>CAWAIL010000001.1:0-1377639 GCA_963782085.1 uncultured Acidobacteriaceae bacterium
CGTGGCCAGCGGGCTGGACGAGCGGCCGCCGTGGCTGGCGACCGCGTTCGTGCCAGGGCCGCCGTTGGATCACGTTGTGGGGGAGAACGGGCCTTTGCCCGAGCAGGCGCTGTGGCCGCTGCTGGCCGGGCTGGTCGAGGCGCTGCAGGCCATCCACGCCTGCGGCGTGGTGCACCGTGACCTCAAGCCCGCCAACGTGCTGCTGGCCACCGACGGGCCGCGGGTGATCGACTTCGGCATCGCGCGGGCCGTCGACGGAACCTCGCTGACGGCGGCCGGGGTGGTGTTCGGCACGCCGGGCTATATGTCGCCCGAGCAGGCCGAGGGCCGGGGCGCGGGCCCCGCGAGCGACGTGTTCGCGCTCGGCTGCGTGGTGGCCTACGCGGCGGCGGGGATGGGACCGTTCGGTACCGGAACGGCGGCGGCCATCTTGTACCGCGTGGTACACGCCGAGCCCGTCCTGGGCGGGGTGCCGCCGCGGCTCCGTGAGGTGCTCGCCAGGTGCCTGGCCAAGGACCCGGCCGCCCGCCCTTCGCTGCGGGCGCTGTCCGGCGCGATCGCCGGCGGCATGGACGCCACCGGGCCGTCCGCGGTGGCCTTCTGGCCGTCATCGGTGGCCCGCCTGATCGGCGCCTACCAGGCCAGACTGGAGGAGGAGACGCGGACCAGGCCCGCGAACGCCGGAGGGTTCTCCTGGGCCACGGCCGTGTACCCGCCGACTACGCCGTCCGATCCGCCCGGGCACAACCGCCCGGGCCGCCGCCGCGGTCTCCCGGGCAGCAGCCTCCTCCGCCGCGCTGGCCGTACTCGGGGCCGGGCGCGCAGGCCAGTCCGGGCGCACCGGCCAGTCCGGGCTCGCACGCGATGCCTCAGGCGTCGCAGGGCAGCGTGGGCGTGCAGTACTCGGCACCGCGCGGCTACCAGCCCGGCCACGGCGTTCCGGCGGCCCAGCCGGCCGGTTACCCGCAGCCGAACGGGACTCGGTCACGCGCCGCGGCAGCGCCGCTGCCCGCCAGCATGGTAACCGCGGTCCGGCTGATGTACGCTGGGGCGGCCTACTCGCTGATCTGGGCGATCGGCACGATCGCGGTGGCGGCCAGCATCGTCAGGCACCATCCGGTCGTCAACGATCACCGGCTGGCCGGGGCGGTAACCGTGGCCGTTCTCCTGTGCGCCGCCGAGATCGCGCTCTGGCTCGGCGTCGCGCGGGCCTGCCGGCGCGGCAGCAGCGGGGCCCGGGTGGCCGGCACGGTGCTGTTCGCCCTGCACACGGTGGGCGTGCTCGGCGTCCTGGCCAGCAGCCAGGAGGGACTCGGTCCGGCCAAGGCGCTGACGCTGATCGGATGGCTGATCGGCCTCGGTGCGGTGGTGGCGCTCTGGCAGCGCCCGTCCAGCACCTTCTTTACCGCACGGGCGTCACTGCACCGTTAGCCATGCCCGGTGCATGGATCGCGTAGGAGCCGCGCATGAATCTCGTTAGGACTCGGCTGGCAGCCCTTGACATGCGGAATTACTGGCCTGACGGTCGTGCTTCACAATGAAGGTCAGCAGCGGCTAGCTCGAGCTGGCGAGGTACGCGACGAAGGACACAGGCCCGTAGATGGCTGACAACGACGGCGCGCCGGACTTCCGGCCGGCACGTGGGCGTCTGCGGATATACCTCGGCTCCGCGGCCGGGGTGGGCAAGACCTACGCCATGCTCAACGAGGGGCACCGGCGAGCCGAACGCGGCGCCGACGTCGTAGTGGGATTCGCCGAGCCGCACGCGCGGCCGCATACCATCGCCCTGCTCGACGGGCTGGAGGTCATCCCGCGGGCCACGCTGGATTACCGCGGCGCGACCTTTGAGGAGATGGACGTGGACGCGGTGCTGGCCCGGCACCCGGAGATCGCCCTGGTGGACGAGCTCGCGCACACCAACGTCCCCGGCTCGCGCAACGAGAAGCGCTGGCAGGACATCGAGGAACTGCTCGACGCCGGGATCGACGTGATCTCCGCGGTCAACATCCAGCACCTGGAATCCCTCAACGATGTCGTCGAGAAGATCACCGGCGTGCCGCAGCGGGAAACCGTGCCCGATGCCATCGTCCGCGCGGCCGACCAGGTCGAACTGGTGGACATGACCCCGGAGGCGCTGCGCCGCCGGATGGCACACGGAAACATCTACCCGCCGGAGAAGATCGACGCCGCGCTGACCAACTACTTCCGCTCCGGGAACCTCGCCGCGCTGCGCGAGCTCGCCCTGCTCTGGCTGGCCGACAAGGTGGACGAGGGCCTGCAGCGGTACCGCGCCGAGCACAAGATCGAGGGCGCGTGGGAGGCCAGGGAGCGGGTGGTGGTCGCGCTGACCGGCGGGCCGGAGGGCAAGACGCTAATCCGCCGGGCCGCCCGGATCGCCGCCCGGTCCGCGGGCGGCGACCTGCTGGCCGTGCACGTCACCAAGTCCGACGGGCTGACCGGCGCCGATCCGGCCGCGCTAGCCAGCCAGCGGCACCTGGTCGAGTCGGTGGGCGGGACCTACCACCAGGTGGTCGGCGACAACATCCCCGAGGCTCTGCTGACCTTCGCCCGAGCCGAGAACGCGACCCAGCTCGTGCTCGGCGCCAGCCGCCGGTCCTGGCTGAGCGCCATGCTCACCGGCCCGGGCATCGGCTCCCGGACCATCCGCGGTTCCGGCGACATCGACGTGCACATCGTGACCCACGCGCAGATGGGCCGGGGCCGCGGGCTGCCGCAGCCCCGCGGCGCGATCACCCGGCGCCGGAAGGTGGCCGGCTACGTGCTGGCCGCGGCGCTGCTGCCGGTGCTGACCGTGATCCTGGCCAGCCTGCGCAGCGGCCTCAACCTGACCAGCGACGTGCTGATGTACCTGATCGCGGTGGTGGTGGTCGCCCTGGTCGGCGGGTTCGCGCCCGCCCTGCTGACCGCGATCGCGGGGTCGCTGCTGCTCAACTACTACTTCACCCCGCCCATCCACCAGTGGACGATCGCCGAGGCGAACAACGCGCTCGCGATCGGCGTATTCGTCGCCGTCGCGGTCCTGGTCAGCTCCGTTGTGGACATCGCGGCCCGGCGCTCCAGGCAGGCGGCGCGGGCCAACGCGGAATCGGAGCTGCTCACCACCACGGCGGGCAGCGTGCTGCGCGGCCAGCGAGGGCTGAGCGCGCTGCTGGACCGGATCCGGGAGGCGTTCGGCATGGAGTCGGTCACGCTGCTCGAGTGCACCTCACCCAGTGGCGACTCGCCGACCGACGCCTCCGCGGAGCGGATCAGGGGGACGCCCGGCAGCTGGCAGGTGGTGGCCAGCCGCGGTGAACCGGCTGTTACACGTCCGGGTGAGGCCGATGTCGAGGTGCCGGCGGGCGACAACCTGCTGCTGGCCCTGCGGGGCAGGCCGTTGCCCGCCGCGGATCGCCGCGTGCTGGCCGCGTTCGCCTCCTACGCGGCCGTCGCGCTGGACCAGCAGCGGCTGGCCGCGGAGGCCGAGGCGGCCAAGCCGATCGCGGCCGCCGACCGGATGCGGACCGCGCTGCTGGCCGCGGTCAGCCACGACCTGCGGACTCCGCTGGCGTCGGCCAAGGCCGCCGTGACCAGCCTGCGGTCGCCGGACGTGAAGTGGACGGCCGAAGACCGCGACGAACTGCTCGCCACCGCGGACGAATCGCTGGACCGGCTGGCTCACCTGGTCGACAACCTGCTAGACATGAGCAGGCTGCAGGCCGGCGCGCTGTCCCTGTTCCCGCGCCCGGGCGGGCTTGAGGAGATCGTGTCCAGCGCGCTGGACAACCTGGACCCGGCGGCGCGGTCTGTCACCGTGGACATCCCGGAGTCGCTGCCCGAGATCAACGTGGACCCGGCCATCCTGGAGCGGGTCATCGTGAACCTGACCGAGAACGCGCTCCGCTACTCCCCGGCGGGGAAGCCGCCGCTGCTGTCCGCCAGCGCCCTCGGCGACCGGGTCGAGCTGCGCGTGGTCGACCGCGGACCGGGGATCCCGGAGAAGGACAGGGACCGGATGTTCGTGCCGTTCCAGCGGCTCGGCGACACCGACAACACCTCCGGGGTCGGCCTTGGCCTGGCGCTGTCCCGCGGCCTGACCGAGGCGATGGGCGGCACCCTCACAGCCGACGACACCCCGGGCGGCGGGCTGACCATGACGGTGTCGCTGCCGGCCGTCACCGAGCCCGGCTACGAACCCGAGCCTGGCCACCGCGAGCGAGCCGAAGGGGACGCGGCGTTGCCTGGACTGAGGAGCGAGGGACGAGCGACGAGGGAAGGCAACGCCTAAAGGCGTCCCCGGAGGCGAGTGAGCGGATGACACGAGTGCTGGTCGTCGACGACGAGCCGCAGATACTGCGGGCGCTGCGGATCAACCTGCGGGTGCGCGACTACGAGGTGCACGTCGCGGCCACCGGGGCCGAGGCCCTGGAGGTGGCCGGGCGATACCCGCCCGACCTGGTGATCCTCGACCTCGGCCTGCCCGACCTGGACGGCGTGGAGGTGATCCAGGGCCTGCGCGGCTGGACGAAGGCCCCGATCATCGTGCTGTCCGGCCGAGCCGACAGTGTGGACAAGGTGGAGGCGCTCGACGCCGGCGCCGATGACTATGTGACCAAGCCGTTCGGGGTCGAGGAGCTGCTGGCCCGGATGCGGGCCGCGGTCCGGCGCACCGGGACCCCCGAGGACCTCCCCCGGATCCGGCTCGGTGACCTGGTCGTCGACCTGGCCGCCAAGCGGGTCATCCGGCAGGCACCGGTCCCGGCGGGCCCCGACCCGGTCGGCAGGGACCCAGCAGGCCGGGACGCGGCGGGCGGGGCTCCGGCGGATGACATCAGGCTGACCCCGACCGAATGGCACCTGCTCGAGGTGCTGCTCAGGAACCCGGGCAAGCTACTCAGCCGGAACCAGCTGCTGACCGAGGTCTGGGGGCCCGGCTACGCCGACGCCACCGGCAACTTGCGGCTGTACATGGCTCAGCTGCGCCGCAAGCTGGAGCCGGACCCGGCCAGGCCGCGCTGGCTGATCACCGAACCCGGTATGGGCTACCGCTATCAGCCGGACCCGGAAGCCGGCTGAGGCTACCAGGCATAGGGCTGGCCGTCCCGGGTGAGGGTGCCGGTCGGGCCGCCGTTGGGGATGGTGACCGCCCAGAGGACGCTGGCCGCGGCCTGGCTGATCGAGCGGCCGTCGGGGTGACTCTCGCTGGCGGGCCAGCCGGGGCAGACCGCGTTGACCAGGATGCCGTCCCGGGCCAGTTCCGCGGCGAGCAGCCGGGTGAGCGCGTTGAGCGCGGCCTTGGACACGCTGTACGCGGGCGAGCCGCCGGTCATCACGGAGATCGAGCCGCCCTCGCTGCTCACGTTCACGATCCTGGGCCGGGTGCTGGAGCGCAGCATCGGCAGCAGCGCGTCGATCACCCGCCAGGGGCCGAACAGGTTGACGTCGATCGCCTCAGCCACCGTGCCCAGGTCCGCGTTGCTTGCCGTCGCCCAGCGGTCGTACATGGTCGACGCGTTGTTCACGAGCACGTCGGTGCGGCCGAACCGGTTCTTCACCCATTCGGCCATGGAGGCCACGCTGACCGAGTTGTCCACCTCGAGCTGGCAGGGGAAGATCCGGTCCCCCTCGGGATCAAGTTCCTTGGCCGCCAGCTCCCCCCGTCGCAGATCCCGGGAGCCGAGCACCACCGAGAAGCCGAGCAGGGCCAGCTGCCGGCACACTTCACGGCCCACGCCGCGGTTGCCGCCAGTCACCAGAGCCACCGGCTGGTCAGCGTTCACACGCATCACCACCGCTAGCTATGACCGCGACGTTTCTCATGCCAGTCATCTTGCCACCCGCTGCTCACCGGCCTGACCCTCGCAAGCCAAATCGTCATCTAACGCGATCCCGGGCTGGCCAGGTGGCCAGACGTACTGGAGGATGCCTGGGTGACGGGATTGCTGCTGTTCGCCGCGGGCGCGGCGGTCAGCCTGGCCGCGAGCTGGCTGCTGGTCTCCCGGCTGGAGCGGCTCGGCGAGCGGGCCGGGTTCTCCGAGGCCTGGCTGGGGCTGGTCGCGGCGCTGGCCGCCGACGCCCCGGAGATCACCTCCGCGGTGACCGCGCTGGCCCGGGGCCAGGCCGCCGTGGGCGCAGGAGTGATCATCGGGTCGAACGTCTTCAACCTGGCCGCGCTGCTCGGGCTGGCTGCGGTGGTGGCCGGGCGGATCGCCTTCCACCGCCGGGTGGTGCTGCTGTCCGGGCGCCGGCCGTATGGGTGGCCGCCGCGACCCTGCTGACGGTGACGGTACTGGCGCCTGCCGCCGGGCTGGCACTGACCGCGGTGGTGCTGGTTCCCTACGTGGCGGTGCTGGGGATGCGCCGGGCCCGGGTCGAGGGCCTGCCGCTGCCCGGCCGGTGGACGCGCTGGCTGGTGGCGGCGATCCACGAGGAGGAGGACGAGCTGACCGAGGCGGTCAAGCCGCGGCGCGGCACTTGGCGCGACGGGGTGGCCGCGGCCTGGGCGCTAATCGCAGTGGTCGGGGCGAGCGCGGTCATGGAGGTGGCGGCCACCGCGGCGGGGCACCGGTACGGGGTCGCGGACATCGTCACCGGCGGGCTGGTGCTGGCCGTGGTGACCAGCCTGCCGAACGCCGTGGCCGCCGTGTACCTGGCCCGCCGGGGCCGCGGCGCCGCGGTGCTGAGCATCGCCCTGAACAGCAACGCGATCAACATCGTAGCGGGGCTGCTCATCCCGGCGTGCGTGGCCGGGCTCGGGCCCCGCACCGGCCAGGGCACGCTCGTGGCCGCGTGGTACGCGGGCCTGACCGTGCTCTCCCTCACGCTCGCCTACCGCGGCCGCGGCCTCGGCCGCGGGAACGGGGCCGTGATCATCGCAGGCTATCTGGCGTTCGTCGCCGCCCTGCTCATCGCAGTGGCGTAGGGCCGGCCAGGCTACTGCCAGGTAACGACCAGGCCGTCCTTCTCGCCGAAGCGTTCCAGGTGCCGGCCGGTCACCTCCTTCACCCGGTCGAGCGTCTCGGCGTCCTCGGCGTCGGCTCGCAGGACCAGCGCGCCGGCCTCGACGGTGAGCGTCGTGGTGCCGCCGAAGCCCCATTTGAGCACCGTGCCCGAGGGCTCTTCGGCGACTTCGATCTTGTTGCCGAAATGGCTGGCGAGCTGCTTGCGGTAGCGCTCGCCGCGTTCCGTCGCGACCCGCGACGTGGCAGTGACACTCATCGTTCCAGGCTAGGGCTTTAAGGCCACGGTAGGCCACGGCGATGACGATAGACGATGACCGCGATGACCAGCACGGCTCCGGCGATCAGCATGGCGGGAGACACCGACGAGCGCCGCGCCCGCACGGTGTCGTCGTCGCCGCGCTCGACGAAGGCACGGAACCGCCCGGTGCTCGCGCTCGGATCTTGCTCAAACTCCGACATGGGGACGACTTTAACCGTCAGGCGTTACCAGGACTGGCGATTCGGTGCAACTTCAGCGCAACGGGGCCAGCGCGTCGGCCCGGTCGACCAGCCGGGAGAGCACGATCACGCTCTTGGTCCTGACTACGAAGGGTTCGGCCCGGATGCGCTCCATCACGTCCTCGAAGTGCCTGACGTCCGCGGCCCTGATGTGGATCAGGGCGTCGGCCTCCCCGGTGATCGTGCACGCGTCCACCACCTCGGGGTACCGGCGGACCGCCGCGCCGATCTCCTCGGGCGAGGTGCGGCCGCCGCAGTACAGCTCCACGTACGCCTCGGTGGTCCAGCCCATCGCGGCCGGGTCCACCCGGGCCGAGAAGCCGGTGATCGCGCCCGCCGCGCGGAGCCGGTCCACCCGCCGCTTGACCGCGGGCGCGGACAGGCCGACCTCGCCGCCGATGAGCGCGTAGCTGGCCCGGGCGTCCCTGACCAGGAAGGCCACGATGCGGGCGTCGATGTCGTCCACGGCGGCGCCCGTCAGTCGACGCCGTCGTACAGGGACGGGATACGCGGTGGCTTCACCTGCGCGAGATTATCGTGAGCCGGATGGGCCCGGCCGGCCGGACCCGCCGCGAAGGCCCGGAGCAGGTTCTGGGTGGCCCGGTCGACGAATCGCTGGGCGGCCCGGTTCACACCGTGCCCGCAGGACGGGCCCTGCATGGCGCACACCCAGCGCATCGTGCCGGACGCGAACACCCCCGCGCCGCTGGCCACGGTGTAGTACGCGGAATCGGCGAAGGTGGAGAAGCCGTCGCAGGTCAGCGGCGAATGCGCGAGTATCTCCAGCGGCCGCGGGAACGGCACGGCCGGGTTGAGCCGGTCGTACTCGGGTCCTACCAGGCCGGGGAAGCGCTCGCCGCGGTACGCCCCGGTGCCGGCGAAGATCCAGTTGGACGGGTCGTAGACGACGTACGGGGCGCTCACCGGGTTGCACTCGTAGAACACGCCGGTGATCACGCTCTCCGGCCGCGGATCCGGCGGGTCCCGCCACTGCTGCGTGGTCTGCGCGTTGTCCCTGCCGTATAGCGGGTCGAGGGCGGCGGCCTTGTAGCAGATGACGACGCGGTCCCCGGCGGCGAACCTGATGTGCCGGTAGATGGCGTTCGCGCCGAGGAAGGCCAGGTTGGTCCCGGCGTCCCTAGCCTGGACGAGCGCGTTCCGCATGGCCAGCGAGTAGTACTCGTCGTGGCCGAGGGAGATGACCGCGCGGGCCCCGGCGAGCAGGCCGGGGTGCTGGTCGAGGTCGACGTCGGTCTCGTAGGCGAGCGGGACGCCGGACCGTTCGGCCAGCGCGATCGCCTTCTGGTCGAAGAACAGGAACCGGCCCGCGCCGTTCTGGTCGTAGGGGCGGTCGAAGCTCACCGCGTAGCCGCGGTCGCTGGGCAGCCCGTCCGGGCCCTGGTAGAGGCTGTAGCCGCCCCAGGTGTTGTACGCCTGCCAGGTGGTGTTGTCGTTGAGGATGACTACTGCCCCGGCCGTAGTCGCCGACCGGACCGTGATCGGCACGTAGCGTTCGGCGCCGTTGGACGCGTCCAGGCGCAGCAGGTAGGAGCCGGGCGGCCAGCCCGCGCTGGTGATGGTGAGCGAGGGGCGCCACGGGGCGGTCACCATGTGGGTGGCGGGGGTGATGGTCACGGCGGTCTGCCGTTGCCCGCTGATCTGCTGTGATGTCCAGACCAGGCGCGCCTGGTGGCCGTGGTACCAGCCGAAGCGGAACGCCTGGACATGGAACGACTTCGCCGTGGTGGACACGAACAGGCGGAAGCTCTGGCCGGGCAGGACGCTCTGCTGGTCCGCGTACCCGTCGATGGCGTCCGGCGCGCCGAGGTGGGTGATCCGCCAGGCCGAGGTGCCGGTGCGCTGGTTCTCTGCTGCCGGGAACGGCTGTGTCGTCGCCGTCTTGGCCGGGGCTGGCGCCGAGGTGGCGGGGCCGGCCGAGCCGTGCGGCGCCGCCGAGGTGCACGCGCTAGCGGCCAGCGTGGCCGCGCAGGCCACGGCGAGGGCCGCCCCGAGGCGGGCGCGTCTGATCGTGACCAGGCTCACGGAACCTCATCATCGCACCGCGGCGCGGTTTGGTTCCGGGCAATAAACGAGGCTCGGCGTCCCGCTTTCGCCGAGCCTCACTGGTGAGACGCGAAGCCTGCCGTGCCGGTTGACGCGATCGGCGTAAACCCCGCAAATCCATGCTGGGGTTGTCATGCCCGTCCCACCGGGCAGCTGGCCGAGCACGGCCGGGGCGTGCCCGTCCAGCCGCGCTCCCGCAGGATCCGGGCCTGGAGCAGGGCGGTCTCGCAGGGGTGCCCGTAGACGTCGCGCCAGCTGTACCGGGTGGTCAGGATGCCCTGGGCGCCGGCCTGGTTGTCCCGGTGGGTGTCGCGCCAGCGTTCCTCGTCCGGATGCGCCAGCCGGCCGTCGAGCTCGGCGGCGAGCTTGTACTCCTCGTAGTAGACGTCGCGGTAGGCGGCCCTGCCGTCGATGACCACGCGCACCTGATGCCTGGACCTCGGCAGGCCGTGCGCCCGCTCCACGTCGCGCAGATACCGGTACTCGAGCACCGAGTGGATCCCGTCGGCGGCAGCTTTAAGGACATCTCCGAGCTCATGACGCCAGCGCATTTTCTTGCGCAGCCGCTGTGCTTGCCCGAGCTTGGCCGCGGTGGTCAGGCGCCTGCCGCAGGCCTGGGTGAGCCAGCCGCAGGCGTCGTCGAAACGCCAGGCGAGCTGAGCCAGGTCGAGCACCGTCTCCTCCACGCTCGTCCGCGGCGGCTGGCGGCCGGGCTGGGTGGCCTCGGATATGCGCCGGGACGTGCAGACGACGAGGCCGGGCGCGCTGATCCGCCTGGTGGAAGGGACCGTCACGAAGATGGCTTCGGCCGGGGTGTCGAGCAGACCGTGCAGCTCAGCGGCGGTCAGATGGCTGAGCACCGCACCCGGGCCCGCGCGGAGCACCGCCGCCCAGAGCCACGCCTTGCGCGGCGGCGGCCCGCTGAAGACCGCGTACACGCCCCAGTGGAGCTGCTGCCAGCGCCCGCGCTCGAGGCGTCTTTTGATCAACTGAGCGCTTAAGCCGGCGTCAAGCAGCTGCTGCCGTGACACGGTGCCTGATTGCCACCGCGCTATCTCTGCCGCTGCGGCGGGAATGTCGTAGCCCATGCTCGAATCGTGGCGCGCCCCACTGACATTCCCATGATCACGAAGGATCTGGTACCGCATGGAGTACCAGATCCTTCGTGATCATGAAGGGGGCACGCGCGGGCGCTGGGGCGCTGATGCGGGAGCGCGTGATGTTGCGGGGGCGGCGCGTGTGATGGCGCGCTCGGGTAGCTGGGAACGCTGGCCGGGCGGCGCACGGGGCCTGGCGGGGGCACGGGCCGGGCGGGGCACGCAACTGGCGGGGGCGCGCGGCTGGCGGGGGCGCGCGGCGGGCGGGGGGCGCGGGGCGGGCGGGGGGCGCGGGGCGGCGGGGGCGCGGGGCTGGGGGCGCGGTGAGGGGCGCGGTGGTGGGGGTAGGCGCAGGTCAGGGAGGGGTGTACTGCGGGGGGAGTACGTAGAGGGAGTACGCGGGGGAGTACATGGGGCGGGGAAGTGTCTTCGGTGGGGGGACGCGGGTGTAGCGGGCGGGGGGCGAGCCTGGGAGGGTGACTTACTCAACTGAGCCTGGGGCGCTGGGCAGACTGGGAAGCGCCTGTTACCGGCATCGCTGGGTCACCGTGCTGGTGTGGGTGGCCGGGGTGGCCGCGCTCATCACGCTGTGGACGAGGTTCGGGGCCGCGGCGCAGGACGACTTCACCGGGAGCGACCCCGGGCAGACGCTGCTGAACCAGCACTTCGCCCGGCAGTCCGGGGACACGCTGACGCTGGCCATCGAGTCGCGGCAGCACATCACCGACCCGGCCGTGAAAACACGTGTCACTCAGGCGCTGGCGCCGTTCACGACGGCGCCGCACGTCACCGGGGTGGCCGGCCCGTACACCACGCCGGGGCACCTGGCGGCGGACGGGCACATCGGCTACGCCACCATCCAGTTCGACGTGTCCGGCGCCCAGATCAGCACCGGCGAGGCCACCGCGCTGATGCACGACGCCGCCGCGGCCAGCGGGCACGGCGTGACATTCAGCCTGGGTGGCGACGTGGTCGACCAGGCGGAGACGCCGTACGGTGGCGCGTCCAACGGGATCGGCGTGGGCGCGGCGGCGATCGTGCTGCTGGTCGCGTTCGGCTCGCTGCTGGCGATGGGGTTGCCGATCGCCACCGCGCTGATGGGGATCGGCTCCGGGCTCTCGCTGATCGCGCTGCTCGGGCACGTCTTCCCGGCGCCCTCCTTCTCCCCGATCGTCGCGGCCATGATCGGCCTGGGCGTCGGGGTGGACTACGCGCTGTTCATCGTGACCCGGTTCCGGACCGAGCTCCACCAGGGCGCGCTGCCCGCGGACGCGATGGTCACCACGATGCGCACCGCGGGCCGGGCCGTGCTGACCGCGGGCACCACCGTGGTCATCGGGATGCTCGGGCTGCTGGTGCTGCGCCAGTCGCTGCTGAACGGCGTCGCGATCGCGGCCGCCGCCACGGTCGCGATGACCGTCATCGCCTCGCTCACGCTGTTGCCGGCCCTGCTCTCCTTCACCGGCACCCGGCTGGCCCGGGCATCGCGGCTGAACACCTTCCTCGGGGGCAAGGTGTTCGGTCGCACCCGGACCGGCCGGGCGGGTGCGGGTGCCGGGGCGGATAGCCAGGCCCGTTCGGCAAAAATCCCGGCCGCGCAGCGGTGGGCGGGCGTGGTCCAGCGCCACCCGGTAACCGCGGCCCTGGCGGCGGCTGCCTTCATCGGCATCCTCGCGGCGCCGGCGCTGGCCATGAAGCTGTCCATGCCGGACGAGTCGGCGCAGGCGCGGGGCACCATGGGATACGCCAGCTACGCGGCGATGGACCGGGGGTTCGGGCCGGGCTTCGACGCGCCGCTGATCGTGGTGACGAAGGGCCACGGCAAGCTGAACGCGCTGCGCGGCGCGATCGAGCGGACGCCGGGGATCGCGGCGGTGACGCCGCCGGTGGTCAGCCGGGACGGGCAGGCGGCCATGCTGGTCGCCTACCCGGCGACCGGCGAGCAGGACGCCGCCACCAACGCCCTGGTCAACCGGCTCCAGCACGACGTCCTGCCGAAGGACGCGTACCTGACCGGGCCCAACGCGGGCAACGTCAGCTTCGCGAACCTGATCGGCACCCGGCTGCCCGCTCTGATCGGCGTGGTGGTCGCACTGTCCATGGTGCTGCTACTGGTGGTGTTCCGTTCGGTGGTCATCGCGGTCAAGGCGGCGGTGATGAACCTGCTGTCGGTATGCGCCGCCTACGGGGTGCTGGTCGCGGTGACCCAGTGGGGCTGGCTGGGCCACGTGTTCGGGTTCCCGGAGCGGATGCCGGTTACGACCTGGGTGCCGGTGTTCCTGTTCGTGATCCTGTTCGGCCTGTCCATGGACTACGAGGTCTTCCTGCTGTCGCGGATCCGCGAGGAATACGACCGGTGCGGCGACAACGCGCTCGCCGTCGGGCGCGGGCTGGCCGCCACCGCGCGGGTGATCTCGGCCGCCGCGGCGATCATGGTGGTGGTGTTCCTGTCCTTCGTGCTCACCCCGGATGTCTCGGTCAAGCAGATCGGCCTCGGGCTGGCCGCCGCCGTCCTGGTCGATGCCACCGTGGTGCGGCTGGTGCTGGTCCCGGCGGTGATGGAACTGCTCGGGCAGGCCAACTGGTGGCTGCCGGGCTGGCTGGACAGGCGCCTGCCAGATCGGCCGGCGCAGGTGAACGAGCCGGCCCGCGCTCCGGCTGAGGTTCACTGAGGCACCGAACGGACCTGGCTCTCGCCCCTGTATGGTGCGAGAGCCAGGTCTCGTTTACCGAAGGGAGCGGCCATGGCGGGCGATGATGATCCCATCCTGCGCGGGATGTACGGGCCCGACGTCACATTTCTCGGGGTGCCCCGGGTGGAACTCGACGCGCTCGACGGGTACGACGTGGTGTTCCTCGGCGCGCCGTTCGACGGGGGGACCTCGCATCGGCCGGGTACGAGGTTCGGTCCGCAGGCGATCCGGATCACCGACTACCTGCCGCACGACGGGTCGCGGCCGCACCTCGCGCTCGGGGTGGACCCGCTGGCCGAACTGCGCATCGGCGACGCCGGCGACGTGAACATGCCGTCGGGCGAGACCGAGAAGTCGCTGAAGCGGCTGGAAGACGCGGTGCACGCCGTGTCGGCCGCGGGCGCGGTCCCGGTGATCCTGGGCGGCGACCACACGGTCACCTTCCCCGACGCCACCGGGGTGGCCCGGCACGTGGGCTGGGGGCGGGTGTCGCTGATCCACTTCGACGCGCACGCCGACACCGGCGACACCCAGTTCGGCTCGCTGTACGGACACGGCACCCCGATGCGGCGGCTGATCGAGTCGGGCGCGGTGCGCGGCGACCGGTTCCTGCAGATCGGGCTGCGCGGGTACTGGCCCGAGCCACCCACGCTGGCCTGGATGGCCGAGCAGCGGATGCGCTCGTTCGAGATGAGCGAGATCGTCTCCCGCGGGCTCGACGACTGCCTGACCGAGGCGTTCGCCATCGCCACCGACGATTGTGACGGGGTGTTCCTCTCGGTGGACGTCGACGTGGTCGACCCGGGCATGGCCCCGGGCACCGGCACGCCGGAACCGGGCGGGCTCACCGGCCGGCAACTGCTCGACGCGGTGCGGCGGATCGCGATGACGGTGCCGCTGGCCGGGATCGACGTGGTGGAGGTCTCGCCGCCGTACGACCACGCCGAGGTGACCGCGTTCCTCGGCAACCGGGTGGTGCTCGAGGCGCTGTCCGGCCTCGCCTGGCGGCTCCGGAAGGCGCAGGGCCTGCCCGTCCGCCAGCCGGACGCGCCGCTGCTCGAGGGCCGCTGATTAGTCCGGGCTAAGCACTCTGGGCGAACCGATTGGCACGATCTATAGTCGGTGCATGCTCGACGTCACCAGGCTGCGGGTGCTGGTCGCCGTGGCCCGGTATGGTTCGGTCACCGCCGCGGCGCGGGCGTTGAACTATGCGCAGCCGTCGGTGAGCCACCACCTGGCCCGGCTGGAGGCCGAAACCGGGACCAAGCTGATCCAGCGGGCGGGCCGCGGGATCAGGCTCACCGACGCCGGGCGGCTGCTCGCCGAGCGGGCCGCCGAGGTGATCGGCAGGCTGGACGCCGCCGAGAACGAGCTGGCCGCCTACACCGGGCTGCGGGCCGGGCGGCTCCGCCTGGCGGCGTTTCCCTCCGCGCTGGGCACCATCGTCCCGGCCGCCGCGGCCATGCTGCGCGAGCACCAGCCCGGCGTCGACCTGCGGCTGACCGAGGCCGAACCGCCGGAGGCGCTGCGCATGCTGCGCGCCGGGTACGTCGACGTGGCGCTGGTGTTCCGCTACTCCGCCGAGCCGGACGGCCTGGCGGTCACCGGGCGGGAAGGGGAAACCGCCGACGATGAGAGCGGCATCGACCTGGCCGAGGGCCTGCGGGAGAAGCTCGTCCTGGACGAGCCGGTGCACCTGGTGACGTCGGCACAGGCCGGCCAGGAACCGGCGGCCGAGCTGACCGGCTACGCCCGGCACCGGTGGATCGCGGGCTGCGATCGCTGCCGGGCCAACCTGCTCAGGCAGTGCGCGCTCGCCGGGTTCACCCCGAAGATCGCGTTCACCACCGACGACTACGTTGCGGTCCAGGCGCTGGTGGCCGCCGATCTCGGCGTCTCCACCCTGCCGGCGCTGTGCCTGCGGGCCGCGCGGAACCCGGGGATCAGGACCGTGCCGCTGCCGGGCGCCCGCCGGTACGTGTTCGCGGTCCGCTACGGCAACCCGCCCGACCCGCCCGCGGTGAACCTGCTCATCGAGGTGCTTCGCGCGGCGGCGGTGCCGCCGCCGCAGGCCGTCGACGGCTGGGCCGACAGCTACGAGGGCGGCGCGGCTCAGCTACAGTCGCCAGCGTGAACCCGGGCCCGCCGCCACCGGAGCCGGCCGCCGGGCCGGGCCGCCCCCAGGGTTCCGGTGACCTCGAGCCCATCCCCGGCCAGCTCGCGCTGCCCGGCATGCCGTCGGCGGCCGGGGCCAATGGGGGCGCGGGAGGCCAGCTCACGCTGCCCGGCCTGGATTCTCTCGCCGCGGATGCCCGGGACCCGGACGACCGGGAAGCTGATGCCGACGCGGAACTGGCCGCGGTGGCCGCGGAGCTGCGCGGGCTCGACGGGGACGGGTCGCGGATGGCCGCCGCCATCCGGGGCGCACTGGACATGCTGCTCGACGGGCAGCACACCGGCCGGTACCGGTGGGACCAGCTGCACAAGACCGAGAAGACGCACGCCGGGACCCTGGTGGAGATCGCGCTGGCCCGCACCCTGCGGCTGGCCGACGGCACCGCGCTGGACTACACGATCGCGGGCGCGGACGTGGACTGCAAGTTCTCGCACCGCCTCGGCGGCTGGATGATCCCGCCCGAGGCCGACGGCAAGCTGATGCTGCTGGTCCAGGCGAGCGACGATGACGGCACCTGGTCGGCCGGGCTGCTCCGGGCGGCCGAGGCGAACCTGCGCCCGGCCGGCAACCGGGACGGCAAGCGCGCCCTGTCCGAACGCGGCCGGGCCGCGGTGTGCTGGCTGCACACCCGCGCCCCGCTGCAGGAGAACGTTCTGATCAGGCTGCCAGGCCGGGATGTGGCGGCGATCTTCGCCGCGGGTTCGGGGCAGCAGCGGGTGAACGAGCTGTTCCGGCGGGCGCAGCGGATGCGGGTCAGCCGCACCGTGGTGGCCACGGTGGCCATGCAGGACGACTACATGAAGCGGGTCCGCGGCGGCGGCGGGGCGCGCGACCAGCTGCGCGCCGAGGGCATCGTGATCTTCGGGGACTACGCCGGGGACCAGGTGCTCGCCGCGGCGCTCGGGCTGCCCCGGCCGGGTCCTGGTGAGTTCGTCAGCGCGCGGCTGGCGCCCCGGCCCGCCGGGGCCGGCGCCGGTCCCGGCGGGGCGGCCAGGAACCGGGATTATGCCCGGTTCATCCGGCTGGCGGGCGCCGACTGGCTGCTCGCCTCCGCCGCCGATCCGGCCGCGCCCGCCCCCGCGCTCCCCCGCTAAGCCACCGCCTCCGCAGGCCGGTTGAACCGCAGGCCAGGCCCATCTGGACTCGGAGGAAATGCTTGCGCAGCCGACCCGGAACCGGAATCGTATGGCATGTCCAAAAAACGCAAGCGTCACGCAATTGCGGGAAAGGTCACCGTCACCGCGGGGTATCCCCCGCGAGTATGGAGAGCAGGGGTTAATGAGGGGTTTCAAGAATTTCCTTATGCGCGGTGACGTTATCGTCGTCGCGGTCGGCCTGGTGGTAGCGCTCGCATTCAGCGCGCTGATCGGCGCCTTCACCACCTACATCATCAACCCGATCGTGGCCGCGGCCGGCGGTAAGACGGGCAACGGCCTGGGCTTTTATGTCAGTGATCACAACGTCAAGACGTTCGTCAATATCGGCCAGTTCATCACCGCGATCATCAACTTCGTCATCTTCGTGGCCGTGGTGTACTTCGTCATCGTGGTGCCGTACAAGGCCATCCAGGCCCGGCGCGGGCAAGTGGTGTTCGGCGACCCGGCCCCGGTCAAGACCTGCCCGGCGTGCCTGTCCAGCGACCTGCCGGCCGCCGCGTCCAAGTGCAAGTACTGCGGTACGGACCAGCCCGCCACCACCGCCTGACGTCCGAGTGAGACCGTGTCCTTCCGCGACGCCGCCGCGGGAGCGACGCGCGGGGCCCGCGCGAATTAGCGTGGTGGATCCAGGCTTCGTGGTTGTTCCGGTGGACTGGGGTACCCCTAATCAACCGCATAACCCGGATCCACCACGTTGTCTGCTACGGATCCCGGCCTGGCCTGTCAGGTCGCTCCGCCCGCCGGGCCGATGGTCCCGGTGAGATAGTGCTGGACCACCGGCCCGACGGCCTGAACCAGATCCTCGGGACTGGCAGCGGCCGCGCCTGGCACTTTGAGGATGTAGCGGGCGAGCATCAGGCCCCCGATGTGGGAGCCGATGAGCGCGGTGCGCAGCTCGCGGCGGTCATCGGCCAGGACATCACCGAGCGCCGCCAGGATGAACGAACTGAGGATGTCACGCAGCAGCCCGGCGGCGCGGTCGTGGGACAGGCCGGTCCGGAGTATGGCCGCCATCTGCTCGCGGACCTCGGGGCGCTCCTCCCACAGCCCGATGAGCCGTCTTACCAGCTCTTCCCCGGTCCGGTCGGCTCCGGCCCGGTCGGCCGTGGTGGCGGCCAGGCCGGCGAACACGGTGGCGGCATCGGCTGGCGGCTGGAGCGCGGCGAAAAGTAGCCCGTCCTTATCGCCGAAGTAGTGGTAAATGAGCGCCGGATCGACCCCGGCCCGGGTGGCCACGGCGCGCATGGTCGTGCGCTCGAACCCGAGCTCCGCGAACAGTTCCCGGGCCGCATCCAGGACGGCCTGGCGGGCGTCCGGGCTGCCCAGCGGGCGGCGGCCCCGAGCAGGCACTAGGAAGCCTCCGCCTGACGGGCCAGCATCAGCATCCGTTCCTCGATCGTCGCGGGGACCGGCTGCAGGCTGGCCTCGATCCCGGCCGCGCTGAGGACTTCCGCCAGCTCGGCCGGGTCGGCGTTGGCCACCCGGATGGCCCGGCCCGCCAGCATGACCGGCGCACCCGCGGCGTTAAGCGCGGCGAAGGCCCGCGCCCAGTCCGCGGTGCGGACCGCGACGGCCGTGGTCGAGCCGATGATGTCGGCCTCGCTGCCCTCGCCCACCAGCCGGCCGTCCGACATCAGCAGCAGCCGGTCGCACTGCTGGGCCTCCTGCATGTAGTGCGTCGTCACCAGGACTCCGGCGCCGCGGTCGGCCTGCGCCCGGATCGTGTCCCACAGGTCCGCGCGGGCGAGCACGTCGACGCCCGAGGTCGGCTCGTCGAGCACGAGCACCTCGGGTGAATGCGCCAGGGCGGCGAGGAACGCCACCTGGCGCTGCGCCCCGAGCGGCAGCTCGCGCACCAGGACACCGGCATACTCCTGCAGCGCGGGCGGCAGCGCGGGCGCCGCGGCACCGTAGGCCCGCGCGCTGAACGACAGGTTCTCCCGCACGGTCAGGTCGCCGTACAGGCCCAGGCCCTGCGGTACGTACCCGAGTAGGCGCCGACGCTCCCGGTCGGGCGGGCCGCCGAGCAGGTCGACCCGGCCAGAGGTGACCGCGAGCAGGCCCAGCAGCATCCGGATGAGCGTGGTCTTGCCGGCCCCGTTGGCGCCGAGCAGGCCGACCACCTCACCGGCCTGCACTCGCATCGACACGTCGTCCACCGCGGTGAACGCGCCGAAGCGGCGGGTCACGTGCCCGGCGCGCAGCAGGACGCCGGTCATGACCAAACCGCGTTGCGGCGGGCCAGCGAGAGCGCGATCACGATGTCCTCCAGGTCGGGCGCGACCACGGTGGTCCCGGCCGGCGGGTCGCCGGCGGGCCAGTACTCGTGCCGCACCCGCCCCCGCCGCCACGCCCATTCGGCCCGGACGGGCTGGTCAGTCTGGGTGACGGCGCCCGCGAAGCCCGCGCGCACCTGGTCGTATGACCCCTGGACGAGGACCCGGCCGCGGTCGAGCACGACGAGGTGCGCGGCGCGCTCGGCCTCGTCGAGGTAGGTCGTCGACATGAGCACGGCCGCACCCGAGGCCGCGGCCTCCGACGCCAACCGCCACAGGTCGATGCGGCTCACCGGGTCGACGCCCGTGCTGGGCTCGTCGAGGATAAGCAGGGCGGGCCGGTGCACGATCGCCATGACGAAGCCAAGCTTGCGGCGCATGCCGCCGGACAGCTGCGCGGCGAGCCGCCCGGCGGCGGGGGTGAGCGACGCCCGGTCCAGCAGCTCGGCGCGGCGGGCCGCGAGCTCGTCCCCGGCCAGGCCGTAGATGCCCGCGACGAAGTCGATGTTCTGCGTCACGGTCAGCGCGGCCCAGCTGCCCGATGACGCGGGGAGGTAGCCGATCCGCGGCCGCGGCGGCGCCTCGACCAGGCCGGCGTCCAGCGCTACCTCGCCGGCCAGCGCGCGCAGCAACGTGGACTTGCCCGCTCCGTCTCCGCCGACGACGGCGACGACAGACCCGCCGGGCACCTCAACGGTGACATCGTCGAGCGCCACCGTACGCCCGTAGCGCACCGTGGCCGAACGCACCGAGTACGTCACGCGGTTCCCACCGTCTCGGTCGCGGCCGGCTGCTCGCCGGCCGGGCTGGCGGGGCGGCCCGGGGCGAGGTCCCGGCGGAAGCGCAGGGTCGCGCCGGTGAACACCACGACCGCCATCGCGGTGAGCACGACGAACGGCAGCCACAGCGAGGTGATCGGGGCGCCGCGCAGCATGATCCCCTGCGAGATCATGGTGAAGTAGGTCAGCGGCAGCAGGTAGCCGATCCAGCGCACCCCAGCGGCCATCGCCTCCAGCGGGAAGATCATCCCGGAGAGCAGTATCTGCGGGAGGAGGAAGAAGAACGCGGTCTGGATCGCCTGGCCGGCGGTTTGCGAGATGGTCGAGATGAACACGCCGAGGCCGAGCACAACGAACAGGAAGATCGCGGCCCCCAGCGCGAACGCGAACGGATTGCCGTTAAACGGGACCGAGAAGAGCAGGATTCCCAGCACGGTCACGATGATCATGTCGATGGACGCGACCAGGAAATAGGGCGCGATCTTGCCCAGGATCACCCGGCTCGGCCTGATCGGCATCACCGCGAGCTGCTCAAGCGTCCCGGCCTCCCGCTCCCGCACCATGCCGATGCTGGTGATGATCGTGCCGATGAAGGTCAGGATGAGGCCGATGATGGCCGGCACCATCACCCACGACGTCTTCAGGTCCGGGTTGTAGAGCACCTGCGTCTCAATCTTGAGGTCGTTGCCTGCCTTGTTGAGCGCGGCCACGGCGGACTGCGCGGCGAACAGGTTGGACCCGTTCACCAGGGCGAGCAGCGGCGTCTTCCCGGTGACGATGGCCACGTCGGCCTGGTTGTCCCGCAGCAACGTCTCCGCGTCGGCCTGGGTGCCGGATGGTTCGGTCACGGTGACGTCGAAGATGGAAGGCAGCATCGTGGCCGTCTGCGCGGCCTGCGGGCCCACGACGGCCGTCTTGAGGCTAGAGACGTAGAAGTTCGCCGCGTAGCCGAAGATCACCAGCAGCAGCAGCGGCATTACGACCAGCATGCCCAGGGTGCGCCGGTCACGGACGAGTTCCCGGAACTCCTTGACGATCATGGCCTTCATGCCCAGCACGATAGGAACGCCCGGGAGAAAAAGTCAACAGTTGATGAAATTTGGCTTAGGCGCCTGGATCTGGTGAATTGGTGGCATGACGGACTCGACACGGCACGACGGGCGGTGGGCGCTGGAGGACCGGTTCGCGTCCCCCTGGCACTACCTGCCGGTGGAGGTACCGGCCGGGACATCCGGGCTGCGAGTGGAACTCGACTACGACCGCGCCGACGGGGCCGTGCTCGACCTGGGCTGTTTCGGGCCGGACGGGTTCCGCGGCTGGTCCGGCAGCGCCCGCGGTTCGTTCGTCATCGGCCGCGACGCGGCGACGCCCGGCTACCTGCCCGGCGAACTCGAGGCCGGCACCTGGCAGGTGATGATCGGCGTGCACCGGGTCCCGCCGGACGGGGTGGGCTACCGGCTGACGGCGCAGACCGCGGCGGCCGCCGCGGCGCTGGACCCGCCGCCGTCCGCGCCCGCGCCACCGGTCCCGGCGGACCGGCCGCCGCGCCGAGTGCTGCCCGCCCGGGCGGGCCGCCGCTGGCTGGCCGGCGACCTGCACGCGCATACCGTGCACTCGGACGGCGCGCTGACCGTCTCGGAGCTGGCCGTCCTCGCGGCCGGCCGCGGGCTCGATTTTCTCGCCGTCACCGATCACAACACGATCAGCCACCACGCCGAACTGGCCGCCGCGAGCCGCCGGTACCGGATCACCCTGCTGCCCGGCCAGGAGGTGACGACCGATGGCGGGCACGCCGGCGCGCTCGGCGACGTTGGCTGGATCGACTTCCGCGAGGAGCCGGACGGCTGGCTGGACGCGACCGAGGCGGCGGGCGGACTGCTGTCGGTCAACCACCCGTTCGCCGGGCCGCTGAGCTGGACCCGCCCGATGCGCCGCCGCCCGCCGCTGCTCGAGGTCTGGCACTGGAGCTGGCTCGACCCGCGCTGGACCCTGCCGCTGAGCTGGTGGCTGGCCTGGGATCCCGCGGCGATCCCGGTGGGCGGCAGCGACTGGCACCAGGAGGGTTCGGACGCGCCGCCGGGGCGCCCGACCACCTGGGTGGAGTGCGAGGGGGACGAGCCGGCTGAAGTACTCGACGGCCTGCGGGCGGGCCGGGTGGCCATTTCTGCCGAACGAGACGGGCCGGTGCTCCTGCGCCACGACGACGCCCTGCTGGCCATCGACGCCGACGGCCTGACGCTGGCCGGGCCGGAGGGGCCGTGCGCCCGGGTCCGCGGCGACCGGGCCGCGCTGCCCGGAAGGCCCGGGCCGCACCGCCTGCTGGACGCGGCCGAAGCGACACTCGCCCTGTGCCCATGAGCAGCTCTCCGTCGCCTGGGAACGGACCGTGCTCGGCCGGTGGAGACCAGGCCGCGGCATAGTGGTCAGTGATATCGTCGCTCGTCGTCAGCCCGCTCCCGGATGATTCGCGGCGTACTCGAGGGCCTGGTCGGATACGTGCAGCGGGAGGGCTGACCGATGACGAACGGGTGCAGGGCCAGGGCCATGACGCGGCCGCTCTAGCCAGTCGACGTAGAGCTGATCCAGGTGATCCTTGAACAACGGACCTGGCGCTTGCCCAGGGCCGTGCCAGCCAGAGGCTCAGCCGGAGGATCGACCCACGAGAATGCGCTGCCTGGTGATCTCGTAGAGGACGGCGGTGGCGGCGTTGGCGGCGTTGAGGGAGCTGGCGGCGCCGGTGATGGGGATGCGGACGGTGACGTCGCACAGATCGCGCCAGGCGCTGGTTAGGCCGGTGGTCTCGTTGCCAACCAGGAGCAGGACGGGCCGGGTGAAGTCGGCGTCGAAGACCGCCGTCTCGCCGTGCTCATCGGTGCCGGCTAGGACGATCGGGCAGCCGCGGGCGCGCTGGGCGGTCACCCAGGCGGCCACCTCGCGGTGCGAGGGAACGCGGACCACGGGCCGGGCGAACAGCGAGCCGGTGCTGGCCCGCACCGCCCTGGGGTCGTAGACGTCGGCGGCGTGGCCGGCCACGACGATGCCGTCCGCGCCGAAGGCATCGGCCGAGCGGATGATGCTGCCGACGTTGCCGGGGCTGGCCGGGCGGTCCAGCACGACGCCGAGGAAGCCCGGCCCGGCCGGGATCCGGTCCAGGTCGTCGGCTGGCATTCCGACCACGGCGATCAGTTCCGGGGGACCCGCCTCCTTCTCGCCGAGTTCGGCCAGCAGGGCGGGGGACATCGCGACCTGGAGGGCGGGCACGTCGCGCAGCATGGTCCGGGCCCAGGCCGACAGCGGGCGCTCGGCGTCGTAGAGCAGCGCCCGGAACGGCCAGCCGAACTCGGCCGCCAGCGTGATCGGGCGCACGCCCTGGACCAGGAACTCCCGGTTCCGCTGGCGCTTGGCGCGGTTGCCGAGCAGCGCCTGGAACTGCTGGAACCTGGCGTTCCGCGTCCCGACCCTGAGCACGTCGGTCAGTCCTGGGCGGCCAGCAGGTCCAGGCGGGCGCGCAGCAGGGCGCGGTGCGCCACCACGTCGTCGACCTGATCGGGCTGCTCGGGGCACTCCCCCGCGCTGATCGCACGCTGCAGCCGGAGCCTGGCGTCGGCGGCGCCGAGCATCTCGAACACCACCAGCGGGTCGCGGTCCGCCTCCCGCTCGGTGTCGTCGCGCAGCCCGGAGCCCTTGGTGACCCAGGTGTCCCTGATCTTTCCGCCGCGACCGTGGTCGATCAGCACGCTGATCGCGTGCTGCTGGTCGCCGTAGGCGAAGGACATGGTCAGCGACTCCTGGCGGCCGCCGACGTCGGCGTAGTGCCAGCAGTCGCCGACCCGCGGGGCGCCGATCTCGGCGGCCCACGGCGGGTCGGCCAGGTCCCGGTCGCGCAGCCGCGCGGCGGCCTGCCCGGCGGCGGCCCGCAGGGCCGGCGAGCCGACCGCGGCGAAGACGCGGAGCAGGGCGAGAGCCTCGGGGGTGGACGCGGGTCTCGGCCGCCGGCACCAGCGACCCGGTGAGCGTGCTCATCAGCGAGGCGTGGCTCGCGGCCGACGAGGCCAGCGCGCCGATCAGGTCCGATCCCCACAGTTCGGCGTCCACCGGGTCGTCCAGATCGGCCAGCACCTGGCGCGCCTCGATTAGCACCCCGTCGAAGGTCTCCTCGACGGCGACCGGCGCGAAAAGGCTGGCGACGTCGGGCTCGCCGTGGTGGTCAGCATCCATGCCGAGCAGGATAAGGGACGGCGTTCGGGCGTGACGATCACGTCGCCGCCCAACTGGCTCCCGGCCTTTCCCGGTGGCGTGAGGCAGAACCGTTCGGCCTATTATTCGTGGCCATGCACAACGGATTCGAAGACCTGGACCTGGACCGGCTACGGCGGCGGCGCAGCGAGAAGTGGCGGCTCTACCCGCCGGACGTGCTGCCGGCGTTCATCGCGGAGATGGACTATGACATGGCCGAGCCGGTGCTGGCCGCGCTGCGCACGGCCGTCGACCTGAGCGACTGCGGGTACGCCGCCCTGGCGGACATCGGCGAGACGTTCGCCGCGTTCGCCGCGGCCCGGCACGGCTGGGCGGTCGACCCCGGCCGGGTGCACCTGGTGCCGGACGTGATGGCCGGCTTCGACGCCATCCTCGCGCTGGCCACCGAGCCGGGCGACGGCGTGGTCATCAACCCGCCGGTGTACCCGCCGTTCTTCCAGCACATCGGCTTCGACCGCCGGCGGGTGGTGGAGGTGCCGCTGGTCCGGGTGGACGGCCGCTGGGAGCTCGCCTTCGCCGGGCTCGAGGCGGCGTTCGCCGCGGGCGCCCGCGCCTACCTGCTCTGCAACCCGCACAACCCGACCGGGCGCGTGTTCAGCGCGGCCGACCTGGGCCGGATCGGGGAGCTGGCGGAGCGGTACGGCGTGCTGGTGGTGGCCGACGAGATCCACGCCTCGCTCACCCTGCCCGGCGCCCGGCACACGCCATTCGTCTCGCTCGGCGGGGCGGCGGCCGAGCACGGGGTGACGCTGGCCTCGGCGTCCAAGGCGTTCAACGTGGCCGGCCTTCAAGGGCGCGGTCGCGGTGGCCGGCTCGGCGCCCATGGAGCGGCTGCTGGCCCGGCTGCCCGCCTCCTGCCAGTACGGGGCCGGGCTGTTCGGCGTGCTGGCCTCGCTGGCCGCGTGGAGTTCGGGCGGGGAGTGGCTGGACGCGCTGCTCGGGCAGCTGGATCACGCCAGGACCGAGTTCGGCAGCCTGCTGAGCGAGCGGCTGCCTGGGGCTCGGTACACGCCGCCGGAGGCGAGCTTCCTGGCCTGGGTCGACTGCGCCGGGCTCGGGCTGGGCCCGGAACCCGCCCAGGTGTTCCTGGACCGCGGCCGGGTGGCGCTCGGGCGCGGGCTCGACTTCGGCGCGCCGGGCGACGGGTTCGTCCGGGTCACCATCGGCACCAGCAGCGCGCTGCTGGCCGCCATCGTGGACCGGATGGCGGCCGCCGTCGGGCCTTAGCGGTCCCGGAAGAAGCAGCCGGCCAGGTGGTCGTTGACGATGCCGCACGCCTGCATGGTCGCGTAGGCAGTCACCGGGCCGGTGAAGGTGAAGCCGTTCCGCTTGAGCTCGGCGCTGAGCGCCTTGGAGGCCGGCGTGGACGCGGGCAGTTCGGCCAGCGTCCGCGGCGCCGGTCCCGGCTCGCCCGTGTACGTCCAGACCAGCGCGTCCAGGCCGCCGGGCAGGCCGAGCGCGGCCCGCGCGTTATTGATCACCGCGTTGATCTTGGCCCGGTTCCTGACGATGCCGGTGTCCGCCATCAGCCGGGCCACGTCCTGCTCGCCGAAGGCGGCCACGGCCGAGGGCTCGAACCCGGCGAAGGCGGCGCGGAAGTTCTCCCGCTTGCGCAAGATGGTCAGCCAGGACAGCCCGGACTGGAAGCCCTCCAGGCAGAGCCGCTCGAAGATCGCCGTGTCGCCGTGCAGCGGCCGGCCCCACTCCTCGTCGTGGTAGGCGAGGTACTCGGGGGCACTCAGCCCCCAGGGGCAGCGCGGCTTCCCGTCGGGACCTTCGGCCGGGCCGTTGTCGCTCACCGACCCTGCTCCTCGGCCGCGGCCACGGAATCGCCGTTCTGCTCGCCGGAGCCCTGCCGCTGCACTTGCTCTTCGCGGGCGGCTTCCTTCTGCTGCGCCCACCAGCCGTGCGTGTCGAAGGCACCCTGCGGACCTGGCGCCTCGTCCAGGGCCAGGGCCGGGGCGGCGGCAGGCTGGGTTGCCTCGTCGGCTTCCTGGTCGGCTTCCTCGTCGTGACTGAGGACCGCGGAGGATTCGGTCGCGTCGTGCGCTTCCTCGGGATCGGAGAGGATCTGGGAGGGCTGGGTCGGCTCGTGAGGTTCGGGTCTAGGCCTGGAAGCCTTCAGGACCAGCGGAGTCTGCGGCGGCCCGGGGGCCTGGGCGGCGGTGGCCGCCGCGGTTGGAGGCTCCGTGGTTGGAGGCTCCGTGGTTGGAGGCTCCGCGACAGGATGCTCCGCGGTTGGAGGCTCCGCGGCGGCAGGCTCGGTGGCGGGAGGCTCGGTGGCGGGGAGCTCCGCGGCGGCAGGGGGTTCGGGAGATTCCAGGGGCTCCACCGGGCCCAGGGTTCCCAGAGGTTCACGTTCCTCTGGGGAATGGGAGATTTCCAGGTCTTCCGGGAACTGGCGAGCGTCGTGGGACTCCAGGGTGTCGGAGGACTCTAGAACGTCGGAAGCCCCGTAGCCACCAGCGGGCCCGAACATCTCGGCGATACCGAAGAACTCGGGGGTTGCGCGCGTCTCGCCGAAGTCGGCGATCTCGGCGCCGCGGGTCCCGCCAGCGTCGGCGATCGCGGCGGCGCCGGCGATCCCGAGGGCACCGGCGACCTCGGGGGTTGCGCGGGTTCCGGCGTCGTCGGAGGCCTCCGGGTCCAGGCGGGCGCGTACGCCCCGCGGTTCGGCATACGAGCCGTAGCCCGCCAGCTGGTCCTGCAGGTAGGAGATCGTGACATCGCGCTCGCGCATGGCGCGGGCGATCTGGTCCAGAGCCTCGTCCGTTACCTGCATGTTGTAGCCCCACATCGCGGTGGGCGGGCGCAGCAGCGCGACGTCCGCCGCTGATACCGGGCCCAGGTCGAGCGGGGCGTGGTCAGCGGGCTCACGGGACAATTCGCCGCCGCGCCCGGTCGCGGCAAAGAAGATGCCGACGAGCACGACGACGATCGCGATCAGGAATAGAACGGGCACATACGAATCGTGCCATGCTCGGTCCGTGATGTCGCTTCAGTGGGGCAGCTCTGACCGAATCGCGTTGCTCGCGCCGGTCACGACGGTGGCTCAGGCCGCCGCGGCCGCGGCGGCCGGGGCGGCGCTGGTCGACGCCGGACCGGACGGCGCGCTGGTGCCCGCCATCCGCCGGGCGGTCGGCGGCGTGCGCGTCTGCGGTCAGCACGAGACCGCCGACGTGGTGCGGGACGTCGGCCTCGCGGCGCGCGGCGGGGCGGCGCTGATCTGCCCGGGGCCGGACGCGGCGGCCGCCGCCGTGCGGCGGGGGGTGGCGGCCGAGCGCATTTTGGTGCAGGCCGTCCCGGCCGGGATTCAGCCGGCCGTGCGGGCCGGCTGGAGTGTGCTCGCCGACCTGGAAGGCCTGGACGGGCGGGCGCGCACCGAGGCGGTCGCCGCGGTGTGCGCCTGGCTGGGCGCGAGCGTGCTCCGCACCGGCTACCTGGCCGAGGTCCGGCGCTGCGCTGACATGACCGAATCGATCCTCGGCCGCCGGCCGCCAGCCTGGGCCGTGCGCGGCCTGGCGTGATACCGGGGCCCGGGATACCGGGCCCGGCGCTAGTTACCCAGGCCCTGCCCGTCATGGGCCTCGCGGATGATCGCCACCACCTCGTCCGGGTCGTCCGCCACGCTGATCAGGGAGAACTCAGCCGGGCCGATGTAGCCTCCGGTGAGCATGGTCTCCTTGAGCCAGGCCAGCAGCCCGGACCAATACTCCTGGCCGACCAGGACGATGGGGAACTTGGTGATCTTGCCGGTGGCGACCAGGGTCAGCGCCTCGAACAGCTCGTCCATGGTGCCGAAGCCGCCGGGCAGCACCACGAACGCCTGCGAGTACTTGATGAAGACCGTCTTGCGCACGAAGAAGTAGCGAAACTCGAGGCCGATGTCGACGTAGTCGTTCAGCCCCATCTCCCTGGGCAGTTCGATGCCCAGGCCCACCGAGATGCCGCCGCCCTCGGAGGCGCCCTTGTTGGCCGCCTCCATGATCCCCGGACCGCCGCCGGTGATCACGGCATAGCCGGCCCGGACCAGGCCCGCCGCGATGCGCTCGGCGGTCTCGTACTCGGCAGCGCTCCGCGCCGTCCGCGCCGAGCCGAAGATCGAGACCGCGGGACCGAGCTCGGCCAGCAGGCCGAACCCCTCCACGAACTCAGCCTGGATCCGCAACACCCGCCACGGGTCTGTATGCACCCAGTCGGAAGGCCCGCGCCGGTCGAGCAGCCGCTGATCGGTCGTGGTCTGCGGTATGTTCTTGCCACGCAGCGTGGCTGGCCCCTGGCGGCGGACCCGCCGGTGCGACTCGGAATTCGCGTTCATGGTGTTTACCAAGGTAGTCATCCCACCGGGTACCTGCTCCACCGACATGAACCTGCCTTCCCAGCGTGTCCGGACGCCCGGGGACGTGGGCGCAGCCCCCGCTGATACGGCGCGGCTGCCGCATCCATTACGGCGTGGCTGCCGCATCCATGCCGTTCCAGCGCAATGGCGCGTGGGGTTAAGTTGATCGTGGTCCGCTCGCACCTCGCCACCGGTTGCGGCGTGCACCGGAAACGGACTTCCGTCACGCTGGCCTCGCCAGCACCGGATCATACCGCATGAATGCCGCTTTCATGCGGCTGGAACGACATGAACGCGGCATTCAGGTCGTATGAAGAGGAGTGCCGGGCCGAGGTTGGGGGTCACGGGAGGGCACGAGAGGCTCTGTGGCACCATCGGCACCGCCGCCCGTCCGGCCCATGATCAACTCAGGCTGGCCGGCCTAGCCGTACGAGGGGAAACTCGGTCACGGTGAGAGCTGTGCGACGGCAGTGACGCATGGTGTGCAGGGGTGCGGTCCGGGGGTGTGGGCCGGGGAGTGCGAGGCCGGTCCGGGGTGCGGGCCGGTCCGGGGTGCGGTGGCGGTCCGGGGGTGCGGGCGGTCCGGGGGTGCGGGCGGTCCGGGGGACCCGCGGGGGGCGGAGCCCCCCGCGGGTCGGGTTATGCGTCTACGCCGTGGTCGCGGAGGATGGCGTTCAGGGTCGCCTTGTCGTGGCGGGAGCCTTGAGGCAGGCGCTTGAGGACAAGCAGGCAGGGCACGCCGAACTCGCCGCCGGGGAACTTCCGCGGGCGGGTCCCGCCCACGCAGACCGACCAGGCCGGGGCCTCGCCGCGGGGCAGCTCGTCGCCGGTCTCCACGTCGATGACGTGGGTCGTGGGGGTGAGGATGGCGCCCGCGCCGAGGGTGGCGCCGCGGCGCACCCTGGCGCCGCCGACGACCATGCACCGGGACCCGACGAACGCCTCGTCCTCGACCACGACCGGCACCGCGTTCGGCGGCTCGAGCACGCCGCCGATTCCGGCCCCGCCGGAGATGTGGACGTTCTTGCCGATCTGGGCGGCCGAGCCGACCGTGGCCCAGGTGTCGACCATCGTGCCCTCGTCCACGTACGCGCCGATGTTGACGAACGAGGGCATCAGCACCGTTCCCGGCGCGATGTAGGAGCCCCACCGCGCGATCGCCCCGGGCAGCACGCGCACGCCGTCCAGCCGGGTCTTCAGCGGGACCCGGTCGTCGTACCTGAAGTCGCCCACCTGGGACCTGGCCATCGGCAGTACCCGGAAGGCCAGCAGGATGGCCCGCTTGGCCCGTTCGTTCACCACCACCTCGTCGGTGGCCGGGTCGACGTAGGCCACCCGGGCCTGGCCCGCGTCCACCGCGTCCACCGCGGCGACCACGGCCGAACGCGCCTCGGTGTCGGCCGGCGACAGCTCAGCCCGCCGCTCCCACAGCTCATCGATTAGGTCGGGAAGCACACTGTCGCTCATAGAGCGCGAGCTTAGCGGGCCGGCGCGCGGGCCGGACGGGCACATCTGGGTGCTGTGTGGCGGTACTTTCTGATTCTGTGCCGCACAATCCCGCTCGGGTCCGGGCCAGGGCCATCGTCGGGACCACGCTCGTGCTGGTGCTGGCGGTAGCGGGCTACGCGATCTACCACAGTTTCCAGAACGTCACCCCCGCGCCCCCGCCGCCCGGCTGCCAGGCGGGCACCGGCGAGCAGGCCATCTCGCTCGACCCCGAGCAGGCGGAGGTCGCGGCCACCATCGCCGGCGTCGCGGCCAGGCACCGGCTGCCGCGGCAGGCGGTCACCATCGCCCTGGCCGCCGCGCTGCAGGAATCGAAGCTGCACAATCTGGACTACGGCGACCGCGACTCGGTCGGGATCTTCCAGCAGCGCCCGTCGGAAGGCTGGGGCTCGACCAGCCAGCTCCAGGACCCGGTCTACGCCACCACCAAGTTCTACGCCGCCCTCACCCAGGTGCCCGGCTACGCCAAGCTGCCCGTCTACCAGGCGGCGCAGGCCGTACAGCACAGCGCGGACGGTTCGGCCTACCAGCAGTGGACCGTCGTGGCCGGGCAGCTGGCCGGGTACTTCACCGGGAAGTCGCCGCACGGCGTGTCCTGCTGGTACACCCCGGCCGGCCAGGCCAACCTGGCGGAGGCAGAGCGGCAGATCGGGCATACGTTCGGGCCGGCGGGGCAGGAAGCCGTCGTGGTGCAGATCACCACGGACCGTTCGGGGAAAAAGAACGCCAAGAGCACCGCGGTCCTGCACGTCCGGCGGGCCGCGGCCTGGACGGTGGCCAGCTGGCTGGTCGCGAACGCCGAGGCCAACCACCTCACCGAAGTACGGTATGCCGGTTTCACCTGGAAAGCCGCGAATGGCAGTATGGGCTGGCAGCGCGAGTCCGGCCCGACACCGCCGTCAGGGAAGACCGGTATCGTCGCTGGCTGAGGCGACATCGTCCGGCGACCCGCCATACTGTGTTAGCAGCAGGACGACGACAGGAGTTCACCAGTGACCTACATCATCGCGCAGCCCTGCGTTGATGTGCTTGACAAGGCGTGCATCGAGGAATGCCCCGTTGACTGCATCTACGAGGGCGACCGCATGCTTTACATTCACCCTGACGAGTGCGTGGACTGCGGCGCGTGCGAACCGGTCTGCCCGGTCGAGGCGATCTACTACGAAGACGACGTACCTGACCAGTGGAAGGAATACTACAAGGTCAACGTCGACTTCTTCGAAGACCTCGGGTCCCCCGGCGGCGCCTCCAAGACCGGCAAGACCGGCAAGGACCACCCAGTGGTAGCGGCGCTGCCGGCCGGCATCAACGCCGAGGAATGACGCTCGCGAGCCGGCTTCCCGCCTACACCTGGGACCGGATCGCGCCGCTGCGCGAGAAAGCCGGGCTCCATCCGGACGGTCGGGTAGACCTGTCCATGGGGACGCCGGTCGACCCGGTGCCCGGCTTGATCCGCGACGCGCTGGCCGCGGCGTCCGACGCGCCCGGTTACCCGGCGACGTGGGGCACGCCGCGGCTGCGGTCCGCCGCGGCCGGCTGGCTGGCGCGGGCGCACGGCGTCTCGGTGTCGCCGGACGACGTGCTGCCGGTGGTGGGCACCAAGGAGTTCATCGCCTGGCTCCCGGTCATGCTCGGGCTCGGGCCGGGCGACGTGGTGCTGCAGCCCGAGCTGGCGTATCCCACGTACGACATCGGCGCCCGGCTGGCCGGGGCCTCGGCGCTGGCCTCGGACAGCCTGCTGGGGGCGGGACCCGCCCGGGTCCGCCTGGTGTGGGTGAACTCGCCGTCCAACCCGACCGGGCGGGTGCTCCCGGCCGAGCACCTGCGCAAGGTGGTGGCCTGGGCCAGGGAGCGCGGCGCGGTGGTGGCGTCCGACGAGTGCTACATCTCGCTGGGCTGGGATGCCGCGCCGGTCTCGGTGCTGCATCCTTCCGTGTGCGGCGGGTCGCACGACGGCGTGCTCGCGGTCCACTCGCTGTCCAAGCGCTCCAACCTGGCCGGCTACCGGGCCGGGTTCGTGACCGGTGACCCGGCGCTGATCGCGGACCTGCTGGCGATCAGGAAGCAAGCCGGGATGATCATGCCGGGCCCGGTGCAGGCGGCGATGGCGGCCGCGCTCGACGACGACGCGCACGCGGCGGAGCAGGCCGGGCGGTACGCGGCCCGCCGCGCTGTCCTGCTGACGGCGTTCACCGAGGCGGGCTGGGCCGTCGACCACTCCGAGGCCGGCCTCTACCTGTGGGTCACGCACCCGGCGCACGACTGCTGGTCGGCGGCTGAGCTGCTCGCCGCCGAGGGCGGCATCCTGGTCGCTCCCGGCGAGCTGTACGGCCCGGCCGGGAACCGGCACATCCGGGTGGCGCTCACCGCCACCGACGAGCGCGTCGCTGCCGCGGCGGACCGGCTGCGCGGGCTGGGCTAGCCGGAAACGGCTTACGCACGTGCACGCGTGGGGCAAAATTTGAGAGATGTTCCGTAGGCGCGCTTCCGAAGCAAAGCACCGGGGCACCGTTCCTGACCGCGGCCGGGGCGTCGGCCCGGCCGGGCACGATGCCGGCGCAGGCGTTCGGCCCAGTCCGGGCGGCGCGGAGCAGGAGCGTGAGGTACCCGAGCCGTGGGGACCGCCCCCGGCCGGGCTGGATGTGAGCGCACCGCACCCGGCCCGGGTGCGGAACTACTGGCTCGGCGGCCGCGACTTCTTCGCCGCCGACAAGGCCGCCGCCGAGGAGATCGGCCGGGAGTTCCCGCATCTGGCCGAGACGGCGCGGGCCGAGCGCGCCTTCCTGGTCCGGGCGGTGCGCTTCCTGGCCGGGCCGGCCAAGATCCTGCAGTACCTCGACGTCGGGGCCGGGCTGCCCGCGGGCGGCAACACCCACGAGATCGCGCAGCGCATCACGCCGGAGAGCACCATCGTCTACGCCGACAACGACCCGGCGGTCCTGCTGCACGCCAAGGCGCTGCTCGGCCAGCCGATGCTGGCCAGCACGCCGGACGGGACCGTCTGCTACACCGACGCCGACCTGCGCGACGTGGCCGCGGTACTGGCCGGCGCGGGCAGCGCGCTCACGCTGTCCCGGCCGGTCGCGCTGATCATGCTCGGCATCCTCGGGCACGTGCAGGACTACGGCGCCGCCCGGTCGATCACCAGCCAGCTAATAGACGCGCTGCCCGCGGGCAGCTACCTGGTGATCGCCGACGTCGTGGCGGCGAACCAGGGCATCACCAGCGCACAGCGGCGGTACGACGCGAGCGCTCGGCCGCGGTACGGCGCCAGCGCGCCGGCGCCGTACGTGCTGCGCCGCCCGGACCAGATGACCAGCTTCTTCGACGGCCTGGACCTGATCGAGCCCGGCGTGGTGCCGTGCCTGCAATGGCGGCCGGACGGGCGTGGTCCTGACGGCGACTCCGAAGACGCGGCGGCCGCCTACTGCGCGGTAGCCAGGAAGCCGTGACGCCCGGCCGGGTTTCCCTCTGGACCCTGGACAATAAACTGCCGTTTCGGCCCGCCATTACGCAATGATTCTCCGCTTACACGCATGGCCAGCGGATGTTTTCCCGTTCATATTGCCCCTACCCTGGGCTCATGATCGATCGGAGCGCCGGGCCTCGCCGCGCGGGTACCTGACGTTGCCGCCTGATAAGGGGAACACGATGACCGAGACCATGACTGGCCTGCTCAAGCTCAGCAGCGAGTACGGAGCGCACAACTACCATCCGCTCCCGGTCGTGGCGGCCGAGGCCGAGGGTGCCTGGGTGACCGACGTGGAGGGCCGCCGCTACCTCGACCTGCTCGCCGCGTACTCGGCACTGAACTTCGGCCACCGGCATCCGCGGCTGATCGCCGCCGCGCGGCAGCAGCTCGACCATCTGACGCTGGTCAGCCGGGCGTTCGAGCACGACCAGTTCGGCCCGTTCTGCGCCGAGCTGGCCGACCTGGCCGACATGGACGTGGTACTGCCGATGAACACCGGCGCGGAGGCGGTGGAGACCGCGATCAAGGTCGCGCGCAAGTGGGGGTACACGGTCAAGGGCGTGCCCGCCGACCAAGCGGTGATCATCGTGTTCGCCGGGAACTTCCACGGCCGAACGACCACGATCGTCAGCTTCTCCACCGACCCCGACGCGCGGGCGGACTTCGGCCCGTACACACCCGGATTCCGCATCGTGCCCTACGGCGACCTGGACGCGCTGACCTCGGTCGTCGCCGACCTGGGCGAGCGCGTGGTCGCGGTGCTCGTCGAGCCGATCCAGGGCGAGGCCGGGGTGGTCGTCCCGCCGCCCGGCTTCCTGGCCGGGATCCGGTCACTGTGTACCCGGCACGACATCTTGATGATCGCCGACGAGATCCAGTCCGGCCTCGGCCGCACCGGGCACACGTTCGCCTGCGCGGCGGAGGGCGTGGTGCCGGACGCCTACCTGCTCGGCAAGGCGCTCGGCGGCGGCATCGTGCCGGTCTCCGCGATGGTGTCGACCTGGCCGGTGCTCGGCGTGCTGCACCCGGGGCAGCACGGGTCCACCTTCGGCGGCAACCCGCTGGCCTGCGCGGTCGCGCGGGAGGTCGTCGCCATGCTGCGCACCGGCGAGTACCAGGCGCGGGCCAGCGTGCTCGGCGAGCGGATGCACGCCCGGCTGAACGCGCTGCCGTCTTCGGTGGTTCGGACCGTGCGCGGGCGCGGGCTGTGGGCCGGGCTCGAGTTCGCGTCGCTGCCCGGGCGCGAGGTGTGCGAGCGGCTCGCCGCCCGCGGGGTGCTCGCCAAGGAGACCCACGGCAACGTCATCCGGCTCGCGCCGCCGCTGATCATCGGCGAAGCCGACCTGGACTGGGGCCTCGACCGCATCGAGGACGCGATCCGGGCGTAGCGCGACCGTGGCCTGGCCGTGGCGCGGCGAGGTGTGACCGAGGCGCGGCCGAGGTGGGATTAGCATTTTGTCGGTTTTGTCCGATTATCGACTTGGTCCGGCTGCCGCCGAGCGTGCTTGACGTCCGCACTTGACCACCTGGGCCACGCCAGCATCATCGGTAACAGGACATAGGGCGTGGATGCCGCATTCATGCTGTTCTAACGACATGGATGCCGCGTTCATGTCGTTGGAGCCGGGAGGCGGGCAAGTATCACGAGTCACGGCAGTGTGTCAGGAGCGCAGGAACACCAGAGGTCAGGGCCGGGCGTGCGCCACCGGGCCACGATCAACTCAAGCTGACCGGGCTGTCTACAGGAGAGCGGCTAGTGCGTGACGCGTAGATGCTGTTGTGACATGGCTGACGTAAGAGGCCGCTGAGGGCTATGAGGACTTGAGGAGAGGGCGGCCGCATGCCGCTCGGCCATTCCCGGCGGTCAGCTTCCCGCGGCCAGGGTCAGTCTTCGGTGGGGCGCAGGCGGTGGTAGCGGCCGGCGTGGTGCACCAGCGGCCCCCGGGCGGGCGGGGCGGGAGCTGCACCCCGGGCGGGCTGGGCGGGGGCGGCACCGCGGGCGGGCGGGTCGGCTGGGCTGTCCACGGCGGTCACGCGGCCGACGATGATGCTGTGGTCGCCGGCGTCGTAGACGGCGAAGGTCTGGCATTCCAGCGCGGCCAGCGCGCCGTCGAGCACGGGCGCGCCGGTGGCCGCGCCGGGGTGGTGCGGCAGCTCGTCGAGCTGGCCTTCCAGCGGGCGGCCCCGGGTGGCCAGCCAGCGCGCGGTCTTCTCCCCGTCCTCGGCCAGGATGGACACCGCCCAGGCGCCGGCCTCGAGCACGGCGTCGTGGAACCTGGCGATCTTCTCCGCGCAGAACAGCACGAGCGGCGGCTCGAGCGAGACCGACGCGAACGCGCTGACCGTAATCGCGTGGCCGCCGCTGGTCGTCACGACGACGATGCCGCCAGGGAACTGGCCCGCGGCGCGCCGGAAGGCGGCCTGGTCGACGTCGCTCACAAGTCTCCTGCTCGCACTAGTTCCGCCCGGCCCGGCGGGCCGCGCCGATGAACGACGCGACCACCGCGGCCGCCACGCACAGCGTGCCGCCGTACAGGTAAAACTTGCCGGCCGTCGTGCGGCTCGTCTTTGCCCGACGGGTCGGTATCGAGGCAGCCATATTGCGTGGAGACAACGCCGCGGATCGCCGCAGGTTCCGTAGGCGGGGCGCGCATTGAATTGGTTGTTGCCGGTGAGGTCGGTGCCGATGGTGAGGTTGTAGGGAGTGCCCGATTGCGCGGCGAGCAGAGAGGCGATGACAATGCCATGCGGCGCAGGTGTAGCTCTCGAGTGCGAAAAACCGATTGCGAATGCCGAAGCTGGCGCGGCCGTAGTCGAAGCCCGGGATCCTGCGCGACGGAAGGGAATGAGTTGACGCCCTGCGTGTCGCTTTTGGCCTCGTTGAAGCATGTAGTTGCCGCTGACGGTGAGCTTCTTGAGCTGCAAGGCTCGAGGAGACGATGAGCTGATTCTGCCGGTAGAAACCGCCTGACTGGAACTGGTAGTTGTAGACCGAGGGCGGGGGGCCGGTGATGGTGTAGTCGGATATGTCGAAGGTCGGGCGCGGTGACATTGTTGGTGAGATACTGGTGCACGCCCTGCGTGTAGAGATAGGTGATGTTGCCGGTGATGTGTTTGGCGAACTGCTGGTCGACGCCGATGCCGCCCTGCATGTCGAGTGCGGCGTGAAAGTGCGGATCGACGGAGTGGTAGGTGGGGATCGATGCGGGGCGACGTGAAGTCAGTACGCGAGGCTGGCTCGGGCGACGTTGGGATTGATAGAAAGCCGGGATTGGTGACGGTGTAGCTCTGCTGGTTGATGCGATTGTCGTGGATGGCCTCGAATGATGTAGGGCGAGCCACCCGGACCGTTGAAGGCAGTGGCATGATGAAGCGGTTGAAGAACCAGCCGTAACCGGCGCGAATGACAGTTTTTGGCGGAGTTTTGCCGGGACGGCCGGGCGTCCATGCAAAAGCCATGCGCGGCGCCCAGTCAGCGTGATCGTGGATATAGTTCTGGCCTTCGTAGCGGAGGCCGAGACCGAGCAGGAAGCTGCCGATTCACGCGCCAGTCGTCCTGCACAAAGAGCGAGCCATCGAAGAGCAGCGCGCGCGCGAGCGGATTGTTGATGACGGTGGCGGAGTATTGCGACGGAGCGTGCGGCCTGATACGAGGAACTGCACTGGCTCGCCAGAGCACAAGTGAAGAAGTAGCTGCCGTTGATGCCCGCAGTTGGAGTAGTTGGCATCGCGATAGGAGCGGGCGCGCGCGCCGAAGCGCAGCGTGTGCGCTCCGAGCGTCGCGGTGCCGTAATTCTGCAGCATGAAAACGTCCTGATGATCCTGGACCGACACCTGCGTTGCCGCCGGTCGTGAATGCTCCCTGGACGGTAACCGTGGGCGTGAAGAAGCTTGGTGCGACATTGTTGCTGATGCGCCGCCAGAGGAAGCGCGGCTCCATGAGCAGGTGCGGATTGATGACCCAGGTGTCGGCGATCTGCAGTTCGTTGTTGTTGTTCATGGTGCTGGTGGCCTGGTCTGGCAGACTCAGCGTGCCCACGCCATTGCCCTGTGCGGTGAAGCGGTTGATATTGAGTCGCGAATGCTGATGAAGTTGTTTTTCGAGAGCTGAAAGTCGACGCGAGGGTTAAGATTCAGAAAAGTTCATCGGAGCCGGGAACGCCTCGATGATGTTTCCTGAGAGCGTATCGGGATTGAGAGCATCGACGATGTTCTGATTCTGCACGGTGGATGTGTGAAGGCGTTGAAGAAGTAAGAGGAAGTTTTGGTGATCGGGCCGCTGACATTGCCGGAGTAGGAGTAGAGATAGTAGCTGGGCTGTTGCGTCGAGAATGGGATTGGCGGTGTTGAATGCGGAACTGTTGCCAAAGCTGTTGATGCTGCCCTGGAATTTTTGCGAGCCGGGCTTGGTGATGATCTCGATGCGGCCATAGCCGATGCGGTCGTATTCGGCAGAGAAGGGATTCTGATTGACGCGGATTTCGAGGATGGAGGATTTGGGCGGAATCTGGCCGCCTTCAAAGCCGTCGATGTAGATTTGGCCGCCGTTGGGTCCGGCAGCGGGGCCGCCAAGCGCCTGCAATTCGTTTTGCAATTCGTTGGGATCGTCGGAGAGCGCGTCAAGATCACTTCCTTTAATCACCATGGCGCCGGCGTTTTGATCGGAACTGATACCGACGCCTTGGTTCTCGCCAGTGACGAGAACTTCCTGCTGCTCGACGGCGATGGCGAGCGGCAAATTCAACTCCTTCGTCTCGCCGGCGGTGACGACGACATCGGGAGGTGTAAATGACGCGAAGCCCTTGGCAGTTGCCGTGATCGTGTAAGAACCGGGAGGCACGGATCGAAAGATATAGCGGCCGTCGGCGCCTGACTTGGTCTGCTGGAGGGTCTGGCCTGCCTGGGAAAGCGAGACTGCTGCGCCGGAGATAACAGCTCCACTCGGATCCTGCACCTGGCCATGGAGTGTTGATGTTTGGCCAGCAGCGAACGCAGGAAGAGACAAAGCGGCAAACGCCAAGACGAAAACGGGGAAGTGCAAAAAACGTCTCATGATCACCTGTTTCTGAGGCACAGATCGGGCCTGGTATATGTTACTATCAGTAGCGTTACGTACGGTAGCATATCCTGTCAAGTCGATGTCAACCAGGCATTCTCAGGAGAACTGCTGATCTATGATTCGATCCTCGCGTTTCAGTTAGACCGGTAGCTCCGGGGAATTGGAAGCGAACGAAATACCTCCACAAAGAAAACGTGGGATGGATCGCTCGGTTAACAGGACGATACGCAGTGGATCTGAAATTGGTTCCCTTGGTTGTGACGCAAGCGCGTCTCGCAGCGCTCACTTTTGTATCCGACAATCCATCAGGCCGTTTTGATTTAGACACCGCGAGCCCAACCATTGTTCCCGGAATAACTCAAGTTCATGATCCGGACAGAGATCTGAGTTTCAAATCGGCGAACAATCTCATCGTCATCTTCAATTCCGCATCAAGCTGCTGCTGCGGATGCAGAATCTTGCTGTCTTGCCGAAAAAGTTTCCGGACGATGCACGAACTATCAGGACGGAACTTTAGTTGTGCTGTAAAGCCGCAAAATGAAGATGGGTTTTAGCCCCTGAGGAGAATTTTCTCTCCGCCTCAAGCCATTGTTGAAACCACTTCTACAGCCGCTTGATGAACGCGAGCGCTTCGGTGAGCTGCGGAAAGCGCGCTTCTTCCGCTTTGAACTCGGCGGAATGAACACATCGGCGCATGCCGCGCGTCCTCACCGGGTGCTTGAGATGAAGCATCTCATGGTAGAGCAGGTACTCGATCGCATAGCGCGGGCTGGAGGGCCGGTCGAAGACGCGGCTCACGACAATGGTGTTGTGCGCCGCGTCGTAGTGGCCAAGCGAGCGTTTGGCGTGGTGCTCGCTCCAGGTGAGGTCCGGGCGGCCGAGCAGCCCGCCGAAGAAGCGCAGGTTCAGCGAGTCGAAGACTTCTTCGAGATGGTAGTAGCGGCCCTCGGGCCCAAAGTAGCGCTTGCTGCCGCGCGCGGTGCGAATGAGTTCGGTTTGCCGCGTCACGGCAGCGCTGGTTGCGAAGCGCTTGTAGCGCAGGTTATGAGCGCGGTCGATAGGCTTGCGGTAGAGCTTGGCGAGAAGGATGTGCGCGATGGCATGGACAACGGTCTCCGGCGCGCCTTCGAGAAGATCGGAAAGGCTGGCGTGGATTTCCCCGTTGCGGAGGCGGATGGTGGTGTTGAGCGAAGTGAATCGCCGGAAGCGCACATGAATGGGCGGCATGGGCGCGCGCGGCCGAAGGAAGCGATACTCCTCTTCGAAAATTGGACCGGGATTGGGGGCCACAGGTTCGAGCTTAGCAGGCAGGCGCAGTCAGAGATTGAGGGCAATAGTGCGCTCACTTTGGCTCGGCGCGATCCTGCCCTTTCTCATCGGGGTGAGCCTTAAAGTAGTTATCCTGGTCGGTTGAAATCTGCTTGGCTTGCGCGATCAGGTCATTACTTGAGTCGAGCGCTTCCTTTAGCGAGAGCTCGAATCCCGGTTCGCTGGGAAGGTCGTGCAGGACGCCAGCCCAGGTCTGCACACCGTCGTTGAGGCCCTTGAGCGACTTGCGAAGGTCGGCATTGCGCCCCGAGTAGACGTCGAGGTTGTCGCCGAGCTCGTCCATCAGCGCAGAGAAATCCTGGAGTTCGTCGTCAAGGCGGCGCGAGCGCGCGGGAGACTTCGCGCGTTTGATCAAGCCGCGAATGGTGTCGGCGTGCTCATCGATGAATTTGACGTAAAGATCGACACGCGCGACCGGATCAATGCCGGCTTCGGCGATCTGGTCCTGCTGGACGTCAGTGAGCGGTTCGCGTCTCACTTTTTGTCCGCGGCAGACTTGCGGCCAGCAAGAGGCAGAAGATGAAGGCAACGAGAGCGCGCATGGGCCATCCCCCTGGCGCTCTTATTCAAGCACAGTGCGTCGCTCGCGGCAAAGCACGTACGAGTCCTCAGGTATTCTGTTCTGATTTTTGGGCGCTTTGGGATCCAGCGTCGGCTCGGCTACTTGCTGAAGACCTGCATCATGGCTTCATTCTGGGCCTGGGTGACCTGGGCAAGCGTCTGCTTCACGAGTGCCTGATCGTCGCACGCTGCTCGAGTGAAGCATCTCGGTAAGGCGGAACGCGGTGTGACTGAGCAGTATCTCGGCATTCTTGAGCCGCTTGTCGTTATTCGCCAGGTAGAGATGAATCTTCTGCGAAAACAGTTGGATCTGCTTCAGCAGTCCTGTTGCCTTGCTCGTGTCGCCAGCAGCATACTGGCGGATGCTGAGTTCGGTCATCTGGTGAACGGCTCGGCATAGAGGAAGCACTGCTCGCGCGGCTGGGCCTGGTTGGCTTTTGCGAGCAGTGTGTCAATGGCTTGCTGATCGGCAGGACCACTGTCGAGGGAAGAGGCACACACTGGGGCAGATGACAAGCTGAGTGCGAGGAGCGCGGCGAATCGGAACTAGACTTCGCATGGGAAACCTCCGCTAACGCGGTGCTGCCCCCAAAAAGGTTGTGTTAACTATAGGCACAATACTCAACAATCCGCAACAGGTATGATGCCGCATTTTGGCGCTGCGGTAACAAATCGGCCAATTTCGGTCCAAATTTCCTCGGGCAGGCGATGGATGGAATGTTGCCGTCGAGGATTGTCTCTGAATTGTCTCTGGCCGGAGGCTATTTGCCGAGTGCCTGAAGCCGCTGGCGAGCCTGCCACTCCTGGTTCGGGAATTTTCCGCCTGCTGCGTCGAGAAAGCGATGGTAGTAAGCAATTGCCTGCTGCTTCTGGTGCAGGGAATCGTAGGCCGTGGCCCACAGAAAGAGGGTGGAGGAGTTCTCGGGCGCATGCTCCGATCGCATGGTGAGTGCGTGGATTGTCACTCCAGGCCGGTTGGTTCGAGACGCGGTAAAGGCAAGGCCGCTCCATCCGTCGGGATTGGCTGCGTCGACGTTTGTTGCCTTGTCGAAAGCCATGTATGCCTCGGCCACCTGTCCCTCATGGACGAGGTTTTGCCCGTGAGCAACCAGCAGGCCCGGATCGTTTGGACTGGCCTCGAGTAGTTGGATGTCAAGCTTATCGGCGCCAGCGTAGTCGCCTGCATCGATCAACACCATGGCCAGCATGTGAGTGATGGAATGGTCCGCTGGGTGCTGGGCATGCAGTTTTTGAAGCAAAGGGAGTGCTTCCGCCTTGTTCTCGGCAGCAAGAACTGTGGCGAGTTGAGCGGTCAACGTCGGGTCGTCGGGCGCTTGCGCCAGCGCCGCGCGAAGCAGCGTCTCCGCTTCGGGATATTGCTTTTGCGCGATCAGGATGTGTGCCAATCCTGCTTCGGCGGGGACGGATTTGGGGTCTTCCGCGAGAACGCGGTGGTAGGCTTTTTCAGCGGCATCGAGTTGGCCGGTTTTCTCCGCCAACCCGGCTGCAAGCAGAGTGTCGTCCTGCGACTCCTCTGTGAGCTTGAGTGCCTCTAGCAGTTCGGTGGACGCGGCAGCCGGGTTCGTGTCGCGATCGATCCGCGCCAGGGCTCGCCAGGCACGCGCCTTCAATTCGGGTCCAGCTTCGCCGGGGTCGAGTGTCGTAGCCGTGACCAGCTCAGGTCGAGCTTCGTTCGCCTTGCTTTGTCGAGCCAGCAGCAATCCGAGCGAAAGGTGCGCCTCGAATGATTTGGGATTGGCGATGGTCGCGCGGCGATAAAGTGCGGCAGCGTCGTCAAGCCGATTTTGTGCATCGGCTACGTAGCCAGCGTCAAAAAGCACGCGTGCATCGTCGGGATGCGAGAGCAACGCAGCATCGAGTTTTGCCTCTGCAGTTTTCCAATCAGATTTTGCAATAGCGGCTTCGGCAGAAGTGACTTCGTCGGCGGGTTGCCCGCCGGTATCGGATCTTGGAGTCGCTGGAGTGCCTGGAACTGTCGAAGTCTGCTGGCCGACGGCAGAAGCGGGCAACTGAAGTGAAGCGAGAACGAGCGAAAAACAAGCAATGCGATGCAAAGAAATCCTCATAGACTAGTCTAATCGGCGCAGGCAGTTTCACGTTGCCCGCAAGCCATTGACTCGGCAAATCCCACTTGCGTAACCCATGCAAAGTTCGTGGGTAACAACAACTACTTCAAGCAAAGGACTTATAGTGTTACCAAAATTAGTTGTGAAACGCTCGCATATTTTGACGCATCATATGGTGTGCAGGCGATCGCATGGAGGTTCAAGACATGCTATTTCCCCGCGCCAATTCTGTGGAGGTGGAGAAAGTGAAGTTCGTCTCTTTGCAGCACATCCCCCTGGCGTCTGCTTATCTGTGTCCGAACTGTAGTTCCATTGGAAACAGTTCGAAACAGTGTCCCGCATGCGCTTCCCCTTTCCTGCTGAGCCTTGCCGCGGTTCTCGATCGACCTCAGCCTGAGGATTCACATCTCAGCTACGCGCGGGTGCATTCTATGGCCGCCTAGGCACTGCTGCACCTCTTCGCGCCTTCAGCTTTTAGCGCAAAATTTAATCATCGTTTCTCCGGGCATCTGGGGTCGCGCTTCGTCGTGTGGCCCCGCCGGCTCGGAGGCTCCTCCGCAATTTATACTGATGATGGTGGTCTGCGTCTCAGGGCACTTGAAGTGCTCTGGGGTGCGCCCGCACACGTGGTTCGGTGCCTTCCCTTTGAACGATGCCATCATCATCCGCAATGCGCGGACGCACAATCTGAAAAATCTCTCTTGCGAGATTCCGCATGGCAAGCTGACGGTGATCAGCGGCGTATCCGGTTCAGGCAAGAGTTCGCTTGCCTTCGACACGATCTACGCCGAAGGGCAGCGGCGCTACGTCGAGTCGCTATCCGCCTATGCGCGGCAGTTTCTTGAACGGATCGAGAAGCCCGATGTTGATGAGATCGACGGGCTGGCTCCGGCCATCGCCATAAAGCAGAAGAACACAACGCGGAATCCGCGTTCGACGGTTGCGACCGCGACCGAGATTTACGACTACCTCCGGCTGCTCTATGCTCGGTGCGGAACCGTTCACTGCATCCATTGCGACGGGCTGGTCAAGCGCGATTCTGTTGATGAAGCGGCTGAATGGGTGTTCTGGCCCTGGACGGCGGGACCCGGTTGAATGTGCTATTCCCGGTGATGCCATCGACGCCGCCTCCGGTAGAGGCAGGCGCCAAGCCGGCAAAGGCAGGTGGGCGCGCAGCGAAAACGGGTGGTAAAGCAAAGGCGGCAGCGAAGGCGACCGATTCGCCTTCTACAGAGGCGTTGAAGACCCGGCTCGCCGATTTGCGGTCCGCCGGATTCAATCGCCTTTTGCAGCAGGGGAAGATCGTCGAGTTCTCCACCCCCGAATCGCTGCTCGAATTGGACTTCACGTTGCCGGTATTTGTGCTGCTCGATCGAATTGTCGTGGACGCTGAGAACCGACCGCGCATTGTGGACGCAGTGGAGACGGCGTATCGCGAAGCGGGTGAAGTGATTTTCGAGGAAGCGCCGCGAGATGAAACAGCCGAACATCGGCGGCTACGGTTCTCCGGCGCCTACGAATGCACAAGTTGCCACAAGCCGGGCCGTGAGCCGGAGCCTCGCCTCTTCAGTTTTAACAATCCATTCGGCGCGTGCCCGCGTTGCCAGGGATTTGGCAACACCGTCGATTACGACCTGGGCCTGGTGATTCCGGACCCGAGCCTGACGTTGGCCGATGGCGCCATCGACCCATGGAATCGGCCGAAATACCGGCCGTGGTTTACCGATTTGCGGAAGAGCGCCGCAGAGCTTGGCGTGCCGATGGATGTGGCATGGCGAGACCTGACGAACGAAGCTCGTGAAACGGTGCTGCGCGGCAAGGATGGGTTCGCCGGCGTCTACGGATTTTTTGCCCAGTTGGAGCGCAAGAAGTACAAGCTGCATGTACGCGTGATGCTGAGCAAGTATCGCGGATACGCTGAGTGTCCGGATTGTCGAGGGCAGCGACTGCGGGCGGAAGCGCGGGCTGTGCGGCTGGGCAGCGGCAACGCCGGAGAAAGAAACATTTGCCAGGCGACTGCGCTTACCATCGCTCAAGCCAAGGAGTTCTTTGACGGGCTGAAATTGTCACCGATGCACGAGGAGATTGCCGCGTCGATTCTGGACGAGGTGAGGCAGCGGCTCGGATTTCTTGTCGCTGTTGGACTTGAGTACCTTACCCTGGATCGTCTCGCTTCCACGTTGAGCGGTGGCGAAGCGCAGCGCATTCAACTGGCCACTTCGCTCGGATCGCGGCTGGTTGGTTCCCTTTACGTGCTCGACGAGCCTTCAATCGGCTTGCACACGCGCGACACGGCACGGCTGATTCACATTCTTGAGGAGCTGCGTGACCTCGGCAACACGATTCTCGTTGTCGAACACGACGCGGACATTCTGCGCTCGGCCGATCACCTGCTTGACCTGGGGCCCGGCGCAGGCGAGTTCGGCGGCAAGCTTCTGGCAGAAGGAGTGCTGGCAGAGATTGAATCGAATCCCAATTCGCTGACGGGGCGCTACCTGTCAGGAAAGATTGCAATTCCGGTGCCTACGCGCCGGCGCGAGCCAGGTCGGGAGAAACTTGTTTTACGCGGTGCTCGGATCAATAATCTGCGCGGCCTCGACGTCACGATTCCGCTTGGGATGCTGGTCGCAGTGACAGGTGTCTCCGGATCAGGCAAGTCCACTTTGGTGCACCAAGTGCTTTATCGCGCGGTGGCGCGTGCGCTGGGCCAGACAGACGGCAGCGACCCTTCGGGAGTCTTCAACTCACTGAGCGGCGTGGAGCGGCTGAACGATGTTGTGCTGGTGGACCAAACGCCAATCGGCCGGACGCCACGATCGAATCCGATCACCTACATCAAGGGCTTCGACCTGGTTCGCGAGTTGTTTGCGTCGCAACCTGAGGCCAAGCGCCTCTCGCTTACGCCCGGCCACTTCTCATTCAATGTGCCTGGCGGGCGCTGCAACACCTGCGAGGGCGACGGCACCGTTACAGTTGAAATGCAGTTCCTGGCCGATGTCGAGCTGCCCTGCGAGGACTGTAACGCCACTCGCTACCAGGCCAAGATTCTCGACGTGCATTACAACGGCAAGAGCATTCACGATGTGCTGCAGATGACTGTGAAAGAAGCGCTGCGATTCTTTCACGGGCAGACCAAGCTGTTGGAGAAGCTTGCCGTGCTTGATGAGATCGGGCTGGGCTATTTGCGGCTGGGCCAGTCGGCGACGACGCTTTCGGGTGGCGAGGCGCAGCGGGTGAAGCTGGCGGCGCACCTGGCAGCCGTGCGCGCCGTGAACGCGACAGCGAAGCCTTCGCAGGCTAGCCGCGTGCTTTACATTCTCGACGAGCCGACGACGGGACTGCACTTCGACGATGTCTCAAAGCTGCTGACGGCATTTCGCAAGCTGATCGACGGTGGTGGATCGCTTGTCGTGATCGAGCACAATCTCGACGTAATCAAAAGCGCCGATTGGGTGATCGACCTTGGTCCGGAAGGCGGCAATGGCGGCGGGCAGATCGTCGCCGAAGGAACGCCGGAAGAGATCGCGAGCAACCTACATTCGTACACGGGAAAGTGGCTGGCAAAAGTGCTGTAGGACCCAGCAATCTGTCTGCTCGGAAATGCCGCGCAAGCTTACGCAGGTCTTCGCGAAAAGCACCAGCCTTCTCCATGCAGCCAGCAGGATTGATCCTTCTCGTGCGGATCGCAGCGCAGCGAGCGGACGCCGGCGCCTTCGTCTCGCTTGAGGGCTTTGGCGAGTTCGCAACTTATCGCGGCATCGCGCGCTCCCACAAAATCGACAAAGAACGCCGAACTGACGAGCGCGGCGTGAAACCAGTCTGCGCTGATGCGGACGAGATGCGCCATGGTTCCCGGTCCTCGCGTCGAAGTGAGAGGGAAGAGCAGCTTGCCATGCGGCCGGACGGCCGCAAGCCACGCGGAAAGCGGATGTGTCGCGCCGGCGCTCACGACGATTACGTCGGCAGGATCAAGCCGACTTTGCGAACCGTCGCCCTGAATGATGGTTACCTGCGACCAAAGCTCGAGCGCCATTCGGGCACGTGCCGCGAGGCCGGGATCGATCTCGATGGCAGTCACTATGCCTTGTGAGCCAGCCAGCTCGGCCAGGATCGCCGTGTAATAGCCAGTGCCGCAGCCAAGATGGAGAACGTGATCACCGGGCCGCACGTCGAGAATCGCGAGATGGGAAGCCCACAAGCTCGGCTGCCCATTGTTCAGATGTTTTGCCGGGTCCAGGACAATGAGCGCGTCACGATAGACATCGCGCGGGTCGCCATTCTCGGTGATCCACGATTCACCCTGGCTTTGAATGATCCATGGACCGGGGCCGACGAAGCGTTCGCGCGGGACAGTTGCAAAGGCCTTGAGGATCGTAGGGGAAGAGATCTGGTTGATGCGGCACAATTCCTCCGCATAGAACCGCCGCACCGATTCGATCGTGCTGGCCGAGTGGCTTTCCATTGTGCCGGGCGGCGTCGCGGACGGGGCAGACCGCGCGACACCTTACGCTCGGATTATAGGACGCGATCGTCTCAGGTTGCACGACGGGAAACATCCGTTGGTTCCGGTGATTAACGTTAACGAAATCGATTACGAGGTTGCCAGCGCAATGTTCAATTCGATACAAATGTGAATGCTTGAGCGCGCTCAGCTTTGAGCGAGGCAAGATAAACATTAGAGGCGAAGGCTTGGCGCCGTTCCAAGTATGCAGTGAAAAAGGGAGAAAGTATCGTGGCCATTTCCGCTGGACCGATCGGGCAGGAGAAAAATTCAACGCTGAACAACGAGAATATTGAAGCGCAGTTGATTCCGGCTGGCCGACTGTTGCCGTTTCTCGTCGTTACCGTTCTCTTCTTCTTGTGGGCCATTCCCAACAACCTGAACGACATTCTGATCCGCCAGTTCATGAAGTCGTTCAACATCGATCGCTCGAGCGCGGCAGGGATCCAGATCTGGTTTTATCTCGGGTATTTCCTGTTGGCGATTCCAGCAGGCGAGTTGATGCGGCGCTTCGGCTATAAGATGGGAATCATCACTGGGCTTTGTCTGCTGGGTAGCGGTTGCCTGCTCTATTATCCAGCAGCCCAGGCGGGGATTTATGCGTTCTTCCTTGTAGCGCAATTTGTGATTGCGAGCGGCCTGTCTTTCCTTGAAACGGGATCCAATTCCTTCATCGCGCAGCTTGGCCCGGCCGGCTCAAGCGAGCGCAGGCTAAATCTCTCGCAAGCTTTCAATCCCCTGGGATCAATTTGCGCCGGTCTCATCGGAACTGTATTCATCTTTTCTGGAATCACGAAGTCTGACGCCGAAGTGGCCGCGATGAAGGTTGCCGGCACTTATGACACCTATTTGCATTCGGAGACGCTGCGCGTGGTCACGCCGTATCTGGTTCTCGCTGGAATTGCTTTCTTCTGGGCTCTACTGATCGTGATGACGAAGTTTCCGGTACTGGGCGGGGAAGAGCCTTCAGGGGCAGTTGGCGAGCCGGCTCGGCAAGTGCGCCTTTTACAGCCGCACTTCGTCTTTGCCGTCCTGGCACAGTTTCTTTATGTAGGCGCGCAGGTGGGAACATGGAGCTATTTCATTAACTACGTTGAGTCGGCGACCGGCGTGGGCGATAAGGCGGCGGGGTATATGCTTACCGGCACGCTCGCAGCTTTTGCCGTCGGGCGATTCAGCTCGGCATGGCTGATGCGGCATTTCCACGCGAGGCTCATGCTCGTCACTTACTCCGTCATCAACGTGGTTCTTTGCCTCATTGCCGTCGTCCATCCCAGCTGGTTTGGAGTTGGATGCTTGCTGACCACAAGCCTTTTTATGTCGATCATGTTTCCGACAATCTTTGCTCTCGGGTTAAAGGGTATGGGCGAGAAAACGAAGACCGCCAGGGTCATTGCTGGTGATGGCCATTCTTGGCGGCGCGGCTCTGACTAAAGTGATGGGAATGCTTCCGCTTCAGTCAGCGTATCTGGTGCCGACCGCCTGCTATGTAGGTGTCGCGCTATATGGCTGGTTGTTTGCCGAGGCCAAACCGGGCGAGGCGGGCGCATTAAGTTTGGCGCATCGGATGACGAAAGGAGTGCGTGATTAGAGCGCTATGACTCCTCAGAAACGCCTGGTGGCCGGACCCGGACTACTCGGCCACAACCGGATTAGCCAGCGAACCAAGATCCTCAATATGCACACTGACGGTATCGCCGGGCGCAGCCAGCGCTTCGGCGTGCGGCCCATGCCCACGCCGGAAGGCGTGCCGGTGGACACAATATCGCCCGGCAGCAGCGGCGTAATCGAGGAGATGTACTCGATCAGCTGCGGGAATGTTGAAGATCAAGCTCGCCGGTGTTGGAGTTCTGCAACACCTCGCCGTCGATGTGAGTGAAATGGCGAGCTCATGCGGGTCGGGGATCTCATCGGCGGTCACGATGGCCGGGCCCATGGGGCAGAAGGTGGGAAAGCTCTTTGCCAGCGACCACTGCGAGGTGGAGCGCTGAACGTCGCGCGCGCTCACGTCGTTGATGATCGTGTAGCCGTAAACGTGCTTGCGCCACGCCGTCCGCGGGAATGCGATAGCCGCCGTTGCCGATGACAAATGCCAATTCGGCCTCGTAGTCCGGCTCGCTCGAGTTCTTGGGCAGCACGATGGTTCGCCCGGGCCGATAATCGCCGTCTGCAGTTTGAAGAAGACGACCGGTGCGGAGGGCAGTGCCATCTTCGCTTCCTTGGCGTGATCGCGATAATTCAGCCCGATGGCAAAGATGCGCGGCGGATTCGCGAGCGGCGCGTGCAGACGCACTTCGCTGAGCTTGTGGCTGGGATACGCGCCGGGTGTGTCGACGGAGGTGAAACCAGTGGCGATGGCTGCGAGAGTATCGGGATAGCCGCCCGCGGTAAGGTCGACAACCGGTCGCAGCTTCTTCAATCAGCGCGCCTGGGCGGATCTTGCCGCCGGCAACCGAAAACGATACAAGCTTCATAAAGTTCCTCCGGTATGAAAAGGCGAAGGACGCCCGGCGCCAGCGTTACGCGGCTGTCCAGCCGCCGTCGATCGTGAGCAGGGTGCCGCTGACGAACGCGGCCTCATCTGAAGCGAGATAACGGATTGCGGACGCGACTTCCTCGGGCCTGCCCAGGCGGCCGACAGGCTGACGCGCGCGCAGTTCGGCGCGTGTCTCTTCCTTGTTGTCCTTGTGAAATTTTTCGAGATAGCCCTCGACAAAGGGAGTTTGCACGGTGCCGGGGCAGACGGCGTTGACCCGCAGGGTCTTCGGATATTCGACAGCCAACTGGCGGGTCATGGCGATGACGGCGCCTTTGCGTCGTGCAATAAGCAAAACGCTGCTTGATTCCGACGAGACCTGAAACCGAAGCAACGTTGACGATGGCGCCGACAGGCTCGCCTGAGCTCTGGGGCGGTCGAGCAGCAGCGGCAAGAAGCGCTCGCGTCACCAGATAGACTGCGCGGACATTCACCTTCATCAGGCGGTCGAAGTCTTCCGGTTCGGTAGCTTCGATGGAGCCAACGTGGCCGATGCCTGCGTTGTTCACGAGGATATCGAGCTTGCTGATCTGCGATGCAACCGCAGACGCAGATTCGGGACTGGTGACATCGAGCGCTATTGCCTTGGATGAGCCAATATTCGCGGCGAGTGTTTCCGCGGCGCCCAGATTGATGTCGGCGATCCAGACGAAAGCGCCGGCGCGCGCCAATTCCTTCACAGTGGCTTCGCCAATTCCGCTCGCTCCGCCGGTGACCAGAGCATGGCGGCCGTCGAGCCGGAACGGTTCAGTCGGATGAGTCGCGGGTGAGTTGGTCATGACGGCTTGCCAAGTAATTCATTGCGAAGGCCAAGTATAACGCGCAAGCATTGTCTGCATCCGTGACGCAGCCCAGGTCTTGTTACGTTTCTGGTTCTGAGCAACGCGCATTTTGACAATTCTCTTGACGAGTGCTGTCGGCGGTGGTGTGTCGAGTTGAAACTGTAGGGTGCCTTTCGACGTTTTGTACCCGCTTACTTCCTTGCCAAGATCCGCAATCAGTTGAGCGTTCATAGGAAACAAGCCGTAGTGTCTCTTAAAGGCCGCGTAACAAAGCAGCGCACCCCGGTATCGGAATGCTGGCATTGCGTAACTGATGCATTCAACGGCCTCGCTTGGAACATTCGGTCGAATGAGGTTCCGCAATTCATGAAGGCGGGTCCGGGCAGGCTCCGACAGTCTGGCAAAGTAAGCACCGACAGGGGCGAAGCTGACTGGCGCTTTCGCTTTGGAAGGAGACTTTCGTGCCATCTTTCTATCTTCGCGCATCAGCCAGCACTTTTAGATAAGCACGAGCCGTCTCGGTAATGGTTTCGGGGTGTCCGGAATCGATTGCAGCAAGATTCACAAGGTCTGAACCGACACCGAGCGCACGGGCCCCGGCCTTGATGAAGCCTTCGGCGGTCTGAAGGGTCACACCGCCAGTAGGAATGATCTTGAGGTGGGGGAACGGGGCGAGAAGCGACTTCAGGTAGCTGGCGCCGCCGACGGCAGAGCAGGGGAAAATCTTTACGTAGTCTGCGCCCGCGTTCCAGGCCGTGATCGCCTCCGTCGGTGTGAGCGCCCCGGGGCACGAGATCTTATTGTTCTTCTTGGTAGTTGCGATTACATCCGGATGCAGGCTCGGGCTGACAACGAATTCAGCGCCGGCATCAATGGTTGCCTGTGCCTGGGCGGCTGTGGTCACCGTGCCAGAGCCGAGCAAGAGCTTATCGCCAAACTGCTTTTTGAGCTCCTTGATTAGTTCGACGGCGTTTGGCACAGTCATGGTCACTTCGACGACGGTGACGCCGCCTGCGATCATGGCGTCAACTACGGCGCGCCCCTGTGCGACACTCTTCGCGCGCAGCACCGGGATCAGGCCGACGCGCTCGATGATTTGTTGAGTTGTTTCAGACATATCTTCCGATTCCTTTGCGGCAGGCTAACGCGCGATGCGCGCCGAGCCGCCTTTGATAATGCGCTCCACTTCGGCCAGCGTAGCCATGCTGGTATCGCCGGGAGTTGTCATGGCCAGTGCGCCGTGCGCCACGCCGCAGTTCACAGCCCACTCAATGCCCTTGCCGGCCAGCATTCCGTAAATCAGGCCCGAAGCAAAGCTGTCGCCGCCGCCAACGCGGTCGAGAATGTCGATCTCGCGCTGCGGAACATGAACGATCTTGTCTTCATAAAGCGCAATGGCGCCCCAGGCATTGCGGCTGGCCGTTTGCGCCGTGCGCAGCGTGCTGGCCACAAGCTTCAGGTTGGGATATGCCGCGGCCACCTCGCGCAGCATCTCTTCATATCCCGCAATCGGCAGCTCGGCAAAGTCTTCGCTGACGCCTTTGATGGCAATGCCGAGCATGGCGGAGAAGTCTTCTTCGTTGCCCAGCAGCACATCGACTTTACGCACGATCTCGCGATTCACTTCCTGTGCCTTGGCCTTGCCGCCGATCGATTTCCAGAGCGAATCGCGATAGTTCAGATCGTAGGAGATCGGCGTGCCATGCTTGCGCGCTGCGTCCATCGCCTCGACGGCCACCTCCGCCGTTGACGCCGAAAGCGCCGCGAAGATGCCGCCCGTGTGTAACCACCGGCTGCCGTTCGCCGGCCCGAAGATCGTCTCCCAGTCAAAGTCGCCGGCTTTTACCTGGCTGATGGCTGTGTGTCCGCGATCGGAGCAGCCCGCTGCAGCGCGTACGCCGAATCCGCGCTCGGTAAAGTTGAGGCCATTGCGCACCGTGCGTCCCACGCCGTCGTAAGGAACCCAGCGAATGAGCGAGGTGTCGACGCCGCCCTGCAAAATAAAGTCCTCAACAAGGCGGCCGACAGGATTGTCGGCAAGCGCCGTAGCAATGGCGGTGCGCAGGCCGAAGCAGCGGCGCAGCCCGCGAGCCACGTTGTATTCGCCGCCGCCCTCCCACACCTGGAACTGGCGTGCAGTATGAATGCGGCCTTCGCCCGGATCGAGGCGCAGCATCACTTCGCCAAGGCTAAGGCAGTCCCAACGACGGTTGGAGTCGGGAATCTGGATGGATTGCATGTCAAACAATAATTTAGCGCACTGGGCCAGGCCAAAGTGGCGAGATGCGGCACACAAGACCGTGCTCTGACGGATCGTTTAGCCTAGATGTGACTCGGGTTTGGGGCGTCCCGTGCTTTTGCTTCTCTTGGATTGCCAGGACCCGCGCCAGTTTAAGGAAGTGGTGGAGTGCTTGAAGGGTGTTGATTTGTTCGACTTGAAAGGTCGCGTTGCGGTCATCGCAGGCGGAACGACCGGTCTTGGCCGCGAAATCGCGCTGGGATTTGCGGGGGCCGGCGCGGATGTTGTGGTCAGCTCGCGGCGCCAGCAGCAAGTGGATAAAGTTGCCGCGGAAATTGAAGCGCTCGGCCGGCGCACACTGCGCATTGCCAGCGATGTCCTGAATCGGGCGTCGATCCAGCGTCTGCACGATGCGGTGATTGAGGCGTTTGGCAAGGTCGACATTCTTGTGAACGCGGCGGGCCTGACGAAGAAAGTGGCAACGCTAGATTTCGAGGAAGGCGACTGGTCGAAGATCATCGAGACAAACCTGACCGGAACCCTGCGCGCTTGCCAGATTTTTGGCCGAACCATGGCGAAGGCCGGTTATGGGCGCATCATTAATATCGCTTCAGTCACGGCATTTCGCGGGTTTTATCGCGTTGCACCCTACGCTGCGAGCAAAAGCGCCGTGGCGTCGCTGACCAAGACACTTGCCGTTGAACTGGCTCAGACAGGCGTGATTGTGAATGCCATTGCGCCGGGCGTGTTCCCAAGCGACATGAGCAAGCCGTTGGTGATTGGCACGCCGCGCGGCGAAGAGATCCTGATGCGGACGCCGATGCATCGCTTCGGAGACCCAAAAGAAATTGTGGGACCTGCGATCTTCCTGGCATCGCAGGCAGCCGCCTTTGTCACCGGCGAAGTGATCGCGGTGGATGGCGGCTATCTGGCAAGTGGGGTCAATTGCTGAGTCGAGAGCGTCGCTCACATAGGAAGGGAAGGAACCAATGACTGAGGCGCGCAAGTTGCGCATGGGAATGGTGGGCGGAGGTCCGGGTGCGTTTATTGGCCCGGTGCATCGCATCGCCGCGGAGCTGGATGGAAAGATCGAGCTGGTGGCCGGCGCGTTTTCACAATCGCCGGAGCGCTCGCGCGCTGCTGCGGGTTCGTATCGCATCGATCCTGCACGAGCCTATGCCGACTACCGGCAGATGATCGAGGCCGAGCGCAAGCGGGCTGATGGCATCGACTTCGTCGCGATTGTCACACCGAATCATCTGCACCTGCCCATTGCGCAGGCAGCGCTGGAAGCGGGCATTCCCGTGATGAGCGACAAGCCAGCGACCGCGACTCTCGACGAGGCTGTGCAACTCGAGGATATCGTTGCGAAATCCGGCCTCCCTTATGGATTGACTCACACGTATGCGGGCTATTCGCTGGTTCGGGAAGCGCGTGCAATGTGCGCTGCAGGCAAGCTGGGAAAGATTCGCAAGGTTGCCGTGGAGTATTTTCAGGGCTGGCTCAGCAGGCCAATTGAAACTGGCGGGCATAAGCAGGCGGAGTGGCGCACCGATCCCGCGCGCAGCGGCAAAGGCGGCGCCATTGGCGACATCGGTACGCATGCTCATCATCTGCTCGAATACATAAGCGGTCTTCAGGTGACGGCGATCAACGCCACGTTGCGGCATGTGGTTCCGGGGCGCCGGCTTGACGACGATTGCAGCGCATTTTTGCGGATGAACAACGGAGCGGAGGGCACGTTCGCCTGCTCGCAGATGGCGTCGGGTGAGATAAACGAGGTTCGGATCTCGAATCTATGGGAGAACGGGCTCTCTCGAGTGGCGGCAACAGGATCCGAACAGGCTGATCGTGCGAACTGGCTCGACGCGCCGGAAGAAATCCATCATGCTGCGGCAGGCTACCTAGCAGCGATGCGCTTGCGGTGACAAGGACGCCGTCAGGCCACCCGGAGGGATACCTCGAAGCCTTTGCTGTGTTTATCGTGAGTTTGCCGATGGGCTGCTCGCGTGGAAGCAGGGAAGGCAAAGGCGCTGCCGGCTACGCTGCCGGGAATCGAGGCCGGCGTGCGCGGCATGCGATTCATCGATCGCGTCATCGAGAGCAACGGCAAACAGGGATGGGTCGATTTTTAGGAGACCGGCGTCGCCGAGGAGAACCAACAATGAAGACCATCAAAGGACCGGGAATTTTTCTGGCGCAGTTTGCCGGCGATCAGCCGCCTTACAACACGCTCGAAGGGATGGCCGGATGGGCAGCAGGAATGGGCTATGTCGGCGTCCAGATTCCCACCTGGGACAAGCGGCTCTTTGATTTGCAACTCGCCGCCGAGAGCAAGGCTTACTGCGAGGAAGTCCTCGGCATCGCATCGGCCGCGGGCCTGAAAATCACCGAGCTTTCGACGCACCTGCAGGGCCACCTGGTGGCAGCACATTCCGCTTACAATGCTCAGCTTGACGGTTTCGCTCCGCCGGAACTGGCCGGCAATGTTACGGCGAAGGCCGAGTGGGCGGTGCAACAACTGCTTTGGGCGGCGAAAGCCAGCAAGAACCTCGGCCTCAATGCACACGCAACGTTTTCAGGCGCATTGGCGTGGCCGTTTTTTTATCCCTTTCCGCAGCGGCCCGCAGGATTGATCGAAGAAGCATTCAAGGAGCTTGGGCGGCGCTGGCTGCCGATCCTGAAGAATTCGATGAGGCCGGAGTGGACGCGTGTTACGAGCTGCATCCGGGTGAGGATTTGCACGACGGCGCGACCTTCGAGCGATTTCTTGCCGCGGTTGGCGATCACAAGCGCGCGAACATTCTCTACGATCCGAGCCATATGGTTCTGCAGCAGACTCGATTACCTGGCATTTCTCGATATCTACCACGAGCGCGTGCGCGCCTTCCACGTAAAGGATGCGGAATTCAGTCCCAGTGGGCGCGTCAGGCGTTTACGGCGGCTATCAGGACTGGATCGACCGGCCGGGCCGGTTCCGCTCCCTTGGGCGACGGGCAGATCGATTTCAGGCAGATATTCAGCAAGATGGCGCAGTACGACTATCCGGGCTGGGCTGTCGTTGAGTGGGAGTGCTGCATCAAGCATCCCGAGCAGGGCGCTGCGGAGGGCGCGGTATTTGTGCGCGACCATATCATTCGCGTCACAGACCGGGCCTTCGACGACTTTGCCGGAGCCGGTGCGGATACCGAACGCAACCGAAAGATTCTCGGCATTTAGATTTCGGATTCTTCGACACTCACAATCCCCTCGATCGGCGTCGCCGTCGCGCCGGGCGGCACAATACCGTACTTCACATCAAGAAATTCCCGCAGTTCAACCGGCAGCAGAGAAGCTAGTTCTTGCCAGGTGAGCACCTTGAGTCGCACGCGCATCGAGGCGCTTTTTACCGCCGCCATCACACTGAACCACTCTTCGCGCAAATCGGGCCTGCGCTCATCGTGCAGAACGCAAAAGCTAGTATCCGTGGCATGTGCCGCAAGCACGCCGCGAATCAGCTGATAGCTTGCGTAGCCGGGCTCGCCGGGCGGACGGAACGCCGGGTCAATTGCGGTAACAGCCTCAGGATCGCCAACGATGCTCTCAAATTCCTGCGAATCGTTCTCGGGAAATTCGCTTGCGCGCATCCATCGAGACGTCGGAATCTCCATGCGCGGGAGCAGGTCTCGTTCAAAAACTTCGTCAAAATCGCGATACCCCTCGACGATTGCGGCGGCACGAGTCTGGAATCCGACTTCGGTCAGCTTGGCCTCCACCAGCAGTGGGCCCAGGCGCATATCGACTTCGGTGCGGTCGAACCGGCCGTTAGCCAACGGCACACGCGCTTTCCAGCCCAGGATCGGTGCAGCCGCGCTTTCGACGCCAAGTGCGTCCTGTACAGCTATCGACTTGGCAACTCCTGGTGTGCAAAAAACGTTCATCAGCAGTGCATCGGAGCTCATTGACGAGTCGAGCTCGCGCCATCGCCGGCTGGGATCACGCTGCGGCCTGGGAAGGGAGCGCGCTGCCTGGGCGTGGACCTTCTCGAATCGGCGCATCCACTCTGCGTTTGTGGAAATCGCCGCATACGCAGGATCGAAAAAATTGCCGTGGCGTTCATCCTCCGGTGCGTAGACGATTACCGGCAAACTTCCGTAACTCTCAACGTATGTGCGCCCACGCGCATAAACGCGATTCCGCAAGGTCAATTCGCGCCTGAGCTCTCGCGAGCACCATCCTGCCTCAAACGCCATGAAAGCAGCCTATACCGAGGGTGGGGGCGATGACGAATGACCGGCGCGGAGTTCTGAGACCGCAGTCAAAACCAAATATTCCATAAGGGATGACGAACGATTCAGCCCTCGTTAACACCTCAGTAATCGTTTTGTAATCCCTTCGCAATATCCGCTTGATATTTTCAGGCTGTAATTCGATCCACCATCCCTTTTCACCTCGATTGTATTCAAAAGCAGATCCCTGACTTCGGAGGATGATTGTGACTCACAATGCTCTGCGCGGGCGCTATGCGTCTGGCTGCCCTCGTGCTATTGATTCTTGCCATGATCCCCATGACCACGTTCGCGCCTTTGTGCGCAGGTTCCCACCGGAACGCTTGCGGGAACCATTCTCGATGCACAAGGCGGAACGGTTCCCAATGCCACGGTTACGGCGACGAATAAAGCCACTGGCGCAACAAAGACTGTGCATGCGGATGGCAGCGGCGCTTACTCCATTGATGGTCTTGATGCCGGTACCTACACAATCGATGCGTCGGGTACCGGGTTCACCGCGAGCTCCAAGTCCGACATCTCGTTGATTGCCGGACAAAAGGCCCAGGTGAATCTAACGATGAAGCTCAGCGCAGTCATGGAAGAAGTGACGGTGAATGCCGGTGTCGATTCAGTTGCCGTGCAAACCGCGCCCAGCGGCGGATTTCTTGAAGCCCGTTCCGCGCAATCGCTGGTCTCAAACACCTATATCGAGAACTTTACATCGCCAGTTGCCGACTACGGCGAAATCGTGCAGATCGTTCCCGGCGCATTTACCACCAGTTCAGATGGTATTGGTCTCGGCCAGAGCAAGACATATTTCCGCGGCTTCCCTGACGGCGATTACAACATCGACTTCGATGGCATCCCCTTTTACGACACCAATACGCCATCGCACCACTCGTGGTCGTTCTTTCCTGTGCAATGGATCGGTGGAGTCGACTTCGATCGCAGTCCCGGCTCGGCTTCGACCATTGGCCCCACGCCTTTCGGCGGTTCAATTCACTATCTTTCAAAGCCTTTGACGAGCGAGCAGGATTATCGCGTAGCTGGATCATATGGCACATGGAACACGAAGCTCTACGATGGCGCCTTCAACTCCGGCAGCTTCGGACTCTTTGGCGGCGCGCCAAAGTCGAATCTCTTCGTCGATGTGCACCACATGACTTCTGACGGCTACCAGACCTACAACTTCAACATGCGGACTGCGGGAGGTCTGCTCTATCAGTACACCTTCTCGCCAAAGACAGTGCTCACTGGGTTCAGTGGGGTTGTTCATCTCAATTCGAACGGCCCGAATATCAGCTCCACACGTTGCATGCTCTACGGCGCTGCGGCTACAGGAGCGACCTCATCCAACGGCCTGGGCTGCACCACTCCGCTTTATTTAAACGGCAGCACGACCGCAACCAATGTGACGTTGCCCCACACCGGCGCGGGCATTAAATTCCTGCTTACAAACAATGCCGATCCGACGAGCTGGTTCGACTATCAGTACAACACTTACCAGGTCTACACCGACGTTGAGTATATCGGTCTGCGGCACGAATTCGGCAAGGGTTGGTACACGGACTTCAAGGGCTACACCTTGAACTATGACAACGGCGAGCTCTACTCGAATGCGACGCCAATTACCGACGCGACAGGTTCCGCTCTGGCTTCTCTTCCGGGCGTTGTGATGGCTTCAACCAAGTCAGGCGGTACACCGACACCGTTTTATGATGGCGTTGCCGTTGCTCCCTGCAGCGTTTTCGTTGTCAAGAAGGGTGTTTCTGCGCTTCCTTGTGGCATCGACAAGTACAACAGCTATCGGAAATATGGCGAGACGCTGCTCGTAACCCAGACTTCGAGCCTGGGCGTATTCCGCTCGGGTCTCTGGTATGAGTGGGCTCGGACGAACCGGCATCAATACCCAAGCGACCCGACGAATGGATGGGCCGACCAGCCGCTCGGGAAATTCAATGAGCAGTTCTGGACCAACTCCTATCAGCCGTACGCGGAGTACGAATTCCACGTCACGCCAAAACTGAACATCACGGCAGGTGGCAAACTCGCTTACTACACGATCGACGTGCTGCACCATGCCGACGACGGCGCTACAGTTGGCCCGCTCACTTGCAACAGTCCCACTGCTGCATGCTCGAGTACCGTTACAGACACGGGGAGTTTCACCGCCTGGCTGCCTTCGCTGGATTTCAACTATCGCGTGATGCCCAACTTGTCGATCTATGCGCAGGGCGCCACGGGCAGCATTGTTCCCCCGAGCGCGGTGTACGACTACAACCAGACGGCGGCGTCGGCCAGTGCCGCGATTCCTCAACTGACAACGCCACCCAAACAGCAAAAGTCGACCACCTACCAGGCAGGAACCGTATGGGCCGGGCAGAAAGTTACGTTGGATGCGGATGTCTACCACGTGCGCTTCCAGAACACCTATTCGTCGACCATCGACAATATTCCAGGCGATGTGGACCTGGGCGACACGGTCTTCTACCTGCAACCGAGCTCAACTACGCAGGGCCTGGAATTCGAAGGCAACTTTGTGCTTGCCCGCGGAGTGAGCCTCTACCTCAACGGCACGGCAGCGAATGCTTACTACTCCGGCAGGTTGAATGCAGGCACCCAAGCTGCCCCTTACTATGAACGCGCTCCTTCAGGCCTCTGGGTTGCTCAAACTCCGAGCGATACGGAGATGGAGGGACTGACCTATGAGAAGTTTGGATTCAACCTCGGCATGTTCAACAAGCGCGTAGGTGTGGAGCGGCTCGACAACGGCCAATATCACAACCAGGGCATTGTGCCGCCGTTCAGCTCGCTCGGCACGTATGTGAACTACACAATTCGCAATCGCAATATCTTCGACCAGACAAAGATCAGGCTCAGTGCGACGAACTTGCTGAACCAGCACAACGTTCAAGGCAATTCTTTCGCGGGATCGCCGTTGACGACGACAATTCCCGGCACGAGCTTGACCGACCAGTTCAATACGACAGGTCCGACACCGATCAACGGCGCAGACACACCGAACCTGATGGCTGGCCGCAGCTTCAATGTTTCGGTTACCTTCGGGTTTGCTCCCGAGGGAAGGAAGAGCCACTGAGGCGAGGTTGATCGCACTGGCAAATCTTTTGGCCGCGTTCTTCGAGTCAGGAGCGCGGCCGAATTTTCGTCTGTGATTTCTAAGTGAGGACCGGAGTATCAGACACGCCCGCTGAACCGAACACGCGACGGTAGCGTTCCGCTTCATTCGGGTTGCCCATCGCTTTCGAATAATTGTCGGAGAGTTTGACGGCCGGCCGGCCCTCTACTTCGCTTAGTTTGCACACAAGAGCGACGGGATTGAATGCATCGCTACCCTGCGGATTGCAGTTGCGGAAGTCATTGGTCAACATCGTGCCCCAGCCTGCGCTAAAACGAATGCGGCGATCGGAAACCCAGCGAGTCAAATCATGAAAATCACCGGCTGATCGGAAATCATCAGGAGAGGCGCCGTTGCAAGAATTCTTCCCGCGAAGTAAGCGTGCAAACCAAGGATTTGTTCCACGTCGAGTGCATCCGATGCGATCAGGCGCTTGTGCCGTGGATCGCACCCGTGGCGCGTGAGCCAAGCGATATATTCGTCGCCCGCAACATAAGCATCCTTGCTGTCGATGCGTTGGCCCGTCCAGTTTGTGGCCCACTCCGGTGCGCCGCGCAGAAACTGAGTCGTGCCAAACGTGTCAGGCAGCAGAATCAACAATTCGCCCTGGTAGCTTTGCTGCCACAATTCGAGCAACTTGTATTGCGAGCAACAAAGCTCGCGGTCGTTGCGTGCAAGCGCCGCCATTGCCATCGGCAGTTCGTGGCCATTGGTGCCGATTGCTTCAAAGTCGTGCTTATATGCCAGGTACGCATTCGATGTGCCGGAGAAGCCCTCGCCAATCGTGTCGCGCATGGCATTCACGACGTATTCATGCCACAGAAAACTGTGACGCCTTCGCGTCCCGAAGTCGGTGATGCTCAGGTCGGGGACGCCGCGCAACCGTTCCATCTTTTCCCAAAGGCGGGTCTTGGCGCGCGCGTAGAGAATATCGAGTTCCAATTCGCTCAGTTGCTTTAGACCGGCGCGCGTCTTCAATTCGCCGATCTGCGAGAGGGCATAGATTTCCCACATCGACGTGCCGGACCATAGTCCTTCGAAACGCAGATCCACTTGACCTTCTTTCACGGTCAATTCGTAGTCTGCGAGTTGGAAATCGTGCTCGAGCCAGTCGAGGAAAGCCGGTTCAAAGATTCCGCGCTTACCATAGAAAGTGTTTCCAGCGAGCCACACTAGTTCAGACTTGCGGAATCGAAGATTGCGCGTTGCGTCGAGTTGTTCTCGTAGTTGATCGATGTCAATGATTTCGCCAAGGCGCACGGCAGACGATCGGTTGATCAAACTGAATGTGGCGTGCGTAGTGGGGAAATTCTTCCAGATGAACTGGAGCATCAACAGCTTGTAGAAATCGGTGTCGAGCAGCGAGCGTGTTATGGGATCCATCTCCCAGTTATGCTCGTGCGCGCGCCTGGCCAGATCGATAATCACGATTAATTTAATGTACCTGAGCCAGTCACCATTCCGGAAACCGGTGATTCGCTCAAGTCCTACTGGCCTGATCCCTGGGAGCACAGCGCTTGTTTGAGCCCGCTGGCGGAGCAGGCCGAATCCAATCGGCTTGACAACCGATTTGCTGGTCGTGCATTCTTGACCGGCATGCACGACGAGTTTGGTTGAATCAAGCTCGACCCGCCAAACCCTGTTTCAAATCCCCATTGCAGCGCCGCCTGTTTTTGCAAAAAGGCGCAAAAGGAACAGGAAATGCAATCGATTACAGAACCTCATTTATTGACAGCATTTCGCCGTCTTGTGTCGCGAATCCCGATAACGCAACTGTCATGTTGGGCCGGCGCTGCCTTGTTCATTGTGCTTGCGACAACCCTTTCTGTTTACGGGCAAGTTGATACAGGTTCGATTGTCGGGACCGTCGAGGATGCTTCGGGTGCGATTGTCCCTGGCGCAAAGGTGGCGATCGTCGATGAAGCAACGGGTCGCTCCCGATCGGTGCAGTCGGGCGCGGAAGGAAGTTACACTTTCAGCCCACTCAGAATTGGCATCTACACGCTCACCGTGGAGAAGGCCGGATTTGAGAAGTCGATTCAACAGCACATTGAGGTCACGGTTCAGGGCCATCTCGAAATCGATCCGAAGCTGCAAGTGGGGCAGGTAACTCAGGAAGTGATGGTCAACTCTGCCGGCCCGATCCTGGAAACTCAAACGTCTTCGGTTCAGCAACTAGTCGGCGAAAAAGCGATCAACGATCTTCCATTAAACGGCCGCAATGTGGTTTTTCTTGCGCAATTGTCACCGGGCGTAACCATGGCGCAGAACGACAGCCGTGGCTTGCAGGCGAGCGGATCTTTCACTGCGAACGGTCTCCGCCGGACGCAAAACGATTACCTGCTTGACGGCATGGACGATAACGTTAACATCGCCGACTTAGTCAATCAATCGCAGTATGTCGTGCTTCCGCCGCCAGACGCGATCCGTGAATTCACAGTGCAGACGAGCGATTACTCGGCTGAGTTCGGCCACGCGGCAGGTGCGGTTCTCAATCTTGCTACAAAATCGGGGTCGAACGCATTTCACGGAGATCTGTGGGAGTTTCTGCGCAACGATTTCTTCGACGCCGCGGACTACTTCGTGCTGCCAACGCAACGCAAGCCGGAATACCGCCTCAATCAATTTGGCGGAACTGGCGGAGGCAGGTTTTTCATTCCGCGCCTTTTTGACGGCAAGAACAAGGCATTCTTTTTCGTAGACTACCAGGGCACGCGGATCGTTCAGGGCAAGACGTATACAGAAACTGTGCCGACTGCGGCCGAGAGCGCAAGCGCAAATGGCTTCACCAATCTGCAGGACCTCATTTCGCTTCAAACGGGAACAAGGAGCGATTTACTAGGACGTACCTTTCCGAGCGGGGCGGTATTTGATCCTGCAACCAGCCGGGCAGTTACATCGGGACAAACAGACGCGGTCACGGGACTCCCCGCGACTGGAACCGGCTTTGTTCGCGACCCATTTTACAACGGTTCGATTGCCGGGATGAAGAACTTCGCAACAGGCGGGGCGGAAGCATTGATGAATCAGATCCCGAGCGGGCGGATCAACCCCGCGGCAGTCAAACTCCTCGAACTATTCCCTGCACCTACATCCAATGCGCTGACAAATAACTTCACGATCAGTCCGAACGCGACGACTACTATCAACAGCTTTGACACGCGCTTCGATCAGATTTTCAGCCAGAAGGATTCTGCATTTGAGCGCTATAGCTACGTCTACAGCAATCAATTTCAACCGAGCCCATTTCCCGGAGTCGCAGATGGCGCACCTTCCCGCCCGGGAACCGGATGGACTGAATCGCAAAATGAGGCCGTGAGCGAGACTCACATCTTTACCCCGAAAGTGGTTTTGGAAACACGCGCCGGCTACAGCAGAGTCGCCGATCTACGCGTACAGGTTGAATCAAATGTTATGGGCATTCCCGCACTATATGGAATCGGAGGGATCCCGCAGTTACCTACAAATGGCGGCCTTCCGACTTTGAACTTCGGCATTCTGTCCCCTATGGGTGCAGCCGGTACGATTCCCAGCAGTAAAGCCAGCGATGTTTTCCAGATTTCAGAGAACCTCTCACTTGATCGGGATCGGCACCAAATCCGCCTGGGACCTGAATACCAATATATTTTGTTTCCAACGCTCACGCCGACCACTCCGCGTGGCAGCTTTACCAATAACGGGACGTATGTTTCTGTTGTGAATTCGAACGACACTTCAACTGATCGCGCGCAGTTCATTCTGAATCCAGAAGCCGCTACGGTTCCTGGAGGGATTAGCAATGTCGGCGGGGCGAACGCAATGAGCGCATCTAACTTCCCGCCAGCTTTTCGTCTTGTTAGGCCCTATGTTGGCGCATACGTGCAAGATAATTGGCGGGCCGCTCAGCGTCTAACACTGAATCTCGGCCTTCGCTGGGACTTTATCGGCGTTCCGGAAGAGAGTAACGGCCGGTTTGCGAACATGGTGCCGGCGCAGACCGGAGCGACAGCGGATGGTGTTTCCCGCTTTTACATTCCGCGATCACAACTGGCAAATGAGCCGGTCCCTATTCAGAATCTGCTTGCTCAGGACGGGATAACCTTAACGCCAATTAACGGGAACAGCCTCATTATCGCCCAGAAAACTAACTTCGCTCCGCGTGTTGGGTTTTCCTTCCAAGCTTCACAGCGCGTTGTACTTCGCGGCGGCTATGGGATCTTTTATCAGGGGAATGAGAATCATGGTCTAAGCGTAAGTAACTATGTCAATTTTCCACTCCAGGTAACTTCTTCTTATACCGCGTCCAATGCGGTAACTCCACTTACTGCAAACAATTCAGTTGGGACACTTCAAAATGGCTTGCTGAATGTCCCACTTACCGCTGCAACGGCTGCAACCTCTCCGAACACCAGCCTCACGCTTCTTGGCGAGCCGCGAAATGCCAAGACGTCCTATGCTGAGGCATTCAACTTCCAGGTCCAATATCAGATCACCGGAAACACAATCCTCGAAGCTGGATATGTCGGTACCCTCTCGCGTCACGTGCAGGTGGGCATCAACGCAAATACTGTGAGCTCGATTCTGCCGCCCTCGGCGAGCCTGACGCCAAATCTTTTTTTCCCGCATTTTGCAAATGGAGGAACGTTCATTGCCCGCGCAGGAGCGACGAATTATAGCGCATTGCAGGTCAACGCGGAGCATCGCTTCAGTCACAACTTCAGTTTGCTGGCGAATTACACCTGGTCAAAGTGCCTGGGCGACACACGGGATCTGCTCGACAATGGCATCGGCGGTTTTCGCGCGCCGTATGTTCCATCCATGGGCCTCAGCGCCGATTACGGGCTATGCGATATCAACGAGAAACGGATCGTCCACGCGAGCGGAAGCTACCAGCTTCCCTTCGGGAATAATCAACGCTGGCTGCACTCTGGTCCGGGCGCATGGATAGCCGGCGGCTGGTCGATCAATGGCATTCTCGAGGCGACTGACGGACAACCGCTCACCGTTGGCTGTACGACGACCAACGCCGCTGGGTTGGGCTGCAATGCGTTGAAAGTCGCCGGTCAGAGTCCTTATTCAGGAAGCCACAACGCCAAACAGTTCTTAAGTCCCGCAGCATTTGCCAATCCACCCGCTGCGACCGCAGCTTCGGCCTCTCGGTTCAATTTAGGTGGAGCCCCCGCACAAGTGAGTGGCCCGCCATACCGCCGACTAAATATGTCGGTGTTTCGCGAATTTGTGGCACCCAAGGAAACTCATCTAGAGTTCCGTGCAGAAGTGTTCAATTTGACGAACACACCCAACTTTTCACAGCCAGGTACGCTCAACTTCACGACGCCGAATACTTTTGCGGCAATTAGCTCGACGCGAGACAATCCAAACGACCCACGGGAGATTCAATTGAGTCTCAAGTATTATTTTTGAGTGATAGAAACGAACAGGCGAGGGCAGTCGTGACAGTGAATCGACGGGATTTTCTGATTAGTACTGCTGCTGCGGCGGCGCAGGCAGGTGTTGCCGCTGTTCATGCACATGCGACGAGCGAGGGAACATCACTAGGGGACGATGCCGCTGCGCGACATGCAAGGCCCAACATCGTCATTTACCATTCCGATCAATTTCGCTGGGATTTTGTCGGTGCGAATGGACTGAACAGCTCCACGCATACACCGAACCTGGATGCGCTGACGGTGAGTGGAACAAATTTCACCCATGCGGTAACAAATCAACCGGTTTGCGCACCATCGCGATCGGTCCTGATCACCGGTCGCTACGCAACGGAAACAGGAGTGTGGCGCAACGGGCTTGGCTTGAGAGAGGATCTCCCCACTCTCGCCACAGAGTTGCGCAGAGCAGGCTACACGGCCAATTACATCGGCAAATGGCACATGGCCCCGGGTACTGAAGCCGAAGGTGGCGGACGCGGTCCCGTGAAGCCCGAGCATCGTGGCGGCTTTGACGATCTCTGGGAGGCATCGAATGCGCTTGAATTCTCAACGCATCCCTATGAAGGAACGATCTGGGATCGCGATGGCAACCCGATTAGCTTCAAAGACCAGTATCGCGTCGACTTCCTGACGGATCGCGCTGAGAAATTTCTGCGGCAGAAGCACGAGAAGCCATTCCTTCTGATGATTTCGCAGCTTGAGCCGCACCAGCAGAACGACCTCGCCCGCATGGTTGGACCGAAGGGATCGGCCGATCGGTTCATCGACGGATTTGTACCTGCCGACCTTCGCCAGTTCCCAGGTGATTGGCACAAGCAACTGCCCGATTACTACGGTTGCTGCGAGAGCATCGACGCTTCGGTTGGCCGGGTGCGTAAAATTCTTGAGGAGGAAGGTCTGTCCGGGAACACGATCTTCGTCTTTATGAGCGATCACGGTTGCCACTTCATGACGCGCAACCAGGAGTACAAACGCAGCACACACAATAGCAGTCTGCGCGTGCCGCTGCTCATTGACGGGCCCGGTTTCGAGAACGCGCGGCAGATTCAAGAACTGGTCGGCATCATCGACATCGCGCCCACGCTGCTGGAAGCGACTGGCGTGCCGGTGCCTTCCAGCATGAAGGGGCACAGCTTTCTTCCGTTGTTGAGCGATTCCAAAGCGCGGGCCAATTGGCCAAACCGTCAACTGATCCAAATTAGCGAGTCAATGACCGGCCGCGCGGTCCGCACGAAGGACTGGACCTACTGCGTCGCCGACCCGACTGGCGCGACGAAGGAGCCATCGAGCACGGACTATCACGAATATCAGCTCTACGACCAACGCAACGATCCACACGAACTCGTAAACCTTGCCGGCAGAAAGGAATATCGGGAGATTGCTGATGGGTTGCGTGAACAGCTGAAGGAACTGATGGCGCATGCCGGCGAGGCAGAACCAGAGATTGCGCCGGCTAGACTCTACCCGTAGGATCGCACCGCGCGAAATCACTTTTTCGTTGCCGAGCCGCCCGAATCAGGTCTGGGGGATCGCGGTTACATCGCGCGCCTTTGGCGGGATCGGTGTCTGCGGCAGATGGAACGAGGGTTCAGGATCGGGCTCCCCGGGATTGAAATCCGGAACGTCCTTCGTCAGATATTTCCGGAGCGGCAGCTTTGCTTTGCGGATTTCATGCATAACGCAGCGCGCCAACTCATACGCGCCGTAATCGTTGAAGTGCGTATCGTCGCTAATTGCTTCAGTTTGGTTCGGAAAGCTGTTGGCCGCGAAGTGCATGAATGCCTTCTTTGAACCGTCAGGTCCCATTGCCTCAAAAAGCGCTTTGCTCATTTCATTCAAATCAATCAGCGCAACGCGCTGGGCGGCGGCGACTTCGCGCATGGCATCCGGATAACCAGCAAGCGAATTCGTTATCTTCCCATTCGCATCAAAAGTGCGGCGGTTCATGCTGGTCACAAGCACCGGCGTTGCGTCCTTGGCGCGCGTCTGGTCAATGTAGCTAGCTAGCAGTTTCTTATAGTCTTCGAGCGGAACTCCTGTCGGCTTCTGGTCGTTGTGCGCGAACTGAATGAAGAGGTAGTCGCCCGGCTGGATCAGCGACATAATTTTTGCGAGGCGTTGTTCAGTGACAAAGCTGCGAATGGTCTCGCCGGATTCAGCATGATTCGCGACGACCACGCCGGGCCGGAAAAAGCGCGGAAGCATTTGTCCCCATGCCGCCCAGGGCTCGACATCTTGGTCAACGACTGTCGAATCACCTGCAAGGTAGATGGTCGTTTCTTTAACGGGCTCGATGCGAATGGAGCGGAAGCTTGGATGATCGCCGTTGAATTCGAGTGTTAGTTTGTTGTCCCAGTCGAGGTTGCCAATTTCGCGGGGCTTCAGATGAACGGTGTGACTGGGGTCGCCGGCGACCTGGGGCACGCGTACATTGACATCGAATTGACGAGTGACGGAGCCGTTCGCCTTGACGGGCACTTTCTCAAGCATCAGCCGGCGCGCTTCGGCCCAAACGGTGGTCATCGACGGCTGCTCGCCGCCGAGAATAACGGTGACGCGATAACTGCCTTCTGGGAGTGTGACGGAAAAGAAGAATGGCTTGTCGCTCGAACAAGCCCCGCCTTCAACAGAGGGCGAGGAATTGAGATCAAAGCCTGGCGTCGTCTCGGTGTAGATGGACAACGCAGAAAGTTGCGCGCCTTCGGGCGACGCTTTCCCGCAGACGAATGTCTGCGCGTGCGCGACGAACGCGCCGGTAAGTATCACAGCGGGGACGAGTCGATTCATCCGAAGGCGCTTCGCGTTATGGCCGGCGGTCCATCTACGGCACATGGGTGGGTTTCGGTTCTACCGGGTTGAATTGCTTCGCAATATCCGGCGTAGATTGAACATCTGTCGCCGACGGATCGGCCTTTGCAACTTCCACGCCAAATACGTAGCTCGGTCCGAACATGTTGCTCGTAAAGATCACGAGTTTCTTGTCAGGTGAGAAGCGCACATTCGGCTCTTCGCGATAGTTATGGTGCGACATGTTCACAAGATGCTCGGAATGAAAGACGCCCGGCTGCCAAAAACTGGGATCGTTGAGTGCGCCTTCACCAACTTTGAACATTTCGGGGTGGAGCAGTTCGATCCACTCGCCGTTTTTGGAACGAGCCACCTGGCCAGGATCCCCGCCATCGTCGCAAAAGAGTTCAAGATCCTTCGTCAGGTTGAAGTGGATGCCCCATTCGTCGCGTTGCAGGTGATATGCGGTGTGCTGCCCGGTTTTCAGGTTGAAGCCTGCGAGGAAAAAGTCTTCGCCCTTGGGGAACTGCCAGTCATACCAGATGGTCTCTCCATCGAGTCCCCAGAATTCGTGACCGAAGATCTCGTTCACCATGGTCCGCTTGTGGATCATCGTGTTGTGCGTGCCATCGGTATGAATCATCCAGATGCGATCGACCTTTTGCCATGGGCCTTCGTGGCAGTACATCAGCAGCTCGGGATCGGTGGGTGAAAACAGCAGGTGATTGACCCAGTCTGTCGAGTGCAACAGGACCTTGATGTCTCCGGGCTTCTCGCCATTCGGTCCTGGCTCCAGGCGAATGGTAAAGAGCTGAAGTGGCAGATGTGCTGCCAGTCGGCGCTCCATCATTTGGCCTTTGTCGAGCGGCTGGTAATGTGGCCCTTGTGCTTCGCTTGCGACGCGATTGTCACCGCCGCCGGTCGATGGCTGTGGCCGCTGCGGCGCATTCTGTCCGTACTCCTGGTTCGGCTGATCGCTCTCGTCAAATGTTCCTGCGGCTAACGTCTCATCCGCGTTGATGCAGACGATCATGTGTCTAGACGGCAAATCGATCAGCTTGCGAATCAGGCCTGTGTAAACGTCGGCCTTGTAGACCGAAGTGACATTCGTGGCCGGATCGGTCTGCGTATAAAAGACGCTGTTGGTTTTGAACCCTGCGACCAACGCATGAACTCCGAAACGAAACAAACCGCCAGCCCCCTGAGGCGCATTCTCCGGACGCGGTGGATTTGGAACGATGAGACGCGTTTTCATCGTCGCCATGTCAAGCCCATGAATGCCATCGGGCGCCGTGTAGATCATCGTCTTCTGATCGGGCGTGTAGCCATTCACATTGAAGTAAAATCCGCCCGAGTTCAGCTCATCGCTCAGGCGCCAGACTCGATGGCCGGTATCCTTGTCGACCCAGCTTTTAGGCGGGACCGGCTTGGAGTCGTCAGCGGCCCCGGCCGCGATGGGGAACAACACGAGAACCACGGCAGCAGCGAGGGCTTTTCGAAGCATGGGCGAAGCTCCTGAGAGGGATTTGCGATCGGCGCTAGCGGACTTCAGAAAGCTTTGGCTCGCGATCAACGCGCCTTTGCTTTATACACTACCAATATTACGATTGAAAACAATTTATCGACTGAACTTCGGCGAATCGGAGACAGTGGGCGTGTCAAGCGACTCTATGTCGGGCCGTCGGTAGAGTTGGGAAGGCGTGTTGCCCACGCGAGGGCAGATTCCCGCTTTAAGCAGCGGTTGCGATCCGAATGTCTCGAGACCGATACATCCGATACCAATATCCCTCTTTAACAAAGGAAAGATGGGGCATATTGTCCGCTACATGTGCATGAATCGGCATGTCCAGAACGACGATCACATCACGAAAGCACGAACTGAGCGATTTCCCAAGGTTCTGCAAGACGGCTCGCAATATGTCCTCGCCGAATGGATTGAAGAAATACAGAACCAGCTTTTCATTGGGAAACTCAAAGTCGAGCGCATTGGTATTTACACATGCTGCATTGCGCGAGGCCGCCTTTCGGTATCTCCGAAGATTGAAGGTCGCTTGGTCAGAAAGTTCTTTTCGCAACTCCACCCCTACAACGCTTCGAAAGGGAAGAGCCATCGCAAGCAGAAGCAATCTCCCTTTGCCGCATCCGAAATCAATAAACGCATAGTCGCGCGGATTTTCCAAAGGCAGCGCCTTCAGAATGCGTCGCGCCGTCTTCGGACGTGCCGGCACATAGGTGTGGTTGGTGGTGTCAACCTCCCAACCTTTCTTTGTCTGTTCGATACGGTCGGGCGCAGTATTCGTGCCATTGCGCCAGTCGAACCACCAGTCTTCAAATTGAGTGTTGAGCTTGATCAGCGAGGGCATGCCGGGAAGCTTGCGAATCGCCTGTCGTAACATGTTGGACCTTCGCCAGCAAAAATATAAATCTGTGATTTGGTCCGCCGCAGGCGGCGATGCAGCCGCAGATCAAGCGTCGGCCTGGCTTAAAATGTGCCGATTCCCGGTGCATTTTCAGGGGTTGCCCGCCTTCGGCCGCTTTTTTGCGAAAATAGGTGCTTCCACTTCCGACCAACAGTGCGACATCGCAAGCTCCGATAATTAAGGCCCAACTCAGTAGCTGAGTTCCAGCACATTCACTGAGTATGGCAAGAAGCTTTGGGTGAACTTCGGCCCGGCCACTGAGATTGCCCGCGTCACTGGCTTCACTTCGTCCGGATGAGTGATGCTGTTTGTGGCATTCGGCGTCTTGCCACTCAACGTGATCAGAGTGCCTTGCGATCCGATTTTGCTTGCTCCGCTAAGCGCAATCGCTACCGGTTGAACATTGGAGGTCGCGTTCACCACTTTGACATAGAGCTTATGTTTGGCTTCATCTCGTGTCACCGAGGCAAAGACTCGCGGCGGCGCGTTGTCCAACTTGCAGTCGGCCACCTCCGTCCCCAGATGCGTCGAGAACATCACCTGCGTCCAGTAACTCGGCGAGCCATAGCTTGTGAGCGCGTCGTAGCCGATCAGGTCGGTGGCCCACTGCTCACCACCTGGATTCACGTTGACGAGGAGCGGCGCGTAACTCTCCATGATGATTAAGTCGCTATTGCGCTCGAGTCCGGTGAGCCACGCTGCATCGCCCAGTGCGGCTTCAAGATTGGGAGTAGGGTCGCCCTCGCGCGTCGCCCACTCGCCCACGAAAATTTTCGGCCCATGGCGATCGGCCGCGTCGTAATGATGAGCTTGGCCGAATGACTCCTCCGCCGACATGTAGAAGTGTTCGTCGAGAACATCTGGTTGCACGCTCTTCACTGGAGCGGTGGCGATGACCTGCAAATTCGGGTACTTGTCTTTGATTGCATGGTAGAACTGCGCAAAGCGGCCGTCGTAGCTGTGCGAACGGTCGAATTGATCCTCATTTCCCACCTCAACAAAATGCAGCGGGAACGGTGCTGGATGCCCGTCCTTGGCGCGCTCGGCGCCCCATTTTGTATCGGCGCCGCCCGCTACGTACTCGATCTCGTCAAGCGCATCGTTCACGTAAGGCTCGAGGGCCGGTCCCGGATCGACATGATCCTGCGCCAACGAGTAGCCTGCGTAGACTGCCAGAAGCGGCTCCATTTTTAGGTCTTCGCACCATTCCAAGTACTCAAGCAACCCCATTCCATCCGACGAGCGATAGCGCCATGGACTGGGATGTGTTGGCCGGTCGACCCAGGGGCCAATCGTCTTTTTCCAGTCGAAACGATCGGCGATATGTTCGCCCTCGAGATAATTCCCGCCGGGCAGGCGCAGAAAATGTGGTTGCATTGCTGCCAGCAGGTTCATGATGTCGACGCGGTTGCCTCCCGGACGATTGTGGTAAGTGGGCGGGAAGAGCGAAATCAGATCGAGCCACACCGTCGCTGGTTGAGCCATCGTCAGGATCAGATGATTATTCGCGGAAACCGGAACGTCACCCGTCGTGAGCGTGAAGCGGTATTGCTTCCATTCTTTTGCGATACCCGAAACGGTTGCGGATGCGGCAACAATACTTGTCTGGTCGTTCTGCAGACTTACCGAAACCGCAAGCCCCGCAGTGTCGGATTTCGCATAGAAGGAGCCAGTGTATTTGGTATGCGGCCGCACGAGCGATACCCCAATAGCCACCGTTTTCAATTCCGGCCGGCGCCGATGCCGAGGCCTTCGACGCTGTGAGTCGAAAGCTGCGGGGCAGCGCGGCGCTAGGGCCCTCACTCTCATCGACGGAGACGTTCACCAGAGAATCTCCATGCGCCACGATCGGCCAGTGGTTGAGCGAGCCAAAGCCGCGACCGGGAGTGCGGTCGCGCACTAGCTCGGCATAGATGCCGCCGTCGTAGCTGTAGTTGATTTCCTCGGTCATCAGCCCGTAAAAATCAGGGCTGATTTTGGCCGTGGGGTGGTCGACCTGAATATTGAGCGAAGGAGTCTGAGCAACAAGGCTCATGGTCGACACGAAGATGGTGAGAATCGCGGCACGCGAGGCTGGGTTGTTCATAACCCCGCCATAGTAATTTGATTTCGTTGAGATTGACAATCTGGAAAACGCTTACTTACAACTGGAGACATGCCGCTTGAAGTGGGCAGCAACCTTGGAATGGTCGAACCGTTCGATCTTACCTCAGCTCCTTCGCTGAATCGCTTCGGCAATCGCATCGCGGACGACATCGGGAAGTTTGGGCATAGCGCCCACCTGGGAGGCCATCCAGCCTCCCCACCGATTTCCCGCTTCATTCAGCGTTGCCAGGTTTGCGCCTCGAAGCAGATAGTGCGCCAGTGCGGCCGTGAACGCGTCTCCTGCGCCGATCCCGTCGGCCACTTTCACCGAGAATCCCGGGTGTTCGTTCCACTCATCGCGAGCAACCAGCAGACTGCCGCTCCCGCCCCTGGTGATTGCAACAAGCTCGAGCGAAGGAAACTCGTCCAGAAGGCGTTCGGCCGCGGGGAGCAGAAATGCCGCACTGGACGGAGAAGCATCCGCACGTGGGAACAGTTCGACCTTTGCCGTTTCAGCTTCCAGTGAGAGGTCGAGCAATTCCAGTACCGGCAGAACCTCACCTTCATTCATCTTCAGTACGGTGGCCAGTTCCAGCGATTCCTGCAGTACTTCAGCGGTGTAGTACGGAGCGCGAAGATTTACGTCGAAGATGCGAACGCAATCGGAGGAACACTGGGCCACCAGCGTTTGGATTGTCTGGCGGGAAACTTGATTTCGCTGCGCAAGCGAGCCGAAGCAGATGGCGTGCGCTCTCTCAGCGAGTTGAACCCACTCGTCAGATAGATTCAAGAAGTCCCACGCTGCCGGGTGATGAATCGTGTAATGTGGCTCGCCGGCCGAAATAGTTACCGTCACACGCCCCGTCTCATGTGCTGGATCTGCCTGAATGTTGCTGGTATCGACGGGCATGCCGTCGAGTCTTTCAATGGCTTGGCAACCCAGGTCGTCGCGGCCGATACGGCTAAGAATCGCGGCCTTGTTGCCAAGGCGGCCGGCCATCACGGCAAAATTCGAAGGCGCACCCCCGAGACGTGCGCCGTCAGGCAGGACGTCCCACAACAGTTCGCCAATTCCCAACACAAGATGCGGCTCGCTCATGGCAAAACATCAGAGAATAACGAATAGAGAAAAGGGTATATCACATTCCTATTCCTTACTCCTTGCACCCAATTCCGTACTCCTTAGACGCCACTTCCTTTTCCCTGGACTCCCGGTTTTCCCCACCGGTGGATCGAGCAATCTTCCCAAAGGGTTGCGGCGTATTCACGGCCCGGTTGGCTTCGTAGAATTTCTCGGTCGGCAACAAGATCGACGTGCGATCTTCTCACCTGTCCATGAAAGAGTCTTTCCAAACCCGGTTCGCGCCGCAACACACTCTCCTGCTCGTTGTTGACATACAGAATATCCAGTTGGCCCGAATGTTCGACAAGAGCTCGGCCCCAATGTCGAAGCACACGTTTCAGAACGGGCCCTGCGAATGGGTTGAAGAGAAAGGCAACGCACGGACCTGCTGGCAGAGCAAATTCTGTCGCGTTGCGGCAGACTATGCGCATGGGAGCAACCGCTCGCCCTGCAGCGCGCCACGCCGAAATGTTCCTGCGCCCAATGCGGGCAAGTGTGGCGTGGACCTCAACTCCAATCACTGCGCGGAACCGATACTCGGAGGCGAGCAAGATGGCGCGTCCCATCCCGGCTCCCACATCAATAAACGTATACTCGTCCAGCGGAGCCAGCGGTCGGCACCTGCGCCACTGCACAATCATGGCCTTGAAGACCGACGGCGCAACACCGTAATAGGCCGTAATGTGCCGGTCGTGCCGATGGCCTGTCCCAAGATTCCGGCCAGCAACAAGACCGCTGGTGCGCACTCCGAATTCCAGATCGAATGGATGGCGGATGAGCCCGTCTTTGATCGCCAGTCCTGGTAAGAGTCGCCGTCCGCGATCCGTAGCTTTCTTTTTTCCTGGCGTGCCTGCGCTCACGCTTTGAACGTTAACATAGAGCGCGCAGTGGGTCGTTCTGCAGCGACGGATCGTCACGAAGAATCGATGACTGAGGCGTGATCGGGCCAGGCCCTCGATAAGGTAGGGCACTATGCAAAGTGCTGCATTTAGTCCTCCCGTTCAGCAGATTTTTGCTTGACTCTAATGCAGCAGGTCTGCAAGACTGCCAGCGCATAATAAGGGCAATCTTTGCCGCGATTCGGACCTCACTGTGAAGGCCCTAATGGTGCGCAGTTTTGCCGAATTTTCTGGCAGTCGTAATGCGGCGATGCAGCCGCAGGGTCTCGCGAACCGGTTGAATTGAAAGCAAGGAGGAACAATGAAGAAATATCTGGCGGAACTTGTAGGCACATTCATTCTCGTGCTGTTCGGCTGTGGAACGGCCGTGATCGCCGGCGACAAGGTCGGCATCCTCGGTATTGCGTTTGCCTTCGGGCTCGCTCTTATCGGTGCTGCCTACGGCATAGGCCCGATCTCCGGATGCCACATCAATCCGGCGGTCAGTCTGGGCGTTTTTGCCGCGGGCCGCATGACGTTGAAAGATATGTTCGGCTACTGGGTGGGGCAGTTCATCGGCGCAATCGCCGCGGCGTTTGTCTTGTCCATCATTGCCGCCGGAACCGCAAGCTACAACATCACGGTGAACGGCCTCGGCCAGAACGGTTGGGGACCCGGCTACCAGGGCGAATACGGCATCGGCTCGGCGATTCTTTTTGAAGTCGTGGCCACTTTGATATTCGTTATCGTGATCCTCGGATCGACGCAGAAGGCTGCTCCATCGGGGTTTGCAGGATTGGCCATCGGCATTTCGCTCGTAGCAATCCACATCTTCGGCATCCATATCACGGGCGTCAGCGTGAATCCGGCTCGCAGCTTCGGGCCCGCATTGATCGTTGGTGGTGTGGCGTTGAAGCAAGTCTGGTTGTTCCTTGTTTTCCCCAGTGTTGGTGGCTTACTGGCGGGACTGTTGTTCCGCACGAAGCTTCTGGAAGCGGATTAGCCTACAGCAAGGAAAAATTGGGGAGCGGACCGCCGGTTCCCTCCCCATGATTCGCTTGCAGAATGAAGCCGGCGTTTCGCACCTTACTTGCTTGGTCTTGCGACGCTAGCCTCCAGCTCGGCGATATACTCGACCACCGCTTCGCTCCAACCATCCACATGCGTCCACGCTCCGTATCCAACACCGTTGCGGTTTGAAGCCACGTTGATCACGTAGCCTTTCCCGCGCGGTCGCGGTACGACAACGATACAGAGCCAATCGTTCGAGAACTCAGTTTCTCGCCATGAACCGGAGCCGCACATAGTCCGCGGTCCAGCGGCCCGCCTCGTCGCACAGCGCAGGTGCAAGCAGCGCGGTCGTTTCTTCAACGACGACTTCACGAAGATCTTCGGGGAGCGCATTCAGCGCGCCGCGGCAAAAGATTCGCAGCCACCCGGCCATTCCCTCGTCACCAAGCGGCGTGGGACGAGGGAAGTGAATGATCTTCTCAACCTTGAAGCCATGGTTCGTGAGTCGCTGTGAATACGCGTCCGGGGTTGGATAGTAGTTGCCACGTTCACCAAGCTCGGAGAATCCATGCCTGGCCAGCACCGCCGCGAACCCAACGCGAATAGCCGCGATATTTCCATGACCGCCCATCTCCGCCACGAAGCGGCCGCCCGGTCGCAGCACGCGCCGAACCTGTTCCATCATGTCGTCCTGACCGCGGACCCAGTGAAGCACGGCATTCGAGAAGACTGCATCGAACGATCCATCGGGATAGGGAAGCGATTCGGCCCGACCTTGATCTGCCGCGACGCCGAGTGATCGTGCCGCGGCGACCATTTCAGCAGATGCATCAATCGCAGTGACAATAGCGCCAGTTGCCGCGATGCGATGCGTCAGTTGCCCGTCACCGCAGCCAAGATCGAGGATGCGCTCGCCCGGTTGCGGCGCGAGCCACTCAAGTACTCCTCCGGCCAATTCGTGCACGAATGCGCCGCCTTTTCCATAGGCGACGGGGTCCCAGGTTTGCGGCATGCCAGACCTCCTGTGGTTTGGTTCGACCGGAAAGAAATATATCGGAATTGAGGAAACCGCAAATGCTGGACGATGAGACGTGCTGTCCCGCCGGATTATGAAATGACTATGTGAATGGCCGAGGCGTGAGGAATTTCCACGCTGACGCTTTTACCCTCAATTCGCATCTCGGCTCCGCGCCGGATGTGCGCTTCGCGACTGTCGAGCGCCGGCCCAGTCAGCGTTTCGACCACAGCCTTCACGGCCTTCCGACCGGCGAACTCCAGGCTAAGCGCGAGGTCTTTGTCTGCATCTTTGTTTAAGACAATCACTGCAGTTGCTCCATCCCCAAACTGCGCCGCGTATGCCCGCGCGTTCACACCGGAAGCCTGCAGTTTCGCCGAGAGATCACCGCCGATCAAACGTCCGCCGCTCAGTGAACCGGCGAACTTCAATCCATATGCCACCGGCTCCAGGAGGTATTCAGCGCCGAACGTCGCAACCGGCGTATAGAACGGATGAGGATGCGAAGCGATCTGTTCCGGCGTTTCTCCCTTGTCCTTCAGAATCACGTCGCCCGGCAGAACGCCGCCGACGGAATTCGCAACCGACATTCCCGTGCCGCCATGAAGGTTGATTCCGGAATAATTATTCCCAGCCAGCAGCAATGAGTAGTCTGCGGCCCACAAGGCAGCAGCGAACACGTCGGACACACCAGGCTTGCCGCCCCGATAGCAGGTGTTGCCTTCGGTCATGCGTACGCGAACTCCCATCTTTTCCGCTGCTGCGGCCGCCACGTCTGCCGTGTGCTGATCCTTGGCCGTCGCGGCCGGTCCAAGCAAATTGGGAATATTCACATCGGGATTTGTCGCAGGGCCACCAAAGTAGTGATGGTGGGTCAACGTTGTAACGTGCGGGGGATTTTCGACGGCGCCCCACAGATCCGCGATCTGCGGCAGCCAGGAAATTTCAGAGGCAATATCAGGAATGCCAAACTTCGCATCGGGAACGCGAGTCCGGATCGCACGCGCCAGCGCGAGCCATTCGTCGAGATAGGTCTTTGGCGACCACGTTTGCGGATCGCGCAGATGGCGGTTAAATAGATCGACCTCATTGCCAATCTGGAAGTACTGCAGGCTCGAACCAAGGGTCTTAGCGGCGAAGTCAGCTTCCGCGGCAGCGCGCTCCGGCGTGTTGGTTCCCATGTTGATGCCGTAAAGACACGTCCAGCCCGTTGCCTTCAGGAACGCAGCAAGATGCCGCACCGCTTCCGCCGTAACGGGATAGTATTGGGCTTTTGGCTCGCCCACTACTTCGCGAATGTGCGGATGCTCGGGTTCGAGTGTGTGATCCGTCGGTTTCCACCAGGCAAATTCACTGGTGTTGCCTCCGAGGCGCAGCACTCCATGCGTTGACAATTCTTTGAAAGCGCTAACCAGGCCCACATTCTGAGCGGAAAAGAACGAGGGGTCGGTCAATTGCTGCACTTCATACGAGAGCCCCACAAAATCATCCGGCATGTGCGGTCCGGTCGCCTCGTGCGGAATTTCGAGGCTCGCCTGAACCTTCTGTGGGTTTTGCGTGTGAAGGCGAAGGGCGGCAGCTGAAAGGGCGCCCGTAACGATAAATTGACGGCGAGAGAAAGCCTGCTTGAATGAAGACATTTTTCGGGACCTTGCGACCCGGCTCCATTCTAAACGGATTGCACAGGCAGGAGTGTCAGGTCGTCAACCAGGCCGACTTCTTTCTGCACGAACGGCTCGCCGTAGCGAACTCCCGCCAGCAATCCATAGTGGCGCGCCTCAGCAAATGTGCGCTCGCGGATCTCCTCTTCCGGTACAAATAGTCCGCTGCCCGCTGATTGATTTGCGTATTGCGATCGGTAAGCCATCAGCGCCTGGTGGCGTTGCTCAACGAATGGGGTGATGTCGACGATAAAGCTGGGGCGCACATCGGCGTAGAGACTTGCATAGATAATCTTGAAGGGCCGGTGGGGCTCACCGCCGGTTTCCACCTTCTTCAATCCGGAAAGAAAGCACGCCTCATATCCGAGCGTCGCAACAATTGCATGATCGGGGTGGCGGGCCTGCCAATAGGGCAGAACCACGACACGCGGCCGGACCATCCGCAGCACGCGCACGATTCCGATGCGATTCTCAAGTGTATTTGCGAGTGCGCCGTCGGGAAAATCGAATGCCTGGCGCCAGCCTACCCCAAGAATGCGTGCAGCTTCGTCGGCTTCTCGCGCTCGATCTGCCGCGGTCCCGCGTGTTCCTGCTTCGCCTTTTGTCAGGTCGAGGATGGCCGTCCGCAAACCCCGAGCCGCCATGCGCAGCAGAGTGCCGCCGCAGGTCTGCTCCACATCGTCGCGATGCGCAGCGATAGCCAAAACATCGGCCGCCTGTACATTGGAATCGTCAGCAGCCGCCATAGCGCTAATAAACTGTGTTGTTGGTGTCGGTGATCGCGTCCATATAGGCCACGTCGTACGCGGTCCCGGTCACGGTCACGAATTGGTTGTCGAGTGATGAGCCGTCTTTAGTGGAATAGATGTACACTTGCCCACCCTCTGCGGCATACAGCTTGTGCAGCCCCGTAACCGCAGCTATGCCCGTAGCATCGCCAATGTAGGGCTCCAGCAACACGACCTTTTTCGTCGACGTGTTGTACATCGTCAGGCAGCCATAGCCTGCGGCAGGATTTGTCGCGTAGCGTACGCCCGTAGTGCAGTTCGTCATGGCGATCCATAACGTGTTGTCATCGCCCTCGATCATGCGGCTCATGGCACCCGGCCGTCCATCGCTGATGGCCACCGGGCTGCCGGCGGTGCTGTTCGCAAGATTTACGACTGTCAGGTTTCCGCCGAAGAGCGTCTGACCGCCTACAGTCTGCGCCTGCTGGCCCACCACATACATGGTCGTCGAGTCGATCAGGGCATTGCTTGCTCCGCCCGGAATCGGAATATTCACCATCTGAGTCGCCTTGGAATCAGGGCAGGTTCCGTTCGCGGGCAGATTACACGGCAGCAGGCCGGATTGCTGCCCGAGGAGAAAAATCATTGGCGCTACGGGAACGACCGAGATCGAAGCTTTGCTTCCTCCGCACTCGGGCCCGCAGTTCAGAATGTATGCCGTGCTGCCGTCTGACGAGAAGAGAGCCTTGACGGGCCGGTCAAATACGAGTGGCTGACCGTAGTAGTTGCCCGTCGAATCTACTGCGTCGGGGCTTTGCATCTGGAAAAGGCACCACCCGGGCGCATTCTGTGGCTCGCAATCGACAGCGGCTTTCGGCCATGTCGAGGGGCCTCCAGAGTAACTCTGTGTCTGCGCTGACGTGAGCTGCCGCGGGTAATACGCGTAGTTAGAGTTCTCCGCGAAGGCGATTGCCATCGATCCGCCCGGATTCACGCTCGTGCGATACACGTTCGGCAATCCCAACGAGGTTCCTCCCGGTCCAGGACCCCCTTGATTCACGACGGTGAACATGTGCGCGGACTGGCTGGCTGCAAACACGAACTCCCTGTTGCGCGTGATGAAGATGCTGGATGAATTTCCCTGGAGACCGCCAACGTTTCCGGTAGTTTTCTCGCCCGCGTAGTCGGCCAGCGTAAAACTGCCGTCGCCGGATCCATACACGGCGCCGATCTGCTCCTCCGGCATGCTCTGAATGGTGATTGGAAGGGCTCCGCCATAGCCGGAAACCGAAAACGAGGCGGGGCTGCCGTTGAAGCCGGCGCGCTCGTCGTAATAAGCGTCAACAATCTCCAGCGAACCCTTGGCGAGGATGCCAGGGTTCTGGACTGCGATGACCACTCGGTTGACCAGCTTGCTGGGCGGCAGCACGCGACCATCAAAGTAGAAAGTTTTGCCGCATCCCGCCAGCGCGACCGCAGCCACCAAAGCTGCGCCGGCGCATATCCAAAGACTTCTCTTCTTCAAAATCCAACCCTCAATCATGTGCGCTGTGAAAGCCGCTACTTCAACAAACAAATGACGATAAGACACACTAGATGGAAGCATTAAGCCAGTTACCAGAATCGGTTTCCAGCCAAGCGATGACTCTCGAAGTATAGCAAAGCGAGCCCCTCCTCTGAGGTCGTATCAACCCTCGTTTCAGACGTATCGGTTCTCCAGTGTTTCGCTCTTGCAGCCCTCATCCCGGAAACTGCCCGCAGAGCCCGATACAGTGATAATGCTTCAGCCTTGATCGCCAAACCGTATTGGCAGTGGATTCCTGGTCGATGCCGATGCGATAGCATGGCAACAGAATGGACCGCTTTGCTAAGCTGTTTGCCGACCGCCCCGTGCTTGCCGACGGCGCAATGGGCACTTTGCTTTATGCTCGCGGCGTCGCCACAAGCCGTTGCATCGACGAACTCAACCTGACAGATCCGAATCTCGTCCTCTCTGTTCACGAAGAGTACCTTCAGGCAGGTGCAGAACTTCTTGAAACCAATACTTTCGGTGCAAACCGTTTCCGATTGGCGAAATACGGGTTGGGCGCGAAGGTGGCCGAGATCAATGCTGCGGGTGCGAGGCTTGCCCGGCAGGCTGTCGAAAGGCTCAAGGAAAAGCAGGCCGTCGAAGCCTGGGTCGGCGGCGCCGTTGGTCCGCTGGGCGTCCGCCTCGAGCCTCTTGGCAAGACCGGTCTCGATGAAGCCCGTGCCGCCTTTGCCGAACAAATTGCTGTTCTCGCGGAAAACGGCATCGACCTGCTGATCATCGAGACCATGCCAGCGCTGAATGAAGCGCGCCAGGCACTCGAAACCGCAAAATCGGTTGCGCCAGATCTTCCGGTGCTTGTGATGGTCACGGTCGACGACGAAAGCGAATGCCTCGACGGGTCTTCGCCCGCGCAGGCTGCAGCCCTCCTCACAGAGTGGGGTGCCGACGCGATCGGAGTGAATTGCTCCACCGGCCCAGCCACCGTGTTGACCGCTATCGAGGCCATGCGCTTGGCGACCACGCTGCCCATCGCCGCTATGCCCAATGCAGGACTGCCTCGCGCAGTTGAAGGCCGCAATATTTATCTCTGTTCGCCGGAATACATGGCAAGCTTTGTCCGCAAAGCGATCGCTGCCGGCACGCAACTGGTCGGCGGATGTTGTGGCACTACACCGAATCACATCCGGGCAATGCGCTCGGCCATCCGCGCTCTCGACGAGCAAACCCGCATCGAAGTCTTGGGCGTCGCGCCCTCGCCAAGCAAAGAGATTCCGCCGGCGCCACTTGGGCAGCGCTCGCGTTTGGGCTCGCTGATCGCAGAGCGCAAATTTGCTGCAGTTGTCGAGATCGTTCCACCCAGGGGGATCGATTGCTCGAAGGAGATTGAAGGCGCGCGCAGCCTGGCCAAGCTTGGAGTGCACGTCATCAATGTGTACGATGCGCCGCAAGCCTCGGCCCGCATGAGCGGGGAAAGCCTCTGCGTCCAGCTTCAACAACACACGGGAATCGACACAATTCTGCATTACACCTGCCGCGACCGTAATCTGCTTTCGATTCAGTCGGATTTGCTGGGAGCCTCATCCATCGGCTTGCACAACTTGCTCTGCGTGACCGGCGAGCCTTCCAAGCTGGGAAACTATCCTGACGCGACTGCAGTATTTGACGTAGACTCCATCGGTTTGGTGAACATCGTGCAACGGCTGAATCGCGGTCTCGACATCGGGTCGAATTCGATTGGAGCGAGCACCAACTTTGCCATCGGGGTAGCCGCCAACCCCGGCGCACCCGACATCGAAAACGAGCTGAAGAGATTCGCTTACAAGGTGGAGGCTGGCGCCGAATTTGCCATTACGCAGCCGGTTTTTGACCTGCGCCTTCTCGAGAGCTTTCTCGAACGGACACGTGACCACGGGATTCCTGTGATCGCAGGAATCTGGCCTTTCATCAGCCTGCGCAACGCGGAATATATGAAGAACGACCTGCGCGTGGCCATGCCCGAAGAAGTGATGCTCCGCATGGCTCAGGCCGATACACCCGATGCTGCGCGCGCCGAAGGAATCAGGATTGCTCAGGAAATGCTCGCCGCCGTCCGGCCCTACGTGCAAGGAGTGCAGGTGAGCGCGCCGTTTGGCAATTACGACGTCGCGGCTGATGTGATTGCCAGCGCGTTGCGCGCGGCTTCTGCAACGGTTTAACACTTTCGTTCAGGCGCAATTTGCGCGAACTTATGCGATCCTGAGGGCACCTCCTCTCAATTGCACTTATTCGAAACAGCCCATCGATCCGAGGAAGGGCTCGCGAATGACCGATGAACTCAACTTCGATGGCCCAACCGAAGATCTTGATGTCTTCGACTGTCCTAAGTGCGGTCAGACAATTGATGCATCAGCCGACGTGTGCCGGTTCTGCGGCGCGAAGGTGAACCACTTCGCCGCGCGACAAGCTGCTCACCTTCTCGCTAGAGTCGATGTGGCGTGCAGCGATGCCAGTTACCTGCGGAACGCGGCGGTGATCATGTTGATCTTGTTGGGAGGTGTCGTCTTCGCTCTCGTGCGTCAGCCTCGTTTCTTTGTTCTTCTCGGATTTGAAAATATGCTCCTAGGTTTCTGTGTCCTGGTTCTCTTGGTCTGCTCGCCATTTCCTCTCTGGGCTCTCCACTGGTGGACAAAATACGCGGGCCTCACGACCGAGGACGACGACTTTCAAGATGCGCGGAAGGTGATAAAGTCTGTAGGAACCGGCACAGCGGCAGCGTTGCTGACCTTTGGCTCGCTTCTTTGCCTGATATTGCTGCTCAGGGGCGCGCACAGTTAAATCCTTCGCCGTCTCGAAAGCCACCGTGATTCTTGCCATCGGATCCCGCGCATGATCGAGTATTCTGGGGAAATGGAGTGGGCATGCCTTCGTTTGAAGAGTCGCTCAAGAAGCTCGAAACCATCGTCGATCAACTCGAAAAGGGCGATCTGGCGCTTGAAGAGTCTCTCAAACTGTTTGAAGAGGGCGTCGGATTGTCGGCGGCATGCAAGCAAGAACTCGACGCCGCAGAAGGCAAAGTGCAGATGCTGGTCAAGCAGCGCGACGGTTCGTTAAAGCCGGAGGCGTTCCTGACAGAAAAGCCCTGACTGATCCGAAATACCCAGCTACCGCCCTGCTAAGAGATCATGTTCGCCTGTCTCTGCTCGCCGATCTGCGCTGCAAGCTGCAACAGTGCCTCATCCCAATGGCGCGCAGCGCCAATTTGCACTCCCCCATACGCGCAGGGAACTGTAATCGCCGGCACTCCAGCCATGCTGAAGGGAGCTGTGTAGCGCAGGAAGCGCGCACGCGTCTGTGTGTGGTCGGCACCGGCTTCAATGCGGGCCACTGGCGCACATGGCAGCACAAGCAATTCGTTTTCCGCGAACAGCTCATCCATGCGCGCGCGAAACTCGGCGTGACGTTGCCTCAGTGTTGCCACCACCGCTGGCGTCAGTTGCGCACCCCAATTCAGTCTTTCGCGAATTGGATCTTGAAAATGCTCGAAGTTGCCCACATGCAGTTTTGCAGCTTCCGAGGCCTGGATGGGTGCGAAGATCTCTACTGCATTTGCCCACCATTCGGGATTGATTTCGCGTCCTTCGAGCCCAAGCGTCTCTAAATCGCGAATCACAATCCGGAACCCCTCCAGTACCTGGGGCTCGCAATCGTTGAAGAGTTTTTCGCCCACATAGGCAAAGCGCTTGAATTCCGTGTTCCCATCAAGGGTCCCAACGACGCCAGTCTCGGCAAATGGCGCCGCCAGCAACGGTGCATCCTGCAAATCGCGAAACAGCCAGCCCATCGTGTCGAAAGACTCGGCCAGGTGCGCGCCACCGCGCCAGTTGCCGCGACCAATCGTCGAGCGATATCCTGCCAGCCCGCACAACGCCGCAGGCACGCGAACGGATCCACCGGTATCAGTACCGATTGCCGCGACGGCCGAACCCTCCAGCACGCTGGCACAGGCTCCGCTCGACGAGCCTCCAGTCAATGCTCCGGGATTTCCAGGCTGAATGCAGTCGCCATACTCAGGATTTTCGCCAGTGATGCCATAGGCCAGCGGATGCAAATGCGTCTTGCCGACGATCACTGCGCCGGCAGCCCGCAGCCTTTCCACGAGCCATGAGTCTCGAGTCGCAGTTCCATTCAAATCGCGATAGAAGTGCACTCCGCAAGTCGTCGGCGAGCCTGCCAGATCAAAGCAGTCCTTCACGCTGATCGGCAATCCCCACAGCGAAGAATGGCCATCGTCAAAGCATCCACCCGAAACGCGGGGCATTGCCTCAGCACGAGTCACTTCACCGAGCGTCCAGTCGGCGTCCTGCCATAGATAGGTGTTTTGGCCCTGATTTTGATTGGACCGTTCAATCGCGGCTTCAGCCAAAGCGGAAGGCCGGACAATCTCTCCTGCCAGCGCTTTGCGCAACGCGTGGATCGCTCCCGCGGGAGGGTTCATAGAAAAATTGTAAGCCGTCAGAATGGCGCGACGATTGCCACTCGTTTAACTTGCGCAATAGGAAAGGCGGCCCGATTGGGAGCCGCCTTCTGAATGTCATTGTTTGTCTGCGAATCAGAAGTCCAGGTGCAGTGACATCTGAATCTGGCGCGGGCTGCCAATGGTGTGCTTTGTAATGCCAAGAGCACTTGGACAATTGAAGAAGCCGTTGTTCACTCCGTAAGGATTGGTTTGGCAGTTATTGGTTGGCGCAGCTTGCGAAGGGTATCCATCGGTGCCCGTACCGATCTGATCGGGCACATTGTTGAACGCCTGGTTCTGGTTGACGTTATTCTGCGGAATATCGAAACTCGCCGTGTTCGTAAGGTTGTACACGTCGAAAGTGTAGTGAAGATTGAGCTCGTCGTGGATCGGGAAGTCCTTCGACAAAGAGGCGTCTACCCGGCGCTGCCAGCCTTGCCTGAAGATGTTGCGCTGACCGCTGGTAAAGTTGGTTTCGAATGGGTCGCCGGCAGGGACGCCCATGCTGCCCACCGGTATCAGCGGAAGAGTAAAACAGCTTGCCTTCAGCGCGCCTCCTTCCTGGGTCGACGGGTTGAAAAATGCTCCGTTCTTACCGGTTAGAGCATTTTTTGCCGTACAGCCTCCAGCATAGTTCAAAGGCACAATCGGATTGGTGATGCCATTGAATGTGCTGTAAAAGATGCTGCCTACGGCGCCGGAGTAGTCGATGATGCTGTACGGCTGGCCGCTCTGGATGACGGCAATCCCGTGAATTCCCCAGCTATCCATCACCTTGCCAGCGAGTGTGTTTTTCGATAAGAACGTCGGAGTAGTGTAGCCATAGGTGAAATTGAGCACATGGGTGCGATCGAAGTCCGCCGAGCCATAGCCGCTCCGCAGATTGCCCGGATTGTTCCCGTTGTAAAAGAGTCCAAGTCCGCTCTGCTCATCGGTGGTGTGCGAATAGGTGTAGGAGACGCCCGCTTGGAAACCATGGCTGAGACGCTGTTCGACGTGCGATGTAAGCGCATGGTAGGCCGAGATTCCAGCCGCGGTGTAAGACTCGGATTCCGATGAGTAACCGATGTAGGGCACGCGTAAGTCGACATTGCCCCCCTCGAAGTTATTCATCATCGCCCCGTAATTGCAGTTCGCATCGAGATTGACGCAGATCGGATAAAAGTCGTTGGGGTTGTACACCGTGTATCCATAACTGTAGTACTGCGTGACCGATGCACCGGAGTATTGCGAAAACGTTTTGCCGCCCGGATGAGTCGGGTTGGAAGGAGTTGCAATCTGCGCCTGGTTGAAGGGCACCGGAATGATCTCGTGGCGGCCGAGGTTTCCTACATATCCCACCTCAATCATGAGATCATTCCGCGGCTGATACTGGAAATTCAGGGTGAAATTGATGCTGTAGGGCAATTTATTCGCGCGATTATAGACACCGAGAATAAATGGTTGCTGGCCATTCGAGCCGGTAACCGTGCCGTCGATAATCTCTTCAGCGTTGGGCAAATAGTTCGCGACATCTGAGGCTTTTGGATTCGATGGACCAGCTCCCAATGAACTGCCCCAGGGAGACGCAAGGGTGTATTCGCCTCCGGAAGGCGGGGTGAAATCATCTCCGCCGCATATCGGGATGTAATTCAGGTAAAGGAAGGTTGGGTCGGCGGCTTGGAAGGATGTGGAATAGGGGCAGTGCTGCTGCGTGACAAACGGCGGCGTCTGCACAATTCCGAAGGGACCGCCCTCCACTTCGCCGGCAGCATAACCCGGCGAGAGGTAAGTAAAGAGTTCGCCGCGATCGTAATAAAGCCCGCTACCGCCGCGAACCACAAACTTGGAATGGAATGCAGTTGGCTGCCAGGCAAAGCCGACACGTGGAGCAATACCCCACTGGCGACCGGTAAGGGTTGTCTTGCTCACTCCGCTCGTGCCGTTCTTGCTGTTCCCGGCAATGATGAAGCCAGTGCTCGTGATGGTGTCTGAAGCAGCTGCGTAGCTGTACCCCTTGGGATCGAAGTTGAAGAGGTTGCCGTATTTCTCCGTCAGGCCGCCGTTCCAGTCATAGCGCAGGCCTGCCGTGATACTCAAAGTCGGCGTCGCCTGAAACTTGTCCTGGACAAACAGTCCGGTCTCGTTGGCTCGAAGGTAGCGATTCGCGTTGCCCTGCAGGAACGTCGTCCCATCGAAGAACTGCGTCGTATAAGGCGTGACCCAATTGTCAAGAAATGAGACGAAGTCGGGCGACGTCACTCCGCCCGTGCCAGTGCGGCGATCGCGCAGATTCAGCTGCGAGTACGACCAGCTTCCGCCAAAGCTCAAAGAATGGCGGCCCTTTGCCCAAATCGCTGTCCCCGAGGGCATAATTCGGTTCTGAAAGACGCCGGTATTCGATCCCTGGTATGCGGCATTGGGACCAATGGAAAGTGCAGGCGCCGTGAGTCCATAGAGCGGGCCGGTAGACGAATCATATTTATCGCCCAGTGCATCGTTGATCGTAAATCCCGGGAAATAGCCGCCGAATGCCGAACCTATGCCGACCGACGTTGGACCGAATGCCTGATCGTTTGTCGCGTAGACTTTTTCGCGCAAAACTCCCACTGTTTCCGAGATACTCAACGAACTGCCAATGGTTTGAACATTATTGAGAGAACCGACCTGTGCGCCGGTATCCATGTGCCCCGTAAAACCGGGCACATTGGAGTAAGCGTAGGGAGAACTGCTCGGGTCGTGTTGGTAGTAGTATTTTGCGGAGAGAATGTCTTTTGCGCCGACATTCCAATCAAGATCGGCTACAGCTTGGTCTGACGTGAACCGCGACGTGCCGGGCAAAAACGCATTGTAGGGCGAGTACACGTTAGGGTTGGCATTGGGCAGTGCGCTCGGTACCAGGTAATTTCCCGGTTCGCCCGGTTGAGCTGGCATGGTGAGAAGCTTATAGGCTACTGGATTTCCGGAAGCGCTGAAGTTGTTGAAGGTGCCGCCAAAAGTCGGATCAAAGCCCTGGCTTTGCTCAAAACCGATGTTGCTGGTCCAGTTATTCTCGGCGGCCTGAATAATGTTCGATGCACTGCGGCCCGTCCCCGAGCCTAACGGCCCCGAGTTCAATCCCGGCGGCACATCAAGAAGCTCGTCGCCTGTCTCCTGATCCGCAATATGCAGATGCTGGTAGCCGATGAATCCGAAAAGCTTGTCCTTGATAATCGGACCGCCAAGGTCGCCGCCCGCGGTGTAGCGATGCAGTTCGGGATTTTTGTCCGCAGCAGGAATGTTATCGTCTTTCTTGAAAAAGAACGGTGCTGCGTTGATCCAATTGGTTCCTCGATGGGCGTAGACGCCGCCATGCCACTTGTTGGTTCCCGACTTTGTGCTCATGTCGATGTGCGCGCCGCTGCTTGAGCCTTGCTGCGCGTCATACATCGAAGCGTTTACGCGAACCTCCTCAATCGTTTCCGGCGCTGGGGTAGGAATGGCGTTCCCGATGGCCAGGTAAACCGAAGATGCGCTAGGAACAACACCGCCGGCTGCGTTGTTTGCTTGTCCGGTGTTATTCACCACGCGAAACGAGTCGACCTGACTGGTGCTTTTGCCATTGAAGAGATTGCTCGAATCGACACCGTTCACAAGGAAGGCGTTCGAGGTGTCTCGCTGTCCGTTCGCCCATATCGGCGCGTTCCCCAGGCCGGAGTTTGCGCCGGTGCCGCCTGGCAATTCAGCATTCACGCCAGGCGAAAGAATCGCCAGTCCCGTGAAACTTCCGGTCGGTAGCGGAACGGAATCGATCTGTTGCTTCTCCATCACGTAGCCGTTCGTCGTATCCACGGCATTCATCAGAGGCGCCGCCTGTACTTCGATCGTTGTGGTCGTCTGGCCTACCTTGAGCGACGCGTTCAGCGTTGCCGTGCGGTCTGCTTGCACCGTAATGTGCGGCGTCTTCTGCGCCTCGAAGCCTACTGCCGAATAGGTCAGGGTGTAGGCACCGATTGGCAGATTCACAAAGGTATATAGACCGGTTGAGCTCGTCTTCGTGCTCCGCGTTAGTGAGGTTTGCTCATCAATCACCGTGACCGTGACATTGGGAATCACTCCCCCTGAGGCGTCAGTCACTTCGCCGGTAATTCCGCCAAGCGTTTGCTGTGCCATCGCGAAGCTTCCGCACAGCGCAACGGCCGTCAGGACTGCCAGCAGCCGTGGAAGGGACAATTGGAACAGACGCGTCGTTTGTCTCAAGGAATTGGCCTCTGAATTGTGAGATTTCCCCTCATGAAAATGGAAGGGTGGAATAGCACACTTGAAAGTTGAAAGGAACAGTGCTGCGGAGCTACGGTGGCCCAAGTATGGAGGTTGCTATGTTGTCTGGCCAAGCCACGCTTTTCGGGCGGGACCTGAAGAATGTGGGTTATCGGGTATGTTAACTTCTTGGATATAAAATTCATCTAAGGAATTTGGATTTCTACACGCCCCAAACATCCCCATTTTCCATACGTTATCAAGGCTTCTGTACATACTTGCGTCTTGTCCCGTACCAGGCCAGTCCCGCGGCGATGTAGACCAGATAAAGATAGGGAATTCGCGCGTGAGCGGCATCGCTTGCTGAGTTGAGATCGAAGATCGCAATCAGCAAAATGACCGCGACCGTTACCATGCTAAGGACCGAGACGACGTGGGAATGCTGTCCAAGGGCTCTCCGCGCAAATGGGAGGGCCACAGCCACCAGCGCGTAGGCTGTGAGGAATCCAAAAACTGACAGCGAGCCCAACAAGTCGTACATCGAAGAACCAGTCTCCCCGCGCATTGCCATGAAAGCGGTGGGAAGGAACATGAGAACCGTCGAAATGGCGACCGCTGTTCCAGGAGTTCCATGCCGCGGATTCGTTCGTTCCAGCGCAGCCGGCAGCAGGCCATCGTGCGCCATTCGCATTAAGACCCTGGCGGACGCTGTGGCGCAAGCCAGCACGCAGGCGAACATGCTGATGAATGCGCCGCAGTCGATGGCCACTCCCAGCGGCGAAACTCCCGCCTTGCGCGCCAGCAGGTGCAGGGGGCTGGTCGTGTCGCTAAGCGCTCCGGATTCGCCGCGAAATCCCAAAACCTCAGAGTAAGCGCAAAGCATGAAGAACACGCCGGCCAGAAGCGCGCATTGCAGCACGGCGCGCGGAATGGTTCGCAACGGTTCGCGCGCTTCGCTGCCCAGGGTCGTCGCACTTTCGAAGCCGGCAAAGCTGAACATCGAAAGAACAAGCGCAGGCCCGAGTGGTGAAAGCGAGATGCCATGGAAGCTGAATTGCCTTCGATCGAAATGCAGTCCGATGTGAAACGGCAACAACAGCAACACAATCAAAATAAGACTGACGGAGATTGCTTCGATCCATAGCATCACTTCGGCTGAGAGCTTTACATCGCGATATGCAATCGCTCCAGCGGCACCGCAGACCACCGCGAGGGTGAGGATCGGATTTGGCGTCCAGTGCAGAAATTGTCCGGAAAGCACCGTCGCATAGTAGAGCGCCCCGCCGGCGACCGACGCGCCCGTTGCCAGGTACGCGAGTATAAGACCCCAGGCTGCCGCTACTCCGAAGACCGGAGGCAATGTGTGGGCCGTGTAGCTGTAAAGTGATCCCGGTGAGGCAGAGAGACGCGCGAATCGGCTGACGCAATATCCAATGAGCAGTGTAGAGGCCGTCGCAAGCAGATAAACAAACCACGTTGCATCTCCAGCTAGCGCGAAGACAAGCGGAATCGTGAGCGACGCAGATGTGCTCGGTGCCATCGCGGAAACCGATTGGGCCAGCGTTTCAACTGGGCCGAGCGCACCCGAACGCAGGCCGTAGTTTTCTTCTTTCTTCTTCTCTGGATACACCTCGCCCGTGGTGCTCGTCGTGTGACTCAATCTGTTGCCTCTGATGGCGCGAAGTACGGCTTACCGCTCGATGGTGGCCTCGATGGTACCATGCGGCTCATCAATGGGCACGAAGATGTGGTTCGGATTGTCGAGGCCGAATGGGCTGAGATCCGCGAGCAAATGATGCAGGTTGGGCAGAGATAAATTGATGCGCGAAATTTCCGGCGCAGCTTCGAGTGCGGCCTTTCCCATTTCGTAGAGCGTGTGCTGCACGCTCATACTGTCATGCTCGGCAAAAGTCTTCAGCAGCGTAACCAGAACTTTCTTGCGTACCTCTGCGTAGTCGGGTCTTCCAGGCAGGTAGTCCCACTCGATGGTTGCCGCTGTGCCAAAGATGCGGTCCGTCGCCGGTTTTAGCGTCGTCAGTTTGTCCTTGATGAAGCCGGTGAAGGCCGACTTGGTCGTCTTAAGGATGGTCAGTCCAGCCACGCCCGAAGTAATCTCCCATAAGCCACCCCTTGCGCGCGTGGCGGACACCCTGCTTAGCTCCGGCCCACCCAATCTGAAGGTAGTTGCTTCAGGAGCGCCGTCAATCAACATTCGAAGCCACGCTTTCTCCTCAACCGAGATATTCACCTTTGCCACTTGAGAGTTATTGTCGAGGAAGTAGTCGCCGAGTTCCATCGCGAAGCCTTCGATGGTAGCAGCCTTCGACCCGCGCGCCACGCAGTACACGGTGTTCTTCATCGTGTCAGTCGGTAGAACCTTGCTGTTGTCGGCCTCCGCGTAGCTGGTTTCGAAATCTCCCTTGAGCATCACGTGGACGGTCCACTCGTTGAACTCGTGACGATCGGGCAGCCGCATGATGCGCGAAACTCTCACACGCGATTTTCCGTAACGATTTGCACCCAACTTTGCCATCGTCTAACTCCCTCGATAAGTTGTGTAACTGTTGTCGCTCAACAAAACGGGCAGGTGATAATGCGCGTTCGCCAGTCGCAAGTGAACGTGATCGTAATCTCGGGATAGATGCTCGTGCGATGCAGGCCCCGCAGGTAAGCGCCGGTGTCGAACACTGATCCGGTAAACTCCGGCCGGAAGATCGTTTGCTAGATCGCGGCATCGCCCGTCGGCGTCGGTCACGCCGCGAGCAACCTCGACCCACTGACCGGACGATGTCCTGCACCTCGCTCCTTCGCAGGCATGCCGGTTTCTTCGCCGCGCGTCACTTCGATCCAGCCGCCGCCCTCCTGCTTCTCCAGTCGCACGCGCAATGCCCGCCGCCGGCTTCCCAGCACCGTATCCAAAACGTGAGTTGAAATTGTGCTCATTCCACCAACCACTTTCCCAATCGAATTTGCATGATCTGCCTTTGCTGTTCGGCAGCTTCTCTCAGCTCAGCATCGCGACTTGCACTCAGCCGATGTTTGCAAAATCGTCCAGCATCTCTCCCGCGCTCTTGCCTGTTGCACAAACTATGTAAGTGAAACCAAAGCGCTCTTCATACTTTCGATTTCCCTCTGCGAGCTCCGCCAGAACACCTTTGTCTGCCGTGTTCGTCCGCGACTGTTCCTGATTCGACCACGATGCCGATTGCCCAATCGCGCTTGCTGTCTCGCGCTCGCCAATGCGCGGATGACACGCGAAAGCCTCCAGCCAATCAGCTTCTCCCATTGCACTCCACACGCGATCCGCAGTCTCGCTCAACTCCTCGACGCTGCCAATCGGCCGCTCCGCCACCATCTCTGCTGCCCAGCGTCTCGCTCCGCAGCAGGCAAGCATCACATCGCATGCCGCAATTTCGTCCGCCTTATTCCACGCTGCTAACACCAGGTTCATGCGTTCGATCCCTCACCGCGCAGCTCGTTCAAGAATTCATCAAGTAGATTGACAGCGACGCGCTGTCGGTATCGAGCCGTCGACCGAATGTCATCGATGGGCTTGACCTCGGCGATCAGTGCGCTGTGCGCTGCCGTCACGGTCTCTCGCTTCACCGTCTGCCCAAGCAGCGCCTGCTCGGTCTGCCTTGAGCCGGGCAGGGAAGGGAGCCAGGCTTGCCGCTCCAATACGAATTTCTCGAATCGTGCCATCTTCAATCAGCGCGGTCGCTCCCAGCGCAACCTTCGCAATCGCCATCGCTCGCCGCGTGCCTACTTTGCGCAGGTATTGCTTGTGCATTGCGAAACGCCGTGGCAAGTGGATCGCAAAAAGCAACTCGTCGGGTGCAAGCGCGTTGCGTTTGTACCCAATATGAAAATCGGAGTATGGGACGCGGCGCTTACCGCGCACCGAGACCATTTCGACTTCTGCGTCATAAGCCAGCAGAGCAGGAGAGGAGTCGGCAGCAGGTGAGCCATTCACCAGGTTTCCGCCGAGCGTTGCTCGACTTTGGTTTGCAATGGACCCAATCCAGCTTGCCGCTTTCGCAAGCAGCGGAAACTGCGTCGCAATTGTGGCGTTCCTGCGCAGGTCAAGGAAGGTTGTAGCCGCACCGATCGCGACGCTCGCGGCTTGAGCCTCAATAAATCGCAGATCGCGAATTCCCCATAGGCTGACAAGTTTCGGCGTACTCAACCGCCCCGCCGAAAACGCAACCATTAACTCTGTTCCGCCCGCAATCGGTGTCCATTTGCCGGGTTCTGTGGCGAGCAATTCCAGCACAGCACCCAAGTCGCCTGGCGCGATCAGATCGTGCGCATCTGCGTTACCGCGCATGGTGTGCCTCCTGCGACTTTGAATGTCGATGATTTCTCCGCAGCCGCAGCAACCACTGACTCGAAGATGCGCATGAATCCTGTGCACCGGCAAAGATTTCCTGCAAGTCCTTCGCGGATTTCTGACAAGTCAGGATGTGGATTTACCTCAAGGAGTTGCGCTGCCGCCATCAGCATGCCAGGCGTGCAGATTCCGCACTGCGCGCCGCCACACTCGAGAAATGCTTGCTGGAATGGATGCAGCTGTCCGTTCAGCGCCAGTCCCTCGACGGTTTGAATTTCGGCGCCTTCTGCCTGCAGCACAGGCACAAGACAGCTGTTCACCAACTCGCCATTCATGCGCACCGAACAGGAGCCGCACTCGCCCTCTCCGCAACCTTCCTTGGTCCCGGTCAAGATGCAAATCTTCGCGAAGCACATCGAGCAGCCGCTTCATTGGCGGCACATGCACTTCACGAGTCTCCCCATTTACAGTGAACCGAATCGGTGGCCAGTGCACGTTCATAAGACCGCCGTCTCTTCTCTCGATTGACTGGATGCCAGGCCGACAAACAAATCCTCAGGCAGAAGCGGAATCGAATTGAATCCAACTCCTGTGGCGTCTCGAATCGCATTCAGAATTGCCGGCGCGGGGCCGTCGTGAGGAAGTTCGCCGATGCCCTTTGCGCCATACGCACCATGACGGAAGGGAATCTCTTCGAAGAATACATGAATCGGCGGCACGTCTTCCGCGGTGGGCATGATGTAGTTCGTCATCTGATTGTTGGCCATGCGGCCGTCTTTCCAGACGACTTTTTCGTACAGTGCATAGCCGATACCCTGCGCGATCCCGCCTTCGATCTGTCCGGCGGCCAGCACCGGGTGCAACACGCGGCCCACCTCCTGCACGGCCCAGAAATCTTCCACTTCTGCCGAATAGGTGACAGTGTCGACTGCGACCTGCGCCACATAAATGGCCCACGCATACGCGGGGTACGCCTCGCCGTGATAGCGCTTGTCATCCCAGTAAATCCCCGGCGGCGCCTCATAGCGGCAAGTCGACAGCACTTCGCCTTTCGTCGCGCGATAGCGTTCGCACGCCGCAAAGAATTCCTTCTGTCGTGTACGTTTCGCCAAGCTCCGCATGTTCGCGCAGCATCTGCGATGAGCTGCAGGCATGCGCGCTCAATGAATCGGCCTACGACCATCGATGTGCGCGAAGCCACCGTGGGCCCGCTGTTCGGCACCAGGCCGGTATCGGGCGGGGCCATCGCAACGTGGGCGTATTCGATGCCCAGCGCCTCCGCGGCAATCTGCGTAAGAATCGTGTTCGTGCCCTGGCCGAATTCAGTGTTCGACACCAGCACGCGCACGTTGCCATCGGGCGTGACATCCACGCCGGCCAGCGAATTCAGATACACTTCGCCCGATCCGGTAAATCCCGAGCCGTGATAGAACGCTGCGATTCCCATGCCGCGCTTCACGGCGCTGATTGCAGTTCTCGCGGGCAAATTGCGCGCGCTTCGCGTGATAATCGCTCTCTGTGAGCGCGCGATCGAGCAGCTGATCGAGAATTACCGGCTCGCGCATCAACTGTTCGGTCGCGTTGGTGTCGCCCTCATGAAGAAAATTTCTGCGCCGCAGCTCGACTGGATCGATGCCGATGGCCGCGGCGATCTCGTCCATGTGGCGCTCCATCGCGAAGATGGCTTGCGGCGCGCCGAATCCGCGAAATGCGCCATATGGAACCATATTCGTCGCCCAGGAACGCGCACTGCACGCGTACATTGGGGCAGAGATAGGGCCCGGTGGAGTGCAGCGTGGCGCGCGACAGGACCGTGGAGGAAAGCGTGGCGTATGCGCCGCCGTCGGTTGCGAGATCGATATCCATCGCCAGCAATTTGCCGTCGCGATCGAGCGCCGTGCGATGGCGCACGCGCGAAGGATGGCGCTTGGTGGTCGCGGCCAGATCTTCCATGCGGTCGTAGACCATTTTCACCGGATGGCCGCTCTTCATGGCCAGCAGCGCCGCGTGGCAGGCGAGGATGGACGGATAATCTTCTTTGCCGCCGAATGCGCCGCCGGTTTCGGTCTGGATGACGCGAACCTTTTCTTCCGGCAGATCGAAGACGCTCTTCAGCGCCTTGAAAACGTAATACGGGCACTGCAGCGAGCCCCACACCGTGACGCCGCGTTCCGCGCTGTACTCGGCGATCATGCCGTTGTTCTCGATATAGAGATGTTCCTGCGCGCCGGTGCGGTATTCGCCCTCGACAATGTGCGCGGCGCTGGCCCACGCGGAATCCACGTCGCCTTTTTCAAGCAGAAAGCTTTTCAGCAGGTTGTCCGCGCCCCAGACGATCACGTCCTGCCGCTCGCTCTCTTCGATGGTGAAGATCGGCAGGCAGCGGATCGTATTCGATCTTTACCGCGCTCACGGCTTCGCGCAGTTTGTGCTTGTCGGGATGCGCGAGGAGCAGGATCGGCTCTTCGCAATGATTCACCTTGCCGTCGGCGAGGCAGGGCTGATCGGCAACGATGAGCTGAATATGGTTTTCGCCGGGAATGTCGGCGGCGGTGACAATTGTGAACTCGCTCCAGTCGATGCTGCGGTCGAAGGCGATGGAGCGAATGAGGCCGCGAGGAATGGTGCTGCGCACCGTGGCGCCGTACCACATGCCTTCGCGTTCCATGTCGTCTACGTAGCACGCGCGTCCCAGCAGCTTGTCCACGCCTTCTTTTCGGGGAACGGAGGATGCCAACGATGCGGGTTGTCGCATGCGTGCTCATGGTCGAAGATGCCGGAGTCGCCGAACGGGTTGAGGGATAGCATACAACGAGCGCGACGAATCTGAAAGCGCGTGAGACTATTGCGGCCAGGTGCGCCAGCGTGCGCGCCAGCACGTGCACGCCGCTGCCGATCCACTCGGGCGAGGCGTATTCGTCGGGCCGATGGCTTACGCCGCCGCGGCAGGGAATAAACAGCATGGCCGTCGGCGCAATGCACGAGACAAACGACGAGTCGTGATAGGCGCGCGCCACCATTTTCTTGTAGCTTTTGCCGGCCGCGATGGCCGACTCCTCCAGCGCGGCCAGAATCGCCGGATCGCAGGTGGTCGGCGGGTCGGCGTTGATCAACTCGGTCGTGATCTTGACGCCGCGGCGCGCGCTCACTTCCTTCGCGATCGCAGCCGAGCGCAGCCAGAACGCCATCGCGGCGCGCGCGATCGATGTCGCGCACGTCGGTGGTGATCAGCACGCGCGAAGGAATGCTGTTCACCGCGCCGGGAAACACTTCGCAGATGCCCACTGTGCCTACGGTGTCGATGGCGCCGGTGGACTTGGCCGCCGATTCCAGCGCCAGAATCAGTTCCGCTGCTGCGGCAAGCGCATCTTTGCGCCCCGGCATCAGCTTGCCGCCGGCGTGTCCGCCTTCGCCTTCAATCACGATGCGCTGGCTGGCCGGCGCGGCGATGTGCGTCACCAGGCCAACGTCGAGTTCCTTCCTCCTCAAGGTACGGTCCCTGTTCAATATGCAGCTCAACAAATTGATGAAAGCGGCCGCTTGGCACGGCGACCGATTCGAGCGGCCCGGTGAATCCGGCCTGCGCGCGCCACTCTTCCAGTCCGCGGCCCTCCTTGTCGCGCAGCGCCAGCGCCTGCTGCGGCGTGAGCACGTTGGCCATCATGCGGCTGCCCAGGCAGCCAATGCCGAAGCGCGTCGGCTCTTCGGCGGTAAAAATGACGAGCTCGATGGAGCGCCGCGGCTTGAAGCCCAATCTTCTGCAGAACGCGAATCGCTTCAAGGCCGCCTAGCACGCCCGACGCATCCGTCGTAGAGGCCGGCATTGGGAATCGCGTCGATGTGCGAGCCGGTGCCGATGGGCGCGAAGGCTGGGGTCGCTGCCTTCCCATCGCGCAAACGTATTGCCGATCGCGTCGTGGCGCACGTTCAGACCCGCCGCTTCGCAAAGCCCTTCGACATAGGCGCGCGCGCGCATGTCGGCCTCGCCAAAGACAACGCGCGTCACAACGGGCGGCTCAGCTTCGGAGATCTGCGCCAGAGCCATCAGCTCTGCGATGAGCCCGTCGATGCGTGAGTTGTGGGTGTTGCGTTGGTCATTTAGCCGCTCTCCCAGCGGATGTCGGCGCCAGTCTTTGTAGAGTGAGGTATTTCGCCGGCCGCTTGCCGAGCGCGCCAAACCACTGCGGGCAATACGCGCGCATCCAGATGAAGTCGCCGGCGTAGACAGGATACCAAGCGTCGCCGAGGCGATAGATGCCGCCGCCTTCGAGCATCAGCAGGCCGTGCTCCATCATATGAATTTCCACCATGCTGAGCGACGCGCCGGGATCGTAGGTCATGGTGTTCACAGCAAAGTCGTAGGGCGGCGCCATCGGGCATGAGCGCGCGCACGCGCAGCGCGTCGTCGCCCATCAGCGGAACGGATTTCACGCGTATCTTCGTCGCCGACGACGATCTGCGGCGCGGCCGCTCCATGCAGTGGCTCGTAGGTTTTCTCGATCACCGCGGCGCGTGCAATTCCCGGCGCGCGCAACGTGTGTTCGCGCGTCCTTGCGGCAGATAGGCAATCCGCCGGGCGACAAGACGTGCTTCTTTCCGTCCGACCTTGAGTTCGAGCTTGCCGTCGAGGACATAGAAGAAAGCGCTGCGCCGGTGCCGGTCCGAAGCGAACCGCCGGCCACGAACTCGCGGTCATCTGCGTAAAGCGCGCGCCCAAGTTGTGGCGCGGCGTGGATGATGAACTCCACTCCCTCGGCGCCGGGCAGCGGCGAGCGAATAAATGTGTCTGGAGTTTGCAGCAGATGGTCGGGTTTCGCGCTGCTGCGCGTCGATCCAAGATGATGCACGTGCGACCTCGTTCATGGGAGGAGTATGAAAAGCGCGTTCGATCCGATTCTATCCGACTTCCGCGGCCAGCCGCTCCAGAAATTTGTCCGCCACACGCGAGTGCGGCCTCCACATCTTCTTCTCGAACGGTTTCATCGGGATGGTGACTGATGCCGCCGGGGCTGCGCAGGAAGAGCATCGCTGTAGGCACGCGTGCGGCCATCACCATGGCGTCGTGGCCGGCGCCGCTCGGCATGCGCTTTACCGGCAGGCCCACTGCCTCAATTGCTTCAGCTAGAAACGCCGTCAGCCGCTCATCCATCGGCACCGCCGGCTGATCCATCTGCGCGCTTCGAATTCGCAGCTTCAGGCCGCGCCGTTCGGCGATTGGCTTGCGCCTGTTCGCAGCAACGCTTCCGCGGCTGCCTTTCGCACTCGCGTCATTGGCATGGCGAACTTCAAGCACGCGCGCACAAGCCCCGGGATCACATTGCCGGCGTTCGGTTCCACGCCCAATCTTGCCAACGGTGGCGACCAGGCCGTCAGTACGCTTGCGCCAGCGATTCCACTGCGGTGATCCATTCCGCCGCTCCCGCCAGAGCATCGTGGCGCAGGTGCATGGGCGTTGTTCCCGCGTGATTGGCATGGCCCACGAATTTCACGCAAGAATCGCGATTGCCCGACGATCGCGGTGACGGCCGCAACGCTCAGGTCCTCCGCTTCGAGAACCGGCCCCTGCTCGATGTGCATCTCGAAAAAGCCGAGTACATCGTCGTCGATCGCAGCCTCGCGAATGCGCTCGGATCGAGCCCGAAGTCGCGAATCGCGTCTGCCATTGTGACGCCATCGCGGTCTTTCAGCGCCGAGCAGAGCAGGATCGAATCGTCCGGCAACGGCCCGGCTGCCGATGAAGGGCACGCCGAACCGCACGCCCTCTTCTTCAGAAAATGCAATGACCTCGATGGGCAGCGGAAGCTTCGATCTCCTGCGCCAGCTCAACCAATTCCAGCGCCAGCGTCACGCCGAGCACGCCGTCAAATGCTCCCGCGTCGGGCACGGTGTCGATGTGCGAGCCGAGGATCAGTCGCTTTGCCGTGCGCTTCTGGCGGCTGCCACAGCCCGCGCAGATTGCCGGCGGCATCGAACGTCACCGTCATGCCGAGCGCTTCCATGCGTGCGCGCAGCAGTGCGTGAACGTCGCGCACTGGTGGCGTCAGGAAGCGCCGTGTCGTGCGGCCCGGCTCCTCGCTCATCGCGGCGATGCGCCGGCACTCGGCAATGGCGCGTTTTGCTCGATCACCTATGGAAAGCTCGCTCATGCGCGCACCTGCTCTCTGCCGCGCGCTTCGCCAACGAATTTGCCTTCGCAGAAAGACCGGCTCGCCGCGCAGCCAGGTCTCGACGACGCGCCCGCGCAGTTTCGCGCCCAGGTACGGCGAGAGCTTGTGGCGGAAATGCAGATCGTGCTGGCGTCACGGTCCACTCGCATATCCGGGTCGAAGACCACAAGGTCCGCATCTGCACCCGGCGTCGATCACGCCTTTTTGCCCGGCCAGGCCCGCCAGCTGCGCGGGCTGCTGCAGCCATCCACTTGCCGACCCGCTCGAGCTCCATGCCGCGCTGCTTCATCGCAGTCCACATCACCGGCAGAGCCAGCCCCAGGCTCGCGATTCCGCCCCACGCCTGATCCCATCGGCCTTCCTCCCGGCTGCTTCATCTCCGGCGGGCAAGGGGAGTGGTCGGTCGTCACCATGTCGATCAGGCCATGCTCCAGCGCGTTCCACAATTCTTCGCGATTTTGCTGCGCTTCGAATGGGCGGCGCGCATTTGTATTCCGTCGCTCCGTCAGGAATCTCTTCGGCCGCAAACCAGAGATATTGTGCGCAAGTTTCAACAGTGATCGGCACACCGCGCCGCCGCGCTTCAACAAGCGATGGCAAAGCCTGCGCGCTCGCAAGATGAACGATGTGAATCTGCGTGCCGAACTCTTCGGCTAGCCGAATGAGCATTGCGATTGCTTCAACTTCCGCTGCATCGGGTCGCGAAGCGAGATAGGTCGAGTATTTACTCCAGTCGGCGCCCGCCGCATTTAGCATGCGGGTCGCCTCGTCCACCGGCCCGGCCACCTCGGCGTGTGCCAGCAAGGGAAGTTCGCTTCCAGCGCAGCTTCCCAAGTGCCAGCCGCAGGTCCTTTTCGTTCACCCACGCGAATCCATCGATCCCTGAATGAATAAGGAAGCATTTGAATCCGGGAACTCCGGCGCGCACCAGCGGCTGCAGTTCCTCAGAATTTCCGCGCACAACACCGCCCCACGCCGCCCAGTCCACCCACACTTTGCCCCGCGCCGCATTCCGTTTTGCCTCCAGCGCAGCCACATTGATCGTTTCGGGAACGCAGTTCAACGGCATGTCGACGAGCGTGGTTATGCCCCCGGCGGCTGCTGCGCGGGTAGCCGTCTCAAAGCCTTCCCATTCGGTGCGGCCCGGTTCATTGATGTGAACATGTGTGTCGACGAGCCCCGGAAGAATGACAAGGTCGCCAAAATCATGCAGCTTGGCGCCGGGAGGAACGTCATCCCACTCCTGCACCGCCGCGATGCGCTCCTCTTCCACCACTACGGTGGCAGGGGCAATGCCGTTTGGCGTCAGCACGCGGGTCGAGCGAAGCGCCTTTGCCATCTGGATCTACTTTCGCTGGTCAGGGAGCCCGAAATCAAGACCTTGGAGGCCGACCCAGCGCGAGTATCCACTGGAGCGCCGGTGCAATCTCGCCTCGGTGTCTAGCCGCGAAGCCGGTTCAATAAATCCTGGGGATGGACAGGCTTCGCGAGGATATCAAACTCGTAGCCTTCTGTGCGCGCCTTCTCCAGCAGATCGGCGGTCGCGGCCTGGCCAGAGAACAGCAGGATCTTGATCGACGGCAGAATCCCGCGTATGCGGATCGCGGCGTCGATTCCGTTCAGGTCGGCCATGATCACGTCGGAGATGAGCATGTCCGGCTGAAAGGTTGCGGCAAGCTCCAGTGCCTTCTCGCCCGAGTACACTGCGCGCGCTTCAAAACCACTCTGGTTCAAAATCATTGCCAGCGTGTCGGCAATGACGCGCTCGTCGTCGGCAACCAGAACTTTTGGCTTGCTGCTCATGTTGAAATTAATCTCCGAATAGCTTTGGGGAATGGGAGGCTCTCCCGCATCGAACGAACAGGCCCGCCTTGCATGGGTAAATTGCACCCCTTCAAATCGTCTGCGTGCACTGTTTAAGAATGCTACGCTTGACTAGTGTAATGCACCGCCCGCCTTGCAACACAAGATCAAATAAGGGGTTTTCAGTGCTGTGGATTCCGGACGAATCCCTGGTCCGGCCTTGGCGCATGCGTCCTGTTGTCGTTTCGGATTCATCCCAAATCCAACCGGCCACCTTATACTGTCGGCACTTGGCGGCGACTTCGTCTGCATCTACCCCACCGGAGAACCGGAAATGCAGGAAACCATAAACCCTAATCCGGCCCCCAATGCGGCGCCCACATCGTCGATGGATGCGCCACCTGCCGTCGACGCGATCATTCGCGCTGAAAAAATCGAAAAATACTATGCGCAGCCCAGCCAGAACCGCATCCAGGTGATCTCGGCGACGGACCTCGAGCATCGTGCCGGGCGAAATTCTTGCGCTGCTTGGCCCGTCCGGCTCCGGCAAGTCGACCATGCTGCGCATGTTGACCGGGCTCTCCACGCCTTCGGCGGGCCAGGTGCTATTGGCACGGCAAGCCCATCTCCCAGGCTGAGATCAACGTCTCGATCGTCTTCCAAAGCTTTGCGCTCTTTCCCTGGCTCACCGTTCTTGAAAATGTCGAGGCGCCGCTGCAGGCCCGCGGCGTGGACGCCGAAGAGCGCCGCGAGCGCAGCATGAAGATGCTCGACATGGTCGGCCTTGACGGATTCGAAGCCGCCTATCCCAAGGAACTCTCCGGCGGAATGCGGCAGCGCGTAGGCTTCGCCCGCGCCCTCGTCGTCGAGCCGGAAGTGCTGTTTATGGATGAGCCATTCTCCGCTCTCGACGTGCTAACCGCCGAAAACCTGCGCAGCGAGTTGCTGGAGCTGTGGGCCAAGAAGACCATGCCCACCAAGGCCGTCTTTCTCGTCACCCACAACATTGAAGAGGCGGTGCTGCTGGCCGACCGCATCATCGTTCTGGGCCGGAACCCCGGCCACATCCGCACCGATTTCCAGGTGCATCTGCCCCAACCGCGCGATCGCAAGTCCGAGGCATTCACGCAGCTGGTGGACTACATCTACAAGGTGCTCACGCGGCCAGACATTACCCCTGCCGACGCGCCCGAGCACCAGCATCCGTCGCCAAAGGTGCGCGATCAGCGGCAGATGCAGTACCAGATGCTTCCCCATGCGCGCCCCGGTGGCATGGCCGGCCTGCTCGAATTGCTGCTCGACAAGGGCGGCCGCGATGACATGTACCGCCTTGCCGACGACCTGGCCTTTGAAATCGACGATCTGCTGCCGATCGTCGACGCCGCGCAGTTGCTGGGATTTCTCAAAGTCGAGGAAGGCGATGCCGCCATCACGCCCAGCGGCGAGGAGTTTGCCAACTCCGAAATTCTTCGCCAGAAGGAAGCTCTTCCGCAATGCCGCTGTTGAAACGTGCTCCTGCTCCGCCAGATTCGCCGCGCCCTTGAGGCCAAGAGCGATCACACCGGTCCCTGAAGATTTCTTCCTCGACATGCTCGACGAGCAGTTCAGCGAGGAAGAAAGCCTGCGGCAGATGGAAACCGCGGTCACCTGGGGCCGCTACGCGGAGCTGTTTGACTTCGATGCCGCGCGCCGGCGCTTCGTCCTGCCCGACATGCTGGAAGAAGCAAGCGCTCCCGATGAGGAGCACGAGTGAAACTCAGCATCCTCTCGCGCGAACCCTCGTCACCGCTCGCACCTGGCCCTTCTTCATCGATCTGGGCGTGGCCGCGTGCGCTCTGGCGATCTTCTTTGCCATTGTCAGCACCGGCGTTTACTGGTTCCAAAAGCCAATCCCCGTCGTGCCCATCTCCAGTTCCATCAGTGCGCTGCCGCTTTATGCGTTCTATTCCATCGTGCGCATGGCTATCGCCTATTTTCTGAGCCTGGCTTTCGCGATCACCTACGGCTACATCGCCGCCTACAATCCGCGCATTGAGCCGTGGATGGTCGCGGTCCTCGACATTCTGCAGTCGATTCCCGTGCTCAGCTTTCTTGCCGCCGGTCGTGCTGGCGATGGTTTCGCTCGTTCCCGGCCATCAGCTCGGCATCGAGATGGCTGTCATCTTGCTCATCTTTACCGGCCAGGTGTGGAACCTCGCATTTAGCTTTTATTCCTCGCTCAAAACCATTCCGCGAGAGATGGTGGAAGCCTCGCGCATCTATCGCTATTCCGGCTGGCAGCGCTTCTGGCAGCTTGAAATGCCCTACGCGACCATTGGCCTGGTGTGGAACTCGATCGTCTCCGTCGCAGGCGGATGGTTCGCGCTCATCTTTTGCGAAACCTTCACCATGGGCGACGCGCAACTTCCAGTTGCCCGGCCTTGGCAGCTACATCCAGACGGCCACCTACGACGGCGATGTGCGCGCCCTGCTTGCCGGAATCGTCACTGTGATTCTCATCGTCGTTGCCACCGATCAGCTCGTGTGGCGTCCGCTGATTGCCTGGAGCGACAAATTCAAATTCGAGCAGGTGGAGTCGGCCGACCAGGTCACCTCGCCGATTCTCGAGTTCCTCCGCCGCTCCAGGATTTTGCAAACACTTCCCGGCCGCATCTGGAATCGCGTCGAAGAGCCCGTCTATCGGCGCCTCGCGCAGACCAAGGAATGCCGGGTCGTGCGGCCGCTCGACGCCGCGAGTTCCAGGCAAAGTCTCGCCGGTACTCTGGGCGCTGGCCGTCGCGGCTGGCATTGCGGTTTGTTGGGCGGCGGCGCAGGCCGTTCTCATGCTCAGTACCGTCACCTGGCCCGATCTGCGACTCTTGCTCGAAGGCGCAGCGGCCACATTTCTGCGCGTCAATGCTGCGTTGCTTCATCTCTGCTGCGTGGACAATTCCCGTCGGCGTGGCCATCGGCCTCAATCCGCGGCTCGCGCGCGTCGTGCAGCCGCTGGCGCAGATTCTGGCTTCGGTGCCGGCCACGGCCTTCTTCCCCATCCTGCTCATCGGCCTGGTGAAGATCGGCGGCGGGCTGGGCATCGGATCCATTGCGCTCATGCTGCTGGGCACGCAGTGGTACATCCTCTTCAACGTGATCGCGGGCGCCATGTCCATCCCCTCCGACCTGCGCGAAGTTGCCTCGCTCTACCACTTCACGCGCTGGCAGCGCTGGACCAAGCTGATTCTTCCCGGCATCTTTCCCTACCTCATTACCGGAATGGTCACGGCCTCAGGCGGCGCGTGGAACGCCTCGGTCATGGCCGAGTATTCGCACGTGAAGGACCGGACGCTTGCAAACCATCGGCCTGGGCGCGCAAATCGACGCCGCCACCGACAGCGGCCGTTTCGCCATGCTGCTGCTGGCCACGATTCTCATCTCGCTGATGGTCGTCACAATGAACCGGCTGGTCTGGCGGCGACTTTACCGGCTGGCCGAGACGCGGTTCAAGCTCGAAGGCTGACCTCGACCTTCACTCTTTGTCTTTCCGGCAATCCGGGCTTCCTGTTTCCTTTTCAGTAACACGAAATTTCGACCCTGCTTCAAAAAATGGCTAATATAGCTAAACTGGATATTATAGTTAAATTAGCTAAATTATCCAAAGGAGTAACTTATGGCGACAATGACCTCTGCCGAAGCTCAGAATCGCTTCGGCCAATTGCTCGAAATGGCTCAGCGCGAAGCCGTCGTCATCACGCGACACGGCCGTCCGGCTGCTTTCGTTGTCTCTTCCGCCGATATGGCGGACCTGGTCGAACTCCGTCGCCGCCGCAAGCAGGCAGCCCGCGAGTTCGCTGCGTGGCAGAAGCAGGCAAAGAAACGCACACGCCGCGCCGCGGGTTCGCTTACTGACGATCAGATCAACAGAATGGTACGTGCGCTCCGATGAACCCTACTCGGAGGATCGTCTTCGACACCAGCACGCTGGTCAGCGCCGCCCTTCAGCGCGCCTCACCTGCGGAACGTGCTCTCACTCTCGCGCTCCGTGAAGGCGTAGTCTGCGCCAGTGACGCTACAATCAGTCGTCTCCACTCGGTTCTGACCAACAGCAAATGGGATTGCTACCTCATGAAGCGCGCCCGCCTGTCCTTCGTCGACCTCCTTCGCGGCAACGCTTGGTTCTGCCTGGTCTCAGCAGCCGATGAAGGGTCGGTCCGGGCGGCCATTCGGGACGAGAGAACGAAGGTTCTGCTCGCCCTCGCCGCGACCGCCGAAGCCGACATGATCATTGCAATCGCTCCCGATCTGCTCACCCGCAAATCCTGGCGCGGAATCCCCATCGTTCCACCGTCCGAATTCCTCAGGGAGTACGACCCCGCCTGATTGCACATCGTCCGGTTACCGGCTTTAATACAATCCTTGGTAAAGTTCGCGAAACGCGAAGGAGGGAACCATGATTCGCGCCGGTCTCATAGGTTTTGGAATGGGCAGCCGTGTCTTTCACGCACCCCTCCTTTCATCGGTCGATGGCCTGGAGCTGGCCGCCGTCATGGAACGAACCTCAAACAGAGCAGCCGAGCGTTATCCGGGCATCAAAGTCTATCGATCGGTTGATGAGATGCTCGCCGATACGTCTCTCGATCTCTTTGTGGTCGCAACTCCCAACGGCACCCACTATGAGCTCGCCAAGCAGATCCTTACCGCCGGCCGGAACGTTGTCGTCGACAAGCCCATGACGGTGACATCGGCCGAAGCGGCCGAGCTGATCGCCCTCGCAAAGCACCACAATGTTTTGCTTGCGCCATTTCAAAACCGTCGATGGGACAGCGATTTTCTGACAATTCAGAAACTATTACATGAAGATTCGCTCGGCCGCCTCGTCTCGGTTGAGTCGCGTTTTGACCGCTGGCGCCCGGCCCCCCTCACTGAGCGATTCTGGAAGGAAAAAGCCGAGGCTGGCGGCGGAACTCTGCTCGACCTTGGGCCGCACCTCGCCGACCAGACTCTCGCTCTCTTTGGCAAACCCGAAGCCGTCACCGCCGACGTCCGCAGCGAAAAGGACGGCCCCGTCAACGACTCCATCGAAATTCGCCTTCGCTATCCCGGCCTGATCGTTACCTTGGGAGCGAACAGCCTCGCTCTGCCCGCCGGTCCGCGTTTCCACTTGCGCGGCACGCGTGGCGGCTACGTGAAGTCCGGTGTCGACCCGCAAGAGGCCGCACTGACAAAAATCACGCGCATCGAAGACCCCAGGTGGGGCCAGGAACCGACGGCAAGCTGGGGCATCCTTCATGTAGACATCGACGGCGGATCGGTCAGCCGACCCATTCCTGCAATCCCCGGCGACTACCGAATCTACTACGCCGGTATTCGCGACGCATTGCTTGGCAAGTCCGCACCGCCCGTCACCGGCATTGACGGATGGCGCATTGCCCGCCTGCTCGAGTACGCACAGCAAAGCTCCGACGAGCGCCGCGAGATTCCGTGCGATTGGAGTGGGGAGCCGCAATAAGCGATGTTTGGCCGCACGTCGCGCCGTGATTCTCGCCCGCTCACCGCTGCCGGCTCGGCTCCTTCTCGATCAACGGCACCCAGAACCGGAATCGCGCCCCGACCCCCGGCACATTCGTCGCCTCAATCCCTCCGCCATGCGCCGTTAAAATCGCTCGCGTAATCGCCAGTCCCATTCCTGAACCCTTCCGCGCGCCGACGCTTCGTTTGCCGCGATAGAACTTCTCGAAGATTAGCGGCAGATCGCGCGGATCGATGCCCGGCCCGTTATCCTCCACACAGAATTCAAGCCTGTCCTCGGTGCGTTTGCTGCTGAGTGTCGCGCGACTACCGAGCGGCGTGTACGCCACAAAGTTTTCCAACAAATGCCGCAACACGCGCCCCAGCAGATGCGGATCGAACCACGCAGTCTCGTCGGCGCCAGCTCCACTCTCTACTGTGATGCTTACCTTGTGCCTGGCAAGAATCTTTCGCGATTCCTCCACAGCCTGCTCCAGCAATGCCCGCGCGTGCTGCGGCGACATCTTTACCTGCACAACGTTGGCGTCGATCTCCGCCATCTCCACCGATTCGCCCACCAGCAGATCGAGCCGCGACGCCTCTTCGTCGATAATGCGGACCATGTCGAGCCGCGCCGCTTCATCCAGCCCTTCGGATTCGAGCAGCGTCGTCGCTGCCGCACGAATCGACGTGAGTGGCGTGCGCAGCTCGTGCGTTAGTGAGTCGATCAGGGCCGTGCGTAGCCGTTCGCCCTCGCGTGCGGCTTCAATGCGTGCAGTTGTCTCCATTGCGATTGACCGCGCGACAGCGATTGACACCTGTCCGCTCACTGCGGTTGCAACCTCGTGCGAAAGCGATTCCGGCCGCCAAGCCAGCGCGCCCAGCGGCCGCAGTCCAAGCGTCAGCGCCATGGCCATGTAGCCTGCAGATGGCGAGAGCGTGGGGTTCAGCCCTTCGGTGATGGCCTGCATATGTGCATGCACAGCTGGTGGATACCGCACTGGTCGACGAGTAAAACCGGTCCTGGTCACACAGACATAAAGGACCACTCCCTTCAGGCGAAAATCGGTCAATCACTGCCGGCAAGTCGCGCAGCAGGCGATCGGCGTCCTCAAAGAGCATCATCTCCTGGCTCAACGCGTAGAGCCGTCCCACATCTGCCTGGCGTTGCTCGGCTGCGCGCGGTTTGGCGTCGCGCCCGCTCTGCAAGCCGGCTGACCACCAGGCAACTTGCCGCGAATGAGAACATCGCAACCCACGCCTGCGCGCCAACCAGCCACAGCGTGCGAATCGGCGGCAAGAAAGAAATAGTCGAAGCAAAGGGCGCACAGCGCTGCGATGTAGATCGAAAGAACGATGCCGGACTGCGTGGCCCACCACACCACCAGCACCAGAAACACCATGCCCGCAGCTGTGGAATTGGCGCCCAGCCAGACCAGCACCAACGTGGTCAGCGCCGCCGCGACCGTGGCAGCCAGCCAGCGCAAAACCTGCCCTGCATGGGGACGGATACGTCCATCTTGCTCTCCACGGGAATCATACCCGTCCACGGCGTTCTGAAATGCGGTTCGGATGATGTAAGCTTCCGAAGGAAAGAAGAAAGACATGCCCGGAAGAATTCTGGTTATTGACGACGAGTCGCAGATAACGCGCGTGCTGCGCGCCGCACTCTCTGCGCAGGGATACGATGTCCGCACTGCCAACGATCCCGAGGAGGGCCTGCGGCTCTTCCGTGACTGGCCTCCCGACCTGGTCATCACTGACTTGATGATGCCCGGCATGAGCGGTGTTGAAGTCTGCCGCAGCGATCCGATCCCAGCGTCGACAACTCCGGTGCTGGTGCTCTCCGTCCGCGAACATGAACGCTCGAAAGTTGAAGCGCTCGATGCTGGCGCCGACGACTATGTCACGAAGCCCTTCAGCATTCAGGAACTGCTGGCACGGGTCGTGCGCACCTGCGCCGCGCTCCCGAGCGCACGCACCGCCGCGCTCGAAGCAGGCGACTTCGTGATCGACGTCGGCGCACATACCATCACCGTCCAGGGAAAACCCATCCACCTCACGCCCAAAGAATTCGAGTTGCTGCGTCCACCTGGCGCGCAACGCCGGCAAGGTCATGACCCATCGCGCTCTCCTCACTGCTGTCTGGGGCGCGCAGTCGGCCCATCAGCCGGAGTATCTGCGCGTCTTCGTCGGCCAGTTGCGCAAGAAACTCGAAACCGAAACCGGCCGCCAGTACATCCAAACCGAGCCATGGGTGGGCTATCGCTTTATTCCTGAGGGCTGGGCACGGCAATGAAGAGTAAGATTCGCCGATACTCGCATGACCGACCCGTCCGAAAGCGCGCCTTTGAATCCACGGCACTTCCGTCGCACAAACGCCGATCCTTACGGTTTCTTTAGGAAATCTTTTCGATACCCAAACCAGTTGAATCGGAAAATCGGTCTTGCTTGAGTCGATTTTCGACTGAGCATCGATTCGCGTTTTTGCGCTCGCGAATTTATCTGCGATGCGACCCAAGAGTCGCAGATGACCTGATGGCGTTCGCCGCATCTCAAGGAGACCCGAGTGCGGTCAAAAGGGGACTAGGAGTTTTCGCATGCAAGCTCAAGATGTCGTCATGCTGCTATTCACCGTGGCTTTCTTCGGCCTGGCGTTTCTGTACGTCATGGCCTGTCACAAGTTGAGGTAGACCTATGCACATTGAACCGATCGCGGCCGTCGGCCTCGCATGCTCCGATTCTGTTACTTATCTACCTCGTTGCCTCTCTGCTTTTCCCGGAGAAATTCTGAAATGACTGCCAATGGCTGGCTGCAATTTGCGATCTACTCGGTCATTTTGTTTGTCACGGTTCGTCCCGTTGGCAGCTATATGACGCGCGTCTTCGAAGGCGAGCGCACTTGGCTCGATCCCGTTCTGCGTCCGTTCGAACGCCTCATCTACAGGCTCTGCGCTGTCAACGCCGAGAGCGAAATGAATTGGCGTCAGTACACGGGGGCTATGCTGGGATTCTCCGCTGTAACAATGCTGCTCACTTATGCGATCGAGCGGTTGCAGGCGGTTCTGCCTTGGTTTAATCCTCAGCACCTTGCTGCCGTTGGCCCCGATCTTGCCTGGAACACGGCCGCCAGCTTCACAACCAACACGAATTGGCAGTTTTATACGCCTGAATCGACCATGAGCTATCTCACTGAGATGGCCGGTCTGGCTACGCACAATTTCTGGTCGGCAGCGGTAGGAATCGTTGTCGCCGTGGCTCTCATCCGCGGCATCAAGCGAACAACCTCCGCGACGATTGGGAACTTTTGGGTGGACACGACCCGAACTCTGCTCTACATCCTCCTGCCCGCGTGCATCGTCTATGCCTTGGTTTTGGTCGCGACGGGTGTTCCGCAAAATTTCAACGCCTACACTATTGCGCATCCGCTTGAGCAGCCGTCCCAAACCCAGACCATCGGCCAGGGCCCCGTGGCTTCGCAGGAAGCCATCAAAATGCTTGGCACCAACGGCGGCGGTTTTTTCAATGCCAATAGTTCTCATCCCTTTGAGAATCCGACGCCGTTCTCAAATTTCCTCCAGATCCTCTCGATCTTCGTCATTGGCGCAGGCCTGACTTATACGTTAGGCCGCATGACAGGCTCGAGAGGCCACGGTTGGGCTGTCTTTGCAGCGATGTACGTGCTCTTTGCAGCAGGATTTGCGGTATGCTATTGGGCCGAGGCGCACCCTTACAACGCGATTCACGGAGCTGCGCAGGACGTCACTGCTACGGCTCCCGGCGGCAACATGGAGGGCAAGGAAGTCCGTAACGGCATCGCAGAGAGCGCGCTCTTCGCAACCATCACCACCGACGCAAGCTGCGGCGCTGTGAATGGCATGCACGATAGCTTCACGCCTCTCGGCGGTATGGTTCCGCTTGCCAACATCATGCTGGGCGAAGTCGTATTCGGCGGTGTTGGCGCCGGCATGTATGGCATGTTGATTTACGTCGTCATCGCGGTCTTTATCGCTGGCCTCATGGTCGGCCGAACGCCCGAATATCTCGGCAAGAAAATCGAAGCTTACGACGTGAAGATGGCCATGCTCTATGCGCTCATCTTTCCGCTCATCATTCTCAGCTTCGCGGCGATCTTCGTCCTTTTGCCGGTGGGTTTGTCGGTAACGAACAATCCTGGGCCGCACGGATTCTCCGAAATCCTCTACTCCTTTACTTCCGGCGCAGGCAACAATGGCTCGGCGTTCGCCGGGCTGGGAACGAATTGGTGGTACAACGTCGCGATGGGTTGGGACATGCTTATCGGTCGCTTCCTCATGATGATTCCTGCGCTGGCGCTCGCCGGCAACCTGGCGTTGAAGAAAAGCGTTCCGCCTTCGCCGGGAACATTTCCGGTCAATACCGCGCTCTTTACGGTGCTGCTCATCGGCGTCGTGTTAATCATTGGCGCGCTTACTTTCTTCCCGGCACTGAGCCTGGGGCCGATTCTCGAACACTTGCTGTTGCAGTCGGGAAAGTTGTTTTAGTTAACGCCTAACCCACTTCAAGATAGGTTAAACGGGTACTTATGGCAGAGAAACAGAGTCTTTGGAACACGCAAATCATGAGCCATGCACTTGTGGATTCGGTGCGCAAGCTCGATCCGCGCTGGATGGTCAAGAATCCCGTCATGTTTGTTGTCGAAGTAGGCAGCGTGCTCACCACGGCGCTGCTCGTGGTTAACATCGTCCACCACAATCCGGAGTTCGGGTTCAATCTTCAGATCACGCTCTGGCTGTGGTTCACGGTTTTGTTCGCCAACTTCGCTGAGGCCATGGCCGAGGGTCGCGGAAAGGCCCAGGCAGACACCCTGCGCAAAGCTAAGGGCGAAACCATTGCCAAGCGCTACAAAGAAGATGGGAGCTTTGAAGAAGTCATCAGCGGTGCGCTCCGCGCGGGGGATGTGATCTATGTCGAAGCAGGCCATTACATCGCCGGCGATGGGGAAGTCATCGAGGGCGTCGCGTCGGTTGATGAATCGGCGATTACAGGCGAGTCTGCACCCGTTATACGCGAAGCAGGCGGCGATCGCTCGGCAGTCACCGGAGGAACGAAGGTTCTCTCCGACTGGATCAAGGTCAAGATCACTTCGAACCCCGGCGAAACCTTTCTCGACCGTATGATTGCGCTCGTCGAGGGCGCAACACGTCAGAAGACGCCCAACGAAATTGCGCTCAGCATATTGCTCTCGGGCCTCACCATCATCTTTCTGCTGGCAGTAGTCACGCTGCAGCCTTTCGCAATCTACTCAAGCGCACCGCAGACCGTCTTTGTTCTAGTTTCGTTACTCGTTTGCCTCATCCCTACGACGATCGGCGGCCTGCTTTCCGCTATCGGAATCGCCGGAATGGATCGCCTTGTCCAGTACAACGTGCTGGCAATGAGCGGCCGCGCTGTTGAAGCGGCTGGCGACGTAAATACGCTGCTTCTCGACAAAACCGGAACCATTACTCTCGGCAATCGCCAGGCTACGGAGTTCATTCCGGCGCCCGACGTAAGTAACGAACGCCTTGCCAACGCTGCGCAACTTGCCTCCCTTTCCGATGAAACGCCAGAAGGCCGCTCGATCGTTGTCCTCGCCAAGGAAAAGTACAACCTGCGTGGCCGCGACCTGGGTGGCATTCATGCCGAGTTCGTTCCATTTTCCGCGCAGACACGTATGAGCGGCGTCAATCTTCCTGGTACGCGTATCCGCAAAGGCTCCGTCGATGCCATCGCCCGTTTTCTTGAAGAGCAGGGAACCTCGCTACCGCAAAAAGTCCGCGAGAATGTGGAAGAGATTGCCCGGCTCGGCGGCACGCCACTCGTTGTCGCTGAGAATTCCTCGGCGCTCGGCGTCATCTACCTCAAGGATGTCGTAAAAGGCGGCCTCAAAGAGCGTCTTGCACGCCTGCGCGCCATGGGCATTCGCACCATCATGATCACCGGCGACAATCCGCTCACCGCCGCGGTCATCGCTCGGGAAGCCGGCGTTGATGACTTCCTCGCCGAAGCCAAGCCTAAAGACAAGATGGACCTGATCAAGCGCGAACAAGGGAAGGGCAAGCTCGTCGCCATGACCGGCGACGGCACCAACGATGCGCCTGCGCTCGCGCAAGCTGACGTAGGCGTGGCGATGAATTCGGGAACCCAGGCCGCCAAGGAAGCTGGCAACATGGTCGACCTCGATTCGAATCCGACCAAGCTCATTGAAATCGTCGAGATCGGCAAGCAGTTGCTGATGACGCGCGGTGCGCTTACGACTTTTTCCATCGCCAACGACGTGGCAAAGTATTTCGCCATCATCCCCGCGATGTTCGCCGGCGTATTTCCGGTACTAAACGCTCTGAACATCATGTATCTGCATTCGCCGCAATCGGCAATTCTCTCTGCGGTTATCTTTAATGCGGTCATTATCGTCGCGCTTATTCCGCTTGCGCTGAAAGGCGTCAAGTATGAACCCAAGGCGGCCGATATATTGCTGCGCCGGAATCTGCTCATCTACGGCGTTGGGGGCATCATCATCCCGTTCATCGGCATCAAGGCGATCGACCTGTGTCTGGTCGCAGCGCACCTGGCCTGAGTGCGCAATATAAAGGAGATCGATCATGCATTCTACGATTACGACAACGACCCAGGACGATTCGGCTCATTTCGCTCGCATGACTCATCCCGCCGAGCGCCCGGCTGTGCACTCGGTTTGGAAAACATCGATCCTCTTCACCATCGTCACGGCGATCCTTCTTGGCCTCGGCTATCCGCTGTTGATCGGGGGCCTTGCGGGCGTTCTGTTCCATCACAAAGCTGAGGGAAGCCTCATCGAGCACAACGGACAGGTTGTCGGCTCAGAGTTGATCGCGCAGAGCTTTACCTCTGATAAATATTTCCATCCACGTCCGTCGGCGGCAGGCAACGGCTACGACGCGACTTCGTCAGGCGGCACCAACCTCGCGCAATCAAACGCCAAGCTCGCCACACGCATGCAGGGCGATATCGACAAGCTCGCCGCGCAAAATCCCGACCATCCCGTCCCCATCGACATGGTCACAACATCAGGATCGGGTCTGGATCCGGACATCACCCCCGACAACGCTTACTTCCAGGCCGACCGTATCGCCAAAGCGCGTGGCGTGCATCTGGAAAAAATCCGCGACCTGATCTCAAAACACATCACCGGCCGCGATTTCGGATTTCTCGGCGAACCACGAGTGAACGTTCTGAAATTGAATCTCGCTCTCGACGAGATGTCTAACTAGCTTTTAGCGATGCGGCTTCCCAATGCCATGAATTAGCGGGAAGAGCGAACCTGCTCCTCCCGCTCCTTTTTGATTTAGTGGAATCCAGACCTTGGGATGGTTCACACCGGCTGCGGAATAAACGGCTAATGCGCTGACTTGCCGACCCGCTGACTTGCTACATCTCTCTCCGCCCCTCAAGTGCTCGCGCCATCGTCACCTCATCGGCGTATTCAATGTCACTACCTGCCGGAACCCCTGTTGCAATTCGTGTGATCTTCACGGGAAATCCGCGCAACGCAGTTGCCAGCCAGTCCGCGGTGGCCTCGCCCTCGAGCGTCGGGCTCGTCGCCAGAATCACCTCATCCACTTCGCCGCGCTCCACGCGCCCGATCAACGTCCTAGCGCGCAACTGGTCCGGTCCAATGCCATGCAGGGGCGACAGCGTCCCGTGTAGCACGTGATAGACACCTTGGTAGCCGCGCGTCCGCTCAACCGATTCGATATTCGTGGGCTCCTCCACGACGCACACCAACCGCTGATTGCGATTCGGGCTCGCGCAGTAAGCACAGGGGTCGACGTCAGTCACGTTATTGCAGATGGAACAGAGTCGCAGGCTCGCCTTCAGATCGCGCACCGCCTCCGCCAACGCCGCCGCGTCGTCGTCGCTCGCGCGCAGCAGATGAAACGCGTATCGCTGTGCGCTTTTCGTGCCCACCCCGGGCAGCTTCTTCAACTCTTCAATGAGCCGGGCCATCGGCTCGGCATAGCGTGACACGTTCTCCGCCTCCCCGAATTTCGGCGTTTATCTCAAAGATCTCTACGTCAGCCCAGGAATTTTCAGACCGCCCAGCATCCCTTGCAGATTCGCCTTAATTGCATCATCCGCTTTCTTGCCCGCTTCATTCACTGCTCCCACAATCAGGTCTTCCAACATCTCCACGTCCGCCTGCCCGCCCATTAAACTCAGGCCGCCGAAGGGTCGATGTGCAGCTTCAGCAGTTCCTTCTTGCCGTTCATGGTTGCCGTCACCGCGCCGCCGCCGCTCGATGCCTCGACCACGGTCTCGCCCAGCTTGCGCTGCATCTCCTCCTGCATCTGGCCGGCCTGCGAAAGCATCTCGCCAATCTTGAGCGGATTGATCATCGTGTGTACCTCTTTCGATTTCGAACTTCTTACGTGTTGATACCCAGCCAGTCAGCGTTGCTCCGCTTTGGCCTGGAATCGTGTCACCGCACAACGAAGCTAATAGCTAGCGGCTGCATTGTCACTTCTGCCGCAGATCCACCACGCTGCGGATGTCGGCTTTGAAAATTTCTTGTGCCTTCTGCACCATCGGATGCGCAAGCGCCGCCTCCTGCACACTTCCGGCCACAACGTGGTCCAATCGCAGCCTTTGCCGCAACACCTTCACCGGGAGTCACCATAAATCGCGCTGGTGCACCCAGCCGCTGCAATTCCTGGCGGATAATTTTCTCGCAGGCCGCATTCACCGTTAGCTCCAGCATCTTCTTCCTCATTCCTGGGACCTCGATCCGCAACGTCGATCTCTCCAGCGTCCACGACGCCGACCCTAATAGCAATGCACGCCGAGCTGTGACCAGCCGCCGAGAGCGCAGACACAATTGCCTCTCGCATCGCATCAATGCCGGCGCCATTCGGCACAGCCGGAGCGGCCGGTTCCTCAACAGCAGGAACGAACGCAACGAACGAATTAGGTTGCGCGATCACAGCCGAAGCCTGTGTGAACCCCGGAGTTGCCGATGTCGCCGCCTGAGGTGCGGTGATCACGTTCGGCTTCATTTCGACAGCGCTTCCGAATCCAATCGCAGTTCGAGAAGAGACGGCGGTCACCGGAGCCGGTCGGCCGCTCGCCTGAGGGGAACCGGCCGAAGCGGTCGCTCGATACCGCGTTCGTTCCTTGTCGCGTCCCCGCTCCGCTCAGCAACTCTTCGATCGGCAGCAGTCGCTGCGCATGAATCAGCTTGAGCAGGCCAAGTTCCAGATGGAACCGCTGTTCCTGCCGGTAATTCAAATCGTCAAACGTCCGCAGCACAATTTGCAGATTCCGCGTCAGCTCTTCTTCGGTAAACAGCAACGCCGTCCGCGCCGCGCGCGCCCGCTCGTCGGCGGAAATCTGCAGCAGCTCCGTCTGCTCGCCGCCCAGCTTGGCCATCAGCGCATTGCGCAGGTAGCGCACCATCTGCCGCGCCAGCGACGAGCGGGCTGTGCCCCGCGTTCAGCAAGCACATTCAACTGCTCCATCAGCTCGGCGCTCTGTCCCTGCGGCCACGGCTTCCAGCAGTCTCTCAAAGACCGTATTCGGCACCGCGCCCATCAGCTCGCGAATCTGCGCCGCTGAAAGCATCGGCCTGCCCTGCTTCCAGCGGCGCCGACGCAATCGCCTGGTCCATGATCGAGAGCGCATCGCGCATCGACCCGTCGCCGGCCTCGGCCAGCAGCGCCAGCGCGCCGTCCTCGGCTGCAATCTTCTCCTCGGCCGCAATCATCTTCAATTGCGCCAGAATGTCGTCGAACTTGACCGCATGAAAGCTGAAGTGCTGGCAGCGCGAGCGAATCGTCTGCGGAATATTCTCCGGCTCCGTCGTCGCCATCATGAAGATGACGTGCGCCGGCGGCTCTTCCAGCGTCTTCAGCAGCGCGTTAAACGCCGCCTCCGTAATCTGGTGCGCTTCGTCGAGAATGTAGATCTTGTAGCGGTCGCGCGACGGAGCGTAGCGCGCCGCATCGCGCAGCTCGCGAATCTCGTCGATGCCGCGATTGGTGGCCGCATCGATCTCGATCACGTCTACAGCATTGCCCTGCCGAATCTCCGTGCAGGCGTCGCACACGCCGCACGGCTCCGGCGTCGGCCGCTGCGCCGATCCAATCTCGGTCCGGCAGTTCAGCGCCATCGCCAGAATGCGCGCAATGGTCGTTTTCCCGATGCCGCGATGCCCGGAGAAGATGTACCCATGCGCAATGCGGTTCTGGCTCAGCGCATTCATCAGCGTGCGCGTCACGTGGTCCTGGCCGGCCACGTCGGCAAAGCGCTGCGGACGGTATTTCCTGGCCAGAACCTGGTAACCCATGCGAATTTTCTCTCCACTTACGGCTTCGAATGCAATGACAAGCCTCTGGTGATTTTATCGTTTCAGGGCAGGGAAGCGCCGGGTGGAAATCAGCACGAGCGGCCGATGGCTGTCGACCGAAGTCCGCCGTTGCGACCTGGGCCAACTATCTCCTCGCGAATGAGTCTAATTCGATGGAAGGCGCGTACAGCTTCGAGTCTCGAATGGAACCGCACCCACGAATGTGCGATCCTTTCTATGGTGTCTTTCGCAAACGCGCTGAACAACTCTCCTATGAAATGGGCTTTTCAAATCGCATTGCTTCTCGGTAGCTTCCTGGTCGCCGCCCCGTCGCTCTCCGCTCAGGGCCAGCAGAACAATGCCCCAGCCCCTTCGAAACAAAGCAACCAGCCGGCCAACGCGCAGCAGCCCGACCGCTCGCAGCAGCAGAACAATCAAAATCCCTTTCCTGAAGACACCAGCACGGTTCCTGTGATGCCGTCACGCGACAATCCAGACCTGCCGCCGCCTGCTGCCGAAGATAAACAGCACATCGACCTTCCCGAGGATGATGCTGATCCAGTCCGCAGCCCAGAGGAAGCCGGCGCAGCAGCCGAAGCGGGCGAATCGGGTTCCAGCTCCAGCCTCTCCGGCATGGGCAATCTGATGCCGGGCCCTGACGACGATTCCGTCCAGCCGGGCAAACGCAACAAGAAGGGCTCAGACATCGAGGTGCCAGAGCATCAAGAGACCGCGACCGAAGACGAAAACGTCGGGAAATACTATCTCGACAACAAGAATTGGAAGGCCGCGCTCTCGCGCTTCCAGTCAGCACTCGTTCTGGACCCCGACAATCCCGACGTTTATTGGGGACTGGCAGAAAGCCAGCGTCACCTCGGCAACCTCGCCGATGCTCGCACGAATTATCAGAAGGTCGTGAATTACGACCCAGACAGCCGCCACGGAAAAGACGCGCGCAAGGCGCTCAAGGATCCCGAAATCGCAAACGCAAAGGCGTCTCTGCAACCGGCAATGTCTGCAAGTCCTTCTGGTCCCGCCCAGCAATAGGCCGCTCTTGCTCTTCGCTTTCCCGCTACCGGCTCAGAATCCCGCCCATTTCATATAGGCGGCCACGATCGGCACACCCCACAGTGCGCCCACTATCCCTCCGATTGCGAGAAAAGTTCCAAACGGCAGCTTCTCTTCAAGCCAGGAGTCGCCATCGCCGCGCAGCGTTGGATTCGCGTAAAGCAGCATCGCATAAGCCGCGGCGGTCAGAACGCCGATTCCGAAAGCGAGCAGTGCAACGCGTGCGCCGAGCCATCCTCCCAGCATTGCCACCAGCTTCACATCGCCGGTACCGATCCCGTCTTTATTTCGAAACACACGGTAGACATGACGAATGATAAAGATCAAAGCGGTCGGAATCACCAGGCCGAGAAACCAGAATGAGAGGCTCATTCCCGTGCGATGCTTCCACTCCGCAAAGTCCCAGCCGATGTAATAGGTGTCGAGGGCTGGCCGAGCTAAGCTCAGGAAGATTCCCAACAACAGCCCAGGAAAAATCAACCGATCCGGCAACCACAGATTCTCCGCATCTAAGGCCGCCAATCCAACCAGCAGCCAGATGAAAACCAGCGTCGCGGCCGCGTTCAGCAGTGTGATGTACGAAAGCGCAGCAAACGAGCGCAGGTCTGTCAGCATCAGCGTCTGCCACACCACGAACGCCCACAGGCCACCGACCGACGACTCCACAAGCGGATGGCGCCACCCAATGCGCACTTGGCATGTTCTGCATTGCCCGCGCAATACCAGCCAGCTCAACAATGGAATATTTTCCCACCACGCGAGCGCTCGCTGACATTTATCGCAGTGCGACCGCGGCGAGGCAATGCTTTCTTCCTTCGGCCAGCGGCAGACGCACACATTCAGGAAACTTCCAAAGGCCAAACCCAGCAGCCCTGCAATCAAAGGGTAAAGAACAACATTCATGGCAGAGTGAGTATACAGTCTCTTCGCTCAGCCTCCGCTCATCTCAAAGTGTGCAGCGGTGTTCCTCTCCACACGGTAAACTTAAGGTGCATGGACCTTCCTCCTGAAAGCTCCAATGCATTCGACTTGACGCCCCAAAGCGCGTCCGATCCGGCGCGGGCGGCCGAGCTGTTTGAGCAGTCCGTCGGCCATCATGGCCCGGCTGCGCGCTCCCGGCGGCTGCCCCTGGGACCGCGAGCAGTCCTTCGATTCCATCCGCAAATACACGCTGGAAGAGGCCTACGAAGTCTTCGACGCCATCGAGCGCCGCGACTTTCCGCATCTGGCCGAAGAGCTCGGCGACCTGCTGCTGCAGGTGCTGTTCTATGCGGAGATGGCGGCCAACGAAGGCCACTTCACCATCGCCGACGTGCTCGATCATCTGAATCGAAAGCTGATCCGCCGCCATCCGCACGTCTTTGGCGAAGAGGCTTCGCGCGCTGCCGGCAACCGTGCCGATGTGGACGCCGATGTCGAAGGCTCGTCGGCGGCCGTCCTGCGCAACTGGGAAGAGATCAAGGCCGCCGAGAAGCAGGCACGCTAGTCCGGAGATCGCCGCGACGAGTGCAGAGAATCAGCCTCCCATCGCGGCTCGACGGTGTCATGCGCGCGATGCCTGCACTGGCTGAGGCCGCCAAGCTCGGCGCAAAGGCGCAGAAGTCCGGCTTCGACTGGCCGCAGCTGGCGCGACCTGCTGCCCAAAATCGCCGAAGAGACGGCGGAGCTCGAAGCCGAAGCTGCTTCCGGCGATCCCGCGCGCAAGCCGGCAATCGAAGCCGAGCTGGGCGATCTGCTCTTTACCGTCGTCAATCTGGGCCGCCACCTGGGCGTGGATGCGGAGATGGCGCTGCGCAACTGCAATCTGCGTTTCCGCCAGCGCTTTCAGCGAGATGGAGCTCGCTGCACCGCGGCCGCTCGAAGAGCTATCTCCGGACGAACTGGAAGCGCTTTGGGCGCAGGCCAAACAGAAAGCTCGCAGCCGAAGCGATCTGGAATTCGCGACGCCCAACATTCGGCACCGCAGCAGGCAAAGCCATGATTCGAGATTCGCGCCTGCGAGGGAATCGATGAGCTGGAGGCCTGCGTCCAGCTCCAGATTGAGACCTGGGGCTACGACGAGACCGACGTGATTCCGCGCAAAACCTTTCTGCTGGCGCAGAAAATCGGCGGCCAGGTCATCGGCGCTTTCGACAGCGACCTTCGCAAGCGATCTAGCCCGTGGAACCGGCGCGAACCCTGGTTGGTTTCGCCATGTCTTTGCCGGGCATCAAACAATCTCGAAGGCGGCCCTCAGCCTTACCTTCACTCCCACATGCTGGCGGTCCGCGAGTCGCATCGCAATCGCGGGCCTTGGCGCGCAACTCAAGTGGGAACAACGGCGTGAGGCGCTTTCGCGCGGCATCCGCCACATGGAGTGGACCTTCGATCCACTGGAAATCAAGAACGCTTTCCTCAATATCCACAGGCTGGGCGCTATCTCTCGCGAGTATCGTGTGGATTTCTATGGTGTATCCTCATCTCGACTGCAGGGTGGGCTCCCGACCGACCGACTTTTGGCGGAGTGGGAGCTGGATTCCCCGCGAGTTGAGGCAATTCTTGCTCAGCCGCCCGGCAGCCGCACAGCAGCCATCGAAGAACGCATTCTGGTTCCGGCCTCCATCGACCAGTGGAAGGCCAGCGAAGCAACCCGCGAACGGGCCCTCGCTGTTCAGCTGGAGAATCGACAGAAGTTTCAGGAGGCATTTTCCCAGGGATTGGCCGTACTTGGTTTCTCCCTGCGATGCGGAAGGAAATGGAGTCTTCGAATTGGGTCCCTTGCCTCCGTGAACCACTGTTTCTGAGCCTGACCGAGGAAACAAATGAGAATTGATGCAATCATCCTGCGCGAACTGCACATGCCGCTGGTGCGTCCTTTTGAAACCAGCTTTGGCGTCACCCGCAACCGCGAATTCTGCTCGCCGAGGTCCAGTCTGAAGGGCTGACCGGCTGGGGCGAATGCACGGCCGGCGAGCGGCCGTTCTTCTCCGGCGAGTCGACCGACACCGCCTGGCAGGTGATGGTCAATGAACTGCGCCCATGCTGGCCGCCGAGATCGCCGGAGCATGGCGGCGAGTGCCCGCGCATCTTTCGAGCCGGTGCGCGGCAATCCCATGGCCAAGGCCGCGCTCGAAAACGCCATCTGGGATCTTGAAGCGCAGCGCGAAGGCATCTCGCTTTCGCAGCTCTGCTCGGCGGCGTGCGCGAGACCATTCCCTGCGGCGTTTCGCTCGGCATTCAGTCCTCGATTCCAGAACTGCTCTCGATCATCGAGCGCGAACTTGCCGCCGGCTATCAGCGCATCAAGCTCAAGTGCAAGCCGGGTTGGGACGTTGAAGTCTTCGAGCGGGTGCGCAGCCGCTGGCCGGGGATCATGCTCAGTTGCGACGCCAACTCCGCCTACCGCCTGCGCGACGAAGATCACCTGGTTTCCTTCGACGCTTTCGACCTGCTCATGATCGAGCAGCCCCTCTGGCACGACGATTTCTACTTCCACTCCGTGCTGCAAAAGCGCCTCAACACGCCCATCTGCCTCGACGAATCCATCCGCAACCGGCGCGATGCGCTGGCGGCCATCGAGATGGAGTCCTGCAAGATCATCAACATCAAGCTGGGCCGCGTCGGCGGATTCTCTGAGGCCATCGCCGTGCACAATGCGGCGCTGGAGCGCGGCATTCCCGTCTGGTGCGGCGGCATGCTCGAGTCGGGCATCGGCCGCGCGCACAACATCGCGCTCTCGACGCTTGAGGGCTTCACGCTGCCCGGCGACGTCTCCGCCTCGGCGCGCTATTGGGCCGAGGACATCATCGAGCCCGAAGTCACGGTTTCGTCGCAGGGCGAAATCGCCATTCCCGACTACTCCCGGCCGCGGCTACGAAGTGCGCACCGACCTGATCGAGCGGCTCACCGTGCGCAAGGAAACCATCCGCGCCATGGCGCTTGGTGGCCTGAGTCCTCTTCGGTTCGTTCTGAAGGGCGGCCTCGGCCGCCCTTCTTTGATTGACCGGGCCTGAATTGTGCCGCCACTTCGCGGAACCTCTTCCTTTCAAAGTACCTATTCGCTTGCGACCCTCCTGTCGCAGCCAATTACAATCTCACCATTGTGTTTTTGGGAGGCATTCGGAATGAATCGACTTTATCGAAGCGTAGGACATTGGCTTCATCGGCTGTATCGCGCTCGTACCTAACGTGAGCTTTGTTCATGCGCAGACAACTGGCGCCGCTCAAGGAGCCCCTGAGAAGAAGGTCCCGCTGCTGCCGGGTTTCGACAAGCAGCTGATGGATCCCAGCGCCGATCCATGTGTCAACTTCTGGCAAGTATGCGTGCGGCAACTTCGGCAAGCTCTACCCGATTCCCGCCGACAAATCGTGCCTATGGTACCGGCACATCGTCTACGACCACACGCAGGACGTTCTGCACAATCTGCTCAACACAGTGAAATCGCCAGCGTCGCAGCACACGCCGAACGAGCAGAAAATCGGCGATTACTACGCCACTGCATGGATGAAAGCGCAATTGACGCCAAGGGCCTGAAGCCGCTTGCAGCCCGAGCTCGATCGCATCTCTGCGCTCACTGACAAAAAGCAACTCACCGACCTGCTTGCCCACTACCAGATGATCAACGTCGGCGCTTTCTTCGCTTACGGTGAGCAGCAGGACTTCAAGGATGCACACAAACAGATCGCCATCGTCGATCAGGGCGGGCTGGGCTTGCCGGAGCGCGATTATTACTTCCGCACCGGCGATGCCGCAGAGAAAACCCGCAAGGAATATGTGGAGCACGTCGCCAAAATGCTCGGCCTTATCGGCGAGCCCGCCGACAAAGCCGCAGCGGACGCCGCAGAAGATCATGGCTCTTGAAACTGCGCTGGCCAAAGTCTCGATGGACGTTACTTCGCGGCGCGACCCCAACAATGTTTACCACCTGATGACGGTGTCGAAGCTCGCCGAGCTGACTCCGGCGATCGACTGGATCAAGCTTTTTGCCGAAACCGGCGTGCCCGGCGTCACGGAGTTGAATGTCACCAATCCCGATTTCTTCAAGGGCTTGCAAGCCGTTCTCGAATCCACCGATCTCGACACCATCAAGACCTATTTGCGCTGGCAGTTGATCAACTCCATCCCCAGTCATGCACTTCCCAAGGCGCTTGACGACGAGGACTTCGATTTCTACGGTCGCAAGTTGCGCGGTCAGCCGGAGCAGGAAGCGCGCTGGAAGCGTTGCGTCGACGCCACCGACGGAGCGCTTGGCGAAGCGGTTGGCCAGGTCTATGTCGCTTCGCAGTTCCCGCCGCGAACAAGGCATATACGCTGCAGATGGTCCACGACATCGAAGCCGCGATGGACAAGGAGATCGCAGGCGCAGGCATGGATGAGCGCTGAAACCAAGACCAAGGCCGAGGCCAAACTGCACATGGTCGCCGACAAAATCGGCTATCCCGACCACTGGCGCGATTACTCGACGCTGAAGGTCGTTCGCGGCGATGCTGTCGGCAATGCATTGCGCGCCGCAGAATTTGAGAACAAGCGCCAGCTGGCGAAGATTGGCAAGCCCGTCGACCGTGGCGAGTGGATTACGACTCCCGCGACCGTGAATGCCTTTTACAACCCACTCATGAACGACATCAACTTTCCCGCCGGGATTCTGCAGGCGCCGCTCTACGATCCCAAGGCGACCGACGCTGAGAACTACGGCCATATCGGCGCGATCGTCGGGCACGAACTGACGCACGGCTTCGACGACGAGGGCAGCCAGTTCGATGGCAACGGAAATCTCGACAACTGGTGGACTCCCGACGACAAGAAGAAATTCGACGAGATGACTGATTGCGAAGTGAAGGAGTACTGGCAACTTCACAGCTGTCGACGACGTGAAGGTCAACGGCAAGCTGACCCTGGGCGAGAACACCGCAGACAACGGCGGCCTGCGCCTGGCCTATGTCGCATTTCTGGCCGACGCGAAGCGGAAAGGCATCGACCTCGACGCCAAAGCAGGACGGCTTCACGCCGATGCAGCAGTTCTTCATTGCCTTCGGCGCAGAATTGGTGCGGCAGCGACTCGGCCCGAGCAGATTCGGCTGCAGGTGCAGACCGACCCGCACTCGCCGCGCGAATTCCGCGTCAACGGCGTGGTGCAGAATATGCCGGAGTTCGGCAAGGCCTTCGGCTGCAAAGTGGGCCAGCCGATGATGCCGGCCAACGCCTGTCACGTCTGGTAAGCCGGCGAATCACTACAGACCGCGAAGTGTTCCACCAAGATCGAGACTTGCTCCGGTTATAAACTTCGACACAGGAGATGCCAGGAACAAAACGGCGTGTGCCACATCGATCGGCTCTCCGATGCCCAGAGGCATTTGGCGCTCGGCCAGGAACCGCTTGAGCGCCTCTTCTTTTCCGACACCGTAGGCGGCCACAAGCTGATCTAATATCCCACCTGGGCGCGTCCACATTTGTGACCAGATTGGACCAGGTAAAACCGCGTTCACGCGGATATGCGGCGCATATTGCCGAGCCAAAGCCTTGGTGAGATAGAGCAACCCCGCCTTGCATACGCCATAGTCCATGAGAGTGGGCTCGGGTTGTTTGGCCAGATCGGAGCCGGTGTTCACCACGGCGCCCGATCCTCGCTTGGCCATCTCAGGAATAAGCTGCCGGCAGGTTCGAATTGTTCCCATCAAGTTGATGTTGAAACTCTTCGCCCAGGATTCGTCTGAGATTTCTGCAAACGCCGATGCGTTGCCCACGCCGAGATTGTTAATAAGGATGTCTGGCGCTCCCCCGAAAGCGCTCAAGACCGCAGAAACAGCCTCGCTCACACCCTCCGCAGTCGAAAGATCGGCGGAAATCACGCCTGCCCACCGCGAGGCTTTTTCAGCCAGCGCCGTTTCGTCGCAATCCGCTACGAAGACGCGCGCGCCTTCCTGGGTAAGAAGGTCCGCAATTGCTTCGCCGATGCCATGCGCACCTGCGCTTACGAATGCACTTTTGCTACCAATCTGATAATCCACGCGTGCTCCAAGAAAGATCCCAAATTGTCCCGGATTAGAAAGGCACTGCCGGATGCCCCACGTCCCGATTCTGAGGTGTGGGACGGCACAAAAACTCGCTCAGGCTCTAGGGACCTCAAAGGGTCCGTTCTACTGAGACTGCCCCTTGTGTCCCCAATCAAACCGCCGCCCGATAATTCCTTTTACGATCCAGTGATCGGTCGCCGCCGTCGGCCCCATTCCTACTCCGAAGTTGATCTCCCACTTCGGTGATACGTTCAGATCGATCGCTGGAAAAATCTGTTGCTGCTGATCATGCAGGCTCGCAATGTTTGTAATGCTGCCGTAATCAGCGTAATACTCCACGCCACCGGTGATTTGTTTGGTGAAGTCGTAGCTGATCTTTACCGCGGGCGAGAAATCGATTCCGAGCTTTACATCCGGCCCGTGCCACGCACGCTCCAGCGCTGGATTGACGGCGAAGTACCATCGCCCCGCCGTCTTGTCGACAATCGGCCGAATCTCCCAGTCCCACGTATCGGGTGCAAACTTCGCTCGTTGATATCCAAACTCGGTCGACAGGCTCACACCGACCGGCCAGCGCCACTTCTCCGGAACACGCACACGCGGCCGGATGTGGTCACCCACCCACTGCGCCCCCTGGCCCGCTCCTTCGCTCGTGAAAAAGTAAAACCCCACCTCCGACCAGTCGTTCATGCCCTGCGTGATTTCGACAGTCTCATGCTCGGCATGATTGTCCGGCACAACGGTTCCATCCGGCCGGCGAAACCCGTCAGCCGTAAAGTTCGAGTGGAGCTCCACCATCGTGCTGCCGGGCGGAACAGTATCGGCCCCGTACACCTGAATCTCGTAGTTGCTCTGCGCGCGAAGGCACGCGGCGAAGACGCTGATTGCTGAAATGAGGAGAAGGGAAGACTTCAAGGTACCTCTTGGAAAACGCCCAGAACGCTTGCTGTTATTGAGGATATTACGCGTACCGTAGAACCGCCATGAAGCCCATATCCATGTGGTCCTGCTGATGGCAGTGGAACAGTGTGTTCCCCGGATTCGAAGCGATAACATCCGCTTCTACTTTGGTCCCGGCCTCCACAACAACCACATCCTTATACACGCCGCTCGTCAGCGCCCCCTTCACCGAAACCAGCTCGAAATTGTGCCGGTGCAGGTGCACAGGATGGTCGTCGCTACTGCGATTGTCGAAGATCAGACGGTGCCGCAGCCCTTCGTGCAGAACGATTCCTTCCGTCTCAGGATACGATTTTCCGTTGATCATCCACTCGTCCAGCGCGCCGTGTCCCTTGAATCGTGACGAGAACACCATCGGGATCGACAGATCCGGCACATGCGCAGCCGGCGCTGCATCACCAAACATTCGATAATCCCAGGCGAGCTTGACGGCACTGGGCTCCCGCGGCTTGCCCGTTCGCCCTGCGTACTCGATTACCGTTCCTACGCCGGCATCGCGGAGCAACTTGCGTGCCTCGCCCAGCACCCACACTCCCGGCGTGTCCATCGTGACCAAAGCAGTCACGCGTTCCGCAGGTCCAAGCCTTAGCACTTCCACTGTCGATTGCGTCGCCACCGGCGCTCCATCCATCGCCAGCACCTTGAATTTGTGTCCCGGCAGCGTCAGCCAGTGCACTTCTGTCGCGCTTGCATTGAGGATCTGAAACAGGACCCGCTGTCCTTCGCGCACCGTGACCGGCTCGCCGTAACCCAGCATCTTGCCGTTGATCGACCCGCACGCGTAGTTCACCATCATCGAGCCGTCATCGCTCGAGGCGTAATACGGTTCCCAATCGTGAAGGACAACAAATTGCTCCTGATCGTGGTGTGTCGCATCGCCGTTTGCCGGTTCCACCATGCAGCACGCCGAATTGTCCGCTGTAAAGTCCGAGCTTTAGATCGTGATGAGCCATCGCATGCGTGTGGTACCAGTGCAGTCCCGCCGGCTTTGGTGTGAATTGGATCAGGTAACTCTTGTCCGCCGCTAGCGGTGGCGAGCCCTCTTCCATCGCGCCGTCGACCAACGAGGGGATCCATTGCCCGTGCCAATGCACGATCTCCTCCCGGTCCAGTCGGTTCGTGATTTGGATGACCGCCGGTTTGCCTTCCGTCACGCGCAATACCGGCCCCGGAATCTGCCCGTTATATGCTGTTGTGCGAACCTTCTTCTTCGGGCTCAGCTCCCATTCGATCTCGGCAATATCGAGCTTGTAATCCGGCTTGGCGCCAGGCACAACCGAGCCGGGTGATGCACTCGCGATCGCTTGCGCCCAGGCAAATGCACGGCTTTCGCCAGTCATCAGCGCAGCAGCGGCGAACGGAATGCCGCGGAGGATAGTGCGTCGGCTTCGCAGCGCTCGCTCACCCGCAATCGTCGGCCAATCCGCTTGCGCAAAGCCACTCATTGTCAGTATTGTCGCCGATGCTTCTGAGCCGTCGCAGATCGGGCCACTGGATCGTTCAAAGCGTGGCCCCGCTCAGCCGTTCTTCTTAATGAACTCGTCGACCTCGGCGCGCATCGGCATCGATGCCTGCGCGCCCTTGCGCGTAACGCAAATTGCCGCCGCTGCGTTGGCGAATCGCGCCGCCGCCCACGGGTCGTTGCCCTCGAGCAGCGCCACGGCAAACGCGCCATTGAAGCAGTCGCCCGCGCCAACGGTATCGATCGCGTCCACTTTGAACGGCTTCACCCACTCGGCTTTGCCGCCCGCAACGGCTACATACGCGCCTTCGCCGCCGCGCTTCAGCACCACGCCGCGCAGCCCTTTTGCCAGCAGCCGCTCCGCGCTTTCTTCCGCGCTCGAGCCGTCGCCAACGTAAAACGCCGCCTCAGTCTCGTTCGGCGTGAACCACGCCACCTGGCTCCAACACCGCCTCCGGCAAAGTCGCCGCCGGCGCGGGATCGAGCATCACCGGAACGCCCGCCTGCGCGCAAAAGTCCAGCGTGTAGCTCAGCGTGTCCATGGGAATTTCAAGCTGGCACAGCACCATTCCCGCCGAGCGAATCAGGTCGGCATGTTGATCCACTGTCGCGCGATCCATCTTGCCGTTCGCGCCCGGAACCACCACGATCGCGTTCAGCCCATCGTCGGCCACAAACATCGGCGCCAGACCCGAGGAGCCCAGCTACCTGCGCCATGCCGCGCCGTATCCACGCCTGCGCGCTTCAGATTCTCGATCAGCGCCGGCCCGTACGCGTCGTCGCCGACCTTGGCCACCATCGCCACCGGATAGCCAAGCCGCGCCGCGGCAACGGCCTGGTTCGCGCCCTTGCCGCCCGGCGTGGTCTCAAAGCCGGTCCCGATCAGCGTCTGCCCGATCGCCGGAATCCGCGGCGTGCGCGTCACCAGATCCATCGTGATGCTGCCGACAATCACGATCGGTTTGCGTGTGTCGTTCATCGTCATTCCATGCCACGGATCACTCTCAATACAGCGGAGCCAGCGCCACCGCGCCCAGCCCCAGCCAAGAAAGAACAGGAACATCAGCACCAGAAACATTTTGGCCTGTGCGCGGAGCGCCGGCGAACTCGTGCCACACAAACACGCCCCAGCACGCCGACACCATGGTCGCGCCCTGACCAATGCTATAAGAAACCGCCGGCCCCACCAGATGCGCGCCCGAGGCCAGAAAATTCGCCACGCCGCCCGTGCACCAGATCGCTCCGCCCAGCACTCCCGCCAGATGCCAGCCGATCGGCGCGCGCCAGTAATCTGCGCCATCCACCGGCTGCTTTCCGTCCAGCGGCTTCTTCATCAGCAGCCAGTTCGCGGGCACCGTCGGAGATCAGCAGCGCCGATCATGAAGAAGAGCGTCACGGCATAGGGCCCGGGCGCAGGCCTGCCCGGTTCGCCATTCAGCGCGCGCGCCACAAACGGATAGAAGCAGCCCATCAGCACGCCGCACGCCAGGCTGATAACAATGCCGCGCGCCGTCGTTGCTTTCGCCGTGCCCTCGCGCTTGCGATAGGCCGCCGCATCCAGCACAATAGCCACCACCACCAGCGCCACGCCGCCGAACAGCAGCAGGGGATTGCCCACCGGCTTGATCACGTAATTTGAAATCGCGCCAATCACCAGCGCCAGCCCGATGCCGACAGGGAAGGCGACCGCCAGTCCGGCCACATCAATCGCCGCCACCAGCAGCAGATTCGCCACGTTGAAGATCGCGCCGCCCGATCATCGCGTAGAGCATCGGCTCCAGCGGCCGTCTGCCGCACGATCGGCCAGGAAGGGCGTTCCCGCATGTCCCATGCTGCCCGCCGTCAGCCCCCAGAAGATCGCGCCCACCGCCATGCCGATGGCGTAGTCCCAATAGAAAAGCTGAAAGCGGTAGCCGGGGCAGAGCTTGAGCGTGTTGGCCCACGATCCCCAGCAGAGCATGGTCAGGATCGTCAGGCACAGCGCAGCCCGGATACGTTTCGGGAAAAAGCATCTTGAATTCCCTCCGCTCACAGCGTGAATGCGCGGCGAAGAATGGAACCATAACACATCAGCACGCTGTTGCTGTACACCATGAGCGCTGAAGGTCATCACTTGAGCAGCGTCCGGGAACAGCTCGTTGGCGCTCAAACTGCGCGGACATGATCTCGAGCGCGCTACTGCTTCGCCGCCTTCACCGCCTCCGTCAGCGCCGGAACCACTTCAAACAAATCGCCGACAATGCCGTAGTCGGCCACTTCGAAGATCGGCGCGTCGGGGTCCTTGTTGATGGCCACGATGCACTGCGAGCCCTTCATGCCGACCAGGTGCTGAATCGCTCCGGAGATTCCGACCGCGAGATACAGCTTCGGCGCAACCGTCTGGCCCGAGCTGCCCACCTGCCGCTCCATCGGCAGCCAGCCGTTGTCGCAGATGGGCCGCGAGGCAGCCAGCTCCGCGCCGAGCGCCGTCGGCCAGCTCCTGCACCAGCGGCAGATTCTCGGCCTCCTTGATTCCGCGCCCCACGCTCACGATCCGTTGCGCCGAGCCCAGATCGACTGTCTGCGCCGAGCCGCGGAACGGCTCGCCGGGCTTGGTGCGAATTTGCGCGGCGTCGATATTCGGCGTGAAGGTTGTGATCGGCGCCGGAGTCCCTTGCGGCTCCGCATCCATCGTCCGCACGAAACGCTCCCGCCTGCACCGAGACAAAGCACGGCCCGTCGCCGGTGTGCCGGTAGCTGCCGTTCAGCCGCCCCTGCATCAGTTGCCGCGTGAAACATCGGCCCGTCTTCGATTCCGACCACATCGCCGATCAGCACCTGGCCCATGCGGCACGCCAGCGCCGGCGCATAGTCGCGCACCTGGTAGGTATGCGGAAACACCACGTACTTCGGGTTCTCGGCTTTGGATGAGTTGCTGCAACGCCAGCGAAAAACCATCCGCCGTGTACTGCGCCAGCAGCGGATGCTCCACGCGCACCACTTTGCCGACGCCTTTGGCCGCTGCTTCGGCGGCCAGCGCCTCGGTCTGCGCGCCGATCACAACAGCCGTCACGCTCTTGCGCGGGCCAAGCTTCAGCGCGGCGGCAAGCGCTTCCCAACTGGCGCTTGCTGATCTTCCCACCGCTCTCTTCCAAAACCAGAAGAACACTCATAGCACCCGCGCCTCCATCTTCAGCTTCTCCACCAGCGCCGCCGCCGCTTCTTTCGCCGAGCCGGGCAGAATCTGCGTCGACTTCTGCTTCTTCGGCGACGGAGATTTGTTCGAGCACCACCACCGGCGCGCCGTCCGCGCCAAGCTCCGCCGCATTCACCGTGCGCAGTTCTTTCGTCTTGGCGCGCTTGATGCCCATCAGCGTGGCGTAGCGCAGCTTGTTGCCGCCCGACTGCATCGTCAGCACGGCCGGCATCGGCAACTCGATCGACTGGAACCATCCCTCTTCGAGTTCGCGCTTCACCTTGAGGCCCGCATCGGTCTTCTCCACATGCAGAATCAGCGTAGCGTGCGGCAGCCCCAGCAATTCGGCGACGATCACGCCGGTCTGCCCCAGTCCCAGGTCTTCCGACTGCAATCCGGTGAGCACCAGATCGGGATTCTCCGGCTTGATGGCCGCGGCCAGCAGCCGCGCCACGCCCAGCGCATCGCGCGCGCTCAGGTCGTCGCAGACAATGTGAATCGCGCGGTCCGCGCCCTTGGCCAGCGCTTCGCGAATCGTCGAGCCCACGCGCTCCGGCCCGGCGCTCACCACAACCACTTCGCCGCCGTGCTTTTCTTTCAGCTGCAGCGCCTCTTCCAGCGCATAGGCGTCCGGCTCGTTCATCGCCCACTGGAGATCGCGCTCTTCGATCCATTTGCCGTTCGCGGCGATGCGAACAGGCGCATCGCGTTCCGGAACTTGCTTGATGGCACAACGATTTTCATCTTCTTCGAGCTCTCGCTCGCGCAGTTGTCTCGGCAGCATGTCATTCCGGCAATCCCCGCGCCGCCAACTGCGCAATGTCCATCAACTCCGGCGCGCCTTCGCCCTTTGCCGCAAGCGCATCCCGAAACATCGTATTGCAGAAGGGGCAGGCCGTGCCCACGACGCTCGCGCCCGTCGCCGCCAGTTCCGCCGCGCGCACATGGCTCACGCGCTCGCCCGTCTCCTCGCCGAGAAACGCCAGCCCTCCGCCGGCGCCGCAGCAGAAACTGCGCTCATGCGAGCGCGGCGCCTCCACCAAGTTCTCCGGCCAGCGCAGCCACCTGTCGCGGCTCGTCGTAAACATCGCGATAGCGCCCCAGATAGCACGGATCGTGAAAGACAATTTTTTCCTGGTCTTGGACTGGCGGCAGTTGCGCTGCGAACCGCGCCAGAAACTCGCTGTGATGCTCCACCTCCGGCGGCGTGCCGTACTCCTTCCAATCTTCCTGAATCGTGCGCACGCAGTGCGGGCAGATCGAGACGATCTTCTTCACCTTGATTCTGCGCCAGCGCTTCGAGATTCGCCTCCGCCAGTTGCTGAAAGAGCAGATCGTTGCCCAGCCGCCGCACCGGGTCGCCCGTGCACTTCTCCTTGCGCAGCACGCCGAAGCTCGCGCCCAGATACCTCATCACGCGCACCAGCGCCACCACAATCTCGCGCCCGCGCGGATCGTACCGCCCATGCAGCCCAGCCACAGGCAATACTCCTGCGTTCCGTCGAAGATGGGCAGCGCATTCTTCTCGATAAACTTGTCGCGCTCCGTCGCGCTCATGCCCAGCGCATTGCTGCCGCGCTCCAGCGCCAGAAACAGCTTCGCCCCGTGATCGTCTTCCCACGCGCCCGTGTTCACCGCGCCGCGCCGCAGCCCGACGATGATCGGCACATGCTCAATGCCCACCGGGCACTGAAACTCGCACGCGCCGCACGTGGTGCACTCGAACGCCGCCTCCTGCGAGTTGTACTTGCCCAGCAGCGGCTCCTCCGACTGCCGGCCCAAATTCATTCAGATAGCCGCGCAGGCCCAGCACGATTTCTTTCGGGTTGAGCAGCTTGCCGGTGTTGTTGGCGGGGCAGTGCTCCGTGCAGCGCCCGCACTCCACGCACGAATAGGCCTGCAGGCTCACCAGTTGCGTCAGGTCCTTGCCCGCCACCAGCCCAAAGTCTTCATCGCCGCCCAGCGGAGGAATCTCGGCTGAAGCCGCCGCGCGAAAGAAAGATCGTCACCGGGCTCAGCACCAGATGCAGATGCTTGGTGTGCGGAATCAGCGGCAGAAACGCCAGCAGCGTAAGCGTGTGCGCCCACCACAGCGCCCGCGCAGCCGTGCTCGCATCCCGGCACGAAAAATGCCGCCAGGTACGTGGCCATCAGCACGAAGATCAGCAGCGCAATCAAGCCCGATTCCCACGAGACCTCGCCCAGCCATTTGGGCCGCACCACGAAATCGCCGCACAAACAGCCCGAAGATGCCCACCGCGCAGGCCACCGCAAACACCGCGGCAAAGTAGAAATAGAACCGCCCAACGCGTCCCGCCGGATCGAGAAACCCAAGCCCGAAAACCGTCGCGCAGTGGTTCAGCGTGACCAGCGCAAAGGCGCAGAACGCCCAGAAGACCAGCGCATGCGCGATGCCCGCCAGCGGCCGCTCGCGGATCACCTTGGCCTGGCAGCAGCACTTCCCAGACAAAATCCCACACCCGCCTGCCGATGGGGAACAGATGAAAATCCGGGTCTTTTTTCGATTGCAGGATTTTGCTTGAGGATCGGCCCGAAGCGCCGCCAGAAGCCGTAAGCCGAGGCTGCCGCGAGCACCGCAAACAGCCCCTTCTCCACGATCGAGAAGTGCTGCGGTTCGGCCAAGGTTGGGAGAGCTGCGACCATAAGTCAGCTTCACCACCATAAACGATGGGGCCGCTCTGGGAGCACAGATCACTGCGGGCGGCAACCCCTGGCATCCGCTTTATGAGGCCCGTTTCAACACCGAACAATTTTCGCTGATTCAATTCCCCGAGTCGCATTGCGTGTATCCACCACAAGCTGCGCTTCATGCACAATCCGCTTGTAGTCATAGCTCGAGTGATCCGTCACAATCACCACCGCATCAAATTGCCCGATGTTATCGAGTGGCGTGCACGACATATTCAAATCGTATTTCCGTCCATGCCCAACTCTAGGGAAGTAGGGATCGTTGTATGCCACCTGCGCACCGCGCTGCCGCAGCAATTCGATAATCGTCAGCGATGGAGACTCGCGCAAATCGTCAATGTCGCGCTTATACGCGAGTCCTAGCACCAGCACCTTCGATCCCTTGATCGATTTCAAGTGATCGTTCAGCGCTGCGATCACGTGTTCCAGCACAAAGTACGGCATCGCAGCATTCACTTCGCCTGCCAACTCGATAAAATGAGTGCGAAAATCAAACTCCCGAGCCTTCCACGAGAGATAGAACGGATCGATAGGAATGCAGTGCCCGCCCAGCCCTGGACCTGGATAAAACGCCTGAAATCCAAATGGCTTTGTTTTAGCCGCTTCGATCACCTCGTGAATATCGATGCCCATCCGCATGCAGAGCTGTTTCAGCTCGTTCACCAGCGCTATGTTGACGCATCGGTAGATATTCTCGAGCAACTTGGTCATCTCCGCCGCCGCGGGACTGCTCACCGGTACCACGCGCCGAAAGATTGCACCGTACATCGCGGTCGCGAGTTCCACACCTGCCTGGCCGCAACCGCCAACCACCTTCGGCACATCGCGCCGATCTACCTTGTCGTTACCCGGATCCTCGCGTTCCGGCGAGTACACCACGTGCACGCCTGCTTCTTCCACGCCGCGCGCCACTTTGAGTCCCAACCGATTGCCTTCCTCTAGAAGCGACACAACTATCTCTTCTGTCGTTCCCGGATATGTCGTACTCTCCAACACGATCAGCTGTCCATCGTGAATGTGCGGCGCGATCGACTTCACGGTTCCTACCACGTAACTCAAGTCAGGCTCGCGCTGCTCATTTAGCGGCGTGGGTACGCAAATGATCACGGCGTCCATCTCTTCGATTTCTGAGTAATTCGAAGTCGCCCGAAATCCAGCCTGCCGCGCCTCCGCGATTGCTTCCGGCAGCACGCGCACAATGTATGATCCGCCGGCATTCAGCGTGGCTACCTTGTCCGCAGCAATATCAAATCCCGTTACGCGAAATCGTTCGCCACTCAGGAGCAGTGTCAGAGGAAGCCCAACGTAGCCCATACCCACGACGCCGATACGCGCTTCGCGGGTCTCCATCTTTTGCTTCAATTCACTCAGCCCGTTTGCGGCAATTTTCATGGTGATGATTGTACGGCTTCGCGCTTCCATCGCTGGTGCTTGCCACCACAATTCATCCGGTCTGCCGCAATTTTCGTATCAAAGCAAGGCGCCGTTCACTCTTGCGTCACCGGCCACGGAGCGAGAAAATAAACCAGGGTTCAATTGATTCCGCTTATCGTTTTGCTCATCTCGTTCGCGATCTTTCGATCCCTGGGGCTCGCCATTCCGTACTTCGCTGACTGGCAACTCTCCTTGCGCGCAGCCCTCGGCATCATGTTCCTGCTCACGGCATCAGCACACTGGGGAAAACGCCGGGCCGACTTGGTCCGCATGGTTCCACCGGGATTTGGTAATAGTGCGCTCTGGGTCACGCTCACCGGCATTGCAGAAGTCCTCATCGCAATCGGCTTGCAGATTCCGCGTGTCGCTCTGCCGGCAGCAGCGTTCGCCTTTGTCATGTTGCTTTGCATCCTTCCAGCCAATGTCAAAGCAGCGCGCGAAAAGATGACGATCGCCGGTCGCCCAGTTCCAACCCTTATCCCGCGACTCGCAATCCAGCTCATCTTTCTCGGCGCACTCGCGGCCTCGGTCTGGCATGCTTAACCAATTCCGACCCAACTAATCTGTTTGCCAAGTTCGTACCGCTGGCTCTTGTATTCTGATTCTTACCGTCTTCCACAACTCACTATGTTGTCCGCGCAGCCGGTCTTTAGGGAGCACAACCTTGCCGAAATATCTCGTCACCGGCGTCGCCGGATTCATCGGCCGTTCCATCGCAGCGGCGCTTCTCGATCGCGGCGAATCCGTTCGCGGCGTCGACAGTTTCATCACCGGCAAACGCGACAACCTCGCCGGCCTCGAAGCTATGGAGTTCCTCACGGCGATCTCGCCGATCCCGGCTGTCTGTGCCCAAGCCTGCGCTGGCGTCGAGATTGTCTTTCATGAAGCCGCGCTGGCCTCTGTTCCGCGTTCCGTCGCCGATCCCATCGCCACCAACCGCAACTGCGTCGATGCCACGCTTAATGTGCTCGTCGCCGCTCGCGCCGCTGGCGTGCGCCGCGTCGTCTATGCCGGCTCTTCTTCGGTCATACGGCGATACGCCCACGCTCCCAAGCACGAAGACGATGCTGCCCAATCCCATCAGCCCTTACGCCGTGGCCAAGCTCGCGGGCGAACACTATCTGCGCTCCTTCTCGCGCGTCTATGGACTTGAAACCGTCACTCTGCGCTACTTCAACGTCTTCGGCCCGTATCAGGACCCGACCTCGCACTACTCCGGCGTGCTGGCCATCTTTTGCCGCAAGATGCTTGCCGGCGAACAGCCCACCATCTATGGCGACGGCGAGCAGAGCCGCGACTTCACCTTCATCGACAACGTGGTCTCGCGCCAATCTGCTGGCCGCCCCCGCGCCAGCCGAAAAAGTCTCCGGCCATGCCGATGAACGTGGCTACCGGCCAGCGCATCACGCTCAACCAGACCTTTCAGGAATTCTCTGCAACTCACCGGCTATAAAGGCAAGCCAGCCTATACCGCTTTCCGTTCCGGCGACATCCGCGACTCCCTGGCCGACATCAGCCTGGCCCGGGAATTGCTCGGCTACGAGCCACTCGTCGATTTCCGCGAAGGCCTACGCCGGACCGTCGACTGGTACCGTCAGATCGCCTGAAACCCTCCGCATGCCAGCCAGCCCGGTCCTCGCGCCGAATCACTTCTGCGGCCAGCTCTTCCTATGTGACCCACAACACGAACAAACCTGCATCAATTAGCGACACTTGATACGAACTCTCCGCAACACAGATGTGTACCTCTGGGCCCTTTAGTGGCCGGCGCGGAGATCTCATGGGGCGGAGTCCCATCCTTTGCCGGACACTGTAGCTCTACAGCACGATTCAACGAGCACGTCCGGCGCGCACGCCTCAGAGCCCGTCAGACATGCTTCCACTTCTCTCCGGGAGCTCTGTCGGGTTCTGTGGCGCCGTCGCCTGCTCATTGCCGTCATTGAAGGTTCGCTTCTCGCTGCTGTGCCTTCTCTATTGCCTCATCGCTCCCAATCAATACGAAGCGGCCGGCCGCGTCGAGCTGCGCACAGCGCCGGTCTCTTCGCTCAACCTGGAGGCGCAATGAACCCCTCGCGGCTGCCTCCATTCTTTCCGCGCCCATCGCTCTTGAAACGCTGGCCAGCGTCCTGCGCAGCGATCAACTGGCCTGGCGCGTGATCGTCGGCCTCAAGCTCTACCAGGCTCCCGGCTTCTGCGGCAACTTTGCCAGCCGCTTTCCGGCTTTCAATCCCGACGCAACCCACTCCCGACGCGCAGGCCTGGCTTCTCGATCGCTTCTCGCGGCGCCTGCACGTGCAAACCATGCCGCGCACGATGCTGGTCGAGATTCGCTTCCGCTCGCACGATGCCGCACTCTCGGCCGCCGTCGTCAACGCGCTCATCGCGCCTACAGCGAGCAGGAAACCGAATCGCAGATTCAGGCCACCGCGCAGGCCTCCGGCTGGCTCAGCGCGCAGCTCACCGACTTGAAGGCTCGCGTCGACAGCGACCAGCAGCGCCTGGCCGATTTTGAGGCGCAGCACGGCATTGTGAGCACGCCGGAGGTGATGGCCAACGGCCAGCCCGGCGAAACCGAGCACAGCTCCGCGCTGCTTGAGATCGACGAGCTCAGCCGCCAGCTTGTCGCCGCCACCACCGATCGCATCCTCAGCCGAGGCCGAGTATCGCGCCGCCTCGCAGGGCGATCCGGAGACTGGTCATCGCTGTCCGATCCGCACCTGCAGGCTGACAAGCGCCAACTTCGCCACTGCGCTTCTCGAGCAGATTCACGCCCGCCGCAGCGATCTGGAGCAGGAACAGGCCCAGCTCAGCGCCGAGCACGGCCCCAGCTTTCCGCGCGTCGTTGAAATCGGCCGCCAGTTGCAGGATCTCGACCGGCAGAAGCAGGCCGAAGACGCAAAACTGGTCGAGCGCTTTCGCAGCAACTGGCAAACCGCTCTCGATCGCGAGCAAATGGTGCGCAACAGCCTGGAGCAGGCTACCGGCGAAGGCATGAAGCTGAACGAGGCCGCCACCGAATACGCCGTCATGCGCCAGGAAGCGAACGCCAGCCACGATCTCTATATGCGCGTGCAGGAAAGGCGGAGGAGGCCGGCCTGGCCGCCGGAGTGCGCACTTCGAATATCTCCGTCGTCGATTCCGCGCGCCAGCCGGTGAAGCCGGTCGCTCCCGATCTTCCGCTCTATCTCGCCATCACATTTTTCGTCGGGCTCTGGATCGCGGTTGGCGCCGCGCTGCTGCGCGAGTCGCTTTCAGCCCTCGCCGCACGCTGCTCGCCGCTGTTTGCTCGTCGCGTGCGCTTGCGCCGTCGGCGCATGCCTTCGCGCGCAGGCGCCCACGCCCAACACCTCGGGCTTGCCCACCGGCGTCGCCAGCTTCCCGCAGATCACAGGAGACCAAGAGCCTGCCCAATCCCAAAGAACGCCCCGCCGATCTGGAACAATGCGCGGCGCACGCGCCAGCGCAACCGCGTCGCAGCTCGAACCGCGCACGCTGCCTCCCCGCCCATGCCCGCGCCCATCGGCGCCCGGCGACTTTCTCGAAGTCAGCGAGTACCACACGCCGGAATTTCGCTCCACGGTGCGCGTCTCGCCGACAGGCACCGTCACGCTGCCCCTGATCGGCGAAGTCAAGCTCGCCGGCATGGACGAGCAGGCCGCCGCGCACGCCATTGAAGCGGCGCTGGTCGCCAAGGGAATGCTGCTGCATCCGCTGGTCTCGGTGCTGGTGACTGCCTACGCCGGCCAGGATGTGAGCGTGCTCGGCGAAGTCGCGCGTCCCGGCGTCTATCCCTACACCTTCCACCATCGCCTGCTCGATCTGCATCTCCGCCGCCTCCGGCCTTTCGCCCAACGCCGGCCGCCTGGTCAACGTCTTTCATCAGGGCGATCCCAAAACTCCGCATCCGGTGGTGCTCGATCCCAGCGGAACCGACACAGCTTCCGACCACAATCCCGAGCTCAGCCCCGGCGACACCGTGCAGGTGAGCCGCGCCGGCCTGGTCTACGTCGTCGGCGACGTGATCCGCCCCGGCGGATTTCGCGGTCGATCCCGTGCAGGGGCTCACCGTGGTGCAGGCGCTCTCGCTGGCCTGGGGGCCGTCGCAAAACGCCGCCGTCGGCAAAGCGCTGCTCATTCGCGAGCAAAAGGGCGGCCGCACCATGATCGCGCTCAACCTCAAGCGCATGCTGCGCGGCCAGGATCCCGACCAGCCGGTGCAGGATCGCGACATTCTCTACGTTCCCGACTCCGTCGCCAAGAATCTCGTCAATCGCACGCTGGAGTCCGCCATTCAGTCCACCATCGGCGTCACCATCTACTCCGCGCTGGTTTACTCGCAAAGGTATTAAGCGATGCGAAGAGATCGCGTGGATTCTGCTTCTCGTCTTCGCCTTCGCGATTCCGTGGGAGTACTCGCTCGATCTGGGCGAGCCGCTGGGCAACGTGGCCCGCATCGCGGGCCTGCTGTTCTTGCTCGCGGCCATTCCCGCAGTCTTCAGGCCGGCCGCATGCGCACGCCCGGCGCATTTTAGTGGCTGACTCTCGCTCTCTTTCTCTGGTTTTGCTGTTCTTATTTCTGGACCATCGATCCGGCTGCCACTTTCGACAAAATCCGCGGCTATTTTCAGGAGATGATGATCGTCTGGCTGGTGTGGGAGTTTGCCGACACGCCCGCCGATCTCCGCAATCTGCTGCGCGCTACCGTCGCCGGCTCATGGGTGCTCGCCGCTTCTCACGCTCGCCGCTTTCAGCTCGCCTGAAGCCATCGCCGCCGGCCAGATCCGCTTCGCCGCCTACGGCCAGGACCCCAACGAAGTCGCCCGCTTTCTCGATCTCGGCTTTCCGCTTGCCGCGCTTCTGTCTGAACTGCGAGCGCCGCTGGCCTCCGCGCCTTTGGCGCTCGGCTTTCTGCCGCTCGGGCTCGTCGCTGTGCTGCTCACCGCCTCGCGCGGAGGATTTCTGGCCGCCGTCGTTGCGCTCGCAGGTTCCGCCGTTCTTCTCACGCGCGGTCACGCCCGCCGCGTCGTTGCCGCGCGTCTTCGCGCTGCCGCCTTTCTGGCCGCTGCTCTGGTTCATCATTCCCGCCGGCACTCTCGGGCGCCTGGCCACCATCCCGAGCAACTGCGAGGCGGCGACCTCAACCAGCGCCTCAACATCTGGTCCGCCGGCTGGCGCGCCTTCACTCACGCGCCGCTTCTCGGCACCGGCGCCGGCACCTTTGTCAGCTGCGGCGCATCTGGCACCCATCGACACGGCGCACAACACCGCGCTCTCCATCGTCGTCGGCGGAGGGCTTTGTCGCGTTGTTTCTCGCCACCGTTCTCGTCGCACTCGCCGTTCGTGCAGCGCTGCACACACCCGGTCTGCTGCGCATCGCGCTCGTCACTGCTCTGCTGGTCTGGGCTGTCACCATCGCTCGTCGCCACCGTCGAAGAGAACCGCACCACATGGCTGCTTGTTCGCAATCGTTCCGTCGCCGGCCGCCTCGCCGCTGAAGATCCGCAGGCGCTCGCTGACTGTTTTTCTCTCCGTCATCGCACCGCTGTGCCTCAGCGCTCGTCTCAGACCCTCACCGCTCCATCCAGTCGGATTCTAGAAGGCCAGCTCGACCATGTCGCATCGCCTGCTCCAATTGTCGCGCCCATCACCTGCCATCAGCATCAATCGCAGCATCTTTCGCGCCGCCTGTCTCGGTCGGCGCTGCCGGCATCATCGTCAAACTCATCGCCACCTTCAAGGAGATTGCCGTTGCCTCCGTCTATGGCCGCTCCGACGCCATGGATGCATTTCTCGCCGCCGCGCTCATCCCCAGCCTGCTCGTCAACCTCATCTCCGAGTCGATGAATCAGGCGCTCGTGCCCACGCTCGTCCGGGTGAGGGAACAGGAGGGCCGCGAACGCGCCCAGCAGCTGCTCTCGAGCTCCATGCTTGGATGTGCCTGCTGCTCGGCGCCGCCATCTGCCGTCATGGCGCTTGCCGCGCGCGGCTTCTTCCCGCTCATCGCCTCGCACTTCCCGCCGGCCAAGCTCGCTCTTTCAATCGCATCTTTCTACGGCCTGCTGCCCATCGTCCTCATCACCGGCATCGCCACCAACTGCACCGCGGTCCTCAACACGCTCGACCGCTTTGCCCTTCCGGCGCTTGCGCCCGTGGTCATTTCGGTCGCCGATCATCTTCGGGCGCTCTTCATTCTCGGCGCCCGCTTCGGCATCTGGGCCATGGTCTACGCCACGCTCGCCGGTTCGCTGCTTCATGCCGCATCGTCGCTGGGATGATGCAACGCACGGCTACGCTTCCGCCTGCGCTGGCACGGCATGACCGAGGCAACGCGCGAAGTCGCCGGCCAATACGGCCGGTGCTGCTCAGCGGCGTGGTCGCCTCCGGCGGCCTGCTCGTCGATCAGTCGATGGCCGCGATGCTGCCTGCCGGCAGCGTCTCCGCGCTGGTCTACGCCAACCGCTTCGTCAGCGTGGTGCTCGCGCTGCTGGCCGGCGCCGTCTCCACCGCCATCGTGCCGTACTTCTCGCGCATGATCGCCCACGCGACTGGACCGGCTGCCGCCACACGATCCGCACCTGGGTGCGGCTCACCGCGCTCGTCTCCGTGCCCATCGCCGTCTTGCTCATCGCCGGCGCGCGTCCGCTCGTCCGCATCGCCTTCCAGCACGGCGACTTCGGCCCGCGCGACACCGCCGTCGTCGCTTCCGTGCTGGCCATGTACGCCATTCAGATTCCGTTCTTCGTCACCAGCCGCGTCTACTACCGCTTTCTCGTTGCCATGCGCCGCACCGATCTGGTCCTCTACTGCGGCATCCTCAATCTGGTTCTCGATATCGTGCTGAATCTCGTCCTCATGCGCTGGTTTGGCGTCGCCGGAATCGCGCTTGCCACTTCGCTCTGGACCGTCAGCACGTTCTTCTATCTCTGGTACTGGAGCAGAAAGCTGCTCGCGCGCGCATCCGCCGCGGAGGCAGCCGCATGATTCCCACACCCGCCACTATCTGCTTCGCCTCGACGATCTCTGCCCCACCGTCTCGCTCGACCGCTGGCAGCCGTTCCGCATCGCTGATTGAGGAGTTCCAGTCTCCAGCCCATCCTGGCCGTCGTTCCCGACAATCGCGACCCCGAACTCGCGTCTCGCCCCCGATCCGGCCTTTTGGACAGCATACGCGCGCTCGAAGTCAGCCGGAGCAACGATCGCCCTGCACGGCTACCGCCATCTGCGCGAGCCATGGCCGCAGCCTGCTTGGCCTGCATCGCACTGTCAGAGTTTGCCGGCGTCGCCTGCCCAGACCCAGCGCACATGGATCGCCGACGGGCTCGGAATTCTGCGCGCCCACGGCCTCAACCCGCGCATCTGGGTTGCCCCGCGTCACGGCTTCGATCCGCAACACACTCGCGCGCTCCGCGCAGAAGGCATTGCGCTGCTCTCCGACGGCTTCGCGCGCGTTCCGTTCCTCGTGGCGGCCTTACCTGGATTCCGCAGCAGCTCTGGGGCCCGGTCAGAAACCAACGGCCTCTGGACCATCTGCGTCCACCCCAACACCGCCCGCGATCGCAGACATCGCAGCACTGCGCGCCTTCCTACCCGCCCACGCCGATCAATTCACCTCCGTCGATCGCCTCCTCGCAAGAGTTACCAGCCCGCCACCTCTGACCTTTCGCTGAACGTGCCTATGCCTGACGTCGCGCTGTGGCGCGCTCAAAGCCTCCCGGGCCGTCAGCCGCTTCGTCCGCAGGCTCGTTCCGCTCCAAGCAATTCCGCGTAGAGCCGTCTCCCAGCGGTCGAGCACAGTTTCCAAGCTGAACTGCTTCGATCACGCGACTGCCGCGCCCGCTCGCCCATCGCGTGCCGCTCTTCTTCCGGAGCTCGCATCAACCTGCGTCATCGCCGCCGCCAGGCATCTGGCATCGCCTGCACGGGCCAGCCAGCCGGTTTCACCGTCCACCATCACCTCGCGTGTTCCGGCACATCGGTGGCCACCGCGGCACTCCGCAAGCGCCGGCCTCCAGCAGCACCATCGGCAGTCCTTCGTAGCGCGACGACAGAACAAATCCGTCCGCGGCCTGCATCCAGCGCTCCACATTCGGCTCGAACCCAGAAACCGCACACGTCGCTGCAATCCCAGTCGTGCGGCCAGTTTCCGCAATTCGTCCCGCAGCGGCCCAGCGCCCAGAATCAGCAAGCCGCGCCGTCTCCGGCGTCGTCGCCATCGCCTGCAGCAGCGTCGGATAGTCCTTTACCGCTTCCAGCCTGCCGACGGCCAGCCACAAGAAACTCGTCGGTCAATCCGAGCTGCATCGCCGCGGCTTCGTGCGCATTCTGAGGTCCGGCTGCCATGCGTCCACGTCAATTCCGTTGCGGAGCACTGCAGAGGTTGTTCTTCGCGTCACCATTCCTGCTGCCAGATGCGACTGCGCCGTCGCATGGCTCACGGCGGTCACATGGTCCGGTCAGCCAGCGGCTGCATGCATAGCCGAATCGCCGGCCAGCTTTGCCCGTCGATGGAGCTGTGCAGCGTGTCGATCACCACCGGCACCGGCGCCGCCAGACGCGACCACCGCGCCAGCCATGCGGCATGCGGCAGGTGCGCGTGCAGCACGTCTGGCCGTTCGCGCCAAAGCCAGCGATTGAAGCCGAATCCATCCGCGCGGGTCGGCAAGCCCCTTGCGCATCTCCAGGCTCAGGAACTCGACACCGGCGTCGCGCAATTCCGCGGCCGCCGCGCCGCCGTTGCCCTGAAAGCGCCACCACGCTCACTCGCCAGCCGCGCTCGGCGCAGCCCTTTGGCCAGCAGCATGGCCTGCCGTTCCGCGCCGCCAATGCGGTCCAGGCCGGGAATCATCGATCGCTGCGTGGCTCATTGCCGCCTCCACGCATTCGCGTCGATCAAATCTTCATACGCCTCGATCGCGCGCTCAAAGGCGAACTCGTTTGCAGACCATGCGCGCTGAATGGCGTCTGCCGACATCGGGTCGCGACGATAACAGCGAGCAGAAGCGATCACATCCGATCGTTCAACTCCCGCATTTAAGTGGGAGATCGCGACTAACGGAACGATAAAGGCAACCAAAGGTGCCGCAACCGCAGCACCAAACAGCAAATGAAACATCGGGCCCTCCGGCGTACAAGTTCGCTGCTGGCAAAAGCTTCAGGCTTCGCCGTTCAAACTTCCGGTGCGTTCCCACCTGCTGTGACTTCCTCGACGACCAGACAGAAACCCTCTGAAGCGTCCGCAGGGCGTGCGCAGAGCAACTACACATGCAATGTGGGATACATTCTCTGAAGAATCAGCTCGACGGTGTGGGGCAATGCTCTAAGAATTAAAAGGCTGAATATATTTTTGGCCCGGCACGCCCACTTCAAATCGTCTGAACAGACTTCACTGCGGCAACGCAAGACTCGCTTCGAAAAGCAGAATCATTGCTGGAGATGAAAAGAACTGTAACGCAAGGAAACACCTTTGTGGAAATCTTGTCAATGCGGAAAACTTACTGCGGGTAAGTAGATCTCTGATTACTTTTGGTTCGTGCTCCTTCAGATGCTGCCATGCACTCCTCGAAATGCGTCCCGGCGACTTTCTGCTTGTTCGAGAAGAACTCGTGGTCAAATCGTTGCCCTGGGTGCAACTCTTCGAGTGAAGCAATCAAGGTTTGCGCTAGCGCATGCACTGAGATCTCCGTTGCAAGCCATATGCCTCGACGCCTTTGCAGCAGATCGACAACCCCGCCTGAAGCCGGTGTTGCCACCATCGGCAACCCAGCCGCCGCAGCCTCCAGCAACGCGTTCGGCATTCCATCGTAGCGCGAAGACAGCACAAACAGAGTCGCTCCCGCAAAGTACGCGTACGGCCGATCGACGCGTCCCGCAAAACGTATAGCACTCTCTAATCCCAGACTGTGGCACAAAAGCTTCAACTCGCCTTCCTCGCGCCCATCACCAACAATCGTCAAATCGGCGTCAGGGAATCGCTTTTGCACCAGTGCAAAGGCTTCGATTAGCAGGTCGAATCCTTTCTCTCGTGAGAGCCTTCCTACGGACAGCAAATGCGGCCCTGCCCCACTCCACAACACTCCTCCAGTCCCCACCGCCGCGCGAACTCCCTCTACATCCACAGGATTCGGCAATACCACGATCTTGCAGCATTCAATGCCGACCTCTCGCACCATGTCCTCCGCCATCGCGCTCGTCTGGCAAATCACTCGGTCCGCCCGGCGATAGAGCCAGCGATAGAGCAGCCGCGTGTAACGCGGCACGCCGCCCCGTTCGAGCGCAACCGAAACCGTGCCGTTTTGCCGCACCAGAATGCGCGTCTTTGCAGGGAAGAACGGCCGCAGCATGAGCACCATGAAGCTGATCTCCGGCGCACCGCACAGGATCACCAGCGGCCGGATCCGCCACACAAGCTTCAACAGCCGCAACGCCGCCTTCCTCGCTCGCCCCGCGCCCAGGCTATGCACCGTTACCCATTCGGGCAACACCACCGAAGCTGCATCTCTCCCCATCACCAATCCGAGATGCACTTCGTATCTGTCGCGTGCCAGGCCACGAGCCACCAGTGCCATCACTCGCTCGGCGCCTCCCGCTCGCAGGCGCGGAATCAGCAACAGAATTCGCGTTCGCTCGACCATGGGTTCCTCGGAAGACAATCATTCTCGGGTAATCAGCAATCATTCATGTGTGTCCAGTGTCACGGTGATCCTCTGACCCGAAACGCTACAGTCACGCTTTCCTGCTTTTTGTCGCTTTGGAACGCGCGCAGTTTCCGCATGCAGAAACCCGGGCCACCTTTGTCTCAATCCATTTCGCAGGCACCCAAGCAACCAACCATCCTCGTTGGGGTCACCCATCCGCAGACCTGTTTGATCCTCAGTGCGCGCCTGCGAATTCTCCGCCAGGCGGGGTTTCGTGTTCTTCTCTTATCTGGTCCAGGAGAACTGCTTGATTCAACCGCCGCACGCGAAGGCGTCGAGCGAATTGCCATTCCCATGCATCGCGAAATCGCACCGTTCTCCGACGCCATTTCGCTCTTTCGCCTTTGGTTGCTCCTCATCCGCATCCGTCCCGATATTGTTGAATTCAGCACACCCAAAGCTGGGCTTCTCGGCACCTTCGCCGCTATGCTCAGTGGCGTCCCGCGCCGCGTTTACATGTTGCGCGGGCTCAAATGCGAAACCGCGACCGGCCTCAAGCGCATTCTTTTATTCGCAGCCGAACGTTTGGCCTCCGCATGCGCGCACGTCGTCTTATGCAACAGCGAGAGTCTTCGTGACCAGGCCCTCCTGCACGGCATCGCATCCAAGCACAAACTCCGATTGTTGGGTCAGGGAAGCAGCAACGGAGTCGACATCAAGCGCTTCTCGCCGGGACCCAGCGACGTTCGCTCAAAGCTCGCAATCCCTCAAGACTCAAAAGTGATCGGCTTTGTCGGCCGACTAACTCGAGACAAGGGCCTGCCGGAACTCATCACGGCTTTCGAATCGGTTTTGCGCGCTGTGCCTACTGCCCGGCTTCTTCTTGTCGGCTGGTTTGATGCGGCTGAGGACGCACTTGAAATCGACTTGCGCACACGCATCCTCCGCCATCCCGCCATCCATTGCACAGGGTTCGTCGCCGACACTGCGCCTTACTACCGCGCCATGGACGTGCTGGTTCTACCCACATGGCGCGAGGGATTTCCCAATGCAGTCCTCGAGGCTGCCGCCACCGGCATTCCCGTCGTCACTACAGAATCCACCGGCGCGCGCGACTCAGTCATTCCCGAAGTCACTGGCCTGCTCATTCCGCCCGGCTACCCTGAGGCAATCTCCGAAGCGGTGATCAAAATCATGCGCGATCCCGAGCGTCAGCACCGGATGGGGAGGGCCGCGCGCACCTGGGTCATGGAGCATTATCTGGAATTCGCGTCCTCGGCCGCACTGCCGAATATTACCGGCGTCTCGTCGACTCTGTGCCCACTCTCGCGCACCGTTTGAATTCCGCCAGGCCCCATTCAATCAATTAGCTATCGCTGGTGTTCTTCATTGCCAAAAAGATCCGGCTGTTCTTCGTCACGCCTTGCTGCTTCGGCGCGTTTGCGGCTCGCGGCTCCAATCAGGCTCAGCACTTCGAGGGTCTGGATTGCCTGCCGCGGCACATAAATCCGTTGCGTGTTCGATCGCGTATCGGGCGGCGTCAGAAGCAGCCCCGCGCCGTCCACCAGGATCCGGTCGTTGGCCGCCAGCCCCTCCAACTCATCGCCATCGGTCAACGTCAGCCGCATCCACAACCCGGCCGTGCGCGGCCGCAAGCGAAAATCGCTTGCGCACCAGCCGCTCAGGGTTTGCCTGGTCTGCCGCACCGGCAGGGAAGGCCCGCACATAGCACATCCACTTCACCTGCTCCCAGCCCATGCGCACCACTTTGCCGGTCAGGTCCAGAAACTCCAGCTCCGGCTGCCTCTTGCCCGAATTCGGCTCCCGCGTACCCCGCGAACCAATCGCGGGAGAACTTCCGCACAATGACGGGTTTGCGTGCCGAGGCCATCGCTCTGGATTGTCGCATGGCCGTCTGCAGGCCGCCGCTCTATTGCCCTTTCTGGCTACCACGTTCGAAGCACCTAGACCTCGTAAATGCCCAGGATTCCCAGACCGCAAAAAGTTGCAATTGGTGCAAGGCATTCAGCCTAGTCTTCCACCGCAACTTGTGTTAATGTTTTCTTTGCCAGCGTTCTGCCAGCATCTCCCGTAAGGGCAACATCATCAGACACTTGGGCTGACGGTCAGCTGGCGGAATCAGGATAGAGCATGCCCGACTACATCTACCTCCTGGAAAACCGGCTTTCTGCTGACCAGCGCAACGCCCTCAGCGCAGTTGCGCACCGCCGCGCGCGAAGCCGGGACCATTCTTTTTCTTACCGGAGACGCCGTTCGCGACCTCACCAGCGGCCATGCCGTCCGCGAGCTCGAAGTCGCGGTCCACGGAAACGCCCTTAAGCTCAAGAAACCATTGGAGAAACTCGGCGGCAAAGTCTGGGGCGAGGACGAAGCCTCCCGCAGCCTTTACCTCTGTTTTCCCGGCACCGTCCGCGTCGACGTCGTCAGCACCCACCGCGTCGAGTATCCCAAGCCCGGCAAGCCGGTCTTTCATCCGCCTCCATCCAGGAGGACCTGCGCCGCCGCGACTTCACCGTCAATTCCATGGCCATCTCGCTCAACGAGGGCTCGTACGGCCTGCTGATGGACCCGCTGAACGGCGCTGCCGACATCGAAGCGCGCGTCCTGCGCCTGGTCTCCAATTACGGCTTTATTGAAGATCCCTCGCTGCTGATTCGCGCCACCCGCTATCGCGCTCGCCTGGGCTGGGAGATGGACCTGCGAACCCAGACCCGCTACGACAACGCCAAGACCGAAGGCGTCATCGAGCACTCTTTCCGCCCATCGATCGCAGCTAAGAACTGGAGCAGATCGGCCACGAAGAAGATGGCCTTAAAGTCCTCCGCGCCCTTGAAGCCGAAGGCTGGATGAAGGTCCTCTTTCCCGCCTGGACCTCCGCCAAGGCCGATGAAGCCAAGCTGACGGCCCTCCACGATCTGGCCGTGCAACTGCTCCTGCAGGGCGTTCATCCCGATATGTCCGCTGCCCAGATGCAGCTTGCTCACCGCCAAGCTGCCACCGCAAGCGACCTGTCGGCGCTCAAGAAATCGTTGCTGCGGCCGGGCTTCGTTGAGGAGTGGAACAAGCTCGATTCCATTGGCTTCAGCGCATTTGCCAAAATGCTCTGCTCGTCCAAGCAGAACGCCAAGCCCTCGGCAAGCTACAAGCTCTTCATGAGCTATGATCCGGAAGCGATTCTATGGCTTGGATTTACAAGCAAGGACAAGGCCGTCCAGGAGCGCTTCAATCACTTCCTCAAGGTCTGGCCTGAAGCGCGTCAGCGCATCCCCTACCTGCTCATGCAGGAGATGCGCATCACGCCCGACTTGCCCAAATACAACGACTCGTGCAGAAGCATCTTCCTGGAGCTGATCGACGGCAAGCTGACCACTCCGGAAGAGATGCGCGCCTTCCTCGAGCCGCACTCGCCGCCCGCGCCGCCTCCGCAAGTCACCATCAAGCGGTCCGTGCGCGCCGCAGCGCTGAAGCCAAAATCAAGGAGCGCGTGGTCGACGAAGACGATGAGGCAGAAGAAGCGCTTGTAGGTGACGAGGATATCGATGGAGTGGGCGACGACGAAGAGCTCGACCTCGGGCCCATGCCCAAAGGTCCACTCGCGGACGAAGAAAGCGACGAAGAAGAGGTGGACGAGGACGAAGATCAAGACGAGGACGAAGCTCCTCCAGCTCGTGGCAAGAAACAAGCGCCCGCAGCCGCAAAGAAGGGTGCAAAGCCAGAAAAAGCGTCCGCTGCAAAACTAGAAGTTGCACATCACGGCGCAAAGCCAGTTGCGGGAAAGCCAGCTCCTCCGCCTTCACCTGCCAAAGCGGCTCCAATAGCGGCCGCCAAAGGCAAACCGGCTCCTGTCGCTGGGTCAAAAACCGCGGCCAAGGCCTCCACACAAGTGAAGATTCCGTCAAAACCGGCACCGAAACCCTCGGCCAAGCCAGTTCCCAAGCCGGCTGCAAAGAAAGCCGCCAAGCCCATACCCGCCAAAGTTGCGAAGCCGAAACCCAAGCCGGCTCCCGCTGCAAAGGCGAAGCCGGCCAAGCATGCCCTGGCAAAATCTTCAAAGTCGTCTGCGAAAAAACCCGCCAAGTCTGTCAAGAAGCGCTGATTGAACGCGCAGCCGAGCGTCTCAAATTGCATCCGAATGCCCGATCACACCGGTGAATCGTCAATCTTCCTTTCGCCTTGGCTGCAGCAAACCGCTAAAAGCTAAAAACTGTCCTCCAACAGCCGGGTGTCGCACAACCGGCCCTGAGCGAAGATTGTCCAGTTGGCGGATCGCAGGCGGACGGATTTCGCTTGTTGAGATGTGGGATCGCACAATGCCCACCGCCGCCCAATTTTGCTAACAGCCAACGGCTAATAGCTAACAGCTCGATGCTCGACTTCTTGCGTCTAACCCCTTACGCCGCGTGCCGGCCGTTTGCAGAATGCAGCTTCCCCATCTCGAACGCCGTCCTGAACTCGACGCTTTGCGTGGGCTCTTCCTCGTGTGGATGACCCTCACCCATCTGCCTACGCGCTTCAGCGACTTCGTCAATTCGCCCATCGGCTTTGTCTCTTCCGCCGAAGGCTTCGTCTTCGTCTCGGCGCTCCTGGTCGGCCGCCTCTACATCCGCGAACTCCTGGTCGATGCCTCTGGCGTTCGTCTGCGTCTTTGGAAGCGCTCGCTCAAAATCTATGGCTACCACTTGCTGATGCTCGCCTTCGCCTTCACCGTGGCGGCCGCAATCGCATTGCACACCCACAAAGCCGCGCTCAATAATCTTCTCGATTTCTACCTGGCGCATCCGTTTGTCGCCATTGTTGGCTCGGTGCTCCTCCTTTATTGCCCGCCGCTCCTCGACATCCTCCCCATGTACGTGACCTTTCTCTTCTTCACGCCGCTGCTGCTCTCAGCTGCTGTCCGCTTTGGCTGGAAGAAAATCCTCTTCTCGAGTGGACTTATCTGGCTTTTCGCGCAATTCGGCCTGCGCGACCTGGTCCACAACTGGATCGTGCATCTCACCCATCTCCAGATCCCGCTCCAGGAAACTGGCTCTTTCAATCTCTTCGCCTGGCAGGCCATCTGGACGGTCGGTCTCTGGGCTGGAGCTCGCTCCGCCACGCAGGAGTCAGTTCTCGGCAAAGTTCCCGGCTGGGTTGCCGCACTCTCCTCTGCTGCATGTCTCTTCTTCATCGGTGTGCGCTGGGGCTGGCTCGGTCCGCATCTCACCGAGCAGGCGCTCGGCATTCGCATCGATAAGTGGCAGATCGGTCCACTGCGCGTCGTAAACCTCGTCGCATTCTCCGTCGTCGTCTACTGGATGCGCAAATACCTTCTCCGCATGGTTGCCATCGAGCCCTTCCTCACTCTTGGCAAGGCCTCTCTTCAGGTCTTTTGCACTCATCTTGCCTTCGTGTTCATCGGCCTCGCACTTCTCGTTCGCGACGTCGGCGATGATGTCGGCGCTCCCAGTGAGCAACTCCATGGCGCCACCGCCATCGCCCTCCTCGTCGTCACCTTCACAGGGCTCATGTGGGTCGCCACCCGCGAGGTTCGCAGACGCCGGGCCCACCGCAAGAATCGCTCTGATCCGAATCCGGCCAGTCCCTCTCAACCAGTCAACTCAAATCGAGAAAACGCCGCGATCGATCATATCGAGCCGCTCGCAGCCCTTCCCGACACCCCAATCATCAGAAACTCGCGCTGATTCCAGCGGTGCCGTTCTCGCCACGAGCTGCCTCTATTCCCCCGCAAAGACCGGCAGAATGTGTTATCAGTAGTTACTCCCACTCAATTCCCCACAATCCTGATTGGAGGTCTGAACCAGAATGGTGAAGAAGGTTTTCGCAGCGAAATGGTCATGGCCCGCAGCAATCTTGTTCCTTGCGGCTCCAGCTCTTACTGCCTCGGCGCAGACGCCGACGCATTTTCTGGTTGGCGACGCCTGTCAGCTCACGCAGACCGTCCAGGTTTGTCAGAATCTCGCCAAGTCATTCAAATATGCAACCGGCCTCTATGTTGCAGTCGCCACTTCGTCCCTCAAGGCAAGCGCCGGCGTTTCCCACGGCCAGCTGACCCAGGCCGCCGCCGAACAAGCCGCGATGGCAAATTGCAAGGCGCTTGGCGCTACCGACTGTGAAGCTTCGAATCACGCACAGAATTCTTGCATGGGGGTCGCCGTCAGCTACATCCGACTGACCGCTATGGCCACGAGAACAAGTTTCGGCTACGGGTTTGACGCAAATCGTTCTACCGCTGGCACGCAAGCCTTATCCAATTGCAAAAACAGCGCGGGGCAGGCTTGCACCCTCCTCGCGGTTCCTTGCGCGACTGACAATCCGGCATACCCGGCTCGCTTGCCGCAACCCTCCGGCGGGACAGGCCCAGTCGATCCAAATCTCGTTGGCACCTGGGAGATCGAAGTCGGCCAGCCAAGTACGGGCCGCTGGCTTTGGCAGGTTACCGCCAATGGAACCTATGAAGTGCACAGCGAAGCATTCGACGGAGCTCCCTCGAATGCCGGCACCTTTGCCGCGGGAGCCGGTCAGTACAACCTGCATGCCACAAACATCACTTGGGACGACTCCGGTACTTACTCGTTCCAGCCTCCGGGAACCCTGAGCGCGACCGGAAAGCTGGGATCCGGGACCTGGCACAAAATCGCTCAAGACGACGAATAGCATAGGGCAGGAAACCGCCAACCACCTTTCACCTGTCGCTCCCTGCACCCTTCTCGCTCCCTGTCATTTTCATCAAACGTTTGCAATCTCTTTGCCTGGCTGCATTACTCTGTTAATGGTTCCCGGCGGCCTTCACTCTCCTGCAACACTCAACCGGCCGCGGGACGAGGACTGACGGTTTGAGCCAATCCGTATTTGTTCTGGAAGACGACACCGATATCGCACGGCTGGTGCAGCATCATCTTGAAGCGGCAGGCTTTGAAGCCCGCCTGTTTCACACCCCCACCAATCTCATTCCCGACGCCGAGCGCAAGCCGCCCGCGCTGTTTCTTCTCGACATCATGGTTCCCGGCGGCGACGGCCTCGACGTTTGCCGCCGTCTGCGCAATCACGCCGGCCTCTCCACCATTCCCATCATCTTTCTCACCGCGCGCGCCGGCGAAAACGACCGCGTTCTCGGCCTCGAACTGGGCGCCGACGACTACATCACCAAGCCGTTTTCCACGCGCGAGCTGGTGGCCCGCGTCAAGGCCGTGCTGCGCCGCTTCGAGCGGCCCACCTCGCCCTCCGTCATCAGCTTTGAAGAAGTCATCATCGACGCCAGCGCCATGCAGCTGAAGGTGCGCGGCGAGCTCACCACCACCACTGCCACCGAGTTCCGCCTGCTCGACTATCTCGCGCGCCATCCCGGCCGCGTCTTCAGCCGCGACCACCTGCTCGACGCCGTCTGGGGCGATGCCCGCTTCGTCACGCCGCGCTCGGTCGATGTCTATGTGCGCCGCATCCGTGAGAAAATCGAGATCGACCCGGAGAATCCGCGCTATCTCAAGACCGTGCGCGGCGCCGGCTATCGCTTCGAACTGCCCAAAGGCGAGTAAGAACAAGCTATCAGCCCTCAGCTTCTAGCCTCTAGCCAGCGAGCAGCTCGACGACTGCTCGCAGCTTCTGGCTCGTCACGATGGAAGCTGAAAGCTAGAAGCTAGACAGCTGAAAGCTGCTTTTCATGACCCCCAAAGTCTTCACCAAGCTGCTCGGCGCTCTTCGTCCTCCTGCTCGTCTTTCACACGCTGGTGATGGAGCTTGTCTTTCGCCGCTTTGTGGAGCACACTGCAGCGAGGAACGCTCGCATCTGCTCGGCCGCGAAGCTCTCTGGTCCGGCCTCATCGCGCTCGTCGTCGCTCTTCCCCTGGCTGCATGGGTCGCCCAGCCGCATCTCCGCGCCGTCTGCACCGCGTCGTCGCCTTCGCCCGCCGCATCGCCGACGGCGACTCTGAACGCGCGCCTCGATCCACCACCGGCCGCACGACGAGCTCTCCGCCATGGAAGCCGCGCTCAACCAGACCGCCGAGCGCCTCGGCAAGGATTTCGCCGAGCTCGAAAGCGGCCGCCACGAGCTGGCCGTCATGCTCGACTCCATGCAGGAGGCCGTCGTCGCCATCACCTCCGACGGCTACGTGCGCTGGTCCAACGCCGTCATGCAGCGCATCGTCGGATCGCAGATTCGTGCCCGGCCGCCCGCTGGTCCACTCCGTGCGCGACCCCGAACTGCTGGCCTGCGTGCGCGGCGCGCTCGAGCGCCGCGAGCTCTGCGTCGGCCGCGCCAGCCTGCTCGCCCCCGGCCGCGTCTTCGAGGTCAACGCCGCGCCGCTGCCTTCAGGCGGCGCGCTCGTCGTGCTCCACGACGTCACCAGCATCGAGGCCGCGCAAAAATCCCGCCGCGAGTTCGTCGCCAACGTCAGCCACGAGCTGCGCACGCCGCTCACCTCCATCCAGGGCTACGTCGAAACGCTGATCGAAGATCCCAATCCCAGCCCTGAAACCACGCTGCGAATTTCTCGGCGTCATTCTCAAAAACGCCAGCCGCATGAATCGCCTCACCGAGGATCTGCTCGCCCTGGCCAGCGTCGAAAGCCCCGACTACAAGCTCACGCTGCAGCCCGTCCGCGCCAGCGTGCTGCTGCAGGACGCCATCGACTCCATCGGCGGCATCGTCGTCGACTCCGGCGTCAAGCTTCAGTCCGCCGGCGCGCCCGACGCGCTCGTCATGGCCGATCCCGACGCCATGCACCAGGTCTTCGGCAACCTGATGGAGAACGCCCTCAAGTATGCGAAGACCGGCAAGCGCATCCGCGCCGGCGCGCGCCTGCTCGCCTCTGAAGTGCGAGTTCACCGTTCAGGACTTCGGCCCCGGCATCGCCTCCGAGCATCTGGAGCGCATCTTCGAGCGCTTCTACCGCGTCGACAAAGCCCGCTCGCGCGAGTCCGGCGGCACCGGCCTCGGCCTCGCCATCGTCAAGCACATCGTGCAGGCCCACGGCGGCCGCATCTGGGCTGAAAGCGAACTCGGCAACGGCGCGTCAGTTCCACTTCACGCTGCCGCTGGCCCCCGCGCCGCAATCGCGTCCAGCACGCCGGCTCAGCAGACCCGCGTCACCCGCCCAGCGTCGAACGCCGACTGCCGAGCACCACGGTGTGCTCGTGATCCGCTCGCGTGAAACTCCGTCGGCCATGTCGTGCATTCTATTGCGCGTCTGCGTTCTTCGAGTCACTGTTCGCTCACGCAAACTCCTGTTCCTCTATCCCTTGTTACCTAATCCTCGTTCTTTTTCAACTCCCCGTAACATTTGCCGTAGACAATGGACCTCGGCAGGAAATCTGAAAGGGAGATAATCGTGAAGAAAACATTGCTTGTCGTTGCGTTGTTTCGTGTGCGCTTTGAGCGCCGCTCAGGCCCAGAAGATCACAGCGGCGGGCGCAACATTTCCCGTACCCCATCTACTCCAAGTGGTTCAGCGAATACAGCGCCGCGCATCCCGGCGTCGAAATCAACTATCAGTCCATCGGTTCCGGCGGCGGCATCCAGCAGGTCACTAACGGCATCGTCGACTTCGGCGCATCCGACATGCCCATGACCGACGCATGCGCTGGCCGCCGTCCAAGGTCAAGCTCGTTCACATTCCCACTGTGCTCGGCGCCGTTGTTCCCGTCTTCAACGTTCCCGGCGTCAGCAGATCTCCGCTTCAGCCCTGACGTGCTGGCCGACATCTACCTCGCCAAGATCACCAACTGGAACGACCCGCGCATCGCCAAGGACAATCCGGGCGTCAATCTTCCCGACCAGAAGATCATCGTCGTCCATCGTTCCGACGGCAGCGGCACCACCTTCATCTTGACCGACTACCTGAGCAAGGTCAGCCAGGATTGGGCAGGCGGCCCCGGCAAGGGCACCGCGATCAACTGGCCGACCGGCGTGGGCGGCAAAGGCAATGAGGGCGTGGCCGCGCAGGTCCGCCAGTTGCCCGGCGCCATCGGCTACGTCGAGCTGATCTACGCCCTGCAGAACCACATCGACTTCGGCGCCATCAAGAATGCTGCCGGCAACTGGGTCAAGGCCTCGATCGAAGGCGTGACCGCCGCCGCGGCCACGCGCCAAGATATCCCGCCGACTACCGCGTCTCCATCACCAACGCTCCGGGCGCCAACGTCCTATCCCATCTCCAGCTTCACTTACCTGCTCATTCCCACTCAGTCCCACCGACATGGCCAAGGAAAAGGTCATCAAGGACATGCTGAGCTGGAGCATCAAGTCGGGCGAAGGCGAAGTTTCGACTCTCTCCTATGCGCCGCTCCCTGACAGCCTCAAGCAGAAAGGTCCTCCAAACCATCTACGCGCTGCCGTAGCAAATTGCGTCCTTGCACCCGAGGGGTCCGGCGCCCGCCGGACTCCTCGTCACTTGCTCCAGTCCTCGCCCTTCATGCTGCGCATCTATTCCTGCGTTCATGCATTCTTCGCTCAGCTAAGCCGTCTTCCCTGCTAATCTCTGATCCCGCCGATCTCTGATCCCTGAACCCTGAAACCTGATCCCTGTCCTTTGGTACACTCTCCAAGGCTCGGATGATACGATTGCCGCCGCTCCCAAATCAATGCAATGACTCCCTACTCTCCGATCTCCACGATCAACGATCTTTTTCTTCGCATCGCCGCGGCCGCCAATCCGCGCGCCGTTCTCTGGCAGGACGAGTTCAGCCAGTGGCATCCGATCTCCTCTGACCAGATCTATCAGCGCGTTCGCGCACTGGCCACGGCGTTTCTGCGCTTGGGCGCGAAAAAGGGCGACCGCATCGCCCTCATCAGCGAGAATCGCTGGGAGTGGGCCGTCACCGACTTTGCCATGCTGGCCATCGGCGCCGCCGATGTGCCCATCTATCCCACGCTCACCGGCGAGCAGATCGCCGAGCAGATGCGCGACGCCGGCTGCCGCATCGCCGTCGTCTCCACGCGCCAGCAGTTCGACAAGCTGCACTCCGTGCGCGCGCAGACCCAGCTTCGAGCACATCGTCATGATGGATTCGCCGGCTCCTGACGGCGCCATCGCCATGAGCGAGCTGCTCGCCGATGCCGATGCGCGCGGCACCGAGCGCGATCCCGTCTTCGACGCGCTCGTTCGCTCCGTTGAGCCCGCGCGATCTGGCCACGCTCATCTACACCTCCGGCACCACCGGCGAGCCCAAAGGCGTCGCCCTCACCCACGGCAACATCGCCGCCAACCAGAACTTCGCCGCCGTCGATTTCGGCTTCAATTCCACCGACGCCTGCATCTCTTTTCTGCCGCTCTCGCACGTCACCGCCCGCGCTCTCGACTACGTGATGTACAACCACGGCGCGCAGGTGGCCTATTGCTCGCAGTTCGACAAGCTGCCGCAGGCCATGCGCGAAGTCCGGCCCACAGTCATCGTCGGCGTGCCGCGCGTCTACGAGAAGATTCGCCAGGCAGTCGAGCAGAAATCCGCGCAATCGCCCGTCAAGAAGCGCATGCTGGCCTGGGCCATCCGTCTCGGCTCGCGCTCACGCCGACACCGTCTACGACGGCCGCCAGCCCGACTCGCTGCTGTGGAAGCTGGCCAACAAGCTGGTCTACTCCAAGGTTCGCGAGGCATTCGGCGGCCGCGTCGAATCTTCATCTCCGGCGGCGCGCCGCTGGGCATCGACACCGCGCGCTGGTTCGCCTCGGCCGGCATCGCGCTCTGGGAAGGCTACGGCCTCACCGAAACCTCGCCCGTGATCGCACTCAACACGCCCATCCGGCATCGCATGGGCTCGGTCTGGCATGCCGCTGCCAACGTCGAGCTCAAGCTTGCCGAAGACGGCGAGCTGCTGGTCCGCGGGCCTTCGGTCTTCGCCGGCTACTGGCAAAAGCCCGCCGCCACTGCCGAGTGCTTCGACAGCCGAGGGATGGTTCCGCACCGGCGACATCGCCCACCTCGACGCCGACGGTTTCCTTTACATCACCGATCGCAAGAAGGAACTGCTGAAGACCTCCGGCGGCAAGCTGGTCGCGCCGCAGCCCATCGAAAACAAGCTGAAGAACAGCGTGCTCGTCGCCAAGGCCGCGCTGGTCGGCGACCGGCACAAGTTCATCTCCGCGCTCATCTCGCCCAACTTTGCCGCGCTCGAAGAGTGGGCGCGCCAGCACGGCATTCAGCGCCGAATCGCGCGCCGAGCTGGTGGCCGATCCGCGCGTCGTCGCGCTCTACGCCGAGATTGTCCGCGAAGTGAACGGCTCGCTGGCCAACTTTGAAACCCTCAAGCGCTTCCGCATCGTCGCCGACGAGTGGACGCAGGACTCCGGCGAGCTGACGCCCTCAATGAAGATCAAGCGCCGCGTTCTTACTGCGAAATATGCGGCGGTGATCGCCGAACTTTACGCCGACGAAGCAACCGCCCGCGGCGAATCGGCGAGCTGACCCGGCCGATCCCTTCGCGCACGCCGCTCCGCCTGCCGCCACATCCGCTGCAGCGCTCTGAAAAACGGCGCGCCCCACGCGCCCACCGCCAGCACTGCGCCGAAGATGATCACGGCGTCGATGCTCAGCCGGCCCTCGCGCGTCCAGTAGGCATCGGGCTCCAGGCTCAGCCAGAGCGCAAACTCATCCAGCGTCAGCGCCGCGCCCACGCCGTAACTCACCGCCATCAGCCGCCCGAAAAAGATCGACATCGGCGAGTGCGACCATCCCAGATCGAGCAGCCAGCCGTAACCCACCAGCAGCAGAATCAGAATGCCCCACACCAGGTGGTGAATGTGCATCCCGCGCACCATCACCCACTGCATGTGCCCCTCGTGGTTCACGATCCGGTGCACCAGAAGCCGCACGCCGGCAAACGTGATCAGGAACGAGACCGAGGCAATGAACATGCGCTGCCGCGGCCGGTCGGGAATCGTGGCGCGGATCAGGTATCCCAGCCGCGTCAGCTGCAGCAGCACCAGCAGCACGACGACGACCAGGCCGACAAACGCGAGCAGAAATCGCAGCGCCGCTTTCGGGCATACCCTATTGAACCACTCCGCCGCACGCCGCTCGATGTCAATCGTCTGCGCAAGTCGCTGCTCTCGGCTCCTCGGTCCCTTGTCCCTGTCCCCTGTCCCTGCTCACTGTATTCCCATCACGATTCCCCTTGACAGCGCCGCGATACACTGTTTAAGGCGTTAAGGCCGGTGATCCTCGCCCGTCTGCCGGCTGCCGTGCACGCATACATTCGAACTGCGGCACTATGAGCCGCGACATTTCTCGAGGAGATTCCACGATGCGAGTTGCTTTGTTGACCGGCGGCGGCGATTGCCCCGGATTGAATGCGGTGATTTATGCGGCGGTCAGAAAGGGCATCAACCACTACGGCGACGAGTTCATCGGCTTTCTGAACGGCTGGCGCGGCGTGCTCGATAACAACTTCATTCCGCTCACGCTCGAAAACATCGACGGCATCCAGCTGAAGGGCGGCACCATCCTGCACTCCTCGCGCACCAACGTGAAGAAGATTCCCGGCGGCATCGAGAAGGTGCAGGAAGTTCTCAAGGCCAACAAGATCGACGCGCTCATCGCCCTCGGCGGCGACGACACGCAATCCGTCACGCTCTTCCTCAGCGAAAACGGCGTGCAACGCCGTCGGCGTTCCCAAGACCATCGACAACGACATCAGCGGCACCGACCAGACCTTCGGCTTCGACACGGCCGTCATCGATCGCCACCGAGGCCGTCGACCGCATCCACACCACCGCCGACTCGCACAACCGCGTCATCGTGATTGAAGTGATGGGCCGCGACGCCGGCTGGATCGCCTACGCCTCGGGCGTCGCCGGCGGCGCGCACGTCATCCTCGTTCCCGAAAAGGAAATCGACATCGACCACGTCTGCGCGCTGCTCAAGTACAACTACGATCACGGCAAGCACTACGGCGTCGTCGTGGTCGCGGAAGGCTGCCATCTGCCCGAAGTCGGCCAGGTCATCGGCTCCGCGCAGGTCGACTCCTTCGGCCACGCGCGCCTCTCCGGCATCGGCGAAGCGCTCGCCGAGCTCATCGAGAAGAAGACCGGCTATGAAACCCGCTCCGTCAACCTGGGCCACACCCAGCGCGGCGGCGTTCCCACGGCCTACGACCGCGTCCTCGGCCAGCGCTACGGCCTGCACGCCATCGACATGGTGCACGAGCAAGAAGTGGGGCCGCATCGCCGTCCTGCACGGCACCGACATCACCGACATCCCCATCAAGGAAGCCATCGCCACCAACCGCCGCCTCGACCAGCGCTTCTTCGACGTGATCGCCGACCTCGAAGCCAAGGTCTAGCCTCGATCGGCCCATGGTCTAACCACGAGTGGTCACCCTGAGCGAAGGTCGCGTCGGCGACAGGAGTCGAAGGAACTGCATTGGTTGCAGGGCTGCTGTCATCGGCAGCCCTGCACATTTTTTCTGACGCGACTAAACCGATTACCGATCCCTGGCCACTGGATTCTCGCTCTCTTGTTCTTGTTTTTCTGACCACTGATCCCTGACCACTGATCCCTGCCACTGACCACTGACCACTGACCACTGTCTATGCTCTATCGCCTCTTCCAGCCGGCCGACTTTGCCCCGCTCTACGCCATCGAAGAGCTCTGCTTCGAGCCGCCGTTTCGTTTCAGCCGCGTCTACATGCGCAAGCTCACGCAAAGCTCGCGCCAGGCAACCTGGGTCGCAGATGAAAGCGGTCAGCTCACCGGCTTCGCAATCGTGGATCTCAAGGCCTCCACCAATCCGCCCGCCGCCTACATCCAGACCCTCGAAGTCACGCCGGCTTCACGCGGCCACGGTATCGGCAGCGAACTGCTCACCCGCGTCGAAGCTTCCGCCCTCGAATCCGGCGCACACTTCATCTGGCTTCATGTCGACACCGAAAACAAATCCGCGATCCGCCTTTACGAAGCGCACAACTACATGCGCCAAGGCAGGGAAGAACACTTCTATGCGCGCCACCGCGCCGCCTTCATCTACCGCAAATCGCTCGTGACCGCCGTCAGCTAATACCTCAAAATCACGATTCGCGTAGAATAGACATCAGCCCTCCCATGTCTTTGAGCAATCCGAATCTACCTAAGTCGATTCTCGCCTTTCGTGTCTATTCCGCGCAGATGTTCTATCACGATCTGCTCGCCGGAGTCACAGTTGGTCTGGTCGCATTGCCTCTCGCCATGGCCTTCGGCATTGCCTCTGGTGTCACTCCACAAGCGGGTCTTTACACGGCTGTAGTTGCCGGTTTTATCATCTCCGCTCTCGGCGGCTCGCGTACCCAAATAGGCGGACCCACTGGCGCGTTTGTCGTCATTGTTGCTGGAATCCTGGCGCACTTCGGCTTGAGTGGCCTTGCGATGGTCACTCTCATGGCAGGAATCCTTCTCCTCATCATGGGCCTTACCGGCCTCGGGGCTGCCGTTCGATTCATCCCGCGCATGGTGGTCATCGGCTTCACGAACGGCATCGCAGTTCTCATCGCGTCCACTCAGATCAGAGACTTCTTCGGCCTCCGCATTCCTTCCGTTCCCAGTGAATTTCTTCCTCGCATGCACCTGCTTGCCATTCACTTTGCGACGCTCAACCCGTACGCACTCGGTCTCGGTCTGGGCACTCTCGCCATTCTTGTTATCCTGCCGCGCCTTCTTCGGCGCATCCCCGCTTCCATCGTGGCCGTACTCGTCTGTACCGGCGTCAGCGTGGCGTTTCACCTGCCGGTCGAAACCATCGGCACGCGCTTCGGTGGCATTCCAAGGGGCCTGCCCCCTTTCGCAATTCCCAGCTTTCATTCCGAGCACATCCTGCCGCTGATCCCGGCTGCATTCACCGTCGCCATGCTCGCTGCGTTGGAAAGTATGCTCTCGGCTGTCGTTGCCGATGGCATGACCGGCGACCGCCACAACTCAAATGTCGAGCTTGTCGCGCAGGGAATTGCGAATATCCTTTCTCCTCTCTTCGGAGGCATTCCTGCAACCGGCGCCATCGCTCGCACTGCCACCAATATCCGCGCCGGCGCGCGCTCGCCGGTCTCCGGCATGGTTCACGCCCTCACGCTTTTGACCATTTTGCTGGTCGCCGCGCCTCTTGCGAGCTATATCCCGCTTACCACGCTGGCTGCGGTGCTCTTCGTCGTCGCTTACAACATGGGAGAATGGAACGAAATCGGTGGCATCCTGCGTCTCGATTTCACAGCCGTCTCAGTCTGGTTGGTCACTTTTGCGCTCACGGTCTTTGCCGATCTAACCGTGGCCGTGGCTGTGGGCCTCGGCCTCGCTGCACTGCTCTACATCCGTCGCGTGGCCGACACGACCACCGTCTCGCCCGTTACCGATGAGTACATTCGTGACGGCTTGCCACATGTACTCCAAGGGCGGATTGTTCCGTCTTATGTCAGCTTGTTGCGCATTCATGGCCCGTTTCTCTTTGGCACCACCGAGAAGCTCGTTGAAGCCACTCTGAACATTGACTCCTTTGAGCCCGTAGTCATTCTTCGGCTGAGAAACATGACGGCGATTGATGCGACGGGCATTCACGCAATCGAGACCTTCGCCAAACGCCTGCACGAATCCGGTCGCACATTGCTGCTCTGCGGCGCTATGGAGCAGCCTTCCAAACTTCTCAGCGGCTCACGTTTCCTCGATCGACTGGGCCGCGAAAACATTATGCCCAACATCCAGGCGGCCCTCGACCGCGCCAAAATCATCGAGGAGTCCGCTCGGGCTACGAACGCTGCCGCTTCTTAAAATGACCCCACCCTGCACACAGCAACAAAACAAAGCCCCAGGCATGAGTCCCGGGGCCTGATAGCCTCGTTCCCTTGTTCCGCTTTCAATTACTGTTTCGCGGTCGCGTCCTTGATGAACGCCGCCACGCGATCGTGCAGTTGCTTCAGGCTCTCGTCGCGCACATACACCATGTGTCCCGACTCGTACCAGTCATACTCAATGTTCTTCGCCAGCGACTGCGGAATGGGCAGATGCTTGTCCTCGTATTGCGCCGCAAAAAACGGCGTGGCCAGGTCGTAGTAGCCGCCGTTCACCATCACCTTCAGCCGCGGATTGGTCTTCATCGCCTCGGCCAGGTCCGGCGCCACGTTCAGACTCGATCGGATTGCCGTTGTGCTTCAAGTCCCACTGCGAAATGTCGGTCGATATGCGCGAACGGCAGATAGGTCTGCCCGTCGCCGTACTTCAGCGTCGCGCCGCACATAATCGTTGAACAGCGACACATACGCCGAGGAAATTGCGCCGAGCTCTGCGGGTCGTACTCCGCGTTTTCGCTCAGCGGATCGAGGTTCGGCCCGGAGAAGCGCGTGTCCAGCCGGCCCGTCGTCAGGTCCGCATCGTCCTGCAGCGTCTTCTCAAACTCGCCGCCGCTCACGCGCAGGTTCGCCTTCAGCAAATAGGCCACCGGCAGCCCGGTGTATTCGTGCAGCTTTTCCGCCACCTGCTGCTTCTCGTCGGCTTCGATGTCGGTGCCCTGCGCCAGCGCGTGCGCATACGGGCCCATGGCAAACTCTTCCACTTCTTTCAGGAACGGCTCCAGCGCCGCCGGCTGCGTCGGCAGCTTCTTGTGATACCAGGCCGTCGCCGCGATAGGTCGGCAGCGCCAGCTCATACGGCAGGTCCACGCCCGGGATTGGCCCCAGGCATGTCGATGTCGGTCGTGAAATTGAAGATCTGCGACAGCAGAATCACGCCGTTCAGATCGATGTTCTGCGTGTTCTCCAGCATTTGTCGGCCAGCACCGCCGACCGCGTCGTCCCGTAGCTCTCGCCAAAGATGAACTTGGGCGAATTCCAGCGCTCGTACTTGCGTGATGAACCGCGCAATGAACCGCGCAAACGCAGCCCGCATCCTCGTCCACGCCCCAGAAAGCCTTCTCGGCATCTTTGCCAATCAGCCGCCCGAAGCCCGTGCCCGGCATGTCGATAAACACCAGGTCGCTCACGTCGAGCAGCGTGTTGGGATTGTCGACCATCGTGTACGGCGCTGCCGGCAGGTGCGTGTCGCCTGCCGTCACCACATGCTTGGGCCCCAGCGAGCCCATGTGCAGCCACACCGTCGAGCTGCCCGGCCCGCCGTTATAGAAAAACGTGATCGGCCGATCCTCGGCCTTGGCGTCCTTCTTGAAGTACGCCACATAAAACATCCGCGCCATCGGCGGCGCGTCCTTCGCCTCTTTCGGAGCGTTGAGCGCCAGCTGGCTTCCCGGCTGCGGCTTTCCATCCGGTCCAAGCTGCGCATCCTGCGCGTCGGTCGCGCCCACCGTAATCGTTCCCGCAATCGCCGTGTACGCAATGTGCTGTCCGCCCACATCCACCGAGCCTTCTGTCGTTGAGTCAGGCGGCGGTGCCGCTTCCTTCGCCTTGTCTGCCGCTTTGTCATCGCTTGTGGCAGCCGGCTTTGCCGCCGATTTGTCGCCCTGCGCCGCCTTGTCATTCTGTGCGCGCCCGTTCAAAGGCAAGAAAAGCAGTGCCGCCGCGCACAGGCCGGTGGCAATCGGATTGCGATTCTTCATCATGAATTCTCCGGTGAAACGATTGGGCTGGATTGGCTCAAGCCTGCTTTGTAAAAGGGCACGGCTTCAGCCGTGCCAAGAAATGGCGCAAAAAATAAATTTCGGGCTTTAGCCCCCGAGGGAGTTTGTTTTATAGATTGACATTCTTCGCGGTCGACCGAGATTGAGAGGTAATTATAGCCGCCTACCACCCGTCAAAGAGCTTTTCCCACCCCTCTAACTCGCCTGTTCGTCACATTTTGCGTACCAACACTTCAACCTCCATCCCACTTTCTCGCAGTTGCTTTACCCCACTGACAGATTTATCCTTCATTCTCTGATCTCTGTTCACTGGTCTTGATCCCTGACCCCTGATCCTTGATCCTCGAGGAGTCTTATGGCCCTCCATCCCGCAGAAACCGCACAAAGCGCTGCAAGCAATCACCGGCCCACCACCATCCCGGTCATCCTTCATGGCCGCACGCTCGAACCCAACCGCCGCATGCCGCTCAACCTCGATTGGGTCGACCAGGTGCGCGTCAACACCAGCGCCGTGGAGCGCCGCGCCAACACCCACGTCGCGCGACGCACCGTGAAAAAGGACAACCAGGCGGCCTGGCTGCTGCGCGCCATCGCCTGCATGGATCTGACCACGCTCAGCGGCGACGACTCCGCCGATCGCGTGCGCCGGCTCTGCGCCAAGGCGCGCAATCCGCTGCAGCGGCACATCGTCGAAGGCCTCGGCATCGAGGAGCTGCACCTCACCGTCGGCGCGGTCTGCGTCTATCACGCGTTTGTTGAAACGGCGGTCAAGGCGCTCGAAGGCTCGGGCATTCCCGTCGCCGCAGTCTCCGCCGGATTTCCCGCAGGCCTTATCCCGCTCGCCGAGCGCGTGGAGGAGATTCACCGCTCGCGTCGAAGCCGGCGCATCGGAGATCGACATCGTCATCACCCGCGCGCATGTCTTCAACGGCGAGTGGCAGGCGCTCTACGACGAAGTTGCCGCATTCAAAGAGGCGTGCGGGCCCAACGTCGCACATGAAAGCCATTCTCGGCACCGGCGACCTGATGACGCTGCGCAACGTGGCGCGCGCCAGTTGGGTGGCGATGATGGCCGGCGCGGACTTCATCAAGACATCCACCGGCAAGGAAGCGTCAACGCCACGCTGCCGGTCTCGCTCGTCATGGTCCGCTGCATTCGCGATTACGCCGAGCGCACCGGCATGGCGGTCGGATTCAAGCCGGCGGGCGGCATCCGCACCGCCAAGCAGGCGCTCGACTGGCTGGCGCTGATGAAGGACGAGCTGGGCCGGCCGTGGCTGGAGCCGTCGCTCTTTCGGTTCGGCGCCAGCGGAATGCTGGGCGATATCGAGCGCCAGCTGGAGCATCATTTAACTGGGCGCTACTCGGCCACGTACCGTCACCCGATCGCGTAGGATGGTGTTTATGAATGAAGAATCACAATCGTATTTCACCAGAGGTGGGTCAAGACGGCGAGCCGATGTCATTCTGCAAAGCACAAACGCTGATCTGGGCGACCGCTCTAATCTTGACTTCCGCTGCGTATTTCACTTCTCAATTTGCGCCGGACTCGATGCGCAAAGAGCTTCATTTTTCACTTTTATTACGTTTCTGATTTCCCTCGTAGGGTCGATTATCCGCTTTCAAACTACATGACGCCGAAAAGTTTCTGACTGAATGCCGCCAAGTTTAGCGAAGGAGATTCAAACAATCGCTAATGTGAATTGTCGCATTTAGCATGGATGCTGGAGAACGACGCTGAGCAGCATCGCGGAAAAGTTCTACACCATGGAGTACGGCGCCGCGCCGGAAGATCCGAAAGAAGCCAACCAATGGCTCGAGCGCCATCACCGCCGCTTCAAGGAGTTCATCGGCGGCGCGTGGGTTACGCCCGCCAGCGGCGAGTACATGACCACCAGCGATCCCTCCACCGGCGAAGTCCTCGCCGAGGTCGCCTAGGGCAATATCGACGACGTCGAACGCCGCCGTCGCCGCCGCGCGCAAGGCTCTGCCCTGCTTGGCAGGCGCTCAGCGGCCACGAGCGCGCCCGCTATCTCTACGCTCTCGCCCGCCAGGTGCAGAAACATTCGCGCCGTCTCGCCGTCCTCGAAACGATGGACAACGGCAAGCCCATCCGCGAGAGCCGCGACATCGATATTCCTCTCGTCGCGCGCCACTTCTATCACCACGCCGGCTGGGCGCAGCTGCTCGAGTCAGGAGTTTCCCAACTACACGGCCTGCGGCGTCGTCGGCCAGGTCATTCCGTGGAATTTTCCGCTGCTGATGTTTGCGTGGAAGGTCGCTCCGGCACTGGCTGCCGGCAACACCGTCGTCATCAAGCCGGCAAAATACACGCCGCTCACCGCGCTGGCCTTTGCCGAGCTGGCGATGGAAGTGGGCCTGCCGCCGGCGTGCTCAACGTGCTCACCTGCGACGCGAAGAACGGCCAGGCGCTCGTCGAACATCCCGGCATCGACAAGGTCGCCTTCACCGGCTCAACCGAAGTCGGCCGCATCATTCGCAAGGCCACCGCCAACTCGACGAAAAAACTCTCGCTCGAGCTCGGCGGCAAATCGCCGTTCGTCGTCTTCGACGACGCCGATCTCGACTCCGCCGTCGAAGGCCTGGTCGACGCCATCTGGTTCAACCAGGGCCAGGTCTGCTGCGCCGGCTCGCGCCTGCTGGTGCAGGAGCGCGTCGCCGAAACGCTCTACACCAAAATCCGCGCGCGCATGGAAACGCTGCGCGTCGGCCCTCCGCTCGACAAGGCCATCGACATCGGCGCAATCGTTTCGCCGGTGCAGCTTGAGTCCATTCGCAAGATGGTCGACGCCGGCGTGGCCGAAGGCGCGCGCTGCTGGCAGCCGAGCAATCCGCTGCCGGAGAAGGGCTGCTTCTACCCGCCCACTCTGCTCACCGACGTGCATCCCGGCGGCGACCGTGGTGCAGGAAGAAATCTTCGGCCCGGTGCTGGTCGCCATGACCTTCCGCACGCCGGCCGAAGCCGCGGAGCTGGCCAACAACACCGTCTACGGCCTCGCCGCGAGCATCTGGAGCGAGAACATCAACGTGGCGCTCGATCTCGCCTCGCAGGTGAAAGCGGGCGTGGTCTGGGTCAACTGCACCAACCAGTTCGACGCAGCCTGCGGATTCGGCGGCTATCGCGAATCGGGCTACGGCCGCGAAGGCGGCCGCGAGGGCATGCTCGAATACCTCACGCCGAAGTGGCTGCACACGCTGCCCGCTGCTCCGCGAAGCCGCCGGTCCCTCGCACTTGGGGACCGGGGAGGGATCCTGACAGCCGGGAAGGGATGTCAGCAGAGACCGGCGTCGGAACGCCTGTTCGTCGAATATCGACCGCACAGTGAAGCAATACATCGGCGGCAAGCAGGCGCGGCCCGACTCCGGCTACTCGTTCCCGGTTTACGGGCGCGACGGCGAACTGCTCGGCGAAGCGCCGCTCGGCAATCGCAAAGACATTCGCAACGCAGTTGAAGCCGCGCGCAACGCCATCAGGATGGGCCAGGACCTCGCGCGCACAATCGCGCGCAGGTTCTCTACTACATTGCCGAAAACATGATCCAGCGCCGCGACGAGATTCGCGCATCGGCTCGCGCCGTGCGTCGGCGAAGAACAGGCCGCCGTCGAAGTCGATCTCTCCATCCAGCGCATCTTCACTTACGCCGCATGGGCCGACAAATACGACGGCCTGGTCCATCAATCCTCCGGGCCGCAACATCGCCATCGCCATGAACGAGGCGGTCGGCGCCATCGGAATTCTCGCGCCCAGCGAAGCGCCGCTGCTCGGCCTGCTCTCGCTCGTGCTGCCCGCCATCGCCGTCGGCAACACCGTCGTCGCCGTGCCTTCGGAACGCTATCCGCTCATCATCGGCGATCTCTATCAGGTCTCGACACCAGCGACCTGCCCGGCGGCGTGGTGAATCTCGTCGCAGGCCGTCCCGCGGAACTGGCCAAGACCCTCGCCGAGCACGACGGCATCGAAGCCATCTGGTGCTTCCGCAGCAACGAAGAAGCCGACCTTCGTGCGCGCCGCCTCCATCGGCAACATGAAGCAGGTGTGGACCAACGACGGCCACGAGTACGACTGGTTCAATCCCGCGCAGGCCGAAGGCCGCTGGTTCCTGCAGCACGCCACGCAGGTCAAAAACATCTGGGTGCCCTACGGCGAGTAGTGCGATTGGGACCGGATAATCCCTATGCCGCGCCTGTAGACACTTCGGCGAAACTCTGTCTGGCCCGAAACGACCGAATGCCTTGACCAATCGCGAGGCCTGCCACCGCCAACAGGCTCAACAGACTCATCCACGCGCCCGCTCTTTCCGGCCAGGTATAGGGCATCGCGACTGTTATGTGATATTGACCCGGCGCGAGCATCAGCAACATGAGGCCACTCGTTGACTCCGGCACAAGTGGAACATGAACGCCGGCGGGCGAGATAAAAGCATGCCAAAGAGGGTAATAGAACTGACCGATTCTTACCGTACAGTCGTCCCGGCAGCTGGCCTGCAACTCAATTGTGCGCGGGCGAATTGATTCGACGGTGGCCGAGCCCCTCCCATCGATCACTTCAGCGTGGATCGACCTATCGCTCGGGGGTTTTACTAAGATTGCCTGCCGGGGATCAGTCTGCACATAAACAGGAAGAGCGGGATCCACATCTTTTTCAAATCGCACCATGTTCCCGGTACTGAGCCCCAATGGGGAGGACGTGACGAGACACCAGGGAGCAAACGCGGTCAGGTATCCAACGATCGCAAGAGCCGGCGATTTTGTCCGGAGTGCAGCAAACCCCAAAGCACAAAGCCCCGCTGTTGCAATTTCGAGAGGTACATTGAATCGCCAGGGGAACTGAATGTTCCACAGGAAACCAAAGCTCCGCCAGATGGTCTGACTCCAACTAATGGTCATGATGAAGCTTCCTGTGGCCACAAAAAACAGATAAGTCGCTAGCCTTTGATCCCGCGTGGCTCGCGTCGACCAGTAACATACCAGCGCTGCCTGAAAAGTCACAAAGGTGCAAAGGAAAATCTCATTGCGGTGTTCAGGAAAGCTGTTAAACGGCAATGCGCCTGCGACCTCTCCTGAAAATGGAAGATGGCCCGCAAGAGCGCCTGCTATCAGCAACAAGACTGATAGTGTGGCTAAAAGAAAGTGCGCGATGCGCGGCAGTCTCGCACGCGAGCCGTACCAGGCCGCTCCGATGAATGCCATTGCGGCAAATGCAATTGTCCTGACAATGAGCGCTCTATCGTGCCAATCGCCCATCCGCGGATATACCGACGCCGTGAGCGGAAACAGCTGGCTAAGAGGTGAATAAATTGGCCCATAGACGTCAACCAGGTGCAGCGGGTGAAGATACGGGTGCTGAAACAAATACGGAACACTGTAAACCGCAGAGAGGCCACTTCCAAGTGCGAGCGCAGCCAATGTTTGTGCGGCGAACCGCCATGTCACCTGACCAGCCCGAATCATCCCATAAAGAATTAGGATCGGCGTAAACAGAAATGCGGTGAACGGATGCGCCATGACCAGCGCACCAAAGGCAAGTGCAAGTCCTCCCAGCCCGAACCGCCGGTGCGCGAGCATTCTCTCGAGCGAGAAGAAGCAGAGTGGAACCAGCGCTATCGACCAGTACTCGCCAACAGCTACGCGCATATAGAGGTCGACGGTAAGTGCATAGGGTGAAGCGATGTAGAAGAAGGCTGCTGCCGCGGCACTCGATCGATCAGTAAAGCTCGCGCACCAGAAGTAAGTGGACAGCGCGGCGATCACGGTGGCCAACACAATCCCGAGACCGAGCGAGCGAGTCTCGAGATACGGACCCCAGTGGAACGGAGAGAGCTTACCGATGATCCACGCCACGTAATAGGGAAGAGGATACTGTGCGAAGAAGATGCCACTGCCGAGGCCACCATTTAAACCGAAGATCCACCGTGGGTACCACACCCCATGCGCGATCTCGTTGTTGAAAAAGTGCTGGTAGCTAACATGCGTGGGAGCGTCATCGCTGTTCGGCAGACCGCTGATCAAGCAAGGAAGCGTAAACACCACAGCAATGACAACAAGGAAGACAAAATGCTTCCACACCGACCCCGGCATCGTCGATTTGACTCCCGTCTCCTTTTCAACCTTTGGGGCTCGATTCATCTCTTCTCACGCGCACCCGGCTCGATCCCGGTTGCGCCCCGCCCTTTGCCAAGTCGCTCCAGTCTCTTACTTCCTCTCGATGTCACGAAGTTTTTCGGCGGAATATTCTTATTGGCCCATGCCCATTCCCACGAGCTTCCCTCGGTCGTTCCTACGTTTGAAACGTCGATTTCAAGTGTGGGTTTCTCAGAATCTGTAAAGGTTAACGTTGAATGCTTGTCGTCCCAGTCCCATCGCGCACGCTGGCCATATTTCTCGCGAAACCGCTCGTTCTTGTCTTGCGATTCGTGCACTAACGGATGAACAAAGTGCTCGAAGCAATCGTCACAAGCAGCCATCGGCCCCTCCTGCTTCGCTCCCTTGCTCCCGCTCGTAGCTCACTGCCCACTCTTCTTGATAAACGCCGCCACGCGGTCGTGCAGTAGCTTGCGGCATTCGTCGCGCACATACGCCATGTGTCCCGCTTCGTACCAGTCGTACTCAATGTTCTTCGTCAGCGACTGCCGGTATCGGCAGGTGCTCCTCTTCATACTGCGCGGCAAAAAACGGCGTGGCCAGGTCGTAGTAGCCGTCGTTCACCATCACCTTCAGCCGCGGATTCGTCTTCATCGCTTCGGCCAGGTCGTCACTCACGTTCAGTCCGCGTGCATTGCGAAACCCTGCCGCCGTGTTCGCGCCATGTTCCAGTGCACGCCGTCGAACAGCGCACTGGGCAAGATACGTTTCGCCCGTCGCCGTATTTCAAGTCTCTGCCGCAGATAATCGATTCACCAGCGAGAAATACGCCGACGAAATCGCCGCGCTCTGCGGATCGTACTCCGGCCTCTCACTCAGCGGATCGATGGTCGGCCCGAGAGAAGCGCGTGTCATAGCGCCCCGTCGTCATGCCCTCCTCGTTCTGCGAATGTCTTCTCGAAACTCGCCCGCCGTCACGCGCAGATTGGCCTTGATCACATAATCGACCGGCAGCCCGGTGTACTCGTGCAGCTTCTCGCGCCACCTGCTGCTTCTCCGCATCGCTCAGGGCATTGCCCATGCGCCAGCGCATGCGTGTATTCGCCCAGTGGCAAAGTCCTCCACTTCTTTCAAAAACGGATCGAGCGCGGCCGGCTGCGGCGAAAGTTTCTTGTGGTACCAGGCCGTCGCCGCGTAGGTTGGCAGGGCCAGCGCGTACGGCAGATCCGATGCCGGGATGCGGCTGGTCCCGTCGCGATGGGGAAGTTGAAGATCTGCCCAGCAGCATCACGCCGTTCAGATCGATGCTCTTCTCGTTTTCCAGCAGGTCGGCCAGCACCGCCGACCGCGTCGTCCCGTAGCTCTCGCCAAAGAGGAACTTCGGCGAATTCCAGCGGCCGTATTTCGCCAGGAAGCGCGCGATGAATCGCGCAGAACGCCTCGGCATCCTGGTCCACGCCCCAGAATGCCTTGCTCGGCGTCCTTGCCGGCCAGCCGGCCAAAGCCCGTGCCCGGCATATCGATAAAGACCAGGTCGCTCACGTCGAGCAGGGAGTCGGGATTGTCGATCAGCTTGTATGGCGCGCCCGGCAGATGCGTATCGCTGGCCGTCTCCACATACTTCGGTCCCAGCGATCCCATGTGCAGCCACATCGTCGAACTGCCCGGTCCGCCGTTGTAGAAGAACGTGATCGGGCCGCTCCTCAGCCTTCGCGCCTGTCTTGAAATACGCGACGTAGAACATGTGCGCCACGGGCGCCGCGTCGGCCGGCTCTTTCGGCGCCGCGAGCGCAAGTTGCGAGCCCGGCAGCGGCTTTCCATCCGGGCCGAGTTGTGCATCCTCGGTGTCGGTCGCGCCCACCGTGATGGTGCCCGGCAATCGCGGTATACGCGATGTGCTGCCCGCCCACATCGATCGTGCCCTGCGTGGTCGAGTCGGCCGGTGGCAGCAGCCTCAGCAGGCTTTGCCGAGTTGCTATCGGCAGCCGTGTCGCTCTTCGCAGCCTGCTTCTTGTCCTGCGCGCAAACCGCCGCACTCGTCGCAAACAACGATACCGCAAGTACCACAACAAGAATGGGTAAAGTAGATTTCACGAGAACCCCCAAAGAAGAATGAGCAGAGCAGGGAATCAGTATAGAACTCCGGTCAGATCACGAATCCAGCTCCGCTTTCTTGTTTCCTAGTTCCGTTGCTCCTGTCGTTCTGACGCTGGTCACTTTATCTGTTATTGCACTGTCATCCTGAGCGAACGGGGCCCCAAACGCTGTTCAGGTTGGGGGTGGTGAGTCGAAGGATCTGCTTCTCCATCCTGCTTTCCAGAGGCCCCAATCCAGCGATCAAAGTATCGACCTTCATGACTCATCCTGACCCCTGATCCCTGATCACTGACCCCTGATCACTGTTTATCAAACGGCTGCTTCTCCACAATTCTTGGCCGGTTCTCCGCCTGCAACTGCTTGCTCACCGCCTCCACTTCGCGAAACACGCGCAGCAGGTTCCCGCCCAGAATCTTTCTGCAATCCTCGGCCGAGTAGCCGCGCGCCATCAGCGCCGCCGTGATCTTCGGCAAATCCGCGGGCGAATCGATCCCCTGCGGCAATTGGCCGCTGACACCATCGAAGTCCGATCCCAGTCCCACATGATCCACGCCGGCCACTTTCGCAATGTGATCAATTTGATCGATCAGCGCCGAAAGCGGCGGCCGCGGAATCTTGTCCGCATAACTCCGCTGAAAGCTTGTCCAACGCATCCTGCAGCGCGCTCGCCCCTCAGTCGTCTTGTCGCTTCCATCCGCCGCCGCCTTCGCTTTCAACTCCGCAGTCGCCTTATCCACCTCTGGCTGCATCGCTTTCTGCGCGTTGCGATACTCCTGCGACACAAACGCTGAGTAGAAGTTCACCTGCACCACGCCGCCCTTCGATTCCGGGCCGCCCGGAGTTCGCAATCGCGCGCAGCATGTCGTCCGTCATGTTGCGCGGCGCATCGCACAGCGCCCGCGCGCCCGAGTGCGACGCAATCACCGGCGCTCGCGAAATAATCAGCGTCCTGAAAAACGTCCGGTCCGACACGTGCGACACGTCCACCATCATCCCCAGCCGGTTCATCTCGTACACCACGTCCTTGCCGAACTCGCTCAGCCCCTCCTTGGTGTGCGGCACGCTCGCGTCGTCGATGTCGCCAGAGCTGTCGGCCCATCCATTTGAGTTCGACCAGGTCAGCGTCATATATCGCACGCCCAGCGCGTAGTACTGCCGCAGCAGTCCCAGCGAATCCTCGATCGAGTGCCCGCCCTCGATCCCCATCAGCGCCGCGATCTTGTGATCGCTGTGTGCCTGCTCGATTCCCTCCGGCGAGGTCACCAACTCCATCTGGTCGCTGTGCCTCGCCACCTGCTGTTTCACTGCGTCGATCAGCTCCAGCGTGCGCCGCGCGTAATGCACCCTTGTAATCGCACAGGATCGACCCAGATCGCGAAAAACTCCGCGCCCAGGTTGCCCTTGCGTGCTGTCTCTAGGTTCCAGTCGCCGCCGTTACCGCGCGGGTCGCCAAGGTCGAAATGCTCATCAAGAAATCGTTGCGGCGTATCGGCGTGCGTATCGATCACAATCGCGGAAGCATGCACAGCCGCCGCGCTCTGCGTTTTGGTTTTCGTCATAGCTGGAGAGGAAGAGTTCGTTGCGCCCTGGCCCAGGGCCAAAGCGGGAATCACGGCCAACACGATGGTGGTGAAGGGAACAGTGCGCATAGACTTGCGATGAGTCTATACCAACTTACCTGCCATCCCCTGGCTGTGCACTTCTTCCTCCGCTGCGCGCGATGCCAATGCTATTCTTGACCCACAGAGCGCCCAGTCACGGTCTCACCAAACCGCAACTTCTCGCTGGCGCTTCCATCCTCAATCGCATGTACACACCCAAATTCAATCAGATCTCCGATCGCGCCATCCTCATCGACGCCATGCGCGAAAATTCCTTCGCCATCCTCTTCGGTCCGCTCGGCGCCACACCCGAATCCCGCGCGCACTTCGCCACCCATCTACCGCTCGTCGTCAAAGACGAGGGCGAGCACGGCCTGATCGAAGGTCACTTCGCCGCAGCCAATCCTCACTGGCGCGCGCTCGCCGGCCACGAAACACTCGTTGTCTTTCCCGGCGCGCATAGCTACGTCTCGCCCTCTCTCTACCTTGAGGAGCTCTCCGTCCCCACATGGAACTACATCGCCATTCACGCCTATGGCGCGCTTTCGCTTGTTGAAGACAATCCCGGCAAAGAGGCTTTCCTCACCGACCTAATCGCACAGAACGATCCGGCCTACCTTGACCGCTGGCACAATTTGCCAGACGGCTTTCGCCGCACTATGCTCGCCGGAATCATGGGCTTTCGCATCCCCATCGCGCGCATCGAAGGCAAATTCAAGCTCAGCCAAAATCGCACCGCCGAAGAGCGCAGCAACGTCTTCACCGCGCAGACCGCCGGCACCTCCGATCAGCAGGCTCTCGCCCGCTGGATGCAGCGCCTCGTCGACCCAGATCTTCCCAAATACGTCCGTTCATCCTGAACGGACGCCGCGTCAGTTGTAGCGCCGACCTCTAGGTCGGCTCTCATACGGGCACCCTCGCCCGCACAGGCTAGATCGCAACGCAACATGAAAGATGCATTTTCCCCTCATTGCCCTTCGCGTCTTCCAGGGGCCCCCGCGAAGCTCTCCGAATCGCGCTTCCGCCGTCCCGCCATCCCCTCAACATTCTGGCCTTTGGTATACTTACAGTTGCTACCTGCGGAGGTGGCGAAATTGGCAGACGCACTAGCTTGAGGTGCTAGCGCCGCAAGGCATAGGGGTTCAAGTCCCCTCCTCCGCACCAAAGATTTTCACGTCCGGTCCGGCGCTTTGAGCGTCCCTTCACCGGATAGGTTAGGAAACCAGAAGAAAATGAATATTCTGTTCTACTTCGTGATCGTTCTGCACATCATCGTGTGCTTCTTTCTCATTGGCGTCATCTTGCTTCAGCAAGGCCGTTCCGCTGATCTAGCCGGCGCCTTCGGCGGCCAGGGATCGCAGACCGCCTTCGGTCCGCGCGCCGCCGCCAACGTACTCACCCGCCTCACCACCTGGGCTGCCGTCATCTTCATGTGCACGTCCATCGGTCTTGTCGCCATGTTCGTTCGCCAATCAGGCACCAGCGCCAACACCCATTCGGTTCTCTCAGGCACGCAGACCAGCGCCCCGGCCAGGTCCGGAAAGTAGACGCTCGCGAACGCTCCAGCGTTAAGCCGGCAGCTCGCAGCGAATCCGAAAACAAAAAGGCAGGCCCCAACGGCCTGCCTTTTCCCGCAGAGCTCCAACCCTCGATTGCCGCTCTGCGAACTAAGAACTACAAACTTGAGTCAAGCTCTGAAACCAGCCTGCTTTATCCCCGCTCCCTTTCACGCCTGACACCTGAACCCGAGACCCGTTCTCACTTCGCGCTTTCCTGCTTTTTTCCCTCGGGTTGTTCGACCGGTTTTGAGAGATGCAGTTTGCTCATCTCCTTGGCTCCAACCGCGGGGTCAATTTGCGTGACCTTGATGCCCGTGGCCATCGTCGATGATGTCCATTTCAGGTAGTAAGTCTTGCCTGCTTCCGCCTCAAATCGGATCCTCTCGTTCATCTTTCTCGTCGCGTCGTTCACCGCGGCGCCGGCTGCTGTGAAAATGTCGACGGTGTACATCTCCGGCAACCCGGTTACGACCACTGTACCCGGCTTTACTTCCGTTCCCGCATACTCGTCATTCTTCAGATAGGCCAGGTAAGTACCATTCACGTAAAGGTGGTCATGAGCAGCCGATCCGGTAAACCTGCCCACCCTGTAGATGTAGACAAGGGCCTTGCCCGACGATGGAGCAGTTGGCGGAGGAGCTGCTTTGGTCTCCTGGGCCGACATCGGTGCCGCCAGCCATAGCCCGCCGCACGCAGATTGATGGATAACATTGTAGGCTTCACAAGTCGCGGGCAACGCGACTCCAAGCGTTACTACCGCCGCTACCAGCACCTTCACAGTCTTCATGGTGCATCTCCTCGCACTCATACTTTTCGCGCTGTCAAATTGGACTGGAGGCCCGGTTTCCTGCTCCTCAAGTAGTCCCGGCACACGAACTCGGTCTGTGCGCCGAGTCACCGGAGCAAGTGATAACGCGCCCGCCCGCAAAGCCGATCGCTCGGACCCCACGCCGTCGGTCGATGATTTGGAATGGTAACTGCGATTATTCGCCGCTAAACCATGTGCGGAACAGCAATGCAATTGGAGGCAAGCCTGAGTGGTGGTGGACCTAAATCAAATGAGCCGGGTCCTGGCGACGAACCCACGATACCAAATCGCTCGATTCCACCCGCAACCCTCTAAGCTCGAATCTAATCCCTAATCCCTGTCCCCTAATCCCTGTCTCCCTCACACCGGCGGCCCCGCATTCACCACCGGCACGCCCATCGGCGCTGTAAACTCGAACGCGTTCACCGGAATCGGCGCATTCGCCCGTTCGTTGGTAAAACTGAATCGGGTAATCGCACCGTCGGTCTCTTCCAATTCGATTCCGGTAATCACACCATCGCTCGTAACCGTCAAAGTCAGCCGTGCCAGGCGTTGCTCCTGCCCTTTGGGCTGGCCGCTCAATGTAAAACAACCATTCGCGGCGGGAGCCAGCGTTAGGCTGTCCATCTCTTTTTCAAGGTCGGTATGTCCCAGCAGAAAACGCAGTGGTGAGCGCAAATCATCCAGTTGCTTGGCCTCAATTCGCTGCACCTGCGCATCGCCCTTGGCGTAGAACCACGCATACTTGCCATCAAGCAGAAAGATCTTTCCTGCCGGCGAACTATAGTCCCACCGCATCCGCCCCGGCTTGCGCAAGCAACAGTGTTCCGCTCTCTGTCCGTCGCACTCCCAGTCCGGAGTAGCTCTCCGTGAATTCCGCTTTCAGTGAGTGCAGGGCGTCGTAGTGATGATTCACCCGCTGCGCCAGTTCGTGCGCGGTCATCTGCCGGGACTCTTGCCCAAAGCACAAGACCGCGCAGGCGCTCCCTAGGAGGAGGCTCGCACAGATCCGCCCAATTGCAATCTTCAACTCGATTGGAAAGAATTTCGCCGCGTCCCGCAACTTTTCGCGCAACCTCATTGCCCCAATTGCTGTGTGCAGTTGGTCCCGCCCGCAGGATCGAACGTGATCATCCCGTTGTCGCTCTCGCAGAAGCCGCGGTCGCCCGTCTTACCCACTGTCTGTGGAGTCGCAGTGACCGTGTAACCGTTGTACCGGTCTGTGCCGTTCACCGTCACCTTCTCTTTGCACACCACGGCGAATACATATCCCGATTTGTAGCCCGACACCAGATCCGGCTGCAAAATCTGCGCCGAAGTCGCCGACGGCGCGCCCGAGTTCGGATCGCCGCCCATCGCCGGCAGCGAACACGCATACCCATTCATTGGATAAGTATTCGAGTAGGATAGCTCGGCCTTCGTAATCACCTGCATCGAGTTGATGGCCGACGTCTCGTTCGCCATCTTCTTCAGGTGGCCCACTGTCGGAATCGCCATCAGCATCAGGATCAAAATGATGGCAATCACGATCAGCAACTCCATCAGCGTAAAGCCATTCGGCACGGCGGTATTGCACGCGCGCATGTCGCGGGAGGCCAAATTCTTGCAGTCCATGATTTTTTCGCGCCCCTTCAGGCAGGCCGGTTTGTTTCCGGATTCCCAACGGGCGCCTTTCGCCCGCTGCGAAGATCCTCCGGTCCATCCGTCAAAATCCTACAACCTACAGACGCGAAAAGGAAATGCTCCGCTCGAAAAGGCAGCGCCTCGCTTCTCGAACTGGTTCATAAATGCTGTTCTGAATGGGCAAAACTTCAGTCGTGCCGCAGCGGGCGCATGAATCCCAGGCTTTAGTTGGGACTATGCGCGGTTTCAACCGAAGAGACGCTAGAGGCTCTCAGCCTCTATTTTCAGCATTCGAGTTCAGCCCGAGTGAGCTTCACGCCATCCAGCCGGCCCAGCAGCGTCACCGCGATCCGCTCCGGGTCAAACAGCCTCTGCGCCATCGCCTGCACCTGTTCCGCAGTCACTTCTTCGATGCGCGCAATGATCTCGTCCGCCGAGAAGAACTGCTGGAAGTACATCTCCTGCCGCGCCAGGTTGGCCATGCGCGAGTTCGAGCTTTCCAGGCCCAGCAGAATATTGCCCTTCAGCTGGTCCTTGGCGCGCGTCAGCTCTTCGCTCGCTGATCGGCGTCTCCTTCAGGTTGCGGAACTCCGCCAGAATCAGGTCCACCACTTCCAGCGCCTTGCCCGCCGAAGTGCCCGCATACACGCACAAGATTTCCCGTGTCGCGATAGGGGCTCAGGTCGGAGTAAACCGAGTAGGCCAGCCCGCGCTCCTCGCGAATGGTCTGAAACAGCCGCGAGCTCATGCCGCCGCCCAGCACCGTGTTCAGGATCAGCGTCGCATAGCGGTTCTCATCGGTAATCGGCGGCGCGGGCACGCCCAGGCAGATCTGCACCTGCTCCAGCGCCTTTTTGTTGCGCAGAATAATCCGCGCGCTCGGCTCCGGCGCCGACAGCTCATCCGAGCGTTCCGCCGCCCGGCAGCGCGGAGAACTTTTCCGCCACGGCCGCGGTAAACTGGTCGTGGTCCAGGTTTCCCGCCGCGGAAAACACCATGTTCCCGCCGTGGAACCGGTCGCCGTGGTAGCGCGAACAGCTGCTGCTGGCCCAGCCGCCCCACCGTCTCCGTCGTTCCCAGAATCGGCTTGCCCAGCGGATGCCCCTTCCAGAAGCTCTGCGTGAACAGCTCGTGCACCAGCACGTCCGGATTGTCTTCGTCGATCTTGATCTCTTCCAGAATCACGCCGCGCTCGCGCTCAATGTCGGGCAGCGCAAAGGTCGGATTCAGCACCATGTCCGTCAGCACATCCAGCGCAATCGGCACATGGTCTGACAGCGACTTCACGTTGAAGCAGATGGTTTCCTTGCTGGTGAACGCGTCCAGGTTGCCGCCGATCGAGTCCATCTCGCGCGCAATGCGCTGCGCCGAGCGCGATCGCGTCCCCTTGAAGAGCATGTGTTCCACAAAATGCGAGATGCCGTTGATCTCCGCGCGTTTCGCAGCGCGACCCCGACTTGATCCACACTCCCATCGCCACCGAACGCAGATGCTCCATGCGCTCGGTCAGCACAATCAGGCCGTTCGGCAACACAGTGCGGCGAAGATTTCGCTCAGTGTTCATTCTGCATCCTGTGACTGAATTCGATTGTAGGCGAGTCGGGCTCTCGGCCGGCGCGTCGTCGCGGCTATGTCCAACAACCCCTGGGAACCAGGGACAAACGGCGATCCGTCCATTCGGGGCAACAAATCGCCGTAAGATGTAGGTACAGCTCGAGCCCGTTATGCCTCGAAACTCAAACCAACTCGTTCCATTAGACGCCTCTGCCCACCCTGCGGGATGCAATCAGCCGGCATTTGAAGCCTTGTTTGGGTTGGATGCTCGGCTCTCTCCGCACGGATTCTTGCTAGGACGGAGAGCCCGACTTGGCGCGGAAAGCAGATCGCTGAAGCATTATCGTCAGTGGATTACAGAAATTTCTGAGATTACTACTTTACCTTCCGCGCTGCGCCGGAAACTGGCTGCCGAAGGCTGGCAAATCGGCCGTCCCGACATCGCCCAGGCCTTCCAATCCGTCGATGGAACCGAGCGTTATCTGATTGAGTTTCCAGGTCCCGGCTCCAAAAGGTGAAACGGTGGAAACGGTCTGGATGCCCGAAGGCGACGATGGCGAAGCCGGCGACGGACGACTGAATCCGATCCCGAAAGAACTGGCGTCGCGCCACCATCTGCGTCTCCAGCCAGGTCGGCTGCGCCGTCAACTGCCAGTTCTGCCTCACCGCCAAACTCGGCCTGCAGCGCAACCTCACGCGGGCGAAATCGCCGGCCAGGTCGTCGCCGTCCTCGACCGCCACAGCGTCCGCGTCGGCCGCGACCGCGTCAACCTGGTCTTCATGGGCATGGGCGAGCCGTTCCTCAACTACGACAACTTCATGGCCGCGGTGCGCCTGCTGGTCCGCGAAGTCGGCCTCAGCCCGCAGCGCATGACCGTCTCAACCTCCGGCATCGTTCCCGGCATCGAGCGATTCGCCAAGGAGCCGCCCGACCTCCGCCCCAAGCTCGCCATCAGCCTCAACGCGCCCAACGATCGAATCCGCGCCGAGATCATGCCCATCAACCGCAAGTGGCCCATTGAGCAAGTGATCGACGCGGTGCGCCAGGTCCCGCTGCGCCCGCGCGAGCGCATCACATTCGAATATGTTCTGCTCGGCGGCGTCACCGACCGCCCTGAACACGCGCGCGAAGTCGCGCGCCTCGTGCGCCGCACCGGCCTTCCCGCCAAGGTGAATCTGATCGCCTGGAATCCCGGCCCCGGTATCCCAATACGCAACTCCAAGACCGGAGACCGTGGAACAGTTTCACAGGCGTTGATGGGGGAGGGAATCCCCGCCTACATCCGCCAGCCCCGCGGCCGCGACATCTTCGCCGCCTGCGGCCAGCTCAAGCGCACTGTTGAAGGCTTGGGAGCCCAACCTGTTTGAATGTTCTGGCAAGTTGGCGACGTCAGGTGGTGCCGACCTCTCGGTCGGGGTCCCCAGAGACAGGTCTTCGTCGATGGGGTGAAAGGTCGGCTGTCCTGCGGGCTTCCACCCCAGCACATCCTTTAACAATCAATCAGTCGAGCGCTCAGTTCCCCGCCGGCATGGCCATCGGCTTCACGCTTCCGCAATCAGAACCCTTGTAGACGCCCGTCGCTTGCATCGTCATGTTCATCGTGTTTGGGCCCATAGCGATCGTCATCTGAATCGTGGTCTTGGTCGTGTTCGCGTCCACAAACGTGGTCTGCACCGTTCCCGTCATGCTTGTTTTGCCCGATGCAGGTCATACTCGCCGTCATGCCCGTCGCCGTCAGCGACACATTCGTCATCTGGCAATCGCCCGTCTGTGGGCTGCTGGTCGGTCCTCCGTACTTGTCGATCATCGCTTGCGTCACGCAAACCTGGTTGGTGCGTGGCGGCATCAGCCGGCATGCCCGCTGGGCCTCCCGTCATGCTCATGCTGCGACGTCACCTCCCAAAGTCCTGGTTTCCTGCTTTGCCCGTGTGCCATCGCCGCCAGCGCCATTGCACAACAACCCACAGATCCACACTCGAACTCTCTTCATTGGTCCTCCTCGTCGCACAGGGAAGGGAATCACGCATCTTCGACTCTATCCCAATCGCAGCCGCTTGAAATGATTTTCTTTGCGAAATAACTTAGCCCCGGACAGCATGTTGCTGCGCCAACTCCAGCACTGTGTCGGCCACGCGGGTCGCCATGTGCCGCACTACATTCTCTTCGCTGGCAAAGTTGCCGGCGATGCAGCGCACGCCCAGCGCCTCGATGCGCTCCACGTCCGGCACGATCGGCGCCGCGCCCTCGGCCGCGTAACGCGCCAGCGTCTCCGGCTGAAAATTCGCCCCGTGTTCACGAGCGCATAATCGAAGATCGGCGTCCGCGTGTGCTCGTAAATGCGTCTCGATGTGCTCTGAGGCGGTCAGTCCAGGCTCTCGTTGGCCTGCGTCATCAGGTTGCAGATGAAAACGCGCACGCCGCGCGCCTCGCCCAGCGCCGCTGGAATTCCGTCCACCAGCAGATTCGTGATCAGCGACGTGTAGAGCGAACCCGGTCCCACCGTGATCAGGTCCGCGCGCTCGATCGCCTCCAGCGTCTCCGGCAGCGGAGCGGGATTGGGCGGATCGAGCGTCAGCTCCACGATGCGCCGCTTGCTCGCCGTGATTTTCGTCTCGCCGCGCACCACCGATGCCGTCGTCCATGCTTTGCCACCAGCGTGGCGTTGGCCGTCGTCGCCGGATAAATCCGTCCCCGCGTGGCCAGGATCTTTCGAAGCCAGTTGCACCGCCTGCGCAAAATCGCCCGTGATCTCCGTCAGCGCGGCCACAAACAGGTTGCCGAAGTTGTGCCCCTTCAGCGCCGTTCCCGCCTCGAAAGCGGTGCGTGAACAGCTGCGACAGCAGATCCTCTTCTTCGCTCAGCGCCACCATGCAGTTGCGCAGGTCGCCCGGCGGCAGCATGTTGAAGTCCTGCCGCAGCCGGCCCGATCGAACCGCCGTCGTCGGTCACCGTCACCACCGCGGCCAGGTCGGCGATCGCGTCGGCTGTCGTCCGCAGCTCTGTCCCGGCGCGAGAGACATGCCGGCGCAGTCCGCGCAACAGCGTCGACAGCCCCGTTCCGCCGCCAATCGGCCACCACGCGCAGCGCCGTCGCATCGCGGGCGAATTTGCGCCGCGCTCGAGCTTCGGCGCCTGCGACAAGTTCGCCGTTCGCTGTATTTTGCAGATGTTCAATGGCAGCCCTACGGAACTTCAGGATAAAGCAACTCGGTGAAGCGCGGATCGTCCACCATGTTCTGGAAGTCGTTATCGACGCGCGCCTGCAGCCGGTTCTTCGGATTCAGCTCGATCGCCCGCGCCAGATTGTCAGGCAATCCTGGCGCGGCCCGGTAATCGCTTCCAGCACCGCCAGCCCGTAAAACGCGTAGTCGGCGTCGGGATGGCCGGTCAGAATATTGTTGAACTGTTCGCGCGCTTCCTCGTAGTAGCCGGTGTTCAGCTGCGAGATCGCGTAGTCGTAGTGCTCTTCCGGCGTCTGGAACGAGAGCTGTCGACTTCTCCATCTGCCGCCGGCAGGTGATGATGTACATCCGGCAGCGGTCCTGGATCTCGGCCGGCGCTTCGGGCAGCAGCTTCTCCAGCATGCCCAGCGCCTTTTCATATTTGCCCTGCTGCAGCAGCTGCACGGCGGCCTGGTAATGCTGAAAAGCAGGATCGCTGTGCGAGCACCGGCCAGCCGGTTTCGCGGCCGGTTGTCGCATTCTTCTTGCGGCTGGGCGCCGCCGATCGAGCCTCTTGCGTCATGGTTTTACCAGAAACGCACTTCCTTTCCCCCAGTTCACCAGCCGTCGCTGGCCGGGGAGACATCTTGTTTATGACTAGGCCATGTTTATACGCAAAGCCCCTCATTCAGTCAATGGGGACGTCTTCACGATGGTGTCTTCTCGCCGGAATTCGTTTCCGCATCACTATAGATCGCCGGATTCAGCGCCGGATCGTTGTACATCTTCAATTGCCTGTACAGCTTAAAGCGCCGCTTCCCATCCATGATCTCTTTCCACAAATCCGCAAGGCAACCCGCCAGGTCCCGCCGCTGCTTCTCCAGGATCGCCAGACGCTCGTGATTTCGCTCCCCATGGCCCTCCGGCGCGTGCGTTCGTTCCGCCTCTTCCCGCGTGTGAAAGATCTTCAGCGCCAGAATCGACAGCCTGTCGATGATCAGTCCCGGCGTCTCGGAATGCAGCGGCGCCGTCGCATTCGGCAACCCGCGCTTGCCCAGCCAACCCAACAGCATCTTGTCCAGCTCTTCCACCAGGTCGTTGCGCAACTGGTTCGTCAAGTCGATGCGCCGCTTCACCGCCGCCAGTTCCGCATCTGTCGCCCCCGGCCTGCGCGCCTCGTCTTCAATGTGCCACAGGTCGAAATTCGCATGATGCTGCCGCGCTACCAGCCGCAGCCATGCCTCGCGCACTTTCTCGTCCGTCTCCAGCTCGCTCTCCAGCCGCGGCCGCTCTCTGCCAAAATCTCCTTCCGGCTGGTCGTGCCAGCTGCGCGTCAGCCCTTCCTGAAGCGGAACAATATCCTGAATCACGATCATCCTCTTGCGTCCCGTGCGCCTCTAAAGTGTCTGACCAAACTCCGGCGTCCTTTCTTGCTTTTCTCTCTCGTGCCGCGCAATGTCTACCGCGGGTTCGCTCTATCCTAGAACGGATTGCACCTCGACACCAATAGCAAGGTCGCATCCGCCAAGTGCCTCTTCTTAGGACGAAGCAAGGTTGAATGGCAACGATCAGGTCGGCATATCACTCGGACATGGAAAAAATCACATTCACAGTGGTCTGCACTTGCACAGGCGCGTTATTCAGCAGGTATGGCCGATACCGCCATTGCTTCACTGCATCGAGCGCCGCTTGCTGCAGCATCGCCGGCCCACTGACCACGCGCACCTCCTCCACCATTCCCTCCGTATTGATCGTCGCCTGCAGCACGACTGTTCCCGAAACTCGCGCGGCCTGCGCCTCTGCCGGATACACCGGATTGACTTTGCTCACCAGCAGTCCCACAGCTACGCCTGCCGAGACGTTGATTTTGAGCGGCGGCGCCGCCAGCACACGCGGCCGCTGGGTCATCTCCGTCACCGGATTCGACCCGGCAGCCTGCGCACCCTCCACGCTGCCAATCGGACCTGGGGGCGAAATTGGCGCCCAGGGTCTTGCATCGGGCGGAGGTTGCAGCTCGGCCTCGTCGCTCGAACCAAGCGCCTCTATCCCGTCGACGTGCGCAGTTGCAATCACTTTGCCTTCGAGCTCGAGCGTCACATCCCCCGGAATCAAGTGGCCCTCGAAGTTGACGAAATTCGAAAACGCTGCCTCAGAAGAGACCGGCATCCCTGCGGCGTAAAGACGCAAGGTTCCATCCTTCGCAAAACAATAATCTGAAATGAAGCGAGGATCGGGAGTCGGGCTGTCGTGCGCCTTGACCTCTAGCCTGAAGCAGCGCATTGAAGTCCCGTCCACAGCACGATCTTCAACCGCGATGCTTCTATCGGGGCTTGCCGCAAAATGATCGAGAAACCGCGGACTGATCATCGGACTCAAAATCTCATTTCTCAACAGATCCTTCGGGAAGGGAATTGGCTCGGAGCTTCCTGTAAGAAACACTCCCTTCGGACTCCAATAAATCGCTCGCGAAGATGATGAATCACCAAATTTTTCCATGTGAAGATCGGCAGATCTCCATGCCTCCTCGTAGGTCCCGCTTCGCGGGGCGTCACCCGCGTCCCCATATGTCTGGAACTCGAATCGCAAGCGCCACGGGGTCACACCGTCCTTCAGAATCCCGTAAGTCTTCGCAGCATTCATCAGCATTTCGGGCACCGCGCTAGGAGCCGCGTCCTGAGCGCGCAATCCAATCGTGGCGAGTCCGGCAAAGGTGAAATACACCGCGAAACCAAACAAGAGGAGCATCTTGCTTTTGCGCATGCCGCAACAATAGCACTGAACTGTTAGCAGCACTCAACTGTTATCCCTGGCCCAAACAGACCCCGGTGCCGCAATCTCAAACCTGAACCCTGAACCCTGACACCCTGAGCCCTGGGCTGTGCTCTCTCAGTCTGTGGAAAACTTTCCCTTGACAACATACCGACTAGTAGGTATAGTCATACCAACTGGTAGGTACACCATGTCGACACTAATCGAAACCCCGCACGATTCCCGCACTCGCATTCTCGATGCCGCGCTTTATGTCATACGTGCCAAAGGCTATTCCGCTGCGCGCGTAGAGGACATCTGCGAAGCCGCTGGCCTGACCAAGGGCAGCTTCTTCCACCACTTTGCCAGCAAGGAAGATCTTGCACTCGCCGCCGCGGAGCACTTTGCAGCCTTCGCGGAGAGCATCTTTTCGGTGGCGCCGTACCACGACTCCGCCGATCCCCTCGACCGCCTCCTCGGCTACGTCGACTTTCGCAAGGCCATTCTCCAGGGCGAGTTGCCGGAGTTTACCTGCCTCCTCGGCACCATGGTGCAGGAAACCTACGAAACCCACCCCGCCATCCGTAAGGCCTGCGATCGCTGCATCGGCGCTCACGCCGCGACGCTCGTCGCTGACATCCAGGCCGCCGTCGAAAAATATGGCCTCTCTCACGAATGGACCGTCGAAAGCCTCGCCTACTACACGCAGGCCGTGATCCAGGGCGCCTTCATCCTCGCCAAGGCGCAGCATAGCTCGCTGATCGCTGCTTCATGCCTCGATCATCTGCGCCGCTATCTTGAACTTCTATTCATCCAACCACGTGAGACCAACTGACAGGAGAAATGAAAATGAAATGCATGGTAATTGTCCGGGCAAGTAAGGAAAGCGAGAAAGGCGTGATGCCAACCGCAGAGTTGTTGGCCGCGATGGGCAAATACAACGAGGAACTGATCAAGGCCGGAGTGATGAAAGGGGGCGGAGGCTTGAAACCGACATCCAGCGGCAAGCGAGTGCGTTTCTCCGGCGCCCAACGAACCGTTATCGATGGCCCTTTCTTTCCCATCGAAGAGCAAGTCGCCGGCTACTGGCTTTGGGAGGTCGCTTCGATGGAAGAAGCAGTTCAATGGCTCAAGCGTTGTCCAAACCCGATGCCAGGGGATTCTGACATTGAAATTCGGCCGGAGTACGAGGATGCGGATTTCGCAGGATAGCCCGATGCCGGCGCGGCGTGACCAGCCCCAACCAGAAAAGGAGCATTCATCATGACCACAACCATCAATCTCACGCACGAACCCGAAACCATCGACTTCCCCGCAGGGCACTATGTCTTCGTCGAGCGCGTAGGCAACATTCCCGCCAACGCGCCGCAAGCCTGGAAGACAGTCGAGCCTTTCGCCGCCACACTGATGGCGCAGAACCAGATCACCGGCGCTGCCGCTTTCTACAAACCGGCCAGGGGAATCTATCGCGCAGGTTTCCTGCTTGCCGCTCCGCCCGTCAATCTCCCTGCTGAACTCACCTATGAGAAAGTCAGCGGCGGCAAGTACGCGCGCTTCACGCTCACCGGTCCCTTCGACCAACTTCCTGAAGCCAACTCCCGCGCGTTTGGCATCGTTGCCGAAAAGAGAATTCCACTGCGGGACGATTTCAATATCGAGCACTACCTAACCGACCCGCGCTCCACTCCTGCGGATCAGAACGTAACGGCCCTCTTGTTCCCCATCGCCTGAATGAACTTGAAATCGTTCTGGAATTCGCGTCAAAATCGACTGTCTAAATCCGGAGAGGCCCAACATGCGCAAACTTGTACTCAAAATGTCCATCTCGATCGACGGTTTCGTTGCCGGCCCAAACGGCGAACTCGATTGGATCTTCCGCCACCGAGATGACGAAGCCGCGCGCTGGTCCGTCGACACGCTTTCGCGGGCGGGCCTGCATCTCATGGGCAGTCGTACCTATTACGACATGGCTGCCTGGTGGCCAACCTCCAATGAGATCTTTGCGCCCGTGATGAACGAAATTCCAAAAGCCGTCGCCACCACGCGTAGCGCCGCTGAGATGCTCGGTGCCCGCAAGACCACGCAGGCAATCAAAGACGCCCGCGCGAACTCCGCAGCTCAAACTGCGACGCCGACAGAGCAGATCACCCGCTCCTGGTTAGAGCCTACCGTTCTCGCCGGCGACCTGGTCACCGAAATTGCTCTCCTCAAACGGCAGCCAGGGAAGGACATCTTTGCCCACGGCGGCGCGGGCTTCGCGCGAAGCCTCGTCAAACTTGGCCTCGTCGATGAATTCTGCCTTCTCACGCTTCCCGTTGCCATCGGTTCCGGACTTTCTATCCTCTCCGGCATCACACGCCCGCTCGATTTTGAGCTGGTGAGTTCAATCGCGTTTCCCAATGGCGCCATCGCTCACATTTATCGCCCACTCCCCAATTAGCGCAGTCATCCTCGAACTATCCCCACGGAGGTTTCTCATGTCATCCGCAACGCTACACGTCCCAGCATCCGCTGACGAAGCTCAGATCCTCGCTCTCGTCGCATCGCTTCACCAGGCCCATCACGACAAAAGCGCCGCCGGCATCGCCGCGCCCTACGCGCCCCACGCCGTCATCTACGACCTCGAGCCACCCCTCATGCACGACGGCATCAGCGTGCCCCGACAAGGAAGCCTGGCTCGCCACCTGGTCCGGCCCGGTCGACCTCGAGCCCGCAAATTTCCAGATCACTGTCGATGGCAGCCACGCATACGGCCACGGATACCTCCGCATGTCCGGCCAGAAAAAGGGAGTCGACCATCCAGTCAGCTTCTGGATGCGGGAAACTATGATCTTCGAGCGCATCGACAACAACTGGCGCATCGTCCACGAGCACGCCTCCGTCCCGTTCTACATGGACGGCAGCCTCCGCCCCGCTTTCGATTTGCAGCCATGACAGTTCAGTTTTCAGACCAGTGCCGCGTCCCCACGTTCCGCACAGACAGGTCTTCGTCTGTCAGGGGATTCAAGCTTTGCTTGGATGGGAACGAGACTTGGTTCAGCCACTCACTCCAGCACTCGCCACTCAGATCGATCGCTGGGTGAAATCTCCCTGAATTTTCGATCACTCCCATTGTGTTAACTTTTAGCTAGCGGCCTTATTTGAGCCCGTAGCTCAGTTGGTAGAGCAACGCCCTTTTAAGGCGTGGGTCGTGCGTTCGAACCGCACCGGGCTCACCACTCAGCGGCCGCCATGCCTTGTACCCCTTCTTGGTTCCCATTTCTGTTCCGCTCGTCCGCTCCCCCAAGACCACCGGCAACAAACCACGAGTTACCGTCGGCAGGCTCTCTTTCTCCCCCATCCGTACCCCTCACCGAGTTACCTTTTCCCGCCCGGAAACCCAATGGCATGAAAGTGTTAGCCATTCGACCGTGCAAGTGTTATTGTTCATCCAACACCGCAGCTTTTACGATTGCCAACAGGGATTTCCGGCGTCCAACTGCGAGCTTCTACCTTCCGCAATGCTCTTGCTGCACGGTTGTGCCGCCGAAATTTTTGGGGACCTGGGGATCATGCAATCGCGGAAATTGCATGGACAAACAATGACGGAGCGCAACGCGCAGCCCGATCCAAACGAGCCGCCTGAGGACGTGGCATCGCTGTACTCCTGGGCGAATCTGCACGGCGCCAAGTATCGTGACTTCTCGGCGTCGCGTGCGCAGACTCGCGAAAAGGCACGTCAGCGCGTCGAACAGGCGATCGAAGAAGAACGGCTCAAAGTGCGGCAGGAAACTGACGCGCAACGAGCCGGCGAGTCCATGCGCGCTCGCGAAGAATGGGACAAACTGGAACCTCTACCTTCGCAGCCACTCACTCATCCCGCCGCCCCGCCCACATCGCAATCGTCCGCTCAATACCCGTCCTCACCCTATACTCCCGCTTCTCAGCAAACCCAGCCGCATGCCTGGCAATCGCCGCGTCTCGATCGTCTCACTGCGCCCGCTGCGCCACTTCAATCGCCGCCCGACTTCGGCAACCGCGAAGTACGCTCTCCGTCCCCAGATCCCTATAGTTCGCCTGCATCTCGTCCACCGCCGAATCCCATCCCCCAGGGCCCCATGCGCGAAGAAACGTATCCTCCCTCGCGCCTTCCGCGCGCGGGCTCCAGCACTCGCGACGAAACCGTTCGCCCGGCGTGGCTCACCGACCGGCCTGAACCCGCAGGCCCCGCCGTTCCTCCACCGCCTCCCGACGACACGCTGCAGGGCTCCCGCGATCGCCTCGCTTCGCGCTGGTACGCTTTGCAGGGAATGTTTGAAGGCAGTGCTCCACCGGCGCAAACTGCGCCTGCGCCCACTGCCGCACGCGCGCCGGCCATTGCCATCTTTTCTCTCGCCGGCGGCGTGGGCAAAACCAGCCTCGTGGCCACGCTTGGCCGCGCGCTCTCCGCGCGCGGCGAGCGCGTTCTGCTCGTCGATACCGCCGCCTATGGGCTGCTGCCGTTCTTCTTCGGCGCCCGCGATCAGCGCCCCGGCCTGTCTGCGCACCTTCAGTCCTCCGCCGTCCAGCGGCGACGCGCCCATCCAGATGATCACGCTCGATCCGGAGATGCTGGGCCCAGAGAACGCGCCAGCAGGAAGCGCTCACGACCGAAATCTCCAAACATGCGCGCGGCGTCGGCCGCGTCATCATCGATCTGGCCACTGCCTCCGGCGCCACCACTCGCCGCGTCTTGCGCATGTCGCCCCAGATCCTGGTGCCGCTGGTCCCCGACATGAACTCCGTGGTCAGCGTCGGCTCCATCGACGCGTTCTTTCGAGCACAACGGCAGGCATGCCGGCAAAGCCCTCGCTGCCGTACTATGTCCTCAACCAGTTCGACTCCTCGCTGCCGCTGCATCTCGATGTCCGCGAAGTGCTTCGCGAGCAGCTGGGCGAACGCCTGCTGCCCTTTGCTCTGCGCCGCGCTCCGGCCGTCAGCGAAGCGCTCGCCGAAGGCATGACGGTCATGGACTACGCTCCCAACTCCGCCGTCGCCGAGACTTTCGCAGCCTCGCGGGCTGGGTCAAGAGCCTCTCCGCGCCCGCAGCAGCTAGCTTCCGCGGCGTGCGCTGGAGCGAGCGATGACGGCAACGGGCCTCTGGCAGGACATCGGGGCAGGGGAGAACTTCTTTACCAAGACTCCTCCGCTTCCTCTTCCTCGTCGTCGGCGGCAGTCGTCTTCTGCTTCCTCGCCATTCTGCCGCTCACCTGGCCGCAGCAGGCGGTCCTCGGGCTTGCTCAGCCTTGCTGCTGGCGCTGGTCATGGCGCGCAGCTCCGACTCCTACCTCGTCACGCTCACCCTGATGATGCTGTCGATGTTCTGCACCTTCCGCTACGGGTACTGGCGCATCATGCAGGTCGTCCGCTTCTTCCAGGATCCCGGCCAGTCACTGGGGCGCGCTCGACGTCTTCTTCATCCTCTGCCTGCTGCTCGCCGAGGCCTACGCCTTCGTCATCCTCTTTCTCGGCTACTTTCAGACCATCTGGCCGCTGCGCCGCGCGCCGGTGCCGCTGCCCGACAATCCCGACGAGTGGCCGCGACATCGACGTCCTCATCCCCACCTACAACGAGCCGCTCGACGTGGTGCGCTACACCGCGCTCGGCGCGCTCAACATGGACTGGCCCGCCGACAAGCTGCACGTCTACATCCTCGACGACGGCCGCCGCAAGGAGTTCGAGCGAGTTCGCCGTCGAGGCCGGCATCGGCTACAGGACCCGCGCCCGACAACAAGCACGCCAAGGCGGGCAACATCAACGCCGCGCTCAAGACCATCGACTCGCCGCTACGTCGCCATCTTCGACTGCGACCACGTGCCCACGCGCAGCTTTCTGCAGATGACCGTGGGCTGGTTCCTGCGCGACCCCAAGCTGGCCATGCTGCAGACGCCGCACCACTTCTATTCGCCCGATCCCTTCGAGCGCAATCTCGACCAGTTCCGCATCATTCCCAACGAAGGCGAGCTGTTCTACGGCATCGTCCAGGACGGCAACGACTTCTGGAACGCGACCTTCTTCTGCGGCTCCTGCGCCGTGCTGCGCCGCACCGCGCTCGACGAGATCGGCGGCATCGCCGTCGAAACCGTCACCGAAGACGCGCACACCTCGCTGCGCATGCAGATGAACGGCTGGAACACGGCCTACATCAACATTCCGCAGGCCGCCGGCCTCGCCACCGAGCGCCTCTCCGCCCACGTCGGCCAGCGCATTCGCTGGGCGCGCGGCATGATCCAGATCCTGCGCACCGACAATCCGCTCTTTGCTCCGGGCCTCACGTTTCCGCAGCGGCTCTGCTACTTCAACGCCATGGGGCACTTTCTCTACGCGGTGCCGCGCCTCATCTTTCTCACCGCGCCGCTGATCTATCTGCTCCTGGACCACACCAACATTCCCGGCTACTGGGCCGCCATTCTCGCCTACGCGCTGCCGCACCTCATGCTCTCCAACGTCACCAACTCGCGCATCCAGGGCGAGCACCGCCACTCCTTCTGGAACGAGATCTACGAGACCGTGCTCTCGCCCTACATTCTGCTGCCCACCATGATGGCGCTCATCAATCCCAAGCTGGGCAAGTTCAACGTCACCGCCAAGGGCGGCGTGGTCAAGCGCACCTTCTTCGACTCCGCATCGCGCAGCCGTTCCTGGTCATGCTCGCTCTTCAACATCGCCGGGCCTGCTCGTCGCCATTCCGCGCTTCTTCATCTGGGATACGCGACCGCCGCGGCACGGTGCTGATGAACGTGATCTGGTGCTGCTTCAATATCGTCATTCTCGGCGTCTGCACCGCCGTCGCGCGCGAGCTGCAGCAGCGGCGCACCACGGTGCGCATCAACGTCGCTGACGCCGCTCATCGTCAAGCTGCCCGACGGAAGATCGATCGCCGGCGAAACCATCGACATGTCCAGCGGCGGCACCGGCATCCGCCTCAGCGAGGCGCTCGATCGTCGCGCCCGATGCACGCAGGTCCGTCTGGCTTTCCCGATCCCGCCGGAGCCATCGATCTGCCCGCCACCGTGGTCTCCTCGAGGATCGGTGTTGCGCGTTCGTTTTGAAAATCTGTCGATCGCCGAACAGGAAGTTCTGACCATGGTGCTTTATTCCCGCGCCGATTCGTGGCTCGGCTGGGGCGAGTCCCGCGAAAGCGACAATGTGCTGCGCAGCCTCGGCCGCATCTTCCAGATCTCCATGCGCGGCCTCAAGGCAACTGTTCTGCAGCCTCTTCAGCGACAGCGACGACCCGCCGGCAGCGCAAGTCGACATCCGCTCTCCATCGCCCGTTCGGCGTGATCCTGCTTCTCGCCGGCGCTGCTGCTCGTCGCTCGCCAAGCTCCTGCGCGCAATCGCCGCACGCGGCTCGCACGCCCGCGCAGCTCGCGCCGCAATCCCGCCAGCGCCAAGCCGCAACGACCGCTAACTCCGCTGGCCACCGCGACCGACCGCAACGCTCCCGCTGTCCTCCCGGCCAGTATCACGACCCTTCACCCTCGCCGACGCCGGCTCGCCGCAGATCGAGCTGCACGGCATCGACACGCCAGCACAACATCTACTTCACGCTGCCGCAGACGCATGTGGTCCGCACCGCGAAGATTCACGTCTACTACGCGTTTTCTCCCAGCCTGCATTCCGCAGCTGAGCCATCTCAAGCTCATCCTGAACGGAACGCTCTTCGCCACCATCCAGCCCACGCCGCGGCACAGATTCGGCGGCTCCGACAGCACGCGACTACCGGAGGCCGACTTCACCATTCCGCCCGAGCTGCTGGTGCACAACAACACGCTCACCATCGAGTTCATCGGCCACTACACCATGATCTGCGAAGATCCCGGCCAACACCGCGCTCTGGGCGCGCGTCCATCGCAACACCTACTCGACATTCGCGGCGACCTGCTGCCTCTGGCCGACGATCTCAAGCAGCTGCCCATGCCCTTCGTCGATCCGGCCGTCATTCAGCCGCTCAGCATTCCCGTCGTCTTTCCCACGCCGCCCTCGTTCAAAGCCATTCAGGCCGCGGGCATCGTCACCAGCTACTTCGGCCTCGTCTCCGAGAACCGCCCGGTGCGTTTCCCGGTGCACATCGGAGCCATTCCGCCGGGCAACGCGATCGTCATCGCGGAAAACGCCGCCAATCTTCCCGCCGGCTCTGAATCTCTCCGCCGTCACTCGGCCCACCGTGGCCATGCGCACCAATCCCAACGATCCCTACGGCAAAGTTCTCATCGTCACCGGCGCCAACGCGGACGACGCCATCGTTGCGGCGCAGGCCGTGGCGCTGCACAGCGACATGCTCACCGGCGCGCAGACCACCATCGACAATCTTCACGCTGCCCGCCAAGCAGGCGCCCGACGCCGCGCCGCGCTGGGCGCGCACCGACCAGACCATTCCGCTCTGGGATTACGCCACCGCCGACCAGCTGCAGGGCGACGGCACCGCGCCGCTCAACGTCTACTTCCGCATTCCGCCCGACCTTTACTACGACGCCGGCAACGACCAGACACGCGACCTGCATCTCGCCTATCGCTACAACTCCATTCCCATCGGCCCCATCTCCAGCATGCAGGTGCGCGTCAACAACGCGTTCCTCGGCTCCGTCGCCGCTGCATCCCCGGCCAGGAAGCCTCGCGCACCACGCAGACCGATGTTCCCGTTCCGGTCGTCAACCTGCGCCCGTTCTCCAACTCGCTTTCGTTCGACTTCACCTTCCAGCTGCTCACGAAGCAAGACTGCGACGACACCACGCCCATCAATCATGCAGGGCGCCATCCTGCGCGACTCCTATCTCGATCTGCGCGGCTATCCGCACTGGGCGCCGCTGCCCAATCTCGAAATCTTCGCGAACGCCGGCTTTCCGTTCACGCGCTTCGCCGACCTGAGCGAAACCACGGTCGTTCTGCCGCCCGCGCCCACCGAGCAGGAGATCGAGACCTTCGTCACGCTCATGGGCCACTTCGGCCGCCAGACCGGTTTTCCCGGCCTGCGCGTCACCGTTGCCGGCCCCGACGCTCTGCACGACGGCGCGCACACGGACTTCCTCATCATCGGCACCGGCGACGATCAGCCCGCCTTTCGACAAGCTCGGCACGCATCTTCCCGTCTCGCTTGCGCAGCGGCCAGATTCAGGTGCGCGACACGCAGGGCTTCTTCGTCTCGCTCCTTCATCAACGCGTGGTGGAAGCTCGACTCCGAACGAGCACACCGAATCCGGCGACCTCACCGCCGGCGGCACGCCCGACGCCATCATCGAAGGCATCGAGTCTCCCTACGACATCGCCGGCAGCCGCAGCATCGTCGCCATCATCTCAGGGACGCCTCGACCTTCGAGCCGTTCATGAGCACGTTCCTCAAGGTGCAGCAGTCCAGCGACATCTCCGGCTCCGTCTCCGTTCTCCACGGCAGCGCAATTCAGTCCTTCCGTGTCGGCGCCGCCAGGTCTATCACGTCGGAGCGTTGCCCTGGTGGACCACGCTCGCGCTCTGGTTCACGCAGGTTCCGTGGCTCGGCGCTCGTCATCGTCCTCGTGCTCGCATTCCTGCTCGCCATCTGGACCCGCCAATGGCTGCGCGGCAAAGCCCGCTCCCGCCTCACCCTCCTCGACGAATAACTCACGTTTCGCTCCAGGAAAGTAGCGCCGGACTCCAGTCCGGCTGTCGTGCGGACCTCCAGGTCCGCACGCGGGAACCCAACCCAAGCCATGTCATCCCGAGCGAGTCGCCGAAGCGACGAGTCGTGAGATCCGAGGCTGCTTTTGCTCCCAACTCACTATGTCGGGTGGGGGCGAGACTCTGTTCTCACACTGTCTTCTTCGCCTCATTCCTCTGGAGCCAAGCGCTCTTTCCGCACGCGTGGGCAAACCTACCGTGCAGGCCTGTGCTTCTGCTCTTTTGGGTACCACTTTTCACTCAAATCAGACCACGTTGGGTTTTTCTCATCGATGAGTGCGATTTTCTTTTCGCGTCTCCATCTTTTCAATTGCTTCTCGCGCTCCATGGCTTGATCAATCTCAGTGAATCGTTCAAACCAGACCAATCTGTCGCAGTTGTATTTCGCGGAGAAACCGTCGTGCATCTTCAATCTATGCTCAAGAATCCGTTTCCCGAGGTTCCCGGTCACGCCGACATATAAAGTCCGGCTCTTACTTGCAACCATGTAAGTGCAGTACACGTGCTCGCATATCGATCAAATTCTAACCGCACGGCTTCGTCTTCCTCCCAGCCAGCCGCGTGTCATCCCGAGCGGAGCGCGCCTGGGGCCCCGTTCGCGCAGCGAATGGGGTAAGCGGAGTCGAGGGACCCGCTTTTCAGGATGTGTGCATAGCACGATCCTTCATCGTGCAAAAGAACCTCGCGAAAACCCCTTGCCGAAATCAACTCCGCACGCAAAATACGCAGCTTTTCGCGTTTCCGACGACCCACACGTCGTCACTTTCTTCAATTCCTACACCTGGAAGTGCACACTTTTCTCACTGCCGGAATGCGTCACTTTTTCCCACGGCCTCTCGTGCCAGAATCCTCCACCTGCAGGTCACAATTTTCCCCGGTCGAACGTGGCGATAGCTGACAGTTGAAAGCCTTTTTTCCTCGTTCCATCTCTGCCCGCTCCCGCACAATAAAGCTACGAGCTACAAGCTACCCGCTACTGGTCTCCACGATGCCTTCATCGCGCCCAATCCTCGTCACCCTCACCCTCGCCCTTTTCTGCACGCCCCTCGGCTGCCGCGACAACTCCTGGCAACTCTGGCATAGTTTCTCCACCCACTTCATCGATTCCGCGACCGGTCGCGTCTTTGATCCGAATGGCGATCAGCACACCACATCGGAAGGCCAAGCCTACGCACTCTTCTTCGCGCTCGCCGCCAACGATCGCGTCACCTTCAACCGCGTTCTCGCCTGGACACAATCCAATCTCGCCGCCGGCGATCTCTCCATGCACCTGCCCGCTAGCGGTTGGGGCAAGTCCGCCGACGGCTCCTCTAAAATCCTCGATCCCAACTCCGCATCCGACGCCGACACTTGGCTCGCATACACACTTCTTGAAGCGGGCACTCTCTGGAATCTCCCCGCCCATTACAATCTCGGCCGTTCCATGCTCGCCCTCATCGCGAAGAATGAAGTGGCGAATCTCTCCGGCTTCGGTCCCATGCTGCTCCCCGGGCCCGCCGGCTTTCAACACGGCGCCGCGACAATCCTCAATCCCAGCGATCTGCCTCTCTTTCTCTTTCAATATTTCGCCGTCATCGATCCCTCCGGCCCCTGGTATGCCATCGTCTCCGGCATTCCTCGAATGCTCGAGCAAAGCGTGCGTCACGGCTTCGCGATGGACTGGATCGAATACGATCCCGGCGACGGCTTTCATCCCATCGCCGATCCCGCCGCTGCCGGCTCTGGTGTTTCCTCCATGCCCGCACCAGTCGGCAGTTACGACGCCATACGCGTCTACCTTTGGGCAGGCTTGATCAACCCGGAAGTTGCCGCGCGCGTCTCGATTCTCGACTCGCTCGCAGGCATGGGCTCCTATCTAGCCACCCACGACACGCCACCAGAGAAAATCTCAGATCAGGGAATCCCTTCCGGCGAGAGCGGCCCCATTGGTTTCTCCGCCGCTCTCATCCCGTATCTCCGCGCGCTTCCGGACGCGCAGAAGTCCGCCTCAATGCAAGCCATTCGCTTGGGTTCGCATCGAAATCCCGCCACCGGATTCTATGGAAACAACGCGGACTACTACGGTCAGTGCCTCGCCCTATTTTCGACCGGTTTTTCCACTGGCAAATTCAGCTTCGGGCAAGCAGGCGAACTCATCGTGAACTTGAACTGAACGTAAAATAGAACTGCGGATGACGGGGACAAGAGGAGCTGGCATTGCGTGTCTACTCGCAGCGAGTTGCCTTTTGCTCGCTCTCCCGATAGCCCTCGCTCAAAAAAACACCGTCGCCAGTTCCGCCGACTCCGCTCGCGCCAGTCTCGCTGAAAAGGCCCGAGCGCTTGAGGCGCGTGGCCGGCCTGACATGGCCATCCAGCTCTGGCAGCAAATTCTCCTCTCCGATCCCAACAACGCGGCCGCCCTCGCCGGACTCGCCAAAGACTACAAACTCATCGGCTCCAACGATCTCGGCAGTCAGGCGCTCGATCGTCTGCGCAAAATCAATCCCGGCGGCCCCAACATCGCGCGCAATGCTTCCCAGTCCAGCGCCAACGCCGGAAGCGACCAGCCTCACCCGGCCGTCCAGATCAAGCAAAATGAAGCCACGCCCGCAGAGATGAAGACCGGCATCGCGCGCAATCCAGCCGAGCGCGCCGCGTTTGCTGCGCTCAACGCACACAACTTCGACGAAGCCGACAAGCGTTTCTCCGATCTGTTGCAATCGGAGCCAAACAACGGCCGCGTCGAAGCCGGCATGGGCTTCCTGCGCATGCAGCAGAAAAACTTCTCTGACGCCATCAACTTCCTCACGCTCGCCGAACAACACGGCTACGAAAACAAATCCGTCGACGACGCCCTCGCCTCCTCGCGTTTCTTTCTCGCGCTCGGTGAAGCGACGGCTGCCTTCAATGCCGGCCATCTTGAACTCGCGCAAACAAAATTCCGCGCCGCGCTCGACATGAATCCGCAAAGCCTCGACGCACAAATCGATGCGCTCACCGGGCTCGCAGGTGTCTATGTCAAGCAGCAGCAGTACCTCGCCGCTGCCGGCATCTACGAAGAACTCATCAAAGTCCAGCCGGCCTCTGTCGACGGATGGCGCGGCCTCTTCCTCTCTTATGCGCGTTCCAACCAGAACGACAAAGCGCTCGCCCTCACTGCGCGCCTTCCGGCCCCCGTCGCCGCTGCGCTCGACAAAGATCCTGACTACCTCCGCACCCTCGCAGCCATCTACCAGTCGCAAGGTCGCGACGCAGACGCGCAGCGCGTTCTCGTTCTCGCGCTCGCTTTGCCATTTCCCGGCAACGGATCAACGCTCGAAGCCGGCACCAAGATGCAATACGCCGGAATCCTGATGGAAGCGCGCCGCTACCCGCAGGCCATCGCGCTTTACACGCAGCTCGTCGCCGCCGATCCCAAGAACCTTCCCGCGTGGATGAGCCTTATCAGTGCCCATCACGAGCTCGGCCAGAACACGCTTGCCATTGCCGACATCGAGAAGATGCCGCCGCCCGTCTACGAGTCCTCGCTCTCGAATCTAGATTTCCTCTTGCTCCTTGGCGCCATCTACCAGCAAGCCAATCAATACGATGTGGCGCAGGGCATGCTCGAGCGCGCAGGAAGACTGGCAGTTTCCTCAGGCACCCAACCATCTGTCTCACTCCAACTCCAGCTCGCAGGCATCTACCTTCTGCGCAACAAAGCCGATCAGGCTTATCCCATCTACCGGCAGCTCATCGCTCACCTTCCTGATAACGCTGATGCGTGGAAAGGCGTGGTCGCTTCGCTCGCCGCCGAAAATCGCAATGGACCCGCGCTTCAGCAAATCGAGCTGATGCCCGCCGATGTTCGCAAGCAGTTGGACTCCGACATTGCCTTCATCCAAACCGAAGCCGGCATTTATGCTGCAACCGGTGACACCGCGCGCGCCGCGCAGTGCATGACTCGCGTCCTGGCGTACTACGCGAAAGCTCAAGCAGCCGCCGTCACCCGCGATCGACATTCAAAACACCTGGCTGCTCTATGACCTGGGCAACGACCGCGCCCTCTATCCCGCGCTCATGCGCATCGGCGGCCGTACCGACCTCACCATCGCGCAGCGCGAAACTGTGCAGGAAATCTGGGCCAACTGGAGTGTCCGCCGCGCCGCCGCGGCCATGGAAAACGGCAACGCCACGCGCGCCGTCGACATCCTCGATGCGGCCTCGCTCGCGTTCCCCAACAACTTGAATGTCCGCAAAGCCGTCGCTGGGGGCTACGCGCGCGTCGGTCGCGCCAAAGAAGCGCTCGCCCTCTACAAGACCATCCCCATGCAGAGCGCATCAGCCGGCGACTTCCAGGGCGCTGTCGGTGCAGCGCTCGCCGCCAACGACAAAGCGCAGGCGGAGGAATGGCTCCGTCAGGCTCTCGATCGCTTTCCGCACGATCCGGTCGTTCTCTCCGTCGCTGCGCAGTTTGAACAGGCGCGCGGCGACAACGAGCGCGCCGCCGAATACTATCGCGCCTCGCTCGCTGCCATGCCGGCCGTCACGCCCGCCGAACGCCTCGCCCACGCGCTCGTTTTTCCTGAGCAGGACACGAAGCCTCACCGCGCCGTCACTGCCGCCGATCTCCAGCGTCTCCTCGATCCCGCGAATGAGCCCTTCGCCAGGACCACAAAACTTCCGCCGCTCCCCCCGTATGGCCCCGACCCCTACGAAAGCCCCGCTCCCGTCGCAACTCCCGAACAGCAGCCTTCTTCACAATCACCGCAGTTGACCGCACCCACTCCGCAAGCCGACCCCGCCGTCAACCTCGTTCCCCAATCGCTCCATCTCACTTCCCGCCGAATCTATCTGCTGTCATCCCGAGCGGAGATCGCGAAGCGATCGCAGTCGAGGGACCTGTATTTTCGCTGCGTACGTTCCAGTGCAGGTTGGGGTGCCCCATCCAAGCCTTGCTTGGGTGGCGGCCGGATTCAGTCAACATTCAGGCTTCGAGCGTTCATGAGCGCTTACGCTTCGAAAAACATCCGTCGAAGTGCGTTCGTATTAGGGCACGACTTCAGTCGTGCATTTGGAATTCCAGCAACGAGCGAAACTTTAGCGTCTGAGCGAATTTCCACTCCTCGCCTGCTCTTCGCCTCCCTCGCTCTCACCCGCCCCGCGCACAGAGTCCGTCCCGCCCTCCAAGCCGCCGACACCACACCCGACATCACCCTCACTCCGCCGCACTCACTCGCCTCCGACGCATGGAAAGGCCTCGTCTTCTCCCTCATCGCAGCCAATCGCAACGCCGAAGCCCTGAGGGAGCTCTCGAAAGTCCCGCCCGAAGTCCGCCTTCAGCTTGAATCCGACATCGAATGGGTGCAGGGAATCGCCAGCCTTTACGTCGCCATCGGCGACACGTTCCACGCCAGCGCCTACCTCAAACGTGTCGACGATTTCTATCTCCTCCATCGCGCCGCACTTCCCGTCGCCGTAGAAATTCAGCACGCCTGGCTCCTCTACAACATTCACAGCGACGCCGCGCTCTATCCCGTAATGCAGCGCCTGGACACGCGCACCGATCTCAGTCCCGCCGATCGCGAGCAGGTCAGCGCGCTCTGGGCCAACTGGGCCATCCGCCGCGCCACCGACGACCTGAACGCGGGAGATCTGCAACATGGCGTCCAGATTCTCCAGGCTGCCGCCCTGCAATACTCTGACAGCATGCTCGTTCGCCGTGCCCTCGCCGGAGCCTATGTTCGCGCCGGTCAGCCGCAGCAGGCGCTTTCCGTTTACAAAACCATCCCCATGGACTCCGCCACTCCTGGGGACTTCGAAGGAGCCATCGGCGCCGCGATGGCAGCGGGAGATTTGGCGACCTCTGAGTCGTGGCTTCGCCTCGCTTTGGCACGCTATTCCAACGACCCGCAGGTCCTCGCTTTGGCTGCGCGCTTCGAACAAGCAAGAGGCAACAACCCCACCGAGTTTTGGCGTGCGGCGCTCGCCGCTATGCCGCCTGGTTCCGATGCGAAATCTCTCAACAACACCGTCGCGCCATCGACGGGTCCTTATCCCGCGCCTGCGTCCGATCTTCATCGTCTTCTCGATCCGCGGTTCAGCTCCGGACCGACACCTGAACAGCTCGTGCCGCTTCCGTCGTATAAATCGCCGATCACCTCTTCGCCTTACTCAACTCAGGCCACTGCGGCCGATCTCTCGCAACACACGATGCCTTCGGGCAATCCGCTCCCGATTCCATCTGCAGAGCAGGGAAGCAACGCCTCCGCCCCTGCCCTCATCGAGCAAAGCAACACAACCACCACACTTCCAATAACCGCTGGTTCATTCGCCACGCCAAGCGCGCCCCAGGTCTACACCGGCCTCGAAGCGGATTCCGCCAACAACCCGAGCCTCGAAATGCCGCAGACTTTCGCGCCCATTACAAGCGCCGCTCTCGCCCCTGCGCCAACTTCAAATCTGCCCATCGTTGCGCAGCCGATCGAATCTCCCGCTCCGCCGTCGCCCACATCGCGACCACCCGCCACGCAAGTGCAATTCACACCGCCCGTACCGATCACCGTCGCCGACTCGCAGACGCCACCCTCTGTGCGCGACGCTGTCACCGGCGCCTACTCCGCTCCGCAACAAGTGCGCCCAGCATTTCGACCCGACTCTGAGGCAAGCACTACCCCCGCCAAGTCCCGCGCCAGCACATCCACCACGACGCGCGCACACCCACGCGGTCAGCCCGCGCAGCCGCCGTCATCAGCGCAATCTACCGCACCAACTAAGGATCAACCACCAACGCAAACACTCGGCGACGCGCAAATCGCTACAAGCAATTCACCTGAAAACCCCGCCACCGGCACCGGCGCAGACAACTCCACACAATCCTCCGCCGCACTCACTGACGACGAACAGGCGCAGCAGAATCTTCCGCCTCTTCGCGGCCCGTGGATTCGCTTCCTGCGCGGTGCAAATCCGCCCAGCCCCCGCGAACTCGCCGAGGAGCAGCTCCGCGCCATTGAGAGTGGCTACAGCGGTTGGCTCGGCGGCACATCTACTCTCAATTACCGTAGCGGCACGCCCGGCTACAGCCAACTCGCAGCCGTCGAAGCGCCTTTCGAAGCATCCACTCCGCTTGGCGCCCACGCGCGTCTTGCAGCTGTCGCCAAGCCCGTCTTTCTCGATTCCGGTACAGCCGGCAGCACGGCCACTCTCGCCGTTCTCGAGTCCACTGTGTCTGGCACAGCGCAGCTCGCCATCCCCGAGCCCATCGGGACGCTCACCTCCGGCAACCTCACACCACCGGCACCGCAAAGCGCATTCGGCCTCGGCGGCGAACTGCAACTCATCTTCCCGCATCTCGCCATCGCCGGCGGCTACACGCCTTCCAACTTCCTCGTCTCCACTTTCACTGGCCGCTTCAGCTGGCGTCCCGCCGATGGCCCGCTCACCTTCAACATTTCGCGTGATTCCGTCAAAGACTCGCAGCTCTCCTATGCCGGACTGCGCGACCCCGCCGGAAACACACTGACCACGCTCGGCGAAATCTGGGGCGGAGTCGTCGCCAACCAGGCGCAGGTCCAGTTCGGCCGCGGCGATGCACAGGCTGGTCTCAACTTTTCAGCAGGCGGCCAATATCTCACCGGCTATAACACTGAGAGCAACACGCGCATCGACGGCGCCGCACGCGCTTATTGGCGCGCTTTCACCTCACCCGAGTACGGCGAGCTCAGTATCGGCGCCAACTTCTTCGCCATGCACTACGCCAAGAATCAGAACGCCTTCACTCTCGGCATGGGCGGATACTTCAGCCCGCAGGCGTACTTTCTCGCCAACATGCCCTTCAACTGGGTTGGCCACTGGGAAACGCACTGGCATTACACTATTACGGGCGCACTTGGCGTCCAGGCTTTCCAGCAGGACTCCACACCGCTCTGGCCTCTCGCCGCACAAAAAGCTCTCGAAGTCAGCGAGAACAACCCCATGCTCCCCGCTCTCACCAGCGTCAGGCCCAATTACGATCTCAAGAGCGAAGTTGCCTATCAGCTCAGGCCGCACTGGTTCGCCGGCTTCAACGTCGCGGCCAACAACGCGCGCGATTACACCTTCGCCTCTGTCGGATTCTTCGTCCGCTATACATTCCGCGAGCAGCCCTCCTCCGCCGCTGCTCCCACTGGTCTCTTTCCCACCGACGGCTTCCGCCCCTTCACCGTTCCTTAATCTTGACCTTGTAGCGCCGACCTCCAGGTCGGCTGTGCTGTGGGCGTTCACGCCCCCACCATGAGGACTGTTCTTCAGGTCAATGACCCGTAACTAATGATCCCTTATCTCTCTTCTCTGACTCGTTCCGAGCACGTGAATGATCTCGGAAGTCTCGACCTATAGGTGTATGTTTTGTCCGCCGGCGACCTGATCAAAAAGTCGCGCATTCTCGCAGCGAGAAAACGTAGACCTGCTAGTCGTCAAATTGAGAAATTGAATGATCTGCAGATGGTCAAAAATCGAAAAGGTGACGCATTCTGCATGCGGCTGTCATTTTCGAGAGCTCTTGATTGGCAGCCGCAATGATCCCGCGCCATGCGCCGCCGCGAAGACCGCCATCATTGTCTAACGGCAAGCGAGCAGGCAAAACCCTAAACGTTATGCACCGATATGTGACACCATGTTTGGGAACTTCTCGCGAAGAGCTTCAGTCATCATCACCGTGTGGATTTCCGGAGCGTATTTCTGTGACGCCGATACGCGGGAATCCACCGTGCAATTCCTTCAGTACCTGCAGAAATATGGACTTTGGCTTGAGTCGGTGTTTGTGACTGGACTTCAGGGCTTCCTGGCGCCTGCTGGGATTCTCCTTCTCCCAAAGCACCAACTTTACTGGCCTCTCGTGCCACCAGCAGGGCTGCGGCCCTGGAAAAGTGGTTGCGTCCTCGTACTCCACGACTCTTAAGTAGACAGAAGCCGTTAGTGCTTTGAGGCACGGGATCGGCGGGACAGCTTAGAGATTGCGCTTTTTGGCAATCGCGGAACAGCCTGAACGCCTGCCCAAAGCGTTGCGATCGTTTGCTCGATCACGAGAGTCTGGTCAGGCAAGTCAGGCACAACCCCTTGGATAACAAAGAGCATGGCGAGGCCAAAGATCGTAAACCACCAGGTGTGGGCTACGACTATGTCATCCCTACTTGGCAATCCTTCAGCCTTGGCAACCTCGAAAAAGAGCTGCACAAAACGTTCGAACAACGGCGCGCCAAGGTCGTTGATGTATTGTCCAGCGCGGACGCCGTTTCGGTTCTCAGGCCCGAAGAAGACGTTGCGGAACTGCTGTGGATGGGCAACGCAGAATTGAATCAAGCCGCGTGAAGTCGCAAAAAGGCGCTCTTTCGGCGCAAGATGTCTAGCGGCAATCGCGTCGAAGTTCTGAATCATCAGCCCGATTGTCTCGCGGCTCAACTCGGCAAGAATGTGTGATTTGTCCGGAAAATGCTGGTAGATCACGGCGTGCGTATAACCGATCTCTTTAGCGATCTCACGAAGCGTCACGGCTTCGTAACCGCGATCGGCAAACATTTTGCCGGCAGCCGCAAGAATTTCGCCCCGCAACCTCTCCTTGCGCTCCAGCCGGCGACTTGGTGATGTGGATGTCACTTCAATAGCCTAGCCCCTTTTGACGATGTGCGCGACCGATTGTTGATTTATAACCATTGGTTGCAACGCGTCACCATCTCATTGCACAGCGGTTGAAATGTTCACCAAGTACAACCACTGATTAATTTGCAACCAATGGTTATTATGGACCTCTAATCGTCAGGTCGCGCATTTGGATGGGCGGCCAAATACAAGGCAAAAGGAGAACACGATGAAAGTACTGGTGATTGGAGCAGCGGGCAAGAGCGGAGAAGCGCTGGTAAATGAGGCGCTGGCGGCCGGGCATAAGGTGACAGCTTTCGTGCGTGGTGCCGCGTCGTACAAGAAGGCGAACGTAAGAGTTGTCGCGGGCGACGTGCTGGACGCGGATGCGGTCGACGTTGCGGTAGCCGGACAGGATGCGGTGATCGACGCGCTGGGCGGCAAGACGCCCTGGAAAGTGACGACGATGGAAACGAGCGCGGCACACAATATTGTGGACGCGATGCGGCGCAATGGCGTGCAGCGACTGCTGAAGATTTCGGTTGTGGGTGCGGGCGAGAGCGTCAAGAACGCCGGCTTTTTCAACGAGCACCTGCTTATGAAGACGTTCCTGCGAGGTCTGCTGGTAGACAAGGCGGGCATGGAGGCCGAGATCGAAGGCAGCAACCTGGACTGGACGCTGGTGCGGCCGCCGATGTTGACCGACGGCGAGAAGACCGGCGTTGCCAGGGTGCTGAGCACGGAGGGCGGCGAGAAGGCGCACAAGATTGCTCGCGCCGATCTTGCGGCATTCATGGTGAAGGAACTGGAAAGCAGTCGATATGTCCGTCAAGCCGTGACAGTGACGACCACATAGCAAGGCCTCCACGAACGATCAACGACCTCTCTCATCGAGGCCGATTCGGCTGTGTAAAGGCCTGTAACGATTCATGCGACAGATCACTGTGGAAACTCACAGGACTAGCGGAGTGCTAGCTGCGCAACTCACTAGCTCTGGCGTTCGCATCGGAGCATCACTTTCGTTCTAACAAGGAGAAAACAATCATGTATTTAGTCATGGGCATTACCGGAAATGTTGGGGGCGCCACTGCGCGGCAACTGCTGAAGCAAGGCAAACAGGTGCGAGCACTTGTGCGCAATCCCGAGAAGGCGGCGAAGTGGGCAGACCAAGGCGTGGAGTTGGTGAATGGAGATTGGAACGATGCGACAGCCATAACGGCGGCGCTCAAAGGTGTTGAGGGCGCGTTTGTTATGTTGCCGGCTGTGTGGGCGCCCTCGCCTGATTACCGAGAAGCAAAGGGCGTGATCGCGAACTATGTCGAGGCGCTGACCAAGGTAGTGCCCCCGCGGGTGGTAGCGCTCTCGTCGATGGGCGCGAATAGAACAAGTGGGGTGGGGAATGTCACGGCCTTATCACTCCTGGAGCAAGGTCTCAGCATCCTGCCGTCTCCGGTCGCATTTGTACGCGCTGGCGGCTTTTTCGAAAACTTTCTTTACGGTTTACAAGCCGCCCAGGGCGGAACACTACCGGTCTTCTACAATCCTACAAACCGGAAATCGACAATGGTCGCTTCAGACGACATCGGCACAGAGGTGGCAACGCTTTTGACCGGGCCGTCGTGGTCAGGGCAACGCGTCATCGAGCTGGGTTCGATGGTAAGCGCGGATGAAGTGGCCGCACAATTGGGTGAGGTCCTGAAACTCGACGTAAAAGCCTTTGCAGTCCCGCGCGCAGGGTGGGCGGAAGCATTCGAGCAGTTCGGCATCCCGAAGGGCCACACTGGATCTGCCGAAGAAATGTTTGACAGCGTAAACGCGGGATGGATGGACCTCGGAATTACGGGTACGGAGCACGTAGGAGGTACGACGTCCGCACGCGATGTGTTTGCGGCTGCACAGAACGCCGTTAAGGCGTAAGTCCGGGGCAAGCTGAATCAGCCCTGGTTTCTTGGGAACTGCGGCGCCAACGTCAAGAAAGCCGAGACGGCGAAGCGGCGCCCTGTTCCTTCTTCACGAACAGCAAGTTCGAGCGGCCGCGATAGGTTGCAGTGCTCAGCTCAAACTTCGCTATCGAATGGACGATTTACCTCGGCATCCTCGCCGATTCGCGAGGGGTCCTTTTCGCGGCGTGATCAGCTATTTTTCCGGAAAGAGAAGCGGGTCGTCTTCTATAAGGAATGGTGCAGACTTCCAATGTGGATTTCCCGGACGCAGAAGCCCCGCCCTTGCTGGAAGGCCGATTCTTGAAAGACGCTTCAAGGTCTAGTGATGCCACCATCCCCATCCGCCGCCACCATTGTGACCGTGATGATGGTGTGGCGCTGGCGTCGGCGACTGCTGTTGCGCCGGTGCTTGCTGCGTCTGATCGATCGCCTGTGCTATCTGGCCATACATCTGGTCCACAGAGCCGGCCGCACCCTGCATACCCGAAATGCACAGGAGCGCGATTAACGTCACCGCCAGGCCATACTCCACCAGATCCTGGCCGCCCTCGCAGCGTATCAGGCAACGAAACTTTGCACTCAGTTTCTTGATTGTCTTGCTCATGGAACTCCTTGATCGTCGGGATCTGAGTCCAACCACCGCGACCCGCAGGCGCTAGCCCCACTGCTAATCACGCGAAACGCACACAGACGAGCCGGAGTTCGTTACATCTGGGGAGAAAAGTTGCTCTTGCTGTCCTTCACAGCCCGAGCAATCAAAGTTGGGAGAGGAGCCTTGCGGCCCGGCCTTGGAAATCCCCCTGGTGGTGAGGTCCGTACATCCAATGAAGCACTGCTTATGGCCCCTTTGTCTGTCACCCGGAAGTGGGATCACCGATGACCTAACGGGGTTATCCTTCCAACTCGACTCAATGCCGCCACCCGGCCGAATATGCTTTGTGTGCATGTTAGTCATATATTTCAATAATTTACATCGACAACTTCAACCTGCTTATTGATTCCGCTTCCTGCGATTCACATCACGTCCTGCCGATTATTCGCCTTCGATACATTACTAAAATGTGGTTGATCCGCCACAACGTCTAGCCGCGGGCACGCGGTAGGCGCTCATTTTTCTGAGCAAGGCTTCGACCTGGCAGCTACAAGTTGACAGCTAAGAGCTAACAGCTCGCTCTGCTCCTTCCTGGCTGCTCCCTACTCTCTACTCCCTACTTCCTGTTCCATCTGCATTGCCAGCGCCTTGATGCCCCGCAAATCCATCTTTCCCGTCCCCAGCACTGGGATCGCCTCGACATGGACAAACTGGTTGGCCTTTGGCTTCCACAACGCCGGTAGATCGCATTGCTGCCAGCTTCTCCAGCACCGGCGCCAGCTTCGCCTCCGGCAGCGTGTGCAACGACAACGATGCGCTCGCCCTTCTTTTCGTCGGGCAGCGCGGTTACAGCGAACACCTGCTCCGTTGCCTCGGCCAGCTCGTGCAGCTTCTCTTCGATGCGAATGTGCGGCACCATCTCGCCGCCAATCTTGCTGAAGCGCGACAGCCGGTCGGTGATGGTAAGGAATCCATCCTCCTCCATCATCGCAACGTCGCCGGTCGTGTACCACCCATCGCGCAGATACTTCCGCCGTCTTCTCCGGCTTGCCCAGGTAGCCGCGCATCACGTTCGGCCCCTTCACCAGCAGCATGCCCGCCGTTCCCGGCGCCACCGGCTGCGCCCGTGTCGATGTCCACTACCTTCACCGACACGCCCGGCAGCGGATGGCCGATTTTTCCGCGCTCGGCCGCCACCTGGCGGAATCCCGGCCCGCGAAAATCGTTCCCATTCACAGTCACCACCGGTGAGCACTCCGTGCAGCCGTAGCCTTCCAGCGGCCGAATGCCGAACAGATCTTCAAATGCCAGCGCCACGCGCTCCGGCAGCTTCTCGGCGCCCACCAGCACATATTGCAGCGAGCCAAAACTCTCCGGCGTGCACCGCCGCATGTAGCCTTGCAGGAATGTCGGCGTCGCGATAAGGAACGTCACTTTGTACTTCTCCACCAATCCGCCGATCACCTGCGCGTCCAGCGGATTCGGATGGAACACCACCCCGACGCCCTGCACCGCCGGCAGCCACAGCGCCGGCCGTGAATCCGAACGAGTGGAAGAAGGGAAGAATCCCCAGAATCTTGTCGCGCCCATCGAGCATGAACACCTGGCTCACCTGGCTGATGTTCGACATGATGTTGAAGTGCGTGAGCATCACGCCCTTCGGATCGCCGGTGCTGCCGCTGGAGAAGATCACGGTGGCAAGCTGATCCATCGCGCAGAGCCGTGCGCTCGCCGCTGCGTCACGTTAGCCAGCAGTCGGCACATCCACCGCTACGCATCCGCACCCAGCGCCCGCTTCAACAGCCCGACGGGAGTCAGCCACGCAAGTGCCAGCGCGGTCAGCTTCTCGCTCAATCGCGGCGCCGCCAAGTGCATCTTCCAGCAGCAGCGTCCGTCCCGGAATCGCCATGTTCGGAAACCGCTCGAGAAATGCCTTCGAGGTAATCACCACGTCGATGCCGCACTGCTGCGCGCAGCACGCAATCACTTCGTTCGACGACGTGTAGTTCAGATTGACTGGCACGCGCCCCATCAGCATCAGCGCGTAGTTCGTCAGCGCTCCACCCACTGACGGCGGCAGCAGCATGCCCACCATCGGCTGCTCGCCGATCTGCTTGCCGCAGTCTCCGCGCAATGTAGACGGTCTTGGTCAGCGCCGATCCGAACGACACCTTCGGCGTTTGTCCGTCCGCCATGAAGAACTGCGCAGGGTCGCCGCCGCGCCGTGCGCACGAATGCCCGATCCAGCGTCTTCATGCGCGGCTTGCGCGCGCTCGAATGCCGTCGCCTGCAACTCCTGCACCGCGCGCGCGTACTTCGATCGCCGTCGACGTCGACGGCATCGGCTTGCCAAAGCTCACCGTCACGCGGATACGGAATGCTGCCGCGGCATCTTCCACAGGAAGCGCCCGCGCTCGAAGCTGAAGATGCTGCCCCACACTCCGTCGAGGTTCACGGGAATGATCGGAACATCGACGCCCTTCATGATGCGTTCAAGTCCGCGCCGGAAGGGAAGCAGTTGCCCGGTGCGCGTGATCTGCCCCTCGGCGAAGATGCAGACGATCTCGTCGTTGCGCAGCGCGTCGCTCGCCGTGTGCAGCGAATGCAGACATATTCGCGCGGATGCTGCTCGCTCGAAATCGGAATCGCCTTCACCATTTTCGCGAACGGCTTGACGACCGGTGGTCGTAAATGCCCTTGTACATGAGAAAGCGAATCGGCCGGTCCGTCGACGCCATCAGCAGCGCCACATCCACAAACGACATGTGATTGCATACCAGCAGCGCGCCCGTCTTCTCCGGAAAGTTGTCGCGCCCGATCACCTTCACGCGATAGACCGTGTGCGTGACGAAGAACAGAATCAGCCGCCCGAACCACTCCGGCAGCAGATACAGCACATACGCCGTGCCCGACCGCCGTAATACACGACGCCGCAACGATCACGCCGCGCGGATCGAGATGAATGTAGTCGGTGAAGACGAAATACACGCCCGCCGAAGTCGCGATGCCCACGAACGACAGCAGGTTCGCTGCGGCAATGATTCCGCCCTTGTCTTCGTCCGCGCGGCTTGTGCTGGATCAGCGCATTCACCGGCACCGCAAAGAATCCCGCCCAGAATCCCAGCACGCCCAGCAGCACCGCAGAGCCAAGCATTCCATGCGGCGAAATCCCCAGCGCAGCCCGGTGCAGGTCATGCCGATCGAGCCCAGCGGAATCAGCCCGTACTCGATCTTGTTGTCGCTGACCAGTCCGGCAGCCATGCTGCCGATGCCGATGCCCACCGCCAGCATCGCGTTCAGGTAGCCGGTCTTGGTTTGCCCGACGTGCAGCACATCCGGCCCGTAGACCACGATCGTCGAAAACAGCAGCGAACCAAGGAACCAGAAGTAGGTATTGCCCAGCACCGCCAGAAACAGCGCGCGGTCGCGTGCGCATCTTCCCGATCTGCAGCCACAGATCGCCGACGATGTTCAGCCGGAATGGTTTTTCGCGGCGCTGCCGCCGGCACGTTGTCGATGCCCAGGCTCGTCGCGAATCCAATCGCCGACGAGCCCAGCAGCACGTAGCCCGCATAAACTTCGTGCCCGTGAAAGTGCTCCCCCATCCACGCGCCGGCGACCGTGCCAACAATGATCGCCAGGAACGTTCCCAGCTCGATGACGCCGTTGCCCCACGACAGGCTCTTCTCGGGCAGCAGCTCCGGCAGCAGGCCATACTTCGACGGCCCAAACAGCGCCGCCTGGCTCGCCACCAGCGTCAGCGCCGCCAGCGAAAGCCCCAGCGTGTGCGTCGCCAGCCCGGCCGTCGCCAGCAGCATCGATCCGAACTCCATCACCTTGGTCCAGATCGTGATCTGCCGTTTGCTGAAGCGGTCCGCCAGCCATCCGCCCGGCATGCTGAGAATCAGGAACGGCACCGAGAACAGAAACGTGACCACGGAAACGAAGCGTCTCGCGCTCGGTCTTCGCCAGGCTCATCCCGACGATGATCGAGAGCAGCAGGTTGCGCAGAATGTTGTCGCTGAAGGCGCCCTGGAACTGCGTGGCAATCAGCGCCCAGAAGCCGCGGCGATCGCGCGGCGCGGCGCCGATCGGGTTGTCAGACTTTCCCATCGCCTCTGCAACTTCGGAAACTTGATCTGCCGGAACTAGATCACTCGAAACGGTGTTCATCACGTTGAACCTCCTCGGGGGAGCCGGAGATGGACTGAGATTAGCCATCCTTCCTGCCCGAAAAAGGCTCTTTCCAGACAGTTTCGCGAGTGTCACAAAAATTGCGAGCTATCGGAAAACTTGCTCAATTCCTTCTGGAACGCATCGGCCAGCAGCGAAAATACAAACACCCTCGGCCCTTTTGGCAGCGTCGCGCGTTGCCGCCGTATGCGCATCGCAGATGATTGCACCTGTCTGCATCCAGACCGCGCTGCCAGCGCGGCCGCTTCGGATTGCGCACCACCAGCAGATCCGGATCCACGCCCGCCGCCGCCAGCATCGTCCGCGCAATCTCTCGTGAAGTCCACCCACTCGACACCACACCGATCAGCTTTCCCTTCAGCGACGGCAGCTCCGGATCGAGCCACTTGTTCGCCGAGCGAATCTGCAACGGTATCAGCTCCATCCCCGCCGGCAGCACCGCGCGCACCATCTTCGTCTTGCTCGGCCGGCACAGCGGAATTGCCGCCAGCATCGCATCCGGCTTTCGCCGCTTCCGACACAGTCATCGCCACAGCGGGCCACGTCGTCAGCTTGCGAATCTCGGTCAGCAGAATCTCTCGCGCATCCACATCGGGATCGATCAGCACAAAATGATCCGGTGGCGGCGCGGCAATCCACTCCGCCACGCGCTGCCGGATCGCCACCGCCGGCAGCTGCAACTCGCGCACTGCTTTGAAGAACGCCACAATGTGCTGGTCGAGAATCTGCTCGGGCGTCTGCGCCGGCGCCACTTCGCTTTGGATGTACACTCCGCTCCCGTGCCGGTATTCCACCCATCCGTCGCGCGCCAGTTGCCGGTAGCCCGCACTCACCGTATTCGGATGAATACTGAAGCGCCGCGCCAGCTCGCGCGTACTCGGCAGCCGCTCACCCGGCTTCAGGTCGCCGCTCAAAATCGCGAGCTGCACCTGCGTCGCCAGTTGCCGGTAAATGGGAACTTCACTGGCCGCAGAAAACCAGAGTCGCACCGCGTGACCTCCACGCCATTCTTACATCCCGCTTTGCCCAACCGCGCCGCAACTGCCGCCACCAGCTTGCTCGCTAATGAAACAACCGGTACGCCACTCCCACATTGAATCCGTTCGGATGCAGCGGATGATCGGGCTCATTCGCGTAGCCCGGCGAATTCACCCAGAACTGATACTCGTAATCCGCCCGAATTGCGAACCGGCGATTCAGGCGATAGCTCACTCCTCCTGCGGGAGCAACTGCGAAGTAGTTGGCGTCGCCGATCAGGAATGGATAGTGAATGTGTCCGACGCCGACAAGCCCCACCACGAACGGGCGCAGCCGGCCGAAGTTGCGAAAGGCATAGCGCGGTCCGGCCAGGTAGTTCGTCTCCGTCGATCCCGCAAAGCCGCCGAAGTGGAGAAAACGCGCATCGCCTTCAATACCCAGGCGGCCGTTCAGGGTCACATCGGCAAATGCCCCAACTCCCCAGATGCGCTGGTCGCTCTGGTAAGGAAATGACGCGCTGAAATTTGAGTACTCCGCACCAGCTTCGAGTCGAGCCTGATCCTGATATCCCTCCGGAACAACCTGCGCTGAAACGACGACTGCTGAGCACAGGATCGCCGCGGCGACGGCAATCGAAACTCGAGGGCGCGGGTCGAAGCTCTTTGATTCGAATTGACGATTGCGATGAATGACGTCCGCCTTCAATGTGTTCATCAGAAGAGTGACTTTACTGTCAAAGTGATTGGGTATGAATGCGCCAGTTGCTGGCCTGCATTGCTCGCCTGCGCAGTGACGGTGATCGTGTAAATTCCCGGCGGAGTACCGCCCGCCAGTGTGCCCACGCCACCGCACGCCGAAAATGTTGTTGCGGCCCACGCCAAAAGAAGAAGCATGAGGAATCGCCGCCGCTGTCTCCGCGGCAAAAAGAAAAGGACCAGACAGGCCAACGCTCCCGCCGCTCCCGAACGACGCCAACGCTGTAACAAACTCGGTTCGAGCGAAGCGACCGCATGCGGCGCCGAAGTCTGGACCACGAGACCCGCCGTCCCCGCTCCTCCTGCAATCGTGTCCGGCTGAAATTGGCATGTCGCGTTAGCGGGCAAACCGGAGCAGCTCAGCGCGAGTGGGTAATTGAATCCGCCTTGCGCCGCGGCGGTCGCTGTCGCGTTCCCCGCCTGCCCCGTGTAAAACGTCATCGAACTCGGCGCAACCGTGAAGGTGAAGTCGCCAAGAAACGGAGTGATTGTTTCCTGGAATGCGCCGGAGCCGCTCGCGGTAAAATTCGGGTCGCCCGAATATGAAGCGGTGATCGAGTGTGTGCCAATCGCCAGCGCAGACGTAGTGAACGACGCATGCCCCTGCGAATCCCGTCCTGCTTGCCCGAGTGTGTTCGTTCCGTCATAAACAGTGACCTTTCCGGTCGGCACTGCGGGCGTCACAGCAGACGACACGGTCATATTGAAAGTGACGGCAGCTCCGAGCGCCGCTGGATTGGGCGCGCCAGTGATCGTCGTGACCGTCGCGTCAGGAGTAACGAGAAGCGAATATTGCGGCGAGGTACTGCTCCCGAAGCTGACGTTTCCGCCATATGTCGCGGTGAGAGTATGCGTCCCTGCCTGGAATGTAGAAACCGTAATGCTTGCGAATCCCTTCGCGTTTAAAATCGCGGTACCAAGAACGGTCGCGCCGTCATAGAAGGTGACAGTGCCCGACGGGACCGCGCCAGGAGCAAACTGGATCGCGGTCGTCGAGATTACGCTGGCGTTGAGTGTCACGGGAACAAAAGCTCCGGCAGAGCTCGGCAGGAACACGAGCATGGTTTCGGAAATGTTGATCAGCACGGTTTCCGACAAAACATTCGAAGTGCTCGAATTGAAGCTTGCATCTCCGCTGTAGACCGCTTTCAATGCGTGACTTCCCGGCGTCGGGAAATTCACTGTCACCGAAGCAGTGCCGTTCGTGGCAACTGCTGCCGATCCCAGCGTCGTTGCGCCATCCATGAATGTGATCGTGCCCGTCGGTACTCCCGAGAAACTTGACGTCACCTGCGCGTTCAATGTCACCGGCTGCAATGCGTATGCCGGGTTCACGCTGCTGGTCAATGTCGTCACGGAGGCCGCCCCGTTGATCACTTCCGTCAGCGATGCGTTGCTTCCCTGGAACGATGCCGTCGGAGCGTAAGTGGCCGTGATCGCGTGCGAACCCACGCTCAAGCTCCTCGTGCTCAGCACCGCCACTCCATTGACCAGGTTGGCGGTGCCCAGCGCTGTTGCGCCATCCGTAAAGACGCCGCTCCCAGTGGGAACACCCAGCGACGACGCCACAGTCGCGGTGAACGTAACATTTTGGCCGATGGTAGCGGGATTCAGCGAACTCACCAGCGCAGTCGTCGTTGGCAGCGCCACCACCTGGTGCGTTCCCGTCAGCGTCACTGCCGCGTAGGTCGAAGTTCCCGGCCAGGTCGCGCCAATCGCATGGGTCCCAATCGCCAGCGCCGCGGTCACCGGCAGCGTTGCCGCGTTGTTTGCCAGCGGCGCAGTCCCCACATTGTTGCCATCAACCGTAAAGCTGACATTGCCGCTCAATGCTCCGGCCGTCGGCGGCGTCAAAGTCGCCACCAGGTTAAAAGTCTGCCCCACAATTGACGGCTCGGGCACTGCCACCAGCGTCCCCGTCACATCCGGAGTGTCTCCCTGACCCAGCAACACAGTCACCGAACTGGCCCTGATGTTGTAGTCGCCATTTCCGAACACCATGTCCGGCACTCCGTCTTTGTTCAAATCAGCGACAGCGAAGCCCGACAATCCCGTCCCTGCAAAATAATTCACCTCGGGGCCAAATGTGCGCCCCGGCAAAGAATCGATCACTCCCACCGCGTAGCCGCCGCCAAGCGAGCCGCTGGTTTTCAAAATGATCTGCGAGCGGCCACTCGTGTCGAGATGTGCAGTAAATAGATCCGTGTAATTCCTGTCGAACTGATCCGCGACAACCGGAGCCGAAAATGTTCCATCGCCATTGCCGAAGAAAACCACCACTGCCGTGGCTAGCGGGCTTGGAAACGGGTACTGGCCGGCCCCGTATTGAACCAGAACGGCAATGTCCTGCTTTCCATCTCCATCGATGTCAGCCGCAGAGATTGACAACGAACTGACGGGGGCCTGCCCCGCAATGGATGGAATCGGCAAAGCTACACCTGTCGATGCGAAAGTGCCGTCGCCTTTTCCCTTCACGACATACACATTTTTCAAGCTGCCGTACGCAGCATCGAGCTTTCCATCGCCGTCAAAATCCGCGAGCGACGGCAGGATCATGTGCCCGAAGCCATTCGCGTCTGAATCCTCGGGCACGGGTGACATCACCTCTTTAAACGTGCCATCGCCGTTTGAAAGGCTGAAGACAATTTCACTTGTGCTGGAAATTGGATACGTTGGATTGTCGATGACGTCGTAGGAGAGCAGGTCGCTCTTGCCGTCGTGGTTTACATCGTAAACGGCCTGGTCGATGAGTGATTCGTACAACGGAAAAAGCGAGGCCGAGTTGGGTACCAATAAAGGCGCTTGAAATGTCCCATCTCCGTTGCCGAACAAAATATAGCTCTGGTAGACGTAAATACTCGACGATCCAATCGCCAGCAAATCGAGCTTGCCGTCTCCATTGAAATCTCCGTGAAGAATATGCGCATTCGTAGCCGATAACGGCGTGCTGAAGTTCACGGCTCCATTGTTGTTGCTGAGCGCAACCGGGGGTGCAAATGTTCCGTCGCCCTTGCCGACACTTAGTTTGATCGCGCTGTCACCGGTCGCAGCAATGTCCGGGATTCCGTCTCCATTAAAGTCCGCTACCGTTGGATCGCCGATGAGCTCCGTCACTTCCGGCGCAAACGCGGTGCGATACGAACCATCCTGGTTCCCGTACGAGATGTAAATTCCGTTTGGTCCCGTCGAGACGAAATCCAGAATGCCGTCTCCGTTCACATCGATCGCGAAGCCTTGATTCATGGAACCAACGCCGTAGATGTAAGGAGTGATCAGGCCTGCCGCATAGTGCAGCGGCTTGGCAAACTTCAATCCGGCGGAACCCAGCGAAACGGCAAGCCCGTCACCCGAATAGCCCACAACATCCAAAGTTCCATCGCCGTTCACATCGGCCACGTACAACGGAGCCTGGAACGTTCCAAAGCCGTCAAACTCATTGTTGTAGTCGCCAAATCTTGTCTGCGAAATTGGCGTCGTGTTGAACGACCCATCGGGATTCCCGTGCAGAATCATCAAGTCCGTTGCGCCGGTAATGTCTCCGGTGGTTGTCTCTGCATAGCCGCACACGGCGTCCAGATGGCCGTCTCCATCCATGTCGCGAAAAATGCAGGTTGAGAGGTAATACGCCGTCTGTTCATAGTTCGCGATGGCGCGGAAAGTCCCATCGCCGTTTCCCAGCGCGACCTCAGGCCCTTGCGGAAAAAGCAAGTCCGGAATTCCATCGCCATTTACATCGGCTGCAAAGGGAATCACCTGGTTGATGATGCCGCCGCCATTGCTGCCAAATGGCTTTGCGATGGGCGGTTTGAATCCTCCATTACCGTCGCTCAAAAGAATGAAGACGACATTATTCAGCGCATCCTCAAAGTAGAAATCCGGAATTCCGTCGCCGTTGAGATCGCCTTCGTTTCCAAGCCCCACATCTACATAGTTGCCGTTGCTGTTGTAAATCGTTGTGGTGATCGGCGATTGAAATGTCCCGTCTCCATTGCCTGGGTAAACAACCATGTAGGCTGTAAATGTGTATTCGCCTGAACAAACGAGATCGAGATTCTTGTCGCGATTCACATCCACAAGCGCGCAACTGCCGATGCCAATGCCACTGGGAAAGGGAAGAGAAGTTCCCGCCTGCCAGCCGCCACCCGGTTGTGACAAAAACACTCCAACCGAACTGCCGGGAGACTTGGGGCCGGCCCACACAAAATCCGGTACGCCGTCGCCGTTCAGATCGCCGGCAGCAATCAGCGCAGGATCGTTGTTCGTTGGAATGCGATAGGGGTTGGTGAAAGTTGGGGCGCAGAAAGCCGTCAGCGCCGAACCGAGGCAACAGCAGAGAACAAGGCTTTTAAGAATGCAGTCCCGCAGCATGCCAAACACTCATAAATATCTGAGGGAGAAATAAACTAGAAGGAGGATACCACCTCTCCAATTTCCCCTCTTTACACCTTTCCCGCCACGCAAGATTTGCCATTCCTTGACGTCATTGGTTCGGTGTCTGTCCTTCATATCGCTCGTCCCGTCATCCCATACGTTTTTCTGGGCCTGAAAATTCGTCGTTTTTTCGCTGAAAAAGTGCGCCAAAACGTGCCATTTTGTGGCCAACTTTGGGCTGATTTCGGCGGTTTCGTCGTGGTGTAACCGGGCGGTTTTGTGAATTAACTTCTGGTGCGGCAGGTCATTTGAGCATTGAAAAGCAACTTGGAGCGAAAGCTCCGGTTCGAACGGGGGGTTTTGTGCAAATTTCTCCGGTTTTAGGGTGACTTTATTCCAAGTGTCTGCAAATTTGTGCCAGTTCGTCACCGCCGATAAAAGCCTCGATGGGGAACATTGCCAAATCAACTCGAAGTAATATCAATATTCATTAGTAAAACTCTTGACAAACTTAAAAATATTGATCATGATTGGTTCTGTGATTGAGAAACATCACTTAACCGATGCCAACTGAACCCAATTTCGCACCTCAGCCTGCTGCTGACTGGCAGGAGCTGCTTCGCATTGCTCAGGGAACGCCTCTCGTCATTGAACGCGTTCGGATTCCTGAGAAGCAGATTGCTGTTGAAGGGCAGTTCACTCTTCCCCAGCTTGCCCGGCTGACCCTGGATGACCAGGTTTTTGTGGTCGCTTTTCTTCGCTCCCACGGCTCGATCAAGGAGATGGAGCAGACCTTCGGCGTCAGCTATCCGACCATCAAAGCAAGACTTAACCGCATTTCGAGCCAGCTCGAGTTCGTCGACAATAACCCGTCACCCTCCCGAACTGAAATCCTCGACCGCCTCGCGAGCGGCGAGCTCACCCCGGCTGAAGCAATTCATGCACTTGAGGCACTCAAATGACTCCAAACATTGCTATTGTCCGCATTGAAACTCCGCATTGGCGCACTGCATCCCGCTCTGGATCCCGCTGTTCCTGCTCTGGATCCCGGTCATCCTGCTGTCGCCGCTCATTTTCATCGTCATCTTCGGCCTGTCGATCGCCGGCAGGATCAGCCCCTGGAACACGCTCAAAGTTTTGTGGGACCTGGTCTGCGCACTGCCGGGAACACACGTCCGCGTCACAGCCGATGGAACCAACATCCGCGTTCGCATCTTGTAATTTCTGTAGCGCCGGACTCCAGTCCGGCTGTAGCGCGGGTCTCCAGACCCGCTCAAAGAACAGCAAGTCAATTCCGATTGGAGAGATTGATATGAACGAGAACCGCCGCCAAATTCTTGAGATGCTTGCCGCGGGCAAGATCACGGCCGCCGAGGCCGAGCGCCTGCTCGCCGCCATCGAGCCCGAGCAAACTACCACTTCGGAGTTCACCGGCCGCATCCCCGGCAACGGACTCGCCGACAGCCCCGTGAAGACGCGGGCCAAGTATATCCGCGTGCTTGTGGAGGCCGACGAAGAGATGACGGGTATGAAGGGCCCCACCACCGTCAACGTGCGCGTGCCCATGCAGTTGTTGCGCGCCGGCGTGCGCCTCGCCAGCCTCATTCCAAAGCAGGCGCACGATCAGCTGCGACGAAGCGCTCAACCGTCACGGCATTCCGCTGACGCTTTCGCAGATCAAGCCGGAGAATCTCGAAGAGCTGATCGACCACCTCGAAGATCTCACCGTCGATGTGGAAGGCAAGGAAGGGAACAACACCAAGGTCCGCGTCTTCTGCGAGTAGAGCAGGGATCAGGGAACAGGGATCAGTGGGCAGAGAACTCCTGGCCTAACCCTACTTTTCGAGAACAGCGCAAAAGGCGCTTGATCTGCCACTCGCTTTCTTTCTAGTAGGGTTAGAACCCGACAAGATCGCTGAATTTATCTGCCTGCAACCAGACGAATTGAGTGCAGTCACTTCGCAAAGCGATTTCATGCGGTTCAACAGCGACTAAATCTGCAAATCAGCCCTGCTACACCCGGACGAATGAGCGCAAAACGGGCCAAAGTTGGTCACAAAATGGCCACAAATTGGCACGTTTTACCACCTAAAAACAGGGGTCGGGTGTCAGGGATCAGGGGTCAGAAGTTCGACCTTGACGCTCGTGGTCGCTTCAGCTTTTTTTACTTATTCAAATAGCCAAGGAGATCCTCATGACTACAATCGCAATGCCACGCCCGCGCCGCGATAGCGGCATGGAAGGAATGGTTGCAAAATGGTACGCCTCGAACACTGGCGAAATGATGAAGGAGTACGTCGACCTGGCGCATCGCATCGCGCCTCAACTCGACTCGGGAAGCGCGGTGCTAGAAGTGGCGCCGGGGCCGGGCTACTTTTCCATTGAAATAGCGAAGCTCGGCAACTTTTCAATTACAGGTCTGGACCTGAGCCACACTTTCGTCAGGCTGGCGGCGCTGAAGGCTGCCGATGCAGGCGTAAAGGTTGACTTCCGCCAGGGGTCCGCTTCGGCGATGCCGTTTCCTGCCGAGAGCTTCGACTTCCTGATATGCCGTGCTGCGTTCAAGAATTTCGGCGAGCCGGTTATCGCACTTGATGAGATGTGCCGCGTCCTCAAGCCCGGGGGCAGGGCGCTGATCATCGATCTCAAGGGCGATGCCTCACCCGGCGACGTCAGTGACGAGGTTGATCGCATGGGCCTATCTTCTCTCAACAGGATTTTGACCAAGCTCATCTTCAGGAAGGTGCTGCTCAAGCGCGCGTATACGAGGGAGCAGTTTGAGCAGATGCTGAAGCAGACTGCGTTTTCGAAAGTCGAGATTGCCGACTCGGGTGTTGGGCTTGAAGTCTCGATGACGAAATGAAGGGCGCGACAGCTATTTGTTGAGGGCTAACTGAAGGGGAGGTGCGCTCGGCCCAAATCCTCTACTGGACCCCTATGCGTTTTTCAGTACCTATTCGATCGACTTCAGGCAAAGAGGCGTCGACGCGTGATTTGTCCTGAAGTCAACAGCCGAGAATTCAGAGCGCTAGTATTGGGTAAACAGAATCCGGTATCATTCTGATCGATTTACGCAGCCTAGCAAGCCGACTGCAGTCCGGTGGTTCCGGGAGCACTGGATTGGTACTGCTGAGCCAAGGAGATAACCATGAACTTGCAGAAACGAATTAAGGAGTATATTGCCACCCAACCGGAGCCAAAACGCACCGAAATGCAACAGTTGCAAGCCATTATTCTGGCATTGATGCCAACATGTAAATTGTGGTTCTTGGACGGGAAAGACGAAAAAGGAAAAACCGTTTCCAACCCAAACATCGGATACGGATCTCAAAACCTTCAATATGCGAATGGAAAAACCAAGGAATTCTATCAAATCGGTATAAGTGCGAATACAACGGGCATTTCCGTCTACATTATGGGAGTAAATGACAAGAAGTACCTAGCCCAGACATTTGGGCAGGAGCTCGGCAAAGCAAGTATCACGGGGTATTGCATTAAATTCAAAACACTGACAGACATAAAAATCGACGTACTTAAAGCAGCAATGCAATATGGAATTGAACAGACAAGCATTCAACATTGACTTCAACTGGAGTAAATAAGGCTGAACGATGAAAGTTCCCTTTGCGAAGAAGTGGCAGAAGGAAACAGATAAGCTGCGTAAGATCGCTGTCGACTGCGATCTAACCGAAGCACAGAAGTGGGGCAAGCCCTGCTTCACTTTCCAGAAGAAAAATGTGGCGATCATTATCCCGCTTAAGGAGTCGTGCGCGTTCTCGTTTTTCAAAGGCGCGCTGCTGAAGGACCCAAAGCACATCCTCAAGAAAATCGGAGATCATACGCAGGCCGCGCGATGGATCAAGTTCAGCTCATTGAGAGAAATTGCGCCGCTGCGGCCGACGCTGACGGACTACCTCTACGAAGCCGTCGCACTGGAGGAGTCGGGGAAGAAGGTAGAACTGAAGAACCCCTCAGAGTACCCGATTCCTGAAGAGTTGCAGAGCAGACTTGATGACAATGCGGTTCTCAGGGCGGCCTTCGAAGCGCTCACCCCTGGCCGGAGAAAGTCACACGTCTTCCACGTGTCAAGCGCGAAGCAAGCAAAAACCAGATCAGTGCGAGTGGAGAAGTGTGTGCCGATGATCCTGAGCGGGCGAGGATACAACGAGCGGCCAAGTTGAGGCTCGAATCGAGCAGAATGGGTCGACCCTAGCTAACCACCGTGACTAAAGCCGCAATGATTTGTATTTCGCACCGCCGATGGCTCTGACAACGAGATCAATTCAGGCAGCAGCGGCATCGTGGGCAATGACTCGAGCCGTTGCAGGCTGGCGGCGCAACAACAGATAGAACGCGATGATGTGCGTGATCATCAACAGCGGGACATAAATGATCACGATCGCGTAGCTCGCACCCAGATCTCCTGACATTGCCGGCAGCCCGAATCTGACGCCATGGTAATAGTCGACAATAATGTCAACAGCTCCCACCAGGTTGAACCCGACAACGAGAGGCCAGAAGAGCGAGCGGATCCTGATTGTGAGGAGCGCGAGAATTGCCAGCAATCCGGTTGCGAAGTCGCCGTATGCGGCGAACCGGGCGAAAGCTTGAGGCAGATTGTGGCCAACAATGCCGGGAAGGATAAATACGAGGCCGAAGAAGCGAAAGCTGTGCAGAGTGGCAATGGCGCGCTGCGCATCCATTTGGCTCATCGACTTGAGCCTGGGCAGGATGTACGTACCGGTGCAAAGCAGCCACGCGACGTAGCCAAGCACGAGATGCAGATTGAAGATGATTGCGGGCGACATTCTGTCTCCTTTTCAGATTTGGCGACGTGCCAGATTCGATGAGCGCGAAAGCTGGCGAAGAATCACGAAGGGGAGTGCAGCGCCGACGTCGAATGACCCACGAGGGGCCAATCGTCAACAGCGCTGGCCCAAGAACGGCTACTTCTGTGCAGCCGAGTTCATCAATGCGCGCAGCGGCATCAAGGGTCCGACGGGAATGTACACCGTGATCCATCAACTGTTCCTTCGCGAGCGGCAGCGTTTCCATAAGGCTCGCGCCTCGTCCTCGGTCTTCGCGTCGACCAGGAAGATGACGCCTTTGCCATCGCCGCGCGAATACCACTCGCGGATTTTCCCATCGAGGTAGAGGTTCACAGTTGCTCGAATCTCGGCCGGGATAACGGCCATGACTTGTTCAAAGGTCACGCCCTTCCTGGGAGTCTCAATGACCAGCACTTCGGTGGTTTTAGGTATAGCCACGCTGGGGAGGGCGGGGGCGGCCCCTGGCGGTAGCGATTGCGCTGCAGAGAGCATGGCAGCATTGCCATGAGAAAAGGGATCATGAATTTCATCGGTTCACCTCTCGATTCGGTTTGATATCGTTGCTGATGCTTACTAAGAGTACGATCGTACTCTTATGGGGCAAAAAAATTACTCTTCAGCGAAGCACTTTATGAAAAAGTTCCTCGCCTCCATCAACATCTGCTCACGCTTTTGAGGGGACAAGGTCATCCGGGCCGCAGTCAGCACCCCAGCCATACTGGGGAACAACAGCTGAAACTTCGCCATTTTTTCTTCTCGCGTCTTGCCAGGAACAAATGGCAGTAGCCGCTCACGATACGCTTCTCGCGACGCCTCAATCCGTTTTCGCACGGGCAAGGGCTTTCGTGCGAGCTCTGGCCCGAGGGCGGAGAGCACACAACCCATTCCTGGCGAATTCGCGTGGCGCGGGCTCAGATAGCGTTCGATGATGGCCCGCAGAGCCTGACCTTCGGGCGCGGACTTTGCAACTTCCAGCATGCCGCTTCCCATCTCGTCGAATGCCCGTGCCACCGCTTCGACGAACAGGTCGTCCTTGCTTTCAAAATGCCGGTAGAAGCCCCCTTTCGTCAGGCCTACCTTCTTCATCACCGTCCCGATGCCGCTGCTGTCGCCGCCGTGCTCGCGGAAAGAGCGAGCGGCCACGGAAAGAATGTTCTCGTGGTTCTGCGCTTTGTGTTCCGGCGAGTACCGCATGGTTGTAAGAGTACGACACGTACTCTTTGATCTGTCAAGGCCGAAATTGATCCTGCTTCACTCTGTGGGCAACGCGGAGAAAGACGCGCCTTTGAAGGCTAAAGACCGGGTTCATTTTCCGGGCTTTAAGGCAAGCCCAACTTCTATACCAGAGAGTAGTTTCGCGGATGCTCGCGGAGACGGCATTCTGAATGTCGACATTGCCGATTCAGGAGTGGGGCTTGAAGTCTGGAAGGCGAAATTAGCGGACGCCGTTCTCTGCCTCAGCCAGGCCGAAGGAGCACAAGCCTGCAATTCTGGCTCGTTTGAGATCTGCTGTGTTACCCGGATGAAGGGATCAAAGAACCGGCGCCTTGTTCTGCTCGGCATTTTTTTGCTGCTGCTGTTGCTTCGCCGCGGCCTGGCCCTCAAGGTATTGCCGGCTGGCGACGGAGTTGCGAAGCGCCAGCGGCTTTTCTCCCAGATAGATGTACATCTGGTTTACGACAGGGGTGCCCTGAATGCTGCTGGTGAGCATTTGCGCGGTCACAAAGACGTTGCGATTACAAAGGTTGGCGAGCAGACCCGGTAACTCCTGTGCCAGGGGAATGGGGTCGACAGCGGCGTTGACTTCGAGGCTTGAGTTAGGGTCGGCCATACCACCGGCAGTTCCGATCGTTTGGTTCGCGCAGTCCGAAGGATTCCAGTTCTCCGGACCCTTCGGGCTGGCCGGCTGCCCTTGCTCGTCCCAGGCCCAGGCTATGATCCCGGTTCCAGGTCTGGAGTTTGTGAGTTCTGTGCCGTACTTTTTCTGCAGCCCCGCCAGGGTGTTTGCCTCCGTAGGCTGCTTGCCGGGTGGCATGATCATGGTTCGCTGAATGAAAGTAGCCTGCTGCGCGTTGGGAGGCATGCTGAAGAACACCCAGAGAAAATCAGTTTGATCCTGCGACTGGCCCTTCAGGCTCGAAACGAACGAGGGGCCATTGAGATAGTGACTGTAAAGAATCTGCAGGCCAGCGCCCGGGAATAGCCCCTTCATGACCGCCGTGGCCTGAGCCACGCTCATTCCAAGATGCACGCCTTCGGCATCGGGCATTTTGGAGGCGGTGACGCCGCCCGTGGGACCAGCGGGAAGTGGAGCCGTCTGGGCCAGGATTTGCTGACCGAGGAGGCCTGCGGCGATCAAGACAGAAGCAGCTAGAAAATGAGAGGCGATTCGCATGGAAAGTTTGGTCCCTTCTTGAGTGCGGAAATCTCCCGATGGGCGCGGGCAACTGTCAGAAAGTTGGAGCCGCTTGCTGCTGAGCATTCTTCAACTGCTGGCTTGACTGCGCGTTCCTCTGCTGCCAGATGTAGTTCTCGGCGGCAAAGCCGGCTCGCAGATCCGCAGCGATTTCGTTGATCGTAACTGTAAGTGAGTTCGCGGTCCCAGCCGCTGTCCCGCCGATCGCGGCCACCACCTGGACTTGCATTCCGCATCTCACCTTGACGATCCTGTCGAGGTCCTGTTGATGCTCGTTTTGCGGATTGCCGATACCGAGATAACTCGGCAATCCGCCGCCAACACCGTTCTGGTTCGAGACAATGCTCTGGCAACCGCTGAGTGCGACCAACCGAGTGAGCGGCGGCATGGGCTTTCCGGTTTCATCGAACAACCAGGTAAAGGTGAGGGGCGGACCCTCGACGAAGTTTTGTCCGTATTTCTGGATCAGCGCGGTCTTGAGCGTGTCAGATGTCGGCGTGAAGCTCCCTACCCACGTCATATTGCGCTTCAACTGCGCCACGCTCTTATTCGGGGGACCGCTAAAAATTGCATCGAACCTGTCCTCGCCATTACAGGTGGTCGAGGAACATCCGGCCGGCACATTCGGCTTGACGGCGTACACCGTGGCAACATAACGGGGCGCATTCTGAAATGGGTACGCGGTTGTGGGGACAATCAACAGTCCCCAACGCGGGGTGCCACGGTCATCTCGAACGATGGGGTAGAGTTTTTGGATCTCGGCAACGGCTTGATCTGCGGGTTCGCCAATGTGAACGCCTAGCAGATCGGGCAGCTTTGAAGGGTCGAGACCGCCCGGGGGCGCTGGTGTAAGCAGGCTGCTTGTGAACGTGCCGGGAACTGCTAACTGGCTGCCGGAGGCCGACTGCGGCACCTGCGCTTCAAGAGCGCCGGGACGCAGGAGAATGATCAGGGATAAAAGAGCAATCAGGCGTGGGGACAACAGGGTTGAAACCCGCATGAAAGGCCTCCAGGCCGATGCCATCGGAGGCTGGCGATCAGGCGATATAAGCGAAAAGCCTGAGTCCGAGGGGCAGAACCAAGCTTTCGCTTAACCTACAGCGAGCGAATTTGGTTGTCAAGAAAAGATTACGTTTCACGCGGTCGCACACGGTGCGAATGCACTTTGCGGAGCGCCTTGTGTGCCTTACTGCCCGCGGCGCAGCGGCTTCTGCATCGGCACCACCTGCACGGTCACGTCGCGCACTTCGGACAGAAACCGGTTCAGCACCGAGCCGCGCAGCAGAATATCCCAGCGCGAGCGCGCCGACTGGCCGAAGACCACGTGCGAGATGTTCTCCTGCTGCGCAAAGCGGATCAGCGCATCGGAGACGTTGCGGTCGGTGAGCGTGAACCACCTTGGCGCCCAGGTCGCGCGCCATGCGCATGTACTCTTCGAGCCGATGAAAGGCCTCGGGATCGCCGTGGCCCTTGTCGTCGGGCCGGGTCACGTAGACCGCGTACCAGTTGGTCGCCAGGCGGCCGGCGATGCGCGCGCCAACGCGCAGCAGCCGCTCCGTTCCCGGCCGCGTGCTCAGGCAGACCATCACCTTTTCCGGAATCGGCGCCTGTTCCAGGCCCTGCGTGCGCCGGTACTCCGACGCGCGGTTGCTCACCTGCTCCGCGGTGGTGCGCAGCGCCAGCTCGCGCAGCATGTTCAGGTTGCCCTTGCGGAAGAAGTTGGCCAGCGACTGCTCCACCTTTTCCGGCGCGTAGATCTTTCCCTGCGCGCAGCCGGTGCGCAGCTCATCCACGGTCAGGTCGACGTTCACCACTTCGTCGGCGCGCTTGAAGAAAGCTGTCGGGAACGGTCTCGCGGATGTCGGTGTTCGCCGAGCGGTTGACCGCGTCGTTCAGCGTTTCAAGGTGCTGGATGTTCACCGCCGTCATCACGTTGATGCCGGCATCCAGCAGCTCCAGCACATCTTCGTAGCGCTTGCGGTTCTTGCTGCCGGGCACGTTGGTGTGCGCCAGCTCGTCGACCACCACGGTGTGCGGATGGCGCGCGATGATCGCGTCCACATCCATCTCTTTCAGGTTCACGCCGCGATAGGGAATCTCCTGCTGCGGAATGATCTCGAGATCGCGGATGCGCGCCTCGGTCTCCTTGCGGCCGTGGGTCTCAACCAGGCCGATCACCACGTCGACGCTCTGCTGATGCTGCATCAGGTGGGCGTCGTTCAGCATGTGGTAGGTTTTGCCCACGCCGGGCGCCGCGCCGAGGTAGATGCGCAGCTTGGCGGGTTCCTGGCTTCTTTTCGAGCACGATCTCGGCCATCGCTCAGCCCACCTCGACGGGATGGCGGACTTCTTCGACCACGGCCACGGGAAGCGTGAATCGGAAGGTCGTTCCGTGGCCCAGCCGGCTCTCCACGGCGATCTGCCCGCCCAGCGACTCCACCAGCCGCCGCACCAGCGCCAGGCCCAGCCCCGTGCCTTTTTCTGAGAAGGTGTTGAACCGGTCGAAGATGGAGCTCAGCCGCTCGGCCTCGATGCCGCGGCCGGTGTCGCGCACGCGTGAACTGCACAAAGTCCTTGATCTCTTCGGCGGCCAGCAGAATCTCGCCATCGTCCGGCGTGTAGCGCAGCGCGTTCGAGAGCAGGTTGTCGAGAATCGAACGCAGCGCGCGGCGGTCGGCCTTGACCGTCGCCAGATCGGCGTAGGCGCTTACCTCAACGCGGATGTGCTTCTTCGCAGCCTCGTCGCAGAAGCGGTCGCGCGCTTCGTTCAGAGCCTGCAGCGGGCGCAGCCGCTCCAGCTTCAGCTCGCGCTTGCCGGTGTCGAGCTCCGCCACTTCGATCAGGTCGCTCATCAGGTCGTCGAGCTTTTCGGCTTCGCTTGCTGGCCGTGGCCACCAGCTCGGTCTGCAGCGGCGTCAGCTCGCCGCTGAATCCCTGGGCCAGCGCGTAGAGCCCGCGCCGCAGCTGCAGCAGCGGGTCGCGCAGCTTGCGGCTGGCCACGGCGATGAACTGCGTCTTGAAGCGGTCGGTGTCCTGCAGGCTGGTCACGTCTTCGAGCGTGGTGACGGCGCCCAGCAGCCGGCCTTCGGAGTCGCGCATGGGCGTGGTGCGCAGGCGGTAGCTGCGCTCCTGCTTGCCGATGCGCATGGGCAGCATCGACGCTTCGTCCTCGGCGGCCACCGCCTTCTGCATGGAGACGGCGTCGCGGATGGCGCTCAGAATCTTGTCGCCGCCGGGCGTATTGGTCAGCGCCATGCGGTCGGTGGCGGCCTCGCCCAGCAGCTCCGCCGCGGCCTGGTTCACCTTGAGCACGTGGCCCTTGCCGTCGGTCACGATGATGGGCTCAAAGATCGATTGCAGCACCGCGTCGGAGAGCTGAAACTCCATCTGCCGCCGGCCGGCCTCGGTGTCGCGCAGCTCGCGCAGCCGCACCGCGATCCGGTTCAGCTCGCTGGCGATCACGCCAAAGCTGTCGCGGCTGCTCCACTCCACGCGGTGTTCCAGATTGCCCTGGGCGATGCGGTGCGCGTCGCGCGCCAGCATTTCGAATGGGCCGCAGCACAAAGAAGATCGTCGCCGCCGCAATCAACACCAGCAGCGCGACGCAATGATCGCATAGGCCAGATGCAAGTTGCCCGGCTGCGGCCAGCGCTCGATGCGTGCAATGCCACCAGGCCCACCGTCAGGCAGGCGAGGAGCACACAGCCGAGAATCAGTCGCTGGGTAAGGTTAAGCATGGTCGGTGTCCGCGCCGGAGAATGGTGACTCTCCCATTCTCGCGGATGTAGCCGCAACCTGCAAAGTCCGCGGTTCGCGCATGAGACTCGGACTCAGGGAATCTGGCAGACGGCGAGCGCATCGTTGTGCCAGCGGCAGTCGAGGCCCGCGTGGCTGCGGATAGGCCACCAGCACCCAGTCCACGCCGAACTCGGCTCTTCAGCCGCTCAAAATCGGCGAGCTTGAAGCTGGCTCCAGCCTTCCTCGGCGCTTCGACCTGGCTGCTGCCCACTCCGGCCCAAGCTCGGGCACTGCGTGACCACCGCCGCGTCCTTCACCGCATCGGCCAGTTGAGCTGCGCTCGGCCAGCGCGCGAAAGCTGTGATAATCCTCGCCGGGCGCTTCCAGGTAGTGCGGATCGAGCGCGAAATACGCGTCCTCCGGCGTATTCGCGCGGATCCATGCAAAGGCCTGCAGCCAGGGATTGGTCGAGGCTGCGCCCGGCAGCTCCAGATGCTGGCTCGCGGCAAACTCTGCTCGCTGCGCAGGCAAACATGCTGCCGTTGGCGATCAGCAGAAACACCGCCCAGCGCCAGACGCTTCGCTTCAGCACGAACTTTCCCAGCAGGCATCCGGCCATGAGCACGAACAGGAAATAGAACAAGTGAAGGTAGCGCATGGGCTGCAGCGGCGTCAAGCCGCACCAGGAGCCGCGGCCAGAGCAAGACCATGGCCAGCGACCTGCTGAAAGACGCCGTAAGCAAAGACCGCCAGCGCAAAGCGCGCCAGCAGGCGTCTCTCCGCGTCTTGCGCGCAAAGCTGCCACAGCAGCCCAAAAAAGACCAGCGGCGCCAGTGCGCCCAGCCACTCGTACCAGGTCCACTTGTAGAGGTAATAAGTAGGTTCGCGTGTCCAGAGCCTTGCGCCAGCCGGAGTGGCCGGCTCGAAGATCCAGCCCAGCGGCACGATGAGCGCGGCCGATGCGACGCTCGACAGCGCAATGCGCACTGCGATCGGAGTCGATGCAAGGCCAAGATGAGAAAAACGCAAAACGAAATTCCCATCGCCGCCATCAGCGGATGCAGCAGAAATGCGACAGCAGCAGCGGCGCCGCCTGCCAGCGTTTCCCGTCCAGAATGCGCCACACCGCCAGCAGGATCATGGCCGTCGCCAGGGTGCGCGGATGCAGATGCTGGTCGACCATGTAAAGCGCGGTTCCGGCCACGGGCAGCGTGAACATGGCCGCGACCATCGCCACGCCGGCCCACGCGCGCGCTCTCTCGTGAAACAGCCGGTTCGCAATTTTCTTCACCGCCCAGAGGATCAGAAACAGCGCGGCCAGTTGCCAGAACAGCTCCGCCCACGCCAGCGGCAATCCGCGTCCAGCGGACAAAATGCGCCATCCAGCGGTCGAAGAGCTGTGGCCTGCATTTGCAGCCGGAAGAAATTTGCGTTGTAAAGGGAAGAGAGCTGGATTCAGGTCGGCTTTGACTGCGGTAAGATAGATTCCGTCGTCTTCAAGGCCGGGATGGTAGCCCATCACCAGAAACCCGAGGACCGTGAAAAACAGAACTCCGGGAAACTCAAGCGAGAAGCGTATGCGCGCAGCCGCGATTCCTGGGCTTTCTGGAGGCTACATGCTTCCACAGCACAGGTGCTGACGCAATGCGCCACATGTCGCGATTAGGCATACCGAGTTCCTGGCGGGAACGAGGGCTTCGCTTCGCCGTGCGAAGAGATGGGGCACGGAATCTACAGCTGCAGGCAAGCAGCGATGCGCAGCAGCAGAAACCCGGCCACGCCGGCGAAAAACACCAGCGCCATGCGGATGCCCGGCTCGCGATTCACCTCGGGCACCAGGTCGGTGGCGGCCACGTAGAGCGCCACGCCGGCTGAGACCGGCAGTCCATACGGCACCCAGCGCGGCACCAGCTGAATCACCAGCACGCCGGCAAGCGTGGCGCACGGCCAGCGCCACCGCGGACCAGAAGGCCGTCGTGCGGCTGCGTCCGCTGGCCAGCATCACGCTGGCCATGGTGAATCCTTCCGGCGCCTTGTGCAGCAGGATGGCCAGAAAGATCAGCCAGCCGAGCCAGTTGGAAAGCGCGAATCCCGATCCGATGGCCACGCCGTCAAAGAGCGCGTGCACGCTCAGGCCGCCCAGCACCGAGTAGCCCGTGCGCGCGGAGACGAATTCGCCGGCGTGCGTTTCTTCGCCGAAGTGAAAGTGCGCGTTGATGGTGTGCTCAAGCAGATGCACCGCGCAATAGCCGGCCATGATCAGCGCTGGGCCCAGCCGCGCATTCAGCCGCAGGCTCTCCGGCGTCATCTCCAGCAGCGCCGTGGCCATCAGGAACCCCGCGCCCAGCGCGACAAAGTAGCGCAGATAGCGCTCCACGCCGCGCGCGCGCACCAGCACCAAGCCCGCCGGCCACGTCGGCCAGCGCGGCAATCGTGCCGAGAATGAAGGAGAGTCTTCAGCATTCGCGCTTACCCGCTGTGCCGGATGTGCATCACATCGCCGTCCTGCACCACGTATTCTTTGCCTTCAAGGCGCAGCGTGCCCTTGGCGCGCGCCGCCGCCTCCGAGCCGGCTTCCAGCAGATTGTCCCAGCGAATGGTTTCGGCGCGGATGAAGTGATGCTCCAGGTCGGAGTGAATCGCGCCCGCCGCCTGCGGCGCCTTCGAGCCCAGCCGGCACCGTCCACGCGCGGCACTCGTCTTCGCCCGCGGTGAAGAAGCTGATCAGCCCCAGCAGCTCATAGCTCTTGCGGATCAGCCGCACCAGGCCGCTCTCGTGCAGGCCGTAGCTCTCAAGAAAATCCGCGGCCTCGGCGTCGTCCATCTCGGCCAGTTCCGCTTCCACTTTGCCGCAGATCGCCGTCGCGCCCGCATTGGGCCGGTGGGCGACTCGTCCAGCTTGAAGCGGCTCACTGCGGACTCAAGATCGGCGCCCAGCGTCGTGCTTTCGCTCACATTAAGCACATACAGAATGGGCTTTTGCGACAGAAACATGAAGCCCCGGATGAGCTTCTTCTCGTCCGGCGTCATCTCCAGCTCGCGCAGCGGAATCTCTTTTTCCAGCGACTCTTTCGAGCGCAGCAGCAGCGCCTGCTCGCGCTCCAGTTCGCTGGTGCGCCCCTTCTTCATGTCTTTCTCGACGCGCTCCAGGCGTTTTTCCACCTGCGTCAGGTCGCTGACCATCAGGTCGAATTCGACGTTCTTCGCGTCGCGCAGCGGATCGATCGGCGCCCTCGTGCGGAACCGCATCGTTCTCAAAGGCGCGCAGCACGTGAATCAGCGCATCCACGTTGCGCAGGTTGGTCAGGAACGCGGTTTCTTTCAGCGCCTCCTGCCCGATGGCCGCCACGTCGACAAACTCCACCGACGCGAAGGTGGTCTTCTTCGGCGAGTAAAGCGCCGACAGCTTTTCCAGCCGCTCGTCGGGCACGCGCGCCACGCCGATGTGCGCCTCGCGCGGATTCGAGCGCCCGTGCTCGTCAATCTTTGGCTTTGGTCAGAATTTTGAACAGCGAAGTCTTGCCCACCTGCGGCAGGCCGATAATGCCGGTTTTCATAGTCGTTCCATCGTGGCCCGTGCAGCGCAAGATGCGCGCAATCAGGCCTCTTCGATGATACAGGAGCGGCGTCCATCGACTAACGATTACGCGCCGTGCGGCGTTGAGGTTTTCCTCTTCACAAATTTGAGCGCCGTCAGTGTCGATGAAACCGACGCGACTTTCACATCCACGATTCCCGCCACAAGTCCGGCACCGCGGACTTCCGCTTCGTTGATTGCGTGCCCCGGGCCTTTGCGATAAATCATCCAAATCGGCGCGCCACTTTCCACATTTTCTGCTGTCTTGTTGAGTGCATTTTTGAGTTCTGCAGGCGTGTTGATTTGCGCGAGGACGAGATCGACCCTTCCGCGGCGAACAACCTGAGCGTTCGCCAGCGCTGCAATCAGGGAAATGTCACCGGTCTTTCCGACGAATCGCACCCTGGCGCCATTCTGGATTCCCAATTTCCTGGCGAGAGTTGGAGGCGGGGTCAAGATCGCTTGCGCCCACTTTGCGGCTACAGGCTCGCCAAGCTCAAGGCAAACACGATTGCTCCCGATCCGAAATGAAAGCTGCGCAGCTTTCACGTTGACTGCTTTCATTTCGGCAAATGGAATTCTTCGCCGAATGGCGCCGCGCAGAATCAATTCCGGCGGTTCCAGAAGCGCCTTCACCTCGAATCGCTTTCCATCCAAAGTGCACGAGCAAACGGCTTCGCGTCCCATCGGCGTGCTCTCCTCATCGCGTATGCGCTAGGCCCTCGAAGTCTCGGCCCACGCAATAAGCCCAACCGCCGTCAGTCCCAGCAAAAGAATGGCGCCTTCGACGTCTTCACTCAGGTTGTGCAGTCGATTGAAGTGCATTGTGACCGGATTCGCGACGTCACTTGCATCAATCGCACCACCGGCGGCGCGCCGGTCGACTTCCATCCTGGAATGATGCCGTACTGCGAGTAGACGGTGAAGCCAATCATCAACACAACCAGGACCATCGGCGCGAGAGCGGCTCGCGGTTTGCAGATTCCCCACGCCGGAGCCAGTGCCAGGACGGCGAGCATCACCATTCCTGAAACGAGGCCCATCCCATGCAGGATGCGCAACAGCTGTCCGACGATTGTGCCGGCTGTATGAGTGTCCGGTCTGCAGTGTCGTAAAGGTGACGGCGGCGACAATCGGGAAAAAAGATCTCAGCACCCAGCCAGACAATGAGGGAAAGAAAAAGCAGCGTGCGAAGAAGAGTCTTCATTCAGGAAGAATACAAGAGCAGGGAACAGGGCGCAGGGATCAGAACAGCGAGCAGAGATCAATCAGGGCAAATATTCGCTGCGGTGCCGGGAGGCCCTCAGGACAGCTGGTCAGGAGACCGGCGCTACGAGTCGCTAGCTTTTCTTCAGCGCCCGCTTCAGCACTGTTTCCAGCGCCGCTTTTTGCTCGGCATAGTCGCTTGCTGACAAGAGTGCCCGCGATCTTCTCGCTTTCGAGCGCAAATAACTCTTCCTTAAGTACGCTCAAGAGCGCAGCATTTTTCGCGGCTGGGATGAGGGACGGGCGCGGCGTAGACTGACCGGAAGACACAGCGGGAGCGGCACCTGCTGTCGGCGCCGTCGCCGGCGGTCGGCAGGCCTGCGCAGCAGGAAAGCCGCAGCCGCCGCAAGCAACAAGCCGAGTCCGCCCAGGATCCACCACTTGTACTTCGAAAGCGGATCGGGAGTATTGATCGGCTCGCCGATTCCGCCGCCGGGTTGGTTCCGGCAGCCGCGCCCTGGCCGTTGTCGCCTTGTCCGCGCCGCCTTGCCCGTTCTGGTCTTCGCGCGGAAACGAGCCTGTGCCGGTGACCGAAAATTCGATGGCTTTTCCGGCCGGCGACGTTGCGCATCAGAAAGGTCTGCACGGTCGGATCCTGCGGCGACAGACTCGAAACTCGACCCGCTGCCGCCGGTAAACGTCATCGATTTCGGCAGTACGACCCAGAGCGTATCGGCGGGCAGCGTGAGGACCGTGATGAAACGTATATTTATTGTCGGAATACGGCAGATCGTACTGAACCTGGAAGAGCGTGCCTTTGCCGCCTTCGTCCGGCTGGATCGGAAAGTTGAAGCGAGTAGTGGCCCTTCGGTCCGTCGGGATCGAGCTTCACGCTGGTCGGCAGGCTGCTCGCGCCAGGCCGCTGCGCCGAAGCATCGCCGATCACTGCATCCGTCGGCAAAATCACTTCGAACGATTGCTTGCTCCACTGCGTGCGTCGGCGGCGTGCTGGCGTTGTGAATGTCGTAGCGCTCCACCACGCGAAGCTGTCCATTGTCGGTCTCGATTCCGGTCACGTGCTCGGCGATCGAAACGCCATCCACTTTCGCGGCCACGTCGTAGACGGAAATATCGCCGGTACCGCCGCCTTGTGGCGCAGCGAATAAAGTACTCCGCTCCCTGGTGCGTCACGCGAATCAGGATACGGAACTGCCGGGCAGATCCAGCGTGTAGCGGCCCTGCGCGTCGGTCGTTGCATGGCCCACTTCGCTCATGCCTGTCATCGGCTCGAGCAGCAGAACCGTGTCGCCCGCCGCGGGCTTGCCGGTGGTCTTGTCGGTCACGGTTCCGGTGACAGTGGCGGCCTGTGCCAGCGCAGCGAGGAAAGCAGAAAGCAAATACTGCAAAATGCGAAATGAACTTCGTCGATCTCATGAAATTAGTCCTTTTCTTAAAGTCACACATTCAGATAAACCATTCGGAAAGCAACCGCAGATCCTTCGACTCTCTGCGCTACGCTTCGTTCGCTCAGGATGACAGCGTATTACCAGTTTGTGCGGTCACACCTGCTGCAAATGGTCGATTTCGGCCAGCAGTTCCGCCGTTTCATGTTCCAGATGTCCTCGCTGGGACACGAAATCTTCTTCAGGATACTTGCCGGCGCGATATTCGAAGTTCAGGTCGCGCAGGTTCTCGTAGAGCTGTTCCTTGCGCTCCAGCAGAAAGTCCAGCCGCGTCTTTTCTTTCTGGCTGGCAAAGGCATTTTCCGGCCAGAAGGTATACAAGAAGAGCGCGAACAGGAGAAACAATCCGGCAATCAAGTCCTTGTGTTTCCGTCATCGCTCAAATTCCTCCGTCAAAGCTCGTTCTCGGGGCTAGTCTCACGGCGTATCCGTTCCAGCCGTTCGGCGTCTGCAGGATCCTGCGGAAGTCGCAGGCACACCGGCGGCGCGCGATCGAAGACTCCAATCCACCCCAGCGCCGGATCAGCAGAATCGTTCCCAACAGTGCTGCTGCAAACACAGCGAATGGAGCAATCCACGCCACCAGGTCGAATCCCTTTGTCGTGGGGGCGGCCAGCACGGTGGCGCCGTATTTGGCGGCAAACCCATCCAGAATCTGCTGATCGCTCAGGCCCGACGCAATTGCCGTCGGTCAGTTCGTCGACAGCTCACGGCCGCGACTCGGGACATCCGACGTGGTTGCACTCGCCCAGCAGTTGCGCGCAGCCGCATGTGCACATGAGCCTGTGGCCAAGGTCGTTAAATCGTGAGCTGGCATCGGTGGCGCCGAGAGAAAAAGATACGACAACAGCGAGCAACAGAGCCTGCACGAGTTTCATTCCACGTGCGAAGCCTGAGTGTTTACCGAGCCTGGCTTTGAGAAAGGTAACCGCAAATCCTTCGACTCTCTGCTCTGCGCTTCGTTCGCTCAGGATGACAAGCTCATTTGAGGAAGCTGACATTAGTCGCCTCCCTTGAGCGCGGCAGCATGGGGACGGCTTGCGCTGCAGGTACGCGCAGCGTGGCGGTTGCCGGCGTGAGGCTGGGAACGAGCGCAATGAATGTGCCGATAACGATGACCACGAGGCCAGCCCAGATCCAGCCGACGAGCGGATTGAGGAATGCTTTGATAATCGGCTGGCCAGTATCGGGATTTGTGCCTTCGTAGACGACGTAAAGATCCCAGCTCGGGAACCGAGTGGATTGCCACCATCGTCTGCGGCTGGCCGCTGGCAAGGTAGAAGCGCTTCTCCGGCGTCATTGTGAAGAGCGTTCTTGCCGCCCTTCGAGACGTCAAGCACTGCATACTCCGAGTTGTAGTTCAGGTTTGAATCCTGCGTGAAGCCGCGTGCACTCAGCGTGTACGGCCCGATGTTCATCTTGCTGTGCAGCGCCCATTTCGCTTTCGATGTTGCGATTGAAGGCCGAGCCGCAAAGCCCGACGCACAACAACCACCACGCCGATGTGAACAAGGTAGCCGCCGTACCGCCGCGTGTTGCGCCGAGTCAGCAGCCAAAGTGCGGCGAAAGAGTTGCGGCCGGTCTGCCGCGCAGATGACGCCGCGCCGCGCAGAAACTCCGCCACAATCGCCGTGAAGACCGCGGCTGACAGGGCAAATCCGACCAGCGCATAGAAGCTGCCCGTGTCGAGACGTGCCGTCTTTCCACGGCCGCACGCCGACTGCAAGGCAAACGATGACCGTGACCCACAGCGCAATGACAGGCAGCACGAAGTTGCGCTTGATGGCTTTGAACGATGTTGCGCGCCATGGCAGCAGCGGACCCACGCCGGTGAGGAACAGGAGAAACAGTCCGATGGGTATGGCGACGCGGTTATAGAACGGCGCGCCGACGGTCACCTTGCTGCCCTGCACATATTCCGAAATGATGGGGAACAGCGTGCCCCAGAGAATCACAAAGCAGGCCGTGAGCAGCACCAGGTTGTTGAAGAGGAAACTCGACTCGCGGCTTACCAGCGATTCCAGATGATGCTCGGTCTTGAGGTGCCCGCGCTGCAAAATGTAGGTGAAGATGCACACCGCGAGCACGATGCCCATGAAGATGATGAACCAGCTTGCCGATGGACGACTGCGCGAAGGCGTGCACCGAGCTCACCAGTCCGGCGCGGGTGAGCAGCGTGCCGAGCATGGTGAGCAGGAAGGTAGAGAAGATGAGCCACACGTTCCAGCTCTTCATCATGCCTTTGCGCTCCTGCATCATCACGGAGTGCAGAAAGGCAGTTCCGGTCAGCCACGGCATGAAGCTGGCGTTCTCCACCGGATCCCAGCCCCAGTAGCCGCCCCAGCCAAGCACCGCATAGGCCCAGTGCATGCCGAGAAAGATGCCGCAGGTCAGGAACAGCCAGGTCACCATCGTCCAGGTGCGCGTGATCCGGATCCATTTTTCACCGGGATAGCGCATCATCAGCGCGCCCAGCGCAAACGCGAAGGGAACCGAGAAGCCCACGTAGCCCAGGTAAAGCATGGGCGGATGAATCACCATCTCCGGATACTGGAGCAACGGATTCAGGCCGTTGCCGTCGTCGGGAATCGCGCCCTTCAGCAGCGAAAACGGCGGCGCGGCAAAGTTCAAGCACCAGCAGGAAGAAGACCTGAATGCCGGCGAGAATCGTGCCGGCATAGGCGTAGAGCTTCACATCCGTCTTGTGCCGCAGGCGCAGAACAAAGCCGTAGGTGCCCAGCAGCCACGCCCAGAGCAGCAGCGAACCTTCCTGGCCGCTCCAGAGCGCCGCAAACTTGTAGGGGATGGGCAGCGCGCGGTTGGAGTGCTCAAGGATGTAGGTGATGGAGAAATCGTTGGTAAAGACTGACCAGATGAGCGCAAAAGCGGCTCCGGTGACGGCCACAAACCCGGCAATTCCGGCACGTCTGCGCGGTATCGGCAAGCCGCTCGGGTGAAATCCGCGCCGGCTGACCGGTGGCAATCAGCCGTAGCGCCAACGCCTCCCGCCAGAAGATTATAGGCGGCCAGAGCTAAAGCGATAAGAAGACAGAAACTGCCGAACGTGGCCATTTTGACTCCACGATGATTGTCGCACGCGGGTAGGAGGTCGGTTGACCCCCATACCAACTAGGCTATTCTCCATCTTCTGTTTGGGATGGCGTGTGATCTATCTCACACTACGGCGAGTGACTCAGGGGAGGGCGTTTTCTGCGTCTTTTTAGAATGCTATTTAAGCGACGTGATGCTTTTCGCCTGCAAGCATTCGGCTGGCAGTTGTAATCACCTGACGGGGGACCAGGGGCCGGGGAAGGAACGTGACGTTCTCGCCCAGGTAGTCGTTGGGAGACTCGTTTGTCATTCCCAACACCAGGACGGGGAGGGCCGGCATTCGATCGTGCAGTTCGGCGATGAACTCCGATTTCTTAATTCCATTCATGCCCTGGCCGGAGATAACCAAGCCCAATCGACCAGCGAAGTCAGGGTATTCTATGGCGGCGAGTGCTTCGGCGGCATCCGTAGCGCGGCGCACTTCACCGAATTCTCTCTCCAGAAGGGGGAGAATCAGTCGCGCTTCAAGAGGATCGTCCTCTACAAGAAGAATTGCGGTCATGGGCCCTTTGGCGGAATCTGCCCCTTATAAGAAAATGCGCCAACTTTTATTGACTAGCTAGGCAACTAAGATGGTTACCTGGTGGTTTCAGTTGCCTGGAGTAGGTCTATTTACATAGGGATCGGCCCATAACGAGCGGGTTATTACTAAAGGGCTATCCGAAGATGAACTCCTTGTCGCGAAGGTCTTTGATCGTGTCACGCAGGCGAGCAGCCTTCTCGAACTCGAACTTGCGGGCTGCTTCTCGCATGTCGATCTCCAGTTTGGCAACGTAGGTGTCCAGCTCGGACTTGGAGGCAAAGTCTGGAATTCCTACTACTTCCTCCTGCTCAATTTCTCCATATTCTGCTTTAAGAATCTGCGCCAACCCCATGTCAGTCTGGCTGATGATTGATTGTGGAATAATGCCGTGCTCCTCATTGTATGCACGCTGAATTTCACGACGTCTGCTCGTTTCCCCGAGAGCCCGGTTCATTGAATCTGTCATCCTGTCGGCATAGAGAATCGACCTGCCTTCGATATGGCGGGCTGCGCGCCCCATGGTTTGTATCAGCGATCCAGCCGAGCGCAGGAAGCCTTCCTTGTCGGCGTCCAGAATTGCAACGAGTGAAACTTCGGGCAAATCAAGCCCCTCGCGCAGCAGGTTGATACCAATGAGAACGTCGAACTCGCCCTTGCGCAAGCCAGCCAGCAGCTTCACGCGCTCCAGAGTTTCAATCTCCGAGTGCATATAGCGGCACCGAACGCCCACTTCGGTGTAGTAGCCAGCGAGGTCTTCGGCCATGCGCTTGGTTAGCGTTGTCACCAGCACGCGCTCATTGCGCTTGGCGCGGTCGCGTATTTCGGCGAGCAGGTCGTCGATCTGGCCTTTAACGGGGCGAATCTCAACTTCTGGATCGACAAGGCCCGTGGGCCGAATTACCTGCTCGACAACCACTCCGCTTGATCGCGTGAGCTCATACGGCCCTGGCGTGGCCGAAACATAGATCGTCTGGTACACCCGGTTCTCGAATTCCTCGAACTTCAGCGGGCGGTTATCCATTGCGGACGGCAGGCGGAATCCGTAGTCGACCAAATTTTGCTTGCGGCTCCGGTCTCCGTACCACATGCCGTGCACCTGCGGAATCGTTGCATGGCTTTCATCGACAAAGAGCAGAAAGTCGCGCGGAAAATAGTCGAGGAGTGTCGGCGGCGGCTCACCCGGCAGCCGTCCGCTGAAATGCCGCGAGTAATTCTCGATTCCGTGGCAGTAGCCCATGGACTTGATCATTTCGAGGTCGAAGCGGGTTCGCTGGTGAACGCGCTGGGCTTCAACCATGCGGCCTTCGGCCTCAAGATGTGCCACCCACTCGTTTAGTTCGGAGACGATGGATTCGATAGCTTCGGCCTTGCGCTCCGGCTGCACCACGTAGTGGCTTTTGGGATAGATCGGCAATCGCGAATACTTCTGTTTTACGGCTCCAAACAAGGGATCGATTTGAGCCAGTGATTCAATCTCATCGCCGAAGAGCTCGATGCGGTACGCATTCTCGTCGTAAGTAGGGAAGACTTCGATGACGTCGCCGCGCACGCGAAATGTGCCGCGCTTGAAGTCGGTGTCGTTGCGTTCGTAGAGAATCTCGACGAGCCGCCGCGTGATGTCTTTGCGGCTGATGTGCTGCCCCTTCTCCAGCAGCAACAGCATGCCGTAGTAGGCTTCGGGCGAGCCCAGGCCGTAGATGCAGCTGACCGAGCTGACAATGATTGCATCGCGCCGCTCGAACAGACTGCGCGTCGCCGAGAGCCGCAGCTTATCCAGCTCTTCGTTGATTGTCGCTTCTTTCTCGATGTAAAGGTCGCCGGCGGGAATGTAGGCCTCCGGCTGGTAGTAGTCGTAGTAGCTGACGAAGTATTCGACCGCGTTCGAAGGGAAGAACTGCTTGAACTCGTGGTAGAGCTGCGCGGCGAGCGTCTTGTTGTGCGCAAGGATCAGGGCAGGGCGGTTCGACTGCTCAATGACCTTTGCCATGGTGAAGGTCTTGCCTGAGCCAGTGACGCCCAGCAGCACCTGGTGCTTTTCGCCAGCCACCAGCCCGTCCATGAGCTGCTCGATAGCTCGTGGCTGGTCCCCTCGAGGCTTGTAGCTGGTTACGAGCTGAAAGTCCATTGTGGGATTTTAGCAGACAAGCGAAGGAAAGGCGAATAACTCCCGAGCCGCCGGCTCGATAGACTTTCCTCATGGCCAAACGCATTGGGGTCCATCTTGGAACGGCGGGCGGCGCTTCGAACGCCGTCGAACGCGCGCAGCGAGATTGGCGCCAACACATTCCAGATTTTTTCTTCGAGCCCGCGCATGTGGCGCGCACCGAAGGTCGATCCGAAGCAGGCCGAGCGCATGCGCGAGCTGCGCGCCAAGCTCGATGTCGGGCCGCTCGTCATCCATACCAGCTACCTGGTGAACGTTTGCAGCCAGACCGAGGAATCGCGAGAAGAGCGTCGCCGCGTTTCGCGGAGAGATTGAGCGGGCGCTCAGCCTTCGGCGCTGAGTATCTGGTTCTGCATCCCGGCTCATGGAAGGGCCTCACGCGCGATGAAGGCCTCAAGCTTGCAGCCGAATCCATCCAGCGCGCCATCGACGGCCTGCCGTGGCAGGGAACTCGGCTTTCACATCCTGATCGAGAACACGGCTGGTGCGGAGTTTTCGCTCGGCGGCAGCTTCGAGCAGGTCGCGGAGCTGGTCGCTCGGCTGCAGAGCCACGCGCCCGTTGCGTTTGCCTGGACACCTGCCACACCCACGTTCCGGCTACGATCATGGTCACGGTCGAAGGGCTATGCGGAGACGATGAAGCAAGATCGCGGCGACTGTCAGCTTCGACGCCGTGCGGGTTTGGCACTGCAACGATGCAAAGGCGCCGCGCGGATCGAAGCTCGACCGTCACGAGCACATCGGGCAGGGAACCATCGGCGTCGAGCCGTTCCGCTGGCTGCTCAACGATCCGCGCTTCGATCACTGCGCTTTTATCGCCGAAACTCCGGTCGATGAGGAAGGCGACGAGGAGCGGAATGTGCGCGTGCTGAAGAGCGTGGTGAAGAAGCAGACGAAGAAAAAGTGATGCACTCCGCCGTTTACACTGGAAGGTCAATGGCGGACGAGAAAGAAAACCGATACGATCCGGCGACGATCGAGAAGAAATGGCAGGAGCGTTGGGCGGCTGATCCCAAGCTTTATGCAGCAGAACCGTCCGCTAGCAAGCAAGCCTAAGTACTACGTGCTGGAAATGCTGCCTTACCCGAGCGGCCAATTGCACATGGGCCACGTGCGCAATTACGCGATCGGCGACGCGTTGGCGCGGCAGATGTGGATGCGCGGCTACAACGTGCTCCACCCCATGGGCTGGGATGCCTTCGGTCTTCCTGCTGAAAACGCGGCGCTCAAGAACAACACACCACCGCGCGAATGGACTCTCGGCAATATTGCTGCCATGAAGCGACAGATGCAGCGCCTTGGCCTCAGCTACGACTGGGCTACGGAAGTGACCACTTGCCTGCCGGACTACTACCGCTGGAACCAGTGGTTCTTCTTGCGCATGTACGAGAAGGGCCTCGTCTACCGCAAGAAGAGCAAGGTGAACTGGTGCCCCGAGTGCGCCACCGTTCTTGCCAATGAGCAGGTGGTCAATGGGTGCTGCTGGCGCCACGAAGACACGCAGGTCGAGCTGCGCGATCTGGAGCAGTGGTTCTTTCGCATCACTGCCTATGCGCAGGAACTGCTGGACGGGCTCGACAAGCTCGACGGGTGGCCGGAAAAAGTGCGCACCATGCAGCGCAACTGGATCGGCCGCAGCGAGGGAACGGAGGTCGATTTCTTCCTTGAAGAGCAGGGAGCAAGGGAACAAGGGAGCAGGGAGTGGAAAGGCAGCGAATTCGTGTCTTCACAACGCGCGTGGACACCATTTTTGGCGCCACCAGCGTGCAGCTTGCGCCCGAGCATCCTTTAGTGACGATGTTTGCGTCGGCTGACCCGGCACTGAAAGCGCAGGTGGACGAGCTGCTCGATGAGCAGAAGAGGGCGCGCGAATCGGGCGATCTCGGCGAGATTGAAAAGCACGGGATTCCGACCGGCAAGTTTGCGGTGAATCCCTACAACGGGCAGCGTGTGCCGATCTGGGTGGCGAACTACGTGCTGATGGAGTACGGCACTGGCGCCATTATGAGCGTGCCCGCGCACGACGAGCGCGACTTTGAGTTCGCGACGAAGTATGGCATTGAGATTCGCCAGGTGATCAAGCCAATTCAAAACGATGCGAAGGTGACGCTGCCGTTCGTTTCTGAAGATGGCATGCTGATGAACTCCGGCGAGTACAACGGGAAGACTTGCGCGGAAGCCACAAAGTTGCTCCAAGATACAGCCACCCGGCAGGGTTTTGGGGATGCGAAAGTTATTTTCCGGCTGAAGGATTGGGGCGTGAGCCGCCAGCGCTACTGGGGTACACCGATCCCTATGATTCACTGCGAGCGTGATGGACTGGTGCCCGTGCCCGATGATCAATTGCCGGTGATTCTGCCAGAGCAAGATTGAGATCACGCAGCAGGGCGGATCACCGCTCGGCCGCGTTTCTGAATTTGTTAACGTCATTTGTCCCAAGTGCGGCGGTCCGGCGCGCCGGGAAACCGACACCATGGACACTTTTGTCGATTCGAGCTGGTACTTCTATCGCTACACGGACGCGAAAAATTCCTCTGCTCCATTTGACTCTGCGATTGTCAACTACTGGTTTCCGATCGACCAGTACATCGGTGGTGTGGAGCACGCCATTTTGCACCTCATCTACTCGCGCTTCTGGACCAAGGTGATGCGCGACCTGGGCATGGTGACGAACGACGAACCCGTGACGCGCCTTTTTACCCAAGGCATGGTCATCAAAGACGGCGCGAAAATGTCCAAGTCGAAGGGCAACGTGGTTTCGCCCGATGACATGGTTGCGCGCTATGGCGCCGACGCGACGCGGATGTATGCGCTGTTCGCCGCACCGCCCGATCGCGATCTTGACTGGCAGGAAGATGGCGTTGCAGGAGTGAGCCGTTTTCTCGGACGCGTCTGGCGGTTTGCTTCAAAGTACGCACCGATTGCGCGCAATGCCGGCGGAGCCGCACAAGATGCACCGGTCACGCCGCAGAGCGCAGCTCTCAGGCGAAAGCTCCACCAGACCATCGCCAAGATCACGCTCGACTTCGAGGGGCGCTGGCACTTCAACACCTGCGTCGCCGCGATCATGGAACTGGTTAACGATCTGCAAGCCGCAGATGCGCACTTGGCTGCGGGAGAGGTTCCCGCGGCGGTGGTTCGCGAAATTCTTGCGCACGCTGGTTTTGTTGCTCGCTCCCTTCGCGCCGTTTCTTGCAGCCGAGCTTTGGGAAGAGCTGGGTGGTGAAGGAGTCGTATTGCGCGCGCCGTGGCCCAAGAGCGATCCCAGTCTCGCTAAAGAGGCCGAGATCGAGATTCCGGTGCAGATCAACGGCAAGCTTGTGGCTGTGATTCGCATGCCTGCCGGCTCCGACGCGAAGACGATCGAAGCTGCCGCGCTGGGCGACGAGAAAGTGCGCAGCCGCATCGCGGGCAAAACTGTGGCCAAAGTCATCGTTGTTCCGGGCCGAGCCGTGAACCTGGTCGTGAAGTGAGCGCTGGCGCCGTGGCGGGGAATCAGAAAGACAGGCCGGTCCGCGGGACCCAGCTGCTTGTTGAGCACCTTGGGGTGGTCATGCGCCGCCCATCACTCATTGCGATTGAGATTGCCTGGCGTTGGCTTTTCGGAGTTCCGTTTCTTCTGTTCTGCTGGAATCAGATCCAGAAGATGCTGGCGGCCTATCCGTTAGAAAATTCCGGATTCAATTCCATCGATACGCAGAATCCCTGGGTTGCGGCGACGCAGTTGGCCGGCGTCTTCTCGTATTACGCGCCGCATTTGCTGGCCGCCTCCCGCTGGCTTTTGCCGACCGCAATCGCCTGGATCATCGTTTCGGGACTAGGGCGCAGCTTTCTCCTGACGCGCCTGCCATCATCGACCGAGCCCCGGCTTGCGTTCCGACCCCTGACCGTCATGCTGTTGCAGGCGGTCTGGCTGTCAATGCTGGCAGTTACATTCTTTTGCTGGCTTCGCTCGATGCAGGGAGTTACTGCCAGACACATCACCATTGCGGGCGAACCCGACCTGATTGGATTTTTCGTTTGGGCGATCTTTGTTTCGCTTGGATTCTTCACGGCGTGGGCGCTCGTAAGCTGGACGGCTTCCGTCGCGCCCATTCTGGCATTGCTGGAAAGGCGCTCAGCGTATTCCGCTCTTGGCCAGAGCCTCAGGCTGGGAAAGGCGTTCACCAGCAAACTCGCTGAGATTAACCTGGTTTTCGGCATCGTGAAGCTGGCGCTGCTCGTGCTCGCTTTGGTTTTTTCCGCAGCGCCACTGCCCTTCAGTGACGAAGTTGGGCCGCAGGCGTTGCACTTCGCGGCAGCTGCGTCGGGGGTCTTTTTCCTAATCGCGGACGACGCATTTCAGGTGGTTCGGCTTGAGGCGTTTCTTGAGTTCTGGAGGGTATTCCGCGGAGCGGACGAGGCTCTGGGCCGGCCCAATCGTGTGAGCCGGACCTAGAACAGCTTCAGCTGGATGACCAGATACTTCTTGGGATTCTCGCGCATACTCTTAATGAGTTCGTGCGCCTGATCCAGCGTCTGGTCCGCATGGTCGTAAAGCGAGCGGTTCTTGAGGAATTGCCCGGCCGCACCCTCACCGGAATTGAGGCCTTTCAGGATGTCGTTGAGGTTAGTGATCATGGCGTCGAGCTTCTTCGCGGTTTCCGGATCTTTCATCAGCTTTCCGATCGCACCATTCCCGGCGTTGATCGAAGCCACAAGTTGATTCGCGTTGGCAGTGGCGGAATTCAAATTGTTGTAAAGCGTCTCGTCTTTGAGGAACTTCCCGGCGCTGCCCTTGCCGGAATTCAAGTCGGCAGTCAGCGTATTTAGCTGATCAACGGCAGTATTCAATTTCGTGGCGAGCGTGTTGTCATTGACCAATTGGCCAAGCGAGCCTTTGCCGTCGGCGATCGCTCCTGTAATTGTCTTCAGGTTAGAGGTCATTGAAAGGATGTTGTTCTTCAACCCCGGATCGTTGATCAATGCGCCGATGGTGCCGCGCGTTGAGTTCAGAGAGTCAGTGAGCATCTCGATCTTGTGAATGAGCTGGTTGATCTCCTGGATTGAAACCGAGCTGCTGCTGATGACGTCCTGAATCGTGGGTGCGCCCGAAACCTCCAGCTCTGCGTTGTTCAGGGGCGCCGGGCCTCTTGCGTGCGTCGAGTCGATGTCGACAAAGCTATCTCCGAGCACGCCGGCCTGGGAGATCGCTGCCTTGGAGTCCGTATGCAAGTCGCGCAGCCACTTGTCGCCAACCTGCATTACCACTTCGACAGAATTGGGGTTCCTGTCTGGAACGACGCGCAGTTTTACGACATTGCCAATGGTCACGCCTTCGAGTGTGACCGGTGCGCCCTCTTTGATTCCTGCCGCATTCGGGAAGTAGGAGCGCAGAACGATTTTGTGGGCGAAGAGGCCACCCGAGGCGCCGGTCATCAGGAAGACGAGGCCGATGAGGATCATGACGGCCGCCAGGACCAGTAAGCCGACCTTTAATTGTGACCACTGGATTTCTCTGCGGCTCGGCACGTTATTCCTCTCGAAAAAGCGTGTGCGTCAACGCCTTGAGAATACCAGATTGGGGCGATTTACTGTCGGTTTTCCAGGACCACGCTAGCCACGGCAAGCCCTATGGAATGTGTCAGTGACAGGTTGGCTCGCACAACACCCATGCGCTCTGCCCGTTGAGCCGCGCGGCCATGAAATTGAAGTGTTGGCCGTCCACTGGGTTCGCGCACAACTTCGATTTCGAGCCAATTGACCCCATGGCTCATGCCTGTACCCAAAGCCTTGGCTGCAGCCTCTTTTGCGGCGAATCTTGCGGCAAAACTCTCGGCCGCGTTCCGCTTCCTCAGGCAATAGGATTGCTCGCCGCTAAGGTAGACGCGATTGAGAAAGCGCCGGCCAAAGCGGTCGATTGATCGCTGGATCCGCTCAATTTCAATGATGTCAATTCCTGAACCGGCAATCATGGATGTCTCTGAGATACAAACTACAATATTCGGCGACGCATGCGCCTAACGGTGGGAGATTCGACAGAGTTTTCCACCGCTGACCAATGAAAGTGGGGAGGAAGGCCAGCCTCTAATGACCGGTGTGCTGAACGAATCTTCGTGTGGCTGCAGTCGGTGTTTCAAACGCGGTCAAACGCCGTTCGACTCCGCAACAACTTTGATCCTGGGATGTCTCACTCCGATAAGTCCCTGTGAGAGCGACCATGCCTGACAAGTCCCCATACAGCAATGCGTGCATTCCCTGGGCAATGCAACTGAGAGCCGTCTCAGCCGAGGAGCCCTCTCGCCTCGTCCAATGCCTCACCGGCGCAATTCTTGGTTGCGGTGGCTGGGTATTGAGTCGTGGGGCAAATGACACTGGCCTGGTGAATATGCTTTTCGAATTTGAGCGTCAGGCATGCGTCGACATCTATAGTTTGCTCATCGCAGCCGGCGTAGAACTGAATCGGAACGGTCACATAAGTTTTACAGAGTTGTGCCAGTGTACCAGCAGTCAACAAGGAGTGTGCGCGACCGAAATTGCCAGTATCGATCTCGAAATCCAGACCTATCCGCAAGAGATGCTCGGCGCGGCATCGGGACCCCGTGCAATTTAGGCCGCTGGATTCGTTTTCATCCGGCCTCGACGAGCCCATATCTCCGCTGCCACGCATCCTTGAGCCGCGCCCACACGCGCGAACGCTCAGGCTCGCTGACCGCCGCGTCAGGATGACTGGCGAAGCGTGCCGCTTCTTGTTTCGCCAGTTCGAGCAATTGGCGGTCGCGCACAATGTCGGCCACGCGGAATTCAGGTAAGCCGGCCTGCTTCGTTCCAAAGAATTCGCCCGGCCCACGCATCGCCAGGTCCAGTTCGGCCAGTTCAAAACCATCCTGGGTCCGCACCATCGCGTTCAATCGCTCGTCACCCTGCTCGGAGACGCGATCGCCCGTCATCAGGATGCAATAGCTTTTCGCAGCGCCGCGGCCCACTCGTCCACGAAGTTGATGAAGCTGCGAAAGTCCGAATCGCTCTGCGTGTTCAACGACCATTACGCTGGCATTGGGCACGTCAACGCCCACTTCAATCACCGTGGTCGATACAAGAACGTCGATCTCGCCACGGTGAAAGCGTCGCATCGTGACTTCTTTTTCGTCCGCGTCCATGCGGCCGTGCAGCAGACCCATGCGCAATCCCTTAAGCGATCCGGTGCGCAGCTTTTCGTGCATTTCAACTGCAGACTTGAGACCCGATTTCGCATTTGGGCTGGCCTCCTTGACGGCTTTCGGAAACAGATCGCCGGACTTCTTCGAGCGCCCGGTCGCTTTCCTGGGCGGTGATTCCGCCGCGCCATCGACGGGGTCATGTGAAAAATCCAATTCAGGTTGATCGTCTTTTGCTCCCTCAATTACCGGGTAGACGATGTAGGCCTGCCTGCCTTTCGCCACCTGCTTGCGAACGAAGTCCCACACCTCGGCGGCCCGGTCATCGGGCAGGCGCCTTGTCACAATCGGGGTTCGTCCGGGAGGCAATTCGTCGAGCACACTCAGATCGAGGTCGCCATACAGTGACAGCGCCAAGGTTCGCGGAATCGGCGTTGCGGTCATCACCAGCACATCGGGCTCCGGCTGGTTTGGCTTCTTCATCAGCTTGAATCGTTGAAGCACCCCGAAGCGGTGCTGTTCATCCACTACAACCAGGCCAAGTTTGTCGAATTCGACTTTCTCTTCGATCAGTGCATGAGTCCCAATCACCAGGTTGGCATCGCCGCGATTGATCAATGCCCGGGTTTGGCGCTTTCGATCGTCATCGAGCGAGCCTGTGAGCAGCACAATTCGCGGCTGGCGGCTGGAGCGCTCCAGCAGTTTCCGCGCTGCGAGAAAATGCTGAGTTGCCAGGATCTCAGTTGGCGCCATCATGGCCGCCTGATAGCCGTTTTCCATCGCGACTATCATGGCCTGCAGCGCGACGATCGTCTTTCCTGAGCCCACGTCGCCCTGCAGCAAGCGGCGCATCGGGTTCGGTTCGCGCATATCGGCAACAATCTCGCCCAGTGCGCGTTTTTGCGCCGTCGTGGGATGAAATGGAAGCACTTCGCGAATCGCGTCGCGCACCTTGCTGTTTGTTGCAAAGCTGATGCCTTTGCGTTCTTTCATTCGCCGGCGTTTCAATTCCAAGCCCAACTCCAGAAAGAACAACTCCTCGAAGATAAGCCGTTGGTGAGGCGGAGTGACAGCGCTTTGGAGTTTTGAAAGGTCCGTGCCCTCTGAAGGGAAGTGCACTTCTCGCAACGCTTTTTCGCGGTCGGGAAAGCTGAGCCGGTCAAGCATGGACTGCGGAAGGCATTCCGGCACGACACCGCGCATGTTTTCGAGCAAATTGAAGATGACTTTTCGCTGCCATCGCGACGCCAGGCGGCTTCCTCCGAGCGATTCATACACCGGCGTGATGCGGCCCACTTCCAAAAGTCTCGTCTCCGCATCGTCACTTGCATCGGGCAGAATCTCAAACTGCGGCTGAATCATTTTGAAATTGCTGGTTGAGCGCGACGGCTCGACTTTGCCGTACACCGCGACGGTTTGGCCCGCCTGGAATTTTCCATCGAGATAAGCCGCGTGAAACCACAGGCACTTCATCGCGAAGCGCCCTTGCCCCAGCGTCAACTCGAACATGGGACCGCGACGCGTTCGCATAAGCAGTGCGCCGCGCACCTCGGCAATCACGCTGGCGGTTTCGCCCGGTGTCAATTCATCAAGGCTACGCGGATGCTGGCGATCCTCATAGCGGAAAGGGAGGTGATAGAGAAGATCTTCAGCCGTCTGGATGTTTTTGGCAGCAAGCATCTCCGCGACGCGCGGTCCGACGCCGCGCACATACATCACAGGAGTATCCAGGGCAGGCACAATCGGAATCGTAAATGCCGCGTGCGGGCCGGGACAAACAACCCGCTGCGCCAGGCTCGCGATCGATCATGCTGTGCGGCCTTTCCGGCTCAGAAGTTGAACGTTGCCTGTAGCGAAATGTTCCGGTTGCCTGCGGTCTGCGATGCGAAGAAGCCACCGGCAAGCGTTTGCGACCTGCCAAAGAGCGTCGGCGCGGCGAGCGATCCATTCGGGACACCCAGGTTTTCGTGATTGAGCAAATCCGTTCCCCATGCTGAAAGCGTGAGACTGTACTTGCGCGGGACAGACTGATCCATGCGCCCAGGCCCACCCTGCGAACCACTGAGCCCTCCATTCAGTCCCGGAGGGCCACCGCGCATGCCTCCGCCTCCGCCTCTTCCTCCGCGGCCACCACCCGGGCCTGCTCCACCTTCGACTTCAGGTCCTATGCCGATGACCTTGCTCAAGCGCATATTCAGGCTCACATTCACCGGTCCAGTACCGAGCCCGATGGGTGCAATCTTCTCGCCGACTGCGTACGGTTCAATGGGTGTACCGGGCGCGGGATTCTCCGAACCGTAAGGCTCCGGATCGAAGCAGCCCCATTGCGTGCTGATCGCATTCGTCTCAGAGCAGTTTGCCGCGTAGGTCGGGCGGCCGTTGAACTGGTTGTTTCCCGTGAGGTCGCTGCCGGTTGTGATTGTGAATGGAGAACCCGAGTTGGCAACGATCATCGGCGACACCGACACAGCCCAAGGGAGCATGAAGTTCCCGAACAACATTACCCGGTCGTGTACATCAAAGTTTGTTCGCCCGTAGTCCAGCCCCGGATCACTCGACACCGATGGCACCGAACCCACGCCACCGGTATCGCCGTTTGCATTCGAATAGGTGTAGTTTCCAACGAGGCTGAACTTCCTGTAGGTGGCGCGCGCCGTGACCATGATCTGGTGTTCGCGGTAGAACCCGCCCGACTGATACTGGAGATTGTTTGACGTGGGTGACGCCGGCGCAGTGTCTGGGTAGGTGTCGGCCTGCGCGTTCGCCAGCGGAAAATCAGCAGCCGCGCTCAGATTGTCAGTGAAGAACTGATGTACGCCCTGGGAATAGACGTACGTCACGTTTCCGGTCAGCGACTTTGTTACCTGGCGGTCGATGCCAACCGCTGCTTCCATGTCGTTCGCCGCGTGGAAGTGCGGATCGATAGTGTAAAACGTCGGGGCATTCTTGCCTGTGGCGCTTCCTGACGTGCTGCCCGAAATCGGCGTAGTTGCATACTGATTAAAGACAATCCCCGACGTTTGAATGAACTGTTGTTCGTTCACTCCGTTTTCGTGAAGCGTGTTGATCACGTACGGCTCACTCGCGCCAAACCCGTTGGCCACGGTGAACCGCTGATAGAACCAGCCGTAACCGGCACGCAACACCGTCCTGGCGGGCCTGCGGCCGGTGGCCTTGTCGAGCGCATACGCAAAGCTCAAACGCGGGGCCCAATCATTTTTGTCGCTGATCCAGTTTTGGGTTTCCCAGCGCACGCCATAGCTGAAGGTGAAGCGCGAGTTCACTTTCCAGTCGTCCTGATAGAAGAGCGCTGCGTCGAAGAGTATCGCCGATGCCCTGGGGTTCGTGATTCTTGTGTACGTGTATTGTTGCGGTTGGCAACTCGGCGGCGGAGTTCCTCCCGGGGGCGTCTGATAGCAGCCTAGAAACGATGCCGCGCTCGAGAAGGTATATGCGCCATTGCTGCCGCTGGTCGTCGAGTTCACATCAGGGTACGCGCGTACCCGCGCGCCGAAGTTGAGCGAGTGCGATCCTTCCACTCCGGAGAAGTAGTTCTGCAGCTCAAGGTCGTTCTCATGATCCGTCGCATACTGCTGAGGGTTGCCGCCGTCTGAAAGTTGCTGCTGCACCGTGAACGACGGCAGATTCGAAATGGCACGTGGTCTGGTCGCGAACTCTCCGGTACTGGAAGCGGATGTCATCCACGAGGTTCTTGCTGAGAATCCAACTGTCAGAGATCTGAACTGCGTTTTCCTGGTTGGTGCTGTTCGTTGCATGCTCAGGCAGGGTCAATCCCGTGGATCCAATGCTGTCTGTGCTGACGGACCGGTTATAGGTCTCACGAATCGTCAGCGTGTTCGCCGCTCCGAGTTGCAGATCGACACGCGGACTGATATCGAGGCGCGATGTGGGATTGCCGAATGCCTCATTGATCGATGTGCCGTTCAGATTTGCCGTTGTGATGCTCGCGGGGTCAATTGCTTTCACGATGTTCTCGTTTTGCTGGTTGCGTGAGAAGGCGCTAACAAAATACGAGGAGGTTTTCGTGATCGGTCCGCCGGCCGATCCATGGAGGCTCCATGAGTCATAGGGCGGCTCTGGCGCGCCTGCGAGCAGTGGATTTTGTGAGTTGAATGCCGAGTCATTGCCCTGAGCCTCGATTTCGCCGTGCAGCGCGCCAGTGCCGGGTTTCGTAAAAATCTCGATGCGCCCGTAGCCAAGCCTGTCGTATTCCGCAGAAAACGGATTCTGATTCACTCGAATCTCGCGAATCGATGACTTGGGAGGTAACTGGCCGCCGGTGAACCCGTCGATGTAAATCTGGCCGCCATTCGGTCCCGCTGAAGGGCCCGCCAGCGCCTGCAATTCGTTTTGCAATTCATCCGGATCGTCAGAGAGCGCGTTCAGGTCTTCTCCCTTGATGACCACTGCGTTCGCGTTGTCCTCAGGGCTTGTGCTGACGGTGTTGGCCTCTGACTGTACCTGCACTTCTTCCTGGACTACGATCTGCATGGCGGCATTCACGGTCTGCAAATGCCCGGCGGTGACGACAACGCCGGGCTTGGCAAACGCGCCGAATCCGTTGGCAGTGACCGTGATTCCATATGTCCCAGGCGCAAGGCCCTGAATCGTGTACTGCCCGACGCCATTCGAATTGGCTTTTGCTGCCTGCTGACCTGATGTGGTTGTTGCTACGACAGTCGCGTTGGGAATCACGGCTCCAGTCGCGTCCGCCACCTGGCCGTGGATGCCGCCCGTATTTCCCGGCGCGGCGTTCTGCGCAATTGCGACGGGGACAACGATCATCAATGTTGACGCAGTGAGTACCACTCTACTCGCGGCACTTAAAAGTTTCTGCGCCCAGGTCAGTGCATAAAAAACAGAGAATGGGGGTCTCACGTTTTTCCTGCCAAAGTTTGAATTTTCGTTCTTATGCGGCTGCCGTCGTAAAGAGCCGCTTCGCGTTCCACAAGCTCAGGAAACTCGATACCTGGCTATTGAACCTTGGTCGATTTCTCGATCGTCTTTAGCGATGCCTTTCTATCAGCAATCGTTGCCGCGGCGTTCATTCTAATCCGACTTGCTGAGCAGAACTCTTCGGGAATTCTCACCCGCTGTTCAGTTTGACGTCAGATTTGTCCTTGGAGTTTCATTGGGCTCGTCCTCTTCCGGGCGGGCCCGGGCGTGTATGGTGATAGGCGGCACAATTCTGCTATGCAAGAGAGGTCCTCGGAGATGATCGCACTCGATCGCAGAAGTTTTCTAAAGTCCGCTGGAGCAGCATCGGCGGTTACACTCGCCGCCGGCAAGGTCCACGCGCTCATCGCAGCGCAAGTAAAACCGTCGCGTCCGATCGCCGCGAACGATCACATTCAGCTCGCGCTCATCGGAGCCGGCGGACAGGGGCAGGGTGATACCAGCACGGCCATTCAGGTACCTGGCGTCAAGCTTGTCGCGGTTGCCGATTGCTACAACGGCCGCCTCGAGCGCTCAAAAGAAATCTGGGGCAGGGAACTCTTTACCACGCGCGACTACAATGAGATCCTCGCGCGTAAAGACATCGATGCAGTTCTTATCGCCACGCCCGACCACTGGCATAAGCAGGCCGCGGTCGACGCCATGACGGCCGGCAAAGACGTCTACTGCGAGAAGCCCATGATTCATCTGTACGTTGACGGTCCCGAGATGATCGAGGCCGCGCGCTCTACGGGCCGCATTCTTCAGATCGGCAGCCAGCGTGTGAGCTCCGTCGTCTACGCCAAGGCAAAAGAGCTGCTGGCAGCGGGCGCCATCGGGCAGCTGAATATGGTCACGGCTCGCTGGGACCGCAACTCCGCAATCGGTGCGTGGGATTACACTGTTCCGCCGGACGCCTCGCCTGAAACCTGCGACTGGCCGCGCTTTCTTGGCACCGCGCCCAGGATTCCCTTCAAAGCAGAGCACTTCTTTCAGTGGCGTAAATGGAAGGCCTACGGCTCGGGCGTCGCCGGCGATCTCTTCGTTCATCTCTTCAGCGGAACGCACTTCATCACTGGATCCAACGGCCCAACGCGTGGGATGGCTACCGGCGGCCTGCGCTTCTGGAAAGACGGCCGCGACGCGCCCGACGTGATGCTCGGTCTCTTCGATTATCGCGAAGGATTCAACCTCAGCCTCCGCGTCAATTTTGTCGATGGCGGAGAAGAAAGCGAGGGGCTCATCTTCACCGGATCCGAAGGCACCATGGAAATTGGCGGCAACGCTGTCAGCGTGAATCGCGTGCCGCGAGAGAAAGAGCCGGGCTACACCATTGGCACATTCACCGAGGCCATGCAAAAGGAATTCATCGAGGAATACCGGAAGAAGTACCCGCGCACGCATCCCGATGGTGCGACTGAACCTGGCTTCGAGAAATATGTTGCGCCCGCCGGCTATAGCGACAGCTACGACCACTTCAAGAATTTCTTCGCGTCGGTCCGCTCGCGAAAGCAGCCGGTCGAAGATGCGGTCTTCGGGTTCCGCGCCGCCGGTGCTGCGTTGCTGAGCAATCTCAGCATGGAACGCGGCGCAATCATTAACTGGGATCCGGATACGATGAAAGTGATTTAGTTGTTCCCTGGGAGTGGACTCGGTTAAGTGCGAAGTAGCTTCCGAGTGGGCGACGACACTACCAGAACTCCACTTTGTGTCGAGTTTCTTGTGGACAGTAAAATGGGCGTGCGTGATGGCGACTTTGAACTTATTTCTGAATGCGCTTCTAAGTCCACCGTATTTTTACTTGGCCGTTGGTGTTGCTCTATTTGCCGCGACGGTGGCTTCACTGGTCACCGGAAAAACGATTGCACGCTATAACGGCTGGGTCGACCGAGCTAAGAACCCCGGCAGTTTTTGGTTTGGAGTCGTCGCATATCTTTTTCCTCGGGGTTTATTTCATTTGGCTGTTCTTGTCGTATCGATGCTGCGGGCAATCGGGCTAGGCTCCTGCACTCCCGTTGTGGGCGAATCACCGGCTATTCTGAAGATTCTGGTTGATGAACCTGCCGCTCGCCTTCGCCGCAGCCACTTTGCGCCTGCGATTCCGACTTACGGCAATTCTGGAATCGCAATGGAGAGCACACTGACCTCAGCTAAACCCCAGCACCGGATGCGGCACGTACGGCTCTTCCAGCGCTTTCATTTCCTCGGGTGTCAATTTCACCGCGAGCGCGGCGACCGCATCGTCCAGATGATGCGGTTTGCTCGCGCCGACGATCGGTGAAGTCACACCCGGCTTGGCGAGCAACCAGGCCAGCGCAATCTGGGCGCGGGGAATTCCGCGCTTCTCCGCAATCTCACCGAGCCGGTCGACCACTTTGCGGTCGGCTTCTTCGGTTTGCGAGTACATGCTCTTGCCGAACTCGTCGGTCTCCGAGCGGTTGGTGTCTCGGCCTTCCAGGCGCGTGTCAGCCGGCCACGCGCGAGGGGGCTCCAGGGAATGACGGCGATTCCCTCGGACCGGCAAAGGCCCATCATCTCGCGCTCTTCTTCGCGATAGAGCAGGTTGTAGTGATTCTGCATGGAAACGAAGCGCGTCCATCCAGTGCAGGTCGGCGAGATAGAGCGCCTTGGCGAACTGCCAGGCGTACATGGACGACGCGCCGATGTACCGCACCTTGCCCGCTTTCACCACGTCGTGCAGCGCTTCCAGTGTTTCTTCGATGGGCGTTTCGTAGTCCCAGCGGTGAATCTGGTAGAGGTCAACGTAGTCGGTCTCGAGGCGCCGCAGGCTCTCGTCGAGTTCAAACAGGATGGCCTTGCGGGAAAGGCCGCGTCCGTTGGGTTCCTCGCGCATCACGCCGTGCACTTTGGTGGCGATGACTACGGCTTCGCGCCGTGTGTTCGCCTTAGAAAGCGGCCAAGCACCGACTTCGCTGTCGCCGCCGGAGTACACATTGGCAGTATCGAAAAAATTAATGCCGAGATCGAGCGCCTGCCGGAAGAAGGGCTGGCTGTCCTCTTCGTTCAGACGCCCAGGCTGACGGCCCGGCAAAAGTTTCCCCGTCGCGGGGCTTCCGTAGGTCATGCAGCCGAGGCAAATGCGGGAAACTTTCAGTCCGGTCTTGCCAAGATTGACGTATTCCATGGCCGCTCCTGGTTTCAGTTTAGCGATTGGCTCCTGGCTCGCGTTGTGGACGGTTTCAGCGTCCAACCTCGAAGAAATGGTTCCAGCCGTTTTGTGTTCATGCAAAAGCTGAAACTTTCGTTCGATTTTCGCGGCAGCAGGCCAACTTTTCCCCTGGAAAACGTCTAAACTACCATCGCAGAGGGGGAACGCGAGAGGACGCTTCTATTCCGTGGGCGGGGGCTTAACGGAGTGAGAAGGAAGGCGTCCAACGCGGTTGGGGCGCTCGGAAAGGCGCTGAACGGGTTGAGTGACGATGGGTCAATTACGACGAATCAGCGGGGCTGCTCGAGGCGTTCGAGCGGCGGCCGGTTCGCATCATTTCCATGGAGATGGCCGGCGCGCATTTTGGCGATTGCTTGCTTCCCGACCTTGCTCGTCATTGCCGGTTGCGGCGGCGGCGTCGCTTCCACTGGAACTTCATCGAACGGTACCTTCTCCATCTCTCCTTCCACCTCGACCATCGATACCAACTGCACCGGCTGCAACACAACCAATACCTCTGGCACCGCGGTTGAACAATTCACGGCGACGCTCGCCTCTGGCGGAGCAGCCAGTGTGAATTGGACAGTTTCGGGCGGTGATGCAAACACAAAGGCCGGGTCGATAACGACGAGCGGACAATATACACCGCCGCCATATCTAACTGCTAACAGTGCGCAGGTCACGGTCACGGCAACTCTCGCCAGCAGCCCATCGACGACGGCCAGCGCAGCCATCACCGTCACACCCGGCTTCCTGCAACCTCTCACGCCTGAGAACGTTTCACTTGGCAGCAACGGCAGCGCAACTGTTACCGGCTATATCGCCGAAGCCGGAGGAAGCACGGGCATCAACTATGCAGTTGCTGGTACGGCCACCGGTTCGAGCGGTGGCCAGGGTTCACTGGGCACTACGAGCTGCACGCGCAGCGCATCGGCTTTCACATACTGCACCGTCACCTATTCGGCGCCTACTACGGTTTCTTCAGCGACAGCTTCTTACATTGTCGCGACAGTCGGAACGTCCACATCCAAAGAAGCCAGCGAGGTCCTGCTCAACACGGCAGGCATCAGCAGCAATCCCGCCACGCACCAGACGCTTCAGTCCACGCCCATTCTGCTTGGCAGCTCGGGCGGGAACAACAACGACTACGACACCCAGGGCAATCAGATCATCGATTGCTGCGGGGGCACGCTTGGTTCACTCATCCAGAACAGCTCGGGAACGCAGTACATTCTCAGTTGCAATCACGTTCTCGCGCGCAGTGACCAGGCGAGCGCGGGTGAAATGATTGTGCAGCCGGGCCTGATTGATAACAACTGCACGCCCAACGGCGACGGCTCTGGAACTGTTCCTGTCGCTGCACTCACTGCCTGGGTGCCTCTCAGCTCAAATACGAGCAATGTCGACGCAGCCATTGCGCAGGTGAACTCGGGCGCCGTCAACTCGAGTGGCGAGATTCAGGAACTGGGCGCAGTGGATGCAGGGGTTCTGGCTCCAGCCGCTCCTGGCATCTCATCCACGGGCGGCAAAGGCGAGAATGCAGCAATCAACATGAGTGTTGCCAAGAGCGGCCGCACCACGGGACTGACCTGCGCGAGCATCACGGCGATCAATCTCGATGTCCAGGTTTCCTATTTCAAGGATTGTGCGGAAACTCAATCCTACCTGACCAAGACCTACACCAATCAAATCGGAATCGAGGGCAACGAGTTCAGCGACGCTGGCGACTCCGGCTCACTGATCGTCGACAGCAGCAACGCCGAACCCGTGGGTCTCTTTTTCGCAGGTGGAGTGACAAATCAAAACCTGAGCGAAGGTGTCGCCAATCCTGCGCCGAGCGTGCTGGCTGCGCTGGGCTCACAGCAGGGAACTACTTATACATTTGTCGGTACGACTGACCACCCCGTCAGCTGTCTCAACTACGGCAATGCGACGGCCACTGCGGCACAGGCGACGGCTCTCACCAGTGGCCAGAAAGCGCGGGCCACCCAGGCGCTCTCTTCCGCGCGCGCACTTGTCAACCCGTCGACGGGCATTCTGGGAGTTGCAACCGGAAAGAGCAACGATCACTCGGGTGAAGCGGTCGTGATTGTCTATACCGACCAGAGTATGGCGGCTTCTGTCCCGCAAACGGTCGGCGGAGTACGGACTCAAGTGATTCCGACAACGTCGCGGGCGGTTGCCGACAGTAGTGTCGCGCAAACCGCCGCGTCCGACAACCTGGCGCCGCTGTCATCCACTGTGCTGTCGCAGGCAATCGCCGCCAAGCAGCAACTGGCGCCGAACCTCCTCAAGCAGAACCCGGCGTTCTTCGGCGTCGGAGTGAGTCAGAGTCTCGACAACCCCAAAGAGGCGGCGCTGGTGATTTACGTCGATCGCCGCCAAGTACCGGCTTCACTTCCAGCTACTATCGGAGGCTTACGTACGCGCTATGTGATCATGGACCGCCTCCACGTTACCCGCTCCTACCTGACCGGCCTCGCGCGGTCGCAAAGCCACTGCATGCCGCATCCGGCTGCGCGCTCTTTCAATGCGCTCGATCCTCTCGGGACGCATTCACTTCCTGGTCTCAAAATCGAATAGGCTGTTCGCAACAGCGCCTGCTGGGCAATTCCGGATCATAGATCTCCAGAAATGATTTCTTTTAGGCGCAGCTTTTCAAGGCTCAGGTCGGCCACCAGTCGGCGCAGCTTTGTGTTTTCCTGCTCGAGATCTTTTAACTTCTTTACCTGGTCGGCTGAAAGATCGCTGAATTCGTTCCGCCATCGGTGATAGGTCTCGCTCACGATTCCGGCACTGCGACAAGCCTCTCCCGTTGTCTTTCCAGCCGCGACCGCTGCTTCAATGTCGCGCAGAATCTGCACGACCTGCTCCGCCTTATATCTCTTGCCTCTTCCCATCGGCACCTCCTGGAGAATCACTTCGATCCAGTTGAGCGGAAACTTTCGCGCCCGCCGGCGAGCGATTTTGCGTCCACAACAGTGTCCGCCTGATTCACGACGGCTTGCGCAGAAAGCGCGGCTTCGCGCTCGCCATTCATGCGCAAAAAGCGTGCATACTCTCGCATGGCGCCGAGGTACATGTTATGTCCCCAACCAAACTCGCCGCTCATATCAGTCGTTCCGCGCTGCATCCACTCTTCCGTTTCTTTGCGGTCGCGGCAATGCCAGTATCCGTAGCCCACGATGTATTCGCTGAATCCGACACTCATTCCGCCCGCGCCCGGATCTTGCTTCACCAGGTCAAGTGCGTCCTTCATCAGTTGAATTCCTCGATCGCAACTGCCCGTGCCGGTGAGTGCAAATCCCAGCGTGTGCATCACGCTGGTGCGATCAGAGATATCTACAGCCGGGTCATTACCGAGGACCTTGTACGCCGCTTCCGCAAACCCAAGGGCTTTGAGCGGCTTGCGTTCCAGGTCAAACAACCCTGCAAGCTCGCTTTGTGCGCGCGCAATACTAACCGGGTCTCCAATCGCTTCTCGAAGATGAAAGGACTTCAGTTCATCTTTTTCGGCCTGATGAAAGTCTCCCCTTGTTACGCGCAAAACCGCCAGTTGTGCGAGTTCCTCTGCGAGTTTTGCTTGTGGACCGTCTTTCAATAAGTCAACGGCGCGCTCGATCGAGGCTTCGGCTTTCTGAGGCATGCCCGCGTCCGCATAGAGCACTCCGAGATTGGAGTAGACCATGACAAGACGCGGGTGATCTGCGATTGTCGCTGTGTCGTGAGCGGCCGCTTCATTCAATGCGATCAGCTGCGAGACTTCCGGCTTCGTCAATTTCCAATCCGCAAGGACGTGCGAGTTCGCTTGTTGGCTGGCCGGGGCAGGCGAATTGGATTGCGCAGGCGCCATGCAGACGACCGCAGACAACAGTACTCCTGACAGGAGTCGAGTCATCGTTTCCTCCTGGAAGCAAGCGGTTCTCCGCTCACCTGGTTACTTGGTTTTCTTGATCGGCTTGCTGGATGAATTGACCCGGACTTGCCTGCGCGTCGCCGCTTTCGAACTGTTCTATCTCGTATCCGTCATTGCGCGATCGGCAGGATGCAAAAGATTCGGCCCCGGCCTTCCATCGTCCTCAAAGACCAGCAGAGCCGGAGCCCGCCTCGACTCCACAGAAAGCGATGCGCGCGGCCGGTTCTCCGCATCCTGCATCGAGAGAAATGCTTTGTTGCCTTGCGTGCCTAGAAGTATTCCGGTTCTTGCGGGTACATTTCCGGAATCTGGATAGAGCGCCGCCAAACCGGCATATCCAGTGCTGTCGTCCACGATTTCCCCGATTGCATCGCCCTGCGGCCGGTCCAACACCACCACTGCGCGGTTTACGTTGTTTCCAATTGACAGAAATCCCATTTCTCCGCGTTCATTGCCCGAAGGGTCGAACAGGGTGAGTCCATATCCCTTGCCCGGACTTCGATAATCTGCGGGAACCGCGCCCTCGATCTGCGGCGTCATTTTCTCTCCCAGCGCGAATCGGTCGTGCCCTTGTTCATCCAGAAACACCATCGCGCTCGTGGTTGCATCCTGCCGTTTGCGATCGGTCACGGCGGGGAAGGGAGATCCGAGAAGTATCCGAGCTCGTCCCTGTTCATCCTCGATCACCAGTCCTTTCAGACGCAGAACCTGCTGCGACTCTGCCGCTTTAGCCGTGGTCTGTTGTCGGTTGGCGATCGATAGAACGAGAGCCATGATGAGCGCGGCGCAAATCGCTGTGAGGAGAAACTGTCTTGCCTCCATTCGCCGCACGCGCGCTTCGATTTCGCCGCAGTCACGATTCGTTGGTTGGCTTATAGCCGGTCGCAGATTGGGCACAGTTCACCTCAGGCTCCGGATGAGCTTTGAAGACTTAATGAATTGAGAAAATGGCACGCCCGATCCTGCACACGAGTTTCTTACTTCGGGGAACGTGTGCAGAATGCGTGCTCGTGAGTAAAACGAACGAACCGGCTGTTAGTTAACCGGCTTGGCTTTGCCGTTCTTCAGGCTCTCATCGATGATGGAGCGGATCTTCTGGTCTCTCTCGTGAGCAAGCTGACCGATTTCAGAGCCAATTTTGCCCATTTGCTCGCCAAATTTTCCCTGGTCTGCACTGAACTTGCTCATTGCAACGCTCATGTTCACGTCGACCTTGACCTCCGTCGATATCAGTCGGCGTTGCACCTCAGAGAGCTTACGTTGGAGTTCCTGCAGTTGTTCCCTTGAAATATTTCCATCCTGATCGGCCTTCAATGCAGCAGCGGCGGCATCCAGTTCCGCAATCTCTTTGGTGATGTCGGGCTTGGGGAGTTTCTCGGCGGCTTTGCGTTCTTCGCGAGCTTGTTCACGAACTTGCTGCGACTGGTCGCGCATCTGCTGTGCCATTACCTTCATCTGGTCGCTCTTCGCGTTCATCTGGTTGTCGATGTCATTGATCTGCGCGATCGTCGCCGGATCGTCGATGATGTATGGTTTGCCATCATGGCAAACAAAGATCATTTTGCCCTGGAGATTCTGCCTGGTTTTTCCGGCGGCTGTTTCGCACTCTGCACTGATGTCACCGTCGAAGCGCCGCCGGTGCTCGTCGTCACCCAGGATGCGATAGGTGTCGTGATTGCGGCCGTTTGCGGCGTCATCCGCAGACGGCACAGACAGCTGAATTGGATTGATCGCTGACAACGCGTTGAGCATGTCGAGTTTCAATACCAAAGAATCTTTTATTGATGGAGTGAGAATTGCCAGGTGCTTCTGAAGCTCGACCATTGGGGCAATTTGCGGAACTGTGATCAGCACATGAACGTCCGGCTTGATCGCAAGCGGAGCAACGACAACCTTTGGCTCGGGCGACGGTGCAGGCTTCGGTGAAGGAGCAACTTCGGGTTCCTGGGGTTTGGGAGACGTAGCCGCGTTCGGCTCTACACCAACGTCGGAATCAGGCTTGGATTGCCCGGTCGACGCCGCTTCAGCCTGTGCCGGAGCTGCCGGCTGACTTGCGGCTTGAGCGAAGTTGCTGTCGGTTGGAATTGCTGCCGCCTGCACGTGTACCAGAGCGGTGGTTGCAATCAGCACGGCAGGAAGCGCCAGCACCAGAGCCGAGTGCCGCTTGCCAGCAAACACGTGGCGGAAACTCGATTCGTTGAGCAGCCGTTCAATACGTTGATGAAGATTCGTTGAATGTGCCATAGCAACTCCGGCGAAGGTTGGGCGCGGGCGAGCCGCGAATTCGAGAAGAAGCTCGGCATAGGCAACAGGGCTTCCGGCCGCGTCGAGACCGGCTTTGTCGCTGATCGCCTCACCAAGCTCACTGAGCTTGCGTTTCAACCACCATCCCAGTGGGCTGAACCAGACAACTGCCGCGTAGAGCCCAGCGAGCATTTGCAGGTAAAAATCGCGTTGCTGGATGTGAGCGGCTTCATGCGCCAGCACTACTCGGAGCTTTTCGTCGTCCCACTCGGCATAGTCGTGGGGTAGCAAAATCCCTGAACCGATATTGACCGGCGAGCCAACATTACGGCTCCAGCGCACTTGGATTCCGTCTGGAACTTCGAGGCCGGATTCAACGCGTCGCGCCTGCAACCACAGCCGGGCCGATGAGCCCAGGCCATAGATCAAGCGCAGCAACAAGGCAGCGCCAACTGACAGGTACAGCAGCCATGCGAAGCCAACAATTCGGGTGAACCATCGAATCGGGGGTGTTACAGCGTCAGCCTGCGTCCCATTCGTGACCTGGGTCGGCGTCGACATGGTGGTCGCGTTCGGTAAATCGGCAAGCTCGGCATAGGAATCCGCAGCGATGGGCGGTTCTTCAGCCCCCTCAGGCGCAGGGTTGTCTGCCAGCTGGGAATCATGTCTGCTTGAAGTCGGGATGACCGCCGGAGGTTGGCTTGTCCGCCGTTCGAATCGGGACCACTTCAACCAGTTTGCTGCCGGCAGGCTCACGGTCGCCCAGGAGGGCCGCAACTGCCAACGAACGACGAACGGCATGGCAACTGCAGCGGCCAGCACCATTGTCCACGCGGCTTTCTGCACCATTGCGTTGGCAACGCGAAGCAGCCGCATTCCGAGCCACAAGACCAGCGCGATCATCAAGGCGCGCAATGCGGCCTCAAGCAGGACCTGAGTGACAGCCGGGTTCGTCATTTTGTCTCCTTTTTTGAAGGGGGTGCGCTCTTGCGGGCAACAGCAATCCGTTCTGCCAGCCGCTGCAATTCGTCGCGGCCGAGGATTTTCGAGTCCACCATGCCTACCAGCAGCGCCTCCACCGATCCTTCGCAGAACCAGTCAACGATGCGCTGAACGGCACGTCCCGCGACCTTCTGCCGCGACTCAGCCGGCCGGTAGATAAAGGTGCGGCTGTCGACGGAATGCGCGAGATAGCCTTTTTCTTCCAGCCGGCGCAGAACGGTGCGGATGGTTGAGTCCTTCAGGGGGCGGGGCAGCTCTTCGCGAACATGTTCGGCGGTTACTTCTCCCAAGCGCCAGACCACGAGCAAGATGCTCCGTTCAAGTTCGCCGAGGTCGGCCGGGTCGTGATCGAATCCAGTGTTACCTGTCATAGTGTTACTGACTGTAACACAATAAATAGGTGAGCCGTCAAGGAAATATTTCTTGGAATTTCTTTCCTGATACCGCTTGCCCCAAGCGGACAGTCTGGCCGTGGAGGCGGGCCGCCGGCCTAGACGATTGCCTCCCGCCCACCGTTGAGCGTGCTAAAGTCGTCAGGCAGAAAGAGTTCGAACACTGTCCCGGAAGCGTTCAGTGCGTTTCCATTCCCGTTTGCCATGCCGCGGCTTCTGACGCGAATTGTGCCATGGTGCTTCAGAACGATCTCGTGGCTCACCCACAACCCAAGCCCAGTTCCGGTTGACTTCCTTGGTGGTGAAGAACGCCTCGAAGATGTGTCGCTGTATGTCGGGCTCCATGCCCGCACCGGTGTCGGCGATCGCTAAGCCGGATTCCCGATTGCGCGCGATTTTTCCAGTCACGCGAGCGCCGCGCGCGAACCACCAATCGTCCGCCAGGGCTGCTTGCGTCAATCGCGTTGCCGACCAGGTTGGCGAAGACCTGGCGGATCTCGCCGGCAAAGCAGAAAAGCGTCATCGTCGGCTCGTAGTCCCGCTCCACCTGCAAGATCGAGCGCATTCAGGCGGCTCTGATAAAGGCTCAGCACTGAATCCAGCAGGTCGGCCATTGTCGACTCGTGCGGGCTGCGTCGGCTGCCGGTAGAAGCGCAGCGTCTGTTGCGTGATTTCTGCAATGCGGCGCACTTCGTGGTCGGCCATGGTCACGTATTGCTTGGCCTCTTCCGGCAGATCGCTCAAAGTTCGCTAGCAGGAAGAGCAGGTTCGTAATTGCTTCCAGGGGATTGTTGATCTCATGCGCAATGGAGGCGGCCAGCCGCCCGGTGACCGCCAGCTTTTCACTTCGCCGCAGCGCTTCTTCGCTGCGCTTGCGGTCGCTTGCATCGAGCGCAATAATGCCCACCCAGCGCACCTGATTCGGGGTTGTCCGCACCGGATATGCGCTAATCAGCCAGGTCCATCGGCGAGCGCAGCTTGCCGCCCTCGCCACTCAGTTCCAGGTTGCGCACTGCCTCTTCGCTCGAAAACACACGTTCCACCGCGCCATTCATCGTCTCGGCAACTGGGGCCGGCAACAAGTCCGTGAGTGTGCGGCCCAGATGGCGGCTGACAGCGACGCCGGTCAGATCGGCAAAAATCTGGTTCACGCGCACAAAGCGGGCGCTGCGGTCGACAAATGCCAGCCCGATCGGGGCATTTGCCAGCATCGAGTCGAGCAGCGAGAGCGTGTCGTTCAAGCCCGCTCGCTGCTCCGCCAGAGAAGCAACCATGCGGTTGAATGTCTCAATCACGTCGCCAATTTCGTTGTGAACGACCACTGGCAACGGGAAACCGGCTGCCATCTTCGGGCGCAGTCATCAGCGCCGTGGTGCCGCGGTGCAGCACTGCCAGCGGTCGAGTGATGGTGCGTCCCATCAGCAGAACCAGAACAGCCGAGGCCGCAATCCAGATCATGCCAAAGAACAGTGTGTCGCGTTGGATCGCCGACAGTTGATCCTTCGCAGCGCTTTTATCGAATAGCACCCAGACATAGCCGCGCAACTGGTCCGCGCGTAAATTGGCATGCACGCCTTCCCAGCGATTTCCCGGCAGAGTAAATACGTGGGTCATGTTGCCGACAATCCTGGGAATCTGCGCTTGTTTCCTCGGGTTCAAGGGCGGCCTGATCGACCTCACCTTTGCTGATGAAGAGGATGTGCCCCTCGGGATCGGTGACCTTTGCGAGAGCAATATTCGGTGCACTTCCTGATGGTTCGCACGGTCGAGACCGATCCAGGCGGGGCTGTTTTCTTCCAGTGCCTTCGGCAATCTGCATGGCCAGCGCAGTCGATTCGAAAGTGAGCCAATATTGAGCGCGCTGGTAGACACGGTGCGTCTGCTGCTGGCTCAATAGCGCCAGCAAACAGGCCGATCGACAGCGTCTCAAGAAGCAAGAGGCCCACCAGCATCTGCCAGCGAATTGATCGCGGCCACCAGCGCATACGCAATCGATCTACCCCCAGGAGATTGAGCAGTCTCAGTCTATCGGATTACTGCGGCACGGCATCGCTTCGACTCATTTGTCGCCTTCAATTTTTGAGCGAGCGAAGCTGCGATCTGGCCACCGTGGAAGCGGCCGTTTTCAATAAAAATCTCGCTGGTGCGCGAGCCGGCCACAATCACGCCGGCCAGGTAAATGCCCGGCACATTGCTTTCCAGTGTCTCAGGATTGCAGACGGGCAGCCGGTCAGTGCCTTCGAATCGCACACCCAGCCGCTTCTAGAAAAGTGAAGTCGGGATGGTAGCCGGTCATGGCGAAGACAAAGTCGTTGCGCTATGATCTCGCGGCCCGCCGGAGTATCGACCACAACCGCGTCGGGCGTGAATCTCCACGACCTGCGTTGAGAAGTATGCCTTGATCTCGCCGTCCTTGATGCGGTTTTCGATATCCGGCTTGATCCAGTACTTCACGTGGGGCTGAATTCCTCGGTCCGCGATAGATCAGCGTGACGCGCGCGCCGCTGACGCCACAGTTCGAGCGCGGCAATGGCCGCCGAGTTCTTGCCGCCAATGACGGCCACGTCCATCCCGTAAGTACGGATGGGGATCGTGATAGTAGTGATGAACTTTGCTCAAAGTTTCGCCGGGAATGCCCATCCAATTGGGCAGGTCGTAGTAGCCGGTGGAGATGGCCAGCTTGCGGGCCTCGATGGTCGCCCGGCCGGCCGAATCGGTCGGTCAGTGTGCACGGTAAAAGCGCCATCCGCGCCTGTCATGCTCTCCACGCGGTGGTACTGGCGCACATCGAGCCGGTAGTGGGCGGCCACCTGGCGGTAGTATTCCAGCGCCTCGCCGCGCGTGGGCTTGGCATTCGGGCTGGGAAAGGGAATGCCGCCGATTTCGAGCAGCTCCGAGGTGGTGAAAAAGGTCATGTGCGCGGGATAGTGAAAGAGCGAGTTGCAGACGCAGCCCTTGTCCACCAGCGCTACACGGAAGCCCGCCTTTTGCGCCTCGATGGCGCAGGCCAGCCCGGTTGGCCCCGCGCCCACCACAAGGAGATCGCAATGGCTTGCGTCGCCTCAGCCGTCCAATGCCTGGTCGTTCATGCTTCTAGATTAGGCCATGCCGTGGCGAGGGGTGATGCTGGGATGGGACTGGCAATCCCGTGCCTTGCATGCAAAGAAAAAGCTCCAGCCGAAGCTGGAGCTTTCCTCGAAACAGGTCGTATCGAAATGAACCTAGGCCAGCGCTGCCGCGGGCTCCATGATCGCTGACCGCAGTTGCTGCGAGCGCGGAACGGGCGCCTGCGTCGAAGTTGTCTGCGCATGAGCATGTGCGGGTGAGCCGGTGGACAAAGTGATACGGCGGCCACGGGCCTGAAAGCTGCATCTGGCACTCGCGCATCATCGCGCTGGTGGTGGCAAATTTGTTCTGGTACCGCTCCACGCACTTGCGGTCGATCAGGTGCGCGATATCGAGCATCATCTTGCCGTTTTCCGTCAGCCGGCAGCTCACTTCCTCGTCGAGGGGCAGGAACAGCCGGTGCATCTGGAAGCTGACGGCGCGCGCCCGCGTCTGCCGCTCCCGCGCCCGCGATGCGTTCTCGCGCAGGTTGCTCAGGTATTCGCGGCCCACTCTTTCGGTCGCCAGATGCTTCTCGATCTCGCTTGCCGCAGCAATCGTCGACAAAGATCTTCAGGTGCATCTCGGTTTTGCCGCGCAGCTTATCGATATTGCCCAGAAACTGGCGCTGATTGGAGCGGATCGACTTGCGCAGCGACTCGTCGTCGTTGAAGACGGTGCCAAATCGGAAGGGAAGTACCGTGGAGTGCTGAAAGCAGTCGGCGATCACCCGTGCGTGATCGACGCCCGATTTCTGGTTGAAGGTTTCCTGTGGGTTGTGCTCGCTCACGATGACGGCGAGATCGCTGGCGGGATAAAGGAAAACTTGATTGCCACTGACTCCAAGGACTGATTCCAACGGAACAGGTTTACGATGACGGGCTAATTCAGGAAAAGCTTGTTTTTCACCGATGCAGTAGGCATACCATGCCATGACGAGACACTCCGTCCGCGCACGCCACAACGTCTCAGGCGCCGCTGGTTGATGAAGCTCTGTGAACTTGGGAACAACTGCATGCATAGTGGAGCTATGGGAAGGAGACCGTGGTTGCGGCCTCCTCAAACTAACCGGAATACTAGTCTCCTGAAAATACGACTGGCAACACCTCAGTGGAAAAAGTGAGCCTGAGCATGCGGATTGTGCAAAAGTAGTGTTCATAAAAGTCAAATAATACTTTGTAATATGGAATTCGTGATACAAAACACACCAATTTGGCAGCATGACAAATTGGTCCATTTGCTGCCGTCAGCCTCCGGCTCATGAAGTCTGAATGCTCCCAAATCGACAGTGAGGTTGTCGCAGGTCGCTCGACCGGCTTGTGCCGACCCAGGTCCATCTGCCATGCCGTGGCAGTCCACGGAAAAACGTAGCCCAGGTTGGTGTCCAAGACTTGCATGCCACGCTCGATCGTGCCATCTGCACTTGAGAGTGTGCAATTGCTGGCGCGCTCGAGTCCGCGGTACGACGCCAAACTCTAGTAGACTCAACGGCAGAATGACTTTCTTTCGCCGTTTCTTTCACTGCTTGCCGATCCCACTCACTTCGGCTGCCCTCGTGCTCGTTTCTTTGACTGCGCATCGCGTGCGCCAGCCTCGCTCACGCTTTCGCGCAAGGCACGCACCTGTGGCAGCAATCGCAGATGGAGGAGTTTGAAAAAGGCACGCCGGACGGTGTTGCCATTGAGAGCGACGGTCATCTGCGCGAGAGCCCGGGCCTCACCGAGCTCGCAACCACTCCGTCGACCTTCGTCTGGTCGCTGGCGAGCGACAAAAGCGGCCATGTCTTTGCCGGAACGGGCTCGCCAGCCACCGTGCTGCGGCTTGGCGCGAAGCCGGGCGAAAAGCCATTCACGCTCTTCGAGACGAAGGACCTCAGCGTCCAGGCACTGAGCATCGGCCCCGATGGCGCGCTTTATGCCGCCACCCTGCCCAGCGGCAAGGTCTACAAGCTCGATCCCGATGCGACGACCAAGCAGGACGAATCGAGTGCCACGGTTGTCTTCGACGCTGGCAAGTCAGACAGACGCAACGACAGGAAATAAGACCGGCCAAGCAGCGGCGAGCTCCGCAATCTCATTACATCTGGGATCTGATCTTCGACTCCGCGGGACGGCTCTACATCGCTACCGGAAATCCCGGAGCGGTCTATCGCGTCGATCCCGCCAAGCCCGGCGCGACGCCAGAGCTGTTCTTCAAGAGCGACGAAGCGCACATCCGCACTCTGGCGTGGGACGCGAAGGGAAATCTGATCGCCGGCTCCGACGGCTCCGGCCTGGTCTACCGCATCGATCCGCAAGGCAAGGGCTACGTGCTTTTCGAGGCGCCACGGCGCGAGATCACGTCCATTGCCATCGGCGCCAACGGCACCATCTATGCGGCGTGCGTGGGCGACAAGAGCCGCAATCCGCTGCCGCCGCTGCCGGTGCAGGGAATCGCCTCGATCACGCATCACAGTGGTTCAGCCGCAATCGCTGCAGGCCGCCAACGCCAGCGCTTCCGTGCCGGAGGGAACGGAGATCTACGCGCTTAACTGAGGGCCAGGCGCCGCGCAAGCTCTGGTCCGGCAAAGACGAGATCGTCTACGCGCTTGCTGCGCGGCCCGACGGCCTGCTCGCGCTCAGCGGCAATCGCGGGCACATTTTCCGCATTCAGCGACGACGGCAGTCTACGCCGACATTGGCCACCTGCAAGCGCAGCAGGGCTGAGCCTGGCCGCCGTGCCGGGCAGCGGATGCGCGGATTCTGATCGGCACCGGCAACACCGGCAAGGTCTACGGCTGGGCGCGAAACGGAGACGCACGAATACGCAAGCGACGTTCTCGACGCCGGCGCGTTCGCCCGCTTCGGCCGCGTTGAAGTCGAGCCGGGCTCAGCGGCTACGAGATCCTCACCCGCTCCGGCAACGTGGAGCAGCCGGTGCGCGGCTGGAGCGACTGGCAGCCGCTTGACGGACGGCGCCGTGGCTTCGCCGCCGGGACGTTTCCTGCAGTGGAAGGCGGTGCTGCACGCAGGAGGAGTGCTGGGCAGCGTGGGCGTGAATTATCTGCCCGTGAACTCCGCGCCGGTGGTCGACGAACTGGTCGTGGTTCCCGGCGCGCGCCTCAATCCGCAGAACCTGATCAGTCTCAGACGCAGACCGTCAACATCACTTTCCCTTCGTCGAACCAGATCGAACGGAATCACCTTCGACGCCGGCTTCGAACCAGCCACTCCAGGCGATGAAAGACCGCACCGCCGTCACGGTCCGCTGGGCAGCGCACGATGACGATGGCGACGACCTGATCTATTCGCTCTTATCTGCGCGGCGACGGCGAGACCGTCTGGCGGCTGCTGAAGGAGAAGATCACTGACAAGGCCTACAGCTTTGACGCCACGCTGATTCCCGACGGCGGCTACCGCATCAAGGTGGTGGCATCCGACGCGCCTTCGCACACGCCAGGCGACGCGCTCACCGGCGAAAAGATCAGCGACCGATTCGAGGTCGACACGACGCCGCCCGTCGGTCAACGAACATCAAGGCGACTGCTCAGCCCGCAAATTGCACATGCCGGCCATTGCATGCCGAGCCCGTTCATCGTCACCTTCGACGCCGAAGATGCTACCTCGCCCATCGCTCACGCCGAGTACTCGCTCGATGCGGGGCCGTGGCAATATATCGATCCGGTCGGCAAGCTCTCCGACTCGAAGCACGAGCACTACGAGTTTCGCATCTAGCTCGGCGCGGATGCAAGTGGCCAAAGCCGGCGAGCATCTGATCACCGTGCGCGTCTACGACCGATACGACAACGTGGGCGTGGCCAAGACAGTATTTCCGCCGCGACAGGGTCAGTAAAGTCGACGATGCGATTTGAACTTTTGTGGCGGCGCGATACCTGAGGGCCAAGCGGCGGCAGGCCGTGGTGGGCGTGGTCACGGTCATCTCCATTGCCGGCGTGGCCGCGGGCGTTGCCGCGCTGATCATCGCGCTGGCCATCACCAACGGCATGCGGCGCGACCTGCAGGACAAGCTGCGTCGACTCGAGCGCGCATGTGCAATTGATGCGAGGTGACGGCGCGGCATCGGCGACTGGCGGCCGCTGCTGGCGCGGCTGCGCGCAAGTGCCGCATGTTGTCGCGGCTTCGCCGGGCCTCTACGAACAGGTGCTGGTGGCGCGCGGCGCGCGCGACGGCGGCGCGCTGATCGAGGGCATTCTGCCCGACGATGAGACGACCGTGAGCGACCTGTCTCGCACGGCGCACGCCGGGCGCGGTGCAGGCGCTGGAACCGCAGCCTGAGCCGCAGCCGGAACGGCCGCACCCTCGAACCAGGAGCTGCCGCCGATCGTTCTCGGGCAGCGATCTCGGCCGAAACGGTCGGCGCCTCGGTGGGCGATTCGGTCATGCTGATCAGCCCGCAGGGCGAGATGACGCCGCTGGGCGTGATTCCCAAGTACGTTCGCTTTCGCGCTCGCCGGGACTTATCACTCGGGCTTCTATCAAGTACGACTCCGCAGATGGGATTTCATGCGCCTGGCCGATGCGCAGCGACTCTTCGATGAGCCCGACCTGCTGTCGGTGATCAGCTTCAAGGTCGACAATCTGAACCGCGCGCCGCGAGATTGCGCAAGGCCATCGAGCAGGCCGCGGGCAAGGGCTACATGACCACCAACTGGACCGAGGAAAACCGCGAGCTGTTCACGCGCGCTCAGGCTCGAACAGATCGTCACATTCATCGTGATCGCGCTGATCGTGATGGTGGCCGCGCTGAACATTCTGATCGCGCTGACCATGATGGTGATGGAGAAGACGCGCGACATCGCGGTGATGATGAGCTTCGGCGTCGAGCCCGGCCAGGTGCGGCGCATTTTTCTGCTGCAGGGACTGCTGATCAGCGTGATCGGGACGGCGCTTGGGCTCGCTGCTCGGCTACCTGGCGTCGTGGGCCGGCGGCCACTACCACATTCCTCTGTCGCCCGATGTCTACTCGATCGACACGCTGCCCTTTGCGCCGAGGCTCATTCATGGCGTGATTGTGTCCGTCGTGTCGATTGGGATTTCGCTGCTGGCGACGCTGTACCCGTCGTCTGCGGCGGCGCGCGTGCTGCCGGCGGAAGCGCTGCGGTACGAGTAAGACCGCAATTGACAATGTGACACATTATGTGTCACATTGTTCTATGCCGAGCATCAACCTTCGCCAATTACGCGATACTCGCAAGCTCAAGTCCTGGCTTAAAGCCGGCAAAACAATTGAGCTGAGAGAACGGGATTCGGTAATCGGAGATATGGTCCCGAGACGTCACGCAAACACTGTTGTTCAATGGCCTGATTTCGAAGCTGACGCAAAGGCGATCTTTGGCGATAAGGTTTTGCCAGGCGCCGATCTCCTGATTGAGGAAAGAGAGAGAAGCCGCTATTGATGATCTCGGCCGATAGCAGTTACTTTGTCTCGCTTTACCTCGTCGATCAGCACTCGAAGAATGCGTGGTTCCGGACGTCTTCGAATCCCACTGTGTGGATTACACCGCTCAGTCGGGCTGAAGTGGCCCACGCAGTTTTTGCTCATGTCTTTTGGAAGAAGATCAGTCTTCTTCAAGCGGAGAAGGTGATGAGGAATTTTGAGCGAAGCTGTGCGAGCGGGGTTTGGCGTCTTACGGAAATGCCCCCCGGTGCCTTCGATCGCGGCGTTGACCTGGCACGTCGATACGGACCAACGTTGGGTATTCGCACGATCGATTCACTCCATATTGCTTGCGCCTTAGAGCTTGGGGCAGAGAAGTTCTGGACCTTCGACGAGCGCCAGGCCAGACTGGCAAAGGCCGTTGGCCTCGACACGGCACCCTAGTCTTCCATTAGTCCCGCACGCTCACTGCGGCGTAATAATTCCGCCCAGCGCATGCCGCCGCGGCAGGACAATGCCGCGATGATCCACTTCGGCCGGCGGATTTGCATTTCTCAGGCTCTCGGAAAGTACCCGGTCCATGATTGCTCCGCCGCAGGCTGGGCACCAGTCTCCCCTGATTTCTTCACCCATCACCGCGTGGCACTGGCTGCAGATTCGTTCCATATGTTGCAAGACTAAAGCAAGACCGCGCCTCACGTGTTCTGTTCGCAGTTCCCTTAGACTATGAGCATGCATCCCCCAGTCCGCCTGGTGGCCATCGACATGGATGGCACGCTCCTGCCCATCGTGTCGCACACAATCAGCCTAGCGGAATGCGAGTGCGCTCCGTGCAGCCGAGGAAGCCGGCATCGTCGTTGCCATTGCCACGGGCCGCCGCGCAGCCTACGCGATTCCAGTTCTTGAAGGCGTGGGCCTGCGATCGGATACGCCCCTCATCGCATCCAATGGCGCCATCACCTGCACTCTGGGCGGCCAGGTCATCGACCAGAGCCATATGGAGGCCCGCGTGGCCCGCGGTGTCTGCGGCGTTCTGCGGCCATTCGGCGCAGTTGTGTTCACATTCGATCGGCCGGCCCGGGGCGAACTGGTCCTCGAAGACCTCGATCAGGCGCACGGACGGATCGCCATTTGGATCGAAACGAACCGGAACTCGATTGAAGTCGTCAAGCCACTGGAGCTCGCGCTCAGCGACGGCAACGACCCGATCCAGGGCATGTGCGCAGGATCGATCAGCGACATGCGCCACGCGGAGGAAGCGCTCAAAGGCAAGCGAGTGGGGTTCTGAGTGCGGTTTTGCGCGTACCGAATATCCCGCGCGCGACCTGGCCATCCTCGATCTGTTGCCTCTCGGCGTATCCAAGGGATGGGCGCTTGAGCGGCTCGCCGCACGCCTCGGCATCGATCGCAAGGAGACGATGGCCATCGGCGACAACTGGAACGATGTGGAGATGCTGGAGTGGGCGGGGCAGGGAATCGTGATGGCCAACGCCGCCGTCGAACTCCGCACCCTGGCCAAGACCCGTGGCTGGAAGCAGGCTCCCTCGAACGATGATGATGGCGTAGCCGTCATTCTAGAAGAAGGCTCTCGCCAAATTGGCTGCCGCAGGCACACAATAGGAGAGAAGCGCCCAAGAACCGAATGCAATTCAAGCCTTCTATAGTAATCGCAACCCTCGCGGCCTTCGCCGGATTCGCGCCCATCGCGCGTGCCGCCGAGTTTGTCACGCTGGCAAACGGCTATTCGATGCGTTGCGACCATCATGGACAGGTGCAGGGTCGCATCCGCCTTTACCTCACAGCAAGTGAAGACAACTACGTCGAGTTCGCGTCGGCAGAGATCTGCCACTTACGAGACCGTACCCAATCCGCCAGCGGCCGACCCAACCCGGCCGAGTCCGGCCTCACCGCCGGTTGCCCACTCCGCAACTCTCACTCCGGCGGATCTCCACGAAATGCTTACCCAGGCCGGCACCGTTCACAACATTGACGTCGATCTACTGGCCAGCCTGGTCAAGGCTGAAAGCGGCGGCAACGCACGAGCCGTCAGTCAGGCCGGCGCGCAGGGCCTGATGCAACTAATGCCCGCCACAGCAACCAGCCTCGGCGTTCATGACAGCTTCCAGCCCGACCAGAACGTGCGCGGCGGCTCGGCTTATCTCGACGTGCTGCTCACTCGCTACCACGACAACCTGTCACTTGCTCTGGCCGCCTACAACGCCGGCCCGGCCGCCGTCGACAAATATCACGGCATACCGCCCTACAGCGAAACCCGCGCCTATGTCGCCCGCGTCATCCACGAGTTCAATCGCCGCGTACTTGCGCGCGAAGCCCAGACCCGGCGCGCAGCTACAGCCCAATCCGCGACCAAGTGACCTCAACCCGATTCTGAATTGTCGGCTCATCCAACCCAAACTTCCGCCCGGCCAAATATCTCCGCTGCTTTGACCAGCTACTTCAAGGGAACCTTCGCGTAATTCCTCGCTATAAATTTGCATTTTCGCTCCAGCCCGCGTGAGAACATAGAAAGGGATCGGTCAAAACGCGAAACGGGGCTTGCTTGAAGAAAAGTCAATGGATTGTTGGATTTGTAGTGCTTGCGGCGCTGACCGCCTTGGCTTTGTGGGCACGGACCCGGGTTCACTTCGACTTCCATGTTTTTGCGCGCTCAAATAGCGCTAGCCGACTGGCGAATAATCGCTCTCGGCGCCGTCTGCATCTATATTGCATTCGTTTTCCGCGCTTTTCGCTGGAGCCTCCTGATTCGGCACAACAAGAAGGTTCCAGCGCTCTCAGCTTGTCGGCTCGCAAGTGATCGGATTCACCGCAGTGGCACTGATCGGTCGCGTTGCCGACCCGGTTCGCCCCTATCTCATCGCGCGCAAAACCGGGCTGTCTCTCAGCTCGCAGATCGCCGTTTACATCGTCGAGCGACTTTTTGACGCTGGCTCCATGGCCCTGATTTTTTCCATCGCCATGATCTGGGTTCCTGGCGACCAGGTTCTGAATGCCACCGCGCACAGCGGCCCCTTGCCCGCCTCGTCCCACACCATCAGAATCTCGCGCTTTTTGTTGCGCGATACGGAGGCCTTTGCCTCACGGTTCTTGGCACGCTCTTCCTGGTCGCGGTGCGCCTAGCGGGCGGCGCCGTCGCTGCAATTTTCGAAAAAACCTTCGGGATGGTCTCGAAGAATATCGGCCATGCTGTCGGGCACAAGATTCGCCAGTTTCATTCGGGGCTGGACACCATGCGGTCGTTCGGCGATTTCGCAGCTGTTGCTGGAACTTCGCTAAGCATGTGGGTGCTCATCGCGCTCGCTTACTACGTAACATGCAGTGCGTTTCCTGATTTACCAGCCATCACCGCGCCCAAATGCGTGCTGCTGATGGTCTCGAGCGGAGCCGCAAGCGTCATTCAACTGCCAGTGATCGGCTGGTTCTCGCAGATCGGTCTGGTGGCCGTGGCCATATCGGGAATTCTGGGGGCGGGACCCGAAGTGGCCACTGCATGCGCAACAACGCTCCTTATCGCAACATTCCTTGGCGTCGTTCCCATTGGACTTGTCTGGGCCCAGTTCGAGAACGTGAGCCTGCGCAAAGTCGCTCTTGAGAGTGAGCACGCCGCAGAAGACGTCGCGGCCGAGGAAGACGCTGCCGATTCTGCCGTCACGCATTGAAGATTGACTCGAATCACACCGTCGGCGCAGCGCCATCGGCTGAGACGGTTTCTTTTGTCACTCCGCCGAGCGAATACTGAATCGTATCCGGCCCGACAGCTCCGCCCGTCATCACCATGCTCATGGCCTGCTCCACAGTGAGGTTGGTTTCGGTAACGCGGTCCATCGGCAAAATCTGCAGAAAAGCAGAGGTTGGATTGATTGCATTCGGAACCAGAACTGCGGCCAATGGTTGGCCGGTTGCCGCATCGCTCATTATGCGCGTCAGAAACCCGATGCTTTTCTGTCCTGGAATCGGAAAATCGATGAGCACTACGCGTTGGCTGGTATCTTTCTTTGCCATCATCGTGTCCAGCAATTGCCGCACCGATGTGTAGACCTTGGCCACAAACGGCAACCGTTCCAGCGCGGACTCAAAAAGCCCGAAAGCCTGTCGCCCGATAACCAGCGAAGTCACGCGCCCGACAACATAGAGCACGACAAGCGTCAGCACGATCGCCAGGAAAGATTCCAGCCACGGCGAATCGAACCAGTCCGAAGGAAAGGCTACCGCGAACAAATGCACCAGCGGCAAGCCCGCCTTGGCCAGCGTCTCCAGCAGGAAACTGAAGATCAGCCAGGTGGCAACGAGCGGGCCAATCGTAATGATTCCCGCCAGAATGTTCCGCTGCAGATGGCGCAACGCCCGCGCTAGTTCTGGTTTCAAGCCGATCTCCTCGCTCTGAGGATACGTGAAGCGAGACACACCTCGATGCGATCGTAGAAATCGCGGCGGCATCTCCGGTTGGATGCAATTTCAGAATTCGCGAAGCGTCCTGCATTCGGGCCCGAATTCTGACACGATTTACACCGCGCTTCCACTATTTCTTTAATGGTCCGAATCCGGTATAAAGGTTGAACTCCTCCGTTAGTATTGAGGAAAGCGGAATTTCAATGAACGATCCTGAGCCTATTCCCATCAGAGAGCCAATTCCCGAGATTCCACGCGCTCCCGTGCAACACAACCGAGCGGTAGGCGCGCCTTTGTCGACAGGTGCGAGTGGCCGCCAATCACAATCTGGCCAGCAGGGGCCTTTCAACCGGCTCACTTCCGCTCCCGGCCGAGCGCTGCCGGCGCCGTCGTCCGCCGATGAATCGTCCGGAGTTCAGCGCGCTGTCAACGCCTTCCGGACATTCATGCCGATCGTACACAAGATCCTGCCTCTACTCGATGGGAATATCGGCACAGCGGTTGCGAACCTCATTGCTCCGCGTACGCATGTGCAGCAGGCTGTCCCACCCAAGGTCGATCTAGCGCCGCTCGAGGAAGGCCTGACCAAGCTGCAGACGCAACACCTCAACTTGCGGGAACAAGTTGTCGAACAGAACACAGCGCTTAAACGAGTCGAAGATCAGTTGGAGCATGTACGCGAAGCTACCGACCGCAATACCCTTGAGCAACAGGAATTGATCGAAGACCTGAAGGCCTTCAGCGGCAAGGTCAAGGTGATAGCAGTTGTTGGGATTGGCCTGCTGGCGGTGGGGTTCCTGCTTGAGTTGATGATGTTCTTCCATCTGCAGCGCGTGCTTCCTTAAGGATGAATACACTGCTGGAGTATGGCGAAGAGAGTCGTCTCGACTCAATCATTGATTCGACAGTGGAATCTCTAACTGAGTGCCTGGCTGAATTTTTGGTCGAACTGCTTTGCGGCCTACCGGAGTTATTCCTCGGTTAGATTTCCAGCACGTTGTCTTCGATCGCCAGCCGCACATTGCCGTCCGACTTGGCCAGCCGCCGCACCGCTTCCGGCTTGTCCACGCTCGCCTTCAGCATCACCAGCGCCACCGGCACGCTGCGCCCGGCGCTCTTGATCGTCTCCACCGCCGTCGCGCGGTCAATGTTGCAGGCGCACATCAGAATGCGGATCCCGCGCTCCACCAGCTTCGAGTTCTGCATGTGCACGTTCACCATCAGGTTCTCGTACACATAACCCAGCCGCGTCATCGCGCCCGTGGTGATCATGTTCAGGATCATCTTCTGCGCGCTGCCGGCTTTCATGCGCGTCGATCCGGAGACCACTTCGGGCCCAACATCGGCCACGATCGTCGATGTCGGCCGCCGTCTGCCAGCGGCGTTCCCTGATTGCAGGTCACGGCGGCGGTATGCGCTCCGCGCGCGCGGGCGTAGGCCACGGCCGCGACCACATAGGGCGTGCGGCCGGAAGCCGAAACGCCGACCACCACGTCTTTGCGCGTCGGGCGGCGGCGTGCGATGTCCCGCTGGCCCAGTTCTTCGGAGTCTTCATTCACTTCGACCGCCGACGCCAGCGCCTTCGGTCCGCCGGCCATGATGTATTGCACTTGTCCGGGAGCGGTGGAATAGGTAGGAGGGCACTCCGATGAATCGAGCGCGGCGATTCGTCCGCTGGAACCGGCGCCGATGTAGATCAGCCGGCCGCCATCGCGCAAGCTTCGCGCCACCTGGTCGATGACCTGGGCAATCTCTGGGATGGCTTTCTTGACCGCCGCCGCGATCTTCGCATCTTCATGGTTGATGATGCGGGCAATTTCGAGTGCGGATTTTGTGTCGAGCCCTTGAGAAGCCTCGTTCTGGCTCTCTGTGGTAAGTTGCTGAAGCAGGTTGGCCTGGTCGGTTTTGGTATCTCTTGGTTGGGTGCCGGCCGTTTCCTGCAACGTTGTGCTGGTTAGCATCACGTGACTCCCCAATGTCTATTGTAGCTTCAAACCGCGTCAAGCATCGACCTATTTTGGACGGTTCCAATCCAGAATTGACTGCGCAGATACGTCTTTCGTGGAGGGCACGCAAGGCTGCCGATCTCGCTTCGCCGCATCTTGAAAATGTTTACCGAAGCCCCTGCCTCGCGGGGACAAGTCCCTCAGTGTATCCGGATGCCCCGAACTAAATCGCACTACTTTATCGAGGAACCGGGTGCCCCACTTCAGACTGCCGGTGAGCTCTTACAACGCTTCGCGCACCGCGTCATGGAAGGCGGGTCGCACAGTTTTGATCAATTGGCTTTGCCGGTCCGGCCAGGTTCGGTTCGTCAACAGAACGGCGGCCACTTTCGCGTCCAGGTCGATCCAAAGCGAACAACCGCTATATCCGAGATGTCCGATCGAATGTTGCGAAAAACTCTTTCCAGCCGATGAATTTTCTGAGGGTGTGTCCCACCCGATCGCCCTCGAACTCCCCTCTGGTTCCTGCCGCTCCGCGAAATGTTCCACGGTCGCTTCCGCAAAGAGTGGCCCTCGCCCGGCAACTTCGATTCCGGCAAGCAGGACGCTTTTCGCGAATCGCAGCAGGTCGGGCACATTCGAGAATAGCCCCGCATGCCCAGCTGCGCCCTTCAACACCGATGCGTTTTCGTCCTGCACTTCACCCTGGATCCTGCGCATCCGGAACCAAGTGTCTTCCTCTGTCGGCGGAATGGCACTTCTGTCGGCACGTGCCGGGCAATAGCCGGTCGCCGTCATTTCAAGTGGCCCAAAAACTTCGCGTTTCACCCAGAGATTCAGGGGTTCTTTCAGCGCGACGGTCAGAGCTTTTCCCAAGAGGATGAAACCCGGATCGGAGTACTCCGCTCGCTTTCCTGGTTCCACTTCGAGCGGCAACTGCAAGCAGGCGCGGAAAAGGGAAGCGGGAGTTCGGGCTGTCTTGAAGAATTCCACATAGCCCGGCAATCCCGAGTTATGCGCGAGCAGATTTCGCAGCGTTACGTGGCTCGCCCAATCGCCCAGCGGCCGCCCTACGACAAAACCGGGCAGAAGTTCGCCGAGCGGAGTCTCCATGTCAAGTTGTCTGTGCTGGTAGAGCAGCATGGCCGCGGCAGTGGTCGCCAGGACTTTTGTCAAGCTGGCAACATCAAACACTGTTTCGGGTTTCACGGCGGGTGAATCGTTTTGATAAGTGAATCGCCCCAGCGCGGCCTCGAGGACAACTTCGTCCCCGACCAGCACACCAAACGAGCAGCCAGGAAAAGCCCTCGCCGCAATTGCATCTTCCAGCACTCGAGACACCGTGCGAAACTGCCGAGGCGCCTGCTCCGACGCTGGAACCGTCGAACTGGCTTCAATTTTCATTTCTTTTCTAAATGGTAGCTCTTTTACGCCCACCATTGTCCCACGCTGCACTTTTCGCGTGTTTCGGCTTTGAATTCGAGCTATCCTTGGGTGCGAATACGCCGTCTATCCAGTGAGTAAGAGGAGAATTCACATGTCCCTGCCGCGCCTCTGGCCGATCACACTCGTCTCCGCAGGGCTTTTCGCGACAAACCTCATCATTTGTGAGGCACAGGCACAGCCTGAGCAGAACACACCCAATCAACCTGCGGATTCGACGACGGCTACAGCGGTTTCAGGTGCCCAAGGCCAGCCGACGATTGACGTTCCCAATCCCGGTCAGGCTGCCGTGGCGAGTGAGTCCCAAACGGCGACTCCGCCGATCGCTGAACCCGCTGCCCCGGAGAAGAAAATCTACACCGTTCCCGCTGGCACCAAGGTCCTGCTTGAACTTCGCAGCGCCATCAATACGCGGAGCGCGAAGGCTGGCGACGGAGTCTATCTCTCCTCCACATTTCCCGTTGTGGTCGGCAATCGAGTGATGATTCCCAATGGCGTGTACGTGCAGGGAGTTGTGGACCGAGTCGCTCGCGGCTCCCGCACCAGCAAGGCGCAACTGGACATGCACTTTACCTCGATCATCTTCCCGAACGGTTCGGTAGTTGAAATTCCCGGGATGGTCGACAGCCTGCCAGGCGCCAAGAAACAAACGGTGAAGGACGATGGGGAGGGAACCATCCAGCAAGATGGAGACAAGGGCCGTAACGCTGGAGAGACCGCCAAGATTGCCATCCCGGTGGGCGCCGGGGCCGGAAGCATCGGCGGATTAGCCTCTGGGCATCCGCTGGCGGGAGGGCTCACCGGATTGGCTGCCGGCGCTGCCGCGGTGGGTCTTGTCTCTCTATTTACCCGCAATGCCGAGGTCGATATTCCCAACGGCACCCAGGTAGAAATGGTGCTCCAGAGGCCGCTGATCCTCGAAGACGCGAATCTGGCGGGAGCCGGATCAGCCGGGACTGTACCCACCTTCGTTCCAGTAGCGAATCAGCCAAAGCCTCTTGATAAACCCCGGCCCCACATCATGTGTCCACCGGGCACACTCGGCTGCGAATAAACAAGAAAGCGCCGGATTCGCGTCGGCGCTTTCTTCCTTCCATTATTTCCACCTAGAATTGTTGATCGTCTGTCTGTGTTGGGCCAGCCTAAATAACCTTTGCGTTCGGAGCCACTGCTCCTGGCCGTTGCAGCGTGCAAGTCCCCTCCTGGTCGCAACGGTAATGAATGCTCGAGTTGTTATCGTCCCAGGAGGTTGCATTGCTTACCCGTACCGTTGTCCCCAGGACGAAAGTGCGACCATCGCTGGTTTGAATGGTGCCCGTGGTTGCATCGTAGTCCGCAACTCTTAGATCGCCTTCGCTATAGAAACCAGGAGACTTAGCGTCATCGATCGACGCCAGTTGCCCGTCATCCGCCAGGGACGGAATCACCTCTGGGGCGCTTGCAAGAATGGTCCTGGGTTGAACTTTGACTGGATGTGCCGCATGCTTGCTGGGCTGTGCATCATTCGGAGTAACGGGAAGGCTTTGATCCTTTTCGGCGGCGGGGTTTTTGCCTGGCTCGAGCTGCTTCTCGTTGGACTGTCCTTCATCCATAGTGCTCTTCGAGGGCGCGCTTGAAGTCGAGTGCGCCCGCGCTCGCGACACATTCACGTTGGAGTTGCTCTCATGCTCCGCAACTCGCATAATTGCCGCCGGCTGAGCACTCTGAGAGGTTTGCTCTGCAAGGGTTGATCGCGGACCTGCCTGACTCACTTGTGCTGTTGGAGCGAGGTCATTTGCCGCGGCGGATGCGCCTGCAGGCACCAGGATAAAAGCCATGCCCACGCCTGTGAGGGTGCCCAGCGCAACACCCAAGCCTGCATATACCAGGGGCAAGGCCATCCGAAACATGGATGTAGGGCGTTTCGCAGCAGGGGTTTTGTGCACGTCAATTGGGATGATTGCAGAGGGCGTATTCTCAGTCGTCATAATGTCCGCCTGGTTGGAGCGTTTTGGGAATTTGTGAGTTGTTGAACTTTTGAGACAGAATCAAGATTGACGAAATACCAATGAATCAAACCCGAACTTCGGTACATCCCCCCTCCATAAAGTCGAAGCCTTCGTTCCATGCGTCGCACAGGAGCAGTGGCGTAATTTGTTGGCAAAGGGGCCGAAGATTCCCCAAACATCCCGGAGGTGACGCCTTACCTCCAGTGAGATTGAGTACTTTCAGTACATTGAACATCCAGATTCGGTACCCAACAATCCATCAAAAGCGGCATTACGATTCAGGGATGAAAAGCTGGATCCTATCCCACTTCGGCGTCATGTTTCGCCTGGGTGCACAGTTTTCTTCCTTGTTGAAACAGCCGGTATCATTTCCGGTTATTCTTAATCGAGATGGAAATCGGTTCGACTTCGACCAATTCCGCTCCACCTGACGGGTCTGTGGGCCCTGAGGTCGCCTCGGTCGAGCCTCGAGGAGCACCCGCCGATCCTGCTCCGCGAACACGTAAATCTTCGGGACTAGTCCTCTGGTTTCGCGATCTCCTTATTTCGGCCGTCGCTTCGGTTCTCATCATCACCTTTCTCTACCAGCCGGTTCGCGTTGAAGGCACCAGCATGCTGCCGCGCCTGGAGGACAGCGACCGGCTCTTCATCAACAAGTTTGTCTATCACTTCGCCGCCATCGAACGCGGCGACGTGGTGGTCTTTCACTATCCGCGCGACCCGGAGAAGAGCTACATCAAGCGCGTGATCGCGCTGCCCGGCGACCAGCTCCGCATCGATCACGGCCGCGTCTTCGTCAACGGCAAGCCGCTCCGCGAGCCCTACGTCCCGCTGGAATACCGCGACAGCCGATCCATGGCGGAAATCACGCGTTCCGCCCGACGACACTACTTCATGATGGGCGATCATCGCTCCATATCCTCCGATAGCCGCGATTTCGGCCCCGTTGACCGTCGACTCATCTACGGCAAGGCCGTCTTCATCTACTGGCCGGCCCGCGACGCGGGCGTCGTGCACTAGACCAAATCGTTCCGGCTCGACGAATGAATCGTTTCAATCGCCCATGCCGCTTCCGATCAACGATCGTGGCGCAACTGTCCAGCGAAAATCCGTGGAAAACCTGGCAAGATTCCACGATTCAAACCTGCTAAAATCGATTGAATCCACTCCTCGGAGAGGCGATGCAGGCGATCCTCGCGCTCGAAGACGGGCGCATCTTCCGCGGCCACGGCTATGGGCACCCAGGCGAATGCCAGGGCGAAGTCGTTTTTAATACTTCTCTTACCGGTTACCAGGAAATCGCCACCGATCCCTCCTACGCCGGCCAGATCGTCGTTCTCACCAATCCCCAAATCGGCAACTACGGCACCAACCACGCCGACAACGAGGCCGCGCAAGCCCTACATCGAGGGCCTGATCGTCCGCGAGTTCTCCGCGATCAGCTCCAACTGGCGCTCCGAGCAGGTGACCGACGAGTACATGGAGCGCTATTCGCGTTCCCGTCCTGGCCGAAATCGACACCCGCGCCCTGGTGCGCCATCTGCGCACCCACGGCGTGATGCGCGGCGTGATCTCGACCACCGAGTCCAACCCCGACGTGCTGGTTGCAAAAGGCCCGAAACATCAGCAAGATGGATGGCACCGACCTGGCCCGGGTGGTCTCCACCAAGACCAGCTACGAGTTCGACGCGTCCGATCCGCGCAACCAGACGGGCGATCCGCTGCTTGTCCGATCGATTCACTGTCCAAGACGCAGCGTACAGAAGCAACACTGAATGTAGTAGCTTATGATTTCGGCATCAAGCAAAACATTCTGCGCATGTTAACGCGCGAGGATTGCCGCGTGACCGTGGTTCCGGCGGAAACCACGGCCGAAGACGTGCTGGCGCTCAAGCCCGACGGCGTCTTCCTCTCGAACGGCCCCGGCGACCCCGAGCCGGTCGACTACGCCGTCCGCGCCATTCGCAACATGATGGGCCGCGTGCCGGTCTTCGGCATCTGCCTCGGCCACCAGCTCTGCGGCCTGGCCCTCGGCGGACGCACCTACAAGCTCAAGTTCGGCCACCACGGCGGCAATCATCCGGTGCAGCAACAACGCAACCGGCAAGGTCGAGATCACCGCCCACAACCACAACTTCGCCGTCGATCCCGACTCCATCAACGCCAACGAAGTCGAGCTGACCCACGTCGACCTGAACGACCAGACTCTCGAAGGCCTGCGCCACAAGACGCTGCCGCTCTTCAGCGTGCAGTACCACCCCGAAGCCGCCCCCGGCCCGCACGACTCGCATTACCTGTTCCGCGACTTCCGCAAGATGATGGAGGAGTGGAAGGGATGACGCTCATCGCAGCGCAAGCACATTTGGCATTTACCAGTCAGCGGGGCTTTTGGCTCCGCTGTTTTTTGGAACGATTCGAACCCACAGGATTTAGATTCAAGTAAAGCAACCATGCCACGCAGAAATGACATTCAGAAGATCCTCGTGATCGGCTCCGGCCCGATCGTCATCGGCCAGTCGGCCGAGTTCGACTACTCCGGCACCCAGGCCTGCAAGGCCCTCAAGCAGGAGGGCTACGAGGTGGTGCTGGTCAACTCGAACCCGGCCACCATCATGACCGACCCCGAGCTGGCCGACCGCACCTACATCGAGCCGCTCACGCACGAGTACGTCGAAGAAATCATCCGCATCGAATCGGAGATGCTCGACGGCGCAACCCGCAGGCCAGGCAAGTTCGCCCTACTGCCGACCGTCGGCGGCCAGACGGCTCTCAATCTCGCCGTCGATCTCGCCGACGCCGGCGTTCTCGACCGCTACAACGTCGAGCTCATCGGCGCCAAGCTCGAAGCCATCAAGAAGGCCGAAGACCGCCTGCTCTTCAAAGACGCGATGATCCGCATCGGCCTCGAAGTCCCGCGCTCCGCGCTCGTCAACAATCTGCGCGACGGCCTCGACTTCGCCAGCAAGCTCGGCTTTCCCGTCCTCATCCGTCCCAGCTTCACCCTCGGCGGCACCGGCGGCGGCATCGCCTACAACCGCGAAGAGCTGATGGAGATCCTCGCCCGCGGCCTCGATCTTTCGCCCGTCCACGAGTGCCTGATCGAAGAAAGCGTCCTCGGCTGGAAGGAATATCGAGCTCGAGGTGATGCGCGACCTCGCCGACAACGTCATCATCATCTGCTCGATTGAAAACTTCGACCCCATGGGCGTGCACACCGGCGACTCCATCACCGTCGCCCCCGCGCAAACCCTCACCGACCGCGAATACCAGAAGATGCGCGACGCGGCCATCGCCGTCATGCGCGAAATCGGCGTCGAAACCGGCGGCTCCAATGTGCAGTTCGCCGTCAACCCGCAAGACGGCCGCATGACCGTCATCGAGATGAACCCGCGCGTCTCGCGCTCCTCGGCGCTCGCGTCGAAGGCCACCGGCTTCCCCATCGCCAAAATCGCCGCCAAGCTCGCCGTCGGCTACACGCTCGACGAGATCCCCAACGACATCACGCGCAAAACGCCCGCCTGCTTCGAGCCGACCATCGACTACGTCGTCGTCAAAATTCCCAAGTGGCAGTTCGAGAAATTTCCCGGCGCCGACGACACGCTCGGGCCCGCAGATGAAGTCCGTCGGCGAAGTGATGGCCATCGGCCGCACCTTCAAAGAAGCGCTGATGAAGGCCTGGCGCGCGCTCGAAACCGGCAAGAAGACCGGCGCAGAAGTCCTGGAGCCGCGCCGCCTGACGCAGATGCTGGTCACGCCGCGGCCCGAGCGCCTCGGCTACATCCGCTATCGCCTTCGAGCGCGGCATGAGCGTGCGCGAAGTTGCGCGCCTCACCGGCATGGATCCCTGGTTCCTGCACCAGCTCCGCGAGATCACGCTGGCGCAGCATGGCCATCGCGAAGACGACTCCGAACGATATCAGCGCGGAGCACCTGCGCCAGCTCAAGCGCCTCGGCCTCAGCGACGAGCGCATCGCCACCGAGTGGAAGCTCGCAGGCCACGACGGCATCAAGCAGGTGAGGGAACTGCGCGAAGGGCAAGGGAATCCGCCCCGTCTTCAAGCTCGTCGACACCTGCGCCGCCGAATTCGAATCGATGACGCCCTACCTCTACTCGACCTACGACGAAGAGGACGAAGCGCCGCCGACCGAAACGCCGAAGATCATCATCCTCGGCTCCGGCCCCAACCGCATCGGCCAGGGCATCGAGTTCGACTACTGCTGCTGCCACGCCGCCTTCGCGCTCAAAGACGACGGCTACGAGACCATCATGGTCAACTGCAATCCTGAGACCGTCTCCACCGACTACGACACCAGCGACCGCCTCTACTTTGAGCCGCTCGTTCTTGAAGACGTGCTCGCCGTCTACAACCACGAAGCGCAGTCCGGCGCGAAGATCGGCATGATCGTCCAGTTCGGCGGGCAGACGCCGCTCAACCTCGCGCAGCGCCTGCGCGCCGCCGGCGTGCCCATCATCGGCACCTCGCCCGAATCGATCGACCTCGCCGAAGACCGCAAGCAGTTTCGGCAAGCTGCTCGAAGATCTGAAGATTCCGCAGCCGCGCGGCGGCACCGCCACCAGCGTCGAACAGGCGCTGGCCGTCGGCGAGCGAGATCGGCTATCCGGTCCTCGTCCGGCCCAGCTACGTGCTCGGCGGCCGCGCCATGGTCATCGCCTACGACGCCGAAGCCGTCACCCGCTACATGCGCCAGGCCGTCGAGTACTCGCAGGAGCGCCCCGTCCTGGTCGATCACTTCCTTGAGAACGCCGTCGAGGTCGACGTCGACGCGCTCTGCGATTCGAAGGACGTTCTCATCGCCGGCATCATGCAGCACATCGAAGAGGCCGGCATCCACTCCGGCGACTCCTCCTGCGTTCTGCCTGCCGTCAACATCCGCCGAGCGACGCTCGAAACTCTGCGCACCTACACGCGCAAGCTGGCTCTCGCGCTCAAGGTCGTCGGCCTGGTCAATCTTGCAGTTCGCCATCCAGCGCGACGCCGCAGGGCAACGACCACGTCTACGTCATCGAAGTCAATCCGCGCGCCTCGCGCACCGTTCCTTACGTCTCGAAAGCCACCGGCATCCCGCTCGCCAAGATCGCCGCGCGCCTCATGACCGGCCGCAAGCTGCGCGAGCTTCTGCCCGACGAACTCGCCATCCGGCAAAGACCTCGGAACCGGCACGCACTACTACGTCAAGTCGCCGGTCTTCCCCTGGTCGAAGTTCGCCGGCGTCGACACCGTCCTTGGCCCGGAGATGAAGTCCACCGGCGAAGTGATGGGCGTCGCCGCCACCTTCGGCGAGGCCTTCGCCAAGGCGCAGCTCTCCGCCGGCCAGGTGCTGCCCACCGGCGGCACGGTCTTCTTCACCGTCAACGATCACGACAAGGAGGCCGTCATTCCGCTCGCGCGCCGCTACGTCGACCTCGGCTTCAAGATCGTCGCCACCGAAGGCACCGCCAACGTGCTCGAAGGCGCCGGCCTCACCGTCGAGCGCGTCTTCAAAGTGAAGGAAGGCCGGCCCAACGCCGTCGACCTCATCAAGGGCGACCGCATTCAGCTCATCGTCAACACGCCGCGCGGCCAGGACACGTTCTTCGACGAGAAGGCCATCCGCCGCGCCGCCGTGCTGGCGCGCATTCCCACCATCACCACCTCGCCGCCGCCCAGGCCGCCGCCGAGGGCATCGCCGCCATGCAGAAGCACCACGTCACGGTCTACGCACTGCAGGCGCTGCATTCCGCCAACGGCCGCTAAGGAGAGTCGGCGAATCATTTCTTTCGAAACGTTATCTTCGGCGCAAAATAGTTCTTCCGCATGATAATCTTGGGTCCCTCGCACCGACTTTGCCTCTGAAGTGACATCCGGGGCGCCAACTATTGTGCTTCGTTCTTCCCGAGGAGCCTGACAACGTGCCGGACCAACCATTCGCCGCCTTCATGTCGCGGCGCAATCTCCCAATTGCTGCCGCCGCGCTTCTGATTCTGGCCGGGGGCTTGTTCGTTTTGTTGCGGATCATCTGGCCTCTAGCTCCGCCGCGCACCCTTACGGGACATTCCGGGCCCTTGTATTCTGTCGCCTTCAGCCCCGACGGTCGCACGCTGGCCGCGGGAGGCCCTGACACGACGGCGACAAATCTTGGGGATATCGCCAAATCCATCAATCTCTGGGATGTCGCTTCTGGGAACATGATCCGGACACTCTCGATGAACGGTAGCGAGGTCGATACTGTCGCCTTCAGCCCAGATGGCCGCACTCTCGCTTCAGGAGGTGGCGACACCTCAATCAAGCTCTGGGATGTGGCCTCGGGAAATCTGATTCGAACACTCACAGGGCACGAAAATTATGTGTCATCCGTTGCCTTCAGCCCCGATGGCCACACACTCGCCTCGGGAAGTTTGGACCAGACCGTCAAACTTTGGGACGTTGCGTCGGGAAATCTCCTTCAAACACTTTCTGGACATGCCGACCTGGTTTCGACCGTGGCCTTCAGCCCTGACGGCAGAACGCTTGCCTCGGGAGGGGGAGCCAATGACAAGACCGTAAAGCTCTGGGAGGTGACGTCGGGGAACCTCCTCCAAACATTCTCCGGGCACACTGATGCTCTCATGTCCGTCGCCTTCAGCCCAGATGGCCGAACACTCGCCTCGGGGAGCGCGGATCACACCATCAGGCTCTGGAGCGCATCCTCGGGAGCCCTCAACCGAACAATCACCGGACACACCGACGCGGTCGATTCCGTCGCCTTCAGCCCGGATGGCCGAACGATCGCATCAGGAAGCGATGATAAGACCGTCAAGCTCTGGGACTCGGCCTCGGGAACTATGATTCGATCGCTCACCGGACACACTGGCTATGTAAACTCGATCGCTTTCACCCCAAAAGGCCGTACGCTCGCCTCGGGAAGCACCGACAAGACCGTCAAGCTATGGGACGTCTCCGATCGGGTGCGGTGGTGGTTTTTTTAGCCTGTCCTCTCGCAAGCGACGAGCAGGTTCGACATGGCGATCAAAGAAAGTCGAGCCGCTGCACGCGCGCGTGATCCTGGCGCGGTTAAATCGGGTCGTATGAAGCAGAAGCGATTGGTGTGCATTACGATCTTTTTCGCGTTCCGAGCCACGCGCCAATCGAATACCCAATCAAGGCTGCCGCCGGCCAGGTGCCGATGATCGGCCCGTCGTTGTCGATCAATCCGCTCGGCCCTGGAAAACTGAAGAACGTCCGTGTCAGCTTTTCGGTTGCATCGCACTGGAGGCATGCGCCGGGCGCGGTCGGCATGTCCAATACCCAGAGACCAATAATCAGGAACCAGATCATTCCAACCAGCCACACAGCTGTCGCCATCTCATCCGGCTTGATCAACGTCACGATCAGCCCGATCATCAGCGGCACAGCGAACGATAGCGCAAGAATGGCCCATTGCGGCACGCCAGTCGGATTTACCTTGTAGCCGAGCGCGATCAGTCCGACCCACGCAGCCAGGGCAAGCATGGTATGCAACACAAAACGAAGCGCCTGCGTCAACAGAGTCGGCGCCGATTTTTCGGGCTCTTCGTAATGGAGCAGTGAATCCATCCTCATGCGCCTTGGTGTGATGGCACCAGCAAAGGAGATAACTTAAAACTACATCCGGCGCGATCAACCGCGATATCGTGCGGCTCCGGGGCGGGAACCAGGCTTTTCCTACCGTTAGAATACATTCATGCTGATGGAAGGTGTCTTCGCGGCGATCACCACGCCGTTCTATCCCGACGAGCGAATCTACTTCCGCAAGATTGAAGCCAACGTCGAGCACTACTCGCGCAGCCTGCTCGCCGGACTCGTCGCGCTTGGTTCCACCGGCGAAGCCGTCACACTGGACGATGCTGAATCGCGGGATGTTCTTCGTGCAGTGGCGGAATCCGCCGCGCCCGAAAAAGTTCTCGTCGCAGGCGTGGGCAGGGAATCCGTTCGCGGCACCGTCGCCCTTGCTGAAGCCGCGGCCGAGCTCAAATTTGACGTGGTTCTCGTTCGCCCGCCCAGCTACTACGCCACCAATCTACCCGCACCGGCAATGCTCAACTACTTTCGCAGCGTTGCGGACCACTCACCGCTTCCGGTCCTTCTCTACAATATTCCAAAGTGTGTCCCGTATCAGATCCCCATCGACCTCATCGCGGAGTTGGCGCAGCATCCGAACATTATCGGAATCAAGGATTCCAGCGGAAGCGTCGACCGCATCCGTGACACTGTTAAGGCCACCGAGAATGCTCCCAGGCGCACTGTCCCTGTCACACAGGTCTTTGAAGCCGTTACGACCCGCATGTTGACCGCGCCCGCCGAACAAACCGGTTCCTTTGTTCCAGCGGCTGAACTCGCCGGCGGAGTAGCTATTGCGACAGCCCCTCCGGCCACTCCGCCCAAAACCCGGAGCAGGGAAGTCGGCTTTCAGGTGCTGTGCGGATCCGGTAGCGTGCTCTTCGATTCGCTCGAACTCGGCGCAGTCGGTGGCATCCTCGCCTTCGGAGCTTGCGCGCCCCAGGCCTGCCAGGAAATCTACATTGCCTGGAAAGATCACGATCCCGCGCTTGCCGCGGAAAAGCAGAAGCGCATCGCCGCCGCCAACAAGAGAATCGTCGTTGAGCTGGGTATCGCAGGCGTGAAATATGCCTGCGACTTTAACGGCTTCTACGGTGGGCGCTGCCGGGCCCCGTTGCTCGGGCTCTCCGCTTCCGAAAAGGGTGAAGTAGAAGCCCTCCTGGCCGAGGTTCGAAACTGACTGATTCGCCGGTCAAGAGTTTCGAAAATCAAACCCATTACTCGCGGCAACCCTGAAACTTGCCGTAACTTCAAACGGCAAGGATGAAGAAGCTCCCCGGTCTAACTGCAATTCGCTTCTTTGCTGCTTGCTGGGTCTATTGCTTTCATAGTCTGTTGTGGACGGGGAAAAGAGGTTGGATCGCGGATCTTTCGTCCGTTGGATACGCCGGCGTTGCGGTTTTCTTTGTTCTTTCCGGGTTCATTCTCAGCTACAACTATCTGGGTTCTGATTTCTCGCCGAGACAGTTCTGGAGCGCTCGCGCCGCAAGGATCGTGCCGGTCTATTGGCTTTCGTTGCTCTTAGGCCTTCCTGGACTGGTGCACAATATTGTGATCGGGAGGTTTCCCCTTTCTCCTGCTTACCTTACGGTGCCGCTCTTTCTGCAGAGTTGGGTTCCTTCCGTTGCTCTCATTTGGAACACTCCGGCGTGGAGCGTTTCAACAGAGGCGTTCTTTTACCTCATCTTCCCATCCACCGCGCTAAGACTGGTTCGATCTTTCAGAAAACGCCCGGTATTGATACTCCTTGGGCTGTGGTTTCTGAGTGCGGCGCCGAGCGTGATTTATGCGTTCGCCCGACCCGAGGGTCCGGTCGATAGCAACAGCCTTTTCTTCTGGCTCACGGTCATCAAATTCAACCCGCTCGTTCGAGCTCCTGAATTCTTGCTTGGAATTTGTGTTGGCGCAGGTTTTCGTCAAGGCTGGCGAATCCCCCGGCCCAGACTAGCGACATTCGTCAGTTTCTTCGTAATTTGCCTGACGATTGAGGGCTTACACAACGCGCCGTATCCGTCATTGCACGACGGGCTGTGCGATCCACTCTTCGCATTGCTTATTCTGTCCATTGCTTCCTCAGGTGACTGGCTGGACTGGCCGCCGCTGCTGCTGTTGGGCGAGGCGAGTTACACGTTGTACCTGCTCGGACGACCGATTTCAAACTTCTACGAAGGCGCTTCGAGATACGCTCGCTTCATTCCGACGATCAGCAGTTTTCGGGGCTACGTGCTGTATTTTGGGCTCTGCGTCCTGGTCTCTCTGTTGGTCTACACTCTGTTTGAGAAACCTTGCAGGCAAAAAATTCGCGTATTCCTTTCGGGGCCTAAGCCTGCGCTCTCGAAGTAGGGCTTCATGACGTCCGGCTTTGTATCAAGGTGCCAGGCAGGACAAAGCAGGCAGGCTTTTTCTCAGGCAAAGACGGAAGTCGAGGGCGTCCCGATGGAGGTTCGGAATGACAGAGACAAGCCAGTTATCAGACATGCAGCCAAACCTGATCGTGGGCTCTGAGGCTGATGTCCCGGAAGTCGTATCCCTCATCAATCTCGCCTTTCGGGGAATCGGTGGAGATGCGGGATGGAGCACCAAAGAACAATACATCGACGGCACTCGAATTACCCAGGAGCAGCTACGGGAAGACCTGCTGGCAAAACCCCACGCCCGCCTTTTGCTATGGCGTCGGGCCGATGGTTATTTGCTCGGGTGCGTCTGGCTCGAGCCGGAACCCGGCGGAGTATGGTATCTCGGCACCCTCGCCGTCCCGCCTCGCGAACAGAACGTCGGCCTAGGCCGGAAGATGCTGCAGGCGTCAGAGAATTGGGCGCAGCAACGTGGAGCCACTGAGATACGAATGACCACAGTGAATCTTCGTCGTGCGCTGATCGACTGGTATAAGCGTCGCGGCTATTTGCTCACGGAAGAGACAAAGCCATTTCCATATGGCGACAGCCGGATAGGCCGGCCACTGCGGGATGACCTGTATTTTGTGGTGCTTCGCAAGCGATTAGGCGAGCAGTGCCAGAATCAGGCCGCTCGATAGGCAATGTCTGATAACAGATATTCTGTTAACTAATGCAATCCAATCAGGAATAGGCTAACTCTCTGCCTGCGAATGCATTGAGCCGAGGACCAGACTTCCCTGACAAGCCCAGCGGCACCTCGGCGACGATTCTGCGAGTGTCGGGTTTGTTCTGCGATCGGTGCGATCGGTGGCGACCTGGAAACGTCCGGGCTACATCTTGTAGCGGCCCAGGTCCTCGTCGTTCAGCCCTTCGAGCCAGCCGCGCAGCTGCTCGGCCGTCGGGCCCTCGGCGAGGCCCGGTCGTATTCAGCTTGGCGCTCTGCCATCACCTTCTCGGCGACGATAGATCGGGCAATCGGCCCGCAGCGCCAGCGCGATCGCGTCCGACGGCCGCGCATCGACCGCAATCGGCTCGCCGCCCTGGCTTGCAGCCACAGAACCGCATAGAACGTATCGTCTTTAAGCTCTGTAATAACAACGCTTTTCCAGCTCACCATTCAAGTGGCGCATCAAGGTTTCGCGTCAGGTCGTGCGTCATGGGCCGCGGCGCAGCCATCTTCTCAATCTCGAGTCGCGATCGCGTTGGCCTCAAAGATCCCCACCCAGATCGGCATCACCGCGTCTGACCCAACGTCCTTCAGCACCACGATCGGCATGTTCGTCGCCGGGTCCATCATCAGCCCGCGAATCCGCACTTCGATATCCATGAGTTCCCTCCTCCGAATCACTCTTGCTCCGGTTAGACGGCCTCGCCCACCAGGCTGTTGGGAAACGCTGCCGTGATCTTCACTTGCAGGTAGCTGCCCGGCGCCGGCGCAATCGGCTGCGTGCAGGTAAAATTCACCGGCTTGTTCTGGCTGCTGCGCCCGGAAATCTGTCCCCGCGCCGGATTCAGCCCCTCAACCATCACCTCAAGAACTTGCCCGATCTGCTTGGAATAATTGGTTCTTTGAATCTCGCGCTGCCGGTCAAGCAGTACTTGAAGCCGCTTTGCTTTCTCGTCATCCGGCACCGAATCGATCATCATCAGCGCCGGCGTATTCGGCCGCGCCGAATACTTGAATGCGAAAACGCAATCGTACTGCACTTCGGCCAGCAGGTCCATCGTCTCGATAAAATCGTCCTCCGTCTCGCCCGGAAATCCCACAATAATGTCCGTCGAAAGCGAAATCGGCCGCTTCGCCGCCTTGATCCACGCGATCCGCTCCAGGTACCACTCCGGCGTGTACTCCCGCGCCATCATCTTCAGCACCCGCGCCGAGCCCGACTGCACCGGCAGATGCACATGGTCGCAAAGCGTCGGACACGGCGTCGATCGCCTCCACAATGTCCCGCGTAAAGTCCCGTGGGATGGCTGGTGGTAAACCGCACCCGCCGAATCCCCGGCACCTCGCCCACCGCTGCCAGCAGCTCCGCGAAGCTCGACTTCCCTTCCGGATCGCGGTAGCTGTTCACGTTCTGGCCCAGCAGCTGAATCTCGGTATAGCCCAGGTCCGCGATCCGCCGCGCCTCGTGCCAGCACCGAAGTCGACGTCCGGCTCCGCTCCTTGCCCCGCGTGTACGGCACCACGCAATAGGAGCAGAACTTGTCGCACCCTTCAATGATGGTGATGTAGCCGCGATAAGGATTCTGCCGCGCCGTGAACTCCGTCTCGAAGGTCTCGTCGGTCTGCCGGTCGTCCAGCCCCGTAATCCGGTTTTCGCCCGCCTCCAGCCGCGCCAGCATCTCCGGCAGCTTGCGGTACGAGGCCGAACCCGACACCAGCGACACATACGGCGCCCGCTCGAAGATCTTTTCGCCCTCCTGCTGCGCCACGCACCCCAGCACGCCAAAGCGCTTGCCTGCCTTGTGCAGCTTCTTGTAATCGTTCAGCCGGTTGAAGACCTTCTGCTCCGCCTTGTCGCGGATCGAGCAGGTGTTATAGAGGATCAGCCCGGCGTCTTCTTCGGTTTCCACCTGCCGGTAGCCCTGCTGCTGCAGCGTGCCAATCACCTTCTCGGAGTCATGGGCATTCATCTGGCAGCCGAAGGTCTCAAGATAAAATGTTTTTTCGGTCGCCATAGACTTCCTAGTATACGGTGAAACCAAACTCTATCGAAATCCGGTGCACCTCTCTCCTCATCTTGTCCGCGGTTTCCGCGTGCGCCACCGTCGCCGGGTTCTTGTTTTTCCGGCCCAGGCGGAGAGCGACCCGGATAAATTCCCGCATTTGAGTCGTCAATTCCCCTTACGCCCTCAACAACTTGAACGCGTGCGTCCACTCGTTCTTCGTGAACCCAAGGATGCACCACAACATGCAGAGTGGCTCGATGGCGCGCGCTGCTTCCGCCTTCCCCATGTCCGACGGTCTCCCAGCCAAACTGGTCGAGAATCTTCGCAGTCGTCTGCTTCGCGCCGTCATCGTTGCCGCAAATAAACATCGTCGGCTTCCCGCCCTTGTACTCCGGATTCACCAACTGCGGCGCGCCCACCGAATTGAACGCTTTCACGAAGTGTGCCGCCGGAAACGCCTTCTGCAACTGTTCCATCAAAGACGAATTCGGCCCGGTGAAGAACTTGCAGCACGCCATTCACAGGCGGCGCATCCGCAATGGGATTGCACGCGTCGATCACCAGCTTCCCGTCCAGGTTCTTCGCGCCGGCCGTGCGCAACGCATCCCCGGCCACCGACCCTTTCACCGCCAGCACCACTACCTCACCAAACGATCCAGTCTCGCTGAGGCTTCCCACCTTCACCTTTGGATTCTTTTTCAGCCACTCCGCCAGCTTCGCGGATTCCCGTGTCCCAATCATCACCTCGTGGCCATGCTTCTCAAAGCCTGCCGCCAGCGTCTGACCCACACTGCCCGAACCGAGCACTCCAACCTTCATTTCAATCCCTCCATTAGAGATTCGAATTCCCTGTTTCACTCCGTTTTCGCATCCCGCATTCCCGTATGCATATACGAGACAAGCGCATCCAACTGATCTTTCGTAAACCGACCTGCAAAGGCCGGCATCATTCCCTTGCCCACAAGAACCACGTGCTCCACTTCCGCATCGCTCACCGGCGTTCCGCTTGGCAGCGCGGTGCGGGTAAACACTTCATGCAAATTCGGCGGTACCTTCTTCAAGCCCAGATCGTTGTCTTCGTGGCAATGCGCGCAGCGCGAGTCGTAAAGACGTCTTCCCTCTGCTTGCTGTGGAGTAAGGCTCGGTGTCGACCGGCAGCCCCCCATGCTCATTGCTACGGCGGCTGCCCATGTCGCTAATTTCGCATCTGTCCTCAATCCCAATGCAGAACACTTTCTCGCGGCCTGAACACGAAAGCCGCACCCTCAAGTCTCACGACCCTCTCTCTGTCAGGTCAAGTACAGGACTGTGAATTCCACTTATCTCCGGCCCGGGCATTTTGCCAAACCATTATGCTGATGACATGTGCTTCCCTCGCTCGATCAGATTCACGAAGCACAGAATCTGATTTACCGGTACATGCCCCCGACGCCGCAATACTCCTGGCCGCTCATCAATGAACGGCTCGGCTTCGAAGCATGGATCAAGCACGAGAACCACACGCCGGTCGGCGCATTCAAGCTTCGCGGAGCTCTCGTCTACTTGACCTGGCTCAAGCAGGCCCAACCCTCAATCGCTGGCGTCGTCGCCGCCACGCGCGGCAACTTCGGCCAGGGAGTTGCCATGGCGGCCCGCTTCCTCGGCCTCAAGTCGGTCATCGTTGTGCCTCATGTCAACAATCTGGATAAGAATCGCGCCATCGTTGCCCAGGGCGCCGAACTTCTGGAGCACGGCAACGATTTCCAGGAATCCCTTGAGTTTGCCCGAGCCCTCGCCACCCAGCGGGGTTTTGCTATTTTCGAATCCTTCCACGAACGCCTGGTCTGGGGAACTGCCACCTACGCGCTCGAGTTCTTCGAAGGCGCACCACCGCTCGATCGCATTTACGTTCCCATCGGCCTCGGCTCTTCCATTTGCGGCATCGTTGCCGCTCGCAATGCGCTCCGCCAGCCAACCGAAATCGTTGGCGTCGCCTCGGCCGCCTGCCCCGCCATCGCCCTCAGTTTTCAGCCAGCGCAAGCTCGTCGAGGCGCCCGCGCGCACTGCGAATCGCCGACGGCCTGGCCTGCCGCAGCCCAAAGGATGGCGCTGGAAATCATCTGGGCCAATGTTACCCGCATCGTCGAAGTCACCGACGAAGAGATAGCTGCCGCAATGCGCATCTGCTATCAGGACACGCACAACATTGCCGAAGGCGCGGGCGCCGCTTCTCTCGCCGCCGCGCTCAAAGAAAAATCCGGCCTCAACGGCAAACGCATCGGAATCGTTCTCACTGGAGGCAACGTCGACCGCGAGACTTTTGTCGCTGCACTCAACGGCAAATCTCAAGCTGAGAGGCTGGCATGACCCAAGAGACTGGGCAACCTCACGCCCTTTCCTCATTCTGCCAATAATCGTTGTTTCGGTTGCGGCCCGGCAAATCAGTCCGGGCTGCAACTCGAATTCTTCTCGCGCGCCCGACGGTTCTGTCATTGCCTCTCCCCTGTATCCGACTGCATTTGACGGCCCCCCTGGCTACCTGCACGGCGGCATCATCGCCGCACTCCTCGATGAAGCCATGAGCAAAGCGGTTCGCGCTCTCGGCAAATCCGCCATGACGCGAAAGATGGAAGTCGATTACCTCCGTCCGGTTCCCAGCGGCGCAGCCGCTTCGCATCGTAGGACGTGTGGTCCGCAACGAGCGGTCGCAAGCATTGGGCGGAAGCGCGCATCGGTAATGAGAGGGCGTGATGCTGGCCAAGTCAAGCGGACTCTTCATTGAAATCCTCAGGCCAAAATGAGAGGGCGGACCCGCAAGCCGCCTCCGTTCGAAGTCAAATCAGATCAAAGAGCACTCAATGCACCATGTTGATGGTGTCCTGCGTGACGGTATCGAACGTCGTCACCGACTTCGCATTAGCCTCAAACGCGCGCTGCGCAACGATCAGGTCGGAAAACTCCGACGAAATATTCACGTTCGATGCTTCCAGTGCATCGTCCTCGAGGTGTCGCCAGGCCTGAAGTTCCCGACGCGCCGAAGGAGGCTGTTCCGCTCGCCAGCGTCGTCGCATAATCGCCATCGCCCAGCAACTCCAGCCCTTGAAGATTGGTTACGTTGGCAAGCGCAATTGGCCCACGTTCTGCTTTTGGCCGTTCGAGTAAGTGACCGCGACCGTTCCATCCGAATCGATCGCGAAACTCTGGAACGTGTCCGCTCGTGTAGCCATCCTGAGTCTGTTCGCTGAAACAGCGGAAGCCGTATCGACCTGGCTGATGTTGGGCGTGCCGGCCGCTGCCAAGCAGATTCCACTGAATATTCAGACCCGCCGCTCCGTCCGCCAGCACATTGGTCGGCGCTGGATTGAAATTGAGGTCGATCGACTGCACATCATTCGCCAGGCGCCGTTCCCACGTTCGACGGATTTGCCGCGCCGGTTGGCTGCACCTGGGTAAGGTTCCCGTTGGAATCGAAGGTCATAGTTCCGGTGATCGCCGCCGGCGCCACATTGCCGCCTGCCGCCGAATAATCCGCAGCCGGCAAAGCCACCGAATACGTCCACGTATTCGCGACCGGCGCCCGGCTCAAACGTGACTGTCGCCACGATGCGGCTCGCCCAGCGAATCGTACACCGTCACCTTCCGCGGGAAACTGCGTGCCTGCCTGCGTTGTCGCTGTCGAGATTCGCCGTCATGCTCATCGTCGTCGTCGCCTGCGGTTGCTGCACCTGGCCCGCCAGCGGAATGTTGATCGGCTTGCAGGGGCGCGTTTGTATTCACGACGCCGTTTACTGCCGGATAGCCCATCACGCTCATGCCATTCGACACGAGATTGCCGTTCGTATCCTGCGTAAAGTTGCCAGCCCGCGTGTAATTCGTATCCGCCGGTGCCATTGCCGACGATGAAAAACCCGTTTCCGTTCAGCGCCGCATCGGTCGAGTTGCCGGTTGAGTTGATCGAGCCTTGCGTGAAAGCAATCTCATTGGAAGCGACTTTCACGCCCGCGCCCACCTGGATCGGATTTCCGGCTCCAGTCGAGCCGATCTGCTGGTAGAACAAGATCGGAGAAGTTCGTCGTCTCCGCCTTGAAGGCAGTCGTATTCATGTTGGAGAGATCGTTCGCAATCGTATTGAAGCGGTAGAATCGGCCTCCAGGCCGGTCAGCGGAATTGAAAAACTTGCCATGGTCCGTCTCCCCTCGCTCTTGCGTCCATTCGCTCGCGCCGGAATCTCCGGCAGAGATTACCCTCACAAATAAGGGCGCTGCCAACGCCTCACGATGTCGGCTGCGCCCGTGTTCGCCCAGCCAATGCATGCCCCACCCGCTGCGCCGCATGATTCACTCGCGGCACGCTCAGATTCCCGGGTGCGTGGCGCACATCGCCTTGCGTCTGCAGTGCTCCGCTTGCCGGTTCGCCCGATTGCACTGCCGCCTGCATACCCACATGGTGCGTTGCGATTGTCGAAGCAACCGCTCCACTCCGAACGTCACTATGATTCGAGCTCGCTGCCTGCGGAATACTTCCACTATCCCCATCCGATGCCGGAGCCACGTCCAGGCCTGTCGTCAACGTCTGGTTGATATTGATCAACTGCTCCAAACTATTCACCTGCACCAACTGGTTGATATACTCGTTCGGATCGGTGTCCGCTGTGGGATCCTGGTTCTTCATCTCCGTCACGAGCAATGTCAGAAAATCGTTCGCTGAAACTGTAGCGGAGTTGCTGCTTGTATCACTTGATCCATTCGAGCTGTTTGGCCCATTTGTCACAGCCGCATCCGCCGGCGGCAATGCTGACTTATCGCTTATTGCCTGGGCCGTCGTCATTGCGTGATTAAAGATTCCCATTGCTGCTGCCGCCATTACCTCTCCTTTGAATCGACGCCTCTGCTGTTCGTCTGATCCCTCTCAAGCCATCACTGAGATTTGCGTGCCGCGTGTTCCATCGAACCAATGAGCCGGGCTTAGCTCGTTGGTTCCCTTTTCCACGGTCAATCCGGCGCGGTTCGAATCTGCACGGACTGCGTCGCGGAGATGCGAATCCCGAGACGCCGCACCGCTCTGCGATTCCTGACCTTGTGCATCCTGCTGCAACCCATGTCCCACACTGGCTGCGAGCCCGTTCCCTGCCGGAGTCTCGACCGTGACAGTCGATACCGGCGCATTACCTTCCAATAGGTGAGCGCTCAATCCCGGGAGGTGCGCGCTCAACACTTGTGCCGCTTCCTCCGAGCCCGGCAAAAGCGCGGCATGTAAGCCGCCACCGTTCAGATCCGCACGCACACCCACCCACCCTAAAGCAGGATCTTCGAAACCTGCCTCGGCACTGCGACCACCTAGGTGAATCCAGCCGGGATGTCCGATTCCACTTTCAGCGTCGAGCAAAGCAAAAGCCTCGCCCGCTGTTGTGCCTCGGGTCTCACCAACAGTTGCTCCATTGAACGGTCCAACATGGTCTGCCGCTAAAGGAACTACCTGTCTTGCGACGCCATAAGCCACGGCGGAAGATATGGAAGAAGAGTTCGAGACCGCACTCATTGAGAGCGGCAGCACGCGGTGCACTACCCGCGTACTCGATGAGTTTCCAATCTTTTCCCGCGCATTCAGGCTCGTAGACAAACCGATCGGCGCGTGAGTGCTTTCCAATCCGATGCCAACTGCATCACGCATGGAAGCATTTGAAGGCAGAAATGTACCGTCATGTTTGCCGTTGCCGTTCATAATTTCGGAGTTTGGGGTTCGTGCAGCGTCCAGGTTGGCGCTTGTTCTCTGGGGCGCGTGATATCCAATAATCGGAATCGATGTCGGTTCCGGCGCCCGGAGCCTCGGTTCCGCCTGCACGAAGTTTTCGTCAATTTCGTCGAACTCAATTGCGCCAAGACTTGTCGCGCCAGTTTCGCCGCTGCCTTCGCCAATCGGTGGCGCGCTCAGTCCTGGATTCCCTTCACGACATGCCGTCGTCTGAACGCTCGTACTTGACCTTACATGAGTCTCACCCGTCGCATTTTCCGTACCGCGTTCTCGATTTGCCGCTGTGCCAGCGAAAGGCTCCGGGGCCTCGGTTCCCTGCTCGCGGTTGACCACGAGCCTGGCCGAAACGCTTGTCTCCGCCGCAAGAGAGGTCACCGCCTGTGGTGATTTCCAGCCATTTGCAATCGGCACGCTCTGCGGAACTGCGGCTGTCAGCACGGCTTCGCTAAACACCGGCACTGCCTCCGCACTTTTTGGAGAGGCATTCTTCTGCTGCTCGCTGCTCGATGACAACCGGAGGCTCGGACGCGAAGCTGGCTTATGATTTTCCGGTTTGCCCCGCTGTTCGGCAAACTCTTCAGGTGCCAATGGAGCCGGACGCTGCGCCGCAGCTGCATCTTCCTTCGAAGGTCCTGATCCCAAACTGAAGCCTTCAATGCGTAACTGATTGAAGTCCGCCGAAGAGCCATGTGCCGACCTTGGAATGTCTTGGTTCGCCGGGTTCGTTCCATCGTTCGGCGTCGTCGCAGGGTCATTTTCAGGCGCGTCTGCGTCCCACTTAATCTGTTCCTGCTCGTCGGCCTTGGTTCCCTCGCCAGGCGCTGCGACAAGGGCTTCCCAATGCAAACGAAAATTTGAATTTCCAACGGCCTTCCACACGTCACCATTGTTCGCACCCAGGAGGCGAGCTGTTTGCCCCATGCCGCCAAAAGAGAATATCGGTCTGACTTGCGCTCTCTCGTGTGACTCGATTCCGTTTTCAATGAAGGTCAGGCCCAGGAACTTGCGTCCGCTCCCCGTATTGCCTCGAACCGAATCCGAACCTGCGGCCAAACCTATACCCGCCGCAGAAGCCGCGCCCGCCATCGAACCGGCGCCGAGGTTTGCGGCAATCGTCATGCTCAGGACTCTGCAGCGAGCGTGCCAAAGGGAGGATTGAAGGGTTGGAAGAATTTCAAGATCGGAACAATCGATCCCGATTGAGGAATGTCCCAGGTCCAACTGAACTTTCCGCTCAAGTTTTTCTGCGGTGCTTTATTTGCTGAGGTGGCCCGATTCCCGGCACTTGCCGGCCCTCACCGTCGCCTACCCGCGGAACTCTTTCTGTTTAGGATCGGCGCCCAACCTGATGGGCCTGACGGAGGAACCAGTCGTCGAGCGCACGCTGAACGCGGCGTCCGTCATCGAGCGTTTTCTCAGTCGCGGCCTTCTCGATCACCGATTCGACCTGTCGCCGATCGATGCGCTTCTCCAGGAACTTCTGCTGCCGCGAAACAGCAACTGCTTCCGCACCGGCGATTCTCGGCTTCAGAGCTGCGCTGCGCTTTCCTGCCAAACGCGACTCTTCGATTCCGCTCACTCGATCCGCAATTTCACCCGTTGCAATACTGTCCGCCACCAATCGCCGGCCCGCGCGTTCCTGTTCTCCGGCCGTCATCAACGCCTCTTCCAACTGCCTCAAATCGGCCAGTGCCGCTTCCATCTGCGCACGGTAGTGCTCTTCCTCTAATTCCAGCACACGCAGCAATCTGCGCATTCCGTGGGATGCAGCCATCGTTTAAACCTTTGCAGCGAGCTCTGCCAGGCGGCGCAGTCCATCCGCAAACCGCACCTGTTCCTGCGCGTCTTGCATGAGAAATTCGCGCAGCGCCCCTCTCGCCTGCAGCGCGCGATCCAATTCCGCGTCGGCGCCGGCCTTATACGCGCCAATGCGCACCAGGTCCTCCGAGCGCGCATATGCCGCCATCAGCCTGCGCACCAGCGCCGCCTGTTCGCGGTGCTCTGGCGCGGTCACGGCCGGCATCAGCCGGCTGATCGAGTCGAGCACCTCAATGGGCGGATACCAGCCCTCCGCCGCCAGCGCGCGCGAGAGCACCACGTGCCCATCGAGCAGCGAGCGCACCGCGTCCACCAGCGGATCCTGCTGGTCGTCGCCCTCCATCAGCACGGTATAAAACGCCGTAATCGAGCCGCGCGGAAGTTCCCGGCCCGCTCCACGAGCTTGGCCAGCCGCGTGAATACCGACGGCGTATATCCCTTTGCCGTGGGCGGCTCGCCGGCCGCCAGACCGATCTCGCGCGCCGCCATGGCAAATCGCGTCAGCGAATCGAGCACCAGCAGCACATGCTTTCCCTGCGCGGCAAAGTACTCGGCCACTGTGGTCGCGGCCAGCGCCGCGCGCATGCGCATCAGCGGCGACTGGTCGGAGGTCGAAACCACCACCACCGAGCGCTTCGTCCCTCTGCGCCCAGCGCATTGCTCAAGAAACTCGCCCACCTCGCGGCCGCGCTCGCCCACCAGGCCTACTACCGTCACTTCGGCCTCGGTGTTGCGCGTCATCATGCCGATCAGCGTGCTCTTGCCCACGCCCGATCCGCCAAAGATTCCCACTCGCTGTCCGCGGCCCACCGTCAGCAGCGCATCGATCGCGCGGATGCCCGTGCCCAGCGGCTCGCGGATCGGCGCGCGGTCGAGCGGCGAGCGCACCGCGCCATCCAGCGGCAATGACTTCTCGCCCAATGCCGGTCGACCGCCGTCGATCGGCTCTGCCTCGCGCATTCAGCACTCGGCCCATCAGCGCCGGCACCCACTTCGATCTCCGGCCTTGTTCCCAAGCGCCCACACCGGCATCGCCAAAACGAATGCCCTCGGTCGTCTCCACCGGCATCGACAACACATTCGATCCGCGAAAGCCGATCACCTCGGCCAGGTGGCTCGGCCCGCCCGATCTTCAATCTCGCAGCACTCGCCCACCGAGGCCGGCGGCCCGGCCGACTCGATCGTCTGCCCGACCGACTCGATCACCTGGCCGCGCCAGCGCCACGGCTGGCCGCGCTCGAGGCTGCGCAAAGTAGCCGTGCCAGCAGTGGCAGTCATCGCGCCTCGCCTCGCTTTGCGCTGCGCACGCTGCACTCGTCGCTCTTCGCTTCATCCGTTGCGGCGATCGCGCGATCGAAGAATCCGCGCTCAATCTCGCCCAGCTGCGAGCGCACTCCCAGATCGACCGATCCCACCTTGCTCTCGATCACGCAATCGCCCAGGCGCATGCCTTCGCCTGCCACCACGATCAGGCTTCACCGCAAGATTCGGCACAGGCGCAATGGCTTCTCGTCCACAACTCGAGCTCCGCCGCCGGAACCCGCAGACCGCACCTCGGTCGTTGCCGCCAACTGCCCCAGCGCCACGCGCACCGCGCCGGTCAGCAGCAGCGGATCCATCTGCGCTTCGCGCCGCAGAAGCGCGCGGCCACCGCCAGCGCCAGCTTCACGACTTCCTGCTCCACCGCTGCAGAAAGCGATCGCGCTCCATGCCGAAATCTCTCAACGAGCTCGGCCAGTTGCCGCTTGTCTCGCTCTTCGTCGCTCCTGCGTAGCTGCAGCCTGCGCCTCGCGCTCCGTCGCGCGGCCTTCTTCACGGCCCCGCTCCCGCCCGGCCTCAAAACTCGACGCGCTTTCTTCGGCCCTGTCTGCCATCGTGCCCAGCCGCGTCCTTCGCCTCCGCTCTCCTGCCTGCACCATTCTCGGCCCGTCGCCTGCTCCTCGTCCACAGTCTTCTCCAGCCGTTCCATCTGCCACGTCGGGCTCCGGAAGCCCGCTCGCCGGATACTCGAAGACCTCGCACGTCGCGTCGGCAGGAACCGCTCCGATCCTTTTCCCATGCATTTGTACCGGTCCACCTCATTCCTCTTACCCCGGCCGTCATTCTCAGGCCAGCATCTCGTCGCCGGTTTCGAGCTTCAGAATCACTTTGCCTTCGGCCTCGAGCCGGCGCGCCAGGTTCAGAATCTCCTGCTGCGCCTGCGCCACTTCGCGCGAGCGCACCGGGCCCAGCACTTCCATGTCTTCCTTCAGCATCTCCACCGCGCGCGAGCTCATCGCCTTGAAGATCTGCGCGCGCAGCTCCTCGTTGGCGCCGCGCAGCGCCAGCGCCAGTTGCCGCTTGTCCACGCCGGAGACGATCTCGCGAATGGTGGCCGGCGGCACCGTGATCAGATCTTCAAAGGTGAACATCAGGTTGCGAATGCTCAGGGCCAGCTCCGGCTGGCCCTCTTCGATGGTCTCGAGAATCTTCTTCGACTCTTCGGCGTTGAGCCGGTTCAGCAGGTCGGCCACGGCCTTGAAGCCGGAGTAGCTCTTCCGCGCCGTGTCGCCCACGCTCTCCAGCCGCCGATGCAGAATGTGCGCCACCTTCTGCGCCATCTCCGGCGAAAACTGGCGCATCTCGGCCAGCCGCTGGATGGACACCACCTTGTGCTCCTCGCTCAGGTTGTCCAGCACCATCGAGGCCCGCCGCGGATCGAGGTGGGCCAGCACCAGCGCGATGGTCTGCGGATGCTCGGAGTCGAGCAGCTTGCCCAGTTGCTGCGGATCGGTGCGCTGCAGCTTGGCCAGGTTGCCCTGCGCCGCCTCCTGCGAGCGGCGCACCAGCATCAGCAGATCGTCGGCGCGCTGCTTGCCGAAGGTCTCGACCAGCAGCCGGCTGGCGTAGTCCAGGCCGCCATGCACCATGAAGTTCTGCGTTTCCAGCAAGCTCCCAGAACTCCTCCAGCACCTCGGCCGAAAGCTCCGGCGTAATGCCGCGCAGATCGGCCAGCTCCTCGGTGAGCCGCTGCACGTCGGCTTCCGGCAGCGCGCGCAGAATCTCCTTGGCCAGTTCCTCGCCCACGGCCACCAGCAGGATCGCCGCCTTGCGCACGCCCGGACAGATTCCGCCGACTGACGGTGCCGCGCTGCTCCGCTTTCGTTTCCCTGCTCAGCCACAGGCCTGTTCGCTTCCCTGCGCATTCCTCGATCCTTCGGCCCACTAGTCGGAGTGAATCCAGCTCTGCAGCAGGCGCGAGCTCTGCGTCGGCTCGCGCTTCAGATGCGTCGTCACCTGCTCAAAGATCTCCTGCGATCCGCATGCCGCTCCGGATCGATTTCCGCCGGCTCCGGAGTTCGCAGCGCCGCGCCGCAGGCGCTGCTGCCGCCGCCAGTTCTCGCGGCCGTCCTTCGCCGGTCGCAGCCGCTGCCAGCGCGCTGCCGCATGGCGGAGCGCGGGCCGCACGCCGAATGCCACCACCACCAGCAAGCCGAGCAGAAGCAGCGCCAGGTACTTGACCAGCACCGGCGAGTTCTCCGCCGCGTTCAGCACACTGCTGCGGAACCGCCGACCGGCGGTTCGCGGCCGATTGCCGTCGAAGGCCAGGTCCTCGACCGTCAGCACGTCGCCGCGCGTCGAGTCGAAGCCCACCGCCGCCTGGGCCAGCGCGGTCAGGTTGCGCAGCTCGTCGGCCGAGCGCGGCTGCCACACCGCGGCATGATTCTTGCGTGGCCGGCTGCATCAGCCGGTCGTTCACCACGATGGCCGCCGTCAGCCGCCGCACGCGGCCCGGATTCTCGACCGACGTGCCGCACCGTCTTCGAGACGCCGTAGGTGCCCGACTCGGTCTTCGCTGTTTGGGGCGGCGTGGTCTGCTTGCGGATAGACCGGCAGCGCCTGCGTGTTGGGCGCATTCGAGGCCGCGCCCGGAACGCCGGCGGCCACCGGCTGCGCGCCGGTCGTCTGCTCGGTGCGCTGCATCGAAAGCGTCGCCGTCTTGTCCGGGTCGTAGATCTCCGTCGGTCTCGTCGGTGGCCGTCGGCATCGTAGTCCAGCGTCACCGAGGCGCGCACGTTGCCCGCGCCCGTCACCGGCTCGAGCGTGGCGACCAGCTTGTCTTCGAGCGCCTGCTCGGCGCTCAAGTCGCATGGCGTCCGGCGTCTTCGGCCCCAGCGGCAGATGGCCGGCCGCATCCACCAGCACCACGTGGTCCGGCGTCAGCCCGTCGACCGCCGAGGCCACCAGGTTGCGAATCGCCTCCGGCTCGCCGTCGGCCAGCGTGCGATGGCGCAGCTTGAGCACCACCGAGGCCTTGGCCGGCCGCTCCTCGTCGCGAAACAGCGAATCGTGCGGCAGCACCAGGTGGACGCGCGCCGACTCGACATCGGAGAGCGTGCCCACCGTGTGCTCGAGCTCGCCTTCGAGCGCGCGCTGATAGTTCACCTGCTCGTCGAACTCCGAGCCCACCCAGTTGGGCTTGTCGAAGATCTCAAAGCCCAGCCGTCCGCTCTTCACGCCGCCCTTGGCCGCGGTCGCCAGCCGCGCCTTGTCCAGCTGCGCCGCCGGAACCCGGATGCCGGCGCCATCCGGTGTCGGCCTCGAAAGGAATCTGCGCCTGCGCCAGGATCTGGCCCGTCTGGCGCGCATCGTCCGGGTCGAGACCGGCGTAGAGGGTGCGCCAGTCGGTGCGCAGTCCGTACCAGCACAAGGCCCGCCGATCACCGAGCGACCAGCAGCGCCGCCGATGACCACGCCCAGCCGCGCTGCGCCGCGGCCATCTGCGCCCAGCGCACGCGCGCCAGTCCCCAGCAGCGCCGGACCATCCGCCCGCCCGGCTGCAGTTTCCCGGGCAATGCCCGGCGCGGCTCTTTTCCAATTGTGTTCCCGTGGCCATGCTCCGCCTCATCCCGCCGCTCGTACCACGCCGCAGACTCGGCGTTAGAACTGCATCCCCATCACCTCTGGTAGGCCTGGACCGCCTTGTTGCGCACCGCCAGCGCCAGTTCAAAGGCCATGTTCGCCTTCTGGGTGGCGATCATCGCCTGATGCACATCCACGCCGGAGCCGGTCATCAGTCCTGTCACTGCCGTCGTGCGCCTGCGCTTCCAGCTGATTCACCTGCCCCACCGCATCGGTCATCAGATCGGCAAACGGAGATGCCGCACCCGATGACTTCCGCAGTTTGCCGACTGGCTCGAAAGGCAACGCTCGTCGATGGCCCCGCGCCGGCAGTCGCTGCGATTGTGCTCATCGCCGGCAATCATTTTGCTGCCTCCTGTTTCGTCAACCGTTTCGATTCAACTCAAAAGTTTCGCTTGTCCCTCTTTGACTATCGCCTGCTTCCCTGCCCCTCACGTCTTGGCAATCTCCAGCGCCGACGTGATCATGCCCTTCTCGGCCTGCACGGCGGAACCGTTCAGGCCATATGCACGCGTCGCCCCCATCAGGTCCACCATCTCTGTGAGGGGATTAATGTCGGGATACGCGACATAGCCATCCGGCCCGGCATCGGGATGCCCGGGATCGTAGCGCTTCAGCGGCGGCGCAGGGTCCTCGACCACCTGGGCAATATGCACGCCCGGCGCGCACCGCGCCTGTCCGCGCAGTGGAAGCGTCCGGCAAAGCCGCCGCAGTCGCAAGCGATTGCGCGACGCCAACTCGCCGCCGCGCGTCATCGAGTCAAGAAACTCCGGATCGCCCTGTCGGCGGCGAACACCACCATGCTGCCGGCGATACGGCCCGCCCTGTGCGGTGCGCGTCGTCTCCGCGTTGGCCATGTTGGCCGCCACCACTTCGGCGCGCATCCGCTCGGCCTGCATGGCCTCGCCCGAAGTGTCCATCATTCCAAAGAGATTCATCGCGCCTCCCCACGCTCTTCACGTCTCAGCCGTGTCGACTCCAACGACCCGCTCCGATGCTATTTGTCAGCGTGAATCGCGTCCATCACGCGCTGATACTCCTGCCGCAGCAGCGCCACGCCGGTCTTGAATTTCAATTGCGCCTCGGCCAGGTTCAGGCTTTCGCGGTCCATCGAGACATTGTTGCCATCGGGCCGCGCAATCAGCCCGTCCACATCGGTCACCCGCACCCTTCGCGGCGTCTGGCCTCGCTCCACATCACTGAGAGCCTCGCGCATCTCTGCCTCGAAGTCCATGCCCACCGTCCGGTAGCCGGGCGTGTCGAGTTGGCCATGTTGGCCGCAGTCAGCTTGGCCTCGGCGGTGGCCAGATCGAGATAGCGTGCGATCTGGTCGCTCATCCGCGTTTCAATCTCCATGCTCATCGCGAGCCTCCGTTTCACATTCGGGATTCCAGGCTAACGCAACTGCCGTGTTCTTACTCAAAGTGGCAAACTAGTTCACCGACAGGCCGAAGTCGATCTCGCGCGAAGTCAGCACCGGGCATTCTCCCGGCGAGAATCGACTGCCGCGCTCCAGCACATGTTCGAGCTCGCGCACATTTCCCGGCCAGTCGTGCGCAGCCAGTTTGGCCAGCGCGCTCTCGTCCAGCGTTTCACCGGCGTATCCCGGCCCAGCTTCTCGAGAAAATGGTCCACCAGCAGCGGCAGATCCTGCAGCATGCTCGGCCAGCGCGGGCGTGCGGATCAGAAACACCGCCAGCCGGTAGTAAAGATCGGAGCGGAAAGCCCCGTCTTGGGCCTGCTGCGGCCAGCGGCCGGTGGGTCGCGGCGATGATGCGCACATCCACTTTGACCGTCTCGTTGTCGCCCACCCGCTGCAGTTCGCCGCATCTCCACAAAGCGCAGCAGCTTCGATTGCAGGGCCAGCGGCATCTCGCCGATCTCGTCCAGAAACAGCGTTCCCCCGTCGGCGGCCTCGATCCGGCCCACGCGGCCCTGCACCGCGCCGGTAAATGCGCCGCGCGTGTGGCCGAACAGTTCGGCTTCGAGCAGCGCTTCAGGAATCGCCGCGCAGTTGATGGCGACAAGCGGCTTGCGGCTGCGCGTGCGACAGCCGGTGCAGCGCTTCGGCCACCAGCTCCTTGCCCGAGCCGGTCGGCCCCTCAATCAGCACCGGCGTCAAGCGCGGCGCCACCAGGCGCACGCGCCGGCTGATCTCGAGCATGCACGCCGCGTTGCCGATCAACTCCGGGAGCCGGTTCACACTGCTTGCCTCCTTATCCCCTGTCGTGCCCGATCGAATCGGAACCGTCCCTGCTCCGATGGCCGCGCGCGGTAGAACCGCTGGAATAGGGTGCCTTACCGTGTTCTGTTTCGTCGAAGTCAACTCCACGAATGTCGAGGGAAAAGTTGTCGGTGCCGACTCAGGGGCGGAATTCCAGCTCGCCGTGTCATTCACCTGGATCTGCCGCAAAGCATAGAGCAATTCCCGCCGATAGGGACCGCGCGGGCATCCGTCCGTGGCCAATCCGTCCGCCGTGACCAAATCCACCTTCGGGAAGCGTACTCTGAAATCCTCTAGAAACTCCCTCAGATCAAGATCGGGCAACCAAGCGTCGACGATGACCGCCTCGGGCGTGGCGATTTCCGCCTCGCTCCATGCCTCTGCACCGCTCGCAGACTCTCGAACCTGCCAGCGAAGTCCCGCCAGCACCTGGGATAACCTCTCTCGGAAACTGCGATCGGCGCTTGCCACCAGGGCCGTTCTCTGCCTCAGCCGTTTGTTTGCTGGTATCGAGACTGAAACTTCCTGGATCGGAAAAGGCTGCATCACAAATCTCCTTTGTGGGTTCGAACATTGACTTCCAAATCCTGCAATCAGGCCAGGAATGAACCGCTGACCATCGTCGCCTGGCCGCCCGCCGCTTCCCTGGCCGGTGCAGGGACGAGCCGCATATCGTTCTCAAGCGGCACCATGTAGCCTTTGCCTCGTACGGTACAAATCATTCTTCCCGGAGGCGGATCCTCGAGCTTCCGCCGCAAGTAATTCACGTACACATCCACGATGTTTGTGGTCTGTGTCGGATCCAGCTTCCAGACTGAATCCAGCAATTCCACTCGCGTTACACATTGGCCACGATTCAACAGCAAATGCTCCAGCAGGGCGAATTCCTTGTTTGTCAACCCAATCGTCCGTCCCTGTCGCCGCGCCGTGTGTTCCAGCCGGTCCAACTCCAAATCACCTGCGCGAAGCTGCAATCTGGTCTCCCGCTTCCTTCGCAGCAGCGCCCGGCAACGCGCCCGCAGTTCGTGGAGGCTGAATGGCTTCGTCATTAAATCGTCGGCGCCGTGATCCAGGCAGCGGACCCTCGTCTCGACTTCCTGACGCGCTGTCAGCACTAGCACGGGAAGATCGGCGTCCACCATTCGGACTTCTTCGAGCACCTGCTCGCCGTCTTTGACCGGCATGTTCAGGTCGAGAATCGTCAGGTCCGGCAGTTCCTGGCAAAACACTTCTACCGCAGCCGCTCCGTCATAGGCGATACGAACCCGGTGTCCATCCGCCTCCAGCCCGCGGGTCAAAAACGTTCCCAGCGCTCTGTCATCTTCCGCGACGAGTAATCTCATTCGAGTCCTTCCTTCGCAGATGTGCCGTTTTGCAACATCTGCCGCACTTCAATGAGCGTGGGTTAATCTGCGCTCAATGAATTCAAGACTCTCGCCGGCAAAGAGAAACCGCAAGATTGGAAAAGGAAAAGAGAAGGTGTACTTCCCGCAAACGGATTTCACTTGAGAGAATTCCTGATCCGGGAAAAGTCAGTGTGGGTCGGAAAATTGGTCACAATCGTCGCAACTGCCCTTGCTCAGCTCGGACAACCTGGGGTACCTATCGCTATGGCTCGCTTTTTTCTTGCAGCCCCGAAGCAGCCTCTTCGGCATGCGTTGCTGCGTCCGCGCGCCGACCAGTTCTTTCATCGCTTCGTCGCGCATGGAATTTCTAAGTTCCAGACACACACCGCTCTGGAGATCCCTGCCTATCGAAAGGGCATGATCTCCGAATCAGATGACCTTGGTTACCTAGTCAGGAACACAGAGATGCTCAGCCGGAAGGCTCCGGCGAGACTTTCTCAAGTTTTTAGCGAGAAATGCACAGGATTGTGGACAATAATCAAGACTTAAAGAGCTAGATCGTGTTGAAAAATATAATGGATTGATAACTTTGCCCCGTTGCGTAACCGTGACCAAAGGTGCAAGTATATGTCATTTTGTGCATTACCGTGGTGTACACTAATGTTTCCGCGGATTGACCAAAAGCGTTATCGCGGATTGTCTAAAATCACCGATTCTAGTTGTAACGGCATTGCGACGAGAAACAAAACGCAAGCCTAAGGTGTGCCTTGGTTGACTGGATTAAGCTCCCGGATTTGGTGGCTGTCGGACTTCTCACTTCAGCCTTTGCGTCCGTTGCCCGGCGCGGAAAGACTTCTGTCTCCGGCCTCTGGCTCCTCGGCTGGGCCATGATCATGCTCCACTTCGCCGCATACGCATTTCTTGCCGCGCCCGGCTATTGGAGCCTTCTCGCCAACTTCGTTGGCTGCTGCACTCTTGTCTGGGCCGGATTGCTCTTTACCTGGGCCTCGGTTCCTTACCGCGCGCAGGCGTCCAGCCTCTGGATCTTCATCTGTCTGAACCTCTTGAGCACTCTCTACCTTGCCATCACCTTTTTTGACAATTCACCCACTTGGGAATTGATTGTAGCCGCAGCCCTTTTTGGATTGGTTCCGCTTGCCATCGCTCTTTATTCGTTGCCTCGCTTCACTCATCCGATGCGGATGGTGATCGTTGGCCTCAATATCATCCTTTCCACTTTCCTCATGGCGGTGCAGTTTCGCCCCAACGGCTCCGAGCTCGCACTCAGCGGGCTGCTCTTCACCGTCTATCTCGGCTGCGCCATCCATTTCTGGTATGCCTACCGGCGCGCCACCGCGGGGGCCTTCATCACCATCGCGGGCTTTTTTGCCTGGGCATGCGTCTTCGTTGTCGGGCCCTGCATCATGGGTACTTCTTTCCCAATCTCCATCATCGAAAGCGAAGTTTGGAACCTGCCCAAGTACGTTGTGGCCGTGGGCATGATCCTGCTTCTGCTCGAAGATCAGATCGAGCACAACAAGTATCTGGCGCTGCACGACGAACTCACCGGCCTGCCCAACCGCCGCCTCTTTCAGGATCGCCTGGCCAGCGCCCTCGAGCGTGCCCGCCGCACCGGCTCGCATGCCGCCCTGCTGCTGATCGACCTGGATGACTTCAAGCAGGTGAACGACACCGTCGGGCCATCACGTCGGCGACGAGTTGCTCAAGCACGTCGGCAACCTCTTCACCGGCCGCGTCCGCCGCTCCGACACCGTGGCCCGCACCGGCGGCGATGAGTTCTCCGTCATCCTCGAAGAGCCCATGACCCGCGCCGACGCAGCGCGCGTCGGCAAGATCTCTCACCGAAGCTTCTTGACGAGCCCATTTGATCGTCGGACGGCCAAACAATTCGGGTCGGCGCCAGCGTCGGCATCGCCGTCTTCCCTGACGATGCCGCGGATGCCGAATCTCTGCGCATCGCCGCCGACCTTCGCATGTACGCGGGCAAGACACGCCGCGAAAGGAAACGGTCGCGGACGCAATCACGCCAGCCTGTCTAACCGGAAAGCTCCGCACCAGCGTCAAAGCCCAAGCCGGGCCTTCAGACCGCCGGAATAGCTCCCAGCACCGCGACTCGCGCAAACTTCTGCAGATCGGAATTTCCGCGCAAACAAAAAGACCCGGACAATGCGTCCGGGTCTTCTGCTTCATGCAAGTGGCAGCTTAACTTAGCCTTGTCCGCCGCCGGGACCACGTCCGCCGCGGCGACGCCGCCGCGCCGGCTGGTTGCTCCGGCGCCAGCCTTGCGGGCCGTGCCTCCGCCGTGTGCGGACGGCGGCCGCCGGCGTGAACCACCGGCGCTCCGTCGACGCGGTTGAAGTTCGGCTCGTTCTCCTCGTCGAATCTCCACTGCCGCCATCCTCTTCGAAGTCGTCTCCGCCCTCGATCAGGATCGTGCTCTGGTTCGAGCTCGGCTGGCGCTCGTCGAACTCGTGGCGCGGCGGCGCGGAGCTTCTGGCGGCTGGCGCCGGAGCCGACGCAGGCTGCGAGCATCCTCACGTCTCTTCCAGCTTGCGCCGGAGCGGACTGCGCCAGCTTCGCCTTCTGCTCCTTGATGAGCGCCTTGCGGCTCAGCTTGATGCGGTTGCCTTCGATGGCCAGCACCTTCACCATCACCTGGTCGCCTTCGCGCAGCTCGTCCTTCACTTCCTTCACGCGATGCTCGGCGATCTCGGAGATGTGCAGCAGTCCATCCGTGCCCGGGAACAGCTCGACAAATGCGCCGAACTCGGCCAGCCGCACCACCTTGCCCAGGTACGTCTTGCCAATCTCGGGAACAGCGGTCAGGTTGCTGATCATCGCCAGCGCCTTCTTCAGGCCCTCGGCATCGCTCGATGCCACGCTCACCTTGCCGGTGTCGTCCACATCGATCTTGGCGCCGGTCTGCTCAACGATGCCGCGAATCGTCGCGCCACCCTTGCCGATCAGGTCGCGAATCTTGTCCGTCGGAATCATCACGGTCTCAATGCGCGGCGCGTACTTCGAGCGCTCCACGCGCGGTCCGTCAAGCGCCGCGTCCATCTTGTCCAGCAGGAACAGCCGCCCGCGCCGCGCCTGCTCCATCGCCTGCTGAAGAATCTCGCGCGTCAGGCCGCCGATCTTGATGTCCATCTGCAGCGCGGTAATTCCCTTGCGCGTTCCGGCTACCTTGAAGTCCATGTCGCCGTAGTGGTCTTCTGCGCCGGCAATGTCGGTCAGGATGGCGTAGTCGTCGCCCTCCTTCACCAGGCCCATCGCCACGCCGGCCACCGCGCCCTTCAGCGGAATGCCCGAATCAAACAGCGCCAGGCTTGCTCCGCACACTGAAGCCATCGACGACGATCCGTTCGACTCCAGAATGTCGCAGACAATGCGCATCGAATACGGCGACTCATCGGCGCTCGGCAGAACCGCGGTGATCGCGCGCTCCGCCAATGCTCCGTGACCCACTTCGCGGCGGCCCACGCCGGTCATGCGGCCTGTTTCGCCCACGCTGAACGGCGGAAAGTTGTAGTGCAGCATGAAGTTCTTCCGCTGCTCGCCTTCGTAGCTCTCCAGCCGCTGCCCGTCGTCCGTCGTGCCCAGCGTCGCCGTCACCAGCGCCTGCGTCTCGCCGCGCGTAAACAGCGCCGATCCGTGCGTCCGTGGCAGCACGCCGGTCTCGATCGTGATCGGCCGAATCTCGTCGAAGGCGCGCCGGTCGGGCCGGATGCGCTCCTTCGTCACCTGCTCGCGGAAGATCCGCTCGCGCAGCAGCTCGTAATAATGCGCCAGCTTCTTCTTCGCCGCCGGATCGTCGGCAGGAAGCTCTGCCGCCAGCTCATCCTTGATCTGCTTGACCAGCGCATAGCTCTCGGTCTTGCCATGCGTCTTGGTGTCCAGCGCATCCTTCAGCCGGTCGCCGATCTTGGCCTTCAGCTCGTTGTAGTAGGCCTCGTCGAACTCCGGCGCGGTAAACGCCCGCTTCGGCTTGCCGGCCTTCGCCACCAGCTCATCGATCGCGGCCACAATCTTCTTGATCTCTCCATGCGCAAACTCGATGGCCGCCAGAATCACCTCTTCGGTCTCTTCCTTCGCGCCCGACTCGATCATCACGATGCCGTCTTTGTGGCCGACCACCATGATGTTCACCGTCGTCGCTGCGCGCTCGGAGTAAGTGGGGTTCACCACAAACTCGCCGTTCACGCGTGCCCACGCGCACCGCGCCAACCGTCGCGCTGAACGGAATGTCGGACAGAGCCACAGCCGCAGCGGCGGCGTTGATTGCCAATCACGTCAGGATCGTTTTCCTTATCCGCGGAGAACACCAGCGCGATCAACTGCGTTTCATTGCGAAATCCATCGGGGAACAGCGGCCGCAAGGGGCCGATCGATCTGACGGCAGGTCAGAATCTCTTTTTCGCTGGGCCGGCCTTCGCGCTTGATAAATCCGCCGGGAATGCGTCCGCCGGCGTATGTGTACTCGCGGTAATCCACCGTGAGCGGGAAGAAATCGATACCCTCCCTCGGGATCGGGAGATGCCACTGCGGTTGCCAGAACGACGGTTTCGCCCGTCGTCACCAGGGCCGCGCCGGAGGCTTGCTTGGCCATGCGGCCGGTCTCAAAGACCAGCCGTTTGCCGCCGGCAAGCTCGACGGCTACTTCATGCTTCGTAGACATAGTGTCCTCGTTTCATTTTTTTCGCTTGGGAAACTTGTGTGGGGAATGCGCAGATGCGCGCACGAGAAACACCGATGCGCAGGCCATGGCAGCGCCTCTCAGGCTGCCGAGCGCGCCTTGGTCCGGTGTTCCGTATTCGGATGGGGACCGTGACCAGTGTCCGGTCTGAATGCTTCCGGTTCAACGTCTGCTTTCTCGATTACTTGCGGATTCCGAGTTTGCCGATCACGTCGCGATAGCGATCCGAATCGTGCGTCTTCAGGTAATCCAGCAGGCGGCGGCGCTTGCTGACCAGCATCAACAATCCACGCCGGGAAGCATGATCCTTCTTGTGGGTCTTGAAATGCTCGGTCAGGTCGCTGATCCGCTCGCTCAGAATCGCGATCTGGACTTCCGGCGATCCGGTGTCCGTCTCGTGGGTTCGGAAGCGTTTGATCAGGTCAGTCTTTTTTTGAGTCGCCAGCACGGCGTCAGTTACTCCTCTTTTTCTCTCAGGTCCACTCTTCAGTGTCTATTGAAGATTAACATACAGCGACGCGCGGGCAAACGCTTCAGCAAAAGGAATCAACTGCGAGACTTACTGCCTTGAAAGTGCTATTTCAGCATCCGAACTTTCAATTCTCGACTGCATGCAAACGGGTTACATCGATAAAACCCTTGCCAAATTTCTGCCCACGGATAGAATTACCAACGAAGCTTCCCCAAATTCATCCCTCATCTCCGCGTGGGGGCGTTGTCGGCGTCCCAACGCAGCTAAGCTCAATTCGCTTTGGAGGAAAGATGCACAAGCGAAGTGTTCGATCGGCCGCCGTCGCGATTCTCTGTCTGCCCTCTCTCGTTTTCATCGCCCAGGCCGACCCGGTGCACGCCGCCGATCACGCCGCCGGCAAAACCCGCACCTACTACGTCGCCGCCGACGAAGTCCAGTGGGACTACGCACCCTCCGGCCGCGACGAGGCCATGGGCATGCCCTTCGACGCCATCGCCAAGGGCTTCACTGAAACCAGCGCCAACCACATCGGCCGCGTCTACAAGAAAGCCGTCTACCACGAGTACACCGACGCCACCTTCACCACGCTCAAGCCGCGCGCGCCCGAAGACGCGTATCAGGGCATCCTCGGCCCCATCCTCCACGCCGAAGTCGGCGACACCATCAAAGTCGTGTTCAAGAACAACGCCACGCATCCCTACGGCATGCATCCCCACGGCGTTCTCTATCAAAAGGACTCAGAAGGCGCCGACTACAACGGCGGCAGCGGCGACATGGAAGATCGAGGCGGCTGCATCGCGCCCGGCGCCACCCACACCTACATCTGGCAGGTCCCTGACCGCGCCGGCCCCGGCCCCAACGATCCCAGTTCCATCTTCTGGCTCTACCACTCGCACTGCGACGAGCTCCGCGACGTGGCCTCCGGCCTCTTCGGCGGACTCGTCATCACCCGCCGCGGCATGGCGCTCCCCGACGGCCGCCCCAAAGATGTCGACCACGAATTCGTCACCATCTTCATCGCCATCAACGAAAACGAAAGCTGGTATCTCGACGACAACATCAAGGCCCACATCGCCGATCCTCAAAACTCAATCGCTACGAATTCCAACCCATCACTGCCACCGGCATCTTCGGCACCGTCGCCGGCACCGGCTTTGCCGACACCAACGTCAAGTGGTCCATCAACGGATACATCTACGGCAACACGCCCATGATGACCATGAAGATAGGCGATCACGTCCGCTGGTACGTGGCCACGCTCGGCGACTTCAACAACGCGCACACGCCGCACTGGCACGGCAACACCGTACTGGTCGCGCGGCCAGCGCACCGACGTGTCTCCGTCGTCATCCGCGCAGATGATCACCGCCGACATGGTTCCCGACGCACCCGGAATCTGGCTCTACCACTGCCACATCTCCGACCACATGCTCGCCGGCATGATGGCCCGCTACCAGGTCACCGATCGCTAGCACTCAGCCGAACTCAGGATTGGGTGCCCACCCTCGCGGCGTATTTGTTCTTGTCGCCAGGGTGGGGGCACGTTAATCAGCTGACGGTTGTTGTCCGTCCCCTTGTTCCCTTGTTCCCCGCCTTCCTGCTATGCTGTCCCCGCATTCCGATTGGAACAAATCATGACCTCCAACTCTTCCTCCTCCATCTCCCGCCGCCGTTTTCTTGCCACCGCCTCGGCCACCGCCGCACTCGCCTCCAGCCCGCATCTTCGCGCAGCTCGCGTTCCCGCATCCGACAAAGTCGTCGTCGGCATCGTTGGGTGGGGCATGCAGGGACCCAACAACACCAAGGCCTTCCTTAAACTGCCCAACTGCAAGGTCGTCGCCGCGTGTGACATCGACAAGAACCGTCTGCAGATGGCGCTCGACACCATCAACGGCTCCTACGGCAATAAGGATTGCGCCTCGTACCAGGATTTCAATGAGATGATCGCCCGGGACGACATCGATGCCGTCATGATCGCTGTTCCCGATCACAACCACGCGGTCTACGCCACAGCAGCCGCCGAGCGCAAAAAAGACATCTTCGGCGAAAAGCCTCTCGCGCACACCATCGCTGAGCAGCAGGCCATCGTTCGCGCTGTCGAGAAAAATAACCTCATCTGGCAGACCGGCTCCTGGCAGCGCTCTCTGCCCCAGTTCTATAAAGCCGCTTCCATCGTTCGCAACGGCTTCATCGGCAATGTCACTCACGTCGAAGTTGGTCTGCCCGGCGGCCATCACGACTTTCCGCACACTCTACCCGCGTTCCAGCAGCGACTTGCTTCTCTTTACCCCGACGGCAAGCCTGCAGACCCCGCAACGATCGTCCCCGGCACTCCTGCCTGGGATCTTGCAGTCACTCCTCCTGCGCCCACTCTCGACTACGAGCGCTGGATCGGCCCCGCGAAGATGGAACAATACATCGACGTCCGCATCTACCAGAACTGGCGCTGGAACTACAACACCGGCGGAGGCCAGCTAATGGATTGGATCGGTCACCACGGAGACATCGCCCACTGGGGCCTCGGCTTCGACTCCACTGGACCGTCTGAGGTCGAGGGCTTCGGCGAATTCCCTGACCCCAAGGCCATCTGGAACACTGCCACGAAATACACCATCAACTGTCTCTACAAAAAAGAAGTCACCGGCTACGCAAATGACGTCAAGCTCACCATCGCCGGCGGTTCGGGCGCCATCGGCATGGGAACGAAGTGGATCGGCACCGACGGCTGGGTCTGGGTCGACCGCAGCGGTTTCGATTCGTCGAGTCCTGAGTGGAACAAGTGGGATACTGTGCCCGAGTCGCAGCTAAAGACGCCGATCTACCACTCCACCGATCACTGGGCCAATTTCATTGATTGCGTCCAGTCGCGCAAACCCACCATCGCACCCGTCAATACCGCGCACCACTCCACGATTCCCGGCCACCTTGGACTCATCTCCATGCTCACTGGCCGCAAAATCCACTGGGATGTGGCGAAGGAAGAAATCCTCAACGACCCCGGCGCAAGCGAACTTCTCTCGCGCCCGTACCGTTCGCCCTACCATTGTGACGTAGAAGTCAAGAATGCGTATCGCCTGACCTCCAGGTCGGCTGTCGCGCGGGCGTCCATCGCCCGCGCCGGGGTGCTCAAACCCCTCGCTTTAGGGACCTGGGACCGCATGACCCATCCCTAGCGCAGAGAACCTGATCCCTGTTCCCTGTCCGCTGCCTTTACGGTCCCGCCCAGTAATTCGCCCGCGCCACAATCCGCGCTCCATAATCCTCGGCCGTCTTCACCTTGATCGTGTGCAGCCCCGGACTCGGATCCGACGGACTGAACGTAATCAGATAGCGATTCCTCGCATCCCGCGCCGCACTCACTACCCGCGCCTCAAATTTCTTGTCGGTAAAAAACGTCGCGTACTCGCCGCCGCTCTCCTGCGCAATTTCCTTCGACAGGTTCTTCTTGAACGCCTGCAGCGCTGCCACCAGCGCGCTCACCATATTCATCGTGCGGTTCTCGCCGTTGTCCATCGCATCGTGCGCCAGTTCGGCGGCTATCGGAGAAAAACTCACGCTCAGCACCAGCACATCGCTCTCGCCAATCAGCTTGATCAGGTCCACCGGCTTGTTGTGCTTGCTGCCATGGTCGCGCTCCTCGCTGATCAGCAGCAGCACCCGCCGAAACTCCTTCGGCTGGTCCTGCAGCAGCGACACCGAATACCCCACCGTGTCCAGAATCGCCGCGCCGCCATCGCCCGGCTCCAGGTGCGCGCAGGTCCTGATTCACCTTATCGCCTTCATGCGTAAAGTCCTCGATCAGATGCGGCGTCGAATCGAACCCAACCAGCGCCACCCGGCTCCGCGGATCGCTCAGGAACACATCGAGCAGCGGTCCCAGCTTCGCCAGCTTGTCGAATTCAAGCACGCTCACGCCGCCCTCTTCCACCGCAACCACCAGCGCCACCGGGGCCGTATCCATCTCTTCCTGCACCCTGATCTTCTGCGGCACGCCGTTGTCTTCGAGAACAAAGTCGCCTTGCTTCAGCCCGTACAGAATCCCTCCGCCCCTCTTCTCCACAAGCGTCGGCACCAGCACCTCCGTCGTTGTCACCCGCAAGCTTGGATTTGCACTCTGGTCGGTGGGCACCGTCTCTGCCGGCTCCGCCGGCGGCAACTGCTGTGCACTTGGCATCGGCCTCGGCGCTTCGGCAGGAGGCAGTTGCCGCGCCATCAGCTGGCTGCTGGCCGCCATCGCAACAAACAAGAAGTGAGGAAAAATGCGAATCGCCATCTGCATTAGACATTTAGAATAGCGAATCGTTCCCACACGTCGAAGCACGCGGAACCGGGTTCAGTGGTCCACGCAGGCAGAAGTCTTGAAAGACGAAGACAGAATACGATGAATGACGATTTGCTCCGATTCGATGGCACTCTCGTGCACGACCCCGCCATCGACGCGTGGATGAAGGAACATTCGGGCGATCTGGGAGCGATTGCGCGCCACTGGTTCGACGTGATGCGCAAATGCGGCGACGAAGTGCGCGAGCTCATGCACGACGCCTGTCCAACAGCCTGTCTTGGCGATGCGCCATTCGGCTACGTCAATGTCTTCACTTCGCATGTGAATGTTGGATTCTTTCGCGGCTCTTCGCTGCCCGATCCAGCCCGCTTGTTGCAGGGCAGTGGCAAGCATATGCGCCACGTCAAGTTGAAACCGGGAACTACCGCCAACTCTGCGGCACTCACCAGGCTCATCCGGCTCGCCTATTCCGACATCAAGGCGCGAGTCGAACAGAGCTAGAGGTCATTCCGAATTCGTCTTTGTTACACTTCCTCTCATTACTCAGTGAGGTCGCCCACATGCCCGCCACCAACCCAAAAGTCGACGCGTACATTCAAAAAGCCAAACCCTTCGCCCAACCCATCCTCATGCATATCCGCAAGGTTGTTCACACTGCCTGTCCCGCCGTCGAAGAAACCATCAAATGGAGTCGCCCCTTCTTTGAATACAAGGGCGTCATCCTCGGCAATATGTCCGGGTTCAAAGAACACTGCACCTTTGGCTTCTGGGGCAAAGAAATGGGAGCGGCTCTCAAAGACTCCGGCGCGGTGCGCGATGGTGCGATGGGCTCGCTCGGCCGCATCACCAGCGTCGACACCCTGCCACCCGAGAAGCAGCTCATCGCCTGGGTCCGCCAGGCGGCCTCCTCCATCGACAAGGGCACGCACATCAGCCCCATCGCCGCTCGCAACAAAGTCGTCAAAGCGCCCATGCCCGCGCTGAAAACTCCGCCCCAGTTCACCAAAGCTCTCAACCAAAACCCGAAAGCGCGGAGCGCGTACACCGCCCTCAGTCCCAGTTGCAAGCGCGAATATATTGAGTGGATTGCCGACGCCAAGCGAGAAGAAACCCGCGATCAGCGCATTGCCACCGCGGTCAAGTGGATCTCCGAAGGCAAACAGCGCAACTGGAAATATCAGAAGTGAACAAAGAGAATCGGGCGACCGCTCATGTCCTCGCCGGCGCTCGGTCCAGCGCGCGCCTCAGCTCCCAGAATGCCTGAGTCGGCTCAAAACGATCGTCAAACGGCAACGGCTTCTGCCTGCCAATGTCAGGGAAACGGTCCATTCTTTCGCCCCTCGAATTGATCCAGCAATATGCGCTCGTCAATCCCCACGTCAGCAGCATCTTCACGTTCGGGTCCGCGAGCATCATCGCCGCATAATCTCCATACACCTTCGCCACCACCGCATCGCGCCTCGCCGTTCCACCCGCCACGCCCGTGCTCGATACATCCATCTCGGTGATGTAAACCTCGAGACCCATCCCCGCAACTTCGCCCAAAAAGTTTTTCATCCCCGCGCCCGGCTGCTGCCCTTTTGCGAACAGGTGGCTCTGCACTCCCATCGCGTGAATGGGCACTCCCCGCGCCTTCAATCTCCGCAGCAACGCCAGCACCTTTGCACGCTTGGCTGTCTGCTCCGGCTCGTCGATCTCTACGTCGAAGTCGTTGTAGGTAAGCTTGGCTTGCGGATCGGCGTCTGCAACCGCGCGAAAGGCCAGCTCGATGTACTCCGGTCCAATCAGTTCCAGCCAGGGCGACTTGCGCAATCCATCCGGCTGTCCATCCTTCGGCTCGATCGCCTCGTTGACAACATCCCAACTCTGCACCTGTCCGCGAAAATGCCCAGCGACGGTGCGGATGTGATCGGTCAGCAGTTTGCGCGCGTTGTCTTTATTGGCGAATGAGCTAAACCACCCCGGCATCCACTCATGCCAACACAGATTGTGCCCGCGAACCTTTTTGCCGGTCAGTTGCGCAAAGCGCATCATTCGGTCTGCTTGCGCAAAATCAAACCTATCGGGCGCGGGTCGCAGCGCGTGCCACTTCATTGCATTCTCAGCGACAAGAATTCCCGTTTGTGCGGTTACTAGTTGCGTGTAGCCATCGCTTGTTTGGCCGTGCGCCATTCCCTCCAGGTCCAGCAGCTCCGGATCGACGGCCGCCCCGTACAGGAGTCCTCTTTTCGCCGCATGCGCAGTAAGCGCGTTCTCTCCCGTCACCGTCAGTTGCGTCGCAGCATAGTAACGGTCACTGCGGACCTTATTTCGTTCGTTGCGCTCAATGATGCGCCACTCCGCAACGCCCAGCGCACCCACGAGCGCAGCCGCCCCCGCCGCAGCCGCATTCCGCGTAAATTCTCTGCGAGTCAATTGTGGCTTGTTGTCCTCGTTCATCTGCCGGTCGGGTCGCGGGCTTGCGCGCTCCCTTACCCCTTCTTGCGCGCCTCGCGCTCCATGGTCCCCGTCCACCGTAGAAAACGCAGCAGCTCCCACCGCTCCGCCCACATGAACCCGAAGATGTTACCCAGGGTCAGCGTCTCCGCCTTCATGCCGGAGTAGGTTTCCACCCGCCAGCGCAGATACGGGCTCCGCCACGGCATCAGGCGGTATCCCCGTGTCGCATTCCACACAAATCGAAGCGGCTCCAACACGTAAGTTCCTTTGCTTTGAGGATACCAACCGCAACCGTTGCAACGCTCGCCGAGCCTGCAAAATCGATCACTTTTCAAGTCTGTCACTTCAGATCGCGCTTGGTTGGCGATAAGGGCAATCGAATGTGAAACACCGTTCCCTTCCCCACTTCGCTTTCAAACGTCAGCGTTCCCTTGTGCCGCTCCACAATCACTGAACGAGCAATGGCCAAGCCCTGTCCTGTTCCCCGCCCCACTTCCTTCGTCGTAAAGAATGGATCGAAAATCTTGCGGCGGATGGTCTCTGGAATTCCCGCGCCCGTATCTGCAATGCTCACGTGCGCGTTATCTCCTTCCGCATCTGTTTGGACCGTGATTTGACCCTTTTTGCCGCTTTCGACAACATCCGCTATGGCGTGGGCCGAATTGATCAACAGGTTCAGGAACACCTGGTTCAGCTCGTCCAGGCTGCATACTACCTGCGGCAGCTGCCCGAAGTGAGTCTCGATCTCCGCAACGTACTTCAATTCGTTCCGTGCCACTGTTAGCGTATTCTGCAGCGCCTTGTTGATGTCGGCAAGCGCCATCTCTCTCGCTTCAGGATGTGCAAATTCCTTCATGGCTTGCACAATCGTTGCCACACGGTCTACCCCTTCCAGGGCATGTGCAATTGCCTGCGGAATTTCTTCAAGCAGATAGCCACAGTCCGATTCGTTTTCCACACGTCGCACTTCCAGCAACAGTTCTTTGTCGATGGAGCCAGACACCGCGGCGTCGCGAAGTTTTGCATATGTGCCCAACAGTGCTTTCAATGCAACAAATGAATCCTGGAGAAAGCGGGCATTGTCCCCTATGTACTGAATTGGAGTGTTGATCTCGTGCGCAATGCCGGAAGCCAGGCGCCCAACCGACTCAAGCTTCTGGGCCTGGCGCAATTCCATCTCGGCCGCGTTGTTTCCTGTGATGTCCCCCACAGTGCCATGAACCCCAATTGGCCTGTCGCCTTCGCGGACCGGCGGCGCATTTACTTTCGGCGGGATGCATTGTCCATCCAATGAGTATTCCGCGTGCTGCCCCATCAGCCAACCTGAAGTTTGCTGAACAGACTGTTCGACGTCGAATCGAGTTGCGCAATCACGTCTTCAAGCGCCGTCTGCTGCGTCTCGGCCAGCGAAAGTTGCGTTGAAACCGTCGGAATGTCGGCCTGCATCAGGTTCGGTCTGCGCGGCCGTCAGCTGCGTCTGCTCGTTGGTCACCGCGATCGAGGCCGCGGTCAGTTGCGTGATCGAGTTGTCGAGGTCACGCGCTGCTGCGAAACATAATTCAGCGCCGAGCTCAGCGCCTCCGTGTCGCTCACCGCCTGCTGCGTGTTCACCGTGCCGCTCGAGTAGTCGGCCACCAGCGCATTCAGCGCGCCGAACACGCTGTTCGCACGCCGGCTGCCCAGAAAAATCTGGTCTCCCGGCACATTCAACTGAATCTTCTGCCCGTTGGGCAGTTCAAGAGTAGTTGACGTCTTCGTCGCCGCCGTAGCTCGTCACAGCCGGCGAAGTCGCCGTCGAAGTCGAAAACGGCGCCGCGCCCGTCTGCCCTCCGGCAAAAATGTACTGCCCCTGGTAGCTCGTGTTGGCCAGCGACTGCACCTCGTCCAGAATGCCCGAGATCTGGTTTCCGATCGACTTCACGTCGCTCGCGTTCATGGTGCCGTTGTTGGCGCTCGTCGCCAGCGAAATCGCCTGCGTCAACTCGCTCACCACGCTGCCCAGCGCCGAATCGGCCACCTGCAACTGCCCCGTCACCAGGTTCGAGCTCTGCGTGAACGAGTCGTCCTGCTGAATCTGATTCAGCAGCAGCACATTCTCGCCCGCGCCCACAGGGTTCTGGCTCAAGCGACGTGATGCTCACCCCGCTCGAAAGCTCCGCAGCTCAACTGCTGCTCGCTGGCCTGCGTCTGATCGAGCGAACTCACCAGATTCGTAATGTAAGGTCGGATCAACCCGCATTGCGCTTGCTCCCAGCTTCTAGCTTTTAGCCTTTCGCCTCCGCTTCGACTCTTCACGTCGAAGTTCGATCCTTGATACAACGGCTGCTCTCGATACCGCGGACGTGAAAGATCAAGCGCTAGCAGCTAGCATCTGCCTTTACGCCACCGCCGTCTCGCTCGCCCAGGTTCAGCGCCGAGGTCATCACCGTATTCAGCATAGTGAACACCTGCGACGCTGCCTGGTAGCTGCTCTCGAGCGTCGACATCGCCGCCGCTTCATCGTTCAGGTTCACGCTCGAGAGCGCATTGTTCTGCGTCTGCAACTGCGTCACCGAGGCATTCTGCGCCGTGTTCTCGGTCTGCACCTCTGAGACCGTCGAACCCAGCGTGGTCACAAAGTTCGAGTAGTAGTTGATCGGCGTCTGCCCACTCGCGATCTGCTGCCCGCCAGGCCCGCCATCGCAACCGCATTCGAGTTGTCGCCGGTCCCGTTGCCGAACACCCGCCGCCGCAATCTGGTTGGGGTCGGTCATCATCACGTCATCGCCGCCGCGCTGCCCGCAACATCTGTGCCGCCGGAAGCCTGGTTCGAACGATGTAGAGAGGCGTCAAGATATCAAGCGTCGACCGCTCCGGTCGTCGACTTGGATTGCCGTGCCGGTCGTTGCCGTCTAGATCGGTCCCGCGTTGTTCTGCGCGTTCACGCCGTCGAGATGCTGTACGCAAGTTGATCGAGCGAGCCGAGCGCGCTGGGAATGTCCTGGTCGCGCGCCGTCAGATAACCGCCCAGTTGCCCGCCGCCCGAAGTCAGCTCCGGCAGTGATATCGTTGCCGCCCAGAAAAAAGTCCGTCACGCCGTTCACCGTTCCCGTGGTGAGCTGGAAGCTCTGGCCTTCCGAGACCAGCAACTGGCCCGAAGTGGTGGTGATCGACAGGCCGTTGTTCTCGGTCGTCACCTGGTTGATCCCGATCAGCTGCGAAAGCTGGCTCAGGTCCTGCTGCCGCTGGTCTTCCAGCGTTCCCGCATCGGCGTTCGGCGAAGTGGATTGGATCTCAGGTTGAGCTGCGCAATCGCGCTCGGTCAGCGAGTTCACCTGGCTCGGCAACTCCCGCTGCCTCCTGGTCGATCGCCGCACTGCTGCGCGTTCAGGCTGGCCGCGGCGTTCGAAATGTCGCCGGCCAGCGTCGACGCCGACGAAAGCACCTGTCTCGCGCAGCGCGTTGTCCGTCGGATCGCCTTCGAGCGACGAAAAGGAATTGAAAAAGCTCGTAATGTCGCTGCCGATGTCGCCCGCCGTCGAGCCCGATGAGCCGGAATCCGGCGTAAACAACGCCTGACATCTGTTCGAGCGCCGACAAGCCGCGTGCTCCGACGCCGATGCCAGTTGCTGCTGCTGGTCGAGCCGCTCCTCCAGCACGCGGTCGCGCTGCGAGTGCGCCGGTCTCCGTCACGCCATCGCCGATCTGGACTCCGTCGATCGTGATCGGCGATTCTCCTGCCAGTTGGGCGTCTCCTCCGTGTATCCGGTCGTGTTGGCGTTGGCCACATTGTTGGCCACGACGTTCAGCGCCGACTGATCGGCGTCGAGAGCTCCCGCTCATCAGGCTGAAGGCGGAGTTAATCGTTCCCATCGTCGCTCACCGCCGGCTTCGCTGTCCAAGCTGTTCGCAGCACCGGGCGCCTTGTACTCAATCTCTCCCACGCGCATGCGAACGCAGCCGGCGCATCACATTCAAATTGGCCCGCGTAGCATCGAGCACCCGCGCGAACACCGCCATATCGGCCCGCGCATCCCGTGCCTGTGCCGTAAGTTCCCTGCGCCATCCCTCGTCTGCCTGTCCGGTCTCCTCCAACTGCCGGTTCAGCGCCTCACAGGAGAGCGCAAGCTCCTCAAGCCGGGCTGCATCCAGCAGCGCCAGCGCTTGCGACGCCTTCATCACCATCGCTCTCAGCTCCGGCTGCCGTTCTCGCCCCAAGATTTCGGCCATGCACTGGCTCCCCTTCCGGTCAACGCACGCATTCGGTTTGCTTCGGTGTCACGCCATTCCCTTGACGCTAGTGGCCGCTCAACATCGCATCCATTACCTTCGAAGCCACCGCCGACGCCGGAACGTTGTAGGTTCCCGCCGCGAGCGCCGGCTGCACTGCAGTTACTTTCTCCGTGCGCACGCCTTCGCCCGCGACAGTCATGCGACACCTCGCTGGCCGCGCTGCTCAGGGTTGCGCTGTCTGTCATCGATCCGCTGCCATTCAATGACGATGTCGACTTCTTTCCCTGCGGTCGCCGCCGGCGGCGTCGAATTCACCCCCAGCAACGTTCTCAGACCCTCCAGACTGTTGCGAATATCCATACCCTTCGCTCCTTACTCGGCCTATCGGCAAATTCTCTAATCACTCTAGTCATTCAGAAACTCTTATGACGGTATTGCGGTGCAGATTTCGGGTTACCTTCCCGATTCAGTTCCGGTTACCAGAGTGGGAAAGCTCTCCAACGATTCTGCCGGCGATACCGAACCCACCGCGTTCGCTCAGCGCTTTCCCCAGCGCTTCGGAAGCAAATTCACCAAGGGCCCCGCCCGATCCTCCGCTGTCCTCGTCGTCACCATCGCCGATGACCAGTCCGCCTTCCGTCATCGGCTTCAGCAACTCCTTCATCATCTGACCTTCGAATTCGTGCGCCGCCCGCACCAGCCGCGGCGATGGAGTATTCGCCCCCGAACCGGCCAGTGCTCCACTCTTCATCAGAATTCCAATGTCTTCCATCATCGTTTCAACCCGGCTCCTAATCTGTGATCTCTGTCCTCTCGTCCCTGTTCTCTCATCACCGGTTTCTGGTGTCTGATCTCTTTTCTCTGTTCTCTGATCTATGCCCTCTGTTCCCGAATCCCGATCCTCACTTCTACAGCACTTCCAGGTCGGCTTCCAGCGCGCCGGCTTCCTTCATCGCCTGCAGGATCGAGATCACATCGCGCGCTCCCGCTCCGGTTCGCTGCAATTCCTGGACCAAATCCTCGACCGTCGCGCCTTCTTTCAGATCGATGCGGTTCACCGGCTTGTCCTGGGCCTGCACCGTGGTCTGCTGCACCACCTGGGTCGTTCCCGCAGACAGCGCGTTCGGCTGCGAGACCTCGAGTCTGCGAGATCACATTCACGCTCAGCCCGCCATGCAGGATCGAAACCGGCTGCAGCCGCACCGTGCCGCCGATCACCACCGTCCCGGTGCGCTCGTTCACCACCACCCGCGCCCGCGGATAGACATCGATCTCGACCGCCTCCACCTTGTCGAGCAGCGCCGCGACATCCTCGTTCGGGCTGAGTCGCAATCTCCACCCGCGGCTGTCGACGGCGTGCGCCCGCGCCGCGCCCAGCGCCTGGTCGATGGCCGCCGCCATCCGCTCCGCGGTATGAAAATCGGCGTCGTTCAGCACCACGCTGACGGTGTGCATCTGCTTCAGGTCGAAGGGCACCGGCCGCTCCACCAGCGCTCCGCCGGGAATGCGCGCCGTGGTGGGATGATTCATCTGCTTGCGCGTTGCCGCCGCCGCTGGCCATGTAGCCGCCCAGCACCAGCGCTCCCTGCGCCTGCGCGTAGATCTGCCCATCCGGCCCGTAGAGCGGCGTCATCAGCAGAATTCCGCCTTCGAGCGAGCGCGCATCGCCGGCCGACGAGACCGTGATGTCCACCTTGTAGCCCGGCCGGCTGAATGGCGGCAGCGTCGCCACCACAAAGACCGCCGCCATGTTCTTCACCTGCATGTTGCTGGCGCTGTTCGATCCGGTCTGCGGAACCGTGATGCCCATCCGCTCGCAGAGCCGAGACCAGCGTCTGCGCCGGAAACACCGTCTGCGAGCTGTCTCCCGTGCCCTTGCAGTCCGACCACCAGCCCGTAGCCCACCAGCTGGTTGTCGCGAATGCCTTCGATGCGTGGCCACATCCTTGATCCGCGCCTTCTGCCCGGTGCTCGCATCCTGAGCGCAGCGACCAGCGCCAGCAGCGCAAACCAGCCAGTCGCCATAACCCACGACCACCGCATCGCCAGCATCGCAGTCGCAGCTCTCACTGATCTGCCCGTCATTCCCAACTCCGCTATCTTCACCCGGTCCATTCGCCCTCGATTCTCATTGTCCTCGATCCCGCCGATCTTAAAACACCAGCAGCTTCTCCAGCAAGCGCACCAGCGGATTCTGCCGGTAGGTGGAGTCGTTCACGATTCCCTTGCCCGTCACTTCCAGTTCCAGATCGGTCATCGCCGTCGACAGCACCTGGTTCTGGTTGCTCACATCCTCGGGCCGCACCAGGCCGCGCAGCTCGATCAGCTGCGTCTGCTGCGAGAAGGTCAGCTGCCGCGTGGCCTGCACCACCAGCATCCCGTTGGGCAGCACATCCACCACTTCGGCGCCGAAGGTCGTCGCCAGGCTCGAATTGGTGGTGCTCTGCCCCTGCGCCGTCAGCCCCGAAGCTGGCGTTCGCGCCGACCAGGTTCTGCAGAGCGTTCGAGGCCTTGAGCGCGCCAAACAGCGACGTCAGGCCGGAGTTGGCATTCGAGGCGCGCGAGTTCTTCACCTGCCCGTCGGTCGAAGCCGCCAGGCTTTCGGTCACCACAATCGAAACCACGTCGTGCAGCCGGAAAGCCTTCACATCGGTGCCCAGCCGCACCAGCCGGCCCTCCGGGCTCCAGATCGAGCCCGGCGTCCGCACCTCCGCCGCCTGCTGGGCGCGCACCCGCTCGATATAGGCGCGCAGCGCATCTTCCGGCGGAGTCGGCTTGGTTCGCCTCCGCCACCGAGGTATGCTTCTTCGGCTGATCGTCCAGCCCGGCGAAGCCAGCAGCGCACACACAATGCAAGTCGCTCCCAACCCGAGCCCCGCTTCATCGACTGCGCCCCGTATCTCCGGCAACCATCTCTGCCCGTCCCGGCTCCGAGCGCGACCGCGCGCACCACCTTGCCGCCGATCTTCAGTCGCACCTTCAAACTCTCGCCCGACTGCTGCCGGCTCAAGCGCGATCGCTTCCAGTCGCGCATCCACCACCGCCGTGTGCTCTTCGACGAACAACTGCGTCGCCGGCATGAATCACGACGCGAGCTGATCCGCTCCGACGTGAGCGTCTCCGTGGCACGCGACCTCGTGCCGTGCCTCGCATCGCCGATTCGACTCGCGACCCGCACCAGCCGCCCCGGTCCCGCCGGGATGGACTGGCGTCACGCAGCAGCAGCCAGCGATCTCCCGGTTGCCGGATCGTCGATCTCGCGCAACACTCTGGCCGGCGATCGGCGTGGCCGCGCATGCTGATCCGAGAACGATCCGCAGTCGGCTGCACCTGCGCCGAGCGTGCCGGAGCGTTCGGCCGCGAGCCGATTCAGCACATCGCCAGCCAGGCATCGCCGATCAGCGCATATCCGATCCGCTTCGTACTGGTTCGTCTCGCTCGCCATTTCTCGATACCCTCAATGCCTGCCGCAACTTCAGTGCGTCATATTATTGACTTGCGAATACATGTCGTCGGCCGCCTTGATCACCTTGGAATTCGATTCGTAGGCCCGCTGCGCCAGCACCATCTGCACAAACTCGGTCACCACGTCCACATTCGAGTTCTCGAGATATCCCTGCTGCAGCGTGCCCAGGCCTTCCGTTCCGCCGGGATTGCCCAGCACCGGATCGCCGGAGCTGAGCGTGGCCTGCAGCAGGTTGCTGCCCATGCTCTCCAGGCCCCCGGGGTTGGGAAACGTGGCCAGCTGAATCTGTCCCAGCTGCGAGGGATTCTGCTGCCCGGCCAGCGTCGCGTTCACCACGCCGTATTGGGTGATGGTCACCGCCGTCGCATTCGACGGAATGGTGATGGTCGGAATCAGCGGATCGCCGTCCGTGGTCACGATGGTTCCCTGGTTGTTCAGGTGAAACTGCCCGGCGCGCGTGTAGCGCAATGGTGCCGTCGGGCCGCTGCACCTGAAAGAATCCCGGCGCCCTGAATCGCCACATCGAGCGGATTGTCGGTCTCGTTCAGCGCGCCCTGGGTATTGATCACTTCGGTCGCCGCCGATTTGGTGCCCAGGCCGATCTGCAGTCCCGCCGAAACCGTGTTCTGGCTCTGCGCCGCGCCCGGCGTCACCAGATTCTGATAGACCATGTCCTGAAACTGCAGGCGCAGCTGGCGAAATCCGGTGGTCGACGAGTTGGCCAGATTGTTGGCGATCGTGTCCAGATTCATCTGCTGCGCGCTCATGCCGCTGGCTGCTGTATACAAGGCTCGAATCATTTTTCTCCTCGTCTTCGCTGAGATCTAGCGCTACACTTGGGCAGATCTTCGGTGGCAAACTTGTTGAACTCGGTGTGAAAGACGGTCAGCGCCCTCTGCATCATCTCCGCCTGGCGCTGCATCATGATCAGGTCCAGCGATCCCTGGACCACATCCTGATTGGCCGCTTCGAGCGCGCCCTGGTGGACTGCGGCGTCCTTCGCTGTCGTGCCGGCGTCACTCCCTGCGGCGCGACATAGCGGTTGGCGCCTTCCGGCGTCAGCTCCGTGCCCGCAGGAAACGTGAAGACGCCCACCTGCGCCACCACGCCGCCCGCCACCGAGAGCGCGCCGTCGGCGCCCACCGAAACTTCGCCCGGCGGAATCAGAATCGGCTGGCCGGTCGCGTGAAAGCACCGGCTCGCCGGCCTGAGTGACCAGTTGCCCGTTCTGCGAGCGATGAAAGCTGCCGTCCCGCGTGTAGCGCGGGCCGTTCGGCGTCTGCACCATGAAGAACCCCTGGCCCTCAATCGCCAGGTCCAGCGGATTGCCGGTCTGCTCAAGCGCGCCCTGCGCCATGCTCAGCCGGTCGCCGCCCAGCAGGCCGTAGTTGTTCACGGTCTGGCCCAGCTGCGAGTCCGAGTGCGTCCGGCCCCAGCAGCACCGAGCGGAAGAACTCGCGCTCGGCGCGGTAGCCCGGCGTCTGCGCATTGGCCAGATTGGCCGCCGCCGTATCCAGCGCCTGGGTGCGCGCCACCAGCCCCGTCATCGCCGCATAGTATCCGCTGTCCATCGATCGCTCCGCGACGAGAAGGATGCAGAAGAGGAACCGAAAAGGAGAATGAAAGATTAGAGGAATATCAGGCGGGAATCCGATGTGCGGTAGCGCCAATCCGGACCAACTGCAGCGCAGTTTCATCGGGCGGGTTGGCTCATCCCAGACAATATCCGATTCATGCCGTGGCTGCTTCCCGAATCCTTGGATCGGTCCAGCGGGGTGACCTGATCCGATGCCCTCTTACTGCAGCCCGTCGCAGACGATCGTGACTTCAAACATCGCATCGTCGAAGCGGTAGACGTGATGCAGCTGGAACTCCGGCGCCTGCACATGCAGCTTGTAGTCCCGGCCGGTGATGACGGCGGGAACCGAGAGCCCGCAGTTGGCGGCCAGATCCGGAACCTTGCCCTTCCACGCGCCGGCCAGCATGTTGCAGATCTCGCCGATCCCGTCCTTCACCGTGTCGTCGATCGCGTCGAACTCCATGCCCGTCATCTGCGCGGCAATCTTCATGGCCGCCGCGCGCCCGAGCGGAAGACACAGGCGCCGCTCAGCAGCGCCGCCGAAGCCCACCACCGCGGTCACCGATTCCTTCTCCTCAGACGGCCAGCGCCGGCATCGCGCGCTGGCACTCCACGCCCAGCATCAGCCGGAAAACCTCTTCCACACTCGCATCCAGGTTCCGCGGATCGGAGACCTGTTGCACGGATTCACGCAACGACACCGCCATCGTTCGCTCCTTTCCATCGTGCCTCGTACTGAAGCGGCGATCGCTGTGACACGCACTCCGTTTAACAGCACCGTTCCCTCACGATCGCTCCACGCACTTCTCGATCGAACTTCCGCATCACCTCACGCTGCCCGGCGCCTCGTCTACCGAGCCCAACCTGCACTGCCCAATCTGGCCCGCGCCCAATCCGGCTTGCGGAATCGACCTGCACCATCTGACCCTCAAGCCGCGTGCACCAGCGGCAGCACCCGCTCCTTCACCTGCTCGGCCGTGAACGGCTTGCGGATGTATCCCTGCGCTCCGGCCTGGATGGCCTGCTTCACATGCTCCTCGCTCGATTCGGTCGTGATCATCACCACCGGAACGCCGGGCGCCAGATTCTGCGCGCGAATCTGGCGCAGAAACTCAAGCCCGTCCATCGAAGGCATGTTGATGTCGGAGAGAATCAGGTCGACCTGCTTGGTCTTCAGCACTTCCAGCCCCTCGGTGCCGCTGCCGGCCTCATGCACCACCAGCGGATCAAGCCCCGCCTGGCGCAGCGCGCGCTCCACAATCTTGCGCATCACCGAGGAATCGTCCACGATCAGGGCTCGAATTTCGCTCATGCCCAAGCCCTCCCCTTGCATTGCCTATCGGCACATCGCTCCATCTCATGAGCCGGACCTGCCGTCACTCTGTCCTTCGCGTCTCGATCCGCGCAAACCTGCGCCGCCAGTCTCAATGCGCTGCGGTCGAGCAGATCAGGTCCCGAATCGAACCCGGCTCCGGCAAGGGCCCTGGTCTGCGGGCCGAGCCACATGCGCAGCCAGAAGCAGTCGTGCACCCGCACCAGCCGCGATTCCCGAGGCTCGGCGCGTTCTACCGCCTTGGTCAGCGCCCCAGCCAGTGCCGGCTCTGTTGCCGCCTCAATCAGTTCCGCCGCGGGAAACTGCGCGCTCGCAGCAGCCGCGCGTGTGCCGGCCGGAAAATGGACTCCGGCACCAGGCCGCTCTCCACCTGCAATCCGGTCATGCGCTCGACGGCCAGCGCCAGAACCGGATCCGAGACGATCCTCAAATCCCAGATAGACGAATCCTGCCCGCCGCCACGCGCAGCGGCAGCGCCCCGAAGGCGTCCACGAACAGCCGCGGCATCAGCGCCGTCAAGCTCTCCGGATCGATGAAACTCCATGCCCAGAACCGGACAACTCCACTGCAGGCCCAGAGCCCGCGTCACCTGTTCCTCGCTCGCGCTCCTGCTGCCGCACCAGCCAACGTCCCAGCCTGCCGCCTCCGGCCGCGCTCTGCGCCTCAAGCGCCGTGCGCAGATCCCCTGTCGTAGATCCAGCCCTGCTCCAGCATGGCCAGGCCCAGCGGAATGCGATGACGATGTCCCGCCGCCGGCGCACCCTGCGCATCCATCTCGCGGCGCGAGCGCCGCTCGATCAGGCGCGCCGTGCATGCGTCCGAACAGCACCAGCCGCCTTCAAAGACCGGGCCTCTCGACTGCGCCACAGGTGCAGCCAGCCACCGTCGCAACGGGGATTGGCGCAGGTCGGAAAGATCTCCCATCGCGCGCGCTTTCGAAAGCGCTCTGCCGAAAGTGCACGATGCGCGTCGCTTGGCATTCCCTTGTTGGTCGCCGGCTTTGGCGTACCTGGCCCGGCGACCGGAATATAGGAGCTCAGAAGAGGCATCGAATACTCTCCAGCCGCTTCCTGGGCGCGGCCACCTCGGTCACCCGCAGCCCGAAGTTGCCGTTCACCAGCACCACTTCGCCGCGCGCCACAATCTTGTCGCCCACAATCAGATCCACGGGATCGGCCACATGGCGATCCAGTTCCACCACATCGCCCGGCCCCAGATCGAGAATCTCGCCCAGCGGCATCTCCCGCGCGCCGAAGCGCAGCGAAGCTTCGAGTTCCACATCGAGCAGCAGCTCAAGCCCGGGACTCAGTGCCTGCGGCGCCGAAGGCGCCGGGAGCACCCGGTCGCGAGGCGGCAGCCGAACTGCGCATCCTGTGTCTCGGTCGCTTCCTGCGCGTCGACCTCGTCCCGCACCAGAACCGTCCAGGCCCGCTCGCCCGACCTCAGCTGAAAGGCGCGCGAGATCTGCCCTCCTGCCGCAATCTCTTCGAACCCTGTTACCTGGCACTTCTTTCCCGCTGTGGCCAGCAGATCGCCCGCTGCGGCATCCGCCGATCTCGCGCAGCAACTCCTTCCAGCCCGCCTTCTGGTCCACGCCATCGCCCATCAGCGGCGTCATCCAGAATCGAGCCGTCGAGGACCACCGAGAACCGGCCCTCCACATCGCCTGCGAGCGTGGCCGCGCAGCCGAAGGACTCCTGCGCCCAGCGGCTTGGGCAGCGACTCGACCAGCTCCGGCTCGCCGGCCAGGGCCTGCGAGAACAAGCGCCGCGGCCACCTCCACCCAGCAATCGAGATAAGTCTTCATCGCGCCTCATCTTCCGCGATGCACGCTCGATGCGCGCGGCGCGGTGCGCGCCGTGCCGCATGGCCTGGGCCGTCGCGAGAGTCTCGCCTCCCACCCTCCACTCCGACAACGAGTCCGCGCATCACGTCCAGCCGCAACACGTCGCCCGGCTTCAAGTTCTTCGAGCGCGCTCGCCGCCAGCTGCACTGGCGGGCAGCTGCAGCGCGCAGCCAAACCGGATGCCCGCGCGCCAGCTCTCCATCCGCGCCCGCGTCTCACCGGCGTGGCGCTGCCGCCGGCCCCAGTCCGTCGTCAGCCGCCGCAGAATGGTGTTCGCGACCACCGCCGGAAACGCCAGATTCAGCAGGCCCGAGCTGTGCGGCATGCGGATCTCGAAGCTCAGGCACAGCGTCTTTTCGGTCACCGAAATAATGCGCGCCACCTGGGTCTGCATCTGCCGGCGCTCGAAGATGAAGCTCAGCCCCACCGGCTGCCAGGCCGCCGTCAGCTCGCGGCAGAGATCTCCACCACGCTGCCCAGAATCGATTCTTCGATATCGGTCAGCTCGCGCAGCGGCCCGTCCTTGCCGTCGCCGCCCAGCAGCAGGTCGATGATCGGCGGCGCCAAGCGCCAGATCCAGTTGCAGCACCGACAGCGCGCCCAGCGGCTCCAGCCGCACCGAGGCCACATAGCTGATCTCGGGAATCCGCAGCAGAAACTCATTGAACTGAATCTGTTCGGCCGAAACCAGGTTCACCTGAAACCGCGTGCGCAGCCACGCGGCCAGGTTGTGAGTCAGGTTGCGCGCGAACAGATCGTTCAGCATGCTGATGGCGCGCAGCTGCTCGGTCGAAATCTGCCCAGCCGATGAAAAGTTGTAGGGCACGACCCGTGCGCGCACTTCGGCGCGGCGCGGAATCCGGCGACGTGCTCTGCGCCGCCTCGAACAGCGCGTCGATCTCATCCTGCTTGAGCGTCTTTTCCGTCAACTGTCACCTCCGATCCCGTTCCGCCGAACCCTGCTCTCGCAGCTATGCCTTCCGAGCGAATTTGCGAGATCCCGACGGCTCGCTCGGACTGCCCTGCCGCCAGGTCGCGCAGCGCGGCGCGCAGATGCACCACCGCCGAGGCATGAACCTGCGAAACCCGCGACTCGACCACGCCCAGCGCCAGGCCGATCTCGCGCATGGTCATCTCCTCGTAGTAGTAGAGCGTCATCACCAGCCGCTCCCGGTCGGGCAGGTTCGCAATGGCATCCGCCAGCCGCTCCTCCAGCTCGCCCTCGCAGGCAGCGAAACAGCGGATCGTCTTCCGGCCGGCCGGGCACATAGGCCAGTTCCTCTTCGCCCGAGTTTTCGTTGCGCTCGACGTGCAGCGTGCCGATCTCCAGACCCTTCAGATCGCCCAGCAGTTGCTGGTATCCTCGAGGCTCAAGTCCCATCTCCGCGGCAATCTCGGCCTCGCCCGGCGCCCGGCCCAGCCGCGCCGTCAGCACGCGAATCGCCTCTTCCACCGCGCGGCCCTTGCGGCGCAGCTCCCGCGGACTCCAGTCGAGCGTGCGCAGGCTGTCCAGAATCGCGCCGCGAATGCGGAACTGCGCGTAGCTGCGGAACTGCACTTTCTTCGCCGGATCGAACTTGGTGAAGGCGTCCATCAGCCCCACCACGCCGGCCGAGACCAGATCCTCGATGTCCACATGCTGCGGCAGCCGCTCGTGAATGCGCCGCGCCAGAAAGCGCACGATCGGCAGATGCTCCAGCAGCACCCGCTCCTGCTCCGCCGTCAAGCGTTGAAGCCGCCGCGGATGCAGGCGGATACCCGCTCGTCCGCTTGCGACGGGCGCGCACAGCGCTTCGATTGCTCTGGCTATCAACTGCTCCCTTCCATCCCCATCTGCTCTTCTCCCAACTCAGCCGCTCCCTCGCCGCTTTCTGACCCGCCCCAGCTCAGCGCACCGTGCCCACCGGGCGCAGCCGGACCTCAGGAGGAATCTCGCTCGGCCGCCACCACCGCCAGCCGCGGCAGCACCGGCTCCAGCCAGCGCTTGCACGTGGTAGCGGGCCGGACTCGGACAAAGAAGCACGGGCGAGGCCGGAGAACGGATGCGGAACCGATAAGGGATCTCACAGAATCGGCGAGGCGGCGCAGAACGGGCACAGATAGGCTGCCCCCGCTCAGCAATCGCTGCCCAGCAGCCGCTGGCCCGTCTCCGGCGCCGAGAGCCGCCAGAATCTCTTCCTCGAGCCCCGGATCGAGCAGCAGCACCGGCAGCTGGCCGTCGCCGTCGAGCAAGGGCTGCACCAGCCTTCGTCCCAGCGCCTGGCGCGCCGCTTCCACCAGCGCCACCAGGCTTTTGTTCACCGGCGCGGTCTCCAGCAGCGCCTCGAGAATCGCTCCCAGGTCGCGGATCGAAACCCGCTCGCGCAGCAGCTGCTCCAGCACCCGCTCCACTTCGCCCAGCGTCAGCAGCTTGGGCACCAGCTCTTCCAGCAGCTTGGGATGGCTGTCGTTCAGCGCGTCCAGCAGCCGCTTGGTCTCCGCGCGGCCCAGCAGCTCCCAGGCATGCTGGCGGATCAGTTCGCCCAGATGCGTGGTCATCACCGTGACCGCGTCCACCACCGAGTAGCCCGCCGCAATCGCCTGCTCTTCCAGCGCCGGCAGCGATCCAGATCGCCGGAACTCCGAATGCCGGCTCGCGCGTCTCCTTGCCGGCCAGCGGCCGCCGCCCCGGCTCGCCCGAGACGGCCAGCAGCTGCGTCCCTTCCGTCTGCCAGCGGCCAATCTCGATGCCGCGCAGCGAGACCACATACTCGCGCGGCTTCAGCCGCAAGTTGTCCGAGATATGCACCGGGCGGCACCAGGAATCCCATCTCGCTCGATAGATGGCGGCGCAGCGCGCGCACGCGGTTCAGCAGTTGCCCGCCCTGCTTTTCATCCACCAGCGGAATCAGTTGGAATCCGATCTCGAGCGTCAGGTCTTCCAGCCGCAGCAGCTGCGCCAGCTCCGAACCCTGCGCCTGCTCCGCCTTTTTCTTTTCCGCCGGAGTCGAGTTCGGGCGGCGCTGTCGCCTGCGCCCTGCGTCGACAGCCGCCTTCCGCCCACGAACAGCCCCGCGGCCACTGCCAGGAACGCCAGCTTCGGCAATCCCGGAATCAGGCACATTCCCGCGCGATACCAGGCTCGCCATATACAACGTCGCCGGCCGCGCCAGCAGTTGCTGGCGGATCTCGCCTCCCAGCATGTCCCGCCGAGTTCGCGCGCGTCAGCGTGATGCCGCCGGCCACCGAAACCAGCAGCGAAGGAATGATCGTCACCAGTCCGTCGCCCACCGTCAGCACCGTGTAGGTTCGCGCCGCCTCGCTCAGCGCAACTCCCTGCTGCAGGGTTCCGATCAGCAGACCGGCGACAATATTGATCGCCGTAATCAGGATCGTGGCCAGCGAATCGCGCTGGTTGAACCGCGCTGCGCCATCCATTGCGCCATAGAACTCCGCTTCACGCGCAATCGCCTGCCGCCTTCGGCGCGCCTCGGCTTCATCGATCAGGCCGGCATTCATGTCGGCATCGATCGCCATCTGTTTGCCCGGCAACGCATCCAGGGTGAAGCGCGCCGTCACCTCGGCCGTGCGCACCGCGCCGTGCGAAACCACCAGAAACTGAATCGCGACCAGGGCGAGAAACAGCACGAAGCCGACCACGTAATTGCCGCCCACGACAAACTGCCCGAAGGCCTCGATCACTTTTCCTGCGGCGGCTGTACCTTCCTGGCCGTGCAGCAGGATGCGCCGGCTCGATGCGATATTGAGCGAGAGCCGGAAAAGAGTCAGCAGCAACAGCAGCGTGGGAAAAACCGAGAGCTCGACCGCGCGGCGAATCTGCACGGCGGAGAGAAACACGATGATCGATGCCGCCATCGAAAGCGCCAGCAGACAGGTCCAGCCCCGCGGCAGGCAGCGGAATCAGCATCACGAAGATCACGCTGATCGCCGCCAGCGGCAGCACGTACTCGCGCAGTCGTTGCAGGATCGATTGCGCCGGAAGCGCCGGCAATGCGGCGTGCTCATGCGGAACCTCCAAAGCGCCGCCGAACCTCATTGACTGACCTCCTCGCAAGACCTGAACGGCGCGGCAGCGCCGCGCGACGTCGCGGAGTTCAGCTTCCACGCGCTGTCGATAGAGATATGCAAGAATTGCCGCCACCGCAGCATACAGCTCCACCGGAATCGCCTGGCCGACTTCGACGGTGCGATAGAGCGAGCGCGCCAGCGGCGGATTCTCGACGATCGGAACGCCGGCCCAGCGCGCCTCGGCCTTGATCTCCTCTGCCAGCAGGTTGCGGCCCTTGGCCAGCATCTTCGGCGCTTCCATGGTCACGAAGTCGAAGCCAAGCGCCACCGCATAATGCGTGGGATTGGTCAGGACCACGGCCGCCTTTGCCACGTCGGCCTTCACGCGCCGCCGCCGCATCTGGCGCTGCAGGTTGCGAATGCGGCCGCGAATCTGCGGGCTGCCTTCGGTCTCCTTGTATTCGTCGCGCAGATCCTGCCGGCTCATCTTCAGGCGCGATTCGCGGCTCTGCCACTCCACCAGATAGTCGATCGCCGACCATCCAAAGAGCAGCCAGGCCGCGGCCAGCAGCAGTCCGTAAACATCCGCGTCCCAGCTGTTCCAGGCGCATCATCGAAAACGGTGGAAGAGATCAATTGATGCGCGATACGCTGCACGGCAAAAACGGCCAGAAAACTTGCCGGGATCAGCGACTTTCCCATCCGCGCCGCGGCGCGCAGGTAGAACAGGTTTTTCAGATTCGACAGACGGGATTGATGCGGTCGAGCTTGAATCCAACGGCGCCGGGATGCACGTTCAATCCCCCGGTCTTGCACCATGCCCGCGCCGAGTGCTGTCAAAGCGACCGCAGCCATCACCATTGCCGGCGGCTGCCAGCACTCCCAGCGTCAATCCCCTTATCGTGACGAGCGTCGGCCCCACAGTTGCCGGCTCCCAGCGCGTCTGCTGAACCCAGCGCCAGAAACTCGCGCGAACGCCTTGCGCCAGGTCTCCATCGATCGCGCGCCGACAGACCCAGCAGCATCACGCCAGCCAGTGTTCCTGCCGCTGCCGCCAATTCGCGGCTGTGCAGGATGTCGCCTTCCTTGCGGGCCTTCTCGCGCCGGTGCTGGGTGGCCTGTTCTGTGCGCTCTCCCGCCATCGCTTAGCCTCCCGACGCCGTGTGCCGCGCCCGGCACCGCGATCAGCTGCTCAGCCATGTTGAGCAATTCTGCAAAGCGCGCCTCGATAAATCGCGGCCAGAGTGCCAAGGCGCCGATCAGGATCACGAATCCGGTCAGCGTCTTCAGCTGGAACCGTCAGCACATCACCGGCAACTGGGGGCTCAACTTTCCCAGAAGCGCGATCGCAAATTCCACCAGCAGGGTTGCCGCCAGCACTGGTGCGGCCAGTTCGAGAGCGGCCAGAAACACTCCTCCCGCCGCGTGCACAATCTCCATCGCTCGCGGTGAAGTCGAATGCATAAGTCCCCAGCGGAGCGACGCGGAAGCTGCGCAGCATCGAGGCCAGCAGCACCCGGTCCAGGCCCGCTGTGATTAAAACCAGAGTGCCCATCAACTGGAACAGATCGCCCAGGAGCGGCGTCTGGATCGAAGAAGCCGGATCGATCAGGTTCACCAGCGAAAAGCTGAACTGCAACCCCACAATCTGCCCGGCAAACAGGAGCATCTCGTTCAACAGCGCGAGCGACAGTCCATACACCAGCCCCACAGCCAACTCACCCACAATTGCCGAGCTGGTCAGCGACACCTGTGCATGCGGCTCCGCAGCCACCAGAGGTGCGAGAAGGAATGCGACCAGGCCCACGAAGACAGCCTTCGCCCGAATCGGCAGCGCGGTCGAAGAAAAGAACGGCGCGAAAAGCCACCATCCCGCTCACCCGCACCAGGACGAGCGTCATGGCGCTCAGGAAAGTGCCCCATTCGCTCATCGTCCAGCCTTTGCCATATCTGCTCCCTGACTTCCTCGCTCCCTGGCTCGCTGTCTCTTTCATCCGAGATATCTTCGAAAATCTCCCAGCAGTAACCGCGTGTAGGCCGCCATCCGCTCAAGGAACCACGGCATGCCAACCAGCAGAATCAGCGCAATTGCAGCCAGCCGCGGCACGCTTGTCAGCGACTGTTCCTGCAGGCTGGTCAAGGTCTGCACAAGGCTCAAGACAAAACTCAGAGCCACAGCGGCCACCAGCAACGGCGCGGCCAGGATCATCGACTCGCGCATCAACTGGCGCATCAGCTCCGCTACCATATCGGGCGTCATGAGACTCCTCTCAAAAACTCTTCAGCAAAGAGCTGGCCAGCAGGTTCCAGCCATCCACCATTACAAAAAGCAGGATCTTCAGCGGCGTCGAAACCACCACTGGCGGCAGCTGGAACATGCCGATCGAAGTTGTAATCGATGCAGTGACAATGTCGATCAACAGAAAAGGAAGAAACAAAACCGCGCCGATCGCAAACCCTGCCTTCAACTCGGAGAGGATGTACGCGGGCGCGACCACGCGCATCGGCAGATCGTCCGGACCATTCGGGCGCGGAATCTGGCCTGCAGCCGTGAACAGCGCGAGGTCCTTTTCCCGCGCGTAGCGCAGCAGGAAATGTTTCACCGGCTGCGCCCCGCGATCGATCGCCTCCATCCCGGTAATCTGCCCGGCACGAAACGGCTCCACGGCTTGTTGATCGACCTGATTGAGGACCGGCGTCATCAGGAACCAGGCCATCATCAGCGCCAGGCCCATCAGCGTTGGATTCGAAGGCGCAGTCTGCGTTCCCAACGCCTGGCGCAGAAAGTGAAACACCACCAGCAGGCGCACCAGCGGCGTCATCGCCATCAAAATTGCGGGCAAAAGCGTGATCAGCGTCAGAACAAACAGGATGGTCCAGGGCGTTGCATCGGAGGGATGAAGCTTCGCATTCAAATCGGGGACGAGCGAAACGGGCGTGGTCACCGCAAGATGCGACACCAGTCGGGCTACCATAACCTCTTCCCTGGAAGAGCGGGCATTTGGCCGAGAACCGGAATTTTCACATCGAATCCATTTCCGGCATCAAGCCGAAAGATGGCCGGTGATCCTTCGGCCGAAGTGGCCACCAGGATTCTTTGCCCATCCGCCGTGACCAGCGCCAGCGATTGCTTCGGAGCAAGCGTCAGCCTCTCAAGCAATTCGAGACGCGGCTTCCGCCGAACTCCGCCCTCCAACCGCCCCATCAACCATCCTGCAATTCCGCCAATTGCTTTCTTCATCCGCCGCCTCGTTCATGCCACGTGCGTTACACGCACAGCCAGCTTCGTTTCCACAACTTCAAATTCGGTCCACGCCATCCGCACATTTCCGGCCGTCAAAGGCAGATCGCTCCCGTTCGTCCATTGCGACTCAATCACTTCTCCGGGAGCAAGCGCCAGCAGGTGCCGCACGCGAAACCCTCTTACAGCTACGGCTACATCCACCTCCACCGGCAGTCGCATCACTCTCGGGCCGAATGCATCCTTCGTTGTTTCGGCTACTGGCTGCTTCAGCGGCACTAACGCCAGCGAACTGCCCGAGACCAGATCCTCTTTCGGCTTCTCACCCGGCCGATCAGGCTTCCCCTCAGCGGCAGAGACCCGCGCCCCAGCGACCGGAAATTGTGGCGAAACTGCCATGCGCAGATTTCCCCTGCAGAAAAGTGTCCAGAAAAGGATCAGGAGTATTGGAATGGTCTAAGAATTGCGGTCTGCCTGCGCCCGCTCCCGCGCTTACTCCATCGCTGCTACACTAGTCGAGTAGTCATTCTTTGCGGGCTTCCCATCCGCGTTGATCGGGTACCGCCGATCGAGGTCGTGGTTTATGCCTGAGTCCAACGGAAACAAGAGCTTAACCGGAACTCCCCTCCGCCTGAAGGTCGGCCTCGCCGAAATGCTCAAAGGCGGCGTCATCATGGACGTGATGAACGTCGAGCAGGCGCGCATTGCGGAAGAAGCAGGCGCTACCTCGGTCATGGCTCTCGAGCGCGTCCCCGCCATGATCCGCGCTGAAGGCGGAGTAGCCCGCATGGCTCGCCCAGCGCTGATCAAGCAGATCATCCAGGCCGTTTCCATTCCCGTGATGGCCAAGGCCCGCATCGGCCACTTCGCCGAAGCGCAGATCCTTCAGGAACTGGGTGTCGATTTCATCGACGAGAGCGAAGTTCTCACGCCCGCCGACGAGGCGCACCACATCGACAAGCATGCGTTCACCACACCCTTCGTTTGTGGCGCGCGCAATCTCGGCGAAGCCCTGCGACGCATCGCGGAAGGTGCAGCCATGATCCGCACCAAGGGCGAAGCCGGCACCGGCGACGTGGTCCATGCCGTACAGCATATCCGCCAAATTACCAAAGAGATGCGCCAACTCACTGTGCTTTCCGAGCAGGAGCTTTACGCCGCAGCCAAAGAACACCAGGCACCTTATGAGCTTGTTCGCATGGTCGCCGAATCCGGGAAGCTTCCTGTCCCGAATTTCTCTGCCGGAGGTATCGCTACTCCCGCCGATGCAGCGCTCATGATGCAGCTCGGCGCGGAGGCGATCTTCGTGGGCTCAGGCATCTTCATGAAGGAACGCGCCACACCGCTCGATGTCGAGAAGGACCCAAAGGAACGTGAAGAGGCCGTGAGCCGCGCCAAGGCCATCGTCATGGCCACCACGCACTTTAACGATCCCAAGATTCTCGCTGAGGTCAGCGAACAGGTCACAGGAACCATGAAGGGCCTGGCTGCGGCCGCCATCGAGGAATCGCAATTGCTGCAAACCCGGGGCTGGTAGCGAAAACCTGTTTCTGAATTGCCGGAAGAATTTAGTTACGAAAACCCCGCGACTTGACGCGATCTGCGACATCGTCTTTTTGATAGTTGCGAGTGATCTGCACGGTCAGACACTCTGAAAACTGCTCGCCTTGCCGTTAGTTTGCTTTAGCAGATTCTGCTCTGTGAGGACTGTGTTGTTGAGGCCCCTGCACTTTCACTCGTGACGAATCTCAAATAGCGCGATAAATCGGCAGCTTCGAACCCAAAGACCCCAAGTTTTCCCGAATTTAATTCATCGGCAAGACCATCTTTCGTTCCGGTCCAGCCCACTCTTCTGATTTTGAATGCGTCCAAACAGAAGTGGGAGTAATCTCATCCTCACAGGGGACGAATATGCCCTCTATCTTCACGCCCATACCGTCGGAGATCGAGCGAAAGGCGCCTGGAACAGGCGGAAAGCCGCCTGTCGACCGCCGGCCCACGGGCGGAGGCGGTGGTGGCGGCGACGACGAGTGGAAAAGTCCGCGTCGTGGTCCCCGGGAATCCCTCTATCGCACCCGCGCTTTCGTCTTCTGCGCCCTTGCCGGCGACATGATGTTCTTCGTCGTGTTGGTCACTCTCTTTTATGCGCGCCAGGCCGGCACGCACATGGACCCGGGCACACTTCGCCAGGTGGGCGACTGGCACCCCGTCCTGCTGCCTCCGATTCTCTTTCTCAACACGGCGGTTCTGCTGTTGAGCAGCCTCACCATGGAAGTCGCTCGCAGGCACATCTTCCGCGAATTTGACGTGCTCGAAGAATGGCTCGGGCTGGGTCGTCCGGCACTCCGCCGCACTTTGCCTTGGGTTGGAGCAACGCTCTTTCTGGGCCTCGCGTTTCTGGCTGGCCAGTGGACCGCCTGGCGTCAGCTGACCATTCAGGGCTTCGCGTTTGATCGCACGGCCACTCCCGCAAGTTACTTCTTCTACCTGATCACCGGCCTACACGCCGCCCACCTCGTTCTCGGCATTCTGGCTCTGCTGGCATGCCTCAGCGCGCTCTCGAGCGTCAAGCGAGTGGAAACCCGTCAAATTGCAGTCGACGCCGCGGCTTGGTTCTGGCACACGATGGGATTTGCATGGATTGTCCTGTTCGGCGTTCTCGTACTTGGACAATGAGCCTGCACCAGGTTCAGCTAAGCCTTCTATCGCCGCCAGCGGTCAAACAGCGACACATTTGTACCCCGCGGCCCTTTCATCCTAGTAGTCATTATGGTGTGACCGGCTCGATGCGCTAGTCGTGGGTTAGGCTGAGTTTGTTTGACGAACTTCAGTCCAGAGCCACAAGCGGAGGGAACCGGTCATGAGAGAGAAGTTACGATTTTTGGGCTTGGATGTCCATGCCGAAACGATAGCCGTAGCGGTAGCCGAACCGGATGGCGAGGTTCGCAGCCTGGGAACGATTGCCAACCGCGAAGAGTCGGTCCGCAAGTTCATCAGGAAGCTTGGTCCCGCCGAGCATCTGCGCGCCTGCTACGAAGCCGGCCCGACAGGGTTCGTACTTTACTGGCAGCTGGCGCAGTTGGGTGTCGAGTGCGCGGTGGTGGCGCCGAGCCTGGTTCCGAAGAAGCCCGGAGACCGCGTGAAGACGGACCGGCGGGACGCGCTGAAGCTGGCACGCAGTCATCGTTCCGGAGATCTGACGGCGGTGTGGGTTCCGGATGAAGACTCCGAGGCGTTGCGCGATCTTGTCCGGCAACGGGAGGCGGCCAAGCAGGATCAGCTGCGCGCGCGGCATCGGTTAACCAAGTTCCTTCTGCGTACGGGCCAGCGTCCACCGCTGGGACTGAAGGCGTGGACAGAGCGCTACATGAGGTGGCTCGCGCAGGTTCGCTACACACAGCCGGCGCAGGAAGTCACGCGGCTGGATTGCATGAACGAAGTGGAGCACATGAGCCGCACGGGTGAAGCGATTGGAAGAGGCCATCCTGGAAGTGGTGAAGCTGGCTCCGGAGCCGATGCAGGAACTGATCCGGGGCCTGCAGGCTCTGCGCGGTGTGGCGCATATCTCGGCAGTCACGATCGCCTCCGAACTGGGCAACATCTCCTCCCGCTTCGAGAGTGCACGGAAGCTGATGGGTTATTGCGGAGTGTTTCCGAGCGAAGACTCCAGCGGCAAGCGCATTCGAAGAGGCGGCATTACCAAGGCCGGCAACGCTCACCTCAGACGAATCGTGGTCGAATCGGCCTGGTGCTATCGACATCTGCCCCGCGTAGGGGAAAAGCTGCGCAAACGACACCAAGGGCGTTCCGGCAGAGATCACCGAAATAGCATGGAAGGCGCAGAATCGCCTGCACAAGCGTTATATGAAGATGATGCACGCGGGCAAGGATCAGAGGAAGGTCATGACGGCGGTCGCACGCGAACTGCTGGGCTTCATCTGGGCCATCGGGATCAAGGCTGAAGCGGCGGCCAACAGGCAACAGCTGGCAGCATGACGAAAACCGAAAGAACAAAAGCAAAGACCTTCCAAATAGGGAAAAAACAAAAACCAATCAACCAATGAACAACGCTATCCAACTCGAGGACAGAGTCAGCCGCAGCCGGAGCAAGCACGAAGGAGAATCCTCGGCGGAAGTTTGCGACAGGCTCAGCCGGACTCGCGTGAGTAGTCAGAGGCAGCTCCCGACGGATCATGATTATGCGGTTCCGACCCGCGAATATCAGCTTGATCAATCGTCGCCATTACCTGCCACGGCTGCTGCTGACTCCTGTCCTCGAAAAGGCAAATGCAAAAACAAAAACCACCCCAGCGATTCGAAGATGTTGACAGGGTCACACCATATCAATTTCCCTAGTTGCGGTTTTTCGTCAAGCGACCATACTTTGGGGGACTTACTCATGGGCCCTCCAACTAGTCCGAGATTCATTCACCGCGCCAGCAGGAACGGGGTGTTCGACTCAGTGTGCCTTGAATGCTTTGCAACTGTCGCTACGTCAAGGCACGAACCCGATTTAACCCAAGGGGAGCGTGATCACGTTTGCGACCCATGGCTTACCAAGCCTCTCGGTAAAGAGAGAACCCACCAGGTCGAAGACCCGAAATGAGTCCAACCCGCCCGTCACCCGACGCACAAACGAACCACAAACGGGTATCTCAGGCCGCTCTCAGGCGCAGCAACGACCGGCACCGATCCGCAATTGTCGGTACTGCAGGGCAATCAAAATAAATCTGGCGATTGATCTCCATCAGAAGTTGCACCGCCGCCACTTCCCCATTTCGCGCTGAGAACGAGCCGCCGCGATGAACATACTCATCTGTAAGATATTGGATTGCGTGCCCCAACATCTCTAGTGCACGGCCTGCGTTTGGAGAAATGCGCCTGCGTCTGAGAGGACCACGATCGAAGCGCCCTGCCGGAACCGGCGCCCCCCGAGGCATCCTGTCTTCAGTCGAGAAAGCCGCCATTCTTTCCATCCTCATACTCTCCTTCGGCGTTCGCGCTTTTCCCCTTTAATTAGTCTTCAGAGTGTCCGGATTCGGCACTGTTTATCCTCCCCCGGTCCAATGTGGGCTCCAGTGATGAAGGTCACTCGCGCAACCCAATCAAATCTGTAGCATTTTTCAAACATCCAGGTGCACACTTCAGCGAAGAACTTCAAATAATTCAGGGGTTCACCGCGCCTTGACGGGACGGGGTCGAAAACCTAATCTCAAAGTAGGGACTCGGCGGCCAGGGACCTGTTCGATCGAAGCTCTGCTTGAAACCGGAAAGCACCAGCACTCATATCGATTTACCTCGGAACAGGTGGCGATGACATCGACTCCTTATATCTGGCAGTATCTTCCGCTCCTGATGCAGATTCTTGCCGCGGTTCTGCTTGGCGTGGGGATGGTTACTGCCTCATGGTTCGTCGGCCGCCATCGCAATACCCGCGTCAAGCTCGCTGCCTACGAGTGCGGCATTCAGGCCGTCGGCGACGCCCGCGGCCGCTTCAGCGTCCGCTTCTACCTGGTCGCAGTTCTCTTCATCCTCTTCGACGTGGAAGTGGTCTTCATGATGCCCTGGGCCGTCATCTATCGCCGCCTTCCGCACTCACCGGCGCTCCCGTCTCTTCGGCTTCTGGGAGATGCTCGTCTACCTCGGCTTTGTCGCCGTCGGCCTCTACTACATCGTGCGCAAAGGCATCCTGAACTGGAGCCAGGACAAAGCGGATCTCTGACAAGGCGGACCTTTGATAAAGCGAATCGTCGACAAGGCGGATCTCTAAGATGTCCCAACCACCCTCATTCTTCGGCAAAGAAGCAGTCCTCGAGGGAATGCCGGACCATCCCGCCGATCAAGGCCATTCTCGCATTGGAATGCTGAGCGCCCTCACCGATGCCAAATTCGACTTCGGCGAACTCACCCTCACCATCGCGCCATCGCGAGATTCGCGCCGCCTGCTCCGCCGTGCAGGCCGCCGGCTACAACTTCTTTGAAGATATGACCGCCGTCGACTGGTTCCCTGCCTCGCCGCGCTTCCAGTTGAGCTACCACATCCTCTCGCATCGCGTTGAAGGAGCGCATCCGCCTGCGCGTGATGCTCGACGAAGCCGATCCCAGCTGTCGATTCCATCATGCCCGTCTGGGCCGGCGCCAATTATCTACGAGCGCGAAGTCTTCGATCTCTTCGGCATTCGCTTTGCCGGCCATCCCGACCTGCGCCGCATCATGATGCCCGACGACTGGAAGGGCCACCCCCTGCGCAAGGACTACCCGGTGGAGGGATACCGCTGATGAGCGAAATCCCCGGCGCACCCGTCCTCGAGCTCCCCGTCGCCGAAAGCCTCCGGCGAGCGGCGCATGGTCCTCAACATGGGCCCGCAGCACCCGGCCACGCACGGCGTGCTGCGCCTGGTCGTTGAGATCGACGGCGAAGTCATCGTCAGCGTTCGGCCTGAGATCGGCTATCTGCACACCGGCATCGAGAAAACCTGCGAGGCCAAGTTCTATCAGCAGGTCGTTCCGCTCACCGATCGCATCAACTATCTCGATCCGCTCTCCAACAATCTCTGCTACTGCCTGGCCGTCGAAAAGCTTCTCGGCCTCGAAATCCCCGAGCGCGCCCAATGGATTCGCGTTCTGCTCACCGAGCTCAGCCGCCTCAATTCGCACCTCATCTGGCTCGGCACGCACGCCATGGACATTGGCGCCCTCACCGTCTTCCTCTACACCTTCCGCGAGCGCGAAGAGATTCTCAGGCTCTTTGAGGCGGTAGCCGGCCAGCGCATGATGACCAGCTACTTCCGCATCGGCGGCCTCTCCATGGAGCCGCCGCTGGATTTCCTCGATCGCGTCCAGGCATTCATCCGGACACTTCCCGGAGAAAATCGACGAATATTCGAACCTCCTCACCGGCAATCCAATCTTCATGAATCGCTTGAAGGGTGTTGGCTATCTCTCTGCAGAAGATGCAATTGCGCTCGGCGTTACCGGCCCGCCGCTGCGCGCTTCCGGCGTCGATATCGACCTTCGCCGCGACATGCCCTACTCCAGCTACGAGAAGTTCCAGTTCAAGGTGCCGATCTCAACCGTCGGCGATACCTGGGCGCGATACGAAGTTCGCCTCGTCGAAATGCGCGAGAGCACCAAGATCATCCAGCAGGCCCTCGACGGCATGCCCGGCGGCCCGGTCAAAGCCGACGCGCCCAAGATCGTTCTGCCCGACCGCGAAAAAATGAAGACCCAGATGGAAGCCCTCATCCATCACTTCAAAATCGTCACCGAGGGATTCAACGTTCCCGCCGGCGAGGTCTACCAGGGCATCGAATGCGGCCACGGGCAGATGGGCTATTACGTCGTCTCCGACGGCACTGCCAAGCCCTACCGCGTGCACATGCGCTATCCGTCGTTCGCCACGCTGCAGGCTCTGGAGACCATGTGCAAGGGCCGCCTGATCGCCGACCTGGTCGCCGTCATCGGCTCCATCGACATCGTGTTAGGAGAGATAGATCGGTAAAGTAAGGGGACCCCGTGAACGACTACAGTACTTTGGCAGAAAGACTCAGATATTCGGGCCATGTAGAACAAAAACTCAGCAGCGATTTGGAACGACGGGAATTCGATGCTGGCGCATTTTTTGAGGCAGTCAAAGCTTCCATCGTTCCTGAAATCGAGAGGGCGAATCGGGAACTTCAAAAGCGACGACTGTCTCCCATCGAAAGGGTATTTATCCCTTGCTACGTCGGAAGACTTTGTCTCACTTTCGGTGCTGTGCTGATGTGTTGCATTGAGTTCGACGGAACCAGGAAGCAAATCACGGCTTCAATCTTTGGGCCGCCCAATCGGCGGGAGATTTCAAGAAAGGAATATCCCCTGCAGAGGGGACCCGCGGGCCGGAATGACTTTGAAACCCGTAACGATCACAGGCATGCCGCGTCACACGGCCCCAACATGGTCGCCGCGGACATCATTTCTGAGATACTCGAGACAGGAATTTGCTTGATAGAAAAGCGCTCAAAACTCATCGAATCCGCCAAACTGGCTCACGACGAACCGCATTTTGCCGAGCTCTGGATTTCGCTCGCCTCCCTGCTTCGCAGCTACACCGCGGCTCACGGCCTCAATGGCAATCGTCAAGCCGACGGTCGAAGCTGCTGAGAACACCATCACCGTCCGCCACGGCCGAAAAATGGCTGCATCCTCAAGCGCCATCACGCAATCGTCACCTGGACGCGAGAAAATGGAAGCAGCGGAACGATGGAATTCACCGAACCCGGAACTCTGCGCAGCGAACTGGCGAAGGAAGCAATGGATCTGGCCGCTGAAGCAATGGGCGCGGGAACTGATGCAGCAGCCATCTCTGGTGCAGATCGCGAACTGAAGGAATGAGCCCAGATAAATCACAATCCGGCGCAGGTCGATCTTCTCGCCCGAGCTGGCCGCGCGCTTCGACGCGCTGGTCCAGAAGTATCCCGTCAAGCGCTCCGCCCTCATTCCCATGCTGCTCTACGCGCAGGACGAAGTTGGCTATCTCTCCGACGCCGTCGTCGCCGAAGATCGCCCGACGCATCGGCATCACCGAGCTCGAAGTGCGCAACGTCGCCACCTACTACTCCATGCTCCGCTTCAAGCCGGCCGGCAAATACAACATCCAGGTCTGCACCAACATCAGTTGCATGCTGCGCGGCGCGTACGACGTCTACGAGCGCTTCCAGGAAGAACTCGGCGTCGGCCACCAAAGGCGTCACTGCCGACGGCCTCTTCTCGCTCGAAGAAGTGGAGTGCATCGGCGCCTGCTGCTGGGCGCCGGCCATCCAGGTCAACTACGACTTCCACGACGAGCTCAAGCCCGATCTCGTGCCCGGCATTCTCGAGCGGCTATCGCGGAACAAGCTCGGGCGAGAGATCCACGACAAGGAAAAAATGCCTAGGCTCGTCTCCCATCCCGATGAAGTCAAGATCGTCTCCCGCCGCTTCGGCATGGGCGCGGCCAACATCGACCGCTACCTCGAACTTGGCGGCTACGAAGCCGTCAAGAAATGCCTCGCGCAGGGTCCCGACTGGATCATCGACGAGATGAAGGCCAGCGAACCTGCGCGGCCGCGGCGGCGCGGGCTTCTCCACCGGCATGAAGTGGTCCTTCGTTCCCAAGCAGTCCGCCAAGCCCAAGTACATCCTCGTCAACGGCGACGAGAGCGAGCCCGGCACCTGCAAAGATCACCTCATCTTCCTGCACGATCCGCACTCCGTCATCGAAGGCACCATCATCGCCGGCCTCGCCGTCGGCGCGAAGATGGGCTTCATCTATCTGCGCGGCGAGTATCGCTACCTCCTCGAAATCATGGAGCGCGCCGTCGCCGACGCCTACGAGCGCGGCTTTCTCGGCAAAAACATCTTCGGCACCGAAACCGAATTCCAGATCATCACGCAGACCGGCGCGGGCGCCTACGAAGTCGGCGAAGAGTCCGCGCTCATGGAGTCGCTCGAAGGCAAGCGCGGCGTTCCGCGCATCAAGCCGCCCTTCCCTGCCGTCGTCGGCCTCTACGGCGGTCCCACCGTCATCAACAACGCCGAGACCATCGCCACCGTGCCCCACGTCATCACCATGGGCGCCGCGGCTTATGCAGCCGTCGGCACTCCGCGCAACGGCGGCACGCGCCTCTTCTGCATCAGCGGCCACGTCGAGCGCCCCGGCGTCTACGAACTGCCCATGGGCTACAACCTCAAGAAGATGATCTACGAAGTCGCCGGCGGCATTCGCGGCGGCCGCAAACTGAAGGCCGTCGTTCCCGGCGGCTCGTCCACGCCGGTTCTGCTGCCGGAAGAAATCGAAAACCTCGGCATGGACTTCGACCAGGTGGGCAAAGCCGGCTCCATGCTCGGCTCCGGCGGCGTCGTCGTCATCGACGACCAGACCTGCATCGTCGAATTCGCTCTGCGCACCATCAGCTTTTACGCGCACGAGAGCTGCGGCTGGTGCATTCCCTGCCGCGAAGGCACCGACTGGCTCAAGAAATCGCTCACCCGCTTTCACGCCGGCTTCGGCACTGAAAGCGACATCGACAACATCCAGTACCTCGCCGAAAACATGCTGGGCCGCACCTTCTGCCCGCTCGGCGACGCTGCGGCCATGCCGACCATCGCTTTCGTCAAGAAGTTTCGCAAGGAGTTTGAAGATCACCTGAACGGCAAGCCCTGCCCGTTCGCAAAGGAAGGCGTGCCGCAGTTGACCGTCGTGTAGAATGCCTAGAAGCAGCGAATAGGGCACGACTTCGGTCGTGCCGACTGACCAAATGAACGGGGCTTTAGCCCTGAGGGATCGCAAAGAAAGAATGCCCGACGTAACCTTCACAGTCGACGGAAAAAAGCTCACCGCTCCCGCGGGCACGCTGCTCATTGACGCCTGCCGCAAGGCCGGCATCGAGATCCCGGCCTTCTGCTACTATCCCGGCCTCTCGCTGCAGGCCGCCTGCCGCATGTGCGTCGTGCGCCAGGAAAAAGTTCCCAAGCTGCAAACCGCCTGCACCACCACCGTCGCCGAAGGCCAGGTCTTCATCACCGAATCGCCTGAGATCGCGCAGGCGCGCAAGGCCACCATCGAATTGCTCCTCGGCAACCATCCGCTCGACTGCCCCGTCTGCGATGCCGGCGGCGAGTGCGAACTGCAGGACATGACCTTCAAGTACGGCGCCGGCGAAAGCCATTTACGTCGAGGCCAAGCACCATCGCGACGAGCAGCAGTGGTCGCCCGCCGTCTTCTACGATCGCCCGCGCTGCATCCTCTGCTACCGCTGCATCCGCATGTGCGGCGAAGGCATGGACGTCTGGGCGCTCGGCATCCAGAATCGCGGCGCAGACTCCGTCATCGTCCCCGAACGCACGGTCAACCAGCTCGACTGCGAACAGTGCGGCATGTGCATCGACGTTTGCCCCGTGGGCGCGCTCACCAGCGGCAGCTATCGCTACAAAACCCGCCCCTGGGAGATGAACCACGTCTCCACCGTCTGCACCCATTGCTCCGACGGCTGCAAGGTCACGCTCGGCGTGCGCCAGGCCAACGACGGCTCCGAGATCGTTCGCGCCGACAATCGCGACAAGAGCGGCATCAATGGCGACTTCCTCTGCGCCAAGGGCCGCTTCGGCTTCGACTTTGTCGAAAGCCCCGACCGCCTCACGCAGCCCCTCGTCCGCAACGCCGCACGGCAAACTCGAGCCCGCCACCTGGGAGCACGCGCTTCGCTATCGCCGCCGGCAAACTCAAAGAAATTCGCGACACGCGCGGCGGCTCGGCCATCGGCGTCATCGGCTCCAACCGCACCACCAACGAAGAGAATTACCTGCTGCAGAAATTCGCGCGCACGGTTCTCGGCACCAACAACATCGATCACGAGCGCACCACCGACTACGCGGCCTTCGCCCGCGCCCTCGCCGGCCACCCCGGCAAAACCGCCAGCCTGCGCGACATCGCTTCCGCCTGCGCCATCCTTCTCGTCGGCGGCAATCCCACCGACGAGCATCCGCTCCTCGCCTGGCAGCTGCGCACCAACGTGCGCCTCAATCGCGCCCGCCTCTACATCGCCAACATCCGAGCCCATCAAGCTCGAGCGCCAGGCCAAAGCCACGCTCGATCTCCAGCCGGCGGCTACAAGAACCTCGCCGCCATCTCTCGATCCGGCAAATCCGAATTCAGCAAAGCCATCGCTCGCCGAGGAATCGCTCATCGTCATCTTCGGCGAGGAATTTCGCGGCGAGGCCGTCGACGAATCTCGTCGCCTGGGGCCTCAAGCGCGACAACGTCCGCTTCGCCTATCTCGGCGACCACTCCAACTCGCGCGGCGCAGCCGACATGGGCCTCTTCCCCGACCTGCTGCCCGGCTACGTTCCCGTCACCGCGCCCGGCGCATTCGCCGAGTACCCCAACCTTCCCGCCGCTCCCGGCAAAACGCTGCCGCAAATGCTCGAAGCCGCTGCGCATGGCGATCTCGGCGCGCTGCTCGTCGTCGGCGCCAATCCTGCTTCGCGCGCCAAGCTCGATCCCGCGGCGCTCAAGAACACATTCCTCATCGTGCAGGATCTTTTCCTCACCGAAACCGCCGCTCTCGCCGACGTCGTTTTCCCCGCCGCCAGCCTCTACGAAAAATCCGGCACCGTCACCAACACCTTCGGCGACATCCAAATCGTCCGCAAAGCCGCCGACCGCGCCGGCGTCAAGCCCGACTTCGAAATCCTCGTTCGCCTCGCCGGCGGCATGGGCGTCGACGTCAGCACGCTGGTTCCCTTCGGCACGCGCCGGCACCACCGGCCGATCTCGGCCAGTCGCGCGGCGCGCAGTCCGGCGAGGCCGACCGCCACGCCGTCTGGCTTGAAGCCAACGGCCTCGAACCCAAACTCAGCCCCTTCGATCCGCTCGCCGCTCTCGACGAAATCGAGCGCCTCGTTCCCGGCTACACGCTCGACCGCATCAATCTTTTCGCCGGCAACGATGTGCACACCGAGCCGGCCTCACCCGCACCGTGTCCGACTCGTCCCGTCTCCGCGCTCGCTGCACCGGAACTCATCGTTCCCGCGCACGACACTCTCTTCACCTCCGGAACGCTGGGCCGCTACAGCCCAGCGCTCAGGCAACTCGAACGAACACCAGGCCAAAGAAATGGCCGAAACCGCCGCCGACTGAGCAATCTGACATGCACCGATCGCTCAGACACGCTGGCTTGCTAAACTGGAAGATAATCGGCTAACCCTCGGACAGTTGATCAACTGCAAAAGGCCAAACGCACGTGACGATTCTCGCAATTCTTTCTCTGGAGCCTGCTCAAAGTCGCCGTGGTCACGGTGGTGATGCTCATGGGCATCGCCTACACCGTGCTGCTCGAGCGCAAGCTCGTCGGCCGCATCCAGAACCGCTGGGGACCCAGCCGCGTCGGCCCCTTCGGCCTGCTGCAGCCGCTCGTCGACGGCGCCAAGTCCTTCCTCAAAGAAGACCTGATTCCCACCGCCGTCTACCGCCCGCTCTATCTTCTCGCGCCCATCATCTCGCTCGGCTGCGCGCTCATCTCCATCGCCGTCGTTCCCTTCGGCGCGCCCGGCATGGGCCCGCACGGCTTCGATCTCTTTGAAATCTCCAACATCAACATCGGCCTGCTCGTCATTCTCGGCATCACTTCCATCGGCGTCTACGGCATCGCTCTCGCCGGCTGGTCGTCGAACAACAAATATTCCCTGCTCGGCTCGCTGCGCTCCTCGGCGCAGCTCATCAGCTACGAACTGGCCCTCGGCCTCTCGCTGGTCGGCGTCGTGCTTCGCGCCGGCTCGCTCAATCTGCGCGTCATCGTCGAGCAGCAGGCCCACGCTCGGCATCGCCACCTGGAACATCTTCGGCGGTTGCCAGTTCGTCGCCTTCTTCATCTACCTGATGGCCGCCTTCGCCGAGACCAACCGCTCGCCCTTCGATCTGCCCGAAGCCGAAAGCGAGCTCACCGGCGGCTATCACACCGAATACAGCTCCATGAAGTTCGCCATGTTCTTCATGGCCGAGTACGGCAACATGATCAACGTGGGCTGCGTGGCCACGCTGCTCTTTCTCGGCGGCTGGACCAGCCCCTTCGGCGACCTGATGCCGCCGTCCGCAGAACATCTTGCTCAACGCCGTCGCTCCCGCTCTTCTGGTTTGTCGTCAAAGTTTTCTGTTTTCTCTGTCTTTACGTCTGGGTGCGCGGCACGCTGCCTCGCTTCCGCTATGACCAGCTCATGAACTTCGGATGGCGCTTCTGCTTCCGCTCGCCATCCTCAACATTGTGGGAACAAGCCTCTGGCTTGCGTATCGCTAAGATGCGAATTCCATTACCGCCGATCGAGACATGGCTCGACGCCGCACTCATTTACAATCGGGAAGGAACTTCTGGAAACTATCGCCGAATCAAGCAGTTCTGCACTGCAACGCTTTCATCTACTGCCTGAGGGCGTTACAAGATTGATCGCCGGAACAATATGCACCTGATTCTGTTCTTCCTCTTTGCCGGATTCTGCCTCGCGGGAGCCATCAATCTCCTGCTGCAGACCCATCCCATCAACAGCGCCCTTTCGCTCATCGTCGTCATGACTTCGCTCGCCGTGCTCTATCTCCTGCTCGGCGCGGAGTTTCTCGCCATCGCGCAGATCATCGTCTACGCCGGCGCGGTCATGGTGCTGTTCACCTTCGTCGTCATGCTGCTCAACGCCGGCCGCGAAGAGCGCACTCTCGGCAGCCGCGCCGCCGCACGCATCGGCTTTCCCGCCGTCGTCGTCATTCTGGCCGTGCTCGCCACCATCATTCTTCACGCCCAGGGCCTCGGCTCAGCGCATCTCGGCCAGGCCTGTCTCGCAAACGGCCACTCAAGACAATCGAATCTCGTCACTCCTCAGCCAGGTGCTCTTCCACGAGCTGCTGCTGCCCTTTGAAGTCACATCGGTGCTCATCCTCATCGCCATCCTCGGCGCCGTCGCCCTCGCCCAGCGCCAAGGCCACGGAGAAGGGACGGCCGCAAAGTGACATTTCCTTCAGCACGACGTCCCGCTCTCCTGGTATTTGCTCCTGAGCGCCGTGCTTTTTTCGCTCGGCGTCGTCGGCTTTCTCATCAAGCGCAATCTCATCACGGTCTTCATGTCGATTGAGCTCATGCTCAACGCCGTCAATCTCTCCTTCGTCACCTTTGCCTATCAATGGCACGTGGTGCAAGGGCAGATCTTCGTCTTTTTTGTCATGATGGTCGCCGCCGCTGAAGCCGCCGTCGGCCTCGCCATCATCATTGCTGTCTTCCGCGCCCGCGCCACGCTGGCCGTCGACCGCATCGATTTGATGAAACTATGAACGAGTCTCTCCATCTTTGGCTGATTCCGCTGTTGCCGTTCGCCGGCTTTCTGCTCAACGGAATCCTCGGCTCGCGGCTGCCCAGGCGGCTCGTCCCGACCATCGGCATGCTCGCGCCACTGGCGTCATTCGCTATTGGTTCTCAATGCCGCGGCGCTTCCATCATCTCCGCGGCTCAGAGCTGCGCCAGACTGCGGCCCGTCCACGGCTGCGGTCACTCTGCCCTACATTGAGACCCTTTCGCATCCCTGGATCGCCATCGGCGCGCTCCACGTCGATTTCAGCTTTCGTCCTCGACCAGCTTTCGCTCGTCATGCTGCTCGTCGTCACCGGCGTCGGCTTCCTCATCCACATTTATTCCGTCGGCTACATGCACGACGAAGCGGCTACGCGCGCTACTTCAGCTACCTCAATCTCTTCTCTTCTTCATGACCGTCCTGGTCCTCGCCGGCAACTTCCTGCTCATGTTTGTCGGCTGGGAAGGCGTCGGCCTCGCCTCCTATCTGCTCATCGGTTTCTACTTTCAGCAAGCACTCCGCGGCCGACGCCGGCAAGAAGGCCTTCATCGTCAACCGCATCGGCGACTTCGGCTTCCTCATCGGCATCTTCCTGCTGCTCGCCAACTTCGGCACGCTCAGCTTCAGCCGAGATCGCTGCCAGCTCGCCGCTCGCATACCGCTTGGCACGGGACGGTCCTCACCGTCATCTGCCTCTGCCTGCTTGCTCGGCGCTGCCGGCAAAAGCGCGCAGCTTCCGCTCTACGTCTGGCTGCCCGACGCCATGGAAGGCCCCACGCCCGTCTCCGCGCTCATCCACGCCGCCACCATGGTCACTGCCGGCGTCTACATGATCGCCCGCACGCATTTCCTCTTTGATCGCGCGCCCTTCGCGCTCGCCATGGTCGCCATCGTCGGCGCCGCCACGGCTCTCTTCGCCGCCACCATCGGCCTCGTCCAGAACGACATCAAGCGCGTGCTCGCCTACTCCACCATCTCGCAGCTCGGCTACATGTTCCTCGCCTGCGGCGTCGCCGCCTACTCGGCGGCCATCTTCCATCTCGTCACGCACGCATTCTTCAAGGCCCTGCTCTTCCTTGCCGCCGGCTCCGTCATTCACGCCATGGGCGGCGAGCAGGACATGCGCAAGATGGGCGGCCTGCGCAAGAAACTTCCCGTCACCTTCTGGACCATGACCGTCGGCGGTCTTCGCCATCGCCGGGTTTCCGCCCTTCGCCGGCTTCTTCTCCAAAGACGCCATCCTCTACGCAGCATTTCTCCAGGGACCGCTCGGCAAGCTTCTCTGGTTCGTCGGCCTCGTCACGGCGCTGCTCACTTCGCTCTACATGTTCCGCCTCTGGTACATGACCTTCATCGGCGAGCCGCGCAGCAAGCACTGAGCATCACCACTCCACGCCAATTTCCATGGGTCGTGCCGCTGGTGATTCTCGCCGCTGCTCTCCGTCTGCGGCGGCTGGATCGGCATCGAACGCTTCTCGCGCATTCCTCTCGCCTGCGCTGCCGCTCTGCGCATCCCACGCCGCTCGCCCCGCAACCTCCACCTCGAGCTGCTGCTCACATCTGCTCGCCGTTCTCGTGGCCTTGAAGGCTGGCTACATTGCCGACAAGTACTTTACCGGCGCAAGACCCGAACGCGCCCGGCCCAACTCGCCGCCGCCTATCCCGGCTGGCTACAAGCTGCTCCCCAACAAGTACTACGTCGACGAAATCTACGGCGCAGTCATCGTCAAGCCGCTCTTCGCACTTCTCGAAGTATGTTCTGGGTGGGTAGTCGACACTGCATTCTCGGCGGCGTCGCCTGGCTGCTCGCCGGCATCGCCAACCTCGCCGGAATCGATCCTCCAGCGCTGGCAATCCGGCAATCTGCGCTCCTACGCGGCGTGGCTGGCTGCTCGGAGCCGCCGCCTTTCTGCTCTTCGTGCTGCTCCTCGACGATGAGCTCATCGCGGCTTCACCATTCGCCATCGCTGGATTGAGGCACTGAGAATGAGCGCATTCGATCCCATCATTCTCACCCTCATCCTGCTGGTTCCGCTCGCAGGCGCAGTCCTCGTCGCGCTCCTGCCCGATCGCGCCAAACTTCCCAACTGGATCGCGCTCCTCACCACGCTCGTCACATTCCTCCTCACGCTCCATCTTCCCGCGCACTTCGTCACCGGCCAGTCCGGCTTCCAGTTCGAGCAGCAACGTTCCCTGGATCGAGAGCCCCGCCATCTTCTATCACGTCGGCGTCGACGGCCTCAGCCTCTGGCTCGTCGTTCTCGTCGGCCTGCTCGCGCCCGTCGGCGTCGTCGCCAGTTGGAACGCCATCCAGACCCGCCGCAAAGTCTTCTACTCGCTCTTCCTCGTCCAGCAGACCGCCATGTTCGGCGTCTTCATCTCGCTCGACCTCATGCTCTACTACGGCTTCTGGGAGCTCTCGCTCGTCCCCATGGCCATCCTCATCGCCATGTACGGCCGCAAAGAGGGCCCCAAGGCCGCGCTCAAATTCTTCCTCTTCACCTTCATTCCCTCCGCGCCGCTGCTCGTCGCCATCCTCTGGCTCTACGCGCGCACCGGCACCTTCAACTTCGCCGACCTGCAATACCACATCGCCAGCGGCGTTCTTCCCGCCGGAGCGCTCTTCTGGGTCGCGCTCGCGTTTCTCTTCGCCTTCGCCGTCAAGGTTCCCGTCTTCCCGCTCCACGGCTGGCTCGCCGACACATACAACGAAGCTCCCGTCGCGCTCGCCATGGTCGTCGCCGGCAAGCTCGGCCTCTACTCCATGCTGCGCTTCCACGTCGGGCTCTTCCCCGCCCAGGCGCGCGCCATCGCGCCGCTGCTCATCGCCCTCGCCGTCATCGGCATTCTCTACGGCGCATGCCTCGCTCTCGTCCAGCGCGATTTCTGGCGTCTGATGGCCTTCGCCGCGCTCAGCCATCTCAGCCTCATCGTCCTCGCCATCTACGGCCTCACATTCACCGGCTGGTCCGGCGCCGTCTATCAGATCCTCTCCCACGGTGTCGTCGACGCCGCGCTCTTCCTGCTCCTCGGCGCGCTCGAAATTCGCTACGCCACCAGCCTCATCGACTCCTACGGCGGTCTCGCCGCCAAGCTGCCGCGCGCAGCCACCTACTTTGTCATCGCCACGCTCGCCATGATCGGCCTGCCGATGCTCTAGCGGCTTCATCGGCGAGTTCATCATCCTCTCCAGCACCTTCGCCGGGGTCAGCCGCGGCTGGGCCGTCGCCGCCGCTCTCGGCGTCATTCTCGGCGCGGCCTACATGCTCTCGCTCGTGCAGCGACTCTTCTACGGACCGGAAAGCGCGCTCGCCGCATCGAAGCCCGCCGCCGATCTCCGCTTCGGCGAGCTCGCCATGCTCACGCCGCTCGTCGTCCTCATGCTCGTCATGGGCCTCGCGCCCGTCGCTCTGGCTTGACACCATCCAAACCGGCGTCCATCCGCCTCGCCCGCCGCAAATCGCCCAGCCCGTCACTTCACCTGCCGGCTCCTGCCACGGCATCTCCTTCGTCCGTGCGGAGGCCCAGCGGTGAATCCAGTTCCCGACATCTACCGCATCCTCCCCGAGGTCATCCTCACGCTCACCGGCGTCGCCATCATGCTCATCGACGCCTCGCTTCCGCCCGCGTGGCCGCGCCGCTCGCTCGGCTGGGTCGCCGCCATCGGAACCACCATCGCCCTCTGGGCCAGCCTCTGGCAGCTTTCCCTGCCTGAAGGAACCGGCTTCTTCGCCACCGTCGAAACCAGCGCCTTCACCGTCTTCTTCCACGTCCTCATCTGCGGCATCGTTCTCGTCGCCCTGCTGCTCTCGCTCGACACGCTGCCCTGAAGACAGCCACCATCAGGGCGAGTTCTACGCGCTCATCGTCTTCGGCGCAGTCGGCATGTGCCTGCTCACCAGCGCCGTCGAGCTGCTCGTCGTCTTCATCGCCCTTGAAATCTCCTCCATCTCCACCTACATCCTCGCCGGCTATCGCAAGCAGACCGGCCGCGGCCCTGAAGCCGCCATCAAGTACTTCCTCCTCGGCTCCTTCGCCACCGCATTTCTGCTCTACGGCATCGCGCTCATCTTCGGCGCCACCGGAACCACGCAGATCTACGAGATCGCGCAGCCTCGCTCCCGCCGCGCAGAACCAATCGCCTCGTTCTCGCCGCCCTGGCGCTCATGCTCGTCGGCATTCTCTTCAAGGTCTCCGCCGCGCCCTTCCACGTCTGGACGCCCGACGTCTACGAAGGCGCGCCCTCGCCCGTCGTCGCGCTGCTCTCCACCGCGCCCAAAGCCGCGGCCTTCGCGCTGCTGCTGCGCGTGGTCTACGAGATGCTTCCCGACTCTCCGCTCCATCTGGGCGCCGCTGCTCTGGATCGTCGCCGTTCTCTCCATGACCGTCGGCAACCTCGCCGCCCTCCGCCAGCAGAACGTCAAGCGCATGCTGGCCTACTCCTCCATCGCGCACGCCGGCTATCTGCTCGCCGCCTTCGCCGGCACTGCGGCGACAATCGGCATCGCCGCCGCCAGCCTTCTACATCGCCGCCTACGCCGCCATGAACGTCGGCATCTTCGCCGTCGTCACGCTCGTCGCCGGATACGACGAGAAGCTCTCCCTCATCGACGATTACCGCGGCCTCATCTATCGCTCGCCGCTGCTCGGCAGCCTGCTCATTTTCTTCCTCGTCTCGCTCATCGGAATTCCCTTCACCGGCGGCTTCTTCGGCAAGTTCTATTCCTTCTCTGCCGCAGTCGGTGGCGGCGCCATCTGGCTCGCCATCATCGGCCTGCTCAACTCCGGATTGGCCGCGGCGTTATTACCTGCGCCTCGCCCTCGTTGCCGCGCAGCGACCGGCCGCCGACCAGGCCGTACCGCCCAAGCCCGCAGGTCGGCGCAGCCGTCATTGCCGCTCTCTGTCTTGCCGTTGCCGCTACGCTCGTTCTGGGCATCATTCCCGGCGCAACCCTCCACGCCGCCCAATCCGCCGCGCACACGCTTCAGGCTCCGCCGGCAACCAATGTGCCATGCCTCGCACCCATCACGACTCTCGACACAGCCCCGGCCTCCACCGCTCCGGTACAATCTCCTCAATGAAGCTAGGTGAACTGGCAAGCCGGCTGGGCGCGGAACTTCGCGGCAACCCAGACCTCGAAGTCACCGGCGTCAAAGGCATTGAAGAAGCCGGTCCCACGGAGATCACCTTCGTCGCCAATCCCAGATACACCGGGCTCGCCCGCACCACTCACGCCGCCGCCGTATCGTCGAGCCGGAATTTCAGGAGATCTCCGCCGCCACGCTTCGCATCAAGAATCCCTACCACGCCTTCTCGCGCGCATTGGCTCTCTTCTATCAGCCGCCGGCTTATCCGCCCGGCATTCATCCCACTGCGGTCATCGATCCCACCGCGGAGATCGGCGCCGACGCCCACATCGGCGCCTACGCCGTCGTCGGCCCCAACGTTCGCCTCGGGCCGCACGCCACGCTCCTGCCCCACGTCGTGCTCTATCCCGGCGTTCAGGTGGCAGTCATTTCTTCGCCCACGCGCACGCCGTCGTTCGCGAAAACTGCATCCTCGGCGACCACGTCACGCTTGAAAACGGCGCCATCATCGGCGCCGACGGCTTCGGCTTCGCAAAGAACGACGCGGGCCAATGGGAAAAGATCCCGCAGTCCGGCCCGGTGCGCATGGGCAGCCGCGTCGACGTGCAGGCCAACGCCACCATCGACCGCGCCACTGTCGGCGCGACCGAAATCGGCGACGGCACCAAGGTCGACAATCTCGTCCAGGTCGGCCACGGCTCGCGCGTCGGCAATGACACGCTGATCTGCGCGCAAACCGGGCTCGCCGGCTCCTCCGTCATCGGCAACAACGTGATTCTTGCCGGTCAGGTCGGGCATCGCCGGCCATTGCAGCGTCGGCGACGGCGTCATTCTGACCGCGCAATCTGCCGTCTCGCACGATGTTCCGCCCGGCAAAATGATCTCCGGCTCGCCCGGCTTCGACAACCGCATCTGGCTGCGCGTCGGCCGCTCATTTTCCAGCGCCTGCCGGAGCTGCTCAAGCGGCTCGACCGCCTCGAGAAGCAGGTGGAAAGAAGTCGTCCATCGCACGCCAGAATCTGCACCCGCTGACCCAGGGAACCCAAGTGATCCGCAAATTCACCGTCGCATCGTCTCCATCGCGTCATCATTCTCTTCGCCGCCTTTGCCCCGCTCTCCGGCTGCCACTCCTACCACATCGACACAACCATCGAAAATCGCACTGGCACAGACATCCAGCTTCTCGAGGTGGACTATCCCAGCGCCAGCTTTGGCGCCGATCGCTTGCTGCCGGTGCGATCTTTCATTACCGGTTTCAGATCCTCGGCAGCGGTCCGCTCAAAATCCAGTACTCCGGGCCTGGCGGCCACCTGGTCCAGGCAACTGGCCCGACGCTTGCCGAACACCAGCAAGGGCAGTTGCAAATCATCCTTTTACCTGAAGGCAAATGCCAATTCCTTCCACATCTCACGCCATCGTCCTGACCCTTGCTGACGTGGTCAGCCCATTCCTATGCCGAAAGCCGCAAGAATCTCTTCACAGAACTCCGCGGGACTCTCCATTCATTAAGTTCTTTCTATCGGCGAATTCCGATCCGCGCACAAACAAAAACGGGGCCGCTCGGCCCCGTTTTTTTCCAATACTCTTTTGTCGCGTCCTTCAGGTTCCAGTGCCGGATTCGCCTGACTCAGTGCACCATGCTTTGAAAAAGTGGCGACTGCAGCAGCGCGCTGAATTCCGTATCCGAGCTGGCAAAATGAATCGTCAGCTTGCCCGAGTCCGAGCCGATATCCGTCGCGTTCAACGCCTGCTTCTCCGTGTCCGACGCGCTCAGCTTACGCACCATAAGCGCCGCCGTCATCAACGACGAAATGTCGCGGCTGCGAAGGTGTCTCCCGTTGCAATCGTCAGATCGAAGCTGACGCCGTGCTGGAAATCCATCCCGTACCACGAAGCCTCAAGATGCTTCTTTACGGTATCGAAATCCGTCACCGATCCCGCTTCGCCAAGAAGCTGCTTCATCATCGTCTGCGTTCCCTTGTCATCGAGAATGCTCCACAGCGGCTGCGTGTCCACGCTTTGCATCGCGTTCATCATCGGATTGTTCGTCAGCATGCTGGCTGCCATTCCGTCGCGAGCATCCAGAGCTTTCGTCACCGCATCCTTGCTGCCGAAAACCATCGTCGAAGGGTCGACAAAGCAAAGCACCATTCCGGTTTTTGTCATCGGATAGATGCTGTTCGTTCTCACCATCGTCGCCTTTAGCTTCTGTTTGCGAAAGTTGGCAAGAATCCCTTCTGTGTCAAATTGTCCCTGCGCGATGCCGACTGTCTGCAGCGCGTCGCTGCCCGGCGAGGGCCGGAAGAGCGCAAATGCCAGTTCGTCCACATCGTGATTCTCGTTCAATCCTGACTTGCGTCAGTGCCTCGTCGAACTGCTTCAGTTCTGGCGGCATCACGCGGGATGCGCAGATCCATCGCCGCGGATCGAATTCTGCATCGCGCGATAGTCGATCACCACCAGTTGCTGCACATCGTGCGGAATCGCTCCGCGGGCATCTGTCGACAGTTGGGCCGCCGGCAAATGCGCACACAGTGCCACAACCGCTGCTGCAACTGAAATTTCAACGAACCTTTTCAACAGTTCCATCCTCCACAGCCAGCCTGAACCCTTGCGGTTGCTTTCATCCCTTGCCGCCAAAGCGGCCCAGACCTTTCTGTTAAGTAGCTGCTCACAGGATTATTTTACCTGTCTTTCACTTGCCAGATACGTTACGTTCGGACCCAGTGCTTTTTGTCGGCCATGCCAGCGGGTGCGCCAGCCGCCGCTCAAGCACTTTGGTTTCTTCATCGAACCCAACTAATTGACGCATCCACTCGCTTTCCCGCTCACACGCCGCCTCCGGAATCAGACCAATAACCTCGCCCTCCACGATCGCTGTCTTGTGCCGGGTAGCCAGACTCGAAATCCGCTTGTGCACTTGTGAGATCGGGGTGGCCTCAAAATCCGTAATGTTCATGGAAAGCTGCGCCCTGCCGTGAGCCAGCACTCCCATCGCCTTCACACCCTTTAATCCTCCCGATGATGCCCGAATCTCTTTTGCGATCGCTCTCGCCATCGCCACGTCACCCGAATCGAAGTAGACGTTGTATGCAACCAGAAATTTGCGTGCCCCCACTGCACATGCCCCACCCGTCGGATGAAGTCCCGGCCCTCCGAGATCTGGTCGGCGCGACGGATCCTTGTACAACCGCCTCTCTCAAGCCCTCAAATTGTCCGTTGCGAACGTCTTCGAGGTTTGCCCGGTCCGGCCTGGCCGCCGCCGCCTCGTAGAAGTACACCGGCAACGCCGAATCGCCGCCAGATCTCGAGACCTGCCTGTCGCGCCAGCATCACGCATTGCTCCAGCTTGATGCCCCGCACAGGAACGAAAGGAATCACGTCGGCAGCCCCAATCCGAGGATGAACTCCCTGTTGACGCGTCAGGTCAATCAATTCCACCGCTTTGCCCGCGCCGCGCACCGCGGCTTCCACAACCGCAGCGGGTTGCCCGGCAATCGTTACCACCGAGCGGTTGTGGTCGGCGTCCATCGACCAATCCAGCAAGCTGCACTCCCTCGATCCGCATGGCCGCAACAATGGCTTCCACACGTCCGGTATCCGTGCCCTCTGAAAAGTTTGGAACGCACTCGACGATCGCCCCGTCCATCATTCCGTCACTCCGGTCTTCATCCCGCGGCCCCCTTGCTGCGCGTTCCCGGAGCCGCCCTTATTTCCAGAACGTATAGCCGACCTGAATCTGCACGCTGGCATTCACGCCCGGATTCCTATCGCCCAACGACGCCGAGGAGATGTGCACTCCATTCACGCCGACATCAATCGATCGTTTGTCATGAATAAAGTAGTGAATGCCGGCACCGCCTTGCGGCGAAAAATTCCACACGCTCGTACCGCCATTGATTCCTTCGGCAGGATTGGTCAAAATATTCGGCGGAAACTTGTGCGTGGTGTAGATCAGCCCACCCGCAGCCTGAAGCCACGGCTGGAACCTCCGCGAATGTGTCAGAAAATTCCAGCGGAAAATTACGGGCGTCAGGCTCACGCCATAAAACGACCCGCCTCCGGTCGGCAACACACAGCTGACGAACTGCCCCTTAGTCGTCTCGCACGTGTACGTCTCTTCGTGAGGTGGCGGCGTATACGCCTGCCAAAGCGGCATGATGTTCCCGCCGTATTGGAACTGCCCGCTGAAAATTCCCGCATGAACCACCGGGCTCAGAATCTTTGACGCCTCGAATCCGCCCCAGAAAAACTTGAAGTCCGACCGGTTCCCCAGCCCCGTTCCCCAATTCACAAACGGACCGTACTCCCAGCTTCGATGCTGCCGAACCTCAGCCACAGGGTCAATCGCAGAATCGCAAATGACTCCGCTTTTCGAACAATCGATCCGCGGAGACTTGCCTCCAGTTGCGCTGCCTTGCGCAATTGTGGTCGCAGTCCCAGCGGCTGCGATTAGCACCAGCAGCGCAAACCCAACAACATGCCCTCGTTTTCTCAATCCTTCCCCCAAAGCTTTTGTCTTGTTCCCTTGTCCCTTGTTCCCTGGTCCCTTGGTCTGTTGTCCCTGCCTCAAACAAAAAAAGACCGCCACATGCGGGCGGCCTTTTCACTGCCCAATTTCGCTTTGCTTAGCCAGCCGCCTGCGCCACTTGCTCGGCATCCATATCCACGTTTGAGTGAACATTCTGTACGTCGTCCAGGTCCTCAAGAGCATCCAGCAACCGCATCATCTGCGCCGCCGTCGAGCCCTCAAGCTTGGTATAGACCGACGCCAGCATCGTCACTTCGCTCATAACTGTTGGAATTCCAGCCGCCTTCACCGCAGTCGAGACCGATTCGAACGACACCGGCTCGGTAATAATCTCCCAGGTGTCGCCCTCGTCGCGAAGGTCCTCGCCACCGTGCTCCAGCACGATATCCATCAGCTTTTCTTCGCCGGCCGCGGATTTCTCAACAGCGATCATGCCCTTCTTCGAGAACATGAATTTAACCGAGCCTGTCTCGCCGAGGTTGCCGCCGTTTTTCCCGAGCGTGTGCCGAATTTCACTCACCGCGCGGTTCCGGTTATCGGTCATGACCTCGATAAGAATCGCTACGCCGCCAGGCCCGTATCCTTCAAACGTGATTTCTTCGTAAGTCAGACCTTCCAGCTCACCGGTGCCGCGCAGGATGGCTCGCTTGATGTTGTCCTGCGGCATGTTCTCAGCCTTTGCCGCTAGAACCGCGGTACGTAGCCTAGCATTGGTGTCAGGGTTCCCGCCACCCTTGGCCGCTACTGCGATTTCTTTTAGCAGGCGTGTAAAAATCTTGCCGCGCTTAGCATCCAGCGCGCCCTTCTTGTGCTTGATTGTGGCCCATTTCGAGTGGCCGGACATAACGATACCTCAGACTGACGCGCTTAAACTAACTTTCCGAAACTAACTTCATCGATGAGTGCAAACCGGCACCTGACCTTCAAAGTATACCTTAGGAACTCCCTTTGTTTCTGCGCCATCCCGTCAGAATCCGTTGGCAAAACCCGAAGCCTCAGGCATTGTCCGAATTGAAGCTAATTACCTTGGAATTCAATAGAAACTGGCTGGCACGAATGCAGCCCTCGTATTAGCCAAGGCGGCCGATCGCAATCGGCGTGCCGCCCTATCCAAATACCTCGGCATCCTTGAAACGCGGTCCTCGCTGATCCTTCTGTGAAACGATCGCGTCCTCTGTTGCCACCGGCCACGGAATCGCCAAATCAGGGTCGTTCCACACAATTGTTCGATCGCCCCCGGGCGCATAATAATCCGTCACCTTATAGGCAAACCCCGCCTGCTCAGTCAGCACAGCGAACCCGTGACCGAACCCGACCGGAATCCACAGCATTCTGCCATTTTCTCCGCTCAACTCTGCAGCCACATGCTGCCCAAATGTCGCCGAACTCCTCCGCAAATCGACAGCCACATCCCACACCGCACCATGCGTTACCCGCACCAGTTTTCCCTGTGGCTGCGTGACCTGGTAATGAATTCCCCGCACGACATTCTTCTTAGAAATCGAAAAATTATCCTGCACCCAATCCGCAGGCAATCCCGCTTCCGTCATCCGCCGCAGGTTAAACGTCTCCATAAACGCGCCGCGGTCATCGCCGTAAATCGTCGGAGTCAGCAGCAGTACCCCCGGCAAGCGAGTCTCCTCAACCTTCATTCTGCTTCGCCCCCCGCGAGATACGGTTCCCGCAGAATGGCCAGAAGGTATTGGCCGTACCCGCTCTTCGCAATCGGCTTGGCCAGCGTTTCCAACTGTGCGGCATCAATGAATCCCTGCCGAAACGCAATCTCCTCGGGCGCTGCGACGCTCAACCCTTGCCGCCGCTCGATCGTATGCACGAACGTCGCCGCCTCCAGCAGAGAATCGTGCGTGCCAGTGTCAAGCCACGCCATGCCGCGGCTCATAATCTCCACCTTCAGCTTCCCCGCCGCAAGGTAGCACCGGTTCAAATCCGTGATTTCCAACTCGCCGCGCGCCGAGGGCTTCAACGATTCGGCATACTTCACGACATCGCGATCATAGAAATATAGTCCCGTAACCGCGTAGCGCGATTTAGGCTTCTCCGGCTTCTCTTCCAGGCTCACAGCGCGTCCCGCGTCGTCAAACTCCACCACGCCATACCGTTCCGGATCATCCACCGGATAGGCGAACACGGTGGCCCCCCGCTCCAACTGCGACGCCGCTTGCAGTTGCTTCGAGAATCCCTGCCCATAAAAAATGTTGTCGCCCAAAATCAGCGCGCTAGTATCGTCCCCAATAAATTTCTTGCCGATCAAAAACGCCTGGGCCAATCCATCGGGGCTTGGCTGCACTGCGTACTGAATTTCAAGCCCCCACCGCTTCCCGTCACCCAGAAGTTCCTCAAATCGCGCAGTGTCCTGGGGTGTCGAAATGATCAGGATCTCCCGCAATCCCGCCAGCATCAATGTGCTCAATGGGTAATAAATCATCGGCTTGTTGTACACCGGCAGTAGTTGCTTCGACACAACGTGCGTGACCGGATACAACCGCGTCCCCGACCCGCCGGCAAGAATGATGCCTTTCATCAATAACCCTCTGAATCTTCGACTCTGGTTTCTTTTCGCTATTCCCTATTTTTTGTTCCCTGTTTTTCCGCTCGTTCCGCATAATTCTTGGAAATCCAGTCGCGGTATGCGCCCGTTCTTACGCTGGCTACCCACTCTTCGTTATTCAGGTACCAGCCCACCGTCTTGCGCAATCCGCCCTCAAAGCCCTCAGCCGGCTTCCATCCAATCTCCCGCGCAATTTTTCGCGCATCGATCGCGTAACGCCGGTCGTGGCCCGGGCGATCAGCCACGTACGTGATCAGCTTCCGCCGCGATTCCGCTCCCGCGCGCGGCCGCATCTCGTCAACCAGGTCGCAAATCGCCGTCACCACGTCGATATTCGCCTTCTCGCTATTCCCGCCAATGTTATAGGTCTCTCCTGCCTTGCCCCGCTCCAGCACCGCGCGAATCGCCGAGCAATGATCCTCCACAAACAGCCAGTCGCGCACGTTCTTCCCATCGCCATACACCGGCAGCGATTTGCCCTCAAGCGCATTCAAAATGATCAGAGGGATCAACTTTTCCGGAAACTGGTAAGGCCCATAGTTATTCGAACAGTTCGTCGTCAGTACCGGCAGCCCGAACGTGTGAAAATAGGCGCGCGCCAAATGATCCGAGCTGGCCTTCGATGCGGCGTACGGACTGTTCGGCGCATACGCAGTCGTCTCGCAAAATGCTGCATCGTCCGGCCCGAGGGTCCCGTATACCTCATCCGTCGAGACGTGCAAGAACCGGAAGCTCTTTTTCTCCTCGTCGCTCAACCCGCTCCAGTACGTCCGTGCCTGCTCCAGTTGGCAAAATGTGCCCTGAACATTCGTCCGGATAAACGCCTCCGGCGACACGATTGACCGGTCCACATGGCTTTCCGCAGCAAAATGCACTACGGCTTTCGGCCTGTATTTCTTGAGTAAGGACTGGATCAGCTCTGCATCGCAAATATCGCCGCGCACAAATGTATAGCGCTCGTCGCCATCGAGAGATGCCAGGTTGGCCGGGTTCCCGGCGTAGGTCAGCAGGTCGATATTCACTACTGCAGACGGGGTAGACTTAATCCAGTTCAGGACGAAATTTGAGCCGATAAACCCCGCCCCGCCGGTCACCAGAATCGTGTCGTTTACTTGATTCATTCGAACTGAGTATACGGCACAAAACACGCCACATGCGAAGCTTGCACACTGCGCACCGCCGGCTCCTCAAAACGGCATGTCCCTCATTCTGAAAGTTAGCTCGCCATTGACGGCCGTTTTTCGTTATATTAAAAACAGCGCGGGTCCGGATGCGGCCGGACTGCTCAAAGCAAAGCTCTCGACTGTTACAACTGCACGATTTCAAGGCAGAAATCGCAGAGTGGATGTGTACACCCCAATTGCGGCTCTCCAATTGGAACAGAGCGGGTCACGAACATCCGTGGCGTTTCACTTAAGAACACGCCACCTGCAACCCCCTCATTAGTCCCTTTGAATTGGAGAACCGCCGTAAAATCCAACGCCTTCTGTGTCGAAGGTGTTGCCGGCAAAGGTAGCTGATGAACCGAAAGAATCGCAGTCACCGCGTCCCTGATCCGCAGGGCCTCTATCATCCGCAGAACGAGCACGACGCCTGCGGCATGGGGCTTGTTGCGAATATCCGCGGAGAAAAAAGCCACGAGATCATCCGAAAGGGGCTTGAGGTCCTCATCAACCTCACCCACCGGGGTGCCGCGGGCTGCGATCCTGAAACCGGCGACGGCGCCGGCATTCTCATTCAGATTCCCCACGCCTTCTTTGTGCGCGAGTGCGCCGATCTCGGGGTGAGGCTGCCCGAAGCTGGCGAATACGGCGTTGCGATGTGTTTCCTTCCCGTCGAGCGCCACAGCCGACTGCAGTGCGAAGGCGTTTTCGAACGCATCGCAAAAGAAGAAGGTTGCGCCCTCCTCGGTTGGCGCGATACACCCGTCAACGGCGACGCCATCGGCCGCGAAGCCCGCAACTCGCAGCCTTACATCGAGCAGCTTTTCCTGGGCCGTCCGCAGGGCATGGAAGAAGACGCCTTCGAGCGCCTGCTCTACCGAATTCGCCGCCGTACCGAAAACGAGATTGCCGACTCCGACATAGAAGACAAGGAGACATTCTTCGTCCCCTCCTGTTCCTGTCGCACCATCATCTACAAGGGCCTCATGCTGGCCCCGCAAATTGAGAAATTTTACTTCGAGCTTGCCAATCCGCTCGTCACCAGCGCGCTCGCACTCGTCCACCAGCGCTTCTCCACCAACACTTTCCCGAGTTGGAAGCTGGCCCATCCCTATCGCTACATCTGCCACAACGGCGAAATTAACACCATCCGCGGCAACGTGAGCTGGATGAAAGCGCGGCAATCTGTCTTTGAGAGCCCGCTCTACAACGGCAAGATCGACGACCTTTATCCCATCGTCGTTCCCGGGGGCAGTGACTCCTCATCGCTCGATAACGCCGTCGAATTCCTTTACCAGTCCGGCCGCTCACTGCCACACGTTATGGCGATGCTCATCCCTGAAGCATGGGCCGGCAACCCGGACATGGATGAGGACAAGCGCGCCTTCTATGAGTACCACGCCTCATTAATGGAACCGTGGGACGGCCCCGCCGCGATCGCCTTCACCGACGGCAAAGTCATCGGAGCCACGCTCGACCGAAATGGCCTGCGACCCGGACGCTACATTGTCACCAAAGACGATCTGGTCGTTCTCGCGTCAGAAGCAGGCGTTATCGAAGTTCCCGCCGAAGACATTCTCAAAAAGGGCCGCCTCCAACCCGGCCGCATGTTCCTCGTCGACACGATGCAGCAGCGTCTCGTCTCAGACGCCGAAATCAAAAAGCAGCTCGCCGCGCGCCAGCCTTACGCTGACTGGCTAAAGGAACAGCAGGTCACCATCGACTCGCTCCCCGAGCCGTCGCGCGTCATCGCCTTCAATCCTGAAACTCTGCTGCGACGCCAGCGCGCGTGCGGTTACAGCGAAGAAGATCTTCGCATCCTTCTTGCGCCCATGGCCGCCCACGGCGAAGAGCCCATCGGCTCCATGGGCACTGATGTGCCCTTGGCCTGCCTCTCCGATCGCCCGCAGCCCCTCTTTAATTACTTCAAGCAGCTCTTCGCTCAGGTCACCAATCCGCCCATCGACCCCATCCGCGAAGAGCTCGTGATGTCGCTCATCAGCTACATCGGCACTGAGCGCAACATCCTCGACGAGTCGCCGGAAAACTGTCACACTCTCCGCCTGCCGCATCCCATTCTCACCAATCGCGAGCTGGAGAAACTGCGCCGTGTCTCCTCCGGCGATCTGCTCGCCACCACGTTGCCGGCTCTCTTCCGCGCTTCAGACGGCGAAAAGGGATTGCGCCACGCCCTCGACGATCTCAGCACTCGCGCGTCACATGCAGTCGACTCCGGTTACACGCTGCTCATCATCTCCGATCGCGGCGTCGACGCCACTTACGCGCCGGTTCCCAGCCTGCTCGCCATGGCTGCGGTGCACAATCGCCTTGTCCAGGAGCAGAAGCGCACTCAAGTCGCGCTCATTATCGAGAGCGGCGAGCCGCGCGAAGTCATGCACTTCGCTTTGCTCATCGGCTACGGCGCCAGCGCCATCAATCCTTATCTCGCCATCGAGACTATTCACGACTTGAAGCGGCGCAGCCTTCTGCCCGATGGCCTCACTGCCGAAAAGGGTGAGAAGAATTTCATCAAGGCCATCGAGAAAAGTCTCCTCAAGACATTCTCCAAGATGGGCATCAGCACACTGCAAAGTTATCGCGGGGCCCAGGTCTTTGAGGCCGTCGGTCTCAGCCAGTCGCTCATTCATAGCTACTTCCCCGGAACCGCATCACGTGTTGAGGGTGTCGACCTCTCCGTCCTCGCTCGCGAAGCGCAGATGAAACACACCTACGCCTTCCAGCCGCTTACTGACTCTGAAACCGATCTTGTGGTCGGCGGCCAGTATCAATACCGCGAAGGCGGCGAATATCATCTGCTCAATCCGCTTACCATCAGCAAAGTGCAGCACGCCGTCCGTAACAACAACCCGGCGACGTTCCAGGAATACACCGACCTCATCGACAACCAGAACCGCAATCTCTGCACGTTACGCGGCCTCTTCCAGCTCAAGTACAACGAGACTTCGCTTCCCATCGAAGAGGTCGAGCCGGCCAAGGAAATCGTCAAGCGCTTCACCACTGGCGCAATGAGCTTTGGGTCGATTTCCAAAGAGGCGCACGAAACCCTCGCCATCGCCATGAATCGTCTTGGCGGCATGTCGAACACCGGCGAAGGTGGCGAAGACGAAGAGCGCTTCAAGCCGCTGCCCAACGGCGATTCGCGCCGCAGCGCTGTCAAACAGGTCGCCAGCGGCCGTTTCGGCGTCACCACCAACTACCTCGTCAACGCCGACGAACTCCAGATCAAGATGGCCCAGGGCGCAAAACCTGGTGAAGGCGGCCAGCTTCCTGGCCACAAGGTTGATGAAGTCATTGCCCGTGTGCGCCACTCCATCCCCGGCGTCGGCCTCATCTCGCCGCCGCCGCATCACGACATTTATTCGATCGAGGATCTAGCGCAACTGATCTACGATCTCAAGAACGTAAATCCGCAGGCGCGCATCGCCGTCAAACTGGTCTCTGAAGTTGGAGTTGGTACCGTTGCCGCCGGCGTCTCCAAGGCCCACGCCGACGTCGTCCTTATTTCCGGTGATACGGGCGGCACCGGTGCTTCGCCGCTCAGCTCAATCAAACACGCCGGCCTTCCCTGGGAACTTGGCCTCGCTGAAACCCAGCAGGTCCTCCTTCTCAACGATCTCCGCAGCCGTATCCGCGTCCAGACCGACGGCAAGCTCCAGACCGGCCGCGACGTTGTCGTCGCTGCCCTGCTCGGTGCCGAAGAATTCGGCTTCGCCACAATGCCCCTCATTTCAATGGGCTGCATCATGATGCGCAAGTGTCACTTGAATACTTGCGCCGTCGGCATCGCAACCCAGGATCCAGTTTTGCGCGCGCGATTCACCGGCACCCCCGAGCACGTTATCAACTTCTTCTTCTTCATCGCCGAGCAAATGCGCCAGCACATGGCCAAGCTCGGCTTCCGAACCATTGACGAAATGGTAGGGCACGTCGAGAAAATCGATGCCAGCGTTGCCGACGCGCACTGGAAAGCCAAGGGAATCGACCTCTCATCTATTCTCTACGTTCCTGAGCTGCCCTCGCGCGTCGCGCGCCGCCGCACCACTTGCCAGGATCACGGCCTCAACGTTGCGCTCGACCACGCGCTCATCGCGAAAGCCAAGCCCGCCGTTGAGAATAAGACGCCCGTCGTCGGTACGTTCGCCATTCGCAATGTGCATCGCACAGTCGGCGCAATGCTCGGCGGCCAGATCGCTCGCCGCTACGGTTCTGAGGGCCTGCCCGACGGCACCATCCACTACAAGTTCCGCGGGTCCGCCGGCCAGAGCTTTGGCGCATTCGTTCCCAATGGCGTCACGCTTGAGCTCGAGGGTGACGCCAATGACTACCTCGGCAAGGGCCTCTCCGGCGGCCGCATCATCGCCTATCCACCCAAGACCTCCAGCTTCCTGCCGGAGGAAAGCATTCTCGTCGGCAATGTCGTGCTTTATGGCGCGACCAGTGGCGAAGTCTTCTTGAACGGCATAGGCGGCGAGCGCTTCGCTGTCCGCAACTCCGGCGCCACCGCAGTCGTTGAAGGTGTCGGCGACCACGGTTGCGAGTACATGACTAACGGTTTCGTGATCGTTCTCGGATCCACCGGCCGCAACTTCGCCGCAGGCATGAGCGGAGGCGTCGCTTACGTTTACGACGACCAGGGAGACTTCTCTTCGCGCCGCTGCAACAAGGCCAGCGTGGATTTGGAGCCTCTAATCAACTCCGAAGACATTGAAAAAATCAAGGCGCTGCTTGCCCGCCATCGCGACCTCACCGGCAGCCCGCGCGCCGCATGGGTCCTTGAACACTGGGCCGACGCCCAGCCCAAATTCATCAAGGTCTTCCCGCACGAGTACAAGCGCGTCCTCGGTGTAGAGCGCGCCTCCGCAGTCTATGCGTCGCCCATTCCAACTCTGGTGGCGGCAAGTGCAACCACTTCCGAGGTGCAGCATGGGTAAGGTCACGGGATTTCTCGAAATTCAGCGCGAGCAGCCTTCCCGCCGCAAAGCCGACGAGCGCATCAAGGACTGGTTCGAAATCTACGAGCCATTTCCTGAAGAAAAGCAGCGCGAACAGGGTGCGCGTTGCATGGACTGCGGTGTACCCTTCTGCCATACCGGGTGCCCGGTCAACAACCTCATTCCAGACTGGAACGATCTCGTCTACAACAATCGTTGGGAAGCCGCGATTCGCCGCCTCCACTCGACAAACAATTTCCCTGAGTTCACCGGCCGCATCTGCCCCGCTCCGTGCGAAGCCGCATGCGTCCTCGGAATCAACCAGCCGCCGGTCTCGATCAAGCTCATTGAGCGTTCCATCGTCGACCGCGCATGGGACGAGGGCTTCATTCGCCCCGAGCCGCCCGAGCAATCGACAGGCAAGCGTGTCGCCGTTGTTGGCAGCGGCCCCGCAGGCCTCGCCGCCGCGCAGCAGCTTCGCCGCGCCGGCCACCAGGTCACCGTCTACGAGAAGAACGACCGCATCGGCGGCCTGCTTCGCTACGGAATTCCAAACTTCAAGCTTGAAAAGCACATCGTCGATCGCCGCATCGACCAAATGAAGAAGGAAGGCGTCGTCTTCCACACCAATGCTCACGTCGGTGTCAACGTCTCTGTTGAAACTCTAACTGAAACCTACGACGCCATCCTCCTCTGTGGTGGCTCCGAGCAGCCGCGCGATCTGCCCATCCCCGGTCGCGAGCTCAAGGGCATCCACTTCGCCATGGAATTTCTGCCTCAACAGAATCGCCGCAACCAGGGCGACGCTGAAGAAGCACTCCTCGCCAACATGAAAGCCGCCGGCTCCATCCTCGCCACCGGCAAGCGCGTCGTCATCATCGGCGGCGGTGACACCGGTGCCGACTGCCTCGGCACCAGCCATCGCCACGGCGCCGCATCTATCCATCAATTCGAGATCATGCCCAAGCCGCCCGCAGAACGCGCTGCCTCCACGCCCTGGCCGCTCTGGCCGCTCCAACTCCGCACCGAGAGCGCGCACGAAGAAGGCGGCAATCGCGACTGGGCCATCAACACCATCAAGTTCACCGGCGACGCCGACGGCAACGTCAAGCAGATGCATTGCCTGCGTGTTGGCCCTCCGCCAAAGTTCGAACCGCAGGCAGGCACCGAATTCACCCTCGACGTCGATCTCGTCTTGCTCGCCATGGGCTTCCTCGGCCCGGTCCGCAACGGAATGATCGAAGAGCTCGGCCTCGCCCTCGACAATCGCGGCAACGTCGCCACCACCGACTTTATGACCTCGCGTAAGGGCATCTTCGCCGCCGGCGACATGCGTCGCGGCCAGTCACTGGTCGTCTGGGCTATCTCGGAAGGCCGCAAAGCCGCTGCCGCAGTCAACCAGTATTTGGCTCTGCGCTCCGAGGCGCACGATTCCGCACGCGACCGCGCCGCCGTCTCCGCCCGATAATTGGTCGAGCCCTTTTAGGAAGTGTCATCCTTCGGCTCCGGTTACCCTGCATTCGTGCATCGAATTCAGGGTAGCCGGAGCCGACTGATCTGCTTTTGTCCTTCGCCTTGTTCCTGGGAAGCACCTTCAGCCATCCGTCCACGAAGCGCCCTGCTTAACCCCGGGATCCTCGGTGACGGGTCCACGTCGCTGAAGGTAGACCAGCTGTCGTGCGGGTTCTCCGTTACGCGTCGTGCAGGACGATCACTGCGATCTTCCAGCCCGTCTCCGCCTTATGCAGAACGTAGGTGAGGCCCACCCGTTCCAGTTCCTGCCCGTCGCGCTTGTACCGGATAGCATCGCCGATAACCAGCGTCGCGCTCTCACTCAGCCGCTTCGCGGTTCCCACGCTCAATTCGCTTCGGCCAAATTCCCTCGCTCGCAGGCTATCCAGAGTCGGTTTGAAAGCAGCCGCCACTGCCGCAGCCGTCGGCGCCGCAATCACTCCTCGTGAACTGATGAGCATCGATGGCTCGTGGAAGAAAGGCAGGATGGCTTCCGCATCGAGCGTACTGAAGGCTCTGTAGTAGTCAGCCAACATCAGCAGTGCAGCATCATCATCCGCGGCAGTCTCAGGCGCACTCATGGCAGCATTGTATCTTCGCCAGGCTTTAGTTCAAGATGCCCAACGAAAACCCGCCCAATGTGCCGTCATTGCCGGTTGCCGTGGGACGATCGCGCCCATGTGTTGCCCGCCATCATGGCGTATAAACTTCTTTTACCGTGCTTCTCTCCTGTACCCCCCATTGCAAGCCGAGAATCGAACCCATCGTTGAACGAGCGCACATTTCGTCAGCGATAACCGGCCTGTGCCTCCTCCTCGGCGCGGCATGCGTTGCGCACGCCCAACCCACCCTACAGTTCCCGCCGTTGCCATCCGATTCTCTTCCTCCGTCGAAAATTGTCGACCGGTATCCGCAGAATCCGAGCCTGCCTCCAACGTTCACGATCCCCGTTGCGCCGCTCGGCTTTTCACTTCCCGGCGAACACTACCTCCTTCGTAATCAAAGTCTCGTCAGCCTCGATTTCATCGACGAAGACCGGCTCCTCTTCACCTTTCGCGTTTCGGGTCTCATTGAACGCGACGCTGCAGACAATTCAAAAGACAAGCAGCAGCACATTCAAGCCCTCGTACTGTCGCTTCCAAGCGGCAAGGTCGAGTCCCGCGCTCAGTGGATCGTGCCCGACCGAGCGCGTTATCTCTGGATGCTCAACGACGGGCATTTTCTGGTGCGTACTCCAGAAGGTCTCGATATTGCCGGTCTCAGCGAGGACGGCAAAGACCTTCAGACAAAACCCTACCTGCACCTCCCTGGTCAATTGCTCTGGATCGAGATGGATCCCGGTCAACAAGTCCTGATCACTAACTCTCTTGAACCCGCATCCGCTTCACAGCAGCCTGACGCGCCCGGCCCACCCGCCAAGATTGGCGCTTCGAGCTCCGATCCATCCCCACCGCCAGCCAGCACCCAGAAACCTATCGATCAAGGCATCCTGGTAGCGCGCACGAGGAAGCGCGCAACAGGCGAAGTCCTTCTCGTCAGCCGATTCCCGTTCACATCTCAGACTACCGATTGGCCTATGAATTCCCAGGGCTATCTCGACAAGTCGCTCGACGCAGTCAACGAGTGGCTCCTGACGATGAACTACTTTTCCGGTGGAAACAAAGTCCTGGCCCGCATCACTTCCACGTGCCCGCCCAGGTACAACTTCGTCTCCGAATCGGAATTGCTCGTCAGCCGGTGCGATCCTGACGTCGGCCTGAAGCTTGGTGCCATGCTTACCCGCGGAGATTTGCTTTGGGAGGTCCGAACCGCAGCCAATGCCGCATTGCCCTTGCTGGTGATGGCGCCAAATGGTTCGCGCGTGGCGCGGGAGTCGCTGCTCCTCAAGCATCCAGCCGACCGATACAAGCGCAAAGTCGGGCCGGCCGATTTCGAAGGCCAGGTGGTCAAAGTCCTCGACGCGGCCAACGGCAAAATTGTGCTCGAGTCGCCGCTCACTCCAATTCTCGATGGCGGCGGGAACGTTGCCTTTTCGCCGTCAGGCCGGCGCGTCGCCATTAACAACGCCGGCGCCATTCAGGTATTTCAATTGCCCGCACCGCCCCAACTGCCGACCCGGTCTCGTTGAAAACTCAAACGGCAAGAATCGCGCGGCCCAGTGCGCCGGTCGTTTGGTCCTGCGCTGCGATCGCCGCATCGCGAGTCAGTCCCGTTAAATCCCGCAGGTGGTTGGCGAAGTCCCAGGCAAGGTTGCGTGCGCTGCAAATATCCCAGAAGGCGAGCACCCTGCCGATCTTGCCAGTATCCTCCGCAAGCACGCCAAGGGTATCCGTAGCAAGCAGGTTCAGCGCCGACGGCATCACAGTCCTCAGCAATTCATTCACTGATTGGTAATCTGCGGACTCTGCGCTGCCCGCGGTTGGAATCACATTCAACTCGGCGTCGGTGGCCAGCAGCGCGAGCGCGAGGTCGTGGTTAATGTGCGCGTTCATTCCCGCAAGCGCGAACTGGATCCGATCAATTCCGGTGCTGTGTCGCGCCTCAAACAGTGCGTTCCATGCCGACGGCACTGGGCCTCCGCTCAGACAGCCTGCAACGGCGCCAAAATAAAAGCCAGCAAAGACGACATCGAGGCGGCCCAGCCAAACCGGGCTCTGCCAGGCACCGCCGGGCGGGCACAGATCCACCCGCTCCGTCACCATCAGGTAAAGCCGGTTGAACCACTTCAGACCATCGGTCACCGGCAACATTGCATCAATTGCTTGCATGCGCGCGATTACCTCCGGAATCGTTGTCAGGGATGGCCCGTTGGCGAGATTGTAAAGCGGTTCGTCCGCGAGAGATGAAGTGGGCGTTTGCATGCGAAATCTCCTCAGTCAATTCGCCGCAGTATAAGCCATTCGGTCGCACTTTAGCTGGCTGGCTGCGTCGCATTTAAGGTCGACAGCTACGCACCTGCGAGCATAATGGTGAGCACGAAGGGCGGCCGCCTGGACAATTCCATACGACAGTCTGGTTCAGCAGCGCATCCCAACCCGTGAGGGCGCGAGCCGCTCGATCTGAAACTGTCGCCATGTCGGACCTATGACGAATTCCGGAGCCACCCACGCGCCAGAAACTCGTAAAAAGAGAGCGCTGCAGCGCAGGCCGTGGCACTTGGTATGTTGGCTGACATCTCTTTCAATTGCTTTGGTTATCGCAATCCTGGTCAATGCGCACTGGCCCTATCGCTACCGCGTCGTCAAACCCATGCTCGAAGAAGTGCTCGGTGGTCAAGTCACCATCGCGCACTATCACCGCACCTTCTTTCCCAATCCCGGGTTTATGGCAACCGGAATCACACTGGACCGAAATCCCACTCCTGGAATTCCGCCTATGGGAACCATCAGCAGCATCTTCGTTCAAGGGAACTGGTTCGATCTACTCAGATTCCGCGAGCGGGTGCGCCAAGTGGATCTCACTGGCCTGCATCTCGCGATTCCTGCAGCCGGAAGTGCCGCCAGCAAAAAGGACTTTCCACCCGGAAGCAGTTCGAACTTTAGCGGGCCTGACACGCTCATTGATCAACTACGCATCCACGATTCCACGCTAGATACCACTCGCGCCGAAGGCGGCATTTACTCCTTTCCCATCGGCTTGCTCACCATTCGCAATCTGCAAAAAGGCCGGGTACTTTCCTATTCGGTCGACATGAATAACGCCAGGCCTCGGGGGCACATTGTTTCCGACGGCAGTTTCGGACCGTTGAATCCTGGGAATCTCGGCGCCACTCCCTTGTCGGGACACTTCACATTCAGCCAGGTCAACCTCCATGACATCGGTGACATCAGCGGCACTTTGTTTTCTGAGGGAAGCTTTCAGGGCAACCTCGCGCGAATTCAGGCAGTTACCTCAACCGCCACCGCAGATTTCGCAGTCGATGGCGGCACCCCCACACCAGTTACAACTTCAGCCCATTGCACCATCAGCGCGCTCAGCGGCAATGTTCTTCTCGATTCAATCGACGCAAAGTTCGTATCCACTCCCATCCACATGCAAGGAGCAGTTGCCGGCTCTCCCAAGGTCATCGATGTGGACATCAACGTCGCCGCAGGTCGCGCACAAGATGTTCTGCGCCCTTTCCTTCATTCCCCCTCTCCGATTGAAGGCACCGTCTGGCTCAAAAGCCATGCTCACGTCGATCCTGCAGGTCATGGTGTTCACTTTCTTGATCGCTTGCACGTCGATGGTTTCTTCAATGTGCCAACTGAACGCCTCACCGACCCCAAGACCGAACGGGAGCTTTCCGCTTTCAGCGAACGCGCGCAAAAGGCTCCGCCCTTCAAATCCGAACCGGTTGCTAATCCTCCTCCGGACGCAGCCTCCCAAAGTGCAGTTGACGTAATTTCTTCTCTCAGGGGCAGAGCCAGAATCGAAAAAGGCAGCATCACAACCCCGCGCCTTGAATTCCAGATCCCTGGCTCCTCAGTTGACCTGCACGGTACGTTCAGCCTTCACGATCGGTCAGTGCACCTGCTCGGAAACCTGCGCATGCAAGCTGACGTGTCCCACGCCGCCACAGGTTTCAAATCGTTCCTCCTCAAACCATTGATCCCCTTCTTCAAAAAGCGGAAAGTCGGCGCTGTGGTTCCCATTGCGGTCACCGGAAAACCCGGCAGCTACAAAGTCAGCCAGGACCTGCTCAGCAACAAGTAGAGTGCTTCGGTATTGAATTCCATCGGCGCTTAACATCATCCAATTCTTCCCTCTCTAAACTCACCCGCTCACCAACCACTTTGTCGAATGGATCCCTGCCAGCCGCGCACACCGGCAACTAATGCCATCCTCGCCTGCTATCCGCGTTTGACCGGAACGGAAACCTCGAACATGAAGCCGGATGAACCAAGCCGCACCGCCCTGCTAATCGTCCGTCAACGAGCCGCTCATCAGCGGCTCGATCATGGCTCAATCTTCTTTAGCCCATTTGCCCTGATGATTCTGCGTGAAGACGAAAAGGAAGTGCTCCAATTTGCGAACAAACACCCCGTGGCCAGCATTGGACGTCTGTTCACCGCCGCCCAAAGCCGGGTTGCAGAGGATGCTCTGTCGAAAGCGGAGTTCGGCAGATCTTCATCCTGGGCGCCGGGCTCGACACTTTCATTTCTCGCAATCCCCATCGCGCACTGGATATCCAAATCTATCAAGTCGGCCACCCTGCGACGCAGGGACGTAAACGCGAGCGCCTTGCCCGAGCTCAAATCGCACTTCCGCGATCGCTCGTTCTCTCCGCCTGCTTTATACTCGCTGCTATTCCCGCAAAAAAGGGCAAGCACGTGCTCATCGCAGCCGCGTCGCTCATCGTTGGATTCATCGCCGGCTGCGTCGGCGCTCTGCACACTTGGCCCTTCTGGGGATGGTTCGAGAAAGACACTGGCATCGAGTCCCTGGGCCATAGCGGACCCGACGACTGGGTCTTCAGTTTCATGATCGGCCTTGCTGTCGTTGCAAGTTTCGTTCTGTTCGAATTTATCTTCTGCGAAAAATCCGCGCCGACCCCTCCGCGCAACCGCGAGTGAGTGAGGACGCTAACTTCCACTAACTCGGCGGATAAAACGGAACCGCGATACGCACAGATTGCATGGCAAGTACGCGGTTCGAACTAGTTTTCAGTCGGCACTTTCTCAATATGGTCGATGACCAGCACCTCAACCGGCCCCTTTCGTGACTCGAGTTTCAAGCCCAGTTGTTCCTGAATCGCCGTGAAAATCGAAGGTCCATTGCCTCCGTCGGTCGTCGCGTCGTCTGTAGTTGTCGTAGTCGGTGACCATTGCAAGTCGATGTCGAAGACCCCATTTTTACCTGTTGCGTCGGTCACAGGTTCATCCACAACGTGTTCAAGCAAGTCGGCGAGTTTCTGCATGGAGATCTTGGTCGCTTGCAGTCGGCCCAGCCTACTCGAGCTTGAGGCTTGGCCTTCGCCCACGGCCTGAATCTTCAATCCGTCCTTGGCTGCCACCAAAGCGTAAGTCGTAAGTTGCCTGGTCTCGCGGTGCAGAGTCAGCTTGAACCGATCCGCCAGCAGCGCCTGCATCATCTGCCGTACTTGCGCCATGGGAACATCGGCGGGAAACCGCGCCTGGATGTCGAAGTGTTCGGTCGCCAGCCATTCCGGTCCGGCGAGGCGGTAATCCTGGTCTTCCGGGATGCCGTATGCCGCGCTCAGGATCTTCTTCAGAGATCCGTTTTCAATCGTGATCAAGCCCGCTGTGGCGCGTATGGAACTGAGTCCTCCCTCGGACCGGTTAGGCTTGATGGCCGCCGCGTCGAACGACTGCGCGCTGGCACCGACAGTCAGAGTGATCATCATCAGCAAGAGCACCGTCTTCATAATTCACCACTCCTTGCTTTTGGAATATGGGACTGAGTGACTTCTCATCCTGAACAACGGTTTGGAACTGCTGAGGTTAACAACAATTCCCGCGCGCGTTGAATTTCTTTTCAATAACCACCACCTTCAAAATCGATCTCATCTCCCTTATTCCACGGCAAATATAAATTTCGCGAAGAGTGCCTATAATTTCGCGCAATTCCGAGCGGGTCTCCGACTGCTTCGACAACTGCGTCGGCTGTCCATATGCCGATACCGGCCCTAACTTCGATCCCGACAACAAAGAAGATGACAACGAATAATCTCCGAAGGCACTGGATGGGTAGCTTGCGAAACCCGCGCCTGCGCACAGGTGTAGTATCAAGTCAGAGGCGGCGAATTTTGGATCATGCTCCCCACATGAATCGGCCTTCACTTGCCGCAACCTCATTGCTGGCCCACGCCAAGGCAATCGGCCGCTTTCTGCTGGTGCTCGCTGCGGTTGAACTGCTCTCAATGCCCCTGACGCAGTATGCCTGGAACTGGGACCACTTTCTTCAGGGTGGCGCGGATTTCGAATCGAGCCTCCTGTTTCTCGTGATCTGCCTTGGGCTTCTGCTTGTGCTTCGCGATCATCGCCGAAACGATGAGGATTTGCGCTTGCCGTGGTGGCGGTTATCGCTTCCCAATTTTGACCCTGGCAAATCGATCGCATTCTTCGGAACCGGGATTCCCTTGTCCTTCCATCGAGAGCCTGCGGCGGGTTTGAATCTGACCACGTACAACTCTCCTCTGCAAATCTGATTCCACTGAAGTCTCTGGAACTCATGTTGGATGGCCAGAAAGCGCCAGTCATCCGCCGTCCCTGGACGAAAGACCCTATTCCGTCTGTTGCGGAGAGACCATGAAAAAGTCTGAAGTTATCCACGCCTGGTCCAGAATTCTGGAAGGCCGTCCGCCCTCTCTATCGATTGAGATCACAAAAGAATGCCCTTTGCAGTGTCCCGGATGCTACGCCTTCGATGCGGCGCACCTGGGAGGCTCGACGCAACTGCGTCAACTTTCGGATTTCAAGGGTGATCAACTGGTCTCCAAGGTCCTTGCGCTCATCGATGAGCACAAGCCGCTTCACGTGTCGCTGGTTGGCGGCGATCCGCTGGTGAGGTACAGGGAAGTCGAACTGTTGTTGCCGGAGATAGAAAAGCGCGGTGTGCACACGCAGGTCGTCACAAGCGCGTTCCGGGTTATTCCCAGCGACTGGAAGGCATTCAAGAAATTGAATGTGGTGGTATCGATCGACGGTCTGCAGCCGGAGCACGATGCGCGGCGCAAACCAGCGACGTATGAACGGATTCTCAAAAACATCCAAGGAGCGCGGATCACCGTTCACTGCACGATCACATCGCAAATCGCCGGCCGGGCCGGCTACCTGGATGAATTCCTTGAGTTTTGGAGTGGCCGCCCTGAAATTGCGAAGGTGTGGTTCAGTCTTTTCACTCCGCAACGCGGGGCCATCGATCCAGAGATCCTTACGCCTCTGCAGAGAGCCAACGTGATTGCCGACCTGCAACGATTACGGGTGAAGTATCCCGTACTCGACATGCCTGAAGCGTTGATTCGGGAGATGGGAACTCCACCCAAAAGCCCAAAGGAATGCATCTTTGCGAGAACGACGCAAACCGTCTCGGCAGATTTGCGAACGCACATTACGCCTTGCCAGTTCGGCGGAGATCCGGATTGCGGCCAGTGTGGCTGTATCGCCTCTATGGTGCTCGCCGCTGTGGGCCATCACCGCGTGCTGGGCGGGCTCACTGCGGGGCAAATATTCATGGCTTCAGATCGCGTGGGCAGTGGATTGAGGTTGATGCGAAAGAAATTCGCAAGGCAAACGCCGGTTCAGCCCGGATCTTCTTCCTTCGGGAAGGAGCGACTCATCACGAGCATCGCCAAGATGGGTGACTCAAACTCCTGAATGGCACCCGTGTGAGATCCGAGAAAATCTCAAAAAGCCAGACGACAGGCCGGAAGCGGGAAGTTACAATCTTCATTCATGGATCCGACCATATCCGCGGAACTGAGGGTTTCGCCCATGCAGTTGCGCCTTGTCTGGGCCGGCTATGCGGTGGTCGCGGCCGTTTCCGCGCTGCTGATTTTTGTACGGTACCTGAAATATGTCGAGAACCCGCAAGATGCGGCAGCGGCGGGCGGCATGTGGGCAGGCGGCGATCTCGCACTCGAGCTCATCGTCCTTTTACTTTTCCTGGTACCGACGGCCGCCCTGGTATTTGTCATCCGAAAATCGGATGCAGCCTTCATCACGTATGCCAAGGTGCTGCTCGGATTGAGCGTAACGGCTCCCGCATCGGCCGTTCTCCTGGTCGTCCCATTTTTCAATCAGTGGCAGTGGGGCGACCTATTCATCTTTCGATTGTTTGCGATTCCAATCGCGATCTCCGTCCTGTTTGTCAGCCTTCTGCTCACTCGCAGCGCGCACGCCCGCCGGCTGATCGCGTATGCCCTGCTGGTTGAGGGCTTGACCCTCGTCGGCATCATCGTTGCCGGCGTATTCCTTTTCTCAAGGGGCCCCCATGGCTGAGAGACGGGAGACAGACGACAAAAATGGCGCCGATGCAGGCACGGTACTCAATCTTCTTCGGTCTGCGTAATCAGGTACCGTTCGTATCCGATTTCCTTGATCTGATGAACCTGCGCTTCAAGCCAATCGACGTGTCCCTCTTCATCTTTGAGCAACCTCATGAAAAGGTCGCGGGAGCCGTTGTCGGCCTTCTCCACGCACACGCGGATGGATTCGTTATAAGAAGCCACGGCCCCATGTTCGAGGCCCAAATCGGATTCGATCATTTCTTTCACTGACTTTCCGATGGTCAGGTCCAGCGGCTTCATCGAGGGCGTCCCGTCGAGAAAGAGAATCCGCTCCATCAGAATCTCGGCGTGCTTCATCTCGTCGATGGACTGCCTCTTGATGTACTTGGAGTACTTCTTGTAGCCCCAGTTTTCGGCCATTTCAGCGTGCAGGAAGTACTGGTTGATCGCGGTCAGCTCATCACGCAGAGCTGCATTCAGGTGCTCGATGACAGTGGGATTTCCCTTCATAGTGTTGACGATTGTACAGAAGCTGCCCACGGTTTCGCACAGAATGAATTGCCTTTCGTGACGCGCCCGCTGGAGGCCTCAGTCTGAGATTTGGAGCCATTGTCCCGTAAAATGAAGTTGTCACCATGTCGAACATCCTTGAACATCTCCCCATTGGCCAGAAAGTCGGCATTGCCTTCTCCGGCGGCCTGGATACCAGCGCAGCCATCCACTGGATGAAGCTGAAGGGCGCGCATCCCTACGCCTATACCGCGAACCTCGGTCAACCCGATGAGGCTGACTACGACGCAATTCCAAAGAAAGCGCTCGAATACGGCGCCATCAAGGCGAAGCTCATCGATTGCCGGGGCCCGCTGGTGCGTGAGGGCATCGCGGCACTGCAGAGCGGGGCGTTTCACATCACAACGGCAGGCGTGGCTTATTTCAACACCACGCCCATCGGCCGCGCCGTTACCGGAACGATGCTGGTAAGCGCAATGAAAGAAGACGATGTCAGCATCTGGGGCGACGGCAGCACCTTCAAGGGCAACGATATCGAGCGCTTCTATCGCTACGGCCTGCTCGTCAATCCTGACCTGAAGATCTACAAGCCATGGCTCGACGACGCGTTCATCGACGAGCTAGGCGGGCGCGCGGAGATGTCGGCCTTCATGCAGAAGTCGGGCTTCGCCTACAAGATGTCGGCGGAGAAGGCTTACTCGACCGACTCGAACATCCTGGGTGCAACGCACGAGGCAAAAGATCTTGAACACCTGTCGTCGAGCATTCGCATTGTCGACCCGATCATGGGCGTGGCGAGCTGGCGCGACGACGTCGACGTGAAGCACGAAGAAGTTTCGATCCGCTTTGTCGAAGGTTGGCCAGTGGCGCTGAACGGAAGAGAATTTTCGGACTCGGTGGAGTTGCTGCTGGAAGCAAACAGCATTGGTGGCCGGCACGGCCTGGGCATGAGCGACCAGATTGAGAACCGCATCATAGAAGCCAAGAGCCGAGGAATTTATGAGGCACCTGGCCTGGCGCTGCTATACATCGCCTACGAGCGCCTTATCACCGGCATCCATAACGAGGATACGATCGAGCAGTATCGGGAGAACGGCCGCAAGCTGGGCCGGCTCCTCTACCAGGGCCGCTGGTTCGATTCGCAAGCGATGATGCTGCGAGACACCGCCCAGCGTTGGATCGCGAAGCCAATCACCGGCGAGGTGACGCTGGAGCTCCGCCGCGGCAACGACTACTCAATTCTCAACACCGAGTCGCCGAACCTGACGTTCAAGCCCGAGCGGCTCTCGATGGAGAAGACGGAGAGCACCTTCTCGCCGCGCGACCGCATCGGACAGCTCACGATGCGCAATCTCGATATTACCGACACGCGTGACAAGCTGATGACCTACGCGCAGACGGGACTGCTGGCGGCGAGCGCCGAGATGAACATCCCACAGCTGAAGAGCGGGGATGAGAAGAAGAAATAGCAACGCACAGGCTACTTTGCCGCGCACACGCACGAAGCAAATGCCGCGCCCGCATCGTTCTTCAACGCGCACAGATACTGCGGCCAGAACAACTGCAACTCACGCAACCCGTGCCCGGGGCTGTAACTCTGAATGAAATTCTGACTTTCAGGCGATTGCGCCGCAGGAGCAGCATCGAATTTCCCGATCAGTTTTTTCAGTGACGTGGCCGAAAAGTTCGCTTCGTGATATGCCTCGGCGAAGTCATACTCTTCGCTCCACGTCGTATCGATACCGGTCTGATTCGAAGCAACAAAGACGCGATAGTCTTTGAGCGTTGCCGTCTTCGGCTCGACGCGCGCAATGGTAAACGATGGATTGTTCCCATTGACCGGCGAGATGGATGACACCATCTTCACCGCGACCCCTCGCTCTTGCGCGCTCGGCTCCGCGGGTTCGAGCAGTCGCAGTTCGTCCATGTGTGTGTGCGCAAAGATCGCGAGCCGGATCACATCGCCGTACTTCGCCAGCGTTTCCGGCAGCGCTTCGCTCGACAGAAACATCGTGGGCGCTTTACCCGCGCAGATGCTTGCTCCCTTCGTTGCTGTCGAGTATGGATCGACGCCCGGGGGAATGTGCGCGATCACCCAGACTTTCTCACCGCTCTTCCGCGCTACGTCCAGCTGATGCTCGAGCCACGCGATCTGTGCCGCAGCCGGCGCTTCGTCAGATTTGCCGCCGCAGGTTTGGTATCGACGCGACATGAAGAGGTCGTCGAGAACGAGGATACGTGTGTGTTCGATCGGAGCCGGCAGGGACGCGCTGAAGTAGCCTCCGGCGGCGAAGTCGTTCTCTGCGCGCTGCTTCTCGTTTTTCCTGAGATCGGCCGCCATCAGCTTTCCTGTCGACTCAAGGAACGCGCTATTGGCGTCGAGTTGATAGTCGCCACAGTCCGAGTCGTTATTGCCCAACGCAGCATACACTGGAACTCCCGGCAACGCCTGCCGCAAAGATCCGATTACGAACGCTATGGTCTTTTCGACAAAGGCGCGGTAATCTTCCCGAGCTGCGTTGGGGAAAGCTGCCGCGAACTTGCATGTGAAGGAATGCGCGATCAGGTCGCCACCGACAACGACGAACCTCGCATCGCGGGCTTCCCTCCTGATTGCACGAAGACTGGACTCGTAGAGCGCGTACGTTGAGTCCTCACCGCGCGTCGGACAGGCTTTCTCAATTGCCGCCCACCGCTCTTCCCGATCCGTCGAGTCGGGCGCAGCCAGGATCGACCTCCACTCCGGCACCGGCGCAGCCGCAAGCTTTACCGCCTTGTCCGGATCGCGGAACGGCTCAAAATGAATGTCGCTGACAAAGAGTGCATTGACGGTATCCTGGGTCGCGGGTTTGCGGACGGATGCATTCTGCGCAATGGTGTCGCTCACTGCCGCAACCAGAATGAAGGCCAATAGACACACCGCAAACCGCCGACTTGAATTCTGCAATGGTAGGATTCTCCTCAACTTCACTTCAGGGGATTGGACAAATCATGCTCGCACAGTTATCGCTAGAATAACCTGCTCGCCAGCGCTTTTTGTTTTCCATGGATGAATCGTAATGGAGGCGAATGGCGCGACGCACTGATCGGCCTCGCCCGAATGTGCTATACGTCTTGCCATGGTCAAACGAGTCTTCTTCGCCGCGATTTGTGCAGTGATCGTATCCTTTACCGCATTTCATTCCGTCGCCCAGGGACTTGCCCCCAGTCCGCCGATGGGCTGGAATAGCTGGGATTCCTATGGGTTGACTATCAATGAAGAGCAGTTCAAGGCCAATGCAATGATCCTTGCCTCGCTCAAGCAGTATGGCTGGCAGTATGCCGTGATCGACGAAGGTTGGTACATGGCGAATCCCGATGGCAAGACCATCGAACAGAAGCAGTACCTCTGGAACAACGGCGGCCTACTCATCCCAGCGACCGATCGCTTCCCTTCCGCGGGCGACGGCGCTGGGTTCAAGCCGATCGCCGATTGGGTGCATTCGCAAGGCCTCAAGTTCGGGATTCATATCGTGCGCGGAATCCCACGCCAGGTTGTCACGGCCAACCTGCCGATTGCCGGCACGCAGTTCCATGCGGTCGATGCTGCGGACACAAGCTCTCCATGCCCTTGGGACGAGGGCAACTGGGGCATCAAGGACAACGCCGCCGGCCAGGCATACTACGATTCCATGATCAAGCTCTACGCCGCATGGGGAGTGGATTTCCTGAAGGTAGACTGCATCTCCGACCATCCTTACCGTCTGAGCGAGATTCGCCAGATCGCGCAGGCTATTCGCAAAGCGGGCCGTCCCATCCTGCTGAGTCTGTCGCCCGGTCCCACCCAGATTGAACATGGAACCGAGGTCCCGAAATATGCGCAGATGTGGAGGATCACCAATGACCATTGGGACGCGTGGGAATTCGAACACCATACTCCAGACGGCTATCCCTTCGGCCTTCGCGGTGATTTCGACATGCTCGCGAAATGGTATCCCTACGTTGGCCCCGGTAGTTGGCCTGATGCCGACATGCTGCCAGAAGGCTATCTCGGGCCCGCACCTGGCATGGGGCCCGCGCGTGCTTCGCGTGAAACGCACGATGAGCAGCGCACAGAGTTCACACTATGGGCGGTCACACGTTCGCCTTTGATTCTTGGAACCGATTTAGTCCGGCTGGACGACTACACTCGCTCTCTGATCACGAACCAGGACGTCCTATTCATTAATCAGACGGCAACCTATAGCCGTCCCGTCGATAGCGCCGGTCTCGGTGCGGGATTTGAGAACATTCGGATCTGGCGCGCAACCATCAATGAGCCGGGCGCCAGGGGCTACGCTGAGTATTTCGCTTTCTTCAATCTCGGCGAGGCGCCCGCGACGGTACGCACCACGTGGAACCAGCTGGGGCTTGCCGGTGCGAAGCACGCCGCTGCAAACCTCTGGGACGGCACTTCAGTCAAAGAGTCGAAGGAATTTACAGTGACGCTGGCGCCACATGGCTGCGCCCTGTTTGAAATGCGATAGGGCCTGGACTGTTTTCCGGGCTATCGCGGCCTGAGATTTCGCGAGCGAATTGCGCGTAGTCGGCACTCCCCAAAGGTGTGAGCCCCTCGTCAGCCCGATTGTGCGAAACTAATGTGTCCGCGAGATGAGCTGGTTCAACGCTGCCTACTCAGTCTCCCCTTTCGGGTGCACGTAATGCCGTTTCTTCGTACCGCCTTTATAAGCCTCTCGCACAATCGCTCGTTGCGTGGATTTAGCGAACACTCCCGCCTCGGATCAAAGCTCAATTCCCGTTTCATCGCCGGAATGGAGCCCGCAGACGCCCTTCGCGTGGCCGAAGAAGTAAATCGGGAAGGCATCGCGGTGACGCTCGATTCTCTTGGAGAGAGTGTTACCTCAGAGAGCGAAGCGCATCGCGCCGCCGATGTTTACCACAAGCTGCTTGAATCGATCAATGAACGCGGTCTTAACGCGAACATCAGTGTCAAGCTGACGCAGATGGGGCTGGAGCAGTCTCCCGAGCTGGCCGAGGAGATCGCGGGAAATCTGGCACAGCATGCTCGCGCCACAAACAGTTTTGTCCGCATCGACATGGAGGATTCGCACCTGACGCAGGTGACTCTCGACATTGTCCGTCGAATCCATTCCCGCAGCGGAATGCGTGGCGCCGTTGGAGTCGTCATTCAGGCGTATCTCTACCGGTCGCAGTCCGACATTGAGCAACTGGTCGCAGATGGCATTCGCGTAAGGCTGTGCAAGGGAGCTTACAAGGAACCGCCGGAGGTTGCGTTTCCAAAGAAAGCAGACGTCGACTGGAACTTCATGACGCTCGCGAAATTGTTGCTGGAGAGCCCCGTCTATCACGCACTTGCAACGCACGATGAGGTCTTGGTGGCGAAGGCGAAGACTTATGCGAAGGTGCACGGCATTGAGGCGAGCCGGTTTGAGTTTCAGATGTTGTATGGAGTGAGGCGGGATTTGCAGCGAAAACTAGTGTCAGAGGGCTACAAAGTACGCGTTTACGTACCCTTCGGGACGGAGTGGTATCCCTACTTTATGCGACGGCTTGCCGAGCGGCCGGCGAATGTTCTTTTTCTGGCCAGGAACTTCTTCCATTCCTAGCTCCAAGCAAGGGCCCGAAGAGCGGCAATACTACCGCGCTAACTCGCTTATTCTTTGGCTTTAGAGCGTGAATTCTTGCGTTTGCGCAGCATCATGTAGCGCTTGCAAGCCTTGCATCGCCAAGGATAGTAGCCAAAGATCGGATAGATTTTCTCCTGCAGGTACCCTTCTCGAAAAACCCGAAAAAGTCGTTCGCTCCCGCAATGTTTACAGCAAGCCTGGCTTTTCGCTTGGGGTCGACCAACAAATTCGCCAGCGAAAGCTCCCTGCGTTGTTCCCTGGGGCACCGTCTTCTCCTGACAGATTTATCGAACTCCCTGGTCGCACAACGAATCCCAAAGAGCCCTTGAGCCGAATCACAAGAAACTCGTGAGTTACCGCTGACAACGGAACAAGGAAAGATGAACCTGTTCTGTAACGTGCACCATATTAGTCCGCGATCACTTTCGTAACAAGTAATCTTTCGTGGGAGTGACCAATTGTTCAATGATATCGAAGGGTGGTAACCGCTTCCATTAACTACTTAGTAACCAGAGGTCAGGCCGGAAACTTCAGTCTAACCGCCCGTCGAACCCCAGCCGTTTTAATGCGTTGAAGCTAAGATCGGCCACGGCTCTCGCCAGAGTTGCTGATTCGTTGAGCGACTCGGGGCGTTCGAGCCGTATACCGATTTTTCCTGCATATTCGCGAAACAACCGGTCCACATCGAACAGGATTTCCACGTGGTCGCAGAGGAAGCCGATCGGTTGGAGAACAATAGTCTTCACGCTCTGGCGGGCGATGTGATCCAGCGTCTCCTCCACGCTTGGTCCCAGCCACGGTCCCCCGCTGGCGCCCTGACTTTGAAATGCAAACCACCATCGGGGAATTTCCTTTACGCGTTGTGCGACCAATTCCGCTGTATGGCGGGCCTCTTCGGCATAGGGGTCTACGCCCTGCCCCGGCCATAGCCGTGGACCGGTTTGTTCCGCATCAACTGCCGGAGCCTGAACAGTGCGCGTCGGCACGCTATGCGCTGTAAAAAGAACCGGAACCGGCTCTCCGACTTCGGCGTTCAATCTCGCCAGTGTTGGCCGCAGCCTTTCGGCAAAGGCATCGGCCAGAAGAGGATGTTGCGCCCAGCCTTCGGTGAAGTCGATGCGCATGCCCGCGCTTTCGGCCTCAACGGCTCGCCTGTAAAGTCCAACGCTGGTCCGCGAATTCTGCGGGGCCATGCAGATGACCGCGGCTTCTTCAACGCCATCGGCGCGCATCTGCCGCACCACATCGGGGATGTAGGGCTTCCAGTTTCGCATTCCCACATAGACAGGAACTGCTGCGCCGAGTGCTGCGAGCTCCGCTTCGACGAGCCGTGCCTGCGCAAATGTGAGCTCGGTGAGCGGGCTGTGGCCGATGAGTGCGTAGCGATGCTGAATCTCCTCGACTACAGATTGAGGCAGGGGGCGCCCGCTTACGACGTTGCGCAAGTATTCTGGAATCTGATCGACGGTTTCCGGTGTGCCGTGCGCGAGGAGTAAGACTGCTCGATTAGCCATGCGCATCCTCGAGACTGATTTCCTTGAGCCGGAATCGCGTGCACCATCTTGACGACTGCCTCAACATTTTCGACCGGAGTGCCCGGTACGATGCCGTGACCAAGATTGAAGATGTGGCCGGGTCGACCGTTTGCAAGGCGGAGAATCTCTTTTACGCGCAGCTCAAGAAGCTCGACCGGCGCGAAGAGCGTAATGGGATCGAGGTTCCCCTGCACCGCACGACTGTGGCCCACATTTCGCCAGGCGAGGTCTATCGGCTGGCGCCAATCGAGGCCGATGACATCGGCTCCGGTTTGTGCCATCTGCTCGAGCAGCCCCGCGGTCTCCACACCAAAGTAAATGACAGGGACGCCCATGGCCTGCACGGCCAGCACGAGTCTTTGCGAAGCCTCGAACGCGTATTCGCGATAATCGGTGAGCGAGAGCGAGCCAACCCAGCTATCAAAGATCTGGATGACATCGGCGCCGGCATCAACCTGCAATTTGCAATATGCCGTGAGCACCAGGACCAATTTGTCCAAAAGGGTGCGCCACGCAATGGGGTTGCCATACATCAGTTGCTTGGTCTCGATGTAGTTTCGCGATCCGCCGCCCTCGATCATGTAACTGGCGAGGGTGTAGGGCGCGCCGCAGAAGCCGATGATCCCGAGGCGGTCTTTGAAGTGGCCGGCTACTTTCTCGATTGCCTGAGCAACGTAGGCAAGATCGCCAGCTCGATCAGTCCGCAGCGCCTTGACGTCTTCTGCGGTGCGGACAGGATGATGGACTACAGGGCCCTCGCCAGCCTGAAATTCGAAGTCGAGGCCCATCGGTTCCAGGGGAAGCAGAAGATCGGCAAAGATGATAGCGGCATCCACACCGAGGCGCTCTGCCGCGGTGATTGTAACTTCAGCTGCCAGTTCAGGTTTCTTGCAGATCTCAATGAGTGTGTGATGTTTGCGTACATCGCGATATTCCTGCATATAGCGGCCGGCCTGCCGCAAAAACCATACCGGCGTGCGGTCGACAGGTTTGCGCAGACAGGCGCGGATGAACCGGCTACCTGCGAGCATTCCCAGGGCTGCCTCAGAATCTGGAGCGTTTGTGACCATATCCAATTCATTCTAACGGTGTGGATTGAACCGGCGAGAAGGCGGCGTGGAGTGCATGCGGACGACGGCCTCCTGTATCATGGCGCTGCCGCACGACCCCCACGCCCGTCTTTAAGCAAGACACTGATAGGAGGCTTCAATTGACGATGCTCAGGCACATTTGTGCGGTCGCCGCTTCGGTTATTGCCGGCTCAAGCGCTCTACCCGCACAGTTGCAGCCGGCTGCGACAGCCGGGCATGAATTGCGGCAGGAAGCCTACGTCAATGCGAAATCGGGGCAACCGGTGAATGACCTGGAGCAGAAGGACTTCACTGTATCCGACAACAAGTCTGCAAGGCCGATCACGACCTTCAGGAGACTGAATCCTCAAAAGGAACCGGTAAGTGTGATTCTGCTGCTCGATGCGGTGAACACTCCGTATCAGACCACAGTCTACGCACGGGGAGGCATCGAGAAGTTTCTGAAACTGAACCAGGGACAACTGGCAAATCCCACGAGCATCGTGATCATGACCGACCAGGGTGTGGAGATGAACAACAGCTTCTCGACCGACGGGAATGCGCTAAGCGACGAACTGGAGCACCACACGATCGGGCTGCGTGAGATTACCCGCAACAGTGAATGGAGCGGTCCGGAGCGGCTGCAGATTTGCATTAATGCAGTGCACAAGATGATCCAAACGATGGTGTCGCTGCCGGGGCGCAAGATTGTGGTTTGGATTTCGGCGGGATGGCCACTGGTTTCAGGACCGCAGGTTTATCTGGACGCCAAGCAGGAGCAGCAAATCTTCAATGAAGTTGTGACCATGTCGGCTCAACTGCGCGAACTGGATATAACGATGTATGTGGCGAATCCGCTGGGCACTGCGGAGCCGATGCAGGAAGCCGATCTGTATGAAACTTATCTGAAAGGCGTCTCGAAGCTGGACCAGGTGCAATTTGGCAATCTGTCGATCCAGGTGCTGGCCGCGCAGAGCGGAGGCCTGGTGATCGAGGGAAACAGCGACGTGACGGGCATGCTGAAAGAATGCCTGCTTGATGCTGATTCCTGGTATGAGATTGGTTTTGAACCGTCGCCGGCTGACAAGCCAAACGAATACCACCATATCGAAATCAAGGTGGACCGTCCGGGTGTGTTGGTGCGGACGCGGGATGGATATTACGCGAATCCGGTTGCGGTACCGGTGGAATGATTCGAAAACAGGGAGCAAGGAAGTGAGGGAGCGGGAAGATTGGAATCGACGCAAAGTTGGCCACTACGAAAAATCGAATGTGGTTAGAAGCGGACAAAAACGAGACGGATCTACGGAAAGAACCGGAGGTTTTGCGGGTTGGTGGTATGTGAGTGCGAAATGACCGGTTAGAACAGGACCGCTTCGGCAGAAATGTGGTGTTGTGGCAGGAGGAAATGGGCGAAAAATGGCCAAAGTTGGCCACAAATTGGCGCAGTTTGGCAGGGTAATGGCAGAGGAAAGAGATCAGAGAAGAGAGAAGGGAGAACAGAGATCAAGGGACGCGGATTGCGATTCCTGGTTTCGGCGATTGGGGCTTTGCGGGAACCTGGTCGTGGGCTCACCCGAATAAAACATTCATCCGCCCTAAAGACGAAGACCGATTTGCAGGAGCCTGCGAAGGCACCCTACTATGCGATTCCTGTTCGCGCATTGTCTGAGCGGTGCAGTAGGATTGCGATCTATGAAAAGCTATGTGAAATTCATTACGATCGCCGGACTCGTGCTGGGCGGAGCGCTGGGCATGGCCGGCACTTTTGTGGGCGACGATCACCTGCGCTCACTGCTGTGGGCGATTGATGGGACTGGACTGATTGTCGCCACCTCCCTGCTTGCAGTTCGGTTCATGCGCGCCGGCGAGGAATGCGCCGCTGCCGGCTTTCTTGTCTACGCGATTGGCGAGGCCGTCATGCTGGGCGGAACTGCAGGCTCGCTCCAGGCGAGTGTTCCAACCTTCGCGGCGGGCACGGCGCTGTGGTCGGCGGCATTGCTGATTACGAGCATTCCCAGGGTATTCGCAATCTGGGTGAGGATAGCGGCGTTGATTGCTGCCATACTCTTCGGCATCGTGTCGCTGAGAATCTTCGCAGGCGCGAACCTCACCCCACTGACCAAGCCGTTGCCGTACTTCGCCTATCCGTTCCTCGTGCTCACCTTCATTGGATGGATTTGGAACACGGCAAAGGCGGAATAAGGCAGAGTCCGGGCGAGAACCGAGTCTCGCTCCCATCCAAGTAAAGCTTAGATCGGGCGCCGCCGGTTGTGGCGAGTCAGCGAAGAACAACCGCTGATGCCTCGACTCCCTAGCGTTCGCTCGGGAGGAAAGTGTTTGAGGAGATGCGAACCTATCGCCAGCGGAAGATACGGAGCGAGACGGCGAATGGCACGAGGCACCAGAAGAGCAGATTTCCAATCAACGGCATCATGTGGTTGAGTGGCAAGCCCTGGAGCATGTTGCCGCGCATGGCGCTGATGGCTGCGGTGAGCGGCAGGGCGTTGACGAACGGCTGCAGGAACGCGGGAAAGCGCGAGGCAGAGAAAAAGACTCCCGAGATAATCCACATGGGCAGCATGACGAGGTTCATGAGGCCGCTGACCGCCTCCATGGTGTGGGCGCGGGAGGCGACGAGCAGGCCGAGTGCTGAGAATGTGATCGACGTGAGGACGGCGATGATGAGCAGTTGTACGATCGAGCCGCGGAAGGGCACGCCGAAGACGAGCTTGGCAAAGCCGAGCAATACGATGACCTCAATGGCGAGGATGACGAGGCGCGAAAGCAAATAGGCCGTGAGGTACTGCCAGCGCGGCATGGGCGAGGCAACCATGCGCTTGAGCAGTTTTTTCTGGCGGGCATCGACGATGGAGAAGCCGAGACCCCACATCGCTGACCCCATGAGGTTCATGCCGAGCAGGCCGGGAATAACGAAGTCAATATAGCGAGAGCCGGTTTCGTGGACGAGATTGTTTTTCGCAGCGACGGGGTCGTGGCGGCCTGCGGCCATCTGGATCGCACGATCGGCGATCATGCGGGCGGTGCGCGCATCGGGATTGGTGTCGTCGTAGCGATAGATGACGCCATTGGGCGACTGCTCGGCGAGAAGAAGAATCGTGCCGATGGCGAGCGCGTGACGGCCGGCAACTTCGTCAAGCTGCGAGGCATTGAGACCGTTGTCCGTGGCGAGAGCCTGCGTGAGCTGCGGCGTGGTGGCGGCGACCGGAAGCACGTCCGGCGGGCGATTGCGGAAGGCGATGCCGAGACCGATGGCGAGCAGGATGGGAAACACGAAGATCCAGAAGATGGCTTCCGGCTCGCGCAGAGTGAGCTTGAGGCGCGTGATGGTGAGCTGGTAGAGACTGCTGGTTTCGAGATTATTCATCGCGCAGGTTCCTTCCAGTCAGTCGGACGAAGACGTCTTCGAGCGTAGCGGAGTGGGTACGGAATTCGCTCAGGTGAAGGCCCTGTTCGCGGAGCGCGGCGAAGATGTGCGGGACGGTGGTGTGCAGCTCGCTGACGGAAAGCTGGTGGAGTGAGTTGTCGACGCGATGCGAACTGACGCCGGGGATGGCTGTGAGGGAGGCCGAATCGACTGTTTGGCCGGGCGCTGCGCGCGCGGGCTCCTGGAGAAGCGGGTCGGAAGAGCTTACGGCAAACTCTACGATGTCTTCGCCGCCGATGGTGGCGATGAGTTCTTTGGGCGTGCCAAGGGCGATGACTTTGCCGTGGTCCATGATGGCGACGCGATCGCAAAGGCGCTCGGCCTCTTCCATGTAGTGCGTGGTGAGGATGATGGTGCGGCCGCCGCGCTTGAGTTCGTCGACGAGGTCCCACAGGTGGCGGCGTGCCTGGGGATCGAGGCCGGTGGTGGGCTCGTCGAGAAAGAGCAGCTCGGGATCGCCGACAAGCGCGGTGGCCATGGCGAGCCGCTGCTTCTGGCCGCCGGAGAGGCCGCCAACGCGGGCGCGGCGCTTTTCTTCGAGCTGCGCGATGCGGACGGCTTCATCGAGGGTAAGGCCGCTGCGGTAGAAGCTGCGAAAAAGGCGCAGGATTTCTTCGACGGTGAGCTTGTCGGGGAATTGCGTTTCCTGGAGTTGGACTCCGATACGCTGACGAAGCGCTTCGGCGTTCGACTGCCAGTTGAGGCCGAGGAGTTCGACGGTGCCCGAGTCGGGCGAGGTGAGGCCTTCGCAGATTTCGATGGTCGTAGTCTTCCCTGCTCCGTTGGGACCGAGCAGACCGAAGCACTCTCCGGGAGAGACTTCGAGGTCGATGCCATCGACTGCACGAACGTCGGCGAAGGATTTGTGGAGACCGTGGATGCGGAGGGAGTGCGCGGGTGAGAGGGGCACAGTCGCGATGTTCGCTTCGTGGTGTGGAGATGCGGTCACGGAGTTAGGTTAACGCATGAGAGTTGGCTGCATCATTATGGCCGAACGGAATGATGATCCAGTCGCCGGGCTGCAGTTGATCGACAATTTTCATCCATGCGCCTTCCTGAATATAGCCGCGGCTGCTGCGTCCACCCAGGCCATCGTTGTAGACGTGAATCTTGCCGGCGTCGAACAAAGGAATAATTTCCGAACCCCATCCCCATGGGCCGGTGTCTCCGTTGCCGGTACCAGTGCGCATAATGGAATCGCCAACCAGGAACAAAGCAGGATGCAAGACGGGAGCGATAGGAACCGAAGCACTCGGTGGCGGGGACACAGCCGCCACCGGTGACTGCATTTGCACTGCCGGCACGCCGATCACGTCGGGGCCCAGTTCGACCAGTGTGCGCACCAGGTTGTCGGCCACCATGCGGCCGAAGACTTTCTTCCCCTTGTCATTCAGATGCGTACGATCAATCGCAGTTTTTCCATTCTCGGCGCGCTCGTCTGCATGGCCAGTGGCATCGAATTCATCCGCTTGTTCCTGCGTCATCGTGCCGAGCAGTGCGTCTGACATCCCAGCAGATTGATGAAGGTGACATCATCCTGTTCCGCGACGCTTCGCGCAGCGTCGGCGTAGAGTTGGAGATCAGCGTTCGATGGCTTGCCGTTCTGAAACGTCCTGCGCGCCAGCGGGGAGATAATGACGGGGATGGCGCCGATGGAGCGTGCATCGTCGATGTATCGCTTGAGATTCGCTGCATACGTCGTGTCGGGATCCGTGTGCCGGGCCGGCGTCAGGCTTCTCATCGTTGTGCCCAAACTGAATCAGATAGTAGTCGCCGTGCTCCGCCAGCGCCTTTTTCCATGCGCCCTCGTCGATGAAGCTTTTGCTGCTGCGGCCATTCAACGCATCGTCGATGCAAGCCACATTTGGGGTGAGATCGGCGCAGAAGCCCGGCCCCCAGCCACCCTCCGGAGCGACGGTTGAGTCTCCGACCAGCACGATCTTTACGGGCGCGCCATTGATGATGCGCATCGCCTTTTCACCCTGCGGCAGGCAATATTGCCGGCGTTGAGCGAACGTACTTCTTCAACTTTGGCATCGCCTTTCCCAGGTCGACCGCAACCATGCGTCCGAAGACATAGCTTCCCTGCCAATTCAGATGGGTCTTGTCGGGGATCGTTTTGCCGTCAATATCCTTCTTCGTGATTCCCAGCCTGGTTCCTTCCGCTTCGCCGAATCTTGTCGAGATACGCAATGCTCTCGTCCTGCAAATCAATGAGCGGCACATTCATTTCGTGCGCCACACCGCGCATCGCTTCACTGTACTCGGTTAGATCGGAGTGAATCTTGCCGTCGCTCTCGAAATACCTGCGCGTCAGCGGCGTCACGAGCACCGGCGTAATTCCGGCTGCGCGTGCTTCTGTAACGAATCGCTTCGAGATTTTGAACGTAACCGGCCAGCGGAACCTGGCGGGCAAGATGATCGCCCGTAACCATGTCATTATGTCCGAACTGGATCACCATGTAATCGGGCTTCGTCTCGAGCGCGCGATCCCACAAACCTTGCTCGCGGTAAGTGCGCGTGCTGGCGCCTCCCTTGGCCATATTCACGCAATCCACTTTTGCCGTGAGATTGGCGCAAAAGCCACGACCGTATCCAGCGTTGTCGGTCTGCGTTGAGTCACCGATCAGATCAACACGGACAATCGTTCCCGGCTTGCGCGCGGCGGCGGTCTGCGGATCGAATGAACGCGCTGGATCACCTTGTCCGAAGCAGGCGCCCCCGCCCCCGGCAAGAATTCCCAATACCGCCGCACAGATAACCTTCATCCATGGCATCCAGTTGGCCCTTTCCCGATCAGCTTCTCTGCTCAAGTAATCATATAAACCCCGCCCAGCCAAACCGGTCAGAGCGCGGACACGAACGTTCAGCTCATTTCAATCTCGAATGAATCGCTCGCCAAGGAAGCAGAGGCGCCTCAAGCGATCCCCAAAATCACGCGATAATGTTGCTCTCAACCTGGCGAGGCAGCGGCAATTGCGCGGGGCTCGACGTCGCAATCGGCAGCGCCACCACGATGCGTGCTCCGCCATTCAACCGGTTTGCAGCCGCGATAGTCCCGCCATGAGCGCGGACAACGGCATCAACAAATGCGAGGCCGAGGCCATGTCCGTCAGAGTTGCGCCCTTTCGCGCGCCGCTCAAACAGGTTTTGCAGTACCTCGGCATCGAATCCCGGTCCATCGTCTTGCAAAGTCAATTGCGCTTCCTGATCACCGGCCCTTACATCAACCCAAATCGTAGATCCGGCAGGCAGGTGACGCAGTTCATTGTCAAGAAGATTCGCGACCATGCGATGCAGCAAGGCGGCATCAGCGAAGACTTCAACCTTGACCTCGGATCGAAGCTCCACCTTCAAGCCCCTCTCCGCCATTGAGGGCTCATAAAGATCAACCATCATTTTCAGCATTTCGCCGAAATCGATGTTGCTTCGCGTCAGACGCAGAGCGTCGGCTCGCGCTTCGGCAACATCGAGCGATTTGTTCAGAAAATCTGTCAGCCGGTCCAGTTCTTCAATTGCAGAGACGATGGGCTCAGCCAGCTTTTCATCCGCGACAGCCGGCAATGACATCTCCAGTTTTCCACGAATGGCAGTCAACGGACTTCGCAAGTCGTGAGCCAGCGAATCAGTAATCGTATGCAATTGATGGACAGAACTTTCGATTCGGTCGAGCATGCCATTCAGTGTCAACGCGAGGTGGCTGACCTCATCGTTTCGTTCTGATATTGGTACGCGCGCATGCAAGTCAGAGTGGCCAATTCTCGATGCAGCCTCAGTAATCTTGCGCACATGGCTCAACATTCGGCGCGTCGTGAAGAAAACGATTCCGAATCCGAAAAGCACGAGCAGCAACCACAAGAAAAAGAAGCGCAAGCGCAGCTTGTTGAGCACTCGCAATTCGTCTCTCTCCGATAGGCCAAGAAAAATGCGGCTGCCATCACCGATGTGAACGGTTGCTACAAGAAAGGGCACCGTAAATCCGGGAATGGCGATGTCCGTCGGATGATCCGTCGGGATCTGAGTGGCTTGAATCGCTTTGAGATTTGCCTTTCCGTCGCCCGCGCCAACCCAGAGCTTCACGGCGCCATCGGCGCCTGTCTGTAAAAAGAAAACCGAATTGTTCGCGCCTTCTTTGAAGGAATATCTGTTTGGGGCTTCGCGCGTGGCCAATTCAGCAACCTCTCCGACGACTCGACCGTAAAGAGCGTCATTCGGCGTTCGCGCAGCCACGTCACCCAACACCTCAACTTCGCCCGAAAGCCAGGCGTCACTTCGCCGCCTTATGTCGTCGGCCACGAAGCGATGAAGGAAGACAAAAACGAGAAGCGTGCCGCAAGCGAACGCAATGGTAGCCCAGCAGGAGATGCGCCATGCCGCACTGTGCATCGTGGGCCTATCTATCTTTGAGGACATAGCCCACTCCTCGCATCGTTCGAATAAGAGGCTGTTGCCCAGGGCCATCGACTTTGCCGCGCAGCCGATAGATATGCACATCCACAACGTTCGTGTCCGGCTGAATCCGCATGCCCCACACCTGGTCGAGGATCATGGAGCGAGTCACTACCCGGCCTGCATTCCTGCAAAGATATTCGAGAAGAACAAACTCCTGTTGAGTAAGTTGCAGGATTTGTCCGGCACGAGTCGCTTCGCGGCGCAGTAGATCAAGTTCCAGATCAAGCACATGGAGCCGGGTTGGCTCGGTAGTTTGAGGATTATTTCGCTTTAGAAGGTTGCGCAAACGCGCCAACAATTCGGCTAGAGCGAAGGGTTTCGTCAGGTAATCGTCGCCGCCCTGCTCCAGTCCGCGGACACGATCGTCAACGGAGCGCCGCGCCGACAGAATGAGCACAGGCGCGCGAACACCAAGCTGGCGCAGACGAAGGATCAGGGTAATGCCATCCTGGTCCGGCAATCCGAGATCGACGATCAGAATATCGAAAAGACTTTCTACCGCGAGTCTTTCTGCTGATTTCCCATCCGAGGCAGCAACGACGTGAAAGCCAGCTTCTTCAAGGGAACGGCGCAGAAACCCCTGAATGCCAGTTTCATCTTCAACCAGCAGAAGGCGCATGGAACGATCTTAGTTCATCTCTGGAGACGACAGCAGGCGCAGAAGCGTCAAACGTTATCTCAACATGGGCTGGCGCTGAAGAACATGAAGACTTCGTCATTCTGCCGTTAAGGAATCGTCATTTGATCTGAGCCGTGGAACAAGTCTTCGTTCCAGCGAATTTCCAATCGGCCCAGGAGAGGCGAGGCAGAATGCCATCACTATCCGTCATCACCCAGGCTCTGCGATTGCGGGAACTTTGACCGTTGAAACCGAATGGTGCTGACGGTGTGGTTCTGTCGCGCGAGTACACAGAAATGTGGCTGGCAAACCTGTCTGCTGCGGGCGAAGCGACGCGCGCGATATTCAGCAAGTCTTAAATCGGGCGAATCTGTTCGCCCCTGTTACAGTTCAGAATGTCGACAAGATTCGGGAGTCTTGGATGAAACGTCGGAGTTTTGGGAAGACGTTGCTTGCGGCGGCCGGCGCCGGGTTGTCCGGGCGGCTGGTCAGGGCCGCGGAAATTTCACAACCAGGACCGCGAACGCGGCGCAAGAATCTCAAGATGCACGTGAGCGGCGACTACCACGTGATGCGGGCACGGAATTCATCTCCAAAGAAAACTTGAACTACAACTTGCGCTATGGCGTCACACACATCAATCCCGATCCGGTGCTGATTGCCTCAGCGAGTGGCCCACCAAAAGTGGTTGCGAAAGCGGATGGGGTGACTTTATCGCGCCTGAAGGTCCTCAGGCGGGCGCGTTCGATCTTGACGCACTAAAGCGCATGCGCGATCTTTGCGATTCAATGGGAGTGACGATCGAGGGCTTTCGGATGGATTCCGGGTACATCGTGATGAAACCCGGATCTGAACGTGAGCGAAAACTCGACCAGGTGTGCGAGAACATTCGCAAGACGCATGCTATTGGCGTGGGCCTCATCAGCCAGCATTGGACCGCGATTCCGATTCGTCGCAATGGCACTGAGCCAGGACGGGGCGATTCAGTTTATCCCACATTCAAGCTGGAATCGAACTGGAAAGACCTGCCGGAGACGCCGTATGGCAAGGTGAGCTTCGACGAGTACTGGGAGCGGATCGAAGAGTTTTCTAAAGCACGTGATTCCCGGTCTGCAAAGAATACAGCGTGAATATGGCGAATCATCCTTATGATCCGCCAGGGTTGCCGTGGGGATATGAAGGAGTGGAGAATTTCGACTCGCCTTCGATATTCGACGCCTACAAGCGATACGCGATGATCGTTGACGATCCGCACAACGGCTTCCAGATGGATGTAGGCGTTCTCGCAGAAGGCTCGACGGACGCGAACGATCAGATTCCGCCGCTTGTGCATTGGCTCGCTGACCGCGGCAGGATTCACCAGATTCACATGCGTGCAATTCATGGAGGGCTGAACAACTTCGCAGAAGTTTATCCCGATGATGGCGTTCTAGACCTCTTCCCAATTATTCGCATCTTGCGTGACTCAGGATTTTCAGGCGGAATTCTTCCCGACCATGTCCCGGGGAGTCCGGGTGATCCCGGCAAGCTTCAGGGGTACGCGTTCGCCTATGGCTATATCAAGGCGTTGATTCAGGCGGCGAATTCCGAGGCAGCATAACTCAACTTTCCATCGTAACGCTGGGCGGACGGCGTTTTACCGATTCGCAACCGCTCCGGCCGGGAGGGTACATCGTGAACTCAATACTTGATCGCCGGAATTTCTTGCGGCTATCGTCTGCTTTTGCCCTTATGCTTGCGCGCGGCTCACATGCCCAGGATGCATCTCGCTTCCATGTGAAGAACCGCAAGAATTTTGTCGGAATCCAGGTTCGCGGTTTTTCCTGGGTGGATGAGGGAGTCGACCAGGTCCTCGATAATCTACAGCAAAAGGGCGACGTAAACACGCTGTGGGCCTACACGTTTTCTTACGGTGAGACCCGGCTTCGCAAGGACGGCCCAATTCCCCTCCCCGATCATGGCAAGCCGGGGGACACTGTCGCCGGCGGCGCGTTCTACGATTACAACCCGAAATATTTTCAAAACACGATCCTGAAGGATTTCCGGTGCGACGTTTACGGGAACTTTAACGTGATTGAGGCAGTCGCGCCCAAGGCGCACTCGCGCGGCATGGACTTTTTTGCCTGGGATCTGAATAATCCCGGCGCCGGCCTCAATCGCACGATTCCGAATTACGTCGAGGTCTCGGAGATCGATCTCAACGGGCGGCGCACCGCCAGCCCTTGTTTCAACAATCCCGACTATCGAGCCTTTCTCAGCGGCAAGGTACAGAGTTTACTGCTCGGCTATCCCGATCTTGTCGATGGCATCGCGTGGGGATCGGAGCGCACAGGGCCATTTGAGAATCTTGTCGGCCGCATGGTGCCCGCCTCGTGTTTCTGTCAGTTCTGTTGTGCCAAGGCAGCAGAGCGCGGCGTTTCAGCAACCCGCGCAAAGCTGGGCTACGCTGAACTGGACAAATTGTTCCGTGCCGCTGCTGCAGACCAGCCCGAAGCCGATGGCTACTTCGTCAACTTCTGGCGCATCCTGCTGCGCTATCCCGAGATTCTAAGTTGGGAGACGCTGTGGACCGACAGTTATCAGGAACTGGAAGCGCAGCTCTATGGCGAGGCAAAGGCGATCGCACCAGAGAAGCCATTCGGTTTCCACATCATGCAGAGCTTTACGTTCAGCCCGTTCTATCGTGCGGAAGAAGATTATGTGAAGCGCCGCAGCTTTGCGGATTTCCTAAAGCCCGCAACGTATAACAATGCCGGCGGACCGCGCATGGCCGCGTATCTTAACCGGCTGAGCAAGACGATTTTTCATGATGCGCAGCCTCCCGACTTTATTGACCTCTATTACAAGATCATGGGCGACCCGCAGGCGCCTTACGATCAACTGGCCAGCACCGGACTATCTGCAGAGTACGTGGCTCGCGAAGTGAAGCGCGCAGTCGAAGAAGTTGCAGGACAAGTGAAGATCTATCCCGGCATCGATATCGACGTGCCGACATTGACCAATGCGAAGAATCCAGAGAAACGCACCTCGCCCGACGACGTGAAGAAGGCGCTTCGCGCTGCGTTTGGCGCAGGGGCAGACGGAGTGGTGCTTTCACGCGAGTATGCGGAAATGTGGCTCGCCAATCTGAGTGCAGCGGGTGATGCTCTGCGCGAGATTTTCGCTCAGAAGTCCTAACCCGCTCAGGCGTAACATACGATTGGAAGGCCGCGATCCATGCGAAACTTACTCCTCTTAACGTTCATGTTTTTCTGCGCCGCCGCGCTCAAGGCCGGGGCGCAGCAGAACCCGCTCGCCGGCGTCATTGACATTCACGTTCATTCGGCGCCGGACAGCGTTCCCCGTTCCATCGACGCGATCTCGCTTGCGCGCAAGGCCAAAGAGCTTGGAATGCGCGCGCTTGTTCTCAAGAACCACTATGAGCCGACAGCTTCGCTCGCCTATGTGGTGCGTGAAGTCGTTCCGGGGATTGAAGTCTTCGGTGGAATCGATCTCAATCTCACGGTGGGCGGCATGAACGCCTCGGCGGTTGAACACATGGCAGCTATCACCGGCGGATACGGGCGCTTCGTGTGGATGTCGACCTACGATGCCGAAGCCCAGGTAAAGTTCAACCACGAGAATCGGCCGTTCGTCGCGGTGGCGCGCGATGGGCAGTTGCTTCCCGAGACGCGCCAGGTGATCGAAGTGATCGCGAAACACAATCTGGTAATGGCGACAGGACACAACAGCGCCGAAGTGGGCCTGCTACTGGTTCGCGAATCGCGCGCAGCCGGCGTGAAACACATGGTGGTGACCCACGCGATGGTCGAGCCAATTCACATGTCATTGCCGCAGATGAAAGAAGCAGCCGACATGGGCGCATACATCGAATTCACTTACAACGGATTGATCGGCACGAGCAAGGAGTTCAATTTCGCCGACTATGCAAAGGCTATCCGATTTGTCGGCGTCGACCACTGCATTCTCTCCAGCGACATGGGCCAACCTGCGAATCCGCTTCATCCTGACGCACTCGTTGCTTTTTTCAAAGCGATGAAGGAGCAGGGATTCTCGCAAGCCGAGATCGACCAGATGTCGAAGACAAACCCTGCCCGTCTGTTGGGGTTGGAGTAAGAATTCCGACTTCCGCGGACCGTAAAGTTTTGCGAAGACTGCTCGAATTCTTCAGCCTTCAAAAGGCTGGTATACGTATACTGTCTACAGATTCATGGCGACTTACAGGGTGCGCCGATTGAGCGCTTTATCCGATGGACATGCGCGACATAGCGAAAATCGCAGGCGTCTCCAGCGCCACGGTGTCTCGTGTCATCAACGGTTCGGCCACGGTTAAGCCCGAGACTGCGGAACGCGTGCAACGCGTGATCGACGAACTGAAATTCATCCCAAACGGCAGCGCCACAACTCTCAAGTACGGCAGAAGCAATACCTACGGCCTCATCATCCCGGACATTACGAATCCATTCTTTCCGGAGTTTGTTCGAAGTTTTGAGAGCATTCTTGCAGAGACGAACTTTAATATGCTGGTTGCGACAACAGAGTCGCAGCCGCGCCGCATGCAAAAGACGATACACCGAATGCTGGTCAGCCAGGTCGAAGGCATAGCCCTGCTGGCGTCTGAGATAGAAACCGTGCCAATTGAGTCGATGATCACCAACCGCGTTCCATTGGTCACAATGGATCGGCGGCTTGTGGGTAGCGGATTGAGCGACGTTTGTGTCGACAGCACAGGCGGCATGCGCGAGGCGGTCAATCACCTTTACAAGCTCGGACACAGGAGAATTGGATATATCGGCGGATCGGCAGGCCCAACGATATCGGATCACCGCCTGCACTCCTTTCTCATGGCGATGGGCGGCGTCGGGCTTCCTGCAGAACCGCAGTTCCTCAGGGTAGGAAACTATCGCGTCAGCGGCGGCGAAGCGGCGATGGTCGAGTTGTTGAATATGCCCGATCGTCCCACAGCGATCATTGCGGCCAATGACTTGACCGCGATTGGAGCCCTCCGCGTAATTCACCAGCAAGGATTATCGGTTCCCGATGACGTATCGATCATTGGATTCGATGACATTGAGATGTGCAATTTCGTGTCTCCGCCGCTGACGACGCTTCGCCTTTCTCAAACCGAGATGGCGACTACTTTCGTGACTGCGCTTGAGGCACTCGCAAACTCGTCACAAAGAAGTGGACTTCAGTACAAGGTAGAGACAAGCCTTGTTACGCGGAGTTCGACGGGGCCTGCGAAGAGGAAGACCCGTCCGGCAACACAACACAAGTCCAGCGGGGCTAGCGGAAAACGAAATTCATTACGATACAGGCGGCAAGAATAAAGATCGCGAGGGCCCATGTCGTCCTGGTAATCGGCTCGCGTGGGGTGGAATTGTTGAAGTATGTGACGTCGCGCAAGAGTAAAGCACTTTTTCGTTGCGTAAAAAGGCTCACAAGCGAGATGACACAAATGGCCGTTGTCCAACCGTAGATCGCCCCGTAAAAATCGCCGAGCAACGGACTACCATAGGCGATCGCGCCCGATCGGATGGCGAAGCCGTGTGCCGCGGCTGCAGCGACGCCGAAGCAGAAGCCCCCAGAATCCCGCGGTGGGTGTAGCCCACTCAGTAAACATGCCAAGAAGAAATACCCCGAAGAGCGGCGCGTTAAAGAACGAGAAGACGAGCAACAGATAGTCCATGAGATTGTTGAAGAAAAGCACGATGTAAGCAGTTGCAATGCCCAGGCTTGAAGCAATGCCGGTGAAGGTGCGCCCTACGATCAAATAGTGGGCATCGGTTTTCGTTCGCTGCAAATGAGTTCGATAAAGGTCGTGGGTCCACAACGTAGAAAACGCGGTCACGTTTCCCGCCAAGCCGGACATGAGACTAGCAAGGATGGCGGAAATTCCCAATCCAGTCAGGGCCCGGCCATAATATGTCTGCATAAGCATTGGAAGAGCGTAATCGAATCGAGGGTGCAGCGATTTACCAAGAAGTGTCGCAGCGGCCATTCCCGGAAACACCACAAGCCAGGGAAAGACCAGTTTCGGAATTGCCGCTAGGAGCGGTGTGAGGACGGCGCCTTGCGATGTTCTGGCGGCAAGGGCGCGCTGAATGAGGACGAAGTCCGTACACCAATAGCTGAAGCTGAGAATCAATCCGAGACCGACTACGACACCGAAGACATCCATGGTTGCTGTTCTCGGTTGAATCAGCGGCAGTGTTGACCAGATGTGCGTTTGCGTCGCCGACAATCGGGACATGATGCCATTGACTCCATGAAAAGAGCGATAGATGGCAATAGTCATCGGCGCGATGCCACCCACCGTAAGTGCAAGCTGAAAAATCTCGTTGTAGATCGTGGCTTTGAGCCCACCAGCAAAGGCATAACAGAAAACCACCGACGCTGCGACCATTGCGACAACCGAAAAACTCCATCCGAAAAAGAGATGAAGAATGGAAGAAATGGCGTAAAGGCTGATGCCGGAGATAAGCACCATCATGATTGACAACAAAATGCAAGCGAGAATGTGTGTGGCATCGTTGTAGCGCATGCGAATAAAGTCGGGGACAGTCATTGCGCCGCTGCGCAAGTACACCGGGATCATCAAGAGCGAAAGAGCAATGATGGCGGGGATGGCGCCGATCCAATAGAAATGCAATGCCAAGGCCCCATATTTGGCACTCGTGGCAAAAATCCCCACGATCTCGAGGGCCCCACAATTGGCTGCGAGAAAAGCCAGCGTCGTGACTGCGGTCGGCAACGCCCCCCGAGCGTGAAGGTATTTGGCCGATGTGTCAGCATGTTTCCGGACCAAGAAGCCAATGGCGACCGCCGCCGCGATATAAGCCGCTATCACCAGGAAGGTGAAAGCATTCAGGGGTGAATGTGGCACAGTTCTGAGAGGATAATCGATCCGGTTTTGGGCTGTCGCGCAGGTGACCTTATAGGAGACCCGGTCTGCGTTGCTCTTCGATTCTCGATAGATTCAAAAGTTGAACCGACACCGCATACACGAACAGAACAAAGGGGCTCGTGAAGACCCTCTGGGCGTGCTCGCGAGGCAAAGGCATCGCTTAAAAGGGCATCCGGCGACCAGCGTACGACCTGGTTCTTGCCGGTCTATTTTTTCCTTGACAAGCCTATATGACCCAGCGTTATCGTTTACGACGACGATTACGCAGTTCCTTTTGCCGCCGGAAAACCTGGCGGCTCGATGAATTCCCCAGCGGTGATCGAATCGGCCGCGGACCTGCGGGTCGGTTGCAGAAGGATTGATACGAGGGAATGAGCGCAATCGAAAAAAGGGCCTGAATGTATACGTATTCGAAACAAATGTATACGTATTCGACAATTGCGGCGCTCCAACTCAAACACAGCATGCCGAGACAAGAACTCCACTGAAACGAGGGAACTTGAGATGAAAATCATTATGAGGCTAGTCGCAGTAGTTTTCGCAGTCGCGCTTTCCGCCTTTCCCGTCGCGGCGCAAACCTCCAGTGCAACGCTCAGCGGTCACGTCGTTGATCAAAGCAGAGGCGCCGTGCCGAATGCCGAAGTAAAACTCATTGACGAGCAAACCAGGGCGCTGATCTTCTACGGCCCGGACGAACGCGAACGGCGATTTCAACTTCGCAAGCGTCGCTCCAGGCACGTACACCGCGGTGGTTTCGGCCGCCGGATACAAAGAGCTCCGGAAGATCGATCTGGTTCTCTTCGCCGCAGTGAACCTTGACGCCGGAGCATTCGTGCTTCAGGTGGGCACAGTTGCTCAGACTGTGACGGTCGAAGCTGATGTTACGGCGCTGCAGACCACAAGTTCAGAGCGCTCCGCCGTGCTCGACACCACGCAGATCGACAACCTGCTGGCCATTGGGCGCGATGTGATGTCCATGACGAAGACCATGCCGGGTGTAGTGGAGAACAGCGATGGCGCGGGAAGCCTGAGCACTACCACCGCGCCGGTTGTGAACGGCGTCAATAACGAATACTCGACTAGCCAGGTTGACGGCGTAGTCTCCAACACGCGCGGGCTGGCCACTATGGATACTCCCATCAACCTCGACGCCGTAAAAGAGGTGACGGTGAATCAGGGGAACTATCAGGCACAATACGGCGGAGAAGCCGGCGGACAATTCAGCTTCGTTACCAAGAACGGAACGAGCCAGTTCCATGGCGGTCTCTACTATTACTTCCGCAACGAGGATCTGAACGCCAATCCTTACTTCGACAAGTACGGCCTTACTCCAGCGACCTATAAGCCGCGGCCCTTGTATCGCTACAACGTCGCTGGCGGCACCATCGGCGGCCCGATCTACTGGCCCGGACACTTCAATGCCAACAAGAACAAATTGTTCTTCTTCGTCTCTATCGAAGATTCGCCGATCAAGTCGCCAGATGGTTTGAAGAACTACATGATGCCGACCCAACTGGAAGCAAAGGGAGATTTCTCCCAGACCTATAACCAGCAAGTCACGTCGTCTCACAGCGAGTAACTTGATCAACATCGCCTATCCGGGAAAAGCCAAGAACACCAACGGCGGCACATGCCCGGTGAACGGCACGGCCACTTCCGATTGCTTTCCGGGCAATGTTGTGCCCTCGGCTTACATTAACCCACAGACGCTCTATCTGCTGCAGTTGATGTACAACACCACCCTGGCTAAATACCCCCAGAACGCATACACCAATGTCGCGGTGAGCAACAACGACTACAACTATCAGACCAACTGGTCGGCCGATAAGCCGGTGAACCAGGAGATCTTCCGCATCGACTACGTCCCCTCGGAAAAGCTGCACATGTTCTTTCGCGGTGACCAGACGGTGGCCAACGACAACGACTTCGCTTCGCCTGCCAACACTATGAGCTGGCTGCTCAAGGTCAATTACCAGTTGGGCGAACCGAATTACGTTTTCAACATCGTCTATGCGTTTACGCCCACGCTGGTGAATGAGTTCAACATTGGGACTGCGGGCTGGAGAGAAGTGCAGCTCTACAATAAGTCGGACCTTGCGCAGATCACGCTCGGCTCCAACGGTTTCAATCTTCCCTCGCTCTACGCGGGAGTCAATCCCCTCAACCTGTTTCCAGCAACAACCTTCGGTCTCACCACTGCAAATAGCGCGACTGCGGCAAACTATGGTTGGGACTCGCGCTTTCCCATGGCCGACCAGGTGCGGTCCTATAACGCCACAGATAAATTGACCAAGGTATGGGGGAATCACACGTTCGTTATCGGGATCGATGCCGGAACTGACGCCTATCTGCAGCCGAATCACAATCGCGTGGGTAACTTCAACTTCTCGGTAAATAGCAGCGACCCCAGTGACACCAACTTCGCATTCTCAAATGCGGCCACGGGCGTTTTGAACCAATACAGCCAGACGACAAAGCTGGTGAACTACGACCCCACCACTAACCGGCTCGAGTGGTACTACCAGGACACATGGAAGATGTTTCGCAACTTCACCCTCGATTTTGGTATCCGCAACTCCTGGGCGATGGCTCAGAAGAATAAAACAGGCGACAACTTTGTTCCCGAACTGTACAACGTCAGCAACGCTCCGGTTCTCTATCAGTTTGGATTTGACGGCACCGGCAAGCAGGCGGCCATCGATCCCACAACATCGACTTTATATCCGTTGGCCTATGCAGGGCTGATGGTACCCAACACGGGCAATCTGAACAATGGAATCCTGTATGTGAACACGCCGGTTATCCGCAGGGAACGACTTACGGCAATGGAATTCTTCAAGCGCCGCGCGTCGGATTTGCGTGGAACGTGGTCCCCAGCACCGTAATTCGCGCCAACTTTGGTTTGTTCTACAACGTACGCGCGCGCTCCGGGCAGGAGGGCGACTTGACCAACAATGCGCCCACCACCAACAACGCCAACTCAGTACTATTCCAGCGCAACCTCCACCGCGCCGAACTACTACGCGTCGGCCGGCATCAGCAACCTGAACGCGCCTTTTAGCATTGGCCATGGCCTGCCTTTGCATGGCAACATTCCCTATGCTGAAGAAACAAGCCTCGGCATCCAGCAGGCACTCCCGTTTGGCACGGTGCTCGATGTGGCATACGTAGGTACATTCACCAAGCACGCCAGCGAAACCAAGCCCATCAATGAGGTCCCATACGGGGCTGAGTTCCTTGCAAACCACCAGTATTGCTCCGCCGTATCGGGTGCCAACTGCACCAAGAGCTCGACTCTCTCCGACAACTTCTTCCGTCCGTATCCTGGATTCAACACGCATCAGCCAGCAGTATTACGACCTGACCGCAAACTACAACGCCTTGCAGGTCAAGGTGACGCGCCGTTTCCGCAATGGGCTTGAGTTCGGCGGCGCATACACCTGGGGCCGGGCGATGGATTACATCGATAGCTATAACGGCGGCGGCCCGCTCTACCAGAACCTCCGGCAATGGCAGTATGGACCTGCGTCATGGGATCTGAAACATATGCTCGCAATCAATTACGTTTACGCACTGCCCAAGGCAAGCCGAGCCTTCGGCGGAAATTCGGGATGGAACAATGTCGCCACCCGCTCGGTTCTCGATGGTTGGCAGATATCGGGATTTGTAACGTACTACAGCGGCGCACCGCCCACCAGTCCCGTTACACTGAGCGTCAGCGGCAGCCCGAACATCACTGGCGGCGGCGATGGCGCTCGCGTTGTGCTCACCTGCGACCCATGGAAGAAGGCACACGGAACACGAACTTTCAGCAAGTGGTTCAACACGGCATGCTTCGAGCCGCCGATTGCAGGAAGCACAGGACAGGTTCCAACCACAGCACACCCCACCGGCGTAGCCCCCACGTTCTACTCCACAGGAACCGGGGCCTTTTCAGGCAAGGTAGATTATTTCCTGCCCGGCGGCACCAACTTCGAAACCGCGCTTATCAAGAACATGCCGATTGAGAACAAGTTCACGCTGCAACTACGGGTGGAAACCTACAATACTTTCAACCACACGCAATTCAACGCTCTGAACAGTACAGCCACATTCGCGAACGCAAATTCTCAGGGTTCGGGAAATCCGCAGACGGCCTCAACATTCGGGCAGCTCACCGGCACACCGAACAATGGCAGCCTGGGTGGGCCGCGAACGATGCAACTGGCCTTGCGAATTGACTTCTAGGTATTCTTCTCCTTATCGCCGCCGGTGTCCCACGCGTGCGCCGGCGGCATTCTTGCTTTTTAACTCAATGTAATTTCACTCTCGATTCATTCCATAACTTGAAGAAGGAGAAGACTCTTGAACAATCCCGTAGAAGAGGACGGCGACGGTCCGCTTTTTTCGCGCCGCGAATGGCTTGGCAAAATTGTTCTGCCGGCGACCGGAGCCGTGATCACTTCTGGATTGCTGGAGAGCAATTTGTCGGCTGCGCGGTCGAAGCCCTCGGCAAGCAACGACGATCTGGGCGCCCGCGTCTACAACATCCGCACTTACGGCGCAAAGGGCGACAAGTCGACACTTGACACGGCCGCTCTACAGGCGGCGATCGACGCCTGCACAAATGATGGCGGAGGAACGGTCCTGGTTCCTGCCGGAACGTTCGTCATTGGCACCGTCGAACTGAAAAGCAACGTGACGCTCCATATCTCTGCCGGAGGAACCCTACTGGGCAGCGGAGACGGGAAGCAATACCACGCGGTCGACGCGATTCCGCTCCACGGCGACACGACGCTGAACGACGGCAATTGGGCGCTGCTTTTTGCAGTCAAAGCAAAAAACATCTCTATCGAGGGAATGGGAACGATCGACGGGCAGGGCGCTCAATTTCATTCGGCAGTGCGCGGCACGCCGCCGCCAAGCGGCATCGGCGGAAATAAGCGACCCTATCATGTGCTGGTTTATCAATGCGAGAACTTCTCAGTCCGGAATATTTCGTTGATCGATTGCGCTTATCACAGCATTCGCATGATCGAGAGCCAGCGTTTCCACGCCGACAGCATTTACATTCATAATCGCGTCAATAGCAACAACGATGGATTCCACTTCATCAGCACCGAGCACGCTACGGTAAGCAATTGCATCGTCAAGTGCGGCGACGATGCCTGCGCCATGTTTGGCGCATGCAAGTACATCACGGTGACCAACAGCTACTTCAGCACGCGCTGGTCTGTCTTTCGCTTTGGCGGTGGGCACGCCGAGAATATTGCCGTCTCCAACTGCGTGCTCCGAGAAGTTTACGGATGCCCTATAAAATTCCAGGGGGATCCCGGCTCGGAATTCAAGAACATCTCGTTTTCCGACCTGGTGCTCGACGATGTGACCGGGCCCATCAGCATCAGCGTGGGTCGGGGGCGTCGTCGGCCAAGCGATCAGCCGCTTCCAGACGTTCTGCCACCAGTCGTGGTCCGCAATATTTCATTCAGTAATATCCACGGAACAGTGACAACCAATCCTCCAGCTGAGCTTTCAGAAGGCACTATCAAGGTGGGCACCAGACCCGGAGAAATTCATTCCGCCATCGTTCTGAATTCGATCGATGACTCGGTCATCGAGAATATCTCTTTCAATAATGTCCATCTCACCTTTGGAGGAGGTGGAACCGCAGCGGAAGCCGCGAACCGCGACGTCCCGAAAGTCTTTGGCGAGTATTTTGAGCTTGGCCCGATTCCGGCTTACGGTCTCTACGCCAGACACGCGCACGGACTCACTCTGCACAATGTGCGCTTCGAAGTCAGCACGCCGGAGATGCGCCCCGCAGTGGTTTTCGACCAGGTGGAGGACGTCGTCTTCAACGGGTTTGGCGTACAGGGCAATCCTGACGCAGAGTCGGTGCTCCGCTTCACAGGAGTGAAGCAGACCTTGATTTCCGCAGCGCGCGTTCTGACGCCCTCATCCACATTCCTCCAGATCGAAGGCGAGGATAATGAAGGAGTCATCGTTGACGGCGGAGATCTTTCGAAGTCAGCATCTCCGGTTGGATTTAAAGCCGGCGCGAGTGAGAAAGCTGTCAGGCTGCGTAATCTGTCTTGATGTGTGTTTGATTGGCAATCGTTGCAAATAAAACCGCGACTTACATTGCAACCAGATTCATTCTGCTGTCGTTCCCGAACCGTTCACTGGAAGGAGCGTGCAGGGAGTTCACTCATGCCGGTATCCCTGACGATGAATCGAGGAGAGTTTCTTGCCTGTGCGACGATGGCTGCGGCGGGACACTTCTTTGCGCATCCCCGCAGAGCTCATGCGGTGCGCGAAAAGGAAATTGCCCTTTTCAACGGCAGATCACTTGACGGATGGATTCAGGTCGAAAATAGCGCAACTTCATTCTCTGGGAACGACATCTCGGATCCAGCCGGCTTGGCCAATTCCATTCTTAACCGATCGAATGCTGTTGCTGCATTCCTGAACTCCGCTTTGGATGACGGGGTCATGGCTTCGCTCACTATATCTGCATCTCCCAACGCAGACGAAGTGAAAGCCCTGCACTCGCAACTGGCGAAAGATCTGAACAGGGTCATCTCCGGCCCTTTGCTCTACGACAAGGCACGCTTTGAAGGGGTTCATCTGCGCCCTGAAACCAGGAAGCTGCTTCATCAGAATCCGACCGGTCGAAGGCTGGTTGAGTTAAACAGGATGCTACTCGCTGATGCCTTTCCTGCTGACTTGTCTTCTGTATCCCCGGGATGGACCGTTAAAGAAGGAGCCATGGCCAGTACAGGCTCCGGCCGAGGAGTGATTTACACAGCCCAGGATTTCCAGCGATTTCGTCTCACGTTTACCATGAGGCACGTCTCAGGAAGTCCCGATCATCAGGCCTGTGTTCTCATCTTCTGTGCGCGGCCGTCCTGGAATGAGATTCCTCTCGACGCGCTTGGGGGCATTCAGTTTCAAGTACCGCGAGGTGGACACTGGGATTACCGGCCTGGGCACAATACTGCCGGGGGAGACGAATTCACGACTGTAACCAGGGTTGCCTTCGATCCTCACGAGTGGAGCGGGGTGGAGATTGTGGCGGATGCGTCGGCAGGCATCGCGCGAATGGCGGTCGCGCAGCCCGTTGGCAGCAAGGCCACTGAAGTTCTTGATTTTCGTGATCCGAGTGCCGGAAGGATTGGCCCGATCGCGCTGCAGATGCATAACGCGGGCCTTTTCGACGAATACAAGAACCTGACAATCGACACTGATCCAGCGACTCTTGATCTCGCCACGACCAAGTGAGGCTTCTGATCTGACTCAAGCGAGCGAGTCGACTCAAGTCGCACTTGATTTGGAGACTCTTGAGCCTGGCAGATCAACAATTGTGATAGTTCATTTCTGTCCGAATCTAAACATTTCCCCGTGGCTTATTGATCCGAACGTAAATATTGTCCTGTGTGGGCTCGGCATCGCACTCAATCGCAATCGTCGTTATCGGCGAGTCCGGCGCATCATTCGGCAGTCCGGCTAGTTTCGTCTGGAAGCCATCCTGCGCGACATGCACTTCCTGTCCCGTCTTCAAAATCTTTGCGCTCGTCACCTTGGCTTTCAGGCCCGTGATTGCAACATACTCGCCCGGCCAGAAGTAGACGTGCATGTAAAGCGTATTGCCCTTGCGCGTGTAACTCGCGTAGGCCGAGCGCCGCGGCTGGCACAGGTCCGACGCATAGATCGTATCGCCACTCGTCTCCATCCACTTTCCCACTTCCGTCAACACCTTCACAGATTCCGGCGGTATCGATCCATCCGGTCCTGGTCCGATATTCAGCAAATAATTGCCGCCATCGCGCGAGCACTGGATCAGGTTGCGTGCCACCGTCTTCGAAGTTTTCCAATTATCGTCCGCTTTCTGGTAACCCCAACTGTCATTGAGCGTCATACACGATTCCCACGATCGCGCACCGTTTTCCGCGACGATTCGCTGCTCAGGCGTTGAGAAGTCGCCATCCAGCTTGTTGCGATTATTCACGATAATATCCGGCTGCAGCCTGAAGACCATCTCATTCATCCGCAGCGATTCCCATCCCGCTGCATCGAGCGGCCATGGAACGTCATACCAAAGTACGTCGATCTTTCCGTAATTTGAAAGCAGCTCATGAATCAGCCCATGCGTGTATTCAACAAATCGCTTCCGCGCTGCTTCATCGGTCGCACAGCGCGCGCCGTCGGGATGATGCCAGTCCATCAGCGAATAGTAAAAGCCCACGCGCAGCCCTTCTGCTCGCACCGCCTCTACGTATTCGCGGACGATGTCGTATCCCGGCCCCTGTTTCACTGCGTTGTAGTCGGTGAGCTTGGTGTCGAAGTTGCAGAAGCCCTCATGGTGCTTGGTTGTCATCACCATGTACTTCATGCCGGCGGCTTTCGCAAGCTTTGCCCAGGCGCGAGGGCTCCCGTGTGCCGGCTTGAAGAGCTTCGCGTGCGCCGTGTATTCCGCAAACGGCACAGCCTCGTTTTCCATCTCCCATTCGTGCCGCTCGATGGAGCTGTACACACCGAAGTGAATAAACATCCCGAAGCGCGCTTCGTGCCACCATTTCATGCGGCGCTCCCGATCCGCATCTCCCGGCTGGGCCTTTCCGGTGAATGGCTGGTCTGACGGTGTTTGCGGTGGAAAGCCCGGTTGCTGTGGCTGCAGCCCGTAGAGCGCAGTTGCACTAGCAGCCGAAACCAGCGATGCTCCAGCGCCCGCCAGCAAGCCTCGCCGTGTCATTCTCAAATCCTTCATGGTCGGTGACCTCATTCCTTCGGGAACAAAAAGTACATACGCTTACGTCAGCGTTTACGTTGCCGACTTCAGCACACGCTACATTTTCTGGGATCGCGCTGTCAAGCATGGGCTTCCGTCCCGGCCAGAAACGCCGCCGATCCACGATTACATTGCGGCGAAATTGTGCAAAACAACCTGCTCCAAAATGTCCATCTGAACGGACCCCACCAAGCCAGAAGCGCACAGGACCGACTTATCATGTTCAGAACCAATACTTAGTAGGCGGCAACAATGCTGTCCACCGGCCCGGCCAGTCTAAACAAGAAATTCCTTGACAACCGATCTTTAGCTCTTGTAGCGTTTTCTCGATTCCGTTGTCGTTATCGTTTACGTTAGCGACCTCACAATCGAGTTTCCCCCCAGCACGAATCGACCAAAAGAAGCCAAGCGATCGCTGAGTCAGAAGGCTCACTCTCAGTCGGCTCCGAACTCTCGACACCGGGTGGCTATCCGGAACGGACTCGCTGGAGAAAAAAACAATTTGGAGGCAATCCGATGCAAACCTTATCTCGCAACCTGATCTGTAAGTTGGCTCGAGTCGTCATTCCTTGCGTCGTCGCAGCCGCGCTGATCTTCCCTGCCCTTCGCACCCAGGCCCAGAGTTCGTCTTCCGGCGTCAATGGCGTGGTCACCGATCAAAACGGCGCTGTCGTCTCCGGCGCCAAGGTCGTTCTTGTCAATGTCGCGACGAACGTGGAGCGCGCCACGGTTTCAAACGGCAGCGGCAACTACTTTTTTGCCGAGGTGCCACCGGCGCGCTACATGTTGACCTTCACTGCCGTCGGCTTTCAAAAGGAAACGATTGCGGGATTCGACGTGGACGTTGCCCAGGTGGTGACGATCAACGCGTCACTCAAGGTGGGCAGCGTGCAGCAGTCGGTGACTGTGCAGGCCGAGAACACCGAGGTGGAAAGCTCGAGCGCGCAGTTGGGCGCAGTAATCGGGACGCAACAGGTGAACGATCTCCCACTGGACGGGCGCAACTTCACCCAGTTACTCGACCTGACGCCGGGTGTGACACCGATCAGTACCGGGCAGAACTCGAGTGCCGGCAACGTTGCAACTATTGCTCCGGGGGCCACCGGGGCGGAGGTGACCTACACGTTTCCATCAGTGAATGGAGCTTACAATCGCTCCGATATGTACTTGACCGACGGCCTGAACAACAACAACAGCTGGTACAACGCGTACGCGGTGCCGCCGATTGTGGATACGATTCAAGAGTTCAAAATCAACTCGCACAGCGAAGCGCAATATGGTGGTGTTATCGGGGGCGTGGTCAATGTCGCAACCAAATCGGGAACCAACTCACTGCACGGGAGCGCGTGGGAGTTTGTGCGTACCAGCAGCTTCGACGCCAAACCCTTCTTTACATCGCCGCCCTCATACCACCTGAATACCTTCGGCGGCCAGATGGGCGGCCCGATCGAGGTGCCCCACCTTTACGACGGCAAGGACAAAACCTTCTTCGAGATTGGCTACGAAGGCACCAAATTCACAAGAGCAAACGGGACGCCGATTCTCATTCCCACCGCGGCGCAGTTAGGCGAATCGACCTTCGGCGGAGCTTCAAACCTGGCCTATGCGGACTTTAGCAGCGCCTCAACCGGCGTAACGAAGAACGGGAACTGCAACGCGACAGACACGTCGCCGGACAATGGCAACTGCCAGCTCTGGGACCCGACGGCCGGCGGCAACTTTGCATCTTCGGGGGGACTCTATGGAACGGGCCCTTATCGGCCTTACTATCCCGGCAACCAGGTTCCCGTAAAGGAGTTCCAGCCGACACAACTTGCATTCGTCAAAGCGATATTCGGGAACAACGCACCTTACACGATTCCGGGATACGCTTCAACGCAATACAACTATCTAATTACCGCGCCAACCACGCAGCCCACCGACAACTACATGGTGCGCGTGGACGAGCACATCGGAACGCGCGACTTCATCTTTGCCCGTTACTCCGGCTGGCAGGAAAAGCTCACGTCTCCAAGCACCCTACCCACTCTCTTCAGCATCACTTCAATTCCCGCGCAACAGTATGGAGTGAGTTGGACGCACGTCTTCAGTCCAACAACCAGCTTGCAGGTGCAATACGCCAAGGCCCATGTGAAAGACGACGCTCTCACGCAATACACCAACCACAACCTGTGGCAGACCTATGGCTGCTCTGCCGACATGTGCGATGCCTTTGTGCAAAACATAGCGTTGCTCGTGACCCAGACAGTGACCGGCGGTTTTTCGGGTGGCGAGGCCAACACCAACTCTTCGAACCTCGCGGCAGTTCATGAGTGGTCAGGGAGCGTGAGCAGGGTGATTGGAAACCACCAGTTGCAGGCAGGTGGAGGATGGGACGAGGACAACTACACTTCCTATCTCCGCCAAGGCACGGTGACATTCAGCGGCGCCTCGACAGGAAATTTTGCGAAGAATGGCGACAGTCCCGCGAGCATTACCAACGTCAGCGGACAGTCGGGTTTTGGCCTTCTGGATTTTCTGCTGGACTATCCCAACAGCGAGGCCAAACGCAACGTGTTCCTGACTGAACGGCCCGGAGGGATCGGCAGCGTTTATCTGCAGGATAGCTGGAAGATGAATGCCAAGCTGACGGTGAACTATGGACTCCGATACGACCGCAGCGTGATTCCCGCGTATGGAACGCAAGCGTCACTCGGGTTGCAGGGGAGCATTGAGACAGGCGACCCCGACTTCAACACCGGCCAGTACATCGTGCAGCAGTTGCCGCCGCTGTGCAGCGTTCGCGGCCACGCGCCATGTTTGCCCAGCGCCACTCTGCCGGCCGATGTGGTGGTTGCCAAAGGTGGAAGAATTTTGCACGGCAGCAAGATGAACTTCGGGCCACGGTTCGGATTTGCCTACCGCGTGAATAACGGCCTGTCGGTCCGGGGCGGAATTGGCATGATCTGGGACAACTGGTCCGCGTTGATCCAGATGCCGCAGAACTACCAGGGTTCGTGGCCAGACACTGGAACGCTGCAAATCAATAACACGAATACTCCGCAGGCGGGCGGCATTTACGTCTCCGCGCAGAACCCGTTTGCGGCAAATCCCGGCAACCTGCCGGCCGCGACACCGTTTGGATCATCCAACGTGAATTACATGGTGGATCCCCTGTGGAGAAATCCGTACTCAGAGCAATTCAATTTCGGCGTTGAGAAGCAGCTTTGGTCGAACGCCATCCTGAGCGCCGACTACGTGGGTTCGGCTACGCATCGGCTGGACATTGGTGGCTACTACAACACAGGCACTCCCTGCGGCACGCCTTGCGGGTACGCGTCGTTCAATGCGCGCGTGGCCGCGAATGTGGGCGGACAGCCATATCCGTATGCAGTTCCGCAAAAGTCATGGGACCACGGATCGGGCAACGGGACGTATAACTCACTTCAAGCCTCGCTTCGACACTCGTTCAGCAAAGGTCTCTCTTACATGATTTCCTACACATGGAGCAAGACGCTTGTTGAGGGCGACGACGGTTTCTTCGGTGTCGAAGGAGGCGTGCCGCAGGACCCGTACAACCCAAGGTCGAGCCGTGGGCCAGCAGGCTTCAGCATTCCGCAGATGTTTACCGCGAACTATGTCTACGACCTGCCAATTGGAACCGGCAAGCTGATTTCGACCGGGAATCGTGTTGCCGATTACATCATCGGCGGCTGGCAATGGAACGGCATCGTGACGGCGCGGTCCGGCCAGGCATTCCAGGTCACGGCGAGCGGCGATATTGCCGAGACTGGAAACGCCGGGACCTATGAAAGGGCGAACCAAGTCGGTAATCCGTACCAGAGCGGTCCCATCTCCGCGAACCCCACTTGCACACCTCCGGCAGGAAGCGTGAAAACCGCAGCGCAGTGGTTCAATCCCTGTGCATTTGTGACTCCAGCGATCGGGTCCTACGGAACTACTGGCCGCTATCCGTTTATTGGCCCCACTTATTGGGATTACGACACTTCATTGCAAAGGCAGTTTCCGATACACGATACGCTGGGTTTCAGCATTCAGGCACAGGCCTTCAACGCATTCAACCATCCTGTGCTGGGCAATCCGGGAACATCGGTGAACGCGTCAACCGGCTTCGGAGTAATTACGGGCACCGCGAGCACACAACGGATTGTGCAGTTATCGGGCAAGCTCGAATTCTAGCCAACGCGCCGACTCAATAGGGGGCTGGCTTCATCACGGCCCCCGCAAGCTTCTGCTTTGTCAGAATTCGTGAAGGACCATTCCCCCGTGGTCGAGTCCTCCATCCTGCTTCCTCGTTGTTGGCTTGTTTAAACTATCTGTATGGTTGTCAGGCTCAAAGACATAGCGGACGAACTCGGAGTGTCGGTGGTTACCGTCTCGCGAGCACTTCGCGACCGGCCTGACATCGCCAAAGATACCAAGGCGAGGATTCTCGATCGCGTCAAGCGGCTGAACTATCGGCCGAATTTGACAGCGCGCAGCCTCGTCACGGGCCGCAGCTCGCTTATCGGTCTCGTCGTTCCCGATCTTGATTCATCCCTTCTTCGCCGAGATCGCCAAGGGTCTCTCCGCGACACTCCGCGAGAAAAACTACTTTGTGCTGGTTTCATCTTCCGAGAGCGACCCGCAGCTCGAACTGGATGAGATTGAGCACATGCTGGCGCATCACCTGGATTGCTTCGTCGTCGCATCCTGCCAGAAAGATACAGTTACCCTGCAGCGAATCGGCGAAGCCGGCGTTCCGCTCGTTCTGATTGATCGCAGCTTCCCGGGATTCTCCTGCAACTTCGTTGGCGTCGACGACCACAAGGTGGGCGAGATGGCCGCGGAACATCTCATCGAACAGGGATGCAAGCGGATTGCGCATATTCGCGGGCCGGCGACCAATGTCGGCAACAATCGCGCCGCCGGCTATAGAGACGCGCTCCAGAAACACGGTCTGGCGGCGCCGAGCCAGTACATCATCACTTGCGGCGAAGCTTCTGACTCCGACGGCGAGACCCGCGGACGCCGCGCCATGGAAGAAATCCTCGCATTGAAGCCGCGCCCCAACGGCCTTTTCTGCTTTAACGACACCGTCGCAGTGGGCGCAATGGTCCGCGCAATCGAGGCTGGCCTTCGTATTCCGCAGGACATTGCCATCGTCGGTTGCGGAAACTTCCATTACAGCAGCAAGCTGCAGGTGCCGCTTACAAGCATCGACCAGAGATCACGCGAAATTGGCGAGCGCGCAGCGAAGATGATCATCCGGCTGCTTGAAAAGCCCTCGACCCGCCCGCGCACTTCCATCCTCGAACCTGAGCTCATCGTGCGCGCATCTTCAAAGCTCAAGTAGTTGCACCCTTGACGGCCGGCGCCCAAGTGAAGAGAGAAAACCATCCAGGCAGTAACCTTGCGATTCGCACCCGGACGCGCGTCACTCGCAAGTACGCGGTGAATGAACATGGGAATACCGCCATGGTGATTGAACCGAGTGCGGCACGAACATGCTTGATGCTACCCAGTTGGTACTTTGGCCCGTAGCTCGGATGGCCGCGCGGCCCGCCAAGGGCCGGATCTAATTTAGTCCAGCAGTTTCCTGAAACTGCTGCGCCCGGAATCCAAGTAGAATTGAAAATGTCGTTCCGGTCCAAAACAACCTGTGGCCCCTTAGCTCAGATGGCCTGTCCGAAGGACAAATTGAAGAATGCCCAGCAGTTTCCTGAAACTGCTGCGACAATATTCAAAGTGGCCCCTAGCTCAGATGGCCCGTCCGAAGGACAAATTGAGAATCGCCCAGCAGTTTCCTGAAACTGCTGCGACAATATTCAAAGTGGCCCCGTAGCTCAGATGGCCCGTCCGAAGGACAAATTGAGAATCGCCCAGCAGTTTCCTGAAACTGCTGCGACAATATTCAAAGTGGCCCCGTAGCTCAGATGGCCCGTCCGAAGGACAAATTGAGAATCGCCCAGCAGTTTCCTGAAACTGCTGCGACAATATTCAAAGTGGCCCCGTAGCTCAGATGGATAGAGCAGCAGTTTCCTAAACTGCTTGTCGGCTGTTCGAATCAGCCCGGGGTCACCACTCCTCTGCATCCTCAAGCCTCGCAGTCCGAGATTCATGCTATGCCGAACTTCGGCGCCGTGATTTCCGCTTTTTGACTTCGCACGGCATTCCCGCTATAAAAGTTGATGTCATGGAAGTCGTTTCCATGTCATCACTGCTGCAGCTCCGTGCTGCAGCTCAACTCATCACTCGTAATCGCCAGGATGTTCGGGAAGGCGGTGAAATTCCGCCACTGCCCCGCAACTGTGAGCGCACCTGTTTGCCTTCGCCGTCGTTTACGAGGACGTAGGAGTCAAGCAGGATTTCAGCCAGGGCTGCTTCCGCTACAAGCGGAATCTGCCCATCAAGCCACTGAAGTCGAATCAATTCGGTTCGGCTTTGGGAAGGCGGCTGAAATGCAGCGCAAGTCAGGAGACCGGTCCTACGGCGTACTCAACCGCTTTCGCGTTCCGAGGGGAACGAAGGAGCTCATCATGCCGACTCCCAATTTTCTGCGCGCAGTTCTCGCGATCCGCGTTCTGCATCGCGCGCTCGCTTTCGCCGTATTGCTCACTCATCTTGCAACAGTCTGTTCCGCCGCTTCCATCCGCGGCGTCGTCACTGACACCACCGGCGCCAAAGTCACCGGCGCAAGCATCGCTCTCGTGAGCAACGGCAAGGTCATCGCCTCTGCCGTCTCCTCATCCGACGGCAGCTTCCAGATCACCACCGGCACCGCCGGCCGTTTCTTTCTGGTTGTCTCGGCACAAGCTTTCCGCCAACTGCAGACGCCCGATTTCTACGCCGGCCAGTTCGACTCCATCGAGCGCAACCTGGTGCTCGAGCCGGCCTGGGTGCGCGAGTCGATTGTGGTCACCGCCACCGGTACACCCACTCCGCAACCGCAAACCAGCGCCGCCACCACTGTGCTCTGCGCCGCTCGATCTCGCTCTCGCGCGACGATCTCGTCAGCGTCCTGCGCCTCATGCCCGGCACCTTCGTCGTGCAGGCCGGCCAGCTCGGCTCGCAAACCTCGCTCTTCATCCGCGGCGGCGACTCCGACGACAACAAAGTCCTCCTCGATGGCGTCGACGCCGGCGACCTCGGCAACCAGTTTGATTTCGGCTCGCTCTCCACCACAGCCATCGAAAGCGCCGAAGTCTATCGCGGACCCGACTCGAACCTCTTCGGCGCGGGAGCTGAAGCTGGCGTCGTCAGCTCTGACCACGCCGCACGGCACCACCAGCTTTCCTTCCCTGCTCTTTCAGGGCGATGCCGGCAATCTCGACACATCGCGCGAACAACTGAACTCGCAGGCGCGCACAAGAAACTCGACTATCTCGGCGCATTCAGTTGGCTGCAAACTGCCAACGATCTGCCCAACGATGAGTTTCACGTCGCCACTTCAGCAGCCAATCTCGGCTGGGCTCTCAACGGCACCACGCAGATCCGCGCCACCGCTGCACTATGGCGTCTCTGCAACCGGCGTTCCCAACGCCTGGGGCTTCTATCACGTCGCCGACAACGCCACCGAAAAGGATCAGGACATCTTCGTCAGCGCGAACCATCGACAACCAGACCACTGCGAGCTTTCACAACCGCGTTCGTTACGGCCTCACGCGCAAGCGAGAGCAGGAACAATCTATGGCAGATGTCGGGAATTCCCGTTCCGCCAGCCGACTACTTCACCGACTATTGTTTCGGCCCTGGAACTCTTGGCGCCACATGTCACCATCACCGGCGCCAACGGCTACTCCGCCACCGGCCAGGCAGTGCTCGATTGCGTCGCACCGTTATCCACAGCCAGATCGTCTCCAACCGCGATCAGCTCGTTTATCGCGGCGACATCACCATCACTCCGCATCTGATGGGACTCATCGGCTTCCAATATGAAGACGAACGCGGCGCGGAGCCTGGCAGCTCGTTCTATCCGCCCGTCGAACGCATCGAACTATGACTATCTGGCCGCCGTCCACGGCGACTTTCAAGAATCGCTTCTTCTATTCGCTTGGCGGCAGCCTTGAGCACTACTCGCTCTTCGGTGTCCAGACCCCGCCGCGCGCCGGAGTCTCCTATTACGTGCTTCGTCCCCGTCAGCGGCGCCTTCAGCGGCACGCGCATCCTCTTCAATTCGGCGAAGTCCGATCGCGAACCCACGCTCCCAGAACAGGATGGATCGCTTTACACCTTCCTGCAAACTTACAATCCAGCCATTTCGGCCAGCTCCACATCGCACCCGATCGGCGCGCCGCAAGATCGCACCTACGAAGGCGGCGCCGAACAGACCTTCTTCAGCGAGCACATTCGTCTTCCGCGCCAGCTACTTTCACAATGAGTTCGGCAAGCAAATTGAATACGTCGGCCTCGACCTGGTTCCCGAGCTCTTGCCCAATCTCACACCCGCTCAGCAAGGCAGCTCTCGAAGCGACGCTGCAGGCAAACTTCGCCTATGAGCTGACCATCAACTCCGAGGCCTATCGCGCGCAGGGCGTCGAATCCACCGTCGAAAGCGGCATCGGCAAGAATCTTTTCCTCCGCGGCGGATACACCTATCTCGACGCCGTCGTCCAGCGCTCTTTCACCAACGACGACGCAGCCCTTGCTCGGCCCCATTCCGACGTTCACGACGGCATTCCCGTTGGCCCCTATTCGCCGCTGAAAGGCGCGCGCCCCTTCCGCCGCGCGCCGCACACCGGCTTCTTCACGGCCACCTATCGCCGACAAGAAAATCACCGGCGTCTTCACCGCCGCCTTCGCCAGCCGCAGCGACGACTCCACATTTCTTGAAGGCGAAGACGCCGCGGACGGCCAACAGCTTGCTCCTGCCCAATCGCAATCTCGACTTCGGCTACGCCAAGCTCGACATCGGCGGCAGCTACCAATTGCTTAGCTGGCTGGATGTTTACGCGCAGGCCGACAATCTACTCGACAACCAGCACATCGCGCCCATCGGCTATCCCAGCCTGCCCTTCAATGTCCGCGCCGGCTTGCGCCTGCGCTGGGGACCAGGTAGCAACCACTAATCCCTGATTGATGGTTCGACCCACTCACAGAACGGGCCCCTTCGGGGGCTCGTTTTGTGCCTCGAAATCCACAGATCCCATCATGCGGCCCTAAGACTTTGGTGCATCAAGAGTCATTTCGCCGGGTCTCGGCCTATTTCGCCCAGGTTTTCGCCATAATTCCACTTTCTCCTCTTGGATTAGTCTTGGATTAACATCCTTTACTGTCCTACAATGGCTTTTCTTAAGAGATTGCTCTATTCCGCGATTAGGGGGTCGGGAAAAACTTATTCTCCGATCGCAATATTCACGGAACTGATGAATGATCGAGGGTTAATCGCCGGCAAAAGCTGCCGTTTTCAGCTTTTCTGTTGTGAACTCTTCGTTCAGTGAGACTTGTCTGTTGAGGTTGTTAGACTTGATTTTCTTTATGTGATGACGTGACAACAATTGAGTAGCAATACCAGGTGCCAGGCGGTTGATCGCAAATATCCCCCGGTGCCGGCACTCTTTCATCGGTGTTCCGGATTGCATGCTCCCGCGCTAGCGATTTCATCGCGCCTTTCACAGTACTTTCAACTTTGCTTTGTACAGTGAGATGTTGGGGATTACTCCACATGGTCAGAACTCAACGCACATCGTCGCTTGCGCGAGTGCTCCATCGGTGTTTCCGCGGATTTTCGCGGTTCACTTCTCGCCGCATCGCAATTGTGCGCAGGCCTCAGAAATTTTTGGGTAATTAGAAATCTATCGAACGCAAATACGATTTTGGAGGGCAGTTTATGACATCCAGTCGAATTCGCTTGGGCCTCGTTGTCCTCGCGCTCTTCGCAATTACCGCGTGCGTGGGGTCCATTTCTCTCATCGCACAATCGACAACTCAAGGTTCGATCTCCGGTACCGTGATGGATCCGTCCGGAGCCGTCGTCGGCAACGCAAACATCGCCATCAAGAACGTGGCCACAGGGTTCGCGTTGAATCTTGTTGCCGACGGCAGCGGATACTATAAGGCTCCTTTGCTCGAGCCCGGCACATACACGGTGTCTGTCACCGCGCCAGGCTTCGCCGGCTATCGTGCTGAAAGTGTTGTGGTCGTCCTCGGCCAGGTAACCAACGTTGAGCCGCGCCTTGCCCTTGCGTCATCTCAATCCGAGGTGATTGTCACCGAGCAGGCGCCTGTCATGAACATGGAGTCGCCCGACTTCACTGACACCCTCAACCAGCAGGCAATGCAAAATGTGCCGATCAACAATCGCCGCTGGTCGTCGCTTGCCATGAGTACCCCGGGCGTTGTTTCTGACTCGAACGGTTACGGCCTCGTCAGCATTCGCGGCGTCAGCCCGATTCTGAATAACGTTGAGATCGATGGCGCTGACGACAACCAGGCCTTCTTCGCTGAAGAGCGCGGACGTACCCGCGAAGCTTATTCCACGTCGGGCAATGCCGTGCGTGAGGTCGCCGTGAACACCGGCGTCTACTCCGCTGAGTACGGCCGTGCGGCCGGCGGCGTGATCACCTCCGTCACCAAGAGCGGCACCAACCAGTTGCACGGCCAGGCTTACTTCTTTGACCGCCAAAGCAATTGGAATGCATTCAACGACTACACCACCATCGCGAAGATCGTGAACGGCGTTAATACCCAGGCGCACATCAAGCCTGAGGATCTGCGCAAGATTTACGGATTTACCGCCGGTGGATCGCTGATCAAGGACAAACTTTTCTGGATCTATACCTACGATCAGCACACTCACGTATTTCCTGAAGTTGGAATTCCCTACAACCCAGCCAACTTCTACACGTTGCCTGCCGCTGCGGTTCCCTCAGGGGCAACCTGCTTCCTCACCGGTTCAGCCACACCGCCAACAGTGGCCTATCAAAACGGCTGGATGAGTGGCGACACCGCCTCGACCAAGACACAAGACTCTGAAGCCTGCACGCTCGCAGCGCGTCAGGGAATCACCTATGCACAAGCAGCCGCAGACTGGGCAGCGCTTATCAACGGTGGCACACCTCACAACGGCCTCTCCGACCTCGGCCTCAACTCCGATCTCGGCCAGGTGTCGCGCTTTGGCTTCCAGGAAATCAATACTCCTAAACTCGATTGGCAGGTCACGCCAAAAGAGCATGTGAGTGTCCTCTACCATCGCCTGCGCTGGGATTCCCCAGGGGGCGTGCAGACCGGCGCCGCGGTCAATTACGCGCGGGATTCAGACGGCAACGACTTCGTGAAACTCGATTACGGCCTCACCAAGCTCACCAGCCTCATCACCAACAACATCAGCAACGAAGTGCTTTATCAGTACGGGCGCGAGCTCGACGATGAGGGCCAGCAGACCTTTACGCCCTACACCCTGGCTGACGAAAACAACAAGGGCGGCAACATTCCGTATGTTCAGATTGGCGCCTCTTCCTCAGGCTGGGGATTCAACTCAGGCTCGCCCTACTATTCCTATCGCGCAGCCTATCCTCTCGAGTCCAAGTGGCAGGTCGGCGATGTCCTTTACTGGAACAAGGGCAACCACAGCCTCAAGTTCGGTGTGGACATGGTCCACAACTTCGACTTCCAGAACAACCTGTACGAGAGCAACGGCGACTACGTCTACCAGTACATCGGGCCGTACTTCAACGATCTGCTCAACTTCAAGAACGGCGTCACCGTTGGCACCTCCGCCAAGGGTTGCGATGCCAACTTCACTGAGTTCGCCGGCCAGTTCGGATCAGGCAGCTCAGCCACCAACGCTGCTCCCGTCATTGCCAATTACCCCTGCTATCAGGATTTCTACCAGGGTTTCGGCGTCCCGACCTTCGGCCTCAACACTCTTGACACGGGCGTCTTCGCGCAGGATAACTGGAAGTTCAGCCCGCGCCTGACCTTGGAGCTCGGCATCCGCTGGGACCACGAGAACCTTCCATCGACCGTTTCGAAATTCGACACCGCTGCTGGAGCCTTCACTCCCTACAATGGCATCACCAATAATCCAAAACAGTGGTCCAACATTGGACCGCGCATCGGATTCTCCTTTGACGTATTCGGCGGAGGCAAAACCGTGCTCCGTGGCGGATATGGCCTGTACTTCGGCCGCATCACCAACGGAAACATCTTCGAAATCCTCTTCAACACCGGCAGCCCGAATGCGCAAACTGCTCCCACCTTCTTCAACGCGCCCACCTCATCGGTCGCAGAAGGTCCGCAGTATCCCAATATCTTCGCCAGCGGCGCCAGCACGGCAAAGCCAGCCTCATATTTCTTCTCTCCAAATCTGAAGCTGCCCCAGGTACACGAATATGACCTGCAGCTCCAACAGGCCCTCGGCAGAGAAACCTATCTATCGCTCAGCGGTCTTGGCTCTCTCGGCCGCGAAATGCCCAACTTCCTCAACGTCAACATCGTGCCCTGCTCGGCGTCACCCACCGCTTGCGTCTCCCGGACCATCACGGTCTCCGATGCATCCGGCAAGGGCCCCATCCCGGCAGGCAATCTGACCATCAACAACATCTACACCGCTTACGGAAACACCGGCCTGCTCGGTCCCAATGCGGTCAACTTCACCTCGATCACCGAGATGGTGAGCAACGTCAATTCAAACTATGCGGCCTTCGTTGCTGAAGTCGTCAATCATTCGCTCAAGAACATCCAGTTCGACGCGAACTACACCTGGTCGCATGCTTTGGACTTTGCGCAGAACGCGCTCACCCAGGGCACTACAGAGAACTGGTATGACCCGTACGGAAATAACCGCCTTAACTACGGCACTTCGAGCTACAACGTTCCCAATCGGTTTGTTGCATATACCCTGTACTCTTTGCCCGGAGTGAATTCGGCCAATCCGCTCAAGTGGATCGTCAACGGCTGGAGCATCGATGACAGCTTCACCATGCAGAACGGCTTGCCCTACACGACAGCCTGGAGCGGCAAACTCAGCGGCGCGCTGGGCAGTAACTTCAATGGAGCCGGCGGAACAACCATTATCCCGGGATATGTCGGGATCAATAGCGCCAGGTATCCGCGTCACATCGTCGATGATGCGCGACTGCAGAAAGAATTCAGTTTCGAGCATTACATCAAGAGCGTTCAGCTCCTTGCCAACGTCTTCAACATCGCCAACCACCAGAACATCACTGCAGTCGGCACCACGGCTTATACCCTGTCAGGATCGACCCTGACTTATCTAGGCCAGGGTTCGGCAAGTCCCTCCAACAATACCCTTGGCATTCCCACAAATTCCAACTCGAGCGGCTTCCTGTTTACGCCGCGCCAGATCGAAATTGCTGCAAAGATCAATTTCTAGGGCAGCACCAACGCTCCACCTTCGTAACGCGGCAGCTTCGGCTGCCGCGTTTTTCTTTCACACCAGTGCACAAATTCGGGGTCAGTCCCGCACCGTAACTCTCGTAAAAGCCACAAAGTTTCACATGATGAACAAGTTTTCAATGCACCCAACAGTAATATTACTTTAGATCGTAAACTAGTTTGTTCCTGTTGAAATTCAAGTAATAAACCCGCTAGATTGAATCACTCCCTCTTATCCTTTTTCGGGGATCTAGCTCGGTTTTGATCTCCTGAGGTGCTTATGGTTTGCCCGAAATGCCAATCGGCCGCTCTTTCTCTTGTTCCGGCAGAGGTTCGCCTCTACCGCAACAGCCCCCGCACACTGAGTCATCCGCCCATGACCCCTTCCCCCGACATTCGAGTGTGCCTCGACTGCGGCTGGTCGGAGTTTGTCATCCCCCGCGCCTGGCTTTCTGCTGGATGGTTGCGCTCGCTTCGCCCACAACCCGCTTCCACTGAGGGCGGACTCGCTTCACAGGCTGCCGCAGCTCCCGCGGCAATGATCTAGCGATCCTTCAACTTGCCTTGGCCGCCCTGCCTAAGGGCCTCGCGTTTCACGCCTCTTTATGGGCGGTGCAAAACAACGATTTCGCGTGCAATAAAATCCCTCAAGTCAAGCAAATGGCTCAGACGTTCGAAATACCCCATCATTCTTGATGGGGTGTTTCTTTGGGACGTAGTTCAGCGTAAAGTCGAGGCCATTCTTCCTGCTTTCGCCAATCGGCTTGAGTTCAGGAACCCAGCCTTAAGCCATCTCGTCCAATAAAATGAAAGAGGGCTTCGACTTCATCCGAAGTCGATCCCTTCCCTGCACGACGGAGAGAAAAACATGGCACTGTTCAAGACTTCAAATCCTGCACTTGGCGAGAACACCTTCCGTAACGTCCCCGGCGGCTATGGAACGCTGAACGGCGGCACCATCGACGCAGCCGCGCGAATGACGCTGGACGGAACCATCAACAAGACCGGCCTGCTGTTGCTGTGCTGCATGGCCACGGCCGCGTGGACCTGGTATTCGTTCGTACAATCGCAGGACCTGAGTGTAGCCGGCCCCATGATCTTCGTCGGAGCCATTGGCGGCATGATTGTCGGCTTCATCACTTCCTTTAAAAAGGAGTGGTCGCCGGTCACTGCGCCCATCTATGCGCTGCTCGAGGGCCTCGCGCTGGGCGGCTTGTCAGCTGCATTCAATCTGCGGTATCCCGGCATTGCCATCCAGGCCGTTGGCCTCACCTTCGGGACCCTCTTCGTGATGCTCTTCCTCTATCGCGCCAGGATCATCAAGGTCACGCAAAAACTTCGCATGGGAATTGTCGCCGCCACTGGCGGCATCTTCCTCTTCTACATGCTCCAGTGGGTGCTGAGCATATTCCACGTCAACTTCCTCGTCCAGGCGACCAATGGCGCCAGCGCCATCAGCATTCTCTTCAGCTTGTTGGTGGTCGGCATTGCCGCGCTCAACCTTGTGCTCGATTTCGACTTCATCGAGCAGGGCGTCACCTATGGCGTCCCCAAGTACATGGAGTGGTACGCCGCATTCGGCATCATCGTCACGCTGGTCTGGCTCTATCTTGAAATCCTGCGCCTCCTCGCGAAAATGCGCAGCCGCAACTAAACGCACGCAGGGCAGGCGGCCCAGTCAAGAACCGCTATGCGTTGCATCGAGAAGAACTCCGCTGTGCCTCGTTCATCGCGTCTTTTTGCGATGAGCGGGTCTTACAACCGGCAACGCGAACGCAGCCCGTTCAGCCCCTGCAGCGCCATCGATCGTGATTGCACTCGAACCTTGTCAAGCTTCGCCCTCGCAAAAACCGCCCTCGATTTGCGGATAAATTCCTCTTCCATCGAGACTTGTTGTGGCAAAAATATTTCGTCTAAACAGTGCCTATAATTTCGACGAAAAGGCGCACAATCGTCTTGATCGGCCGGGTTTCACTCCGGCCTGCGAGCCAGACACGAAAAAAATTATTTATTTTTCCCGATGTTTTTCGAGACGAAGTCGTTTTTAGTCAACAAACCGGCCTCAAAATCACGGTCAAAAAACGTCAAAAACGCAACCGTGACAATAGAGCACTCCGCCCGCTCGAAACGAGAGAGCGGCCAGAGCGCCGCTAACCTCTTTCACTGGACGGTTGTGCAAGCAACTTTCTTGCCTGCACGAACTTGCGGCGCATAACACCTCCTAACATGCTGAAACTAAGGCGTTTATTTGCACAGATGGGAGGGGGGGGGTAACACCTTATCTTCAAGTTCACGCCGAAATATGCGTGCTCCCTATGCGGCCGTTCCCTGCGGAGAAATCAGGATCAGCGTTACCGTCCCCGCTGTGTTCCGCTTGTGCGGCGTGTTGCGCGGAATGATCAGCATATCGCCCTTGTTGAGCGTAAGCGCAACCGAGCCTTCTGACTCTGGCGCATTCCACTCGCCAGCAGTCTTGCTGTGAGCGCCCTTCGGCGTGCCGCCCACTTCAACCACGGTTGTTCCGGAGAGAATCTGCATCACGTGGTCGCGGCCTTCGTGCCACTCAAACTCTTTCGCCGTCTTCGCAGTTTCCACTGTGAGCGCCACCAGGAAGTTTTTGTTGGTTACCAGGGGATTGTTGCCCTGGCTAGCAGTCAGCGCGCTCACGTCGCCCTGGATTGCGTCGGCGGTGAAAAGTTGATACCCGCCCGGGCTGCCGGTTGGCTGCGCACCTTGCGCATGCGCAAGCGAAGCGAAGAGCGATCCGTCCGTGAAGGCAAGCGATGCAGCAGCGGCTGCCGGTGCAAGGCGCAGAAAGTTGCGACGGTCAGGGTTCTCGGCGGCGAAGTCGGCCATAGGATCCTCCAGAAGAGCGAAAACTCTTCGAGCCGAATTCTACCAGTGCAATGGAATAGCAAGGCGAACTAAAACCCTTACCCTTCGAACTGCCGAAGCCAGGGCGCCATGAGAGCGGCGACGGTGAGCGGCTGCTCGTATGCGGCAAAGTGGCCCGCTACAGGCAGGGTATGCGATACGCAACCACCGGGCGCGTGCTTAAACTCCTGCATTTCTTCGGGTGAAACTGCAATGTCTGCGGCGCCCGCGATGGCCAGAACGGGCACGTGGATCGATGCAACTGTGGGGAGAGAATCGGGCCTTGTGGCGAGACCCGCCTGCACGGCAACGAACGCGTCCACGCCAATCGTCATGCGTGATCGCACCTCGGCGACGATTTCCGGCCGGTCACGGCGTGCAGTCTCACCGATCATGTTCACAACCGTTTCATCGAAGAGCCCGGCAACGCCGCCGCTCCTTGCGCGAGCGATATTCTCGGCGCGTTTGGCCAGGTTGGCCTCCGCATCAGGTTGCGGCTTTGAGCAGATGAAGGCCAGTCCGCGCATGCGCTCAGGTGCGATGCGCCAGACCTCGAGCATCGCGTAGCCACCGATTGAACAACCAACGAAGACTGCCGAAGGAAAACGAAGATGGTCGAGGAGCGCAAGAACATCGGTGGCAAGCTGGTTCATGCTGAGCACCGGCGCATCCGGGACCCGGTCGAACGCGCCCTCTGCCAAATCAGATCCGAGCTCAGAAACGCCGTGGCCGCGCAGGTCGGCAACCACGGCGCGAATTTTGGGAAGATGAAGAGCTAGAGGACGCCAGTAGTCGCGGTCGAGAGGAGTGGGATGAAGAAAAATCACCGGCAGGCCAGAGCCCGAATCAGAGAAACTGAGCCGCGCTCCGCCTGAGTGATAAAACTCGTTCATATTCTTGGAGGATACGCTCCCGGCAACGGCCCCGTCTCCTCAGGAATGCCAATCCAGGCAGCAAGATAGGCAACACCAACAAGCCCGCTGGAGAAGATCAAACCCAGCACCGCAAATATTCGGATCAGGGTGACGTCCCACCCGTTGGCATTCGCCAGCGCTGCACACACCCCGCCGACTTGGCGGCCGATGAGGGGCCGAATCAGCGGTCGTCCAACGATAGGCTGCGCGATCGGTACGGGTGTCCCGCAAATCGAACAAAAACGAGCGGTGAAAGGCATGCAGGTACCACATTGCTGACAATAAACGGCCATGTTCGATCCTCCGAGGAACGGTGCTTCCGAGATTCTGATACGAGATTGAGCTCCATTAGGTTCCGGGAGCGGACGAGCCGGCAAGGGCCCGGCTATTCAGTTTCCGCGATACGGGGCTTGAATATACTTTCGGGCCTGGTCGGCGCGAGAAGTGCCGGGGCCCGCGTCAATGACCGCTTGATATTCGCGCACTGCCTGAGGGCGCTGGCCCGCCATGTCGTGGCAGCGGCCTGCGTCAACGAGCGAATGAAGCTTGAGCTCGATTCCCGCGCCGGGTGTCGATGCTGCCTGCTCGTAGGCCTTCGCTGCGTCATCGTAATGGCGCTGGCCGCGCAATGCATCGCCAAGCCCAAACTCCGCCAGTTCCACATGCGCCGAAGCAAAGTAGCCTGGCTTGGCAATATCCGCCAGAATCACGCGATATGCATCGACTGCGGCCATTCCCTCGCCCGCATCTTTGCGAAGATTGGCTTCTTCAAGACAGAAAAGAAAATCGTGCGGATACTGATTCTTCAAACTCATCACAACATCGATCGCTGCGCTGTACTTCGCCTCGCGTCGCAGAAAAAGCGCAATGGACGTGCGTGCCTCCATCCTTGTGATCACGCCGTGATTCGCCGCATCCCAAAGCATTGCAAGGCCGGTGGATTTCGAACCTGTGATGCCCGCGAAACCGATCATGAGCTTGAACGGCCAGGGCAGCGAGCCGACCACATATTCGTAGACTCCGGTGATGAGCTTCGCATCCACGTAGTCGGGATCGATCTGTAGAGCATGCGCGGCATCGTCCTTCGCCTTCGTTGCCAGCCGAAATCCCTGGCCAAACGAACGCTCGACCATGGCGACATAGGCGCATCGCAGGGCTCGCGCCCAGGCGCGAGAGAACAACGCATCCACGTCGTTTGGATTCTGGCTCAGGCGCCAATCGGACTCGTGAACCACTTCGTCCGCCAGCGCGAAGATCTCGTTCCGTTTATTGGCATCCTCGTCGGTGGCATGGTGGCCCGTTAGGAAACCGTCGTTGGCATAAAAAGTGGTATCGAGCAGATCGAGCCGGTAAAGCTCCTGAAAAATGAGCGCGTCAAGCAGATAAGCAGAAGCTTGCGGATCGCCAGGATGAGCCGCGTGAAAATTCCGGAACATTGCCACAGACGCAGTGAAATCCAGATTGTAAAAGCGATCGTAGGCGGCCCGGACCTGCGGGTCGTTGTTCATTGCATTGGTATGCACTGCAGCCGAAGCGAAAGGCGCGATCGCAAAACAAAGTCAATCCAATTGCCCATCTGCCCATCCCGGCAAGTTTCATTGAACGTTTCATGCCCTGCTTTCACTTTAAATTGCCGGGCGCGGCGGAAGCTGGGCCGCGTTCGGTCGACAAATCATGGGATGCTTTAGCATGGAAGTATGCCCATCCCGGAACGGTTCAAACCAAAATTTGGAGTGGCGCAGGCTCTGGAAACGGATAGGCTGACGAGTGCGCGCGAGCGGCTGATAGTCGCGCTCGATGTGCCCAGCGCAGAGGCCGCGAAAGAGTTGCTGAAACGTCTTGAAGGCGCCTGCAAGTGGTTCAAAGTCGGCATGGAGCTCTTCACCGCGGCAGGTCCTTCGATCGTCGAATACCTGGTTTCACGTGGGAACTCGGTCTTCCTCGATCTCAAATTCCACGACATCCCCAATACAGTGGGCGGCGCAGTTCGATCCGCGGCGCGCCTTGGAGTGCGGCTGATGACGCTGCACGCGGGCGGCGGCCCAGCGATGCTGAGTGCGGCACGCATGGCTCTTGAAGGAATCGAGAATCCACCGGCGTTGCTGGCGGTGACGGTGCTGACGAGCATGGATGCCGTACAACTGAAAGTCACCGGAGTGGGGCGCGAACCTGCAAAGCAGGCCGAGTTGCTGGCAAAGATGGGCCTGAAAGCGGGAATTCACGGATTCGTTTGCTCGCCAGAGGAAGTGGCGGCGTTGCGTGCGATCACCGGCCCGGAAGGACTGCTGGTTGTGCCCGGGATCCGCCCAGCCGGCTCCAACGCCGGCGACCAGAAACGTCTGGCCACTCCGGCAAAAGCACTGCGCCAGGGAGCAAGCTACCTGGTTGTCGGGCGGCCCATCACGCAGGCGGCGAACCCCGCGGAAGCGGCCGATGCAATCCTAAGTGAAATGGCTGACGTCCTCGACTGATTCCTCTGATCACCAAAAAACCCGGCGCGAAGCCGGGTTTTTTGGTGGACTCAGATCAAACTCGAAACTTAAAGTTTCTCGTGGAAGTCGCACGCGGAGCATGAGATATACACTCCGCCTGGAATGCCCCGCTCGCGGTCCTTGACGCGCTTGACGATGCGCGTGGGCTTGCTGCACTTGGGACAGTCGGTCGACTTCGTCGTGTCCATAATCTTCTTGCGGTCGCCAGTTTTTGCAATTTTGGCCATCGGTTGGTGGTTCTCCTCTTGGGATTGTCTCTGCACACATCCGTAATTGCGGACGGCTTCGACGTCGCGGCCGTAGCTTGTCTCGCGCCTGAGAGACGCTGAAAACACCCAGATGGCGGTGAGAGCAAGCAGACTCGCTCTCACCAGTTTATATGAGTCGGCGCAAATACGGTCGTCCCCTCCGGTCAGACAGGTCGGCCGCCAGCCTGCGCTCCGCCGCTATTTCCCAGACTGCTGCTTCAGGAACGCAATCACATCGGCGCGCTCATCCGGTTTTGCCACGTAGAAATCCATGTCTGCGCCGGGAACCATGGTCTGCGGATCAGTGAGCCACCGCTCGAGCGTCTCCTGGTTCCAGACAATATGCGTCTTCTTCAAGGCATCCGAGTAGTCAAAGCCGCTGACCGATGCGACGGCTCGACCGTAGACGCCCGCAAGGTGCGGTCCATCGCGATCCTGATTCAGCGCATGGCAGCCCGTGCATCGTTTCTCGAAGACCACTTTGCCACGATCAGGATTACCAGCGGCAGTGGCGCTTCCAGTTCCGGCCTCGTCGCCGCCCGCGCCAGCCCATTCTGCAATCGCCCGTAAATCTTCTGCCGAGAGACGTGTGTTCCAGTGAATCGCCAGGTACTGCATCGGCGGCATTTCGCGCTTCCGCACCTCGTGCGCGATCTTCGCTTTGAATGCCTCCTGCTCATCTGCCGAATAGCTCCCCCACATGGAGAGGTTCATGGCGGCGCGCCCCTTGACGATGTCTCGCTCGATCAGCCACGAGCCCGGGGCAAAGTGCGCGTAGATCGGCCTGCGGGTCGCGAAGGAATGACAATCTACGCATTTGTTGGTAATGATTTCTCGCACGCCAGGCGTGGCCGATGATTGCGCCATCAACGCGGTCGCCGTCGATGCGTCGAATAATCCTGCTACGCCAAATGGGTGAACATAGCCAAGCAAGAACGACATCGCCAGCATCGCGGGTATTGCCACAATGAAGGAACGCACCAGTTTCATGCCGGGTCCGCGAGGGAGGAATCGACAACGGCTAAATGGCTGCGGCGGCCAACATATTTCACGTTGGTGATGCCAAGAACGGTCTTGAGCTTTCCAGCTGGAACTGTCATGGGCCCTGAATGCGGCGCGGCGCCCGGGGCAGGCTGCGGAAACGCCGTAGAAGCGGCGGTGTGGAACGCTACATTGCCTTCAACCTTCTGCACCACCTGGTGAATGTGTCCGTTTAGCATAGTCGCCGAGCCAAACCGCTTGAGATACGACAGTGCCTCGGCGCCATCTTCAGTGCCCCAGCCCCAATCGGGATAGACCATCCATAGCGGAATATGCGCAAAGACGACGATCGGCGTCGACGCGGATTGCCCACCAAGATCGCTCTTAAGCCACGCGAGCTGATCGGCGCCCAGCTTGCCCATCGCGTCGATCTGCAGCACGTTGTTAAGCCCGACGAAATGCACGCCCTTGTGGTCGAAACTGTACCAGCCTCGTCCCACTGTGCCGCGGCCGAAGCGATCATGATACTGTGCCCCGTCATCGAGCGCCGTATCGTGCTCGCCGGGCACGTAGAAGACACCGCCTGCCTTGGCGCCTTTGATCACTTCAACGGCGGTGTCGAACTCCGCCGGCTTCGAGGACTGCGTAATGTCGCCAGTGTGTAGCAGCAACTCGGGCTCGGCAGGCAATCCGTTGATCTTGTCGATGGCGAGCTTGAGCGTGCCGGTTACATCCTGGTTCGCCGCCTTGTTAAAGCCGATGTGGCTGTCGCTGATCTGCACAAAGCTGAAGCTGCCGCCGTGCGACGCAGTACCCTCCGCGCCACCCATTGCGGCGAAAAGTTTCGATGTGGGAACGCCGCCTGCCATGGTCCAGACAAGTCCGGTGCCCGCCCAAGCCATGCAACTCAGAAATCCCCGGCGATCGATGCCGTCATTCACTGCGCGGTCGTTGTCCGGGGCAGCGTTTTCGTGGCCGTTTATTGGGGAATTTGTCGTGACGACGTCAGAGAAGTCAGATGTTTCGCGCGTTTCGTGCAGATTCGTGTGTTTGACCATTGAACCCTCCATCGGTGCAAACTGAGATCTGCGAAGAATATTCCCGGGAATTCCGGAATAATTTGGCGCCGGGTCAGTTATCTGTTGCAGAGGCTGGAAATGGGAGCGAATCCGACTCGATGACGTTGTTGCCGTGGCGCAGGAAAGAGCAGGTGCCCGAGGTCGAAGCCGTGTCTTTCGGCGACCTGGCGCTTCCGTTGCTCCCTGCGCTCTACAACCTGGCTTCATGGCTTGCGCGCGGTGAGAGTGACGCAGAAGACCTCGTGCAGGAGACCATGCTGAAGGCGCTGCGTGGATTTTCGAACTTTGAGCCCGGCACAAACTTCAAGGCATGGATCTTCCGCATCCTGCGCAACACCTTTCTAACCTCGCGCAGCGGATTGGCGGCGATGCGAACCTTCGCGCTCGAAGATGAGATGGATGAGACGCAGGACCAAGGCCCGCGACGAGTTCCCGAAGCAGCGATCGATCGGCAGACGCCGGAATCGAATGTGATCCGCATGCGCGATACCGATGCCCTGCGTGCCGCAATGGAGAAGCTTCCTCCGCATCTCCTGGAAGTCCTCGTGCTGTGCGATGTGGAGGGAATGAAGTATAGAGAGATCGCGATGGTAGCCGGCATTCCGATCGGCACTGTGATGTCGCGCATCGCCCGTGCGCGGGCGCAGATGCGCCATGAGATCGAGTCGAAGACACCGCCGAGGAAGGAGCTGCGACCATGACCGATCATCTGACTCCAGCACAATTAAGCGCGCTCGCCGATGGCGAGCTTGCCGGCGATGAACTGACTGATGTGCGACAGCACATCGACACTTGCCTGCCCTGCGCGAAGAGCGCGGTGGATGAATGGTTATTAAAGTCGGCTGTGGCAAATGCAGGAAGGCGTTATGAAGCTACTACGGAATTTGGCCAGCGAATGGCCGGACTTGTGACGCGAGAAGCCACGAAGCACGAGGTACGCAGGCCAAGCGCTACGACGCCGCCTTTGCGGGCCTCACAGACAGGGAGAGCCTTCGCCGGTCGGGCGGCCGCTGCCGTAATGTTGCTCGTGCTGGGTATCTTGGGCGTTGTTCAATTTCGATCGCATGAAGTTCTAAACAGCGAGCGCGCGGCGCTGGTCACCGAAGCGTGCGATCTGCATATCGCGATGCTGGCAGCGAATCAGCCGCCGCAGGTGATCTCCTCTGACAGGCATACGGTGAAGCCCTGGTTCCAGGGCAAGCTGCCTTTCAGCTTCAACCTGCCGGAGACGCTGCCTGCCGACACCACTCTGGATGGAGCGAATCTCGCGTACTTGCATAACCATCCGGTCGCGCAGCTTCTCTTCAGCACCGGCCGCCATCGTGTATCGGTTTTTATCGAGGAGAAAAATAGGGCGAACAACTTCGGGGCACTCAAGACAGCGCACGACGGATTCAATGTTTCCGGATTCGAAACCAGCGATCTCGAAGTCGTCGCCGTCAGCGACGTGGACCCGGCGCGCCTGGCGGCACTAATCGATAGCCTTCAGGCGGTACAGACGGAGCGTTAACACGAGCGGTGAGGCAGAACTTCCCCGCTCCGGCCACAGCGTCCTGCCAACATCACTTCATGTTCATCCCCGGCATCGCCGAGTGATCCATGTTGTCGTGGCCATGATCATCGTCATCGGTCGACCAGACTTTGCCTGGGTCGGTTTCATATGGATAGACATGCACCATCCAGCCAAGGACGTGAGGGATGAAGACTCCGCCTGCGGCGTCGCAAGCATCTTTGGTTGAGATTGAGCCCATCAAACCGAACTTCGCATCGGACCCAAAGTAGCCCGCCCATTGCCCCGGAGGCGCCTTGCAGAAATTCACGTGCTGATGCCAGCGAGCGATGCTAAGACGGAATGCGTTCGTTCAATTCATCCTGGCTCGCGCCCACGCGATCCGTGTACATGACACCGATGAGCTCGTAGCCACCTTCCGCAGTCTTCTTGTAGAGCAACGATGTCGGCTTCATCGGATCGAAATTTGTGGCGGCCTCGCGCCCATTCCCGTACTTCGTAAAGTGATAAAGCGGCTGCGGGATATCTGGAAGAAAAATGCGGTATCCATCAGCCAGTGCCTTGTGATAATCGCGATAAGGCTCCATCGCCTGACGCGCATCGGCAACGATGGCGTCAGCCTTTTGCCGATCACCGGGTTGCGCCTGCCGTGGTGTTGAAAGAAACATATGGCCTGCCATGTGCGCCATTCCGCCATGATCCATGCCAGGTCCCATTCCCGGCATCGGTGGATCCATTTGAGAATGCTGTGACGCAGCAGCATCTTGCCCGCAAGCCGCTCTCGCGGCGGCAATTGTAACTGCGAAATAAATAATCGCAGCGAATGAAACTGATCGCGATGACATGTCTGACCTCCAGGTAGCTCCGTCGTTTAATTTGACGGTTGCCAATCGCGACCGGAACAAGAAATCGCGCTCACCGGGGAATCGCGCTTGATTTCTCTACGCAATCGCGTGCGACGAGGTTCCCAGCGACATCCAGCCTGTTGTTGACATGTCCCTCGACGGAGTCCACTTCCGGAATTGGTTGCCCAACAAAGTGATTTCGTCAGAGTAGTCGCCGCCGTGAAACACATTGCACAAATTACTTTTTCGTCATTCGCGCCGCTTAGCCGCCGCCCTTCAGACAGTTAGCTGCGCGTCGCGGCAGGCAACCTCTCGGCTGGGCAACGAACTGAAGAGCGAATGCTTCCGACCAAGCTGGAGGTTATTGGCAGGAGAAGTCACACATACAAAAATCTACAAACTACAAAATAGCCTTGATCGTCAGGCACAACTTGGAAGATTGGAAGGAGACTTTTATGTTGCGGCCGTGTTTTCTAGTCGTGGATAACGAATACCCCGGAAGCATTTCAACGCGCAAATTGGTGCTTGAGAGCGCCAAACTCAACGTAATAACCGCATACAGCCCCGAAGAGGCAATGCAAACGCTCGACCGGTTTCCCGATGTCGATGGTATCGTGATCGATACGCAGATTCAAGGGCGTTCGTGCAGCGAGATTGTCAAACAAATCCGCGGCAAGCACGGCACTATTCCAATCGTGACCGTGTCACCAGGCGGGCAAGATCCGTGCGGCGAGGAACAGTATCATGTTTCCAATTTCGATCCCAAGCAGTTGCTCGAAACCCTGCACAAGATCAGCCCGCGTGAGATGAACAGAGTCGTCCAACACGAGGACGATATCAGCCCCGAGGCGGAGCAATCCTGACCGCCAATTTCCCAAATTCAATTCGATTGCGTGGCGCTTCCGGACGCAGGTGACGCCGCGCTTGAGGTCGTGTACTGCGACGCACCCGCTGGCGGAGCTTGCGTGGTGGACGGTGCAGGCTGCTTGCTGGCCGGCGATGACGGTTGCTGCCCATTCGCCGGCGCAGGCTGCGAAGACTGGCTTGTAGCGGGCTGAGAAGCCTGGCCGCCTGCCGGCGTTTGCTGCTGCTCGTCGGGATTTTCGCCGGGCTGCGCGTCGGTGTGCGGCTTGGGCATTTGCACCGGGCGCATTACGCCGGTTGTTTGCTTATCGTCGGGCAGTTGTTCACCGGGATTACGCAGGCTGGGCGCGGCAGCCGGCGCTTGCTTGTCGGTGTCCACCTCGACATCGCCCTCGTGGATTGTGCGCGTTGTTGCCTGCGCCGTCATCACCGGCGTGCCGTCGGTGCGCAGCATCGCAGACACAACATCCTTTGTGAATGTCTGAACCGGCTCGCCGTCCTTCGCAATTTCCACCCTGATGACGCGGTTGCCGTTGATGCGCACAAAATCTACTTCCTCAGGCGGAGTTCCGTAGATCCATTCCTCGAAAGGCATCTGGCCGTCCATCTCGCGCGACTTGGTGGTTGGCCTGCCCTTCGCGTAGAGCACCATATCCGTGCTCATGCCGACCAGCACATGGTGATCGAGAATGGCCTTCTTCAACTCGGATGGGAGCGTATCGGTGAAGGCCTGGATCGGCGTCTTCACATCGAATGAGATGAGCGGCGCAAGCAACGCCTTCACCTGCTGGCCCGTAATTTCAGGAACGTGATCGTGAAAAATCAGGGTGAGGCGCGAGCCAGTGGGGTCGCCATCCTGGTTGGCAAGCGTGGGATCGACGTCGGGGTCGCCCATCTGAGGGCCGACACCGATCTGGACATGGCGCAGGAACCGATGCCTCGCGTCAGGGCCGTCGTTCAAATCGAAGATGATGCGATCGCGATCGATCTTGAGGTTGGTAATAACCAGCCGTCCGCCCGGCTTTGTCGAGAGCCCTTGATTGACCACCGTATTCAGGTAGGACTCGCCGGCCGGCTCCAGCTTGCCGTTGGCTTCGAGTGTCAGCCCCTTATGGCCGCGCGGAAATGGCCGCATCGCAAAGCCCTGCTCCGACTGCAACTCGCGGATCAGCATAAGGCGGGTCTTCGGGTCGAGCTCGGTCTTCGTCAGCTCCACTTTCGTAGGCGTCACCTGGGCAAATTGCCGGTCGACCGGGCCATTCGTCGTGGCCTTCCCCTTCCCGCTGGTGTCGATGGTAATCACCTGGGCCGCAAGCCACTGAGCCGCGACCAGTGCCGCAAGCACACACACTGGCGCGACAAAACGCAGTCGAATCCTGGACTTTAGGTTTGCCGATGCGACTTGGCCCTGCCGGAATGGACAGAGAGAATGACGCCGGATCATGGGGAGCCTCCCATGCGTGCTAAGGCAAACGTTAGCGCCAATGGGGGTGAAAAGGCAAATCAGGCGGGATAAACAAAGAAAAGCACACGCCAAACACATCCCAATTCAATGATTGGGATCGCGAGTTCCAGCTAGAAAGTCGGTTGGCTGATGCAATCTCTCAATCAGCCCACGCGTGCCGCGGACATTGGTCTTGGCGAGAAATTGCGATCTGAGGGCTGGGTCGAGGGCCGAGACAAGCCCCAAGGCCGGGACTCCGATCGAAGTTCGTTCACGTGCGCCTCAAGTCTCTGAAGCGACGAAGCTGATTTTTCCCAATTTGTTGACGCTTTGCGTTCGAGTAACTGACTGCAGTTCATAATTCGCCTCCTGGGCTGGGGAAATCCGGCTCTCCTCCGGTCCCCAGGTGCGTTTTGCAGGTCTTAGTTCCCGGTTTGTGCAGCCGGTGCAAGATTGATCGGCTGGTTGAGTGTGAATTCAAGAACAGTGCCACTATCCAGCGTGGCCTGGGGATGACTGACGATTAAGTGCGCTGTGATGACTCCGGCGCCTATGACGGTGCCAACCAACGCGCCGCCAGGACCGCCAAGAATCGCTCCAGTGATCGCGCCTGCGCCCACCGCGCTTCCGTATTCAATCCCATCCTTCTTCAGATGTGAGCCGGGCGTGACGCCGCCTTCACCGTTGACGTGAACCGAGGAACCCGGTGCGCCAGAGAGCAAAGCGTAAATGCGGAATCGCGAGCCATCGGGCAGCACGACCATCTCAGGCCGCAGGTGCATTGAGCCATGTCCGCCAGCGCGGCCGTAGGAGACTCCTTCAACGGTGCCATCAATTTCAGCGCCGGTGGGAATGATCACCTGGCCATTTTGCATAACATCGGAGGCCACGCGCGTGCGGAATCGTTCGCCGCTCCGGCTATCCGCGGTCGAAATCGTGTCGAGCAAACGAACGCGGATCGTTGCGCCGTAGCCGTTATACGCGGAGCCGCCTTCGGGATGCACGATGTCGCCGTCAGGGTCGTTCATCGTTGCACCGCCGCGTGTGTTGAGCGTCGGCAGCGGTTCCGCATGCGGAGCTGCAATGACGATCCCGTCGTCGGTGCCATCTTCAGGATGCGCCATGGCGCTTGCCATCGGCGCCACGGGCGCATTCATTGGGGAGGGCTGTGGAACTGTCTGCATCGCAGGCTGCTGCATTGGCTCGGGGGCCACTTGCGCCGGAGATGGTTTCGGAATGGGAATTGGCGCTGGCTGCTCGTAGCCCGTCACACCTTGAGGCGGTTTGCCAGAGTTGTCTTGCGGAACCTGGTCCTTGGGAATGGAAACGTCTTGCCCAGGGTGCGCCGTTCCCGTGTAAGGATCAGGCTGGCTGGATTGCTGTGCGGCCAGCAACGCCGCAGATGCGACTAACAAAGCGTATACAACCAAGGTCCGCTTCATCCCTGTCTCCTTCATGCAAACAAAACTCACCTTGATGGTTTAGACACACCGGGGACGGGAAAGTTCTGTCCCCAAGCGTACTGGCAAACCCTGAGGAAAAAACCACCCAAATTAAGATTAGTGGCGGAACGGTCAATGGCGCGCACGTGTACGTTGTCCGTGTGCCTTTCGCGGTAAGAATCAAAGCGGTTAACCCCGCGGGCACGCACGCGATCAGGCACCCTGTGACCGCTGCCACAGTATTGGAAACAGGTGGGTTTGTTAAAATTCGTAGGAAGAACTTCACATCGAATTCGCAATCTTTTGCTGGACGGAGAGGGTTGATTTGCGCGCGCAGGGGCTTTTGAACACGATTCAAAGCGCCGCCGGAGAAGCGCTTGCCGTGGATCGCCGTCCCAAACTGAATGACCGGCTGCAGCACCGCATAATGAGGAGCGATATGACTGAGATTGTTGCTATACGTGCGCGCGAAGTTCTGGATTCGCGCGGCAATCCGACCGTCGAGGCGGACGTGATTCTGGAAAGCGGCGCGATGGGCCGCGCAATTGTGCCTTCGGGCGCTTCAACGGGCGAGCATGAGGCCGTGGAGCTGCGCGACGGCGACAAGAGCCACTACATGGGCAAGGGCGTGCTGCAGGCGGTCGCCAATGTCGAGACCGTGATTGCGCCGGAGCTGGAGGGCATGGACGCCGCGAACCAGCGGCTGATCGATCAGATCGATGATTGCGCTGGATGGCACGCCAAACAAAGGCAAGCTGGGCGCGAATGCGATTCTGGCCGTTTCCATGGCCGCGGCGCGCGCCGTGGCGCAGACGCTGGAGGTTCCGCTCTACCGCTACCTGGGCGGCGTGAATGCCAGCGTGCTGCCCACGCCGATGCTGAACGTGCTGAACGGCGGCGCGCACGCCGATTCGAACGTCGACTTTCAGGAATTCATGATCATGCCCGTGGGCGCGGAGCGATTCAGCGAAGCGCTGCGCTGGGCGGCTGAGACCTTCCACACGCTGAAAGAGCGTGCTCAAGAAGAAGGGCTACAACACGGCGGTCGGCGACGAGGGCGGATTTGCGCCTTCGCTCAAGTCGAACAGCGAGGCCATCGAGCTGATCCTCGAAGCCATCGAGCAGGCCGGCTACAAGCCCGGCGAGCAGATCGCCATCGCACTCGATCCGGCGTCGAGCGAGTTCTACGACAAGGAAAAGAAAAAGTACGTCTTCAAGAAGAGCGACAAGAGCGAGCTGACCAGCGAAGAGATGGTGAGCTTCTACGACAACTGGAGCTCGCCAGTATCCCATCGTCTCGCTCGAAGACGGCCTGGCCGAAGACGACTGGGAAGGATGGCGCATTCTGACCGACAAGCTCGGCGGACGCATCCAGCTTGTGGGCGACGATCTGTTCGTCACCAACATCAAGCGGCTGCAGCGCGGCATTGAAGAGGGCGTGGCCAACTCGATCCTGATCAAGGTGAACCAGATCGGCACCGTGACCGAAACGCTGGAAGCGATCGAGCTGGGCCGCCGCTACGGCTACACCTCGGTCATGTCGCACCGCTCCGGCGAGTCGCGAAGACACGTTCATCGCCGACTTGGCCGTCGCCACCGGCGTGGGCCAGATCAAGACCGGCTCAGTCAGCCGCACCGATCGCATCGCCAAGTACAACCAGTTGCTGCGCATTGAAGAAGAGCTGGGTTCGGGCGCGGTCTATCTGGGACTCGAGAGCCTGAACTACAACGAGTAAAAGAGCAAGGGCCCGCACTGTCGATCGTGCGCGGCCCCATCGCGAACTGTGCTGTGCGTTTGATTCGTCAGTCCATTAACGACTCGCAGTACCTGTGCTCTTAGCCTTATTCACAGCCTGCTCGATCTGCGCGGCGTCTCCCAGATAATAATGACGAATCGATTTCAGGTTGTCGTCGAGTTCCTGCACCATCGGCACGCCTGTAGGAATGTTGAGATCGACAATCTTCTCGTCCGGAACGTCTTCGAGATATTTCACCAGCGCCCGCAGGCTGTTGCCATGAGCCGCAATCAACACTTGCTTCCCTGACCGGATGCTGGGAGCGATCACTTCGTGCCAGCAGGGCAGAAAGCGGTCGACGGTGTCCTTCAGGCATTCGGTCAGCGGAAGCTGTTGCTTTGTAAGGTCGTGATAGCGCGGATCCTTCCCCGGATAACGCGGATCTGCTTCCTCCAGCGCCGGCGGGCGAATATCGTAACTGCGGCGCCAGATTTTCACCTGGTCCTCGCCATACTTCGCTGCCGTCTCCGCTTTGTTCAGTCCTTGCAGCGCCCCATAATGCCGCTCGTTCAGCCGCCAGTCGCGCTCGCACAGGAATCCACATCAGGTCCATCTGGTCCAGCGTGATCCACAGGGTGCGTATCGCGCGCTTCAGCACCGAAGTATAGGCGATGTCGAAACGAATATCCCTGCTTCCTTCAGTAACTGGCCGGCCTGCGTGGCCTCTTCTCTGCCTTTTTCCGACAGGTCAACATCCGTCCAGCCGGTAAACAGGTTTTCCTTGTTCCAGATGCTCTCTCCATGACGAAGCAAAACGACTTTATACATCTCGAAACTCTCTTTCCTGAATGGAATCTGTTTTTGCTTGAAGAATCGCCTTAATTATACGGAACCGTTCATTTTGCTCTTCGATCGCGAACCAACCGTCTATCGCGTCGGCTCACAATTACTTTCTGTTCGCTCCAGGAATGAGCAAGCCATTCAATCTTGGCTGCGTTGCGTTCAAATGCAAAACGGCCTCCCGATCGGGAGGCCGTCTGTTTGAGCTTTGATCCTTTCGGAATTACCGCAGCGAATTGAGCGAATCGAAGCAACGCGCTGCTCGATGAGTTTGGCACGCTCGGCCGCAATGCCTCCCAGGTACGACGGAGCGGGAGTGGCCATCAGCACCAGCGCCAGAGCGATCACCGAGAAGCAGAGACCGGCGATTCCTGCCGAAACCAGCATGTGGTACATGTCGAAGATGTCGAGACCCAGGATCTTGAAGGCCACGTGCTCCAGCGGCTTGACGTGTTTCAGGATAGCAAGTGCGAAGAGGAAGAAAATCGATGCGGTCGCGGTCAGCACGGCCAGCGTTGCATCCAGTGCGATGGAATTTCTGCCGTGCGCTGCACCGAGCACAATCAGCAAGGTGCTGCTCGTAGTCCCTCCGCATCTCCCGGGAAATGCCCGAGATGTCATAGCGCCAGCTTGCAAGAATGGCCCCAACCACCCGATCAGTGCATTTGTTTCCTGCCATAGACATAAAGCCTCGTCTCGCAAAATTTAATCAACCACTCAACGTACGGAGGGGCAAAGAAGCAACGCAAACACTTCTTTCTTTTGATGATCTTCAAATGGCTCGGTTTCGGCCTTTTTATCCTGATCCGGCAACTTGCCGCATTTGGATACACCCTGGGCACGGCCGCCCATCTCTACCATCCAAGTTAGATGCCAGCCTTCTTACTATTGTAATCCTAGTGCTCAGAAAGTGATGGGGAAAGTGGCTGATGTTGCTCCGCTAGAAGCAGGCGGTTGGCCAGAAGGCTGGCCCGGCCCAGCAGCGCCCGCTCGGCCGCGACCCTTGCAAGTTCAGGAAGATTATTATTTTCAGACAGATGCGCGAGAATCACGTAAGCCGCCTGGCCATCGTAGGCATTAGAAAGGAACTCGGAGGCAGCGTCGTTCGAAAGGTGACCAACGCGCGAAAGTACCCTTTGCTTTACTGACCAGGGGTAGGGGCCGTCGCGCAGCATTTCCAGGTCGTGGTTTGATTCAAGTAGAAGCAGATCAAGGTTCTGCAGCTGCTGCTTGACGTTGGGCGTGACGTAGCCGAGATCGGTGGCAAAGCCCAGCCGAATGCCTTCCGCGCTGAAGACGAAGCCTACGGGATCGGCCGCATCGTGAGGAATGGTGAACGGGCTCAGGCTCATGTCGCCGATGACGAAAGGTCGGCCAGCTTCGAAGTATTCAACCGCAGGTAGCCAGGTGGGGTCTTCCTTCATGCTGGGTGAACCGGAGCGAACTGGTTCCGGTTCCGCGGTCAGAGAAGCTTCGGCCGTCGCCGAATCCGTCGCAGGCTCGCAGTCTGCTTCAGCCTCTTCCGGGTCAGCTTCGGCCGGGTCACCCGTGGCTGGCGCGCTCTCGGGTTCCGCCTGGCGCTCGGCCGCCTGCTTGCGGCAAAGTTCCAGCCATTGGCTATAGGTCATCTGGCGGCGCGGCGTCAGCCAGCGCATCCAGGCGCGGTGCGTGGCCTCAGTGAAGTAGACAGGAATGCCCAGCTTGCGCGCCGTAACGGCAAAGGCCGTTGATATGGTCCTGATGTTCGTGGGTGATGACGATGGCGTCGAGGGTTGCGGGATCTTCGCCGGCAGAGCTTCATGCGGCGGAAAAGTTCGCGGCAGCTCAGACCAGCGTCGACCAGGATGCGCGTGCGCCCGCCGGAGACAATCGTGCTGTTGCCTTTGGAGCCCGAGGCCAGCACTGTGAAGCGCACCATGCTCTTGAGCATAACGCGAAGCCTGCGCAAGCGAGCTGTGCATTCGCAGGACATCTCAAAGATGCCCGCGAATCACGAGGTCAGGCAGTTCCGTTCAAATTTGCAGGAATTTCGATCGAAACCAACGTGCCGCGCCCGGGATTGCTGACCACGTTGAAGTGCGCCTGGTTGCCGTAGAGCACTTCCAGCCGCTCCTGCACATTTTTCATGCCGATGCCGGCGCCGGTGCGGCGCAGTGCGATGATGCTGGGCCGCCGGTCATGCCCACGCCGTCATCGGCCACTTCGATCGAAGATCCGGTCGCCTTCGAGGCGGCTGCGCAAGCGTGACCGTGCCGCCGTGGATGCGCGGCTCCAGGCCGTGCTTGATGCTGTTCTCAATCAGCGGCTGCAGCAGAATGCTGGGCACCAGCACATCGAGCGTGCGCGGATCGATCTCTTTTTCAACGCGCAGCTTGTCGGCGCCGAAGCGGACCACCTCGATGTCGAGATAATCGTCGGTAAACTTCAGCTCGTCGCGCAGCGGCACATAGGCGTCGTGATCCTTGAGCAGCGCGCGCAGAATGTTGGCCAGCTTGACGGTCATCTGCGCGCGCCAGCTCCGGCTTGCTGCGCACCAGCGAGGCGATGGAGTTGAGCGTGTTGAACAGGAAGTGAGGATTGATCTGGCGCTGCAGCGCGTCGAGGCGCGCTTCGAGCAGCAGCCGCTTCTGCTCTTCGAGCGACATCTCCACGCGCAGCGCATTCCACACTTTGAGGGCGATGCCCACCGATGATGGGCGCGCAGAGCCAGACCAGCGCCTGCAGCCAGAGATTGCTCGGCCAGCAGCGCGAACAGGCGATGCGGAAAGAGGTGCGCGATCCAGTCGCGAATCATCTCCATGACCGCGATGAGAACCAGGAGGAGGAATCTGGCGGTCGATGCGCGGCTTGATCAGGTTGCGGCGCACCCAGCGGTAGAGGCTCAGGTCGATGAACGGCGTGAACGACCAGATCTCTTCCTTCTCGACGAAGCGGCCGATCGTGCCGGCGGCCAGGCCAAGAGCAACGTTGAAGGGCAGCGCGAGATACTCGTGATGCAGGACGGCGGGAACAGACAAGACCGCGCCGCTGAGCATGGCCCAGCCCGGCCCGATGAGCAGGCCGAGAAGAATGATGGTTTCAAAGGAGATGTCGGCGGCGAGAAAGTTGGGAACCCGGAACCGAAGCCAGACCCCGAGAGTGAGCGGCACCAGGAAAAAAGCCAGCAACGCCAGCGTTTGCCGGCGACTGCGCTTCTCGGCAAAAAACAGGCGCCGGAAAGTGGTGACGCGCGCCAGTACGCTGGCCACCGAGGCCACCACGCCCAGCTTGACCAGCAGCGTGATCCAAATCAGGTTATCGGTCACACCATCAATGTATCGTGGCATGCAGGCGCTGAGCGAGAAATGCGCCTGATGGCTAAAGCTTCATGCGGATCAGGATAGGCTCCTCCGAGTCTCTTGGGAACTGAGAAGCCTGAACTGGAGCGCCTCGCCCGACGCGTTCGAAGCCCATGCGGTCATAAAGCGCCAGAGCCTCCTGCATCACAGGCATGGTGTCGCCCACTAATTCTGGGTAGCCGGCTACGCGTGCCTCGTTTGTCACCCACTCAAGCAGTGTCGCGGCCGAGACCGAGTCCGCGAAACCCGGTCGCACGTAGAGCCGCTTTGGCTTCGGCGCGGTTTGCATCCACGCGGCGCAGGGCGACGCAACCAGCAGGCTGGCCATCAACCAACGCCAATGCCAGGCGCCCATTCGGCGGCGCATAGGCACCCGGCAATTCAGCGAGTTCGTCGCTGAAGTTCTGAAAACACGGCGTGAATCCGAAGGAGTCCCAGTAATCCCGAAGCAGAGAGCGAATGGTTTCCACTGCTTCAGCTCCCTGCGCCGGAACAATCTGCACGGTTCGGTTGGAAGGATCAGACATATTCAAGGCTCACTTTGATCCGAGCCCGGTGTCAACGCGATTGCGTCAACCGGGCGCGAAAAGCGCGATCGCCGTAAAATAACAATATGGTATTCGAAAGCGTGAAAAAGATCGCCGAAGCAGACTTCCCCACCCGCTGGGGACATTTCCGGATCCTGGGCTTCGAAGGCGTGACGGCGGACGACGCACCTGGCTGCGATCCGGGTCGCAAGGTCGAAGGCCTGGTTGCGCTGGTGATGGGCGACATTCATTCTGCACCGCCTTTGGTGCGAATTCACTCGCAATGCCTCACCGGCGACGTATTCGGCTCGCTCCGCTGCGATTGCCGGCTGCAACTCGAGATGGCTCTCGAGAGAATTGCCGCAGAAGGCGCGGGAATTCTGCTATACGAGCAGCAGGAGGGCCGCGGGATCGGCCTGATGGCCAAGCTGAAAGCCTACGAATTGCAGGACCAGGGACGGGACACTGTCGAAGCGAACGTCGAGCTGGGATTTGCCGCCGACTGCCGCGCGTACGAGCTGCCGGCTGAAGCCCTGAAGCTGCTTGGAGTAAAAAAGGTTCGACTCATGACCAACAATCCGGAGAAAGTGGCTGCGCTGGAGTCCGCCGGAATCGAAGTCGTTGAGCGCGTCTCGGCCGAAGTGGAAGCTCAGGAGAGCTTCGCCGGCTACCTGAAGACCAAGCAGGAAAAGATGGGCCACATTTTGGAGAGCTCACTTTCGCCGAAAGACTAGCTTGCAAAACCTTGCATAAGCTTTCTTCGAGGCTCACGGACGCGAATCCCGAATTGCGTGTTTCCCGAAGCCACCATTGCCGATTGTCTCCGAATTGTCACTGAAATCCCGCAAATTTGCGGGATTCGATGCTGTTTCAAGCCTCATGCAATCACAACTTGGGCATACATCCCGGCAACAAGAGCGCGCATCCTTTCCTGACGAAGTGCTTCAATGTTGAGCACAAAAAAAATACTAGCCAGACGCACGTGTGCCTGATAATCTCGCTGGACGTGGGAAGTTCCCTGCGCTGAGATTGTCGATTATTCTTTCATCATTGCCCCCCTGGTAATTGAAACAAGACCGGTAAAGTAATTCAGAGCTCCAAGCCTGCGGCAAGATTCCTCCGAGCCCGAGGGGTGGGCGACTTCTCCTTTACGTATTGATTCGGCATTCATCCGTTTTGATTTTGTACTAGCAATGGGAGAATCCAGTTCGTGGCACGAAGGTTTTTCTGAGCTCACTCTGAGTTTCATAGGAACCGCCACGATCCGTTTTCTTCTTCGTGTGCTTTCGATTCCATACCCGACTTGCAGCACAACCGAATTGAAAGGGGCATTCGGATGAAGTTCCCTTTTCGCACTCATATCGTGTTGGCGGTTTTCCTGATTCTGGGGACTTGCGCTTACGCGATCGCCGCCACGTCCTCAACAGGGGCTGCATCAGCAGACACTCCGCAAGCCACGACTTCGAACGGCGCGACGCTGCCGATACAGCAGGGGGAGACGATTGAGATTCCCGGCCCCCTTCGCTCCTTCCTTCGAATGGCGGGCATCAGCCAGGAAATCGGTCCCAACGAGGTTTTGCCGCTCCTGGCGCGCAACGCTTTCCTCTATGGCTACCAGACAGGTCACAAGACCGAGTACCTGGTGCTCGCCGACCGTTACGTGCACCTGGCGCGGGAACTGGAGCCGCTGGCTGGGCCTGACGGAAAGATCCATGTGGTTGGCTGCGATGACGCAGGGCAGTTGATTCGTGTGCTCGGGTACCAGTTTGAGCATGGCTGCTCGAAACAGGATGCGTCCCTGGTCACCGCCGATGCAGAGCGCGCGTTTCTCACAGTTGACTCGGGCTTCCCTCTCACGCACCTCGAAGAATCAATCCAATCAGGCACTCCATTTGTCTACGCATTCCCTGTCACGCGTGTGCCCATTCTGTTCACGCAAAAAGACTGGACGACGGTCACAGGAACAAATCAAAAGCAATCCAGCGATCTTCTTGACCTGCTCCTCAACAATCAAAATGTTGACCGCCTCTACTCCGCCATGGCGCGGATCGAGCCCCAAACGCGGCAGGAGATCTATCAATCACCCGGTCTGAGAAGACTGCTTCCGCTAGCACCCATATTCGACTTCTACGGAAGCCGCATCTGCATTCGGAACGGATCTGTGCTCGTTCCCGGCGGCGATGCAGCCGTAAAGGATTGGACTGACCTGGCCGGAGCCAGCCCAAATAATCCGGGAGAGTTCGTTATACATTTGCTTTCCAAGGGTCAGGGATGGCTGGCGGCCTACTTCGACGCGCTGGCGCGCATTAGTCCGGCGCAGCAGGCCCATTTTATTGAAGGCGACCGCCTGAAGCGCCTCTACGACGCATACCGCTCGACTGCTCCCACGATTGCCGCCGCTACTGGGGTCTTCCCTCGGAACACTGCCTTGCTGCTTCTACTCACGCGCGTGCAGTGGGATGTGAACGGCAAGCCGCAAGTCCCGGGAAATCCGGCTCTCTGGCAGGAGGTGCTGAATCACCAGGACAAAATGAGCCGCGTTCACGCCGGGGTCGGCTTTACACGCGGGACGGGAGACCCAGAGAAGCTTCTCGACGCGATGGCGGCATACTCCAACGTGCAGACCGATAATGGCCCGACACAGATCTACCTCACGCTCAGCGCAATCGATAACGCGCGTCAAGCCGACAAGCTTCTACCAGACGGGACACAACGCACGCTCGCAGAGCGCTTCGTCCATCTGAAAGAGTGGTACCCGATCTTCGTCGAGTTCTCAGCCCTCGACGACACTTCGATCACGAGCTTTATTTCGACTGTTGATCATGTCAATAACATCTCGAACCCGGCTCTTCGCTCGAATGCACTGGGTGCTTTACAGGCGGAACTGGGAATTTGGCAGATTCTCGCACGGCAGCACGAGATCCCTGCGAGCGGGATCAATACAGCATGGCAAAACGCAATTCAGCCGTTCAGCGATGTAGGAACGAATCAGGCGCTCTTCGAGGCGGCGCGTAAATCCCTGCAGGCAATTTCTCTTGCTGCGACAGGCAAGTCCAACCTCACTGAGGATCAACTTGTTGACTTGCTCGCCGGTCCGGTGCCCGACATGCCTGACGGCAAGCGGGTTCATGACGACCTGGCGCATCGAATTCGCTCGGTGCTCGATGACCAGCGGCTGGTTTCGATCGATACGCTCTTCGGCCTTTACGACGGGCTGGGCGAAATGGCGCACGGGGCGGCAAACGGCGACTCGTTGCTGCCGCTGGCAGGCTCATTGCGTGAATTCGAACTTCCGCGGCCCATCTTCACTGCAGGCGAGCGGGAAACATGGTCACCAATGGTGTACGTCAGCCGCCATGCAGAGTTGCAGGTTCGAACCGATCTGACGAAAGTGATCAAGGGACCATCGACGCCCGCGCAGTTGGAACTGGCCAGGGCCAAGCTGGCGCCTTTCCTGAGAGACACGCTTGTCGGCCTCAACTACGCCTACTATGAGCCACCCGGCGCACAGGTGCTGCACAGCAATCCACTGTTCGTGCGCTCCCACGACTTCTCAGCATCGTCAATTCAGGGTGTCGATGAAGTGTGGGGTGCGCCGGCGCTCGTTGGCATTGGCGCCACAGCAGGCGGCGGTGCATACATGATTGGATCACTCGCCGATCTGCCCTACGTGCTGGCGCTCACTGAGGAAGATTTCCTGGCACCGGAAAAGTTGCAGGCGCTGATCTGGAGAGAGACGGTTCCACAGCTGCTGGTGAATTCGATCTTGCCTCGTTGGTGGAATGTCAGCCAGAACGAACTGCATGCCGTCACTCTCTATCAGCGTGCCGGCGAGGAGCTGATGACCGCATCTGTCTCGAATGCGGGCTTGCGAAAGAAAGTAATCGGCGTCTTTTCGCAGCGACTCAGCTGGGGTCGTCTCGACGAAGTCGAGGATGCGGTGAATAATGCGGAAACCGCGAGCGACCTGGCGCATCGCATGCCACCGGCTGACCTGTTCTATTTGACCGCTGAATTCCGCAGAGAATATCCGGATGAAGCCGCAGGTGTGGGGCCCACAAACCAGGAACTCGATTCGTTGGCCAAGAAGTCTTCCGGGGATACCAGTCCGGAGCGGATCGCTCAGGATTTCGGCGTTCCGCACCCAACCCTGGCCGAAACCAACTCCCTCGCCTTGCTCACCGGCGAACCCTTCCCGGTTTCCGGGGGTTACACCAATCGCCTCTTCGGCGAGTCGTGGGAATCGAGCAATTTGTATTGGGCGCGGCTCGCTGATGAGAAAGGCTTTGATCCGCCGATGCTCAACATTCTGGTGCCCGAGCTGACCGGCCAGATGATCGCGAATATCTCCGCGACGAGCATCGACGATTGGCCGGCCCTGATGCGTGCCATGCGAGAGACCGGGGAGCAATTCTTGCAAGGCAAGTTTAAGGCCCGAACGGCCGCTTTAGTTGCCGGGAACACGAATATGACAGACGGAGAGGACGTTGCGCGATGATTATTCTTCGGAAGACTTTAACGCTGATGGGAATTTGCGCCAGCATGTTAATTTTGTTCACGACGGCACCTAAATTTGCGGCGCAGGACGAGTCGTCGCGCCTCCACGTGAATGTCGTGCTGGTACAGCTGAATGTTGCCGTCACGGATCACAAGGGCAACTACATTAGCGGGCTGAAGCCAGAAGACTTCGTCGTCACCGAAGATAAGATCTCGGAGAAAATTGCCACCTTTGAAGAAGGCAGCGCGTCAGTCCGCGATACAAGTGGCGACTCGATTCAGGCGCATCCTGGCGAAAGCGACGCGATTGCAACGGCGAGCGCTGCCGGTGGAAGCCTTACCAATGGCAAGTCCTCTCCGATGAGTGGCGCCGATATCTTCATCCTCTTCGACACCAGCAACTACATGTATCGCGGATTTGTCTACGCGCAGGACGCAATCTCCGATTTCGTGCGCTCGATGGACGACGCCAACAAGATCGCTTTTTACTCCTACAGCCGCGATCTATCGCGTGCGACCCAGCTCACCGCCGATCGGTTCAAGGTGGTGAACGGCGTGCGCAGCACGGTGGCCGGAGACGATGCCGCGCTTTACAACAGCCTGCTGTTGACGGTGAAGGATGCGGCTTCGCTTACTGGCAAGAAGGCAATCGTGGTCTTCTCAAACGGCCCCGACAACGCCAGCTCGGTTCCTCCCGAGGATGTTGCCGAACTTGCTCAATCAACGGGCACGATCATTTATATCGTCAGCACGCGCCTGGCACAGGAAGATCCGGTTTCAACTGCGGCATTTGAGCGCATGAGCAAAGCTACTGGCGGCAAGGCCTACTTTGCCGGCAACTGGCGCAAGGAAAAGCAGGCGTTCGCCTCGATCCGCGAAGACCTCGGCCACCTCTATTCCATCAGCTACTATCCGCAGCCCAATCCCAATCGCGGCTGGCGCGCCATCACCGTGAAGCTGAACGGCAAGGACTGCAGAAGTACCACATCCGTACGCGCGACGGATATAGCCTGCTGCAAACGACGGCAATCACCAACGAAAGCCTGCTAACTCCGGGACCGGAGCTGGTACCAAGGCGGTAGGAACAAAGCTCGACTGAACTGATTGGAGGCGCTGCTACTTTCGCAGCGCCTTCAGTATTTTCGCCGTTGTCACGACCTGGCCTACGTGGCGCATCGTGTGGTCGGCGACGTGAATCATTGCGCCGCCAATGGACGTGGGCAATTGCTTGCGTCCGACTGCGCGCGGTGTGTCGAGATCGGCAGTAGCCAACACGCGAATGCGCCCGGCTGCATCGCTAAAAGCGACTTCAACAGCGGCGAGCAGTTCCGCCAGCGATTCCTGCCTTCCTTCACTCGCTGTTCGGCCTTGAGAGCCGCAAGTTGCTCCTGAGAAAGCTGCTCGCCTTCCGCATAGGTGAGAATGCGATCCGTCGAACCGGCGATATGCCGCATATGAAACGCGATGGATGTGAGACCCAGCGGCGGAGCGTGAACTTCGGCATCGGTCAGGCCAGCCGTCCATTTGGTCAGGTCGTCGAGAGCTAGTTCGAGCGCATGCAGAACCGCGCGGCCCGCGGCGGGAACGTCGGCATGTGTGCCGCGAAGCCAGGGCTCGGTGTAGGCAGCGGAAGGATGTCCATGGGGATTCTACTCACTTCTGTTTCAGAGTCGCCGTGCCGCTACCCCGCGCTCTTCACCCGCACCACCGTGATCTTCTCAAATCCCTCTTCAAACACCGGCGGCTTCAGCTTCTCGGCCATCTTGCGCATGATGTCTTCGCTCACCGAGCGGTCGCGCTGGCGGTTGCGGTCGAGGCAAACTTCAAGCGGCACATCGAAGAACACCGCCTGCACCTCGTAGCCAAAGCTCTTGGCCATCTTGATCCACTGGCGGCGCTCGTGGATGGAGAGATTCGTGGCGTCGACATAGTTCATGGGCATGCGGGCGATGAGCCGCGCGCGCAGCAGCGAGCGCAGCGTGGAAAAGACCAGCCCCTGGTAGCGCTGCTCCTCCACATCGTCGAAGAGAATGTTGCGCAGCAGGTCGCTCGAAAGCGGCGTGATGCCGCGGCGGCCGAACCAGGTGGTCTTGCCGGAGCCGGGCAGGCCGATGGCGAGCACCACAAAGCCTTTGGGCGCCTGCCTGCGGCGTTCGGGCTTGGGCAGTCGGCTACCGCAGGCATCTCGGGCTGGGTTTCCACTTCAAGGCGGCCTGAGCCTGGCGGCTCATTCCACTGCGGCCTCGCCTGTTGGCATGCGGCGGCCGTGCGGCTGCGGCGCGAGCCTGCCGTGAGCGCTTGCCCGGCCGCTCTGGACTGCTGAGCAGGTCGCTGCGAGCGCTGCGGCGCGGCGGGTCGTCAGGATACAGCGGCACCAGCGGAGCCGGTTGATTCGATGGAAGTTCCTGGCCGATTTTGCCTGTGGATTCTGAAGTATTAGGACCGCGTCTGGAGCGTCTTCTCATGCTGCTGTCAACCCTTGCTGAAAGCTCTTTGCATTCACCCGAATACCATACTCGGCGAGGCCGCTGCAAATCGTGTGCACTCCGTCACATACAGTTCCCACTGCGGGAACTTCATCCTTACGGTAGGGAATCGTGTACCGAGGCAGCGCGGCTCTTCAATATTCTACCGCAGGTCCTCGAATGATACGATCAAGGGTTTGGTAGAATCGCCTTTTTGGACCATTCCAGACGCCGCACAACCCGAGTTTTATGAAACCATAGGCCATCAACGACCACGAAGGAGAAACGACACATGGCAGTAAAGGTTGGAATCAACGGCTTCGGCCGCATTGGACGCAACGTTTTGCGCGCCGCGCTTGGCAACAAGGAAATCGATTTTGTCGCCGTCAACGACTTGACCAGCCCGGCGACGCTGGCTCACCTGCTCAAGTACGACTCGATCCTGGGCAACCTGCCCAACGAGATCAAGTCCGGCGAGGACTTCATCTCGGTCGACGGCAAGAAGATCAAGGTGTGGGCCGAGCGCGACCCCGCCAAGCTGGCCTGGGCCGATGTGGGCGCGCAGGTTGTCATCGAATCGACCGGCCACTTTACCGACGCGACCAAGGCCAAGGCGCACCTGGGCGCGACCGTGAAGAAGGTCATCATCTCGGCTCCCGGCCACCAACGAAGACATCACCATCGTGCTCGGCGTGAACGAGGACAAGTACGATCCGGCCAAGCACAACATCATCTCCAACGCCAGCTGCACCACCAATTGCCTGGCGCCGGTCGTCAAGGTCATTCTCGAGACCACGGGCCTCGTCTCCGGCATCATGACCACCATTCATAGCTACACCAACGACCAGGTCATTCTCGACTTTCCGCACAAGGACCTGCGCCGCGCCCGCGCCGCCGCACTGAACATGATTCCCAGCTCGACCGGCGCCGCCAAGGCGCTGAAGCTGGTGATTCCTGAGACCGCCGGCAAGCTGGACGGCTTCGCCATTCGCGTCCCAACTCCCAACGTCTCGATCGTCGACCTCACTTACATCGCCGAGAAGCCCACGACCGTTGAGGCCCTGAACGCCGCATTCAAGGCCGCCTCCGAGGGCGAACTGAAGGGGATTCTGGGCGTAGACTCCAACCAGCTCGTGAGCTCGGACTTCAAGGGCGACAAGCGCAGCTCGATTGTGGACGCGCCGCTGACCAAGGTGGTGGGCCAGAGCGTGAAGGTGCTGAGCTGGTACGACAACGAGTGGGGCTATTCCAACCGCGTCGTCGACCTGATCGGCTTCCTGGCGAAGAAGGGGCTGTAACATCAGAGATCCGATGTTCAGCGTCAGCAGTTATCAGGCGTACCCCATCACTTGTTCGCGCATGTTTGCTGAACACTGGCGTGGTGCAGACCACCTGATCCACTGTTCACTGAACTCCATGCGCAGCAAACATCAGCGGCGGACTCACCCTTCGAGCCGATCATCGGTTTTTCGCGCGCGGTGCGCGTGGGCAACCATGTGCATTTGGCGGGAACCGGGCCGGTGGGCGCAGAGAACGAAGACGCGGCGGGACAAACCGCCGCATCTTTGCGACTTGCTGCCGGAAGCGCTCGCTCGAAGGCCGGCAGCTTCGCTCGAACGACGTGGTCCGCACGCGCATGTATTCTGACGCACGTTGAAGATTGGGAAGCGGTGGGCCGCGTGCACGGCGAATTCTTCGCGCAAGATTCGCCCCGCGGCGACGATGGTCGTTGTGGCGAAGCTGCTCAATCCGGCATGGCGCATCGAGATCGAGATGGACGCGTGTCGAATTCGCCGATGCGACTATGAATCGAACGCTAAGACATCAACGGATCCCTGACTACTGATCACTGACACTCGATTTTTGAACTCAAGAAAGGCATCATTCCATGGCCAAGCTCTCGATTCGAGACATCGACCTGACCAACAAGCGGCTCTTTATCCGCGTCGATTTCAACGTGCCGCTCACCGAAGACGGCACGACGATCACCGACGACACGCGCATTGTGGCCACGCTGCCCACCATCGAATACGCGCTGCGGCACAAGGCCAAGGTGATTCTGGCCTCGCACCTGGGCCGGCCCAAGGGCAAGCCGAATCCGAAGTACTCGCTGCGGCCCGTGGTCGACCGGCTGCGCGAACTGCTCGACAAGGAAGTTTGGCCTGCGGATCAACGTGGCCTTCTCGCCGGACTGCGTGGGCGAAATTGCCGAAGAGATGGCGCGCCAGCTTGAGTCGGGCCAGGTGCTGCTGCTTGAGAATCTGCGCTTCCACGCGGAAGAGGAGGCCAACGATCCGGCCTTCTCAAAGGCGCTGGCCTCGCTGGCCGAGGTCTACGTGAACGACGCGTTCGGCTCCGCGCACCGCGCGCACGCTTCCACCGAGGGCATCACGCACTACCTCAAGCCCGCCGTGGCCGGCCTGCTGATGGAGAAGGAGATCACCTACCTCGGCAAGGCGCTCGAAAATCGCCGAGAAGCCGTTCGTGGCGATCATCGGCGGGTCGAAAATCTCCGGCAAGATCGACGTGATCCAGAACCTGCTCGACAAAGTGGACACGCTGGTGATCGTCGGCGGCATGGCGTACACCTTCCAGCGCGCGCTGGGCGTCAAGACCGGCAAGTCGCTGGTCGAAGAAGACAAGATCGAAATGGCGAAGGAGGCGATGGCCAAGGCGAAGGCCAAGGGCGTGAAGCTGCTGCTGCCGGTGGACAACATTCTGGCCGACAACTTTGCGGCCGACGCGAAGACGCAGGTGTGGGACTGCTCGAAAGACTTTCCCGGACGATTGGCAGGGCCTGGACATCGGGCCGCAAGTCGATCGCGGCGATTGAGGAAGTGATTTCGACGGCGAAGACGATCGTGTGGAACGGGCCGGCGGGCGTGTTCGAGTTTCCGCGCTTTGCCGTGGGCACCAACGCAATTGCCCAGGCCGTTGCGGCCAATCAGGACGGCGATTTCGATCATCGGCGGCGGCGATTCGGTGAGCGCCATCAACCAGGCCGGCGTGGCCGACCAGATCACGCACATCTCGACCGGCGGCGGCGCTTGGCTTGAATTTCTTGAAGGCAAGAAGCTGCCGGGCGTTGAAGCGCTGACGGACAAGTAGACATCTGCAGTGCGACAGCCGCGCCTCGGTGCTCGAAGCAACAATCCGAGAATCGCATCCGGAACAACGCCGGATGCGATTTTTGTTGCCCGAAGTTTCCGCGCCAATGAATATACTGAAACCACGAGAGCGAAGACTCATGGGCTATTACACGCGAGTCTTGTCGAAAGATGAGGAGTTTCCTTCCTTTCGACGAACTCGCGCAGTTCGATTCGCGCCGAGCACCCCGACTTCAAGCTGACGCTCGAAGAAGGCGACGAAGAAGAATGGGAAAGCCTGCTGCTCTCCGGAAATGACGAAGTCGAAGTCGCAGTGATCGAGCGCAATCCGGTTATCGGATGGCTCGATCGGCCAGGATGAGATTGCCGAATTCATCGAGGACATCCAGGATTGCAAGCCGAAAAGCGGAGTTGCAATGGCTTGAGAATTACCTGGCCTCCGTGAAAACGATTTATGCGTTCCAGCACCTGCAAGGCTCGGAAACCGAGGAAGGCAGCAACGCACTCCACGCGCTGCGCTCGACAGTTTGGGAGCGCGGAGACGCGATTCTGCAGGCCGACGGCGAAGGGTTCACGAATGAGGAGGGCTACCACATCGTCTGGCAGTTTTCCGATTCGGTCTCAGGCCCCTGGAACATGGGCGTGCTGCAGGACGGCGTCTGGCGCCATTTCTCGATGGATCTGGGCGATCCCGATCATCGGGCCGCTTTCCTGAAGGGCTCGGTGCCCGACGATTTGACCTCGACGCTGGGATCAGGCTCGTAGAGTCCGGCTTCAACGCCTCTTCCGCGCGGAGTCTCCTCGATCTCGCACTGTGCCCGCCGTCACCCGGTGCGCTGAAATCGATCCTCTAAAATTGAATTGCGAATCACCTCCACTAATGAGGAACCGAAAAATGTCTCGTAAAGCACTGATTGCCGCCAATTGGAAGATGTACAAGACGCCGGCCGAAGCCAAGGCGTTTGTCGATGCTTTTTTGCCGCTGGTTGCCGGGCACACCCGCGACGAGATCGCGCTGTTCCCTTCTCCGGTGCTGCTGCCCACCGTGATCGCCGGCCTGCAAGGGATCGAATGTGGCCGTCGGCGCGCAGAACATTCACTTTGCCGAAGAGGGCGCTTACACCGGCGAGACTTCGGTTGGCGCAATTGATGGCCGTGGGCGGCACGCATACGCTCATCGGCCACTCCGAGCGGCGGCAGTACTTTGCCGAGACCGACGAGATCGTGAACAAGAAGCTGCACACGGCGCTCAAGCACGGCGTCGTGCCGATCGTCTGCATCGGCGAAGTGCTGGCGGAGCGCGAGGCCGGCAAGACGGCCAGCGTGCTGCAAGACGCAGGTGACGGGCGCATTTGCGGGCATCACGCCCGAGGCCGCAGCGCCGATCGTGATTGCGTACGAGCCGGTGTGGGCCATCGGCACCGGCAAGACGGCGACGCCGGAGATTGCCGCCGACGCGCACCGCATCATTCGCGCGGAAGTGGCCAAGCTGCTGGGCGCCGATGTGGCCGCGGCCATGCGCATCCTCTACGGCGGCAGCGTGAAGCCGGACAACGCGACCGCGCTGATGGCCAGGAAGAGATTGACGGCGCGCTGGTGGGCGGCGCAAGCCTCAAGCCGGATTCGTTCACGGCGATTGTGAAGTACTGACGTCACGCGAAGAAGTTATCTCCGCCCTATTTGCAGGAGGACTCCTGTCTCACTCATGGAGTTCACGCCAAAGCTTGTCAAGTCCGCCGTCGCCCTGAAATGCGCTCAAATTCTTCATTCCGTTCGAAATAAAAAATCGGCCAAACAGTGCCGGTAATTTCCTCGAAATCGCTACAATTTAATCGATAGAAAAATGTTATGGATTTCGCGCGGCTCAGGGTATCTATCCATCGGGCCGCGCGCTTTGGGGGGCAAAATACGATGCTGGTCTTTCTAACTCCGCCAACACGGCTAATTGCCTTTGGTTTCTATAATCTGGATTTTAAGCCGTTTATTATCAATGGGATAGAGAAAATGATCGGAGGTACAAGCCATTGAAAGCAAACCGTTTAGCCCAAAAAAGGGGGTGGGGTACCACCCTCCACCAATAGTCAATCTTGGCTTCTGAGGTGTTTCTGTCCTGCGATGTTTTACCGGACTCTCAGCTATCTGTAGAAGCTCGCGATCCAGTTCTGCAGCAGCGCCGGGAAGCAGCCGAGCACGAGGACGGCGGCGGCGATGGCGACCAGCACCGCCAGTCGTGACGGGATGCGCGCGAATCGGCGACTCGTCGGTGGCGGGCATGACGTAGGCGCGCTTGAGCACCTGCAGATAGTAGTAGAGCGAGACGGCGCTGAAGGCGATGGCGAGCGCGACCAGCGAAAGTGAACGGCACCTGTGCCCGCAGCCAACGCCGAGCACGGCGGCAAAGAAATTGAACTTGGCCCAGAAGCCGACCAGCGGCGGAATTCCGGCGAGCGAGAGAAAGAGCACGAGCAGCACGGCGGCGAGCATCGGGTTGCGCTTGTGCAGGCCGAGGAAAGCAGTCGAGCTTGTCGCTGCCGGTGGCGCGCTCGACGACGCCGACCACGCCGAATGCGCCGATGGTGGTGAGGCCGTAGGTGACGATGTAGTAGAGGATGGCCTGGGCGCTCAGCGTTCGATCCAGCGAGAAGAACGCGAGGCCGAGCAGAATGTAGCCGGCATGGGCGATGGCCGAGTAGGCAAGCAGGCGGCGGACGCTCGACTGCGCCAGCGCGGCCAGATTGCCGACAGACCATGGAGGCAACGGAGAGCACCATCAGGATCATCGGCCACGTGGTGATGAAGCCCGGAGCGACATGGGCTGGGCGCGCTCCGGCAGCGAAAACGTCAACGTAACGCGACCAGTGATGTGCAGCATCTGCAAGGAATGCAGGATCGCGTGCTGATGGAGATGAGCAGCGCGAAGCTGGCGACTTTCGAAACCGATGCGATGAATGCGGCGGCGGGAGCCGGCGCGCCTTCGTAGGTGTCCGGCGCCCAGAGATGAAACGGCACAGCAGCAACTTTGAAGCCAAGTCCCGCGGCGACCATGACCAGCGCGAGCATAAGCAGCGGCGCGCCGCCGTTGGCCGACGCCATGTAGGTGCCGAGCACGACCTTCTGCAGGCTTGTCGACCCGCTCAGCCCGTAGAGATAGCTGAAGCCGAAGAGCAGAAACGCCGCCGACATGCCGCCGAAGAGGTAGTACTTCATGGCGGCTTCGGCGCTTTTGCCGGATTGCTTGGCGAAGGCGGTGAGGATGTAGAGGCCGAGGAGAGCAGTTCGAGGCCGACGAAGATGACGAGCAGATCCTGCGCGGCGGAGATGATCAGCCCGCCCGCTGCGGCCATCAGCACCACGGCAACATATTCGCCGGGGTTGCGCGTGAATGCGGAGTCGACGAGCAGCAGCAAGCGTGAGCGCGGTGAGAACGAGGATGGCGACCTGCGCGACGCCTGCGGAGCCGCCTGCAGCAAGCAGCACATCATTGCCATACGCTGAAGCCGGGCCGGCGACAGAGACTGCCCACAGATCGCAACGACGCAGCCGGCAATGCCGACAAGCGCTGCCGACGGCGGCGCGTGTTTGAGTCGCGGCCTTGCGCAGGAATCCCGAGATCGACAACGATCACCAGCAGCGCGGCGATTTCGAGAACCGTTTCAGGCAGCGTGGCGCGGAAGAGATCGGCGTAGTTCATTGCGCGCCTCCCGCGAGCAGCGCTTTCACGGCCGGCTCAATCTGGTCGAGCAGGATGCGCGGATAGAGTCCGACGACGAGCGTGGACGACGCCGAGCAGCGCGACGCCGGCTATCTCAGGCCAGGTGATGGGCGCGAATGTGTGCGCCTGCTCCGCTTCGAGCTCATGCGCGGTGGGCAGCGTGTCGCTGAAGAACGCCTTTTGCAGCGCGCGCCAGGTGTAAGCGACGCCGACGATGATGCCGATGCCGGAGGCGATGGTCCACCAGGGATTGGCTCGCCACGCGCCGACCAGCACCTGCAGCTCGGCGACGAAGCCGGAGAAGCCGGGCAGGCCCATGGACGCGACGCCGGCAACGACGAAGGCCCACGCCGCAAAGGGCAATCGCCGCGACGAGGTGCATGTGTTCAAGCTCGGCAAACTGGCGCGTGTGCGTGCGGTCGTAGACGATGCGGCCGACGATGGCGAAGAGCAGGCCGGCGATGACGCCGTGCGAGAACATCTGCAGCACCGCGCCGTCGAGGCCGATCTGGTTGAGCGTCATCAGGCCGAGCAGCACAAAGCCCATGTGGCTCACGCTCGAGTAGCCGATGACGAATTTGAAGTCGGTTTGCGCGAGCGCGACCAGCGCGCCGTAGACGATGCCGATGACGGCGAGCCACGCGAAGACGTCGCGCCACGAGCCGATGCCGAGGAACGAGAATCCCCAGGGATCGAGGCCGTGCGGAAAGAGGCCGATGCCGACGCGCAGGCAGCCGTATGCGCCAAGCTTCATCACCACGCCGGCGAGCAGCATGGAAGCAGCCGTGGGCGCGGCGACGTGGCCGGTGGGCGCCCAGGTGTGGAACGGCCACATGCCGGCGAGAATCGCGAAGCCGACAAAGACCAGCGGGAAGCACCACATCTGGAAGCTGACGGGCAGGCCCGCGTGCGCAAGATCGGCGAGCGTGGTGGAGTGGCTGCCGGCGGTCGCGTAGGCGGCGAGCAGGCCGATGAGCACCATCGCCGAGCCGACGAAGGAGTAGAGCGCGAGCTTCATGGCGCCGTACTCGCGGCGCGTGGAACCCCAGATGGCGATGAGGAAATATTTGGGAACGATGGCGATTTCGTAGAAGACAAAGAGCAGGAAGAGATCGCCGCTCAAAAAGACGCCGTAGACGCCGCCGATGAGCGCGAGATAAAACGCGAAGAACTGGTTGGTGCGGAGCTCGATGTTCCAACTGAAGAGAACGCCGGCCACCGAGGCGATGCCGGTGAGCAGAACGAGCACGCGGCTGATGCCGTCGGCCGCGAGCAGGTAGTGAATGCCCATGGACGGCACCCACGAGCACATCGACAGATACCACTGCGGCCCTGGCCCATGCCCGCGGCGATAGCCTGCGACGGCAATCGCCAGGCCCAGCCACGGCAACGGCGAGCGCCAACCAGCGCGCAAGAACGGGCTTGTCCCTGGGCAGCAGCGCCGCGACCAGCGCGCCGGCAAACGAGATGTAGATCGTCCAGGCCATTCTCTAAAATCTCCAGTGCGCCAGCAGGTTCTGCACCGTGGGGTTGATGGTGTCCACAATCAGCTGGGGCACAAGGCCGAGCAGGAACATGAGCCCGATGACCGGCGCGAGCGCCAGCCGCTCGCTATGATGCAGATCGGGAAAGCTTGGCCCAGTGTTCCGGCACGGGGCCGGTGAAAACTTTCTGAATCACGGTGAGAATCACGACCGCGGTAACGAGCAGGCCAAGCACCGATACCGTTGCGCTGATCCAGGACAAGCGGAAAAACGCCGCGGAAGATGAGGAACTCGCCGACGAAGCCATTGAGGCCGGGCAGGCCGAGCGAGCAGAAGAGCGCAATGCCCATGAGTCCGGCGAAGACCGGCGCGGGCTTGCGCAGGCCGCCGAAATCGTCGATGCCGCGCAGGCCGCCGGTGCGGAACTGGATCATGGCGATGAACCAGAAGAGCGCGGCCGCGGTGATGCCGTGATTGAACATCTGCAGGATGACGCCGTTGAGCGCGGCGGCCTGGCTGGCCTGTGCTGCCGCGCCGGACGCGGGAATGGCCAGCGCGAAGATGCCGAGCAGGCAGTAGCCGAGGTGATTGACCGACGAGTAGGCGAAGACGCGCTTCAAATCTTTTTGCGCGGCTGCGGCCCACGCGCCCATCACGACGGTGGCGACGGCGAGAACCAGCAGCGGCGTGCGCATCGCGGCGATCTGCGCGCCGAAGAGCGGCAGCGCAATGCGCAGCAGGCCGTAGACGCCCATCTTCGACATGGCGCCGGTGAGCAGCATGGTGACGGGCGAAGGCGCCTCAGCATACGCGGCGGGCAGCCAGGTGTGGAAGGGCATCAGCGGCACTTTGACCGCGAAGCCGGCGAGCACGCCGATGGCGAGCCATGGCATCACCGGGCCCGAGATGCGCCGTGACCATCTGCGTGAGCGCGCCGTGAGCGGCCATGGCGGTGAGCTCGCCGAAGTCCATCGTGCCCGGCGCGGCGTTCGTTGCGGTGGAAAGAAAGATGGCGAGGAATGAGAGCAGCAGCGCCACCGAGCCGGCCATGGTGTAGACGAAGAACTGCGTGGCCGCTGGGCCGCGCCGCGGGCCGCCCCACAACTTGATGAGGAAGAATGCGGGGATGAGGCTCAGCTCCCAGAACAGAAACCAGTGGAAGAAATTGAGCGCGGTGAAGGAGCCGAAGAGGCCCGACTCGAGCATGAGGACCAGGCCGTAGAAGAGGCCGGGCATGTGGTGCACGCGATGCGACGCGTCGACCGACATGAGCGTGACGATGGCGGAGAGCAGAAGCATCAGCGCGCCGAGGCCGTCGACGCCGAGGTGATATTCAATGCCGAGCGAAGGCGCCCACGTGATGCAGCTCGACGAGGCCGATGCTGCCGTTGGCGGGCAGGTGCATCCAGACGAAAAGCGACAACGACGAGGCAGGCGAGCGCGGTGACCAGCGCGACGCCGCGCGCGTGCTTGCCCGACGAAGAGCGCGATGGCCGCGCCAATCGAGCGGCAGCACGGTGAGGAGCGTGAGAATCGGAAATCCGGTCGTCGAATTCGTTCATGGCCGGCTGCTCCAGAATAAGAATTGCGGCGAGCGCGACGACGGCCGCGGCCAGGATGCGCAGGTAGTTCTGCACGCGGCCGCTCTGCACGCGCGCCAGCAGGCCGCCGCCGTTCGAGAGCTCTTCGCAGGTTTTGTCGAAGCTGCCGTCGACCCAGTTGACGTCGAGCAGGCGGTTGAGCTGCGCCCAGAGTCCGAAGAGCCATGCGACGAGCGGCGACGATGCCGCCCCACACGCGGCGATCGAGCCAGTCGGCCACGCGCGCCCACCACGTGTAGAAGGCGATCACCGTCACGCCGTAGAATTCGTCGACATAGAGGCGGTCGCGCAAGCGGAGCCCAGATCCACGGCACGGATTTCTCGAGCGCATCAGGCTCTTCCGGCTTCGGCGACTTGTTGCCGTAGAGCCACCAGCCGAGGCCGAGGCCGAGAAAGACGACCAGCGACGAAGTGAGCCATGAGCAGAGCCGAGGCCCGGCTCGGCAAAACCGTGCAAGTCGAATGTTGCAGCGCGGTTTTCAAGAAACGCGTGGAACCATGGCCACGCCGGCGTGCCGATCGAAGCCGAGCGCGATGGCGAAGAAGGCCAGAATCGCCAGCGGCATCGTCATCACGCTGCGGGCTTTCGTGCGCCGGCTCGTGGCCGCGCCAGTAGCCGAAGAAGACGTAGCAGACCTGGCGCGTCATGTAGAACGCGGTGAGCAGCGCGCCAAAGACGAGCAGATAAAACGGGCCCTTGATCGCGGTCCGAGTGCTGCGCGGCTTCGAGGATGCCGTCCTTCGACCAGAAGCCGGAGAAGAAGATCGGAAATCCGCAAAGCGCCAGCATGCCGATGGCGTAGGTGGCGAAAGTGAGCGGCATGTCGGACCGAAGGCCGCCCATGCGGCGAATGTCCTGCTCCTCGTGGCAGCCGTGAATCACCGAGCCCGCGCCGAGGAACAGCAGCGCCTTGAAGAACGCGTGCGTGATCAGGTGGAACATGCCGACGGCGACGCCGCCGAGGCCGAGGCCCGCCATCATGTAGCCGAGCTGCGAGACGGTGGAGTAGGCGAGGATGCGCTTGATGTCGTTTTGCGCGACGGCGATGAGCGCGGCGAAGACCGCCGTGGCCGCGCCAACCCAGGTGACGACGGTGAGCGCCGCGGTGGTTCCACCGGGCGCCGCGCCGGTCTGACATCAGCGGATAAACGCGCGCGATGAGGATAGACGCCGGCCGCGACCATGGTGGCCGCGTGAATCAGCGCGGAGACCGGCGTGGGGCCTTCCATCGCGTCGGGCAGCCACACGTGCAGCGGAAGCTGGCCGCTCTTGCCCGCCGCTCCGGCAAAGATGAGCAGGCCGATGGCGCCGGCGGCGCTGAGGCCCAGGCCCGCATGCTGCGCGAGCAGGTTGGCAGCGCGAGGCCTTCAAGCGAACCCACGCCGTGGTTATAGAAGAGCAGCGTGCCGGTCTGCGAAAACAGCCAGACGATCCCGAGGAAAAAGAAAATATCGCCGACGCGCGTGGTGATGAAGGCTTTTTTCGCGGCTGCGGCGGCCGAGGGCTTCTGATACCAGAAGCCGATGAGCAGATACGAAGTGAGGCCGACAATCTCCCAGCACATGAAGAGCAGCAGAAGGCTGTTCGAGATGACCACGCCGAGCATGGCTCCGGCAAAGAGCGAGAGGAAGCAGAAGAAGCGCGTGAAGTTTTCGTCGTGGGCCATGTAGCCCGACGGAGTAGATGAAGATGAGCAGGCCGACGAAGCTGACCATCACCAGCATGATGGCGGCGAGCGGATCGAGCACCCAGCCGAGATCAACGTGTAGTCGAGCCGAAGTGAATCCAGGTGAAGTTGACAGTTTCGCGGACTCGCGGAGCCGTGACGCCCATCCACTCAAGACGTGCGCGAACGCAATCAAGCGAAAGCAGCAGCGAGAAACCAAGCGAGCCGATGGCGAGCGCCGGCCGCATCCTTGCGCCGTGGCTGCTTGAGCAGCGCGATCGAGCCCGACAGCGACCATCGGCACAGCGGGAATGAGCCAGAGATATCGCGCGATCGAATGGAGGCGACGGAATTGCGAAGTGAGTGCCATCGTCTCTTGCATCAATCGTTCACCCCTTCATCCTGTTCATCTTGTCGAGATCGGTGGTGTTGGTGTGGCGATGAATGGCGATCACGAGGCCCAGACCGACGGCGGCTTCGGCCGCGGCCACGGCGATCGAGAAGATGGCGAACATCATGCCGGTGAGCGCCTCAGGATGCGGACCATAGCGCCAGAATGCGATAAGATTCAGGTTGGCCGCGTTCAGCATCAGCTCAATGCCGATGAGAACCAGGATGGCGTTGCGCCGGACAAGCGCGCCGGCGAGGCCGATGGCGAAGAGCAGCGCGGCGACGAGAAGATAGCCGGCGAGAGGCGAATCGAAGCCCGTCATTTCGGCCTCTCTTTCTCGTGCATGGCCACGATGACTGCGCCGATGGTGGCTGCAGTGAGAAGCAGACGCAACAATCTCAAGCGGCAGCACATAGCGGCCGACGAGCGCGTTGCCGATGTCGTGCACGGTGACGGAGGGTGCGGCCATCTGCACTGCGGATTCGCATCGACGCTCTGCAGCACAGCCCATCCCAGAACGGCGAAAACGCCGGCGGCAATGACCAGGCCCACAAGCCATGTCTGGCTGAAGACGCCGTCCTTCGGCAGGTCCGAACCGCGCGTAAGCAGGATGGCAAAGACAATCAGGATCGCGACCGCGCCAATGTAAACCAGAATCTGCGCAAAGCCCGCGAACTGCGCGTCGAGCTGCAGGAACAGCAGCGCCAAGTCCGGCGAATGCGATCGTGACGGCGAGCGCGCAGTGGACCAGATGCTTGAGCAGCACCGCCGCAAGGCCGCCGCCAAGCGTAAGCGCCGCAAGCAGATAGAAGATGAGATTCATCGAGCGGATCTCCTACTCAGCATAGCGGTAGCTCCTGGGCCCGAAATGCTTCCGATGCAATCCGATGCGGCCCATGATCACGTACGCCGCAACAAGAATCAGCGTGCAGACCACCCAGCGCTCCCAGCCTTCGCCCATGAAGCGCCAGAGCGCGGTCACCATCAGATCGAGCAGCGTGAACGGCAAGACAAACTTCCAGGCAAAGTTCATCAGCTGGTCCTGGCGCAGGCGTGGCAGCGTGCCGCGCATCCAGATAAAGACGAAGATCGACATCATCACTTTGCCGAAAAACCAGATCCACGAAGGAATGAAGCTGAGGAACGAAAAGGGCGCCGACCATCCGCCGAGAAAGAGCGTGGCGCCCAGGCCGGAGATGGAGAACATGGCGAGATATTCGCCGAGAAAGAAGAGCGCGAATTTGAAGCCGGAATATTCGGTGTGGTAGCCGGCGACAAGTTCCGACTCGCCTTCAGGCAGATCGAAGGGCGAGCGATTGGTTTCCGCCGTCGCAGCGATGGCAAACATGATGAAGCCGGCCAGTCCCCACGGCGTGAAGATGTACCAGTGCGGAAAGCCCCCATGTATAGCTGTTCTGCGCCTCGACGATCTTCGGCAGCGAGAGCGAGCCGGCTGATCATGACCACGGACACGGCAGAAAGCAGCAGGACTACTTCATAGCTGATCATCTGCGCAACGGCGCGCATGGCGCCGAGCAGCGAATATTTATTGCGGCTCGACCAGCCGGCCATGAAGACCGAAAGCTCCGTCGCCGCGCCCATGGCGAAGAAGAACAGCAGGCCCGCGTCCATGTCGACCAGCACCATGTTGCGGCCCATGGGCAAAACCGCGAAACCCATGAAGACCGTGACGACAAGCACAAGCGGCGCAAGAAAATGCACCGACTGCATTGGCGCTGAACGGAACGATGTCTTCCTTGGTCAGCGATTTGATGCCGTCGGCGACCGGTTGGAAAAAGCCGAAGGGGCCCACGCGATTGGGCCCGAGGCGATTCTGGATGCGGCCCAGGCCCTTGCGCTCAAAAACTGTCGTCAGCGCGAAGAGCCCCGGAAAGACGCAGACGATGGCGATGACGCCGAGCACCACGCCGGCAGCGGGCCGCAGCGCGGCGGGCAAAAATCCGACGAGCCAATCGCGAAGGAGAATGAAAATCTGGTCGAGCATTTGAGAAGAAGGAATTCGTGGCCATGGACTAGCTTCCCCTCCTTCCGCTGCGGTCTTCGGGCGGCGCGGGAGGCGCGACAGCTGGGCGCGGCTGCGGCTTTGGCCGCGGCAGCTTCGGCCGCGGCTTTTGCCTTGGCTTCCACTTTGGCCTTTTCCTCGGCCAGGCGCGCGTCCACTTCGGTCGCTTCGGTCGGATGGATCGAGTGGTAGTACTCGTTCGATTTGGCCAGCTCCTGGCGATCGAGCAGCAGGCCGCCGAAGCGGTCGTCGGTGGCCAGCTCAAACTGCGTGTCCATCTTGATGGCTTCGAACGGGCAAACTTCAACGCAGATCTGGCAGCTCATGCAGACGGAAATATCGATGTCGAAGCGCGCGGGATAAAACTGCGGTTTGCCCACGTAGTCCGGCTTCTTGTCTTTGCTCTTGTCGATGTAGATGCACTTGGGCGGGCACTCTTTCTCGCAGATCTGGCAGGCCACGCAGCGCATGCCGGCCTCCCAGTCGGCGCCGTCGTAGACGAGAAAGGGAAAGACGCGCGCGTTTTCGGCGGTCGGGAATCCGCTGTTCCGGATACTCGACCGTCGTCAGCCGCTCTTCGGAGACGTAGCTGCCGCAGAAGTTCTTCGCCGTCTCCGCCATTCCTTTCAGAATTCCCTCGCCTAGCAATGCATCCTCCGACCTCCAGTCCCGTTGATGCTGCGTTTGAACAAGACCCGGCTTCGGTAACCGCAGCTCTACCGGTCCACTTCTCCCAGAACAATATCCACGCTGCCAAAAATCAGCACGACGTCGGCGACATTTTGTCCCAGGCACATGTCTTCGAGAATCGTCAGATTGATCAGGCTGGGCGGGCGCACGCGATAGCGATACGGATTCGGCCCGCCGTCGCTGATGAGATAAAAGCCAAGCTCGCCCTTGGGCGCTTCAATGCGGCCGTACGCCTCGCCGGGCTTGGGACGGAAGCCGCGAATCTTCGCTTTCGCGTCCATGATCGGTCCGGCGGGAATCTCTTTGAGCGCCTGCTCGAGAATCCCGATCGACTCGCGCATCTCAAGCACGCGCACCATGTAGCGGTCGTAGATGTCGCCATGATCGCCCAGCGGCACGCGGAACTTGAAGCGATCGTAGATGCCGTAGTGGTCCACTTTGCGAATGTCGTAATTCACTCCCGACGCGCGCAGCATCGGGCCCGATACGCCGGCGTTCACGGCGAGTTCGGGCTTGCAGAATGCCGACGCCCTGGCAGCGCGCCATCAGAATTTCGTTCGTTGAGAGCAGCGCCTCAAACTCGTCGACAAATCCCGGACAGTCCGGCGACCACTTTGCGCGTCGCATCGAGCCACGCAGCCGGAAACATCCACGCGGCAGCCGCCGAAGCGCATGTAGTTGCACATCATGCGCGAGCCGGTAAGCGACTCGAAGAGGTCGAGAATCTTTTCGCGCTCGCTGAAGGCATACATCAGCGGCGTGCCGCTGGCGCCCATCTCCTGAATCAGAAATCCGATGGACGACGCGTGATTCTGAATGCGCGTCAGCTCGGCGAGAATCACGCGAATGTACTCCGCGCGCTCGGGAACTTCCTGGCCGGCAAGCTTTTCAACGGCCAGCGCGTAGGCCCAGTTGTTCGTGAGCGAGCAGAAATAATCGAGGCGATCGGTATACGGCATCGACGCCAGATACGATGCGCCCTCGGCGATCTTTTCGTGATTGCGGTGCAGATAGCCGAAGACCGGCTTGAGGCGAATCACGCGCTCGCCGTCGAGCGCCACATCCATGCGAAAGACGCCGTGTGTCGAAGGATGGTGCGGCCCCATGGCGACTTCAAGCAGCTCGCCTTCGCCGTCCGGCTCAATCACCGGCGGACGATTCCAGCCTTCGACTTTCTCGATTTTTGTTTCCGCAACGCTCATGCGCCGGCCTCCCGTTCCGCTTGCATTCCCTGTCCTGCTTGATGCTCCTGCGCCCGCTCCAGCACCTCGTCGTGCGGCGTGGGCTCGTACTCGAAGTCGTCCGGCTCCACGTAATCCTTGCGCATCGGGATGATCTTTGAATCCGTCCCACATCAAAATGCGGCGCAGGTCTGGATGGCCCGTAAAGACGATTCCGTAGAGATCGAAGACTTCGCGCTCCTGAAACTCGGCCGCGCGCCACACCGGCGTGAGCGAAGGCAGCTCGACCTGTCGGTGCGATTCAGCCGTCCGCATGCGGATCACCAGCGGCCCGTGCTTTTTCGCAACCGAATAGAGATGATAGACCGCCTCAAGATAGCCCGGCTCGACGCGCTTTTGCGCGTCTCTTCGACGGTTTCCTCGCACGGCCTGCTCCACGCCATCGACTGGTTTTCGTCACCTGACGTGTTACTTTTACTTTTTCCGCTATCTCTTTGTCGGGCCAGTCCACTCCAGAGACATTGGAGAGAAAATCGAAGGCCAGCTCGGCGATCGTCGCGCAGGAAGGTCGCCACTGCAACGGCGCTCTCTGGCGCGAGGCGCAGCGAGTGCTGCGCGGACGGGCTGGGGTTGGATACAAACTTCAACCCAGCGCCCGGGACCGCCGCCTCAATCGCCGCCTTGATCTCTTCGACCGTCTTCAATCTCGTCCCTCAGTCCCTGCTCCCTGCTCTTTCACCGAATCGTGATCGGCACCGGCCAGACGCCCTTGTTCGACGGCGGCTCCAGATCGTGCTCGCCCTGCTCAGGCACCGGAAATTCGCCCTGCGCTTCGGCATCCAGAAAGCGCGGCCGGCCCTCGCCGGTCAGCGGCTGGCCGTCAATCTTTTTCTGCAATGTCATGAATGCCTGAATCAGCGCTTCAGGCCGCGGCGGGCAGCCGGGAATGTGCACGTCCACTGGAATGTAGCGGTCGATGCCCTTGAGCACGTTGTAGCCCTGCTTGAACGGCCCTCCGGAAATGGCGCACGCGCCCATCGCAATCACGTAGCGCGGCTCGGCCATCTGGTTGTAAAGCCGCACCACCTGCGGCGCCATCTTCTTGGTCACGGTGCCGGAAACAATCATCAGGTCAGCCTGCCGCGGCGACGGACGAAACACCTCTGCACCGAAGCGCGCCAGGTCGTAGCGCGCCATGGTGGTCGCAATCATCTCAATGGCGCAGCAGGCCAGCCCAAACTGCATGGGCCACACCGAACTGCGGCGGCCCCAGTTGTAGAGCTCCTCGATGGTCGTGACGAAGACGCCCTGCTTGCCAAGCTCGATCTTCAATTGTTGGTCCACTGTTTTACCTGATCCCTGACACCCGACACTCTGATCCCTGTCTTCACGCCCACGTCAGCACGCCCTTGGCCCAGGCCCAGGCCAGTCCCTCGACCAGCAAGCAGCACAAACACCAGCATCGCCACGCAGGCCGCCGCGCTCAGCCCTGTAAACGCCACTGCAAATGGCAGCAGAAAAACGGCTTCCACATCGAAGATGAGAAAGATGATTCCGTAAAGGTAGTAGGCCGAGCGGAATTGCACCCAGGCATCGCCCTTTGACACCAGGCCGCACTCATAAATGGCGTTCTTGATAGTGTTCGGTTTGGGCGGCGAAAACACCCTGGCCCAAAGCCACGCCAACCCCAGCGGTGCCAGCCCAAAGCCCAGCGCCGCAACGAACAAAACCGCCAATGAAAAGTAGGGACTGGAAGCCATTGCGGGAAAGAAAACCCTCGGGAGCCCGATGCAAAAGGCCCTACTTCAAGCTACCAGTTTGAGGCTGCTTTTGGCTAAGAAACCAAGTGACCCTTACGCAGTTCAGGCGCAGTTTTGCACCATTTATCCCATCCTGTGAACCATTGGCTGCGCTCGGCGGATCTGCCCGCGCCCGAGCCGGTCATGGGGGCGAGCCCGGAGTTCCTCCGCCGCCGACCAGGCGGGGAACAACCCAATTCGTCCTAAGCCGTGATGAGCTTTTCGTCCTTCAGAACCCTCTCATAGGCCGGCAGAGTCAGGAACTCAGTGAACTCCGGCGCCAGCACCAGGTCGCGCATCAGGTTCGCGGCCTTTTCATAGGCTGCATAGCGCGCTTCATCTACCTTCCCCTTCTGAGCGCTCAGTTCGTTGGCAATTGTGCTTTCCACCAGTGGAGCGTCCACAACTCTTCCGTCGCTTAGCTTCACCTGGTTGTGCACCCACTGCCAAAGCTGCGCGCGGCTGATCTCCGCCGTCGCTGCATCCTCCATCAGGTTGAACAGCGGAACGCAGCCGATTCCGCGCAGCCATGCCTCCACATACCCCAGCCCGACGGCAACATTCTGCCTCAGCCCGGCCTCGGTGATCGTGCCCTCCGGAACCTGCAGCAGATCGGCAGCCGTCGCGTGATAGTCCGGCAGTTGCTTCTGAGATCTGGTTCGGCTGCGGCATCACCCGATCGAAGACCTCCAGCGCCACCGGCACCAGCCCCGGATGCGCCACCCACGTCCCATCGTGCCCATCGCGTGGCCTCGCGCTCCTTGTCCGCCCGCACCTGCGCGATCGCCTTCTCATTCGCCACCGGATCGCTCTTGATCGGAATATACGCGCTCATGCCGCCCATCGCACTCACGTTGCGCCTGTGACACGTCTTGATGCCAGCTTCGAATAGCTCCGCATGAAGTGCGTCGTCATCGTCACCTGCCCGCGATCGGGCAGCACGGCCTCGGCGTCCACTGGCAAATTTCTTGATGAAGCTGAAGATGTAGTCCCACCGGCCGCAGTTCAGCCCAGCCGAGTGCTCCTGCAGCTCCCACAGAATCTCATCCATCTCAAACGCAGCCAGAATCGTCTCGATCAGCACCGTCGCCTTTGATCGAGCCCGGCGGCAATCCCGAGCTTCGCGCTCGCGCCTTGACAAACACATCGTTCCAAAGCCGCGCCTCCAGATGGCTCTCCATCTTCGGCAGATAAAAATACGGGCCCGACTCCGCGCGCCAGCAACTCCTTCGCGTTATGAAACGCATACAAGCCGAAATCGAACAGCGACCCCGACATCGGCTCGCCATCCACCATCACATGCCGCTCCTCCAGATGCCAGCCGCGCGGCCGCACAAACAGCACCGCCGGTCTTCTCATTCAGCTTGTACTGCTTTCCGCGTCTTCTCGATCCGCAAACGTAATCGTCCGCCGCACCGCATCGCGCAGATTGATCTGCCCGTCGATCACGTTGTCCCAGGTCGGCGTCGTCGAGTCCTCAAAGTCCGCCATGAACACCTTCGCGCCGCGAGTTCAGCGCGTTGATGATCATCTTGCGGTCGACCGGCCCGGTAATCTCCACGCGCCGGTCGAGCAGGTCCTTCGGCAGCGGAGCCACGGTCCACTCGCTCTCGCGAATCTGCCTTCGTCTCCTTCAGAAAATCCGGCCGCTCGCCGGCATCCAGCCGCTTCTGCCGCTCATGCCGCGCCTCGAGCAGCTCCTTCCGCCGCGCGTTGAACGTGCGCTGCAGATCCACGATAAACGCGACAGCCTCCGGCGTTAGGATTTCCGCATCGCGTTCGTTCAGGGGCGCCAGAAACTCGACGCCGGGAAGAGTTGTTGAATTGTGACCATTGTGAAACGATTTCCTCTCCGCGAATTTGACCGCTCACAGGATATAGGCCCGACGCAAGGTGCGCCATCCGAGTCAGACGAATGTCGAATCGGGAAATCAGCTCGAATCCCCAGTGAATTACGCCGCTCAGCACACCTGATGGAAGCCAATGCCCATCAGCGCCGCAGCTTTGCGCAACGTGGCTGCCACGTGGCCCACGCCCACCGCGCAATGGTGCGCCGGCCCCTGCGCATTCCACGCCTCCACAAATCCGCGTCGCGCCCAGCGGAAAGCGATAGCGGCTGTTGGTGTTGCCGATTTCGAGAATCGGACCGGCCACCGACTCGCCCTCCGCAACCAGCAGTTTGAAGCGTGACTCCGGATCTTCGACAACCGAAAGCAGCGTGACCGGGCCGTGCTTCACGCTCATCTCCACGGAAAGCCCGCGGCCGACCTTGCCGTGATAAACCTTCAGCGGCCGCACCTTGGTCTTGCCTTCCGCAATCGCGATGTGGCCGGGCCCGTCGTGGCCCATCAGCACCACGTCGTCGTTGAAATCCATCGCGTAGTACTCGGTGAACGAGCCGCCCGCTCCAAGCAAGTCCATGATCTTCATCGCGATGCGCGTTCTTCACTTCGTATTCGCCGGCCACCGGAATGTGGCGCGCGGTTAGCAGCGAGGTGCCGAGAATGATCGAGCTCATCGTGTCTTCATTGGCGGCATTGCCCGTGCCCTTGTAGTAGTAGGCCAGCGCGTCAAGCTCATGGCGATGCGACAAAGACGTCGAGAGCCACCGAAGTGCGCGCCGCGCGACGCAGTTCTTCTGCAGGGCAATCTGCCTGCACGTCGAACGCTGCGACGGAACTCGCCGATGCGGCGATCAATCGCCGTATCGGTCACATCGGCGCACAGCGCGCTCAGTTCATCCACTTCAAGCAACTCGACGTGCGCGCCAAAGGCGATCGAAAGCAGCGTCACATCGGTCATGATGTCGAGCATGCCGCTGTAGTAGTGTCCCATCAGTCCCAGCCGCGATGATGCCAGCGCTGCCCGCACGCGCGCGGCAGCGAGCCACTCCTCGATCTCCCGCCACGTCGCGGCATCGTCCAGCACGCCAGTCACTTGGTGAAATGGGATCTTTGCGCGCGCCAGAAGATTGGCGATCTCGGGCACGGGACACGCCGAGCAAAACGCCAGCCACTCGCCGGTCATTGCGTGCGGTCTTCGAGTTTGTTGAATGCTGCGTAGTCAATCGCCGCTTCCGGCTGAAGGTTCAGCACGATCACCGGAACGCCTGCGCGCTGCACCAGCGGCAGCACAGTGTTCGAAAGCGCGTAGGTTGTCACATAGAGAAAAAGTACGTCGATATCTTCGCGGCGGCACTGGTGGCCGGCTTCGAGCGCGCGCACTGGCGTGTCAACCAGGCCCAAATTGACAATCTCGAAGCCAGGGCTCGACCATCTTTGCTGCGAGACGCTCTACATATCCCTGGAGTCGCTCCTCAAGACCAGCAAACTGTCTCCAATATGCCTCGAGACCAACGCCGCAGACTCCCACGCGCAACTTAGGAGGATTGCTCATCGGCTGCAATCTTAGCACTCGAGTGGAATCACCGAAGTCACACAGCGCTCAGGATTCTAGTTCGCGGTCGCGCCCTGCTTCCTTCCCTACCTGCATTAATCGTCGTCCCCGTCTCCCGCCTTCTTCGGCGCCCTTTTCAGCATCGCTGGCGCGGGCTTGTTCCCCATCGCATCCTTCCAAAGAATCACATTCAACTTCTCAACCGGCGCCCGATCTTCGTGCGTAAAATCCATCTTCATGCTCGCCTTTGCACCCACCGCGTTCTTAGGGTTCGCCGTATAGATCAGTCCGTTGTCGCGGTTGGAATAGTCGGCGTCATATGGCGGCTGATCGCCCGACCCCGAAAACAGCGATGGAGATCATCGAACAGAACGCATCGTTGTTGTTCATCGGCGGCAGACCCAGCAGCGCCTCCATCGTGCGCACCTCGCTCACGGTGGAGTAGAAATGGCTGTCGACAAACGGCGCACCATTCGTCTTGTGCGGCGAGTACTTGCTCACAACAATCCCCACGCTGCGGTGAGCATCCACGTGGTCCGCTCCGTTCTGCGCGTCGTCTTCGAGAATGAAAAACGCCGTGTCATCCCAGAACGGCGAGTGTGAGATCGCTTCAATCGCGCTCCCCACAGCCAAATCGTTGTCAGCAACAGACGATTTCGGCGTCGGCCCTCCCGGCCGCGTTCCTGCCGTGTGGTCGTTCGGCAGGCGCAGCATCACAAAATTTGGCATCGTGTCGTTGCCCTGCTCTTTTTCGGCAACCCAGTCTTTCAGGTGGCGCAGAAAAACCTCCACACGAATCTGGTCCGGCACCAGAAGGTTGAAGTCCGGCGACTCCGGTGCAAAGTGGCCCACCAGTTCCGGTTTGGTGGCGATGTTCGCAGCGATCAGCGGAATGGCCCACGGCCACTTGTTGACCCCTCCGCCCCACTCAGACGGCAATGCCTCGCCCGGCTTGATACTTCCGTGCGCACACTGAGGCCCTGACAGCATCGGCCCAAGCCACGAATCGGCCACCTCGGCTTGCCCGCAAAACGTCGATGAAATGTACTCGGCAAAGTGATAGTAGGTCTTCCCGTGCGCCGCCAGATTCCCCCAGAGGTAGCCACTCGCTGGCTCGTTCACATCCGGAATGTTCTGGCGCAACGGATAGCCTTCCGCAACCAAGCCTTCGAAATCGTAGGTTCGCTGGTCGCCGCGATAATTCTGTTGCCACGTCTTCTCGAGATAATCCGTATTGATGGCCGCCGTCGACCATACGTGCCCGTCGCCAGACACCTCGCCGGAGTCGAAGAAATTGTCGAGTACACCGAATTGCAAAGCAAGCTTGTGCTCGTTCGGAGTTATGCTCTCGCCATACATCGTCAGGCTCGCGTCACCATTGCCAACCGGCTTCCCATCCTTTTTGAGGTCGCCGAGGATCTGATCGTATGTGCGATTTTCCTTAATGATGTAGATAACGTGGTGGATGCGATTGTGAGTTCCGTCGGCAAACGTGATTTGCTCCTGCGCAGCCTTCATGCGGTTCGACGCAAGCACAACCTGCGTCCAGTCGGCGAGATTTTTTTCAATATCAGCCTCGTCGATCGTCGCAATTGAGCCATAGAGAAGCGTGGCTATGTAAGCGTTTGACCTTCCCATCCAACTTCGGTCCACGTTTTCTACTCGGCGCTGCGGAAAGTTGTTCGGACCGGTTCCTTTCCCTTTTCCAGTTGCCACAAAGAGCTTGCCACCGGAGGCAGAAGGCTGAAACGCCATCGCCGTCGGCAGCCATTCCGTAGGAACGAACCCGATCGGTTCCACCATCCCGGCTTTCGCTGCTTTCTGTGTGAGCTTGCGCGTGTCGATCACCGCTACGGCGTCGCTTGTCATGTTTGCAACATAGAGCCGGCTGCCGTCACCATTGATCGCGAGTGCATCCGGCTCAGCGCCAAAGTAGCTCTGCCCCGGCAGCCTTGTATCGAAGTATCCCCTCACCGCAAATTGGCTGCCGGATACGTTCACGGCTGCAACAGAGTCACGATTCGCGAGCGCAACGTAGAGTGTCGACCTGTCTGGCGAAAAAACCAATGCGCAAGGGTGCGTGCCGGGTGCAACGGAGCTTTTTGGCTTGAGCAGGTCGAGTTTGCGCCCGACGGTCCCACGCACGAGATCGAGTTCCGCAATCTCCGACGCATTCCACAGTGCAACAAATGCGCGCCTGCCGTCCTTCGTCGCCGCCAGCGCAATCGGATACGTCGCCGGCACGGTGTCGCTTTCCGACAGGTCGAAGCGCTTCTCGATCGCACCGGTTGCCGCATCCAGCAGCACAACGTCGTCGGAGAGGTTCTCCGCGACAAGCAGTTTCTCGTGCCCGGCCTCACCGATCACCTCAATCGCCGCCGGATACGGCGTCCCCTGTTCGCTCTCCTTGCCTCCCGGCAAGCGAGTCGTCCGCCCCGGAGGAAGCGGGGCAATTGGCAGGTGAATCATGCGTTCCGGAGCTATCTTTCCATCCGCAAAGCTGTAGACCGCAACGCCGCTGCCCGTGTCGCCGTGCCCCGCGCCGGCCGCGTCGCTCAGCGAAGCCATGCTCGCGTAAACATGCCTTCCATCCCGGCTGAAAGCAAGTCCCGAATACAGCGTCTGTTTCGCCCGGACTGATGTCCGCGCGTCAGGAAAGTCGGCAACCGAGCCGCCCTCTCTGTCCAGAATCGTCAACGACTGCTCGTATTGCGACTCGTAGGTCCCGTAGCCGGCGTCTACCGTCACCACGTAACGACCATCGGGCGAGATCGCCATCGACATTGGCAAGCCATTTGTCCGTTGAGGATGCCCGGGCGCTTCGCCGATTAACTGCTTACTCGATGCCAGGTCGATTGTTTGCGCTGAAATTGAAGTTGCACTCAGCAGAATGGTTGCGCCAAATACGATCGACAGGAACTTTGCAGGCATCAGGATTGACCCTCAAATGCGGTCTGGTTGCAGACCGTTTCTATTGAATGTCGTGCGGATGAACAGGCGATGAAAATCGCCTGCTGGGAACTTCGGTCTCTCGTCTTCTGCATTGTACAGCGGAGTAGAGTCGAATCAACAGACGCACCCCATCCCTTCTCCGCGAGTCAAAGCGCCGGAGAAAGGACGGGGAACGGCAAGTTCCAGTTGAAGAGTTATGGGTAAATGCCGCGGATCTGCACAGCCTCCGCAACCCGGCCAATGCCCAGCATATTAGCCGCGATCCGCATCGATACATTCCTGTCCAGATGAACCTTCAGCACGTCACGGAACGCCGTCTTCATCACGCGCTCAAGCCGGTTGTAGATGTCCTGTGCTTCCCAGAAGAGGTGCTGCTCGTCCTGAACCCATTCAAAGTAGGAGACAGTAACGCCACCGGCGTTGCACAGAATGTCCGGAATTACGAACGCGCCTTTGCCTTCGAGAATCCGGTCGGCTGCCGGAGTCACTGGTCCGTTCGCCGCTTCGGCGACAATGCGCGCCCGAACAGCCGCTGCATTCTCTTCGTGAATCATGTTCTCAAGTGCGGCAGGAACCATGATGTCGCAATCGAGCGCGAGCAGTTCATGTGGCAGGATCGGTTCCGCCTCGGGAAACCCATCTACGTGACCGCACAAGACCTTCATGTGGATCAATTCGGGAATGTTCAGACCGCCGCGGTTGTACACACCTCCTGTCGAATCGGTGACAGCGATGACCATCGCGCCCGCCTCGTGCAGCAATTGAGCGGTAATCGATCCAGCATTACCAAAGCCCTGCACCACAACCTTCGCGCCCTTTAGCGGCATGTGCAGGTGCTCACAGGCACACTCAATGGTGTAATACACGCCGCGGCCCGTAGCCTCATTGCGACCCAGCGACCCACCCAAACAGATCGGCTTGCCGGTCACCACACCCGGAATCGGATACCCCTTCGTCACGCTGTAGGTATCCATGATCCAGGCCATCGTTTGCGAGTTGGTATAGACGTCAGGTGCGGGAATATCCTGGTCCGGCCCGATAAGCGGGAGAATCGCGCTGGTATAGCGGCGCGTCATCCGCTCCAGTTCGCCCATCGACATCTTTTTGGGATCGCAGGTGATCCCGCCCTTCGCTCCGCCGAACGGGATGTTCACCACTGCGCATTTCCACGTCATCCACGTGGCCAGCGCCTTTACCTCGTCCAGCGTCACCTGTGGATGAAAGCGGATACCGCCCTTGGCTGGCCCGCGCACCAGGCTGTGCTGCACGCGATGCCCTTCAAACCGGCGTATCGTGCCGTCATCCATGCGCACCGGTACGGTTACCGTCAGCACGCGCTCCGGATACTTGATCATCTCGCGCGTGTCTTTGTTCAACTCCAGCTTGTCAGCCGCTGTATCGAAGTTCTCCATGGCAACGTCGTAGGCGTTGTCTTTCCTTATTGTCGTAAGCATGCGAGTCTTCCTCCTTGCCTGAGCCACAATGCCGGCACGCCACAGCGCCCGGGTCCTAAGTCAGGCGACACTTGTTGCTTCTGAATGCACAGCTTCATGTTCCGGCGCGAGGCTTTCCGCATAGACAGGAACCAGCCATTTGCGATAGAGCGGCATGCGGCCGTTGGTCGCAAGCAGATAAAGCTGGCGCAGGCTGCGCGTCACCGGTCCGACTGCACCATTCGCTACGGCGCGATGATCAATTTGAACGACTGGGGCAACGCCCACTGCCGTTCCCGTCAGGAATAATTCGTCGCATACGTACAGCTCACTGCGATCGATCGGGCGTTCCACGATTTCAAGCCCCATCTCATGCTGCGCCAGCGTCATGATCGAATCCCGTGTAATGCCTTCGAGCACCCCTTCGCTGATTGCGGGAGTAATGAGCCGGTCCTTGCGTATCATAAACAGGTTGCATGTCGCGCCCTCTGTCACGTGTCCTTCCTCATTCAGTAGGATGGCTTCATCGAATCCGCTGCGTCGCGCTTCGTCGTTGGCAAGTGCACTGTTGGCGTAGGCACCACAAATCTTGCCTCGCGCCGGGATCGCATTGTCTTCAACGCGTCGCCAGGAGCTCACACCAGCATGCAATCCATTTTCGCTGTGCAGGTATTCACCAAACGGCAGCGTAACGATGAAAAACGCGTCCTGGTCGTCCATCGCCACACCTACGCCCTCGGCGCATTTGTAGGCCAGCGGCCGAATGTAGAGATTGGTGTTAAATCCGTTTCGCCGTGCCAGCTCGACAGTGATCGCGCACAGATCCTCCGGCGAAAGTGGCACGTCGATGTGCAGGATGCCGCAGTTCCGCCGCCATCTCTGGTAGTGATCGATTGGCCGCATCAGGAAGAGATCGCGCTCCGTTTCATCCCAATTCGCGCGAATTCCTTCAAAAACCCCAGTCCCGTAGTGCAGGGCGTGCGTCATGATTCCGATACGCGCATCGGCGAGAGGAATGTATTTCCCGTCGAAGTAAACGATTAGATTTGGATCGACTTCCGCCTTCATCTCACACCTCCACGAGCGAGTCCCGGTATAGTTCTCTTCCCCGTGCCAGTGCGCGCTCGTCGAGTTCAACCCAACGAGGGTTCTTAATCAGCTTGCGTAGCGCCGCATCGACGCTTGCCTGCGGCAGCACGGCAGTCATCTCAAGCAGCGCACCCAGCATCACCATGTTGGCTGCGCGCTTGCTTCCCAGCTCATCGGCCACACGAGTAAACGGAATCGCGAGCACATGCACGCCTTCCCGTACACAGTCGACAGGAAACTCCTCGCCGTCGTAGATCACCCATCCGCCTGCGCTCACGCTCTTGTCAAACTTGCGCAGCGACGGTTCGTTCATGGCCACCAGAAAATTCGGCGCCGCCACCAGCGGTGAATCGATCGGCTCGCTCGAAAGCCGCACATGGCAGTTCGAGGTTCCTGAACGCATCTCCGGCCCATAGGATGGCAGCCACGATACCTCAAGTCCAGCGTCGAGCCCCGCCTCAGCAAGCACCTCGCCAAACAGCAGCACGCCTTGCCCGCCGAAGCCGGCAATGCGCACTTCAAGATCGATATCCTGATCAGGCGCCATGGCTTTGCTGTTTCCCTCAGGAAGATCTTCTTCAGCAACGCCGAGGATGCGCGGGAGTTCTTCCAGCGGCGGGACATCGCGAGGTTCCGTCGCAGCTTCGGAAAGCCTCTCCTTTGTCCGGTCGCAGAAAACTCCCAGTGGGAACGTCTTCTCCATCGTGTCGCGCACCCAGTGCTGCGACTCCACCGGCGTCATCTTCCAGATCGTCGGGCAAGGTGAAAGCACTTCAATCAGCGAAAACCCAAGTCCTTTTACCTGGTTTTCCAGCGCCTTCTTAATCGCGCGCGCCGCCTGCGCAATCTGCTTGTTGTCGCCCAATCCAACGCGCTCAATGTGAACCGGCGCCTCAAGTGTCGCCAGCAGTTCGCTCATGTGCAGCGGGTAACCCTCAGTCGCCACACTTCGCCCTCGCGGCGTCGTCGTGCTCTTCATACCCACGAGCGTGGTCGGCGCACACTGCCCGCCCGTCATGCTGTAAATGGCGTTGTTGACGAAGATGACGGTGATGTTTTCGCCGCGATTCGCAGCATGCAGGATCTCCGCCGATCCAATCGCCGAAAGATCGCCGTCGCCCTGATAGCTCACAACGATACTGCCTGGATGTGCGCGCTTTACCGCTGTTGCTACAGCGGGCGCTCGGCCGTGTGCCGATTGGATGTTTCCTGTGTCGAAATAGTAATAAGTGAAGACGGAGCAGCCCACCGGGCCGACCATGATGGTGCGGTCCTGCACGCGGAGTTGGTCAATCGCCTGCGCCACCATCTTGTGTATTGTGCCGTGGCCGCAGCCGGGGCAGAAATGCGTCTGGTGTTGTAACTCGTCCTTGCGATCGAACCGCTCGTAGAACGACTTCGCCCTACCCTTTGCGACTTCGTATTCCTGAACCAGTTCGCTAGACATTGGCCAACTGCTCCTCCCGCAGAAAACGCCGCGCCTGCTCACGCACAAAGTCGAGCACTACATGGTGCGACGGGACGTTGCCTCCCATGCGATTCAAGAACTCCACCGGCCGAGAGCCGTTCAACGCCAACTTCACGTCTTCCAGCATTTGGCCGTTGCTCATCTCCACCACCACAAATCTTTTTGCCATACTCGCCACTCGCTGCAACTGCACCACGGGAAACGGATACAGCGTGATCGGCCGCAGCAGCCCCACCTTGATTCCTTCGGCGCGTGCTTCGGCTGTCACCGCTTTCAGGATGCGTCCAACAATGCCATAGCCCACCAGCACAATCTCCGCATCGGCCGTGTGCCACTCTTCTGCCCGCGTCTCGCGTTGTTCTGCCAGTTTGTATTTGGCTTCGAGCTTAAGGATGTGTTTCTCGAGGCCATCAAACTCGAGACTTAGAGAATTAATCAGGTTGCCGCGCGAAGCCGCCGTCCCGGCCACAGCCCAATCGGGCAATTCGCGGCGCTTTCGCTGCCTGCGGAAACTCGACCGGCTCCATCATCTGCCCGATGAATCCGTCAGCCATTACAAAAACCGGATTGCGATAACGGTCGGCAAGATCAAATGCCAGCGCAGTCAGGTCCGCCATCTCCTGCACCGAATAAGGTGCCAGCACGATCGTCCGGTAGTTGCCGTGGCCGCCGCCCTTCACCACCTGGTGATAGTCGCCCTGTTCGGGTCCAATGTTTCCCAGGCCCGGCCCACTGCGCGTAATGTCGGCGATCACGCAGGGCAGCTCAGCACCCGCCATATAACTGATACCTTCCTGCATCAGGCTGATGCCGGGACCGCTCGAAGCCGTCATCGCCCGCACACCTGCTGCGGCCCCGCCGTAGAGCATGTTGATCGCCGCCACTTCGCTCTCTGCCTGCACATACACGCCGCCGCAGCGCGGCATGTACTCGGCAGCCGCCTCTGCAATCTCGCTTGCCGGAGTGATCGGATAGCCGTAGAACCCACGGCATCCGGCAAGGATCGCGCTCTTGACGATGGCCTCGTTGCCTTTCATCAGTTGCTTGCGCATTCGGTCGCACCTCCGGCGGAGTCCATTTGTGTCGCAGTGGCGCCACGTTGAACGACCAGCCGCAGCACGGTGATCGCTCCCGGCTCCGGGCACGCCATGAAGCAGATTCCGCACCCAGTACATCCAATGCCCGCGTAAACTGCCGTCCGATACCCGAAGTGATTCAGCCGTTCGCTCAGGCTGATAACTTTCGGTGGGCAGGCTTCGATGCAAAGGCCGCAGCCTTTGCATTCATCTGTATCGATCTCGAGTTTTCCCCGATCCCTCTTCATCTCGCGTTCGTTTGCGTCGTTCATTTCGTTCGTCCTCTTGGAGCGTCAAACCTCAGGCCAAGACAATCGCTGGTTTCCGCTCCAGGTAGTGAGCCCGCACTGCAAAATCCTCAAGCTCCGCCTGAAACTGCGGGTCAGCAATCGCGATCAACGCAAGCGCCCTCTCGCGCAGCGATTTCCCATGTAGATAGGCCACGCCGTGCTCAGTCACCACATAATGCACATCGGCTCGCGACGTAACTACGCCAGCGCCCGGTTCTAAAACGGTCGCAATACGCGACACATTTCCGCCGCACGCTGTCGACGGCAAAGCGATAATTGGCACGCCGCCATTCGATCGTGCTGCGCCGCGAATAAAGTCGATCTGCCCGCCGAAACCGCTATACGGCCTTGTTCCCAGCGAGTCCGCGCACACCTGCCCAGTCAAATCCACTTGAAGCGCGCCGTTGATCGCCACCATGCGATCGTTCTGTGCCACAACAAACGGATCGTTCACGTAACTGATCGAGCGAAATTCAAAACTCGGATTCTCGTGGATGAAATCGAAGAGCCGCTGCGTGCCAAGCACAAACGTCACCACGGCTTTGCCGCGATGCAGCGTCTTCCGCTCGCCGTTGATCACGCCTCGTTCCATCAGGTCGATCACGCCGTCGGGGCACATTTCTGTATGGATCCCGAGGTCGCGCTTGTCTTCGAGGCAATGCAAAACGGCCTCGGAGATGCCGCCAATTCCAGTCTGCAAGGTGGCGCCGTCAGGTATGAGCGAGGCCACATTGCGTGCCACGCGCATGTGCATATCTGTGCAGGGTTCCGCACGCAGCTCGAGCAGCGGCCGGTCCGATTCGACAATCGCCGAAATGCGGCTGATGTGCACGGCTGTGTCGCCGTGCGTGCGCGGCATCTGCCGGTTCACCTCGGCAATCACGACTGGCGCCGTGCGAAGTGCAGTCAGTGTGCAGTCGATCGTGGTACCCAGTGTCACGAAGCCGTGTACATCTGGCGGCGAAACTTGCATCAGGACCACGTCGAGAGGCATCGAGCCCTCGAACAGTCCTTCAATTTCACTGAGAAAGATCGGTGTGTAATCGGCCCGGCCTGCGGCGACGGCATCACGCACATTGGGCCCGAGAAAGAGCCCGCGATGACGGAAGTGGCCCTCAAATTCAGGTCGCGTGTACTCCGCGCTGCCCAGCGTCATCATGTGGACGATTTCGACGTCGTGCAGTTCGTTGGCGCGCGCCACGAGTGCGTCTACAAGGACAGAAGGTGTGCCGCAGCCGGACTGGATCCATACACGAGCGCCGGTAGATACGGCTTTGAGTGCCTGCGCCCCGCTCATGCACTTGCGCCGGTATTCCTCGCTCCAGTTCAACTTCTGCCGCCTCGGCGCGTCAAGGTTCAAACGTGCTTTGGCGTCGGTCGTTCCATCACAGCCGTGCTCCCCAGTACTGCCGAACTTTCCTTCAAGCCCGCGTTATTCTGCGCCTTGAAATAGGGATCTTGCAGTGATGGGAGTCACCAGCTGACATACTCGGTCTACCTGTGGAAATCATTGCATTTGAGCCAGTTAATGGCGCATCCATCCCGGCGCTAAAACGCCCAACTGCCGCCAGGATTCGCCGTGCTGAACGTCCGGCAAAATTGCAAATAAAACAGGCCGAGCACTCGCCCGGCCCGAAATCATCGCTGAATGCTGTCGGCTGCTTTCTCAGTCGCTCTTCCCTGAATTCCCGTCCGAGCCAATCGGCAGATCCAGCGCAACAAGGGCGAACTTAGTCTCGCCTGGCCCGGTACCGTCGAACCCGACAATGTGCTCGTGCCGCTTCGAACCGGCTTTCAACTCGAAACCCTTCCCGTTCGAGTGGTAGCCATAACTGTGGCCGTCGCTGCTCACGTTCACATTGGCGTGGTCATCGTCAGTGCAACTCAGCCCCTCGGTGGTCACAGTCGGTGAGCCGACTGCCTTCCCGTCCTGGCATGTGATCACATTGCCAAAGCGGCCCAACGCCTTTTGGTAAAAAGCGACCACCTTGTCCTTGTCGTCCGGTGTGGAGTAATTCACTACCTTAACGCGCAGTTGCCACTCGCCGAAGCCCATGTGAACATCGGCCGACTTGTCATTATTGTTCTTGACAATCTGCGCGCCTGGGTAGACCGGCAAGCCGAGATCCGCTGCCGTGGTCTGGTCCGTGTTCACGTGGATTCCGCCAAACGGAGTGTCGACCTGGACGTTCTTCTCGTCACCGTTTGCGTCCTTGTCGACATGGACCCTGCACCCGCCAAGTCCGGCAGACAAAGCCAGGCTGGCAAGCAGGCTTGCTGCATTCCGCATCGTGTTTTGTCTCATGGCGTTCGACCTCACAAACCCTTATACGCCTGCCGGCACAAAACGGTTCCCGGGATTTGGGCGTCGGATGGGGAGTGGGTCCAGGGTCGGCCCTTAGTGGGAGTGCCCGTTGTCTTCCTTACTGCTGGTCGCCCACAATATCGACGCCACGAAGACAGCAATGATGACCGGAACAACAACGTACGGGGAAGCAATATGCATAGTGTTCAGGGCTCCTTGAGTTTACAGATTATCAGTCTCCAGCAAGCAGCCAAAATTCGAAGTTCGTAGTTCACTTCCATGCAGGCCCGATCAGTGAACTACGAACAAAGAAATGCAACTGGATCTATTGCTTCGGTCCGCCTTCCGGATAATCCACCCTTACCGTCAGAATTTCGTACGGGTGAATCGGTACCTTCACAACGTCGCCGGCAATCGCCAGCGGGCTGCCTTCTGCCGTCTCCATCAGGTTCGTCACTGTCGCCGAAGTCGCTCCAGGCGGCACGTGGAACTCCGCCGTCGAATCCTTACCCGCCCACTCATACGCGCGGAAAATCAGCCCCTTCTCATCCTCGGCTTTCTTCACTGCGGTCAACACCACGTCATCCGGCGTTACTGACGCAAACGAGTGCTCGGCCGGCAGCGCACCAGTATGCGTCGTCGTCGCCGTTGCTGTCAGCGGATAATCGTATTCCCATCCGTGACGCACCGTCATCGCTTCCTTCCATGTTCCCGCATGCGGATACAGCGCGTAATGGAAATGATGGTGCCCCTGATCGGCATCGGGATCAGGCGACGTAGGTGAGCGAAGCAGGCTGAGCCGCAGCACGTTGCCCACCGCATCGTAGCCATACTTATCCTTGTTCAGCAGGCTCATCCCGTGCACCGCGCCGTCAGCCCCGGCGCCCGAGATGTCGGCCCAGCGCATCGCCGGAACCTCAAATTGCGCCTTCTCCCAGCTGTTGTTGCGCGTCGACGGCCGCTCAATCTCGCCGTAGGGAATCTCGTATGTAGCAAAATCGCTCTTTACGGCAAGCGGAAACGCCGTCTTCAACAAAATGTGGCGCTCGTGCCAGTCGAAGTCATTCGATATATCGACCTGATCTCCGCCGAGCGTGATCGTCTGCACGAACTTTGAACTTTGAAAGGTGAGGGTTACGCGAATCGCGGGGGCACCATCGGCGCTGGTTACAGGTTCCACGGAGTCCGCCTTCGCAATTGTCGCTGGAGCTACATCGAGTGTTCCGGGATCGATATTCCAGGCGTCATAGCGTTCCGGTGTGTCCTTGAAGAATTCCAGCTGATTGCCACATGCGCCTGACGCGAGCAAATCATAATTTGACCTTCTTAGAGACAGACTCGTGATGCAGCCAGTCGTTTGATCGACTGCCACCTTCAGGGTTTCGTTCTGCAAAACCAGCTTGCCTGCTTCCTTCTCCGCTGGCCTTGGAACAGCGGCCATCTGAACCGGACCCGTCCCAATTTCAACGACCTTATAGCCCAAAGCCGGCACAGCCGGAACGTGAATTCTTAGATCAGTGACTCCCGTCTTCTCGTCCCGATCCAGAACTCTGCTCTCTGCGCCGCTCGGCCCCATGGCCTTCGGCATGCTGCCAGCTACGACCGTTGGCAATTGCACCTTAACCGTCACGTCGCCAGACCGTTCCCAGCCGAGCGGGTTGTACACCACAACCGGAATTCCCTTGCCCTCGGTATTGATCCGTTCCGCCACCGTCTTCAGCGCATCGCTCGAAATCTCATTCGTCGACCAGCGCACTACGTCGTAATCTTTTTGCGCGTCCTTGTAGATCACGCCGATACCCGATCCAGCTGCCAGGTCATGGAATTGATTGAAGAGCACCTTCTTCCAATCCTCGGTCAGTTCAGAGCCCGGATATTTATTGCCGTCGAGCCACGCCAAAGATGCCCACTTTTCGGCGTTCAGCACTTCCTCTTCTGCCGTGCGCATGTTGTGCTTGTGATTGGCCTGCGTTGTAAAAACGCCACGGTGGTATTCGAGATAAAGTTCGGAATCCCACGTGGGAATCGAAACTTCCCCTGCCGCTTGCGCCGGCGGCTCGTAGCCCTTTGCAATCGACTGGTAGTTCCAGGTCTGGCTGTTTGGGCTGATCTGTTTTTCAATCGCCGAGAAGAACGGTTGCGCCGTGCCGAACTGGTAATTCGGCGTGACGTGATCGTCACCTGCCCAATGAAAACCCTGATCTAACATCGCCCGCGTCGGACCGCCTCCGTGATCACCCACGCCATAGAGGTCCATCATCTCCGTCATCCCTGGGGCTTGCTTCCGCGCCGTCTCCAGGTTGTCGCCGAGCCTCACCGGTCCTAGATCTCCGTTGCCGTACCCGTGCGGGAAATACGACAGCACCTTCGACCCATCCGGCGACTCCCACCAGAACAGCTTGAATGGCAGCTGATTGGTATCGTTCCAGCTCATCTTCTGGGTCACAAAATAGTCGATGCCGCTTTTCTTGTAGATCTGTGGCAGCTGCCACGTGTACCCAAATGAATCAGGATTCCAGCCAATGCGAACGTCCACGCCGTAGGCCTGCTTGAACCAACGCTTTCCCACCAGAATTTGCCGCACCAGCGATTCGCCGTCCGGCATATTCAGGTCGGGTTCCACCCACATCCCGCCCACAATCTCCCAGCGGCCTTCCTGGATCCGCTGCTTGATCTCGTTATTCAACGACGGATACTTCTGCGCCATCCACTCGTTGTAGGCCGCGGCCGACTGCGTGTAGGTGTACTTGGGATACTCATTCAACAACTGCAGTGCCGTGCCGAAGGTGCGATGCACAACGTCCACTGTCTCGGTCCACGGCCAAAGCCATGCCGCATCAATGTGCGAGTTGCCGGTCAGGTGATACGTCAGAGTTCCGAGCAACGGCTTGAACGCTTCAAGCTGCGCGTGTGCCGCCTTCAGGCTGGCATCGAACTTTGCTTCATCCTGCGCGCGTGCATCGCCACTGGCCGTCTCCGCTGCGTCAAGCGATGCCACATCGACAGCCTTGATTGCGCCGTTCAGCGTGTCCATCTTGCTGGCGTCGCCCGGCGCAAGGCTCGGAATCAGTTCCGCTGCGGTCAGAATCTCCTCTCGCAGATCCTCAGGATTCGGGCGATCCTCAGAGAAATCAATGCGAAGGTTCGTATTGCGGATTACCTTCTCGTCAATCGTCTGCGCGAGCTTGATGGCAACTACAATCTTGTCGCCAGGATGCGCACCATCGACCAGAACAATCGGCTCCATATCATCGCCAATGGCCACTCGACGCCCGTTGAAATAGATGATCTCCGGCACCGGCCCATTCGAGTTCGTCAACAACTGAAACCAGATCCTCGAGCCGCTCAAATCGTATCCGTTCAGTGTGTCGGGCACTTGAAAGGTCTGTCGCAGCCAAACCGCATCCTTTGGCGCATGGGAGTTGGACGCCGGCAGCGTCGTCCAGCCGCTGTCATCCAGGTTCACACTTTCGCCATGCGGCATGTCGCCAACGTGCATCTTCCATGGTTGGGTCGGCAACTGGCTCAGGCTGGTTAATCGCTTGATCACAGCCTGCGAATCGGGAGGCAGGTTTGCGCCCGCTTGGGAAACCGGTCCCCCATGCTGCGCTGAGGCAGCGGCGACAACGAAGAACGCTCCCAGAACAAGAAGGGAGCTTGCCAAGGTCCGACGGTCATTTTTCACGTTTGCAATCATGGAAGATTTACCCTCCGCAGCATTGTAGGACATGAACCAGCCATAGCTGGAAGAGCCGCGAATCCAACCACTCCGGAGATCGCATAGGTCCCACTCCAGACAAGGTCTCTATTCAGTCCGAGGTGATCGTATTCTCACAACTTTCTGCCCTATGCCGCGACCAATCTCTATCCCGCTATCTGGGACTTCACGCAGCACCAGCCGACCTACCGATATGTCGGGTGTGCACCATCACATCAGCCTGAAACCCCGCTCATTCAACATGGGTCCATGGACGCCCCGATCCAAATTTCGACCTTCGTTTTGATTGCTCCATGCTCGCTCTTGCTGGGCGCAGTGTTGCAGATTCTGGTTGCGCGGCTCTGCTCCGCCCGGGCAAAGGGAATTCTCGCCTTTCTCACCTGCATGCCCGCGCATTCGCCGCTGTCGTCGGCATCGCGCCGCTGGTCCGCTCCGGCCAGGCCATCGACTTAGCCGCTGCCATGGGACGGCCCGCTGGCCCTCGTGCTGCATGTCGACGCGCTCAGCGTGCTGTTCGCCTTCATGGGCGCATGCATCGGCGGCCTGGTGCTCCTCTACTCCATCGGCTACATGGCGCACGACAAGTCCGCCACGCGCTTCTACGCCACGATGCTGGTCTTCATCGGCGGCTTCATCGGGCTCGTATACAGCGCCAATCTCTTCATCTTTTATCTCTGCTGGGAACTGGTCGGCCTCTGCTCGTTCTCGCCTGGTCGGGCTTCTGGTACACCAACCGCGAAGCCGTGACCGGCGCGCGCAAAGTGCTGCTGATGACGCACATCGCCGGCTACGGGCTGCTGGCCGCGATCCTGGTGCTCTATCACCGCGCCGGCAGCGCCTGTGGACCGATCCCGCCGTTGCGCACAGCTTCACCGGCGGCATCTTTGCGCTGATGCTGGTCGCGCTGGTGGCCAAGAGCGTGCAGGTGCCGCTGCACACCTGGATTCCCGAAGCCATGGCCGCGCCCACTCCGGTGAGCGCGCTGCTGCACGCCGCCTGCTACGTCACGTCCGGCGTTTATCTGGCCGCGCGCATGCACAGCTTTGGCGCGTGGCCCGCGGCCTGGGGCCAGAGCCTGATGTGGGTCGGCACCGTCACCATGGCCGTCGGCGTGATGTACGCCATGGTGCAGACCGATCTGAAGCGCATGCTGGCCTTCTCCACCGTGAGCCAGATCGGCTACATGATGATGGGCCTCGGCATCGGCACGCCGCTCGCGATTACCGCCGGCGCTGCTGCACTGCCTCAATCATGGATTCTTCAAAGGCGGCCTGTTCCTGACTGCCGGCTCCGTGCAGCACGCCGCCGGAACGCGCGACATGAACAAGCTTGGCGGCCTGGCCTGCAAAGATGCCGCAGACCACGCTCTCCTGGCTCATCGGCGTGGGCAGCATGATGGGCATTCCGCTGATGAGCGGCTTCGCCAGCAAGTGGATGCTCTACGCCGCGGCGTTGCAGGCCGGCTGGGCCGTTCCCGCCATGGTGGCGTGGGCCGCGAGCCTGGGCACGGTCTTTCTTGGCGTCAAGGCCACCAGCGCGGTCTTCCTCGGCCCCCCAACCGAGGCACACCGAAGATGCGCACGAGTCGCCGCCTACAATGGTGTGGGGCATGGGACTTCTGGCCGCGGGCAGCGTGGTTCTCGGCGTCGCTCCGCAACTGGCCGTCAACTACTTCCTCAATCCCATTCTCGCCGCGCTCGGCCTGGGCGCGGGCGTGCACGTTACCTGGCTCGGCCTCTCGGCCGATGCGGGCAGTTTCTCACGACCGGCGGCCTGGTGCTGGCGCTGGTTTCGCTGGTGCTCGGCGGCGCAATCTATCTCGTCGCCTACGCAGCCCGCCCGGCGACGGCTCCATGCCGGCGCTGCGATGGCCGGCGCTGGCGGCGGAGTTTTCACCGGCGGCGAGCCGCTCTCCGACCAGGGCCGCCTCACGGCCGGCGACTTCTCTGAGATCTTTCAGGAGCACTGGCGCTCTTTCTTCCGCTGGTCCAATGTTGATCGCGTTTATCTCGGCCTCTGGGTCGGCCTTGCAAGCCGTCTCGCGCGTGCTCGGCGTAGCGTCGTCGCCTGGATGGAGCGCGACGCCACGTTCTCCTCCTCGTATTTGTCGCCGCCAGTCTTCGTTTTGGTTCGCTGGATCGTGCCCGGCGTCAAGGGTCGAAGGGCTGCAAATCGAGCGCCAATTGCGCTTGGAACTGATTCCGCCGCTGCTCATGCGCAGCCATCGCAGTCGCCGCGATCACCCTCCTGCTCGCTGCGCTCGTCAGAACGTCCGCAGGCAGGACGCTCTTGCCCCTGATGCTAGTGATCGGCGGTCTCACCGTCGATGGCCTCGCTTATCGTGAACGCAAGCTGGCGTCTAGGCGTCCTGGAACCTGCGGCGCTGTCTCACCGTGCTGCTGGTCTGGCAATCGGCCCGTTCGCGCGTCCGCGAAATTCACGTATCTCGCCGTCGTGGTCATCTCCGCTGGCTCGACTGCTCGCCAGCCACGCTGCTGGCAGATCACGGAGATCCTGAATCGGCGCGCGCGCTTCTGCTCACCGGCATCGCCGTCAAGCTGGCCGCAGTACCGCATGTTCTTCTGGCTGCTCTCGCTCGCCGACGAACTGCCCGCGCTCGTCCTCGGGCTTGATCATCGCCGTCGTCGATATGGCTGCCTTCGCCGAGTTCCTCGTTGCGCACGCAGAGCTATGCCTAGCCTGCTCACGCCGCAGCCGCTGCTCATGTTCGGCCGCAGCCCTCACCTCGCTCCTCGCCGCACTGCTGATGCTCACCCAGCGCAGCCTCAAACGCCTGCTGGTTCTCTCCACGGTCGAAGACGTAGGCTTCCTGCTTCTCGGCGTCGCCTCGCTCAACGTCATCGGCACTCAAGGCGCGAATGATCGCCGCGTCCACGCATGCTCTGGCCAAGGCGCTGCTTTTCGTCTGTCTCGCCGCGCCTGAAGCCGCCGGCGAACTCGACGACCAAGCCAGTCGCGCTCGCGTCCCGCTACCCGGTCAGCGCCTTCGGATTCCTCTTCGGCATGCTGGCCATGCTCGGGCATTCCGCCGACGTCGGCTTCATCGGCCGCTGGCGGCTCTATGCGACGGCCGCTTGAAATCGGCCTGGCCGCTGCGCCATCTTCATCCTCTCGTCGATCTTCGCGCTGATCGCCTACGCGCTGGCGCTGACCCGCAACTGGTGGGGTCCTCCGCCGCGAACCGCCCCGCCCGCAAGCTGCACAGCGCGCGAGCCGTTCGCTGCTCAAGGCCGCCATCGTCGTGCTGGTCGGTCCTGCTCCTCGCCGCCGGCATCTGGCCCGCACGTGCTGCAAATGCTGATGGGGGTGCGGCCATGAAGCTCTGGAATCGATTGATGTGCACTGCGCGCCGCCGCAGCCCCTGGCTCTTCCACATGAACTCGGGCAGTTGCAACGGCTGCGACATTGAGATGGTCGCCGCGCTCTCGCCGCGCTACGACGCCGAGCAGTTGGGCGTTCGGCTTGAAGGCAGCCCGCGCCACGCCGACATTCTCTGCGTCACCGGCCCGGTAACGCAGCAACGCGGTCGGCGCCGTCAAGACCGTCTATGACCAGGTCTGCGGACCCAAGGCCGTCGTCGCCATCGGCTCCTGCCCGGCCACCACCAACGTCTTCATCGACAGCCGCACGCTCGACGGCCCGCTCGACAAGCACATTCCCGTCGATGTCTATCGTTCCCGGCTGCCCGCCGCGGCCCGACGCCATCATCGCAGGGCGTCGCCAAGGCCGCAGAGATTCTGGCCGAGCGCGGCAACAATCCGCCTGGAGCCGACCGGCGACTGCGCGTGCCGAGACCATGCGCTGCGGAGGCGCAGCCATGAACTCTCATCACTGCCCTCGCCCGCCTGCTCATCTTTCCCGGCCTGCTCTTCGCCGTGCCCGCCGCGTGGTTCTTCCTGTGGGTCGAGCGCAAAGCCGTCGCGCTGATGCAGGGACGCGTCGGCCCGCCCTTCATGCAGCCGTTCTTTGACTTCGTCAAGCTGCTCGGCAAAACCACTCCGCCGCGCACCGGCATCGCCGGCTGCTCGATGCGCGCATGGCCGCTGATCGCGGTCTCCGCCGCAGCGGGCGCAGTCGGATTGCTTCCGGTGCTGCCTTCCTCCGGCGGATTTGAAGGCGACCTGATCCTGCTGCTCGCGCTGCTCGAACTGCCGTCAATCTGCATCATCGCCGCGGGCTTCTCGTCGCGCTCCATCTTCGGCGAAATCGGCTCGGCGCGCGAAGCCGCACTCAGCGTCTCCTACAACATCGTCTTTCTGCTGGCCATCGTCTCCATCGCCGCCTCGCAGCACACTTTCCGACTTGAGGCGCTGGCCGCGATGCTCCGTCGCTTCCTGCACTGTGCTCGGCGATCGTCGCGATTCTCGTCTGCCTGCCCGCCAAGCTGCACATCAATCCCTTCTCGCTGCCCAATGCCGAGCAGGAGATCTACGCCGGCCCCATGACCGAATACGCCGGCCCCGAGCTGGCCATGTGGGAGCTCTCGCACGGGCTGGAATGGGTCGCCGCCACCGGCCTCGTCGCCACGCTGGTCGCGCCGCATCGTCGCACGGCTGGTGGCTCGCCGCGCTGCATCTTCGTCGCGCTCTCGTTCGCCATCGTGCTGCTGCTCTCGGTGCTCGCCGCCGCCACGGCGCGCCTGGCCATCGACTACCACGCGTGCGCTTCTACTGGCAATGCACGCTCATCTTCGCGGTTCTTGCCATCTCATCCGCGCTCTTCATGAGGTTCCGATCATGAATATTCTCACCATGCTGCTGGAAGAATCTGCGGCGCGGCTACCAGACCCTGCTCTTCCCTGCGCGGCCCAGAAGTCACACCGCGCTTCCGCGGACTGGTTCAATTCGATCCCGCGCTCTGCACCGGCTGCGCCGTCTGCCGATTCCGCTGCACCTCGCGCGCCATCGAGTTCAAGGCCGGCAAAGGCGAGTTCACCTGGAGCTACAATCCCGGCCAATGCACCTTCTGCGGCCGCTGCGTTGAAGGCTGCGCGGAGCACGCGCTCAAAGAAGGCCATACCGAGCACGCGCTCAGCCAGCAGCAGGACACTCCGCCGATTTATCTCACGCAGGGCGAGTTGAAAAAGTCCTACACCGTCGCGCGCACGTCCGCCCGCGCCGAAACCCGCTGCACCAAACCGCGACCGCACCGCAAGCGCGGCGAGTCCCGCCGCAACGTCCATCCCAACCTCGGCCGGAGGCGCACAATGACTCTCGCTCGACACCACTACGCGAAAAACTCGGAATCGCCGAACCTTGGGTCGAGAGCGGCGGCACGTACTGGCTCAATCCCGGCGACGCTGAGCGTGCGCGAAGCTTGCCACGGCTGATGAATGCATGCGCGCGCGCGCTTCATCACCATCACCGCTTATCAGTTGCCCGGCAACGAAGGCTTTCGCCTCGAATATCACTGGGATCTCGAAGGCCGCCTGCTGGGCTTTCCCTTCACCATCGCCGACAACTCCGATCGAAAGCATCTATCGACCTCTGCGAGGCCGCCGACTGGATCGAGCGCGAAGTTCACGAAGGTATTCGCCATCGATTTCACCGGCCGCGAATACGAGCCGCTGCTGCTGCGCGCAGGCGACAAGCCGGGCGTGAACCTGCGCGATGCCGCAGCCCGCCAAGCCCGCTGCCCCGGCAGAAGGAGGTCGAAAAATGAGCTACAAAATCCCCATGGGCCCTTACCATCCCGGCCTCGAAGAACCTTACAAGCTCGACATGATCTGCGAAGGCGAAACCGTCACCGATGCCAAGCTGCACATCGGTTTCAACTTCCGCGGCATCGAGCATCTGGCCGAAACGCGCAACTACATCCAGGTCATCGCGCTCATGGAGCGCGTCTGCGGCATCTGCTCGTACATTCACACCCTCACGCTCTGCCAGGCCATGGAGCAGCTCACCGGCCTCACTCCGCCGCCGCGCGCCCAATACATTCGCGTCATCATGGCCGAGCTCGAGCGCCTGCACTCGCATGTTCTCTGGGCCGGCATCGCCGCCAAGCTCATGGGCTTCAAAACCATGTTCATGACCTGCTTTGCGCTGCGCGAAAAGGTGATGGACGTGCTGCAGGCAATCTCCGGCAATCGCGTCAACTACTCCATGAACCGCATCGGCGGCGTCAATCGCGACATCGAAGATCCGATCGCGCTGCTGCAGCATGGTGGACGAGCTCGAGCGCGAGATGATGCGCACCGTCATTCCCATCTTCACCACCAGTTCCACGGCGCGTTCGCGCTGCGCGGGCATCGGCGTGCTCACGCACGAGAAAGCCATCTCCTGCGGCGTCGTCGGCCCCATGGCCCGCGCTTCGGGCGTCGCCCAGGACCTGCGCCGCGACGCGCCCTATGCCGCCTACGCCGAAATGGAGTTCGATGTGCCGGTGGAGACAGCCGGCGACGTGCGCGCGCGCCTGTTCGTCCGCGCGCTCGAAATCATCGAGAGCTGCCGCATCCTGCGCCAGGCGCTCACCAGGCATGCCTCCCGGCGAGATCGCCGTCGGCGGCGACAAATTCAACTTCATCACCGGCACGGCCACCAGCCGCGTCGAAGCGCCGCGCGGCGAAGTCATGTACAGCGTCTCGTTGGAAAGAAGGCTCGCGCAACCCGGCCGCGTTCACGTGCGCACGCCCACCTTCGCCAACATGCCGGCGGTGCGCTGGATGGTGCGAGGCGCGCGCCTGGCCGACACGCCGCTGATCCAGGCCTCGATCGATCCCTGCTACTCCTGCACCGACCGATAACCGCGGCCAACGCGGGGGCCCCCGGTCCCTGGCTTTCGGGGACCGGGGACAATGCGAACCCTGGTGCTCGGTGATTGGCCCACCCGCTACTTCTGGCTCTCCTCGGTCACGTTATGCGCCTGCGCAATCTTCTGCAGAATCTGCAGGTGCTGGTTGAGTACCGGCTGATCCATCTTGGCTAACTGCTGCACGTTGGGATCCTGCGCTCCGTTCGCCTCAGTCTCGAACCCCTTCAGATCGTCCTGCTGATCCTTCAGCATCGCCTTGATGAATGCAGCATCGAAATCGGGTCCCGATAACGATTGCATCTTTTCAATCTCTTCTCGGTCCTTCTTCGAGGGTTTCTTCGGTTCATCTACGCCCAGCTTCTTGGCTACCGGCATCAGCTGGTTGGTCAGCTGCTCGTGGATCTGTGCCATTTTCTGTCCAAATTCCTTCACGTCGTCACTCTGCGATTTCTGCGCAGCCAGCTGTCCCATCTGCTCCTGGGCCACATTGTCTTCCATTGTCTTGCGCACGAACGATTGATCTGCGAACGATTGCGGATTGCCATTTGCCTCCGTGCCAGGCATACCCGGTTGGTTTGCCGACGGATTGTTCGGCTCAGACTGACCCGGCGTTGGAGCTTGGCCCGAAGGGTTTTGCCCTCCACCACCCGGCTGCTGCGCAAGCGCGACTGCGCCCGACATCACCACTGCCGCGATCAGAAAAAAATCCCTGCTGGATCGCAATATATTCATTTCTCCTTTCCTCCTTTTACTTTTGTCGATTTGGTTTTCTCTTGCAATTGGGGGCACACGCACATTTAGCCCGGAGCACCCGTGCTTCCCTCATTAGCGACGGTTCGATGCGCTCCGCTGTTCCTTAAGTTGCCCCTTCCCTATCCGCATTCGTCGCATCAAAACGTCCACCCCTATTGCCTATCGCAGCCCTCGTTTTTACGATTTTGCAAACACATATCGCACCGGGCCCTCCAAATGCTCTACTCTGGCATGGGACGTGCGTGACGAACTACTTTCCCAAGTTCGGGAAGCGATTCTGCAGGCTCTGGCCCACGACATTGTCAACACGGCCAAGGCGGCGGCCTATTCCGGCATGCTCATGTTTTTTCCCTGGTCCTCGTCATCACCACGTTGGCATCGCAGGTTGAAGCAGGCCCCACGCTGGTGGGCGAAACGCGCGCCGTTCTCGAGCAGTTTCTGCCCCCTGACACGCTCGATCTCGTGCAATCGTCAATCACGACACATCACTTCCACTCCGGCCAGCTGATTCTCTCCGCTACCTTCCTGAGCCTTTTCGCCGGCCTCGGCGTCATGCTCTCGCTCATGGAGGGATTTCGCCGCGCCTACGGCTTCCGCCCGAAAACTGGACCTTCTGGGGACGCCGCGCCCGCGCGCTGATGCTGGTGCCCATCGTGCTGGTTCCGCTGTCGCTGGCCTCGCTGGTCATCGTCTTCGGCCACCAGATCGAGCTCTGGATGATCGACAACGCCGGCCACGACCTGCGCCATGTCGTCATCTTTTTCTGGCGCATCGGTCCGCTGGTCGGTCAGCTTTGTCGCTATCCTCGACCGTGCTCACTGCGCTCTACCATTTCGGCACGCGCCGCACGCGAGCATTGGCTCTGGGTCGTGCCCGGCGCCATCGCCGGCACGCTCATCTGGTTCCCGGCCACGCTGGCTTACGGCTGGTACGTCACCAGCGTCGCCAACTATACCCGCCTCTACGGCTCGTTCGCCGCCGGCATCGCCACCCTGGTCTGGCTCTACATCACCTCGTTCAGCGTCTTGCTGGGCGCGGAGCTGAACGGCGTTCTCTACTGGGAGCGCCAGAATCAACATTGCCGGAGAATCATCCGCGCGTGAGCTCGCTCCGCTGGCACGTTAGACCCGGTTTCGCATCTCGCCGAATCCGCAACTCGTCGCCAGCGGAACCTGCTTCACCGCAATCCGTCTGAGCGCCGAGCGTCCCTCCTGTTGCCTGGCCAGTTTACAATGGAATCAGCAGCGCCCCTTGCTCCCTTTTCAACCCGCTCGAAAAACTCTTTTCTGACCAACTAAGAATCGCGTCTGGAGCCGCCTCCATGCCCTTTGCCGATCTGAATCTGACGGATTCCCCATCGCAGCGCCGCGCCAAGATTGTCGCCACGCTTGGGCCGGCCTCGAACACCGAGCCCGTGATTCGCGACATGATCCGCGCCGGCGTCGATGTCGTCCGCCTGAATTTTTCGCACAGCACCCACGAGCGCAAAGTCGCCGTCATCCAGAAAATTCGCAAGGTGAGCAAGGAAGAGAACAAGCCGCTCTGCATCCTGGCCGACCTGCAAGGGCCGAAGATTCGCACCGGGCTGCTCAAGGATCATCAGCCCGTGCTGCTCAAGGCCGGCCACAAGCTCACCATCACGCCGCGCGATGTGCCGGGCACCGCATCTCTGGTCGGCACCACATTCAAGACGCTCGCTGAAAATCGTCGAACAAGGCTCGCGCATTCTGCTCTCCGACGGCCTCATCGAGCTGCGCGTCCACGAGATCATCGGCGAAGACGTGGTCTGCGACATCGTCAACGGCGGCATGCTGGGCGAAAGCAAAGGCATCAATCTTCCCGGCGTGCTGGTGCGCACGCCCTCGCTCACGGAAAAAGACTCCGAAGATCTCGAGTTCGCGCTCAATCACGGCGTCGACGCCATCGCCGTCTCTTTCGTGCGCACCGCCGAGGATGTCACCCTGGTGCGCAATCGCGTGGCCGCGCACGGCTGCCGATACCTGGATCATCGCCAAGCTCGAAAAGCCGCAGGCCGTCGAGCATCTCGACGCCATTCTGCAGGTGGCCGACGGCATCATGGTGGCGCGCGGCGATCTGGGCGTGGAAGTTCCGCCGGAAAAAGTTCCCGCCATTCAGAAGTACATCATCCGCCGCGCCGCCGAGTACTCCAAGCCCGTCATCACGGCCACGCAGATGCTCGAATCGATGATCGAGAATCCGCGGCCCACGCGCGCCGAGGTCTCCGACGTGGCCAACGCCATCTACGACGGCACCGACGCCGTCATGCTCTCCGGCGAATCAGCCGTGGGCAAGTATCCGGTCGAGTCAGTCGCCATGATGGCGCGCATCGTGACCGAAACCGAGCGGCACATGAAGGAGAATCTCGACGACCGCGGCCCCGCGAGCGCCGCAGCGCATCTCTCCATCGCCGAAACCATCTGCGAAGCCACGGCGCACGCCGCCGACGATCTTGACCTGCGCGGCATCGCGCTCTTCACCGAGTCGGGCGCCACCGCGCGCCAGCTCTCCAAGTACCATCCCACGGCGCCCATCTTCGCGCTCAGCCCGGTTGAAGTCACCGTCAATCGCCTCAATCTGCTCTGGGGCACCACGCCCATCCGCTGTCCCAAGGTCAACACCACCGAGGCCATGGTCGATTGCGCGGAAAGACTGCTTGAAAAGGGCGGCTACGTTCGCCCGCGCGAGGTCATCGCGATCGTGGCCGGCACGCGCACCAAATCCGGCTCAACCAACTTCCTGCGCCTGCATGCCATGGGCGAAGACACCTCGATTGGCACGCATTCTCCCAGTCTGCGCAAATCTCCCAAACGTCCCGCAAACGGTACTTCAAGAAACCGCCCGGTTCCTCGCCCCGAAAAGTAGCTGATGGTCGAATTCTGAATGGGTTTCGGCTTGCGCCTTTTGCACCACAGCGCGTTGCTAGCGCCACTCCGGTTGCGTCGTCTTGAATCTGCGAAGGAATCTTCCCACTTGCGGCCTGTCGATTCCATTCGTCGGGACAAAAAGGTCGATCACTCTGCCATTGCGCCGGCGATCTTCTTCCACGACAAACCGGAAGCCAACCCCATCGCTTCCAAGTCGAACCGCCTGTGCATAAAGCGTCAATGACCGCTCTTGTGTCGATCGGTGGCGGTCGGTCAATGTCATTTGAACAACGGTCCCTTTGTACCAGCGTTCGTACGTAACCAGGTACAACCCCGACATGCTGATGTCGCGAACAGCGTGGGGAGTGGGGGCGCCGCCCGTAAAGAAATAAGCAACCAATCCCGGCAACGATTCCCGCGGCATCTTTCGCGGATCACGACCCTCGACGCCGAGTAGGCGCAACAGCCAGTTTTTGTGCGCATCGTTCGTCCATTGCCTTCGTCGGCTGGCAGGCACCTTATCGTCACTGACCAGATGCGATTCAATCGGAATCGGCGGCGCATTAACGGGACGAAGCTCGAATCGCGCAACATGCGACACAGAAGCCGCTGCGATCGGAGTGCTCCCATTCGCCGCAAACTTTCGAGGAGCGTGGCCAGGCTGAGTGTCCGGCGACGCGGGCGCAGGCTCAGTCTTGCGTGGAGCATCCGCTGCAACGGGAGCTTGTTCAATCTTGCCTGGCGACTCGATAGAACTAGGAGAAGCAGTCGAAACCGGAATCGTCTTCCCGATTCCATCCGCGGAAATCGCAGTCTCTTTCGTCGCCTTTACGGCAGCGAGTTGCGGGCCCGTCTCGTCTTCGTGCTCATTCTTGTCGGCAATTGGCGATTGCAGCAGCGTTTTTCCCCACGGCAATTCCGCTTGCACCGGTATCGGAGAGAGCCAATTGCTCGGGTCCGCTGCAATCACCCTTTCCTCTTCGAGCGGCAATTCGGCAGGAATCTGCTGCACGATTTTCTCGGTGCGCGCACCCGCGAGAATTTGGGGGCCCTCTGCCGGCTCTTCTGTGCGCGGCAATTCGGCAGCAATCTGCGGAGACTTGCTTTCACTCAGCTTGTTCGCCGCAATCACAGGTCTTTCTTCCGGCACTTCATGCGCGGGCAACTCCGCCGCGATCTTCGCCCTGGCACCTTCGTTCAGCCGGCTCGCAATGGCCTTTGATTCCTCCTTCGCCGGCTCTTCCTTCCGCAACACCTCAATTGGATTCGCTTCCTTTGGCTTGCACTCCTCTACGCCGTCCGCGTCTCCCGCCGACTCGTCCCTCACTTCGGATTTAGTTTCCGGTTCTCGAGTCTCTTCTTCGACCTTTGCCGGGTCCTTTGGCCAGGGAATCACTCGCGCGGATTCGACCGCATGCGCCGCGCCGTTGCCGTTTTCGGCGCGCTGCAAATACAGCATCATCTCTGCTGGAGCGGAAATCGCCAGCTGATCGCCCGCTTTGATGCCTCCTTGAGCCACGGAGTCTGCCGCCAGGACAAGGACGCTTGCAGCTTGCGAGTCTTCCTCTCCGACAATGTTCATGGGGAAGAACTCAACCGTGTCGAGGACGGTGCTATTGCTGTCGAGGAGTACTAGATCGATCGGAAAACGTGCGCTCGATGATGACAGCTTTCGATAGGGAAAGATCCAGAGAGCAATCTCCTGACCAGGTCCCAATTCAAGCAGGCGCAATTCCGACTTGTTTGTGACGCCGTCCGCAGCTTCTACGTCGGTCGCCACGAATCGCTGGCGGGTGAGATTGTAAGCGCAGTATCTTTCTGCATTCATGGCGGATTGCACTACAAGCGTGCGCTGGGGGTGCGCCGCATTCTAGCCGGACCATCCCGACAATTCGTCCTAGCATATACTCTATCCCTCTTTTGGGTGAGCTACCCGCACGATCGAAACGTAAAGCTAATTACTTTAGGTACTTACCGCAGGAGCGGGAAATCTCCAAATGCAACCTTTTACGGGCGCAAAAGGCGAAATTCAGGATCTCTTGCCTCGGCCAACGACCGAAAAGCTTGCCTCAATTCGATCTGCCTCGGGTGATAACCCTTGTTATGTCTCTTGGAATGTGCGAATGAAGCCGTCAATTTGAGCCGCGCCCACGCCGTTCGACTGGTCAGTCAACTCGAAGGCTTTGCCATGACGGCGTCCATCGCCCACGAGTATGAATTCCAATCCAACGCCGTCGCTTCCCATGCGGACCACCTTCGTGTTCACGGTAATCGATCGCTCAGCCGTCGGTTTGTGCCGGTCGGTTAAGGTCATTCGGACCACGGTCCCTTGATACCAGCGCTCGCTTGTTACCACATATAACCCCGACCTGCTTATGTCGCGAACTGGCTGTCCTTTTGGTGCGCCACCTGTGAAAAAGAAAGCAATCAGCCCCGGCAATTCGTTGCGTGCCGCATTGCGCGGATCGGGAGGTTCACCCAACAGCAGACGCATGAACCAGTTCTTCGGAGCTTCTTTCTTCCAGGCCTCTATTGATTCCCGTGGCAAAGAGACGGTCTCCGGAGCCTCGGGCAAGATCGAGATAACCTCTGATGATGCGGTCCGGCCGGTTTTCTCTGCTCCAACTTCCCTGTAACTACGCCCCAACCCGTCTTTCGCTGCCCAGCCTGTTGCCGTTCGGATCAGCGGGTCTACTGCAGAACTGGTTTTCGACTGCAGATATGGAATTGAGCCTCCCTTTGGCTTAATTTCAGCTCGCTGCAGACGCTGCAGGACCTGCTTCATCTCATCCGAGACCGCGATCACCAACTGGTCGCCGACTCGAATTACTCCTTGTGTCAGGGCGCTCGCTGGCAAAACCAACACGCTTGCCGTCAACTCACTCGATTCGCTGGAGCCCGACAACGGAAATGACTCGACCGTGTTGAGGACCGCAAAATTCTTGTCGAGAATGATCAAGTCAACCGGCTGGCGGACGCTTGTCGGGACAATCTCTCGAAACGGAGCAATCCACAGCGCCCTCCCGCGTCCCAGCCCAATGTCACGCAGCGCAGCGTTCCAATCGCTATTGGAGCTATCTAGGGCTTCTATGCCGGTGGCAACGAACCGCTCGCGTGTCAGATTGTAAGCGCAGTATTTCTCGGCCTCGGCGGAAGAACTCCCTTTGGGCGCATGCTTGGGCACCACGCTTAACTTCACGGGCAGCCCCGCCGACCCCGATAACTGATGGCACTCCGCCATCGGATTTTGTTTACTCTCTATCGACACTTAAATTTCTCTTCTATCTTTCTTTATCGGCCCATGAAACCGTCGATCGAATCACTGTGCATTGAAGGCCATACCACGATAGATGTACTCATTCAACTATTCGCGCCCTAATCGTCGTCCGGAGCGCCGCTGTTCTTTTCTCTCAGCAATTTGTCCACGTTCACCTTCGTTTGAATCGGCTCTAACGGTGCCGGTCGCTGCGTGTAGTCGAAACATTCCTGGTACGCCTCGCTTCCTGCATCACGCGAGCCAAGCGTGCCCAGGTCAAAATTGTGTTCGATGAACGAAATAAATCCGCTTGCTTCGTGCATATGGTGCGTAATATAGCCGTGCTTCGCATACGGCGAAACAACCAGCAGCGGCACGCGGAACCCCGGTCCCATGGCGTCCATCTTCGGTGGATCAACGTGATCGTACCACCCACCCCAGTCGTCCCACGCAATGAAGATCGCTGTCGAGTTCCAGAAAGGACTCGCACCAATTGCATTCACGATCGACGCCACCCAGTCCGGTCCCTCAGTCCCCGATCCAGGATGATCGGAGTGGGCGAAATCGGGAATAATCCACGTCACCTGCGCTAACTCGCCATGCTCAATGTCGGTCAGCACACGGTTCTGTGGAGAAATCACGTTATCGTTCCAGTCACTGCCGTAGCGAATGTGCCGTATCGCCTGGTATGCCGAGAGAATGTAAAAACTGTCGCCGCTTGCCGGCGCATAGTAGCGCCACGTCACACCTTTCTCATCCAGTAGGTCGGCGATTGTCTGGTAGTCGAAGCACGGAAACACGCCCGGAAGCTCTGCTCCATTGGGTCCGAGCAGCGCAGCCGTCGTGCCCTTCTCTGCATCGCAGCCCCACACCGAACCGGTCGGATTCTCGGCCACATTCCCTGACTGGCCGGCAATCATGTATTGGTGCGCAACAAAGCTCGGTCCTGTATTCGACTGGAACATTCGATCGCCGAGCACGAATTCTTTTGCCAGCGTCCAATACGGTTCCACTTCCGACTCGGGAACGTACGAATACGGCAGCATGGATCCGCTCTGCGCGAACCCATCCATCTTCCCGTTGTTCCATTCTTTCCACCACATCGTATGCGAGTGATTCAGATCACGGGGATCGCTAAGAGGCACCGGCTTCAGTGAAACCGAAACGCCATTGCTCATACCTGTCTGCGCGGTATCGGCACCTGGAAATCCATTGAAGAGGTTATCGAAGCTGCGGTTCTCCTGCATGATCACAACAATATGCTGGATAGGCGAACCCGAAATGGGAGAAACCGTGCTCGCAGGCACCGGCGGAGAAACGATTAGGGAAATTGAGGCCCCGCAACCCGCTAGTGAGGCCATGACAACCGCGCAGGTGACCACTCCCGCCGCGGCGAGAACACGGAATGTAAGCGCGCGTCTGGGAATACGCCCACCGAAACCTAACAACACAGATGACCCCCGAGCCCTTCTTATCCTCGAGCCAGCATATAAAGGGTGGTCTGAAATTCTTGTGACTGTAGTCACTCATTAGCACATCTCATGCATACTTTGCCAGTGTTGTTGCAAACTTGGCTGCGAAATAGTGCAATCGCATGCTCAATGACCGAAATTGAAGCAACTTTGCCTGCAAGAATCCGCCATTCCGCCAAAGGAGTGGGTGCGGTTATCACGCGTGCCGAAATGGGCCACTGCCTCAAAATGGTCAGAGCGCAGCAACCTATCACACCTTAGTTACCTCGCACAAGACTTGCAATTTCTCCCCAACACCCCTACTATCCGCAATAGAAACCGGCCTGCAAAGCAGGTGGGTAGTCAATGCTGGTTGAACCAACATTCATTGAACAGGGGCTCGACTCGACAATCGGTTCTGTGTGCCGTGTCCGCCAGTCCGGAATGCCTAATGAACCGCGGAGAGCTCCACCGTCTTAGGACGGGTTCACCAGCACATTACTCACGGCCCAGTGGGTCGGATTTCTACTCTCTCCGAATCTCCTCTTCGAGTTCCTGATCTCGTCCCGCCTACCGTGACTCGCCGACCTGCTGACTCGCTGGCTTGCCGTATTCTGGCTCAATGCATCCGGTTCTATTCCACATCGGACGTGTCGTCATTCCGTCCTACGGCGTAATCACGGCGCTCGGTGTTTTGCTCGCGCTGGCCTTCTCACAGCGCACGGCGCGCACTGTCCACGTCGATCCCTCGAAGGTGTGGAATCTCTGCATTCTCAGCGTGTGCGCTGCTCTCGCCGCAACCCGCCTGCTTCTGGTTGCCTTCAACTTCGCGAGCCTCCGCCTTCATCCCGACCTGGCTTCTCGGCCTCGCCATGGTGCACCATCCCCTCCTCGCCGCTATTGGCGCTATGGCCGGTTCGGGTTGCGCGGTCTGGTACGCGCGCCGCAGCAAGCTTCCCCTGGCCGCAACTGCCGACGCACTCGCCGCCCCGCTAGCCCTTGGCCTGTCTTTCGAGCAAGTCGGCGCGTTGCTTGCCGGAGCGGGCTACGGCACCGAAGTCGGTGCTCACGTTCCATGGGCTGTCACCTACACCAGCCCTCTCGCTGCGCTCTGGAGCGGTGCCCCTCTCGACTTTCCACTCCATCCCGTGCAGGCCTATGCCGCGCTGGCTTTCCTCGCACTCGCAGTCGTCCTCTTCGGTTGGCTGCCGCTTGAACGCCGACCCGGCGATGTTGCTGGCCTGTGGCTCTTCGGCGCAGGCATCGCCATCTACCTCACAGAAATATGGCGCGACCCGGAGGGCCGGGGCACCATCTTTCGCGGCGCAATCGACGGCCCACAGATCATCGCAGTCGCGTCTGTGCTGGCCGGAGCATTCGTCCTGCGCGAACGCCTCAGCAAGACGCGCGCCGACCTGGACTTGTTGGAAAGAACGGAATCCCGAGGTGCAGCATGACCGCTTCTCGCCATTTCGACGTCGCCACAGAAGCGCGCGGTCAGCGCCTTGACCATTTCCTCGTCTCTCAACTCGATGGCGTGAGCCGTTCGCGCCTTCAGCTTCTAATCGACCAGGGCGACGTAATGGTCGACGGCAAGCCTGCCAAAGCCTCGCACAAGCTCCGTGGCGGCGAGCGCATCTCCGTCACCGGCGAACCGCACCCCGCGCCTCTCAAAGCCATAGCCGAGGCGATTCCTCTCGACGTCGTCTATGAAGACAATGACCTGGCCGTTGTCAACAAACCCGCAGGCATGATGGTCCATGCCGGCTCGGGCGCTACCGACGACGCGCGCAGCCGCGGCACGCTCGTCAACGCACTACTCCACCGGTTCAATTCACTTTCCTCAACCGGCGGCGAACTTCGGCCCGGAATCGTGCATCGCCTCGACAAATCGACCAGCGGCCTCATTGTCGTCGCAAAAAACGACCGTGCTCACGCGGCTCTCGGGGCAATGTTCTCCGGCCGCAGAATCGCCAAGACCTACTTCGCGCTCGTGCACGGTTCCATGGCCCGAGACAAAGGCTCCATCACCGCCGCCGTCAGCCGCGATCCCATTCGGCGCACGCGCATGACCACGCGGCCTAACGAAAACGCCCGCTCCGCCGTCTCTCACTACGAGGTCCTGCGCCGCCTCTCGACGCGCTTTGGCAAATTCACCTTGCTCCGCATGCGCATCGAGACCGGCCGTACACATCAGATTCGAGTTCACATGGCTTCCATTGGACATCCCGTTGTGGGCGACACGCTCTATGGCGGCGCCGGACGCTTGGTGATTCAAACCCCACCCCAATCCGCATCGCGTACCGCCAAATCGAAGACCCCGCCAGAGACGCTTCAGCTTGGACGTAATTTTCTGCACGCGGCAAAGCTCGAGTTTGCTCACCCCATCTCAGCCAAACCGCTCACCTTCGAGGCGCCTCTTCCGCTGGAATTGACCACGTTTCTTGATCAGCTCGAGCCAAATGCGGCCAGCACGGAAGCCGGTGATTTGCTGGGTACCGGTACGAAAGTACTGGCAAAGCGCAAACCCCAGTCATTGGTAAAATAGGAAGGACATGAGCAAACAGTTTCACCTGACCGAGGCCTGTGCCTATCCCTGGGCAAAACGGCTTTGCATCGTCGCATTTGCTTCCATTGGCCTGGGAGCGGCAGCTTTCGCACAACAACCTGCGACCCCTCCACCCGCGCAGAACGCCGCTCCGGCGGTCCAGCCTGTACCGGCGTCAGGGACGCTGGCCGATACAGACACAAATCAGCAGAGCCTCTTTAAAATCCCGGTCAACGAAGTCGACCTGATCTTTACCGTCACTGACAAGCACGGCCACTACATTCCCAACCTCAACCAGAACGACTTCGCACTGCTCGACGACCAGAAGGCGCCTGAGAAGGTAAATTCATTCCACCAGCAGATCAATCTGCCCCTGCGCGTCGGCATCGTGATCGACGCCAGCACTTCCATCCGCTCCCGCTTCCAGTTCGAGCAGCAATCGGCAATCGAATTCCTGCTTGCAGGTGCTGAAGGCGAAGGGCGACCGCGCCTTCGTGATGGGCTTCGATGTCACGCCCACGGTCACCGCCGACTGGACCAACGATCCCGGACGCGCTCGAGACCGGCGTCAACAAGCTCCGCCCGGCGGCGGCACCGCGCTCTTCGATGCCGTTTATACGGCTTGCCGCGACAAGCTGCTCACCGCGCGCGGCCCGGAGCCCGTGCGCAAGGCGATCATCCTCATTTCCGACGGCGACGACAACCAGAGCCGCGTTTACCTGCCTGAAGCCATCAAGGAATGCGAGCGCGCCGAGACCATCATCTACGCCATCAGCACCAACTGGACGCCCAGCCGCGGCCAGGGCGACAAAGTGCTGCAGCAGCTGGCCGAAGAAACCGGCGGCGAAGTCTTCTTCCCGCCTTCGGTCGAAGAGATGGCCACCAGCTTCAAAGACATCGAAGAGGAATTGCGCAGCCAGTATGCGCTCGTCTACACGCCCGCCGACTTCAAAGCCGACGGCGCATTCCGAACCATTTATCTCTACTGCTACGACCGCCGCTACCACGGTGCGCGCCCGAAAGGGCTATTTCGCGCCGCGCCAGTAGACAGCGTCGACACGAACCAACTTCGCAGATTACTGAGAGCGCGGTCTAGACCGCGCTCTTTCTGTCTTCGGCGGAATTCTCTCCGCTTTCATTTTTGTCCCAATTCAGGACTGTCTCACACCCATGCGTTCCAAATCTGAACCGTTAACTCAGCTTTCCCCTCAAACTTCCTTCCTCATCCATATCCCCTCATTCGCACGATGAACTGAAAGAGGATACTTCGGCGCATGCGCGGAAGCCATGGAGCGAGGGAACAAGGTGATCCGGCAGGCAATATCGTGCGACATCTGCGGTTCGGAGAAACGGCAAACCAACCACTGGTTTGTCGCCTACGAGCAGGCGGGAGAGTTGCGCGTGAGCGGCTGGACCTCGCGCCACCGGCTGCGCGCCGGACTCAAAGCATCTGTGTGGGCAAACCTGCCTGCACAAGCTGGTGGATGAGTTCATGGCCAAATCCATTGCCTGCGCGCGCAAGCGCCCAGCGGAAGAAGACATCGTTGAAGCTGTTGTCCCAGTCGAACTGACACCAGCCTGACCTCTGCCGGACGCCCATCTCGCACGACTGCGAATCGTCAGCCCGCCGTGATCGCGTCGCCCCAGCCGGTTTCGGCCTCTGTCTTTCGCCCTTAGTCCAGCAGGCCTCTCACCGTGCCCACTGCAGCACGATTGCAACCCACGCTCGATCCGCCGTTGCCGCTGACCGCGCCTCGCTACGCCTCGCGCAACTGGCGCGCCGAAGCCTGGGAGCGCGAGCGCGAGCGCGAATAAGCGCGCAATGAGGAGCACCCCGAAATCGCAGCGGGCCGCCGCTCAACCTGCTCACAGCCGAGAGTAAAAGGAGAAACAGCAATGTGGATCGATATTCTTGTCGCTCTTGATCGCACTGGCTCCGCTGCTCGCCAAAACGCATGTCGCTTGTGCCTGCGCTTCACACACGCCGCTAGGCCGGAGCTTACTTCGCCAGCATCTCCAGCAGTCCCGCCTCATCAATCACCGGAACTTTGAGCTCGCGCGCCTTGTCGAGCTTCGATCCGGCTTCTTCGCCGGCCACCACGTAGCTGGTCTTCTTGCTCACCGAGCCGGCGGTCTTGCCGCCCGCAGCTTCGATCTTCTCCTTCGCTTCGTCGCGCGTCAGCGTGGGCAGCGTGCCGGTGAGCACAAACGTCAGCCCCGCCAGTTGCGTCGAGCGCTGCTTCTTCTCCGCCGTCATGTCCACGCCGGCGTCTTTCAGGCTCTCCACCAGCTCGCGATTCGCCGGCCGCGCAAAAAACTCCAGAATCGCCTGCGAGATGCGCGGCCCCACTTCTTCCACGCGCTCCAGTTCTTCGGCGTTCGCCGCCATCAGCGCATCGATCGAGCCAAACTCCTGCGCCAGCAACTCCGCCGTGCGCTCGCCCACAAAGCGAATGCCCAGCCCCATCAGCACGCGCGCCAGGCCGGCTTTCTTCGAGCTTTCAATCTCCGTCCAGCAGCGTGCGCGCCGACTTCTCCGCGAACCGCTCCAGCTCGACAAGCTGTTCTTCGGTCAGCGAGTAGAGATCGGCGACGCTCTTCACCAGTCCGCGATCGAGCAATTGCTGCACCACCGCATCGCCCAGCCCTTCGATGTTCATCACGCCGCGGCTGGCCAAAGTGCAGCAGGCTCTCGCGCAGCTTGGCCGGGCAGTCGGCATTCACGCAGCGCCAGTCGGCCTCGCCCTCTGCGCGCACCACCTCGCTGCCGCACTCCGGACAATTCGTCGGAAAATCGAACGTGCGTTTCCCGCGCGGGTGATCGGCGTCTTCGACCACTTCCACGACTTTGGGAATCACGTCGCCGCCGCGCTCCACCTTGACCCAGTCGCCGATCAGCAGGCCCAGCCGCTCGATGAAGTCGGCGTTGTGCAGCGTGGCGCGGCTCACCGTCACGCCGCCGATAAACACCGGCGTCAGCATCGCCGTCGGCGTCAGCTTGCCGGTGCGGCCCACCGTGATCATGATGTCTTCGACCTGCGTGATCGCCTGACTTGCGCCGTGAACTTGTACGCGATGGCCCAGCGCGGCGCGCGGCCCGTGTAGCCCAGGCGCTGCTGCGTCGCGTGCGCATCCACCTTCAGCACCACGCCGTCGATCTCGTAGCCCAGCGTCGCGCGCTTGCTCTCCGCATCGTCGATGAACTTCATCATCTCGTCGACCGAGTCTCACGCGCTCGCGATGCGGATTCACGCGAAAGCCGAGCGCCGTCAGCGCATCGAGCGTGGCCGTCTGCCCGGCGGCAAAATACTCGCCATCGACCAGCAGAAAATACGCAAAGAACACCAGCCGCCGATTGGCGACGATGCGACGGCTCAAGCGTGCGCAGCGTGCCCGCGGCCGAGTTGCGCGGATTGACGAACGCCGGCAGCCCTTCGCGCTCGCGCTCTTCGTTCATTCGCAGAAACGCCGCCTCCGGCATCACCACTTCGCCGCGCACTTCAAATGTCTGCGGCAACTTCGGCCTTTTTCAGCCGCTCCGCCGGAATCGAGAGCGGCACGCTGCGAATGGTGCGGATGTTGGAGGTGACGTCTTCGCCGATCTGGCCGTCGCCGCGCGTCAGTCCCGTCGCGAGCCGCGCTCCGCCGTCCGCCGCCGCCTCGTAGCTGCAGCGCCACGCTCAGCCCGTCGAGCTTCAGCTCGGCCGTGTATTCCACCGGCAGCTTGCCCGGCCAGCTCGTGCACGCGCCGGTCCCAGTCGGCCAGCTCTTCGGCGGAGTAGGCGTTGTCCAGCGAGAGCATGGGCCGCGAGTGCTGCACCTTCTTGAAGCCCTCGGCCGGCTTGCCGCCCACGCGCTGCGTCGGCGAGTCCGGCGTGACCAGCTCGGGATGCGCGGCTTCGAGCTTCTTCAGCTCGTTCATCAGCGCGTCGTACTCGGCGTCGGTGATCTCCGGCGCGTCGAGAACGTAGTACAGGTGCTCGTGGCGGCGCAGTTCCTCGCGCAGCTTTTCGATTTCTTTTGCGCGCGCCGTCTCGGCCATAGCTAAGAATTATAGTGACCCGCGCAAGCAATGGGTGCCCCATCGCGTGCTTCGTTCGTCCGGCTAGGATGGGGTGTCACACCGACGCTCCGCTTGGTGCTCGCTAACTCGCTGACTTCGCCTCTCCCTTTCAGCCCGCGGTACTTCAGCATCGGCTCGATGCTCGGCTCGCCGCCCAGCCAGGTGTCGTACATCTTCTCCAGATCCTCGGTGTTGCCGCGCGAAAGCACCATCTTCCGGAAGCGGTCGCCATTGGCGCGCGTCAGTCCGCCGTGATCCAGGAACCACTGGAACGCATCGTCGTCGAGCATCTCGCTCCACAGGTACGCGTAGTAGCCGGCCTCGTAGCCGTTCGGCCCAGATGTGCAGAAAGTAGCTGGAGCGGTAGCGCGGCGGCACGTAGCTGATCCACAGATGCGTCCTCTCGAGCGCTTCCTTCTCAAACGTGTCGGGATTCTGAAGCGGCGCGCTCGCCGGCAGCGTGTGCCACTCCAGATCGAGCTCGCGACGCGGCCAGAATCTCCGTAAAGTCATAGCCCTGGTTGAACGTCTTCGCCTTCTTGATCTTCGCCGCCAGCTCGGCCGGCATCGGCTCGCCGGTCTTGTAGTGCTTCGCGTAGTGCTCAAACACCGCCGGATAGCTGGCCCAGTGCTCGTTGAACTGCGAAGGAAACTCGACAAAGTCGCGCGGCATCTGCGTGCCCGACAGGCTCGGATACTCGGTGTCGGCAAACATGCCGTGCAGCGCGTGGCCGAACTCGTGGAACATCGTGGTCACATCGTCGAAGCTGAGCAGCGCGGGCTGGCCCGGCGCCGGCTTCTCGAAGTTGGCCACGTTGAACACCACCGGCAGTGTGCCCAGCAGCTTCGACTGGCTCACCAGCTTGTCCATCCACGCGCCGCCGTTCTTGTTGTCGCGCTTGAAGTAGTCGCAGTACCACAGCGCCAGCGGCTTGCCATCGGCATCGAAAACCTCAAACACGCGCACATCCGGCTGGTACACCGGAATGTCGTGCCGCTCCTTGAACGTGAGCCCGTAGAGCTCGTGCGCCGCGTAGAACACGCCGTTCTCAAGCACGTTGTTCAGCTCGAAATAGGGCTTGACCTGCGACTCGTCGAGGTCGTACTTCGCCTTGCGCACCTGCTCGGAGTAGAACTCCCAGTCCCACGGCTCGAGCGTGAATCCGCCGTGCTGCGCAATCAATCAAGCGCCTGAATATCCTTCGCTTCGCTGGCTGCCTTGCGCCGTCGCGGCCGGCACCAGCGCATCCAGAAAATGAATCGCCGCCTCCGGCGTCTTGGCCATCTGGTCGGTCAGATTCCACGCCGCGTAGTTCGGGAAGCCCAGCAGCGCCGCCTTCTGCGCGCGCAGCTGCGCCAGCCGCGCAATCGTCGCCGCGTGTCGTTCGCGTCGCCGCGCTCGGTGCGGTTCCAGGAGTTCTCAAAGATTGCTTGCCGCGTGGCGCGGTCGCTCAGGTACGTCAGATCGGGCTGCTGCGTCGTGTTCTGCAGCGGCATCACCCAGCCCTGCTGCTTGTGCGCCTTCGCCGCCTCCGCCGCCGCGGCAATCTGCGCTTCGCTCAGCCCGGCCAGCGCCGCTTTAGTCCGTCGTCGAAAACGCGCCCGCCTTCGTCGCCGCCAGCAGCTTGGTCATGAATGTGTTCTCCAGCGTCGACTCTTCTTCGTTCAGCTTCTTCAGCTTGTCTTTGTCGGCTTCGGAAGATTCGCGCCGGCCTTCACAAACTGCTGGTAGTCGTACTCCACCAGCCGCAGCGATTCGGGATCGAGGTCGAGCGATGCGCGCTGGTCGTAAATTGCCTTGATCCGCGCAAAGAGTTTCGCGTTCAGGTAGATCGCATCCTGCGTGCGCGGCCAGTGCGCGGCGCTTCGTACTCCTGCACCTTTTGCAAGCGTCGGTTCGGTATTCGCGCTGCGTCACGCAGTTGAACGCCGCATCACGCGCGTCGAGCAACTGCCCCGACCGCTCCAGCGCCACGAACGTGTTTTCAAAGGTCGGCGGCGCGGGATTGTTGGCGATCGCCTCGACCTCCTTGATCTGCTGCGCCATGCCCGCGTCAATCGCCGGCTGGTAGTCGCTGTCCTTGATCTTGTCGAAGGGCGGCGCCTGAAACGGCAGCGTGCTCGGCGCATAAAACGGATTGCTCGGGCCGAAGCTTGCCGGCTGCTGTCTGTGCCTGCGCGGTCAACGTTCCACCGCAGCACCACTCCCAGCCATAAGGATTGCTCGCGATCTGAAACTGTTCGTCCTCACATCCATTGATGATTTCGCACAATGTACTCATCACAGTCGGCCCCTTCATAAGGCGCAAACCATGATTGTAGGTGAACTGAGCGGCCCGCGCGCAATGCCTGTCGATCACACCTCGGACGAGACCGCCCCGAAACGAACCGCCTGAAAATAGGCAGCACCACGAGCTGCTGCTCCAGCAAACCACCATTCGGCCGGATCGCAGCCGCTGGCAGTTTCAAAATCACCGGAGAACTCAAGCAATGACGCCCACCGCAACCGCCCCTGAAACCCGCACCCACGCCGAAAATCTCGATCAACTCGCCGCCGTTGCCGTCAACGTCGGCCTCGGCCTCAAGCCCGGCCAGGAGCTGGTGATGACCGCCTCCGTCGACGCGCTGCCCCTGGCCCGCCGCATCACCGAGCAGGCCTATCGCGCTGGCGCTTCGCTCGTCACCACGCTCTTCACCGACGATGAATCCGCGCTGCTGCGCTACCATCACGCTCCCGACGCGAGCTTCGACCGCGCCGCCGACTGGCTCTACGACGGCATGGCCGCGGCCTTCAAAAGCGGCGCCGCGCGCCTCGCCATCGCCGGAGCCAATCCCGCTCTGCTCTCGAATGAAGATCCCGACAAAGTGGGCCGCGCCAATCGCGCCGTCTCGCAGGCCTATCGCCCCGCGCTCGAGCTCATCACGCGCCACGAAATCAACTGGACCATCGTTGCCAGCGCCACGCCCGCCTGGGCCGCGGCCATGTTCCCCAACGACGCGCCCGATGCCGCCCTGGCCAAACTCTGGGACGCGATCTTCTCCACCACGCGCATCAACACCGCCGATCCCGTCAGCGCATGGAAAGCGCACGACGCGGATCTGCACAAGCGCGCCGCCTTTCTGAATGAAAAGCGCTACTCCGCTCTGCAATATCGCGGCCCCGGCACCGATTTCCGCCTCGGCCTCGCCGACGATCACTCTGGCTCGGCGGCGGCACCACCGCGGGCAACGGCAACTACTGCATTCCCAACATGCCCACCGAAGAAGTCTTCACCACGCCGCACAAGGACCGCGCCGACGGCACCGTCACCGCCACCAAGCCGCTCTCGCACCAGGGCACCATGATCGAAGGCATCCAGGTCCGCTTCGAGCAAGGCCGCATCGTCGAGGCCCGCGCCACGCGCGGCCAGGAAGTGCTGCAAAAGCTCATCGACACCGACGACGGCGCGCGCCGCCTCGGCGAAGTGGCGCTCGTTCCCCACTCCTCGCCCATCGCGCAAAGCGGCCTTGTCTTTCTCAACACGCTCTTCGACGAGAATGCCGCCTCGCACATCGCGCTCGGCCAGTCTTATTCATCCTGCCTGCGCGACGGCGACAAGCTCACGCCCGAGGAACTCGCCGCCAAAGGCGCCAACGACAGCCTCATCCACGTCGACTGGATGATCGGCTCCGGCCAGCTCGACATCGACGGCATCACCGCCTCCGGCGCCGCCGAACCGCTGATGCGCAAGGGCGAGTGGGCTTAGCGAAGTCGCACGATTCCATGGAACCAGTCACTCATTTCCTAACCGGCGCCTGCATCGGCCGCGCCGGATTCAACCGCAAGACGGCCTACGCCACGCTCGCTGCGGTGCTGGCCGCCGAGGCCGCCGACCTCGACATCCTCTGGGGATTCGCCGGCCCCGTCGAAGAGCTCAAGCATCATCGCGGCATCACGCACACCTTCTGGGCCGTGCCCGTCGTCGCCGGCGTGTGGTCGGCGCGGTCTGGCTGCTTCGATCGTGCGCGTCGAAAAGCGCTCGCCGCAAGCTCGTTGCCCCATCTCCGACAAGCGAGGTGCTCCATTTCTCGTCGCATCAGGAGACGAACGGGTGGCGGAGCATTGTCATCAAACACCCCGCCTCCAGACGCGCATCCGCCAGCCTATCCACTGGGGCTGGCTCTATCTCACCGCCTTCATCGCCGCGCTCAGCCACATCCTGCTCGACTGGACCAACAACTACGGCGTGCGTCCGTTCTTTCCGCTCAATCCTCGCTGGTACGCCGGCAGCTTCATGTTCATCGCCGAGCCGGTTCTCTGGGCGCTGTTTTTCCTGGCGTTCTTCATGCCGTGGCTGCTCGGCCTCGCCGATCGCGAAATCGGCGCGCGCCGCAAGCCATTCCGCGGTCAGGGCTGGGCCATCTTCGCGCTCGTCGGAATGTCTGATTCTGGGCTGCTTGCGCTGGGCTGAGCACGCGCAGGCGCTGGCCATGCTCGGCAACACCAACGTCGCGTCCGAGCCGGTGACCCGCATGGCCGCCGAGCCTTACCCCGTCAATCCCTTCCGCTGGCACGCGATCCTCGAGACGCCCGACTTCTACCAGACCGCCGAAATCAACACGCTGGCACGCGACTCCATCGACAGCGACCCGCAGCGCGACGTGCTCTACAAGCCGGCCGACACGCCGCCGTCGAAGCTGCCAAGCGCACGCCGCTCGGCCAGGTCTATCTCGACTGGGGAACGTGGGCCGTGGTGCGCGACATCGGCCAGGAGCCCGTCGCCGGGCATGGACCCTCCGAATCTCGCCCCCGGCCGCACCTGGACCACCGTCGAGTTCACCGATCTGCGCTTCGACTACGCGTTCATCGGCCCTCAAGCAACTACGTACATCGCGGCCCTCGGCGGCTGGGTCTACATCGTCGACGGCCACGAAGACGCCGGCGAAGCCATGAACGGCCGCGAACAGCATTAACCCGCCTTTCTTCATCTTTCCAGCGCCGAACCAAGGCACAGCACCTACCAGCATCAGTAGCGCCGGACTCCAGTCCGGCTGTCGCGTGGGCGTCCACGCCCACACAATCGCAACACCTCTGATCACCGACACCAAACGCTCTGCCCAACAGCTACCTTTGATGTCGGATTTTGGACCGAAACTCCAACATGAGGCCATCACTCCCCATTTGCTCCCCATGGAACATTTCTTCCATCCAATCGAAGTCGTCCGGTTGACCGATCTGCCCTCGCACCTCAGAATGGATATAGTTCAGTTGATCAAAGAGGCCGTTGACCCAACGGCGATTTCGTACATCCCAGGGAAGAGGGAAAAATGCTCGCATATGTACTGGTGTTGCTTGGTGTATTAAGCCGTTACGTGGTTGCGTCTCACGTGCCGTGGCTCAATTTCACGGCCGTTACAGGTGCGCTGCTTTTCTTCGGCGCGCGCCGTTCGTGGCGCGAAATGCTCTTCCCGCTCGGTACGCTCATCGCCAGCGACTACTGCCTCACAGTGTTCCACTACGGCTACCCCTTCCGTTGGCAGGCCTATATCATCACCTGGGGTTGGTATGTCATGGCCATCGTCCTCGGCCAGATTCTGCTGCATGCCAAGACCAACTTTGTCCGCGGCGCAGCCGGTGCGATCCTCGGTCCTACCTCGTTCTTCGTGGTCTCCAATTACAGTGTCTGGGCCGGCAGCACTTTCTACGCCCATACGCTCTCAGGTCTCGTCACCTGCTACCTTGCCGCAATTCCCTTCTACCGCAACGACGTGATGGCCACCTCACTCACCCTCGCCGCCGCTTTCGGATTTGAGGCATTGCTGCGGAAGGTGCGCGCACCCCAGGCCGGAGTCGAACCAGGAACAGCCTGATTCCAAAGGCACATCGGCACTACTTGTAACTTAAGTTGCATTGACTCCCGCATCTGCGGCGGGGAACCCTTGTTTCTTCAGGGCCCTGTTTCCGCACCGGAGGTCAAATTGACTTTGCACCGCGTTTCCGCGCGCAACTCTGTCCTTGCAGCCACCCTCATCACAATCTCCCTTTCAATGGCCTCAGCCCAGCAAAGCAACAACGGCAGAACCAGCGTGTCCTCCAATGGCCAGCCACAGACCGCAGAAGTCCGCACCGAGAAATTTAAGGTCAAGCAGGAATTCGGTCCACAAACCGTCGCACGCCGCGACAACCGCACTGCCGCTGCAACGCCTTCCGCCCAAAATGGCAGCGGCAGTTCCACCGGCCGGGCAAGCAAGTTCAAGCAGGAATTCGGCCCTTCAGTCCATGCCGCCCGTCAGCAGAATGTGACGACAGCAACTCCGCCCGTCCGCTCAGGCGCCGGGTCGGCTCAGGTCGCGCAGCCCGCAGCTGCCCATGGAAACAAGCCGCAATAGCGCGCCGACTCGATCGCATTCAACCCAATTTAGCTATTATTCACTTCGGTTGAACGGCATCGCTACCTGGAATCGCCACCCGATTCAGTAACCGCGCTGCCATTGTCATCCAGCAGCTTTCCGCTGCGCTTCTTCCGCCTCCACCACCACGTAAACCCGCTCACCGCCAGCGCGCGCACAACCAGCACCGTGGGCACCGCGTGGCGCGCCACCAGGTCCACCGCGCCCGGCCCCAGCTTGAGCACCAGCAGCGACAGCACCAGCCAGCGCAATCATTCGTCCCACCGTCACCGCCAGCATGAAATTCGGCACGCGCATCTCGAAAACGCCCGACGCGAAGACAAAGACCTTCCACGGCGTCGGCGGCGGCAGCATCGAGGGAATCATCACCGCCAGAAATTCCTGCCGCTGAAAGCGGTCGCGCAGCTGCTCGAACTCTGCCCGGTTCACGCGCTTCAGCAGGAAAAGCTCGCCGCCCGCGCGGCCCAGCCCATAGGGCAGCAGCCCGCCGATCGCCGAACCCACTGCCGCCACCAGGCAATAGAGCCAGAAATGGCTCTTGTCGTTCCACACATAGAGGGCCAGAATCGCGTCCATCGGGACCGGAATGCTCGACGAATCCAGCACCGCGACCGCGCCCAGGCCCCAGCAGCCCCCACTTCATCAGCGCCGGCAGGATCACCAGCTTCCATTCTGCCGCCAGATGCGCCAAAAACTGCTTCAAACGCTATCCCCTTCCGGCTCATCCATGCGTCAATTCAATAAGGGTTTCAATCAGTGTTTGCGCAAGCATCCATTGTACGGGGAGCCTTTGCGCAGTTCATCGCAAAGAATGAGAGAATAGACGGGAAGGACTCGAATCGGAGCCAGGTCGTGGCGCCGCAGCTGCGCCTTGCTCAGCTCTCAGCACCGAATGCCCACCAGCGAAGCGCCAACCGAAGTGAACGAGCCCAAGGGAACCAGCCGATTCGAGCTTCGCAAGCCGGTGGCCCCGTCGCAGGATACCCGCATCACTGGTTCGATCCTGGGAATCGACACGATCAACGAGCCGCTGAAGCCAGCGAATCGCGAAGCACGCGCTCCTCGCAGCTCCTCGCGCTGGGTCGACTACGACACCCACGAACTGCTGGAGATGATCGGCGAGCTCGAAGACGAGCGCCGCTGGGCGCGCTTGCGCGAAGGCTTTTGGCTGGCGCTTCTCTTCCACATCCTGCTGTTTTCCGCCATCACCTGGATTCCGACATATATCTTCAAGGTGCCCCAGGTCATCGATCCTTTCGACGCCATCAAGCAGCGCAAGGACCTGACCTACCTCGATCTGCCGCCCGACGCGCTCCGCGAATCGCGTCCCAAGGTCACGCCAAGCCGCTGCCCAACAAGCCGCTCATCGACAAGAAGACGCTGGAGGACATGAAGCGCCAGGCCGAACAGGCGCCCCCGCCTCCGCAGCAAGCCGACAATCAGCCGCAGATCCAGTCTCCCGAACAGACCAAGCCGGCGCCCACGCAACCCATTCCGCCCAACCCGCAGTCGCAGCAGCCTTGAGGCGCCGCGCCCCAAGCCGTTCCCGCCAAGCCCAACTTTGCCATGGGCTCGCAGAATCCCGCCGACCAGCTGCGCGAGGACATGCAGAACGCCATGCACGAATCACGGCCCGGCACGTCCGGCATCCAGGCTCCGAGCGGCGGGCTCTCCATGCATCCCGGCGCTGGCACCGGCGCGCCCGAGATTCTCTCTGACACGCAGGGCGTCGATTTCAGCGACTGGCTGGCGCGCTGGCACTACGTCACGCAGCGCACCTGGGACCCGCTCATTCCCGATGAAGTCAATCCGCCGATCCTCAAGTCGGGCGTGGTCGCAGTTCGCTTCAAGGTCCTGCCCAACGGCCAGGTCGTCGATATGCAGCTTGGACGGCCGCTCCGGCGACACCGGCCTCGACCGCGCTGCGTGGGGCGCGATCACCGGCTCCAGCTATCCCGCCGCTGCCCCGCGAGTTCCACGGCCCCTACCTCGAGCTCCGCGCTTACTTCCTCTACAACATGCAGCCGCGGTAATCCTCATAGCCACGTCTTAACTTTTTGCTCCGCTGAAACCAACGCTAGTCAGCTGAGCCTCGCTATTCTCTGTTCTCCGTCATCCTTCTTGTTCTCTACTCTCTCTGTTTCCTGGCTCCCTGTCTTCTCACGACCGCGCATCTGCATTCAGCTCCTCAGCCTCTCGCGTCTCCGTTCTGTGCTGTCCACCGCCTTCGCTCGGATCCACATGGCGCTCGAGGAAAATTCCATCCTGCTCCAGCAGCGCTTCGTAGACCGGCGTGTGCCGCCAGTACCGCGCCAGCGCAAAGGCGCTCATGTTGGCGATCATCAGCGGCAGCACCAGCCCATAGCCGCCGGTCATCTCAAAGATGATCAGGATCGACGTCATCGGCGCGCGCACGACACCCGCAAACACCGCGCCCATGCCCACCACCGCAAACGCGCCGATCGAGTCGGCCGGAGTGATGAAAGACAGTCACATCCAGATAGCCCACCGCGCCGCCCAGCATTCCGCCCATAAAAAGCGACGGCGCAAAGATGCCGCCCGAGCCGCCGCTCGAATACGAAGTGACCGTCGCCGCCAGCTTCAGCACGCACAAGCCCGCCATCGCCGTCACCGGCAGATTGCCCAGCAGCGCCTGCGTCAGCGTCTTGTAGGGATCGCCGGCAATGCCGTTCACATGAAAGAACCAGATCGCCACTACCGCCAAGCGCGCCGGTGGCCGCGCCGCCAATCGCCGGCTGCACCCACTTCGGAACCGACTTCGAGCCCTCTGAACCACAGGCGCAGCCACGAGCAGCGAATCAGTGAACGCAACAGACACAATCGCCGCCAGCAACCCGAGCAGCGCATACCAAATCAGCGACGAGGCATTGGCAAGCGTGTAGATTTGCAGTCGCGGCACATGAAAAATCGGATTCGAGCCCAGACATGCTGTGCTCCACCACAGCCGCCAGCGCCGCCGCCACAATCACGCCCGAAAGCATGGTCTGGTCCAGGCTGCCGATCAGTTCCTCCAGCGTGAAAGTCACGGCGGCAATCGGCGCGTTGAACGCCGCAGCAATGCCCGCCGCCATGCCCACCGACGTCATGCGCCTGCTGGTTCTTCGGGCTCAGCCGCGCCACGCGCGACAAGAAAGCTGCTCACGCCGGCGCAGATCTGCACCGTCGGCCCCTCAACGCCAAGCGACGCGCCGCTGCCCAATTGCAACGCGCACAGAACAAACTTGCCTACCGTCTCCTTCAGCGTGATGGCGCCGAACCGGAAGGCGTAGGCCACCTTCACCTGCGGAATGCCGCTGCCCGCCGCCGCGGGAACCCAGTACGTGAGCCCGAGACCGGCAACCAGTCCGCCCAGCGCGGGCGTCAGAATCGTCCACCAGATCCACGCGTGACCCGGCGCCGACGTGGCGCGATCGATGAGCAATCCGTAGAGCCACGCAACGCTGAAATGGAATGCCACTGCCGCCAGCCCGCACACATCCGCCGGCCACGATCGTGATCGCCAGCAGCCGCTGCCGCTCGTTCGGCATGCGCCGCACCAGCCACGCAAAAAAGCGCGCGAAAAGCCCCTCAATCCGGTCCATCGAACTCAATATCTGGGGAACCTCACTGCGAAGAACCTCGCATCTTCAGTATAGGGCGATCGCTACGGCTCACTTCATGTTCGCAAATTGCTCTCCTGCGCAGCCTTTGGCGCGACCGATACTAGGCTCACACAAATTTCGCTTTCCATCCCCAGATAGCTTCGCGCTAGAATTTTGTCGTACCTATGTCGCGCCGTCTTTCCATCCGGTTTGCCTCTCTTCAAGCGCTTCCGCCACGGCCGCCACGACCGTGGACGCTAGACCCTCCCGCTCGAGTAATCTGATTCCGACAAGTTTTTGGCCCGCGCAATCGTCTGCGACGGTCCTCGCCTTCAGACGCGCGCCGGGAAACTGACTGCCGCTAGTTCCACTAACTCCGCTAGCTCCGCAAACAACGCTAGCTCCGCTAGAAAGGATCTCCCGATGAACAGCTTCTCAGTCAAGGCCGTGCTCACCTCCGGCAACCGCTCCTACACCATCTATCGCCTTCCCGCGCTCACCGCCCGCGGCTTCAATCTCGCGCGCCTGCCCTTCAGCCTCAAAATCCTGCTCGAAAATCTGCTGCGCCGCGAAGACGGCGTCAACGTCACCGCCGCCGACATCGAATTCCTCGCCAACTGGGACGCCAAGGCCGAGCCCAGCCGCGAAATCGCCTACATGCCCGCCCGCGTCCTCATGCAGGACTTCACCGGCGTGCCCGCCATCGTCGATCTCGCCGCCATGCGCGACGCCATCAAGACCCTCGGCGGCGATCCCGAGCGCGTCAATCCCCTCGCGCCCGCCGAGCTGGTCATCGACCACTCCGTCCAGGTGGATGAATACGGCACCGCCGGCGCCTACGACGCCAACTCCGCTGCTCGAGTTCCAGCGCAACCGCGAGCGCTACGCCTTCCTCAAGTGGGGCCAGACCGCCTTCCGCAACTTCTCCGCCGTCCCGCCCGGCATGGGCATCTGCCACCAGGTCAATCTCGAATACCTCGCCCGCGTCGTCTTCACCACCGAAATCGACGGCGAGCAGTTCGCCTATCCCGACACGCTCGTCGGCACCGACTCCCACACCACCATGATCAACGGCCTCGGCGTTCTCGGCTGGGGCGTCGGCGGCATCGAGGCCGAAGCCGCCATGCTCGGCCAGCCCGTCTCCATGCTCGTCCCGCAGGTCGTCGGCTACAAGCTCACCGGCAAGCTGCGCGAAGGCGCAACCGCCACCGATCTCGTGCTCACCGTCACCCAGGCGCTGCGCAAGCTCGGCGTCGTCGGCAAGTTCGTCGAGTTCTACGGCCCCGGCATCGCCGAGCTTCCGCTCGCCGACCGCGCCACCATCGGCAACATGGCGCCCGAGTACGGCGCCACCTGCGGCATCTTCCCCGTCGACGCCGAAACCCTCCGCTACCTGCGCCTCACCGGCCGCAGCGAAGAGCAGATCGCGCTCGTCGAGGCCTATTACAAGGAGCAGGGCCTCTTCCACACCGCCGGCGCGCCCGAAGCCGAGTACACGCAGACGCTCGCGCTCGATCTCGCCACCGTCGAGCCCAGCGTCGCCGGACCCAAGCGCCCGCAGGATCGCGTGCTGCTCAAGGACGCGGCCGCGAGCTTCGCCAGCAACTGCCCGTCGCTGCTCGCGCCCACCGCCAAGCCGCTCGGCTCGCGCACCGCGGCCGCATGGCAGCGCGACACGGTCACCGACACCGCCATCGCCGCTGAAGACAACGAAGGCCCCGACAGCTTCGTCCGCTGCCTGCCGGCACGCCGCTGCACGTCACCACAACCGTGAAGGAGCGCTTCGACGTCGATCCCGATCCACTATCTCGATCACGGCTCGGTCGTCATCGCCGCCATCACCAGCTGCACCAACACCTCGAACCCCTCCGTGATGATCGCCGCCGGCCTGCTCGCCAAGAAGGCCGTCGAAAAAGGCCTCACCGTTCCGCCGTGGGTCAAGACCTCGCTCGCGCCCGGCTCGCGCGTCGTCACCGACTACTACCAGAAGGCCGGCCTGCTGCCCTATCTCGAAAAGCTGCGCTTCAACGTCGTCGGCTACGGCTGCACCACCTGCATCGGCAACTCCGGCCCGCTGCCCTCCGACGTTTCCAAATCCATCGACGAGCACGGCCTCGTCGCCGTCAGCGTGCTCAGCGGCAATCGCAACTTCGAGGGCCGCGTCAACGTCGACGTGCGCGCCAATTATCTGATGTCCCCGCCGCTGGTCGTCGCCTACGCGCTCGCCGGCCACATCGGCCACAACTTCGACACCGATCCGCTCGGCAAAGATCAAGCCGGCAAGCCCGTCTACCTCAAGGACATCTGGCCCACGCAAGCCGAAGTCTCCGCAGCCATCGAGAAGGGCGTCATCCAGCGAAGGCTTCCGCAAGGAGTACGCCACCGTCACCGAGGGCGACGCCAGCTGGCAGGGCCTCAGCTTCCCCACCGGCGACGTCTACCAGTGGGAGCCCGACTCCACCTACATCCGCCAGGCGCCGTACTTCGACGGCATGACCACAACGCCCGCGCCCGTCACCGACATCGCCGGCGCGCGCGTGCTCGCCGTGCTCGGCGACTCCGTCACCACCGACCACATCTCGCCCGCCGGCTCCATCAAGGCCAACGGCCCCGCCGGAAAATACCTCACCGAGCACGGCGTCAAGCCGGCCGACTTCAACTCCTACGGCTCGCGCCGCGGCAATCACGAAGTCATGGTGCGCGGCACCTTCGCCAACGTGCGCCTGCGCAACAAGCTCGCGCCCGGCACCGAAGGCGGCGTCACGCGCCTGCTGCCCGAAGGCGAGCAGATGTCCATCTTCGACGCCAGCGTCGAAGTACGCCGAGCGCGGCGTGCCGCTCATCATTCTCGCCGGCAAGGAATACGGCTCCGGCTCCTCGCGCGACTGGGCCGCCAAGGGTCCGAAGCTGCTCGGCGTCCGCGCCGTCATCGCCGAAAGCTTCGAGCGCATTCACCGCTCGAACCTCGTCGGCATGGGCATTCTGCCGCTGCAGTTCGCAGCCGGCCAGAACGCCGAATCGCTCGGCCTCACCGGCGAAGAGGTCTACGACTTCCCCGGCCTCACCGCGCTGCTCGACAAGCAGCTTCGCCGGCGGCCGCACTCTCGCCGTCGACTGCGACCAGCCCGACGGCGAGAAAAAGACTGCTCGACGCAATGGTCCGCATCGACACGCCGCAGGAGATCGAGTACTACAAGCACGGCGGCATCCTGCAATACGTCCTGCGCCAACTCGCCGCAAAATGATCGTCGCTCTGTAGCGCCGACCTCCAGGTCGGGTCCCCGGCAGCCGCATTTGGCTCGCCGGGCGGAGGTCGGCTGTCGTGCGGGTCTCCAGGCCCGCACACTCTGTCACGGTGTCCCACGTCCCGTCCTGGGACCTCGGATAACACAATGCCAGCCCACTGGAGTGGGGTGCCTCACCCAAGCTTTGCTTGGGTGGGGACGGAACTCAGTTCCCGCTCCGGTCCACATTCTCATAGACCCCTGTTCTCCAATCCCTAATCCCTGTTCCCTTGTCCCCGCTCCACACCCACTCCCCGTTTCGTCTCAGCACCATCCCCCCTCCGCGCCATTGAGGGCTGCCCAAAAACGGGGCAGCATGCCGTATGCGAGTCAACCTCATCACCCGCCCATCCGCCTCTGGTGACGCCGGGACCGGCGCGCTGCCGCTCTCCCTCACCATTCGCCCAGCCTGCGGCCTGCCAGGCGACTACGACTGCCAGATCGACAGCAATTCGCTCTTGCGAATGCTCCGGCTCCAGACCGACCTGCCGGCAACTGTACTCGAGCGTTTTGAGCAGGGCCTGCAGAGCCGGATTGGTGCCAGACTCATGGGCGTCGACCTGAACGACCGCGCCCTGACAGACATTGGCTACTTTATCGACTGAACGGAGGTCGATAAACGCGTCCCCGGCAGACAAAAACCCGGTCTACCCCAAATCTTGTCAAGTCCTCGGACCCTTCAAATCCATCGCATCTACCTCATTCCAAACACAATATATTTTTCCCAAACAGTGCCGGTAATTTCGCTGATTTCGCTATACTTGTTTCAGTAGCGGGAAACACGAGTTGGCGCCTTCGCGGCCCTGAGCTGAACAGCTTTGGGCCGCACCACTTTGCGGGGATGTTTGCCACTTGATGGTATGGCGGCTGCACATCTTGGGACGAATTTGCACCTATTGGAGTGCAAAACGCCCCTAAGCGACTTCTTTCGAGGACTTTACGGGGAAAAACATCTAACCAGCCTAAAATCAGGACTTTACTCGAAAATGCGAAATTTGGAGCGGGTTTGCAAACTAGTACACACAGCCACGAAAACCTGACTGGGAGTTTCCTGCGGGAATTTCTCTCCATTAAGTCGCGCTTTCACACCTGGCTTTGGAGATGGCGGGAGGGGCGGTGAGGGCTAGTCTCTGCCGCCCGGCGCCGCTTCAAGCACTTCGTCCAGCAGCATCCGCAAACTCGCTGTTCTTGCATGCCCCGGTTTCGGATCGGCCGTCGCCGCCTGCGAAAGTTCATCGGCAAGGTTCAGCGCGGCCAGCACGGCCACGCGCAGTGAGTCGGCCGTTCTGCCCTGGGCGGCCACGGCGCGCATCTTCGCGTCGACGCAGGCGGCCAGCTCGCGAATGTGCTCCGGGATCCTGCCCGGAAAGATGATAGAGCTGGTCGTAAATCTCAACCGTCACGTATTCGCTTGCGCCGAGCGCGCCGGATTCCTGAGCCATCTTTCGCCTCACAATTCCAGCGCATCGAGTTGCGCCAGCAGCCGCTCCACGCGCTGCCGCACCTGGTCGCGCTCGGCGCGCAGCGCCAGTTCAATTTCGTTCTGCAGTTGCTCCAGCAACTGGCAGCTTGCATGCGCATCTGCGCTTCGGCGCGTCGCGGCCGCGCGCTCTTCCGCAGCAGCGCGCGCCTGCCGCTCGCGCTTCACCAGGTCCACGGCGCGCCGGATCCGCTCTTCGAGCGCCGAAAAATCGTCCACGCTCACCGCCAGCGCGACCGGTTCCGCCGTCGTCCTGCATGTTGTCCGTTCTTCGCTCCATGCGTCTCCACAGCTGCCTCCGAGTTCCGAAAATCCGCTCTGACTCCTCCAACCCATAGGGCCCCGTTTCCGTTCGAGTATAGCTCGCTCGCTCGTGAATTGCTCACGTCAATTCCGACGTTCGCGCGCTCAGACTCCGCAGCCGCGCGCCCGCCTTGCCAACAGCTTCCACCACCTGCGCCTGAAAGCTTTGCAGCTCCTCCTCGCGCAGCGTGCGGTCCGGCGCCTGGAACGTCGCGCCCAGCAGCAGCGAATACTCGCCCTTGCCCAGCCGCGCATCGCGAAACACCTCGCGCACCCGCCAGTCCACCAGCTCGGGAATCTGCAGCCCGCCCATCGCGCGGTCGATCGTCTCCCACGCAATGCTCTCGTCCAGAACCAGAGAAAAATCGCGCCGCACCGGCTGGATAGCGCGAAATCTCGCGCGCGGCCGGCTTGCGCAGCGGCAGCTTGTAGAGCCGGTCAAGATAGATCTCGCCAACCAGCACCGCGTCTTTGATCTTGCGCGCCGCGGCCTCGCGCGGATGCAGTTGCCCGAACCACCCCACCGTCACGCCGTCGGCCACCACGCGCGCCGCGCGATACGGATGCAGCCACTCCGGCGTGATTCCGGCCTCGGCCGGAAAGCGGTCGAAGTACATCGCGCGCATCTCGAACCGCGACAGCACCTGCTCCACCACGCCCTTGACATCGTGAAAGTCGATGGCTCGCGCCGCATGCAGCGCGCTCTCTTCGGCAGAGCTCCCACCGCGCCAAACGCCAGCGCCGGCCGCTCATCCACTTTCTCCGTCGGTGCCGCTGAACACCGTTCCCAGTTCGAACAGCCGCACATCGCTCACGTCGCGATTCAGGTTGCCGGCAATCATCGCCAGCATTCCCGGCACCAGCGACGGCCGCAGCACGCCCGCCTCTTCGCTCAGCGGATTGCCCAGCGGCACCACCAGCCCCGGCTGCGGCGCGGTCAGCGCGCCCTCGGCCGCCGAGCAGAACGTGCTTCCGATCGCCTCGTGGAATCCCGCGGCCAGCAACGTGCCGCGCACCGCCGCTTCTTTTTCCGCCCACGGCAGCGCCGCACGCCTTCGCCAAACGCCGGCAGCGTGTTGGCAAACCGGTTGTAACCGTAAACCCGCGCGACCTCTTCGATCAGGTCGATCTCGCGCTCCAGATCGAGCCGCCAGCTCGGCAGCGTGACCCGCCACGACAGCGTCGCCCTCGCGCTAGTCATCGCAGGTCCGCGGCAAGTCCGCAGCCGAGCGCCGTCAGCACCGCCTTCGACCGTCGTCAGCCGTAATGCCCTCCTTGTCCACGGTCGCGCCCAGAATCCGCTGCACCTCGCTGAGCTGCGAGCGTGACCGGCTTTCGCCGCGCCGTGCGCTCCTCAATCGCTGCCACGCGCACGTCAACCAGTTCGCCTTCGATCCATCCGCCGTTGGCCAGCAGAATCGCGCTCACCAGCGCCGACGCAACCGGCGCCGCATTGAAATCCGCGCCGCGCTCAAACCGATGGCTCGCGTCGGTGTGCAGCCCATGCCGCCGCGCCGTCTGCCGCACCGCCATCGGATCGAACCACGCCGCCTCGACCAGCACATTCTTCGTCTCCGGCGTAATCATCGTGTCCCAGCCGCCCATCACGCCGGCCAGCCCCAGCGCCTTCTTGTGATCGGCCACAACCAGGTCGTCCGCGATCGAGCACGCGCTCCACGCCGTCGAGCGTCTTCAGTCTTTCGCCTTTGCGCGCGCGCCGCACAATAATGCCGCCCTCGATCTTGTCCAGATCGAAGGCGTGCGTCGGCTGGCCCATCGCCAGCCACGCAAAGTTGGTCGCGTCCACGGCGTTCGAAATCATCTTCTGCTCGAGCAGGCCGAAGTACGTCGCCACCTCCGCGCCCGCGAACCAGTCGCGCGACTCGCCAATCGTCACATCGCGCAGCACCCGCGCCGTAAACCGGCCGCACGCATCCTCGGCTTCGATCTTCACCGGAAAGGGCTCTGCCGCCGGCCTCGCCTCGGGCAGCGCAAAATGCAGCTCCGGCAGCTTCAGCCCATAAATCGCCGCCGCCTCGCGCGCCATGCCGTAGTGGTTCATCGCGTCCACGCGGTTGGTGGTGATGTCCATCTCGTAGAGCGAGCCGTTGCCCTCGCCGAGCGAATAAATGCCCTCGACGGCAATGCCGCGCAGCGTCAGGTCTTCGGCGAGCTGCGCATCGTCAACTGCGAGTCCCGGCAGGTAAGCTCGAAGCCATTTGTCAGAATCTTCATGATGAATTTCACTTTTCGCAAGTTAGCGTCCGCTTGCGCGGACATTCGCAAGTTCAGCAAGTTAGCGATATCCGCGCCGTCTGATCAAGCTTCCAACAACTGCCAGCAATCCATTGATGAGTTTGGCCGTACTTCCGTCGCCAATTCCAGCAAACTTCTGCGCCGATGCCTGATCGAAGAAAGTTCAGATCGCTCTGCCAGCGTCGAATCTGCGTCTTCAAATTCGTAAAGCGATCCACGCGCCATGCCCAGCGAATTTCGCAATTGCGCATCTGTCAAGCCTGCCCATGCCCCTTCCAGCGATATTGCTCGCAACGGAAACTGCGCGATCGTCTCATCTTGCATACGCAATCCGAACATCTCCGATTTCAGGAACCTGCCTAACAGATTAGCGGATAAACCTGTCTTCGAACTCATGCAGTTCGCAATGCTGTGCGCCAAGCTTCATCGCCTCTTTGCCACACAAGCAAATCCCGAAAATGTCGCGTTCTTGCCACGATCCGGTCACGTTCTACTCACATAGCTGCCGCTAACTTGCTAACTCGCTAATGTGCGCGAAGCGCACGCTAACTTGCTACCTTCATGCAAACTGCCCCAGAAACCGCATGTCTCCCGCGTAAAAACTGCCAATCTCGCTGATGCCGTACTTCATCATCGCGATGCGCTCCACGCCCATGCCGAACGCGAAGCCGGAAATCTTTTTCGGGTCGTAGGCCGGCTGCTTTTCCGCGGCAAACGCAAACACCGCCGGGTCCACCATGCCGCAGCCCAGCAGCTCAATCCATCCCGACTGCTTGCACTTGCGGCAGCCCTTGCCGCCGCAGAAGATGCAACTGATCTGCACGTCGGCGCTCGGCTCAGTGAACGGAAAGAACGATGGGAAGAAGCGCGTCTTCACCGCCGAGCCGAACAGCGCCTTCATGGCGTGGTCCAGCGTGCCCTTCAGGTCGCTGAAGGTGATGTTGGTGTCCACGCACAGCCCTTCAACCTGATGGAAGATCGGCGAGTGCGTCGCGTCGGCCGCGTCGTTGCGGTGCACCTTGCCGGGAATCACGATGCGCACCGGCGGCGGCTGCAGCTCCATGGTCCGCATCTGCACCGGCGAAGTGTGCGTGCGCAGCAGCAGCCGGTCGCGCAGCGGCCTGCGCTCCTGGTTCGCGACCACCAGCGTGTCCTGCGTGTCGCGCGCCGGATGCCCCGGCGGAAAATTCATGCATCTCGAAGTTGTAGAAGTCGGTCTCGACCTCCGGCCCCACGCCCACCGAATAGCCCAGCGCCGCAAACACGCTGCACAATTTCGTTCAGCGTGCGCGTAATCGGATGCTCGGCGCCGGTCAGCCGCCGCGTTCCCGGCAGCGTGATGTCGATGGCCTCGGCCTTGAGCGCCGCATCACTCGGCCCCGCGCCGGCCGCCGCGTCCAGCAGCGCCTCCACCAGTTCCTTCAGCGCGTTGAAGCGCTGCCCAGCGCCTTCTTCGCCTCGGCGGGCGCAGCTTTCAGCCACCGGTCGGAAACTTCGTTGAGCCGGCCCTGCTTGCGCCCCAGCCACTCCAGGCGAAACGCCTCCACAGCCGCCTCGCAGTCAGCCGGCCGCGGCCTCGCGCGCCTGCGCCTCAAGCGCGGCAAACGCCTTGTCCAGCGCGGCATCGTCAAATGCCGGTCAGATTGGGTATTGCTTCGTTCGTCATGCGTAAAGAGCAGGATAAAGCATTGCATGCAGCAGCCGCGCGCTTAGGCGTGCTCGGCGTTCGCCCAGAATTCCGACTTCGCGCCAAATCTAGCATCGTGTCGTAGCATGTTGACCATGAAAACGATCGTTGCCGCCGTGTTCTGCGACTTTCTGTCGCAATGTTCGGGCTTGCCCAGCCATCACTTCGCCCAGACACCCGCCGCCATCTATCAGCAGCAATCGGGCTACGTCGACGCCAACGGCGTGCTGATCTACTACGTCGAGTTCGGCAAGGGCGCGCCGCTGGTGGTTCTGCACGGCGGCCCCGGCGCCGACCACACCTACTTTCTGCCCTGGCTGCTGCCGCTGGCCCGCACCCATCGGCTCATCTTTATCGACGAGCGCGGTTCCGGCCAGTCCGAGCGCCTGCAGGACGTGAGCAAATACACCATCGAGAACATGGCCGACGACGTTGAGGCGGTGCGCGTGGCTCTCGGCCTGGGCAAGATCGACCTGCTCGGCCACAGTTGCGGCGGCGTGCTGGCCGAGGCCTACGCGCTCAAGTACCAGCAGCACCTGAGCCACCTGATCCTGAACAGCACCTTCGCCTCAACGCGCGAGATGAATGAGGTGCTGGCGCGCGAAAAGGCCGCAGATGCCGCCCGAAAAACTCGCGCGGCTCAATGAGCTCGAGGCCGCCGGTCTCTACGGCAAAGGCGCCGTCTGGGAGCATGGCCGCTACCCCGCCGAGTACGAAACTCTCGCCTGGGGCGACGGCTATTTCCCGTTCCTCTATGGCGCGCGGCCCGACGCCAACTACGATCCGGCGACAGGCAACGCGCCCACCAATTGGGAACTCTACCGCGAGATGTGGGGATCGCACGGCGAGTTCATCATCGACGGCAACTGAAGTCGGTGGAGTGGGTCGACCGCCTGCAGACCATCCACGTGCCCACGCTGATCGTGGCCGGCGACCACGACGAATGCGACCCCAGCCTGAGCAGCGAGATGCACGAGAAGATCGCCGGCTCGAAGCTCGTGATCCTGCCCAACGCCGGCCACATGAACTTCATCGACCAGCCGGACATGTGGCAGAAAGCGGTGAACGAATTCCTGAGCGAATAATTTCACGACCCAAACGCACGAACGGCCCGGAGTCCTTTCGAACCCCGGGCCGCTTCTTTCCGCCAGTCGTATGTGCGATCTACGGTCTTGCTTTACGCCGCTTTAGCCGCTGCTTCGCTGCCTTGGCCTGCTCCACCAAGCTTGGTGAATCCCGCCGCGTCCTTCACGGCAATGTCGGCCAGAATCTTGCGGTCGAGCTCGACGCCGGCCTTCTTCAGTCCGTTGATGAACTGCGAGTAGCTGGTGCCGTTCAGCTTGGCATGCGGCGGCAATGCGCACGATCCACAGCGAGCGGAACTGGCGCTTCTTCTGCGCGCCGGCCGCTGTAGGCAAACTTCAGGCCGCGCTCGACGGCTTCCTGGGCTGCCTGGTAGAGCTTCGATTTCGTAAGGAAGTAGCCGCTCGCGCGTTTCAGAATCTTCTTGCGGCGGTCATTCCGCTTGGTGCTACGTTTTACGCGGGGCATGGTTGTTTCTCCTTTTTGCGTTTCAGTTACGCGGCTGGAGGCAGGAGGCCGTCACGATTTTGCGCGCGGCGGTAAACCTCTTCACTCGCTCATTTCAAGCCTGATCTCTCGCCGCTGCGAACGCATTTCGCAACGGCGGGGGCCAATGCAACGGCCCATCGTGCAGCGGCACGACCCTATCCAAAGGTCCGCCCCACGCAGTGGCTCAGGCGTAGGGAATCATGCGCGCTACCTTCTCGTAGTCGCCATCGGAAACCAGCACGGTCTTGCCCAGCTTGCGCTTGGTCTTTGGCGCCTTCGACGTAAGGATGTGCCGCGTCTTCGTCTGGCCCCGCTTGATTTTGCCGGTGCCAGTCTTGCTGAAGCGCTTGGCCGCGCCCGAATGGGTCTTCAACTTGGGCATTTTCTTCTCGTTTTTCCTTGATTTCAGCGAGCGAGATCGCTCGCCTGCAGGCCTCAAGACAGGGATTTCCCTGCCCATTTATGCCTCAACCAGTATAACTTAACCGCTCGCTTTCTGTGCGACTCGGACCCCGTCGTCGCTGCCCTTTTGCGCCTCACTCCGCCGGATCTTCCGCCGTGAACGGCGAGCAGCACGGCTTCTCCGTCGCATGGAAGTTCATCACTTCCGTGCGAATCCCGTCGGGATCGTACAAATTGAACTGGTATTTCCCGTCGAGCCCGATCTTCGGCGCCTGGTCGTGCCGTCCCTCCAGCCGGTTCCCGCCTGCCAGCACTTTGATACGCGTCCGGAACCGAAGCCACGCCAATCGAGAAGTGGTCCATCACGCCCAGCGTCTGCTGCGTCATGTCCGCCGGAATCCCCGTGCCCGGCCCCGCGCGACATCATGTACTCAATCCAGTCGTGCCCGTCGGGAACCTGCTGGCTCACCCACTCCACCTTGCCGTCGCGCCCGCCCCACCAGTACGGCCTGAAGCCGAGCAGGTCGCGATAAAACTTGTCCTCCGCCGCGCGGTCGTGCACCATGAAATCCCACATGGATGATGTGGTGCCCGATCGCGTTCGGCGCGTCAATCGCCTTCGCGTGATCGCCGGCGGCTGCACAAACTGAACCTTGTTGCCCTCGGGATCGAGCACCTCGAACCAGCGGCTGCCGTCCGTGCCCCGCTCCACGCTGCGCCGGCGTCTTCCATCCCTTGGCCGCCAGATACTTGCGCATCCCCTCGGCGTTTTCTGTATTCCAGGCCGTGTGGTCCAGCCGGTCGATGCCCGCGCCATCCGGCAGCGGCAGCACTTCAATAAACTGCGTCGGGCTCAGGGCATAGCGCACGCCCTGCGGATTCTCAGGATCTGGCAGCTTCGCCGCGCCCACCGTCACGGTGTAATAGTGCTCGGTGGCCGCCGCGTCTGACGTGTACACGGCCAGGTGCGAGATGCCGGTAATCTTCGGCCGCGTTGGCGAATTTTGCGCGGCTGCCGCAGTAACGCCCATTAGAGCTACAAGAGCAAAAGCAGAAATCTGATTTGCATCTCAATTCCCTCACGATTCTGGAGCGAGATAACAATAAATCGCTTTTGCACGACGCGCAATCTAGCGTCAGAATTCGATCCTTACCGCAATCTGCATCAGGCGCGGCGGCATCGCGCTCACCGCTTGGCCAAATGTTCCGCTGGAGACGTTGCCCTCTACCGTCGCCGCACCGAAGAACTGCGCGTGATTGAAGACGTTGAATGCCTTCCGCGCGGAACTCCAGGCTCCTGCCTTCGCTCATTGAGATCGCACGCGAAAGCGTCGCGTCCAGGTTCTCCATTCCGGGCCCGGAGAAGAAGCGCCGCCGCGCGTTGCCCATCGTGCCCAGCGCTGGCAGGCTGAAGTGGCTGGCATCGAAGACCGCCGCGCCGCCGCGTGGATTGGTGTTGATGCCGAGCGATTCTCCGTTCCACTCCGGCGTGTCGACGCCATTGTTATTGATGCCGTTCGGAATCGTCCCCAGCAGCGAAGTGTCGTTGTTGTTCAGCAGCGTCACTGGCAGTCCCGTCGTGAAGCGCGCAATTCCCGCCAACGACCATCCTTTCTCGACGGTGCGTAGAGCAGACTCTTCGAGAATGTTGCCGGCAAATCGTAGTGGAACGACGCCACGAAATTGTGCCGCATATCGAAGGCCGAGAGCCCGCGGCTCAGCGACGGATTAATCGGATTCACCGGCTCCGGCAGACCCGCCGATTGATCGATCGACTTCGAATACGTGTAACTGGCCAGCAACTCCAGCCCGTGCGAGCGATGATTGAGCGTGGCCTCGAACGCGTTGTAGTTTGCGTTGGCGATGGTCCGCTGCAATTCCACGCTGCCGAATGCGGCCCAAACTCGGTGCGCGCCGCCTGCTCGTTGAACGGGCCGCACGCCGCGCCAAGGCTCAGGCACAGCGCGGGATTGGCCGGGTTCGCTTCTTCAAGCACCAGCAGATGATGCGACGAAGTGCCCACGTAGCTGACCGTGGCCAGCGTCGATGCACCGAACTGCCGCTCCACGCTCGCCATCCAGTGCTGCGCATATGGCGTTACATCGTTCGGATCGACGGCCGGAATGCCCACCAGCGGCTCAAACTGGCTCCAGTTCAACGGTCGCATTCGGGTTCGCGCGGCTCGCGCCATAAGCCACATGCTGCAACGGGAAGCGCTGCCCTGCGTTGCGCCCGTGGCCGCAACGGTAAACGGCGAAGCGAACAGCGGCGGCGCGGCAGAAGTGTAGGTGTAGCCATACGGCGGATTCGCGCTCATGATTCCCGCCGACAATCCCTCGTATGCCGTGTAGTACATTCCGTAGCCGAGCCGAATGCTCGTGCTTCCTGCCGGGCCGATGATCTTCTCCAAAGGGCTGCCGCACCGCAGGGGCGGGCGAGTAGGCAATGCCCGCGCGCGGCGAAAAATTGTTGCGCGGCGGCGCCAGCGAAGCCGGCACGCCGGGATCGCCCGGAAAAACCAGCCCCAGCGGCGCGCCGGGAAATACCTGCGACTGCTCGCCCTTAACCAGCGTCTGCAATTGGTTGTATTTCTCAAGCCACGGCCGGATCCGATCCCAGCGCACACCGTAGTTCAGGGTCAACGATCGTTCAGCCTTCCAGCTGTCCTGCGCAAATGCCGCCATATAAAGGTTGCGGTTATAAAAGCTCTCCGCCTGGCCCTGCGTGTAGCTCGACGTCACGCCCAGCAGAAAGTCGGCAAAGTCCACGCCGGTCTCGGAGCCGTTGAAGCCGAAGCTGCCGTTGAAGACCACATCGGGATGCGTGTTGATCTGGCTCGCGTGCATTTCGCCGCCGAACTTCAGCCCGTGCTTGCCTACGATGCGCGAGAAAGCGTCGCTGCACTTCGTAGATGTTCTCGGCCTGCACCAGCGCCGTCGTGTCCACGCCCATGGTGAAGTCGTTGAAGGCGACATTGGCAATGCCTTCGGTCGATGGCTTGAGCGGCAACAATATCCAGTGAATCCCTGGTCGGTGAGCGAGGGCCCACGCCGCCGCGCGGCTGGCCCACGGCGTTGGCGTTGCGCATGTAGCTCACGTGCGCATCGTTCAGCATCGGTGCTGCCAATGGTGACCGTGTGCTCAAGGCTCAACAGCTGCGCGCGGCCATTGGAGGTCGCATCGAATCCCGGCACGCTGGCGCCGCCGGTGCCCGTGGGATAAGGATTGTCGAGCGAGTACTGGTCGAGAAAGTAGTAGCCCGTGAGCGGCCTGTTGCCGTGCGTCCAATCAGCGCGCAATCCGCCCTTGTTGTCTTGCAGGGTCTCGGCCGCGCTCGCCGTTTCAAACACCGCGTCGCCCGCATTGGGTTTGGGAATCGAAGCCAGCAGATACTTCGCCGGCGCCGACCAGATCGACTGCGGAATCTTGCCCCGTCGGAAAAACCTGCGCATAGGGCTCGCCCGCCGTCACTGTTCGGCCCAGGCCTGATGACAACTGCGCGGCCCAGCGTTGCCGTTCACGCTGCCGGTGAGCGGAACCTGGCTGAAGTCTCCGCCGCGCTCTGCCAGCGACGGCACGGCGATGTCGCCAGTGTCGATGCCCTCGGTCAGCCGCGTTCCCTGGTAGTCGGCGAACCAGTGGAGGCCCTTCCAATGGGCAGGCCCGCCCACGGCGGCGCCAAACTGGTTCTGCCGGTAAGCTGCGCGGTCCGCACGAAAAATAGTTACGCGCGTCGAGCGCTGTATTGCGCAGAAACTCAAACGCGCTGCCGTGCATTTGTCGCCGCCCGTCTTGGTGGTCACCAGCACCTGCCCGCCGCTGGAGTTGCCATACTCGGCGTCGAAGTTCGAAGTCAGCACGCGAAAGCTGTCGATGGCGTCGAGATTGGGCACGATCGACGTGCCCATGTTCACGTCTTCTTCCACATCGGCGCCGTTCACGCGGAACCCATTCGAATCCTCGCGCTGCCCGCTGATCGACAAGTTGCCGGGATTCGCATCGCCCGAAGGCGGCGTCGTGGCCACGCCCGTCATAATCACCGCGCCCGGCTGCGCCGTGTTCGCCGGCACAATCCCCGGCTGCACGGCCATCAGATCGGTAAAGTTGCGCCCGTTCAGCGGAACGCTCTCAATCTTTTTGGCTCCCGAGCGTCTCGCCCAGTTGCGTGCTCGTCGTCTCAGCAGCCAAAGCATCCGCCGTCACCTCCACTGTCTCTGCCGTCCCACTCACCTTCAACGTCACATCCAGGTTCGCAACTGGCGTCTGCACAGTTGGCGCAGCCGTTATCCGATAGGCCTCGAATCCATTCGCATTCACTTCCACTTGAAAGCTGCCTGCCCCCGAAACTGAAATCTGGAACTTCCCTTCGTCGTCCGTCTGACCCGCGATTGCAGCAATTGTGCCCTCCAGTTTTACTGCCACAGAAGCACCCGGGATCACAGAGCCTGTCCCGTCGTGTACAACACCAGCCACCTCAAAACCCTGTGTGCCCTGCGCCGATGCGCTAAGTGCTGAAACCACGAAAAACAGTAAAAAAGTATGAATCCTGCCTTTCAATGTGATCCTCCAATCCGAACTATCGAGTACTGCTGTTTGCCTGGCTCTCAAAGCCGGCGTTTGATTCGCCCAAAAACGAAATTATGTATATATACGACCAAATAAGTCCGATTCAATCTGTGATTCCAATCACAAGCTTCATTTCCTCGCGGACCTTATTTGAATTACCTGCCGGACGACGCCTCGACCCGGCCCATACGATCCCCGGGTCGCTCGAATCCACTGATGTGATTTGAAATAGGCCCATATAGCCCAAATCTTGAGAATTACCTTGACAGGCGTTTAGCACGTTTGTAAGGATTCTGCGCTGAAGAGGTCAGACCACTTCCCTACCCGTATACGTATTCAACCCTTCCGAAAGCCCGAGGGGGGAGTTTTGTGTGCTTGGAGAAGGAACGAATTTAAGGAGGCAGTAATGAAAGACCGAGTCGCGAAGGGTAAAACCCATCATCTGCTCAATCTGGCAAGGTTGGCCACCGCAATCGCCGGTGTTATTACTCTCATAACGCTCGTTTTAACGCCGTGCTCCATTCGCGCCCAGATCGCCGGCGCCGCAAACATCCAGGGCACAGTCTCCGACACCACTGGTGCCGTTGTCGCTGGAGCCAGTGTGGTGCTTACTGATGAGGCTACTTTGGTAAAGCGCACGTCGAAAAGTGATGCCTCAGGCGCCTATCTTTTCCCCGGCGTGCCGATCGGAACTTATGATCTGACGGTCGTCGCTGCGGGCTTCAAGACATACGAGCAAAAAGGCATTGTGCTCGAGGTCGGCAGCAGCATCAGCGTCAATGCAACGCTGGCTGTAGGAGCCAAAGAGCAAACCATCGAGGTCCAGGCGGAAGGCCTCTCGTTGCAGACTGAAGACGCCACCTTCAAGCAAACAATCGATCACAATGAAGTCGCTGAGATGCCGCTCAACGGCCGTCACATGACGGACCTGATCACGGCCTCCGGCGGCTCCAGCCCCGCTCCTTCCGGCGATTTTACGGGCAGCAAGTATTCCTACGCGACGATCTCGGTTTCAATCGCCGGCGGCGGAGGCAACACCACGCTGTGGCGCCTCGACGGCGGCGACAACCAGGACTACATGGCCAACGGCAACCTGCCCTATCCCTTCCCCGACGCGGTCAGCCAGTTCAGCGTGGAGTCAACTGATCTTGGCGCGCAGGATGGCGGGCACGTTGGCGGCATGGTCAACGTGGTGACTCAATCTGGAACGAACCAGTATCACGGCGAGGCTTTCGAGTTCATCCGCAACAACTATCTCGACGCCACCAACTTTTTCTCTGTCGACGCCCGACACTCTCCACCAGAATCAGTTTGGCGGAACATTTGGCGGACCGATCAAGCGCAACAAGATGTTCGCGTTTGCGGCCTACCAACGCTGGAAAGCCGACCAGTCGCAATCGAGCACGCGGCCACCGTACCCACGACCGCAAACCTGAATGGCGACTATTCCGCGACCGATGGCGTGCCCGGTCGTCGCGAACAGCAACCTGTGCAACTCAACACGACGCGGCAATCCCCTTGGTTGACCCGCTCACCGGCACAGCACTGGCGGGAAACAAATACCCGAGCAAACCGACCTACAGCGCACCGGCGCTGGCGCTCAGACGGATACTTGCCCGTACCCCAGTCGGCGACTGATCCCAACAATTGCGGGTTTGTCTCGCTACGCGATCCCGTATCTGCTCACCGACAACCAGTTTGTCACCAGGGTCGATTGCACCATCAGCTCGAAGAAACAATATCTACGGCCGTTACTTGGTTGACGGCTACCAGTTCCCGGCGTACTTCGACAAGCACAACATCCTCATCACGACACAGTCAGGAAACATCGAGCGCGTCCAGACTTTTACGCTGGGCGACGCCTACACCATCACGCCCAACTTCGTGAACGCGGCGCACATCTCCATTCTCCGCCGCGTGGACAACCGCGGATACGCTCCGAACGACATCAACGCCGCAACGCTGGGCATGTCGAATCGTCTTACCAAGCCGTGCCCAATGGCCTGCAGCTGTCTGAAGGCAAGTTCACCATCGGCGGCGGCACCAACTCCGTCGCGCACTTCAACGACAACACCGCGTCGCATCGACGACGACGTGACCTGGGTGCGCGGCAAGCACCAGATCGCGTTCGGCGGCGAGTGGGTGCAGAACCAACTCAACATCGGCAATGCCTACGAGTCGCAACGGCATCTTCACCTTCAACGGCGAATACAGCGGCAGCGGTCCCAAGGGCGGCAGCACGATCGGCGATCAGAGCCTTGACTTCCTGATGGGCACGTTGGGATCGTCGGGTCCGTTCCAGCAGAGCAAGAAGCAGCAGAACGCTTTGCGCGGGCCGATTCCCAGCCTTTACATTCCAGGACACCTTTCACGCAAACCCACGACTGACGATGGTCGGCGGGACTGCGCTGGGGCCCAAATATCATGCCGCGACGACTACTTCAACCGCGGCGTTGTCTTCAACCAGGCAAACTTCCTGGCGAACAAGATCAGCACCGTCTATCCCGAATGCTCCGGCAGGGCGCCATGTACTACGGCGATCCCGGGCGTGACCCGCCAGTTCACCAAGAACTCGTACCTGGCAGTTCTCGCCCAACTTCGGCATGTCCTTCGATCCCGTCGGCAACGGCAAAACCGTCTTCCGCGCCGGCGCTTCGCTGATGTACGACAATCCGAATTTCTTCACCAGCCAGCGCAACCAGCAGAATCCGCCCTTCGCCACCGCCGTTACTAACGCGCAGGCATCCGGCAGTTCGGTTCCTGTGCCCTTTGCGGCTCCCTGGTCGGTAGGCACCATTGTTGGCAGTCCATTCCCGCAGCCTCAGATCCCGACGCCGGCGCAGGCACTGTTCTTCCCGCAGTCGCAGTTCATCGTAATGGTGCAACAGTTCAAGCCCGCCTATTCGATTCAATGGACCGCGAGCATCCAGCGCCAGTTCGGTCACGGCTGGCAAATGCAGATTGACTATATCGGAAACGGTACCCGGCACGATCCAGTTGGCTACACCTTTGACCCCGCCGTCTTCATTCCTGGCGTATGGGGCGCGGGTGGAACCGGCTGCGCCGGCATCGTAACCGCCGGGCCGGCAGCTGTAAAGGCGGGCGCGGCGGGAACGAACTGCTCGACTACCGGGAACCAGACGTCACGCTTCCTGCTGACGCAACAGAATCCCACCGGCCAAACTTCAGGCGGTGTCGCCATTGGAGGCAATCAATACCTGGGTGGCGGCGGCGGCTCGGTCATCGTCGGTGACGAGGGAACGGCCAACTACAACGGCCTTGTCAGTTCGATCCAACATCGCATGTCGAGCACGTTCAGCCTGTTGGCCAACTGGACATGGGCGAAGTGCCTCAACATTGAAGACGCGCAGGGCGACCTCGCCGGGACAACTGTTGAGAACCCAAATAACCTTGCATTGGACTACGGCCCATGCGGATCGGACTACCGGCACATTGTGAATACCTCGCTGGTTGCCCGGAGCGGCTTCACCCGCTTCAACAGCGTAACCAAGGCCATCATCAACGGCTGGGAACTCGCACCACTTATTCGTATCCAAAGTGGCGCACCGTTCTCGGTGACCTCGGGACAGGACAACTCGCTGACGGATGTTGGCAACGACCGCCCGAATCTCGTAGCTGGCGTGAATCCGGTTGCAGAGGTAAAGCTCCAGAAGGCGACCGGCGAATCCAACCGCGAGTACTTGAATCCGAGCGCTTTTCAGCAGGTCTGGCAAACCGCCGGGTGCGCTTCAGCCACAGCCAACGGCTGCCCTGCACTTGGCACATACGGCAATGTCAGCAAGAACTCGTTCAGGGGCCCGAAGTCACTGCAGTTTGATGCGCAGATCTCGCGCATCTTCCCGATCCACGAGAGCCTGTCGACGACTCTTCGACTCGAGGCTTTCAACGTACTCAACCATCCTGACTTCAGCAACCCAGCCGCATCGCTGACTTCGTCAACGTTCGGCCAGATTTCATCTACAACCAACGCTGCCCGCGTCTTCCAGGGCAGCATCAAGATCAACTTCTAACCGTTTTCACTACACCCTGAATTCATGGGGCGCCCTGAAGCCTGGGGCGCCTCAGTTTTGTTCGACAACACCTATAATGTTCTGGTCTTTTTTCATCGAAGATTTGCAGCATTCAACCGAACACCAACCTCACAGGTGCCCATCATGGAATCGAATCAGAGCAGTCGCAGAGATTTTTTGAAGGTCGGCGGAGCAGCACTCGCCGCGACTGCATTTTCGTCGAGCGCGCAGAGCTACGCCGCTATCCTGGGCGCAAACGATCGCGTCCGCGTAGGTATCGTCGGCTGCGGCGACCGCATGAGACAGGGCGACCTGCCTGCGTTTCTTTCCCATAACAAAGAGATGAACTTCCAGATCGTGGCCGTTTCCGACATCTGGAACAAACGTCGCGAAGAAGGTGCGGCCTTCATCCAGAAGATGAGCGGCACCGCCGATCCGGTTGACCAGGTGCGAAACAACGACGAGCTCTATGCCCGCAAGGACGTCGATGCAGTCATTATCGCAACTGCCGATTTTCAGCACGCGTACCACGGTACTGAAGCGGTGAATGCCGGCCGCGATGCCTACGTGGAGAAGCCCACCGCACATACCATGGCCGATGCCCGCATGTTTCTGGCGGCGGTAAAGAAGAGCGGAAAAATTGTTCAGATCGGCACGCAGCGCCGATCCACTCCCGCCTATCAGAAGGCCGCCGAGTACATCAAGTCGGGACAAGTTCGGCGACATCGTCATGGTCGAGATGACGTGGAACGTGAATCAGCCCGGCCGCTGGCGCCGCCCCGATGTCGTTCCGCTGCTCAAAGAAGAGGACACCGACTGGAAGCGCTATTCGCTCGGCAGAAACATGGGGCCTTATCGACGCGCGCAAGTATCTTGAGTTCCGCCTCTTCTGGCCGTACTCCTCGGGCATTCCCGACCAGTGGCTCGTCCACCAGATCGACACCGTGCACTGGTTCACCGGCCTGCCGCATCCGCGCTCGTGCGTCGCAAACGGCGGCATCTATCTCTGGAAAGACGGCCGCAAGAACTGGGATACGATGACCGCTGTCTTCGACTACGGCCCGCTCGACGATCTCAACAAAGGCTTCCAGGTCCAGTACACTTCGCGCTTCACCAACTCCGCCGGCGGCGTCAAGGAGCTTTACTACTCCAACGGCGGCATGATCGACATGGACAAGCAGACGGTGACTCCGACCGGCGGCCTGACTGCAAAATTCGCCGCCGAAATGGGCATGAAGCCGAACCTGCTGCCCAGCTTCTCGCTCGTTGAGAAGGCTGAGACGGTTTCAACCGACGCCGACACCCACGGCGATCCGCAGACCTCCGCCAACATGCGCAACTGGATGGAGTGCGTGCGCTCGCGCAAGACGCCCAATGCGCCCATCGAGGCCGGATACAGCCATTCCATCGCTCTGTGCATGAATGTTGCGGCGATCCAGACCGGCATGAAAGTGACATTCGACGACAAGACGCAGCAGGTGATGGCGGGAGGCAAGGTGTATGCGTAAAAACAGGGAGAGAGGGAGCAAGGGAGCGCGGCTTCACAGCTTGCTGAAGAAGTCGTGCCTCTTCGCTTTGTGCTGCCATTCAGCAAAAGGGGCTGATTCATGATTTTTTCTATTCGACGCAAGCAAGCTTGCCTAATTTTCGCGCTTTTCGGATTCTGTTGCTCAAGCCTCGCTTTCGCCGCGTCCACAGGCGTGCAGGTTAAGGCTGACGACGCCAATCGCCGCGTCGATATCACCATCGATGGCCGACCGTTCACTTCCTACATCTGGCCGACGACGCTGAAGAAGCCGGTTCTCTATCCCGATCGTTGACGCGGATGGCGTGACCGTCACGCGCGGCTGGCCTCTGCAACCGCGTCCCGGCGAGCGCACCGATCATCCTCATCACGACGGCCTCTGGTTCAACTACAGCAACCTGAACGGCTTCGACTTCTGGAACAACTCGGAAGCGATTCCCGCAGCACGCAGCCCGAAGATGGGCACCATCGTCTTCGGCAAAATCGTCTCTGCGAAGAGCGGCGTCGAATCGCGGCGAACTGATCAGCGAATCGACCTGGATCGACGGCGCAAATCATCCTGATGCTGGCCGAGACGACCCACTACGTCTTCGCACACCAGGGCCCCACGCGGAGCATCGACCTGGCAGTGACGCTGAAAGCTCTGGACCGCGCCGTCTTCAACGACGACAAGGACGGCCTGCTCGGCCTCCGCGTGGCGCGCTGGCTTGAGTCGCCTGAAGAGAAGGGCGGCACGTTCACTGACTCGAACGGCGTGGCGACTCCAGTAGCAGCGGCGGCCAACACTCCCGGCGTGGCCCCGCCCACCGGCGAGTACCTGACCAGCGAAGGCGTGAAGGGCGAAGCGGCGTGGTCAACGCGCGGCCGCTGGTGCGCCCTGACCGGCCATAACGATGCGGGGCACACGGTGACGATTGCGATCTTCGACCATCCCGGCAATGTTGGTTACCCAACTTACTGGCATGCACGCGGCTACGGCCTTTTCGCGGCGAATCCGCTGGGGCGGCACATGTTCGACGCCAAGCAGCCAGCCTTCAACTACACGCTGGAAAAGGGCCAGTCCACCACGTTCCGCTATCGCATCGTGATTTACACGCACGCCGCAACGGTGAACGAACTGAATCACGAAGCGGACGCGTTTGCGGCGAAATCGGAATAGGGAATCGTCGGCTTCGTTCCCATGGCCAACACGAGGCGAGTTGCCAAACTGAAGAATCTCTTCCTGCATCTTCCCTGACTTCAGGCTGCGATCGGCGTGCAACTTGCCGAGAAGTGGTCCCTGTCCTACCGATTCCCCCTTGTAAACTGTGAACTGCCTATTGTTCCCTACGCATGCCTCCTACTCCGCCATCGCCGCCAAGCCACGAGTTTGAGGGCGATTACCGCCCCGCAGACCCCGGCGACCCTTCGGCGCCGCTCGACCCGATGAATGCCCGCATCGAGCCTGCCGACGTCGCCTATCTTCATGCGCCTGACCGACGCGCTCAACACCACGCTCGATCTGCAAACCCTCCTCAGCCCGCACCTCGGAACTGGTGCGTGCCGTCATGCCTTATCGCATCTTCGCCATCTTTCTCCTCAACGACCGCACCCACGAACTGCGCATGCGTTTCCAGATCGGCCACACACCGCAGGTCGAGCGCACTCGCGTTCCCGTCGGCAAAGGCGTCGTCGGCCAGGTCGCGCTCACCCGCCAGCCGATCCTCCTCAACGACGTTTCCACCGCCGACTTACTACATTGCCGCCAATCCCGACGTTCGCTCCGAACTTGCCGTCCCGCTCATCGCCAAGAATCGCCTCATCGGCGTCATGGACCTCGAAAGCGAGCAGCCAGATTTCTTCCGCCCCGAGCATCTGCACGTGCTCGCCATGACCGCCTCGCGCATCGCCCAGGCCATTGAGAACGCCCGCCTCTATGCGCGCGTCTCCCGCCAGGCGCAGACCCTCGAAGTTCTCAACGAAATCGCCGTCGAGCTCGCCTCCATCCTCGATCTCAATCCGCTCCTCGAGCGCGTCGGCCAGCTTCTCCGCCGCCTCATCGACTACCAGATGTTCACCATCATGCTGCTCGATGAAAAAGGCGAGACGCTCATCACGCGCTACGCCTGGCGCTTCGGCTACGTCCACGCGCCCATGCGCCGCATTCCCATCACCAGCGGCCTCGTCGGCGCCGCCGTCCGCGAGTGGCGTCCCATCAACGTTCCCGACGTCAGCAAAGATCAGCGCTACCTGCCCGATGAATCCCGAGACCCGCTCGGAGCTGATCGTCCCGCTCTTCTACAAAGGCCGCGTCATCGGCGTGCTCGATCTCGAGCACACGCGCCCCAACTTCTTCAATGAAGAGCACGAGCGCATGCTGACCACGCTGGCCTCGCAGATCGCCATCGCCATCGAGAACGCGCGCCTCTATCAGGCCGTCCACCGCCAGGAGCGCCAGCTCGAGCGAGACATCGCCATGGCCCGCGAGGTGCAGCTTCGCCTGCTGCCGCCTGAAGCTCCTTCGCATCCCCACGCCGAGATGGCCGTCCGCTTTCTTCCCGCGCGCACCATCGGCGGCGACCTCTACGACTTCCTCGACTACGGCCCCAATCGCACCGCCATCGTTCTCGGCGACGTCAGCGGCAAAGCCGCGCCCGCCGCGCTCTTCGCCGCGCTGGTCAGCGGCATCATGCGCGCCGCGGCTGCCCAGGCAGCCCGAGTCCTGCCGCCATGCTCGCCCTGCTCAATGACGCCTGCAGGAGCGCAAGCTCGACTCGCAGTACGTCACCATGCTTTTCGCTCTCTGGAACGACGAAAACCAGACCCTCCAGGTCGCCAACTCCGGCGCCGTTCAGCCGGTCTTCTGCCGCGCCGGCCAGTCTGTCACCGTCAAAGCCGAAGGCTTTCCTCTCGGCATGTTCCCTGACGTCACCTATGAAGAGTTCAGCGTCGCCACGCAGCCCGGCGACGCCATCGTCTTCGTCTCCGACGGAATTCTCGACGCCGAAAACGACAAGGAAGAGATGTACGGCGAAGATCGCCTCGCCGGCCTTCTCTGCGCCAGCCGCGATCTGCCCGCCGCAGAAATCGCCGAAGCCATCCTCGCCGACGTCTCGCGCTTTCAGGGCAGCAAAGACCGCTTCGACGACGAAACCATCATCGTGCTCCGCGTGCGCTGACCTTCGCTCCTACTGCACCATCAGATTGATCTTCAGAATCACCGGGCTCACTCCTGCCGCACTCCCAGTCACCGTCACCGTGTAGTTCCCCGGCGTAGTTCCAGTCGAGGCTCCGCCTCCAATATTTGCAGCTCCGCCACTGCCGCATCCGTCAAATCCGGCGAGGCCAATCGAAGCAACTAGCGCTACAAGCGGCAGAATCATTCTCCGCCCGCGCCGCGTAAAACTCCCGACCAAGAACAAGCCGCACGCCAATGCCACCGCGCCCTCCTTGCGCGTTCTTCTCAACGGATCTCCCGGCGCGATGTTTTTCGCCGCCGTCGTCATCAGCGAGACTGTCGCGTTCACCGCTGCGTTGCTCGTCACATTCACAGTGGCCGGCACATTGCACGACGGCGTATCGATCGCGCCAGTGGGCGGGGTGATAGAACAAGTGAGATTGATGCTTCCGGTAAAACCGTTCTCCGGAACAATCGCTACCATCGTGCTGACGTTACCACCTGGCGTGGGGCTGAGCGCCGCTCCGCCGGGAATGAGGCTGAAGTTCGCGCTGCCGGGAGACATCATACTTTGCAGCCGCGACGTGAGCGATGCCAATGCACTGCCGTTCCATGCTGTGTTGAGAACCCCATAGCCCTCGATCGTTCCGAAACCGCCGCCATTGCCTGATTCCGTTGTTCCGTTGACGGCCCAATACGACCAGTCAAGATTGTTATCCCGAACATAGCTTGAGAACATGCTGAACCAGTAGCCGAGGTCGGCCGAGTTGACGCTGCTGACGCATGTGTCAGCAGAATTGCAGGTGCCAAACTCGCCGACCCACAGCGGCTGCGGATTGCTGCCGGTAATGAGATAACCCCACTTGGGCGTGATGTCGTTCACGTACGTGCTGTAGCTGGTCAGCGAGGAGCTGGAATACCAGAAGCCATAATCGTGTGCCTCATAAACAAGTTGGTTGGCGACGTTCAACTGCACCGGCAGATTCGCCACGCCCGAAAGATCTCCGGCATAACTCACTCCTTCGACAAAGATCAGGAGATTGGGATTAATGGTGAGCACCGCGTTGCCGCCCAACTGCGCCGCCGCGTGCCAGTCGGTGCTGGCGCTGCCGCCCCATGTCGCCGGCGATCGCGGCTCGTTGCGCAAGTCGGCGCCGATCACCCCGGGATTGCTCTGGTAACGCGCGGCCATCGCTTGCCAATCGGCAATCCAGTTCGCCTGAGGGTATTGGCTGTTGTACCAAAGCTCGTTGTTGTCGGTGGTACTGCAGCACCACCCCGCGTTGCTCATATGATTGTCGAGAATCACCATGATGCCCGCGCTGGTAAGGGCGTTGACTACCGTGTCGAAAATCGTGAGAGCGTGTTCGCCCTGCAGGTTCGGGTTTGCGGTAAGCGCATAATTAGCGACTACCGGATTGCTCTCTACCATCTGGTTTGACCACAGCAGGCGCACGGCGTTGAACCCGAGACCCTTGGTAGTGGCCACAATACTGTTGAGTGGTTGCGCCTCGAGGCCTTCGACTACGTAATCCGTTGACTCAGCACCGTACCAGTTGAAGGCATTCAGGTGCACGCGAGCTCCGTTGCTGTCCACAATGAATTGCCCTGACGTGTGCAGCGGAAACGCAGGCGTCGCGGCGTCAACCCTCCCCGTTCCACCAAACAGCGCGCCCGCCGCGAGCAACGAGCCAATCAAACCGGTCTTTTCCAGCGTCCGCGAGACCGATCTCAATTGATGAATGAAACGCAACAAGATCCCCACAACATCCTCTCGATTTCTTGGTCGGTTCTTATCCAATCGCGAGCGAATTCGTTTTGGTTCATTCGCGTCCGGTTCACGGTGAGACCGGTACCCAGAAACCCCTGCCCTTGGCATCATAAACCGCCAGCTGCCTCGGCGCGTCCTTTCCGCCCGCCCGCATTCGATAAACTTGAAGAGACAGCTTTCAGCAATGAGCTTCTAGTTTTTGCCCATCCGCGCGTCCCGCATCAACGCGCTCGCGCGCGGCAAAGCTGAAAGTTAATCGCTAATAGCTACTGGCTGCTTTCGGAGTCCTCTTGTCCATCGCCACGCACGAACGCCTTCTCCGTCCCGCCCGCAACATCTTCGGCAGCCTGCGCCTGCCGGGCGATAAGTCCATCAGCCATCGCTACGCCTTGCTCGGCGGATTCGCAGAAGGCGTCTCGCGTTTCACTAACTTCTCCACCGGGGCCGACTGCGCTTCGACACTCGCTTGCATGCAGGCGCTCGGCGCAAATGTCGCTCGCACCGGTTCCGATTCCGTCGAAATCACCGGCGTTGCAGGCCGTGTCATTCCGCCTCAATCACCCCTCGACTGCGGAAACTCAGGCTCGACGATGCGTATGATCTCCGGCCTGCTCGCGCCGCAATCCGGCAGCTTCACTCTTATCGGCGACGCATCGCTTTCCCGACGGCCGATGGAGCGCATCCGCAAACCGCTTGCGGAAATGGGTGCGCGCATCACGCTCACTGATGGACACGCTCCGCTCACCATTGAAGGCGGTTCGCTTCATGCCATCGACTACACCACGCCCGTTCCCAGCGCGCAGGTGAAGAGCTCGCATCCTCCTCGCCGGCCTGCAAACCACCGGAACCACGACGGTCCGCGAGGCTGTTCGGACTCGCGATCACAGCGAGCTGGCGCTGCGCGCTTTCGGCGCCACTCGTAACGCCGAACTACAAACTCGGTTTCAGTCAGCGGTCCGCAGCAACTGCATGCCATCGACGGTGCTATTCCCGGCGACATCTCTTCCGCTGCGTTCTTCCTCTGCGCGGCGCTTCTCTTCCCCGGTTCGAGCCTTGTCATCGATTCGCTTGGCCTCAACCCTTCACGCGCCACGCTTCTCGACGTGCTCACAGCGCTCGGCGCGCGCATCTCCGTGCTTAACCTTGAAGAAAAACACGCGGAGCTCATCGGTATCGTCCAGGTCACAGCGCCGGCTGAAGGTCTGGGCTCCGTCGAAATCTCCGGAGCACTGTCGGCGCAGCTCATCGACGAACTGCCGGTTCTCGCTGCCATCGCGCCTTTCACCAACGGAGGCATTCGCATCCGCGACGCCAAGGAACTCCGCGTCAAGGAATCCGATCGCATCGCTCTCGTTGCGCAGAACCTGCGTGCGATGGGAGCGCAGGTTACGGAGTTTGAGGATGGGCTCGAAATTCGTGGGAATCAGCCGCTTCATGGCGCGACGATCGATTCTGGCGGCGATCATCGCATCGCAATGGCCTTCAGTGTCGCTGCTCTCCGCGCCGAAGGCGAGACGCTGATTCAGGGCGCAGATTCGGCTTCGATCAGCTTCCCTGAGTTCTACGATCTGCTTGACCAGATTGCGGAGCGTTAGAACACGACAAACCTAAGCTAAAGACCCAAAAGTGCACCGAGAAACTGTGGAAGCCCGACTGGGAACTCTTGCCTGATCAGAGGGTTGCAAATGGGTCCACAGTTTCACAGGTTCTGTGTTTCTGTGGCCCTTCGGGCTGTTCTCGTTTTGGAGTTGATTCGAACGAAGTTAGCGGGCTTCACAGTTCTACAGTTTCACAGGTCGGTTTTTGAAAGATATAGGGGGGGTGGGGGACTGCACTCAGCTTCCAGCCGCTGGGTCCTAGCTGCTGGCTGGCGGGTAGGAGGAACCGAGTGTAGATGTCTGGGTGCGTTCGATTCCCATGTTGCGGGACGAAAATGGTGAAATGACGACTTGCAGGTCTTCACTTCGGGGTCCCCCCCGGGTTAGATTTCAGGAAAGTCCTCATAGCAGAGAGGTTAAGAAAAGGACCTTCTTAAGTTCTTCATTCTAAATAGAATCGCTTTTTGGAAAATCTTGAGAACGAGCGGGCTTGCAAGTCAGCGAGTTAGCGAACCCGCAAATCGGCGAGAGCGCAAGAATGCAGAGGAGCAAAACCTGAAAGGCGCCTAAACCTGATCTGGAATGATTGTGCGCCTTTCCGGGAAATAATCGGCACTGTTGCGGAAGTTTATTTGGCTCTTGTTTTCAATCGTTTGAGGGCGAAAATCGAAACGGCGCTCTTGACAGCTTTTGGGGTGAACCCCGCCGGTGAGAGAGTTCGAGATTTTACAGTTTGCGGTTTGCTGAAAGATCGGCTGGCCTTTGGGTTGAGGTGTTTCAGACCCGTCCGCTGCTGGCGAAGCGGAGAAGGTTTCGATCGATTCCACAGGATGGGCGCGGAGGGGCGCTTTGGAAATCGCTTGAGAGCGGCAGGCGAACGAATCGCCAACCGGAGAAACTATCGGTGCGGAAGAGCCAGGCTGAGTGTGGCGGGACATGCATTCCGTTGTGGACCTTGGGCGTTGCTTTCCATACTCTGCCATTTCCATGACCTGCTTTTCGCACGGCAAATGCTGGAAAGACCGATACGCCGCCATCCAGTGCAATGTGCCGCACTCGCCGCGAGATACACATCTGTGCTCGTCGGCTGTGATTGAGTGCATTGGCGATTTCGCGTAAAGCCAGAATTCCTTCCGGCAATATGGACGTTTCTTGTTACCTATTGCCTTGGGGATTGCGGGCGCTCTCGATGATTGCTTTGCCCCGTGACAGACAGGCGAAAGAGAGTTCGTTGGTACAAGGCACTCCTCATTGAAGTGCCACGACTGACCTCTTGCCACAGTCTGTGGCTGTGTGCCAAGCTTTGCTCACCCCCCGGGAGGCCTTATTGCGCCGTGCTTTTTTCGTTCTTGCATTGGCACTGATCCCGTTCGCTGCCGCGCCTCGCAATCGCGCCCAGACAATCGTGACGCACAGCGCGGGCGGACCTGCGCGTCTCGACGGTCCATGGCTTCTCTACGAAGGCGATGGTCCCGACGGCGTATCTGGCTCCGCCGATCCTCGCCTGGGCCGTACCTACACGCTCAGCACAGAACAAATCCCACGGCCGGGCGCTAAAATCGCTTGGCTTCGCGCCACTCTGACGCCGGACGAACAGCTCTCCGATCCAGCTCTGCTTGTGAATCCCAGCGCGGGCGATTGCCAGGTGTTTGTGAACGGGCAGACATCCGCCGACTGTAGCAAATGGCCGCGCACAACAAATTCCGCGCGTCGCTGGCTGCTCGTGCATTTGCCTGCCGGGCCTGCCCAGATCGCGATTCGCATCGTCGGGCCCATCGGAGGACCTGCAAGACTCCCTCGTCATGGCGACGTGCTCTTCGGCGATGCGCTCACTCTTGAAGCCCTCCGAACGGCCAACGACGCCAATCATTTGTACCAGGGGCTCCCAGAAGCGCTTCTCAGTTTGGGTGAACTCCTGTCCGGGGTGATCCTGCTGCTGGTCTTCTATAACGACCGCCGCGGACGGGAGTACCTTTGGTTCGCCGCGTTCCTTTTGCTCGATGGCTCGATGTCGTTGGAGGCGGTCGTCAAGAATGTTTACCCGCTTCTTCCACACTCGGCCGGTTACCTTACGGACGCCCTTGGCATGATCGGCCGTTATGCGCCGCTGGTTGGATTCATCGCGGCCTTTACGGGGGTCCGTCTCAACCGGTGGATGCGCGGTTATCAGATTCTGCTGTTGGCCGTTCCGGTGCTGATTAGCCTTCCCCTGCTGAGTGAAAACCTCGCATGGCTGCCTCAATTGCCCAGCGGGTCCTTCCCGGTGATCCTGCTCGTCGTCCAAGTGCCATTTATTGTTGGCTCGCTGGGCTTTCTTGGATGGAAATGGAGACGCGGAAACCAAGAGGCCGGTCTGCTGCTGCCCTCATTTCTGCTTGCGAGTGCATTCGAGGTGCTGGGGATCGTCCTACCTTCATTCAGGAGTTTCCACGTCGGCCGCTTTGCCTTTGGTTATGACGACTTGTCAATGCTCTCCTTCCTAGTTTCGATTGGCCCGGTCCTCTTGTTCCGACATCGGCGCATCACTCTTGAACACGAACGGGCTACGGCTGAGCTCGAAGCGGCGCGCGAGATCCAGCAGAGGCTCGTCCCCCAATCGATCCCTGCTCTTACCGGATGCCACGTTGAAACCGCTTATCTGCCTGCCGAGGAAGTTGGCGGCGACTTCTACCAGATCCTTCCGCGGCAGGACGGCAGTCTCGTCATTGCGATCGGTGATGTAAGCGGCAAAGGTCTGAAAGCGGCCATGACCGGAGTGCTTGCCATCGGCGCTTTGCGGACCCTCGCTTTTGAAGGACTCGACCCCGCCGCGATCCTTATGCGCCTGAACGCTGAACTGGTGCGGTCCGCAAACGACGGCTTCGTTACATGCTTTTGCATGGTGCTCAGCTCCTGCGGTACCTTGCGCTTTGCCAATGCCGGGCACCTCGCTCCTTTCTGCAACGGCCGCGAAATCGATGTACCCGGTACGTTGCCGCTCGGAATCGATCCCCGTGCGATATACGAAGACGGCGCTCTTATGTTGCAGCCCACTGATCGCCTCACGTTGCTTTCTGACGGGGTTGTGGAGGCGCAGAGCGCGACTGGCGAGCTGTTTGGATTCGAACGTACATGCCAAATCAGTGTGCAGACAGCTCAGAGCATCGCCGAACAAGCGCGACGCTTCGGCCAGACCGATGACATCACTGTTCTTACTCTCAACCGTCTCGCTGTCGCCTAAAAATCCACTTGGATTCCGCACATACGCGGAGGGCACGCAGATTTGATTGTCAGGTGTCGCAAAATCGCCCGAGTCACTCATCGACCGGAAAGGAACGGATAGTTGCCCAGTGTCCAGCTGATCTGCCTGCGCATGCGCTCGGTTGACGCCAACAGGCAAATGCATTCATCGACAAACTCAGACCCACTGGCCGTGCAGCTGTAAGACAAAACTCGTCCCGCGCTGGATTCTTCGAACTCCGTGTCTCGAAAGAAGGCTCTGCAAAAAAAAGAGCAATCGAAGCTGTTCTGCTGTCAGCGAAAGGATGCCGCAGCCGGTGCGCCATGTCCTCGTTCAGGGCGCGATGCATCTACTCATGGCGAGCGTCTTGTCGCAGTCGGCCAGCTTGAGAACAGCGTTGCAAATGTCACTGAATTGTCACCCTGAGAACGAGGCGCGGACACGGTCTCCAAATTCCCGAAGTAAACCATCGCATCATAATCTGAAGCTACTATAAACAAAGCACTTTTATCTTATTCCACCATTGGGCAACCAGCCCGGTGCGAAGTGGTATTTCCTGTTGCTGATTCGGCCCCCTAGACTGCTTCTACAGATTCCAAAACTGCCCTCCCCAGCCAACACATTCGGGCAGTCGCCTCACCGCTCGAAAGAATCTATAGGTGGCCAACCAATGCGATTCAGAACTCCGCTTCTGCTGCTCTCGATTCCTGCGATCGCCGCATGCCTAAGCGCACAAGCGATCACCGGCACGATCGAAATTAAGAAAAAGCTGACCAAGCCGAGCGTCACCGCCTCAGTCTCTGTTTATCAACGCGGAACAACGGTCGAACTTGGCAAGCAGGCAGAAACCGATCCGATCGCCTACGAGCGTTCGCGCGTGGTTGTTTATCTTGAAGGTCCATCACCGGCGGGCTCCGCGGCAACCGAGCTTCAGCCTCAGCCGCAGCAAATTCAGCAACTCGATCGCCGCTTCACCCCCGACCTGGTTGTCGTCCCTGTCGGATCGACGGTTTCGTTTCCGAACATGGACCCGATCTTTCACAACATCTATTCCCTGTCGAAGCCCAAATCTTTTGATCTCGGCAGCTACGACAAGGGTGAGACGCGCAAGGTTACGTTTCCCAAAGCCGGGGATCGTCGAAATCTATTGCCACCTGCACCCGAACATGGAAGCCGTTGTCGTTGTGACGCCGAACCGTTGGTACGCGCGACCCGATCGCAACGGCGAATACAAAATTCCCGATGTTCCGCCCGGCCACTACACGCTTGTCGCCTGGCATAAGAGCGCGGGCTTCTTTCGCAAAACGATCACGGTGGAAAGCGGGCACGATTACACAGCTGACTTCCTGATCCCAATTGATATTGATCCGGCGAAGGAAACACACAAGGATCACGATCTGGCGCAAAACGCGGAGACCCGGTGAGAACTCGACTCAGGACGCGCACGTTTTTGTTGTGCTTTTTCCCCTTCGCCATCCTGCTGACGAGCAGCTTTTGGATGATCCAGCGATTTGTGCAGTCCACGGTCCGCGACGGGCTGCACACTTCGCTGCGTGAAAGCCAGGTGGCGATCGCGAGCATTCACACCAAGGGCGACCTGCAAAATAGCCGATTTCTCAAAGTTGCCGGCGAAAACTCCGACCTGAAAGCGGGCATGGAACTACTGAATGCCCATCAGAAGAATGCCGACGCGCGCAGTACGGTCGAAGATCAGCTTCGCGAACTCGGCGAGCGAATGGGATTCGACTTCATGCTGATCTCTGCGCCTAACGGCGCTCCCCTCGCTGGAGTGGTTCGGCAGGGCGCCTCAAAAACTCAGAAAGGCCAACTGGTTCCGCTGGATGCATCCACGCTTGCCAGGGGCAATTCCGGATTTCGCGTCATTGATGGCCACACTTTTCAGGTAGCTTCTGTACCCATCGACCTCAATGACGAAAATATCGGCCAGCTTTCGGTGGGGGAGTTCTTTGACTTCACCGATCTCACGATGCCGGTAGTGCTGGCATACGACGGCAATGTGCTGGAGTCGAATATTCCCAGCGTTTCGAACCACGACATAGAGATTGCTCTCGCAAGCTGCCATCCGCAACAGGAATGCGACCTTCGCATCAAGGGAACCAACTGGATCTCATTGCCGATGGAGTCCTACACCGGCGGGTTTACCTTGCTGAGCCTTGAAAATGTCGACCTGGCAACCGCGCCCATTCAACTAAGGCTACATAAGCTATTCCTTGAACTTGCGATTGCCTGTTTCATGGTGGCGCTGCTGTGCAGTCTCGGTTCATCCAATTCAATTGTGGAACCGATCGCGGCAGTGGTTTCGCGGCTTCGCAATGCGGCCAAGACCGGCAAACTGGGCGAACTGGAACCGCAGTCCTCCCCGATTATGGAGATTCAGGAACTGGCTGAGATCTACAACCGGGCGGCTGTTTCTGTCCGCTCCGCCGGCGAACGCCTCGAGTCAGCTTATCTGCAATTTGTCGGGTCCCTGGCACACGCTCTTGACGCGCGCGACCGATACACCGCCGGCCATAGCTGGCGCGTCAGCGAGTTCTCCTGCGCCGTCGCATCATCGCTCGACATGTCGCCGAAAGAGATTGACCGCATTCGGGTCGGAGCATTGCTGCACGACATCGGCAAGATCGGCGTCGCGGATAGCGTGCTGCAAAAAGCGGGGCGCCTCACGAATGAGGAATTCGACCTGGTGAAGCAGCATCCTGTGATTGGCCGCAAGATTCTCGAAGGCGTGCAGGGCTTCAGCGAATATCTTTCCGCGGTCGAGTTGCACCACGAGAATTGGGACGGCTCCGGCTATCCGAAGGGCCAGTCGAAAGAAGAGACTCCCATTGACGCGCGCATCATTCATGTGGCGGATGCGTATGATGCCATGACCACCGACCGCTCGTATCGCGCGGGTATGACCCACGACAAAGCGATTTCGATCCTCATCGAGAATGCGGGCATCCAGTTCGATCCACGCGTTGTGGCCGCCTTTGTCCGGATTCCTCGCGAGGTCCTGAGGCGGCAATCGGCGGTTTCAGAGGATCGAAGAGCAGCACACGAGTTGGCTGAGGCAAAGGCAGGATGAAAACCCGGCGACATCTCGTCCTGGCACTCTGCTCGCTCATTCCATCCTTGCTCTATGCCCAGGAAGCAAAGTACGGGGTCGATTTTCGCGCCACCGTCACCGGCCAAGCCGTAGCGTCGGAACAACTCACCAGCCAGCCTCGAGCGGGATCGCCAGTGATTGCCGGCTCGCGCTTGGTTGCCTATCCGACTTTCAAGCTCAGCGATCACTGGTTCGCCACCGCCGCCGGCCAACTGGTCACGCGGCCTTTCTATTATTCCGATCTTTCGTCGACCGGTTACAGCGCGAAGGGCAGTTTGCTGCAGGCTTCGCTGAACTATTCACGCGTTTCAAACAAGGGCTCGCTGCTGGTTCGCGCCGGCGAACTGTCCACCACCTTCGGCTCATTTCTGCTGCGCTATGACGACGCTGAAAATCCGCTCGTCGATCTTCCGCAGCAGTACGGCTACTACTACACCACCATCTCGATACTGCCTGTCGCCGGCGCGCAGGTTGATGGCACCCGCGGCAAATTCGACGGCCGCGTCCAGTTCGCGAACTCGTCGCCAGCCAACCCGCGCACTATTTTCTCGCGCGACCAGTACGGCAACTGGGCTGGGGGCGGCGGTTTCACCATTCGCCAGGGATTCCGCATCGGCGTTTCGGGTTATCGCGGACCTTATCTCGACCGGCAATACGCCTATTACATGCCGGGAGAAGTGAATCCAAACAGGCTTGCTGCCCGTGCCGTCGGCGTCGACGCCAATTGGGCGCACCGTCATACGACGGTATTCTTCGAGGCGCAGCGATTTGTGATGCCCTATACAAAGATTCCGGATTTCCGCGAGTCCGTCGGCTACGCTGAAATTCGCCAGGTGTTCGGTCCCCGCTGGTTCGTCGCCGGCCGTTACGGCCTTGCAAGCTCAAACTTCACGGCAAGAACTAATTCGATTGAATCTTCTTTTGGCTACCGGCCCGATCGCTTCCAACTGCTCAAAGTCGACTACGAATACGACCACTCCAGCATTTCAGGCGCGCAGAGCAAGAACATTCTCGGCATCCAGTTCATCACCACGCTTCACCTCTCCGCAGGACGCGACTAGAGCGGCCCGGGAAATGGTGTGTTCGAGGGCCGAGGGCCGGCCAGGTCTCACTTGATCCGCCCGCGTGCGGGATCGACACTCAGACCGTTTTAACTCATCCTTCATCTGCCGGGCGGACGCTGTCCAGTTAGAGTAAGAGTGCATCCGCCATGCGTCCGATCATCCAGTTAGCGACTCTGCTCTGCTGCGCCATTTGGGGCGCCGGCATGGCACGAGCGCAGATGCCGTTTTACACAGACAATGCGGACGTGACCGACGAGGGCACTTTGCACTTTGAGTTTTTCAACGAATATGACGGACTGCAGTCTGCTGAGTACCCCGATCTCCGCCAGAACACCTTCAATTACAAGGTCAAACTACGGCCTGCCTCACGGCCTGGAACTGGACATCGATGCGCCTTATCTCTCGATCTATCGCGCGCCGGGACACGAAGACATCCAATGGGCCCGGCGATACGGATATGGGCATCAAGTGGAACTTCCGCAAATCGGTTCGGCCCCTGAGCGTCCCGGCTTTCTCCGCGAGCCTGTACATTGAATTTCCCACCGGGGATACGAGCCAGGAACTCGGCTCCGGCCTGACCGACTACTGGCTCAATTCAATTGCCCAGGAACCGATCACGGAGAAGACCAGGCTCAACTGCCAATTTTGGATTCTTGTTCGCCGGCAATACCAGCACCGGCGTACTGGGCACCAGAATACCCGCGGTCATGTTTACACCGGAGGGCTCTCGCTGGTGCACGACTTGAACCCGCGCCTCACGCCTGGGCGCGGAGGCCTACGGCGCAGTGGCGGACAACAAAAGCCTGGGCAAAGACCAACTCCAGGGTCTGGCTGGAGGCTGGTACCAGCTCAACAGCCGTAGTGGCAGTTACTTTCGCTACTCCTGGGCGGCAGCCACATTGCCAGCCCAAGAATCGGCGGACAGATCGGATTTGAAGTCGACTTCCCGCTTCGCCGCGCTGTCTCCGCCAAACAACTTCGCATCAACATCTCCCACACTGGAGAACGCCATGACCTGCAGGCCGGAAGTGCTGAAGAGTGTTCCTCTCTTTTCTCTGCTCGACGATGACGAAACCGCAGTCCTTGCCGGACAGGTGGAGAATGAAGACGTTCGCCGCGCGCCAGCGCATTTACAAGGCCGGAGAGCCGGGCGCGCAAGCTTACGTGCTGGTCTCGGGCAGCGTGCAGGTGACGACCGTAGACGAGGATCAGCAGGAGGTGGTTGTCGACGAGCCGGGAAAGGGCGAGTTCTTCGGCTTCGCCTCAATGCTTGAGCAGACGCCGCATCAAACCAGCGCGGTTGCGCTGGAAGAGTGCGTTTGCATCGAGGTGTCGCGAAGCGATATCGCGGTTTTGCTTCAGCGAAAGCCGCACGCGGGCATGGACCTGCTGACAACTCTCGGCCATCAGTTACATGCGCGCAACAACTGGTGCGGCTGCGCGCCACCCGCAATGCGAACGAGATCATCGAAAAGCAAGAGACGTCTGGAGAGCACATCGCCGATGCCGTGGCCGGGTTTGGCGGATCATGGACATTCATCATTATGTTTGCCGTCGTTCTGTTGTTTACACGGCGATCAATGTGTTGCTCGGCGGAAAGGCCTGGGATCCTTATCCGTTTATCCTGCTCAACCTGTTTCTTTCCATGCTCGCCGCGATCCAGGCGCCGGTGATTATGATGAGCCAGAACCGGCAGGATACGAAGGACCGGGTGCGCAGCGAACTGGACTTCGACGTCAATCGCCGCTCCGAAACGGAGATCCAGGGCCTGGCGCGGAAGACTCAACCTACTCGATGAGAGGGTTGGGGACGTCTACGATCTGCTGAAGCCAGGCAAAGTGCCGGGTCTCGAATAGGGAGCTAGGGGGCGTGCGAAATGTTGGCAGTCGGGAGCACATCGGCACCCGTGCGCTACTCACAATCCGTTTGCGGGCGGGCATGAAACAAAACGGCCCCAAGTTTCCCCGGGGCCGTCGAAGTTCGGAATCGGAATCGCTTTACTGCGCTGGTGGTGGAGGTGGCGCGGGCTGGTCCTGCGTCTGGGGTGGCGTAGTAGTGGGTTCGTTGCCGGGTTTGGCCGGCTCGATGCCGGTCACAACAGGCTCTGTGGTGACCACACCCTTTGCAGCGTCGGGCAAATTGATGCCGTAGTGCTGCAGAGTGGACGCCAGCGTTTGATAGAGGCCGGCGCGATCTTTGGCGTAGGCGGCGTGCGCCGCGATCAGGTTGTCCTCTGCGCATCGCCAGGTTGCGCTGCCTGCTGCAGCACGTTCGCCGTCGTCGAAGCGCCCAGATGCAGCTTCTTCTCTTCTGCGTCAAGGCTCTGCTGCGCATAGTCGCGCGCTGCCTCGGCTGCTTTCACCTGCGCACGATCGTTGGTCAGCGCATACATCGCATTCACCACCTGCATGCGGATCTGCGTGTATCAGTCTGCTCCAGCCGCAGCTCCGCCTGCCGGTACTCCATCAGCGACCGCTCCTGCACCGACTGCGCATAGCGGTTGCGGATGGGAATCGTTCAGGGTGAATCCCACGCCCTTATCCGGCGCCGTGCTGTTGAAGAGGTTCTGCACGACCGTGCCGTATCCAACGGTGGGGAACGATCCCGGCGGATAGTTCTGACCCGTGAAGAAGTTCAGAGCATTCGGGCTCTGTGCGCCGCCCAGGGCGCTCGACCCGTAGAACCCATAGACATCGAGCGTCGGCAGCAGCGCATTGCGCGCGCCCTTCAGCGTGATCTCGTCGTTCTTGCAGCGTCAGCACCGCCTGCTCCAGCTCCGGCCGCCGTTGGAACGCCTCCTGCACCAGCGCCTCCACCGGCTGGCTTTCTTCCGGAATCGCCTCGAGGCTCACGCGGTCTGTGGGAATCACCGGCGCCGCCGACAGCGCCGGATCGTTGAGATTGCGCGCGATGGCCTGCTTGATGATCTGCTGCTGATAATTCAGCGCGCTCTGCGCGCTGATCAGCGCCTGCTGGTCCGCGGCCACGCTCGATTCGGCATTCACCACATCGAGCGGCGCCATGGTGCCGATCTCCAGCTGCTTCTGGTTGTCGCTGAGCAGCTGATTGCTCTGTTCGAGCGCGCGCTCTTTGGCCTGCACATCTTCATACGCCTGCACCAGGCCCCAGTAGATGGTCTCCACCTGGTTCACGGTGTAGAGAATCTGCTGCCGGAACGAAGAGTCCGTAATGCGCCGGTCGTTCAGCGCCTGATAGATGAACCGCTTGTTCACCCAGATGCCCGCGCCCTGCAGCAGATGCTGCGTCACAGTGGCCTTGAAGATTGAGTTCAATTGCGGGCTGTAGGTATCGAATGGGTTGTCCGTTGTGATGCGCTGATTTTGAAAACCGACCTGCAGGTTCGCGCCGGTCACGAATCCCTGGTTGAAGGTGAAGTTGTATCGGTCAGTATTCGTGGTGAGCGACTTTTGGCCGCCGGAAAAGAGGGTATTTACCTGGGGCTGCTTGGCGCGCTCGAACTGGATGGTGCCAGTGACGGATGGATCGAAGTTCTCGGGTGCGGGCCCGCGCCAGCGCGTGGTCAGCGTCAAGCCGGACACGCCAGAACCCGCGCCGCCTGCGCCGACCGCCGTTCCGCCGGGTCCGCCGCCACCGGTTGCTGCAGTCGGACGAGGAACCAGTCAGCGTATTGGAGACGATGGCCGTAGGCGCACCGAGCGGAGCCGCGCCGGTCCTGGTGCGCAGGATGTCAGTGTCCGCAATGTCGAGGTCGTAGCGTGCGATGGCGATGTCGTAGTTGTTCTCGATGGCCAGAGCGATCGCATCGGAGAGGCTGAGATAGATCTTGCCGTCTTTCACCAGGTCGTTGAGCCGCACGGAATTGACAAAGCTCGCCTTGTCGATTGTCGTCGGCGTGTAGACATTGATCGGGTTCCGCAGCCAGCTTCCAAAGGGCTTGGTGAAATCCCGGTCGGAGGGATGGAGCAGGTTCTGCTGGGTCACATTGGGCATGGGCGCCGGCGGCAACTCCGAAGCAGCCTTGTCCGGACCATTCGAGCCGGCACCACTTTGCTGCGCCAAGCCCGATTGCGGGACACACGAAGCAAGCGTCAGCAGGACTGCCGCGAACGCGCGCAACTTGCTGCCTCGCTGGGCCAGTTCCTTCACTCTCCGGTTTTGCAGCGTTGCCTCCGGTTCATCTTGATTGCTTTGCTGTTTCAGATCGCACACAGCCTTCCCGATAAAAAGCATGCTACCTCTCCAGAAAAAATTGATTAGGCAAACGGAACGCCAATCCTCACGACTGCCAACAAGCTGATCCGGATGCAAGTTTCTCGAGCGATTTCAGAGTCAATTTGCCCCGCCTGACCCAAAACAAGGTCGCCGACTCCCTGAGGGTCGCGGCGACACAGAGCTTTCGGCTACGGGTTAGAGCAACTCTGCAATCGCTATGGTTTCTCACTACGATTATCTCTTGCCGGCGAATGCGCATGGTTCACAAATCGTTACGAAATCGGTACACAGCTCGTTCCGTCCCATTGCGAACATTCGCGGTCTTCCAACTTCTCGATGTTCTGATACCGGGCCGGAAGCCGAATACGAGACGGCCGCATTCTCTGTTCGAGTGTCCGCCAACGAGAAAGAGCAAATGGACCGGCTCGAAGACGAGATTGAGAGCTGGACGCGACCCTGGGTTCTTGTCTGCCAAATCGATAACGAGCAGATGAGCTTGCGTATAACTCGTGCAGAAGTTCGTGATGGAGCGAAATTAACTAACTGGTTAGTAAAATACTCTTCGAAGCTTGAACTGGCAAATTAATTCGACACATTTCTGATGGTTTGGCGGATTGTGGGAGAATCTGCGGGAATTGGGTCGAGTCGATGGAATGTTGTGTGCTGTCATGGGCGCTGTCAAGTACCCTGTTATGTGGTGGATACTGACCAACACAAAACGGCTCAGACGTGGCGCCTGACCGTGGCCTATGACGGCACCGATTTTCAGGGTTGGCAGGTTCAGCCGGGGCTGGCGACGATCCAGGGGGAGTTGCAGGCGGCGCTGGGCCGGATCACTGGGGAGTCGCCGCTGCCGCAGGGTTCGGGGAGGACCGATGCGGGAGTGCACGCTCTTGCGCAGGTGGCAAGCTTCCAACTTTTCGCTCCGATCCCGCCGGAGAATTTACTTCGTGCGCTTAACCGGACGCTGCCCCCTTCAATACGTGTCTCCGAAGCCAGGACGGTACGAGCCGGGTTTCATGCGCGGCACTCGGCGGTGGCGAAGACTTACGAGTATCGCATGCTGCGCGGCTCGGACTGTTCCCCATTTCTCGCTCGGTATGCCTACTGCTGCCCGTGGAGTCTTGATCTCGCTCTGCTCAGGGCTGGGGCCGGCATTTTTGTTGGGGAGCATGATTTTCAAAGCTTCGCGGCGAGCGATCCTGACCTGGCGCGGCGAGGCGCTGCGGTCGACGAGAATGGCGACCAGGAGAAGATAACGCCTGCACGAAAGGATTCGACGATCCGAACCATTTTCTCGTCTGAGTGGGAAGAGCGGGCGGTGGAGTCGGTTGAGCTGCTCGTATACCGCGTGCGCGGCGATGGATTTCTTCATCACATGGTGCGCAACGTTGTGGGCACGATGATTGATGTCGGACGAGGCTTTCTGCAATTCGAAGAGATTCCCAAGATACTGGCGGCGCGATCCCGTTCAGCTGCGGGACCGACGGCTCCTGCGCGTGGGCTTTTTCTGGTTTCGGTTGAATATGCTCCGGAAGAGGACTAATCGCGGCGCCTGCGCGCTTTTCGCCGCGCGAGAACCGTGGAAGTCGCATCCCTGCTACTCTGAAATCATCTGTATGCCGTTGCTCTCGCGCAACTCGGCTTTCTCACAGGTGACGACGCTGGCCGCACAACGGCCTGTGCACGCTGCGTTTGCCTGGCTGCATGGGAATCCAAAAACCATCATGGACTGGCAGACCGAGCTGGTTGCGATTCCCGCGCCGCAGAACGGCGAAAAGGCGCGCGCCGAGTGGTTGGCTGAACGGTTTCACGAGATCGGACTGAAAGATATTGAGACCGACGCCGCGGGCAACATTCTGGCGAGGCTTGCGGCAACGCATCTGCCGCCAGAAAGCACAGGCCCCATCGTGCTTCTCTCCGCGCACCTCGATACGGTATTTCCTCCATCGACACCAATTTCACTGACCTTCGAGGGGGATCGCCTGTGCGCTCCGGGCGCCTGCGATAACGCTGCCGGAGTGACTGCGATGCTGGCCATTGCGCAGGCGCTGGTTCATGCCTCGATCGAGTTACCGGTTCCGCTTCTCTTTATCGGCAACGTGGGAGAAGAGGGCGAGGGCGATCTTCGCGGCGTGCGCCACATTTATTCGCACAGCTCTTTCGCGAGCCGGATCGCAGCGCATATTGTGCTCGATGGACCCGGTGCAGACGCCGCAGTGACGCAGGCGCTTGGCAGCCGGCGCTACCAGGTCGTCGTCACCGGCCCGGGTGGCCATAGCTTCAGTGATGCGGGCACACCAAATCCCATTGCAGCTCTCGCTCAGGCGCTTGCCTCGCTTGCTGAGACCTCACTGCCTGACGAGCCGCGCACGACGCTGAACCTGGGAACGATCTCCGGCGGAATCAGTGTCAATTCCATACCTGAGAGCGCGCAGGCGAGCATTGATTTCCGCTCGACCAGTCATGAACAGCTGGTTCGACTCGAGGTCGTGCTGCATCGCGCTGTGGAAGATGCGGTCGAACACTGGAACGCGAAGGCACGCGCGTTGAACGGCCGCTTCCGCGAGCCGCTTGCGTTTTCCATTTCCAAGATCGGCGACCGTCCTGCCGCGCGATTGCCAGAGGATTCAGCGCTCTTTGCGACTTTGCGTGCAGTGGACCGGCATCTCGGCCTGCCCACGGATGTCCGTCTCGGTTCGACGGACGCCAACCTCCCGCTTTCGCTGGGCGTTCCTGCTCTCTCAATGGGCGCAGGCGGCGAAGGCGGCGCGGCGCATACGCTTCACGAGTGGTATTCGCCTAAGGATCGCGAGATAGCACTCAAGCGGATTTTGCTGCTGACGCTGGCGATGCTGGGCTGGGCCGCGGAACAATAACGAACCTGGGCCAGCGGCGGAAAAGCTGCCTCTGCTACACTCCGCGCATGCGCGCCTGCTCGGCAATCATGCCTTTTCTTTTTGCCGGCGCACTGTGCTTTTCGCAATCAGCCGCGACAACTACAGTGACGCATCGCGGAGCCGTCCCAGACCTTATTTTTCTGAACGGCGTGATCTACACCGGGGAAGGTTTCAGCGAGGATAAGCCGAAGACCGTCGAGGCCATGGCAATCGCCCATGGCAAAGTGTTCGCCGTCGGCACGAACGAGGCGATCCGCAGACTGGCGGGGCCGAAGACTCGTGTGCGCGACCTGAATACCGCGCGGACCGGCGTCTATCTCTTTCCGGGATTCGACGATGCCCACGTTCACCTGGGCATGGCGGCACGCAACCTGATGAACCTCGACCTCACCGGAGTTCACTCGCTGGCGGAAATGCTCTCCCGAGTCGCATCCTATGCGCGCACTGCGCCGGCGGGCCACTGGATCACGGGCGGCAACTGGGACCACACGCTGTGGCCGGGCGGGAAATTGCCATCGCGCCAGGATCTCGATAAAGTCACCGCGGGCCATCCCGCATTTCTTGCGCGCATCGACGGGCACATCGCTCTCGCCAATACTGCGGCGCTCGATTCAGCCGGTATCACCGGCAAGACGGTTCCGCCGCAAGGCGGGGCCATCGACCTGGATGCGAATGGCGAACCGACTGGGATATTGCGCGAGGGAGCCCAGCAGCTCGTCGAAAAAATCATCCCGCCGCCAAGCACCGAAGAACGGCGGCGCGGACTTGAACTTGCAATCGCCGACGCGCTCGAACACGGTGTCACGAGTGTGCAGGACTTCAGCGATTGGGAGGATTTTCTGGCTTACGAGCAGCTGGAGAAAGAAGGCAAACTCAATCTACGCATCACGGAATGGCTACCATTTAATGCACCACTTGATGAATTGATCAGGATGCGCGACCACCATCCGGAGACGGATCCGATGCTGCACACCGGTTTTCTGAAGGGATTCATGGATGGCTCGCTGGGCTCGCGCACCGCGGCGCTGAAGGCTCCTTATTCCGACGATCCCGGCAATTCAGGGTTGCCCCAATACACGCAGGCGCAGCTGAACGCGATGGCTGTTGAGCGCGCGCGGGCCGGATTCCAACTCGGCTTTCACGCGATTGGCGATAGGGCAGTTTCAATGGCACTGGATGCAATTGCGCATGCAGAGACGAAGCCTGCGCGCATGAATGCGGCTCCAGAGTTAAGCCCTGGGATTGGCTCCTGCCGCGACGCCGGCCAGCCATATCGGGTTTGGGACGAGAAGATTCCTTGCGGAAATGCAACCGAACCTGAAGGAGGAACAGCGGGCCAGCAAACGCCTGGATCGAATCGCTCGCAGCAAATCGGCGCCCGCGACCGCATCGAGCATGCGCAGGTTGTCGATCCCGCTGACATTCCGCGGTTCGCGCAACTTGAGGTGATCGCATCGATGCAACCCTCGCATCTGCTAACCGACATGAACTGGGCGGAAGCGCGGCTTGGACCAAAACGCGCCGCATACTCCTACGCGTGGAAAGCGTTTCTGGACGCAGGTGTCAGGCTCGCCTTTGGCACGGACTACCCGGTCGAGCGCATCTCGCCGTTTCGCGGGCTTTACGCCGCGGTGACGCGCATGAACGAAGCCGGCACGAAGTCCTATTTTCCGCAAAACAAGATCACGCGGGGCCAGGCGCTTTATGCCTACACGCAAGGCTCCGCATATGCCGAATTTGCTGAACGAAGTAAAGGGAAGCTCGTGCCAAGCTATGACGCAGACTTCGTGCTCGTGGATCGGAATCTCTTCACGGCTACGCCTGCGGCGCTTCTCGAGACGAAGGTCATGGAGACCTGGGTCGCCGGTCAGCAGGCTTACGTGGCCAACATGCGCATTCGCGCCTCTCATTAGGACAGGACCGGCAATGCGCAGTCCGTGCGGCTCTTTCGGGCCGCGACGCGTCTAACCGAAAGGTGGTACCGCGATGCAGGTTTTCCCGGTGTAGCTAGCCTTCTGCGCGCGCCGAAAGCACTTATAGATCGCTATACTAGGAAGTGGCGCCCCCGAGGTTTTCGGCTGTAATACCGGGCGCCTGACGAGGTCATTGAACTCTATGAAATCCCTCTTCGAACGGCTTCGCACGCGCCGTCTCGCTTCGATTTTTGTGGTGCTTACCACTGTCTCGGCCGCGATTGTGGCCGGATCGTTTGCCGCGCACGGTGTCCGCGGCCAGGAACAGCACGACGACAGTTCCGATGCGACGCCACTTAAGGTCATTAATTCGGCGACCCCGCCCAACGATTTTGTCCGCATCGCCAAGTTGGTTGGTCCCGCGGTTGTGAACATCAATACCCAGACTTTGCCTAAGCAGTCGTCAAACCGCGATGGCAATGGCCGCAATCCGCATTTCCGTGTTCAGCCGAATCCGCAGAACCCGGGCGGTGGCGGCGACGACGAGCAGGGCAACGGCCAGCAGCCGCCCGACAACTTCCAGGACTTCTTCAATCGCTTTTTCGGCGGCCAGACTCCGGGTGGTCCCGGAGGCGGGGATGAGGGTGACGGCGGACAAGTGCAGGAATCACTTGGCTCAGGGTTCATTGTCGATCCCAAGGGTTACATCATCACCAATAACCACGTCATCGAAAAGGCCGACAAAATTTACGTCAAGCTGGCCAGCGATCCCGACACTGTGGACCAGGGCCGTCCGGCGCGGGTGATCGGCTTCGATAAAGCCACCGATCTTGCCGTGATCAAGATCGACACTAATACGCCGCTGCCAACGGTCAAACTTGGCAACTCTGACCAGGCGCAGGTTGGTGATTGGGTCGAGGCGATCGGAAGTCCTTTCACGCTATCGCAGACGGTAACCGCCGGCATCATCTCGGCCAAGAACCGCACGATCGATCAGGGCGCGCCCGGCCAGTTTCAACACTTCATTCAGACTGACGCAGCGATCAATCCCGGCAACTCAGGCGGGCCATTGCTCGACATGAACGGCGAGGTTATTGGGGTGAACACCGCCATCTACACGCAATCGGCGGGCTACCAGGGCATTGGCTTTGCAATGCCGTCGAACACTGTGGTTGACGTCTACAACGACCTGATCAGCCCCACGCACAAAGTGACGCGCGGCTCAATCGGAATTCAGTTCCGCGAAGGTCTCTCGGGCGCCGTGAATCGCGTTTACGGCTTCAAGAACGGCGTGCTGGTGCAGGAAGTGCAGTCCGGCGGCCCAGCCGACAAAGCGGGTTTGAAGCCAGGCGACATCATCAATACGATCGACGGGCGTTCGATCAAGGATGGTGAAGACCTGGTGAATGAGATTGCCAGCCGCAAGCCGGGCTCAACGATCCGCCTCGGATTCATGCGTGACGGAAAGCCGAGCGATACGACCGTCACGATTGGCGATCGCGATAAAGTATTCGCCGAAATGAACAACCCACAGCCCGAATCCAATCCGGAATCAGGCGGCGGCGCAGGCGAGACGAAACTCGGCATTGTGGTACACGATGTTCCCGCAGCGACGTCAAGCAGGATTCATGCTTCCGGCGTGATCATCGATTCCGTACGCACTGGATCGTTCGCTGACTTGCAGGGCCTTGAGCCAGGCCTGGTGATTACCCATGTCAACCGGCAGCCGACGGCGAATAAAGATCAATTCGACGCGGTGGTCGGCAAGTTGAAAGCGGGCGACGATGTGGTGTTCGAGATCATCGATCCCAAGCATCCAGAGCAAGGCATTAATTACATCGGCGGCACGTTATAGCGCAGAAGACCAACGCCGGCAATGGTTTAGGATTGCCGGCGTAAGCTTTTCATTTTGTGACCTTTAGTAACCTGCTGTTTCTTTTCTGCTTGCCTGCAGGTTACCATTTCGTTAGACTGCTACGAAGTATTCCGAATGCATCGTAAATTACAGGTGGATTTAAGCATGCTGTCATCACATGCAGGATTGGCAATTTTGATTTCCGCGGCTCTTGTTGCGCCGCCCGCATTCGCTTCGCACGTTCATCGTTCGCCGACCAGCGGTCAGGGAACGACGACCCACAAGCTCAGCTCGTCGAAGCATCATGTCGCGCACCCGCGGGTTCGCGGCCAGCAGTCGATTGAGCCAGAGCGCGTGACGCAGATTCAGCATGCGCTGATCCGCGAGCATTACATGGACGGCGATGCAAATGGCAAGTGGGACGCCGACACCCAGGCGGCGATGCAGAAGTACCAGGCGGACAACGGCTGGCAGACGAAGCTGATGCCCGACTCGCGCGCCATCAAGAAGCTTGGCCTCGGACCCGATTACTCATCCGCGATCAACGCGAAGGACGGGAACTTTGCCGCTCCTCCTGCTGCGAGCAGCATTCCGACAACGCAGGTTGCGGGATTCGATGCGGCGTCGGGAGTGCATCAGTAGTCCGCAAGTACATCTCTTATTTTGCCGGCTTATTCTCCAGTAGAAATTCGTAGCGCGGTCGCGTGGTGTCCGGACTCGCGGTAGAGTCCGCGTCCAGGTGCATCACTTCGTTCGTTTTGTCGTATCGCGGCCATGCAGGCAGGCCAGCACCGTTGGGGTCGCCCGTCTTTGCGAAATTCGTCCAGTAACTCATCATCTGTTCGCTTAGCTTGCGATCTTCCGGACGCCACACTGCCCCAGGCCGGGTGTCGAGCACGCCGAAGACATACTCAATGTCGTCGGAGTGGAAAGCGAAAGAGCCGGTATGAAACTTGCTCGGCGGAGCCTGTAGTTCGAGATGATAGCGATAGACGGGCTCGTCTCCGGTCTTGACGTGGGCTTCGATCCACTTCCACGTGCTGAATGCGATAAACGTGTCGCCATCGTAGTCGATTGCCGATCGTTCTGCCTGCTCATCGGTATCGCCCGGATATAAGGCAAGAAACGTCTGCGCGTTTTCGCCGAAGAGCTTTGTGGCCGTCTGCGCCCACTCGGCTGCGGTCATCGGCTGCTTGAGCGGGCCGCCCTCATCGCGATTCCATCCGGCCAGCAACGGCACGTGCGCCTGTCTGCCTGCCGCGTAAGTTTCGGCTACCGGCTCCGTGAGCACCTTGCCATCGACAACTGCTGAAAACCTCGGAGCGCCTTTCGCGGTTGCGGCGGTAAAGATTGCTGCCGCCGGCATCGCGCGCAGCTCAGAAAGGCTCGTCGCACCAAGCGACTTCGCCCAATCCTGGCCCTGCGACTCGCGCTCGGCGAGCGTCTTTTCGTTTGAGGCTCCGACGCCGGTGGCGCCGCCGCTCTCGCCAATCGCCTTGGCGAACAGTCCTTGCGCAAGCGGCGAAGCAATCAGCGTGCTGACAGCAGATGAGCCAGCGCTTTCGCCGAAGATGGTCACGTTGCCGGGGTCTCCGCCGAATTGCGCGATGTTCTGCTGCACCCAGCGGAGGGCGGCAATCATATCCATCAGGCCGTAGTTGCCGGCTGATCCTCCTGCTTCGCTTGCCAAGTCCTTCGTGACGAGAAAACCAAAAACGCCGAGGCGATAGTTGATCGTGACCAGAACGACGCCTTTTGCCGGCAGGAAATCGCCGTTGTGGCGCGGCTCTGAGGCCGAACCGCCTCGATAGCCTCCGCCGTGAATCCAGAACATGACTGGAAGCCCAACTTTAGCTTTTGCGTCGGCGGGCGCAAACACATTCAGATACAGGCAGTCCTCGTTTTCGCCGGCATCCTGAAAGACCATATCGTCGAACGCATTTCCCTGCACGCAGCGCGCGCCGTATTTTGTCGCGTCGCGCACGCCTTTCCACTTCGCCGGGGGCTGCGGCGCCTTCCAGCGCAGATCGCCCACGGGCGGCGCAGCATATGGCATGCCCAGGAACGCCCGCACTTTGGCGTCGTTGAGGGACTTGCCGTGAATCTTGCCTTGCTGCGTTTTGACGGTGAGGGGGTCGGCCATCGCCAAGGAGGACAACGACACGAGAACTACCAAGAGCCCGATTACGATTTTGCGCACCGCACGGTTGAGCATGAAATTTACTCCGCGCACTACGATATCAGCGCGGGTTCGGATTTGCACGTGCGTCGGGACACGGCGCACGAATCACGGTGCGTATGGGGCGATGGCGAGTGCAGACCTTTTAACGCGGCCTGCCAGTGAAGCCGAACTGATTCAGAAATTCGTATTGCCTCCGCGTTGTGTCCGGACCCGCCTTGGAGTCGGCGTCCAGATGGAATACCTCGCCTGTTTTGTCGTAGCGCGGCCACGCAGGAAGTCCAGCACCGTTTGGATCGCCGGTCTTCGCGAAGTTCGTCCAGTAGTCGATCATCTCTTCGCTCAATTTGTGATCCTCCGGCCGCCAGACCGCGCCGTGACGGGTGTCCAGGGTGCCAAAGACGTATTCGAGATCGTCTGAGTGCCAGGCGTACTTGCCTTCTGGATGCATCTCGCTGGGAGGAGCCGGAAGTTCGAAATGATAGCGGTAGACAGGCGCGTTCCCGGTCTTTACCTGCGCCTCGACCCACTGCCATGTGCCGAAGGCAATGAATTGATCCGTGGTGTAGTTGTCGGCCGATCGTACCGCTTCATCGTCACTGTTACCGGGAAATGCCTTGAGGAATTCTTCCGCGTGCGCACCATAGCGGTCGGCCGCAAATGTCTTCCACTTCTCGACACTCATATCTTTCGACAAAACGCCGGCGCGCTCATCGCGATTCCATCCAGCGAGAAGAGGGAGATGCGCCTGTCTGCCTGCCGCATAAATTGCGGCGACGCTTTCCGGCAGGAACCGCCCGTCTACTACGGGCGAGAAACCTACGATGCCTCTCTTCTTGGCGTCGTCGAGCAGCTTGTCCATCGGCATGGCGCGCAGTTCGGCGAGGCTCTTCACGCCGAGCGAATCGACCCACGCCTGGTCGCGTTTTGTCCGCTCCGCAATGGGGCTGGTGGGAATCACTCCGCCGAAGTCTGCGCCGCTTTCGCCAATCGCTTTCTCGAAGAGACCTTGCGCGTCAGGCGCGGCCATCAGGGAGCTTACCGCGAACGACCCTGCGCTCTCGCCAAAGATCGTTACGTTGTTGGGGTCGCCGCCGAACTGGACGATGTTCTGCTTGACCCAGCGCAGCCCGGCGACCATGTCCATGAGGCCGTAGTTCCCTGCCGAGCCGCCGGCCTCCTTTGCCAGATCCTCGCTCGCCAGAAATCCGAAAACGCCCATCCGGTAGTCGACGGTGACGAGCACTACATCGTGCAGGGGCAACGGCGAGTTCGTGTAGCGCGGCTCAGAACCTGCTCCTGCCGCGTAGCCGCCGCCGTGAATCCAATACATTACGGGCAAACGACTGGACGCGTTTGCCGTTGCGGGTGAGTAGACATGCAGATGAAGGCAATCTTCATTTGACCCGGCGTCCAGGAAGATGTAGTCGGCCCATATCGGCCATTGCGGGCAGCGTGCGGTAAATGTTGTCGCATCGCGCACGCCCTGCCATTTCGCAGGCGGCTGCGGAGCTTTCCAGCGAAGATCGCCCACGGGCGGCGCTGCGTAGGGAATGCCCAGAAACGCCCGCACCTTGCCATCGTTGATGAGCTTGCCATGCACTTTACCCTGCGCGGTTTTGACGTCAAGCGGAGCGGCGTTACAGAGAGCAGAAACGGCTGCGAGCGCCATCGCCAAGAGCAGCCCTGCCCGGATCATTCGTGCTTTGCATTGCATTGAAGATTCTCCGGGTAACACGATAGCAGGGCGGACGCGTAATCCGCGCGGACCTCGGGGTCGCGTTGGCATTGCAGAGTGGATTCGATCCAGGGCTGGCTCAGACCACTTCCGGCGCGAGCAGGTCGGCCATCGTCTCGCGGCGGCGAATCAGCCGCGCCTTGCCGTCTTCGACGAGCACTTCGGCGACGCGCGGGCGCGTGTTGTAGTTCGAGGTTTGCGCCATGCCGTATGCGCCTGCGTCGAGCAGCGCAACCAGATCCCCCGGTTCAACCGGTGCAAGTTTGCGGTCGCGTGCGAAAAAATCGCCCGATTCGCAAACCGGACCCACCACATCCACGATGCGTGCCTTCCCTGCCCTCTGACGCACCGGAACAATTTCATGGTGCGCCTGGTAGAGCGCGGGGCGAATCAGATCGTTCATTGCTGCATCGGTAATCACGAACGTCTTCTTGCCTTGGCGTTTGACGTACAGCACGCGCGTCACGAGCGCGCCGGCCTGCGCCACGATGAAGCGGCCCGGCTCGATGAGCAATGTGCCGTCAAAACCTTTGAGCGAGATGTCCAGAGCCTGCGCGTACTCTTTCACCTTCTCGGCTGCATCGAAGACGCCTCCGTGCTGTGCCGCCGGCGAAGAGCCAGATGTGGAGACTGGAGTGTGATAGTCGATTCCCAGGCCACCTCCTGCGTCGATCGACTTCAGATCGATGCCTTCGCGCTTGAGCTGCGCCACCAGCTTGCTGACTCGCTCAATCGCCTTGCCAAACGGGTCGGCGGAGCGAATTTGCGAGCCGATGTGCACGCTGATGCCGTGCGCCTGGAGCCAACGATTCCCTGCCGCGTTTTTGTAGATCGCCGGCGCCCTGCGGATGTCGATGCCGAACTTGTGCTCGCGCAGGCCGGTTGAGATGTAAGGATGGGTGTCGGCGAAAACGTCGGGATTGACGCGCAGTGCAAATCGCGCCCGTACTTTGAGTTTGCGCGCGCGCTCGGCAAGCAGATCCAGCTCCGCTTCGCTCTCGACGTTGAATGCGAGAATCCCGGTTTTGAGCGCGAGATCGATCTCGGGTGCGGTTTTGCCAACGCCCGAAAACACTACGCGCGTTACGGCTTCCGGCGCGGCGGCGAGAATTCGCTGAAGTTCGCCGCCGGAAACGATGTCAAAGCCGGCTCCCTGCTCCGCAAGCAATTTCAGAATGGCCAGCGCCGAATTTGCCTTCACCGCATAGCAGACCAGGTGACCGCGTCCGGCGAAAGCAGTTTGAAACAGGCGTAGGCGCTCCAAAATCTGGTCGGCTGAATAGACATAAAGAGGCGTGTCGAATCGCCGTGCCAAAGTTTCCAGCGAGACTCCGCCACAGGTTAGCGGGCCGCCTTCGGCCGGATAAGTAAATGGACGCGAATTGTTCAGATTAGCCACGAATCGAGCCCTAAGACTGGGAAACACCTCTTGAGCGTACAACATGGCGGCAGTAGGTATCTCGAAAGGCGGAGATCGCCTAAAGGGCAGTTCCGCCATGACAATCCCGACGCCTTATGCCCCGTTTATCGGTCACAGCGACCCTTTTACGGTGCCTTTACAATAGTTGGGTGACTGACTTGCCACAGGTTGATGTCGTTGGCGTGGGCCTGAATGCCACTGACACCTTAATCTCTCTCAGCAGCTTCCCGGAGCGCGGCTCCAAGGTGGAGTACAACCACCGGGCTGTGCAGCCCGGCGGCCAGGTGGCGAGCACCATTGTCGCCTGTCAGACCTGGGGCCTGCGGACGCGGTACGTGGGCAAGTTCGGCGATGATTCCGCCGCCAAATTGCATCGCGACGCCTTTTCTCGCATCGGGGCCGAAGCGCAGATCGTAACAGTTCCCGGCGCGCTGAGCCTGCACAACGTGATCCTGGTGGACGATGGCGGCGATCGCACCGTGATCTGCCAGCGCAACGACCGAATGGCTCTGCAGCCCGAAGAGCTTCGCCGCGAGTGGATCGTGAATGCCCGCGCGCTGCATGTGGACGGGCACGACACAGCAGCCGCGGTTCTGGCTGCAAGCTGGGCCCACGAGGCCGGCATTCCCGTCACTGCGGATCTGGATGAGATCTATCCCGGCATCGACGACCTGATGGCGAATATCGACTACTTGCTCGTGAACTGCGACTTCAGTTGCCGCCTGATGAAAGACAGCAACCTCGAGCGCTCGCTGCGCAAGATGCAAGCGCGTTATGGATGCCGGCTGACAGCGGCGACACTCGGTGAAGAAGGAGTGCTCGCATGGGACGGGAAGCAGTTGATCCACAGCGCGGCATATCGCGTGCCCGTCGTGGACACCACGGGCGCAGGCGATATTTTTCGTGCAGGTTTTCTGTTTGGGATGATGCAGGAATGGCCGCTGGAGCGGCAACTCGACTTCTCGTGCGCCGCGGCGGCGATGAACTGCATGGGCAAGGGAGCCCGCGGAGGAATTCGTCCGGTTGCGGAAATCGAGAACCTTATGTCGACGGTTACGCGTTACGAGAGCAAATACGGCGTAATCGCGGGAAAATAGCCGCGCCACCATAATTTCAGTTTGTTCGGAAAGCAGGCAATGCGGACGCGATTGGGTCCGGAGCCAGACGTGTTCTTATCGAGAGGTGTTCCCTCCTGAAGTAGTCTTCGGTTGAGCGCGCAGCTTGTGAGTTAGCCTAATCCCAGCCGGGCGGTCGAAGCCTCACTCTCCGAGGTTGGAACCCACGCAAGATGCTGCCGTCCGGCCGCCGCAGCTCAGGCTGTATCGGCCATGCCCTCGCGACCGTTGCTTCCGAGACCGAGCCTTTGCAGCGCCGCCAGACTGCCTGCATCGAATTCAGCGCCTTCCGCCGGGATCCGGTAATTGATCTGGACTGTTAACCAGATAGATTCTGGCCGGCATTTTGGCGGACAGTTCGTTAAAGCCATGAAGGGTAACCGGACGCCAGCTCGTCATTGAGCCGAATGGAAGGTTTCTGTGAGGTTTACGAATTCAGGGGTCGCGGCCCGCTCGGCTCAGGAGGCGCCTTCCGGCGTCAAGAACGCGCACAAATTGGCTCTCTGCACGACTCTGAGAGAGAAATATTTCAATCGAAGAATTCCCTGAAAGTTGCAGCAGCGGTGGCCTGAAACTGCTTCTGAGGTTTGGATTTATCGTGTAAACTATCGCCAAGTCAGGGAAAAAAAGCGTCCTACTCGACGCAACTTTTGTTCGCACGCTGCGTAAAAAGGGCATAACCGGTCCGTAACGCGCGTGAAGCAGGAGTTGGCTAAAAAAGGACGCAAAGTTGTCAGGAACTTCACTTGAAGACTGCTGTTGAATCATCAACCGCCAGCCTTCTTTTTGGTCTTGTTTTTCCTCAGTCGCAGCTATGTGCCCGCTTGGCGAGTCCACGAAAGGCAATAGCTCGATGAATTTTAAGGAGATGCAGTATGCGTTTCAAGCTGTTAGTACCCCCCATTCTAACGGTGAGCCTCATCTTTGCGGCATTGCCCGCGTTTTCACAGACGGTCGCTCCCTACCAGAGTAAAGCCAGCCTTCCGTTCGCTTTTGGCGGCGGGCCTTCCGCATACAATCCCGACTGGGGCCACGGCATCATGTACGGCGGCTCAGTGTGGGCAGATTGGTATCCGAGGCAACTGCCGCGTTCGCTCGACGGGCTCGGAATCGAGCTTGAGGCGCGCGACATTCGCTACAATCGTCATCCGGAGCCGAACCAACCCGCTCGATCGGGACAGGCCAACACGACGGAAGATACAGTTGGCGGCGGATTCACCTACTCGTGGCGCTACTTCCGCAACTTCCATCCGTATGTGAAGGGGATTTTCTCAATAGGCAGCGTCGACTTCATTACAAACAGCCCGACGTACTCGCACGACACGCGGTTTGTGATGGCGCCAGGCGGCGGAGTTGAATATCGGATTTACCGGCCGATCTGGGCGCGTGTCGATTACGAATATCAGATCTGGGGCAAACTGTTCGGCAATGGCGACGTTCTCACGCCGGAGGGCCTGACCGTCGGCGTCTCCTACGACTTTTCGCACCCGATTCCTTAGCCAATCTGTGTCAGCAACCAGCGGACCGACGGTCCGCTGGTTGCGCACGTGCGGAATTTGCGGATTGGTACAGTTTGCTGAATGCCCTGGGGTGCTAGTCTAGCCAAAGAATGAAGTACTTTGGCATTCTTGCTTTCTCGGTCGTTTTGGCGGCATTCACTTCTTTCTCAAGGCAAACGAGCGCGCAATCAACAACTAATTCCCTGCCTCCCGATCAGCCGGCTACGGCGGGAAAGCCGCTTTCCACCGATCTTTCAGGCTCCTCCTACAAAGCCACGCCACTTTCACAGGGTGAAGTGATCACGCCCTTTGCGGCAAACGTTCCAGCGTCGCAAAAAACCGACCCGCTTGTGTATCTTGCCCAATACCAAATATCCGACGCGGATGCCGCCCTCGCGGCGAGTTCAGAAGCAAGTATTCACGAAGGCGCAGCGCTCGCCGGCATGGAACTCAACGTCGGAAAATGGAATTATCAGCAACTCGTCTGCAAGGCTCTACCCGACCATGTTTTTCTGCTGTACCGAGGCGATAACGGGCCCGGCGACCAAAGCCTCTTTTCGGCCGCAATTCCTCGCGGCGGAAAAGGACGAGTGCGCATTATTCCGGTCGAGCGCAGAGGCTACTCGTTATTTTCGCCGGCGGCGGTCAATGCGCTTACGGTATCAGCCTTCAATCGGATTCGTGCCGATGAACCCGAAAACAAATCGGCGGACTGGCTCGCAACTGCTCTTTGCTACGCGGCCCTAGCCGGGGCACGCCCGGCGCTTTCGATTTCGCCCAAGGACCCTGCCGACGCAACCGAATCACTGGTCTTTCCACCCACTCTGGAAGTTGGAAGTTCCGGCGATTCCACCGTGAGGTTTGTCGATCTTGCTTCAGAGAAACGGCCGGTGGAATGGGCACTTACATTCAGTCAGAAGGGCGAGTTACTCAACGTGGTTCACTTTGCCACGCCCAGCTTCGCCGTAACTTCGATCCCGGTAAAGTAACTGCTGAACTTACCACCGAAAACCGAACATCAAAGCGTGATGCCGGTGTGCGGACTGGAACTTCCGCGGGTTGATTTTCTATGGGTCTGGCTGCTGTTTCAGAAAGTGACTTTGTGCCCCGGGTACCATGTAAGTTGAATATCGGTGGCGGTGACCGTCTGTTGGCCCGGCAGATAAATCGGCGCCTTCCAGTGTTCCAAAGTAAACCTGCCGTTCACCTCAAAATCCTTGCCAATGCGTTTCACCACCTGGAAACCAAAATCGTTGAGAGTGGTACCACCTTGAATCAAGACGTTGGAGCCAGGAAGGACTTGTTGTGTCGTTGATCCGGGAATAAAATCCTTGTCGGCTTTTTGATTGCGCGCACTCACCTGGATCCATTCGTTTCCGCTCAGGTGATATGTAATCCAGGCCTGTCCTCCCTTATCCTCGCGGCCAATCCAATCACCAAATAGTTGTCCCTGGTTGGTATAGCCCTGCTTCTCGATGAATTCCCAATACATGAATCGGCCCCCAACGCTGGTGCTAACGCGGGGATCGGTCATCGCAGCTTCAAATCGAAGGTCCAGCTTGGGAATTCCGGGAACATGCGAAAGATATAGTCCTGGCCGCCAGGACGCGCGGCGCGGCGCATCGATTGGTGAGACATCGTCGTGCACTTCACTATCGGTGTAGAAAGTGAGCCATTTGCGCACAAATGGCAGCCGGTAAGACGCGTCGAATGCTGCGAAGCGGGCGCCGGGATCCGTGTTGCCGTTCTTCTGCGCTCCGCCTCCGGCGCTCAGGCTGAAGAAGCTGCGCAGGAACGAGCGTATGTTTACCGGCTCATGGCCCTCGCCGCCAAACATTGCCGTGCGTTCGAAGCCGAGCTCGAAATTCTTCGAAGGCTTGAGGCTGACTTTTTCCACGTGGACCCATGGGTTCCCTGGATTGAAGACATTCGCCTGAATGCCCGAGCCGGGGGTGTATAGCGGGTTGGGGACTTCAGTGTGCCCGCGCAACTGGCCCACGAGAAACTCGTAGCGAAAGGGCCCCGTGAGAATTGACAACCCGGGAACATGGAGGGGCTCAACGCGATTGATGTGAAACGCGTAAATATTCTCGGCATTATTCGAGTAAGCCATGCTCGCGCCCTGGGCCGGTCCCATCCATTCATCCATTTTCCCGAACGAGACGACATGGTGCAGGATTTGGTAGCTGAGATAAGCCTCAAGCAGAGTTGCTCGCGTCGTTGTGGCAATGGGCCCCAATGGAATTGTCGGCTGTGGGTAGGGCGCGCCCGTCACCGGATTCAAGAAGGGAATCTCATCTCCCTGCAGAACGCCGGCGCAGGTTCCGCAGGAAAGAGCGGAGGCAAGCGCGACGGAGTACCCGGTTGCAGATGGCGCACCTTGAAACTCCGTACGTATGTAAAGCGCGAACCGTCCCGCCGTCGCATATCCGCTGACTCCGGAGTAGTTGTTGAAGCCGTTCTGGTAAGGCCTGCCGTAGTCGTTAATGATGGTTGAGCCAAGGTGAAAACTGTCCCGCAGAGAAGGGCCGCTAATTCCGCGCGCGATTGTGTAGACGGACTCGATCCGCGTCCCGCCCTCGTGCGGCCCGCATGGACCTTCCATGTCGAAGTGCAACTCGCGGTTGAGAGCGTCATAAATTTCCCGCGCTTCGACAGCGCCAGGATCGCCAGCCGCCTCGCCATCTTCGATCAGGTCGCCGGCCTCTTCGAGCATGTGCATGATGCTTGCCCGCGTCCATGGCCGGAGCCCCAGGAATGCCGAGTCCACATAGCCCAGCGAGTAAAGGCGCGTCATTGCAGGGTAGACCCAACTATCGACAGGAATGAAAGGGGAACCCAAAGCCGCCGGATTGCAGGTACTTGCAGGAGCGTCTGCGCTGGGAACTGGTTGAGAACCGCCAGCCGGGACCGGCAGCGGCCCGGCGAACAGAAAACCTCTGCTTCCCAATATGAATCCAACGATTAATACAGAGCGCAGCACCCATCGAATTCCGGGCCCCCGTTTACCAAGCCTCATCATTCCTCACTTTTTCATTCGACGTGCGCATTCAGAATTCGCATCCATGACGCTCTCCACTGGCTTCGAGAGCAGCGGGAACGCAAACTTCTTAGAGTTTAACTAAAGCCACATCAGCCCATCGCGAGCTTTGCGTTTGTCGGCTCCGATGCAAGAGATGTCCAGCTCGACCGACCAAACTTTCCGGTAGAGGAGCCTGACATGAAATGTATCTATTGCCATTCGAATGGCGTTCACCTTTCACGACTCCGCTTGGCTGACTGGTCTCGCGTCCTGCGACTGAGATTTCCAGTGCGTTGCTATTCATGTCAGGAGCGAGTGTATACGGGCGTGTTTTCCGCGTGGCAGTTGGTTACGCAAAGAAGAGCAAGACGCAGGCACTCAACGCGCCGAAGGAATGCTGCAGGCGTCGGCAGCAATTCTACTGCAATTTGAATCTGCTTCAATGCGGCGTTTTAGCCGATGAAATGGTCGCGCTTGCGGCAACCGGCATGATACGCGCCTTCACTTTCACGGCCGGCACTCCGCTGTAAACGGTCCATGGCTGAAGATCTTCGGTCGCCACGGAACCGAGGCCAAGCACTGCGCCAGCGCCAACGCTAACGCCAGGCGAAACGGCAGCGCGCGCGCAAATCCAGGAATACGAGCCTAGCCGCATGCTAAAGGAAACCATAGGGAATTCGGGATCGTTGTAGTCATGTGTGGCGCCACAAATAAATGCCTGCTGCGAAATGACGCAGTGCGATTCGAGATAGACCGGTGATGGATTGTAAATCTCCGCTTGATCGGCAAGCGTACAACAATCTTCGCAGACTAGATTCCAGGGAGCCCACACAATTCCGCTGGGATAGAAGTGACAACCAGGGCCCATCTTTGCCCCGAAGACACACAACAGCATCGACCGCCACCCGTGCATCGGCCGTGGCGAGATGCGATAGAGAAACAGATACACGACTTGCCACAACAATCGCGCCAAGCGATGCCTGAGCGGAAATGAGGGGCGGTGGTAGGGGTTATCACCGTTTCCCGATGCAATATTGTGGACGGCGCGCTCGCGTAGTTGGGGTGCTGGGTTCATATTCCATTCAGAAGTTTTTGCGTGTCTTTCGAGTGAGCCAGATCGAAGTGCGGATCACGACCGATTCAAATGTTTCGCTCTGTAACATTCTCAACGTACCACTTATATGCAGCTTTCATGCCGGTCTCGAAGTCTGTCTTTGCGTTCCAACCCAGAGCACTGAGCCGCCTCACATCCATCACCTTACGAGGCATGCCGTCAGGTTTTGTTCGGTCAAACGTAAACGTCCCCGACCATCCGATCACCTTTGCAACGCTCTCAGCGAGCTCGAGGATGGTCATGTCGCGGCCCGTTCCGACATTCAAGAACATCTCGCCTGAATAGTTCTTCATCACAAACACACATGCGTCGGCCAAGTCTTCGGTAAATAGAAACTCGCGCCTCGGAGTGCCGCTTCCCCACAACTCGACGGTGGGCTGATTCGCCATGCTGGCTGCGTGAATTTTCATAATGAGTGCAGCAACAACGTGACCAGCCTCGGCGTCATATCTGTCGCCAGGCCCATATAGGTTGGTTGGCATCACTGAGACAAAATCGCATTCGTATTGCCTGCGAAACGCCTGGCACAATTTGATGCCTGCGATCTTGGCGATGGCGTACCACTCGTTCGTAGGCTCCAGCGCGCCTGTCAATAGAGCTTCTTCCTGCATCGGCTGTGGGGCCATCCGCGGAAAAATGCAGGATGACCCCAGGAATAGGAGTTTTTTCACGCCAGCCGAGTACGCCGCATGAATCACATTTGTCTCGATTACCAGATTCTCGTAAAGAAACTCGGCAGGCCGGGTCGAATTCGCCATAATGCCGCCGACGGTTGCAGCCGCCAGGAAAATCGCGTCGATCCTGTTGCCGGCGACCCAGGCGTGGACGGCATCCTGCCGCAGAAGATCGAGGTCGGTTCGCGCAACGGTAACGATCTCGCAGTTCTCACACTTCAGGCGTCGCACGATTGCCGCACCAGCCATGCCACGATGCCCAGCAACCCAGACCCGCCTGCCCGCCAGTTGAAAGTTATTCATTCACGCGCTCTCTTGTGTGCGCTTCTTTCGCAACCGCCATGAGATCAGCGCTGACCATTTCTTCGACGAGCTGTGGGAAAGTAACGGTGTGCTGCCAGCCGAGTATCCGACGGGCCTTTGAAGCATCGCCGAGAAGAAAGTCGACTTCGGTTGGACGAAAGTATCGCTCATCGACCTTTACCAGCGTCTGCCCCGTTGCCGCATCGAGTCCCATTTCGTTGACTCCCCGGCCGCGCCATTCAATCCTGCGTTCAATCTTAGAGAAGGCCAGCTCGACAAATTCGCGCACGCTGTGGGCTTCGCCGGTCGCCAAAACAAAGTCATCCGCTTCTGGCTGCTGAACGATCCGCCACATTCCCTCAACAAAGTCTCGCGCATGCCCCCAATCGCGTTTCGCGTCCAGATTACCTATATAGAACTCGTCCTGAATTCCAAGATGGATGGCAGCAACGGCGCGTGTGATTTTGCGCGTCACAAACGTTTCGCCGCGAATCGGACTCTCGTGATTGAACAGAATTCCGTTCGACGCGTGAATGCCATAGGCCTCCCGATAATTTACCGTAATCCAATAGGCGTAGAGTTTCGCCACTCCGTAAGGGCTACGTGGATAAAACGGAGTCGTTTCAGTCTGAGGAGTCTCCTGGACCTTCCCATAAAGTTCTGACGTAGATGCCTGATAAAAGCGAGTCTTCTTTGCAAGCCCCAAAATTCGAATAGCCTCGAGAATTCTTAGTGCACCCGTCGCGTCAGCATTGGCTGTATATTCCGGCGTCTCAAAACTGACATGTACGTGACTCTGTGCAGCCAAGTTATAGATCTCATCCGGTTGGACGGCCTGTATGATCCGAATCAGGTTTGTTGAGTCCGTCATATCTCCGTAATGAATCTGAAAATGGGCGTTCGGGATATGCGGATCCTGATAAATATGGTCGATCCGCGCAGAGTTAAATGACGATGAGCGCCGTTTAATTCCGTGAACGATGTACCCCTTGCTTAGTAAGAGTTCGGCAAGATAGGCTCCATCCTGGCCAGTAACCCCGGTAATCAAAGCGACTTTTTGCGTCATCTCTCTTCCTAGCTGTCAACCTGTTTTGTGCTACTTACCGCAGGGATGAGATTCCCCAAGTTATAGATCGCTCAATGAGCGGCCACTGTCCGGCCGACCCATGATTCATGGATTTCTTCAAAAATTGAAGCTAGAGGCTTCGTAATTCTCCATCCCGGGTAGTGCATTTTCATTTTGCTCAGGTCGCTGATATAACAAATGTGATCGCCCGCTCGATTCTGGTCCAAATATTCATAAATCATCTTCTTCCCTGAGATCGCGCTAATCAACTGGAACGCCTCCAGGATCGAACAGCTGTTATCGCGCCCGCCGCCGATATTGTAGACTTCGCCCGCACGCGGCTTGGCAATAAATTCAGCGATAAAACGCGCCACGTCGTAAGAATGGATATTGTCTCGGACCTGTTTCCCCTTATATCCGTATACGTTGTATTTCGTCTCAGTAAGATTGCATTGAATCAAGTAGCTGAGAAAGCCATGTAACTCTACGCCCGAGTGATTGGGCCCCGTCAGGCATCCGCCACGAAGCGCACAGGTGGGCATCCCAAAATAGCGGCCATACTCCTGCACCATCACGTCCGACGCAACCTTGGATGCTCCAAAAATCGAATGCTTCGACTGGTCAATCCGAAAAGTCTCGGAAATCCCATTCCAATAGGCTTGTTCCGCATATTCCCAACGAGTTTCAAGCTCCTTGAGAGCCAGTTCGTTGGGTGCGTCGCCATACACTTTGTTTGTCGACATGGATGCGAAGGGCGACTCGGGAACGGCCTGTCGCGCAGCCTCGAGAAGATTCAAGGTCCCGACTGCATTCGTATCGAAGTCGTCGAAAGGAATGGAGGCTGCTAGATCATGGCTGGGCTGGGCTGCGGTGTGCACAATCGCATCAGGCCGGATTTCCTTCAATAAATCCAGCACTCCTTGGCGATTTCGAATATCAAGTTCATGGTGGACGAATCCATTGATCGCCTCTTCGAGGCGATGCTGATTCCAGCGCGTGTCGCCCTTGGGGCCAAAGAAGACGGCCCGCTGATTGTTGTCGATGCCATGGACCTGCCAGCCATCAGCTGCAAAGTAAAGACACACTTCAGAACCAATCAAGCCGGAAGAACCAGTAACAAGAACCTTTTTCATAGGTTGTCCTTTGAATCGTGATCAGTGTAAGCCACTCGATCGATGGAACTGGTTTCCGCGAACCCGTGAAAGCCGCGCATTAGGAATTCAAATTGTTTTTTAATTTCAGGCGCGGAAAAACACTCCTGCTTCCCCAGATCAGCCTCCCCATTGAATCGAAATATTCTGGTTTTAGATCCCATAATTCGAAGCGGCGGTTCCTGAGGTAGTTTTCCAGGTCGTAATAGAGGCATTGGTCTTTATAGAGGGGCACCAGTGTAACTTCGAGGTGCACACCGACTGCCTTCTCAAAGAGCCGCTCAGCACCTTTCAGCACTCGATCTTCAAAACCCTGCACATCTGCTTTGAGGAATAGGACTGAATCCGGCCGAAGATAAGACATGCCGAGATCGTCGAGCCTCCGCAGAGGGATCCGATCTCCTTGGCGATGTATTCCGATTCGGGAATGAGACTGAAGACTGAGTATCAAGCATACCCAGTGCGGAGCTGCATTGTGAATTCCTCGCGACGTGGAAGCGCTATCTCGCCTTCCACAGCTCCGATCGCAGCACGAGGAGCAACTCACCCAAAGATCATCTTCCCTGCTTGCTTTCCGCAAGTTCTTTCCCATGCGCATCTCGAGAGCGGCTCAAACGAAACGATTCGCCCTTTATAGCCTGCCTCCCTTAACGACAATGCAAACTGTCCAACATTGGCTCCGACGTCGAAGACCAGATTCACGTTGTGTACCGATAGCATCGTGAAGAGGCGAACATTCAGCTTCTGACGCTACGTATCGCCGAACGTCCCATCCAATATTGTTAATCGTGCGCTTTAATGCAGACTTGATCAAAACTGGAGTTATCATCCTTAGAATAGAAGTTACACGTCCGAGAATCCGACATCCGTGCGCGTCAAGACATACCAGTCATCAAAATCAGAGAATGCCTCGTATTTGCGCTCGTACCCGTTCTTTGTCAGAAGCGAGTATATAGTCTCTCTTTCCGACGAAAAATTGTGTTCACACGTAATCAGCCTAAACTTATAACGATCAAAATCGAAACGACTTAGAATCTCACCCTCGCTCCCTTCCGTATCAATCGACAGGTAGTCTATAACATGAGGTGCACTGTATTTCTCAAGCAGGTCGATCAGAGAAATCGTATTAACCTCATATTTAGAGCCAACGTCTCTGCGTTGACATGGTGGTCGGTGAACTAGACATAGCGATCTGAGAGTTCGAAGCCCATACCGCGAAGCGTGCGTTTAACTATTGTCTTGAACAACAGGCTGCCCTCCCGATCCTAGATATCGATTGCGAAACCTACTGTTTTTCTCTGATTCGCCGGATTCATGCCGGGCGGCGACTGCCGCACCTCACCTCTCCCTACCGCCTCGAATACACGCGCCCGATCAATGCGGCTACTGAACATGCCATCCGCTTCCCCACTAATGACAGCGGAATCGAGCTATTTAGGAGGATTGAATTCGGAACTTCGCTTACTCCCATGTTGGTATCCCAATAACAATGCTTCCATCTTTCCCCAAACGGAGTAGCAAATTGAAGCGTCTGGACTCGAATCGCGTTCGAACGAGAGGCAGGCATCGAACTGATGAAGAGAATCTTGCTTCCTTTCCCATCCAAACTGTACACTTTGACCTTTCTCTCGCTATTCAACTCACAGGTCATAAGGCTTTACCGTCGCGCATAAAACCTTCCCAACAAAGCGGCGCCGGCGCACGCGATGCGCCTCATTGTGAGGGTGAGCGAGCGAATATGCCTGTATCGGCGAAGAAACCTGCGTCAAGAAGAACTTCATTGCGCTCGATGGCGGATTTCCGGCAAGCGCTCTCAATAGAAACGAGCCGCGCCACGGCTTCTGGCCAACCGTGTGATACATCTTCACATCGCCGGGCACGAATCCCATCCCCTGCGGACCGAGCGTTGAAAGCGGAAACACTGAGTACATAGCCGCAATATTGAGTGCATCCTGATCGCTTGCATGGAATGGCATCTCGCGGTCTCCAGGCATGAAGGTAGTCAGATCGCAGCCCGTTTCCCCGGCCCGCTCGATGAGACGCCGCCATAGTTCTAGGAAACCGCTGTTCTCTGCGGCAACGCCAACCATTCCTCCGTTGTAGTAGTGATTCAGGGGACGTGGGTTGGTAAGTCCGATGGAAGAGGCAATCTCCATCCATTCATTGCGTAAAGGGGTGTCTGAAGGAAGATTGTTATTGACGATCTCCTGGCACAGCGCAATTCCATATCTTTGCCAGTTAGCAAAGAAGTCCCACCGAACGCGAAGGCAGATATCGGGGTCGAAATACCAGAGATAGTCGCAACCCTGCGCAGGTCCAGAGAGCAGGTCGAGCATGAACTGCGGTTTGTAATTCGTGAAATGAATCTGGGTCTTCAGCGAGCAAAAAACCAACTCGATCTTTCCCCCGACTCGGAAGGCCTGATTTTCGTCAGCAGATTTTTCGAGTTGAGAGACCCACAGAGGAAGCGGGCCGCGGTATCCGGCCCAAACAGTGCCCGTGAATCCGGCTCGAACCAGCGAGTTCAGAAATGCCGCAAGGCCGAGATGAAAATCTCCCTCAAACAGCGTACAGACTGACCCGCCGCCGTACTTTCTCTCTTTTGGGCCGCTAAACTCTGACAATTCGTTGCACTCCGTTGTGAGACTGCGGATCTTATCGGGCGAAATCGCTGCGCAACCGGCCTAACCATTACTGCTGTCGGCATGGCCAATTCCGACTTAAAGAAATGGAATTATGACTGAACTCAGTTCGTGACGGGCGCGATTGATGTTCAATTCCTCTTGGAAATACGCGCTGCACTCAAGAGATGCATGTGACCATTGTTCTTTGTCTCTCAGACTCAAGGCTAACGGGCAGATTGAGTCTGCATCGCCGGCCATGAAGAATCCTTTATCTCGAATTCGCGAGAACATCAAGTTTGTCGCTGACGCCGGGTGCACAGCTGCAATTATGGGTAAGCCGACTGCCATATAGTCCGCGGAGCGCGACGGCACCGAGTGCCTGCTCCTCAAATCGACAGCCGGCGATCTGAGCGGACCGGGAAGATATGCAACGTTGCAGGTCGCAAGTGCCGCATCCACTCCCGCCTGGCCGTGAAATCCCATGTGTTCTGTGTACGGCTTCAAAGTATCCGGAATGTAATTCATCTGATCGGCAGAGCCGATGTATCGGACTCGAATCTCCTTGAAGTGCTGTTGAAGCCGACTTACAGCGTGGCCTAATAACTCCAAACCATCCTGGTACGCCGGCAGAAACCCAACAAGTCCAATAAAGAATCTATCCCGACCTAGATACTTTGCCTTATACTTTGACTCGTTTCGCGTGAACCGTAAGATGCCTATGTTGGCCGTTGCCCGATGTTGAACTACATCCACCATCGTTTCCGAAAGACAGAAGACCCGAACGGCCCTCGAAAATAGCCAGGCATAATCGACATTCAACGCCTCATCTGAAAAATCCCAAATCTGAACTACAAAGGGGCACTGAATCGTCTCGAGAATTCTCGCGGCATCTCGTAGCTTCGCTGTTGCGAAGCGGCGCGGCGTAGGCGAAACGCGTGCCTTCCGTCATTTTCCGCAGTCGTTGTTTTTTGCGCTCAATAAGCTGGAATTCACGCCACCAACCTATGGAAGCGCGATCGACCTCTCTTGTAAGGAACCCTCGACCTGCCGAAAACGGCCACGTGCGTAGAATCCAACTATTCAAGCAATAGGAATTCCTTGCATCGCTTTCGCCCATATTGGTTTCCCAATAGACGTGACGCCAATCGGGTGCAAAACTCTCGGCGAAGCATAAAGTAAGAACGCCGATCGCGTTGGATCGCGATGCTGGCATTGAAGTGATAAACAGCACTTTTCCCCGGGTAGATTGCACTTTTGATTTCCAGTTCTCGACTGCACGTCTGTTTGATCAGTGCCGGTCGTACCGATGAGTTGAATCAGGGAACGATCTGCTTTGCTCTAGCAAGATCGGCATGCCATATCGATACATCACGTGTCTCACTGTTCCCGTGAAGTGACGAGCCACAATCTCCTTGTAGTCCACGTCCTTCTCCCAATAGAACTGGCGGCGGGTACTAATAACATAGCGGCTCGGCGGAAGGGCTTCAGCATTGGAGTTTCGCAGTAAGACGCTCAAGAGAGTTTGCTCCGAATACCATGAGTTCGCGGGCGGTCGCCACGCGGCCAGAAGTTTCCCTGCCAGAATCGCCGACAGTGTTCCTTGCGGAATATACAGAAATCCGGAGTTGAATTTGGGCAGACAATCCAGACCCAATGCGTGCGCCCGCTCAACGATTAACGCGTCGCGAGTCCCATCTATTTCCTCCATGAAGTAACAAGGAACATTTCTGTCGACACATTGAAGGAACTCCTCAGGAGGATTGAACGCAAGCACATCTGAATCCGAATAAAGCATCGGAGACTGGCCGGACAATGCCAGAATCAAGGCAAGCTTTCTGCCTGTCGGATAGCCTTGAAGAAAGGTTCGCAATGCTGGGTTCTTCTCGCACAGTTGCTGACAAATAGATTGAGTAGAGTAGACCGCGATCCCAGGAAACAGACGGGCTGCCACATTGGAATCCTGCTGCGAAACATCACCGTCGACCGCGAGTTCGAGCGCAAACCCCTTCTTGCGAAGAAATCGGTACCAGCTCCAGGCAGTCCACATTGCATCGGGCATGGTTTCAGGGGTCGTGAGAACTACAAATCGCTTGTTTCCCTTTTCGACCGCGAGCGGGACCAACTTGTTGAACTGGGAGCGAACACGATAGTTTCGTCTTCTTTCCCACCACCAGATCGGCTTTGTCATCAACTTTCTTGCGGGATTCACTGCCAAGCTAAGCTCGCTTTGCCACGCACAATATCGGAGTCAGCAAATACCAAAGCAACGGCAATGCGTGGCGTCGATTGAGCGTCCATGATTTATAGAAATTACGACGCGCTGCGGCAGCGTCTTTCCGCCAGTACATCTTGCCCGCGGCGTAGTAGGATTTGCTCGCGCTGGCCAAAATCTCGGCCTCGGGCAGCAGCCCGCACTTTCTGTGCTTTTCAAACATCTCGGCAACGCCTTCAGACAATTTTGCGGTGCTGGAAGAGAGGCTTCCTTCAGATTTGCGGTAGTAGCAGGTTCGTTTGTCGGCGCGGCAAATTTCAAAACCGGCAATCGCCGCTCGAATCCAGTAGTCTGCGTCCTCCGACCAGTGCATGTTTGTATCGAATTCGCCAACCTCTTCCATGAGTCTTCTTGAGATTGCGGCTGATGACGGGTTGATGAAGTTCCTTCGGAACAGATCCCGGCCAGAATTCTTGATTTCGATCGTATCAATGGGCAATAGTTCGACATTGCCTGGTTGTGATTCCTTGAATACGAAGCAGTCGGAATAGGCAAGGTCCGCCTTTCCAGATTGAAGAATCGAGCACACGCTTTCGAGATGCCCAGGAAGCCAGAAATCATCTGAATCGAGAAATGCGACGAACTTGCCATGAGCGGCTTTCATGCCGCTGTTCCGCGCTGCCGATGGACCCAATGCGCGCTGATGCTGGATCAGTTCGACTCTTTGAGCCGCGCTCTCGGCGAACTCAGCGACTATCTGCGCCGTACTGTCGGTTCCGCCGTCAATGGTTACGAACAGTTCCCAGCATGTATAGGTTTGCCGCTTTATGCTGTCTAGAGCTTTTGCGATAAATCGCTCTGCATTAAATGCCGGCATGATGATACTGACTAGTTCTTGTGTCACCGCCTCAGTCCGTCTCTCTTGAAACTCAGGAATCACGCTTGCTCCATGGAATCACCCAGTCCGGCAATCCGTCTTGGCCCTCTGATCACTCCATAAAAAGCCACAATGACATGCATCAACAGTGACGGAATGCTGGACGCAATCCCGAACCAAAGAACATTCCTCACACTGCTCAAGTCAACCCTCCAAATGAAGATTGCCTGCACGATGGGCGTAAGGATGTTTCTGGCCATGTTGTCCCAGTAGAAAACGAATCGACGAGAGCCATTGATACTTGCCATCAGGCCACCAAGTAGTCCAATAGAGCCGCTGGTTATCACCAGCACGACCTCTGAGCGTAAATCGGCATACTTCGGCCCGAGAATCCAGAGAAACGCTCCAGGGAAAGCGTAAGCCAACCCGATCATGAAGAGGCCGAATCCGATTGCCACAGCGACCGCGCCTGCAAAGTGGCCTTTGAGCTGTGCCTTTGGCAGCCTGGCAAAGTAAGGTTCGATGAGCAAGGGATTCATCTGGTAGAGGAGCGTGAAGATTTGCCCAAGCCGTGTGAGAGCACCAACACTGGCCACGCCCGCTGTATGTCCGAAAATCGTAATGAGCAGGACCGACAAAGGTCCCTGGACAGCAAAGAGGATCACGCTCGGAATTGATGGCAATGTAAAGTGAATGATCGCGCTGCGCTTTTGCCTCGTGGCGACCCCGGCCACACCCAACAGTTGGCGTGAGCGAAAGTAGAGTGCAGCTCCGACATAGATGACACCCGAAACATTGATCAGGATCGCGGTGTATGCGTTGAACCAGTGACATACGACAAAGACGATTAGAAGAGCCAAAGTGCCAAGGCTCGAAATCATTTGCGCCTGATACCAGCGCTTGCGGTCGCGACGCAAAATGAGTACGGCGCCGTATGCTCCGCCGATTCGAGCGAACCAGACTGATACCAGCAGGACCGCAATCATGAAGGTAACTGTCTGCCAATCCCAGTGCCGATTCCGCACCAGGAGCGGATAAACAACCACGACAATTGGAGCAATGACAGCGAAAAGCCAGTGCGCCAGTTGCCTCAACGCGGCTACGTAATCCGCTATCAGCTGCAGGTCATCAACGCGTTCGCCAACCAGCGGTACCAAGCTGCCGGAGATTCCGACATCCATCAAAACTACGAGGGAGCCCTGAATGGCAAACACCACGACGAACTTCGCGTAGTCTGAAATGGGAAGAAGGCGGACGCAAAGGAAACCGTACAGCAAGTTCCCCGCCATGGTGGTTCCTTGCCAGGCGAGGAACTCCGCCACGCGGTGCACCTTGGGAACGAGAAATGCGCTCCAGCCGGAAAGGAGAGTTGCCGGCCGGTCGAAGGTCTGCACTTCATCGCCGATCTCCATTTACTTTTGTCCCCGCGCCACACGTTTGACCTTTCGAATCGCCCTCTTTGTCAGACATCCGGCGGCATGCAGTCCACTTTTCTCAGCCAGAAGCGCACTCAGCAACTTTTGTTTCCTCTGCTTCGCACTCAGGCTCACATGCAGCAGTTCTTCAATCGGTTGAGTTCCATTCCCGGCGCCGCCGGAGAAATGTAAATGGCTGATGGGACGGCGTTCCACCTGGATCGCACGAACGAGGTCGAGTATGTTCCCATAGCTTCCCGCGTGTGAGTCGGCCCATTCATGTGGCGGCATGCAGAGGTTCAATGTTCGCCATTGAGCAAGTGCGATGGTGACATGGAGTAACGCCTGATCATGCCAGATGGGTACGTCGGGATGTGCTTCCATCCAAGCGAGGCCCGCGAGCATGTCGTTCTTGTGTTGCGGTTTCCGGCGGCAAAGAAAATGCCCTGCCGTCACGGCGAGGTCCAATGCTCCTTGCCCGATGAGTTCTTCAAAGCGGGCCGCCTGCCGAAAATTGTATTGGCCTTTTGCCGTGAATTCTTTGTCTGCGTGAACCAGGTCATATTCATCGAGATAAGGGAACAAATCCTCCCAGTTCATCAGCGCCACAATGTCGTTATCTGAGTAAAGGAACTCATCAAACTCACCGAACCAGCAAAGAAACCTGCGCAGGAAACCCAATGGACATTGAGGAATCCGCCGATGCAGCTCATCGACAAAAGCCAATCCCTCCGAGGGAAAGTCGCTTTGAGATAGAAGCCGAACGTCCTCCCATCCGGCCTGGAGAGGCAGCGGCTTGCCGCCGAATGGAATAATTCGGATCGGCAGTTTGCAGCCGCACTTTCGAATGGAGTAAATCAGATTCCGGCATTCCTCGGCACTTTGCCGATTCGCCACAAGATAAATGCCCCGAGTCACGAGATCTTCCTGACTTCTCGCATTGTCCAATTCTCGTTCAAACCTGGCCTTCCCAGTAAGTACACCCAATGATGCAGTGGGCTCTGACATTCCGAGTTCATCAGTACGGAACCGCACTCCATTGAACTAATTCTCCGCTCGCATCATCCCGCTGGGTGCAGCGATAGCCCACCGATTCCAGATACTCCTGCGCTGCGTCTTCTTTAATGCCCAGCAATCTGATGCGGGGCTTGTTCTGTTCAAACCAAATCTCTTCAACTGCCTTCGATTGCAGCAGACGCTCGCAGCCCATCAAGGCCCAGACGTCGGCACCTTCTACATCCACCTTGAGCAACGCGATCGCCTCATCCGTGGAAACCACTTCGTCCACACGTACTGCCTCCACTTCAATTTGTCTCTCGCCTTTCGCGGAGGCGATGCCGCCCCATCCGCTTTGATCCTCGGGACCAAGGTCGAAGTTGAGTTTTCCGGGTTGCGCTGCCGCGGCGTTCGGTACGATACGAATCCTCTCGCTGACTCCGTTCCGTTCAACATTCTTGCGAAAAAACTCCAGGTTGCGCGGCGCGGCCTCAAAGGCGATGCACTTGTTCGAGGGATGAGAAGCCGCCCAGAGCAGACTGAAATATCCAAGGTTCGCACCGATGTCGATCATCCGGCCGCCTTTGCGAGCCAGGCTCTTCACTCGATGGGTCAGGTCGGCTTCATACACACCGGTGAACGCGATCAGGTCGGAGATGCGGTCTCCGGGAAGCAACTCCATCGTTACGCCGGGCGCGGCTGTCAACTCCGCTTCTCGATACAACGGAAGCCAGCGATCACGGCGCGCGGAATAGAACCGATCAAACAGCGATATGGAGAGTCGTGATGGCAGGAGACGAAATGGAAGCGGACGGGTCTGGCTCAAATTGGATCTCCGAGGTGCTCGTCTCCAGCAGGTAAAGGCGCAGCGAACAGAACGTGCAAGCGATTTCAGACTGCGGGCACGAGCTCCCGGTAGAGTGCTAAGTAATCGTCCATCATTCGCGAGGTTTCAAAGCGCGCATGTACGTTGTCAAGGCCGCGCTTCCGAATTTCGGCTGAATAAACGGCGTCATGCGCTAGCCGAACAATTGAATTCGCCATTCCCGCTTCATCCTCCAGCGGGAAAATCTCGCCCGAGCCGCCGATAGTCTCAACGAGCGGAGGGATCTTGCTGGCCACTACCGGACAACCGCAGGCCTGTGCCTCGATCGCAGGCCATCCAAATCCTTCGGACCTCGACGGAAACAGGAGTGCGAGAGCCTGGTTGTAGAGTGCTTCGATGGTTTCGACTTCCGGATTGGCCACTTCGACAACTCGCTCGTCGACGTGTAGATGGCGCGATAGTTCTCGTAGTTGCCCAGTGAGCGGAGAGCCGGCAAAAACGAGCTGCAAATCCGTTTGCCCGGCGGCATTCGCAAAAATGCGTAATACGCCATCCCGATTTTTTCTTGCATGGTTCGAGCCCACATGGACAACGAACGGGCCGCGAATCGCCGGAATCCTGGCTAATCTGCGATCTGTTTCCGCGCATTCAAGCTGTTTGAACGGATAATTTAAGCCGTTGAGCACCTTGCAGAGGTTTTGACTTGTCCCCAGAATCCTTGCCGCATCGTCAAGTGTGAACTGTGAAACGCATGCCACTCGAGTCGCGTGCCGAAGTCCTTTGCAGATCCAACGCTGTAACGAGCCACCGAATGCCGACGCTTGCATCTCCTCGATTTCACCAAGCGCACCGCGGACTGCAAGCATGTCATGGCAGGTGACGAGCACCGGTTTGTCTTTGACTTTCAAAGCGAACATCGCCGACCCGTGATCGCATAAATGGACAACATCCATCGAAGAAGCTGCCACTCTCAGCCGACTCGGGAAAAGCAGGAAGCGATCGATATAGCCGAGCCACTTGCCGAATCCAACCGCCGAAGGAGCAATTCGCCCGAAAACCGGCTTGGGCGAAATCAACTGGGCATCGATCCCTCGCGCGAGAAGTTCACGATGCAGTGCGTTGGCCCAGATCTGCATGCTCGTCGATCCGTCGAACACATAATTGCCTACCAGAAGAACCTTCATAGGGTTTTCAAATTTGATTTCTCCCGACGCCAACGGATTCAATTCACCGCCTGAATTCAGGAAGGATTGGCACGCTCATGCGCTACCATTTTCCCTATGCAGCCCAGCGTAATCCTTTTGACGTTCAACTCTGAAGCTACACTTGCCGCGACGCTGGCACGTGCGCGCCAGGTTTCCGATGAGATCTTCGTTGTCGATTCGTTCAGCAGCGACGGAACGGTTGAGCTTGCACGATCGCAAGGAGCTGTTGTTGTGCAGCGCGCATTCGAGGATTACGGAGCGCAGCGCAATTGGGCCATCGATCATCTTCCTATCTCGCGCCCATGGCAACTGCATCTCGACTCGGACGAATGGATGAACGATCAATTGGTTGCTGCGATTCAGGCATTGCCGGATGAACCAGCACATTCAGGATTTTTTCTGCCACGCTATCTTCGCTTTCTGGGGCGCGTGCTGCGCCATGGCGGCATGAGTCCGACGTGGCATTTACGCCTCTTTCGCAGCGGAATCGGCCGCTGCGAAGACCGGAAGTACGATCAGCATTTCTTCCTGGCCAGTGGGATTAGCGGAAAACTGCAGGGTGAAATGATCGACGACATTCGAATGCCTCTGACCGAGTGGACCGCACGGCACAATCGGTGGGCTGACGGTGAAGTGGCTGAACTCGACGCCAGATCACGGGAAGGCCGGTTGAAGCCCGATGCCCGCGGCAACCCGGCTGAGCGCAAGCGATTCCTTCGCGCAAAATACGATCGATTGCCACTCTTTGTCAGGCCGTTCATTTTGTTTCTGTATCGATTCTTATTTCGCCTGGGTTTCCTCGACGGAACCGAGGGACTAATCTTCTGGGTATTGCAAACCTTCTGGTTTCGCTTCCTCGTGGATGCAAAGATCTGGGAGAAGCGCCGCGCCGCTGGTTTGGCCGCTTCGCCAACGACGAAGACCGCGGCATAACGAATCATGACGCTCGACGTTCTGCCAACACTGTCAAGAGTTCCGCAACCCAGTTCGCCGCTTGATTAGTTTTGGGGATTCAATGTGACGAGCCGTTGAGGGGCGATTTCAATTCAGGGCTTAAGCTTCCGGCGCCTGACGATGGGGACAGAGAGTTCAGCGCGGGCTCATCCTGCATGGGAGAACTCAAGCCGCTGCTCAAGGACGACGATGCGGAGCCGCTCTTCCCAGCCGATGGTCTTCGTTGTGCGCCCGCTCTCCCACGCGTTCCAGACACTCGACGGGGACCGGCATGCGCGCCGCCGCTCGAACGAATTCCGGCCGCTCCATGTATCCCAATTGAAGAATGCAGGCCAATCGAAGATTTGGGTGCAGGGAATCCTGTTGCAGCAGCTTTGCCGCCGTGGCCTACAGACTTATTCAGTCCAGCGATCGCCAGGGGTTTGATTCCTGGTCGCGTAACAGTTCCCGGCGCGCCTGTGGGCGCCTTGGTGGTTGTGGCGCCCATTGTCGACCCGTCGCGCCAAATGCCGCCGGGCTGGCTACCTTGTGAGAAACTTCCCTTCCCGGCGGACCAGCTTGAAGTCGATCCGCCAGCAGCCGCATGCGTTGTGGGCGCTGTTCCGCCGCCAGCCCCGGCATGCCAGCTACTTGTGCTGGCCGTCGAATTTCCCGATGACTGGGCACGCGCGGTGGTCACACCTGCCAGAACAATCCCAGTGCACGCCGTAAATGCAAGCGCAGTTCGCATGGCCGCTCTTCTTTTTGAATCGCTGAGAATCTTCATGGTTACGCAATCGAGCTTATCGTTGTTCCAGCCGCAGCAACCAGGCTCCGTTCCAAATGCCCAAGCACGCGAACCGAAGACCAGCGGAGGCTTGCGTACTCTCGAGCATTCTCGCCAAACCGATTCAGGTCTTCGCTCCTCATTTCCTGAAGAGCAATCGAAAGCGCCTCGGGTTCCTCCGCATCCACCACTCTGCCGGCGCCGGATTCGCGGACTACCCGCGCAACTTCGCAATCCGAATTCACCGAGGCAATAATTGGACGGCCGGCAGCGAGGTAGGTCACGATCTTTGAGGGGAAAGCAATCTCCGACACAGATTGCTGCTGGGTTACCAGACAAATGCCGCTTGCCGCCAACAGCCCCCTGAAATCGATTTGATTCAGCAGCGGCAGGAATCGCACGTTGCCCAGTCTCATCTGGGTGGCGTGGCGCTGAATCCTCTCGCAATCCGCGCCGTTGCCGACAAACAGGAAGAGCATCGAGCGATCGTCGCGATTCAACGCCGCAGCATCCAGTACGACACCCAACCCCTGCTTCACACCCATGTTTCCACTGTGCGTGATGAGGAATTTTTCTCCAATATCGAATTTACGGCGGAATTCTCTTCCCTCTTCGGGTTTCAGGTCCACCAAAGTTTCATCCATTCGCGGTTCGAGCAGTTCCACTTTGTCTGCCGGCACACCTTTGGCGATAATCTTCTTCTTCATGCTGGGAGTCAGAGTGGTGACAAGCCTTGCATGGCGATAGGCGGCCGCTTCGACTTTATAGAGGAATTTCACCGCCCACGCGGGAATCATTCCCAGGTCTCCGGCCGCATCGGGCTGTAGATCCATCACGTCGAAAACGTAGGGGATGCGCCAGATCCGGCTGAGCAGGATGCCCGCGGCCGCCAGTCCCAGTGGTGGCGATACGACGAGCAAAACGTCGGGCCTTCTCCTGCCGATGGCTCTGATCGTCGCAGAAGCGATGAAACTGGCTTCGTGTACAACGCGCTTCATTGCGGTTACCGGATTCGGGATGTAGGCATAGCTGCGAAGAATCTTGACTCCATTCCGCTTCTCGCTCAGCGCAATTTTTCCGGCGTATTGCGCAGGCACTTTCCATTCAGGGTAATAAGGAAAGGCCGTACACACCTCGACTTCGTGACCGGACGCGGCCAGATGCTCCGCACGGTACGTTGTAAAGGCACCGATACCTGTGACTTCAGGCCAATAATTGATGCTGAGGATCAGTACTTTCATCTGTCAGCCGACTCCGTCGGCTCAAGGCTCCCAACCCCATGCGGAAGAAGCACGTTTGATGCGGTAGAGCGTGGAGGTAGTTCTATCAATTTATGCTTCGAGGTAATTCCATGTCAGACCAATTGTCTCTGGCAAATCACGCCGTGGCAATTCACTATTTCCGCTACTTGCCTGATTCAGAAGTGGCAGGTATCCAGGAAGCTAAGGCCCTTGCAATGCGTGCAAGACCAAGTTGGATAGGAATAGCAAGAGCGGATCCTCTTATCGGCTTGGCAACCAGGAGAACAATCGCTGATTAAAATGGCTTCGTCGCAACAGCCAGAAGGTTGTCGCTGAATCGCAATCCGCGCAAAAGACCGAAGCTGATCTTTTGCCACTTCACACCCGGCTTTCCGGGGATGCCGCCATCGTCAGTAAAGTTGAACGAAGGGACTGACAGTCCGCATTCTTCAAATATTCTGGCCAAATCCTTACGCAGCAGGGCAGTAATGTGTGCGGGATACGACAATTCCCCAAATCCCGCATAATGTCCTCGAAAAAGGAGGGCGACCAGCGAACGCCAGCTTTCGTTGTTGGGAGTTGTCACAATTGCGGTACCGCCGGGACGTAGCAACCGGAAGATCTCTCTGACGGTAAACCGAGGATTTTCCAGATGTTCAATGACTTCTGCAGCGACAATCAAATCGAACGTGCCATCGCTGCATCGAATGGGCTCGTTCAGGTCCTGCTCAATCCAATTCACAATGATGAGATCGCGCGGCTTTTGCATGATGTCCGCACCGGCGACTGACGCGAAGCGATTAAGCGCAACCAACCGGCGGGTCAAGTCGCCCTTCCCAGCCCCGTAGTCAAGCACTGATCCCATCAAACCCCGGTTCGTAATGAGCCGCACGATTGCATCGTAGATTGCATTGGAACTTATCCCTCTGGACAATTCGGCCGCTTTTGAACGTTGCTTTAATAGGTCTGTCGAAGTCGAACTCATTCAGCTTGCCCCATCAGTCCTGGTCGAAATTGAGAATCACAATGGCTCATCACAAGACCGACCAGATTCGCTCGACGTTTTTCATCATCGGGAACATCGCGCCGGGGGTGCTTCCAAGCCAAGGTAAATTTCGCAGAAGGCCGGGGCCATGTCGAGGTCACGATTGTTTGTTGGTAGGTCTTCTGCTGGTCGTCCATTCATGCTTCGCCTAGTCAGGCCAAATAGCCCCGTCGTGCGCGAATCACTCCTCGTGGGTTCAAAACCGACGCACGAGAATCGGCCGGCCCTTGTATTGCGGCCAGCGAAAAGGCCAGGCTGACTACCATGAATCCTTGTTCGGTCGGTTGCTCCATCAGGGAAAGGAATAGCGAAATAAACATCAGCGGCGCAAGAAGCAACGCGAGTGGGTTATGATGTCGCGCCTGCCCAACAGCTTTCACAATCACAAATATTGCCAACAAGAAACGGAACAGCATGAAGAGGAGCCCTGGAAACGGGCCGATCTCATACATGATCCGTCCAAATTCGCCTTCGCCCGCAATGTATTCGACTTGACCCTGTACCAATTTCGTAATTGCAGCAGCACTTGTTCCCATCCCCTGGCCAAAGGGGTTGCTGAAAAAGTCAGTCTGCTCGATGGTTTCCTCGATGGGCGCAAAGGTGCGCACCTCAGTCGCGTGGCTGATCGACCCTTCGCTATTGGACGCCTGCGTAAAGCGCGAGTGCAGGCTCACGGATGCCTCGGAAAAAATGGGCAGAAGCGACACCAGCAAGGAAACGATCAGAAGCGGAACCGCCACCTTGAGTGTTTGAAAAAGTTGAGACACTCCGCAGAGAGCGCCAATCGCCGCGCAGGCGATGATGCCACCCAACTCGAAGACGAGAGTTCGGGAGCCGATGACAGGCACAGAAAGAAGTAACGCAGAGGCCGCGGTAAGCAGCAGCCATTTTGGTGCGACCTTCTCATTGACGAAACCAAAAAGAATAAACGCCGCTGCAAGGGGCGTGAAACTAGTGGGGCCGGTGACGAAGCTGAAAGTTCCCGACGCCCGTACACGCTGCTCGACGTACATGATTTGTTCCGCACCTTCATAGGCTCCTTTGTTGAGAAAGGAACCGGGCGGCGCCACATATTGGGCAATCTCCAGCAGCGTCATGGGTAATAGAATCCATAATGTTGCCTTGGCGAACTTGCTTATGTCCTCTTCGGTGAGATTTTCGCCCATGATGAACGCGATGGGAAAAGGGAGAAGGTACGAGCGCAGGCCGTATAGCGCGGCAAACCATGGATTGCCTCCGGCAACGAGTTGGATGACGCAAATGCCGATCAATAATGCGGCGAGAACTCCAGTGATGGCGGACCATTTCTCAGGCCATTTGCCTTCGCGATAGGCCTCAAGAATGATCATGAGCCCGATCGGATCGCGCACCAGCAATAATGGTGCGGAAAGTGGTGGAAGGAGCCACTTGCGCAGCGCGCCTTCAAAGATCAACAACAGGAAGTACGCCCAGAAGAGCTTCTTGAGCATGGGCATTGGCTTCGCGTACCGTGTTCGAATTTGGGCCAGATTCATCGCCAAGCCAGGTTCCTCATGGCTTCTGCCCACTCTTCGCGGTAGGCCGCCCAAGACCTGACAGCCGCGGTTTCGCGTGCGTTCACTGACATCGCAGCCAATAATTCTCGATCTTTGTGCAACGTATTCAGCCGGTCTTCTATCGCTTCTGCAGAGCAAATTGGAACAATGAAACCTTCGCGTCCATCCTCGATCAAATCGCCCGCCCCAACGTTGGGCGTGATGATCACCGGCAGCCCGCAAGCGAGCGCCTCAGTTACCACAAGCCCGAAGGCTTCGCTGAGCGACGGAAGTGCAAGCACATCGGATTGCGTCATGATCTCGAGCACTTCATCGTAGGTGGTCGATTCGACCCAACGCCAGCGCCGGCAGGCAGCGTCGACCCGCGCATTCGGTGCAAAGCGCGTTCCGATCAGCGTCAACTCGACCTCTGCGCCGAGACTGTCGATTGCGTCCAGCAGATAGCCGATTCCCTTACGCTGAATCAGTGCACCAACAAACAGGACTTTAAGCGGCCGCTTCGCATCGCGTTGAATTACTTTCGGCGGCTGAACGCATGGAGCGCCGTAGTTGACGACCTTTATCTTCTCGTCGTCGACCACCCCAGCCAGGGTGCGGCGCACGTGCTGACTTGCAACGAAGACAGTATCCGCAATTCGGAGTTCCTCGTCCTTCCACCGCATGTGGTCCTGCGAATCTGTCAGCTTGGGATGAAGGCTCGCAAATTCCCGGTTACGCTCGGCCTCTTTCAAGAGCAAGTCGCGTTCCCAGTACCAGTAGCCGCTGGGTAATTCGTATATAGCGGCAATACCCAGGCGCCGGGCCTCCTGGAATGTCTTTAATGTACCGCCTTCGTATGCGTAGACGGCGTCTATGCTGATCTTGCTCAATCGCTCTGCGACCTGCTGGTCAAAATGACGGTACATCCCGATTACCGAGAAAGCCCGCTCACCTGAGCACATCGCATTCCCGAACGGCAGATACTTCAACGCGAGCCGAACTGCTTCTCTCCACGGAACACTCTTGATACGATCCTTGGGAACATCATCATAGGCCCGCCTTCCCAATTGAGACCGAAGCCTCGACGGCAGCATTTTGTTCCACGGCGACTCGCGATCCCAAGCGACCGTGGTCCAGAATTCCGCCAGCATCTCGTTTTCGACCAGGCTGCGCAGAGCATTGCGCAGGTTCTGGTTCCCCGTGGGATGCGAAATCAGCACCGACGGCTGATTCCCGGGTAGCATCGTCAGATCCGGCTTTCGATCGGTTCTCTCCACCACGGTTGAGCCTGCGGTACTTTCGACGGGTAACAAAGGCATCGCTTAACGCCGCATTTCTTCCTGCTCGGGAAACGGGGCAGCCTGTTTCATCCACTGTGCATAAATCTGCGCATGAGCGTGCACCCGATGTCCTGAATACCACTGCCACGCTTCCTCCGAGCATCGCTCCAGTCCCGACTGGAACGCCGCGCGCGCTGTTCGAGGGCTTAGCAATTGCACGCCATCCTTGAGCCCGTCGATTTCACCTTCGAACGGCTCTGCGATGACAGTGACCGTTCCTTGTGCGCAATAGGTCGCGAAAATTGACGACTTCGGCAGGTAAATCGGGTTGTACGTAAGAAATCCGTACCGCACGCGCGATAGTTCTTGCGCGAGTTCCTTCTCGTTGACTTGGCCCCGCGATCTTACTGGAAGCCCATTCACTTCCATCGGAGCGTCTGAACTCGCTCCGATGTCCAGGATTTCTTCGACCCCAAGATCTTGCAGAACATTGGGAAGGGACGATAACTGCCGGTAGCTCCGTTTCCTCGTCGCCGGCAATCCGAAGATCGCCATCGCAGGCGCTCTTTGGGAACAGGGAGTTGGCACGCGCATCTCTCCCGCAGCCGAGAACACGGGCAACAATTTGACTGAATGTGCCTGCCTTCCATGCGTTTCGCGTTCCAGCCACTTCGCGTGCACTCCTATATTCGTTGCCAGCAATTCACTAGTCTCCGCGATTTTGCGAATTGCCGATTTCTGACGCGACGCATACCAGAATGCCGATGTCCACGGTGGCCCGGAAGCGGCAATCTCATGGAAATAGGCAACAACGCGAAATCGGCCGTCATCTTTCACCTTGGCCAGTGCATCGGCAAGCAAGTTGGGCGCCCCGTCGGCCGAGTAACCATAACCGCTAACGTGGACCAGGATCGTTCCCGGCTGTTCTCCGCTGAGCTTGAGGCACGATTCAAGCAATTGTGCCGGCGCACAATGAATCACGGGCCAAGGTACGTCGTTGCGCTCATCTGAGTTCAGCACCACAAACGCCGAGTCAATTCCAAATGCGCCTTGCAGCTCGGCGGCGAGCAAGACAGCTTGATCGCTGACGCCACAACGAGTCGGCTTCAACTGGGCGAGGACCTGAATCAGCAATGATCCGATGGAAGCCATTTTCGTGCTCGATCGTCCCTGTCCACAGAGCGGGTTATCAAAGAGGGTTTCCGTTGCGCAGATTTGCTATTTCGGCCTCCAGCATCATGGCCACAACGTCCTTCATATGGTGCTTGGCTTTCCACCCAAGATACGTGGCAGCCTTTGAAGGATCGACTTTATTGCGCACGATATCCGCGGGGCGCAACAAGTTCTTGTCCTGGGTTACATGCTCGCGCCAATCTTCGCCGACGAGATCAAACGCGGCCTTCACAAATTCACTTAGAGTATGACTTTCACCAGTTGCAATGATGCAATCCTCCGGCGAATCTTTTTCAAGCATCATCGCGATGCCTTCCACGTACTCCGGCGCCCATCCCCAGTCTCTCTCAATTTCAAGGTTTCCCAACGAGAGAGGCCGGCCTTTTCCCAAAGCGAGTTGCGCCGCTGCATGAACTATTTTCCTCGTAACAAAACGCAAGGGGCGAATTGGCGAATCATGATTTGAAAGAATCCCCGAGCATGCGAAAATGCCGTAGGCCTGGCGATAGTTCGCAACTGTCCAGAAGGCCGATGCTTTCGCGACCGCATAAGGACTGCAGGGGTTGAAACGGGTCGCCTCGTTCGCCACGCCGTTTCCAGTGTCTCCAAAGCATTCCGTTGAGCCGGCGTTATAAAGCCGGATTTCGGGGTCCGTGAGCCGGATCGCCTCGAGCAAAGTGAGAGTCCCGAGTGCGATGCTTTCGAGGGTTTCGATTGGCTGGTCGAATGACAACCCAACCGAACTTTGACCGGCGAGACTGAATACTTCGGCCGGTCGAATCCGCTTCAGATGTCCAATCGCGTTTCCAACGTCGTGGAGATTGAGCGACACCAAGTGCAGTGAATCGTAGATCCCCAATTGGCGCGCATTCTGAAAACTGGTTTGCTCAGCGTCGCGCGAACTACCCCAGACTTCGTAGCCTCGATCGAGAAGCAGCTTTGCCAGATAACTGCCATCCTGGCCAGAGATCCCGCAGATGAGTGCCCGTTTCGTCATGATCACTTTTTCCGACGCCCGATTAGCGGTTCATCTGGTACGGGTTCCTCAAACGAAGAGTCTTGAGGGTCCGCAGCGCCGAGGTGCGAAAGAGATTTCGCATTTTTCTTTTCCACTCTGCTCGGCGGATCATGGCTGGTTGCCGCTTGCGAAATTCCGCCTCTGCCGCTCCGGGGTGTTCTATGGCAAGCGCCGCTTGACTTACAATCTCGTCAAATTCATGTTCGGTTGAAAAGAACTCGAAGAACGCCTTTCGAGCCAATCTACCTCGCTGCTCCGCAGTCGATAGTTGAGCCTCCAGGATTCCCGGCAGCCTGGCGATATCCTTCTCTGCGACGCGAATCAAAAAATCGCCCCACGTGGGTCCGCGGGGAAGTTCGTAGTCGTCCGATATCAGCACAGGCGCAACTCCAGCTGCCATTACCTCAAAGAAGCGAATCGATCCGGTTCCCGCACCTCGCGGACACAAGACAAAATGCGATTCGGCGATCGTCTTTGCATACCTTCGCTGGCGCTGTTGCCGTTCGGGCTGCGACTCATCCCAGTTGTGGAACGCCGACGTATTCTCGATCAGCACGTCATTTCGATTGCATTTCAAGTTGAAGAGCCGTTTGCGAACCAGGGATGTCGATCCACCCTGGAAGCTGAAAAGAAAGCGCCTGGGCAGCACGGGAACTATGGGTGTCGATTCCGAAACTTCTGCGAGATAGGGATTGAGATGCCTTCCATTGCGTGACTGGTAGGTGTAGCTGAAAACACGGCCAATGCGAGAGTGCTCGTCTTTGCGCGCTGAACAATAGACTCCCGGAATCAGGGGCAAATAAGTATCTTCCTCTGTGTAGACCGCACATCGCTCCGGAAACGCCTTGTAGAGTGTGTGGTCGAGCAGCTTTCTTGGCTCAAGTGCGAAGACTCCAAGCAGGAGGATCAAATCGGCTTGACTGGCATCGGGCTCAATCCGGTGGAACCTGGAATTTGTCGCGCGCTCGTGGAACATGGAAACGCACGGTTGGTCGGCTTCACTGATCGCAGCGAAATGAACCTTCATACGCTGTCATTTTTCCGGCCGAGCGGGCTCATCGGAGTTGTCCAAAGAATCATCCGAAATTCAAATTCCTCGCGCCGTAGCCTTACTCACTGCTGGATTGTCGTTCGATAAAGGGCCACGTTGGTTCCGAATCCAACGGCGGCGGTAATAGCCTGTTCGGTAATCAACATTCCGGTGCTGGTCGGGACATAGAGAATATCTCCGTCCTTCAAGGCGACATCCGGAGCCCGTCCTTTGTAGATCAAATTGACTGGAATGGTGATTGCTTCTTTTCTGCCGTCGTCTGTTGCGCGCACAAGTTGCGCGCGTTTGATAGCGGCCGCACGGCCTGAGCCGCCGGCAAGAGCCATTGCCTCTTCCACCGTGAGCAGATTCCGACCGTCCAACACGTATCCGCCCGGCTTGGCAACATTTCCCACCACATAAACAATTCCGGCTCGCGGGACGACCATCGTATCGCCCGGGAAAACCTGCACGTTGGGAATCACAGGCTTGAGCGCTTCGGGAACATAGTCGAACGTCAACTGATTGCTCGGATCGCTTTTGTGCGTAATCACCACCTTCGATGCAGCGGCGGGGGTTACTCCGCCGGCCGCGGAGATCACATCATTCAGCATGCGCACGCCCAGAGCGGGATACACGCCGGCCGACTTCACTTCTCCGTTCACCGTGATGCCCTGCGTCGCATACTCGGCGATGAAAACCGTGGCATGCGATTCGGCTGGCTGAAGAATCTGCGCGTCCACAAAGCGTTTCTCGATAGTAACCGCCGCTTCTTCAGCCGTGTCGCCGTCGACATGGATGACGCCGATCAGAGGAACAGTGATATCGCCTTTCTCGTCGACACGAAAGCGGCCGGAAAGGTCGGGATTTTCGAACATGTTGACTTCCATCAGATCTCCGGCGCCGATTCTCAGTGGCGGAGCCACATCGGCGGCAGGATTGCTCGGCTGCTGAGCGATCCCAACGATGGTTTGCGCGAACAAGAGCAGCCAGAAAGGCCGTCACGCACGCAAATATCTTCGCCATATTATTCTCCCTTGCCCTGTTCATCTTCCTCATATCCATACGCCCGATCCGAGAACGATGGGCACTGTCTGTACCCGTACCAATAATTCTTGGCGTACGCACCGTAGCGATAGGTGTAGAAGTTCTCCAGCCGCAGGTCGACATCGTTCACTACAACTCCCGCAACCGGTGCGTTCACGCGCCACAGCAGATCGCGCGCTCGAATCAAAGCACGTTTGCGCGTGACGCCGGCGCGCGCAACGAGCACTACCGCATCTGCGCGCACGGCCAGCGCCTGGGTATCGGAAACAGCAAGCAGCGGCGCGGTGTCGATCACAATGCGGTCGAATTTCTTGATCCATTGCCGCATCTGTTCTTCCATCCGATTGGAGGAAAGCATTTCCGCCGGGTTCGGCGGCCGCGGGCCGGTGGGCAGAACGTGAAGCGTCGGCAACTCGGCAAATGGGGCGGGCAGATCTCCCTCTGAGCGCCCGGTTGCGACAGAGCAGGTCGAAAGGCCAAAACTCTCATCGGGCATGCCGAAGACGCGGTGCAGGCTTCCTCGGCGAAGATCGGCATCCACCAGCAGAACGTGCTCGCCTCGCTGCGCAAGCACAATCGCAAGGTTGAGTGCAGTTGTCGTCTTTCCCTCCGCCGGGAATGAGCTGGTGACGACGATCACGCGCGGCGGATTGTCGATCGATGAGAGCAGCAACGAACTGCGCATGCCGCGGTACGCTTCGGCGCCGTGTCGATTTCGGATCCCACAGCGTAATCAACTGATGCGGGGCTTGGAATGCGGCCTTCGCAGCCACTTCCCTCGGATCGCCTTCGCATCGCTTTTGCCGCCGATGGACATGTGCGGAATGGCGGCCAAAGAAGGCAGCATGCGATGGCGTTCTCAACTTCTTCTGAAGTGCGCAGCCTGTCGTCGATCGACTCAATCAGAAAAGCTAGCACGCATCCCACGAAGAGTCCGCCGAAAAGACCCATATATCAGGCTCTTGCGCTTCTTCGGCGCCACGGGAACAAAAGGAACTTCGGCGCGATCGACCACAGTAATGTTGGCTGCGGAAAGTCCTGCCGACACGCTCGCCTCTTTCAGCCTCATTTCCAGCGTGTCGTATAGGTTGCGGGTCAGTTCAGCCTGATGACGCAGAATCGCGTATTGCGCCACATCTTCATTCAGTCGGTAGGCTGCGTCTTCCTGCGCGCCGAGACGTTTCCGCATCGCGTCTTCCAGTCCAATGCTCCCTGGTATTCGTCGCTTGCACCTGGCGCCGGGCAGATCCGACTTCATTGTTGATCTGCGCTCTGACCTTATTGATCTGAAGATCGATCTGTTGCATCTGCGGGATGCTTGGCGCCAAATTTCGTAGCCATTTGTGCGCGTCTGCGACTGCAGATCGGTGAGCTGGGTGTGCAGCGCCGGCAGCGCGGATTGTCGCCCATGAGAGCCACCATGTCAGGACTCAGCGAATCGAAGTCCCGCATCCGCGCCTCTTTCATGATCCGGTCCGCTTCCGCGTCGTCCAGCTCCCGCTCACATGCTGCAGCGTCTGAATGGTGAGATTCGAGTTCTCGTCGGTTCCCACGATGTTATGCGCCCTTTGATAATCCGCAAGCTGTCGTTGCGTGTCCGACGCTTCCTGCTTCAGATCTTCCAGGCGTTTCTGCAGCCACGCGGAAACATGCACGGTGCGTTCGACCTTGGTCCGAAGATCCTCGTCGGAATACGTGTCGACCAATTGGTTCACGATCTCGGTACCGAGCTTGGGATCATTGCTCTTGTAGTGAATCTCTACGATCCTTGTCTGGGGAATGATTGCCACCGACAGTCCGCCCCTGACCATTCCGATCAGCGTACGACGCTCTTCCGGAGTCACCGGCGCAGCCATGTTTTTGTTGCCGCGTATCAACCGGATCAAATTCAGGGCGTGGGCGGTCTCGTAGAGAACGGACTCGCTTTGCAGAATGTGCACTTCAGTAGCCAGATTCTCAGCCGCTTCATCTTCAGCTTCGAAGAAACCCAGCAGATCACCGTTTCCGAACTCGCTGGATTTGATCTCAATGCGCGAGTCACTTTCGTACACCGGTGGAGTGCGAAACGCATACCATACGGCCGCAGCAACAAAAAGAATCGTCACAGTAATGATGGTGAAGCGTTGCTTCGTGAGCACGCGCCACACATCCATGAGCGAGCGCCGCTCTCCCAACAGAGGCGTTGCGGGCCTGTTATCCATGGCCTGCTGCGGTTGCGGCTCGGGCTGATGTTCGAGAATCATTGAGGCTCCTGAAGTGCTACATGACGGCAGTCATTTTGAACGACCGCCAAATCGATCCGTGCATGTCACCGAATCCGCAAAAGACGCAGCCGCGGCTTTTGCTTGTCTATGTCCACCATTCGTCCGCGACCACTAGGTTACATGCTCGCGTCGCGCGCGGAAGGTTCCATATTCGCGAAAGCCGGTTTTCCATCCCACACCGCGTGCAAAGTCGTGGCCTTCAGCTTTCGCGGCACTGCAACCAAATGCCGCGGAGCTCAGAAGAAATTCATCGTCAGCAATCGCGTAGAGCGGCTCCCGATGATGCGAAATGAATCATTCGTGCTGAATCTCCGGTTCGACGGCTGACAGCGCATAGTTAATGACTGCAGCCGTTTCCTTCATCGAATACCTGGCGTTAAAGCATCTTCGTGTACGATCGGCCATCGCTTTCCGCTCGTCCGCCGTGAGAGCAAACCAGCGACTCAAGAGCCGCAGCGTTCCCTTCAACGTGTCTTCATCCGTAAGGCCGACCCCATCGGCTTCAATCTCCGGCCAGATATTCACCTGCTGGCTGATCAGAACCGGGCGTCCCACAGCCAGAGATTCCACCACAGCCACTCCGAAATTCTCCTGATGCGAAGGCAGAATCAATGCATCGCAGGCTCGTAGCGCGCCCCACTTGGTGTCGCCGCCAATCATTCCGGGCCAATGCAACCGATCGACAATTCCCAGTTCGGCGGCCATTTGCTTGAGCGTGGCCTGCATTCCGCCCTGGTCGGGGCCCGCGATCACCAGGTCGACATCTGGCGCCATCGCACGGAGCTCGGCAAAGGCCTGAAGCAGCAGATCGCAGCCCTTCTTCTCGTGCAATCGCGCCAAGAACAGCAGATAGCGCCGGCCGCGAATTGCAGGAAGCTTCTGAAAGAACGCATCAACCTGTTCGGAGCGACGCTCGAGCGAATCCTCGGGTGCGAGAATCCCATAGGGCACCACTACACTCGTCCACTCATTCGGTTGGAAACTTGTTTTCGCCAAGTCTCTTTCAACCGTGGTGGTAAAAAACACCGCCTTCGCCGAGCGCAGCACCAAGTATTGCAGCGGCCAATAGATCAATTTCTTCAGGTATTTCAGCGGGTACTGCCGGCTGAACCACGGGTCGAGGGCTCCGTGAGCAAAAATCCCATATGGTTTCTTCGCGCGGCGCGCTGCATGGCAAACCGCAAGCCCCGGAAACGTCCAGATGCCATTCATCACGATTGCGTCATATTCGCCGGCATGGGCGCGCATCCATCGCCACAAACGCGGCGAAAAGGCAAACCGGCCGAAATAGGATTCTCCGAGCGCATACACTTTCCCAGGCAGGTCCTGCAAGAACGGCTCATCCGGTCGATCAAGACAGACGACAGCTGTGCCGCGCCTTCGGCAGCATAGGCTTTCAAAAGCTGCTTTACGGCTTCCGGTGGTCCACCGCATTCTGGAGAAAAGCTGTCAATCACATGCAAAACACGCATCGACGACAGCAAAGTGGTCTTTCTTGCTAACTGGGGATCTTGCACACGCCTTGCAGGATCACTTTCGTTTAGGAGCTACACTTTTTTGTCTAACCTCATTTTGACGCCGAGAGTTCCGCGTACGCCTGAAACATCGCTTCAGGACCCGAGCCATCGCCGGCGAACAAGCGATGCAGCGAGCGATGACTTAACAGGATCGCGATGAGCGAAAGCACGAGCGCCTTGGCGTTGGTGCTGTGCAATTCGCCTTTGTTCACCCACGGCTCAAGATAGCGGGCAATCACTTCGATGAGCTGCCCAAGATGCCGTTGGAGCAGCGGGTCGATGTCATCATTCAATTCCAGCGCGCTGAATTGCACAAGGCGCAGCAACTGCGGCCGCTGCATCATGGTGGCCGCAAGCAGTTCCGACGTGCGCGCAACCGCCGACTTCGCATCCTCTGCCTCGGCGACCTTTGCCAACAGGTCGCCGCTCAGCTTTACCTGCTGCAGTTCCGCATCGAGCACGGCAAAATACAAGTCGCGCTTGCGCGGATAGTGCCTGTAGATGGTCACTTCATTCACGCCTGCCTGCGACGCGATATCGCGCGTGCTGACCCCGTTGTAGCCAGAGTTGGCGAACATCTGCGCTGCGCTTGCAAGGATGCGCGATTCGGCGTCGCCCTTGCCGAAGTTCGCGTTCCTCGCCATGCGCGGCTTGGCAACCCGCTCATCGCGGGCCGGCATCGAGATCGGTTGGATTCGTTCCGCTGGATTCTTTTGAAGCATAGATTCTTGTGAGGCTGCGCAAAGATTCAGCGCGCGAGGTTCAATCCGGCATTGCGCAGTTTTGAATTGGGTTTGCGGGAATTCGTTTCGTTACAGGGGAATCGCGAATCAATCCAGTTCCAAGAGAATATTTTTCCGGAAATTCAAAGGCCGCGGATGTCTAACGAATGCTTTGACCAATGCGATTGAATTCGGACTGCTGCAAATGCGCAATGTCTCCCGGCGTCAGCGGTTCCAGATCTTCCAGGTCCACTTCCACGGCATAGCTCTGCATGATGTGTTCCAGTGTAATCACCACGCGGAAGCCGTTCTTGCTTCGAACCACAATGCCTTCAAACCCGGAAAGAGCTCCCGAACGAATGCGTACCTTCTGGCCCGCCGTCGTTAACGGGTGCGGCTGCGCTGCCGGAGTTTCAACCCTGTTCGAAGCGCATCAATCGTCGCATCCGGCAGCGGCGCTGGTTCGCCGCCCGTTCCACCGACAACAGTAAGAACGCCCGGAACGGCCAGTACGCTGCCTCGCTCATTACGTCGGAATATGGATGAACAGGTAGCCGGGGAAAAGCGGAAGGTCCAGCGTCATCCTGGAGCCATCGCTCCATCTGCGCTCCGAGCGGTAAAGCGGAAGGTAGCACTCAATTTGCCGATGCGCCAAATGCTGCGCGACTCGCTTTTCATGCCGCGACGTCGTATAGAGGGCAAACCACTTTGAGGGATGAGTTGCCTCCGGCATTCGAATCGGCGGTAGGTTGGGGATTTCCTTCCCAGCCTGATCCTCAATCTGTCGCAAGGCTTCGCCCTCCTCACTTGGGTGAGGTCTTTTCCACACCATCTCTATCGACAGAAACCGTGCAGTCCAGCGTCTGCAGACTCATAATCATCCACAATGCCCGGTTCATTGAGGGAAGCAGAATCCCTGACAATGAAAGGGATTGCTTTCATCTCGCTCATTTGCCCGACCCGAGCGAGAACTATGGTAATGCCATTTGAAACCAATATATCAGTATCTTACGGGCAGTCAATGTGGAATTCGGGTACCTAAAGCGATCGCATGCTTACTTCCGTGTTTTCCACAGACAGTACTGTATTGGTGGGGGACGCAGATCCAAGCTGCCGAGGCCCGCACAGCACAAGAATCGATGCGGTCGGCGGCGTCGTTGTTGAGATGCTTCAGTTTGAGTCCTCTGCGACGAGAGTGACGCTGCCTAGCAGCCCAGACTCAGCCGGCTCCCGAGGACCAAAAAACGGTCCGCCTCCGCGCGGTAATGGTGCGCCTGAATCGGGTAGCACTCGCTTTTCGGAGGGCAACAGCCGATCGCCGACGATCCGGTTGGTCCATTCATTCGTCACTTTGATTTCGAGTTTGTTGACCCCGGGCTTCAGACGCCGCGGTCACATCCACGCGATACGGCGGCGCCCACACCATGCCCACCGGCTTGCCGTTCACCTGACCTCGGCAATATCGCGAACCTTTTCCAGAATCAAGAAAGAGATGCTGGCCCGGGTGGAACCACGTAGCCGGTGCCTGGATGTCTTTGCTATAAGTCGCGGTGCCGGAGAAATACTTCACGCCCGGATCGGAGCTCTCCGTCCACGAGATCAGTTCGCGGCATCTGCACGCTGGCTGGCGCGCCCCAGTTCGGCGGAAAGCTCAGCGTCCACGGCCCCTGAATTGTCGTCAGCGTCGTTTCCGCCGCCCAGACGGTCCACTGCCTGGCGAGCGCGCTGCGGCATCTCGTTCGAATGACCACAAAGACCGATTCCCGTTCGGCCAGGTCCAGCGAGACGGTCGTGAATCCCGGCTGTTCGACATAGGCAGCCGGCTCGATTCCCGGCTGCCGGTTGCCGCTGCGATCCGGCATCGCGCGTCGGTCCGTCTCCCAGCGCGCGACCTCGGCCCATCTTGCCCGTCCATCGGCCGCCAGACCTCCACATCCTTCCCGTCGACGCGCAGGCGCACATCGATATGCTCCGGCGCATCCGCCTGGTTCACCACAAAATAGATGTCCGCATCCTGCCGTATGCCGATGCACCCACGCCGGCGGACTCTCCAGACTCCCGCTCGACCGAAAGTCCGGCGCAGCCCCAGGCGGCCCAGCACCTCGTCCAGCGTCAGTCCCCAGTACGTCATTCCCTTGCCCGAATGCATGCTGGGTATTGTAACGCCGTCCATGTCGCCCCAAAGGTCGGCCGCGAGAGCCTGCACTAGTCGACCGCATCGGGCTTCAATGCGCAGGCTCGGCGAACTGTCGGCCGCGCGCCCACGATCGTCGCGCCCGCCGCCACCAATTCGTGCAGCTTGCGCAGAACCTCCGGCGTCATCTGCGCCGTCGGCGGCAGCACCAGCACGCGATAGCTCATTCCGTCCGGCATCTGCGCTGCTGCCTCAACATGAATGCGCCCATCCGCTGTCACGCTGGTGTGATGCAGCAGAATGTCCGTATTCACATAGTCGTAGTCGTACCCGCAGGCGGCGCAGGCTCCAGGCCCGCGCCCCAGAACGGCATCGTCGACGGCGCACCCTCCGGCAGCAAGATACGCAAGATCCGCCACCGGACTTCCCTGCTGCAGCATGTAGCTCACGCGCGCAAAATACGTCATGAACGGCTCGGCCTGCTCGGCCCAGGTGATGTTGCGATTGATGTGCGTGCCCACCATCGTGTTGCCGGGCTTGGTATCGAGCGGCTGCTCCGCCGACGTGTGAAACACCAGCCGATTCACGCCCTGCGTAAACCAATAGTCGGCAATTTTCTTCAGCGTGTACGGCGCCTCGTATCCGCCGCCGGTAAACGACTCCGTCGCCACAATCGGCTTGCCATACACATGCGCAGCCGATGCCGCGCCGCGCACATCGACGAAGTACATCGACTCCGGATGCAGCGCATGCACCCAGAACTCCGCCATCGGGACATCGACGTGGCTCTTGTTCAGCAGCGTGTCTTCGGGAATCTCAAGCGCCACGCCCGACGCCTCCGAGTAGCATGCCCATGCCCAGTCTTGTGCAGCTCGTCGTCCATCGTCCCGTAGAATTCGCCGGCAAACATATCGGCCAGCGTGCGCCGAAAATCCCACAGGAAGCGATCGCTCACCTCCGCGCTCTCCACCACGCGCCCCGCCAGCACCGGCAGATACGGCGTCGGATCATAGCCGCGCCGCTGCTGGAACTCGCGCGATCATGTCGTCGGTCCAGTTCTGCATCCCGGCTTCCCAGCTATCCATCGTCATGTACGCCACGTCGACCCGGTCAGATCGCCGAGACTGCTGCCGGATCGGATCCATGTACCCGTGAAAGTATTGCTGACACATACTTCGCGCTCAGCTTGTCGACCTCATAGCCGCTGCCCGCCGGCGTCGACGGCCGATTCATCGCGCCCGTCAGCGAATAGCCCATGCGCAGAATCGTCCAGTTCCCCTCCGGCACCTCCCAGTGCAGCGTGCCATCCTTGTCCATCTTGCCTGGTCAGGTCGACAACGTCGCCTGCGAGCGATCTCGGCAGACTCGGGCGCGGCCGGCGTCGGCACCACGTCGTAACGATCCATCAGGCTGCCGAACGCGCCCTTGTCCTCCCAGCGATTCACGCGCGCATCGGAATAGAAGATCGCCTCTGTCAGCGTGTACTGCGGCGCCGGAATCGCTGTTCCGCCGTGAATCACCGCCGCCGGCAACAGCCCTGCCCATCAAACTCAATGCGGAAGAACTTCGCCGTCACCGCGGGAAACGCAAACGTCCGGATCGCTGCGCCGTGATATCCCTGCGGCCCCGGCATACACAGCGATCGTCTCGAAATGCACGCCGTCATCGCTCGCCAGAATCCGGCCCACCGGAATCCTGCTGCGGCTCCCGAGCGACAACGCCCGCGCCGTGTACGGCTGATCAAACTCATACTGCAGCCATGCCGGGCCGCCATCCTTCGGCGCGGCAATGTTCACTGACGTATTCAGGCTGTCATCGAGCAGCGCCGCGTCATCGATCGGCCCGTCGTTCGTCGTCGCCTTCGGATGCAGCGCCGCCATCGGCACTCGCTTCCGCCGGCGTGCGATACGCAATCACGGCGCTGTCGCGATAAAACTTCGGCGCATCGGGTCTCGCGCCCGCACTCAGATCGCGCACCGGCCCTTCATTCGAAGGCGGCTCCGCCAGCTTTCGCGTCAAATTTCTGCGGCCCGTCGACGATCGCATCTCGCTCCACACCAGCTTCTTCATCGCCTGCTCGGGCTTCACCCACGGCCCGCCTGCCTCGCTCCATCCCGGCGAGCTGAAGATCGACATCTCCAGATCAAGCCGCTTCGCCTCTTCCGCCGCATGACGCACCGCGTGATACCACTCCGGCGTGCCGAAGTTGATTTTCTTCTCGACTACCTGCCCACTGCCCGCCGCCACATCCGCCAGTTGGAATCCGCCGATGCCCGGACGCGCTTCATCCACTCCAGATCCTTCGTGATTCCCTCTTCGGTCACGTTGCCGTTCGTCCAGTGCCACCACGTGCGCGGCTTGGCGGAGTCCGGCGGCGTCTGAAATCCCTGCTCCAGAGAATTTAGATCTGTTTGTGCAGGCGCGACGCTCGTGCCGCCGATTGCCGCTGCGACACATAACAACCCGCAGACTCTTACGAATATGCGCATCGATTCCTCCCGAGGGGCCGACGCGCCGCATTCACACGTAGATCACTGCTCCGGATGCAAATGCATCTTCAGAAACTCGACGTAGATGTCCCAGTCGGTCGGCACCATCCCGTGTCCGCCGTCGTGCATGTAGTAGGCCAGGTCATGCGAAGATCGGCGTCTTCGCCGCGGGCCACACGGTCGGTGTCGAGCGGATCTTTGCCCAGCAGCTTGTACACCGGCCCTGCCGCAACCGCCGCCAGGAACTCGCCCTTGGGATCGGACCAGTAATCCGTGCTGCCCGTCTGCAGCAGCAGCGGCCGCGGCGCAATCAGCGCCACCAGCAAGATTCGCGTCCATCGGCGCCTTGTCCGGAAATCCGCCCCACTTCGCGTAGTTCGCCGCAAACTGGTAGGGATAGCGCGTCGGCGCCGTCAGATGCGCGATCGTCTCGCCGTAATCGCGATGGCTCAGCGCCGCGCCACCCTCGCCCGAGCAGCTCGCAATCACCGCCGCAAATCGCTGGTCGTGCGCGCCCGCCCACATCACCGTCTTGCCCAGCCGCGAAACGCCGTGAATCGCCACGCGCTTCGCATCGATCGCCGTGTCCGTCTCGAAGTAATCCTCCACCCGGCTCATGCCCCACGCCCACGCCGCGATCGACCCCCAATCCTCGGGTCCGCGGTCGGCTTGCCCCGGCTTCAGATAGTGCGCGCGGATGCCATTCGAAAATCCGTTCAGATAATCCGGATCGACGTCGCCGTAGTAGTACGTCGCCACGCCAAATCCCGCATCCAGCAGTGGCACGACATCGAGCCGCCCGAATCCGCGACCTTGCGGCGGCATCATCTTCGTATTCGTCTTGCGGATCCCACACCTCCTGCGGCGTAATGCCCGGATCGTCCACCGCATTCTGAATCGCGCCAAAGTTGATCGTGAAAAACATCGGCACCGGCTTCTTCGCATTCGCCGGCAGATAGATCAGCAGGTGGATCTGCGGCCAGGTCGGGTCCTTCGAAAACGAAATCGTCACCTGCTTGCGAATTGCTTTGCCATCCAGCGCCGGCGTGCCCTTGTCCGTCACATCGAAGCTCTCGTCCGCCGGCCGTCCCGGATCGCGCCCATACTGCTGCGTCTCAAAGATTTCTTCAATCTCCGGCCGCCGCTTCGTCCACCACGTCTTCGCGTTCTTCACCGGCTTGCCGTCGTTCAGCATCAGCGGATCGACCAGCGTGTACGTCGCCCACCTTCGCCTCGTCGTAGTTCACCGGAATCCCCGCGACCACTGATGGAGGGGTTTGCGGGACACGCATTGTTAAAGCCGGAAGCCCAGGCGCCGTTGTCGGCTGGGGAGTGGGCGGCGCGGTCGGAGCCTGTGCCAAGGCCAATTGCGCTCCCAGACCAAGAAGCAGTAGCGCGGAGGAACCTGTCAAAACTGCCTTCGTTTGCATGAGGTGATCTCCCTGGGGGTCGGATACAGCCGCAATTTTCTAATGGAAATAAATTGCAATCTGAAAACTAGTTTTCTCGACGCGCCGCTGTCAAGCGGTCCGAGGCGCTACCTGGCCTCTGCGCCTGGAAAACTATCATTCCGAATAATCGACTCAATCCGCCATGAATTGCTGATTGCAAATTTATTTTGGTGACCGGGGAAATGCTTTGTCGATGCTTTCACCGGGAACCTGTTCGATGTCCTCTGCTACGAAATCGGGGCGGCTCGGTTGCCTTCGGAAGTTCTGTACGCGTCGTTCCTTGCGATGCGATCTCTTTCTTCTGCACCCACCTCGTGACAGGCGCTTGTTACATATTGTTACGAAATTGTCCTCGCCGGCCGGCAGCCCGCGGCTGATGCGCCGATCGAAGCCGTCGTATTTTCTTCGTGCCATTGTGCGCTGCAGGCGCTATACTTTGTTCACTTTCTGAGTGCATTCGCGGCCCGCATTCGTGCCGGTTATTTATGAGCGACACTCTTGCTCCTATGACGCGTATAGGAATTTTGTAAAGTTAGATCACAAATCAAGGCAGCCGATCTTTTGCTGGTTCCCCTTACCTGACTGGATCGCTGGATATCACAAACAACAGTTCGACGATCGCTGAACCTGAAGCTTTTTTGTTTGCGCCGCCGTCTCTGAGGTAGCGGTTCCGGCGTTATTCATGCGGTTGTTTCTCGCAGGCCATAGATGACGCGCAGATGAGTTGTAACGCCGGTTTCGCAACTTCGTTCAGACCCCCGTGTTACAACGGGCATGAAGCGGAGCGATTAATCGGAACCCGGTGCTACGGCAGCCAAACAAGATGATGGTTCGGGTTCAGGTTGCATAAGCCACGCGGCGGAATTTTTGGGGCCGCGTTTACGCGCGTGGCAATTGGAGGATCGCCCAAGAAAGCATTTGTATCCCTGGAGCGCTTATGAAAGCGTACTTCGTCGGTTCGTGTGTGTTGATTTGCGCGATTGTCAGTTCGATTGCGTCGGCTGAGACGCAACGCGCCCTCCTCATCGGCATCAACACTTATCAACCCGCAGGCACAACTGCAGATCATCCCGCCGGCTGCATCTACGGCCGCTGCGAACTCGGCTCGTTTCAGAATCTCGACGGCTCTGTGAACGACGCGCAGGCCATGGCCGATCTGCTCACCAGTCCCAAGTTCGGATTTCCGGCCGCGAACGTTGTTCTGCTCACCAATCCCGCGGCGCCGCAGCCGCGCGCCGGCAGTCACGGTTCTGTCCGCAGATCAAACTACGCACGACGGCATTCTTGCCGCGATGCAGAAATATCTCGTCGACACTCCGCAAAAGGGCGACACCGTAGTTTTTTACGATGCCAGCCACGGTTCGCTGCGCGTCAATAGCAAGGGCAACAAGCTTACTGTGCTTGTGAGCGGAAAATACGTCCACGCTGACAGCACGCTGGTGCCTTCTGACGCCTACAAGGGTGGATACGATGTCCGCGACCGCGAGATGACGCGCATTTTCAACGCCGCTCTCGACAAGGGCGTCCATCTCACCGTGATCTTCGATAGTTGCCACTCCGGCGGCATCAGCCGCGGCATCGGTCCTGTCTATCGCGAGCGCGCGCTGGCCTTCGATCCGCGCGACATCAATGAGGCTCCCGACACGCTACCCAATGGCCAGGCAGCCGTCGCGCCCACTGAGCGCACGGACAATCCCGCGCTGGTTTTTTCTGCCGCGCAGCAGGATCAGACGGCGAAGGAAATGCCGGTTGCCGACAAGGCAACTGAGCCGCACGGCGCCTTCACGGCCGCGCTGCTTGAGGCTCTGCAGGCATTGCCCGCCGACACGCCTGCTTCGCTCGTCTACGAACGCGTGAAGGCCGTGCTCGAAGGCGGCAGCGTGCCCGATCAGGAGCCCGATCTCGACGCATCAGCCGCGCGCCGCCAACAGCCGCTCTTCGGCGGATCGGCCGCAAGCTCGAGCAAGATTCGCACCGCCGCCCTCGGCACCGGCGACGACGGCAGTGTCTCGCTCGACATTGGCCGCGTCTCCGGCGTTGGCGTCGGCACGCGAATTCACTGCGATGGCTCCCAACAGCGCAGGCCAGAAGGTTGTGCTTCGCATTACCAGCTCTCAATGGCATTGCCCGCTCCTCGGCTGAAGTTGTCAGCCCCGCTGGCGCAAAAGTTGCTGCCGGCGATGTCTTCGAGTTGAGCAAGTGGATCCCGGCCGACAATCCTCCGTTAAGCATCTGGCTGTGGCCTTCGAATCTATCGGAGAGCGACATTCTTGCCGCGGCCGCGCAGGTGCAGGCTTCCGGAGCTACGCTGGTTTCCGATCCCGCCGAGCAGCAGTGGACCCACGTCCTCAGTTGGGATGGCACGCATTGGACGCTGCAACAAGCCGGCGCGACTTCGCCGGTCAAATCTCGGCGCTCCGCTCACGGCTGACGCAATCAAGAAGAATCTTCCCGCGGGCGCGAAGCTCTGGGTCAACCTTCCGCCGTCGAAGGAACTGGCTGCGAAGCTCACTCCGGCCGGGACCGACAGCGCCGATTCAGCTTGCCGACAATTTGACGAACGCGATGTACGCGCTTACCGGCGTTCTCACTGCAAACGGTCCCGCTTACGCGTGGTACCACAAAAGCGAACTCGCTGCCGGGCCGCCGTCGCCCAATGCGCCGGCGCACAGCCCTGGCTGCTCTGCCACGTCGCAGTATCCGGTGCGGACAGACTGGGTGCCTGTAGCGAACGGGGACGCCATCGACGCCGGGAGTACGAAGCTGAACAACTATTCATCGCTGCTTGCCAAGGTGCATGGCTGGCTTGAGCTGGCGAACAGTCCCGCTGATGCATCAACTGACGACTACTACTCTCTGGCGCTGGTTCCTTCCACCGGTACAGAGCACGGTTGCACGGCGATCAGCCGGTGCACCAGGGGGATTAGCTCAAGATGGCGCTCGCGTCGAGTTCGACCGCGTCATCGAGCGCCGCTGGGTCTATGTGCTCGACATCGATTGTCACGGCCAGGGAACGGTACTCTATCCGCGCAACTACGCTGAGAATCAGTTCCCTAACGATGCCGATAATGGCCGCCAGTTCGTTCTTCCCGGCGCGCCCACTTTGCGCATCGGACCGCCATACGGAGTCGACACGATGATCCTGCTGAGCACCGCGCAGCCGTTGCCTGACCCGTATGCATTGAATTTTGAGGGTGTGGCTTCGCGCTGCAACGCGCGGCGTGGCTTCGCCTCTGGAAAAACTGCTGAATCAAACCAGCGGAGGAACCCGCGGATTCTCAGGCGAGGTGCCAACCAACTGGGGCATCGGGCTCATGACCGTTCACAGCGAACCGAAGCCTGCGACGCCGAACGGATCAAATTGAATTTTGGACATCAATCGGTTTCATGGATCCTCTGAGCAGCCGGCGGCTCATTAAGATACTCCGGCAACGGTTGGAGGTAGAAAGATGGCATCACGACGTGATTTCCTGGCCGATGCATCGGCATTCGGCATGTTGGCTGCGATTTTCCCGCAATGGCTGCTGCACAAAATTCCGCAGCAGCTCACCCTTCGTCAACGAATTCCGAAGCGGCTGAAGATCTGCCGCACGACTCTTACGACTTCTGGAACGGTTTCTTCGATTCAGTCAATCCGACCGCCCCGACCTATGGCAACAAGGCGGCGTCGCGTGGGCCCGCTGATCAGCTTCCCGATCCCGCCGCGCAGACGCAATACCTGCATTTCGATGACTCCAACAAGCGACTTCGCTATGCAACCGACATCGAAAAGGAAGAATTGCTCGACCACGATGGCGACGTGCAGGTGAGCATCGCAATCTCGCAGTATCGGCCAGGTCAGGGCGAGATGAACCTGAAGGCATCGCAACTGCGCCTGGACACCACGCAGATTCACCCTTATATGAACATCGTGGCTCCGCTTGCGTGGTCGGCCATCGCATCGATTGCGCCCAACCAGGCTGGCAAGGTCTCGCTGGACGATCTCGGATTCCAGTCTCCGCAGGCGACACAGGGCACCAGCAAGATCCTGCTTTACACGGGGGACCGGCAAACTTTCGGTCAATATTTCCAAGGCGGCTCAGCAGTCGATGTTCATGAAGGCGCTGAACATCATGATTGAAGGCGCCAAGGCTGCCGCACCATTGGTGACTCTTCCGGCGATCAGTGTTCCCGCCCTCAGCGTATTTTCTCAGTGCTGAGCTATTGGGAAGACCGCACTCGTTTTGTGATGGCGGGCAACCTGACCACGGCGGTGGCCACGCAGCAGGCAATCCAGGACCCCGAGCGCGAGTCCCACTACATTGGCCTCGTCTCCGGCGACTATCTGATGGTTCCGCAGCGGCACGTGGATGAACTGGCAAAGGCCATGCCGAATCTCAATATGGTCCAGGGTTTCCTGGTTGCCAAGGATGCCGATCCGAACTTGCCGCTGGCCCAGAGAGCGCAAACTGCGGCCCCTGGTATTACCTACGCGTCGATGAGGATCGGCGTAGCGGCTGCGCCGGAGAGCTGCTCGGCCAAGCCGGGAGGTCTGTCGAATTTGCTCGGAGGCGCTTCGTCCTCTCCCTCGTCGTCTTCTTCTTCAAGCTCATCGAGTTCAAAGAAGGGTAGCTCGGGGGGTTCGAAAAGCAAGTGATGTTCGTGTGGTAGAAAAGGTGCGACGGAAGACCGCAACTGCGGGTATGCTGGGTGCAACGCTGCCGGGGGGTGCCGGCGGCGTCGCCGAACGGTCAGTCCTGGGGGTCAAGATGAGCCGTATAACAATTGGGGTAATCTTCTGCCTGTGCACGGGCGCGTTGGGAGCTGCGACTTCCCAAGCGCAAAGTTTTGGGGCACAGAAAGAAAAGGTTACTCTTCACCGTAAACTTCCAGCACTTATTCATCTCACGGGAAGCAGCGTCAAGGTTGTCGTTCCTGGCCAGGATACTGCCGGTGACGTTTCCTACGACCTGCAGGCGCTGCTCGAAACGGAACTCCTCAAGGACGACCCGAGCCTGCATGTCGAAGCCAACAATCCGGACATCACTATTACCTGCAACATCACCGGTTATTACCATCCGGCACCGACCGTTACGAATCGCCCTTCAATGACGCTTACCGGTTACCAGAACCAGAACTTCACGCGCGTTAACGGTTCGCTCCAGGTATCCTTCCAGGTCAGGAACGCGACGGGCCATCAGCTTATCGGTGACAACGTCGAAGCAAAATACGACGAAGAGTTCGACGCAATGGGCAATTCGACCTCGAAGGGAGTGAAAGGCTCCTTCTCCGGCACATTCAAGCGCCTAAAGGGTGGCTCGAGCGAAGAGATGAATCAGCCCACCGACGCGGAGCTCAGGTCGAAGCTGCTGCTCGATGCTGTCCAGCAGATCGCCGAGCATGTCGTGAACACCAATGAGTCTCTCGAAATCTTCCTTGCCAAGGAAAAGGGCCCACTGGAAGAAGGGGACAAGCTGGCTGAAACGGACCTTTGGGAGCGCGCGCTCGAAACCTTTGAAACGGCGCCGCAGTCTCCCAAGCAGGACGAGGACGCTTACCGGCTTTACGACATTGGCGTTGCATATGAAGCGCTGGCCTATCAGGCCGACGATACCAAGATGGCAATGAAGTACCTCGACCAGGCCGCGATTAATTACGGCAAAGCTGTCGACGACAAGCCGACGGAGAAGTATTTCCTCGAGCCGCAAAAGCGCATCGAAACAGCGATCGCCCACTACAAGGATCTCGAAGAAGAGAACAAGCCCAAGCCTGCTCCGGTAGTCGTTGCCAACGTACCGCCTCCGGCAGCGGGGGAGCTACGAAACCCGGTGGGCCAAAGGCGCTCACCAACGATCAAGTGATTGCCATGGTCAAGTCTGGTATGGACGACGATACAGTGATGCTGACCGTTCGCACCGCCAAAGTGATCAACTTCGATCTCACCGCCGCCGGCCAACAGCAGCTTAGTGGTGGCGGCGTAAGCGCGCCTGTACTGACTGCAATGAAACTTCGCGCGGCAAGAAAGCCGGCCACAGCTGGAGCCAGACCAGCTTCAACATCAGCTTCAACCAAACCCCCTGCTTCCAAATGAAACGCCAATTCTCATTCGGCCTCCTCTGCCTCGGGCTGGTCGTCCTTCTTGGTGCGCCGCGTGCATTCAGCGCGGAGAAATGCGGTGCAGGCCAGGACCTTATTATTCAGGCGCTTGAACAGGTCACGCCGCAGAGCCCCGACGGCGACTTCGTCAACGCTCTCGAATTGCTCAAGCACGCGATCTCGTCTTGTCCCGAGTTAGGCGACGCCTGGTATTACCGGAGTCTTGTCGAGCAACGCCTCGGCCAGGCTCCGCAGGCAAAGTATGCCCTGGGCAAAGCAAATTTCTACGGCTCCGAGGCGCTCGATCAGGGTCTGAATCCCCTGATTCTTGCGACACCACCCTCGCGCGGATTCACCCAGGAAACCGCCACGCCTGCCGCCCCGTCCGCGCCGGCCGCTCCAGTCAAGCCCGGCCCGGTCCAGCAGAAGTGGGCGCTCGTTATCGGCATCGGCGACTTTACTGACACGCAAATTCCCAAACTCCACTTCACAACCGCGGACGCGAACGCTTTTGCCACTGCGCTCAAGGACCCGAACATCGGCCAGTTCCCTGCCGACAATGTCCACGTACTGACCGACAAGCAGGCCACCACCAAGAACATCAAGGAAGAGTTGAACTGGATCGCGCGCCTGGCCGGACCCAACGACCTTGTGGTGATTTACGTGGCCACGCACGGCACGCCGCGCACCATCGACTCCGCTGGCGGCGCGAATTACCTGGTCACCTACGACACCGAGGTTTACAAAGGCGGCAGCTTCGACGAGGACGCGATGTATGCCACGGCTTATCCCATGGTGGAGCTGGCCAACGCTGTCGCCACGCGCATGAAGGCTCTCCGCACCGCCGTTTTTCTCGACACCTGCTATAGCGGCGGGTCTGTCTCGCGGCGCGCCGTCACAGCAGATCGTCACCGAGGCTCCGTCGAAGGAAATGCTGACGCACATGACCGATGGAACCGGCCGCATCGTGATGGCCGCCAGCCAGGTGAACGAGGAGTCGCTCGAAAGCCCCAAGCTCCATCACGGCTACTTCACTTACTACCTGCTGCAGGCGCTTAAGAACGGCAAGGGCCAAACGCCGTTGAGCCAGGTTTACGCCTCGGTGGCGCAACAGGTTTCGAAAAGCGTCTCCGCGCAGGGCGTGCACCAGCATCCGGTGATGAACCGGAGTTCCGCGGATGCCGACTTTGCGCTCCGGCTCTGCCCGCCCGAACACGGCAACCGCCAAACCTTGATCGCGCATGTCGCGGCGATGAGACGCGAGCGATGAATCAATACCGCATTTCCGGCATTTCATGCTTCGCGGTCCTGCTCCTTCTCAGCGCCATCGCCTGTGCGCAAGCACCTTCGCTCCAGGACTCGATCAGCACAACAGGAGCAAAGCTGGCGCAGGCGCGCTCAAGCCAGAACACGCGTGCAGGTCGTCGACCGAGCTGAACATTCTCGGCTCTCTACTACCGCCAGGCGGGCCAGCTTCAAAAAGCGCTCGATTATCTGAACGAAGCATTGCCCATCGAGCAGAAGCGCTTCGAGCCTCTTCGGCCAGGCCACCACGCTCGATAACATGGGCCGCGTCTACACCGATCTTGGCCAGGAAGACAAGGCTCTCGCGTTGCTCAACCAGGCGCTGCCATTGTGGCGCGCTCTGGGCGCGCACCGGCGAAGCCGACACGCTCAGTAACATCGGCAAGGTCTACAACAACCTCGGCCAACATGACGATGCGCTGAAAGTGCCTCAACCAGTCCATGGCCATCTGGCAATCGATCGATGGTTCTGCCGCAGCAAACTCTGGGGCGTCAAGCGCGTCGGCTGCTTCACAAAATCCACCCGCACGTGGCTATGCTTCGAGGTCGATCGAACCAGTGCCATTGGCGAAGCCGGAACCCTCGACAATCTGGGCCGCACCTATTCCGACAGGGCCAGGGCCAGCAGGCGCTCGAAGATTTCAACCAGGCGCTGCCGCTCTTTCTCAGACTGGCGAACGCGGCGGTGAGGCTCTGGTGCTCAATGACATGGGTCCCGCCTACGCCGGCCATCGGCCAGAAGCAGAAAGCGCTTCGAAACCTACAACCAGGCGATCGCGACATCTGGCGCGAATCGGCAACCGGCAAGGCGAAGCGCTGACGCTGGAAGACATCGGCTGCCTCTATCGCGACCTCAGCCAGCACCAGACCGCGCTCGATTACTACAACCAGGCATTGCCCATCTGGCGCGAGGTCGGCAACCGCAGCGGCGAAGCGCTCGCACTCAGCGATATCGGCCGCGCCTACGCCGATCTCGGCCAGCCGCAAAGAGCGCTCGACTACGCGAGCCAGGCTTTGCCCATCTTTCGCGACACCGGCAGCCGCCGTGGCGAAGCCATGACGCTCAACAACATGGGCCGCGATCACTCTGAGCTGGGAGAAGCGCAAGCAGGCTCATGGACCTCGATCTTCAGGCGCTCGCCATCTGGCGCGGAGATCAAGGACCAGCGCAACGAAGCCAGGCTGCCTGATGACCATCGCCTGGGCCTACTCGCAAATGAAACAGCCGGAAACCTCGCTGGCAAGCGCCATTGCTGCGGTCTGGCCTTGCGAAAGTCAAGCGGCGACCCGCAGATCGAAGGCGGCGTTGAGAACTCGATGATGCTCGGCTTCCGCAAGCAGCATCATCCCGAAGAAGCGATTTTCTTTGGCCTCGATGCGGTGAACGATTATGAGCAGATTCGCAGGAACATCACCGGGCCTCGACAAGGAACTGCAAGCCGGCTATGCGCAATCGCGCGCCGGCGATCTACCGCATGCTGGCCGAATTGCTCGTCGAGTCTGGCCGTCTCGGCCAGGCCGAACAAATTCTCGATCTGCTCAAGGAGCAAGAACTGAAGGACGTCGTCACCGGCGCAGCCGCCAGTGCCTCGGCAGGCATCGAGCCGCTCAAGCTCTCGCCGGCGCAACAAAAGGTCGAATCGCAGCTGCCCGACCTCGAGAAAAAAGCGCGCGACGTCGAAGAAGACGAGCCTCGACCTATGCGCAACTCCAGGCCAAGCCCACGCGCACTCCTGACGAAGAGGCGCAACTCAAGACGCTTGAGGCAAAGCGCAGCCAGGAAGAGCAGAAATTCGTTCCGCGCTTTTTGACACGATCTATCCCGAGCTCGACGCACAATCGGCACCCGGCCAGCGCCGCGGATGACAGCGCGAAAAGCTTCCTGCAGGATTCGCTCGCCAAACTCGGCCCGCACGTGATGGGCATTCGCTTGCTGCTCGGCGACGATCACGCTTACGCGATCGTGGTTTCACTGCCAGCGCGCCAAAGTGATCGTACTGCCAGCTACATCCGCCGACATTCGCGACAAAGTCGCTTGAAGTGCTGAAAGCCATCGGCTCCCCAGCCACCGATCCGCGACCGCAGCTGAATCAACTCTACGCCATGATCGTCGCGCCCATCGAAGATCAGCTCAAAGCTCGAATGCAGCCGGGTTCGAAGCGCAAAAACTAGCGTCCCCACATTGCTCTGGTCGCTCGACGATGCGCTGCGCTACGTGCCCATGGGCGCGCTTTATGACGGACAACACTACATGGTCGAGCGCTTTCACAATGTGCTCTTCACACCCGAGAGCTACGGCCACATGACGGATGCGCCGCTCCAGAACGGCCACGCAACCGAGCGCGCTCGCCATGGGACTATCGAAAAGCTAGGACGGCCTACCTGCGCTTCCCGGCGTGATTCCGGAACTCGATTCAGTCGTTCACGATCCGTCTGATCCCAGATCGCACGGCCCCATGCAAGGCAAGCTTCTGCCCGACGAGCAGTTCACCCTCGCCGCTCTCAAGTCGGCACTTGGCGCAGGCAAGCGACTATCTCCGTCGTCCACATCGCCAGCCATTTTGTGCTCGATAGCCGGCAGCGGCGACGAGCCCTATCCTGATGATGGGCGGCGACAACGCCGGCGATCCGAACGGATTCGAGTGGAATCTCTCGGAGATGGAGAACTCCACCGTCGCATTTCACGGCACGCGACTGCTCACGCTCTCCGCATGCAGCACGGCGAAGGATTACAAATCGCGCAACGGCCTTGAAATGGACAGCTCGGGATGGTTGCTCAGCAAAAAGATGCGGAAGCTGTGCTGGCCACGCTCTGGGATGTGAATGACCTCAGCACCAGCCACATCATGAGCGACTTCTACGATCGCTGGGTCAAGAATCCCAGCACAAGGCAAAGCTGAAGCACTCCGCCAGGCACAGCTCGCATTTCTTCACGGCGCCGCAGCCGCGCCCGGCGCCAAGACCGGTCGCGGCTTCGAAACTTCCGATCAATCAACGGTGCAACAATGCATCGCCTCGGCTACGCCCATCCGTACTACTGGGCGCCGTTCGTGCTGATCGGCAATTATCAGTGAATCGTTTGAAGCTGGTGAATCGCACTCGGTGTTAGCGCCAGCAGTTGCTTCGCCACCTTGATGTACAACTCCACCGCCTCCAGCAGCTCTTTCTTCGCCAGCTTCTCAAACGGCGTGTGCGCCACATGAATGCTGCCCGGCCCCAGCAGCAGCGGCTCGCCCCAGTTGCTCAGCTGCGGAATGTCGGTGGTGAACTTCGCCACCATCGTCGGCAGACCCTTCCACGGCGCGCAGCCGCACAAACGGAATCTCCAGCGTGAAGTCCACTTCCGCCAGCCCCTTCGCCGCTTCCAGCAGCGCGGCTGCGCACCGGCGCCGAGTCGCCCACCAGCCGCACCAGCACCTGCGCCTCGGCCTTGTCGGCAATCACATTCGGCGCGTGGCCGCCGTGAATCTGTCCGATGTTCAGCGTGCTCGGGCCCACGTCTTCCGTCACCGGCAGGTCCAATTTGCAGCAGCTTCGCCAGCACCTGCACCAGCTTGTGCACTGCGCTGTCGCCCAGCTCCGGATACGCCGAGTGCGCCATCTTTCCCGTTGCGCTTGAAGCACCACGCGCAACGCGCCCTTCGACGCCAGCGCCAGCGCGATTGTCCGTGGGCTCGCCATTGATCAGGAACCGGCTCCCTTTCGGCGCAAGATTCGCAGCCTTCGCGCCGGCCGAGTCGCGCTCTTCGCCCGAAACAAACAGCACCCCAATCCGAAACCCTGCTGCGCGCAGCGCCTCTGCCGCTGCCACTTGTGCTGCAATAATCCCCTTCGCGTCCGAAACTCCGCGCCCATACATGAACTCCGCATCTTCGCTGAACGGGATGTACGGCGGCACAGTGTCCATATGCGTGGAAAAAACCAGGTCCGGCGTCTCGCCCTTCGGCCCGCCATACACGTTCCAGCGCGGCTCCGTGCTCCCGCTTTCGGCGGCTGCGGCACCGGAGTCTTCTCCACTTCCCATCCGCGCCCGCCAAGAAACTCCGCGAGAAAATCGCCGACCGCGCCCCTCGTGATAGGTCGTCGATTCGATCTCGCATAACTGGCGCGTCAGCCCGATTGGGTCAAGCGGAGCAGAACCCAGCTTCTCTTTCATGATGTTGCCAGAATATCGTAACCAGGTTGCCGTGATTGATTCTGCAGGCCTTTCACTGTCACGATCCGTTCCCTGCTTCTCCGGCGGCAGTCGCTTGTCCCATCTGGCAATCGCTTGTCTCATCTTCCGTGTCATTCCATCTATTAACCGGTCATTGAGCGTAAAATGCAGTGTGGAATGAGCGCCACAATAGCACCGCTCCAATCGAAAACTCTTTCTGGCGGTCCTGCTCTCGGGACCGGTTCCCCGCTTGTTCCTTTCAGCGCGACAACTTCCCAATCAGGCGCTATTCGCACCATCGAACTCTCAGGACCCGCCGGCCGCCTTGAAGCTGTTCTGAATGAGGGCGCGTCCAGTGCTCCATTCGCCGCGCTCGTCTGCCATCCGCATCCCCTCTTCGGCGGCAGCCTCCACAACAAGGTTGTCTACCACGCCATGAAGGTGCTTAACGACCCGGCCTTCGGACTTGGCTTCCCTGTGTTGCGCTTCAACTTTCGCGGAGCCGGCCTGAGCCAAGGTACACACGATGGCGAAGCCGAAGTCGGCGACGTCCTCGCTGCTCTGGATTGGCTCGATCAGGAATTCCAGCGCCCGATCGTTGTCGCAGGCTTCAGCTTCGGCGCAGCGATGGCGCTTCGAGCTTGTTATGCGCGACAATCCGCCGAGGCTTCGATAGTGGGCGCTTCCGTGCAATCGCTTGTAGCTCTCGGCCTTCCCACACAGATCGAATCCCCCACTTACCAGTATTCCTTCTTGGCGAAATCAAGATTTCCCAAACTCTTCGTGAGCGGAGATCGCGACCAGTTCTCGCCGCCCGAGCAGCTAGTCGAAATCGCCGCTCCGCGGCGGAGCCCACTCAGCTCATACTTCTTTCCGGCGCCGACCACTTTTTCTCCGGCCAACTGGAACCCATGCAACGCGCCATCGCAGGCTGGCTCAAGGAGCAATTGCCATGACCCCGGTCAGCGACACCGCTCTTGAAGCTCTGCACACCACGGCCACCGAGATTTTCACCGGCGCGCTCAAGGCCTGCAACATCGCTTCCGCCTTCGACCGCCGCCTGCGCTTTGAGGGCAACACGCTTCATCGCCTGATGCCCGACGGCAGCGGCCCTGCTGCCATCGATCTCTCCGCTTACAAGCGCATCTTTGTCATTGCTCTCGGCAAAGCAGCCGGCCCCATGCTCGAAACGCTGCTCGATCGCATGAAGCGCCGCAAAGGCCTGCGCGGCATCTGCTGCTCCAACCAGTTGCCCACGGAGCGCAACTGGCGCTTCCGTTATTTTGAAGGCGGCCATCCGCTGCCCAATGAAGATTCCTTCGCCGCCGCGCGCGCCGCGCTCGCTCTTCTGCGCAAGGCCCGGAAAGATACGCTCGTTTTCTTCCTCATCTCCGGCGGCGGCTCGGCCATGTTCGATCTGCCTCTCGATCCGCAGATCACGCTCGAAGACACCATCGCCTTTCATCAGTTGCTGCTCGCCTCGGGCGCGCCGATCAACGAGATCAACACCCTGCGCAAGCACTTTTCCGCGGTCAAAGGCGGCCGCCTGGCCATGGCCGCGCCGGAGTCGCTCAAGGTCAGCCTGCTGCTTCCCGACGTGCCGCTGCGCTCGCTCGACGCGCTCTCTTCCGGTCCCACTACGCCCGACCACTCCACCGTGGCCGAAGTGCGCGAGCTCCTCGCCAAATACAACCTGGCGCGCCAAGCTTCCCGCCTCGATCCGCGCTTTCTTTGAGCGCGACAGATCTGCCCGAGTCGCCCGGCAACAAGAGCTGGCGTCCGTCGTTCCTTCCCAAAGCTGCCCTGGGCCGATGCCGCGCGGCCGCGTCGCATCACTCGGCGGCCAGCATGAGCGGCGAAGACGCGGCCTTCCGCGATTCGGTCTTCGAGATTCTGCTCTCCAGCCACGACCTGGTCGAAAACGCGCGCACCCTGGCGCGCAACGCCGGCTACCACGTCGTGGTCGACAACAGTTGCGACGATTGGGACTACGCCGACGCCGCCCGCTATCTGCTCGAGCGCTTCCACGCGCTCCGCGCCAAGCACGAGCGCCTCTGCCTCATCTCCGTTGGCGAAGTCACCGTCACGCTCAATCGCACACCCGGCGCCGGCGGCCGCAACCAGCAGTTCGCGCTGGCCTGCGCCCTCGAGCTCGCGAACCATCCCGGCGAGCGCCTCACCGTGCTCAGCGCCGGCTCCGACGGCATCGACGGCAACACGCAAATCAGCCGGAGCCATCGCCGATCCCACCACCGTCGCTCGCGCCCGCGCCTTCGGCTTCGATCCCGAGCAGTCGCTTGCCGAGTTCAATGCCTGCCCGCTCTTCACCGCGCTCGGCGACTCCGTCGTCACCGGCCCCACCGGCCAGAACCTGCGCGACCTGCGCCTCCTGATCGCGGAAACTGCGCTAGACGGTCGCTCGCGCTGCCGCCCATGCGGAATGCTCCAGTGGAAAATCGAATCGTAATTTTCCCTCTTGCACTCCGACTCGCCTGCATTAGGATTGGTTCGTGCCTCGAAAATCAAATCGCAAGACCGCCGGCAAACTGCCCGACATTCGCGCCGTTGCCGCCGTGGCCAAGGTCTCCATCGCCACGGTCTCCCGAACCATCAACGGCTCTCCGCTGGTCAGCGAGCGCCTCACCAAACGCGTCTGGCAGGCCATCAAGCAGCTCAACTACCTTCCCAACACCCACGCGCGCACGCTGGTCTCCGGCCGCAGCCGCCTCCTCGGCATCATCGTCGAAAACATCACCAATCCCTTCTTCCCCGAACTGATCCAGAGCTTCGAAGAGATCGCCGTCGCGCACGGCTACGAGATTCTCGTCAGCTCCACCAACAGCGATCCCGCCGTGCTGGCCGCCTGCGCGCGCCGCATGCTTGGAGCGCAAAGTCGACGGCGTCGCCGTCATGACCTTCGGCGAAGAAGAGCCTGTGCTCGATCAGCTCGTCGCACCGCGGCGTGCCCATCGTGCTTGCCGAGTTCAAGCTCGACGATCCCAAGGCCAGCACCATTCTGCTCGACTACTCCACCGGCATTCATGCAGCCGTTCGCATCTCGTCGATCTCGGCCACCGCGCCATCGCCTTCCTCGCCGGCCCGCACAGCCTGCACTCGGCCATCACGCGCGAAAACGACTTCCGCGCCGCCATGCAAGTCCGCCGGCCTGCCGATCCAGAAAAAGTGGATCATCGAGTGCGACCACACGCTCAAAGGCGGCGTCGCCGGCTTCGAGCAGTTGCAGCAAGCTCGCCGCACGTCCCACCGCCATCGTCTGCTCCAACGACATGACCGCCATCGGCGTTCTGCGCGCCGCCTACATGGCAGGCCTGCGCGTGCCGCACGATCTTTCCGTCATCGGCCTCGACGACATCGACTTCGCCGAGTTCACGCTGCCGCCGCTCACCACCATCCGCCTCTCCCGCGCCGATCTGGCCCGCGCCGCCTTCGAAGCGCTCCGCACGCAGGCCGAAGATCCGAACAATCCACAAATGCAGCGCGAATTCCTGGTCTCCACCAGCCTCGTCGTCCGCGGTTCCACGGCTGCACCACCCGCCAAAATCTGAACGATCCGTTTGCTCCCCTGCAAAATCGCGCCTTAATTTTCTTCACATTGAACAACTTGTCATTCGATTGTCTCGATTATGCAATCGCCGCTGTCCAATAACCTATCGCGCGATATGCTGTCCAAAGAGCAATTGACTCCAGGGCTCATCAGAGGGTCGAATATGACGACTGCCTATCTCAATCGCATTGCCACCGCGGTGCCGCCGTACGACATGCATCGTCGCCTTTACAGCCTTCGCTGAGACGCTTTTGCCTGAAGGCACACCGCGCAATCTCTTTCGCCGCATGGTCGCGCATGTCGGCCATCGAGCATCGCTACTCCTTTGTTCAAGTCCAGTTCCAACTGAGGACGGCATGTGGAGGACGCCGACGCGCTTTTTGTGCCCGGCAACTTCCCTCCACCGCGCGCCGCATGGAGGCCTTCAGGCAATTCGCGCCGCGCCTCGCGAAGCGGACTCTCGAGGCTAGCGCTCACTGAAGACGAGCGCAGCGGCATCACTCACGTCATCGTCACCTGCTGCACCGGCCTCTACGCGCCTGGCCTCGACTACGAAATCGTCGAGTACCTCAGGCTCAATCCTTCTGTCGAGCGCACGTTCATCGGCTTCATGGGCTGCTATGCCGCCATCAACGCGCTCAAAGCCGCGCGCCACATCGTTCGCTCCGAGCCCGATGCAAGGTTCTTCTTCTCAGCCTCGAACTGTGCTCGCTGCACATGCAGGAGACTCAGCAGTCTCGAGCAGCTTCTCGCCTTTCTCGTCTTCGCCGATGGATGCGCCGCATATCTCGTCACCGCCGAGCCTACAGGATTCGCGCATCGATAGTTTTCTCGCCGTGAATCTCGCCGGCACCAGTGCACTCATCACCTGGCGCATCGGCGAGCAGGGATTCGACATGCAACTCTCCGGCCAGGTTCCCGGCGAATTGCGCAACGGACTTCAGGCGGCCGGCAAACAAATCACGCAAGGTGCGAACCATCCGAAATCGATCTCTGGGCTGTGCATCCCGGCGGCCGCACCATTCTCGATGCCGCGGAGCAGGGCCTCGCGCTTCCGCCTGAAGCACTCTGCCGATTCACGCGACATCCTTCGGCAATTCGGCAACATGTCGTCGGCTTCGGTCATGTTTGTCCTTGAACGCCTTATGCACCGCGCCCACCCTGGGCAGCGTGGTTGCGCCATGTCGTTCGGCCCTGGCGTCACCGCAGAGACCATGCTCTTCCATGCCGTCTAACTCAGCGCCATTGCCTGCGACGCCAGACTTCAGCCGCCGCGCACAGCTGACTGAGTTGATGGATGAGCCTTGTTCGCGTGATGAGCTCCGCGCCTGCCTTCACGACGTCACGCGTCTCAACCAATGGTTCCGCGCGTGGCCACCTCTCTTCCGATGGCTCGACGGATTCGACGCGCAACAAATCCCTCAGCCGCTGCGCATCCTGGACGTCGGATGCGGCAACGGCGATGCCTTGCGCCGCATCGAGCAATGGGCTACACGACGCAATCTCACTGTCGACCTCATTGGAATCGACATTAACCCCAACGCTGTTGCCATTGCTGCAGAACTTACGCCGCCTGGCCGGGTACGTTGGATCGCCTCCGATATTTTCGCCTTCACGCCCGAAGCGCCGCTCGATGTAATCATCAGCACTATCTTTACGCACCACCTGACCGATCTCGATCTCGTCCGTTTTCTCCGTTGGATGGAGCGGCACGCCCAACTCGGCTGGTTCATCAACGATCTCTCGCGTGCTCCGATTCCCTACCATTTGCTTTATCTCTTTGCGAAGGTCACACGCCTCCATCCCTTCGTCCAGCATGACGGTCCTGTTTCCATCGCGCGCGCGTTCGTCGCCGAAGACTGGCAGCGCCTGTGCGCCGACGCGGGGCTTGTCGCCGAGGATGTCTCAATTCTGCCGTCCTTCCCTGCACGCCTTTGCGTGGCACGGAGAAAGCCATGAGCGCTGCGCCTTCTGCTCGTGATGTTCTGATTGTTGGCGGCGGACCTGCCGGCTCCATGCTCGCCATCCGCCTGGCTGCTGCCGGCCGAAACGTCACGCTCATCGAAAGAGAGCCCGTTGCCCACGACAAAGTCTGTGGCGAATTCCTGAGCCGCGAAGCCGTTCACTATCTCCACCTGGCCGGCATCGATCCAGGGACTCTAGGCGCACAGCTCATCCAAAGAGTCCGACTATCATCCGGCAACACGGTTGTCTCGGCTCCACTTCCTTTTCAGGCTCTCTCGCTCTCCCGCCGCACGCTCGATGAGGCCCTACTCGTTCGCGCCGCTGAGAGTTGCAACGTCCTCCGCGGCAGTGCAGTCCATACTCTCGACATTGACGGCGATTCATGGCGCGCCCGCCTCAGCAAAGGCGAATTCCTCCGCGCATCTGCTGTTTTTCTGGCCACCGGCAAGCACGACTTGCATGGGTTCGCACGCCCGCCGGGCCGGCAGAACGACCTTATCGGCTTCAAGATGCACTGGCGAATAGCGCCCCATCAGACCGAGGAGCTCCGCAACTATATGGATCTTTATCTCTTTCCCGGCGGCTATGGCGGACTATCTCTGATTGAAAAAGACGTCGCCACGCTTTGCTTTGTCGTGCGCCGCTCGGTGCTGCGCGCTCACGGAACCTGGTACCCTCTGCTCTCTTCCATACTCGACGGGAACCGTCACCTGCGCCGGCTTCTGAAGGACGCACAAGCGCTCTGGACACGTCCGCTCGCAATCTCGCCCATCCCCTACGGGTTTCTCGCAGCATCGTCCCGAGGCCCATGGTGCATCGGCGATCAGGCCGCCGTCATCCCATCCTTCACCGGCGACGGCATCTCGATCGCGCTACATAGCGGTGCGCTGGCGGCTGAAGTGTTTCTCGCCGGCCTGAATGCCTCCGCGTTTCATCGCAGGTTGTACGGCCAACTGCGCCGTTCCATGACGCTTGCGACAGCTCTCTCGCGGGGAGCCGTCACCACACCCGGTCGGGCGGCCGCACTTCTGGCGGTATCAGTGTTCCCACGCGCAATACACTCGATTGCCCGCGCTACTCGCATCCCCGAAAATGCCCTGCTAAGCCGCCAAAGAATCCAAACACCGCCACGCACGCCGCCGTGCAACCTGTCAGCAACGCCACAACCCGAATGACTCTGAATTATTGAGCGTTCAGCGAATTCGCTTCGCGCAATTCCACAATTTCCGCACGCGTCCGTTCCGCTGCGACGCGCCGGTCAGAGTAGATTTGCGGCTCGCCAAATCGTAAGTGCGCTGTGAATCCCCTCACGCCCATCACCTTCCACGCGTGCGGCAGGAGATTCCCCTTACCAAACCAGCAAAGTTCGCGCTCTTTCCCGCCGCCTCCGACCACGTAGCGAATAGCCGCAGCGGTTATCGGCGCACTGACTTTTATTGCTGGGTCAATCAGCCACGAATGAAATCGGAGCACCTGTGCTCCATCTGTGCTCGTGCCCTCGGGGAACAGCAGCACCGGAACCGGCAACTTCAATCGCTCTGCCAATCTCCTCTGCCACAAGCCGCGCGCTGCGCATGCTCCTGCGTTCAAGAAAAATCGTTCCGCCCGCTCGCGCTGCCCATCCGAAATAGGGCCAGCCATCAATCTCTTTCTTGGCAACAAAGAAACACGGCATCGCCGCGCTGATGATGAGGATGTCGAAATAGCTGAGATGATTCGCAACAACCAGCCCGCGTACCGGCGGATCGCCTTCGACTTGCACTTCGACGCCCAGCGATTGCAACACGAGCTGAGATGCTTTGTGCAACCAAAACGCCCGTCGCACCAGCGTCATTCGGCCGCGCAAGCGCATCCACCAGAAAAGCAAAACGATGAGAGTGAAAATAAACGCCAGCGCCACAGCGCGCCGGATGCGCCGTAGCGTCACTGCGTCAGCGGAGACAGGAATCGGTTTCGCGCAGCAGCCGACAACATCTTCAAATCGAGGAGGGTCAGAAAATCAATCGTGCGAAACTCACGGTCCCATGCTGGCGGTGCCGCAATCCGCGGCGCCAATTGCCAGATATGTCTTCAGCAGCTTGGGTACCTTCACCTGTGTGGCAGGCGCCGGCTGGTCGAAACACGGCGGCATTTGATCGCTCTTCGCGAGTGAACGGCTGTGCGTACATCTGCTGCGCCTCTTGAGGGCAAGCATACGCTGGCATCGGTGCAGTCTCAAACGCCGGAGAGACTCGGAAATTCTCAAGCTGGCGGTACATCTGCCAGCCCTCCGCCGGATCGTTCGAATTCAACGACGAGCAGCCGAGCAAGTAGCGCAGCCCCCTGTCGCTGGCATACTGCGCGATCCCGCGCCACAGCAGCATCAGCACCTCAGGTGTGCGATGCTCGCGATCGATCGAGGCGCGCCCCAGCTCCAGAATGCCAGCTCTCAGTGGTTCATACGGATCGAGATGAAACTCCTGCTCCGAGTAGTAGCCCAGGTGTCGCGCAGCCCTCTCCCCAGACTGCATGCGATACGTGCCAACCACGCGCCGGGTCGTCTTGTCTTCCACCAGCAGATGCTCGCACACCGTATCGTAGCGATCGATATCGAGCCCAGTCTCAAATGAACTTTCCAAACCCTCACCCAGCTCGATATTGAAGACTCTGAAGCGTAACCGGCACGCCGCCTCGCGATCGTGAGCCGTCTCCGCCAAACGCAGACGATAACGGCCCACGTCGGCATGGATCCGCCGCGCTGGAATTGCAACAGGATCTGGAATTGATTTTGCCGGCGATTCAATTGCCGCATGCGATGGATACCCCAACGCAGCCCTGAAGGAGAGTTTTTCCCGGTTCGGCTCAGTCACGCCTGCAGTATCGGGGCAAGCCAGTAAAAGGACGGTCAATCCGCTGCGAATACAGTGCAAATCTTCTGTGAACGTTCACCAACCAGCAACAAATCCACGATCCCTGCAAAGAGACGTTCATACTCCTTGTACAAAAAGACGCCGGCAAACTTCAGTGCCGACGTCTTCAGCGTTCGCACAAGATCAGGGTTAGTTCAATCTCAGCACGTCGTTCTACCGTGCCCTGCCGCCGCCACCGTAGCCCATGCCACCGCGCGCCGCCATCATCGGTCCATGCGAAGCATACCCGCCTCCAACATAACCATGCCCGGCATATCCATAGCTTCCATATCCGGACGAGCGCACGCCCACTCCGGGCGCAACTGTCCGAGGCGCATAACCGTACCCGTACGCCCGCACCGGACCGCCATAGACTCGCGCTCCGTAGTATGGAACCACTGCGGGTCTCGGTCCAATCGCGAATCCGCCATAGGCATAAATCGGCGGCGCAACGAAAACTGGGGGAGGAACTGGCACTGCATAAGGAACAACAGGCGCCGGAGCGTACGACATGGCCGGCGGCGGAGGCGGCTGATCGTAGGGCGCAGGCTGTGGAGGCGCGGCCTGCGGAGCAGCATATGCATCCTGCGGTCCCGCATCGGGCTCCTGCGTCGGATTCTGCGGCGCCGGCGCATACGAGTTCGGGCCGCGCTGGTAGAGTCCGTATGGATCGCGCTGCGGTTCCTGGCTTGCCGGCACCTCGATGTCGTCCATCACGCGCAGCGTCAGCGCCGTTTCCGCTTTCAGCGTCGGTCGTGGTCCGCGCCGCGGCAGGTTGATCAGGTCAATCGGCCACAACACGGGAATCATCCACAGCACGGTATCGCGCACCGCGTGGCCCTTGCCAAGGATGCGCCCTTGCGCGTCGATCTTGTATCCAGGCACATCCACAACTTTCGCATTGATCGGGATGACATTGTCGCCCACGTAGAGCTTGTCGAATTCGAGCTCCATCCAACCCTTGCCGACAAAGTGGCCTGGATCTTTGTATTCGGCAAACTCACCGCCAAGATAGCTTCCGTAGGGCAACATGAAATCGCCGCGGCGATGCTCCACCTTACACAGCACCGGGTCGCCGATTGCCGTCGTTTGTGATGAGATTCTTCCGTCACCGGTTGAACAGGAGACGAGCGAGCCGGCTGGAATCAGGTGGGTGCCCATGTCCGCGAAAAGTGGGGGAGTGATCAGCAGTGTTAGGACAGCGAGGGGAATGCGTTTCATAGACAATCTCCAAGGCGAAACGATGCGTGGCGTTCGACAAGTCTCGCGAAACTCAATTTGCAAAAACAGATTTGGGGCGTAGGACCCCGAGATGACAAAATGAACCCACTGCGATTCGAAAAGTTTCGCAGTGATGCAAATTAATTTTTCGAGATGGATGACGATATGCGGAACTGTACGTCGTCGAAATTCAAGATTCGATCAACGGATAAATTAGTAGCTCGGTTGGTAGCACAGTTAACTAACCGCTTAGTGCGTTGATCACTTAATGAATTAAGAAACGCTTATGCGTTTCAAATCGAAACACTTCCGGATTCTCAGCTACTCCGCCGGATCGAAATTCAGATTGGGCCCCAGCCAGCGCTCCGCTTCGCCAAGGCTCATGCCTTTGCGCGCTGCGTAGTCCTTTACCTGGTCGCGGTCAATCTTCCCTAGCTGAAAATACCGCGACTCCGGGTGCGCAAAATAAAACCCGCTGACACTCGACCCAGGCCACATGGCAAAGTTTTCAGTTATCTGTATCCCGGTGTTCTTCTCCACATCGAGCAGGCGCCAGATAATGCCCTTCTCCGTGTGTTCCGGACACGCAGGATAGCCCGGCGCCGGCCTGATTCCGCGATACTTCTCGTGGATCAGTTCCTCGCTGCTCAACTTCTCGCACTTGCCGTAACCCCACTCGTCGCGCACACGCTTGTGCAGGCACTCGGCAAAAGCCTCAGCCAGCCGGTCCGCGACAGCCTCTGCCATGATCGCGTTGTAGTCGTCGTGCTTCGCCTTGAAGTCGTCGACAATCTCCCTGAGCCCAAATCCACTCGTCACCGCGAATGCGCCCATCGTGTCCGCGAGCCCCGTCTCCTTTGGGGCAATGAAATCCGCCAGCGATCTGCACGGCTCAGCGCCTTCGCGATTCGCCTGTTGCCGCAAAAAGTGGAACCGCTCCACCACCATCGCCTGGTCCGCATCCGAATAGAGTTCAACGTCATCGCCGACGGCACTCGCCGCGAAAAACCCATACACGCCGCGCGCTCTCAGCAGTTTCTTCTCCATAATCGTATCCAGCAGCGCATTCGCCTCTTCGAAAACCTGCTTCGCCTGCGCGCCGTAATCCGGATGATCGAAGATTTTCGGATAGACGCCTTTCAATTCCCAAGTGTGAAACAGCGGGGACCAATCGATAAACTCGCGTAATTGCTCAAGAGGAAACTCGTCCAAAACCCGAATGCCTGTGAACTCAGGTCTTGCCAGGTCCTCCGCGCGCCAAACAATCGGCGTCCGCCTCGCCCGCGCTTCTTCGATCGGCACCATCTTCTGTTTCGGCGTCGCGTGTTGCTTGCGCAAAATCTCATATTCCGCGCGATGTTCCGCAATGAACGCCGGCCGATTCTCGTCGCTTAACAAACTTGTCGCCACCGGCACTGCGCGGCTCGCGTCCAGCACGTGCACTACCGGCTCGCTGTAGTGCGGAGCAATTTTGATAGCGGTATGCGCGCGGCTTGTCGTCGCGCCGCCAATCAGCAAGGGCAGCTTGAATCCCTGCCGCTCCATCTCGCACGCCACGTGCACCATCTCGTCGAGCGATGGCGTAATCAGGCCGCTGAGCCCGATCACGTCGGCCTTCTCCGCCTTCGCACGCTCCAGGATCTTCTCTGCCGGCACCATCACGCCCATGTCGATCACTTCGTAGTTGTTGCACGCCAGCACAACGCCCACGATATTCTTGCCGATGTCGTGCACATCGCCCTTCACAGTGGCCAGCACGATCTTGCCCTGCGCCTTCACTGTCTGGCCGGCCGCCGCCATCTGCGCCTTCTCCGCTTCCATAAACGGAGTCAGATACGCCACGGCTTTCTTCATCACGCGTGCCGACTTCACCACCTGCGGCAGAAACATTTTTCCCGCACCGAACAGGTCACCCACCACGCCCATGCCGTCCATCAGCGGACCTTCAATCACGCTCAGCGGCCGGCCCAGCTTCGCGCGCGCTTCTTCTGTGTCGGCCTCAATGTATTCGTCGATTCCCTTCACCAGCGCGTGGCTCAGCCGGGCTTCCACGGTCGCGCTGCGCCACTCTTCCACCTTCTGCTCGCTTGGGCCTGCGCTCGTACCGGCCGCTTTCAGTTTTTCTCCGTGTTCGACCAGGCGCTCGGTGGCGTCAGGATGCCGATTCAGCAGCACATCTTCGACCAACACCTTCAGCTCCGGCTCAATCTCGTCATACACCTCTAGCTGCCCGGCATTCACGATGCCCATATCCAGGCCCGCTGCAATCGCGTGATACAAAAACGCTGAATGCATCGCCTCGCGCACCACATTGTTGCCGCGGAAGCTGAAGCTGATGTTCGACACGCCGCCGCTCACCTTTGAGTGCGGCAAATTCGCCTTGATCCAGCGCGTCGCGTTGATAAAGTCCATCGCGTAGTTGTTGTGCTCTTCCATCCCGGTGGCAACCGTCAGGATGTTGGGATCGAAGATGATGTCCTCCGGCGGAAATCCATCGTCCGTCAAAATCCGGTACGCCCGCTCGCACACGCGAGTCTTTTCTGCGAAGTCCGCCGCCTGGCCCTTCTCGTCGAATGCCATCACCACGGCGGCCGCGCCATACTTGCGCACCGCCGCCGCGTGCTCACGAAACTTCGCCTCGCCCTCCTTCAGCGAAATCGAGTTCACAATTCCCTTGCCCTGCAGGCACTTCAGTCCCGCCTCAATCACTTCCCACTTTGAGGAGTCCACCATGAAGGGAACTTTCGCGACCTCAGGCTCGCTCTGCAGCAATTGCAGGTAGTGCGACATCGCTGCCACGCCATCGATCATGCCCTCGTCCATACACACGTCGAGCACATTCGCGCCATTCTCCACCTGCTGGCGCGCCACGCTGACAGCCTCTTCAAATTTGCCCTCTTTAATGAGCTTGGCGAACTTCGGCGATCCGGCTACATTTGTCCGCTCGCCGATTACGATGAAAACACCGGGCTGCTGCGTGAAGGGCTGCGATCCGGAGAGATGCAGCATCCGCGTCGCCACGCGCGTCCTCGCAGGGCTGATGATCGTCGAGCTCATTCCTGCCCCTCTCCTACCAGCGCTTCTTCCGGGACAGGAATCTTCCTTGGCGCGACGCCTTCCAGCGCTTTCGCAATCGCCGCGATGTGCTCCGGCGTATTACCGCAGCAGCCACCGGCAATGTTGATCAGGCCTTCGCGCGCGAATCCGCTCAGATACCGCGCCATATCCGCGGGTTCCAGATCGAATCCCGTTGCCGCCAGTGGATTCGGCAGTCCGGCGTTCGGATAGCATGAGATCGCAACGTTCGCCTTGTCCGCCAGCTCCTCAAGAAACGGATACATCAAATCCGGTCCCAACGAACAGTTGAGCCCCACGGAAATCGGATGCACGTGCTCCACCGCATTCCAGAATGCCGCGATCGTCTGACCCGAAATCATGGTCTCGCCGCCACGACCAACTGCCGCCGAAATCATCACCGGCAGCTCATGGCCCAGTTCATTGAACACTTCCCGAATCGCCACCAACGCCGCTTTCGCATTCAGCGAGTCGAAGATCGTCTCAACCAGCAGCAGGTCAACACCACCCGCGATGAGCGCCCGCGCCTGCTCAGCATATGCCGTCTTCACCTGGTCGAACGTCACCGTGCGGAATCCCGGATTTTCGGCATCGGGCGAAGTCGATAGAGAAACCGTCAGCGGTCCCATGGCACCGGCAGCAAATCGCGGCCGCCCGGTCTCCTTTGCGACGCGATCTGTCCACTCCTTTGCAAGCTCCCCCGATTTCTCATTCAGTTCCCATGCAAGCTGCTTTAAGAATGAGTCGTCGATCACCTTCTGATAGAACTCCGGATCCTTGCGCCCGCCGTGCTCGCGCGGATCGTCGACAAAAAATTCGCTCTGCGAAATCGTCGTCGCGCCGAACGTGTTCGTCTCAATGATGTCCGCACCCGCCTCCAAAAACCTCCGGTGAATATCGCCGATCATCTTCGGCTGCGTCAGCGTGAACAAGTCGCCGTTGTTCAGCAGATCCTTTTTCGCGTCCTTGAACTGCTCACCGCGAATATCGGCCTCGGTCATGCCGTAAGCGCGGATCGTCGTGCCCATCGCGCCGTCGATAATGGCGATGCGCCTCGCGAGAATGTCTTGCAGCAAGTTTGCGCGAGTCTTCGACATCTCTTCCTTTTGATCCAATCCTCGCCCATCCCGGCCGAAGCCTGAAATTCCCCAAAAGTCCTACTATTCCGGATGGGCGGCAAACAGGAAACGCTGGGAGAAACGGCCTATTCTCAAGAATATCGGAGCCAACGTACTCTTGAGACCGATTCGCGCCGAATGCGCTTATCGGCACCTTGAAGTGCACCCACATTCATTGAATGGAGCGCTCAAGAATCAAAACGGCTTTTCTCTCCGACCCGAAGAAAATCGACGTTCTAAACTGGAATCAGCAATGATTCAGACACTTTTTGGCAGCCTCGAACCCGAAAAATCCGCCGACGAAGAGCCGAAGCAGAACTTTTTTGACCGTATGCGCCAGGCCGTCTCGCGCACCCGGGAAACTTTCTCGTCCAAAATCGCCGACCTTGCAGCTCTCACCCGCACTGTTGACGAATCCGCACTCGAGGAACTGGAAGCAGCCTTGCTCACCAGCGACCTTGGCGTTCCTACGACTACCGCGATTCTCGACGCGCTCCGGGATCGAGCCAAACATCAGGCGATCCAGGGCGGTGCCGAGCTGCGCAATCTGCTCAAAGAGCAAATGATCGCGATTCTTCGCGCTCCGCAAGTACCGGTCGCCCTCCCCGAAGCGCCGCCGAAGGTGACATTTCTCGTCGGCGTGAACGGCACCGGCAAGACAACCTCCAGCGGCAAACTCGCTGCATGGAGCCGCGCGCAAGGCCGCTCCGTTCTTTTATGCGCGGCCGATACTTTCCGCGCGGCGGCAATCGAACAATTGGAAGTCTGGGCATCGCGGTCGGGTGTCGAAATGATCAAGACAAAACAGGGCGGCGACCCAGCGGCCGTTCTCTACGACGCCATAACGGCTGCCAAGGCCCGCTCCATCGACGATCTCTACGTTGACACAGCGGGCAGGCTGCATACCAAGTCTGGCCTGATGGATGAGCTCGACAAGATGCGCAGGACAGCGGCCCGGTTAGTCCCCGGCGCGCCTCACGAGGTGCTGCTCGTAATGGACGCGACGACTGGCCAAAACGGCCTGCAGCAGGCGCGCCAGTTCACGCAGGCCGCCGGAGTCACTGGTATCGTGCTCACCAAGCTCGACGGCACCGCCAAGGGCGGCATCGCAGTTGCAATCGCCCGCGAACTTTCGCTACCGGTCCGGTTCGTCGGCGTCGGCGAAAAAATGACCGACTTGCTGGAGTTTTCGCCGGAAGAGTTCGTCGATTCGTTGCTGGAATAGGGCGATCCGGAAATTACAGTCGAGGAGTCGGTGCATTTCATGAATACCCCGCCAACATTTAGCCGTTTCAAACCGCACGAGATTGCCCAGTCGTTTCCCGACACCGCAGACACCATGCTGCTCGATCGCTATTTGACGAATGAGGAGGCAGCCAGCGCGCGCGTGTTTCGCGTGTATACCGGCACTCCTGCTCACTACCACGAAGGCAGCGACGAATACCTCTATGTCCTTTCCGGCCGCGGCACATTCTGGATGGGCGATGCCTCAAACAGCGGCGAGTTTGTTCCGGGCGATCTGCTGTTCTTCAAGCGGCGCACCGTTCATGCGTTGCCGGAAATCTTCGAGGGACCGGTGGTCTTCCTCGCCGTTGACGCGCCCCGGCGCGATCCGAAAGATATTGTCTTCGTGAACCCGACGGATGGAACCCCGGAAAGTTTTATCAAGAAGATCTGAAGGACGCTGCTTGGCGCTCTCGCTCGACTCGGCCTCCGGCTCCTATACTTAAGAGAACGCCCTACTGCGTAAAGACAGGAGATTTTTATGGCAAGCGAATCCAAATGCCCCTTCTCAAATGGCATGATCAGTCACACAACGGCGGGCGCCAAGGGCAACCGCGAGTGGTGGCCCGACCAGCTCAATCTAACAATCCTTCATCAGCAATCATCCTTATGCAATCCCATGAGCGCGGAGTTCAACTATCGCGAGGAATTCAAGACTCTCGATCTCGACGCCGTGGTCAAGGACCTGCGCGATCTCATGACGGATTCGCAGGAGTGGTGGCCTGCCGACTTCGGCCACTACGGACCGCTCTTCATTCGCATGGCCTGGCATGCCGCCGGCACCTACCGCATCCATGATGGACGCGGCGGCGCAGGCCGCGGTGCGCAACGCTTCGCTCCGCTGAATAGCTGGCCCGACAATGTGAACCTCGACAAGGCGCGCCGACTGCTTTGGCCCATCAAGCAGAAGTACGGCCGCAAACTCTCCTGGGCCGACCTGCTGATTCTCACAGGCAACGTGGCCCTCGAATCGATGGGCTTCCAGACTTTTGGGTTTGGCGGCGGCCGCGCCAGACATCTGGGAGCCGGAGCAGGACGTGGTTTGGGGTCCAGAGGCCACCTGGCTGGGGGACGAGCGGTACAGCGGCGACCGCGAGCTGGCAAACCCGCTGGCAGCCGTCCAGATGGGTCTCATCTACGTAAACCCCGAGGGCCCGAACGGCAACCCAGACCCCATCGCTGCGGCGCGCGACATCCGCGAGACTTTTGCTCGCATGGCGATGAATGACGAAGAAACCGTTGCGCTGATCGCCGGGGGCCACACTTTCGGCAAGACGCACGGAGCCAGCCTGGCAAGCCACGTGGGAGCAGAACCCGAAGCAGCCGGCATTGAAGAACAGGGCCTTGGCTGGCGAAGCAGCTACGAAACTGGATTTGGTACGCACGCAATTGGCTCAGGCCTTGAAGTCACCTGGACGACCACGCCCACCAAGTGGAGCAACAACTTTTTCATCAACCTGTTCGGCTACGAATGGGAGCTGACCAAGAGCCCTGCGGGTGCGCATCAATGGAAGCCCAAGGGCGATGCCGGCGCAGGCACAGTTCCTGACGCATTCGATCCGAAGAAGAGCCACCAGCCGACAATGTTGACGACCGACCTCTCGTTGCGGTTCGATCCGGCATACGAGAAAATCTCGCGCCGCTTCCTTGAGAATCCCGCCGCGTTCGCCGACGCTTTTGCGCGCGCCTGGTTCAAGCTCACGCATCGCGACATGGGCCCCCGCTCGCGCTACCTCGGCAAGCTCGTGCCCAAAGAGGAACTGATCTGGCAGGATCCGGTTCCGCCCGTCGATCATCCGCTCATCGACGAAAAAGATGCGGATGCGCTCAAGGCGAAGATCCTCGCATCCGGCCTGTCGATCTCGCAGCTCGTCTCGACTGCGTGGGCCTCGGCTTCTACTTTTCGTGGCAGCGACAAGCGAGGCGGCGCCAACGGCGCGCGCATTCGCCTTGAGCCACAGAAAAACTGGGAAGCGAATCAACCTGCCGAATTGGCCAAGGTGTTGGCGAAGCTCGAAACCATCCAGAAGGAGTTTAACGGCGATCAAGCCAAGAGCAATGGAAAGCCGGCAAGTGGCAAGAAGATCTCACTTGCCGACTTGATTGTGCTCGCGGGCGATGCAGCCGTTGAGGCCGCGGCGAAGAAAGGCGGGCAAGACGTGAAGATTCCCTTCGCGCCGGGCCGCACCGACGCTTCGCAGGCGCAGACCGACACGGCCTCGTTCGCGGTGCTCGAACAAAAAGCGGACGGATTCCGCAACTATGTGAGCAAGGGACTCGAGAATTGCGTCTCCGAGTTGCTGCTCGACAAAGCACAACTGCTCACACTCACGGCTCCTGAAATGACGGTTCTAGTTGGCGGCCTGCGCGTGCTTGGCGCCAATCATGGCGGATCGCAGACCGGCGTCTTCACCAAGCGGCTCGAAACGTTGACCAACGACTTCTTCGTCAACCTGCTCGACATGAGCACGAAGTGGCAGAAGTCCGACAAGCAAGAAGGCGTACTGGAAGGGCGCGATCGCAAATCCGGCGAGCTCAAGTGGACCGGAACCGTCGTCGATCTCGTCTTTGGCTCGAACTCACAGCTCCGCGCTCTGGCAGAGGTCTATGGCAGCAGCGATGCGCAAGGAGTCTTTGTGCAGGACTTCGCGAAGGCCTGGACGAAGGTGATGAACGCTGATCGGTTCGACCTTGCGTAAATCGACCAGAAGCGAAGTCAATCTCAACTGAACCGTTGGGTACCCGGTCCCTCGCCCTCGGGAGCCGGGGATAGCACTATCTTTGCCTCTACCACACTCCACATGCCTTCGCGCCTACAATGGAACCTAGCGAGGCAATCCATGGCTTCCCGGAACAAATCGAAGTCCCCCATGCGAAAACTACTGGACCGCCTGAAACAGCTTTTTCGCAAGAGGCGTGAACCAGAAGATCCCTACGCTTATCGCATGGCGCCTCTGCGCCGTCCGCCGAATAAAGGCGGAGCTGCTGCCGTCGCCGAACTCGACGAGGATTAGTTTGCACCGACGACTCCGCCTGCAAGTATGGGTTTACTCACGGCGATAGATGTCGGAGAATAAATGGGGCTTCAAGGCCCGATGCAAGACATGCCCGCCGCGAACGAATTCTCTGAAACCGATCTCCACTGGATGCGCCGAGCACTCGAGTTAGCGCGCAACGGCATCGGCGTCACCTCGCCCAACCCAGCCGTCGGCTGCGTCATCCTCGACTCCACTGGCCACCTCATCGGCGAGGGTTGGCATGAGTATGACAAGCTCGACCACGCCGAGGTCGTCGCCCTCGAAGCAGCGCGAAAACAGGCCCCCGATCGCATCTCGGGCGGTACCGCCTACGTCACGCTCGAGCCCTGCAGCATTACCGGCCGCACGCCTCCCTGCACCGCCTCGCTCATTAGCGCCGGACTCGCGCGCGTCGTTGCCGCCACCATCGATCCCAACCCAAACGTCACCGGCGATGGCCTGCAAACTTTGCGCAACGCAGGCATCCAGGTGGACGTCGGCCTCTGCGAAGCCGAAGCCCGCCGCCTCAACGAAGGCTTCGCACGCTGGATCCAGCACAAGCGCCCCTTCGTACTGATGAAAGTGGCCATGACGCTCGACGCGCGCATTGCGCCCCCTCCCGGCCACCAGCAGCCGCACGCACCCTATTGGATCACCAGCGAACTTGCACGCGCCGCCGTACAGCCGCTGCGATGGGCCGCCGACGCTACCATGGTCGGTGTCGACACCGTGCTCGCTGATGACCCTTGGATGACCGACCGCAGCGGCCACGGCCGCCGCCGTCCGCTGCTGCGCATCGTGCTCGACTCCGCGCTGCGCATGCCCCTCGACTCCCATCTTGTGTCAACTGCACAAAATGACGTCGTCGTCTTCACTGTCTCGCAGGACGAAGCCCGCGCCAACGAACTGCGCAACCGCGGGGTGCGCGTGGAAGTCCTGCCCACCGACGCCGGCCGCGTTCCCCTTAATGCGGTGCTCTTAAAGCTCGGCGACGAGGGCGTGCTCACGCTGTTGACTGAAACCGGAACGCGCCTCAACACTGCATTCCTCGCCGACGGCCTTGTCGATCGGCTCCATCTCTTCATCTCCCCGCAAATCATGGGCTCCGACGCAGTCCCCGCGTTTCGCGGCCTGCCCCAGTTCGTCCACATGAACGACGTCGAAACCGAGCGCTACGGCGACGACCTTGGCGTCTCGTCGTTGCTGCATGATCCCTGGCCGAGGACGTGATCATTGGCCAGTGACCAGAGGCATGATCGTGCTTTCGCGGTACTAGAAGCATCTCCGCCTGAAATGTACGCGGATCCGCCAGTCCTATAAACTAGAAGTGCGGGCGCGTTCGCTTCCCCTGGGGACAAAGAATGAATGCGCACTGACCGCGGCACCACCGGAAAGGCATAATCTCCTGCTCTCCACTCCCGTCATCACGGGTGTTGTATCGCTCGTCGGTCTTGCCGGCGTCCTCGCCTGGCGCATCCGCGAGGGCCGCAGCGCGGTGACGCTGAAGAAAATCATCATGCCTCCTCTCGGCATGGCCACCGGATTCTGCATGTTTCTTGCTCCAATGTGCCGCATCCCCTTCCTCTGGGGCCTAATCGCATTTCTTATCGGAGCTGCTGTCCTGGCCTATCCGTTACTGCTCACCTCTGACCTGCACTACCAAAACGGCGTCATCATGATGAAGCGCTCCAGCGCCTTTTTCTCCGTCATCATTGTTCTCGCTGTGGTGCGCTATCTCGCCCGTGGCTACTTTGACCGTTTCATGACCATTGAGCAGACCGGCGCCCTCTTCTATCTGCTCGCCTTCGGCATGATCCTGCGCTGGCGCGCCAAGCTCTTTTTCGCCTACCGCGCACTCACCTCCGGCCCTGCGATCGCGGTTGCTGAAGAAGTCTCCACTGACTAGTGACTGCCTGTCTTCCAGTTCACTTCTCGTTCTCTTTGCCCAAGTTCCCTCGTTTTCCGTCTTCCTGTGAGAGAATCAGTCAGCGTTTCGCTTCCTTCATACTTCACAACAAGGACCAAGTCCGATGTCGCACGCTCCGGCTGTGAATCGCATCTCCTTTTCCATTGAGCAAAAGGACACGATAGTCGTCGTCCATTGCCGTGGCCGCCTCGTCTCCGGCCTCTGTGGCGAGTTCAACTCCAAAATCCATCCGCTTTTCAAGGAAAACAAGCGCGTCGTCCTCGACCTCACGGAGCTCGAATCGGTCGACAGCATGGGGCTGGGTACATTGGTCCGCCTCTACGTGTCCGCAAAATCGGCAGGCTCCTGCCTCGAGCTCGTCAATCTCAACAAGCAAGTCCGCAATCTCCTCGGCATCACCAACCTGCTCTCGGTCTTCGGCGACATGTGCGAGAAGGGTGTCGCGATGAAGTTCTAGTTCCCGAGTCCCTTGGCCCCTTAGAATCTAAGTATGTTCACCGGCATCATCGAGCAGACCGGCACCCTCGTCAGCCTCACCGATCGCGGCGGCGTCCAACGCATCACTGTGGAAGCACCCGGCATCGCTTCAAGGCTGCGCGAAGGCGACTCGCTCGGCGTCTCCGGTGTTTGCCTTACCGCGCTGGATGTCGACCCCACCTACTTTCACGCCGATCTGGCGCAGGAAACGCTGGACCGTACTTCGCTCGGCTCTCTGGCTCCGGGCTCAAGGGTGAATCTCGAGCTGCCCACAGCCGCCGGCAGTCCGCTCGGCGGACACATCGTCCAGGGCCATGTCGATGGCACGGGTTTCATGACCGCGCTTGACCCGGTCATTCCCGTCACCAGCCCTAGCTTCAACCGCGAAACCACTGACTGGACGCTCAAAGTCCGCGTTCCTGAAAACGCTCGCGGCTGGATGGTGCCCAAAGGTTCCGTTGCTGTCGAAGGCATCAGCCTGACCATCGCAGACGTCAGCGAATCGGAGATCACCATAGCCATCCTGCCGTTGACCTATTGGCGCACCAACCTGCACACGCTCGCCGTGGGCGCGCCCGTCAACGTCGAAGCCGACGTGCTCATCAAGCTCGCAGCCATGCAGGCCAAGCAATCCAAAGAGCCGACCTTTGATCTCACCGAAGCGTGGCTTGTCGCCAACGGCTTTTGACCCCTTAACGGCACTGCATTCGGCGTCGCATAATTCTCGCAACCCGGCGCGTAGAATTTCCTTCCCTGCGCAAGAATGCCGGGTGTATGGTGTGTGCACGTCCAAACCCGGGCTCCCCAGGGACGAATCTCTCAGATAAATTCCCCAGGAGATATGCCAATGTCTACAACAGTTGCGAAAGTTGAAAACAAGAACTTCAATACGCCGGATGAAATCCGCAAATTCGAAAAGGGCAGAGTCGATGTTGTCAATCTGGGCGGATCGATCGTCGCCCGCGCCACCTTCGAACCAGGATGGAAATGGTCCACGTGCGTCAAGCCCATCGCAAATACAAATAGCTGCATGGCCGCGCACCTGGGCTATCAGCTCTTGGGCACGCTGGTGACAAAGATGGATGACGGGACCGAATCCACCTCAAGAGCCGGCGACGTCCTCAACATCCCGCCCGGACACGATGCCTGGGTCTCCGGCAATGAGAATGTCGTAGTCCTCGATTTCGCGGGAATGGCGAACTACGCAAAACGCTAGCAGGCGCGGCCTGACTGCCACATTCTCGGCGGCCGGTCAGGCGCTTGCCCGGTGTGGCACAATCTCCGGCGGCGCCACTTCCACCCATCGAGCTGGCGACGCTTCCGACCGGCACTCCGACCACAGCGCATAAATGTCGCGGTGCGCCACCAATCCTGTGTCCACGAGCAAGGCCTTGCCTGCGTCGGCCGCAGTGTAGCGCTCGCGGCACCAGCGGATAAACGGCTCCGCCTGCCTGCCCTTGCGCATGGTGAACCAGTCAATGATCGGGTAGGGCGATTCGCCCTGCACATTCTCCGGCGTCCACCAGAACCTGACCGGCCCTTTCGGCGAAAAGCGTTCTTCAATGCACGTCCCGCCCGAGCCCCGCATGGCGCGCAGAAACTCCGCCCAGGGCATCAGGCGGCCGCGCGATTTCATGTGCATTCTGAAACGATGTTCGCGGTGCTTCCTCACCCAGCGCAGCAACACGATATAGGGCACAGCGACGAGTGCCAGCAGCGCAAAGACCGGGACCATCAAAACGCTCAACACCGTGGTCAGATAAGCGCTGAACGGTTTCGGCTCTCTCGCGATTTGTGATCCTTGCGTCTGCATGGTCGCCGCTTAAATCGCTTTTATCTTGCCGACGGTTTCGGCGGAGCTATCACGTACTCTTCGCCCGTCCGTGCCAGGATCAGGTTGCGCCGGTCCGTCAATAACTTGATCCGGTCTGTGAGTTCGATGTATTCCTTCTTCTGATCTTCGGTCAGAGCCGTCGCGCTCAAATCCGGCGCCGGCGGCTTTGCGCCCGGCGCATTTCCCTCGCCTGCCGGACCTCCGGGCTGAGCCGCCGCGCTCGTCGAGCCCAAGTCCGCAGCCTTATTCAGCTCATCCAACTTTGCCGTCAGCAGAGGCAGTTCGCGGTCAATCAACAGCGGCTTGATGACCGGCGTTTTGGTTCGCCCCGCAGCAATGTCGTTGCGGTTGTTCTCTTCCCACACCGGCATCATGCCCACGTGTCCTAGTTCGACGCGAATTCCCGCTGGTCCGTAATCCTTGCGCACTGCGGAAAATAATCCGATCGCCTCGTCCCTCGGCTCGCCGTTCGAATCCGGATTGAGCCCATCCACATAACTTCGCGACTGGTTCGACAGAAAATTCCCCAGCGAGTAGAAGATGATCGTGTTGCGACCATCCTGCGTTTTGTAAGTCTCAATCGGCTGCAGCACATGGGGATGCGCGCCCACAATCACGCTCGCGCCCGCATCCAGCATCTTGTGCGCCAGGTCCACATCCTCGGGCCGCGGTGCGGTCGCGTACTCAATTCCCCAATGCACGCTGATCACCAGCAGATCGCACTGCGCCCTGGCTGCCTTCACCGCCGCCAGCACCGTCGCCTCGTCGGCGCCCGGCGCGCCATTCGCCTCGCCGGGATAGGGAAAGAAATTCACATGGGGCTGATCTTCTTTGTCTGGATTCCGGCCCCCATTCAGCCAGCGCGTCATGCCCAGCCAGCCCACCTTGATCCCGTTCGCCTCGGTGAACACCGGCTGCCAGGCCGTTGCGGAGTTGTCGGACGTTCCCGCAAAGAGCAACCCCACCTCGCGGAGGTGCTCGCGGGTCTCCGCGAATCCCGCCCAACCCTGGTCCATCGCGTGATTGTTGGCAAAGGAAACAATCTTGATTCCGCTCGCCTTCAGCGCCTCAGGCAGCAAAACCGGTGCATCAAACAAAAACGGCTTTGTCCCATGCGAATGCTCCGGCGCAACTGGCGTTTCCATATTCACAAACCCAAAATCCGCGCCATGAAAGACGTCTGCAACATTGTCGAAAAGCGCCGCCCAGCCAGCCTCGCCTTCGCCCGCCGCCGCAGCCGCCGCTCTCACCGCCTCGTGCGGAATCACGTCCCCGGCCACAACAAAACTTACCTGCGCGAGTTGATGCGGATAGGGATCAACTACCGCTGCATGCTGCCGTGCCCCCAGCCCCGAGTGGAGCGATGCGCCCATAATGGCCAGCCCCAGCGCACCCACCAGCAGCCGCCAATATCCGCTCAGCCCTCCGGTCTCGGCCCGATCCACTGATTCGAAATGCATTCGATCGATCTTCAATTCTCTTGGCGTCAATTCCATCGGCAAATCACTCTCATCCCTTCTTCTGCCACAAAGACGTGGGACGAAATCAGCATACAGCCTCAAGAATTCGACAGCAGCCGATTGGGTTTTCCAGGAAGCAAACTAACCAATGTCGGTGCGGCTGCCCTAATGCCTTCTACCGGAACCGAATCGGGGCCTCCCCAGCCCAAGCCAAAGCACAAAACGGCATAAAAGCTAGCAGCTAGAAGCTAAAGGTGTTGCTTCCCGAGCGTCCTGCGCCTTCTCTTCGTCTAGTTTGTTGTCAAACTGTTACTCTTGAGCAGGAAGGTCGGGGTGCGCTCAAGCGATTTTCAGGCGTCCGAAGAGCGCAATCCCGGCAGGCAAATGCATGGCAGAGTTCGTGATCAAGCTGGCCGATGAACGTGGCCGGGTCCAGGAGCAGATCCAGACCGCATCCACGGCCGAGGAGTTGCGTGCCCGCTTCACCCATGCGGGTTACCACGTCTTCTCGGTGCGGACGCGCGGCTCCGTCTCGCTTACCCGCCGCAAGGTCAAGCTTGAGCCGTTTCTCGTCTTCAACCAGCAGTTCCTCACCCTGATTAAAGCCGGACTGCCGATTCTCAGCTCGCTGCAGATGCTCGGCAAGATCCAGAAGAATGCCGCTTTCGCTGCCCAGCTCGACGACGTCTCAACCCGCGTGAAAACCGGCGAAGCCCTCTCTGCTGCCTTCGAGGCGCAGAGCGGCTTCCCCATCATGTACACCACCACGTTGCTGGCCGGTGAGCGCTCCGGCAACCTCAATGAAGTTCTCGACCGCTACGTCAGCTTTCAAAAGCTCGCCCTCACCTTCCGCAAGAAGCTGGTCACATCGCTCATCTACCCTTCGGTCCTGATGACCCTCGTCATCGGGCTCATGATCTTCCTCTTCACCGTCGTCGTGCCGCAGTTTGCCGTCCTCTACGACGAGATGGGCTCGAAGCTCCCGGCCATGACCGTCGGGCTTCTCAACTTCGGCAAGTGGATGCAACACAACATCCTCTACATGGCGATCGTCGCGCTCATCGTGGGGGCGGTTGGCTACCGCTTTTCGCTTACCGATCGCGGCAAGGATGCGATCGACACCTTCCGCGTCAAGCTTCCGGTCTTCGGCAAAATCTGGCTCAAATACCAGGTAGCGCTCTTCTCGCGCACGCTCTCCACACTGCTCACGGGTGGCCTGCCGCTGGTTCCTTCGCTTGAAACAGCAGCCAAATCCATCTCGTCGCGCCGCGTTTCAAAAGCGGTGCTCACTTCGCTGGTCACCGTACGCGAAGGCAAGAACCTGGCCGATTCGCTCTCCGGCACCGGCGTCTTCCCGCCGCTGGCGTGCGAAATGATCACCGTCGGCGAGCAAACCGGGGCACTGCCGCAAATGCTCAACTCGGTTGCAGAATTCTATGAGGAAGACGTAGGCACGGCGCTCTCCGCCGCCATGAATCTGGTCGAGCCCGCAATCCTCATCGTCATGGGCACCGTTGTCGTCTTCATTCTTATCTCGCTTTACCTGCCGATCTTTTCGCTTGGGCAGGCGGGCACTACTTAACGGCAGGATTCGAGGAGGAATTTCCAAATGGCTGATGCTGACGTTCTTGTACCTCCGGCAACCGCCGTTCCTGCGCTCCCCAGCACGCTTGGCGCCGACGAACGCATGCACGCCGAGGCTCTTGCCGCGCGCTATCACGCCGAGTTCGTCGATCTGAAGAATTTCAAGATCCAGCACGACCTGCTGCGAACCGTTCCGGTCGAACTAATGTTCCGCTACAATTTCGTCCCCATTGAGCAGCAGGCCGATGTGCTCGTCATTGCGGTCAGCGATCCCTCGCGGCTTATGGTGCTGGACGAAATCGCCGGCCTGCTTAGCTCGCGCATCCAGGCGCGCGTGGCAACGCTCTCGCAGATCACTGAGGTGCTGAAGAAAACCGAGCAGTCGCAGCGCGTCCTCGACGAAGCCAGCGAAGGCCTCACCTTTGACGTTCTGACGGGGGACGAAAACCCCGATGAGAATATCTCCATTGAGAAGCTGACCAGCGAGGCGGAAGACATCAGCCCCATCATCCGCCTGGTCGATACCACGATCTTTACCGCGCTCGAGCGGCGCGCCTCCGACATTCACATCGAGAGCTACGACGACTCGGTCCACGTGAAGTACCGCATCGACGGTGTGCTGCAGGAAGCCATGGCTCCGATCGCGCGCGAGCACCACGGCACCATTCTCGGCCGCATCAAGATCATGAGCGAGCTGGATATTGCAGAGAAGCGCGTGCCGCAGGACGGCCGCTTCCGCGTACGCTACAAGACCCGCCTCATCGACTTCCGCGTCTCCATCATGCCGACGATCTACGGCGAAAACGCCGTGCTTCGAGTGCTCGACAAAGAATCGATGAGCGAGAAGTTCAAGAACCTCACGCTCGATGTGGTGGGATTCGCCGACTCCGACCTCCGCCGCTTCCGCCGCTATATTCGCGAGCCTTACGGCATGGTGCTCGTCACCGGCCCAACCGGTTCGGGCAAAACCACTACACTCTATGCCGCGCTGAACGAGATCAAGAGCGACGAAGACAAAATCATCACCATCGAAGACCCGGTCGAGTACCAGATTCGCGGCATCACACAGATTCCTGTGAACGAGAAGAAGGGTCTCACGTTTGCCCGCGGCCTGCGCTCCATTCTGCGCCACGACCCCGACAAGATTCTGGTGGGCGAAATCCGCGACCAGGAGACCGCGCAGATCGCGATCAACTCTGCGCTCACCGGGCACCTTGTTTTTACTACGGTCCACGCCAACAACGTGGTTGACGTGCTGGGCCGCTTCCTTAACATGGGCGTCGAGGCCTACAACTTCGTCTCCGCGCTGAACTGCATTCTGGCGCAGCGGCTGGTGCGCACCATCTGCGAGTACTGCGCGCGCACTGTCCGCTACGACGACGAAATGCTTGTCGCCAGCGGCATGGATCCCGACGAGTGGCGCGATTTCGGTTTCCGCGAGGGCGCGGGCTGCATGGAGTGCGGCGGCACCGGCTATCGCGGCCGTACCGCCATTCACGAACTGCTCGATTTGACCGATCCCATCCGCGAGATCATTCTCGACAAGAAGCCCACATCGGAAGTCCGCAGAGCTGGCGCAGAAGGAAGGCATGAGCGTTTCTGCGCGAGTCGGCCATGGAACGCGTGCGCCGCGGCCTCACCACGCTCAAGGAAATCAACAAGGTTACGTTCATTGAGGCGTCGAGGTAGAAGTACAGGGAGCAAGAGATCAGGGAACAAGGGATCAGGGAACAAGGGAGCAAGGGAACGAGATCAGATGAGTTCGATCGCAAAGAAAAACACGGTGCGGAATCAAACTGGCGGGAGACCGCCGGCCGCGGTTGAGATTTCGCCCGAGGGCGTACTGGCCGCGGCTTCGCCCGGCGCCGGTGAAGACTTTGTCTACGCCTTTGCGCCGGTCGCGCCGGGCGCGATCACTCCGATGCATTGAGGAGCACCAATCTCCACGCGCCCCACGACGTCGCCAAGGCTATCCGCTCAGCGCTCGACGATGTTTCGCCGCGCAGCCGCGCTGTTACCCTCGTGCTGCCTGACACTCTTGTCCGTGTCTTCATGCTCGACTTCGATTCGATGCCCGCCAAACCTGCTGAAGCCATCTCGGTGGTGCGCTTTCGGCTGCGCAAGATGGTGCCTTTCGAAGTGGAGCACGCGGGCGTCAGCTACCAGATGCTCTCGCAAGACGAATCGGGCTGCAAGGTTCTCGCCGCTGTCGTCCCCGGCCCGGTTCTCGCGGAATATGAAACCGCGGTTCGCGACGCAGGCTACGAGCCCGGCGCGGTGCTCTCATCGAGCCTGGCAGCGCTTGAAGCCGTAAACAATATGGAAGCCGTGATGGCTGCGAACCTGAGCACGCTGGGCATCACCACCTCCATCTCCAACGGCCAGGACCTCTTGCTCTATCGCACTCTCGACCTGCCGCAGGACCCGAAGCAGCGACTCTACGAAGTGCAGCGCAGCATCGCGGTCGCGTCCGCTTACTACGAAGACAAGCTCGGCTCGCGTCCGCGGCGCCTGCACTACGCAGGCATCGTTCCCGGCCCAATCTTCGCAAGCGCCATCGCCGAACCTGAGCTCGACATCGTCGACTGGGTGCCCCGGCCCAGTTCCGGCGCCACCACTACCCTGCCCCAGATCAGTTATGCCGGCGTCGCAGGCGCGCTTGCGGGAGCAAGATAGCCCATGCGCATCAGTCTCAATCTCGCCACGCGCCCATTCACCGATATCGGCCCGGCGGTTCGTCGTCTGCGCATCGCCATGGTCGTTCTCGCTCTGCTTTGCATTCTCTTCGGCCTTGGTCTCCACTTCTACGACAGCCGCGCAGCAGCGGCCCGCGCCCGCGAACATCGCTGTCGACGCGCAGATCGCCCGCATTCAGGCCGAGCGCCAGCGCGCTGAAGATGTGATGCATCGGCCCGACAACGCACAATTGCTCGAGCAGGCGCAGGCCCTCAACCAGATCTTCGATCAGAAATCGTTCTCGTGGACGCTCGCGATGGAGGCGATGGAAACTGTGCTTCCCGCCGGGGTCCAGGTCTCCGCCATCGAGCCTGTCCGCGGCAAGGACGGCCATATCACGCTTCATCTCCGCGTCGTCGGGGGTCACGATCGAGCGTCGAGCTGGTCCGCAATCTTGAGCATTCGCGGCGCTTCCTGCTGCCGCGCATCGTGAGCGAGAGCGCCGAGACCAGCGACACGCCTAATCAGCGGCCGGACCGGTGAGCCCTACGAACCGTTTCGATTTCGATCTCCTCGCTGACTACAATCCGCCCTCGCCGCGAAGAGCGCATCGCCGCGAAAAGCACCACGCGACAGCCGAGCCAGACACTAAAGAGCCAGCCGATCCCACTTGGCATTCGTCCGCCGAACTCGCCGGAGCATACCTGCGTGCAGCATTCTGGCGCCAGCCGTACACCGGACCCGCGCAGGCGCCGAACGGAACGCCGAATGGGGCGGCAACCGGCACAGCGCCCTACTTCCGGAATCCCAACCGCGCCGCTGGAGGTCCGCAATGAGTCCGACCGCTGCCTCCACCACATGGCGGGAACGCCTTGCCTCACCGCTCACCTGGCACGTCGCCGGCTTCATCGTTTTACTCGCTGTTGCAGTCGTCCTTGGCATTCGTCTTGGCCTCGATTGGACTGCCACAGACGCCACTCCAACGATGTGCTGTGTCGGCAAGCAGGTCAGTAAGAGCGCTCGAGTTGCAAACCGAGCCACTGCGCGGCATCGACCGGCGCGTGGAACAGACGCGCGAGCAGATCGACAAATTCCAGCAGAAGCGCATTCCGCCCAACTACTCGTCCATCGATGAGCGCATCGACGAGCTCGAAGTCGCCTCCGGCGTGCACCTGACGCGCGTGCAATATACGCAGGGCCGCCCGGCTCCGGTCTCACCGAGATCTCCATCGACACCAATCATCAGCGGCGATTACCCGGCCATCATGCGATTCGTCAACAGCATCGAACGCGATCCGATCTTCTTCGTCATCCGCGCCATGTCGTTCACCGGTCAGCAGGGCGGTCTTGTGAGTCTCCGCATGGAGCTTTCCACCTGGCTGCGGCCTGCCGATGCAGCGGCCAGCGGTCTGCCGCCCACTCCTGAAGCAGGCAACGAAGCATCCGCTGATTCGCAGCTGCCGGTGAAGGAGGGCGAGTAATCATGGCACTCGCTCTCGGCGCCGAAAACAAAAAGCAGGTCTACCTGCTCGCCGTGCTCGCCATCGTCATCGTGGTCGCCGGCGGTTACGAGCTGTACAGCAAATTTCTCGTCTCCGTCTGCGCCGAAGCACTCCGCCGCCTGTTGCCAATATGCCGGCTCTCCGCACGCCCGCGACGCAGAATGTTTCTGCCGGCGCAGGAGCGGAAGCAGAAAAACTCAACGACGCAAACATCGATCCCGCGCTGCATTTCGACAAGCTGGCGCAAAGCGAAGATGTCGACTACAGCGGCACCGGCCGCAATATCTTTTCGGCTGAGTCGGCGCCGCCGATCGTTGCACCAATTGCTCCGGCTCGCCCCAACCCTGGGCCAGTCGTAGCGGCAGGTCCGCCGCCCCCGCCAAAGCCGCCAAGCATCGATCTCAAATACTTCGGCTACGAACAAGGGAACGACAAGGCGCTGAAAGCCTTCTTCGTTCACGGCGAAGACATCTTCATGGCGCACTCCGGCGACATCGTCGACCATCGTTACAGAGTCGGGGCTATCCACCCCATGAGCGTCGAAATCACCGACCTCGCATACAACAACACGCAAACCATTCCGCTATCAGCAAACTGAGTCACGAATGAATCGTCGTTCCCCAATCCGCCGCAAGCTTGGTGCCCGATCCATTTCGGTCGACGTGAGAACCGGAATGGGTGGGAAAGCTCAATCAGTCAGATCCGCTTCCGCGCGCGAAAGCGAAGACGGCTACATGATGCTGATCGCGATTTTCTTCCTCGCATTGATGGTCGTTTGGCTCGCCGTCGCTATGCCGCAGGTCATCAAATCCATCCAGCGCGACCACGATCTCGAAGCATATCAACGCGGCAAGCAATACCGCCGCGCCATCCAGCTCTACTACCGCAAATTTCACGCCTATCCGCCCAACGTCGATGCGCTGGTCAACACGAACCAGATCAAATTCCTGCGCAAGAAGTACGCCGACCCCATCACCGGCAAGGAAGATTGGAAGCCGGTGCTTTACGGCCAAAACAAGACACCCACTGCGATGGGATTTTTCGGCCAACCCCTGGCCGGCAACGCCTCGACCATTGCCGGGATTGGCCCCAGCGGCGGCGGTATGGCCGGGCTTCCCGGCATCACCTCGATGGGTGGCGGCTCGACCTCCGCTTTTGGCGGATCTTCCACTTCGAGCTTCGGATCTACCGGAACGAGCGGATCGATTTTCAGCTCCTCAGGCTCTGACACGAGTGGCTCAGGCACCTCGGGCTCAACCGGCTCGACCAGCGGCACTGGCGCGGCGGGAGGCTCCGGCGGGACCTCGACCTCCAGTGGTGGCTCGAGTTCCAGTGGTTTCGGCTCCAGCTCCGATCAGTCCGGCCAGACCTTCGGTGGCGCCGGTATCATCGGCTTCTCGCCGGGCAGTTCGAAACAATCCATTCTGGTCTACAAGAAGAAGAACCACTACAACGAATGGGAATTTACCTACGATCCCATCTCCGACATGCGGCAGATGGGTAGCGGCAACACCGGCGCTATTGGCCAGCCCGCGGGCAGCACCACGAGTCCTGTTGGCAGCTCGCCCTTCGGAACATCCGGCCTCGGCAACTCCGGTTCAGGCGGATCGGGCTCGTCCGGGTCTGGCACCTTCGGCTCCGGCTCGTCGGGCTCAGGATCATCGCCAACCCCGCCGTAGCGGTTCTACCGCAGCTTTCCTTAGAAACACAAAAGGCCCGCCCTCGTTGGGCGAGCCTTTGTTGTCGAACTTGAGTCCTTACGTCCGTCGTTCGCTTCCGCTAGACGTTGAACGATGAGCCGCAGCCGCAGGTCGACTTCACCTGGGGGTTCTCAAACTTGAACCCGGCAGCCTCAAGCGTCTCCACGTAATCCACAGTGCACCCGTTCAGGTACATCAGCGATGTGGCGTCGACGAACAACCTTCAAGTCGTCGAAATTGAAGACCTTGTCCATCATCCCAGCGCTGGTTCTCGAAAGCCATCGAATATTGGAAGCCCGAGCAGCCTCCGCCCACAACGCCAATTCGCAGGCCGGCGGGCAGCGGGTCCTGGGTGGCCATGATCTCGCGCACCTTGGCGATCGCCGTAGGAGTCAGGATAAGAGGCGCTTTCTTCTCGGTTTCCTGTGTCGGTGCAACGGTGGTAGTGGCCATAATCTCTCCCTTTGGGGTGATCGTGCTCACCCGTCCCTTCAACTCTAACGTTCATCGGGCATTGGCACAAGTCCCGCCCGTCTTTTCACATTGTTAGATGCACCACCAAATGGAACGTCGCGGAGGTTTGATGCCGGCCTTCTGGCAAATCCAGCCTCATGTTGAACTTTCGATAGGGTTCAAGGTCTTCCAGCATCACCAAAACGGCCTTGTTTCCAAAGTAATGAGAATGGGACTATGATGTTGCGCAATTAAGGCCCCTCTACCCCGAGACCGCGGAATTCCCCCCAACGCCCCGCAGGTTCTGGGACCCGGAAAATCGAACGGAGGTGCTCCATGACGTTTGTCCCAGTGATGTGGACCGTTTGGGCAGCGTTCGTCGTTTTTACGGCTGCCGTATATATCTACCGCTCAAGCCTTACACGCGATGAAGAGGACCAGATCTTCCTCGACGACTCATTCGAACACGAAAAATCCGCACAGGCGATGATCGTTTCCAGGGTCGCCAAAGTGGAGCCGCTGGCCCACGTCGGTGTTTGGCTGGTTGTTGCCATGTCCGCCGTCGTAATCATTTATTACGTGCGCGACATCATGGTCCAGCTGCATATCCTCGGGTAGCGCAAAGCTCCGCCAGCCTGAGCGTACGGACCCACAGGACTGCACCCTCCGCCCCGTCGGCATCGAATTGCCGTCGACGGAGGGTTATTGCTGATCTCGGGCTCGGTTCTTACTGCAGTTGGTGAATCATGTCGAAGACGTAATAGACGAGGACGCCGAGCGTCGTGACGCCGACCAGGATCATCGCCATTCGCTTCACTGGCTGGATCTTTCCTACCCGCATGGCGATCGCCGCCTGCTCTGTCTGCTCATGGCTCGAAGAGTCAGATAGAAAAATCTGATCCTCTTCGTTTTTCGTCAACCGCGATGCATAAAGAATCACGCCGGCCATCAATGCAATCGATGCGCCCCAAACCGACCAAATCACAGGGACCCAGTTCATATCGTCCACCTTCCCATCGTTATCGACCCCTGTCGCGCATTGGCAATGAACCGCGATATCCAGCGCAAAGAGGCCGTTATCGATGTTCATGTTAGCGAGGTAAAGGATCGTCCGCGGGTGACAGCAATCACACTGCCTCAAGGGCGTCCCACGATGGAAAAACAAGATGGAATGCGCAGCGAAATTCGCGCAAAAGTCGAATCCGGGATGTGAAGAGCCAAACCTGAGGCCAAGGAACAATGAACGGTGCACTGCTTTCTTGCTCCCTCGCTCCCTTGCTCCCTGCTTTATCGCTCCCTGCTCTACTCCACTTCCTGCTTGGCGCGATAGCCGTCGCGGGCGATGATGTCGTATTTCAGCGGCTTGTGCTTCTCGTCCTGCATGCGCAGCGGCTGGCCTTCGTCGTCCACCAGCTCCACGCGCAGCTTGCGCTAGGTGCCGTCCTGCTTGGCGTTGGTGGGGCGGTAGATCAGCTCGTACTTGGCGCGGATGTTCTGGTTGATGTCGTTCACATCGTCGGGCAGTTCGCCCGCAAACGCGGCGCAAAGTGCATGCCGCCGGTCAGGTCGGAGAAGGTCTTCATCTCGTTGTCGGCCTGCAGATAGGTCATGTCGCGCATGCCGCCCATCATGCCGCCCTGCCCTCGGTCATCGCCTCCAACAATCCGCCGGTGGAGATGGTGAAGATGGTGATGTCGCGCGAGGCCTTCACCCTCTTCAGGATCTTATCGAGCGTGAGCTTCGACAAGGTAGTCGATGCCCGATGCGATCAGGATGATGTATTTCTGGCCTTCGATCGCGACTCAGCCGGTCCAGCGACTCGTACAGCGCGTCGAAGACGTTCGGTCTCTGAAAAGCCGCCGGCATGTACACTTCGTTGGCCAGCTCATTGATGCCTTGCAGAATCTGCTGCTTGTCCTGGGTAAAGTCGGTCACGATGTGCGTATTCAGGTCGAAGGTCATCATGGCCACGTAGTCCTGCGGCCGCAACTGCTGCGCAAACGCCCATGCCGCATTCAGCATGTCGCACGCTGAAGCATATAGCCGCGCGCCGCATACTCGCACAGCATCAGCGCCGTGATCGGCGCCTCCGTGCGCTTGAAACCTTCGACCTTCTGCTCCACGCCGTCTTCGTAGACGCGGAAGTTCTGCGGCTTCAGTCCGGGCACGAACTGGTGCGTCTTTTCCAGCAGCACGCCCACATCGACCGTGACTTCGGGAACATCGACGCGCAGGCTACGTTGCGCCATTCCCTCGGGATTCTTGAACTTGGGCTCGGCCGGCGCGGGCGGCGGGGTGCGTCGTCGGGTTGTCTTTCTTCTTGGGCATGCGATCACGCCGTTGTCGCCGCTGGGACCGCCGGCATCGGGCGCGGTCTGGTCCGGCTGCTGCTGTTGCGCCGCGGGCTGCTGGCTTGCTGCGCCGCGGCGAGCTGCTGCCCGCGCAGCCATAGCAGGCGCGGCGGCCAGAGCCCAAACAGCCAGAAACAGCCAGGTCAAGCGAGAGACGTTGCGAGAACCTTCACTCTTCGATGCGTTGCATTCGACATATACAACCTCTCGTGCTCACAAGCATAGACGATTCGCATCGCGCAAGCTCAGCGTCAAACCGTGCGGCAAATCGCCTGTCAGGTCTAATCAACGTAAACGCTGCTTCAACGGACCAAGCGAAGCCGTCAACTGCCACCTGCTCGCTGTACTCTAATAGACGTGAAAACTCGCCTCAAGGCATCCGCCGGCTCCTGCCTCGCTCGCACTTGCCGTGCTCGCCGGCTGCTGCGCCCTGCGAGCTCCGCGCGCGCCTGCGGCGCAAGCTTCAGCCGCCCAGCCGGGCCGCCCCCGAAATCGCCGCGATCTTCCCGCTCAGCCAGGTGCGCCGCGGCATGACCGGCACAGCCTGGACCGTCTTCCAGGGCACCACCCCCGAGCCCATGCAGGTTGAGATTCTCGGCGTTCTGCGCGGCGCGCGCGGCCCCGGCCAGGACATGATCCTGGCCCAGCTCCACGGCACCAAGGCCGAATACACCGGCGTCGTTGAAGGCATGAGCGGCAGCCCCGTCTACATTGACGGCAAGCTGCTCGGTTCGCTCTCTTACCGCATCGGCCAGTTCACCAAGGATCCCATCGCGGGCATCACGCCCATCGAGCAGATGCTCGAAGTGCGCGATCTTTCCGCACACGAGACCGAGTTGCGCGAAGCAACGACCACAACGCCGAATGCTGAAGCTCCCGCATCGCTCCTGGCCTCGCTCGGTACTAAAGGCAATTTCGACAGCTCCGGCCAAGGCAATTCCCTGCCCGATTCATCGCCCGGTTCCGCACTGCCTCGTCTAACACAACTTTTCAGCCCATGGACACTCCGCTGGTCATGAGCGGATTCAGCGCAGACGCAATTCGTTTCTGGCAGCAGCGAACCGCGGGCACGAGTCTCGCGGCCGGTCGCCGCCGGCGGCATGGGCGGATCTTCCGCGCCACGATTCCGCCGTCATCACTCCTGCAACCCCGACTAGTTCCCGGCTCCGCGGTCAGCATGCAACTCGTTCGCGGCGACGTTGAAATTTCCGCCACCTGCACCGTCACCTACGTGGATCCCAAACAACTGCTCGCCTGCGGCCACCCGGTTCTTGAGGCCGGCCCGGTCTCGCTGCCCATGACCACCGCCGATGTGGTCACCACGCTCGCTTCGCCCCTGAACGCATTCAAGATCATCAACACCGGCGCAAACCATCGGCGCCTTCACGCAGGATCGCGAATCGGGAATTCGCGGCGTCTTCGGCGCGCCGGCGCACATGATTCCCATGCACATCGTCGTCGATGCGCCCGCAAGGTCCGCGCAAGGTCAACGTCGACATTCTCGATCTGCCCTTCCCTCACGCCGCTCGCCATGCAGGTGGTTCTCTACCAGTCGCTGCTTCAAACCAACGAGAGCAGCGCCGCGCTCAGCTATCACGTCACGGGCAACATCGATCTTGCCGGGCTTCCCGCCTGTCCCGCTCGACCTGTGGGCCGCAGCCGACGGCGGCCTCGCGCCGGCTCCGATGATGGCCGCCCTGCTCGGCCGGCCAGCAGTTCCAGCAGCTTTACTCCAATGGCGCGCGCCAGGGCGCAGTCCGCGAAATCAACCTCCACGTGCAGGCAGTTCCCCGACACGTTCAGGTCACGCTCGAACAGGCGCGCGTCGTTTCGGGCAATATCATCCATGCCGGCGACACAGTTCAAATCGAGGCCACCTTGCGTCCCTGGCAGCAGCCCGAACGCAACGTCCGCATCTCCATCAAGCTGCCTTCGCGCCTCGCTTCAGGCAACCTCCGCCTGCTCGTTTCAGACGGCGCAACACTGGACCGCACTCTACTACAGCCACGCCTCAGCCCCGGCACTCCCGCTCCGGATCTCGCTGCCGTCCTCGCCGAGGCCCGCAACCAACACTCTGCCGACCATATCTATGTCAGCCTGCTCGCCCCTGAAACCCAGGGTGAAATCAACGGCGAAACGCTCACCAGTCTCCCGCTCTCCATGGCCAACGCTCTCGAGCCTCTCCGCAATGCGCAAAGTGCCGGCCTGAATGGCGAATCGGCAGTGGTTGCCGGCGATGCACCGGCAGGTGGCGTCCTCACCGGATTCCAAATCCTCAATGTGCACATCGAGCCGGGCGGCGGTTTAAACTAAGAGAAACGAAACTTCTCTTCTCATTCATGCGGACCAGGATTTTTGGGGATTCATACCGGTCCGGTGGCCATATCATCGAGGACTGCGGAGCAATCATGGCTCAGATTCAAGGACTTGCAGCACACGCGGCCGGCGCTGAACTTCTGCCCTTTCGCTACGACCCCGGCAAACTCGGCGCAAGCGAAGTCGAAATTGCCATCACACACTGCGGCATCTGTCATAGCGACCTCCACCTGATCGCCAACGATTGGGGAATCAGCCAGTATCCTTTCATTCCCGGGCACGAAATCATCGGCACGGTTGCGGCTGTCGGGTCGGAAGTGCGCAACCTCGAAGTCGGCCAGCGCGTCGGCCTTGGCTGGCAATCGAACTCCTGCGGCCAATGCGAGTGGTGCATGCGCGGGGAGGAAAATCTTTGCCCTGTCTCCGAAGGCACCTGCGTCCATCGCCATGGCGGCTACGCCGACCGCGTCCGCGCCAACGCCCGCTTCGTCTTCCCATTCCCGAGGCACTCGATAGCGAACAGGCGGCGCCGCTGCTCTGCGGCGGCATCACGGTCTACAATCCGCTGCGCATAAATAACATCAATCCCTCTTCCCGCGTGGGCGTCGTCGGCATCGGCGGCCTCGGCCACCTCGCCATCCAGTTTGCGCGCGTCTTCGGCGCTGAAGTCACCGCTTTCTCCACTTCCGCCGGGCAAAGAAGAGGAAGCCCGCGCCCTTGGCGCCCACCACTTCATCAACAGCCGCGAAACAAAGGCCATGAAGGAAGTTGCCGGCGCACTCGACTTCCTGATTACTACCGTCAATGCAGATCAGGACTGGGGCACATTTGTCGGGCACGCTTCGGCCCTCATGGAACGCTTTGGTTTGTCGGCGTCCCGCCGTCGCCGGTCGCAGTGCATGCATTCCCGCTTATCTCGGGACTTCGCACCATCGGCGGCAGCCCCATCGGCCCCCGGCCCGCATTCGCGAGATGCTCGACGTGGCCGCTCGTCACGGCATCAAGGCCACCACGGAGCGTTTCCCGATGGCCAAGGCCAACGAGGCCATCGACAAGGTGAAGAAGAGCAAGGTCCGCTACCGGGCTGTGCTGGCAAACTAGTCGACAGGTCGATTCTGCGCCCCTTCGGAGATCACAAAGTGGCTCTTTTCGATTTCCTTAAGGGCGGTTCTGATCAACGAGGGAAAGACCTCGTCAAAGGCACGCGGGTTCTGGTTTGTGCTTTTGAAGCTGAATTCGATCTCTTGCTTCATGCGGATGCCGAAATCTATCGACGCAGTTACGGGGCGACGGAAACAAGCATCTTCACTGGCCCGGAGGACATGTTTCTATCACTCAAAAAGGGCTACGACGTGGTTCATTTGTTTTGCAACTTGACGCCGGACGGCTTGATAAGCCGTTCTCAGGTCAGCGGCACCGAAGTCATCGAGAAATGTTGCTCTCTCGATGTCAAGCTTTTGTGGATTGCGAACGACAATGATCCAAAGGCATATATAGCCGGATTTAAGGCCCGGGGTAAGCGGATCAATCTCGTCATGACGATCCACCGCGAGGAAACAAAGTTTCCCCGGTTCCTACAGAGCTTCCTGTCTTTCATGTCGACCGGCGACACGATGCCCATCGCATGGAGCAAACTATGCCCGCAGATTCCCGACTCCTCGCATTCTGACGCACCGGAAACCATCTTTTATGCAGGCCGTGGCGGCGTTCAGTTTCAATAGCCCCCGCAGGTTCGCTCTTTCCCCTTGTCCCATTGTTCCCTATTTTTTTCCACAGCCACTATTCGCTAAGATGTTTGTCGATGCCGTTCCCAATTCGCACCTGCGTGGTCTGCCACGAGGAGTTTGAGCTCCGTCCCGATAAGCCCGGTTTCGCCAATCGCTGCCCCACATGCAGCGAACCTGAATCCGCCGAAACCGAACACGAAGAGCGCCTTCCCTCCGATCCCACCGAGCGTCGCGTTGCGATGGAAGTGAACGCCGCCCGCCGCCGCGCGATTCGCGATCTGCTCTATCGCAAAGAGAGTTAAGGCCTCCGAGATCCTCTGAGACAACTCTTCCTCGCGGCAACTCGTCCCAGAAGACATATGCCTTATTCGCGACCCCTGCCTGTGGCCCTCGTCTGCCTCATTTGTTTTGTCGCGCCGCTCGCCGGCGCAGCCAAACGCAATGAGCAATCCCTCCGCTCTCCCTGGGATCTGCATTCCGTGGCGCCGACCGAAGCAAAGTACGACTGCCCCGCAGTCACCGCCCTGCCACACGATATCGTGGCCTACGACTACTACTCCGATTCGAAGCACTCGATCATCGATCCGGCGCGCTACGCTGCCTATCAGGCTGCAAGCAGGCAATTCGCCGCGGTTGAGGATGCCGCAGAGCGCGCCGCCGATGAATTCCAGAATTCCGGCAGTCGCGATGCCGCTCGTTGTGCCGCGCAAATTCTCTTTGCGCAGGCCCAGGTAAACGCTATGACCGGCAACATGTCCTCCAACCAGGCCTACTATGTGCAAAACTGGGCGATGGGCGCGTTCGGGGTCGCCTGGCTAAAGGCGCGACCTGCAGGACCTGCCGCACTCGGTCTTTCGACCGCGCAGACCTCCGCGCTCACCATTTGGATGAAGACCGTCGCTGGCCAGGTTCGCGATTACTTCGAAGGCATGCACCAGAAAGACGCGAGTAGCGGCCGCAATAATCACTATTATTGGGCCGGCTTCGCCGCGCTCGCCGCCGGCATCGCCGCCGATGATCACAGCCTCTATGACTGGGGGGTCGATACCTACAAATTCGGCGTCGACCAGATTCAGCCCGACGGCACTTTACCCCTCGAGATGGCTCGCGGCCAGCGCGCCGTGCACTATCACCTCTTCGCGCTCGCTCCGCTCGTCACCATGGCTGAGCTCGCTTCGGCCAATGGCGACGACCTCTACGACTACGACGACTCGCGCCTCAAGCTTCTCGTCAATGTCAGCGTGGCGGGCTTGGCCGACAACCATTTCTTCGCCGAGAAAGCGGGCGTCGCGCAAGACACGCCCAAGGACGGCCAGATCTCCGTCTCTGACATTTCCTGGATCAAGCCTTATGCTCGGCGCTTCCCCTCGCCCACTATAGCCACCCTGCTGGCGCACGCCACCATTGGCCCAGACCGCTACCTCGGCGGCCTGCCACCGCCATAAGGGCTGTGGTCCCGCCGCTTGAGGCCATCACTCCCACCTGAAGCTCCCGTTACTTCGGAGCAATCCGGCGCAAAGTCGTTCTTGAAGAACCTAATCTATTCCTCTGTATCTACACAGTTTGTCAATTCATCCCCTTTATGCACAGTCTCCGATTTTGTTTGATTTCTATTCTCTCGGCCACGATTCCTGCTCTTTCCGCTGCACCGGTACAATCAGAGAGTGACCAAACTGCGTGAAGCGCCTTCCCCTGTCGTGGGCTTCGTCTCCCTCGGCTGCCCTAAAAACCTCGTCGACTCCGAGGTCATGATGGGACTGCTCGACCGCGCAGGCGCGCGCCTCACTGCCCGACCCGAAGAGGCCGAAATTCTCGTGGTCAACACCTGCTCCTTCATCGATACGGCCAAGCAGGAGTCTGTCGACACCATCCTTGAGATGGCCCGCCACAAAACCGAGGGGCGCGCCCGGAAGCTCATCGTTGCCGGCTGCCTGGTCGAGCGCTATCGCGACGAGATCCAGAAAAACATCCCCGAAGTCGACGCCGTCGTCGGCACCGGCGAGCTCGAAGCAATTCTCGCAGCCGCAGGGATCGCCCCCGCCTCCTCTACCGCGCCGTCACCCTTCACCATCATCACGAGCACCGTCCAGCCGACATCAGGTCGGGCCGCGAATCCGGCGCCGGAACGCACAAATCCCCTGTTCAAGTCGTCACATCCAGGCAAGAAGGCGACCTCCGCGAACAGCTGGGCGCTTCCGGCGCGACGAGTGGGACGGTGCATCGCACTTGCTGCCCACCTATCTCTACGACGAAAACACGCCGCGCTTTCTCTCGACGTCCAGCTCGTCTGCTTACATCAAGATCGCCGAAGGCTGCGACCACCCCTGCAGCTTCTGCGTCATCCCCAACCTGCGCGGCAAATTCCGCTCGCGCCGCTTCGAGTCCGTCGTCGCCGAAGCGCAGCAGCTCGTCGCCCGCGGCGTGCAGGAAATCACCCTCATCGGCCAGGACACCACCTGCTACGGCGAAGATCTCGGCCTGAAAGACGGCCTCGCGACTCTGCTCGACGCAATCGCCAAAATCGACGGCGTGCGCTGGCTTCGCTTCCTCTACGCCTATCCCAACCGCATCACCGGCCGCCTGCTCGACACCATCGCCCGCCACGACAACATCTGCAAGTATCTCGATCTTCCGCTGCAGCACGCTTCGCCCGACGTGCTCAAGCGCATGAAGCGCGGAGCAGGCGCCGACATCTTCTTCAAGACCCTCGAAAAGGTTCGCGCCGCCGTACCTGGCATCGCTCTCCGCACCAGTTTCATCGTCGGCTTCCCCGGCGAGTCACTCCGTGACTTTGAAGTCTTGGAGGAGTTTATCGGCGAAGCGAAATTCGACTGGCTCGGCGTCTTCAGCTACTCCGATGAAGAAGGCTCCGGCGCCTTCTCCCTCGACGCAAAGGTCCCCACGCGCACCATCGAATCGCGCCGCAAGCGCCTTATGCGCCTGCAGCAATCCATCTCGCGACGCGCCAAGCAAAACTGGGTCGGCCGCGAATCACCCTTCTCGCCGAAGGCGAAAGCGCCGAAACCCCGCTGCTCTGGGAAGGCCGCACGCAATTCCACGCGCCCGAGATCGACGGCAAGGTCTACATCAACGACTTCGGTCCACTGGAAAACCTGGAAGCCGGCCGCTTCTACCGCGCCGAGATTACCGAGGCCCACGACTACGATCTCGTTGCTCGCGTCGTCGCCGAGGAGAACTAGCCCCTCCTCTCAGCGACTCCCTGACCTACTACCTGCTAGCGGGCCTGGGCTTCAGACCTGTTCGCAGGGATGCTCGCGAGTTATCTGACTGCGGAAGTCTTCGCTGCAAAGGATTTCATATGCCAACTCGGCCATTCGGGGCCCTGCCATTCGGGAAAGCCTTCTGGGCAGCCTGGGAGATTCGTCAACGAAGCACAAGTCCGTTGCCGCAAAGCGCTTCTTAGCAGAATCGACAGGTCAGTGAAAAGTGTGGCGCGAGAGAGATATTCAGAGTCCATTTCGTGTTTGGCGGGCAGCAATACATTGTAGTAGTAGCTTTCTAATTGTTCGTGGGGCACGCGGGAAAGCATCGCCTCTTCCTCCGCGCATGCCAGCGTCGCCATGCCCGTCAATCCGGGGCGGCAGGGAACGTTGAAGATCGTATGCTCCGGAATCTTGGGCCGCGGGCCCACCAGGCTCATTTCGCCAAGCAAGATGTTGACAAGCTGCGGCAATTCATCCAGCTTCCAGCGGCGCAGAATTGGGCCCACTAGAGTGAATCGCTGGTTGTTTAGAGTTGTGATCAGCGGTTGCGAAGCACCTTCGGCGTGGATGATCGTGCGAAACTTGAGTATGGTGAAAGCGCGACCATGATGCCCTACGCGTTTCTGCCGGAAAAGAACTGGACCGCGCGACGTGACGCGTACCGAAGCCGCAATCAGAAGGCCGAGCGGGACCAGCACAGGCAACGTCAGCAATACGCAACCTGTGTCGAACACACGCTTGGCCGGCGATCGCATCCAGCGGCTTATCCCTTGTCGAGAAGAGTCAGGCATGAGGACTCCGGTTTTGCTGGTCGCACCACATCCTGCGCCTCTCGACGCCGGGCACAAAAAACAATACACAGTCTCTGCCCAACGCTCCTCACCGTTTTTGAAGGAGCGGTCCTGCGCATCCTACTTGCGGCGACTTCTCCATAGGCTGCCGGCTAATGCACCGGCGCCGCCCACCAGCGCAAGCACGATCGTCGGATCCTCAGGCGAATCGTCGCAGCCTGTCTGCGCGCGCAGCGGAAGCGAAACCGCAACCAGCAAGGGAAATCCAAAAATAAGAAATGTCTTTTTCAAGTTCATCACCTCCTCAATCACCTCGTCTGCGTTTGCGTATTCAGGAGCCTCGCATCCTGGTCTCTGCATAGTGAATCTTTGCTTGTCGAACAGACCATAGACCCCACTCACACCACGGGCAGCGATTCTGAAATCGGCATGCCGGCCGGCGATGCCACTCCAAGAAATTCAGTCACCGTCTCCAACCCGTTGAAAGGTACAGTCGGAGAGCTGTTGAGGACCCAAACGTTTCCGGATGCGTCGATAACAACCCCGGATGCGCCCTGCAGCGTCGCGCTCTGATAGCCGGTGGAAGGGCTGATGGCCGTGCCGCTGTGATTGATCTCCGTGATGCTCGAATTGGTCTTGTTAGAGATCCACACGTTGCTTGCGCCATCAATTGCGATTCCAGCGGTCCCATCGAGGCCTCCCCCCGTCCATCCGCCGCTGGGTGATACCACCGTACCGCTGTAGTTGATTTCGGCAACCTGGTTGGCGGAGGGGCCTTCTGCCCACATGTTGCCAACGCTGTCCACGGCAATGCCGCCGGGATCGCTGAGCCCGCCGCCGGTGTAGTTATTACTCACGGCGCCCCCCGCCGTGCCGCCGCTTTTCATGATGAATTCGGTTAGGGAGTTGCTACCCGAATTCGCGATCCAAACCGTGTTACCGACCAGGACGGGATAGTAGAAGGTCAGGCTGATCGGTTTGTTGAGGCCGCCGCCGGTGTACGTGTCAATGTTCGTGGCGGAGAAGGGTGTCTTGAGCTGAATAATGTTGTTGTTGCCGTTGTTGGTAAACCAGACGTTGCCGCCGAGGTCGACTGCGTCCAGAAGGGGGCAGGACATTCCAGCGAGGGCAAACGGGCCGGATGCGAGCGAAATGTTATTGCTTTGGAGTTTCAGCGCGAGTGTGGTGTTGCCGACACAGTTCGCGACCCAGACGTTGCCGCTGGCATCGACGGCCAGGCCTACTGGACCCAGGAGACTCCCGGCATTTGTGTAGGGGCTGGTGCTCGCCGCAGCACCAGTGGGTGTAATGACCGCAACCTCTGCGTTGAGCGGATTGTTGCTTACCCACCCGCTGACCCAGAGGTTTCCTTGAGCATCAAGCGCATAACCATACGGAAAGGTGATACCGGCCACGCTGTAGGCGAGGGCAACGGTCCAGTCGTTGGGCACGGCGGTAAGGGCCGGCTGGAATGCCGCGTTGGCGCTGGCGAGTCCATAGAGCGTGGAAACGTTGTTGCCGGGATTTTGAGCAATATCGAGCGCCGCACCAAGCACCGTTGTGGGAGCAGAGCCGCCGCTCGGCTTGGCCGCGGCAAACAATGCAACGCAATTCGACGAAGTTGGGCCGCTCGTATTGACGCACGGAACCAGAATATCGGCGAGAGTGTTTATCTCCGCCTGGGGCACATAACCGACGCCGGAACCGGTTGTGGTGCGGGCAGTACCTGTGTAGATGTTGACGATATTCAACACTTCTGAGAAGGCATTCGAGAGGCCCGTCAGGGTTTGCGGTTCCGGCGAGTAGTAGCTGATGTTACTCCCCGACCCGCCGCCACCAGTGAACTGCGCCAGCGCATAAACTGAAGCAACAGTTGTCACTTCGTTAACGACAATTGGGCCCGTAAGAGAGCCGAGCGTCCCACATTGACCCAGCGCAGCCATCAGCACCAGCGCGCTGTTATTGATCGATCCCGTCAGTCCTGGGTTGCCGCCGGTCGCCGTGAGATACACCAGGGTCGTGCTGCTCGGGCAGGAGTACTGACTCGTGATGTTAAAGTTGCCGTTCGCATCGGTAAGCGCCTCGCCGCTGGTGGTCAGTGCCGCACCCGAGATCAGTGCGCTGGCAGCAGTGCCGTTGCCCCCGCTACCCACTTGCCAAAGCTGGATGACTGCGCCCGAAACAGGAGACTGGCCGCCATGCACTCTGCCTTGCAACACCGCACTCTGAACAGGGTTCGTCGGACTTGAGGTTGTGGTCGTTGTCATCACCGGTTTGGCCGAGCAGCCGGCGAGAGCAACCACGCACGAAATCAGCACAATCGCGCAGAAAGCGCGCATCACAGATCCTCCATTGTTTATTGCTTTGTCGCGCCGCGCCGCGCTTTCACGCGCGCCCACGTCATTGCGGCAAAGGCACCTGCGCTGCCAACCAGCGCGAGCACAATCGTTGGATCCTCCGGCGAATCGTCGCAACCGGTTTGCGCGCGCAGAGGAAGGGTGATGGCGAGTACCAAGGTGAAGGCAAAGGCAAGCAAGGTTTTCTTCATCATCATGATGTCCTCGAATTCGTGGATTGCGAAAATAGAAATCGTATGGATGGGCCGTTTCGAATCCTTTGATCGTCTCCTTAACGGCAAAAGCCACGGTTCATTTCGGTTACTCACGGCTCAGCTGAAGCCGCGACCTGTTTTGATGACTTCAAACTCGAGGCGCTACTCAAGGTCAAGGTTTGTTAACAGGCTGTGAACCATACGGGGTCTTCAGGTTAGCAACGATGGGAGTGACCACCGGAGTGGCCGCACCGACGAATTCGGTGAGGCTGCCTGTGCTTGCGCCACCTGTGCCGTTTGGCCGCACAATCCAGACGTTTCCTGAACCGTCGACGGCAATCCCGACATATGCGCCGGTATAACCATCGCTAAATCCTGCGGAACCCGAAAGAGGGCCACCGGAACCAAATTCTTCAACGGTGCCGTTCCCACTCGGGATCCAGAGATTACCGGCGCCGTCAAAGGCCAGAGAGAAGGGATTGGTGACTCCATCGCCGCTATAACCGGATGAGCCGGAGTCTGCCGTACCCGTATCAGAAAACAGGCTCCAGGTACTGTTGTTCTCATTTGCTGTCCAGATGAGTGGGCCGTTGCCAACGGCGATCGTATAGGGATCGTTAAGACCTCCACCTGTATAGCCTCCGGAAGGGGAGATTGCGGCGCCCGTAGAACCGTTAAACTCGCTGATCGTCCAGGTGCCGGAGTTCGCGGTCCAGATATTCCCCGCGATATCGACCGCTACGCCGAGTGGTCCATTGATACCGCCACCCGTAAAGCCGCTGGCGCCAGAGAGCACGCTACCCGAAGAACTGAACTCGACGAGAGCGGTACCGTGGCCGTTGCTGTGCGGGCCGTTGAGCTGGGAATTGCCGTCGCCGCCCTGGGAGTCTCCCGCCCAGACATTGCCGTTGGCGTCGATAGCGATACCGTAACCGTTCACCAGGCCGCCGGCTTTCCAGCCCGAACCGCTAATGCCGACAGGGCTAAGAACAGTGCCGGATGGGCTGATCTCGGCTACTGAGCCGGAGAGGTTGGCCGTCCAGGCATTTCCTGATGCGTCAATGGCAATCCCCATGGGGTAGGCCATCCCGAACCCGAAATACTGAATGGTGTTGATATTCACCCCAGTGTTATTAAACTCAGCAACTTCGCCGTTGACGCAGCAGTATGCCTGCCCATTGGTGACCCAGACATTGCCGGAGGCGTCGATGGCCGGGTACTCGGGCCAACCGAACTCGCTGCCTGAGCCGCCGGAAATGACGATAGAAATTGTGAAATCACCTGGCGCGGCACTCAAGTCGGGAATGAAAGGGGAAGTCGCTGTTTGTAGAGCGAAGAGGTTAGCCAGATTGGCGATTGGATTGTGCGCGATGTTGATCGCCGCAGTCGCCGTGTCCGTCGGGGCTGTACCTGTAGTCCCACTGGACCGCGCGTTCGATAGCAAGGTTGTACAAGGGGATGACGACGGGCCGCTTGAGTTAATGCAGGCGGCGAGAATGTTGGCCAGAGTGTTGATCCTGCTTTGCGGCACACTTCCGCCGCTGGCCGGCGTTGTGGCGAGCGCCGTACCGGTGTTCAGCGTTTCCAGGTTAGGAATCGCGGCGAAGGCGTTGGCAACGCCTGTAGCGGCCAGCGTGCTACTCGAGCTGGACACGTGCGTTGCATCTGTCGCGTAGCCGGCAAGCGCGTATGCCGTCGCGACTGTCGATACTTCGTTGATCATGATGAACGGATATGAGGCCCCCTGCGACGACAGCGTGCCGCACGATCCCAACCCCGCCAGCAACCCCGCAGCGGCATTTGGCACGCCTGGCGTTGGGTCGCCTCCAATCGCATAGACATAAACCTGCGTACTCGCACTAGGACACGTGTAGTCGCCTGTGATCGAGAAATTGCCGCTACCGTCTGTTGTCACATATCCGGGACTTTTCAGCAGCGAGTCCGATGCATTGCCGTAGCCGGTGGCATCCACCGCATAGAGGTACACCTGTGCTCCGGTAATCGGCTGCTGGCCTCCGTGAACTCGGCCATTGAGCGCGGTGCCATTTACCTGATTGGTTGGAGTCGAACTTGTCGTCGTCATCACGGGCTTGGCCGAGCAGCCGGCGAGAGCAACCACGCACGAAATCAGCACAATCGCGCAGAAAGCGCGCATCGAGGACCCCCTTTTATTTGACAGAGCCGGGAAGCGGCTTACAACAGTTCACAGGAACGCTTCTTATCTCTCTCATTACTCAAACGTTCCCTGCAAGAACTTTCAAATGCCAACACGGGCCATTTCATGCCGCATGGGCGAAAGGCGCTTGCTGGACACCCCGCACCGGCCCACGTATCATCCTGTTTAACGGCCCCCCCGATTCAATTCATCGAGGCCTCAATGGCTTCCCCTCTGACTGAAAATGCGAAGTCGGTCAGGACGCTTGTCTCGTGGAAGGAGATCGCTGCCTTCCTCAATCGAGGCGAGCGCACTGTCAAGCGCTGGGAACGAGAGCGTGGACTGCCTGTCCATCGTGTTCCCGGCGGAGAACGCGGCAGCGTGTTCGCCTATCCGGACGAACTCGCAGAATGGCTGAAAGGCAAATCCACCGAATTGGAGGCCGATGACGCGGCAACCGGCAACACGACTGTGGACTTCGGTGCCGCACAGCTCAGAAACTCCCAGGCCGCAAACGGCTCTGCCACGGAGCACAGCACAGCGCACACCGAAACCGCGCCGGCCCTCGCATCAGCGGACAGTCGTTGGCGTGTCAGTCCCGCGCGCGTCGCAGCCTGGCTCGTGCCCTTGGCCCTCACCGCGGCTCTCATCTTTTATTTCTCCGTCAATCACAAGGACACGCGCGTCACGGCCGTTGGCGATCGCGAGCCCGCGAATTCCACAACCCCTGGCCTCGCACCCGATGCCATCGCGGTCTTGCCCTTCACCAACGCAGGTGGAAACGCTGGCTCCGAATACCTCAGCGACGGCATTACCGAGTCTTTGATTGATAACCTCGCCCGCATTCCGCAACTTAAGATCCGTTCACGCGATTCGGTCTTTCGCCTCAAGGGCAAGGACATTGAAATAAAGGACGCGGGAAGCGAACTCGGCGTGGCAATGGTGGTCAGCGGTCGCGTCACCGTGAAGGCCGACAATATCCAGGTCAGTGCCGAGCTCACCGACGTTCGCGACAATACCGAAATCTGGGGAAAACAGTACGCAGCAAAAAAATCTGGCCTTCTGCAACTGCAGCAGCAGATCGCCGGCGAAATCGCGGAAGAATTGCGCTCCACTCTCACCACCGCCGACGTGCAGCAGATCACCCGGCAAGGCACACAAGACGTGGAAGCGTACAACCTGTACCTGAAAGGGCGCTATGCGTGGAGCTCGAGGAGCCGCGCCGATCTCCAGGCCTCCATTTCCGACTTCAATCAGGCCCTCGCCAGGGACCCGGATTACGCATTGGCGTATTCCGGTCTCGCTGATGTCTATTCCGTTTTGCCCAATTTTGATGGCAACCCGAACGAGGATTTCCCCAAGTCCAATGCCGCCGCTCACAAGGCCCTCGAACTTGACCCAACTCTCGCTCATCCGCATGCGATTCTCGCCGCCAACGAGATCGAGCACGATTGGGATTTCGCCGGTGGCGAGGCCGAATTCAAGCAGGCCTTGGCGCTCGACCCCAACGACGCCACCGCCCACCAGTGGTATGCCGAAGAGATCAGCCAGTTTGGCCGTCACCAGGAGGCGCTGGCTGAAATCAATCGGGCTCACGATCTGGACCCCTTGTCGCCTGTCATCGTCAGGGTGATCGGAGGCACGCTGGTCGATGCGGGGAAATACGATCAGGGAATCGAAGTTTGCAAACAACTGGTCAGGGAGAATCCCAACTTTCCCATGGCGCACGACTGTCTCTTCTACGCATATTGGGGAAAGCACGATTACTCTCAGGCAATCGAGGAGCGGGTCATCGAATCGCGCCTCGAGAATACCCCGGAAGAAATTCAACTGGGCGGCGCGTTCGAGCGTGGATTTCGTTCCGATGGCTGGAAAGGTGCGCTCGCCGATGCCACGGCAGTATTGCTGGCACGCCGTGAAAAGGGATATGCATCACCTTTTACGATCGGCCGCTACTATGCCGACATCGGAGATCGAGACAAGGCGTTCGAATGGCTCGATACTGCCTATCGCGAGCACGACCGCCTGCTGATCGGTCTGAATGTTGCGACGGGATTCGACAACATCCGTTCCGACCCTCGCTTCGCCGAACTGGTTCGCAAAGTCGGTCTGCCAACAACGCAGTAGCCGTCCAACGCTGTCGCTGTCTAGCGCTGAGCAAAAGAACAACCCCATCATTTCAAGCGCTTCGAGGGCTCCTTTCCATATTCCCAATTCCCTGCTCCCTGTCTTTTACACTGATCCCATGAACGACCTTCTTTATATTCACGAGCCGCCCGTGCTGGCTGAGATTCTCGAACAGTCGCGCAACCTCGACTTCACCATGGCTTCGGAGCCAAAGACCGGTGCGCTGCTCTGCGTGCTTGCAGCCTCAAAACCCGCGGCCCGGCTGCTCGAGCTTGGCACCGGAACTGGGGTCGGGACGGCGTGGTTGCTCTCAGGCATGGACGCGGCGTCCACGCTCATCAGCGTCGACACCAACTTCAGTTTTCAGTCGATCGCACAGGGCATCCTTGGCAACGACCCGCGCCTATCGCTCGTCCTCGAAGATGCGGTCGACTTCCTCGTGCGCCAGCAGCCAGCGAGCTTCGACCTTGTATTCGCCGACGCGCTTCGCGGAAAATTCGACGCCCTCGATGAAGCGCTCGCCGTCGTCAAGCCCGGCGGCTTCTACGTCATCGACGATCTGCTGCCGCAGCCCAACTGGCCCGAGGGCCACGCAGAAAAAGTTCCTCCGCTCATTGAGCAACTCGCCGCCCGCTCAGATTTTCACATCGTTCCCCTGGCCTGGGCCAGCGGTCTCGTCCTTGCCGTCAAGAAGCCATGAGCCCGCATTTCGCGCGAAGGCGTAAATAAGGATTTAGGGATCACCAGATCTGCGGAAACTCCTTTTGCCGCTCTCCTGCTCCGCTCTCAATCGTCTGCAGCCACGCGCCGGCCTCATTCCGTAACAGCGTCAGATCAATTCCGCCAAATGATGCAGGATACGGTTCGAGCCGCCTTAGAGCCCTCCGCAATAACGAGACGGCGCCGCGTGTGTTTTCTTTCTGCAGGTGGTGGAACGCCGCCGAAATCTGAATCAACGACTGCAAAAAAGTCTTTTCCGGCTCTTGTAATTGCAGCCAGACGCTCTCCCAATGTTCATGCGCCTGCCAGAATTCCTCGTTTCGATAACAGCGAACACCCTCAGCCAGCGCGCCGGATTTCCAATCAAAAGACACACCTTCAGCATAGGCGATTGTATCTACTGATTCTCTGTTCTCTGCTCCTCTCCCTGTAGTACACTTCCCCCCATGAAAACCCGGCTTCCCGCCACTGCCCGCCGATTCTTCTCGACCGCCCTTCTCGCCGCGCTCGTCTTCGCCGCACCGGCCTTTAGCCAGGATTGGGCTAAGGCGATCCTTACCAAATCGCCCCGCCACCAGGAGTGGGTCAAGGTCACGCACGGCTCGCGCACCGTCGATGCCTTCGTCGTCTATCCAGAGGTCAGCCACAAGGCGCCAGTTGTCGTGCTGATCCACGAGATCTTCGGCCTCAGCGACTGGGCGCGCTCCATGGCCGACGACATTGCTGCCATGGGTTACATCGTCATCGCACCCGACCTGCTTTCCGGGTTTGGCCCCAACGGCGGCAACACCAGCGCCTTCCCCGATCAGCAGGCAGTCATCAAGGCCGTCTCCGGCCTCGACGCCGACACCGTCACCGCCGACTTGAACGCGGCTGCCGACTACGCGCTCAAACTGCCCGCTGCCAGTGGCAAGCTCGCCGTCACTGGCTACTGCTGGGGCGGAGGCAAGTCCTTCCTCTTTTCCACCCAGCGTCACGATCTCAGCGCCGCTTTCGTCTTCTACGGACCTCCGCCGCCCACCGCCGCTCTCTCCGGCATTGCAGCGCCAGTTTATGGCTTCTATGCCGGTAACGACGCACGCATCTCCGCCACGGTTCCCGACACAAAAACCGCCATGGCTGCCGCAGGCAAGAAATACGATCCCGTCATCTACGATGGCGCAGGCCACGGTTTCATGCGCGCCGGCGAAGACCCGACCAATACCAATCCGGCCAACACCACCGCGCGTAACGAAGCGCTAAAGCGCCTGGAATTGCTGCTGAAGGGCATGTAGCAGCGCATCGGGCCGTACCCACTTTCGGCGTCTAATTCATTCACAGGTTGCACCATTCGCCAGGCAGTGAAGCGACAATTTAATTCCAATTCGGTGACATATCGAAAACTCCTTCGCCCTAAAGTGGAGTCTGGTTGCTATGACTACACTGGCCGCGTTGAAAGGCGATTGGGAATCGCTCGCAAAAAAGGATGCGCTGCACGCGATCCTCACCGATGCCACCAGGAAAGGCCGCGGTTGGAACCTCGATGAATTCATGGCCACAGGTCAGGTCGAAATCGGGACCGTGATGCGTCATCTTGAAGAGCTGGGCTGCCCGCCCGATTTCAGCGGTGAGGCGCTCGACTTCGGATGCGGTGTCGGCCGCCTCACCCAGCCCCTCGCCCAGCGCTTCGCCTCGTGTGTCGGCGTCGATATCTCCGCCACGATGATCCAGAAAGCCGAAGCTCTCAATCAGCATGCGCAATGCCGATACCTGGTCAACTCCGGCTCGCAATTGCCTTTCGCCGCGGGGCGATTCTCTTTCATCTATTGCAACATCGTCCTTCAGCACGTCCCGCGGCACATCGCGACCAGCTATCTGCGCGAGTTTGTCCGCGTCCTTGCTCAGGGAGGGGTCCTGATCTTCGGGGTGCAGGATTCATTCAAAGCGCCCGATTTTGCATCGATTCTCACCCTGATTCGAAACACGCTCCGCATCCGCTCCAGGATCAAAGCCGCCCTCCATCTCGGCCCTTCTGATATGCAAATGCATTGTCTGCCGGAGCCAGTCATTCGTAATTCGCTCGGCAAAGCAAAGATCATCGACGTGCAGAAAACGAATACTGGCGCCAAAGACTTCAACGGCAAACTCGTCTATCTGCAACAACCCCTCCGCTCCGGCTACATTGGCAAGCAGTACTGCGTGGTCAAGCCATTGCCAAACGCCTAAGACGGCGACAGGCTCACTTCCTTGTCCCCTTCACTCACTGTTTTTCTGTTTCCTGATCCCCATTTCCTCTTCCTTGTTTTTCGCGCTACCATATTTCTTGACCGGTTGGTGCCCCATTCAAGCTTTGTTTGAGTCGGGAAAGACACGCCGCCCACTCGATGCCCGCGAAGAAAAAATCCGCCAATGTGCTTCGCTGCCCATCCTGCGGCATGCTGGTTCACCTCAAAGACGAGGACTTCCCTTTCTGCAGCGACCGCTGCCGCAAAATCGACCTTGGCAAGTGGGCCAGCGGCGCCTACAAAATCAGCTCACCCGTTCTCGACCCTGAAGTCCTCGAAGACCTGGGCGCATTCGGCGAAAATCGCGGTGGCTCTGATGAGTCCTGATCGTTCTCCCGAACTTCCTGTCGTCAATCACAAAAAGAACCAAAGCCACAAGAGCCACTGGGCGTGGGCCGTCGCCACCTTTTTCGGCGCCGGCCACCTCAAGCCCGGCCCCGGCACTTGGGGATCCGTCGCCGCTCTGATGCTGTGGGCGGCTTTTGCACGCTTCGCCCATCCGTCGCCGCACGCGCTTCTCTTCGCATTGCTTGCCTCGATCGTCACTGCCACAGCCTTCGGCGTCCCCGCCGCCACAGTTGTCGAGCGACAATCCGGCCGCACCGATCCCGGCTTTGTTGTCATCGACGAAGTCGTCGGCCAATGGATCACGCTGCTCTTCTGCCCCTTCAATTGGCCCCACGCGCTCATCGCACTCATCCTCTTCCGTCTCTTCGATATCACCAAACCATTTCCCGTCCGCCGGCTCGAACGGCTTCCCGCAGGCTGGGGCATCGTCTTCGACGACGTCGCCGCCGGGCTGTATGCTTTGGTTGTAGCGACTTTGATTCGCATCTGGTACTAAGCTGACTTCGCATGCCGCGCTCCTCCTCCCAACCCGCTCCCGAGGCGCCTCCGCTTCCCCGTGTCGACCTGGTCGTTCCTGCGGCTGCGCTTCCCTTTGGCGAAATCGAGCTCAGCGGCATCTCATCTCGGCCCTAATGGCTTTGGCCCGCCCGTCGTCATCGTCGATGGCGAGCCGGCACACGTGCTCATGAGCCGGCCCACGCGCCTCGCCTTCCGCGTCCCCGGCAATGCCTCGCGCGGCCTCATTGAGGTCCGCAGCCCGGCCGGTTCTGCCAACGCCGCTTATATTCGCATCGCCCGCCAGCTCAACGACGGCCTGCACCCCGTCACCAGCCCCGCCGTCAGCCGCTCCGGCATGGTCTACGCCACCATCTCCGGCCCGCGCGGCAAGCAGACGCCCGTCTCCGTCGTGCGCATCAGCCCCGACGGCCGCGGCACGCCGTTTCGTCACCGGCATTCTCAACGCCACCGGCCTGGCCTTCAATCCCGAGGGCGATCTCTTCGTCACCTCACGCGCCGAAGGCAACGTCTATCGCGTCGATGCTGCAGGCGAATTCACCGTCTACGCTGAAGGCATGGGCGTGGCCACCGGCGCGCCTTCGACGCCGAAGGCAATCTCTTTGTCGGCGACCGCAGCGGCACCATCTTCAAAATCAACCCCGAGCGCCAGATCTTCGTCCACGCCACGCTCGAGCCCAGCGTCTCCGCCTATCATCTGGCCGTCGACACCGAGGGCACGCTCTTCGTCACCGCTCCCTCGCTCTCATCCAACGACGCCATCTGGGCCATCGATCCCCACGGCGACACGCGCGTCTGGTATCGCGGTCTTGGCCGCCCGCAAGGCCTCGCCATCTCGCGCGAGGGCGACATTTACCTTGCCGCCTGCCTCCACGGCCGCCGCGGCGTCGTCCGCGTCACACCCCAGGGCGAGGCATCGCTCGTCCTCGCCGGCTCCAACCTGGTCGGCGTGGCCTTTTCTCCTCTCGGCACCACCATCCTCGCCACCAACGACGCCGTTTATGATGTGGACTTGGGAGTCGAGGGCCTGAACCTGTTCTAAAGCTTTAGCCATTAGCTTTTAGCCGTTAGCTGGAGTCGTGCAAAGTTCTGCGGCCCTGCCAATCGGCGTCGGATCCGCCACTTTGATTCGTCCAGCACCTTGAAGCTAACAGCTAAGTGCTAATCGCTGAAAGCTGCCTACTCATGAAATCCGAAATCATCGCCGTCGGCTCCGAGATGCTCACCCCCTTCCGCCAGGACACCAACTCCCTCTACCTCACTGAGAAGCTCAACGAGATCGGCGTCCTCGTCTCCTTCAAAACCATCGTCGGCGACCGCCAGCAAGATCTCGTCAACGCCATCCGCACCGCGCTCGCCCGCATCGACATTCTCGTCCTCATGGGCGGCCTGGGCCCCACTGAAGACGACCTCACCCGCGAAGCCGTCGCCGAAGCGCTCTCCATCAAGCTCCGCCGCGACGCGCCCGCAGGTCGCCGCCCTCGCACGCCCGCGCCGCCAGTGGCGCATCCCCATGCCGCAGAACAATCTCAAGCAGGCCGACGTCCTCGCAGGGCGCAACCATCCTGCACCAACCCCAACGGCAGCGCTCCCGGCCAGTGGCTCGACACCACCTTCCAGGGCCATCGCAAGCTCATCATGCTCATCCCCGGCCCGCCGCACGAGTGCAAGCCGCTCTTCGACGCTGAGTGCCTGCCCCGCCTCGCGAGATCGTCCCCGCCGCGCCACATCGCCCGCCGCACCCTCCGCGCCGCCATGATTCCCGAGTCGCAGGCCGACAAGCTCCTCGCCCCCATCTACACCACCTACACCGATGTCGAAACCACCATCCTCGCCCACGCCGGCGACATCCAGATCACCCTCATCTGCTCCAAGCCAACATCATCGAAGCCGCCAAGGCGCGCGTCGACGAGCTGGCCGGCAGACTCGAAGAAGCTCTCGAAGACTGGCTCTACTCCTCGCAGGGCGAATCGCTCGAGCAGATCGTCCTCTACTACCTCGGCCTGCGCCAGGCCACGCTCGCTGTCGCCGAAAGCTGCACCGGCGGCCTCATCGCCTAGCGCATCACCTCCGTCCCCGGCGCATCGCGCTCTTTCCTCGGCGGAGCCGTCGTCTACTCCGACACCCTCAAGAACGAATTCGCCGGCGTACCCGCCGAACTCATCGATCAGCACGGCGCAGTCTCGGCTGAGGTGGCCAAGGCCCTCGCAGACGGCATCCGCCTGCGCACCGGCGCAACCATCGGCGTCGGCGTCACCGGCATCGCCGGCCCCACGGGCGGCACCGAGAAAAAACCAGTCGGCTTGGTTTACTTCGCCGTCACCGACGGGCAAACCACCGACGCTGTCGAGCGCACCTTCCGCGGCGACCGCACGCGCGTCCGCGAATGGGCCGCCACACAGGCACTCGACATGCTGCGCAAGCGTCTGATGTAACAGCGCGCCCCTGCGCTTCAAACGCCCTCAATCCCCCCCACTTGATGTTTGTACAGATTTGTACAAGCGCACATCGACCGGTTGAGCGGCACAGCTCTCCCGACGGCTCGCTCCTTGCCAGCGGCCTCGATCGATCCGGCGCTTCCCTATGAAGAAACGATCGGCGTGTATCCCGAGGTTGCAGCTTTCTTCAACGCCACAATCCCATCCTCGATGCTCATCAGCGGAGTCGTTTTCACCGACTTCAATGAGCCGCCCGCTGCAGCAGCCAGCGCCAGGGCCGCCACACTGACGTTGTCTGGCATCTCGACAATCATCACAAGATCGTGCTCACCAAAACTCAGCCACGATCCGTTGATCTTGCCGCCGAGTTTCTTCGCTACTTTCTTCACATGCTCGCTGCGATTTTGCGGTTGCGCGATCAGAGAAGCCAGCGCCGCCGACGTATACGAACACTGCACGAGATAACTGGGCATCGGATTTTACCTTTCAAGGGAAAGTTTCTTCACGGGGGCGGAAGTGGCCGAAGTATACATCGTGCCACTATACGCTTGCGGCACAATTCTCAAGACAAAGCAACTCCGCGTTAGCACCGTCGCCTCCGCCCCCGGTCTAGTTTTCCTGTCATCTTGTTCCCTTGCTCCCTGGTTCCTTGCTCCCTGCCCCTTTGCTACACTTCTCGTGGGCCTTCCTCACTAGCTTTCCTAGAAGCGCACCAACCCCGTCCGCCCGGAGCTCGCATGCCAGTCGTAGAACTCGAAGGAGTCACTAAGGCCTACGAGAACAAAATCGCAGTCCACAACCTCGATCTGTCCATCGACGCCGGCCAGATGTTCGGGCTCCTTGGACCGAATGGCGCAGGCAAAACCAGCTCCATCCGCATGATGATGGGCATCACCATGCCCGATTCCGGCCGCATCGATCTCTTCGGCAAGCCCTTCGACCGCGCCAGCCTCAACTCCGTCGGCTATCTCCCCGAGGAGCGCGGCCTCTACAAGAAAATGCAGGTCCTCGAACAGCTCATCTTCTTCGGCCAGCTTCACGGACTCAGCGCGGCAGAAGCCCGCAAGCGCGCCAAAGCGTGGGCGGAGCGTATCGACATCGCATACGCTCTCGATAAGAAAACCGAAGAGCTCTCCAAGGGCATGCAGCAGAAGATTCAGTTCATCGGCTCTCTGCTCCACGCGCCCAAACTCATCGTCATGGACGAGCCCTTCAGCGGCCTCGATCCCATCAATGCCGTTCTCCTCGAACGCACTCTGATCGAGCTCAAAGAACAAGGTTCTGCCATCCTCTTCTCCACGCATCGCATGGATCAGGTGGAAAAACTCTGCGACTCCATCTGTCTCATCAATAACGGCGAGGCCGTCCTCTCCGGCCGCATGCGCGAAATCAAAAGCCGCTACGAGCGCAACCAGGTCGTCGTCGAGTTCGAAGGCGATTCGTCCTTCCTGAACTCCTCGGAGATCGCCGAAGCCAGAAACTTCTCCGGTCACGCCGAGATTCGCCTCAAGCCAGGTGGCGACGCACAAAAACTTCTCCGCGAAGCCTCCGCTGCTGCCACCATCTATCGCTACGAGCTCGTCGAGCCTTCACTCGAAGAAATCTTCATTCGCACAGTTGGAGGCCGAACCGATGCATAACACGCTCCTCATTGCCCGCCGCGAGTACATGGAGCAGATCCGTGGCCGCGGCTTCCGAATGTCGACCATCGGCCTCCCGGTGCTCTTTGCAGTTATCCTTTTCATTGCCTATACCGCCAACAAAGGAGTGGGCTCTCACAAGCACTACATCGTCGCATCCACTGATCCTGCAATCGCCGGCGCCGTCCGTGATCAGCTCGTCAATCAAAAGAAATCCGGGACCCGCGTCGACATCGTCGATCCCACCGTGCCCGGCGAGATGGACACAATCAATCGCCTCGTTCGAACCAAGTCCGTTAGCGGCGCGCTCGTGGTCACCCCGCATCCAGGCGCGCTTCCCACTGCCGACTACTATTCCAACTCGTCCGGCGACTTCATCACTGGCGCTAAGCTTACTGACGCTCTCGATAACGGCATCGTCAGCAATGACCTCACCGCGCAGGGCATGCCGCCCTCTGACGCCGCCGCCGTCGTCAAAGGCGTCACCGTCAAGACCTGGCAGATCAAGAAAGATGGCTCCATCGTCAAAAGCAACGCCGAGGCCTCGTTCTGGAAGGGCTACGTCATGGCCATTCTTCTCTCCATGACCACCCTTATCTACGGCCTCAACGTCGCTCGCTCCATCATTCAGGAAAAAACTTCGCGCATATTCGAAGTCATGTTGGCCACCGTCAAACCCACTGACATGCTTGCCGGCAAGCTCCTCGGCGTCGGTTCTGTAGGCCTCACGCAGATTCTGATCTGGGTTCTCGCCGCCGCCGCGCTACTCGCCACTCCGCTCGCCGAAGCCATCATGACTGGCCAGTTTGCCGTCCATTTCTCCCTGACAGAGGGCATTCTCTTCCCGGTCTACTTCGTTCTCGGATTCCTGCTTTACAGTTCGCTCTTCGCCGGCCTCGCCGCCACTTGTGAAACCGAGCAAGAACTCCAGATGTTCACCCCGCTCGCCGCCGCGCCCACCTGGCTCAGCTTCGCGCTCATCGTCGTCATCATGAACGACTCCAACTCGCCCCTGGCAATCGCCGCGTCGCTCTTCCCACCCACCGCTCCTGTCATCATGTTCCTGCGCATGGCCGCGGAAATGCCTCCGGCATGGCAGTTCGCCGTCTCCATCGGCCTCATGATCGTCACCACCTGGGCCATCCTCTGGCTCAGCTCGCGTCTGTATCGTGTTGGCATCCTCATGTATGGCAAGCGCGCCACACTGCCTGAAATCATCCGCTGGCTACGCTACTCCTGACTTCGGCGACCCATGCAGACCGGGCTGTCAGTGCTGCCGCCCCGCAAGCCACGTGAATTTCCCTGTGGCATGCCCACATATTCTGTGGCATGCTTATGTGGCACGGCCACAGGAGAAAAATGACCGCCTCCAAACTCGATCTCTTGCAGGGCACCCTCGACCTCATGGTGCTTCAAACTTTGGCCGCCATGGGCTCACTGCACGGCTACGGAATCGCCCGACGGATCGAACAGGCAAGCGGAGATCAGGTCCTCCTGAACCAGGGCACCATCTACGCATCGCTGGTCAGACTCGAGCAGCGTGGCTGGATCGCTTCGGAGTGGGGCGTTTCCGGCAACAACCGCAAAGCGAAGTTCTATTCCATCACTCGTGCAGGCCGCCGACAGCTCGCCCACGATACGCACTATTGGGAACGTCTGACCGGCGTGATGAACCGCCTGTTTGCCATGAGCCCTGATGCTGAAGAGGTGGCCGGCAAATCATGAGCGACTTGAAACGGTTGCCGCGCCGCGTCTCGGCATTCTTCGCCAAGGGCGAGCTCGATGCCGAGCTTGAGCCTGAACTTGAGTCCCATCTTCAGCTCGCGACCGACGAATACATCAATCAAGGCATGTCGCCTGTCGACGCGCGCCGGAAGGCCCTCGTCGATTTTGGCGGAGTGCAACAGGCACGCGAAAAACATAGGGAAGCGAGGGGATTGATGCACATCGACATTCTTCTGCAGGATCTGCGCTACACACTTCGCAAGCTGATGCGCGAACCGGGCTTCGCGCTGGTCGCCGTCCTCATTCTCGCGCTCGCCATCGGCGCCAACATCGCTGTCTTCAGCGTGGTCAACACGATCATGCTGCGTCCTCTTCCCTTTCCCAGCGCACAGCAGCTCGTATGGATTGCGCCCCCCCCAAAGAAATGCGGCATGTCATGCGCCACTTATTCCACAGACGCCTACGACGAATTCCGATCCGGTAGCCGGTCCTATCAGGATGTAACGGGATACTTCGCCTTCTCAAGCCCGGGGAACCTGAAACTCAAGGCGGGTAATGGCACGCCAATTCCCGCGACGGGCATCGATGTGATCGCGAACTTCTTCACTGTCCTGGGCGTACAGCCGGCACTGGGTCGTCTCTTTCGCGCCGAAGACGGAGTCAACGGCGCGGCGCCGGTAATCGTGCTCAGCAACGCGTGGTGGCGTACTCAGTTCAACGCCGATCCGAACATCGTCGGAAAGGCTCTCGACATCAACGGACAGCAAACCACCGTAGTTGGAGTGTTGCCGAAGACTTTCGATTTCGGCGCGGTGTTTTCTCCTGGCGCCAGGATCGATGCACTGACTCCTCTGAATCTCTACGGGCCACCGCGCGACTGGGGCAACATCATTACGATGATCGGCCGGCTGAAGCCGGGCGTCACGCTCTCGCAGTCGACACAGGAGGCAGCGGCAGTGGCACCCAGCATGTGCTGGAACAACAAATTTGCGCGCTCGTGCGGGTCATACAAAGGCGACGTGGTCCCGGTGGCGCTGAAGGACTATGTCACCGGCCGGCTTCGGCAATCGCTGGTTGTGCTGTGGTCCGCAGTCGGCATGATCCTGCTGATTGCCTGCGTTAATCTTTCCAACCTGCTGCTGGCAAGGGCCAGCGCTCGCTCAAAGGAATTCGCAATGCGTGGTGCTCTCGGCGCGGGGCGCAGCCGTATCGTGCGACAACTTCTCACCGAGAGCCTCATGCTTTCATCGGTGGGCGCTGCCTTTGGGCTCGCCTTCGCCTGCATTTTGATCTCGTGGCTCAAACACCAGGGCGCGATCGCCCTGCCCCTGCTGAGTCAACTGCAGATCGACGGCACAGCGCTGGGCTGGACCCTGCTGATTGCCATTTTTTCGGGAGTTCTGTTCGGCATCGTCCCAGGCTTGCGCGTGGCAGCCGGCAACTTGAATGAAGCGCTCAAAGACTCCGGCGCGGGATCGGGCCAGAGCCGCAAACACGAACGGCTGCGCTCAGTACTGGTGGTCTCTGAAGTGGCGCTGGCATGCGTTCTACTTGTTGGTGCCGGTTTGTTGTTGCGCAGTTTTCTTCAGGTGATCGACATCGACCTCGGATTTCAACCGGAACATGCCGCAGCAGTCAATGTGGACCACGAAGATGATCCGGCGGACGGCAACGGCAACACTCCCGATTCGCGCAAGGCCATTCTCGCGCATCGGGCTATCTTCTATCAGCAGGTGCTTCAGCGCGTCGACGCGATCCCCGGTATTCACGCGGCGGGAACCTCGGACTATCTTCCACTCGGACAGAACCGGTCGTGGGGTCTTCCATTCCCCAAGGGGGTCAAGCCCCCGGACAAGCCACCGTCGGGGCCGCTCGTCTATGTCGTCTCACCCGGCTACCTGGGCGCGATGGGAACCAGAATCCGCGGGCGCGACTTCACATGGAGTGACCGGTCCGATACCGAAACTGTCGTCGTCATTAACGAAAGCTACGCCCATTACCTCGCCTCATACGCGCACTGGCCGAATAACGACGCGGTGGGCCAAGTCGTCAGCTCTGGCAACAACGACCTGCAGATCGTCGGCGTCGCAGAGGATGTCCACGCAGAAAGCGTTGAAGGCGAAAATGGTTGGCAGATTTACTATCCGCTGACGCAAACCAACGCCGGACCGGCAAAACTGGTGATTCGTACCACTTTGCCGCCGGCCACGCTGGCTGGTAGCGTGCTGAGCGCACTGCGCGAGTTGAATCCCAAACAAACTGCCGCCGAATTCATGCCGCTCCAAAGTTTCGTCGACCACGCGAACTCACCGCGCCGCTTCTTCATGCTGCTCGTCATCTCGTTCGCCGTACTCGGGCTCCTGCTAGCGGCTCTCGGTATCTACGGCGTCATCTCATACTCGGTTACGAGGCAAACGCAGGAGATCGGTATTCGCATGGCGTTGGGAGCTAGCGCATCGCACGTCCGCCGTCGTGTGCTCACTGGCACTCTGCGCCTCGCGCTGATTGGCGTCGTCATCGGAGCCGCGGTCTCCATCGGCACCGCGCGGCTCATCGCTTCCCTCCTGTATGCAACGTCGCCATGGGACGCGGCCACTTACTACGGAACTGCTATCGTCCTGCTCGCCGTCGCTGTCATCGCTGGCTATCTGCCCGCGCGACGTGCCTCGCGCATCAGCCCATTGATCGCCCTTCGCGCCGAATAAGACGTGCTGTCTCGGTAGCGCCGGTCTCCAGACCGGCTGTCGTGTGGGCCTCTGGGCCCACGCTGCTTGCCGGCACACAATTTTTGCTCCTCCGCAGTACGATAAAAACGGGAGGAACCCCGATGCTGGTCGCGCACATTCAAATCCACGTCAAAAAGGAATCGGTTCCAGAATTCATCAAAGTTACCATCGAGAACGCCCGCTCCAGCATTCAGGAACCCGGCATCGCGCGATTCGACCTGGTGCAGCAGCAGGACGATCCCACGCGCTTCGTGCTCATCGAGGTCTATCGCTCACCGGATGCAGTCTCTGCGCATCGAGCCACCGCGCACTACGCAAAGTGGCGCGATACGGTTGAGCCCATGATGGCCGAGCCGCGCCAGCGAGCGCTGTTACAATCCGATCTTCCCCGCGCCCGAGAGCTGGTAGCGCCCGTGCCCATCCGGACAAATGCCTTCTTCGAATTCGCCACCGCGACGCGCATCGTCTTCGGCGAAGGCGCCGCTGCCACGCTTGCCGAACTCGCCCGCACCCTCGGCAAAAGCCCATTCGCCGTCACCGGCGCTTCTCCAGAACGCGTCGCTCCGATCATCTCTGCACTCTCGCCGGAAATATTCGCCGTCTCCGGCGAACCAACCGTCGAGCTCATCCGCGAAGGCGTCTGCCGGGCACTCGATGCCGCCTGCGACGTCATCATTTCCATCGGCGGTGGCAGCGCCATCGATGCCGGCAAAGCGATTGCCGCCATCGCCACAAACGGCGGCGAGCCTCTCGAGTTTCTTGAAGTCATCGGCAACGGCCGCACCATTGCAGCCGCGCCACTGCCCTTCATCGCCGTGCCCACTACGGCAGGCACTGGCAGCGAAGTCACGCGCAACGCCGTTCTCTCGTCGCCACAGCACGGCGTCAAAGCCAGCCTGCGCAGCCCGCTCATGCTGCCTCGCATCGCACTCGTCGACCCCGAGCTCACTTACAATTTGCCGCCTGCCATCACCGCCAGTACCGGCCTCGACGCGCTAACGCAGCTCATCGAGCCATACGTCAGTGCCCGCGCCAATCTGTTGGTCGATCCTCTATGTATCGATGGGTTGAGTCGCGCTGCCCTCGCCTTGCGCCGTGCATATCACGACGGCACCGACCAGGCCGCGCGCCACGATATGGCCCTAGCAAGCCTCTTCGGTGGCCTGGCACTGGCCAACGCAGGACTCGGCGTGGTGCATGGCCTTGCCTCGCCACTTGGTGGTGCATGGCCCGCGCCGCACGGAGCGCTCTGCGCCGCTCTCTTGCCGCACGGCATGGCAGCGAATGTCGCCGCGCTGCGGGCGCGCGCATCGCAGCACCCTGCTCTCGGCCGCTACGAAGCAATCGCCCGCATCCTTACCGGCCGCAACGATGCAACAGCGGACGATGGCATCGCCTGGGTCCACGCACTCTGCGCTGAGCTAAGCATCCCCTCTCTGCGCACCTGGGGAATCACTGAATCCGATTTGCCCGCAGTCGCTGAGAAAGCCGCCCGCGCCAGCAGCATGCAGGCCAATCCGCTTCCGCTCACCAGCAACGAAATTTTCGCCGTGCTCGCGGCGGCGCTGTAAGTGATCGAGAAATTGAACAGGCCGCTCATCTCGCGCAGCCGGCCGCCGCCTCATGAATACCGCATGTTCTCAAGATCGGTGATGAGCCCGGGTCCCGTCGGATTCCAGCCCAGCTTTTCGCGCGTTTGTACGCTCGATCCCGTAATGTCCAATCCGGCAAACATCGCGAGCCAGCCGAAATGCCCCGCGGCTTCTTCTGGCCTGAGAGAGACCACCGGTATATTCAGTCCTCGGCCGATCGCTTCGGCGATTTCCCGGGAGGGCACACCCTCTTCGGCCACTGCGTGATACCGCGCGCCGCCTTTGCCTTTCTCCAGCGCGAGCCGATAGAGGTGGGCAGCGTCAAAGCGATGAGCCGCGGCCCAGCGATTCTGTCCCTCGTCGATGTATGCCGAAATACCCTTTTGCCGGGCAAGCTGAATCGCGTAACTCACCAGCCCCTGCTTCACCGTGTCGTGCACCTGCGGAAGGCGCACCACCATTGTCTTGACGCCCCGCTTCTCCAGCGCGGTGGCGGCCTCCTCCGAGGCGCGCGGATAGTAATCGGAAACGGGCAGCGGCGGATCGTCCTCCGTGGCGACACGCCCCTTTACTAGAAGGGCAAGACCGCTGGTGACGATCAGCGTGCGGTCCGATCCGGCGAGCACGCCGCCCATCGCCTCAATAGCTCTCCTGTCGATCTCGCAGTTCTCTTTGAACTTCGAAAAGTCGTGGATGAACGCGGTGTGAATCACAGCATCGCAGCTTGCCGCTCCGCTGCGCAGACTTTCCAAATCTGTAAGCTCACCCCTGTGCACCTGAGCGCCGGCAACGGCAAGCGATCTTGCGCCTTCATCGCTGCGCGTAAGTCCGAGCACCTGGTGGCCCGCGTCAATCAGCTCGGGGACGAGAGCCGAACCAATGAATCCTGTCGCACCTGTAACGAAAACTCGCATATGAATACACCTGCTCCTGAATTTGGGTTGACAAAACTACGTTCACTATTCGTGCTGCGAAAGTGAAGCCGCGGCGCCTTCTCTCGACACTGCGTCAAGACTGGCAAGCACGTCAGCAGGAATCTGTAGCACCGCCGCCTTGAGATTCTCGCGAAGATGATTCACAGAAGATGTTCCCGGAATCACCAGGATGTTTGGAGAGCGATGCAGCAGCCACGCCAGCGCAACCTGCATCGGTGTGGCCTTCAGGCGTGCCGCCGCTTCTGACAACGCATCCGACTGCAACGGATTGAACCCGCCCAGCGGAAAGTACGGAACATACGCAATGCCGTCGCGGGCAAGATCGTCGATCAGTGCATCGTCGGCTCGATGTGCCAGGTTGTATTCATTCTGGACGCAGACGATCGGAACGATCCGCCGAGCTTCCGCGATTTGTGTGGGTGTCACGTTGCTCAACCCGATATGGCGGATCAAGCCCTTTTCCTGAAGCTCAGCCAGGGCTGTGAGCGGCGCCTCGATCGAACCTTCAGCCGGCCGGAAACGATCGAACGTGACGCGCAAATTGACCACGTCGAGCACGTCAAGACCAAGATTGCGAAGATTGTCTTGAACCGCCCCGGCTAGATCTTCGCGGCTGAATGCGGGATTCCACGATCCATCTCCGCCTCGCCTCACGCCAACCTTGGTCACAATCATCAGCTCGCCGGGATACGGAAACAGCGCCTTTCGAATGATCTGGTTGGTTACATGCGGGCCATAGAAATCCGACGTATCAATATGGTCGATGCCGCTGGCAACAGCCTCACGCAATACGCTGATCGCTCCGTCCACATCGCGGGGCGGTCCCCATACCATCTTGTTGCCTTCTTTTCCTGCCAATTGCATGGCTCCATAGCCCATGCGGTTCACGCTGCGCGAACTGCCGGGCAAGGTGAACCTGCCGCCTAGATTGACGCTCTCGACCATTGCGCTCCTCCTTGATTCTCTGTTGCCGTTTGTATCCGCCATTGACGAAGGTCTGCCGCAGCAAATAAAACGGAGACAGCCTCCGAATGAACTGATAACCGGAGACTCTCTCCGGTTGCAAGTTATTTTTCGACTATGGCGAAAAAGGCTCCAAAACCCGCCCCGCGGAAGCCGCGAACCGATGCCCAGCGCAACCGTGAGCGCATTCTCGAAGTGGCAAAAGAGGCATTTACCCGCTTTGGCGCCGATGCCAGCCTGGACGACATCGCCAGACAGGCGGCCGTCGGGCCCGGAACTTTGTATCGTCACTTCCCCACGCGAGACGCTCTGATCGAAGCGGTGTATCAAAGTGAAGTAGAAAAGCTGGCTGCGGCCGAGCATAAATTTGCCGAAACCCTGCCCCCGATAGAGGCGCTACGGGCTTGGATGCTGCTCTTCGTCGACCACATCGCCGCAAAGCAGATCATTGCCCCCGCACTCAATACTGTTGTCGGCGGCGCCTCGAAGCTCTATGAAGGGTCCCGCAGTCAGATCCAGGCGGCGATTGAGGCGCTGGTAAAACGCGCGATCAAAAGCGGCGACATCCGGAAAGATCTCGACGCTTTCGATCTGCTTCGAGCCCTGATCGGCTTTTCTCACATGGCCTCTGGCCCCGACTGGCGCCCAAGCGCCCGCCGCCTGGTCGACATCCTCATCGCAGGGTCACGTCCAGTCAAATAGCCGTGCTCCGAAGAATACACACCGAACAGATCGGCCCGCACCAACATCATCCGAACACCTGCATGTCTAACGCGCGCCTGCCCAGCCATAATCTTTCAATTGAATCGAATTCCCGATCTTCAGTGGCACTTCGAGCATCATGTTTTTCCACGGAGTGTGCGGCAACACCTTCCACATTTGATTGCTTAACCAAAGCCGGAAAGGTGTCCGTGGCACAAACCAGTTCGCGCCGCCATCCGCCAGCCCCTGGCACTTCTTCACGAACTCACGCATCAAGGCTTCATATCTCTTGAACGCCACCCGATAGTCACCCTCGGCTTCTGCCAGCTCGCCGGCCAGAATGTAAGCTCCCACCACCGCCATTCCGGTTCCCATACCCGAGAGCGGCGAGCCGCAATAGCCCGCGTCTCCAAGCAACACAGTGCGACCCTCAGACCACCGGTCCATCTTCACCTGGCTGACAGAATCGAAATAAAAATCCGGCGCGGCGTCCATCAATTCCAGCAAGCGCGGCGCCTCCCAGCCTTCCCGCTCGAATTGCTCACGCAGAATCTCTTTTTGCTGCGTGGCGTCGCGCCTCGCATGGTCCAGCGGCTCGGTGGCGAAGAAGAACGACGCTTTCGCTTCACTTGAATCGCCCCCGCTGAAGATCCCGACCCTCTTGCCCTGCGTCACGTAGTACAGGCCGGCGTGGTCGAGATTCAGGTAGTTCGGGATCGTGAAGATGGAAACGTAACAGCCCAAGTAGCGGACAAATTCGGCCTCATCGCCGAATACCACTGAGCGAACTTTCGAATGCAACCCGTCGGCGCCAACCACAAGGTCGAACCGGCGTCGCCCGCCTCGCTGAAACTCCACAGCCACTCCGTCCGCGCCTTCCTCTATGGCAGCAATACTGTCGTCGAAGATGTATTCGGTCTGATCTCGCGTGGCTTCGTAAAAAATCTCGGCCAGGTCGCCGCGCAGCACCTCCAGTTCGCCGCTGGTAAATCCATCTGGCATGCTGGCGACCTTCCTGTGGTTCCGATCCACCACCGTTATGGCGCCGATATGCGTCTGCTTCCGCTGCACCTCCGGCAGCAGTCCCATGCGCTCGAGTACGCGAAGCGACGCGCCGCGAAAATCAATGGCGTATCCGCCCGGACGCAGCGCCGGTGCGCGTTCCACAATGGTCGGCTGAAATCCGAAACGATTGAGCCAGAAGGCGAGCGCCGGACCCGCCACGCTCGCTCCAGAAATAAGAATGGCCTTGTTCTGCACGATGAGCTCCTAGAGGGGAAATATTAGACAATTGTCTTACACGTATGTACTATACACATGTCTGGTACCAATGTTCCATGGAAGCCGCAATAAAATTGAATAACCGGGATGCTCTGTTGCTGGCAGCAAAGCAATGCCTGCTCGAGAAGGGATATAACCGCACTACCGCGCGGGATATTGCTTCCGCGGCAGGCGTCAGCCTCGCCGCCATCGGGTATCATTTTGCGTCAAAAGATGCCTTGCTCACCGAGGCCCTGCTGCTCGCTTTCGGCGAATGGGATCGAGACCTCCAGCAGACGATGCGCACTGTCGTTCCGTCCGGAACCGCCCCAGCGAAGCGTTTTGAGGTCACATGGCAAAAGATCATGGCCACGTTTGAAACCCATCGGTCGCTCTGGGTCGCCAACTTTGAAATCTTCGCGCAGATGATCGCCCAGCCGGCGGCGCGCCAACTGATTGCCGGCAAGCTGCACCTCGCACGCGCCGGATTGGCCGCCATGTTTCTCAATCGGGATGAGGCGACAATTGACGAACGGACCATCCGGACCATCGGCACCTTCCACCACGTGGTTCTTTCCGGGCTCATACTGCAATGGCTCATTGATCCGGCGAGTGCTCTGTCAGCCAAAGATCTCACCCAGGCACTGCGTGAAACCGCCAAAGGTCTAGACCCCGACCCGAAGATTGCCGCGAAGAAATCAACTCCCAGGGCGCAAAAAAGAAAATAGCCGATAACGCTTCCTTGCGCTGGCAATCGCTCGATATTCCAACATCGTTCCACCTCCGCCCTAAATCCCTTGTTTGCGGTAATCTCGCACCCTGGCTTCCCTCGTCGCTCGTCCCCTCCGCCCCAGCTTCTAAAATCATCCCAGTGACCGCGTACGCCATTTCCAGATTTACTTTTCGCCAGCGTCTTGTTCTGGCGATCGTTCCCCGTCTGGTCTGGGCTATGCTTTCCATCATCGGCCGCACCTGGCGCTACGAAACTGTCGCAGAAGAAGGCGCCACTCCGCTCCCCTGGGGCGAGGGCGCCGGCGCTGAGATCTTCTGCTTCTGGCACCAGTGCGTCCTGCCCTGCACTTTTTATTTCCGCCGCACCGGCGCCAGCATCATCGTCAGCCAGAGCTTCGACGGCGAGTTGATCGCCCGCATCCTCGAGCTCTTCGGCTTCAAAACCACGCGCGGATCAAGTTCGCGTGGCGCACGAGAGGGTTTGCTCGGCCTAAAGTCCGTCCTCGAATCCCGCCACCCTGCCGTCTTCACAGCCGACGGACCCCGTGGCCCTATTTATCAAACGAAAATGGGCCCAATAAAACTCGCACAAATCACCGGCGCGCGCATCGGCGCATTTCATTTGCAGCCGCAGCGCGCATGGACAATCAGTTCCTGGGACCACTTCCTCGTTCCCAAGCCATTCACGCGCGTCGTCGTCGCCTGGTCCCGGTGGACCGCCGTTCCAACCGGCACTCCCGACGCCGCTCTCGAATCCAAGCGCATCGAACTGAACGCCGCTATTGAACGCGCTCGCCATCTCGCTCTCCGCCACTTTGGAAAAGTTGATGCCTGAAAACTCCACTCCAAAAGGTGAAAACGCCGTGTCCCTGCGCGTCCAGGACTTCGACTACGATCTGCCTCCCGGATTAATCGCGCAGGAGCCGCTCGCAGAGCGCGGAGCAAGCCGCATGCTGCTGCTCGATCGCCAAACCGGGGCGTATCAGGACGACACTTTCGCCAACATTGCCTCGCACCTTCGTCCAGGCGACCTGCTCGTCCTCAACGACAGCCGCGTGATTCCTGCGCGCCTCTTCGCGCGCCGCACCCTCGTCCGCGAGCGCGAGAAGCCTTCAGGCCGCATCGAAGTGATGCTCACCGAGCCGGTTCCTGATGCCTCCGGCGCGAATCAGTGGCACGCACTCGTCCGCCCCAGCCGAAAAGTCGCCATCGGCGAGCGCCTCGTCTTCCCCGCGCCTGACGGCGGCATCGCCCTCGAAGCCGAAGTCATCAAGCGCGGCCACTTCGGCGAACGACTCCTCGAGTTCGTGCCGCTACCAAATATTGACAACTTCTTTCCGTCCTCGACGCCATCGGCCACATCCCGCTTCCGCCTTACATTCACCGCGACGACGCTGGCACTGATCGCGACCGCTATCAGACTGTCTTTGCGCGCGAGCGTGGCTCAGTAGCCGCGCCCACTGCGGGCCTCCACTTCACGCCCTCCTTCCTCGCCGATCTCACCAGCCGCGGCATCGAAGTCACCTACGTCACACTTCACGTCGGCCTCGGCACCTTCGCGCCGCTCCGCGTGGATCGCGTCGATGAAGTCCACCTGCACCGCGAGCGCTACACCATCTCTCCTCAGGCCGCTGCTCTTATCCAAAAGGCTGCCGCACGCAGTGCGCGGATCGTCGCCGTCGGAACCACCGTCGTCCGCACCCTCGAAACTGCTGCCCTCGCCGCCGGCAACGCCCCACTCGCGCCCCACTCCGGCTCGACGGACATCTTCATCTCGCCCGACTTCCAGTTCCACCTCGTCTCCGCGCTCCTCACCAACTTCCACTTGCCCCAATCCAGCCTGCTCATGTTAGTCAGCGCCTTTGCCGGGCGCGAGCCCATCCTCGCCGCCTATCGCCACGCCATTCAGCAACGTTACCGATTCTTCAGCTACGGCGACTGCATGTTCATCAGTTGACTCCGCGCCATGATTTCCACCCAAGGATCGGCCGGGGCATTGCCGAATCAGGTTCCGGCCCTTCGTGGCTTGCCAACCACGGTCGCTTTCGCTCAACCCGGCCACGGATACAGTAATGATTGGTACCGATTTGCACGTCACTCTGTCGCCTGTGCGCTTCTGCGCCCGTGGCAGCTTTACCTGCTCGCAAATAAAACCATTCACCGGAGCTGCGAATGCGCGTGTTGAACCTCCTTCTCAATGGGCCAGTCTTCGGCGTCATTATGTTGTTCCTGGCAGTCCTCTGGATGCTTCGAGATCAGAAGGACAAGACCCGGCCCCTCCTCGTCTTCGCGCTCGTGCTCAATCTGTTCTTCGGGCTCCTGCTCAATACGCTGATGGGCCGCGAGGGCAGCTTTTTTCCATGGAAGTTCGACCACATTCTCTACAACATGGACGCGTCGCTCGGCATTCCAGCCGCTTCGATCGCGCGTCCACTGCAAGGGATTCTGCGCGCCCCGCTCGTCTACGTGTACCAGGCGATGGTTCCCATGATGATCGTCTGGTTTCTTGTCACGCAATACAGCCGTAGTCGCGCGTCGGTTGTGCTGGCTTACGTGGCTGAAATGGTCATTGGGCCGCTCGTCTACGCCATCCTGCCTGCGTGCGGGCCAATCTACGCATTCGGCGGTCAGTGGCTGCACCCTCCCGCGGTCTCTGCCCAGGCAATCAGCCTGCCGGGCTTGCCGAACGCATTTCCCTCGCTCCATGTCGGAACGGCATTTGTCTTCCTCCTGCTCGCGCCAGGCAGAATCTGGAAAATCGTTGCGCTGCTCTTTTTCGCCGGCACCTGTCTCGCCATCCTCGCGACAGGGGAGCATTATGTGATCGATGTGATCCCGGGACTCGCCTTCGGGGCATTTGCCGCCGCAATTGGCCTGCAGAATTACCGGCGTGCTGCGGCATATCTCGCACTCACGCTCGCCTGGTCCCTCTCCGTACGTTTCGCATCTTCGTATCTGATCGCTCTCCCCATCGTTACGCGAATCTTCGCAGCCGCTACCGTTGCCTTGGCTTGCTTCGCGCTTTGGATGAGCTGGACCGATCTGGCTGCCCCCGCAGATACGGTCCTTGATCCGGCATCGAGGAGCCGCGAACCGGCGCCGTCAGCTACTGCTTGATCGTCGCTCATCCCCACCCCCCTGCTATTCTTCCTACCGTGACAGACCAAAACAAGCCGCCCGTTTTTCTGCTCGATGCAATGTCGTTCATCTTCCGCGCCTATCACGCCATGCAGCGCTCGCGGCCCATGTCCACGCGCTCCGGCCTTCCCACCGCTGCCACCTATGTCTTCGTCAACATGATTAAGAAACTCCGCCAGGACTTTGAGCCCAAATACTTTGCCGCTATCTTCGACCCCTCGGGCGAAGTCTTCCGCGACGAGCGCGCCCGCTCCATCTCCACCCTCCGCCGCTGGAGCAGCAAGTCGCAGAGCTTTGAAGACGTCAGCTACGACGGCTACAAGGCCAAGCGCGAGTCCATGCCTGAAGATCTTCGTCGCCAGATTCCCTACATCCGCCGCTCGCTTGAGGCCCTCCGCATTCCCATCCTCATGGCAGAAGGCTTCGAAGCTGACGATGTCATCGGCACTCTCGCGCGCGAGGCCGCCGAGCAAAAGCACGAGGTCTTCATCGTCTCCGGCGACAAGGACATGATGCAGCTCGTCACCGACCAGGTGAAGGTCCTCAATCCGCAAAAGGACAACCTCATCCTTGATCCCGCCAAAGTTACTGAAGTCCTCGGCGTGCCGCCCGACAAGGTCGTCGACGTCATGGCCCTCCGCGGCGACACCGTCGACAACATTCCTGGCGCGCCCGGCATTGGCGACAAAGGCAGCATCGAGCTCATCAAGGAATTCGGCTCCGTGGAAGCAGTCCTCGACCGCGCCGCCGAGGTCACGCGCAAGACTTATCGCGAGTCCCTCCAGCAGAACCGCGACACCGTTCTCCTCTCCAAGGAACTCGTCACCATCGACTGCCGCGTTCCTCTGCCGCTCGATCTGCATGCAATGGAAACCCAGCCTCCCGACATCGAAGCCTGCCGCACCCTCTTCACCGAGCTCGAATTCACCTCGATGCTGCGCGACCTCGCGCCCGCCGCTCCCACCGTTGCCATCGAGTTAATCGACGATCCCACTCCCGAGCAAACCTCCGCCTTCTACGCCGCCGCCCGCAAGAACGGCCTCACCTTCTCGCTCGATGCCGCAGAACCGCTCGAAGAAGAATCCGACGACGATACCGCACCAACACTTTCACTTCTCGATGCCGTTGAAGAAGCCGAACGCAAGACCCGCTCCAACGTCGGCGTCAGCGCCGAGTCCACCCGCGCCCTCAATCTCTCGCTCACTCCTGAACTCCGCGCCCTCTTCGAAGACCCCTCCGTTCCCAAGCGCGTCCACGACTGGAAGCTGGCCCTCCACGTCCTCTCGGGCCTCGGAGTCACTTTACGCGGCCCGGTCGAAGACACGATGCTGCTCAGCTACGCGCTCAACCCCACGCACTCCACGCAGTCCCTCGCTGACGTGGCCGCGCGCAACAACCAGCCGGCGCCAAGCTCGCTTCCCGCCGCCGCAACTGCCATCCGCGCTCTCATGCCCGCACTCCGCGATGAAGTCGAGAAGGCCGGCCTCAGCCGCGTCTACTCCGAAATCGACTTGCCCCTCGCGCCCGTCCTCTTCCGCATGGAGCAGGCCGGCGTCCGCATCGACAAATCCGCTCTCGGGAAATTTTCTGAGCGCCTCACGAAAGAAATCGACCGCGTTGGCGAACGTATCTTCGAGCTGGCCGGCCAGCGCTTCAACATCAACTCGCCCAAGCAGCTCGCCGTCGTCCTCTTCACCAATCTCGGCCTACCCTCGCCACCTAGCCGCGGCAAAAGCAAATCAGTCTCCACTGCGGTTGACGTCCTCGAATCCCTCGCCGAGAAACACGAAGTTCCCCGCATGGTTCTCGAATACCGCCATCTCACCAAGCTCAAATCCAATTACGTCGACGCGCTTCCGCTCCTCGCCGACGCCGATTCGCGCGTCCACACCACGTTCCAGGCAGCCGCAACGGCAACCGGCCGCCTCTCCTCAGTTAATCCCAATCTGCAAAACATCCCCATCCGCACCGAGTTAGGCCGCGAAATCCGCGCTGCGTTCGTCGCCGCACCCGGCACACAGCTTCTCTCCGCCGACTACTCGCAAATCGAGCTGCGCCTGCTCGCACACTTCAGCAGCGACCCGCTCCTTATGCGCGCCTTCGCTGAAAACATTGACATCCACACCCTCACAGCGAGCGAAGTCTTCGGCGTGCCCATCGATAAGATGGACAAGGAAACACGCGGGCGTGCCAAAGCCGTCAACTTCGGCATCGTTTACGGCATCTCCGCCTTCGGCCTCGCCAACCAGCTCAACATTCCGCAGTCAGAAGCCAAGGCTTATATCGATCGCTACTTCTCGCGTTATCAGGGCGTCAAAGCCTTCATCGAAAGAACTCTCGAGAAGACCCGGGCAGAAGGCAGCGTGCGCACTATGTTCGGCCGCATGCGCCCTATTCCCGATATCGAAAGCCGCAACCCCAACCAGCGCGGCTTTGCCGAGCGCACCGCCATCAACACTCCGCTGCAGGGCACCGGAGCCGACCTGATCAAGCTCGCGATGATCGCCATCGACCGCAAACTCATCGAGCGCAAGCTCAAGACCCGCATGGTGCTCCAGGTCCACGACGAACTGCTCTTCGAAGTGCCCACCGCAGAAACCGAAGAAGTGGAGGAACTCGTTCGCACCGAGATGGAAGGCGTCGCTAAGCTCAAAGTCCCTCTGGTCGCCGACCTGGCCTTCGGCCCCAACTGGCGCGATCTAAAATGAAACCAGACAATTAGTTTCACCGAGTCTGGTAAACGTTTCCTCACCAGGAGATGAGTCGGTATGAAGCAACTTAACAGAAGAAACTTCGCGAAGGGTCTCGCCGCGGTTCCCGTCGCGCTCTCTGTTGCATCTGGACCCTTGGCACATGCCCATGACTCGGTTGCGCAAGCTCCGACGCCGCCACCAAAGCCGCGGCCGGCGAATCCCAATCAAATCTTCAAGCTCGATCAAGCGGCTCCTTTCGCCGACCCACTCATCTTCACTCGCAATGACCTCAAAAAAGCACTCCAGCCCTTCATGCTCCGCGACGTAACGCTTGGAGCCGGACCGCTCCTCGAGGCTCGCAACTGGAATCGCGGCTTCCTTATGCGCCTGCCGAACGACCGACTCCTCCACAACTTCCGCGATAACGCTGGTCTACCTTCAACCGCGACACCGCTCGGCGGCTGGGAAGATCCCAAGTGCGAACTACGTGGCCATTTCGTCGGCCACTATCTCTCTGCGTGCGCCCTGCTCTGCGCCGCGACGAGCGACTCCGCAATCAGAAGCAAAGCTGAGGAACTCGTCGCCGGACTTGCCGAGTGCCAGACAAAACTCAACGATGGCGGCTACCTCAGCGCCTTCCCAACCGAGCTATTCGACCGCCTTGACCGGCTCGAACGAGTTTGGGCGCCCTATTACACGCTGCACAAGATCATGGCTGGACTGCTCGATATGAAGATCCATGCCGGCAACGACCAGGCTCTCGAGGTCCTCGTCAAGCTCGCCGGCTGGGTCGATGGATGGACCGCGCCCAAATCAGAAGAGCATATGCAGCAAATCCTCAACAATGAATTCGGCGGCATGAATGACGTGCTCTACAACCTCGCAGCCGTAACAGGCGATGATCGCTGGGCGCGCACAGCAGACCGTTTTACGAAAAAAGTTTTCTTCACGCCGCTCGCCCTGCGACAGGATCAATTGAAGGGCCAGCATATGAACACGCACGTTCCAGAGATTACAGGTGCCGCACGCCGCTACGAGCTCACCCAGGATTACCGCTTCGGCGATCTCGCTCGCTTTTTCTTTCAGACCGTCTCGCAGTCTCGTACTTATGCCACGGGAGGGTCGAGCAATAACGAGCACTGGCTCACCGATCCGAATTGCCTCGCCGCTGAGAAAAGCATCAGCTCCCACCACCAGGAATGTTGCTGTTCCTATAACATGATGAAACTCGCGCGCCACCTTTACGCATGGAGCGGCGACCCGCTCATCATCGACTACTACGAGCGCAATCTATTGAACCATCGCCTCGGAACCATCGAGCCCACAACCGGCAGAACAACCTACTTTCTCTCTCTGTCCCCAGGCGCGTGGAAGACGCTTTGCACGGACGATGACACGTTCTGGTGCTGCACTGGCACGGGAGTGGAAGAGTTCGCGAAGCTCAACGACACGATCTATTACCACTCCGCGGACGCACTCTACGTGAACCTCTATTTCGCTTCTACCGCGAACTGGGCCGATCGCGGCATCCGCGTTAGCCAGTCAACGAACTTCCCTGAATCCGGACATGCAATTCTCACCGTCGAAAAAACGCCTTCCGCGGCCTGGGCTCTTCACCTGCGAATCCCAGCCTGGGCTACCGGCGAAAACAGAATCCTGGTCAACGGCCGCCAACTCGAGACGATCGGGACCCCCGGCAGCTACTTCACATTGCGCCGCGCCTGGAAAGCTGGCGACAAAGTTGACTTGACCTTGCCTATGCGCGTCACGGCCGAACCGCTTGCCGATGACGCGACCCAGCAGGCGTTCCTTTACGGCCCGCTCGTGCTGGCCGGGCAATTTTCCAAAGAGGGCATTCCCGAGCATCTCGAACACGAACAGGGCCCCGAAGTCCGGCAGGTTGCGGGCGTAGAAGTTCCGGCCCTTCAGGCAAAGGGCGCCGGGCCTGGCGACTGGATCAAGCTTGTCCCTGGCGAACCCCTCACATTCCGCACCGTTGGCCAGGCTCGCGACGTCACTCTTAAGCCGCTCAATCAAAGCTGGCAGCGATTCGCCGTTTATTGGACGGTCTCCGCGTAAATCGCCCATCCGGACATGTCCGGAGTAAACATGTTGATGCTGGCTCGCGATTGGCGCAAAATGTCGTCAAGCGAAACGCGCGCCCATGCTCCTCGACCTAGGCAAAGCCGTCACCCTCACCCTCAGCATCCTCTCGCTCTATCCCGTCATGCTCAGCGCCTTCTTCGTACCTGGCGCGCGCTGGGAAGACCGCCTCTACCTGTCGCTGCTCAAGATCGCCTCCGCCGCCTGCATCTGCTTCGCCAGCGGACTCCTCTTCGCCCTCCACCCGCGCCCCACTCTCCGCGCCTTCAGCGACGTCTTCTCCACGCTGCCTGTTCGCATCTTCTTCTGGTCGATGGCCGCAATGTCCATCCTCTTCGCCGTCTCCTGGTACCTCGAGGAATATTACGTCCCCCTTCTCTGGCGAAATCTCCCCTGACCCCGTACCCAACCCGTTACCTTCGTCCCCTTTCCGCCCAAAAACTGTGCAAAACCCGCTTGCATACTTATTCAGAACCGTTGTATATTTATTCAAGCGCGGTTTCCGCCATGCGGACCGCGCCTTTGCTTTGCGCTTGAAAACGAATCCGACAATGGCCACCGGCTCCCAAATCCTGAAAGTCGAACGCCTCAACGTCATCCGTGAGGTGCTCGCCGGCTCGCACGTCACCAGCCAGGACGAGCTGCGCCGCAAGCTGCGCCGCCGCGGCTTTGAGGTCACCCAGGCAACGCTCTCGCGCGACATCCACGAGCTGCGCCTTTCCAAGGGCCCCGGCGGCTATTCGCTGCCCAACGGCCATCAAGGCAAACGGCGCAGCCGCCGAAGTCGAAGACGATCAGCCGCCCTCAGTTGCTGAGATGATCGAGAGCTTCGGCCTGCGCGTGCGCCAGGCCATGAACCAGGTGGTCGTCGGAACCGTGATGGGCGGCGCGCAGCCGGTGGCCGCGGCTCTCGATCACGAAGGCTGGCCGGAAGTGGTCGGCACCATCGCCGGCGACGACACCGTGCTGGTCATCTGCCCCGATCTGCGCCGCGCCGGCGAAGTGCGAACCCGGCTGAGGACGATGTTGGAATCATGAAGCAGAACAGTACAAACCGCAGTGGTTGGCGTGACCGGATACGCCGGCGCGGAGCTGGCGCGCTTGCTGCTGCGCCATCCGCGTCTTCAAGGCAAGCCGCCGGTCTTTGCCGGCCGTGTCGACGCAAAGGACGAAGCCCGCGGCGGCATTCCGCTCGCCGAGATTCATCCGCAACTCGCCGGACAACAACGGCAGCGGCAACTTAAAGCAGCGAGCCGTTCTCCTGGGAGCTGCTCGACCAGACGCGGCGTCGAAGTGCTCTTTCTCGCCACGCCGCACGAGCAGTCGCGCGAGTGGGTGCCTGAAGCGCTCGAGCGCGGCCTCCGCGTCATTGACCTGAGCGGCGCATGGCGCCTCACCGATGCCGCCAACCGCGCCGTCTACCACTTTGAAGACGAAGGCACCGCAGCTGGCCGCGGCCACGCAGGCGCAGGCCGTCTACGGCATGCCGGAGCTGCATCGCGAGCAGATCGCGATGCGCAGCTTGTCGCCAACCCCGGCTGCTACGCGACTTCGGTCATTCTTGCGCTCAGGCCGCTCGTCGCCGCCGGCATCGTCGATCTCGATCGCGGCATCGTCGCCGACTCCAAAGAGCGGCGTCAGCGGCGCGGGCAAAGCGCCCACCGCGAAGACGCACTTCATGTACGCCGCAGACAATCTCTCCGCCTACGGCGTCTTCACCCATCGTCACACCGGCGAGTTGCTCGAGCAGATCGGCATCGACGCGAGCGAGATCGTCTTCACGCCGCACCTGCTGCCGATTCCGCGCGGCATTCTCTCCACGATCTACGTGCGTTTCAAGCGAGCGCAGACGCACGAAAGCGTCGCGCGAGATCTATCGCGAATTTTTCACGGGCAGCCCGATGGTGCGTCTCTACGACAAGAGCGCTGCCGCAGATTCAGTATTCGGTGCGCACCAACTATGCCGACATCGGCTTTCAGCTTGCGCCCGACGGCCGCCGCGCGGTCATCGTCAGTTGTCTCGACAATCTGCTGAAGGGCGCATCCGGTCAGGCCGTGCAGAATCTGAACGTCATGCTCGGCTGGCACGAAGCGGAAGGCCTCGAATGAAACTTGCCGCGGAGGGTCAGGAATGAAGTATGTCGTCAAACTCGGTGGCGCGGGCCTTGAAACTCCGGAGCTGCTCGCAAGGCTGCATGCGCGCCATCGCCGAACTGGTGCGCGACGGCAATCAGGTCGCCGTCGTCCACGGCGGCGGCGTGCAATTGACCCGCACGCTCAAAGCACTGGGCAAGCAAAGCGAGTTCATCGACGGCCTGCGCATCACCGATGCGGAAACCCGCGACGTGGCGCTGATGGTCTTTGCCGGCAAGGTCAACAAGAGCCTCGTCGCCGCGCTCGGCGCGCTCGGCCAGCCCGCGGTCGGCCTCTCCGGCGGCGACGGCCTGATCTTTCGCGCCCGCAAAAAGCGCACCGCGCCCGACCTCGGCTTCGTCGGCGAAATCGTCGCCAGCGATCCGCGCTGGATCGAAGCCATCTGGCAGTTGAACGGCGTGCCCGTGATCTCCTCCATGGCTCTCGGCTTCGACGGCGAATACTACAACATCAATGCCGACGAAATGGCCGCGGCCTGCGCCATCGCCTGCCACGCCGACGCGCTCGTCTTCCTCACCGACGTTCCCGGCGTGAAGGGCGCAAACGGCGAAGTGCTGCGATGGCTCTCCATCGATCAGATCGCCGAGATGGCCAAAAGCGCCGTCATCTCCGGCGGCATGTTGCCCAAACTCAGCGCCTGCCGCGAAGCTTTGTTGAACGGCGTAAAGCGCGTACGAATTCTGCCCGCCGAAGCTGCCGCTTCCCTGCCCGACCTGTGCAGCTCCCGCGTAGCCCACGGCACCGAAGTGATGGTGGCCTAGAGGCAGACCGGAGATTGACAGTTGACGAAACTCGATCAAATTCGCGCCGCCGAAGTCACAAGCTGCTGCTTCTCGACCTACGAGCGCAACCCCATTCTCTTTGTCGGCGGCGAAGGCGTTCACATCATCGACGAGAACGGGCGAAGCTATCTCGATCTGCTCAGCGGCATCGGCGTCAACGCGCTCGGCTACGGCCATCCGGCGATCGAAGAGGCCATCGCGCGACAGAGCCGCGCGCTCATCCACACCTCGAACCTCTTCTATCACGAGGGCCAGGCCGAACTCGCGCTGCGCCTCACCGAGCGCACCGGCCTCGACCGCGTCTTCTTCGCCAACACCGGCACCGAAGCCTGGGAAGGCGCGCTGAAGCTCGCCCGCGCTTACGCCGGCCTGCTAGCGCAGCGAAGGCAAGACAGATCGGCACAAAGTTCCTCGCCCTCGAGCAGAGCTTCCACGGCCGCACCTTCGGCTCCGTGTCGACAACCTACAAGGCCAAGTACCGCGAGCCCTTCGGCCCCGTCGTTCCCGGCGTCGAGTTCGTCCGCTTCAACGACGTTGCCGATCTGCGCGCCAAATTCTCCAACGAAGTCTGCGCCATTCTCGTCGAAGCCATCCAGGGCGAAGGCGGCATTCGCCCGCTCACGCAGGAGTTCTTCGCCGAAGCCCGCGCCCTCGCCAGCTCCACCGGCGCGCTGCTCATCGTCGATGAGATTCAGGCCGGCATGGGCCGCACCGGCAAGTGGTGCGCCTATCAGCACTACGGCATTCAGCCCGACGTCACCACGCTCGCCAAGCCTCTCGCCGGCGGCATTCCTCTCGGCGCGGTGCTCTGCACCGAAGAAGCTGCGCGCGCCATCCACGCCGGCATGCACGGCACCACCTTCGGCGGCGGCCCGCTGGCCTGCGCCGTCGCCATCGCCGTCATCGACGCCATCGAGAAGGAAGGTCTGCTCGCCCACGCCACCGAAGTCGGCGATTATTTCCAGGCGCAGCTTGCGCTCGCTCGCCGCAGCGTCACGAAGCCATCATCGACGTGCGCGGCAAGGGCCTGATGATCGCCGCCGAGCTCGATTCGGCCGACCTCGCCAAGCTCACCGTCGCCGAGATGCTCAAGCGCCGCATCGTCATCAACTGCACCAGCGACACCGTGCTGCGCTTCCTGCCGCCGTACATTCTCGAGCGCGCGCACGTCGACACCGCCATCGCCGCGCTCGACGAAATCTTCACCGAACACGCTGCCGCGCACACCGCAGCCCGCGCCCGCAGGAGGACACCAACATGGCTAGCAGAGCAACCATCGAACACACGGGCGCCAGCCATTCCGGTGCAGAAAGATCCCGACATCCTTGCCGCCGCTGCGCGTCTGGCCGGCGAGGACCTGTGCTCCATCGCCGATCTCTCCAGCGCCGAAGTCCGCGCCATCCTCAAGCTCGGCCACGACGTCAAGCGCAACCCGCGCGAGTATCGCCACGCGCTCGACGCCAAGCAGATGGTGCTCATGTTCGAGAAGGCCAGCCTGCGCACGCGCCTCGCCTTCGAGACCGGCATCAACACCATGGGCGGCAACGCCATCTTCGTCGACCAGACCAACTCGCCCCTCGGCGAGCGCGAATCCATCGCCGACGTCGCGCGCAACGTCGAGCGCTGGGTCGACGTCATCGTGCTGCGCACCTACGCGCACGACACCATCACCGAGATGGCCGCCAACTCGCGCGTTCCGGTCATCAACGCGCTCTCCGACTTCGAGCATCCCTGCCAGGCGCTGGCCGACTTCATGACCCTCGAAGAGCACTTCGGCACGGCCGCCGGCCTCAACTTCACCTATGTCGGCGACGGCAACAACGTCTGCCACTCGCTCATGCTCACCGGCGCGCAGCTCGGCGCCAACGTCACCGTCGCCACGCCGCGCGGCTACTCGCCCGACATCGAAATCGTCACCATCGCGCGCGAGATGGCCGAGACCAACGGCTGCGAAGTCACGCTTGCTGCAGGACCCGCAGGCCGCCGTCGAAGGCGCCGACGCCGTCTACACCGACGTGTGCGTCAGCATGGGCTTGGAGCACGAGTCCACCAAGCGCGCGCCCATCTTCCGGCCCTTCCAGGTGAACGAAGCGCTGATGCAGAAGGCCGCTGCCGCACGCAGTCTTCATGCATTGCCTGCCCGCGCGCCGCAACGCCGAAGTGACCGACGCGGTGCATCGACAGCCCGCAGTCCATCGTCTTCGACCAGGCCGAAAACCGCATGCACGCGCAGAAGGCACTGCTGCTTCTGCTCCTCGGCGGCCCATTGCCGACCTTTTGAATGGGCGGGCCGAAAGAAAGAAAGGCAGTGAACGTGAAGATGTGGTCCGGCCGCTTTCGCGAGCCGCTCGATCGCGAATTCGAAGCATGGCAGCGCTCCATCGTCTTTGACTGGCGGCTGCTCGCCCAGGAAGTCGCCGCCAGCAAGGCGCACGCGTCCGCCCTCTGTCGCCGCCGGAATTCTCACCGAGCGTGAAACAGCGGAGCATCGCGGCACGCGCTCGACTCCATCGCCGCCGACCACGCATCTGAAGCCGGCAAGGCGCTCGTCCGCGATCATCCAGCCGCCGAAGACATTCATCACTTCGTCGAGCTGCAGCTGGTCGAGCGCATCGGCTCGCTCGGCCTCAAGCTCCACACCGGCCGCAGCCGCAACGAGCAGATCGCCACCGATCTTCGCCTCTACGTCCGCGAGCAGATCGACGCACGCCATCGACGGCCTCGCCGCATGGGCCAGCGCGCTCGTCGACAGGCGCACAACGGCCGGCGACGCCGTCATGCCCAGCTACACGCACCTGCAGCGCGCCGAGCCCGTGCTCGTTGCGCACTGGCTGCTCGCCTATGTCGAAATGATTCTGCGCGACGCCGACCGGCTCCGCGATTGCTCCACGCGGCTCAACTACTGCCCGCTCGGTTCCGGAGCAGTTGCCGGCGCAACGCTCGCGCTCGACCGCACCATCGCCGCGCAGCGAGCTGGGCTTCACCGCGCCCACAGCCAATTCCATGGACGCAACCAGCGACCGCGACTTCATCCTCGAATATCTGCAGGCGCTCACCTTCGTCGGTCTGCATCTCAGCCGCTTCGCCGAAGAGATCACGCTCTTCGCCACCGCCGAATTCGGCTTCGTCATGCTGCCCGAGGCATTTTCCACCGGCTCCAGCGCCATGCCGCAGAAGAAAAATCCCGACCTCACCGAGCTGATCCGCGCCAAAGTCGGTCGCATTCACGGCGCAGCGCAAGCCGTCACGCTGCAGCTCAAAGGCCTGCCTCTGGCCTACAATAAAGACATGCAGGAGACCCAGGAGCCGGCATTCGCGGTCGAGTTTGTGCCGGCAGATGCTCGCGCTCGTGGCGCGCTTCACCGCCGCTCTTCAGTTCAATCGCCAGCGCATGAACGAAGCCGCGCAGTCCGGCTATCTCAATGCCATGGCCGCGGCCACTTATCTCGTCCACAAGGGCGTTCCCTTCCGCACCGCGCACGAGAAAATCGGCAACGCCGTGCGCTTTGCGCTCGAGAAAGGCGTCGAACTCAACGACCTCACGCTCGATGAGCTGCGCCAGTTCGGCCCCGAGTTCGGCGAAGACTTTTACGCCGCCGTCACGCTTGACGCCACGCTCGATTGCCACGACGTCATCGGCGGAACCGCGCGCGAGCGCGTGCGCCAGGCCCTCGACAGCACGCGCGAAACGCATCGCCGCGCTGCGCAATATCCGAACTCGAGGAGGCCATCCATGCTGGTGCGTAAGGCCCTCCTCCACGATGCCTCCAACGTCTACGACCTGGTGAATTCGCTCTCCGGCGACGGCACGCTGCTCAAGCGCGCCTTCGCCGAAATCTGCGAAAACATCCGCGACTTCACCGTTGCCGAATCCGATGGCGGCGTCTTTCTCGGCTGCGGCGCGCTGCATCTCTACGGGCCGCACCTCTGCGAAGTCCGCTCCATCGTCGTCAAGCCCGAGGCCAAGGGCCAGGGCGCAGGCGGCCGCATCCTTGGCGCGCTCATTGAAGAAGCCGAGACCCACGGCATCCAGTCCGTATGCCTGTTCACGCGCATTCCCGACTTCTTCTTCAAGTACGGATTTCGCACCGTCGAAGACAAGTCCGAGCTGCCCGACAAGATCTTCAAAGACTGCCAGAGCTGCCCGCGCCTGCACCGCTGCGACGAAGTCGCCATGGTCCGCGGCCGCATTCCGCGCATGTCCATCCTCGGCCCGCGCGAAGAAGCGCAGCAGCTGGTCCGCCTCTCCGGCTGAGCCGGTTTCTCCAAGTTTCAGAAACTTGAAGCGCGGTCTCGAGACCGGCGGTAATGAGAGCCTTCTGGCCCGCATTGGTGCTGCCAGACCTTGATTTGCGCACAATGGCGGGTGCGCCCGGTCTCGATTTTGAGACCGGGGATAGCACGAACCTGAATCTCCCACGCCCAACTCAGCGCGACAATCAAGTTTTCGACCGTGCCTTGAGCCGCGTTCTCCACCACCATCGCCGTCAAAGTCGAGATCGCGGTCCCGAGGAACGCAAGCGCCGTTTCGTTTTGACCACGATGCAAGACAATGGACGCAACGCCGGTACAGTATCCGAACGAAGCGCAGTGCCTCCAACTCAGAACCGCATAGACAATCACGAACGCAAGCGCGAGAATCGCCAGCACAATCGCCGATCTCCGCCACACGAATCCAGAACTCGAAAACCGGAAAACACGCGACGTGGCAAGATGCAATAGAGCATCGACAGCACCGGATCCAAGCGAAAATCGAGGCCGATAGCCGAATACAAGCCGTAGCCCAGTCACGGCGAAGCTCAAGAATCCGGCGATTCCGTCAGCGCAAGCGAAGTCAATTGCACGCTCTGTCATTTGCATGTATCCTCTAGTGAATCACTTGTCTCCGCAGACACCGCCGCAGCAACCGCGGCCTGCCCATAACTCAAGCCCGCCATCGCCAGGGCTCACTGCCGATGCTGAAACACCTGCAAACCCCTCTTCTTCCAGACCCTCTGCGCAACAGCCGCGCCAGCCGCCGGTTGTGCATGCATCCGCCGCTCAGAGCACACTGCACATTGATGCCGGTCTCTATGCGCGCATTCGCTGCCGCATTGATAAATCCCTCCGCCACTCCTGCGTGGAATCGCGCCGCTATGCGGCTCGCTCTTCACACCGCGCCGCAGATCCTTCCACAGCGTCTTCCACATTCTCAGTTCGGATCACTTCGGATCACCCTCGATTCGCTTCATGTCCACAACTCCGGCGAACGTAATCTCCCTGCTCACATCTGTCCGGCTCACCACTCGCAATGCCCTTCCAATTCAATCGCCGCCTGCGCCTCATAGTCCACCGCGCGCCGCCCCAACACCCACGCTGCTACCGCATCAAACAGCCGCCCCAGGCTCGATGTCATCGGCGTGTTCGATCTCGCGCTCGATCATCCGTTTCAGCAACGCGCGCCTCGCTTCGCTCTGCGCCGAGTAGCGCCGCCGCTCCGCTCCACATCGAACCCCGCCGCATGCAGAGCCCCAACGCCATCCGCCACGGCTCCTGAATCGCAGCATCGCCGCCCGGCATCGGCACATATTCCAGATGCGCAAATCGCTCAAAGCCATCGAGCCGCGGATCAGCACTTCCCCGCCCCAGATTTTTCCATCCGTGCCATAGCCCGTCCCATCCAGGCACAACCCAATCACCGGTCCGTCAGCCCATGCTCCGCCATGCATCCAGCCACATGCGCATGATGATGCTGCACCGCCAATCAGTGGCAATCCGCGCTCGCTCGCCCACTCCTTCGCCCACGACGTCGACAAATAGCCCGGATGCAGATCGTGCACCACCGTCTCCGGTTCAATCTCGAACGTGCGCATCAGGTGATCGAGAGACTCCTTGAAGAACTCGAGCCCAGTCAAATTCTCCAGGTCTCCCAGGTGTTGGCTCTGATAGGCAAATCGCCCCCGCGCCAGCGCGAAAACATTCTTCAGATGCCCGCCAACTGCCAGCAGCGGCGGACTGAATCGATCGGCAAGTCCACACGCCAAGCGGAACGAATCCCCTCGCCCGCCGAATCAACTGCGGCGCGCCATCCACCACCGCTGCAACCGAATCGTCGCACCGCTGCAGAATCTCCCGGTCGTGCATCAGAAATGCATCCGCAATCTCACCCAGCCGCGCCAGCGCTTCGTCGTTGTCAATCGCAATCGGCTCTTCGCTCAGATTTGCCGAGGTCATCACCAGCGCCTGCACTCGTCGCGATCAGCAAACAGCAGATGCTGCAACGGCGCGTAAGGCAGAAACACGCCCAGCCACGGAATTCCCGGCGCGACACCCTCGCGCGATGCCGCAGTCCTTCTCGCGTCCGCGCCAGCACAATCGGCCGCGCAGATGTCATCAGCAGAGCTTCTTCCTCCGCCGTCAGTGCGCAAATCGCTCGCGCCGCCTCCAGATCCGCACCATCACGGCCAGCGGCTTTCCAAAGCGATGCTTGCGCTCGCGCAGGCGCAGTCACCGCCGCCTCATTGGTTGCATCCACGCTCAGGTGGAATCCGCCGATGCCTTTGATGGCCATGATCTCACCGCCAGCCAGGCGATCGATCGTCGCAGCCACCGGCATCCTCGTCCGGCAATCATCCGTGCCGTCCGCGCACTCACCAGCCAAACCCGCGGCCCGCACACCCAGCACGCATTGGGCTGCGCGTGAAAGCGCCGATTCAGCCGGATCGTCGTACTCTGCCTGGCAGGCCGCGCACATCGTGAACTGCGCCATCGACGTCTGCGGCCGGTCATAGGGAATGCGCCGCGTAATCGTGAAGCGCGGCCCGCAGTTGGTGCAATTCAAAAATGGATAGCGATAGCGTCGATCATCCGGGTCAAGCAGTTCGCGCAGGCAATCGGCGCAAGTCGCCGCATCTGCCGGAATCCCCGTGCTGACCCGCCCCAGCACTTCGCTGGCGACGATGCGAAATCCGTTCTCGCCCGTCGGCCGCAACTCTCGCACGGCAACCGAGTCGATGCGCGCCAGCGGCGGCGTCTCCGTGCGCAGCCGCGCCAGAAACGCATCCACTCGCTCCGCCGGTCCCTCGATTCAATCGTCACGCCGTCGCGTATCGTTGCCGATGAAGCCGGCCAAGCGCCTCCTCCAGCGCCAGCCGGTAAACAAACGGCCGAAACCCGACCCCCTGCACCACGCCGCGCACTCAACACTCGCGCCGGCGTCGCCGTCCTCCCGGTTCGCCAGTTCTGCTCTGCTGCACGGGTCAGCGATTTGCGACCTCATGATCGAACACAAGCATAGCGCATGCTGCTCGCGCACCGGCACCCCGCATCCAATACAGAGCATGCTCGCACCGTCGCCAAACCGCGACCAAGCGCCCGCACAATTTAAACTTGAAGATGACGGAAGATCAGAGCGTGAGCCAATGTCGACTTCGACTCAGCTCTCCCCGTAAAGTGCCAATGTTCTCATGTCCTTGACCTCTCTTGCCTTGCTGCCGCCCCGCCGCAGGCAGCCCGACCCAGGCATCCGTCATTCCAGGGCATTGATGCAGCGTGATCGGCAAGGTTCGAACACGTCGCCGGATACACGGTCACCGAGCACTACACCGTCTACCGAGGCAACGACGAGACCCATCCGGCAGCAGAAATGACCGTCAAAACCACCTACCGCAAAGAGGCCGGCAAGAGCTACACCATCGTTTCCGAAAGCGGCTCGGCGATCATCCAAACATTCGGCCTCGATCCGCTCCTCGAAAACGAGAAGGACATCAACCTACCCGGCAACGTCGAACACTCATGGTTCACTTCCGCCAACTATGTGATGAAGCTGGATCCCGGCGGCATTCAGCGCATCGATGGCCGCGACTTGCTACGCCCTCGCCATCAGCCCACGGCAGAAAGCCTCCAATCTCATCCATGGGCACCATGTGGGTGGACGCAAAGGATTTCTCCATCGTGCAGATCGAAGGCGTCGCGACCAAGAGCCCGTCGATGTTCGCCGGCGCCACGCACATGATGCGCCAATACGCCAACATCGACGGCTTTTCGATGGCCACCCACGCCCGCGCCGAGTCCGACAGTTCCTCTTCGGCAGAACCGTCGTCACCATCGACTACAGCAATTACCAACTACAGTTGAAGCTCGCTAAACAGTCAATTGACTTGAGGCGCCGCCGGTCCCTGCCTGGGACCGGGTTCAAACGCCCTACGCATTCCCGAGTGACCAATATCCATATCAGCCTCTGCCCTATACTGAGGCTCGTGACACCAATCCTCGGCGACTGGAAACTCGACGCCGCTCTTGGCTCCTGCCTGCTGCTGGGGCTGCGTCACGGCTTCGACTACGATCACCTCGCCGCCATCTCCGACATTACCGCCGTGCAGCGCAACTGGCGCAGCGGCTTGCGCCTGGGCATGACCTATGCCCTCGGCCACGCCTTCACCGTAGCCGCGCTCGGCGTCGCCGTGCTCCAACTGCACATGGGCCTGCCCGCAGGGGCTCGACCACTGGACGGAGCGCCTCATCGGCCTCACGCTCATCGTGCTCGGCATCGGCGTAGTCGCCGGAATCCTGCGCAAAGACGCCCACGGCCACACCCACAGCCGCATCGAAAGCCGCCTGGCCATCGCCATCAACGGCGTGCTTTGGCTGGCGTGGCAAGTGCGCCGCATCTGGAATCGCGAAGCGCCACGCCCTGAGCGTTTCCAGTGGATGTACACCGGAAAATCGGTCTTCCTCATCGGCATGCTGCACGGCGTCGGCGCCGAAACTCCCAGCCAGCTTGGCGCTCTTCTTCCTCACCGCCAACCTGGGCGGAACTTCGCGCGGCATGCTGGGCCTGGCGGCCTTTTCCATCGGACTGGTGGCCATGAACGCGCTCATGACCGCATCCATGGGCGGAGCCTTCAGCGCCAGCGGCCATCATCCCCGCTTCTACCACGCCATCGCCTGGACCGGCGCCGCCTATAGCTTCGTCATCGGCATCATCTTCCTCTTCGGCATCTCCGACCACCTTCCCGCTGCTCGGTTCGTGAACGCTGCTCGTGCTTTGCGTCACTCCGAAAGCTCGCACTCCCACATCCACTCGGCTGTGGCTAGAAATCGCGTTTTGCACAAAATCGAGGAAAAGCAGAATTCCTGCCATTGTGAGACTTAGCACGCATTCCTGACGTGACCGCTGTCACGGACTGCTTGGAACCCTCAGCGACGTACAACAATGGTAGGCATCGATCAACGCACGTGTGAACGGTGTCTGCAGCCGACTACAGTGCGCAGCTCGACCAGTCCGAATCTCGAGGGAGGAATCGTGCCAGCATTCACACCCCCGCCGCTGCCCAGCGACGACAAACGATGGAAGATCGTGAACGGCACCATGCGCAAGAATGGTTTTGCCCGCCACGCGCTGATTGAAACGCTCCACACCGTGCAGTCTTCCTTCGGCTACCTCGACGACGATGCCATCCGTTTCGTCGCCCGTTCTCTGCGCGTGCCGCTCAGCCAGGCCTATGGAGTGGTGACCTTCTACCACTACTTCAGCCTCAAGCCGCCCGGCAAGCACACCATGACCATCTGCGCCGGAACCGCCTGCTACATCAAGGGCGCCGACAAGCTGGTGGCCGCGGCCGAAAAGCGCCTCGGCATTCCGCAGGGCCAGACCACCAAGGACGGCAACATCAGCCTGATGACCGCCCGTTGCGTCGGCGCCTGCAGCCGCGCCCCGGTCGTGCTTTACGACGGCGAAGTGGACGGCGAGATGAACGGCGAGCAGATGCTGGAGCAACTGGAAAGGTGGGCCGTGGAATGACACATCGAAGAGCTCGAACAGATCGCCGAAACCGTCCGCGCTGGAAAATGCGAAGATACGACCACGAAATAAACGTCTGCATGGACCTGGCCTGCGCCAGCCAGGGCTCCGACAAGCTTAAGCGATGCGCTCGTAAAGGCCGCCGAGGCCTCCGGCAAAAAGGTCTGCGTCCGCCGCACCGGCTGCATGGGACCCTGCTCCGCCGGCCCGCTGGTCCGCGTCGATCCCGAAGAAACCCTTTACCACCATGTCGAATGCCGAGCACGCCGAGGCCATTGTCGCCAGCCTGGGCGGCGAGCCCGTGCCCGAGCTGCAGTGCGATCTGCAGCGAGCACTTCGACAAGCAGGTCCGCGTCGTGCTTGAGAACTCCGGCCACATCGATCCGGAAAAGATCGACGACTACATCGCCCGCGACGGCTATAAGGCGCTGCTGACGGCGCTCACTGAGATGACGCCCAACGGCGTGATCCAGCAGCATCACCGAGAGCGGCCTGCGCGGGCGCGGCGGCGGCGGCTATCCCACCGGCCTGAAGTGGGGCACGGTGGCCAAAGCCGGCGGCGACCTGAAGTACGTCATCTGCAACGGCGACGAAGGCGACCCCGGCGCGTTCATGGATCGCAGCGTCCTGGAAAGCGATCCGCATCGCGTGCATTGAAGGCATGGCCATCGCCGCCTATGCGGTCGGCGCAAGCAAGGGCTACATCTACGTCCGCGCCGAATATCCGCTGGCCGTCGCGCGGCTCACCACCGCCTGCGCGAGGCGCGGCGCCGCGGCCTGCTCGGCAACAACATCTGCAACACGCCGTTCAGCTTCGACGTTGAGATTCGCCTCGGCGCCGGCGCCTTCGTCTGCGGCGAAGAGACCGCGCTGATCGCCTCCATCGAAGGCAAGCGCGGCACGCCCAGGCCGCGGCCGCCCTATCCCGCAGTCGAGCGGCCTGTGGGGCAAGCCCACGCTGATCAACAACGTTGAAACCTTCGCCAACATCGCACCCATCATTCGCAACGGCGGCAAATGGTTTGCGGCATGGGCTCGGAGCGCAGCAAGGGCACCAAGGTCTTCGCGCTCACCGGCAAAATCACCAACACCGGCCTGGTCGAAGTGCCCATGGGCATCAAGCTCCGCGAGATCATCGAGGTCATCGGCGGCGGCGTTCCCGACGGCCACAAATTCAAGGCCGTGCAAACCGGCGGACCCTCCGGCGGCTGCATTCCCGCCGACACTGCTCGACATCGGCGTCAGCTACGACGCGCTGCTGAAGATCGGCTCCATCATGGGCTCCGGCGGCATGATCGTCATGGACGACACCTCCTGCATGGTCAACGTGGCCCGCTTCTTCATCGAGTTCTGCATGACCGAGTCCTGCGGCAAGTGCATTCCCTGCCGCGCCGGCACCGCGCAGATGCTCACGCTGCTCACGCGCATCTGCAACGGCGCCGGAACCATGGACGACCTCGACCTGCTGATCGATCTCTGCGCCACGGTCAAGGAAACCAGCCTCTGCGGCCTCGGCCAGACGGCGCCCAATCCGGTGCTCAGCACGCTGAAGTATTTCCAGCAACGAGTACATCGAGCACATTGTGCACAAGCGCTGTCCGGCCGGCGTCTGCAACATGCAGGCACCCGAGTCGAATCTCCGATGGAGGTGTTGGCATGAGCTGCATCCGTCGACGTCAAAACTCTCATCATCGATGGCCAGGAAGTCAGCGCCCGCGCCGGCCAGACCATCCTCGAAGTGGCGCGCGAAAACGACATCGACATTCCCACGCTCTGCCATCTCGACGGCCTCAGCGATGTGGGCGCCTGCCGCCTGTGCCTGGTCGAAATCAAGGGCAGCAACAAGCTGCTTCCCCGCCTGCGTGACCACCGTGCTATGAAGGCATGGAGGTCAGCACCAACACCGAGCGGCTGCAGAAGCACCGCCGCACCATCCTCGAACTGCTCTTTGCCGAGCGCAATCACATCTGTTCGGTCTGCGTGGCCAACGGCCACTGCGAACTGCAGACCCTCGGCCAGGAGCAGGGCCTGACCCACGTTCGCTTGCCCTATCGCAACCCCGAACTGCCTGTCGACGCTTCGCACGAGCGCTTCACCCTCGACCACAACCGCTGCATCCTCTGCACCCGCTGCGTGCGCGTCTGCGCTGAGATCGAGGGCGCGCACATCTGGGACGTGATGGGCCGCGGCATCGATCGCTCGATCATCACCGACCTGCACCAGGACTGGGGAAGCTCCGGCCTGCACCCGCTGCGGCAAATGCGTCCAGGTCTGCCCCACCGGCGCGCTCTTCGACAAGAGCAAGATCGGCTCCGATCATCCCAAGTATCCCGACTTTCTGCCCTACCTGAACCTGATGAGGGAAGCGCAATGAGCAAACTGAAACTGGCAACGGTCTGGCTCGACGGATGTTCCGGCTGCCACATGTCGTTTCTCGACATGGACGAGCGGCTTCTCGAACTCGCCGAACTTGTCGACATGGTCTACAGCCCCATCGTCGACACCAAGGAGTTCCCCGACGAAGTCGACATCGCGCTGGTCGAGGGAGCGGTCGCCTCGGTCGACGACGAGAAGAAGATCAAGAAGATTCGCGCCCACTCCAAAGCTGCTGGTCGCCATGGGCGACTGCGCCGTCGCCGGCAACGTGCCCTCCATGCGCAATCCCATCGGCCCCGAGGCGATTCTCGATCGCGCCTACATCGAGAACGCCACCGCGCAGCCGCAGATTCCCTGCGTCGTCGTGCCCAAGCTGCTCAAGCGTCGTGCGCCCCATTCACGAATTCGTGAAGGTGGACGTTTTTCTGCCCGGCTGCCCGCCCTCGGCCGACACATTTCACACCGCGCTCACTGCGCTGGTCACCGGCGGCCCGCTGGACATTCCAGCGCTCACCCGCTTTGGAGCGTAGTGTAGCGCCGACCTCTAACCCTTCTCGCGTCCAGCGCCCGACGTTCAACAATTCGGAGCTTGCTATGAGCCAGACCATCACCATCGATCCCGTAACCCGCCTCGAAGGCCACGGCAAAATCACCATCCAGCTCAACGGCCAGGGCGAAGTCGAAGACGCGCACTTCCACGTCACGCAGGTGCGCGGCTTCGAGCGGTTCTGCGAAGGCCGCCCGTTCTACGAGATGCCCAGCCTGATGGCGCGCATCTGCGGCATCTGCCCCGTCTCGCATCTCATCGCCTCCGCCAAGGCCTGCGAAGCCATCATGTCGGTGCGCATTCCGCACACCGCCGCGCAGTTGCGCCGCATGCTGAACCTGGCGCAGATGGTGCAGTCGCACGCGCTCAGCTTCTTCTATCTCGCCTCGCCCGACCTGCTTCTCGGCATGGAAGTCCGATCCCGAAAGTCCGCAACATCTTCGGCGTTGTCGGCCGCCAAGCCGGAACTCGGCCGCGCCGGCATCGGCCTGCGCCGCTTCGGCCAGCAGCATCATCGAACTGCTCGGCGACAAGCGCATCCATCCCGGATGGGTCGTCCCCGGCGGCGTCACCGAGCCGCTTGACCCCGGCCAAGCGCGACGAAATCCTGGCCATGATTCCCGAGGCCTACGCCAACATCGGCCTCGCGCTCGACGCCTACAAACAGATCGCGGACACTTTCGCGCCGGAGATCGAAGTCTTCGCCAACTTCCCATCGAACTATCATGGGCCTCATCAACGAAGACGAGTCCGTCGAATTCACCGACGGCGCGCTGCGCCTGATCGACGCCAAAGGCGCCATCATCGAAGACGGCATCACCGCCGACCCGCTTCACCGAAGTGATCGGCGAAGCCGTCGAGCCCTACAGCTACACCAAGTTCGCCTACTACAAGCCGCTCGGCTATCCCGACGGCAGCTATCGCGTGGGCCCGCTGGCCCGGCTCAACATCGTCAAGACCATGGGCACGCCGCAAGCCGACAAGGAACTCGCCGAGTTCAAGCAGATTTGCCGCCGGCCCCGTCGAGAGTTCCTTCCACTACCATCACGCGCGCCTCATCGACATGCTCTACGGCATCGAAAAGATCGAACAGATCCTCACCGACCCGCGCATCCTCGACAAGCACGTGCGCGCCACCGCCGGCGTCAACCGCCTCGAAGGCGCAGGCCAGGCCGAAGCGCCGCGCGGCACGCTCCATCACCACTACAAGGTGGACGAGAACGGCCAAATCACCTGGGCCAACCTCGTCATCGCCACCGGCCAGAACAACAACGCCATGAACCAAGGCGTGCTGCAGGCCGCAAAGCATTACGTCAAGGATGGCAAGTTTACCGAGGGCATTCTCAACCGCGTCGAAGCCGTCGTTCGCACCTTCGACCCGTGCCTGAGCTGTTCCACGCACGCCTTTGGCCAGATGCCGCTCGAAATCTCGCTCGTTTCTGCCGATGGTGAGGTGATCGACCGCATCGCGCGGGATTGAAGTCCCGCGTGATAAAACGAAACCTAACGGAACGAATCTCAAGAGACCAGAGAAGAGATTCGGAACGGAGAACCGTGAAAAATGGAAACGACAGCACGTTGCCTCGTTCTCGCCTGCGGCAACACACTGCGCAGTGACGATGGCGTCGGACCAAAGCTTGCCGAGTGGGCCGCCGAACGATTTCAGAAAAACAGCAACGTGCGCGTGATCGCCCGTCAGCAATGGACGCCCGACCTGGCCGAAGACATCGCAGCAGCAGATTCCGTGCTCTTCGTCGATGCTTCCGTAAAATCCCCGCCCGGACGCGTCAGCCTGGCTGCAGTCGTGTCAAATCGCGGAAATGGCGATGCTGCAGCGCATCACATGGCCGCGCATGAACTCCTCGGCCTTACACGCAGCCTATACGGATCCATGTCGGCCCACGCCATGCTTCTCACAGTCGGCGCCGGCTCCACCGAACTCGGCGAATCCTTCAGCGACCCCGTCGAAGCCGCGCTGCCCCGCGCCCGCGGCCTGCTTGAGAAAGCAGTGCTCCGCTTCCTGCAGAACTAAGTTCGCTCACCGTATGATCTTGTGCCAATGTTGGGTGCCCCATCGATGGAACGGCATCATCGTTTCATGGGTGGGAAAGCACGAATTCACACGATCGCGGTACTAAGGCAGCGCCAGGACGTGTACAAGCCACTAACGCATTCCATTCACCGTAAACTCCCGTGCCCTTTTCTTTCCAGGTTTCTCGGCGGGAAGGGTCGGATACCTCAAAATTCCGGCCTTCACAATCCCGAAAATCCTTTACGGCAGCGCCAACCCTGCCAATTCCGGCGTTTCCGCTAAGTCCGCTTTTTCTTGTCAAGTCCCGGCTCTCCTCAAATCTGCCTCATCTCTCTCATTCCATAGCGAATAAAAAATCTCGCAAACAGTGCCTGTTATTTCTGCGATTTCACTACGCTTTGAAGTAGAGGAGTTTTCGTAATGGCCGAACCACAACAAGAAGACGACATCACCACCGAACAGGAAAAGTGCGAGTCCGAAGACCACGACCGTCCTTCGGACAATCCCTCCGTGGCGCGCTGCATCGGCGCCTGGAACCGCGCGTACCAGGCAAGACTCAAAGATCTCGATGAAGACGACAGTGACTTCGAAGCGGAGCAAGCTGCAAAGGAGCGTTACCTTCGGACCATGCCGCCTCTCGTCGGCTACCAGAACGTCTGCGATTTCATCGCTTGTGTCACCTATGCCGAGTTAACTGAAGTGATCCGGCATACCGAGGCGGAGCATTGCTTCGACGCAGCCAAGGTTGCGCTCTCCGCGCTGCGCCGCGAACCAACATCTGCCGATTTCGCAATGCGCCGCCGCCCCGGCCGGCCTCGGAAAACAGCCGAAACCGCGGGAAAATAAATAACTATTTTTTCATGCTCCAAAAGTGGTGCTTTTCCGAGCTAACTCTTTTGTCTGCAACACAACGCCAGCAAAATCGCGGTCAAAAACGGTCAAAAACGTAAATATCATTCTCGCCGCACCGCTCGCTTTCATTCCTTCAGGAAATCTTTGCCATGAAACTCCAGGCAGAGATCACGGCCGCTGACTTTCCGACTCGCCGACCTGCTCTCTCCAGCGCACACCCATTCAATTTCCCGATCCGCTGGCTGCCGGAAATCGCGAGCTGAGCGAACTGCTTCGCGCGCAAAAAACGGCGGCTGCAATCCATCGCAGCCGCCTCGATGATTTGGTGCAACCCATTAGGAAATCCTTCGAAAACCGAAGACCTCAACTTCCTTCCGGAGCGAACCCGTAGGATACTTTCCTACCCGGCAGAAGTCCGTGATCAGGCGCACGATCCTGCACTCTTAAGAACGGCATCTTCACTTGGCTGCGGTCGGTTGAACAGAAGGCACCGCAACCGTAAACGGATAGATGTTGAAGTTCTGTGTCCCAAGCATCAACGCATAATCTCCGGACTCCAGCGGAGACTGAGGGCGCACAAGCCAGACTTCCGAAGCGGGGTGCGACACATCGGCGGGAATGAGATCGCTTTTGTTGGCGTCTCCCGTTTTAAAGCCGCCAACGATCGGATATACGATCATCCTGCCGCCGTCGAGCTCCCTCGCCCCTTTTTTCGGATGCAGCCTGACGAGAACAGGCTCACCCGGCAACGACACGATGTGACAAATGCAAAGGATCGGCTGGGTGCCTTCTACCTGTGTGGGAGCGCGTTCCCCTTCGTATTCCGCCACGATCTTGGCGGGAACTACGCCGTACGAAAGTGACGTCGCAATCCCGTGGGCGATCTTGGTTTTAGCAGGCGTCTGATTCGAAACCGTCGTCCACTCGGCGCTTTGAATGAAGACTCCGGCCCGATTCATCGGGTAATCCGCACTCAGGTCAGAACCGCTGCCAGGAACCAGCTGATTCTGCGCATAAGTGGCGGAAAGGAAAATGGAAGTAACCAAGAGCAACGCGGAGATCGGGACAACCCGACGCATATTTTCCTCCCGGATTCGATCAAAATGCATGTGCAGCCCGAGGCTCGATTCTGAACCCCGCGGCTGAATCGGCATGCGCTCAGAACGCTGCCACCGTCTGCCTCAGGCTATAGGAGCTCAGCGTCTTGATGTAGTTGCCGCGATCGTAAGGTGAAGTATCCGGCACGGAACGCCGGCTGAGGCAGCCGCGCGTCTCGGCCAGCGACGCATACTCGCGCTTGTCAAGCCAATAGCGCAGGTCGGCCAGCACGCGTGCGATGTGCTCGATGCCGTGAATATGCAGCGCTGAAACCATCATCGCCACGCTTGCCCCTGCCATGATCGACTTCAGCACGTCTTCCGCCGAATGCACGCCACCGGTAATCGCGATGTCGCCACTTGAGGTGTCCGTAGAGAATCGCCGCCCAATGCAGCCGCGGCAGCAACTCCGACGGCGTAGAAAAGTGCAGCGTCGGCCGCACTTCCAGCGCCTCGATGTCGAAGTCGGGCTGATAAAAGCGGTTGAAGAGCACCACTGCCTCGCGCCCGCTTCCTCAAGCCGCGCGCACAGATGCGGCAGGCTGGTAAAGGATTGCGACAGCTTGACCGCCACTGGAACCTTGACCGCTTTGCACACGCCGTCCACCAGTTCGAGCAGTTGCAGCTCAAGCTCCGCCGAGGTCTGGCTGCTGTCCGTCGCCAGCGCAAAGGTATTCAGTTCGATCGCGCTCGCCCCGGCCTGCTCCATCTCTTTCGCCAGCCTCACCCATCCGCCGCTCGTCGCGCCATTCAGGCTGGCCATGATGGGAATCCCGACAGCCTCTCGTGCGCGTTGCAGATGCTCCAGATATCCGTCGTGCGTCATGCGGTAGTCGCTCAGCTCGGGAAGATAATCCAAGCGACTCGGCAAATGAATCCGTGCCGCGCGATAGATCTTCGTCAAGCGCGCGCGATTCCAGCGCCAGCTGCTCCTCAAACAGCGAAGTCAGCACGATGGCCGAAGCGCCCGCATCTTCCATGCGGCGAATATTGTCGATCGACTCGGACAGTGGCGTGCTGGCGACCACGATCGGGCCGCTCAGTTTCATGCCGAGATACTGCATCGAAAGATCGGTCATTCTTCACCTCCGGCAGCCGTAGCCGCCAGTTTTTCCTCGGGCTTTTCTTCCATCACTTCTGGCGGAGCGATGTGCGGAGTCTCGCCGCGGCCCGGCATTCCCGCCCGCGCCGAGTACACGCGCCATTGCCGCTCCACATCGTCCTGCGCTTCGGTCAACAACGCCGCAGCCAGCTCAGGATTCCCGCGCGCCAGCATCGTGTACCGCGCTTCGCGATACGCATAGTCCTTCAGCCGGATCGACGGCGCCTTCGAATCGAGTTGGAATGGATTCTTGCCCTTCCTCGCGCAAGACAGGGTTGTAGCGCATCAGCGGCCAGTAGCCCGACTGCACTGCCAGCTTCTGCTGCTCCAGTCCGTGCACCAGGTCGTAGCCGTGCGCGATGCAACTCGAGTACGCGATGATGATCGACGGCCCTTCGTGCGCCTCGGCCTCCTGGAAGGCCTTGATCACATGGGTGTCGTTGCTGCCCAGCGCCACCTGCGCCACGTACACCGAGCCATAGCTCACTGCTTCCATGGCCAGGTCTTTGCGGCTGTTTGGCTTGCCGCTGGCGGCAAACTTGGCCACGGCGCCGCGCGGCGTGGACTTCGATGCCTGCCCACCGGTATTCGAGTAGACGCCGGTATCGAGAACAAGCACGTTCACATTCTTGCCCGAGCCCAGCACATGATCGAGTCCGCCAAAGCCGATGTCGAACGCCCAGCCGTCGCCGCCCAGAATCCACACGCTCTTGCGAACCAGCGAATCGGCAATCGCCAGCAGGTTCCGCGCATCTGAGGTCTCGTTGCTGCGCAAGCTTTTCGCGCAGCTTGGCAACCCGCTCGCGCTGCTGATCGATCTCGGTTTCGGTCTTCTGCGGCGCGCCCACCAGGTCTGCCGCCAGTTCCGCGCCGACTTCGCCGCAGCCATGCCGCGTCACCAGCATCTCTGCGAATGCCTTCTGCTGGTCGAGCGCCGTCCGCATGCCGAATCCGAACTCCGCGTTGTCCTCAAACAGCGAGTTCGCCCACGTCGGCCCGCGCCCTTCGCCATTGCTTCGTGTACGGCGTGGTCGGCAGGTTGCCGCCGTAGATCGACGAGCAGCCCGTCGCATTTGCGATGTAAAGCCGGTCGCCAAACAACTGCGTCATCAACTTGATGTATGGCGTCTCGCCGCATCCCGAGCACGCGCCTGAAAACTCAAACAGCGGCTGCAGCAGTTGCAGATCCTTCACCTGCGTGTGCGACAACTTCGAGCGATCAACTTCGGGCAGTCCCAGGAAGAACTCCCAGTTCTCGCGCTCCGGTTCGCGCAGCGGCGCCTGCGGCGCCATGTTGATCGCCTTCTTGCTTGCGTCGCTCTTGCTCTTCACCGGGCAAACTTCCACGCATACCGCGCAGCCAGTGCAATCTTCCGGAGCCACCTGCAGCGTGTAGCGCTGCTCTTCCATGCCGCGCCACTTCGGCTTCGCCCACTTGAACGTCGCCGGAGATTTGTCGCGCTAGCTTGCCGTCGTAAATCTTGGCGCGAATCACCGCATGCGGGCACACCATCACGCATTTGCCGCACTGGATGCACAGATCCTTGTCCCACACCGGAATAAACTGCGCAATGTTGCGCTTCTCCCACTGCGCCGTGCCCGCTCGGAAATGCGCCGCCCGCGGGAATCGCGCTTACCGGAACCAGGTCGCCCTTGCCCGCGGCAATCTGCCCCAGCACGTCGTGCACAAACTTCGGCGCCTTGCTCGAAATCACTCCTGTCATATCGAATGTCGAAGTTGCCGCCGTCGGGCAGCTCCACTTTTTCCAGATGCGCCAGCGCATGATCCACTGCGGCAAAGTTCTTCTGCACCACCGCCTCGCCGCGCTTGCCATAGGTCTTCTTGATCGCCTTCTTGATCTGCTTGATCGCCTCCTCGCGCGGCAGCACGCCGCTGATCGCGAAGAAGCACGTCTGCATGATGGTGTTGATGCGCGTGCCCATGCCGGCTTCGCGCGCCACCTTGTAGCCGTCGATCACGTAGAACTCGATCTTCTTGCGCAGCATCTCTTCCTGCGTCGTTTTGCGGCAGCTTGTCCCACACTTCGGCCGCAGAGTAAGGCGAGTTCAGCAGGAACACCGCGCCCGGCATCGCCGCTTCCAGCACGTTCATCTTTTCCAGGAAGCTGAAGTTATGGCAGGCCACAAAGCTGGCGCGGGTAATCAGGTAGGTCGACCGGATCGGATTCGGCCCGAACCGCAGGTGCGACGTCGTCATCGACCCCGACTTCTTCGAGTCGTAGACAAAGTAGCCCTGCGCGTAGTTCGGCGTCTCGCTGCCGATAATCTTGATCGAATTCTTGTTCGCGCCCACCGTTCCGTCCGAGCCGAGCCCGTAGAACAACGCTCGCACCGTCTTCGGATCTTCGGTCGAAAACTCTGGATCGTACTCCAGGCTCGAATGGCTCACATCGTCGTTGATGCCGATCGTGAAGTGGTTCTTCGGCGCCGGCCTGCGTCAGCTCGTCGAAGATGCCCTTCACCATCGCCGGCGTAAACTCCTTCGACGACAGACCATAGCGCCCGCCAATCACCGTCGGCATGCGGCGAACGGCAGCTTGGCCGCGTTCTCCGCCAGCACCGTCATGATGTCCTGGTAAAGCGGCTCGCCCGCGCCGCCCGGCTCCTTGCAGCGGTCCAGCACTGCAATCGACTTCACCGTCGCCGGCAGCGCGGCCAGAAATGCCTTGCGTGTCGAATGGCCGATACAAGCCGAACCTTCAACATGCCCACCTTTTCGCCCTGGCGCGTCATCGCGTCCACGGCTTCTTCGGCGGCCTCTGCGCCCGAACCCATCATCACGATCACGCGCTCCGCATCCGGCGCGCCGTAGTAATCGAACAGGTGATAGCGCGGCCGGTCAGCACGGCAAAGCGATCCATCACCGACTGCACGATTCCCGGAACCGCCGCATGGAACGGCGTGCACGCCTCGCGCGCCTGGAAAAACACGTCGGGATTCTGCGCCGTGCCGCGAATAAACGGCCGATCCGGCGTCAGTGCATTCTTGCGGAACGCAATCAGATACTTGTCGTCCACCATCGCGCGAATCGTCTCGTCGCTGATGGGCAGAATCTTGCCCACTTCGTGCGAGGTGCGGAAGCCGTCGAAGAAATGAATGAACGGAATGCGCGATTCGAGCGTGGCGATCTGCGCCACCAGCGCCATGTCGGCCACTTCCTGCACGGAGTTCGACGCCAGCATCGCCCAGCCCGTCGAGCGGCAAGCCATCACGTCGGAGTGGTCGCCAAAGATCGACAGCGCATGCGTCGCCAGCGTGCGCGCCGTCACGTGCATCGTCGCCGGGGTCAGTTCACCGGCAATCTTGAACATGTTGGGGATCATCAGCAGCAGGCCCTGCGAAGCCGTAAACGTGGTCCCGAATGCCCCGGCCTGCAATGCGCCGTGCAACGCGCCCGCCGCGCCGCCTTCGCTCTGCAGCTCTTCCACAATGGGCAACGCGCCCCAGATATTCTTCTTCCCCTCCGAGCGCCACTGATCGGCCCACTCGGCCATCGGCGACGAGGGGGTGATGGGGTAGATGGCGACGACTTCAGAAAGTCGATAGGCAACGGAGGCCGCAGCCTCGTTCCCATCCATAATCACGGTGGGAATCACAGTCTTTGGTTCACTCATTCGCTTCGCTCCACAGTGCGGCTCTTAAGGGAATCAGCCGCTACCGTGAGTCTCTGCGCTGAGGCAGTTAGGGGCAGTGATGCGGGGCACATGGAAGGCGAATTGTCCCAGCAGGTGAAACGAAGTTTGCAGGGTGCAATGCGATGTGGACAGAGTCATGTACTGCTGCTTATAGAAAGGGCGGCAATAGGAAGAATGAAAGGAGTCCCGTGGCCCATCCTTTCGGTGTTTTAAGCCGGAAAGATGGGAACCCACACCAGCCAACCGCCTCGCTCCCTTGCCCCTCGCTCCCTTGCTCCCTTGTTCCTTGCCTTTATATTCCCGCGTACCACGAATACCCATAATCCGGGTCGACAGATCCCTTCCCGCTCCCAAACTTCTTGATGTCGTCCGTCACCGTCACGTGGTTCACATACTTCAGGCTCTTATAGCCAAGCTGCCGCGGCAATCGCAGCCGCAGTGGGCCGCCAAATCCGATCGGGAGATCGCCGTCATTCATCGCCATCGTCAGCAAGGTGTGCTCGTCCCACGCATCGTTCATATCGATGCTCTCCCACAAGCCCTTCTCGATCGAGTAGTAGACAACGTAGCGCGACTGCGGCAGCACTCCTGCCTCGCGCAGCACGTTACCCAGCGGCGTTCCGATCCACTCCGCGATATACGACCATCCCTCCTCGCATGCAACCTCGGTGATCTGGCTCCGCATCGGCATGCTCTTCAGATCTGGGAGTGATACCGACATCGGCCGCGCCACCGTGCCATCCACTACCAGCCGCCAATCCTTGAATCCGCCGGCCTTCAATTTCTTGTACTCATCGTTCGGCGGCGCCACTGCGTTGGCAAAAGGATTCTTCGAGATCATGCTCCGCGGGAATTGCCGCGCAGGCTTGTTGACGGTGAGCAACCGCTGGCAGGCGTAAGTCAGCGTCTCACCTGGGCCATAAACGCCGCCACCATCCGGCGGCAGCAGCCCATACCGTTTTGCCATCCGATCGGCAACCGCCAATCCGCCAACACCCGCGACCGCGGCCACACCGCCAGAAATGAGCATGCGTCGAGTAATCGGATTCATTGCCCGTCCTCCTCCGAATTTCCTGTCCTGCCCGTGATCATGCCGCGCATCCGTCGCCAGAATCCCGACACCGCCACCATCGTCACGTGCACGATCAGAAAGAACAGCAGCAGCCACGACACAAAAAAGTGAATCGTGCGCGCTGATTGCCTCCCGCCCAGCAACGCCGCCGTCCACGGAAACGCTGCGGTAAACGTCGGCGACATCGCCAATCCCGTCCAGATGATCAGAGGAAATAAAATAAAGATCACAACTGCATAAGCCGTCCGCTGCAACACGTTGTATGAGTTTTCTTCTCCCCGATCCGGCGGCTCGCGGTGCACATACTTCGCGATGCGCTCCCGGTAAGCTCGCCAGTTCCAATCACGCCGCTCCGGAACCAGGTTCTTTCTGAAGTGCCCGCTCGCTACTCCATAGAATCCGTAAACCAATCCGGCCAGAATCGCCAGCCATGCAGCTTCAAAATGCAGGTACCGGCTCCAACCATTCTGGTCCGGCATCACATACTTGTATGCAGTCGGCACCGTATCGCGCGACGAAGGAATCGGCAGCACGAACAGTGGCTTCGTGTTCACGTTCCCCACTTCGCCCCAGTAAAAGCGCGGATGCGAGATCACGATCTCGCCGCCTGTGATCAGCAGCGCAATGAACGCGACAAACGTCAGCCAGTGCGTCACGCGCACCACGGCCGAGTGGCGTTGAGTCTTCGTTCTTTCAAGGACCGGGGAAGCGGTCGGCACGCGGCCAGAGTAACATGCTTCGCTGCAGAATCAGAGCCTATTCTCGGGCCTGAGCATGCGTTCCAAATGGCCGGACCCCGGCGCCCCAACACTTCGTGTTCGCCAAAGTCACTTGCACCAACCTACTTTCCCGTGCATCATCGATGATTGTCATTCATCTTCATGTGAAAGTTGGAGCCAAATGCCAATTCCTGTCTTAAAGCCGACCGCAGCCCATGCCGAGACCTTTGCCGGAGTCACCTACCACATCGAAGGTGAGCTTGTCCCCACGCTGCATCTTGAGCTCGGCGCCGTGCCCGTCTATTTCGAGCACTACATTCTTCTATGGAAGGATCTCTCTGTCAGAATCGGCATCAGGCCTTTGGCGGGCGCACTCAAGCGCGTCCTAGCGGGAATGCCCGTCTTCCTGACGGAAGCCACTGGTCCAGGTCAGATCGGATTCAGTCGTGACGGTGCCGGCCACATCTTCGCCATTCATCTCAACCAGGGCGAAGGAATCGACATGCGTGAGCATCAGTTCCTCGCCGCGACAGCCAGCGTCGCTTATAACTTCACGCGTGTCAAAGGTGTTTCGAACATGCTCTTGGGGGGCACTGGGTTCTTCGTTGACCATTTCCGCGCCCAGGACGGCGAGGGCATCGTATGGGTTCACGGCTACGGCAATGTCTTTGAAGTCTCGCTCGGACCCGGAGAGCAGATCGACGTCGAACCCGGCGGATGGATCTACAAGGACCCCACGGTGCAAATGGAAACTCTATTCCAAAAGCTGACTACGGGAATCTTCGCCAGCGCCGGCAACTTGGTGTGGAATCGCTTCACTGGACCAGGTAGAGTCGGAATTCAATCCATGTATGTACACATGCCGACAGCGGAATAACGGAATTCCGCTCCCGACGTTCCAGCCTTCTGGCGCATCTTGCCGGGAGTGGGGAAGCCAGCACGCTGACTCGTCTGCACTCTACGTCGCGCCTTCGCCGCCCTTGTAGTTCAGCGAGCACACGCATCGCTGGCACTTCGCATCCGCCGCTACATCCAGCTCCGCCCTGAAGCGCTGCGCCTCTTCGCCGTTGATCACTTCCTCCAGCGTATTGCCATCAAGGCTGCCTATCTTCCGGTGAAAGAAACAAGGCCGCACCGAACCGTCCACTTCAACCACCGCCGAAACCCAGGGCGCATTGCACATGGGAGCGACCGGCGTGCAGTCGCCCAGGTGCTCATGGAACCGCCGCACAATCCGCCGCAGCTTCTCTGGCGACTCCACAATATATTTGGTGCGAATGTCTTCGGCATTTTCTCGGATCAGGGCTTCCATCTCTTCTTCCAGTTCTCTCACCTGCTCGCGCGAAAGCGCCACTTGGTCCTGCCTCTCGACCGGCCAGATCAACTCGCGATTGAAGGCCTCCGAAGTCAGGTCGGTCGCGAGAAAGGAGATTGAATCCATCGCAAGTGATTTCACTCCGGTCACGGTCCGCCGCAGGTGCCCGCAATTTGTCCTTTGCACAGTGCTGCGCGCGTGCACCGGCGTCGCGCCCTTTCTCCGGCGCACCTCTTCAATCCCTTTGCCAATCACCTGGTACGCGCCCTTCACTCGCCGCACCTGGTCGTGAATCTCTTCCGGCCCGTCGATGGAAACAATGATCTCGTCCACGCCTTCCGCAACCGCATCGGCGCGCTTCGCCAACAGCAATCCCGTCGTCAGCAGCGTCACCCGTACGCCGCACTCGCGCAGAAAACTGCACAATTCCGCAAATCCTCGATGCAGCAACGCCTCGCCGCCCGTCAAAACAACTTCGCGCACGCCCAGACGCATCAGCGATTCGCGATGTCGCGCAAAATCTGCAAGGTCCAGCTCTTTGCCGTCTTCCTTCTTCCAGATGTCGCACATCAGGCAACGGCAGTTGCAATGCTCGTGCACATGAAGCAGAAGAATCGGCAATCGCTCCAGCGTCACTCCCCGCTCAACCAATCCGCTCCCTTGTTGACTCAACAACTAGCTCCCTTCCTACCTGGCTCCCTCGCTGCCCGCTCTTTAGATTCCCGCCGCCCTGTAGATCTCCGCGATATACCGCATGTCGCGCAACCCCTCTTCACCGGGAGTCTTCGGTTCCAGTCCATTCTGCACGCAATGCGAAAAATGCTCCGCCTGCGCCACAAACTGGTACGGATCGCGCTCTGTATTCGGTTCGTTCAGCACGGTGCCTCCGAACTCCCCGCGCAATCGCAATCCATCGTAGTTGAACGCAGGCTCCGCCTCGATCCAACCCTTCGAGCCGTGCACCTTGAAGAAGCCGCCCATATCCCCGCCATACGTCGTGTTGCACGAAGCCACAATCCCCGAAGGAAACTTCATCGTCCACGAGATGTTCTCTTCCACCGTCGCAAACCGCCCGTCGTGATCGATCACCGAACTATTTGCCGAGAAACTCACCGGCTCCTCTCCCGTCAGATAGCGCGTCGCATTCAAAGAATAGATGCCGACGTCCATCAGCGGTCCGCCGCCTGCCATCTTCTTGTCGAGCCGCCATTCGCCCATCACTTCATTGAAGCCGAACGCGCTCTCGATCGCTTGCACTTGCCCGATCGCACCCGAACGAATCAGCTCAACCGCCTTGAGATTCGTCGGCTCATAGTGGCAGCGGTAAGCAATCATCAGCTTCACGTCCGCAGCTTTGCACGCCGCAATCATCGCCTCGCAGTCGGCAACGCTCGTAGCCATCGGCTTCTCGCAAAGAACGTGCTTCCCCGCCTTCGCCGCACGAATCGTGTACTCGGCGTGCATGCTGTTCGGGAGCGCCACGTAAACCGCATCCACATCCTTATTCGACGCGATGCGGTCGAAATCCTCATAGCTGTAGATTGAACTTTCTGGCACGCCGTAGTCCTTGGCAATGCGCAGCGCTTTCTCACGATGTCCGCTCACCAGGGCCGTCACCTTAGAGTTCCTGGTCCCACGCGTCCCGGGCATGAAGTGTTCTGCAATACGGCCGAGGCCAATAATGGCGTAGCCGGTCTTGTGTCCTTCCGGCTGAGCGGCGAGGTTTGGAGCGAAGCGCGCGGCTAATCCCAGCGCGCCCAGCTTGGCGAATTCTCTACGGTTCAGTTCTCTTCGGGTCAATTCTGTCGTCAGGGGCATGAGCATCAATATATAGGCCCCGGCCCCAAATCCGGCTCTTCCCGTCGCCCCTCACATCTGCCGTAGTACACTTGGCAAAATCGATTTTCCACAAGGTCCCACAACTTCACATGACCCGACTCAACCCGTACGTCGTTTTGCTCACCGGCATCGCCACGCTGGGTGGCCTGCTCTTCGGCTACGACACGGCCGTCATCAATGGCGCCGTCGACAGCCTCAAGTCCTACTTCATCGATCCGCGATTCACTGACCTCGGGAACGCCGCCCAGGCCAACGCCGCCAATTCGCTGCTCGGCTTTGTCGTCTCCAGCGCGCTCATCGGCTGCATCATTGGCGGACTCATGGGTGGCTGGGTCAGCACCCACATCGGCCGCAGGCGCGGCTTGATCGTCGCCGCCCTGTTCTTCCTCGTCTCCGCCCTCGGCGCTTCAGCTCCGGAGTTCCCCTTCGCCCCCATCGGCCACGGCGGCCCCGGCTACATGTCGGCTTTCGTCTTCTATCGCATCCTCGGCGGCATCGGCGTCGGGCCTCGCCTCCATGCTCTCGCCCATGTACATCGCCGAAATCGCCCCGCCCAAAGTTCGCGGCAACCTGGTCGCGTGGAACCAGTTCGCCATCATCTTCGGCATGCTGGTCATTTACTTCGTCAACTTCGGCATCTCCAAAGCCGGCAGCGGTGACGTCTGGCTCAATTCCATCGGCTGGCGCTACATGTTCCTCTCTGGAGCCATCCCTGCCGGCCTCTTCCTGCTCCTGCTATTCCTTGTCCCTGAAACTCCGCGCTACCTGATGCTCCGTGGCAATGAAACCGCCGCACGCGCCGTCCTTGCCAAGCTGGTCACTCCCGAAGAAGGCGAAAAGGAAATCTCCGAAATCCGCGCCTCGCTAAGCGAACATCACTCCGGCAAAATGCTCTCCTTCGGTGCGCTGGTCATCTTCATCGGAGTCATGCTCTCCGTTTTCCAGCAATTCGTCGGCATCAACGTCGTCCTCTACTACGCCACCGATATCTTCAAGGGCATGGGACTCACCACTAACGCCTCCCTCTTCCAGACCATCATCGTCGGCGCCGTCAACTTAACCTTCACTGTTGTCGCCATCGTCACCGTCGACCACTTCGGCCGCCGTCCGCTCCAAATCATTGGCGCCCTCATCATGGCCGTCAGCATGATCGCGCTCGGCACTGACTTCTGGCTCGGCGGCAAAGGCATGATCGCGCTCGTCGCCATGCTCGTTTACACCGCCGGCTTTGCCGTCTCCTGGGGCCCGGTCACCTGGGTTCTGCTCAGCGAAATCTTCCCCAACCAGATTCGCGGCAAAGCCATGGCCCTCGCCGTCGCCATGCAGTGGATCGCCAACTACCTCGTCAGTTGGACCTTCCCGATCCTCGACAAGAATCCCTACCTCGTCGATCACTTCAAGCACGGCTTCTCTTATTGGATCTACGGCGTCATGGGCATCTTCGCCGCCATCTTCATGGCAAAGTTCGTACCCGAAACCAAGGGCCACTCCCTCGAAGAAATGGAAGCCCTCTGGCGAACGCGCTAGAACCAGCCGCACAAATCCAGCCTCGTCGCCAACCAGAAGTCGACAGGCCCGTGCCGAAACCGCGCCTATTGAACTGGCAGGCATAGACAACGGAGGGCCGGGGCGAGAGAATTGTCGAGGCTTCAGGTGGACGCTATGAATACTTTGTTGTCTCGGCGAGATTTTGTGCGTTTGGGCGCAGGCGCCACGGTGGCCGGCGCGGCCTCAAGAGCAGTACTGCTGGAACCGGCGTTGCTCGCCGCCCAGACTGAACAGACCGGCCGAAAGATTCGCTTCGTTTCCATTGGCACAGGCATTCGCGGCTGCGATTTGCTGCGATCGGCGCGCAATGTGCCTTCTTGCCAGTTGGTCGGCCTCGCCGACCTTTACGAAATGCATCGCAAGGCGGGTCAGGAAGCATACGGCGCCGATGTGCCGGTGACCGGCGATTATCGCGCTCTGCTCGAAAGGAAGGATGTCGACGCGGTGATTGTGGCCGTCAGCGACCATCTGCACCGCAGTATCGTGCTGGATTGCCTGGCCGCAGGGAAAGACGTGTACTGCGAAAAACCGATGTCGCACAATGTGGCAGATGGTTTCGCTATGGTTGAGGCGGTCAAGGCAAACAAGCGCATTTTTCAGGCCGGCAGCCAGCGCGTGAGCAACATCGTGTATAAAAAAGCCCGTGAAATCTATGCATCGGGCCGGTTGGGCAGGGTCACTTATATTGAGGGTCATTCCGACCGCAACTCGCCGTCGGGTGCCTGGGTCTATCCGATTCCTCCCGACGCGAGTGAAGAGACCATTGATTGGAAAGCGTTTTTGCGCGACGCGCCCCAGCGCCCTTTCGATGCGGTGCGGTTTTTCCGCTGGCGGTGCTTTACCGATTATGGAGAAGGCGTGGCCGGCGACTTGTTCGTCCATCTGCTGTCGGGCATTCAATGCGTCGGCGGAATGAACTCGGCGCCAAAGCGAGCGCAATCGAGCGGCAGCCTCACATTTTTCAAAGACGGCCGCGATTTCCCCGACCTGCTGGCGACGCTCTATGAGTATGACGGCGTCACGCTGAATCTTCACTGCAACCAGAACAATGCTCAGGGTGAGCCGATCATTTTCTACGGAAAAGAAGCCACAATGACCATCAACGGCAATACGTTGACCGTGGTCCCGCAAGACACGCGGCCTCAGCCGGAAGGATATTCGCTGAATGGCTGGACCGCGGCGGCGAAGAAACAGTATCTCGACGACTGGCACGCTGCCCATGCTGCCACGCCGGCCGCGCTCGCGGAGTTGGAAACCTATTCGGCTACAACCGGGTACGACGACACTGCCGATCATCTTGCGAACTTCTTCCGGGCGGTCGAAACGCGAGAACCGGTAATTGAGGACGAAGTCTTCGGCAACAACGCTGCCATCGCCTGCCACATGGCGAACTACTCTTACTTCAATCGAAGCGCCGCCATCTGGGATGCAGCGGCAAAAAAGATTACGGGATAAGAACCGGGATTCGAAAAAGAGGAAAAGATGATGTACAGCACGTCACGCCGAAGTTTTCTTAAAGTGGCCGGAGCCGTCGCGGCAAGCGCTGCGGCGCCGCAACTGAGGGCCAGACGGCCGAAGGTGCCAATCGGCCTGCAGCTCTACAGCGTGCGTGACCAGCTCCCCAAGGATTTTGCGGGAACGCTGGCGCAGGTTCACGGTGCTGGATACAGCGTTGTGGAAGCGGCTGGTTATTTCGATCGCACGGCCCCGGATTTTCGCCGGGCAATGGAAGCAGCCGGCCTTCGCTGCGTCAGCACGCATCATCCCCTGAGCCTGCTGGAGACGCAGCTCGATCAATGGATCGACTATGGCCACACACTCGGCCTCGAGTACATCGTTTGCTCGTCGTCAGGAGGCATGCACCGCAATCCCTCGACAAAAGGAACTCCAACGCTCGACGACTGGCATTGGATTGCCGATGAGTTCAACCACATTGCGGGCAAGGTGAAGGCTGCCGGGATGATCTTCGGCGTGCACAATCACACGCCCGAGTTCGCCGTCATCGACGGCGTGCTGGTTTACGACGAGCTGCTGCGACTCACCGATCCCAACCTTGTGGTCTTTGAGATGGATTGCGGATGGGTGTACGCCTCGGGACACAATCCAGTGGACTATTTAAGGAAATCACCGGCGCGATTCCCGCTCCTGCACGTGAAGGATATTGTGCGCGAGGCCGACGGGAAAACACAATTTCCTGTCATGGGCAAAGGCGATATCGATTACAAACCGATTTTGCGCGCAGCTACCAGCCTCAAGTACTACTTTGTCGAACAGGAACATTTTGATTTCGATCCGTTCGAAGAACTCAAGCAGGACGCCGAGTTTATGCGCAAGTTGACAGCGTGAAAACCCGCTTTCACCACCCCATCTCCCGCCGAGTGCCCCTGGTCTCGATTCTGAGACCGGGGAAAGCGCGCCCGCCAATCCACCACGATCAAGCTGACGGCTGATAACTGAAGGCTGGCTTCCTCACCACCCCATCTCCCGCATCCGTTCCAGAATAATCGCGCTGTAATGATCCATGCGGTTCGGCCGTCGCTTCAACGGCAGTGGCAGAGTCGCCGCGAGCCGCGCACCCTGTTCCCGATCGATATTCCGCGCCGGCTTTTCGTAGTAGGCGCGCGAAGCCGCCTCCGCGCCATAGATTCCCGGCCCCCACTCCACCACATTCAAATAAAGCTCAAGGATGCGCTGCTTCCCCAACACAAACTCCGCCACCGGCACAAGCGTGAACTCCACTCCCTTGCGCAGATACGATCGCTCCGTCCCCAGCAGCAAATTCTTCACAAGTTGCTGCGTGATCGTCGACCCGCCCCGCAGGCGTTTGCCATCCATATCGCCCTCGGCGGCAATCTCCATTGCCTGCCAATCGAACCCATGATGCTGAAAGAAGCGAGCATCTTCCGCCGCAATCACCGCGTGCTGAAACTCCGGCGAAATCTCCTTTAGCGGAACGAAGTCATAGCGCTCGTGGTACGCCTTGCCATGGATCAGCGCCTCCACGCGCCTCTCCATGTGCACCGCTGTCGTTGGCGGATCGATCCACCGCATCGCCACGAGGCTAAGCGCCGCCATCAACCACAGCCCAACCACCCCCACCGCAATCCACGCAACAATCCGACGGACCCAGCTCGTCCCACGCGGCGGTTTGGATTCTCGAGGAGTTTTCGCCAGAATGGGTGATCGATCCACCACGTGCGACTTCGCCGGTGTACTCAGTCCATCCGGAGTTCCGGCGTTGATCTGTGGCTCATCCATCACTCTTCAGAATAATCTCCAGAGTTTGCAAGCGAGTTTGCTTCGGTTCGCTGGGCCTTCATTGACAGCCGGATTTCGCGGCCCTACACTTCGAGCAGATTCCTCTTCCCCCCGATCGGAAATCGTCCCCGTTTCTCAGGCCGCTTCCAAGGCTGTCTTGTCTATGGCGCTTCGATCGTTCGAGTCAGCTCACGCGCACCGAAGAATCTCGGCTAACGCCGCTCGCCGCGTCGCCGCCTGTGGCATTGCATTAATGACCGTCGCATCCGCTCTTCCCTCTCGAGCCCAGCAACCCACTTCGGTCGGCAGTTCGCAAGCGGCACCGGTATTGGCGCCGCAAGTTGCCGAGAAACTCAAAGGACTTCAAAGCGACCTGAAAGCCGCGCAACTCAAACACGACGCCAAAGCTCAAGCGATGTCACTCAACGCCATCGGCGATCTCTACTTCGGTGTGTCCGTTTTCCCCCCGGCCATCGAGAGCTACGGCGCGGCGCTCGAACAGGCGAACGCGTCGCACGATCCGATGCTCCGCGCTGCGGCCCTCAACGGTGAGGGGCTTTGCTACATCAACCTCCACCAGAGCAACAAAGCACACGACGCATTCCAGCAGGAACTTGATCTCGCAAACTCGTCCAACGATTTGCGCGCCCAGGCTGCAGCTCTCGATGGCCTGGGATTTGTTGCGATGTTTCAAGGCCGGTATGCAGATGGAATTCAGCTTCAAAACCGAGCCCTCCCGCTCGCGCAGCAGGCCAAAGATCTCACCATCCAGGCTAGAATCCTCCATGGCACGGCCCTGGCGCAGTACGCGCTTGCCGACTACAAATCAGCACTCGATTCTCTCAACAAATCGGTGGCAATCAGCCTCGACTCCGGCGACCGCGAAGCGGAAGGCAAGGCGCGTGTTGTCCTCTCCGCTGTCGAAATTGCTCTGGGCGACAAAACAAAATCAATCGACGAGGGCAATCAGGCAGCCACCATCTTCCACGGCACGGGCGACTATCACGATGAGGCAACCGCACTGTTCGCAGTGGCCACCATCTGCGGCGCCACCGGACTTCCCCAGCAGGCGCTGGATGCCTTCAATCACTCGCTCGTTGTTTACCGCCAGATCGGAGAACAGGCCGCGGAAGTTGGCCCGCTCAAGGGCATCGCCGGCATCTATGTCACCCAAAACGAATCCGCAAAAGCGCTCGATGCCTACAGTCAGGCGTTGGCCATCCTCCGGCAGCTGGGAGACCGCGGCGGAGAGGCCATGGTCCTGCAGGCTTCCGGCGAGATTTATCTCAATCTCCGTGAGCCGCAGAAGGTGCTCGACCTCGACAATCAGGCACTCGCAATCTATCGCGACCTGAAAGATCAAAACGGCGAGGCCGGCACACTCCTCGATCTGGGGCTGGCGTACTTCCGCCAGTTGTTACCTCATCAGGCGCTGGAGCAATTCAACCTGGCGCTTCCCCTCTTCGAGCAGTTAAAGGACCAGGCCGATCAAGCCCGTGCGCTCCTCGACATCGGCTCTGCTTACACGCAGCTTGGCGAGCCCCTCAAGGCCCTCGATTTTTACAACCAGGCTCTCCCCATTCAGCAGGCCAAGGGCGACCGCTTTGCCGAGGCGAGAAACTTGTGCAGTGTCGGAGCAATCTACGCCTCGCTCGGTGAAGAAGAGAAAGCACTCGACTATTACAACCGCGCGCTAACGATTTTCAAGCAGACAAACGATCTTCAGGGCGAAGCCGACACTCTAAGCTACATCGGCGGCCTCCGCTCCGCGCAGGGCGACCAGCACAAGGCGCTCGAACTCTACGCCCAGTCCCTCGCAATATTTCGCCAAATGGGAGACCTCGATGGCGAAGCCGGAACATTCGGTGCGATGGGATGGTCCTGGTCCGCTTTGGACGAAGAGCAGAAAGCGATGGATGCGTACAGCCAGGCGCAATCCATCTTCCGGCAGAAAGGCAACACCGCAGCCCTGGCCGTCATGCAGGCCCTCATCGGCAGTCTTTACGCTCAACTGAACGAGCCGCAGAAGGCGCTTGACGCTTACAACCAGGCTCTCCCGTTCCTTCACCAGGCAGGGCTGCGCGACAGCGAAGAGTGGGTACTGTACGCGATTGGTCGCGCCTTCTCCGTGATGGACGAAAAGCCAAAGGCGCTCGACTACTACAAACAGGCCTTGCAGACCTTTCGTGACGTGCACGACCGCCACGGAGAAGGAGCGGCGTTGATGAGTATTGGGCGCATCACCTTCGAGCTCGGGAACAACAATTCCGCCCGTGACTATCTAAACCAGGCGCTCGCAATCTGGCGTGAAGTCGGCGATCGCGGCAACGAGGCTGAAACACTCTTTTATCTCGCGGCAACCTACTCCGCCCCCGGCGATCATCAGCGAGCACTCGATGCGTTGCACCAGGCGTTGCCGCTTGCCATCGCGGTTGACGACCCGAACCGCCAGGCGCTCATCTTGCACAAACTTCTCGTATTGACTGAAAGCGATCAGCCGGCAATTGCCATCTACTACGGCAAGCAGGCCGTCAACCTGGTGCAGCAGATTCGCACCAACATCAAAGACATGGACAAGACACTGCAGCAGAGTTTTCTCAGCGTCCGAGACGACGATTACCACGACCTCGCTTCGCTGCTCATTGCCCAGGGCCGCCTGCCTGAGGCACAGCAGGTGCTCGATCTCCTCAAGCAGCAGGAATATACCGAATATGTCCGCGGCGAGGCATCCAGTTCCCTTGGCGCACTCACGCTCACGCCCGCCGAGCAACAGGCTGCCGACGACTATCAAAAGTCGACCGCGCAAATGGTTGCGGCTGGTGAACAGTGGGCCGTGCTGAAAAAAGTCTCCAACCGCACTCCCGATCAGGAGCAGCAGTATCAGCAGCTCTCCGCTCAACTCGACGCGTCCAGCAAAGGCTTGAGCGACTACTACGGCCGGCTCTACAGGCTCTTCAGCGCCTCCAGTGACGCCAACAAGCAAGTCGCCGATGTAAAGGGCGACGTTAGCCTGCTCAAGCAGGCCATAGCGAAGATGCCGCACACCGTGGCGCTTTATACGCTCGTGGGCAGCGACCGCTATAGCGTCATCGTCATCACCGGTTCCACGGCCGTCGCTCGCGAGTTCCCGATCGACGAGAAGGATCTCAACCAGAAGGTCGCCGCTTTCGAGCAGGCCCTCCGCGATCCGCACAGCGATCCCAAACCCATCGCCAAAGATCTCTACAAAATTCTCATTGGCCCGGTGAAGAAAGATCTCGACCAGGCCCAGGCGCAGACCCTCGTCTGGTCGCTCGATGGCGTCCTGCGCTATGTGCCCATCGCCGCGCTTTACGACGGCAAACAATATGCAGTCGAGAATTACTCCCTCGTTACAATTACTCCAGTCAGTATTCCGCACCTCACTGAAAAACCGGATTTCACCAACGTCAGCGCCGTAGCCATGGGCATCTCGCGAAAATACGAATCCGCGCTGCCTGCTCTTCCAGCGGTCGCCGGCGAACTCGACAATGTGATCAGCGACGCGCAGAACAAGGACGCACAGGGCGTTCTGCCCGGCACCATCCTGCTCAATGGCGCGTTCACTGAGAAAGCAATGGAGCAGGCCCTCGACAATCCGCACACTGTCGTGCACATCGCCAGCCACTTCGTTTTCCGGCCCGGCGACGATAGCCGCTCTTACCTGTTGCTCGCGGGCAAAGATCAGGACACGCAGGGCTACCACCTGACCGTTGCGGATTTCCGTGACAATCAGCAGATTTCGCTCACCGACACCGACCTGCTCACGCTCTCCGCCTGCGAAACCGGGATGAGTGGCAATACCAGCACCGGTCGCGAGGTGGATGGGCTCGGTACCACCGCGCAACTCAAGGGCGCGAAAGCTGTGATCTCTTCGCTGTGGGAAGTCGACGATGCAAGCACCGGCGCCCTCATGGCCGACTTCTACAAGCGCTGGGCCGACGGAGCGGGTAAAGTCGCGAAGGTCGACGCGCTGCGCGCCGCGCAGTTGGATCTGCTGCGCAACAGGATCACGCCGCAATCGAGCGCCGCAGGCCGCGGCTTCAGTACAGAAGACAGTAGTCCCGCCGCTCCCGCAGGCTCAACAGGCTACGCGCATCCATATTACTGGGCCCCATTTGTCCTCATGGGGAACTGGCGATAGCGCGTTTTGCCTCTTCTCCATGTCACTCCGCACCGCTTGAGTCGGGTACCCTCCGATCTCTGCTATAAAGGTTGATCGTCAGGAGTTTCGCCATGTCCCGTCTCGCACGCGGGTTTTTCTTGCTGTTTATCGCCTTCTCACCACTCCTGTTTGCCGCCGACTGCGCCAATCTCAAGAGCCTCCAGCTCGCAGACACAAAGATCACCACCGCCGAACCAATAACGTCAGGCGTCCTTGCCGGCTCCGACATCGGTGCGCCCCTGCACGATCTCCCCGCATTCTGCCGCGTCACCGGAGAAATTCGCCCCACAACCGATTCCCGAATTCGATTTGAAGTCTGGCTTCCCACAGAAGGTTGGAATGGCCGCGTGCTCGGCACCGGCAATGGCGGTTTCGCCGGATCAATTTACTATCAGCAGCTCGCCGGTTATCTCAAGCGCGGATTTGCAGTAACGGGCACCGATGGCGGCCACCAGGGCGAGAGCACAGACGCGACTTGGGCCTACCGGCATCCCGAGAAAGTCAAAGACTTCGGCTGGCGCGCCATTCACCTCACAGCCGAGCGGGCGAAACAAATCCTGAATGCGTACTACGGAAAGCCCGCAGACAAATCCTACTTTGACGCCTGTTCCGACGGAGGCCGCGAAGCCCTGATGGAGGCGCAGCGCTTTCCCGACGATTACGACGGAATCCTTGCCGGCGCTCCCGCCTATGCCTGGACCACGTTGCTCGGAGCCGGCGCGCGTGCGCTGCAGGCGCTCACCGGCGACCCAAATGCATACATCTCCGATGGAAAGCTCAATGCAATTCAGCGGGCTTCACTCGCGGCATGTGATGCACTCGACGGAGTGAAAGACAATGTGATCGGCGAGCCGGAAAAATGTCGCTTCGATCCCCAGGTTCTCCTCTGCAAAGCTGAAGATTCTCCAGAGTGTCTGACTCAGCCGCAAATCGATACGCTCAAGTTTCTCTACGCAGGATTCAAAGATGAACACGGCGCGCTCATCTTTCCCGGCACGTCCATGGGAGATGAGACCAGTTGGAAAGAGTGGGTCGTCGGAGAAGACCCGACAGCCTCGCTCTCTTCGCGCTTTGCCCAGAATTACTTCCGTTACATGGTCACCGGCGACCCCAAATTCAACGTACTGACTGCCAGCCCGGGCGAACTGCTGCGTCAGTCAAGAGAAAAGGCCGCCGACCTCGACGCGACGAGTCCTGACCTCAGCCAATTTGCCGATCATGGCGGAAAGCTCATCCTTTATCACGGCTGGAATGATCCCGCGATCGCCCCCGGGTACACCGTCTCTTACCTCCAGAACTTAGAAGAGAAAATGGGCGCAGAAAAAGCCGCGAGTTTTCTCCGCCTCTACATGATCCCCGGCATGGAACATTGCAGCAACGGTCCCGGTGCGAGCGCTTTTGGACAACTCGGTATCCCCACCGCTTCGGGGCCGCAATTCGGTCTCTTCGATTCGCTCGAGAATTGGGTTGAAAAGGGCTCGCCGCTCGACAGAGTGGTCGCCACAAAATACGAAGCCGGACCCAATGCTGGCCCGAAACCAAGATTCACCCGGCCACTCTGCGCCTATCCCAAAGTCGCCCGCTACATAGGTTCAGGCGACGTGAACGAGGCCTCGAGCTTCGCGTGCGTTGCTCCGTAACCTGGGGTTGCGCCAGTTCTTTCGCTCCCCTTGCTCCCGTCCTCGTTTCCTCGCGCTCCCTGCCATTAAAGCAGCCCCTCTACCAGCGCCTCCCACTCCGCTTCAAGCGTCGGCCGATGAAACTTCTTCCCCGCGCGGTTGTACCAGTACTCAGCATTCCACTCCACGCCCTCTTTGCGATGCAGATACGCGTGCACAGCCATTCCATCAGGCGTGCTCAGGTCGTCGACCAAGCCATGCGCGCGCGCCCAATCGCCCTTCGCATCCCACCACAAGGCAGTCAACGGTGCGCTCAATTCGCTCGGTGGCTGCGCCCCACTAAACGTTGCGCGAAATTTCTCTACCGTCATGGTTAGCTTGTATCACCTGTCCCACACCTCAGCAACTTCGGGCTAAAATCCCGGCCACCCAGCCCACCTCGCGTGATCTAAATCACATTTCACCGAGAAAACCACTGCTACAAATACATCATCGTTCCGATGAAGTAAGTTGAAGGGTCCGCCAGGGGGCTTTTTGAGGGGGTCTGGGGGATTCCCCAGCCGAGTCTCCCTCTGCCATCACCGGAGGTCAAATCGTGGGAACGACGTCTCCCAAAATCCTCGAAAATCCAGTTTGCGGCCCGAAGCCTTTTGGTCGTATACTCAAATACGACCAATCTGGTCGTATTTTGCGAGTGCTGCCGTTTCGCCGGCAGCATAGGGGAGCGCGACAGGTGAGCGTGCTGAGCGAATTGACCGTCGGTGAACGTGGGATCCTGGTCTCTCTCGACCTCCCTGAAAATGTCCAGAACCACCTGATGCATATGGGCTTCGTCCCCGGAGCGTGCGTCGTCAATCTCCGCCGCGCCCCTGCCGGCGATCCCACTGTCTACTGCATTGACGGCATGGAGATTGCTCTCCGCCACGAAACTGCCGCTGCAATCAGCGTTCGTCCCTGCGCGGCCCATAACATTTCAGCATCCATTCCAACCGCGACCGATGCGCCCACGAGTTCAGAAGCCCCTATCTCACAGGAAGACTCCCTCGTCGAGGCCGCGCAATGAATGCCTGCTGTGAGACGCCGGGGTTCACGCCTCCCGCCGCAACATCGACCGGGGGTGGTCTCAAGACCGTCGTCCTCATCGGGCCGCCGAACTCAGGCAAATCCACGCTTTTTAACCGGCTGACGGGGTTGCGGCAGAAAGTCGCCAACTATCCGGGTGTCACGGTCGAGCAGCGCATGGGTCTTATGGCCGGAGTTGGCCGCGACGACCTCACGCTCATCGATCTGCCGGGTATCTATTCGCTCACACCGTACTCTGAAGACGCGCGCGTGGCCGTCGATGTTCTCCGCGGCCGCATGCCCGGGACGCCCAAACCCGACGCCGTCCTTCTCGTTCTCGATAGTCTTCATCTCACGCGGCAACTGATGCTCGCCATGCCGGTGCTCGCTGTTGGCCTTCCCACGCTGGTCCTGCTCAACATGAGCGACCTCATGGAGTCGCGCGGCGGCCGCATCGATCCACTCAAGCTTGCGCGCGAACTTGGCGCGCCGGTTGCACAAATCAGCGCCGTCAACAACACCGGCCTCGACGCCGTGCCACTCTTCCTCAATCAGCAGAACGGGCACCGCGCCCACAATCAGAACCTCGTCACGCTTCCTGTTCTCGGCAACGCTGCCAGCACGCACAACTGGGCCGCTCAGGTTTCAAGCCGCACAGGCTACCAGGCGCCGCTTTCAGCAGAAAACTCGCGCAAGATCGACAACATCCTTCTCCATCGCATCTGGGGTCCGCTGCTCTTCCTCGTCGTCGTAGTAGCGGTCTTTGAAGTTGTCTTCGCCCTCGGCCAGCCTCTCTCCGACGGCTTCGGCGACCTGCTCGGCCACGCCGCGGATCTCTTGCGTCCTCTGCTTCCCGTCGGCTGGCTCCAGTCTCTCCTGCTCGACGGCGTGTGGAAGGGCATCTCCTCGGTGCTCGTTTTCCTCCCCCAGATCCTGCTTCTCTTCCTCTTCATCGGAGTGCTCGAAGACTCCGGCTACCTGGCCCGCGCTGCGCTCATCGCCGACCGCGTCATGCGCACCATCGGCCTCAATGGCAAGGCCTTCATCCCGCTGCTCTCCGCCTACGCGTGCGCCATTCCCGCCATCATGGCCACGCGCACCATCGAGAACAAGCGCGACCGCCTGGCCACCATTCTCGTCACGCCCTTCATGACCTGCTCGGCGCGACTGCCTGTCTATCTGCTGCTCATCGCCGCTTTCATTCCCAACATCTATTTCCTGCACGGCATTCTCGGTCTGCGGACGCTCGGTTATGCTCGGCCTCTACTCGCCGGATTCGTCGCCGCCTTCACCACCGCGCGCCTGCTCAAAAGCTCCATCCTCAAATCCAGTGACACGCCTTTCATTCTCGAACTGCCGCAATACCGCATGCCCACGCTTTACTCGCTCGGCTTGCGCCTGCTTGACCGCGCCCGCATCTTCTTGAAGAATGCCGGCACCATCATCGTTACCGTATCGCTTGCGCTTTGGGTGCTGGCGCAGATTCCGCCCATCCATCTTCACAGCGGCTCCTACGCGCCGCCGCAACTTGCCAACAGCGTCATCGGCCACATCGGCCACTTCATCGAGCCGGCCATCGCGCCTCTCGGCTTCAACTGGAAAATCGGCATCGGCCTCATCTGCAGCATCTTCGCGCGCGAGGTCATGGTCAGCACCATGGGCACGCTCTACGGCGCCGATCCGGGTACCCAGGCCTTCAGCCTGCAGAACGCCCTGCACCACGACATGACCATCGGCGGCGCGCTCGCCCTCATGATCTTCTTTGCCTTCGCCATGCAGTGCACATCGACTATCGCGGTCGTCCGCCGCGAAACCAACTGTTGGCGCTGGCCTGCGATCCAGTTCTTCTACATGCTTGCCCTCGCCTACGGCGCCGCCTTCGCCGTCAACCATCTCGCCCTGATGTTCCTCCACTGAGCGCAGGTTTCAGTTCTTAGTTCTCGCAACTCTGCTCTATAACTCCTGCCCCGAAGTCCCTCGCCTGTCCGCCCCATTTTCCCTGGTCCCTCGTCGCTGATCCCTGCTTTTCTGGTTCCCTTGTTCCCTGCTTTTTTCGTTTACTTGTTCCCTGCCTTTGTTTCTTGCTGTTCAAGCCGGAACTGGAAGGCATGCGTCCGCTTCAGCGCCTTCGCGTGATCGCCGGCGATCTTGGACTTCTCCTCTGTGGTTCTGGCTTTTTCAAACTGGCGGGCCAGCGCATCGCTGTACATCCTTGACGCGGCAACGAGCTTCTTCAATGAACGAATCCGCAGCGTGTCAACAATTGAACCCACGCGTCCGCCCTCCTCTTCTAACCTCAAAGAGGTGCAACGCAGGATCATGGGAAAAGTCCGTTCATTGCGCCTTGCGCGCAATTCAGAAATGCCGCCGCTGCCCCTCGAGTCCGACCAGAAGCGGCGTGCACCGTAAACGATTACATCTTAGGCGCATTCCGACTTTTTGCAAATCGAAATCTCAATCTCGCGCCTGGAGTTTCGCAGCCAGGCTCTCGTGCTACCTTCCTCACTCCGTCCCGTGCCCCCTCGCTCCCTGTTCCTGACCCCGGACCCCATCCAACCGTGCTATCCTTCTCGCGTTTCACCGGTCCGCTTCCAACCGCGCACTTGTCTTTGACATCTCAGCCCATCCCCACAACCCTAAACGAACGGAGGAACAATGACATCCAAAGCAAAAGTCCTGGCTTTCGCAACCCTCGCAATGGGCCTTTTGTGCTGCGCGCGCGTTGCGCCGGCCCAGCTCTCCATCAGCATCGGAGTGGCGCCCGTCTGCCCCTATGGCTATTTCGACTACGCTCCTTACAACTGCGCACCTTACGGCTATTACGGGCCCGACTGGTTCGTGAACGGCGTCTTTATTGGCGCCGGCCGCTGGTACCACGGCCCCGGCCACTTCTACGGCCACGTCGACAACCGTTACGATCCTCGTCACGGCTATCGAGGCCCCCTTCCAGGTCGCGGAGAAGAACAGTTCAACCACTTCCACGGCAATGAGGCGCGCGACGGCCGAGGCCACGCAGGCCCGAGCGAGCACGATGGCGGCAATGAACACGCGCTGCCCGGCTATCACGGCGGCGGCCACGGCGACGATCACGGAGGTCACCACTAGACCTCGGCGCCTGCAAAACAAAAAGGCGGGAGAATGCGCGTCCGACGCCTTCTCTCGCCTCACGGTTTTCTGTTCCCTATCTCTGCCTCTACGCGCCTGGTCCCTGCTCCCTGAACTAGGTCTTTACGCCGACTCCCGCTCCCGCCGCTCCCACATACACAGCAGGTATTGCATGGCGTGCAGTTCCTTCAGCAGCTCGTCATAGGTCCGCGCAATCCGCACCTTCTCTGTCAGCGTTGGAGCACGCTCAAACTTGCTGGCGAGCGTCCCGCTCAGCAGACGCGCCCCTTCAATTTCGCCTCTTAGCGAGTGGATTTCGAATCTACGCTCAGTGTTTTCCATGGCCCAGGCTCCTGTTCTCTCTTCAAAAGTTCCAATGCAAGCTCTATCGCAGAACATCCCCTCGTCGCTGCCACCCATCGGCCGCTGAGGTCATTTCTTTTCCACTCGTTCTTGACGAACTCAAGTTGCAGCTCCAGCGACGCGCAAACAAATTTGCGCAGCGCCAGCTGCGTTTCAAGATTCTCCATGCGCAGGGCTTCAACCGCCGATGTCAAAAGCCACTCCGATCCGCAAAGTGCGCACCGAGCCCGAAGTTTTTCGGGCCGGTTTCTCCACCCACATCAAGGCCACTTTATGGCCAGAACTGGAAGGATGCGCGCTTGTTCGAACTATAGGTATATGTTGGTTCGATCATAAGAAAGCTAGGATTTGCTTTAAGTGATTTACGTCACGCGGTCCATGGGTTCAGGGGTTACGAAAGTCTGCATACGATTTGGTTTCAATTGCACGTGTTTTAACGCGAGATTTCACAATTCCGGCAAATAACGGAACTGTGAAACTGTGAACGGGCCTGGCGCAGGATGCTGATTCCGCGCGGGTTCGAGGGTGGCTCACAGATTCACAGTTTCTGTGAGACTGTGGATGCCCTTCAGTTGTAGTGGATCTGGTTGATTCAGTGCGGGATAAGCCGGGTCCGCAGTTTCACGGTTTCACAGGCAGTTTTTGCTTTTTGTATAGGGGGGTGGGGGAAGGCACCCAGTGGTCAGTGATCAGTGCCCAGTGGTCAGGGATGTTGGTAATGGAGAGGCGGGGCGAGAGGGGTTTGGATTGGGAAACTGCTTGTTCGCTCGCGGGTGATTCGGCAGGGTTTGGAGGATATAGGCGACGACTCTCGAGACGGAGGTCGCGCGCTGGGCGGCCCAGACGCGAGCCTGCCGATAGGTTTCGTCAGGAATACTGATGGTGATGTTTTTCATTTTTTATGCGCTCCTTTTTGCGCCGAAATTAGCGGATTTGACTGCATTTGACGACGGTTTTTTGAGATTTCCGGCGGATTTGCCGACCGCCTGCGCAACCTGAACCGCGTAAAGCAGTTTGCTGCCGCATGTTTCGGAGATTGCATTGATGAGAATTCCGTGCGCTACGCAGGCGACGAAGTCACTGCCGTTTTCGCGCGAAGCGAGCGGAGGCATGGCGGCGCGATAAGCTTCGCCCGCCTTGCGGTATGCCAGGACGTCGAATTCATCTTCGGCGATCGCTGCGCGGTAAGCCCTTTTCCAGGCTTTACAACAGTGCGCGACGGCGGGATTGGCGAGGGCCGGGTTGTCTCTATCGACTTCTTTCATCATGTATTCGGTGGAATAGGTATCGGACATTGTTTTTTCTCCTGAAACGATTGTGCGCGGATTGGAGAATTAATCGGCACTGTTTGCTGAGAAAATTTCGCGGCGAGGAAGTGGCTAAAGATACAGGAATATAGGATGGATTTTTGATGTTGAAAATGAGGGGTGGGGGCTTGACAAGAAACAGGGAGCGAGGGATCGAGGGAGCGTGGGAGCGTGGATCAAGGGTTCAGCGGGCCCACGAAGCGGGGATGAACTGCTCGCAATCCCAGTTTCCGGATCCCGTCCGTTATGGTCAGCGGAAGCGAGACTTAGCCAGGAGACTGCTAAGTCAGGGTTGCGAAGCGATAAGCTCTAATTCAGGCTGCTTTGATGAGGAATACGCTCGCAGGTCTGCTGCTCATTCTGGCAATTACTCCCGCTGCTGGGGCTTCGGAGCCCGGTTGTTCGTTGCACCAACCCAACCTGAGCGTTCCTCGCGCCGATATCTTCACCGAGCAGCAGGAGCAGTGGCTGGGCGAAGCGCAAGCAGACATGATCGAGCCGCGCTACACCCTTCTGCCTGAATCGGAGAACTCGTACCTGGACAAAATCGGGAAGCTCCTGCTCGACCAGCTCCCTCCCACTGCCATTCATTACACATTTCATGTGTTTCAATCGGCTGACCTTCGCGCATTTTCGTTGGCCGGAGGACACATCTACATCAGTCGAAAACTCATTGTTGATGCTCGTAGCGAGGATGAACTCGCCGCCATGCTCGCCCAGGAAATCGGACGAGTTTACATCCACCATTCAGCGTCTGTTGTCACGCGTCGCCTCGACAAGCTCATGCACGAACGAGCGCTCGGCGATCGCCAGGATGTATACAACAAATTCGAGCGCCTGCTCAACGTTCCCACGACCGATGCCTCGGAGCTGACTGCCAAAGATCAGGAGCAGGACGAGCTATTGGCTGACCAGGTTGGCATTTACGCCATGGTCAAAGCCGGTTATACCCCTGCCGCGTTCGCGACATTTCTCGATCGCGTGAACAACAACGGAGGGTTCACTGGCACCTTCCTGACCGATTTGTTCGATGCCACTCCGGAAATCAGCGTCCGGGTTCGCACCGCTGAAAGGACCATCAAATCCCTCCCGGCTGCATGTCGCGTGGCCCGCCCGGCCTATCAGCCCGACTTCAAGCCGTTTCAGTACGCTTTGAGCCAGCAGGAAATCGATCCAATTGTTCCTGAGACGCCGGGCCTCAATTCCGTCCCGCTCAAGCCACCGCTGAATCAGGCACTCGAAAACGTGGTAATCAGCCCTGATGGGAAGTATGTCCTCGCTCAGGACGAGTTCAAGATCCACGTCCTCACCACAACGCCGTTTCAATTTCGTTTTTCGATCAATGCATTGGACGCGGAAATGGCTCAATTCACACCGGACTCAAGCCAACTCGTTTTCAATAACGGCGATTTGCACATCGAAAAGTGGGACCTCGACTCCGGCCAGCCGGCTGATCGATTCGAATTTGGCGATTATGCGGGCTGCGTGCAAACGAGCCTTTCGCCTGACGGTAATGTCATGGCTTGCGTCAGCTACTACGGAGACTCGGTTTGGTTGAAGCTGGTCGATGTCAACACCTTTAACGTGTTGTACCAGAACCTGCATTTTTACGATCATTCTCTCGGCGTTACCAATACCAACGTTCCGGAGCGGTCCAATTCGAACTTTCAGGCCCTCATGCGCTGGTCTCGAGATGGCCGCTATTTCGTTGCCGCATCCGGAATCTCCGCGATGGCGTACGACCTGAAACTGCGCCGAACCGTTCCGCTGGAACAGGCGCTCTCCAGCCTTTCGCAGGAGCGGTTTGCCTTCGTCGGTTCGGACAAGCTGGTTTCAACGTGCGACTGGAGCTTCAAATCGGGATCTGCGTCCGACGCATACAACATGTGCTACACGACATTTCCGGGCGGACAGAAGCTGGGCAACTTTCAACTGCCACGAGGATGGCTTGCCGGCGTAGCCAGTGGCGACCGGCTACTTTTCGGTCCGACGATGAATGCGGGCGCTGTGGTGCTGGATCCATCCACAGGACGGATCCAGGGAGAATTCAAGCAGGAAGCTGTCGATTTGGCGGGAGATGAAATGGCGGCGGAAACGCCCGAGGGTGGCGTTGCATTTGGTCCGTTCGGCAGCCAAGGTAAGGAACTCAATTTGCCGGTGAGTCCGCTGTCCATGCCGGAAGCGAGCGCTTTCAGCGCGGATGGTCGTTATCTGGCCATATCCAACCGCGCCCGTGGCGCAGAGTGGGATCTTTCAACCGGGAAACGCATCGCCGCGACACCAGCATTCAGAGCAGTTGCCATTAACGATAAGGGCGACCTCCTGACCGAGTTCATTCATCACGAATTGACGCCTTCACGAGACCCGAGTGTCGATCGGCGTTCGCACAAGTTCGTTTATGGCCTCACCAGCCTGGGGGATCCTACACAATACGGCAGTATTCGCATTCGGTTCAAACCGCGCGGGGTTCTCAAGGCAATCGATCGGAATGTCGACATGGAAGCATACGACGCGCAAAGTGAAGCTCACTTGTGGTCGATTCATTTTGAATCGGATCTGCCTGAAATTGTGCAGGCGGATGGGGATCAACTCTTGTTTGTCATGGACCTTCAAAACGCGACTGCTGATGGCGAGGCAAGCCGCAACAGAAAGGCGTTGCTTCGGACTGCGGACCAGCCCAAACAATTGTTCGGCAACTACGGAACTCTGGTCGAAGTGATTTCCGGACGCACTGGTTCGGCGACTTACGCGTTCAAAACCCCGCAACAAGCTTCGTGGCGGCGCGAAGAGCGAACCGCCGCTTTATTCGGAAACCTGCTTGCCGTATATGGCAACAACAACGACACGGTCGTCTACCGTGTTTCAGACGGCGCCCGCCTGATGGCATTTTTTGGCCGCGCGCTCGCAGGCGACCCGGGCCTGGGATTGATTGCAGCCACGAACCGGGCCCAGGAGCTTTCCATTTTCGATTGTGCGAACGGCAAGTTGTTGGCCAGTTATACGCTCGATCACAATGTCCTCGCTGCGCGCTTTGTTCCAGAAGAAAAGGAATTGCTGGTTCTCACTGCAACACAGCGCGTATATCGCATCGAACTCACCGGTTTATTACACGCGCACTGACAACAACGAGCATGGGCGCGCCTTGATTCGTCCGTATTCCTGAGTCTCGTTGGCTTTTCCCGTGTGGCCGCCTAACCGGAAGTTGGTTTGTGATCAACTGGTATCGTCAACGCTGGAGGAACCTATGGCAAGAGAGATCATTCGGACACCGAACGCACCGGCGCCGCCGGCGACTTACAGCCAGGCGGTGAGGGCAGCGGGTCTTGTGTTCGTGTCGGGTACGGGGCCGCAGGATCCAGCAACCGGAAAGATTGTGGGGGAGACGATCCAGGAGCAGACGAGGCAGTGCCTGGAGAATGTGTCTGCCATTCTGAAAGCCGCGGACACTTCACTGGAACGGGTTGTGAGCGCTACCGTGATCATTCTTGAGGAAGCGGACTTCGCCGGAATGAATGAAGAGTGGGTGAAGTGGTTTCCGGCGAAACCGCCCGCGCGGCAAGGCGCGAAGTTACCGGTTCGAATCCCCGGATTGAAAGTGTCGATTGCGGTGATCGCGGAGGCGTGAAGCTTCCGTCGATAGGACGGCCGCATTTTGGGGCGCCGTGTCCTGTAGACGTGAAAAGGCCCAAGCAACTGTGCTCGGGCCTCGCACTTATAGCCGCTTCGCTGTCTATAAAGTGTCTTCTATTTACGACTGTCGCGTGCAGCCTTCACATAATCGTGTGAAGTTTGAATATGCGCATATTGCGTGGTGAGCAGTTGCTTGATGGGCAGCGGCAATTCTTTCTCAAGCGCTTCCTGGTAGGCTTTCCTGGCCGAGTCCTCGCCGGCTTCGGCCGTTTCAAGCAGCGTATGATCGCCTCCGCCGAGATGGGCCTTGAGGTCGCCCCAAGCGCGGTGAACTGTGCCTCCGACCGTACCCTTTTCTTTCACGTCGTGGACGCCCTGCTGGTGCAGGACCTCTTCGATATCGCCGCGGAATTGCGCGCGCTTGAGGGATTCGGCTGCGAAATAACGCCGCAGGGTCTCATCCTTCAAGTGCTCGCCGAGCTTCTCAAAACCTTCCTGCCCGTCGATGAGAATCTCGGTGACGGAGCGCAGGGCCTCTTCAACGTCCTTGTTGCTCATTTTGTGGGTCGTTGTTTCAGTAGCCATAAAATCCTTTTAATTTCGGTTAAGTGCGGGGATAAAAGAGGCAGGGTCTGAGCGATGTAAATGCCCTTTTCTCCTCGCCCAGTAAGCCAGAGAAATCGCGAAAATCCCGGCGCCCCTGTCTCGAACGTGGAGCAATGCTCCGGACCCCTAAGTCCCGAAGCACGCTCCTACCTATAGAGGCCGGATTACCGCGTGCAGTTGCCCAGTAAGCGGCTCCGCTTGGGATGACACCTTTTGGGATTGCCTTCGATCCCGCATCTGAAAAGCGAGATCCGTCGACTCCGCTCGGGGCAGGTTGTTGGACGCACGGCGGGTCGTTCGGCTCGTCGCGGCAGCGACTCGCACAGAATGACAACGTGGTGAATGGGAGTCTTAGGTATCCTGCCCTAACGAAGTCAGGACGGGACACCCTTTTTCCTTCTCCAGTCGGGAAGTCAGAGCGGGTCTTCTATGCGCCCATGAATCCAAGATACGGATTCGAGCCGAAGTTGGCGAAGTTCGGGAAGACTTCGCGGACCTGTCCATCGGAGAGGCCGAACCACTTGGCGAGCGTTCCTGCATATTGCTCGACCGAGGTGGTGGGAATGAGGCGGCCTGCGCCCAGGTCGTTGGCCTGGTTGGCGCCGACGACTGGATAAGTTCCGTACATATCCTGACCGTTGACTGCGCCGCCAGCGACGAAGTGGTGGCTTCCCCAACCGTGATCGGTACCGTTGCTGTTGCTTGTCAGTGTGCGGCCGAAGTCGGAGATGGTGAAGGCAGTGACGTTGTTGCTAAGCCCCATGTTGACCATGACGCCATCGAAATATTCGAATGCAGAGCCGAGCTGCGTGAGGAGTTGCGCGTGGATCTGCGCCTGGTTGTTGTGGGTGTCGAAGCTGCCGAGCTGGACGTAGAAGATCTGGCGGTTGACGCCGAGCGCGGCGCGGCCGGCGATGATGCGGGCGACGGTTTGCAAAGACGCGGCCAGGGGATTATCAGTGAGCTTGTTCGACATGGGGTCAAGAAATTGCGGTGGATTGGCGACGCCGCCGACGCCTGCGGGAGCCATAGCTGTGACAAGCTGGGCCTGAGCCTGAATGGACCGCTGGATGACGATCTCGTACTCCTGCGAGAAGAGGTTGTTCTCTTCAGCCGACAGCACGGATTGCAGCGGGTTGTTGGCTGCGCCGCCGCCGAAGGGCGGCTGCGTGAGGCCATAAATCGGAATTGGCCCTGCGGGCGTGACGTTGAGCTGGAACGAGGTCTGCCCCGAAAGGAAGAGTGCGTTGCCGCAAGTGGAGATGCAGGTGAACATGGAGTTCGAATTCAGGTTCATGGCCTCGATGGCATCGGCGACTGCGCCGCCCCAACCAACGCGCTCGCTGCTGCCGAGGTTGGACGAAATCGCCTGCCACGCGGCGGTCTGATCGAAGTGAGAGAAGAGCGAATCAGGCAGCGGAACGGAATTGTTATTGATCTGCGATTTGGTGGAGGGAACGACGAGCGTGCCGGAATTTGCGATGACTGCGGCACGGCCGGCGGTGAAAAGATTCTGCATGCCGGTGAGGGATGGGTTGAGCGCGAAGGTGCGGCCGGATTGCGGCGTCTTGAGCGTAATGGGAAGCAACTCGCTCATGGGATAAGCGAGACCAGGCGCGCCCTGGCGAGCAGCGGTGAATGCAGCGAAGGAGTCCGAGTCAGTGGCGATGACAGTGCCGTGGCCGTCGTTGCCGCCCTGCAGGTAGACGCAAACGAGCGCGCGGTAGTCTGAGGTGCCGCTGCCCTGCGCCATGGCGGCGAGCGAGTTGAGCTCAAGAAAGAATGGGCTCACGTAAAAGCCGGCCATTGAGGCCATGGAGGCGGTACGGAGGAACTGCCGGCGTGATTGATTGATCTTGCTCATGAACGATCTCCTATTGCTGCGCGGCGTAGTCTGGCGACGCCACGGTGAGATAGATTGCGGTTTGGACGCGCGCAAGCAGTGCCGCGTTGATCGCGTTCTGATCGCCTCCGGTGGGAACGGGAATAGAGGTGATAGCCGCGAGGATCTGGTTATAGAGCGTGCTGCTCATCTGGCCCGACATCAGCAGAAGATTGACGCGGTCGAGAAGCTGGTCGGGGGTATTGGCAAGGCCGACCTCCGTCGCGTAAGAGGAGAAGATGTCGGGCCCGTTGGTCTGGCCGGCTCCGATGGCGCCCTGCAGATAGTTGATGAAGCCGACGACGGAAGAGACGTTGGTCATCTGCACTTCAGGCGCGAGCAGATTGTCGGTGCGCAGATGGTGCTGTTGGGAGGCGTGTAGAGCGGGCTGAACCAGTTGAAGACGGTGGGTGAGCGCTGCCACATTTCGCCGAGGCCGTAAATCGGGTCCTCAGTCGAGCCGGTATCCCATGAGCCGGTGCGCGATTGTGCGGTGAAGGCGCGGGCCCATTCGGTGTAGCGGAGCAGCGACTCGCGGACCTTGCCGTATTGCGCGTTGCCGACTGCGGTGGCAGTATCGCGCGCTTCCTGATCCATGAGGATGGCTGTGATCACGGCCTGCATATTGCCGCGGACGCCGGTGCCGTCGTTCTTGAAGACCTGTGCAACCCGGTTTACATAGGAGGGGCTGGGGTTGCTGGTAACGAGGTGCTGGATGAGCTGCCTGGAGACGAATGCCGGCACGTTCGGGTGATTGAAGATGGTATCGAGGGCGGTTTTCAGATCGCCCTGCGGATCGGGGCTGCCCGAAGCGGGAATGGTGGCGCCGAGGAAGCTCTTCGCAACCGTGGAGTGATGGCTGGGGAAGCTCTGCATGGGAAGCAGTTCTTCGCCGTAACCGGGGCCGACATACTCACAGCAATTTGACCACGCCTGGTCGCTCGAGTCGCCGGGCACGTTCCAACTGAAGCCGGTGAAGACGGCAGCGAGGCCCATGACGTCGTTATTGGTGTAAGTGGCGATGGGGTTGCCACTGCCATCGAGTTTCTGCGTGCCGTCGTCGTTGAGCTGCCAGAGACCGATGGTGAAGAGCTGCATGATTTCGCGGGCGTAGTTTTCGTCGGGGTCGGTAGTGGCGTTGCCCTTGTTGTTCTGCAGCATGGAGAGGAACTGGCCCATCATCGGGTGGAGGGTCACATCCTGCAGCAGTGTGCGGAAGTTGCTGAAGGCGTCGGAGCCGAGCATGTCGTAATAGCTGGCTTCGCCGCGCGGCATGTTCTGGATGGCGGTTGTGTTGTCGCTGGAGATGACGAAGAGCTGCGAGAGGGCGTACTTAGTGCGCTGGCGAAGCTGGTCGGGCGCGGTGAGCGACTGCTGCCAGAACGCGCCTTCGACAAGATTCTCATTCTGATTGTTCTGCACGAAGAGAGCCGCGTTGCACATGACGTCGCTGGTAGCGCAGGGCGGGTTGTTGACGATGACAGCCTGTTCGATGGCGGGTTCGGTGAGCGTGGGACCCATGGCGAACTGCTGGTTGAGCCACCACTGATAGCCATTGAGCGAGACATTGCGGATGTCGGCGTCAGTTGCGCCGAAGGTGGCCTGTTCGAGGAAGCGGGCGGCATCGTTGGGGCTGACGACTGGAACCGGCGCCGTGCCGTTGACTGTGGCGATGAGATCGGCAGATGCTGCAGGTCCGGGCGCGGGGTTGAGAACCTGGAGATCGAGATTGCCGGGCTGCGACAGATTGACGGTGGCGGTGAGTTGATTGCCGCTGTTGAAAGTTGTGGGAACGGCGGAGCCGTCGACCAGCAGCTGGGCGCCAGTGATGAATTTGCTGCCGGAAAGCACGATGGTTGCGGAGCCGGGATTGAAAGACATCGGCGTGGCCGAGGTGAGGATCGGGATGGGATTCATCACCGAGATGTTTTGCGTGATGGAGATGGTGGGATTGTCGAGGCTGATGATGGTGAGTTGAACGACATTGGTCGGCGTGGGCACGACTGGCGGCGCGGTGTAGGTGATGGAGCCATCAGGATTCGAGACCACGGTGCCGACGATTCCATTTCCGCCGGAAATGCCGTTGATCTGCAGCGAGACAGCAGGATTGTCAGTGCCGTTGACCATGAGGCCGAAGCTGAGCTTGTTGGAGACGCGAACATCGGTGCCGGAGTTAGCCTCAAGCTGGAATACGACCTTTCCCGGGCCGACCGCCAATGTGATGGGAGGCGCGCTGGCCGAGCCGGGATTCGGATTGGTGACAGTGAGCGGATAGTTGCCGGGTGTCTGTGCGGCGATTTGGGCGACGACTTGCGTTGACGAGACATACGTAGTGGGAACGAAAGCCCCGTTCCAACTGATCTGCGCACCGTAGACAAACTGGGAGCCGTTGACGGTAACGGTGGTGACGCCCTCGGAAAATCCGTTAGGAGTGACTGCGGTCATGGCTGGAACGGGATTCCAGATCTGGACCGTGACGGAGCCTGGAACAGCGCCTGGATAGGCGGCGATGGAGCTGGTAACTTTCACCGAATTTGGGGTTGGCACGACGGCGGGCGCGGTGTAGACGCCAGCGCTCGAGACGGTGCCAAGTGTAGAGTTGCCGCCGGGAATTCCGTTCACGGAGAAAATGATCGGCAATCCGTCAGCCAAGTATTTCGAATTGAGCTGCATGGTCTGGTTCACACGCAGCGTGTTGGTGGGAGCGGAGATGGCAGCGATCGTGTTGAGATCGACTGCAATACCGCCGCCGCAGCCGGAAATGATCGCGGCGAGAAAGAGGAAGGACGCCGCGGACAACGCGGCTCCACGCAGTGGATTGCGCAAACACACCACTCGCATACGTGCTCCTAAATCGACAAATGTCCAAGGCAAAGACTGCGCAGGGATCAGGGAGCAGATGCAGGGACAGGGATGCAGGGATTCGATTCAGAGGGTATCGAAGTCACCTGGCAAAAGCAAACCAAAATGCGGAGAAGAATTACCTAGGTAATAGATCGAGATGGCCGATGCGGATCGGGAAAAGACTCAATGTGGAGCTTGCTGATCACCGGATATTCGACAGAAAATAAGCTGGATAGACGAAGCCAACAATGTAGGAATTCTTGTGGATCGTTTTATCTCGAAGAGGGAAATGGGACTCGGTTCCGTCGGGTGAAGGAGCAGGCCGGCGGGGACGGTAACTTCATCATCGAGGGTGTGGGCAGCATCTGTGATCCTGCTGATGCGAGATCGCAAGATGCAGGTCCTTCGACTTTCTGGTCAGTTCGGCGCTGGATCGGGTTTTTGCCTGTAAGTCGCAAAATGACCGTTCCGCATGAGTTCTGTTGCGGTTGCGATAATTGGATGAGTGGCGCAATTCGCGGAGGCTGAAATGAATGTGGTGGATCTGGTGGGAAATACCCCGCTGGTCGAATTGCGCCGGGTGAATCCGAATTCCAAGGTGCGGCTGTTCGGAAAGGTGGAGGGGAACAACCCCAGTTCGTCCGTGAAGGATCGGGCGGCAAAGTTCATGATCGAGGGCGCGGAGAAGCGCGGCGAACTGAAGGCTGGGCGTGCGCATCATGGAGCCGACCAGCGGCAACACGGGAATCGCGCTGGCCATGATCGCGGCGGTGAAGGGATTTGCGATTGAACTGGTGATGCCGGATAGCTCGACTGCGGAGCGCGTGGCGACAATGGAGGCTTTCGGCGCGAAGGTGACACTGACGCCAGGCGAGGGGGGAATGGAAGGCGCCATCGATTACACGCGCGCGCAGGTGGCGAAGGGCGGAGTGGTGATGCTGAACCAGTTTGGCAATCCCGACAACTGGCGCGCGCACTACGAGACGACCGGGCCGGAAATCTGGCGCGACACGAAGGGGACGATTACCCATTTCGTGTCGGCGATGGGAACGACGGGAACCATCATGGGCACTTCGCGCTTCCTGAAGGAGCAGAATCCGCGGGTGCAGGATTGTGGGCGTGCAGCCGGCGGACGGCGCGAAGATTCCGGGAATCCGGCAGGTGGGCAAAGGAATACATGCCGGCGATCTTTGAGCCGGAGCGCGTGGACCTAACGATGGACGTGACGCAGGAAGAGGCCGAAGAACATGGCGAGGAGGCTGGCGCTTGAAGAAGGAATTTTCGCCGGCGTTTCGTCGGGAGGGGCTTGTGCGGCGGCTTGCCGGTTGGCGGCAACGCTCGATTCGGGCGTGATCGTGTTCGTGCTGTGCGACCAGGGCGACAGGTACCTTTCGAGCGACCTGTATTCCGCGAGCGCGAAAAATGGCGCGGGACATGGAGGCCATTGATGGCTGCGCGCATGAAGGTCAAGCTGGTGCAGGCCGGAGCGGCCAAGTTTGTTGCGAGCAACGCCGCGGGGGCGACGGGCGTGATCGACGGGCCGCCGGACATGGGCGGCGAGAATGCAGGATTGCGGCCCATGGAGACGTTGCTGGCGGCGATGGCCGGATGCAGCGCGATGGACGTGCTGCTGATCATGAAAAAGCAACGCCAGGATCTGGAACGCCTGGAGGTTGAAGTGGACGGCGAACGGGCGGACGCGGTTCCGGCAGTCTTCACGAAGATCCATTTACGCTTTAGTGGGTTATGGGCCGATCGAGCCGAAGAAACTGCAGAAGGCTGTGGAGCTTTCGATCGGAGAAGTATTGCTCGGTTACGAAGATGCTGCAGCCGACGGTCGAGATCACGGCTGAGGGCGTGGTGGGGTAGGGCGGATTGGGAAGATCGACTTTACGGAAGTCATGCCTGGTGCGGGTCTGTGGATTGGTCGTGAGTTGACGTGCTCGGGCTGGGGTTCGAAGTCTTCGCTTCGTATCAGGGCACGAGTTCACTCGTGCCGTAGAATGAGTCTTTAGAAGGAAGGGCTTTAGCCCCTGCCATGGCAAGACCGGCGCGCAATGCAAGTCCGAACCAGATAGATCGGCCGGCCCGGACTTTCTTCACGACGACCAAAGCGCATGCCGGGTGCCGGCTCTTGCAATCAGAACGAAATGCAAACCTCCTCATTGACGTCTTGCGCTCTCATGTTGCAGCGAAGAAATTTCAACTTCATGATTTTGTGATCATGCCTGATCATGCTCATCTTCTGATCACGGTTGGCGAAAGCATGACTATCGAAAAGGCGATGCAACTGATTAAAGGGCGATTCTCATATCTGCTGAAAAAGAACTACGGGTATCTTGGTGAGGTGTGGCAGCGCGGATTTTCCGAGTCGAGGGCGGATGACAAGGAAAGCTTCAAGAGATATCGCGAGTACATTGCGCAGAATCCGGTGAGAGCTGGGCTCTGTAAGTCGCCGGATGAGTTTCCGTATTGCTTTATTTTTCTAGCGAGGAAAAAAGCGAGCAGGGGCTAAAGCCCAGCATTTTTTGGCATGATTTACGGCACGAGTAAACTCGTGCCCTGATACGAATCCGAAGAATTGAGTTTGTGCAGTCCTTCTGCCCAATTTCATTACGACGTAAGTACTTCGGCTTTGGGATCGGTGTGGCCTTATTCGGGCAATTCCGGCAGGGTTAAGCTCGCGCCGTTTCCAAACACCAGGTTTTCAGTGGCAGGATTAGACCCTCGCGGGGAGGTCACACTGCCTGGTGAGGGTTGCTTTCAGGCGGAGGTCTGTTCCGGGGATGTTGCCTGCGAGTTTCAGCGTGTCGCCGTCGAGGGTTCCAGACAAATCCAAATCGTATTCCTTGCGACCCATCACACCCATCAAGTCCTGTGCGATCTGCTTGACGTGAAGCTGAACCGTCACGGCGTCACCCTGCCGATCGTATCCGCCGGTAAACATGAAGGCGCTGTCGCCGCCGAAGACGCGGCCGCCAATATAGACGGCAACGCCTGTACCCCAACCCTGCACGCCGACGAAGTGAACCGTATAGAAGCCTTCCATCGAGATTCACCTTTCTGCGGCTGCGCTAGCCGCGGACCCAGTCCTTGACCTTCTGCACCATCACGTCGCGGCCCACGTCGCTGATCGCGTTGGTCAGCGGAATCTGCTTGGGGCAGGCCTCGACGCAGTTCTGCGCGAAGCCGCACTCCTGGATGCCGCCGTCGCCGGCCAGCGCGCGCAGGCGCTCTTCCTTGAAGACTTTGCCCGTGGGATGGTTGTTGAAGAGCTTGACCTGCGCGATGGTCGCCGCGCCGACAAAGCCAGTCTCGATCATTGAACTGCGGGCAAACCTCCATGCAGCAGGTGCAGGAGATGCAGTTCGACAGCGGGTAGTTCGCTTCCTGCTGCTGCGGATAGACGCGCGGCCCGGAGCCGAGATCGTACGTGCCGTCGACCGGAACCCACGCCTTGACGCGCATCAGGTTTTCGAACAGAACCGAGCGGTCGACCTGCAGATCGCGCACCAGCGGAAACTTGGTCAGCGGCTCGACCTTGATCGGCTGCTCGAGATTGTCGACCAGCGCCGAGCAGGCCATGCGCGCCTTGCCGTTGATGCGCATCGCGCAGGACCCGCAGATTTCTTCAAGGCAATTGGAGTCGTAGGCGATGGGCGTGGTCGGGCGTGCCGTCGGCGGTGACGGGATTCGTGGCGATCTCCATCATCGAGGAGATGACGTTCATGCCCGGCCGCCACTCCAGCTCGAACCGCTCCCACACCGCGGGCGCCTCAGGGCTGGCCTGGCGCTTGATTTCGAAAGTGACGGTCCTCGTTGCCATGATCCCTTTCGTCTCGCTACTTCCGATTCGCAGTTCGACTCGCACCCTAGCGACAAACTCAACTGCTCGCGATGACGGTGCAATGCGTCTGTCACTGCAGATGTCATTTCGCTGCGTCGTAACGGCGCGGCCGCGGCTTGATGAACTGCGTATCCACTTCTTCGAACTCGAACTTCGGTCCTTCGACGCTGCCGGTGAAGCTGGCCTTGGTGGTCTTCAGGAACTGCTCGTCGTTGCGATCGGGAAAGTCCGGCTTGTAGTGCGCGCCGCGCGACTCGTCGCGCAGAATCGCGCCCAGCGTAACGGTCCGCGAAAGCTCCAACATGTTGTAAAGCTGCCGCGCAAAGGCAAAGCTGGTGTTCGCCCACTGGCTCTTGTCGCTCAGGTTCACGTTCTTGTAGCGCTCGAGCAGCTCCACGATCTTTTCGTCGGCCTCCTTCAGGTCCTTGTTGTAGCGGATCACCGTCGCGTGCTCGGTCATGGTCTCGCCCAGCTCGCGCCACAGCTTGAAGGGATTCTCGCCGCCCTCGTTGTTGATCAGCTTGTTGTTGATCTCGGACTGCCGCGCCACTTCCGCCGCAGCGCCGCCGTCGCCTTCCGCCGCCGGCACGCTCTTCGCGTACTTCATCGCGTTCGGCCCGGCAATGAATCCGCCGAAGATGCAACTGACCAGCGAGTTCGCGCCCAGCCGGTTCGCGCCGTGATACTGGTACTCGCACTCGCCCGCGGCAAAGATGCCGGGAACGTTGGTCATCTGGTTGAAGTCCACCCAGAGGCCGCCCATGGTGTAGTGCATGCCGGGGAAGATCTTCATCGGCTCCACGCACGGATCGACGCCGACGAACTTCTCGTAGATTTCGAGAATGCCGCCGAGCTTGTGGTGCAGCGTCTCGCGATCGATGTGCGTCAGGTCGAGATAGACCATCGGCTGGCCGTCGAGGCCCAGGCCGAGCTCGTACACCACTTTGTGAATGGCGCGCGTGGCCACGTCGCGCGGCACAAGGTTGCCGTATTTCGGATACCACTCCTCGAGGAAGTAGAAGCGCTCCGACTCGGGAATCGCCTTGAACGCGCGCTTGTCGCCCGGCGTGCGCGGAACCCAGACGCGGCCGCCCTCGCCGCGCGCCGACTCCGACATGAGCCGCAGCTTGTCTTCGCCGGGAATGCAGGTGGGATGCACCTGGATGAACTCGCCGTTCGCGTAGTAGGCGCCCTGCTGGAAGATGGCCGACTGCGCCGAGCCCGTGCAGACCACCGAGTTGGTGCTCTTGCCGAAGATGGCCCCGATTGCCGCCCGTGGCGAGAATGATGGCGTCGGCCGGGAAGGCCTTCAGCTCCATCGAGCGCAGGTTCATGGCCACGATGCCGCGCGCCACGCCTTTGCCGTCGATGATGGCGGAGAGAAACTCCCAGCCTTCGAACTTCTTGACCTTGCCTTCGGCCTCGTAGCGGCGCACCTGCTCGTCGAGCGCGTAGAGCAGTTGCTGGCCGGTGGTCGCGCCGGCAAATGCGGTGCGATGGTAGAGCGTGCCGCCGAAGCGGCGGAAATCGAGCAGCCCTTCGGGCGTGCGGTTGAACGGAACGCCCATGCGGTCGAGCAGATCGATGATCGCCGGCGCCGCCTCGCACATGGCCTTCACCGGCGTCTGGTTGGCCAGAAAGTCGCCGCCATAGATCGTGTCGTCAAAGTGCTGCGCGGTGGTGTCGCCCTCGCCCTTCAGATTCTTGGCGGCGTTGATGCCGCCCTGCGCGCACACCGAGTGCGAGCGCTTGACCGGCACGATGGAGAACAGGTCGACCGTGCCGCCGGCCTCGGCAATCTTGATGACCGCCGCAAGCCCCGCCAGCCCTCCGCCAACCACGATGATTCTGGGTGCTGCCATTTGCTTGCTGGATCCTTTCAGTAAAACAGCCTTCAGCTATCAGCTTTCAGCCCTCAGCTAAAAGCCAGCGGCATATTGTGCAATCGATACATTCGACGATTCCGGCTGGGCCGGGTTGAAATTGTGTGTTCATCTTGTACCGCCTGAGCGATCTTCAGGAATCGGCGGCGTGAAACGAAACGGCGCCGCGATTCGGTTCCAGGCATTGATCTGGCTGATGGCGACGGTGAGAAGCGCGAGCTGCTCGCCGGAGAATTGAGCCTTGACGCGGGCGAAGGCTTCGTCGTCGATATGATGTTGCGCGAGCAGCGTGACGCGCTCGGTCCACTCGAGGGCAGCGGATTCGCGGTCGGAATAGATGCCGGCTTCGCGCCAGGCGGGGAGCAAGTCGAGCTTCTCAGCGGGAACGCCAATTTTGCGCGCTTCATTGAGATGGAACTGGATGCAGAAGGCGCAGCCGTTGAGCTGGGAAGCGCGAATCTTGAGCAGCTCGCGGATTTCGGGCTCGATGCCGGACTTCCTGAGCGCGTGCGTGATGGCGGCCATCGAAGTGGCGAATTCGGGAACAAATTTCTGAAATTCCTGGTAGTCGAAGCGGGGAGCAACGGACGTGGTCGCAGTAGCCATGGGGAAGTCTCCTTAGACAGAAAGGGTTGGCGTGCGAGTTGAGTCAACTTGCAAGTGGATGGCGGCTAGCGGAACATTGTCGGGCGCGTTCTGGATACTTGGGCCCGACGAAAGCCCAGATGCTGGCGAGGCCCATCGCGGCGAGCAGCAACGCCGAACGCGAGCGCAGACATAGCCGAAGCGCTTGCGCGCGGTTTCGCCCGGGGTGATGCCCCACTTGGCGGCGAAGAGCCAGACGCCGTAAGCGAAGTGCCAGCAGACGGCGATCATGGCGATGACGTAGACGGCGAGAATCCAGGGATTGGCGAGCTCGTGCTGGACTTTGGCGAAGCGATGCGCCGGGATTCTCAGGCAGGCTAACGCCCATGAAGCGCTGGCGTCGCGACGTGGTAGCCGATGTAGGCGAAGGCGATGAGGCCGGTGTAGCGCTGGGCAAGGTACATCCAGTTCCCTGCCCACGGGTAGTAGACGATATTCGATTTGCCGCGCAGCCAGATGTAGACGCCATAAATGGCGTGATACAGGATGGGCAGGAAGATGAAAACCCACTCCAGCACGCGGACCAGCGGCAGGCTGTTGAGAAACTTCACCTGCTCGCCGTAGGCGATCGGGCCTTTGAGCGCTTCGAAGTTCGAGAGCAGGTGCTCGAGCAGGAATGCTCCGATGGGGATGATGCCGAGCAGCGAGTGCAGCTTGCGCCAGATGAAGCTGGTGCCCTGCCCGGCGCGCAAAGGCTCGACGCCGCGGCGGATTTGGGGCGCGGCAGAGGTTTGAACAGTTGCCATGAAGAATTTGGCTCCTAATGCGATGCGGGCTGAAGCGGTCTTAGATTGAGGGACGGAAACTGAACGCTTTGTTCCAGTTGCATTATTCGAGGCGGATGGTGCTTAGCGTCAACGTTCCCGAGGAGGTGTCTGCTCCCGCGCGTTGGGAGGCGGCTATTGTGGGCTGGGTCAAGCTTTGGCAGGAGGGCCGCGAGCGCGCGGCCGCGATGGCTGAGCGAGAGCTTGGTTTCGAGATCGATTTCGGCCATGGTCTTGCCGAGCTTGGGCAGATAGAAACAGCGGATCGTAGCCGAAGCCGCCGGTGCCGCGCGGCGCTTCGAGAATCGTGCCTTCGACAGTGCCATCGGCGATCTGGACGACCTCGCCATCGCGCGCGGCGACGAGGGTGCAATGGTAGCGGGCGGTGCGCAGCGAGTCGGGAATCCGGCGAGCTCGCTGCAGAAGGAGCATGTTGTTCCAGACGTCGGTGTTGTCGTTGGCGTCAGGCGAGTCGACCAGGCCGGCGTCGGCGGCATAGCGAGCCGAGCGCACGCCGGGCGCGCCGTCGAGCGCATCGACTTCGAGGCCGGAGTCGTCGGCAACGACCAGTTCGCCGGGCGCGAAACGCGAGTAGTAGACAGCCTTGGTGGCTGCATTGGCGAGGAAGGTGTCGCCGTCTTCTTCGGGAGCAGGGAGCTTCTCGATGCCGGGAAGCGGTTCGATGTCGACCGAAGAAAGCCTGTGCGGCGGTGCGGAAGTCGCGCAGTTTGCCGGCGCTGGTGGTGGCGGCGTAGAGGCGGAGGGCCATGGTTTGAGTGTAGAAGACAGGAACGAGAGAGCGAGGGAGCGTGTGAGGCAGGGAGCGAGGGAGCATGTGAGGCGGGGAGCGATGACAAGGAGCGAGGGAGCAGGAGCGAGGGAGCAGGGAGCGAGGGAATGAGGGAGCACGCGATTGACAATGCCTGGAGGGGTTTCTTAAGGTTCTTTCGTCTGAGAAATCCTTCCTTATGAAAAATGCATTGATTCGTCGTGTTGCGTGCGGAGTGGTTTTGATGTTTGCGGCGGGCGCGTTTGCGCAAGCGCGGGCGGCGCTGGCCGGGCCTGCTGCACTTGCAAGTCGACAACCTGAAGACGCCGCTCGGGATCGATGATCCGGCGCCGAAGTTCTCATGGCAATTGCGTGACGCGACGCCGGGTGCGAAGCAGACCGCGTATGAGGTGCAGGTGGCGACGCGGGCGGAGCTGCTGAGCGGCGACACGGCGGATGTGTGGACGAGCGGGCGCGTCGAATCTGGCGAGTCGATTGGGATTTCGTATGCCGGACCAGCGCTGAAGGCTTCGACACGTTATTACTGGCGCGTGAAACTATGGGGCGCGAGCGGCGGTGCGTACGCGGAAAGCGAGACGAGTTCGTGGGAGACGGGGCTGATGGAACAGAACGAACCACCTCAGCCCTCCGCCTGGCGAGCCGGGCAGGGGCCAGGCGGACCTATGAGGGCCGCCGCATGGCACGCGCAGTGGATCGGCTACGAGACGCCGGAAGAGGCCGCCGTGCGCCAGGCTCCGGCGCAATGGATCGCGAATCCTGATGCGAAAACGCCGGAGGCCGATGTCAAGTGCCAGAGCAGCGCTTCGCTTATCGCACAACGATCACACTTCCGAGAGCTAGTGAGGTCTGCCGCGCTCTACGCGACAGGCAGGACACGGTTTCCGCGTGGGTGAATGGGCGCAGGTGCTCACTGACGATCCGCTGCCGCCGTACAAGCAGATGCCTTGGAAGAAGTTTGTACGCGCCGATGTGACGGCGCAGCTGGCGCAGGGCCCAAACGCATCGCGATTGAAGCGGTGCATTACGTGGTCAATCCCAACGGCATGGCGACCGACGATGCGCCGCCGATGATTGCCACGCTGGTTGTGGAATACGCGGACGGGACGCTGGGCGAGTTTGGCAAGCGGCACGACTGGAAGACGGCGATTCATGCGGCGACGGCTGGCAGCGAAAGGATTTCGACGACGCGGGCATGGAAGATGGCTGTGGCGTGGACAGCCGCTGTCGGGCAGACGTCGGAAGCGCTGGGGCATCCGTGGATTCCGGACTCGGTGAAGGCGCTGCGGCACACGTTCAACGTGAAATCGCCGGTGAAGTCGGCGCGGCTCTATGCGACGGCGCTGGGCGCTTATGAGATGTTTCTGAACGGCAAGCGCGTGGGCGACCAGGTGCTGGCGCCGGGATGGACGGACTATCGCGAGCATGTGATAATACCAGACCTACGACGTGACAGCGCAGATTGCGCAACGGCGAAAACGCGATCGGCGCGCTGCTGGCGCCGGGCTGGTATGCGACGCCGCTTGAGTGGTTTCAGCAGCCGAACAACTACGGCGACACGCCGCCGGCGCTGCGGGCGCAGTTGCGCATTGAGCATGCGGACGGCAGCGTGGAGTGGGTGGCGACGGACGCGAGCTGGCAGGCGAGACCGTCGTACATTCTGCATTCGGAGATCTACGACGGCGAGACGCAGGATGCGCGCCTGCGCAGGCAGACTGGAACACGGCGGAATTCGACGGACGACGTGCGTGGAAGCGCGCGCAGTCGATCGATGCCGACGCCGGTGACGATCGAGGCGCAGGACTTTCCGCCGATCCGCGTGGAGAAGACACTGGAGGCGAAGACGCTGACCGAGCCCAAGCCCGGCGTTTATGTCTACGACTTCGGCCAGAACTTTTCCGGCGTGGAGCAGCGTGCGCGTGCAGGGGCCGGCGGGAACGAAGTGCGGCTGCGGTTCGCCGAAGATTCTGAATCCGGACGGCACGCTCTACACCGAAAATCTGCGCACCGCCAAGGCGACCGACCACTTCATTCTGAGCGGGAACGGCGTGGAGGAATTCACGCCGCAGTTCACCTTCCACGGCTTCCGCTACGCGGAGATCACGGGCCTGCCCGACGGCGCCGGGCAAGGATGCGGTCAGCGGGCTGGTCTTCCACACCGATGCGCCGTTCACGGCGAAGCTCGAGACCGGCAGCGCGATGATCAACCAGCTGTGGAGCAACATTCTCTGGGGGCAGCGGTCGAACTTCGTCGGCGTGCCCGACCGATTGCCCGCAGCGCGACGAGCGGCTGGGCTGGATGGGCGATGCGCAGGTCTTCTGGCGCGCGGCCAGCTACAACATGGACCTGGCGGCTTTCTCGCGCAAGTTTGCCGCGCGACATGCGCGGCACGCAGGTCGGGCACGCCTTACTACGGCATCTATTCGCCGGGCACCGTCGCAGCCGAACATGGGCTCATGCGGCGGGATGGAGCGATGCGGGCGTGATCATTCCCTGGACATCGTGGCTGCAGACCGGCGACACCAGCATCATCGAGCAGAACTGGGACGCGATGGAGAAGTATCTCGAATGCGATTGCGGCCGACAATCCCGATGGCCTGTGGAAGAACGACTACGGCGAATCCGTTTGGCGACTGGCTCTCGCCCGAAGGCAAGACGGATTAGGTGCTGATTGCGACGGCGTACTGGGCCTAGGACGCGACGCTGATGCGGCAGATGGCGCACGCGACTGGGCGCACTGCGGACGCAGAAAAATATGCGCGAGTTGTTCGAGAAGATTCGCGCGGCGTTCCAAAAGCAGTTTGTGCACGACGACGGATTTGTGGCCGGCGCGCGATAACAGCGCCCTCGCAGTTCGGCGTGATCAACAATCCCGAATGCCAAGAGCCAGGGCGGCGACACGCAGACCGGCTACGTGCTGGCGCTGCACATGAACCTGGTGCCCGAAGACTTGCGCGCCGGCAGCGGCGCAGAACGGCTGGTCGACAAGATCGAAGCCAATCACGATCTGCTGGGCACGGGCTTTCTGGGCACGCCTTATCTGCTGGAAGAGCTGACCAAGGCCGGGCTACGCGAAGCTGGCTTACACGCTGCTGCTGAACACGCAGTATCCGTCGTGGGGCTACATGGTGGACGCACGGCGCGACGACGATGTGGGAGCGCTGGAACGGCGACCAGATGCGCAGCGACCCCAGCATGAATTCGTACAACCACTACGCCTACGGCGCGGTGGCCGACTGGATCTATCGCTACGCGGCGGGCATCGATGCGACGCCGCTCGATCGCGGGCTTCCACACCGATCGTGCTGCATCCGGTCTTCGATGCGCGGCTGGGGCACGTCTCGTTCGATTACGACTCGGCGTATGGGCCGATTCACTCGGACTGGACGGTGAAGGGATCGACGGCGGAATGGCATGTGACGATTCCGGCGAATACCACAGGATGGCTGGCCGCTGAGCGCTGAATGAAGCCGCGAAGTACCAGCTGGAATGCGCGCAGCTGACTGCAAGTAAGGCGGTTCGCGCGACGGCCGCAGAACGGCGGATTCGAACTCGCAGCCGGGCAGCTACACAGTTCGATGTTGCAGCTGCACGGAAGCGACGCGGACTGATCCGGCGGCGCTGTACAAACAGTCACGGGCAACCGATAGGCTTTGAGTTTGCGTGTCGAAACAGGTTACGAACTGCGCTGAGACGGAAACGGAGAGAGAATGCCGATAGCGATCCTGGCTGGGATCGGGTGGCACATCGTGGGCGCGGCATGCGCGGCCTCGTTTTACGCGCCCATTGAGAAGGTGAAGAAATGGTCGTGGGAAACGACCTGGGCCATCGCGGGCTTCTTCTCGTGGATTCTGCTGCCCATCGGCGTGAGTCTCATCCTGCTGCCCAATTTTCAGCGCTTCTATGCCGCTCGACCCGCACTTGATGCTGAAGGTCGCGCTGTTCGGCGCGATGTGGGGCGTGGGCAACGTGAGTTATGGCCTCACCATGCGCCACCTCGGCATGTCGCTCGGCATCGGCGTGGCCATCGGCGTCACGCTGGTCGTGGGCACGCTGGTTCCGCCGCTGATGCACGGGCAGTGGCGCCATGCTCTTCTCCACCCGCAGCGGACTGCTGACCATGGCCGGCATTGTGGTGGCGCTGATTGGCGTGGCCATCGTCTCCTACGCCGGCCACCAGAAGGAAGAGCAACTCGGCGCGGAGGCGAAGGAATTCAACGTCATGCTCGGCCTGGCGCTGGCCGTCATGTGCGGCATCTTTTCGTCGGGATTCTCGTTCGGGCTCGATGCGGCGACGCCGATTCGCACGGCGGCGTTGAACCTGGGAGTCAATCCGCTCTACGCGCGGCTGCCCAGCTACGTGCTCATCATGGGCGGCGGCGCAATCGTAAACATGAGGCTACTGCTTTACCCGGCTGGCCTTCAAGAAAGGCATTTCGCTCCGCGCCGATCTGGCCAGCCCGACGCCGATTGTTGCAAGAACGGCAGCCTGGCCGCCGCGGGCGGCATCATGTGGTATCTGCAGTTCTTCTTCTACGCCTGGGGCGAGGCCAAATTCCGGCGCGGCTGGGCTACGTGAACTGGATGCTGCACATGAGCATCTACGTGCTGTGCGGCGGACTCGTGGGCCTGGCGCTGGGCGAGTGGAAAGGCGTGGGAAGCGGCCGATCCGGCTGCTGTGGGTGGGGATCCTGGTCATCATTGCGGCCGCGAACCTGGTGGGGTTGGGGATGGCATCGTAGGAGCAGAGATTAGAGAACAGAGACTCAGAGGATAAAGATCAGGGCAAAGGAAGTTCCTTGTCCAGTCGTTGCGCGATCAGATCGGCTCGGAGGCGGTCGACGTTGGTGAAAACGATTCCCTTCATTCCGATCCGGATCGCGGCGTCGACGTTGCGGCTTGCGGTCGTCGATGAAGAGCGTTTCTGCGGGCTGAGTGCCGAGTTTTTCGAGTACGTGCTGATAGATTGCGGGGTCCGGCTTGGTGATGCGCAACTGATAGCTCCAGACGAGAACATCGAAGCGGCTGAGCCAAGGTAGATCGCGCTCCATAGCCTGGTGGATCGTGTCGCCCATGTTGGAGACGATGGCGGTGAGCAGGCCGCGCTGCTTGAGCTTGATTTGCCAGGCGAACATCGCGGTATTTTCGGTGGTCCACATGCGGACATCCCAGGCAACGAGTTCATCGATCACCTGCGGGGTCGGGTGGATTCCGGCTTCGCTGGCGAGCTTTTGCCAGAATGCGTGGCCAGTGAGCGAGCCGGCATCGTAGGCATCGCGATCGGCCCAGTACAATTCTTCAAAGCGGTCGGCAGGCAGGCCGGTGATGCGGACCATCGCAGCGTGCGCCTCGGGATCGGGCGGACCGGTCAGTACCATTCCATAATCGAAAACCACAGCGCGCACCGGCAATCGAGGCCGCCTCCTCCGCGCCCGTGTATGGTGATGAGGGACGCTTGCTTTATTGTCCACGATGAATTTGAGTAGCGCCGTTTAGAGCGGCACGGCGAGCGAGTGGAATATGCGCTTTTCGCGGAGGACGAACTGGAATACCGAGGAGAGCGACCTGGCGCGTGCGCATCGGCTGCGCCGTGAAGCGGGCTTGCCGATTGCCGATCTGACGGCTTCGAATCCCACGCGCTGCGGCTTCACTTATCCGGCGGAGCTTTCTGAGCGCGTTGGCTGATCGCGCGGGCGCTCGATTACGATCCGCAGCCGAAGGGGCTGCTTACAGCGCGCGAGGCGGTTTGCGGCTACTATGCTGGCCACGGCGTCGCGGTCGATCCGAGCAGATTGTGCTGACCACGAGCACCAGCGAGGCTTACAGCTTTCTGTTCCGGCTGCTTTGCGACCCGGGCGACGAAATTGTGGTTCTGCAGCCGGGCTATCCGCTCTTCGACTTTCTTGCCGGGCTCGACGATGTGCGGTTGAAGGCTGCGCCGTTCGTTTACGACCAGGGGTGGCAGATCGACTTCAACGAGTTGCGCAAAGCACTTTCACCGCGGACACGAGCGATTGTGGTGGTGCATCCGAACAATCCGACTGGACATTTTACCAAGGAGTGGGAGGCGAAGGAGCTGGCGACGATCTGCCGGGAGCGGGATCTTTCGCTCATCGTGGACGAGGTGTTTCTGGACTATGGGAAATCGGCGAACGAAGGAACAAGGGAGCAAGGGGGGAAGGCGGTCGCTAGTTTTGCCGCGGGGTTGGAGGGAGTGCCGGTTTTCGTTGTCAGCGGGCTGAGCAAGATTGCGGCCTGCCGCAGATGAAGGCGGCGTGGATTGTGGCGACTGGGCCGGAGCGGCAGGCTGCTCTCGACCGGCTTGAGGTGATTGCCGATACGTTTCTCTCGATGAATGCGCCTGTTCAGTGGGCGCTGCCGGCATGGCTTGAGAGTGCGCCGGAGTTGCAACGACAGATCAGGATGCGTGTGTTGGCGAACCTGGCAGAGCTGGATAGGCAGGCTCGGCGAGGTTCCGGCGGTTGAGCGGCTGGCGTTCGAGGGAGGGTGGTACGCGGTGCTGCGGATCCCGGCGCTCGAGCCAGACGAGCAGACGGTTTTGGCGCTGCTTGACGCTGGGCGTTGGGTGCATCCCGGGTATTTTTTCGGGATGCCGGAGTCGGGCTGGCTGGTGGTAAGCCTGCTGGGCGGGAGTTGGAGTTTAGTCACGGGGTAGGCAATCATGATTAACTACTTTAGAACGGATCAGAGGAGTAACACTGACGGGGAGCTGACTTTAAGTCCTGCTTGGACTTATCAATGCATCTGTCTGTAAATAAACGACTTAGATTGCGTATAGTTTTCTGACTCCCTCTGTTGCAGAAATGGGTTGTGCTCGCGTTCCTCACCGATTGTGGTGACGGGTCCGTGGCCGGGAAGGACCTGCGTTTCGTCGGGCAAGCGCGAGGACTCTTTGAGTGGATCGAGCGATGATCTGGTCGAAGTCGCCGCCGGGCAGATCGGTGCGGCCGATGCTTCCGGCAAAGAGCGTGTCGCCGGCAACGAGCAGCTTGAGCGGAGCAAAGTGCAGGCAGACCGAGCCCTGCGTGTGGCCGGGAGTGTGCATCACCTGGGCGGGAAGCGAGTCAAGACCAACGACTGAGCCCATCAGTGAGGCTTGCGTCGGGCGGCGCGGTTTCCGGAGGTTTGGACGCCGAGCCACGCGGCCTGCGTCGTCCATCATATTGAGCTGCGGCAGGTCATTTTCGTTCAGGAAGATGGGAGCGCCGGTGAGCCGCTTCAGCTTGAGCGCTCCGCCGACGTGGTCGATATGGGCGTGGGTGACGAGGATCTGCTTGAGCTTGAGGCCGAGCTCGGTGAGGCGCTTGTGAATGCGAGCAGATCTCGTCGCCGGGATCGATGACGATGGCTTCGTGGGCTTCTTCATCGCCCAGGATCGTGCAGTTGCAGGCGAGCGGACCGACGGGAAAGGTCTCAAGAATCATGGTGGCAATTGTAGAGCTTGATGATGCTAGTGTGACAAATGACCGAAATGAGCCGGGTTTCCTGCGGTTTCTGGGGGAAGTCGGGACTGCATTTCCACAGGTATCCAAAAAGTAACGCAATGGCGAAAACAGGTGGTTGCGAGTTCGCTTTTTATTCGCTATAATGCGCCCATGGCCGTCACTCGCAGACAAAAAGAAGTTCTCGATTTTCTTGAGTCGTTTGTGAGCCGCAACGGCTATTCGCCTTCGTTTGAGGAGATTGCGCGCGGCATGAGCCTGAAGAGCCTGGCCACCGTGCACAAGCACATTACCAACCTGGAAAAGAAGGGCATGCTGGACCGGGTGCACAACCGCAGCCGGTCGATCGACGTGCTGCCGCCGGGATCGCGGACGCGCTCGAGCATGAAGCTGCCGCTGGCGGGGCGGATTGCGGCCGGGTCTGCCGGTGGAGGCGATGGAGACGCCGGAGACCATTTCGCTGCACGATGTGGTGGGCAACCGCGACGTGTTTGCGCTCGAGGTGCGCGGCGACTCCATGCGCGACGAGCACATTATCAACGGCGACTACGTGCTGGTGGAGCGGACGCGGACGGCGCGCCAGGGCGAGATTGTGGTGGCGCTGGTGCACGGGTCGGAGACGACGCTGAAGCGGTTTTATCCCGGAGGGAAGCGTGGTGCGCCTGCAGCCGGCGAATATGGAGATGGATCCGATCTACGTTCCGGCGGCGCAGGTGGCGATTCAGGGGCGGGTGCTGGGAGTGCTGCGGAAGTACCGGTAGGGCAGGGCCGAGGGAGCAAGGGAGCCACCCTTCGCTAGGAAGAATCGAAGGATGGGGCACCGACCGTTGTGGGGCGGTCGAGATACCGAAAGAATTATGGGTGCGCCAGCCGCCGTCGAACGTTGTCCCCGGTCCCCAAATGCAAGGGACCGGGGGCACCTTCAGCTTTTTTGGGAACGGTCACCCAGCCCGGGGCACGTTCAGCCTTTTTGGGAACGGTCAGACAGACCGGGGCCGCCCGGGAATTCTATCCCGTAGCACATTAACTGACTTCGCCGATCATTCGGTGGGCGCGCCAGATGGCGCCGTCGAGCGCGACGACTGCCTGCTGACTGACAGGCATGTCGGGCGCGCCTGCGTGCAGGCCGGCGAAGAACGCTTCGCGCACGATTGACATCTTCTCGATCACGCTGCCGGTCCAGGCCACGGAACTTCGCCGGCGATGCTATGTTTGCGGCGCAGCTTGGAGCGCACCAGCAGCACGAAGGCCACGAGGTCGGCGGCGGCCTGCTTGAGAACTGCCGACGGCAACCGCGTCGCCGGCCTCGGCCAGCTCGTTGATGGCCGGTGCCAGCGCGGCGAAATCGGGGCCGGGCGTGCCGTCGCCCAAGTTGATGAACTCGTCGATTGTGGGCGTGCCCCAGATCTCGCTGACCTTCTGGATAATCTGGCAGGGCTCTTCGCGATCGTAGGCGTGGAGCGCGCGGCGAATGGAGTTGACGCCAATCCAGTAGCCGGAGCCTTCATCGCCGAGGCGCGAGCTCCATCCGCCGGCGGATTCGCGGCTGCCGTCGGGCGCGCGGCCGATGGTGTTGGAGCCGGTGCCGGCGATCTGCAGGATTCCAGGGCCTCCCTGGAAGGCCGCGTCGAGGGCGATGACTTGGTCGCCGACAACTTCGGAGCGCGCAACGCCGAAATCGTCGAAGACCGCGGTGATCCACTCCGTGATGCCGGGCATGGTGGCGCTGGCGACGCCGCACGATGCAGCCGCCACGTCTTTGACGCCGGCCTGCGCAAAGACATCTTTCAGAACCGCGCGCAGATTGGCTTCGGCCGCTTCCGCGCCGACGCGCAGGCGCTTGATGGATCCGCTTTGCCCGTGGGCAACAATTTTGCCGTCGCAACAATGGCGGCGCGGGTGTTGGTGCCGCCGCCGTCGATCCCAGGACAATGCTCATTCGCTTCCCTTCTACTTTCTTACCTTCTATTTTTCAGGCGCCACACCGCCGTCGCGCAGCGTGCCCGACAGAATGTTCAGGCTGCCGTCGGTCTTTGGCGGGTTGAGGCCGAGCAGGTGCGCCATCCATGGATACAGATTCACGTTATCAAATGGAGCGACGGTCTTTCCTTCGCACCAGGTCGGGGCCGGCGGCAAAGAAGCTGGCTTTCATCTCCGGCATCATGTGCGGATCGAAGCCGTGCATGCCGATGGTGGGCGGATGACTTGGCTGTCCCGGCGGCCGGAGCATGGGCGCGAATGGCAAAGGGGCCGGTGGCGACGACAACCGGGTCGCCTTCGCGCGGATTCTGGTTGAATTCAGGTCGGCGGGAACATCCTTCAGCCGGTAGACCACAAATTGCGACGAAGCCTGCTTGAGCTGGTTGTAGACGCGGGCGCGATCTTCTTCGGTCTTGCCGTAGAGGAGCGAGCCCGACGGTGTCGAAGCCGGCGAGATCGGCGAACTGATCGAGGTTGATCCAGTCGCCTTCGGATTTGACCATGCCGTGATCGCTGACGACGACCAGATCGATGGGCAGGCCGGTGGCCTTGAGCGCGGACTCTGAGCTTGCCGACGAGCGCGTCCATCTTGAGCGCGGCGGCGCGGGTTTCGGGCGCGTCGGGGCCGAACTCGTGGCCCTCGTGGTCGGGCTCGGAGAAGTAGATGGCGATGAAGTGCGGACGGTCGGCGGCGGGCAGATGGAGCAGCGCAACTGTGTCGTCGATGCGCGCCTGCTGGCTCTCGGGCGTGGGCTCGGTTTTGCATCGAAAGTGGCGTAGTACGACGGGCGGAAGCCGGCGATCTTGCGCCTCGCAGCCGACCCAGAGAAGGCACGCCGTGCGCATGCCCTGGCTTTCGGCCAGGCTCCAAGCGGAACGCCGCCGTACCAGGAGCCGTCGGTGACGGCTTTTGCGTCGGACATCGAGTAGCGGGCGTTGCGCGCGGGATCGAGGAAGCTGTTGGCGACGATGCCGTGGTGCTCGGGATAAAGGCCGGTGACGATGGTGAAGTGATTGGGAAAAGTGAGCGAGGGATAGCTGGGGAACATGCCTTCGGGCGCCCAGACGCCGGGCTTGCCGAGCGCGAGAAGATGCGTGGCGTTGTCGCGCTTCGCGTAGTCCCAGCGAAAGCCGTCGAGCGAGACGAGGACGAGATAATGCTGGCTCTGCGCCCAGTCTGAGTTGGGGCCGTTGTCGACATGCGTGAGAGGCAGCGCGGGATTGAAGGCCGGTTCCCTGCCCTGAGGAGGCTGAGGACGGCGCGACAAGCGCGAGGGCCAGGAGGATCGCGGCGCGAGCAGAACGCCGGAGGGCGCAGAGATTGCATCGAAAACACCCCGAATCAGGGTATCGCATGGGAAGAGATGAGGGCGACACCGGAGCTCGAGAGAAACAAAATGCAGGTCCTTCGACTTCGGTCGCTCGCTACGGCGAACGACCTTCGCTCAGGATGACTGAGTCGTTTAGATTGCGAAGCAGTGAAGTGCGGACTAGCCGAAGATGCGCGCCCAGAGCGTCCACGCCAGGCCGACTGCAAGGATGGCGAGTTTCTTGCAGGCGGGCACGCTGGCGCGGCGCGAGAAGACGTCGTAGTCGGCGCGCTCGATGCGCTTGAGCAGCGCGTGATAGATGGAAACCAGAACCCAGAGCGCGGGGCGGCTTTCGCGGTCGATAAGCGGCAGAAGCTGGCTGGCGGAGCGGTAATATTGTTCGGCGCGGCGGGCCATGGCAGCGAAGCAGCTCGCGTTCGTCCGGCGTGGGCGGCGCGCCGGCAGTGCGATGAAGCAGCGAGTCGAGAGTGACGCCGTGTGCGGCGAGATCTTCGAGCGGCAGATAGACGCGGTTGCGCGCGGCATCTTCGGCGACATCGCGCAAAATGTTGGTGAGCTGGAAGGCGATGCCGGTTTCTTCGGCGAGCTTCTCCGCGCGCAGATCGCGGTAACCGAAGATGCGGATGCAGACCAGGCCGACGACCGACGCGACCAGGTAGCAGTAGCGATAGAGATCGGCAAAGGTCGCGTAGGTGTCGGGCGCGCCTGCGGTCGTCGTGCTCCAGATCCATGGCGACGCCGGCGACGAGCTCGTCGAGCAGCGAGAGCGGAATATTGAAGCGCGCGGTTGCGTCGCGCACGGCGAGAAAGACCGGATCGGTGGTCGTTCCGCTTTGGACGGTCGCATGCCAGCCGCGAGCCACGTATTCGAGGCTGCGCGGCGCTCTTCGCGTGGAAAGGCTTTCGTCGTCGGCAAGATCGTCGGCCTGGCGCATGAAGGCGTAGATGGCGCAGATGGCGTTGCGGCGTTCGGCGGGAAGCGCGACGAAGGCGTAGTAGAAATTCTTGGCTTCGCGCTTGGCGATCGCGCGGCAGACGGCGTAGGCGCGATGCAATGTCGAGTTCGTGCGTTGGAGTCGTTCCGCGTCAAGCAGCCTTTCCTGTCGATTGTGAGCCGAGGCGCAGAAACGGCAGCACCTTGCCGCCAAGTGCGCGCAGGGCCAGCGCGAGCTTGGTGCGTTTGGAGATGGCCGGCCGCGCGCTCAGCACATCGTAAGTCGCGGCGCTCGATGGCGCGCAGAATTTCAAGGCCGCCGCGGCTGAAGAGATCGAGGTCGAGAGCGAGGTCGCGGTTGACGCTGCCGATCAGCGGAAGGCCCTGTTCGAAGAGCGAACGCGCGTAGTCGACTTCGTGGCGCAGCAGCGCGCGAAACTCCGGCGTGGCGATGCCGCCGGCGATGGTCTCGTCGCTCACGCCGAAGCGGCGCATGTCTTCCTGCGGAAGATAGACGCGGTCCTTGGCGAAGTCGACGCGCACATCCTGCCAGAAGTTGGCGAGTTGCAGCGCGGAGCAGGTGGCGTCGGAGAGGCGGAAGTTCTCTTCATTCACTTCGCCGCAGGCATAGAGCACAAGGCGGCCGACGGGATTGGCCGAGTAGCGGCAGTAGCCCAGCACGTCGTCCATGGTCTCGTAGCGCGTGACGGTCTGGTCCTGGCGAAAGGCGACGAGCAGATCGGCGAACGGCTCCTTGGGAATCGAGCAGGCGCGGATGGTTTCAGCCAGCGCGACAAACACCGGATGGCGCGCGCGGCCTTCGTAGCAGGCGTCCAGTTCCCTGGCCCCACAGATCGAGAAGCGCCAGAGCGCGGCGGCCGTGTCGCCGACTTCGTCGCCCAGATCGTCGGAGATGCGGCAGTAGGCATAGATGGAATGAAAGTGCGGCCGCAGCGCCTTGGGCAGAAACCACGTGGCGACGTGGAAGTTTTCGTAGTGCGACTCGGCCAGCTGCCGGCACTAGGCGCGCGCTTCTTCGAGCGTGGGCGCGACGTCGGGAATGCGATACGCAGGCCGGCAGCGCAGCCCAGCCGCTGGCCAGCAGGGCTTCGCTGTCCAGCTCATCGTTGTCCTGGGCGCTACAGTTGCCGGACTCATTCGAATGCGCCTCAAGGCACAATGGCGGTCTTGATCTCGCTGGAGCGGTTCATCAGCTTCTCAAAGACGCGGTTCAGTTCGTAGAGGTGCGCGCGGCCGGTGATGAAGGCGCCGGCCTGGAAGCGGCCGCCGGCAATGAGCTCGAGCGCCTTGCGGCAGATGGCCGGCGTGTGGTGGAAGGTGGCGCGCAGCGTGATGTCGCTATAGTGGATGCGATTGGTGTCGAGAGTGACGTGCGTGTTGGCGGCGCAGCCGCCGAAGAAGTTCACCGTGCCGCCCTTGCGCACCAGTTCGACCGCTTCCTGCCAGGCTTCGGGCACGCCGACGGCTTCAATGGCGATGTCGACGCCGCGGTCGTCGGGCGTGAGCGCGCGGGTTTCGCGGATGGCCTTGCGAATGGTGGTGGCCTGCACGACGTGCGTCGCGCCGAGCTGGCGCGCAGCTTCCACCTGGCCATCGTGCTTGACGATGGCGATGGTTTCGAAGCCCGCCAGCGCGGCGACGTGCAGAATCATGAGGCCCAGCGGGCCGCCGCCGATGACGGCGACGATGTCGCCTTTGCGCGGACGGGAATCTTCAAAGCCATGCACCGCGCAGGCCAGCGGCTCGGTCAGCGCCGCATGCTCCAGCGGAACATGGTCGGGAACATGCAAGCGTATTCTTGGCGACGATGCGCGCCGGAATGCGGATGAACTCGGCATAGGCGCCGTTGTTGAAGAGCAGATCGTCGCAAAGATTCTCCTGGCCGCGCTCGCAGAAGTAGCACTGGCCGCAGGGCGCGGAGTTGAGCGCCACGACGCGGTCGCCGGGCGCAAAATCGGTGACGCCTTCGCCGGCTTCGACGACGGTTCCTGCCAGCTCGTGGCCGAAGAGCGCGGGAGGCACGATCATGCGCGCGTGATAGCCGCGGCGAAAGACTTTCAGATCGGTTCCGCAGGTGAGCGCCGCGCCCACGCGGACGATCAGTTCGCCAGGCGCGGCCTTGGGAACTGGGACACTTTCGATGCGGACATCTTCGCGGCCGTGGAGGACGGCGGCCTGCATGGTGACGCGGCCGTGGAGAGGCACGTTCTCAACGGTCTTGCGGCCATGGATGACAACGGTTTCGACCGTCTTGCGGCCATTAACGACGAGCCGTTTCGACCGTATTGAGGCCAAGCTCGACGACCGTCTCGACGGTTGGCCGCCCTCGACGACGTTCTCGACTCTCTTGCGGCCTTTCGACACGTTCGACGTCTTGCGGCCGCGGAGGATCGCGTCTTTCACCGTGCTTGCCATCGGACTCCCTTACTCTGCTCCTGCCCCGGGCACAGGCTCGATCATGATCTTCATGGAGTCGGCCTGGGGGTGCGAGGCGATCTCGATCGCCGCGACCGCTTCTTCCAGCGGAAAACGGTGCGAGATCAACTGCGTGAGGTCGAAGCCGTTGCGGTAGCCGCCGAAGACCAGGTCCGTGACTTCGTCGAGAAGCGGGAACGAGGATGAGTATGAGCCGAGCAGGGTCTTTTCGTCCACACAAACCGCGGCGGGATCGAAAGTGGCCTCGCCGTGCTGGGTCTGGGCGAAGAGCATCACCTTGCCGCCGGGGCGCACCGCGTCCATCGCGGTGCGGATGAGGCCGTTGCCGCCGACGGCCAGGATGACGGCATCCGCGCCGCGGCCTTCGGTCTCGGCAAGCACGCGCTCGACGACATTTTCCGTGCCGGCGTGGATGGGATTGGTGAGGCCGAAGCGCGCGGCGATGGCGTGGCGCTCGGGAAAGAGATCGGAGGTGAGCACGCGGGCGCCGGTGCGGCGAGCGAGCGCGGCATGCATCAGGCCGATGGGGCCCTGGCCGATGACGAGGACCGTGTCGTCGGCGGCGAGGTTGAGCAGCTTTGTGCCCTTGAGCACGGTCTTCAGCGGCTCGACGAAGGCAGCCTGCTCGAATGGGCACGCCGTCGGGGATGCGGACCACGCCGCCGTTGGCGACGACGAAGTCCATGACGCGAATGTACTCGGCAAAGCCGCCGCCCGAGGGCTCGAAGCCGGCGGTGGCGCCGGTCTTCTTGTAGAGCGGGCACTGCGCGGGCGTGTTCTTGCGGCAGTAGTAGCACTCGCCGCAGGGAACGTGGTGGAAGCTCATGACGCGGTCGCCGACGGCGAAGTCTGGTGACGCCGTGCGCCCGACTGCGGCGACGACTCCGGCCATCTCGTGGCCGAAGATGCGCGGCGCGGAGTGCGAGCCCATGTGAATTTTCTTGAGATCGGTGCCGCAGACGCCGCAGGTGGCGATCTTGATGAGCAGTTCGCCGGGGCCGATGCGCGGAACGGGGACGGTTTCAACGCGCATGTCGTTGATGCCGCGATAGACGACGGCGCGCATGGTGGAGGGGATCTTTGAGTCGATCTGGAGTTTAGGGTTGGAGATTTGGGTAGCCATTCCGTTTCTTGACGTGACCTCATTCATCGAGAAAATCGAGCAGCGACTCCGCGATGCTTTGGGAAGCCTTTCTACTATTTTCGCCCATCCGGAGGAGTGCGGGCCAGTACCAGGGCCGGAAGAAAGCAAAGAGAGTCAAATCGAGCGATCTGGAACTGGCCGGCGGGGGAGAGAAAGCGGTTGAAGTCGGGCAGGTGATCGGTGAGGCCGTCGCTGACGCCCTTGATGCAATAGAACGGGATGCCGCGCATGGCGGCCAGGCGGGCGATGGCGGCGGCTTCCATGTCGACGAGGGCGGCTGGATAGGTGGCGGCGAGGCGGCGCTTTTCGGCGTGATCGGCGACATGGGGCTGGTGGCAAGCCAGAGATCGCCGGCGCCTGCATCGCAGTGGAAGCGCTCGCCGGTGCGAACGTCGATGACTCCGGCGACATTGTGCGCGGAGCCGGGGCGAAGGTCGGCGCTGAGGGCGCCGGCCCAGCCGACGGAGAAGACAAGGTCGATGGGACCGCCGTCTTCAATGGCGGCGAAGGCGCGCGTTGCGGCGGCTTGGCCGGCTCCGGCGCAGGCGGCGATCCATTCTTCTTCGTCGTGCGCTGGGCCCAGAGTGTCGATGCCGTTGCGGCGCTCGTGCGGCCAGCCGCTGACGAGCGGCTTGAGCTCGTCTGGCAAGGCGGCGATGATGGCGGTGCGGGTCATGTTCGCGCCTTGACGCTGGGCTTCGCGGCTGTTGCCGCGGCGCGTAGCCGTGGGCGCGGAACCAGTCGATGGCGGCGCGCATGGCGGGGTAGACAGGAACGATGCGGAAGTCGAGTTCCTGCTGCGCGCGCGCGCTGGAGGCGTACATCTTCTTGCGGCCCATGCGCACCTCTTCGAGCGTGGCGCGCGGCTCCTTGCCTCGGATGCGGCCGGTGATCCACTCCTCGAAGAAGGCGTAGGTGGCGGCGATGGCGAAGGGGATCTTGACCGTCGGCGAAGGAATGCCGGTGATCGCCGACATTTTGTCGAGGATCTGCTTAAGGGTGAGGTTCTCGCCGCCGAGGATGTAGCGCCGGCCAGGAGTGCCTTTGGTGAGAGCGAGAACATGCGCGCGCGCGACTTCAGAAACATCGACGAGATTCAGGCCCGTATCGACGTAGGCGGGAAACTTGCCGTTGAGGAAGTCGACGAAGATGCGGCCGGTTGGCGTGGGCTTGGCGTCGTTGGGGCCGATGGGCGTGGTGGGATTCAGGATGATGACCTGCTGGCCAGATTGCGCGGCCTTGATCGCTTCCTGCTCGGCGAGAAACTTGGAGCGCTTGTAATGGCCGACCATGTCGGCGAGCGAGACAGGCGTGTCTTCGTTGATGACGATGCCGTCGGTGCGGAAGTGCATGGTGGCGACGCTCGAGGTGTAGACGAAGCGCTTGATGCCGGCTTCGCGAGCCATGCGCAGCAGTTCGCGCGTCGCCATCGACGTTGGCGCGATACATCGAGGCGGGATCGGGAATCCAGAGGCGATAGTCGGCTGCAACATGGACGACGGCGTCGCAGTCGGCCAGCGCGGGCTTAAGCGAATCGGGGTCGAGGAGATCGCCAACAACGGTTTCGGCCGCAGCACAATTTGATGCCTTCGAGGTTGGCGAGATTGCTGGATTTGCGGACCAGGAGGCGCAGATCGGCGCCTTCGGCGGCCAAGGCCTTGGCGACATGATGGCCTACGAATCCTGTCGCGCCTGTGAGGAAGATTTTCATGCGAAATGCGCAGTTTCATTCTAAACGCGCTGCGGAAGCACTGGTTAAAGCTTGTTCCGGGGCAGCCATTTGCACTGACATGTACTCTTACGCATAGAGGCGTCTAATGTTGATCCGGCTGGCGTACGACCTTCAATTCGATATTCCGGCCGATGTGGCCATGGTGGCGCTGCTGAATGTGCATCCTTCACGGACGCATGACCTGCTGGAGGCGGACGAGTTGCAGACCGAGCCGAAGCTGGGCGTCAGCTATTACCACGACAGTTTTGGGAATCGCTGCGCGCGTTTCGTCGCTCCCCAGGGGCAATTGAGGCTGTTTAACTCTACGCTGATTCGAGACTCCGGATTGCCGGATGAGACGAATTGGTTGGCGCGCGAGTTGCCCGTGGGCGATTTGCCGAATGACGTGTTGAGCTTTCTGCTCAACAGCCGGTATTGCGAGGTGGATCGTTTCTCGACTATTGCCCTGGACCTTTTTGGTCACCTCATGCCCGGCTGGGGCCGAGTGCAGGCGATTTGCAACTGGGTGAACAATAAAGTGGCGTTCAATTACCAGCAGGCGCGGCCGACGAAGACTGCGCTGGATGTGTTTACGGAGCGCGTGGGCGTATGCCGCGACTTTCAGCACCTGGCGATTACGTTTTGCCGCGCACTGAATATTCCTGCGCGCTATGCGACCGGGTACCTGGGCGACATCGGCGTGCCGGAGAGGCTGCCGATGGACTTCAGCGCTTGGTTCGAGGCATACCTGGGCGGCCGGTGGTGGACGTTTGATGCGCGCAACAATGAGCCGCGGATCGGCCGTGTGCTGATGGCGACGGGCCGCGATGCCGCCGACGTGGCAATGACCACGTCGTTTGGGCAGGCAAACCTGCGGAGTTTCTTCGTGGTGACGGAGGAAGAAGCTGCAAAAGACAGCTTCCAGCCACTAGCTTCCAGCCTCTAGCCGGTTCTCAGTGCTCACTACTCGAGAGATTCGGGATGGAGGGCGATGTTCTTTTCGCCGGCGGCCTTCTTTTCGTTGTAGGCCTTGACCCAGTCTTCCCAGTGCTTGCCGGCGGCGCGATCTTTGCCGAATTCGAGGCGCGCGATCTCGGCGTAGCGAGACTTTGCGCTTGTCGGGCGCGTTGGGCGTGAAGTACTGCACCAAGGAGTCGGCGAGCGTGGCGCCGGTTTGGCGATTGAAGATGTAGGCTTCGATTTTTTCGCCGGACTTGAGGGTGAGCGTGACGTCGCCGCGAAAGTCGAAGGCCTTTTCGAGGGCGTTCTTGAGGTCTTCGTCGGTGGCGAGCTCGGGGATCCAGCCTTCGAGCTCTTCGTGCTCGGAGCCGGGAGCGAGCTCAAGGGCTTCGATTTGTTCGCGCGTGTATTTCAGGACTTCGGCGGTCATGGGTACTCCAGCGGGTCAGCAAGTCAGCGAGTTAGCAAGTGAACTACGATTCCCCGGTCCCCAAGTCGAGAGACCTGGGGCACCCAGTTCTTCGGTGTTGCAATCAGGCGCGGGTCTCTTCGAGGGCCTGACCGGTTTCGATCTGCACGAGCGGCGGGCCTGTGGGCATGGGCTCGTTGAGCAGGTTGAGCGCGTGCTGGTCGGGATAGAGCGAGAAGCTGCCCTTGACCATGCCCCAGAAGCCTTTGAGCGAACCGAAGCCGTCGATGACGGCGGAGGGCTCGTAGCCGCAACTGACCATGCAGTTGGCGCACTTGGGATTGCCGCTGGCGACGCCGTACTCTTCCCACTTGGTCGTTTCGAGCAGTTCCTTGAAGGTTTCGGTGTAGCCATCCTGGAGCAGATAGCAGGGGCGCTGCCAGCCGAAGATGTTGTAGGCGGGCGAGCCCCAGGGCGTGCATTCGTAGTTGCGGTCGCCCATCAGGAACTCGAGAAACAGCGGCGACATGTTGAACTTCCACGACTTCTTGCGGTTCGACAGAATGGCGCGGAAGAGGCGGCGCACGCGGGCGCGGCCGAGGAAGCGGTTCTGGTCGGGCGCCTTGTCGTAGCTGTAGCCGGGCGAGAGCACGATGCCCTCGACGCCCATCGCCATGACTTCGTCGAAGAAGCGCGCGGACGTGGTTGGGATCGGTGCCGTCGAAGAAGGTGGCGTTGGTGGTGACGCGGAAGCCGCGCTTGACGGCTTCCTTGATGCCTTCGACGGCGATGTCGTAGCCGCCTTCGCGGCAGACGGAGAAGTCGTGGTCGTTCGCGCTGGCCGTCGAGATGGACGGAGAAGGTGAGGTACTTCGAGGGCGTGAACTCCGGCAGGCGGCGTTTGAGCTCGAGCGCGTTGGTGCAGAGGTAGATGTACTTTTTGCGCGCGATGAGGCCGTTGACGATTTCGACGATCTGCGGATGCAGCAGCGGCTCGCCGCCGGGGATGGAAACCATGGGCGCGCCGCATTCTTCGACGGCGGCGAAGCACTGCTCGGGCGTGAGCTGCTTTTTGAGGATGTGGGGCGGATACTGCACCTTGCCGCAGCCGGCGCAGGCCAGGTTGCAGCGGAAGAGCGGCTCAAGCATGAGCACCAGCGGATAGCGCTTGTTGCCCGTGAGCGCTTCTTCAGGACGTAGGTGGCAACCGTCCACATCTGAGAGATTGGAACTGCCATCAGGTTGTTCCCTCAGGGGCTGAAGCCCGAATTCTTTCTTGCGCTTCGGCACGGCTGAACTCGTGCATTCCTAGCATCCGGGACGGAAGCCCAATGTCGTGCGTCCGGATTCGGAGCTAAAGCTCCTGCTCTCCAGATTTCTGCTCGCACTCATCGAATGTGCACGAATCCTAACACGTCAGTGAGACCGAGTCCTCAGCACGGTCTAGCCGGCGCTACTGTCGCGCGTTCCATGGCCCGCTTGTAGGCGGTGAGCGCGAGCAGCGGGAAATACTGGCGATACATTGTGTAGGCCAGATAGAAGACTTTGGGAAATCCGGTGCCGGTGATGATGGCCTGTCGCGTGGGGCCTTCGCCCATCGACTCGTCCCAGCTGCCGTCGGCGCGCTGGCGCTCGAGCAGCCAGCGAACGCCTTTGGCAACGGAGTCGGAGCGATCGTCGCCGGCGGCGAGCAAGACCGAGCATGCGCCCACGCGGTTTGCGAAGGCGTGCTGGGGCCGATGCCGCGCGTGTCGGGATCGTCGTAGCTGCCGCAGGTTTCGCCCCAGCCGCCGTCGGGATTCTGCACCATGCGAATCCACTCGGCTGCCTGCTGAACCTGCGGCTCGAGGTGATCGACGCCGATGGCCTCAAGGCCGCGCAGCACGAGGAACGTTCCGTAGATGTAGTTCACGCCCCAGCGGCCAAACCAGCTTCCGTCGGGCTCCTGCTCGTTGAAGATGAACTTGATGGCCTTCTGCACGCGCTTGTCGTCGCGCGTGTAGCCGTAGCTGGCCAGCATCTCGAGCATGCGTCCGGTGATGTCGACCGATCGGCGGATCGAGCATGGCGTTGTGATCCGCGAAGGGGATGTACTGGAAGATCATCTTGGTGTTGTCTTTGTCGAAGCTGCCCCAGCCGCCGTTGCGGCACTGCATGGCGAACTCCCACTCGATGGCGCGCTGCGCGACCTGGTGCTGATAGCGCTCGCGGGGATTGTCGACCTTGTTGAGCGCGAGCAGAACCTGCGCGGTGTCGTCGGTGTCGGGATAAAACTCGTTGTTGAACTCGAAGTACCAGCCGCCGGGCTCGGTGTTGGGAACCTTCACGGCCCAGTCGCCCTTGTGGCGAACTTCTTTGGAGAGCATCCAGTCGACGGCCTTGATCATGCGCGGATCGTTGCGCGGAACGCCGGCTTCGCCGAGTGCGTAGACGGCCTGCGCCGTATCCCACACCGGGGCTCATGCAGGGCGTCATGCGGAAGGTGGGCTCGGGCATTTCGGGCGTGGCCGGCTGCTCGATGCCCAGCTTTTCAAATTCGTCGCGGGCGCGGATGACCTGCGGATCGTCTTCAGAGTAGCCGAGGCAGCGCAGCGCGATGATGGCGTTGAGCATGGCGGGATAGATGGCGCCGAGGCCGTCGGTCATCTCGAGGCGCTCGAGCATCCACTTCTCCGCGCGCTTCAAGGCCAGCGTGCGCAGCGGGCGAATGTGCACGGCTTCGGACCAGTGCGTGATGCGATCGAGAATGAGGAAGAAATTGCGCCAGGAGATGAGGTGCTTGCGATCGATGCGCAGACGCAGGATGGAGTTGGCGCGGCCGCCGACAAACAGCTCGTCGATTCCCTGCTCCGGCGGAATTTTCTTGTACGGCTTTTTGGCGTAGATGATGGCCAGCGGAACGAGGATGGAGCGCGACCACGAAGAGATTTCGTAGATATTGAAGTAGAACCAGTTGGGAAAGAGAACGATCTCCGGCGGAATGGCGGGCACGGCATCGTAGTCGTACTGGCCGAGCGCGCAGAGATACATCTTGGTGAAGGTGTTGCAGGCGACGACGCCGCCGTGCGCCAGAACCCACTCGCGGCATTTGGCCAGGCGCGGATCGTCGGCGGCCGATGCCCATGAGCTTGGCGGAGAAGTAGCACTTGACCGAGAGCGAGATGTTGCCGGGACCGCCGGGATAGATGCTCCAACTGCCGTCGTCGTTCTGGTAGCGCATCATCTCAGTGCATGCGCGCTGCGAGGCGGCCGGGATCGCCGCTTTCGAGCAGCGTGTGGAGAAAGATGTAGTCGGCCTCGAGCATCGAGTCGGCTTCGAGCTCGCCGCACCAGTAGCCGTCAGGATGCTGCAGGGAGAGCAGGAATTCGCGCGCGCTGGCCGATGGCCGACTCGACATCGGCCAGGTCGGCGTCGATGCGGCCGAAGCGCGGCGGCAAATGCGGGACTGGACGAGTTGGCTGCTGCTGGCTGCATGCGATTTCTGCGCTGCTCTGCGAGTCATGCGACTCTCGAAGATCCGAACTCTGCGCTGGTACATTGCGGAGCGTTCGGCGACGTATCTTCGCAGCTGCGCATGAAATCGCTGCGCCGTCGCGATCACGTTGCGCAGCCGAATCGCGCCCTGATTCGGCTCACGGAGCTTCAGCGGACGGAAACTGGCTCTGCTCCGCCCGCGCTGCCGATGGCCTGAACGATCTCAGGAGGCAGGCCGAAGCGCACATTTTCCGGCATCACCTCAACTTCTTCGACGTTTTCAAAGCCGTTTTGACGCAAATAATTCACCACGTCCTCGACCAGGATCTCCGGGGCCGAAGCGCCGGCGGTGACGGCGACATGTTCAACGCCCTCGAGCCACGCGGGATCGATGGCCTGGGAGTTATCAATGAGATACCCGATGGTGCCCAGGTTGCGCGAAACCTCGACCAGGCGGTTGGAGTTGGAGCTGTTGGTGGAACCGACGACCAGGACCAGGCCGGCATTGTGCGCCACGTTGCGCACGGCGACCTGGCGATTTTCGGTGGCGTAGCAGATGTCCTGCGAGTGGGGGCCGACGATGTTGGGAAACTTGATCTTGAGGGCGTGGATGATGTCGCGCGCCTCGTCGAGCGAGAGCGTGGTCTGGGTGAGATAGGCGACGCGGTCGGGATCGGGAACCTCGAGCGCCTCAACTTCGGCCACATTTGAAACGACTTGGGTGACGTCAGGCGCTTCGCCGAGGGTGCCTTCGATTTCGTCGTGGTCGCGATGGCCGATGAGCACCAGCGAATAGCCCTGCTTGGCGAACTTGACGGCCTCGATGTGGACCTTGGTGACCAGCGGGCAGGTGGCGTCAATGACCTTGAGGTTGCGGCCCTTGCTGCGCTCGCGGACGGCCGGCGAAACGCCGTGGGCGCGAGTAGATGACGCGCTGGCCGTCGGGGACGTCGTCGATTTCGTGGACAAAGATCGCGCCCTTTTCCGCCAACTCATTCACAACATAGCGGTTATGGACGATCTCGCGGCGGACGTAGATGGGCGCGCCGAAGGTTTCAAGGGCGATCTTGACGATGTCGATGGCGCGCACCACGCCGGCGCAAAAGCCGCGCGGCTTGAGCAGCAACACCCTTTTCTGGCTGGGGGAAGCGCCGGAGGCAGCCGTGATGGGGAATGGATTCGAGCGACAGATGTGGTCACATCTTTAAGTATACCAATGGGCGGGTTCAAAGGACAGGGCAGAACTAGGGTTAGCGAGCCTGCCGGGTTGCCGAGGGTGATACGGGGGCAGTCGAGCCTAATGATTTCAGGCTTTTACGAGACCCGACGGCGGGCGGTCTGCCGGTGCCTGGGCCCAATCTTTATTGGGCTTGGTCCCATGCGAAAATGGAGTTCGCCTCCGGCGACGATCTGCGCGTGAGTAAGCCAGGAGCGGTTCCATTCCTTGCCGTTCAGCTGCGCAGATTGAATGTAGACGTTCTCCGGCGAGTTGTTTTCGGCGACGATGGTGAAGGTTTTTCCAGTTCCGGGATTGCGAATGGCGGCGCGGTTCACGATGGGGCTGCCGATGACATAGACGCCGGTGGCGGCATTGACCGGATAAAAGCCCAGCGCGGCGAAGACGAACCAGCTTGCCAACTGGCCACAATCGTCGTTGCCGGGAATGCCGGCCGGGGTGTTGTTGTAGAGCGCGGCGACCTTGCGCACCCAATACTGGGTCTTCCACGCCGCGCCAGCGAAAGGGAAGAGATAGGGATTGTGATTGCTGGGCTCGTTGCCCTGCGCGTCCTGGCCGACCATGCCGGTGATGTCGGGTTGCGGCCACGGCGGACCGGCAACGTAGGATGGCGCGGTGAAGAGGCCGTCGAGCTTGGCGATGAAGGCCGCGTCGCCTCCGTGCAGATCGATGAGACCCTGCACGTCGTGCGGCACGCTGAAGCTGGCCTGCCAGGCATCCGTCTCAACGTAGTCGGGATATTGAATGTCGGGACGGAAGGGATCGCGCCACTTGCCGTCGGATTTTTTCGGCCGCATGAAGCCGGTGGATGGAATCGAAGACATTCCTGTAGTTCTGGCCGAGCTTGTAGAACAGTGCGGCGTCGTCGTGCTTGCCGAGCAGCTCCGCCATGCGCACCGGCGCACCAGTAGTCGTAAGCGATATCGAGCGTGCAGGAGACGCGCGCCGCCATGCAGATCCATCGGAACGTAGCCGTACTGGCGGAAGATGATCCTGCAGCTTGCCGTTGTCGCGCGAGTGCTCGATGTCTTCGTGCGGAAGCGCCGGCCGGGGCGGAATCGCGCGCGCCGAGGGCAGTGTCGCGAATGGCGGCGTAGGCAGCATCGACGTCGAAGTCGCGGAAACCGCGGACGTAGGCGCCGAGAATCATGGCCGCGGCGTGGAAGCCGGTCATGCTCCAGGTCTCGTTGCCCCACAGCGGCCACATGGGCAGCGTGTGCAGGCCGAGCTGATCGTAGTCGGCAACGAGGGTGCGCACGATGTCGTTGGTGCGATGCGGCTGCATGAGCATGATGAAGGGAAATTCGCCGCGATAGATGTCCCAGATGGAGAGCGTGGTGTACTTGGTGAAACCGGGATTGGGATGGTTCTGGCGGTCCTGGCCGCGATAGGTGAGGTCGATGTCGTTGAAGGTAGCGGGTGCGACGAGGCCGCGATAGGCGTCGGTGTAGAAGGTTTCCGCGAGCGCCTGGGTGGGCAGCTCCGCGTCGAGGACACCGAGAGCTTTGGCCCATTCGGATTCGGCTTCGCGAGCGATGCGATCGAAATCCCAGTGGGGAATTTCGGCGGCGAGATTTTTTGCAGCGCCTTCGATGCTGGTGCGCGAGATGCCGACGCGGATGACGAGCGGTTGCGGACGTGGTGCGGCTGAAGATGGCTTTGATGTCGGTGCCGGCGAATTGGGCGGCGCGGCCGCTGGTTGCGAAGTTGGTATCGAGGCTGCCGTCGACGCGTACACCGAAAGGACGTCATGGGCTGCGAAAACTCAATGACAAAGTAGACTTGCTTGTCCTGAGCCCATCCGTGGGTGGCGCGCATGCCGCTGATGCGCGTGGGGCTCTCGATCTTCGAGCTCGGCGTGATAGACCTTGCATGCCGATGCCGTGCACGAGATCGAGAATGATGCCGTGATTTTGCGTCGGCGGCAAGTTCCGGATAGCTGTAGCGATGCATGCCGCAGCGCGTGGTCGCGGTGAGTTCGGCTTCAACATCGGGCGTGTCGAGATGAACGCTGTAGTAGCCGGCGCGGCCTGTTTCATGCTCATGCGAGAAGAAGGAGCGAGTAGCCGGGCACTGTTTGTCGAAGACCCAACCGGAGTTCTGGCCGAGTTCCTGAATCTGCATGCAGCGCTGTGTAGGGCGGGACGCCTGCTTCCCAGGCCCAGTTGTTCCCTTCGACAATGGGCATGAGAGGATGTCGCCGAGGTCGCCGCCGCCGGTTCCCTGCACATGAGTGTGGCTGAAGCCGATGAACGACGTTGTCGGGATAGTAATAGCCGGGGCAATGATCCCAGCCGGTGTAATCGCCGCGCGCGTTCCATTGCGGCTCGGGTCCGCCGGCGGTATCGGGGCTGAGCTGGACCAGGCCGAAGGGCGCGACTGCGCCCGGGAACATGTGGCCGCGCCATCCGGTACCGATCTCTGGACGAACGTTTTTGACCGCATTCGCGGCGGGGAGTCCGTCAGAAGCTGCGTGCGGCGAGGCGAGGGCGCTGGTCGCTTGGAGGAATGCTCCGAGCGGCGTAAATGTGCCGGCGGTAGCGGCGGCTGAAATTTTCAGAAACTCGCGACGGCGCAGCTCCGACGACTTCCCTTGGGTCATGGAAACTCCTGATTTCAAATCAGGTCGATTATAGTGCGGGCCCCAGAGAAAGATCTGAGAAGGCTTCCATCCCCCACAACGAAGGCCGCATCGAACCCGGAATGCCCGCTGCTGGAAGGAGTCAATCCAGGCGGATCGAGGAGAAACCGAGATGGCAGACAAGAAGAAATGCGCAAATGCTCCCTGCGATTGCACGCCGGATGAAGGATCAGCGTACTGCAGCGCGTATTGCGAAGGCGCAGAAGAGAGCACCGATGTGGTTTGTCACTGTGGCCACGCCACTTGCGACGGCGATGTGAGCGAAGTGGAATCGGGCGAAGCTGCCGGCTCGAACGCCTGAGCTTGCGGGAATTCACACATGAATTGAGGGCAGTATGCAGCCGGTGACCGGTCACCCGGCACCGGGTGCGTCGACTTGACGAACGGCAAGCTTCGCATTCCTACAGACCTTCAAAACCGCGGTTGGGACGGCCCAATGGGCGGCAGTTCCCTTCTCCGGCGCATCTGAATTCGGCATATAATCTGGCAGGTCCGTTGCGGGCCAGCGAGCGCGGGACGGATCGGGGAAGGTGCATCATGGCCAAGCCGAAGAAATGCGCGAATCCGGCATGCAGCTGCGTACCGCCCAATGGTGAGAAGTATTGCAGCGCCCACTGCGAAGGCAATGGAGATCGAGTTGAAGTGCTTTGCCGTTGCGGGCACAGCGACTGCAGCGGAGACGCGACCACCAGCTAAGCAAATAAGCTAAAAAACTTGCGCTCCCCCATCTCAACAAAAGAGGACGTGGGGCGCTATCTTGTGCCGAACCGGGTGCGGACCCTGCCCCTCGCCATGAAATGGAGAAACAAGCGAGGTTTCGTGTTGGGCTTCATTCGGGTGCCATGCGGATGAGCTTGTATCCAACAACGAAGAACCAGAGCGTAGCGAAGAGCGCGTTGCCCATGATTACGGGAAACCAGCCGGTGAGCGAAAAGACGCCGAGAACACCGGTGATTAAGGCCAAATAGGCCGCAACCTTGCCGAATTGCGACTTCAGCATGACGATGCCGGACAATAGGGTTCCGATGGAAGGCATCACAATCGCGTACACAATCTCCATGGGGGTGGCGAGGACGGCGGCGGCGTACTCTGCAGCGGCAAGATATGCGGCGCGATGCACGTTGTCGGCGGCCAAGGAGTAGTTGTGGAACAGAGTCAAGATGGAAGCGTAGTGTCCCTGGGTCATAGCGAGATCGAGAATGACGAACATTCCCATAAAGATGGCCGCCAGCGCTATCAGATACTTATTGACGGGCTTCAAGGCAATGTAAAGGGCAAGCGCCAGCGGAATGTAGAGCAGGTCGGTGACGACGGAGAGGCCGACAATCCACCACCAGATCGTGGTTTTGCCGGGCAGGTATTTGAAAAATGCTTCACCGCCCGTTGGCGGAGCTCCGACGTGCGCGAACAGAGGGATGATGGCTACGTAGCCGAGCGCGATGAAGAGAGCGGCAACGCCGCCCCACTGATACCACTGCCCTCGATTCGCGGAAACCGTATTCCCTGCCGCGTCTCCAGCGCTCATGGGAGTGCCCTTTCTCTGGTATCGGATTGTTGCGCATATTCTATCCGCTGAGGACCTCGTGGTTTCTACCGAGTTTTCCTTTCAATTGGCGAGATGCGCACTCGTTGCCAGGAACCGGCCGCACCGATAACCGCTAGAATCGTGTTTAGCCATGGCTGAATTTACCCATCTGCATTTGCATACGGAATACTCGCTGCTGGATGGGGCCTGCGACGTGCACAAGCTCGTGGACCGCGTGGCGGCGCTGGGGCAGAAGTCTGTCGCGATGACGGACCACGGGAATATCTACGGGGCGGTGCACTTTTTCGATGCGGCGAAGGAGAAGGGCATCAAGCCGATCCTGGGGTGCGAGCTCTACGTGTGCAAGGCGGAGGACCATCGCGCGGAGACTCCGAACGACCAGTACAACCACCTGCTGGTGCTGGCGGAGAACGAAGAGGGCTACCGGAACCTGATCCGGCTGACGTCGGAGGCGAGCCTGCACGGGTTTTATCGCAAGCCGCGGGTGAGCAAGAAGTATCTGGCGGAGAAATGCGAAGGGGCTGATTGGATTTTCCGGCTGCCTGAGCGGCGAGCTGTGCGAAGAGCTGATGGCGAGGCAACTACGAGAAGGCCAAGGCAGTCGGCGCTAGCAGTACCAGGACATTTTCGGCAAGGGAATTTCTTTCTCGAGATTCAGGACCAGGGGCTGGAGCAGGAGAGGAAGATTCAGCGCGGATCTGTTCCGGCTGGAAAAGGAACTGGGGATTCCGCTGGTGGCGACCAACGACTCGCACTACCTGTGCGGCGAGGACTCGCCATGCGCACGATGTGATGCTGTGCGTGCAGACGGGCTCGAAGATCCACGAGGCCGACCGGTTCCGATTCGACACCGACCAGTTTTTTGTGAAGAGCGCGGACGAGATGGCGCGGCTTTTCAAGGATTCGCCGGACGGTGGTCGCGCGGACGATGGAGATTGCCGAGCGCTGCAACTTCAAGCTGCACGAGGTGGACAATCCGTTTCCGGAATTTGCGGTGCCGCAGGGGCACACGATCGACAGCTACTTTGAGCAGGTGTGCCGCGAGGGGCTGAAGAAGCGGCTGGAGACGGCGGTGCGGCAGCTGGAGCTGCGCGGAGTGCGGCGCGCGACGCCGCGATGAGTACGAGGCGCGGCTGAACTTCGAGATCGGCATCATCAAGCAGATGAAGTACTCGGGATACTTCCTGATCGTGTGGGACTTCATCAAGTACGCGCGCGATCATGGGATTCCGGTGGGGCCGGGGCGCGGATCGGCGACGGGCTCGCTGGTGGCGTACGCGATGGAGATTACGAACATCGATCCGCTGCAGAATGTGCTGCTGTTCGAGCGGTTCCTGAATCCGGAGCGCGTGACGATGCCGGATATCGACGTGGACTTCTGCATGAACCGGCGCGGCGAGGTGATCGACTACGTGACGCGCAAGTACGGGCGCGAGCAGGTGGCGCAGATCATCACGTTCAATACGATGGCGGCGAAGGCGTCGATCAAGGATTGCGGGCGCGCGCTGGATATGCCGTATGGCGACGTGGACCGCATTGCCAAGCTGGTTCCGGCGACGGTGGGCATGACGATCGACAGGGCGCTGGAGGATGTCGCCCGATCTGCGCAAGGCGTACGACAACGACAAGCAGGTTCGCGAGCTGATTGACACGGCGAAGAAGCTGGAGGGGCTGGTGCGCGGGGCGGGCGTGCATGCGTCGGCGGTGGTGATTGCGCCGCGGCCGCTGACCGAGCTGGTGCCGCTGAACCGGACCAAGAACGACGAAATTGTGACCGCCTACGACATGAAGGCCGTGGAGAAGATGGGCCTGCTGAAGATGGACTTCCTGGGCCTGGCCACGCTGACGGTGATCGACGATTGCCGTGAAGCTGATTGAGCAGACGCGCGGAGAAAAGCTGGACATCGAGATGATTCCGATGGACGATCCGGAGACGTTCAAGAAGGTGTTTCACACGGCGCTGACGTCGGGCGTGTTTCAGTTTGAGTCGAGCGGGATGCGCGACATTTTGCGGCGCTACAAGCCGGACACGGTGGAGGAGCTGACGGCGCTGAATGCGCTCTACCGGCCGGGCCCGATGGACATGATCGACGACTTCGTCGAGCGCAAGTGGGGGCGGCGCAAGGTGGAGTTTCTGCTGCCGCGAGCTTGAGGGGATTCTGAAGGATTCGCTGGGCGTGATCGTCTACCAGGAACAGGTGATGCGGATTGCGCAACGTGCTGGCGAGCTATCAGCCTGGGCGAGGCGGACCTGCTGCGGCGCGCGATGGGAAAGAAGGATCCGAAGGCGATGGCGGAGCAGCGCGATCGCTTTATGAACGGCGCGGCGGAGCTGGGGCATCCGAAGGCGGCGGTGGAAGAGATCTTCGAGCAGATGGCGAAGTTCTCAGGATACGGATTCAACAAGTCGCACTCGGCGGCGTATGCGCTGGTGGCCTACCAGACGGCGTATTTGAAGACGCATTATCCGGTGGAGTTCATGGCGGCGCTGCTGACGTCGGAAACGTCGAAGCCGGAGAACGTGGTGAAGTACATCGGCGAGTGCCGCGAGATGGGCATTCGCGTGGAGCCGCCGGATGTGCAGGTGTAGCGGCGCGCAGTTTACGCCGCATGGAGAGGCGATCCGCTTTGGGCTGGCGGCGGTGAAGAATGTGGGCGGCAACGCGATTGAGTCGATCCTGAAGGCGCGCGAGGAGGTGGGCGGGCGGTTCAAGAGCTTCTGGGAGTTCTGCGAGAAGGTCGACCTGCGGGTGATGAACAAGCGCGTGATCGAGTCGCTGATCAAGGCGGGCGCGCTGGATTCGCTGGGCACGCGCGGGCAGCTGATGGCCGCCGTGGACAAGGCGATGGAGCGCGCGCAGAAGGCGCAGCGCGATGCGGCAGCAGGGGCAGAGCGGATTGTTCGGGCTGTTCGATGAGGCGCCCGCGCACGGCACGCGACGCCGACGATCTGCCGCGCGGCGGCCGACTGGGAAGAGGGCGAGCGGCTGGCGAATGAAAAAGAAGTGCTGGGATTTTTTGTGTCGGGGCATCCGCTGGACAAGTATGCGGAGAAGCTGCGCAACCTGACGGGCGTGATTTCGGTGGCCGAGGCGCTGGAGCGCAAGCCGCCGGAGCGGCGCTGGGGCGGGCAGCAGGATCCGGCGGACGAGATTCAGGTGGCGGGGATCATTCACGGGCTGCGGGTGCAGAAGAGCAGGCGCGACAGAAGCTCTACGCGCAGGCGGCGCTCGAAGACGCGACCGGCAAGATCGAGCTGATCTGCTTTCCGCGCGACTACGAGCGGCTGGCGGAGCAGTTGAAGATTGAGGCGCCGGTGCTGATGCGCGGAATGCTGATGGGCGAGGAGGATGCCGCGCCGAAGATCGCGGTCAGCCAGATTCAGGCGCTCGAAGAAGTGCAGGTGAAGCTGCCGACGGGCGTGCGCATCCGCATCAATCTCGATCGCGCGACCGAGGAGATGCTGGCCGGGTTGAAGAGCGCCGCCGATGCCGCGCCGGGGCCGGGCAAGGTGATGCTGCATCTCGAAAAGAAGGGCGAGTACGCGGTGATCCTGGAGCCGGAAGGCATGAGCGTGGCCGCGGATCGCGGCTGGGTGGAGCGCGTGGAAGAGCTGGTCGGCAAGGGAACGGTGCAGGCGATTGGGTAAAGGCATGCCAGGCTAGAGGGATCAGTCGCAGGCTGATCGTGCAAGTGAGGCTCTGTGCGATATAGAAACTGGGCAATGGCCCGCTTGAAGTTTCGGAGCTGAGCTTCGGCACCTGGCTCACGGTGGCGGGCGGCATTGCGCGCGAGCAGGCGATCCGCTGCATTCATGCGGCGCTGGACCACGGCATCACGCTCTTCGACACGGCCAATCAATATGGCGCGGGTGAAGCGGAGCGCGTGCTGGGCGAGGCGCTGCAAGAGTTATCCGCGCGACCGCTATCTGATTGCGACGAAGTTGTATTTTCCCGTGGGCGACGAGCCGGATCATGGGCTTTCGGCAGCGCAGATTGAAAAGCAATTGAACCGTTCGCTGGAGCGGCTGGGCGTGGACTGCATCGACCTCTACCAGTGCCATCGCTACGACAAAGAGACGCCGCTCGAGGAGACGATGAGCGCGCTGGACCGCGCGGTGCGTGCGGGCAAGGTGCGCGCCATCGGATTCAGCGAGTGGACCGCGGAGCAGATTGACGCGGCGGCGGCGATTGCCGGCGCACAGGCGGCTGGTTCCCTTCTCTGTCGAGCCAGCCGCAGTATTCGATGCTCTGGCGCAAGCCGGAGGCCGCGGTTTTCGCTGCGTGCGCGCGGCATGGAATTGGCAACCTGGCGTTTTCGCCGCTGGCGCATGGAGTGCTGACGGGAAAGTATGCGCCGGGCGCGCCGCCGCCGCCGGGAGCCGCGCGGCCAGCGAGCAGATGAACATATTCATGGAGATCGGCCGGGCGGCATTACCGGTCAGATTATTTGCTTGATGCTGTGGCGCGATTGAAGCCGATTGCCGCGGAACTGGGCTTGACGATGGCGCAGATGGCGCTGGCGTGGGTGCTGCGGCGAACGGAGGTAGCGTCGGCGATCATCGGCGCATCGCGGCCGGAGCAGATTGCGGACAATGTGCGCGCGGTGGGAGTGAAGTTGCCCGAGGAGATACTGGCGCGGATTGATGAGGTGCTCCAGGGAGTGGTGGTGCGGGAGTGAGGAGCGTCGGTAGCCAGTAGCTTGTAATGCACGGAAAGTCTGAGACCTCTTCAGGTCTTGATCGCGAAATGGGGCTTCTGGAAACAGGAATCACCGCAGATCCCTCGGCTCACTGCGTTCGTTCGGGATGACAGCCTGATGTTTAAGATCAGCGGCAATATTGAATCCATTAGAAAATGCCGGAGCCGCGTGAATCCACGACTCCGGCATGATTTCTTGGAAAATGATCTTCGACCAGCTAGAAGATGATCTTCCCGACAAACTGCCAGACGCGCTGCGTGCCGACCGGGGACGGGATATTGACCGTGCCGGTGCTGCTGCTGGTGGCAGAGATCACTCCGAAGGTTCCGCCCGAGGAGGCCGACGAAGCAGGGTTGGCTAGGTTGGTGTGGTTGAGGGCGTTGAAAGCCTCAGCCTGGAACTGACCATGGATGCGATGCTCGGCGAAGATGTCCTTGAAGAGCGACAGATCGAGATCTTCATAGCCGGGCCCGCGCAGATAGTTGCGGGGAACGTTGCCGAAGGTGCCGACGGCATTCGTCTTGAAAGCGGCCGGATTGAACCAGGCCTGGATCTTGGATAAGCCTGATGGACGAGCGGTGCTTACGCCAGGTACGAGGTCAGCGCGATCGTTGCCGACGCCGGAGATGGAGTTGTCTACGCCGCTGGTGATGTTGATTGGCAATCCGCTCTGCGATGTGAGAATGCCGTTGGCCTGCCAGCCATTGGCCAGAGCCCGGCGACCCCATTCAAGTTGAAGTGGGGCAGCGCATAGTTCACTGAAGCGGTAAAGCGAAGTGCCTGGTCGAAGTCGGCGACTCCGCGGTTGCTCTGCAGGTTGAAGGGATTCGGCGGCCCGGCCTGGCCTTCAGTTCCCGAGGAACCGTTGTCGATGGTCTTCATCCACACGATGTTGGAGAGCAGGGTGAGGCCATGCGATGCGCGACGAGTGACGTTGATTTCCGCGGCATTCGTCATTGCATATTCGTAGGAGTCGGCCAATTCTACCGCGCCCAGACCGGGATAGATCCGGTGCGAGTTTTCCTGACCCACTGTGTAGCCGGTCTGATAGACGGCCGGGTTGAATTGCCGCGACGCCATGACGTGCTCGGCATGGTTGCCCACGTAGCCCGCACTGAACGCAAATCCCTTGCCCAGATCCTGCTCGATGGTGAAGTTGTATGCCTGCGTGTATTCGACCTTCGACGCGGGGTCGAGCACGCCGCCTGCAAGCGGCGTAAGAAATGTGTAGCTCTTGAACTGCGAAGGTCCGACGTGGCCGCGCGGGAAAGGATCGCCGCCTGGATAACCGGCATAGATGTTGTCCCATTGCGGCGGAGCCGGGATGTTGAGGTAAAGGTCAACGGGCTGCATTGCATCGGTTCTCTGATAGAGCAGGCCCTCCGGGAGCCCGTAGAAGAGGCCGTAAGCACCACGAATAACCGTCTTGCCATTGCCAAGCAGGTTATAGGCAAAGCCAACGCGCGGGGCAAAGTCCTTCCAGTTGTTGTGGTAGATGGTAGACGTGGTTCCAGGGTCGCCCACGAACATCAAGCCTTTGGGTGCATTGGGGGCGATCAGTGGATTGGAAGCTGGGATTGGCCAGATTGAATCCGACCAGCGTGCCGTTGTCGTCGATGGGAGGCATCCATGGATCCCAGCGCACGCCAAGGTTGAGGGTCAACTTCGAGTTCATTTTCCAGTCGTCCTGCACGTAGAGGGACGGACGAAGTTCGCGCAGATACGCTTTGCGCCCGTTGTCCTGGAAGAAGCTGGATTCGTAGCCGAGTATAGAAGCTGGCGAACTGCGTTGCCGCTGGCCCCGGTGAATCCGAACAGGCACGGTCGTTCCTGTGGGAGCCTGGGTCTGCGTGGTCGCTGAAGCTGTTGTCGCCCGGCGTGTAGGAGTAGTCGTCCATGTCGATCCGGTCGCGTTCCATATCGCCACCAAAGGTGAGCGTGTGCGTGTGCAGCAGCTTGACGATCTGTGCGGTGAAGTCGAACGTGGTTGAGTCCTGCGTGAGCGCGCCGCCGGAGAAGATGTTGATGTAGGACAAGATTGGCGCGCACGCCGGGGAATGGAACCAGGCTCTCGTTCGGGCTGCCGTAGTTGATCGTTCTGGCCCAGGTCCTTCAGCGTCTTCAATCCCGGCGCCTCGGGAATCTGCGTGCGCGCGCCGCGATAGAAGCCCACATAGACCGCGCCCGTGAGCGTGTTCGAGAAGACGTGCGCGTCGCTGATGGTCAGCGACTGGTTGCGGAAAAGGTTGGCCGCAAAGAAGCCCAGCGGAGCGGTGAAGGGCCGCTGGAAGTTGTCCTGGTTGTAGAAGTAGCGGCCGCTGATGTGATCATTCTGTCGCCGAGAGAGTAGTCGAGCCGGGTGAGGTACTGCGTGCTGTCGATGTTGTTGTTGGTGCTGGTGGCAAGGGTGTTGTAGATCGCCTGCGATTTGCACCGGTGGCAGGTTTGCGGCGAGGACGCGTCGATCGCAGGCTGCAGATACTGCTTGGTCACCGCCGCAGAGAGCGCGTCCATCGGCTGTGGGGATTTTGTCGGTAATGGTGCCGCTGCAAGTCGGCGCGGTTCCGGTTTGGCCATAACCGCAACCGGTGACCGGATTGTAGAGGGCGGTGCCGTGCGTGGCAAGGGCTGAAAAGTCGCCGGTGAGCTCAGCCGGCGTGGGCACCTGGACCGTGATCGGCGTAGGCGCGGAGCGCTGCTGCAGGTCCTCAGCCGAGAAGAAGAAGAATGCCTTCTTGCTCTTGAAGACCGGTCCGCCGACGGTGCCGCCGAACTGATTGAGCTTGAAGGGCGGCGCTAGCTTTGTTGCTGGCCAGAAATAGTTCGTGCATTCAGCACCGTGTTGCGGAAGTACTCCCATGCCTCGACCGTGAAGTTGATCGGTTCCAGAGCGCGTAGAGAGTTGCACCAGCGCGCCGGCGCCCGCGTGATCGGCGCTGTAGTTCGAGGCCTGGATGGTGAACTCCTGCAATGCATCGGGGTTCGGCATGGTCGGCACGGAGTCAAAGAAGCGATCGACGTAGATGGTGCCGTCGAGCGTATAGGTATTCTCCGTCGCCCTCAGGCCGTTCACCGAAAGGCCGGTGTTATCCTCCTGCCTGCTTTCGGTGCCGGCGGTGGTCAGCACAGCGCCCGCCGTCAGCGTGGTCAGCTGCAGCGGGTTGCGGCCGTTCAGCGGCAAGATCGCGCATCTGTTGCTGGGTGACGGATTGCGCAACGGTCGAGGTGCTGGTTTCGATCTGCTGCGTCTCAGACGTGACGGTGATCTGCTGTGTCTGCGCGCCGACCGCCATCGCGATCGGCAGATCGATCACCTGTCCAGTGAGCAATGTAAGGCCGGGGCGATTCTTGCGTGTCGAATCCGCCGCGGAGATCTTGAGCGAATAGGTGCCGATGGGCAGATCGGGAAACACAAAGATGCCGCTGTCGTTGGTGCGCTGATCTGCGGCTTAATGCCGGTGCTGGTGTCTGTCGCCGTCACCGCGGCATTTGCAATAGCGGCGCCGCTGGGATCGGTCACCGTTCCGCGGATGGTGCCGGTGGATTGCGCAGAAGGCGCGGGACGCAGCGCCAAGGAAGAGAAGCACTGCGAAGCTGGCGAAGAGTAGTTTGCGAAGTGATGTTGTTCATCCTGTCCCTTTCATGACAGAAGCGCATCTGGGGACGCCTCTCGTCTGCTGGTTATTTTGTGTTTTCACGGCTTTGTGTCGTTCATCAGTACAACGCGTGCGGCGCTAACATCCACTGCCGCCTGCGCGATCTACAACCGAGTTCAGCAATACGGTTTCTGGCCAGTCACGAATCGCCATCTTCGCCGCAGTCGGTGAAAACGCCTCCACGGGAGACTTTCCTTTGTTCCGAGTCACAGACCTATCCCGTGACATGGTTAGCGCGTTGCTGTTGCCGCAGGTCTTAGGAAACGCTGCGGAGTCCTCTAAGTGAGTCTCGCCGTACAAAGTCTTGTGCGACCAGTAGGAATCAAGCGCCATCATGACAGGCACGCTGGCTGCGAGACCCGTCCGCACAGCGGCGCGTTGATCTTGTCGCCTTTCACGATGGCGTCAATGAAGTTTCCGGCGTGGGCGCGCTCCAGATTCTGCGTCGCATTCACCTGGACGGGCTCGCCGCTGTTGGGCGTGAAGACGTAACCCTCGCGCGTGATATCGAGGCAGTCCCTCGGTTCCTTCGAAGTAGACCGAAGGATGCGGATTGCGAACCGAGAGAACGGTGGATTCGAAGTTCAGATTCCAGTTCTTGTAGCGGACGACCGCGCTGACCGTGTCGGGATTGGTGAGGTCGCCGTGAAGCTCGAAATCGCCGCCCAGCGCGGCCGCGCTGACCGGCTTGGCGTCATTCAGCATCCACTGCGCCACATCGGCCCAGTGGGTCAGGATGTCGGCGAGCAGGCCGTTGCCGTAGTCGTGATAGGAGCGCCACGAACTGTAGCGCGACAGCTCAAAGGGAACCTTGGGTGCGGGACCGAGGAACAGATCCCAGCGCAGACTCTCGGGTTTGGGCGCGTCGGGAATCGCGCGGCGCTGCCAGGGAAAGTTGTGCCAGACGCAGCGCGCGAAGACCACGTTGCCGAGCTTGCCGGCGTCGAAGTACTCCTGCTTGGCCTGCATGTAGTGCGCGCCGCTGCGCTGCTGCATGCCGCATTGCAGAATGCCTTTGCTGCCTGCGGCGGCTTTGGCAGCGCTTCGCGCTCGTGCCAGCGATGCAGCGTGGGCTTTTCAAGATAGATATTCTTGTTGGCTCCCAGCGCGTCTTTGGCAATCTCGACGTGCAGATGATCGGGAGTGGCGACGTAGACTGCGTCGACATCTTTGCGGTCGAGCATCTTCTGGTATTCGACGAAGACCTCGGCCTGCGCCACGTGATCTTTGAAGCGATCCTGGAAATCGGCGACTTGCTTGTCGTAAATGTCGGCCAGCGCGCGGAATCTCGACGCGGGGATCCTGCGCAAAGGCGCCGCATACTATCGGTTGCGCGGCGGCCCAGGCCGATGACGCCCAGGCCGACGCGGTCGTTGGCGCCGGGAATGGCGGCATAGGCGCGCGCATCCATGCGCGCGCGTCGCAACTGCGGCGGCTGCGGCTCCTGTCATAAAGAAATTCACGACGATTCACGATGTAAAAGCCTCCTTCATGGCCTTGTAGGCCGGGGCAATCACTTTCAGGCCGGCTTGTGAATGGTCGGCGCGCTCCTCTTCGTTTTCCACCCATCCCTTCCAGCCGATCTGCTCGATGGTGGCGGCGACCTGACGCAGCGGGAAATCGCCCGTGCCGAGCTCGACATAGTCGATCGTTCTTGAAATCGCGCAGATGGAAGCCAATGATGCGCTGCGAATGCGCGCGGATGAAAGCGGGGACATCGGCGCCGCCGTGGTACGCGTGGCCGGCGTCGAGCACGAAATGAACCAGCGCGGGATCGGTCTGCGTGTAGAGCGCTTCGATTTCGCCGATCTTCGATTCGAACTCCCACCAGTGATTGTGATAGGCGACGCGTGATGCCGGCAGCTCTGCGCAAAGCGGCCCGCGGCATTCAGCCCATCGATCTTGCGCTTGAGTTGATCGGCGTCTGCGGCCGGGCGCGCCGCTCAGGATCAGTGCTTCGCGCCCAGCGCCGCGCCACCGCGCGCCACGGGTTCGTAGAGCGAAGGCGCCGCGATGCTGCGTGTCTGGGGTCGTACATCTCAAAGCTGGGCATGAAAGATATGAATGCCGAAGAAGGTAAGACCGGTCTGCTCAATCTGCGGCGCGCCGGCTCGGGCGCGGCGAATTGTTCGCTCGACAAAGCGAAAGCCCGCTTCGAATCCCTGATAGCCGATCTGCTTGACCGTGTCGAGCGTGGCAGGAAAGTCTCGAAGCGCTTGGGGTCGATGGGAAAGGCGTTCAATTGCACGCCGAACCGGATGCCCGCGGGGACATGGCCGCCTTGCCGCGAACAGCGCGCGCCGATCCGAGCGGAGAGAGATCGTCCCGCTGGCGGCAAGCGCTGCCATTGTTTGAAGAACCTCTCTGCGTGTCGCTTGTTTCATCATCACTTTCTGTTTTGCCAATCGCTTCCTATATTGGCCAGTGCAGATTCGCAATTGCTTGGCGTTCAGGAACTTTGGAGCACCGGGCGGGATTCGAACCCGCGCATATCGGTTTTGCAGACCAACGCGTTAACCACTTCGCCACCGGTCCGCATTCAGCGAATCTCCCGAAAATACAAAAACCCACCGCGCCTGTATGGCGGGTGGGTCGCGGGATCCAGAACTCGATTTGTGAGTCTATTCCACGGCACACACCCGCAGCGCGAGAAGCAGCAGCACAGACACATCGCGGGAGTGAATGCGTGATTCATCGAGCCCTGTAAGCTGGAAAGTTTTCCGGGTGAGGCGCGGCAGAGATCGCGCGACGGACCCGGTAAGGACAATGTAGGGTCTGCGCGATTTTCTGTCAAACGTTGGCGGCTTTTCCGCTTCACAATGCTGCATGGCAAACGCGAGAGAACTTTTGTTGAGCCGGTAGATCTGGTTCGAGCGCCGAAAATGATTCGCAATCAAGCTGAGTGGATCTTTCGGGCCAGTCCCTACACGGGAGTCTTGCGGTGAAAGGTTGGCAACGAAAAACGGCCAACTTTGAATCCGCGGCCGAAGTATAGGCAGAGAAGAACATCGCCTGTCAATCAATTTCAATAGATTATTCATAAGTATATCATTTTATTAGCTATATTTGCCAACGGCGAGAGAGCCGACAGCCTAGTTTCAGGTTGGATTTGGCGCACATTTGCCCGGAGACGAGAAGATAAATCATTTGTCATCATTCATAATCGATTGACACGCCCGAAAGGGTTCGATATTGTTTTTGCTGCTCCTGCGTTTCGGGCAGAGTTCGCACTCAGTTCCCTGCCCTTCGAGGCGAGATGCGGGAGACACGATTTGTGGTGCGGAGCGGAAGGATCGCGGAGAACAGAATGCAGGTGAATTTGCCAGCCGGAAAAATCACTGCACTCATCGCGGACTTCGAACGTCGAGGAATGATCTTCACCGTTGCGACTGACGAGCCATGGCCGCTGAAAAAACGCGGACGAAAGAATCTGGCGCCGAGCCGCATCCAGGGAAAACGTCGGGGCTCAAGTCAATTCTGGCGCGCATGGTGACGAGGGGGAATCTTGATACTGCGCAGAACTTGATTCGATTGCTCGAAGACGCTGCCGTGGCATGAAGCGGATGCGGGAATAGAGTGAGTATTGCAACCCGGCGAGTCGCTGATGCGCGATGCTGGACGTGAGACTAGTATGAATTGTGCGCGTGGATTTGCGCTAATCGAGTTGGAGGCCGCTTGCAGCAAACGGACGAGTTAGAGCGCAACGAAAGCGGCCAGGCAAGCGAGAATCAAAGCAACAGTCGACCGTGGCTGATTCTCAGCCTGTTGTTTCTTCTTACCGTGATCATGTTCATCGCACGCCAAGCGCTTTCAGTCATGGCTCCCGTGCTGCGAACGGTGTTCCATCTCTCCAACGCTGCATATGGGCGAATCCTCTCGGCCCTTGGGTTCGGCATGATGTCGGCTGAATTCCCGATGGGCTACCTGATGGATCGCCTTGGCGCGCGCCTGGGTTTGTCAGCGGCCGTGGCCTGGTGGTCGGCGGCAACTGGATCGCTTGCGCTTGCCACCGGAGGGCTCTCGCTCGGCCTTTCGCAATTCTGGAAAGGAACAGGCGAGTGCGGCGCATATACCGGTGGAGTGAAGACGGTGACGCGGCTCTTCGAGAAAAAGGACCGCACTCTGGCCATCGGGATCTTTAACGGCGGCAGCGTGATTGGCGCCACGCTTGCGCCCCCCGTGATTGTTTACCTGCTGACGCACTACGGATTTCGCACAGCGTTTCTGGTTCCCACTGTGGCCGGGTTCCTCTGGATTCCGCTCTGGTGGTTTGTGTACAAACGCGAACCGAAGGCCGTTACAGACTCTTCCCTGCCCACGGTCTCGCTCTGGCAGTTGCTGGGCAACTCGTCCACATGGGCGGTGATGCTGTGCAGGTTTTTTGTTGGGCCGGTGATGCAGTTCTACTGGTACTGGACGCCACTCTATCTTTTCACCGCGCGTCACATGTCGATGGCGCAGATCGGGTTCCTGGGCTGGATTCCTTATCTCATGGGCGATGTTGGCGGCATTGCAGGCGGATGGGCGGCGGGCGTGCTGCTGCGACGGGGACTGTCAGTCCGCAATACGCGGCGTTCGCTGATGTACGGCAGCGCATTCGTTTGCCTGATTAGCTTCGCCATTCCGTTCATCGGCCCTATCGGTCTTCTTCTCACAGTCTTTTCTGTCGCCGTTGCGGCCGACAATTTTCTTTCCGCACACATGTTTGCCGCAGTCACTGATCTGTTCCCCGAGCACCAGGTAGGCCGCGCTGCCGGCCTGATGGGAATCGCGGGAGACCTGAGCGCGGCGTTGTTTCCTCTTCTCACCGGGGTGCTGGTCGACCGAATTTCGTACACGCCGGTTTTCCTACTGGTGGGGCTCATGCCGCTGCTGGGAACGGTGGCCTTGTTTGCAGTGGGCCGGCAATATCGGCTGCAGCCGAAGCTGGCAAGGCCGGAAGTGCAGCCGGCGCAGCCTTGAGAGATTTGCGCGATTCGATTCGATTTTTTTGACTAGCGATTTTCAACATAAGGAGACATTGCAATGTTGACCAGAAGAGAGTTTGTTGGAACAGCCGCAGCCGGCGCCGCCGCTTTTGCAGTTGCGCCCCAGGCATTTGCGAAGAATTCCGATCGCCCGCTCGGCGTGCAGCTTTATACGGTGCGCAGCATTATCGATAGCGATCTGCCCGGTACACTTGCAGCGATTCGCAAAATCGGCTATCGCACTGTAGAGACGTATGTGGCGGAGTACAAGATGCCGGCGAAGGATTTGCGGCAGGCGATCGTGGATGCGGGGTTGACGGCGCCGAGCGCGCATTTTGGCTATCCGGATTTCGGAACGCGCTTCGACTACGCCAAAGAGCTGGGCGTGGAGTGCATGGTGTGCTCGTCGATTCCCGGAACGATTGCCAATTCAGCCGACGGATACAAGAAGGCGGCCGAACAGTACAACACGTGGGGCGAGCAGGCGAAGAAGATCGGACTGAAGTTTGGCTTCCACAATCACAACATGGAATTCAAAGATTATGGCGGAGTGACTGGCTTCGACGTGCTGATGCAGAAGACCGATCCCGCGCTCGTGCAGTGGCAGATGGACTGCTACTGGGTGGCGCAGGCTGGGCGCGATCCAGTGGAGATGCTGCGCAAGTATGGCAAGCGGATTCAATCGCTGCACGTGAAGGACCGCAAGCCGAACGTGACGACTTCGACGGAGACGGGGCCGGCTTCGGCGCACTTCACCGAGGTGGGCACGGGAACGCTGGACTGGGAAACGATACTGAAGCTTGCCGAGAAGACCCACATTCCGAATATGTATGTGGAGCAGGACCAGGTGGAGCGGCCACCGCTTGAGAGTTTGCAGATCAGCTATACAAACCTCAAGAAGTTCTTGAACGCGTGACGCGTGAAGGAAAGAAGCATCTAGTCAGGAACATAGGTTGGCATCGAAGTTCGGTTGTTTGGATCGAAAGCTGCCAGAGATTGGGGCGGGGGAATGAAATTGGCCAGATGGGAATTCGCCGAATCGACGAATCCCTGTGAGAGCTTTTCCCGGCTGCCATGGCAATGCTTGAAGAGCTCGATTCCGAGGTCGCTCGGAGTGACATCGAAGTTTTCGACATCCTGATAGGAAGTGAAGTCGAATGCCTTCCGGATCAGGCCCAGGTTATAAAGATAGGAAACATCGGTCTTCGCCCGATTCAGGTCATGTTCGTTTGTGAGCTCAATCATCTGCTTCAGGCCGACGGTAATGGGATCAGCTGAAGAGTGAACGTGGCCCGGCACGAGGTTAAGAGCTTGCTGGCAGCCGAAGTTGAAGATTCTCGACTGGGTGGGCGTGAGATGGACGAGCAGATCGACCAGGATTTGATTGGAATCGTCGGGGTCTTCAGAACAGGATGAGACGAGAAGGCCGACCCAAAGTTGCATGGTGGCTTCATCGATGGCCCAGGAACCGTCGCGCAGGATGTTTGCCACGAGCTTGGGATGAGCCCGCATGCGATCGCTGTCAGGGTGAGAGGCAAGCTGGCTCTCCGCGTTGAGAGCGATATTGACCAGTGTTGCCATTCGATCGGGGTGGAGGCCACTCCCAAGCAGCACGATGGATTCTTCAGCTCCGCCCTGACAGAGACGGCAGAGAAACAGAATTGTGCGGAGAGTGCGAAACATCTCCGCGACCTGTTCGCGATTGGCGAGAGAGACGATGTTTCGAACGAGAACACCCCAGAGGTCCATATCCAGACCCGGAGGCAGATCAAAGGAGAGCCCTAAACCGTCTTCACCTTGCCGCGCCACATGAGCATGAACGGAGAATTGCAATTCGGCGTTATCTGCCCGCTCGCCTTGTTCGCGGAGCAATAAAGTAACCAGTTCACCGGTGTGGAGGCGTTTCTCAGTAAATAAATAGATGCCTGAGGTGCTGATGTCTTTGATTCTGGCGGGCAAGTCGGGAGTATCAACGCCGTAGCTTGCTTCAAGGCCAGCGGCTTGCCGCCGTTCAGCTCGCGGCGTCTCCAACTCACCGAATCGATTGATCGCACGTTTAAGGTCTTTCAGCCACGACATGGCCCAGGATCTCCCTGTTCTTTGCCGGAAGCGCGACGAATCGACGGTGATTGGACTGAAACCAGCGTCAATATCGCGCAGCCGCCAATACGTTCATCGGATGGATCGGATGCCCGACAACACGATAACAGAAACATGGAACGGGCAGTTGTTCACAAGAATACATCGAACCCTGGGGAGTTCGGCCGCAGCCAGAAGCGACCCTGACCTAGGTTGAAGGTGATGCGAATCGGGGCAGCGCATGCGCCGCGGCATGCAATGCGATTTCCCCGGCGAGCATATGACATTCGACGCGCCGGATGAACACGTTACGAGGATCGTCCTTTCTGAGGACCTGAAAATGCGTGTAGAAACTATGACCTTCCATTGCCACGTGGAGGCCTCGTCTTTGACACTTCGGACAAACTCTTACCTCTCCGCCTTCGACTTTCGTTCCCAATGCAAGAACCGTATAGTCAGAGATCAAAGTTTCTCCCTTCCATAATATTTAGGTGCTCATCGATTTCGATGTTGGGGAATGCACGTTCACCGGCTGCCATGGCTAACAGGCACGCAGTATCCGAACTATAGAGGGGATTTACTCGACTGAGAAGCGAATCTCAGCTGCGGGCCATTACGCGGGTACCCGGGCAGGCACACCGAGGTGGTAGGAGGTTTTGGCCTCCATCTAAGTGGGTGAACGCGAATGGGTTCTGCTCGCTCCGGGTGCGGGATTTCGGAGCATCGAATTGGAATGACTAGCACTTTCAGGGGAGCCGCAAGCCTGAGTACCGTTCATCCTGCAACTATGGGCAACGTTCTAAAGTGCGCATTGGCCATTTTGAAGGTCAGAACGACTTTCAGCTCAACGTGCCTACGCGGCCCGAGACTCGTGATTTGCCGCAATCGAAAATTATTCCTTGCTGCTGACGAGAGAGAACATGGCTCCCTGCGGGTCCTGAGCCTGAATGATCCAGCTTCCGCCCGGCACCTGATTCGGACCGTTAACGACCTTGCCGCCACCCGATCCGACGCGTTTGATACCTGCGTTGATCGAATCGACATTGAAGTAAAAATTCCAGCATGAAACGGGCATTTGAGGAGCTTTGTTCATCATGCCGCCGTCGCCCATTTCCTTGTGGTCGCCTTCGTCGAAGATGCGATAGAGGCCCATGGCCCCCATATCCATATCAGTGACCTTGGTCCAACCGAAGAGCTTGTTATAGAAATCGAACCCCGCTTCGAGGTCACTTGTGTAGAGCTCGTGCCAGCCGATAGTGCCGGGAGTCGGTGGCGCCGGGCGTTGCGGCGAAGGCATGGCCGGATTCGGAGTGAAAACGACAATAGCAGCACCCTGCGGGTCAGACATAACGGCGAAGCGAAGCATTCCGGGAACGTCAGCGGCGGGCCTCAATAATTTGCCGCCGGCCTGAACGATCTTTTCAATATGAGCATCGACGTCATCGACCGATATGTAGCCAACCCAGGCGACGTGTCCGGGGATCGTCAACATGCCGGCCATTCCGACGCCGTCGATATTGAAGGTCGTATAAGTGGGGCCCTCACCGCCGGGCATCTCCTGGGTCGTCCAGCCAACAACGTCCGAGTAGAACTTGCCGGCAGCTTTCGTGTCGCTGGTCATCAGTTCGTACCAGCTGAACTTTCCTTTTGGCGTAAACATTGCGAGAGCTCTCCTTGTTAACGGATGCACCACCGAATCCGTGGGCTGTTGCGTTGATATCAACTTGGTCGACGGCATGTCAACTGTCGAAGGTTAATTTTTGCGCATACACCGAAATCTAAAAGCGAGCAGCATTTCCCTCAATCGCAGCGGCCTGAATGGGAATGCCTTTCGAATCATATTCGGCTGGCTCAAATGCCAAATAAGATCCCCAAACGCGCGCCATTGTCGAGGAGAATGCTCTGAATCGATCTGGGGTATTAGAATGATTTGCGCATCGCAGGCACTTCTGGTGCGCAGTCCCAAATGAGATCAAGAACTGAAATCTGAGGTACCTCAGACAGGTTAGTGAAAGGTGGATTGAAAATGTTTTCACGTCGCGATTTGCTCAAATCATCGTTGCTGGCACCGGTTGCCGCAGTTCCCAAGTTGAATGCTTTCGAGGGCGTTCTACAGGCGCCGGACGGGACCGGAGGGGAGCTTTCCACTAACAAGAGTGTTGATGGCGGGGGCGCCTCCATGGAGAACTCTGCCGGACGTGAGCGCCTGCTCCTCGATTTTGGATGGCGCTTCCATCTGGGAAATGCCGACGATCCGAGCAAAGATTTCGGCTTTGGTAATGGCCGTTCAGGAAGTTTCCAGAAGACGGGGAATTTTCTGCCTGCGGGGGCACTGGCGTTCGACGACGGCGACTGGACGCCCATCAACCTGCCGCACGACTGGGCAGTTGAATTGCCGTTCGTCAACGATCCGGGGCTGGCGAGCAAAGGCTTCCATCCGCTGGGACGCAATTATCCCGAAACAAGTGTGGGATGGTACCGGCGCGTTCTTGAACTCGATGCCGCCGATGCCGGCAAGCGGATTTCGCTCGAATTCGATGGATCGTACCGGGAGACCATGGTTGTCTTCAATGGTTTCTATATCGGCCGCCACAGTGGCGGTTACGATCCATTCCGGTTTGACATCACGGACTTTGCAAATCCCGGCGGTCGAAATGTATTGCTGGTCCGGGTCGATGCCACCTCGTCCGATGGCTGGTTCTACGAGGGCGCTGGCATTTATCGCCATGTCTGGCTGGTTAAGACGCATCCTGTGCACGTCAAGCAGTGGGGAACATTTATTCGTTCCGAGGTGAAGTCCAATTCCGCCAGCCTCGCCATTCGGACAGAACTTGCAAATGACACATCCTCAGACAAAGACGCTCGCGTGGTTTCCACAGTGCTCGATGCCAAAGGCAAAGAAGTAGGCAAAGCTGTTACTGCGCCGCTGACTATCACGGCCGATGGCGAAGCCACAGTTGAGCAAAAAATCGAAGTCAGCCAGCCCGCGCTCTGGTCGCTCGAAGATCGCAATCTTTACTCGCTTGTGACTGAAGTCCGTTCCGCCGGCGAAGCAGTCGACCGCTACGTTTCCCGCTTTGGCATTCGCACCATTCGAATGGACCCCTCTCGGGGCCTGTTGCTGAATGAGAAGCCCGTAAAGGTGAGGGGCACCTGTAACCACCAGGATCACGCGGGCCTTGGAGCAGCTTTACCGGATTCAGTTCAGCACTTCCGCATCCGCAAGCTCATAGAAATGGGCTCGAATGGGTTGCGTACCTCTCACAATCCGCCGACCCCGGAGCTGCTCGATGCCTGTGACGAGCTCGGGATGCTTGTGTTCGACGAGACGCGCATGATGTCTTCGAACCCTGAAGGTCTCGCCCAATTTACAGATCTGGTTCGACGCGATCGCAACCATCCCAGCGTTTTCATGTGGTCGATGGGGAACGAGGAGGGAACAGCAAATACTGAGCGCGGCGTAAGCATCCTGACCGCGATGAAAGATGTGGCCGAGAAGCACGATGGTTCGCGTCCAGTTTCAATTGCGCCGACCGGTGCCATCGGCACGGGCGGCCTGGCTGTTGGCGATGTCGTTGGTTACAACTACCAGGATCCCCAGGCGGCGGCGTTCCACAAGACGCATCCCGATCGTCCGGTGATCGGCACTGAAACGGTGAGTGCCGTTTGCACGCGCGGAATTTACATCACCGATCCTGACAAGGGATTCGTCAGCTCCTATGATCCGTACACCACCACCGGCCGCGCTTCGGCCGAAGGCTGGTGGCGTTTTTGCGACGCGCAGGATTGGCTGGCGGGTGGTTTCATTTGGACCGGTTTCGATTATCGCGGCGAACCATCGCCTAACGGATGGCCCAATATCAGTTCTCAGTACGGGATCATCGATATGTGCGGGTTCCCGAAGGACACGTTTTACTACTACCAATCCTGGTGGACGCAGAATCCTGTGCTGCACATCTTTCCTCACTGGAACTGGAGAGGATATGAGGGTAAGAAGATCGCTGTCTGGGTTCACTCCAACATGGATAAAGTCGAGCTCTTTCTGAACGGCGAGAGCCTCGGCGCCAAGGAGATGCAGAAGAACCAGCATCTGGCCTGGGATGTGGTCTACGCTCCAGGCACGCTGGAAGCTCGCGGCTACAAAGATGGCAAGCTCGCAGCGACAGCGCGCCGTGAAACAACAGGCGCTCCTGTTGCGATTGCTCTCTCCTCAGACCGAACTGAGATCGCTGCCGACGGCGAAGAGGTAGCTATGTATACAGTTGAAGTTCGCGATGCCAAGGGACGGATCGTGCCCGTCACAGACAACGAAATTGCTTTTTCGATTCGGGGTGAAGGCAAGCTTATAGGCACTGGCAATGGCGATCCCACTGACCAAGGTTCCGATAAGGGATCTTCACGCAAGGCCTTTGGGGGCCTGTGCATGGCGATCGTGCAATCTACAAAGAACGCAGGAGAAATCACTCTGGAAGCGACCTCGCGCGACCTGTCGCCTGCTACGCTTGCGATCAAATCGACGGCCGTCTCCCTTCGCCCGCAGGTAGCTGTCTGGGACAGGAAGGCTCCTCAAGGTGGCGGCGCGAACGGCCTTTGGCGTCCAGAAAATGATTCGACCGCGCAGATTCTCGTGCTCTCGCAGCAAGGTGACAAGCTCACCGGTTCGGCAGAAGGATTCGGCTTTGGCTGGGCTGGTGGAAATGACTCGGCGAGCGCTGTCGACGACGGTTCGGCGGCCGGCAATAAGGTCAGCTTCAAGATTGGCGAAATCGCATATTCCGGCACTGTCGACGGAGATCGGATGGAGCTGACTCGCTCTCTGCCAAACAACCAGCGACCTCGTTTGAATCCAACCGAACTTGCAGACAAGTCGTTGGCGATTGGTCCTGCTCCCGATGGTGCCGATCCATCGCGCGGCCCGAATGGGCGACCACAGCCCGCTCAATCGTTCGTGCTGCGGCGCGTTAATCGCTAAATGATGCGGGGAGGATTATTTGTTGGCGGTCCAACACGATGGGCCCGTCTCGGGGAGACGGGCCCATCTCATTGGTCGATTACCGGCGTGCGCCCGCCGGCTTTGAGCCACAATTGAGCCGCCACGTTGCCCGACGAAAATTCCTTCACGATTAATTAGCGGGAGGATCGACGCGGAGCAACAGCATTCCATGCGAAGGAACGGTTTCAGAGTACACGCCGTTCGTGAACGCGACGTCTTTGTGCGCGAACAAGCTGTGCGCGCTGGCAGGAGAACTGGGCAGTTTCAAGTCGGCGGCAGCAATCGTCAGTTCTTTGGGTGCATCGCTGAGGTTGATGACGCCGACGGCGGCGCCGCCCTTCGCCAACGGTTTGAGCCATGTTTCGCTGTCGGCTGATTGCGCGATCGGTGTAGCCTGCTTGCCCAGCGGATCCTGATCGATGGCGATGACGTCGCGATTGAGCAGAATGTCCTTTGTGTCCGGCGTCATGTTGCGAATGTCATTGCCCGCCAGCAGCGGCGCCGCCAGCAAGCTCCACAGGCCCATGTGCGTCTGGTATTCGGCAGTTGTCATGTGCCCATTGCCGACCTCGAGCATGTCTGGATCGTTCCAGTGGCCGGGGCCGGCGTAAGGTGCCGTCGCCGTCTGGAGATGTGCGTTGCCGATCATGCTTTTCCAGTCGTCGCGAATGTCGTCGGTGGTCCGCCAGAGATTTCCGTCCACGTCGGGTCCCCACTGTTCGACGTGTCCCAACCCGTATTCACACAGGCTGAAGACGATGGAACGGCCTGTTTGCTGAAGTGCTTCGCCCATCACCTGGTAGACGGGCTGAAGCTGTTCAGGCTTGTAGATGGTGGCTGCGCTGCACCAGTCGTACTTCAGATAGTCAATTCCCCAGGCAGCAAACATCTCAGCATCCTGCTTTTCGTGGCCGTAGCTGCCGGGATAGCTTCCGCATGTGCGCGGACCGGGCGAAGAATAAATTCCAAGCTTCAGCCCCTTCGAGTGCACATAATCAGCCAGCGCCTTCATGTCAGGGAATTTGGGATTGGTGCGTAGATTCCCTTGCGCATCCCTCGTGCCTTCCCAAGTGTCGTCAATATTCACGTAGATATATCCGGCGTCGCGCATGCCGCTTGTGATCATGGCGTCCGCCATCTGACGCACGGTGGCATCGTCGATCTTGTCGGCAAACAGGTTCCAGCTATTCCAGCCCATTGGCGGCGTTTTGGCTAGTCCGTTCGAGGCAATCTTTTTGAGAGCAGGCGGAGCGATGTAGGCTGGGGCCGGAATGTCATCCGCGGCAGTGGCGGGTTTGAGTACAAGGTCGCGGCGGCGCATTGTCATGTGAAGGTCGTTTCCAACGAGGTCGCCGGCTGCAAACGGCCTTTGCGGATTCCTCGGCGACATTAACTGGAGGTGGGCGCCGGTCGCGGTGCCCGAAATGGTTCCCTGGAAACTCAGCGTCTTGATTGTTCCTGTGACCTGAGTCCCGGTCTGCGTGAGCTGAAGGATGATCAAGTCAGATTCACCGTTGGCCAACGTTCGTTGCGACCCCGCCCATTTTCCAGTAAATGACTGCGCGTACACGCACGACACAGTTGCAAGCAGCGCAGCCAGGAACACACCGCGCATCATCGTCGAACGAAATGCCAAATGGAATTTCATTAACCTTCTCATGCTGCTCCTTCGCCGCGACTCATTGAACTGTGAGGTAGCTGGTCGGCAGGCATTACAAAATCACGAGGATTGTAAACGATTTCCATGGTCGTGTGGCTTGATGCGATGTTGTGCCTCAGGAGTCGTACAATCTGGATGAAATCTCTGGGAGCATTTGCCGGCGATTATGAGCAGGGTTCGGCAACGACCGGCGCGGCGAGGGAGTTCAAAAGTGCAAGGCCCGTTTTCACCAATCGGCGGTTCACAGGCTGTGCGCCATGGCGTGGCTGGCCGTGCATTCAGCTGTGCAGTCTTCGCGTTTTTGTTTGCGGCCGCAGCTTTGCTTTTGCAGTCCGCAAAGTTGATCGGGCAGCAAAGTGATGCGATGCAACCGGCGGATACAACACTGCACGGCGTAGTCCGTGATGCTGCCGGCAGGGCAGTTGCCGATGCACACGTGACTCTCCGAGGAGACAGTCCAGCGGTTTTTCGCGAGGAGACCACGGATGCTTCGGGACAGTTCAGCTTCAAGGGTGTTGCGACCGGCACGGTCAGTCTGACGGCAAGCCGGGGATCGTTGCAAAGTGTCACCGTCGTCGCTACGATAGCGACGCACGGCGAGCAGCAGTCAGTGGTCCTGGTGCTGGGCGGCCCACAAACAAAAGCGCTGGCGACGCAAGAATTGAGCCAGCCGATGCAGTTTGCCGATCAACCGGACTTTGCGATTGCCGCAGTGACCGACTGGACCGCGGCCGGAGGACATGGTTCGGATTCGAGTTTGCGTACCAGTGAAGCGCTGACGCATGAAGCGGTCAATCTGAAACCCGCAAGCGCAGAAAGCGCGGCATTGGGCTCGTCCAGTGGAGAAGCCAACGTGGATGATCTTGCAAAGGCGCTCGGATTTGGGGGAAATTCAACGGAGGCACGCGACCACGTTCGACAGTTGCTGGCCCAAAATGAGACTGCGGAGTTGCACCGGATGGAAGGGGAGCTCGACGAGAAACTGGGTGATCCCCTGGCAGCTGTTCAGGCGTTTCAACAGGCAACGAGGATGGATCCGAGCGAGGCAAACTATTTTGCATGGGGATCGGAATTGTTGATTCACCGCGCGGTGTGGCAGGCGAAAGAGGTGTTTGACGAGGGAACGAAGCGCTATCCGCAATCTGTGCGGATGCTAACCGCGCGCGGAGTGGATCTGTTTGCCGGTGCGCTCTACGACGAAGCCGCATTGGATCTTTGCAGAGCGTCAGATTTAGATGCCGAAAGCGTGGACCCCTACTTATTCATGGGGAAAATCGAGATCGAGGCGCCCAATCCGCTGCCTTGCGTGGTGGAGAGACTTGCGCGATTTGAGAAGCTGCAGCCCACGAATTCGCTTGCGAATTACTACTACGCGATGGCGTTGAAGAAGCAGCAGGGTCACGACGCCGATCCGCAGGATGTGGGACAGGTAAAGGACCTTCTTACACGGGCGGTGACGCTCGATCCCAAATGCGCCAAGGGTTACCTGGAGCTTGGAAATCTAAGCGCGAGTGACAAGCAGTGGGTCCAGGCAATTGACCTTTATTTGAAGGCTATTGAAACGGACCCCGACTTGAGCGACGCGCACTATCGGCTGGGTGTTGCGTATGAGCGGGCCGGCGAACAAGACAAAGCGAAGGAACAATTTCAATTGCACGAGGCGATCGCGAGCAGGCAGGCTGCGGAAATCCAGCGTCAGCGCGAGGCGGTAAAGCAGTTCGTTGTGGTTTTACCAAACCAAGTGGGCGCCCAGCCGGGCAAGTGAGCCCGATCCTCTGTGTGAGGGCTACCGCTTGGGATTTCTCGCGATTTGCGACACGGTCATGAAGACGGGCGATTAACCGTCGAAACGATTCCGCTTCCTTCGCGAATGGTGAGAATCTGATTTGCCCTGATGCCGGAGAAGCGCTCCACTGCCTGAGTGGTCGGCCATTTCACTTCGATGAGGTCCACGACGCTGGCCGCGCCCAGTCCGAAGTGCAGCCGCAGGTCACTCTGCGACATCACGCTGCCGCCACTGTGAACCTCGTCCATCTGTGCGTGCTTCCCGGTGACCACGCGCAAACGCGCACCGATGGCAGTCCGGTTGCACTTGGTGCCGATGAGCTTGATCTTGATCCAGTTCTGCTTGTTGCCGCCAACGTTGTGGAGCAATGAAGGGAGATCGTTCATATTGTTGATCAGGATGTCGATGCCGCCGTCGTTGTCGTAATCGCCGAATGCTGCGCCGCGGCTTGAAAAGCGAGCCGTAATTCCCGGGCCCATGGCCTGCGAGACATCCTGGAAGCGGCCGTTCCCCAGATTCTTATAGACGATGCGCGGATTCTTGAAACTCTCGCCAATTTTGTAGCGATCCACTTCTGGGTAAACGTGTCCATTCACCTGGATAATGTCGGGCCAGCCATCGTTGTCGTAGTCGGCGAATCCGCAACCCCAAGCGACGTAATTGTTGTTGTTGCCGGCGATGGAAGTCGATGAGAGATCGGTGAAGGTGCCGTCTGCGTCGTTGTGGTAGAGATTGCTGGTGTCGTCGACAAAATTAGTTTTGAAAATATCGAATCTGCCGTCGCAGTCGTAGTCCGCTACGCCGATGCCCATCCCGGCCTGCTCGCGTCCATCGTCGTTGTAGGCGCAGCCGGCGGCGACGGCAATGTCAGTAAACGTCCCGTCGCGATTGTTCTTGAACAGGATGCTCGGCATCGAGTCGACTGCGACGTAGATGTCGGGCCAGCTGTCGTTGTCGAAGTCGTAAGAGACCGAGGTGATGGAGTAGCGCGGGCCTGGTTGAAGGATGCCCGACTTCTCAGAAACATCAGTAAAGGTGCCGTTGCCGTTGTTGTGGTAGAGGACGTTGGTGTCTGCGGGCAGTCCGCGTGGACCGCACATCGTCGGAATCCCTTTCCACTGGCAGAACGTCATGCCATCGAGCGATGGAGGTTTGTCTGGATCAAGTTTGACGAAGTTGCAGACGAACAGATCGAGATGACCGTCGCGGTCGTAGTCGAGGAAAGAGCAGCCCGTTCCCCAGCGTCCTTTTTCCTGGTACAAACCGGCTTTGCGCGTCGCATCAGTGAATGTGCCGTCTCCATTGTTATGGAAGAGGATGTTGCGGCCCCAGAACGTGCAGAACAGGTCGTCCCATCCGTCGTTGTCGTAGTCGCCTACGCAAACGCCGGTTTGCCAGCCGGAGCGGCCGATTCCGGACTTCACAGTTACGTCAGTGAATGTACCGTCGCGATTGTTTTTATACAGGTGGGTGGTGGGTACCTGGCCGGCTGCCCAATGTGCATCGAGCCGATTGCCATTGGTGAGATAGATATCGAGCCAGCCATCGTTGTCGTAGTCGAAAAAGGCGATCCCGCTTCCCTTGGTCTCGACGACGAGGCGTTTGTGCTCGATCCCGCCCCAGACGTTGGGAGCATGCAGGCCGGCGTGGCCGGCCACATCGAAATACTGGACCGTAGACGCTTCATGTGGTTCAGCTGCGGCTTCAACGACGATCGGATGCCGCCATTTCCAAATGGGAGTTGTGACCACGTCAAGGAGAGCGCTGCTGAGTGCAAACGCGGAGGAACCAATGAAATGTCTGCGTGACGGAGTCATGGAGTGCGCACGTAGTTCATTGAGAGCCGCGTCTTGTGGATCACTGTAAGACTCCCAAAGCCTGTTTGGCCGCTGCATCGTCAGGAAGAATATGCAGAAGTTCGACGAGTACTTCACGCGCACTTTGCCGGTTGTTCTGCATAACATAGAGGCGTGCGAGATTCAGGTAAGACTGATTGAATCGTGGCGCGGCTTGTATGGCAGCCTTGAATTCTTCCTCAGCCTGAGAAAAATTCTGTTGCCGGACGAAGAGAACACCGAGGTTATTCATTGCTTCAACGTATCCGGGACGAAGCGCGATTGCTTTTTGAAGATAGCTCGACGCTTGTTGGAACTGATCCTGCTGCGCGTACAGCATGCCAAGGCTATAGTTGACTTCAGCATCGTCGGGTTCGAGCCGGATTGCCTGGTCGAAGCACTTTTGAGCTGCAGCAAAGTCCCGTTGCCTGCGGTATACGTTGCCGAGATTGAGGAGAGCGGTGGCATAGGCGGGCCGCTGCTCGAGCGATTTCTGAAAATCGGTGATCGCTTCCTCTGCCTGGCCCGATTGCGCGTCGATCATGCCGAGGTTATTCCAGGCCTCAGGATAATTGGGCTTTAACCGCAAAGTTTGTTCGAGATATTGACGAGCCCGTGCAAAGTCGTTCTGGCCAAGCCTAAGGGTGCCGAGATTGTAGTAGGCATCCGCATCCTCAGGCTTGGAAGCAATCACCCGCTGAAACGACAACGCAGCTTGCTCCGTGAAGCCATGCTGGTACATCGCCACGCCGTAGGTAAAATCGTTGCGCTGGAAGCTGTCCTGTTCAAACTTCCCCTGAAAAGGAAGAGCCTTGAGCATGCGTTCTGCCACGGTTGAAGGAATGGACTTGAGCGTCAATTGCCACCTGGTCTGCCGCGACCGGTCCCTGATAGACCTTCACGATCATGCCATCGCGGTCGAGAAGAAAGGACGTCGGGAGAGGGAGATCTCTGCGTCGATCAAACAGATGACGATAGATGAGGTTGTAAATGCCCGCTACCTGCGCTGTCGCAAACAGAACCGGGAAGGCAAAGCGCTCTTTTTCTGCGAGTGCGCGGGCAGAAGACAGATCATGATCGCTGTCTACGAATAGAGCGAGCGGCATCAGGGAGGCCGCATCGAGCGTGGGCATGCTCTGGTGGAGTAATCGCAATTGCCTGAGGCACTCTTCATTGGCCACCGAGCAGAAGTTGAGGAACACGGATTTTCCCTGCCAGGTCTTGAGGGCGTGAAGGCTCTCCGCTGCATCGGGCAGTTCAAACTCGGGTGCCTTCAAGGGTTCAATCAACCATGTGCCGACTGCTTGAGGCAGCACCTCTGCTGCTGGTGGCGGCCCAGAACGTGCGTAACCGGCCGGGGGGGAAGCAAAAGGCTCAGCAACGAAATGGTTCGCCCCTTCTTCAAGTTGAATGCGATGATTCGAGGCGAGATCATCGAAGTGCTGCACAAGTCCGCTGGGCCATTGAATGGTGGCGTGCATCTGGCTGCGGTGCGTGCCCAATCCAAAAAACAGCTCCTTGCTGTGTTGCGCGAGGAAACCTGTTCCTGCCTGGAGGAACTTGGTCTGACGCAGGCCACCGGTTTCGACTGTGATCGCGGTACCAATGGCGTCGCGATTGCTTTTTGTGCCCCGTAAGCGAAACGAGATGGAATCGCCGATCTGCTGACATGGCGTTATGAAGAACGCGCAACTGAGGCGCATTGCGGTTCTTCAGGATCACTTCAAGGCGGCCGTCGTGGTCGATATCCGCGAGCACGAAGGTACGGGCGTCCTCAAAAAAATCGAGACCCGACCGGTCCGGAGATCTCACTGAAACGTTCCGTCATGGTTGTTCGCAAAAAACACGTTGCGCGCGTAGCCATGCCAGGTGTGGTCGGAGCGCATCAACTCATTGATCGCGTTCCAGCCTCTCTCGTAAGCCTGGGCCGCTGATGCATCTTCTGGGGAGTTGGCAACAATCTGCCTCCAGAAGAAGCTCGCCAGGTCGTACTTGTCCGGTCGCGGAGATGTAGCCATTCGAAACATAGAGGTCGGAATAGCCGTCGTGATCGAAGTCAAAAAAATCCGCGGACCATGACCATCGGCCCATCTCGACGCCGGAGCGATGGCCGACGTTTTCAAACGCGCCGTCTCCCCGATTGTGATAGAGAGCATTCCCGCGCGCGTGGCGGCGATAGAGTTCGCGAATGGACTCGGGTGCAGCATGCATGGAACTGCTTTTGTCCGGAAACTCGTTGCCCGGCTGCTTCCCACATGCTCGGAACGTAGATATCCTGGTGACCGTCGTTGTCGTAATCGCACCAGGAGCAGCCCATGCCGGCGCCGACTCCCTCAACGTGCGCTTCTGCGGATGCGACGGTGAACGTTCCGTCGCCGTTATTGCGGTAAAGCTGCGATGTTCCGAAATCGTTCGACACAAATAGATCGGGCAGTCCGTTGCCGTTGGAGTCGCCCCAGGCGCAGGCGAATGTGTAGCGGTCGTTGTCGCGATTCATCCCCGAGACTTCAGTCTTCTCGACGAAGGTCGCGTTGCCCTCATTGTGGAACAGGCAGTTTGGCGGACCGTTGCGCGCGTCGTAATAGGGAATGGGATAGTGATATTGGTCGAGGCCCAAGTAGTACATATATGTGCAGAAGTAGACGTCGAGCCGCCCGTCGCGATCGTAGTCGGCAACGGCGGCGTGAGTGAATGTGCCTTGCGGCTGGCGCGCAAAGCGGAATGCGTCCCGCTTGAGGCGGAAGGTCGCCGTTCCCCTGGTTCAGATAAAGAAGCGGCCCAGTTCCGCAGACGACCAGCAGGTCTTGCAGCCCTTTGTTTTCGAAGTCAGCGAAGATTGCGCATGCGGTATTGTCGAGAATGCCCAGGCCGGATTTCTCCGTCACATCTTCAAAGGTGCCGTCACCGCGGTTGCGAAATAACCGATTAGGCAATCCGGCGGGTTGACAGACATATAAATCGTCGAATCCGTCATTGTCGAAGTCGCCGACCGCGACACCGTTGTTGCAGTAAACGTCGAGTGCCGATTGCTCCGTCGAGCACGGTGCGCCAGTAGTCTGCGCCGTGGAGCAGTTGACGTTGGTAAGATTCGGTTCCGCCCAGCGCGTGCTCCGTAACATCGATGAATACGGGGCCTGTGGCAGAAGCGATCGACTCTTCCTTTAGCCTCCCACTTGCGTGCCTTCCATGTCCCGGAGTCATCGCGGAACCACTCTGTACGCCATGAGCCGACTCGTTCTTCTTTGCGCGCGCCACTGAGGTCGAGAACAAGGTCGTAGCGGATATCAACGCGAACAGCTAGCGGGGCACTGCCAATCTGCTCCATGCTGAAGATTTCGAATTCCGCGGTCTCGATCTGGAGAGGAGAGGCAAGCCAGCTTCGCAAATGATCGATAAAGCGGTCGCGGCCCCGCGCGAGATCGGGCTTGAACTGCTGGTTGACCGTCTCGATGCCGAACCCGGAGCGCAGCGGGCGTTCGGATTCGGGCGCCAGCGTGGAGGCTTCGATCGACTCGTCGAGCGATTCAGCGATGGCCGACAGGCCTGTCGGCGACTTCGTGAGAGCATCGCTCCACTTGTTCAGCGCCGAACCGATTTCGTCCGCGTACTTCTCGGTGATGTAACTATCGGAGCCCGGGGTGACGAGGGCGATGATGTCGGAGAGCGGTGACTTGGCCGGATAGTGAGGCGTCAGGCGAAGATCCGCGAAGGGCATGCCCGATGGCCGAACTCATGTGCAGGACTGGGAAAGCCCGGCAGAAGTGAGCCTGCAAAGAGGGGCGCGGCGCGAAAGGCCGCCGGCGCAATGGCCAAGCCCTTCAGAACCTCCCGGCGAGTAAGGCTTCGATCTATGGGGCGCGACTGCATTCCGAGGTCCTGAGAGAGGGCAGATGGCCGTATCTTAGCATTCGGTCACAAAGACCCCTGATCGGTTGCATACCGATGGAGCAGGCGCCTTTACCGGCCTGGAGGGTTCTGCCGCAGCCAAGGTTTTGCCACCTTTTTCCACAAAGTAAGTACCCGCATCGGGTTTCCAACGGGGACGGGGCGAGTGCGAAAAAGTCTCATGGGTGAGAGATTCAGTGCCGACTAATTCGGTTTTGCAAGCGAATAGAAGTCACTGCAGAAATATGAACTAGTCGACGCCAGGGCAGTTGAACCATCGCCGGCTAGAACTTTTGGTTGACAAACGCTAGAAACACAGGCTAAGCTTCCGCCGAAAAGATTGGAAGCGTTTACAGGGGTCGGATTCACATTTAGCTTTCAACGGTGATGTTGCTGGTTTATACAGCTTGATCGGTATCCCAGGGCTGCAAATCGGTCGTACGAAGAAGAACATTTGGAGGCTAGTCTGATGGTCAGGAATCGAATTTCAATTGGTTGGGGCAGAGAGCTGTGCGCAATTGCATTCGCCTGCTTGTCCCTCGTCCTTTTCTCAAGCCAAATCGCTTTCGGTCAGGTTGACTCAGGATCGATCAACGGCACGGTAACAGATTCCACCGGCGCTGTGGTGCCCGGCGCGCAGGTGACGCTGGTGAATACGGATCAGGGCATCACCCTGCAGACGCATTCAGGCGCTTCCGGCGGATACACCTTTTCTCCGGTCCGTATTGGACACTACACGATCACGGTGACTGCCAAGGGTTTTGCGAAAACGACGCAAACGAACCTGACGGTTCAGAAGTTGCCCAGGCGCTGGAGGTGAACATTGCGCTCAAGCCGGGCGCGGCAACAGAGACTGTGCAAGTGACCGAGGCGCCTCCGCTTGCTGCAAACCGAGGAAGCTTCGACGGGCCAGGTGATTGGACGTCAGCAGGTCAACGACCTTCCTCTCAATGGCCGCAATTTCACGTTCCTGGCGCAGCTTGGCGCAGGCATGCAGACCCCGCAGGCGGACACGCGCGGCAACGCGGCGTCCGGCGCCTTCTCAGCCAACGGCGAGCGGCCCGCGCAGAATAATTACCTGCTCGACGGCATCGACAACAACTCCGACAACGTAGACTTCCTCAACGGCACCAACTACGTGATCCTTCCGCCGCCGGATGCAATTCAGGAATTCAAGGTGCAGACCAGCGACTACAGCGCGCAGCTCGGCCGTGCCGCCGGCGCCGTGATGAATGCCACCGTCAAGTCCGGCACCAATGCGATCCACGGCGACGCGTGGGAGTTCTTCCGCAACGACAAACTGGATGCTGCCGATTGGTTCGAAGACAACTCCACGACTCCGCACAAGGGCGAACTTCGCTTGAACCAGTTCGGAGCCACTGGTCGGCGGTCCGATCATCAAGAACAAGGTCTTTTTCTTCGGCGACTATCAGGGCAACGCGCCGCGTGCAGGGAACCTCGGCAACCCGCCAGGTGCCGACGGCGACTGAGCAAAGCAGCAGCTTCACAAACCTGCAGGATGTCCTTACGCAGAACTCCGGAGCGGCCAGGACCGACATCCTGGGCCGCAGCATTCAACGAGGCACGGTTCTTGACCCCGGCACCACTCGATTCGTAGCTGCGGAGCGGTCGATCCGGTATCCGGCTTAACGAACACTCCAGGTGCGGATGGTTATGTGCGCGATCCGTTCAGCAGCATCTGCGGCCCGGGAACCAAGACCTTTACCCTTGCTGCCTGCTCCGACCTGAACATGCTTCCGGCCGGCCGCATAGATCCAAATGCCGTGAAGCTGCTGCAGCTTTATCCCGCGCCGAATGCGGGCTCTGCCCCGTTGGCATTTACCAGGGCAGCCCGGCCCTATTTGAGCACGCCAATCAGTTTGATACGCGCGAAGACTTCAACCCGGATGACAAGAACCAGATCTTCGGGCGGTTCAGCTACTCCGACGATCCGCAATTCATTCCGGGGCCGTTTAAAGGCGTAGCCGATGGCGGCGCATTCCAGCAGGGCATCCAGACCGCGAAGTCGGCCCAGATGGTGGCGGCCTACACGCACGTATTCAGCTCCAACGTCGTGAACCAGGCACGCGCCGGCTTTGCTCACCTGCACACCACGCGCTCCGGACCGGTCGCCACGCAGATCGGGCATTCCGGCGCAGTACGGGATTCCGGGCATTCCCCAAGTGCACCAAAACGGCGGTCTGACCCAGATCGTCATTACCGGCTTGCAGACGCTGGGCAGCAACCAATACCTGCCCTCGGACGAAGCCACCGCGACCCTCCAGGTTCACAGACGACTTCACCCGGATCTACGGCAAGCACAGCTTCAAGATGGGCGTCGAGTTCCAGAACGCGAAGTTCTCAACCTTGCAGCCGGTGGCTTCGCACGGCACCTTCCAATACAGCGGCACTTACACAGATATTCCGAATCAGGGAGCACGATGGATGGCCTGGCCCAGTTCCTGCTGACTCCGATCGCGGCGCCTGCGACTATCAACGGGAATCCGAATCCCAATGGCTATAGCTACTCCGGCGGCTCGCAGAGCGTTACCGCCTCGAACATCAACAAGACCTACGACGAGAAGAAGTATCTTGCCTTCTACTTCCAGGACGACTGGAAGATGACTCCGAAGATGACTTTGAACCTCGGGCGTCCGCTGGGATTACTTCGGTCCGATCAACGAGACCAACGGCGGGCAGGCAAACTTCGTTCCCGACCGCGCTGCCCGCGTATGGAATTGGCAATCCAACGTTCATCGTTCCCGCCAGCGGAAAAGACAATCGGACGCTGTCGACAAACTCCACCTGTGCCGGATCGGCATGCATCGGCATGGTCGATCTTCTGGCGGCGGATGGCATCACCCTGGACCTGACGAACAAGTACGGACAAGGACTGCTGCAAGACGCAAAAGATGAACTTCGCTCCGCGCATTGGCCTCGAGCTACCAGATCACGCGCAAGCTTGTCGGGCGCGGCGGATTTGGCATGTTCTACAACTCGTTTGAGAACCAGGGATACGGACCGAACATCGGCGAGAACTATCCGTTTGTATTCAACTTCGGATACGGCGTGACATGCGGATCCCTCCGACCCGCATGCGTCGGTATCGTTTCGCAGGTTGCGCCGGTCAGCTACAACACCGCATTTCACCGGCTGCTCCACTGCTGGTCCGGGCGGCACCGCGGTCTTCGAGTCCGGCTTCTCCTGCATCCAGTTCACGCCGAGGGTGGTAAATGCCAAGGGCGTCGGACTGCAGGGCCTGCAGTTCAACTACCAGACGCCCACCGCACTACGGCGCAAACCTCGCCTTCCAGTACTCCGTCACGCCTTCACTGTCGTTGACACGCAGCGTATGTGTACACGCACGACAACAATCTGCAGCGCGGCATCGGCTATCACAACGTGACCCAGATTCTGCCTGCCGGCCTCACCACCGGCACGGGTTGCCCCTATGGAACCTTCTCCGGAGGAATCACTGGCGGGGTAAGTTGCTATCCATTCCCGGATTTCGGCGGCGGCAGCTACCAGGCGAACGTCGGCGTAAGCTCGTATCACGGCTTGCAAACCACCCTGCAGCAACAAACTTCGAACGGCCTGACCTTCCTGTTCACCTACACCTGGTCGAAAGTCGATGTCCGAATGCCGGCGACCTGCTGAACGGCACCAACGCCGACACGCTCCGTGCCGTTGCTATTCCGGGACTGGGTCCAAAGTTCGACTACGCTTTGTCCGACTTCGATATCCGCCAGGTGGTTCACTTCAGCGGCGGCTATGAATTGCCATTCGGAAAAGACAAGCAGTTCATGAACCACGGCGGAGTCGCCAACGATGATTCTGGGAGGCTGGTCCACCAACTGGATCCTGACCTTGCAGGGTGGGCAGCCGCTCGGCTTCGCCTGCCATAGCGGCACGGTCTCGGGTCCGGGCTGCAACGACATTCTCGTTCCCGGCCAGAACCCGCAGCTCGGCATCAAGGTGAAGAGCGCGGGCGGCGTTCATGATCCATTCTGGATCGGAAACCCGGCTGCCTTTACACAAGCCGTGCCTTAGTGGGCGGGACGCCAACGGCTCTCACTCCCGATTGCCGGCTCGGCGCCCAATTGCGTTCCGGTCACCGGCGCCGCAGCTCTGGGCTTCAAGCGCGATCAGATTCCGGGACCGGGATTCCATCGTCTTGATTTCTCGATGTTCAAGAACTTCAAGTTGAACGAGAGGCTGATGCTTTCGTTCCGCTCGGAGTTCTACAACATCACCAACCATCCGAACTTCAATCAGCCGAACTTCGGTGGAAACGGCGTCGTGGCGGTCTGCAATTCGGGCGACTACACAAGCCCAACCTTCGGTGCAATCGGATCGACCAGGGGTGCTCCATACAATCCCCGGCAGATCCAGTTCTCAGCGAAGATTTACTACTAAGTGCAACGTGAACCGCACTTAGATGAGATTTGCGGTTCACAGTACCTAAGTTGATCGGCTAAGATAAACGCTCCGGTATGGCAAGTTTCACACCTGCCTGCCGGAGCGTTTTTCTGTCGAATCGCAGCGTATCTTGAGGCGCATGGCTTCTGATTCTCACCGGTGCTTCGACGTCTAAGCGCGGCGATTCACGCGGAAGGTCATGTTCGAGAATTCCCCCGGCTTGCCGCAGCCGCCGAATCTCTTGAAGATCTTTTGCGCTTGAGGTCGATGGCATGAAGGGTACTCTTCAAAGATCGGATATTTCATTGGGCAGTCTCTCAGACCGATTTCTGAGTCCACGCGAAATTTCGCGCCGCGTGAGTCGCAGCAGGCGCGATTTTCTGCGTTCTGCAACAGGGGCTGCCATTGGATCGGTCCTTACCAGCGCCAGTCCATTTGTCCACGGTGAAAAAGCGAAACGCAATCGCAAAGTCATCGTGATCACCTTTGGCGGCGGTGCGCGGGATCAGGAGACATTTGCGCCCGAGGGACAGGAGAATATTCCCCACCTCCTGAACGAGCTTACTCCGCAATCCAGCTTCTTTACCCATGTAACCAATCAAGGAATCCTCGGCCATTATGTAGCAACGGCAAGCCTGGCAACCGGAGTGTACGAAACCCTCAACAATTTCGCCGCCGTTCCGCCGGATCATCCTACGGTTTTCGAGTATTTTCGCAAGGATCTGCGGCGTCCTTCGTCCGACACATGGGTGGTGGCGCCGAGCAATGGTTTCAATCGAATTGGCGAGAGCGATTACCGGTCTTACGGATCGGGAGCTCACAGTCATTCTGCCAAAACATCTGCTGCAGGCGGCAACGTCCGGCTCGGGACGCCGATCTGGATCATCTTCTGCGCGACAACTATGAAGACTCCGCTCTATACGCCGGCACTTGAGAGGCGGCGAGTTCGAACTGGATCAGCTTGGATCGGATTTTGCGCCTCTCCGTAGATGACTTCATGTCGCATGCGCGCACGCTATCAAGCCCCGACGAGCTTTCGGTCTACATCGCGAAGCGACTGATGCAGCAGGAAGTCGCCAAGCCTGCTCTGGATCACGATGCACGATATGGATGTTGCGCACTCAGGCGCCTACTCGCTCTACATCGAAGGCATTCGGCGCACAGACCGGCTGTGCGGCGAATTGTGGAAGGCGGTCCAGAGCGAGCCGGAATACAAAGACAATACGACGCTGTTCATTTTGCCCGATTTTGGCCGCGATGCGGACTACGATGCCGGTGGGAATGGGTTTCAGCACCATCGCACCGGCGACGCAGCCAGCCGAACGACCTGGATGATGGCTCTGGGCAAAGGCGTGCGCGAGGGAGTGATTTATGACCAACCGATACAATCCATAGATCTCGTTCCCAGTCTCGGCGCGATCATGGGTTTTTCTCCGGACCTCTCACAAGGAAAGCCCATCAAGGAATTACTGTAATCCGTATGCAGCCTTCAAATCTCAATCCGGAAGTGTTTGCCAACTACCCGCCTGAGGCGCGCAAGTTGATCGTCGCGCACCTGGAGGTGCTTCGGCAGCTCCCATTAAGCTTCCTGCCGAACCTGCTGCAGGGAAGCAATCGACTACGACTTCAAGTTTCCGGCGGAACGATCTGCAATCGAAAAGGAACTCGCAGTCTTCAGTTCGCTCTCCCAGCGCCGAGCGCCAAGATTGGTTTCAGCGGCTTTGCGCACATCACGCTTGCGCCGGCGCTTGAACGGCTCGATTGGGTCAATCAGCCCGTCCACTTCGGCGAACAGGAGTCGGCCCATCTTTGGACGACGCATCAACAGGACGCCTTTCGTGAAGCCGCTACCACTTATGGCGAACGCCTCGCTAAGGCTTCACCGCCGAGCGAGCCTGCTGTGATGAGGCTTGGCATTGCCGTAATTGGGCAGGGAGTCGATTCCTACGATGCGCCCCTGTTTCGCAACCTTCGATCGCACGGAACCTACTTCACCAAGTTGAATGCCGACCGTGGGCTCCAGTTGTTGATGGACTGCGTGAACGAGCGCGCGGTATCCCACGCGGCAGCATATGCTCACTGGTACGTGGATGGAGGAGCGGCGATCGAACACGGGTCTCAGATAACCGGCGTCTCGTATCAAGGCCTCGACAGTTTGCGTTCTGCACTCCTGAGACAGATCCAGCGAGAGATTCAACGCCCCGGAATGGGGCCTGAAGAGTTGAACCATCGGCTTGCAGGACTAAAACCTTCCGATCTTGGAATGGATATGGCGGATCAAGCGATCGGCCGGTTTCAGTTGAAGGTGCTGACCGAAGGGTCTGGTACTCAGATCTTCAGCACAACGTTTGCTCAGTGGACGACGCGTGAAGCTCTGCGGCGTGCGCAACCCCTCACGCTGCTGGTTCGTTTCGCTCCGCGGCAAAGCGTGCGACCCATGAATGAGCTTCTATCGAACTCTTCTACGCCGCCGAAGCTTGATCCCATTGGGTCACTCGTCGATGCCGACATGGGAGCCTACTACCATTGGATTAACCAGCAGCGTCTTCCTGGCGCGGATCGGTCGGTTTTCATTGCCTGGTTTGAAGGTCACCAACAGGCAATTGCCATCGCGCCAACGCTGCCGCGCGGCACAGAATCGAACTCGGCGATCGATCTTGGTGAACTTCTCCGCCTGGCTCTGAATAATCCCAGATAGCGCATTGATTGGGCACCATCCCGCGCATATAATCGAATCACTTTTAACTTAATATCTGGTGTATCGCTGCATCCCAGGGCATTTTGCCCTGAGGAGGAGTCGTGATCGAGAACGGCTTTTCCGCCTATGAAAACATAGAGTCACACCGGTCTGAAATTGATCGTTGGCAGTCAGAGCTATCCCGTCGCAGGTTCCTAAGCGCAGCGGGGCTGTTGATTGCCGGATCACTTCTGCCTGAAGCCCATGCTGCAAGCAACCGAGATGCGGCCGGTCCGCGTAACAAAGTTGTCATCGCGATCATCGGCGGTATCCGCAAGGCCGAGAGCTTCTCGCCGGCTGGACTGCAGTACATTCCTCATCTGGTTTCCGATCTTGGTCCAAACTCTCTCCTCTATCTCCATGCGCGAAACGAGGGCGTCACAGCCCATTTCAACGCCATTTCGAGCATCCTCACCGGCAACTGGCAACGCGTAGACGATTGGGGAAATCAGGCCCCCTCATCTCCCACACTTTTCGAGCAATATCGCAGGCAGTCGCACCTGAGCGCGGCAGAAACCTGGGTTGTGGCCAGCAACAAAGCACTCACCAGGCAAATAGGCGCCAGTTCGGCCGATCAGTACGGGCCCGACTACGGTGCGAATGTCGTCTTTCCCAAGCAACTGATGCTGGCAGCAGTGATGAACGCACAGCGCAACGGTCGCACCGGCAACATGGCGGATCGCGAGAAGGTTGAAGCCGAACTTGAGACCGCGATGGCGGGCAGCAACTATGAAGGACTGGGCTGGAATGTCTTCGATGCCGCCGAGCAGCTTGATCCCCGCGTGCGTGGCACCGTTGAGGCAGCCATTGCGGACTTTGTTCGCAGTGGTGGACCAACTTCAGGAGACGAACTAACCTTCTTCATGAGCAGGGAGATTATGCGCAAGTTCTCTCCCAGCCTGCTGGTCACTGTGTTCTCTGATGTGGAGGCAGCGCATTTTGGCTCCTACGCCATGCATCTGGCGGGGATCAGGACGGCCGACCGGCTTGTCTATCAGCTCTGGCAGGAGATCCAGGCCAATCCGGAGTACAAAGACAAAACCACGTTCCTCATCCTGCCCGAGTTCGGCCGAGACCCCGACGGCTCAGCGACGAATGGCTTTTTCAATCACCGCGCCAGCGAAGAATCCACGCGCGACACGTGGGCCATGGTTCTGGGCGCCGGAATCGACAAGCCTGCGGTTGTAGATCGGCCGATACGGCAAGTCGATGTATGCCCGAGCCTGGCTGCCTACCTCGGCTGTCGCCCACTGGAGTCACAAGGAACGCGCCTTCCGGAACTTCTTCGCTGAAAATTCTGAGATACCGGGCGCTGGGAGAAAGAGCATGGAAGCTTCAAAAAAACTGGAGCGGAACTTGCCGGAGAAACTGCAGGAAGCGCTGCAGCATGACGTTCTGAAGCGCCTTCCCTTGACATTTCTTCCGTTCGTCCACCAGCAGCTTCGCGAGTGGCAGTTCCTTTTCCCGAACGAAAAGAGTACGACTGAGAATCTAATCATCTATTTAGACGGTTTAGACCGCGCCGAGGCGACCGCCCTTTTCAGCGACGTGGTCCGTCTCGAAGACAAGATGGGTGCCCGTCACTGGCAGCAGTTCTCTACCCAGGAGCAGACCATCGAAAACTCCTCCGAGCTTGCTCGCTCGCCGTATTTTCAGGAGTGGCGCCAGGCAGTGCAATTGGTCTTCGACAAGGCCCAACGCCAAGCGCCGCTATCGAAGGACGGAACGGTCAAGCAGCGCAATCGCGCCATTTTGATCGACATACCAGCATCGCTTCCAGTTGATCAGTCCGAGGTGTGGCGGCACTGGGGCGGCATAGGCAGGCGCGTGCAGTTGCGGCCGTCGTCGTCCGAGTCATCCCGAGACGAACTCGATGGCCTGCTGACCAGGTTGATCGCTGATGTTGCCAAATGCTTCGCGCCTTCAACATCAGATGCACTCTCTGCGTCAGACTCAACTGCGGATGTATGGGTCATCGACGGTGAGAGGAGTCTCGTGGATGCCTGCCTGAAGGACAGGGAGTCTGCTTCTCCTGCGCACGCCACTCTGTTGAGCTACGCGAGGCTGGAGGCTTACCGGGAGAATTTTTCCCGGGAGATGAACACGATGCGCAAAAATCTTGCGGATGCCGATTCGGTTTACGATCACTTGCACAAGGTAGACGTCACGCCATGGTGCCCACGTGAGGTTGTGGCCGATCCGGCACTCCGCGAATTTGTTCGCACGCTCTATCTCAGTGGCAATGGCGCTGTCATCTTCGGCAATTCATTTGTCGAATGGGCTGCTTCGGAGGCTCTGAGGCGGGCGCGGCCTCGCTTTCTCGCGGCACGATTCAGCGTGCGCAGCAAGCCCAAGCCGTTTACTGGAGTGGCCGTATTCGAGGATCCGGATCACGTCAATCCGCTTCCCGCCGTCGACGACTTCGAGGGGAGCGCGGTGGATGCAGAGATCCTGGCAGCCTATATCTGGCTGTCGGCTGTTCGCTATGAGGAATACCAGAAGTCCACGGTGTGCCTTTGCATCGCCGGGAACCTTGCAGAAGCTTACCTGGTTGCGCCGCCAGCGTTTTCTCTGAAGGAAACGACAGTGCCAATCTCGTCGGAGGCGCTGGCCGAGTCGCTGAGGTCGTGGCTTTCGTAGCGCGTCATGATCCAGCACGCGTCTCTGGGCAAGATCGGCACCGCAGCCTATGTGCAGCTGCAGGCAAGGAGACGATCTGAAAGTTGTGCATCAACATCGAGTGCACGCCGATGACGGATGTCCAGTACTGGTTTGATTCGGCGCCGGTCGACGCTGATATCAGCAATTACACGGGGATGGTAACTGCCATGCGGCTTGCAGCAGACAGGTAATGGGCGGCGTGCCTTTGGCTGACATAGCGCTGCCCGTCGGCCACTCGACGATACAAATGACCATGCGATATGCTCATCTTGTGCGGGGTGCCAATATTGTCGCCAACGGTGTTGTGGACGCATTCTATGCCAGTGCAACGCTGGATCAAGTTCCAACTGACATGAGAACTGACACCGGCACTCCGGCGAGTTTTCAACAGTCGGATAAGTAGTTGAAAACAAAGCGGAGAGGTGGCAGAGCCCGGTTGAATGCACCTGACTCGAAATCAGGCATACTCGTAAGGGTATCGGGGGTTCGAATCCCTCCCTCTCCGCCAAATTAAACTGTTGATAATAAATAAGTTGTATATTTCAGCAAACATCTGTACCGCTCGTGTACATAATCGTTCGATGCTCACCATTTATCGGCGGCATCGCGCAAAATGTAAGAGCTCTTCCCAGAAGGCAAAGTGTTTCTGTCCCATCTGGGTTCAGGGGGTTCTGCGCGGCGGGAGCATTCGAAAGTCGCTTGATCTGACGAATTGGGAAGCGGCGAACAAGCTCGTACGCGATTGGGAGATCCACGGACAGGACGTGGTGGTAAACATGTCTGATGCGCTCGATCGCTGGTATATGGATTGTGAAGCGCGGAATCTCTCTTCGGAATCATTGCATAAATACAAACGCTTTGAAGGGTTCTCTCATCGACCTTTGGGGCAATACACCGCTCCGGTCCGTCTCAGTGGATGATGTGCGGAAGATGCGCGAGGGCTGGACGTTTTCCCCTAGCACGATCGCAAAGCAGCTTGAACTTGTGCGGGCATTTTTCTCTTTCTGCATGGACTCGGGTTGGATCGACAAGAACCCAGCCGCAGCCGTACAAGCACCCCAAGCAAAAGTCGTTCCCACACTTCCCTTCTCTGCCTCGGAATGGAAGGACATTCTAACGGCGCTTGACGTGTATGGAGAGATCCATTTTCAGTCCCCCGTCCGTGTCCGGAAACAACTGCGCGCGCTATTCCTGCTCATGCGGTATTCGGGGTGGCGAATTTCAGATGCCGTGAGGTTGGCGCGGGATCGGATCGATGGCTCGGGGAATTTGTTTATCTATCAAGCGAAGACCGGCCATCCGGTATCGGTTCCCCTCCCTAAATTGGTCCTTGAATCATTGGATGAAATCGATGAGCCGGGCCGATTTTTCTTTTGTAACCGCGAAGGGACATTGAAAACGGCGATAACCGATTGGTCGTCGAAGATGAGGAAAGTTTTCTTACTAGCCGGAATTCCCGATGGTCATTCTCACCGGCTGCGCGATAGCTTTAGCGTCGATCTGCTCACGAAGGTCGTACCATTGCAGACGGTCTCGATCCTCCTTGGGCATAAAAGCGTGAAGACGACCGAGCGACACTATGCGCCGTTTGTAAAGGCATCCCAGGATGCACTCGATGCCGCCGTCAAAGGAACGTGGGCGAGATAACGTGCGCGGTTCTCGTCGTGTCCATCCCTCTCGAATTGCGGAATCTTCTTGTTGACGGAATTCAGAGAATCAATCTAGTGTCTGTGATAAGCATCTAAGAGACGATCTTAACCGTGAATCCCTTTTCTTGAAGTGCCCAAAGACGCTTCCCATATTTCTACATCTCGCCTTCGGTCATGATGATGTCGAGCCGCTCCGGATTGTCTGCGTGGAGCAATCGGCCAGTGCGCTGAAGTTCTTGCTGTCGGGAGCCGAATAGGGAATCTACCTCAATGATGCGTTGAAGGTCTTTGACGGAAACTCCGAGCGTGGCCTGCTCAAGCAAGGTCGCCATCAGCGGAAATCTTCCCTTTAGTACCCGCTCATCGAGCGAATTCAAGACCGGTCCTGGGCAATCTTCGATTGCTTGAATACCGGATATCCCCCAATTGGGCTATTTGCGTTAAATTTCGATTATGCGAAGCGATTTGTTTATATCATGGAATCATCGACCAGCCAGCTAGACCGGCAAATGCTCAGACAAAGCCGCTTGATTCGACCAAAGTGACGGTCGCCGTTTCCAGGGAATACTCATGAGGCGTATATTGAGTCGGGCGTTGCTGGATTTCATGGAGTTGAAAATGAAGAACGCGAAGAGGGTCACTTTGGGTTTAATTGCCGTTCTGCCGCTGGCGTTGATTTTCGCCGCAACTTCTTATGGGCAAACGGCTGATGCTGGGCCATTTACATCTCAGAAAAAGCTGAGCGAGCATCGGATCAAACAGTTGATTTCTTCAGCAAAATCGCCTGAGGATCATCGGCTGATTGCGGAGTACTATCAGGAGCAATCGCAGGGTTACTTAAACCAGGCGCGGACGTACGCGGTGAAAATCGCAGCATACGAACGGACCCCTTATCTGAATTCGTGCGCGATGTGTGTCACGTCGAGCAACTCGCTCGAAGCGGCTGTGCGATCGCTGAAGATCAGCAAGCGGATGGCCGATGAACGGGCCGACGAAATGCATCGATTAGCGATCGTGCACGAACGGATGGCCAGTGATGCCAATCCGCTTGCAGCGAGTTTCGAACTCTAGCCGGCAGTACATGAAGCGCTTCGTTTGCTCAGCAAATTTCGGATCGAGCGGAAAAGGATTCGCTGCCATGGTCGCGAGAATCGCTATTACATCGTGCTCTGCGCTCCCTCAGAATATGAGCTTGCCTCCGATTTGAACGATTCGGCCAAAGCCGAGCGACGACGTAATCGCCCCTGTGCTCGCGTTCGTTCCCTGTCCTACGCCGGTAATTGTCGTATTGGGAGTGCCCAGCTCAGCCGTGTTGAAGGCATTCAAAGCTTCGACACGCGCCTGGAAAGTGACGCGCTCAAGAGACTTGAAATCTTTAAACGAGAGAGATATCCGAGTTGTCGTACCCCGGCCCCTTGCAACCGACAGTCCGGGGCGCGTTGCCATATGTGTAAGCCGGAGCAAGTGTGAACGCATTGATGTTGAAATAAGGGCTGCTGGAGATTGTTCGGGCCACCGATCCTGCTCTCGGGACGGCCGGAATAGCATGGATTCTGACCTGCTACTAAATCAGGCCGTTGCGTCGATCCCACCTACTGCGCCATAGACGGAACTGTTCAGGTTCGTTTGGGTGATCGCCAAGGGCGAACCGTTCTGATCGATCCATTCGTCGTTGACCTGCCAACCGCCAACCGCGTAGTCCAGCCAGCGATTCATTCCTGAGAAAAACTGGCGACCTCGACCGAAGGGCAGTTCATAGCTGATCGCCGCAGTGAAGCGGTTCGGCATGTCGTTGATTGAGCGTGCGTATTCCGTGCCAAGATTGTAGTTATCCTGCATGCCGTTCGTGCTCGAGTTCAAAGTGCTGGTTGAGCCATAAAGGTTATCCCAGTTCGACGACCATGTATAAGTCGCGAGAATACTCAGATCCGTGCCCCATTTGCTTTTGCACCTTGATATCAAGTGCATTGTAACGGCTCTTTCCATTGCTTTCAATGACAGTTACTCCACTGAACTGCGGATACGGAAGCAGTAATTGCGCACTTTGAATGTGGCATTGGAGATGACTCCCGTGGATGGATAACCGCCTATCTTGGGCGCATAGTAAGGATTGGGAACTTTGGTAGAGAGACTCGACCCGTAGTTCGCGCCGCCTTGTGCGTAGCTTGCCATGATCGAGTCGGGCACCTGATCTAATCCAACGTTCTGGCCCCAGTTGCGGGCGTGAGCGCCGACATATCCGACCTTCAAAGCAATTCCCCATGGTAGTTGCTGCTCGACGTCCATCGAATACTGATCGACCAGCGGAAAACGACGGCCAAAGGACTGCGCAGTCACGGTGCTCCCGACGCCCGACAGCGGTCCCAGTGAATTGCCGGAGGGCTGCAGCAGGCCAGAAGGAAATGGATTGGACAGCCAGGCATTGGTGCCAACACTCGAATTGGCCAAAGCGGTGTTCGTGGATGCGTTGATGTAGGTGGTGGTCTGACTGAATCCAGTGGAGTACGGAGTTAGCGAGACACCTGCGTAATAAACGCCCGCGCCTCCGCGAATGACCGTCCCCTTTCTCAATTCGTATGCAGCACCGAAGCGCGGGGCAAACTTCAGGTGGCTCTCATCGCAGCAGTGAACTGGATAACCGTCAACTCCGGCAAATGCAAGGCCGCCTGTGCAGTTGGCGCGCTTGCGCTCGGAAACGTATAAGTGGTCTTCGGGTCAAACCCACGTTGTAACGATTAGTCGATTCCTTTTGCCCTAACTCGAATTCATAACGAAGGCCGATGTTCAACGTCAACCTCTCATTTACCCGGATATCGTCCTGGACATACAGGGCGCTGTACTTTTCGTTCATCAGCAAGCCCACTGCATTGATGGTGAGCCGACGCAGCCGTGCTTGAGGAACCAGGCAATCCCATCAGCAAATCAGCAATTGCATTCGGCCCGTTGGATGTCGCACCACCGGCTTGATCGCTATACATTCCATCGAACGTGAACGAACCGTTTCCCGCGGTGGCTGCGGAAACGTACTCATTCATTGAGCGGAAGACATATCCGGCTTTCAGGCTGTGCTTGCCAAGAGTCTTTACAACACCGGCGACCAGGTTGTTCGAAGCGTTGACGGTTGGGCCCGATGTGGCGGCGCCGAGCGAAGCTGCGCTTGTTACGCCGCTTAGAGTAATCGTCGGGAACGTGGGAGATTGCAACTGGCTTACATAGCCGGAGGGGAAGCCTGCGCCGCCGAATCCATCCGCTTGATTGAAGCCTATGCTGTATTGGAGCGTGTCGCTGTAGTAGCGGTTGAACCCGTATCCCACAGTCAGGACCAGCGTCGGGCTGATGGTGAAGACATTCTGCACGGCCGTCGCATCGTTGAAGCGATGAATGACGCCATCGTTCTCCGCGAAAACCTGCAGAATGTTTCCCGTCGGCTCCTGAGTGGCAAGGTGAACATAAGAGGCCGACCCTGACCACCAGGGCGTGAAAGACATGATCGATTTTTCCGCTGTACATATCGGAGCGGGTCTTGAAGTCATTCGACCCAGTGAAATTTGGCGTTCCGGCGCCATTGTAGTTATTGCAGCTTGTCGTGCGATGGATAATTGCACGCAGGAAATTGCTTGGCGATGTACTGGCCGATCGGGTTGATCAGACCCGGTGGAATCACGTTGGCCGTGCCGTTGAAGGACACCGGGGTAACACGTTTGCCCGCAACAAACGGCTGCGTCGGATCATAGATCGTGACCGGTACACCATTCACAGAATCATGCGAGAAGTCACCCGCCAGCTCTGACGGCGTTGGAAGATAATATGAGTTTGTAGAACTTGTGTAGGGCTGAGCTTGACGGTAACCTTCTTCGGTAACCCAAAAGAAAGTGTTATCGAGAGGTTTGAATTTGTGACTGAAAGGCAGTGGACCGCCGAACGCGCCGGCATAAAGATAAGTGGTGGAGTCGGGCCGAGCGATGCCAACAAGGTTGTTAGACCACGCATTGGCAGCCCAATTAGTCTGACGCGTTTCACCATAGAGAGTTCCGTGGTAATTGGGAAGAGCCGGACTTCAAAGTTGAATTGAACACGCCGCCACCGCTCCGGCCAACTTCTGCGTCATATGTGTCGGCTTCAACTTTAGCGTCGGAGATTGCTTCCAGCGACGGAATGAAGGTCGCGCCGCCGGCCGAAGTGGAAACAGGAATCCCGTCCACAACATAGTTATTCGCGGCGTTGGCCCCGGATGTGGAGCCAACAGGTGCGCCGCCAACTGATACGCTTGTTGTGCCGCTTTGATCTTCTGCCCGCACGAAGCGAGGATCGCCGGTTGGTGTCGCATTGTTGTCGAGTTTCTCGAACACAAACGGGTTGCGCCCAAGATTGGGAAGATCCTGCAGTTTTTGAACATCGAATGTCTGGCCTTCCGAAGCTGTTGCGGTGTCGATGAGTGGCTCGGCTTCCCCACTCACGACGACCTGTTCTGTAACGTCGCCTGTCTTCAGCGTCGCATCGACGGTGCTCGTATTGCCGATGCTTACGATCACTGAGGTCTGCTGCATCTTGCTGAAGCCGGGCGCCGTGATGGTAATGGTGTAAGTGCCAGGATCAAGAGCGGTAAACAGGTATTCGCCGCCGGTGTTTGTTACGGACTTCCGCACGATGTGTGTCTGCTCATTCGTCACTGTCACTGAAGCATTTGGAAGAACAGAGCTCTGAGCGTCGGACACCAGGCCGCGAATCGCCCCGTAATTAGTTTGCGCAATGGCCGGCACAGTTAATCCTGCTATCGAGAGACAGAGAGAAAGTAATACTTTGCCAATGCCATTGTGTCCGATTCGCATCATGTTTTGTGTCCTCCTTTTTGGCCGTGTCCTTAGAGTTAGATGGCTCAGGTCGAACTGAACCGTGCGATGCGCCACCGAGCAATCGTGCCGCGCCCCAAAAGATCGCTGCGCGACACTGATCTCGCAGATGCAGCTTCCAGCCGCACTGCATGCAGGGCCCAACGCCGTAACGTATGACTCTTCAACGGGGAAGAATGCGAGGAGATAGTGCCTTCAAACGGAGAGGGCGCTTCCAATGGTCGATTAGCTGCGTCAACTCACGTCGTGGTGAGGAGTAACATCTGTTCTTCTAATTGCGGTCCGCATCATCGACAGGGTGATGGCAGTCCGTATTGCGCCTTAGGGCCTTTCCTTGCGAAAGGTATCTCGTCCGGTGTGCGTTGCACATTGGCTTGCAACTAAGGATCCGAGTGAACATTAGCATTCGATTCACTCGGCCGCTGCTTTAAAGTAGCATCGAGCTAGGTTGCAGTCAACGACTTCTACCTCAGATTGCGGTGCTATTTCCCAGTGATGTTGTCCGCACTGGCGGAACGTCTATCAATTTCACCTAACTGCAGAATATCTGTTTTAGAAGCGACAAGTCACGCGGCCCGATCCGCCGCGCCCGCTTGCAAACCGAGCGGGCGGACGTACCTCTTGTATGCATAGTGCAATACATAGAGCCCTCCGCCCGCTAGCACAGCCATGACCGCGTTTGAAACCAGCACACCCACTACGGTAACGAGGAATCCCGCCGCATCAAGTAAGTGCATTTTTCGCAGGCGGCGCCAAGTGCCAATGTCGAGAAGGGAGATTCCCATGTAAGTGGTTACTCCGGCAAGGGCTGCCATTGGAATGTGTGCGAGGGCGCCGGAGCCGTACCGCACGAACAGAAGCAAGAAGACTGCGTGGATTACATTTGCAAAGCGGGTGGTGGCCCCACACCGTATTGCAGCTACGCTGCGAGCTGGAATACCCACGCTCATTGGGGCGCCGAAGATTCCGACCGCGAGGTTAGCAATGCCATATGCACCAACTTCAGCATCTGAATCGGCGCGAAGAAGCGGTTTATGGCGGCCTTGAAAATGCTCAATCGTGCGCGAAGTGAGCAACAGGTTCACAGAACTGACAAAAGCCAACATCAGGCCGGATGGAAGCAGATTAACGACGTCATGAGGGCGTCCACGAGAATCCGGCGAACTGCGGCATTGCGAGATGAAGAGAACCGACCTCCGGCTCGCTCGAGTGAAAAACCAATGCCACAAGAACAGCGGCGGCAACACCAACAAGCGGTGCGGGTATGCGCGGTGAGATGCGCATGCAAGCAAATGCCGCGGCGATGACGGTGCAGCCAAGCAGCGAGGGGAAGCCAATGTATCTGCGAGGCTTGTCCAAGCACATAAATCAGCTGAACGACGGGGATTCCAGATGCGGATTGATGTACACCCAACATGACATTCAACTGCGAGATCACCATGAGAGCGCCAATGCCGGCGGAAAATCCCGCAACAACGGTGATCGGCACCCGTGACACCTGGCGGCCAAGGCGCATGATGCAGAAACACATCATGAAGACCGACGCAACAATGGAGATTTTTGCGGCGCCTGCGATCCCCTGAGTGCGGACAGCGCTCGCGATAAAGGGCACAGTGGCGCTGGCCGTGCCTCCCATAAGAAGCGAATTACGACCAAGCAACACGACGAATGGGGTTGAAATGACAGAGGTAAAGACTCCGAGTATCGGAGGCAGGCCCATCAGTGCAGCCATCGAGAGCCCATAAGGCAACGCGATTAATGCGGCAATAAAACCGCCCGCGCAATCGCCGGCAAGCCGTTCCCAACTGTATTTTGTCTTTGCCCTCAACATAAGTGGGAGCGTCGCCTTTGACTTAGTGATCGATCAACAGCTGCATACAAAAAGAGAGAAGACTATGCAAAAACACGAAGGATTGCATTCGCTTCTCTCTGCCGGGTGAGACGCGTCGCCGCGGTGACTCTCGGCAGGTTTTTAAAACGGGCCGCTCGCGAGCGGCCCATGAAGACTTGCGTACGACTACGCGCACATTACTTTCTTGAACGCGGTCTGGAATTTCTCCATTTCATCCGCTGTTCCCACGGTGACGCGAACATAGTTCGGCCAGGCCGGCCACACCCGCCCAATGAACACATTCTCTTTGCGCATGGCCATAACCACTTCCATTCCCGGCCTGCCGGTGTCGACCATAAAGCAGTTTGATACCGAAGGGACGTACTTATAATTGTTCTTCTCGAGGAAGTCGAAAGTATCTTCGCGAACTTGCCCAATCAGCTTGCGCCGCGTAGGAACCAGATCCTTGACCTGCAAGGCTGGCGGTGGCTGCCGCCATTCCCGTAATGGGCATCATCGTGGCGCCCCAACCACTGAGTTTCTTCATTAGATCGGGACGTGCGAAAGCGGCGCCGGCGCGCAAGCCTGCCATGCCGTAGATCTTCGAGAATGTCCGCAAGAATGACGACATCCTTGCCCTGGGCCACCAGGTCTGAGTTGAAGGGTGCGCCGGAAATGTGGGTGTAGGCTTCGTCGATCATGACGATCGAACCGGCAGGCTTGTTTGCCACTAGCCATTCGATTTCAGATTTCGGCGTCAGCGTTCCGGTGGGATTGTTGGGATTACAAAGATAAATAAGCCCAGCCGTCGGGCTGGCCGCGGCCATGGCTTTTACGTCGTGAGCATAGGTCGAGGTCAGAGGGACCTTGATGACCGGCGAACCGATGAAATTCGCGGCGCGGCCGCCTGCCTCATAGCCCGGATCGGCCGTGACCAGCGGGCGCGTCGGCGAGGTGAAGGCAAGAACCGCCTGGTGCAACGCCGGGCTCGAACCCGACGAAGATGCGCACGGACTCGAGATCAAGGCCTTCCTGCTCGGCCATCGCAGTTTGCAGTTTGTCTGTTTCGCCGTAGAGATAGCGACCGCCCTGGTCGACGATGTTGTGGACGCCTCCATGGCTTCAGGGCACGGGCCGAGCGGATTCTCGTTGGCGTTGATCATGACAGCGCCGGGGGGAACGTTGGTTATTTTCGAGAGCTGCGCCATTGCGGGCTCGTCATAGAACGGCATGGCGGAGGCGCCCGCTACCATTGCTGCGAAGCGGAAGAAGCTGCGGCGGGTAAAGCCGCGAAGGATAAGTTCACTTTCGTGTTCCTTACTCAGGACTTCGGTCATGTCATCTCCTCTTTGAGTCTGCGCTGCGAGATGAACGGTACTCCTGCGGCGGCTCGCGTAAATCACTTCGGTTAGCAATCGGCGGAGCTCGCGATCGCGAGCCGCCAGTCTAGAAATCGAACTCTCAGCCCAAACACTTGAGAAGTTCCACAGTTAATTCAGATTTTGCCGAGACGCTTGAGATTCGGGTCTTGAACCGCAGCAGGACGCCCGATCCCCTTGGAACTTAGGCGATTCTCCAGCTTTGATCAAGCTCTGACGGAATGTAACGATCGAGCGGTCGGGTAAAGGCGACCGATCGGCGAGGTAATTGGCATGTCCATGCACTTTACGAAAGCCGTTTTAAACTTCTCCATCTCATCGGCTGTGCCAACTGTCACGCGAACATAGGTCGGCATCGCTTTCCAAGTGCGGCCGATAGCGATCTTTTCGCTTAGCATGCTCTGCACGAAGTCGTGGCCCGGGCGAGCGACGTCGACCATGAAGAAGTTTGCCTGAGAGCCAGGCAAGTATTTGTAGCCATTCTTTTCCAGGAATTCCAGTGTTGCTTCGCGATTATCGGTGTTGATCTTGCGCCGCATGGGAATGAGATTGGGATCGCGCAAGCTGGCGCCAGCGCCGGCGGCAGAAATGAGCGAAACCGATGCAACATTGCGCAGGCGAATCTCAGGCGAGATCGACTGAAACTTCGCCAACAAATCCGGACGTGCAAATGCAAATCCGGCCCGGATACCTGCCATGCCATAGATCTTCGAGAATGTGCGAAGGACGATGATGTCCTGGTCCGCCGCCACCTGATCGATGACCGAATCGTCGGTTGAGAAGTGAAAATACGCTTCGTCAACGATCACGACGGATCCGTCAGGCTTGTTCTTCAGAAGCCAGAGAATATCTTCCTTCGGAGTCATCGTGCCCGTGGGGTTGTTGGGATTCACGATGTAGAAAGCGCCTGCCTTCGGGTCGGCAGCAACCATGGCCTCTCACATCGTGGGCGTATGTGCTTGTAAGCGGCACCAGCTTCAGCGGAGCCTTTGCAGAGGCGGCCGCGCGAGGCCCCTGCTCGTAACTCGGATCGCCGCATACAAGGCCACGGTCTGGGCTGATGTTCGAAAGCAGCGCCATGTCCAGCGGGCCGCCTGACCCAGGGTATAGCTCTACGTATCCCGGCTTCAGTCCGAACTGCTCGCTGATGGTTGCAACCGTTGCGCGCGCCACGCCGGTCTTATCGTAACGGCCGCCGAGCGCAGCGGCATCAGCCATGACAGTCCGAGCTGATTGCGCCGGGCCGAGCGGATTCTCATTGGAACTAATGATGATCGTGCCAGGCGGGAGCATCCGCATCTCGCCCATGTCGGGCGCGCTTACGTCGCCGCGGCGTCGCGCAGGGACAGATGCTGACGTACCGTTCAACTGCTGCGCTGCTGAAGGTAGCGGTGAGGCCAGGGTGACTACTGCGCCGAATAAGCGCACGAAATTCCGGCGAGACAGAGCGGAATTCATCTGTACTAAACCCATATAAGATCTCCTCTCGGCAATGAAACGACTGCACGAGCGTTGACTCTTACGATTGAGGCACGCCCATCGCTGCGGATTGACAAAGGCTAAGCCTTTGAAACTTCAGCAAAGGTGAAGACGGTCGTGCGTTTGTTTGGCGGAAGCACAGTGTCTAGATCGATCTCCACGGCGACCGCGGTTCGAGAAATCGAGGCGCACTCCACCGCTGTACGCAATTATGCGTGCTGAGCCGTAACAAACTGGATTTTCTCAACTGGGAGATCTTCGACGGAGAAGAGACGCGCAAAACGCTCTCTAACGGGGAGAGGTATTAATTCAAAATTGCGAAACCCTCGGCTTGTTTCGAATCGCGGGTTGCTCTACATTAGTCACACGACGCGCGCAAAGTCAAGTCTCACTTGCGACGTTGCATTCATATCTGTCCATCCGGAGGCGAATTCTTGAGCAAAATTATTCAATCGCAGGACGTCATTGGCGATATCGATTTATTGCACGAAATCGGAAGTCGAATGGCCGCAACCGATCCTTTTCATGAAGTTCTTTCGCGAATCATCGACATGGTAACGGCCGCCATGCGATGTGACTCTTGTTTCATCTATGTACTTGACGCAGAGACACTAGTGCTGCGAGCTTCAAAGAATCCACACTCTGACGTTGTCGATCAATTGGAGATGACTCTCGATCAAGGTGTCACAGGATGGGTTGCGAAGAATCGGCAAACTGTGAGTCTCCCTGCAAAGGCGTGGGCTGATTCGCGATTCGCAGAATTTGAGAACCTTCCTGAAGACAGGTTTGAAGCATTTCTGTCGGTTCCGATTTTGTGCCGTGGACGTCTGGTTGGAGTTATCAACGTGCAACATCGCGAATCGCATCAGCATTCGCGACGCGAAATCCGCCTGATCTCTCTCATCGGCTATCTGGTGGGCGCCGAGATTGAAATGGCACGCATGGAGTCGGAGAACGAGCAACTAGCGCACCAACTGGAAACTCGAAAGTTGATGGAGCGGGCGAAGGGACTTCTGCAACGAGAACTGAACATTGACGAAGAGACAGCTTATCTGATGCTGCAAAAACAAAGCCGGCAAAAGCGCAAGCCGGTGCGCGAAATCGCTGAAGCCTTGATCCTGCTGGACGAACTCAAGCGCGGTAAAGGTCTGCCGTCAAACTGAGAAGCGCTGAATCGTCATTGCGCAACTTTGTGTCCCGGTTTGGATTCGTGCACAAGCTTCCCTTTTCGCGCGTCGAAATTACTTGTGCCAACGGCGCCGGGGCCGTTGGGGCCTAGGGAGTCGCTTCCGGTAATGGCCGTGCCGAGGGGCGGGGTTTGCCAGAGCGCCGCGCCTGTGGTGGCGTCCACGCCGCGGACGACGTTGGCCATCGAGGGCAGGATCATGACGTCTTGCGTGGTTCCGTCGGCCAGCATGACGCCGGGCAGGATGAGGGGCTGAGATTCGATGCCGCGCGCATCACCGACGACGGGGATGATTGTGATGCGTGTGATCCCTCTGGCTTTGACGTTGGCTTGAGTAAGGATGGTTTCCTGCTGATTCCACCCAGAGCGGTGGTTATCCCAAGCGCGGGTCAGGAGAGGCGCCATGGTGGACTGCGCCGCGGCGGATGCGGTGAACGCGAGGACGGAGAGTAGAGCGATGTGGGTCTTCATGGATCCTCCGGTGGGGTGTGGATGATCCGGTGCAGTGGATTTTATCTTTGGTACTGGGTTGGAATGGAACACGGGGGGCGAAGATGCTTCACGGTAGCACAGGGTGCTTTGGAAGACAACGCGAGTGAGAGTGATTAGATTATTTCGCAAGAACGAAGGACAATCACTTTTAGATCATTGGCTGCCAATGAATGGCAATCTTCTGAATCAAAGCACTCATTCCGGAATGGCGCGGCGAGATCGGCCCTGAGAAACGCCCTAGCGTCGCGCGTTTTCCTGCACTTACTCGGTCATGAGATTGCGGGATCCTTGCCGACTCCCAAGGAACAAACGCTGTTCCTTTGCACCCTGTCTGGCCAAGGCCAGTTGCACGCTTTTCAGGAGTAATATTTCCCGACCGGAGCTTTCGTGCTTTCCCAGGTCTCAGAATCTATCCCTCGGCCACACGACAAAAATGGCGCTTACGAGATCAGGATGGGCTCAAAAGAGCTTCTCGGAAGCCCCCGATTCCCAGAGGCGCGTACCCATCTCGATCCAAGCCAGCGAAGATGCTAGCGCCTACTTTAGGCTGCAGATAACCCAGAGCGATCGAACAGTTCCATGCCGATTGCCTCCTCAAGCGCCTTGATTTGGGGGCTGACCGCGGGGTGCGTGAAGTGCAACTCCTTCGCGGCTTTCCGGAAGCTGAGTTGGTCCGCATGTGCCCGTAAGACAACGACACGAAAGCTTTCCATATTTGCCATTTGATGAGTAGAACACCGGTTCGCGATAGACGCTGAGCATTGCGTTCAAGGCTCGGCCGGAATTGGTGGGAATGGTTAACTTTGCGGTACGGACGCCTCGGCGATGGCCAACTCGATCTTGATCTCGGGCGGCGCGAGCAGAGTGTTGTGAATCAAGCAGTGATGCACTGAGCGCATGAGTCCTTCTGTCTGGTCTTCCGTAAGGGCCAGACGGGGCACACAACCCGCACACCGAAGTTGCCAAGTCTGGCAGGCTGTTTCAGCTTCTCGGCGGTCACTGTGACCTCCACGCCGGTCTCCGCGAGATTGCGGGTCTTCAGATACTGCACGGCATAGAAGGCCGCGCAAGATCCTAACGACGCGAGCAGCAACTCCGGGGGCGTCATGCCGCAGTCTTCCCCGCCATTTTCCGCGGGTTGGTCGCAAAGAATTGTATGAGAGCGCGACTGAATGGCAAACTTCACTCGATCGAGATGCGTAATCTTCACTTCCATGGTGGTTTTCCTCTTCCATAAGAAGAAAGCCACAAGAGCGGCAATTCGTTACATCATGGCGGGAGAATGTTTGTCGACGGGGATCGCCAACATGCGCAGGTATTCCCTGGTGAGGATGGCGCGCAGACGCGGTGCGACGGCCGAGTCGCAGGGAATCTCCAGGGAGCGGCAACGATCGATGGCGGCGCGCAGATCGCGCAGAAACGCCACGCAGGACGGGCATGCTTCGATGTGTTCGCGCATCTGTTCGCAGGTCAGTGGTTCCACGCGGCCATCGAGATACTCGGAGAGATTGGCGAACAGATCGCGGCATGCAGCCGGGCGTTGTGCGCCTTTGGCTCGGGTGCGTTTGGGCTTGCTCGCGGAGGGTCTGGCTTGTTTGGGTAGCTCGGGAATGGCCTTGAGTAGCTGGCTCATCTCCTTGCGCACGCTGAGTCGCGCCCGATGCAGGCGAATCCGCACCGTTCCCTGTTGCAGCGAGAGAACCTGCGCAACCTGCTCGGTGGTTAGCTCCTCCATATCGTGGAGCACGAGAACAATGCGCAATGTGGCAGGGATGCGAAGGATTGCCTGATGCAGCAGATGGTGCTGCTCGGCGGCGAGGAGGTTCCTTTCCGGGTCTGCCGCGGCGTCCTCAAGCAGCCTGCCCAGTTCGTCACCGTCCGGCATCAGTTCATCCAGCGAGAGCAGGTGTGCGGGGGCGTGTGCGGGCTTGCGGCGCATGCGCCAGCAGCGGTTTCTGGTTACGGTGTAGAGCCAGACGGCCATCTGCTGCGGAGTCTGAATTTTGGCAAGGTGCCCGAGGGAACGGGAGAGCACCTCCTGCATGGTGTCTTCGGCATCTTCAGGATGGCCACAGACCTTCATGCTGAAGGAGTAGACCGTGTTCTGAAGTAATCCGATGGCCTCTTCAACAGCTTCCGGGGTGTCCTGGTGGAGGAGGTCGGTGGCTCGGATCAGTTCAGGTCGCATCGTTTGGGCGAATCGGCAGCCAGACCAGTATATTCTCACGGTGCGAATGAACGAAGAGTCGCTTCGACTGAAGCCCGCCGATTCACTGCGCGCAAGGGAGCGTCGCGGCATTCCGTTTCAAGGCCGCCTCAATCATCTGCAGGCAAATCGGAGATACCTTCCTGAGCCACTCCCGATTTCCACCGCCTTCAGGTTTGGAGTCTGTGGCGATCCATGCCCGCAACAAGGCGAGCGCAAGGCCCAATTCGGCCCCTGAACGGCCTCCCTCCAACCGAAACATCTGGCGGTAAACCTCGTCCTTCAAGTTCGCGCGGTTCGAGCGTTCGGGCATGCATCACTGGCTCACTTTCCGGAAATGCAAGCAGCATCTTTCAGGCCCATGGCGCGCAGGATGGACATGGCCGGGCACCAGTTCGTGAATGCCGACTGCAACAGGTTGAGTCCGACGAAGACCGTCAGCCACAGCCAGTAGAGCGAAAAGAAATGCGCAAGCGCAAGCGATAACAGCACCATCACGCCTGCCATCAGGCGCACACCGCGTTCAACTGTCATAGAGAATCTCCTTGTTCGGTTTCAGGTTGATGATGCAGGCTCGGCTTGATGCCGCGAGTGAACCATGTAGTAAAGCACTGGAATGGTCGGCCACGAGAGGAACGTCGAAGCGACTGCTCCTGCAATCAGCGAAAGTGCGAGCCCCTGAAAGATGGGGTCGGTCAGAATTACGCTCGCGCCGACGACAACCGCTGCCGCAGTCAGCAGCATGGGACGGAATCGAGTTGCGCCTGCATCGATCACCGCCTCGGCCAGAGGCATTCCCTGGCGGATGCGGAGTTCAATGAAGTCGACAAGGATAATCGAGTTGCGCACGATGATGCCTGCGCCGGCGATGAAGCCGATCATCGAGGTCGCCGTGAAGAATGCGCCCAGCATCGCATGAGCGGGCATGATGCCGACCAGGGTTAGAGGAATGGGCGCCATGATGATCAGCGGCACGATAAAGGAGCGGAACCAGCCGACCACAAGCACGTAGATGAGTACCAGCACCGCGGCGAATGCAAGGCCCATGTCGCGGAAGACTTCGATGGTGATATGCCATTCGCCATCCCACTTCATCGAGTAGTGGTCCGTGGACTCCGGCATCGACGCGTTATAGCGGGCCAGCGTGTATCCAGCGGGAAGCGTGAGATGGTCGAGTTCCTTGTTCATCTTGCAGGATGGCGTAGACCGGGCTCTCCACCGCGCCAGCCACGTCTCCCGTGACATAGACCACGCGGCGCAGATTCTTGTGATAGATGCTCGGCTCGATGGTCTTGTGCTCGACGATGACCAACTCGCGCAGAGAAACCATGCCGCCGTCCGCGCCGGGCAGGCGAATATTGTCCAGACCCTGCTCGGAAGAGCGATCGGCGCGGTCAAGTTCGACAATTGCGGGCACAGGCTCTCGCGCTGTCTGATCGTGGATCAGGCCGACCTCGGTTCCAGAGATGGCAAGCGCCAGGGCATGGGCCACGTCGGAGACCGCGATGCCGTGCTGCGCAGCCTTCACCTCATCCACGCGCATCACCAGCCTGGGCTGCGGGTCTTCGACGTACCAGTCGGTGTCAACGACGCCCGCGGTGTGCTGAAAGATCGATTTGATCTGCTGGGCAACCTGGGTCTGACCAGCCAGGTCGGGCCCGTAAACCTCGGCCACCAGGGTCTGCACCACCGGCGGCCCCGGCGGTACTTCGCTGACTTGAATGCGCGCGCCATACGCGTTGCCGATCGCGTCGAGCAACGGACGAAGCCGCTTGGCAATGGCATGGCTCTGCACGCTGCGCTGCTTGGCAGGCAGCAGGTTCACCTGGATGTCGGCCTGATTCGGCTGGCGGCGCATGTAGTAGTGGCGCACCAGTCCGTTGAAGTTATAGGGGCCGGATGTTCCGGTGTACGTCTGGTAGTTCAGCACGTCCGGCTGCCGCGCAAGTTCATCGCCCAACGCCTGGGCCACGCGCGCAGTCTGTTCCAGCGGCGTGCCGTCGGGCATGTTGATGATTACCTGCAGTTCGCTCTTGTTGTCGAACGGCAGCATCTTCACTTTCACGAGTCCGAGCGGCACCAGCGCCACCGAGACCAGAAACAGCACCACCACTCCAATGAAGAACAGCACGCGATTGCGCGCGGATTGGATCAGAGGCGTCATGATGCGGCGATAGAGCCTGGTCCGCCAGTTCTCCGTTTCGGGCTCCAGTATTTTGGCTCCTTCAAGATGGCGGCCAACCAGGCGGAGGGCCGCCCAGGGCGAAACCACAAAGGCAACCAGCAGCGAGAAGAGCATGGCCGCCGATGCGCCCACGGGGATGGGCCGCATGTAGGGCCCCATCAGGCCGCGGACAAAGGCCATGGGCAATACCGCGGCGATCACGGCGAAGGTGGCCAGAATGGTGGGATTGCCCACTTCGGCAACTGCTTCCACCGCGACTTCACTCATCGGCCGGCCATGATTCTCCGGCAGCCGGAAGTGGCGCACCATGTTTTCGACCACGACGATGGCGTCATCGACAAGAATGCCGATGCGAGAAGATCAGGGCAAACAGCGTGACGCGATTGATGGTGTAGCCCAGGAAGTAAAACACCGACATGGTGAGCGCGAGCGTGACCGGAATGGCCAGCAGCACAACGCCCGACTCGCGCCACCCGAGGAAGAGCGCGACCAGCAGAGTCACGGACAACGTGGCCAGCAGCAGATGCTCCAGCAATTCATCCGACTTGTCCTTGGCCGTCTCTCCATAGTTCCGCGTCGTGGTCACCGTTACGTCGTTGGGAATCGTCACGCCCTGCATCTCATGCACGCGCTTGAGCACGGCATTCGAGATATCGGTGGCATTGGTCCCCTTGCGCTTGGCCACGGTAATGGTCACCGCCGGATACTGGCGCAGTCCCTGCTGCGCTGTGGCGCTCGCGTTCGTCGTGCCGTAGACCACATAGTCCGACGGCTCCGCGGCGCCATCGACAATCTTGTCGGCCACGTCGCGCAGATACACCGGATGCCCGCGCACCACGCCCACGACCACCGCTTCCAGATCTTCGCGGCTGGTGAAGAGATTGCCGGCGTCGACACGGACCTCCTGGTTGTTATCGGAGAAATTTCCCGCCTGCACGCTCGCATTTGCGGCCTGCAGATGCCCAACAATTGCCATCGGCGACAGGCCGTAGGCATTCAGCTTTTCCGTGCTGAGCACCACGCGCATGGTGCGTGGAAGGCCGCCGATGATCGTCGTCTCCGATACATCGGAAATCTGCGCGATGTTGTGTTGCATCTCATCCGCGATGGCGCGCAGTTGATAGCCGTTGTAATGCTCGCCCCACAGCGTCATGGCCAGGATCGGCACATCGTCGATGGAGCGAGCCTTGATCAGCGGCTGCGAAACTCCCGGCGGCATGCGATCGAAGTTTGAGTAGAGCTTGCTGTAGACCTTGATCAGCGCATCTTCCTGCGGCGTGCCGACCAGAAAGCGCACAATCACCAGGCTCTGCCCTGGCGCCGACGTCGAATACACATATTCGACGCCGGAGATCTGATGCACGAGCGTTCTCGATCGGCAGCGTGACGCGCTCTTCCACCTCGGCCGGGGATGCACCCGGCATGGCGGTGGTGATGTCCAGCATGGGAACAAGGATCTGCGGCTCCTCTTCGCGCGGAATGATCGCCACCGCGAAGATTCCGATGGCCAGCGATGCGGCAATGAAGAGCGGCGTCAGCTTGGAGTTGAGAAATGCATGGGCCAGGCGTCCCGGCGATTCCAAGGTCCTGCTTCATTGCTGGACCTCGATGCGTTTGCCGGCGAGGTCGCGGTCGGAAGGCGCGTCAACAAGTTTTTCGCCGGGAGAGATGCCCGACAGAACTTCGACGAGATTGCCTTGTGCCGCGCCGAGCGTGAGATAGCGGAGTTGCGCGATCCCCTGACCGTCGAGAACATAGGCGCAGGCCAGCGAGCCGCGCATGACGACCGCGGAGCGCGGAATCAGAATCGCCTGCCGGGCGCCGTTGGCAAACTCAGCCGTTCCATACATGCCCGCGCGCAACTGAGTTGAAGAAGGCAAGTCGATCTTGACGAGAAAGCTGTGGCTCGATGGATCGGCGGCGGGCACGATCTCCGCAACGGTCCCCGTCATACTTGCGGAACCGGCGCCATCGATCGCCACCTGCACCTTCATCCCCTTGTGAACCGCGCCAATCGCCGACTCATCCACCGTGGCTTGAAGTTGCAAGGCCCCGGCCTGATCGACCTGGAGTAAGCGGCACGCCCGGCGCGGCCATCGTCCCCGGATCGGCCATCCGCGCCGTCACGATTCCGGCAGAAGGGCGCCGCCAGGCGCGTATAGCCCAGCATGGTGCGTGCGCCGTTCACCTGGGCGCGCGCCGCGTCGGTTTGCGCGCGAACTGCCTCAAGGTTCGCCGCCGCAGCCTCGGCCCGCTGCGAAACTTCATCCATCTCCTGCGGGCTCACGCTCTTCTCGTGCTCAAGTTGCTTGTACCGGTTCAGCGTGCTTGCCGCCAGCGCGGCGTTGGTCTGCGCCGCGGCTTGCGCGTTTTGCGCCGCCTTCACGCCTGCCTGCGCCTGCTCCAGGGCCGATCGCAGAGCTGCGTCGTCCAGCACGATCAGCGTTTGCCCAGCCCGTACGCTGTCTCCCTCGCGCACCAGCACCTGCTGGATGCGGCCCATCACCTGCGCGGATACAACTGCGCGTTTCCCGGGCATGAACCGTGCCCGTGGAGCGCAGGTTCACAGGCACCTGTTGCTGCTGGCTTTCAACAACCCGCGCCTGCACGGTCTCGACAACCGCGGGGGACGCGGAGTCGCCGCCATGACATCCGGCCATCATCGCCGCGGTAAGCGGCAAGCAAACTTGCCCGTAAGACAGTCTTCATTGCAATTCCTCCGCCGCATCGGGAGTCAGTGTCCCTGTCGCGTAAAGAAGTTCGGTATAGGCCATGGCATTTCCGTAAACGGCATGCCAGTAATTGGATTGGCTCTGCCGCTCGGCATCTTCGGCCCGCAGCAGATCGGTGATGGTGGCAAGCCCCGCGCCGTAACGATTCTTCAGAATGCGCAGGCTCTCGGCCGATTGGTCCATCGCCGCCTGCGCCGTCTCCAGCGAGAGTTCCGCCGTCTTCCGGTGAATGTGCGCCTGGCTCACTTCCAGCCGCAGATGCTGCTGCGAGGCGGCCACTTGCGCGTCGATCTTCTGCTTCGCCGCGGTCTCGCGCGCAAGTTGGGCGCGCTTGCCAATGGGCAGAATGTCCACGCTGATCTGCACGCCGGCCACCCAGTTGTTGCCGCCCGAGCCGGCAAACGAGGATTCGGTCTTCTTCCCAGTTTCCGTAGGCGCTCACGCGTGGGCCGAAGTCCGACTTTGCCGCTCCCACGGCAGATGCCTGCGCCGATTGCGCCTGCCCCAGCGCCGCCAGATCCGGCCGCGACTTTTGCGGCCGTCGCCAGCTCCTCTTCCAGCGTGCTTCTGCGGGAATGTGTGCGGCTCAATCGGCTTCAGTTCCGTTGCTTTCAGGTCCGGGTCGCCCATCGCCTCGCGCAACTGGGCCCACGCCAGTTCCAGGTCGCCCTGCGGCCGCAATCAATTCCTCTTTGCGCGCGGCCACATTCACCTCAGCCGACATGCGATCCGACTCCACCGCCAGGCCGGCCTTGACGTGCTCATCCACTGAGGTCAGCAGCGCCGCCGCCGTCTCCTGCTCATGCTGGGCAACATCGATCTCCCGCTGCGCATAGAGCACCTGCTGGTAGGCCCCCACAACGCGAAACACGATCTGCTGATCCACAGCTTTGGCGGAGAACAAAGCGCTCTGCTTGCACAAATCCGCGCGATGGATCTCCTTCTGCGTCTTGAAGCGAATCGAACGCCATCCATGAACCAGAGAAGCGCGTGGAGAAGTTGCCGATGGGCTGCGGAAAATTCAGCGCGTTGAGCGCGAAGTCAGCCTGCGTAAACTGCCGCTGCCGAAGCCGCGTACCGAAGGCATAGACCGGATCGTCGCCGCGGGAGATGTCTTCAGTGAAGTTGAGTTGCGGCAGAAGCTGGGTGCGCGCCATGGTGGCTGCCGATTTGGCTTCTTGATTGTCTGCGCGCGCAATTGCTGCCTCAGGGCTTTGCCCGAGCGCCTCATTGATGGCTTGCCGTAGCGTCAGCGGTTCCTGCGCACCGGCGGCCAATCCCCCCATCGAGAAGATGAGAAAAAGGCCCAGAGATCGATAAATGCGTGAACTCATTGGATCAAATGTCCTTGGTAGTGCTTTCACAGGATTAAAGTCACGAAGGGGGCAATCCGTTACAAAACGCGTCAGGTTAATTTCTTCAGCGTGGCAGCACGCATGTTTTGGCATCGCGCCGAAGGCCGGAAATTTGAAGAATTTGAAGGAAGGTACTGGTTCGCAACCCGCGATACGCACGCTTAGCTCTTGATTTCCGTCTCATGTGGGAACAGGAAGCTCACAGCAGGACTGAAACGTTCGCCCCAGTGCTTAGGCTGGTGCTGCCCGCCCTGCTCTACGGTGAGCTTTACCTCCGGCCCCGAAACCAAGAAGGGCGAGTGTGAATGCCGGCATGCCTTCCGGCGCCATCATTGACAACGCGTTATAGGATCGTCAGTATCGTAGGTCAGAAGCGATGAAAACAAGAAGTGAAGGAAGATCGCTGGTGTGGCTCTTATCCATGGGAGCTGCGGCGATAGCCTGGCCGCTGCATGTTGCTACTGCGCAGAGGTCTGAGAACGCAGTCTCGCTGCGACCGAAAACGCTGATTGACGTGACGGTGAACGAAGGGACCTCGATGGCGGTTGCCGTCTCGCCGGACGGCAAGATGCTGGCGATTGACTTGCAAGGCAGCATTTGGACGCTGCCTGCTGTCGGCGGAACGGCGACCCGCATCACCAGCCTATTCAATGATGCTCGCCAACCGGTGTGGTCGCCCGACGGGAAGTGGATTACATTCTTCGGATACTTGGACGGCAACTACAATTTGTGGACGATCGCGCCCGACGGAAGCAGTCAGCACAAGCTCACCTGGGGGAGTTACGACGATCGGGAACCGGCCTACTCGCACGATGGCAAATTCATCGCTTTTGCATCTGACCGCGACAACCCGCTTGGCGGCAGTTACAACGTTTGGACTCTCGATCTCGAAACGGGTGCTCTAAAACGCGTGACCCACGATGCATCAGAAAATCATATGCCGACCTGGTCGCCCGATGACAAGGAAATCGCATTCTCTTCCACTCGGGAAGACGGCCACTCGATCTGGGCTGTGAATTTGTCCGAAGGAACGGAACGAAAGGTTGCAACCGCCGCCGGAGCAGCAAGCGCACCTTCATGGAGCCCGGAAGGAAAGATCGTTTACCACGACCTCGAGACTGACAGTAGCCGGTTGGATGTTGATGGTAATCCGCTGACAGGCGCCGAGAATGCCTTTGCCTTTCGCGTTGCCTGGGCTTCGGGCAGGGAGTTCTATTACGTATCGGACGGTAAGATCCGAAAGCGAAGCGTGGACCGCGTCAAAGCTGAGACCATTCCCTTCCGGGCGACACTGCAGGTGACGCGCGTGAATGGAACCTACGTGCGGCGCAAGCGCGACTTCGATTCGACGACTCCGCGAAAAGCTCTAGGCATCGTCCGGCCAGTCATTTCTCCTGATGGAACGAAGGTTGCCTTTGCAGCCATCGGCGACATTTATGTGATGACGATTGGGCAAAAACCCATGAACATCACCAACGACCGATATCTTGACACTGATCCCGCTTGGTCGCCCGATGGCAATCAGCTTGTCTATTCATCCGATAAGGGGCGCGACCATCTGCAATTGTGGGTGCGCGATCTGCAAACCGGCCAGGATCGAGAGCTGACTCATTTGGCCACGCAGCCGCAAGGCGCATCGTGGTCGCCCGATGGAAAGCGTATCGCCTTCTTCGATGTAAATGGAATCTGGCGCGCCGCGCAGGTTTCGGTTGTCGATGTCGACTCTGGCAGAGTAACAAAATTGCATGACACGCTGAACGCTCCAGGTATGCCCACCTGGTCGCCCGACGGAAAGCGCATCGCACTGGCCAACATCGCACCGTACTCAGCTACGGTGCGCGAAGGAACGAATCAGATTTTCACCATGTCGTCTGAGAACGGCGCATCGAATCCAGGCGACAAATGGTTTGTTCCCGTACCCAATTTATCAATCGATTCGCGCGGTTACTGCGGACCCGTCTGGTCGCCCGACGGGAAAATGATGGCGGCCATCTATGAAGGCGTCCTCGCAGTCTGGCCGGTTTCATCGACCGGCGAGCCTCTGGGTCCGCCGCGCCACATGACGAGGGAGATCGCCTACGCGCCAAGCTGGGCCGGCGACTCCGAGCACATCCTTTATCAGTCGCTCGACAAGCTCAAAGAAATCGACATTCTTACCGGCGAAGCGCGTGAGATCCCGCTCGATCTAACCTGGAAGCCTTCGATCCCGAAAGGAACGATGGTTGTGCATGTCGGAAAGCTCGTGGACGGAATCAGCCAGACCGCGCGCTCTGACATGGACATCGTCATCAATGGAAACCGCATCGAGAGCGTCGAGCCGCATTCCACGACTGTGCCCGCCGGAGCGAAGGTCATCGATGCGGCAAACTTCACTGCGATGCCCGGCTTGATTGAGTCGCATTCGCATCTGCAAAAGGATTACGGAGAAGCGCTGCATCGCGCATGGTTGGCATTCGGCATTACAACGGTGCGCAGTCCCGGCAATACGCCGTACGAAGGCGTCGAAGACGTCGAAGCGAACGAATCGGGCGTGCGGCCGGGCCCGCGACTCTTCTCAACAGGCTATCTCTTTGAGTGGCACAGGACTTACTACAAGATGGGAGTTGCTATCTCGAGCCCGGCCCATTTTGAAATGGAACTCGAGCTCGCGAAAGTTTTGCAGCACGACCTGATCAAGAGCTATGTCCGTTTGCCCGATCTGCAGCAGCGACACATGGTCGATTTTGCGCACAGCATTGGCGTGCCCGTGGCAACCCATGAAATATATCCCGCCGCTTATGTCGGAGTCGACGCCACGGAACATGTCGCCGCAACCAGCCGGCGCGTCTATTCGCCCAAGCAGGCTACTCTCCAGCGCAGTTATGAAGATGTCGTGCAAATCTTCGGCCAATCCCAGCGCTTCCTCACACCGACAGTCTCTGCGCCGGGTCTTGCAAAACTGTTTGAAATGGAACCGGAGATGAAGAAGGATCCACGATTCACGATTTACTCGGATTGGCTGCGCGAGTTTTCAACGGGTCAGCGGCGAGTGGTTCCGGGAGAGAGGACCGGAGCGGGAACACTGTCGGCGGTGCGGCTCGAAAGTGCGAAGCTGGTGATGGATGCAATGCATGCCGGCGCAAAGATTGTTGCAGGGACTGATACACCGAACGCATTTGCGCTGCACGGCGAGCTTGAAACCTACGTGATGGCAGGAATGACTCCCTATGAAGCGCTTCGGGCGGCCACTGTTACGCCCGCAGAGGAACTCAATCTTGACGCCGGAAGCATCCAGGCCGGAAAACTGGCAGACATCGTGATTGTCGACGGAGACCCACTTGAAAACATCGCCAATGCACACAAGGTCAAGGAAGTAATCGCCAATGGAAGGCTCTTCACCGTCGACGATCTTGTCTCCGGCAACATCCACTCCGACGTCGCGAAGTGACAAATCGTGTTTTTCCAACCGAGTTGCCGAAGCTGAAGAAATCGCTCTAACTCCGTTCCATCTCGTTCTCTGCCGTACACTGTGGGTGCTGCCTGCGCGATCGGGGTTTTGGGGATGCGAGTTCGACTCAAGGACATTGCCGAAGACCTGAACCTTTCGAAAATGACTATTTCGAAAGTGCTGCGGGGCCAGACGGACATCAGCGATGAGACCAAGGCGCGCGTCCTCAAGCGCGTCAAGGAACTCAAGTACATCCCGAACATCAGCGCCAGCAGCCTGCGTACCGGCCAAACCAGGACCATCGGCCTCGTCCTGCCGTCGGTTGGCAGCCCATACCTCTCTGAGATTTTCGCCGGAGTCAACGAAGCGGTGAGCGTGGAAAGCTACGGCCTCATCGTCGCGTCATCGCAGGATGACGCTGACTTCGAGCAGCGTCAGATTGAGATCTTCCTGTCGCTTCAAGTGGACGCACTGCTTGTCGTGTCTGTGCAGGAGACCGGCACGTTCTTCGAGCAAATGCAGGGTTCGAAGCGAATGCCGTTCATCTTCGTCGATCAAAAACCGCCGGGACCGGCAGCAAATTTCATCGGCATTCACGACGAAGAAGTCGGGCGAATTGCCTGCGAACACCTTATTCAGTGTGGATGCAAACGCATCGCTTACTTAAGGGGACCACGTACAGCTGCCGGCGACATGCGAGCCAACGGATATCGCCAAGCCCTCATGGAGCACGATCTCGTTCTGCAACCTGACTTTGTGATCGAGAGCATGCATCCTGAAGAGACCGAGTACAAGCGTGCCTACGAAGGGATCGCACGGCTGATCGGCAGGCGCGGGCGCCCCGACGGTGTTATGGCATATACCGACATGATGGCGATCGGCGCGATGGATGCGGCAGGCGGAAGTGGGATCAAGGTTCCTGAGGATGTACGTTTTGTCGGCTGCGGTGACGACCCTCTCCTCTGCGCGATGAAGATTCCGCTCACCAGCATTAACATCGGTGGCCATGAACTAGGCGCGAAGGCCGGACAACTCGCACTGCGTGCAATCGGCAGCGGACTTCGGAAAGGGTCGCAAAAGATCCTGGTGAAACCCAGGTTGGTGAAACGAAGATCCTCTGAGAAACGTCGGTAGTTCAGCGAGGGTCGATCAGAACAAACCCAGAAGTCAAAGGGAAGGAAACGATGGCAAAGCGGCGCGACTATCGGGAGACAAAATTCGACCTTGTTGTTTTCGGGGAGTTTTTCTCAGACATGATCTTCTACCATTTGCCATCGCGGCCTCGTTTCGGCGAAGAGTCCAAGACAGATTCGTTTCTCGTTGCACCGGGCGGCGGACTTTCCACGACCGCGATCGCGGCAAGCCGGCTGGGGACAGTAACCGGAATCATCACAAGAGTTGGAGCGGATGCTGAAAACCTGCCAACCTGGAATCAGATTGCTCAGGAGAAACTGGACATCAGCCGCATGCGAGTTTCGAAAAGATCTACCGACCGCGTTGACAGTATGCATCGCTTACAAGACAGATCGGATGATGGTGACGAACGAGCCGATCAATCGCCGCCTCGAAGACTTACTTGAAAACCAGTCCGTGCGCCACAAACTTGGCCAGACGCGGCACGTTCATCTGGCATGCGCGCTCCGACGTCCAGCCGTCTGGCAGCCAGTGCTTCGCGGCCTGCGCGAGCGCGGTGTTACGATTTCTGCTGACTTCGGATGGAATCCAGATATTTCCATCAATCAACTCATCTCCATCATTCGGCACTGCGACTTTATCTTTCCGAACGAGCACGAAGCGCGAGCGATAACCGGCGCATCTAACTCGCAGAGTGCGCTCGAGAAGCTGCAGGATTGGGTCCGGATTCCGATCGTAAAACTTGGGGCAAAGGGAGCGTTATTGCTGGCGGACGGCAAAGTGTATCGGCAGCCCGCGTTGCCCGTTCCGCTCGTGGATGCAACCGGAGTTGGCGACGCATTCAATGGCGGGTTTCTGCACGCATTTCTCCATGGGCTTGGATGGGAAGACTGCCTGCGTGCAGGCAACATTTGCGGCAGCTTGGCGGGGACACAGCCGGGCGGCTCGCAGGGATTACCGGGGCCGCAGGAATACAAGCGTCGTTTGACGGAGTTACGTCGAATCTGAACCCCGGGGAATTTGGCGCGTTGCGTGTTTTCTGAACCCGCGGGATGAACGTGAGATAAATTTTTTCGTTGACAACGAGAAAATGACTGTGTAGGCTCCATTTCATTCGCTTTACCGGTAAAGTCCGGCTTTCGCGTGATCCGTCGAAGTCTCCTGCACGAGAGGTCAACGAAATCGAGGCGCCTGGCTCGGTCACTTTTAGGGCCTTAAGAAAGCAGAAACGGCATTCGCTGGGCTCGAATTCGCGCTGCAGCCTGCCGCCTTTCGTTTCCATTCGGCATTCACTCGGCGTTCCCTATCCTTCTTATCGTCGGTCGCTAGTGGGACCGAGCAGTTGGGACAGCAAAGCAGAACCAAGACTCTGTTTCGATTTCAAGGAGGTCGTTTCCATGCAAACTCTCGCTTCTACTTTCCGGGGAGTATGGATAAGCCGCAGCAAGTGCGCCTGCCTTTCTGCGTTGATGTTAATGATTGCATCACTCATTCCAGTTTGTGCGCAAACCGACACGGGCGCCATCGTTGGCAGCGTCCAGGACAAGAGTAGTGCGCGCGTTGCCGGAGCAAGCGTCGATGTGACCAATGATGCTACAGGCGTGACGCGAACCTACGCGACCAATGCGGATGGCGAATACCAAGCTCTGCAACTGATCCCCGGTGTGTATAGCGTTAGCGTGAAGCATGCAGGGTTTGGGAACACAGTGCGCAAAGGGGTCACCGTAAACGTGCAGGATCGCGTTCAGGTCGATTTTGTGCTCACGGTGTCGGGCGAGCAACAACAGATCGTCGTGACTGAAACTACTGCAGAGCTCCAGACGCAGTCGGCCGAAGTCGCGGGAGTGATGCCATCGCAGGAACTGAACGATCTTCCGCTGAACGGCCGCGATTACGATACGCTTGTTCTCACTCAGCCTGGTATCTTCCGTGACAACTCAGTCTCCAATCCTGCCGAGGGTCTTTTCAGCGCCAATGGCAATCTGCAACTACAAAACTACTTCCAGCTTGATGGAATCGATAACAACTCCAAGTCAGAGAACCTGCAGGAGCAGTCAACGCAATCGGTGATCCCGCCCCCTGACGCGCTACAGGAGTTTGTGCTGCAGACGCGCACTTACTCAGCAGAGTTCGGCACGGCAGCCGGTGCAGTAGTCAACGTCTCTACCAAGTCGGGCACGAACAAGTTTCATGGCGACGCGTGGGATTACGTCCAGAACGGCGCATTGAACGCAAACACCTGGCTCAACAACCACGGCAATCTTCCACGTGGTCAATATAACTACAACCAGTTCGGCGGAACGGTGGGCGGACCGATCAAGCGCGACAAGGCATTCTTTTTCGTTTCCTATGAGAACCTGATCAGCCACACGGACATGACAGAAACCGCCACGGTGCCGACGGCGGCCATGCAGGGCGGCGACTTCAGCGTAGCGAGTAACGGGAGTGTCATGTCGAAATACAACATGGTGCCGACCGTTCCCAGCCAGGCCGGGTGCATCACGAGCAATGTCATCAGCCCCGGTTGCTTCGACTCGGTAGGCAAGAAGCTGATGGCGCTTTATCCGGCGCCAAATTTTGGGCCGGTTTCAATTTTCCCCGGCTCAACCGGTAACAGCAATGCCTTTAACTACGAATATGTCGGCCAAGTGCCAAACAACACGCGCACGGTCGATGCGCGCTTTGACTACACGCTGAATAAGACGAACCAGATCTTCGGGCGCTACGCCCTCGATTGGGCGAATTACCAGACTCCGCCGCCGTGGACCTCGAATGCAGTAGCGGGCAACGGCGCAGGTTTCCCCACGCAGTACATCCTTCACGATCAGTCGGTGGCGCTGGGGTGGACGGACTCGATGCGGCAAAACCTGGTAAATACCGTGCACTTTGGCTTCCTCCGTACATACTCGCACAGCGATCCGATTGGCGTGCAGATTGGCACATCGCAAGCTGGTCGCTCCTTGGATTGCAAGGGGTTCCTCAGAATCCGTGGGTCTTCGGCATTCCGCCTTTCCAGGAGAGCGGATTCACCAGTATTGGTGGTTCTTACTACCGCCCTCAATACCAGGTGGCTCAAACCTACCAGTTGCTGGAAGCGCTCTATTGGACGAAGGGCCAACACAGCCTGCAGTTTGGCTATGAATATCACCAGGACGCGTTGAACTTCTTTGATATTCAGTCTCCGCAGGGCATCATCTACAACTCCGGAATCTACACCAGCACCAACGGATTCAGCGGCGGCGATATTCTACTGGGAAATGTCTCGCAGCTGATTCTGACGGCGCCGACAGAGATCAATAACTACATCCGCGGAAACTCGTTCTATGCGCAAGACACATGGCGGGCGACAAACAATCTTACGGTGAATTACGGCGTCCGCTATGAACTATATCCGCCTTTCTGGCTGAATCGGGAAGGGCGCACAGCCAACTTTTCCTGCGGCGCGCAGGCGTATCCGACCTGCATCGCGTCTGGACCGCCGACAAACGGAGGGACCATGTTGACAACTGGCTCAGGTTGGTCTGGCCAGACACACATGGATACGGATATGAACGATTTTGCTCCGCGCGTCGGCATCTCCTACCACGTCTTCAATCCGCTGGTGGTTCACGCGGGCTACGGCGTCTTCCATCAATTCATCAACCGAATCGGATCGGAGTCGATGCTGCAGCAGAATCCGCCTTACCTTGGATCATGGCAAGTGGCGCAGACGGCCGGCAGCACGATACCTGTATTCCAGATGGATTCGCCACCGGTGAGAACTCATCCGCTTATTTGAGCTCTGCCAGCATCGCAGATCTCCTTAAGCCCGGACCCACTGTAACCTGCGCGACGGGAACCCTGATTGGCGGAGTTTGCGTTGGGGGCGTTGCCGGCGGATTGCCAACGCAGCACGTGCGTGCGCAAGGCGCTAACAACCGCACCAGCTATGTTGAGCAGACGAGCTTCGGGATCCAGTACCAGGTAAGCAAGAACACAATTGCCAGCGCGAACTACATCGGCAACTGGGGCCGCAAAATGAATCGAGTGCAGAATGCCAACCAGGGGTTTGTGCAGAGCTGCCCAACGTGCGCGACGGTCACACCAACCGCGGTCATCTATTTCCCGCTCACGAGCTTTAACTCCGGCAACACCATCGATGCCAACCATACATCGAACGGCGCCGGCCAGCATGCGTTTGTCGAGCTTGCCACGAACGATGGCAATACCGATTACGACGCGCTGGAGCTGAGCCTGCAGCGCCAGATGGATCACCGGCTTATGTACAACTTCAGCTACACCTGGTCGCACAATTTGGGCGACTTTGTCGACAATCTGACAGGCGGGGACACGCCGCAGGACGCGCATAACTATGCGCATGAGATGAGCAACTCGTTCCAGGACGTTCGGCACCGGTTTGTGGCGAACGGCACCTATCAACTGCCGATCGGCCAGGGCGGGATTGTGATGAATAACAGCAGTCTCGCGTCGCGCCTGATCGGCAACTGGCAGGCCAACGCAATCGTCACCTTGCAAACCGGCGAGCCATTCAATGTGACGGCGACCAATGTGAGCGACACCGGCGGCAATTCTGCGTCGTATGCGAACTGTGTCGGCAATGCATTCGCAGGTGCGTCGACGAACAGACATGCCTATGTCACTGGAGGAACAAGTTTCTTCATCAATCCAGCAGCGTTCTCCGCACCGACGCTCGGGACCTTCGGCTCCTGCCGTCCGCGCGCTTGGCACGGTCCCGGCCTGGAGGATGAGGATATCAGTCTCTTCAAGCAGTTCCCGGTGACCGAAGGAACTAAGATTGAAACGCGTTTTGAATTCTTCAATGCCTTCAATCACCCCAGCTTTGGCAATCCTGCCGCGAACATCTCTACTTCCGGTTCTAACTTCGGCAAGGTGTCCAGCACGACCGTGGGACCGCGCATAATTCAAATAGCGATTAAGTACTACTTTTGAAGTTGCAGGTATGACTCGCCGTCACGCGGTGACAAGCGCGGCGGCGTATTTATCCACCTAGCCTTCACAACGGACAAGCAACGTCTTCCGCAGCGAGCCTGCGGTCTCAATTCACTCGCACCAATGCCGGATGTCTCGATCGGCCGCCGATTGAAGATATTCGATGTCTTACTGAAACACTGAAGGTGAGGAATCGGCAATGAAGAGAAATCGTGTCGCAAAGCTTGCGGCAGTTGCAATCACGACAGCGCTTTTCGCGGGTTTTGCATTGGGAGCGAAGGGCGAGGTCCCTTGCAGAACGCAGGGAGACGAGCGAGTGGATGCGCAGGCGATTCCTGAGAATCGCGGCTCGGCGGCACTCATTCTCGCATTGCAGCAACTCCACACCCGCGCCAGCATGTTGATGATCGTGGCTCATCCTGACGACGAAGATGGGGCCACACTTGCTTACGAATCGCGTGTCATTGGGGCACATGTCGGTCTGCTCACGTTAAATCGCGGTGAAGGCGGCGCCAACGAGATGTCATCGGATTTCTGGGATGCGCTCGGGCTTGTGCGCACGGAAGAATTGCTTCAAGCGGACCGCTACTATTGCGCAACAGAATTCTTCACCACAGCCGCTGACTATGGCTTCTCAAAGACCCTTGACGAAGCGCTCGAGAAATGGGGCGGGGACGATCGCGTCTTTTCCGATGTTGTTCGCGTAGTCCGCATGACGCGGCCACTGATCATCACGTCTGTGTTTGTTGGTGGTCCTTCCGATGGGCATGGAAATCACCAGGCCGCTGGCCGCTGGGCGCAAAAGGTATTCACCGCCGCCGGCGACCCGAACGTCTTTCCGGAGCAGATCAAAGACGAAGGGTTGCTTCCCTGGAATCCACTCAAGGAATATGCCCATGTCCCATTTTTCCGCCAAATCAATGGTGTGCAGAATTACATCTCGGATAAGTTTGAGCAAGGTCCCGTGAGTACTGCGGTCAATATTCCCACAGGGACGTACAGCTCGGTTAATGGCCTTAGTGTCCAGCAGATTTCGCGCACCGGCCTCGGCTTTCAGAAATCGCAAAACGGCGGTGGCGAAGTACCGGGCGCCGGCTCAGCTACATCGCCTTATCATCGCTTCGGTTCACGAATCCAGGCTGCCGACCAGGAAATACATTCTTTGACGGAATTGACATCTCGCTGCCAGGCATTGCCACTCTCGCGGGAGATCAGGAACACGACTTTCTCAGTAAAGGACTGACGAAGATCAACGAGCTTGTTGAGCAAGCGATCAAGGGCTATTCGGTGAACGATCCGAGCACAATCGCGCCGATGCTGGCTGATGGCTTGACGGCAACCGACAAATTGATGGATGAAGTAAAAGTTAGCTCGCTCTCGGCTGAGGCAAAGTATAACGTCCTGCATGAGTTGAATGTAAAACACACTCAGTTCAACGACGCACTCGCAATTGCCCTGAGCCTGTCAATAACCGCTACTGTCACATCGAACGAGACGACCGCAAATCCGCAGCCTCAGCGCGGTTTTATGAGAATCAATCAGCCAAACTTCCCGATGGCCATTCCCGGCCAGGAGTTCCGTGTACTTGTTCACATCTCCGACGATGGCAGTGCTCCAGTCAATGTCGATAGTTCAACACTGACCTTGAATGGTGATGTGATCGATGCGGACAGCGCCGCGGGAAGAACTTCAGGGCCCGTCGACGGCGCAGGTGTCTTGAATACTTTGTTCACCGTTCAGATTCCTGAGAATTCGCCGTTTACACGCCCATACTTCGATCGCCCCAGCATCGATCAGGCTTACTACGACCTGCGCAATCCTAAGTATCGCAATCTTCCGGTTGCGCCCTATCCCTTGCAGGCCAAAGTCCGCTTCTCCTATCACGGAGCACAATTCGAAGTGAGTGAGGCCGTTCAAACCGTACAGCACGAAGTGGGCGCCGGAACCGTGAATTACCCGCTGCCGATCGGACCTGCAATCTCGCTTACGATGATCGAGAGCGCAGGAGTGATCCCCCTCGATCGATCATTCGTGCCAGTCAGCGTGAGGGTTCACAGCAATGTGAAGGGTCCAGCACAAGGGACAGTGCACCTGGAGATGCCGTCCGGTTGGAAATCGGATCCGGAAAGCGCCCCATTCTCCTTCGCCCAGGATGGCGAGGAGCAGATTGTGAGCTTCAAGGTTTCCCCTGCCGATATCAAAGAGAAGCCGTACGAGCTCAAGGCGGTCGCAGAATACGGCGGTCACAAATACAAGGAGGGGTATGTCCAGATTGGGTATCCGGGCCTTCGTCCTTATTTTGATTACAGCGACGCGAAGTATCAACTAAGTGGCGCTAACATAAAGGTAAGTCAGAACCTTCAGGTCGGCTACATCACGGGAAGCGGCGATGATATTCCCGCCTCACTGGAAAATCTTGGAGTCTATGTTCATTTCCTGACTGCCGGCGATCTGGCAAGCGGCGATCTGAAAAAATATGACGAGATTCTTGTTGGCGTCAGGGCTTACGCCGTGCGAGAGGACCTCAGAACCTACAATGGCCGCTTGCTCGATTACGTGAAAAACGGAGGAGTTGTCGTCGTGCAGTACCAGACTCCGGAGTTCGATCACAACTTCGGGCCCTATCCTTACAGCATGACAAATAATCCAGAAGAGGTAACCGACGAGCACTCGACGGTAACAATTCTTGATCCGAACAATGCTGCAATGAAATGGCCGAACGAGATCACTGCGAAGGATTTCGAAGGATGGATTGAAGAGAGAGGATCGAAGTTCTTGAAGACTTGGGATTCGCAATATGAAGCCTTGCTTGAGACCCACGATCCCAGCCAGGAGCCGCAAAAAGGTGGAATGGTGATTGCCCACTATGGCTCGGGCGTCTATACGTATACGGCCTATGCTTTTTACCGCCAACTGCCATTGGGTGTACCCGGAGCATATCGAATCTTTGCCAATCTGCTGAGTCTGTCTAAGAACCCGCTGTTAAATGCGAAAGCGGAAAAGTAATCAGGTGGCGTAGAAGGCCAATTCGACGCGCAAGGCCGTTGCTTGCAACCGAAAAATAGATGATGGCAACCGAAGTCCAAAGGCGACAACAGCTCGAACGTGGCCTTGGGCCATTCGGCGCAATCTCCGCCAACGTTCTGAACATGGTGGGAGTAGGGCCGTTCCTGACGATCCCTCTGGCCATCTCCGCAATGGGCGGCCCGCAGGCGATGCTCGGCTGGGTGTTGGGAGCGTTGCTTTGTCTTTGTGACGGGATGGTATGGGCTGAGCTCGGTTCAGCGATGCCAAACTCGGGCGGCCCGTATTACTACCTGAAAGAAGCGTACGGCAAAGAAAGCATGGGCCAGATGATGGGTTTTCTTTTTTTGTGGCAAACGCTTCTTGCTGGGCCGCTCACGATCGCTTCGGGTGCAGTCGGGTTTTCAGAGTATATGAATTTCATTTATCCGAAACTGACGCACTGGGAACTCGTGTCAATCGCCGCCGGCATTTGCCTTGTGAACGTCGTGCTGCTCTTTCGGAACATCCGCTCCATTGACTACATCTCCATCGCGATGACCACAATCGTGATCGGCACTTGCCTATGGGTGATTGCAAGCGGTGTGAGGTACTTCCGCGCTGCCAATGCATTTGACTTTCCGAGTGGAGCCTTTCACATGTCGACAGCCTTCTGGGCTGGACTTGGAGCAACTTCGCTCATTGCGGTCTATGACTATGGAGGCTATTCCAATGCGTGCCTGCTTGGCGGCGAAATTGAGAAGCCCCAGAAAAATATTCCGCGAGCGGTTATTTACTCCATTCTGCTGGTTGCGGTGCTGTATCTACTGATGAACCTATCGATCATTGGAACGCTGAACTGGCGTGACGTTCAACATTCCAACGCGATTGCGGCCGATTTCATGCAATTCGTTTATGGCCACTGGGCGGGATTGCTGGTCTCCCTTCTAGTACTCGTTGTGAGTTTCGGTTCAGTATTCGCCAACATGCTCGGGTACTCCCGGATTCCTTACGCAGCCGCGGTCGATGGTCATTTCTTTGCTCCCTTCGCCCAGTTGCACAAAACCGGTCGATTCCCTACTGTTTCCCTCGTATTCATGGGCGCGGCTTCTGCGATTGCCTGCTTGTTCCCGTTGGGTGAACTCATCAACGTGCTGATAGTAGTTCAGGCGATTTTCCAGTTCGCAGCGCAGTGTGTAGCGGTTGGGTTACTCAGGCGCCGCAACACAGAGCGAAACGAAGTCTATCGAATGCCGCTTTATCCGGTACCAGCACTGATCGCGCTGCTGGGGTGGATCTACATTGCGGCCAGCAACGGAGAACGCTACCTGGCAATCGGCCTTGCAATGATTCTGGTTGGTGGGGGGATCTATCTTCTGAAAGCGAAATTTGAACGGGAGTGGCCTTTCGCGGTTCTATGAAGAGCTTCGACATCGCAGTCGTTGGTGAGATCTACGTCGATCATGTCTTCTCGGGTTTCGGCAAATGGCCGGAGCCGGGAGAAGAAGTGTTTACGGACGAATACGTCCAGGAGGTCGGTGGCGGAGCAGCAATTACCGCGTGCGCGCTGGCACGTTTGGGGCGAACCGTCAGCCTGATCGGCGTCGTCGGAAAGAAGGAGGCGCCGTGGATTGAAAAGCGCTTGGCTGACTTCGGCGTATCAAGTTCCGGATTGCATCGTGGAGATGGCTGCACAGGCACGACGGTGAGCGTGTCAACAAGACTGGATCGTTCTTTCTTTACATATGTTGGCGAGAATGCGGAGCTCGAAGAGCATCTGGCAGGGGACGCCATGTTGCAACACCTAATGAATGCGCGCCATGTACACTTCGCTATGCCCTTGTCGGCCGCCTTGGCAGACTGTCTATTAGCGAATTTGGCGGCTGCCGGCTGTATGACGTCGCTTGATGTCGGCCATCAGGTTGTTTGGCTGCGTGATGCAGCGAACCTGAAGACTTGTTCCGCTGTGAGTTATCTGCTGCCGAACGAACGCGAAGCACGCATCCTCTGCTCAGGAGATGTGCTCGCTTATCTGGAATTTACCCGCGCGAGACAATGGCCGAGCGGCGTTGTGAAGTTGGGCGCCGCCGGTGCGATGATGCGGACCGAGAACGGTCCTTTGGTTATGCACTCGCCAAGTGTCGATGTAGTTGATACGACTGGCGCAGGAGATGCTTTCGACGCGGGTTTCATCGATGGCTTGTTGGATGCTGAGGACGGCGAAGAGTGCATGCGCCGCGGGTGCATCTGCGGTGGGCTTTCGACTCGCAAAGCGGGAGCCCTGCGCGGACTTCCAACGCGTCATGAGTTGAACCGATGTTACGAGGTAAGTTATGGGTAAGGCAGCCTTCATCGGCGGCGGCGGCGTGCGAACGCCACTCGTCGTGTTCGGTATCAATGAGAGCGCGCGACACCTTGGAATCGACGAAGTGGTCCTTTACGATCCTGATTTTGAGCGCGCGCGCATGATGGGATCGCTAGGGCGAGCCGTGATTCAACGCGAAGGAGGCAGTCTCCGCGTGCGCGAGACCGCGATCTTGCAGGAAGCAGTTGAAGATGCGGATTTTGTTCTCAGCAGCATTCGCGTTGGAGGAATCGCCGGACGGACCAGCGATGAAAAGATCGCCATCCGGCATGGCTATCCGGGCCAGGAAACGACCGGACCGGCAGGAATGGCCATGGCGTTGCGCACCGTACCAGTTGCAGTCGAGCAGGCCCGCGCTGTTGCTCGCCTCGCGCCCAAAGCCTGGCTGATCAATTTCACTAACCCCGCCGGGTTGATTACTCAGGCAATCCTTCACCATACAGACGCGCGTGCCGTGGGAATCTGCGATACGCCATCGGAATTGCTGCATCGCATTGCATTGGCCCTTGCTGCCGCACCGGGAGAAGTGCGGTGCGAGTACGTGGGCCTCAACCATCTCGGATGGGTACGGAGGATCGAAGTCCGCGGCAAAGACGTGATGAGCGATGTACTCGCCGATGACAAGATTCTCGATCAACTCCATTCAGCGCCGATGTTCGATCACGAGTTGATGCGCAGTCTGCGGCTTATTCCCACGGAGTATCTGTATTTCTACTATTCGCGAAGGCGCGCACTTGCAAATCAGAAAGCGCACGGTGGAACCAGAGGCAGTGAAATCTACAAGCTCAACGACAAACTTTTCCATCGGCTTGGGGCCTTGCTGGCGGCCGGCGATGGGATGGGTGCTCTCGCGACCTATGTCGAGTACCTGAATACCAGGTCGAGCAGTTATATGGCGCTGGAAGCGGCAAATGGAGATGGGGTGGCCAAGGAAACGAAGGAAGCAGAAGATCCGTTTCGGGCGGCGAATGGATACCATCGGATCGCGCTTGCCGTAATGAACGCGTTGCGAGATAAAAGCGGCCAGCGTGTCATCGTCAATGTTCGAAATCAGGGATCAATCGCTGAAATCGACGCGAACGATGTTGTCGAAGCGCCCTGCAATATTGCCGACGGGAAGATAATGCCCGAGCGTTGCGGCTCATTACCCACGGCGGTGCGAGGTCTGGTTTGGGCCGTGAAGGAATACGAGCGGGCGACTATTGAAGCGGCGTTGACCGGCTCGTCCGAGGCAGCGCGTAAAGCCATGCTGCTTTATCCAGCTATCGGTGAGTGGGAGCCTTCCAAGTCTCTGTTACGCGATTTCGGCTTCGGAAAGCAGAGCCCAGGAGATTCGGGTTGCCTGAAGTGAGTGATAGCTCTTCGCACTCCATCTTTGATCCCAATTCGATCGAGACCATTCCTGATTTTCTCACGCAATTTTTTCGGTACGCTGATTGCCTGGTCCTTCGCATTCAGGCGTACCGTGGTACCCCTACCCGGAACGCTTTGGATATTTCAGTTGCCTCCAATATCGCGAACCCTTTTTTCCATACCAAGAACTCCGAATCCAGCGCAGGCCGGTTTATAGTCGAATCCTTGCCCATCATCTTCGACAATTCGACAAATCACTAAAGCAGACATGAGTATCTCGAGATTGCTGTCCGCATGCATGCAATGGAACGTCTTCCCGCAATCTTGATCGATAACAGCTGGTTCGTGCAAACCGCATCGCGCACCCCCGCGCTCGCCTGCAGAGCACTTTCAATGCCGTTCGATTTCGTTCGCTGGAACACGATAAAAGGTTACGTCTCCCGGTTGAGGTCACGGATTTGTTAATTGCTGATGGCTTCGGCAAGAGACCGTAACTTTTCAGTGATCCAAAACGAATATTCACCAGTAAGGATGCTCCGCCGCTTCGACGGGCCCCCAGGCGCGTGACCGGAGCACGCTTTTCACCACGAACTCCAAGGAGAATCGCAATGAATATTCAAAATCTCCAGAAGTCCGGTCTGTGCCGCTCCGGCTTGATGCTGGCTGCCATAGGTTTCATGAGCGCAATGGTGGCCGCAGGCCAGCAAGAGCGCGGCATACTGGTGCTCACAGGCACAAATAACTCAAGCAGCAACGCTGTCGCCGTTTTCGAACTCAGTACCGAAGGGACGCCATCACTTTCGCTGAAGGACACGTTGCCCACGGGAGGCAAAGGCGGAGCGACTACGAATGCCGGAATTCTACAAAACCAGAGATCTTTTCATTATCATCAATGTTCATAGTGGTTTACTGATCAGGAGTTAAGAATCCCTCCCTCTCCGCCTGGAATCAAGGCCCAACAAAGTAATCTGTTAAGTATAGTTTAATGAATAGATTAGGCACCTAATTCATGCCGCCTTCAGGCGATCAACTTGGGCAAAGCGTTCATGCCCAGCGGCAAGAAAACTTCAAAAGTTGTTCCACTCTTGAGTGCACAGTCCGACGATCGAAAACGGATCGTTCCCTCGTGGCGGCTAACGAGCGACTTCGAGACCCAGAGCCCCAAACCAGAGCCCCGCAGCTCCTTGGTTGTAAAGAATGGATCGAAGATACTGTCCTGAATTTGCAGCGGTATACCGGAGCCGCGATCGTGAATGGTGACGCGATTTCCACGCCGTCCTGAGCGGCAAACCGGACGAAGGCGCACGACAACTTTTTCTCCCAGCGGAGACGCCTCGGTGGCATTACGGATTAAATTGCTGAAGACCTGTGAAAGTTGGCCAGGAAATCCAAAAATCCGTTCGGTAGGTCTCCCCTCGAGGGTCAGACGAACATGACGTGCGGCTGCAAATCGTTCCATCAAACTGACCACGTCGGCAAGAAGTTCGCCAAGATCTATCTCGACTGGCTTGAGCGTGTCGCGGTGAAATGAGAGCGTTTGTTTTGTAATACGCGAAATTCGTTCGAGCTCACGCGAAGCGCTATCCAGAAATCGTTGGACGTTCTCGAAGGAATCAGACGAGCGCGCGAGATAGACGAGATTTGTGAGCGCTTCCAACGGGTTATTTATTTCATGGGCGATAGCATTGGCCAGCTTTCCCGTAGCCGCAAGTTTTTCAGCCGTGCGCAGCGCATATTCCGCCAACTTGCGATCAGTCGTATCCGCGAGAATCAGCACTTTCTCGCCGCCGAAAGACATCCCATTGGTGCAGCTCACCGAGACCTGCAATGTTCGCTTTCCAACGGTGAAGTCGTTACTGAATCGGCGATCACAATTCCGAAGTGGTTCGCTGCTTCCGATCATTCGTTCGAGCAGGAGTGCAGCATTTTCACCTGAGTCCAGGTTCGCCTTTGCCCCGCACATTTCAAAGAATGCATGATTCCAGCGGGCGACACACCCATTTTCATCGACCAGAGCCACCCCTTCTGAAAGCGAGTCGAATGTAGTCTGCCATTGGTTTGAAGATTCACGCGAGCTGGCCTCTGCGGCGCGCAAGCGAAGGAGGGCGCGCACGGTAGCGATGAGTATTGTGCGATCGATCGGGTGGGTGATATAGGCGTCAGCGCCTTCTTCCAATGCTCGCACGCGATCATGATTCGAGATGAATGACGCCGACATCTGCAACACCATGATGGGAGCAGTGACCGGATTCGCTTTCAGTTTGCGGCAGACATCGAAGCCCGACATGTCCGGCAGATTGACATCAAGAATGATCAAGTCCGGCAAAGTTTGCGCGAATACCAGAGCCTGCGCACCACGCCCGGCCTGTTCGCAGAGATAGCCTTCGTTCTGCAGCGTCCGGCACAAGACATACCGGTTCTCTTCCCGGTCGTCGACGACCAGAATTCGCCCGATATGAGCTTGACGCATTTCACTCGGGAGTGACACGTTCAGGGGATAGTCCAACAGATTTAGCCCAATCCAAGAAAGGTTGCGCAGACAGCCTCGAGGTAACCTCTCCTTTTCTGATTACACGAGCGTTCATCGCATCAATTTCCATGCGCTCCGCTTCAGAAAGATCCTTGGATGTGTAGATAAGGATAGGCAGGTCTTCGGTTGCCTGATGAGCGCGTAATTCCCTAAGAACCTCGAAACCGCTCATATCGGGCATGAGCAGGTCGAGAATCAGGGCGTCTGGCCTCTCTTCTTCGATGCTGGAAAGAGCTTCTTTGCCCGAAGTGGCTTCGCGAATCTGGAACCATGGCTGATCGAGCAAGTCACGAAGGATGTATCGTGAGATTTCGTTGTCGTCAACGACGAGCAGGCGACGGGTTCCAGTCTGGGCAGTCAGGCTCCGCAGCGATTCCAAGAGGACATTGCTTTCAATCGGCTTCAGAAGGAACGCGTCAACTTCATTCTGTTGCGCAGCCATCGATTGGTTCTTGATGCTGGTTGCGATGCAGGGGACACCCGGCCAACGTTCGCGCACCCGAGCAAGAAAGTTCCAACACTCATCACGTTCGAGATAAACGTCCGCGACTACCGCAGCCGGTGCGTGCCGGGCGGTCCACACTTCGGCCTGCGCGATGTTGGAAGTGAGAATCGCTTGAAATTCTGAATTGCGGAGATACGATTCGAAAAGGTTTGCCGTCTCGTTATCGTCTTCCAGAATCAGCACCGGGGCACGATGGAATTCCGGCGCCGGCGGCATGTCGCCGTCGTCCGGTTGCATTACTTCGCCTACGTAGATTGCCGGAATTCTGACGAAGAAAGTCGACCCCTTTCCCAATTCACTTTCGAGCCAAATGCTTCCCCCAAGCAGCTTCGCCAGGTTTCTGCAAAGAGGCAATCCCAGACCTGTTCCCCGATAGCGTTCCTGGAGCGGGTTCTCGACTTGCCCGAATTCCCTGAAAATTACTTCGTGATGCTCTCTTGCGATACCGATGCCTGTATCCGCGACGCGGAACTCCACCTGTTGGCTGGGGAGCATCTCGACCGAAACCGTCACAGTTCCGTCTGGCGTGAACTTGATCGCATTCGATATCAGATTCCTGAGAATCTGCGAAACCTTGCCTTCATCTGTGCGAAGTGAAGGAAGATCCTCCGGTTCCTCGAAAACCAAGCTCGACCGATGTGTTGTCGGCAAGCAATGGCTTCAACATACCTTTCAATGCACTGAAAAGCTCGTGAACCTCAAACTTCTTCGGACGCATGCGAATTTTGCCGGCTTCGACTTTCGCCAGATCCAGAAGGTCGTTCACCATTTCCTGCAGGTCTCGCGCAGAAGATTCGATATAGCGGACCTGCTTGATCTGCTCGGCGGTCAGATCGCCGTCAATCCGATCCATCAGCATGCGCGCAAGCGAGATGATCGAATTGAGCGGAGTCCGGAATTCGTGCGAGACGTTCGACAGAAATTTGGTTTTCAGCTCTGAGGCGCGTCGCAGATAGTCGGCCCGTTCATCCAGTTCCGCATAAAGCGCCACCACGCCGCGGTTCGTGTCTTCAAGCTCGCGATTCAGCAACTCGAGTTCTTCCTGCCGCGAGCGAAGCTCCTGCAAGGTCTTCAGCAGTTCCTGATTCTGCTGTTCGATCTTCATCGAAGGGACCATTGGGAATCCGCTCTTGCAGCTTTTCTTTCAACTCTCGCGCTGAACTCTCGGTCCAGAGCTTCGAAACGTGCGGGAGCTGTTTGACCATCCGCACCGTTGTTCCGTCGGAAGATGTCTCGATTTCGAAACTCGTCCATCAGCCGTTTCGTGCCAATAATCCCCATACCCAGGCCGGTCTGCGAGCGATATCGCCCCTCGAGAATCTGGTCGAGGTTGAGAATGCCAGCGCCTGTGTCGGACACTGTCACTTCAAGACCGCTGCGGCGGTTCGAGATCAAGGGAGAACGTGACTTTTCCGTTTCTCGCATAGCGAAAAGCATTGCGAGCGATCTCAGAAGTTGCCGTGGCAAGGCGAATCTGGTCCTGATTATCGAGGCCAAGCTCTGCGCCGACTTCGCGGGCGCGCTGCCGCGCATGAACGACGTCGCGTTCTGATTGCAGAGCGATATGAAGAATCGGAAGCGACATGGTTCAGGCGGCCTTCACAACGAGGACACTGGCATCATCGCGCTGACGCCGAAAATCGCGCAGCAAGGTCCCGCCTATGAGCGCGGGATGGCGGCGAAGAAGGCCGGCATAGGAGGACAAATCCCACTTCGTATGCAATGCCGTCAGAGTGCAGTACAAGAACGGAATTGGGATTGCCATTCAGCCGAAACTCCTGAATCCGAGGCGCCGTCACTCCAAGGGTGCCATTGTGCGACACGAGGCTCTGAGATGTATTCTCCGCCGATCAGCGACGCGGAAATATTACCGACTCCTGCAAAGGTCAGACCTGCTCTGTGCGGGGCGGATTTCCGCAATCGCGGCGACTGCGCCACGCGTTTTCCTCAACGCGTCATGCATGTAACGCAAAATGTCTGCGGGCCCCAGTGATGCGTGCCCGCGAAACGACTGCGATTGCTTCTTTCGCAGCATCTGCAGCCTCCAAGCCGTGGCCCAGCCCATCCGCGATTACCGCGATTGTCCGATCCGCCTGCTGGTCGAAACACCAATCATCACCGCAAACGCGCTCTCCCGGATAAGGCAGGGCCATCCCCGCAATCTCCAGCCTTGTTTTGCGGATCAGTACTCCCGACTCAAGCAACACGACCGTGCCGCCTGGGCCGGTGAAGATCTCGAACCGCGTAGCCAATCGTTTCATGGCGCCCAGGCCGCCGCCCATGCGTGCCGGCCGTGGAAAAGCCATCGCCCATGGCCTGTGCAACGTTTTGCGATGCCTGTGCCTTTATCGATTGCCAGGATGCGTGCCAGCGGGCCGACGGCGATCTTCGGAAACCCGCCACGATCACCTGGCCGCCGCCGCCATGGACCAGCACATTGCGCGAAGCTTCAGTGGCCAGAAGAGCCAAGTTCTCCCGCTTGCGTGTCATCGAATCCGAGCTGCTGGGCGGCAAACAGCGGCCGATGCGGCGCGCTTCGCCCACCGAACTGGCATCGGTAATCGGCAACCCATTCGGTGAAGGCTATTTCCATCGAACGACCGTGACCCTGGTTCCCTTCCCCACTTCTGATTCGATGCTGAATTCGTTCACCAGGCGTTTGCTGCCGCCAAGCCCAGTCCCATGCCTGAGCCGTGCGTGAATCCGTCTTTCAGCGCCTGCTCAATGTCGGGAATTCCCGGGCCCTGATCTTCGAAGATCAGGCGCAAGCCGGAACTGCGCGCCATTGGAGAGAGCCTCGATCGTCATCTTGCCGCCCTTGCCGTGATCGAGGGCATTGCGCGCCAGTTCGCTGGCTGCGGTCACCAGCTTGGTCTGGTCTACGAGGCTGAAGCGGAGCTCCACGGCCCATTGCCTGACTTTTTGCCGGGCCAGGACGACATCGTTCGAGTTCTTCAGGGGCAGGACCTCACGCTTCAGAACGTTCATCACCTGATCCAGACTGCGATGACGGCAGCTCCGTACAGCAGCTCCATTCCCGCTTCCACGCTCAATGCCGTTCGAACACCGGGCAGCGACATGCCCAGTTCAACCAGCGTGATGGCAACCGCCGGCTGCATCCCCACGACCACCGTATCTGCCCCCAGCACGCTCGACATGGCCGCAATATTGGCAAGCATTCGCCCGATGAACGAGTCGACGATCTCCAGCGAGGAAATATCGATGAGGACGCCGGTCGATCCCCATTCGGAGATGCGCTGCGTCACATCGTCCTGCAGTTGCATGGCGAGCTTGTCGTGCATGTCGACCTGAATTGTAATCAGCAGGAGCGAACCCATGCGTAGAACAGGAATTCGTTCCATCTAGTCCTCCCGCTTGCCGAGCAAGCTGCTGAGCGGGCTCACTGGGAGCGGCGGTCGTCGTCACCACCGCTGCTTCCGCTGCGCTGCAGTGCCAGCGCAAACGCATCGGACAGCTTGGCCTTGGTGATCACGTCTTCGAGGTTGATGCCCAGGTGCACGATGGTCTGCGCAATCTGCGGCCGAACTCCGCTGATGATGCACTCGGCGCCCATCAGCCGCGCCGCGGTGATCGTCTTGAGCAGATGCTGCGCCACCAGCGTATCGACCGTGGGAACGCCGGTGATGTCGATGATCGCGTAACTTGGAATTGGTGGCAACGACGGTCTGCAGCAGGTTCTCCATCACCACCTGGGTGCGCGCGCTATCGAGCGTGCCGATAATGGGCAGCGCCAGAATGCCGTCCCAAAGCTTCACCACCGGCGTCGAAAGCTCCAGCAGTTCCTGCTGCTGGCGGAGATCAGTTCTTCGCGGGTGGCCATATAAGCATCTGTCGTCAGCAGCGCCAGGCGGTCCAGCATATGCGTTGCCGACCAGATAGCTTCGAAGAGCTGATCCTGGCTGTTCGCCAGCTTCGCACGGATCAATACAAACAACGGTTGCTTGAGCGAGAGAACGAAAACTGCTACATCGGAGGGCGAGAATCCCTGGCGTGCTCTCGAAGCTGAGATCGAATTCAAAACATCGCGCGCGGAAGCCCATCCCGCACCGGAGATATTTTCGGTGTTGCCCGACTTTACGCCTTCAACGACAGCCCGCAGAATTGCGGTGCATTGTTCATCGAGTTCCAACTTGCTGATGAGGTCCGCCCGCGCAACTGTGTTCGACATGGTGCGGATCCATTCTTTGCGAAGATGCTCTTCATTCTGAGAAATAATCTCAGCCAGATTGCTCATTGAGTTCTCCTGAAATTGAGCGAAGCGGACCCGGTACGTCTTCAATCGGGTTTCTCGCGTGAAAGGGCCGATCGTGGTGGTTTTTGTTCGGGGGAATTAGGGCTATTTTGAGCTCACTAGTCTACTGATTATGATGCGCTAAGCTGTTTGAGGGCATCCCGCAGCACCTCATTTTCCTCCCATTTGCCAACGTATTGTTTCACCTTGAAAAGAGCGCACATATCCTTTTGTTCGTTCCCCAACACTGACCACACGATCACCGGAATGGAGCGCAGATCGGGGTGCCCGTGCCAGAAGCGGAGCAACTCGTATCCACTTTCGTAGCCGAAATCGAGATCAAGGAGGATGCCGTCCGGAAGTTCCTGACGCTCCGCGACCCGATCTTCAAGGTAACGTCGAGCGGCGAGCGGGCTCGTTTTTGACTCGATTTCAGAGAAACCCGCTTCTTTTGCCACTTCAGCGGCACGTTTCATGTCTTTGGGGTCGTTTTCAACGACCATCAATTGACCGAGACTTTTCATGACAATTTGCGCGACTCCCACCGTTATTGAGGTTCAGCGAGACCTGCCCAGGCCAAGGGAATTCCGGGCGACCTGGAATTCGATAGATCGATCCGGTTGGTGAATATGCTCTGGAGAAATTGACCTACCTAGGGTTTCCCCTAGGTAGAACAGATCAAAGCGGTTACGCACCATTCGGGACCGAAATTCGGAATGAGGCTAACACCAAAACCTGTTTAAGGCAAGGTATTTACGCCTGAATTGCTTGTCCACTATTCATTAGCGGGTCGAGGGGAGGGCCGTTTGCAAAGTGAGGGCGGAAATAAGCTAGTAGGTCCGATAACCGACGATCTCTTCGTTCATCGGAGTACCGCTGAGTCGCGTGCTTCGCAAGAGGATTTCGAAATACCGAGAGGTTGTATCAGCCTGGCGCGCATCACTACGCGAAGACGAATGTGGATGAGTATCGCAGCGATTCGCCGCTGATTCCTTCGGGAATGCCAATCATTCTTTGGCGAGATCACGGACAACTTGCAGCTCCGTCTAAAGGCACGCCCGATCATGGTTAAGCTCCATTAACCGAACCGCGAGTCGCGAGGATGCAGCTATACTCACCAGCCGCCACTGGGGGCTCGTCGGTTCCGGAGTCCTTTCCATCTCTGCCAGTTCGTCGAGCCAGATGTCTTCAAGGAACTTTGCCCCTTCCGATCCGAGCAGATCGATGACAGAGCCCACAAACGATCGCAGTTCTCGCTCTGCCACGGTGATGGGCTGCTCGCAACCCGCAATACTTTCCCTTCGTCTCAGCCGCATGTTGTCCATTGCTGTTCTCGATTTTTGAGATTTGCGTGCGCGCCCGTGTCAACGAAACCAGTTGGGACACGTTTCCTTGCTCCGGAATGTACCGAAGCCCGTTGGAGGAGCCGAACGCGGGCCCGGTAGAGCCTGGCCTTTGCCGCTGCGACCGAGATGTTCAACGTATCGGCAACCTCTTTCACCGAGTACCCCCCGGCGAGTTGAGCTTCGATCGGTGCACGTAATGGAGATTCAAGGTTGCGGATAGCCCGTAGCACGTGATCCTTTCTCTGGCGAAGGTCGCACAGTTGCTCCGGATCCGAAGATGAATCCTTGAGTCAAGCGAGAATCGCCATCCCCTTCCTCAAAAGAACAGATCAGCAATGCCTCGGGTCGCGACCGACGCCTGCGCAGGACCATCAGTGCCGAATTGATGGCAATCCGCGTAAGCCACGAGTAAACGCTTGATCTGCCCTCAAAACCATGCAGAGCCAAATATGCCCGTAGAAATGTATCCTGCAGGGCATCTTCAGCGTCCTCCCAATTCTTTGTTATCCGAAGAATAGTCTTGAAGAGCCGGGACGAATACTCCTTTTGGAGTTCATCGAATGCCATCGTCGAACCCGTCCCCGGAGCAGTCATTATCTCCAGTTCTGGCGCTGCGATACCTTGCACGACGGTTTGGTTGCGAGATGATTGCGTCTCGTGTTTGATGGCGGTGCAAACACGTGACGTTGGCGATCCTGGTAAATGCGTCATCCCAACTCCCACTTCTCCACCCTCTTGGCGCAGGTTGCACCTTTATTGATCGCTCTGATTACGCCATAGGCCAGGACTGTGCGCCATTGGACAAAGGTATGGGCGATACGTTGGTATAAGACAGCAAGCGTTCGCATGCTTCTGCGGAATGCACGTCCCAGATTCAAGACGCGGAACATAGCGTCTGATCCTTGATCCAGCGCCTTAAACATGAAGTGTGCGTCATGCGTTTTCTGACACAGATTCATCCAGTCAAGCGCGCCAATCCGGGCATCTAGTGACAAAGCGACCCATCGTAAAAGCGATGATCGATAGCCGACAGATCGCTTAAGGGCCGAGATCCGTACTAGCAAGATCTGAGTTCGAAGTCTTCATACAAACAAGGCATTGAACAAGACTAGAGCGGCTTCAGATCTGGTGAAACTCGTCTTGTTGGGATCGAGGTCCTTGCGCCTTCGGTCTTGTTTGTTTAGAGCGTGCTCAGCCGTTGCGATCTGTCAGAACTGTGCGTGAGTAGTATCGGAGTAGCCGGAGGTCTTTATAGATGATCAGTTCATCCGAATTGCGCTGCGTCGCGGCATTTTCAGATCTGCCTGAAGAGCAGCTTGCGTGGTTTCTCAGTTACGTAGAGGACGTCTCTCTCCAAGCGGGAGAAGTATTCGTACGACAAGGTGACCCAGCAGACTGGATGATCGTTTTCCTGGAAGGTCTTTTTCAATGGCGAGGAGAGTTCGGAGGCGATGCTGTCTCGCTCCCGGCACATGCTGGTGAAATCAGTGGAGTATTTCCGTTTTCGAGGATGAAGCGGTTCACTGTGACGGGACGAGCCTTAACCGATGGACGTCTGCTCAAGTTTCCGGCATCTTTCCTTCCAGAACTTGTCCAGAAGATGCCTGAATTGACGACAAGACTGGTCGCCATCATGTCGGACAGAATCCGCGAAGGAACCCGAATTGAGCAGCAGCGCGACCGTTTGGTCTCATTGGGCAAATTAGCAGCGGGGCTTGCGCACGAGTTGAACAACCCCGCGTCCGGTGTTCAACGTGCGAGCGGCGGGATGCGCCACGCCTTGGCGAAGATGCGCAATGCCAATGCCGAACTGTGGCGGAGGCCGATTCAAGAATCAGAAAGAGCGCGAATCGAGACATTGGAAGCCTCTGTGCTGCAATCATCAGCACCGTTGGATGGCCTTGCACTCAGCGATTTGGAAGATCATCTAGATTCAATCCTGAAAAGTCATGGCTTCGAGAATTCATGGGAGCTTGCTGGTGCTCTTGCGAGAGGGGGAGTGTCTGCCGACACACTGATTTCTCTGTTGAGAGACCTCGATGCTGAAACGGCCCGTGCGGCGATTACCCGCATTGCAGCAGCAGTAGACTTATCGGCTCTTCTCAGCGCGATCGAGAGCGGAACTGCGCGGATATCGGACCTGATCCGGACGGTTAAGGACTATACCCACATGGATCAAGCGCCGGCACAAAACGAGGACATTGTACGAAGTCTGGAAACTACGCTCAGCACCCTGGCCCATCTTTTGCAACCTTCAATCAAGGTGCAGCGCACTTATCCGACTGTGCCCCTCCTTGTGAATACGGTTAGCAATGAATTGAACCAGGTCTGGGCCAATCTTATCGAGAACGCCATCGAAGCGATGCTCGGTCAGGGAGAACTCCGGCTCCACATTTTCCGTGAAGATCGCAATGCCGTGGTTGAAATCGGCGATAACGGTCCTGGAATTCCTCCTGAGATAGAGCCCCACATCTTCGATCCCTTTTTCACGACGAAGGGCATTGGGGAGGGAACGGGTCTCGGACTCAATACTGTGCGGACGATCGTCAGAAAGCACGGAGGGAGCATCACGTGAACACAAGGCCGGGAGACACTCGCTTTCAAGTATGGCTTCCCTGCGCAGACCCCTCCGAACTCGATCTACCCCAATGGCTAGCCGGCACTCAGCGGTTTCACAGCGATCCGGTGCGCTGATACCGCAGATACAGGTGGTCTGCGCTTTGCTTGACGCTGAGCAGTTGAAACCATGGAGCACACTCCGGCATAAACTCCGTTCCCTGTACGAGCGCAGGCCGCATCTGCGTCAGACATTCGGCCCGCGATTTGCGGCGACAATGTAAGAAAGAGTTCGTCGACAGCTTGTGCTGCCATAAATTCTCCGAAAAGTGAAGGCCCGCCTTCATGGAGGAGACTTCGTATCCCATACTGCGCGTGGAGCAATCGCAGCATCGCCAGGGGGTCGATCGCTCCAGAACTGGAATCCAGAGCGTGTATTTGAACGGAAGGCAATTTCGCAGCGCCCGCCGTGGTGAGTGCATCCTTGCCCGCCGGGGTTGTCATCACCACCGTCCGTGCCTCTGGCGTTCGGAAAATTGCTCTCTCCAACTCCAGTTTCCCACTGCCGCTCACGACTACGAGAAGCGGGCGCTGCGATTTATGCAGAACGTTGACTCTGTATTCCGCATACAAATGCTTCGCATCGGGGTAGATGGATTCAGCAGTCCAGAGGCTTTGCGGTCCTGTATCGTGGACGGTTCGAGCGCCAACCATAATGGCATCTGCGGAAGCCCGTAACAGGCCCATGATGAAGCGGTCAGCGGGGTCAGATCCACTGATGGCGGAGCCGCTAGCCTGACCCTTTATCGCGTAGCTGACGACACCATCAAGCGTGGAAACGAAGTTTGCAAAGACGAAGGGACGCTCCGCAGGTGACTGTTTGGAAGTGCAGATCCCCATCGTAGAGATCTCTCAAGCCAGGTGGAAGACCTGGCTTCAATTTGTCCTGATCGCGATCAACGAGGGTCCGTATAGGCGTCATTTGTTTGCGAGCTCTTTCTCGGGATCAAGTGCCAACACGACGAGTGAAAACCTGGCCATCGTCGAGGTCTAGGATAGCTCTAAGACGATTTTGCCAGGCTTATGGGGCGCACCCGCGAGCATCAGGTGCGCCTCGCGCGCCTCTGCCAGAGGCAGAACCGATCCCACGCGCGCCGAAATCGTCCCATTCTCGAATAGGGTGTTCAGGATTTTCAGGCGTGAGGTGGTGACCTCGGCGTAGAAAAAGACGACCTGTACATCTGACCTTTGCGGAAGCGGTTCCGACGAAACAAGGGAAACAACCCTGCCTCCCGTCTTCAGAGCGCCAAGACATCGCTCCAGGGTGCCCGCTCCCACCGTGTCAAGGATTGCATCCACAGGTGGCAGTTCCCTTTCAAAATTTGGCGCATCCGAGTCGACGATGCTCTCCACCCCAAGGCTATGGAGCAATTGCGCATCTCGGGCCCGCGCCACCGCAACCACACTCAAGCCCGCATCCAGGGCCATCTGCAATGCGTACGCACCAACGTTCCCCGCCGCGCCAAGAATCATGACGGCCTCGCCCCTTTTGACCTGTGCATACTCGAACAACATCTGCCATGCGGCTACTGCAATTACCGGAGCAGAAGCCGCCTGCAGAAAGTCCAGTCCCTTCGGCTTCGGCGCTATCATTCCCGCCTGCGCCACTGCGTACTCTGCCTGCGCTCCGCAAAATTGGGGATTGGTGACTCCATACACCTCATCCCCTGCGCTAAATCCCACCACGTTCGCCCCGACCGCCTCCACCACCCCGGCCAAGTCCGACCCCAGCGTCAGCGGCGGTTGCGGACTCACCTTGCTTTTGCCCTCGCGGATCAGCGCGTCCCAAGGGGCGACTCCCGCGGCCACGAACACGGACGAGGATTTCGTCCGCGACCTGCCACAGGCACCGGAACGTCCTCCAGCGCCACCTGTTCGGGGCCGCCGAACCGCTCGTATACGCACAGCCTTCATCTCGCCTCCACTACGAACATCGATGACCGAACCATTCACTCTCGCAAAGGTCTCTCGAAGCTGCTCGTTTTCGGATGCTCTTCAGAGACACTTCAGAAGAAACCATCATCCTGAAAAGTTAAGCCAGAAGCAAGAGATTCGAGTCCATTGGACAAAGGTATTGGCGATACCAAAGTCCAATGGCGCACTGCCTCCGATTTGTTGCAGGGTTTGAGATGCAGGGTACACGCACAGGAAGCAGGGGAATCAAATTTCGTATGGGGCTCGATGGTTGAAACGGCCGCCAAAGAGAATGAATCGCGCAGTCCAGGCGTCGGCTTTCGTGGAGGGTGAGGTTCTGCCGGGAAATGCGCTGCCCATTGGGGGCGCACATCAGTCCGGAGACGGAGTTAATTTTGTCTTGTTCAGCCGCCACGCGACCCGTGTTCACCTGGAACTCTATCAAAATGCCAACGACTCGTCTGCGGCCAGGAGCATTGATTTGGATCCGGCGCGTCATCGGACCGGTGACATCTGGCATGTTTGGGTGCGAGGTATTCCGGCGGGTCAACTCTACGGCTATCGCATCGAGGGCCCCTATCAGCCGGAACTAGGTCATCGCTTCAATCCAAATAGGTTGCTTCTGGATCCGTATGCAAGAGCAATTGCCGGCGTAGAGTATTGGGATTTTTCAGCCGCCCGCGGCTACGATTCATCCAGCAGCCTGAGTGACTTGAGTATTTCAACTGTCGATAACGCAGGCACCACGCCTAAGTGCATCTTTACCAGCGACGATTTCGATTGGGAGACGGATGCGCCACCGAATCATTCACCATCCGACACGGTGATCTATGAGACGCACGTACGCGGATTCACCATCGATCCCACGTCGGGGGTGGCCCATCCCGGGACTTTCCGCTCTTTGACCGAGAAGATTCCCTATCTGAAAGACCTGGGCGTGACGGCAATCGAGTTGATGCCGGTTACCGAATTTAACGAAAACGAACTGATGCGACTGAACCCAGTAACCAAAAATAAACTCACAAATTATTGGGGATACAACCCCGTTGCGTTGTTCTCCCCGAAGCAGTCCTACAGCATCGGAGGAGCGCGAGGCCAGCAGGCTTTGGAGTTCCGTGAGATGGTTAAGGCTTTTCATCGCGCCGGGATCGAAGTGATTCTGGATATTGTTCTGAACCACACGGCTGAAGGAGATGAACTGGGGCCGACGTTTTGTCTGCGCGGGATTGAAAACTCGATTTTCTACATGTTGGAAGAGGACGGCCGACGATACTACAAAGACTTTACCGGCGTCGGTAATACGCTCAACGCGAATCATCCCGTGGTGAGACAGTTTGTCATGCTGGTTCTCCGGTATTGGGCCATGCAAATGCACGTGGATGGTTTTCGCTTCGACCTCGCTTCTGTCCTGGGCCGGGATGAGAATGGAAAGATCCTACGTAACGCTCCCCTTCTCGAAAGCATTGCCGAGGATCCCATCCTGCGCGACATAAAGATTATTGCGGAAGCCTGGGATGCAGGCGGCGCCTATCAAGTGGGGTGTTTCTCCACGCAACGCTGGGCGGAATGGAATGGCCGTTTTCGTGACGATGTGCGCCGCTTCTGGATCGGCGACGCGGGCATGATGGGGCAGTTTGCCAATCGCATCTGTGGAAGCTCAGATCTATACCAAAGCTCTGGTAAGGGCCCTCGAGCCAGCTTGAACTTTATAACTTCTCATGACGGATTCACACTCAATGATCTGGTCAGCTTTAAGCAGAAGCATAATGACGAGAATGGCGAGAACAGCCGTGATGGAAGCGATGCCAATTACAGCGACAATTGCGGGATGGAAGGACCAACCGATGATCCCGCTGTCGACGCACTGCGGAACCGCTTAATCAAGTCGTTCCTCTTGACGCTGTTTATCTCTCGAGGGATTCCAATGTTGCTGGGCGGCGATGAGTTTCGTCGAAGCCAGCGCGGAAATAACAACGCGTACTGCCAGGATAATGAGGTGAGCTGGTTTGACTGGAGCCTGGTGGAGAAACACAAAGACATTCTGCGCTTCACGCGCGGAATGATCGCCTTTCGTCGAGCACATCCTGTTTTGCGAAAGGAAGTTTTCTACACAGATGCTGACCTAAAATGGTTCGCGCCAAACGGTGGAGCGCCCAACTGGACGGACGAGTGGCAGAAATCGTTTGCGTGTCTCATTCTAGGTCAGACCGAGCCCGACTTATTCCTGATGTTTAACGCCCACAACGAACCGGTTGATTTTTCCATTCCTTCGTTAGCGTCGAATAAGGCATGGCGTTTAGCGGTGGATACCGCGCAGATTGCCCCTTACGATCTCTACGAGGCTGGGAAAGAGCCCTCCCTGCAAGGGCAGAGCAGCTTTCGAGTTGAAGCCCGATCGAGTGCGATTCTCTTGACCGATGAACGCGAGGTGCCAGTTGAGTATTAGTGCCGCCGCTGGGAAACCGGCTGATGCCTCTATCCTGGTGAACGTTCCGAAGCTTATCACCGACTACTACGAGCTGCGTCCCGATCCGAGTGACCCGCAGCAGCGTGTCATGTTTGGCACGTCGGGCCATCGCGGATCTGCTACAAGCGTGACATTCAACGAGTGGCACATCCTGGCGATTACTCAAGCGATTTGTGACTATCGGAAACTGCAGCAGATTGACGGGCCCCTCTTCCTCGGTATGGATACTCACGCGCTCTCCGAGCCCGCATACGCAAGCGCACTGGAAGTGCTTGCGGCAAACAGCGTCGACGTGATGCTCTCTGAAGGTACCGCATACACCCCAACTCCGGCCGTCTCCCATTCGATTTTGCGGTACAACCGCAGTAAGAAGTCAGGGTTGGCCGACGGCATAGTAATCACGCCGTCTCACAATCCTCCAGACGATGGTGGATTTAAATACGATCCACCACAAGGAGGACCGGCCGATTCAAACGTAACTTCCTGGATCGAATCGAAAGCCAACGAGTTTTTGCGATCGGCGCTCGATGGTGTGAAGAGAGTCTCTCTCGAGAAAGCTCTTCAAGCCTCCACCACGCACAAGCACGACTTTTTGAGCGCGTACGTCGAAGATCTCGACAGCGTCGTGGATATGGCCGTCATCCGCGAGGCGAAGATCAGGCTTGGGGTCGACCCCCTCGGAGGGGCAGGCATCGACTATTGGCCGCGGATTGCTGAGAAGTATGGGCTGGACCTCACGATCGTGAATGAATCCGTTGATCCCACGTTTCGCTTCATGACTGTGGATTGGGATGGGAAGATTCGCACGGATCCTTCCTCGCCGTATGCCATGCAGAGGCTTATCGGTCTGAAAGACAAGTTCGATCTCGCGTTTGCTGCGGATGCGGATCACGACCGTCACGGCATCGTCACTAAGGGGAGCGGGTTGTTGCCCCCAAATCATTACCTTTCAGTCTGTGCGCACTATCTAGTTTCAAATCGAAAAGGCTGGCGCGAGAACCTGGCCGTTGGGAAAACCGTTGTCAGCAGCAGCATGATCGACCGAGTCAGCGCGCGCCTGCAACGCCCGCTCTACGAAGTGCCAGTAGGCTTCAAATGGTTCGTCGAAGGCTTGCTCGCGGGCCGTCTGGGTTTCGCAGGCGAGGAAAGCGCTGGTTCTTCCTTTCTCAGGAAGGACGGCAGCGTCTGGACCACGGACAAGGACGGAATCATTCCTTGTCTGCTCTCGGCAGAGATTACTGCGCGTATGGGAAAAGATCCAGGCGAAGATTTATCGCGAGCTCACGCGTGAACTAGGGGATCCAGTTTACGAGCGTATCGACGCTCCTGCCACGCCCGAACAGAAAGCCATTCTGGAGAAATTATCGCCTGACGATATTCACGCGACAGAAGTTGCCGGCGAGAAGATTGAGCAGATTCTCACCACCGCTCCCGGAGACGGGAAGGCCATTGGTGGAATCAAAGTAATCGTCAAGGATGGATGGTTTGCGGCACGACCATCGGGCACGGAAGAAATCTACAAGATTTACGCCGAGAGTTTTCTCGGGCAGGACCATCTTCGCAAGATCCAGATGGAAGCACAGTCGATAGTTTCGGAATCGCTTTCGCGCAACCCTCGGACAACTTACAAGCAGTGAGAAGGAGTTGCTTATGAGTACCCCAACCTACGTTGATCGTTCCTCCAATGCAAGCATCTCTGATGCGCTGACCGATCTGGCTTTGGATATGAGATGGTCGTTTAATCACGCGGCGGATCGGCTTTGGGAGCAGCTTGACCCTGAGCTCTGGGAACTAACGCACAATCCTTGGGTCGTGCTGCAAACCGTATCTCAGGAAAAACTGCAAAGTATTACCGCCAACCCAGACTTTGAAAAATTGCTAACTCAGCTCCAAGACGAGAAAACGCGGGATGAAAAGTCGGACGGGTGGTTTCAAAAGGCGCATCCGAATTCGGGTGTGTCAACAATAGCGTATTTCTCGATGGAGTTCATGTTAAGCCAGGCCTTGCCGATTTATTCGGGCGGCCTAGGAAACGTCGCCGGCGATCAACTCAAGGCAGCGAGCAACCTGTGCGTTCCTGTAATCGGAGTCAGTCTTCTCTACCAGCAGGGCTATTTTCGCCAGGAAATTGATATTCAGGGCAACCAGCAGGCCTTGTACCCATTTAATGATCCCGGCCAGTTGCCTATCCGGCCGGTACGGAAGCCAAATGGCGAATGGCTGAGGCTCGTCCTTCCTTTGCCTGGGTTTGAATTGTGGATTCGAGCCTGGCAGGTGCAGGTCGGCAGGGCGATGTTGTATTTGCTGGATACCAACGTGCCTGCAAACCCTCCTGAGTACCGCGCCATTACAACCGAGTTGTACGGCGGCGGTCCTGAGCTGCGATTGAGACAGGAGTTGGTGCTTGGTATTGGAGGCTGGCGACTTCTGCGAGCATTGGGATTGCAGCCAGAGGTTTGCCATCTCAATGAAGGTCATGCCGCGTTCGCGTTGCTCGAACGGGCAGGCTCCTACATGGAAGATCGCGGTCAAGCCTTCGATGTCGCGCTCGCTGTCACTCGCGCCGGGAACCTCTTTACAACCCATACTCCGGTGGAAGCAGGTTTTGACCGCTTCCCTCCTGGCATGATGGAGCGCTATCTCAAGAAGTATGCGGAGGATAAGCTCTCGATTTCGTTCGAGAGGCTTCTGGCATTGGGTCGCCAGAATCCACAAGACTCATCTGAGCCGTTCAATATGGCTTACCTCGCAGTCCGAGGCAGTTACGCCATCAACGGCGTCAGTAAGTTGCATGGCCAAGTCAGCCGGCGAATCTTTCAGGGACTGTTTCCAAGATGGCCGGAAGAAGAAGTGCCAGTAACGCATGTGACAAACGGGGTTCACATGCCTACGTGGGACTCTGCGGAAGCAGACCGCGTTTGGACATTGGCGTGCGGCAAGAACCGTTGGCGCGGAGCGTTGGCAAACATGTTGCAGGATGTCACTGCAGTAAGTGACTCTGACCTTTGGGAACTGCGCGCCGAAAGCCGGCGAATTCTCGTTCACTACGTGCGCAGGCTCTACACCCGTCAATCAGCCGCTCGTGGGGCATCGAAGGAAGATCTGGCGCGGGCTGCACAAATACTCGACGCCAATGTTTTGACCCTGGGATTTGCTCGCCGGTTTGCGACGTACAAACGCCCGAACCTCCTTCTTCATGATCCGGCCTGTCTACTTAACATCCTGACGAATCGAGAGCACCCCGTCCAACTGGTCCTTGCGGGAAAGGCGCACCCACAGGATGTCGAGGGACAAAACATGATCAAACAGTGGATTGAATTTGCCCAGCGCCCTGAAGCTCGATCCCGGGTGGTCTTTCTCGCCGACTACGACATGCTCATGGCGGAACACCTGGTTCAGGGAGTTGACGTCTGGGTAAACACTCCGCGACGCCCTTGGGAAGCGAGCGGTACAAGCGGGATGAAAGTGCTGGTGAACGGCGGGCTGAATCTCTCGGAACTTGATGGTTGGTGGGCCGAGGCATATTCGCCAGAGGTGGGCTGGGCTATCGGCGATGGGCGCGAACACGGGGACGATCCTTCCTGGGACTCGACCGAGGCCGAAAGCCTTTATGCAGTGCTTGAGAACGAGGTTGTGCCTGAGTTTTATTCGCGGGATGAACGTGGAATTTCGCTCCGTTGGGTCGATCGCATGCGTGCAAGTATGGCTCGGTTGACTCCGAGTTTCTCGGCAAATCGTGTAGTGCGGCAATATACCGATGAATGCTACATCTCGACGGCTGCTGCTTTTCGCCGGCGTGCCGAGAAGCGAGGTTCACTGGGCACCGATTTGGTCGCCTGGCAGGCCGATTTGGCGAAACACTGGTCCTCGCTTCGATTCGGTTCCGCGACCGTTCAGCAAACGGGCGAACAATCGCTTTTCCAGGTGCAGGTCTTTTTAGGTGATATGAACTCCGATGCAATAAGCGTCGAACTCTACGCTAACGGAGCGAACGACGCCGGCCCAGTCATTGAAAAGATGAGTCGCGGCGAACGGCCGGCCAGTGAGGAAACGGTTTACACATATACGGCTCCTTTTCCCGCGACTCGACCGGCTGGGGACTATACACCGCGCATTGTTCCGCGGCACGAGGCGGCGTCGGTCCCGTTGGAGGCGCCCTTTATTCTGTGGCACGACTCCCCCTCCTGGCGTTGACCCAAGGGGAGTCCAAGAATTGGAGAGTGAGGTTAGTCAGATGCTGAATGAACTTGCAGAGCAACAACCGGTGGAACTCATCCCTGATTTTTCATATGAGGATCGGCATGAGTTCGTAACAAACCTGGCATACAGGCTTTGGAAAAAAAGAGGGAGCCCTCAAGGTTCACCGGAAGTCGACTGGATTGCGGCGGAACGAGCTGTCTACTCGTCGTTGGTAGCATCGGGCTTGATTACCCCATCCGCGACTGACATGCAGCACCTCGAAGAAAAACTCTACAGGTGATATGAGATTGTTTGGCGCAAGTCGATCAAGCGGCAGCGGTGGCCTAAACTTTGGGCCACCCTCGCGGGCACTCTCGATCGCGGTTGTCAAAGGGGTCCTTCAGGATCAAAGCTGGCCGAATGCGAGCAATTTATTCCCTAAGACGTTCTCCCGAGCGCTTCTTTACCGTGGCGCCTTCTGGTTCTTGATGCCTTGGCTGCAGCCTCAAACCGATGCAGATTCGGGTGTTTGCCGAGTTCATGCCAGTTGGTCTCGGAAAGGCTCACGCCGTAATACTTCGCGGCCTTTTCAATATTGGCAAACGCTAAAGCCCGGTCTTCGTCTGATACGTCCAGCACTTGATCGAATCGAGCAACAGCATTTCGCACGTGCTGAGCGTCAGTCATCGGCTCTTTGTGCTGCCTCGGAAACGCAAATACGGTCTCAGGAAGGTCGCCTCGTGTAATGTGACGCCCACCTTCCTCGAACGGCTCCCAGGTTGGTTCCAAAGTTGACATGCCACCTCCACACGACTCCATCTAACTCATGTGCTTCTTCGCAATTGCTTCTATCTCCGGCTCGGTGAGTGCAGAGAGATCCACGATCTCGCTTGCAATCACCCGCTGATAAAGCGTCGGATGATGTTTTTTCAAGTATTCCGCAAGAAATTCCAGAGCACTACTCTTTCCCGTGCCGTGGCCGACCAGGACGATTTCCTGGGAACGTAGAAGGTCTTTCGCGAGCTCTTCATAGAACGAAGGCTCCTCAGGAACCCGTTGGCCTTGATAATGAGTTTCCTTGCGGTGGATCAAGTGGCGATGAAATCCATGCGGATCATACGGCCTCGCAGCGTCTTCGCTTTGAGCCCGGTTGCCATCCACATCCCGGTATACCCGTGCAACATGGTGATCGATGACAACAATGCTGCGTATCAGTTGCACTGGCTTGTTTGGAGCGGCGCTAACATCGGCTTCGCGCAGGAACCTGCGAAGGCGCGACACTTCTCCCTCTTCAAGGCTATGTGTACTCGGACGTTTGAAGAATGCACGTTGCGAGCCGACTATAAACGCAAACTCAGTGCCCCCGTGCGGTTCGATTTCACCCACCTTCCCGATCAGTTCAACGACATCACTCCAGTGAACGTTACGTGGAAGGCTGCCCCCTAGGAGACTTTCCAGAAGCAACTCATGTTTGTGATCGAGATGCGTGTTCATTCTTCCTCTTTTCCCGTGCAGCGAACGCGACTCCCTGTTCGATGCCACTAATAAACTGGTTTTCGCCTTGCTGACTCGGTGGACCGAGCCTCGCCTGACACAATCTTTATGGATTCTTTATGCGCATGCCGTCCGACAGATTCGATTCTGGCGAATTCACCACAGGCAATGCTGTTGACGTATTCTAGTTCCAGGCTCAAATCCGTGTTTCCCCCAGCTTCCCGGGCCCTTTTGAAAGCAGTACGATACGCGCGGCTTTTCCCTTCCGTACATATTCGAAGCACACGCACTGATTGAGCCAGAGCCGATAGCCTGATGCAATTGGACCTTGGTATTGGAAATACCTTGGTATCAGTGGGGCCGAACCGTCATCGTGGGGGCAGGGCGGTCGCCGTCGGGGAACAGTATCGACCGGTGGAGCGAGCTGGGAGCATGACCTCTGGAACACGTGACGCGAAACAGAGTAGCGAAGCACCGAGTCTGCGGGACCTGATCGAAATGATTCCCGGGTTGGTTATGTGTGCTCTACCTGATGGCTCCGCCGAGTTTGCAAACCGCGCCTGGCAGGAATTCACGGGCTGCTCATTAGAGCAACTGACCGGTTGGGGTTGGCAAACCGTCATCCACCCAGACGACGTGACGAAGTTTAATGGCGAATGGAGCGCATCTCCTACCGCTGAAAAACCGTTCGAGACAGAAGCGCGTATGCGGCGCGCCGACGGCCAATATCAATGGTTTTCGATTAGAAGGGGTCCAGTCGTTTCGGAAACCCGAAGCAGTAAGCCGTTGTTGCGTACTTTGATCGCTTTCGAAGATATCAACGAGCGAAAAGAGGCCCAGGTCAAGCTACAACTTAGCGAAGCCCTGCAGCAGGCGTTTTGTGATAACAGTCCCAACCTAATTTGGCTGGAAGATCGGCAAGGCCGGTATCTCTACGCTAACAAGGAGTTCCAAAGCGCTCTCCGCGTCACCGAAGAACAAGTCAAAGGGAAGAAGGACGAAGAACTGTTTTCAGCCAAACAGGCTGCAGCTTTTCAAGCGAAGAATCTGCAAGTGCTTGAGACACGCGCTCGGGTGAGGTTTGAGGACGTCTTTTTTCGAGAAGACGGGCAACGCGGGCTCATTGTTCAGAAGTTCCCGCTGTTCGACGCGGACGGCTGTGGTCTACGCCATCGGTTCCGTCGCGACTGATATCACGGAACGTCAACATGAGGAGTCGGCGCGCCGCTACAGTGAAGAAAAGCATCGCCTTGTCGTCGAAACGGCCAACGACGCCATTATCAGCATGGACCACACTGGCACAATTCAGTTTGCCAACCCGGCGTCCACGAGAATCTTCGGTTATGACCCCGCGGAGTTGATCGGGAAGCCACTGACCGTACTCATGCCGAAATTCATGCGCGAGCTTCACGAGAATGGATTCAGGCGCTACCTGGATACGGGCCAGAGGCACATCAACTGGCAGGGGACCGAACTGACCGCGGTGCGCGAGAATGGCCAGGAGTTCCCTGTGGAGATTTCGTTTGGGGAACTAACCAGAGACGGGCATAAGATATTCACCGGCTTCATCCGCGATATCAGTAAGAGAAAGCAGGCCGAGGACAAGCTTCGCGCGAGCGAGCGTACCCTGCGTGAATTAACTGAGACCATTCCGCAGATGCTCTGGAGTGCCGAGGAGGACGGCACACTGAACTATTGCAACCAGCGGACTCTCGACTACACGGGACTATCTGCCGAAGAAGTGCAGGGCTCTGGCTGGCTGACAGCAGTTCATCCGGACGACGTGGAAAAGGCAACTCGTGCATGGTTGGGCTCGGTTGAAAGCGGCGAAGCATTTCAGTCCGAGTTTCGCTTTCGGCGCGCGCCAGACGGCTACCGTTGGTGTATTTCCAACGCCGTACCATTGCGTGATCTCGAAGGAAAGGTCATCAGATGGTTCGGAACCGTCGTTGATCTGCACGACTGGAGAGAGGCGCAAGAAGCATTGCATGCGATTCAGACCCGTCAGGTCGCGGTTCGCGCGGATGTGAGTCTTGCTTTTGGACAGAAAGAGAGCCTTGAGGCGATCCTGCACGAGTGTGCGGAATCCCTGGTGCGGCATCTCGATGCAGCGTTTGCGAGAATTTGGACGCTGAGTCCTGACGGAAGGATGCTGGAGTTGAGGGCCAGTGCAGGGCTTTACACGCACCTCAATGGAGCTCACTCACAGATACCGATTGGCCAACTTAAAATTGGGGCGATCGCACGGGAACAGAAACACGTTCTCACCAACGACATCATCAATGATCCTCGAATCAGCGACAAAACGTGGGCAGCAAATGAGGGGATGTCGAGTTTTGCAGGATACCCGCTGTTGGCCGGAATGCGAACCCTTGGTGTCATGGCAATGTTCTCTCGAAAGCCGCTTGCACCGGGAACAGCAGAAGCACTGGCATCCACTGCGGACTTGATCGCACAAGGTATTGAACGCAAGCGTGCTGAAGATGAGCTTCGTCTGAGCGAGCGTAACCTGCAGATGACACAAGCGGAACTCGCTCGGGTATCCAGGCTCACAACAATGGGTGAAATGGCAGCCTCGATAGCCCACGAGGTGAATCAACCCTTGACCGCAGTAGTCAATAACGGCAGCGCGTGTTTGCGATTGCTAGCCAATCGCAATCTAGAACCCGATGTTCTGCGTCAGGCTCTTGAAGGAATCATTGCCGACGGCACTCGCGCCAGTGCCGTTTTGTCTCGAATCCGCGCATTCATAAAGAAAGAAGCTGCTGAGAAAAGCGAATTGAATGTAAGCGAAGTGATTCAGGAGGTACTGATCCTGGCTGGCCGTGAGCTTTATGAGAATCAAGTCTTGCTCGAAAAGCAACTGACAAACGATCTGCCGTCTGTCTTCGCTGATCGTGTTCAGTTGCAGCAGGTTCTGCTGAATTTGATCATGAACGGCATCGAGGCCATGGCGGCGGTGACAGACCGACCTCGTTTGCTCGGAGTACAATCCCAAATCGACCAATCTGGTGACATACTCGTTGCAGTAAGCGACTCAGGCACCGGCTTTGGTACTGCAGTAGAACGCGCTTTTACACCCTTCTTTACAACGAAACCGAATGGTTTGGGAATGGGGTTGTCGATCAGCCGCTCTCTCGTTGAAGGTCATGGTGGTCGACTCTGGGCGACACACAACTCACCTTACGGCGCCGTGTTTTCCTTCACACTCCCAACGACCGGCGGCAATCTCTCATGACTGGCGCGCCGGTAGTCTTTGTCATTGATGATGATCCATCGGTACGTTCCTCGCTGAAGTTCCTCTTGAGCACCGTTGGTTTACAAGTTGAGAGCTTTGACTCGGCGGACGCCTTTCTGCGCAAGACGCTCCCAGATGCGCCGAGTTGCCTTGTGCTTGATGTCAGACTACCCGGACTGAGCGGACTCGATTTTCAGCGCGATCTTACGGCGAAAAACATCAGTATCCCGATTATCTTTCTCACGGGCCACGGTGACATTCCAATGAGCGTTCGCGCCATGAAGGCCGGGGCCGTCGAATTTCTCACCAAGCCATTCCGCGATCAAGACCTGTTGGATGCTGTTCGCATCGCACTGGAGCGGGATCGCGCCAGACGTGAAGAGGGAAAAGAGGTAGCCACTCTCAAACAGTGCTTCGACTCGTTGACTTCGCGCGAACAGGAGGTGATCTCCCTGGTCGTGTCGGGCATGCTCAATAAACAGATCGCGGACCAACTTGGAACTGCGGAAAGTACCGTGAAAGTCCAGCGTAGCCGGGCAATGGAGAAGATGCACGCGGAATCTCTTGCCGATCTCGTCAGAATGATCGAGAAGCTCAAAGTCCCCTCGGGAAGAAACCAGTAAACCAAGGTTTATTCGCGTACGCCTTTTTCAGAAGCCGGGGATCCCAAGATCCAATAGCTTCTTTCTCCGTTCGGCAATAAGGTTTGTTGAGTATGGAGTTAGAAGTGGCAAAAGCTTTAATCTCGATAGTCGACGATGATGAGTCCATCCGCAGGACTACGACATTTCTCATCGAATCTTTCGGCTTTCGAGCAGCGTCCTTTGAATCTGCCGAAGATTTTCTGAAGTCGCTCCGGCTGCACGAGACTTCATGTCTCATCGTTGACGTGCAAATGCCGGGCATGAGCGGACTACAACTTCAAAGCCAGCTGGCTGCCGAAGGTATCGGCATTCCCATCATTTTTGTCACCGCGTACGACGACAAGGGTTTGCGTCACCAGGCAAAGCAAGCCGGTGCGGTCGCATTCCTCGGAAAACCATTTAACGACGAGGAGCTACTTGAGGGCATTCGTTTAGCCTTGCGAGGAACACTAGAGGCGACAAGAGATCTGATCGCCGTGGTCGACGACGATGAGTCCATCCGCAGGACTACCACACTCCTCATAGAATCGTTTGGCTTTCGAGCGATTGCCTTCGAATCTGCCGAAAGCTTCCTCCAGTCAGGCCAGCAGCACAATACATCGTGTCTCATCCTTGACGTACGGCTGCCGCAGATGAATGGATTGCAGCTTCAAAGAGAGCTCGCTGCAGCTGGTTGCTGCATTCCTATCGTTTTTATCACTGCATATGACGACAAAGAATCGCGTGGTCGCGCGATGCAAGCGGGCGCTGTTGCATTCTTAGGAAAACCTTTTAGCGATGAGCAACTACTCCAAATCCTTCGCGCAGCCTTAGGGCACGACAAGGGCGGCTCGACATCTATATGACTCAACGAAGGCGTCGTCAGGATAGCCATTCGATGCCGGAGAGCTGCTTGAGAAAGTCCACGCTGCTCTAACGATTAGCCAAAGTAGTACGCGGAGCTTCCCAGGTTTTCCCGCGTGGAGGTGAACTGTGTCTAATTTGAATTTGATTGACCAGACCTGTGGCAAACGTAGATCTGAACAGATCGTTGGCATCAGCCCTTCTCTGAAATCCGCCCTCACGGAAGTGGAACGAGTGGCGCCGACGGATGCCACCGTGCTCTTGCTCGGCGAGACGGGTACTGGCAAGGAGTTGATCGCTCGTGCGATTCACAATCTCAGTCCACGTAGCGACCAGCCTTTTGTGAAATTGGATTGCGCCGCAATTCCCTTCGACTTATTGGATAGCGAACTCTTTGGCCATGAAAAGGGCGCCTTTCCCTGGGCTGTGGCGCGCAGAATAGGCCGTTTCGAAATGGCTGATTCCGGAACACTGTTCCTTGATGAAATCGGTGATCTTCCCCCGGCGCTGCAGCCTAAGCTGCTGAGGATCCTGCAAGAGCAGGAATTCGAGCGCCCGGGAAGCAGCCAGACGCATCGCGTCAACGTCCGTCTGATAGCTGCGACGCATCGAGATCTAGTGGGCATGATCGGTCAGGGAGAATTCCGCAGCGATCTCTACTATCGACTGAACGGATTTCCAATCAAGCTCCCACCATTGCGCGAGCGCCGCGAAGACATACCATTGTTGGTCTCGCACTTCGTGGAAATGTTTTCACGACGCATCGGAAAGCAAATTCACAATGTACCGGCAGAGACGTTGAGTGCATTCACCGCGCATTCCTGGCCCGGCAACGTTCGAGAGCTTCAAAATTTGATCGAACGCGCGTTAATCCTGTCGAACGACGGGGTTCTTCCGAATCTCTTATCTGCAATCCCCAGGAAGTCGACGAGGGTGACTGCACTACAGGGCACATCCAATGGTTCTGGAAATGCCGTGATCGACTCAAATACCGATGCACTTCCGAGTCCCTTACCGGTCTCGGGCGACCGTTTGGATACAAAGGGGCATTTGCCTAATCATAAGTTCGAATCTTCAGCCACATCACCTGATCTCCCCATCGTGTTCGTTGTCGATGATGACGTCCCCGCGCGTGAATCCATGAAACAGATAATTTGCCGCGAAGGGTGGCAGCCAGAGACATTCGCCCTCGCTCAAGAGTTCTTCGACCGGCCCCGGCCACATGTTCCAAACTGCCTTGTGGTGAATATTTCTCCTCGAGACCTCAGCGGTCTTGAACTGCAAAAGCGGATCGTCGCCGAACGTACCGAAACGCCGATCATATTCATCGCTGACCACGGGGATGTACCCACATCAGTTCAAGCCATGAAGGCTGGAGCCGTGGAATTCTTGATAAAGCCATTCACGGATGAGGCTCTTTTCGATGCAATCCGGGAAGCCCTCAAACGTAGCTCGATTGCGCTTGGCCGCGAAGCTGAGATGCGGTCGGTCCGCGACTCTTATGCGTCTCTTAGCCACCGTGAACGGCAAGTCATGGCATTAGTGCTGTCTGGGCTCTTAAACAAACAGATCGGTTCAGAACTCGGCATCAGCGAGATTACAGTAAAGGCTCATCGAGGCCGGGTTATGCAAAAGATGGGAGCCAAGTCTGTCGTGGACTTGGTAAGAATGGCCACGAGGCTGCGATCAGAGCGCGCCCTCGCCGGGTCAGGTCAGTTCAGGTCGCCGTCACCTTCTCCAATCTCCGGCTCGCCCGATCGCAGGATGAGCAGGTCAGCTTCCTCGAGTGGACCTGCGCTCACAGCGGCAAGCGGAAGGTAATAGCCGCTCTTGTCTCGAGCCTCCTCGTCGTCTGCTGATCCACGGCGTGCCTGGCGCACTCGTTCGCCTGCTCAGTCTGTTTCCGACCGTATATCCCGTCGTTCGCATTCGGCCGATCTTCCGCGAGGTTTTATGCGGCATTCAACCATTCGTCGGACCGCTCATACCAAGGTATTGGCGACACCATCGTCTAATGGATTCGTCTCCTCACTTCTGGCTTAATGACAACGATGAGCGAGTCAAGGCAGATCCGAGAGATTGCATCAGGCTCTGCTTTGCAAGGACTCTCAACAAGTGAAAAGGAGATTTATCTCATGTCTTCAATTTCGAAAATCGCTATTTCCAGTATCGCGACTGAGGACTTCAGCACCTGGAACATTGATCCTGCCCACTCGGCGGCCGAGTTCAAGGTGAGACACATGATGATCTCGAACGTGAAGGGCAAGTTCTCGGGGCTCTCCGGGGTGCTGAAGCTGGACGAAACCGACTACGCACATTCCACCGTTGAGGTGTCGATCCCGGCGGCAAGCGTAAGAACCGTCGATGAGAAGCTCGATGCTCACCTGAAGGCCGAGGACTTTTTTGACGTTGAGAAATTTCCCACGCTCACGTTCAGGTCTACAAGCGTCCGTTACACGGGCGGTCACGACTATGCAGTTGCCGGTGATTTGACGATCCGCGGCGTTACAAAATCCGTGACTCTGACAGTGAATGATGTCAGCGAGCCCTCGAAAGACCCTTGGGGCAACGTGCGCATCGGTCTTTCCGGCTCAACCAAGATCAATCGCAAAGACTTCGGGTTCATTTGGAATGCTCCGCTGGAGCTCGGCGGCGTCCTGGTGGGCGACGAAGTGGCGATCACGCTGGATGTGCAATTCATCAAGGCATGAGGGCAACCCTCAGCAGTCTGCGGCTGCCCGTTCGGCCGTCCCGAGGAGCACCGGACAAACCCCGAGGCGGACTTCGAGTCGAGAAGAGTTGTTCTGGAGGAAAGTATGAGAGTACCGCAAGTTTACCGTGCCGCATTGATCGCACTTGCGTCGTTGTTGTTCGTGGTGCTGGGTGATAAGAAAGTCACTGCCCAGACCAGTTCGTCACAAGGCGGTGAAAAACATCGTCATCGTCCATGGTGCATGGGTGGACGGCTCCAGCTGGTCCAAGGTGATCTCGTTGCTGCAAGCCAAGGGGTTTCATGTCGTCGCAGTACAAAACCCGCTGACCTCGTTTGCTGATGACGTGGCGGCGACACGTCGCGTCATTGCACTTGCAGGACGGGCCAGTGCTGTTGGTTGGTCATTCTTACGGCGGCGTGGTCATCACTGAGGCAGGAAATGATCCAAAGGTCGTTGGATTGGTATACGTAGCGGCATTCGCCCCTAATGACGGCGAATCCATAAACTCGGTGGCGAAGAACTATCCGCCAGCCCCGCTCGGTGGTGAACTGCGGCCGGATGCTCAAGGCTTTTTGTCAGTGACCCCGAAAGGAGTTGCCGAAGACATCGCCCAGGACTTACCAGCTAAGGAGCAGCCAGTTCTGACAGCGACACAAGGACAGACCTCGTCTACTGTTTTCGGCGCAGCAGTCACGACTGCAGCGTGGAAGGCTAAGCGATCATGGAGCGTGATCGCGAAGCAACGATCGTGCTATACCGCCCGAACTAGAAAAGGCCGAGGCAGCATCAATTGGGGCTACTTCAATCACGCTGCCGTCGGGCCACCTGGTGATGCTCACTCACCCGAAAGAGGTGGCGGACGTGATCGAGCAGGCCGCTATGAGGGCAAATAGTCGATAGCCAACGGAGTAAGAATCACAACGGACGCCGTCATGACAACAATCGCCAATGAGTTAGGAGACGTTATGGCTGCCCATCAAGCGACAAGATCGTCCAACCCAATCGGCTCCTCACAATGTTGAATCGCGCGCGGCATTTCACGAGTGGCTCTGTTGCTGGATGGCGGCAGCTGAAGTGGGGCCAAGAACAAGAGAGAAAGTGGGAGGGCCATCTGAGGAGCCTGGGGCAATGCATAGGCGAGTTACTCATCACAAGTCGAGAGCTCAGACCTCCGCCGCCTTCAACGACAAATCACCGATACAGGGAGTCCGACAATGAATACGATAGCAACGTCGCAAGAAATCGATCATAATCGCCGTCGCTTTCTGGGGACTGCCACTGCGGCGGCTATAACCGCGAGCTTTGGCTTGGTCGGTTCTGGCGCTGCGCAGCCACGTAATGTCGCGCCTAACGCCATCGATAGTGCTTCGCGCACATCGTTCGCTTCGCTCAAACAGATCGAGGCGGGGCTGCTGAATGTCGGCTACGCTGAAGCTGGCCCCGACGATGGTCCCGCGGTGATCCTTCTCCACGGCTGGCCTTACGACATTTACAGCTTCGTCGAAGTCGCACCTCTCTTGGCATCCAAGGGCTACCGCGTGATCGTCCCGTACCTGCGCGGATTTGGCACAACGAGCTTCTTGTTTCGAGGAACAGTGCGCAACGGCCAGCAGTCGGTGGTCGCAGTCGACATCATCGCTCTGATGGATGCGCTGAAGATTCAGAAGGCGATCCTCGCGGGATTTGACTGGGGAGCGCGTACCGCCGACATCGTGGCGGCATTATGGCCGGAACGCTGCAGGGGCCTGGTATCCGTGAGCGGTTATCTGATTGGCAGCCAGGCCGCCAACGAGGCTCCGCTGCCACCGAAGGCCGAACTGGCCTGGTGGTATCAGTTCTATTTCGCCACGGACCGCGGGCGTGCGGGTTACGACAAGTATCGACGCGACTTTGCGAAGCTCATTTGGCAGCTCGCATCGCCGCAGTGGAACTTCGACGATGCTACCTTCGATCGTTCCGCTGCATCTTTTGAGAATCCGGACCACGTGGACATTGTGATTCATAACTACCGCTGGCGAATCGGCTTGGCGAAGGGTGAGTCTCAATACGACGAATTGGAGAAGCGGCTGTCCGCGAGTCCGGTGATTACCGTGCCGACGATCACGATGGAAGGGGATTCGAACGGTGCGCCGCATCCCGTCGACACATCCTATCGCGGAAAGTTCTCGGGCAAGTATGAATACCGCCTCATCACTGGTGGCATCGGACACAACTTGCCTCAAGAGGCTCCGCAGGAATTTGCCAAGGCGGTAATCGACGTCGGCACACTCTAACGCAGCCAACGAATATCAGCGGAGAAGAAGGAAATCATGCCGCATCGCCCGGTCGACATAGTCGTCGCTGATGACAATGCGGTTCTGCTGAACGTGCTTTCCGAAACATTGGAGGAGTGCGGATATTCGGTCAGAAGTGCCGTCGGCGGACTAGAGGCCCTGACCGAGATACGGCGCCGGGCGCCCGATATTTTGCTGTCGGATCTGAACATGCCTCGTATGTCTGGATTTGAGCTTCTGTCCATCGTTCGAAGACGGCATCCCAAGATCAGGGTCATCGCGATGAGCGCCTCATACCCAAGGGGAATTGTTCCTCAAGGAGTCGCCGCCGATGCTTTCTACGAGAAGGACGCAACTAGTGTCGCCCAGCTCTTGCTAATCGTGAACGCAGTGAGGAACGAACCCGACTCGCAATTGTTGCGAGTCTCGAGCCCCGTATGGATCCCCAAGCCATCAATAGTGCAAGGCGGGAGTTGCGTACCGTTTGCCTGCCCAGAATGCCTGAGGGCCTATCCATGCGCAATCGACGAGAAGGACTCCGCGCATCACTGGAGTTGTCCACATTGCCTTTACCGGGTGCAACTGGCATTTTGTCCTGCCGCTAGTGAAGCCGATGAGCAATCTCTTGTCTACTACTATTCCTGATTACTTTGGACAACTTCGATTCGGAATGAAAGCAAAGGAGACAAAGTATGTCACACCATTACTCCGGTCCTGATTTTGGGTTTCCCCACGGAGACGCGCGGCTTGACCTCACTGATCTTTACGTCTTCCCCAGCCCCGGAAGAGAGAGGCAAGACAATCTTCGTGATGAACGTGCATCCGTCTGTCGGCGTTAACCCGCCTGGGCCCACTACAGCGGAGCCCTTTGCACCGAATGCGATCTATGAGCTCAAGATCGACACCAACGGTGACGCGGTCGCCGACATAGCCTACCGGTGCGCTTCTCTTCTTCAGACGGCGGTTCGCAGACCGCTGCCGTCTATCGTGTCGACGGCACACAGGCCGCTGGAACAGGCGACGGCGGTCAACTGATCGTTGAGGGAGTACCGGTTTCGACAGGCAAGTCGGCACACGTGGCGGAGGCCGGCGACTACCGCATCTTTGCCGGCTGGCGAAGTGACCCCTTCTTTTTCGATACGGAGGGCGCCCTCAACAACCTCCAGTTCACGGGCGTCGATTTCTTCACAAATGGAGATGTCTGCAGCATTGTGATCGAGGTTCCAACCTCCACTCTGGGTCCGAATGCGGTTGGACTCTGGCATCGCACTGTAGACGGCGCAAGTGGAACGTGGGTTCAGGCCGACCGAGGTGCTCGTCCTTCGCAATCTGTCTTCCTCGCAGGCGATCGCAAAGCTGATTTTCTTGCCAGTGAGCCGAAAGACGATGCTCAATTCATCCCGGTCTTCGCTCACTCGCTTGAACACACCGGGGGCTACTCGCCCGATGAAGCAACGCGGGTCGCACGTACTCTGCTACCAGACATTCTCTTCTACGATCCCAGTCAGCCGGCGGTCTTCCCGCACAATGGCCGCGCACTCACCGACGACGCGATTGACGTTTTCCTTGGCATCCTCACGAATGGCAGGATCACCAGCGATAACGTGGGACCCCATCAAGACCTTCTTTCCGAATTCCCTTTCCTGGGTGCGCCACATGAAGATCGGTCTGCGCAGCAGGTCGCTGCGTGACTTCCCGCGCAGCCAGCGTGCGGTCTACATCCCTTATCGCGTTGTAGGTTCGCGCCGCAATTGCAAGCGATACGAAGGTATTGGCCATACCAACGTCCAATTGTGCAGAACATATTGTTCTGGCCCAATAGATCGTGATTAACGAAATCGCGCATTCAATAAATACGGCGCAAGGTGGCGAGCTCAATTGGCGCCTTCAATCAACCGGTTTCCGAGAACAACTTCAGAGGAGAATCCATGGCAACTACGGCCGCACCTACGAAACCCGCCCAGACGAATCAACCGGCAAAGTCTGCACAGCTTCGCATCACCCGGCGGTCGCCCGCCTATTGGCGTATCACAATCGATAACCCGCCCATCAATGTCATGGGCCCGGAGATGGTCCGCGAGTTCCAGGATGTCATCCACGCTATCGAGACCGACAACGATGTCAGGGTCGTCGTCTTTGACAGCGCAGTCGACGGTTACTTTCTGAATCACTCCGATTTCGAAGCTAAGCTCGAGGAACTGACCTCAATGGCGAACGGCCCCACGGGTTTGCCGCCTTGGCCTGACTTTCTCGTGCGCCTGACTCGCGCGCCAGTCGCATCGATCGCCCTCATCCGCGGTCGTGCGACAGGAAACGGCAGCGAGATCACGCTCGCCTGCGACATGAGCTTCGCCAGCCGCGAGAAGACCATCATCTCGCAATGGGAGGTGGGAGTGGGGATGGTCGCCGGCGGCGGTCCCATGGCCCGACTGCCCCAACTCATCGGCCGAAACCGTGCGCTTGAGGTACTCCTGAGCTCGGAAGACATCAGGGGAGACCAGGCAGAGGCCTACGGCTATGTGAACCGTGCCTTGCCCGACGCTGATCTGGAGCCATTCGTGGAAGCGCTCGCGACGCGGATCGCCAGGTTCGACAAATGGGCGATCGCTAACACCAAGCGCCTGGTCAACACGAGCCTGCCGCCGGACGTTGAACTCGGCGCAGGGTGGGATGCATGCATCGCTTCGCTAGGACGACCCGCCGCGCAGAATGGAATCAAAGCGCTGATGGCGCGCGGCTTCCACAAGCCTGGAGATGTCGAGAATCGGCTCGGATACTACCTCGGTGAAATCCCGCGCTAGTTCGAAGGCCCGACTTCGACTGCGCGACTTGGGGCATCGTTGAAGCACTTGCTTTCGGTGGAGGAACAACCGATGGATTGGAAACGATTGGCGCAGTTCGCGCTGCTGGGTAGCGGTGATTCGGAGCAATACGCCATTTTGCTCGTACGCGTTTCGATCGGGCTGTTCTTCGCCATCTCCGGGGCAAGAAAATTGTTTGTGGCTGGCAGCAGGCAAACCATGTACGAAACCCTCGCTAGAGCCAAAGTCCCTTTTCCCAACCTCATGACTTATTTCGTGTCGAGTGTCGAATTCGTTGGGGGATGCCTTGTCGCTACGGGGCTTCTTTCGAGTCTGGCCAGCCTTGCTTTGTCGGTCGATATGGCTGTCGCCATTCTGACTACGAAGCTTTCCGCCATGCCTAAAGGACTTTCGCCCCTCGAGTGGGTCGACAATCTGCTCTACCTTCCGGAGGTCCTGTACGTACTCATCTTTTTATGGATGATTTGTTCTGGTCCAGGAAAGCTCAGTGTCGATTACTGGCTCGCTGGCCGGTTACAGAAGTAATCAATCGACGCGGCTGCCGCCGGGCAGCTCAAGCGAAAATGGCGCACAGCGGCGGCGGATCTACAGACACAGGCTCTTTAAACCGTCGGAGGAAATATATGTCAAGCAGCAAATCTGGAAACGTCATAGAAGCAGGGGCAGAGTCGTCGAATCCTCTTGACGTCGTCCCAAACGAAATTCCATTCGATGTGCCCTATGGGCTCTCGATAACACTGGAACGAGCAGAGGAGGCCATTCACGCCGCTGTGGCAGAGGCGAGGAGCGCAACTGGAAAATGAATGTAGCCGTGGCAGATTCCGGTGGCAACCTGGTGGCCTTCGAACGAATGGACGGCGCGATGCTTGCCTCCATCCAGATTGCCCAACACAAGGCGCGTGCGGCTGCTACCTTCCGGCGTCCAACCAAGGTCTTCGAGGACGGAATCCAGCTCATGCACCTGAACTATCTGCTCGCGTTCGACGGAATTATTGCATCCCGAGGCGGTATCCCACTCATCGATAAGGGCGTGATTATCGGCGCAATTGGCAGTTCGGGCGGTACGGATTCTCAGGACGAGATCGTAAGCGAGGCGGGAGCGGCAGTCATTAACCAACGCGCGGCGGAAGGAAATTGATCCAGTATCGAGAAATGATCGGGTACGCGGATCGATCGCGACATTCAGAATCGCATGGGGAGTGAATTGGATGACGTACCAAGATAGAGCAAGCCGGACAGATGCAAAGCCGGTTATGCGCTGAGGACCGCATCAGGGAGTTCGGCATTCGGCTTCCCAGCCCGCCAACTCCCTTCGGGTCGTACGTGGAGGCAGTGCAAACGGGAAGCCTTCTCTACCTCAGTGGAATGCTGCCCGTAGTCGATCACAAACCAGCGTATGTTGGCACACTCGGCTTGGAACTCGACACGAATGCCGGACAAGATGCGGCCCGCATTGCAGCCCTGGGCGCGCTCGCTGCAGCTAGAAATTATCTGGGAACTCTGGATCGAATCAAACGCGTCGTTCGCCTCGGCGTCTTCATGGTGGCTTCAGGAAATGCTGTCGATCAACCCGCGGTCGCGAATGGCGCTTCGGATCTTTTGCGAGATGTATTCGGCGAGGAAAACATGGCTGTTCGCTCGGTAATCGGCGTCGCTAGTCTCCCTTTGGGCGTCCCCATTGAATTGGAGATCATCTTCGAGCTTAAGGAAGAATAAGGAGGACGCATGCGGAAGATGAAGCTTGTGCCGTTCATTCTGACACTTCGTGTTCCCTTTCGCAATCGTGTCAGGTTTGAACTCTCAGACGGAGGATATGGCGATGAGCAATCAGGTATTTTATCGGACGACGAAGGTCGATGGGTTAACGATTTTCTATCGTGAAGCCGGTCCAAAGAATGCCCCGCCCATACTTCTGCTTCACGGATTGCCCTCGTCCTCGCGCATGTTTGACCCCTTACTGGCGCGGCTCGCCGACAAGTACCACTTGATCGCGCCCGACTATCCCGGCTTTGGCCATAGCGATTGGCCGGACCCGAAGCAGTTTGACTACACCTTCGACCACATCGCTCGCGTCATCGATGATTTCTCGCAGGTACTTGGCCTGAGCCGTTACACACTCTACATGCAGGACTATGGAGGGCCCGTCGGCTTCCGCATGGTGCTGGCACACCCGGAGCGCGTCGACGCCCTCATCGTGCAGGATGCCGTGGCTCACAATGAAGGGCTTGGAGCAAACTGGTCAACTCGGCGTGCATTCTGGGCGGATCGTTCAGCGCATGAAGAGGATTTGCGAAAAAATCTGCTTTCGATGGCTGCCACCAAAACACGCCACGTTGGAGACGATCCAAATGTGGAGCTTTACGATCCCGATCTCTGGACCGATGAGTACGCGTTTCTGAATAGCCCAGGCCAGGCGCAGATCCAGAGCGACTTGTTCTACGACTATCGGACCAACGTCGACTCATACCCCAAATGGCAAGCGTGGATGCAGAAAACTCAACTGAAACTTCTCGTGCTTTGGGGAAAGCACGATCTGTCGTTTGATCCCGGCGAACCTGAGCGCTATCGGAAAGATGTGCCGAGCGCGGAAGTACACGTGCTGGAGGCAGGTCACTTTGCCCTCGATACCAAGGCGGATGAGATTGCTGAAATTGTCCGCAAATTCATGAGTGCAAAGAACTGATCGGTTGCTCACTCGCTGAGAAGAACCGAGCATGTTGTTCAGATCCTATCGCTCGTGCCAAAGACCCTGCGAGGCTATCGCATTCGGACGATGCCAGCTTGAGACGCGAGCTTCGACAGTAATCGGCTCGCTTTCAGACGTCAGTCGAGTCTGAAGTCAAACCGATCCGCTGAAGAAGAGATTTAATTGCCGTCGACTTCCGTCTCCCGGATCTAGTTTTCTGGTAGATGATGCTGCCGGGGACAACCAGTTTGATCTCGGTACCGTTGGACGTAGAAGTTTCAACCGTGAGTTTGGCCATAATGCGGTCAGCCCGTTCCCTCATTCCCTGCAAGCCGAAGTGCCCTTCCCTGCCGCCATCCGCGATGGCAGGGGCAATGCCAACGCCGTTGTCACGCACGCGCAAGATGAGATCCTCAGCGTATGTGAGCTCGACCTGAAGCCGAGCTGGCCTGCGAGTGAACACACGCGTTGCGGATTGCCTCGTACCCGATGCGATAGACCTCATCGCGGACGATGGGATGCATCTCGCTTGCCTCGCCAACCACTGAAAGGGCGGCTTCCATCGAAACTCTGCGTTCGACAGTCTTCAATCGCCCTCCGGAAAGCAGACGCAAGGTCGTTTTCTTCCGTGGTCGATGTGCGCAGCGAGTTCAGCGCTGTCCGGCTCTCCTCGGTTGCCCGTCCGAGCCAGACCGACAACTGTTCCATTGCGCCACGCATCGGAGTGGGATCGGCTGATTGCTTTAGCGCAGAATCCGCAACCAGCTTACTGCCCTGGATGGTTTGCAGAAGCGTGTCGTGAAAATCTCGCGCGATGCGCGTGCGTTCGGCCAATCGCTCATCGAAGCGTACAGACATGGCCTTCGCAACTCGCCGCACGCGCATCCGATAGAAGAAGCCACATAATAAGAAGGGCGCCGGCAGCGCATAGCGCGAAGAACCAGTAGGTCTGGAACCATGCAGGCGCAATCGTGAAATCGATTGTTGCTCCAACATTGTTCCAGACTCCGTCCTCATTGCAGGCGATCACGCGGAAACGATAACGACGGGGACGCAGATCATTATAAAAAGCCTGGCGTCTCGTTCCCGGTTCCTGCCAGGCGACGTCATGCCCCTCGAGCATGTAGCGAAATCGTACTTTCTGCGGAACCACGAAGCTGAGCGCCGTGTAGTCAATTTCAAGACCGCGGGTTAGCGGAGGAAGTCGAATCGCTGAATCCGGCAGGTAGGCCTTGCGGTCTGCAACCAGAGCGCTAATATCGACGGGCGGCGGAAGGGCATTCTCCGGAATATGCGCCGGATCGATCACTTGCACCAGACTGCTGTTTGTAAACCACAGTCGTCCATCGGGCGTTTTTGTGCTGGCATTGAATGGAGCCCATCCGGGTTCCATACCGTCCAATATATCCAAAACCCTCAGACTCAATCTGGTTTCGGGATGCTCCCACCAAAGCTGCATCTCCTGCTTCGGGATCTCGATGAGGCCGCACTCGGCACTAAGCCATAAGTTCCCAGCATCGTCCGAAATGAGCGTGTTAACGGTATTGCACGGCAAGCCGTTTTGCACCGTAAGGATCTCTTGTTTTCCATTCTTCCATCCAACTATCCCAAACGCCGTTGCCCCTAAGATTGAGCCGTCGGATGCTGCAATGATTGCCCGAACGCGGGTGTTAGCGTGATGACCGAACGTAAATGTATTCAACTGGCCATCGCGATAGCGCGCCAAATCGCCTCTCGTCAGCCCCAACCAGATCCCGCCTTGGCGGTCGGCAACAATCTTTCTGGCCAATGGCATTGCTGGCGCCGGAAACTGTTGCCGGACCTTCAGATCCCGAATCAGAACGAGCGTTCCTGGAGGTCCCGCACTCTCGACCCAGATGTTATGCTCGGGATCTTCAGCGATCGACATCACCATTCCGAGAGCGCTGCCATCCTGTTTCGTGATTTCACGAAAACTCCCTCGCTCATAAACGAATAGCCGGTTGATCATTCCCGCCCACAAACGACCAGCGTGGTCCTCAAAAAGAGATGTAGCTAGACTCGATGGCAGTCTTTTCGATGGACCAAACAAAGATACTCCGCGAGGACCAATCACCTGCAAAGGGACCGTTGCAATCCAGACGTTGCCGTCCTGCGAAGCAGCTACCGATTCTACTGCGCCCTCGAACAGTCCCTCACGGTGGGAGATGCTCTTCACACAAAGATCGCGAAACATATCAATTCCCCGCGACGTGGCAACCCAGATATTGCCTTCGCGATCCTCAAATATTCCCGTTACCCAGTCGCTCGACAATCCATCGGCATTTACATAGTGATCGACCTCCGTGCCTCGAATTCTGTAAAGACCCTGGGTCGTGCCGACCCACAGGCTGTTCTGACGATCACTGCGCAGCGCCGTCACCACCAGAGTTTCGCCATTCAAGTTTGGAGCGAGAAATGGTTTTAGAGTGCCATCCACCATGCGCTGCAATCCCGCACCTCGGGCAGCCACGGCCATCCCCACCCAAAGAGAGCCATCGGCCGCAGGCAATAGCGCGACGACACCGCGATTTCCCTCGTTGGATTGCAAAGCTCTCGGCCGGTAGACTTTCGATGCTCCGGGACGCCATTTGACAAGAGTTGTGCTGCTGCCGAGCCAGAGATCGCCCGAAGGGTCTTGTGCAATTGGCCCGGTACCAAAAACGTCAACCCCGTCCTTTCCTCCAAAACAGCGAACACCGGCATCGAGCACCTGGCAAGGAGAATGTGTCTTGTCGTCAGATCGAATACGCGTGAACCATATTTTCCCGTCTCTATCCTCGAAGATGCCGTCGACCGCCCATCCTTCGTCCTTCTGATAGAGGATCAATCGGTGGTTGACAAGATGAGCGAGACCGGAATCCATTCCGATCCACAGGCTTCCATCTCGTGCGCTTAGCAGACTGAGGATCTCGGAGGAGGGCAACCCTTCCCGGACGGGGCGAACCCAGGGAACGAATCGCACTCCGTCAAATTTGAAGAGACCGGACTCGGTTCCCACCCAAATGTAGCCGTCTTTGGTCTGCGTGATGACCTGCGGTGCTCCCTCGAAATATCCGTCCCGCACACGCCAAACGCTGTGACCATATTGTGAGATGTGACTTGTAGGGTCGAGTGCGCGCGCGAGACAGACGGCCAGGAAGAACAGCAGAGAGCTGATCACAACTGGCCGGGCAAGATTCACATTCGCCGCCTTTATTATCCGAGCTTCTTGTGTCACGTTACCGCGACTACGCGTGTGCCGCAACACACCAAAGAGCGTGGCCAATTTCCTACAGTTTCTGGTAGGGGTAACAACATCAGATTTGCAGCAGGCCCCGCCGCAGCGCGATGGTGACCGCGTGCGTTCGGTCGTTTGCGCGCAGCTTTCTCCATCAGATTCTTTATATGAAAATTAACCGTGTTCTCTGAAATCGTGAGTTGATCCGCGATCTGCTTATTGCGATAACCTTCTCGAATAAGGCGAAGAACATCGAGCTCCCGGGCCGTGAGGTCCTCGTCTCCCATGAATTCGGCGAGCTTGGCCGCGACCTCGGGCGGTATATGCCGCCGGCCAGAATGAACTGACCGGATGACTCCCAGCAGCTCTTCCATCGGCATGCTCTTCAGGATGTAAGCCGAAGCTCCTGCTCGCATTGCGCGCTGGATGTCCGCATCGCCGTCGGAGGTGGTCAGCATGATCACGCGAGCCTGGGGGAACTCTCCACGGATGGCGATCAGAACGTCAACACCGTTGGCTCCAGGAAGACGAAAGTCCATCAGAGTCACATCGGGACGAAGACGACGAAACTCTGCGATGGCCTGCACACCATTGGCGGCGTGACCGACGAGGTGCATGTCAGGCTCATATCCGATGATCGTTCTCAGTCCTTCACGGAAGACCGGGTGATCCTCTACGCAGAGGATCCGAATCGGATCGGTAACCACAATTTGTTCTGACCTCAAGCCGGGGAACTGCGGGGGGAAGATTCGATTGTACCCATTGTTTCCAGCCTGTAACAAACGCGCCGTTTCGCTACCCACTGAAATTGATGGGGAGAGCGCCACCACAACCGGTGTCGTGCAAAAGACTGATCACGCCCACACTTCTGACAGTCGCGGCAATGGTTCCCCACACTAAGCTCCGTTGCCGATTCAAAGATGCTGACTGGTTCCAGGAGGAAGGGATATGAGTGCAGCCGCTGCGATCGAGATGAATACGGGACGCCTGCCAAGTCCAATAAACGCACTTCGTGGGGACTTGAAATCACAAACCATTTCTCACACTGAAGCAACGGTTTTCATTGTCGACGAAGACATCTATATTCGAAGATCGCTGGAACTGCTAGTTAGCTCCCAGGGCTGGCAGCCTGAGGCCTGCGGCTCAGCTCGAGAATTTCTCGCCAGGCCGCGTGCGTTTGTCCCGAGCACCTTGATCCTTGCTTTTTCTTCTTCGGGTCCGAACGGCCTTGAAATCCAGAAAAGGATCGCCAGGGATTACGCAGAGATCCCGATCATCGTAGTTGCCGATTACGAAGATGTCTCAACCGCTGTGCAGTCCATAAAGGCCGGCGCTTTTGATTTTCTTTTGAAGCCGTTCTCTCAGGAGCTGATGGTAGCGGCAATTCGCCAAAGCATCGCTCGCAGCCGCGCCGTTCTTGATAGGGGAATGGAGATGCGCGATCTACGGAACCGCCACGCATCGCTCTCTCCACGGGAACGACAAGTCTGGCTCTGGTGGTTTCAGGTCTACTCAACAAGCAGGTCGGGGGAGAATTAGGCATCAGCGAAATTACGGTCAAAGCGCACCGTGGGCAGGTCATGCAGAAAATGAAGGCGACCTCCTTCGTTCACTTGGTGAATATGGCGTTGAAACTGCGGATAACAAGCTCCATGGCATTAAGCGTCTCCTATGCGTAAAAACCAACCTCGGTCGATCTCACTTCAGTGCCGATCCTGAAGTGTCGAACCAATACTTTCGTATCGGTCGATACGATCGTCCAATTGATTGATCCTCATTCCTCAGGCTTAATCAGCCTGCAGATGATCGAAAGAATTATGAGCGGTTAGAAGCCTTTTTCATAAGGAGAGCACGTCATGACAGGATCCACGAGAAAGCCTCCCGCCGAGGAGCAACGCAAAGAAAAGACCGAAATGCGCTTGAATCGCTTTGCCATTGTTACGGCGACGGCGCTGCTTGGCTTCCTGTGCGGCGCGATTCTTTGTGCTCAAGACCAGGATAAGGAAAAGTACTCGCTGATATCGCCGGATGGAGTCGCGTTCTCCGACTTCAGGGGATACGAGGATTGGTCTCTGGTTTCTTCCGCCCGGACCAGGAAGAAGTGCTTAAGGTAATCGTCGCCAATCCGGCAATGATTAAGGCATACAAGACCGGATCTCCAGGAAACGGCCGCTTCTTCCCGGAGGGGTCCAAGATCGTGAAACTGCAGTGGAAACCTAAGAAGAGCACGGAAGCGCCTTTCGCGGTGGATGTTCCCGATGTCTTCAAGCAGGCTTTCGTGATGGAGAAGGACAGCAAGAGATTTCCGAAGACCGGCGGATGGGGATACGCGGTGTTCAACTACGACGCCGCATCCGGCAAGTTCACACCCGATCCGACTGCTCATGCAGACTGCGGAAACACATGCCATGTGGCCGTGAAAGCAAAGGACTACATCTTCCACCCGTACCAGATGCGCTAAACCGGCACGAGATTTGAGTAGGTCTCTTAGAGAGTATTGCGGTGCGAGGGCCCATCTTCGAATTGGCGATCCAAGGAGTACGCCGCGATCTAAGGAGATAGAAGATGAAAGCAATTGTCGTCCACGAATATGGCGGACCTGAAGTACTCAAGTGGGAAGACCACCCCGACCCAGTTCCGGGTCAGGGCGAAGTGCTGGTGCGGGTCGCAGCAGCGAGCGTGAATCCGATCGACGATAAGCGGCGAGCTGGATTGACGAAGGATTTTTATCCGATCCAGTTCCCTGGCCTGATAGGAATCGATATGTCTGGCACGGTGGTAAAGGTCGGACCGGGAGTTGAGACGTTTACTGCCGGAAACCGGGTGTTCGCAATGGCCGACAATACGTACGCTGAACTCTGCGTGGTGAAAGCAGACGTTCTAGCGGATGTCCCCGAGGGTCTCGATTTGCTTCAGGCGGCGGCGCTGCCGTTGGTGACGACGACCGGCAACCAGCTCATGTCAGCTACGGGAGTTTCGGCGCGCCAAACCGTATTCGTCATAGGTGCTGCTGGAAATGTCGGTCGGTCGGCTGTATTCACTGCGAAATCACGCGGGGCGACTGTGATCGCGGGGGTGCTGAAGAGGCAGATCGATGACGCGAAGACTGTCGGCGCCGATCAGTACGTCGCAACCGACGACGACGCTGCGATTGCGAATCTTCCGCTGCTCGACGCGGTGGCGGATGCGGTTGGCGGAAGAACCGCCGAGAAGCTGATGGCCAAGGTCAAGCCGGGAGGAGTCTTCGCATCGGTAATCAAAACACCGCAGAATGCTGCGGACTACCCTTCTGTAAAGGCGGTGTTTGTATTCTCGAAGTTCGACAGGGAAACGCTCGAGTTCATGGCCGAAGCGGTGCGAGATGGCAAGCTGGTAATCCCAATTAGCCTGAAACTGCCACTCAGTGAAGCGGCCAAGGCTCAAGCGACCGTAGAAAAGGGTGGCGTCGGGAAGGTCTTGCTGGTCGCTTGATATTCTTTTGCGAACAGGGGTCACGGAAGGAACCTGAAAATGAAAAGAAGCCGGCGCGGAATCAACCCCGATTCAAAGCCTACTGGTAGTGGGTGTGTCGAATGTCTAGCGACGACGGAGGGCTGGTGGTTTCATCTCCGTCGGTGTGCGCAGTGTGGGCACATCGGTTGCTGCGATAGCTCTCCGAGCCAGCATGCATCCAGGCACGCAGCTGCAACTGGGCATCCGATCATTGCCAGCTTCGAGCCAGGTGAGGATTGGTTCTACGATTATGATAAGGGCGCGATGATCAAGGGCGTGGAACTGCTTCCCCCGCATTCGCATCCCCTGAATCAACCAGCACCCGGACCAGCAGGAAAAGTCCCAGCTGATTGGGAATCGTTGCTGCACTAGTTGGTCGCCCCGCGTATAGCCTGCGCCTGATATTTGACCGGTACCTTGGTATCTCCGATACGTTCGTCCAATAGATTTGTTGTTGCGCTTCTGCCAATCTCTTCTTGAACAGTCACTCGCTCTGAATCGAAAGGAGCACCAAGTGGACGAAAAGAATGGACTGAAAGAGGCCATGCGCGTGAGACAGCCGGTCGCGCCGAACTCGCTTAGTGTGAATGTTTTTACCGCTCCGGGAAAGGCGATGGTCGGCGAGCGCCCAAAGCCATTCGGCGAACCGCTTGGCTTTGATCCGGCCACATCGACGTTGATCTTCGGCGAGTACGATGCGGTACTGGTGGACGCCATGACCACGGTGGCTGAGGCCGAGGCACTCGCGGACTGGATTGCGCTGCATAACCGCAACCTGGAGACCATCTATATAACGCATGCCCATTTCGACCACTTCTACGGTTTGAGCGTTCTGCTCGACCGTTTTCCACGCGCTCGGGCGATCGCAACGCCCAAGGCGGTGGAGGGCATACAGATGTATTTGTCTCCCCCAGTGCAGCAGTTAGCCCGCCGAATGTTTCCGGGGCAAGTGCCCACGAAGTTGGTTGGACCTGAGCCCTATGAGCGGCGACACCTTCACGCTTGAGGGTCAGGAATTGCGCATCATCGAGCAGGGCCGCACCGATTGTCCCGATTCGACGTCTCTCTACGTTCCATCGATCGGTTTGATCGTCGCCGGCGACGTTGTGTACAACCAGTGCCGCATGTACGTCGGCGACACCACTCCCGAGAGCCGAAAGAATTGGATTGCGGCGCTGGACCGGCTCGCGGCGCTGAACCCAGCGATCGTTGTCGCGGGTCACAAGAAGCCTGGTGCGCCCGACTCCCCCTCCGCGATCCAAGACACCAAGCGTTACCTCGAGGACTTCGATCGGCTGCAGAAAACCGCGACGTCCGACAAGGAGTTGTTCGATCAGATGACAGAACTATACCCCCATTGGGTAGCCAATCAGTCGTGGCTGATGTTCGGATTCCCGCAGCCATAATCCACATCTATCGTTCCAACTTCAGAGAGGAGAAACAAAATGGCAACAGCAGGAAAAATCCTGGCACTCATCTCCAGCGGTCGAGGCTTGCCCTTGAAGGATGGCAAGATTTATACCGGCGCCGGCTACTACCTCAACGAAATGACGGTTCCGGTTCGCGCCCTGATGAAGGAGGGCTACGAGATCACCTTCGCCAACCCCACAGGCAACACGCCCCAGGTGGATGTCCATTCAGAGGTCGCCGATTTCTTCGGCGGGGACGCGGCCAAGCTTGAGGACTATATGTTGTTCCGCGACGGCCTGCTTGGGCTCAGAGATCCAGTTCGCATCAAGGATGTCATCGCGTTGGGCCTGGATCAATTTGACGCTGTTTTCGTGCCCGGCGGCCATGGCCCGATGATCGATCTTCTGGATGATCCCGATGCCGGCATCGTGATGAGACACTTTCACGAAACATCGAAGCCAACGGCGGTGCTGTGCCATGGCCCGATTTCACTCCTCTCGGCTCTTCCGAATTCGAAGGAGTTCGTCGCGGCGCTGAGCAGCGGGCGATGCGGCGGGAGCGCACGCAAAGGCTGCAGGCTGGATTTATGCCGGATATAAGATGACGATCTTTTCGACGGCGGAAGAGCAGCAGCGCGAGCCGCTTGAGATTGATGGCAAGGTTCTCTTCTACCCGGACTTCGCCTTGAGTACTGCCGGCGGCGACGTCAGTGTGCTGCCTCCATGGAAGAGCTACGTCCTGCAAGATCGCGAGTTGATCTCAGGTCAGAACCCGTTCTCGGATGAAGCAGTTGTGAAACTTCTTCTATCGGCACTCGGCGCGAGGAAAAAGCGAGCCGCTTAGTGGGGGCTGGTTCCGTGGTTTCCCCTGCCGGTAAGTCTATCCAGATTGGAGTCAGTCAATGAGCGTACAAGTCGAACAGAAGAGCTATGAGATGCCCCCGAAGGATGGGATCAGCATCGCGTGTTTTCTCACCGTGACGGACATCAACCGATCGCTCGATTACTACGAGAAGGTCTTCGGCGGTCGCATTCTGAGCAGAGGCGACGGCAACGCGCCTGGGTACCTTCAGCTTGCGAATATCTGGATGATTCTGAACGTTGGGGGCGGGCCGACTCCGGACAAGCCGACAGTAACGCTCAGCACCCCCGACCCGAATCACATCAACAGCTTCATGAATTTCCGTGTTGCGGATATTCAAGCTTGCTATGAATTATGGAAAAGTCGGGGAGCGGAGTTCATCACGGAGCCGATCCCCAAATACGGCGAGGTCCGCTGTTACATCCGCGATCCCGACGGCTACATTATCGAGGTCGGACAGAGCACGAACCTTACTTACGGGTAATGCCCGGCCGGATCGGATGCAGACGCGAACGCTTACGGATGTCCGACTCAAATAGGAAGGAACGATGGCAATTGTCAGTGGAGTTCACAGTTACGAAAAGCTCACGGCGCCCGGTTCCGCAAAAGTGGAAGTGAACCTGGAGGTAGTGGTCATCCCGGTTTCCGATGTTGACCGCGCCAAGGAGTTTTACGCCAAACTCGGCTGGCGACTCGATGCTGACTTCAAGTTCGATAATGGTTTCCGAGTCGTTCAGTTCACGTCATCCGGTTCGGGATGTTCCGTGCAATTTGGCACGAAGATCACTTCGGCAGCGCCCGGCTCGATGCAGGGCACCTACCTGATCGTCTCCGACATTGCCGCTGCACGCAAGGAACTCGTCGCGCGCGGAGTCGAGGTTAGCGAAGTGTTCCACGCTGTGACGGCGGGTGCTCAGTTTCAGCCCGCAGGCAACAGCGGTCGCGTCAGCGGACCAGCGCCGGATCACGCCAGCTACGGTTCTTTTGCAACATTTAGTGACCCGGATGGCAACGGCTGGCTACTGCAGGAAATCACGACGCGCTTGCCTGGGAGGATTGAAGCGGAAGCAACGACCTACGCGTCACCGAATGACTTGGCCGACGCATTGCGCAGGGCTGAGGCAGCGCACAGTCAACATGAAGCACTGATGGGGCAATCCGACAAAAACTGGCCGGACTGGTACGCCAATTTCATGACCTCTGAACAGCACGGCACAGAGTTCCCGAAATAGAAGGAGTGCAAATCATGCGTTCCGACATTTTGCCCGGAGGCCATTTCCCCGACTACCAACTGCCGGATCACATGGGCACACTGCGCAAGCTCAGCGAACTCCAGGGCGACGACCCGCTGGTGCTTACGCTCGCCCGCGGCCACTACTGTCCAAAGGAGCACCAGCAGCATCTGGAACTCGCCGCGTTTTACCCCAAGTTCTCCGTGGCCTACACACAGATTGCCACGATCTCAACGGATGACCACCACACGCTCCAGGAGTTCCGGGCATCGGTCGGAGCCCAATGGACCTTTCTTTCCGACCCTGGCCGAATCATTCAGAAAGACCTCGACATCCAGGAGTACACGGATCCCGAGCACAATCCGATGATTCCGCATACACTCGTCCTCAAGCCGGGCCTGGTGATTCACAAGATTTATAACGGCTACTGGTTTTGGGGCCGTCCGTCAATCGCAGATCTGTGGCAAGACCTGCGTACCGTCACCAGTGAAATTCGGCCGGACTGGGATCTAGGCAAACCTGGACTCCGTGAGGCCTGGAACTCCGGCGATTTCTCAAACTTCCACGGTTGGAATAAACGCGCCAAATTATGAGCGGCTCATCCCCGGGAGAACGACTCCAAGACGTCGCTCTGTCTTGTCTTATGGTTGTCCTCGGCGCGCATTATGACGAGGGCGGTTTGCTCGGTGGGTCGAAAGCCACGGCGGATTCCGACGTCAGATAGAGGAAGGTAAAGGTCTCCTGCAAATAGAGTCGAACACTTGTGTCGGTGTGACTCGAGTAGCCGATGGAGATGTCCTGCCCGAGGTGAAGATCGAAGTCGCCGCCGCGAGTGGTGACGACGAAAGCGCCGTTGATGGCGGGAGCCCAGATAATTTTGCCTTCGACCAGGCGCTTCATGTGTTCGAGAACCGGATATCCGTGATCACTCGTCTCGGCAAGTTCGGTATAAGCATCGGCACTGAGCAGGATAGAGTACGGGCCGTTGACACCCACGAGACGCAACTGGCTCAAAGCCTGCGCAAAGGCTTCAGGATATTTGCGAACATCAGCGGGTAAAGGCTTCTTAGGGTTGCTGGTCCCCTGGCGGATCCCGACAATTCCAGCGGCGGAGTAGCCTTCGAAAATGGCGCGGTCTTCGGCAAAGGCTAGTTTGCGCGCAGCGTCCTTTGCGGGTTGCCAATCAGAGTCATTTGCACCGCGTTCGACGTCGTCCACCATCTGACGCTCAAGCTCAAAAGGCACGCGCAGCTCGACGAGGGACTTTACTTCGCGCTGTTGAGCCGTAACGCCGTCTCCGGGCGCCTCGATCGCACGCTGATGGCCTGTGCCCACTGCAGCCAACGCTGTGCCCTCAGGGCCGTGAACATCCACAACGCGGCGGCCGGCAAGATACCTCTTGATCGTGCGTGAGGTTTCTTCTTCGATCTGCGCCCACGCAGCCTCAGAGATCGGAGCCAGCTCGCGATGCAAGTTATTCATGGAAATCTTCTCCTTTGAGGGAACCTATGCCGAGGGAACCATCCTTCGTTGCTGCAGAAGTGGACGTCAATTGCAGCCTGCGCCGAGATCGGTGCGGACTTCTGCGCGAAACTCGCTGGCGATGCGGGCTGGTCAGGGGAAATACTGTCGAGAAACGTGGACGTGGGTATGAAGAACAGACTTCCGGTCACCGGAGTGCTGAAGTCGAGGATGCGATCGTAGTTTCCCGGCGGCCGCCCGATGAACATGTTTTCGAGCATCTGCTCGATCGTGCGGGGCGAACGGCTATAGCCGATGAAGTAAGTGCCGAACTCGCCACGCCCGGGGCTCCCGAAGGGCATATTATCGCGCAGGATTTTGATTTCCACGCCGTTCTCTTCGATGGTGGTGAGGGCATTGTGTGCAGACGTGGGCTTGACGGAGTCGTCCAGTTCAATATCAGAGACTTTTGAGCGCCCGATGATTTTCTCCTGAGCTTCGGTAGAGAGATTATTCCACGCTTCGAGATTGTGAAGATACTTCTGGACGATGACGTAGCTTCCGCCGGCGAAGGCCGGATCTTCGCCGCCAATGAAGACAGCGTCGGCAGCCGCGTTGCCTGTGGGATTCTCGGTGCCGTCCACAAAGCCGAGGACATCCCGTTCGTCGAAGTAGCGAAAGCCCTGTACTTCATCGGCGGTGCTAACGGCGCCCTTGAGGCGGGCCATGATCTGCGTTGCGAGTTCAAAACACAGATCCATTTGCTTGGCGCGAATGTGAAAGATCAAGTCACCCGGTGTGGAAACAGCATGTCGCGGTCCCGAGAGAATTTCCTGGAAAGAGTGAAGCTCCGCAGGACGTGGCAAGCCGAATAGGCGGTCCCAGGCATCAGAACCAATCCCCATAATGCAGGACAAGGCGCCATCGAGATTGCGAAAGCCAACACCTCGAAGAAGCGCGGAGAGATCCGCACAGAGGGAAAGAACAGTTGCACGATGATCATCCCCGGGATTGATTGTGACCACAAGAAAAATTGCGACCTTCGTGAGCGGAGACGAAACGAGCTGCGGAAGAGTTAAGGCTGCCGAAGCTTGCGCTGTTTGCGAGTCCGATGCCATTCAATTCGCTACCTGTCAGAAAGAATTGCCGTCAAGAGAACTATATCCTGACCGCGAAAGAAGCGATAAAGCTCCTACGACAAACGTTCTCATTTCGGCTGAAGCAGTGACCGCAGGACGACAGCTTCGTTGTGGACTTCATCTTTCGCTCCATAGAGCAGCGTAATGGGCCCCTTTGCTGCCTTCGCTTTAAGAACATCAAGTAGATCAGCCTCCGATTTCAGCTCCTGACGGTAGCGGGCTTGAAACTCGGTCCACTTGCTCGGATCATGGCTGAACCATTTGCGAAGCTCGGTGCTTGGCGCGATGTCCTTGAGCCAAAGATCGACCCGCGCCCTCTCTTTGGAAAGGCCCCGTGGCCACAACCGGTCGACAAGTATCCGCGTCCCATCCGCGCGGCCAGGCTCTTCATACACTCGCTTGATTTCAACCTTCAACGAACGCCTCCCTGCCCCGAATCGACTCGGGCCACCACAGGCAGTCTCAACAACGATGGCGAGGCAAACAATTGGACGATAGTATCGGTCAGACTTTGGTATCGGTCGATCAACCTCACGAGAGTAGAGTCTTATGGGTCTGAGCCGAGGCACCAACCATCACTTTCATTGCTCACTTGAATTCGTCTCGTTGAACCGGTTTCTTGAACACCGACGACTTCCACGAGGAGGTCGATACGAAGGTATCGTCGATACCTTTGTCCGATTGTTTCGCTTCCACGACTCGAGCTTAATCAATAGCGCGAAGGATGTACTGATCGCGTTGAAGTCGAGTTTTTCAAGGGGAGCAATTATGAGTGAAGTGATCATCGAGCACGGAACAATCCGGCAGGAAAAGGAAAGCAAAGGCGAAGCGCCAGAAGGTATGGCTCAGCCGCACCAGCCAGGCGAATCGGCTTTCAAATCTACTCTGCCTGAGGAAATTGACTGGAAGCCGTTCCCGGCTTTTCCACCTTCGGTACGTCTGGCTGTTGTTGTTGGCACGCCTTCAGAGCGCGGTCCGTACACGATCAGGGTCAAAGTTCCTCGTGGCGTCAAGTTGATGCCGCACAGGCACCCGGAGGATCGAGTCTACACAGTGCTATCGGGGGTCTTCTATATCGGGTTAGGGGATCAATTCGATGCCGATAAGTTGGAGGCTTACCCACCTGGCGCCGTCATTGTGCTACCGGGCAACACGTCGCACTTTCACTGGGCGAAATCCAGTGAATACATTACCCAAATCACGGCGATCGGGCCACTCGGTATTGATTACCTCAAGCCGAAGGACGATCCGCGGAACAAAACCGCTTGAAACTTCGGGCTCGTGCCCACTGCGAAGAGTTGTCACAAATGTGTGCTTCATTCATCGCCTTCGGTGACGCCAGGAAAGGATTTGCCGATGCGGCTTCGAATCTGGGCTAAAGCGATCCTGCTCGGTGCTCCGCTGCTTGGTGGACTGACTGCGTTCGCCCAGTTCGGCGCGCCTGCTACGCCGGCGCCGTACAACCCGGTTGCTTTGGCCGACGTGACAGGCGCACCGCGCGAAGCCGTTCAAGCCCGGCAGAATAGCTATCAAGCTCTCTCGCAGAATCCATACCTGGGAGGAGTTCCCGGAGGAGAACTCAGTTCAACTCCGGTGGCGCTTTCTCTGGAAGGCGCCATCGCCCTCGGACTCAAGCAAAACCTCGGCGGAGAGTTGGCCTCGGATGCAATTACCGACGCGGAGGGGCAGCGATGGCAGGCGCTGAGCGAGTTGCTTCCGAATATTGTCACTGATACGGGCTTCGGGGTTCATCAAATCAACGTGAGGGCAACCCTCGGTATTTCCATTCCGGGAAAACCTCGGATCATTGGTCCATTCGGCTATTTTGACTCGCGGGTTTATCTCAGGCAATCCGTTTTGGATTGGTCATCCATCGAGCATGCGCGATCTTCGAACGCGCTGTTAAAGTCGGCGGAGTTCAGTTCCAAAGATGCTCGCGAGCTTGTTGTCCTTGTCATTGTCTCCGACTACTTGCTGGTTGTCGCCGATCATTCGGAGGTCGAGTCGGCAAGATCGCAACGGGATACGGCGAAGGCACTTTATCAGCAGACAACGGACCAGAAGTCCGCCGGTCTTGCCTCGGCCGTGGACGTCCTGCGCTCACAGGTGCAACTGCAATCACGCGAACAGAAATTGATTGTCGCCCAAAACGATCTTGGCAAAAGAAAAGCTGGTATTGGCCCGAGCTATCGGACTCCCTCTAGGTCAACAATTCGAGATAACCACCAACGTGACTTTTCAGCAGCTGACGCCTGCGAATCTCAATGACGCGCTACAAGGCGCCTACAAGGCTCGTTCTGATTTTCAGAGTCAGGTGAATCGAGTTCGATCTGCTGAACTCTCGAGAAAGGCCGCCTCTGCCGAGCGGTATCCATCGTTAGGTGTGGAAACCGACTGTGGACTCTCTGGAGTGAATCCCGACTCGTCGCATGGCACCGTCAATGCAGCTGCCACACTCCGCATTCCTATTTTCCAGGGCGGGAGGGTACACGGGGATGTTCTCCGAGCCGATGTCTCGCTAACCGCAGAAAGAGAGCGGCTGGAAGACTTACGAGCCAGAATCGATCAGGAGGTTCGCGACGCTTACCTCGATCTTGAGGCGTCCGCGCAGGAAGTGTCTGTCGAAAGAAGCGCGGTAACGCTGGCCACGCAGAATTTGGAGCAGTCCCGAGATCGATTCGCTTCGGGAGTTACAGACAACATTGAAGTGGTTCAAGCGCAAGACGCGCTGGCAATCGCTAACGACGCTTACATTGCCAGTGTATATAGCCACAATCTCGCCAAAATATCTCTGGCAAGAGCGACAGGCGTAGCGGAATCACATTTTGCTGAATACGTGGAGGAAAAATGAACTCGGCTGAGCAAAATCCGGCGACGAATCAGATGCTAGAAACTCCGCCAAATGCAGCAGCGAACAACGCCGACGCGGCTGACCCATCAATTTCGGCTTTTCCGAGAAAGCATTCCCACAAACGCTGGATATTTCTTGCCGCTTTCGTTGTTCTGGTCGTTGCCGGGGCAGTCCTCTGGCACTATCTTTCCGGTTTCGAATCCACTGACGATGCTCAGGTGGACGCCCATCTATATCCTGTCAGCGCTCGCATCTCTGGATATGTTCAGAAAGTCCACGTTGAAGACAACCAATGGGTGGATGAAGGCTCGTCCCTCGTGGAAATCGATCCGAAAGACTATGAAGTTGCATTGGCACGAGCGCAGGCTACGCTGGAGACTTCAGAGGCCTCTGCGAAAAGTTCGAATATCGACGTGCCCATATCTTCCGTCGTTACGTCAAGCCAATTGAAATCCGCAGCCTCGGATATCAAAAACGCGGAAGCTGCGATCCAGGCTGCTGAAAAGCAGGCCGCAGCCGCCCATGCTCGTATTTTGGAAGCACAAGCGGAAAATGTGAAGGCTCAAGATGACGTCATTCGCTATCACTTGCTTCTAGCGAAGGAAGAAATACCGAAGCAAACCTACGATCATGCTTATGCCGCCGCGGCGACTGATACGGCCGCCGTAGCTGCTGCAGAAGCTGACGAGGCCGCAGCTGAACAGGCCATTCAGGAAGCGCACAGTCGACTCACTGAAGCCGAGGCACACTACGAAGATGCCCAGGCAGGTCCGCAACGCGTTACCTCAACGCGGGACAAAGCGTATTCAGCGATGGCCGATGTAAAGCAGAAAAGCGCTGCTGTCGAGCAGGCAAAGCTGAATCTGGGATACACCAGGATATTGGCGCCCGCTGCCGGGGAGGTCACGAAGAAAGTTGTCGTCGGCTTGAATGTAGACCCAGGGGAGCAGTTGCTCACAGTAGTTCCGCTGGATCGGGTATGGATCACCGCTAATTTCAAAGAAACGCAGCTCAAACACATGCGGGTAGGCATGAAAGCAGAGATTGACCTCGATTCTAACGGTCGCACTTATCACGGACATGTGGACAGCATTGCGGGAGCAACCGGGCCCATCTTCAGCTTGTTACCGCCCGAGAATGCTACAGGTAACTACGTGAAAATCGTTCAGCGTGTCCCCGTAAAGATTGTTCTCGACCCGGGCGAAAATCGCGATCGCCAGCTCCGGCCGGGGATGAACGTCGAAACGAAAGTGTATTTGCGATGACCGCCGCATCGCTGACTCTTCCTTCCGAACAGGTCGTCTGGCGCCCCAAGGTGAATCCATGGGCGATTGCAGCGACTGTGTCGATGGCAGCGTTTATAGAAGTTCTGGATACGAGCGTTGCCAACGTGGCATTGCCTTATATCGCCGGAGACGTTGGAGCCAGCTATGACGACAGCACCTGGGTACTCACATCGTACCTCGCTGCAAACGCGATCGTGCTACCCATCAGCGGATGGCTCGCGGAGATGATCGGCCGCAAGCGATATTTCATGATCTCCCTTACTATTTTCACGCTGAGTTCCCTTCTCTGCGGCCTGGCCCCGAGCCTTCCGCTATTGCTGTTTTTTCGAGCTGTGCAAGGCATCGGCGGCGGTGGATTGCAGCCCATGGCACAAGCGATTCTTAACGACACCTTTCCTCCAGAGCAGCGCGGCTCGGCATTCGCTGTTTACGGCATAACTGCAGTTCTCGCTCCTACAATCGGCCCGATGCTGGGAGGCTGGATTACTGACAACTATTCCTGGCGCTGGATATTTTTCATCACGTTGCCCGTGGTCCTCCTGGCCCTGTATTTGACTCATACCCTGGTCGAGGATCCGCCATTTTTGAGCCGCTCAAAGAGCGGAGGCATCCGGGTGGATTACATCGGAATTCCATTGTTGGTGCTTGGAGTGGGATCGCTGCAGGTGGTTTTGGACAAGGGACAGGAAGACGATTGGTTCGGCTCGCGCTTTATCACGACCCTGGCGATCACCGCAGGCGTTTGCTTGATCTCACTGGTCATTTGGGAATGGTTCCGCGAACACCCGATCATCGATGTCCGCATGTTCAGGAGTTTCAATTTCGCGGCGGCGAATTTAATGATGTTCATGATGGGCTTTATGCTCTTCAGCACCCTCGTCCTGATTCCTGAATTTCTGCAGACCTTAATGGGTTACACCTCAGAGCTTGCGGGGCTGGTCCTGTCCGGGGGCGGAGTCGTCCTGCTGGTAATGATGCCCGTTGTCGGGCGGCTTACATCAAAGATTCAAGCCAGATGGCTGATCGCGACGGGATGGCTATGCCTTGCTATCGGACTCTTCTATTGCGCTCACGAAATTGATTTGTTCGTCAGCTTCCGTTTTGCGATGTGGCTGCGCGTAGTCCAGGTGATAGGAATCGGATTTCTGTTTGTTCCCATCACCGCAGCGGGTTACAACGGACTTCCTCCGGACAAAGGCAATAGCGTCTCCGGCATGATCAACTTCATGCGTAACATCGGCGGCAGCATCGGAACCTCCGTCGTGACCACAATGATTGCCCGACGGGCTCAATACCACCAGCAGATCCTCATCGGCCACAGCACTTCCGATTCCCCTGAATTTCGCTCGGTATTCCACGCATTGAGTTCGAAAATCGCACACTCCGGACTTCGTACCGCGGACGCCCGCGATCAGGCGATTGCGAGACTCTACGGATCGGTGCATCAACAAGGCGGCGCACTGTCTTATATGGACATCTTCTGGGTCTTGGGCGCGCTCTGCTCCATCATGTTCGTTCTAGCATTCTTCTTGAGGAAGAATGATCCGGGAGCGGGCGGAGAGATTGCAGTGGGCTAAGGATGAACACAATGGTCAATGCCATCACAATTGAGCGGGAGTTCGGCTGCGGAGGATCTGAAATTGCCAGTTTGGTTGCCCACCGGCTTGGCTGGAGTCTGTGGGACGAACGGCTGACACAGGAAATCGCGCGGCTTACCGAAAGTACTCCAGAAGCAGTCGAGCAGAGGGAATGGCGATCCGATCCCCTCGTATACAGCCTCTTCCAGGACTTTCTTCGAGGCGGGTTTGAGGGAGGGTTGCCGCCCACCAACCGGCTGCACTTCCTCGATGCGCGCCGGATCGCCGCTGTTTCAGAATCCGCGGTCAAGACGGCCCTTTCTAGCGGTCCGTCGGTGATTGTTGGTCGAGGCTCGCAATACTTTCTACGCAAACGTAAGGACGTCATTCATGTGTTTCTCTATGCACCCAGGGACCATAAGATACGCAGGATGATCGCTCGGGGCGCAAGTGAGGAAAAAGCAATCGAACAGATCGATACAACAGACAAGGCGCGAGCCGCGTTTGTCCGTCAGTATCTCGGGCTCAAATGGCCGGAACCCGACCTGTTCCACGCAATGTTCAATACTGGAATGGGGGAGTCGTGTACGGCGAGCATGCTCGTTGAATGTGTCAAACGCTTCGAGCGGGATGTCGATGGGAAGGCGTGTGAGGCCATCGACATCCCAGAGCTACCAACGGTCGATTGAACAGCCCAGATCTCCTGCGTATTGTGGGCCGTCCATCACCTCGGGAGAGACGGTAAAATGTAATGCCCGTGGATCAGATCCTGGGAGGTTGCCACAGTGGAAAATACGCGCGAAGAACTTGACCAAAATCAGGCTGATCGGTTCAGAGAGGCACAGGTCGTCGACTGGACGGGGACGGATTTTCGTCCAGACCTCGCTTTCCCAAGACTTACCGAAGAAATGGTTGAGCGGCTCAAGCCCTACGGTCATGAAGAAACGTTTCCTGCAGATGAAACGCTCTACACCTATGGTGATCGCCACATCGATATGTTCGTCATCCTCGAAGGTGGGGTGGATATTTTCCTGCCTGCGTCCAACCCCGGGGCGAAGATCTACAGGCAGCATCGCGCGTTTGACTTTACGGGGGAACTCAATCTTCTTAACTCGCAGCGGGTTGTCGTCGAGGCGCGCACCAGCAGCGAAAGCCGACTGCTGCGGATTGATCACAGCCAACTGCGACAGTTGATGCGCGCAGAGGGCGACATCGCAAACCTCATTGTGCAAGCAGCGGTCTGGCGTCGCATCGGCATTATGAGGGATGCTTCGAGCGGCGTAGTCCTGATGGGCCAGCCGAATGATGCACAGACGACGCTGCTGCAACGCTTCTTTGTGCGCAACAGTTATCCATATAGAATCCAGGAGGTCGGTTCGGGAATTACGGGTGGAACTGTCAGCGGGCTGCCCGCAGTGCGGCTTTCGGATGGGCGAGTGATGCACCAGCCGACCATTCCTCAGCTTGCGGATGAGTTGGGCATTACCGAGTTACCGGATCCGGGACTGATCTATGACGTAGCGGTCGTGGGTGCCGGCCCGTCGGGCCTTGCGGCCGCTGTTTATGCTGCATCGGAAGGGCTCTGCACTATCGTCATCGAAGGCCTGGCTCCAGGAGGCCAGGCGGGAACAAGCTCTAAAATCGAAAACTATCTTGGATTTCCAACCGGCATCGGGGGACAGCAACTCGCCAGCCGCGCGCAATTACAGGCGTTGAAATTTGGCGTTCAATTCGCGATCTCACGAGAGACGGTGAGCGTCGAGCAGGTGGATGGAATCCATAAGCTGCTTCTCGCTGGCGGCATTCCGGTATGCGCTCGCGCCGTGGTCGTGGCCTCCGGAGCGCAATATCGCAAACTGACGGTCCAAAACTACGAGAACTATGAGAACCGCGGCCTCTACTATGCCGCGACCCCGATGGAGTCGATTCTTTGCCGGGAGAAGGATGTGATCGTCGTCGGCGGAGGCAACTCTGCCGGTCAGGCTGCTATGTTCCTCTCGGGCATCGCCAAGCATGTCTACCATATCGTCCGCGGGCCGTCGCTTGCGGCAACAATGTCGCAGTACCTTGTGTCACGCATCGAGAGCTCCTCGCGCATCACTCTGTGCACTAACTGCGAAATTGTCGCGCTTGAGGGCGAGCCTGATCTGCAGTCTGTCACCTGGGTAAACCGCAGTACGGGTGAACGCACACAAAAGGCGATTGAAGACGTCTTCGTGATGATTGGAGCTGAGCCGAATACCGGCTGGCTCTATGGGACAGTACAGCTTGACAAGAAGGGGTTCATCCTCACCGGAGGGGCCGGCGGCTTTGAGAGCAGCTCCATACGCGACCAGCGTCCCCGGCATCTACGCCGTCGGAGACGTCCGCGCGAACTCGGTCAAGCGCGTGGCTTCGGCTGTCGGTGAAGGCTCCGTGGTGATCTCCGATGTTCACCGCTATCTCGCCAATGAGCGTAACCATGTGTCGGCGGAACCTGACTCCGCCCTGGCAGCCCTCCGCGCAGCAGGCGAAGCGACCGAAGCGAGAGCTTAGAGCACATTTCACATCAGCGAGATCAGTTGCAAGGCATTTGGTTCTCCGCGAGCGCTAGATCACAGACACTCGAGGAGAGGAGTTTGAGATTGCACGTTGAACACGATGTCCGGCCGCTGTCGCGGGCCCGCTTGCCAGTCGATACGACGGAGCTGGCCCGATATCTTATCGGGAAGACGATCGTCCGCAAAGTAGGGCGAAGCCGGATCAGCGGCCGCATTGTCGAAACGGAGGCGTACCCACCAGGCGATTCGAGCGGGCATGGTTACCGCGGACAAACGGCACGAAACCACTCCTTGTTCCTGGGCAGCGGTTTTGCTTACGTTTACTTCATCTATGGCGTGTCCTACATGCTCAATGTCTCGTCTGAAGAGCCGGGCGTCGGTGCCGGTGTGTTGTTCCGGGCATTGGAGCCTCTTGAGGGAATCAACTTGATGGAGCGGCGCCGCAAGACCGACAAGCTGATGGACCTGGCAAGAGGGCCGGGGCGGCTTGCACTCGCATTGCAGATCGACCGAAGTCTGGATGGAATTGACATGTGCGCCGAAGGGCCACTTTGGCTGGGCACTGCGGTTCGAAAGACCGGGCACATTGGCACAAGCACCCGGATCGGCATCACCCGAGAGGTCGACCGGTTGCTGAGATTCTTTGAGGTGGGAAGCCCCTTCGTTAGCGGCCCAAGAGCCCTCTCGATGAAATGAGAAGCGATGCGTCTATCGCGATTCGAGGTGGGTTCGCTTGGAGGCGGTCCGAAGATCCCGATATGCGGATACGAGTTCCTCGAGACTGAATGCCCGATTAAGTCCACTTGGATTGGGCAAGACCCAGACTTCAGCACCACCAAACCTCATGAACTGTTGTCCCCAGTTGACGCTTCCCTTTCGAAAAATAGCTGCAAAGGCAGGTTTACCCAGAAACGCCAGATACCGCGGGCGATAACGCCGAAGCTTTCGTTCGAGTTCCCCGGCGGCTTCGCGGAATTCATGACTCGTAAGCTCGCTGGCGCTTACAGTCGGTCGCTCCACTGCAGCCGTCAGGCCGCATCCGTATTGAAGAATCGTGCTGTCGTTTTCAGGCTCGAATCAAGTGTGGAGTAAATCCTGCCAGGTAAAGGACGCGCCAAAATCGGTTATTCGGGCTCGAGAAATGGTGCCCCGCCCGGGCAGCGCTCAGCGCCGGATTAATCCCACAAAACACCACATCAAGGTCCTTGCGGAGTAAGTCAGGAAGTCGGAGTGTTGACCTCCGGGTGCTGTTTGGCCTCATGTGGCTCTAACTCGTGGAATGAAACCAGGACTGCCGGTATTCACCACGTCATTGAGTCTCTGCCTGGTCTGAATGCGATTGATTTCATCAAACGCGTCCTCTGGAAGGGGGCAGATGTTAAAGTTCTCCGCCGCGCGGGCCGCACTTCTCGGCGTCGTAAGCAAAGCAGAGCCCCGTTGCACAGCCCAAGCCAGCAGCACCTGCGCCGGCGTCTTTCCAACTCGCGCGGCGATTGCTGTAACGACTGGATCTTCAAGCGGCCCCGGTCTGGCGCCATGGCCCAATGGCGCAAAAGCCAAAAAGACAATGCCATTCCCCTTGCAGAATTCCAAAAGCTGCGTCTCTGGCAGATATGGATGTGATTCAACCTGGATCACCGCCGGCTTGATTCTCGCTGATTCGTAAATAGGCAACAGCCCGCTCAAGGTGATGTCGGAAAGTCCAATGGCTCGGCATCTGCCATGATCCACAAGACTCTCCATTGCCTTCCAGGTATCGAGCAAAGTCACTCCGTGGTCGTACAGGGCGTTTCCGTTCTGATCGCGCGGATCCTGCTCCTCCCCGGGTTGAAATGCAAAAGGAGTGTGAATGAGGTAGAGATCCAGATAGCTGAGCTGGAGTCTGTTCAGGCTCGCCTCGAATGCCGGTTCCACGCGCTCAGGCCGATGGTTCGTGTTCCATAACTTTGTGGTAACAAAGATGTCTTCGCGCGCGATTCCTTCAGCGGCAAGTCCTGCCTGCAACGCTGCGCCCACTTCACACTCGTTGCGGTACCGTTCCGCACAGTCAAAATGTCGAAACCCTGCCGCCAGTGCGTTTCTGGTTGCGCTTATCGTTTCGGCCCTGTCGGCAATCAACGTGCCAAATCCGAGTGCCGGCATAAGCCCTGCACCGTGGCTTAGCGGTAGTTTTGTAGTCCGAAAATCAGAAGCTGCAATCATCGCTGCCCCTCGGCATTAACTCGCGTCACATTCATTTTCAATTGCACTGATCTTCGTCGAGCCGCCGGCTGAGTGTGACTGCGTACCAATTGCGCCCATCTTTCCAGGTGCTCTCAATCTTGAAGCCCGAGTCGGAAAGGAGCGCGTCAAGAGTGTTATCGGTAAATTTGTAACTGTTTTCCGTATGGATGGTTTCGCCTTTTCTGAAGTGAAGCTCGAGCTCAGCACTCGCGATCTGAACGTATTGGTCACGCATGCATTCGAGGTGCATCTCGATACGGGATGCGACAGGATTCCAACGGGCACGGTGCCGAAATCCGGCAGGATCAAAATCCGCACCGAGCTCATTGTTGAGCCGATTCAGAACGTTCAAATTGAACGCCGCGGTCACTCCCTCATTGTCGTCATAAGCGGCGATCAGGGTCGACTCCTCTTTCACGAGATCCGTTCCAAGAACAAGAGCATCTCCGTTTCGTAGTTGCGAACCGATGTTTCGGAGAATCGTTCGCGACTCCTGCGGCATAAAGTTGCCGATGCTGGAGCCAAGATAGAGCGCGAGGGTTGAGCCGTCGAACTCCTCGAGTCTTGGCGGACTGTTGACGTAATTAACGACAACAGGCTCAAGCAGTACTTCTGGAAATGCCCTCTCAATGCCCCTGCACGCGATCCCCAGTGCGTCCGCCGAGACGTCCAAGGGCATGTAGATTACGTCAATCCGCCTCCGTGCAGCGGCTGCGAGCAGCAGGCACGTTTTCGCGGCTGTTCCTGCGCCAAGCTCGACAACACGCAGCGGTTGCGAATCCGCGCATGCAGAAGCCACGATTGCATCAGCACGGCTCTCAAGCAGAGAACGTTCGGTGCGGGTCGGATAGTACTCGGGCAGCGCCGTGATTTGTTCGAAAAGTCGCGAACCCAACTCGTCGTAGAGCATCCACGGTTTGAGTGAGCGCGGGCGCGAATGAAGTCCGTTTTGTACTTCTCGGATGAGTTCCGTGCGCGCTCCAAGAGCAGACTGGCACGCAAGATCAAAAGCCGGGGAAATCGTAGTCATGATCGACGCCTCACTTTGCCAAACGTATTCCTGAGAACTGCCAACGCGTTGCGGGGGGAAAGAAGTTGCGGTACGTTGCGCGAATATGATCCGCCGGAGTGACGCACGACCCTCCGCGGAGGATCATCTGACCGGACATGAATTTGCCATTGTATTCGCCCAGAGCACCCGGAAGAGATTTGTATCCGGGATAGCCCGTATAGGCACTCGCCGTCCATTCCCAACAGTCGCCAAACAGTTGCTCGACGCTCGCGGCCCCACTCGCCGCTGCAGGATGTAACCTGCCCGCATTGAGCGGATTCCCTTGCAGAGGCTCCTGGCTCGCGATGGATTCCCATTCAGCCTCTGTCGGAAGTCGACAGTCGCGCCACCTGGCAAAGGCATCAGCCTCATAGAAACTGATGTGGCACACCGCCGTATCAAGCAGGTCCGACAGCCCATGCGAGCCCCTCAGGGTAAAGACCCGCCAGCCAGTCTCATCACTGGCGTCTCGCTCCCAATAAAGCGGCGCCTCCCACCTTGACTGCTTTACAAGCTCCCAACCGTCAGAGAGCCAGAGCCCGGGCCGCGTATATCCATCATCAGACATAAACTCCAGATACTCACGACACGTCACGCTTCGGTTCGCGATCTGGAATGGTTGCAGATAAACCCGATGACGGGGAGTTTCATTGTCAAAGGAAAAGTCCAGAGGATCGTTGGCATTCGGCGAATAGCCGATCTCGGTCACTCCGCCTTCGTGATTGTGCCATTCGAGCGTCGGCACTCCCCGAATTCGATCTTTGGGTAGAGCACAGGACCGGTATGACGGGCGGAGGGGATTCGAGAAGAATGCATGCTTGATATCGGTAAGCGCCAGTTCCTGATGCTGCTGTTCATGGCTCAGACCGAGGACGATGCGCCGGTATACTTCGGCATCAATTGAGTTCTCAAACAACCTTTCCATTTCCCGGTCCACATGAGCGCGGAATGCGACAACCTCATCAAGTGATGGCCGAGAAAATGACGATCGCAGTCTCTTCTCGGGAATCTCTTCTCCGAGAGAAATGTAATAGCTATTGAAGAGCCAATGGAACTCTTCGCGGAAGGGTTTGTAGTCGCTGAGGAACGGCCGTAACACAAATGTCTCGAAGAACCATGTTGTGTGGGCCTGGTGCCATTTCAGAGGGCTGGCATCGGGGCACGACTGAACCATCTGATCTTCGGCGGACAACCCTGCCACAAGAGAATCCGTCATCGATCGGACAGCGCCATATTTTGCGTGGAGAGCGGACATCCCGTGATTCGCCGGGGATTCCGCAACACCACCTCGCGCCCTCATCCCTGCATCGACGGCGCTCCAACTCTCGACCGAACCCATTCTTCCTTCGCCGTGAGCGCTGCTCATTTTTTCTCTCCCGTCCTTGGATTAAGCCGGAAGCAGCGAGCGAAAACAATTGGACGAAGGTATCGCCAACACTTTGGTCTATACGGCTTTGCGCCTTTCCTTAGCGGCCGATGACTTCATCGGCTGAACTGCAAACATGAGTTTTCGCCGCCTGCAGAAGGTAGCCGCGCATTCAGAAGAATACTTATCAGGTCAGCATATGACTGACGCAGAGCGGGACTCGAGTAGAGCCTCGTGTCCTTCTGGAAAGGTCGCTGTAAAAGGCCATCTCGATACCTTGAAGCGTCATGAGGGAAGAGCTTCTTCCCGAGCAGCAGATTTAATCCCTTCAGACTGCCTTTCGCGGTAATCCAACAGGCTGTCGTGTGCACTCATCGATAGGCATGAGCGAATGCTTCGGAATTCTGGCCGGACGATAGGACATCGTGCCTGTACACTGCCGCCGCAAAGCAGCAACCTAATCAAGGGCTGGCGCTCAATTCCCTTCCCACTTGTACTTCGGCGAAAATATTTCCTCCTGCAACCGCGGGCGGAGGTCATCATGCAAAACGGAAGCGTAGTACGAAGAATTCGCAAGATGCATTCGGATATTTGGCAGTTTCGCTGGCGGGAGAAGACAGCCGACGGAAAGAAAATCTATCGGCGCAGACAGATCGGAACGATCGATCAGATTCCAGACATTGAAACAGCGCGTAAAGCAGCAAGCCTTCTTGTGCCGGATTTGAATGCGCGAACGGTGAAATCTAGATCTGTTTCGATGACCATCGCCCAGCTGTGCAGTCATTTTGAACAATGCGAATTGAGTCTCGCGAACACCTGGCGGAGCTATTCAACCAAGACAATCTATAAGGTCTACCTGAAACGATGGATCATTCCGAAATGGAGTGAGCGCCTCTTGAGCGATATCAGGACCATTGAGGTCGAATCCTGGCTTCGAAGCCTTCCGATCGCGAGGAGCACGTGCGCCAAGATCCGCAATGTCATGTCGGTGTTGTTCAATCACGCTTGTCGGTACGAGTTCTTTGACGGAAATCCAATCAGGCTCGTCCGTCAGAGCGCAAAGCGGCGGTCACCGCCTGCAGTTCTTACTGCTGCGGAAATCAGAACCCTCTTGGAAGGGTTAAAGATTCGCGAGAGAACCCTGGTGTTCATAGCGGCCTCAACTGGAATTCGGCAAAGCGAACTGTTCGCTCTGAAGTGGGGTGATATCAACTTCTCGGCAGGAACAATGAACGTGGCGCGCTCCATCGTCCACGGTTTCGTGGGGCCGTGCAAAACAGAATCTTCTCAGAAGCCTGTACCGATCCATCCCCTAGTCTGCGAAGCGCTCGTCAAGTGGAAGGAACAGTCCTCGTATCAACAGCCAGAAGACTGGGTCTTCGCAAGCCGGCATAGCCATGGAAAGCAACCGTACTGGGGACAAGCAATTCTGCACAGGTATCTGAGACCGGCGGCTCGCGAACTTGGAATTGAAACGCGATTTGGCTGGCATACATTCCGCCACACCTACTCAACGCTCTTGAGAAGCGTTGGCACCGAATTCAAGGTGATGCAGGAGCTGCTCCGACACTCGACTATCCGATCAACTCTGGATGTCTATACCCAGGCAATCACGCCGGCCAAGCAGAATGCGCAGGCCGCGGTAATGTCGTTAGTCTTCCCTTCCCAGTGAATGTTGAAGATATATATAAGGATGCGCGCGTTAGGCAGATTTTTGGGTGCAAACTGGGTGCAGAATGCACCCAAATTGCACCCAATTTCGCCAATTTCTTGGCGCCAAATCATCCCGTAAGTCTTTTGGAATGTATGGCGGGGACGACGGGGCTCGAACCCGCGACCTCTGCCGTGACAGGGCAGCGCTCTAACCAACTGAGCTACGTCCCCAGGGAAAAAACCTGAATCTGGAAAAGCGATCCTGGGAGTTTTCGCTTTTCCGCCCCCGGAAGGGCTGGGCGTCTGACGCGTTTTAGCCGAATTCCGCCACGGGCAAATCGACGCATTTGCGCGACAACAACATCAATGAGTGTAACAGAAATGCAGTCGGCCGGGATGCGCGACGACGAGCCTCCGATAAGCCAGCCTTCAGATTTCTCTTCCCTTTAAATCGACCTGAATGCTAGAAAGACTTATCCAGATTCCCCGTTTAATCTTAGTGCCTTCTTCGCGCCTGGCGGAGAAACGCTTTGGCAAATGCCAACTGCCCCATGGAGGACATCAGAGAAATGATAAAGAAATTCGGGAACACCTGGCGGGCGGCGCTTCTTCTTTTACTGCTCGGTGCCACACTAATGTCGGCGGAGGAGAAGCCAGAAACGATTATCGCAATCCGGCACGCGGAGAAGCCTCCCGGGGGCATGGGGCAGCTCTCGTGCAAAGGCCTGAACCGGGCGTTGGCGCTGCCTACAGTCTTGACTCAGCGGTTCGGCAGGCCCAACGCGATTTATGCGCCGAACCCTTCTCCCAGGATCTTTGACGACTTGCATTTATATTTTTACGTGCGTCCGCTTACTACGATCGAACCAACGGCGATCTCACTTGGAATGCCGGTGAACACAAAGGTTGGTTACAACAAGGTCAAGACACTGAGAACCGAACTGACTTCCCGTTCGAATCGATCAAAGCTGATTTTTGTAGCGTGGGAGCACGCGGAGCTGAATGACTTCGCGAAACTTATGCTGAAGAGCTTTGGACAAGATCCGTCGGCAGTCCCCAAATGGCCGGACGATGATTACGACCGAATCTACATCTTCAAGATCACCGAGATTCACGGCAAGCCCAGCTTGATGTTTCAGGTAGACCATGAGGGCCTGAATAATTCATTGATAGAGACATGCCCGTAACGATCGTCCAGTCAAATTGCTCCATTGGACGCTGCTTCTTCTACTATCAGGCAGACATCGCGGTGCGCGCGCTGCGGCTCGAAGGCACGTAGCCCATGTCCATCGAAATGCCGCGAACGCACTGCAGCAGATGGTTGGCGATGGCGGGCAGCTTTTGCGCGGTCACGCGGAACGACGGCCCGGAGACGCTGACGGCCGCAACCGGCAGGCGCTGCGCGTCGAGCACCGGAACCGCGATGCAGCGCAGACCTTCTTCGAGTTCCTCGTCGTCGACCGCGTAGCCGCGGCGGCGTGTCTTTTCGAGTTCAGTCGCGCAGGGCCTCCGGCGTTGGCGATGGTGCGGGTCGTGAGCCGCTCGAAGCGGACGCGGCGCAGGACTTCGTCGGCGCGCTCCGGGGGCAGAAAAGCCAGAATCGCCTTGCCCACCGAAGTGCAGTGCACCGGATTGCTGGCGCCGATGCGCGTGATCATGCGCACCGAGCGCGTGGGCTCAATTTTGTCGATGTAGATGACGCGCGCCGCCTCAAGCAGTGCCAGGTGCGCGGTCTCTTCGGTCTCGGCCACCAGCCGGCGCAGGTGCGGCTGGGCGCGGTCGCGCAGGTCGTATTGCTCGATGGCCCGGTTGCCGAAGTCGAACAGCCGCAGGCCCAGGCGGAATTTGCCGTTCGACGGTGCGCTCCACCATGCGGTGCCGCTCCAGAACCATCAGGAAGCGGTGCGCCGTGCTCTTGTGCAACTGGAGCGAGGCGGCCACCTGCGCCAGGCCGAGCGGGGTCTCGCTTTCGCCAAGCAGGTCGAGAACCGCAAAAGCGCGGTCGAGAGCTTGAACTTTGTAAGTGCCTTGGGGAGCTGCGTCTCGCATATTGATCCTCTGTTCCGTCCCTTGAGTCCATCTCTAGCTTCTCAAATGATGGGACGCTCGTCAACAGGTGAAACGGACGGAAAGGGCAGCACCTGCGATGACGGAAACAACGGCTGGTGAGTGATCCATCGCACAAGAAGCAACGACCGCAGAGTTGCGTTACTCGTCGACCTACGCCCTCTTCGTCTCACCTTGTCGCCTTCGCCCGGCGCGAGAAACAGATTGGCTTCGAGGCCGTGCTGGCGCGTGTAGAGGTCGTAGTAGCGGCCGCCAAGCGCGAAGAGCTCCGCGTGATTGCCGCGCTCGACGATGCGCCCCTCTTCGACAACGAGGATCTGGTCGGCGCGGCGGATGGTCGAGAGCCGGTGCGCGATGACGAAGGTGGTGCGGCCCTGCATCAGCTCGGCAAGCCCGCTCTGGATCATCGCTTCCGATTCGGAGTCGAGCGAGCTGGTGGCTTCGTCGAGAATGAGGATGCGCGGCTCGGCCAGCAGCGCGCGCGCAATCGACAGCCGCTGGCGCTGCCCGCCGGAGAGCTTCACGCCGCGCTCGCCGACGATGGTGTCGTAGCCTTCAGGAAAGCGCTCGGCAAACTCGTCGACGCGGGCGGTGCGGCAGGCAGAAGAGGAACTGCTCCTCGGTGGCGTCGGGGCGCGAGAACATAATGTTTTCGCGGATGGTGCCGTCGAAGAGGAACGAATCCTGCAGCACGACGCCGAGTTGCGAGCGGTAGGTATTCAGGTCGACGGTGGCGAGATCGATGTCGTCGACCAGCACCCGGCCGCTGACTCGGCGTGTGGAAGGCGCAGACCAGGCTGATGATCGTGGACTTGCCCGAGCCGGAGGAGCCGACCAGCGCGGTCACCGTTCCGGGCTCGGCGTTGAAGCTGATGCCGTGCAGCACGGGCTTTTCCGGCGTGTAGGCGAATTCCACGTTCTCAAAGCGCACGCGGCCCTCGATGGGCGGCATCTTGACGGTGCGCCCGGGGTCTTGATTCTCTTCGAGCTCGGCCATGATCTCGCGGGTGCGGTCGAGGCCGGCAACGGCCTCAGTCAACTGCGTGCCGATGTTCACAATCTGGAAGACCGGCGCAATCATGAAGGCGAGAAACATGTTGTACTGGAAGTAGGTCGCCGACGGTCCAGGTGTTGCTGCAGCACGTCGTGGCCGCCCAGCCACATCACGAGCGCGGAAACGAGGCCCAGCACCGTGGTGGACGCCGACGAGAGCACGCTGGTCATGGTCAGCGACTTCATCACGTTCTGCAGCAGCCGCTCCACGCCGCCGGAGAAGACGCCGGCCTCGCGCTCTTCGGCGTGATAGCCCTTGATGACGCGCACGCCGCCCAGCGATTCGGTCAGCCGGCCGGTGACTTCGGCGTTGATCTTGCCGCGCTCGCGGAAGATGGGGCGAATGGTTTTGAAGCCGTACTGCAGAATGAAGACAAAGACGCCGAGCACGGCGAAGACCGTGAGCGTGACCTTGGCGCTGCGGTGCAGCAGATAGAAGAACGCCAGCACCGCCGTGAGCATGCCGCCCAGAAACTCCACCAGCCCGGTGCCGACCAGGTTGCGCACGCCTTCCACGTCGCTCATGATGCGCGCGACCAGCGTGCCGGTGCGGTTCTCATCGTAATAGGCTACGGAAAGCAGGCCCACATGGCGCTGCACCTGCGGCGCATCTCGGCGATCAGGCGCTGGCCGGCCTTCGAGAGCAATTGCGTGAGCGAAAACGAAGTGATGGCCTGCACGACCATCGCGCCGAAGACAATGACGATGATCGCGGCAGCAATTGTTCAGGCTGAGGGTGATGCGGCGAGAGCACCTGGTCGAGCAACGGCCTGCGACAGTGTAAGGGCAGCGCCAGGCCGGCCACGCGGTTGATGGCCATCAGCAGCAGGCCGAGGAGGATGAGGCCCTTGCGCGGCGCCACCAGCGCCCAGATTTCGGGCCAGACTTTTTTCAGTTTGGCTCTGCGGCTTGGGCAGATCTGCTTCGGGCGCTCGCGCGCGACTGCGCCCATGCGGCGAGCGCTCCGCGCGCATGCCCATGCCCATTCCACCGCCGCGCATTGTACCCATTACACTTCCTGACTATTCCTGCACGTGACCTGCGTGCTTCGATGAACGACGGACGCAAAGATTCACATAAATCAGCAGCAGGCCGGCCATGGTGAGCTTGGCTGCGAGCGCATTGTAGTCGGGATCCATGCCGAGCGACGGGCGTGCCCATAGCCGTGCAGAGCCGATCCACACCGCGCCGATGAGGCCCAGCAGCCCAACCGTGACATTGATGTGCATGAAGATCTTGCGGCGGCTCTCGCTGGGGCTGATGGCGAGAAATCCGCCGACGGCCAAGCGCCAGCCCGAACCACGTCGGGAATCAGCGCCGTGGGATGAATGCTGCCGGTGCCCAAGAAGCCCACCAGCCCGAGAACGATCAGCAGAACTCCGAAAACAATCGTCACTTTCGCCATGCCAGACCTCCATCCCGATTGCATGGCAAGGATAACAGTTACGAGTGGTCAGGGATCAGGGGCAGGCGGCAGTGTCAAGAACAGGAAGTGATCACGGAAACCGCCCGGCACTCGCATGCGTCTGCTGACACTGTTCACTGAACACTGACCACTGTTCTCACCGCTGAATGCGCGCCGATCCGCCCTTGGCGAACGCGCGCACCTGGTCGAGCGTAGCCATGGTGGTGTCGCCGAGGAACGTGGTCAGCAGCGCGCCGTGCGCCCAGCCCAGCTTGAGCGCTTCTTCGGGCTTTTCGCCGGTGAGCAGGCCGTAGATGAAGCCGGCCGCGAAGCCATCGCCGCCGCCCACGCGATCGACCACGTCGAGCTCGGCCGTCGGCGCGACGTAGGTCTTGCCGTCGATCCACGCCACCGCGCTCCAGCTATGCCGGTTGGTGGAGTGCACTTCGCGCAGCGTGGTGGCCACGATCTTTCACCTGCGGATGCTTCTTGACGCACCTTGTCGATCATGGCGAAGAAGACCGTGGGGTCGAGCTTCGACTTGCGCGTGCACATCGGGCCCGGGAATGCCGAGACCCTTCTGCAGGTCTTCTTCGTTGCCGATCAGCACGTCGACATTCTTGACGATGGTGCCGATGGTTTCGACGGCGTTATCGACGCCGCCGGAAATCTTCCAGAGCTTCTCGCGGAAGTTGAGATCGAACGAAGTGACCGCGCCGGCGGCCTTGGCTTCTTTCATCATCTCGGCGGCCAGCGGCGCCGTGGTTGGCGAGAGCGCGGCAAAGAGGCCGCCGCAGTGCACCCAGCGCACGCCCTGCGCGAAGATCGTCTTCCAGTCGAAGTCGCCCGGCTTGAGCATGGCGCCGGCTTCGTTGGCGCGGTTGTAGAAGACCACCGGCGGCCGCACGCCCGCGCCGCGGTCGCTGTAGACAGTGGCCATGTTCGGGCCGGTCGCGCCGTTGTGCTCAAAATGCTTGTAGATCGGCTTCACGCCCATGGCGCGCACGCGCTCGGCGATCAGATCGCCGATGGGATAATCCACCATGGCCGACGACAATCGCCGTCTTCATCCTGAAGCAGTCGGACGAGATTGGCGGCCACATTGAACTCGCCGCCGCTCACGTGAATCTTGCACTCCGTCGCCTTGCGAAAGGGAATGATTCCCGGATCGAGCCGGTGCACCAACGCTCCCAGCGCCAGAAAATCCAACTCGCCATCCTTGCGAATATTCAGCCCGTATTCCATCGTTCTCTCCTTGCGTTCCTTCAAACTTGCATCGAATTCGAAACTGATCTTGAACTCGGAACCCAAGACTCCACGGCAAAGCTGAGACCTACAGCTAGGAGCTGGCAGCTGCTTTCTTCACATCCGCAACCACCTGCTCCGGCGTCCACTCATTGCCGGGATAAAACTGCGCCACTTTGCCATGCGGCCCGATCAGCGTGGTCGAAAGCGTGTGCGTAATCGTGTCGTCGGCGCCGTGCGTGATGCCCACATCGAAATACTTCGCCATCTCCAGCAGCTCCGGCTTCGTGGGCACGGCAAAATCCCAATGCGCAAACGCGCTCTTCGCGTCGCTGCCGATATATTCGCGCCGTAGGCGCGCAGCCGCGCCGGCGTGTCGTGCTCCGGATCGAAGCTGATGCAGAGCAGATGCGTTTTGGCGTAGAGCGCGGGATCGGCGGCCAGCTGCTGATTGATGACCGCAAAGTTGTGCGTGACCAGCGGGCAGAAGTTGGGCAGCGGGCAGCGCGTGTAGATGAAGGTGAGCAGCAGCGTCTTGCCGCGGAACTGGTCGAGATGAATCGCGCGCCCATCCTGATTGCGCAGCTTGAAATCGGGAACCGCGTCGCCCGGCGCGGGCACATGATAGAACACCGTCGGCTTGTAGTCCGGCTTGCCCTGCGCGATCACGACAATATGATCGAGCAGCACGTCTGCATCGGGATTCTGCGAGACCAGCACGTCGGCGGTGATCGTGTCGCCGGGGTGCAGATCGCTCAGGATGCTCGGGATCCTTGAGCTTGTAGGGCATGGTCATCGCATCCATGAAGCCGGGAATGGCCTCATGATCCAGCGGTGACTTCGCCGGTCGCGGGATCGGTCGAAACCACTTTGCCGCGCAGCTTGTAGACCTTGAAATTCGGCTCGCAGCCGTTGACGGCGTTCCGGCGTGCGGAGCCGGAGTGACACCCGGCCAGAGCAGACGACGGCAAGCACGGCGCTGGCCAAGAAGAGTGCGCATAACCTTCCAGTGTACAACCAGTGGACTGACCACTCGAATCGGCTATTTGCAGCTTGCGTTGCCGGCCTTTGGAAAAACCAGAAACGAAATGCTTGCAGGTGCGAGCGTCATCGCTCCAGACTGCACGGCGACTCCTTTGATAACGGGCAGTGCATCCGATGGGCCCAATTCAAGGCGCTTGCCGTTCAGGTCAACCGCGGAATCCAAAAGAGTACTCGCGGTCAGGGTGTAGCGCTCGGCTCCAATCGGATCGCTTATCGTCTGAGGCGTATCTTTGTCAGCGTTGATTGCCAGAACGGCTACTCCGCCAGAGTGATTGCGCAGGCAGTGCGCGTAAAGATGCAGATTTGCAGAAGACGAAGGTCCCGGATCGAGCACAGTGGCTCCCATCAGTCGCCGCCATAGCAACGCAGCCCAATAGTCGGGGCGCGGCTCGTATGTCTTCTCATCGAGGAGTCCGTAGTCGCTGGCATTCAGCGTGTTGTGCATTTGTACCTGAACGCCGAGCCGGGCGAGACTGCCCAGTTGATTGAGATAGCGAAACGTGTCAAGAAAAGTGGATGCCCATCGATCGCCACCGCATGCTGCCTGGCCCGTCTCACTGTTCCAGATCGGTCTGCCTGGCTCGTATTGGTCGCGCAACGCGACATAAACACCTTCAGCACTGGCAGCACGCGAGAGCCAGTCTGGCGAAAGCGCTGCGTCACTCGATGTTCCTGCCGCGGCGCCCATTGCTGAGCAGCGGGATGAAACAGCTCCATAGGAGTGATAGGTGAAGATGTCGAACTCGGGACCAGTAGCCTTGAGAATGTCTTCTGACTTGAGCAGGTGCATGAACGGCGGAGCAATCGGCGTTCCTTCGCCAACGCCGCCAGGTCCCATGATGCGCATCTCAGGGGCATTCGCTTTCGCCCATTCTTGAAAGACAGCGAAATCGCGAGCAAACGCCGGCGCATCGTAACCTTTGGGTGCACCGCCAATTTCAGCAAACGTCGGTTCATTCATGAATTCTGCCGCGGCAAGACTGCCACCCGCAGATTTGGTGTACGCAAGAAATTGCTGCGCGACCTTAGGTGTCCACACGCCGGATGCATCGCGCGTTCCGGCGCTGACTGCGAACGAAGTCACGATCTGCGCATTCACTGAGCGGGCAAAATCGACGACGCCCTTCCATTGTTCACGCGTAAGCACGCTGTTGAATCCTGCAGGCGGCTTGGATGGCGCTGGCTCATCGGAGTCTTGAAAGTAGGTGGCGTTCATCCAGGTGCCGCTGACGCGCACATAGGCAGGACCCAGAGCTGTGGCCAGCTTGCGCAAGCGCGGGTTGCTCAAGTCAATTGGCGCCCGGTATTCATAAAGCGACGGATCGATGCCAACAGGTGCGCCACCGGCAGGTTTGGGGCTCGGAGTTGAAGCACTCGTTGAAGCATAGGGCTTCCAGAAGCGGCCACCAGTCACTTCAACCGCTTCAATGTTGTAGGACTGGAACCGATCGTCGACAGTTCCCACGCGAGGCATGGCGACGGGCAAAAGGGTAATTGCCGCTGACTGCGCCTGAACCTGAGAAGTTGCAAAAGCAAAAGTCAGTGAAGCTACCACTAAAGAAATGCTGATTGATTTTTTCGCACTACCCATTTGGATCGCCGCCTTTCACGCAATCGTTTGACCAACCGAGAAGTATAGGCGATCGAAGCGCGAGAGTCTTGCATTTGTTCTGGCGAGTTGGCGTACCGCTCGCTCACAGCGTATAACGCTGCCATGGGGCATCGGATCGACGGGGTGGCTTCGCCTGAAATCGATGTGTGGCTGCGCGAGGGCGGCCTCGTTGTTGCTGCCAGTGAACGCGCTCAGCGATCGCTGCTCGCCGCATTCCATCGTGCGCGCAGGGCCGAAAGTCTCACGGCATGGCCAACTCCCAATATTCAGGACTGGCACAGCTTTGTTCGCAGTGCCTGGGAGGCGCGCAACGCCGACGGACGGCTCGTGCTGAGCGCGATGCAGGAGCGGGCCCTATGGGCGGAGATTCTGGCGGGCGCTCGCAGCAGCGCAGGGCTGCTCGATGGGCCACGCCATCGCCTGGCAGACCTCGCCCTAGAGGCACATCATTTGCTGTGTGCCTATGCTCCTCAGTATTTGCCGGCGCATGCGCGTGCCGGATGGCAGCAGGACGCAGCAGAGTTCAGCGCATGGCTGGCCGAGTTTGATGAGGCGTGCCGCAGGCAGGCACTGCTCAGCGCCGCGCGATTGCCAATTGAGTTGGTCGAGTCGCTCGAGAAAGATCCCAGCGCTCGGCCGCCAATCGTGTTGGCTGGCTTCGATCGCATCCTGCCGACGCAACGCGGATTGTTTGCTGCGTGGAGCGCCGGCAGCGACGTTCGTGAGGCACCGCTAGCGGAACCGACACGGGACTTTCGGTTCTACCAGACCGCAGACCCGGAGAGCGAATTATCAGCGTGCGCGATCTGGTGCGCGCGGCAGCTCGAGGCCAATCCCGATGCGCGATTGCTCGTCGTCGCGCAGGATGTGGCGAAGCGACGGGGCAAGATTGAGCGGACATTTCGGCGATTCGCGGTGGATAGCGGCGCAGACGACGTCGGCCGGATTTTCGAATTCTCTCTCGGCGTTTCACTTGGACAGGTCGGACTTGCACGTAACGCGAAGCTGTTGCTCAAGTGGTTGAGTGATCCGCTGGAAGAAAACGAAGTCGACTGGCTTTTGTCTTCGGGTTATGCTGTCGCCAATCCAGAAGAGTCGCGCGCATTGACCGCATTCATGCGTGCAATCCGGCGAAGAGGCTGGCAGCGCACGCAATGGACGCTTGTTGAATTCATGCGGCAAAGGCCTGGCACTGACTTGCCGGTAGAGTGGTGCGCACGCATGGACCTGGCTCGAGAGCAGCTACACGATGCGTCTCGCAGGGAGCAGGCTCCGCTCGCGTGGGCTGAACTGGTGCCGCGTCTGCTCGAGACTGCAGGCTGGCCGGGCGCGAGGGCGCTCTCGAGTGTCGAGTTTCAGGTGTTGCAGCGCTGGCAGCGAGCCGTGGACGAATCGGCATCGCTTGGCTTCAACGGTCGAGCAGTCCGTTGGCGCAATTACCTGCGGGATCTTGAGCGCGTAATGAATGAATCGTTGTTCGCGCCGGAGTCGCAAGGCGCACCGATTTTGATTGTGGGCCCCGCCGAGTCCGCCGGTCTTACTGCGGACGCTACCTGGTTTCTCGACGCGAGCGAGGATAGCTGGCCGCAGAGCGGTGCGACGCATCCGCTGCTGCCGCCCGCGGTGCAGCGCGAAGCGGGAATGCCCCACGCGGCTCCGCAAGTGGACTGGGACCTCGCGACGGCAATGACGCGGCGTCTATTTTCTTCAACGAACGAAATTAACTTCAGTTTTGCGCGCCAAGACGCCGGAGTGGACAAGCGGCCATCGCAAATCATCGCGCAGATCGCCGGAGAAGCGAAATCGCTTCCGCAAGACCTTTGGGCGGAGCCACAGCCGGCTTCCATTGCGATGCCGTTTGCCGACGGGAGCACGGTTCCCTTCTCTCCCGGCGCGGCGACAGGCGGATCGGGAATTCTAACGTCGCAGTCTCAGTGTGCATTTAAAGCATTTGCAATTGGAAGACTCGGTGCAGAGGGTTGGGAACAGGCAGAAGCCGGACTCACTGCGCGGGAGCGCGGATTGCTGCTGCACGAGGTAATGCACCGAATCTGGGGAGGCCCGCCAGACGGAATTCGCTCGCACGCGGAACTGACAGCGATCTCCGATCTCAATGCATTTGTTGGGGGCCATGTAGTTCAGGCGCTGCGCGAGAAGACGCCAATTCGCGCGCGAGATAATATGCCACCTCGATATTTGGAGCTGGAAGGCGACCGGCTCATAACATTAATTGTGGAGTGGTTGCGCTACGAGCGATCGCGTGTGCCGTTTGCGGTGGAGCAGACGGAGACGATTGCGAATCCAACGATTGCAGGCCTCGCGTTACGATTACGCTTTGACCGTATCGACCGGTTGAACGACGGCTCGTTGCTAGTGGTTGACTACAAGACAGGGGACGACAAGCCGAGCAAATGGAATTTGCCTCGGCCAGAGGATGTACAGCTTCCGCTTTATGCCGAGTTCGCCGTCGATTCAGCGATGGGCCAGGTGGGAGGGCTGGTTTTTGCCAAGCTGCGTGCAGGCGAATGCGAGTTTCAAGGAAAAGTGCGATTGGCGAAGGCGACGCTGAAAGGCGATCTGCGCGGCAACACAAACCTGGTGAAGAAACCGCTGACGCTGGAAGACCTGAAGGCGTGGCGCCAGGAAATTGTCAGGCTAGCCGAAGATTTTCTTGCGGGACGAGCGGACGTCAACCCGCGGAAGTATCCCGAAACCTGCGAGCGATGCGAACTGCATGCCCTTTGCCGCATCCAGGAAATGCATGGCGCGGACGATGCCAACAGCGGCGAGAACGGTGCGGAGGGCGGCGATGAGTAGCAGCGCAACCAGACCCGCACCTCCGGATCAGGCTGAGCGCAACCGGGCGCTCGACTGCAGCAGGTCAGTGCTGGTGCGCGCGCCGGCGGGATCAGGAAAGACCACACTCCTGGCAGAACGATATCTCAAACTACTTGCTCAAGTGGATGAGCCCGGACAAGTGCTCGCGATTACATTCACTGAAGCTGCGGCCGCCGAAATGCGTAACCGTGTTCTCGATGAATTGCGAAAAGTTGAGCCCAGCGAAATTGCGCAACGCGTCCTTGCTCACTCCAAAAGACTTGGTTGGAAACTTCTGGAGCTTCCGGCGCAACTACGCATTTCAACCATCGACGCATTTTGCCGTGTCCTCGCGCTGCAACAACCCCTGGTTTCGGGCCTTGGAGGCGGACTTGACATCGCGGAGCACCCGTCAGATTTGTATCGACGCGCGGCTCGACGTGCACTCGAGCAGATCAGCAAGCAAGATGCGGCGCTGACCTTGGCAATCGAACGGCTGTTGCTCTGGCGCGACAACAGTTGGAAGGAAATCGAGGACCTGCTGGTCAGTATGCTTGAATGCAGAGATCGCTGGATGCACGAGTTTGTGCTCGATCGAGATCCAGATTGGGATACGTTGCGCGCGGAACTTGAGCGGCCATTCGCGCGCTCAAATCCTTGCGACGCTGCATCAGGACGTTACACCGATCCCGAATGGGAGATCGTTTGCGCGTCTTTCAGGCTGCTGCGTCACGCGGCGGCCCAATTGCATGTCGTCTTCGCGGATACGGGCACGGTCGACTTTACCGAAGTGGCACAGATTGCTCTGAGAGTTCTGAAAGGTGAAGATGGGCAACCAAGCGATGCGACACTCGCGGTTGCCGATGGAATCCGCCATCTGCTCGTGGACGAATTTCAAGATACGAGCCGGCGCCAGCATCAGCTTCTAGCATCTTTAATCCGAGCGTGGCCTGATCGCGAAGGACGCACCTGCTTTGTGGTCGGCGATCCAATGCAGTCAATTTATGGATTTCGCGACGCCGATGCCGAGTTGTTCCCGCGCGTCGAGCAATTTGGTCTCGAGGTTCAGGAAGATCAGCCCTTGCGCTTCGAAAGCGTGCAACTGACGGCAAACTTCCGCAGCGCCTCGGCATTGGTCGAACGGCTGAATGAGGATTTCGAACGGATCTTCGCGGAAAACGATGGCAGCGGCGTCGAATTTACCAGATCGCTTGCCGCACGCAGCGAACTGGCGCACTCAGGAATACATATCGTCAATCAAAGTAAGCCATGCGTGCAACTGCATCTTGATTTTTCGCCGCTCGCGCAGGGCAATGCAGCTACGAATCGAAAAGACGAGATCAAGGCTGCGCAGAAAGAAGTATGCGAGAAGCAGATCCAACAGGTCGTTGCAGTTGTGCGCGGGCATTTACTTCGTATCGAGCAGGCGCGAACGGCTGGCGAGAAGTATCGCATCGCCATTCTGGGGCGAGCGCGAAAGGCATTGGCGCCGATTGCGGCAGCGTTGCGCGACGAAGGAATTCCGTTTCGCGCGGTAGAACTGGAAGAGCTGAAAGAGCGGCCGGAAATTCTCGATGCTCTCGCGCTGGCCCGCGCTTTGCTCAATCCGGTGGATCGCGTGGCGTGGCTCGGCGTTCTGCGCGCGCCGTGGTGCGGGCTTGCGCTTGCGGACCTGCACATGATGGTCAGTGCAGATGAGCTCGAACTCCTTGCTCGCTCGGTCCCTGATTTACTCAGGGAACGCGCTCATCTGCTGGGCGCGCAGGAACGCGGGGCGGTCCAACGCGTGCTGAGCGCTTACGAATTTGCGCAACTTCAGCGGGCTGCGCAGCCAACAGCATCCACAGGCTCATGGCTTGAGCTGATATGGCTGAGGCTTGGCGGAGCGCAGTGCGTGGATGCGGCGGAGCGCGCGAATCTCGATCTTCTCTGGAGCCGCATCGACAGTTTGCCTGAAGGAGAGCAAGACCTGCTCGGGCCGGCCATCGATGCGGCTCTCGAAAAGTTGAACGCGCAGCCCGATCCGAACTCCGACGCCGAGCATGGCGTGCAACTAATGACAATTCACAAATCGAAAGGGCTCGAGTTCGAAGTGGTGATCGTGCCTGAGCTGCAGGCAAAGGCGCCGGCAGGCGGCCGGGAATTGCTTTCGTGGCTTGAGCGCGGCCTGGCGGAGTCGGACGATACCAGGGAAGTTACCGAGCTTCTAGTGGCGCCATTGCAGCCAAAAGGAGCAGGCCGCGGAGACGCGAAAGCATTTGTCGATGGCGCAAAACGGGAGCGGGACAAGCAGGAGTTGCGGCGCCTGCTGTATGTGGCGGCGACGCGCGCGCGCAATGAGCTGCATCTCTTTGCTCGGCCTGGATACAAAATCTGCAAGGATGGATCGATCGAATTAGCCGACTTCAAGAACACACTTCTTGCAACGGCGTGGCCCGCATTCGGAGAAGAAATCCGAAGGCGTTTCGACGCGTGGCGCGCGGCGAGAAACAAGGAAGAGGTCGAGCCTGGCACGGTTGACACAATTGCAGCGGGAGTCTCGGATCAAGGAAATGAAGTAGCGATGCCAGCATTGATTCGTCGACTACCGGCGAAATTTGAAAATACTGCAACCCCGTCGAGCACTGCACTCGATGGGAGCCCGCTGTTGGGCACCGGGCGGCTTTATGAGCGGCACGAAGGTGGACTGATTTCTCGAGCGCTCGGGCAGAGCGTGCATTCACTGCTGCAGGAACTGGCGCGGCTTTTCGCGACACGACCAAAGCCGGCAGCGCTCGCCGCACTCGACAATTTTGTCCCGAGAATTGCGGCGCGGATTCGGGCGGCTGGAGTCGATGCAAAGCAGGCGTCGCGCCTCGCGCAACAATCGCTTGAACTTGCCCGGAAGGCCGCTGCGGATCCGATCGGCGAGTGGATTCTCGCGCCGCACGCGGATGCGGCAAGCGAAGTGCGCTGGACAGGAGTAATCGACGGCAGCCTGCGAACGGTGCAGGTGGATCGTGTGTTTCGCGCGGGAGACACGCCGGTGAATGACCTGTCGCCCACCACGTGGTGGATTATCGATTACAAAACGGCACTCGAGGAGAAACGCGTCGCGGAGTTGGCATTGCCCGCATTGCGCAGCGCTTTTGCGCCGCAGATTGAGGCTTATGGAAAAGTTCTGCGAAACCTGCAAGGTGCGAATGCGCCAATTCGAGCTGGTCTCTATTATCCACGCATGGCACTGTTCGATTGGTGGGAACTTTAGATTGCTGCCAGATCATGCTTTGCAAAGTTCTTCAGCGAGAATATCGCGATGTGCCAGCATCAGGCGGTCCGCGTTCCGCAACAGAATCGCGTAGCTGGTGACAGCCGCAACGGCCAGAGGCCCGAAGATCCACGCTGCGAGCCAGGGCAGGTGCAGATGCCGGCTGAGCAGAACCACCGGCAACTGCAAAAGCAGGCTGCCAAACAACACAAGGAGAACGAGCAAGCCGCTCGTGCGATTGGTGGGAATGCCTCGCCGCTGCCGCGTCTGGCCCGGGATGAATTTGCGCGGCGCCTGAATCGATCGCAAGGTACCGAGCGCGACGTTGAGCGCAATCACGAAGATCGTCCAGAACACAGTGGAGACCTGCGTCGGTAGTGGAATTGCGCTTCGCTTGAGCCACAGCACCAGACACCAGGCCAGCACAGCTTCCGCCACCACAAGCACAAGACTGGCTATATTTTTCGCGACAATCACGTCTCGCATCCGGATCGGAGCAAGCAGATAGATTTGCACTCCAAGACCGTCGGCTCCAAAGACGTTATAAAGGCTGGCGAGTGTGCCGAGCAACGCGTAAGCGATAGCGCCAGGCAAAAAGAGCGCCGGATGCGTGGCAAACTGCCCGCGATTCAGCAAAATGATAAAGATGAGCGGAGTGAGCAAGCCGATAAATTGCGCACTATTGCCGCGAAAGATCAGCCACTCCTTGCGCAGGCAGGCAGCAACGATGGGCGGAAAAGTTGGGCGATCCGGTCGCACTGCAACGGATGCTGCCGGAGGCGCCACTGGAATTGGCTCCTTTGCGCGAATGACGCGTTTGGCCGGTCCGCGGCGCGACAGTCCGTCGCTCAGGTACTCGCCCTGAAACTGCTTGCGAAGACGGATGGCGAAGACACCGGCGAACAAACAAGTGGTCGCGATGAGCCAGGCGAGAGAGATGAATGCTGAGAGCGGGTACGAGACGTGGAGAATCGCATTCGCCGCGAAGCCCGGTGGCAGCCATTGGAGCGATGAATCCGAGCCCTTGACAAAGTTATAGATCCAACTGTGCGGCATTCCATGAGAGTGCGCTGGGTAGCGTTGAAGATTAAAAAACTGAATGCCGACTGCGAAGAGAGCCATGAACACGCCAAAGAATTCGCGGAAATGGCGATTGGCAAGCCATCGCTCCATCCATGCGCCGATCATGCGCGTCAAAAACATGTTCATCAGGGCGTAGACTGCGACAACAATCAGTGCAGGAAAAGATGAGTGGCGGCCGGGCGATTCCGATGCCGACCGCAACAGCAAGCAGGGAGAGACAACCAACAACGGTGCTCGGCGTCATGAAGCCGATCAGCGTGCGCAGAACAAAATAGCGCCCGAACCGCAGCGGATAGCGAATCAGCGAAGCAGGATCGAAGGTGGAGACTGCCGCAGCGACGCTCAGCCCATTGACGGTGACAAATTGCCATCGCAACCGTGACGGTGGCGAAGAGCGCCAACAAGCCTTCGGGATGGTGATTCGACATTGTCTCCCATGCCCAGAAACCACAACCCAGCAACGGGCCCGATGAGCATCATAGCCATTAAGGGCCAGACGATCATGCGCAGCAGAATCGTGAAGACAAGACCGACCGCCTGCCCCGCTGTTTTCGGCCGACTGCGAAATGTGCTGTTGACGAAGATGCGCCAGCGCAACCACGCAACCGCCAGAATCTGGGTGCTCGCCGGAATTCGAGACGCCGGTCCGGATAGTGATTCGCCACCGGTCAGCTCAGCCATGAAAGCTCCTGCTCGGGCGCCGTGGCCGCCGGATTCCCTTCTCGGTCGGTTCCGACGATTTCAAGGAAGATTGCTTCAAGACTGCGGTGTGCGTCGGTCGAGATGACGGCGTGCCCGGCATCGCCGATGCGCCCGCTACCGGCGCGAAGTTCCTCAAGCGATCCCTGCGCTACCAACTGCCCGCGATGAATGATAGCCACATGCGTGCAGAGTCGCTCCACGATCTCGAGCACATGCGAGGTGAGAAAGATTGTTGCTCCGCGCGCAATCATGCGCTGCAGCATCGACTTCAGGGTTCCCGCGGCGACAGCGTCGACGCCCTCAAATGGCTCATCGAGAAAAAGAACCCTGGGGCCATGAATCACTGCGGCCGCCAGCGCGAGCTTCTTCTGCATGCCGTGAGAAAAATCCGCGATCAGCTTCTTCCCTTCGTCAGCCAGCTGCATAAATTCCAGCAGTTCCTGCGTGCGCTGCAAAGTGGTTGCGCGATCGAGCCCGTACATGCGGCCCACAAACCGGAGATATTCGTCGGCCGTGAGACGGCCGAACAGCGCCATTCCTTCCGGCACTACGCCAATCTGTCGCTTGATTTCTGCTGAATTGGCAGAGAAATCCTCGCCGAGAATGCGAATGCTGCCCGAGGTGGGCGCCAGCAGCCCGGTGAGCATCTTGATGGTTGTCGATTTGCCCGCGCCGTTGGGTCCCAGAAACCCGAAGAACTGCCCCGCATCGACATGAAGATTTACATCCTGAACCGCAGTGAAATCGCCAAATCGCCGCGTGAGCGCAATGGTATCGATGGCGGGAGTCGTCATGATCTTCTCTTGCCCCGGCGAAGCTGAGAACCTGGGTCCCGATGCGTTCCAGCACGGAGCAGCCTGGTGATTCTGCCTGTGCTTCGCGAAACCCGTGCTTCGCGATTGCTATTGAGTCCACGATACACGGCAAAGCGCCCGGCTTCGAGCAAATCTCAACCGTCTTAGATCAGAATGCCAGTGCGAACCTTGACGCAATTCAGCCAACAGGCATCGTTCAAAAAAGAATGTTATTTCCGAGGTTCGCCTGCGCGATTCCCCTCTACAGGGATGCACGGATTCGTTATCATAAAGAGGACGGAAGTTTGTTCGCCTCAAACCCCCAGGAGGATATTTCCTATGACAGATGCCGTCAAAAAGACGACAAAAAAAGCCACCTCTAAAACAAAAGCCCCAACAAAATCGAACAAGAATGCTAATGGAAGCAACGGCCTAACCTTAAACACAACCAACGGCCATTCCTCTAATGTGACCCGGATGAGGATCCCGCACGATCAGATCGCGATGCTCGCGCATCGGTACTGGAGCGAGCGCGGCCGTCAACACGGACACCACGAAGAAGACTGGTTCCGCGCCGAGCAAGAACTGCGCGGAAAGGCCTCCTGAAAGTCGTTTTGATTCCACAAAAAACCTGATCCTTTCCGGCTAAGTGACCGCGGCCGAAAAGGATCAGGTTTTTACCCGTATAAACTTAAAGCGTTACTGCAGATTCGCCATCAGGCTATCCAGAGCCTGTTTCGGCGGCCGCGTCAGCGACTCAGGCAGCGTTGCCAGCGGCTCGTCGACCATGCTCAGCTGATCGATGAACGTTGGCTTCTGCGTGTCGATATAGAAGACGCCGGTGAGGATCTCATCCTTCTCGTGCGCTTCCATCAGCGTGCGCACCGCGTTCGCCTTGTTGGTCGGGTCGTAGTCCTCAAGCAGCTTGCGCAGGCGCAGTTGCGATCCGTCGTGCATCTCCACGTCGTACACTTCGCCTGAATCGTAATCCACTTCGATGTCGTCGAAGCTGGCCACAAATCCGATCTCGTTGATCGGCTCGTCGTTCTCCTGCAGGAATTTGTAGCTCTTCGTCGAGCCCTCGTGATCGTTGAACGTAACGCACGGGCTGATCACGTCGAGCATCACCGTTCCCTTGTGCGCGATGGCCGCCTTCAGCATCGCCAGCAATTGCTTCTTGTCGCCGGAGAACGAGCGCCCCACAAACGTCGCGCCCAACTGGATCGCCATGGCGCAGGTATCGATGGCCGGCAGATCATTGATGACGCCGGTCTTCAGCTTGGAGCCGATATCGGCCGTCGCCGAAAACTGGCCCTTGGTCAGGCCGTAAACGCCGTTGTCTTCGATGATGTAAATCATCGGCAGATTGCGCCGCATCAGGTGGACAAACTGGCCCATGCCGATCGAAGCCGTGTCGCCGTCGCCGGAGACGCCCAGCGCCATCATGGTGCTGTTGGCCAGCATCGCGCCGGTGGTCACGCTCGGCATGCGCCCGTGCACGCTGTTGAAGCTGAACGAGCGGCTCATAAAGTAGGCCGGGCTCTTTGACGAGCAGCCAATGCCGCTCATCTTCATCACCCGCTCCGGCTCCACGCCCATCTCGAACATGGCGTCGATGATGCGCTCTGAGATCGCGTTATGGCCGCAGCCGGCGCACAGCGTCGACTTGCCGCCGCGGTACTCGATCACCGGCAGGCCAATGTGATTCACTTTGGGGCCGTGGAGCTGTTGCGGTCGCCATATTTAGAGGCCCTCCTTGGTTGCAAATTCTTCAGTGATGGTGCGCGCGTCGATCGGCAATCCGTTGTAGTGCAGAATGCTGCGCAGCTTCACCACCTGCTCGCCGGGAAGATCCAGCTTCAGCAGGCTTGCCAGTTGCGCATCGCGGTTCTGCTCCACCACGTAAACGCGCTCGTGGCTGGCCACAAAGTCGTGAATCTCGTGCGCAAACGGATACGCCCGAATGCGCATGTAGTCCACGCTCGAACTTGTGCTCCTTCTCGATCTGGTCGAGGCTCTCGCGCAACGCGAAGTCGGTTGAACCATAGGCCAGGAATCCGATCTTCGAGGTTCCGTCCTTCGACACGCGACCGGCGCCGGAACCAGCTTGCGCGCATTTTCGAACTTGCGCGCCAGCCGATCCATCACGGCCTGGTACTCGTCGGGCTTCTCGGTATATCCGGCCGCGTCGTTGTGTCCCGAGCCGCGCGTAAAGTACGCCGCCTTGGGATGGTCGGTTCCCGGCAGCGTGCGCCAGCCGATCGCGTCGCCATCCACATCGCGGTAGCGCGCAAAGCTGCCCAGCGCTTTCAAGCTCTTCGGCCGTCAGCACCTTGCCGCGATCCAGCGGCTTGTCAGGATACGCAAACGGATCGGACATCCAGTTGTTCATGCCCAGGTCGAGATCGCGTAAGCACAAATACCGGCGTCTGCAGCCGCTCGGCAAGATCGAACGCCGCATAGCCGAACTCGAAGCACTCCTTCACCGAGCCCGGCAGCAGAACGACGTGCTTGGTATCGCCGTGCGAAAGAAACGCCGTCGAAAGCAGATCGGACTGCTGGGTGCGCGTCGGCATGCCCGTCGACGGGCCCGCTGCGCTGCACGTCGAAGATGACGCCGGGAATCTCAGCGTAGTAGCCAAGCCCGGCAAACTCGGCCATCAGCGAGATGCCCGGTCCGGAGGTCGAAGTCATGGCGCGCGCGCCGGCCCAGCCTGCGCCCAGCACCATGCCGATCGCGGCCAGCTCGTCTTCAGCCTGCACCACCGCAAACGTCGCCTTGCCTTCCGGCGTGACGCGGAACTTCTTCAGCAGATCGGTCGTCGCCTCAATCAGCGAAGTCGACGGCGTAATGGGATACCACGCCACAACCGTGACACCGGCGAACACCGCGCCCATGCCGCAGGCCGCGTTGCCGTCGATGATGATCTTGCCCGCGGTCTGGTTCATCGCGCTCGATGAAGAACGGATCCTGCTTGGTGAACGTGGTCTTCGCGTAGTCGAAGCCCGCCTTCACCGCGCCGAAGTTCAGGTCGAAGACCTTCTGCTTCTTGGCAAACTGCTTGCGCACGCTCTTCTCGACCACGCCGAGATCGATGTCGAGCAGTTGCGCCACCACGCCCACGTACACCATGTTCTTCACCAGCTTGCGCAGCTTGGCTTCGGGGCAGATGGCGGCGGTGATCTTGTCGAACGGGACCGGATAGCAGACCACATCGTTGCGGTACTGCTTCAGGTTCAGGTTCTCTTCGTAGATGGCCGCGCCGCCCGTGCTGCACCGACATCATGTCGTCGCGCGCGGTCTCGGGATTCAGCGCCACCAGCACGTCGATCTCGCGCTTGCGCGCCACATAGCCGTCTTTGCTGGCGCGAATGGTGTACCAGGTGGGCAGGCCGGCAATGTTCGAGGGGAACAGGTTCTTCCCGCTGACGGGAACCCCCATTCCAAAAATGCTCTTCAGCAGCACGCTGTTCGCGGACTGCGAGCCCGATCCGTTTACCGTGGCTACGATGATGCTGAAGTCGTTTACGATGCGCGGACGCGCGATGCTTTCGCCCTGTTCTTGACCCAGGGCAAGGTTTCCTGTCGCCATTTGGCGGGATTCCCTTCGCGATAGAATTCTGATGCTCTCGAGCGGCTGCTCCAACCATGCTGGCACCCCATATGTGATTATAGTCACTTTACATTGTCCACCGTCCCACACTGCGCCCCAAAGGTAACCCCCTGATCGGAATCCGCAACTTGACACCAGCTGGTATGGTCAGTAACCGTCGCATAGCCTGGCACGACGCTCGTCCGCTTCCCCACAATGCCCTGCTGAAAGCTAAGAGCTAACAGCTAAAAGCTGCCTCTTCGCATCTCTCCTCCACCGCGCCAGCAGCGCCACCGCAATCACAATCAGCGCCAGCGTCAGCCCGATCCACAGTCCGTAGATTCCCCACTTCAATCCAAAGCAAAGAAAAAACCAAGCGGCAGTCCCAGCACCCAATAGCCCACCAGGTTCGCCCACATCGGCGCGCGCGTCTCTCCCAACCCGCGCAGCGCGCCCGTGGAAACAGTCTGGATCGCCGTCGAAGATTTCAAACGCCGCAACAATCAAGCCAACAGCCCCGGCCCGACGGCCAGCACCCGCGGATCGCTTGTGTATAGCTCGATCAGCGGCCGCGGCCACACCACCAACACCATCGCCGCCAGCAGCATAAAGCTCGTGCCCAGTCCCAGCGCCAGCCATCCCGCTCGCCGCGCTCGCGCCGCGATCGCCCGCGCCCACGGCATGCCCCACGCTCACCGCCGCCGCCGCAGAAATCCCCAGCGGCACCATGTACGTCACGCTCGCGTAGTTCAGCACAATCTGGTGCGTGGCCAGCGCCACCGGCGTCAGATATCCCGCCGAAAATGTCGCCAGGTTCCACGCGCCCACTTCCAGCAAAATCTGCCCCGCCGCCGGCGCGCCCAGCTTCACCAGCGTCTTCAGCCGCGCCATCTGCGGCGCAGCCCAGTGCTGAAACAGCGGATGCCCGCGCTTGCGCTCGTAGCGCCACGCAAACCCCATCAGCGCAAGCGCCATCGTAACGCGCGCAAACGACCGTCGAAATCGCCGATCCGTTCACGCCCAGCGCCGGAATACCCAGCTTGCCGTAGATCAGCACCCAGTTCAGAAACCAGTTCACCAGGTTCGCCGCAACGTAAGTCACAGTGATCACGCGCACCTGGCCCACGCCCTGCAAATAGCGCCGCGCCGCGCCGTAGAGCAGCAGCGGCAGCGTGCCCCACAGCAGGCGCTGCAGTGTATCCGCCGGCAGGCACGGCCACTTCCGGCGTAATTCCGAAGCGCGCAAAGAAAAAGCTCGCCAGCCCGATCGCGATCATGAACGGAATCGCCGCAATGCACGCCAGGTACACGCCCTGCGCCAGCCAGCGATGGCATTCGTCGTGATCCTCGCGGCCGTAGGCCTGCGCCACCAGCGTGTCCAGCCCCAGCATCAGCCCCACGCCAAACAGCGAAGGCGTATAGCAGACGGCATTGCCCAGCGCCACGGCGCCAATGGCCGCCGGCCCAAGCCGGCCCACCATAATGGTGTCCACCACGCCCTGCGCCATCCAGCCCAGTTCGCTCAGCACCACCGGAACCGCCAGCGCCACCATCGCGCGCAGTTCACTTCTCCAGTTGGCTCGTGACTGGCCCATCACTCCAATGTAGAGGGTGGGGCGCCCACATAACACTATTCCCGGTGCCCTACCCGATAGGTCCACGCCCATATGGCGGAGCCTCGCGGCGAGTTTATTTTCGCCGCGAGGGTGGGAGAGCGAGCCTCATCCCAACCGGTCATTTTGAAATGACTCGAGCAGCTCTATCGTGCCGGGCTTTCGCCTCTGCAGGACGTTTTGAGACGTCCGCAATGGAATTTCCTCGACCGACACTAGCGTATTGTCCCCCGGGGTCACCGGCTCGCCGGGGAAACGAAGTTGGAATCGTTCAACCAGTTCCGGCACTGAGTCAGGTCTCATCTCAAGACCGTATCGCTCACAGAGGTTGCCAAGGATGGAGGGCGCAACGTTCGTGACGCCGCCTTGATCGGCAAGCTCGTTGAAGAATCGCTCGAAGCCGGAGGGTGCGATGATCTCGAGGATACTGGCGGGATCGTCACTGGCGTTCCAGAATGTGTGCCATTGGTTGCGAGGCTTGAACACCAGCTCGCCCGGCTCGGCAAAGACTACCTCGTCGCCGAGGAGCGCACCGAGGCGGCCTCGAAGTACGTAGCTGTATTCGTCTTCGCGCGAATGGCGGTGCATGGGAGCGGCAAGCATGGCGGCCGCGCGGCCCCAGGCGAACGCACCAAAAGTGAAGAAGTAGAAAGCGCAACGCCCGACGAAATCAAATCGCGACGGGAGATTGGAGGCTTGAGAAACACCTTTCCAATGAGGGTGATTACGTGGAAACGAAAATTCGCGGGTGGCGGGCAACAACGCACTATAAGTGAGCATCCGTGAGGCTGTATACGGCTTCAGGACTTGCTGGAAAATTGAGCGAATACGAATGGTTTTCGGTCGGGCCGATGTTACAGGCTAGATTGCTTGAGAATGGTAAACTCAATCAGTCAGCCTGCACCTGAGGAGAGATGGCCGAGTGGCTGAAGGCGCACGCTTGGAAAGCGTGTTTAGGGGAAACTCTAACGTGGGTTCGAATCCCACTCTCTCCGCCAGCTAGCCGCCCGACCCCTTCAAAAAAGCCCTCCTTTTCGGACGCTGGCTACGATCCTCGCTTGCATCCAATGTCACTCAGGATGCTTGTGCTGGTTTTCAATCCCGGTGGCAATTCACTCAAAGCGGAGATCGTGGAATGCGATCCCGCCGAGCGATACGCATTCGAAGCGGTCGAGCGGGTGAGTCTCGGTATCGAAGGAATTGGCAAAAAGCCTAGTCTTCTGCGCTACGAGGGCAAGTCGGTCGTAGCACGCGAACCGGTCGATGCACTCGACTACGGAGCGGCTACAGACAGCATCCTTGATTGGCTCACTCACCACTCCGAATCCGGTCTTCCCACTTTCAAGGATATTGATCGGGTCGCAATCCGCGTCGTTCATGGCGGCCCGAAATTGACTGCTCCCGCTGAACTTACTGACGAAATTGTTGCCGAAGTCGAAGCATTCGAGAAACTCGCACCGCTCCACAACAAGCCTTCGTTGGATGTACTGGCGACGGTGCGCAAGCACTTTACCGGCGTTCCAATCATCGGCGTGTTCGATTCGGCCTTTCATCATACGATTCCGGAAGAGGCTGCTCTCTATGCCATTCCGACGGAACTCTCAAAGAGACGGCAAATCCGGCGGTACGGCTTTCATGGCATCTCGCATCGATATCTTCTCGAGCGTTATGCGCATTTGCAAAGGAAACGACCCGACGAGTGCACTTTGATCACAATGCACCTTGAAAGCGGCTGTTCGATCACGGCAATTAAGAATGGGCGTTCTGTTGACAACACCATGGGCCTGACACCTCTCGAAGGTCTGATGATGGGCACGAGAAGCGGCGACGTCGATGCATCGCTGATCCCATTTCTCATCCACGAAGAAGGGCTCGATCTCGATGAGGTAATGGAGCTGTTGAACAAGCAATCCGGTCTGTTGGGAGTGTCAGAAGAGTCGCTCGACACACGAGAGTTGATGAAGAAATATGACAAGAATCCCAAGGTGAAGCTCGCTATCGATATGTTTTGCTACCGGATTGCAAAAGCAGTCGGAGCGTATCTCACGATTCTTGGAGGAGCCGACGCCGTCGTGTTTGGCGGTGGAATCGGAGAAAACGGCATTTTTCTGCGCAGGTATATTGGCGAGCGGTTACAGTGGTGCGGCCTCGATGTGGATGCAGCGGCAAACGAGCAGCTCATCGACATCGAGGGGAAATTCTCTACTTCCTCATCGACGCTTCAAGCTTGGGTGATCCTTACGAAGGAAGGGTTGGAGATTGCGCATGAATGCTGCCGCTGTCCAACCAGGGCCTAAGGCAGACTCCACCGGACTCCGCGGAACGAGGATTCAAATAGCATCCCATTTCACCTGACTGGAATCCAAGTTGAACATGCCAATTGAAATCCATTGGCCGGCGATCACCTTTCGGCTCATATTGACGGTGGCCGCCGGGAGCCTTATGGGCCTGGAACGAAGCAGAACCGGCCATGCGGCTGGGCTTCGCACAACGTTGCTGGTTACACTCGCGGCCTCGGTTGCGATGATCCAGATGAACCTGCTGATTCCGACCAACGGAAAACCGAGCAACTCCTACGCCGTAATGGACCTGATGCGATTGCCACTCGGAATTCTGACGGGCGTGGGGTTTATCGGGGCCGGCGCAATACTCAAAAAGGGCGAACTCGTTCTCGGAATCACAACAGCGGCGACGTTGTGGTTCGCCACCGTGGTTGGGCTCTGCATGGGAGGAGGCCAACTCGTCCTCGGATCGGTTTCTGCCGTTCTCGGTTTCGGTGTCCTCTCGGGTTTACGGCATCTTGAGAGACACATTGAGCGATATCAACTTGCAGAGTTGCAGGTCATGATCGAAGGCGATCAGGTTTCTCCCCAGGAACTGCAAGACAAGCTCAAATATTCTGATTTCCGAATCAAGTCTGTCGCGATTTCGAGTTACAAACCGGAGCGAAGGCGTGGAATCAAGTTTGAACTGCGCTGGCCATCTCGACCGGAGAATAAGGTCGTGCCCACCGTGGTTGCAGATCTTGAAAACCTGCCAGGTGTGATCGAGGTGCACTGGAATGCATCAAATTCCGGTCCGCAATAGAACATTTTTTGAAATACCTGCATCCCACACCGAAGAGAGGGACCATGCGTTCGAAGCAGATTTCCGATAGTCCGAAGACATTCGTCCTGATCCTCGATACAGGCGAGGAAGTTCTCGCGTCTCTCAAGACGTTCGCCGAGGAGAATCGTCTTTTCGGCAGCAGTTTCAAAGCCATTGGTGCTCTCAGCGAAGTTGAACTCGGATGGTTTAATTGGCAGACCAAAAAATATCAGACCGCAGTCAAGCTGAACGAGCAGGTCGAATTGCTGTCCCTTATCGGCGACGTTGCGATAAAGGATTCAGAACCGCAAGTTCACGCCCACCTTGTGGTAGGGCGCGTTGACGGAACGGCGCATGGCGGCCATCTTTTGAGCGCAACGGTCCGTCCGACGTGCGAACTGATCCTGACTGAGAACCCAAAGCACCTGACGAAAGAGATCGATCCGGAATCAGGGATCGCACTTATTCGCTTTTAGGTGATAATGCCGCGCAACATGGCATAGCGGGTCAATTCGGCAATTGTGTGAACCCCCAGCTCGTCCATAAGGCTATTGCGGTGAAATTCGACAGTTTTGACAGAAATACTGAGCGCAGCGGAAATCTCCTTCGAAGACTTCCCTTCAGCAACCAACTGAAGAACCTCACGCTGGCGGGGCGTAAGCTCGGCGCCAAACATTTCCATCGGGTTCACTTTTGGATGAAGCGCCGTAAACTGAACTGCTTTCTCACCGGCCAAAGGCGTCACATAATAGCGGTCCTGCAGAGCATTATGGACTGCGTTGACCAATTCGGTCGATGCCGATTGTTTTGCCACATATCCCATTGCTCCGGCAGCGAAAGCAGCATGAATATATGCCGGGTCAAGGTGCTGCGTGACAAATACGATCTTTGCAGAGGGCACGGATTTGCTTAAGCGACGCGCAGCTTCAATCCCGTTCATGCCGGGCATCCCAATATCGAGAACAACGACATCAGGTTGAATCCGCTCCGCCTCCGCCAGTAAAACGAGTCCGTCCCTGGCCGTCCCTGAAATCTCAAATTCATTGGCGAGGAGGCGCGACAGGCCCTCGAGCACGAGCAGATGGTCATCGGCTATCAGCAGGCGCTTAGGCATGATTCATCAGGACCTCGGGTGACGCAGCCCTCAGTTTCCTCTTAGCGGCTTACCTTCCATCAAGCCGCTTTACTTCCAATGTCGATAAGCATAACCGATCATCAGGTGTGGACGAGAAGATGCAATGCGCAATAGGCGCATCCTAGGGTATTTCCCAGTTGTGCTTCCCGAGGACGTGGTCTACGTTTGGCGAAGGAGCTTCCGAAATTCCAACAATGTTCTGCGGTGACCGGTGTCGGTTCCACCAGAAGGCTTGGATAGAGGCAGCCAGAGATATTTAAGAGCGCTATTGAGAAGTTTTTCGTGAATCATTCAACGAGAAACTGAACTTCTTCCCAACATTGCAAGTTGACGATTTAGAACTGATCTAATCAAATCCCTTCGGGATTTCAATCGGATCAAAGATCCTTTTCAGGAAGCGACAAGCGAGGTCGACGAAAATGGGCATACGAAAACCGATAGTTTATGTCGTCGACGATGAGAAAGTGATCGCGCAGACACTCGCGATGATTCTGAATCAAGCGGGTTTCAACGCATTCGCCTTCGAGGACGCAAGACTCGCCTTGGCGGCAGCTGGGTTTGCCACTTCACCGGATTTACTCATTTCAGACGTCGTGATGCCGGGAATGTCGGGAATCGAACTCGCCATCGAATTTCAGCGGACTTACCCGCTGTGCAAGGTTCTTCTGTTTTCAGGGCAGGCGGCGACTTCAAACCTTCTGGAAGGCGCCCGAAAGCAAGGATACGAATTTGAATTCTTGTTGAAGCCCGTCCATCCGACCGATCTCCTGGCCAAACTTCGCGTGTTTTCTCAGTCCGGTGAGATGGAACCAACGGAGATCATCGGAACGCAAGAAGAGCCCGCAACCCGGTAAAGAGCCTGGACTGTTCCGGACCTCCAATTCATTGCATTGAATCGGCTTGTGTCTCGATCAAAGGCAAGTGTGCATTCTGCGCTAATCCTAGGAATACCCCCAGTTTCATCGCAGGAATTACATTGGTAATCTCAGGTTCTTGCAGTTTCGACCCAGGACCCTCAGAAATGATCCTCCCCCTTCCTCAGAATCGCGAGTACCCTCATAGAACCAATAAAGATGGCACGATCGATTCGATCTGTCCCGATTGCTACCTTATATTGGCGACTTCAACATGGGAGGCCGAACTGGAGCGTCTTGAGGCTGACCATGTTTGCGAGGGTCGACTGCCAGCCTATTTGGAAATGCGGCCTTTAACGCCTTTTGCGGTCTCCCGCCTTGACGAGGAAACAGAGCAGCTCATCGCATAGACTGCGAAGATGTTTGCGGCTCGTTTGGTGCTGAGCATCCGCGCAATCGGGCAATATGCATCTCACGGTGAACCAAAGGGGCAGGCACCCGAGACTCATTATTCTCCGAGCAAACTGCGTGGCGCTTCGCAAACCACTTTTTTTCTATAGCTTACATCGAACTTACCGCGAGATTACGTTCAGGCAGATCGCGCCCAAACATAGAAAAGCCGTCAACAGGTCCAACCTGCAAGCTGCATAGCATCAAAGCTCTATATGAGGTGCACGCCCTCGTCGTGTTACCGGCTGCAGCTTCACTCGGGGTTCACCTTTGATGACGCCGCTGCTGCAGCGAGCTATCTTAAAGCGCTCGGAATCTCCCACGTGTATTGCTCGCCCTATCTGCAAGCCGCCAAGGGCAGCCAACACGGCTATGACGTCGTCGATCAGCAGAGAGTAAACGCTGAGTTGGGCGGTGAAGCGGGGCACGCGCGCTTTTCGGCAACACTAAAAGAACTGGGCATGGGGCAGGTGCTCGACATTGTGCCGAATCACATGGCCACCGGCCCGGAAAACAGATACTGGTGGGACGTGCTTGAGAACGGTCCATCAAGCCGGTTTGCAACCTGGTTCGATATTGACTGGAATTCACCAGAGGTGAAGCTACAGAACAAAGTCTTGATCCCCGTATTGGGCGGACAGTATGGACAAGTTCTCAACGCCGGCGAGCTCTCGATTGATTACAATGGCGAATCGTTCCAAGTGCGCTACTTCGATCACGTTTTTCCTCTAGCCCCTCGGTCTCTGGCAATTCCTCTATCGAGAGCAGCCAAATACGTCGATGCGCCGACCCTGAGTTTTATAGCGGACAGCTTGGCGAGGCTTCCCCTCCCCGATGCGACTGAGGAAGAAGTCGTGGCTGCACGCCACCGCGACAAAACCGTGCTCTACGATCTGCTGCATCGCTTCTGCGGGGAGACACCCGGCGCTTCAGAAGCAATAACCAAGGCAGTAAATGAGCTGAACAGCGATCGCGACGCACTCGATGCGATTTTGAACCTTCAGAACTATCGATTGGCATATTGGCGCACGGCCGATCAGGAACTTGGGTACAGGCGCTTCTTCGACATCAACACTCTGATTGGCGTTCGCGTGGAACGGCCCCATGTTTTTATCGCGACGCACGCGCGGATCCTGGATTGGCTTCGCAATGGTGTCGTCGACGGGGTCCGCGTGGATCACCCCGACGGCTTGCGCGATCCGCAACAGTACTTCGCGCGCTTGCGTTCTGCCGCGCCGGATGCGTGGATCCTGGCCGAGAAAATTCTGCAGCCTTCTGAGGTGCTGCGCGCAAATTGGCCGATTGATGGAACCACAGGCTACGACTTCCTGAATGTGTGCAATGGTCTCTTAGTGCACGGAGAAGGGCTCAAAGAAATCGGGAAAATCTACGAAGAGTTCACTGGCAGACCTGACGATTTTGAAGCGCTTGCGTATCAAAAGAAGCTTGCCGTGGAACATGAAGCGCTGGGAAGCGATGTCAATCGGTTGGCCCAGATCTTTGTCGAGATTTGCGAAAACAACCGCGACCGCAGGGATTACACGCGAGCCGAGATTCGGCGTGCAATTCGCGAGGTTGCAGCGGGCTTCACCATTTACAGAACATATGTAATTCCCGCAGCGAGGCGAGATTGCGGAGGAAGATCAGGTCCGCGATCAACAGTGCCTTGGCGATCGCCAAGACGCGCAGGACCGATCTTGATTCCGGCATTGTTCGACTTCATCGGCGATGTGCTTTCACTGCGCGTCCGCGGCGACTTGGAGGACGAATTCCTGATGCGCTTTCAGCAATTCACTTCGCCTGTGATGGCGAAGGGCGTTGAGGACACCGCGTTCTATTGCTTCAATCGGATGATCGGATTGAACGAGGTGGGCGCGTCGCCGGAACGCAATGGCGTAACACTCGAATGAGTTTCACGCCTTTTGCGACAGGACACACATGCTTGTATCCGCAAGCGATGAATACACTTTCCACGCACGATACCAAACGCTCCGACGATGTGCGGGCGCGGCTGGCAGTGTTGACGGAGATTCCTGCGCCCTGGCGGGCAACGCTGCGCCGGTGGTCGCGCATGAACCGGCTGTTCAAAGTCGGCGAATTTCCCGATCGCAACACGGAATATTTTCTGTATCAGACGCTGATCGGCGCCTGGCCGATTGCGAAAGAGCGGACGCCTGGCCTACATGGAAAAGGCTGTGCGCGAGGCCAAGGAGCAGACAAGCTGGACGCAGCAGAACAAGGAGTTTGAAGATGCGCTGCGGCGAATTCATTGGGCACATCTATGATTCGGCAGAGTTCATCGCGGATTTGGAGGAGTTTGTTTCGCGGATTCTGCTTCCGGGCAGGATCAACAGCCTCACGCAGACACTCATCAAATGCACAGCGCCCGGAGTGCCGGACAATTACCAGGGCAGCGAGATTTGGGACCTTCACCTTGTGGATCCCGACAATCGCGGCCCAATCGACTATGAGGTCAGGCGCTCAATGCTCGCTGAACTCGAAGCGGGGATGCCGCGCTGAAGAGATTCTGAAGAGAATGGACGACGGGCTGCCCAAGCTCTGGGTGATCTTCAAAGCATTGCACCTGCGGCGCGAGCATCCAGATTGGTTCGGCAGGGACTCCGCCTATATGCCGATGGCCGTCGGACGGCCCCAAACAGGATCATCTGGTTGCCTATTTGCGCGGCGAAAACGTTGCGGTGATTGCGCCGCGATGGAACTTCAAGCTCGGTGGGAATTTCGGTCAACGACGGTAGAGCTTCCCGAGGGCACCTGGAATCAATCTTCTGACCGGCGAGAGTTTCGAAGGCGGTCCGTTGCGGGCGCAGAATCTTTTCAAGCGATTTCCGGTGGCGCTTCTCGTGAGGAATGGAGAGTAGGAGATGCATCGATTTGCAGTCTGGTCTCCATTCGCGAAGCGGTTGTCTGTCAGCGTCGCAGGCCAGGTTCGCGCAATGGAGGGGCCCGATGACCGCGGCTGGTGGCAGCTCGACGTAAGCGATGCCGGCCATGGAACCGACTACGGTTTCCTCGTAGACGACGACGCGAAGGTCTATCCCGATCCGCGCTCTGCCTGGCAGCCGAATGGAGTGCATGGTCTTTCGCGCGTATACGACCACAGCCGTTTTGTCTGGAGCGACGCGCAGTTTCAGGCGCCTCCTTTGGCCAGCGGCATCATCTATGAACTGCATGTGGGCACGTTCACCGCGCAAGGCACGCTCGATGCTGCGATTGAGAAACTTGACTATCTCGTCGAACTTGGCGTCACGCACGTCGAGCTGATGCCCGTGGCCGCTTTTGAAGGCCGGCACGGCTGGGGCTACGACGGAGTTTCGCTCTTTGCCGTGCATGAGCCGTATGGCGGCCCCGATGCCCTCAAGCGCTTTGTGAATGCGGCGCATGGCAAAGGGCTGGCCGTGCTGTTGGATGTGGTTTACAACCACTTTGGACCTCAGGGCAATTACACCGGAAAGTTCGGCCCCTACGTGACCGATTCCCATCACACGCCCTGGGGCGGCGCGGTGAATCTTGAAGATGCGGGATCGAACGAGGTGCGGCGATTCTTTTGTGATAACGCGCTCATGTGGTTGCGCGATTACCACATCGACGGCCTGCGGCTCGATGCAGTCCACGCATTCATCGACCGCTCCGCCATTCATTTTCTGGAACAGCTTTCGAGCGAAGTGGAAACGCTGGAAGCAGAGCTGGGCCGCGAGCTTGTCCTGATTGCGGAAAGCGACCTGAACGATCCGCGCATAGTGACGCCGCGTGAAGCCGGCGGACTTGGAATCGACGCGCAGTGGAGCGACGATTTTCATCACGCGCTGTTCGCGGTTCTCTGTCCCAAGGAGCGAAGCGGATACTACGCCGATTTTGGCTCACTCGCGCAATTGGCCAAGGCGCTGGAACAGACATTTGTCTACGACGGAATCTACTCCGGCTATCGACGGCGAATCCATGGCAGGCCGGCAGGAGAGCTATCGCAGCACCGTTTTCTTGGCTACATTCAGACCCACGATCAGGTGGGCAATCGCGCCCTCGGCGACCGGATCAGCCAGATTGCCGGGATCGAGCGCGCAAAGATCGCCGCCGCGATCGTTCTGTTGAGTCCGTTTGTTCCCATGCTGTTTCAGGGTGAGGAGTGGGCAGCTTCGTCTCCGTTCCAATATTTTGCCGACCACGAGGACCAGGAACTTGCCCGGCTGGTTTCCGAAGGAAGAAAGCGGGAGTTCTCGGCGTTTGGCTGGGCTCCGGAGATGATTCCCGATCCCGAGAGCGCGGAAACCTACGAGGCGTCGAAGCTCAAGTGGAACGAAGTGAATCAGCCTGAGCACGCGGAAATGCTGGAGTGGTATCGGGCGTTGATTCGCTTGAGACGAAATACGCCGTGCCTGAACAACGGGGGCCGCGGCAACGTGCGCGTCACGTTCGACGAAGAGGCAGGTTGGCTTCGCATGGAACGCGGAACTATTGCTATGCTCGCGAACCTGGGCGCCGCCGAGAAAACTTTGAGGTTCCGCCGTCAAGCTTCCTGGAACTGGCGTCACCAATTCCTCCGAATCGAAGAGCAATCAGTCGCCCGTGATTCTTCGCCGTCTGTCCGCAGGCCGCTACGGCGGTTTCGGAAATGGAGCATCTGCATTCGAGCCAATCAATTCGTCGCGACCCCAGGAGTGACGACTCGTGCGTGACTTAACGGGCATGTCCGACTCGCTAAAAGTGCCTGATCGACTCGCCGCGCATCGGCTGTCTCTTCCGGAATATGCAGCGCGCTCGCCTGCGTGCTCCACGTGGCTCTCAAGCGAGCGGCTGACCAGGTCGCGCGAGCCCAGCCCGACGGCGAGAGAGAGCGTAAGAACAATTCCGCCGAAGAGAATGCCGAAGGCCAGCTCCACGATATTCCCGCCCACCTCCAGATGATCCAGCACCATCGCCGCAGTCAGCACGAGCACCAGCCACTTCACGCCCAAGGAAAGAACTTGCGCATATTGCAGTTGCGCATTCACCGCGCTGATCAAGTACTGAGCGCGCCAGGAAGCGGGCAATCAGAATGCCTGCAACCAACAGGAGTGCTGCGCCCACCGCGTGCGTGAGATAGGGAAGCAAAGAAATGGGAAGGGGCGTGCCCGTTGCGTAGGAGGTGTCGAAGGCCGACACGCCGATGACAGGCCAAGCAGTACGCAGGCCCAGAACGAAACACGGGCGATGATCTCGGTGGGCGACGTAGCCGGCGTCCAGTCCGTTCCGCTCTTGCGCGCCATGCGCAGATCGAATTTGCCCAGGTGAGGCAGCGGCGCAGGATCCAGGAAATCGCCATGCCGGCCAAGTGCGAAGATCACCAGCGCAACAAAAAACGCGAGGATTCCGGGCAGCACGGCGATCAGAAGCGTCAGTACGCGGTAAAGCGACTGGTGTAAGCGCGTCGGACATGTGGTGCCAGATGGAACGTTCTTCGCGTACGATGGGGATACCGGTGCGATACTTTGACTCGCCTGCAGTGCCGTATTCGCAACCAGGTTTTGCATCGCATTCTCTCCTCTCACCGTTTGCGCGGCGCCGATCAGATCTCGATTCGCGAAACAGCGATCATGAGTTGAACCGGTCAGGCCAACGCCAGCGCGCGACCAGGTAGGGTTTATCCGCTTCAAAAGCCGCGGCAACAGCTTCAATGTGGCGCTCCGCCGGGGTTCCGGATGCAATGACATTGATGTGGCCGGCAACCCATGCGAGATAAAGGGGAATCAGCGCTCCCAGCAAGTGTCCGCGGTTGATGGTGCGGAGTCGGTAGGCAATCAGGAAATCGAACACAATGCGCGCCCAAAGATTGTCAGGCATGCGAAATTCGGCTGAATCGAGAACGGAACACCGCTTGAGCATCAGCAGGGAATTGGGCGGCAGAACAAGCGACCATATCTCCTGAAGGTTGGCGGTGGCGAGGCGGAATGCCGCAACCATGCGCGCAACATCAGTGGTCCCATCGGAAAGCGCGACTTCCGTGGCTGTTCGCCGAATCAGGGGCGCCCGCCGCGGGCGCTGCCACAAAGCCGCCTTGGCCTCAATATCGGCAAAAAGAGAGCCAGCGATCAAAGCCAGAATCGAATTGATATCGGGATCGGATGGCTGAGGCACGGTGCGTGATCCTGCATTAACTTCATCCAGGGTGAACCCGGCAGCGATCGCTTCATTTACCGGCCACAAGAGCGCTTCGGCTTGATTTGGGGCGGCCATGCGCTGCGCCGCGCCTGCAAGGCGTTCAGCCATGCGGGGTGAAAGACCAAGATCGATCGACAGCGGGAATCTGACACGCGAGGCAAAGACAGCCCGCGTTAGCGGGTAAAGAATGGCCGAGTTGATCAATCCTGCATGCGGCGGCAGCGCGTAGTGTGGCACCACCAAATCGATCGACGCAGACATCACTGCATCGGCGAGGCTGCGAAGCGCGAGCGAATTGAGAGAGTCGGCGCCAGGCCCAAGGATCAGAATCGCTTTGGCTTCGTGATCGAGTCCGCACTGTGCGGCGTCTACAAAATCAGCGGGCTTCAGCGTCCATAGCGAATTCGATTGCGGCGTCAAGATGATTCGCAGGTTCGTCGGCGCATCCGCGGGCAGCTCATTCTGAGTTGCCACGATCATGTTCTCGAGCGAGAAGGTGTCCCCGAGGTTGATGAGGACCCCTTTGAATTGTTCGGCAGGCATAGCCGTCACAAACACGACAAGATCGGCTGTCGCGTGGCCGGCAACTGATGTAGGGTCAGAAATCGGATTTGCCGTAGCCATCTCTACTCCGGAAAACCGCAGCCAATCGGTCCTGTGCCGAAACTACAGTGTTGCAGCGAAAGATTCCTATAAGGTTAGGATGCTGTTTATCGGGATGTGGACCCAGGTCGGCCGGTTATCCATTTCGTAGAGGAGCTCATAGAGCGCCTTTTCAAGAAGATATGCATCCAGCAAAATCTGGGCATCCCGGGCCGGCGGCAACAGCGATTCATTGACCGCAATCGCCCCCCGATACGAGGAGAGGAACGCTGAAGCCGCGGCATTTTGCCACATCTGCGCCCAAGCCGTCAGGGAGTGTACTAGAGCGCCGCGGTCGGCCGAGGGCTCGTATTCGCCGGCGCTGGCCTGCGAGCGTTCGAACGGCTGAAAACGCAGCGTAGGAGAATGAACGCAACATGCCGACAACATCTTTCAGCGGCGACTGTTTCCGGCGCCTCTCTTCAATAGGACGGGCAGGTTCGCCTTCAAAGTCGAGAAGGATGAAGTCTCCAATGGCCGATTCAGAGCCACCAGAGTCGTTCCCTGAAACGGGGACATGCAGCGTCTGGCCCAAATGGTAGTCGCCGTGAATACGGATGCTGAGGCCCCCAGATGCAACGCCCGCGATGGCACGTGCGCGCTCGATGAGTTCGGTCCGGCGGGATAGAAGCAGGCCAGCGCGCTCGGAAACGATATCGTCGAGCTTGGGGAGCCTCAACTTCAGCGCCTCAATCGAAGTTCTGACCTGGGCTTCAATGCGGCTGCGCGTCGTGCTCAAGATTCTCATGACTCAGTGGTTCAGGAGCGAACGCCGGAAGGTTCGAATTGCTTGCCAGCGCCAGATGCAATTCAGCGGTGCGTTTGCCAAGGAGTGCAGCTGCATCGAGCGTCTCTTGAACTGGCTTGAGCGACTCTGAAACTGGTGCGGGATCACTGAGCCAACCGGGAACAGGCAAATGCGGAGGAGCCTGACTAGTTACAGCGTCGGGGAGCCAGCCGGCGAGTCTGTCGAGGAACCATTGCCACCCATCGCCATCATTAGCGACGAGTCCCTGCAGCATCGCTACCGTCGTCTTTCCATCGCTGCCTGAGCTGATGGAGATTTCTCCAAGAAATGGCGGAATCCTGGAAAAGTGCGCGACCTCGGTGAGAAAGCGGCCTACCTCCACATCGGGATTTTCTTCGGGCTGCAGTCGACGGTAGAGCTTGAGAAAAAACTGTTTTTCGAAGAGGATCGCGGTATTTGATTGTTCAGCTGACCCAACGCGCGAAGGCAGGTGTTGTGTTGCAAGCGCGGGCAAGAACTTCGAGGAGGCGCGCGCGTCCAGGCGTTCACCCTCGGGCACTGAATCGCCCGCAGATGGAGATTCGCGAGGCTGCAATCGTCGAGCGCCGGCAGATTGAGTCGGAGGCGCGTCGGACCGAGGCGCTGTTGCCGCTTCGCCGGGTTGAGCACTGAGCGGCGCCGGTGAAACTAGCTATCGGAGTTTCGGCCAACTTCTCTAAGCTGCCATCGCGCGATGGTTCGAACAACGCATCAGTTCTGGGAGCCGCTTTTCCTTCCCGCGAAACCGGGAGTGTTGCGTTCTGAGCAATCAGTCCGAGTAATTCCTGGTGAAAGTCCTCGCGGGCGACAGCATCGTGCAGGAGGACGGGGCCTGCTGCCGAAGTGAGTCTTGCAACGATGCTGTCGGGCCTGGTTGCGGTTATCTCATCAAGGGCAGCGCCTGTGCTGATCGCCAGCGGAATCTGGTAAACGTCAGGTGAACCTTCGAAGTAGCGAACGTCAAAAAAGAACAGCGCGGGCTGCATGGGTGCTTCTTCCGATTCGACGGCAGGCGCTGACTCCGCCAGGATTTGCCTGAAGTTCGACCCAACTACGCACTCGCACTGACTCAATCGTGCGCGTTTTCGCGCCGAACCAGCGTTTTCGCGGCAGCCATTCACGAAGAGCAGGTTCCAGAACAGACGGGCCCGTGCTGCTCAGGAAGTCTGGCCAACTGCTTGTCAAGGATCGGCAACGCTGCCGTCTCTTCCGTCACGTGTTGTTTCCGGAATCTGGGTCGCCGGTTCCTGCGCCAACTCTTCTGCCGGGACAACTGCCTGCAGTTCAAGCCAAAGAAATGAATACGGCGCGAGCGTGAGCGCGTACGGCTCCTGCGTGATCTCGGGAAAGGAAACATAGCCGAGCATCTCCACGGGTTGATAGCCCGCATAGTTCGAAAGGTCGAGCGTGACCGGCTGCGCGAAGCGGCTGAGATTCGCAACGCAAAGCACGGTTTCGCGGAATCCGTCGCGCTGATCGAGCTCGCGCAAGATAGGCAAGGATCTTGCGGTTGGTTGGATTGAGAAACGTGAGCGTTCCGCGGCCGAAGACTTGAAACAGCTTGCGCAGCGCGATCATGTTGCGCGTCCAGTGCAGCAGGCTCGACTGATCGCTTAGCTGCGCTTCGACATTCACGACCTGGTAGCCGTAGATGGGATCCATGACCACCGGAAAGTAGAGCCGCGCGGGGTCGCACTTGGAAAAGCCGGCATTGCGATCCGATGTCCATTGCATCGGCGTGCGCACGCCGTTGCGGTCGCCGAGATAGATGTTGTCGCCCATGCCGATCTCGTCGCCGTAATAAAGAATCGGCGTGCCGGGAAAGCTCAACAGACAGCGAATTCAGCAGTTCAATGCGGCGGCGATTGTTGTCGACGAGGGGAGCGAGGCGACGCCGGATGCCGACGTTAATGCGCATGCGCGGGTCCGCCGAATACGCAAAGTACATATAGTCGCGCTCGTCGTCGGTCACCATCTCCAGCGTCAGCTCATCGTGATTGCGCAGAAATAAGCCCCACTGGCAGTTATCGGGAATCGGCGGCGTCTGCGCCATGATGTCGGTGATGGGCAGCCGGTCTTCCTGGCGCAGCGCCATATAAATGCGCGGCATCAGCGGAAAATGGAAGGCCATGTGGCACTCATCGCCATCGCCAAAATAGGGACGCACGTCGGCCGGCCACTGGTTGGCCTCGGCGAGGATCAGGCGGTTCGCATAGTCCGCATCAATGGCGGCGCGCAGGGTCTTGATCACCGTGTGCGTTTCCGGCAGGTTCTCGCAAGAGGTTCCATCGCGCTCGCACAAGATAGGGAATCGCGTCCATGCGCAGCGCGTCAACGCCCATGTCGAGCCAGAAGCGCATCGCCTTCAGCACTTCTTCCATCACCAGCGGATTGTCGTAGTTGAGATCGGGCTGATGCGAAAAGAAGCGGTGCCAGTAATAGGCCTTGGCAGTCTCGTCCCAGGTCCAGTTCGATTTCTCCGTGTCGGTAAAGATAATGCGCGCGTCTTTGTATTTCTGGTCGGTGTCTGACCAAACGTACATGTCGCGCTCCGGCGAACCGGCAGGCGCCAGCCGCGCAGCTTTGAACCAGGGATGCTGATCGCTGGTGTGGTTTACCACCAGCTCGATCATCACCTGCATGCCGCGCTGGTGCGCAGCGTCAAGAAACGCTTTGAAGTCGTTCAGCGTTCCATACGACGGGTTGACGTCGGTGTAATTGGAGATGTCGTAGCCATCGTCGCGCAGCGGCGAAGGAAAGAACGGCAAGAGCCAGATGCAGGTAACTCCCAGGTCCTGCAGGTAATCGAGCTTCGTCAGCAGTCCGGGAAAATCGCCGATGCCATCGTTGTTGGAGTCGGCAAATGCGCGCACATGCAGTTCGTAGATAATCGCGTCTTTGTACCAAAGAGGATCGGTTGCGCTGGCGATCTTCTTCACGCGTTCACTCTCCGGCAGCCACCATCATACTTCATCAATACTTCGTCACTGCATGCGGCTCACGCGGAAGATGTGCGCAGGCTGAGCGCCCGGCCGCAATGCAACATAGTTTCGATCGCGCCAGACGTACTGCGCGCCGCTCAGCAGATCATCAACTAGAAAGCTTTCATGAGCCGAGCAGCCAATCTTGTCGAGGTCGAGATTGGTCCAGCCGGCTTGTTCGTTAAATGAATCGATGTTCACCACCACCAGAATCGTGTTGTCGAAATCGGGAGTGGACTTCGAATAGCAGATAAGCTGCGGGTTATCGATGGAGTGGAAATGAAGCGAAGCGTTCGACTGCAGCGCGCGATTTTCGCGGCGGATCCGATTGAGGCTGCTGATAAGCGGAACCAGCGAGCCCGGCATATTGCGGTCGCGCTGCCGGATCTGGTATTTCTCACTATCGAGATACTCTTCTGACTCGTTCTTGCCCTCTGGCGGCTGGGCCGCAGCGTTTTCCGCAAGTTCATAAGCCGGTCCGTAGATGCCATAAGCTCGCAACCAGCGTCGCCGCAAGAATCACGCGATGCATGAAAGCGGGCCGGCCGCCTTCCTGCAGGGTCTTATGCAGAATGTCGGGAGTGTTCGGCCAGAAATTCGGTTGGAAGAACTCGCTGACCGGCGGCCGCGTAATCTCTTCCAGGTAGCTTTGCAACTCGGCTTTCGTGTTCCGCCAGGTGAAGTACGTATACGACTGCGTGAACCCTCGCTTCGCCAATCCGTACATCACATGCGGCCGCGTGAACGCTTCGGCGAGAAGATCGTGTCGGGATAATTGCCTTCGAGCTTGCCCAGGCACCACTCCCAGAAGGGCAACGCTTTGGTATGCGGGTTATCCACGCGAAACACGCGCACGCCACGCTCGATCCAGAATTCGAAAACCGAATAGAGCTCGTCCCACAAGCCTGCGCCAATCTGGCGATTCAAAATTGAGCGGATAAATATCCTGATACTTCTTGGGCGGATTTTCTGCATATTGAATCGAACCATCCGGCCGGTGGACAAACCAATCGGGATGTTCTGCGACCCAGGGATGATCGGGCGAGCATTGGAATGCAATGTCCAGTGCGATCTCCATTCCGTGCGATCGTGCGGAGGTCACCAGGCTGTCGAAATCAGCGAAAGTGCCCAGCTCCGGGTGAATCGACTTGTGCCCGCCACTGATCGCCAGCAGCATCTGCGCCGAGGGAGGCACTTGCTTGCACCGTTCGGTCGCCGATTGCCCATGGACTGCCGGGCGCACCTGGAGGCGCGAAGATCGAGTTGTTCGGCCCCTTGCGAAATGCGCGCCCAATGGGATGAATGGGCGGCAGGTACACAATATCGAAGCCCATCGCAGCAATCTCGGGCAACTGTCGCTCCACATCGCGAAAGGTTCCATGCTGCCCGGGACTCGGGCGATGCCGACCGCGGAAAGAGCTCGTACCAAGACGAGAACCGCGCCCGCTCACGATCGACCCATACCGGCAACTCCACGTCGTATCGGGTGGCGTTCGTCAAATCAGGATTGCGCGTCATCAACTCGACAAGCGAATCATCGCACGGGTTGTCATAGGTCGACCGCCGTTCCTGCGCCAAGCTCTTCCAACTTCTCAGCCCACTCTTGAAGGCGCTTAGCATCGTTACCCCGCGCACGCCGCGAAGCTTCCCTTATCAACACGGCGCCTGAACGGAGCGCCAGCGCAATGTCCGGCGAGGCGGGATTTGAACCAATGTTCACTCCAATGGCCGGATTCGGGGCTGCGGCGGGCATCGCTTCTGTCATAGATGGATTGCCTTGCGCTGCAATACGCTTCTTCAAGTCCATGGTCCAGCTCGTAAAATGATCCACCCATCCGAGGACGGTGAAGCGCCACAAGCCGAGCTTATCGACCCGAAAAACTCCGTTCCAAACGTCGTTCCCTTTAGCTTGAATCGGCACGAACCGCCACCGAACGTCACTGGAGTGACGGTAGAGCAACCGCGCAGCAAGCTCTTCCTTGCCGTCGGCATAGATAGCCGCAGTGACAACGATCTCATCGCCGACAATCCGATGAACAGCATGGCGCCCCCCATCAATCTGAGGGCTTACGTCTTCCACGACAACGCGCCTGCGACCATGTTGGGGCTTCATGGCCATCCTTAAAGGCGAAAGTAACTTTCGCGGTCCAGGCAACTTCAGAAGAACAAACGGTTTCCATCGCGATCCGAAACTGGCGAAATGGGCTGCAGTAGTAAAGGATGCGCGGGGGAAAACTCGGGTTTCTCGGGAGCATGCAAGTGCCCTTTCGATGGCATCTTGCAGTTCATAAAGTCAGGTCAAGCGCTCGTCGATAAATTCTCAGGCATTTCAGCTATGGTTAACTCATTTGCGATGCTGTGTCGATCGCTGCCGCTTGTTTGATTTCCAGAGGAATTAGACTTTGAGCCGTTGGAGTCGACCGCCGATCGCTCGCGATCAACTTTTCCAGGCTCAGCGCCCACTGCCGTACCCAGATTTCGGCCATTGCTCTGAGGAATAAAAACGCGGAAGCACGTAAGCGAAGCATCACTCCGCGTATAGCAGCGAAACACAATGCTTCCTCCATATTTCTGTACGATCCCTTTGCTGATCCAGAGGCCGAGCCCCGTTCCTTTTGTCGACTTGGTGCTATAAAACGGTTCGAAGAGCCGTTTGGCGTCTTCTGCACAAATTCCGGCTCCTGTATCACAGATATACATCGCAGTGCCGCGACGCTGTGTCACCCAGTCAATTGCTTGCCGAATATGAACTGTCAATTGGCCGCCGCCGGGCATCGCCTGGACAGCGTTCGTGACCAGATTCATCACCACCTGCCGCAATTCAACCGGAAATCCATTGACCGGGACCGCGGAAGCATATTTTTTTCGGACTCCAATATGAAGGCTTCTTAGTTCGCGTTCCTGCAACTCGAGTACTTCATCCACGAGTTCATTCATGTTAACTGGAATCGGCCACTTTGACTCCCTATAGAAGCTCAAAGTTTGTTTTGTAATATGCGAAACCCGTTGCAGTTCTTGTTCTGCCATGTGGGCGATTTGTTTCGCACTTTCGTCCAAAGAAGGATGATCGTGAAGCAGATAAAAGATATTGGTGATCGCGGCCAGCGGGTTGTTGATCTCGTGCGCGATGATGCCGGCTACGCGGCCCATGGCAGCCAGTTTCTCGTTTTCGCGCAGAGCCTCTTCGGCGCGCACCTGCGCCGTGATATCCCGCCCCACCTCCAGCACGGCATTACCCTCGCGATTCATCGTTTTTCTGAAGGCTACGAGAATCTCTCTGCCATCCTTGGTCGTATGAAGCAGATTCCCCTGCCATGAACCGCGGAACTGTAGTGCTTCTTCGACCTCGCTTCGTGGCACTGGAAAGACAGTCTTCAAAAGGCGATGCATGTCCTGCCCTAAAACTTCGTCCCTCCGCCAACCATAGAGATTTTCTGCTCCCGCATTCCAGAAACGAATCATCCCTTCCAGATCACGTTCCATGATCGCTTCAGTAGCAAGTTCGAGCAGCTCTGCACGCTTTCGAAACTCCATTTCGCTCAGACGAAGCTCCTCGGTTCGCGCCAGAACCACTTCTTCCAGGTCTCTGTTCAGCACTTCCAGCTGGTGCGTCTTCCGGTGCAGTTCTGCGAAAATACCGACCTTCGCGCGAAGCACTTCAGGGACAACCGGAACTGAAATGTAATCCACGGCGCCGCTGCGATAGCCCTGAATGCGATCGGAGTCCGTCAGGTGTACGCCCGTAATGAAGATGATGGCTGTTTTTCGAAAGCGGGGATGTTGGCGAATGACGTCTGCAAGTTCGAACCCATCCATCTCGGGCATCGAGACGTCCATCAACACAACGGCAACATCCATCTTGAGGAGAATATTCAGCGCGCTGCGAGCGGACGCAGCACGGATCAAATTCTCACCCAGATCGCCAAGAATAGCTTCGTAGCTCAGGAGCTTCGCCGGCTCGTCGTCGACCATCAGAATGTTGACTTTTTCATTAGCCGTCATCGACACGCCTCCAGGACCGCTCCTAGCGATGCAGCCACATCCGCAATGCCGACAAAAGTTGCTCGGTATTTACCGGTTTAGCCAGATATTCCGATGCACCTGCTTCAAGACAACGCTCCCTGTCTCCTTTCATTGCTTTGGCGGTCAAGGCAATGATGGGCAATCGCCGCAAGGCTTGATTCTGTCGAATGACCTGCATTGTTTCGTACCCGTCCATCTCGGGCATCATGATGTCCATCAACACAATTGCCAGGTCAGGAGTGGTTTCGATGGTTGCAATTGCTTCGCGGCCTGTTCCGGCAGAGAGCACCTTCATACCTCGTCGTTCGAGCACGCTGCTCAGAGCAAAGATATTGCGCACGTCGTCATCAACCACCAGGACTTTGCGACCTGCAAGTGCATCGTCTGACCTATGCAGCCTGTCGAGCATCTGCTGCTTTTCATGGGGTAAGTCAGCGATAACACGGTGCAGGAAAAGTGCAGTCTCATCAAGCAGTCGCTCGGGTGACTCCACGTCTTTGACGACAACACTTCGAGCCAGCGTGTGCAATTGCGCATCTTCATCGGCCGTCAGTTCCCTTCCCGTGAACACTACCACTGGCAGGTCACGTAGGCTCGGCGTGTCGCGCAACTCTTCCAGCACCTGAAAACCGGTCATATCAGGCAAGCGTAGATCGAGCACCGCACAGTCGTAGCTTGCTTTACCTAACGCGTCGAGCGCAGCGGTTCCGGTGTCGACGACGTCTATATCGATATCCTCATATCCCAGAAGCTCGCGCGTGCTTAGTTGCTCAGCAGGATTGTCTTCAACGACCAGCAACCTCTTGCGCCTGGGTTGGGAATACTCGCGAATCCGGCTGAGCGCAGACTCAAGTTCCTCTGTTGTCGATGGTTTGGTTACAAATGAGAACGCGCCACGCGACAGTCCGTGATGCCGATCCTCGTCAAGTGTCAGCATCTGGACAGGAATGTGTCGCGTCCGCGCATCCTGTTTCAGATGATTCAGAACGGTCCACCCAAGCATGTCGGGCAGAAACACGTCGAGTGATATGGCGGTTGGACTGTATTCGCGCGCCAACGAGAGGGCCTCGTTCCCGTTCTGGGCGACAAGGACTTTGAAGCCCTTATCGCGCGAGAGATCGCACACGACGCGTGCATAGTGCGGATCGTCTTCGACAATCAGCAGCACTGCGTCGCCGTCTTCGAGGCGATCCCGATCATCTTCGGGGCGGACGTCCTGCTCCACTACGGAGACGTTCGTGAGGAATGCCTGGACAGCCGGCGCAACTCCGTTCCTTTCGGGTTTGCCTATAGAAGGAGACGCCGGTCCCACGTAGGTTTGCGGCAGATAGAGCGTAAACGTGCTTCCCTGTCTCGGTGCGCTCTTCAGCTGAATTTCACCGCCGAGCAGATTCGCCAGCTCACGGCTGATCGCCAAGCCCAGGCCCGTACCTCCAAACTTGCGGCTCGTGCCGGCATCCGCCTGCTGGAACGCCTCGAAGATGATGCGCTGTTTTTCTGCCGGAATGCCGATGCCAGTATCGGTGACTTCAAACGCAATCACTGACCCTGCGCCGCTGAGTATCGGGTGATCGAAGCTCCAGCCGATTGATGCGCAAGTCACGCTGAGGTGTACTCCGCCCTGTTCGGTGAACTTGAACGCGTTCGAAAGCAGATTCTTCAGAACCTGCTGCAAGCGCTTCGAATCGGTGACCAGGCTGCGGCCCAACTGTGGATCGGTCGTGACATCGAACGACAATTTGCGATTCTCGGCCTCATGGCGGAATGGACGCGACACGGTTTCAAGCAGCGCTCCGAAGAAAATTTCCTCCGCTTCAACCGAAACCGTTCCGGACTCGATCTTCGAGAGGTCGAGAATATCGCTGATGAGGTTGAGCAGGTCGGTTCCAGCGCCGTGAATTGTGCGGGCAAACTCGACCTGCTTTGCCGAGAGGCTGCCGTCGGGATTTTCGGCGAGCTGCTGGCCGAGCACCAGGATGCTGTTGAGGGGCGTGCGCAGCTCGTGCGACATGTTCGCCAAAAACTCTGACTTGTATTTCGACGTGAGCGCCAGTTCGCGCGCTTTTTCTTCGAGTGCACGCCGTGCCTGTTCGATTTCCTGGTTCTTGCGCTCGACTTCGAAGTTCTGCGCTGCCAGCTCTTGCGCCTTCTGGGCAAGCTGTTCGTTCGTTTGCTGCAGTTCCTTCTGCTGTGTCTGCAACTCGATGGCCAGCTGTTGCGACTGCTTCAACAAGGCCTCAGTCTGCATGGTCGCCTCAATCGAGTTAAGCACGATTCCGATGCTGGCCGTGAGCTGCTCAAGGAAAGCGAGATGCGAAGCAGTGAAACTGTTGAGGCTCGCCAATTCAATGACCGCTTTAACTCGATCTTCAAAGAGAACGGGAAGAACAATCACATTCTTCGGTTTTGCTTTGAAGAGACCTGAGTTGATCGGAGCTGTCTTCCTGGGTAGGTCTGTGATCAACATGCGCCTCTTGTCAGCGGCGCATTGGCCCACCAGGCCCTGGCCGATTCGCACTTCCTGCATGCAACCTTCGGGCGTATCGGCAAAGGTGGAGAGCAGCACCAGCGCACCCGAGCCCGATGTGGCCTCGTTCCCGCCCATCTGATAGATCACTCCCTGTTGCGCGTTCACGAGCGGCGCCAGCTCGGACAGAAGCATTCTGCCCACAGTCCCCAGATCGCGCTGGCCTTGCAACATGCCTGTGAATCGAGCGAGGTTGGTCTTTAGCCAGTCCTGCTCCGTGTTGCGGTCTGTAGTGAGCCGCAAGTTGTCGATCATGGTGTTGATGTTGTCTTTGAGCTCGGCCACTTCGCCACGGGCTTCCACCTGGATCGATCGCGTCAGGTCGCCCTTGGTCACAGCCGTCGCCACTTCTGCGATCGCGCGCACCTGGTTCGTGAGGTTGTCAGCCAGCAGGTTAACGTTGCCGGTAAGATCTTTCCAGGTGCCGGCTGCGCCGGGCACGTTGGCCTGCCCGCCAAGGCGCCCTTCAACGCCGACCTCACGAGCCACCGTGGTCACCTGGTCGGCAAATGTCGCCAGCGTGTCGGTCATATTGTTGATCGTCTCGGCCAATGCGGCCACTTCGCCCTTTGCATTCACTGTCAACTTTTGGGTAAGTGCGCCGTTGGCCACAGCCGTGACGACCTTCACAATGCCGCGCACTTGCTCTGTCAGGTTGGCTGCCATCACGTTGACGTTGTCAGTAAGATCCTTCCACGTACCGGCCACGCCGGGCACCTGTGCCTGGCCACCCAGTTTGCCTTCAGTACCTACTTCACGGGCCACGCGCGTCACTTCGGCTGCGAATGCGTTGAGCTGGTCGACCATCGTGTTGATCGTGTCTTTCAGCTCGAGGATTTCGCCCTTCACATCGACGGTGATCTTGCGGCTCAAGTCGCCACGAGCGACGGCGGTGGTTACTTCGGCAATATTTCTCACCTGGGCGGTGAGGTTGCCGGCCATTGCGTTGACCGAGTCGGTCAAATCTTTCCAGGTGCCGGCAACACCAGGCACGTTCGCCTGGCCGCCGAGCCGGCCTTCCGATCCAACTTCGCGGGCCACGCGCGTCACTTCGGCAGCAAACGAGCGAAGTTGCTCGACCATTGTGTTGAGCGTTTCTTTCAGCTGTAAAATTTCGCCTCGCACATCGACCGTAATCTTGCGTGAAAGGTCCCCGTTGGCGATGGCTGTTGCGACCTCGGCAATATTGCGAACTTGCGCTGTCAGGTTACCGGCCATGAAGTTCACCGAGTCGGTAAGATCCTTCCAGGTGCCTGCGACCCCGGGCACGACCGCCTGTCCGCCAAGTTTACCGTCGGTTCCCACTTCGCGGGCAACGCGTGTCACTTCGCCGGCAAACGCGTTGAGCTGATCCACCATCGTGTTGATCGTGTTCTTCAGTTCCAGAATTTCGCCTTTCACGTCGACTGCAATCTTGCGCGACAAGTCGCCACGCGCAACGGCCGTGGTCACTTCTGCGATGTTTCTTACCTGGCCGGTAAGGTTAGAGGCCATCGAGTTGACGGAGTCGGTCAAGTCCTTCCAGGTTCCGGCGACGCCGGGCACGTTGGCCTGGCCGCCGAGCCGGCCTTCTGTTCCCACTTCGCGAGCCACGCGCGTTACTTCGCCGGCGAAACGGTTGAGCTGATCGACCATCGTATTGATGGTTTCCTTTAGCAGCAGAATTTCGCCGCTCACGTTAACCGTGATCTTCTTCGAAAGATCGCCATTCGCAATTGCCGTGGAAACTTCAGCAATGTTTCTCACCTGGCCGGTGAGATTCGAGGCCATCGAATTCACGTTGTCTGTCAGATCCTTCCAGGTACCCGCCACACCTGGGACCTGTGCCTGGCCGCCGAGACGTCCTTCTGAGCCGACTTCGCGCGCCACGCGCGTCACCTCGCCTGCGAACGCGTTGAGCTGATCGACCATCGTATTAATGGTGTCTTTCAGCTCAAGGATTTCGCCCTTCACGTCGACCGTAATTTTGCGGCTCAAGTCGCCGCGGGCCACGGCAGTTGCGACTTCCGCAATATTACGCACTTGGCCCGTGAGGTTCGAGGCCATGAAGTTGACATTGTCCGTAAGATCTTTCCATGTGCCGGCCACGCCCGAGACCTGCGCTTGGCCGCCAAGTTTTCCGTCGGTACCCACTTCGCGTGCCACGCGCGTCACTTCGCCGGCGAAAGCGTTAAGTTGATCGACCATCGTATTGATAGTGTTCTTCAACTCAAGAATTTCGCCCTTCACATCGACGGTGATCTTGCGGCTCAAGTCGCCGCGAGCCACGGCCGTCGTCACTTCGGCAATGTTTCGAACCTGCGCCGTCAGGTTTCCGGCCATCGAATTGACCGAATCCGTGAGATCCTTCCACGTTCCGGCCACGCCGGGCACGTTGGCCTGTCCGCCTAGTCTGCCTTCGGTTCCCACCTCGCGCGCCACGCGCGTCACTTCGCCGGCGAACCGGTTAAGCTGGTCGAGCATTGTGTTCAAAGTTTCTTTTAACTGGAGCATTTCGCCACGGACATCGACTGTGATCTTGCGCGACAAATCACCATTGGCGATGGCGGTTGCGACTTCAGCAATGTTGCGGACTTGGCCCGTCAGGTTTCCTGCCATGAAGTTGACATTGTCCGTAAGATCCTTCCAGGTGCCCGCGACACCCGGCACATTGGCCTGGCCGCCGAGTTTGCCTTCGGTTCCCACTTCGCGCGCCACGCGCGTCACTTCGCCGGCGAACGCGTTGAGCTGATCCACCATCGTATTGATAGTGTCTTTCAGCTCAAGAATTTCGCCCTTCACGTCGACCGTGATCTTGCGGCTCAAGTCACCGCGGGCCACGGCCGTCGTCACTTCCGCAATGTTTCGGACCTGCGCGGTGAGGTTCCCAGCCATCGCGTTGACCGAGTCGGTTAAGTCCTTCCAGGTTCCGGCAACGCCGGGCACTACAGCCTGACCACCGAGCTTTCCGTCGGTGCCCACTTCACGAGCAACGCGCGTCACTTCCGATGCGAAGGAACGAAGCTGATCAACCATCGTATTGATGGCTTCTTTCAGCTGCAGAATTTCGCCGCGCACGTCGACAGTAATTTTGCGCGAAAGGTCGCCACTGGCGACTGCCGTCGCCACCTCGGCCATGTTTCTCACCTGGCCGGTAAGGTTGCTGGCCATCGAGTTCACTGAGTCCGTTAGATCTTTCCACGTGCCGGCGACACCGGGCACAACTGCCTGACCACCCAGCTTGCCGTCGGTACCCACTTCGCGTGCCACGCGGGTCACCTCGGCCGTGAACACGCCGAGCTGCTGGATCATCGTATTCACAATATTGGCCGAACGAAGAAACTCGCCCTCCAATGGGCGACCATCGACATCCAGGCGAACCGTCCGGGTAAGGTTGCCCTGGGCAACGGCTGCAATGGCATGCGTAACTTCGGTCGTCGGGCGAAGCAGGTCCTCGACTAACGAGTTGACCGAGACTTCCATGTCATCCCAGGCACCGCGATGCTGCTCAAAACGAATTCGTTCGCGCGTCTTCCCCTCTTTGCCAACGGCCTGTCCAACGCGCTTAAGTTCAGACGCCATCTGCTCGTTGGCAGTGACAATCTCGTTGAAACTATCGGCGATCTTTCCAGGCAATCCGGTCCAGGTTACCGGCAGGCGTACGGTGAAGTCCCCATCTTTCATTCTCTGCAGGCTTTGTAAGATTGCAGCCATGTTCCCGAAGGATTCGGCCCCAGATCCACCGTTGCCATTCGACAGATGCTCGCCGTTCGAGAGGCCTTCCTCGCCGTCTTGCCCAGGGATGGGTTGTTGGACCGCTGACTCCATTTTGTCGTCGACTCCTGATGGAATTATGGGGAAACCAAGGACCGTGAAGACACGGATATTGCTTCGACGCCTCGAGGGCGTCTGCACGCATAACGGGGTGAAGCTGTAGGAGAGATGCGACGATGGGACGGCGGGTTGTCCCAGTCACCGTATATCGGATTCAAAATACAAAAGAAGCTAACAGCAGCGCGTGAAAGTGGAGGGCATTTACGCCCGGACTCCGGATAAACCTCAAGATTCCATCGATTTCCAGCGTTGGGAGAAGCCTGAGAGAGCAAATGTTTTTCGATCGGAGATTGGACAGGATCCCGCCCGGAGCTGTCGGGCCGCGCGGGGTGTGAGTCGTCACCGCTCCCGAGTTCCAAACGAGGGTGCCACGAACTTCGATTCTGTGACTCCGATGCCTTACTAGGCGGCTCTCACAGCCTTAGGGTAAATGCGTTCGGCGATCGCTCCAAGTTCCTGGCTGGCGAGCTCCTCTTCGCGAAAAGTCTGTTCCAGTATCCTCAAGTCGTCCTCATAGCCCAGAATTCGTGCGAACCGTTGAAGCGCGCCGTATGCCGCAATTTGATAATGCTGTAATCGTTGGGCTTCGACAATAAGTGCAGCGTCGCGAACTGAAACGTGTGCGGCATCCTGACTTACGTCTTCGACCTCATCAAACAATGCGTAGACTACCTTGCACTTCAGTGGATCGGCGCTACCGGTCGCACGCTGAAGGATTTCACGGAGGCGAGACGCGTGCGCTTGAGTATCTGCAATATTCCGGCGGAAAGCGTGGTTCAGTTGCTGATCGTCCGCCACCTCCGCCATAATCGGCGATTTGATAGCGATCATCTCCTCGGCTGAAAGTAGCAAGCGTAATTCCTTTACGTAGAGGGCCTGAAGGTCCGGCAACTTTTCGATGAGAAGTTTCATGTTATCCCCCGGGAGCTGCGAGCATTTGGCCGCAAGCAGGTTTTGTTGCAACCGTCCGGTTTGCTGGCGCTTCGCCCGCAATGCGATCACAGCAATCGCTGGCAAACTAGACGCTGGCAGCAAGTCGGATAGCGGTTAGGGGGCGAATTGAATTCGCCCCTCTCCCTATGCCGCACGAAGTGCGCGTGGATTGACCTTTTGTGAAATGTCGGTCAGCTTCTTGTCAGCCGCCTTTTCCTCCTCTAACGTCTCTTGCAGTAAATCCGCAATTTCCTGCTGGTTTAGATTTTCGGCATATGACCGCACCGCTCCGTAAGCCGCCATTTCATAATGTTCGACTCTCTGCGCGGCCGAAATCAGTGCGACATCGCGAACATCTCCTTGCTGAGTTTCGTCGAGCATCTCTGCCCCTTCCGACAGTATGCCTTTCATCCCACCACAGGTTTTTCCTTTGGGGCTCTTACCGAGAATCTCAAAAACCTTGTCTAACCGCTCCACCTGGCCCTCTGTCTCCTTTAAATGAGCTTCAAATGCGCGCTTCAGATCCGCAGAAGATGCCGCTTCAACGAGCTTCGGTAGTGTTTTGGTGATTTGTGTTTCCGCCGAATAGAGATCTTTCAGCTCTTCAACGAAAAGATTTTCAATTGTTTTTACGGTGCTCATGATCACTCCAGAAAGATCTAGATTTGCTTGCCTGTCCTGCTCGGATGCATCGCCGCATAACACCGTTGCTCTTCTTGCGCACCCTGATATGGGCAACTGCTTTTACTTTTGACCATGCAAATCCGATCGCCAGTCAAAGCGCTGCCGTGGACGACCAGCTTCGCGACCCGTGCATCACACGAAACATGATTCGCAAACTCAAATCCGGGCAATTTCGGTTGTACTCAAGGAAGAAGAATGCGGAAACGGGCAAGCGCCGCAACCTGGGAACGTTCTCAACCCTTGGACAGGCCAAGCAGCACGAACGTGAGGTGCAGTACTTCAAGAAGCACTAACTAACTGGAAGCGAGCCACCGCGTCGCGAGGCTGCTCGCTGCCGGCAGCGCGTGCCATTTCGCCGGAGAACAAATTCTATGCCCCGAACAGCAAAGAAATGGTCCCATAAGGTCTCCACAGATTCCACACACCCACCTGAAGGATTGTTTACTAAGGATCCTGAAGCAATTGCGCGATCTCTGGCCTCTAAGAAAGTTTCACCGAAGGGACCAGGCTCCGGCATGAAGATGCTGACCTTCTTCATCAACCGGGCTGGAAAGAACTTGAGCGCACCGGAAAAAGCAAAGCTGAATAAGGCAAAGGAATTGCTTTCGGAGCGGGTGAAGGCGGCGGGCCAGAAAAGAGCGGCATAAGCTACCGGTGGCAAGGGGTTCCAAACCCAAGAACCGAAGTACTTCTGCGACGGGCTTGCCCCTTACCCGGTGCGCGGAGCCCCGTACCTTTCAAACCGGACATCTGCTCTAAAACGAATCGCATCGGAGAGAAGAAATGCTCGGAGTGCGTGGAGGAATTATGCCTGATAAGGAAACTGTCGATAGAGCGAAGCGGGATTTAAAAGAAGGAAAATCACCCAGCACTGCGGCCGGTGAGTTCGTAAAAAAGGAAATTGAACACGTGCGAGAGGGGAAACATGGTGCGCGGTCGCCGAAACAGGCGATCGCTATTGGCCTGAGTGAAGCGCGAAGAGCAGGAATCCCGTTGAAGCCGCCCGCAACCGGGAAAGCCACTAAGAGCACGCAGGCAAAGGCCGAGCGCGACTATGAGCAAGGTCAGACTGCCCCGAGAGTGCATGGGGAAGGTTCAACCTCGAAGGGCAAAGCCCGCCTGAAGGCGATGAAGAAGGAACCGACAAACTCCGTGAGTCATTCGGCGTTATCACACCAGGCGAAGGGCGCGGCAAAGCGAAGAAAAGCCTCATGAAGGACGACGGCCCGCCTGGCATTCTTCAGGCGGCCAACCGCTTCACCGACAAACCTAAACCACGAAATTAAGGAGCCGTTCGGCGGGATTAGATGGCAGAAGACAGCGGCCAGAAGGCGCAGAACGCCGGGGTCAATCCCTGGCTGATCGCCGTGTCCGTCATGTTAGCCACTTTCATGGAAGTGCTCGATACGGCAATCGCTTCCGTCGCGCTCCCCTACATCGCCGGCTCACTTTCCGCCTCGACGGACGAAGCGACATGGGTCCTCACCAGTTATCTTGTAGCCAACGCCGTCATCTTGCCCGCCAGTAACTGGTTCTCCCTCCGCTTCGGGCGAAAGCGTTTCCTGGTTGTCTGTGTCCTCATCTTCACCGCTGCGTCATTTTGTTGCGGAGCGGCGCCAACGCTTTCGCTCATTTTGATTGCCCGTATCGTTCAGGGGGCCGGTGGGGGCGCATTGCAACCCCTGTCGCAGGCGATTCTTCTTGAAAGCTTCGAGCCGCAAAAGCGCGGTATGGCAATGGCAGTGTTTGCCTTTGGCGTTGTCGTGGCTCCGGTACTGGGTCCAACCCTCGGCGGTTGGCTCACCGATACCTACAGCTGGCGCTACGCGTTCTACATCAACGTGCCTGTCGGCATTCTAGCGGCGATCATGATCGGGCGCTTTGTCAAGGATCCTCCCTACATTGCAAACGCCAAGCCTGGCAAATTCGACAATCTCGGATTCGGTCTGTTGATCGTGTGGACTGGATGCCTGCAGGTGGTCTTGGATAAGGGGCAGGAAGACGACTGGTTCGGGGCAACCTGGGTTCGAGTCGCGGTCGCAGCTTGCGTCATCGCTATTGCCTGGTTCCTGATTCATTGCTTTCGCGATAAGAAGCCGCTCGTCGACCTTTGCGTTTTCAAGGACCGCAATTTTGCAGTTGGATGCCTCTTGATGCTCGTGTTTGGAGTGTCGGTCTACTCAACGATTACTGTGCTCCCGCTTTTTTATCAGGAACTGCTCGGCTACACAGCCTTCGCAGCCGGCATCGTCGTAGGACCACGAGGAATTGGATCGATCCTCGGCATGCCCGTAATCGCCTTCCTCGGCTCGAAATTGGATGCGCGCTATTTGCTGACTTTCGGATTCGTGGTCTTCGGAATCACGTCGCTGATCTTCGGCAATGCGAACCTCGCAATTGGGCCGACGACATTCCTATGGCCAATCATTATTACCGGGTTCGCGCTGAGCTTTGTATTTGTGCCGATTACGACGGAAGCGTATGGCACCCTGCGCAACGAACAGATTGGCAATGCCAGCGGCCTCTTTAATCTCATCCGGAACATCGGTGGTTCGGTTGGGATTTCTGTTACGCAGACGCTTCTCACCCGACGTTCCGATTTTCACCAAAATCAAATTTCAAACCATTTGTCGCGATCGCAGATCTGGCTGCAACAACAAACTAACAGTCTGAATAGTTTCTTGGGCCAGGCGCGAAATCCTTCAAATGCATTGACCTCATCTCAAGGCGCAATCTATCGCGAACTCGGCCAGCAGGCGCTCCTCTGGGCGTTCATAGATGTTTTCCGATGGATCGCTCTTCTTTGTTTCGGCTGCGTAGCGCTTGTCTGGTTTTTCCGAAAAGTCCGCCATGGACGAGCGCCGGCCGGAGCACACTAAGCGAAGTTGCCCGCTGCGCGTCGCAACTTGGGAAAACCGCTTGATTCAACAAGGCATCTGAGTCAAACATCGGGGAGGGATTCGTGTTCCTCCTTCTTGTCGGAGGCGAAAATGGCCGGTCGACCCTATTGGTCTGGACATTTCAAGATTTCGCTCGTTTCGTTCGGAATTCAATTGTTTCCCGCTACGGACTCCCGCAGCGGTGTTACATTCCATCAGATCGATCGCGAATCCGGTCAGCGAATTCGCCACAAGAACGTGATCGAAGGCGATGAGCAGCCAGTCGAGAATTCTGAAATCGTCAAGGGCTACGAGTACAGCAAGGGAAAGTACCTGATCGTCGAGCCAGGCGAGATTTCAAACCTACGGATCGAAACCAAGAATGTCATCGACGTACAGCAGTTCGTCGATCTTGATGAACTCTCCCCTGCTCTGTTTGAAAAACCTTACTTCGTCGTTCCTGAGCCAAAAGAATCTCCTGAGGCCTTCGCCATTGTGCGCAAAGCAATGGAAGAGGAGAAAAAGGCAGCCATTGGCGAGATCGCATTCGGCGGGCGCGAGCACTTGGTAGCAATCGCAGTGCCACCCGACCACTCCGAACTGGGAATGATGGCCTACACTCTTCGCTACAGCGAAGAGCTACGAGATAGCCGCGAGTACTTTGCCACGATTCCGGCTCTCAAAACGCAGAATATCGACAAAAAGCAGCTTGCCATGGCGACTCAATTGATCGAAGCCTATAGCCGTCCACTAAACCTCGAAGCCTTCAAGGATGACTATGAAGCGGCGCTGCGGGAGCTGATCGAAGCAAAGCAAAAGAATGTGCCGTTGCCGGTCGAGGAGAAGGCAGCCGGACCCACCAAAGTCATCAATTTGATGGATGCCCTGAGGCAAAGCGTCTCCAAAGCCAAGAAACCGCCGGCCAGCGAACGTCGCGCGGTTGCGAGTGAAAGTAGAGATGGCCGAGCGGCCGCCCGCAAGGGACCGGTTCTTGTCCGCCCGAATAAGCGCAAGCGTCGGGTCGCATAGGCCATGGCGTTGCGCAAAAAATCGAGAAAAGCTCGTTCTAGCGAAGGCCGTCCGCTCGCTCGCTACCACTCGATGCGCAACTTCAACGTGACTGCTGAGCCTCGCGGCGAAAAGGAAAATCGCCGTTCGACACACAGAGCAGCGAACGCTGCCATTCGTGGTGCAGAAACATGCGGCTACACGACTGCATTACGACTTCCGGCTGGGCTGGGATGGAGTGTTGAAGAGTTGGGCCGTCACAAAAGGACCCAGTTACTATCCCGGCCGACAAACGTCTCGCAGTGCAGGTCGAGGATCATCCCTGGGAATACCGCGACTTTGAAGGCACCATCCCAAAAGGGCAGTACGGCGGCGGCACAGTCATGGTGTGGGACAAGGGCGACTGGTCGCCGCATGGCGATGTGGACCAGGGATTGAAAAATGGACACCTCAAGTTTGAGTTGCATGGGAAAAAACTGAAGGGCAATTGGGTCCTGGTCCGCATGCACGGCCGCGCCGAAGGAAGCACGGACAAAGCCAATTGGCTTTTGATCAAGGAGAAAGACGAGTTTGCGCGCGACAGTTCCGGACGAATCCATCACTGATGAGGCGCCGGACAGCGCGGCGACTGGCCGGACGATGGACGAGATCGCGAGACGAAATGGACCGCGTTTGGAAGTCGGACGCGACAGAGCGGAAATGCCAGCGCAAAAGAGCCGACGCGCAGCTGTCAAGCAGAGCATAGTTCCTGAGCCCGCTTCGCGTCGAAAGTCAGTTGCCAGGCCGGCATTTGATCTCACGCGCGCATTCCTCGGGAGCGATTTCCCGGCTTTATCGCGCCCGAACTGGCGCAGCAGACAGCGGTCGTCCCCGCGGGCGATGGATTGGGTCCACGAATTAAAGCTGGACGGTTACAGAATTCAGATTCAGATCAGGCCCGATCGAGAAACGCAGAAAAGAAAAGATACGAGTCCAGCTGTTGACGCGCAAAGGTCTCGACTGGACTGCTCGCATGCCCGACATCGCGGATGCGCGGTACAAGTCTCAACGTCACGAGCGCAATTCTGGATGGCGAAGCCGTCGCACTCGACAACCGCGGAGTCAGCAATTTCGCCGATCTGCAGGCAGCCTTTCATGAGGGCCGTGCAGCATTACATCACTTATTTTGCATTCGACCTGCTCCACCTGAACGGACACAATCTGCGCGGACTGCCTCTCACCTATCGCAAAGCGAATTCTCGAGCAGTTATTGCGAAGCGCCGACGCCGAACGGCCCTCTGCGATTCAGCGAAGGAATCAACGGTGATGGCAAGAGGTCTTCGAGAAAGCCTGTGCGCTCGGTGCGGAAGGGATTGTCTCGAAGCTCGCCATCCGCCAAGTACACTTCAGGCCGGAGCGGCGCCTGGCTCAAACTCAAATGCCGTCTTGAGCAGGAGTTCGTCATCGGCGGATTTACCTTGCCGTCGAAAGGCACGATCGGGGTTGGCGCACTGTTGCTGGGCTACTACGAGGGCGGAAATCTGCGCTATGCAGGGCGCCCGGGAACGGGATTCACGCAGAAGACCCACCAAATCGTTGCGCGCCAGGCTCGATCGCCTGGAAGCAAAGAATCTCCGTTCGCCGATGTTCCGCGCGAGATGCAGCGTGGCGCGCATTGGGTCAAGCCGGAACTCGTTGCGCAGATCGCGTTTTCCACATGGACGCGCGACAACCTCGTGCGGCAGGCGGCATTCAAAGGTCTGCGCGAAGACAAGCCCGCGAAGCGAAGTGGTGCGGGAATCAGCCGTTGCAGACGGCGAAGCAATAGCGCTCGATCGACGGCGCTCAAGAAAGCGCAACAATCGCGTCCGCAGACGCAGCGAGAAAAGGCACGACAATGAAGACGATAGACTCTGGCGATCACGCATCCTGACAAGGTGCTGGATCCGGAAAGCGGAATGACCAAGCAGCAACTCGCCGACTATTACGTGGCGGTTGCTGAACATATGCTTCCTCACATCGCTGACCGTCCGCTAAGCGTGGTGCGATGCCCCGACGGCATCGGCAAGCCTGTTTTTTTCAAAAGCACGTTGGGATGGGCTGCCGGATGGAGTGAAGACCGTTTCCATTCGAGAATCGAAAGACCGGCGAAAGCTGAAGATTATCTCACTGTCGATTCGAGCGAAGGACTTGTCGGACTGGCGCAGATGGGTGTGCTTGAGATTCACCCATGGGGTTCGCACAACGGGTCGCTGGAAAAGCCGGATCGCATCGTCTTCGATCTCGATCCGGACACGGCGATCGAATGGAAAACCCTGGCGGAAACAGCGCGTGAACTGAAGAAGGCTTAAGAAAATTGGCCTGGAGAGCTTCGTGAAGAGCACAGGCGGAAAAGGGCTTCATGTTGTTGTTCCTATTCGCCCGGATCATGAATGGCCGGCCATCAAGGAATTTGCGCACCAGCATGGTGTTGCGATATGGAGAAGGCAACCCTGGACTCTACGTAACGAAGATGACCAAAGCGACCCGCAAAGAACCGCATCTATCTCGACTACCTTCGCAACGATCGCGAGGCAACCTCAGTGGCGCCTTTCTCACCGCGCGCTCGCTCCGGTGCCCAGTGGCGATGCCGCTGCGATGGAACGAACTTGATGCGCCCAAAGCACCGGTTTTCCGTGTATCCGACTTCGCGCAGTGGCGCAAGCGATTGAGTCGCGATCCGTGGGAAGCATTGCTGCGAGCCAAACAAAGGCTTTCACTCGCAGGCGGCGCCAAGAAAAACTGAATAATCAGTACGCACGGCTAACTCGGCGTAGCGAGCAGTGCGCCCCAGTTCAGGCCTGCGCCAAATGCCGAGAACACAACAGGCGAGCCCAGCGGTTCGGGGTGCATTTGCCGCCATTCAGCGGCCGCGATGAGCAGCGAGGCGGACGATGTATTCCCATAGCGGCTTATGTTGATGAAGAAACGATCGAGTGGCACCTTTACTCCCGCCGCAACGCGTTCGATCAGATTGAGATTCGCCTGGTGCAATAGGTAAACGCCCACATCCCCCGCGGCGAGCCCATTGCGCGCGAGCAGATCGTTGATGGCGCGCGGCATTTTGCGATAGGCCTGCAGAATCACGCTCTTCCCTTCCATCGCGAGCCGTTCGTTTTCAATCTTGAGAATTTCGGCCGCCGTTCCGTCGGTCGCGAGCAGCGAGTCGGCAATGCGCGCAAAGCCCGAGTTTGGGTCGACAAGGCACGCCCCGGCACCATCGCCAAAGAGGATCGCAGTATCTTTGCCTTCCGGTGTTCGATCGATGCGGCGCGACATAATCTCCGTGCCGATGACAAGCACGAGGCCCACCTGCGGAGCGAGTTGCGAGGCGAGCGACAGTCCAATGAGTGAGCCGCAGGAGGCAACAGGAATGTCGATTGCTGGAGTGAACGTGAGACCGAGGCCTGCAGCAATCTGGCTTGCCGGGCCTGGACAGAAGCGATCACTCGAGCCGGAAGCAACAAGTATCATGCCCAGATCGGTAGCCGCGGCTCCGGCGTTTCGTAGGCAATCCTGCGCCGCGAGAATTCCCAGACTAGCGACGGTCTCGTCATCCGCAGCGTAACGGCGCTCTTCGATGCCACAGGCGTGCAGAATCCACATAGGATCAGCACCCACCAGTGGCGCCAATTCCTGGTTTGTGATGCGGCGCGGCGGTAGATGCGAAGCGAAGGCGCGCAGAAAGGCCATCAGCTTGTCTTCGAAGCGACGTAAGCGGTGACTTTGCGAAGGGTTTCAAACTTACGCGCCGAGAGATCGGTGTCGGGAACCGTAATGTCGAACTCCTCTTCGAGGGCTGCAACAAAATCGGTCAGAGCGAAGGAGTCAAGGATGCCTGATTCGAAAAGTGATTCGTCCAGGCCGGGATTGATGGCTATTCCCTTGATGCCTTGCAGAACTTTAAGGATTCGTGCTTCCGTGTCCACTTGCTTCTCCCTGCACCGCACTCTCGGTCATGGAAGAGTGCCGCTGCTTGTATTCCTGAAATCCGGTCATCAGGTCTGCCATCAGCGCATCGGCCAGCGCGTGATAGCCATCGCCGGTAAAGTGCGTGTGGTCAGCCTGTGCCCATCCAGCGTAAACCCAATCCTGCATTGAGCCGAAGCCGCCCATGCGTTGTTGTTCGTCCCAGTACGCGCAACCGTGGGAGCGGCAAACGGCCCGCTGTGCCTCGATGATCTTGTCGGTTCCCTCGTAGGGATGCCACGCATAGTGCTGGCGCAGCGAGCGGTCGGCAGGCCCAACAACCAGAATCGACGATTCGGGAACGTAGCTGATGAATCGTGTCGATGAGCGAGGCAAACTTGTCGCGATAACTGTCTTCGTCCCACGCCGGGCTGGCTGCCTCGTTGGTTCCGTACGCCAGAACGATGAGCGCGGGCGAGTTGTCCTTGAGATATTGCGATAAGAGCTTTTGATCCCACTTGAGAATAAGCGGAGCCTCTGCGCCATTGATGCCGATCATTTCCCAGGTCACTCCGGGCTGCGTAGCGACCCAGCCGAGCAGCGTGACGGGAGCATAGTCGGCGGTCTGCACTTCAAAGTGATGATCTCCAGGCGTGCAGTCATAGCGGAAAGTCCCCGGACCAATTGCATCTGCGACAGTCTGAATCGGAATCGGGTCGCCGCCATTGTCGGTAAAGAGAAGGCTGCCGCCGCCGGGTTGCTGCAGATATTGCAGCTCGAGCGTAGTGCACGGCGCGTCGAGCGTGATCCATTCATCGGGGCGCTGTGCGGAGATGCTGAGGCCGCCCATACCCAGTTCGCCGTCTCCGAGTTGCGAGAAATTTGTTGCCCTGCGTTGTCCAGCCAGGCGATTGCGAATGTTTCGACCCGAAGATGCGGAACCCGGCAAACGGATAACCGGCGTATGAATAGCCGATGCCGCCATCGCCGTACTGCTGCTGGAAGACTCGGCGCGCTTCGCCCGTGAACATGTCCGCTGCAGTGTGCGAGTCGCCCCACTGCAGGACGCGCAGCGTATCTGTCGGCTTTTTCTCCTGAGCGAAGCGAGCTCTCATAAGAAGCAAGCTGTGCGTAGAAACCATCAAGAGATGCCGCGTCGGAAATCGCGTGCGCCGGCGGATCCTTGAGCTGGTCACTAATCTGTTCAATCAACTCCGCACGGCGTGCCGCACTGACATGCGTGGTGGGGTAGTACACGCGACGGTGGGAAGAATAGTGGGAGTGCTTTGTCGATGTGGAGCGCGTAGAAGCGTGGTCGCCCCTGGCAGAGCGCGTGCTCGAAGTGTGCGAGGAGTGGGACTTCGATTTCGAAGTCGTCGGTGTCGTGGTCGTGTGCTTTTTCTTCGTGGTTGTGGTGGGCGTTGCGAGCATGAACGCCGCACTGAAAAGCATTGCCGTGGCCGCAAAGACCACTGATTTCGAAACGCGCATGAATCGCCAGCTCACTGCTTTTTGCCCTTCCTGATGCTGTGATGCAGGGAGTTAGAAGAGCGTAATCCGGCCTTGAGCTCCGCTGTCTTCGGGGCGGCTGTGGCCGGTGGGGGCGGCAGGGCAATTCCGTGTTGCATCTTCCATCGATCATAGCGCAACTGTAATTGCGCAACGAACAGACCGGCCACAATCGTCGCGCCTTGTGGTGTGGGATGCAACAGGTCTGCAGTGACAAGACGCGGACTCGCCGCATACCAGCGCGCCATCGTGCCACTCGAGCCCATCGCATCGAACGTATCAAAGAATGCACAGTGCTGCTCGGCGGCGACTTGGCGCTGAATCCCGACGATCTCCGGAATCGTGCTCATGGTCTCAATGTCGTCGAGGCCGTTTCGCTCACCCCTATCCATGGGGCTCATGATCAAGATGGGCAGGCCGGGTGCGGCCGTGTGGATGCGCTGGATGGCAAGTCGCAACTCGTTGGCGTATTGCGTGTGGACAAACTTGCCGAAGCTGCTTTCGTTCGAACCATAATTGACGACGATAAGCGTCGGTCCGGCATGTGCCAGTTCCTGCTTCCAGAGCTCCGGCTCGAGAACGCGCGCGAGCACGCTGGTGGTCGCCCCATTGAGACCGAGGCTGTCATAGAGCACGCCGGTGGCGCCGCGGCGGAAATCGATGCCAAACAGAGTTACCGTGCCGCTGGTTGGCCGTAGCTCGACCGTCTGCGTGCCCGAAGGCAATTGAACGTTGAGGAATGCGACCGCCTTCGAGTCGGCCGAAGTGCTCTGGTCCGCGATCTTCTGGTCATCAGCGTCGACTTCAAACGCTCCGCCATCTGGTTGGGCAAGATATTCGACAATGAGCGCCGTTTGCCGCGATTCTGTTAGCCGGAATCTGCTCCATGCGCCCGATTGGCCGTCAAACGCAGCGCCGCCAAGTCCGTAGATTCCCTGGCGCATGAGGCCAACGCCGGTGCGCCACTTCCAGCCGTGATCGCTGAGTTCGACGCCGCGATGGCCATACCATGCCCAGGGTTTTGCGATCAGCGTGTAGCCCCGGCCTGCGTCTCCGAATTTGGATTGCAATTGCGCGCGAACGTCGCCGGTGATGAGATCGGCGGTCGTCGGCGAGTCGCCGTAATGGAGAATCGTAACGATCCCGCTTTCCCTGCCTTGCTCGACATTCCAGAGGGCCGCAAAGAACGGATCGAGCGAGTTGGATTCGTCAATAAAGACTGGCGAAGGCGGCGGCAGGTTGGCGTCGGGCTTGGCTGTGAGGATCGGCACGGGCGGTGGTGGCGGCACAGGCCAGCGGAGATGAAAGGCCTCGGCTAGGATTGCGGGATCCAGTCCCTTATTGCGATCGACTTTGTAATGCCAGCTCGCAAGGCATGCTGCAACCATGGCAGAGACAAGTGCGACTTTCAGCACAGATCGGGCCGTGTTGCGCGGCGAATCCGGCGCTGATCGTGGTTCAGCGACGGGCGGCGTGGCTTCTTTGAAATCAAAAATTGCCATAGACAAAGGGGGCGGAGCCGCGGCCCGCAAGCGTTTGAATCAAAAGGATGAGCGCAGCCATCGCGAGGCCCTGTACCCAGAACGGGGTTTTGGCGGTAACACGCCTGGTATTTTCGAACCACGTGGGCGGCAGGCAATGAGCTGCGGCGGCGAGAACCATCACTCCCGCAAGTGCAGGCGTGATGTTATCCAGCGACCAGTTGAGCGAACCGAGGCCGCGCAGAATGGCAAGCGCGTTCGGCAGTGTGCCGGCACGAAAGAAAATCCAGGTAAAACAGACAAAGTGGAAAGTGATCAGGCCGCCTAGAATTTTCCGCCAAAGCTGGGGTGAAGGCACGACGCGGCGCCGCTTCCAGGCAAACACAATGCCGAGGGCCAGACCATGCAGCGCGCCCCAGATCAAGAAACACCAGGTGATGCCATGCCACAGTCCGCCCAGCATCATCGTTAACAGAAAGGCGTAACTGTAAGAAAGGATCGGAAACTTGCGGCGCTTGGGGAAGAAGTCGAAGAGATAGTCGCGCAGCCACTCCGAGAACGTGATGTGCCAGCGGCGCCAGAACTCGGCCACATTAACCGCAAGATAGGGCCGCTGGAAGTTCTCTGGCAGCTTGATTCCGAGCAGTAGGGCCGCGCCCCGGGCAATGTCGGTGTAGCCCGAGAAATCAAAGAAGAGCTGCAGCGCATATCCATAGATGGCTATTAGGATCTCGGAGCTCGAATAGAGGGCTGGGGTGTCGAAGACGCGGCCACCAGATTGTTGGCGAGATAATCGGCAATCAACAAGCTTTTTGACCAGGCCGATGCCGATCAGCAGCAGCGCCTGTGCTCCGGCCTCGGCGTCGAGTTCAAAAGGTGCCGCGAGCTGTCCGAGCAGATTGCCCATACGCGGGATCGGCCCTGCCGTCATGGAGGGAAAAAAGAGCGCTCCAGCGAGATAAGTGATCGGATTGCGGACCGGACCATCTCCGATTTCGTCCAGGTAGAGATCGATGGTGTAGGTAAGCGATTGAAAACAATAGAACGATAGGCTCAGCGGCAGCAGCCATTGCCATCGCGAACCGCTGACCAGCGGGATCGCCTTCAATGTTGCGAGCAACCCAACGTTCACTAGGAGCGACACACCAAGCAGGAGGCGCCGTACCGCGGGCCGCTTCGAATTGCCAAGGCCAAGCCCGACAAAGAAATCGATGAGGGCGGCAACGGGCAGGCCAAGATAGATCAGGCTGAAATGAGCCAGAAAGAAGAGATTCGCCAGCGCTAGAATCGCCAGCTGGAGAGACCGCCAGCGGTTGGCCAGCCAATAGAGAAGGCAAACCGCTGCCAGAAAGGCATAAAAGGGAGCAGAGCTGACCAGCATTTGGAGAGATCCAGCCACGATTATGAGGTCAGGTCGCGTTTGAGCGAAGTTACCGAAGAAATGATGCCGTCAGTGGAACAAACTTGGTCACGGTCAGGTCCTGAAAGGCACTAATTCCAAGATGAAGTGAGATGCAATGACGATCGTCCGCGGCAAACTTGGAATGTGGCGTTTTTGCCACAGTGGCTTTTTGGACTGTTCCGCTGGAAGAGCCGAAAAATCCACATTTGACGCAATTATTTGTGATGAGATTCTTCATTTATTTTCAAGGACTTGCTGTTAACTCTTTGGACAATTTGCATCCCCGTCTCTTGCACAACTAGTAAAATATTCGAATGGTTGAACGACAGAAATCACGTAGTAAGTGGGGTGGACGATCAAGGGGATTTTGGATCGGAGCGAGTGTAATTTCTCTCGCTGCGGCTACCTCGGTCTTCACCTACTCCACGTTGACGGTGCAGGCTGATACTCCGCTTGCCCGGCCTGCCGCCACCCTTCCCCCGGCCGTACCTTCGGCGAGCCTTTTGGCAGTGGGCAACAAGCCCGTAAAGCCAAAAACCAAGATCCCCGGGCTCAATGGACTCGCTACATGGTACGGTTCAGTCCTCGATGGGCACCGGACAGCCGACGGCGAACGATTCGACATGTTTGCCATGACTGCCGCACACAAGACCCTACCCTTCGGGACGCTGGTTCGGGTCACCAACAAAAACACCGGAAAGTCGGTCGATGTCCGCATTAACGACCGCGGTGTGCTCCCCGGAGATCATGTGATCGACCTTTCCTACGGGGCGGCCAAACACCTGGAGATCCTGAAGACCGGTGTAGCCAACGTGAAGCTGGACATCCTTGCAATGGGATCGACCCGGCGCACGATTCAACAACAATAAGTTCCTGTCAAGGAAATCCAGAGAACTTGCGTGTTCCATCAGGCGCGTCGGCGATCGTCGTTCGGCGCGCTTTAGATTTATTTGTCTCTCCTCGCTTCAAAGCCCGCTAATCGAACCCCAAAGACGGCATATTCCCTCCTCGTCGTCGTGCGCTTGGACTGACCTTGTTGCCCCGTCTCGGCATTGCTCTCTGACGGTGTGAGGCTGTTTGCACGGCAGCGGGCTGAAGCTCGCACATCGCAAACCCTGCATTTTGTGTGTCAATCGACCCACAGTGTGTGCCTTGTGACACGGCGCACTTTTGCCTCTCCTCTCGCAACTCCTTTGTTTTGAGCCAGCTCATATTGGTACAGGGCTTGCAGTCCTGTAGGACGAGGCAGTTTAGATCAGAGCAAAGGGGACGCGATGACAACCACGAAGCAAATCATGATGGCTCTGGCGGCGATGGCAGCGGTCTTTTTCGCCCACGCGGCGCAAGCGGCAAATCAGTTCACGCCTCAGCGAGCCACAGACCAACCGGGATCGCGGCCCGCAGCGGTGATTGCTCCAGCGACCGACGCGGTGAAGCGCGAGATTGTGGTCAGCCTTGAAGACCGAAAGCTGGCTCTGGTTGAGGACGGCCATGTGGTCAAGGTCTATTCCGTCGCCGTGGGTAAGCCCTCGACGCCGAGCCCTGAGGGCAACTTCTCCATCGAACGCCGCGTAGCGAATCCGACCTACCACCACGATGGCAAAACAATTCCCGCGGGGCCGAACAATCCAGTGGGCACGCGGTGGATGGGCCTCAGCATCAAGGGCTACGGCATCCACGGAACCAACGAGCCCAAATCCATCGGCAAGGCTGCCTCACATGGGTGCATCCGCATGGCAAAGGCCGACCTTGAAGAACTCTACCCACTGGTTTCAGTCGGCGATTCGGTAGAGTTGGTTGGCCATCGCAATGAGGAGACCGCGCAGCTATTCGGCGACGGCTCAACTCCGGCAGCCACGGCGAATGCCGAGCTGGCCGCAAAGAGTGCCTCACCTGCGGCAACAGCCATCGCGAAAAGCGCGGCGAGTTCGAGTGTGCCCGAAACGCACAACGGTACCGAGGTAGCGTCGGCAGCAATCCTGACCGGAGCGCTGTGAGGGAGGCGGCCCGTGATCGTACTTGCGGAAGCGGTAAATGTGTTGAGCGTCGCGCTGCTGCCAATAGCTTCGGCGCTGCTTCTTGAAGAGTTGACCTACGGTGGGCTGGTCCGGCTGCTGTTGGCTCCAAGGCCGGGAGCTGGCGATCACGGAGTCACGGCTGGCAAAGTATCGCCGGCCGGCGGCAAACGGGCGGAGCCCAATCAAGCAAACGGAGGCGGGAAATGATCGCACTAAAGCTGTTGTTGACGATTGCGGCAATTGTACTGCTCGCTGCCGCAGGAGGAATGCTCGCGTACAGCGCGTGGAAGCGCATTGCGCAAATGCTTAGGAAGCCGTCGCTGGACGGAACCGATTTGGAGACGGCGCCGGAACAGCCCGTCGAAATCGAATGGCATCGGCCATTGGCGCTCGCGATAACAGGTTGTGTGCCCTTGATTGTTGCGTCAAGCATCGTGGTCGTGCCGAGTGGAATGGGTGGCGTGCGGATCAGCCAGATGAGCGGCACTTTGCCGGGAACCCTTTTTCCTGGAGCGCATTTTGTGACGCCGATGGTAGATAGCGTCCAGATCTTTGACCTCCGCGACCACATCTTTACCGCAGGCATCGTGGAGCAGGGCGCGAAAACCATGAACCAGAAGAGCGCGATGAATGTGCAGTCGCTGGAAGGACTGAACATCGGCCTTGGCGTGACGGTGCGCTACAGACTAGACCCCAACAAACTGGCAAGCGTGCAGGCGCACCTTCCGCAGCCGGCCGACAAGGAGCTGGTACCGGCAGTTGTCGAAAGCGCATGGCGCGACCTGGCCCCGCATTACACGGTACGCGAAATCTTCTCGTCCAAGCGCGAGGAAGTGCGCGCCAAAGCCTCTGACGAAATCAAGCGCAAGTTGAGCTCCGACGGCATCATCGTGGAAGAAGTGATGCTCTCGGAGATTCAGCTCCCAGAGGAGTACGCAAAGGGACTTGAAGGTCTGCTGCTGAAAGAACAGCAGGACGACCAGATGGCCGTGGACACCGACATCCAGCAGAAGCAGGTGAAGATCGCCGAACTACAGGCCGAGGCCGAGGCGGCACAGAAAGTGAAGGCGGCGGAAGGCGACGCTCAGGCCAAAGTCGTCGAAGCCAAGGGCGAGTCGGACGCGATGCAGTACACGCTGCCACTGAAGACCAAGCAAATCGAGCAAAGCAAACTCGAGGCAGAAGCGCGCAAGGAAGCAACCATCCAGAATGCGGACGCCGATGCCCAGGCCAAGGTAATCGACAGCAAAGCTGAATTGGAGCGGCGCAACCTGTTGGCCGGTGCTGAAGCGAACCGGATCCGGGTCGTGTCGGCGGCCGACGCCGAGCGCATGAAGAGCGAAGCCCAGTTGTTGAATCAGTCGCCGCTGCTGATCAACAAAATCATTGCCGAGCGGCTATCGGACAAGATCCAGGTGGTAATGGTGCCGTCAGATGGGAAATTCTTCTTTGCGAACGATGTGTTCAAGGGTGCGGCCACAAACCCGATCATCAAGCAGGAGATGGATTCCGAAGCGGAGCCAACCCCTGGACAGAAGAACGGTCAATAGAACCACATTGGCCGCGCGGGGCGAGTGTAGACTCTAGCGCTCGCCCTGCACCAACCGCACCGGAGGCCCGGATCATATAATCCGAGCAAAAGCAGATGACGAAAATATTGAAGCTGAGCGTGCTGGTCGCGGTTGCAATCGGGGTTCTTGCGCAAAGCGCAATTGCAGCTCCAGCTTCGAGTATCTGGGACCAGCCTGCTGCGTCGCTTGCGGGCCAGATTGCTGACATTCTGGGTCCGGGCCAGGCGCGATTAACAGTCGAAAATAAGTCGTCCATCTCGACATCGGAGATTCCAAAAATCCGCAAGCTGCTCGAACAGGATTTGAAGACTCACGGAGTGCTTGCCTCTGGCGCGGAAAGTGCCAGCACAGTCCGCGTAACTCTGAGCGAGAGCAAACGCGATCGTCTGTGGGTTGCGGAAGTGATCGAGGGAGATCACACACAAGTAACGATGGTGGATCTCGGGCCGGCGGCGGAGGTCCCGATGCAAGCAGCAAGCGGGTTGACGCTGCGGGCGCAAACAATCTTGACGTTGCACGTGCCGGTGCTTGCGGCGCTTGAGGCCCCCAGCGGTCTAATTGCGCTTGAGCCTGAGCAAATAGAGTTCTACGAACATAACTCTTCTGGCTGGCAGAGCAAAAAGCAAATCAGCATCCAGCAGAAAGGTGCGCTGGCAAGAGACCCGCGGGGGGTTTTACTCGTTGCCGCCGATGGCCAGAGCTTCGAAGCTTGGCTGAGCGGAACCGAGTGCACGGGACCGGAGAGCGTCGACGCGGGAAGCGACTGGGCCGTCGAATGCCGCGCGAGTGACGAACCTTGGCCGATTGCGAACATGACCAGCTTTGCGCCCGAAGCGAGCGCGGCGCCGCCGAACAACGCTGCACCGCAGCTTAAGGCCTTCTACAATTCCGCTCGCGATTTTTTTACAGGGGTCGTCTCGCCGGCTGCAGGCATCGATTTGCCGCCATTCTATTCGGCTGGACTGGTTCCCCGCCCGGCTGGGGGGGCTGCCCTGCTGCTCGACGGCATCGACGGCAAAGTGCAGCTGCGTCGAAAACGGCGCACTGTAGGCCGGTTGCCGGCACGCGCGACTGGGGCAGCGATTTTGCAGTCCTGCGCTCGGGCTGCGGCGCGGGAACGCAGATCATCGCATCGGGTTCCGGTGAGGCCGCACACGATAGCCTGCGCGCCTACGAGCTACCCGCGCTTGAAGCAATCCCCGCGAGCACGCCGCTGGCGATGGATGGAACCGTGACGGCGTTGTGGAGCGCGCCCGACTCGAAGAGTGTTTTCGTCGTGGTGCGCAATGCGACCGACCAATATGAGGTGGACCGTGTTACGGCGCTTTGCAATTAGCTGCCTGATTGCGGCGATCGCGTTGCCCGGCGCAGCGCGGACGCGGCCACACTACGGCGGCACATTGCGCGTCGAGATCGAAGGCGATCCGTGGAACGGCGCCGACGGCCTGGCGCGCCGGCTGGTTCTCGACGGCCTCACAACCATCGGCGCCAATGGAATGCCAGAACCTGCACTCGCCGTTCGCTGGGCCTCTGACAACAACGACCACAAATGGCAGTTTTGGCTGCGGCCCGGCGTTCACCTTCAGAATTCAGATCCGTTGACTGCAGCGATGGTTGTGAAGTCGCTGAATCTCTCGTGCAAGGCGGACTGCCCTTGGACAACGGTTCGGGAAGTGGGCTCTTCGATTGTGTTCGTTGGCGATTCGCCGATGCCCAATCTGCCGGAACTGTTGTCGGGCGACAACTATCTCGTCGGATTCGACACCGATCCTCCATTCGGCATTATCGGCACAGGCCCGTTCCAGCAGACAGGCTTGCCTGTCACGAACGGCATGCAGAGATATATTGCGAACGAGAACTGCTGGCGGGGCCGGCCATTCCTCGACGCGATTGAGATCACCGAACACAAATCCATCCGCGATCAATGGCTCGACTTGAGCGTGGGGCGCGCCGACGTGGTGCAGGTTCCGGCAGAGATGCTGCGCCAGGCGCAGCAGCAGCAACTGACTCTGGCAGTATCGCCGCCGGTCATGCTGCTTGCGTTGCAGATTTCAGACAGCGGAGCGCTGGCAAAGCCCGAGCTGCGCGCAGCCATTGCGCAGGCTGTCGATCGCAGCTCACTCTTCAACGTGATCTTTCAAAAGCAGGGCGAGATCACAGCCAGCCTGCTGCCCCAGTCTCTCACTGGCTACGCATTTCTCTTCCCCGCGGAACGCGATTTGAACAAGGCGCATGAACTGCGTGGAGGACTCTCCACGCCACCACTCACTTTGACTGCCGAAGGCAACGGCGCGATGCAGCTTGCGGCGCAGCGGATTGCACTGAATCTGCACGAAGCTGGATTCACAGTCCAGGTAGTTGCGAATGCGCAGCACGCGGACCTGAGCGCTGCGCAAACTACCGATCGTCGGTGCCGACCCAGCGGCCGCGATGGAGAACTCTGCTTCGCAGCGACGGACAGTTTGCGCCGTGATGCAGCAACACCCAACACTCTCTATCGAGCTGAACACGACTTTCTCGACCTGGACACGCTGATCCCTTGCTCGACTTGCCCCGTGCGTACGCCATGGGCGGTCGCGTGCGCGATTTCACACTGCGTGCGGATGGCACACCTGAGCTCGCCGACGTTTCATTGGAGGACGCGCCATGAGCTTGCGCCAAAAGTTGCTGCTCCTTTTTTCGCTTACCGTGGCGGCCGCGGTGGCCGCGGTGGCGTGGACCGTGCTCGTGCGCATTCGCCACGTCTTTGAGCAGCGCGACCAGGAAGAGACAGCGCTCTTCGTCAGCCAGTTTCAGCGCGAGTTCCAGCATCGATCGGCGGAAGTGGCTGCGGCCGTCGAGCGTCTGGCCGCAGCGAGCGTGCGCGCGCCATGGCCTTTCGACCTGGCGCAGTCCGGCGACGCGGTCGCCTTATCTAACTGAGGCGCAGACGATGGCGCAGGATGCGCAGCTCGACTTTCTTGAGATCGTCGGTCCGGACGGCAAAATCGTCAGCTCAGCCCAGTGGCCGGCGCGCTTCGGTTATCCCGAGCCCGCAGCCGCTGCTTCGCCGGGCAAGCTCCGTTCCTCAAGCGCGAAGACTTGCCCGACGGCTCGACTGCTCTGGGGCTTTTTGCAGTGACGCACGTCGGCGATGCCAAGCTCGGGTGTGCGGCTGATTGGCGGCGAGCGGCTGGACCAAAGCTTTCTCGCCGACCTGCCCGTCGCGCCGGGAATGCAGATCGGGCTCTACAGCGATGCAGGCAGCATCACCGACGACGGTGAATCTGAGCACATCGGAACGAGTGCTCCGTTCCTTGGCCGCTTTCGATCCTGCGCGGCTGTTGGGACCAAACGGTAACCTGCCCGGGGCGATTCATTACCAGGACCTGATTGATGCTGCGCGCAAGAGCGGGCAACAAACCAGCGGAATCGTCGATCTGACAGGCCAGCGCGAAGACAGCTTGAACGCGACCGCAATTCCGCTCAAGGACGCGGCCGGCGACGTGATGGCAGTGCTGGTCGTCGCGATCTCGCGCAGCGGCATGGTCGAGGCGCAGCAGCACATTCGCACCATTGCCTACGGCGTCGCGGCCGGCGGCATTCTGCTTGCCATCGCCTTCAGCTTGTGGATCGCCGCGCGCGTCTCGCGGCCCATCGAACAACTGGCGCGCGCGGCGGAAGAGGTTGCCGCCGGCAACTGGGACGTGCGCGTGCCGGAACGCGGCCGCGACGAGGTGAGCGTGCTGGCGCGCAGCTTTAATCACATGACGGAGCAGCTCACGAGCCAGCGCGAGCGGCTCGTCCAGAGCGAGCGCGTGGCCGCGTGGCGCGAGCTGGCGCGGCGTCTGGCGCACGAGCTCAAGAATCCGCTCTTCCCGCTGCAACTCACGGTCGAGAATCTCGTCGCGCGCGCGCCAACTGCCGGAAGCGGAGTTCGACGAGATCTTCAGCGAGAGCACTGCAACCCTGAGCGCCGAGATCGCCAATCTGAAGACCATCATTGGCCGCTTCAGCGACTTCAGCAAAATGCCCAAGCCCGAGCTCGAGCGGATCGATGCGAACGATGTTGTCTGGCGCGTCGCGCGTCTTCATTTTCCGAAACTCGTTCGGCAAAAGCCGCACACTCGTAAGGGAGTCGACGGTGACGAACAGATTGGTTGCGCCATCGACATGAGCCTCGATCCGATGCCGCTCGATGCCGACCCCGAGCTGCTGCATCGCGCGCTCTCGAACCTTGTGCTCAATGCCATGGATGCAATGCCCGACGGCGGCACGCTTACCCTATCCGCTCATCCAAAGGGTGAAAAGTGGAGTTGCGCGTCGCCGACACCGGCGCAGGGCCTGACTCCCGAAGAATGCGAGCGCCTGTTCACTCCCTACTACACCACCAAGCAGCACGGAACTGGCCTGGGCCTCGCAATTGTGCAATCGGTCGTCGCCGATCATGCGGGGACGATTGCCGTGGAAAGCCGCGCAGGTGCGGCGCAACGTTTATCATTACGCTGCCGAAGGCGGCGATCGATGACTGCAAAGGCGAACATCCTGATCGTCGACGACGAGGCCAACACGCTGGCGTCGCTCTCTCGCGCCTTTCGTCTGGCCGGCCACGAAGCTGTGGTCTGCGACAACGCGAGCGCGCGCTGGAGCTGGCCCGCTCACAGCCCTTCGACCTGATCCTGAGCGATGTCGTGATGCCGAAGCGCGACGGCCTTGCGCTTCTTGAAGATTTGAAGACCGCCGGCGTCACGGCGCCGGTGGTGATGATGAGCGGCCAGGCGCATATCGAGATGGCCGTGCGCGCCACGCGGCTCGGTGCACTCGATTTTCTTGAGAAGCCGCTCACTACCGAGAAACTGCTGGTCACGCTCGAAAATGCGCTCAAGCTCACGCGCCTCGAAACCGAGAATCGCGATCTGCGCGCGCGCGTTGGCAAGCACACGCTGGTCTTTGCCGGCGAAACCATGCGCCGCGTGATGGCGCAGATTGAGCGCGTGGCGGCCAGCGAAACACGCGTCTGCATCTACGGCGAAACGGGCACCGGCAAGGAACTGGTGGCGCGCACTCTGCATGAAAAAAGCAATCGCGCTGCAGGGCCCTTTGTCACGCTGAATTGCGCCGCTGTGCCGGCCGAGTTGATTGAGAGCGAACTCTTCGGCCACGAGAAAGGTTCATTCACCGGCGCGGCGCAGCGGCACACCGGCAAGTTCGAGCAGGCCCATCGCGGCACGCTGTTTCTCGACGAGATCGGCGACATGCCCGCCGGCCATGCAGGCCAAGCTGCTGCGCGTACTTGAAGAGGGCGAAGTCGAACGCATCGGCGCCGACAAAGCCCACAGCCGTCGATGTGCGCGTGGTGGTTGCGACCCATCGCAACCTTGAGCAGCTTGTCGAGTCGGGCGGATTTCGGCGCGATCTGTACCATCGCGTCGTTGTCTTTCCTGTCGAGCTTCCGCCGCTGCGCCAACGCCGCGAGGATCTGCCCTGCGCTCGTCGAGCACTTCGTCCCGGCAGGTGAGCGCGCAGAACGGCTGGAAGCCCGTTGCCTTTGCCGCTCGCGGCAATCGAGGCGCTCAAGGAATATGCATGGCCGGGCAACATTCGTGAGTTGCGCAACGTCGTTGAGCGGCTGCTGCTGCTGGCCGGCAATGAAGTCACCGCAGACGATGTGCGCCTGGCGCTGCCGGCGCGGGAGCAAGCGAGTGGAACGACAGGAGATCTTGGCGCAGTCTGCGCCGTCGGGGCGCTCGCGGATCGTGTTCTGGCTTTCGAGCGCGCTCAGGTGCTCGCTGAGCTCGCAACGACACGGCCGCCATGTGACGCAAACGGCAAAGTCTCTCGGCCTGGAACGCAGCCACCTCTACAAGAAATGCCAGCAATTGGGAATCGATATGCAAAACCTGCCGAAGGATTGAAGCACAATTCGCCTCGTTCTGCTCAAGAATCAACCTCCCGTCGCCGACTGTGTGCTGCGCCCCCGAACGTAGTTCAGCTATAGTGAAGTGTTTAAGATCCCACAAAACAGCGAGAGACAATGAAGGCCCAATCACCAGGAACAGGAAGTCGAATAACCGGCCTGCTTCATCTCAGCGACCGGTTTACCAAAGCCGTCGATTATGCGCGCACCCTGCACATTGAGCGGCGTAAGGGGACCGACATTCCCTATATGGCGCATTTGCTCGGCGTCGCCGCGCTGGTGATGGGCGAGGCCGGACACGTCCCGGTAACAGAAGACATGATCATCGCCGCGCTCCTGCACGATGCGGCCGAAGATCATGGGGGAAAGCCACGGCTTCACGACATCGAGCACAACTTCGGCGCTGATGTCGCGCGAATGGTCGATGGTCTCTCCGACAGCCTATCCGAAGATCCCGACAATAAAGCAAAATGGGAACATCGAAAAAAGCAATATGTGAAGCGCTTGCGCAGCGAACCGGCCGACGTGCAGCTGATTTCAGCCGCCGACAAACTTTATAACGCGCGCACCATCCTGGACGATTACCGGAAGGTCGGACCCGAGGTGTGGAAACGCTTCAAACGCGGGCGGGACGCGCAGATTTGGTATTTCAGGGAATTGTTGAAGACCTTCAAGAAATCCGGCGCCAATCGGATCGTAACGGAACTCGAGCGCGTGACCGACGAACTCGACAAAGTCTCATCCCACGAGAAAGGAAAAGGCTGACCGAATCTTCCGGCCAGCCTTTCCTCGTACTTACCAGTTAACGGGCGATGTCGCGTCCTAATGCCCCGCGTGCTTCTCAGGCAGTGGTTTACGTGCCTGCGGTTTCACGCTGGACTCGTCCACTGGGGTTGTGCCGCTTACGTCACTGCTGAACGTTGCGCCGGAAGGCACGAGATAATCCTCCACCGTCTGCCCTTCGGTTGCGCCAGTGGCCACGCTGATCCGGGAAGCGTCAATGCCCTGCTCCGTAACCAGGTAGTCCTTCGCATTCACAGCCCGTTGCGCGGCAAACTGATCCACCGTCGCCCGTTTATGTTTGGCGGCGTAAGCTTGCTCCTTTGCGGTTTTGGCGTTTTCATCAGCACTCGATTCGCCCACGAGGACAGCCTTTGCATCAGCCTGCTGTTTCAGATCGAGAGCCACTTGGTCAAGGCAAGCCTTGGCCTCGTTGTCCACGCGCATCGGCCGCTTTTTGTCTGTGCCGAAGCTGATGGTGCAGAGCGCTTGAGTCTTCGGAGCCGGCGGGACATACGGCGCCGTAATCGTCAGGCTAACCTGCGAGCTTGCCGTGTGGCCCTTGTCATCCGAAACATTACCCGTAATTCCGACCGTTCCGGTTGGAGCGCCGGCGGAGGAGTATTCGGCATTCGAACCCGTCCCGGTCACCGTGCCCGCGGTTGCCGTATAGCTGTAAGTCAGTGGACGATTCTGTGGGCTGACTCCAACGCAAGATACTGTCGCAGTATCGCCCGGTTTAATCGTGCTCGGGCTAACCGTGCAGCTGATCGTCGGAGGCTCGAAAGCCTTGACTGTGAGTCCGGCCGTACAGGTTGCATTCTCCCAAGGCTTCATGCCTTCTTTGCCGGGCTTGCCTTCCTTCACAGTGCCCTGAATCGTGTACTCGCCCGCCGCCAGAGAAGCAGTGTTCACTGTGGCTGATGTCCCGCTGCCGGTCACGCCTTGACCCGACCAGCCGTAAATCACTTTGTCTTTCGGATTCAATTCGCCCGCGGTGGCAGTCACCGTAACTGGATCGCCAGGGTATATCGTCTCAGGATTCGCTGAGCACGCCAGGGTAATGGGCGTGGGCGGCGCGATTTGCCCACCATGGAAAACAAAACCAGCGCTCAATCGCGCAGCGTTGATGTTCGCGCGACCGGCATAGATCCCCGTACCCCAGTCGACATGCATGTATTCGTAGTCCGCTTGAAAGATACGGAGTGCGAAGTGACGATTGAACCAGGGTGTTTCGAAATCCATGCCGCCACCGACGGTCAAATCCGGTCCCCACTTGTTGGGTTCGAAATACGGCCCGCCAACCAGCGCACCGCCAACAAGGCCGTGCATAAACGGAGTCATGTTCTCAACGGGAAAGCGGGCAATAATGCCGCCAGCAACAGTCGTGAAACCATCATCATTGCCTTCACCGCCGATCGAAGTGGCTTTGGAAGTCTGATCGCCCCATTCATGAACGCCAACTTCCGCCTGCATGCCAACATAACGATTAAAGAAGTAGGCAAAGCTGCCCACACCGCCAACGTTGACGGCATCGTAAGACGCCGTGACCGACTGGTTGTTGGGGTTCAGCGTGGTCACCGACCCTTTGGGAGCGAGATAGCTGTAACCGAGAAAAATATCCCACCGTGAGGGGGACGAATTAGTGGTTCCGTGGGCGGAGGGCCCAGCCTGGCCCATCAGGGCAAAAGGTGTCAGGGTCGCACACACCAGGATCAAGGAACGGAACGCAGTCTTGGGCAAAAAGGGATGCATCTGGAAAATTCCTCCGCAGATCGGCGAATGGAGCACTGGGTGAGAGAAGCTTTGTGATCTGAGCAAATCCTCGAAGTCACTGTTGATGCAATGGTTGCAACGCACAACTGCATCTTGAAGCACGATTAAAACCTACCATAGGCCCATTTGGGGAATGACACGTTTTTCTTCGCGAGTAGCCTGATTGGGAAACAAACGGCACTGGCCGTCATTACCCTTCTTAATTACCTTCGTAACAGTGGGATAGGGATAAACTCCAGGAACAATGCATCTTTGGATGCACTGGTGCCTCTGCGAGGTGGCCTCGGCGGCGGATTACAACTGCAATGAGCCGAGCAGGAACAAAACGCATCAAGATCGTCAACTATGCGTTCAGCCCTCGCCGATGACTTTTCAGATTTAGGCCAATTTAATCACTACGCAGAAAAGGGCCCCAAGCCGAAGCTTGAGGCCCTTTGGTCTTGCCACAGCGTTCGATTCAGCAGGCCCACGATTGTGAACTGCGAACCGTCTGCTGTGAAGTGGCTCTCAGTACATTCCGTCCATGCCGCCGCCGTGGCCGCCACCTGCCGGAGCCGCCTTGGGCTCGGGCAGCTCAACCACCAGAGCTTCGGTGGTCAGCAGCAGGGCCGCGATCGAAGCCGCGTTCTGCAGCGCCGTCCGCGTCACCTTGGTCGGATCGATGACGCCGGCTTTCACCAGGTCCTCGAACTTGCTGGTCAGCGCGTTGTAGCCGAAGTGCGCTTCCTTCGACTCCAGCACCTTGGCCACAACCACCGCGCCCTCTTCGCCGGCATTGGCGACGATCTGGCGCAGCGGCTCTTCCAGCGACGCGAAGCACAATCTGCGCGCCGGTCTTCTCGTCGCCGTTCGAGCGTGGCGATCAGCTTCTCGCACCGCAGGCACGCAGCGAACCAGCGCCACGCCGCCGCCAGGGACGATGCCTTCTTCGACTGCCGCGCGGGTCGCGTGCAGTGCGTCTTCAACGCGAGCCTTCTTCTCCTTCAGCTCGGTCTCAGTCGCCGCGCCCACCTTGATGATGGCCACGCCGCCCACCAGCTTGGCCAGCCGCTCCTGCAGCTTTTCCTTGTCGTAGTCGCTGGTGGTCTTCTCAATCTGCGAACGGATCTCCTTCACGCGGCCTTCGATGTCGCTGGCCTTGCCGGAGCCGTCCACGATCGTGGTGTTGTCCTTGTCGATGGTGATGCGCTTCGCCTTGCCCAGGTCCTCGAGCTTCACGCCTTCCAGCTTGATGCCCAGGTCCTCGGTGATGGCCTTGCCGCCGGTCAGAATCGCGATGTCGCCCAGGATGGCCTTGCGGCGATCGCCGAATCCAGGAGCCTTCACGGCAGCCACGTTCAGCGTGCCGCGCAGCTTGTTCACAACCAGGGTCGCCAGAGCCTCGCCCTCAACGTCCTCGGCGATGATCAACAGCGGCTTGCCGCCGCGCGCAACCTGCTCCAGCAACGGAAGCAGATCCTTCATCGCGCTGATCTTCTTCTCGTAGATCAGAACGTAGGGATCTTCGAGAACCACTTCAAGCCGCTCTGCGTCCGTCACGAAGTACGGGCTCAGGTAGCCGCGATCGAACTGCATGCCGTCCACGGTCTCAAGGCCGGTGTGCATGGTCTTCGACTCTTCGATGGTGATCACGCCATCCTTGCCCACAACCTTCACGGCCTCGGCAATGATGTCGCCGATCTCCTCGTCGCCGTTGGCCGAGATGGTGCCAACCTGCGCCACCGATCCCTCGTTCACCGGCTTCGACAGCTTGCCCAGCGCGCCGTCCTGGGTCCACTTGCCGTCCTTGTCGCGCGTGCCGATTGATCACCGTCACGGCCTTCTCGATGCCGCGCTTCAGAGCCGTCGGATTCGCGCCCGCCGCAACCGTCTTCACGCCTTCGCGGAAGATCGACTTGCGCCAGAACCGTCGCCGTCGTCGTGCCGTCGCCGGCCACGTCGCTGGTCTTCGAAGCAACCTCACGCACCAGCTGCGCGCCCACGTTCTCCAGCGGGTCCTTCAGGTCGATCTCTTTGGCCACCGTCACGCCGTCCTTGGTGATGGTGGGCGAGCCAAACTTCTTCTCGATTACAACGTTCCGGCCCTTCGGCCCGAGCGTCGCCTTCACTGCGTCTGCCAGCGTGTTCACGCCGCGCAGAATCGCCTGCCGGGAATCTTCACCGTGCAAAATTTGCTTTGCCATTTCTTCAAATCTCCTTAATCGGTTGTTCAAGTTATCTGTAGATCTGCGTTGTCAGCTCTCGAGTACCGTCATGCAGTCGCGCAGTCCGCAACTTTCAGCTGGCGCGCTGCAAGCGCGGTCCGCCCGTCGCGGCCAGCGACTACTTCTTCACGATGCCGAGAACTTCTTCCTCGCGCATGATCAGAAACTCTTCGCCGTCGATCTTGATCTCGGTGCCCGAGTACTTGCCGAAGAGAATCTTGTCGCCCGCCTTCACATCCAGCGGAAATACTTTGCCTTCGTCGTTCGACTTGCCTTTGCCCACGGAGATCACTTCGCCCTCCTGGGGCTTTTCCTTGGCGCTGTCGGGGATGATGATGCCCCCGCGAACCGTCTCGCCCTCTTCCACGCGGCGGACCAGAATCCGGTCATGGAGCGGGGTGAATGTCGTCGTTGCTGACTTTGCTGCCATTGCTTTGCTTCTCCTTAGTCGCGCGAACCGGATTCTGCCCGGACCGCGGGTTTTGGTGATTGGTAAAATCAAAAGCTTTAGGAGATTGCGGAGTGCTCAGCCGATCAGACTAGAGCCCGGTCTGGTGAGCGCTTCGCAGTCAGCCGGATTGCTAGCACTCTCGCCTTCCAATTGCTAAAGATAGGCAAACCAAGCTGCTACTTGTCAAGAGCCCGGAATCGTTAAAATATGAGTGGATTTCACTAAGATCAATATGATATTCGCACGTTAATTCTATGCTTGAATTCGCCACCGATCGGCTGCTCCGTTCTCGAACCGCACCCGCACAGTCCGGTTATTACCCTGCAGGAAGCCTAAGTCGTTTATTTCTCACCCGATTAGCCTGCTCGCATTAACTGAAATACGCAACGATCCAATGTGCACGCTCACCGCAAAGCTGATCCATGCTCGTTCCATGTACAATGAACGCATGTTCGCCGTCATCTTCTCTTCGTTTCTGCGTGCTTCTCGGCTTCATTTGGTCTCATCTCTGGCTTCGCCAGTCTGCGCGCTCAGGAAGACGACTCCCACCACGGCCGCAAATACAAGGCCCCGCCGCCTTCCTCGCACATTGAAGTCACCGTCGTTCGAAGACTTCAACGGCAAGCCGATCACGATGCTCACGTCATCTTCCATCCCATCGAAGGCGACAAGGACAAGGGAGCGCTCGAGCTCAAAACCAACGAAGACGGCAAAGCGCATCATCGACGTGATTCCCATCGGCGACACCGTCACTCTGCAAGTGATCGCCAACGGTTACCAGACCTACGGGCAGGACTACAAGATCGACAAGCTCGGACATGATCGATGGAGATCCGCATGAAGCGGCCCGGCCGCGCAATATTCCATCTACAAGAACTCCAACCACGCCAACTCCGGCTCCGGGCAAGTCCTCGGACGCGTCCGCCAGAACTTCCGCGCCTCCGCCTCCGACGACAAACCATCCGGCCTCCGGCCAATCCGATCCGCCGCCAGTTCAAACCAGTCGCAGCCGCATCCCAAGTGACCTGCGCCGGTCGTCACTCCGCTGCTATCTCGGATGCCCCATCCTCCAGCGTCTTCGCCGGACAGTGGGAGACCGCGGATTCCATCTGCCAACTCCGCTGTCTGCGCCATCTCTCGCTAAACTGATCTGCTGATGTCCACTGATCCCCTCGCCGGCAAATCGGTCTTCGTCACCGGAGGCGCGCGCCGCATCGGCCGCGCCATCGCGCTCACCCTCGCCCAGGCCGGCGCCGACGTCGCCATCTCCTATCGCACCTCTCAAGCCGAAGCCGCGCAAACCGCCGCAGAAATCGCCGCGCTCGGCCGCCGCGCTGCTCGCCGTCCAGTGCGATGTCCGCTCCGAACCCTCCGTCCGCGCCGCCGTCGCGCCAGTCATCGCCGAATTCGGCCGCCTCGACATCCTCGTCAACAACGCTGCCGTCTTTGCCTCCGCAGCGCTCGAAAGCCTGACCCTCGACCAGTGGGACGCCGTCTTCGAAACCAACGCCCGCGGCCCGTTTCTCGTTGCGCGCGAAGCCCTGCCTCATCTCCGCGCCGCGCAGGGCCGCATCATCAACATGGGTTCTCTCGGTGGGCTTCATCGCCTGGGCCGGCCACGCCCACTACTGCGCCTCAAAGGCCGCTCTGCACATGCTCACGCAAGCCATGGCCAAGGCCTTCGCGCCCGATGTCAGCGTGAATTGCGTCGCTCCCGGCTGGATCGCAATGAATGACTCGTCCAGACCTGCCCGCAGTTCCCGCGTGCATCCGGATCAGCAGTCGCCCAGCGAAGCGGATGCGAAGGGCGGAATCGCAGAGCCGCCCGATTCGCCGCCAAAACGCCCATGGGCCGCAACGGCATCCGCCGACGACGTCGCTCAGGCCGTGCTTTTCTTCGCCACCGGCCCGCATTTCATCACCGGCCAAACCCTCGTCGTCGACGGCGGCCTCGGCCTCACCTGAAATCTTCAGCCGTGGGAATTCTTCTGACGCGCTGACTCGGGTGCCCATCCGGGGTCCCACGACAGTCAGCTCTGCGGCGGATCCAAGCTCTGCTGCACGAAACTTCTCTCGGCTCCGCCCCAATCACCCACTCACTTTCCAAATAGCCGTCTCCAGAACCCCGCTTCGCTTCACCGCCTGTCACAGCTCAGTGCCCGGGCCACCCGCTTCGCTTTCGACCTTCCCAGCGCCGCTCGCTCCGCAAATTGCAGTGGCACATTCTCCCACAACCCTTCGGCTCCGGCTGCTCTGGCCACGCCGCGCCTTCCACTGCCACTCGCGGATTCGTCACGCACAGCCGCTGCGCCGTCTCCTCGCCGCGCGCTTGCGCCACATATTCATATGCCTTTCTTCAAGTGCGGCGGCCGCCACACCGGATGATGCGCATCGGTGGCCAGAAAGTGAATCCAGTTTCGCTCCAGCAACTCATTGGCAAACGCCTCTTCCGCCTTGCCGAATCGCCCATAGAGCGAGCTGCCGTCACCTGCACCAGGCATCCGTTCCGCATCCACTCGCCCAGCAAGTCCGGCTGCCGCAGCACCGCCGGATACCGCTCCGGATGCGTGACGATCAGCGTGTATCCCGCCGACTGCAGCCGGAACATCGCTTCATTCATGCTCGGCGGAATCACGTGCGACGGAAACTCGATCAGCAGATAGCCCTTGCCGTCGATCGAGTAGCGCAGCGGATGCACCACCGCATCCACAATGTTGTCCGCCGTCAGGTGGAAGTCGCACCCCAGGCTCAACTCCACCACGCCCTCAGCTTTTCTCTCAGCTCCGCAAATCGTTCCTCAATCAGCGGCATCGTTGTAAGGAGTACTCGTCGCTCGCGTGCGGCGTGCACACAATGTGCGTCACGCCCTCGTCCGCTGCACTCCGCGCCATGGCCAGCGAGCTCTCCAGGTCGGGCGACCCGTCATCCACTCCGTAAATCAGATGATGATGAATATCGATCATGGTCGAATCAGCTTCAGGTGCTCAGCTCAGCTCGTCCAGCTCCACCGTGCAGCTGTGCTCTACTCGCTGCCAACGCCTCCAATCATCGACGCAAAAATCCCCCACCCATCCGCCGATCCCAGCAGCGCTTCGCTCGACCGGTCCGGATGCGGCATCATGCCCAGCACATTCCGTCCTTCATTCAGAATCCCCGCAATGTTGCTCAGCGACCCATTGGGATTCGCCTCCGCGCGTGATCTCGCCCTCCGGCGTCGCGTAGCGGAACGCAATCCGATCCTCCGCCTCCAGCCGCTGCAGCTCTTCCGGCTCGCAGAAATAGTTCCCTTCCATGTGCCCGATCGGAATCTTGCAGCACCTCGCCCTTCTTCAGTTGATTCGTAAACGGGCTGTCCGCGGTCTCCACGCGCAGGTGCACCTGTTTGCAGATGTATTTCAGCCCCGCGTTGCGCATCAGCGCGCCCGGCAGCAATCCGCTCTCGGTCAGAATCTGGAATCCGTTGCAGATTCCCAGCACCAGCCCGCCGCCCGCGGCAAACCGCTTCACCGCCTGCATCACCGGCGAAAAGCGCGCAATCGCGCCCGTCCGCAGGTAATCGCCGTAGGCAAATCCGCCCGGAACCAGCACCGCGTCCACGCCCTGCAGATCCTCGCTGTCGTGCCACAGAAACGTCACTGGCTGGTGCGCGACTTCGGCAATCACGTTGTAGGTATCGTGATCGCAATTCGATCCCGGAAAAACCAGCACTCCGAATTTCATGCGTTTAGGGTATCAGCTTGCCAGCTCCATCGCCTTCCTCATCCGACGGTGTGAGTCGCGCGCGAAACTGTGCTGCAATGCCCGTGTCACTGGATACGCCAATCGCGCGCATGCATCCTGCGGGCGTGAAACCGCCTGCAGTTCATAGCACACCGCGCTTGTCTCCGCATCCAATCGCAGCAGAAAGCTCTCCTCGCCTTGCTCCACGTGCATGCGCGTCGTGGCATATAGAAATCCGAATCGTGTCCCCGTATCCACTGTCTCCAGAATCCGGCTCAGATTCACCGACCACAATCCGATCGAGTGAACTTCGACAGCAACAAGCTCTCCACAGGCGATTCGGGCATTGGAATTAGCAACCCGCACCCACCCGAGATCGAAAGCCGACCATCCTTCAAGCGCAAGCTTTGCCGCGTCAAATACATCTTTGCCATAGCCGAGCACAGATGCGCTCGCGTCCCTGGCAAACCATCGAGCTCGGACCGGCTCTAGTTTGTTTTCGAATGAAAGAAACCGTGGGCTGGTCGCATCGAGGGTCTTTGCGGCCGCAATCTGCGTTTCAATCTCGTCTGCCGTGGGCCGTTTGAAGTGGAACACCTACTCAGTATCCGTCAGCAGCCCGCAGTCGGCACGGCCCCCTCATGAGAGAGACCGCCCGCCACCAAAATCAGTCCGCCGCTCTCTCGATGCTGGCGATCAGGGACTTCGACTCCGCAAGCTCCCGCACCGCCCATCCGGCGATCAGCAGGCTGGGCGCAGCCGCAGGTGCCGTCTCGCCCAGCTCGCCCAGCGTGGTGTGCACCACCTGCTGGTCCGGCTGCGCGGCGCGCGAAACCACGGCGCAGGGCAAATCGGCCGGCAGGCCTTCGGCCAGCCACTCCGCGGCCAGCAGCGTCAGATCGCGGCCGGGCATGTAGACCACGCGCGTCGCATCTTCGAGCGCCGGCAACGCCGCGCGATTGTGCGACTGCGCGTGATGGCCCGTGGAGAAGATCACATTCGAGGCCCACTCGCGATCGGTGAGCGAGCGGCCGATCGCCGCCGCCGCCGCAAACGCCGCCGAAACGCCCGGCACAATCTCATAAGGCAACGCCGGCTTCCGTCAGCGCGCCAATCTCTTCTGCCGCGCGGCCAAACAGCAGCGGATCGCCGCTCTTGAGCCGCACCACGCTGCGGCCCGCGCGCGCGTGCTCGATCATCAGCGCGTTGATCTCTTCCTGCGTGATGGTCTTCATGCCGCAGCGCTTGCCCACGTTCACCACTTCGTGCGCACGCGTGCGCCAAGTCGAGAATTGCCTGCGGCACCAGATCGTCGTGCAGAATCACGTCGGCGCTCTCGATCAGCCGCACCGCCTTCACCGTGAGCAGCTCCGGATCGCCCGGCCCCGCGCCAACCAGATACACGCTGCCGGCTACAGCACGCGCCGCTTCCCTGCCCGTCCGCGCCAACTGCTTCGTTGCGCACAGCGCCGAGTCGCAGATCTGCCGCTGCGCCAGCTCGTGCAGCAGCAGCCGGCGCTCTTCGCCGCGCGGATGCGTCGCCAGAACCTCGCGCCGCAGCTCGCCGAGCTTCGCGAGCCACGGGCCCAGATCCTGCCGGCAACTGCTCGTCGATCTCGCGCCGCAGCCGCTGCGCAACGGCCGGGCTTTCGCCGGCCGTCGAAATCGCAATCTGCAGATCGCCGCGGCTCACCACCGAGCCAAAGAAGAAATCGCAGTTGGGAATGTCGTCCACGCTGTTGCAGGGAATGCCGCGCGCGACGGCCTCGCGATAGACCGCCGCATTCACTTCGGGCACATCGGTCGCGGCAATCACGATGAAGTTGCCGTCGAGATCGGCGGGCTCAAACTCGCGCTCGACCCACTCGAGCTTGCCTTCTGCGGCCAGCTCGCCGAATCTCCGCCCGCGCCTCGGGCGCAACCACGCGCAGCTGCAGGCCGGTCTTGAGCAGGCTGCCGATCTTTTCGAGCGCGACCGTTCCCGCGCCCACCAGCAGGCACGGGCCGGCCTTCGAGTTTCAGAAAGATCGGCAGCAAGCTCATCGTCAGTCTGTTCCACTTTCAGTTCCCTAGTCTCTGCTTATTCCGCCACTGCGTGCGGCACGCGGCCCGTCGGCAGATCGCGCTCCACCGGCTCCAGCATCTTCGCCGGCAAGCTGCGCGCGCAGCTCGTCGTTCGTGTGCCGCGCAAACCATGAGCGCAGATTCTCGTCCGCACTGCGCGCCCGCCAAGATACTGCCGCAGCAGCCGCTCAATCGCCTCGGGCACCAGCGGCGCCGGGCAGCGATAGCCCACCGGCCGCGCAACGCCTGCGTGCTCGCCCACCGCGCCGCCCAGGCAGAAGTAGAACGCGTCCGTCAGCTTGCCTTCGTGCTTGATCTTCTTGCCTTCGAGGCCGATGTCGGCAATCCAGTGCTGGCCGCAGCCGTTCGGGCAGCCGGTCACGTGCAGCTTCAGCTGCTGATCGAACTGCGGCAGCCGCTCTTCGAGCTCATCCACCAGCCAGCGCGTAAAGCCCTTGGTCTCGGTAATCGCCAGCTTGCAGAACTCCGTGCCCGTGCAGGCAACGGCGCCGCGCCAGAACATGCGAGCCTTCCACGTGCAGTCCGATCTGGCCCAGTTCGCGCGCCAGCTCGCCGGTCTTCGCGTTCGGCACATCGACGATGACCAGATTCTGCGAAACCGTGGCGCGCAGCGAGCCGCTGCCGAAGCGCTCCGCCAGCTCCGCCGCCGCCTCAAGCTGCTCGCCGGTCATGCGGCCGCGCAGCACCGATGCGCCCACATAGGCCAGCCCCGGCTGCCGCTGCGGATGAATGCCCACGTGATCGCGCAGAATGTCGTCGGGCACATTCTCAGGCACCGCCGGATCGAGCTTGAAGCCGAGCCGCCGATGCAGCTCGTCGAGAAAGCTCTCCGGCGTCCAGCCTTCGCGCATGAACAGGTACTTCATCCGCGCGCGCTCGCGGCTCTCGCGCAGCCCCTGCTGATCGCGGAAGATCTCGGTCACGCCGCGCACCACGTCGCACCGCCTGATCCGGCCGCACAAATGCATCCAGCCGCACCGCGAGATGCGGCTCGTTCGAAAGCCCGCCGCCCACGCGCAGCGAGTAGCCGACCTCGCCGTCGCGCTCGCACCGCCGTCAGACGCAATGTCGTTGATCTCGGGATAGGTGCACCACGAAGGGCAGCCCGTCGCCGAGATCTTGAACTTGCGCGGCAGGTTGTAGAACTCCGGATTCGCCGTCAGCTCATGCGCGATCTCGCGCGCAATCGGCGAAGCATCAATCAGCTCGTCGGCGGCCACGCCGGCCAGCGGGCAGCCGGTCACGTTGCGCACCACGTCGCCGCACGCGCCCTTGGGCGAGAGCCCGATCGCGTCGAGCGCGTCCACCACCTCAGGCAGCGACTCGATCGTCAGCCAGTGCAGCTGGATGTTCTGCCGCACGGTGATGTCGGCCAGGTTGCGCGCGTACTTGCGCGTGATCTCGCCGATCGTGCGCAGCTGGCTGCGCGGTAACGATGCCGTTCGGAATGCCGATGCGCATCATGAACCAGTCGGTGGCCAGGCCTTCGCCGCCCTTGCCGCCGGTCGCGCCCACGCCGTCGCCCTGCGTGTAGACGCCCCACCATTTGAAGTAGGCCGACGCCCACTCCGGCACCACGCTCGAGCGCCCCTCGCGCGCGAACGCGCGAACCTCGTCAAAGGCCTCCCACGGATTCTTTTCGCGCTTCAGGCGCTCCATGCGCTGGGCTTTGGTTTCTTTTTGCGGCGGTTCTTCGCTCATCTTCTTCCTTTGTCTGCTCGGATCGAAATCTGCCTCAAACGAAATGCCCGCGGCAGCTTTGGCTGCAATCGCGGGCATCGGGAAACCGTGGACTTATATTCGGAAGTTCAGACCCGGGTCACCCGTGCCGCGCGAGCAGCATACAGCAGCGACAACAGGTCATCGCTTCCATGGTCAAGAATATTAGACTGAATTTGGTCCGAATTGCAATTGCCGCCAGCATAAACCGATCTGACCCAGATATCAGGCTTACGCACGGCTAGCCGCCTGCTTCCAGCTCCGCAAGAATCTCGCAAGTCAGCCACTCTGCGCCGCCTTCGCGCAATCCGTCAGAAAGCTCCATCGAAATCGGCTGCATGGGGATCGATGGTGATGGCGTAGAGAACCACTTCCCGCGTCCCGCCCTGCATATAAAACACGTCCAGCAGATCTTTCACGCCGATGTCGTGCGCCGTGAGCGTCGGCGGATAGTCTCGCGAGAATCGCGGCGTCGTGCGCGTCACGGTGCCCGGAGGATTGCCGTCGGCCGCCGCATCGATCAGAATGATCCGGTCGGCGTTCTGCAAGCGGCTCCAGCAGGATGAAGCCGCCCGTGCCGCCGTCCAGGCACTCCACGCCATCCGGCAGCGTGCTGCTTTTCCAGCGCCCGCACCACGTGAACGCCAACGCCCTCATCGCCCATGAGGACGTTGCCCAGCCCCAGCACCAGCGTCTTGTTATTCATTCCGCCATCCCTCAGTCTCCCTAGCCCCTATCTCTTACTTCTTGTTCCCTTGCTTCTTGCTCCTCTCCCGGTCGAACTTCCATCCGCCGATAATCGAGGAAACCGTGCCGCGGCCCTCAATGTAGTCGTGATAGAAGGCGAGATAGATGTGAACGATGATGAACGTGACGAAGAACCACAGGAACAGGTGGTGCCAGAAGCGCACGCCCAACTCGCCGCCCATCAGCGGCACAATCCACGTAAACATCTGCGGCAGCCAGGAATTGCTCATGCTGGAGTAGAGCGCGAAGCCGGTGATGGTCTGGAAACAAACGCCAGGAACGTGAGGAAGTAGATGAACGCCGCCAGCGCGTTGTGCCCGGTGGAGATTGGCCCGTGCATCTTCGTCTCCAGCACGTCGGTCTTGATCACGTCGACAATCTCCTGCCGCTGCGCGTTTCGTGAGCGGGAAAAAGTTCGTCCACTTGCATACTTGTTGCCCACAAATCCCCAGTAAAGCCGCGCCAGAAAGTTGAAGACGTAGACGAACGCCGCAGCAAAGTGGATGAACCGCACCCAGCCGAACCAGTACTGCTGATAGGCCTCCGACGCGTACGCAATGCGAACCGGGCGCCCGATCATGTAGCCCGTCACGCACAGCAGCACCAGCGCGATCGCGTTGATCCAGTGGTAGGCGCGCACCGGCAGTTCCCACACATACACGCGCCGGTATTCCACCGGCGCTCCGCCGTTCAGCTCGAAAGACATCTCTTACACCAGTGCTCTGTGTACTCATCGCCATCACTCGAATGAAACCTGGTGAAGGTGCCGTCCCTGCGGATCGTACAGATGCACGGCGCAGGCCAGGCACGGGTCAAAGGAATGGATGGTGCGCAGAATCTCAACCGGCTGCTCGAGATTCGCCACCGGCGTTCCGATCAGCGCACGCCTCAAACGACGACCGCTGCTGCTTGGCATCGCGCGGCGAGCCGTTCCACGTCGTCGGCACAACCAGCTGATAGTTCTCGATCGCGCCGTTGTGAATCTTGATCCAGTGCGCCAGCGCGCCGCGCGGAGCTTCCACCAAGCCCACGCCTTCGCATCTGCCGGCCAGGTCTTCGGCTCCCACTTTTCGCCGTTGAACGTGGAGACTTCGTTGATCTTCACGCGATCCATCAACTGGCCGTAAGAACTCCTTCAGCCAGATCATCGCCAGCGCCGCATCGATGCCGCGCGCCGCCGTGCGGCCCAGCGTGCTGAAACAGCGCCGCCACCGGCACGCCCAGCTTGCCCAGCACCGCGCCCACCAGTTCCTTCACATCCTGCGTGGCCCGCCGCATACGAAACCAGCAGCCGCGCCAGCGGTCCCACTTCCATCGCGTTTTCTTTCCAGCGCGGCGTCTTCAGGAACGAGTACTTGTCATAGCCCTCCAGCGTCTCGAACGGCGGCTTCGGTCCGGTGTAGTTGATCTTCGTTTCGCCCGCCCACGGATGCATGCCCACGTTGTCGCCGCCGTCGTAGCTGTACCAGGAGTGCGCAATGTACTCCTTGATCTCCTGCGAATCGCGCGGATTCACCGGATACACGTGCTCAGATCGCGATTGAGCACCGCGCCGCGCGCATACTTGAACGCCTCCGGCTGGCCGTAGCCCTTGGTCGGAAATTCGCCGTAGCTGAGATAGTTCGTGCAGCCCGCCGCCCTACTTGGCCCAGTCCTTGTAGAACGAAGCCACCGCCAGCAGATCGGGAATGTAGACCTCGTTGACGAACTCATCGGCCTGGCTGATCAGCCGCGACACCAGGTTCAGCCGCTCCGAGTTGATCGCCGCCACTTCGTTCATGTTGATCGAGCAGGGAACTCCGCCCACCAGGTAGTTCGGGTGCGGATTCTTGCCGCCGAACACCGCATGGATCTTGACGATCTCCTTCTGCCACTCCAGCGCATCCAGATAATGCGCCACGCCGATCAGGTTCACTTCCGGCGGCAGCTTGTACGCCGGATGTCCCCAGTAGCCGTTGGCAAAAATCCCCAGCCCGCTCGCGGCAAACGCCTTGATCTTGTCCTGCACTGCGGTGAAATACGCCGGCGTGTTCTTGTCCCACTTCGAGAACGACTGCGCCAGCTCCGCCGCCTTCTTCGGATCGGCCTTCAGCGCGTTCACAATGTCCACCCAATCCAGCGCATGCAGGTGATAGAAGTGAACCACGTGGTCCTGCACGTACTGCGTGGTCAGTCATGATGTTGCGGATCAGCTCCGCCGTCGGCGGCACGCTGATGCCCAGCGCATCCTCGACCGACGCGCACGCTGGCCAGCGCATGCACCGTGGTGCACACGCCGCATACGCGCTCGGTGATGGCCCAGGCATCGCGCGGATCGCGGCCGATCAGGATCTTCTCCAGGCCGCGCACCATCGTGCCCGCGCTGTAACGCGTCGGTGATGACGCCGTTCTCCACCACTGCCTCAATGCGCAGGTGGCCTTCAATGCGAGTTACTGGATCGACGACTACACGCGTTGCCATGACTCTTTACGACTCCTTCTTGTCTTCAGCGTGCACTTCCGCAATCACGCTGCGCTTGCGTATGTTGGTCACCACCGCGTGCGCCGCAACTCCGGCCAGCGTGGCCACGCCCACCGCGGTGCCCACCGTGTCGGCCGTGCTCTCAATGCCGAATCCTGGGAACGACGCCAGGTGCTGATAGAGCGGTCCGTTGTCCCAGAAGCCCGGCTTCGCTGCAGCCAATGCAGCCGTGGCCCGACTGGATGGGATAGCTCGTGCCCTCGTTCCACTTCACCACCGAGCAGGCGTTGTACGTCACCGGCCCGTTGCAGCCCATCTTGTAAAGGCAATATCCCTTGCGCGCGTTCTCGTCGTCCAACGACTCCACAAACAACCCGGCATCGTAGTTCGGCCGGCGATAGCAGGTGTCGTGCACGCGGCGCCCGTAGAACTCCTTCGGCCGGCCCAGGCTGTCGAGTGCCGGAATCTTGCCCAGCACCAGCAGGTGCGTCACCACGCGCCATCATCACGTCCGCGATCGGCGGGCAGCCCGGCACGTTGATCACCGGCTTGTTCACCAGCTTTGAAATCGCGTGTGCGCCGGTCGGATTGGGCTTGGCCGCCTGCACGCAGCCGTTGGATGCGCATGCACCCCAGGCCACCACCGCTGCCGCATCCGCCGCCACCGTCTGCAGGATCGATTGCGCCGTCTTGCCGCCGACCATGCAGTACACGCCGTCTTTGTCCGTCGGCACCGCGCCTTCCACCAGCAAGGATGTACTTGCCTTTGTTGTTCTTGATCGTGTCGTCAGGCTCTTCTCCGCCTGGAATCCCGAAGCCGCCATCAGCGTCTCGGTGTAGTTCAGCGACAGAAACGTCCAGCAGCGCATCTGCAACAATTGGGTGCGACGCCCGGATAAACGACTCGCTGCAGCAGGTGCACTCCTGAAAGTGCATCCACACCACCGCCGGCTTTTCCTTTTTCTCAAAGGCCGAAACAACCTGCGCCGGCCGCACTACCGCCAGCCCGGCCGCTGCCGCTGCCATTGTGCAGAACTGCAGAAAATCTCTGCGGCTGATAGCCCTTCTGCTGCATCGACTGCCAAATCGACTGCCCCATGGACCTACCTCGCTCACACACGATCCGGCAAACCCCACGTTGATTGAATGAACGATGATCCAACGCTGGAATTCGCCGGTTAATGTGAGCGAAGTTACGCAGCGTCAAACACGACTGGCTGTGCGCGGCATCACATGTGTGGCAAATCACGCTTCTTCGAAAGCGTGGTGAGCGGATCGTGAGTCAAATCACGTCCAAACCGAACGTGGCGAATGATCGCCTCATCCCGATCACAACCTCAGTTCTGGAGAGAATGAACTCCCAGGGGGAAGCAGCCGTAACGGCTGCTAAATCCCTTGGATTGCGGCTAGATTGCGGCTAAATTGCGGCTGGTCTGCGGCTAGGTTTTAGGCTGGCTTTTCGACCGGAGCAGGAGTTCTCTTTACCGCCGCTGCAGGCCGGGTCGCGGCCCACCAAGTCAGCGCCATGCCTGCCAGCACCGCTCCGGCGCTCGCCAATTGCGCATTCGATAATCCCCAAAGAACCTTGGGGTTGCGCCGGATAAATTCAACCAGAAAACGAGCAATTCCACTCAGCGCCAGGTACTGGCCCAAAATCGCGCCGATTGCGTGCGGCTTGCCTCCACGATTCCAAAGCCACCAGCCAATCAGCAGGCCGGCCCCCAACTCATACAGCGGCGTCGGATACACCGGGACCCATACCGGCTGCAGCCCGTGAGGAAATGCCATTCCCCACGGATGAAACGTAAATCCCAGTAGGTGTACGGGCGTGATTTCAATCCCGTAGCAGCCGTCGCCGGAAAGAAAGCACCCGATCCGCCCAATTCCATAGCCAACTGCCGCGGCAGGAGCCGCCAGATCCAGCGTCCGCAGCGCACCGATCTTCGCTCGCCATCCCTGGATCACTAACGCCAAAATGCCGAAGACCAGCCCGCCATACCAGGCAAATCCGCCGTTATCCCACAGCACTCCCCAGCCAATCGACCGAAATTCCTGCGGCGTGTCCAGCACGTGCCACAGCTTCGCGCCCAAAATGCCTGCAACAACACTGATCGCCACCATCCCCACCGCATCGGCGTCGATCCCCGCCCGTTTGAACGCGCGGTCAACAATAAAGGCCCCCGCCACCGCTGCACACCACAGCATCAGCCCAAATGTTGGCAGATTAAACGAACCAATATGGATATAGGGAAGCATCGCTCTTCAGTATAGACGTGGCCCAATCCTGAGTCGGAGCGGTGGGCCTAACTACGCCAGCACCGCCGGCGCCGCCAGTACCCCTTACCTCGATTTACACAGCCATTTTCCACTTGATTCCGAGCGATACTGTCTCCATGTCCACCACAACCTATCGGGGCCTCGATATTCTTTATTCCCGTCAGCAGATCGCCGAGCGCGTCGCTGAAATGGGCGCGCAAATCACTCGCGACCTCAATGGCGAGAAGCTCGTCATGGTCGGCGTCCTGAAGGGTGCGGCATTCTTCCTCGTCGACCTTTCACGCGCCATCCAGGCGGACGCGACTTTCGATTTCGTCGCCGTCTCCAGTTATGGCAAAGGCCAGCGCTCGTCTGGCGCTGTCAAGGTGATAAAGGATCTCGACCAGCCCATCGAAGGAAAGAATGTTCTCATCGTCGAGGACATACTCGACACCGGACTTACCTTGTCGTACCTGCGCAAAATCTTTCTGCAGCAGCATCCCAAGTCGTTGCGCATCGCTGCCCTTCTCGACAAGCCCTCGCGCCGCGTTGAGAAAATTGAAGCCGACTACGTTGGCTTCTCCATTCCCAACCTGTTTGTCATCGGCTACGGGATGGACTACGCGGAGCGCTATCGCAACCTTCCGGACATCTGCTCTGATGCCCGCCGACAATCCGGAATAGTGGAACGGCTTCGCAACCCGAAAATCAGCGCGATCCGCGCCTTGTCGTCGCCGCTCTTAATTTTGCATCTATTGATTTGGCGCCCGATGAGATCACGCCGTATACTCTTGTCCCGGAGCCCGCGAAATCGCCAACACTCAGATTGGCATTTGCGCCGACTTGGGTCTATTGTCTGACCCCAGGAGCGTTACCCCATGGCTGCCACAATCCCGATTCAGGATTCTGATCTTGACTTCGACTACGGCACGTTTGATGCGCGGGCGTTCACTGCCAAAGCGCTGGCTGGCTGGCAATCTCTGGCCGCCGTCATCGACCACAGCCTTCTTAAGCCCGACGCTACTCGCCAACAGGTCGAAAACCTCTGCAATGAGGCTGCTCGATACCGCTTCGGCAGCGTGATGGTGAAGCCCATCTGGGCAGACACCGCAGTTAGCCTTCTTGCCGGAACCGGGATTCCCGTCGGCGCAGCCATCGGGTTCCCCTTCGGCGTCTCGCTCGTCTCCACACTTCGCCAGGAAGCGTCCGCGCTCATCCGTCTCGGCGTGCGCGAGCTTGGAATGGTCCTGCCGATTGGTCAACTGAAGAGTGGCAACCACCAGGCAGTCCAGCGCGCCATCCGCGCCGCCGCCAGCGTGGCTCATCATCACGGCGTTATCCTCAAAGTGAATCTGGAGACATGCTTGCTCACTATGCAGGAGAAACTCCGCGCCTCTGAAATCGCCATCCAAGCCGGCGCCGATTTCATCAACACTGCAACCGGCTTCGCCTCCGGCGGTGCCACGCCCGCCGATGTCGCTCTCATGCGTGGCGTAGTCGGCGCTCGCTGTGGCGTCAAAGCTGCCGGCCGCATTCGCTCCCTCGCCTCCGTCCGCGCCCTCCTCGAAGCCGGCGCTAATCGCATCGGCTCCTCTGGCTCCGTCGACATCGTCCGCGAACTCGGTGCCGAGTAGCAATCGAGATTGCTCACTCCCGCTTCTCAATAGGGTCTTCGCAGAAATCCACGGCCTTCAAGGGGCGAAGCCTTGCAATGATCATGCATTTTCGATCTTCGCTTCAAGAATGAAAGGCGTGCGCCCCATCCATGGCCGATCGTTGTCCGCCTATGGAAAAAGCAGCACGCCTTTATAGATCTAACTCCGCTAGATCTAGAAGGTGAGGTGGCCGGCGAACTGCCAGTCACGGTTGCCGGATGCGCTGGTGATCGTGCCGAAGGTTGATGAAGGAGTGGACCAACTCGCGCTGGGATTGCCGAAGGTGACGTGGTTCCAGACGTTGAGGCAGTCGGCTTCAAAGACAAAGTTCCAGCCTTCGTGACAAGCGGGAAGGTGCGGCGCAGGCCGGAGTCCACGTTCCAGGTATAGGGGTTGCGGGCGCCGTAGGCGAGCGTGCGGGGCGCATTGCCAATTGGTATGAGGTGGGCCGTGCCAACCGTGGAAAGGTTCGCCGGCGCTGCGAAGCCAGTCGGATCCAGATACTGGATTTTGCCGGGCAGTTGACCCAAGATGGTAGAACTCCCAGATTGCAGGTGTTGTAGCCGTTTGGACCCGAGCCGAATTTGCCGTTAATGCGCAATGGGCCTGAGAAGCCAGACGTCATGTCCGGCATGGCTGTCCTCCGGGCGACGTGTCCCGGAAGAGCCCGACCAGGTGACGGCGACCGGCGTGCCAGAAGAATAAGTGTAGATGCCGGAGAACTGCCAACCGCCGGCGATAGCACGGACCAGCATGAATCGCCGCCGATCTTGCCCTTGCCGAACGGCAACTGGTAGACGCCATAAGCATGGATCAGATGCGGGCCGCGAGATTGCAGTCCACGAACGGTCGATCCGGTCCTGCTTGAAGCTTCTGGTCCCGCCGGAGATGGCGCCGGCAGGAATGTCGTAGCCGCTGCGGAATGTGCTGGTCGTCGCCGAGGTTCTTGGAGTAGGTGTAGTTGACGTTGAATGTGAGGCCGTTGTGCATGCGCTGGTTGAGGACGACCTGGAGGGAGTGGTAGCTGAAGTTGCCGACGTTGCCCCAGGTGTCGCTGATACTGGAATACTGCGGGAAGGGCGTGAGCATTTGCGCGATCGGTGGGCGAGGAATTGACTGCGGCGGCGGCTGTAAAGAAAGTCGGCGTGGGCGCAGTGGGGAAGTAGGAGCTAACGATGGCGGCGTTGGCCGCTGTTGCCGTCGCGTTCAGGATCGACTTGGTTCCACCGGAATCTTTCACGCTGCCCAGCACGGCCAGATACTTCGGATTGAGCTGGTTGGTCCAATAACCGCGCGCGGGGTTGGAGCCCTGAGGCCGGCGTTGACGATGAAGTGACTCTCGTTTCCGGCATAGTTGACGCCGAGGGTGAGGTCGGGAGTGATACTGCGCTCGAAGCCGAAGTTCCAGAGGATGATCTGCGGAGCGCGGCCCGAGATAATACGGATCGGCGTAAGAGACGCGGCTGGCGCTCACAACCTTGCCGCTGCTGACGTAGTACCCAGTGTTCAGTTCCTGCGCCGCCACGGGTTGCGGCGGTAGGGTAGCTGCCAGGATAAGTGAAGATGCCGGTGTTCGCCAGGTTGATTGCGCTGTTGGCTGTTATTCAGGTAGTAGGAAGGACCGGCTGTAGCGCCCGTGCCAACTTCGAGTGGGGCCAGTTGCAGAAACGTTGAAGCCGGTCTGGCCGGTGCCGGTGGCGTTTCCGCCTCGTCCACCGATGCCGCCAGCCTGCGAGAAGACAACTGCGAAACCGGAGCGAATGACGGTCTTGTTGTTGAGCGACCAGGCAAAGCCGACGCGCGGGCCGAAGTTCTTCCAGTAGGTGGAAACAGGAGTTCTGCATCCGCAGCTGACGCCAGAGCCGCCGTAGTTGCCGGCGAACTGCAACATGCCGGCGGGCTGGTCAGCGGGTTGGTCAGGTTTGGATTCAGGAAAGTCCAGCGATCCTTGACCTCGTGGAAGGGAGGCAGATAGTCCCAGCGCAGGCCGTAGTCGATGGTGAGCTTGGGAGTGATTTTGTAGCTGTCGCGGAAGTAGGGAGCGATGGGGTGATAGCGGCCGCCGGTTTCGCTGAGCGGATACAGCCCGAACGACGGGCGCTGAGTGTAGCTGATTCGATCGCCGATCCGCCGACAGCGCCCAGCATGTAGCTGGCAAACGAGAAGCCGGAAGGCGCATGTGGCGCCACCGGTGCTGAGAGCGTTGGAGCCGGCGCTGAAATTGGCCGTCGAGAACGCGTTGTAGTTGAGATACAGCTCGGTGGAGTAACCGATTGGGGCTGCGCTGTTGATCTCTTCCCACATGTAGGTCATGCCAAAGGTAACGAGTGCTTGCCCTTGACGTATTGCACGTTATCGAGAACCGCATAGGTATTCGGATTCACCTGCTGGGTTGTCGTTGCGGCGCCATTTGAGGTCCAGGCAGTGTAAGCCGTGCCGAAGGCCGTGGTGGTGCCGAAGGTCGCGCCCGGGAACTCGCGGCTGCCCTGGCCCTGCGGCGTGTTGGTGATGCCAAAGGCAGATGGCGTGTACTCCTTGGGACGCCGTCGGTGGCGTTAATCTGCGGCTGGATGAACCGGGTGAAGCTGTATTTGAGCTGATTCACCAGGTTCGGAGTGATGGTGAAGACGTGCTCCACGATATAGGCCTGCGGGTAGATTTTGGCGTAAGTGCCCATGACGTAGGGCAACGGCATCTGGTTGCTGAAGTTCGTCAGATAGATACGCGCGCCGTTCACGCCCACGGTGGAGATGCGCTGACGGGAGCTTAGATCGTAGTCCGCGCGCCAGTCATAAAGCCTGTCGTCGAAACCACCGGGCAGCCCGCCCAGGTAGTTGTTATAGAGCGAAGTGGGCGTTGAAGGCTTTGGCAAAAAGCGGCCATGGCCTTGGCGATGGGCGAGACATGGCCGGCCGGGATCACGTTGTTGGTGGCAACGCCATTCTTGATGCCCTGAAAGGGCAGACGGGTGCAGACAGTACCAGTGCAAGAGGTGGTACGTAGGGTCGAAAAGGAAGGCGGGATTGTCGGCTCCGGTGCCGGTATGGCCACCTCCACCAACGTTGCCGCCGGCAGGATTGGCGGTAGTAACCGCTGCAGCTCAGTGAAGTCGCCGCTGAGCATGGGAGTTGTCGGAACGGAGTAGAGCGCAGGATTCGCACCGGTACGAAAGTGGTACTTGTCGTAGGCGACAAAGAAGAAGAGCTTGTTGCGGGTGAACGGAACCTCGCCGCCGAAGCTGAGCGAGAGCTCATTCTGGTGCTCGATGGGTTTGGGAGCCTGCGCGGTGGCCAGTGAGGGTCGTGATGGTGAGCAGCCTTCGACGTAAATCCCCAGGTGTCGAAAGCGGTGTTGCGAACAAAATCGGAAACCTGACCGTGATACTGCAGGCCGCCGGACTTCATGGTGAAGTTTTCTGCGCCGGCGCCCATGTACTCGGCGGGCGGCGTGCTGGTGAGAACCTGGAACTGGTCGACGGCTTCGATGCTCATGGAGAGCGAGACCACGCGGTTGTCGCCCTGCTGATTGACGGTGGTTGCGGGCATGCCGTCGAGGTAAAGCTGTCCGAGGTAGTTGCCCGTGCCGCCAATGATCGGCAGGCGGGCGCCGCCCTGGGCACCGGGGGTGAGCGTGCCGAAGGCGGTCGGATCGCGCTGCTGGTTGTTCATCTGGATGGGCAGATTGCTGTAGGTGTCGTTTTCGACGGTGAGCCCGAGTGTCGCGTCGGCGGTATCGAGCACCGGCGGCGCGGCGGTGACGGTAACGGTCTGCGTCTCGGTACCGACGGCCAGAACCGGGCTGATGGTCCTCATCTGCAGGGCGTCGACGACCACATTGTCCTGGACCAGGGTCTTGAAGCCTTTGGCTGAGATCTCCACAGCATAGGTGCCGGGTTGAAGCGGAGAGATATTGAAGAACCCCGCGCCGGTTGAGTCGCGAACGGTAGAAATACTGGTCGCAGTGTTGGTTGCAGTCACCTTGGCATTTGGCACCACGGCACCCGATGTGTCTGTTACAGTCCCTTGCAGCGAGCCTTCTCCGGCCGTCTGAGCTGCCACTGGCCTCGACAATCCCGCCAGGCAAATCACGGTTGCCAACAGTGCAACCACCGCACAGGCTCCGATTGTGCTGTGCCCTTCAAGCAAAGTGATTTTTCTGATTAGTGTTTTCATAGGTAGCGTCTGGAAAGCCTCCTTAAGCAAAGTCGTAACTCGACAAAGGGAACTGCCCGACCTCTGATCCCACCCTGGAACTCGGCCTTGGACGGAGACACAATTTGCGTGTCCGAATTGCTGGCAGTCTGACCCCAGCCATGCATTTAAGCCATTCCCTTAAACGATTGTCAATAGAAAAATAGTTTTGCTTTTTGATTACGGGATCTCCAACTGAACCCGGCTGCCCCCAAAATGACCGCCAGCGCGCCTGTCAATCGGGCGCGCCGAACCGATCCCAGGCGTCCGCTTTTCGGCCGCTGAAATCGAAGGATCAACCGGTTTCAGGGTAAGCCGGAGAAGCGCGGCCTGGCTGGGCCTAATTCGTAAAGGGCCGGGCCCACTTGAAGGTGTTGGAAGCGACCATAGGTCCAGTGGCAGCAGTTGGCCCGCTGAGGATGCAAACCCCACACTTTAGGTTCGCGCAAGGTGCGGCTTCCGTTGATGCGCGGTAAGAACGAGCGCAAGCATCGCGGTTAGAAGTGATACGCCCGCCAAAGCCAGAAATGCGTCTTTCCAGCCAAAGGCAACGCTGATCCGGGCTACCGTATCGCCAGACAGCCAGCCGGCCATGATAGCCGAAGCCATCGATGATTCCCGCTGCCGTTGCGCTGCCGCGCTCGCCACCAAAATCGAGCGACATGGCGCCGGCAAGGTACGAATAGGGTCCCAGCAGCATGAAGCCGGACGAGTCCAACAAGAACCGTGGGCGCCCACGCGCTGCCGTGGCCAGGCACGCGTCCGAGCACCACCAGGCACACGGTGCAGCCGCGCATTCCCGTCACCACGATCAGGTTTCGGCCGTTTGGGCCCAGCTTGTCGCTCAGGAATCCACCTGCAAGGACCGAGATTCCGCCACACAGTGGAAATAGCGCGCTGCGGCTGGCCGCGACACTCGGCAGACAGCCCGACGAACTGCACAAAATACGTCGGCGTCCACAAGTTGAATGTCTCGCGCAGCAATGTGGTTCCGAAGAGCCAGCAGGCACACCATCCAGAAAGCGAAGCTTGTGAACAGCGGCCGCAAAATTGCCCCGATCTCCGGCTCGCTCGGCAGTTCCGGCAAGCCCTGCATGGGCGTACACATTTCGCGGATTCACTTCCGGCCCTGGAAGCCCGCGCTCAAGCGGCGTCTCGCGCAACAAAATGAAATTCGTGATCAGCAGGACCGCGAGACGCTGCCGCGGCGAAGAAGAATACGCCGCGCCAGCCCACACCATGCGCCATCAATTGGCTCATAGTCCAGCGGCAAGCTGGCGTCGCCGAACAGGAAACTCAGGCTCACTACCGCCATCACAGCTTCCGTAGGTGGAGTAAGAAAACCAGCGCGACGAAACGCGCACCAGCCCTGCCCAGCCCTGCGACTGAAAGAGCCGGTTGCAAATCCACGCCAAGCGTGAAAAGCGGGAATCCGCCGCTCAGCCGCAAAAATGATGGTAAAGACGATCGACCCGGCCATGCCTCCCAGAAAATTGCGCCGGCCGGTTCCCGTGTCGGCAAGCGGCCCTGAGAAGAACTTTCCAAATGCATAGGCGACTGTGCCCAGCGATGCCATAAAGCCGAGCCGGATTTGCGCGTCGCTTGGTGAGAGACCGCGGCGCGTCAGATCGTGGATCAGATCGGGAAGGACGACCGAAAGGTCAGACCGGCAAAAGTAATACCCGGAATAGCCCAGGGCCAGCAGGGCGACTGTCGCCCAATGCCACGCAGTAAGCTGCGCCTTCGAACCTGCTGGTGCAGGATCAGCTTGGCTCGGAGCCAATGCACTGTCGGTGGGCACACTGGAAAGGTATCACGGCCAGATTGTGCGCATCCGAATGGTCTGGTTGCCCTTGCGTATGTTGACCCGGCCCTTAGCTCATCTGGGCGATTGAATCCCTCACAACGGCGGGATTCTTCGCTTCACTGCACTTGTACTGCTTCGTTAAGTTTCGTTCCGCATTTTGTTTCCCATTTTGTACATTCGCCGAATTAACATGTCCGCCGAGGGGCCATAAGCAGCACCCGTCCTGTTGAAAATACTTCTCACTCCAATGGCTTTTGAACTTCGAGGATTCTCATGATGCAATTTTTCTCACGCACGCGGAATGTCCGGCTCGCAATTCTTGCTTCCTTGCTCATGTTCGGTCTGCCAGAGTTTATTGGCCGTACGGTTTCTGCTCAAACTGCCGCGCCGCAGGCAGATTCACCCGCCGCGTTGCGCGTCGGCTTCGCCAACCCACCCGTGCGACGCCCGCCCCATGATGCGCTGGTGGTGGTTCGGCCCGGCTGTCGAGAAGACCGGAGCTGCTCGCGAGAATTGCATGCCATGCGCGAAGGCGGAATCGGCGGCGTGGAAATCCAACCCGTCTATCCTCTCGAGCTCAACGATCCGCAAACGGATTTCCAAACTACCCGTTTCTCTCGAAGGAATTTCTCGATATGCCTCTGCTTCACTGCGCAAACCGCTCACGATCTGAACTTGCGAGTCAATCTCACTCTGGGCAGCGGCTGGCCTTATGGCGGGTCGTATGTTCCCGTCACCGATGCGGCTGGCCGTCTGCGCATTGTGGCTGACGTGATCCCGGCAGGTGCCGACGTCCCTTCCCGTTCCTTCGATCCGCAACGGGGAAAAACTGCTCGCGTCGTTCGTCGCGCCCGGGAACGCCGCAACACTACGAAGCGGAGCACGCGCACCAGGTGATCCGAGATTCGCGACTACCGGCTGACTGTGCCGGCCGGCGGCTCCGGTCCGCACGTTGCGCTGTTCTTCATCTCAAGCCGCACCGGCCAACAGGTGAAGCGCGCCGCTGTCGGCGCGGAAGGCTTTGTGCTCGATCACTTCAGCATGGAGGCGATTCAGAATCACCTTCAAGACGGTTGCCGATCCGCTGATCGCGGCGTTCGGGCCGAACCTGCCCTACTCCGTTTTCAGCGACAGCCTCGAAGTCTACGAGTCCGACTGGACTCCGGATCTTCCTGAAAGAGTTTCACGCGCGCCGCGGCTACGATCTTGACGCCGCATGCTGCCGGAGCTGGTCGCGGGCACCGGCCCGAAGGCCGCCGATCTGCGCTACGACTGGGGCCGCACGCTCGCCGAACTGATCGACGAACATTATCTGACGCCGCTCAACACGTGGGCGCGCGAACACCACACGCAATTTCCGCTCGCAAAGCTACGGCCAGCCCGCTGTGACGCTCTCGAGCAACGCGCTTGTCGATCTGCCCGAGGGCGAAGGCTCGCAGTGGCACGGCGGATTCTCGCTTCACGCGCTGGGCCACTTCCGCCAGCCATGTCTATGGCCGGCCCGTCACTTCTTCGGAAACCTGGACGTGGCTGCATTCGCCCTCGTTCCGCGCCACGCCGCTCGACATGAAGGCCGAGGCCGACACCTTTTTCCTGCAGGGAATCAATCAGCTCGTAGGCCACGGCTGGCCGTATTCCCCTCCCTCGGCCGGCGATCCCGGATGGTCGTTCTACGCGGCCGCGGTCTTCAACGATCACAATCCGTGGTGGATCGGTGATGCCCGACGTGATGAGCTACCTCTCGCGCATGAGCTATCTGCTGCGCCAGGGCAACGCCCGCCAACGATGTCGCCGTGTTTCTGCCTGAAGAAGATGGGCAGGCGCCGCTTCCGGCCCGGCCACGTTTCCGTCACCGACGAGATGCGCGAGCTTGCTCGGGCCCGATCTCGTTCCCGCAATTCTCGACGCGGGCTACAATTTCGACTTCATCGATTCGGCAGCGATCGACAAGGTGGGCATCAAGTATCCGGTGCTGGTGATGCCCGACGTCGAACGCATTCCGCTCGCCACCTACAAAAAGATCCAGGACTACGCCAGCCACGGCGGAACCGTCATCGCCATAAAAGCTCTGCCGTCGCGCGCTCCAGGCGTGGTCGAGTCGCCGCGTGACTCCGACGCGGTGAAACAGATTTCGCAGGAGATGACAGGCGGCACAGCGAAACTCGTAAAGATCGTGGCGGGCGCAGCGGAAGTTGGATCGGCGATCGCGGCGACGACGGTAAAGCCTGACGTCGCGTTGAACCCGGCGACGCCGGAGGTTGGCTTCATTCACCGGAAACTCGCCAACGGCGATATCTATTTCATTGCAAATACCGGCAATCGCCCCCACTCATTCGACGCCACATTCCGGACCGACCGTCCCGGCGCGGAGTCATGGAATCCGTTCAGCGGGCAAATTGCAAACGTCGGGAAATTCAAACGCACTCCACCTGAGTCTCGCTCCTTATGAATCGCGCGTGATTGTCTTCACTGACCACGCGCAGCCCGCTCCGGAGAATCCCACCGAGATCCATTTCGATCCCATCGAACTCACACACGACTGGAAACTAACTTTCGACAAATCCGGCGCGAAGGCTTCAATGCCGACTCTCGAATCCTGGACAAACATCGAAGATGAGACTTTCTATTCCGGCACTGCAACCTACACACGATCGGTCGAGATTCCGGAATCGGTTGTGAAGGTCGGCCACATTCTGCTCGACTTTGGCACCGGCAAACCTGTTGCGCGCACGGAATTGCATCAGGCTGGCACGCGCACGTGGTATGACGCTCCGTTGCGCGACGCGGCTCTTATCTACGTCAACGGCAAGCTCGCCGGGTCTGTCTGGCATCCGCCCTACAACATCGACGTCTCGCCGTACCTGCACGCGGGCGCGAACGATCTGAAAATCGTTGTGGCCAACACGGCCATCAATGAACTGGCCGGGCGTGCAGGACCGGACTATCGGCTGCTCAATCTGCGATACGGCGAGCGCTTCACTCCGCAGGATATGGATCACTTGGAACCGCAGCCCTCGGGAATCCTGGGGCCGCTCCGCCTGATTTCGGCGCAGGAAGCGGAGCAGGAGAATCGCTGATGACAACGAGTCTCAAAGAAAAGCCAGCGCCCGTCTCGGCCGCGCCCACCGAATCCAGCTCGCTCTTCCCGATCAACCGGCGCGACTTCCTCATTGCCGCTTCCTCGGCCGCCGCTACCGGCGCGCTTACGAGCGGACTCGATCTTCTCGCGCAATCTACTGCAAAACATGCGGGCATTCTTGTGCCGGCGGGAGCGCACCCGGCCGTGATTGCCGCGGCGGGAATTCTCTCGACGAAACTCGGACTCAAGCTGGAGGCAATCAAGAATTACTCCGGCGCGGCAAAGTTTCGCAAGGGCATCATCGTTCTCGCGCTCAAAGACACAAAGGGCGTGCCGGCGACGTTGACCCGTCCGATTGTTCGCGACGGTTATGCAGTGATGGCGCAGAATGGCGGCGTGATGGTCTGCGGCGCGCGTCCGCGCTCGCTGCTCTTCGCGGCAGGCGAGGCGCATCACTGGGTCGACCGTGCCGACGGCGTCTGGGCGCGCAATCCTGAATTTGCCATGCGCTTCGCTTCGTACCACGCCGAGCGCAGCGTCGCCGAACTGGTCTCGGTTCTCGGTGCCAATACGTTCATTGCACAACTCCACGCGAGCGTCTCCTTGCAAAGTGAGATGCCCGAAGTCTATGCGAAGCTGGATCCAGCTGTGCAGCAGCGGCTCACCGCGGCTGAAACCGACGATATGCGGCGCAACGCCGATCTGGTGAAGGAATTTCACGACGCCGATGTCGAAGTCTTCGCCGATCTTCCGTACGGCAACAACTTCAGCCGCTGGTCACCGGAACTCTACAATGCCTTTCTCGCCGTTTACCCTTCAGCGAAGGGCGTGCCCGAAGAACACTCCTGGGAGAAGGCCGCGCTGTGCCCCTCCGATCCGGCGACATGGAAGCTTTTCGAAGCTTACGTGCGCGAATGCGCGCGCCAGTCGCAGGCTGATGGCATCGCCTGCACTTTCTGGGATCAGTTCGGCATCTTCTGCCACGACGAGCGCTGCCAGAAGAACGGACTTGATCAATTCAAGAACGAGCTGCACGCCGCGATCTCGCACTACTACGCAGCAGTGCAGCCGATGGGCAAGAGGCTGCACCTGCGCACATGGTCTTCAGGCTGTCCGCATTGGCTTGGCAATGAGTATGTTCACGCGCCCGGCTATAGCAACTTCAGCGAATCGCACTACGACCTGTGGTCGCGGGTCATCAACGACACTCCAAAAGAAATTCTGATTCAGACCAAGGTCTACCACTCCGACTGCGAGCCCGACCCGCGCTTCAGCACACTGCTCGGCCATTGCAAGCCGCATCCGGAGATCGTTGAGTACCAGATGGTCGGCCAGACCATCGGCCGCCATTACTTCCCTGCCGCCACCGTCGGCTATACCGCGTGGACGATGAAGAAAGCACTCGAGCTGGTGGGCGCAGAGGGCGGCGCTGAAATCTCGCCCGGCGGCACCAACCAATCGAACTACAGCATGTATGCCGACATCCTGAACAGCGTTGACATCTACGCGTGGCGCCAACTCACGTGGAACATCGACGCCAAGCCCGAGCAGATCGTCAGTGAGTGGGCCGCGCAAATCTACTCGCCGGAAGCAGCGCCGCACATTGCCCGCGCGATGCTGCTCTCAGAGGAAGCTGCAAATCGTACGTGGTCGCCGCTCGGCCACGGCTCGGCCACCAACTCAGACTTTGCCGGGGACATCGAGCGCCGCGAAACTTTGCTGCGCTACACCAATCGCTACTATCTGCCGGAGTATGCAAAATACCTCGAGCCGACAAAAGAAAACATCGATCTCATCGTCGCCGAAAAACAAAAGTGTCTCGCCGGCATCGATGACCTGTTCGCGGAGCTCGATGCCGCAAAACCGCACCTGACGCAGGCACAGGCAGACGAAATCTCCACGCGCTTCGACTGGTTCCGCGAATTCGCCGTCTGCAACGTTGTGCTCGACGTCAGCCTGTGGCGTTTCCGCTATCTACGCGCGCAAGCCGCAGCGCTCACCACCGATCCTGATCAATTAAAGCCACTCGCCGAAGCCTTCGACACCGTCACGCAGCATGCGCCCAGGCTCTTCCACTACGACCCCGCGCAAAGATTCGCCTGCTATGATGTGCCGCTCGGCCAGCTCCGCACCAAGCCAAACCTCGGCTCACCTGTTCGCCTCATGCACGAAATCTATACGCGATCGCTCGCCTTTATGGAAGCGTCCGTTGGTCCCGACTTCCTGCCAAAGGAATGGATACGCGCCGAGGTCCAGATGAACGTGCCCACCACTCCCTGGCCGGGCGCGTAGAACGCCAATCGAATCTAAACGATCTCCAAAGGAAAATGAGGATGCCCATGAACCGCCGCAATTTCTCTTCTCTGTTACCCCTGCTCGCCGCCGCTTCCGCGCTGGCACCGTCTGCCGGCGGCCAAGCTACAACCGCTCCGCCAGCCGCGCACCCCCTCGAGCCGCTCATCTCCGGCCGCTATCCACAGATCGAGCCCGCGAACCCGCACCCATCGCAGCGCATGTCGAAACACTTTCTGATGGGCATGCTGCCCGACAACATTCGCTGCGAAGCGCACTTCACGCACCTCGCGCCGGGCTGCCCTCCCGAGCCCATCGGCACGCACAAGCACACCGAGATCTGGTTCATCCACGAAGGCACCGCAAGGCTGATGACCGCAGGCACAACGCGCGATCTTGTCGCCGGCGACATGGGACTATGCGTCGCAGGCGATCAGCACACCATCTATAACGCCAGCCAGACCGAGCCGGCTTCCTACTTTGTGCTCACCGTCGGCCCACCGGAGTAAGACGCAGGCTTCCAGGATCAGGGATCAGTCCGCCTCGAAAAATAGCGCTCTCATGAAGGCAGCGCCGTGCCGACGGAGGGCAACGCGTCGCCTTCCACCGACACGCTCTATCTTTATCGAGTCATGGTGAAGATCGTATTCCCTGCCGGAATAGTAACTTGGCGAAGAGTGCCGGCGTTGTCCTCAAACCAAAGTGATGAGCTATCGCCCGCGACAAGTCTCCCATAGGATGAAGGGACGGTCCCCCTCATCGTTTGCGCGTGGGTGGACGTTGCGGTGTACGTCCCAACCACATATCCGGTGAGTAACAGCACGATCCCCACGCCGACCCGCAGAATTCTCGCTTGCATTTTCGGTTTCTCCTCTTGATGAAACTCCTATGGAAGATCGACGTAGATAATTAATTGAACGCTCTGGGCTTCTGAAAAAAATTCAGGAGAAATCGCTCTTCGCCCATAGCTTCGCCGGCCAGGCCGAGCTGGAGTTATGTTTCCGCTCACGGCCGCAGCGCCGACGTGAGAATGGGAGTGAGGGAAAAAGGGAGCGAGAAGCGACCAGCCGCGTGATAGTTTGCACTCTCGCGCGAGGCCGTAGAATATCGCAGGGGTTTCCGGAAATTCCTATGAGCTACTTCGACCAGGTTTCTGAGGCCGCTGCTTTTCTCGGATCCAAACTCGGCCCACTCGAGCCACGTGTCGGCATTGTGCTTGGTTCGGGCTTAGGCGCCGCCGCTGAGGCAATCGCCGATCCGGTCATCGTGTCCTACGGCCAGATTCCCCATTTTCCGCAGTCAACCGTCGAGGGCCACTCCGGCCGCATGGTCGCTGGGTCTCTGGGTCGAGCGCCGGTCCTCCTTATGCAGGGCCGCGTCCACTTCTATGAGGGCTACTCGCCGCTGCAGGTCACGTTTCCAATGCGGGTCCTGGGGGCGCTCGGTATTCGTGCCGTTATCCTGACGAACGCCGCGGGCGGAATTCAGGCCGGTTACGAAATTGGCCAGCTTGTCCTCCTGGCTGACCACATTAATATGATGGGTTGGAATCCGCTGAACGGCCCCAACGAGCCTCGCTTTGCCGCCCGCCCCGGCGCCGGCCTGCGCTTCTTCGACATGACTGAGGCCTACAGCAAGCCACTACGCGAATTGGCGAAGACCGCCGCATCCGAAGAGGGCTTCGAACTGGCCGAGGGCGTTTACCTCGCTACTCAAGGCCCCAGCTTTGAAACTCCCGCGGAGATTCGCGCCTTTCGCGCGCTCGGCGCTACTCTTGTCGGCATGTCCACCGTGCCTGAGACGATCGTCGCGCGGCACATGGGAATCGATGTTCTCGGCATCTCCTGTGTCACCAATCTCGCAGCAGGCCTGGGCGCCACTCCATTGAGTCACGCGGAAGTCTACGAGGCGGGGCGCCTTGTCGAGAACCGCCTTGCAGCTCTGCTCAAGCGGCTTGCGCCGCGCATCGCAGCGAAAGTGGAAGCAGAACCGTGACCACGGAGGGTGAACCGCAAGAAGCTGTTGACGGCGGTGCCGAAACGCCGCGCCTTCCCTTCCCGCCGACGCTGCTTGGTCTCGCCGGTTGTTCCGGCTCCGGCAAGACTACGCTCGCCGATGAGCTGGCGCGCACTTTGGGCGGCATGCGCTTTCATCTCGACGACTACTATCTCGATCTCGGTCACTTGCCCTTCGTCGAGCGCGTCTGTAAGAACTTCGACGATCCGGCGATGATTGAGGTCCCGCTGCTTGCCTCGCACCTTCGCGAGCTCGCGCTTGGCAACGCTGTCGAACGACCTGTCTACGATTTTTCGACGTACACACGCGTGCCCCACCGCACCGAGACCGTTCGCGCCGGCTCGTTTCTCATCGTCGAAGGGATATTCGCGCTTCTCTATCCGGAACTCTTGCCGCTCTACCAACTGCGGATCTTCGTCGACGCGCCGGAAGAACTCTGCTTCGAGCGCCGTCTCAAGCGCGACATCGAAGAACGCGGGCGAACTGAGCAGTCGGTTCGCTCTCAATATAAATCGACTGTGCTTCCGTCCAGTGTCTCCCACGTCCGACCCTCAGCTGCGAATGCCGACCTCATCGTCGACGGCGGCGGTTCGCTTGATTGGAAAGTGGAACGCGTCATCGCCGAGATGCGCGACCGCGGCCTGCTGGCGCGGGCCTCGTAGCTCAACCGATCGTTGTGGACACAAGCCCTCGCAAAAAACACGAAGGCCCGGATCAACCCTCGATCCGGGCCTTCGATCCAACTGATTACTTGCTCTGGCAGCAGCTATCCGTGCAGCCGTCCTGGCAGCAGGTCTGTCCGCACTTATCTTTGCAACAATCGTGACAATAAATGCCCTTCGCCGAGAGAGGCGAGGTCTGCGCAAGCGCGGTGACGGCGAGGACGATGGCGAACGAAGCAAATGCGATAAACCGTTTCATTGAGATTCTCCTTGGCATAGATGCCGGCGTGAATGTTGCGTGGAAATGCCGTGGCCATTTGAGGCCGCTTCGGTGGCATCACGTCAGGGGAGAATTAAATGCGGAAGGCGCGATTGAGTATGTAACGCGGGGGCGAAACACTTCGAATCTTGACGATTTCTCGCGCGACTGCAATTGGATTCGCTATCGAAACTTGAGAATGTTCTGCGAAGGCGATCGGCTGCACCACGACGCGCACTTTACTCGGCGCAACCTGCGGATCCGTAGCCTGCAATGCTGCATGGCTGCAGCAGTCCATCGGGCAACTGGAGGCAACCGTCTGGCCGGTCATTGGGCAATCTGGGCCCATGCCTGCCATCGGGCAGCCCGAAACACAAGCCGCCGCCGGACCGAACAAGCAGGTAGCGCCAGCAATCGCTGGCTGGGCGACCAGAAGTGCGATTGCCAGGACAGCGGCGAATTGGGCAATCCGTTTCATTGGATGTTTCGAATCTAGACCCGAGGAATCGGCAGGTCTGTGAGCAGGATCACGCCTAAACTTCACCTCGGCGAACGCGATCTCGGACGACATCGGCGTCAGGCATTGCCCGCGGTCAAAGTTATCTGGGAAGAACGCGGTAACGCCCGCTCCGCTTCGTTGTGGAAGGTCTCCATCCATGGTTCATAGAGCCGAAAGCCATTCTTGCCGCGCTCCTTGGCTGCGTACATGGCCGCGTCCGCGCGCAGCAGCAAGTTGTCGAGACTCCTGCCACCCTCCGGGCACGTGACAGCTCCGATGCTGACAGTGATCCCCGCTTCTGCCTTTTCGATTCTTACCGGCCGCGAGACTGCGCTAACGATCTTTGCAGCAATCACCTCGGCTTCTGCTGAGGAATGCAGATCGGGCAGGAGCACGACGAATTCGTCGCCTCCGATACGCGCAATCGTATCGGTCGCTCGCACGCATTCTGTAAGCCGAACGGCGAGCTCGCAAAGCAGCATGTCACCTCCCCGGTGGCCGTATCGATCGTTGATTTGCTTGAATCCGTCAGCGTCCACCATCAACAAACCAAGGCTGCCACCGAATCGCTCAACCCGCAGCAGCGCCGTCTGCAGCCGATCCATCAGGAGCACGCGATTGGGTAATCCTGTCAACGCATCATGCTCCGACAAGTGGCGCAAGCGCACCTCGCTGTCGCGAAGAGCCTGGGTCTGCTTTGCTACTCTGTGGCGCAAAACACCAATCCACGTGAAAGAAGCAAACACCAGGATTCCCACGCTCGCAAATGCAGCCAGCGCGTGCCGAGGAGTCCACCACGACGGCGCCCTCACCACCTGAACATCGGAAGCGCTTTGCAAGAGCAGTTGCATGGAGCCAGTGCGCACAGCGCCCTCACTAAGTTTGGTGCTCAAGGGATCGACCTCAACGTCGCAAATCCCGGTTAGATGGATGCTGCTTCCCTCCTTCCACCGAACGGCAGCGTCTAATTCACTTCTGGGAAGAATCGCGGGAAAGAGAATGCGTCCCGATCGAAGCATAAGAGTGGGATTCTCCGCGGCAAGATCCTTGCCGATCAATTCGGCGTCCAATTGCACCAGCTTTCCATCAAGAGCGTCGCTGAGGGCCTCGCCGCCGGTGATGGCTGCCGGTATATTTGACACGGGATCGCCTCCAGCGGTACGAAAGGTCGCATCCTCGAGCGTAGGCTTGAACTGATGTATGACGGGAAATCCGACAACATCAACCAACGTGCCGATCGGAACTTCGGTGGGCTGCTCCGTCTGCATGCAGATGCCGTTCTTCGCGTCCATAATGCAAAGCGTTCTTCCCGGCCAATCGAGAGTGACGTTGCCCCGTACGTGAACACGGTGCAGAAGACCGGGATCGGTCGAATATCGGAAGAGCTGTGAAACAGCGACTGCAGGCTCGTCGAACGGATCGTCCGGCGCAGGTTCGATCACGTCGACCTGTTTGAGACTCGGGAAAAAGATATGCACACCGACCATCTGGTGTTGCTGGTTGAACTGCGGAGCGGCATTACCCTGTATCAGAACAAGCGAATCAACCAGTGCCTCGTAATCGGCGCCATCCTCGCGAACCGAGGTCGCCGTAAATGAGCCTCCATCCGTCGCAACTTCGAGGAATACGTTCCGGTCCGCGAGGTAAGCTGAGCGGACACGGCCCTCGATCTCGACCCATTGCCCGTCAGTCTTGCCGGACTGCATCACTGTCAGCGTCGCTCTCAGCGGATTCATAGGCAGATGCGAGGCGCCGATGATGCGCACTTCATCCGCTGCAACAACCGGCGCATAATCACCCGGGTCGGTCACGCCTGTGATCGAAACCATGTCGCCGGCATGGAGCGGCAAAATGGGGCGAAACGGAACGGAAACAAAGACACCACCGGAAGCGTCCCGCACAAAAAGCGCGCCGTGGCGCGTGTCGATGTACGGATCGTAGTACGTGACAACCGCGCGCAGATGGACTGGAAGCTTGAGTGCAGCTTGTTCCGGTGGCATGCTATGCACCGCATTCGCGGTGGAGTAGACCTGTGGAACCCGCTGCGGAGGTAACTGGCCGTGCGTCGCCGCAGTGGCACAGGCAGCAAGCAGGGCGGCACGGATTCCGAACAACCGAAGCGTCAGCATCCGATCCCTCCACGCAGATCGGCGACAAGAAAGAGAAATATCGTCAACAGTATGCGCTTGTTGGAAAACGAAAGCGCGGAGACGCTCTCCAAGAAAAGAGAATGATTCAGACTTGGGCCCAAAATGGCACTAGTCGATGAGATTCGGGAATTTTCTATCGGATGAAGACGGGTCTATCGTGGATCGCTGCTACTTGGCTGCGGTGAGCGCTTCCACCGGCACCAGCATGTCTTCTTTGCGCATCACCAGGTTAGTGGCGTTCAGCGTGGCCAGCTCAAAGCCATGCCCATGCGTGATGGCGTCCGTAGGGCAAGCTTCAACGCAGTAGCCGCAAAAGATGCAGCGGTTGTAGTCGATGTTGTAGACCTTGGCGTAGCGCTCCGACGAGGAGATGCCGCTTCTCGGCCGTGTTTTCTGCCGCCTCTATATAGATACAGTTCGCCGGGCAAGCCGCGGCGCAAAGGAAACAGGCCACGCACTTCTCCAGGCCGTTTTCGTCGCGCTGCAACTCGTGCGCACCGCGAAAGCGCTGCTCAAACACCGCGCCACGCAACGGGCCTTTACCGTCGGGGTAATTCTCCACCTCGGTGGGCGCAAACGCTTCGCGCGCAGTAATGCTCATGCCCTTGGCAATGCCGGCGATGTTGCGCACAATCGACATGCTTCCAGTATACGATGGAGTTCGTGAGGAGCTATGATGACACCGACACGTGTTTGCTCAGCTATCTTCTTGTGTTGTTTTGGTATCGTCGCAAATCGGGCTTTTGCCCAGCAACGCACAGCTCATCCGGAACCGACGGCGATGGGTGAGATGCACAAGCCCGCGGCCGCCCGCCGGGCCGCTGAAGATCATCTTTGGCGACAAATCTGCAGACGTGGACTCTGGCGACGCTCGCCTGCGCTGCCGCACAAAACCGTCACCGTTCACAACGAGCACACCAAGGCGGACGAAACCTATTCCGGCGTGCCGCTGATCGCATCTGCTCACTCCGCTGGGCGTGACGCGACAACCGCGCGGCAAGGAATTGCGCCTGTATGTTGTGGCTGCCGGTTCGGACGGCTACGAAGTGGTTTACGCGATCGGCGAAGTCACGCCCGATGTGCAACAATGCCATAGTGATGGTGGCCGACACGCGAAAACGGCAAAGCCCTCGCGGCCGACGGACCACTAAAGCTGGTTGCCACGGATGAAAAACGCCCCGCGCGCTGGGTGCGCAACCTTGGTCGCGATTCGCGTGATGGCGGCGGAGTAGTGTGCTCCCGAAGAAATGGGTTGCCCCATTCGGAATTCGCTGCACAGCGGTGAACTCAGGTGGGATCGCACGAACATCGTCCGTTTCGCTGAACACAGCACGAAATTTGGGTACCGCAGGTCTCGATTTTGAGATCTAGGACAGCAAGAGCTTTAGCCTCGCTCCTCAGTGCGGGTGATGCTCGTCGTCATGCCCTTGCGGCGGAGGATTATGCGCTGGCGCGGCATGATCCGTTGGCGGCGCCGCATGATTTTGCGGAGCCGGAGCCGGACGGTTCTGCTGTTGCGGCGCAGGACGAGGTTCCGGAGGCGCCGGCCGGTTCTCCTGTGGTGCCGGACGGAACTGCGCCTGGTGATCCGGCTGCGGCGCGGGCCTATTCGGCTCCGGCGCAGCGGGACGATTCGGCTGCATCTCCGGTCTCGATTGCGGCGCAGGCTGCCGCTGCGGCAGCATCTCTGGCCGCGGCTGCGGCTCCGGCCGATTCGGCGCATTGTGATTTGCGAAGTTTGAATTCGGCGCGGGTCGATACTCCTGCTGCCTTCCGGGTTCCGGTTGCGCCCGCATCGGCTGAGGCTGCACATGCTGCGGATTGTTGGTTTGCGGCCGGTTCAGTTGCTCCTCCGGCCGTGCGCCGGGCCGACTGGGCTGGCCATAGTTCTGCTGTGGCCTGCTCGCCTGCTGCGGATTCGGCTGCGGTCGATTGGCTTGGTTCGGCTCAGTTTGATTCCGTTGCTCGAATTGCGGCTGCGGCCGGTTGCCTTGCGAGCGATCCATCCCAGGCCGGCCTTGCTGCACCTCTGGCCGCGCCGGCTGCACCGGATTTCCCTGCGGGCGATTCGGTTGACTCAGATTTTCCTGCGGACGATTCGCGGGAACGTTATTGTTGCGCGCCATCATCGGCGGCCGCGCGGCCATCGGCAGGTTGTGAATGCTGGTGGAAGCGACGGGTCGCACATTCGCTTCTCGTGATACCGGCTTGTTGTCGACTACTTCCGTTGGGCGCCCACGATTCACTGCCGCAAACTGCGCTCGATTTTCGCTGGCTGACCGCTGCACCGAAGTCTGCGTTTGCATCGGCGCGGCGTGCGGCTCACGCAATGCAGCAAGCTCCGCCGGCCTTGGCCGGGCTGCGATTCCGCCTCTTCCGCCGTTGTAACTCACGCGATTGTTATTGATGATGTTTGTGTTATTGATGATCGTCCGGTTGTAGACGTTACGCACGACGTTCCCATTCACGTTGTTCACGCTGCGGTTGTAGGCGAAGCGGTCACCGTTCCAGTAACCACCCTGGTAGCCAACGCCGGTGTACCCAAACCCGTAGTTAATTCCGCCGTAGAAGCCAACGTATCTGCCCCAATAGCCCCTGAAGAACGCGTAGTGTCCGTGCGAATAGCCCCAGTACCCAGGCGTCCACAGCGCGCCAACATACGGCGCTTCCACCCACATACCCGGAACCCAGTAGTAGCCAGTCGAAGCGTAATCCCAGTAGCCAGGTGTCCAGATATATCCATCGCCTGGGCACTGCGGCTGATCGTATTCAGGCAGTGGCGGAGGCGGCTCGTACGCGGTGGCCACAGGCTCAACGCCGTAATAGGACTCATCCGCGGTATCGTCGCCCTGGCTGGAATACTCGCCGTCATACTCGGGCGGGTACGCATCCTGCGGTGGATAATTCTGCGCGTCTGCTGGAACGGAAGATGGCACCGGCCCTCCGGAGTAGGCGCCGCCGGGATATGTCGGACCTTCAGGAGCCGGCGCAGCATTTGAATCGGCAACCGGCGCCAGATTCGCAGAGGCTGGATCGCCAGAAGGCTGATTCGTGGACTGATCGGGTTGCGTTGTCGAATTTGCTGAGACCGATTGGTTTCCTTTGCAGCCGCAGAACACAAGTCCCGTAGACAATACCGAAACGAACAAAACATTCAAAGGGGGGAAGGTTTTCATCGGAATCTTTCTCCAGCATCGTTGGATGCCGGTTGTGTCTGGCGCGTCCTTTAGCCTGTCAAAAGTCCAAGATTCCACGCGCCTTGCCCTCCACTAGGGAGGAAGATCAATGCAGCCTGTTGACCAAAACAAAGGGCGCGTCCAATTCGGACGCGCCCTTCGATTTCATACAGCTTCAGGTTCAAGCAAAATCAGCGAACTTACCGGCGATGTCCTCCACCACCATGCTGCTCCCCGCCGTGTTGCTGTCCGCCGCCACTATGCTGTTGCGGTTGCACGCCGCGATCGGCAGGAATTGGCCGGCTTACCGCCGGGCTCTCCGGCCTTCCGTGATTCTCGTTCGCGTATTGCCCGCGAACCGCACTGTAGTTCTGTTCGTGCTGCACCTGCGTGTTCATGCGCGGAGCATACGGTTCGCGCCATGCCGCGCCTTCCTGCGGCTGTGGATGCGCCTGCACACCTTGTCCGCCACGATAGCTGGGCCGCTCATTGTTGTTGAAGTTGTTCCCGCGACCGCCGTTGTTATTAACATTCCCGCGCTCGTTGTTCATGCGCACGTTGTTGTCTACGCGCACATTGTTGTGATAGTCGTTCACGTGCACGTTGGCGCGGTAGTTGTACACGTTATGCACCGACCGCACGTTGACGTGGTTGTACACGCGGTTATAGAAGAAGTGGTTTCCGCGCCAGTAGCCGCCTTCATAACCGAAGCCGACGTAGCCGAAGCCGTAATTGATTCCGCCATAGAACCCGATGTGCATTCCCCAGTGCCCGGGATAGAACAGGTAGCGTCCGCTGTAGAAGCCCCAGTATCCAGGCGTCCACAACGCACCGATGTAAGGCGGCTCAACCCACACGCCGGGAACCCAGTAGTAGCCCGTCGGTCCCCACGCCCAGTAGCCCGGAGTCCACGAATAGTCGTCTCCGGGAGCCGGCGGCTGGTCGTAATCGGGCAGCGGCGGCGGCGGCTGGTCGGCCTGCTGCGTCGGCTGCTCCGCATAATTCGAATCGTCAGGATTCTGATCGGGAGCACCTGCCTGGTCCGGCGGCGGAGCCTGCGTGGTGTACGACTGTCCGCCCGGCTGATCCTGAATCGGAGCCTGGTTCGCTGCGGCGGGATCAGGCCCCTGGTCGTACTGCCCGGGATCGGGCTGCATTTGATCCTGTGCGGCTGCAACGGCGCCGAACAATCCGTTGCTCGAGCCGGGCTTGCTTGCTGAACTTGCGACGAAGAGCACGGCCGCTGCTGCGAGCGCCATGCCGACTGAAGTGCGAGGAAGATGTTTCATCGTACCCTCCTATGCGGACCTTCAATTTCCCGGCCCGCCCTTACCCTCATGCGATTAAACACGGCCCAGTGCTGTTTAGTCTCGCAGTCGCGGTAAATAGTTGCCTGGAGAGTATTTAGGTCTTTAAGAAGGGGTGCGCCGACTGGCTCGATGCGGGCGCCGGGCGAAGGGACTTAATTTGTTTTCGCGACTGGCCGGAACTCTGATCACTACCCACTGACCAATGGGCACCTCGAAGGCTAGTGTCTCGGCGCCGCCGACTGTCCCCGATTGTTCGCAGGCGGCGTGGTCACTGGCCTGCGTTGCGGCTGCTTGCCCATCAACTGACTACACAAATCAGAATCCTGCCCGCGCTCAAGCCCCGGAATCGTGTCCTGTCCGCGGCACAATCGCAGTTCCATCGCCTTGGCGTCGTCTCCAGTCAGTTCCACCATCCTGTCCAGCCCCCCCTGGTCGACGTCGTAACGAAACACGGTGTCAGAAGGCCGCTTCTCTTTCCCGTAGTCAAAGTGGTTCCACGTCGCCAGCAATGCGCGTCCATCCGCGCCGCCCATCACCGCATAAACCTGCGACCAGGTAAGACCCGGAGTATTGGGCTGCGATCCGCTCCACACCAGCACACCCTGTCCGCCGCGCAGCCAGCGCGCAGTCCACATATGATGCGCAATGTCGTAGTGAAACGAAGTGAAGAACGTGCTGGCCGCGCACTCACGGCAGTTGTCATAGAGCACGGTCAGCTCGCCTGGTGCGCCATCGACAAAATGCTGCCAGTCGAACCAGCGCAGATTCACGCCCACGAGCAGCGGCGCAATCACGTGGCTCGTGAGCGAAACATTCCAGATGGTGAAGCTGTCCGTGTCGGGCGCCGATTCCGGGGTTCCGCGGCTGGTGGTTACCACCAGTGCCGCATCGTAGAGCACGCCGATCTCGCGAATCGCCGACCAGTGCTCCACCTGCAACGATCGCGTAACCCACGTAATGATGCTCTGGTCCTGCGTGGAGTGGAAGTCAACCCAGCGAAAGGTATCGGTGGGAGGTTGCGCATGAAGTGGAAGGATGGAGACGGCTGCGAAAAGAAAAAGAGCCAGAAGGCGACGGGGAGGCAGACCAACCTGCATGGGATTAGATATAGCAGAACGAAGAACACTGACGGCTTGTCTCCGATCCGCTCATTATGGAACCTTGGCTGTGATCCCGGGGTCGCCACGCCGACCGAACGAATCGAACCCGTCTCTCTCAGGACACGACTTCAGTCGCGCCCGCGGGCACCGGATAAAGCGACACTCTGCATCCCTACGCCAGAAAGACAGCTTCGAATCCTTCCTGCTCCAGATGCACCGATGCTACAATCGCGCCTTCACGGTTACCTTCCTGAGGGGGGCGGATCATGATCGTAGTTACCGGTGCATCGGGCAGAACGGGCGGAGCGGCCGCTAGAGCTTTGCTCGAGGCGGGCGAGAAGCCCCGGGTTATTGGACGCGACGCAAAAAAACTTAATTCGCTCGTGCAGAATGGCGCGGAACCCTTCGTCGGGAATATCGAAAACTCAGAATTTCTTGCGAGAGCTTTTGAAGGCGCATCCGTTGCCTATCTTGTGCTGCCTGAGGATATCTCTCGTATCGATTTGCGCGCCTATCAAGAGCGCGTATCCGACTCCTTTGCCGCTGCTGTTGCGAGCGCTCGTGTGCCGTACGTCATTGCCCTGAGCAGCATCGGTGCGCAGCATGGAGAGAAGACCGGCCCCATCGTTGGCTTGCACAATCTGGAGAAGAAACTAAGCCGCATTCCTGGTGTGAATGCATTATTTCTGCGCTGCGGATATTTCATGGAGAATCTTCTCCTCAGCCTGGCTCCTTTGCATGCAATGGGCATCCTTCCGGGCGGTTTGCGCGCGGACTTCTCGGGGCCATGGATCGCTACTGACGACATTGGAACTTACGCCGCGAGACGCACCATCGCGTGTGACTTCTCCGGAAGTTCCATTCAGGAGTTGCATGGGCAACGCGATCTTTCAATGCAGGAAGCCGCCTCAATCGTGGGCGCTGCAATTGGCAAACCAAATCTCGAATACAAGCAACTTCCCTCTCCGGTGCTCGAAGAATCGCTCGCACAGATGGGAATGCCGGAAAGCAGTGTGGCATTGCTCGTTGAAATGTGGAGGGGTGCGAACGCAGGTCTTATCGTTCCGCAAGAGCGCCGGTCGGCTAAGAATTCAACTTCCACGGCACTGGAATCCTTCGCTACTGAAGTCTTCGCGCCGGCGTACGCGGCCTTTGCTGCCCATCAATAGGCAGATTCGCTTTCGTCTGCTCCCGTTTATGTATTGAGCCTTCGGCTCCGACTTATTTGAAACAAGAACAATATGACTGCCAAAGCGCCTAGCCCCGGAGACAACACTGCTTGAACTTCTTCCCGCTTCCGCACGGGCATGGATCGTTGCGTCCCGGCTCTGCCCTGCTTCTCACGTGCTTCGCCTTCCGCCACCCAGCGCATCACGTTCGCCGGCGGCCGCTGCGCCGCGAGCTCCGCTGCCATGAACCGCATGTACGGGTCCACGTGATGAAAGAACATCTTGTAGCCTGCGCACAGATAGTTGAGCCCCGGCTCACCGTCCGGCGTCGTGCTGAAGCGATGCTTGGGGCACTCCCCGTTGCAGGCGAAGCGCACGTCGCACTCGCGGCAGTAGCGCGGCAGCGTCGTCTCTTTCGCCTCGCCAAATTTTTCCTGCTGATCTGAATCCACCAGCGCCGCGAGCGGTGTTTCCATGATGTTCCCCAGCCGGTTCTCCGGATACACGAAATGATCGCAAGAGTAGAGATCGCCGCTGTGCTCGATGGCCAGCGCGGCGCCGCACTGCGGACGGAACACGCACAGGCTCGCCTCCATCCCGCACCACATCTCAAGGCTGACGTCGAACAGCTGGACATAATGCTTGCCCACGTCCTTCCGCACCCACTCGTCGAAAATCCCACACAGAAATCGCCCAAACTGCCGCGGTTCTACCGACCACGGCGCGACATTTGCCGCTCCCATGAAGTCCGGCGAGATCAGCCGGAGCCCATCCTTGGTGACGTTGTGCGCCATCCGCTCCACGATCGGGATGAATTGCATAAACCCGCTGCCGTTCGCCTTCAAGAAGCGATACACCTCGAGCGGATGATCGGCGTTTGCACGGTGAACCGTGGTCAGCGTGTTGAATTCCACGTTGCGCCGCTTCAGTGCTTCGATCCCGCGCAGTACGCGATCGAAGGTCGGCTGCCCGCCCTTGTCCACACGGTAAGCATCGTGGAGCTCTCGTGGCCCGTCGATCGAAACTCCGATCAGGAAGTCATTCTCGCGGAACAACTCAGCCCACTCATCATTCAGCAGCACGCCGTTCGTCTGGAACGCATTCGAAATCTGTTTTCCATTTGCGTAGCGATTCTCCAGCTCCACAACGCGCTGAAAATAGGCGACGCCGAGCAGCGTCGGTTCCCCACCCTGCCAGGCAAAACTCACCACCGGCGTGTCGTGCGATTCGATGAATTGCCGGATGTAGCTCTCCAGCACGTCGTCGCGCATCGCCCATTTCTCCACCTGCGGCCCTTCGTGCGGGTAGAGCGATTCCTTCTCAAGATAGAAGCAGTATTTGCAGTCGAGATTGCAGATCGGTCCGATGGGCTTGGCCATCACATGAAAATTTGTGGCGCTCATCGGGGAACCTCAAATCGAAACGGAACGTCAACACCAGGCACAGCTCTTTATGACCGCAACCTTCATTATCAACGAGCGCCGGAGATTCAGCCTTGGCGCAATCGGTTGCCTGAAAATCTAAACAATTTTGCCGCGCAGTTCCAAATCGGACGAGCCACAATCGGAGGCAACTAAACGGTTTGGAGATTTTTCATTCCGCCAGCGTCCGAATTTGCATCCTAGCAGAAGGTACAACTGGGATCCCTTCCCAAACTCACTGCAGAAAAATCAAGAACTGCGGAGGAACCTCATGAAGAAATTGCTTGCGTTTATGCTCGTCGCTACATTTTCCATCGCGGCTTCGTCAAGAGCACGTGCTGCCGACGACCAGGAAAAGCTGGATGGGCGGCTAGAAGCTGCGCATTCGGTTATCGAGTCCATCATGTCCACCCCGGATAAAGCAGTCCCCGATGGAATCGCGCGTCGAGCGACCTGTATCGCCGTCGTGCCTGGCGTAGTAAAAGGCGCATTCATCGTCGGCGCTGAATACGGCCAGGGCGTGGTTACTTGCCGTACGCATCATGGCTGGAGCGGACCGGTGTTCATTCGCCTGGCGGGCGGATCGTTCGGCTTCCAGATCGGCGGCCAAGGCACTGATCTCGTTCTCGTCGCCATCAACGAAAAGGGGTTTCAGGATTTGCTCCACGATCGCTTCAAGATCGGCGGCGATGCGTCTGCTGCGGCCGGCCCGGTGGGTCGCGACGCGCAAGCCTCTACCGACATCAGGATGCGGGCTGAGTTGCTGACCTGGTCGCGCAGCCACGGCGTCTTTGCCGGAATCGATCTGAACGGTGTTTCCGTCAGCCAGAACACCGCGGATACCGACGAGTTCTATGGTGGCGCGCATCACTTCGACGCGATTCTGCGCGGAGAAGTGCCCCCGCCTCCGCAATCCGAACATTTCCTCAACGCCATTCGTCAATATTTTGGCGAAGCTGATATGCATCACTAACCCAGTTCACTAAGCTCATAAGGAGCAACAGTTGAAAATTCCTTGTGCTCAACCCCCTGTCGGCCTGTTCACCATGTCGCCTGAGGCGCTTGTGGAATCGCTCGCGTCAAAGGCGATATCGCCCCAAGGCCCTGCCTCCGGATTGCGTTTGCTTACGTTCTACCTCAGCCATTCGGCAAAAAGACTGAGCCCCTCCCGGCTTCGCAGCCTTGAAAAAGCCAGGAAGCTTCTCGCGGCTCGCCTTCAGCGCGAAATCAAGGATCGGGAACTGAGGGAAAGGAAAGTCGCATGATCGTCGCGCAAGGGCTCGCCCTCGAGCCTTCCCTGCGCTGATCGCCGGCCCGCGACGCGGCCCCGTCACCGCGTCGCGGACCGTCCGCCACTTTGCCGTCCCCCCGACGGCTTCCATCTCAGGCCCTCTTGCCCTGAATTCAGCCTGTCTCATCTGTACTTGGCTTGTATGGTGGGGCTGTTTTCAGCTGAGCCAGGCAGCATTCGCGGCAAGGTCAGGAAACCCGGCACCGCGGCCCGATAGCTTTCAGTTCCTGCAACTATTTACACCCCCGATTCGTCCATCAAACGGCGTGCGTCCGCGCGGGCAGTCCCCGCCTGACCTCCTGCTTTTGGCCTTGGCCGGCTCATCTTCACCGACGCACAAAGCACCAAAGAATCTGTCGATTGGAGATCGGCTGATTCGTTGCTTTGATCCCACCGGTTGAGAAGCTCGCGAATTCCAATATGAGAAAATGTAGCTAACAAACTGAACGCTCGTAACTGGACATAAGAGAACAAGATGGACCAAGCTTTCTCTGCTTCGTACCCCGATCCCGACCGTCAATCCAACGACCACGCAAAAAAACGCCGCTATCGCTGGATTTGGGTGATCATTCTGCTGCTCTTTGGTTTGCTTTTCTGGTGGGTATGGTCCCGAAAGCAGCGTCAGCGCATCTGCTCCGGCTGGTGGCGGCGGGGGCCGCGGCCGAACGCAAATGGCCGGCCCCGTGCCGGTCACCACCGCCACCGCCACCAAGGGCAGCATCGGCGTCTATCTCGACGCCATCGGCACCGTCACGCCAATCTACACCGACTCCATCACCGCGCAGGTCACGGGCGTGATCACGGCCGTCCACTATCGCGAAGGCCAGATTCGTGCACAAGGGCGATCCGCTGATCGATATCGATCCGCGGCCCTACGAGGCACAGCTCGAGCAGGCGCAGGGCACGCTCGAGCGCGACCAGAATCTGCTGGCCGAAGCGCAGATGGACCTGAAGCGCTATCAGGATGCCTGGGCGAAGAATGCCATCCCGCGCCAGACGCTCGAAGACCAGGAAAAGCTCGTGCTGCAGGACCAGGGCACGGTGCAAGAACGACCAGGGCACCGTCCAATACGACCAGGTGCAGGTCGGCTTCTGCCACATCACCTCGCCCATCGACGGGCGCGTCGGCCTGCGCCTGGTCGATCCCGGCAATCTGGTAACGGCCAACTCCACCACCGCCCTGGTCGTGGTCACGCAGATGCAGCCCATCACCGTGATCTTCACTCTGGCCGAAGACAGTCTGCCCCAGGTGCTGCAGCAGATGCGCGGCAGGCAAACCGCTCGAGGTGGATGCCTACGACCGCACGCAGCAGACGCTGCTCGCCAAAGGCAAGCTGATCACCATCGACAACCAGATCGACACAGTCACCGGAACCGTCAAGCTGCGCGCGCAATTCGACAACTCGCAAGGGCATGCTCTTCCCCAACCAGTTCGTCAACACCCGCCTGCTGGTCAAGACGCTCGACAACCAGACTCTGATTCCCTCTTCGGCGATCCAGCACAACGGCGAACCGATTTCGTTTACCTGATCCAGGGACTCACCCCAGCGCTCCGGGCAGCAGTCCGGTGGCCAGGCGGCGGTGGCCATGGGCGGAGGCGCGGCGCGGTAGCGGGGGAAACGGCGGTCGCTGGCGGCGGTGGCGGCGCGAGTGGAAGCGGAGCAGGGCGGCGAGCGGCGCAATACCACGGCAAAGCCGTCATGAGAACCGTGAAGTCCGGCATCTCCGATGAGGGCAACACCGCGGTACAGGGCTCAATCCCGGCGACGTGGTGGCCAACAGCAGCTTCCAAAAGCTGATGAACGGCTCGCCAGTCACGCAATCTTCGAGTGGTCATCCCGTCCACATCCGCCGACACCACCGAGGGCAGCTCCATGAGTCCGTCCCGCCCATTCATTCTGCGGCCGGTTGCAACCTCGCTGCTGATGGCCGCAATTCTGCTGGTGGGCATCGTCGCTTATCACGCAGCTGCCGGTTTCGGCGCTGCCGGAAGTCGACTACCCGACGATCCAGGTGCTCACCTTCTATCCCGGCGCCAGCCCGGACGTCATGGCCACCACCGTCACTGCGCCGCTGGAACGCCAGTTCGGCGAGATGCAGGGCCTGAGCCAGATGACCTCGACCAGCGCCGGCGGCGTCTCGGTCATCGTGCTGCAGTTCAGCCTCTCGCTCGTCGCTCGACGTCGCCGAAGAAGAAGTGCAGTCGGCGATCAACGGCGGCCAGACCTTTCTGCCGTCCGATCTGCCCGTCCCGCCGGTCTACAACAAGACCAATCCCGCCGACGCGCCGGTCCTCACGCTGGCCATCACCTCCGACACTCATGCCGCTGTCGCAGGTCGAGGACCTGGTGGACACGCGCCTGGCGCCCAAGCTCTCGCAGTTGGCCGGCGTGGGACTGGTCAGCATCAGCGGCGGCCAAAAGCCCGCGGTCCGCATTCAGGTGAACCCGGTCGCGCTGTCCTCCTACGGCCTGAACATGGAGGACGTGCGCACGGCGCTCGACGCAGGCCAGCGTCAACTCCGCCAAGGGCAACTTCGACGGCCCGCGCCAGGACTACCAGATCGACGCCAACGACCAGATCACCGAGGCCGAGCGAATACAAGAACGTCGTCGTCGCCTACAGCAACGGCGCGCCGGTCTTCGTCAAAGATGTCGCCAACGTCGTCAATGGCGTGGAGAACACCAAGCAGGCCGCGTGGATGAATCATGACGCCGGCGGTCATTCTCAACATCCAGCGCCAGCCCGGCGCCAACACCATCACCGTCGTCAACAGCATCCAGAAGATTCTGCCGCAGCTGGAAGCCAATCTGCCCGCCTCGATCAAAGTCACCACGCTGACCGACATGACCACCAGCATTCAGGCCTCGGTGCACGACGTGGAGTTTGAGCTGATGCTCACCATCGGGCTGGTGGTGATGGTCATCTTCCTCTTCCTGCGCAGCCTGCGCGCCACCATCATTCCCAGCGTCGCCGTGCCGCTTTCGCTGGTCGGCACCTTCGCCGTGATGTACCTGCTCGGCTACTCGCTCGACAATCTCTCGCTGATGGCGCTCACCATCTCCACCGGCTTCGTGGTCGACGACGCCATCGTGATGATCGAGAACATCACCCGCTTTCTTGAAGAAGGCATGCCGCCGCTGGAGGCCGCGCTGACCGGCGCCGGGCAGATCGGCTTCACCATCGTTTCGCTGACGGTTTCGCTGATCGCCGTGCTCATTCCGCTGCTGTTCATGGGCGATGTGGTCGGCCGCCTCTTCCGCGAGTTCGCCGTCACGCTGGCCGTCACCATCGTCATCTCGGCCGTGGTTTCGCTCACCCTCACGCCGATGATGTGCTCGCGCATTCTGCGCCACGATCCCGAAGAGCAGCAGACGCCGCTTCTATCAGTGCGTCGGAACACGTGTTCAACAAGCATGATCGCCTTCTACGGGCGCACGCTGCGCGTGGTGCTGCGCTACCAGACCATCACGCTGCTGGTCGCCGCTGGCCACGCTCGTGCTCACCGTCGTTCTCTACATCGTCATCCCCAAAGGATTCTTCCCGGTGCAGGATACCGGCGTGATTCAGGGCATCTCGCAGGCGTCGCAATCCATCTCCTTCGCACGCCATGAGCGAGAAGCAGCAGGAACTGGCGCAGATCATCCTGCAGGACCCCGCCGTCGAAAGCCTCTCTTCGTTCATCGGCGCCGACGGCATCAACACCACGCTGAACAGCGGCCGCATCTCCATCAACCTGAAGCCGCTCGAATCAGCGCCCAGCACATCAGCGCCTCCGACGTGATCCGCCGCCTGCAGAACAAGCTTGAGCCAGGTGCACGGCATGCACCTCTACATGCAGCCGGTGCAGGACATCACGGTGGACGACCGCGTCAGCCGCACGCAGTATCAGTACACGCTCGAAGATCCCGACACCGACGAACTGAACGAGTGGACCAACAAATTCGTGGCGCAACTGAAGAAGCTGCCCGAACTGGAAGATGTGGCCACCGATCAGCAGACCGGCGCGCAGCGCCGTCCAGCTGGAGATCGACCGCGTGACCGCTTCGCGGCTGGGCATTGCGCCCACCACCATCGACAACACGCTCTACGACGCCTACGGCCAGCGCCAGATCAGCACGCTCTACACGCAGCTGAACCAATATCACGTGATGCTGGAAACCGCGCCGCAGTGGCAGCAGAATCCCAGCAACCTCGGCGATCTCTACATCCAGTCCAACGCTTCGTCAGGAGCCACCGGCGCCGGCGCGGCCACGTCGTTTTCCTCTTCTGCCTCGGCGTCGGCGGGCTCGAATGCGCTGACCACCTCGGTGCGAATACACGCCGTCCTCGCAGGTCGTCACCGTCGCCCGGCCAGCGGTTCTCGCCGGCGGCACGTCCGCCGGAGCCACGGCCAACACAACGACTTCATCGGTCGGGCGCCAATGCCATTCCGCTCAGCGCCTTCACCCAGATGCACGACACCACCGAGGCGCTCTCCATCAATCACCAGGGACAGTTCCCGTCGGTCACGGTCTCGTTCAACCTGGCGCCCAACGCCTCGCTGGGAACGGCGATCACCGACATCGAGAAAGTCGGCCAAGAACCTCAACTTCCCTGCCAGCCTGCAGTCCGACTTCCAGGGCACAGCGGCGTCGTTCAAGAATTCGCTCTCCAACGAAGCGCTGCTGATTCTTGCCGCGCTGGTCACCGTCTACATCGTTCTCGGCGTCCTCTATGAGAGCTTCATCCATCCCATCACGATTCTTTCCACGCTGCCCTCGGCCGGCGTGGGCGCGCTGCTCGCGCTCATGCTCTTCCACCAGGATCTTGAGCGTCGTCGGCATCATCGGCATCATCCTGCTCATCGGCATTGTGAAGAAGAACGGCATCATGATCGTCGACTTCGCGCTCGAGGCCGAGCGCAAGCACGGCAAGGACTCGACCGAAGCGATCTACGAGGCCAGCCTGCTGCGCTTCCGCCCCATCATGATGACCACCATGGCCGCGCTGCTCGGCGGCATTCCGCTGGCCGTTGGGCACCGGCCTCGGCTCGGAGCTGCGCCGCCCGCTGGGCATCGCCATGGTCGGCGGCCTGCTGCTGAGCCAGATTGCTCACCTCTACACCACGCCGGTCATCTACATCTTCTTCGACCGGCTCGGCTCAGCAGCGTGACCGGACGCCGGCCTTCGCGACGCTCGCTCAGACAGTGAACCGCAACCCGGCGCGGAGACGCGCATGAACCTTTCGGCTCCATTCATCCGGCGGCCGGTGGCCACCACGCTGCTCACCATCGCCGTCGCCATCGCCGGCGCCATTGCATTCATGGTGCTGCCGGTGGCGCCGCTGCCGCAGGTGGATTTTCCCACCATCAGCGTTCAGGCCGGCCTGCCCGGCGCCAGCGCGCAGATCATGGCGGCCTCGGTGGCCACTCCGCTCGAGCGCCAGTTCAGCCACATCGCCGGCATCACCGAGATGACCTCGTCGAGCTCAGCTGGGCTCCACCAACGTCACCCTGCAGTTCGACCTGAGCCGCAACATCGACGGCGCGGCGCGCGACGTGCAGGCCGCCATCAACGCGGCGCGCACCTATCTGCCTGCCAACCTGCCCTCCAATCCCTCCTATCGCAAGGTGAATCCCGCCGATTCGCCCATCATGATCATCAGCCTCACCTCGGACAAGTACGACGTGACCAAGCTCTACGATCTGGCCTCGACCATCCTGGAGCAGAAGCTCTCGCAGATTCAGGGCGTGGGCCAGGTGGGCGTGCAGGGCGGCGCCACGCCCGTCGGTGCGCGTCGAAGTCAATCCCACCAAGCTGGAAAGCTTCGGCCTCACGCTCGGCAGCGTGCAGTCGGTGCTCAGCCTGCAGAACTCGCATGAGCCCCGAGGCCAGCTCTCCGACAACGGCATCAGCCGACGACATCATCACCAACGACCAGATCTCCGACGGCCGCCGATTATCGGCCACTGATCGTCGGCTATCACAACGGCGCGGCGGTCCGGCTCTCCGACGTGGCCGATGTCGAGGACTCGACGCAGAACATCCGCACCGCCGGCTACATCGACGGAACACAGGGCGGTGTTCGTCATCATCTTCCGCCAGCCCGGCGCCAACATCATTCAGACCGTCGACCGCATCAAGGCGCAATTGCCGTTTCTCGAGGCGGTGCTTCCCGCAGGGCATCAACACCACCATCGTGCTGGACCGCACCACCACCATCCGCGCTTCGGTCAACACCGTGGACAAGACGCTGATCGGCTCCATCGTGCCTGGTCATCCTGGTGGTCTTCATTTTCCTGCGCAGCCCGCGCGCCACGCTCATTCCCAGCGTCGCCGTTCCGGTTTCGCTCATCGGCACCTTCGCCGTGATGTACCTGCTCGGCTACACCCTCGACAACCTGTCGCTGATGGCGCTCACCATCGCCACCGGATTTGTGGTCGACGACGCCATCGTGGTGATGGAGAACATCACGCGCCATCTCGAAGCCGGCATGGAGCCGTTCGCCGCCGCGCTGCAGGGCGCGCAGGAGATCGGCTTCACGGTCTTCTCCATCAGCATGTCGCTGATTGCGGTCTTCATTCCCATCCTGATGATGGGCGGCATCGTCGGCCGGCTGTTCCGCGAGTTCGCGGTCACGCTTTCGACGGCCATCGTCATCTCGATGGTCATCTCGCTCACCACCACGCCCATGCATGTGCGCGCATCTTGCTCAAGGCGCACAAGGAAGACGAGAAGCACAACTGGCTCTACCGGACCAGCGAGAAGTTCTTCAACGGCATGATCTGCGATCTACCGGCAATCGCTCGCCTGGGTGCTCGACAATCCCGGCCTGATGCTGATCGTGCTCGTTCTCACCATCGCGCTGAATGTTCTGATCGTCGTCAGAATCCCCAAGGGCTTTTTCCCGCAGCAGGACACCGGCGTCATCATGGGCGCGGTGCAGGGGCCGCAGGATGCTTCCTTTCCCTTCATGAACTTCTCCACGCTGTCGCTGGTCAACGTCGTCAAGGCCGATCCCGCCGTGGCCCACGTGAATGCCTACACCGGCAAGCGGCAACGGCGGCTTCATGTTCATCGCGCTCAAGCCGCTGGGTCACTGCTGCAAGGAAGGCCCGAAGCTGCGACGTGCGCCAGACTTCGGCGATGGACGTCATCAACCGCCTGCGGCCCAAGATGAACCGCCTGCCCGTGGCTTCGGCGTTTCTGCAGCCGGCGCAGGATCTGCGCATCGGCGGCCGCGGCAGCGGTGCGCTCTACCAGTACACCATCCAGTCCGACAACATCGCCGACCTCGCGCACTGGGGCCCGATCCTGCTGCAGAACATGCAGAAGCTGCCCGGCCTGCAGGACGTGAACACCGATCAGCAGAACGGCGGCTTGCAGGAGATGCTCGACTACGACCGCGTCACCGCGGCGCGCCTGGGCCAGACCCCGCAGTCGCTCGATCAGCGCTCTCTACAGCGCCTTCTGCCAGTCGGAAGTCTCGGTCATCTACACCCAGCTCAACCAGTATTACGTCGTGATGGAAGTGGCGCCGCAGTACTGGCAGGATCCGTCGGGGCTGAACAACATTTACTTCGACCCCCGGCAAGTCTTCGTCGGCCGCCGGGCATCAATGCCGTTTCGCCGCTGCTCACCGCTGATCGAAGCCGCAGCACCAACACCACGCCGCTGCAGGTCGCTCACACCGGCCTCTTCCCATCGGTCACCGTCTCCTTCAACTTGCGCAACGGCGCTGTCGCTCAGCGATGCCACGCGCGAAGTCGCGCAGATGGAACAACAGCCTCGGCATGCCCGGCACGGTGCACGGCTTCTTTGCCGGAACCGCCCAGGCCTATCAGCAATCGCTGGCCACCGAGCCCATCCTGGTCATCACCGCGCTGCTTTGCCGTCTACATCGTGCTCGGCATTCTCTATGAGAGCCTGGTGCATCCGCTCACCATCATCTCCACGCTGCCCTCGGCCAGCGTCGGCGCCATGCTGGCGCTCATGCTCTTCCACATCGATCTCAACGTCATCTCCATCATCGGCATCATCCTGCTCATCGGCATCGTGAAGAAGAACGCCATCATGATGATCGACTTTGCGCTGCAGGCCGAGCGCGCACGAAGGCAAGACCACCCGCGACGCCATCTTCGAGGCCTGCATGCTGCGCTTCCGCCCCATCATGATGACCACCATGGCGGCCATCTGCGGCGCCTTGCCGCTGGCCTTCGGAACCGGCACCGGCTCGGAGCTGCGCCGCCGCTGGGCATCACCATCGTCGGCGGACTGCTGCTCAGCCAGATGCTCACGCTCTACACCACGCCGGTGGTTTACCTGATGATGGACCGCCTGCGCCTGCGCGCGCTGGGCCAGCACGCACGACACGTTGCCGCCACCGCGGAAGGAGCGCATCGTCGTAGCGCATGAAGGATCGTAACCATGATTCAAGCCGAAAATCCGAATCTCGCTTTCATTCTCGCCGCCGGCGCTCTGGCTCTTGCTCGCGCTGCTCGCCGGCTGCCGCGTCGGCCCGCCCTACCATGCGCCGGCGCCGCCCGCCGTCACCGCGCCCAACTACAAGGAATCGACCGTCAACTTCCAGGACGCCGACGGCTGGAAGGTCGCCAGCCCGCAGGACGCGATGATGCGCGGCAACTGGTGGGAGGTCTTCAACGAGCCCGAGCTGAACGCTCTCGAAGACCAGCTCAACATCAACAACCAGAACATCAAGGTGTACTTTCGAGAACTACATGGCGGCCCGCGCCGTCATCGCCGAGGCGCGCGCGCAGTACTGGCCGACGCATCACCGCGAATCCCTCCTGGAACCGGTCACAGAGTTCCGGCAATCTGCAACAATTCCACGCAGGCCAACACCGGCAAGACCATCAACGCTCTGGAACGCTCCCCTCGACGTCTCCTGGACGCCCGACTTCTGGGGCAAGATCCGCAACGAAGTGCGCGAAGCGCAATATGCCGCGCAGGTGAGCGCCGCCGATCTCGAAATCGAGAAGCTCACCGAGCAGGCCAGCCTCGCCGAATATCTACTTCGAGATTCGCGGCCAGGACATGCTGCAGCAGATCCTCAACGCAGACCGTCGCAGCCGATCAGAAGTCCCTCGACTACAACCAGGCGCAGTACGACACCGGCATCGGCGACTACATCTCCGTGGTCGAAGCCAAGACCACGCTCGAAGCCGCGCAGGCCTCGGCCATCAATGTGGGCCTGTTGCGCGCGCAGTACGAGCACGCCATCGCCATGCTGCATCGGCAAGATCGCCACCGATTTTTCCATTCCCGTGAAGCCCATGGTCTACACGCCGCCCGCGATTCCCACCGGCGTGCCTTCGCAGCTGCTCGAGCGCCGGCCCGATATTGCCGCCGCCGAGCGCACGCTGGCCGAGGCCAACGCCACCATCGGCATCGGCTACGGCGCCTTCTTCCCGCAGGTCACCATCTGCGCCAGCGGCGGATTCGAGAGCTCGCACTCGTCCAACCTTTTCGACCTGGCCCAGCCGCTTCTGGTCCATCGGCCCATCGGTCTCGCAGATCATCTTCGACGGCTGGCCTCTATCGCGCCGAACTGCATCAGTACGAAGCTCAGTACAACGCCGACCTGGCAACCTATCGCCAGACCGTGCTCACCGCCTTCCAGCAGGTCGAAGACTCCATGGTCCGCCACGCGCATCTATTCGCAGCAGATCCTCCGCCAGCAGGAGGCGGTCAAGGATGCGCAGGAGTATCTCGACCTGGAGACTGGAGCGCTACAACACCGGCGTCGATCCCTACGTCGATGTGGTGACCGCGCAAACCACGCTGCTCAGCAACCAGGAGACGCTGAACGCGCTGCAGGTTGAAGAAATGACTCTGCGGTGAGCTGGTGCAGACTCTGGGCGGCGGATGGGATCGCACCCAGCTTCCCACGCCGGCGCAGACCGGCGCCAAAACCACCAAAGCCGACTACACGATGCAACAATAGAACAGCAGACAGCTATCAGCCATCAGCACGTCTGCAAACGGCGCCCAGGCATCATCGCGCTACGATGAACGCGACTTCCGCCGCCACATCGACGATCAAGAGAATTGATAATCCGCCAAGCGTAACATACCGCGCCGGCTTATCATCCCTCCATACAAAGCAAAATGCGATGACATGCAGCAGGGCATTCGCGCTTGATGCGACAGAAATAAGAAGCGGAGATGCTTCTGTACCAAAGACCCTATTTCCCGTTCGGTAGGTCGCATCCAAACCCCACTGAAACAAGAGCGCTGAAATATCGACGATCACTGATCCTGTCAAAATACGGAGCGCAATTGCACGCCTGGGTTCTCGTGCTTCTGCCTTGATTGAAAGAGGCGCTAGCCACCCAAAGAGAGCGAACAGTGACCCAATCGTCGCCCCGGCCACAAGTGGCAAAGCGGCATAAATCCAAATGAGTCCCTCAAACAAGGGGCGTTCCTTCCGGCTTCATTTGCCGCGCATGTTGATAAAAATTGACTGCACCGTCGGAACGAGGCTTACCCGCAGAGGATCTCGCACGGCCCACCGAGCGCTCTCCTCAGCACGATCAAGCTGATGGCTGAAAGCTAATAGCTGTTGGCTGTTCTACTGCGCCGACCGGTAGCAGATATTGTCGCCGTCCAGCCGGTACTCCGCCGCGCACGCGTCGCCGCCGCAGATCATCGCCTCGCCGCCATAGAGCTGGCGGCGGGTGATCAAGCCCCAGCGTCCCGCAGCGCGGGCACGACATCACGGCCACGTATGGATTTTGCGCCTGGCCAAGCTTGGCCTGGTTCTCCAGCACAAAAACCGTTCCTGGGTCCATTCGTTCGGGGATCCACTCTTCCAGAAACTCCAAGTCGGCTGACATCGTTCCCTCCAATTGGGTTGATGCAACCGAGCCGCGAATTCGAATGCTTCGCCTGGCTCCGTTGGTGGTACAACAGCAGGCTGCGAACTGCTATCCGGAGTAGACTTCCTCCGGCCATGCAGAGAGTGTACGCGTTCGAACCAATGTGTCAATGCGAATCGAATCTGAGAGTAACAAGTGGGATTCACCGGCCTCCCACCAAAGGACTACTCTCCTTCGACGCGCCAACCCGGCAAAACGTTTCTTGGATGTTTCGGTGATAAGGAGAGATTTGCGGGTGCCCCCGGTCCCCAGCACTTGGGGACCGGGGACTCGAGCCAGGGATTCACCGCGAAGCCGAATTCGCCACGCTCCGCGTGAGCGCGCATACTCGTCGATCGCCCTGTACGTCTCCTCGTTGCGCAGAATGGCCTCAACATATTCGCGCGTCTGCGTAAACGGAATCGACTCCACAAACTCATCCATGCCCGAGTAGGGCCCGGCCGCCTGCCAGTCGACAACGCGATTGTCGCCCGCGTTGTAGGCGGCCAGCGCGTACTCCTGCACGCCGCCAAACTGGTCGAGCATCTGGCGCAGGTAGCGCGTTCCCAGCCGGATATTCGTCTCCGGATCGAGCAACTGGAAGGTCTGGAAGTGCGTCGATTCCTTCTTCGTGCGCCATCGCTCTTGCCCACCGACGGCAGCAATTGCATCAGTCCGTAAGCGTTCGCATACGAAATCGCCGACGGATCGAACTCCGACTCCTGCCGGATCAGCGAGGCCACCAAATACGGATCGAGATTGTTCTTCGCCGACTCCGCCTGGATCGTATCCCACCACGGCTCGGGAAACAGAATTCGCCAATAGGCCAGCGGGATCGACTGGATCGACGCCGATGCCGCACCCGGCAGCGCCCGCTTCAGCGCTCGCATGGCGCGAAACGTCTCGCCGTACGAGGAGTAAATCTGCGCCTCGGCCAGCGCGCTCCACGACGAAGAATCCGGATCGGCCTTGATCTCCTGCGCGATGTATTCGTTCAGCCCGGCATTGGCCAGCAGCCGCGCCTTGGCCAGGTGCGGGCTGTCCTCAGGAAATGCATCTACCAGGTGCGGCTCCGGCATCGGCTGGAACTGGTCCAGCTGCGGCGAAGATGCCGGCTGCGTTCCACCCAGCGCCTTCAGCCGCACCCGCGCCATCTGCGCATAGAAAAAGTGCTGATAGGCGCGAACAATGGCGCGATAGTTCGCCGCGGCCATGCGCCGGATTGTGGTCCTGCGTCTCATAGAGCCGCCCGCGCCAGTAGAGCGCCGCCACCGTCTCCGCTGGCGCCGGGATAAAGCTTGATCTGCTCGTCGAAGATTTGCGCCGCATCCGGATACAGATGTCCTGCCGGTAGCTCAGCCAGCCCGCCCGCCAGTGCGCCGCCGCCGCATTCTTATCGCTCGGAAAATGCGCTGCCAGATACGCCGTAATACTCCATCGCCGTCGGATAGTCGCGGCTTCAGCAGATACATGTTGCCGCTTGAAAAAAGCGCGTCGGCCAGCCACGGGCTGTGCGGAAACCGCGTTTCCATCTCCGTCACAATCCGTTGCTGATCCGCCGTATCGTCGCGATCTCGCGCCAGTTCCATCAGCAGGTCGAGCCGGTGCGCGCCGTTCTCGTCGTCCGTATCCGGCAGCGCCTGCACCTGCGCCGGCGTCAGCCGCTTCAGCTTCAGTTCGCACGCCGCTTCCGCCACCGCGAATGCTGTTGCGCGCAGTCGCATCCAGACCAGGCTCGCGCTCCAGTGCGTGATATTGCTCCGCAGCCTCCCCATAGCGCCCCGCGTTGTAATAGGCATCGCCAAGGCTGCGCAGTTCCGCAATCGTCAGCGTGGCCTCTGCGCCCGCTTGCGTCAGCTTCGCGCGCGCCGTCTGCGCCTCCGGGCTCAGAGGAAACGCGAGCAGAACATGTTTGAAGGTCGTTTCCGCAGCCTGCGTCTGCCCCAGCGCCGACTCCACCTGCGCCGTCGCCAGCTGAAAGCCGGCCCGATTCGCCGACGCCGTGCCCTGCGCCGCCGCCAGCACCTCCCGCGCAGCCGGCAGATTGTTCAACGCCAGCAGAACGTTCGCTTCCAGTTCCGGCGCCTGCAAATCAAAAATGCTCTCCGGATAACGTTCGGTGAATCCATGCAGCAGCGCCTCGGCCGCTGCTTCATTCCCCGCTTCATGGTCTGGCCTTCGCGCACAGAAAATCCGTCGTAGTCGGCCAGTTCAGCGCCGTTCCGCTTGGCCAGCGCCAGGTTCTCCGCTGCCTCTGCGTAGCGCTTGTCCAGCAGATATGCGTGCCCCAGCGCGAGATACGCCGTCGCCGCTGCTTCGCCGGTATGGCTGCGTGCATACGCAGCCACTCCCGCGTAGGCTTCCGGCGTGCGCAGCAAGGCCAGTTGCTGCGCCATCGGCCGCAACTCCGTCGACGCCACAAACGCCTTCTTCAAGCGCGCCGTCCGTGCGATGCGCGCTGCGCGATTCGAACCGTGCCCCGTCACATGGGACTGAGTGCGCGCCGGCTGGCGCTTCGATGGGGTTTTGCTGGCAGTCTGTCTCGCATCGCCAGGGCGGCTCTCCCTGCTCTGAGAACTGCTCGTCGCAACAGGGGCGGAAGGCAAAGGCGCCGGGGCGGTCGTCGGCATCACTGCCGGCGCATCTTGCGCAAGCATCGGTCCCACCGCCATCAGCACTGAAACTACCAGAGTTGCGCCACCGCGTGCTGGGATATGCCGATATGCCTTTAGTCCAAAACCGGAAAACGATGAGAACGATCGACGCATAGTTCCACTCTATGCCCGATTGGACGCAAGCGGAGCCACTGGAGAATCAGCGGCGTAACGTGAACCGGGCTCAGAGGCGGTTTTACCCGCCGCCCCCCCGTCCTTTACACTCTTCTTTTGTGGCCCGGTTCCCTGAACCGCCGCCGTCCCCTAACCGTAACCTCAATACCGCGAATTTTCGCATCGATTCCCCATGGCGACCATCCAACCCATAGCAGGCGAAAACGAGCAGCACCCCGACGTTGCCCTTGTTGAAAGGGTTCGCGCCGGGGATGTCTCTGCCTACGACCAGCTGGTCCGCAAGTACGAGCGGCAGATCTTCCGGATTGCGCAGCACATCACGCAAAACCGCGAAGACGCTGAAGACGTGATGCAGGACGCATTCCTCAAGGCATACGAGAAGCTCGATCAGTTTCAGGGGAATTCGAAATTCTACACATGGCTAGTCCGGATCGCGGTCAACGAAAGCCTGATGCGCCTGCGCAAGCGGCGTACCGGCAAGATGGTCTCGATGGACGAGGACGTGCAGACCGAAGAGGGCAGCGTTCCCCGCGACTTTGCCGACTGGGCGCCCAACCCGGAACAGAACTACAACCAGGCCGAACTGGCGGAGATTTTGCGCAAGACCATCCAGGGCCTGCCGCAGGGATTCCGCGTGGTTTTTGTTCTGCGCGACGTGGACGGGCTCTCCACCGAGGAGACCGCCGAAACGCTGGGCCTGAGTATTCCCGCCGTCAAGTCGCGCCTGTTGCGCGCGCGGCTGCAATTGCGCGAGCGCCTCAGCCGCTACTTCAAGCGGAAAGCATCACCGGCGGCCGCGCCTGGAAAACGGAGCTGACCAAGTGACCTGCACCGAATTTCTCGCGATTCTCGACGACGTGATCGACGAATCCATCGCCGCTCAAACCCGCGCCGAGATCGAAAATCACCTCACAAGATGCGGCCACTGCGAAGTGGTGCTCAACACCACGCGCAAGACCATCGAAATCTATCAGTGCCACGAGATCTACGAGCTTCCCTCCGAAGTCAGCGACCGCCTGCATACAGCGATCAAGCAGCGCTGCACCAAGACTCGCTGACCTCGACTTCTCTTTTTCACGTTTGGTTTTTTGCTTCTTCCTTCCTCCCTTCTTCACCCTGTCGTTCTGTCAATACCTAGGTCTTCCCCGTCACACTCAAAAATCCGACGCAACTCCTTAGCTTCCTGCGCGCTACACCCCGCAAAATATTCTGAATGAACATTGCCGGTAATTTCCCCCCCACCGGCGCATAATCAATTCATCCGACCAGAAACCTGGGTGCCCCATCCAAGCGGCCGAGTACTTTAATTAATTAATAAAAAGAATTTATACCCCACCGGGGTATATTTTAGAAACTAACTCGTTCATAATCAACAAATCCACTTCAGAACTGCGGTCAAAAATGGTCGAAAACGTAAACATCGTGGCAGCGGCTGCCAGACTCGCTTTCATTCGCAGATTGGCTGATCCCCATGACCTTTGTGCCTCTCAGCGCTTGCAGTGAGTGCAAAAGCCGCTCAGAATAAGCAGGGTCGGCCGTGCCAGTCGACGGTCACGAACCACAACTTTCACCCCAGCTTGGCGTTTGAACCCACAGGATCACCGCGCCGCGCGACGCTTCGCCGGCCATCCCCCTCCGTGGAGCACTCGCGATGGATCGTTTGAAAGCCCCACTCGCCATCGTCCTTTGCTGGACCTTTTCTCTTCCCGCTCCTCTCGGGTTGGCCCAGCAGGCAACCGCATCGGCAGACCAGCCTCTCCCCAACCCGCCGCGCCGCCAGACTTATCATTCCGATCTGATCCAAGGCGATGATCGCATTCTTCACGCGCTCAACCGCTTCACCTTCGGCCCGCGCCCCGGCGATCTTGCAGCCGTGCGCAAATTGGGCCTCGACAACTGGTGGCAGCAGCAACTCCGTCCCGCGACGATCGACGAAAAGGATCTCAGCGCCAGGCTTGCCAAATATCCGGCGATGCAGTGGACGCCGGAAGACTTGATGTACCGTGCGCCGAATAACGCAGTTATTCGCCAGGTAGCGAATAGTAAGGCTCCGATGCCGAACAGCGGCACTCTGCGCGCCGTGTACGAGAACCAGATGTACCGTCAGCAGCTCAAGAAGGAAGGTCTGCTCGGCAAGAAAGCGCAGGCAGCCAACGCGGCGCCCAACGCGCAACCGTCCGCCGCTACAAACGACTCAATGAACGCTGCGCCGGCCCCGAAAGACGCAAGCCAGAACGACGCAACAGTACCAAGTTCTGACATGTCCATGGCCGCGCCGCAATCCTCCATGGCAAATCCGAACGCGATCGACAAAACGCAGTCCGCGCAAATGAATCCATCCCAGGCAGACACGGCGAAGCCAGCCAACGCTCCAGTTGCTGATCCGCTTCCGGTGGTTCCACCCGGCGAGATTCGCGCTGTGCTCGCCCTGCCGCCTGCGCAACGCGTCGACAAGCTCTCCGCCATGAAGCCCGACGACTTCGAAGCCTTCATGAAATCACTGAAAGGCCCGGAGCGCAAACTGCTCACGGTCGATCTCAGTCCTGACCTGCGCGAGTGCGTTGAAGATCTTGAGAACCCCCGCCAGATGGTGGTCGGCGAGTTGTTCGCCCAGCGCCTCACGCGCGACATCTATTCCAACGCGCAGCTGCAGGAAGTGATGACCGATTTCTGGCTCAATCACTTCAACGTCTATCTGCGCAAGAACGAGCAGATGCCCTACTACCTCGTCAGCTACGAGCGCGACGTGATCCGCCCGCGCGCGCTCGGCAAGTTTGAAGACCTGCTCGAAGCCGTGGCGCACAGCCCGGCCATGCTGCTCTATCTCGACAACGCGCAGAGCATCGGGCCCGATTCGCTCGCCGCCGAGCGCGCCAAGATGGACGACAGCGCGCGCCCGAACAACAAGAGCAGGCGCCGCGAGGGCCTGAACGAAAACTACGCGCGCGAGCTGATGGAGCTGCACACCCTCGGCGTCAATGGCGGCTACACGCAGGCCGACGTGACGCAGGTGGCGCGCGTCCTCACCGGCTGGACCGTCGATCGGCCGCAGCATGGCGGCGGACTTCCATGTTCAATCCCAACCGCCACGAGCCCGGCACAAAGAAGGTGATGGGCGCAAAGATCAAGGAAAATGGCGAGATGGAAGGCCGCGAGCTGCTGCACATGCTGGCCACGCGTCCGGCCACGGCGCAGTTCATCTCGCGCAAGCTGGCCATCCGCTTTGTCAGCGACGATCCGCCGCAAGCGCTGGTGGACCGCATGGCCAAGACGTATCTCTCCAGCGGCGGCGATATTCCCAGCCGTGCTGAAGACGCTCTTCCATTCGCCGGAGTTCTGGGCCGCAAGCGACTACCGCGCCAAGGTCAAGACGCCGCTCGAATTTGTCGTCTCGCGCCGTGCGCGCCAGCAACGCGAACGTCGACAACTATGCAGCCGCTCGTGAATGCGCTGCGCCAGATGGGCATGCCGCTCTATGGCTGCGTTCCGCCCACCGGCTACAAGTGGGACGCGGCCGACTGGGTGAGCACCGGCGCGCTCGTCGACCGCATGAATTTTGCGCTGTCGCTGGCCGCCAACCGGCTGCCCGGCATCACCGTCGACTGGGCGCCGGAGCTGGACATGAGCGCGCTCGACAACGATGACGCGCCGAAGCAGGTCGTTCCCACGCCGGAATCGGAAGAGGCGCGGCTGGAGCCGCTGCTCGTCGCCGGGCGGCGTGAGCGACGCCACGCGCGCGGCGGCGCTCAAAGAATTTCAGGCGCAGAGCGCGCAGAATCGCGCAGATCGGCTACGCCAATGGATTGCCGCACACGCGCGCGTCGCAGCAATCGCGCGCCCGCTGCCGATGCCTACGAGCGCGAAGATCAACTGCTGGCCGGATTGCTGCTCGGCTCGCCGGAGTTTCAGCGGAGATAAGACGAGCCGTCAGCTTTCAGCTGTCAGCTCGGCCGATGCGTAATACAGAATTCGGAAGAGCGAAGCATGGCGAGCACGAACTGTCAATGCCGACTGCGCGGGATCAGATGAATCTGAAGGAGCTCAAGATGCAAATGAACCGGCGATTCTTTCTGCACAAAGGCGCGCTGGCCGTCGCAGGCACAACGGCGATGCCCAGCTTTCTGGTCCGCTCGCGTGCTGGCGCAGAACGGCCGCCGCGTGCCGGACCAGCGGCTGGTCGTCATCTTCCAGCGCGGCGCGGCCGACGGCCTCAACGTCGTCGTTCCCTATCGCGAAAAGAACTACTACTCGATGCGCCCCAGCATCGCGATTCCGCAGAACCAGGTCGTCGATCTCGATGGATTCTTCGGCCTGCATCCCTCGCTGGCTGCGTTCAAGCCGCTCTACGATCAGGGACATCTGGCCATTGTTCACGCCGTGCGGCTCGCCCGACATGAGCCGCTCGCACTTTGACGCGCAGGACTACATGGAATCCGGCACGCCCGGCGTGAAGAGCACCGAGGACGGCTGGCTCAACCGCGCCCTGCAGGCCGAAGATCGGTCGCAGCGTTGCGCCGGCACTTGCGAGGCAGCACACCGCCTTTCGCGCGCTGGCTCTCGGCGCCGAAGTGCCGCGCACCCTGGCCGGCAAGATTCCCGCCATCGCCCTCAGCAACGTGAACGGCTTTACCGTCGGCGGCGCGCGGCCCGCGCCCTCGCCCGCAGCCAGCGCCTTCGAAGCCATGTATGCCGACACCGGCGACCGCATCTTCCACGCCGCCGGCGACGAGACCTTCGAAGCGGTGAAGATGCTGCGCGCCGCCAATCCCGCGCAGTACACGCCGGCAGCCGGCGTGCAGAATATCCCAACTCCGAGTTCGGCAACAACATGCAGCAGATTGCGCAACTGCTCAAGGCCAACCTCGGCGTCGAAGCCGCATTTACCGACGTGAGCGGATGGGACACGCATCAGAACCAGGGCGGCGTGAACGGCCAGCTCTCCAACCGCCTCAGCGATTTCTCCGACGAGCATCGCCGCCTTCTGGCGCGACCTGGGCGACGACGCCGGCAACGTCACGCTGGTCACGATGTCGGAGTTCGGCCGCACCGCGCGCGAAAACGGCACCGGCGGCACCGATCACGGCCACGCCAACGCGATGTTCGTGCTCGGCGGCAAGGTGAAGGGCGGCAAAGTCTACGGCAAGTGGCCCGGCCTCGACAACGACCAGCTCAACGAAGGCCGCGACCTGGCGCTCACCACCGACTACCGCCAGGTGCTGGGCGAAGTGGTCACGCGCACGCTGGGCGCAGAAAATCTCGAACTGGTCTTTCCCGGCGCGCAACTGAATCCGCGCGGATTCCTGCGGCTTGTATAGCTTTCGGTCGGCCCGCATCGAAAGTGCGGTGTCAGCCTGAGCTCCGGTCGACCGCCCCGGCGGACGACCGGAGCCGAAGATCTGCAGTTGCTTTTCAGCAGCGTCAGGTTTGCAACGCAAGTTTCAAATCGCGCCAAAGTCATTCGACAATCACGCTGAAGCCTATAATGGGTTCAACCCGTGATTGCACGAGCCTGTGATGAAGAATCTGCCTCTCCTTTCCTCCCTCATTTCTCTCCTTCTTCTCGCCCCGACGCTCACCGCACAACCGGCCGCGCCCAAGTACACCTTCGATGTCGCCACCATCCGTCCATCGCCGCCGCCCGATCCGGCAAAGATCCGCGCGGAAATTCAAGCAGGCAAAATGCCGCGAATCGGTCCCCGAGTGACAGCCTCGCGCGCCGAATACATCAACATGAACCTGAAAGACCTGATCGCCCTGGCCTGGAACCTGCGTGGCTATCAAGTCAGCGGGCCAGACTGGCTCTCGAGCGAGCGCTTCGACATTGAAGCCACAATGCCCGAAGGTGCAACCAAGGACGATGCGCCTGCCATGCTTCGCGCTCTGCTGTCAGAGCGATTCAAGCTCACAGCGCATGAAGACATGGAAGACCACAAGGTGCTCGCGCTTCTCGTCGGCAAGAACGGATCGAAGCTGAAGAAGTCAGAGAGCGCCCCGAAGCCCGTGGACGAGGACGCTCCGCTCAAGCCAAATGAGATGACCATGGACGGTCCCGACGGCCCGGTACGCATCATCCGCAATCCTGACGGCTCCATGAAATTCGACCTCGGCATGCGCGGTACTGTCGCCGTCAAGCTCGACGCAGCCAACCAGGCCCTGCGCATCGAGTCAAGCATGGTCACCATGGGCGGATTCACCGACACGCTTTCAGTGCTTCTTGGGCAGATGGGCGGCCAGCAGGTCGTCGACCAGACCGGCCTCAAGGGCGACTACGAACTCGCCGTCGAAATATCTCTGGCTGATTTGATGTCGATGGCGCAGTCGCAGGGGTTCGGGCTCGCCGCCGTCGCCGCAACCATCCGGCGGCGCAAACACTGGCCCCGGTCGCTTCCGATCCGAGCGGCGACATCGAGCGTGTTCCAGTCGGTCAAGCAGCTCGGCCTCGAACTGAACGAACGCAATGCGAAGGTCAAGCGGCTGGTCATCGATCACGTGGAAAAGGCGCCGACGGAGAACTGAATTCAACATGGGTGCCCCACCATCGCGACGCATTTGCTTTTGTCGCTAGGGTGGGTGCGGGTCACAACTTCCGCGCAGCCTCCAAAAACCCGCTGGCCTGCCCCGTACCGCATGATTTACCCTCAAAGTCGGCATGAGTCTTAAACACACGCTTCTTTCTCTGCCCTTGGCGCCGCCGCTGTTGTATCGTGGCGCATCTGCCGCTGCGCTTGCACAGCAATCCACGTCGCCTGCGCCAGGAGATTCCCGACGCGCCCAGGCGACTGCCGAAGCTACAACCGTTCCCAACGGTCCGTTCGTGGTGATGGATACATCGATGGGCCGCATCACCTGCCAGTTCTACCAGAAGCAGGCGCCCAACGCCGTGGCCAACTTCATCGCACTGGCCCAGGGCACAAAGGACTGGACCGATCCGACAACGAAGAAGGTGATGCACCACAAGCCGCTCTACGACGGCACGATTTTTCATCGCGTGATTCCGGAGTTCATGATTCAGGGCGGCGATCCGCACGGGCACGGGGATGGGCGGTCCCGGCTACGCCTTCGACGACGAGTTCGATCCCGGACCTGAACTTCGACCGGCCGGGACGGCTGGCGATGGCGAACAGCGGACCCAATACGAACGGCAGCCAGTTCTTTATCACCGAGCAGGCTACGACACGCTCGATCAGCACTACACGCTCTTCGGCCAGTGCGACGACTGCGAGCGTCGAGGTGGTGAAGACCATCGCGCGCGTGCAGCGCGACGCCGACGACAAGCCGCTGACACCGGTGATGCTGGAGAAGGTGACGATTGTGCCGGAGGGCCAGCCGATGCCTCCGCTGCCCGCAACTCCGCATCCCGCTTTGCAAAGCTCCGGCAGCACAACCAACTGACCGCCGTGGCTGATTCATCGCGCGCTCCCAATCCCCAGTCCTTCGCCGCACAGAGTCGTGAAGGCTGTTCGGGATTGAGAAGTCCGAAATCAAACAGGAGAATTCATGGCACTCGCAGCAGGAACCTACGCCGTCTTCACCACCACGAAGGCAAGATCACCGTGCGCCTCTTCGAAGCCGACGCGCCCGTCACCGTCAAGAATTTCATCGAGCTGGCCGAAGGCTCGCGCGAGTGGACGCATCCCGACACGCGCGCCAAGTCGAAGGACAAGCTCTTCGACGGAACGATCTTCCATCGCGTGATTCCCGACTTCATGATTCAGGGCGGCGATCCGGCGGGCACCGGCATGGGCGGCCCGGGCTATCGCTTTGAGGACGAGACCAAGGGCTCGCCGCACAAATTCGACAAGCCAGGCAAGCTGGCCATGGCCAATCCGGCCCGAACACCAACGGCAGCCAGTTCTTCATTACGGTTGCGCCCACGCCGTGGCTCACCGGCAATCACACCATCTTCGGCGAAGTGGTCGAAGGCCAGGACATCGTGGTCGAAGATTTCCAAGGTCCCGCGCAACGCGCAGGACAAGCCGCACAAGCCCGTGGTGCTGGAGTCGGTGGCGATCGAGCGCGTAAACTAGGTTCGCGAGCCAAAAGATAGCCGGCCTCCGACTCTCGTCGGAGGCCGAAGTTTTTGTTTTGATGAAATTGCCGTTTTCCCCGGCCTTATCGATAATCGACCATGAGCGGCAATGGAATCGTCGATATTCCCAGCAATCATTCCGTCGACGAGACAGTCGAAAAACTACGCGGCATCCTTGCCGCAAAGGGCGTCACGCTCTTTGCGCTAGTCGATCACAGCGGCGAAGCGGAGAAGGCGGGTATGAAGATGCCGCCCACCAAACTGCTGATCTTCGGCAGCCCCAAGGCGGGCACGCCTGTCATGCTGGCCGCGCCCAGCATTGCCATCGATCTGCCGCTCAAGATTCTTGTCTGGGAGGACGAATTCCGGAAAAGTGTGGGTGTCGTACAACTCGCCAGATTATCTGCGCGAGCGCCATGCGGTCCCGCCAGACCGGATGCAGAATCTCGCCGTGGTTGAAGCCCTTGCCACGAAAGCAGCGGAAGCATGATCCCAATGGAACCGAAAGCAACACGCAGAAGTTTCTTAAAGAGCGCGGTTCTGGCCTCGGCACCGCTGTTGGCAACAACGAACATTCGCGAAGCCGCAGCACAGCCGCAGCCGATACAGCCGACCAGCCATCGGGCCTGCGACGACCGCGCGCAGTGGCTCGCCATCGTGGAGCGCGTTTCGCAGCCGGTGCTCGAAGCCATCAGCCAGCAAAAGCTTCGCGCGACTATGCCTGTCGAGGCCGCCGCGGGAGCCAGTCGAGCAGACGCAGTGCAGTCAACGCATCTTGAAGCCGTGGGCCGGCTTCTTTGCGGGCTCGCGCCGTGGCTCGAAGCTGAGCCGGGCAACGAATCCCGCAGAAGAAGACCTGCGTAGCCGCTATCGCGAGTGGGCGCGCCTGGCCATCCGGAACGGCACCGATCCGCAATCGCCCGATGCGCTCAACTTCGGAACCAATCGGCAATCTGTGGTCGACGCAGCTTTTCTCGCTCTGGCCGTCGTGCGCGCGCCCGATCAGCTTTGGGCAAAGCTCGACTCCGCGACAAAAGAGAATCTGGTCCGCGCCCTTGTCGAAACGCGCAAGGTCCAGCCGGGCTTCAATAATTGGCTGCTCTTCAGCGCCATGATTGAGGCGTTCTTCTGCAAGTACGATCAGCCGTGGGACACCGTGCGCATCGACTACGCCCTGCGCCAGCACCAGGAGTGGTACAAAGGCGACGGAATATATGGCGACGGGCCCAACTTCCACTGGGACTACTACAACAGCTTCGTCATCCAGCCCATGATGCTCAACGTTATGGACGCCGTGCAGACCATCACCGATCGCTGGTCTGCGCTGCGCAAAACCATTGAAGACGCGCGCGCGACGATACGCCGCGATTGAGGAGCGGCTCATCAGTCCCGAAGGCACATTTCCGCCAATCGGCCGCTCGCTGGCCTATCGTTTCGGCGCACTGCACCATCTCTCCGAAATGGCATGGCGGCGCGATTTGCCCGACGGAGTACATCCCGCGCAGGTGCGTGCCGCGATGACGGCCGTCATGACGCGCATGATCTCCGCACCCGGCACCTTCGACAGCAAAGGATGGCTGACGATCGGCTTCGCCGGTCATCAGCCCTCAATTGGCGAGGATTATATCTCCACGGGCAGCCTGTATCTTTGCTCGGCAGCATGGTTGCCGCTCGGGCTCGATGCAACCGACGAATTCTGGAGCGCGCCGGCCGAGCCCTGGACTGCAAAAAAAGTGTGGAGCGGTGTCGACATCAAGAACGATCACGCAATCAAGGATTAGCGAGCTGCTTAAAGCAGCTACTAAGAGCAATTAAACTAGAGATGGACCCACCTGCGCGCTAAGCCTTGCAACAAAACAATTGAGGAATCGAGTTATTGAGCAGCGTTCCTGAGCCAACGCGAGAATCCCCTGTCGCCGAGCCGGAGGTGCCATTCACCCGCGCTTCGCATGCGTGGCGCGCGCTGCGCCATCGCAACTTCCGCCTCTTCTTCGGCGGGCAGACCATCTCGCTCATCGGCACGTGGATGACGCGCATCGCCACATCGTGGCTGGTCTACCGGCTCACGCATTCGGCGCTGCTGCTGGGCACGGTCAGTTTCGCCGGCCAGATTCCCACGTTTCTCTTCGCGCCTTTCGCCGGCGTTTGGGTCGACCGGCTCGATCGCCGGCAGGTGCTGGTGTGGACGCAGACGCTCGCCATGGTGCAGTCGCTCGCGCTGGCCGCGCTCACGTTTTCCGGCTACATCACCATCAACTGGATTCTCGGCCTGAGCATGATGCAGGGCGTCATCAACGCCTTCGACATGCCGGGGCGCCAATCGTTCATGGTGCAGATGGTGGGCGACCGCGCCGACCTGGGCAACGCCATCGCCATCAACTCATCGATGGTGAACGTGGCGCGGCTGATCGGCCCGTCGCTGGCCGGCATGTTGATTGCCGCCACAAGCGAGGCGTGGTGCTTCCTCATCGATGGCATCAGCTACATCGCCGTGATCGCATCGCTGCTGATGATGCGGCTCGAATGCTCCCGTGCGCCGTGAAGTCAACATCGACCTTCGCACGAAATGAAAGAAGGCTGGAGCTACGTTTCCGGATTCCTGCCCATCCGCACCATCCTGATGCTGTTTGCCGTGGTCAGCCTGATGGGCATGCCGTTCGTGGTGCTGATGCCGATCTTCGCGGCCAAGGTGCTGCACGGCGGCCCGCATACACTGGGATTTCTGATGGGCGCGATGGGCGTGGGCGCGCTCATCTCCGCGCTCTCGCTGGCGGCGCGCAAGAGCGTGCGCGGGCTGATCCGCATGATCCCATTGCCGCGGCAGTCTTCGGCCTGGGGCTGATCGGCTTCGGGCTGTCGCACGTCTTCTGGCTCTCGATGCTGATGGTGCTGGTGGCGGGCATGGGCATGATGCAGGGAATGGCGGCGAGCAACACCATCATCCAGACGCTGGTCAGCGAAGACAAGCGCGGCCGCGTGATGAGCTACTACACCATGGCGTTTGTGGGCATGGCGCCCTTCGGCAGCCTGCTGGCGGGAACCATGGCGCACGCGATTCCGCCGACGCCGGTCTGGATTGTGGCGGGAATGATGCTTGACCGGCGCGCAATGGACGGTGATTATCAACGGAGTGGTGGTCGTGCTCGGCGCGGCGTGGTTCTTCACGCGGCTGCCGGCGCTGCGCGCGCGTGGTGCGGCCAATTTACCAGGAGATGGGCATCATTCCGGCCGCGAAGGAGATGGCGGCGGAACAGGTGCAATCGTGAAAAGACAGCCATCCGCTCTCAGCTATCAGTCTGGCCCTCAGCAATGTGAACACGCTGAAGGCTGGAGCTAACAGCTGAAGGCTTTATTGCGTCACCCCGCAGAGATGGACCTGCACGCCAAGTTCCGCGAGCATCGCGGCCTTGGTTGCCAAGCGCCTTGTCTGCGACTTCCGCCGACGGCGCATAGGCCACATTCACATGGTTGGCGCGGTGCCGGGCCATCATCTGGTTCTGGCTCACGCCGTGCAGAATGGTGTGCACGATCGGCCATTGCATCGTGGTCTCGCGCCAGCGGCGTTCGGTTTCCGCTGCAGGCAGACTCACAACCGTGCCCGGCCCAGATCGCAATGCAGCGCGCCGCCCTCGACAAAGACGCGGCTCCAGACAATTTCGCCGGGCTTTGCCAACGCCCTTCAGCGAGCCGCCGCCGAGCGGGAAATACATGGCGGGCTGGCGCTCGCTGATCGCGCCTGCATAGCCGCCGGCAAAATGATTGGCCGGCGCGGCGCCGGAGATTTGCAGCAGCCAGACAAAATCATCGATTTTGCCTGAACCGTTCGCTCCGTCGCCCTTGTAGTGCTCGCCCCAGCGCACATCGTGCAGCGTGGTCGACGGATCGAGGCCGAGCGCCTTCCAGCAGAGATTCGTGATCAGCGCATCGACACCCGGCGCATTCGTCCACTTCGTTGAAGTGCGGCAGCGGACCGCCGGCGTAAAGTTCTTCCTTTGTTCCTTCGGCAAAGACCGGCGGGCGCTCGGCGTTGTTCAGCATGCCTTCCGCCAGGTCCGAGGCGGGCGCCATGTCTTTCAGTCCCTGCTGATACTGGATGCCGATCGCGTCGCAGCCAAACTCGTTGCGCGATGCGCACCGCGGCGATGTACATCCTGCACTGGTCGAGCACCTGTTCGAGCGTCAGCTCGGTCGCCGCATCCTTGCCGAAATGCAAATTTGACGCCCTTCGCAACCAGCCACTCGTAGACAGCCTTCGCCTCGGCGTCGCTTACCGTGCGCATTTTGGCCACAAGCGCCGACTGGCTCAGCCGCTCCTTGAAAATTCCCGCGGGATTCAGCAACTCGTCGTCGATGATGGCGTTGTACATGCCCATGCAGCCTTCATCGAAGATGCCCATGATGGCTTTGCGATGCTTGCAGGTCTGCGGCAAGCTCGCGCGCCCAGCTGCGCGCTCTGCGGCAGGCAATTTGCTCTTGTCGAGCGAATGCACGTGCGAAAGATCGTGCGTGATCTTGCCGTCGCGCAGCCATTCGTCGAGCGCCTTCTGAAATAGGCGTCGGTAAAGTCCTTGCTCCAGATGGACGAAAACGGCTTGCCGGCCTTGATCAGCGAGCCATTCAGATTGAGCAGGCCGACCAGCCCCGGCCATTGCCCCGACCAGTTGGCCGCGGTGAGGATCGGGCCCTTGATGGCTGCGCAGGCCGGGAAGAACATGATGGCTGTACTGCCAGGCCGCCGTGGCAAACACCAGCTGCGCCTCGGGATGAATCTTCATGAAGACGTCCATGCCCTGGCGCTGCGAGGAGATGAAGCCGTGCTTCACTTTCTCGTCGTAGGCGTGGGCGCGAACAAGCTTGAAGCCCTTTTGCGCAAATGCCGCGGTGAGCTTCTCTTCCATGTCGCGCTGCGCGGGCCAGCAGACCTGATTGGCCGACTGGCGCAGATCGCCGCTGGTGACCAGAAGCACTTCATTTGCTGCGGGCCGTGCCACGCTTCCATTTCCGAGAGCCATTTCAACCCCTTTTCGTAAACGATTCCGAATTCTCCGTAAACGATTTCGAACACCAAGAAAAACTATACACCGGAGCGCCATAACGCAGGCTCGCAGGCGGCGGATTTAGCATGGAACTGGTTCCGCGATTCGGAGCGACGAAACGGAATCCAGATCAACCATGTCAGACAAGAAAACAGATTCAGATTGTCGCGCGCGGGCCCGAACGGCCATAAGGCGCGCAAGCAGAGGCCGCAGGCGCAGACCTGAAGCCAGCCAGCAAGTCTCTGGCCGTTGGCTGCTTGCCGCTATTCTTGGCACCGTCGCCGCCGCCGCACTCTGCGGCTGGGGCGTTCTCTGCCTGCTCTTCTGGCAAGGGAGTTGGCAGCTTGCTCTACCACCCGTCCGCAGCCTTGCATACACACCGGCCAGCGCAGGATTGGCCTTTGATCCGTCGCATTCGCGGTCACGGATGACGGTGCAGCCGCGGCTCACAGGATGGTGGGTTCCGGCGCCAGATCCAGGTTGAGCGACTACACTGTTATTTATCTGCACGGCCAGGACGGCAATCTCGGCGACACAGTGGACGCGCTGGCCCGGCTGCACGCGTAGGCGTGAACGTGCTGGCCTTCGACTATCGCGGCTACGGACAGAGCCAGTTTGTGCGGCCCAGCGAGGCGCACTGGCGCCAGGATGCGGAATGGGCGCTCAAATATCTGACGGGAACGCGGCACATCGCCGCCAGATACGATAGTGCTCGACGGCGAAGGCTGGGCGCGAATCTGGCTCTCGAAGTTGCCGCCGCACCATCCGGAGCTGGCAGGCGTGATCGTCGATTCGCCGATGTCCGATCCCGATGGACGCGATCTTCAGCGACCCACGCGCCAGATGGTTCCCGCGCGCTTGCTGATGCGCGACCGCTACGACCTCGACCGGCAGCCGAGCGGCTGCACATCCCGGTGCTATGGTTCGAATGGAATGCGACGGGATGGCACCGCCGGCCGCAACGAGGAACCCGCTGCGCTTACGAAGGATCGCCGCTCACAAAATCTCGTGTGGCTCAACTCGCGGCGAACGCGAACCAGGACTATTCGGAGGCCGTCGGACTGATGGCTCGATGAATTGCTCAGTCCGTTGAACGCGCGCTGGAGTCGGACCAGATGTTTATCGCACCATATCGCGATGCAAGCGCCTTCACCTGGTAGCCGGCCTTCTCGAGCCGCTTGCCCATCTCCTCGGCCATCATCACGCTGCGGTGCTGGCCGCCGGTGCAGCCGAAGGCAACCGTCAGATAGCTCTTCCCTTCCTTCACGTAGTGCGGAAGCAGATAAAGCATCAGCTTGGTCACGCGATTGAGAAACTCCTTCGTCTGCGGAAATCCGCGCACATAGGCGGCAACTTTGGGATCGAGGCCGGTCTTCTTGCGGAACTCCGGAACAAAGTGCGGATTGGGCAGGAAGCGCACATCGAAGACCATGTCCGCGTCCAGCGGCACGCCGTTCTTGAAGCCGAAGCTCAGGCAGGAGACGAGCAGGCGTTTGCGATTCTTCTTCGTGGCCGAAGCGGGCCAGGATGTGGGCGCGCAGCTCGTGCACGTTGAAGTTGGAGGTGTCGATCAGCGTGTCGGCAACGTTGCGGATCGGGATCGAGCAACTGGCGCTCTTCGACAATGGAGCGCCACACCGTCTCCGACCTGCCCAGCGGATGCGGCCGGCGCGTCTCAGAATAGCGGCGCACCAGCACAGCGTCCTGCGCATCGAGAAAGACCACGCGCGTGTGCAGCAGCTTCTTGATGCTCTTAGGATCTCCGGCAGCCGGTCGAGCGTGGCGCCCTCGCGCACGTCCACCACGATGGCGGCGCGCTCCACTTCAGTGGACTTGCCGACCAACGCCGGCGAATTGCGGCAGCAGTTCGAGCGGAAGATTGTCGACGCAGTGAAATCCAAGATCCTCAAAGGCCTTGAGCGCCGAGGCTTTGCCCGCGCCGGAGATTCCGGTCACGATGACCAGTTCCTTTGCCAGGCTTTTCCGGCGTCGGCTTCGAGCCGTTTGCGACTTTGGCGCTCTCGCTGCGAGGGCTTCTGGGGCGTCATGGGTTTCATGCTACACCGGCTGGCCATCGCGAAAAATAAGAACCTCAACAAAGGTAATGCGCAGGTTCAAATGCGATCCAAGCGCGGCGATTCAGGACCAGAGCGTGGTTCCCGAAGCGATCGTCCAATAGCCGCGCCTCGGCCAGCGCCAGTGCCCGATCCGGCATCAAGAGGCGGCGACAACAGGGGCCCTGGCCCAGAGCGCAGCCCATGCGGGCAAGCGCCGCGAGTTGCTCCTGAGTTTCGATTCCCTGCGCGACGACTTGCAGGCCCAGCGTGTTGCCCAGGCGAATCAGCGACTCGAGCACGGCCAATCTGCCGGCCCGGATGAAACGCGGCCGCGGTGAGCCTGGGTGCGAGCTTCACCATGCCGACGGGCAGGTGCACCAGGTGATTCAGCGGCGCAAGGCTGCTGCCGAAGTCGTCGATGGCCACGCGCACCTGGCAATCGGCCAGGCGCTGCAGAATGGCCACCGCCGCGTCGGGATTCTCGTTGAACGCGCTCTCCGGCGCTTCAAACATCAGCCGCGACGGATCAGCGCCGCTGGCCGCAAGGGCCTTCATCAAATGCGCGATCAGATCGGGATGATAGAGCTGCCGCGCGTCAGGTTGACGGTCGACAGTCAGATCCTGCTCGGGCAGCGATCGCTCCAGATGCGCAGTTGCGCGCAAACGGCGTCGAGCGTCTCGCGCGCCAAGAATGATGAAAGGCCGGTGTCTTCGGCCACCGTCGAGCAGATCGCTGAAGCTATCCACCGTGCCATCGGCGCGGCGCAGGCAGAACGACTGACTCGAATCCCTCCAGCTTGCCGTTCGCGAGCCGGTAGATGGGCTGATACTGAAAAACAAACTGCCGCTTGTCCAGCGCCGTGCGCAGTTCGCGCTCCCGCTCCTGCTGGCTGGTGACGCAGACCTCGAGGTGCTTGTCGAAGATTTCGTAGCGCCCGCCGCCGGCCTGCTTGGCGCGGTACATGGCAAAGTCGGCGTCGCGCAGCAGCAGATCGGAGGAGGTGTGGTCGGGCCCGGCCATGGCCGCGCCGATGCTTGCGCCGGCGTGGACCACGTGGCCGAAGATGTCGAAGGGCCGCTCCATCTCGCGCAGAATGCGGCCGGCCACCACCTCAAGATCGTATGCCGTGAGAATGTTCTCCACCAGAACGGCAAACTCGTCTCCGCCCAGCCGCGCGGCCGAGTCCTGCGGACGCAGCGAGGCGCGCAGCCGGCCGGCAACCGCCATCAGCAGAGCATCGCCCGCGGCGTGGCCCAGGCTGTCGTTGATCTTCCTTGAAGCGGTCAAGATCGATGTAGAGAACGCCGCAGCCATGATCGGGATCGGCGCATGCGGCGGCTCAGCGTGAGATTGAGGCGGTCAAGAAAGAGCGCCCGGTTGGGCAGTCCCGTCAGCACGTCGTGCATGGCGTCGTGCTGCAGTTTCTCTTCCGTCTGCTTGTGCTCGCCGATATCGCGAAAGGTGAAGACATAGCCGACCTTGGCGCCGTCCACCAGCAGCGGCGCGATCTGCAGGCTCACGTCCACAAGTCTCGCCGGCCTTGTTGGTGCGCACCGTTTCCATGGTCGCTCACGCCATGCTCGTCGACCGCTTTCAGCAGCGTGGCATTTTCGTTCAGCCGCGTCTCCGGCACAATCAGATCGCGCAGGCTGCCGCCGCTGGCTTCTTCGGCGGTGTAGCCGAACATGCGCGGTAAATGCCGGATTGGTGTAGAGCACGTGATTCTGGTGTTCGATGGCGACGGCTTCAGGAAGGCTGGCCAGCACGTCTTCCATCAGGCGCGATTTGGGCGCGCGCTCCCGTTCGCTGGGATGGGCCACGATGACGGCTTCGCGCAGCTCCGCATTGAAAATGCTGTAGGTGCCTTCGACGGGGACTGAGGCTGGCCGTTGGTCGCACGGCAGCGTGGCATGAAACGGGCTGCCGTGCTGCGTGCCGGTCAGAAGCGTCTGCGGCTCCGCCGTGCCGGGAAAAAGTCCCCACAAAACATCTTCGACCGGACGGTGGATCCACTCGCCCTCAGTCAGGCCCAGCAGTCTGCCGCGCTTCGGCAGTTGGCAAAAACGATTCTTCCCGCGCGTTCGAGAAAAATCAGAACCGGCAGGCCATCGAGAACCTCGCGCTGCGCATCGGGAACTGGATTTTCCTCGAAGTTCACTTTCTATGGCCTCCCCGGGACCCTGCACGGCCAGGGCTTGCGAAGACTGTCCGTACCGGCGACTTGGCCGGCTTGAATCACACGTGCTGCCATTTATCAGATGTTAAGTAGGTTAGCTCCCGGCAACCATCCCCAAATTGGCGGCCAATGCTCCCCAAAAGCGGTCAGCCGGATGCAACCAAAGTCTGCGGGCGAAGCGGGTTTTTGCACGCCGATTGCTGCGCACCGTAAATTCCAGATTCTGAACGGAAACAAGGACACGAATCGCCGAAAGCAGATGCGGCGCACCTTGAATGCATTGGTGCGCGCGGTCACTGACGGCGCGCACCAAGCGATTGCAGTTACTTCATTGAACTCCAGGCCTGTTGACCTTACGGAATTTCCACCAGCTCCATTTGGCCGTCGCGGCGGCGATGCAGCACAAACATATCTCCCGCGGCGGTGCGAAAGATCAGCAGATCGCGGTCGCGGAACTCGGCATCCTTCACAGCCTCTTCAATGGTCATCGGCTCAAGGCGATGGCCTCGCCGTTCTTCAGCGATGTGCGGCTCGACGACCGCGGTGCTCGCAGGAAATGAGTGGACCGCGATGGAAGCGCGCGCTTTTTCTACCGGACGAGCGAGTTTCGCTTCTTCGCTGTCGGATCGGGCTCGACGCGCGCCTTGGGCCGCGTGACGGGCGGCGCCGTCATCACTTTTTCCACTTTGGGCAGGCGCTTGCTCACCAGCCGGCGGTCGCGGTAGCGATGGGCCTGGTGCTCGGCGTGTGCAATGGCTTCGCGCAGCGCCGCGTCGGGCGATCGCCTTTGCCGGTGGCGGCAATCTTTTGCGTGCGCGCCTGCACGGTCAATTCGACGATATGAACATGCCGCTGGGCGCTGAAGGTGACGCTGGCACGCGCGGTGCGGCCCAGAACGCGGCCGATGCGTTCCATCCCCTCTTCGGCCTGCGTGCGCAGCGCTTTGGAGATCTTGCCTTTTCTGGCGGTCATTGCCACATCCATGGTCGCCCTCCGCTTTTCCATCGTCCAACGCGCGCCATTTATTTGGCGTGAGTGGAGCACAGTATATGCCCGATCAGCCTCTCAGCTTCCAGCCGCCGGCACCAAGCAGTTGATGAATTCTTTCTAAATCGGTGTGCGATCGCAATCCACCAACGCGCGCCTACCAATCAAACTGGAGCTGAAACCTTGGAGCTAAAGCGGTAATTTGCCCTTCAGATTTCCCAGCGCAGCAGCACGGTGCCCACCGTGAATCCTGCGCCCACCGCGGCCAGCAGCACCAGATCGCCCTTTTTCAGCTTGCCTTCTTCGATCGGCCGTCTCCATCGCCAGCGGAATCGTTCCCGCCGAGGTATTGCCATACTTTCTCGATATTGATAATCACGCGCTCCGGCGGTCATGCCCAGCCGGTCGGCCGTGGCCGTAATAATGCGCTTGTTGGCCTGGTGGGGAATAAAGCAGCCCAGATCCGCGCCCGTGACGCCATTGCGCTCCAGCAATTTGAGCGTAGCTTCGGCCATTTTGCGCACCGCAAATTTGTACACTGCCGGGCCGTCCTGGTGGATAAAGTGCATCTTCTTGTCCACCGTCTCGTGCGTCGATGGATTCAGGCTTCCGCCGCCCGGCATGTTCAAGCTCACGCCGCCTGACCCGTCAATCTCATTCAGGTAGTCGATGAAGCCGATCTCGCCCTCCGCAGCCGGCTCCAGCAGCACGGCGCCGCCGCCGTCGCCGAACAGCACGCACGTCGTGCGGTCGGTGTAGTCGGTCATGCGCGTGTTGGCGTCCGCGCCGCACACCAGCACCTTGCTGTGCGCGCCGCTCTCCACCATCTTCACGCCTGCCTGCAGCGCATAGGTGAATCCTGAGCAGCCCCCGGAAACATCGAATCCCCACACACTGGTGGCGCCGATCTTGTGCTGCACCAGGCACGCCGTGGAGGGATACATCATGTCGGGCGTCACCGTGCCAACAATGATCACTTCAAGCTCGTTCCGGACCGATGCCGCGCGCCGCCAGGCATTTCTTCGCCGCCTCAGCGCAGATATCGCTCACGCCCAGACCCTTGGCCAGCACGTGGCGCTCACGGATGCCCGTGCGCTCCATGATCCACTGGTCGCTGGTCTCCACCATTTTTTCAAGATCTTTATTGGTGATCACATCGGGAGGAACGTAGGTGCCGAGCGCTGAAATTTTTGCGCGCCGGCCCACGACGGGGCGAACGGTCAAGCTCAATGCATTTCTCCTCGCGGCGCACGCGCCGGGTGGGGAGTCCGGTCGGCCGCATTTATCCAAAACCAAGAAAACAGCCAAAAAAGTACCGGGTGACCTACTGCACACGCATTAGCCCGTTACCGTTGCTTCCTTCCGGACCTGGCGGGGTTGGCGGGATTACGTCGCGTAGGACCCGGCACTGATCGATTTTATCACTCGCAGAAGATTGAGCTCATTTGGAAGCGCCGACCCGCGACGCCAGTCTCCCGCGATCCGTGAATCACGCGGTCTCGAAAATCGTCCTGCAACTTCGCGATGGGAAGTTGACTATTCCGGCGCAATTAGCCAGCCGAAAAATCATCCCAAAGTAATGCGCGATACTGCCCAAATCCATCCTCTTCTCATGAGCATTCTGTTGTGTTCTTTCAGCGATTAGCCTATGCCGGTCGGAATAAATTCATCGCTATCGAAGCGCATGCCGAATTCCGTCCTCCCTTATCCACAAAGGCCGAGATTTGCATCGTTGACCCTGCCGTTTCGTCTCCGTAAAGTCAGTAATCAAGCGGGTACATTCTTCCGCGCAAAGGCGCTTTCAAACCGGGCGCACACGCGTCGTTTGAAGGATAGTTTGGGCCGAACCGCCCCGGAGAAAAAATGCTGAAACTAAAGAAGATTCACATCCTCGGCTTCAAGAGCTTTTGCGACCGCACGGAGTTGACGGTGGCGGGCACCGGGATCGCCGTGGTGGTGGGGCCAAACGGTGCGGAAAGTCGAACATTCTGGACGGAGTGAGCTGGGTGCTGGGCGAGCAGAGCGCGAAGACTCTGCGCGGCATCGCACATGCAGGACCTGATCTTTGCCGGGACGCGCGAGCGCAAGCCGCTGGGCATGGCGGAAGTGACGCTGACCATGGTCGATCCCGAGGCCTACGAAGGCCCGGTGCCGGTCGAGCCGGAGGTGTGTGGTCGATCACGAAGGGCCCGGCGGACTGGGATGAAGAGCGAAGTGCGCCGCCAGCGCGCGGCCGAGGCCGAAGAGATCATCGCCGACGAGCAGCCGGGCAGGTGATCGAAGAAGACGCGGACGCGGAGCGAGCGTCTGCAGATGCATCGTCCAACAGCAAATCGCTGGCCAAGATGCCGCATCGCGCAAGCCGTGCCGCAAGGCGTGGTGCTGAAGATTCGCCGCCGCAAGTTCCACAGCACGCCGCAAAAGGGCGAAGTGGTCATCACGCGGCGGCTGTTCCGCACCGGCGAAAGCGAGTACCTGCTGAACGGCAAGCTCTGCCGCCTGCGCGACATTCAGGACATCTTCATGGGCACCGGCCTGGGGCCGGAGAGCTACGCCATCATCGGCCAGGAGCGCATCGGGCAACTGCTCAGCTCCAAGCCCTACGAGCGCCGCGCCATCATCGAAGAAGCCGCCGGCATAACGCGCTTCAAGACCAAGAAGCGGCTGGCGGAGTTGCGCCTGGAAAGCGCGAAGCAGAATCTGGCCCGCGTCGACGACATTTTTGAAGAAGTCACGCGGCAGATGAACAGCCTGAAGCGCCAGGCGGCCAAGGCCGAGCGCTATGCCGCAGTGCGCGACGAGCTGCGCGGACGGCTGCGCGTGGTGCTGGCCAGCCGCATGGCGGCGATGGATGCGGACCAGGCGCGGCTGGAGCAGGAGATTGCCGCGCTCACCGAGCGCGTCAACCAGTCGGTCGAGGCGATCAGCGCAGCAGGAAGCCAGCCAGCACGCGCTGACCGAGCGCGGCTACGAGCTGGACCGCGAAGGCCAGGAGGCGCAGAACTGCGCGCCAGCGAAGCGGCCGTTGAACTGGAGCGCGCGGCCGCGCGCGAGCGCAGCAACACGGAGCGCGTGAGCGAGCTGGAGACGCGCATTGCGGCGTCGGGCGCGGAGCTGGAGCAGACGCGGACGCAGATGGCCGGGATCGAAGAGGAGCGCGCGCAGCAGCGCAGCTTTCTCGAGACGGCGGCCGGCGAAGCGCACGAATTTCAGGCAAAAGGTGGAGGCGCGGCAGCACGAAGCGCGCGCCGCAGCCGAAGAGGTCTTTAGCGCCGAGCGCGAGCTGGAGAGCGAGCCGCCGCCACGCGATGCACCTGCTGACGCTGGCCGGCAACGCGCGCAACTACATTGTGCAGGGCGAAGAGAGCCTGGCGGCGCTGGAGCGCGAGGCCGAGCGGCTTGAAGCGGAGATGGGCCAGGCGCGCATCGAGCAGGAGAAACCTGGGCGTGCAGACAGGCGGAGTCGCGGCAGCGCTTTGAGTCTGCGGACGCCGCAGTGAAGCGGCTGGAGGAAGAGATTGCCAGCGCTGCGCGAGACGCTGCAGGCGCAAGCGCACCGACGAGAGGCGCGGCGCGCGAGCAGGCCAACCAGCTGCGCGGCGAACAGGCGGCGCTGGCAGGGCGGCGCGACTCGCTGCAAGCGCTGATCCGCAATCACGGCTACGCCACCGACACGGTGCGCAGGCTGCTGAAGCCGGGAGCGCTGGGGCCATCGGTCGCGCCAGTGGGCACGCTGGCGGACTTTATTGAAGTGAGCGGCGAGCACGAAGGCGTGGTGGACGAGTTCCTGCGCGAAGAGCTGAATTACGTGGTCGTCGAAAGCTGGGGCGCGGCCGAAGAAGGCGTGCGCGTGCTCAAGACCAGCGACGGGCGCGCCACGTTCCTGGTCCACTCCGACGCGCAGGGCGAGCTCTTCGACACCGGCGAAGGACCGGTGAACGAGCCCGGCATGACCCCGCTGCGCGATGCGATCAAGGTGCTGAACGGATTTGGGCGCTCGCTGGAAGCGGTGCTGCCCAAGCTGCGGCACGGCTACCTGGCGGAGAACTCCAGTCGACGCGCAGCGGCTTGCGCTTGCGCTACACGCACGCTTACTTCCTCACGCCGGAAGGCGAGTGCTTCCATCGCTCGACGGTGACGGGCGGCAAGCCGGCCAGCGAAGGTCCGCTGGCGCTGAAGCGCGAACTGCGCGAGACCGAGGGCCGGCTGGCGAAGCTCGAGTCGGAACTTGGCGCAGGCGGAGAACGAGGCCGAAGCGCTCACGCGCGCCATCGAAGAGCTGACGGCGCAACTGGAGACGCGCGGCGAGGAGCGGCGGCAGGCGGAGAGCGAGGCCGCCAACCTGGGCGCGGCGCTCAGGCAGATGGAGAGCCGAGGCGCAGCGCATCGAGCGGCGCATGCAGGAGTGGCAGGCGCAGGCGGCGCGCAACAAGGATGCGCGCGAGGCCAAGCGGCAGGCGATTGCGGAGAAGCGCGAAGAAGCTGCGCGGCTTGAGGCGGAGCACGCGCAGGCCGAGAGCAGCCTCGAACGCGCAGCAGGCGCAGCTTGGAGAGCTCTGCGGCAGAAGCGCGAGGCTCTGCAACAGGAAGCGGCGCAGATGACGGCCGAGCTGGCAGGCCTGGAAGAGCGGCGGCGCGGCGCGGAGGCGGCATTCCAGCGCATCGACCGGCTGTATGCGATCTCGAACGGCGCGTGCAGGCGATCGAACAGCAACGCGCGGCTGCTGCTGCAGCAGAGCGCGAGCAGCGCATCGACGAGAATGCCGACACTCGTCGAGCGGCAGAAGGAGCTGACCGAGATCGCGCGTCGGCGCTGGCCGCGGCGCAGGCAATTGCCGAGCAGGCGCAGGCGCTGCGCATGCAGCTGGCGGAGCTGGAGACGCAGCTCAAGACCGAGCGCGCGGCGCTGGATCAGTTGCGCGAAGATCGCGCGGCGCTTTCGAGCGAGTTGGCCAAGCTGCACTCCGATCTGGATCACCTTGAGGCAAGCTGCCTGGCCGAAGTGAACGTCGAAGCGCAGGTGCTGCGCGCCGATGCGGAGATTGTGCGCCTCGCCGGCGAGGAGCTTGTCGACCGAAGAAGAGACCTGCCGCACGCTTGCGCCAGCGCATGGAGCAGATGGGCCCGGTGAACATGATGGCGCTCGACGAGTACAAGGAAACGGCGGAGCGCCATGGATTCCTCGAGACGCAGCGCAAGGACCTGATCGAGTCGATCGAGAACACGCAGGAGACGATCAAGGAGATCGACCAGATTTCGCGCACCAAATTCGACGAGGCGCTTGACGCAGATCAACGAGAATTTCGGAAGGGTTTTTGCGCGGCTCTTCCAGGGCGGCCAGGCGTTTCTGCGCGTGAGCGACGAAGAAAACCAGGCCGAGAGCGGGCTGGACATCGTGGTTTCGCCGCCGGGCAAGAAGCTGCAAAACGTGCTGCTGCTTTCGGGCGGCGAAAAGGCGCTGACGGCGCTTGGCGCTGCTGGTGGGCATCTTCCAGTTCCGGCCCAGCCCCTTCTGCGTGCTCGACGAAGTGGACGCGGCGCTGGACGAAACCAACGTGGGCCGCTTCGCCGACCTGCTTCGACTCGCTGAGCCACGACACGCAGTTCCTGATCGTCACGCACTCCAAGCGCATGATGCAGGCCGCCGACATGATCTACGGCGTCACCATGCAGGAGCCGGGCGTGTCGAAGATCGTGAGCGTGCGGCTGGGGCAGCATCGCGAGGCGCAGCGGGCGACGGCGTAAGAGCAGCTTCCAGATTTTCAGCTCCTAGCTTCTAGCCATCGTCGTGTGAGGTTCACGATTGGGGTTCGCTAGAATTCGCTGGTCAGCGAATCGTGCCTCGGAGTTGAACGTGCCTGGCAAACTGGAAATGATTGTCGGGCCCATGCGCAGCAACAAGACGGCGGAGTTGCTGCGCCGGATTGAAACCCGCCGCGAATACGCCAAACAATACGTGATGCTGCTGAAGCCGAGCGCCGACACCAAGGCCGCCGCCGGGCTGGTCGAAAGCCGCAATCGCAACGGCTGCGGCAAGATGGAGGCGGTCGAGTTCCCTTCGCCGATCCGTGGCCGGTGCTGCCGGTGATCGCAGCCACGGAGCAGCGGATCGGCAAGCGCATTGAGTGCATCGCCATCGACGAGGGCCAGTTCGTCCACGATCTGTTTCTGTTCACCAAGCGGCTGCTCGACTGCGGGCCACGACGTGATGGTCTCAGGCCTCGAACTCGATTTTCGCGGCATGCCCTTCGGCGAAATGCTCGATCTTTCGTGGCTGGTGCGCACCTACGCCGGCAACGTGACCGAGCTGGTGGCGTATTGCAGTTGCGGCGCCAAGGCGCTCTATCCGCAGCGCCTGATCGACGGCAAGCCGGCGCCCTACACAAGCCCCATCATCATGGCCGGCGACAACTACGAGCCGCGCTGCGAGGAGCACTTCGTGCTGCCGGGACGGCCGCATTAGCGAGTCGGGTCGACACATGGCTTGGACCAATTTTGGCTGTCAGTCCGCGCTCTTCGCATTAGTACAGCCGGAAATCCACCTCGATGGTGATCGCAACCGGGACCGGAGTTTGGCCATCTTTCAAAGCTGGCTTAAATTTGTACTGGCGGACCGCCTCGACAGCATTTTTGTCGAGTCCCATACCGAGCGCCCGCGCCACGTGAACGTTCTGCGGATTCCCTTGCGCATCGACGACGAGTGAAACCAGGCAAACGCCCTGGTACTTGGCGCGCCGCGCCTTTTCGCTGAACCGTGCTTCCACGCTGTGGATCACCACCGGTGCGGTGACATTGCCGCCGATCTTGTAGACCGTCCCGGGTGCATCCTGATACGCCTGTGGCGTGTCGACCGGCCTGGCAAGCACCGAGGCCCCCACCGTGGCTGCTACTAGCAGAACCGTGGCGCTTCCGGCCAAGCCGAAGCGCATCCGACGCCCCAGAACACTCTTTTTCATTTTCATCATCATGATTCTCTTCTCCAGGATGTTGCCATCGAAAATTCCGACCGCGGGAACGGTCGCAGTTTGTGTGGAAATCATGCGTTGCGCCAGCCGCAGCAAGGATTGCCGGTAGAGTTTCGAATCTACCAGTCGCTCCACGACCAAGGCATCGCAGATCATTTCGCGTGTCTCTACAATCTGCTTCTTTATAATCCAGACGACTGGATGGAACGCCACGGCAATGCCGGCGATCTCATAGAACAGATTCTTGGCATAGTCGCTGCGCTCGACATGCGCCAGTTCGTGGCCGAATGCGCTGAGGAGATCCTTGCCTTCAGATTCGGAGAGAAATCCGGCGGGAAGAACGATCGAAGGTCTTCGCGCTCCGATCGTCATCACACCTTGAATGTGCGTGGAACTGATAACAGCCGCATCGGTCGAAGACAAAGGCCTGTCGCGCTCGCCGCCAGAGTGCCTCCGCGTCAGAGGTCCAAGCAGCGGCACATGCGTCACGAACCAGTGCACGTGCGGCGCAGAAAAGCCAGAACAGTCGCACAGCGAAATACAGCAACGAGCATGTGTAGAGAACAAAGAGCGCACCAATGAGCCACGGAGACAATAGCAGAACCCCTGCTTGAGTGAGATTGCCTGCATCGCCCGCGCTTAGCGCCACAAATGAAGTTCCTGCATTGCCATTCCGCCTATCGAATAGAACAGCGTGGAGAATCGCGCGGCAGATGGGAAAAGCCGGAGTGAGAACACTAAGCATCAGCGTCGCCACCCAGACACGATGCTGTGCCCTGGGTCCCCAACGTCGCAGAATCCGAACAGCCACCCAGCCCGCTGCCGCAAACAACGGGATCTGCCAAGCGGAATTGAACACGTATGACACAACCAGACTCGCCGGGTTACCCATCCTGGCTCTCCTGTTCTGCCGCTGCAAGTGCAGCAATCTTTTTCGCATCCACTTGCTTGGTTTTAATCAGGCTCATCACCAGTTCCTCCGACGAGCCGCCAAACATGCGGTTGACGAAATCCCGCACAGCGTTCTGCAACACTACGTGCCTGGCAACGGCGGCCCGATATTCGAAGGCCCGTCCGCGCAACGTGCGTCGTACCTTTCGCTTCTGGTGCAAGCTGTTCAAGACGGTCTGGATCGTGTTGTAGGCAAGGTCGCCAGCGACATGCCGCTGCACCTGTTGCACGTTGCTCGCACCTTCCCGCCAGAGCACCTGCATGATCTGGACTTCGAGAGGCGTCAGGTGCGAAGGTTGTGGCGAGGCTTTTCGTCGTCCTGGCATTTCGACTCCTAATTAAATAGGACGTGAGCCCAAACAGGACGTTAGCGCGAACCGGCCAAGCTGTCAACTATTTTTATAGGAGATACATTACAGAACTAGAACCTGCGGCTCGTGAAGGCAAGGCGTCCGCACGATTCCAGAAGCAAACTTTCGCTCCGGGTGAAGGGTGGGCGCAATCAATCATGACACGCCAGAGCACTGCCCTGGCGAGCAGTGCTCCAGTGCGCGGCGATCGTGAGCCCTTAGTCGCGACTTGAGCTGATCAAAACCACCAGGCCGCCGATTACGACCCCCACGGCCAGCATGATGCCTGCCGCCTGCAGAGGGTTCCGTTTGATTGCATACCTCGCATCATGGATCGCGTCTTCGGCCGTCTCCCGCCCCTGCTTGATTGTCTTAAGTGCCGTTTTCACCCCGTCTTCCACGGCGTCCTCGACCATTTCCTTGATCCGCGACATTTCGCGGAGAACGTCATCAACCGATGCCGGTTTTTCCAGAATCTCAGCTGCCATCGTCTTGCCCCTCTCCTATCAAGTTCGCCGCAGTCCCCTACCAGCAGCTCCGGCGGCGTTGTCTCTAATGTGATGTCCTAATGGCGGTTGCTGTTGCATCCATTCTCATCGCCCGGTCATCGCTGGGGAATCGTGACGGGGGTTACAGCCAGCTTGGCTGCCCCCTGCTACCGTCTGCTACCGTGCAGCCAAAAGAATTCGTTTATCCCAAGCACGAAACACCGCTGGTGGAGGCCTTTGGCGGACAGTTTGAGTCCGTATTCGTCGTCCTGCATCCCTTTATCCGCGTTCCCGAGGCGCTGGGTTGGACCGCGCTGCAACGCTATCCCGCTGACGAGCAAATTCTTGCAGAGGGGACGAACTGCTCGTGGTCCGACGTTTCAAGACAAGTTGGAATCACTTCGTATGCGCGGATGAACCAGGCGCTGCTAACCTCGATTGGCTCACTCGACGACTACCTGGCGGACTGTGCCGGCCGCGACGCGATTGCAACCCTTGTAAAGACCGAACCAGTGTGGATGCCGACCGAGGGGAGATTCGAACCGCTGCTGCAGCGCGATTTTCTTGCTGTATTCGAAGAGACCGGCCACAAGGAACTGGTTCTTGTGCCGGAGTTCCCAAACTCCGATCCGGTCGAACGTTTCATGGTTGGCGACCTGAAAAACAACTCTGTTCCCTTTCCCGCTCGTGGAACCTTGCTCGCCCCCGACCATTCTTTCCTCTTCACGGTAGACTGGGACAGCTTTTTCACCCTCTTCTACGGACCTCGCGCGTTTGCTGAGCAACAGGTGCGCAGGCTGCAACTCGAAGGCTTCTTTGCGACTGCAAACACCGACCACGCATGGTTCAACTACTCGTATGGCTGCGCGGTGGTTACGATGTCGCCTGAAGATTGCCCCGTAAAGTAGCCTTCGGTCAAACCTTCGGGCAATTCCTTGACATTGAGAAGAATTCCGTTCGCGCCAAAGAGTTAGAATCATCTCGACGAATCCCAAGCTACGAGGCCTGCGATGCAAGGTCGGTGGGTTGTCCTTCTAGGTTGTTTTGCTGTTCTGGCGGTTGCCTGCGCCACGGATTTCCAAAGGAAGTACGAGACAGAAGCCGCGCCAGACTTCCTCTTCGACGAACACCCTTTCCATTTTGATTGCACGGATCGTTACCCCGGAATGCCTTGGCCGCCGGGAGTGCATTCGTATGTGACTTTAAGTCCACAGACCCCGTACTCGTACGGGCGGCTGGAGACGCTCGATCTGCCGCAGTCGCAGGTTCCCGCAATTGACCCTTGCGGCCGAGAACGGGGCTTACCTGGATATCTCGATTCAAGGCGCCAAGAGGAATGATTGGCACTTGAGTTTTTGCGCGCGTGGCGAAGGCAACAGCGAAGCAGAAGCGCGCGGATATCTTAGCACCGTCTCAATGAGCCGTATGGGCGGCACGGTGACGCTGGACGGCGGCAAGGTCGGCAGCATTCGACCGGGCGGGCCGCCGGGCGGACGCGGGCAACTGGTTGTTGCTGCGCCGGCGGATGCGCCGGTAATGGTAGACAGCGCGTCTGGACCGATTGCGGTGCACGATATGGCCGGACCAGTGCGCCTTTCGGCGCCGCATTCCCGCATCACCGTTCTGAATACGACAGGCCGCGTGGACGCGAATGGTGGGGTCGTCGATTACGCCGGATCGAAGGGGACGGTGACGGCGACGGCGCAAATGGAAGCGGACATCAAAATCATTGCGCAGCGATTTGAAGGAACGTTGTCAGTCGATGCAATTCGTGAAGCGCGCATTCTTGTTCCGAAAGGATTCCAGACTCCTATAGAGTTGATCGTGAACCGACCGAAGGACCTGATTTGTCGCGCAGATTTCTGCAAGGATCTCCATTCGAAGAGGAATGGGGCGTTGTATATATCCTTCAAATACGCGGGTGACCAGGATGCGGCGACTGACCGCATCGTCGTCCGGTCGGAGACTTCGACGGTTGTTGTTGACAACGGAGACGAACAGCTTTGGCCCCCCGCGGAAGCTCGACATCGATGAACCGGTGAGGAAGAGCGAGTTTTTTCGGCTGACTTCCTGACCACGAGAGATTTCTGCATGAACAAATCGAGGCTTGAAGCCTTCAGCGACGGCGTGCTCGCCGTCATCATCACCATCATGGTGCTCGATCTGCATATTCCTCGCGGTGCGGAGATGGCCGCGCTTAAGCCCGAATTGCCACTGTTTTTGTGCTATGTTCTGAGCTTCGTCTTCATTGGCATCTACTGGAACAATCACCACCACATGCTTCATGCGGCGAACCGTGTTTCGGGCGGGGTGCTGTGGGCGAACCTGCATCTGCTGTTCTGGCTCTCACTGCTTCCTTTCGTCACCGGGTGGATGGGCCTGAACGAATTCAGCGCTACGCCGACAGCTCTTTATGGAGTTGTGTTGCTGATGTCAGGCGTGGCCTACACGATTCTCTCCCGAGCACTGATAGCCGCGGAGGGAGAGAACTCGGTGCTTGCGAAAGCAATTGGACGGGACCGCAAAGGGATCCTCTCACTGGTTCTCTACTGTGCGGCGATTCCGTTGGCTTTTTATCAGCGCTGGATTTCCCAGCTCTTGTATGTGCTGGTTGCACTGATGTGGCTGATCCCGGATCGCAGAATCGAGAGAACGCTGTCGCGGGAACCGGAGTAGCGAGAACCCGGCACGAGTCAGATCGGGCGAGACAAGGATCCCGAGATGCAAAAAAAATCGCCTCCGAAGGAAAACTTCGCTTCGGAGGCGCTTGTCGATCTATTATACACAAGATAATAGACGGGGGACCAGTAGCCGGCACTGGAGGTCGGTAGCACGCGGCTACTGGTGATCCCTGCACTAAACGAAGCTAGCCGCGGCTTCCCCTTTCCACTGCTGCCTCGTGTCGCCCGGCTCAAAGAGGGCTTTCTTGCGCGCCCTCCGAACCATGTTGACAATCGAAGTGTCTCCGATGTGGCGAGTTGTGTCCGTGACGGCCGTCACAGGGCTTTGTTTCGGATAAAAAGGGGACCGGAGATCCAGCGACAAGCGATCGAAAAAACGACCCGGCCAGATCTGCTACTCGCGGACCTTTCGCTCAAACGCTTAAGAGCATGATTGACAAAGGCTGCTCGCCGCCGAAAATCGGAGATTCATTGAGTTCTTCTTCAAGGGATATATCCCTTGACAGCTTTACTGACGACGAACCTGGGCGCGATACCACTGCTGGGGCGCGGCAAAGTGCGCGATCTTATACGCGGTGGACGGCGCACTGCTGCTGGTGGCGACCGACCGCATTTCGGCATTCGATCATGTTCTGGGCACGGGAATTCCGGACAAGGGCAAGATCCTGACGCAGATTTCACTTTTCTGGTTCGATCTGCTGACGGACCTGGTTCCCAACCACCTGATCACTGCGGATGTGGACGAGTTCCCTGCCGTGCTGCAACCCTATGCCGACCAGTTGAAGGCCGCTCGATGCTGGTGAAGCGGGCAGAGATGTTTCCCGTGGAGTGCGTGGCGCGCGGCTACCTGGCGGGCTCTGGCTGGAAGGAGTATCGCGCTACCGGGAACAGTGTGCGGAATACCGCTGCCCGGCGGTTTGCAGGATGGATCGCGGCTGCCGGAGCCGATTTTTACGCCGGCGACCAAGAGCGCAGGATGGCGCGCACGACGAGAACATTCCGCTTTGCTGAGACTGAGAAGTGATTGGAGCACAGAAGCTGCGGAGTTGCGGCGGCTGACCCTGGCGATTTACGCCGCGCGGCCGCGCACGCCGAGGCCCGCGGCCTGATCCTGGCCGACACAAAATTTGAGTTTGGCAAAACCGCCGAAGGCGTTATTCTTGCCGATGAGGTATTGACGCCGGACTCCTCGCGCTTCTGGGACGGGAAGCATGGAAACCCGGTGGCGCGCAGCCTTCGTTCGACAAGCAATATGTGCGCGACTACCTGGAAGCAATCCACTGGAACAAGCAGGCGCCTGCCCCGGGTTTGCCGGGGAAGTGGTGGAGCGCACGCGGGCCAAGTATCTTGAAGCATTCCGGCGCTTGACCGGCCGGGAGACTGCATCTTAAGCTCTGTGGCCGGTAAGTGAGGGAGTTGTAGCAAAGGCGCCTGGCCGACAGGAATTCGGAATCGAGCGCGGAGCAGATCATGACGATGGTTGATTGGATTATTCTTGCTGTGCTGGTCGTAGCGACGCTCGGAGGACTGGCTCAGGGATTCTTCCGCACGGCATGCTCGTTGGCGGGCCTTGTGTTCGGTTACATGGCCGCCGTTTGGAATTATCACTATGTAGCCAGGGTCTTCCTTCCATTGGTGCGGGTTGAGGCGCTCGCCAAGCCATCGGTTTCCTGATCATCATCCTGCTGGTGATGCTGGCAGGCGCTCTAGTGGGCGGTTTCCTCGAGAAGCTGTTTCGCTTTGCTGGCCTGGGTTGCCTGGATTCCCTGCTGGGCGCAGTTTTGGGATTTCTGCAGGGCGTTGTGGTCGTCATGGTCTTCCTCGTGTCACTGTTGCTTTTTTCCAGGAGCAACATTATTAACGGAGGCTCGGCTGCCGCCGATGTTTTTCGAAGCCTGCCATGTGAGCATGCACATGAGCCCGCACCAGCTGTCGGACAAGTTGGAGGAAGGCCTGAAGAGGTTGAAACACGAATCACCTGAGTGGATACACTCGAGTCACGAAAGTAAGTAAGAAAAATGTTCTGCAAGCATGGGGTTTGGCGTTTAGACTGGGTGGATCGAAACAACCAAGAGGGACGAGTGAGAAGAGAACTGGAAAGCCTGGTGACGCAAATGCACTCCAGCGGCGTTCGCTACGAAGAAGCCGTGCGCGAGTTCAAGAGGCAGTATCTGCGCGAAGTTCTGGTGGCGCACCGGGGAAACCAGTGCAAGGCGGCCGAAGAGCTTGGGATGCATCGCAACACGTTGAGCCGCGCCATGGCCGAGCTGGGCCTGGATCTGGCCGAAGTGCGCGCCGGGCTCAAGCGTCCGCCGCGCAGCGAACGTCCTGTATTTAGCGCGTTTCGCCAGGGCTACCGCCAGGGCTGATTTCTCGCTAGGGCCGCTCCTGAAAAATGGCAACAACCCAACAGAAGCCAGAAGGCCGCATCGCAATCGAGCCGGATTCGAATGGGACGGGCAGGACGCCTATCTCTTCGACATCGACGGCACGCTGCTGCGCAGCCGCGACCGCGTGCACTATGACTCGGTGGCCATGCGAGCGTGCAGCGCGTGACGGGATTTGAGATTACGCTGGCCGGGGTGCTGATGCACGGCAGCACGGACACGGCGATTCTGCGCGAGGCCTGCCGCCAGGCAGGCAGTGCCGCCCAATGTTCTGGAGGAGCGGTACGACGCCATCCTTGAAGCGATGCGGAACTGCGTGGCCGAGCGGCGACACGAGCTGGACCCGATCGCTGATGCCGGGCGTGGAAGAGGTGTTGCGTCACCTGGCGCGGAAGGGCGCGCTGCTGGGCGTGGCGTCAGGCAATCTGGAGACGATCGGCTGGATCAAGATCGAGAAGCCGCGGGACTGCGCGAGTGGTTCCGGTTCGGCGGATTCAGCGACCACTTCCCGGTGCGCGCGGAGCTGATTGGCCAGGCGGCGCAACAAGGCGCGGGAGCTGGCAGGGCAAGGAAGCAAAGATCTGCGTGGTGGGCGACACGCCGCGCGATATTGAAGCGGCGCGCGCGAATTTTCTTCCGTGATTGCCGTGGCACCGGCAAGTACAGCTTCGACGAGCTGCTCGAACATCAGCCGGAAGCCTGCGTCTCTTCGCTCGCCGATTTGTTGGCGGCGGGTCAAAGCGCATCATGAGCCTCTCTCCAAAAACGCCTTCGACCTTGAAGAGGAGACCGCTCCGCACGATCAGCAATACATGCGCGGCGGGCCTCGTCTGCGGATTGATGAGTCCATTGCTTTGGGCGCAGACTCCTGGATCTGCAGTACCAACGCAGGCCGCACAGGCGCCAGCCAAATCGAAGGCCGCAAAAGCGGAAGATCTGGACACTGCCGCTCAGGATGCGAAGCATCCGCGCAGCGGTGATCGCCGCAAAGCGGCCAAGCTTTATCTCGAAGCAAGCAAGCTCTTCCTCGAACAGCCAGTTCGATCAGGCGATGCAAAAGTATGAGGAGGCTGCGCAGCTCGATCCAACGAACAAGGATTACGCGGCGGCGGCCGAGGTGGCGAAAAGTCACGAGGTGACCGCGCTTGTGCAGGCTGCTGCGAAGGACAGGTTGCTGGGAGACGCCACCACGGCGCGGGCCGCACTCTCTCGAGCGCTCGCACTCGATCCGACAAATTTCGAAGTCAGCCAGCATCTGGATGAGCTCGCCGATGAAGCAGTGCGCTCAGAGCCGAAATCACTCTACCAGGAGAGCCCCCATGCGTTTGGAGACCTTGACGCTCTCCTCGCCGCTCCCGGCTTGCACACCTTCCACACACGCACCGATGCCCGGCAAATCATCCAGCAGGTATTTCAGGCGTACGGAATCTCGGCGATGATCGACGACAGCGTGCGCGCGATTCAAGTGAGAATCGATCTGGACGACGCCACATTTGCGCAGGCGGCGCGGATCCTGGGCATGGTGACCCACACCTTCTACGTTCCCCTGGATGCGCATCATGTGGTGGTGGCAACCGACACGCGCGAAAACCGCGTGAAGTACCAGCGTCAGGATGAAGAGACGCTCTACCTGTCCGGCCTGAGCGACGACGAAATGAAAGACGTCGAGAATCGTGGCCAAGAACATCTTCCAGATTACGCAGGCGACGACCCAGCTTGGTCCGCAGCACCATCACGCTGCGCGCCCCTGCATCCACGCTCGACGCGTTCAACCGCACCATGCAAAGCCTGCTCGACGGAAGCAGCCAGGTACTGCTGGACATGCGGATCATCCAGGTGGCGCACACCAGCAATCGCAACACAGGCGCGCAGTTTCCGCAAAGCATCTCAGCCTTCAATGTCTTTGCCGAAGAGCAGTCGCTACTAAACCAGAACGCAAGCCTGGTGCAGCAGATTATCTCGTCCGGGCTGGCATCGCCGAACGATCCGCTGGCGATCCTCGGCATTCTCATCGCCTCCGGCCAGGTTTCGAGCCCACTGCTTCGCCAATGGGTTTGCGATTTTTGGCGGAGGGCTCACAGAGTCGGCGCTGACGGCTGGGACCACGACTCTCAACCTGAGCCTGAACACATCCGACTCGCGAGAACTCGACCAGATCCAGCTCGCGCTTGCAGGATGGCGAGAAAGGAACCCTGAAAGAAGGATCGCGTTATCCCATCCAGACTTCATCGTACTCAAGCCTCTCGCCGAACCTCGGAAATATTCCTGGCCTCAACGGCGCTGGCAGCTCAAGCAGCCTCTCTTCACTGCTTTCGTCGCTTTCCAACACCGTGCCGAACATTCCCATGGTGCAGTATCAGGACCTGGGGCTGACGCTCGACGCGACCCCTAAGGTGCTGCGCAACGGCGATGTCGCGCTTGACATCAATATGAAGCTCGATGCGCTTTCCGGCTCATCGATCGACGGCAATCCCGTGCTGGACAACCGGGCCTACGCATCGACGATCACCATCAAGGAAGGCGAGGCCGCTGTTGTTGCGACGGAAGTGGACAAGTCACAAAGCCAGGCTATCAGCGGAACGCCGGGCATCAGCGAGATTCCCGGGCTGAACGATCTGACCGGCAAGGACAGGCAGCAGAATTATGCGACGATCGTAATTGTGATGACGCCGCAAGTGCTGCGCGGGCCGCAGGCTGCGGGCCACACGGCGATGATGCGAATCGAGAAAACCGGCGCGGGGCAGTAAAGCGCTCTAATCCGGGCCCTCGCCCCCGGCTCCGCAAGGCAGCCTCTCATACCCCGCGCGCTGAGAATTCACTTTCCTCCCATCAGCGAGAATTGATACGATTCCCCAATCGTCTCCCATTCAGGCGCACCCCCCTCCGCCTGATTTTTCGACATTCCTGTGCGGTTTCTTTCGGAACGCGAGTCCTGCGTACCGGGCGGTGCCGTCAAGTAGATGAACGGCTGTGTAAGTTCCCTGCTGTCTTGGAGGAGGTCTATGCAGAACGAATCACGCTCGCTCTCAGCGCCAAATTCTGCATTTTGCGCGCGACTCATGCGGTCACTTGTGCACCGCCCCAACGCATCGCTCCTCGGATTGGCAATAGTCTCCACCTCAATCTCCGCGCATACTCAGGCTCCGCCCATTCTCAACTCGCCCTACGTTTGCGCAAACGGGATCACCTACACGGTGACCACGTGCAAGCCGTATCGAGCCGACCAGTGGTGTGAGACGGTCGAGCAGCAAAATGGCAACCTCGTAACTACGATGGATAGCGCATGGTCCCAGATGACGGGCAGGCTGCAAGGCTGCACCAATGCCGCAAACGCAAAACCCGCAAGCCCGGCGGCGAGCCCGACGCCCAGTACGCCGGCGCAGCCCGCGGCAGGCGCACAGCAATCGTTCAACCCGCCATACCTGAAAGAATTCCCAACGCCGGATCAAGTGATGGCGCAATTGAAGGGCTCGAGCCCACAGGACACCGCATATCGCCAGTTGACTGCTCTGCATGAATTTGGGCAGATGATCGCAGCCATGGCCGGGCCGCGCATGGCCCAAAACCAGCTGACGCCTGATGAAGCGCGCCTCATTACTAACTATTTCAACGCTTACACCACCCTTGCAAAGTCGACAACGAACCCCCAGGACGCGTATATCACCAAACCTGATTTCACGGCCAGCTTGTTTACCACCTTCAACATGCCGACCGCGCAAAAGTTATGGGAAGCGGGGAACAAAATCACGGCCAGCCAGCAGGCGGGTGCAAACGGGCAATCTACGCAGTTGCAGGCATCCACCGATCCGACCACGGTAGCGGCGCGGCGCTGCGTGGAACTCGGCGGTTCGACCACGCAGTGCATGACCACCGGCCTGGGTGCTGGGCTCCAGAGCCTTATCGGAATCAACACGGACGCATTGAAGCCTTCGGGAGCTGCAGGCCTCGTCATGTATGGAACGTACAAGGCATCAAATGGCTTGACCTTTGCCTTCGGCGATGGCGGAGTAGATATTAGTGGCTGTGGAAGTATGGTGCAGGGCGGTCACACCATAACAATTCAGCCTTCCGGCAGCACCCTGCTGCTCAAGATCGCTAATCAGCCACAGGCACTGCAAATGACGCTGGGCGCGGATGGAAAACTCACCGGGCCAGCAGCGCAGGACATTACCGGGCAAAAGATCACAGGTTATGAGGTCGTGACAAATCTGAAAACCGGGGCCAGCACACGAAACCCAATCTATGGCCCAGATACAGAGCATTGCAACATCGGGACATTGTTGCCCGGTCCCGCGACGGAGCCCGATCAGGGTTTCATAGCCGATCTCTCAGGAGTCTTATCAATCCTTTCGGGATCGGGTTCAGATAACTCATCGACTCAGTCCGCTAAGATCTCTCCCGGCCCGCGCATGGCGGGGACTTTCGCAAGTGCCGGCGGATTGAAGATTCAGTTCAGCGATGGAGGCGCCATCATCGACTGCGCGCAAGCGCACGTTCCCGCGAAGTACAGCGTGGCGATTTCGGCAGGTTCAATTCGTGCCACCGTTCAGAACGGAGCTTCCCCGTTCACCTTGACGCTGGCGGTAAACGGAGCTTTGAGTGGCGCCGGGACTACCACTTTAAATGGAAAGTTGATGACCGGACTCGACAGCAACAGCGACCCGATCCTCACGCCAACAAGCGCGAGCTGCCCTGTGGGCACCATGACGGCAGCAAAGTAAAACCCTTCCTGTCAGTCCTCTTCGCTGAAACCTCGAAAAGGAAAAACAAGAAGGGCTGTGATGCTGGATTCAGTTACTGGCCGATGCCATCCGACTTGGCCTGGTACGTGACGATTTTCTTCAGCACATCGTACGAAACGTTGGCAGGAATCTCTCGGCCGTTTATAACCAGCGTCGGCACCTGGTTGATGCCCACATCCGTTCCCAGCTTGACTGACGCATCCACTTGCGCCTTGATTTGCGGGTCGGCTGCGCACGTCGCGATCTTCGCCGGATCGAGGCCGGCCTTGGTCACCGCGCTGTTTAGCGTGAGCGTGGCGCCGTCAGGGGTTGCCAGTCCATCCTGCCCATCGAAAACTGCAGACGCATATTGGAAGAATGCTGAACTGCTGCCCTGCTTGCTGACGCAGAGGCCGTAGGCAGCCGCTATTGCGGCTTGTGGATGAATGGAAGGGATGGGAAAGTTCTGAAAGACGATGCGGGCTTTGGGAAAATCGGCGACCAGCTTATCGATGTTGGCCTGCGCCTCTTTGCAGTGCGGGCACTGGAAGTCGGCAAACTCGACCATCTCAAAATCCTTCGAAGCCGATCCGCGATACGGCCCGTCAGCCTTCTCCTTCATCTGGTCACGCACATCGGCAAACGGATTCTCACCGAATTCGACGATCTGATCGCCGGTAATGATGTGCTTCCCGTCGGGCAGAGCGAAGAAGGCCAGTGCCTGAGGCTTCTCCTTGCCTGACCTGTCACCGATGAGCACGATCACTTTGCTGATGCCATCCACAGGCGTCTTCAGAACGGCCTGCACTTGCCACATCCGATTGTCGTCGTATCCCCAGTTAGCGCGCAGAAAGCCATCGACAACTTCTTTGGTCGGCGAGGGTGCCGTAAAGTTCGCCGGATCAGGCTTTGGGAAGGAAGGCGCCGTCGGAGTTGGCGCGACGGGAGCAGGCGCGGAAGTTTGATCCGGAGCCTGCTGCACATCAGGGGTGCCTGGCGCAGGCGCTGGAGGCACATGCTGCTGGGCCGATGACTTGTAGACGGAAGCAAATAGAACTGAAAGCGCAACGGCGCTGAGAAAACGGACGGAAATACGGGTCAAGCTTCTTCTCCTTCAATTGCGGGTAAGTCCCGGAAAATGAGTCTTCTCCAGCGACGATTTCCCGCCTAAATCCAATGGCTGCGGACACTCGCATGCGACTTCAGGCAACACGAGTGCGATGGCTTCAGGATATACCATCGACAGTCGAAAAGCGGCCGTGGCCTTAGACCTGGACCTTGACTGCAATGGGAAATCTGCGCCCCATACCGAAGGATTTCGCTGTCACCTTCAGCACCGGCGCGGCCTGCTGGCGCTTGTACTCCGACCGTTCCACCAGGTGTACCACTTGTTGGACGAGTTCGAGCGGAAAACCGCGCTCCCGTGAGATCTGCTCCGGAGTCTCGTATCGCTCTACGTAAGCCTCGAGGATGGGATCGAGAACCTCGTAGGGCGGCAGAGAGTCGGTGTCCATTTGCCCTGGTCGCAACTCGGCCGAAGGCGGCTTTGTAAGGATCGCCTCAGGAATGACTTCCCGCTCACGATTGATCCAATTGCAGACTGCGTAAACGCGCGTCTTGACCAAATCGCCGATCACCGCAAGTGCGCCCACCATATCGCCATAAAGTGTGCAATAGCCCACAGCCATCTCAGATTTGTTGCCGGTGGTGAGCACAAGCGCGCCGAACTTATTCGAAAGCGCCATCAGCAAGACACCGCGTATGCGCGATTGAATGTTCTCTTCGGTGATGTCGGACTTCGTGCCAGTAAACAGCGGCTCCAGTGCCAGCCTGAAGTCGGCGAAGAGCGTACTGATGTCGATCATTTCAAACCGAATGCCGAGGTTCTCTGCAAGCCGCCGGCTGTCATCGATGGAGCCGGCCGAGGAATACGGGCTCGGCATGCCAATGCCGATCACGTTCTCCGCGTCCCAGAGCTTCCGCCGCGATGGCTGCGACAAGGGCTGAGTCAATGCCGCCGCTCAGAGCGATGATCACTTTGCGGAATCCGCATTTCCGCACATAGTCGCGCGTGCCCAGTACGAGTGCGCGATAGGCAGCCTCGGTGTCGTCGTCCTCAGGCGCCGGCACGGCGGGCGCACTGAAAGGGTCGACGACGACCAGATCTTCTTCAAACGATGTCGCCTGCGCAATCAGTTCACCGCGCGCATTCAGCGCCAGCGAGGAGCCGTCGAAGACAAGGCTGTCGTTGCCGCCCACCTGGTTGCACATCAGCACGGGAATGCCGTCGCGGCGCGCGATGGCGGCCAGCATCTCGCGGCGCAACGCGCGCTTGCGAATGCCAGAATGGTGACGAGGACAGATTGATGTGCAACGCCGGACGTTCTGGCGCATCAACTCTTCCATGGGATCGATCGAGTAAAGACGGCGCGGCCAGAAATTCTTGTCGTTCCAGGCGTCCTCGCAGATGGTAACGGCGAGGCGAGTGTCCGTCGAGCTCGACGACTTTCTGATGGCCGGCAGCGGAGAAATACCGCTGCTCATCAAACACGTCATAGAAGGGCAGCAGGCGCTTGTGCTGCTCCAGCAGTAGCTCGCCGCGGTCCAGAAGTACGGCGGCGTTGAAGGCCGGTTTGCCGTCCTCGCGGCCAGTGGGTAGAGCCACGCCGGCCAGAACGGCCATCGGCAGATCGCGCGTCGCCTCGGCCAGCTCATCCACCGCCGATCTGGCAGCGGGCAAGGAAGCTCGGCTTCTCCAGAAAGTCGGCGGGAGGATAGCCGCAGATCGCGAGCTCAGAGAAGACGGCCAGCCGGGCGCCCTGCTCTGCCGCCCGCCGGCTGGCGGCAACGATTTTCTCGAGATTTCCGGTGAAATCCCCGACCGTGGGGTCAATCTGCGCCAGCGCGATCTTCACAACTTCAGTTTAAATCGCGAGGCAAACGGCGATCCTCTACGGCGTTGCGGTCCATGTTTGATCCGGTTTTGCAGCCTTTGTGACCTTCGCCGACACGAAAGTTGTAGCTGAAAGAAGGGCCGATCAAGCTGGCTCCCAGAGAGCTAAGTGATCGCAGAACGAGACACTTCCGTCTGCCTGACTCCCCAAACGGGGGATTCTTTACAAGTAAGGTTCCATCCTAGAATCAACCTGATTCCGTCTCGATAAGAATCCTGCGGACACTGGGGTGGCGTCCGCTGCGAAAATCTACCTGAAGGCAGTCAACCTGTCGGGAGAACGTCATCGATCCGCAAGTTCGACTAAGTGATCTGCTGATCCGCGCAAGGCTGGTCACAGCAAAGGATGTGGCGGCGGCGCTGGAGCGCATTAAAGCGCAGGGTGGCGGCCGTCTCAGCGACCTCCTCGTGTCGATGGGCGCTGTCGATCAGCGATCGCTGGATGCATTCATGCGCCGCATCCCTCAGGAACCCTCCACCATCGAGGAAACCGGAATCGACGAGACTGAACTGCTGGGACTCTTCATGAAGCTGGTCTACACAGGCCGCCTTGAGAAGCTCGGGCAGATCGCAGAAGGCATCAAGCTGCCACAGCAAATCGTGATGGATCTGGCGCGCATGGCAATCGATCGGCAACTGATTTACACGCTCGGAGCGCAAGGTAACGACAGCATCCTCGAAATGCGCTATGCCCTGACCGATGAAGGCAAGCGGTGGACGATCGAAGTGCTCAAACGCTCCGGTTATGTCGGTCCGGCGCCCGTCACGCTTTCCGAATTTATCGAACGCGTGAACCTGCAGAAGCCGACCAACGAACGCATCACATTTGACCGCGTGATGGAATCGATCAAGGGGCTCACGATGGACCCGGCAATCGTGGCCCAGGCGGGACCGGCTTTGAATTCCGGCCGCGCAATCCTGCTCTATGGCCCTCCCGGAAACGGCAAAACATCAGTCGCTCTCTGCTTCGCCAGCGTCTTCCGCGACATGATTCATGTGCCCTACTGCAATCTTTGTTCAAGGGCAGATTATCCGCTTCTACGATCCGCGCATTCATATGCCGATGGGCCTCACCGGCAAGAGCGACGAGGATCCTGAGATCGCGAGTTTTCGCCGCGAGACGCACGACATGCGCTGGGTATCTTGCCGGCGGCCGTTTGTCGTTGCCGGCGGCGAATTGACGCTCGAGATGCTTGACCTGCGCTACGACGAGGGCGGCCACTACTATGAGGCTCCGCTGCACATGAAGGCGTTGGGCGGCTGCTTCCTCATCGATGATTTCGGCCGCCAGTTCGTGAGCCCGCGCGACCTGCTCAACCGCTGGATCGTGCCGATGGAAAGCCGCGTCGACTACCTGAAGCTGCAGCACCGGCGCCAGTTTCAGCATCCCCTTCGAAGAAATCGTGATCTTCGCCACAAACCTGGATCCGGAAGACCTGATGGATCCGGCGTTTCTGCGCCGTCTTCCTTACAAGATCGAAGTTGGCCCGGGCCGGGGCTGGACCAATTTCGCACAATCTTCGACAATGTCGCAAAGCTGCACGGCATGGAATTAACCGACGACGTCTTCAAGTTCATGGTCTACATGATCACGGCAGGAGAAGGGTCTTGACCTGGCAGGCTTTCAGCCGATCTTCATCGTCGAGCAGATGGTGGCCACATGCCAATTCCTCGCCATCAAGCCGGAGCTGAAATCACCCTACATTGATTACGCGATCAACAACCTGCGCGTTCGCCGCAACCAGGATCCACGCAAAGACCTCGCCTCCGCATTGCCGGCACGGAAACAAACAGCCTGCCGCGCGAGCAACAGCAGAGGCACTGCCCGAATACTGATTTATTAATCACAATCCTGATTGGACCGGCCCGATTGATCTTGACCGGCGGATTTGTGTCGCCGATTCGCGTGAGGTTACGATCCGGTGCCGGCAAGCACCACGCCAATAGTCCGCATGATGATCTTGAAGTCGAGCCAGATGCTCCAGTTGTCGATGTAGGTGACGTCCAGTGAAACATAGCTGGCGAACGACGGATCCTGGCGGCCCTGCACCTGCCAAAGACCCGTAATCCCCGGAGTGACTTCGAGACGGCGCAGATGGCTGAGATCGTAACGGGGAACCTCGCCGGCGAGCGGCGGCCGCGGACCGACGATACTCATGTCGCCGCTCAAGACGTTGAGGAACTGCGGTAGCTCGTCAATCGAGTACTTGCGCAGGAAACGGCCGATCCGCGTGACGCGCGGGTCGTTGGAAACCTTGAAGAGCACATCGTCGCGTTCGTTCATATGCATGATTTCGGCCCGACGCTTATCGGCATCGCTCACCATGGTCCGAAACTTGATGCAGCTGAACACAACGCCCTTCTTGCCGATGCGCTCAGAAATATAGAACACCGGGCCACGCGAATCCAACTTGATGGCGATGGCAATAAGCCAGCAGGAACGGCGAAAGGACAACTAAAGCCAGCAGTGAGAAAAGCGGTGTCAAAGACCCGTTTGAAAAACAAGCTCAGCTCCGGCACTTCGCCGCGATGCAAGGGGAATGGTTGGAAACTGGCCGATGTATTCAATCGGGTTGTTCCAGGCTACGCCGTCATACATATCGGGAACCACTCGCAGATCGACGCCGTGAACGCGCGCCTGCTCCAGCACATCCTGAACAATGCCGCGTTCGCATGGAGTGGTGAACAATATCTCGTCGATAAATTGCTTGCGAGTGTTCTGAAAGAGAGAATCGAGCGTGCCCACAATGTCGTGCGAGTCGACCATGGCTCGGGGATCGACGCCGGGAAGCTCGATGAAGCCCTTGAATGTGTATCCCAGATGTTTAATGCTCTCGAGATGATGACGGAGAGCATGCGCCTCAGGGCCAGTTCCGACGATCAGCACGTTGCGCGTATCGAGACCTCGATCGAACCGCCGATAAAGCCAGAGGCGATAGACCAGGCGACGCAACACCGAGCGCAAAGGCCACCAGGCACACCGTGCTGATGACAATGCCTCGCGGAATATCGTTGGCGTGAACTAGATAGAGCGTGCCGGTGAGAAGTAAGCCTGAGGTAAAGCAAGCCTGGGCACTGAGCCGCTGTTCATGCAGAAAATTCGTCAGCCGCACGGGAGTGTAAAGGTGCAGCCGGCGGCTGGTCACGATGAGCGTAAATGTGAATCCAAAAAACAGTGCAATAAGAATGCCCATCGAGCGGCCATAAAAAAGCGTCCCATGCCAGAAGCCTCTCGCGCCGTTAATTGGGGTAGTGTGAAACTCGTAGATCGTCGTGACAAATGCGGCGCCCAATGCAGTCAGCGCGTCAAGCACCATCCACAACTTGGCCGCGCCGCGGCCGGGCCGACCGGTCGCCTCAATCTCAACGGCTTCTCTTTCGGCCGAAGTGGCCAGAGAAGTCGAAATCCTTTGCCAGAAATCGGAACTCGCCATAGGGGATGTGCGAACCTCAAACTTTCAGAGACGCCTGGTCTGCTGGCTTCCGTGATCCCTTTCGTACTAATGTGAAGCAAGTCGAGGAAGAACTTGCAAGCCCCGCATTCTAAAAAGTTTTTAGCGAACAAAGGGGGTCGGATGCGGGCCCGGGCTACATTACTGGAAGATCTTTCTGTGGCTGACGACACCTTGGTTTTCAATTGCAGCCTTTGGAGCAGCATGCGAATGGTAATACCGCAAATTGAATTTCTCACCACGGGGCGTCGTTCAGTTTGCCAATTGGTCGATCTCAGCATCGCCCACAAAGCAAGGGACTTGCAAGAGAAATCGAGGCAGAGGGGGTTACAAAGTATGTAACATCTTGATTACCAGCGGGGGACTGTTTCGTAACGAGACAATTGTAAGTCATCTTTGTTACCGATTCGCGAATTTCTTATTCCGAAGGTACTAGATAGGCATCAAGGGACAAGAACTGGTGTATGTCCCAATCCCCAGATTCCAGAAATCCCTTCAGTGGGCCGAAATACCTCGCTTCCCCTGATCAAGAAACAGCACAGTGTCTGCGAGCATCTGGGCAAAGCGAGTATCGTGCGTCACCACGATGCTGGTAAAACCAAGTTGCCGCTTGAGCCGCTGGATGAGGTTCCCCAGGCGCCGCGCGATGATCGGATCGACCATCGTAGTGGGCTCGTCGTAGAGAACGATGTCGGGTTGCGCGGCGAGCGCGCGAGCCATGGCTACGGCGCGTTTGCGGCCCGTGGAAAGGCTGGCCGGCAAGGCATCGGTCACGTCATCTGCTCCCACCAGGCCAATAAGCCGATCGACAATCTGCTCAAGAGCGTCTTCTTCGATTCCGCCGCGTTCCCGCAGTGGAAACGCAACGTTTTCGCGCACGCTCATCGAATCGAAGAGCGCCCCATTCTGAAAGACCATCGTCACCCGCTTGCGAATCGCCCGCATTCCCTCTTCGCTGAGATCCGTGATCTCATTCCCCTCCACCTGTATCGACCCGGAGTCGGGTTTCAGAAAGCCCATCAGGATGCGAAGAGAGACCGATTTGCCAACGCCGCTTCGCCCCAGAATGCACAAAGTCTCGCCGCGATTGACAGAGAAGCTTACGTGCTTAAGAACCGGCCGGCCGTCAAAAGAAATGGAGACGTCGTCGAATACGATGACAGGCCCAAGTGGCGGGGGTCCAGGTGGAGCGATAGACGGCGGACCACTCTTGGTGGGTTGCTGTCCAAGCGCTTCCAGTTCTGCCGCCAGCGGCGCCAACGGTTCATGCGGTTCAGGTTGGCCCGAAGGGTCAGTCGCCTGAGGTGGGCCCAGGCTCGCGGGAGGGTCAGACAGCGGCGGGTCGGGTTTGCCGGAGGGATCGGGCATCGGTCTACATCCAGATTACGCGATGGGCCACGCTGGAAGTGCCTGAGCACGAGTGAGGTCGTGCGGCGAATTGAGGTTAGAAAACCAGCGGAATGGCGGCAGCCCTTGCGGGTGAGCCACGTGACCGGACTGGACGACGAGTTCGACAGGAATGCGGTCTATGGGCTGCCTGAGGCTAGCCGCTGCAGCCTGGAAGGCCGCAAAGCACCCGTGCCGGCTGGCGGCAAGCTCGGCTTGAAGTATAGGCAGGGCAGCTCGGTCGATCACCGCCGGAAAGGTCTGGCTGTAGCCGCCGACAGAAGCGATCGTGATGGCAGAGGAGGTAACCCTGACGTGATGGAGCAGATAGCCAAGCAATGCGGGCGGAAGGAAAGGCATATCGACTGAGATAAAAACCGCGTAGCGCGCAGAAGCGGCGGCGAGCGCAGAGCAGATGCCGCCGAGTGGGCCAAGTCCCGGCTCGATATCTGGGACGATCGGCGCAAAAGCGGCCAGATCAGCCGATGCGCCTGCGATTGAAGCCGGAAGGCCGGCATCGCGAAGAATCGAAAGCATGTGGACAATGAGCGGCCGGCCTGCGAAGTCGAGTAAGGCCTTATCTCGGCCCATGCGGCTCGATCGGCCGCCGGCGAGAACAAAGCCGGTTGCATTCGATTCGGGTTGGGCGGGCTCGGTCACGTTCCTGCTCAACCTCAGCCTCCCACCTCTTCAAGGAAGCGAATGAGCGAGGTTATTCCCAGCTCGAAATTCTTCAGGTTGAATTTCTCGTTGGGCGCGTGCAGGTTGTCATCGGGCAGGCCAAAGCCCATCATTACGCTGGGCACACCGAGGTGACGGTCGAAGTCGCCGACGATCGGAATCGATCCGCCGGAGCGGATAAAGACGGTGTCCTTGCCCCAAACCTCGTGAAGCGCCCGCGTCGCCGCCTGAACATAGGGATTGTCGACCGGAATCAGGCACGGGTCGCCGATGTGGATCAGCCGCACTTCGACTTCCACTCCCGCAGGCGCGATCTTTTCGACGTAGCTCTTGTACAAGTCGAAGGATTTCTGCCGGAGTCATGTCCGGAACCAGCCGCATGGAGACCTTGGCGGTTGCCTTGGCGGGAATCACCGTCTTGGCGCCAGCGCCGATAAAACCGCCGGGCATGCCGTGCACGTCGAGCGTGGGCCGCGCCCAGGTGCGCTCCAGCACGCTGTAGCCTTTTTCGCCGACCAGTTGCTTCGATCCGACTTCCGTCTTGCGATATTCCTCTTCATCGAAGGGCAGACTGCGCCACGCGGCCAGCTCCTCTTTGCTCGGCGCGACGACGTCGTCATAGAAACCCGGGAATCAGGATGTGCCCGTTCTCGTCTTTCAGTTTGGCGATGATCTGCGCCAGCGCAACAAACGGATTGGGCGCCGCGCCGCCATACATGCCGGAGTGCAGATCGGTCTTTGCGCCGCGCACTTCAATCTCGGTGTAGATCATGCCGCGCAGCCCGACGCAGAGCGTAGGCAGGCCAGGCGCGAACAGTTCGGTATCGGAGACCAGCGCAAAATCGGCCTTCAGATCGGCAGGCTTCGAGGCAACGTAGCTCGGCGATTCCCTCCCCTCCCACTTCTTCTTCGCCTTCAAAAAGCACGCGCACATTCAAAGGCAGCGTTTGTTTCGGCGGCGAGCAGCGATTCCAGCGCCTTGACCTGCGCCATCACCTGGCCCTTGTCGTCGACAGCGCCGCGCGCGTAGAGATTTCCATTGCGCTCGGTGGGCTCAAACGGCGGCGTGTGCCATTCGTCCAGCGGATCGGGCGGCTGCACATCGTAGTGGCCGTAAATCAGCACGGTTGGCTTCCCGGCTGCATGCAGCCAGTCGGCATAGACCAGTGGATGGCCCTCCGTCTTCGATGAAGCGCACATTTTCCATGCCAATGCGTTTTAGCTCGGCAAGCAGCGATTCGGCAGCTTTGCGGCAGTCGCCCTTGTGCTCGGGCAGAGTGGAGACCGAAGGAATGCGCAGCAGGGCCTTCAACTCATCGAGAAAGCGTGGATAATTTTGCTGCGCAAAAGCAACGGCAGAGGAGGACATGGCTTGGCTCCGTTCGAAGGGCGATCAAAAAGCAGTCCGGCAAAAACCGAGTATAGACCGGCAAGCTGCCGGCGGGCATGAGGCCTGCAGTGAGGCTTCAGTAGCGCCCCACTCCGGGGTCGACTTCCCGCGACCATGCATCGATGCCGCCGCGCATCGACTGCGCCTGTTCGAATCCCTGGTTGCGCAGCCAGGCGGTAACGTTCATCGAGCGCACGCCATGATGGCACATAATCACCAGGCGTTCGTCTGGCGCAACTCGGTTTGCGCGCGGGCCGGCATTTCGCCCATCGGGATCAGGACGCCGCCCTCGACATGCGCCGTGGCAAACTCCCACGGCTCGCGGACATCGATGAGGCGAGCCGATCCTTCTTCAAGTAGCCGGGCTGCATCGGCAGCGGAAATCTCGTAGTCAAGCATGAAAGAATTCTATGACTTAACCCGATGTTTTCAACGCATCTGTAGCCAGTGACCTTTGGGATGGTTCAAACTGTATGCGTCTCCCCTGCAAACAGGTAAGCTAGATGAACGGATAGAAACAAATTATGCAGAATGCAGTAAAGGTTTTGATCGCCGAAGACGAGCCGAACGCGCTGGCCGGGCTGGCGGAGCTGATCTCCGGATGGGGATACCGCACCGAGACCGCGCGCGACGGCGTCGAGGCCTGGGAAAAGGCGCTGGCCTGGGATCCGGCCATTGTGGTGACCGACCTGAAGATGCCGCGCATGGACGGCATGGGCCTGCTGGCCAAGCTGGCCGAGGGCGGCGAGGGCCTCAGCGCCAACATGGCGGTGGTGGTGCTCACCGCCATGGGCTCGATTCAGCTGGCCGTGGACGCCATGAAGCTGGGCGCGTACGACTTTCTGCAGAAGCCCGTGGACGCCGACGCGGCTGAAGACCATCCTGGCCAACGCCACGCGACAGCGGGAAACCGCGATCGAGCTGGAAGTGGCGCGCCGCCGGCTGCGCGAGACCGGCGTGCTGGGCCAGCTGGTCGGCAGCTCGCGCAAGCCATGCGCGAGATCTTCAGCGCTGATCGAGCAGGTTGCGCCCTCGAACGTGCCCGTGCTGATCACCGGCGAGAGCGGCACGGGCAAGGAGCTGGTGGCGCGCACGCTGCACGATCTGAGCCCGCGCAAGGCGCGGCCGTTTGTCGCGGTCAACTGCGCGGCGATTCCGGAAACGCTGATCGAAAGCGAAATCTTCGGCCACGAGAAGGGCTCGTTCACCGGGCGCGGTCGAGCGCCGCGCCGGCTGCTTCGAGCTGGCCCAGGGCGGCACGCTGCTGCTGGACGAGATGGGCGAGATGCCGTCACGGCACGCAGGCCAAGCTGCTGCGCGTGCTGGAAGAGCGCAAGTTCCGGCGGCTGGGCGCGCGCACGGAGCAGGATAGTCGGACGTGCGCGTGCTGGCGGCGACCAATCGCGATCCGCGAAGTGCCGTCGCCGAGGGCCATCTGCGCGCCGACCTCTTTTACCGGCTCAATGTCTTCAACATCGCACATGCCGCCGCTGCGCGATCACCTTGACGATCTGCCCGCCATGGTGGAGGCCATGGTGCGCGAGATGAACCAGAAGCACGGCCGCAAAGTGTCCGGCGTCTCGCCGTCCATGCTGGAACGGCTGATGGCCGCACAGCTGGCCGGGCAACGCGCGCGAACTGCGCAACACCATCGAGCGGGCGGTGATTCTTTGCCCCGATGGCGCGCCGCTCGAGGCCGGGACATCTGCCGCAGGGATTCGGCAAAGATCAGGCAGCAAGCCGCATCGGCCGACGGCAGCTCGATCACTGTGCGCGTGGGGGCGACCGTGGACGAGGCGGAGCGGCTGCTGATTCTGCGCACGCTCGAGGCCACAGGGCAAAACAAGACGCGGGCCGCGGAGATTCTGGGCGTGAGCCTGAAGACTCTGCACAACAAGCTCAAGGAATACGGCCGGGAGCACGTCAGGAAGTAAAGAGCTGAGCAAGATTCGCAATGCATGAATAGGCGGTATATCTGTCCCGATCGCGCAAAAAACGTCGATCCATTAATCGCAGCCGACCGCGCGAATCTACATTCCCGGTGCACACAGCAGTTGTTCGCACAGGAACGTGGATCGATGCGCCTGAAGACCAAACTCGTGCTGGCCATCACGGCCCTGGTGTTCCTGATCGCCGGGGTGGTCTCGCTGGTGTATGTGCACCAGCTGGTGAAAGCGGCGGTGCAGGAAACCTACGACACCAACCGGATGGTGGCCGACCAGGTGTGGTACGCGCTGCAGAAGGCGCTCGAAACCGGCCTCAAGGATCGCACCGTCGATCCGAACAATCCCGGCGAACTGCGCGCGCTGGTGGCCGAGACGGTGCAGAACGATGCCACGCTTGCAGGCCACGCTCGATCTCGGTCATCCGCTATTCGCCTACGGTCTACGACATCAATATCGGCGACAGCCAGGGCATACGTGCTGCTGAGCACCAATCCCGACAACCAGGGCAAGCCGCTGCCCTCGCGCCCCAACTACGACCAGTTGCTCAAGGCCAGCCCGATGCCGATGATGATGCAGGTCTTTGGCAAACCCGAAGGTCTTTGACATCGTTGCGCCGCTCGAGAACAACGGCAAACTCATCGCCACCGTCAACGTGGGGGTTCACACTTCGCTGCTGCGCGCCGTCTATGAGCCGCTGCTGCGAAAAGCGTTCTGGCTGATGGGATTCGCGCTGATCGCGGCGCTGGCTGGCGGCTTTTCTGCTGAGCAACCTCGCGTTGCGGCCCATGACTGAGATCAGCCGGCAGCTCGACCGACTGACCGCGGCCGGGGGAGCGCCCGCCGAAGACGAAACGCGCGGACAAGCAGGACGTGGCCGCGCAGCGTCTCCACCAAGATCGAAAAGATCGGCCAGCGCATGCGCAACGTGGAAGAGGTTTATTCCGCGTTGCGTGAGAATCTCGACCAGATTCTTGGCAATCTGCAGGACGGCATTCTGCTCTTCACCGAAGACCGGCGCGCGGTTCTGGTTTCGGAAGCGGCGCGGCGATTCCTGCAGATCGATCGCGAAAACATTCTCGGCCAGCATGCCCGCGAGATCTTCGACCGGTTCCACTCGTGCTGGGCCGGGCGCTGCGCGAGGCGATCGAAGCCGGCGTGAACATGGTCAAAGAGGAGATTCGCACCGAAAACGGGCGGCGCATCCAGGCCTCGGTGGATTTTATCTACGACGATGAAACGCATCAGGGACTGGGCGCGCTGGTTACGCTGCACGATCTGGAATCGGCGGCGGAGATCGAGTCGGAGCTGGAGCTTTCGCGCCGCATGGCGGCCATCGGCCGGCTGACCTCGGGCGTCGGCCACGAGGTCAAGAACCCCATCAACGCCATCGTGGTGCATCTGGAACTTCTGAAGTCGAAGCTTGGCGACGCAGACGGGCCGGCCATGCGCCATCTCGACGTGATCGATGTGGAGATCCGGCGGCTGGACCGCGTCGTGCAGACGCTGGTGGACTTCTCGCGGCCGGTGGAACTGCAACTGCGCGAACAGGATCTGCGCCTGGTGATCGGCGACGTGCTGGCGCTGGCTGCAGACGAGCTGACAACTGCGCCATGTGACTCTGATCAGCCACATGCCGGAAGAGCCGCTGATCGCCAACGTCGACGCCGACCTGCTGAAACAGGCGGCGTTGAATGTGATCCAGAACGGCGCGCAGGCCATGCCAGATGGCGGCCGGCTCGAAGTGACACTCGAAGAAGAGTGGAGCGGTACAGAACACTCTGCCGGAGCCGGCTCAAACGGGCTTTCCACTGGGCGGCCTGACACAAGACCGGCGCATGCCGGCGGCAATTTCGCCGTGATGCGCGTTGCCGACGAGGGAACCGGCATTCCCGCCGAGATTCGCGAGAAGATCTTCGATCTGTACTTCACCACCAAGACCGGCGGCAGCGGCATCGGCCTGGCAATGACTTACCGCATCCTGCAGTTGCATCATGGCAGCGTCGAAGTACAATCGAGGGAAGGCCGTGGCACGGAATTCCGGCTGCGAATTCCACTCGCCGCCACGGACCGGGGACGCCGGTATCTGCAACCGGCGAATGTTGAGAACGAAAAGGGGTTTGGGGAATGAGGTCGCCTGCCAGGCGCGTCGCGTGGCTGCTGCCGTTGTTGCTCACCGGCTGCATCCATCTCCCTCTTTCACAAGGCTGCGCCCACACCGCCGCTCGCCCTCGCACCACCCATTCAACCTTCGCGGCCGATTGAACTTGCCATCGGTTGAAATTCCGCCCGCGCAAGAGTGTCATTACCGCCCGTCCAATCTACAACTTGAGAGTGGACGCCGTGCCGATCAAGCAGCAGATTCGGCGGCACCGCTTGCTTGGCAAGCCCGTTGAAGTACCGGAATCGGACGCCAATTCGGTGCCCGCTGTGAGTGCAATTGTGGCAATCTCTCTTCCGGCGACCCCGCCAATTTCCGCCAGCAAACCGAGGACTCGATCGCGTCCATTGAGCGCGGTCTGAATGGCATCAATCGTCCCCTGAATGACACAGAGCAGAAAACTGCCGACCAGATCCGCGAGTTCCTGAAGCAGGCCAAGGAAGCTCTTGCCTCGGGCGATATCGACGGGGCGCGCACGCTGGCAGCGAAGGCCAAGGCATTGCTGGCCGAATTGACCAAGTAGGGTGTGAGCTTCTACAGCTCGCCCCAGCTCAGCTTGCTGCGTAACGCATCGAAGAAGCCGGTTTCGCCCAAGCGAACTAACTTGACTGTCTGGCTGGAGCGGCGGCAGCGCACCTCGTCCCCAGCTGCAGTTCGCAGCCCCTGTTGGCCGTCAATGGTCAGCAGCGCGACATTCGGGACGCCCTCGACGCGAATCACCAGCGACGCGTCTGCCGCGCACCACAATTGGCCTGCAGCGTCAGCAGATGCGGACAAATCGGCGTCACCACCATTGCATCCACGTCGGGCGTAAGAATCGGCCCGTTGGCGGCCAGCGTATAGGCTGTGGAGCCAGTGGGCGTGGAAACGATCACGCCGTCGGCGCGGAATCGCGCCACGCTCCTGCCATCCAGTTCGACCGCGAAGTTCGCCCATGCGGGCAATGTCGCCCTTCGAAACCACAATCTCATTCAGCGCGTCGTAAGCTGATGATCTCTGCGCCGTCGCGCCATAGCTCGGCATGCAGCATGGCACGCTCATCAAGCGAGTGGCAGCCCGCGCACCAGTTCTCAAGAGTTGCGTAAAGATCGGCGAGACGAACTTCCGTGAGAAAACCCAGGAAGCCGAGATTCACGCTCAGGATCGGCGTGCCCACGTTGGCGAAAACGCGCGCAGCCGCCAGCAGCGTGCCATCGCCACCGAGCACGATCACCAGCTCCGGAGACTGTGCCGGCAGTTCAGCGCGATCGACGGCAGGCGCAGCCGCGGTGTAGGTGCCGCCTTCGCGGTCGAGAATCGGTTCGTACTTGTGAGCGCGAGCCACGCAACCAGGTCGGGCAATAGCCGCTCGAGCTCTTCCCTGTGCGGTTTGCAAACGATCGCGACACGTGTCATGCGGTACAAGTGTAAAGGATCGCAGCTTCCTGAGATGCTAGCTTCGCTTGGCGTACAGCAGAAATTCCTGATTCCCTTCGGCACCTTTAATAGGCGACGGAATGTTCCCGCCACTTGCCAGCCCAGCGACTGCACGCAATCGGCGACTTTCGCGATGGCCAGTTCGTGCGCTTCTGGATCGCGCACAATGCCGCCCTTGCCCACATGCTCCCGCCCTGCTTCGAACTGCGGCTTGACCAGGATCACCGCTTCATCCAGCGAAGGCGCCGCCTCGAAAACCGGCCCCAGCAACAGCGTGGCCGAAATAAACGAAACATCCATCGCCAGCATCGTTGAATTCTCGGCCCCATCGAGCGATCCAGGCTCGAGAAAACGTGCATTGGTGCGCTCCACCAACTGCACGCGCGGATCGTTGCGCAGTTTCATGGCGATCTGTCCGAAGCCGGTATCGATGGCAATCACGCGTGCCGCGCCATGTTGCAGCAGGCAATCGGTAAATCCGCCGGTCGAGGCGCCCACATCCAGGCAGGCCCGACCTGAAACGTCGATTCCCCAGTGATCGAGCGCAGCAGCCAGTTTCAGGCCGCCGCGGCTCACAAAGGGCAGGTCATCACCGAGAAGACGAATTCCGGCGTCTTGCAACACTGAGACGCCTGGCTTGTCGACCTTCTGTTCGCCCTTATTTTCCGTAACCATAACGCGTCCGGCAAGGATCATCGAGCGGGCGCGTTCACGGCTTTGCGCAAGCCCGCGCTCCACGAGCAACAGATCGATCCTCATTTTCGCGGGTCGCGGCTTCACGATTGTTGTGCTTTCCGCTTGACCCTTTGCCACGTTCGCCATTGGGCCTCAATTTCCTTTCCTGAACGATCAAAGGGCCATTTTCTTCGAAAGAAAATGACCCTTTGACAATCTCGCCGCTAAAATCACACCGGCGCCGTTTACGGAGTGGCCTGGCATGCTGCGAGCGTGGCGTATTGCGCTGCTCCCGGCAGATTGCAGGGCTGTCCGTAGCCGGGTACGCGGCTCCTGAAGTTGGGGTTCCCGGAAGAGCCATTTACCGACGTCACGCGCAGATCCACCACCTTGCCCTCCACCAGCACGGTCGTATCAATCAGATCGGTCACCGTGGGGTTGGACTGGATGATTGTGACTTGTGGGCTGTCCGGGGAGGCCACGTAGATCTTGCTGTACTCTGAGTTCTGCGTGGAAGCAACGGTGCGCGGATGACCGACGACCGTAATCGTCTTCTCCACCGTGTGCGTCGAGAGATTGACTACAGTCACCGTGCCATTCCCGGTTCCGTCATTCTGATTCGCTGTGTAGGCCTTGCTGCCGTCATAGAGTACCGTTACGCTGGCTGGGTTCGGCGTCGCCGTATTGCCCACCGGAATCGTGTAAGTGGTCCCGAAGGTCGAGCTATCGTTGCCATATTCGTCCAGGCTCACATCGATTACGCTGATCGAACCGCCATCGTAATTGGCGACGACCAGTTGTTGAGTCGCCTGATTGAACTCGGCATAAACGGGCCCTGCCACTGCTGTCATGCCGGCGGTTCCGTTCGGCGGATTACCGGAGCCCGGTGTAATTGCGTTCAGCGCATTCACTGCAGTAAGTGATAGCGGTAAAACGGGGTGATACGTGATCGCCTGGCCGTTCTGGTTGGTGTTGTAGGGCGGTGGGCAGGTTGGCACCGTTCCGGGTGGCACGATCGTCAGCGGAACCGGGCACTTATCGAGTGTGTTGTTTTTCGCGTTGATTACTGTGACGGTGTCGTCGCCGCGGTTCAGAACAAACAAGCGCTGCTGGTCTGGGGTCTCAATCGCATAAACGGGACACTTGCCCACAGGAATTGCTGGATCCGTCGTATTGCTCGAAATCTCGATCGGCGTCGCCACGCCTGTCGGCGCGGCGCCGAAGTTGCTCGGGTTATTGCAGGTCATCTGTCCCGTGGCGTCGGGTACGTTCTGGCTGAGGACGTATTCGCGCTCACCGGCTAGCGTCGCCGATCCGGCTACCAAAACCGGCATTGTTGCCGGGCTCGTTGCCGTCGCCACAGGAATCGAAAGTGTAAAGTGCTGTGGCGATCCGGCAAAGAGATCTACCAGGTCACCATTGAGGTCGGTGACCCAGAAACCGGAGGACGGCGCCGTAACGTTCACCAGCTGCGCCCCGGTCGGCAGCGTAGATTCAGAGACGTTCTTGGCCTGCAGGCTGGTGGTGATGGCAAAGTTGGAAAGCGTGCCGTCGCTGTTGATGGTGTAGCCGGTCGCGCCCACCTCGTCCAGCGTGAAGACTTTGGGGCCCGGACCGATCGGCGTCTCGTTCAGAATCGAGTCGCCGGAATAATCAATGAAGGTGACCACTCCCGGGTGTCGTCGCCCCCGTGGTGGAAACCACAATCGCGTACGACGATGGTTGGGCTGGCGGCCCGCTGGTATTTACCGGGGTGACAACCGGCCTGTAATTGTCGCCGCAACCGCCACAAAGGCTGCAATCGCAAGTGCCGCGCCTGCCTGCGCGAAAAGCACACGCGCCTGGCCGTGACATTCATGAGAAAAAGCCTCATTCCCAATCTTTCCTGCTTCCTAGTTGATTGTAAATCAGACGCACGGGAAGGCCAGAGGCAACCAGCAGCTTGCCGGGAAGCGATCGCTCCGTGTTCTCCCGGCGACCGTTTTGCCCGCTAGCTCCAAGGGTTACGATGAAGCGTGGCCAAGGAGAGTCTGCGCTGGCAATCGAAGCTGGTGTTGCTTGCGGTGCTGCCGTTTGTGGGCACCAGCATGCTGCTCGATTGCGTGGCCTGGCTGGGCGAACCGCAGCCATCGTCATGTGGACCCTGGGGTTGTGCGCGCTGCTGGGCCTGGTCACATGGAAGGTGCGAGCAGCCACTCCGGCGGCGGCGGCAACCGGCGCCGTGATCACCGCGAGCCTGATGTTTTCTACGGTTACGGTGCCGTACGAGCCATGGCACACGGCCCTCATCCCTATGCTGGCGGTCTCGCTACTGGCTTTCGCGGCCACGCGCGCGGGCAGGCGCAAGAAAGAGCGCCTGGGTACGGCGGAGGCGCGGCGCGGACGCTCGGCTTCTCAGGTGGCAGCGAATCTCGGCGTGGCGGCGCTGGTCGCGATCGGACCATTTCAATCATGGCTTCTCGATCTGTGCTGGTCCCTGAACCTGACCCGAGGCGGAGTGCCACTGCTGGTTCTCGCAATCGCGGCACTGGCTGAGGCGGCGGCCGACACGGTTTCGTCGGAGATCGGCCAGGTATCGGCGGCCGGCCGCGCATGATCACGACGTTCCGCGCGGTTGAACCCGGAACCGACGGCGCGATCAGCCTGGCAGGCACGCTCGCCGGGACCATCGCGGCCGGCAATAGTGGCTGCCGCAGGAGCGTGGGCGCTCCGCGGCGACTGTCAACTTCTTTGCCGTGAGCTGCGCCGCCGGCGTCTTCGGCCTGCTCTTCGACAGCCTGCTCGGTGCAACATTTGAGAAGCGGGGCTGGTTGAACAACGATGCAGTGAACTTCCTGTCGACAGCGAGCGCAGCGGGATTTGCGTTAGTGGTCCTTGCATTTTGGCGCTGAAAAAAGCAGCCTCCCTAGCTTCCGGCTGCCTTGCTCCCTCGTCCCTCGTTCTCTCGCCCTTGGTCCCTGTTCTCAATGCAGATGCAGCCGCCAGAAGGTGTAGCTCAGAATTTCGTGGCGCGATGCGCTCGGCCTCCAGCGTCTTGTCTTCGACGGCCGGCCGCGGGCGCGGCGAAGTCAGCACGTCGAGCCCTTCGGCGGCGCAGATGGCGTGAATGCGGAACATGTGCGTGTCGTCGCTGACGACCACCAGCCGGTGCAGGCCGTTGACGCGCGCGATCACGGCGATGCGCCGCGCCGACTCCTCGGTGTTGCGGCTCTCGGTCTCGGCAATGATGGCTTCTTCGGGAACGCCCTTGCTGATCAGGTATCCGCGCCGACCGAGCCCTCGGTGTATGGTCGCCGCCCGGCCCGCCGAGCGTAATGATGAGCGGTGCGATGCCGCGATGGTAGAGCTCAAGCGCATGATCGAGCCGCGCGCGATAGACCGGCGAGGGCCGGCCGTCGTACTCCGCCGCGCCCAGAACGCCAATGGCATCGGCGGGTGCGGCCTGATCCTGGTGCGCATAGCTCTCGATCTGCACGTAGACCCAGCGGCACCAGAGCCACGGCGCCGGCGAGCAAAACCAAAACCACGCAACAATACGCAACGCGCCGAACAATTTGCGGCGTTTCGGTTTGGATTCGGCCAGACATAAGCGTGCAGACGGTTTCAGGTCTTCAGTGGCCACGTTCACAGTCAGCAATTCTAAGTTTCGCACCGTCGGCCGAATTCCTTAATCCCGTTACCTGTCCCTGCTTTTTCACCGCTGCAGAGCCATGACGATTTCGTGGGTGGGAATCGCGCCCTCGCGCAGAATCTCCCAGCGGCCTTCGCCGAGCGTGAGATCGACGATGGTCGTGGGCTGCGCGCGGCCCGTCGGCCCGCCGTCGATGATCAGCGGAATGCGGTCGCCGATCTGGTCGCGGACGCAGGCGGCGTTGGTGCACTCCGAAGCGCCCTGCAGATTCGCCGACGTGGCCGTGATGGGCAGGCCGAAGCGCTCCACCACCGCGCGCGCAATGGCGGCATCGGGCACGCGCAGCGCCACGTTGCCGGTATTGGCCGTCGAGCGCAGCGGCAGCTTGGTTCCGGCGCGCACAATAATCGTCAGCGGTCCCGGCCAGAAGCGGTCGGCCAGCTTGTCGAGCAGCGGATCGGTGTCGCGCGCCAGCTCATAGGCCTGCGACAGGCCGGAGATCAGCAGCGAAAGCGGCTTGTGCTTCTGGCGGGTCTTGATCTGGTAGATCTGCTCCACGGCGCACAGGTTCACCGGGTCCACGGCCAGGCCGTAGAACGTGTCGGTCGGCAGGGCGACAACACCGCCTTTGCGCAGGCAGGAGACGATGTAATCGATCCGGTCCGGTTGGGGTTCATCGGGATGGACGCGCAATATCTCCGCGGACAAAGAAGGCCTACCTCGGTTCCCGAATAGAAGAAGAGGCTACAAAATCGGAAACTATCACAGCACTAGCCGTCGGTGCAAGTTGAGCAAACCGCTCTTCAAGTTGGTGTAGCGAATGAATTTGGACTCAATTTGACCAAATTCGCGGTCAATCGCTGACGGTCGGCGCTGTCATTCGTCCATCTGGCAATCGCTTTGAAACCTCCAGTGCTCGCCAGCCGGCGAAAATGTGCGACACGGGACGCCTCAACTAGAATTGGCGCGGACGAATGCGCGTAACCGGCCTCCCGCCAACCGACAAGGTCAAAATGAAAATTCTCTCACTCGCGGAATGCTGCCTCGTCGCCCTGCTGCCGTTTTCATCGCTCGCGCAGTCTGATGACCCGAAAGCCGCCGCTGACCCGCCTTCCGCTACCACATCCCCCCTCAAATTCGAGGCGGCTGACGTGCATCCGAGCCCTCGCATGTCGGAGCCGTGGCTCGATGGCCCTCATCTCGAAGGTGATCGCTACATCATTCACCAGGCAACAATGGCCGATCTCATTTCCAGAGCCTACAGCCTCGATTCGGGCAACGTGCAGGGCGGACCAAGCTGGCTCGAATACAACCGCTACGACATCGACGCGAAGACAGCACCGACCACTTCGGCCGCGGACCAGAAGCTGATGCTGCAGGCGCTCCTCGCCGGGCGATTCAACCTGGTAGTCCATAACGGCACCGCACCAATGCCCGCCTACGAGCTGAAAGCCGGCAAGGACACGCCGAAACTGAAGCCGGCTGCCAGCACGGAGAATTCCGGATGCGATCCGCATCCACCGCCGCCCGGGAGTCCGCCGCAGATCGATTTCACTTGCCATAACGAGACCATGGAGCAGCTCGCACAGCTTTTGCGTAACACTCGCGGCGGAGGCTATCTCGAAATGCCGGTCGTGGAGGTCACGGGCTTGAAGGGGTCGTTCGATTTTGAGCTGAAATGGACGCCAAGCGGAGGACGGGATCGCGCCGGCTCTGCTTCGGTCACAATCTTCGAAGCGCTTGAGTCGCAACTTGGCCTGAAGCTCGCGTTGGAAACTGCCCCCCGACCCGTCTTGCTTGTCGATAGCGTCGATGAGGTCCCGATCCCAAATCCGTCCGGAACCGACAAGCTCCTGCCGCCGCAGCCCTTGCCCGAATTTGAGGTTGCGGTGTTTACAGCTTCAAAGCCTGATGGGCCGCGCAGAGGCAGTATCGGCCGCGGCCGGTTGGACGCCACGGGTATCACCCTGAAGACGCTCATCGAAATTGCGTGGGACTTGAATGAGAACGAGACGGAGGCTTTCGCAAGTGCGCCTCCGTGGATCGACAAGGACCGCTGGGATATCGTCGCCAAAATGTCGAGCGATGACGCCGCTGAAGCTGCGAAGAAGCCTCCCGATGCGGACAACCAACAACTTCAGCTCATGCTGCGCGCCCTGCTCGCCGATCGATTCAATCTGCATGCGCACATTGAAGATCGCGAAGGCGAAGCGTATAGCCTTCTTGCCGTGAATCCGAAATTGACCCCGGCTGAGCCAACGGTCCGTACTCGCTGCACTGAGGGGCCAGGTCCCGACGGCAAGGATCCACGCATTGCGAATCCCATTCTCAACCGGCTCGTCTATTGCCAGAACATGACCATGGCGCAACTCGGCATCGAGCTCCAGACCGTTGCTGATGGCTACGTCCACAACACCGTTCTCGACAAAACAGGATTAAAGGGCGGATACAATTTCACGCTCAGTTTCAGTTCGGTCAACAACATCCTGAACGGCGGATCGCGGCCGCCCTCGAACAACTCCACGCAACAGGACGGTGCGGATGGAACAGCATCGGATCCTAACGGCGCTGTCTCCCTCTTTGAGGCAGTGCACCGCGAACTTGGGCTGAAGCTGGTGAAAGAGCGTCGGCCCGTGCCCATGCTTGTGATCGACAGCATTCAGGAATCTCCCACACCAAATTAGTTGTGCTCCTGAACAGATCGCCTGAAGAGCGGTACTGAGTAGCTAGAAGCAAGTGGCTGCTCTTAGAATCGGCTAAAGGTCGTGTCAACGATGCCGGTCCGTGCAATCGAGAGCAAGCAAAATACGCGTGTCAAGGAGCTGCGCAAAGCAATGGCTGCTCCGGGCCAGGGCATGCAGGGGCTCATCGGTATCGAGGGTCCAAAGATGCTCGAGGAAGCATTGCGCGCCGGGCTGCAAGTGCACACCGTGTTTGTAGCGCATGGCTTCGAAAAGCTGCTCGTTTCTCTACGGCTGCCCGCAGAGGTCGAAATTCTGCAACTGCCACGCGCGTTACTCGATTCCGCGCTGGCAACCGAGACCCCGCAGCCCGTTGCCGCCCTCATCGAGCCGCCGCGATGGACTTGGGAGAATGTGCTCAACCGAAACCAGAAAAAGACACTGCTCGTAGTGCTCGCAGGAATTCAGGACCCGGGAAATCTGGGTACGATCCTGCGCTCGGCCGAAGCGTTCGGAGCGTCCGGCGTCGTGAGCCTGCCAGGAACTGTGAGCGCCTGGAATCCCAAAGCGGTGCGCGCCTCCGCAGGAAGCGTGTTCCGCCTGCCGCTTGTGACCACAAGCGATCGAATGTGTTTCGATCAATTGCGTGAAGCCGGCATTCGAATTCTTGCGACAACAGTGCATGATTCCGAACCGGCCAATCTAGCCGACCTGGCGGGAGCGGTGGCTCTTGTCATCGGCAACGAGGGTAGCGGAGTTGCTGACAACCTGATCGCCAGGGCCGATGGGAAAGTAACGATTCCCTGCCCCGGCCCAGTCGAAAGCTTGAACGCCGCGATGGCGGCAACCGTGTTGCTCTATGAAGCATCCAGGCAGAGATCGGCTCATCAAACGAAACGTGGAAGGGTGGGGAGTGCGCGATGAGCCTCTTCGACAACGAGCCCGACCAATTGCTGGACCGACCGATTCACTCGTCCAAAGGTCCGCTCCATGCAATGGCAGTGGGGGCGCCGTTGGCGGAAAGAATGCGTCCGCGCAAGTCTGGATGAGCTCGTCGGGCAGCAGCATCTGGTCGGTCCCGGCAAGCCGCTGCGCGTGCAGATCGACCGCGACGATACCAGCTCGATGATCTTCTGGGGCCCTCCGGGCGTGGGCAAAACCACGCTGGCCAAAATCATCGCCGAAACCACCAAGGCCAGCTTCATCGAGTTCTCCGCCGTCGTCAGCGGCATCAAGGAGATCAAGCAGGTGATGGCCGACGCGGCCAAAGCCGCGCGAGCTGCACTCGCGCACCATTCTCTTCATCGATGAGATTCACCGCTTCAACAAGGCGCAGCAGGACGCGTTTCTGCCCTACGTCGAGCGCGGCACCATCCGCCTGATCGGCGCGACCACCGAAAATCCTTCCTTCGAAATTATCTCCGCGCTGCTCTCGCGCTGCCGCGTCTATGTGCTCGAGCCGCTCACCGAAGGACAGATCGTCACGCTGCTACGGCGCGCGCTCGACGATCGACGAGCGCGGCCTCGGCGCACAGCAGCTCGACCGCCGACGACGAAGCCCTCGAACTGATCGCCGGCTACTCCAGCGGCGACTGCCGCAACGCCTACAACACGCTTGAAGTCGCCGCGCAGCTCGCCGCAAACGCCGACGGAAGCAAGCACATCACGAAAGCCATCGCGACCGAAGCCCTCCAGCAGCGCGTCCTGCATGTACGACAAGGCAGGCGAGGAGCACTACAACCTCATCTCCGCGCTGCACAAAAGCGTGCGCAACTCCGATCCCGACGCAGCGCTCTACTGGCTGGGCCGCATGCTCGCGGGCGGCGAAGACCCGCTCTATGTCGCGCGCCGCATCGTGCGCATGGCCGTCGAAGACATCGGCCTGGCCGCGCCCGAAGCGCTCAATCTTTGCCTCTCCGCGAGGGAAACTGTACGATTTTCTCGGCTCACCCGAAGGCGAACTGGCGCTCGCAGAAGCAGTCGTCTATCTCGCGCTCGCGCCCAAGTCGAACGCGGTCTACACCGCCTACGGCGCCGTGACAGAAGACATCGAGAACACGCGGCAGGAGCCGGTTCCGCTGCACCTGCGCAACGCGCCCACCAAGCTGATGAAGGAGCTCGACTACGGCGAAGGCTACCAGTACGCGCACGACGAAGAGGGCAAAGTAGCCGACATGGACTGCCTGCCCGATTCGCTCAAGGGCCACCATTACTACCACCCCACGCAGGAAGGCCGCGAGAAGGCGCTGGCGCAGCGACTGGAGGACATCAGGAAGGTTCGGACCGGGAAGAAGGGTGCCTCATCCTCATAGTGACGCCAGACTCTGAACTTTTTGCCTCTCATTCAAAGCCACTGAGAGCCGGGTGTCATCCTGAGCGAACGGGGCCCCAAACGTAGCGCAGTTTGGGGGTGGTGAGCCGAAGGATCTGCTTCTCCTTCCTGCTTTCCAGCGGCCCCAACCTCGCAATCAAAGCACACCGCCTGCCGAACTTGTCCCCTGTCGCCTGTCTCCATCAGTCTTCCCGTGTCTTCGTGTTCCCCTTCTTCGCGTCGCCGTTGTCCTTCTCTTCGTCAGTACCCGTTGAATCGGCGATATCGATTGTGCCGAGCGAGTCATTCACCACGCCATCGTCCTTGGTGTCTTCTTTCTGACCGCCGGGCTGCTCGTGCGTAGGTTTCGTCTTTGCGCTCATCGGATCTCCTCGGAGCTAAGATGCGGAAGACTTAGATAGCGTTGGGCGCCAACAGATCATCTCTCTTCGGGCCCGCCGCGGGCAGTCAAGTCACAAATTCTTGCGAGATCTATTTTGCAGCAGCGGTTTTCGGCAGTTTCGACAAGGCGTCCGTCACAATCCCCGGCGTCAGCACCTGCGGCAACAACTGAGGGTCGCTTTGACCCGGCGTGTAAAGCGCGTAAACCGGCACACCGCTGCGGCCGAGTGCCGTAAGTGCCTCTGTGATCGCCGGATCTTCGCGCGTCCAGTCGGCGCGAAAGAGTGCAACGTTGGCTGCAGAAAATGCCTGCTGTACTTCAGGTTCGCTCAATGCCACGCGCTCGTTTACCTGGCAGCTCAGGCACCAGTTTGCCGTGAAATCGACAAACACCGGTTTGCCAGTGGCGAGCGCATGCTGCACCGCATCCGCTGACCAGGACTGCCAGGCAACATTGCTTGCGGCCGAGTTTCCTGAAGCGGGCTGCACACCAGCATTAACTGGGGCCACTGCCAGCTCTTTCGGTGCCGCGATGCATGCAATCGCCGCAACCAAAACGATCAGCCCGGCGATGGTTGTGGCCCAGCGCTTCGCCGGCCAGCGGCCCAGGAACCACCCGGCGACAGCGAGCAGCAAAAAGCCCGACAGAAGTGCGACGAGTAGAGCTGGGCCATAAGCCCCAGCCAGCACCCACGCCAGCCAGATGACGGTGATAAAGATGGGCACGGAGATCGCCTGCTTCAGCACATCCATCCACACGCCCGGCTTTGGCAGCACGCGCGTCCACGCCGGCTGCAGTGTTAACGCCACATAGGGCGCCGCGAGTCCGAGCGCAAGTGCGGTGAAGACGGCAAACGTTACGCCAGCCGGCTGCGCCAGTGCATAACCAATCGCCGCTCCCATGAAGGGCGCGGTGCATGGCGTAGCCACGATAACAGCCAGCACACCCGTGAAAAAGCTCCCCGCGTAGCCCTGTTTCGCAGCCAGCGATCCACCGGCACTGGTGAGCGTGAGGCCAATCTCAAACTGGCCGGCAAGCGAGAGCCCGAGGAAGAACAGCAGGCTCGCCATCAGCAGCAGGAAAACCGGCGACTGGAATTGGAATCCCCAGCCAAGCGTGGCACCCGCCGCACGCAAACCGAGCAACAACGCGACGAGCGCCCAGAACGAAACCAGAATGCCGATCGTGTAGACAAACCCATGCGTGCGCAGCTTATGCCGCTCCTCAGACCCTGAGTTCACCAGCGCCAGGCCTTTGAGAAAAAGCACAGGAAAAACGCACGGCATCAAATTGAGCAGCAGTCCGCCAAGAAATGCGAAGAACGAAATTCGAGCGAGCGCAAGCAATGAAAATGCAGGCGCGAGCGCGGGAGCGGCAACCGTCCCCACTGCGGCAGTAATCTCGTAATTCCGCCCGCCAGAGAGTTCCAGCACACCCTTCAATTGAGCCGGTTTGCCTGCGAGGTTCGGATCTTTAATAAGATCGAGAACCAAACCCTTCGCGGTCGCCGTCACAGTCTGCGGTGCAGGGTTGTTAAGAATGTTCTGGTCTTCAGGAAAGAACTCCGCCTGCGTCTCGCGCTGGCCCGTAGCCACGGCGAGGCGGAAACCTGTCGCCGTCGACTGAAAGACGACTTTGTCCGATTCCGGCAGCGCTTTCGGCAGTTGACCCGACAACCTGCTGAAGATGTCCGCATCCGGCCGCACTGGAGTCGCTTCGGCGCCGCTTGCCGGAACGACTCGGTCCACCTCCAAATCCGCTTTTCCCGGAATGCACACTTCGCGGCAGACAAGCCAATTGACATGCGCCTTCAATTCCGCTGGTCCAGCCTTAGCCGCCTTCGCAACATCAATGCTGAACGGAAACAGGACTTCGCCTTCATACCCGAAATCCATCAGCGGCCCAAGCGGTAACCGCTTGGGCGCCGGGAACTGCAGGGCTCCAACGGTAATTCCATCGGGCAGACTCCACTTGATGTGCGGCGGCTCGCCCGAGTCGCCGGCATTCTCCCAATACACATGCCAACCGGGCTCAAGCTTGAAGTAAAGCCCTGCGTTCGCGCTCTCTCCACGATTCAACTGCGCCGCGGGAACAATGAGTTGCACATGCAGATGCGCCGCGTCAGCTGAGCTCGACGCAGCCGCTGTCGGCAAAGCCGATCCAAGCAAGACAAACAGACCGGCAATTAACGCGAAGCGACGCATGTATCCTCGAACTGTGACCACGCTCATTGGATTGAGTCTACCCGGCGATGGTTACACGCTGTTCTCAACTCCCTTAGCCGTTTCCGCGGGCGGCCGCTCCCTGACCCCTCGCTCCAGCACGCAACACTTGCGTGTCATCCTGACCGAACGGGGCCCCAGACGTTTTTCAGTTTGGGGGTGGTGAGTCGAAGGATCTGCTTTTCCTTCCTGCTTTCCAGAGACTCCGACGTCGCGATCAAGGCACGACAACCTTCGGACTCGACACCCGGTCCCCGGCTCCCTATTTCCGCTGACCTGCTAGCTCCGCTCTCCCGGCAACTCCGGCCGTTTGGCGCGTTCGCGATAAATGCAGTCGTTCTGCACGCATTTCACCCCGGCTGCCCGGGCCCGCGCAACGGCTTCGTCGTGGACCACCTCATCCTGTAACCACAGATACGGAATCTTCAGCCGGATCACATCATCCACAATCGGCGGCACATTCTCCGACGCGCGAAAAACATCCACCAGGTCAATCCCGGCCCCAGTCAGCTCTTTCGCCGCCGCTTGCGCCGCGTCAAGGTCCGGATAAACCGGCTCTCCATGAATCTCCTTCAGCACAGGATTCACCGGCAGAACGCGATAACCTTGCGCGGCCAGATACCGCCCGATGTTGTAGCTGGCGCGGTGCGGCTTGTTGCTCATGCCCACCACGGCGATGGTCTTCGCATTCTTCAGCATCTCGTCAATCACTGCCGGATCATTCTGCATTTTCACTTCGTCTCTGGTTCCATCCGTGAGAGTTTTTGCGTCCCACGGCTCTCTCGTTCCCTCGTCCCATTGGTACCTTGTCCCCTTGGCCCCTGTCTTTTACACTTCCAACTCGTCATCGCTGCTCGCCGCCACCGCCGTCCCCCGCCGCTTCGCCAGCAGATAGCCCTTCAGAAACGGCTCCAGATACCCGTCAAGCACCTTGTCCACATCGCCCACTTCCACCTTGGTGCGATGATCCTTGGCCATCCGGTAAGGCTGCAAAACGTAGCTGCGAATCTGCGAGCCAAAATTGATCTCCAGCTTTGAATCCTCCAGCTTCTTGCTCACCGCGCGCTTCTTCTCAAGCTCGTATTCGTACAGCCGCGAGCGCATCATCTTCATCGCCTTCTCGCGATTCTTGTGCTGCGAGCGTTCGTTCTGGCACTGCACCACGATCCCCGTTGGCAAGTGCGTCATGCGCACGGCGGAGTCGGTCGTGTTCACGTGCTGCCCGCCCTTGCCGCCCGAGCGGTAAGTGTCGATCCGCAGGTCCTCCTGCTTCAAGTCGACATTGATGGTTTCGTCGATCTCCGGCGAAACATAGACCGACGCAAACGACGTATGCCGTCGCTTGGCCTGGTCGAACGGCGAAATGCGCACCAGCCGATGCACGCCGCTCTCGCCTGCCAGCAGGCCAAACGCGTTTTCACCCATGATGGTGAATGTCGCCGACTTGATGCCGGCCTCTTCGCCATCCTGGTAGTCGTTCATCTCCGTCTTATAGCCCTGCTGTTCGGCCCAGCGCAGATACATGCGCAGCAGCATCTCAGCCCAGTCCTGGCTCTCGGTTCCGCCGGCGCCGGGATGCACGGTGACAATCGCGTTCAGCGCATCGGCCTCGCCGTTCAGCATCGTCCGCGCTTCCAGTTCTTCACCAAACGCCTTCAGCTCATTGATGCTCTGCTCCAAATCCGCCAGAACATCCTCTCCCTCGCGCCCCAGCTCAAAGTAGGTGTCGATATCGCCGGTGCGGCGCACAAGTTCGTCGTCGTCGCGCACGAGCGTTTCCAGCCGCTTGCGGTCGCGCATCAACGGCTTCGAGGCGGCGGGATCGGACCACAGCTTCGGATCGGCTAACTTGTTTTCAATGTCTGCGAGTTCCCTGCGGATCCTGGCAGGGTCAAAGATACTCCCGCAGGTCGCGCACCTGGTTGCGCACGGGAGCGTATGCGAATTCGAGATCGTTCAGTGACATCTTGGCTCGTTTGACCTGGCTTTGAATTTGCAACTCGGCGGCCCTGGAAAGTAGTGAGTCAGCGGGACTTCAGCTGCATCACGCACCAGCCAACAACGCCTATAGAAAGTATGGCACACAGCCACGCAAACACGTCGCCGTGCTCCGTGTAGAACGTAGTGTCATCGCGAAAGCCATACTCCGCCGGCAAAGCATCCGCCACGTGCCGCGGAATGCTCTGCCGCACCCTGCCATATGGATCGATCGACGCGGTGACCCCATCGTTCGTCCCGCGCAAAATCCATCGGCGGTTTTCGATGGCTCGCATCCGTGCCATATTCAGGTGCTGCCACGGAGCGCTCGTGTCGCCGTACCACCCATCGTCGCTGCCGGTTACGAAAACCTCGGCGCCGTTCTTCGCGAACTGCCGAATCTCATCGGCGAACACCGCTTCGTAGCAGATGAAGATGCCGTAGCGATGCGTCTCGCCGTTCGCCGTCACCAGGCTGAACACGCTGCGCACGGTGCCGGGAGTGAAGTGCGCCACCTTCCCGGTTAGCTTTTTCGCGAAAAAGAAAATCTTCGGAAACGGGACGTACTCGCCCCACGGCACGAGATGAATCTTGTCGTAGCGGCCCACTTCCTTGCCGTTCGCGTCAAAAGCCATGGCCGACACATGATCCTGCCACGCGTTCTCCTCAGCCGAGAAATTAGACCCCACGCCATTCACGATAATCGGAGCCTGGTCCGCATGGGCAACTTCGCCCATCGCTTCCTGGAACCGCCGGTCCTGTTCGAAGAATGGCGCAGGCGACTCGGGCCACACGATCAAATCTGGGTGCGTCGCGTACGGCGGGCAGATGATTTCGCCATTCGACGCGCCGGTCTGCGGAATGCCGGCAATGTACGTCTTGCAATCCTCGCCGCCCAGCTTGATGAAATCGGCGATGTGCTGCTCGAATTCTCCGGGCCCAAGCCAGTAGCCGGTATTCTCTACATCGAGATTCGGCTGGATGAGAACGGCGGTGGCAGTGGGCTGACTGCTGGTTCGAACCGGATGGAGACTCGATAGAGCGGCAAGAACAATCACTGACGTCGCCAATCCATTGATTGCTCGCTTCGTTGATTTGCTGGCCTCGGGTCTCAGTTGAACCTCGAGAAGGAGCGGCGTGCAAAATGCCGCCGTCAGGGAATTCACAGCAACGATCACAAAGCTGATTCCGTACGCTCCCGTCCAAGGCGCCAGGAGCGTGAGAATCCCGTTATCCACCTGCGAGTACCCCAGCTGATCCCACGGCACGCTCGTGATCCGCGCCCCTGCAAGTTCCAGCGCCACCCACAAGAACGGCGCGAACGCCAGCGCCCATCGGACCGACCCCGTCGCTCGCCGAACGAGTGCGATCCCCAGCCCGAACAGCCCAAAATACAGTCCCAGCACCAGCGAGAAAAGCAGAAGGATCAGTGCCGAAATCGCCGGCGGCAACCCGCCGTGGATCAACATCGTGTCATAGATCCAGTAGCAATTCCCCACATACCACAGCACGCCGCAAACGTAAGCGAGAAAAAACGCACTCCTCAGCGGGCGCCGCTCTCTCGTCACATCTACAGACAAAACCGCCCAAATCAGCGGCGCCAGGCCGAACCACGCAAACACGCTGCGCCACGGCGGCATCGGGCCTGCGAGCGGAAACGGCAGCTCGAGCAAGCCGGCAGAAAGTCCCGCGGCGGCCCACGCCTTCCAGTTGGAGTGCATACAGGGGCGAGTGTAAAACATTCGAGTCAGTCATCAACGAGGACTGGGTTACAATCGCAGCATGATCGTGGCCGCATTCATCATCCATCTGATGGAGCTTTTGTTCTTCCTTGGCCTCATCGGATCCGCGGTTGTCGTCTTGATCAGCTTTATTGAGGATGGAAAAGAGCTGTTCGGCAAAGACTGAACTGCCGCGCGCCCCCCATGTGATTTCATTCGTCTATTCAACTTCTATGAGTTGATGTTCTTTCCCGAGCAACCTCCCTCAACGCCTTAACCCCTCCGTTTCCGAATGTTAATTTGGCGACCTCATCTGTCCTGTTTCACCCGCGCATTCCCGCCAAAATTCACAACACCGACAGAAGTCATTTATTTTCCGTTGACATGCCTTTGATTCGAAATTAGACTCAGCGCAGAGCGGTGGTTTCGCTCGTAGCTTTTTCACACCACCGGCTGCCTCGCCGGCACCCACGCGATGGCCTCTTCCAGAACGACCGTAGCTCCACCGAGTGACCGTGTGCGACTCATCGTCGCCTCTTCGGTGATGCTCACGTTTATCTCCTTCTGGCGAGCAGCCGCCATTGTTCTCAACGACCTGGGATCTTCAGCGTTTTATGCCGGCGGCATCGCCGAGCACGCCGTGGGCGCAGCCGCGCCCTGGTTCATCCTCGGCATCATGCTCTTCAGCTTCGCCGTGCGCGCGGTCTACGTCGAAAGCTGTTCCATGTTCACGCGCGGCGGTGTCTACCGCGTCGTCAAGGAGGCCCTTGGCGGCGGCTTCGCCAAACTCAGCGTCTCCGCGCTGATGTTCGACTACATTCTCACCGGCCCCATCTCGGGTGTGTCTGCCGGCCAGTACATTACCGGCCTGCTCAACGAAATGATGGTCGTCGCCAACCAGGGCCACTGGCTGCCGCCCGCACTAATGGACGCGCACGGCAACGCGCTCCAGTTCAATATGAACTACACGTCGGCCCTGCTTGCCGCCATCGTCACAATCTATTACTGGTGGCAAAACATCAAGGGTATCGAAGAATCAAGCGACAAGGCCTTGCGCGTTATGCAGATCACCACGGTAATGGTGATCGTACTGTTCATCTGGGGCGTTTATTCCATCTTCATGCGCGGTGCGCAGCTTCCGCCATCGCCCATCCCTTCCCATCTTCACTTCAGTGAAGATTCCCTCGGATTCCTGAAAGGCAGTGGCCTGCCGATCTTCGGCCTCTTCGGCATCATGATGGCCTTCGGCCACTCCATCCTGGCCATGAGCGGTGAAGAAAGTCTCGCGCAGGTCAATCGCGAAATCCAGCACCCCAAGCTCAAGAACCTCAAGCGCGCAGCAATTGTCATCGCAATCTACAGCTTGGTCTTCACTGGCGGCGCAACGCTGCTGGCGTCGATGCTCATTCCCACCGTGCCGCGCACCCAGGTCTACCAGGACAACCTGATCGCCGGACTCGCCATGTACATGGTCGGCCCCATGTTCTGGCGGATCGTCTTCCGCATCTTCGTCGTGCTGGTCGGCTTCCTCATTCTTTCCGGCGCCATTAACACCTCCATCATCGGCTCCACCGGCGTGCTCATGCGCGTTGCAGAAGATGGCGTTCTCACGGACTGGTTCCGCAAACCTCACTCCCGCTTCGGCACCAGCTATCGCATCGTCAATCTCGTCTTCGTCCTGCAGATGACCACCATCATCGTCACCCGCGGCAACGTGCTGATGCTGGGTGAAGCGTACGCCTTCGGTGTCATCTGGTCGTTCACCTTCAACAGCCTGTCAATGCTGTTGCTCCGCTGGAAGTACAAGGGCGAGCGCGGCTGGAAGGTTCCGCCGAATATCCGAATCGGCAACACCGAGATTCCCCTAGGTCTGATTTCGGTCTTTTTCGTGCTGCTCACAGTGGCTACGGTAAACCTGTTTACAAAATCGGTAGCAACGGAAAGCGGCATCGCCTTCGCGGCAATATTCTTTATCCTCTTCACCGTCAGCGAACGGCTGAATCTCCACCGGCATGCCCGCACTGCGAAGGAGATGAGGGACCACTTCCAGCTCGAACATCAGGAGACAATTGATCGCGAATCAGTCGCCATTCGCCCCGGCGGAGTCATCGTAACCATGCGCGACGTCAATAATCCGCTCGCGTTGAAGTGGACCCTGGGACGCACCAGTACCGAAGAGCGCGATGTTGTCGTCATCAGCGTGCGGCTTATGGGCGTGGGCGGTCCTGAATACCTCAGCGCCGAGCAGCAGAGTTTCAGCGAGCACGAGCAGATGGTCTTTACTAAGGCCGTGTCGATCGCTGAGAGCTTCGGCAAGAAAGTTTCATTGCTGGTCGTGCCCGCAGGTGACATCTTCACCGCGCTGGTGCGAACCGCCAACTCGCTTGAAGTGGAATCGGTCGTATCGGGGTCGTCCAGCTCGCTTTCCGCTGAGGAGCAGGCGTTCCACATGGGGCAGGCCTGGGAAGCTCTGCCTGAACCCAAGCGGCAATTCAACTTCTGCGTTGTCGCAGCCGACGGCAGCTTCAAAGTCTTTTACATCGGGCCGCACGCGCCCGCATTGAGTCCGGAAGACGTGCAACTGGTGCACCGGCTGTGGCTCAACATGCGCCGCGATCCCACAGCGTGCGACCTGCACCACAGCGATATCATCACTTACGCGCTTACGCGTCTCGCCGGCCAGTACGCGAGAGAGAAAGCCGATATCCTGCGCGATTTGCGCAACTATCGTGCCGCCGGCTCACCCGCCATGCGCCTCGGACGCGAAGCTGCAGATTCCAGCGAAGTCAGCACCTCTCCCCGCGCCATCAAGCAAACCCGCGACCAATAAGACGCGACGCAGCTTCAGCTCTGCCACCCTGCATACTTATTGAGTTGTCATCCTGAGCGGAGCGCGGTTGGGGCCCCGTGTTCGCCAGAACACGGGGTAAGCGTAGTCGAAGGATCTGCTGTTGTCTTTCGTGACCTTGTGACTCGCTTCCAGGAGCATCTACTCGGCTCTCGCCTTGCTATAGAAGCGACGTCGAAACCTCGGGGCCTTAAACAGCCTCTGTGGAAGGAGCTGGTGCCTTCAGGCCCTGAACCGCGCCCCAATGACGCGGCCCGTAGGCCCGGACTTGTTGAATCATTCCATCACGCGCAGGCAAAATGCGTCACTTTTCGCGTCTTCGCCGACCTGCAGGTCCAGCAAGTTGCCAAATCCTCCACCTGCAGATCTACGCTTTTGACATTTGGCAATGCGCCACTTTTAGCCCCGCCCGCATCACTCCATTTCGTACGCCTGCAGGTCGACACAATTCCGCAACCAGTCTCTCTGTTCCCTGCTCTCTGTTCTCTCTTCTCTGTTCCTTCTTCTCCGCTCCCTAGCTCCCTGCTTTCCCGCTCCCTCGCTCCCTGCCCTTATGTTCCCTTGTTCCCTGCCTTAAATCGTGTATTCATCCCCCGGCTTCCAATGCACAACCTCCACTCCAGGCTCGACCAGCGCGGCCAGTTCCTCAGGAGTGCCCTTGAGTGGCGGAAACGTCCCCCAATGGATCGGCAGGATAGTCTTCGGAGCGAGCAGACGGCACGCATGGGCGGCTTCTTTCGGGCCCATTGTGTAGAATCCGCCGATCGGCAGCATCGCCACCTGCGGTTCGTAAAGCTCTCGAATCAGTTGCATGTCGCCAAAGACGCATGTATCGCCTGCATGGTAGAGCACCGGGCCGCCCGCCACTTCCAACACATATCCAGCCGCAATGCCCACATAATGCGTGCCTTTTTCATCCTGCGCGCCCGATGAATGTTTGGCATCGACCATCGTCGCCGCCACGTCTTCCAGCTGTACCGTCCCGCCCAGGTTCATGCCGACTGTTTCCGCCACTCCCAAGCCGGTCATGTAGTCGGCCAGCTCGTAAATTGCGACGACCTTCGAGCCGTGCTTCTTCGCCACGGGCGCCGCGTCCGAAATATGATCCCCATGCCCATGCGTCAACAAAATGTAGTGGATTTTCGATGGCAGCTCGAAATTTTTCGGATACTTCGGGTTATTCGAAATGAAAGGATCAATCAGGATATTCGTCGACTTGGGGGTCTCAATCAGGACGGTGGCATGACCGAGCCAGGTAATCCGTGTCGCCTTCGACGTGCTCATGAATTCCTCCTTGAAAAGCAGCTCATAGCTTCTAGCTCCCAGCCCCTAGCTGTTTTTGCCCGATTCTGAATTTCTTCGAGCGCTACAAACGATCGGATCTGCTTCGCTAACATTCTTACCTGCGCGGCCCGCGTAATCCGTTGAAAACCATGAAAAATCACCGTCGCCGCAAGTGAGCAATCGACTGGCAGCTGGAGACTGAATTTCTCGCTTGACGCCAAATCAAAGCAAGGCTACTCTCTCAAAAGGCGAATATATGGCGAAAGTTGCTTCCCTCTTCCCCATCCTCGGCCCTGGCTTCGAATCACCGGCCATCGGTCCGCTTGCCCGCACAGCCGCTGAAGCTCCTTTGGACTCAACCGGCTGCCTCACCGAGTACCGTCCCCTCGCCTCGCGCTCCATTCTCAATAAAGTCACGCTCCCGGCGCGGCTTGCCCTTCACTCACGCCATCAACCCCTACCGCGGCTGCGAATTTGGATGCCGCTATTGCTACGCGCGCTACACGCACGAATTTCTTGAGATGGGCCCTGCCGAATTCGAGCAAAAAATCTACTTCAAAGAGAACGCCGCCTGGCTGCTCGAGCAGGAATTGAAGCGTCTGAAGCCCGGAACCGAGATCGCGCTCGGCACGGCCACCGATCCCTACCAGCCCCTTGAGCGCAAGCTCAACATCACACGCTCGCTGCTCGAGGTTTTTGCCCGTAATGGCGGCTTCAGGCTGGGCATCGTGACCAAGTCGTCGCTCGTCACCCGCGATCTCGACCTCTTGAAAGACGTCGCCAGGGTGAATCAGCTCTCGGTCAACATCACCGTAACGACCGTCGATCGCAAGCTCGCCCGCATCCTTGAGCCGCGTGCGCCGCGACCCGATCTCCGCATCAGTGCGCTGGGCGCGCTGCGCCAGGCCGGCATTCGCGCGGGCGTGATGTGTTCGCCGCTCATGCCCGGCATTACTGACACACGCTCGTCGATTGAAGCGGTCGCCAAAGCCGCGTCGGAGGTGGGAGCCTGCTATATGTTCGCCGGTGCGCTCTTCCTCAAATCCTGCTCGCTGCCGACTTTTTTCGCATTCGTTCGCGAACATTTTCCGCAGTTGCTTTCGGCTTACGAGCAGCGCTACAAAACCAGCGCATTCGTCTCACCCGAATACCGCAAGCGCATTCGCGACCTGGTCGACTCCATTCGCGCACGCTACAACCTGGGCACTCGCTACCTGCCCGACTCGGAGTATCAGGATGCCTTTTCCAATGACATGCCCTTCGGCGAAACCCAGCCGTGGCTTCCATTCTCCTCTGCGGAAAGATTCGGTCCGCACGTCAAGCGCGTCAAGTTCCGAAAGGAAATTTTCCTGCCGCCCCAAAACGCAACGAAGCGTCGTCGAACCGCCTGATTGAGCCGCGCGCCTTGCGCGGCACTTACCGCGTGATCAGAACTTCAGACACGCTGTCCTTTGCCAGGAACTGCCGATGACCGCTCCACCCAGCGAACAGCCTCTCGATGCTGCGATTGGTAAACGCGCGCTGGATCGGAAACTGCTGGGTAAACTGCATCTCCACGTCGTCGCCCGGCGTCACATGGTAGCGGGAGCGGATGGTTTCTTCTCCCTGCGTCCTGGTGTGAAAGAACGCCAGCACCTGCCCGCCGGGGTTCATCGATACGTGCAAGTGTGCGACCACCGGCGCAACGAATGCCTGCGGCAGGTAGTCAAGTGCCGTCCACAAAAGAACCACGTCAAACAGGCGCCCCGAAAAGTTCAGCGTCTGTTTCAAGATAGCCATCGACATTCCAGATCGCGTTCCCGTCCTCATCCTCGCCAGTCTTCCAGTTTCCGGTGCAGGCATCGTGGACGAGATCGGCCATATACACGCTGTGACCAAGGCTGGTGAGATAGTTGATGTTGCTCGGCGAAGTGTAATCGATGTCAATCAGGCGCAACCCCGGCTCAGTCTGCAACCGCTTGCGCAGCGCAGCCCACGCGCCTGAGTGGCGCGGATAGCGCGGTCCCGTGAGACCCGCGGACGAAGCGGATGCACCGCCCTCCTGTTTCTTGTCGAACCAACGGCGCAGCACGTTGAGATTTCCTCGTGGCCAAGCCGGAACCCGCGAAGCGTCCCGGCAACAGTTGCTCAGCCGTTAAGCGGTCGCCGGACGCGGTCCGTTCGCGGCCTCAGGGACCTTGGCCGCACCCTGTGTCAGGTCGACCTTCCCAAAGAAGACTGCATTGTCTTCAATGGCGAGGCGCGAGGCGCGAATGTCGCCTTCCAGGTTGCATCCCGCGCGCAGCTCCACGCGGCCGCTGGCAACAACGTTGCCCTGCACCTTGCCCATGATCAGCACATCGCGGGCGGTCAGGTCGGCTGCAATGGTTGCCGTGGGACCGATCGTCAGGCGGTTCTCCGCCAGGCTGACAGTTCCCTCCACATGCCCATCCAGCACCAGGTCTTCGCTACCTTTCACTTCTCCGCGAATCACAATCGTCTTGCCGATGCGCGCGGGAACATTCTCTCCAGCCATGGTTTCGATCCTTCCCTAAAGTTTTCCTGGCGCATTCCGGGGAATGCCAGTCGATGCACGTTATGGTTCAAGCCCCCGGCGCTTTCGGGCGCCCGGGATCCGGATGGCTTGCGGTCAGGCATTCACTGCGACCCGTAAATAAGAGGCCCTGCCGGAACTATACGCAACCCGGCGGCGTTGCTTCAATTCACGAAGGTGTTAATACCTGAATTCGTATTGCCAGGCGGTATCTGGATGAGAAACCTGGCCTCACCCTGCAACGCAGTCAGCGTAGCAGGCCGAGGTTCCCACCCGTCTAAACTGATATCTGTGCAGCGATACACCTACCTTCTCCTCCTGATGGCGTGGACGTCGTTTGCCCGCAGTCAACCGTCGAATGGCAGCACGGGGGCGCTGACCGTGGGCGAGGAGCAGGCACTGGTTGATCGGGTCCTCGCGAATGAGGCGAAAGCAGCTCAGGACACGAGCCATCCGATGCGCTACGTCTTGCGCAAGATCAGCCCACGGCTCGCGACGACCAAGGAGATTTTCGAAACCAAGGACGGCGAAGTAGCCCGCCTGCTGGCTATGAACGACAAGCCGCTCAGCCCGGCCGATGAGCAAACGGAACAGGCGCGTTTGACTGGGCTGCTCAACGATCCAGGCAGGCAGCGCCACCGTAAGCAAGCCGAGGACCAGGACGCCGCCCGCGCGCTGATGGTGCTGCACGCATTGCCCAACGCGTTCCTTTTTCAGTACGCAGGCTCAGCCGAAGGGTCTGCCGGAAAAATTGAGAAGTTTGCCTTCCGCCCCAATCCCAACTTTTCGCCGCCCAACCTTGAAACCCAGGTTCTTTCGCAAATGACCGGCGAAATCTCGATCGATCCCTTGAAAGAGCGGGTCATTCACCTCGAGGGCCGCTTGCAGCAGGATGTCGATTTCGGCTGGGGCATTCTCGGCCGCCTCAACAAGGGCGGCTGGATAGCGATCGACCAGGCCGACGTGGGCGACGGCCAGTGGCGCATCGTCGAGTTCCAGATGAAGATGAGCGGCCGCGTGGTCTTCAAGAGTCGTGTCTTCGATACGACCGAAGTCGAGAGCAACTTTGTGCCGCTGCCAGTGGGCCTGAGCTACCAGAAGGCCATTGAAATGACTCGCGAAGATGCTAAGTAAGTCCGTCGTAGCGGGTCGGCGGTCCCAAGACCATCCCAAAATCCCGGCCGGCAGCCTAAACGAAAAGCGGCGCCATCTTTCGATGCGCCGCCTTCGTTTTTCTCGCGATTCGAGGTTTACTTCACCTTCAGGATAATCATGGCGAAGGTGAACAGGGTGAGCGATTCGATGAATGCCAGGCCGATGATCATGAAGGTCATCAGCGCCGGCGCGGGTTCCGGGGTTGCGCGCCAGGGCTTCGGTGGTCGAACCAACCGCGCGTCCCTGACCCAGGCCGCAAAGGCCGGCGGCCAGGCCCATGCCCAGGCCCGACGCCGATCGGCGCCAGGTCCATCACGCCTGAGCCGCTCTGCGCAAAGACCGGCATGGCGAAGCAAAGCGCCGCCAGCGCCATGAACACATATTGAAGTTTCCGCATAGTTCTCCTGCTTCCCTAAGATTGGCCGCCAGTGGGTGGTTGAGGCTCACCGTGCTGGCCCCCTCACGCTTGCGGCCGTCCGTTTGTCCGGAGCGGAAGCGCTCTCCGGCGGAATCTTTTTCGAGCTTTCAGCTATTAGCCGTCAGCTCTTAGCTCTTTCGTCGGCGGAGAATGCGATAGACCTTTCTCGGCGTCATTCATCTCAGCACGTCCAAGCTGATAGCTAACAGCTAAAAGCTGCCTTTAGTGCTCGTGCGCAACCGCCATTGCCAGATAAATCATCGTCAGCAGCATGAACACATACGCCTGGATCACCGCAACCAGCGCAGTGCAGGCCAAGAAACGCCGTCGGCACCAGCAACGGAATCATCGAAAAGCAGATCAGCGTCAGCAAGTCGCTGGCCAGCATGTTGGCGTAAAGACGGATGGTGAGCGACATCATGCGCGCCAGATGCGAAACGATCTCGACCGGGAAAAGCAGCCACGCCATCCACCACACCGGCCCGGCAAAGTGCTTCAGGTAGCCGATCGGCCCCTGCTCGCGAATGCCGTGGAAGTTGTAATAGAGAAACGTGAGCACGGCGAGTGCCCAGCGGGACCGCCGGGCTGGCTGGTCGGCGTGTCGACGCCCGGAATCACGCCCAGCAGGCCGAGCAGATTGTTCAGCAGGATGAAGAGCAAGATGCAGGTGACGAAGGCCTGGAAGCGCTCATAGCCGTGACCGATCACCTGACTCCGCCTGGTGCCGGTGAACTCGTGAATCATCTCGGCGATCTGCTGCGCAGGGTTGGGATTCTCGACCGAAAGCGTCAGCCGCACGATGATGAAAAACAGCGATGAGCCCGGCTGCCACCAGCAACTCCAGCGCAAAGGTATCGTTGATGGGCGCCGCCGGGTTGCGCAGGATGAACTCCGATGGCCTGCATCACGGCAGTCACCAGCGGGCCGAACAGATGATTCAGCAGACGTGTAACGGCGAGTTGCTCGGCATGAAGTTCTATTTGTCTTTCCGTTCCCGGTGGGCCTTACTTGCGGAGACAACGATCTGCGAGAACCGGTGGGCCTTCATTCGCGAAGCAGGCGAAGCGCCTCCCAGACCATGGCCAGAACCGCAAGGCCAGACCGCAAAGAAGCGCCACAGCGGAACCCTGGAAACATTTCAGGCTAACATAAATGGCCCCGGCAAAGATCGAGCGAGACGAAACATGAAAAGTACCACCGGGATGAACGCGCTTTTGGGCACCTGTTTCTTGTCCATTTTGGCCGCGATGAAGCGCGCCAGACGCCGCCACTCCTAGATGCTGGCGGCGCTAATCGCCGCGCCAGTGGCCATCATGGCCGCATTGCGCCAGCCTGAGGCGATCCAGAGAATCATCGCCACCAAGGTCCCAAAATCAGTGTGTTACGCAGGGCGCGATGGAGCAGCGCTTCAAGGCCCTCATCGGTGATCCATTCGGTTTGCGGGCCTTCCTCGGTCACTGCGCATCACCGCCGCCGTCGCCGCCATTCCCGCTTCCGTCCGCGTTTCCGCTTTTGGAATCGGCACCGTAAAACATCGCCATCCGAACGGCACCAACCAGCCCCGCGACGATGCCAAACACGATGCCCGCCATCGCGATCCACGTCTGGTGCAGCCAGCGGTCGAGGCCGATCCCGCGAGCCAGCCGATGAACGCGGCGGAAGGCAGCACCAGCACGATCTGGATCATCTTCTCGGCCTGCACCCAGGCACCCAGCATGCCGCTCATACCCGACTGCGACTTCTTCTCCGGAATGGGATTGTGATAGGGCATCATCGTGGTTATACACGACCGGCGCAGCCCCGCGCGACGCGGCAGATCACCTAGTATTCGTCTTTCGGCGCTACTCTTGAGGTGCTGCGCTTCCAGGCCTTGAGTCGATACTGCCCCTGATCGTCATTCAATTGAGAAAGACCGAGGTGGTTACCGTATTCAGACACTGTGACTTCGGCCGCGAAGTAGTAGACCTTGCCCGCCTCGGCGTTGACCGGCGCCAGGTCGAAGCTCCTCTTCGATTGCCAACTTGCGCAGAAATGATGGACCCCCGGCGCAATGTCGACGACGAAGTACGAGTTTCCGTTGTCGGCGCCCATCCAAGATCCATCCATTCCAAAACGGACAGTTGCAGAGCTGAATGGCGCGACCATCAGGTCTTCGTCTTCGATAAATACAATCTGCGCGTTGCCGGGTGCTGGAAGCGCAGGCGCAGGCTGGCCTTTTTTCAAGGTGACATCGAACTTGACCATGTCGCTGCCGCAAGCATCGGGCAGCGTGGTGCAGCGGCCTTGCAGCGCCAGTACGAGAAAACAGCTGACGAGACCTGTACTCATCGCTTGTCTCATGAAGGATCTCCTGTACGAGTAGGATGCGATTGGCTTGCGTTTGCGACTGCGTTATCACACGCATCCGTGACAGCAGTCACGCTGCACGTGCCGTGTGGCCGCGGACGCACCAGCCGCTATACTGACGGTTGGACTTGAAACGATTCACTGCGAAGGAAGACCGCGTGTTCGATTCGGAGTTTGAGCGCAATCTCTTTGATCTGCGCCAGGAAAAACTGAAAGAGATTGAAAAGCTGGGCCAGGCGGCCTATCCCAACCAGTTCGCTGCCTCGCACACCGCTCGCCGCAGGTGCGCGCCCAGTGGGACGAGGCGACCGGCCGAGGAGCTCGAGGCCAATCGCGCGTACCGTCGCCGTCGCCGGCCGCATCATGGCCATCCGCGCCCAGGGCAAGGCGGGCTTCGCCACGCTGCAGCAGGAGCGGCGCAGCGGCTGCAGATTTACGTGCGCCTCGACGCCGTCGGCGAGCAGGGCTTCGCGCTCTACAAGCTGCTCGACCTGGGCGACCACATCGGCGTCACCGGCTATCTCTTCCGCACCCGCACCGGCGAGCTGACCGTGCACGTGGAGCGGCTGACCTTTCTCGCCAAGGCCATGCTCGCCCTGCCGGAGAAATATCACGGCCTGGCCGACGTCGAGCTGCGCTACCGCCAGCGCTACGTCGACCTCTTCGCCAACCTCGACGCCCGCGAAGTCTTCGTGAAGCGCGCCAAGGTGCTGCGCGCGCTGCGCACAGTTCTTCGACGAGCCGCGGCTATCTCGAAGTGGAAACGCCGATGATGCAGCAGATCGCCGGCGGCGCGGCGGCGCGGCCCTTCACGACGCACCACAACGCGCTCGACATGGATCTGTTCCTGCGCATCGCGCCGGAGCTTTATCTCAAGCGCCTGGTCGTCGGCGGCCTCGACCGCGTGTACGAGATCAACCGCAACTTCCGCAACGAGGGCGTGAGCACGCAGCACAACCCCGAGTTCACCATGCTCGAGTTCTACCAGGCCTACGCGAACTACCACGACCTGATGGACCTGACCGAAGAGCTGATCGAGTTCGTCGCGCGCGAAGTGAACGGGACGACGGTGACCGAGTTCAACGGCAACGACGATCGATCTCGCGCAAGTGGACGCGGCTGACGATGCGCGAAGCGATCATCGAGTTCTGGCCGGAAGAAGCTGGCCCAAGGCCAACGATCGACAGCTCGATTCAGCTGAAGTTCTCTGCGCTCTCTGCAGTCCGCATACGAGCATTGCAGATCGTCTGACCGTCCAGGCGCAAGCTGGAAGACGATCCCGAAGGTCAGACTTCGCATGCCTCAGCAAGACGAGCTAGACGCGATCAGCTCCGGAGACGACGAACTCAAGGCGGATTCGACGACTAATTCAGGCGCACGTGGCTTCCAGAATGCGTCACGTGAGCTCGCTGAACGAGCCCACTCGGCAAGATCGATCTATCACTTCTTCGAGGCCGTCGTCGAGCCCAACCTCATCCAGCCCACCATCATCTACGACTACCCGACCGAAGTCTCGCCGCTCTCCAAAGCAGAAGCCCGACGATCCGGACCACGTCGAGCGCTTCGAATTCTTCGCCGGCGGCTTCGAGCTGGGCAACGCCTTCAGCGAGCTGAACGATCCGGTCGAACAGCACAAGCGATTCGAAGAGCAACTCGCCGCAGCGCGCCGCGGCGACGACGAAGCCCACCAGATGGACGAGGACTACGTCCGCGCGCTCGCCTACGGCCTGCCTCCCACCGGCGGCGAAGGCATCGGCATCGACCGCCTGGTCATGCTGCTCACCGGCTCGAAATCCATCCGCGACGTGATCTCTTTCCGCTGATGAGAAGCAAAGAGCAGGGATCAGAGAGCAGGGATCAGGGAAGCAGGAGTTGCACGTGAATCGACGCTATCCAGCTAGGGCCATGCACCGCTAGAACACCGGAGTCGTACGCGAATCACGCTTCTAGCTAGGAGCTAGAAGCTAGAAGCTAGGAGCTGTCTTTTGAACATCCTTTTCGTCGGCGACATCTTCGGCAGCGCGGGACGCAGGATCGTGCGCGAGCACATCGGCCACGTGCGCGAGGCGCACAACGTCGACCTCACCGTCATCAATGTCGAAAACGCCGCCGGCGGCTTCGGCGTGACGCCCGCAGATCGCCGAAGAGCTCTTCGACCTGGGCGCCGACGTGCTGACCACCGGCAACCACGTGTGGGACAAGCGCGAGCTCCTCGACTACTCGACACTCCGCGCCGCCGACAGCCAGGAGCGCCCGCGCCGCGTGCTGCGCCCCGCCAATCTTCGCGCCCGGCCTGCCCGGCTACGGCGTCTTTGAAGGCAACCACGCACGGCGGCGTCGCCTACGCGGTGCTCAACTGATGGGCCGCGTCTTCATGAACGGCGACCAACGACCCGTTCCACGCCGCCGAACGACCTGCTGGCCGAGATCAAGGCCAAAGTCATCCTGGTCGACTTTCACGCCGAGGCCACCAGCGAAAAAGTCGCCATGGGCTGGCATCTCGACGGCCGCGTCACCGCCGTTCTCGGCACCCACACCCACATCCCCACCGCCGACGAGCGCATGCTGCCCAACGGCACCGCCTTCCAGACCGACGTGGGCATGAGCGGCCCCTACGACAGCGTCATCGGCGTCGAAAAGGACCTGGTCCTGCACCGCTTCCTCACCGGCATGCCCGGCAAGTTCGAAGCCGCCAAGGGAAACCCCAAGATGTGCGCCGCGCTGGTCACCTGCGATCCCGCAACCGGCCGCGCCTCCGCCATCCAGCGCATCATGCTCGGCGAATAACATTGCATGCAGCAGGCACTGCGTGCGGCAGACCTTTGGGCCGATGACGTGCCCTGAAGTGCCGTTGTCGACAAGACCCCAACACAAACAAAAAGGGCAGCCCGTTTCGGGGCTGCCCTTTTAATCCCAGAAGCATTCTCCTCAACCGGCCAACCCGCCGATTGACGCTCGCCACCTACTGCGCGTGATGGGCAGCCGAAGGCTTGGCCGGAACATGATGCACCGGTGCGCCCTTCTTCGCTTCTTGCTGCAGGAATCCGCCGCTCAACACAATCTGCGCCGAGGCAGCCGTCGATCCTGATGCCGCAACCTGCGAATAGGTATCGTAAGTGCCGTCCAGCTCCATCCCAGGCTGAGTTTTCAGTTCGCTGCCGGCCGCCGGAGCGTCCTTGCACGAAACCGGTTCCTTCATGTTCACTGTGAAGTCCGCGGCGTGAGCGTCCTTTGCGTCCTGGGTCACAGCGACGTTAAAGACCGAAATAGCCGGCTCAACCGACAGCTTGTGGATCTTCGCCGGTACATCGGTAAGCACATCCCCATCGCATCGGTGTCAGCCTTCACTCCATTGGCCAGGATGTAATCCTGCGCATCCTTGATCTTCAATTCAGCTGGGCGCCGGGGTACTGATCCGCACGGTCCGGGAGTCGTCAGCTTCACGATGAAGTCTTTCGGCTTGACCGATGCGGCAGTCGTGACGGAGATCTTCAGCACATTCGCCGGATCGGAGATCACAATACCCGGGACTGGAGTTTGCTGGCCTTTCAGCATTGCCCACAGTCCGATCGGCATCGTCCTTGCTGCCGTTGGCAAGGATGAACTCCTTGTCTTCCAGATTTAGACTGCATCGGATCACCGGTGGTATATGCCTTATGCGCGAGCTCCGCGGGTGACGGTGCAGGTGCGATCGTGAAGCCATCGGGCGGAAACAACGTGGCCTGCGCCTGCTGCTTGATTCCATCAATTTGCTGCTTGATGGCTGCGTCGCCGTCGAGCGTGCCGTGGTAGCGCTTGTACCAGTATTCAAGTTGCGGCTCAATCTGCGTCTTATACGCCGGCGGCGCGTAATCCCACGCGCGCGCGTAGAACCAGATGGCCTTGATTTCGTTTCTCGCGTCCCCGGGCTTGGCATAAGCTTGCGCCAGTTGCAGCGTATCGGCCAGGCACGGACCCGGCTTCGAGCAGTCGGCAAGAGCGTATAGCATTCAATTCCTTCGTGTATTCGTCTTCCGCCACTTGAAGTCCTTCTTCGAGACAGCGCAGTCAAACGCGATGGTTGAATGGAATACCGGATAAGCCTGCGCCGTGATGTTCTTCCAGTCGCCGTCGCTCGTGCTCGCTGGCTTGGCAGCCGTCAATCCCTTCTGCGCCAGTGTGGCTGCGTCATCGCAGGTTTGCGGGTCGCTTGACACCCCGGAAGCATCAAGGCTCTTCGCGCACTGCTGCTTTTTCAGATAGACGCTGACCACGATCGCCTGCATGTTGCCGGGATCCACCTGCAGCAGGCGTGTGCTGCGCCCAGGGCACCTTGTCGGGATTGTTGGACTGCTGATAGCACTGGACCATTCCAGTCGAGGACTTCCTTCTTCACCGGCTTTGCGGATAAGTCTTGAGAAAGCTTTCGCCGGCTGAGCATTTTTGCGCCGGATCGGTCTGAGTGCTGAAATTCTGGTAAGCGTTGAACTCGGCCGGATCCTGGATTTGGATGGTCTGACCAGAGTCCTGGGCTCGCAGCGCGGGCGTGGAAACAAGGCTAATGCCTGCCAATGCCATCGCAGATGCAAAGACTAACTTCTTCATGCAGTGCTCCTGGGAATTGCCGAAATGGAAATCAAGATTCACTCGCTCACCGCTGGAATCGGCGACCGACCTGCACGGCTGTTGACTGCCGGGTGACGGATATACGATACCACGGCCCTCAATGCTGTGTAGAAGGATTATAGAAAGCTACGCTGCCTATGACAAGCAACGCCCCATCAGTTGTTTGGATGCGCCGCACTTCTGTCACGTTATTGTCGCGAAATTGTCACCCGAATGCCGTCCATCGGGCAGCTCTGCGGCTCGCTCAATACATTCGCATGACCGAGAGACAGTCGCTCATCAGCGCGGTGAATCTATTGCAGCAGCCGCACCAACTCCGTCTGTTCGGCCAGGAACGCGTCGTGGCCATGGGCGCTCGTCATTTCTCGGTAATCGGCTTGCGCGCCTGCCTGGCGGATGGTTTCGGCAAAGCGGCGAACATCATCCGCGGGAAACAGCCAGTCCGTGCTGATGCCGATAAAGCTGAGCCGAGCGCGGATGCGGCCGAATGCCTCCTCCGGGGACGCGAATCCGCGCAGCGGATCCCATGTGTCCATCGCGCGCAGGATGGCCAGATAGGCGTTGGCGTCAAATCGCTCAATAAACCGCTGGCCCTGGTGATCGAGATAACCGGCAATATCGAAACGCCCCCCGGTCAAGCCGCCGCCATTGCCATCCGCCGCCCACGGATCCTCACCGGTCTGCTGGTTGGGATTACGTCCGTAACGCTCGGCGAAGAGTGGCGCGGATTTGTAGCTGATCATGGCAATCTGCCGTGCCAGCGCCAGACCGCTCCGCGGAGGCTTCTGCGGCAGATATCTTCCGCCAACCCATTCCGGGTCGTGCTGGATTGCCTTCCGCTGAAGGTGATTCAGCGCCAAACCCATCGCCGAGAGCGGCGTAACGCCGATAATCAGCGCCCGCTCAACGCGTTCTGGATGCAAGATCGTCCACTCCAGCGCCTGCATGCCGCCGATCGACCCGCCCAGAGCGAGCCGCACGCGCCGCACGCCAAGCGAATCAAGCAGACGCGCCTGTGCGCCGACGTTGTCGCGAACCGAAACGAGAGGAAAATCCGGACCGTAGCTTTGGCCTGTGTCGGGATTGACAGAGCCGGGACCCGTTGAGCCGTAGCAAGAGCCCAGCAAGTTGATGCAGATGACGAAGTCGCGCTCCAGCGACAGGACTGCGCCGGGAGCGAAAATCTCTGGCCACCAGTTGCCTACCCGGGCAGAGCCGGACAGTGCGTGGCAAACCAGTACGGCATTGTCTCTCGCCGCGTTCAGCCGGCCGTAGACAGCGTAATGCAGCGTGGGACAGTTCAGATCGCGGCCGCACTCAAGCGGCAGCGAGCCCTCCAGAACGAAGTCGCCTTCGTACGTGGGCTCCACAGTTTTTTGTGTTGGCGGCGAAGCGCCGCTCCGGCTGTAAGTGTCGGACATGTTCAGCTTCTAGTTCCTGGCCCCCAGCTCCTGGCTCCGCTATTGAATCCTTCCCAAAAACGACCTGAGCATCTGCCTGTCAATTCCTGTTTCGTTCGCTTCGAGGCAGCACCCGGCGCCACAGCTGGGAGCCAACAGCTGGAAGCTAGAGGTTTCTTCTATTTTGCCTCACCGGGCTGCCAACTCCGGCGTCTTGGGCGAAAACGCTTTTCCATTCGCCACCTCGATCGCCTGGTCAAGATCCGCCAGAATATCGCGAATGTCTTCGATGCCAACCGACAGCCTCACTAGCTCCGGCGTCACACCGGTCGAGGCCTGCTCTTCTGCCGTGAGCTGTTGGTGCGTGGTCGATGCCGGATGAATCACCAGCGACTTGGCGTCGCCAATGTTGGCCAGCAGCGAAAACAGCTTCAGCGAGTCGATCAGCTTCTTTCCTGCGTCGAAGGCATTGCCGGTCGGCCCAGGTTTGATGCCGAAGGTCACCAGTGACGCCTGGCCGGTCGGCATATACTTCTTCGCCCGAGCGTTGTAACGGCTTGAGGCAAGCCCTGGGTAATTCACCCACTCCACTCCAGGATGCTCTTCGAGATGCTTCGCCACTGCCAACGCATTTTGCGAGTGGCGCTCCATGCGCAGGTGCAGAGTTTCAATCCCCTGCAGCAGCAGAAATGAGTTGAACGGTGAAAGCGCCGCTCCGGTATCGCGCAGGCCCTGGATGCGTGCCTTGATGATGAACGACAGCGGTCCGAACACCTGCGTATACGAAAGCCCGTGGTACGAGGGATCGGGCTCTGTGAATTCCTTGAATCTGCCGGAGGCCGCCCAGTCAAACTTCCCGGCATCCACAATCACTCCGCCGATCGCCACGCCATGCCCGCCAAGGAACTTCGTTGCCGAGTTCACCACAATATCAGCGCCCCATTCGATCGGTCGCGTCAGTGCCGGTGAAGCGCAAGTATTGTCGATCATGAGCGGCACCTTGTGCTCATGCGCGATTTGAGCCAGCTGCTCGATGTCGGCGATGTCCAGCTTTGGATTGCCCAGCGTCTCGGTGTACACGGCCCGCGTCTTGTCGTTGATCAATCCGCGCAGGCCGTCGAAGTCGTCGGCATCGACAAACTTCACTTTGATCCCGAGCCGAGGCAGCGTGTAGTGAAACAGGTTGTAAGTGCCTCCATAGAGCGAAGTGGTCGAAACGATCTCGTCGCCCGCCGCGGCCAGAGTCATGATGGCAAGCGTCTCAGCCGCTTGGCCTGAAGCCGTCGCCAGCGCCGCCGCTCCGCCCTCAAGCGCCGCCACTCGCTTCTCAAATACATCGGTCGTGGGATTCATGATGCGGGTGTAAATGTTGCCAAACTCCTCGAGAGCGAAAAGGCGCCCGGCGTGATCTGCGTCATGGAAGACGTACGAGGTAGTCTGGTAGATGGGAACGGCGCGTGAACCCGTGGTAGGGTCGGGTACTTGACCGCCGTGAACGGCGAGCGTAGCAAGTTGCTGCGGATTCTCTTCAGGCATGGTTCTCTCCTTCAATTCGTGCTGGGGTTGGCTTGGCTGCGGGGACGGGAAGCAAGCCTGACTGCACAATGGAAACGGCCCGCATCCTATTCGGGACCGGGCCGTTTGACCTCTGAATCGGTTGCGCTTATCGCATTCGCCGCTCAAGAGCCACACGGACCGGTCCGCATGCCATAAACATGCTCATGGCCATGACCACAATTCCGTATTCCCATACGATCGGCATAGTCGGCAGTATCAGGGCAACGGCGCCTGGATGTCAATGTCAAATAGCATCGTCAAGAACTTCCGTTCCAGCGGCCCTGCGTCCCCTGCTGCCACAAAGGTAGAATGACACGCAAGATGTGTCGCAAGCATGCCTTCGATTTGTTCAGGATTGCGGTTCTGATTCCGATTGCAATGTGTGCTCTTGCGCGCGCTCAGGGATCCCCGCAGTCGAGTGTCGTAAGGATCGAGGGTCTTGGCAAAGGCTATGTTGCGCTCGATCAACCCTGGCAGTTTCACATCGGCGACGACATGCGCTGGGCGCAGCGTGACATTGACGACGCCGCGGGCCAGGGCGGGTGGGAAACGATCCGCCCGGAACTGCCATGGGGCGCGCAAGGGTATTACGCGCAGGCTGGCTACGGATGGTACCGACTGCATCTTCATATCAACCCCGCACCGGGGTCGAGGGTTAGCTTTCAATTGCTGATTCCGGCCGTCTCCGATGCCTGCGCAGTCTATTGGAACGGCAGTCTGATCGGAAGATACGGCTCTCTCCCTCCGCACCCCTCATGGCCCGCCTTAAATGCGCCTGCGGCATTCACCCTTCCGGGTAATCCCGATGGGGTGATTGCGATCCGTGTGTGGGCGGGGCCGCTCGGCTCCAGCGCAGTTGGTGAGATTGGCGGTCTAACCCAGGCCCCTCTTGTCGGCGACTCCCAATCCATTGCCGCTTATCTTGGCACTTGGAATTATCACTTCCTGGAGGCCACGCTCTACAACAACACCCTGAATGTTCTCTACATCGTCGTAGCTCTCGCGGGCCTCCTGATTTGGTTTCGTCGTCGCGACGAAACCTTGTTCCTGTGGTTTTCCATCTTTGCCGGAGCACCCGCGATTTGGAGCTCGGTCTACACGATGCGAATTCCCATCTCGAGTCAATTTGCGGAATTCCTCCTGCAGCCATTGTGGCAGTTGCGCAATGTCGCGCTTTGGTTTCTGCTACTCGATCTTCTCAACTTGCGTTCGCGTCCCCGCCTGGTTCGCTGGGCTAAACTCCTTGCTGTTGTCAGCCTCTCCGCCGCATTTCTAGATGGTTGTCTCGTCTACGCGCCCAATTCACTGCTTTCATCGCAGGCAGGGGCATGGATCGATGGGTTTTTCACGCTCCTGATTGAGCCGTGCGATCTCTACCTGCTGGTGCTGGTCGCGTTTGGATTCCGGCAGAAACTCGACTCGGTGCGCTGGATACTCGCTGTAAGCGCCTCGCTCGCTCAGTTGCTCACAGTGATTGAAGCAACCTCCAGGCAAGGGCAGCGGTTCACGCATTGGACTCTCTCGCAAAAGCTCGACTCTTCTCTCTTCCATATCGGTCCCATCTACTTCACCGCGCAAGCGCTGCTCGACCTGCTGCTGTTCTTCTCGATCGTGTACGCGGTCTATCGTTACTTTAGCGATCAGCAACAGCGCAAGGCCGTTCTCGAACAGGAGTTGCTCAGCGCGCGCGAATTGCAGCAGGTGCTTATCCCTGAGAAGACCCCCACCCTGCCGGGATATACCATTTCCACCGCGTTTCAACCTGCACTCGACGTTGGCGGCGACTTCTTCCAGGTCATTCCACTCGAAGGTTGCGATGCCGGCGCAACGCTCATCGTCTTAGGCGATGTGAGCGGAAAAGGCCTGCGCGCAGCCATGGCAGTCTCGCTGATTGTCGGTGCAGTGCGCGCGCTGGCAGAGGCGACTTCAAGTCCAGCGGAGATCCTCGCCGGCCTCAGCCGTCGCCTCTATGGCCGCCTCCAGGGCGGATTTACCACGTGTCTGGTCCTGCGCCTCGAAGCCGACGGTGCCTGCACAATCGCCAGCGCAGGCCACCCCGCGCCGTATCTCAACGGTCGCGAAATCGCGCTACCAGGCGCCCTTCCCCTTGGCATCGATCCGGCAATCGCGTACGACGAAATCCGCTTGAAGATCGAACGAGGGGACCGCCTCGCACTCTACACCGATGGCCTGCTCGAAGCGCGTGCAGCTTCCGGGGAGATCTTTAGTTTTGAGCGGCTGCAGTCGCTCTTCGCTTCGCATCCCGATGCAGCCCGCGCCACTGAAGCCGCAGTCGCTTTCGGCCAGGAAGACGACATCACAGTCCTCGCGCTCACACGATCCCTCGGCGCATAACCGCCACAAAGCTACTCATCGGCTTTCCACACGTACGCGCCGGGTTGCGGCAGGCCGACATGCGCCAGCACGCGAAAAGCGAATTGACGAGCCATCTCCTCTGCCCCTTCCGGACGGTTGTAGAACGCCGGGATGCACGGAAAAATCGTTGCGCCCGCCTCGGCAGCCAGCGTCATATTGCGCAGGTGGATGCGATTGAATGGCGTCTCACGCACGCAGAGAATCAGCGGGCGTCCCTCTTTGAGTGCCACATCGGCGGCGCGCGCAATCAGCGAGTTGGCCAGCCCGTTCGCAATCAACGCAAGCGTCCCCATAGAGCACGGCAACACAATCATGCCGTCAGACGGATGGCTTCCACTCGCAATGGCCGCGCCGACATTCGCGTCGCCATGCTGCATTATTTTCTTCGGCGCTGAACCAATCAGTTTTTCCAGCAGATCGTTCCTGCCCGAAATGCCAATTTCCTCAGCTAGCACACGCAGCGAATTCTCCGACGCAACGAAATGCACCTTGGCGACGCGCTCATCGGCTTCGAGCGCCCGCAGCAGTTCCCTGCCGAGGATGGCGCCAGAAGCTCCGGTGATGGCGACCGTTAGTTGCATAGTTACAGCTTCCAGTTTCTGGTTCCTGGCTTCAAACTTGGACTCGCGAGTGCCATTCAGGACAACAGTCGATGCAGTCGCGTTTTGGCAAGACCAGCTAATAGCTGGCGGCTGGAAGCTAGCAGCTTTCTCCTAATACTCGCTTGAAGATCGCGTCCACATTCCCCAACTGCCGCTTGTAGTCGAACGTTTCTTCAAGCTTCTCCATGCTCAGCAGCTTTGTTATCTCAGGATCGAGCTCGACTTCGCCCTGGAAGTTCAAATCCTCTTTCCAGGCGCGCATGGCGTGGCCCTGCACCAGCCGATAAGCATCCTCGCGCATCATTCCGGCTTCAGCCAGGTCGAGCAGCAATTGTCCGGAAAAGATGAGCCCGCCAGTCGATTCGAGGTTCTTCAGCATTCGCTCCGGATATACCAGCAGCCTGTCGATTAGATCCGTCGTCTTCGCCAGCAAATAGTCCAGCAAAATCGTCGAATCGGGAAAAATAATCCGCTCAACCGACGAATGAGATATGTCGCGCTCGTGCCACAGCGCAATGTTCTCGAGCGAAGCCACAGCGTTGCCGCGCAACACCCGCGCCAGCCCGCTGATCTGTTCGCTGGTGATCGGGTTCTTCTTGTGCGGCATGGCCGACGAGCCCTTCTGTTTCTCGCTAAAGTACTCCTGCGCCTCGCGCACTTCGCTGCGTTGCAGGTGGCGCACTTCGACTGCGATCTTGTCGAGTGTGCTGCCAATGATCGCGATGGTTGAGATGTATGCCGCGTGCCGGTCACGCTGGATCACCTGCGTGGCAACGAGCGCCGGCTTCAGTCCCAGAGCCGCACAAATCTTCTCTTCGTGCTCGGGCTTCAGGTGCCCGAACGTTCCCACCGCCCCCGAAAGCTTTCCCACCCGCATGTCGTCCGCCGCTGCGCCGAACCTCGCGGCATTGCGCTCCATCTCGGAATACCAGTTCAGCAGCTTCAGCCCGAATGTCGTTGGCTCGGCATGCACGCCATGCGTCCGCCCGATCGTTGGCGTGTACTTGAACTCGAGCGCCCGCCTCTTGAGCACCGTCAGCAGCCCGGCAATTCCCTCACCCAGCAGCGCCGAAGCTTCCTTAACCTGCAGCGCCAGCGCCGTGTCCACCACATCATTGGACGTAAGCCCGTAGTGCAACCACCGTGAATGTGCGTCGAGCCCATGCGCTTTCAGGCTCTCGGCCACCGCCGTCGTGAAGGCGATCACGTCGTGCTTCACTTCGGCCTCAATCTCGGCAACTCTATCGGCCGACACCGTCGCCTTGGTCGCAATGGCCTCGGCAGCCGCCGCCGGAATCACGCCGTCTTCGGCAAGCACGCGGCTTGCCTCCGCCTCGACTCTCAGCCAATTGCGGTACTTGTTCTCTTCCGTCCAGATGCGGCCCATCGCCGCGCGTGTATAGCGTTCGATCAAAGTCAGCTCCTGGCCGTCAGCTTTTGGCGGGGTACCCCACCCTCGCCGCGTCTCTGTTTTTGCGGCTGGGGTGGGTATCAAGTCCCAATCAAATCGAAAACCCGGGCGAATACCCAGAGGCGTAAGAGTCCTGCTCCACACTGTTGATTGTACGAGGGTAAGGCGATTAGATGCGAGGAATTCCCAGGCGCCGCTCAAGCTCTTCGATCAGCAGCCCGCGACCTGGCTTGTAGGGTTGGAACCACTCTCCGTCAATCACCAGTTGCGGAATGGCTCGCTTCCCGACGTGCCGCAGCACCTCATCGGATGCTGCAGGATCGGCGTCGACGTTAATCTCGGTGTATTCCACGCCGTGCGCCTCGAGAAACTTCTTTGCGGCGCGGCAATCTCGGCACCAGGCAGCCGTGTAAACCTGCACAACCATACAGATATTTTATCGCGTATTAATTGCTATCCTCTGTGATGACGGCCACTCTGGAATGACAATGAATGCGGAAGAGATCAAGACGCTGCTGCATCTCCAGCCTCACCCCGCCGAGGGCGGCTTCTACCGCCGAACCTACACGTCGGCGGTCAGTGTGGCCCTGCTCGGCGGCGTACGCCCTTACGGCACAGCCATCTACTACTTGCTCGAAGAAGAGACTTTCTCCGAAATGCACGTCCTGGCCTCCGACGAGATATTCCACTTCTATCTCGGCGACCCAGTAGAAATGTTGCAGCTTCTTCCTGACGGCGGCTCTCGCGTGACTACGCTCGGGCCAAACCTGGCAGCCGGTCAGCATGTCCAGCACGTTGTCCCCGCCGGCGTCTGGCAGGGCTCGCGTCTTATCGACGGCGGCAAAGTAGCACTTTTCGGCTGCACCGTCACTCCCGGTTTCGATTTCGCCGATTACCGCAGCGGAAAATACGACGAGCTGGTAAGGCAGTGGCCGCTCGAAACCGCGCGGATCAAGAAGTTGACACGCCGCTGAATCCGTCTATTTCTCGCCTTCAACCGTCAAACCACTGAGGGAGCCCCGCATGAAGCGCGCGACGATCGTCACGTTTGCAATTTTGCTTGCGATCTCTTGCAATGCTGCAATCGCTCAAGATACGCTGCCAGCTGCGGTCCAGCGTCTCTCCAAAGTGGGTGTCTTCGCTTTCGGAGGCGTCGGTTTTATCGGTAAGACTTCTCAAGGTGAGCTCGACTTCAGGATCGTCGAATCGCAGTCGCCCGAGGTTGCTGCCGAAAACTTCGAAAAAATCTTCGCCAACGGCGATGATGCGGCAAAAATCTACGCGCTCATCGGGCTTCGCCAGTTCAACAAAAATCGCTCGAATGAGCTTTTTCAATCACTGGAACATTCCCAGGAAAAGGTCTACACCATGCGAGGCTGCATCATGGGGCCACAAAGTCTCGCGGATATCGTCAAAGCGGTTCATTCTGGAAGCTATGACAGCTATCTGTGGCCGGAACCGTCTTTGCACTCGGAAGATCGCTGACTGCAACCGAATGAGCGGCGCCTCTAGCTAGCGCCGTTCGCGAAAGAAACTCCGCAGCAACTCCGCCGACTCCTCCGCGCCAATTCCCTGCTCCACTTTCATCTGGTGGTTGAGCTGCGGATGGTTCAGCACGCTCATTACCGACCCGCACGCCCCCGCCTTGGGATCAGCGGCAGCAAACACCAGCCTGTCAAGCCGCGCATGAATCATCGCGCCCGCACACATCGCGCAAGGCTCCAGTGTGACGTAGAGCGTGCAGCCATTGAGCCGGTAATTGCTCACTGCCTTCGCCGCCGTCCGCATCGCAATCATTTCCGCGTGCGCTGTGGGATCGACATGCCGGATCACGCAATTCTGCGCCTGCGCAATCATCACGCCCTGATACACCACGACGGCGCCAATCGGCACTTCGCCGCCCTCGGCTGCCAGCCGCGCCTGAGCCAGCGCCGCATTCATGGCTTCGCGATCCGCCTCTCGATCATTGACTAGTGCGCCCATCATACTTTCGATGCAGATGCTGCCGTGCGGGCCGCCGCAGCATCCAAAGGCTGCTGCTGCGTCATGCAGTGCAGCGCCCCCAGCCCCCAGATCAGGTCCACGCTGTGCACGCCAATCACATCGCGGTCCGGAAAAACTTGGGCAAGTATGTTCAGCGCGACGCGGTCATTGGGATCATGAAATGTTGGTACCAGAACCACGCCGTTCGCAATGTAGAAATTTGCATAGCTCGCTGGTACCCGCTGATTACGAAAAACAATCGGCCGAGGCATCGGCAGCTCCACAACATTAAACTTCTTTCCGGCCGTAGTCCGTGCCGTCTTCAACGTCCGCAGATTCTCTGCCAGCGGCTCGTGATTCGGATCGCTCGTATCCCGCTCCACCGCGGCAATCACCGTCTCGGGCCCGGCAAAGCGCGCGATATCATCCACATGCCCGTGCGTGTCGTCCCCGGCAATTCCCCGCCCCAGCCAGATCACTTGGTCAATCCCGAGATAATCTGAAAACGCCTGCTCCAACTGCTCGCGGCCCACGCCGGGATTGCGCTGCTGCACATCGCTCAGCAGGCACTCCTCTGTCGTCAGCATCGCGCCCGCGCCATTCACGTCAATCGATCCGCCCTCAAGCACTACCCGGCGCGCCTTACCCTCCGCGAGCCGCACCTCCGGCTGCCACGCCGTTATCCCAAGCAGCTTCGTTATACGGCCGGGAATCCTCTCATCGAGATGCCAGTCGTCATACTTCGCCCAACCATTGAACCGCCAATGCGTCATCGCGACTTTACCCGCGGCGTCCCGCACAAAAATCGGACCCGAGTCCCGCATCCATCCGCGATCGGTGAGCCACGGATGAAAACTCACCCCGTCGAGATTCACGCCCGCGCGCTCAAACATGCTCTTCACGCGCGTCTGCATGGCGGAATCTTCCACAATCAGGTGCACCCGCTCCCGCTCAGCCAGGAGCCGCACAATCTCCACATAGAGCCAGGGAATCGACTGGAACTTTCCCGGCCAGTCTTCAGGATTATGTGGCCATGCCAGCCACGTCGCCTCATGCGGCTCCCACTCGGCAGGCATGCGGTAGCCAAGCTGCCTCGGTGTCCTTTTGGGGTTTGCTCCGACCATCATTACTTCTGCTCTTTGCCGGCAACATCCGCACTGGCGGGATCAAGAAACCTCTGCGCAATTGGCGCATAGGCATCGATGCGCCGGTCGCGCAAAAACGGCCAGTTGCGCCGCGTCTCTTCGATCAGCTTCACCTCCACCTCGGCCAGCAGGATCTCTTCGGCCTCGTGCGAAGCCTTCGCGATCACGCGGCCAAACGGGTCGGCGATAAAGCTCCCGCCCCAGAACTCGAGTCCCGGTCCGGGGGCGCGGTTGCCCTTAATGTCGCCGTGTTCCATTCCCACGCGATTCACCGCCGCCACATACACGCCGTTGGCAATCGCATGCGCGCGCTGGATCGTCTTCCACGCGTCATACTGCGCCTCGCCGAATTCATCCTTCTCCGCAGGGTGCCAGCCGATCGCCGTCGGATAGAACAGCACCTCAGCGCCCTGCAGCGCCGTCAACCGCGCGCCTTCGGGATACCACTGGTCCCAGCACACCAGCGTTCCAATCCGGCCAAACCCCATATCGACCGCTTTGAATCCCAGATCGCCCGGCGCAAAATAATACTTCTCGTAATAAAGCGGATCGTCAGGGATGTGCATCTTGCGATAGACACTGGCAATTCCGCCATCGGCGCCAATCGTCACCGCGGTATTGTGATAAAGCCCGGGCGCTCGCTTCTCAAACAACGACGCAACAATCGCAACATTTGCCTCGCGTGCCACCTCGCCCAGCTTCTTGGTGGACGGCCCTGGGATCTCCTCCGCCAGATCGAAAAGTCTTAGATCCTCGCGCTGGCAAAAGTATTGGGTGCGAAAAAGCTCCGGCAGGCAGACGATCCGTGCGCCCAGCCGCGCCGCCTCGCGCACGTGTTTCACCGCCGAAGCTATATTTGCCTCAGGATCAGCGCCCATCCGCATCTGCACGACGGCAATTTTGTAGGTCCTCGTGTCCGTCATTTCTTCCCTGAACTTCTCCTTGAATCAACTGCGGCGGCTAGGCCGACACAGCAAGGCCAATCCCGCTTGGCGGAATTGGCCTCATTTGCCCTGATTGACTGCTTTGGCCGCTCTACCCCCGCCGCAACCCTCTTCCAAAGGGCTGCTGCATGCATGCTATTCGTCCAGAATCAACACCGCTGCGGCGATGGTCGTTGTCCACTTGCCACGCTTGTCGCCCACAGCCGACTGCGTGATGTTGCTGGTGCGGACGATCTTGTTCGAGATGCGGTAGATTTCCTTCTTCTCGTCCCAACTCGTATCCGGGTCAAACTCCACGTCCAGCGTCGTGGCCAGCATCTCGGCCGCCAACTCCTCGGCGTATTCCCCTGCCTGATCTTCCGTTTCGCCGTAACTGTGATGCTCGCTCAGGTAGCCGTACGTATTGCGGTCGGCCGGAATTGCAACTCCGATGCTCGACGCAACCAACCGGTGCGGCTCGCGCGTAGAGTTTTCTGCGATCACCGCGAAAACCACTTCGCCGTCGTTCAGGTACTTCAATCCATCCTTCCGCGAAATCATCTTGCACTGCGGCGGAAAGATGGACGAAACACGAACCAGGTTCTGGCTGGCAATGCCCGCGTCGCGCAGTGCCAGCTCAAAGCTGGTCAGCCGCTCCTTGTGCTTGCCTACGCCCTTGGTAAAGAAGAGCTTCTTTGGGACCATTCCTTTTCCCAATTTCGATGTGTCCTCCGTGCGCTCAAATGATGCTCAAGTGAATACGTTCCCGCATGAGTCTATCGCATCCTGCCCCGCGCGCACAGGTTTTCCGTCAAATTCACATGCGGTTCATGAGCCGACGGCAGATTCGGGAGCGCACACGCCGCTGCGCGGAGGAGGGTTGCGAGCGCCGGAGATTCTTCGCGCGATAGCCGCCGGACGGTCCTCGCCAAGGCAATTTTCCTGCAGCTCAAACGTCAACCAGCGCTTCTTCCGCCTTCGTGGCCGATCCTGATCCGATTGCGGCCCCTCACTGCCTGGCTAGTCAGGGCCGCACAGTCACCTTATAGACTGTGGTTTCCCCATCTGAGGAAATAAGCCTGAGCACATACCCATCCTGCACCAGGCGTGTAGTCAACCATTCATAGCCTCCGCCCGAAACTAGAAGGAACCCGCGGTGCCTGGCCAGGAAACCAACATAGTCTTCAACCTGAAGCGGAAAGTACTGCCGAAGCACAAGCAGCGAAAGATCCACAGAATCACTTTTTATCTCCATGACAGCTTCGCGAGGATCCGCAATTGCGAACAGCTTGCCGCTTGAGTCTGCCGAAGCGTAGTAGGCCATGGGCAAATACCGGCTTCCGGAAGCAATGACAACTGGTAGATCGGAACCGGCGGCAATCGTCTCCACCTCACGAGTTGCGCGCGCTCGCGATTCGAGAAGGGAACCCTTTGAATGCTCCCTCACAAGAAATTCACCGGAGGATAAAGCGTAAACCATCAACAAGAAAATCAGTAGAAGCATCCTCCATGCACTGGAGACTTTGTCGATTCCATACCCCAGGGCCAAAGCGCCACCAAGGATGGTCGGCAGCATGTACCGCCATGCCATTCCCCCGTGGCCCACTCGAGCGGCGACAAAGGCAATCAAAGGCAAACAGAGGAGCATCAGAATCATTGCGCGCTCCTCAATCGGTATCGCTTTCACCTTCACTTGCCGGTAACCAGACCCGTCACTACCCGCCCGCTGCGTGAGGCCGACATAGAGAAGTATCGCGAAAATGCCAACCGCAAAGATCACTCCCCAATGACCGCCGGAAATAAAGAGACTGAAGTACGAGAACAAAGCCCCGCTCATGCTCGGCTTCGCCCAGAAGTTCTGTCCGTAATACAGGCGCACCTTCAATAACAACGGCGCGAAAAGAAAGAATGGGAAAGCGCCCGCGAGTATCGCCGACCACGCGCTGATCCGGAATCGACGATGGACTATCCACACCGAGGCTTCGGCCACAATAAATGCTGGCCAGACAAGGACCGCATAGTAATGCAGACACAGCGCCCCAGCCAGGCTGGCGCCTGCGGCAATTGCATAGAGCTTTGAATCTTCGATCCGCATCCAGAAGAGTATTGCGCAGGAGACACAAGCGACCATGAGCGAATACGGTCGCGCTTCGTAAGCGTATTCCGCCAGGGGAGTGCACAGAACAAACGCCGCGCCAACCAGCGCTGAAAGACGCCTCGCCCTTCTGCAGAGAATGAAGTAGATGCAGGAAACGGTGCCCAACAATCCCAGGATCGCAGGAAGCCGATAGCCCAGATGATCGTCTGGCACCAATTGTCGCGCTGCGCGCGTCAGAAGGTAGAAAGGTGGAGGATTGGTGTCCGCCGCATGGCTCAAGGCATTCCATATCTCTGATGCGTTCGGCAAACGGCACACGATAACCGTGCACACCTCGTCATACCAAAAGGGTTTAGCAATGGCATGAAACACCGAGCAGAGACCGGCTGCAAGCAGAGTCAGAATAAGCACCGCGATGCTGCTTCGGTGCCCGAGCTCCATCCGATAAGCCAATCCTGAAAGCGATTTTCTCATCGCTTTTCACCTTCGCGTCGCCAAATCCCAATGATCGACTTCCCGACTGACTTTGCAAGGCATCTGTCGAAGACTCGCGAGATCGGGATGACCCATCCGTCCCAGATGCGAAGCTGTGCTTTGGTCGGCATGGATTGATGCAGGAACAATGAGTTTGCGATAGAGAGCAAAAGACCGGCAGAATCTAAATAAATTAGTTTCTCGAGTTGCAGGTTGGGCGGCGAAATGTTTCGCAGCATCCGGCGATCGTATCGCCGGAAATGTCCAACCGCAGCATCGAACGGAGAAAAAAGCCATTGGTGGGCAGGCGACAAAACGATGAGGCGGCCCCCGGCTCGAAGGTGTGAAGCCGCTTCATTCAGTTCTTCACGGTCGTTTTCGATGTGCTCCAGAACGTCAATGTAGATGATCGTATCGAACTGCTGGCCGGTTAGCGATGCTATGGTTCCGCAGACGGCCTCGTAGGCGCGTCGAGGATTCGTTCCCGCCAAAGCTCTGTTTGACAGGCCGTGGAGTTCAGGATCGGGCTCCAGGCACACCCATCGCCCGGGACCACCGTCGGGATCCAGAAACCGGGTATTCGATCCAATCCCGGCTCCCACTTCTAAGATGTCGCCCCTTAGAAACCGCCGTATCTGCCCGGACCAGTATGTCTTCCAGTTCCGCACCTCTGCAAACAATTCCAATTCGGACCCGACATACTTGAATTCACTCATGAGGAGAGGTGTCCATCTGAGAGTAGATGTCCTCCGCCTCTTCCACGAATAATGCGTAATCCCGGAGAGGAAGAAATCCCAGGTTCGCCCTGTTGGACAGCACAAAGAACGTAAAACTCGTGGCAATCGTGACCATCTGAATCGAAATAATGGCAAAAATGCCCGCTGCATAAGTCGCCCAACCCGGTATGGCGCGGTCTGTAAGAAACCGGATCATCACAACCAAAACAATCCCTAAGCCGGCCAGAAAGGAACCCGCTAGAGACCCGATCAGAAGACGCACGCCTGCAATATCTCCAAACACCGAGATGGCGCTTAGGCCGTGGGAAACCAAAGCGACGAAATTCATTCTCGAACTGCCGGCGATCCGCGCACCCCTCGGAATCGGGATCATCTTGAAGGGAAGTTTGCTTCGAAATACGGCAGCAGCGTAGTGATTCCACAATTCGCTCATGACAACGAGAGTATTCAGGTACGGGGACGGCAGGATACTGAAGTTCCCTACTCTTACGCTGATGCCCGTCAGGCAGCGATGCAGGAATTTGTAGAGTCGATAAAACGATTGGAACCAAAAGGATTCCGACCTGCGACTCCGCGCCGCAAAAACAGCCTGTGCACCATCGATGTCGGAATAAGCGCGCAGGAGTTGTACCACGCCCTCGGGCGTATCCTCCCCATCTGCATCCATCACCACCACGGCATCGCACCTTATGGTCTGTTGAATGTGCGCCAGCCCGATAGCGATTGCCCGCTGGTGGCCAAGATTCCGGCGCAAACGGAGTGTTCGTATCGCTTGTATCGCAGAGAAGTCACCTTGGAAGTCGTTAGGGTCGCATCTTTGTGCTGAACCGTCATCTACAAGAAGAATCTCCAGATCGCACGCTTCGGCAGAGATGACCTCGTCAATCCGCCGGATCAGCTCCGCGCAAGAGAGCCAGTCGTCTCGGAGCGGCATCAGCACTACGAGGTGCAACGGTAGACGTTGAGTCACGGCGTATGTGCTTCTTCCTCGCTGCAGGCAGGGATGACGATGCAAAGCAAAGGCGGGCCTGCATTTGGAGAATTCATAGGGGTCGTCCGATTATCAACTTCGAGTCTATCGCGCCGCGCGTGTGCGGACCAAGTTTCTTGGCCAACCGGCAGGTCGTTATAGGGAAAAAGGTGAATTCAACGCCGGGTGAGGGCTACCTGAAAAGCTGCGCACCCCGGAAATCGATCGAGGAGAAATGCTCTCAGAGCGACCGTCAAGGCAACTTTCTCGCGGCTCCCGCGTTTAACACACCATGAACTTGATGCTTCGATGGGGAACCCCCGCCCTTTTGCTTGCAGTTTTGAGCTTTGCCCCACTGCAGGCCTCGGCGCAAGCCTACCCCGCTGCGCCACCTGACCCCTCCAACGCACCCGCTCCGCCACCCGCCAGCACAAACCTGAGCACGGCCCTGCTTGAGTGGACGCCTCCCGTGCTTGCGCAATTGAACATCCAGGCCGAGGCAAAAGAGAGCTTCACTTTTGATCGAACCATGTTGGCCGCGGCGATCGGCCTGCTCCCAAACGCCGACGACGATGTGAGGCAGGCGGCCGCCAAGCTGGATGGCGTAAGCGTGCACATGCTCCGTTTCGCCGCACCCGGCGCGGTGGATCCAGGTGAAGTGGCTGCCATCCGAGACGCTTACCACCTGCGCGGCTGGAAGCATGTTATGAGCAAGACAAACGCCAAATCCACTGACTACAACAACGGCGCCACCGACCTTTGGCTCGTGCTCGATGGCACCAATGTGCGCGGAGCTGTTGTCTTGTTTCAGACCCCGCGAAGCTTGACGCTGGCGACGGTCGCCGGCAACCTGAGCCCCGTTGACCTGCTCCATCTTCGCGGCCACTTCGGCATTCCGCGCTTTGATGGCGACGGCATCAGGGACTCGCAGATAAACTGAGCCACACGAACCGGCCGACCGGACCTCAATTCTCCCCATCGCGGCATCCCGAATGCTGAGTGCGATATTCTTGCCTCGCACGCATCAACAGGAGATCCGGAAAGACTTCCGATGTCGAGAACGATCGCCACTGCACTCATCCTTATCGGGATTTTTGGCGGACACGTCGCGCAGGCAAAGGTTAGCGCAGAAACGCGGGACGCTCTCAAGACGCTTACCAGCATTGGTGACGCGCTTGATTCACCCGACCATCACTCCGTCCACATCCTTTACGTCCATGGCATCGCCCAGGTGGGCGCTGGCGACTCCTCACTACTGCGCACTTCCATCTGCACCAGGCTCAACCTCTGCGCTCCCAGCGACTGGCAAAATGCCGGCATCGAATTCGCCGACAAGGGTGAATTTGCCGATGGCGTCCAGCCGCCCGCGCTAGATTACCTTGGCAGCCCGATTGTGGAATAGTCCGGAAGAATGGCATGCATCAGCGCCATTTGTCGTGCACTGGGTGGTTCATCTTCGCCATCACCCGTCAGTCCTCATCCTCGATGAAATCAACTGGTGGCCCATCGTGCTCTCGCTCAAGTGCCGGCGCGTTGTTGCACCCGAGGCTCGCTTCTCCGGCCCTGACCGCTATCAGCTTCAGCTTTGCTCGCAAGAATCCGCACAGCTGCCCGACGGCGCTGGACGCTTTTTCCCGTGGATCGACGCTGACCAGGCAGCGAAGCTTCAGGAGGTCCGGCCGCGTGGTGTGCTCGTCAATCGCACCTTGAAAGATTCTCTCGTCGACTGGGGCCTCTCCGACGTCCTGCTCACCACCGGACCCATGGGCGGCATTCTGCGCGACGGCATCCGGCAGTTGATGGCCAAATCGGCCGCCTTCGATCCCTTTTTGACCAACGGCGCGAACGCAGGCGCGGCGAGCGAGCGCTACGATTGGCGGGCGCAACTGCAGCGTGCTCCCGCACTCGATCAGGAGTTCATCGGCGTCACCCACAGCCTCGGCGCTTATTTGCTCTTCAACACGTTGACCACTGAGATCGCCGATGCCACCGATCCCCAGGTGGCAGCTGCGGAATCGCAAAGGGTGACGGCAGAGAACAGCGCCATGCAGTACATCTTCGGCCGCATGTCGCTCATCTACCTCTTTGCCAATCAGCTCCAGATGCTTGAAATCACCAACCTCGAGGTCGCCCCGGCAAATCCTCCCGCCCAGTTAAAGTCCCGCGGTCTCGCGCCGCCGCCTCCACCCCCAACAAATCCCGCCGCAAACTTCCGTTCGCTCGTAAACCACTGGCAGGACTTACAGGCCGATTTTCAGATCGCCCTTCATCCCAGCGACGCCCCAGCACGCGAGAAAATCCAGGTGGTCGCGTTTGGCGATCCCAGCGACGTGCTCACATGGCGCGTTCCCCGCATCGGCGACGTCGAAGTAGTGAATCTATACGTGCAAAACGCTCCGCATTGGTTCTGGCTCGTGGAATCTCCTTCCCACGCGCACGCTCATTACGCTGAAAATCGTTCCATCCTGCACGTGATGTTCGACGACACCAAGCACGCCTCCGCACACTGAACTGCTTTTAACCCAGCACGTATCCGCGTGTCCCATCCCCGAGGGTCCCCACAGACAGGTCTTCGTCCGTGGGGTGGAATCCAAACTTCGCTTGGGTGGGAGCACTCCTCGGCCAGCCATTGCCACTCCCAAATTCGAGGTGTTAGCCTCAACCTTGGATCACTCTCTGAAGGGAATTCACCAAAACATCATGCAAAGCACGTACAACGGGCTGGAACTGCCGAAAAACGGCCAGCCGATCGAGTACAAGGACGGGCAGTTCGAGGTTCCCGACAATCCCATCATTCCATTCATCGAAGGCGACGGCACCGGCCGCGACATCTGGAAGGCTTCGCAGCGGGTCTTCGATGCGGCGGTCGAAAAAGCTTACGGCGGCAAGCGCGCCATTCGCTGGTTTGAGATCTTCGCCGGCGAAAAAGCCTATCCGCCAGTTCAGCAACTGGCTGCCCGACGACTCCGTGGCCGCGGCGCGCGATCTGCGCGTCTCCATCAAGGGGCCGCTCACCACGCCGGTCGGCGGCGGCATTCGTTCGCTCAACGTGGCCCTGCGCCAGATTCTCGATCTCTATGCCTGCGTGCGCCCGGTGAAGTATTACCAGGGCGTGCCCAGCCCGGTGAAGCATCCCGAGCAGGTCGACATCGTCATCTTCCGCGAGAACACTGAGGATGTGTATGCGGGCATCGAGTTCAAGGAGGGCACGCGCAGACGCCGCCCGGCTGATCACGTTTCTTGAACGACGATCTGCTCAAAGGCGGCAAGAAAAAAGTCCGCACCGACTCCGGCGTCGGCATCAAGCCCATCTCCATCTTCGGCACCAAGCGCCTGGTCCGCTACGCCATCCGACAGCGCGCATTGGAGACCGGCCGCAAGACCGTCACGCTGGTGCACAAGGGCAACATCCAGAAGTTCACTGAGGGCGCGTTCCGCGAGTGGGGCTACGAGGTCGCCACCGAGGAGTTCCGCGACCAGACCGTCACCGAGCGCGAAAGCTGGATCCTCGGCAACGTCGAAGCCAAGCCCGGCCTCACCGTCGAAGAGAACGCCGCGCTCATCGAGCCGGGCCTCGAGTTCGGCTCACCAGGCATTCCGCGAGGCGCTCTACGCCGAGATCAAGGGCGTTCTCGACTCCATCGGCAAGTCGCACGGCAACGGCGCGTGGAAGTCAGAAGATCCTCGTCAACGACCGCATCGCCGACTCCATCTTCCAGCAGATCATCATTCGCCCGTCGGACTACAGCATCCTCGCCACATCGAATCTGAATGGCGACTACATCTCCGACGCGGCCGCGGCGCAGGTTGGCGGCCTGGGCATTGCGCCCGGCGCCAACATCGGCGATGGCTACGCGGTCTTCGAAGCCACGCACGGCACCGCGCCCAAGTATGCCGACAAGGACGTCATCAATCCCGGCTCGGTGATTCTCTCCGGCGTCATGCTGCTCGAGTTCATCGGCTGGAAGGAAGCGGCCAAGATGATCGAGACCGCGATGGAGAAGACCATCCAGCAGAAATTCGTCACGTACGACTTCGAGCGCCAGACCGCGGGCGCCACCAAGGTGGGCACCAGCGAGTTTGCAACACGCATCATCGGCAACATGTAGAAGACAGTTCACGTCGTCGTAGTTCGCAGTTCGAGGTCAGCGATCTGACGGCTGCGGACCTGTGAACTGCGAACTCGAGAACTATGAACTCACAGGAGAAGTACATGCGGAAGAAAGTAAGCATCGTCGGCGCGGGCAACGTGGGCGCCACCTGCGCGCACTGGATTGCGGCCAAAGAACTGGCCGATGTGGTGCTGGTTGACGTGGTTGAAGGCGTTCCGCAGGGCAAGGCGCTCGACCTGCTCGAAGCCATGCCCATCGAGAAGCGCGACGTGGCCATCACCGGCTCCAACGACTACGCGGCCACGGCCAACTCCGACATCGTCGTCATCACCGCGGCATTCCCCGCAAGCCCGGCATGAGCCGCGACGACCTGCTCAACACCAACTTCAAGATCATGTCCGACGTGGTGCAGAAGGTTGTCGCGCAGTCGCCCGAGTCGATCCTCATCATCGTCTCCAATCCGCTGGACGCCATGGCGCAGGCCGCCTATCGCCAGGCCGGCTTCAATCGCGAGCGCGTCATCGGCATGGCCGGCGTGCTCGACTCCGCCCGCTTCCGCACCTTCATCGCCGAAGAGCTGAAGGTCAGCGTCGAAAACGTGACGGCCTTCGTGCTCGGCGGCCACGGCGACACCATGGTGCCGCTGGCGCGCTACTCCACGGTCGCCGGCATCCCCATCACCGAGCTCATCGCGCCCGACCGCCTCGAGCAGCTTGTGCAGCGCACCCGCGACGGCGGCGCCGAGATCGTGAAGTATCTCAAGACCGGCAGCGCCTACTACGCGCCTTCCGCCGCAACCGTCGAGATGGTCGAAGCAATTCTCAAAGACAAGAAAAAGATTCTGCCCTGCGCCGCATATCTCGAAGGCGAGTACGGCATCTCCGGCTATTACATCGGCGTGCCCTGCAAGCTGGGCGCAGCGAGGCATCGAGCAAATCATCGAGATCAAGCTCACTGCCGAAGAAGATGCCGCTCTCAAGAAAAGCGCCGCCGCCGTGAAGGAGCTTTGCGCAGTGATTGGTGTGTAAACGGTCTTGAGGGTCACATAAGCGAAGGCCCCGGAATCGAAGATTCGGGGCCTCCGCTTTTATGTTTACATTCATTCGGGCCAAACGTTGTTGAAGTCCACCGTGTCCGGTATCAGCACAATGAGCTTGTGGCTAGAAGCCAATAGCTGGAAGCTGCCTTCTTCAATCCAGCGACATGCTCAATTGGTGCCGCACATCGGCGCCGCGAACCCAGAAGATCACGTCGGTCGCGATATTCGACGCGTGGTCGGCAATCCGCTCCAGGTTCTTCGCCACCAGGATGCCATTCATCGCCTGCTGCGTGAATTGCGGCTTTTGCTCGATCAATTTCAGCAGGTCATTGTGAGCCCGGCGGTTCATGCGGTCGATCTCGTCGTCCATCTCGCGCACCGTATCGGCCAGGCGCGCATCGCCATCCAAAAGCGCCTGCAGGGCTGTGCGAATCATCTGGCCGGCGAATTCGCCCATCGCCGGAAAATCCACCGGCAGATCAACTTCGTCCAGCTGAATCACTTCTTTCGTCCGCCGCGAAATGCTCATCGACTGATCGCCAATCCGCTCCAGGTCGCCGTTGATCTTGATGACCGCCAGGATGAAACGCAGGTCGATCGCCATCGGCTGCTCCTTGGCCAGCAGCTCATACGCCATCTCGTCCAGTTCCCGCTGCGCAGTATCGATCGCCCGCTCGTTCTGCTTGACGAACTTGCACAGTCCCTTGTCGCGCCGCAAGTACGCGTCCACTCCGGACTCAACGGCCAACTGCGCCAGCGCAGCCATCGCCAGTAGCTTGTCCTTGAGTTCAGCGAGTTGTTGATGAAAGTGAATACGCGGCACGGCTCAGTCTCCCGATCTGACTATTGTGCATCAACCAATATTACAAGGAAACAAATTTTGATGAATGCACCAGAACAATCAAATCCCACAAAAGTACCAGTCTGGAATTGTTCCGATACTGAGTAGACGCTGCGTCCAGGCAAATGATGCTTTTTTGCGAGCCAGGATTCACCGCTCGTCGCCCGGAGGCGGGCGCCAGCCAGCCGAGAATGGAGGCCGCCTCGCGACTCAGCTTGCCGTCGGTCGCTCGATCCTGCCCAGCAGCACAAAGTAGCCCGCGATCCCGATCGCGAGATAGATGGCCGCGACGCCGAAGACCCAGAAGTAAGAGTGCAGCGAAGAAACCAGATAGCCGGTAATGATTGGCGCCGAGATCCCGGAGATCTGTCCGGCGAAGTTTGCAATCCCCCCGACCTTGCCCACATCGTTCCGGCCAACAATCAGCGCCGGTGTCGCCCACAGCTACCGGCGAAGCCGCCGAAAGTCCGCCAATCGACATGCTGATCCAGAAAAGGGCGATCAGGGCGTCATGCGCCTGCGCCGCGCCGAAGATGCCCAGCCCGAACGCCGTCCCTCCAATCAGGATCGTGCGGCGAACTCGATTTGCGTCCCGGCCGCGATGAATCAGAAAGTCGACCAGCCAACCGCCCAACGCGATGTCAGTGCACGTAGCGATCAGCCAGGGCACGCTTGTGTAAAGAAACGAGTGCAGTAGATCGATGTGGAGCGAATTCGACAGGTAGCGCGGCAGCCAGGTCAGCAGCAGATAAAAAACGTAGTTATAGGCGCCCATGCCAAGCGTGAGCCCCAGTACCTTGCGCTGCGAAAGCAGCCGGAAAAGCGGCGACGGCTCCCTGTCGCCAATTCCCGCTGCGACTCGTTGCCCGTCGCCGATGTGCGCGCGCTCGGCTTCCGTCAGCCTCGGGTCGTCACTCGGGTCTCGGTAGACTTTCCAGAAGTAGAGAAAATAGGCAAAGCTGAGGGCGCCGGTCAACGCAAAACTCCAACGCCAGCCCGCCAGTAGCAGAACGCCTCCAATCAGTGGCACGCCAATCGCGGATGCAAACTTCGCTGCCCCGTCGAACACCGCCGTAGCCACGCCGCGCTCGCGCTCGGGGAACCACATGCCGATGGCTTTAGCGTTCGACGGGAAGGTCGGCGCCTCGCCCACACCAAGCAGAAAGCGCGCCCCAAATAGCCCGTTCAGGCTGGGAGTAATGGCGGCTCCAAAGGAAGCCACACTCCACAGGAATGTCCCAATGCGCCCCACCCGCCGCACACCCAGCTTGTCGAGAATCACACCAACCGGCAGCTGGCAAGCGCCGTAGGTCCAGTTGTATGCACTGGAAAGATAACCGAAGACCACGTCCGAAATACCGAAAGTCGCCACCAGCGCGTTCGACGAGACCGAAAGATTGACGCGGTCAAAATAATTGATCAGCACGCCAATGCCGAGCAGCCACGCGATCCGCCAGCGGCGCTTCGGTATAGTTGGAAACTGCGTTGCCCTTGCTCCCGGCTGGTTTTCCTGAACTGCCAATGTATTCCTTGTCCGCGTGTCACGCACGCCGAACTACCGCGCCTAAGCCAGGCTTCCCTGCACCACACTATTTTCCAGCGTGCCGATTGGGTCGATCGTGATCCTGACCACGTCGCCGGGCGCAAGCGTAAACGAGTCCGGCGGAACAATACCCGTCCCCGTCATGAGAAACGCACCTGCGGGAAAGTTGTTTTCCCGGAAGAGATAGCTGACCAGCAGTTCCGGCTCGCGCTTCAACTCCGCCAGCGTTGTCGTTCCGCTAAACTCCGTCTTTCCCGCCGCGCGCAATGTCGATCGAGATCGGCGTCGTTCTTCGCCAGCGCCTCTCCGCTCACCAGAATGCACGGCCCCAGCGCGCAACTGCGGTCATAGACCTTCGCCTGCGGCAGATACAGCGGGTTCTCGCCTTCAATGTCACGCGAGCTCATGTCATTGCCCACCGTGTATCCGATAATCTTGCCCTTCGGATTGATCACCAGCGTCAGCTCCGGCTCCGGCACTGACCATTTCGCATCGCTGCGGATCCGAACGGGACTTCCTGGCCCCGCCACACGACTCGCCATCGCCTTGAAAAATAGCTCAGGCCGCTCCGCCGTATATACGCGATCGTAAAAATCTCCACCACCGGCGTCCTTCGCCTCGGCCATCCGCGCGCTTCGGCTGCGGTAGTAGGTCACGCCCGCGGCCCATACTTCCTGGCTTCCGATCGGCGCTTCAATCTTTCCTTTCTGAAAATCAGCGGTCGTTTTTCCGTCCAAGACTACTGCCCGCAGATATCTCTCGAGTTCCGCGTGCATAATCAGCGCATCCCAGCTCGACTCCGGGACGCGAAAATATCTTCCGTCCTCTTCCACAAAATTTCCGTTGCCTGTCCTGTAAAGTTTCAAGAAATTTTCTCCAGTCGACTGATGATTTGATCCGTGTCGTAGACACACCCGCCCCACACTCCGCCGCTTGCCTTCACCAGCGCCGCCCATAGCCTCGTATCGTCAGGCAATTCGGGATGCGCCGCAAGATCCGGCCGCGGCTTCCGCTGCGTTAGCCGCCGCGCTCCTTCGTCCCCGTCAAACCTCTCACGTCTCTCGCCAACAAGGTGCACCGACCCTGCCAGCGTCTTGCGGTCAATCACAATCTCGATCGGTCGCCATCGCAGCACTTTGCCCATCGGCCCACCCGCCAAGCGCCTCCGGCGAAACATGCCCGATGCAGGCCCCCGTCGAAACCCCGCTGAACCGCGCATCCGTCAGCACAGCCACATGCTTGCCAAAAGGCAGATCCTTCAAAGCCGCCGTGATCTGATAGATCTCCTGCATCCCCGCGCCCAGCGGCCCGCAGCAGATCAGCACCATCACATCGCCCTGCGCCACCGTCGCCCTTCTTGATCGCGTCGATCGCCGCCGCCTCCGTCATAAACACCCGCGCCGGCCCAGTGTGCCGATACACATTGTCCTCATCGACAAGCGAAGGATCGATCGCACGTGCTCTTGATCACCGAACCCTCCGGCGCCAGATTTCCCACCGGAAAACATACCGTCGACGTAAGCCCGCGCGACCGCGCGCGATCCGGCGACATAATCACATCGATCCGGATCGATGCCGTCCTGCTCCTGCAAAGATTCTCGCCGCAACACCGCCCGCCGCTCGCTCTGCTCCCACCAATCGAGGCATGCATCCAGCGTCTCCCCGCTCACCGTCATCACGCTCGTGTCCAGCAGCCCCGCCGCCGCAGATGCAAGCATCACCTCCGGCACTCCGCCGGCAAGAAACACCTGCACCGTCGCATAATTCTCCGGCCCGTTCGGCAGCGCATCCACCAGCCGCGGCACCTGCGCGATTCACCTCCGTCCACTCCGCAACCGTCGGCCGCTTCAAACCCGCCGCATGCGCAATCGCCGGAACATGCAGCAGCAGATTCGTCGACCCGCCAAACGCCGCATGCACCACCATCGCATTCCGAATCGCAGCATCCGTCAGAATGTCCCGCGTGCCCATGCCCGAGCTGTTCAGCCGCAGCATCGCGCGCGCCGACCGCCTCGCTGCATCCAGCCAGATCGGCTGCCCTGACGGCGCCAGCGCAGAGTGTGGCAGCGACAGCCCCAGCGCCTCGCCCACCACCTGCGAAGTCGCCGCTGTTCCCAGAAACTGGCATCCTCCGCCCGGAGACGCGCAGGCCCGGCATCCCAGTTCCGCCGCCTCCTCCAGCGTGATCTGCTGCTGCGCGAATCGCGCGCCAATCGTCTGCATCTTGCCCGCATCCTCGCCGGCCTCCGGCAGCAGCGTCACGCCGCCCGGAACCAGCACCGCCGGCATTGCTGCCCGCAAGCGGCCAGCGCCATCATCATCGCCGGCAGTCCCTTGTCGCACGTCGCGATGCCCAGTCACTCCCTTGCCCGTCGGCAGCGAGCGCATCAGCCGCCGCAGCACAATCGCCGCATCGTTGCGGATACGGCAGCGAATCCATCATTCCCGCCGTGCCCTGCGTCCGCCCATCGCACGGATCGGTGCACGCCCCGGCAAACGGCATCGCGCGAGCGATTTCAACTCACGCGCCGCCTCGGCCACCAGCAGGCCCACCTCCCAGTGGCCCGTGTGGAATCCCAGCGCGATCGCCTCGCCATTCTCCGCACGCAAGCCCGCCATGCGTGCTCAGAATCAAAAACTCCGGATCGAGCAACCCGCGCCGGGTCCCAGCCCATCCCCGCATTCTGCGTCAGCCCGAAGAGATTTCCCGACGGCTCAGTCAGCAGCATCTCCGCCGAAATCGGCAGTACCCCCGCTGGCCCGCGCGCATGCGTAGTCACATTAAGCAGACCGCCGCTCTCCGCGGCTCCGTCCGCGCCCAGCACTGAATTCAGCGAAATGGTTTCGATGGGAAGGCCCTTTCAGCAGTCAAGTATAGAGGGCACGGGCGCGTCTTTGTTTGCCCATCGGCTCAGGATGCTATAAAGCTCATGTGCCTGAAGATTCTTCGCTCAGTGCGGCGCACCGACCGGCAGGCTTGCGTCGCCGCTGGATCTTTCTGCTGCCAGCCGTCTTCATCACCTACAGCCTCGCCTACCTCGACCGAACCAACTACAGCTTCGGCGCCGCGGCTGGCCTCGCCGCCACTCTCCACATCAGCAACTCGCGCGCTGCATTGCTCGGCTCGCTCTTCTTCCTCGGCTACTTTCTCTTTCAGGTGCCGGGTGCTGCGTATGCGCAAAGAAAAAGCGCAACGCGCCTGGTATTCTTCGCGCTCATCGCCTGGGGAGCGCTCGCAGCCCTCACCGGCATCATCCACCAATTCTGGCTCCTCGTCATTGACCGCATGCTCCTCGGCGTAGCGGAAAGCCTCATCCTTCCATCAATGCTGGTTTTGCTTTCCGATTGGTTCACGCGCACTGAGCGTTCGCGCGCCAACGCCATCCTCATTCTTGGCAACCCCATCACTGTGCTCTGGATGTCGGCGGTCACTGGATTCCTGATTAAGGCGTTTGGCTGGCAGATGACTTTTGTCCTTGAAGGAATTCCGTCGATACTTTGGGCTTTCGTCTGGATCATCCTCGCGCGCGATCACCCGCACCAAGCCCGCTGGTTAGACAACGAATCACGCGAGTTTCTTGAGAACGAACTCTCTCATGAGCAACGCTCGCTCCCCCATCTCGCAAACTTCTGGGCCACACTGCGGATTCCCGGCGTTACCTTGCTCTGCGCGCAGTACTTCGCCTGGGGCATCGGCGTGAATGGCTTGGTCCTGTGGCTTCCCACAATGATTCGAGCGGGATCGGCGCGCGGCATTGAGATCGTCGGCGTCCTTAACGCCGCTCCCTTTCTTCTTGCCGTGCTCATGATGATCGCCGTCGCCTACCTCTCTGACCGCGCGCAAAAGCGCGTCATCTACATCTGGCCGTTTCTTGTTCTCTCAGGAATCGCGCTCGTCGCATCGGCGCTCGTGGCCGATCGCAGCTTCTGGGTGGCCTACGGATTTCTCATCCTCGCCGGCGGCGCCATGTATGCACCATATGGGCCGTTTTTTTCTATCACGCCTGAACTGTTGCCGCGAAACGTCGCTGGCGAAGTCATCGCGCTTGTCAACAGTTGCGGCTCGCTCGGCGCGTTCACGGGTATTTGGCTTGTCGGAGTTCTCCAGGCGGTAACGGGAAATTCGCGCGCCGGCTACCTTTTCATGGCGGCTGCTCTGATTCTCGCCGGCGGCATTACGTATTTTCTTCCGGAACCGAAGCGGCCCGAAGCGCGCCCAGCCTGAAAACGCCGCAATTCGTCCGGCTTTACGACGTGGCTTTCGCCGAATTGTGCACACCGTCCTGCGTGAACTTCCCCTCAACCAGCCGCCAGATCCCCAGCGGATTCCCATCCTTCAGCTCGTCGGGCAGCGCGGCCTGCGGAAAATCCTGGTAGCAGACTGGCCGGACAAACCGGTAGATCGAGTAAGTCCCCACCGAAGTCGCGCGGCTGTCGCTCGTTGCGGGATATGGGCCGCCATGCACCATCGCGTGGCAAACCTCCACGCCCGTCGGGAATCCATTCACCACAAGCCGCCCCGCCTTGCGCTCCAGAATGCTAACCAGATCGGCGGCGCCCACCAGATCCGCTTCCGTCCCATGCAAAGTCGCCGTCAGTTGCCCTTCCAGCCCTTGAACCAGCTTCATTAATTCTTCGCCGCTCTCATAACGAATCACCAGCGTGGTCGGCCCAAAAATCTCTTCAGCGCAGCTTCGGATCGCGCACCAGGTCTGCGCCGGCAATCTGCAAACACGACCGGCACAGCGCCGTACGTTGGCACTTCCATTCGTCGCCGCCTGCGCCACCGTCTCCACGCCGCCATGCTTCTGCCGCCCGGCAACACCGCCGCGGTAGCTCTTTGCGATTCCTGCGGTCAGCATCGGCGACAGCGCCGCCTGCTCCACATGCGTTTTCAGCTCGCCGACCAGGGCGTCGGCTTCCGCGTTGCGCGGCAGAAAAACCAGTCCCGGCTTGGTGCAGAACTGCCCGACGCCCAGCGTGAACGAGCCGAACAGTCCGCTCGCAATCTGCGCGCCCCGCGTCTTCAGCGCCTCCGGCAGCACAAACACCGGATTCACGCTGCTCATCTCCATAAAGCACGGAATCGGCTCTGGCCGCGCCGCCGCCCGCTGCATCAGCGCCTTGCCGGCCGCCAGCGAGCCGGTAAATCCAACGGCCTTCACCTTGGGATGCTCGACAAGCGCCGCGCCCATCTCCGCGCCCGCACCAAACAGCAGCGCAAAAATACCCGGCCGGCAGTCCGCACTCCTTCACGCTGCGCGCAATCACCTGCCCCACCAGCTCGCTGGTGCCCGGATGCGCGTGGTGCGCCTTCACAATCACCGGATTGCCCGCGGCAAACGCGGCAGCCGTGTCGCCGCCGGCCACGGAAAACGCCAGCGGAAAATTGCTCGCGCCAAACACAGCCACCGGCCCCAGCGGCCGCATCATGGACCGAATGTCCGATCGCGGCAGCGGCTTGCGATCGGGCTGCGCCGGATCGATGCGCGCATTCACCCACGAGCCCTCTTCCACCACCTGCGCAAAAAGCCGCAAGCTGGTTGACGTGCGCGCCGCCTCGCCCTTCAATCGCGCCTCGGGCAGCGCCGTTTCGCGATGGGCGCGCTCCACAAGCTCAGGCACGATGGCTTCAATCCCGTCGGCAATCCGTGCGCAGGAATGCGCGCCCGCTCCTTGCCCGGCGTCTTGCTGAAGACTGCAAACGCCTCGTCGGCCAGCTCGGCCGCCAGATTCAAATCCTCAACTGTCGCGTAATGATAAGCCGGCTCAAGCTGTTCGCCGGTCGCCGGATCGACACCGTAAAACGTCTCGCCTTTTCCTTCGCGCGATGCGCCATTCACGATCGAGCGTCCTTGCAAACTGCTCCGTAGTCAACATAATTCCCTCTTCGCTACTCCCGGCCTTCAGTTCCAAACCGATTTCATTCGTTTGATGCTTCGCGCTGCTGGATGAACAAACTGAAAGCTGATAGCTGACAGCTAAAAGCTGCTTTTACTCTTCTCCAATATCTTCATGCCAAACTTCCGGATGCCCGGCGATATATCCCGCCAGCAGCTCGCGGCATTCCGCGTTGTCGAGATCGATCAGTTCACGCCGTTTTCGCGCAGCCAGTCCAGCCCGCCTGCAAAGTTGCGGCTCTCGCCCACCACCAGCGTGCCGATGCGAAACTGCCGCACCAGCCCGCTGCAGTACCAGCACGGAGCCAGCGTCGTCACCATCACCAGATCGCGATAAGCTGCGCTGCCGGCCGGCGCGGCGAAAGGCATCGGTCTCAGCATGCACGCTGGGATCGCCATGCTGCACGCGGCGATTGTGCCCGCGGCTCACCAGCTCGCCCGTCGCGCGTGAACATTGCCGCGCCGATGGGAATGCCGCCCTTCGACAAGGCCGTGCCGCGCCTCTTCAAGAGCGACGGCCAGCATCTTCTCGTAAAATTCGTCCACAGAACCACTCTAACGCAGCGGGGTTGGCGGTGATGGAGGGGCTAGCGGAGTTAATTCGGGTCGCCGAAGGTTTCCGAGGCTCCAATTCATTCGCACGGCCTCGGCGTGAGAATCAGCAGCTTGGTCGGCAGTCTCAGCTCCGCTAACCCCGCTTGCTCCGCTTCTTCAATTCACTGTCAGCACCAGCTTGCCGAAGTGGCTGCCTTCTTCCATGCGCTCCAGCACTTCGCGCGCCTGGGTCCAGTGGAACTCCTCGCCCACCGGCCGCATCTCCGCCAGCGTGATCGCCCTGTTCATCTCCACGAAATCCTTGCGCGAGCCGACATAGATGCCGTGAATGCGCGCCATCTTATGCAGAATCAGTGGAATCGGAAGCGGCTCCGCTCGCCGAGCTAAGCACGCCCACCTGCGCGATCGTGCCGCCAATGCGAATCGCGCGCAGCGACCGCGGCAGCGTGCCCAGTCCGCCCACTTCGACCACCAGGTCCACGCCTTCGCCGCCGGTCTGGTCCAGCGCCCAGCGGTCCCATTCGGGGTTGTCGCGATAGTTCAGGCCCGCATCGAGGCCCAGCGCGCTGGCGCGCTCCAGCTTTTCGTCGCTGACTGAGATGCCCAGCACGCGCGCTCCCCTGAGCCGCGCAAATTGCAGCGCAAAGATGGAAACGCCGCCCGTTCCCTGAATCAGCACCGTCGCTCCCGGCTTGAGATCGCCGGCAGCCAGCGCGTTCCACGCCGTGACCGCGGCGCAGGGCAGCGTGGCCGCTTCCTGAAAGCTCAGGTGATCGGGAATCGCGACCAGCCCGGTCTCCTTGCAGCACCACGTAATCGGCCAGCATGCCGTCGATGTCGCCGCCCAGCGCGCCTCTGGCCTTGGCCGCGGTGGGCGGCCCGTCGAGCCAGTTCTGCATGAAGATGCCGGCCACGCGGTCGCCCGGCTTCCACGCGGTGACGCCCTCGCCCACGGCCACCACTTCGCCCGCGCCGTCGGAACAGGGAATGCGCGGCAGCTTCATTTTGGGGTTGTAGAGCCCCTTCACCATCATCAGATCGCGATAATTGAAAGAAATCGCGCGCACTCCCACCAGCACTTCGCCGGGCCCCGGCGCAGGTGTGGGCCGCTCCACAAACTCCAAAGAATCAATGCCAAACGACGGAATCTGCCAGGCGCGCATGGCTAACCTCCTCCGTCTTCGGGTTCAGCTGTCAGTCAATCTGCGGGATGCACATGCGCAAAATCCCCCGTAGAATGAAGATATGGCTCGTGGTTGGGAAAGTAAATCGGTGGAGGAACAGATGGCAAATGCCTCGGAGCAACCGGTGGCGAATGCCGGCAACGGCTTTGTGAGCGAAGATGCGCGGCGGCTGGCCGAACTGCAACGTGCCGCGCGCGAACGCCAGAAACAGGCGCTCAACCTGCAGCGGGAAAACATTCTGTCGCAGCGGACGTCGAATCCGGCCCGCCGCGCCGCTCTTGAGGCCGCGCTGGCACAGATCGAAGCGCAGATCGCAGTCGCCATCGGAGCTAAGGCATCGGCCGCCTGCGACTGCGCCAGTCGCATCGGCATGCATCGCGCTTCCGCACTGGCCACGCTACTGCTCGCGGTGAAACAGCAGCGAGTTGGCCTGATTGCACTGGCGTCAGCGACGACGCGCGCAATATTCACATGCGCGGGCCGCGTCACGGCCCACACAATCGCATCGGCAACATCTTCGGCGGTCAGCGGCGTAATCCCCTTGTAGACCTTGGCGGCGCGCTCCTGCGTCGCCGTGAAAGCGCACCAGGCTGAAATCGGTCTCCACCATGCCCGGATCGACGCTGGTGACGCGCACCGGCGTTCCCAGCAGATCCTGGCGCAGTCCGTCGTTGATGGCGCGCGCCGCCGCCTTGGTGCCGCAATAGACGGCTCCGTTGGGATAGGCAATCTCGCCGGCCGTCGAGCCGAGGTTGACGACGTGGCCGCGGCCGCGCACCACCATGCCCGGCACCACCGCGCGCGTCACGTAGAGCAGGCCCTTGACGTTGGTGTCGATCATCTCTTCCCAGTCTTCGATCTTGCCGGTGTAGAGCTTGTCCAGGCCGCGGCTCAGGCCGGCGTTGTTCACCAGGATGTCGATCTCCGCCCACTCCGGCGGCAGCTCGTCGATGGCGTGCTGCACGGCGCGGTGGTTGCGCACATCGAGGTCGATGGAGTGAACGGCCGCGGCGCCGCGTTCCAGCGCCTTCGAGGCCACCTCGGCCAGTTTGCCGGCGCGCCGCGCGGCCAGCAGCAGCCGCGCGCCCTCGGCCGCAAAGGCCAGGGCCGTGGCCGCGCCAATGCCGGCGCTGGCTCCGGTGATGAAGACAATCTTTCCCTTCAGCTTCATCTTGGCACCTCCAAGCTCGAATCTTTGCATTGATGCGCGATGCTTACGTGCCTGCGCCGAACTGCGCATTCTGTGCCATGCGGTACTGCCCCACCGCCCAGTCTTCCTGCGGCCCAGCCCGTCGCGCTGCGCCTCGGCGAAAACCTCGGCCAGCGTATCGGCCAGGCTCAAGCTGCGTGTCCGCGGCTGGCGGCGGCCTCGCGCAGCAGGCGCAGATCCTTCTCGCCCAGCTCGATGTCGCGCCCGGCGTCTCCGGCGGATGCAGCATCACTTTGCCGTAGGCCGCGTAGAACGGCGACTGAAACAGCGCGCTGTTGACGGCCTCGAGAAACATCTCCGGCTCGATTCCCTGCGCCTCCGCGTAGACAAACGCCTCGCTCAGCGAGTGAATCATGGCGCTGATGAGGAAGTTTCCGCCCAGCTTGACGGCATGCGCCTGGCGCGGCTCGGTGCCCACCACGGAGATGCCGCGCGACAACGGCTCCAGCAGCGGCCGCGCCTTCGCGACCGCGTTCTCCGCGCCGGCCACCACGATCCACAGCGTGCCCTCTTCGGCCATGTTGGGCCGGCCAAAGACCGGCGCGGCCACAAATCGATGCCCGCGCCGCGCGTGCTCCTGCGGTCAGCCGCTCGCTCAGCGCCACGCTGATGGTGCTGCACGAGATGTGAAGCGCGCCCGGGCTCAAGCGCGTCCATCAGGCCGTTCGGGCCGAACAGCACCTCTTCGTTGCGCCGCATCGTCAAAGAGCATGGTGATCACGGCGTCGGCGCCCAGTTCGGCCTCCGCCGGCGTGGCCGCGGCAATCGCGCCTTCGCGCAGCAGCGGCTCGGTCTTCCCTCGGTCCGGTTCCACACGCGCAATTCGTGACCGGCGGCGATCAGGCGCAGCGCCATCGGCGTGCCCATCTTGCCCAGACCCAAGAAATCCAATCTTCATGAGGGAGATTGTAGTGGACGCACTATCGCGGCAGAGCCGTTAGGAGTAAAGACGCCGATCTCCAGACCGGGTCGCCAAGTACGTCCTTGTTTTAGGTGGTAGCGCCGAACTCCAGTTCGGCTGTCGATGTCGGCGTCCACGCCAAATTGGTTGCGGCTAAGTGATCCCGCCTAATTCGGCGTCCCCGTAGTCTCCGCTTCGCCAAACATGCACTCCTGGCACTGGCATACGCGCCGCAGATAATCCCACGAATAAATCCCGGCCGAGTGCCCATCCTGCCAGGTGAACTGGATCGCGTAACGCCCCACGGGATGCGCGCTTGCTGGTTTGGGAGGCGGCGTATACATCGGCAGCACTGCAGCAGGCTTCGCCTTCGGCTGGCCCGCCTTGCGCCCTTCGATATTGCGCTCCTCAATGCATGTCGCGCAGGGGCAGGCCTCGCGCAGCCACGCAAATCCCCATGCGCTCTTGTGCCCATCGGCCCAATCGATCTCCAGACCCTTGCCCTCGGTCATCAGCACGCGCACCTTCTCCGGCGTCACCGCAATCTTTGGCAGCTTGCGATCCTCCACCCCCGCGCGCCCGTGCTCTTCCTTTGTCGAGAAGCGAATGCCCTCGTGGCTCATATCTACAGTTTACAGGGATCAGGGATCAGTGGTCCGGAAGTCGGCCGATGTGTTTCGCTCATTCACTTCTTTACCGACTCGTGCTCGTAATGGACTGCCAACGAATAGATGACCACCACCAGCACGAGACTCACGCTGTTCGTCGTAATCACTGCCAACGACCGGATGCCGATCCCGTACAGCAGCCAAAGGACCACGCCAAGCCCGAAAACGAAAAACATCGCCAGCGATATATCGTGAGCGCTCTTCGCTTTCCACATGCGATGCAACTGCGGCACCAGCGACAGCGTCGTGCAAAAACCAGCAAGCAAACCAATCAGTTCCGTCATCCAGCGAGAAAGCATGGCGTCCGGCCATCCCATCCTGAAAATTCAAGCCATTCAGCCTCAAACTATCCGCGTTCGCAATCGCGGGTCTGTGTCGCCCCTCACTCCTTGTCCATAGCCCCTCAATCCTAGCCCCTCGTGTTGCTTCACGGTTCTTCCAGAAAAACCACGCCGCCATCGACAACCCGATCACCACCACCAGTCGCGCGCAGCACCGGCTGCGGAATCCGCTTCGCCAAGCTGGCCGATACGTAACCGCCAAGCGCCGCCGCCACCATCGCCGCCAGGCAATAGCGCCACACCACCTGACCATCCACGATGAAAATCACGAATGCGATGCCGTTCGCCATCAGGTTGGCCACCACTTTCAGCGCATTGATGCGTGGATGTCCCGATAGCCGAACAGCGCGAGCAGCGTCATGTAGAGAAATCCCGCGCCCGCGCCGAAATAGCCCACGTAAAAGCTCACCGCACCGCCGCCACAAACAACGGAGTCCGATCGCGGCGCGTGCGTCTCGCCCGGTACTTCGTGCGCTCGCCCTTTCTTTTCAGCCGCGCCAGCGCCCGCGAGACCGGACCGCTCATCGCAAAAATCGACGCCGCGCCCAGCAGCAGCCACGGCACCAGGTGCATGAAGGTCTTCTGCGGCGTATTCAGCAGAACCACGGCCCCGGCCGTCCCGCCCAGCAGTCCCGCCAGCCCCATCAGCACCGCCGAACTCATATTCTTGCGTACGTCTTCCCAATACGCGGCAATCGACGTCAGTTGCCCTGGCCAGATCGCCACCGTGTTCGTCGCGTTCGCCTGCACTGGCAGCACTTCATTCCCATCATTGCCGGGAACGACAGGAACGACCCCCCGCCAGCGACTGCATTGAGCACACCCGCCAGAAACGCGGCCACCACGAGCCATACCCAATGCCAGTTGACGTTCGCCAAACTCGAAATTTGTGTCATGCGGGTTTTATTTTAGAGTCCTGCGGGCCGGCCTCGTCTCGGTCGCGCCCGTCGAGTTTCCGCACCGACATTTGTCCCGCAAATTTTGCTGTTGCATTGTGTTGCTGCAAGATATCCTCTTGCCATGCTTCCCCGCCATTTGCCCGTCTCAGCGGGACTGCTCTCTCTTGCTCTCGTCTCCGCCACGGTTCATTTCGCTGCCCAATCGGCCCTCAGCATCCAGCCGCAAAATTGTGTCGGGCTGCAGGGCGACAACCGCACCTGGGCCGCGCCCTCGCTCAACGAATCCTCATGGCAGCCTTACTCAAATTGGACGATTGAAACCGGCCCCACCCGAATCTGGGTGCGCTTCCATCCAGACCTGCGCAACCTCCTGAATCTTGCCGACCCAGCCATTCAAGTTACTCTTTACGACGCCTACGAGCTCCACCTCAACGGTGTTCTTGTCGGCAAAACGGGCAATCTCGCTCGCGGCGACTTTGATCTAAATGCGATCCGCTCGTTCCCAGTTAACTCCGAGGCGCTCCTTGCCCCAGTCGCGGTCGCTTATGCGTAAAGTTCTCGCCCTGCTCCTGTTTGCACTGGTAACCCCGGCCATCCTGACGCAGCCTGCCCCTTCTCCTCAAGTCCAATCCGGCCTAATCGACCTGAGTCGCGCCTGGGCCGAACACGAAGGCGACAACCCGGCATGGGCTTCGCCAGCTTTCGACTCCAGCCAATGGCAAATCATTGACCTCGACGACATGGGCTCAGCCCAAACCGGCTGGCACTGGTATCGCAAACATGTACATCTCGGCCCCAATCTCGCCAACGCTGCTCTCCTCGTCGAAGGTGGCGACGGCACCTACGAAGTCTACGTAAATGGCGCCCGCCTTCCTGACGCGACCCTCCACTCCGCATTCAACGTCTACCGCCCCATCGAACGCTCCTTCGCTTTGCACGACAGCGTCGGCGACTACAACGTCGCGATCCGCACCCATGCGCCTTTGAACTACATCGACTACAGACTCCCTCTCTTCCTCTCGGCCTCAGCGGGACCACCGGCGGAGATCGGGTTCCAGCGTGCCGCCCTTCAGGCTGCCCGCCTCGACAACGTCTGGCCGTCGATCGCGATCAATCTTCTCCTCTGCATCGCGGGCCTTACGGTCCTCTGTCTTTACCTTGGCCAGCGCGCCCACCGCGACTACCTCTATCTCGGTCTCTATCTCTTCGTTCTTGGCTTGTCCAACGGGCTTTGGAACCTGCAACAGAGCGGCGTCGCGCCAACCACGTTTAACGTCCTCGTCTCTGATCCGCTGGTCTACGTCTTCTCCGTCCTCCAGATCGAGTTCACTTTCAGTTTTGTTGGCAAGCGCCCGGGCGCCCTGCTCCGGATCTACCAGATCGCGCTCATCCTCTCCTGGGTTTTCGCCGGCCTCTGCTGGACCAATCACCTCACCATCGCCACCTACTCACTCGTCGAGGCGGCAATCACCATACCGGTCGCCTTCATTCTCACCGCGCTGCTCCTCGTCTGGTACCGGCGCGGCAACCCCGAGGCCGGATGGCTCATCTTCCCCAGCCTGCTCCCGCTCCTTGCAGCTGGCTGCTTCGACCTCGGTACAGCTTCCATTGTCCTCGGCTGGCAAAAATTTGACTTCCTCGATTCGCTCATTCCCATCGGCCTGCTCGGCTTTCAGGTGCCCGACCTCGCAAACCTGCTCTTCCTCCTCGCCATCGCCTTTGTCCTTTTCTTCCGCTTCACGCGCGTCAGTCGCGAACAGGCACATTCCGAAGCAGAGCTCGAGGCCGCGCGCGAAATGCAGCAGAGACTTGTGCCCTTTGTGCTGCCTGCAATCGAAGGCCTTCACATCGAAGCCGCCTATCTGCCCGCACAAGAAGTCGGGGGCGACTTCTATCAGGTCCTCCAACTCGCCAACGGCGCAACGCTCATCGCCGTTGGCGACGTTAGCGGCAAAGGCTTGAAAGCGGCCATGACCGGAGCCCTCACAATCGGTGCCCTTCGCACTCTCGCTGCCGAAGATCTTGGCCCCGCGGAGCTGCTCACCCGCCTCAACCGGCAAATCCACTCTGCCCAAAACAGCGGTTTCGTCACCTGCCTCGCACTCCACATTTCAACCGGCGGTGCAGTCACTCTGGCCAACGCCGGCCATCTTGCGCCATACGTCAACGGCACCGAAATTGCCCTCGACTCCAGCCTGCCCCTCGGCATCACACCCGACGTTCTCTACTCCGAATCCACTCTCAACCTCGCCCCGGGCGACAAGCTCACCCTCCTCACCGACGGCGTCGTCGAAGCCCGCAATCCCATCGGCGAACTCTTCGGCTTCGAACGCACCGCCGCAATCTCCAGCCGCTCTGCCGAAGAAATCGCCCGTGCCGCCCAAACCCACGGCCAGGAGGACGACATCACCGTCCTAACCCTCACCTTCGCCCCCGCCCCAAGCACTGTCAGCGGCTCTTCCGCTTGGCCTGCAACCGCCGAAGCCTGAAATCCTCCACATTAAGTCATTAAAATAGAATCATATACACTCATGTACAGAATATTAGCGTTATACACTCATATTTTATGAATCATTTATGCTATAGTCTCATCAGATGGATTGAGCGGCGGTGAGCCCTGGCTCCCGCCCCCATCTACAAAACTCAGATTCATCTGGAGGAACTAAGTTATGCCAATCACCCGTTGGGACCCCTTCCGTGAAGTCGTTGCCCTGCAGAACCGCTTGAACTCCGTGTTCGGCAACTTGAACACCGAGTCCGAGAGCCCTCTGACCACCGCCAGCTTCGTGCCGGCTGTCGACGTCTATGAAGACGAGAAGAAAGTCGTCCTCAAGCTCGAAGTCCCCGGCATCGAAGAGAAGGACCTCGACGTGCGCGTTGAGAACCACACTCTGACCGTCAAGGGCGAGCGCAAGTTCGAAAAGGAAGAGAAGGAAGAGAACTTCCATCGCATCGAGCGCCGCTTCGGCAGCTTCTATCGCGCTTTCACGCTGCCCTCGACCGTCGACACCGAGAACATCGACGCCAAGTACGAAACCGGCGTGCTCAAGCTCGAGCTCAAGAAGAAACCCGAAGCCCAGCCCAAGCAGATCAAGGTCAACATCGGCAAACCATTAGCTGCTTAAGAAAAGCTTTCAGCCGCCAGCTTTTAGCTTCCAGCCAACCGCGCTGGAACTGACGGCGAATCAAGCACCGCGCCGGGCAGGGCTATGTGCCTCCCGGCGCATTGTTTTATCGGAAATAAAGGAAATTTCCAGAATTCTTTTTGAGAGCGACTGGACGCCCGGCTCCGCACTGCATCAAGCTAGGAGCTAGCGGCTAGAAGCTGGGAGCTGTTTCACATGGCAATTAACTGGGAAAAATTCACGGTCAAGTCACAGCAGGCGATCCAGCAGGCGCAAGCGCACGCTGCCGAGTTCGGCAACCCTGAGCTGCAGCCCGTCCACCTCCTGCTGGCGCTCGTTGAAGACCGCGAGGGCGTGATTCCCGCCGTCCTCGAAAAGATCGGTGTGCCTACCGAGCGGCTCGAAACCGAGTTGCACCAGGTCGAGGAAAAATTGCCTCGCGTCTCCGGCGCATCCGCGCAGCCGAGCCTCAGCCCTGCGCTCAACAAGGCGCTCGAGCAGGCTTTTCGCGAGGCCGCCAATTTCAAGGACGACTACGTCTCCACCGAGCACTTACTGCTCGGCATCGCGCACCAGAAGGGTGATCCCGCGCGTGAGGCCCTCGTGTCCCTCGGCGCTACCAAGGACGCGATCCTCAAGGCGCTCACCGCCGTGCGCGGTTCGCAGCGCGTCACCGATCAGAATCCCGAAGGCAAATTTCAGGCCCTCGAGAAATACGCGAAAGATCTCACCGAACTCGCGCGTCGCGGCAAGCTCGATCCCGTCATCGGCCGCGACGAAGAGATTCGCCGCGTCATCCAGGTGCTCTCGCCGCCGCACCAAGAACAATCCCGGTGCTCATCGGCGAGCCCGGCGTCGGCAAAACTGCCATCGTCGAAGGCCTCGCCCGCCGCATCGTCTCCGGCGACGTGCCCGAGAGCCTGCGCGACAAGCGCGTCATCTCGCTCGATCTCGGCTCCATGCTCGCCGGCGCAAAATATCGCGGCGAGTTTGAAGACCGCCTCAAAGCCGTCCTCAAGGAAATCGAGGAGTCGAACGGCCAGATCGTCCTCTTCATCGACGAGCTGCACACCCTCGTCGGCGCCGGAGCGGCCGAAGGCGCCATCGACGCCAGCAACATGCTCAAGCCAGCCCTCGCGCGCGGCGAACTGCGCGCCATCGGCGCAACCACGCTGAACGAGTACCGCAAATACATCGAGAAAGATGCTGCCCTCGAGACGACGCTTCCAGATCGTCTACGTCGGCGAACCGAACGTCGAAGACACCATCGCGATCCTGCGCGGCCTCAAGGACCGCTACGAGCAGCACCACAACGTGCGCATCAAGGACTCGGCCATCGTCGCCGCAGCCACGCTCTCGCATCGCTACATCTCCGACCGCTTCCTGCCCGACAAGGCGATCGACCTGGTCGACGAGGCCGCCGCTTCGCTCGCCATCCAGATCGGCTCAAAACCGACGGAAATTGACCAGCTCGAGCGCCAGCGCAACTTCGCTCGAAATCGAGCGCGCCGCTCTCAAGCGCGAAACCGACAAGAACAGCAAGGAGCGCCTCGCGGAAGTCGAGCGCGAAGTGGCCGAGCTCACCGAGAAGATCACAGCCCTCACGCGCCCGCTGGAGCAAAGAGCGCGAAGCCATCGGCCGCATCGGCGAGCTCAAAAAGAAGATCGAAGATCTTCGCCTTGAAATGGAAGAGCAGACCCGCAAGGGCCAGCTCGAGCGCGCCGCGCAGATCCAGTACGGCGAACTGCCCAAACTCGAAGCCGAGCTGAAAAAACTGAACGCCGTGCAGGACGGCGTCGGCAAAGAGGCGGCGCAGCCCGCATGTTGAAAGAAGAGGTCGACGAAGAAGACATCGCCAAAATCGTCAGCAAGTGGACCGGCATCCCCGTCTCTCGCATGCTCGAAGGCGAAGTCAAAAAGCTCGTCCAGATGGAAGACCGTCTGCGCGAGCGCGTGGTCGGCCAGGATGCCGCGCTGCAGCATCGTCGCCAACGCCATTCGCCGTTCGCGCGCCGGCCTCAGCGATCCCAAGCGCCCCATCGGTTCGTTCATTTTCCTCGGGCCGACAGGCGTGGGCAAAACCGAAACCGCCCGCGCGCTCGCCGAGTTCCTCTTCGACGACGAGCAGGCCATGGTGCGCATCGACATGAGCGAGTACATGGAAAAACACGCCGTGGCTCGCTTATCGGCGCGCCTCCGGGCTACGTCGGCTACGACGAAGGCGGCCAGCTCACCGAGGCCGTCCGCCGCCGTCCTTACGCCGTCATCCTCTTCGACGAAATCGAAAAGGCGCATCCCTGACGTCTTCAACGTCCTCTTGCAGGTGATGGACGACGGCCGCCTGACCGACTCGAAAGGCCGCACCGTCGACTTCAAAAACACGGTGCTCATCATGACCTCGAACCTCGGGCGCAGCCACGCTCTCCGCCGAGGCGCTCAAGACCGAGCATGATATCGACATGGCCCGCGAAAGCGTGATGCGTGTACTGCGCGAGCACTTCCGGCCGGAGTTCCTCAACCGCGTCGACGACATCGTCATTTACAGGCCGCTCGGCAACGCGCAGCTCAGTCAGATTCTCGACATGCGACTCAACGACCTGCGCAAGTTGCTCGAAGATCGCGCCATCTCGTTCGAGCTCACAGAATCGGCCCGCCAGTTGATCCTGGCCGCCGGCTCCGATGCGGCCTACGGTGCCCGCCCACTCAAGCGCGCGCTGCAGCGCATGGTGCAGGATCCGCTCGCCATCAAGATCCTCAATGGCGAAATCCTGCACGGCTCGCACGTTCGCATCGATGCCAACCGCAACTCCAACCAGCTCATCTTCGAGCCTATGGGCCGTGAAGCCATGGCTTGATGATGAAAACTCTTTAGCTCCCAGTTGGCTTGCGCGGTCGTTTACCGCGGCCAGTTCGGCGTAATTCGAATCAAGTCGAGTTTCGCCCCCGGCACACTCGTATCTTCAAGCACAAACTCCGGCGACGACGCCGGCACGGCAACAATGCCGCGTTCGGGCAATTCGACGGCCTCAAAACCGGCGCCGCTCAGCCGCCCAGCGCCCGCAGCCGCAAATAAGTACGCCAGGCCCGGCTTCTCGCCATCGCCTCTCAGACTCGCGTTCGTCCGGCTGTGGTTAATCGCAATCTCCTCCACGCGAAAATACTCCACATCGATCAGCACGGTGCGATCAGCCAGCTTCTGCGGTGCAATCTTCCCGGCGTGCGTCGTCAACTTCGTCGCCTCAAGAGATTTCTCAATGTGCAACTCTCGCGGCCGCCCGTAATCGAACATCCGATAGGTCATGTCGCTGTTCTGCTGCGTCTCCAGCAAAATCGATCCCGGCCAGATCGCGTGCACTGTCCCCGCATCGACAAAAACCATGTCGCCGCGCGCCACCGGAACCGCATTCAAGCTCGCTTCCAGCGTCCCCTCTGCAATTTCTTCCCTCACCTGCTCAAGGGTCGTCCCCGGCTTCAGTCCCGCCGCCACCTTCGCACCCGGCTCAGCCGCCAGCGCATACCAGCACTCCGTTTTTCCGCGCGGCTCGCCGTACTTCTGGGCCATCCTGTCGTCGGGATGCACCTGCACGCTCAGCTTTTCCCGCGCAAATATCACTTTGATCAGCAGTGGCGATCCTGCCGGCATCCCCGCACCCACCATCGCGTCGTGCTTCGCTCGCGAAAAGCGCGCACACAGCTTCTCTCCTGTGTGCGGCCCGGTTGCAACCGCGCACTCGTCGCCCGTCAGCCACACCTCACCAATGGGATCTTTCTCGGCCACGCGGTCGTACCACGGCCGCAAATCGCAAAATCCCCACACCCGTGCAGTAAAAATCGGTTCAATGCGAAATGGTGCGATTGGTGCCGGTGAAGCTTGCGCAGATGCCACCATAAAGCGGGTCGTAACCTCTTTTCCTTCCTCACTCTAGCAGACAGCCAACCCGACCTTTGCCGCCAATCAGGACTCGCGCGATTTTCTCATTTCGTCATTCTCCGAGCGAATGCAAGCCGTTATCCTCGTTCCATGCTGCACACAATCTTCACCAGCATGTTCCATCTGCCGCTTCCGATTCTGGAGAAGCTGCTTCGTCCCGCCATCGTCTACCTCGCGCTGGTCGTTCTGCTGCGCATCTTCGGCAAGCGCGAGCTGGCGCAGCTCAACCCGTTCGACCTGGTGGTTCTGCTGTCGCTCTCAAACACCGTGCAGAACGCCATCATCGGCGACGACAACTCCGTCTCCGGTGGCATCATCGGCGCCTTTGCGCTGCTCGCCATCAACTGGCTCGTGGTCCGCGCGCTTTTTCACTCGCCGAAACTCACGCGCATGATGGAAGGCCGCTCCGCCGTGCTCGTCCGCAACGGACAGGTGGACCAGAAGGCGCTGCAGCGCGAGTCGCTGACGCGCGAAGAGTTGCTCGCCGTCGTCCATCGCCAGGGCTTTGAGGGCTTTCACCAGATACAGCGCTGCGAGCTGGAGCCCAACGGAACGTTTTACATCGAAGCCTTCGAACCATCGATTGCCGACAAGCAGCACAAGGAACTGGTGGCGCGGTTGGAGTCTCTCAGCCAGCAAGTGGCATCGCTGCGCGCCCAAACAGCCAGCGAGTGAACATCGGCCGCTGGAATGGCGTTACTTCGGGCGATCTTCCCTCAGGAAGCGCAAGCAATAACTCTGGCCGCACCGCACGCGGTTTGCTAATCTTGGCGCAGCATGATCAAACAGGCTGCACTGGTTGCCGCTCTTCTTCTCAGTTCTCTTCACTCGCTCGCGCAAAAAAAGGCACCGCCCAAATCGATCCGATTTCAAGGCGCGCCCCAATACTCGCAAGACGAGCTGCTCGCCGCCGCCGGTCTCAAGCCCGACGCCCGCCTCACGCCCGCCGAAGTAAAAACTCATGCAAAGCAGCTCAACGACACCGGCTTCTTTGCCGTAGTAAAGTTCAGCACCGACAGCAAAGGACCACTCTTCTCTCTCACGCCGTCTACCCAGCTCTTTCCTATCCACCTCGATAATCTGCCGCTCAAGCCCGGCAGGGAACTCGACGACAAGCTCCGCACGCAATTTCCGCTCTATCACGGCCTATTGCCCGCCAATGGCTCGATCAACGATGGCATTTGCCACACATTTGAAGCAATGCTCGCGGCCCAGGGAGCTAAAGCGACGGTAAAGGCCGCTCTCACCAGCGGCCTCGGCCCGAAAAAGATCACGGCCATCGATTTCTCCATTACCTCACCGTCGGTGCGAATCGGCCAAATCCAGCTTTCCGGCGTCTCTCCCGCCATGCAAGCCAAAGTCAGCGGCCTCGTCGCCGGCCAGTCCGGCAACTCGTTCGATACGGAGAACTCCGCACTCGGTCTGAAGCATGCCTTCGAAGATCTCTATCAGGATCAGGGCTACGCAGCGGTGAAGGTTGACGTAACGCAGGCAGATCACACCATCGCCTCTGATCAATCCATCGATATTCCATTCGCCATCACAATCGTCGAAGGCGGAGTCTACAAGCTCGGTTCTATCAACTATCCGCCCGACGCGCTGGTCCCGCGCGCTGAAGTGGACAAGGCAGTGAAGAAAACCGGCGTGGGCGCGGGAAGGCCGCTTGATCTGTTTGTGCTCGCTGTTCGGGATGCCTTTCACGCGCGCGGCTATCTCGACTGCTCGGTCGAGACTCACCCCTCATTCAATGAGGCGACGCACATCGTGAACTACAGCATCGAAATCGCTCCCGGCCCGATCTATCAAATGGGCACAATCCAATTCGATGGCGCTCCCGACGCGATGACCGCCAAACTCAAAGCGCCTGGAAACTGGCTCCTGGCAGCGCATTCGACGAAAGCTACGTCTCAACGCTTCACCGCCCGCGCGCAAAAGCAGGACAAAGCATTGGCCAAATGGATGCAGACCGTCATCACCACCTACGACGTGAAGCCCGACGCCGCCACGCACCAGGTCAACTGCGTCTTCCACTTCGCCAAGGCCGCAGAGAGCGGGCACTAGAGCGAAAAAGTTGATCAGATTCCCTCGGCACGAATGGCGGCCAAAGGCCGCGCCCGCCCGTGACGGCTAGTCACTCCCACTCGATCGTGCCCGGCGGCTTCGACGTAATGTCGTACACCACGCGATTGATGCCGCGCACCTCGTTCACAATCCGGTTCGAAATGCGCTTCAGCACCTCATAGGGCAGCGGCGTCCAGTCCGCTGTCATGCCGTCTTCCGAATGCACCGCGCGAATCGCGCAGGTGTAAGCATACGTGCGCTGATCGCCCATCACGCCCACGCTCATCACCGGCAGCAGCACCGCGAAGCTCTGCCAGATTTTCGTGTAGAGCCCCGCGGCCTTGATCTCGGCCACCACAATCTCGTCAGCCTCCTGCAGCAGCGCCACGCGCTCCGGCGTCACCTCGCCCAGGATGCGCACCGCAAGCCCCGGCCCCGGAAACGGCTGCCGGCCCAGAATATCTTCCGGCATGCCAAGGTCGCGCCCGATGCGCCGCACCTCATCTTTGAACAGATCGCGCAGCGGCTCAATCAATTTCAGCTTCATCCGCTCCGGCAGCCCGCCCACGTTGTGGTGGCTCTTGATCGTCTGGCTCGGCCCCTTCACGCTCGACGACTCAATCACGTCGGGATAGAGCGTTCCCTGCACCAGCCAGTCCACGTCCCCCGTCTCCTGCGCAATGCGGTGCGCCTCGTCCTCGAACACCGCAATGAACTCCGCGCCGATGCGTTTGCGCTTCGTCTCCGGATCGGTCACTCCTGCCAGCTTCTCAAGAAATCGCGCGCTCGCATTCACGGCCACAATATTCAGCCCCAGCTTGTCGCGCAGATTCTTCTGCACGCTCTGCGAATTCGTTCTTGCGCAGCACGCCGTTGTTCACAAAAATGCAGGTCAACTGGCTGCCGATCGCCTTGTGCACCAGCACCGCCGCCACGGACGAATCCACGCCGCCCGAAAGCCCGCAGATCACGTGGCCCGCGCCCACCTTTGCGCGGATCGCCGCCACCGTCGTCTCGATAAAGTGCGCCGGCGTCCAGTCGCCGCGCGCTCCGCAGATCGTCAGAAAATTCTTGATCAGCTGCGAACCCAGCGGCGTGTGGTGCACCTCGGGATGGAATTGCACCGCCCAGATGCGCGCGCTCCTCGTTGGCAATTCCCGCCAGCGCATTCGACGTAACGGCCATGCGGCGAAATCCCGCCGGCAGTTCCAGCGCTTCGTCGCCGTGGCTCATCCACACCTGGATCGTCGCGCGGCAGCCCGGCAAACAGCGGCGTTGTCAGTGTCTTCGATCGTCACTTCCGCGTGGCCGTACTCGCGCTTCGGCGCCGAGCGCACCTTGCCGCCCATGTGATGCACGATGAAGTGCAGTCCGTAGCAGACGCCGAGCGTCGGCACGTCCAAGCGCGAGCACTCGCGGGTCGGCATCGCGGCGCATCGGCGTCGTACACCGACGACGGGCCGCCCGGAAAGAATCAATCCGATCGGCTTGTAGGCTCTGAATTTCGCTGAGCGGCGCCGTGCACGGCAGCACCACCGAAAAAACATTCTGCTCGCGAATGCGCCGCGCAATCAGCTGCGTATACTGCGAGCCGAAATCGAGGATGACAATTGTCTGGGTGTCCACGCTCCAGTGTGGCAGGAGGGTCGAGGGCGTGTAAAGAAGCCGCGGTGCCGCGTTTTCAACACGCAAGACGCACTCTACGCCAACTTGCCGCCGTGCTTCAGCCGGATATGTTTTCGTCCCCACGTGCAAATCGTTTCGAGCACCGGCGCCAAGGTCATTCCATAATCGGAAATCGAATACCATACGCAAGGTGGAACCGTCTTCGCCTGTCGGCGGACGAGAATTCCGTCTCGAACCAGTTCCTGCAAATGCCGAATCAGCATCCGCTCAGTGATTCCGGGAATGCTGCGCCTCAACTCGCTGGTCCGCATCGGGCCTTCTGACAAACGCCAGAGAATTGTTCCCTTCCATCGCCCATCGATCACCGACAACATGGCATCAATCGGGCACTCGGAGATCTCTTTCTTCGATACCGGCATCGCCAATCAACTTCCAATCCTATTTCAAATTATGTACTGACAACTTTGTCAGTACAGCAATATGAGTCAGTATACCTCCGAAGCCAGTCTTATGTGCAGGAGCAAATAATATGACCCTTTTCCTCAGCATCGCAGCCATTCTTTCCATCGGACTCATGGTCGGCACCGAGTTCGCCGTCTGGGCTTTCATCAACCCGATCCTCGAGAAATTGGACGACCAGGCGCGCGCCCACGCTGTTCGCCTCTTCGCAGCAAAACTCGGCAAGGTCATGCCTTTCTGGTATTCCGGCAACTTCCTGCTTCTTGTCATCGAAGCAATCCTTCTTCGCAGTCAACCGGCGATCGGCATGCTCGCCACCGCATCCGCCATCTGGGCTGCCGTCATCGTCCTCACGCTCATCTTCCTCGTCCCCATCAACAACCGGCTGGCCCGCCAGGATGCATCCTTGTCGCTCGCCCAGGCCAATCGCCAGCACCGGCGTTGGGACTCCATGCACCGCGCCCGCGTCGTCGCTCTCGTCGCAGCTTTTGCGCTTTTCGTCTTGGGATTGCGTCCATGACGAAAATCGAGATGGCGGGCGGGTCGGTTTGCCCGAGGTCCCTAGGGCAGCTTCCCCGCCGCCGCAATCGGATCCCAATGATCTTTTCCCGCCAGAAAAACCCGCGGATTATACTGCGCCGCCTCTCGCGCCGTCAGTTGATGCGACCAGGCAACACGCGCCGTCGGATTCGCGCCCGGGCCCTTTGACTCAAACTCCGCGTAGTACGCCTGCGGCGTTTCGTTCGGATGGCCCCACGCATTCCAACCCTCGGGAATCACGTTTGCCGGCAACTCAGTATCGATATACATCACGCGCGAAAATGGCCGCCACGGCCGGCCCAAAGCAATCGTCTGCGCGTGCCGCATCGGGATCGATGCCGCTCGTCACTTTGCTGTCGATAATCACGTAGCCCGTCGTCTGCTCCGGCGAAGTCCGCGACTGCGCCGTCAGATAGCCCGGCCCATTCGCATGAATCTCCGAATGATCGAAAACCGCCGTCGCGTTGCCGAAGATGAAGTCGACACCGCCCTCAATATAGGAGTCGACATAATACTGCCGCCCATAATCGGCGAACAGCGTGTCCTGGTGGCCGAGAAACCGGCAATTCTTGAAGACCGCGCGATCCGCGCGCACCGCCGCCGCCACCGCCTGGCCGGTATTTCCCGCCGTGTTCTCAAAGGTCAGGTTGTCCGCTTCAAATCCATCGCCATTAATCTCCACCGTCTCCGTGAAAAATGTCCCGCCCGCCTGTTTCGCGTTCAGGCTGTTGGTAATCACCACGTCAGCCGGCGATTTTCCCATGCCCACCAGCGTGATGTTCGTGTGGTTCTGCGTCACGATCACCCGCTCGTGATAAACGCCCGGCGCAATCTCGATATACACACGCCCCGGCTTCCCGTCCTCGCCCTTGCCGGCAAACGGATGATGGTCCATCGCCATCTGGATCGTCGGAAACTCCGTCGTCCCTTCGATCCCCGTCTTCACATCGGGCGAAACCCGAACATGCACATCCTGCGCGACGGCGTTCGCCGCACACCCAGCCCAAATCAGAAATCCCGCAGCCAACACTCTGGATTGATGCATGTCACATTTTCTCTCTTCTCGCCGGCAATTCGTGACGAACAGCCTGTTTCCAGGGACGAACCGCGTGGATTCGCACCAATTTCGCCGCACGCTGATTTCTAGCGCGTACCAGATCGATTCCAGTCACGGCGCACCCTGCACCACGCGTGTTAGATTTGTTCATCGATGCCGTCTGCGCGGTCACTTTTTGCAGTAGTCAGCACAGTGATTGCAAGCAAGCGCAGAGCCTCTTTGCAACTCCGCTCTGCAGCTTTGCGTCGGCGAGATCGCATCACACGAGGAATTGACATGAATCTCACCCGCTTTGCCTTTGCTCTGCTTTTCGCTTCCACTTCGGCCCTTGCGCAAACTGCCATCACGCCCGTCGCCAACGACGCTGCGCCCACCGCTCCTCCTGTCGTCAAAGCCTTCGATCCCTCGGCGATGGACCTCACCGCCGACCCTTGCACCGATTTCTACCAGTACGCCTGCGGCAATTGGATGAAATCCAACCCTATTCCCGCCGACCAGGTGCGCTGGATGCGTTCCTTCCTCCAGGTTCGCGAACGCAATCGCTACTTGCTCTGGCAGGAACTCGATGCTGCTGCCAAGGATCCCAAATCGCCGCTGCAAAAACAATATGGCGACTTCTACGCCTCCTGCATGGACACCGACGCGATTGAGAAGCGGGGCGTCGCGCCCATCGAGTCTGCATGGAAGAAAATCGACGGCCTGAACAGCGTGCAGGATCTTCCCGCCCTGATGGCCGATCTTGAGAACCACGGCACGCCCGATGGCTTTTTCGGATTCGGCGTTTCCATCGACTAGAAGGATTCATCAAAACAGATCGCCGAGCTCGACCAGGGCGGCATCTCCCTGCCCGACCGCGATTACTACATCGTCGATAACGCTCACTTCGCCACCATCCGCTCGCAATACATCGAGCACATGAAGAAAATGTTCACACTCGCCGGCGACTCGCCCGATCAGTCCGCTAAAGAAGCAGCCGCCGTCATGGAAATCGAAACAGCGATGGCCAAAGCTTCGATGAACCGTACCGATCTCCGCCAGCCTACGAACACCTATCACATAATGACTCGTCGTACAACTCGACAACCTGGCCCCCGGCTTCAAGTGGAGCACTTACTTTCACGCGCGTCGGCATCGGCCAATTCGACACGCTCAATGTCTCCACGCCCGATTTCTTCAAAGCGCTCAACGGCATGATTACAATCTGAACCGCTCGATTCATGGAAAAGCTATCTCCGCTGGCAGGTGCTCCACGGCCAGGCGCAGCAAATGCCCAAGGCCTTCTTCGACGAAAATTTTGCCTTTTTCAACAAGACGCTTTCAGGCCAGGATCAGCCCCAGGCCGCGCTGGAAGCAATGCTCCTCCCTCACCGACGCGTCGCTCGGCGAGGCCGTCGGCCAGGACTGGGTCAAGGCAGAACTTCCCGCCCGCCGCCAAGGACAGCATGGACAAGCTGGTCGCCGCCCTCGAAAAAGCTCTCGGCGACGACATGCAGACATTGCCCTGGATGAGCGACGACACCAAAAAGGCCGCCGAAGAAAAACTGGCCATGATCCGCAACAAGATTGGCTATCCGGAAAAGTGGAGGGACTACTCGAGCGTGAAGGTCAACCGCGGCGAGTTCATTGAGAACGTCGAACATGCGGCCGTCTTCGAGCGCAACTACAACTTCGCCAAGCTGGGCAAGCCCGTCGACGAAAAAGAGTGGGGCATGACGCCGCCCACCGTGAACGCCTACTACAGCGACAGCTTCAACGACATCAACTTCCCGGCCGGCATCCTGCAGCCGCCGTTCTTCGATGTCAATGCCGATCCAGCGGTCAACTTCGGCGGCATCGGCGCCGTCATCGGCCACGAGATGACCCACGGCTTCGACGACCAGGGCTCGCAGTTCGATGGCAAAGGCAATCTGCGCGAGTGGTGGACCGCCGCCGACCTGAAAGCATTCAATGAGCGCACCGAATGCGTAGCCGACGAGTACAGCGGCTTCGAGGCCGCGCCGGCCAAAGGCGATGCCCCGGCGCAGAACCTGAACGGGCATCTCACGCTGGGCGAGAACACCGCCGACAACGGCGGCCTGCGCATCGCATAGCAGGCCCTGCTCGATGCCCTGGCCGACAGCACAAAACCATCGACGAAAAGATCGACGGCTTCACTGAGGCGCAGCGATACTTCATCGGCTTCGCCCAGGTCTGGTGCCAGAACCACTCCGATGCCATCGCCCGGCAGTCTGTGCTCATCGATCCGCATTCGCCGGGCCGATGGCGCGTCAACGGCACCGTGCAGAACTTCGACGAATTCGGCAAGGCCTTCGGCTGCAAGAAAGGCCAGCCCATGTACCCGGTGAACTCTTGCCGCGTCTGGTAGACGCGGCGACTCATCATCCCATGTCAATCCCGGCGGCGCCTCGGGCTCACGTAGGATCCGCACTGTCCGCTGGCTGCCGTGAACTCCACCTGCCGTTGACATCTGCTCCCGTCCTGCGTCGTCTAAATGCCGTCCGTTCCACTGAAATCTAACTGCAACATCCAGAGAGTGATTGCGGAACGGTGACCACGCTCAGGTCGGCGCAAGCTCAAAAATGACGCGGTTTTGTCCCGCGGCAGCGGAAACTAGGCACAACCGGCCCTCGCCTTTTACAATTCATCAGGGACTCCATCCCAACCCAGCACTGCTCGGGAACGACCAAACTTGGCGGCGCACGCCTGACCAGGATGAAGGAATAGCATGAGGTTCACGAAATTCGGCAAGGCGCTATGGATGGGCGCCTCTCTGCGGGCATCATTTTTGGCATAACGTCTTGCGTTGAGAGTTATACGGTTGGCTTCTTGTATGTCACGGGAACCGTCACCGCCCAGTCCGGCAACAACGGCATCATCTCCGGCTATAAGATCGACCACAACACAGGCAGACTGGCCACCATCAATGGCTTGCCCGTCTCGTCGGGCGGCGCCAACCCGGTTCGCGCCGTCCTCACCCTCGGCAGCCGGTTCCTTTATGTCCTCAATCGCGGCGTCAACGGTTCAGGCAACGGCAATTGCTACGGCGTCGGCGCAAACGCCTGCCAGAACGCCAACATCACCGAATTTGCCGTAGGCGGCAATGGCATCCTGACGCCCCAGGAGACCTTCTTCACCCAGGGCATCAATCCCTTCCGGCTGCATCGTAGACACCACGGGAAGCTATCTGCTGGTCCTGGACCACGATGCTCCCGACAACGCCAATCCGTCCAGCAGCGACAACTGCGCGCGCGCCCTCGGCTCACGGTATCACCACCTGCGGCGACGTCACCGTCTTCAAGATCGATCAGACCACCGGCCGGCTTTCGCTGGTCTCAAATGCGCAGGTGACGGCAGCCAGCGGCTCACCGCATCACCTATTTCCCGGTTCCGGCCAATCCCGTCGACTTTCGTTCTCACCGGTGGCTATTGCGCTCACGCTCACCGGCGCGCCCACCCCCACCTCGTATCCCTATACTGGCGGTAGCTCCGTCTGGCCCTACACCTACTCCAGCTCCAACGGCCAGTTGACGCTGAGCCAGAACAGCGTACAGCCGCTGGGCATTCACGCAGGGACAGCGCTATCGTCAATGCCACCGGCGTCATTTACGTGCTCGACAACGAGCCCATCACCATTCACATCCGCCAACCAGCATTTTCCCCGCTGGCAACTACCCCAGCCAGATTCTGCCTTTCACAGTTGGTACTGGCGGCTCGCTGCAGGCGGAGCCAAGCGGCGTTATCCCCGATGACGCACGCTCGGCCAATCCCATCCAAGTCCTGGTCGAGTCGAAAGGCAAGTACCTCTACGTGGCCAACCAGGGCAACAACATGGCCGGGCAACAACCCGCAGAGCGGCATCGCCGGTACTTCCTCACCACTGCGCCTGCCTATCCAGTTGCAGTTCATTACCGACTGAGCCGCATTCGGCTCCGGATCGGGTCCGCAGTGCATCGTCGAAGATCCCTCGAACCAGTTCGTCTACGAAGCCAACCAATACGACTCCACCGTCACCGGGCCGCGTGCTCGATCCGAATACCGGCGACCTGAATCCCATGCGATCTACCAGCACCTACACGCTCCAGGGTCAGCCGACATGGTGCCTGGTCGATGGGCGCACCGGTTAATGCCGCGTCGGCGTCCGCCGGCCACGTGCAGACAACGGGCGGGCGCGCTTCCGGATCTTCCCGGCTGTTCCGTCTGCATCAACCTCGGATTCAGGCAGGCACGGCACGTATCCGGCTCGCGGCGTTTGGCGCCAGCCGAGATTCGATTTCAAACCCGATTTTTTGAGGGCCCTGTTGCGGCCCCGCTGACGAAAGATGCGCATGAAGTTCAACAAATCGAGCCAGCTTTTGCTGGTTGCCGCGGCCAGCCTGCTGGCGGCTACGCTGGTCACTGCCTGCTCCCAGCTCACCAAACGCTGACCGTGGATTTTGTCTACGTCGCCAGCGCCAAAGCCGCCGGCGCCGACAACTACGGCGAGATCAACGTCTTCGAGATCAACTCCGAGTCGGGCCGCATGCGCCAGATTCCCACCTCGCCGTTTCCCTCGGCAGGCCGCAACCCGGTCGCCGAAGCCGTCTCCGTCCGATAACCAGAACCTCTTCGTGGTCAATCAGGACGACAACACCATCGTCCAGTTCGTCATCGGCACCGATGGCAAGCTCTATCCATACAACACGGTCAATACGCCGGGAATCTTTCCCGCTGGCCATCGCCGCCAACAAGTCCAACGTTTTCGTCGTCGATACCTACCAGCCGCTTCCGCTCTGCTCCACTGCTGATCCCTGCTCCGGCTCCATCGCCGTGTATCCGCTCACTGCGGTCGCTCTGCCAGCTCAGCACTGCCGCCGATCTGCATCGGCATCGCCGGCGGTCAACTCCGCAGTCAATGCGCAAGTACTGGCCGCTCACGCTCTCTGGCGCCAACGCTCCGCACGTCATTGTGCCCACCGCGGTCAACGTGCTCGCCTCCGGCGCATATGTCTACGTCACCGCCTACGACTCCTCGCGTGACGCCCAACGTCGGCTATGTCTTCGGCTTCTCGGTCGGTTCGGGCGGCGTCCTGACGCCCTCTCAGCGGCTCGCCTTTTGCGGCCGGCGTCCAGCCTTCCGCCATCGCCAGCGATCCCACCAGCGCCTACGTCTATGTCACCGACTTCGCGAAGCGGCAACGTGCTCGGCTACACCGTCGCGTCTCGGGCAATCTGACGCCGCTTGCCGGCAGCCCCTATCCCCGCCGGCAACCAGCCTTCCGCCATCGTCGTCGATCCGTCGTATCCCTATCGCCTACGTCGCCAACTCGCTCGACGCCACCGTGACGGCCTATTCCATGAGCAGCGGCGTGCTCACGCGCATCGGCAGCTACGCCACCGGCCTGCAGCCGGTGGCCATCGGCATCGATCCCTCGACCAACCATTTTCTCTACACCGTCAATTTTCTCGACAACACCGTCTCCGGTTTTGAGCTGAGCACCACGAGCGGAACACTTCTCGATTCGCAGTTCTCTCCGTTCCCGACCAACGCCCAGCCCACGGCCGTGGCGGCCATTCCGCACAACGGCACCGGAGGCGGCATTCATCCAGTGAGAGTCATGCAATCGCCAGCTCCGGCAGTGGAGTCCGGTTCGGCAACACCCCGTACGCGGCTTTTACAATAACGACGGGGCAACATAAACGAGTTTTCTTGGGGCTTGCACAGACGGGCCCATGACGAAGGAAGCGCATGAAGTTCAGCAAATTGAGCCAGCTCTTTCTGGTCTCTGCGATCGGCCTTGATCCTGGCCACACTCCTGACTGCCTGCCAGCTGGTCACCATCGACTATGTTTACGTGGCCTGCCTCCGCGGGCAACTCTGCCGGCAGCGCCGGCAGATCTATACCTACGCGGTTGACGCCGAGTCCGGCGCGCTGCGCCCCGCCGACTCCCAGTCTCCTCGGGCGGCACCAGCCCGGTCGCCATGGCCATCACTTCCGACTATCTACAACCTCTATGTCGCCAACCAGGGCAACAAGTCCGTGGTTCATTTCACCATCGCTGACAACGGCGTCCTCACCCAGAAAGACTCCGTCACCCTGCGCCACCACTCCCGTGTCGATCGCCGTCAACCCAGCCGAACACCTACCTCTACGTGGTTTCCGGCACCACCTCGGCCACGCTCACTGAGTATGCCCTCAGCACCGGCACCATCGGCTCCGCCACTGCAACCATGCCTCTCACCGTTCCCGGATTACCCCACCGACACCATCGTGCCCACCGGCGTCACCGTGCTGGCCAACAGCAACGCCGTTTACGTCACCGCCTACGACAAATCGGCCTACAATCCCGGCGGAACGCACCACCAGCAATGCCAATCCCGGCTGGCTCTTCGGCTTCGCCGTCGGCTCCGGCGGCGCGCTTGACCGCGGTTGCCGGCAGCCCCTATCAGGCCGGCGTCAAGCCCTCCGCCCTGGCCACCGATCCCGACCAGCCGCTTCGTCTACGTCACCGACTTCGCCTCCAACGAGCTGATCGGCTACACGGTGCTGTCCAACGGCTCACTGCACTTCATGGTCAACGGCCCGTTCAAGACCGGCAACGAGCCGACTGCCATCACCATCGATCCGCGCGGCATCTACATCTACATCACCAACTCGCTCGATAACACGGTTTCGGCCTATTCCATCTCTCTGCCCACCGGCACTCCTTCCACCATCGTCGAGCTCACGGCCTCCGCCGGCAACGCCACCGATACCGAGCCGGTGTCGATCATCGTCGAGCCCGCGCTCGGCCGCTTTGTCTACACCGCCAACTATCTGGGCAACTCCGTCTCCGGCTTCAGGCTCAACCCCGATACCGGCGCGCTTGAACACAACACAGGCCACGCCCTATCCCACCGGCGCGAATCCCACGGCCATCGTCGCGGTTCCGCACGGCAACCACGCCGTCCAGTCCGTCACACAATAACCAGACCGCCTGCACTCCGCAATCAACAAACGCCCAGCCAATCGGCTGGGCTTTTTGCTGAACAACCTCCGTCAATCGGTCTCCACGTCACTGGGCGCGCTCTGTTCCCAGTTCCCTGTGTTCTCGCTGCTCCCTGTTCTCGCTCCGCTCAGTTCCCTGTCCTCTCGATTCGGCCTGTTCCCTGTTCTCCGTTCTCTGTCTATCGCAACACGTTCGTCGCGTGCATCCACTCGCGCAGTTTGCGCTGCGCCGGCTTCTCGATAAAGTGCAGCGCCAAGATCGCCAGCGCAATCAGCAGCACGTAGCTGATCCACGGATCGAAGCGGCTCAGACCCAGCGCGTCCAGCACATGCGAGTCGTGAATCAGGTTCCACAGGTTGAAGTGCAGCAGGTAAAGGCAGTAGCTGGCCTCGCCCACAAACACCAGCGGCCGCACTCCCAGCGCGCGCGCCAGCGGATTTTCGCCCGCCAGCCCCAGAACGATGCAGCCAAACAGCGGCATCAGCAAGCCATCGTGGATGATGGGGTACGGCACCAGCGATCCCAGGCTCAGCAGCCCGTAAATCCCGCCGAAGCCGACGATCCCCAGCCAGCAGCCGCAGACGGCTCGCGCGCGCGATCATCTGGTCCAGATTCGGCCAGCATCACGCCGAAGACAAAGCTGAAAACGTGCGGTAGGGCGTGTATTTCAGCGCCCACAGCCACGGGCCGTAGCTCCAGCGGTCCGGGTGCGGAATGCCGTCGGGATTGAACGCAATGTAGAGCGCGCCCGGCACCAGCCCCAGCACCCAGACGCCGGCCATCTTCACCAGGTGCGGCGCCATCGCGCTCCGGGCGTCTTCCACTTCGCCAGCCAGGGAAAAAGCACGTAGTAGAACGCCTCGGCCGACATGGTCCACGCCGGCGTATTCAGAAACGTGGCGATCGCGGGAATCCAAGCCCTGCAGCAGCAGCGGCGTCAGCACCACGCCCGTCCAGAACATGGCATGCGTGTGCGTCTGGATACTCCGCTCGAAGCTGCCCCAGGCTCAGCAGCAGGCTGAGAAAGTAGATGGGATAGATGCGCGTGAAGCGCGCCTCCCAGAAGCGCTTGCGGTCCAGTTCGCCGTTCCGCGCCCGCTCGCGTAGTTATAGGCCAGCACAAATCCCGAAAGCAGAATGAAGTAGCTGACCGAGATGAAGCCGGCGTTGACCACCGGCGCCAGAAAGCCGAACCACTGGGGATTGGAGAAGTGGAAAAGAACGATGTTGATGGCCGCAAAGCAGCGCAAGCCCGTCAGTGCGTTCAGCGGCGCTGGCTTGCGCGTCTCCACGTGCAGTTAGACGTCTCCGAAGAGGCAGCTATTAGCTTCTAGCTTCTAGCTATCAGCTCTTTCATGCCGGGATGCAGATTCTGCTTCGACCTGGGAACTGGATGGCGAAGTCATCGCTTGCGAACCGATCACCGCGAGCTCAATGGATCAGCGCAGCTCAGCTGACACGCAAGCTAGCTGGCTGAAAGCTAATAGCTAACAGCTGCTCTTACGCCGTCACCAGCGATCCGACCTTTTCGCCCAGCACCACCCGCCGGATGTTTCCCGGCTGGTTCATGTTGAAGATGATCATGGGCAGGTTGTTGTCCTTGCACAGGCTCACCGCGGTCAGGTCCATCACCTTCAGGCCCTGGCGCAGGATCTCCATGTAGGTGATCTCGTCGTACTTCACCGCGTCCTTCACCAGCACCGGATCGGCGTTGTAAACGCCCTCCACCTTGGTGCCCTTCAGCAGCACATCGGCCTTGATCTCCATGGCGCGCAGGCTGGCCGCCGTGTCGGTAGAGAAGAACGGATTCCCGATGCCCGCGGCGAAGATCACCACGCGGCCTTTTTCAAGGTGCCGCACCGCGCGCCGCCGGATGTAGGGCTCGGCAATCTGGTTCATGAACACCGCGCTCATCACCCGGCACTGCACTCCGCGCTGCTCCAGCGCATCCTGCAGCGCAATGGCGTTGATGACCGTCGAGAGCATGCCCATGTTGTCGGCGCTCACCCGGTCCATCTCCTTGGCCTGTTCGTCCACGCCGCGGAAAAAGTTGCCGCCGCCCACCACCACGCCGATTTCCACGCCCAGGGCGTGAACCTCGGCGATTTCGCCGGTAATCTCGGCACACTTTTTCGGCATCCAGGCCAAAGCCGCGCTCGCCCGCCAGCGCCTCTCCCGAGAGCTTGAGAACGATCCGTTTATACATGCCGTTTCGAGTATCGCATACGGACCGAATTGCGTCTTGCCCGTCTTGCCGGCTCGAGCTGTTCCATGCGCGTACCCAGTTCTCAGCATTCGGCTCAATGCTCAGATTCAGGAATCGCCGCACGGAATCGTCACCTCTCTCGTGCCGCGACCGCAGCTCACCTCCTTAGACTTGGCTCATTCAACGATTCATTTGCTCTTATCGGATCGGTAGGCATATGGTGGTCAAAACGCAATGCAAGGGGCGCGACATGTACCGGCGTCGAAGTCGGCGCGACAACGTTCGCCGCTATTTTCCCAAGGGACTCGCAAGTCATCGAGCTTGCAACTCGATCATCTGCTGATCCAGCTGCGGCCTCAGTCCCGATTTCTGGAAGGGCCACACGGAGATTCCCGATCCGCGCCTGTGCGCATGGCTCGAATCGAAGAACTTTAACTGGCCGCCCGGGCGAGGCGCCCATCCCGCTGGCGCTGATTCCTTCCGGCAAAAATGCTTCCGCCTCAGCCTCGTCGGCCACGTCATGCGCCCCGATGAGACCAACTCCCGCCATCTTCTCCCAAAGCCGCCTGATGACTCTGCATTGTCTGGTCTCCGTTCCGATCCTCCCTGGTCGCCTGATCCCTGATCCCTGGTTCCTGATCGCTGCCCTCCGTCTTGATACACTCGGATTGCGATGAACCTCAGCGATCTTGAACAAGACCATTGAGCGGTACTTTGCCGCCGGATCCAGCCGCCATCCAGCGATCCCGCGGCCATGGCGGCCTTTCTGGCCCTGCGCGCCGCCCTCGAGCGCGGCGAAGTGCGCGCCGCCGAGCCGGACCCCGCCGCGCCCACTGGCTGGCGCGTAAACGCCTGGGTCAAGCAGGGCATCCTGCTCGGCTTTCGCCTCGGCGCGCTGCGAAGAATCCGCCGCCGGCGCGCTTTCGTTTGTCGACAAGCACACCTATCCCGCGCGCCATTTCACCGCCGCCGACGGCGTGCGCGTGGTTCCCGGCGGCTCGTCGGTCCGCGCCGGCGCCTATCGTCGCGCGCGGCGTGGTCTGCATGCCGCCCATGTACATCAACGCCGGCGCCTACGTCGACGAGGGCACCATGGTCGATTCGCACGCGCTGGTCGGTTCCTGCGCGCAGATCGGCAAGCGCGTGCACTTGAGCGCCGCTGCGCAGATCGGCGGCGTGCTCGAGCCGGTCAACGCCAGCCCCGTGGTCATTGAAGACGACGTGCTGGTCGGCGGCAACTGCGGCGTCTACGAGGGCACCATCGTGCGCAAAGGCGCGGTGCTTGCCGCAGGAACCATCCTCACCCGCGGCACGCCGCGTCTTCGATCTGGTCAACGGCGAAGTCCTGCGCGCCACCGCCGATACTGCCGCTCATCGTTCCTGAAAATGCCGTCGTGGTCCCCGGCTCGCGCGCCGTCAACAAAGGCAAAGGCTCAGGAGTGGGGCCTCAGCCTCTACGCCGCCGTCATCGTCAAATACCGCGACGAAAAAACCGACCTCAGCACCACGCTCGAAGACTTGCTGCGCTAGAATTCTCGCGTTAACATCAAGCTCCGGTAATGCCACCGGATGCGTCATGCTCTCCATCGCATCGTCCCGGTGATATCCTTCTCCTGCACCAAACCACCACGCATGAAGCCTTCTCTTCGCCTCGCTCCGCTCCTGCTGTTCCTCGCCTCCGCCGCTTTTGCTCACGGCCAATTCGCAAAATATGTCGATCCTTTTCTCGGCGTCGCAGGCGGCGGCAACGTCTTTCCTGGCCCCGTCGTTCCCTTCGGCATGATCAAGCCCGGCCCCGACATGGCCGCCGAAGCAGGCCACGATGCCAACGCCGGTTGGAACGCCGAAGGCGATATCCGCGGCTTCAGCCAGACCCACGTCAGCGGCACCGGCGGCGGCGCAAAATACGGCAACATTCTCGTTACTCCTACCACCGGCGACGTCGCGCCCAGCGACGCCGCCTCGCCCCGCGCCGACGAACACGGCTCCGTCGGCCTCTACTCCGTCACGCTCGCCCGCTCACAACATCGGCGTCGAAATCACCGCCACGCGCCGCTGTGCAATCTATCGATTCAAATATCCAGCCGGCGCGCCCGCCAATCTGCTCATCGACGTCAGCCACTATCTTCTCTCCGGCGTCCGCACCGGCGAAGATCAACTCCTCAGCGGCAGCGACGTCCACATCCTTTCGCCCACTGAAGTCGCCGGTTCCACCAGCATCACCGGTGGATGGAATAAGCAACCCAACTCCTACACCGTTTATTTCTACGCGCGCACCAACACACCGGCCTCCTCGTGGGGCACATGGATCAATGGCGAGCTCATCTCCGGAAACAAGAATGCGAAAGGCAACGCCGGATCGACCTCCGGCGCGTATCTCACCTTCGCTGCGCCCGCCAAACCCGATCCTGATGAAGATCGGCATCTCCTTCATCAGCGTCGCGCAGGCCCGGCAGAATCTCGCCGCCGAAATTCCCGCCTTCGATTTCGAAGCCGCGCACGCCGCAGCCGTCGCCAAATGGAACAAGGCTCTCGCCAACATCGAAATCAAGGGCGCAACGCCCGAGCAGATGCAAATCTTCTACACCGCCTCTACCACACCATGCTGATGCCCACTGACCGCACCGGCGAAAATCCGCTGTGGAAGTCCGCCGAGCCCTACTACGACGACTACTACGCCATCTGGGACATCTTCCGCAGCTCCGCGCCCCTGCTCACGCTCATCGCTCCCGAGCGCGAAACCGACATCGTCCGTGCGCTCGTCGATCTCTACCGTCACGAGGGCTGGCTGCCCGACGCGCGCAGCGGCAACTACAACGGCCGCACGCAAGGCGGCAGCAATGCCGAGTTCATGCTGACCGACGCGTATATCAAAGGCCTCAAAGGCATCGACTGGAAAACTGCCCTTGCCGCCGAGATGCACGACGCCGAAGTCTCGCCCGAGGATCATTCAAAGAAGGCCGCGGCGGCCTCGACGACTGGCACAAGCTCGGCTATGTCTCCATCGAGGGCTCCGACCGTCCCGGCTCCGTCGACATGGAATATGCCGCCGACGACTTCGAGATCGCGCTCCTCGCCAAAGGCCTCGGCGACAATGCCGCCTACAAAAAATATCTTGCTCGCTCCGCCAACTGGAAAAAACTCTGGGATCCAGACTTCTCCGATGGCGGATTCACCGGCTTCATTCGCCCTCGCCATCGCGACGGCAGTTGGCTCGACGCCCTTCACTGCCATGGATTTCTGCACCTGGGGCGGCAAGACCTTCTACGAAGGCAACTCCTGGACCTACTCAACTTTCGTGCCACAGGATGTCGCCGGCCTCATCGCAAAATCCGGCGGCCCCGAAACCTTCGTCCGCCGCCTCGACGCATTCTTCGACGTGCCCGGCCGCTACGACGTCGGCAACGAGCCCGGCTTTCTCGCGCCCTATCTCTACATCTGGGCCGGCCGTCCCGACAAAACCGACGCACGCGTCCGCCAGATCATCGCCGCCAGCTATCACTCCGGGCAAGCGGCCTTCCCGGCAACGACGACTCCGGCGCCATGTCCTCCTGGTACGCCTTCGGACAGATCGGCATCTTCCCAACGCCGGCCAGGACATCTACCTCATCGGTAGCCCCGCCTATCCACAGACCACGCTGCACCTCGCCGGCGCCAAAAACTTCATCATTGAAGCCCGCAATCTCTCGCCCGACAATATTTACGTGATTGCGGCCACGCTCAATGGCAAGCCGCTCAACCGCGCCTGGCTCCGTCATCGCGAAATCGCCGCCGGCGGCCGCCTGGTCCTGACCATGGCCATCTGCACCCAGGCCACTGGGCCGAGCATAATCCGCCTCCTTCTTATCCCGCCCCATGATGAACACGTGAAAATCGTCAACGGAGCCGACCCTCGCCCGTCTAATGTTTAGACAGCGTCCCGAAGTCCGTTCGCCGCCGCTCTGAGAATCGTATGAAATTCCGCACCTTACTCTTCCTCGTCATCTCCGCGCTGGCCCTGCTCATCCTTCACGATCCCGTCATCGCCCAGCAGCCCCCCGCGCAGCCATCCACAAATCAGCCCTCCACCGATCACTCGATGACCACTATCAAGGTCAGTCGCGCGAAGTCCTGCTGCCCGTCACCGTGATCGACAAGAAGGGCGCGCTCGTCACCACCCTCACCGCCAAAGACTTCACCCTCACCGAAGACGGCCGGCCTCAGGTCATCAAGAGCTTCTACCACGCAAAGCAATCTGCCCTTCCGCCTCGGCCTGCTCGTTGACACCAGCCGCAGCGTCTACTCGCCATGGACACCGAGCGCAAAGCCGCGCGAAAAATTCATCGACCTGATGCTCCCTGCCGATCCGAAAGACGGCGTTCACGGCGACGAGGCCTTCCTCATTCATTTCGATCGCGAAGTCGAATTGCTCGAAGATTTCACCAACTCCCGCGACAAGCTTCATCACGAGATCGACGCGCATGACCCCAACTTCGCAGGAGCGCAACAGTCAGGGCCCCGAATCGAATGGCGACGACCGCGGCAGCAACGGCGGCTACGGCCAGCACGGAATGCGCGGCGGCGGAACGCAGCTCTACGATGCCATCTATCTCGCCTCCGACGAACTGATGAAGCCCAAGGATGGACGCAAAGCCCTCGTTGTCTTTTCCGACGGCGCCGATCGCGGCAGCAAAGAAACGCTCAACGACGCTATCGACGCGGCCGATCGCGCCGGAGTCGAGGTCTTCACCATTTACTTCAAAGGCGAAGAAGAGCGTCAGCAAAATGGCTTTCCCGGCGGTCACCGTGGCGGCATGGGCTATCCAGGCGGCGGCTATCCCGGCAGTGGGGGTGGATGGCCTGGTGGTGGTGGCGGCGGAAATGGACGTCGCGGACCTCCAGCGAGACAGGGGTCGACGGCAAGAAGATCATGCAGCAGATTGCCGCAGCGCACCGGCGGCCAGTTCTTCGAAGCGAAGAAGAAAGACAATCTCGACGAAATCTACGCACTCATCGCCGGAGCGCTTCGCCAGCAATACCTGCTCACCTACACGCCCGACAAGGTCGACACCGACGGCGAATTCCACCAGATCGCCCTCAAAGCCGGCAACAGCGACCTGACCGTGATCACCCGGGAAGGCTACTACTCGCCCGAAGAAAAATCGGCGCTCGACCGTTAATCTCCGATCGGCGAGTTTTCTGGCCCGCCAGGTCTGACAATTACGCGAAATCAAAAGCCGCATTCCACTCCGGAATGCGGCCTTCGCTTTTGCGCTTATCTTTGACCTGCGAACCGTGCCTACGTTTCTGAATACTGACCCCGATCCCTGACCACTGCCCACTGATCCCTGACTCCTGCTTTAGTGTCCGTGCTCGTGCCCGCCTTCATTGTGTGGCTGGCCTCCACCGCCGTGCGGTTGTCCGCCTTCGTTGTGCGGTTGTCCGCCTTCATTGTGCGGTTGGCCACCTCCGCTATGCGGTTGTTCGCCTGCCGGAGGACCACTATGCTGCTGCGGCGCAGGATGATATTGCGGTGCGTTCCCTTGTGGAACTGAACGATACTGCGGTGCATTGCCCTGCGGTGCTGAGTGATACTGCGGCGCGTTGTGTTCCACCGGGGCGACATTGTTGTGCGGTTGCGAATTGTTGAACCTCGGCGAAGCACCTTCGCCATGGCCCTGCGCATTGCCGTTCGTCGTCACCTTGCCGGCGCCCGATCCGCTCGACTGCGATCCGATATTGCCGTGTCCGCTGAAGCCCATCGGCCGCGAGACCGCCATGTTCGCCGGATGCCCGCCATTGTGGTTCGCGTACATCGCCGTGTTATGCATCGCCGCACCCTGGTGCTGCGTCTGGAACGACGTCGGCAGCCAGGTGCTGCTCGTGCGTGTAGGCATTCTCCTGCGCGGTTGGCGCGTGATTGATGCCGCCCGGGCCGCCGCTGTACGCCACGTGCCGGTCGTTCACAATCGTCGTGTTGCGCACGATCGTCGCGATCCACGTACGTGTTGTGAATGACCGTCTCGTTTACGCGCATCACGGCGGTGTTATAGCGGAAAGCTCCGCCCGCCCACATGCCGCCGACAAAACCGATGCCCATGTAGCCGAAGCCGTAATTCACGCCGCCGTAGTAGCCCACGTGCTGTCCCCAGTAGCCGGGATGCCACGACATAAAGACCGCTCGCCCCAGCCCCAGTAGCCGGGCGTCCACAGCGCGCCCTCATAGGCGCCGGAACCCACGTGCCGGGCACCCAGTAGTAGCCGTCATCACCGTAGGCCCAGTAGCCGGGCGTCCACATCCAGCCCGCTTCAGGGCAAGGCGGCTGCTCATAAACCGGCAGCACCGGCGGGGCAAATCCTACACTGATAAAAACCCCGCGTATGAAGATAGCGGGGATCACTGCACAGCAGCAGCGCCAGCAGCATCAAGCGCATCGAACGAAGCATTTTCATGGGGGGAACCTCCGTTCAATTCGTTTGGATCGCGCTCAGGCAATTCCGATTCGAACTGGCGCTCTGCATCCAGCTTCCGGACCCCGAAAGACGGCGCATCCAGTCTATGTCAGTAGGAACCCCTTCGAGCACCCAGAAGTTGCCCCTGAAAGTGCCTTTTCCGCAACCGCTTCTAACTGCTTTAATACCTGATAGCTAAGCCCCATGCCCACCACGTGCCGCGCCTGCAGGTTCACCGGCATCGTGACAACCGGCGGCCCAATCGCCGGGATGGCTGGATTGAAGAGGGGGTTCGCGACATAGATGGATCCGATGTTGCCCGCCACCTGCCCCACGCCAATGTCAAACGCGAAGTGCGGCTTGTCCCTCTGCGTCACGCGCACCGCGTAGTCGAGCGTCGTGGGAATATGCGCGCTCATCAGCGGGTACGACGCAGGATTGCAGGCCAGTTCAGCCTCGCACTGATAGAGCGCCGCGTTCAGCAGGGTGTTCAGATTCACCGCAGTCTTGGGCTCCTGCGTGAATCCCGCCGAGGGCACCGCCACGATCCCATGGCCGATGGGCAGCGGAATCCCCAAACCGCCGAAGAACCGCCCGCCAAAGCGAGTGCTCTGGCCGCCGATGCCGAAGATGGTGGCATTGGTGGCCTTCCAGCCCAGGTTCAGCAGAAACGGCACAGGAGGTTTCGCCCAGGTCTTGGTCACGGCAACGTACGCGTCGCCGTTGGTGTACGACTTGTCCGTTCCCGTCAGCGTCTTGTTGGCCGCGCCCGAGACAAAGTGGTCGTTGGTGCGGACCACGCCGCCGATCGCAATACCCGGCATCCACGCGCCGAACTGCCCGTCCTTGAAAGCGACAACCTTGCCGTGAAAGACGTTCATGCCGGAGTAGTTCCACAGGTTGCTCAGACCGAGCGGCGTGGCCGGTCCGGTGGGCTGGTCTCCATACTGATGAACGCTGCGCGTGTAGCCGGCCTCTGCCCGGTTGCGCAAAGCCCTCGGTGATGCTGAAGGTTTCAATATTGCCGATGACCGCCGAAGCATCGATGAAATGGAAGCCGACGGCCGGATGCGAGAAGAACTGGCCCTTTTCCGCGTAGACCACGTACGCCGTCGGCGTAAGAAAGCCGCCGGTCTGGCCCTCCAGCGTCAGGTGTTGCGCGGCAATTCTCGCCGCTGGCAGCGCAGCCAAAATTGCCGCGCAAAAGTAGATCTTCATCAATCGACGAAAAAGCATGCAGGTCTCCATGGAATGCCGGCAGGTTCGGCCTGCCTTCAATTGGTTTTTTTGCAAAGTTAGACTCTTGTATCACAACGAAACATATTTGTCAGCGACCGCTGGCGCAGTCATACGCCGCCGTTCCCAACCATGTAAAGTAACCGAAGTTTTGAAACAGATGGGTTAGGCGAACGATCATCCGACCGAGTGTCCGGCGCGCTCGTGCAGGCCTTCAAAATCGAAACACAATCGGCAAGCCAGGCCGGAAATCCTTTATCCGTCCGCTGCGCCCGCCATCGAACTCAATCTCGATCAGATAGCCTTCGCCTGACTTGGCAGTCAAAACACCGTCAGCAATCATCGCCTGCGCAGTCGCTGACGAAAGTCTCGCTGGCGCTGTCAGCGTCAGGCCCGATATCTCCCGAACTCCGGCCGGATGCCCTGCGAAATGTTTCTCGCGACCGGCGGCGCGCATAAACCCCAGGTAAACCCACATCGGCTCTTCCAATCCCGCATCGCCGATCTGCATCGCCAACGGCTTCGGAAGATACGTCGGCTTGTACGCCCACCCAGGAAATGGCGCCGCTTCTCCGCTGTCGTCGCTCGACGGCCGCACGCAAACCCCGAACGGGCAACTTCCGCCGTTCCGCTGCAACCACCTCTCCCAAAGCATCGTACGCCGCGTGGTTTCCGACCGCGCCTCGCCTTCATCTTCCACCCAAAGCAGCTCGATCATCGCGTTCAGAAATGGAAACCGCCGGCATGCCGTTCCCTGCCCGGCATGCACATTGGGACTTCCCTCGCGCAGACCAAACCGCACAAGTTCGTCTCCCTCCGGAGCGCCGCGACTCGTGCACACAAACAAATGATCCAGTTCAAACGCCATATCGCGACCTTGACACCTCGTTCCCTTGTCACCAGCTTTTCTCGTTCCCACGTTCTGTCGTTCCCACGTTCTGCTCGTTCCCTCGCTCCCTTGCTCCCTTGCTCCCTTGCTCCCTTGCCTTTCAAGTCCCTATTCCCTATTCCCTAGTCCCTCCGCTATCCTCACTCCATGCCCCGCGGCGTTTTCATCACTCTCGAAGGCCTCGATGGCTCCGGCAAAACAACGCAGATCAAGCGCCTCGCAACATGGCTTTCGAAACGCGGCCTCGATCCGGTCGTCACGCGTCAGCCCGGCGGCACAGCCACCGGCGATCGCATTCGCGAAATCCTGCTCGATGCGCGCTCCTGCGGCGTCGCTTCGATGACTGAGATGGCGCTCATGTTCGCAGATCGCGCGCAAGCCATCGCCGAAATCATCCAGCCGGCGCTCGATGCCGGCAAAATCGTCCTCTGCGACCGCTTCACCGATTCCACCGAAGCCTATCAGGGCGGCGGACGCGAGCTCGGCTCCCAGGTTGTCCTCGACCTCCACCGCATCATCTGCGGCGGCCTGCAGCCCGACCTCACGCTGCTGCTTCTGCCCAGCTTCGATGCCTCACTCGCCCGCGCCCGCCGTCGCAACGACCGCGTCGAAGCCGAGTCCGGCAAGAACGAAGGCCGCTTCGAAACCGAACAGGATGCCTTCTTCCGCCGCGCCTGGAATAAATATCACGAGATAGCCGAGCGCGAGCCTGAGCGCGTCGTACTCATCGAAGGCGACCTCACCATCGACGAAGTCCACGAGCAGATCATCGAAGCCGTTACTGAACGCGCGCTAGTCCACACCCGAAACGCATGACCCCTCAGGGTGCCCCATCCAGGCTTTGCTTGGGTGGGGTGGAACTCAATAGAGAGTCGCGGGTGCCCCACCCATTCGAATTCTTTTCGTCGAATGGGTGGGAAACGCCAGACCTGAACGAAGGTTCCTCTGTTCTCCGCAACCTCGGGTGCCCCACCCTCGCCACGTTTCTGTTTTTGTGGCTAGGGTGGGAGCAGAACTCAACACCTGCACAAACTCTGAATGCACGCCGACTCGCTACCTTACTTCAGCCCCAGCGCCTTCACCACATCGTCCTCCACCTGCGCCGGTTGCCCCATCTGCTTGTGCACCACGCCAAAACCGCCGCGATAGTCCCACATCGCCCAGCCAATGCCGTCGGCCTCCAGCGCGGTCCGCACATCGTGAATCCAGTTCATCCGCGAGCCTGCATCCATATGTTCCCGCCAGCGCGCCAAATTCATTGCAGATCAGCGGCACATGGTTGTCGTGCCCCCACGCCGCCGCCTCGTCAATCATCACCCGAATGTGGTGCGCATCCCAGTGTTCGAGCCAGTAGTTTTCCAGTTCGTAGCGATTCACCGGGTCGGGAACTTCCTTCAGCAACTCCTGCATCGAGCATCGTCCGCCGGATACGGAATATTGTGCGTCAAGCTCCACCACGGCACGCCCCAGGTCGCGCCCTGGTGCGTAAACTCGTGCGGCTCATAGAAGTGAAAGTTGTAAATCACGTTGCCATCGGCCAGCGGCTGCAGCGCCAGCAGATCCCGAATATCCGACTACGTGCACCCGTGGCGATGATCGTGTGCTTCGGCGCAACTTCGCGAATGGCCGCGGCCACGCGCGCCTGGATCCCCGCCCAGCGATACGGATCGTTGACCTCCGGCTCATTCATGATCTCGAAGAACACCCGCTCCGGATCGCGATTCGCATAGTGCGCCGCCAGCTTGCGCCACAGCATCACCAGGTGATCCACGCTGTCGTCGCCGCTGCGCAACTGCTGCTTGTAGTTGTCGCTCGGATGCAGATCGATCATCACCGCCAGCCCATTCGCCAGCATCGTATCCACCGCTTTGTCCAGTCGCGGCAGAAAATCATCATTCGATCCGCCGTAACCCCGAAACGCCGCATCCAGCGGCGCCGCATCGATGCTCAACCGCACGTGATCGAATCCCAGCTTCGCCATCAGCGCAATGTCGCCGGCATCGGTGTAGCGATCGGTATGCTCTGCCGAATAGTCGCCCCTTTGCGCAAACCATTCCGACGCGTTGATGCCATGCTTCAGATGCTGCGCGCGGGCAAACGCCAGTTGCACACCTGCAGCGCGATCCTGCGCGCGGGCAGTCGAGCCAAATGCAACGAGCACTACAAGAGAAGCAAGAAGAAGACGCATGCGGACCCTCCAGCAATTGGAAAAATTTTGACAGGGCAACCATATCACGCGAGGCTCCGCGAACCGCCGGCACCATCTACTGCTTCGCTCTGATTGTGAGTGAGATTGATCACTGAGATGCGGGCGTTCCTGTTGCAAATTAACGTTGGGGGCCCTCTACTTCTGTGATCCGGTTGGATTATCTCTCTTGCTGCCTAACCGTTTTGTCCACGATTCTCGTCGGTCGCAAGCAATGGACTGGCCTCGTCTTAGGCAGCGTCAATTGCATCATCTTCTGCATCATCGGGCTGCGAACGTCTCAGTTCGGTTTCATTCCGGCAAATCTTTTCTGCCTTGTCATCTACATGTTCAGCATTCGCTCATGGCAACGCGAATCGAGTCGCAATCCGGCTCCCCAGCCAACCAGCGACTAGCCAAACGAAAACGGCTCCCGAGATCCGGAAGCCGTTCGCTCAACCTTTTCTAACTTCGCTATTGCCCGGAAGTCGAACTCGCGTCAAAATTCGACGCCTGCTGGTACGTCATCCGCAAATACTTGTGCGGATTCACCGGCACATTGTGGATGCGCACTTCATAATGCAGATGCGGTCCGGTCGCGCGGCCCGACTGGCCGACGTAACCAATCACTTGTCCGCGCGTCACATGCTGCCCTGTAAACACGGCAATCGCGGAAAGATGCCCGTACACCGTCAGCAAATCATGCCCGTGATTCAGCACAACCTGCAGTCCGTAGCCGGCGCCCATCTGCGCTCCAGTCACGTCACCGTCGCCCGCTGCGCGCACTGCGGTTCCATACGGCGCATCGATATCGATCCCGGAGTGAAATGCTCCTTCGCCGTTAATCGGATCTTCGCGCTCGCCAAAGCTCGAAGCCACGGGGCCTTGTACCGGCCACAGCGAGGGAGCATCGGCCAGCTCGGTCCAGTCGCCGCCGAAATTCGACGTCAGGCCGCCCTCAAGCGCCCGTGCCACGCGGCCTGAAAGCGCCTCGTTCCGCAAAATATTGAATGTGTCGATGGAGTTGGCAACCTGCTGCTGCGTCACTTCGTCGCCAGTTGATAGTGTGCTCGGCGTCGGAGCAGTCGACGTTGCATTTGTCGCAGCCGTCGTCTTCGCCGCCAGCAGTCGATTTTGCCGCAATCCGTAGAGCGCCGTCACTTCATTCGCCAGCGCGCCCAATGATGCCACTTGCACGCTGCGATTCTGCGCAATCTGCTGCATGCGCTGGTAATTCTGGCGAAGCGTTTCGCGCTCTGCACGTACCTGGTTATAACTCTCTGTCTTCAGCAGCATGCGCGTGTACGATCCGGCCAGGCCAACAATCGTGAATGCTCCCACAATCGCAGCCGCCAGGAACCCATAGGCATACTTCAGCGGGACTGGTATCTTGCGAAGCTGTCCGTCATCATCTCTTGCGACAAAAAGTATGTAATAGCGTTTACGCAATATCATTCCCATTGACCCCCAGTGACACAGACAACGCGTCCTGATCACGGGGGAGTGGTGCACGCACGAGCCAGAAACACAGCCCGCGCGAAAGTTAAAGAGCCCAGCGGGTTAGATACGATTACGTTCGTTTAGGCTAACAGAACTATAGTGCCAACGCAAAGAAATCTCCCTCATTCCGTTACTTCCGCCTCCTCTCCGTTTCTTCGCCCGTCAGCCGCTTCGCTTCCCTCCATAACACCTATCGAATCAATTCAATCTCCAGATCGTCTCGCGCCTCTTAAAAACCCATCGGCCACCAGTTGATTCACTTTAAGCCATGTCCATTCCAGCGATGCAAGCGCACTTTGCACCGCCCGCCGGCCCCGCATTCCCACTTCATTTACGATGCGATCAGAGCCTTTCATGACAAGATCTTCCGGCAACAAAGGCGAGCTCGTACTCCTGGCCCAAATCCGCAATCGGGCAGCCCGGTACAAAGGCCCTGGCCTCCATCTCGGCATCGGTGACGACTGCGCGCTCCTCCGCCTTCGCCCCAATGAAGATCTAGCCGTCACTACCGACCTCTCCATCGCCGGCCGGCACTTCAAGCTGGACTGGCACACCCCCGAGTCCATCGGCCACCGCACCCTGGCTCGCGGATTAAGCGACCTTGCCGCCATGGGAGCACGCCCCGTCGCCGCCTTCCTTTCACTCGGATTGCCCAAACAGCTTGCCGGCAAATGGCTCAACCAGTTCTTTGACGGTTTTTTCGCGCTGGCGGGTACACACAAAGTCCCGCTCGCTGGAGGCGATCTTGCTGAATCGCCCATTCCCCTCGCCGACATAATCCTCACCGGCACAGTTCCGCGCAGCAAGGCGCTCCTTCGATCCGGTGCGCGACCAGGCCATCTCCTCTATGTCACAGGAAATCTTGGTGCCGCCGCCGTGAGCCTCGCAGAACTCAAACACCTGGCCGCCGCACAACGCACGCGTTCAACAAAATCCGGCCCACAAAAGCCCCCCTTAATTCCAGCGTCACTCCGCGAAGCGCTCGCGCCGCACCTCTACCCGCAGCCGCGTCTCGCCCAGGGGCTGTGGCTCATGCGCCGCGGCCTCGCCAGCGCCGCCATCGACCTCAGTGACGGCCTCTCCACCGATCTCGCGCATCTCTGCGACGAATCCCACGTCAGCGCTCGACTCGAATCCGACTCCCTGCCCATCCATCCCGCAGCAAACCTCGAACAGGCACTCCACGGCGGCGAAGACTATGAGCTGCTTTTCGCCGCGCCGCCCACAACGCGCATCCCGAGTAGCATCGCCGGCATCCCCGTCACGCGCATCGGCCACTTCGTCCGCCGCCGCTCAGGCACTCCACAAATCACACTCGTCACCGATCAAGAATCCCAACCCATCCACCCGCGCGGTTGGCAACACTTCTCATAGATGCTCAATCAGCGGGTGCCCCATCCATTCGACATCTTTTCGTCGAATGGGTGGGAAACCACAACTGAAACCTGAACGAAGGTTCCCAAACCCGGGTGCCCCACCCTCGCCACGTTTCTGTTTTTGTGACTAGGGTGGGAGCGAACCCAGTTCTCCAACCGAACCACGTTTCGGCCCAGGACTCAATCCCTCACCACACCTTCACCAACGCCGTCCCATACGTCGCCGTCACATAAATCCAAAGCGCAGAAAACGCCACGTGCATCGCAGTTCGGAATCGATCGCCTCGCCAGATCGCCGCATCGTACGTGAACCACTGCGCCAGCAACCGGCACAGCCAGAACACCACCATCCCCGCCAGGACCGCCCGGCTCAGCGCGCTGGGTTCCAGTAACACTCCCGCATAAAACAGCGATCCAGCTCCTGCCATCATCACCCCCAGCCCAATGAAAAACGTATGCACAAAGAAAATCTTCCGCGTCAACAGCGAAACCTGCGCCAGTTCGCGCTCCCATCCAAAGAAGCGGCTGAAAAATACGTGGCTCACTCCCAGCATCATCAACAGCACTCCAACCATTTCGAGATTCGCCCGCAGTGTCATCGCTCCCTCCTCACGGTTTTTGCGCCGCCTTCAGCATGAACACATGCACAAACCGCGTCATCGCAAATTCGCGTTTCACCTCGAATCCCGCAAGTCGCGCCGCCAATCGCCATTCACGCTGCGGAAAGAAGTGCAGGAATCCTGGCCCGAACGCGAAGAAATTCCACTTGTCCCGCGTATGCTCCATCAGCAAACATTCGCCGCCCGCACTCAGCACCCGCGCCACTTCGCTGAAGAACTTCACGCGCTGCTCGCGCTTCCGCAACTCGTGCGCCGCAAAAATCACAAACGCCGTGTCCACTGTTCCGCTCTCGAAGGGTAGTGCGTCGAATTTTGCCGGCGTCGTCGGGACCACTGCCCGGCTCGCCTTCCGGGCCTCCCGGATCGACGCCTCCGTCATCACCCGCGGATCGAAAAGGTCCACTGCCTCGCCCACCGCATCCGGAAAAATCGCCTCCAGCAGTCCGCTCGTCTCGTCCCACCCCGCATGAATGTTGATCCACCTTCGCGGCGCATGCCCCAGCGCTCGCTCCATCCAATGCAGGTCATACAGGGGGAACCGGTCGTACACGTAGTGCGACACCGCCAGCGACGCAATCATCCAGAATGCAGCCGGCGCCAAAACCATCAGCAGCAACATACGCACTGCTTCCGGCAGCACACGCCACGCACCGGCAATCCTGCGCATGCGCCCACCGCCGTCGCTGCGTACATGCGCCAGTTGAACTGCAGAATCTGCACAACCCCTTGCCACGGTCCACGCATTGGTCTCGGCGTCGCAATCGTATTCATGCCACCCTCCTGCCGCGAAGCCACTTGTAGTTCACGTCATGCACATAAAATGCATTCGCCGGCACCGGCCTCACCAGGCAAAACGGTTCGCGTTCGAGGAACGAGCACCGCCGCACCTCCACTTCCACCGGTCGCGGATCCCACTCCTGCCGCACCGCGCGAATCGCGATAATCGACCCTGTTTCCGCCTCCATATCGAACGTGTAAGGTAATGGCCCGGCAAATCGCCTGGCCTCCGCCATCGAACCGAATGGCGATCCCGCCGGTAGCGCCGCATTCTCGTTCAACCCGCGCGCCACCACCTCCAGGTCCGCATCACCCTTCGCCGTCCGCACCGTCCAGCGAAGTCTCATCACCGCTTTCCTCCACTGCAGCACTGCATAGCGAGTAGTTATAGTGCGTAAGCAAATTCCCCGCGCACACCATCAGCCGCCGATCTGTATCGCTTCGCAAAATCCTCAGCCCTCGCAATGACTCGCCTCCAGCCAGCCGCGTAAAAATCCGGTAGCCGCTCAGAAAGAAATCGCTCCCCATCGCCGCCGGAAGAAAGCTCGGCCTCATTCGCTCCGTCGCAACCAGTGCAATCGCCAGGAACCCACTCCCGCGCCAAGTATCCAGCGCAAGCTCTTCCGGCAACAGCGGCTCCAGCACCTCTGGCGGAAACGCATACGTCAGCACCAGCGCATGCCGGAAATACGCCGTCACCGGAATCGGATGCCGCTTCAGCCAATGCAACATGCAACGCCTCCTTAGCGTATGGAAACCAGCGCCCCCCGCACTGCTTCAAACTCTTCACCAATCTGCAATGCAGATTATTGAACGTGTTCAAATTTAGGATGCACGCACCTGGCTTCCGGCGTCAAGATATTTTTGAACATGTTCAGTGAATCAGATGCCTAGGCTAGTCTCGCCGCAAGCACAATCGCATCTACAACTTCATCCGGGGTCAGCGTATCCACGGCGATACTCACGTCCGCCGTGCGATAAAGCGGCAGCCTCCGCTCGTATCGGCTAGCCAGGTTCGCCTTGTCCGCAAGAATCGGCCGCTCGCCCTCGGTCCCTTCGCAGCGCGTCAGTGTCGTCGCCAACTCCACTTCCAGGTGCACCAGCAGCCTGCCGGCCGCGCTTGTCAGCAACTCCCGCGTCGCAGCAGTTTCAATCGCACCGCCGCCCAGCGCCAACACCAGCCCGTCTCCTTCGGCCAGCCGCTCTATCGTCGCCCTTTCCCTCTCGCGAAATGCCGCTTCTCCCTCGCGTCGAAAAATCTCGGGAATCGTGCAGCCGGCCTCGGCCGCAATCACATCGTCCGCATCCACAAACTTCCAGCCCAGCCGTTCGGCCAGCAGCGGCCCCACCGTGCTCTTCCCTGAGCCCATAAACCCGGTCAGCACAATCTGTCGCACCATGCTCGCGCTCTGCCCATCGCTCTTTGTTTGCGCCGTCACTCCCTCCAGTATAGAAACTCCCCGTTCCCCTGATCCTTGCCTCTCATCATGTACCCTCTTAGAGGAGCAGCCCAATTCCCGCCATCATGTCCCGTTCTCGTTTCGTCACCCGCTCCGGAGGTCAGCGTCACAACCGCCTCCTGCTACTCATTGCGGTCTATAAGTTTCTCTACGCGCTTCTGTTCTTCGCCATCGGCATCGGCGCGCATCGCCTGCTCCACAAGGACATCGCAGACCAACTCGAGCTTCTCGCCCGCCATCTTCGGTTTAACCCTGAGTCACGGCTGATCAATTTCCTCCTTGAGAAAGCCTCGCTCATTCACGAGCGCACGCTCCATCAGGTCTCCCTGGCGGCTTTCTGCTACGCAGCAGTAACCCTCGCCGAGGGCATCGGCCTTTATCTGGAAAAGGCGTGGGGCGAATTCCTCACGCTCGCCATCACCGCTTCCTTTTTGCCTTGGGAAATCTTCGAGATCATCCGCCGCATCACGTGGATTCGCGTCGGTCTGCTCACTATCAATATCCTTGTATTTATTTATCTGGCGCGCCTGGTCGTCGACCGTGCCCGCCACCGCACCAAATCCCGTAAAAAATAATCCGCCCTCGCGATTCTCTGCCGGTAAACTTCGCCGCCAAACCGCGCCAATTTGTGGCCAACTTTGAGCCTTTCTCGCCGTTTTCACCCGGCCCCAGCCGTACATCTTCCGCGACTTGCTCCCTCCGCGACCGGTCATCGCGCACCTCGGACCGCCCAAAACACAAAACGTCCGCTCGCATCACGACCTTTTGTTCATTTTTCTCCGCTTTTGACTCGAGGGAATTTTCGCTCGTGTCATTTTGAGTTTCATAAACTATCGCTCAGCCAACGCAACCGCCTGCGCCAAAGACATGTCATAAGGCACGCGTACAAAATTGCTGTGAAGAGCACGTGCATTCCTCACGATGGACTTGAAAAACAATATTCTTCCGCTGAAGCTCGTGGCATACTCCGTCGTCTTCCATTCCGGCACTCCAGGGCAATCACGTGTGGCCGCAAAACCACTCCCTGCCCGGATCTTCGCCAATATTCCAAACCCGAAACTCACGTCCTGGGGCAGATGACCTTCCATTCGGTGCAACCGCATCGTCTTCGGATCAATCAGCAAAGTTCCCTGGATGCCGTGCATCACGCGCTCTTCAAACGACTGCGACTTGAACTCAGGATTGGGCGTGAAGTCGATGCGAAGAAAGCCCTCTTCGTTCCGCACGTCGCTGAAATTGAACGCCCTGGCGACCAGTGACTCCATCTGCCGTGCATGCTCTTCGTCGTCTTCCCGGGCCCGCGATTTCCTCGCAAATGCCTCAGGGTCGGCCACAATGTCGGCCAGTCGCCGCCGCTCCTGCGCAATCCGATCCGCGTTCAGCGGCTTGTCGTCTTCCGAGAGCAGCATACGGACCATGCCCATGCTCGTCTCAACAACCTTCTCCGTCCACACGTGTCCGCCTGTGCGCTCGGAGCGCTCTTGCGAGAGATACATGTAGTGGTCGCGGTGTCGCGACGCCGCGTCTTCATTCGTCAGCAAAATGGCCACAATCTGCTTCGATGACGTGCGCTGGGTCGGCAAGTCCGCCGCGGCGCTTCGCAACGCGCCCGCCTGCGAGATGCAGACGACAAGGCAAACAGCGACCCACGCGCGTCGGTCATCTGCCCAAACCTTCCGCAGATCAAACGAGTGATTTGAATTCATCTTCACCTCCAGCGGCTAGCTGGAGGCCTCCCCGCACCTCGGCGCCCTCCCCCCATGGGATTTGCCGAAGCACAAGCTGACCCCCAGCTCGCCACTGCACCGTGGTGTACCCGTGACTTTATGCGTTCGCATTCGTATCGCCGCAGCCGGAAATGGGTGGGTTTTCGACGCCTCCGAAAACCCCCTCAACGCCTTGCTCGCGCTCGCAACTTCACCAATTGGTTCTTGCTATTTGAACGTCAGGTAGAGCCCCAGTCCGGAAAGACCCGCGCCGATTCCAACAAAGGCACCCGCAATGGGCTTGCCCCTTGTAGTGGAGTCGGTGAGTGGAACGATGCCGATCGCAAAGGCAAGAACGCCTACGGCAGTCAGGACGAGCCATGCAGGATGAGCCTGGTGCTTCTTCTCCGTCGTCGTCGGTTGCAGGTTCTGCGTATTCTGCGCCGCATCGTCCATGATCGCCTTGATGTCGAGCGGCTTCACCACGCTGGCCTGCTCTTCCGGCGCGTTCGGCGCCTCAGGCAGCGCAGTGTCGGCGGTCTTTGCCTCGTCCGCTACTGTCACTTGCAGATTCGCAGTCGGCTCCGCCGCAATCGTCTGCGTCGAATCGTTGCTGGCTGGTGTTGCCGTCTCGGGCGCCGATGCCGGTTCCGATGTCACCACAGGCGCGCTCGCTGCAAACGCCTGCGTTGTCATCAAACCAATCAGGGCTCCCATCATGGCGCAGCGGCCGAACGTGCGAAGCTGCGTCCCTACGTGTTCATGCAGTCGATTCATGTTCTCCTCCGGGGATGTTTTGGATTCGCTTCCACTTCAGGACCAGGCGATTCGCTTTCAAGCGGAACCAGAGATTTGAATCCCTGGTCCCGCCCGAACGGACAGCCGCCCAGACCTGGCCGCCGTTTCCCGAGAAGTTACCCCTGCCCCAAAGAGCCACGCAGTGCGGGCCCGCTTTGAACATCGGGAATCCAGTTTTTGTTAGGGGTAAAGCCGCTCTTGTCTCTGTATGCGTACTTTCGTGAAAAGAGAGCTCAATTATTTTCAAGAAATCTTCCTAAGGCTTTTCGCGGCCCTTCGGTTCCCGTCTGTCCAACCGAACACATGCCCAATCAAGGCCGCTCCGGTTTACGTTGACTCCGACGCTAACTGACGCTATCTTCAAAGCCAGCAAGCATCCCGAGGGGTACATCCGCGTGCCGCAGCCGCCGGTTTCGGCCACCCAACTTCTCGATCGATGGAGGAGCGGGGATCAGGATGCCCTGCAAGACCTCATTCCCCTCGTCTATAAGGAGTTGCGAGGGGCGGCGCATCGCTGTTTGCGGTCGGAACGTCCCGATCACACTCTGCAAAGTACGGAGTTGGTCCACGAAGTCTATCTCCGCCTGGCAGGGGATAGTCCTGGGCCGATCGTGAACCGGGCCCATTTCGTAGCCATTGCGGCGAAACTGATGCGGCAAATCCTGGTCGACTATGCCCGTCGCCGTGCCGCCGCGAAACGCGGCCCTCAATATAAAGTCGAACTGGACGAAAGCTTTTACCTCCCCGAAAGACCGAACGTCGATATTGTCGAAGTGGATCACGCCTTAACCAGGCTTTCCCGTCGCGATGCGCAGCAAGGAAAGATTGTCGAACTGCGATTCTTCGGCGGCCTGACGGTCGAGGAAACTGCTGTAGCCCTCGAGATCTCCCCCGCAACCGTCAAGCGCGACTGGAATATGGCCAAAGCGTGGCTCACCCGCGAAGTGGGGAGAAGCCTCCGTGGAGAAGACCGGGCAGTGGCAGAAGATAAAGGAGCTGTTTGACGCCGCTCTCCAGCGAAATCTGGAAGAGCGAGACGATTTTCTTACCCAGGCTTGCGGCTCCGACCAATCTCTTCGCGACGAAATCGACTCACTCCTCGCAGCCTATGAGCAGTCCGACGGCCTTTCCCGACCGGCGATTCCTATAGACGAGACTCCGGAACATCAGCCGTTCGAATCGATCGGTCCCTACCGGCTCATCCGCAAAATCGGCGAAGGAGGCATGGGTCAGGTCTGGCTCGCTGAACAGTCCGAGCCCATTCGCCGCCAGGTCGCTCTCAAGCTCATTCGTTCTGGAATCTTCGACGAAGCACTTCTTCGCCGATTCCAGTCTGAGCGCCAGTCCCTTGCGCTCATGGATCACCCCTCCATCGCAAAGGTCTTCGACGCCGGAGCCACAACCTCAGGCCAGCCTTACTTTGTCATGGAGTTCGTCCCGGGCGAACCCATCACCGCCTGGTGCGATCACAAGAAACTCTCAATCGACCAGCGACTCGAGCTCTTCATCAAGGTCTGCGAAGGTGTGCAGCATGCCCACCAGAAAGCCGTCATCCACCGAGACATCAAGCCCGCCAACATCCTCGTTGTCGAAGTCGATGGAAAACCCACGCCGCGCCTGATCGACTTTGGCCTGGCAAAAGCAGTTGCACCGCTTCCCGATGAGGCCGCGTCGCTCTTCACTGGGGTCTGGGGCATCGCCGGAACACCCGGCTACATCAGCCCCGAGCAGGCCGCCGGCAACGATATCGATACCCGCACAGACGTCTATTCGCTCGGCGTCGTTCTCTACGAAATCCTCACCGGATCGCTCCCTATCGAAGCCGAGAAGCTGCGCAAGCAGCCCTTCGACGAACTTCTCCGTCGGATCCGCGAGCAGGATCCGCCGCGCCCCAGTACCCGCCTCGCATCCGATAAAAAACTCGCCAACTCGGCAGCACCACTGCGAGCCACCGAACCGAATCAACTCAAGAGTCTTCTCCACGGCGATCTCGATTCGATCACCATGAAAGCGCTGGAGCGCGATCGAGCCCGCCGCTACGGAACCGCTTCCGAACTCGCCGCCGACATCATCCGGCATCGTAATCACGAGCCCGTCGCCGCTCGCCCGGCCGGTGTCGCCTATCGCACCAACAAATATGTCCGTCGCCACCGTCTCGCCGTCACCGTCGCCGCTGCGCTCGTCGTTATTGCTCGCTGCCTTTGCCGTCGTTGAAGCCATTCAGCTCCGTCGCATTACACGAGAGCGCGATCGCGCCAATCGAATTACCGACTTCATGACCAACATGTTCAAGGTCTCCGATCCCGGCCAGGCCCGCGGCAATCAGGTCACGGCTCGCGAAATCCTCGACAAAGCCTCTTCGCAGATCGATGCCGGCCTCGCCAGCGATCCCGAGTTGCAAACGCAAATGATGATGGTGATGGGCGATGTCTACTCGAACCTTGGTCTTTACGATCGTGCCGAGATTCTTTACCGGACCGCGACTGATATCCGGAGAAAGCAGCTCGGTCCGAACAACGACTTGACCCTCAAGTCGCAAGCCGCGATTGGCTGGATGCTCTACCACCGCGGCAAGTATCACGAAGCAGAAATCCTTTTGCGCCAGGTGCTCGACTCTCGGATGAAACATTTCGGCGCGAAAAACGCTGACACCCTCGTCACCATGAGCAATCTCGGCGTCGTCCTCAGCCAGGAAGGTCACAACGCCGAAGCCGAGACCCTCGAGCGTCAGGTAGTCGACACGCGCCGTCGTGCTCTCGGTGACAGCAACCCTGACACGCTCGAGGCCATGAATCATCTAGCTTACGTTCTGCTGAATGAGGGCAAATGGCCCGAGACCGAGAGCCTCGATCGGCAGCAATTGCAGATCTTCCGGCACCTCGAAGGAAATGACGGGCCACAGACCCTCAAAGCCGCAAACAATCTCGCCGGCGTCCTCTACAGGGAAAAGCATCTTCCCGAAGCCGAAGCCTTGGAGCGCGAAACCCTTGTCGCCAAACAGCGCGTGCTCGGTCCCGACCACCCCGACACCATCAACAGCATGAATACTCTCGTCGCAATCCTCAATGACGAAGGCAAGCTCGACGAGGCGCAGGCCCTCGCCAATCAGGTCCTGGCTTCACGAATTCGATTGCTCGGTGCCGATCATCCGTCCACGCTCATGGCTTCGAGCAACCTCGCCGACATCGACGCCGAGCGCGGCGACTACAAAGATGCCGAGCAGCTCTTCGCGCAAACGCGCGCCACTCAGATTCGCGTGCTTGGCCTCGACAATCCTTCAACTGCGCAAACCACCGAGAGCCTCGCCACTCTGAAACTTCGCGAAGGGAACCGAGACGAAGCACTCCGCTTGCTCCACGAAGCAATCGATCACGGCCTTCCCGGCTGGGCAATCAATCGTCTGGCTTCGAATCCCGACTTCAAACCTCTGCAAAGCGATCCGCGTTTCACATCACTCCTGGCCAACGCGAAGACGCACGCCACCAATTCAGCCAAGTAGGTGTAGAGGAACCCGCAAAATTCAACTGAAGATGCTTTGTTGCAAGAACATTGCCCAGGGCATGAGTTCATTCGTTCCAAAGAGTCCGCAAAATGACTGTGGGTTTCAGCCCTTGCGGAGAGGAGCAGAGGCATTTAGGTTCCCGAATGTCGATCAACTCGAATTCGGGCCTCTAGGCTCGGCTCACGCCCATCTTCGCTTTTTGTTCCCCTACCACACCCGATTCCATCTGTCTAGCCCCAGACTCAGAGCAGTAAACACAATATCTTGTGGCCCTTTGGAATTTTTGCTCTATTAGTCGGCTTTTGCCTGGAAACCCTGATTTTCCTTGAGTTTCCACCGATTTTCCACTTGGCGGCATGATTGAACCGGGTTATGCTCGGTCCGTGGGAAATTTTGGAGCCAGGTGGTCCAAAGGGGAGTCATCTGAACTCGCTCACCCTTCTTCACCTCCAATTTTACGCTGTTTCCCACCTGGAGACCCGGTTTCCGGTAGGCAGCCACGCTGGTGTACCAGCCTGGCTAACCCGGCAAACGGTTTGAAAGCCGATTTCGAATGCGCTCCGATCGTCACGAATCGGAACGTAAGGCAAAGGAAAGAAAGATGCTTCGCGGTAGTATCAGCGCCAAAACGGATGAGAAAGGTCGCCTGAAGCTCCCTTCGGACTTCAAGCAGGTCTTCGATACCGCAAGCGTCGCAAAGTTTTACATCACCAGCGAGGACGGCAAGAAGGCTCAGATCTGGCCTTTGCCCGAGTGGGAAAAACGGGAAAAGAAGCTGCTCCGCTCCAGTTCAGTGAACCCGGCGGTAGCGAAATACCTCAACCTGACCAGCTATTACGGCCAGCAGGTGGAAATGGATAACCAGGGGCGGGTCTTGATCTCCGCAGATCCTGCGCAAGTCGGCAAAGTTGGACGCCGAGGTTTTGGTCATGGGCAAGATCAACCACTTGAAGTGGTCGAGAACTCAGCCCAGGCAGACGAGTACGCGAAGTCGCCAACGAATTAACCACTGAAGATCGCCAGAAGATCGACGCGCTGTTTTCAGAGGACGAAGTTGTAACCCCTCAGGGGGACGCATGACGCAGCCGAAAGCACGCCATGTGCCGGTTCTTTTTCAAGAGGTAATGGATTTTCTCAACGTGCGGCCCAGGCAGACCAGGGACGTACGTCGACTGCACGCTGGGCCTGGCGGGACATGCCGAAGGCATCGTCCGGCAACTGGGACCCGCGGGGCGCTTGATCGGATTTCGACCGCGATCCCGAGGCGCTCGAACTGGCAAGAGCCCGGCTCGATCGGGTTCGCGAAGAGATGGGCAGCCAGGCGCCGCAAGTCGACGTTGATCGGCGAGGCATTCAGCCGGATCGCCGAGCACGTCGAGCCGGCATCGGTCGATGGCATTGCTGGCCGACTTCGGAGTAAGCAGCCTGCAGTTCGATGAGGCGCGCAGAGGGTTTAGTTTTCAGGCGGACGGGCCCGTTGGACATGCGTATGGATACGCGACCGGGCCAACCGCCGCACAAGTGGTGAATGAGATGAGCGAGCGCGAGCTGGCAAATCTCATTTACGAATACGGTGAGGAAAGGAGGTCGCGGACAGTCGCCAGAGCCATTGTGCGGGGGCGGCCGGTTACAACAACGGCGCAGTTAGCCCGGATCGTAGCCTCAGCCGTCCCGCCAATGAAATTCGATCAGATTCACCCGGCTACCCGAACTTTTCAGGCACTGCGTATCTTCGTCAATCAGCGAATTGGACGAAATCCGGGCTTTGTTTGAGGCCGCACCAAAATTGCTTAAGCCCTCCGCACGGCTCGTCGTTATCAGCTTTCATTCTTTGGAAGATCGCATCGCGAAAGACAGTTTCCGGGAAGGCGCGCAGAAGGGAATCTGGAACATTCTGACCAAGAAAGCCCGTCACTGCCGGCGAAGAAGAGATCAATCGCAACCCGCGCTCGCGCAGCGCAAAGCTGAGAGCAGCGGAACGGCAATAGACAGCTGAGCGAGGAGAACGAACATGGCGGCATGTGCAACAACCTATTTGAGGCCGGCCGTGGCTGGAGCGCGCGGATCGCCGAGCACAACGCCGAGCTGATGGCGCAGCAGACGCAGCTCCGCCGCCGCGTGCGCACGCCGGAGTTCTACTTCGCCAAGCATTTCGACAACACGCGCCTCGTCAAGGCCTGCCGACCCGGTCCGCGTGCGCGAGATGCGCGTCTTCTCCGCCGCCGTCGCCGTGCTCTTCTCGCTCATCATGATCTACGGCCTGCAGCACTTCTACGCCATCGAAAGCAGCTATCGCGTCGAGAGCGAAAAGCAGACGCTCGACCAGTTGCGCGAAGAGAATCGCCAACTGCACCTGAGCGAAGCCGAGCTCACGCAGCCCGGCCGCATCGATCAGATGGCCCGTCAGCTTGGCCTCGCCGCAGCCGCAGCCCGGCCAGGTGATTCATCCCAACGCCGCGACCGCGACGGATCCAAGTGCTCCGGCCTTGGCGCAAATCGTTTCACCCTCCTCCAATGCTCACTAGAAAGTCAGCCATCTGCTTTCAGCCGCCAGCTGTCAGCTCGGGTTTCGAGTCCAGACACATGGAAGCTGAAAGCTGACGGCTGACAGCTGAAAGCTGGTACTTATGTCGGCAGCCGCTCAAGCCATCCGCAGCCGCACCCAAGACCTCCCGAGGCGTTCCCCTCAAGCGGTCGCGCTTTCTGGTCATCTGCCTCTTCTTCTTCGTCTGGGCCTGCGCCATCTCCGGCCGCCTCTTCTGGCTCCAGATCGTGCGCCACCAGGACTTCGTCGAGCGCGCCGAAAAGCAGCAGCAGCGCACCTTTGAAGTGGCTCCGCGCCGCGGCGTCCTCTACGACCGCAACCTGCGCGAGCTGGCCATGACCGTGCTGGTCGACTCCATCTACGCCGATCCCTCAGCGAGATCGCCGACAAGCAGGCCGCCGCGCGCACTCTCGCCGCGATCGTCCACACCGATCCTGAAGACAGCGCTGACCACCGAAGCGCAGATCGCCGCGCGCCTCGACTGCCGGCCACAACTTCGCCTGGATCGCGCGCCGCGTCACGCCGCAGGTCGCCGCCGCCGTCAAAGCCCTCAACATGAAGGGCATCTACTTCCAGAAAGAGTTCCAGCGCTTCTATCCCGACAACCAGATCGCCGCGCAGGTGCTGGGCTACGTGGGCGTCGACGACAACGGCCTCGGCGGCCTCGAAGAAAAATTCGACAGCGAGTCTGCACGGCGCTCCCGGCGTGATGTACACCGCCATGGACGCGCGCCGCAAAGTGCTCGGCTCAAGCGAGCGCGACCCCGAGCCCGGCCGCAATCTCGTTCTCACCATCGACGAGAACATTCAGTTCATGGCCGAGCGCGCGCTCGATCACGCCATGCAGAAGACGCAGGCGCTCAACGGCACCGTCGTCGTGCAGGACGTGCACACCGGCCAGATTCTCGCCCTCGCCATCCGGCCCACGTTCAATCCCAACCAGTTTCGCCACACCACGCCCGCACTGCTGCGCGACCACGCGGTCAGCGACGTCTACGAGCCCGGCTCGACCTTCAAGCTCGTCACCTACTCCGCGGCGATGGATCAGAACGTCGCCACGCCCGACGACATGATCGACTGCCAGGGCGGCCAGATCACCATCGCTCGGCCGCGTCATCCACGACGACAAGAGCGATCGCGGCCTCGGCGTCGATTACCGTTGCCACAAGGCGCTCGCCGAATCCAGCGACGTCGCCGCCGTCAAGCTTGCGCTCAAGCTCGGCCCCGACAAGTTCTACCAATACATCCGCGACTTCGGATTCGGCATCGCGCTCCGGCGTCGAGCTGCCCGGTGAAACGCGCGGCCTGCTCCGGCCCGTCAAGTCGCTGGCAGCCCGGCCTCGATCGGCTCCGTCGCCATCGGCCAGGAAGTCGCCGTCACGCCGCTGCAGCTGGTCACCATGGTCTCCACCATCGCCAACGGCGGCATCTATCTGCCGCCGCACATCCTCATGCCCGACCAGGTCCGTCCACGCCACGAATCCCAACCAAAAGGCTGCCCGCACCGCAGGTCGCACGCAGCCGCAGTTCGTTGCCAGCCTGATCCATGCGCCGTGCTGAAGATCTGCCCAATCCGCTTCCCGCCGGCGCGCATCGCGTCATCAGCAACATGGCCGCCGCCCAGATGCGCAAGATGATGGAAGGCGTCGTTCTCTTCGGCACCGGCAAGCCGGCGCAGCTCAACGGCTATTCCTCCGGCGGCAAAACCGGCACCGCGCAGAAGATCGATCCCGTCACGCACACTCTATTCGAAGACCATGCACATCGCGTCGTTCGCGGGCTTCGCGCCGGTCAACAATCCCGTCATCTCCGTGGCCGTCGTCCTCGATTCGCCAAAGGCGACGTACTACGGCACCGCAGTCTCCGCGCCGGTCTTTGCCGAGGTGGCGCAGCAGGTCCTCGAATACCTCGGCGTGCCGCACGACATCGACCTTACGCCCACGACGACCGCCGCCAAGAACGAAGCGCCCGTCAAAGAGGAAGACGACGCCTCCGACGCAACGGAAGACATCAGGCGCTCTACGACGCTGCCAACGATCTGCCCAGCGACGATCCGCTCCGCACTCCGCCTGCACGCCGCACCCGCACCCGTCCTCGAATCATCGCAGTCCGCGACCACTACGTCTCGCTTCAAACACCAAGCCCGGCAGCCCTTCCGCTCTCCCCCGTTCCGCCTGCGCAGTCGACAGCATCAACATCAAGCCCTCCCCCCGCCGCGAATTCCGTCGTCATCGCCGACGGCGCAACAGCGCGTGCCGTCCCTCATCGGCCTTGCCGATCCGCGAGATCATCGAGCAGGCCGGCAGCGCCGGCCTTCAAGTCGAGATCGTCGGCAACGGCATCGCGCGCGAGCAGGCCCCCGCTCCCGGCGCCATGGTCCGCCCCGGCACCAAAATCGTCGTCCGCTGCAGCCATTAAATGCGTCCGGACCCTCGCGTCGTAGCGCCGACCTCAAGGTCGGCTGTCGCGTGGGCGTCCAGGCCCACGCACGGGAGCGCCAATAGAGGCACCGAGTTCACTTGCGCTGAAGGACGAACTTAGAACAGCGAACTCGCCTTTCAGCATTCTGCTGCTTGCAGTCCGGTGCCCAACCTTGAACTAAGAATGACGAACTGCGAACTCCCCGCACTACAATCAACTCAGCATGAACTGGAACGATCTCATCGCCGAAGTCGCCGCCGTCGGCTCCGCCGGCAACTCCTCCGCGCCCATCACCGGCATCGAATACGACTCGCGCCGCGTGCGCCCCGGCGCCGTCTTCGTGGCCATGAAAGGCGGCTCGACCGACGGCAATCGCTTCGTCTCACAAAGCCATTGCCGCAGGCGCACTCGGCATCATCACTGACTCCGCGCAGACCTTCGACCATCTCACGGTCTACCACCCGAATCTGGCCGTCCTTCATGTCGAGCACGGCCGCCGCGCGCTCGCCCAGGCCTCCGCAGCATTCTTCGGCCATCCCGAGCGTCAGCTCGCCGCCACCGGAATCACCGGCACCAACGGCAAAACCACCACCGCCTTCCTCACCGAATCGCTCCTCAACGCCGCCGCGCGCTCCAGCCATTCTCATCGGCACCATCGAGTATCACATCGCCGGCGAAACGCGCCCCTCAATCCACACCACGCCCGAGTCGCGCGATCTCTTCGAACTGATGGCCGAAGGTGTTGCGCGCGGCGCGACAGAACTCGTCACCGAAGTTTCAAGCCACGCGCTCGACCAGGGCCGCATGATCGGAATTCCGTTCGACGTCGCTGTCTTCACCAACCTCACCCGCGACCACCTCGATTACCACCAGACGATGGAAAACTATTTCGCCGCCAAGCGCCTGCTCTTCGATGGCACGGTCTATCCGCCTCCGCGCGTCGCTGTAATCAATGCGCACGATCCGCGCGCTGAAGAACTCGCCGCAGCCGCTCGCAACGCCGGCGCTGAAATTCGCACCTACGGAATCGGCCATAGGCGAATGGCGCGCCGCCAGCTACGCGCTTACGCCCGCCGGCGCGACAATTCACCTCGAAACTCCCGCCGGCTCCGCATGCGTCACTTCGCGCCTCGCCGGCGAGGTCAACATCCTCAATCTTCTCGCCGCGCTTCACTGCCGCCCACGCGCGCGGCGTTCCCTTCTCCCATCTCGTCGCTGCGGCCCCAACTCTCAAGCCCGTCCCGGGCCGCTTCCAGCCCGTCGATGCGGGCCAGCCCTTCACCGTCATCGTCGACTACGCTCACACCGATGACGCCCTCCGCAATCTCACCGCCCTCGCCCGCCAGATGACCGCAGCTTCCGGCGCGCGCGTCATCACTCTCTTCGGCTGCGGCGGCGATCGCGACCGCACCAAGCGCCCCAAAATGGGTCAGGCCGCCGGCGAAGGCAGCGATTTCGTCGTCGCCACCAGCGACAATCCGCGCTCCGAAGATCCGCTCGCCATCCTCGCCGAGATCGAGCCAGGCCTCCAGTCAGCACTGGCGTCGCATACACCATCGAAGCCGATCGCGCCGCCGCCATTCGACTCGCGCTCGAGGCCGCCAAACCCGGTGACGTCGTTCTCCTCGCCGGCAAGGGCCACGAAAAAGAACAGATCCTCGCGGACCGCACCATCCCCTTCGACGACGCTGAAGTCGCGCGTTCCACGTTATCCGCTCTCGGCTATACCGATTCCAGCCACAATTAGCATCTAAAGCTCTTATGTCGGCAACGGGTCCGCCGATCCGCTCTTCCTTCTCATTACGAATGACATCTACTTGTTCCTTAACGAAATTGCATTGGGCTGCGAATCGCCGTATCGTGAAGGGCATTGATTCCTGATCTTCTCTTCGTTCGCTAACTTCGAAGGACGAACTCGTTTCTGATCACTGATGACTGTCTCTACGAGGAACCATGAATCTGACACTTGCTGAAGCCGCGATGGGCGCTGGAGCTGTGCTCGAAGCGCCCGCCAGCGTGCCCAATGCCGGCGCGCTCGTGGCCTCCGGCTACTCCATTGACTCGCGCACCGTCGCGCCGCGGCGAGCTCTTCTTTGCTGTTCGCGGTGAGCGTCTCGACGGCCACGATTTTGTCGCCGCCGCATTCGACCGTGGAGCCGTCGCCGCCGTCGTCTCTCGCGCGCGCGCCGCTTCCCTGCCCGATGCCGCTCTCGCCCATCCCCTCCTGATTGCCGAAGATCCGCTCGCCGCCATGCAGTCGCTTGCCCGCATGTGCGCCGCCAATGGGGCCGCCGCGTCGTCGCCATCACCGGCTCAGCCGGAAAAACCACCACCAAGGAAGCCGTCGCCGCCGCGCTCAGGCGCAAAGTTCAGCGTCCTCAAATCGCAGGGCAACCTCAACAACGACTTCGGCCTGCCCCTCCAGCTTCTGCGCCTGATGCCCGAACACGAATTCGCCGTCGTTGAAATGGGCATGAATCACTCCGGCGAAATTGCAGCGCTCGCCCGCATCGCCGCGCCTGACTGGGGCGTCATCACCAACATCGGCACCGCGCACATCGAAAATTTTGCCGAAGGCCAGGCCGGCATCGCGCGCGCCAAGTTCGAGCTCATTGCCTCGCTTCCCGCGAACGGCGTCGCCTTCCTCAACTGCGACGACGCCTATGCCGCGCAATTCGGCCGCGATTTTTCCGGCCGCGTCGTTTACTTTGGCAGCCGGCCCCTGCGCCGATCCGCAAATTCTCGCCGTCCGTCGAAGATCTCAACGGCCTGCACGTCCGCTTCCGCGCCGGCGAGCGCGAAGCCAACTTCACTCTGCAGTTGCTTGGTGCGCACAACGCGCTCGAACGCCGTGGCCGGACTGGCCGTCGCGCTCGAAGCTGGCGTCGATCTCGACGCAGCCGTCGCTGCGCATCGCTTCGCTCACCGCCGGCGACAAGCGCGGCCAGGTCATCGAAATCGCCGGCGCAACCATCCTCAACGACAGTTACAACTCCAACCCCGAGGCGCTCCGCTCCATGATTCACACGCTCGCCGCGCGTCCCGCTGCGGGCCGCCGCATCCTTGTCGCCGGCGAGATGCTTGAGCTGGGCGAGCACGGCCCGGCGCTGCACACCGATTGTGGCCGCGCCGCCGCAGAGGCCGGCCTCGATCTCGTCGTCGCGCGTGCAGGGCAATGCCGAACACCTTGCCACCGCCGCATGCGCCGGCGGAGTGCCTGCCGTTTTTCTCCGCGACGCCGAAGCTGCCGGCCAATGGCTCGTCGAAAATCTTCGCCCCGGCGACGTTGTTCTCGTCAAAGGCTCGCGCGGCGTTCACCTCGAGCGCGCCATCGAAATCGCTCAGCAAATCGAACATCGAGAAGCCCAATGATCAATGAAAATCCGTCCGTTCGCCGCTGCGCTCTTCGCGTTCCTGCTTGTCCTCGCAGCCTCGTCCCGCTCGCCGCCCAGTACAATCCCGCATGGATGCACACCGTTTCCTGCCTTCCGCATCGCCGGCAATCTCTACTACGTGGGCAGCCAGGACCTCGCCTCTTATCTCATCGCCACGCCGCGCGGGCTCATTCTCATCAACTCGAGCCTTTCAAGCCTCGGTGCCGCTGATCCGAAAGAGCGTCGAATCTCTCGGCTTCCACTTCAGCGACATCAAGATCCTTCTCATCAGCCACGCGCACGACGACCACTGCGCGGGCAGCGCAGCAAATCATCCGACTCACCGGCGCAAAGTACTACGTCATGGCTGGCGATGTATCCGTCGTTCGAATCCGGCGGCAGAACCGACTTCCAATACGGCGCGCAAAAAGCCCACGCACTATCCGCCCGCGCACGTTGATCGCGTTCTCCACGACGGCAGCATCGGTCAGCCTCGGCGGTGCAGTGCTCACCGCGCATCTCACGCCCGGCCACACCGAGGAACCACCACCTGGACGATGGACGAAACCGAGAACGGCCGCCTGCTCCACGTCGTCATCGTCGGCAGCCCCAACGTGAATCCGGGCTACAAGCTAGTCGGCAACAAGACTTATCCGCAGATCGCCTCCGACTACAAGCGCGGATTTGCCGTCCTCGACAAGCTTCCCTGCGACATCTTTCTCGGCGCGCACGGCTCCTATTTCGATCTCACAGAAAAATATCCGCGCTGGAAGGCCGGCGAACAAGAATGCCTTCATCGATCCCGCCGGCTACAAGGCCTATATTGCCGATCGCGAGCAGGCATTCGAGGCGGAGCTCGCCCGGCAATCGGCCGCGCAAAGATAATTAAGTCTCAGTCCTCTGGCGAATGCGGGTGCACGAGGTCTCGCTTTTGAGACCTGGGATAGCAAGATGCTCACGTTATGGTCTCTCGGCCAGCAACACGGTCACCTTCCCCGCAATCCCCGCAGCAAAAAACTTTGCTCCGCGACAGCTCGCCCGAAATGAGCTCCACCGCGTTCTTCGGCAAGCCAAAAATCTCCGCGAGAAACTCAATCAGCGCCGCATTCGCTCGGCCTTCGACCGGCTGGCGCCTGCACGGCAATCTTCAGTTGCGCCGTCGCACCCTCGCCATAAACTCCGGCGATGGCCGTCCTCTTGCGCCCGGCTGCGCGCGCACCGCCAGCGTCACGCCGCCGGCCGTCGCGCGCAGCATCAGTCGAGCCGCTCCGGCATGGTGGCCGTTCCGCTTGCCCAAACAGCGCCGTCCCGACGCGAATCCGCGTCGCGCCCTCGGCAATCGCCAGCGCAAAATCCCCGCTCATCCCCATCGACAGAACATCGAAACTTCAGATCGCGGATGCGCCGCCGCCCACCGGTCGCGCCACATCCGCAGCCTGCGAAAGCAAGCCCGCGTCACATCCTCCGGCGCGCCCCATGGCGCAATCGTCATCAGCCCCCGCATCTCAAGATTCAGCAAAATCTGGCAGCCGCTCCAGCAGCTGCGCCGCTTCTTCCGACTCCGGCTCAACTCCCGTCCTTCGTCGCTTCCGGGCTCAGCTTCACTTCGATCAGCACCGGCAGCCGCTTGCCCATATTTCCCAGCCGCTTCATTCAGTCGCTCCGCCAGCCGCACCGAATCCAGCGAATCCACACCGTCAAAAATCTCCGCCGCCCTCGCCGCTTTGTTCGATTGCAAATGTCCAATGAGATGAAACCGCAGCCTCTCGCGCACTGCCCACGTTCCCAGTTCCGCCGCACGCAATACCTTCGCGTTGAATTCCTGCACGCGATTCTCGCCAAACAACGTCAGCCCCAGCGCCGCCGCCTCCGCCACCGCCTCCGCAGGAAAGGTCTTCGAAACAGCCATCAGTTCAACTTCGCTGCGCGCCCGCCCCGCCGCGCGGCACGCCGCGCCGATCGCCTCTTCCAGCCGTTCGAGATTTTCACTGAGCGCCGTCATCGCTTTCCTCGCCGTCAGACCGCGTGCATTACCACAACTTTGCCGCGGGTTTCGTGCATCTAATCAAGGAATGTGGACAATCGTGCTTCTCATCTGCTCCAACATCTTCATGACCATTGCCTGGTACGGCCACCTGAAATATGAGAGCCAGCCGCTGTGGAAGGTCATCGTCGTCAGCTGGTGCATCGCCTTCTTTGAGTATTGCTTTCAGGTTCCTGCCAACCGCATCGGCTATGGCCGCTTCACGCCCGTGCAGCTCAAGGTGATCCAGGAAATCATCACCCTCACCGTCTTCGGCGTCTTTACAACGTATTACTTCGGCTCGCACCTGCGCTGGAACCACGCCGTCGCCGGAGGCTTCCTCGTCGCCGCAGCCTTCTTCGCGTTTCACCAGTTCTAGTTCGAAATCGAATCGCCGGTTTCCGTGCGGCTCAACCTTCCTCGCGCACCGTCCAGTGTGCCTGTCACTGGCACGTGATCCATCGCACGCCCGAGCCCGAAACGTGGCATGTTTACATGGATCGCCTCGTATTGACCGGGCCCCACGGTGTACGTCTCGTGCCAGATTCCCACAGTCCCATCTGCTCCGACTCGACGATTAAATTCTGCCCAGGCAGGCAAATGCTGCGCGCTCCGATCATGCGCGTAGGCATGCAATTGTTCGAAACTCCGCCAATACTGCACTGTTGCCACACCGCGCCAAAAAACAAAAAACTCCGCATGAAGAAAACCAAGCTCCGGCTGCTTCCTGAGTTCTTCAATCATCGGCGGCATCGCCTTCGCCACAGGAATCCATTTGCGAAAACTCAAAAAGCGATTCACCCGCATCCCGATGAGAAACACCACAAACGGCTCATCGCTCCGCGCCGTAAACCGTCCCGGAAACACCGTCGCCATGAATTGACTCCTGAATCAATTCCCGCTTTCCAGAGCCCCGCCTTCTAGCTCCTTCGTTTTCTCGCTCCCTTGTTCTCTCGTTCCCTTCTTCCCTTGGCCCCTGCTTTTAGTGCCCGTGCTCTTCGAGATACTTCTCCGCCTCAAGCGCCGCCATGCATCCCGAGCCGGCCGCGGTAATCGCCTGCCGGTAGCGCCGGTCCTGCACATCGCCGCAGGCAAACACGCCCGGCACAATCGCGCCGTTCCGCGTCGTGAACACATTGTTCGTGGTCTTGATGTAGCCCTCCTCGTCCAGATCGATCTGGCCCGCAAACATTTTCGTGTTCGGCTCGTGCCCAATGCCAAGAAACATCCCGCTCACCTTCAGCTCATCCTGCTCGCCGCTCTTCACATCGCGCAGGCGCAGGCCCTTCACTTCCTTCTCATCCACGCCCAGCACCTCTTCCACACCGTGTTGGTCCGCAACTCGATCTTGGGATGCGCCATCGCGCGCTCCAGCATGATCTTCGATGCGCGGAAATGCATCGCGCCGGTGCAGCAGCGTCACCTTCGAGGCAAAGCGCGTCAGGAAAATCGCCTCTTCCATCGCCGAGTCGCCGCCGCCCACCACGGCAATCTCCTTGTCGCGGAAAAAGAATCCGTCGCAGGTGGCGCAGCTCGACACGCCATGCCCGATCAGCGCCTGCTCGCTCGGCAGCCCCAGCCAGCGCGCGCTCGCGCCCGAAGCCACAATCAGCGTCCGCGCGTGAAGCTCGCCCGCCGACGTGTGCAGCTTGATCGGATGCGCGCCCGCTTCCACACCTGTCCAGATGCGCGTGCTGCGTACTCAGCGCCAAACCGCGCCGCCTGCTTCTTCATGTTGCTCGATCAGCTCCGGCCCCTGAATCCCGTCCGGCCATCCGGGAAAATTCTCCACCAGCGTCGTGATCGAAAGCTGGCCGCCCGGGCTCGTGGCCCTCCAGAACCAGCGGTTTGAGCCCGGCGCGCGCCGTATAAAGCGCCGCCGTCAATCCGGCGCAGCCGGAGCCAAGAATCACGGTATCGCGTATCTCTGCCATGGGTTTACCCGAATCGATTGTAGATGGCGAACCCGCGCAGCTTTGCCCGCTCGTTCCGCTGCACCATCCAATTCATTCGCGGCAGCGAGGGGATTGGATGGAACTTCACAACCCTTGTCTCATCGGACTGGCCCACACATCTGATGCCTTCCGCCTATCACTCGACTCGACCCGACGCCACGCACCGCCAATCTTCAATGAGATCCCTCAAATCCATGCGATCTATCACATGAGAATCCTCCAACAATTCCACATCCGTTCTGGCCGCGCCCATGCCCCACACCCACTGTCCGGGAGAACCCCGTGTCTAACAATCTCGCGTTCAGCCTTCATGACTCTGCGCCCTCGTTCTCGCTCCCGCGCCATCCTTCGCCGGCGGTCCCAAATACATCGCCGGAACCACCTACTTCAATCCCGCCGTCTCGGCCAGCCCGTCCACTGGGCCGGCGGCCAGGTCAACTACTACGTCGACCAGGGCCCGCTCTCGAGCTTCCGTCACCAATCAGCAGGCCACGGCCATGGTCGATGCCGCCGCCGCCTTGTGGAGCGCCGTTCCCACCGCCGGCGTCACCCTCACCGATCAGGGCCCGCTCAACGAAGACGTCAACGGCTCCAACATCGCAGGTCAACTCCGTCCGGCCAGATCACCGCGCCCGCCGACGTCACGCCCTCGGCCACCAACTATCCCGCTCGCCGTCATCTACGACGCCGACGGCTCCGTCATCAACGCCATCTTCGGCGCCACCGCCAGCCAGCCCGACGCCTGCCAGAACAACGGCGTCTACGTCTGGATCGACAACTTCAACCCCGACGCCACCATCGCTCACGCCGTCATCGTTCTCAACGGCCTCTGCGCCACCAACTCCGCGATGCTCGAGATGATGAGCTTCGAGCTCGAGCGCGCCTTCGGCCGCATCCTCGGCCTCGACTACTCGCAGGTCAATCCCGGCGCACTCACCAACGGCGAACCCGGCGGCACGCTGGGCTGGCCCGTCATGCAGCCGCTCAGCGGCGCATGCGGCGCAAGCGGCGGCGAATGCATTCCCAACCCCGCCATCCTCCGCTACGACGACATCGCCGCCCTCAATCGCATCTATCCCATCACCGCCGCCAACCTCGCCAACTTCCCCGGCAAGCAGATCACCGCGGCCAACACCATCTCCATCCAGGGCACGGTCAGCTTCCGCCACCGGCTACGGCATGCAGGGCGTCAACGTCGTCGCGCGCCCGCTCGACGCAAACGGCAATCCGCTCTACCAGTACACGGTCACCGCCGTCACCGGCGCGCTCTTCAGCGGCAATCACGGCAATCCCGTCACCGGCTTCACCGACGCAAGCGGCAACCTGCTCACCATGTGGGGATCGAACGATCCCGCACTGCAAGGCTCCTTCGATCTCAGCGGCATTCCGCTGCCGCCCGGCGTCGACTACCGCCAACTACCAGATCACTTTCGAAGCCATCGATCCGCTCTACATCCTCGAAAACTCCGTCGGCCCCTACACGCAGGGCCAGGTCGCGCCCTCCGGCACACTCAACCGTCACACTTTCCAATCTCTCCGCCGGCAGCACGCAAACCCTCACCGTCACCGCATGCCGACTCGCCTGTCGCCGGCTTCAACGACGCCATCGGCTCCGAGTCCCAGCCGCGCCCCATGCCCACCGGCGGCCTGTGGTGCGGGCGCTCGAGCCAGGTCGGCCAGACCGACTGGTTCACCTTCCCGGTTCGCGGCAATCGCATCTTCACCGTCGTCACCCAGGCGCTCGACGAAACCGGCGCGCCCATCGAACTCCAAGGCCATGCCCTCCATCGGCGTGTGGGACGCATTCGACTCCGCCGGCGCAACGCCCGTCGGCGCCGCGCCCGGCCTCAACGGCCTCGCCACCGGCGAAACCTGGCTGCGCGTTGCCACCAACGGCGACGACATCGTGCGCATCGGCATCGCCGACCTGCGCGGCGACGGCCGCCCCGACTACGCCTACAACGGCTGGCTGCTCTACGCCGACACCGTCTCGCCCGCGCATCTGCCCGCTTCCGGCGGTCCCATCACCATTCAGGGCATGGGCTTTCGCCTCGCCGACACGGTTCTCGTCGGCGGCCAGCCCGCGCTCGTCACCAGCATCTCGCCCAACCAGATCACCGCCATCGCGCCCGCCGCGCAGCCTCCGGCGTCACCGGTTCGGTCGACGTCGAAGTCGACGACCTGCCCACGCTTCTACGCGGCCGCCATCATTCCCGGCGGCATCAGTTACGACTCCGGCACGGGCGACGCGCTCACTCTCGTCACCGCGCCCTCGAACACCGTTCCCATCGGCGTGCCCATTCCCTTCACCGTCACCGCGCTCGACTCCCGCGCTCGCGCCCGCCGGCGGCGTCACCGTCATCTACACCGTCACCTCCGGCACGGCCACGCTCGCCTGCGGTCTGCCCGTCTGTTCGGTCACCGCCACCGGCGATGGCCGCGCCACCATGAACGTCACCGCCATCGACGGCACATGGTCCATCGTCACCGCTTCGCTCACCAACGGCTCGAGCCTCCAGGCGCAGTTCGCCGGCGGAACTCCGCCCGCGCTCGCCTCGCTCACGCCGCAGCTTTCGCTCGCCGCCGGCGCCACTTTCACCTGGACCGTCCAGGCTCTCGTCCTCTCCAACGGCGCTCCACTCGCCGGCCAGTCCGTCGCCTGGCAAACTCCGTCCGGCGGCGGAATCGCTCCGCAAGGCCCGGCCGCCGCGATCACCAACTCCAGCGGCATCGCCACGCAAGACCCTCACCGTTGGCCCGCTCGCCGAGGGCCAGCCGTCACCATCAACGCCTGCCTCAACGGAACCAGCCAGTGCGTCGCCTTCACCGCCTACGGCGCGCGCCCGGAGTACGCGATCCTTCAGCCCAGTCTCCGGCGTCACGCCAGATCTCTCGCCGCTCCGCGCACGCCCAGCCAGATCGCTCTTCGCCTTCTCGACATGGACGGCAACCCCATGGCCGGCGGCACGGTCGCGCTCTATCAGGCGCTCTATGCCTGGACGCCGCCCTGCGCGCCGCACGCCGTCTGTGCCCAGGGCGCGCTCCTCGCCACGCAAGCCGCCACGGCCACCTCGGCCATCGATGGCACGGTCACCTTTATTCCCGCATCGCTGCCCGGCGTCGCCACCAATCTCCTCGGCCTCGCCGCTTCAGGAAATTCCGCCACCGTCCCCATCGCCATCACCCAGAATCCGTGAACGCAGATGTCCGTGAACACGGGTCGTAGCGCCGGACTCCAGTTTGGGATCCCCGGCGACAGATCTTCGTCGCTGGGGTCGTAGCTCGGCTGTCGTGCGTGCCTCCAGGCCTGCACTGACATGCGAACCGCATTTTCATTTTCCCTTGGGCGCGCCGCGCGAGATAAGTGGCTGCGGTCGTCTTTCGTAGCGGTCTCAAACAGAATCCAGAATCGTCAAGCGGAAAATCTTCGGAATGATGTCCCGAATAGCACGCCAAATTTTCGCAGCGCCGCCCTACCCTTTCCCCACCGCAAACCCCTTCCGTCTCTCCACCAGTGCCTCTGCGATCTTCTTGTTTCCCTCGCGCGAAATCGGATAGAACAGCAAACACACTGCCGCTCCCAAGAATGCCAGCCCCGCCCACAGGCTCGCTGTCATCTGGATTCCCGCCTGCGCCTGTGCCGTCTGCACCGCCGCGCCCGAGACAAATCCGTAGTACGAGAACAGCCATCCTGCAATCGCACCGCCGAGCGCGAGTCCCACCCACAACGCAAACACCACCGCCGAAGTCACTGTTCCGCTGGCGCGCCGTCCCGTCTTCCATTCGCCGTAGTCGGCCACATCGCCCATCATCGCCCACAAAATCGGCCCCGACAGTCCGAATGCGAACTGCCGCAGCACTTCTGTTGCGATAATTACCACCGTCGCTGTCGGCGGAGTCACCAACAGCACAATGCAAAAGAGTCCTGAAAGCGCCATGCTCACCACAAAAAGCTGCCGCTTGCCCACGCGCACTGACACCCACGTCGAGCACGCCACGCCAGCCAACAACGATCCCAGTCCGAATCCGTTGAACCACGAAAAGATGACGGCGTTTCCTGCAACGAACTTGAAATACGGCAACATCACATTGCCGCGAATCACGATCGCAGCAAAATAAAACAGCGTAGCCAGAAACAGCACCACCCACGGTCGGTTGCTAAAGAGATCCGCCAGGTCCTGCCCCAGCGACGTTTTCTGTTGCGGATCAGGCTGGATCCTCTCTTTCGTCACAAAAAAAGTGATGATGAAGAAAATCACGCTCAGTCCCAGCAGCGTGCCCATCGTCAACTGGTACCCGCGCGCGTCATCCCCGTGCCCGAAAAAGGCCACCATGGGAACCGCGAGGCTCTGCACAATAAACCCCGCCGTGTTCGCCGCCAACTGCCGGTATGACGCGATGCTCGTCCGCTCGTCCGGATCATCGGTCATCACCGCGTTCATCGACGCATATGGCACATTGTTCATCGTGTAGATGATCCGCAGCATCGCGTATGTCACCCACGCATACACGATCTTCCCGCCGGGGCTTAGGTTTGGCGTCGTGAATGTCAGCACGCCAATCACGCCGAACGGCAGCGCCGTCCACAGCAGCCACGGGCGGAATTTTCCCCATCGCGTGTTCGTCCGGTCGGCGATCACGCCCATCACCGGATTCAGGCACGCAGCGCCCAGCCCCACCACTAGGAACATCATTCCCGCCTGCGCCCCACTCAACCCAAACGTGACTGTGTAGAAATACAGTTGCAGTGCCAGCATCGCCTGAAAGACGAAATTCGCCGCCAGGTCCCCAAGGCTGTATCCGAATTTTTCTCCAAATGAGAGCTTCTGCGCCATCACCGCCTCAACTTTCGCGCCGCACTCGCGCAATCGCCATCGAATTTTGGCCTCGCCGCAAACCGGCGTCTTGAAAGGAAGCAGTTCTGCATATTCGTTTATTGCCAGGTGCCCCGGGTCCCTCGCGTTTGGGGACTCGGGACCGCATGGATGAGATCGAACCAACTCCTGCGGTCAAAAACCTTGCCGTCTACCCCGTCACCTGCAACTTCACCCTCTTCAGATCCTCGTTCCGCGACGAATTCCCCACCATCAGCTCAAAATCTCCCGGTTCGACAACATACTTCATATTCACGTCGTAAAACTTCAGCAGTTGCGGAGTCACATCAAATGCCACCGTCGTCTTCTCGCCCGGCTGCAGCCTCACCTTCTTGAAGCCCTTCAGCTCCTTCACCGGCCGCGTCACCGAGCTCACCACGTCGCGAATGTAGAGTTGCACTGTCTCGGTTCCTTCGCGATTGCCTGTATTGGTCACATCCACAGAAACGCGCGTAGATCCATCCTTCTTCATCTCTTTCTTCGCTAACCGCGGCTCACCGATTTCAAAACTCGTGTAGCTCAGCCCGTATCCAAACGCATACAACGGCGACACATCGTCAAACAAATACCCGCGCCGCGCCGACGGCTTGTAGTTATAAAACACCGGCAAATGTCCGACTGACCGCGGCACGCTGATCGGTAGCTTTCCTCCCGGGTTATAGTCCCCGAACAGCACATCCGCAACCGCGTGTCCCGTCTCCTGCCCCAGGTACCAGCACTCGTAAATCACCGGCACATTCTGCGCCACATAGTTGATCGAAAGCGGCCGCCCGTTGAACAGAAAGACGATCACCGGCTTGCCCAGCGCCATCATCGCTTTCACCAGTTCTTCCTGCCGCCCGATCAAATCCAGGCTCGTCCTGTCGCCCATATGATTCAGGCCCCACGCCTCGCGCGATGTCTGCTCATTCCCGCCAATCGCCAGCACAATCACGTCGGCCTGCTTCCCCACTTCCACCGCTTCGGCAATCTGCTTCCGATCTTCTTCCGGATCGCTCGGCATCACTTCATCCTGATTCCAGTTGCCGCCGATCGTGATCTTGCATCCCTCGCTGTAAAGCACTTTCACATGCTTGCCGACCTTCGCCTTGATCCCGTCCAGCACCGTCACATTGTGTTTCGGCACCCCGCTGTAGCCGCCCAGCAATCCGCGATGCGCATTCGGCCCGATCACCGCAATCGTCTTCAGCTTTGTCATGTCCAGCGGTGCCAAATTGCTTTCGTTCTTCAGCAGCGTGATCGCCTCACGCGCGGCCGCCAACGCCAGCGTGCGGTGCGCAGCGCATCCCACCACGCGCTCCGCAATCGCCGGATCGACAAACGGATCGTCAAACAGCCCCATCCGGAACTTCCACTCCAGCATCGGAGCCACCAGTTCCTCGAGTTCCTTCTCTTTCAGCACACCCTTGCGCACCAGTTCGACCAGGCTCCGGTAGCAGTCAGGATCGGGCAACTCGATATTCACGCCCGCCTTCACCGCCAGCGCGCACGATTCTTTCTTGTCCTTCGCCACAAAGTGCCCATGCGTGTCCGGCCTGTATCCCAATTCCCAGATCGCAAAATAATCCGATACCACAAATCCCTTGAAGCCCATCTCCTTCCGCAGCACATCGCGCAGCAGCCACCGGTTTGCATGCGATGGAATCCCGTCGATCTCGTTGTAGCTGGCCATCACGCTGATCGCGCCCGACTCCCTGATCGCCTCTTTGAACGTGTAGAAGAATGTCTCCCGCAGCACACGCTCCGAGATATTCGCCGGCGCGCAGTTCATCCCCGACTCCGGCTGCCCGTGCCCCACAAAATGCTTCAGCGTCGCAATCACGCGCGTCTTGTCTTTGAACTTCGCGTCGCCCTGGAATCCTTTCACTGCGGCAATGCCCAGTCGCGACACCAGATACGGATCCTCGCCGTACGTCTCTTCCACGCGTCCCCATCGCGGCTCGCGCGCCACATCCACCACCGGAGTCAACGCATGATGCGCCCCGCGCAGCCTCGCTTCCAGCGCCGTCATCGTAAACAACTGCTCCACCAGCTCGGGATTGAATGTCGCTCCCAGCGCGATCGGTTGCGGAAAGCTCGTCCCATCGACCGCAGCATGCCCATGCAAGCACTCCTCGTGAAACATCACCGGAATCCCCAGCCGGCTATTCTCCAGGAAGAATCTTCTGGATCGCGTTTGTCAGCACCGCCATCTCGCGCGCGTTCTTGCCCTTGCCCGCATCGCTCGGCCGCCCTACCTGTCCCAACCCGCGCCGGTCCTTGAACGCTTTCTTCGCCTTCGCTTCATCGAAATTCCCGTCCGCGTCCACCAGCGTCTGCGGCTTCTGCTGCCAGATGCACAGCATCTGCGCCGCCTTCTCCTCCAGCGTCATCCGCCCAAGCAGGTCCTTTACCCGCCGCTCCGCTGATTGGTTCGCATCCTTATATATCGCGATCTTGGCCGCTCCTTGCTTCTTCCCCGCCGCCTGCTTCTTCATCTCTTCCGCTCCCGCAGCCATAAAGACCGGTAAATAAAAGCTCGCCTGAATCACCGGGCCTGTGCCACCCTGGCGCACCATCACCGCCCTGAATCCCGCCGCGCCCACTTCAACACGGCCGGCGTCCAGTTCCCAACGCCCTGGTAACCCTTTGCTTGGCTGCCGAACAGTCTACCCATCCAAACGAACCACGGGCAAGAGGAAAAGCGATTTTCTTCATGGGATCGCGCTCCCGCAACGCAGAGTTGCAATAGGTACTGGGCACGACGTCCGTTGGTCCCTCTACCCCCTGCCTTTCGGCTCCTTCTGTCACCGCTTTCCGACCTTTTTATGGCAATTTTTTACCTTCCCATGCATTTTCTTCCTATTACCTTTGGACCGTCGAAACTCGCCAACTCCCCTTCCTTCAATCATTTCGTGCGCCCATCCACTTGGTGCCTCGCATGCATGCATGACAGTAGAGTTTCCTTGGAGGTTTCCCGATGGAATTGGAAGATTCTCAGCACTCTGAATTCGCATCCGACGCTAGGCGAGTCGCCCCATTCATCGGCGCACTTCTGCTCGCGGCCGCCGGCATCGTCTTCGCCCTCCGCGAACATAACAATGCGCAAACCGCAGCCGCGCAACGCCAGACTCTTGTCGAAGAAAACAAGCAAATGACGGCCCGGCTCAACGAAACGCAGGACCAGCTCGCCACTCTCTCGGCCAAGGTCAGTTCGCTCACCGCGCCCGCCCCGCAGACCCCCGCTTCCTCGCCAACTGCTGCTTCTTCTGGCCGTCGTCCCGCTCCAGGCCGCACAACAGATCCGCGCTTCAAGAGATTGCAATCGCAGCTTGATGCGCAAGGCAAGCTTATCCAGTCCGAACGCGGAGACATCGATAGCACGCGCACCGACCTCGCCAGCGCGCGCACTGAGCTCTCCGGCTCGATCGCGCGCACTCACGACGAACTCATCGTCCTCGAGAAAAAAGGTGAGCTCAACTACTTTGAGTTCGATATCACAAAGTCAAGGGATTTCAAGCACGAGGGTCCGCTCAGCATCAGCCTCAAAAAAGCTGACAGCAAGCACGGCTTTGCCGATCTCGCGCTCATCGTCGACGACCGCAACCTGACCCAGAAGCACGTCAACCTCTACCAGCCGGCCATGTTTTACGAGCCAGACAGCATGCGGCCCATTGAAATCGTCATCAACGACATCTCGAAGAACCATATCCACGGCTATGTCAGCGCACCCAAGTATCGCAAGTCCGATCTCGCCGCGGCCTCATCCGACAACAGCGCCAATCCCGCACCCGGCTCCGATCAGGCAGCAAACTCCAACACGCAACCGGCGCCGCGCAAAAAGCTGTCTCTCTCCAATAACGACATCGACCAGCAATAGCTCAAACCTGCGCGCCTCATCAGAATCGCCGTCCTCGGCCGGTCGTATCTCCAACCTCCGTTGCCCCATCCAAATCATCCGTCGTAGCGGATGATTTGGGTGGGACAGCACACGCCCAGTTGCCCCACTCACTCTGCACATAGCGCTATGAGTGCGGGATCGCGCAAACCCTCGCTCCAGAGCTAAGCGAAATAGACAATTCAAGCTCTGCTTCGGAGGGCGTGGAACTCTGCGGGTGACTGCTTGCTAGGACGGACGTTCTGCCATTTGCGGCCGTTTGCGAAAGCAGTCCCTGCAAAACACCGGCTTGCCGTGGCGCGGTCGAAAGGGAACGACAGTTTCCGCGCGACACTCTGCGCAGCTCACCCTGGATTCAAAACGCACGGTTTTCAGCCCGGCCCTGCGCATCGCCTTGCATTTCTTGCATTGCCGCGGCTCGTTCATCAGCGACTTTTCTCTAAAGTAGCTTTGCTCGGCGGCCGAAAAAATAAATTCCGCTCTACACCTTGCGCAGACCAAAGTCTTGTCTGTAAATTCCACCGCTGACCTCCAAATTGAACTTGAGTCAGTATTCTGAATCCAGGTCGAGAACCAAAAGGCAGCGATTTGTAGCGGCTAAAACTTGAACTGCCCAAGCGCTTCGAACTCGGGGGTACGCTGGACGCGGCAATTGTCTCGTCGATGCGATGATCCAGCGTCCTGCCATAGGCAGAAGTCAACTATCTTGACTATCCCGGTTCCGCCCAGGTTCGCCAACTAGGGAAATTACTGGATTTTCTGAGAATTTTGAGTTTCCACCGCGCGGAGTTCTATGGGAATCGCCCGTGGATATCCATCGTGCCTGACAATTTGGTAGGTACCCGAATGGCTTTTCACTCCGCCGGCTTCTCGCGATCTGCAACCGGAGGGCCGAATCGCAAGACCTTAATTCGGTACTCGCAGTGTGACTCGCACCGTTGCTGAATGACGCGGATAGCCTCCATGCTGGCGCTCGTGAATCTCGGCAAAGAGCGCAGCATAGTCAGGATCATTGATAAAGGGCTTGGCCCAGGGGCAGTCCTGCAACATCGTTAATGCGACGATGTGAGAGTTCAAAGAGGCTTTGAAGTACGGCAATGCAGCACTCGGGCGCCCTAGCATCACGAGAGTTTGCCCAAGGTAGAATCCATCTGGTTCAGATCCGTCATCGAAAGCAGCCTTCAGGCCTTTCGCCCTCGCTTCGAGCAAGCCGGTCTTGCCCCCTTCAATCCACCCGCGAGCAACCGCGTCAGCCAACGCAATGTCGTCTCGGCTGCCCGTGATCGATGCGTAGCGCCGAAGATTCGCGATGTGTCCCGGATAATCTCCGGTTGCAAAGTCTATGACAGCCAGATACAAAGCGGGCGAACTCAGATTCGGCTGTGTCTGCTCGATCTCCTTCAAAGCGCCGGTGCCGGCGCCAACGTCGCCAAAATCTGCCTGGAGCAGCGCCGCCTCCGCAGCAATCGAAGGCGAAGCCGGATTCAATCGGCGCGCCTCGTCAATCTGCCTCAAGGCTTCTGCGCCTTCGCCTCTGCATTCCAAACTGCTTGCATACCATTGGTGAGTCTCAGCGGAGCCTGGGTCCAGTGCCAGCGCGCGCTGAAACTCCCCCTCCGAACCACCAATATCCCAATCCCGGAAGTAGAGCGCAAACGCCTTTGCCCGGTGCGCCGCAGCGAGGTTTGGGTCTAACGAGATGGCGCGATCAGCAGCTTCCTTCGCCCGCTGCAGTGAGTCAACGAGACCGGAGTTAGCGAACTCCGGCAGCAAATCATAGCTTTCCGCTAGCCCAGCATAGGCGTCCGCATAAGACGGATCTTTGACGATCGCTTGCGTAAATGCGTTGATCGATTTCGTGAGTGCATCGGCAGTCCGCAGATTCCAATAGTAGCGGCCCTGAAGGTAAAGGTCTTCAGCGCCTGGGGCTGGAACATGCCGCGAATTCACAATGGCATCGCTGCTCTGCCTTTGTTCCCCTCCGGCCGCATGTCGAGCAATAGCAACACAAATGCTGATTGCAAAGACGAGCAGCGTGGCCAGGCATGCACAAACCCAAATCAGCTTTCGATAACCCAACTCATGGGATTTAGGAAGCCTGGGCCTGGAAACCGGCGCCCTGCCAGAAACATCCGCAACGCTCAGCGAAGCGGGACTCTCGTCCAGACCCGACACTGCCACGTCGCTTGCGAGCTCAGGATCTTTCAGCCGCAACGCCTGCAACCAACCGTCAAGCTCAGACGGATAGGCGAAGACATAGCCTCGCTTTCCACCGGGCACACGGTGCACGGGCAGCCCCCGTTCCTCCCATCGCTTGGCGGTTCGCTCGTTACATCCGAAATAACCCGCGATGCTCTTCCAGGACGCAAGAACTCCCTGGTTTCCGTGAACAGGTTCCACGTTTCTGCTTGAGGTCGCCATAGGCCACTCCGCTGATCATTCGCTGCTTGGCCCGGGTCAGGCTGTTGGGGGAAACCCAATTATACCCGCCGCTGTTTCCCTTGAATGCCCAGTATCTAAATCGCCGTGCCCCGAAATGCCCCTTCACTGCCCCGTTGTGTCACTCCTGGCCACGATGGCGTCCGAGTATCCTCCATGCCAGAGTCGAGCCAAAATCTTCTGGGAGAGTGGCATCACCATGCGTGTGGCTATCGGCATATTGGCATCTTCTTGTGTTTTTTACCTCGCCGGCTGTTCAGGCGGGCCGCTGGCAACCTCAGTCAAAACCGGTCCTGTACAAGGTGCGGCCATTCAGGGCGTAGTCCACGGCGGCCAGGCCATAGTTTCAGGCGGCAGAATCTATCTCTACGCAGCCAACAACACTGGCTACGGCAACGCATCCATCTCGCTGCTGACCGCCAACGTGCTCACCCAGACTCCCGCGGGCGGCAAAGACACCAACGGCAACTACTACGTGACCACCGCCTCTGACGGCTCATGGGCCATCACCGGGGATTACACCTGCCCCAGCACGACCTCGCAAATTTACTTATATGGAGTGGGTGGCACTTCCGACGACTCGGGCGCGAACTCGGCTATCGGACTGCTGGCCGCGCTTGGAACCTGCCCGGCGAACGGCTCGCTCTCACCTTCCCTCTTCGTTGTGATCAACGAAGTATCGACCATCGCGACGGCATATTCCATTGCGGGCTACGCCACTGACCCGCTGCACGTCTCCAGCCCTGCCACAACTCTGGCCCAGACCGGCATCGCCAACGCCTTTGCCACCGTCACGAATTTGGAGACGTTGAACACTGGCGTGGCTTTGGCCACCACGCCCAGCGCAAACGGAGGCAACGGGACAGTGCCGCAGACCGAGATCAACACTCTCTCCAACATTTTGGCAGCGTGCGTCAACTCAAACGGGCCCTCTTTCACCCCGTGCGCAACCTTGTTCTCAAACGCAATGAACGGCACCACATCACCAACCGATACAGCCATGGCGGCAATCAACATGGCCCACAACCCCGGCGCGAATATCGCCGCTCTCTACGGCCTGCAAACGGGGATTACCGCCTTCCAGCCCATGCTCAGCGCGCAGCCCAATGACTTCACTATCGCTGTCAGCTACACCGGGGGCGGATTGAGTACGCCTAGTGCAGTTGCCATCGATGGCTCGGGTAATGCATGGATATCGAACTTCGGCGGTAACAGCGTGACAGAGCTGTCGAGTTTGGGCAAGCCTTCATCCGGGTCTCCTTATACCGGCGGGGGCCTGGATCAGCCCATCGCCATCGCAGTCGACGGTAACGGGGCTGCGTGGATTGCGGACGAGCCGTTTTCCACCTCGAGCGGAGAAGTAACCAGGATCTCCAACGGCACCGTGAGCGGTTTCACCACCGGCGGTCTGCGAGGGCCATACGGAGTTGCCATCGACGGCAAGGAAGCGGTGTGGATTCCAAACGGCGACAACAGCAGCGCGACCAGGCTGGACAACTCCGGCATAGCTGCGCCCGGTTCGCCTTATACCGGCGGTGGCTTGGATGGACCCGGATTCGTCGCCATCGACGGCTCGGGCAACGCGTGGTTTGCCAACCACACCACCCTCAGCGAATTCAATATTGCGGGCATTCCGATCTCAGGGAGCGGTGGGTACAGCGGCCCAAGTTTGACCAATACAAATACCCTCGCCATCGACGGCTCAGGCAACGTCTGGGTGATGACCGGCGCCAGCGTGGTCAAGGTGTCCAACGCGGGAATTGTTCCTTCCAGCGGCTACACCGGCGCCGGCATGAATAAGCCAGTTGCCGCCGCCGTCGACGGCTCTGGCAACGTATGGGTGCTCAACTATGGCAGCAACACAGATATTGAGCTGTCCAATGGCGGGTCGGTTCTTTCCGGGGCGACTGGATACAGTTTCCCCGCCACAGGTTGGGGAGTGGGCACGCCAAATGCTAATCAGGCGATTGCGGTGGACGGATCCGGCAATGTCTGGATCATCAATCCAGCGAACAGCGCAATCGTAGAGCAAATCGGCGTGGCAACGCCGGTGATTACGCCCATCTGCGCCGGGCTTCCAGCGACCCAGACTTTAGACGGAACGAGCAATCTGGGTACGCGGCCATGACCTGCAGAAGGGTCGAAGGTTGCCGAAAGATTTTCCCTGGGTCGAATGTGACCTTTCGCCACCTGCCAAACGCGTCATTCCACCGCCATCTGCAAGTGCGCTCTACTGCGCCCGACAGTGAGAGCGCCGTTAACTGGAATTCGACACGCCGAACATTGATCTGAGGAGACCATGAATCTGAAAAAGATCGCCCTTGCTTTCGCCTTCACTCTGCTCTTTGCCACCACCCGTTCCCTGCGCGCCCAGACCGGCTGCGACGACTCGCCCGAAGACCCTACGATCGTCCTCGCCCTGGTCGGCAGCGTGGGTGCGATTGCAGCAGCAGTGTGGAGATCTCGCCGAAAAAGCCGTCAATAACGCCCGCCAGCTGGAGGGCACTCGACGGGCGAATGCAGACCCGTCAATTTTCTTGTCAAGTTTTTCCTTGCCGAAATTGCGCCTCAAAATTCCTCTAACTCCCTCATTCAAAATTGAATCCGCGCCGAAAAATAAATCTACCAAACAGTGCCGATAATTTCGCCGAAATCCGTACACTGTTTCCAGTAGCAAAAACGACATTGGGCGCTTGGGCGGCCCGGAGTGATTATCCCCTCCGGGCCGCTCGCTTTTTGGGGCACTCCTCCACATCATGGGATGGCATGCAACCCAAACAGTGCAAACCCGCAAAAATTCGCCCATAACTCAAATTGATTGACGACTTTGACCGATAACTTATTCTTTATCAGTCATTTACGGGACCCCCATCAGGAGCCAACCCGCTTGCAATCAGGACTTTGACCCCAATTGCGGCATTTTGAATTTTCCGAAAGCTGGTAACCGATATGTACATGGAATGCAGGCACATCAAGACCAACGGACTCCGCTGCGAGTCGCCTGCCCTCAAAGGTCGACCGTTTTGCTATTACCACTCAAAGGTCCACACCATAGGCGCCGAGCCCAATCTGAAATACGGCCCTCTGCAACTGCCATCACCTGAAGATCGAGCCGCAATTCAACTCTCGGTTGCGCGCATCAATGACGCCGTCATCAACAGCCGCATCGACCTTAAGAAAGCTGCCAGCCTTTACGAAGGCCTCAAGATCGCCGCGCGCTTCATCGATCCCAAGAAGTATTTCCATGAAGCCGAAACTGTTCAGTCCGCAGAGCAGTGCTCGGACGGCGATGAACTCGCTCCCCTAGTTACGAATGCGATGATGACGACGACTGCAACGATTGTCCTTACTCCGACCTTTGTCCTCGCTGCATCCACCCCGACACCAAGGACGATGGAGACGACGATGACAAGTAGCCTCAGTCCTCTCTTTTCTGCGCTTTGTTTCCCGTTCCGTTGACCCACTACAATGGTTTAGAACCACATTTTGAGGAAAAACATGCCGCTTTCCGGAGAAGCCATCCGCCTGATGAACTACATTGACGACGTCGCCGTGACCCTGCGCCGGGTGCTGGCCGCCGTCCCCACGCTCTCCGCCGAGGAGCGCGCCAAGGTCGCCGAGCATCTGCTCCAGGCGCGTCCCAGCGCCGAGGAAGTGGCCGACGGCCCTCGCCGCCAAGTGAGCTCTCGATCCGCTGACTGTGATCACCGTCGCCATCATCGGAGCCGGGCCGCTCGGCCGCTCGGCTCGCGCTGCGGCGCCGCCCGCGCCGGCTTTCGTGTCCTGCTTGAGGACGTGATGCCCGGCAATCTGCATCATGCGCGCGAGTCGATCCGCCTGCGAGCTTGAGTCCTCAGGCGCTGCCCGCCGTCGCCTTCGTCTCCACCATTGAAGACGCCGTCCGCGACGCCGACCTCGTCATCGACTGCGTTCCCGACGAGCTCGAATCGAAGCTCGAAATTCTCTGGCTGCTGGACCGCATGGCGCCGCCGCGCACGGTCATCGCCACGCCGACCACAATCCATCAGTCCATCGCCGATCTGGCCAGTTGCACCAACCGGCCGCGAAAAGTGCATCGCCATCGCCGCCTCGCCCGACGATCTTGCCTCCGCCGCGCCGCGACTCCTGCTTCGCGCCGCGACCATTCACCAGCGAGCGAAACCGTGTCTCTCGTCAGTCGATTTCTTTCGCCAGCTCGGCTTCGAGCCCACGGTCGACCGCGGACACAGTAGCGCCGACCTCCAGGTCGGCTGGCGGGCGTCCACGCCCGCACTCCCATCCATTGAAATTGCTGGTGCCCCGGTCCCTCGCTTTTGGGGACCGGGATACACAGAACCTCAACCGCTCCAATCCGAGCCGTCTCACATCCTGCAGATCAGCAGTTCGCGCTCGTAAATCATCTCCGGCGGCAGATGGTCGTGCACGTCGATGAACAGCTCTTCGTGGCCGATCAGCTCTTTGCGCCACGCAGCGCGATTCACTTCCTGCATCTGCGTCGAACTGCGCGCGCGAGATGTCCAGCCCCGTCCATTCCATATCGTCGTAGTAGGGCGTCCAGCCGATCGGCGTCTCCTTGCCCTGCGCGCGGCCGTGCACGCGATCCACAATCCACTTCAGCACGCGCATGTTCTCGCTGAAGCCCGGCCACAGAAACTTCCCGTCCTCGCCCTTGCGGAACCAGTTCACATGGAAGATGCGCGGCGTCGAGCTCAGCGAGCGCTGCATCTTGATCCAGTGCCGGAAGTAGTCGCCCATGTGATAGCCGCAGAACGGCAGCATCGCCATCGGATCGCGCCGCACCAGTCCCACCGCGCCGCTGGCCGCCGCCGTCGTCTCCGATCCCATCGTCGCGCCCACGTAAACGCCCGCGCTCCAGTTGAACGCCTGGTAAACCAGCGGCATCGTCGTCGACCGCCGCCCGCCAAACACGAATGCGCCGATCGGCACGCCCTCCGGATCCTCCCACGCCGCATCGATCGACGGGCACTGCGAAGCCGGCGCCGTAAATCGCCCATTCGGATGCGCCGCCTTGGCCCCGGTCTGCTTCGCCGATCTCCGGCGTCCAGCGCTCGCCGCGCCAGTCCGTGCACTCGGCCGGCGGCTCGTCGGTCATCCCCTCCCACCACACGCCGCCATCCGGCGTCAGCGCCACGTTGGTGAAGATCGTGTTCTTGCGCAGCGTCGCCATCGCGTTGGGATTCGTCTTTTCGCTCGTGCCCGGCGCCACGCCAAAAAATCCCGTCTCGGGATTGATGGCGCGCAGTTGCCCGTTCGCGTCCGGCTTGATCCACGCAATGTCGTCGCCAACCGTCGTCACCTTCCAGTCGCCCAGCGCCTTGGGCGGCACCAGCATGGCCAGATTGGTCTTGCCGCACGCCGACGGAAACGCCGCCGCCACATAGGTCTTCTCGCCCTGCGGCGACTCCACGCCCACGATCAGCATGTGCTCGGCCATCCAGCCTTCGTCGCGCGCGATGTTCGAGGCGATGCGCAGCGCAAAGCACTTCTTGCCCAGCAGCGCATTGCCGCCGTAACCCGACCCGTAGCTCCAGATCTCGCGCGTCTCAGGAAAATGCACAATGTATTTCTCGTCGTTGCACGGCCACGGCACATCCTTCTGCCCCGGCGCGAGCGGCGCGCCCACCGAATGCATGCACGGCACCACGCGCGTCGCGCCCTTGTCGATCTCCGCCAGCACCGGCAGCCCGATCCGCGTCATGATGCGCATGTTCACCACAACGTAGGGCGAATCGGTCAGCTGCACGCCGATGCGCGACATCGGCGAGCCCACCGGCCCCATGCTGAACGCCAGCACATACATCGTCCGCCCGCGCATGCAGCCGTTGAACAGCTCCTTGAGCTTCTTGCGCATCTCGTACGGCTCGACCCAGTTGTTGGTCGGCCCTGCATTGTCCTTTGAAAAAGAGCAGATGAATGTGCGGTCCTCCACGCGCGCCACATCGCGCGGATCGGAGCGCGCATAAAAGCAACCCGGCCACTTCTTCCTGATTCAGCCGGATGAACGTTCCCGACGCCACCATCTCGTCGCACAACCAGTCGTATTCCTTCTGGCTTCCGTCCACCCAGTGGATCGCCGCCGGCTGCGTCAGCTCCGCCATCTTCTCCACCCAGCGGATCAGGTGCTTGTTCGTCGTCAGCGGCTTGGCGATGCTGATTTCCCCTGCTTCATGCGTTATCCTCTTCTGATTCTGGTGACCCTCGCATAGTCAGCGCACAGTGTACACGACGAACTATAGGGCTTTGCCATCCTCTGGCCAAAACAACAATGGTCAGGAAAATTCCAGAATCACCAGAAAATCTGTGGGCTTTTATTTATTTATACGTGATTCCAAACCTGCAAATCACTTTCTTAATGAATATCTATTCCAGTCGGCACAGCGCTCGCCGCGCGATCAACTTCTCAGTGATCTAGCTCACTCGCACGCGCTTTGCGTCCCCAAGCTCTATTGGTCCCGCCGACTTTTCGAACCCCGCATCTTTTATCGCTTGCACAGCGTCCTCTGGTCACCGTTCGCTCTGCACTAGATAGTCGACGAGAATCAAATCGTTCTCATCATTCGTCCGCATTCCCTGACCTTTGTTCCGTTTTGCCGGTTCCCCGCACCCGTATTGTCCACCGTGTTGCGCAACGGATTTTCTGGCCAAGTTGCCGGACCAGGATCGGATGGAGATTGATGCAACAGGATTCTTTATGGAACTGATTTCGCCTGTAGACAGAGTGGACGGGTGGACACAAACGATGAAGCAGCCGGCACTGGACGACAACAGGTGGGGTTTGGAACTCCAATGTGTCCGTCCGATGACGCCCTTGCGTCTCTCCGGTTCGTCATCCGTTTGGGCGGCAGCAGAGCCCGAGGTCCTCGTGTTGCCAGCTACGCCCAGTGTCCACGAAGGCTTGCAACCACAGGGTGGTACCAACTCACTTTCCATATTTCGACAACCCGCATCTATTTCCATCCAGACGGATCCGATGGAGCGTCGAACCCTTCATTGAACCGAAGAATCTAGAATAAGGTCCGGATCGGGTTAACCAACTATACCATTTAAAATCAATGAAATAGCGCCAGAATCTCAGTAGAACTCCTCCGTTCTTCCGGTTCACTTGCCGGATTCTCCCGAATGGCAGGAATCTACCACTTTCGAGAATTCCCCGATTCCAACACTGAACAGCGATGTTTCATTCAGACTCTCAAGTTTGCAGATAACTTTATTCGCCAATTCTGCGTCTTTTCTCCTGAGGCCAATATGATTCCCCTTCCCGTCACACTCGGGTCATCTGCGAGTGGTGATCACAGGGACATAGACGCTTCGTACGAAAAGAATCTTTAACTTAAGGTCGACTGCGAGAGCATGTCTAAACATCTCGCATTTGCAAGTCACTGCACGGCTTGTTGCCATAACTGAACATTCTTGGTCGCGGGCGACTGGAAAGTATGTGCGGGAACGCAGACTTTCGGTCCCCCGCGTGGGCGGCGAGAAAGTCTTCGCTCCTTAGCCGAGGGATCCACCCCACCCAAGTGAGGATGGCGAAGCTATGACCAAAATCTCTCGATCGCGGGCGCTGGCGCTTGAGTCTCCCGAGATCCAAGCTCGCAAACAATGGTTTGCCGTCTACACAACGTGCCGCCACGAGAAGCGCGTCGCCGAACACTTCGAACGGAGGGAAATCGATTATTACTTGCCTCTGTATTTCTCGGCGCGTAAATGGAGGGACGGCTCGAAAGTGCAATTAAGCCTTCCCTTGTTTCCCGGTTATGTCTTCGTCCATATATGCCGGAACGAGCGTGTGCCCGTCCTTGAAGTTCCTGGAGTCTTATGGGTTGTTGGAAGCTCTGGATCCCAACCCACGCCGCTGCCTGAGTTTGAAATTGAAACCATGCGTGCCGCCCTCGACCCCTTCCGCGTTGTACCGCATCCGACATTGACCGCCGGGCAACGTGTGCGAATCCGTTCAGGGGCACTCGCGGGAATCGAAGGAGCCGTCGTTCGGCAGAAGAGCGGCTTTCGCGTGGTCATAACGCTGGAGCTCATCATGCAGAGCATCGCAGTAGAGGTCGACGCTGACAACCTTGAACTGATTGACGCTTCCCCGCGAAGACCCTCTGTCCCCATCGCCGACGGTCACATCCGGCAAAATGGACTCGCATTTTGCGACAGCTAGCCCGAGGGCCGGACTCCCACAAATGCGATTAGCGATCACGTTGAGCGTTCACGGTTCTACAGGAACTCGATCGGCTAGAGGAAAACCTACTTACAGAAAGAGACTGCAGTGACCGCCACGATCTGCGCACCTTGGGCCGAACAGCTGAGAGCGCTGGATCAATTTGAGCCTTGTCCTCGTCATTTGACGAGTGCGGCGGCCTTCTGCTTTTTGACTCATTACACGCTTTAGGAATGAGGGCAATTTATGTATAGAAGAACTGCAGTCAGTGTCTCCGACACTGCAGAGGCCACAACGCTCAACCTTGAAACCGGCGCTCATGGTAGTGCAATCGTCTACACCTGGCGTCCGGCGCCAAATTATATAAACTCTGCAATTGAAAGGGCATTTTCATTCCGTTACGTGATCTTGAAACGTTCTCTGGATATAGTTCTCTCTCTTGTCCTCCTCATCGTCCTCTCGCCGTTCGGATTGGCAATCGCCCTGTTGGTGGCCCTCACTTCACGAGGCCCCGTCTTTTACTCCGAAGAACGAGTCGGCCGATTTCGAATTCCATTTCGAATTTTCAAGTTCCGCTCGATGTACGTATCGAGACCCGGACAAAACGTGATCGATATCGGTGTCACGAAGGCACTGGCTGCCGCGTCTTCCGCTAACCGCATCTCTAAGAAGAGTTCCCATGACCCTCGTATCACCCCTCTCGGTCGGCTCCTGCGCCGCATGAGTCTCGATGAATTACCCCAGCTCTGGAACGTACTCATCGGTGACATGTCGCTCGTTGGGCCGCGGCCGATCGTGAATGCGGAACGACGCCTCTACGGTCGTTTTTTGCCATACTACGATCTCTTTTGTCCGGGGATCACAGGTCTCTGGCAGGTTTCTGGTCGCAGCGACGTTGATTACGACCGCCGTGTCTTGTTTGACCGCGAGTATGCAAGCCGATGGAGTTGCCTTCTTGACCTTGCCATTCTCGCGCGTACGATTCCCGCCGTCATTACAATGCGCGGCGCTTATTGAGAACGCAGATCTCGCGTAGCTCAAATTGCTTATTCGCAATCATTGATCGAAAAAATCGATTGCAACGAAAGTTGAATAATCTAACAAACATAAAATGAAAGCACGAACTTTCTTTCTGGCCGCGGTTGTCTCTGTTACCGCTATCGGTCACGCGCTCGCGCAAGCTGCTTCGTCTCTCTCGCCTAATGGCCAGGCGTCGGGGACTAACTCTGGCTGCTCTACAGGCGGAGAGTTGTCCGATTGCATGCCGTCCAGTTCTTCGGGCGATTCTTCCGGTGGCTTTGGCAGCCTGGGACTCGAATCGGCGTACCCCGGCCTGGAGGGCCTCGGTTCCAATAGCCGCAATTCGACCTATGTCTATCGCGACACTGCCGGCGAGCATGCGAATTCCCCCGAGAACCAACAAGAGCGTTTGCGCGCGATAAGGCCGCAGCCACTGACCGAATTTCAGATTCTCGTGGCCGGATCGGTCGGTCACATTGTACCCATTTATGGCGCAGATCTCTTTTCTGAGGTTCCCGACACCTTCGCGCCTGTTCAGCGTATTCCTGTAAATCCCGACTACACCATCGGGCCCGGCGACGAACTCCTTATCCGCACCTGGGGCCAAATCAATCAGAACCTTCAACTCACGGTTGACCGGTCTGGATCCATTTACATTCCCCAGGTTGGCAGCGTTCGCGTAGCTGGCTTGCCTTTCAGTCAACTACAGGACTTCCTGAAGGCGCATTACGCATACGTCTTTCGAAACTTTGACCTCAATGTGAATCTCGGTCAATTGCGATCCATCCAGATTTTTTTCACTGGCGAAGCGCAGCGGCCGGGTAGTTACACAATCAGTTCCCTCAGCACCTTGGTCAACGCCGTCTTCGCCTGCGGTGGACCGGCGATCAGCGGTTCGATGCGCCACATTGAACTCCGGCGCGGATCAACGCTCGTTAGCGACTTCGATTTGTACGAATTGCTGCTGAGAGGGGACAAGTCGAAAGATGTCCCACTTCAATCTGGCGATGTCGTTTACTTCCCTCCAGCCGGGCCCCGCGTCGCGATCGTCGGCAGTGTGCAGTTTCCCGCTATTTACGAGCTGCGCGGGAAGGAGACTCTTGCGCAGGCGCTTGCGTTGAGTGGCGGCGTCTCCTCAGTCGCCAACAATTCATCTCTTGAAATTGAGCGGACCCAGAACCAGCCAAGCGGCAGCAGCGCACGCATCGCGATGGACGTTGCCATGAATGGTGAAGGCTTCGCTTTGCCGCTCGAAAATGCCGATATCATCCGGGTCCGCGCGCGTCCTCCCCAATTTGCCAGGACTGTCACCCTGCGAGGCAACGTAGCTAATCCTGGCCGCTTCTCGTGGCACGACGGTATGCGCATCCGTGATCTTATTCCCGATCAAGAGTCGCTTCTCACCCACGACTACTGGTTGCGACGCGAACAACTCGGACTACCCGTCGCAGACTTTCAGCCGCTATTGCCACCTCAGGGATCGAAATCACCTTCAGAGCAGCCATCCGGCCAGCAGGGCATTCGACCCGCCGTGACACAGCAGGATACCCAGGCTCTTTCGAGCGGTCTATTTCCCCAACTCACCCAGGGCGTTCCCACCGACAATCAGTCTGCGAATGCGCCTCACGCTCAGTATGGGCCGCTCGCTGCATCATCTGAAGGCACCAACGGACCAACGGCGGGATCGGTCGCAGAAACTCCCGGCTCGCCTAATACACCAGAAACTCTCGGCGTCGGTCCGCACCTCGTCACCACTCCGCACTTTCCCATCGCAACGCAAGTCGTTCGCACATCACCAAACATTGATTGGAGTTATGCCGTCGTCGAGCGTGTCGATCCCCAGACGCTCACGACACGACTGATTCCGTTCAACCTTGGCGCGGTTGTCATCAACCACGACGAAAGCGCAGATTTCGGTCTGGAACCGGGAGATACAATTACTGTTTTTTCCGACGCCGATATTCGCGTCCCGCGCGCGCAACAGACGAAATATGTTCGACTCGAAGGTGAATTCGTTCATGCCGGCGTGTATAGCGTGCTTCCGGGCGAAACGCTGCGCCAACTCGCCATTCGCGCCGGCGGACTGACCGACCAGGCCTACCTCTACGGATCGCAATTCACGCGTGAGAGCACGCGGCTTGAACAGCAGCAGCGTCTCGACGAGTATGTGGCGGCGCTTTCGTATCAAATCCAAATCTCTGGATCGAATCTCGCAGCCTCAGTCGTAAGTCCGACGCAAGCCGCAACCGCCAGCGCCTCCCAAGCCAGCCAGCGCGAACTCGTAAATCGGCTGCATGAAGTGCGTGCAACCGGCCGTGTTGTGCTTCACATCAACCCACTGCACCCGACAATCGATTCCTTGCCCGACATGCCATTGGAAGATGGCGATCGATTCGTTGTCCCTCCGATTCCCTTTACAGTGGGCGTGGTGGGATCGGTATATGACCCAAATTCGTTCATCTATCTTGAGCACCGCGATGCCGGCAGCTATTTGAAAACCTCGGGCGGACCAAATCGCAACGCGGATCGACGACAGATCTTTATCATTCGCGCGGATGGCTCTGTCGTCAGCCGTCAGTATCTTTCCCGCTCGCTCTGGGAGAGCGACGAGTTTGACCGGCAACCCATTTATCCCGGTGACACGATCGTCGTGCCGACATCCATCAACAAAGCCACATTCCTGCGAGGACTCACCGACTGGTCGACAGTCTTTTCGCAATTTGCGCTGGGCGCGGCAGCAATCGAAATCCTGAAATGAGAATCGCCGCATGATCGGCTACACACCAACTGAAACTGCTGAAGCCCCGCAGGCATCGCGTGTCCTGGTGTCGACTCAGGTGCGCCGGCCGCACCAAGGCTCAGCCCTTCTCCCCGTGCTCGTAATTCTCGCGCGGCGAAAGAAGATGATCTTTGGGGTCACCGTTTGCTTCGCAGTAATCGCATGTATCGTCTCTCTTGTTCTCCCACCGGAGTACACCGCGACAATCATCATTCTTCCTCCACAACAGGGCTCCTCTCTTTCCTCGGCGCTCGGCGATCTCGGCGGCTTGAGCTCACTCGCAAGCCTGGCCAGCGGTGCGCTTGGTGGAAAGAATACCGCAGACATGTACGTCTCCATGCTTAAGAGCGAGTCCGTTGAAGACTCTGTGATCCAGAAGTATGGACTCTTGCAGCAATATCACAAGAAGTACTTCTATGACGCCCGCAAGAAACTCGAGTGGCGCACGACTATCGACGGATCGAAAAAGGATGGATTGATACGGCTGTCATTCGAGGATCACAATCCATCTCGCGCCGCCGAGATTGCCAACGGTTACATTGAGATCCTGCGAGGGCTATCACAGCACCTCGCCATCACTGAAGCATCCCAGCGGCGCGTCATTTTCGAGCAGCAGTTGGACAAGGCTAAAACCGATCTCGCCAATTCCGAAGAATCGCTCAAACAAACCCAGCTCTCAACCGGGTTCGTGCAGATCGATAGCCAGTCACGCGCGCTGATTGAAACTGCCGCGCGTATTCGCGCGGAGATAGTCGCCAAGGAAGTACAGATTCAGGCAATGCAAACCTACGCAGGCGAAGGCAACCCTGACCTGCAGGAACAGCAGCAGCAACTCGCCGGTTTGCGCAACCAGTTCAATCAGCTTGTCGGATCCAACGGGTCTTCGCCTGATGACCTGTTCTTGTCTAAGGGCAATGTACCTGAAGCTGCTCTTGAGTACGCTCGCAAATTGCGCGACGTGAAATACAACGAGGCAGTTTTCGAAGTCCTTGCTAAGCAACTTGAGATCGCCAAGATCGACGAAGCCAAAGAAGGCGGCTTCCTTCAGGTTGTCAACCCTGCCCTCACTCCCGAGCGAAGATCGTTTCCGAAGCGCACGTGGTTCACGCTTGGTGCGGCTGCCTTTGGCTTGTCACTCGCGATCATGATTGCGCTGTTCCAGGCCAGGCTCGCTCGTATGCAGACGGATCCGGCGGATGCAGAGCAGCTCGCGCAACTCCGAGAAGCTGTATGGCAAAAGTAACCTTGCTCACCCTCCTTAATGCTGACTGAAGCGAAGACGGACGCTCAGCCCATCGCCCCTCCGACAGAGGGGATTAAATGCCTTCCGCGCAAAATCGCCCATGAGATCGGCCTTGACCGCGCCATCGGCTTCACAGTAACGGGGCGCGTCCTTCAAGGGCTGGGGAGCGTGGTCAATGTTCTGCTCATCCTGCATTTCCTCACGCTTCCCGCGCAGGGCTACTACTATGCCCTCTGGAGCCTCGTCGCACTGCAGAGCGTCTTCGAGCTTGGGTTTTCTTTCGTCGTCCTTCAGGTGGCAGCCCATGAATGCGTGCATCTCCGCTTCGATCCCGGCGGCTCGATTTCCGGAGATCCGATCGCGCACGTTCGTCTTGCTTCCCTGCTGCAAACAACCGTTCGCTGGTACTGCTTCGCGTCGCTGTTGATGGGCGTTTCGCTCTTGACCGGCGGCACACTGTTTTTCAGGTTGCATCAGACACCAAGCGAACCGATGCTTTGGCTCTGGCCGCTCAGAGTTGCGGTCTTGGCTTGCATGATCGCCTTTGCTCTTGGCCCGGTCCTTTCGTTCCTCGAAGGATGCGGCCAGGTTACGTCTGTCGCCCGCGTCCGGCTTTTTCAATCGCTGGCAAGCGCGCTTTCAGCATGGGCAGCAATGATTTCCCATCATGGCCTCTATGCCCCCGCCATGGTCCTATTTGGCCAATCAGTCGTGGCAGGCGCCATGCTCTGGTCGCGCCGATCGCTTCTTCTGCCGCTGCTTCGAATGCCTGTATTTGATCGCGGAATCTCCTGGCGCGAAGAAGTCTGGCCCTTTCAGTGGAAGATCGCGGTGAGCTGGCTTTGCGACTATTTCATCTTTCAGTTATTCACTCCTCTAATCTTTGCGTTCCGAGGGCCATCTGAAGCCGGACGCATGGGGCTTTCGATCAACATCGTCACGCAGATGAGCGCGCTAATGCTGGTATGGATGTCGACCAAAGCCGCTCCCTTTGGCAGCTTGATCGCTCGCAGTGACCGCAATGGGCTCGACGCGCTCTTCTTCCGTTCATTTCGACAGTCCCTTTTGCTTCTCGCTGCCGCCTCGGCTACTGTATTCGCCGGCGTATTAGCAATTCCATGGTTTCTGCCCCGGCTTGCAGATCGCATCGTGCCCTGGCCGGTTTTTCTTTTTCTGCTGCTGACGGCAATCGGTAGCCACGTCGTGCAAAGCGAGGCCGTTTACTTGCGCGCACATAAATGCGAGCCCTTCCTCATCCAATCCATCTTGATTGCGATTGCAACAGCTACAAGCGTTACCTTCTTTGCCAAATCATCCGGCACATTCGGTGTGGCTCTTGCATCGTTTGTCGTCCTCGGCGTGTGCGGAACAATCTCCGCCACATGGATTTTCTTCTCGCGGCGCAGATCTTGGGGATACGTCACATAACTACGAAACGAGTTCGCATCAGCGCCGAAAGATCATCATGAGTGACTTTCCCATCACGGCCATTGAGGTCATCGCGCCCGACGACCATGCCCTGACCTCGATCACCCTCAGAAGCTCTCGCGATCTGCCGCTCTATTGCAATCCGATCGCATTGTTTCTTGCGGTGTGGCTTTTGATGCTTGCTTGTTTGAGCGTCCACGTTTCCTACGTCATCTATCCCTTCCTGTCGACGCCGCTTCTCATTTTTGCCCTTTCCCTCGGGGCCTTGCTTCTTGGATACTTTGCCAGCACTGCCGTTTTCGAACCAGCAGCCGCACCAGCCGACTCAACCCTCGGCCTCCTCGACGTCACTACTTTATGGCGGCTGAATCTGCTCCTCTGCATTCTCGCGCTTTCTCTCATCGCCTTCAATTGGCTTACCTCCGGCCCGCCTCCAGCCATCAACGATCCGACCACATATCTTACCTACGGCAAATTCAAGCAAGTTCTATTTCCCTTGCTGACATCCGTCGCCGTCAATGCAACGCTCGACTCTTCAAGGCTTCGCCGCTATCTGTTCATTATTTTTGCGCTTGGAGTGCTCGCTATTTATATTGCGCGGGGCATCATGCTGATCACGTTTCTACAGATGTTCTTTCTTTTCTCGCTCCGAACAGACATGAGCAAAAGGAAGCAGTACTTGATCGCACTCACCGCCCTTATCGTTGCGGTCGCTGGCATGACGATCATTGGCAACCTTCGTACGGCACACGACGTCTTTATCGAATTCCTTGGAATCCGCGATAAGTACGCCGATTGGCCAATGGCGTTCCTTTGGGTCACTTCTTACATCTCGATCCCGTTTTCCAACCTTTGTTGGATGGTCGCCCATGCACCGTCGCACGGACCGACGCTTGCATTTCTCTATCCCATGCTTCCCACGTTCATGGCTCCGGCTGATCCGTACAGCGCGATTTATGGCAACAGCAACATCATCGACGGCGCGAGCACATACTTGCAGACTTACGCGCTTGACTTTTCCTATCTCGGAGTCTATTTCGCAAATCTCCTGCTTGGAGTCGGCTGCGGATGGCTTATTCACCGCGCCTACCCCAGGCATATTCTGATTCTCGCCATTTTTCTCAGTTCAATGGCCCTCATCTTCTTTACCGACATGTTCTTCCTGCTTTCAGTTTTCATCCAGTTGTTTATCCAGCGCTCTTTCGAGAAACGATGCTTCCTTTGGGGTCATTAAGGCGTGGCCACTTTGCTTTCACCTACGAAGATTCCCAATTACAGCGACGCGACCGCCCCCTTTCGTGCAACCGCCATCATTGTGCTCTATCGCATCGCACCGCACAATTCGACGGCATTCCGCAGCCTGATGCAAGCGCACGGGGAGTTGCGCGGGAACGAAGGACATGTCTCAATTTTGCTTTGGGATAATAGTCCAGAACCCCATCACCCGATCGATCTACCGGAAGATGTCATCTATCGACACGACTCTCGAAATCCCGGACTCGCTCTCGCTTACAACCATGCACTGGAACTCGCTTCTCAACGGGAATCCGATTGGCTAATCACGCTCGATCAGGACACTACCGTTCCACCTGATTACTTGATCCAATTGGCCACGTCTTCCCGCCAGTTCGCTGGCCGTTCGGATATCGGGGCAATCGTTCCGCAAATTGCAATTGGAAAGAAGCTGCTTTCTCCATACCATTTCATCCTCGACGCGCTGCCAAAATGGCTCCCAAAGGGTTATGTGGGAATTCCCGCAGGTCAGATCTTCGCATTCAATTCGGGCGCGATGATTCGCGTCGCAGCCCTCCGGCAGATCGGCGGATACGACCCTCGATTCCCGCTCGACCAAAGTGATTCGGCGATGTTTCACAAATTGCACGAGCACGGTAAGCGCGTCTACGTTGACGGCAATATTCAGCTTCAGCACAAGCTTTCCTTCATCGATATGAATGTGAGTCTCAACTGTGAACGATACCGGCAGGCTCTTCTCGCTGAGAGCGCATTTTGGGATCGGCACATGAATTGGCTCGCCGGCTGTGAGCGGACGCTGCGCCTCTTTTTTCGAATGATCCGGCAATGGGCTCGCAAAGATCGTCGCGACTTGCGGCAGGTCACTAAAGACTTTCTCCTGCTGCGAATCTTTCGCTCCCGAATGTTCCGTCGTCAGAATTGGCGCAAGACTCTCAACCGTAATCTGCAGGCAACGTCGTCAAAGGCAAACTTCGTTAAACCGCGCCCCGTGGTCTCGGTCTGCATGGCCGCCTATAACGGCTCACGGTTCATCGAACAACAGCTTGAATCAATCCTTCCTCAGCTCTGCTCTTCCGATGAAGTTGTCATCATCGACGATTGTTCTCAGGACGACACTGTCGCTCGAGTACACCGAATCAACGATTCGCGCATTCGGCTTTTTAGGCACGAATCGAATCAGGGCATCGTCGCCACCTTCGAGGAAGCGCTCCGTTGCGCCACCGGCAATATTCTTTTTCTCTCTGATGACGACGATCTTTGGGCGCCAAACAAGGTCGCACGTTTTCTTCACGAATTCGAAACCCATTTCGACCTGCAAGTGGCCACAAGCAAGGTAGCCTTGATCGATGAAGATGGTTTCCGCCTGCCGGACACCCACATCAATCGGCGCGGACACTTTGCCAGCGGTTTCTGGCGCAACGTCGCAATGAATCACTACCAGGGATCCGCAATGGTAATTCGCGCCGATCTTCTTGGCACTGTTCTCCCCTTTCCGTGTCGACCATCGTTTTTGCACGACGTGTGGATCGGAACTCGCAATGATGCGGCGGGCGGCAAAACTGTATTCATCGACGAACCCCTGGTATATTACCGTCGCCATTCTCAAAACGCCAGCAAAACGCAGCGTCCCCTGCAGCAATTGCGAATACGAATCGACCTGCTGGTTGCGCATCTTGCGCGTGTTCTGCTGCGGCCCGGTTTGAAAAGTTCGAAAGCCTCGCTCTGAACGCAATTCTCAGGAACCTCGCAATCCTTTCACTGCCCGGCGATCCATCGAATCACTCTTCATGAAAGTTGCACTCATTATTCCCACCTTGAATGCCTCCCGGCACTGGAGGCTCCTCTATCAAGGAATCCAGAGGCAGAGCCGCGTACCAGACCAGATAATTGTGGTCGACTCTTCATCGACCGACAATACCGTCGCGCAAGCTCGCTTGAGTGGTTGCACAGTCCTTCAGATCGACCGCCGCGAATTCAGTCACGGTGGCACGCGGCAGGCAGCAGCACAGTTAGCCACCAACGCCGACATACTAATCTTTCTCACACAGGATGCCGTTCCCTTTGGAACAGAAGCTTTCCGTAGCCTCGTCAGCGCATTTAACGATCGCTCAATCGGGGCGGCCTACGGTCGCCAGCTTCCGCGACCCAACGCCACCGCGATTGAAGAACATGCGCGCCTCTTCAACTATCCCCCGCTCTCGCAAGTGCGATCCCTTGATTCTCGGGCCGCTCTCGGCTTCAGGTCTATTTTCTTCTCGAATGCTTTTGGCGCTTACCGGCGAGACGCACTCTTTGGCATCGGCGGCTTTTCCCAAGACGCGAATTTCGGCGAAGATACCCTTGCCGTCGCGCATTTGCACCGAGCCGGATGGAAGACCGCTTACATCGCAGAAGCCGCTGTTGAGCACTCGCACGCTTACTCGCTTCACGACGAATTCCGGCGCTACTTCAATATCGGGACCTTTCATCGGCGCGAATTCTGGCTCACCGAAGAGTTCGGTGCCGTCAAAGGTGAAGGCTTGCGCTTTGTCTTGTCGGAATTGCGATACCTGCTGAAACGCGGCCCACTTGAACTTCCCTCCTCCCTCCTCCGCACACTCGTAAAAGGCGCCGCGTATAACATCGGTCGCCACGAGTGGAAGACAACGCCAATTCAGAATCTATAGCCGGGATTGAGCTCGCATTGGTAGGTAGCCGCGTCCCCTTTCGCTCCGGTCCTGGTAGTGCATTTTGCCCAACTCAGATCCAGGTCTGGCCCCAGAGGAAAAACGATCTCAGCGCCATCCAGTTCCGCCAGAAGACAAACTCCTTCCGCAGTGGGTGGCACCGTAAAGCTGAGGCCGCTGCCGAAGACAATCGGATACGACTCACGCACAATCGAAGAAATGGCCGTATGAAAGACCTCAGCCTGCAATAGAAATGTGGCTGTGTCGGACCAATCGAGAGCCGTTGCCGTGATATTGCGGCCGCCCTCGGCAAACTGGCTTGAGTCGATCTTCGTAAATGGACATGGTCCCGCAATGCACGAAGCTCTGGCATCGCGAAATTCGTTTCCGGCGCCCGCATCCATTTCGGCGGACCCGGTGGCGGCCTTCCAATACCCGTCGGGAGAACAGGGCTTCTGGTGCCGGCATGGAAAATTCCCCCGATTCACCACTTCGAATATTTTCGCAGCACTGCCAATATTCCCCTCGTTCTCGGTGTTGACGGTATATCGGACCCTCATGTTCGAAACGACGACTGGCTTCTCATTCGGATTGATGCTCACGGGCTCCGTTATCGGAGACATCGCCGCTACTACCAACTGCCTGACGGAAGAGCGAAACTCGATCGTGACCTGAAGATCGAGGGGTTTGTAATCAGGGTGTCGAAAACTGAGCTTCACCGGATGTCCGGGCAGTACGACGAAGGGAAACGCAAGGCGGAAGTAACCTGAAGCATCGGATTGCGCAGTGAGGTGCGAATCGCCGTAGTCGGCAGCGATTTGGGCGTCCGCAATGGGCGATTCCTTTCGTGTATCTGTATCGCGGCGGATTACGGCACCCTGAATAACCGACCAGCGCGGTAGCCAATGGCGGATTCCAACCGCGAGAACTGCGGCTGCGGCCGCTACTGCCAGGGCAACGGCGATCCAGATCCCGGTCTTTTTTCGGCTCATCGATTTCTGTCCCTTTCCATCATTTGGACGCAAATTTCCATAAAATTGCCGTCTGTAACTCGTGAACTTCAAGACCAGTTTGTGCATCTAAGCTAATTGCAGCCGCTGACATCACACGAACCCTGCCTCAGCTGAATCGTTTCTTCAGATTTACCGCAAAACAATTCGAGCTATGAACCGGCCTGAAGAACAAGGATTTGCGAGCGCAGAAAGACGCGGAGCGTCACGCAGAAAAATACTTCGCCAGCTTTCTTGCATTTCCCTCGGATTCCCGCTGGCCCGCGCATCGGCCTACGCCGCATTGGGCGACCAGGGGAAACAGCCGTCAGCCCCGCAGCCCTCAGGTCCTCAAAGCGCTCCGTCCAGTGGATCTCTTTCGGAGCAGGATGACCAATTTCTCGACGCGTTGGAACACGCGAACTTTCTTTTCTTCTGGGAGCAGGGCAACCCGCAAACAGGGCTGATCAAGGATCGCTGCAATGTCCGCGCCAAAGACACGAGCGTGGCGGCCAGCATCGCATCCACCGGCTTCGGCCTGACCGCCATCTGCATCGGCGAGAAGCGCGGATTCGTCAGCCACGCCGATGCGCGCCTGCGCGTCGTTCAGACGCTTGTCGTTTCTGTGGCACAAGCTGCCCACGCATCGCGGATTCTTCTTATCACTTCGCCAATATCAACACCGGCGAGCGGATGTGGGACTCCGAGGTTTCGTCGGTCGATACGGCGATTCTGCTTTGCGGCGTGCTCACCTGCCGGCAGCATTTTCAGGACAAGGACATCGACGAGCTGGCGCATGCCATCTTCGATCGCGTGCGACTGGACCTGGCTTTCGGAGGACACGAGCCTGCTCTCGCACGGATGGACGCCGGAACTTGGATTCATTCCGTCGCGGTGGGATCTCTACAGCGAACTGATGATGATGTATCTGCTGGGCATGGGGTCCTCGTCGCATCCGCTTCAACAGCGACGCATGGTTCGCGTGGAAGCGGACCGTCTTTGAATACGACGGGCTGCGCTACATCGGCTCGTTCGCGCCGCTCTTCGTGCATCAGTATTCGCAGGCCTGGTTCGATTTTCGCGACAAGCGCGACCGCTATGCCGACTACTTTCAGAACTCCATCATCGCCACCGATGTGCATCGGCGCTTTTGCGTGGAGCTGAACCCGCAGTTCTCCGACTACAGCAACGCGCTGTGGGGCATCACCGCGTCGGATTCGGAGCGAGGTTACGTGGTCTGGGGCGGTCCGCCGGCCATGGGGCCGATCGACGGCACCGTCGTTCCGGCCGCGGCTGGCGGCTCGTTGCCATTTCTGCCCAGACGCCACCATGCGCGTTCTGCGAACTATTCACGACCACTATCCGAACGCCTGGTGCCGCTACGGCTTTGTGGATGCCTTCAATCCGCTGACCGACTGGTACGACACCGACGTGATCGGCATCGACACCGGAATCACCATGCTGATGGCCGAGAATGCGCGCACCGGATTCGTCTGGGAGACGTTCATGAAGAACCCTGAAGCGCAGCGCGGCATGGACGAATGCCGGCTTCAAGCCTTACCAGCCGTCGCCGGCGCACATGCAGCAGTCGATGCGCAGCCTCGACCGCAAGCGCGCGCTGCGCATCGTATCTTCGCAGCGTTGCGCAAGTGCGCTCGCTGTCGCCGCAGCCGATCGTGCAAACAACGATTCCGATGGCCGCTGCATCGCAACTAGCAGCAATAGAACTAACGGACGCCGCATCCGTCAGAGCGTCTGCAGAATCTTTCGTCAGCACCTTGGTTCAAGCGAATCCGGCAATGCAGTCTGCCCGCTGCGTTGCGTGCATGCAGGTCGAGGCAGTCAGCAAGGAGCGCGATGAGTTCGACGCAAGAACCGTGCAGTCAAACAGCAAATCCTCAGGACTCGACCGTCGAACCAGCGGACACCGCGACGAGCGGCGCATGGGGCGATCGTCTGCGCGCGCTCAAGAACATTCCGCCGGTGCTTCATTTTGTGTGGGAGTCGGGTCCCGCGGTCGTTTTCTGGAACATCGCCATCCGCATCGTCGTCGCGTTCCTGCCCGTCGGCATCGGCATCATCGGCCGCTACATCATCGACGGCGTAAACCAGCATCCGCTTTCATCAGCCGCTGCCCGCGAATTTCTGGTGGCTGGTGGCCGCGAGATGGCGTCTCGCGGTGCTCATCGGCATTCTTTCGCGCGCCGTCGATTACTTCGACAATCTGCTCGCCGATCGCTATACCCATCATGTGAGCGTCGAGGTCATGCGCAAGGCCGCCGCTCTCGACGTCACCGTCTACGAGGATCCCGTCTTCTACGATCGCCTGGAGCGCGCCCGCGTGCAGGCCACCGACCGGCTGGCGATGATCCAGCAGATGGGCCGGCTGATCCAGCAGACCGTTACTGCAATCGCCTTTTCCGCCGTGCTCGTCTGTTACTCGCCGTTCCTGCTGCTGCTGCTGGTTGCCGGCATCATTCCCGCATTTCTCGGCGAAAGCCACTTCGCGTTTCTCACCTATGCCAAGAACTTCCGCCAGACGCCCATTCGCCGGCAGATGGATTATCTGCGCCAGGTGGGCGGCAGCAAGGAAGCTGCCAAGGAACTGAAGCTCTTCAATCTGAGCGACTATCTGACCGACCGCTTCACCGCGCTCTCGCACGAAATCTACGAGGAGAATGTCGCGCTCAATCGCCGCCGGCTGTTCTGGGGCGGCCTGCTTGCCATTCTCGGCCAGCTCGGCTACTACGCGCGCCTACGTGCTCAGCATCTATCGCACCATCCAGGGCCACTACACCATCGGCGACCTCACGCTGATCACCACCGCCATCATGCAGGCCATGGGCAATATCCAGCAGGCATTTTCGACCGCTTCGGGCGTCGCCGACCAGGCGCTCTTCCTCACCGATCTGCTGGCGTTCTTTGAGATGAAGCCGGCTGTCAAATCGAAAGCCGGACGGCCTGCCCGCGCCGCGCCCGATCATGCGCGGCTTTGAATTTCGCAACGTCTCTTTCGCCTATCCAGGCACGGACCGGCGCGTTCTCAGCGATTTCAATTTCACGCTCCGCCCCGGAGAGCGCGTGGCTCTGATCGGCGAGAACGGCCAGGGAAAGACCACCATCGTCAAGCTGATCACGCGCCTCTACGATCCGACCGAAGGCCAGATTCTGCTCGATGGCGTCGACCTGCGCGAATACGACCTGGCCGATCTGCACGCCGAGATCGGCGTCATCTTTCAGGACTTCATGCGCTACGAAATGACCGCGCGCGAAAACATCGCAGTGGGCCGCATCGAAGTGCCGCATACGCGCAGGAAGAGATCGAATACGCGGCCGAAAAAAGCCTGGCCAGCCGGGGTGGTCGCGAAGCTGCGACGGCGGTTACGACCAGATGCTGGGCCGGCGCTTCGAAGGCGGCGTCGATCTGTCCGGCGGCGAATGGCAAAAGCTGGCTCTGGCGCGCGCCTATCTGCGCGATGCGCAACTGCTCATTCTCGACGAGCCCACCGCCGCGCTCGATGCGCGCAGCGAACTTGAGGTCTTCGAGCGCTTCGCCGAACTCACCGACGGCAAGATGGCGCTGCTCATCTCCCATCGCTTCTCCACCGTCCGCATGGCCGATCGCATTGTCGTGCTCGAAGGCGGCCGGCTGGTGGAAGAAGGCAGTCATGCGCAGCTGATGGCGCTCGGCGGCCGCTACGCCGCCATGTTTGAAATGCAAGCCGCAAGTTATCGATGAGGAATGCGATGAGTCGACGACAGGCGCCGATTTCCGACACAGACGACGAACGACTCGACAGCGAGACGATCGAGCGTCTGCGTCAGCGCTGCCGATGCGGCCGCCGCCTGGGAAGTGATTCCTCGGCCTCCGAGAGCCGAGCCATTTCCCAGGCGCGTGCACGCCGCGCGACTGGCACTCAAGCAGCTGGAGAGCACACTGGCTCGGCAATCGCTCGCAGATGTGCCGACCGATCCCCAACTAGCGCTCGCACGCGCTCGCGCTGCTTGAGCTGCGCGCCAGCCATCGCATGTTCCGGTCAGCGATACAGCGCCGTCTCCGACAAGCCCGGCAGATTGCCCGGCTTCCGCGCTCGTTACTCCAGGCCCGCGACAGGACGAACCCCGCGTCGCGGCCGTCGCCCGCGTGTATCTTCGACGCCGTCGATGGAACATTCTCGGCGCCGACTTTCCACGCGTTCATGCAGTGCACTGCAGGCGCACGAGCCGTTGAAGGTCGACGAATTGTGGAGCGTCGGCGCATTTCTCAAGTTTGCTTTGCTCGAAATGATCCTGGAGGAAGCGAGCGCACTTGCTCCATCGCCGCGGCTCAGGCTCCGTTCCGCGACTGATGGCTCACCTCAAGAGCCTGCAGTCCATCACTCAACGCAGACTGGGTCTATCTTGATTGAGCCGCTGATCGTCTTCGATGCGATTCCTCCGCCAGGATCCCGCCGGATCTACGCGCAGATGGATTTTGAAACCCGCGAGCTCTATCGCAAGCGCATCGCGACTGTTGCCCGCCACTCCGACTGCAGCGAATCGCAGGTGGCGCAGGCCGCGCTCGAGCTCGCCCGCGGAGGAACAGACGGAGTCCACGACCAGATCCGCGCATGCAACCTCGCCGCACACATGTCGGCTATTACCTCATCGACAAAGGGTTCCCCCAACTCGCTCTCGCGTATCGGCTTCCATCCATCGCTTCGCCTGGCGCACGCGCGCATTTGTACGCGCCAACGGCGAAGATTTCTACCTCACCGGCATTCAGCTCTTCACTCTGCTGTTCATCGCCGCGTTCTGTTTCCGGTTCTGCCTGCCGTCTCGGGACTTGCTCGGCTTGGCCGTCAATTATCTCTCTTTCTCCTGCTTCCCGCCACGCAGGATGCCGTGGACCTGGTCAACAACGCCATCACCGCATTCTTCGATCCCGAACCGCTGCCCAAGCTCGACTTCAGCGAAGGCATTCCGCGCGACTGCACCACGCTGGTGGCGGTTCCGACTCTGCTGATCAATGAAAAACAGGTGCGCAAGCTGGTCAACGATCTCGAAGTGCGCTTTCTGGCCAATCGCGATCCCAACCTTCACTTCGCGCTGCTCACTGACTTGCCCGATTCGGTGAGCAAGCCGCACGAGAAAGATTCTCATCCGCTGGTCGATCTCGCAGTCGCGGCTCATCGATGAACTCAACGCGAAATATCAATCGTCCGGCGACGGCGTCTTTCTTCTCCTCCATCGTCATCGTGTTTACAACACGCGGCAGGGCGTGTGGATGGGCTGGGAACGCAAGCGCGGCAAGCTGCTCGATCTGAACAAACTCTGCCGGCGACTTCGATGCATTCCCGATCAAGGCCGGGCCGATCGATGTGCTTCACGCGTTCGCTACGTGCTCACGCTCGACACCGACACCCAACTTCCTCGCGGCACAGCTGCGCGGCTGATCGGCGCCATCGCGCATCCGCTGAATCAGGCCGTCATCGATCCCAAGCGCCGCATCGTCACGATGGGCTTTGGCATCCTGCAGCCGCGCATCGGCGTTGCGTCCGATCGACATCGCGCTCGCGGCTGGCCGCGATCTATCCGGCCAAAGCGGCTTCGATATCTACACCCGCGCCATTTCCGATGCGTACCAGGACCTCTTTGGCGAAGGCATTTTCACCGGCAAGGGAATCTACGAAGTCGCGACACTGCATGCGGTGCTCAACCGCCGATTTCCCGCGCAACTCGCTGCTGAGCCACGACCTGATTGAAGGCGCATATGCGCAGCGGGGCCTGGCCACCGACATCGAGCTGGTCGACGATTATCCCTCGCACTACAGCGCCTACATGCGCCGCAAGCATCGCTGGGTGCGCGGCGACTGGCAGATCGCGCAGTGGATGTTTTCGCGCGTTCCGGACGAATCCGGCGCATCGGGTCAGCCAATCCCATCTCCGAGCATTTCGCGTTGGAAGATCTTCGACAACCTGCGCCGCTCGCTGGTCGATCCATCTATCTTCATTCTTTTTGTCGCGGCTGGCTTCGTCTGCCCGGCGGGCCGCTCTACTGGACCATCAGTCACGCTGCTCCTGCTGTTTTTTCCCGCCATCGCGCAATTTGCGTTTGGGCTCGGCCGCGCGTTCATCGAGCGGCCGCAAGGGGCAGATCAGGCGAAGCGCTTGCCGGCTTTCGGCAAGCGGCTCTCGTCATCGCTGCTCCGTCTTGTCTTTCTGCCTCACGAAACGCTGCTCGCCTTCGACGCCATCATTCGCTCGCTGGTTCGGCGCTTCATCACCGGCGAGCGCCTGCTGGAATGGGAGACCGCCGCTCAGGCCGAGCTGCAGTCGCCGGCGCGCACGCCGGTCGACCGGTATCTCGCCGCCACTGCCGCTTGTCGCGATGAGCCTGGGCGTGCTTGATTTGGCTGTTCGCCGCGCAGCACTGGGCAATTCTTTGCGCGCTCCCGATTCTCCTGTTATGGGCGCTCGCCAATCCCATCACTATTTGGCTCAATCGTCCGCCGCGCGACCAGCGCACCATTGACGCCGAGCGACCGCGAATTTCTCGTTCGCGCACGCGCTGCGCATCTGGCGCTACTTCCACGAATTCGGCGTCGAGCGCCACAACTTTCTGATCCCCGACAATGTGATGGAAGAAGGACTGTCGCGAAGCGCCGCGCGTTTCGCCCACCAATATTGGCTTGCTGCTCAATGCGCGTCAGGCCGCATGCGAGCTTGGATTTCTCACCGCTCCCGAGTTTGCTGCGCTCACCGGCCAGCACACTTCGCAACCATCGAGCGCATGGAAAAATATCGCGGCCACCTCTACAACTGGTACGACACGGAAACGCTGCAGCCGCTCGACCAGTCGCCCTTTGTCTCTTCCGTCGACAGCGGCAACTTCGTTGCTTCGCTTTACACGCTCCATGCGGGGCGCGCTGCGCTGGTCAACAAGCCTCTGCTCGCCCGCAGATCTTTGCCGGCCTGCGCACGCACCTTTGGCTGTTGCTTGCAGACAAGCGTCAATCTGCCGGCCGCTTTCACGAATCATGCCGCGGACCTTCGGCGGAACTCGTAGAGTGGATTGACTGGCTCCCGACCGCACAAGCTGCGCTGGCCGCGGCCGCAGCTTCGCTCGGCCATCAAATCGCAGGACGCATGGTGGATCAAGGAGACCCTGAACCGCGTCGACGCCATTCTTTCAATCTTCTCCAGGGCTACTTCCCTGGTTGCTTCCCGAATTTGCTCCGCTTGCATGCCTGCTCCAGCTTGCCATCGGCGAGAAGTCGACAGAATTCACTTGCTTCGATGCCCTTCGCTTTGCCGAACAATTGCAATTCACGATGGCGAGCGCGCACCGCGCCCTGGCCACGACGAAGCCATCGCTTCAGAAACTTGCCGAGCGCTTGCGCGACCTCCTTCCCGCGCCATCCGCAATCTGCGCACCCTTGTCTGCAGATCTGCGCGACATTGAGCGCACTGCGGAGCGGCTGGCACAGGAGACGGAATTTGGTTTTCTCGTCGATCCGTACCGTCAGATCCTCTCCATCGGCTATCGAGATGGGCGAGCACAAGCGTCATGAAGCCTGCTACGACCTGATTGCATCCGAGGCGCGCATCGCCACATTCCTCGCCATCGCCCGCGGCGATCTTCCCCAGCAGAGCTGGTGCAAGCTGGGCCGCGATCATACCTGCGTCAATGGCCGCTTTCTTCTTCTTTCCTGGTCCGGAACGATGTTCGAATACCTGATGCCCGCACTGTGGATGCGCAGCTACTCCGGGCACGCTGATCGCGCGCACGCAGGATGCAGTGCGTCCACGTGCAGCGGGCATTCGCCGCTCGCTCGGCATTCCCTGGGGCATTTCGGAGTCCGGCATCGTCGCAGCAATGAACGATCGCGGCCATTACCACTATTTCGCCTACGGCCTGCCGCGCATCGCGCTCTGGCCTGAGGCGACGGCTGGACCAGTTATTTCCCCCTATTCCACTTTTCTCGCGCTCGCTGTCGATCCGCCAGCAGGCTCTGCGCAACCTTCGCCGCATGGAGTCGGAGGGCTGGGTGGGTCCTTACGGTTTCTATGAGTCAGCCGACTACTCGGTCTCTTCGCGCAAGCCGGTCCTGGTGCGGGAGTGGATGGCTCATCACCTGGGAATGTCGCTGCTGGCGATCGCCAATTCACTGCGCAACAACATTGTCCAGCAGTGGTTCCATGCCCACCCCATGATCCAGGCCACGGAGTTGTTACTGCAGGAGATTCCTGTCAACACAGCTGTTCTTGAAGCCCGGCTGAAGGAATCTGGCTCCGATTCATTTTCATGCGAAGGTCAGCTTGCCGCGAACGTATCGCGCAGCGCTACGGCTGCACTTTGATCAGAGCAAGCGCGTTTGGTGTCAGCTTGATTTCGAGCTTTCCCGCGCTGAGAGTTTCTTCCGCAGCGCGACGGCAGCGCGGTTTCTTGGTTCAACTGGTCCACCTGATCGGGCGTCGGATCCAGCGGCGTTCCCATCGCGGCATACTTCGCCAGAACATTTCCATGATCGTCATCCACTGTGCTGGATGCTGACGCGCGCATTGGGCGGCACGTGCTGGAAGACCAGATCGATCGTCTTTTCCGACGGCGGTTGATCCGGATCGACGAGGTTCCACGCGGCCACCTCGATCTCCGCCGTTCGCGCTCTTCGTCGCGATCACATCGGTTGCCGCGTTTGTCAGCCGTTCGCTGCCCAGCTCGTGCAGCAATCCGAACGCGTAGTAGCTCGGCTTGTTGATGCCGCCCTTGGCCCGCAATCCGAACATGCCCACATGAACGGCTTCGGGATCGGGCCCGCCCTCTTCAAAGACATCGGAGAAGGTCCAGAACGACATCATGTCCGCCAGGCCGTCGCATTGGCGGACCGTGTTCGCCAGCGCCGGCCCCACAAAAATGGTGTCGCGCGCATCCATCATTCCCTGCACATTCCATTCCGTTATGAAAAGCGGAAGATCGGGCGTGGCCGATGCCTTGATCTCGTTGCGCACTTTCTCCACCGCCCGGCAAACGCGCTCATCCATCGGAATCTCCTCGTTGGTGCCGAACAGATCCTCCACCGTGTCGTCGGCATAGGCGTGAGTTGAAACAAAATCAACCGGAACATGGTTCGTCGGCGGTGAAGTTCAGAAAGTCGCCGACCCAGGCAGCCGCCGCGGTCGCCGGCCCTCCCACGCGCAGCCGCGGGCTCACGCTCTTCAGATCGCGCGCTGTGTGCGCGTAGAGATCGAAGTAGGATCGCTGGCGCGGAATTCCATTCCAGAAATCGATATTCGGCTCGTTCCACACTTCGAAGTACCACTGCGATACTTCGTCGATTCCGTAGCGATCGACCAGGTGCTGCGCGAAATGCCGGATCAGGTCGTCCCATCGATCCATGCTCTTCGGCGGCGAAACATTCGGCTTGTACCAGAACGGATGCAGCGCGTCGGGATTGAACGCGAGCTTGCGCGGCATGAAGCTGATCTCGACGAACGGCCGCACGCCGTTCTTCAGCAGCCCATCGTAGATCTGGTCGACATAGGCGAAGTTATAAACCGGATTGCCGTGCTCGTCCTCGTTGTAGACGCCAACCTCATCGTGCAAGATGGCGTGAAAGCGCACATACTGGAAGTCCGCCACCTGCTTCACCGCGCGCAGGTCGTCGCGATAGCTTTCGCGCAAACGTGAGAATGGCGCGGCCCGAGCCAAACATCTGTTCCCAGAAATGCGGAAACGGCGTATGCGACCCCTGCGCGTCAATCTCAACCGTCTCTTGGGTGCGAGCGAAAGGCGCAACAATCAGTAATAGGCCGAGACAGATCCAAAGCTGCCGCCCAAACTTTCTCCCAGGCATGAACCTTCTCCTTGCGAGGCCAGCGACATCCGCGTTCCGCGGAAAGCAACAAGCAAAACTGGCGGACCGCCGGGACACAGCGCGGCCGCCACGAAAGACACATGAATTCAATGCATCGCAGTCCAGCTCGCTAAAAGCTGAATCGTGCCTGGAAATCAACCATTCGCGCTCCCAGAGCAGAACTTGCCTGCCCGAGGTTCGAATTTCCGATATTCGTCGAAAGACTGCTGGGGTTGATATTCAGCAGGTTGAAGGCGTTAAACATATCGGCTTTGATTTCAATCTTTGCGTCCTCGCCCAGGAGCCGCGTGTTCGGCAAACCGAATGCCTTACCGAAGTTGAAATCTACATCTCTGTAGCCTGGGCCAGGAAATGAGTTGCGATCCATTCCCGGCGGTGGAATGAAGTTGCTCGTTGATTGCCCGGGATTGTCCGTGATCGCATTCGCGTAGTTCGGGACCAGGAAGTAGTTATTTTGGAAGGAAGTGTTGTTTGTGCCTGTGTTGGCGGTGCCCGGCTTGGGAAAGTCACTCCCCGTCTCGAACGCTCTGTTGGCCGTGCTATTGCTCGCTCCTCCGAGGTAGTGCGGACGCAGGCTCTGGAACCCGTAGTTGCAGAGATTGCAATAGATCTGATGGGGCTCCGTATACACCGGGGTCCATCCATAACCCGAGTGAAGAGTCATAATGCCGCCCAGAGTCCATCCGCCTACAATCTTCTCTGCCCAGCCCTGACTGCCGTGAAAGAGCACCGGCTGCCAGACGCCGAAGAGCTTGAACATGTGGTTAATGTCGAAATCTGAACGACCGTAGGAATACGCAGGGTGATACAGGTATGGGTCCCTCGTGTAGGGGCCCGAGTCTGTATCCATGCTGTGAGCCCATGTAAATTGCGCGTTGGCTGAAAAGCCGTGCGCAAATTGGTGGGCGAGACCAGCGAGCATCATGTTGTTATTCGAGTTTCCGAAGTTCCCGAAAGTGTTGACGCTTGTCACCAGGGGATTCAGCGCAGCCCCGAAGATGTCGCCCTGGGCGTTGGCGTCATAGTTGTACATCAGATGCCGCGCAGTGCTTCCGACATAGCTCACATTCGCGACCAGCGCGTGCCCGAAGTCATAATCCACTTCCAGCGAGTAGTGATGCGCATACTCCGTTGGTAGACGGTTCGTCAGTGCGCTCAGATTTGCGCTGCCTGCCGTGGGCAGTCCAGCAGAATTAAATGTGGTAATCGTGTGCGAGTTCGCTGGATACCCGAATAGGTTGGTTGGGCTGCTCGAAACTGCATAGAGAATATTCGGGTTGATATTCGTCGGACTTGTGCTGGAGCCCGGGACGGAACTCGTTCCCGGCGGGTTGTTGTCATTGGCATTCGCGTTCGCGATCTGCTCCTCGTTGTAGTTCAATCCATAACCGCCGCGAACCACAAGATTGTGAGTTGGGCTCCAGTTAAAGCCGAGCTCCGGTCCAAAATTCCACTTTTGCGCTGACCAGCCGCCAATGCCGGTCCGAATCGTGATCCCAGTCAATAACGCACTACCTTGGCCGAACGATAGTACGCCCTGATGATTGTCCTTATCGGTCAGAGGTCCAAAGTAGGAGTAGCGCAATCCGGCGTTCAGAGTCAGGCTGGGAGTCGCCTTCCAGCCGTCCTGGAAGAAAATGCCGTACATGTTCTCACGGTTGTCGTTTCTAAAACCTCCGGGAAAGCCGGTGGTGGCCTGAAATGGGCCGCCCTCCGCCTCAGGAGCGTCGTTAACAAAGTCCCAGAGATTGTAGAACGTATAATTCGGAGTCTCCGATCGGATCGTTCAGATAGTAAAGCCGTGTGAAGATCAAATCCGAATTTGATCGTATGCGCGCGAACAACTTTCGTGGCGACGTCTTTGTAGCCATAGGTCCACTGGTTTAAGTCGCCGGGAACCGAGACGCCGAAACTCCCCAGAGCTACGCCTCCGAATTGCGGAACGCTGTCTTGAGGTAGACCGAATGGGGCCTGCGGATTGCTCGAGAGTTCGTTATAACGCCAACCTGCCGCGTTGGCGCGGGCCTCATTCAGAAAACTCGGCGAGAAGATGTGGTTCCAAATCACGGAAAAAGCATCATTGATCTGCGAATGATTGAAGAGGTCATATCCATATCCGCCGTTGTAGTGGGTGATGGTCGACGGCTCCCAATAAATCGCGAAACTGAGGTGATCTCTTCCGGACACGTCGGCGTCCAGGCGCCCGTTGTATTGTTGGAAATCGCTGTTCGTCGGATTACTGAGCGTGTATTCCGCGACGTCAGGAGTGTTGGTCAGTCCGCTCCCTACGCCTGGATTGGCGGTGCTGACATACGTAAGGTCCTGCTTGCCAAGACCGGCAGTAACAGGAGAGCCGACGTTCAAGCCCTGCCCCGCGATGGTTTTGCAATCGACGTTCTCAGTCAGGCCGGCGCCCTGGCAGGTCTCTGAACCGATAATTGTCCCGATAACGGCTGCCTTAGGAAAACTCAGATACTTGGCCGCGACGCTTCCCGAAGGAGCCAAAGCTGCCAACTGCGAGGTCGCGTAGAAGCCGGTACTCGTCGCATTGATGCTCTCGCTTTGCCTCTCGTAGTTGAAAAAGGCAAAGACCTTGTTTTTCCAGATAGGCCCGCCAATGCTGCCGCCGGGCTGGTTGTAATCGTTCTCGTCCCTGAGTAGTCCGCGCGCTTTCGGTGAGAGCTTGGCTCCGGTCGGGCCCACCGATGTCACCGACCCGGGGCCGTTCCAGCGCTGATACGCATTCAGTCCCGGCCGCACCACTTCGACAAACGCGCTCCCGTGGATCTGATTGGTCCCACTCTTCGTGGTGATCTCGGTTAATGCGCCATCAAATCGGCCATTCTCCGCGTCGTAATCATTGGTGATGATTTTCACGTTGCCGATCGAGTCCTCGCTGGGAGTAATCACCGTTGAACCGCCCCACACCGCGCTTTCGGTGCTGATCCCGTCGACCGTGTAGCCGTTGTTCTGAAACTGCCCGCCGTTCGTGTTCGCCGAGGGGCCATTCTCCGTCGCAAAAATACTGCTCGAGCCTCCCAGGTTCCCACCCCCGCCGTGACTGGCGCCGGATTGCGTTCCGGGCGAGGCAAACCCGCCACCGCTCCCTTGCTGCGCTCCGTCCGACAATGCACCGGGAGCCAACTGAACAAGCTGCATAGGATCGCGCTCGAATTCTGGAAAATGCTGGATCTGCTCGGGTGTGATGCTTATCTGTTGGGTCGCCGTTTCTCTGTCAAGCGCAGCTTCAGTCGAAGCATTGACAGTCACCGACGTTGTGGCACCCGCAACTACCAAAGTCACATTGATCGCATTCGCCTGTTCCGGAATCAATTGAAGATGATCGAGAACCTTTTTCTGAAATCCGTCTTTTTCGACCACCAGCGTGAACGTATCGGGGGGCAGCGCGCCGAAGTTGTAAATGCCGTCGCCATTGCTTGTGGTAGTTCGCTTTTCGTTGGTTGCATCGTCAGTGAGAGTGAGCGTAGCGCCGGGGACAACCCCGCCGCTCGGGTCAGTGACCACGCCTTGAATGGAAGCGCGATATTGAGCTCGCACCTGCGGCGCGGCAATCAAGACGGCGGCCGCGACGAACAGGCCGACTAAGTGCGGCATCGCAGATTGTCTTTTTGAGGATGGGGGCACACTGGCAGAATTCGCGTAAGGAAAGGGCATCGAGTATCTCCTTCTCAATCAGCCGCTTTCCTATGCCTTGTTCGGGAAGACCGCCTTATGCAATGTAGGCGGTGTTTTTGCAGTCTCTATTTTCTATGCGCCTCTACGATGTCAGCGACAGACTAGCAAGCCGCTCAGAACTCGTCGAAGTGCGCCTTTCATTCCATCGAACTATGGCAAGCGGCCTACCAAGGCTTTTGAACAAAGAAACTACCGCACTGTAACAAAGCGATTTCCTGAAGACTCTAAAACGTGACAAGACGCTGTTTCGCTGCAAAAATAACTAGCGATGTCCTGTCTGTTACATCGAGTTTGCGATAAATAGAAGTCAGATGGTGGGAGACAGTCGCCAGGCTGATATGCAATCTCGCTGTAATTTCCTTATTCCTCAATCCTTCGCAAATCAGACCGACTACTTGGCGTTCGCGCGCAGTCAGAGATGCAATCCTGACCTCATCGTTGTCAGGTGCTCTGCGCTTACTTAGCGCTTGCTCCAGCACTCGCTCGGCTGCCCCCTGCTCCAGCCAGACCCCGCCATTGGTGACTTTTCTAATCGCCATCGGAATCTGCTGAACAGGCCATTCTCGTTGAAAAACGCCCTTCGCGCCGCATCGTAGCGCGCTCTCAAGAAATCTCGGATCCTTCTCATTCGTCACGACAATGACTCGAGTTTCATCGACCTCTGTAACCAATTCTTCGAGGGCGCCCAGCTCCTCGCTCTCCTTGCGCAAAATCTCCTCGCTCACGAGGACTACATCCGGACAAAGATGCCGAACCGCGTTCAGAAGATGCTCCGAACTCTCGCATTCGGCGAGGATTCGAATATCACCTTGATCGGCTACCGCACTCCGGATTCCGGATAGAGAAATAGGCTGATTGTCCGCAATCACAACCGCAATATCGGTCATATACCTCACCGCGCGCGCAATTGCCTGCCGATGAACCCGCGCTATTCATTCTTTAGGATGTCTTGATTCCAAGGCCATTCAGCGCGAAGCATCGCTGAGTTTCGCTGCATTAGCGAAAGGGCGGTGCCACGGAATGAACTGTTGCCCATATCTACGCATCTAATTGGCTTTATGAGGGCGGAGCATCTATTTGCAATCCAACAGATTGTGCCCCTTGGTCTCTGACTGGGGGCCCTTGCTCTTTCTTCGGTTAGACGCCGCTCTTTAGCAATTGGTTGGGTTGGCCCGGATCGAACTGTCTTTTGCTATGACGAAAACATTGTTGCGCCTCACCATCCTGCTCTCTTTGTCCTTGGGCATGGTCCTGTTGAATGCTCGGGGCACACATTCCCCACCCTTCCCCCTTTCAGGAATTGGGACGGTTGACGCACACGATTCGGAACTTGCCCGCAGCGCGTTCGATTTCGTAAACAGCATCGGCGTGAACACACATCTGAATTACTTCGATCGGAACTACGGAAACTTCCCTTTTGTCGAACAAGAATTACGGTCCATCGGCATTCGCCATTTGCGCGATGGAATTCACCTTCAAAATGCCGATTACAATAACCTGCTTTACGGCCGTTGGGTTGAGCTCGGCAAGTTCGGCATTCGATTTGACGCCGTTCTTGACCCCCGAAGCAATCTTGGCCCTTTGACGCCCGCCTTGCTCGAACACGTCGACGAACTTTCCGGCCATACCATTGAGGCCTTTGAAGGTCCAAACGAACTCGACATCAGCGGAAAACCCGACTGGGCTACCGCCGATCGCACCTATCAACGCGAAATCTTTCAAGCGGCAAAGCTGCTTCCCAACGCGAATCGGATTCACATCATTGGCCCCTCACTTGCAAGCGTGGCCCGCGGCATTGCCTTCGAAGGCGATCTCGCCGACTTTGACGAAGCGAACTTGCATTCGTATCCGGCCGGGAAAATGCCGTCTGCCGTTTTTCCTGAACAGACTGATATCGCTAGACGAGTATTTGGTCAAACTCCAATCGTGATGACGGAGAGCGGCTACCACAATGCGATCAACGATCATCATGACCAGCCCGGAGTATCAGAAGATGCTGCTGCAAAATATATCCCCCGGCTGTTTCTCGAGAATTTCGCAAGAAGTATACCCAGAACCTATCTCTACGAATTTCTCGATGAGGCACCAGATCCCGGTCTCAGCGATAACCAGATGCATTGGGGACTAATCCGAGCAGACGGACAGGAAAAGCTCGCGTTCCTCGCACTCAAACACATGATCGAGGAGTTAAGCGATAACGCGGAGCCGCCATCTCTCCGCCAGCTCAAATGGTCCCTTAGCGCGGAGAAATCGACAGTGCATCATTTGCTGCTGCAGAAGGCAAGTGGCGAGTTCGACCTGGTTCTCTGGCAAGAGATTCCCAGCTATGACGTCAACGAACAAAGAGACATCCGCAACCCGCCGGAGAAAGCAGTTTTGACCGTCCAACAATTGGCCACGCGCATTACGCTCTACGAGCCGTCGCTGCAAATGGCCCCATTGAAGAGCTATGCGAATACCGCAACAGTGCCTCTCGAGATCCCTGATCATCCTCTTGTCATCGCGATTGATTTGAAGTAGCTGCTCATCCCGCCGGCAGGCCATCCAATGGGCCGATAAGTACGGTGAACGGGCACAAAGGAACTCCCAATGTCAAAATAAAAAGTGCTCGTCCATCAGCAGTAACCGGGATCTGGCGACGAAACGCCCAATGCCGGTCGCGCGAACAGCGACAAATCGCGTACGGACCGTTCCGCCAAAGCCGGCATAATGTAGGACACTGCCGCGTGTTCCAAGGCCGGCAAAATCGAATACGAGTCCATTGGTGGCTGCATGCTGAATGGCCTCCCATACCAGGAGGCTGCTTGCGCCATTCCCTGCATTTTCGTTGCGGGTGCAGGCCACATAATACGAAGCGTTGCAGTCCCACGCGCAGAAATTCGCCGCAACAATTTCGCCCTTCTCGTTCCTCGCGGACAGAATTCTCCCTCGGCCGCGCTGCAGCGACGCCTGAACCACGCGTTTGGTTGCCTCAAGATCAAGCAAGTTCTGGATGCGCTTGGCAGAAAGGTGCGCTTCGTAGACACGGACAAATTCTTCGGGATCGTGAAGTTCTCTCACAGTGAATTGTTCTTGTGCCCGTCGGATGACGTTGCGGGTTTTGCTCCGCATTTGTTGCCACAAGTCGGGAACCGGGTCCGGTGCAATCTCGTATGTAAACTGCGCGTATGTCTTGAACGATAGTTCCTGAAATGCAATGACGTCGTAGGTTCCTCGATGGCATCGAATGCATTGCCAGGACGCTCGGGGTAACTTAAGGATTAATTCGCGCGTGATCTCAAGTCGGCGCAGAAAGCGATTGTTGCCGCTACCTTCGCCGTCGTCAATGCCCGGGCCTAAAAAATGAGTAAGCGGCGGTGTCCAGATTCCAACCATGCCGGATCTCCGCCTCAGTTCGAATGGCAAGCGACCCACCGTCCGGCCCCCGAGGTTCACTTCGACGACGGAGTAGCTTCCTTGCGTGGCGGCGTCGAGCCACCATTCCTCGTGAAACACCGTGGGAATCACAACCGACAGGCAAGCCTTTGTAAGAACAGCCACGCCGACCGGTCCCGATAAGCAACTCTCCTCGTTCACCGGCAACACTGGAACGGTCCGCCGGCTCTTTGGAGTGTGATTCGCAACCGACGAAGAACTGTAACTGCGGTCTCCCGCTGACTTGCCAAAGTGCATCGCTTCTACATCTCGCTCCTGTGCGGCTGGTCTCATTGTCGTGGAGCCTCCTTCGGAGTTTCGTCAGACCCGATGCAAATTGGGCCGACCGCCTTGCACGCCTGCGGTCGGGTCGGACAAGAATCATTTTGTAACGAAAGAGAACCACACGAGGGGCGCGCCTGAAGCGGGCTGCACAGGGCGGACGAAGCGACAACAAATTCTTACTTGATCCAGGCAACGTTGGAGTGGTCGCGCCATTTTCTCTCTTCCATCAATTCCTCGTACACTTCGTTAACTTCACGAACCATTCGCTCGACGCGGAATTTCTCGACTCCTTCGCGTGCGCGGCTCTTCCATTCGGTCCGTTCTTCGTGGCTGCCCAACAGACGGTTCACTGCGCCGGCAAGCGCTGAAAGATCACGCATCGGAACCAGCATGCCCGCGCGGCCATTCTCCAGCGCTTCGGGAATTCCATCCACGGCCGTTGCCACGATAGCGCAGCCGGCCGCTCGAGCTTCAATCAGCACCAACCCAAAAGATTCGCGTCTTGCGGCAAGCACAAAAACGTCTGCGCTCAACATGTAGGACTGCGGAACTGCCTTGTATCCTTCAAAATGAATGCGCCTGCTGTGGGGTGACCTGCGTGCTTGCTCTTCGAATCGGCTCCTCTCCGGTCCGTCGCCGACAAGATACAGATGAGCGCCCGAGAATTCGTTGCCCACTCTTTCGAATGCCGAAATCAGTTCTTCAATTCCTTTGCGCCTCGTCATCCCGCAAACCGTCACAATGGATGGCCGCATGAGTGTTGCAGGCTCAATCTCCTGAAGCCTGGGTTGGCGCGGGCTGTCCAAAGTCCGATTCAGCACCACCCGTAACTTTCTTCTGGGAATCCAACGGGACGTCATGGTCTCGGCAACCGAATTGCTCACTGCAATCACCCGGTCAGCCAGTCCCATCAGGACGGATTCCCGGTCGTGTACATTGTGCACATGACCTACTAATGCAAAGTTCTCAAATCTGGCCCAGAACCACGCCAGAAGCAGCCCTGTGCGCATATGGGCGTGAACAACATCCGGACGGAAGTCGAGCAGTTGTCGATGAAATGTCCGCCCCGCACGCACAATCTGGATCGGACGTCTCGATTGATCGAGCGTGAAGTGACGAACGCCTACACTCTCGAGCAAAGGCTGGTAGCCGCCTCCCGCCGAGACGACAGCAACCGTTTGGCCTTGTCGCGCTTGCTCTACGGCCAGATCTACCGCTGCATTCACAATGCCGTTGCCGCGATCGGTGACGTCGTTCAGTATGTGCAGAATTCGCATCGTGTGTCCTTATGCGACGGCATAACCGGCTGTGGCCGGGGCAGTTCGCTCAGCCGCGGACTCGGCCGCTTCGTTGCATTCTGCGGCTGCCAGACTCATTGAGGCAAAGGTCCATACCATGAACCCCAACACACCGAGGAAAATGCTGTTCAGCATCGATTGCGCGAGAAATCCAATCAGGATTGCCTGCGCAGAAATGACGAATAGATCGCGACCTCCGGCGCGAAACAGTTGCACGCCCAGCGAGCCCAGACCCAAGGCATAAATTAACGATCCAATCCATCCCAATGAATACAGGAATTCGAGCAAGGTGCTATCGTGCGGTCCAATGATCGCATCGTCTCCTTCCGTATTGTGCAGTGTGTCCGTACTTCCCACGCCCTCCCCCCACGGCTCCTGCGCCAATTCACGTAATGCTTGTTCGTGCCCCTCTACTCGGGCAGAAAAACTAACGTCCTGGCCAGGCTGAGTAAATGTGGCCATGCGTTCTTCCACAAGTCCTTTGATGCCTGGAATCTGTGCGAATCCAATCAAAAAACCAACACACGCCAGCGACGCCAACACCAGCCGAAAACGGGCCCGCATTCCTAACCGAAGCGCGAGAAAGAGACAGCCGGCCGCCAGGCTCAGCCAAGATGCGCGGCTCAAAGTCAAAACCAGGCCAATAAAGCCGCTTGCAGCGGCCAGCAAGCGGAGTTTTCCCTTGAGATTAAATAGCACCAATAATCCGCAGGCCATCGTCGCGGCAAAAATTGCCGGAGCATTCATCGTGCTGAATGCGCGCGTCTTCATGATGTCGACTTCGCCAAAGGAATTCATCTGGACGTTGAGCATCCACATACGATCCCAGTCAGGAAGGACGAAGAACTGATAAATGCCGTAAGCGCCCAAAAGAAGAACTCCATACAGGAATGATTTCTCAATTACGCGGCGAAGCTCGAAGTAATGTCGACGCTCCTCATATACAAACAGGCCAAAAATGACCGGAACCATCCAGTTCAGAAGTGCGCGCAGGACATTAAAAAGCGGGAGATATGTGAGCCCGAGGATGGCGCCGTATAAAATTCCGACCAGTGCACAGGTGTATGGCAGAGTCTTTCGGCTTGCTAGAAAGCGCAGATTCAGCAAGAGCGGGATGCCGCCGAGGCTTGCGGCAAGATACGGCGCCAGCTCGACGGCGCTGGCTGGCGTCCATCCTCCTTGAAAATCTGCCATGCGACCCAGGAACGGCGTCACAAACCAGAGCCAGAAGACCATGCCCACATAGAGCGGAACCGACCGCCAAAGAAGGAATCCTCCTACCGCAACACTTAATACAGGAAAAACGAGACGCAATAGGCCGGCTTGGCCTCCGAAAATGCAAAGTGCAGGAATCACGATCAGCACAAGGATTGCGCCGAAACATTGAATGCCGTGACCGCCATAATCGGCAACATTCGCGGCCCTCGCCCCGATGGTTGACTTTGAACGTCGTCACGCCGCACGCTCCCATCTCAAACCCATCATGCTGTTCCACAGCAGCCTGATGTCGGGTCCGGCGGGAATCACTCTCGGCGGCTTGGTCTTTAGAAACAATCGAAACGCGGAGTAGACAAAAACAAGCCTTGCGATCGTCGACGTTAGCAGCGAAATGGCTGCTCCATAAATCCCGAACCGTGGAATCAGCACGATCATCAACGGCACGCTAAGCGACAGCCCAAGCGCCTGCAATATAGTAACGACGCCGGGCCGGTCAAGCGCCATAAATGCCTGCGCCAGTACGTATGTCGCCCCGGAAAGCACAACCTCCACAACCAAAATTCGCAAAGCTCCGGCTGCCGCGACGTATTCGCTCCCATAAAGGATCCGCAACAGCGATGGTCCCGTGAGGCAAACTACCACTCCGCAAATGGCGGTGACGAGCCCACTGATGCGTACGCAGTCGCCCGTCATCTCCACGACTTGCTGAGCCGGCCGGCCGGCCGCCTTTGGGAACAGAACCATCACAACCGAATTCTGGAATAGATTGAGCATGCGCGACAGACTCAAAACGACGACGTATGCGCCCATCGCACCCGGACTCAAAAGCCCGATAACCAACACTTGGTCGACGTAAAGCGCCAGGGTTCCTAAGACGTCGATGCCATAAGATCGAACCCCGTACCCAAGAATCTGCTTCATTACTGCGAGTTGCACCCGCGCTTTCCCGGTGCGCACACGGCGCACGCGGTTCGCCATCAGCCAGAAGGTAGGCAGCGATGCAGCGATGTATGCGATCGCCGCTGTGTAAGGGTTGAAATGATGGAATCCAAGAAACAATAAAAGGCCGATCAGCGTCGCGAACGGCGTAAGCGTCTGAATCGCATTCGAACCGCCAAAATCGTGCGATGCCTCAAGTACGGCCCTCCCCGCAAGCGTGATGGAGCAGATCGGCACTGTGAGTAGAAACCACTCTGCGGCCCGTAAAACCGACGGCGAATATTGGCGGAGGCACAGAGGAAGAATCGCCAGGGTTAGCAGAGTTGCCGCCACGCCGAGCACGATCGCCATCAAGAACCCATTTACGATTAGTCGGTCCCGTTGCACGGCTTTGTGTCGCAAGAAATAAATTAGAGCGCTCGGCACTCCCAACGTCGTGATGCTGGCCACTAACAGCGGCCACAGAATCATCGCCGCCAATTCTCCGCGACCCCACGGCCGCAGCTCTCTCGCCGTCAGGATGCCGGTTCCTGCTTGCAGTCCGAGGATGACGGCTTTGCTCGCGACCGATTGAGTTACCGCGCGAAATCCTTTTTGCGAATTGCCCTGCTCGCGGCTGACCGATGCGGTGGAATCCTCTTGCGCCTCGTTCATCCTGCCCTCCGCCGCAGCAGGTACAGATTCCGCACTGCTGGCGACACCTGATACAGATAATCGAGCAAGCGCTCTTGGAATACATTGACGTCATATCGCTTCGCATTCCTCCTGATCGCAGTGGGGTCCCAGCTTTGCGCTTCCAGGCGGTCAAGGCCTTCGATTAGCGAGTCAACCGTCTGTTCGCCGAATAACACACCGTTCAATCCTTCGATCACGGTCTCTGTCGCGCCGCCTGCCGCATATGCCACTACTGGCCGCCCGGCCGCATTGATCTCCAGTGGTGCCATTCCAAAGTCTTCCTCGCCCGGAAATATCAGCGCCCGGCAGCGGCTGGCGTAGCGGCTCACCGCTGTGTCGGATTGGCGGCCCAAAAAGGTCACTGTAGGCCCGGCCAGACTCTTCAACCGTTCGCGGTCCGGCCCGTCGCCGATGACCAATAGGCGGCGGCCGGTCCGTGTGCACGCTTCCACCGCTAGGTCGATTCGCTTGTATGCATTCAGCCGAGCCAGAATCATGTAGTAATCTTGTGGCGCTTTGCTGATCCAGAATCGTGATGTATCGATTGGGGGCTCGATGACCTTCGCTTCCACCCCAAACGCATCCTTCAAACGGTTGGCCACGATATGTGAATTAGCAATGTAGTAATCGGGCCTCGTGGCTGCGCGCATTTCCCATTGCTTTAACCGTTCCACCATTAAACGCAAGGCAGCCTTCATCGGACGGCAAAAGGTTTCCCGCTGCATATATTCAGAAAATCGCCACACCCAACGCATGGGATTGTGGCAATAGCAGACATGAACCCCATTTTCACCGCGCCTCACACCCTTTGCGTAACCACAGCAACTGCTCACGATGAGGTCATAGTTCTCCAGGTGCGTCGATTCCACTGCCAAAGGATACAAAAGAAAATAATGCCTATAGAGCTTTGCTTTTGCAGGAAGTGCCTGCATCCAGGTAGTTGTTGCTTCCAGATTTCTCAGATACGGAGAAATTCGATCCGGTACCGCCATCGTTGTGTAGAGCTCCGCTTCCGGAAGCGTTCGATGAATCGCTTCCGTCACTCGTTCCGCACCCCCGTTCTGTGCGAGATAGTCCTGAAACAATGCAATTCTGGGCATGGGAAAGTTCCTGTTCTCCAGTCAAGATTGGCTTTGGCTGATGGATTCCGCACGGCCGATGAATTGCCTCGGGCTCGGCAGTAGTTCTGAGTAAAACCGATGCAGCTCGCTATGAAATCTTTCAAGTGAAAATTGCGGACAGGTCACGCTTTGTGCGTAGCGGGCGACCCGCTCTAGCAGGTCCTTCTTCTGCGACAACTCCAGCAGCATTGCCGCGAGGCCCGCGGTATCTGCCTTTTCTATCAGCCAGCCGTTTTCTTTATCCTTCACAATTTCCGGAATGCCGCCGACCCTTGTCGCCAGCACTGGCGTGCCGCTCGACATGGCTTCAACCAAAACGAGACCAAACGGCTCCTCACGCGAATTCAGCACGAGCAGATCCGCGGCCTGCATCAACCTGGAAACATCCGCCACATGACCGATGATGTGAATCCTCTCGGAGATGTGAGACGCCGATGATGCGATGCGGAGAAGATTGAAATAACTTCGCTCGTGCTCGAAGACGACTTCCCCAGCAATGACCAGGTGCATTTGCGGCGCCTGCGTGCTGGCCTGCTCGAACGCCGAAACCAATTCGACCAAGCCTTTACGAGCACATATTTGCCCAACCGCGCATATCAGAAAAGTGTCTTCGGGAACTCCGAATGACAGACGCAATGCTCGGCTGCCAGCCCCCTTCGGCGGAAACCGGCTCAAGTCGATCCCATTGTGAATAGTGAATACCCGTCCAGGAAAGGAAAATGGCCCGCGAAACGCTTTTGCAGCGGAATCTGAGACAGCCACGATGCGCGACGGGCGAAGCAAAAGCGCTGCGATCCGAATGACCATGCTGAACGCATGCCGCGGCAACTTGTCGTGGATGTGCCACACCACCTTACGACCTGTCCCGATAGATGCGATTGAAACCGCAATTCCGGCTCGTAATGTGTTGGCATGGATAATGTCTGGATCAATCTTTGCGAGCGTCTTATGGAGCGAGACAATCGCCCGGGTAAGTGACGTGAAAGCCTTCCACAGCAGGTCGGGGCGCCAGGCAAATCGGGCATCCACTGCTGGCAATGGAATACAAAGTACCCCCTCGTCGCGGAGCATCCGCCCCAAGTCGCCCTCGTCAGGACAGATCGCGATCAACTCATACGCAGGTCGCTCGAGCCCCTTCACCATATTGATGAGCACCTGCTCTGCACCACTAACAGCGCCTGTATGGTTTACGAACACCACGCGTGCTGGGAGAGCCAAATTCACGCCGCACCCGTACCTTTCAAAACTGCTGGAATTGTTCGCGCAAGTATCTGCAGGTCCATCTTCAGTGACCAGTTGTCGATATAGTGAAGATCCAGCTCTATCCATCGATCGAAGTTCACGTTGCTGCGCCCGCAGATTTGCCAGAGACAGGTCAGCCCGGGCTTCACGCTGAATCGGCGCATCAGCCAGCCCTCTGAAAATCTGCCTACATCGCGGAGGCACAGCGGCCGCGGACCAACCAGGGACATCTCCCCCTTTACCACATTGAATAGTTGTGGCAATTCATCAATCGAGGTTCGCCTCAGAATCGCGCCGACCTTCGTAATGCGCGGATCCTTGAAGATCTTGAAAACAGGCCCGCTGGTCTCATTCATATGCTCCAGCGATCCCTGCGCTGCCTCGGCGTCGACAACCATCGTGCGAAATTTATGAATGCGGAATGTCCGCTTGCCCAGACCGTAGCGGTCTTGCGTAAAAAATACCGGTCCATTGCTTGTCGCCTTAATGAGTATTGCCACAATAAGGAAAAGAGGCGCGCAAAGAATCAATCCGAAAGTCGCTCCAGCAAGGTCAACTGCCCGTTTAATGCGGTGGCGATAATCGTCTTTCACCATTTTCAGCACGACGCGTTGATTGTCGATCTGCTCACGGTAACAGTGACTCGACCTTGGCGTATCGAAGAGGTCTTCGCAGTACTGCACCTGCACTCCCGCTCGTTCGCAGATCGAGATTGTCCGGTCGATCGCCGCATACTGCGTCTTCACCGGCAAGGCGACCACAACTTCATCAACGACCTGTCTCATGAGAATTTCTTCGAGATCGCCAATCCTACCCAGCAGCGGCCAGCTTTGCCCGGGAATTTCCATTGCCGTGCTATCCACATAGCCGATGAATTGGTAGTTCCATTCTGGATGTAACTTCAGCTCTTCAAGGAACCGCGCGGCGCGCGGGCCTCCGCCGACAATTACCGCATGCCTTCTTCGCCTGAAATGAGGCCGGACATAGAGTTGGAAAAGACAAACCGCAACTCGCGTCAAAAGTGCCGCACTCATCGTGGCGATCCAGAAGTAAACCGCCAGGTGGACGAATCGCCCGTGGTGCCACATCGCACCAACCACGTCGCATGCCAACAACGCCGAGATGCCCGTTGCAAGCGCAACGCGGCCTGGAACACCCCTTGCCGACTGAACATGCTGCCACGTGTAGAGGCCGCAGTAGTAAAAGATCGTCCGCCACACGATCCAACAAAGCGCGATCACCAGAAAATGGCCTACAGACAAGCGGACGGAGAGCAATGCCACCAGGTTCCCTGAAATCGTCGCTCCACTCGCCCAAAGAGCGAGATAAATGAGCATGATGCTCAGGCACACAAGATCCGCAGTACCAATTAGCGGACCTGAAATAGCCCGCGCCACCGCAGGCCGCAGGTGCAATCCGGCCTTTGATGTTCCTTCGAGTACAAAAGGTGATCCCACTGCATCGAGGCGTGCCGTTGAATCTTGATCTATACGTATATTTTGCTGCATCGATAAACTCCGTGAAAAAATTGGGCGCACTTTCCCGGCCATTTCGAGCGCAGCCTAATGACGAATGAGATGCAGGCTACGGAACAACTGGGAATGGATTAAAGTAAACCCCCAGGTTGCTGGCTTTCATGAAGCGCGAGAGATGCTCCATCTTATTGCGAGTAACGAGCAGCATATCTCCGGGCTCAAGCTCCGTGTCCCGTTCTAGATCCGAACTCTTCTTTACGTTATGTAAGTCGAGCTTGTGAACTTCTGCCTGATCTGCATTGATTCGCCTGAATAGAATCACTTGCGTGTCGCGCGCCGAATCCTTGAATCCGCCGGCGAGCATGATGGCCTGAAGTGCGGTTGTGTTATCCCGCAAGTCAAATTTTCCAGGATGATCTACTTCGCCAGCCACAACAAAATATGGCTGCTCAAAATGCTGCAAAGTGATTGTTAACTCTGGATGATTCAGTCGAACCGACGCGAAACTTAGAACGCGTGCGCGGGCCTCGTCCACAGAAAGCCCCGCCACCCTCACATCTCCGACAATATTCAGGTTGACACTTCCGTCCGGCTGCACCGTTACTGTCTGGTTGAACTCAGGGGTATAGCGATAATTCAAAACGATCACGTCGCCGGTATGAAGCGTATAAACAGGGCGATTATGCAATTGCTCGTCGGCTCGAATCGAAGTCGGAATTAAGAAAAGCAACCCGACCATCATCGCAAGGATTCGTTTCATTGTTTCCTCCTCGTGGTTGAAGGATGCGAAAATCCATTAAGCATCATGGTGGATCCAGCGTGGAACCTCATAAACTCGTTTGTTCAAGATGTAGCCAAGGAGTGTTCCTCCTGCAGCCGAGATACGCTGTTCCGCCTGGCGCGGCTGTTCGCGCCGCGTGCGATTTGCCTCAACAACAAGGATGATGCCGTCGACGAACGGAGCAATGCTTAGCAAATCGCCCGATTCTCCGAGCGACGGACAATCGATAATCGTGTAATCGAACTCCGCCCGCAATAAATCAATGCAGTCGCGCCGGTATTGCCAGCTTGCTTCCCATGGGCCCCTGCGATGCGTCATCGCCAGCGATCTTGTTGAATCTCCTGGGTCGACGCTTTCTCCCAGACGGGAGGCCTGCCGCTCAATCGAACTTCGGATCGCTTCAACAGTAGGTTCATGCAGTTTCCTAAGGAAACTCACGTTCACTCCAGCGACTGAAGTAAGCTCGCACTTTGCCAGCTCGTGCAGCAGCGTCCTCGCAACATAAGTCACGCCTTCGCCAGGATTGCTCGAACTGAGAGCGATTACGACGCCGCCCTGTTGCTTATCTCGAGGCTTTTGCAAAACCGTGTAAAGCAATGTGTGATAGATCGAGGCTGCGCTGTCATTCCTCTCCAGGGCATATTCCTCATTCACATGATTGAAAGAGCTTTTCATAGCGTCTGTCTCTCTTTCTGGAATCGCACCAGCGCCGGAGCTACACGTCGCTGGCGGTCGGATTCTCTTTCCTTTCTTGACGTCATCCCTACAAACACCGGCGCAAAATCGGCGAGAGGCTCGGTCCGGTCGTCGCCGCGAGTGAGTTCCAAAGGAACCGTCGCAAACACGGGGAACCTCGCCACACTCTCCAATTCGTTGGCGTTGGCAATCGTATCTCGCCCAATTTCGGCAAAAAAGACCATAAAGCTTGCTAGAAAAATCGCTGTAAATCCCCCTAAGACCGTGTCAACGACTGGCTTGGGTCGAAATGGCACCACCGAATATGTCGGATTCTGCTGAACAGCAACATTCAGCAGGCGATTCTCATTCATCTCATCTGCCATCGCTGCCTCGTCGCTCTTTTGCTTATAAAGCTGGTAGTTGTTGTCGAGATCGGTTACTTTCTGGCGTAGCGTCGTAAATGCCACCGTCGAGCCTTCCACGCCCGACAAATTTGACCTCAAGCTTGCGATTTGTTGCTTCAGCACGTTCTCCTTCGCGCGCAGGGCCTGCCGCTCTGACTCATTCTGAATAATCGATCCAGTTACCGTTTGCCATACCGGGTTCACGTCGGACGCCGTCTCCCGCGAAGTCATCTCCTTTGCCTCTGTCAGTGCCGTCTTGGTATCCGCAATCTTCTTGTCGATTTCCTGCACCATTCGATCTTCAGGGTTGAACTTCGTCAGGAGGCTGGTCCGCTGATTCTCCAGCTCGGCCAGCATCGTGTTCAGTCGCTCCACCGAATAGTCATTGGGGATTACCCGCTGTTGCGTCGTTTCACGCGTCGGTATGCTCTTCAGTTGCCGCGTCTGCGTGCTCAGCTGTTGGGTTATTTCATCCACCTGCGCATCAGTGCTTCGCAATTCCGTCTCGGCGTCGTTGATCTGGCGATCCGTATTCTGTTCCGAATCGCCAAGAGAAACAATCTGGTGATCTTGTTGATACTGCGCAAGCTGCGTCTGCGCCTGGTCCAGTTCACTCTTGTAGTGAGACGCTTCGTCTGCAAAGAACTTTGCAGTTCCCGGCGGTTGAGCAATCTCGCGCTGCTTCGCAAGAAAAGCCGCCAGCAAGCGGTTCAATGCGTCGGTCGCTACCTTGGGATCGGATGCAATATATGTCACGTGGATCACGTTCGATTTCCTCACCAGATCCACGGAGAGATGCTTCTCAAAGTTGTCCACTGCTTTGTCGTGAGATCGGTACTGCGCTTGCGTCATGCTGCCCACCGGCCTGTTGTTCCACTGCGGGTCGACGACGACATTCGCGAGGCTCGTGCTTTGCAGCATCTGGATCTCTGAGTTGATCTGCTCTTCGGTCACGCCGTTGATGGTGATCATGCCATTTACCCGGCTCGGAGTGATCTGACCATCTGCGCGCGTATTTTGAACGAGAATATCCATTTCCGAGCGGTATTGGCGCGGCCGCAACAGTGTGTACGCAATCGATGCGCAGAACACTATGAGAACCACTAGTAACCACAACTTGCGATGGCGAAACGCCGCCTCAACAATTTGGCGCATTGACCCGCTTTCGCGGGCAATTCCCACGTTCCCTGGAAGACTTTCCATAAGCTTCGGATGCCTCCTTAGCACTGAACTGTCGTCTAGCGCTAGATCCTCACGGGGCCGCCTGCCCCGCGAATAAAACTCATTCAATTCCACTTTTCTCTGCGGTCAAGCACTCTCATCCGAAAATAATCTGATGCCAATGAACTCCGCATCGTCGATGCTTGCCTTTTTGGCTGGTGAATTCGTGCATATACAAAGATGCAGATTCTTGCCCCGGGAGTCATAGCACAAACTCCTAATTCTTCGTCCCCTCAGTCAAATTCGAGAAGGTTGACCGCATAAATCATGAAACGCAAAGCACTGTTCATGTTTCACGTCGCAAAAAGAATTGTTTGCGCAACTTAAGGCACGGAGCGAAATCGAAATTTCGGGGCTGCAAAATTGCAAGGTCCGCCGCGCGGGCATTCTGCCGAAGTGGAGACAACGGCCAACTACAGATTTGCAGTCGCGTCCTTTTGAGATATTGCTCAAGTCTCTTGCCCTCGCTCCTAAGAGCCGCGCCCACGTTCGCGGGCTTCTCAGCTCACGTTGGAACTACGCGATGCGGAAGCAGGACATTCCGATTCAGGTCAATCCAATCAGCCTGGTGCCGGTCAAGGATGCGTCCAAGCGGATGCGGCAGCCACACGCCCTCACAGGCAGCCTCACAGCCTCACAATTGAGCAATTCCGTTCGCTCGTTTCAGAGTGGAGGCAGACTACGGATTTTTTAGCGGACAGCGATTGGACATTTGCCGGTCCTTTGAGGAATCAGGAGACTGCCCTATTCCCACACCGGCTTTTGGCGTGAGCTGGACGCGCGTGCAAGATGAACGGAATCGGGAACATTGGGACGCACACATTCCGGCATTCCGACTGAACATGGATTGATGCGATTGGGACGTCGTTGGTGTGCAACAGAAGCTAATCCGGCACTCCGAAATTCGCACCACTATGAACATTTCGGGATGCGCAATCGGCAGAAATGCTCAAGGCAAACGGAAAGATTGCAGAGCTGGCTTTCAGTTTGCAATGAAAGGCACAGGGAGCGGCACGGAAGGGGAGCTAAGTTATTGAATAATTGGCTCCTCAGGTAGGACTCGAACCTACAACCCTTCGGTTAACAGCCGAATGCTCTGCCATTGAGCTACTGAGGAGTGAGTGGCGCTAGAATTGTCCATTTATTAAGTTAGCAGAGCCTGCGTAGCTGCGTCAAAATCGCGCCGCGCCTGCCACCGCGCGCGTGCAGCACTCACAACCACACTTCTCGACCCATCGTCACCGGACAAACGCCTCGGAAACGATACCATGAGAGACTGAACCACCTGAGGAGGCGCCAATGTCCCGGATTTCCCGGCTCGACCGCAGCGAAGTTGGCCCCCGAAATCGCCGCTCTTTACGACAAGGCCTTTGCCCTGCGCGGCAACGTGCCCAACATGTTTCGCGTCATGGCCCACCGGCCCGAGATCTTCGCCACCATGCAGGCGCATTTCGCCGCGGTCCTGAACACCGGCACCGTCTCCACCAAGCTCAAGGAGCTGATCATCGTCCGCACCAGCCAGGTGAACGAGACGCCCTACTGCCTCGCCAGCCACACCATCCTCGCCCGCAACCTCGGCTGGACCGACGACCAGCTTGCGCATCTCGCCGACTGGCCCACGCGCGACGATTTCACACCCGCCGAAAAGGCCGCGCTGCGCCTGGCTGAGACCGTCACCCGCGATGCCAACGCCGTCACCGACGAGCAATTCGCCGAGCTGCGCAGCTTCTATTCAGAAGGCGAAATCGTCGAGCTGCTCTGCGCCATCGGCCTCTTCAACTACTTCAACCGCTTCAACAACGCGCTCCAAATGGAGCCGACCAAGCCCGGCGAAGGCGGCTGCTCGCAGCCGCGCATGCCGAAGCAGCGCCGGCCATTAAACCCAGCACTGCGTGCCCCATCCTAAACGCGAATCAGCGATTTCGAATCCGACCACGAACTCTAAAGGAAGTCATCACCTCAGAGCAATGAAGCTTCAGCTGCCCCCCGGCGATTTTCGCGCCTATCTCTTCGACTGCGACGGCACCATCGTCGACTCCATGCCGCTCCACTACATCGCCTGGAAGCAGGCGCTCGGCGAGTGGGGCTGCACCTTCGACGAAGAGCTCTTCTACTCCTGGGGCGGCAAGCCTCCGGTCGAAATCATCGCCGCGCTGAACCAGATGCACGGCCTCAACATGCCCGTCGAAGCCGTCGCCGAGCGCAAGGAGAATCTCTACTTTGAGCATCTCCCCCAACTCAAGCCCGTGCCCGAGGTGCTCGAGCACATCAACGCCCAGCAGGGCCGCATTCCCTTTGCCGTCGTCTCCGGCAGCACGCGCGAATCGATCGTCAAGTCGCTTACCGCCGTTGGCCTGCTCGACCGCTTCCCATCCTCGTCGGCTCCGAGGACTACGCGCGCTCGCAAGCCCGCTCCCGATGCTTTCCTTGCCGCCGCCGCGCGCCTCGGCGTCGCCGCCCAGGATTGCCTCGTCTTTGAAGACACCGAATGGGCATTCAGGCTGCGACCGCGGCCGGCATGGCCTCGGTCCGCGTTCCCCAGCCACTGCGAGCGCCGCAACGGAACCTGACTGCTCACGGTGCCTGCGTAACACTGCGCAAGCGGAGGTCTGTTTGCACTCAGTTGCCCGATCTGTCAATTTGACCGCCGACTCGACCAGCCCATCTCGGTCCGCGCGATCGCCGCAAGCCGAACACGCGCCATCTCTTCGCCATCGCCGCCGCCGTCGCCCTCCTTCATCTCTTCACCAACAGCCGCTACGGCTTCCATCGCGACGAACTCCAATTCCTCTCCGACGCCCGCCATCTCGACTGGGGATTCGTCGCCTATCCGCCATTCACGCCCTTCATCGAGCACATCGGCCTCGCGCTCTTCGGCGTCTCACATGGTGGGCCTGCGCCTTCTCCGCAGTCATCGCGCAGGCCACGGTCGTTATCCTCACCGGCCTCATGGCCAGCGAACTCGGTGGCTCGCGTCTGGCCCAGGTCACCGCGGCTCTCGCTGTCGCGCTTTTCGCCGGTCGCCGCTGTTTGAAGGCCCGAATTTCAATACACCTCCTTCGATTTCCTCTGGTGGGTGCTCGTCGCCTACTTCATCGTCCGCCTCCTCAAGTCTGAAGATCCCCGCTGGTGGCTCGCCATCGGCGCCGCTGTCGGCCTCGGGCTCGAAACCAAGTACGCCATCGTCTTCTACATCGCCGGGCATTCTCGTCGGCCTCGTCCTCACCCCCGCGCGCCGCTATCTCGTCGAGTCCGCTGGTTCTGGGCCGGCATCGCTCTCGCACTCCTCATCTTTCTGCCCAACTTCATCTGGCTCGCGCGCCACGACTTCATCTCCTACACACTTCCTCCAGCACATTCACGCTGCGCGACGTCGGCGAAGGCCGCGCCAACGGATTCCTCAACGGCCAATTCTTCATCTGCGCCAACCTCGCCGCCGCGCCGCTCTGGATCGCCGGCCTCGTCGGCTTCCTGCGCAATCGCCGTTACCGCATGCTCGCCTTCATGTACCTCGTCCCGCTCGCCTCTTCTTCATCTGCCAAGGGCCGCGACTATTACGTGGCCCCGGCCTATCCCATGCTGCTCGCCATGGGCGCGGTCCTGCTGAGCGCTGGCTGCGCACTCTGCCCGCGCTGGGGCCGCGCCACCATCGAATCCGTCTTCTTCGCCGGCTTCGCCTTTATCTCCGTCTTCGACATGCGCCCAGCTTCTGCCTCTTGCCATCAGCGGCCCGCTCAAGCAATTTCGCTCTCAGCCACAGCTACGATCTGCGCGAAGAAATCGGCTGGAACGAACTGGTGCGCACCGTCGCGCAGATTCGCGACTCGCTGCCGCCCGATCAGCAGGCACATCTCGGCATCACCACCGGCAACTACGGCGAGTACGGAGCCATCGAAATCCTCGGCCGCGCGTATGGTCTCCCTGAGCCGATCGGCACCACCAACTCCGAGTGGCTCCGCGGCTACCCGACGTCTCCGCCGACCACGCTCATCGTCTCGGGCTCACGCGAGAAGCAGGCCAACTCGATCTTCACCGGCTGCCGCTTGGCCGCCCACAACGGCAACTCCGAAGGCATCCAGAACGAAGAAAGCGAATTCCACCCCGACATCTTCCTCTGCGGCCCTCCGCGCATGCCCTGGGCACGAACTCTGGAAGGAGCACCAGGACTTCGGCTGAGTGCATGCTTCGACTGACTACACTCTGGTCTCAACGTTGCTTGCGACTCTTGTTCACTGATTCAATACAGCAACACCGCCACCGATACGCCGAGAACGATCCTTCCGCACTCCCTGCGCCGGGCAACTGCCCAACATCCGCCTGACGATACTTGCCCGACTGCGAGATGCTGCTCCAGTGTCCTGCGGCAACTCGCGACAAATCCGCATCCTGCCAGCGCATGATGAATCGCGGCTGCATCCCGCCCGCCGCCCTTGGCAGTCCGCTGTCTTCGGTGCACGCCGCGCGTGCCACACTCGGGTCCTGCAATACCGTCACGCCGCTCGTCCGAATCAGAGCCGCCACACGCGCCTCCACCTGCGAGACGCTCATTTGCTGCACCGCGCGCGCTGTAGTCGGCCACCGCATACAGAACTCCGCGAGCGGCTACCACCGCCACGCCCACGCGATCCACATCAGGGCTCAGCAGGTTCTGCGCGGTGCCCCGGCGATTGCATCCACTCTGTCATGAACTTGCTCCGGCGTCGGCCCTATCGCCACGTTTTCTTCAATCACGCTGAAGTGCGCGCCTGCCTGCGCAGCCCGTGTCGCTCAGGTCCGGCTCGCCGCCGTAGCGGTGCGCAATCGGACCCTCCGCCGCCATCCGCTGGCAATGCTTCAGCGCCGCCGCTGCCAGCGCCGGATCCCATTGCAAGCTCCCCACGCCCGCCTGCGTCCGCGCCTGGTTGGCCAGAGCAAACATCTGCTCCGCCGCAGCCTGCTGATTGGCTGCGCCCGCGTCATATTGTGGCTCAGCAGCCGCCACCCGTGGGGAGATCACAGCCGGCACAGCAATCCCTCCCAGCAAAACCAGACACAAAAATCTCATGGGATATTCAACCCCGAATCGGCCCGCATGTCGCTGTGTTCTTGTTGTCATGGAATTTTCCATCAGTATTGATGATCGACGTCGAGTCATCCAATCGGCCATCGGGCTCTTAGCCGGCCGCCTTCAGTTGATCATTCCTTATTTCGTCGCGCGGTCCAATCCAGAAAAACAGAAGGATGGCCGGCAATGCGACGACGCTGGTGATCACAAAGAACCAGACCCAGCCTATCTTCTCTGACAATATTCCTCCTGAGGAAGCGACCACGGTGCGGCCAAGCGAAGCAAGCGCCGCAAGCAGCGCATACTGGGTCGCCGTAAAAGCGGGCGAGCACAGACTCGAAAGATACGTCACCAACGCGGTCCCCGCCATTGCGCCCGTGATATTTTCGGCTGTCACGCACAGGGCAAGGTAGCCGATCTGATGCCCACCCACCGCCTGCAGCACAAAAAACAGGTTCCCAACCGACTGCAAAATGCCGCAGAGAATCAGCGAGCGGCGGATTCCGAACCGGGTCGTCACGACCCCGCCAATCAAGGCCCCAGCCACAATCGAGAAAAATCCGAAGATTTTCGAAGCCGTGGCGATCTCTGGCAGCGAAAATCCCAACGATATATAGAGTGGTGTTGACATTACTCCCGCCATTGCCTCGCCCAGTTTGTATCCGAAGATCGCGATCAGGATCACGGGCCAAAGCGGCCGCTGCATGAAATCGCGAAAGGGGCCGATCACAGCGGTCGAAAACCCGCGGCGAATCGCATGCCAGCCCGATTCCGCCGCACGTGAAGTTTCCGTCGGCAAGACTTTCGGCTCCGGGCCCAGCAAAAACACCAGCGCTCCCACGCCCAGCAGCGCAGCCATCGTGGCATAAGCCGCGAACCATCCCGCATATGCCGCGATAAACAGGCTGCCCGCGCCGGAAACCAGCATGCCAATCCGATAGCCGGACTGGATCATGGCTGCCCCCGGAGCCTGCTGTCCACATTCAGGCTCTCCACCCGCCACGCATCGATCACGATATCCTGGCTCGCGGAAAGAAATGCGACAAGCACCGCAAGCACCGCCATCCGAGGCAAGTTGTGTTTCGGATCGCTCAATCCCAGGCCGAGAATTGCGCCAATCAGCAGAATCTGGATGGTGATTCCCCAACCCCGCCGCCGTCCCAAACGCATTGGCGGAGGCACGCGATCCATCAGCGGCGCCCACAAAAACTTGAATGCAGTAAGGGATGCCAACCAGCGCGAAGGTGCCGATCGCCGCGCGCCGCACTCCGGCTGTCGCCAACCACGCCGAGAGAGTTGAGTAAGTCAACAGGAACGGCAAGCCGCTCGCGAACCCAAGTGCGAGCACCTGCAGCACGCGCGGCTCCGTATAAGCCGCTACCGCTTTCCGCCAGTTTGTCGCGGAGTATCCTTCGTTGGTCCGGGAGTTTTCCGTCATCTCAATTTTCGGGCGCCTGGTCAGCCTCTTGCTCTATTTCAGCTTACCGGATCAATGATCGCTAAATGGAATCTTCGAGCGGCGCAACCAGCGGGAGTCGAAGAGTTAACATAACGCGAACTGCTTCGCTGGCCACCTCGCATGCAGCCGAATCTAGACTTGTAGCGCCGACCTCCTGGTCGGCTATCGCGCGGGTCTCCAGACCTTTGCTTTAGGCCCCGCAGCCTAACACTGCCAGCGCCGCATATTCTTACTCCATGATCCTCGGCATCATCTCCGACACCCACGGCCTCCTCCGCCCTGAAGTCGCCCCAGCACTCCGCGGCGTCGACCACATCCTCCACATCGGCGACGTGGGCAAGATCTCCATCCTCGACGAGCTCGCCAAAATCGCGCCCGTCACCGCCATCCGCGGCAACGTCGATCGCGAAGGCCCCTGCGCCAAGCTGCCTGAAACCGAAGTCGTCCTCATCGAAAATCCTCAAGGCCAGCCTCTACATCTACATGCTCCACGACCTCAAGACCCTCCACCTCGATCCCGCCGCCGCCAAATTCGCCGCCGTCCTCCACGGCCACACCCACGTGCCCGAATTACTTCACAAAAAAAGGAGTGCTCTACTTCAACCCCGGCTCCTGCGGTCCGCGCCGCTTCGAGCTCCCCGTCACCATCGGCCTTTTCGAAATTAAGAGGAATGAAGTTCGCCCCCGCATCATCCATCTCGACCTGAAACCGTGATACTGTTTTTGCCAACATGCAAAGACAATTCCTGCTATCGGCTATTTTTTGCGCGCCTGTTTTTTGTCTCGCGCAATCCGGCAACATTTCCGACTGGACAAGACTCTTCGACAAGGGCAACGTCCAAGCCGCCAAGTCACTCTGCGAAAGCTTCGTCAACTCCAAAGACGTCAGCCAGCAGGCCGAAGCGCAGAAATGCCTCGCCAATGTCGCGCTCTGCGGCCACGATGTTGTCCAGCTCGAAGGCGACGAGGCTGGCGGCGGCAACATCCACGGGAGTTACACTCCCGAAGCAGTCGACGATGCCCTCGTCCACCTCAACCTCGGCCTCAAGCTTGCCCCACAGGATATTTCCATACACGAGGGCCGCTTGCATCTGCTCGAAGTTTCAGGCCGCTACTCCGAAATGATCGAAGCGCTCGACGACAGTTGCTCAATATATAAGGGGAAAGAAGCTCCGGACGTTTGGCTTGCCTACTCCGCCGAGCTTAGCGAACTCCGCCAATACGACGCCGGCCTTGGATTTATGAAGGTGCTCAACTACCACTACCCCAACAGCCCTGAAGTCCTTGGCAACATCGGAGCCTTCCTCTCCTATCTCAAGCGCGACGACGAAGCGGTTCCCTATCTCCAGAAGGCCGCCGAAATGGCGCCGAAGGATCCCATCAACGCGTGGGACCTCGGCCGCGAGTACGATTACACCGGCGAGACCGCCCTCGCCGACAAGTGGTATCAGAAGGGCCTCTCACTCATGCACGACCCCGATCAGAAAAAAGAGAGCAACTGCCTTTACGCGCGATTCGTTGAGAAGAAACTCAACAACCGCTCGCGCGCCTGCTCCATGGAAAAGCAAAGCTGCGCGGCCGACACCCAAACCGCCTGCGCCCCGCCCTCACCGACAAAAACCTATTAGCTTCTGGGGGCCCCGACCTTTCTGATCTGACCACTGATTACTGACCACTGATCACTGTTCTACCGATACACCTCCGGCACAAAATTCTGCTCGTGCATCGGCGGCCGCACATACTTCGACTTCACAATCGGCGGCAGCTTCAGCGGCTCCGGCGTCAGATCGCGATAAGGAATCATCGACAGCAGATGCCGGATCACATTCAGCCGCGCTGACTTCTTGTCTCTCGGCGTTCACCACAAACCACGGAACCTGCTTGGTATCCGTCACCGCAAACATCTCGTCCTTCGCCCGCGAATAATCCGCCCAGTGCTTGCGCGACTCCAGATCCATCGGGCTCAGCTTCCAGCGCTTCGTCGGCTTGTCCATGCGGTCCTGAAAGCGCCGCTCCTGCTCCTCGTCGCTCACGCTGAACCAGTACTTGATCAGAATGATTCCCGACCGCACCAGCATGCGCTCGAACTCCGGGCAGCTCTGCATGAACTCCAGATACTCGCGCTCCGTGCAAAAGCCCATCACGTGCTCCACGCCCGCGCGGTTATACCAGCTCCGGTCGAACAGCACCATCTCGCCCGCCGCCGGCAAATGCGCCACATACCGCTGAAAATACCACTGCGTCTTCTCGCGCTCCGTGGGCGTCGCCAGCGCGACAATCCGGCACACCCGCGGATTCAGCGACTCCGCGATCCGCTTGATCGCTCCGCCCTTGCCCGCCGCGTCGCGCCCCTCGAACAGCACCACCACGCGCAGCCCTTCGTGCTTGATCCACTCCTGCAGCTTCACCAGCTCAATCTGCAGCCGCCGCAATTCGCGCTCGTAGTCGCAATCTTTGCCGAGCGCAGCGCAGCACCGCCGCCATTTGCGTTCCCATTTGCCTGAACATTGTGCTCCCGTTCGCCCGCGCCTCACCATTCGTGCTTCTTCTGCCCCATTTCTCTCGCCATGCTTGTGCCGCCTGTCCTTCTTCGCCACGCTTCTCCCGTGAGACCTCATCGGCACAATGCACACACTCCTGACACATCCTCTCTACCGCCAGAACACTCGGTCCGTGATAGCCTGTCCCTGCTGTGTTCCGTCAGATTCGGCATGGTTGTCACGAGCTGCCGTCTCCGTACTCGCCGAATTTCGCTCCCTCGATCCCTGCCGGAATCAGGCGACAGGTCTACGTTGCTCAGATAACACAACCAGTTGGTACTTGCCGGTCTCAGTGCCGTGACGAACATGGTACGACAAACCATCCTCCGCTATCCTATCCGCTCCTTCAACACGCCGATAATCGAGTCTTGTGAAGCCCGAAACAATCTCGCACTTTTAAAGGACTATTCGAGCCTATCTTCGCGTGGAAAAAGGACTTCGGCCGCTCACCTGCGAGGCTTATCTCAGCGATTTGCGCATCTTTGCCGAGCTCCTTGAAGACCGCAACGCCATCCTGCTTTCCGCCGCCTCCGAGGCCGATGTCTCCGCATTTCTCGAACACCTCCGCACACACAGCATCGACTCCCGCTCCGCCGCGCGCAAGCTGAGCTGTCTCCGCGGCTTTTATAAATGGCTTCTTCTCGATCAAGCCGCATTCATCACGACCCCACGGTCAACATCGAGTCGCCCAAAGCCTGGAAAGTCCTGCCCAAATCTCTCGCCGAGCCTGAAGTCACCGAAATGCTCGAGCGCGCTGCCATGGCGGCCTCGCATCCTCAGGCCAAGGCTACCGCCCTGCGCGACCGCGCCATTCTCGAGCTTCTCTATGCCGGCGGCCTGCGCGTCTCTGAGGTCACTTCGCTTTCCGTCAGCGATCTCGTCCTCGACGCCGGGCGTGTCGCAGGTTCGCGGCAAGGGCGACAAGGAGCGCATCGTCCCCCTCGGCCGCGCCGCCATCCAGGCCCTCGAACAATATCTGCGCGAAGGCCGCCCGCACCTCGAGCGCATCAGCCGGTCCGCAAAAAAAGGCCGTACAGCTCGCTCAGCCGCCTCTTCCTCTCCCTGCGCGGCATGCCCCTCACCCGCCAATGGATCTGGAGCCTCGTCAAGACGCATCGAACCACTCCACCAGCCCTCACGGCCTGCGCCACAGTTGCGCCACGCACATGGTCGAGCACGGCGCCGACCTGCGCAGCGTGCAAATCATGCTCGGCCACGCCGACATCTCCACCACGCAGGTCTACACCCACCTGGCCCTCGGCCGTCTCAAAGCCGTCCATCGCATGCATCATCCGCGCGCGACACGCAGCCGCTGAGCATGACGATGCAGTCGACACTCCTCGCAACGCGCGCCCCAGTTCCCCTGTCGGCCCGCGTCTCGTCGCACGTCGCGCCGCAGGTGGAGGACGAGGAATCGAGCCCGCCGAATCGTCCTCCATGCTCCACGAAAACACGGCCTGGTCGACGCCTACCTCAGCGTCCTGTCCGACGAGCGGGGAGCCTCCGCCCACACCCTGCGCGCCTACCGGCGCGAGCTTCGCGACTTCGCCGCCTGGCTCGCCAGAACTACTCCGCGCCTCGCCGTCGGCCGCATCGAGCACACTCACATCCGCTCCTATCTCGGCACGCTCTACCAGCGCGGGCTCTCCAAAGCCATCAGCCGCCCGCGCACTCGCCGCCATTCGCAGCTGGTTCAAATGGCTGGCCCGCAAGGGCCACATCCAGCAAAATGCAGCTTCGCTCGTCTCCACTCCGCGCCTGCCCAAGCATCTGCCCCGCGTTCCCTCCATCGAGCAGCTCAACCGCGTCGTCGATTCCGTCCACGACGACGCCGCAAGCTGGCCCGCCCGCGACAAGGCCATCCTGGAAATGCTTTATGGCTGCGGCATCCGCAACGCCGAGCTCGTCGGCCTCGATCTCGACGACATTCAATGGGCCAACGAAGCCATCCTCGTCCGCGGCAAAGGCCAGAAGCAGCGATACGTCCCCCTCGGCGACGCCGCCGCCCAGTCGCTGCGCGCTTATATCGCCGAGCGTTCAGCACGCTCGCTGCAGCCGGCGAACACGCCGCAATCCTCCACGCCCGCTCTCTTTCTCAATCTGCAGCTCCGCGGAATCTCAGCACGGCGGTCAGGCGCGCCTCACCACGCGCAGCGTCGGCCGCATCGTCAAGCGCATCGCCATCCTGCACGGCCTGCCATCCGACGTGCATCCGCACACTCTGCGTCACGCCTTCGGAACCCACCTGCTTGAAGAAGGCGCCGACCTTCGCGCCATTCAGGAACTCCTCGGCCACGAGCGCCTCTCCACCACCCAGCGCTACACCCAGCTCACCGCCGCGCAGCTTACAGACGTCTACGACCGCACCCACCCCCGCGCAAAATAACTGAAATGCGCCCGCCGCCATAAGGTAGCGCCGACCTCCAGCCGGGGTCCCCACGGACAGGTCTTCGTCCGTGGGGTGGAAGGTCGGCTGTCGTGTGGGCCTCCAGGCCCGCACCTCTACCGACTCGACAATCAAATCGAGCTAACTTCCCCTACGACGAATAATCCGCATTGATGTGGATATATTCATTCGTCAGATCCGTCGTCCAGAAAACGCACTTCCCCGCGCCCTGGTGCAGATCGATCGAAATCGAAAACTCCCGCTGGCTGATGTACGCATGCGCCGCCGCCTCATCGAATTCCGCCGCGCGCCCGCCATCGCGGCAAATCGGCAAATCTCCAAAGCTGATGTCGAATCTCGACGGATCGATCTGCGCGCCCGAGTATCCGATCGCCGCCGCCAGTCGACCCCAGTTTGGATCGCATCCCGCCCACGCCGTCTTCACCAGCGGTGAATGCGCAATTGCCTTGGCCACGCGCAGCGCATCTGCATCGCTCGCCGCGCCTTCGATCCGCAACTCCACCACATGAGTCAATCCTTCGCCATCGCCCACCACCTGCTGCGCCATCGAGGTGCACACTTCCTCGAGCGCCTCGGCAAACGCCGCATCACCCGCGCCAATCTTCACTCCCGATGCTCCTGACGCCATCAGCAGTACCGTATCGTTGGTCGACGTATCTCCATCCACCGAAATTCGGTTAAAACTCACCTCAATTGAATTCCGAAGGTACGCGCGCAGTGCCGCTGCCTCGATCGCCGCATCCGTCATCACGTAAATCAACATCGTCGCGTGCGGAACAAGCTGCGGGTGGATCATCCCCGAGCCTTTCCCGAACGCCGCAATGCGCACCTCACGCGCCGCTCCGTCCGCGCCCGCCAATTCGAATCGTGCAAAGGCCGTCTTCTTCACCGTGTCCGTGGTCAAAATCGCCTGCGCCGCCTCGTCAAAGCTCTTGGCATCGGCGCTCAGCAACTCCTTCAACTCCGGCATCACGTTCGTCAGCTTTTCCGCCGGCAGCGGCACGCCGATGATCCCCGTCGACGACGGAAATACTTCCTGCCCGCTGCACCCGAATACCTTTGCCGCAGCCCCAGCATGTCGCCCGCGCCGCACGCAATCCCGCCTCGCCCGCCGCGCAGTTCGCGTTGCCTGCATTCATGGCCACCACGCGCACTCGCCCGCCTGTCGCGCTCAGGTTTTCTTTGTCGATGGTCAGCGGCGCCGCTTGCACGCGGTTGGCTGTGAACGCGGCAGCCGCGCTCGCCGGCGCATCCGCCACAATCAGTGCAAAATCCGTCCGCCCGCTCGGCTTCACGCCGGCTTTGGTCGCTGCAAACTTGAAGCCTCGTGGGATTAGATACTGGGAAAGACCATTCATGGTGTGGACCCATTTAATCTAACAGATGAGACCGTTCCACCGTTCCCAAATGGATCAAAGCCAAATCAACTCATCCGATTTTCTCGCGCTGCGCAACGTCAACGTCGCGCGCGGCGACCGCATCGTCCTCCACGACGTCAACCTCACCATCCGCGCCGGCGAGCACGTCGCGATCCTCGGCCCCAACGGCTGCGGCAAGTCCACGCTCATTCTCACCATCACCTGCCAGATCTATCCCATCGTCCAGCCCGGCATGAGTGTCCGCATCTTCGGCCGCGAGCGCTGGGACCTGACCCAGCTCCGCCGCCACTTCGGCGTCGTCGGCGCTGGTCCCATGGGCGCCGAGCTTCCCGGCGAGCGCACCGCTGTCACCACCGGCCTCGACGCCGTCATCGCCGGCTTCTTTTCCGCGTCCACGCTTTGGCCCAATCTGCACGTCACCGACGAAATGCGCACGCGTGCGCGTGAAGCCCTTCAGCGCATCGAAGCCTCGCACCTCGCCGCTCAGCTCGTCGGAACAATGTCAGCCGGCGAAAAGCGCCGCATCCTGATCGCCCGCGCCCTCGTCCATCGTCCGCGCCAGCTACTCCTCGACGAGCCTTCCAACGCGCTCGATCTGGCTGCGCAGCGCGAACTTCGCGAGACCCTCCGCCGCCTCGCCCGAGAAGGCACCGGCCTTGTCATGGTCACGCATCACTTGGGCGACATCCTGCCCGAAATTGACCGCATCATCCTGATGCGCGACGGCCGCATCGTCGGCGATGGTCCCCGCGAAGAACTCCTCACCGAAACTCGCCTCAGCGAACTTTTCAACACCCCCGTCCGCATCGGCCGCGACGAGGAATGGCTGCATAGCTGGTAATTAAACTCGCTTCATCACCTTTGCGCGCCCTAATCGAGCACGGTTTCGATCTCGACGCGGTTTCGAGCAACAGTTCCATCTTCCTCGGATCGCCGCTTTTCCGATTCCATTCGGATCCCTCTTAGCGCAACGAGATCCGATACAGATTCCGGTGGACCGTTGTATTCACCCATGCATAATCGTCGGACCCTTTGCCAGGCGTCACCCACGCACGCTCAACTAACCTGGCTCCCGGCACCACGTTCGGTTCAGCCAGAGGCGCAATTCCTTCCGATGGAAGGTCCGGCAGGCTTTCACCCGGGCCGAGAGGAATAGCCAGGCTTCGCCCCGGATGCCGTTCGAGATGATTCCGCTACCGGGACGAACAGAAACTTTCCGTCCGCCGACCACTCGTACGAAGCAATAACTCGCGCAAATCCGCCGCGGCGCTCCACCGTCCAATGGAATCGCCATAATCGCGGCAAGACTTCTGTCTGCCACGGCAACCGCGGCCGCCACCCACAGCCGGTTCGGAGAGACGCCTTGAAGTTCCTCGATCGGATACGGCAAAACCTTGGCGCCATGCGATCCATCCCGATTAATCCGCTCCAGATAATTTGCGTTTCCCTCTGCCCGCTGAAACAGGATCTGTGCGCCGGCTCCAAAGTGCGGCGAACGTGCTCCAGAGACGTTCACTTGCGTTGCCGATGAACTTCGGTCCAGCGGCGCCACCCACAGCTGCGTTGATTCGTCTCTTGAGGCGGTTGTATACACCGCTCGCTTGCCGTCCGGCGAGATGTCGAACGCAGTCATTGTTGTGCCAGGGAACACTGCCTCGCTTCGCCCGGAGTCCACCGCCGTCCGCCACAGTTCCGTACCAGCATCCTCGCCTCGTCGCAGCAGGTAATAGAGAACTGAAGCATCCGGACTGAAGACAGCAGGAGAATGAAAGTCGTCCACTTCACCCTCTGACGAGAGCGGCCGATCACTTGCTCCCGTCATGAATCCAGATCGCGCTCTCATGCACTCCCACTGAAGTGATCAGCGCCCCTCCCTTCGGCTCCACTGCCAATCCATTCTCTTCCGTTGGCCCAAACGTGATCTGCTCTGGCGCGCCTTCAGGAAAACGCTGCCGCCAGATGTGGCTCCGTCCTTCCACGAGACGGTGAAATACATCCAGGCGCCATCAGGCGACCATCCCGCGGAGGTGCACGTCCCCGCCGGTCCAACCAATCTCGACGTGGCTCGGGCCCGTCGAGAGCAACCAGCCGGCACTGTCGCCCAGTCGCCATCCCCGTTCATCTCAACCACCAGCGCCCAGTGACGATTCGGAGACGGAAAGGAGTAATGGGCCATGCCGCGCTCGTGCGCTGGGAAATAAATTTCGCGCAGGCCGGTGCGCGTGTCACCGTCGCCGTCACCACTCCCAGATGAATTCCGCGAGCGAATCTCGGAAAAGAGCAGCCGCTGCGGATCCAGCCACACTAGTCCGGCGGCGTTTTTCAGCATAAGCTGAGGCTCGCCTCCCAACGCTGATACCTCGTACGTGGAAAACCCGGAATTCATCCAGCACGGTGTATGCGATCTCTGACCCGTCCGGCGAGAACGCCAGCCCATACTTCGGCCGGTCATCGTCGGTCACGCGCTTGGCTTCTCCGTCCGGCAGCATCTTCACATAGATTTGGTCGGAAGTAAGAAAGCCTTCGCCGCCGCGGATAAATGCCAGCATGCGTCCATCCGGTGACAACGCCGGCGCTACCGCCGAATCCGTGAAATCCGTTAGTTGCGTATACATCACCTCCGGCGGACGATGATGCATTCGATAGAGCGCAATTCCGCCAACCGCAATCGCCAGGCAAGCCACAGCTCCTGCGTACCAGCCCAGCGCTCTTCGCCGAGAAGGCCGCCGAACAGCCGAGCCGGTTCGGGAATGATTTCTGTCGGCCGAGTCGCAACAATCGGTGCAACCGCAGAAACCGGCGCAACGAACCGATAGCCCATCCCGGTTACAGTCTGGATGAAATCGCGGATCTCCGGGTCGTCGTGCAGTAGGTGGCGAAGTTTACGAATGGCCGTATTAATCCCGTGCTCCGTGTCGACAAAAACCTCACTCGACCAGAGTCGCTTCGCAATCTCCCCCCGCGTCACCACCCGCCCCTCGCTCGCCGCTAACAGAATGAGCAACTCCATCGGCTTGCGCTCAATTCGAAGCGAGCGGCCACCTTGCCGCAGCTCGAACCGGCTGCAGTCGAGCTCAAAGTTACCGAACTGAAACATGGAACCGGGCAGGGTGATGGGCACAGGACCTCCTGCGCGGGGAAACTATAGCTTCAGATGTATCACGGAAGCGCCCGATTTCAAAGAGCTTGGCGCTTTACCAGATCTTTACCTCATTCTTTACCACTGCTTCATTGCCCGCATATCCAACTCCGAAGTTAGCTGACCCTCAGCCGGCATTTCTCCGGCCGAGGAGATCAAAATGAAGAACATCTATATCAAGCTTGTTTCTTGCATAGGCGCACTCTCGCTGGCATTGGCTTTGGCGCCAGGCGCCTTGGCGGACTGCGGCCTTCCCACTAAGCTCGTCAAACCTATGAGCTGGCACCCCCAAGTCGGCCAGGCTCAACTGCTCTCAGCCGACGATCGCGATAGACCCTTGCCCTTCGAACCATCCATCGTTGGCATGTGGCACGTCACTTTCACGGCGCAGACCCAGAATGGAGAGAGCATCCCAGTGCCCGGTGGAGTTGTGATCGACAACTCCGTCGCCGTTTGGCATAACGACGGAACTGAAATCATGAACTCGTCTCGCTCGGCACAGGATGGAAACTTCTGCCTCGGCGTCTGGGCTCAGACAGGGCCGCGTTCTTACACCCTCAACCACATCCCCTGGCAAGGAAATGTGTTTGATCCTACGGTGCCGCCGGACACGATTGGAGCACCCCAGGCAGGCGCTCAGATCATTGAAAAGATCACACTGAACCCCGACGGGAACTCTTACTCGGGCACGTTCACTCTGCACGCGTACGACACTTCCGGTAATGTCTACACGTGGTTTAGCGGAACGCTTTCCGCAAAGCGCATTACCGTCGATACGCCTTTCAGCGATTTGCTCTGATTCTCGCCAATCGATTCTCTCTCGCACTCGCATAAAATCGATTGCCCACCCTCGCGACGCATTTGTTCTTGTTGCCAGGGTGGGGCAAGACCTGGCTCTTGCACAGTCCCCATTCCCATACGCGCGAAAAAGCTGAAGGCTGAGAGCTGAAAGCGCCTTCTACGGCTTAACGGTCATCTTCCCCACGCCATCCCGATACTGGCTGGCGATCGTGAATGCCTCATCAATCCGGTCGAGTGTGTCGCGTGTGCGTCAGCACCGGCGCAAACCAAGCCGCATGCGCGCCCAGCAGCTCCAGCGCTTCATCCGTTTCGTGATTCGATCGCCGCACATTGAAGAGCGTCAGCTCTTTGCGCCGCATCGCCGACGCATCCACTTTCACAATCGCAGTTGTATGGATTCCCGTCAGCGCCACCCGCCCTGCATTGCGCGTCATCTGCATCGCTTGGATCGTGGTCTCTTCCCCTGCCGCGCAATCAATCGCGCAGTCCACGCCGCGCTGCCCCGTCAGCTGAAGGATCTCCTCACCGCTTCACCCGGCTCGATCGCCGCATCAGCGCCAATCTCCATGCGCCAGTTCGCGCCGGTGCGCCAGCGGTTCCACTGCCCAGATCCGCCCCGCTCCCGCCGCCCGCAGGGCGGCAATCGTCATCAACCCAATCGCGTCCTGCGCCAATCACCGCAACCGTTTCGCCCAGCCGCAGAATCGACGCCAGCCGCAAAGAATGCACAGCAATTGCCAGCGGCTCGGCCAGCGCCGCTTCGTCCAGTACGACATCGTCTTCGGGAATCGGCTTGAAATTCGCGACCGGCAGGTTCACCAGCTCGCGGAAAAATCCAGGATGATGCGGCGTGCTCAAGAAGCGAATGTTCGCGCACACGTTATGGTGTCCGCTCAGGCAGAACTCGCAGTGATAGCAATAGAGCGCCGGCTCCAGCGCTCCGCGGTCGCCCGCCGCCAGCCCGGTCACGCCCGCACCCGTCTTCACAATCGTTCCCGCCGGCTCGTGCCCGAGCACCATCGGGTACACATTGGGAGTGCCGCCCACCGCGCCTTCGCCGTAGGCATGCATGTCCGAACCGCACACGCCCACCGCCTCGACCTTCACCTGCACTTCGCCCGGCCCCGGATCCTCAATCGCCATCTCCGCAAGCCGAAATGTGTGGGGAGCGGTTAGTTCCGCAGCGCGCATCGTACCCTCTTTCTTCACAAACAATATCGCATTTACTCTGTTCTCTGTTCTCTGTTCTCTGTTCTCTGTTCTCTACTCCCTACTCCCTACTCCCTATTCCCTATTCCCTGTTCCCTAATCCCAGGTTCCGCCCTCCCCGCCAGCATCACCGTCGCTGTAAACAACATCGTGTCAAAAATGTAATTGAGCCCCTCCACCGCAAGCTCCGTATGGATCTCCGTCACAAAAATCGGAACGTAGAAGAAAATCGTCACCAGTAAAAGCACAATTCCGCAAACAGCCGCCGCCACGCGCACCGCGCAGCCAAGAAGCAGCCCCGCCCCCGCCGCCACCAGCACAACCCCGACAAAATACGCAATCGCCGGCGCCGCGGGAATCCATGCAGGAGTCATCTTCTCCAGCGGGACCCCAACTACATTTCGCGGAAATAAGAAATGCTCGATCCCATAGAACACCATCACCATCGCGACAAATCTCCGCCCGGCCGCCATCAATCCTCTTCCGATTCCGCTCCCGCTCGGCCAGACACTTCCCGCCAGCACCAACGCCCCGCTCGCAAAGCAAAGCTCGCGCACCGTCAGCGTCCAGAAAATCCGATCGTGAAGCCCCTGGGAAACGTTTGGCAGGTCCATGGTCGCAACAATGATCACGAATAGCAGCGCGAGCAACGCCGCGGACCAGCGCACACACCGCCATGCAATCAAACTCACCGCCGCCGCCAGCAGTGCCACCCCCACCAGGTAAGTCCAGAACAGCGGCCCCGGCAGCCACTTTGGCACAATCTGCATCAGTTGGCGCGCTGCCGTAAAGTGCTCCGCTGCAAAAGTCGCCAGCGCCGCTGCCTCAAGTACCGGCCCCAGCACCAGCACTTTTTCCGCCCCAACAACCGCCTGTAGCCGTCCCCTCGCAAAAACCAGCCCCGCAACCAATGCAGCCGTGCCCGCGCCCAACATTCCCCAGGATTCAACCGTCATTCCCACCCCCAAAAACTTCCCTCCTATTTTCTCCCCTACACTTGGCTCAATTCCGCAGTCCCTTGTCCCCTCCCCCTCGGCCCCTTGTCCCCTCGTTCCCTGCCTTTCACCGTTACCCAAAAGGTAAACAACCCCCACCCTAACCCTTCGTCCACCGTGCTACGCTTCGACCATCTGTGGCCAATTTCGAAAAAGCGCCGGCAGAGGTCCAGGAGATCCTATCCAAGCCGATTCAGCAGCTCGGCTTGAAGCTGGAAGGCTCTCCCCTCGAACGCTTCGTCCATGCAACTCTACAAAGAGCTGGATGCCAAGGGGCTCCATCGGTTCCGCCCCAAGTGCTACCTCACCGATGAGTGGGGCTGCCCCAACATGGAGCCCGTCATCGGAATTCCGTTCTACCTGGCCGATCCGAAACTGCAGCGCCTTGAGTCGGAGATGAACGACATCGAAGACGCGCGGCAGATCATGATGTACATGCGCCACGAGGCCGGCCACGCTTTCAATTACGCCTACGCGCTCTATAAAACGCAGAGAATGGCGCAGCCTCTTCGGGCCGTTCCGCCGCCCTTACCGCGACAACTACAAACCGGTTCCGTTCTCGCGCCAGTTCGTGCGCCACATGGAAGGCTGGTACGCGCAAAAGCATCCCGACGAAGACTTCGCTGAGACCTTCGCGGTCTGGCTGACGCCTCGCTCCAACTGGCGCAAGCGCTACAAGGGATGGGGCGCGATGAAGAAGCTGCTCTACATGGATCGCATCGGCCGCAAGCTCGGCGACGCCGATCCTGTGGTCGCGCACGGCGATACCGATATTACCGTCGACGAAATGGATGTGACGGTCGGCGAGTTCTATCAGCGTGCGCTCGATCAGCAGCTCACTCCCGGCGAGCTTCCCCTCGACGCCGATCTGCACGACATCTTCAACGTATCGAAGCGCCGCAGGAAAAATGTTCGCCCCGCGGTCGATCTTCTTCGCGAGAATCGCAAGGTTCTCATCGACAAGGTGAACTATTGGACGGGCGTTCAGCGTCCGCTGGTAAAGAAGCTGGTCGAAGCCATCGAAGCAAAAGTCAGCGACCTCGGCCTGCGCGCCGACATAAAATGTGAAAGGGAATATTTGACCGAGGTCACTGTGTACGCGACCGCGCTGGCGATGAACTACATCACTCGGGGCAAATTCATTCTGCCCTGATCGGCGCTTCGCATCGGCCATGGCGGCAGATGCGAGCGATACCGAAAAAGCGCAGAGGCATCATGGCAAACCTGAAAGTAACGATCTTGCACGACGTCTGGGAAGAGGGCCCGCCTGAGCCTGAGCCGGAGCCGGTCAAGGCGCCGCGCGGCAAGAACGGCAAGCGCCGCGAAGAAGAAAAAAGATCCGCTGCACGACCGCGAAGAGATCTTCGAGGCGTTGACAAAGCTCGGGCACGAACCTTCCTATCACATCCTCGACGGCAAGAACCAATCGCTGCTTGCGCTGGCAAGATGCGGCGCCGACCTCATCTTCAACCTCACTGAGTCTTACGCCGGCGACGACACGATGGACAAGAACATCGCCGCCTATCTGGAACTGCTGCACATTCCATATACCGGCGGCGGCCCGCAGGCTCTCTATCTCGCCCAGGACAAGTCGATCGCAAAAAAGATCTTCGACTTTCACAAGATCAAGACCCCTGACTTCGCAACCTCCTATAAAGGCCGCACCGATCACTCGCACGACATCAAGTTTCCGCTGATCGTGAAGCCCGTCTCCGAAGACGGATCGATCGGCATCGACAACGGCTCCGTCGTCGACAGCGTGAAAGAGCTGATGGAGCGCATCCACTACATCCACGAGGAATTCGACAGCCCGGCGCTCATTGAGGAGTACATTGAAGGCCGCGAAATCTACGCCTCCATTCTCGGCAACGATAACGCCGAGGTGCTGCCGCTGATCGAACTCGACCTTTCCAAGCTTCCCAAGGGAACGCCGCGCATCGCCGGCCAGGACGTGAAGTTCGATCACGAGACCGAGGCCTACAAGGTGACAAAATCCGCGCCGGTCGAAGACCTCGACGAGGAGACCACGAAGAAACTTCAGGACACCGCGCTCGCCGCCTATCGCGCTCTCAAGCTGCGCGACTACGGCCGCATCGATATGCGGTTGAACAAAAAGGGCGAGGTTTACGTCATCGAAGCAAACCCCAATCCATGGCTCGCCAGCGCCGCCGAATTCACCATGGCAGCCAAAAAGGCCGGCTACTCCTACACCGACATGATCGAAAAGATCGTGGAATTCGCCCGCGCCCGCTTCATGGATTAATCCAATCATCCTTCGAATCCGCGTGCCCCACCCTCGCGACGTATTTGTTTTTGTCGCTAGGGTGGGTTCGGAACTTCGCTCACGCGCAAATCCAAATCTTTCTCCAACATGAATCCGAATTTCTAACTAAATCGTTGCCCTACACCTTTCACAGCTTCATCGCGAAAAGCTTGGGACCGCACAAATCCTCATCCACCACGACCTCACCCCTGACACCTGACCCCTGATCCCTGTCTTCCGTTACCCTGTCATCAGGCTGAGAACCGGATATGAAACTCCTTTCCGTCAATTGCGGGCTGCCGCGAGAAGTCGCCTGGCGCGGCTCGACAGTTCTGACTTCCATTTACAAAAACCCAGTTGAAGGCCGCGTCGCCCTGCGTACCGTCAACCTCGATGGAGACCGGCAATCCGATCTCACCGTCCACGGCGGCAAAGACAAAGCCGTTTACTGCTACCCGATCGAGCACTACAGCTACTGGCAAACAGAACTTCCCGGCACCGGGCTTTCCTACGGCGCTTTTGGCGAAAACTTCACGGTCGAAGGCCTGCATGAAGATACTGTCCACATCGGCGACCGGTTGTCTGTCGGCTCGGCCGAACTGATCGTCACTCAGCCAAGAATGCCCTGCTACAAACTGGGCATCCGATTCGGGTCTGACGACATGGTCCGGCGATTCCTCGAAGCAGACGCTCGGGTTTCTACGTCGCCGTCCTGCGCGAGGGCGAAGTCGGTGCTGGCGACGAGCTCACCATCCTCCAGCACAACCCTGAATCAGTTCCGGTTTCCGAAATCACCCGCCTCTACGTCGCCAAGAAATACACTCCTGACGATGTACGCCAGACCCGTCGCGCCATAGCGGCAAACGCTTTGCCTGATTCCTGGAAGGACTTTTTCGAGGAAAAACTGCATCGCCTCGACGTATAACCCGGTCCCACGGCAGGCGGATTTGTCGATACTTCTCTGGCGTCAGCACTATCGGGAGGCCACGCCACCTTCCGGCAATGCGAACGCAACATATAAACCGCCATTCGGCCCTTTCGGGTCGCGCCCTCCGCTCGCTGCAATTACGACATACTGGCGACCCTCCACCATGTAAGTGGATGGCGTGGCCATCCCGGTGAACGGCAGGACTGTCTCCCACAGAAGCTTTCCAGTCTGAGAATCGAACGCCCTAAATTTCCTGTCGAATACTGACGCGCCGATGAACACCAAGCCACCGGCGGTTACGATCGGGCCCCCATAGAGTTCGGATCCAGTGTTCCTCAGCCCGCGACGTGCAAGGTTCGGATACTCGCCAAGCGGAATCTTCCAGAGGTACTTCCCCGTTTTCAAATCGAGAGCATTCAGCGTTCCCCACGGAGGCTTGATCGCTGGATACCCATCGGGATCGAGAAATCTGCGATAACCCGTAAATGTGTAGTCGGAATGCTGTTCGCGTGCCGTGCTCGGCGCGTCAACGCCGCCGCCAAATCCGAGGAAGTGCAACAAGGCTTTGAGATCGTTCCCCTGGATGTTGGGAAACGAGGGCATGCGGCCGCCGCCATTGTGGATTGTGTCAGTCACTTTCTCAGAGGTAAGGCGCTGATCGATCCCGATCAGCGATGGGAAACTTGGAGGCGATCCGGCACGGTTCATAGCATGGCAGGCCGCGCACTGCATTTGATACAGCGTCTCTCCGGCCCCTGCCCCATGTTTCACGGCGGTCAGACCTCCGGTCCATGCCATCTCGCTCGAACTGACGAAGAGAGTATCGGTTCTTGGGTCCAACGCCGGGCCACCCCACTCACCTCCTCCATCGAATCCGGGAAAGACAACAGTTTGTTTGTCGAGAGCAAAAGGCACAAACTGCCCGTCGCTGCGGAATGACCTGAATTGCTTCACGGCCCATGCATGAGCTTCGGGAGTGCGCGTTGTCAGTTGATCCTCTGTGAGCCGCTGGCGCGCAAAAGGCGTCGGCCATGTCGGTGAAGGCTGCGTCGGGGCCGTCACTTCGCCGGGAACAGTGCTTGCCGGGATAAGGATGCTCGTGAATTGGAAACAGCGGCTCTCCCGTTGACGCGATTGAAAAGGTAGACGTACCCTTGCTTCGTGATTTGTGCGAGCGCCTCGATGGTCTTTCCGTCGTGATGCAGCGTGTAGAGCGCCGGCGCAGACGGCAGATCGCGATCCCAGATGTCGTGATGCACTTCCTGAAAATGCCAGAGGAGTTTGCCGGTTTCGGCGTCCAGTGCGAGCATCGTGTCGGCGTAGAGATCGTCGCCGACGCGGTCGCCGCCATAAAAGTCCATCACCGCTGAGCCAGTGGGCACGTAGACGATGCCGCGGGCAGCATCGAGCGACATGCCGGCCCAGTTGTTCGCCGCGCCGGCGGTCTTCCAGGCGTCAGGCGGCCAGGTTTCGTAGCCGGGTTCGCCCGGATGAGGAATGGTGTGGAAAGCCCAGCGCAGCGCGCCGGTGCGCACATCGAATGCGCGAATGTCGCCGGGAGGCGCGGGATGCGTCTCCGGATTGCGGCCGCCAACGATGATCAGGTCCTTGTAGATGACTGCCCGGCGTGGTCAGCGCGATGGACTGTTCTTCGTAATCGCCGCGCAGGTCCTTTCCGCAGATCGATGCGGCCATTCTCTCCAAAGCTCACGATCGGCTTGCCGGTTTCGGCATCGAGGCAATACAGGAAATTCATCATACCGGCAAAGATTCGAGCGCTTTCGCCGTCGGTCCAGTAAGCAAATCCGCGCGCGGGCTGCGTCCCATTGATGCCTGAGTCGAATTTCCACTTGAGCGTGCCACGTCGCGGCATCGAGCGCGATCACCTTTTGCGTGGGTGTGTAGGCATAGAGCGTGCGGTCCACGATCACCGGATTGACTTCGAGATTGCCCTTTTCACCGGTATCGAAAGTCCAGGCAACCTTGAGCTCGATGAACATTCGTCCGGTTGATCTGCGCCAGCGACGAGTAGTGGTTGCTCTCAGGGCCTCCGCCGTAGACGGGCCAGTTCGCGGAACTCTGGGCAATGGCCAGCGCAGCAAGCGGGCCCGCAACGATCAATGCAAGGAAAAATGCGCGAGGAGTCATTTCTTGTCTGACGTCTTGCCGATTTCTATTGTCGAGTGAGAGCCAGTGTAGCGCACCCGCCGCTCCGCATTGCAGTCGACCCAGGCAACATCTGCTCAAAGTATGAGGTCCGATGCGGCTTTGGCCAGGGCCCCATTGTTCAGCCCGATTGTTTAGTTGAGCGGAAGGCCTGTTGTTCCGGGGAATACGAAAGAAACAGCAATGGGGAAAAAAGACAACCGGAATTCCATCGTCTACATCTGAGGACCTGTACAGAGCGTCGCTGTCGGACGCAAAGGAGAGGTCAATGAAACATTCACTTCCTGATCGTATCTTCGTCGTCGGTGCCTCAGCACTGCTGGCAGGCGCATTAGTCGCGGTGGGCTGTAACAAAACCTATCCCGACCAGAAAGGGGCAGTTACTGACTCGCTCAAGACCAATAATCTGGATGCAGTCAGCGTTTCTCAAGACCGCGACAAAGGAGTCATGACTCTTAGCGGCAATGTCGATTCTCAGGAAATGAAGATGCAAGCTGAGAACGTGGCCAAGCAGGCCGCGCCCGACTACCGTGTCGACGATGAAATTGGAGTTCGGCCCCCGGGCGTCCCCAACGCTGGAGCAGTCGCGTCGAATTTAGATAATGCGATAGAAGACAACTTCAAAGCAGAGATCAAGTCCCATCAGAATCTGAATGATCAGAGCATCAGTGGCTCTGCGAAGAATGGAACGCTGGTATTGAAAGGTTCGGTTAAGACTACCGCACAAAGACTGGAAGCTGAACAATTGGCCAAGAGGGTACCAAACGTGCAGCAGGTGGTGAATGAGCTGGAAGTGAAGCCGGGCAAGCACTCCACGAATGGCGAATAACTTGCTCGACTGCTCATTTCCTCAATCCTTCATCGAGTGAGTGCAGGCATGTCCTGCACTCACCGTCTCCTCCAAATCCGGCGCGCAGAATGTTGTTCCCTCCGTCTAACCAGTTCTTCGGATTGTTATTGCTCGAGTGCACCGTCCTTGATCACCACGCGCCGACCCATTGAGCCATAGATTCCAATCTCCAGATTCCAATTACTGAATTTCGATAGCGGGCTCCGATTCTCATCGCCATACTTTTTTCCAGACTAATCCTCAGAACAACTTCGCCGTCCCGCCCGGAGTTCTATGAAAACCGACCTTCCTTTCGCCGCAGACGCAAATCCGAACGCCTGCCCTCATCGCTCCTCTTCATCGGTCATCCGTTTCCCGCAATTCACCGGACTGCTGCTCTTTTCCCTTGCCCCGCTTGCCGCCCATGCGCAGCCGGATACACCAATCTTCAGCGTGCCCTCCGGAGTCTACGCCACCGCGCAGTCCGTCACCATCAAGGACGCAACCCCTGGAGCAAAGATCTACTACACCACCAACGGAACTGCCCCAACTACCATATCTACTCCGTACGCCGGCCCCATTTCCATCAGCGCGAACGCCACAATCGAAGCGATCGCGTTCCAGGGGACTACACCTTCACCCCTTGCCTGGGCCACTTACACCATCGTCTCCACTTCGTCCGGTTCGCCAACCGACATCCTGAATTTCAGCAAAGGATTTGCAGGTACTCAGGGGCCAATCCAGTTCAATGGCAGCGCCGCTGTCAAGGGCACGAAGCTCCAATTGACTGACGGACGTTCCAACCAGGCAGGCAGTGCCTTCTATGCCACTCCGGTCACCATCGACCAGCCCTTCACCACCAACTTCACCTTCCATCTGGCGCGGTCTGATTCTTCTGTTCCCCTCCCCAAGATCGCCGACGGCATTACCTTCACCATCATGAGCGCCGAGCCGTACATCATCCAGGCGGGCTCTGCCTCGCTCGGTGGTAGCGGCGGCGCTCTTGGATTCACCGGCATTCAAAATGATGCGGCTGCCGGATACACCGATTTCGATATGGCGCTTAAGTTTGACCTCTTTGACAACGCCGGCGAGGGCCCCAACTCCACCGGACTCTACGTCGATGGCGCGCTGCCCACCACACCCGCGATCGATCTCACTGGCAGCGGTATCGATCTGCATAGCGGTCACAGCTTCTTCGCACAGGTCACCTACGACGGCACGGCAAGTCTTACCCTCAGCCTCACTGACACCGACACTCTGGCACGTTGGTCACACACCTTCCCCGTCGATATCCCCAAAACCATCGGCAGCGTCATCGCATACGTCGGATTTACGGGCGGCACTGGCCTCGACACCGCCAAACAGAACATTTTCTCCTGGACGTACGCCTCGGGAACCACCGCGCCGCAAACCGTCACTCCATCGCTTCCTCCTGATCCCGACTACCCGGCAGGCTTCAATCCCATCGGACTCATTACCAATGGCAGCGCATCCATTTCCGGAGAATCCCTGCAGCTAACAGATGGCGGAGCGTATGAGGCGGGCAGCGCGTACTATGCTCTGCCTGCGAAGATCGACCTGCCCTTCTCGACTGATTTCACTTTTCATCTCGCGCACCCCAATCCGTCCACTCCACTTTCAAACATCGCCGACGGCTTCACCTTCGTCCTCGTGAATGCCGAGCCGGACGTCGTACAGGCAGGCTCTGCGGCCCTTGGCGGAAACGGCGGCGCTCTCGGATTTTCCGGCATCGCAAACGATGCGGCAGCCGGATTCGACAACTTCGACATGGCCATCAAGTTCGACCTCTTTAGTAACGATGGCGAAGGGTCCGATTCCACCGGCCTCTACGTCAACGGCGCGCTCCCCACCGTGCCCGCCGTAGACTTGACCGGCTCCGGCATCAACCTGCACAATGGACACACTTTTCACGGGCACCTCGTCTACGACGGCGCAGGCAATCTGGTCCTCTCCCTTACCGACACACAGACCAATGCCACGTGGTCGCACTCTTTCCCTGTCGATATACCGAAAACCATCGGCGGAGTTTCTGCCTATATCGGTTTTACCGGCGGCACCGGCCTCGATACTGCAAGGCAGGAAATTCTTTCCTGGTCGTTCACAGGGACGACCCCCTGAACGGAGCTGATCGCAAGTCGGCTTCACGCGCGATGGACGCTCGATCACGAAATCCAGATGTCCGTCGCGCTCCCCACTTTCCTGGCTTCCCGCCGATTCGTGCGTCCGTGGCCCTCAGGAATCCCATACGCGCCGAACCGATGCACCGCCTCCTGGGCAACGCCCGGTTCTATACTGATTGTCACCATCGTGGAAGACGCGAGTACACCGACGAATCCACCAACGAGTGAGCATTCGCGTTCGTTCGACTTCCGTTTGGCCATCGCCGTCATTTTGCTCATCCCGGCCATCTGGTTCAGTTTTGAGACTGTCGACGGCTTGGCCGCGCGCCGCGTGGTCCGCACCGATCTTGCTGAGATCACCCACGCGCGCTATGGCCTTCTGAGCGCCGACCAGTGGCGCGGCATCATCGGCCCCATCCTCGACGCGCAGGTGGACAAGCTCGATCTCAAGTCGCAGAGCAAGAGCCTCCGGCCCATGGTGGAACGCTCGCTGTACGACCTGCTCGACCACATCAAGACACAGATGACAACACCCGCCAAGGGATCGGGCAAGACCGGCGGAGTCAACCCGATGCTCGTAAACATGATCGTCGCATCTCTCCGTCCCCATGTGCCGGAGTACACCACCGTGGTGATGGCAGAGCTATCCAGGCCGGGCACGCAAAAGACTTTCGAGGACTCGATACGCGGTGTCCTGGACGATGCAGTCAAGAACACGTTCGGCGCCACGGACTTGACCACCTATAACGCCATTCTGAAACGATATGGGTGCTCCAGCGGCGCGGTTTGCGAGCAGACTCTCGGGAATCAGATCGTTGAAGACGACAAGCAACTGACTCGCGACTATCTCACAGTGCTCGCATCGGCGGCGCTGGCTTTCATCCTGCTGATGATCGGCAGGCCGACGCTCTCGCGAGGCGCGGTTGTCGTGCTCATGTCGTTCTGCATTGCGATGCTCGTCGGTGGTGTACTCAGCCCGATGCTTGAAGTGGAGGTTCGCATCACAAAGCTGGACGCAACCCTGCTCGGCACGCCCATCGAGTTTCATGATCAGTCGCTTTACTACCGCAGCAAAACCGTCCTCGAGGTGTTTCAGACGCTGATCCAGATGGGCCGGCCGGAAATGACGCTGGTTGGCGTGCTGGTCATTCTCTTCAGCGTGGTCTTCCCGGCACTGAAAATGCTGGCGCTCGGCGCTTGCATCTTTCGTCCCGCACTATTGCGCACCAACCGCCTCGTGAAGCTGCTGGCATTTGAACTATCCAAATGGTCCATGGCCGACGTCATGGTCCTGGCCATCTTCATGTCCTTCGTCGCGTTCAACGGCGTCATCGGCAGCGGCTTGGAGGGCTTGCGCGGCGTGCCGAACGTCCAGCAGGTACTGATCCCGACGAATGCTTCCAAAATCCTGCCCGGCTATTACTTGTTCATTGGTTTCTGTGTGTCCAGCATCCTCTTGTCGAAGAAGCTCGAACGCGGCATCGCTTCCAGCACCACCTCTCAATCAAGCTAGACCACTATGGGGCCGGGAGAGTTTTGCTCAACTCGCTAGCACTTGTTGCATAAATCCCACCCGTTGCGCAGTGCCCCGGCCCAGCCTAACCATCCTCGGGCACTCATTTGTGACGGCCGTCATAACACTAACTTCCGAAACGTAATACTAATGAGAAATATCGTGCCACGAATCTTATGATCGTGCTATTCTCCGACTTTCAATGGAGAGGGCAAGTCTCTTCCAAGGAGTGACCATGGGCGTTCTTAGCAGAATCGGAGTCGCACTGGATTCTGATCTCCTCGAGCGCTTCGATGATTTCATTTCTCGGCTGGGCTACACAAACCGGTCCGAGGCCTTCCGTGATCTGATCCGCGATCGCCTCGTCGCCGAGCGGACGGCGAATCCCAATGCGACGGTGGTTGGCACCATCACGCTCATCTACGATCATCACGCCCATGGCGTTACCGAGAAACTGACCGAGGTTCAGCACGCGCATCACGAACTGGTGGTCTCAACCAGTCATGCGCATCTTGACCATGATTCCTGCCTTGAAGTCCTCATTGTCCATGGCAAATCGGGACAGGTGGAGCAATTCGCCGGCCGTCTGATTGGCATGAAAGGCGTGCAGCATGGGCGACTGGTAATGACCGTTGCACAGCCCGAATCCGGACGTCATCACGCCAGCGGCAGAGGTCACATTCATAGGCACTGATGTATTTCGCCGATTCTGAACGAGGAGCATTTTGGCCGCCCGTAACACGAGTTTCCAATTCGTAATACTCGCTGTTCTGCTGGCTTGCGCACCACTCGTGCGGAGTCAGTTGAGTGATAAAGCATCGGCGCCCCAACTTTCAGGAACGGTCGTCGACGCCTCTGGCGCGGTTATCGCCAATGCTACCGTGCAGGTTCGAAGCGCAAACAGTACGGCACAAAGAACGACGCAATCGGGTGCGAACGGCGCTTTCATGATTTACGGACTCCCGACAGGCGATTATCGGCTCGTGGTATCCAAGCCTGATTTTGAAACCAAAGAAATGCCGATCACGATTGGGGCCCTCGAGGCACTGGCCCCATTGCGAATCTCTCTGTCGGTGAGCGGCGTGAGCACAACTGTAAACGTGGCGGGCCGCGCGGATGACCTCATCGGAATTGCCGACTCCGGCGCGCAGGGAACGGTGGGCGCAAGTGAAATCCAGGACCGTCCCATTCTTCGTTCAGGAGAAGTCTTAGAGACGGTTCCCGGCGTCATCATCACTCAGCACGCAGGCGGCGGAAAGGCCAACCAGTATTTTCTTCGTGGTTTCAATCTCGACCATGGCACGGATTTCGCCATCTTCATCGACGATATGCCGCTGAACCTGCCATCGCACGCGCACGGCGAGGGCTATTCGGATATGAATACCGTCATCCCGGAATTTGTGAGGCGTGTGAATTACGAGAAAGGTCCTTATTACGCAGACGTTGGCAATTATGGCTCGGCTGGATCGGCCCACTTGGAGTTTTTCAAAATACTGCCCCAGAATTTCGTGCGGGTTGAAGGCGGCCTATATGGCTATGGGCGGGCTGTCTTCGGAACATCGAAAAGGCTCGGGCCTGGCAATTTGCTGTTCGGCGGAGAGGCGTATCACGATGACGGCCCCTGGACGCATCCTGACAATTACTACAAGTTCAATGGTCTTCTGACCTACAGCCAGGGTGGAGACGCCGATGGTTTCAGCTTTACGGCTCGCGCTTACCACGGGAACTGGCACTCGAGCGATCAAATTGCAGCAGACGCCGTACCTCTGGTCGGTTTCTTCGGAACACTCGATCCGACTGGCGGCGGCCATTCTCAGCGATATAGCCTGCAGGGCGAATGGCATCGCTTGCGTGAAGATTCCGCAACGAAAATAATGGCCTACGGATTTCGCTATGATCTCGATTTGTTTTCGAACTTCACTTACTTCCTGACGGACACCGTTCGCGGCGACCAGTTCGAACAGCAGGACAAGCGCTGGGTCGCCGGACTGGACGCACGACACACGATTTTCAGCCAATGGGCTGGTCGGAAGGTGGAAAATGCCTTCGGCCTGCAGGTCAGAAACGATTGGATCCACAACGGCCTTTACCAGGATGAGAATCGCGTTCGCGTGGAAAAAACTGACTCAAACTCCGGCAATACCTTGCCGGCGACCACGCAGGCGGATCGGTTAAATGACACGCAGCCTGGTTTCTATGCGGAAAACAAAATCCAGTGGGCATCGAAGTTCCGCTCGGAGGCGGCCGTGCGCGGGGACTTGGAATACTTTGGCGTCACCAGCCTTGTTACTGCGGCCAATTCCGGCACAGCCTCCAGGCTGCTGCCCAGCCCCAAAGTGAGTTTGATCTTCGGCCCGTGGGCGAACACTGAATTCTATGCACAGGGCGGATCGAGTTTTCACTCCAACGACGGGCGTGGGGCAACGCAGACGATTGAGCCGGTTTCGGATGAGAATCCTTATCCCAATGTGCCCGCCGACAAAATCCCCCCCCTGATTCCCACCAAAGGCACGGAACTCGGTATGCGCACTCTGGCAGTCACCCATCTGCAAAGCACCCTTTCTATTTGGTATCTCCACAGTGCCTCCGAATTGCAACAGTCAGGCGATACAGGAGGCACGACTGCTTCAAGACAGCCGAGCGATCGCTACGGCCTCGAATGGACAAACTACTACACTCCGCTGCAGCATGTGGCTTTTGATTTTGACCTTGCGAATTCCAAAGCCCTTTTTACCGAAGTTGACGAAGAGGATGCGGCCCCAAACAGTTCAGGCGGCAGGCTTGTACCCGAAGCGGTTGGGTTGGTGATTTCGTCGGGCATCACCTTACACGATTACCGCGGATTCTCGTCGAGTTTGCGCCTGCGCTATTTTGGTCCGCGCGATCTGACGTCCGATGCAATTTACCGCTCGCAGGCAACGGCATTGGTCAATGGGGAGATTGGTTATCGAGTTGGCGAAAGATGGCGCCTTTCTGCCGAATTCCTGAATATGCTCAACCGAAACGATCACGATATTGACTACGCCTATACGTCGCGGATAACGCCAACATCCTCGCCCGCTTTCACAGACGTTTTCCACCCGGTCGAGCCGTTTCAGGTTCGATTCTGGTTGGGAAGAACCTTCTGACAAATACCGGGCGTCGATCCTCGGCAACACGGAAACGAACCACTCCTCGTAAGCGTGCAACTGGCCTTGGCCAGACAGGGTGCAAAGGAACAGCGTTTGTTCCTTGGGAGTCGGCATCTCCCATCCAGCCAGCGTTCACCAACAAACTCAGACAGCCTCCGCTCCACCAGATTCCTCTTCCATCCTGACAAAAAATACTTGTCAACCCCGCCTGCGGCAATTTCGCCCGCAACCCCGCCCCACGCTCCCCTTGTCCTTGCTTCCAGCCCTATTGCTTCATGTCCCCTTGTCGCGGTGTCATGCCTCACCACACTCTTCCCTATGCCCGAAATTGTGTAACTGCGGACGCAACAACTCAAACCGAATCAATGATCTACCGACGCCGCTCCACAATGTCACAGAAACACAGAAACTGTGAAACTGTGGAATTGCCGCAACCCCCAATGAATCAGCATCTTGCAAAGCGCCGTATCCAACCCGCAAACAAGATTCGGCCCGAAAATCTCCCAAATGTTGCACAATCGCCTTGGAACCTTCATCGCTTAGCGCAACCGAACCAGCACAACGAAACCTATCAACACATATGACGAGTGCAGATACACATCGCCCGCGCTGGAAGACGCTTCTCGCCTTCGGCATCATTTACTTCGTCTGGGGTTCAACCTTCTACGCCATTCGCGTCGGCGTCCACGAAGTTCCTCCGCTTCTTTTTGCTTCCATCCGCTTCGTCATCGCAGGTTCGCTCGTCTACATTTGGGCGGTCTTAGCCCAACGAACGCGGTCCGCGCGGCCGCGAATGGCTTTCGATTCTCCTTCTCGCGTCCCTCATTTTTGTCGTCGACTACGGCTTCCTCTTCTGGGCCGAGCAGCGCGTCCCTTCCGGAATCGCCGCTGTCGTCCTCGCCACGATTCCCGCCTTCATGGCGCTCTCCGAGATCGTCATCCTGCGCACGCAGAAGCCTCACCCTGCATCTCGCCTTCGCGCTCCTTCTCGGGCTCGCCGGAGTCGCCGTCCTCATGAGCCATTCGATCGTCTTCGGCAAGTCGCTGACCCATCGATACCTTCGGCGCCGTTGGCCTCATCGTTGGCGCACTCGCATGGTCCATCGCCTCGGCGCTCGCTCGCAAGCTTCCGCTTCCCTCCTCCAAGATCATGAGTTCCGGCGCGCAGATGCTCGCCGGTGGAGTCTTGCTTGCCATCGTCTCCGCTGCACGCGGCGAACTGCCCGCATTTCATCCGCTCTGCCGTTTCCACCGGAGCCTGGATCGCGCTCGCTTACCTCGTCTTTGCCGGCTCCATCGCCGGATTCACGGCCTACGTCTGGCTCCTCCATCACGAGTCGCCCACCAAGGTCGGAACCTACGCGTACGTCAATCCCGTCGTCGCCGTCATCCTCGGCTATTGGCTCGGCGGCGAACCGCTCGGCCCGCGCACCGTCGTTGGCAGTCTCTGCGTCATCGGAAGCGTCATCACCATCACCTCAATGCGGGCCAAACCACGTTCCAAAATCGCGGCTGCGCCCGTCGAAACCTCAGCCTGAGCCGCAGTTCATCCCATCAACACCGCCGTAATCCCACCTGTGATACCATTCGGCCAATTGGCGCTCTCGCCCAATCGCGGAGGTATTCATGTCGCACATCTCCCGACGAACCTTTCTCAAAACCACCGCGGCCGCCGGCGCAGTTGCCGGCATCGGCGCACTTCCCTGTCTTCGCCGAGCCGGCTCCGCATCGGATTGGGTCACTCTCGGCAAATCCGGAGTGAAAGTCACCCGCCTCGCTTTCGGCACCGGTACCAAGAGCGGCCAGACTCAGCAGGAACTCGGTCAGGAAGGATTCACGCGCCTCGTCCGCCACGCCTACGACAACGGCATCCGTTTCTTCGAGACCTCCGAATCCTACGGCGACTCGCAACAGATGCTTGGCAAAGCGCTCAAAGGCATTCCCCGCGACAGCTACAAGCTCATGACCAAGGTGACCACCGATTCCCGGCATCGACATGACGGCCAAGCTCGACGAGCTTCGTCGCAACAGCGACACCGATTACTTCGACATCATGCTGCTTCACTGGCAGCACGACGGCCACTGGCCCGAAGACACTACCCGCTGGCAGGATGCCGTCCTTGAGGCGCAGCATCGTCAAACTCTGTTGACGCATGGCGCCTCAGTCCATGGTCTGCCCGCCCTCCGCCGCGTGCCCGATAATAAGTGGCTTGACATCGCCATGATCCGCGTCAACCACAAGGGCACCAAGATGGATAACGAAACCGACAATTGGGATACTCCCGGTGACGTGTCCGAAGTCGTTCGCCACGTCCATGAATCGCGTGCCGCAGGCATGGGTATTATCAGCATGAAGCTCATCGGCGAAGGGGTCTTCAACCGCAGCGACCGTCAGCAGGCTGTGCGCTTCGCGTTCCGCAACGCCGGTGTCGACTCCGTCACTGTCGGTTACAAGAACACCGCCGAAATCGACGAAGCGATCGAAAATGTCAACATGGCGCTCGCCTAGACTGCAACTCTAGGTCTGCGCAACAATCATGCCGCTGGTCCCCCCTTGACCAAAGCGGCGGAGGTCAACTCATGGTGCAAGTTTCCCGGCGTAGATTTCTCAAGACCGGTGTCGCCACAGGCGCGCTTGCTGGTGTCGGCAGCCTTCCGCTGGCTGCCGAGCGCACGAGTGCCTCCGATTGGGTCACTCTTGGCAAATCGAACGTCAAAGTCACGCGCCTGGCTTTCGGGACGGGTACCCACAACGGCGCAGTCCAGCGTCAGCTCGGCCAGGACGGATTCACGCATCTTGTTCGCTACGCCTACGACCACGGCATCCGCTTCTTCGAGACCGCTGCCGCCTACCCTCAAATGCACGAGATGCTCGGCATCGCGCTGAAGGGTATCCCGCGCGACAGTTATGTGCTGATGTCAAAAGTGACCACCGATGATTCCGACCCAATCGCAGCAATGGACGAGATGCGCCGTCAGGCGCAGACCGATTACTTCGACATCATGCTGCTCCACGTGCAGCACACGGAAACATGGCCACAGATAGCCGGCGCTGGCAAGACGGCATTCTGGAAATGGAACAGCGCAAAGCGATCCGCGAGTCATGGCGCTTCAATTCACTCATTGCCCGCGCTGCGTCTAGGTGCCGCAGAACAAGTGGCTCCAGATCGCCATGATCCGCATGAACCACAAGGGCGCCCACATGGACGGCCCCGACTATCATTTCCGCGGTCCGGGCGACGTAAACGAAGTGGTCGATCATGTGCACCAGGCAAAGGCGGAAGGCCTCGGTGTGATCAGCATGAAGTTGATCGGTGAAGGGTCTTTTACCGATCGCTCCGACCGCCAGCAAGCCCTGCGATTCGCTTTCCGTAACGCCGGCGTTGACTCCGTCACCGTCGGTTACAAGAACACTGCCGAAATCGACGAAGCAATCGAAAACGTCAACCTCGCGCTGAGTTGAGATCGGCCGGAATTCGACCGCCCCACGGCCGCGACATCGTCCGGCAGCAGTTCATTCCTCGCGCAGTAGTATGAGCGGATCGACCGCGAGTGCCCGGCGTGCGGGAATCCATGCCGCCATCAGGCCGAGAAGCAGCATCGTGATTGTCACGCCGAATAACACCAGCGGATCCTTTGGCGTGGCCTGGTAGACGATGAACGACAGCACCTTTGTTCCCATCACGCCAAGCGCCACTCCCGCCACCGCCCCAATAGCGAGCAAGCGAAAAGCCCTTCCCAGGGCAGTACGCAAAATCTCGCGTCGGCCCGCTCCGAGCGCGACGCGAATGCCGAGTTCGCGCAGTCTCTTGCTTACCACATAGGAGCTCATTCCGAACACTCCCGTCACTGCGAGCATGGCGCCAAGCAAGCCCAGCACACCGAGCGCTACACTCGCGACACGCGAGGCGAACAGCGCCGTATCCATCTCGTCAGACCAGGAACGAATGATGAGCGGAACGCCGGAATCGAGCCCGTGAAGTGTGGTTTCGAGCGCCCGTGCCATCTCCTGCGGATCGCGCTTCGAGCGGACCACCAGCCATGTGCCGCTGTCATCGTGCTGCTGGAAGCTGAAGTACATAGCAGGCATCTGATCTTCAGTAATGGTGCGGTATTTGCCGTCTTCAACCACGCCCACAACTTCTGCGCGGTTTCCACTCCAGAATTTGAAGTGACTGCCGATAGCCTTGTCGACTGATCCGAAGACCTTAATCGCGAATTGTTCGTTGACGAGTGTCACGATCGGAGCTTTCTTGTCGTCGTCGAAACGCAAATCTCTTCCCGCAAGCAGCCGTGTTCCCGCCGCACCAAAATAGCCAGGCGAGATGTTATAGTCCATTGCGTCAGCCACCGAGTTGCTTGAGCGATAATCGGTGACGGTGTCCTTGTACACATCCGAGTCGCCCCCTCCCAGGCCCAATGGAATCTGGTTGACGTACCCGACGTCCGTCACGCCCGGGATCCCGGAGACTGCGTCAAGCATGCGCTTTTGCATCTTCGCGAGGTCGTCGTGCGCGTAGCCAGCCATGCGGAGATCGGTATTCACAAGAGTCACGTTCTGCGGCGAAAATCCATAGCTGTTCTGGAGCGAACGCATCAATCCACGCACGGCCACAAGCGACGACGTCACCAGCACTGCACAAATTGCGATCTGAACCACAAGCAGCACATCGCGAAGCGTGAACCGCTTTATTCCGCCCAGACCCGCTCCTCCGGTTCGAATCACCTGCCACGGATCGGACCGAAACACCTGCCCGACAGGCACGACCCCGAAGAGCAGCCCACTGACGACGGCTAAGAGCAGCGCAACCGCGTAAGTGCGAAAGTCAGGATTCACGGGAACATTGATGGGCACGTCGGCGATTGGATTCCACGCACTAATTGCGTGCAGAATCGCATTGCCGCCGATGAGCCCGACTGCCCCTCCGACAACCGAAACCAGCAGCGCCTCTGTCATCAGTTGGCGAAGAATCGTAGCGCGTCTTGAACCCAACGCCAGCCGCAGGGCTACTTCCTTCGACCGGTCTGCTGCTCGGGCGGCGAAAAGGCTGCCGAGGTTTGCGCAGGCCGCCAGCAGAATAAGCCCGGCCAGCAACATCATGCCGGCCATGAATGCGCGCGCCGGCCCGCCAAGCATGTCGCCCACCAGACCCGGCCGAGCCAGGCTGAGCTTAAGTCCGTCATCGTCGGTCGGATACGTCTTCTGGAGCCAGGCACAAATACTGTTGAGGTCCCTGGTCGCCTCAGCTGGCGTGACTCCGGGCTTCAGTCGCCCGATGATCCACTGCGAATGATTGCTGCGATATTGCAGATTGTTGGTGCCCTGAAGAGTTGGTTCTTCGACAAGGGGCACATAAAAGGCGGGCATAAAGAACAGTTCGGTACCGCGGAATTCGCGCGGCGCCACACCGATGATTGTGAATGGGTGCTTATTGATGTCGACGGATCGTCCGATCACGCCTGGGTCTTCATGAAAGCGGACGCGCCAATACTCATAACTGAGAACAACGAACGGGGCGCTCTCTACACCTTTTTCATCGGAAGCGTGAAAGAAGCGGCCCAGATACGGCTGGATTCCAAGCGTATCAAAATAGTTGCCGCTCGCCAGATAGGGCCACGCCGTAGATGGATTCCCACCAGTATCCACGCCGACTGAGCCAATAATGTTATAGGCCGCCAAGCCTTCGAATGTCCGGTTCTTGTCGCGCAGGTCAATATAATCGGGATCCGACTGCGACGGCGTATGCCCTCCAGGCGCCACACTCGCGTCGCGCTGCACCGTGAAGAGATTCTCAGCGTGAGGAACATTTACCGGCCGCAGAATGATCGCGTTCAAAACGCTGAACACAACCGCATTCGCTCCGATTCCTAACGCCAGCGTAACCACTGCCGTGAAGGTGAAGCCCGGTGACTTGCGCAACTGGCGCAATGCGAATCTCAAATCGCTGAACATGTCTTGCCTTCCTCGATATGAAATGCAGTACGTGGATCTTGTTGGTGAAGTTCAAGCATGCGAGTTGCCAATCGGAAAATGGAAATCAAACGAGTTAGCTCGAAGTGGAGAATCCAGGCTGTTCGCCAGTGCCGGAGGAGTGTCCGAATTCGAACACAGCGTTCCGAGAAATATCTCCCCAAAATCCAGCCGCTGAAGACGGAAAAAATTGGCCGGATGGACCGGCTCCGGCTGTCCGGAATCGAACAGTCATCTCGCGGAACCGGTCAATAAATCATGACGATGTCGCCGTTGACTTGCGCGAAACTGATTGTTTTCAATGAGTGCCCAGCTATCGGATTTGGCACGAGGCTTGCTCCCTCTTTGCGTGATGGATATCGCACGGCCTGACATTAAGCAAAAGAAGAATCGCCGGCTGGTTATTTGGATTGCCGGCGCCGTTGTCGTAGTCGTCGCGTTGGCTTTCGGCGTGTCCCGCCTGAAACCGGCCGCGCCTTCGGTGGATCGTTCAACCATATGGACCGATACGGTAAAGCGCGGCCCAATGATTCGCCAGGTTCGTTCGTCGACCGGCGTGCTCGCGCCGCGCGAGGACTCGATCGAACTGATCCCGGCGCAGACAGATGCGACCGTGGTTCGCATTCGCATTTTGCCCGGCGCCCAGGTGACGCCAAACACAATCATCATGGATCTCAATGATCCCCAGCTCCAGCAGGAGCTGCTGAGTGCGCGCCTTGCTCTCAAAGCAGCAGAGGCTGACTACAAGAGTCTCCAGGCTCAGTTGCAGAGCACTTTGATGGATAAGAAGACCGCTGCGGCACAGGTGAACGCCGACTACACACAAGATCAATTGCAGGCCCAGACCGACAAAGCCCTCTTCGATTTGGGTGTGATTTCAGGGCTCGCATACCAGAAATCCAAGAGCACTGCCGACCAGCTGACCGCGCAGCATGATCTCAGCCAGCAGCAGCTCGATGTAAACGAGAAGGCGATCGTCGTTCAGCTTGGCTCGCAAAAGACAAAGATCGACCAGGCACAGGCATTGCTCGATCTCTACGAAAAGCAGTCGCAGGCGCTCGAAGTACGCTCCACGATTGCCGGGATTCTTGCGCCGTTGGCGGCTCCAGTTCAGGTCGGCGAGCATGTCGCAGTGGGAACGAGCGTGGCCGAAGTGATTCAGCGCGACAAGCTTAAGGCCGCGCTTCAAATTGCCGAAACGCAAGCACGCGACATCCAGATTGGCCAGCCCGCCTCGATTGACACGCACAACGGCGTCATTCCAGGACACGTCACCCGCATTGATCCCTCCGTAGTGAACGGAACGCGCACCGTTGACGTAGAACTTGATGGCGCCTTGCCGCCGGGCGCTGTTCCGCAGTTGAGTGTTGACGGCACCATCGACCTGGAACGGCTGCAGGATGTTCTTTACGTCGGCCGTCCGGCGTTAGGGAACGAAGACTCAACGCTGAACCTGTTCAGGGTCGACGCAGACAGCAAAGGAGCCACGCGCGTTCCCGTCAAGGTCGGTCGCGCCTCGGTCAACGAGATCCAGGTGCTCGACGGTTTGAAGGAAGGCGACATGGTGATCCTCTCCGATATGTCGCGCTGGGACAGCGTCGATCGAATTCGTCTGGAGTAGGTTGGCAGTAAGTTCGCAGTTCTCGACGTGGATTGCGGACGAAGAATGCCGAGCAGAAGTTGTCCAGCCTGAACTTAGAACTGTGAACTGCAATACAAGAACCGGTGAAGCTAGGAGAGAACACAATGTCAAGCAATGGCACGTTGATCGAAATTGAAGACCTGACCAAGGTTTTCTACACAGACGAAGTGGAAACGCATGCGCTTTCCGGAATTCACCTGACCATCAAAAAAGGCGAGTACGTGTCCATGTCAGGCCCATCGGGCTGTGGCAAATCAACACTACTCTCGATCCTCGGACTTCTCGATACACCCACCGGCGGGCGCTACCAGCTCAACGGCAATGCAGTCGAGAATCTCAGCTTCAGCGATCGTTCGCGGATTCGCAACCAGGAGATCGGGTTCATCTTTCAAAGCTTCAATCTGATCGGCGATCTGACCGTTGAAGAAAATGTCGAGCTGCCACTGACTTATCGCGCCGGAATGCCATCGGCAGAGCGCAAACGTCGAGTGAAGGAATCGCTGGAACGGGTCAATATGGCGCACCGCATGAGGCACTATCCAGCACAACTGTCAGGCGGCCAGCAGCAGCGCGTGGCCGTGGCACGCGCTCTCGCCGGGTCGCCATCCATTCTGCTTGCCGACGAGCCGACGGGAAACCTGGATTCGAAAAATGGCGAAGCCGTCATGCGCCTGCTCAGCGACCTGCACCGCGAGGGTTCGACAATCTGCATGGTCACCCACGATCCGCGCTTTGCGCGCCATGCCGAGCGTGAACTGCATCTGTTCGACGGCAAAGTCGTCAGCGAACAGGAAATGAAGAAGCTCGAAGAAGCAGCGGAGGCCGAATCCTGATGTTGATCCGCGATCTACGGTACGCGCTGCGCTCATTGCGTCTTGCGCCGGCCTTCACCATCATGGCCATCTCGGTGATCGCCCTCGGCATCGGCGCTACCACATCGCTGTTCACGGTGGTGCGGTCGGTTCTGCTGCGACCGCTTCCCTTCCGCGATCCAGACCGTCTCGTGATGATCTTTGAGCATTTCCGAAACAACCGAGTGGATAATCCATCCGTCCTATTTCAACCCGGTTGCACCTGCGGACTTTTACGACTGGCGCGCAAAGACTCACGGCTTCGAAGATATGGCGGCAGTACGCGCCGGGTCGTTCAACCTGACAGGGGAGCAGGGCGAGTTGCCGGAGGTTGTTCAAGGGCGCGGCGGGAGCTGGAATCTTTTTCCCTTGCTGGGCGTGAACGCGGCAATTGGAAGAACGTTTACTGAGAGCGAGGACCGTCCCGACGGCAGTGCAGTCATGCTCACGTGGAATATCTTCATGCGGCGATTTTCCGGGGATGCGTCGATTGTCGGAAAGCAGATCCATCTCGACGGGAAACCGTACACGGTGGTGGGCGTGCTTCCCAAGTGGTTTACGTATCCCGATGCGAAAGCGCAGATTTGGGTTCCATTCGCAGCGGGGATGGATCCGGAGACCCTCAAGCATCATGACTATCACTTCGCCCGCGTGGTCGCGCGCCTGAGGCCGGACGTGAGCCTTTCCAGCGCACTCAGCCAGGTAGGCGCGCTGCAATACCAGATGCATCAGCAAAACCTGAATGCGCCGGTGGCCGAAGACGTTGCATCGAGGACGCTCATTGAGGATCTCGCAGGAAACGTGAAGAAGCCGCTGAACATCCTGCTCTGTGCCGTAGCTTGCATGCTGCTGATTGGCTGCCTTAACGTCGCCAACCTGCTGGTGGCGCGGGCCGCGGCCCGGCAAAAAGAGATCGCAATCCGGAGCGCCCTTGGGGCCCGGCGGATGACTTTGATTCGCGAGCAGCTGGCGGAGAGCCTGATGGTCTCGATCGCGGGCGGCGTGTGCGGACTGCTTTTGTCCGTGGCGGCAACAAAGTGGTTGATCAGCACCTGGAGAAATCTGCCCAGCGCGCAGAATATCCATGTCGACGGCGTCGTGCTGGCCTTCGCCTGCGCCCTCATCGCGGCGACTGCCTTGCTTGCAGGATTGCTGCCCGCGATTTCATCTACGCGCAGGGGGGCAATGGCAGCGCTACAAGCCTCGTCGCGAAGCGCGAAGGGTAGCCAGTCGCGCACCACCATGCGCAAAACATTGCTCACGGTGGAGATTGCTACGACGGTTGTTCTCTTGATTGCGGCAGGTCTTCTGCTCAGGAGCTTCTGGCGCTTGCGGGCAACCGACGTCGGAAGCGTAACCGACAATGTGCTGACGCTCAGCTATGGCCTTCACCCGGATAAGTATCCGACTGCCGAAAAACTGAATGCATTCAATGAGGCACTGCTGGCGCGCGTACAAGCCATGCCCGGCGTGCGCGCAGCCGCGCTTGGCTCGGTTGTGCCAGGAGCGGGATACGGCGGCGACGACGTGTTCACCGTTCCGGAACATCCACCGATCACGCCCGGGGCACCACTGCCTGACGGAATGACTCGCGCCGCCAGCCCCGAATATTTCAGCACGCTGCAAATCCCCCTCTTGAGCGGACGCTTCTTCACAAGAGACGATAGCGCTGGCCACCCGAGAACGATCATCATCAGCCGGCAACTGGCGCAGCAGTATTTTCCTGGAGAAAGTCCGCTCGGGAAGCATCTGCACGTTGAGGCAATTGGCAACGTCGATTACCAGGTCATTGGAGTTGTCGGCGACACGCTCTACCAGGTGGGGCAGCCCGGCAAACCGACAATGTACTTGCCGGTTCTAAACGGAGACAGCAATGTTCGCTGGCTGACGCTGGTAGTGCGCACGACGTCCGATCCACTGGCCTTTTCTGTTCCGATCCAGAAGCAAATTGCGCAGCTCGATCCGGAATTGCCGGTCACGGATGTCTTCACCATGCAGCAGATCATTGAACGGTCACTGGGTAACGCCAGTTTGAGCGCGGGCCTCGTGCTGGCTTTCGCTGTGCTGTCGCTGTTGCTGGCGTCAGTGGGCCTGTATGGTGTTCTCTCTTATCTGACAACGCAGCGCACCGGTGAAATCGGAATTCGCATCGCACTGGGCGCGCAACGGCAGCAGGTAGTCCGCGCTGATGCTTGAAAGACGGGCTGCGGCCTGCGTTTTTCGGTTTGGCACTTGGGCTCGCTGCCGGCGCGGCCTTTGTGCGCATCATCGACCGTACGATGCTTTATCAAACTCAACCGCTCGATCCAACGGTATTCGCCGCCGTCGCACTGACATTGCTCCTGGTTGCAACTTTGGCTTGTCTTGCGCCCGCATGGCGCGCTTCGCGCCTTGATCCAATGCAGGCGCTGCGTGCGGAATAACCACCTCCTAAGGAGATAAACGGATGAACGGCTTAATCCACGATCTGCGCTACGCGCTGCGTCAGCTTCGCAAATCCCCCGGCTTCACGCTCACCGTCACGATCACGCTCGCTCTCGGCATTGGAGCCAACACGGCTATCTTCACGCTCATTCATGGCATCCTGCTCCGCTCGCTGCCCGCAACCAATCCATCGCAACTCTATCGCATCGGTGACAACAACCAGTGCTGTGTCGATGGCGGATTTCCTGAGGACGCCTCGCAAACCGGCGACTTTTCAATCTTTTCTTACGATCTATATCAACACCTCAAGCAGTCGGCCCCCGAGTTCGAGCAACTCGCCGCGACCCAGGCGGGTCAATGGGACTGGAGCGTCCGCCGCGGCAGCGACCTGGCAAAATCCCTCGAGGGTCAGTTTGTTTCCGGCAATTTCTTCTCGACAATCGGGATCAATGCCTACGCTGGCAGGCTTTTTTCCGAAGGCGACGACGCTCTTTCAGCCGCCCCAGCAGTCGTGCTGAGTTATGCGGCGTGGCAAGGCGAATATGCCGGAGATCCTTCGATCGTAAACTCGACGATATACATCCAGGCAAAACCGTTCACCGTAATTGGAGTTGCTCCGCCCGGGTTCTTCGGCGACCGCATAACGGACACGCCGCCTGCTTTCTGGATGCCGATCCACACTGAGCCTTACATCGAAGCCGCGGATGCGATTCTCGATAATCCAGAGTCGAATTGGCTCTACTTGCTGGGGCGCGTTCACGAGGGCACGGATGTCACCGCACTGCAGAGCAAACTGACAGTTTCTTTACGGCAGTGGATCTGGTCGCGTCCGGACCTGGTCGCAAATGGCGGGGCAGCGCTCGTTCCCAGGATGCACGTTGTCCTTTCGCCAGGTGGCGGCGGAATCCAGCATCTGCAAAACGAAGCAGGCAAGGGCCTGAAAATGCTGATGGCTCTCTCGACGCTAGTGCTGCTGATCGCCTGCGCCAATATCGCCAACCTGATGCTGGCGCGCACCACAACGCGCCGCGCCGACATCGCTTTGCGAGCTGCTCTGGGCGCGGGCAGGCGCCGCATACTGCGTGAGATTCTGACCGAAAGCGTTGTCCTCAGCTGCATCGGTGGTCTGGTCGGATTGATCGTGGCCTATGCCGGTTGCCGCACGATTCTGACTCTCGTTTTTCCTGACGCCAAAGGCATGCCAATCAGCGCCAGCCCTTCTCTCCCGGTGCTTGGCTTTGCGTTGCTCGTCTCTTTTGTTACCGGAATTCTTTTCGGCGCCGCGCCCGCGTGGCTGTCACTTCATGCGCAACCCGCTGAAGCGCTTCGCGGTGTAAGCCGTTCCATGCGCGATCGCTCCTCTCTGCCGCAAAAAGCATTGGTCGTGTTGCAAGCCGCGCTTTCGGTAGTTCTGCTCACTGGAGCGATCCTGATGACAAAGACGCTCACCAACCTTGAGAACCAGAACTTCGGCGTCGTCACCGAGAATCGCTACGTGGTGCATTTTGATCCGCCTGGCGCAGGCTACACCGTCGACACGCTCCCTGCCCTCTATCACGAAATTCAGGACCGCTTCTTGGCTCTGCCCGGAGTTGCCAATGCAAGTCTCGCTCTCTATAGTCCGCTCGAGGGCGACAACTGGAGCGACTGCGTGATTCCGCAAGGCCACCCGGCTCCGCAACACAACGAAAACTGTGACTCGACATGGGACCGCGCCGATTCCCATTTTCTCGAAACCATCGGCGTGCCCATCCTGCGTGGCCGCAGCATCACGGAGCAGGACACAGCGACATCGCCGCAGGTCGCAATTGTCAACGAAGCCTTCACGAAAAAATTCTTTCCGAACCAGGACCCCATCGGCCGCCACTTTGGCATGGACAGGCCGGAATACTCAGGAAGTTTTGAGATCGTCGGCGTCTTTCGCGACTTCAAAATGAATCTTCAGTATTCGCATGAGGATGCTCATCCAGTGTTCCTGCGCCCGCTGACGCAACGAGATACGGACTACAAGGATTCAGCGATGACCGGGGCGAGACACGCTCGATGTTCGTGAACGCGTTGATCCTCGACTTCCATTCGGCGCCGCCCAACGTGGACGCGCTGGTTCGCAACACATTCGCAGGTATCAATCCCAATTTAACGGTGAAGGATCTCCGCACATTTGGTAATCAAGTTCAAGGCAACTTCACTGAGCAGCGAGTAGTGGCGCGTCTCACCGGCCTCTTCGGTCTTTTGGCGCTGGCGCTTGCCTCCGTCGGACTCTACGGAGTGATGTCGTACTTCGTCGCGCGGCGTACCAGCGAGATTGGCATTCGCATGGCGCTGGGCGCCACACGGCAAAGCGTCGTGAACATGGTGATGCGCGGCGCGCTCTGGCAGATCCTCATCGGCCTTGTGCTTGGCATTCCAGCGTCGCTCTATGTCGGCTATTTGATGAAGGTGATGCTCTACGGCGTCAACAGTTACGATCCCACAGCCCTCGTCGGCGCGCCGCTGATGCTGGTGGTTTTCGCGGCCGCCGCAGCTTTCATTCCGGCACGCCGCGCCGCTTCCATTGAGCCCATGCAGGCTCTGCGAACCGAATAGCCGGGCAAGGTGGAACACGTATGAATCTGCCGTTTCACGATCTTCGCTATGCGCTGCGCCAATTGCGCAAGTCGCCGGGGTTCGCATTCACTGCGATCCTAACGCTGGCGCTTGGAATCGGCGCAACAACTGCGATCTTCACGCTGGTCAATGATGTCATGTTGCGACCACTGCCTTTCGCGCAGGCAGACCGGCTTGTGACAATTCAGGAAGTCACTGCGGAATGGAGAAACATTTTCCCGACGCTCCCCGTCAACGCAAATCACTTTACCTTCTGGCAACAAAACAGCCGCAGTTTCGATTCAATGGCGGTCATGCGGCAGGGCTCTGCGCCGCTAGGCGCCGGGGGACGACCGCTCCAGGTAGGCGTGCTTGCTGCCACTCCAGGAATTTTTTCGGTGCTCCAGGCGCAACCGGTTTTGGGACGCGCATTCACCGCCGATGAGGCGCAGCCGGGACACGAACATGTTGCCGTGATGATGCACGACGTGTGGCGCAGCCAGTTTGGCGGCGATCGGCAGATCGTGGGAAAGACGATCCGTCTGAACGGCTTTCCCTACACTGTTGTCGGCGTCATGCCTGCGTCGTTCCACATGCCGGCTGTGCAAACAATCGGCGCCATCGGAACCGTGGATCGTCCGCTGCCGGTGGGAATCCTGGAGCCGCTGGCATTTACGAAAGAGCAGCTTGCCGAAGCAATGGGTGACTTTAACTACTTCGGCCTTGCGCGACTCAAGGCAGGCGTATCCGCTTCTGCTGCGACAGCCGAACTCGATGCGTTGCAACACACGATAAGCTCGAATCTGCCCGCCGACGAAAAAGCAACGCTCTCTATCGCGCTCGCGTCTTTTCAGGATCAGTTGGTCGGAAACAACCGGAAACCGCTTATCATCCTGCTGGCCGCGGTCGTCGGCCTGCTTATCGTTGGATGCGTAAACGTCACCAATCTGCTGCTGGTGCGAGCGGTAGGGCAAAGGCAACAACTGGCCGTAGCTTCGGCACTTGGTGCAAGGCGCGTGGAATTGGTGCGTATGGCGCTCCGTGAAACTGCCGTCCTTGCCGCAGCAGGAGGTGGGCTTGCAGTTCTGCTCGCGGCAAGCATCATTCCTGTCATGCAGCGGTACTTGCCTCCCGCCCTCGATTTTCGGGGCCCGCTTCACCTGGATTGGATTGGATTGGTTTGTGCGCTCTCTCTCGCGATCCTTTCAACTTTGTTTGCCGGGATCACCCCAGCGCTAATGGTTTTTCGGACTGCGCCTCAAGAAGTACTCCATAGCGAATCACGGCTGGCCAGCGAATCACGCGGGAGCCGTCGCATGCGGCGCATCTTGGTGGGAATTGAAGTCTCCGTGAGCGTTGCACTTCTACTGATGACAGGGCTGCTGATCACAAGCCTGGTGAAGCTAATGAACGTGGATCGCGGATTTACCACTGAGCGAACCATGACCGCCATGATCGACTTACCCACGGAGGCGTATAGCGACACCGAACATCGGGCAGCTTTTTATAAAGATGTTCTGGAACGAATGGATCGCCTGCCAGGTGTTGAGCATGCGGCAATTACCAGCGTGCTGCCGCTTACCGGCGATAGCTGGGGCGATATGGCGCGCGTCGCGGGAGACGCCCGCCCTGATACCCAACTTCCAATTGAGAGCTACCGCTGGGTGAGCCCCGAATACTTCTCGACGATCCATTTGTCTCTTGTCTCAGGCGAATTCTTTAACGAGAGCGACTGGGGGAAAAATGTTGCGCTGATCTCAGAGAGGACTGCGAAAACTCTGTGGCCTGGTGGGAATCCTGTCGGCAGGAAGTTCAGTCGTGGAGATCCTGGGAAGAACACTTTCACTGTCGTCGGTGTCGTAGCGGACGCTCGAACCATTTCTCTCGCCAAGCAGGATCCGATGTTGGTCTACGTTCCGTATTGGTACCGCTGCGAGCCGGCAGCTGGGTTGGTTGTGCGAACACGCCAGGTTCCGACCGAAATGGCTGACGCGATTCGTCAGGTTATCTGGAGCGTCGACAGTAGCGTCCCTGTTCCCACCGTGCGAACGCTGGATGGCGTGATGGCAGACTCGGTGGCAAATCAGCGCTTCGAAATGGACCTGCTATTTCTCTTTGCAATCAGCGCGCTATCTCTTGCTGGTCTTGGAATCTACGGCGTGATCACATATTCGGTGGTGCAGCGTTACCGGGAGATCGGATTGCGCATGGCATTGGGAGCGCAACGCGGGAATGTATATCGGCTCGTGATCCGCGACGGAATGATTCCGGTTGCGACGGGCGCGGCAGCGGGCATCGCGCTCGCATTTTCGTCGGCCCGCCTGGTGAACAGCCTCCTCTTCCAGGTGAGCCCCTACAACCCTGCTTTGACCACCGGAGCGGTCTGCATCCTGCTTTCCATTGGGATTGCTGCCTGCATGTTTCCCGCACATAGAGCAGCTTCAATCGAACCAATGCAGGCTTTGCGCAGTGAGTAACGGCTGATTGGAAGGAACTCGAAAGATGAACTCGCTACTCAACGATCTTCGCTTCTCGCTTCGCCAGTTACGCAAGTCGCCGGGCTTCACGCTGACCGTGCTGCTGACGCTGGCGCTGGGCATCGGAGCCAATACGGCGGTCTTCACGCTGTTCGACCAGGCGCTGCTGCGCATGCTGCCGGTTGAGCGGCCGCAGGAACTGGTGCGCTTTCAATGGTCCGGAGGATTCTCTGGAACTCAAAGCAGCTTTGGCGGAGACTCTTCCAACTATTTCTCGTATCCCATGTACAAAGACCTGCGCGACCAGAATACGGTCTTCAGCGGCATGCTCGCTGCCGATGAGGCGAACGTCGGCTTGAGCTGGCACAACCAGGCGGTGAATGAGGATGCGGAGATAGTTAGCGGTAACTATTTTCAACTGTTGGGCGTTAGGCCTGCGCTGGGGCGGCTCTTTACGCAGCAAGACGACACCGCGAAAAATGCGAACTTCGTCACGGTCCTCGGCTACAACTACTGGAAGAATCGGTTCGGGGCATCGCCGGATGTGATCGGGCAAACGGTACTAGTGAACGGTCATCCCTTCACGATTCTCGGAGTGGCGCCACAAAACTTCGATTCCGCTATTGGCGGATTCCGTCCAGGTCTTTTCCTTCCAGTGAGCATGGTCGATATGGTCATTCCATGGCGAGCTCAGCTCGACGATCTGAACAACCATCGCTCAGCTTTTCTTACGTTGGTGGCGCGACTCAAGCCCGGCGTCACACGCGCGCAGGCCGAAGCAAGCATGGGTCCTCTCTGGCATGCGCTCCGGGCCAATGAGCTTGCGCTATTCAAAACCAGTTCGGAACGCTTTAAGAAGAGTTTCCTCGATAACTCGCACATCAAGGTTCTGGATGATGCAAAAGGTTTTTCGCCGGGCCGCACGCAGCTCAGGAAGCCGTTAATCATTCTCATGAGCATGGCCGCACTGCTTGTGATGCTTTGCGCGGTCAACGTGGCGACGCTCCTCCTGCTGCGTGCAGCTGTGCGCTCCCGTGAGATGTCGATGCGCTACGCGTTGGGCGCGAAGCGCAGTCATATCGTTGCCCAACTGCTGCTCGAGGGAGGCCTCCTGGGCGCCGTCGGTGCGGCATTGGGAATTGCGCTCGCGCCGATGGTCTCAATAATCCTGGTGCGGCTCATGACCAGCTCCGATCCGGGAAGCGAGCCGTACTCGGCAACAATCGACGGCCGCATCCTGCTGTTCACGCTTGCCATTTCAATCCTGGCCACGCTCGTGTTCAGCATCGCTCCCGTCATTTCTTTCCTCCACCCCGATTTGGCGAATACGCTGCGCCAGAACGCGGGAACAGCCTCGCGAAAGTCGCAACGATTTCGCAAGCTGGCCGTCGGCGTGCAGATCGGACTTGGGGTCCTCCTGCTCGGCGGTGCCGGCTTATTCGTGCGCACGCTTGATCATTTGCGCCATCAAGAGGTGGGTTTCTCAGTCGATCATTTGGTCACGTTCAGCTTGAATCCCGCGAGTTCGGGTTATGGTGAAGAACGGACTTCCCAAATTGTGGCCAGTTCGCTCGAAGCAGTCCGCCGTATCCCGGGGGTTGTCTCCGCTGCGGCGACGACCGATCCGGAGCTTGCGGGCGATACGAATACTTCAAATTTCTCCGTGCAGGGATACAAACCGAGCGAAGACGAGAGCATGAATTTCGAAGATTCGCGGATCACACCGGGCTATTTCGGCACACTACGGCAGCCGTTTCTGGCTGGAAGAGAGTTCACTCAAGGAGACGCGAAAGGCCAGTCGAGCGTGGCCATCGTCAACCTGAAATTTGCCAAACGTTTCTTCGGAACACCGCAGAATGCCCTTGGACGGCTGATCGCCCAAGGCAGTGGCAACGACACGAAGTTCAACGTCACTGTCGTTGGAGTTGTAGGCGATATCCGGCACACCGATATGCGCACACCGTTAGATGGAGCAGTTTACCGGCCCTATCTGCAGATGGAACATCCGACCGGGGTGACCGTCTACGCGCACACCACACAACCTCCGCAAGTTGTTGAGCCGTCAATTCGCACTGCGATTCGTCAGCTTGATTCGACTCTGGTAGTCGACGGTTTGCGAACAATGGAACTCCAGGTAGAGCGTAGCGCCTCCGACGAAAGCGCGCTTGCTTTCCTCTCCGCCGGATTCGCGGTTCTGGCGCTTGTGTTGGCCGCTGTCGGCCTTTATGGTGTGCTGGCTTACTCCACAGAACAGCGCACCCGCGAAATCGGCGTGCGCCTGGCGCTCGGCTCGCCGCGCTCCAGCGTAGTTGCGCTGGTCGTGAAGGAGATGGCCTGGATCGCCGTGATTGCGACCGCGATCGCGATGCCCGCGATTGTGGCGCTGGCGAGGCTCTTTTCAAGCGAGCTTTACGGCGTTGCGTCATTTGACCCGCTTTCGCTTTTCGGGGCCGTGACGCTTACGGCGTTGATGGTTCTATTGGCCGCTGCACTGCCCGCGCGGCGAGCGGCGGCGGTGCAGCCGATGCAGGCGCTGCGAACTGAATAACCAGATCTGAACCACTAGGAAACGATGGGAGAAAGCCGCAAATCATGATCGAACTAAAGAATGTCGAAAGAAGTTACAAAACCGGCCACACCGAAACCTGGGTTTTGCGCCGCATTGGCATCACCATCCGCGAGGGTGATTTCGTCACCTTCATGGGTCCATCAGGAGCCGGTAAATCATCGCTCCTGAACATACTTGCCATGCTCGATGATGGCTGGCTCGGCGAATACTGGTTTGAGGAGACTGCGGTTCACAAACTCAACCGGAAACAGCGCGCCGACCTTGCCCGCCAGCGCATCGGCATGGTCTTCCAGAGCTATCACCTGCTCGACGATCTCACAGTCGCCGAGAACATTGACCTGCCGCTCTCCTACAAGAATCTGCCGGCCAAAGAACGCCAGGGAATGGTCGCCGATATCCTCGATCGTTTCCAGATCGTGGCGAAGAAGGATCTGTTTCCTTCGCAGCTTTCCGGCGGTCAGCAACAGCTGGTTGGTATCGCTCGCGCTGTGGTGCATGCTCCCGCTTTGCTGCTGGCTGATGAGCCAACGGGTAATTTGCATTCCACCCAGGGCCGCGAAATCATGGAGCTCTTCTGCGAACTCAACCGGCAGGGCACGACCATCATCCAGGTCACGCACTCTGAAGAGAATGCGCGTTACAGCAAACGCATCATCGAACTGCGCGACGGTTGGATCTCGCGGGACGAAGCCGTGAACACACCCGTGACGGGGATGAAATGAACGACAACCCCAACCAATCCATTAGAGAGACGCACATGAATTCTCGTACTTTCAAATCTGCTGTTCTCCGTCTTCAGGCCGTCGTCGCGATTCTGCTCTTGCAGGGGAACCTGGCCTTTGCGGTCGAGCCTCCGCAATCGGCACAAGGGAACCCTCAGGCAACACAATCAGCACCGGAAGCCCCGGCGCCTGCGGAAATCGCCGTTCCGGCGGCGCCGCCTCCAACCCTCGCCCAGCAGATGCAGCAATCGAAGCTGGAAGCCATCACGCCGCAGCGGCCATTTCATGTGGATCTTCCGCACTCCCACAAGCCATTCGCCCCATACAGACCCAGCGATGCGCCTCCACTCGACCTCACGAATTCTCCGCGCCTTGAAACCCTCATCCGCGACGGGAAGCTCTACGTTTCGCTGCACGATGCCATCGCGCTCGCGATCGAAAACAATCTCGATCTCGCTTACTTCCGCTACAACTTTCCGATCGCGCAAACCGACTACGCGCGTACCAGGGCAGGCGGCAGCGTGAACGGCGTCAATACCGGAATCGTGCAGTCGTCCACCCAGGGAGGCTTCTCTGGCGCGGGTTCCAGCTCTGCGGGGCGCAAGCTCCGGGTCGGCCGCAGCCGGCGCCGGAGGCCTGGTGACCTCGACGCTCGGCGCCGGAACCGCGGTCTCCTCCTTCGATCCGTTCTTCAACTTCAAAGGCTTCGTCGATCATGATGTCACTGAGGAAGGCAATACTTTTCAGAACGGCGTTCCAATCTTCAAACAAAACACCATTGAAGCCCTGGCAAATTTCTCGCAGAACTTTCCCATGGGAACGGGGATGACCATCAACTACGAGGGCCAGCGCTTTGCCAATAACAGCCCTTACGAAGCCATCAATCCCACGCTTTACTCGAATTTCCAGTTGATCCTTACGCAGCAGCTGCTCGCAGGTTTCGGTATCTCAACCAATGAGCGCTACATGCACATTGCGAAGAAGAATCTCCAGATCACTGACCTGGCTTTTCGTGCTCAAGTGATTGCAACCGTTACGCAAGTCGAGAATATCTATTGGGATCTCGTAAACGCCTACCAGGACGAACAGGTCAAGGAGCGCTCCCTCACTTTCGCGCAGCGCACTCTCCAAGACGACCAGAAACAATTTCAGCTGCAGGCGATTCCAGCCTTGCAGGTCAGCAAGGACGAGTCGGACGTGGCTACCAGTGAAGGCGATCTGACCGTTTCGCGTGCCACTCTGCGTTTGAACGAGCTCCTTATCAAGAATGCACTTACTAAGACCGACGACGCAGCCATCGACGAAATGCCTGTGATTCCTCTCGATCGTGCAGGACCGCCCGACGCGAATGCTTCTAAATCGATCGACGACCTGATCGCCGAAGCCGAAAAGAACCGCCCAGACGTAACCCAGGACGAGCTTGCGATGCAGGTCGCCGAGGCTAGCCTTAAGTCGATCAGGAGCGAGCTGCTGCCTTCCTTAAACGTATATGGCTTCTATGCCGGCGCCGGCATTGCCGGACCCAAAAACCTGAACTGCGACTCTCGAGCGCCGCTGCAGTGCGCTTCCGATTTGCCCACCGGGTTCAGCAGCATGTTCGGAAACACATTCAATTACTCTTCCCCGGAATATCAGTTCGGTATGAATCTCTCGATCAACCTCCGCAACCGCGTCGCCAAGGCCGACCAGTTTCGCGCCTCGCTGGAGTTCAGGCAGCGCCAGATCACCTTCGAAGAGCAAAAGAAGAGCATCCGCTTCGACGTGCGCAACTCGCTGTTCGCTTTGCAGCAGGCTCAGGCTCGTGTCGATGCTGCAACAAAGGCTCGCGATCTGGCACAACACACCTTCGACGTCACGCAACAGGAACAGCAGCTCGGAGCAAAGTCAAGCAGCGATACGCTCGCCGCGGAACACGACCTGTCCATTGCTGAATCGCTTCTTGTGGCCGCGCAAACTGCTTCTGAAAAGGCGAAGGTTGATATCGACCGGGCCACCGGAGAAACTCTGCAGCAAACCGGAGTTTCGATCGACGATGCGAAAATGGGAGTGGTGTCGCATCAACCCTAGTCCCACCGCGCTCCACGTCAACACGTTGTCTCTGGAGCCGCAACCTAGTGTTATGGAGGCAGGCCATTACCAGCAAGCAAGAAAGAATTCGGGTTTTGGTTGCCGACGACCAACCGCACGTCCTGGAAGCTGTTGAACTGCTGCTCAAACCCCAGGGGATCGATATAGACTGCGTTCGTTCGCCGCAGTTACTCCTGGAGGCGCTGGGCGAGCGAGACTACGACGTTGCACTGATCGACCTGAACTACACGCGCGACACGACGTCGGGCCGCGAAGGCCTCGATCTGCTGGCCAGCATCCAGGAATTCGATTCGCGGCTGCCGGTGATCGTGATGACGGCGTGGGGCAACATCGATCTCGCCGTCGAAAGCATCAAGCGCGGCGCTCGCGATTTTATTCAAAAGCCATGGGAGAATGAGCGACTGGTCTCGCTCATCCGCGTTCACGCGGAACTGCACCAGGCGCTGCGCCGCGCCCGCCAGCTTGAGCTCGAAAACCGCCTTCTTCGTGCTGAAGGCATGCCCGATTTTATTGCCTCCGCCCCTTCAATGCAGCCGGTGCTTGAACTCATCGCGCGCGTCGGCCCTTCCGATGCCAACGTCCTCATCACCGGAGAACACGGCACCGGCAAAGAGATCGTTGCCCGCCTGCTTCACGCCGCATCACCACGGGCACGCATGCCGCTGGTCACGGTGAATGCCGGCGGGATGCCGGAAGGCACATTTGAAAGCGAATTCTTCGGCCACGTAAAAGGTGCATTCACCGACGCACGCTCCGACCGCGTGGGCCGCTTCGAGCTGGCCAACGGTGGCACGCTTTTCCTGGACGAAATTGCCAATGTCCCGATGCGCCAGCAAGCTAAACTTCTGCGCGTGCTCGAAACTGGCGAATTGGAACGCGTGGGATCGTCGCAAACCCGGCGCGTCGATGTGCGCCTGTCTGTGCGCCACCAACGCAAAGCTTCACGAAGAAGCCAAGACCGGCAACTTCCGCGAAGACCTGCTGTTCCGTATCAATACGGTAGAGATTCATCTGCCGCCTCTGCGCGACCGGCGCGAGGACATCCCGCTCCTTGCGCAGCATTTTCTTTCTCGTTTGCGTACCCGCTATCGCAAGCAGGTCACCGGCTTCTCGCCTTCAGCAATGCAACAGATGATGCAGTATTCCTGGCCCGGCAATGTGCGCGAATTCGAGCACAGCATCGAGCGCGCCTTGCTTCTCTGCGGCGGCGAAGAAATCGAGCCATCCAATCTCGCCATCGGGGGCGCGCGTCCGGCTGCATCGTCGCTGGAAAACATGAGCATCGATGAGATGGAAGCCATGCTGATCCGCAAGGTGCTCCGCCGCTGCGACGGGAATATCTCTCAGGCTGCCGAATCGCTTGGGCTTGAGCCGCGCTGCGCTCTATCGGCGCATGGAAAAATATGGCCTATGAAGCGAAGCCGCGCCGGCGTCCGCGCCAGGCCGTTCGCCGGGCATGGCTCTATTCCCTTCTCCTATCCTTGCCTGCTCTGATTTTTCTCGGCATCTTTTTCTTTCAGCGCCAGGTTGAGTTGATGCCCGCTCTTCTGCTCGCTGCCTGCCTTCTTCTATATCTCGCACTTTGTGCATCCGCCCTGGTCGATAGCTTCGTGCGCCCTCTGCAGACCCTCTCAAACGTCGTCTCATCCCTCCGTGAGGGCGATTATTCTTTCCGCGCTCGCGGCGCTTCCACCGGCGATGCGCTCGGCGAGCTGGCAACCGAGATCAATGCGCTGGCCGATCTGCTGCAGAAGCAGCGCGTGCGTTCGCTTGAGGCAACGGCGCTGCTGGCGCGCATCCTCGAGGTGATGCACGCGCCGCTCTTCGCCTTCGATCGCGAAAACCGGTTGCAGCTGGTCAATAGTGCGGGCCTGAAACTGCTCGGCCGACCCTATGCGCGATGCCTCGGCCATTCCGCAACCGAGTTGCAACTCGACGAGTTGATTTCTGCACCGGACGAATCGATCCGTCAGTTCGGCGGCGACTCCCGCTCGTTGGCTGCTGCGCAGGGCAGTTTCCGTCAGGACGGAGTTCCTCACACGCTGCTGGTGCTGGCCGACGTACGTGTTCCGCTCCAGGAAGAGGAACAGGCTGCCTGGAAGCGCCTGATTCGCGTGCTCGGCCACGAGCTTTCGAATTCGCTTGCGCCCATCAAGTCCATCGCCGGCAGCCTGCTTGCGCGCGTGGACAATCTTCAGGCGACGATGCCACAGCAAGCGATTTCCGCCGTGGCCTGGGCGTGGTGGAGAGCCGAGCCGATGCTCTGCATCGATTCGTTCAATCCTACCGACATGTTGGCGCAGCTGCCCCCGCCACATCTGCGGCCCGTTGCAATCGCGCCCTTGATCGAACGCGTTGCGCTGCTGGAACAGCGGCTTCCTGTACAGCTCGAACCAGGACCAGCTGTCGTTGCTCAATGCTGACCCTGACCAGTTGGAGCAGATGCTCATCAACCTATTGGCGAATGCTGTCGATGCCTCACTCTCCAACCCTGCCTACCCTGTAGCTGTCAGTTGGGCGGCAACCGATGCAAATGTGCAGATCGTCATTGAAGACCGCGGATTGGGGATTGCAAATCCAGAGAACCTTTTTGTTCCGTTCTATACGACCAAGACGACTGGCAGCGGCATTGGTCTTGCCTTGGCCCAGCAGATTGCCCGCGCGCATGGCGGCGAAATCTCGCTCACAAACCGGGGCGATGGTCAGGGTGCTCGTGCCACCGTCCTGCTGCCCCTCACCTCGCTGGCAAAAGAAACGCGGCCGCAGACAGCATCCTGACCAGACGGCTCCGACTAACACTACTCCAAGTCCGACGACGGCCATCGTTTTGCTCACTATCTGCGGACCTTCTGGGGATCGCCATTGGTGGGCCCGGAGGGATTTGAACCCCCAACCAAGGGATTATGAGTCCCCTGCTCTAACCGTTGAGCTACAGGCCCCGAAGTGTTTGTAATATTGCGGAATGAACAAGACAATGACTTCAATCGTCATTTAAGTTTGCACCACTTTTGCAGCAGAGTCGCCGTTTTTTAACCCGGATGTTCCTCTATGCACCTACCAAAAATACCAGCCATGAACAGCATCCCACCTTGACCTGCTCCACTCGTCCCGTGCTGCATCTGAGACCCGAACAAATCCAGCAATGGGTGGCGCCACAACTTTCTGAAGTGCAACCACCCATTAGGCCAGAACATGTCGTTCAACCCATCCATGATCGCATATTCTGCAGAGCACGTCGGAACAGCCAACCGATCCAAACGAGTCAGGAATGAAAGGGTAGACCACGGACCCTCAAAGTGCGCGGCGCTCACAGGCATCCTTGAGGGTGCATGACTGCTTCCCTGGTCCACCTCATTACCGACATATATCTTCCCACCGTACAGCCGAATGATGTCGGAGACGGACAGTTTGGCAAAGCCCCTTCTCGTTATTTGGCTTTCGTATTTCGACCTTGGATCGTGGCTCCGTCAACGAGGCAGTTTATCGGTCGGAGTGGTCCGTGAGTTTTTGACTTGTCTCTGGGAATTCCCTGCCCCATCAGCTCGAAGGTCACATCAGAGCCAGCTTCATGAACTGCTTGGAGCTTTCTAAGTCCGTGGACCGTGCGAAAAGTAACACCGCTGGCTGCCTCCGCTGAACTACTAGCCAAACCTCTTGCGCCGTCATCTTCTGGGTTTACCTGAAAGAGACTCACGCTCCCGCCATCCACTTTGCGAATTGAAAAAAACCACTGGGATACGAGAGTAAATCGATATCTCCCGCTTGGGTACGCTTGGTTGTTTACACAAAAAGGAAATGGCGTCGTTGCAGTAATTGATTGGGCCGAAACTGAAGGCTCGCCCGACCCCATGAGGCTTCCCACAATGCTTAGCGCAAGCATTGATGAGGGGATGCGATGAAACAGGTTTCTGAGATTCATAGAAGCTCCTCGATGCGCAGCGAGATCGACACGCCAATAAGCAAAGGCATTCGCCTTGCACGCGCGTTGATCCGATTTCAACACCGAGTTACAGAACGTGCGATTAAGATTGGTAAAGCTAGGTCAAGTTTTGTGAAGGCTATGAAGGAGAAACTCATTGAGTTAAGCAGGACGCACGCACTATCTTCCGCGGGGAGGGACGGCGATGACCCAGTGCTTTAACTTAGTAAGAACGATCAATAGTTCCGTGAGGATTCGTGCCGGTCTCGAACAACCGGGGAAGCATCATTTCGATGCGCAATCCGCCATCTGGCTCATTCATTGCACGAATCCTTCCTTCATGGAGCATTACAATTCTTTCTGTGATTGCCAAGCCTAACCCTGCGCCTGTGGACTCGGATGCACGCGCCTCCGCCACACGGTAAAAGGGCTTGAAGATATTTGTAAGCTCGTCTTCCGGCACCCCATTCCCATGGTCTCGCACTGCGATGATGGCCTCGTTGGGACAGCTCCCCGAAGCGGATTGCAGGACAACTTCAACCGCGCTGCCGGGTCTGGTATGCCTTACCGCATTGCGAAGAACATTTTCGACCGCACTGCGAAGTAGATTCGGATCCCCAAGGACGACAAGGTTCGCTTCAGAGATTACGACTACCTGATTCCCCTTTTCTTGCGCCTCGAATTCCGCGTCGACGGCGATGCTCGAAACAAGCTCAGTTAGATTGACTTGTACATTGCTCTGAATTGCATCCGCTGCATCCAGCTTCGCGACCGTTAGCAACCGCGTAATCATTTCGTTCAATCGCTGCAAGTCGGTCTCCATGTGCCTGAGAGCCGAATCCTCACCAATGCGGCGCTGCAGGAGATCCAGAGCGACGTTCATACGAGCCAGGGGAGATCGCAATTCGTGAGAAATGTCATACATCAACTGGCGCTGGCTTGAAATTAGAGCCTCTGTCTTACTGGCCATCAAGTTAAAGTCGCGGACCAGATCTCCAAACTCATCTCGACGCGACTCGAGCTTACCTTCGGCCCGCATTCCAAGTTGACCGGCCGTAATCAGCTGCGCAACGGCACGCAGGCGAAGAATGGGCGTTGTCAGGTAGCGGGTCAGGAAGTAACACACAAGACCGGAGACAATAAATGCCACGCCGGCGCGCAATAACACCACCTCCGGGCTCATACCGAATGCGGCGCCCGGACCCGACAGCAATTCGGATGCGTAGATAAACCTGCGCCCGTCTGGTCCAGTAATAACAACTGCAATCCTGGTTAAGCCTCGCCGCATATCTTGGGCAGAAGACTCTCCACGAACCACCCGAGCGGCCAATCCGCTCAATTCTGCGCACGACTCTCCGGCCAGCACACTACCGGATGAATCAAAAATACAACCGTGGATATGTGCATCCTCAGATAGCGCGTGGATATAGCCGACAGCGGCAGGTGTTCCACCTCGCTCGAAAGCTCGTACGGCAGCCGTCCCGAAGAACCGTGTCGTATCAGCGAGGGAGGCATGCCATTTCGATGGAACATTCGTAGGCTGTAGCAGGAACGCCAACACCAGTGAAATTCCAATTACAACTACAGTTAGCCAAAAACTGAGAAAGATCTTAACGAAGAGGCGTGACATGTTCACTGCTCCTTAGTGGGATGTCGCGCGGCGAGCAGATATCCACTTCCACGAATGGTCTTGATGCGCTCGACGCCACGCTGCCCATCGAGTTTCTTCCTCAGGTTGCTGATATGCACGTCAATCGTCCGATCAAATGGGCCTAACTCCCTGCCAAGAGCGATGTCGGTCAGATACTCACGCGTCAGCGTCTGACCTGCATTGCGAATCAAGACTTCAAGTAAAGCGAATTCGACTGTCGTCAGGTCTAACGGCTCTCCACCGACCCATGCTTCGCGGACGGCGGTATCGATTGAAAGATCTCCAGCAGAAAAGCTGCTTGGGCCGGATCTTTGTTCGTCCAATCGGCGCAGAATGGCCTTGATGCGGGCGACGAGTTCGCGCGGGTTGAAGGGCTTTGGTAGATAGTCGTCAGCCCCACACTCAAGGCCAATGATTCGATCGATGTCATCGCCGCGCGCGGTCAGCATCAGAACCGGAACAGAAGATCGGGATCGCAACGCCTTGAGTACTTCCATTCCCCCCATGCGTGGCAGTGTCACGTCCAGGATCACAAGGCAGTAGTTTCCGCTGCTTGCTCGCGACAATCCTTCTATTCCGTCGTGCACCGCGTGCAGGACAAAACCCTCATCCCGGAGTCGCTCGGCCAACAGAGTGCAAAGCGCAATATCGTCGTCAACAATCAGCAATGGGGTCATGGTTGAATTGTCGATCCGTGAATGCCTCCTCTTTTCTAAATCGTAATCGTGCAGGAAGGGCAGCGCACATTCTTTACAGACCTTTACAATCCTTCCGCTGCCTTTATTTCGCTTGATGCCGCCTGCTTGTGACGCCGATTGGTCCATTTACCCTGTGGCCCTTACAAATCTTAAGACTGCTTTGCGAATCTTTATCGCATATCCTCTCCTGGAATGCTGGAATTGGAATGCGGAGCAGGAAAGATGAGGCTTTGATGGGATGGAAACGGAGCGCACGATGAAGACGAAGCTTACAGTTTTGACTAAGTTGACGATTGCTGGCCTCATTAGCGTTACGGTCGCGATCTGGATACAATGGCTTTCCGGCGATCCCGCCTATCCAAAATTCCCTCCCGGGCCAGTGATATTTATTGCCGTGGCGGCCATCGTGGCGATGGGAACCCGCTGGTGGTGGACGCCGCTAATCGGAGCGCTGATAGCGTTGTTGGTGACCTCTGGCTGGTTTGCCCTCCTTCCCAGGAATGTTCTGCGACTGACTCATCCCGGTTCGGTTGGCAAATTTGCTGCCGGAATTCTTGCTGGCACGTTGCTGCAAATTGCCGCGCTTCTGTTTACTGACATTGCAGGACTGGCGGCAACTATCCAGAACTACCGGCGGATGGAAAATACGAGCGACAGCGCGAAGATCGTTTGCCGCGTCTTCGGCGGATTATTCGTTTTTATGGGAATCCTGGCAATCATCAGCGGCACTCGCATTGAGAAGTATCACAACCTGATGCAGCTTATCTGGGGGGTATTGGCGCTTGCTGCAAGCTTCTGGGGTTCGAAAGTTGCCGAGCGTTTTTGCATCGGCTCCGGCGTTTTCTATCTGTCCCTGGCCGTGCTTGGACTGCTGTTTGGAAATCCCTCCTTGAATCGAGCCTGGTTTATCGGACCGATGCCGCTGCACACTGGAGATCATGTCTTTCATCTCATACTCGGCTCCATCTATCTTGGCATGGGGTTGCTGTCGGGACGGGATCAGAATGCTGCCAGGTTCAATACTTCTCAAATTGAGTTGCCGGGCTGATCGTGGCAGAGCTGAGACAATCTCGCGATCGGAGAGAAAAAGAACATCAATTCTGCCCGGGGGAACAATGGTTGCGATGACGGTACTAAACGTTAAGATCGAATCTGTTTCTGCGGCGCTAAAACCTGCAGGTTCAGGGCCGGAGAACAGCCACATTCAACAACATTCGACACCAACCATCAACGTCGGCGCGCCACTATGGCTGAAGATCTGCTTCTGGGTTTGCATTTTGATTGCACTTGCGGCAGCTGCGCGGCGATTCATCGCTCTGGTGCGGCCGGCAGCCCCCGGTTCGGCCATGTCCCAACTTGACGCAACCTTTGCTTCCCGCACTGCGCTGACTCTCGCGCATATTATTCCCGCGACCGCATTTGTCGTATTGGCCCCATTCGTGCTCTTCCGTGCCTCCGACAAGAGATGGCTGGAACGCACACTCTTGACCCTGGGGGTCACTGTTGGTATCACAGCCTATGCAATGAGCGTTGACGCATTCGGTGGTTGGATAGAACGGACTGCAGTTCTATTTTTCAATAGTCTCTTTTTGTTTTCATTGGTCAGGGCATTTAATTATGGACAAGCCGGATTTGCCATACAGAGCCGACGGTGGCTCACGCGTGCTGTTGGAATTCTCTTAGGCATTGCAACAACTCGGCCGGTGATGGGCGTATTCTTTGCAACCAGTCGATTCACTCACCTTGAGCCGAAGCAGTTTTTTGGGATTGCATTCTGGATCGGATTTTCCATCAACACGATCATTATTGAAATGTGGCTTCGACGTCACGAACGGCTTCTTTTGGCGCTGTAAGGCACGATCGGGAACCGTTATCCGCTGCATACTCCAACAATTTCAGACTGCGCGAAAGACGCTCCCGCCCGATGACCCGCACCGCGGCCACGCCGCTAAGGCGTCGCGGGCCGCGCAACTGCGTCCCACCATTCCCAAACGGACATGTTGGCACATATGAGCGCCCCGGAATTCACTGGAATTCCTCGACGTGATGGTCCACAATCGAGTGTCGTCCTCCTGGCTGCGCAAGAAACAGACACTTCGCCGGTTGCCCCGTCACACACTTATTACACCAAAGTAAGTCTTTTCGAACTCGAGCAGTCCAATCGCTTAGGAATCCCTTTACCAAAAATAAGTGGCTTCCATCTTTGGCGAGCCGGGCTCGCCATCAATAATCTGTGTGCTCAGAACTGCTTCCATGTTTTTCTTGTCGCCGGCATCGTGAGCCGCGCGCATCAATTGCGACAGGTCGGCGTTGTCGGTCAGGAACTCTCCGGCAACACGCGTGCCGCCGCGGCCGATGCCTGCAACCACGACAGCCACGTTTCCAGTATTGCTGTCAGTGAATCGAGCAATAATCGCGTAATCTCGATAGTTATTCGTGGCTAGCTGCACTCCTCGGTCAACAAACCACGGCGATGGCGCGTGAGATCTACTGTCGACGATCTGGAGATGCGTCATGTCGGGATCGTTCGCAAAATGAAAACGCAATGGGTTCGTCAGCCGAAGAGTCCACTCATTGTCGAACGCTCCGACAAAAACGGTGGGCCCGCGCCGCAGATCATCGAGTTTTGTGGCCCCCTCACCTTTCAATGAATATTGCTTGCCGCCGGACTGAAGAATTCCGGCCACTTTGACCATGGCATCCAGATCGTCTATCACTACGGCTGTCAAATTGTCTTTCAATACAATCTGCTGGGCCGGCTGAGCAGCATCGCGTAGCGCGATGACCGAGTACTCGGTCTGGTCTGCAACACACAGAAGAGAGGGCGCGTTAGCGCCCAGAACAGGTTGCCAAAAGATATCAAAGGCCGAACGGTGGCTCCGCTGCCAGATCATCACCGTCCCAGCGACCAGCAGCCCGGCCCCAACGAGAGTCCCAACCACTATCAGCAGCAGTCGCCTCGAGCCACGGCTCTTCACCGGATGACTTTGCTCGACGGGCAGGCTAAACGGGGAATCCTTTTCGGGTAACCCGTAATCGGGGCCACCTTTGGGCTGGATGAACTGCGGAACGTATGACCCGGGTGGCAACGCGATACAAAGTTCCCGCTCGTGGGAGGGATCCTGATAATACTGGGCAACTCGCTTCCGGATCTCCGCGGCTGTCACGCGAACGATGGGATCTGAGGCAGTGTCATAATCTGCATCGCGCTCGAAAATCTCGATCCCGAGCGTCCGCTCCTTGATATTGTCCAATTCCCCAGCCAGAGTTTGCTCGACGACGAACCGCAGGAAGTTCGGAAATCGCTTGCTATGGCTGAAGTAAGGGCTCGCCACTAGACGGTTCAGCTGCTCTGTGATGGCGGTCCTTGTCGATTTGCTCAGAACTTCGCGATCATGGGCCGGTGATGCTCCAGCCATAGGCTGATCCGCATAGAAGAAGCGATTATAACCCGTCTTTCGATGCACTTCCGCTTATTCGTCGTAGAGGAAATAAGGTCATTGATTTCAATAGCATAAGTCCATTCTTATCCGATAAGGATCAACTCTTATCCGTAAATCCATGCCGTAAGGACCTTGGCAGTTCCTCAATCGAAATGCCTAAAATGGTCTCCGCTTTTCGGTTACTGCTTTGGTGGCAGCTGAACGCCGCATGCAAGGGCTGATGCAGACTGCCGCAAAGCGGCAGGAGGCTTCAATTGACAAAGGTCGGAAACGGATATCAAGTTCTCTCTGGTATTGGAGTGGAGTCGCAATTTTGCTTGTCATAATGGCGAGCGTCACTCCCTGGTGCAACTCCCAAATTGCAACAACTACGGCATCCTCTCCGGGACGGTAACTGATCCGTCGGGAGCTGTCGTCCCGGGAGCCATTGCGACGCTGTCGAGCGCGGAAAATGGCATGTCACGCGAGTTCAAGACAGACACCGCAGGCCGATATGCATTCAGCCAGCTTCCACCCGCTCCCTACACCCTGACCGTGAAAATGGCAGGGCTTCCGAGACGTATAAGCAGACCGGAATCGTTCTCGATGCCGCTCAAACCGCCACGCAAAATGTCACCTGACCGTCGGCGCGGAAACCCAATCGGTCACCGTGACGGCGAACGCATCCCTGTTGAATACCGACAACTCCAACGTTGCTGCGAGCCTCGATGCCAAGCAGATCGTGGAGTTGCCGCTGAACGTGCGCAACATTTATGGCCTGGCCACGCTTAACTCTTCCGTGCAAAACACGTCGGAAGGGCAGATGCTCCTGGGTGGCGGCGGCAACACAACGGACACCGCGGATCAGGACATCTCGTTCTTGAACTTCGCTGGCGGCTTCTTTGGAACGACGGCCTTCCTGGTCGACGGCTCATGGGATACCGACACGGAGTGGGGCGCGGTCATCTTTGTCCCCGGCGTGGACGCGGTTCAGGAAATCAAAATCCAGAACAACTCTTTCACGGCTCAGTATGGATGGAGCACGGGCAACGTGGTCAATGTCGTCACCAAGTCGGGGACGCGCGACTTCCACGGTTCGGCATACGAGTTTTATTCCAACAACAACTTCAACGCCTTCAATTATTTCCAAGCGCCCAGGCAGTTGCGTGAGCGCGTCTGCTCAACACCAACCTCTGCCGTTTAGCCGCAACCAGACTGGCGGAACGGCCGGCGGCCCGCTGTACATTCCTGGCCTGTATAAACAGCGGAACAAGACCTTCATCTTCGGCAACTACGAGCACTTCCATGCAAACACGCCATCTCCGCAGTCCTAATCACGGTGCCAGACACCAACTTCCTGGCCGGCAACTTCTCCGAGCAACTGTCAACCACATCTGTCGGCACACGACGGTCTCGGCCGACCCATCTATAACGGTCAGATTTACGATCCGCGCAGCGGCCACGCCATTACCGCCGGCCAACTGGATGCCAAAACGCCGCCAATCCTTATGGCACGAACTTGGTGGCCACACAGACCGGATACATCCGCAACCCGGTTCCGGGCAACATTCTGTCCAACATTGCCGGCTACGCTCCCGGATGCTGTTGGCGCCAAGCTGCTCAGCTATTTCCCGGCGGCACAAAACGTCAGGCAATGTGCCCAACAACCTGATTCTGGCCGGAGAGGCGCCCACGTATTGGAATGAGTACGGGATCAGGGTCGACCACAACTATCAACGACAATACCAACGCCTATTTCCGCTACTCCTATAAGGAAGAGGCAAAGACCGGCGCTCGCCGCTAACTGGGGATCCGATCCGGCAGGCCAAGGCAATCAGCGGCCCAACAACCGCTGGGGCATGTGGGCGGGGCTTACGCATATTTTCAGCCCCACCTTCACCATGAACATCACTTCCGGCGTCCAGATTTGGCATGAAACCTCTACCAATCAGTCGATCGGTTTCAACCCCTCGACCACTCTCGGACTTCCGGCGTATGTCAATCAAGAGGATCCCTTGTTTCCCACCGTCAATTTTCGGCGGAGAACTGGCGATCTCCCAACTCGGTCCAATCAGCGGGAACACGGAGGGAGTCACCAACCATGGACCCATCGGCACAGTGAGCTGTCGACTTTATCAAGACGCAGGGAAAGAATACCGTCAACTTCGGGTTCATGGGCGTAGAGCAGGTCTTCAGCCAGTACAACTATTACTCGAGACTCACTTACCTTCAACGGCAACTTCACTGCCGGACCGAATCCCCTGGCTGGAACGCCGGGAGTCAGCTTTACCGGTAACGGAGTGGCTGAGGCGCTGCTCGGCGTCATGGACGGTGCAAGCGTCGGAACACCGACCACCCCCTATGAGTCCAATCATCTTTTTGGCGAGATACGTGCAGGACGATTGGAAACTGACGCAGCAGCCTGACTTTTAACCTGGGCATGCGCTATGAGATTCAGACACCGTACACTTCGCGCCATAACCAGGGCTCGATCTTCAACCCGAACGCGCTGAACCCGCTCAGCTATTCGGCGGGCGAGCCCTTGCTGGGCGCGCTCCAGTTCCTCGGGCCCGGCAACCGGTATTTCTACAACACGAATTACCACAACATCGCGCCTCGCTTCGGCTTCTCGTATCAGGCGATTCCGAAGGCGGTTATTCACGGCGGATACGGAATCTTCTATCCGGAAGCGGTGACGCAGCTCCGGCTCCGACGATACGGATGGTTTCACCGCCACAACCAACGCCAACCTGAGCTTGAACGGCGGCGTGACTCCCAATCCGAATATCAGCACCAGCAATCCCTGGGGCGGCGCAATACGCGCAGATTACCGGCAACGCCAACGGCTCGTTTCAACAAGACGGCAATGGCGTACGGCAGTGTATTCCGGAGCCGTCCATCTCCCTATGTTCAACAGTGGCTGCTGGGCGTGCAGTATGCCTTCACCCCGAACGATCAACTGGACGTAAACTACATCGGCAACCGCGGCGTTCGTATGGTTGGCGGAACTGGAATTACAACCAGTTGAATCCCAAGTATCTGACTTCGACGGCGGATGGGGTAACACCCAATACCGCTTTCCTTCAGGCGAACGCAGCTTTCAATCCGATGGCCGCTCCTCTCCAGGCCCTCGAAGGGCAAGTGGCACCGATTGCGCCGAGCGCTTGCAATATCGACTAGCGCAACAGTCGTTGCCAAATGAACAACTCTCGTGGCTTATCCGCAGTATTGCGGCGTAAGCCAGACCGACGCGCCTATCGGCCAGTCCCTTTACAACAGCCCTGCAGGTCACTTACAACCACCGCATCAGCAAGGGACTTACCGCGCTGGTGTCCTACACCTACTCCAAGTTCCTTGACAACGTCGAGGGCAACAACTCCTGGTCGTACAACGGAGCGGCGAACTGGGGCGCCACGGCGAACTACTACAACATCGCCGGCGAAAAGAGCGTGGACGCGGGCGATATTCCGCAGGCGCTGGTGGCCAGCTATGTGCTATCAACTCCCCATCGGCCGCGGCAAGGCGGTCGGTTCGGGAATGAGCCGCATAGCCGATGCCGTGGTTGGCGGCTGGGAACTTTCAGGAATCGCAACCTTCAGGGACGGAATTCCACTTGAGCGTCTTCGGAAACCAGTGGAACTCCTACGGCGGCGATCCCAGGCCGGATGTACGTTTCCGGCGAATCCAAAACCGGCTCATCAAAAAATAAGCAGCACTGTGCCCAATTCCTGGGCCAACGTCGCAGCTTTCGCTTATGCGCCGTATGGCAGTTTCGGCAACGCGCCCCGCTATCATCTCACGACTTCGCGGGACCCCATTACACGAACTGGGATAGCGCTCTTGAGAAGAACTGGAACATTCGAGAGAACGATGAGGGCTCAATTCCGCTTTGAGACCTTCAATTCCTTCAACCATCCAAACTTCTATGCCCCGGGACCTGGGAATATGAGTCTGTATAGCCCAGCTATTTTCGGGGAAATCACACGGCGTTCCCCGGCAGAGTCGTCCAGTTTGCCGGGAAAGTTCTACTGGTAGTCCATTCGTGACCAATTGCACCAAATTGCTGCTGGTTCTGCTGGCCGGATCTTTGATCGGATTCGGCCAGCAGACGCCGGCCTCCAAACTGGAATCTGTGCTTGCCGAGGCTCAACAGGCCCAGGCTGCGGGAGATTATGCGGCCGCTGCGAACGACTACAAGCAGGCAGTGAGAATTGAGCCGGACATGCCGCAGCTCTGGGCCAATCTCGGACTGATGCAGCACGAGACCGGAGATATTGCCGGAGCAATTGAGAGTTTTCAGCACGCAATTCGTCTCGATCCTTCGTCTATACGTTCCCAATCTTTTCCTCGGAATCGACTATGCGCACTCCGGAAAGGCGCAGGAGGCGGTTCCCTATTTGCTGGCGCCGCTGAAAAACTCAACAAAACCGATCCGCAGGCGCCGCTCGCTCTGGGCCGCGCATACATTTCGCTCGCGATAAGATTGCCGCGGCTGCCCACAGCTCGATCGCGCTCTCGCTCTCGATCCTAAACTCGGCGCTGCCTGGTTCACCTCGGCATAGCCCACCTCGACTAGGTGGAAGACTGATGCGCGCATCATTTCCGAGGAAGACAAGCAGTCGCCATTTGCCGGAGCTCTCTATGCCGAATCGCTCGCAAAGCAGGCCAGATTTGGCGAAGCGGCAAGCCTTTACAAATCGTTGCTCGACGCTCAGCCCCAACCGCCGTGCATTCGATCTGAGCTGGGCTTCGCGCTCATCCGCGAGCACGATGAGGACGGAGCGGCTTCCGCGTTTGCTGACGAGCGAATGCGCCACCCGGAGTGCGGCCTGGCGCTTCTTGGACAAGCGCGTGCCGCCTTTAATCATGGCGACAGTCAGCAGGCAGCGAACTTGATCAAAGAACTGTGGTCTCGCGATCACGGTTTTTTCTCTTGCAATGCAGCCGCCATTCTTCAGGGCTTGGCGGCCGACAAGCAGTCCGCATTCGTCGCGATCTTGACCAGCGAGGACGGTGAAAGCTTGCCCGCCGATCTTCGCCGTGCCCTTATCGCAGCTTTCAACTCTCCCGAGTCATGTTCGATTCCGCCGGAAAGCGGCACATTGTCGACTCCAGATCGCACCGCCGAGCAATACTATGCGGCTGGTGAGTTCGCGGCCTGCGCTCGCGCCGTGCGGTCGGGTCCAATTCCGTCAAGCACTGCGAAACTTCGACTGCTGGCAGCCTGCTCATTTCTTTCCGGCAACAGCGAAAGTGCGGCACGTGCCGCTTCAGCCCTCCGCACTCTCGATCCGCATTCTTTGGAGGCGCTCTATTGGACCATTCAAGCAAATGAGCGGCTCGCGTTTCAATCTCTGGCGCGGTTCCAGCAACTCGATCCGGACTCTCCGCGCAACCATGTGCTTCTGGGAGACATTTACGAGCAGCTCGAGCGATACGACGATGCGCAGGAAGAATACCAAAAGGCTCTATCGCTAGCTCCCTCCGATCCGGCCGCAATGCTCGGGCTGGCATCGGCATATCTCAGCAATTACAACCCTAAAGGCGCTATGAACATCGCCGGGAGCGCGTTGGCTCGTACACCGGACGATCCCGAGCTCAATCTCATCATGGGTCAGGCGTTGCTCAACCAGCACGATTACGCCGAAGCCGAGCCGTATCTGAAAAAGAGCCTCAACGCCAAGCCGCAGATGCTTCCTCGCGTTCATTCCCTTATCGGCAAAGCGTATGCCGAAACCGGCAGAACCAGGGAAGCGATTGCAGAATTGGAGATCGGAGCGTCGTGCGACGAAGACGGCTCCCTGCACTATCTGCTTGCGCGGCTGTATCGCCAGGTCGGCGACACCAAAAGCGCGCAAATCGCGCTGCAGGAAATGACGACGATCAAACAGCAACGCGAAACGCGCGGTGTCAAGCGTGTCGAAGATCCGGATCTTTCTCCGCTCGAGCGATCCTCCGCTCAGGCTTCCGCTCCTTAAATCGCGAATCGTACCTGTTTTCCAAACCCATCACTTGTAAGTGGTTTAAACCTCGGGAGTCATGATGCGCGCTAACCATTTTTTCCTCGCAATTATCGTAAGTATAATCTCTGCAACGATCTGGGCACAACCGGCGCGGCAACGGGCTGCACAAAACGTCGCTTTGGAACACTTCCCAAATGGAATTGTGGCGAGTTCAGGTGAGCTTCACGAGGCGGTCACTGCTTTGCGTGATGACGTACTTCGCATTCGCGTCTGGCGCGGCAACAACGAACCCGAAGACATGTCCTGGGCAGTGCTGCCCGATGCGCGCCATGCATCCGTTCCCGTCATGGCGACAAACTCTGACGGCCGATTGGAGATCCGGACAAAATCCTTGATGGCCGATGTCGATAAGGACTCACTCAAAATCTCGGTCCGCGATCTCGCCGGCAACGAACTGCAGAAGGACGCGCGCCCAATCCGCTTCGACGGCGATGCTTTCCGAATCTACAAGTCGATGCCGCTCGATGAGCATTACTTCGGCCTTGGCGACAGAACCGGTCCGCTCGACCGTCGCAACGAGGCCTTCACTCTCTGGAACACCGATGCCTATCGCTTCCAGGAGTCGACCGACCCGCTCTACAAAAGCATCCCTTACTTCATGGCGTATCGCGCGGGACGAGCCATCGGCGTTCTGCTCGACAATACCTGGCGCTCCAGCTTCGATTTCGGTAAGGAATCGCCTGATGCCTATTCATTCGGCGCTGTCGCAGGCCCCGTGGATTACTACGTGTTCTACGGGCCAACTCCCAAACAGGTTGTTGAAACCTACGCGTGGCTTACTGGAACTCCGCCACTGCCGCCGCTTTGGTCGCTCGGTTATCAGCAGTCGCGCTACAGCTATATGACCGCAGGATCGCGTACTTGAAGTCGCTGCCCGTCTTCGCAGTGACCACATTCCCGCGGACGCAATCTATCTCGACATTGACTATCAGGATCAGAATCGTCCCTTCACCGTGAACCGCTCCGCATTCCCTGACTTTGCCGGAATGATCGCGCAACTGAAGGCGGAGAACTTTCATGTCGTGATCATCACCGATCCGCACATCGCGAATTCACCGGGGCAAGGCTATGTTCCCTATGACACCGGTGTCGCCGGCGATCATTTTGTCCAGAATCCCGACGGCTCCGTCTACTCAGGTAAAGTCTGGCCAGGCCCCAGCGTCTTTCCCGATTTCACTCGCCAGCAGACACGCGCCTGGTGGGGCACGCTCTATCCAAGCCTTCCAACATGACGGCGCCGATGGATTCTGGAACGATATGAATGAGCCTTCGATCTTCGATTCGCCGACGCAGACCATGCCGCTAGATGCGGTCCATCGCATCGACGAGCCGGGCTTTATCCCGCGGACTGCGACTCATGCCGAGATCCACAACGTCTACGGCATGGAAAACTCCCGCGCTACCTACGACGGACTGCGTAAACTCGATCCTGACAACCGCCCTTTCGTGCTGACGCGAGCAACCTATGCGGGCGGCCAGCGTTATGCTGCCACATGGACCGGCGACAACTGCAGCAGTTGGAACCACCTCAAGCATGGCAACGCCCATGCTTGAGAATCTCGGCCTTAGCGGCTTTGCCTTCAGCGGAGCCGACGTCGGTGGTTTTGCCGGAACTCCTTCGCAACCGACTCCTGACCAAGTGGTTCGAAATCGGCGCATTTCAGCCCATCGATCGCGACCATACCGAGAAAGGGACCGGCGATCAGGAGCCGTGGGTCGGCGGTCCGACGCAGGAGGACATTCGTCGCCGATTCATCGAGACTCGTTATGAGCTTATGCCCTATCTCTACACGCTTGCCGAAGAAGCCTCTCGCACCGGACTGCCGCTCGTCCGTCCGCTTTTTCTCGAATTTCCTGATGCGGCTCCTGATCTTCATCCGATCGACCTGGATCTCACCGCCTCTGGCGAATTCATGCTCGGCTCCGATCTGCTGGTCGCGCCGCCTCCATTCCCCGATGAGCTGGACGAGTACTCCGTCGAATTTCCAACAGCTCTCTGGTACGACTTTTGGTCGGGCGCGAAAGTCGATATACCGCCGCCGGATCCGCCCGCTTCCGGGGCTCCCGATCGCACACCGCTCTTCGCAACGCGCGTCTCTCCAAAGCTCGCGGAATTGCCTGTCTATGTCCGCGCAGGTTCCATCCTGCCCATCGAGCCGCTCACGCAAAGCACAAATGAAACGCCGACCGGCCCGCTTACACTGCGCGTCTACCCCGGTGATAACTGTTCCGGCGAGCTCTATCAGGACGATGGGAAGAGCTACGCCTACCGAAAGGGTATCTATCTGCGCGAGCGCTTCACTTGCGCCGCCGGTCCGGCAGGTTTCCGGCTGAACATTGGACCGCGCCAGGGGAGTTACCCCCCTTGGTGGAGCGAGGTCCGTGTTGAAATCTATGGCTGGAGGCCCACGAAGAATCATCTGCTCTTGAACGGAACAGCAGTGCCATGGAAGATTGAGAGCGACACACACATGATCGCGTTTACCTTCACTGACCCTGGAACGTCGGCAGCTATCGAGCTCGAATAGTCTCTGAGATGCACCTCCGGCACCTTGTTACTGCGGGGCTCCCTCTCGCGCCGCTTCGGGCATTGCGACATCGAGAATGGTCAATGCGATGAGGTTGCCGTGTGGGCCACGTGGCTTTTGGTCGGGACGAGGACGCCTGGGGTAAAAGACACGAGCAGTTCAATACTCTGCATTTAATCCGATTTGTACCGTTGCCTTTGACCCGTTGGCGATTTGTGCGGTGCCCTTGAAGATGTTGCCGCTGATGATTGCGCAATGGACAGCCTCTCCAAGGGAAACGTGCTGTTTATTCTGACGAAACTCGCATCCCCGAATTAGGACCGCTCCGGAACTCGCCTGAATTGCTGCGCGATCTCCTTCGCTTCCCCATTGCACGAATGTACAGTCGCTGAAACCCACTGTGCCTGTACCGGCGATTTTCGCAATCTGATCACAGGGTCCCCAAAAAGCGCTGTTGCTGAATCGAACGACGCCGTGATGGGCCGGCCCTATCTCCACCATGGTTGGGTCAGGACCATGGAACGAAGTGAATTCCGCATTTGCAATCAGCAGGGCATATTGGGCGCTCTGTTCAACGAGAACCGCACGGTTGCAGTCATCTGCACCGATTCCAAGAAAGTTTCCGTTGCACTCACCAGTGGTCGTCGCGATGAATTTATAGCCAACATGATATCCATAGCAGAATGTATTCAGAACGTACTCCCAGTCTGCTCGTCCGAAAATGAATGCTTCCCCGTTCTGCATTTGCCAGTCGTAAACGGCGCCGTGCGAACTCCACCAAGGGTTGAAATGAACGTTCTCAATACGTCCAATATCGTAGATGGCATCCACAAATATCCCGCGCCGGATAGGCTGGCCGGTAATGTTCCGTATGTTGTGCCGCTCGTTCTTACTAGCGTCGATTCCCTGATAGGGATTGAGCAATTCCACATCGAGGATCGCGGGATTCTTCCCCCGCATGGCGATCGTCCATGGATAGGGCACCGGCGGAGCGTCAGTGACTTGATCGGGGTAGAAAACGGTTAGTCCGGCGACGGAACTGTTCGTGTTCAACGTGAGAAACGGCGTGCCATCCTCGTTTCCCTTTCCCGCCGTTACTAACAGAGCGGTCCCGTCGTCACCGGGTTTGGCAGCTCCTTGATTTCGCAAGCCAACGTGAGACGGCACGCAGCTGTACGAGCCACGCAGCGTAACGCCGTCCGGAACATTGATGGTTCCCTTGAAGAGATACTTGCCTGAGGGTGCGTAGACGATTCCTCCGCCGGCATGGGAGACGGCGTCGAGTGCACGCTGAAACGCGCTCGTATCATCGTTCGCTGCGTCACCCGCCGCTCCAAATTCTTTGACGCTCCGCGCGATAGATTCAGGATGTAGCTCAACTGCGCTGCTCGCTTCCGCCGGTGAACTGAGCATGGTCATAACACCGGCCGCCGTTCCTCTGGAAAGCAAATGCCGTCTCGAAGTCAAAATCGTATCGAGTGATTTCATCTCTGGTCGCTCCTGTAAGGCCTCTTGCGGGTCATTTCCCCGTTTACTTTGGCTCCAGGATCATACCCCACTTTTCTCAATCCGAGTTGCGGCGGTTGGACTTATTGCGATTTCAATTGCCGATGGTGAAGGCATGTGCAATAGATCTCTTTCGGGCCAGGCAAATGAGACGATCCAGGGGCTTGAAATCACCTGCGAACAAGTCTTCGAAGTCTGTTGCGTTCTTGCAAAGGAGATCAGAAGAGTCGCCTTCAAGTGTCCAAACTTTCTTTCCTCTGCGGCCTTCGCCCTCGGAATAGCAGTTCGTGCATATTGACAATTGTCGCTTGGTGAAATCAGAAACGAATCAAGATTCGTCCCTGCCATTCATTCTGGAACTGATTCCCATGCGAGCGATTGAAACGAAAGTCTTCCTTGCGGGACATCGGCACTTATCGCCGCTGTAACGGCATGTTTCTCCCAGGACTGTGGCAACACTCAATGAATGGTCAAATCAACCCTATTCAAGCTAACGGAAGTATCTACCGTTACGGCGACTCGAAAAAGACAACCCATTTGGTAACAGCGACGTACGGTGGCCGTTAGACGCATGTCTAACCTTGTCATTCCTTTTAACCGAGGCGTAGCGTGTTCTCCGACCGTAAAGAACCACTTTGCGAAGTCACGAAAAAACTTGTTCGAACATTGGGGAGAAAAGATGACGCTAACGAACTCTTGGATTCGCCGCCTCATAAACGCGAGTTTGATGCTTATCGTGCTGTGCTGGGCGAGCGTATCGTGCTTTGCACAGCTCGATCGCGGCACGATATCCGGAATTGTCACCGATCCGTCAGGCTCCGCAATATCGGGGGCCAAGGTGACTGTCACCAATACCGCGATGGGCACGCAGAACTTTACCGTGACGACAGGCGTCGGAACCTATACGATCCCGGATTTGCCTGCGGGAGACTATTCCGTCACAGTCAACGCGTCCAGTTTCAGTGAGTTGATCCGCAAAGGAATCACGGTTTCGGTCGGAGAAACCGCGAGTGTCAACCTGCAACTATCTGTGGGGCAAGCTACAGCGACGGTCACCGTAACGGCGGATGCTCCTCTGCTCCAGACCGATAGCGCCCAAATCAACTCCGAGGTCACCACGAGGGACCTGAATGAGCTTCCGATCAACATTA
>CAWAIL010000002.1:0-179497 GCA_963782085.1 uncultured Acidobacteriaceae bacterium
CAAGTCTTTCAGCTCAGCAAGCGACTCAGCTTCCGGCTGCGCCCGCGATTTCCGCGCCAGCAGCAGATGGCTTTCACTTCGTCTCCGACGGTCCCGCGGGCCCGGCTGGAGCCGGCCCGACGAAATCGCCCGCAAATATTTTCACGAAAATTTGCCGGCGCTCTTCGAGCGCACGCTCACTCCTCGACGCCGACATTCCGCAGCGCGCCACGCTGCGCTGGATCTTTACCGGTCCGCGCGCCGGCTTCACCGTCGAACTCACATCGAGCAAGGTCCGCATCGCGGAACGCTACTACGATTCGATGGCGCTCTACGAAGGCCAGGGCAACTTTCCCGAGAAGACCACATTCAGCGATCGAGCGCCAGTACACCGGCGAGGCGCGCACGCTCACCGTCATTGCCGATGCGCATCTTGCCGTGCGCGTGCTCGTCAACGGCCAGCAGATGCTCGAAGCGCCGCTGCTCTTCGACGTGACGCGCCACCAGTTGATGCTCGCCGCCTCGCGCACCGCGCACGAGGTGGTCGAAGGCTCATTGCTGCAGCCCGACACACAGGACTCGACCATCCTCATCAATCCCGATCGGAAGTGCACCAGACCATGCTCGGCTTCGGCGGCAGCCCCAGCATTCCCGCCTACGACGAGCTGAGCGACGAAGGCAAGCGCGCCTACTGGCAGATTCTCAAGCGCTACAACCTGCTGCTCTTCCGCGAGTACCCGATGGGCACCGAGCTCAAGCCCGACCTGAGCAACCTCGAAGATCCGGCCGACGCCACGCCGCATTACTACGGCGACAACTTCCCCAACAGCGAGGTATCGAGCTTCGACTACAGCCGCCATGTGATCGATCTCGGCGGCAGCGTCATCTACGAACTCTGGGCGCTGCCCTCGTGGGCAACGGTTCCCTACAACGGCGCCAACACGCGTGGACACCTGGAACAAGCCCATCAAGCAGGTTGCCAACCCCGACGAGTACGCGCGCATCGTCGTCACCTACTGCAAGAAGGCGCAGGCCGCGACCGGCGCCGCGCCGCTGATCGTCGGCGTCGAGAATGAAGTCGATCAGCCGCCGGAGGTCTTCAGCGCCATGGCGCTCGCCCTGCGCCGCGAGCTCGACAAAGCCGGACTTCACGCAGACCAAAATCCACATGGCCGACGCCAGCTACATGTTCCTCGGCATCGATCGCGCCCATGAGCTGAGCAAGAATCCCGCAGCATGGCGAGCGATCGACTACTCGCGCCGTGCACGAATACGACTTTCAGGAGTTCATCGCCAATCCCGACCTCTACGACGCGCGCATGAAGGCGATGCACGAGGCCGCGGACGGCAAGCCCTTCCTCGCCACGGAAATCTGCATCAACGATCCGCACTACCAGGAGCCTTCGTATCGCATCGCCTTCGCCGTGGCGCAGCTCTACCACAAGAACCTGACGTGAACTCGATGCCGATCGCGCTGATGTATTGCTGGCTGCTGCTCGATGTGGAGCAGCCCACCTTCGCCGGCTCGCGCTCGCTGCTCGCGCCCGATCGCACTCGCGGCTGGGTTCCCGTGCCTACCAGCTATCAGTTGCGCGTGCTGGGCGCCTTACAGCCGCCACATCCTCAAAGGCATGCAGCGCATCGGCGTCGAAACCGGCGATCCCGACCTGCTGGCCACCGCATTCGCCGACGGCCAGAACGAAACACTCGTCGTCGTCAACCGCTCCGCGACCGCGCGCAGGCTCGACGGTGCAGGGCGCTACGCATGCCATGGGCCGAGATCGAACGCACCGGCCTCGAAGAAGAGAATGCCGTCTCGCCGTTCCGCACCGACAGTGTCATTCAACCCGGAGAGATCGTCGTTCTCTCCACCATCAAGGCCGAATGAGGCGGCGGGCTTCCCTTCATGTTGCCGGCGCAACGCAAAACAAGATATTTCGCTCAATGAGCAGAAGCCGCAATCGTTTCAGCGCGGCGCTCTGCACTTCCCCGCTCACAGCGCATACCTCATCAAGTTATGGAGAAAATCATGCCGAATAAGAAATCCTTCAGCCGCCGCTGCTTTCTTCGTGATGCATCCATCACCGGCGCGATACTGGCGCAACGCAGTGCGCTTCCCTCTTTTGGAGCACAGCCCGGCAGCAACGCGACGATAAGCGAGCACGTCCTCTTCTTCGATCAGCCCGCCGCCACGTGGCCAGATGCGTTGCCCGTCGGCAACGGACGGCTCGGCGCGATGGTCTTCGGCAACCCGGCGAACGAGCGCCTGCAGCTGAACGAAGAAACGGTATGGATGGGCGAGTACCGCGATCGCAACAATCCGCAAGCGAACCGCACTCCGGAAGTGCGCGAGTCTGCTGATGGCCGGCAAGGTGCACGAGGCGGAAGCTCTTGCGGCGCAGGTGATGATGGGCGTTCCCGATCGGCTTCCCTGCTACCAGACGCTCGGCGATCTGTGGCTGGATTTCGACAACGTTCCCGCTGCACGTCACGAATTACCGCCTCGAACTCGACCTTGACGAGGCCGTGGTCACGACGCGCTTCAGCGCTGCGGTCGCGCAGTGGACGCGCGAAGTTTTCAGCTCTGCGCCGCGCAACGTGATCGTCGCGCGCATCGAATGCACGCAGCCCTTTGCGCTTACCGTCCGCCTCGACCGCCCCGCGCACAGCGAAACCATAGCCGCCGCCAACGATCGCCTGGTGATGACCGGCGCGGCGCGTCCCGTGAAACCCACCACCGATCCCGCGACACAGGAGCGCCAGGTCGGCGTAGCATTCCGCGCCGAATTAAAGGCCATCCCCGAAGGCGGCACAGTGCGCGCCGCCGACAATTCTCTGCGCATTGAAAATGCCCGCGCCGTCACGCTGCTTCATCACCGCGGCCACCGATTTTCGCGAGCACGACGCAGCCGGGATGGCCGCCGCCTGCGCGCGCAACTTCGCTCCGCCGCACGCCGCAGCTCTTCCGGAACTGCGCGCGCGAGCATGTGGCCGACTACCGCCGCTATGCCGGCCGCGCCAATCTGCGTCTCGCTCGAATCGGGGCCCCGATCCGCTGCGCGACTATGGCAACCGACAAGCGCATGGAGCGCCTGCGCAATGGCGGCGAAGATGCCGGCCTCATCGCCACTTACTTTCAATTACGGCCGCTACATGCTCATCAGCAGCAGCCGGCCCGGCACGCTGCCCGCGAATCTGCAGGGCATCTGGAACGAGAGCCTCGATCCGCCGTGGGGATCGAAGTACACCGTCAACATCAACGCCGAAATGAACTACTGGATGGCCGAATCGGCCAATCTCGCCGAGCTGCACGCGCAGCTTATTCGATCTGCTCGACTCGACGCGCACCTTCGGCGCCGCCACGGCGCGCAAGTATTACAACGCTCGCGGATTCGTGGTGCATCACAACACCGACATCTGGGGAGATTCGATTCCCGTCGATCACGTGCAGGCCGGCGTGTGGCCCATGGGCGCGGCGTGGATCGCGCTGCACCTCTTCTCGCATTACGCTTACACGCTCGACACGGCGTTCCTGCGCGACCGCGCGTATCCGCGCATGAAAGAGATTGCCGAGTTCTTCCTCGACTATCTCGTCGAAGGCCCGGACGGAACTCTGCTCAGCGGCCCGAGCCAGTCGCCGGAGAACAAATACAAGCTGCCCGACGGCACAGCGGCCAGCCTCTGCATGTCGCCTGCAATGGACACCGAGATTATTCACGCGATCTTCGATCGCGTCGCGCGTTCGAGCAAGATTCTTGGCGTCGATGACGAGCTTCGCGCGCAGGTTTAGCCGCATCCAAGCGGCTGCCGCCGTTCGAAGATCGGGCAAGACCGGCGCGCTGCAGGAGTGGAACGAGGACTACGACGAGACCGAGCCCGGCCATCGCCACATCTCGCATCTCTTCGCGCTTTACCCTGACCACCAGATCACGCTGCGCGAAACACCCGAGCTCGCAAAGGCCGCGCGCGCCACCCTCGAGCGGCGTCTCTCGAACGGCGGCGGCAGCACCGGCTGGAGCCGCGCCTGGATCGTCAACTGCTGGGCGCGTCTTGAAGACGGCGAAGCAGCATACCAGAGCGTGCTTGCGCTGCTTCGCAACTGCACGCGGCCGCAATCTCTTCGACATTTGCGGGATGAAGGCCAACTCGCCCTTCCAGATCGACGGCAATCTCGGCGGCACAGCCGGCCTCATTGAAATGCTGCTGCAGAGCTACGGCGGCGTCGTTCGATTTCTGCCGGCGCTGCCGTCTGCGTGGCCTTCGGGAAGTTTTCGCGGACTGCGCGCGCGCGGCGGCATTTGAAGTGGACTGCGAGTGGCGAAATGGCAAAGCAATTTCTGCTACTTTGCGCGCCAGCACCGCTGGCCGCGTTGGTCTGGCCGCGCCTCGCGGTCAAAAGATAAACCGCATCGTCCGAAATGAAGAAGATATTGTCTGGCACGAATCCGTCGACGAACAAACGGTCACTGTCGATTTCGTCGCCGGCAGCCAATACCGCGTAGCATTCGCGGACCAAAACTCCTTCGCCTGACGAAGTCGACATATTTCGTCGCTCATAACGAAGGGCCCGGAACGGCCCTCCAGGTTTGAGGGTTCGTTCCGAGCCCGATTGTCAATCATTCAACTTCTAGGCTCAGTGGTGGCCTCCGCCACTGCTTCCTCCACTGTTTCCTCCGCCGCCCCCACCACCGCCGCCGTGGGAACCACCCCCGCCACCGCCACTGTTTCCGCCTCCGCCACCACCACCACCGGAGAAGCCGCCACCGCCGCCACCGCCGCTAGGATGGCCGCCTCCACCACCGCCGCCGCTTGGCATGCCTCCGCCACCGCTGGGATGACCACCACCACCCGAAGGCGCCGCGCCACCGCCGCTGGGACGTGCACCCGCTCCTGAATTACCGGGGTTCCCGCCACCCACGCCATTGCCTCCATTCGAAGGATGGCTTGGCTGGCCGGTTGCGGGTCTTGAATCGTTCGATGAATTCCCGTGCCCAAACCAGCTACCGAATCCAGAGCCGTGGCTCTCCTGCGGCCGGTTTTGCTCGCCCTGCGCCGGTGAAAAACCGGACGGCTTGCTATAGCCAGGCCGCTCGCCACCAGGCTGCCCTGCGACTGGCCTGGTGTTGTTCCCGCGCGCCGTTCCCACAATCATTGTTGGAGAATGGTTGTAGCCTGGCTGATTCGGCAAGGGCTGCAGCGGACGGACACTGTTACCGGCAATAGTCACAGGTTTGTTGAAGTTTCTCGCCGGAAACGAACCGTGGCCCACGGGCACTGGATGATTGATTGCGACAACCGGAACCGGATGTCCCGCGATCGGATGCCTGCGGAAGGATCGGCCGAGGGATCGGTCGATATCCCGAAGGAACGTATCCGTAGTTCGGGCCGCCGTAGAATCCCATTCCCCACCAGGGGTTGCAGCCTCCCATTCCCAGGCGCCCATCCCCAACCAAAGCTGTCGTAGAAGTTCCATGCACCGCACTGGAACGGCAAATAGCCCCAGGGATAGCCAGAGGCCCAGATGTAGCCAAATCCCGGCGTCCACATCCAGTTGCCGTTACCATACGGATCAAAGCCTGCATTCGCCGCGTCATAAGGCGACCAGATGTAGCCCTGGCCAGGTACGTTGTACCAGTTGCCGTTCGCGTCGAGATCGTTCCACGCTGGATTCTGGTTCTGGCCCATGTTCGCCGGCGCGCCAGTCTGTGTCGCGGCCTCGGTCGTCAAAACTTGGTCGCGGTCAGAGTTCCATCCATCCCACGAGTCCGGTTCAATTGTTTCCGCCATGTCGTAGTGGCTCGGATCCGTGGCGTTCAGTGCAACGCTCTCCCCGTCGTGCAGGTCGATTTCGACGGCGCCGTTGTTGCTGTCAAGATGGGCATTGCCTGAGAAGACCGACACCTGGCCCGGCGCGCGATCCATATCGATGCGCAACACCGTGAAGCCGCTGGTTGTCACCGTGCTATTGCCAAAGTGCACGTTGATTTTTCCGTTCTGGTAGCCGCCTTGCAATTCGAAGTAAGCCAGGCCGCTATTCAACGTGAGCTCGGCATCGGCCCCCGAACCAGTTCCGCGCAAGGCGGAAAGGGTCAGCGAGCTGTCGGGCGGAATGCGAACCACGCTGCCGTCTTCAAACTGGATTTCCGCTTTGCCGCTGTCCGATGTCGCCAATTGCATTCCTTCCAGCAGCGGCGTATTCACCACCGCCTGGTCAGCCAGCACCTGGTCGCCTTGCGTGAGCCTCGCCTGGCCATCGATGTAACTCAACCGGATTGCTCGCGCCGGTTGCCCCGTACCTTGGCTTGCGGGTTGAACATCGTCTTGTGCCTGCGACACTGTCTGCAGGCACACGGTGGCCAAGGCCAACCCTGCGAGCCCGGCCAACACTCTTAGATTCTTAGCGTGGTTCATGGCGCCCCGCCTTTCCCATCGCCTTGCGGCGACCCGTCCCCATACGTTTGACGGCACCCAACCGATATTTGACACTCACGGAGGCCTGATTGTCGCCTGAAAAGAGAGGTTTCTCGATATTTATGTTTTTCCGTGCTCCAGCAACGCTCGGGCCCGCTTTCTTACCCGGTCCAGAACCTCGTCGTCCTGGGCAAGTCTCTCCAGAATCCCGTGAATGGTGCATATCTCTTGCGCCCGGCCATCGCCTGCAGCGTCCGTAAGGAACTCCATCTCCGCATCGAGCCCCAGCCGGTCGTGCTGCAGCAGCAATTCCAGACGCGCCCCCTCAAGGATGGTCTCTGAGACCGCTTCGGCTGACTCACCGAGCGACTGAATATCCTTGTCTTTCGAGTAGTTGAAGGTGCAGGCGCCGTGGCTTTGCGGCCCAGTATAGGTAAGCGTCTTCCAGCCTTGGAACGCCACCTTGAGGTGCCCGTCGCAAGGCTCATTAAACCAGTTGTGGTGTCGAGCGACGTCAAAGACCCGCGTGGCAAAGGCCGCGCTTACTTGAATTTCTCGATCCACTGACGGCGTGTTGAATGCGTGCGGATCGCTGTCCAGCATTTTCCCCATCTGCGATCGGAAATGCCCGGTGCCATCAGGACGCAGCGTCATCGTCCACTGTGAAGGCGACTGGCCGGGATTAGCGTAATCCACCTGAATTACCGGACTACCGGCCGCAGGCGCTTGTCCGTGCGCAGCCAGCGCCAATGCGAACGCCGTCAGCAAAATCGCCTTCATTACGACGCTCCCTGCGCTGCAAGCGTCTGCGCAGTATGGATATGACAAATGGCGATTGCCAATGCGTCGGCGGCGTCCGATGGTTGCGGCACCTCTTTTAGTTCCAGCAGCCGGGCCACCATGAACTGCACCTGCTCTTTCTTTGCCAGACCGTATCCCACCACGCTCGACTTGATCTTCAACGGTGCATATTCCGCTACAGGAATGCCCAGGCGCGCCGCCGCCAACAATGCCACGCCCCGCACCTGACCAAGCTTCAAGGCGGATTTTGCATTGACCGAATAGAAGACCTCTTCGATCGCTACGGAATCGGGATGCCAGCACTCCAATGCGCTGCTCAATTCCCTGAAGACCTGGTCCAGCCGTTCAGCCTGTGGCCTGGACTTCGCAAGCCGGATCGCTCCCATCGTGCAGCAAATGAGCCTCGGCTCCCGCGCCTTTTCATCGGAATCGACAACCCCGAATCCTGTTACTTCCGTACCGCAATCGATGCCGAAGACTCGCATTCGGTCCAAGTTTACCGCAGGCGCTATACGGAAGGAACCAATTGCGGTTACTGGCGAGCCATGCGGCATCTACCCGATCCGTGCGATGGCTTCACGCTTACCTGCCGTGTGAGCCTTGACATAGACAGTCTCCGAGTTGGGTGACAACCTTGATTCCTTTGCGAAAGATTCATCTGTTGGCAACTCACAGCTAATTGATGTGTTCATAAGGTAGAGGAAAGAAATGGAGGTGCGATGCGTCGATTCAAGGCAGCTGCGAAGCGCAACGCAATGCTCTGGCTCAGCCAGGGCACCTCGCCTCGCCGCCTTGCTCTCACGCTCGCACTCGGCTTTGCCATCGGTTGCATTCCCGTCGTCGGCATTCCAACCCTTCTTTGCGCAACGGTGGCGTTGGCTCTCCGGCTGAACCTGCCCGCCATCCAGGCCGCCAACTACGCAGCCATGCCTCTGCAACTCGCCTTGATCGTTCCGTTCATGCGCTTGGGGCGGTGGCTCGTCTCCGCAGACACAGGCCGCTTGACAGTGCCGCGCTCGCTTCTGCACTTTCCCACCCTCGACCTCTTTTCCAACATGGGCCGCTTGGCGGGCCAAGCGTTGCTCGCCTGGGTGTTGGTCGCAATCCCTGCGGTAGTGTTGTTGACCGCAACCCTCACACTGATGCTGCGCCGCATCCCATCCGTTGCCGCCGCCGAAGCCGGTGACTAGCTCCGGTGAACATCAATTCGCCGCACGAGAGCCGCGCATGGCGATTCTGCCGCACTGCATTCGTCGCCTTACTATTTGGCTGTTCTCTTATTTCCCAGCGTATGGGTCCGCCACAGGCTCGGCGCTATCGATCCACGCCGTATAAATCATGTCGCGCAGCATGCTGGCTCCCGCAGCTATCCGCTCCGCAGTAAAGTCGCGCGATTCGGCCGTCCCCGCACCTACGAATCCTCCGGCCTTCTCGAGTTGGTACACCTTTTCGACGTGAGTGCCCGTATGCCGCAGGTACGCCATGTATGCATCGAACATGTCGCCGTCGATCACTTTCACCGGCGTCATCCTCGCCTGCACTTCCGGCGCATGGACGTTCGCCGCAACAAATGGGGTCTCAAACTGGTAGTGGATCTGATGGTCCGTCGTATAGCCGTTTGGATTCGGACCAGTCCAGCCGTTGTACTGCACGGTCACATGCAATGGCTGCGCGCCGTCACCAACATAGTGGCCCAACCAGCCTGCGTAGAATATGACTGCCGCCTCGACTGGCTTCGTGTCCCCGCCTGCAGCCGAGATTGAACGATAGTCACGCATCGCAGACTTCAACCGCTCCCACACTTCGTCCGTTTCCCAGGGCTGCAATCCGATGGTTGACGGGTTCTTGCCGGCTGCAAACGCCTTAGCCTCAAAATCGAGCCGCTTGTGCGGCAACGGTCCCAGCGAGTCGGCCAATTCGAGGTCGATAAAGTGTTCCGGCGCCTGGGCCGCGTTCAGCTCCGGCTCAGCCTTCGAGCGCCAGCGGTCTGGCTCCGGCCCCAGGTATTCGATCTCCTCCTCCGCGGCAGGGGCGCGCAGAAACGCCGGAACATCCGAAGGTAGACTGGCAGCCGCCAGTTTGTTCACCAGCCGATGTCCCTCGTTGCCCCAGGCGTGGACAAAAGGCGACGAAACTAACAGGCAGATGAATGCCGCTACGGGCAAAGCAGTGCGGCGAAATAAGGGCTGGAATAGATTCCGAAACATGGAAAAAGTATACGGCGCGAACTAAGCCACAACCGGTTCGAAGTCCGAAACCGCCAATCGCCGTACTCAAGTCATCTTGCGTGACCGCTCATTCCCGGTAATAATCCCGGTTACTGGGTGGCTTCTTCGACACGCGAAGTGCCAATTTATCCAGGGGGTCTACGATCAAACGCTTATACTACCTGCAATTGCGGGAACGCAGCTGCGGGAGATTTCTACTTCTAGCCGCAGGGGTCCATTCCGGAGCTGTGTGAAAGCATCAGCTGACCGGGCAAAACAAAGCGGTTGAAGACGACTTTGCCCGGCTGCGCGCGGGTTGTGGCGCGCAAGACTTTGAGGGTCAAATGAAAGAGCCGATGATGGAGCGGCTTGAGGAGAAGGCTAAGCATTTGACGACGCGTTCCCCGCAAGCCCAGGGGGGCATGTCGGAACTCTGGCTCGTCCTTCCCTTCTCCATTCTGGCTTTCTCCGCTGGTGCAGCCCTTGCACGCCTCATTCCCGCTCTTCGTTGGGAATCACTTCCTGTTCTCGCTGCCGGCGTCGCCACCGCTGCTTTTGCTTTCATGCTGAATCGCATCGTGGTGCGCGCCGCCGCCGCTCCTCCTGCTGAAACCCTCGAAATCATCGGCGAAGGCCTCAGGGCGCTGCTCGATTCGGCTGGGCCCGCGGTGGTCGCCATGGACACTCAGGGGCGCCTCATCTATTGCAATCCCGCCATTGAACGCCTGCTCGGTTACCATTCTGCCGAATTGATGGACATCACGAGCAAGATGGAGACAGAAATCTTCGCGCCCGGCGAGAGCGATCGTCTTCTCGCCGAGATGAAAAAGCTTTGCAATCTCGACAAGCAGACTGAGCCGACAATGGCTGCCCGGCTCGCCGACTATTTTGAGTGCGTACGCTCGCTGCCCCCCAGCGTGGTTCCGAGCTTTGATGCCCAGGTGCGCCGAAAGACCGGCGAATTCGTTCCGGTCACGATCCACATTTCCGCGCTGCGCGACGCCTCTGGCCAACTCGGCGGCCTGGTAGCCGTCGCCATGGATCAAAGCGCAGCCCTGCACCGTGAACAGGCGCAGCGCGAATCGCAGGAGCGCTACCGCGATCTCTTCGAGCACTCCAGTGAGATGATTGCCACGTTGAGCCCAACGGGTAAATTCCTTTATGCCAACCCAGCGTGGGCCCCGATCTTCGGGCTCGCCCCAGCTGCGCTCCTTGCGCTCGATACCTTTGAGGAAGTCTTTGCACCGGGCGTCCGTCCTGAGGCCTCGATCTACTTTCGCCGCGCTCTCGAAGGCGAGACCATTGACCGCGCGCCTCTGCGCCACCATACAAAGGACGGCCGGTTACTCGAATTGGAGCTGAGTTTGAGCCGGCGTCAAAAAGCCGGCAATTCTTTGGCAATTCGTTGCCTGCTGCGCGATGTGACCCAGCAGAAGCAGCGCGAAAACCGCCTTGCGTTGCAGCTCGCCGTCAGTCAGATCGTAGGAGAAAATTCCACGGCAGAGTCGGCCGCCATGCGCATTCTCGAAGCACTTTGCGTATCGCAAGGGTGGGATGTCGCCATTGAATGGCTTGTCGATCCGGATCAGAAACGCCTCGAATTCGGCACAGCATGGGGAACGCCTGGCCGCCACACCGAAGCTCTCATTCAGGGCAGCATGGGTCTCACACTTGAAGGCGGCGATGAACTCCCCGAGCAAGCCTGGAGAGATGCGCGCGCAGTTTGGCTCACTGACCTGTCCTCGGCTCCAGGCAGTCCGCGCAATCGCTCCGCCCAGGGCCAGAACATGGTCTCCGGCTGGGCAGTTCCGGTCCGCTTTGGCAGCCGCGTCCTCGGAGTGCTCGAGTTCTACTCCCGCTTCCGGTTGCGCGAAGATCGCGAGGCCATGGCCGCGGTCGAAACAGCGGCAGCGTCTCTCGGACAATTGCTGGCGCGTTCCCTGGAGAGCGGTCGAGCCGATGAGTTGAGCCGACAGCAGGAGATCTTGCTCGATTCGGTGATCGATGGAATCTGTGGCCTCGATCGCAATGGCCGGGTCAGTTTCGCCAACGCGTCCGCATCCCGGCTGCTCGGCTTGCCGGTGGAAGTGCTCATCGGCAAATCGGTACACGAGATTCTCCACGGCTACGCTCCTGAAGATCGGGCCTGCGACGAAGATTGCCCGTTACGGCGTCCCTCCGCTGCTCCCGGAAGCGCCTCCGGCGAGGACAATATTTATCGCTCCGACGGCACCTTCTTCCCGGCGGAATATGTGGTCACTCCGATTCGGGGCCACGGAAGATTTCTCGGTTCGGTCCTCACATTCCGCGACATCAGCCAGCGCTACGCACTCGATCAGCTCAAGGATGAGTTCATCTCGACGGTAAGCCACGAACTGCGCACGCCACTCACCTCAATCCGCGGAGCGCTGGGCCTTCTCAGCTCGGGCATGCTCGGTGAGACAAACGAGAAAGCCACCAACCTGCTGCGTATCGCGCTCACAAATTCAGACCGCCTGGTTCGGCTCATCAACGACATTCTCGATCTCGAACGTATCCAGAGCGGCCGCGAACCGCTGAACTTCAAGCCTGTGCAGTTGGCTGGGATCGTCACCCAGGCCATCGATGACATGCAGCCAATGGCAGACGCAGCAGGCGTGAAGCTGATTCACGACGCCACACAGGTGGATATTTCCGCCGATCCGGATCGCCTGCTCCAGGTAATCACCAACTTGCTTTCAAACGCCGTCAAATTCTCGCCCCCCAATTCGCCGGTCAGCGTGATGCTCCGCCCCGGTGTCACTGGTGTGATTCTCTCGGTCATCGATCATGGCCGCGGAATCCCAACCGACAAACTCGAAACCATCTTTGGCCGCTTCCAGCAGGTTGACGCCTCCGACTCGCGCCAGAAAGGTGGCACAGGCCTCGGCCTCGCAATCTGCCGCACCATCGTCATGCAGCACTCAGGGCGCATCTGGGCCGAGCGCAATCCCGTGCGCGGCTCGACCTTCCGCGTCTTTCTTCCTTATGAACCCGCTGCACTCTCCACTCAGCGCAGTCCGTCGGAACCTGAAGCCTTGCATGGCACCGTCGTCCTTGCCGATGCAAATCCCGAATCACGCCCGCGCATCGCCGCGCAGCTCGCCCGTCATGGCTACTCTGTCGTGCAGGCTGCGAACGTTGAGCAGACACTGACCGCGGCGCGACAGGATGCGCAGGCCATCCTGCTCGACAGTTCGCTCGACGGAATGAATGGTTGGGAAATTCTGCCGCTCCTCCGCCGAATGGACAAAGCCACGCCGACGCCCGTGGTTTTGATGAGCGTCGAAGACCCGACTGTGCGAGCCGATCTCCCAGGAGATACAGCTGGCTGGGTCCCCAAACCTCTTCGTGAAAATGACCTGCTGGCCGAGTTGGCACGCGTACTTTGCGGAGCCGGAGAAAAAGCCCGCATTCTCATCGTCGAAGACGATCGCGATCTGGCGCACGTGATCAAAGAAATCTTCACCCGCGACAACATCACCGTGCAGACCGCGCACTCCCTCAAAGAAACCATCGAAGCTTGTTCGTCGTTCAAGCCGCATCTCATGGTTCTCGACATCGGCCTGCCCGATGGCGACGGCTTCAATGTAGTCGACTACTTGCGCCAGAGCGCAGATCTCACTCGCCTGCCCCTTGTCATTTACTCTGGCCGCGAACTGTCGCAGGAAGAGCGCTCCAACCTCACGCTTGGCCCAACTTATTTCCTGGCCAAAACGCGCGTGCAGCCGCAACAGTTAGAGGCCCTGGTGCTCACCATGCTGCGCTCCTCGCGCCAGGCAGACGCCCCCGCTTCAACTGAACCCACCGCACCAAAAGCGTAACTGCGCTTGCTCTCGTCTTGTTGATTTCTACTCCTCGACCATCGACAACTTGACTCCGGCAATTGACAATGTTTGCGGAGGGGCGAAACCGTGGCCCGCAAGATTCTAATTATTGACGACGAAGATGATATTCGCGAAGTTGCTGCATTGAGCCTTGAAAGCGTTGCGGGCTGGGAGGTCGTGGTCGCCAACTCCGGTGCTCAGGGGATCGCCCGCGCGGCCGAGCAGAAACCCGACGCAATCCTTCTCGACGTGATGATGCCCGGCATGGACGGTCCAACCACCTTCAAAGAGCTCCGCAAGAATCCCGCGACAGCCCGCATTCCCGTTCTCCTCCTCACCGCCAAGGTGCAAGGAACCGATCAGAGGCGATTCGCAGATCTCGGAGTCGAGGCGATCCTTTTTAAACCCTTCGACCCACTCACGCTTTCTGACCAAATTGCCCGCGCGCTCGGTTGGGGCTAGTAAATTGCAATGGAAGGTTCGGCCCAACCCGACGCAAAACCCACGATCTCAGATGTACTGGATCAGATGTGGGTTCGTTACCTGCCCGACATTCGCGACCGCATCTCTGTCCTCGAATCAGCCGCCGCAGCAGCGGCATCGAATCAACTCACCGCGCAACATTGCGAAGACACACACGCCGCCGCACATAAACTTGCCGGCATACTCGGCACTTTTGGCCTGATGCGGGGAACAGAGCTGGCGCGCCGTTTTGAAGCTGAATTCTCCAAGCAGCCGGGGCCCGATCAAAACCAAGGTCAAGCACTGGTCTCAGTGGCTGCGGAAATCCGTTCGATGATCGAAAATCGAAAATCCACTACTTGATAGACACCGCCTTCGCGCGCCGGCCCAATTAAACTCAATGCTGTGACTCCTCGCAAGCCATTTGCGCCTCAGCTCGACCTCGAATTCGAGGAACCACGCCACGCCCGCCACATCTGGGCCGTGCGCGATCTGGTCACCCGGGTCCGCGAATTGGTGGAAGAGAACTACGGCGACATCTGGGTCGAAGGAGAAATCTCCAACTTCCGCCCTGCGCCCTCCGGCCACGTCTATTTCACGCTGAAAGACGCCGACGCCCAGCTTCCCATCGTTCTCTTTCGCCGCCAATCAATGCTGCTCCGTTTCCGTCCTGAAGACGGTCTGCACGTCCTCGTTCGCGGCCGCGTCAGCGTTTATGAACAGCGCGGACAACTCCAGCTTATTGCTGAAACCTTGGAGCCCATCGGCGCCGGTTCCCTGCAGCTAGCCTTCGAACAACTGAAGGAACGCCTGAAAGCCGAGGGCCTCTTCGAGGCGGAACGAAAGAAGCCCTTACCAACATTTCCCCGCACAGTCGGCATCGTCACTTCGCCCACCGGTGCCGTCATTCGCGATTTCCTCAACATCACCAGCCGCCGTCACTCGGGGCTAAACATTCTGATTTTTCCCGTTTCCGTTCAAGGCGAATCTGCTCCCGCAGAAATCGAATCAGCGCTCGCCCAGCTCAACACTTCCGGCCTCGTCGATCTTGTCGTCCTGGCGCGCGGCGGTGGTTCTCTCGAGGATCTTGCGGCATTCAACAGCGAACCAGTCGCCCGCGCCATCGCAGCGAGCGAACTCCCCGTCGTTTCCGCCGTCGGCCACGAGACCGACTTCACCATCGCAGATTTCGTTGCTGACCTGCGGGCACCTACACCTTCCGCTGCCGCTGAGCTCATCACCGAGGCACAGCATAAGATCGCCGAGCACCTCGCCACACAAGCGCATCGCCTGGAGCGTGCAGCACGCTTTCAACTGCTGCAGTTCCGCCAGCGGTTCACTCACCTGCCCGTCAGCCGCGCCGAGTCGCGCGTCTCTGCCATGCTCTATCGCCTCGGCCAGCGCCTCGACGATGCTAACCTCCGCCTCGATGCTGTGCTTGCTGCACGTATTCGCCTTCAACAGACTCGTATCGCCGAGCTCGCAGCCTCTGTCCTTCACCACGACCCGCGTCAGCAACTGGCCCACGCGCGGCAGCATCTCGCCTATTTCCGCTCCCGAATCGACCGCAGCCTCGAACGCGTGATCGAGTCCTCCGCATCCCGCCTCGGATCTCTCGACGCGCGTCTCCACTCCCTATCGCCTCTCGCCGTTCTCGACCGCGGCTACGCGCTGGTTCTTGCCGCTGACAACTCGGTCGTGCGATCGACTGCCCAGGTCTCATCCGGCGACCAGCTCACGACGCGGCTCGCCGACGGCTCCTTCACCAGCCGCGTCGAATCGACAACTCCAAGATCCACGGCCAAAGGTAAGAAATCGAAATCATGAGCAGCAACAACGCACGCCAACTCTTCGGCACCGACGGCATTCGCGCCGTCGCAGGCCAGGCTCCGCTCGACCCAACAACCGTCTACGCCGTCGGCCTCGCCCTCGCCCACTCGCTTCGAAAGACCTCGCCGCGACCCAAGGTTCTTTTGGGCCGCGATACGCGCGAATCGAGTCCGTGGATCGCCGCCACCCTCGCCGCGGGATTGCGTGAAGCCGGAGCCTCTGTCGAAAGCGCGGGCGTCATCACCACGCCTGCCGTGGCGTTCCTCGCGCGTACTCACGGCTTCAACGCGGGCGTTGTCATCTCCGCCTCGCACAATCCCTGGCAGGATAACGGCATCAAGCTCTTTGGCGCCGACGGATTCAAGCTGCCCGATGCCGATGAACTCGCCATCGAAGAAGAAATCCTCCATCATGCTGCGCAGATCGACATCGCCGATCCCCAGCCGCTTCCCGGCCGTCGACGACAACCTCGCCCTCCAGTCCGACTACATTCAATTCCTCCTCGATTCCGTTCCCGGCCTTTCGCTTGACTGTCTCGATATCGTCGCCGACTGCGCCAATGGAGCCGCAGCCGCCATTGCTCCTGAACTTTTCCGCCGCCTCAATCCAGCGGGCCACGCCCATGTCACACTGCTGAACATCGCTCCCGACGGCACGCAACATCAATGCCGGCTGCGGCGCGCTGCATCCTGACTACGTTGCAAATGAAGTCAAGACGCGCGGCGCGTCGATCGGCCTCACATTCGACGGCGATGCCGACCGCTGCATGCTTGCCGGTGCGCAGGGCAACGTCATCAATGGCGACGCAATCCTGCTCGTCGCCGCGCGCGATCTCAAATCGCGCGGCATGCTGACCGGCGATCTCGTGGTCGCCACCACCATGTCGAACATGGGACTCGAAGCTGCGCTCAAGCGCAGCGGCATTCGCATGCTGCGCGCGCCCGTCGGCGACCGGTACGTCCTCGAAGAGATGCAGAAGCACGACGCAGCCCTTGGCGGCGAACAATCCGGCCACATCCTGTTTCCGCATCTCGCCACTACAGGCGACGGCCTGCTCACCGCGCTCGTCGTTCTCGACCTTATCGCCCGCAGCGGAAAATCTCTCGACGAGCTCATCGCGGACCTGAAGGTCTTCCCGCAGGTCATCGTCAATGTGAAGGTGCGCGACAAGAGATCGCTCGATTCCATTCCATCCGTTGTCGCCGCCATCAATGCCGCCGAAGAAGAACTCAAAGACTCAGGTCGCGTCGTAATCCGCTACAGCGGCACTGAAACCCTGGCCCGCGTCATGATCGAAGCGGAAAGCGAAGAAGCGATGCGCCGCCATGCCGATGCCATTGCCGCGGCGATTCGCGCGGAATTGGGCGCCTGATCTTCGGTTTCAGCCTGTGGAACTCCGTGTTATTTTTGAAGGGACCAGTGATCCGTATCACCGCTTAGCGTGCGTAACCCTCCTACCTTCAGGGCAGAAGGTAATCCTCACATGGCGACCCGCGCAGCAGAAATCGCCCATTTACCCGTCGCTAAAAAGAAACTCGTCCGACGCCTAGGCCCCGAAAATTCGCAGCGCATTCGCCACATCGTTCAAATTGCCTTCGTGCTGCTCAATGCCTGGCTCGGCATCCAGTTCTATTTGTGGGTTCGCTTCTTTGAGCGCGGCGGTGTGGGCCTCGAGGTTCCCCGCCCCGCCGGCGCTGAAGGCTGGCTTCCCATCGCCGGCCTCATGAATTTCAAAGCCTTCGTCACCACCGGCCGCTTACCCGTTGTTCATCCTGCCGCCATGTTTCTCTTCATGGCCTTCGTCGCCATGAGCCTTCTGGTGAAGAAATCCTTCTGCTCCTGGCTCTGCCCCGTCGGCACATTTTCTGAGACACTCGCACGGATCGGCAAGAAACTCTTTCACCGCAACCTGCGCCTGCCTCGCTGGCTCGACGTTCCTCTCCGCGGACTCAAGTACCTGCTCCTCGGATTCTTCGTCTTCATCATCGGAACCATGTCGGCCGCTGCCATCCAGGAATTCATGGCCACGCCCTACGGCCTCATCGCCGATGTGAAAATGCTCAACTTCTTCCGCGATATGAGCGAGACAGCGGTCATCGTGGTCGCTGCGCTGGTCCTGCTTTCCGTTCTCGTCGAGAATTTCTGGTGCCGCTATCTCTGCCCCTACGGCGCGCTCATGGGCCTTGTCTCGTTGCTCAGCCCGCTCAAGATTCGCCGCAATTCTTCCGCATGCGTCGACTGCGGCAAGTGCGCTCACGCCTGTCCCGCAAGCCTGCCCGTCGACAAACTCGTAAAGATTCGCTCAGTCGAGTGCACCGCGTGCATGGCCTGCATCGCGAGCTGCCCAGCTGAGGGGGCACTGCAATTCTCCCTGCCGCAAGGTCGCATGCCGGCACTCTTGGGAGAACCAACTCTCGCACCCGTTGCCGCACTGCCGCGTTACCGCCGCGCCGTCACACCGCTGGCAATGGTTGGGCTGCTGGCCATTCTGTTTTTCGGAATGATTCTCCTCGCGCGCGCTACCAGTCATTGGCAGACTCATTCGCCTAACTCGATCTATCAGGAGCTCGTTCCCAATGCGAGCCTGGCGACGCATCCGGGATACTGAGGGGCAACCGACACCGCGCGATCCCTCACTTCTTCAGTTGCGCCGTCTCGCGTTCCGTCTCTTTGACGATCGCTCCAGCCAGGTCGCTCATTTTCTCCGGCAGGCGAATCGAAATCTGAGTCAAGCTCGTGTCGCCATTAAGATCCAGGATTGCAGCCCCTTGAATCGGAAAGCCATTCTTCAGCAGTCGAGATCGAGTGCCCAATCCATCTGCATTTGCCGGAGTCTGGAATTCAACAATTTTCTTGCTGATGTATGTCAGCTTGTCGCTTGGATAGGGGCCAATCGGAAAATCGCTGGCCGGTTCGATTCCATCCGCGATCACTTTCTGCGTAAATGCAACATACGCCGGAAAAACTCTAGCGATCACCTCCGCGACCTCGAATCTTCCTGAAGTGCCGCCGTCGGAGATTGACACCTGAACCACCGGACCGTCGAAGCCTTTCCAGCTCTCCGAAAACAGATCGGCGCTCTTGATCGGTTGCGGACTCAGGAATAAACTTGCGCCATTTGAGCCGTAGGTTCCAAAACAATGCCAGCCACGAGGTCCGACGACTCCAGGTCCATTTTCGGCTTCGTAGTAAGAAAGCCTCTGTGCGACGCTCGTTGTGATCGGAACGGACCTCGGCGTTCCCTTCGGTGCAGCGAGCGGTCCAACCTGCCCATCCGACGCGCATCCCACAAACGGGACCTGCACTGCGACCCCCGTGGTCGGCGGCTTTGTCTGCGCGAAGACCCGACCTTGAGCCCACCCTCCTCCGCCACACACCACCAATACACCGATCTCGAGCCACGCTCCCAGACCGCTCGTACGCTTCCCCATCGTTACTTCCTCTCGACCGCATCTCCGGATGCGAACGATCATAATCCTAACCTGCAGCTTTTCTTGAATCGTCGTTGGTTGCAGGCTGGTCCCTGACCCAGAAAAGCTAGGAGCTAGTAGCTAGCGGCTAGAAGCTGCTTTTTGTATCCTCATCCCATGCCCCGTTTCCCTGCCGGCCAAACCCTTCTCTTCGACGCCGACGACACGCTTTGGGAAAATAACATCTACTTCGAGCGCGCCATCGCCGCGTTCATCAGCTTTCTCGATCACAAGGAATATTCACCCGGCCAGGTGCGCAGCACACTCAACGCCGTCGAGCGTGAAACCATCCTCTCCCACGGCTACGGCCTCACAAGCTTTTCCCGTTCTCTAGTCGATTGCTTCGAGCGCCTCAGTCCCACACATGTCACCGAAGAGAAACGCGAGCGCATTCGCGGCTTTGCCCGCACCATCGCCGAACAGGAGATCGAACTGCTTCCCGGCGTGGCCGACACTCTCGCCGAACTCTCCACGCGCCACCATCTCATCCTGATGACCAAGGGCAACAACGCTGAACAAGGTGACAAACTCGCCCGCTCCGGCCTAGGAGCCTATTTCTCTGGCGTCGAGATCGTCGCTGAAAAAGACCCGCCGGCCTACCGTCGCGTGATCCTTGACAAAAAGATCGCCCCACGCAGGGGATGGATGATCGGCAATAGCCCCAAAAGCGACATCAACCCCGCGCTCGCCGCCGGCCTCCATGCCGTCTTCCTCTTTCACAAAGACACTTGGGTGCTTGAGCACGCTACACTCGATGCCGCACCCGAGGGTCAGAATCTGATCGAACTTGACGGGTTCGGAAAGCTGAAGGAACTTTTCTGAACAAGCGACGGTCCGGGTTGCAGACGTGTCTGCTGGCCGCCGGCTTCGGCGGCTTGCTCTTCATCGCATCGTTCACCCTTCTCGGCCTGATTGCGCCAGGGTACGATTCCCTTCGCGATACGATCAGTGCGCTTGAATTCACGTCGTTCGGTGCGGCACAGCGAATCAACTTCTTCGTATTTGGGCTGTTGCTTTGCGCCTTTGCCGCAGGCTTGCGCTCGGAACTCGAAAATGGTCCGGGCGCATTGCTCATTCCGGCCTTTCAGGCACTGGGCGGAATCGGTGTCATGGGCGACGCAGTCTTCATTTTCAACCCTCTCCATCTCGCATGCGACCTGATCGCGTTCAACTCGGGCCTGATCGTTCTGTTTCTCTTCGCCTGGCGATTCAGATACGAATCGGGATGGAAACACTGGAGCGCATATTCGATCGGCGCAGCGGTGTTGATGATGTCGTTCCTCTGCGCATTTGGATTTGCCAACCATCTCGGCGGGCCGGCCGGCCTGATGGAGAAGATTGCATCCTGCACGCGGACCCTGTGGTCTGCATGCTTCACTGCAAGGCTGCTCGCTGGGGAGCGCCTTGGAACAGAACGTCATTGAGTTTGACGCCTTCTTCGCCAAGCTCATCGCATGATTCAAGTCCGCGTTTTTCTTCCTTGACTCACCCAACACCGGCAGATATCATCTGCTAGCTTTCCGGCCACTATTCCCTTTTTCAAATCTCAGGCTCATCCGGGGTTCATCGAATTCACTGAAGGAGTTTTGTCCGTGTTGACTCCACGCGTTGCTTCATGCCTTGGCTTGCTCATTCTCTCCGCGCTGCTCGGCGCGCAAACCCCGCCAACCTCCTACACGATTACGCAGAACGCACCGACTCCCGACTCCACGAACACGATTTACCGCAATGGCTCAAAGGCTCTGACGATTTTCATCTCGCCTGCGCAAGGGGCCACGCCGGCCTCGCGCACCTCCACGCTCTATGATCTGGCGGCGGGTGTGAATTATAGCTGGAATCCCGATGATAAGAACGTACCGTGCAGCGCTAACCACTTCTCCGGCGACTGGGGCGATCCCTTCGGAATGATTGGCGACGTAACCAAAGAGATTGCGAACGGCGACATCAAGCCAGCCGGCTCAGAGACGATTAGCGGCGTAGCCACGCAAGTTTATGCGGGCACCTCACAGGGAGCCGCAATCAAGGTGTGGCTCGACACCAAGGACAGCCTTGTCGTCCGCGCCTCGTTCGGGCCGCCCGGTGGTCCGATGCAGACTATGGTCGACATCACCAAGGTCTCGTTTGCGACGCCCGCCGTCTCACTCTTCGCCCTGCCGGCCGTGTGTGCTGGCGTAAAGCCACCGCCTACGGCCGCGGAGCTGATCGCCGATGAAACCGGAGATGATGCGGCCAACTACGTGAGCGCGTTTACCGGGCCGGGGTCAAAGGATTCATGCAATGTTGTGCTACGTGTGGTGAAGGCGAAGACCATGACGCTGCTCATGCCAATCCAGGTGGGACTCGACACCCAATACGATCAGAATGATCCGAATCCGCCCCACTATGAATTCGGAGTTGCTGACAGTGGCACGATGACGATGTCTGGCGGGCACCTGCACGAGATCACGAGCGGCATTCACGACGGAACGGTCAGCCTTGGCAGCTCGTTGCCGCCCTACTTCAATATGGTCGTCAACGCAATCCATCCTGGCCACTCCGCCGGAACGGGGCTCTTTTACCGCCAATGTTTCGCGCCGACGACAGTCCTGCTCTACATCTACAAGAATTACGGCCAAGCAGATGAAGGAGTCGACGCGCTGTGGGTGAGGTCCGGCAAGTACGCGACGCTGCCGGCCCAGTAGGCCGCTCCGGGGCGAGAACTCACCGCCCGATGCGAAAGTGCAGAATCCCGGCCACACCGACCGGGTGAGCGCCATACTCCGATAGCAAACGCGGCGGCGTTGCATACAACGTCGCCTGCGCACCTAGCTCCAGCGCGCTCCAATGACTGTGCCAGATGCGATGCGCATACCCGCCAGTGAATGCCTGCACGCGACCCACAACAGTCTCCTCCGGCGGAGCCGCCGCGCCCAGCAAGTCTGTCGTGCGATCATCGTTCTCGATCCGCGTCCAAACCGATTGCCGTTCGCGTAGCCGCGCCTCGGCTTCCAACAAGTAGCCGTTCGCATTCACGTCTGTACCCACCGTGTGGTTGCGACCCCACACCGCCGTCGCGTCCAGCTCAACCGGTTTCCATGCGTGATGAAAACTGATCGAAGCAGTCTGCCGCAAGACATCTTCACCAGGATGCAGCGCCTCAGGCGAATGCAGCCGCCCCAGCGAATACTGCGCCGCCCAATCCTTGGCCGAAGCAGCCGTCGCCCGCGCCGACCATGAATCCACCGCGCCCGCCTCAATCGTCCATCGATTCTCGCCCGGCTCGCGCCCGCGAAATCCCGATGCCTCCACGCGCAGACTGTCCCAGGTCAACCCACCTGTGATCACGTCATACGCAATGTGCGTCGAGTCCTGTTCGTGATGCGCCAGTGGCGCCAGCGGATCGCTCTCCGCACTCATGCGATGCGGAAACGCCTCCGGTCCCAAGGTCGGATCACCCACCGGCGCCACATACAGCGTCACCAGCCCGTGCTCGCCGATTTTCGCGTCGTACAGCGCGGCAAGTTCCATGAAAAGATCGTGCGGGTGCTGGCCGTCCACGATCGCTTTGCCAAATGCCGTCTCTCCCTGCTGGAAAAGTTCCGGATAATAGCGGCCGGTAATCGTCGCCGGTTCCAGGCTCAGCATCGCGCGAAGCGTCCACTCGCTGCGGCCTTTCGAGCGCTGCGCCATCAGCATCGCCCAATTCACGCTGAAGAGCTTGTCGTGTCCGCGCGGCCCGGTCTGCTGCTGTTCGGCAATGCTCGCCTCGCCGTGCAGCATCTCCATCCAATTGCCGCTCATGCGCGTCAGCATCGGCGGCACACTTGAATTCGGCTCGAGGCTCGTCCCTGAGCCCATATGCCGCAGTACATTATCCCTCAACGTGCTGGCGGGTCCGCCCATCTGCATCTGTGCGCCCGCAGACGCTGTTACACACGCCAACATCGTGAGCATCACCGCATGCCGCATATCGTCATTCTAGTGATTGCGCATAGACGTGCCCTGTATGAGAAACTGAAAGAGCGAAAGCTCTCCGGGCCACCGCATTTGTGTGGCCCAAATTCCGCTTCAACCCACGTTGAACCGGCACACGCGGCTCTGCCGTGCCGCGGCAGGAGTGCGAAAAACCCAAATGCTTTCAGCCCCAACTCTCGCGCAGCCCAATAACCGTGGGTACTCCCGCAATGAGCTCAAAGCTGAGAGCTGAAAGCTAATAGCTCCGAAAAATGATCAGCGTCAGCAATGTCACCATGCGCTACGGCGCAAAAGTCCTCTTTGAAGAGGTCAGCACCGCCTTCACGCCCGGCCGCCGTTACGGCCTTACCGGCCCAAACGGGTCTGGCAAGTCCACCTTCATGAAGATCCTCACCGGCGAGCTCGATCCACAGAAAGGCACTGTGGTCCGGCCACGCAAGCTCGGTGTTCTGCGCCAGGATCAGTTCGCCTTCGACGCTTATCGCGTCATCGACACCGTGATTATGGGCAACAAGCCGCTCTGGGCTGCGCTTGAAGAACGCGACCGCATCTACGAAAAACCCGAAATGACCGACCAGGATGGCATGCGCCTCGGCGAGCTCGAAGGCACCATCGGCGACGAAGACGGCTATACTGCCGAGAGCGATGCTGCCGTTCTCCTCGACGGCCTCGATATTGCCGAGCCGCTCCACGAGCGCAAGATGGGCGAGCTGCAAGGCGGGCAGAAGGTCCGTGTGCTGCTCGCGCAGGCCCTCTTCGGCAAGCCGCAGGCGCTCATGCTCGATGAGCCCACCAACTACCTCGATCTTGAATCGATCCACTGGCTCCAGGATTTCCTGACCAACTACGACGGCACCTTGATCGCCATCTCGCACGACCGGCATTTCCTCAACTCCGTCACCACGCACACCGCCGATATCGATTACCAGACGATCATCACTTACACCGGCGGCTACGACGACATGGTAATGGCCAAAACGCAGATTCGCTCCACGCTGGAATCGCAGATTGCCCAGCGCGAAAAGAAAATCGCCCAGCTCAACGAGTTCATCGCCCGATTCGCCGCAGGCACGCGCTCTTCGCAGGTCACCAGCCGCCGCAAAGAGGTGGAGCGCCTGCAGACCAACGAGCTCGCACGCTCCAACATCCAGCGTCCCTATATCAAATTCGACCAGGTGCGCCCCAGCGGCAAGCACGTACTCGAATTCAAGCACCTGACAAAGTTCTACGACGAACTCAAGGTCATCGATGGATTTACGGCAAACATCCTTCGCGGCGAAAAAATCTGCCTGATGGGCCGCAACGGCGCAGGCAAGACCACCCTGCTAAAGAGCCTGCTCGCCAACTATCCCGGCCTCGCCGACAAGGAGTTCACGCTCGATTCGGGCTCAGTTTTCTGGGGACATGAGGCGCAGGTCGGCTACTTTCCGCAGGACGTCGGCTCAACCATCGAGCACGGCCTCACCGTTGCCGAGTGGCTGCATCGCTGGAACCCCGCCGCACACGTTGAAGACATTCGTGGCATCCTCGGCCAGATGCTTTTTAGCGGCGAAGAAGGCGCCAAGCCCACCAAGGCTCTTTCCGGCGGTGAGCAGGCGCGCCTCGCTTTCTGCAAGCTCATACTAACCAAGCCCAACATCCTCATCTTCGACGAGCCGACGAATCACCTCGACCTCGAAGCCATCAATGCGCTCAACATCGCGCTCCAACGCTACGAGGGAACCGTCCTGCTGGTCACCCACGACCACGACCTCATCGACGAAGTTGCCACGCGACTGTGGATTTTCAATGAAAGCGGGATCGAAGACTTCCAGGGCCCCTACGTGGAGTGGAAGGGCAAACATAGTTAGGGCCGGGCACGTACTCTGCGTGGGCCAAGCGAGTATTTCATGTTCTTGAACACTGAAGATTCGACGGCTCAGGAATCTCTGACAAAGCTCAGGCTCAACTATGCCGCAATCGCGGCGCTCATCACAGCATCGACAGCTGCCATCCTCTTTTGCCCCTGCGATTACATCGGACAATCTCCCACAGCGATCATCCTTGTCTCAGTTTCGACTGCGTTCGGCCTCGCAGCCGCAGTCCTTGTCTTCCGCGCAATGAAACAGAATTCCGGTGTCACCGCGTTCTTCAAGGCCGCCACAGCTCTCGCAATTGTCGGGCTCGGCGTCTATGTGGAGTTCAACACTGCGACGAGAATCATTATTTGGCTCGCGGCGCGGAGCCGATAGGATTACCTTACGTATACGCTGGCGCCTTCGGTCGTGCCGTCGAATAACGCGACTGGCCCAACCATTCCCCTGCTACGCGCATCGTATCTGAATGTTCTTTTCTATGTTTGCTGCTGCCTCGACCACGATTTAGCTGGGGCTGCTCGGGAGAAAATCTTTGGCGCCTGGACGATCGATTGGTGCCCGGGGCACAGGTCAAAATCGAGTCGGCTTCCGCAGCGCGGAAGAGTCGCTCGAAACGCGAATCTTGCTGCCTTCAGTGGCGCTCGGCCCTCAGCGCGTGGACCAGCAAAGGGCGATTTTCGAAAATGAGGAACGGCTGCGGCTGGCCGAGGCAGGCGGTCAAATCGGAACTTGGGAATGGGATGCATTTCATCAAGCTCAGGTCCTGTCTCCTGAGCTCGGACGCATCTTTGGCATCGACATCGCGGATCCGGATTGTGCGAGAAAATGGGCAGCGCACGTCTGGCCTGAAGACTGGCCTAAAGTGCAATCGCTGATGCAGCAGGGCAGCGAATCTGGAACCATGGAATTCGAGTACAGGTATCTTCACCCGGACCTCGGGTTGCGCTGGCTCTTCTGCAAAGGCCGCCGCTTTCACGATGAGACACGAATCTTCGGCGTCGTTCAGGATGTCACCGCGCGGAAAGCTGCGGAAGAAGCCTCCCAACGGCTTGTGGCCATCGTCGAATCGTCTGACGACGCAATCGTCAGCAAGGACCTCAATGGAATTGTGACCAGTTGGAATCGCGCCGCAGAAAAAGTGTTCGGCTTTACGGCGAAGGAGATGATAGGCCGCCCGATTACCACCATCATCCCCCCCGAATTACGCGACGACGAAATTAGAATCCTTGCGACCGTTGCGCGCGGCGAGCGCATTGAACATTTTGAAACCGTGCGCGTCAAGAAGAATGGCGAGACGGTCGACGTCTCACTCACCGTTTCACCCGTCAAGGATGAAGCGGGCCGGATCATCGGCGCCGCCAAGATCGCGCGCGATATCACCGATCGAAAAAAGGCCGAACAGGCGCTCTTGATGTCGGAACGCCTCGCTGCAGTCGGCCGTCTCGCCGCCACCATCGCGCATGAAATCAATAACCCGCTCGAGGCCGTCACTAATCTGGTTTATCTCGCAAAAACCGCGAACTCGCTGGAGGCAGTGTTCAATTTCCTCACTTCCGCCGAAGAACAACTAGCTTCTGTTTCTCATCTCACCAGGCAAACGCTGGGCTTTTATCGTGAAACCGGAGGCATGCGGCAGATCGACCTGAATGAAATCGTATCGGCCCTTCTCACCATTTTTGCCGCCAAGGCGCACAACAAGGGCATCCAGCTTGAACACGAGATCAACACTGATTTGGCTGTCTGCGCCATACCAGGAGAGATTCGCCAGTTGCTGACCAATCTGGTCAGCAATAGCATCGATGCCATTCACGGAGCTGGCCGAATCAGGATTCGCATTTCTCATGCACGGCATTGGTCGAATGGGCTTGATTCGGGCGTTCGCATTACGGTTTCTGACACGGGAATCGGCATTTCAACTGAAGTGCGACCAAGAGTCTTCGAACCGTTCTTCACAACCAAACGTGATGTTGGAACCGGGCTTGGCCTTTGGGTTTGCAAGAAAATCGTCGACAATCATCACGGCGCGATGCAGATTCGAAGCTCTGCGACTCCCGGGAAATCCTGGACGGCTGTGTCCATCTTTCTCCCCCTGAATCAACCAGCAATCTCCGCAGTGGATTCTCCGCCCCTGCCGGGGCGCCTTCTCTGCGTCTCCTGATTCAGGACTTGGAAAATAGTTCAGGAGTCTGCTCATCGCATGGCTGGCGTTGCATCCAAACTCCACGCTGAGTCTTCAATCGCGCTCTGCCGAAGCGCAATCCTCTTTGCCCGGCTTCATCGCCGAAGCGCCCGCTCACTCGCCAAACTGCCGCAGGTGATGATCCGTGTGCAAATAGCCCCAGCGCATCCACTCCTTCTCGGTCATCTCTCCAAAGAATGGATGCGGCCGCAATCCTGATTCCCGACCGTGCACCGTGAACTGCTCCAGTAATTCGAGTGCTTCGTTTTTGTCGCGTTCGAATTCAGCAGGTCGCGACCCACCCGCATTCGCGTCACACTCCGGCACCGTCGGCACGCCTTGAGGCCACTTGAGAGGAATCCATAACGCCGCCCACCGCATCAATGGGCCGGAATACCGATTCCTGACCGGCTTCGCGGCTCTCTCGCCGAGCGCGATACGAAATGCATCGCTCAAGTGGCAGAGCATTTCCGCGGCCGTCATCGTGCCCCATCGCCGCTGGCTCGCCGGACCGATTCATCCCCAGCCGGCGCACGATCTCGGCCTTGTCCTTCGCGTTCGAAAGCGTCTTCATCGCTGCGCAGGATTGGCGGCTACTTCGCGCTTGCCGGAGGCACGATCCCGTTCATCCGCAGATACTCGACCATCTGCCCATAATGGTCGAAGGCGTGGGAGACGCCGAAGGAAGCCAGCGTGGCGCGCGTCTGGAATCCCGGCTCAGGCGACTTGATCACTTCGAAGGCAGTTCGCCGGCGTCAGCGTCGCAATCGCCTTGTGCGCAAACGCAAATGACCCAGCGAGCGCCGCCACCACATCATCCTTCTTCGTAAGTTTCAGAATTCCCCGCGGATCAACATCCGGCTTCTGCCCGCTCACGATGCTGTAGAAGAAGTAGTTCGCCTCAGCCACGTGCGTGGCCTGCTCCGCAAAAGTGCGCACTGTTGCGAACTCAGTCTTCTGCCCCGGCACAAAAATCGACTGGCTCGGTGCGAAGTCGAATTTGTCGGCCGGCATTGCCTTCACCGCGCTCATCATCTCGCTTTCAATTCCGCTCAATTGCGAATCGAACGCCTCCGCCGGCGTAGCAATCGCTCCCGGCACAGCCTCTTTTGCTGCCCCGCCCATCTGCGCCGGCAATGCCAGCGACCCCACGCCAAGCAAGCAACACACCGCCATCATTCGAATCTGCATCATGAACCTCCACATTAAGGATCTTCAGTCAAAAGAGCTCCCGGCTTAAAAGTTGAAAGCCGGTTGTCTCTCAGGCGCGCAACTGCACAGCCGCCTCGTACACCTTCACATATTCCTGTGCCGGAACGCTCCAGCTATAGTCGCGCGCCATGCCGTTGCGCATCAGTTGCTGCCAGCCCTTCTTATCGTGAAAGGCCGCGACAGCGCCGATCGATCTCTGCCAGCAGATCCAGCGGCTCGACTCCCTCGAATTTGAACCCCGTCCCCGTTCCCTTCTCCGCGTCCCACTCCTCGATCGTGTCGTCCAGGCCGCCGGTGGCGCGCACTACAGGAACAGTTCCGTACTTGAGTGAATACATCTGGTTCAGGCCCGCACGGCTCGTAGTGCGACGGCATCAGGAACATGTCTGCGCCCGCCTCAATCTTGTGCGCAAGCGCTTCGTCATAGCCAAACTGCACGGCCACACTGGCCGGATGCCGGAACGCCCAGTCGCGGAAAAAATTCTCGTAATAGGGATCGCCGGAACCAAGCGCCGCCACCACAACGATCGCGTTCGCGCCAGTTTCTCAGCGATCTGCGCGACGATATCGAATCCTTTTTGCGTGGCCAGCCGCGAAACAATGCCGATCACCGGCGTCGTCTCCGGCACATTCTCCAGCCCGAAAGCGTGCAGCAGATCGGCGCGGCACACGTGCTTGCCTTCAAGATTCTCCGGGGTGTAATGCGCGGCGAGGTTGTCGTCGGTTGCCGGATTCCAGAGCGAGTAATCCACGCCGTTCAGAATTCCATGCAGATCGGCTGCTCGCCTGCGCAGCACACCATCCAGTTGCTCCCCGAACTCCGGCGTCTGAATCTCCTCTGCATACTTGCGGCTCACCGTCGTCAGCTTGTCGGCAAACACCACCCCGCCCTTTAAGAAGTTGAAGCGATCGAACTGCTCCACCTTGTCCATCGTGAAAACGTCCCACGGAAAGAGCAGTTGCTCCGTGGTGTTCGGCGGAAATTTCCCCTGGTAGGCTGCGTTGTGAATGGTCAGCACCGTCGCTGCGCCGCTCAGCACCGGATCGGCGGCGTATGTCGTTCGCAGATAGACCGGAATCAGCGCCGCCTGCCAGTCATGAACATGAAAAACTTGCGGCACGCCGGCAATGCTTTGTCGCCTCGACCACCGCTCGGCAGAACAACCCGAACCGCTCTGCATTATCGCTGTAGTCGGCACCCTTCGGCCCATAAAGCTCTTGTCGATCAAAGAGTTCCGGGCGAATCAATAAAGTAATACTGCACTCCGTCGCGCAGGCCTCCATCCACGACTCCAACAAAGCGGTTGTAGTAGCGGAAAGGAATGGTAAGGGAGCGGATTGCGTATTGCGGTTCGCCTTTCAAAAAATTGCGGACACGCGCGTAGAGCGGCAGAATAAACCGACACTTCATGCCCCAGCTTCGCCACCTCGCGCGGCAACGCGCCCACCACGTCGGCCAGTCCGCCCGTCTTGGCAAAGGGCGTGCATTCCGAGGCCGCAAAGACAATCCGCATCAACCGATCTCCTCGTCTTTTCCCAAACCGCAAGTCTACTACGCGCATCGCCCCGGTTTTCCTTGTTCATGTCGGCCGGCACAGATCCAACTAACGTGTTCCCCTATCATGGTGTGGTCGCGTCCGCGGGTAGTCGCCCATCCCTCAATCCGCAGCACAGATCTGGAGCCCCATGAAAGCGAAACTGATCTTCATCTTTGTGATTTGCGTAATCGCACCATTTTCACTTCTAAGTCATTCTGCGTCTGCTCAAGTTTCTCCGGTTCACCCTCTACTCCTTTCGCGTGGAAGACGGCAAATTCCTACTCGACGGAAAACCCTTCCAGATCATCTCCGGCGAAATGCACTATCCGCGCATTCCCCGCGCTTACTGGCGTCAACGCTTCCGCATGGCCAGGGCCATGGGCCTCAACACCGTCACCCATACGTCTTCTGGAACGTGCACGAAGCCAAGCCCGGCGTCTACGATTTCTCCGGCCAGCGCGACATCGCCGAGTTCATCCGCGAAGCGCAAAGGAAGGCCTCTACGTGATCCTGCGCCCCGGCCCCTACGTCTGCGCCGAGTGGGAGTGGGGCGGTTACCCGGCATGGCTGCTCAAGCAGCGCGGCATCGTCGTGCGCAGCACCGACCCAAAATTCATGGAGCCGGCGCGCCGCTGGCTCCTTCGCCTCGGCAAAGAGCTGGCTCCCTTGCAGATCGGCAATGGCGGCCCCATCATCGCCGTCCAGGTCGAAAACGAGTACGGCTCCTTCGGCGACGATCACGCCTACATGGAGCAGATTCATCACGACTCTCCTGGACGCCGGCTTCAACAAGGCCCTGCTTTACACCGCCGACGGGCCTGACCTTATCCCCAACGGCTCGCTTCCCGAATTGCCTGCGGTCATCAACTTCGCGCCCGGCGGCGCAAAGAACGCTTTCGCAACCCTTCACAAACTGCGCCCCAACGGCCCCTTCATGGCCGGCGAGTGGTGGGATGGCTGGTTCGATTTCTGGGGCGGCCCGCACCACACTACCGACGCCAAAGCGCAGGCTGATGAGCTCTCATGGATTCTTGAGCAGGGCTACTCCATCAGCATTTACATGTTTCACGGCGGAACCAACTTCGGCTGGATGAACGGCGCGAACATGGACAAGACGCCCTATCAGCCCGACGTCACAAGCTACGACTACGATGCTGCCCTCGACGAGAGCGGCCGCACCACGCAGAAATACTTCCTCTTCCGCGATGCAATTGCAAAAGCGACCGGAGTGACGCCTCCACCCGTTCCCTCTGTTGACCCGCCCGTCACGATGCCGAAAGTCGATTTCAATAAATCAGCCTCGCTCTGGCAATCGCTCCCGAAACCGGTCCATTCCGATCAGGTCCTCAGTATGGAAGATCTCGATCAGGCCTACGGTTACATACTCTATCGGACAAGAAATCGACGCTCCACTTTCAGGCGATCTCGTTATCGACGAAGTCCACGACTATGCGCTCATTTACGCGAACGGCAAGCTGCTCGGCTCACTCGATCGCCGACTTGAGCAGAATCATCTGCACGTCGACCTCACGGAACCGCACACGCGCCTCGACATCCTTGTCGAAAACACGGGCCGAGTGAACTTCACCATTGCTATTCGCGGCGAGCGCCAGGGCATTACGAAACAGGTCACACTCGCCGGCAAGCCGCTTACCGGTTGGGAGATCTACTCCCTCCCCATGAGCGACCCCGGCACCCTCGCCGTACACTCAGACCGCTTGCACAGGCCCCTGCTTCTATCGCGGCTCGCTGCAGGTCGATCGCGTGGGCGACACTTTTCTCGATACCAGCGCTTTCACCAAGGGATTCGTTTGGGTCAACGGTCGTCCGCTGGGACGCATCTGGAACATCGGCCCGCAAAAGACTCTCTACCTGCCTGGCCCCTGGCTTCACACCGGCACAAACAACGTCGATCGTCTTCGACCTCGAAGGCGTACCCGACCGCGCCGTCTCTGGTCTCGACAAACCAGAATTAGGCGACAAGTTAGCCAACAAATGACCCACGTGAAATCTTGCTGATTTCGTCTGGATTCCGCGCCAGCTGAGCCAAAAGCGTTTCGTTTACCGAAAAAACGCGCAGAAAGTTATCAAGGAACCATAAAGTTAAAGGGAAGGAAGTAGTTACAGCGTTAGTGTAGTTTAACTTCCTCAATCTATTGATATTACATTGCTTATCTATATTTTTCTTCAACAGCATGGCTGCCTCCAAAATTGCCTCAGCCAACGCCGGCCATTCTCGCCAGTCATCCTCGATGGACCTGTGGCGTCTAAGTCTTTGAATCTCCGAAGATTCAGTTTTTGGTTTGAGAATTCCCCTGACTCGAGGGCCGAGCTTGGAGCATAGTGCTGTTCACAAAACACCCGAGGAGCAGCCCAGGACATTTCCGTGGCTCTTCTCATTGGTCGGCGCGGCTTTTGCCGTCCGTCTTGTCGTCGTAATTTTCACTTACCGCGACCTGCCCGATGCCGACAAGCTTTACGAGCAGTTCGGTTGGGAAATGGGTTGGATCGCGCGCGCACTGGCGAGCGGCCACGGCTTCAGTTCCCCCTACTTCCCCATCACCGGACCGACCGCGATGCAGCCGCCGTTGTTCCCCGCCATTCTCTCCCTCGTCTTTCGGCTCTTCGGAATTTATTCACTCACTTCGGGCTTCATCATCCTCGCTCTCAATAGCCTGCTGTCTTCGCTCACCTGCATTCCGGTCTATTTCAGCGCGAAGTATTCGGTCGGCAGCACCGGCGCCAAAGTCGCTGCATGCATCTGGGCGTTCTATCCCTTCGCTATTTATTTTTCCGCCACGCGAGTCTGGGAATACGCTCTCACCGGCCTCCTCTTCACTACATCCTTCTGCATAGCTCAGCGCATTCACAAGGCCACCAGCCCCTGGGCCTGGCTCGGCTGGGGCGCCCTCGCCGGCGTCACCGCACTCTCCAACCCATCCACACTGGCCATGCTGCCCTTCCTGCTCGGGCTCGCTCTCTACCAGGCTCACAAGACCGGCAAGCCGTGGGCTCTCAAGGTCGCTCTAACGCTGCTCGCTGCAGTTGCCGTCCTCACGCCATGGACCGTCCGCAACGTGCGCGCGCTTGGCATTCTCTGCCCGGTGCGCGACAACTTCTGGCTTGAAGTGTATGACGACAATGGCGGCGACGCTTCGCTCGATCCCAGCTTTGCCCATCCGTCCAGCAATCCCGTCGAGATGCGCAAATTCCTTTCGATGGGCGAAACTGCATTCCTGGCGGAAAAGAAAACGTTGGCGATCAGCTATCTCCGTCTGCATCCCGACTTCTTCATCCACAAAACACTGCGGCGGATCGTCTATTACTGGACCGGCTATTGGAGCCTGTCTGCCCAGGAAATTCGCGAGCAGCCCTACGAGCCGGCAAATATCCTCCAGGTCTGCGGCATCACGCTTCTCATGCTGTTTGGAATCGTCAGTCTCTGGCGGCAAAACCGGGACGCCAGCCTGCCCTATCTCGCGCTCATTTGCTTCTTCCCGCTTACCTATTACGTCACCCATCCGCTGATGGACTACCGCCAGCCCATTGAGCCGGGAATCATCGTCCTGGTAGCGGCCGGCGCCCTCTCCTTCCGCCGCGCTGAAGTTCCCGATCTGCTTCCCGCCGAGCCTGCTCTCGCCGAGGACGCCGACTAAAACTCGCTGCTTGAATCCAGCCTTGCCCAACCCCGCCCCATCTCCGCAGCGGCTCATCGCCTCGCTTTCAACAGCAACGGAAACTGCTCCGCCGGCACCGGCGGACTGAACAGAATATCCTTGAAATGCATGGCAACCAAGTTCAATCAAGCTCACCCGCTGTTCCTCGGTTTCCACGCCTTCGGCCAACAGCGAAAGGCACATCGCCTGGCTCAACGACACAATCGCCTGGGCGATCGCGTTGCTCGTCGCGTCCGCCAGCATGTCGCTCACGAACGCGCGGTCGATCTTTAGCTGATCCAGGGGCATCCGCTTCAGATACGCCAGCGAGGAATATCCCGTCCCGAAATCATCCAGCGAGAACTGCACGCCGTGCTCCTTCAGGCGCGTCATGATCTCGATCGTTTCCTCAAGATTGTCCACCAGCATGCTTTCCGTGATCTCCAGCTTCAGTTTGTTCGGATCAGCCCCGCCCTCTCCAATGCCGCGAGCACCTGCTCCACAAAATTTGCCTGCGCGGAATTGCCGCGGACTGACATTCACCGCCATCGTCAGGTACGCCGTCGCAGGCTTCTCGGCCCATGCCGAAATCTGCGCGCACGCCGCGTCCAACGCCTGGAGTCCCAGCGGAACAATCAGCCCCGTCTCCTCCGCGAGTGCAATAAAAGCTGCCGGGGCCAGAATCCCCCGCTGCGGATGATTCCACCGCAGCAACGCCTCCGCGCCAATCACCCTTCCGCCTTCCACCTGCGGCTGATACCACAGCACGAATTCCCGGTTCCGAATTCCTCGGCGAACTTCGTTCTTCCAGCTCGGCCCGCGCATTTACCGCTGACTGCAGCTCGGGCTCAAAGAAACGTATCGCCGCGCGTCCGTCCTGCTTCGCCCGGTACATGGCGATATCCGCCTGTTGCAGAATCTCGGTCGTATTATCGTTGCCCTGGCCGAACACCGTAATGCCTATGCTCGCTGTGCTCGCGCACAAGCGGCCTGCCAGCGCGTAAGGCTCGTTCAGGCTCGCCAGAATCTTTTCTGCCACTGTTGTTGCCTGCGAGGCCGCCTCCTCGGCATTCCGGCTCAGCTCTCCGAGGATCACCACAAACTCGTCGCCGCCCACCCGCGACGCAGTGTCCACGGCGCGAATGCAGCTGCTCAGGCGCCGCCCCGCTTCCTTCAACAGCAAATCGCCCACGTGGTGACCCACCGTATCGTTCAGCGTCTTGAAATTGTCCAGATCGACGAACAGCAGCGCCTGCCGCCGCCCGCTCCGCAGGCTCGCCGCCACTGTCTGCCGCAGCCGCTCCAGCAGCAGCCGCCGGTTCGCCAAGTCGGTTAGCGGATCGTAAAAGGCTAGGTGACGGATCTCATCCTCCGCCGTCTTGGCATCGGAAACATCCCGTGTGATCGTGAGAACACAAACCATCCCTTCCAGCTCGATCATTGATGCCGACATCAGCCCCCAGACCGACTGCCCGTTCTTCTTGCGGAACTGCACCTCGAAGTTGCGGCACGCCCCCTGCCGTATCACCGTGTCCACCATGCTCCGCCTGTCTTCCGGATCGGCCCAGATGTTCAGCTCGATCGAGCTGTGCCCAATGACCTCCTCCCGTGTTAACCCGGTCAAATCCAGAAATGCTTTATTGCAATCCACATACATTCCGTCGCTCAGCCGGTTCAGGTTGATGCAGTCCAGCGACAATCTGAAACGCCGTGCGGTAGCGTTCCTCACTCACCCGCAGCGCCTCCTGCGCCGCCGCCAGCCGATCCTCCGCCTGCTTCCGGTCATTGATGTCCTGCACCATCGTCAAAAAGCAGAAGCGGCTGCCCCTCCTTGTCATACTGGATCGAAATCGTCAGCATGACCCACGTCCGCACGCCGTCCTTACGTAGATAGCGTTTTTCAAAGCTGGCAGTCCGCATCGCTCCGTTCAGCAATTGGACCGCTGCGGTGTTGCCTTTTCCTCGATCCTCAGGCGGCGTGATCGCTTGAAAACTTGCGCCCGCAAGTTCCTGCGGCGTATATCCCACAATCCGTGCAAAGCACTCATTGCACTCCAGTATCCGCCCATCGAGCGAGGTGTGCAGGATCCCGACTGCCGCCTGCTCAAAAGAAGCACTGTACAACGCCTCGCCCACTCGCAACGCTGCTTCCGCCTCAACGCGTGTCGGCCCGTCAACGGCAAGAGACGCCGAAACTTGTGCCGAGCCAGACAGCCTCTCGTCGAACGCAGCGCGCAGTTTCTCCTGTGCAATCGTTCCCAATGTGGCCCTCGCAACCCATCATCGCCCGCAGTTCCCCGCAGGCATCTGTTCGATGCCCTCAGATCTGTTTCTGCGCGCGTGGCTTTCCCGGCAGTGAACAGATGATCTTTGCTCCTTTATCGGCGAAGTCGCCTGAAGTGCACCCCGGGCGGGGTTCATTGCAACAGAAAAGTCAGGTTCCCGGCCAAATTCGCCCTTGGCGGCTCCAGGCACTTCGACGACTGGATTTGCTTGTGCCCGGAAATCAGTCAGTGCAGGAATTTATGCGCGTTCCGGTGCACCGCCCTGGCCCGTACACCCGGCACCGAAGCTCCCTGGCCCCTTGCGTTTCACCTTTTCCCGGCCAACCCTCATCACCTTTTCACAGTTCCGCAGCAACACCACCCCGTCCTCCATCGTCTATTCTGAAACCTGCCCGTCCGGAGGCCACGGATGTTCACCAGTGCCGTCACTTCCCCCCCGACCCCCACGCCGGTTGAAGAAATCGCGGCTGCTCTCGAACACATAAGTTCGCTCCACGGAATGCCATATCAAGACCGCCTCTGGCTCGCGAACCATGCCCAGGAAGTGCGTGCCAATGCCGGCGAGACGCTCTTTGAAGAAGGCAGTGCCGCCGAAAACATGGTCATCATCCTCAAAGGCGAAATCCACGTGCGCCGCCGCGAGGGCGGGCCCATGTCCCTCTTCATCGGCCGCACCGGCCAGATCACCGGGGTTCTCCCCTTCTCGCGGATGAAAACTTACGGAGGCCAGGGGTTCGCCATCTCGCCGCTATGGGCGCTGCTCATTCCCCGTTCACAGTTCCCCGAGATGCTCGCCGCGATCCCATCGATGGCGCAGCTGTCGGTTTCCACACTGCTCGACCGCGTACGGGAAGTCACCCGCATAGAGCAACAGGCAGAAAAACTCGCCGCGCTTGGCCAGTTGGCCGGCAATCTGGCCCACGAGCTCAACAATCCTGCCTCTGCGGCGCAACGCGCCGCCTCTAGCCTCATTGCCGCCCTGCGTGCCAACCGCGCTAACCGGCACAAGCTGGTCATCATGCACCTTACGGAAAAGCAGGTCGTGGTCCTCGAAAAGTGGGAAGAAGGCATCCTCTGCCGACAGACCCAACCCCTCGACACGCTTCAGGAAAACAACGCGCTTGCATTTATTTCCCGCGAAGAGTCCATCCGCGCCTGGCTAAGCGCGATCGGCTGCTCAGACGCGTGGGAGATAGCCGCGCAACTCGCCGAGCAGGGCGTCACCACAGCCGACCTCGACGAAGTGCATAAACCCTTCAGCGACGTGGAGACGTGCATCGCGCTTCAGTTCTTCACACGCTATCTCCGCTCGCTGCGTGCGGCTGAAACTATCGTCAACTCCACCGCCCGCATCTTCGACCTGATCGACGCAGTCAAAGATTATTCCAACATGGATCGGGCGCCCATCCTCGAAGTCGACGTGCCGGCTGGCCTCGACGCCACCTTGCAAATGTTCCTTTCGCGCATGGATCACGTCGAAGTCGAACGCGATTACGAAGCGAATCTGCCGCGCATCAGCGCATACGGCGGCGAGTTGAACCAGGTGTGGACCGCGCTCATTGAGAACGCCCTTGATGCTCTCGGTGCCGGCGTCTTGCCACTGCCACACGCGTCCAGTGGCGATGGCTGCCTGGGCAAGTTGCGCATCGGGTGCAGGCTCGAAGGTGAAATGTTACTCGTTGAAATCTGGGACACCGGGCCCGGCATACCGCCCGAATTGCAGCAGCGCATCTTCGAGCCGTTTTTCACCACCAAGGCGCCCGGCGAGGGTCTCGGACTCGGTCTCGACAACGCAATGCGCATGGTGCGCAAGCACCGCGGCCACCTCAGCGTGAAATCTGAACCCGGCTCAACCTGCTTCCGTGTCCGCTTGCCCCTCGACCAGCTCCAGGCGTACTAAGGGCAGCCTGTGGCTCTTAGCCATTAGCTCTTAGCTTCTCAAGTGCTGCAATCAAATCGCGGCTCACAGCAGCTGGATTGAACGAAGAGCTAATGGCCACGAGCTGCTCTTCAAAACGACACGTCCGCAGGCTCAGTCACCCTCAATACCGACTGATCCCCTGTCCGCTGCTTCCACGCAGCTCGAATCGCCTCAATCTTTGCGCGATTCTCTGCATTATCCAGATAGTCGATGATCAGCAGCTTCGATCGAAGCCGCTCGGGCGCAGTTTCGTTCCTTCCCTGCCACTGTCCGTAAACATCCACCACGCTCAGTCCATCCGGAAAGCGCGGCGTCACTTCCCTGTCAAGGAAGTCGCGCCACTGCCCATCGCTCATTCCCTTTTGGGGTTGTTCAGCGGGCCCAAGCCCGAAATAGAGTTTGGTGTCGACCCATCCACCTGCATGTGCAGGATGCGCCAAATCTCCCTGAAGCGTCGGCGCAGCAGCTCGCGACCCTGTCTGACCCGGATGCGTACACCCCGCGGCGCTCAGGCAAAGTACCAAACCAATCAGAAGAGTGCGCGGATATATCGCGGTCCGGCGCTTCCAGCAAGTAGGAGAAGCTATCTTCAATGGCGAAGGGGATTCCGCAATCGGTTTGTCCAATCCCTGGTCCCTGTCTCTATCCCTTTTCCACTTCCACACCGCGCCAGAACGCGACGTAGCCCCTGAGATTGCGTGCCGTCGGCTTCGGGTCGGGATAGTACCAGGCAGCATCCTGGTTATCCTGCCCGTCAATCACGACGGTGAAATATCGCTTTTGCCCTGTCGCGGGATCAGTCGAGGTAGTTGAGCTGGGTCGAAAATATTCACGCTTGAGGCTGGATTCGGGGAAATAAACATTCCCATCCAATTCCAGTATCTGATTGCTTTCCGCAATCACTCTGCCGTTCCATATTGCTCGCGCCATGGCTGTCCGGTCGCTTCCAGTCGAATACACCTTCTTGCCAGGCTCTCCGAAAGAGCCAGCCTAAGGTGTCGCCTACGACACTAACAGAGTTTGCGGCGCTCGGTCCAACAACATCAGGCTAAGACAAGGAACCGAAAGCTACTTTGCCGCAACGGCATCGATATGAACGCTCTTCGCCGACGCATTCGCCGTCGCCGACACGGTCACATGGTCGCCGTAAAAGTTCTTCACCGCGTCCGGGTTGTCAATGCTCCAGACTTCTTTCTTGGCATCGTCCACGAACACCGGCTTCATGCCGCCCTCAATGCACTTCTTCACGCAATCGGCTCCGCTGCCCGCGTGCTTGGCGCCGCACATTGAGTCGGAGATGTATCCGGTGATCTGCGTGGAACCTGCCGCGATCGCCATCAATGGGCTCATCGCCAATACGCCGGCTGCCAAAGTAACTATGCGCTTCATTCGAACCTCCAGGGGATTAGAGAATCTTGTCCGCACCAATCATCACCGCTCAACCCCACAACCGGCAAGGGTCAATTCCAGGAAGCCGCAGCCCCTGAACCCTCTCCCTCATCGTGCTTAGCGACCCCGCTTTGCCGCCTCCACGCGCTTCAGAGTAGCCTCATACCTTTGTCCGGCCGCGGAGAAACGATTCACTATTTCAGAGGTCTTGCTCATGAAAGTAGGATTCTTTTCGCGGATCGCATCCAGAATATGAGCGAATTTTGCCATGATGAAGAAACCTTCACCATTGCAGTCCACAAAAAGTTCAGCTGAGACGGCGCCGTGCACTACCAGCGCTGCAGCCATCTCCCAGTAAGTGATTACCTGACGCAAATGGGCATTGTGCGGATGGCCGGGATTCTCATAGACTCCATAGAAATCTTCCACAGTCTTTGGCCAAAACTCGCCCGTGATCCAGGCACGCGCCTCCCGCATGACCGTCTCGGTGCGTAACTCATATAATTTCAAAATAATTTCGGCATCAGCCGCCGAAGCCAGCATTCGTTCCATGGGATTCTCCGTTGCCCATGGTAACAGGATTAGCTGCGCTCAACGCGAATTCGCGAGCGCGTGCGCGATCTTACGCACAAAGGGAACAAAGTGCGCCATTCGCGCCCGACCCTGTTCCCTGTTGCCTACTCCCTGCACCCTGCTTTACGCCGGCTGCAGCTCCTGCTTCTCGTCCTTCTTCTCCACCACCGGTCCATGTGTCTCCGCCGTTGGCGGGGGCGGTGCATCCCCGATCCGCTTCGAGTAGGTGCAGACCACCTTGTTCTCTTCAGCCGGAGCCGCCACTGCGCCCTTCTTCCCGCGCTTCGCCGCCTTCGCTTCCTCTTCGGCGCTCTTCTTCTTGTTCGGGCACTCGAGAAACACTCCCGACTTCAGTGTCTTCTCCAGCAGATAGGGACTGCTGCACTTCGGGCACTTCTTCGCCACGGGCTTCAAATTCGAAGTGAAATCGCACTTCGGGTAATTCGTGCACCCCCAAAAGACATTGCCGCGCCGCGCTCGCCGCTCAGCCACATCGCCCTCGCCGCACTTCGGGCACTTCATCCCTTCAATCAGGTTCTGCTTCACGTATTTGCACTTCGGATAACCCGAGCACGAAACAAACTCGCCATACGCACCCTGGCGCAGCACCAGTGGCTTCCCGCATGACGGGCAGTCTTCGCCCGTCGGCTCCGGCGGCTTCTGCTGCTGTTTCGAGCTCAGCTTGCGGAACGTCTTGCAGGGCGGATCGGCGTTGTAATCGGGGCATGCCATGAACGGCCCGAACAGCCCACGTCGCATCACCATCACCTTGCCGCAGTTCTCACAGTATTCCTCGGTGTCTCCCGCCTCCTGCGCTTCCGGCGTGTTCAGGTCCGGCTTCGAGGCAATATTCTCCTTCGTAAATGTGCAGCTCGTCGGATCCTTCTTGTTGTAGGCCGAGCACGCAAAAAACGTGCCAAATTTTCCCCACTTCAGCACAAGAGGAGAACCGCAGACTTCACACTTCTCGTTGGTCTTCTGCTCCATCCGCTTGATGTTTTCCATATTCTTGCCGGCCACCTTCAGCTCGTCCTCAAAGTGGTCGTAGAAACCATTCAGCAGATCGGTCCACTTCTCCTTGCCGTCTTCAATATCGTCCAGCTCTTCTTCCAGCTTTGCCGTGTACTTGGTGTCGAAGATATATGGGAAGTTCTTCACCATCAGGTCGCACACCACCACCCCGATCTCCGTCGGATAGAACCGTCCGCGCGAGCCGCCGTGTTTCACCACATACTCACGATCCTGAATCGTGTTGATGATCGATGCATAGGTTGACGGCCGACCGATGCCGCGCTCTTCCAGCTCCTTCACCAGCGAAGCTTCGTTGTAGCGCGGTGGCGGCTGCGTAAAATGCTCTTCCGGCAGCAGTGCATCCATCTCCAGCGCCTTCACGCCATCGAAGCTCGGCAGCCGGTTCGCCGTCTCGTCATCTTCGTCCTTTTTGTCCTCCGAAACCTCGTAGACCTTCAGGAACCCGTCGAACCGCATCACCGAACCGCTCACACGGAAATCGTAGGTCTTCTTCGTCTTCGTCGATACTGCGGCAATATTCGCCGTCGTCACGTCATAGATCGCGGGAACCATCTGCGACGCCACAAATCGCTTCCAGATCAGCGTGTAGAGCTTCAATTGCTCATCGCTCAGAAAACGCGAAACCGACTCCGGCGTCCGTGACGCATCCGTCGGCCGGATCGCTTCGTGCGCATCCTGCGCATCCTTCTTGCCCTTGTACGCGTTCGGCGATTCGGGCAAATAGTGTTTGCCCAACTCCTTCGCGATCCAATCACGCGCCCCGGTCACCGCCTCCGGAGCTACACGCGGCGAATCGGTACGCATATAAGTGATGAGACCCGTCGTTCCCTCGGAGCCCAGGTCGACGCCTTCATACAACCGCTGCGCCACACCCATTGTCCGTCGCACATTGAAGCCCAGCTTGTTCGCCGCATCGCGCTGCAGTTGGCTTGTGATAAAGGGAGGCAGCGGCCGCCTCTGCTGCTCGCGCGCCTGGACACTGGTTACACTCCAGTTCGCCTTCTGCAGCGCCGCCTGCACCTCGTCCATCGCCTTCTTGTTGGGCAGCGCACTTGCAATGAACTGCTCCTTGCCTTCCTTATCCTTGCCGTTGGCAACGCGCGCCGGCTCCCCTTCGATTCCGATGAATTTCGCCTTGAACTGCTGGTCGGCCTTCTTCTCAGGATGTAGCTGCGCCTCAAGCGTCCAGTACTCCACCGGTTGAAATGCGCCAATCTCCCGCTCGCGTTCCACAATCAGCCGCAGAGCAACCGTCTGCACGCGTCCCGCCGACAGTCCTCGCCTCACCTTGTCCCAAAGTAACGGAGAAATCTGGTAGCCCACGAGGCGATCCAGCACGCGCCGCGTCTGCTGCGCGTCCACCAGATTCTGATCGATATCCCGCGCATGTCCGAATGCGGCCTGCACGGCCTTCTTCGTGATCTCGTTGAATGTCACACGGCGGATCTTCTTCCGCTCTTTCGCGTTCGTCCCCAACTGCAGCGCCAGGTGAAACGCAATCGCTTCGCCTTCGCGGTCGGGATCAGGCGCCAGGTACACTTCGTCCGCCTTCGCCGCCAGCTTCTTCAGCTGCTCAACCACTTTTTCTTTGCCGGGCGAAACCACAAGCTCAGGCTCAAACGTCCGCTTCTTCAGCTCCACGCCAAGCTCACTCTTCGGCAGATCCATAATGTGGCCGATCGAGGCCCGCACTTCGAATCCCTTGCCCAGATACTTTTCGATCGTCTTCGCCTTTGCCGGCGACTCGACAATCACCAATGCTTTGCTCGTTGCTGCCATCCCCTGAACCAGTTCCCTCTCTCTTCGTTCCAGCCTGTTTGACTCAAAATCCCGCATTCGGTTCCAGGCTGCCAAAACCACCCTGGCCTGAAAGCTTGATGCGCGCCGGTCGCTCCGCGTTCCATCCAGCCAGCGCTCGCCGGCATCAAATCAGCCGCAAGTGTTGCACGCTAACACGGAATGCTGTTCCATTTCTACAACAAGACTGCATTTTTTCATTGCTCTCATCCCTATTACGAGTGCGCAAAAGTCCGTTTGCGGCCCTTGAATTCTCCGCAAATCATTGCAGTCATTCCGTCAATTGTTGCCAAAACCAGGATTATTGCCCGGTCAGATGCGCCAGGCAAAAAAGTTACAAGCACGACCTGACAATCACACTGTCCTGTCCTACCCTATCCTGTCCTACCCTACCAGCATTGGGCTCCTACCCCTGATCCCTTAAACCTGATCCCTGTTCTACAATGTCCGAACGTAATTCTTGCCCGGCAACTGCCGTATCCGGCCCGCCATTTCCAGTTCAAAAAGCGCCGTAAATACTTCAGAAGACGTGAGTTGCGTCTCTAATTTCTCCAGAATCTCGTCGATTTGAAGGCTTTCATCGGTGCGGAGAATCTCCAGCACAATCGCCTCCTGCGGTCTTAACACGGGATCAGGCAATAGAGATGCTCTGGGTTTCCGATCGGATGCAGTCGACGCCTCGCCCTCCAGTTCCAATCGTACCTGCGAAGGCAGATCTTCCCAAACGTCCTCCCAGGTAGCCACCAATTTAGCCCCCTGTTTTATCAACGTGTTAGGGGTCCAGGAGCCCTTGTTGGTGACATTTCCGGGCACGGCATAAAGGTCCCGGTTTTGCTCAGTGGCACACCTGGCCGTCACTCGCGTCCCCGAATTCTCCGCAGCCTCGACTACTAATACCGCCACGCTCAGCCCGCTCAATATCCGATTCCGGCGCGGGAAGTTCTGCGGTGCCGGAAATGTCCCCATTGGCAACTCGCTAACGATCGCCCCGCCCCCAGCCAGAATCTCCTCAGCGAGCTTCTTGTTCTCCTTGGGATAAACAACGTCGATCCCCGTGCCCCACACGGCCACCGTCGGCATCCGTGCCGCCAGTGCCCCCCGGTGCGCACAGCTATCGATTCCCCGCGCCATGCCGCTCACAATTAACAGTCGTCTCGCCGCCAGGTCGCGCGACAGCATCTCCGCCACACCGCTTCCGTAGGGCGTCGGATGCCGCGTCCCCACCACCGCAATCGACGGCCGGCTCAACAGCTTTGCATCGCCTCGCACCCACAGAACGGACGGCGGGTCGTAAATCTCCCGCAGCCGCTCTGGGTACTCCGCGCACGAGTAGCTGACGATCGTCGCGCCCTGCGCTGCCACGCGCGTCCACTCTTCTTCCGCTGCGCGCCGCGCCTTGCCATCAAAGATGAACTGCGCCGCCTCCGCGGGAAACTTGAGCCCTTCAAGCGCCGTCAGCGGCAGCGTAAACACCTGGCTCGCCACCTCAAGCTGTCTTACCGCATCGAGAATCCGCTTCGGTCCAAGGTTCGGCGCCAACGTCAATGCCAGCCAAGCCAGCCGATTCTCATCCGGTTCCGAGGCCCGTTCCGCTTCCAACTGTTGCGTGGACGCGTTCATCGTGCCCACCAGCCTGTCCGAAATTCGGACACTGTCTCAAATACACACACTTCCGCTCTCTCTTCCGAAACAACGCCGAATTCTTGGGGAATGTTCGCCCACCTTACCGCTGGGCGAACGGGAAGTCAAGGCAAGGGATCACGCAGCTTTTCACGCACCCATTCCAGCATCTGCGGCGAAACCCTCTCAAGCGTCCTGAGATGAAAATGAATCCGCTCGCCCGGAATCACGTGATCGTGCCCGCCCAGAGCCACCGTAGCGTCCGCGCATCGCTCCACAATCTCAAACGAGGGCTTGTTCCCGCCTTTGAGCACCGTCGAAACGGCAAAGCAAAGATCGGGCCGCAGATGATAGAGCACGGCGTTCGATTCGAAGATCAGATTCTCGCCCCGGTACTCGTCGAGAATCTTTGGCAGCAATCCTTCGAATGTGTTCTCATGCGCCGCCACCAGCAGTGCGCGCTTCGCCCCAGAGGCAAGATACCGCGCCGTATCTGTCTCCTGCCCTGCAATTGTCTCTTCGAAAATTGGCTCGGGATGATCGTGCGCGTGCGATGTAATCTTAATCGCGACCCAATTGTGCCGGGGCAGAGCGTTGATCAATCCACAAATCAGCGCCGTCTTTCCCGCGCCCCGCCCGTTGCCGCCAACCACAATGATTGCCATGGCGATGGGTTTACTCCCTTGTTCCCTTGGTCCCTCGTTCCCTTGTTCCCTGCCTCTTCGCCAGCCTCGCCAGCGTCGCCTGCTCGCGCAGACACTTGCTGCAGCGGCCGCGCCGGCGTGCCCCAATGCACCGTGCCAGGCTTCAGGCCTTCGTTCGTTACCGTCTTGCCGCTGAACACTCCGGCCTGCCCGCCCAGAATCACGCCCGGCCCCACATGCGCATGATCGCCAATGCCCACCTGCCCTGCGAGCACCGCGCCTTTGCCGATCGTGCTCGATCCCGAGATTCCCGTCAGCGCCACCAGGATCGCGTCCTCGCCGATGTCGCAGTTGTGCGCCACGTGCACCAGGTTGTCGAACTTGGCTCCGCGCCGCACCCGCGTCTCGCCCAGCGCGCCGCGATCGATCGTGCAGTTTGCGCCGATCTCCACGTCGTCTTCAATCACCAGCGTGCCCTGCTGCGGAAACTGCGTGTACGCCCCCGTCTCGGGATCGCGCACGTAGCCAAATCCATCCGCGCCCAGCACCACGCCCGCGTGCAACACCACACGATTGCCAATCGTAGTTCCTGGATAAATGACGACGCGAGGATAGATGCGGCAGTATTCGCCCAACTTCACACCATCGCCGATCACCGCGCCCGCCTCGATCCGCGTTCCTGCGCCAATCTGCGCGCCGTCGCCGATCACCGCGCAGGCTCCAACAGATACATCCACTCCGAGCTTCACATCTTTGCCCACCACCGCCGAAGCATGAACCCCCGGACCCGGAATCATTGGCGCCAGCAACTTTGCCGCACGCGCAAACCACAACTTCGGCTGCGAAAATTCGGCAACGACGATCTTTGAATTTCCCGCATAGCTCTCCAGACATCCCGGCTTTACCACTACCACACCGGCCGCGCTAGCCAGCGCCTCGCGGGCGGCCTTGGCATCTTCGGCAAACAGGACCTCCGTTGCCGTCGCGCGCTCACAAGCGTTCACGCCGGTGACCCTTCTTCCCGCATCGCCCTGTGCGATCTTCCCGCCAAGCTTTTCAATCAATTCGCCGACTGTCATCGCCATCCACTCACACACTGATCACTGACCACTGTTCACTTCCCATACAACCCTGGCTCTCCCGCCGGCCGCGTCTTCCAGCGCCGGTGAATCCACAGCCACTGGTCAGGATAGCGCCGAATCCATTCCTCGATCACCGCCGTGCAGCGCTGCGTGCCTTCCAGGATGTCCGCCGCGACATAATCAGTACGCGGAATCTCCACCTCGGGCCCGAAGCGCAGCACGTACTTCTTCTCGCTCGGCTTCCCAGAACATGAATCCCGGCAGCACCGCCGCGCCCGTCTTGCGCGCGATGTGCGCCAGGCCCGTTCCGGTGCAGGCCTCGATGCCGAAGAATCGCACAAACTCGCCCTGCGGCGGCGTCATGTTCGTGTCCATCAGGATGCCCACTGTCTCGCCCTTGCGCATCGCCATCAGCAGCCCGCGCCCGAAGTCATCCTTCGACAGCACAAAGTTCCCGTGCATGCAGCGGATGCCGTTCACATATGCATCGAGTCGTCGGTTATCGAGCCTGCCGGATCACCATCCCCATGGGATGTCCCATCAGCGAGTGGTAAAAGCTCGAAAGTTCCCACGCGCCCAGGTGCCCGGTAATCACCAGCACGCCTTTGCCTTGCGCCTGCGCCGCCAGGTAGTGCTCCAGCCCCTCGGTGCGCATCCAGTCGCGGGTATTCTCGCGCGTATAGCGCTGCATCCGGCAGAACTCCACCAGTTGCCAGCCAAGATGGATGTACACACCGCGCAGGATTTTTTCCTTGTCCTGAGACGAGAGGTCCGGCAGCGCCATCTCCAGGTTGCGCACGCCCACCCGCCGCAGCCTCCCAAAACACCAATAGACCGCGAATGCCAATAGCCCGGCAAACGGGCGCGCAATGCCGCGTGGCATCAGGCCCAGGCAGCGCGCAATGGCAACAACCAGCCAATATTCAAGGTTCTCCCGCATGTTCGAACGCAAGCAACAGTGTAGACGCCGGCGCCAATAAGAAATGTAAAGGGAGGTTAGTACAGAGATGCGCCCTGCGACAGATCCGCGCCAGGCATGTTATTCCAGCTATCTTCGCGCATCAGCGCGAAGATAGCCGGGAAGTATTGATTCAATGCCGAGACAATCCAGATGGGTCCATCGGCCCGCACTCAACTCTATTCAGCGCCAGCCTTGGCCCGCACAAATGACGCGGCCACATCGCGCACAAATGCCACCGCGCCCGGAGGCACCGGCACATCGCCACGCAGCACTTCATCGAAGTGATGCGGCTCGCCATAGTAAATCTCGGTATCGTCGCGATTCTGGCTCACGCTCGTGCCGTCCAGATCGATGCCGGCAAACAATCCCTTGGCGCGCGAATAGCTCAGCAGTTCTGCGTTCATCTTCCAGTCGGTCGATGCTGTGCCTGCGCGGCCCACCGGTCCGGCTGCGGCTGAAGCATCGCCGCCAATCTTGAACTTGTCCCGCAGCAGATCCTGGAATCCCCGTTCGTTCACAGCAACCAGCACCAGGTCTGTTGCCTGCCCGCCAATCTGGAAGCCAAACGAGCCGCCCGCCATGCGGATGAACACCGGCCGCTCCAGCCATGTCCCGTGCGGCAGGTCACCACACCCTGCCCATACTGCGCGCCAACTAGAAACGCGCCCTTGATCATCCCCGGAACAACTGCAACGCAGGTGGCAGAGTTGAGAATATTGGTCGGAATCGTTTTGTCGTTCGCGCCCATGATCTGGTCAAGAACAACTTTGGCCGCATCAACGCGGTCCTGCAGATCTTCCCTCGAAGAGGCAGCAAACGCACTCGACGTCAGTAGCAAGCTGAGGCAAATCGAACCAATCGCTTTTTTCATGATTCATTTCCTTTCCATTCCGCCGGCTGAAGCTGCGGCCACGCAAACTCGGGGCGCGGTCCCGCAAACCCAACTTGGAGTAATCCATCCCGCTGCTCTTTCGACGCAGAAACGTCAAGAAATGTGCTGCCTGCAGGGATTGCGGGAACCTCCTCGATCAGCCTACAGCATCGGTTCGCCACAGCGCATGAATCGTGTGGGAAACAGGCAAACTGGCGACGCCGGGCGCTCGGCCAACATTCGGCTGCCATGGGGCCGGCCTCGATGGCGAGCAGGCAAACGCACCAGGAGCTTTTTCTGCTCCTGGAACTTGCTTCTTAATCTATGGGGGGAGGGCTGCTGAAGAAACTTCAGATTCGGGCTTTCTTCGTGAGCTACGAAAAAAGAGGAGTTCCCAGGCTTCATGGAAACATGCTGCCTGGGAACTCCTTTCCCCAGATCTGCGTTGTTTCTGGAACCATCATGTCGATGCCGGGAAAAATGCACAAGAGTACTTATGTGCTATGGCTCAAAGTAATCTAGGAACTACCCCAGAGGTAACGGATACCCTGAGCTCCTTAATCGGCTCTTGAAACGCCCTTCTTAGGCAGCAGGGAACGACTCAAGGCCGACATCGAGAGTTGAACCCTATTATCTGCGCCAGTTTTGCGCATCAGCCTGCCGATGTAGGCTTTTACCGTCCGCTGTTCAATCCCAAGTTTAAGGGCGATTTCCTTCGTCGACTGCGCCATCAAAAGCAGTTCCAGCACCTGCTGCTCGCGTAAAGTGAGCTCCGCCCCCGGCACATTCTTGGTTACTTTCGGAACCTGAAGGAGTCGGTCGATCAGTTTTGATAAAAGCCGCCTCGGTGCCCATATTGACCCGGACGTGACCACATCGATCGCCTGCCGCACCATCTCCGGCCCCGCGCTCAAACCAAGGTAGGCCCGGGCGCCGGCCGTGACCGCATTCATCACCAGTTCCTCATCACCCTCAGGCCCGATCACGATCGAGCGCATGTCCGGCCGCACTTGGCGGACCGCTTCCAGATCGTTCAGTGCGCCGTCGGTCGCATGCAGGTCGATAACGAGGTATTTGAGAGCCTCCTGTGCTGTCAACTCGGTCCGGGTCCCCACTATGGGCACAAGTCGCGCCTGCCCTTGCACAGCCGGCAGATCGAATATGCTCACCAGTCCCGCAATGCGGATGGGTTCGGCCGTCAGAATGCCGATGCGGATCGGTTCGGGAGTCGGACTGTCCGGTGTCATGAATCCGCCATCGCATTCTGGGGAAGACGAACGGGCGTTTTAGGTAAAGATTGAATGGGGGAATTCAAAGGATCGTGTCGGCAGCGCAGTGATCGTTTCAATTTACTTCAGGCCGCTGCGCACCTTCACAGTTTCGGCAAAACAATTCCCTGCTGCTTTTGATACTTGCCCTTGCGATCGGCATAGCTTACTTCGCAAGGTTGTTCTCCCTGGAAAAACAGGATCTGGCAAAGCCCTTCGTTCGCGTAAACCTTGGCCGGCAACGGCGTCGTATTTGAAATCTCCAGGGTCACAAAACCCTCCCACTCCGGCTCAAACGGCGTCACATTCACGATGATTCCGCAGCGCGCGTATGTCGACTTTCCCACGCAGATCGTCAGCACATCGCGGGGAATTCTGAAAGTACTCCACGGATCGCGCCAGCGCAAATGAATTCGGCGGCACAATCACTGAATCCGCCTGCACACTCACAAACGACCGCTCGTCAAACGCCTTCGGGTCGATGATCGCGCTGTTCACATTCGTAAAAATCTTGAACTCGTCGGAAACTCTTAGGTCGTAGCCGTACGAAGAAAGCCCGTAAGAGATCACGCCTGCCGCCACTTGCTTCTCGCTGAATGGCTCAATCATCTTATGCTTGGCGGCCTGCTCTCTGATCCAACGGTCACTAAGAATCGGCATGCTTCTCCTGGTCCGGGGCTGGCGTCCCGGTCACATTCTCGGTTCTTTCTTCGTCTCGAAACCTCATCTTACGCAACCGCCTCGCCCTCTGACAAACCAGCCGGCCGTCACCCCATACTCTGTCATATCCATCGCCTGCTTTCGCACGGCAAATGCTGGGTAAACCCAGATGCCGCGGCTGACTGCAATGTGCCGCACTCGCCACGAGATGCTCATTGGCGCTCATCGCCCACGATTGGCTCCATTGGCGATAATGAACCCCCAGGAGATCGCATGTCAGAGAGGTGACCAGCAGACGCTCGCGCAGCTTGGCATGATCTGCTGCGGCGGTTCGTCGCCCGACGCCGAGCACACGCTTGCTATTCTGAAGAATCGAAGAAGACGGGAAATTACAATTTCCTTGGGACGTCGCCGCCAAAACCTGTCCGAATGCCCGGATCGTGTGTACCGATGGAGATTCCGATGAAAATATTCACTGCAGCATTTTGTGCCCTGAACATCGCAATGTTTTTCCCATCAGTGATTCATCCACAACGAGCCGCCGAGCGCCCTCAATTTCGTGTTGACATCCATCCCGCAGGGAGCGCTGACATCCGTCTCACTGGGAATAGAGGTCCTATCTGCACCGTCACAAATCTGAGTGGCAAACCGGTGTGGGCTCTGGTTTTAGAAATCTCTTCTTCCTCGCGACCGGCAAGGAAAGCAAAAAAAGTCTGGGACATGCTGTTAGACGGCCGCCCTCCCATCGAACCAGGCGCCGGCGATTCGCGATCGCTCTTTGAGTTTGCCTTCAGCCCTCAACCCGACCGAATCAAAGTGATCGCAGCGGTGTGGACCGATGGTGAAACATTTGGCGAGCCCGCGTCGGTCAACTTGATCCTCGACCATCGCGCTGCGCGCGCCGCCGAATATGAAGATGCAGCCGCTATTTTGCAGAAGGGTCTGAACCAGAATTGGACCCGAGAACAGTATCAGCAAGCTTTTCGCGACAAACCAGATAACGGCCCCGTCTACACCGTCCGCACCGCGCTTTCCGCAACGCTTCAAACCGCTCCGACACCCGAAGCCTTCACCCATACCATGCAGTTCTTGCTGACGAATTTTCAGCAGTTATCGAAGCAGCTTCGTAAAGTAAAACCGATCTAGTCCCGAGTCGCACCCATAGACCGCGCCCATAGTTGACGGAGGGATGACCTGAGCTGTCTCCAGTCTGTTTTGTAACGCGAGTGTTGAGGACGCTCAAGGCCTCCACCCCTCCCGCAGCCGGTTCCTGCCCCGCCCTTGGCCACCTCTCCTGTTGAGAAATCCACTGCCCTGCAAATCCCCAGTTCCCTAATTGCCGCAAAATCTGTACTATGGGCGTGGTAGATCGTTCGAAACGCAGAACCAAATTCGCGCCAGCAAGGAGACTCCCTTGATCAAGCAGGATATTGTCCACAACGTGGTCGAGCGCACGGGCCTGCCGCGCACCAAGGCTGAGGCAGCAGTTGACACCGTTTTCGAAGGCCTCAAGCAGGCTTTGGCAGCCGGCGAGCGCATCGAACTGCGCGGATTCGGCGTATTCAGTGTCCGTGCGCGCAAAACCGGCATCGGACGCAATCCACGCACCGGAACTGAGGTCAACATCGCTCCCGGTAAAGCAGTCCGTTTCAAGCCTGGCAAGGAGCTGCACGCTCTTGACGCCAGCTCGTCCAGCGGTCAGTAGGCGTTCCTCTTCCCGAACAAGAACCGCCTCCTGCCAAAGTCGAACCTTTGAAGTGGTTCCCAAAGCGCGTCCTCCACGCGAACGAATAATGTGTCTTCGCCGCGTGAGTCAATCGCACAAATCCCTTCGTCCCCCATCCCGAGAGGAAACCGGTTGCGTTCTTTTTTTCTGAGCTACTGCCTGCCGGTCGATTCTTCTCTGCCTCAGCGTCGTCACCATCACCGCTAACGGCGCGCGGTTCATGCACAACTTTCTGCGCGGCCTGCCACCCGTAGTCAGCGAAAACGATCTGTGGCCCTGGCCGTGGCTGGCGCATCACCGCGAACTTTTCGCCACCGGCTTCGCATTCTCTGGAACGCTGCTCGCCATCCTGCTGGTTCACGAGTTCGGCCACTACATCGCCTGCCGCGCCCATCGCATCGATTCAACGCTTCCCTTCGTCATCCCTGCTCCTACGCTCAGCGGCACCGCTGGCGCCGTGATCAAGATTCGCTCCTTCATTCCTCATCGCGACGCGCTCATGGACGTGGGCATCTACGGTCCCCTCGCCGGTTACATCGCCTCGCTCATCGCCGTCGCCGCCGGATTTCTGCTTAGCGTTCCCCGCCGCATCCACGGCCCTGAAGCTATCGTCCAGTTTGGCGGCGAGCCGCTCACCATTCGCCTCGTTCATCTGTTCCTGCAGCGCTTCAATCCCCACCTGCTCAGCTTCGATCGCCTCGCTCCGCATCCCGTTCTCCTCGCAGGATGGATCGGCCTCTTCATCACCGCCCTCAATCTTCTTCCCGGTGGCCAGCTCGATGGCGGGCACATCCTTTACGCGCTTTCGCCGCGCCTGCACAAACTCGTTACCAACCTTCTTCCTATCGTTCTTCTTGTCGCAGGCATTTTCTACTGGCTTGGTTGGATCCTCTGGGGGATCTTTCTCCTCATCCCCGCCATGCGCCATCCAAAAGTTCCGCTCCATACCACACTTTCCCACTCTCGCGGTGCCCTCGGCGCTCTCGGAGCCTTCCTCTTTCTGCTCACCTTCACCCCCACCCCCTTCCACCACAATTCCCTGCTCGATCTTCTGCGGTAGAAGTACGGTTTTATTCCGGAAACTGCCATCCAAGCGAATCGTTCATCGCAGCGTAGGACGAGTTAGGGGCTCTGCACTTGCTTTTCGCCGACTTGCTGACTTGCTCACTCGCTGCCTACATCAGCCGCAGCGCATCCACATCCACGATCAGATTGCGCCGCGGCACGCCCGCCTCCTCCGCATGCGCCAGCATCCCGCGCAGCGCCGCATTCAGCGCCTTGCGCGACGCGCTCTTCAGAATCAGGTGAAAGCGGTAGACGCCCTTGATGCGCGCAATCGGCGCGGTGCACGGCCCCAGCACTCGCACGCCCTCCGGCTGTCGCTTTCTGCGAACCACTTGCCCAGCACCGCCGACCACCCCGCCGCCTCTTCCAGCTTCTGCGACTGCACCAGCACATTCGCCAGCACGCCAAACGGCGGATAGTGCATCCAGCGCCGGTACTTCAGCTCGCGCTCCGCAAACGCTCGTGTAGTCGTGCTTCGTCGCCGCAAGAATCGCATAGTGATCGGGATAATACGTCTGCACCACCACGCGTCCCGGCAGATCGCCGCGCCCCGCGCGCCCGCTCACCTGCGTCATCAGCTGAAACACGCGCTCCGCCGCGCGAAAATCCGGCATCGAAAGCGCATGGTCGCAGCCCACCACGCCCACCAGCGTCACGCCGTGAATGTCGTGCCCCTTGGCAATCATCTGCGTGCCCACCAGCAAATTGATCTCGCCCGAGTGCAGCCGCGCCAGCAGCCGCTCCAGATCGTACCGCCCGCGCACCGTGTCGCGATCCATGCGCCCGATGCGCGCGCCGGGAAAAATCTCCTGCAGCCGCTCTTCGCCCTGCTGCGATCCCGCGCCGAGATAATAGAGATGCTCGCTCTCGCACTTCGGGCACCGCGCCGGAACCGTGCGCCTGTAGCCGCAGTAGTGGCACTCCAGCCGCTGCCCCGCGCGCGCCTCAGCCTGCGTCTTCGATCGCCGGCTTGTGATGCGTCAGCGCGATCGCGCAGTTCTGGCACTCGAGCTTTTCTCCGCACGCGCGGCACATCACCGCAAACGAATAGCCGCGCCGGTTCAGCAGAATCAGCGCCTGCTCGCCGCGCTCGAGCGCCGCCTTCGTCTGCTCCACCAGCGACCGCGAAAAGAGCTGCTCCTTGCCCGTCTCCTGAAACTCCGCGCCGCATGTCGATCAGTTCCACTTCCGGCAGCGGCCGATTCATCACGCGCTCGCGCATCTCGATGCGCGTGTACTTGCCCCGCTCCGCATTCTGCCAGCTCTCCAGCGACGGCGTCGCCGACCCCAGCACCACCACCGCGCCCGCCAGCTTGGCGCGCATCACCGCCACATCGCGCGCGTTGTAGCGCGGCGTCTCTTCCTGCTTGTAGCTCTGGTCGTGCTCCTCGTCGACCAGGATCAGTCCCAGATTCGGCGCCGGCGCAAAGATCGCCGACCGCGTGCCCACCACAATCGGCGCCTCGCCGCGGCGAATGCGCCGCCACTGCTCGCTGCGCTCCTCCGGCGTCAGCGCGGAGTGCAGCAGCGCCACCTTGCTGCCCGAACGCCTGGTCGAGCAAGCCCGGCCGTCTGCGGCGTCAGCCCGATCTCCGGCACCAGCAGGATCGACGTCAGCCCGCGGTCGAGCGCCCTCTGCATCGCCGCGAGATAGACCGCCGTCTTTCCCGACCCCGTTACGCCATAAAGCAGAAACGGATGGAATGCCCCCAAGCGCACGCAGCGATCGTCGCCAGCGCATCCGTCTGCGCCTCGTTCAGGCTGAATCGGCTCGGTCGCCGGCGTCAATCCGCCCAGCCGAAACGCCTCCGGCCGCTCGTCGATGCGCACCAGCCCGCGCCGCACCAGCGTCTGCAGCGTCGACGAAGGCAGCTCGCGTTGCGCGCAACTCGGCCAGCGGCAATCTCGCCGCCGCACGCCGCCAGCTCCGCCAGAATCGCCTGCTGCTTTTCGGTCAGCGTGGGCAGCCGCGTCTCGGGAACCAGCACCGCAAACCGCTCCATGCGCCGCGCATCGCGCTCCGCCGCCGCCGTCTCGCGCGCAATCCATTTCTTGCGCACCATGCCGGCCAGCACCGGCAGCGAAGCCGCCGTCGCCGTGCGCAGCGTCGACACCTTCACCGGCTCGCCCGAGGCCAGCCGCTCCAGCACGCGCCGCTCCATGTCCTGCTCTTCGCGCGAGAGCTTGCCCCGCGCTTCGCGCTGAGCGCTCCTGGTTGCCCCGATCCTTGCGCGTCCTTCGCGAAACGGGTGGGAATCCTCGGAACCTCGCCATCCACGGCTCTCGCGCCAGCACATCCCGCCCCAGGTCCGTGATGCCGGTAGTAGACCGTGCGCCGCACCTCGGCCATCAGCGGCAGCATCGCGCGCAGCACCTCGCCCAGCGGCGCCAGGTAATATTGCGCCGTCCACTCCGCCAGCTCCAGCAGGTGCTCGCTCAGCAGCGGCTCCTCGTCGAGCACCGCCTCGAGGTACCGCACCTCGAAATCCGCGCGGAGCCGTCACGTCCACCGCCGTCACCACGCCGATCAGCTTCTCATTGCGGAATGGCGCAATCACCCGCGCCCCGCGCTGCGGCTGCTGGCCCTCGCCGCACCGCGTAGGTGAACGTGTGGTCCAGCGGCACCGGCAGCGCGACTTCGCAGTAAGCAGGCATGGGGGTCAGCACTCAGTTTAATTGCCTGAGCAATCAACACCAGGGGTTGTGGAACTCCGCTCCCGACACACCTGTCAGAATTACGACTCGTATTTCGGTCGGGCCGCTGCCGTCCTCAAAAGAGCTGCCTTCCGGCCCTGGCCGGGGGCCCTTCACAGCTGGTGAATAGCTGCTGATCATCTTTTGGAGAAACAGCGCAATTCCTGCTTCCCTCCTGCCCATCCAAGTGAAATACTTTCGCCATGAAATCCTTCGCAAGTCTTTGCACGCTTTTCGCCGTTGTCGTCTTCTCTGGAGCGCTATCTGCTCAGCAAACTAACGACCCGCTCCACGCATGGGTGCAGGCGAAGGACCCGGCAGCGCTTGAGGCCTGGGTCAAAGATCGGCTGGCCACAGAAAAGGCCGATGTCGATAAGCTCGTAGCGGTCACTGGCCCACGCACGGTCGAAAATACGCTGCGTCCCTTTGACGACGCCACAAATGAGCTCTCGATCGCCGGAAATAATGCGGCACTGTTTTATTCCCTGGCTGACGCTGCCCCGATGCGTGACATGGGCCAGAAGATGACCGCGGTGGTTTCAGCGGCCGGCACTGACCTCAGCCTGAATCAGCAGGTCTACCGCGCGCTGGCCGCTGTTCCCCTGCCCGAGCATGACCCTGCCACCCGGCACTACCTCGAGCGCACGCTGCTGGAGTATCGCCTTGCCGGGGTCGACAAAGACGATGCGACACGGTCCAGAATCCACGCCCTGCAGGACAAGATCACCGATCTAGGACTCACCTTCAATCGCAATGTCTCCGACGGCACATTGCACATAACGGCGACGCGCGATGAACTTGCCGGTCTGCCCGACGATTACATAACGCGCCACAAGCCGAACGCCGACGGCACCTACACCCTGACAACGGATCAGCCCGATTTCAGGCCGGTGAACAGCTTCGCCAGCAATGCCGCGCTCCGCTTGCGCATGTACCGGGCCTACGAGGGCCGCGCCTACCCGGCAAACGACAAAGTTCTTACCGATCTGCTCACCGCGCGCGAGAACCTGGCCACAACGCTCGGGTACAAAACTTACGCCGATCTCGCCACCGCCGATCAGATGATCGGTAATCCTGCGCACGTACAGGAGTTGATCGATCAACTGGATCAGGCCTCCCGCTCAGTGTCCGCGCACGAATACGCCCAGTTGCTCGCTTTCGCTCAACAACAGCAACCCGGCCTCAAAGAGATCACCATCGCTGACTCGAACTACTGGATGGAACAGTACCGCCGCGCCCATTACAACTTCGACGCGCAAAGCGTGCGGCCTTATTTTCCCTACGACAAAGTGCAGGCAGGAATTCTTTCCACTGCGTCCCGTCTCTTTCATCTGTCGTTCAAGCAAGTAAAAGATGTCGCGGTCTGGGATTCCTCGGTCGACACCTATCGACGTGTACGACGCAGCCTCCGGCAATGACGGAAAACTTCTCGGCCGCATTTATCTCGACATGCACCCCCGCGAGGGAAAAGACAAGTGGTTCTCTTCTGCGCCAGTGTTGCCAGGGATTCGTGGCCGGCAATTGCCTGAAGGCATGCTGATCTGCAATTTCTCAGGCGGCGTTGCAGGCGATCCGGGGCTCATGCAATACGACGAGGTCGTCGTCTTCTTCCACGAGTTCGGCCACCTGATGCATCACATTCTCGGCAGCCAGGGCCAGTGGTCGCAGCAGGGCGGCTTCAATGTCGAAGGCGATTTTGTCGAATCTCCCTCGCAAATGCTCGAAGAGATGTTCCATTCGACTGCCATCTTGCAATCGTTTGCCAAACACTACCAGACAGGCGAGCCGATCCCCGCTGCACTGGTCGCAAGCATGAATGCCGCCAATGCGTACGCCCGCGGATATTGGATTCAGCGTCAGCTCGTCTACACCTCGTTCTCGCTCCAGGTGCACAGCCAGGATCCGTCCAAGATTGACTTCGACTCCCTTTATCAAGAAGACATGAAGCGCTTCTCTCCTTTTACGACCGTTCCGGATGACCACTTCGCAGCCGCGTTTACCCACATTACCGGCTATGCGTCCAACTACTACACCTACGTGCTCGACAAGGTGATTGCCATCGACTTCTTCTCGCAGTTCGACAAGAACAATCTTCTCGATGGCCCCACAGCCATGCGCTATCGTCACACTGTGCTCGAACCCGGCGCCACCAAGCCCGCCGCCGAACTAGTGAAAGATTTCCTCGGCCGCCCGCAGAAAATGGACGCCATGAAAGCCTGGATGAACGAAGAATTCCAATCCACCAATACCCCCGCAAAATGACGCCTGGTCCGCGCCGAGTGTAGCGCCGACCTCCAGGTCCGGGGACCCAACGACAGGTCATCGTCGTTGGGGTGGAGGCTCGGCTGTCGTGCCGGCGTCCACGCCCGCACTCAACGCTCTTCCTTGCCTCTATTTCCCTGTTCTACAATTCACCCTGATGACACCCAAGTCCGCCACGTCCTCGCCCACGCCCGCTCGCGCCTCTCACCCCATCACGCTCTCCATCGATATCGGTGGCTCCGGCATCAAGGCAATGCTCCTCGATCCACGTGGCAAGCCGGTTTGCGAGCGCCTGCGCGTTCTCACACCGAAAGTCCCCACACCGCATGCCGTCCTGCGCGTCCTCGATCAACTCCGTGCTCAGCTTCCCAAATTCGATCGCGTCTCCGTCGGATTTCCCGGTGTCATCAAGGACGGCGTCACCTATACCGCCGTCAACTTGAACCCGCGCTGGGCCAAATTCCCGCTGCAGCGCGAACTCCAAAAGCGCTGGCACAAGCCGGTCCGCGCCGCCAACGATGCGTCGGTGCAAGGCTATGGCTCGGTCAAAGGCCGCGGCGTCGAGCTTGTTCTCACGCTCGGCACAGGCATGGGTTCGTCGCTCTTTACCGGCGGCAGGCTCTGCCCTGGCCTCGAGCTCGGCCATCATCCCTGGAAGAAAATGACCTACGAGGACTACTTGGGCAACCGCGGCCTGAAACGGTTCGGCAAAAAGCACTGGAACAAGCTGCTCCGCGAAGCCATCGCGCAAACCCAGGCCACATTCAACTGGGACCACCTCTATCTCGGTGGTGGCAACGCCAAAAAGATCGACTTCAAACTCCCGCCCAACGTAACGATCGTGTCGAACGAAGAAGGAATCCTGCGGCGGCGTCAAACTCTGGAAGGATTAGTCGTGATGCACTGCTTTGTCATCCCGAGCGGAGATCGCGTAGCGATCGAAGTCGAGGGATCTGCGTTACTTCCTGCTTTCCAGAGAACCCCGACCTCGCAATCAAAGCCCATTGAACTTGCACACTCAGTCATCCCGAACGGATCCTGATCTCAGCCTTTCGCCGGCGCCTTCAGCCCCAGCTCCTTCATCGCAATCTGCAAATCGGCCCACGCTTCCTTCTTCTGCCGCGGATCGCGCAGCAGAAACGCCGGGTGATAGGTGACGATCAGGCTCATTCCGCGAAACGCGTGCACGCGCCCGCGCAGCCCGGCCAGCGGCTGCCGCGCGCCCAGCAGATAAGTCGCCGCCGTCGCGCCCAGCGCCACCAGCACCTGCGGCCGCACCACATCGATCTGCCGGAAGAGAAACGGCGAGCAGGTATTGGCCTCTTCCGGCTCCGGCGTGCGGTTGCCCGGCGGCCGGCACTTCACCACGTTGGCGATGTAGACCTCTTCGCGCTTCAGCCCCATCGCGGCAATCATGTTGTTCAGCAGTTGCCCGGCGCGGCCCACAAACGGCAGCCCCTGCGCGTCCTCATCGGCGCCCGGCCCTTCGCCCACAAACATCAGCCGCGCCGTCGGCGATGCCATCGGCAAACACGATCTTGTTGCGCCCCTTGTGCAGCGCGCAGCGCGTGCAATCGCCGATGTCTTCGCGAATGACTTGCAGCGCGGCGGCGCGTTCCTCCGCGGGAACTGCGGCGGCAATTTGCGGGGGCGCAGGAAATCGCTTTGCGTGTCTTGATGGCTGGCTTCCTCTCCGAAGAAGTTCGCTTGCTGCGACCGCCGGAGGCCGTCTGCGATTGCCGCGGCAACCGCAATCTCTGCCGTCAGGCCGCTCGCGATCAGCATTCGGCACCATCTACAGCCGCAGCCTGCGATCGCCGCCGCGCTTCCACCGGCCGCCGGTAGAACTCCGTCAGCCCCAGATCGCGATAGAAGCGCAATGCGCTCGGCCAGAGCTTCGCGGGTTGCGGAATCGAGCGCGCGCGGCAATCGCCTTACTCCACAATCAGCTGGCGCCGCGCGGCGCCGACGGACACGCTTTCGTCCAGCACGCGGTCCTGGTCGGCTTGCTTCTCGCTCGCTTCCACGTCCCGCTCGTTCGTCGAGCTCCACCACCACGGGCCGCGGCCGGCGCAGCGTCAGAATCTCGTCGAGAATGCGGTCGGCGAGCTGCGCGCTTGGGCATCTCGCGGCAGTTCCACGGCCGTCGCCCGCGTCAGAAACGTCGCCGCATTGGTGTCGGCGTCGATGCCCACGCCCTCGCCGGCCACGTCGTTCACCACAATCGCGTCGGCGCCCTTGCGCCAGCAGCTTGGCGCGGCCATTCTCCATGCGGTTCTCGGTCTCGGCGGCAAATCCAACGATCAGCTGCCCCGGCCTGCGCCGCCGCACCACTTCGGCCAGAATGTCTTCAGTCGGCGCGAGTTCCAGCGTCAGCGGTCCCGTGCGCTTCAGCTTCTGCTCGGACACACTGCACCGGCCGATAGTCGGCCACTGCCGCGGCCTTGATCACCAGCGTGGCTTCGCTCATGCGCGTCGAGCACCGCGTTCCGCATCTCGTCCGCGGTCGTCACCTTCACCAGTTCGCAGTGCGCCGGCGGATGCAGCGCCGACGGCCCGCTGATCAGAATCACCTTCGCGCCGCGGCTGCTGCGCCGCCTCGGCCAGCGCGTAGCCCATCTTGCCGCTGGAACGGTTGCCGATAAAGCGCACCGGGTCGAGCGCCTCGCGCGTGCCGCCCGCGGTCACCAGCACCACTTCGCCGGCCAGATCGTGCCGCCGTCCCAGCGCGCTCAGCACCGCCTCGGCAATCGCCTCCGGCTCCGCCATGCGTCCCGCGCCCACCATGCCGCAGGCCAGATCGCCCGTTCCCGGCTCGATCGACGCGCACGCCGCGCTGCCGCAGGATTTCAAGATTCGCCTGCGTCGCCGGATGGTTCCACATGTTCACGTTCATCGCCGGCGCCACCAGCACCGGCGCAGTCGTGGCCAGATACAGCGTGGAAAGAAAATCGTCGGCAATGCCGTGCGCAAATTTGGCCAGAATGTTCGCCGTCGCCGGAGCCACCACCAGCGCATCGGCCCATTGCGCCTCGGCAATGTGATCGATGCCGTTCTGCTCGGCGTGCGCCATCGCCCGCGTCCGTCTCTTCCCACAGGCTGGTGATCACCTTGTGCCCGGTGAGCGCGGCAAAGGTAAGCGGCTGCACAAACTTCTGCGCCGCCGCGGTCATCACCACGTGCACTTCGACGGCCTGGCGCTGCAGCGCGCGCACCAGTTCCGCCGCCTTGTACGCGGCGATTCCGCCGGAGACGCCCACCGTCACTCTCATGTCTCGATTGTAGTTCAGATCGGAGCAGTCGAGACTCGGCGAGCTCGCGTCGACAGCCCGGATCTTAGCCGGCACGCTCAGACGCAACTAACTGAGCATGCACAGATCCCCTGCGACTCGCTCGCACTGCGATCCGCGGAGCACTGAAGCTGTCCTGCTTAGCTCAGCAGGATCGGGACGGCCGGACCTTCGACCAGCGGCTTGGTCACCTCGACTTCGTTCTTCACGTAAGCAGATCTTGCCGGCTTCGATCTCTTCCTGCGCAATGCGGCAGGCCTTGTTCGATGGGTGGCGACCAGCGCCTGGGAGCCGTTCTGCAACTGGCGCGCGCGGCGCGCGGCCACCAGATACCTTGCGGTAGTTTGAATCGAAGCTGGTCTCAATCGTCATCGGAGTCATCTCCAAAGGGAAGTTGCTGCTGGCCGGAGTCGCCATCGATGCCAAAAGCCTCCAGCACAGGTTTGAGCCGCTCCTGCGAGTTCGCTTGCAGGCAGGCCGCGGCGACCTCCAACACCCGGCGCGAACGGTAGGCGATTGGCTTCGCCGTTGCGATAGAAGCGCTCCGCCAGCACAATCGCTTCCAGTTGCGCTACCGCCCGGTCGAGAACGTCATTGACCAAAATATAGCCGTACTCGCGATAATTCTCAATCTCCCTGCTGGCCTCGCTCAGCCGGCGGTAGAGCTCCGCCTCGTTCACCACGCCTTCGGCGCGGCTGCGGTTGCGCAACCGCGTGCGCAGCACCTTGGGATTCGGCGGCAAAACAAAGATGCCCACCGCCTCCGGCATCTTGGCGCGCACCTGCGCCGCGCCCTGCACGTCGATGTCGAGCAGCAGGTCGTGGCCCGCTTCCAGCGCCTCGTCCAGCGACTGGCGCGCCGTGCCGTAGAAGTTGCCAAAGACCTCGGCGTACTCCAGAAACATGTCCGGCCTCGATCATGCGCTCGAATTCTTCGCGCGATGGTGAAGTGGTATTCGCGCCCGTTCTCTTCTGATCCGCGCGGCGCGCGCGTCGTCCACGAAACCGCGAAGTCCACGCCGCTCACCTGCTTGCGCAGTTCGCTCACCAGCGTGCTTTTGCCCGAGCCCGAAGGCGCCGAAATGATAAAAAGAATTCCTGCCACGTTGTTCTGATCTCCTCTCTATCAGTCTGATCTGTGCCTTGTTCTCTGTTCCCTGTTCCCTGTCGTTCTCACTCCACATTCTGAATCTGTTCCCGCGCCTTCTCGATCTCCGCCTTCATCGCCAGCCCAAGTTCGGTAATGCGCGTTCCCTTCCCGCTCACGCCGCCGGTCTTTGAGAGCAGCGTATTGGCCTCGCGATTCATCTCCTGCAGCAGAAAGTCGAGCTTCTTGCCCGCTTCGCCGCCCGCGCTCAGCAGTTCGCGAAAATGCCCGATGTGCGTCGTCATGCGCGCCAGTTCTTCGCTGATGTCGCTGCGCTCCACCAGCACGGCCACTTCCTCCAGCACTCTTTGCTGGTTGAACTCCGGTCCCGTCGGCCGCGGTCAAGCCGCTGCGTCAGCCGCTCCTGGTAGCGCTGCTCAATCTCCGGCCGCAGCTCCGCCACGCTCGCCGTCGCTGCGGCAAGCCGGTCGAGCGTGCCGTGCAGAATCGCCGCCAGCGCCTCGCCTTCGCGCGCGCGCATGGCCTTCAATTGCTCAAGCAGCGGGACATCTGCTCCAGCACGCTCGCCGCAAGCGCGGTCAGGTCGTCGTTGTCCGCGATCTTCGGCCTGCAAGCGCTCCGGGCAGCCGCAACGCCGCGTTCAGATCCGGCTCGCCCTTCAGCTCGTGCTCTCTGCGCGCCGCGTCAAACGCCGCAAGATAGCCGGCAACCAGCTCGCGATTGTACCCGGCCTTGGTCTGCGACGACGCGATCGACCGAAAGCGTCAGATCCACGTGGCCGCGCACCAGATTTTCCTTCAGCACCTTGCGCAGCTCCATCTCCAGCGCGTCCAGCCCCGACGGCAGCCGGAACTGCAGATCGAGAAAGCGATGATTCACGCTCTTCACGGTCAGCGTGTAGCTCGAGCTGATCCTGTTCGCCGCCCGCGGCACACGCGCCTGCACCCGCGCAAATCCGGTCATCGAAGAAATGGCCATTCTTACTCCTGCCCTCCCGTGGCAAGCGCCGCCCTGTCGTCGAACGGCAGATATCGCACCGCGGGGTCCGGTTCCTGCACCCCATTCGCCTCCGGCATATCGATGAACTGCAATTGGTAAAGCTTCTGATAAGTCGGCGAGGTGATCAGCAGTTCGTCGTGCGATGCCGATCGCCGTAATGCGGCCGCACTCAAGCACCGCGATGCGGTTGGCGCGGCGAATGGTCGAAAGCCGGTGCGCAATCACCACCACCGTGCGATCTTTGCATCAGGTTGGCCAGCGCGGTCTGCACCAGCGACTCGCTCTCCGAATCGAGCGCCGAGGTCGCTTCATCCAGAATCAGGATCGGCGCATTCTTCAGGATGGCGCGGGCAATGGCGATGCGCTGCCTTTCGCCGCCCGAGAGCCGGAATCCCTTTTCGCCGATCATCGTGTCGTAGCCCTGCGGCATGTTCAGGATGAAATCGTGCGCCAGCGCATTGCGCGCCGCCTGCTCCACCACTGACCTCTTCGCATCCGGCTGGCCGTAAGCAATGTTGTTGTGCACGGTGTCGTTAAACAGGATCGTCTCCTGCGTCACCTGCGCCACCTGCCGCCGCAGCGAGGCCAGCGTCAAATCGCGCAGATCGTGGCCGTCGATCAGAATGCGGCCCGAGGTCACATCGAAGAATCGCGGAATCAGATTCACCAGCGTCGACTTGCCCGCGCCGCTCGGGCCCACAATCGCCAGCACTTCGCCGGCGTTCACTTCCAGATCGACGTTGTGCAGAATCTGGTGCTCGCCTTCATCGGTCGAGTAGGAGAATCCCACATTCTCAAACTTGATCGACTCGCGGAAGCGCGTCAGCGTCGTGGCCCGTGGGCGCTCCCTCACATCGTCTTCGGCGTCGAAGAACATGAAGATTGAGGCCGACGCTCCCATCGCCTGCTGAAAGCTGTTGTAGAAAAACGCAAACTTGCGCACCGGATCGTAGAGCTTGAACAGCAGAAAGATGAAACGCCCCAAAAACGCCCACTGTCATGTGGCCGTCCTTGATCTCCGTTGCGCCCGATCCACAAAGCATGCCGGCAATCGCGATCGCTCCAATGGTGTCCATCAGCGGCGAACTGATGGACTGAATGCGCACGCTGCGCAGGTTGGCGCGGAACAGACTTCGTGGCCGCCTTCTTGAAGCGCAGAATCTCCCACAGCTCCGTGTTGAATGCCTTCACGATGCGGTTGCCGGTCACGGTCTCGTGCAGAATGTTCTGAATCTCGGCCAGCTTGTCCTGGCCGGTCCGCGTCCGCGTGCGCACTTCGCGGCCGATTTTGCGCGCCGATGTGATCACCACTGGAATAAACAGCACCAGCGCCCAGCTCAGGTGGCCGCCGATGTTGATCACGAAAACCACAGCCACCACAAACGTGAAGAACTGCTGCAGAAAATCGCCGAGCACCGAGCTCAACGCGTTTTGCACGCGCTCCACATCGTTGATCAGCGTGGAAAGAATCGTGCCGGTAGGGTGCTTATGGAAGAAACTCGAAGAGCGGCGAAGCGTGGCTTCGTAAAGATGATTGCGTAGATCGGTGATCGTGCCGAAGCCTGCGTAATTCACCAGGTAGTTGCCGAGATAATCGCAAAGCCCTTTCAGAATCGTTGCGACCACCAGCGCGAACGCCACTACATCCCATGGATTGTGAAGATGAAGAAAATGTGGAACAAGCTGCCGCAAATCGAAATGCCATCGCGACTTCGCAAGGCCCAGCATGATCGGGCCTTCCGGCGCTCCAGGGCTCAGCACTCGATCGAAAATCGGCTCAAGCAGCAGGATCCGAAAAGCATCGAGCCCCCCAACAAGGGACGAGAGCATTACGCCCGGCAGCCATTGCAGCGTGTAGGGCAAGCCGTACCGCAGCAGCCTGAGAAAATTCCTCATGCCGTGGGGCCCACCTCAGGCGCTCGCCATCGCGTACACCAATGGTCGCTGGAGTTCATCCAAGTATTGTATCTGGATCAATCTAGCCGCGCATGCCCGCCACCCGCCCGCCTGGCGGCCCCGAGCCTTCCCAGTTAAGTCTCGCCACTCCTTCGCTTTGCATCCTGCTTGCTATCATGGCCACGTGACCCTGACGGCAACCCATTCCATCGCTCGCGATCTGCGCACTGTCTTCCTCGATCGCGATGGCGTGCTCAATGAAAAAATGCCCGAGGGCCAGTACGTCACCCGCTGGGACGAGTTTCACATTCTGCCTGGAGCTATCGAAGCGATTCGCCGCCTGGACCAGGCAGGTCTGCACGTCGTTGTCGTCACCAATCAGCGCGGCATCGCGCGCGGCCTTTACACCGTCGCCGATGTCGAAGCCATCCACGCACGGTTCCAGCAGGAGTTGCAAACCGCAGGCGCACATATCGACGCAATCTTCATCTGCCCGCACGACAAAGACGAATGCAATTGCCGCAAGCCGCTCCCCGGCCTCTTCGAACAGGCCGTCGCGCAATTCCCTGACATCACTGCAACAACCAGCGTCATGATCGGCGATTCATTGGTTGATATGGAATTCGGTCATCGCCTCGGCATGGCTACGGTGTTCATTGAGGTCGATGCCGATCGCCGTTCCCTTCACGCAGCGCAAGCTGCAGAGCTCGCCGACCTGCGCTTCTCTTCACTTCCCGCAGCCGTCGACGCCCTGCTCGCCGCCCGCTGAATGCGGTGCCGCAAAATCTCGCTCTGTCATCCCGAGAGAGCGAAGCGAGCCGAGGGATCTGCGGTTCCGCCTGCTTTCCAGAGGCCCAAACCCACCAATCAAAGCCTCAGTCTCCTGCGCACTCCGATTGCACCTGTGCCACCCTCGATCGCGATATGATGACCATGTTCCTGCGTACCGCGCCCGAGATGCACCATGAGAAATCTAACCATTCTATTGCTGCTGGTGTCCGCGCTCCAGCCTGCATTTGCGGCAAACCCCGTCACAGTAGAGATGGTCGACCAGTTGTTGATCTACGCACATGGCAAATCGGACGCAAAGGTGGCCGAACAACTCTTTGACCTGGAACTTACAGAACGCGTGAGCCCAACCATGCTCGAGCGCTGGAATGCAGAATTACCGGGCCCCAGGTCCCGCCAGGCGATGGTTGCGTTGGCCGACGCTTCCATGTTTCTCCGTCTTCCGCCAGAACTGATTCCCTCCAATCCAGAGCCTGCCCGCGACGCGCAAACTTCCCTGCTGGCACTTGCCGCGAAATACGTTGAAGACACTATTCCCAAGCTGCCGAATTTCTTTGCCACGCGCGAGTCGGCTCTCTTTTCCGATGAGCCGCTGAGAGTCAACACGATGACGATGGTCAATCCCCAGATCAAGCAAATGCATCTCGTGGGAACTTCTAGCGACAAAGCCTACTTTCGCGAGGGCAAAGAGGTGATAGTCGCCGATACTGGTAAGCACGCCCCGCCGCCTCCAAAGGGCCTGGCCACGCAGGGCGTATTTGGCGAAGCCATCGAGCTTGTGCTCTCCGATATTCTGCCCGGCGGTCCCGTATGGAGCCATTGGGAGGACGGACCCGACGCTCCACTGGCGGTCTTCCGCTATTCGGTAGCAAAAGAAAAATCCCACTATGCCGTGGAAAATCCGGATGGCTCAGGGTCAGCTGAAGTTGCCTACGATGGGGAAATCGCCATTGACCCGGCCGATGGCAGCATTCGCCGCTTGACGGCTGTCGCTCAACTCGGCGGGAACGTCCACATCTCCAAGGCTGACGTCATGGTGAAATATGGCCCCGTGCAAATCGGCGGCTCAAACTACATCTGCCCGATAAAAAGCGTCTCCTTCGCCGTAATGCACGCTGCCAATGCGGCGCCGAATCTCCAAAGCAGGTACAGTTCCAGCACCTACATTCCAGGACCTGCTCTTACCGAGATAAATGACGCGCAATTTACCGAGTATCACCGATTCCGTTCAGAGGTACGCATTCTCACAGGAGACGACGCCAAGCCCGACGCCCCATCCACCTCCGGCCCAGCGCCAACTCCGCCTGCGGCCCCATAGGTCGGGTGCCCCATCCTCGCGACGCCTTTGTTTTTGTCGCTAGGGTGGGCTGATCCCCTCTCAATACGCCTTCAAATCCTCGATGGCCTTCAGAATCGTCTCCGGCTGCGGCAAAATCGCATCTTCCAGCACTGGCTGGTACGCGACAAATGTATCCATCGATCCGATTCGCCGCACCGGCGCATCGAGTTCATCAAACAGCTCATCGGCAATCCGCGCCGCGATCTCCGCACCATAACCCCAACTCAAATGTCTTCATGCGCAACGATCACGCGATTGGTCTTGCGCACCGACGTCGCAATCGCATCCCAGTCGTACGGGTTCAACGTCCGCAGATCGAGAAGCTCCACTTCGATTCCCTGTTGCCGCTGCGCCTGCTGCGCCGCTTGCAATGCGCGTGGCACCACGCGCCATATGTCACCAGCGTCAAGTCCGTGCCGGGCCGCACAATCTTCGCCTTGCCGAACGGAATCGCAAATTCCGGCCCCGGATACGCCGCCCGCCCATACGTCTCGCGATACAGCCGCTTGTGCTCAAGAAACAACACCGGGTCATCGCACCGAATCGCCGTGCGCAACAACCCATTCGCGTCCAGCGCATTCGAAGGAAACACCACCCGCAACCCCGGAGTATGCGTAAAGATGCTTTCGCCCGATTGCGAGTGATAAATCGCTCCGCCCGTCAGGTAGCCGCCGATCGGAACGCGAATCACAGCCGGCGCCGCCCACTCCCCATTCGACCGCCAGCGCATCAACAGATAACTCATTGCGAATCTGGTGCATAGCAGGCCAAATGTAATCAAAGAATTGAATCTCCACCACCGGCTTCATGCCGCGCATCGCGTACCCCACTGCGCGGCCTACAATATTCGCCTCGGCCAGCGGAGAATTAAACACGCGCTCCGATCCAAACTCTGTCTGCAGCCCGGCAGTCAGCTTGAAGACGCCGCCCTTGCCCTTCACCTCTCCGAGCGCCGCGCTCCGGCTGGCGTCCGCCACATCCTCGCCATAAATCACAATCCGCGGATCGTGGCGCATCTCGTCACGCAGGCAGACGTTGATCAGATCCGCCATGGTTCGCGGCCCACTCAGCGGCTTTTTCCCGCCTGACTCGGCCGCGCCGGTTCCGCATGCTCCGTCGCAAACGCCGCGCGCGTCGGATCCAGATCCTCTGAGTACACATGCAACTGTGATGCCGCTCACCGTCGGCAACGGCGCTTCCAGCGCGCGCTCCGCTGCCTCGGCCGCTTCGCGCTCCAGTCCGCTGCTCCAGCTCGTCCAGTCTCCGCGCTCGTCAGAACGCCTTCGCCGATCAGCCGCGTCCGCATCCTCGCAATCGGATCGCACAGCGCATCGGCTTCGCGCTCCGCCGCGCAGCGGTAGAACTTGTCGTCGTCGGTAAGCGAATGCGAGTAGAGCCGCACGCAATGGCCGTGCACCAACGCCGGCCCATGGCCCGCGCGGCAATGCGCCGCCGCCTCCTGAAATGCCCGCAGGCAGACCACGCGGATCGTTCCCGTCCACCTCGGCAAAATGGAAGTTCGGGAAAGTTGGCCACCAGCCGCGAAATGTTTCCGCCCGGCGTATTCACTTCGACCGGAACGCTGATCGCGTAGCCGTTGTCCTCCACGCAGAAGATCACCGGCAGCTTCTGATTCGACGCCGTGTTGATCGCCTCCCAGAACTCGCCCTGCGACGTCGATCCTTCGCCCACGCAGGCCAGCACCACTTCATCGCCGTGAAACTCCACGTCGTGAAAGGCGCGATAGTCGCCCTTCCGCCTTCGCCGCCGCTTCGGGATGCCGGCTGAAGTAGCGCCCCGCTTCCGCGCAGCCCACCGCATGCAGCAGTTGCGTCGCCGTCGAGGACGAAGTGCTGACAATATGCAGCGGCCGGCTGCTCCAGTGCGTCGGCATCTGCCGCCCGCCGCTCGCCGGATCGGTTGCCGCGCCCACAGCCTGCAGCATCATGTCGTAGGGAGTCACGCCCAGCGCCAGGCACAGCGCGCGGTCGCGATAGTAGGGGAAGAACCAGTCGTAGCCGGGGCGCAGCGCCAGTGCCGCGCCCACCTGCAGCGCCTCGTGGCCTGCGGCCGAAATCTGGAAGAAGATCTTCTGCTGTCGCTTGAGGAGGATTTCGCGGTCGTCTACCGCGCGGGAAAGAAACATCAACCGGTAGATCTCAATTTGCTCTTGCGCGGTCAGTGCACCCGCGCGCCGGAAACTTCCCGGACGCGCGAGCGCTGGAAATTGCCAAGTCCCATTCCGGTCGACCCCCAAACCGATCTTGGGCTACCAACTCAAGTTATTGTAGCAATTTGTCGCGCTCAAGGTGGATGGCCTCGCGCTGCAAAGGAAACAACCGGCAGATCGGAGATTCATCCCCGCTTGCCCTGTATCTCACAAATGGGACGCGGGCTTCAGCCCCCTTGAAAATCTCTTTCCTTTACTGGCTCTAATGCACCGGATACACCAACGCTGGCCCAGGAAGCAGGCTTTGTGATCCACCCACTGCCGCACTCATTCGCTCCCTCACGCTGCGCGCAAGCTTTTCAATCTCGGCAATCTTCCGCAACTGATCGGGAGTGAACGACCCCGCATTCGTCGCCCCAACTTCGTCGTTCAGCTCCCTGGCCAGCTTTACCAGCTTGTTCGCGTCGGCAACCATCTGTTTCTGCCGTTCGATATTAAGCGCTCTCATCCGGCGTTCAGCCATCATGGGATCGATGTCATCATCGCCATTGGAGAACGGCCCGGCGCCAGGATGCCCAAACCCGGAACGCCCGCTACCCAACCCAACTTGCGATCCCCCTCCGCCTGAACCTCCATTGTTGCCCGATTGCGATTGTGCGCTTAGCGTCGTCGCACTCAGCGCAAAAAAGAACGCCGCAGCAAGCGCAGCACTGATCACCAACTGCATTGCCGCTCGCCGCTCGCCCACTCTTCTCGCCAACGTCTCGCATCGCAACTCTGCTTCAACTCTTGCCCGGCCCCAAACCCATACGCGCTTTGTGCGCCAACTGTTCAATTTCGCCTGCACGCCGAACCACAGTCACTGAAAGTGTGTCCTTCGTCGACTTGTCGACCTCTGCCTTCAACGCAGTCGCCATCTTCAGCAGATCCGCGGCCTCGCCGGCTGCATCCTGCTTCGCGTTGGCCGGCGATTCGCCAGCCGCTTGCTTGGCCTCCATCGTCGAATCGCTGCTCGCCTGTGTCGCCTGCACCGCCGAACCCAGGCTCACCTGCTTCACCTGCGCCACCGGAGTTCGCCGCTGCTCTGCCACCGCCGCCGGCTTCGTCGCGCCCAGCGTCACAGTTGGCTGTTGGCCAGCCGGAACTATTGGGATTGTCAGTGGTTCTGGAAGCTCGATGAAATCCTGCCCCGGAGAAGATTGCGCATGTCCTGGCAGCAGTCCCGCGCCCGCTGCAATCGCTATCGCTGCAATGCCGTTATCGCAGGCATCCAACCAGCCCGCCGCCGGCCTGCAGCAATCGATGCTGCCTGCTATCCGCGCTTTTCACTTGCTTCTGCATCGGACCACATCCGGTCAATGCACCGCTATTCGACCCTTAAGAATTCATGGAGCCCAACAGCAGGCGGTTCCACGCCATCACTCATGAGGAAACTTGACGCATGAAATCGGCCAGAGGATGCATCCAACCCGGAGGAAAGGTTAAGAGCGTCCGGCTTCCGGCCATTCCTGCGCACAGTCTAGTCTAGAACAGGAGTTTTGGCATGTTTCCTTCTGTCACTCCGTCAGCTTTTCTTCTGGCCATGCGCTGGGGACTGGTTCCAGGAGGGCCGTTTCCTCGGCAAAGTGCTCGACGAGTGGATCGCCGACAGCCAGGAATTCATCCGCACCAAGCTGCCGCACCTCATCGTGATCGCGGTTATCGCCTTTATCCTCAGCCGCTTACTGCGCGTCATCACCTCCCGCATGATCCGCGTTGGCCGAGCAGCAGCGCCGGCCCTGGGCGCCTCGCCGAGGTCAGGACTCTGTCCGGCGTCATCCGCGCCACCGGCCTCGCCATCATCGGCCTCATCGCCGGCCTGCAGGTCCTCGACGCGATGGGCTTCAATCTCGCTCCGCTGCTGGCCTCGGCCGGAGTCGCTGGCAGTCGCCATCGGCCTGGCTGCGCAAAACATCGTCAAAGATATGTTCAACGGCATCCTGATCCTCGTCGAGGGCCAGTTCAACGTGGGCGACACCGTGCGCCTCGCCGGGCTTACCGGCATCGTGGAAGCAATGACCCTGCGCAAGACCACCGTGCGCGACGGCGACGGAACTCTCTACATCATTCCCAACTCGCAGATCACCACCGTGGCCAACCTGAGCGCCGGCTATCTCCGTGGCCACCATCAACGTCAGCGTCGATTTCTCCGCCGACCCCGACGGTGTAGCAAAACTGCTCAAGCAGATCGCCATGGACGTCCGCAACAGCGAACGAATTCAGGAAGGTCTTCCTTCAGGACCCGCAGGTTCTCGGCGTGGACGCGGTGCAAAGGCTCGCAGATGATCTTTCCCGTGGTCTTCAAGACCCTGCGCCACGCAGCAATACGGCCCCATGCGCGAGTTCCAGCGCCGCGTGCGGCTGGCGCTCGAAGAGCATCACCTGCTGCCCGGCGATCCCAACCGCGTCTTCAATACCTTCACCGCCGAAGATCGCGACAGCAAATCGCCAAATCCAACCCCCGGCTCCGCGCCTCAAGCGGAGCCAAAGCCCGCCACCGATCCCACCACCCTCAAGCCGCAGGAGACCAACCGCCTTCTCCGGCGAGTAGTGAGATAAGAAGTAGCGCCGACCCCACAATCTTCGAAAAAGCAGATGCAGTTGAAAGGGCACGAGTTTACTCGTGCCGAAAACATCGCTGATGATCCCGGCTTTAGCCGCTGAGGAGGGTGCCCCCGCGTCCCTCGCATTTGGGGACCGGCGACAGCACAAACCTCAACCTTCCAAAGCCGTCATCAAATCTTCCAGACGTCACCGGCGGCAGGCAGGTGCGCCCCTGCAAACCAGCGCCCATGCCTCGACTCCTCCGGCTCGCGGCACCTGCAACAGCGTCTCCGCCAGCGCTTCCGGAACTCCGCCCGCCACAAGCCGATCTGGCCGCAATCCGCATCACCGTCTTGTTCACCGCGAAGCCCGCAACCGCCGTCGCCTCCAGCCGATCCGCTTCCGGCCCTGCACCCACAATCACCACCTGCACCGGATCGAGCAGCAGCCGCTCCGCGCCAGTCCGTAACTGCCCGCGTAGAGGCCGAAGTGCTCCACGATCCCGGCGAAACATTGGCCAGCGTGTCCTCCGCAATCTCGCGGTAATCCTTGCGCCCGCTCAGAGCCTCCAGCCGCAGCAGCGCCGCGGCAGCCGTCGGATTGCCGGCCGGCGTGGGCGAGTCCTGCAGCGGCTTGCGCCGCGCCGTCAAGCGCCCAGCGGAATCTCCGCCGGCTCGCGTTGAGCGCCGCGGAGTATCGAAGAACGCGCCAGCAGACGCATCGTGGAAACTGCGCGATCATCGCGTCGGCCAGCTTGCACCGCCGCGCGGTAAAACTTCATCTCGCCGCTCGCCAGCCACGCGTCGATGCAGGCGTGAACGGTGAATGCGTAATCGTCCAGCGTGCCCGGCGCGCTCCTCCTGCGGCCGCAGCACCATCGGGATAAGCGATCACATGTCGCAAGCGTCGTCGTTCCGTCCCATGCCTCATCAGCAGCCGGTTGAGAGTCAGCAGCGCAAACTTCGCGCGCCTCATCCATCCGCAGCACCCGCGCCGTTTCCAGGTAAGCCGTCACCGCCATCGCATTCCAGCCGGTGTAAAGCGTGCGGTCGATAAACGGCGTGGGCCGCAGCGCGCGCGCCGCCAGCAGCTTCTGCCCGGCTCGAATCGCGCAATGCGCGCATCGCGCTTCAGACTCGCCGCCCGATTGCGCTGCCATCTCCTCCAGCGTCTACTTCACATGCAGCACATTCTTCGCCGGGTTGTGGTGCATGTCGCCCAGCTCGCCAATGTCCCAATACTTCGTGCGCAAACTCAAGTTCCTCCACGCTCGAGCACCGCGCGCGCCTCGTCCAGCGTCCAGGTAAAGTAGTCGCCGTCGTCGTCGAGGCCGACATCCGCATCCTGCGAGCGCATAAAAGCCGCCGCGCTCGCGGTCGGTCATCGTCGCGTCGAGCCAGCGCCACAATCTCCCGCGCCGTCTCAAGAAAATCCTCGCGCACAAAACTCTGAAAGCCGTGCACGTAATTGCGCAGCAGCTCGGTGTTGTCGTAGAGCATCTTCTCGAAGTGCGGCACCACCCAGCGCTCGTCCACGCTGTAGCGATGGAAGCCGCCGGCGAGCTGATCGTAGACGCCGCCGCGCGCCATCTTTTCGAGCGTCGACGTGAAAGCCTCCGCGCGCCTGCTCGTTGCCGCGGTTCATCGCCACTTCAAGCAGCAGGTCGAGCGCCGCCGGATGCGGAAACTTGGGCTGCGAGCCGAAGCCGCCGTTGCGCGGATCGAATTGCGTCAGAATCGACGCCGGCAATCTTGTCGACCAGCGCCAGAGTTCAGCTCGCCGCCGCGGCCCGAGAAGCTCTCATTGTGCTCGATCGCGGCCATCACGCTGCCGGCCGTCTCCAGCGCCTCATCGCGCCGCTCGCGCCACACCTGCGCCATCGCCAGCAGCACGCGCCCAAAGCCCGGCCGCCCGTAGCGATCGTCGCGCGGAATATACGTGCCGCCAAAATACGGCCGCCCATCGGGCGTGAGAAACGCCGTCAGCGGCCAGCCGCCCTGCCCGCTGATCGCCGAAACCGCCGCCTGGTAGCGCGCATCCACATCGGGCCGCTCGTCGCGATCCACCTTCACCGCCACAAAATGCTCGATTGATGAGCGCGGCAATCTCCGCATCTTCGTACGACTCGCGATCCATCACGTGGCACCAGTGGCACCACACCGCGCCAATGTCCAGCAGGATCGGCTTGTCTTCCGCCTGCGCGCGCGCAAACGCCGCCTCGCCCCACGGCATGCCAGCTGCACCGGCTGATGCCGCGCCGAGCGCAGATAAGAAGACGCTGCATGTTCGAGTTGATTGCTTGCGCCAGTGAGAGGGGAGATTGCCTTATCCATGTCGTGAGAATATATGCCCGCACACCCGCCAAAGAAATGGGTGCCCCCGGACCCTCGCTTTTGGGGACCGGGGATAGCAAGGTCAAGATCATCTCGAGCCAGCGTGCCACATCCCGGGGTCCCCACAGACAGGTCTTCCTCTGTGGAGTGGATCCAAGCTCCGCTTGGGTGGGATAGCACGAACCTAAATCTCCAACTCTCGATTCAGTTCAAAACTGAGCGAAGTCGAAGGAGCAACATTCGCCACTTTTCTCAAATCCACCGACCCACAGATCATCGAATTCTCCGATTCACCCACCTGCGGATCTACGCTTTCGCACTCCCGGCATGCGCCACTTTTCGACTCCTACACTCTAACCGGAAACGTATACCCCCAGGTGCACAAAGCACTGTCATCCCGAGGGAGCGGAGCGAGTCGAGGGATCTGCGGTTCCTCCTGCTTTACAGAGGCCTTTCCCTCGCGATCAAAGCACGCCGCCGAACATCTAGTCCTTCCTCAACTCACCCTCGATCGCCGCCACTAGTTCCGGCGCATCCGCCGCCGTATCCGGCGCGAACCGCTTCACCACTTCGCCGTTCCGGCCCACCAGGAACTTCTCAAAATTCCACAAGAGCTCCGGCTCCGCGAGCGTCGGCACGCCCCATCCCGTCAGCTTTTCGCGCCACGATGGATGATTCACTGACACCGCCTTCGGCTGCGCCGCAATCAGCGCCGCGTACAGCGGATGCTTCTCCGGCCCCGTCACCGAAATCTTGCTGAACAGCGGAAACTTCACGTCGTAATTCAGCGAGCAGAAGCTTTGGATCTCCGCATCCGTCCCCGGCTCCTGGCCCTTGAAATCATTCGCCGGAAATCCCGCAATCACCAACCCTTGCGGTTCGAGTTCTTCGTACAGTTTTTCCAATCCCTCGTACTGCGGCGTCAGCCCGCATTTCGATGCAACATTTACCACCAGCACAACCTTCCCTTTGAACTCGCCCAGCGAGCCCGCCTCTCCATTGATTTTCTTCAGAGGAATATCGTAGATGGACCCGGACATGAAGAATTCTCCTTCTTGTCCCTATCCTATCGAACCGAAGCTGCGGCATTTCCAACTCGTTTCGTAGCTGGCCGAGACATCATCAATCGCACGGCCAGGCTAAAAGCTGATAGCTGACGGCTGAAAGCTGTCTTCACTGCACCAGCTTGATCGGCGACTTCCAGAACGCTGCCTTCTGCGTCGAAGGATCGAGGATCGTCACCTGGCAGTCGTACTCCCCGCGCGGCAATGTGTCCACGCCCAGATCGAAGGTCAGCGGCATGGTCCCCAGCCGGCTCGTCGCGCTCGGCACAATCGACTTCGGCGGTGTCTCATACAATTTCTTCCCGCCCTGGTACAAACTCACAAACGCAAACAGCGGCTGCCTGCGGACTCGTCGCCGTCGTATCCGTCCCCGCCTTCTGTCCACCCGCAGGTGCGCTAACCGCCTGCGCAGCCGCCTGCTGCTTGTACGCCTGGAAGTACACATAAATCTGTTTGCCGGTTCCAAACACCCGCGTCACGCTCGGAATCAATTTCTTTCCATCCTGCACCAGCGGATTCGACCGCATCGTCCTTCGCCCGGTCCTTTGCTTTCGCCGCGTCGTAGATGGCATCCTTCAAATCCACGCGCTGGCTGCTCAGCACCACCGCGCTGATCGGAATCGCGCTTCTCCACTTTGTTCAGGTTCGGAATCACGAACGTGGTCTGAAAGGTGCCGATTCTGCCCGTCTCATCGTCGCGCGCCAGAAACTTGATCGAGTATTTTCCCGGCAGCAGCGTGAATCCCGTGTCGTATTCGATCGGCCGCTTGGCCAGCTCCTGCGCCGTCGCATCGGACAGTTTGATGTTCACGTTGTCGCGCACATTCTGCACCGTCGTCCCGCCGACCAGGTCCTTGATCTCGCCCACAAAATCGATCAGCGTGTGCTCCGCGCCGCCGCGCTTGGCCAGCGCCAGCTCGCGGCCGGGAATCTTCACGACGATGGGCACAAAATACTCCGCGCGGTTCAGCTGGAAGTAATCGATCTCCATGGCGATGGTCAGATCGGTAATCGGATCGTCCAGCATCAGCGCGTCTTCAAGCTGCCGCTCGCGGTCAACGTCGTTGAACTTGCTGAACTCCTTGTCCGCGTAGTAGCCCTGCCGGTAATCGAGCTTCGCTTCCTGATTGTTCGCCAGCGAAATCTTGATGCGCCGGAACTTCCCGTTCGGATCGGTATTCGTCGTGTAGTAGCCGAGGATGTAGTAGTCCGAAATCGCCTGCTGCGCCTGCACAATGCCGCGCGACAGATCGTTGTTGTCGAGGAACGCCTTGCCGCCCGTATCGCCGGCCAGCGCATAAAGCGTGTCCTGCGACTGCTGGAAGTTCGTCGTCACCGCCTGCGCCGACGCTCCCGTATACATCGCCTGGTTCGCCCGGCGAGCCTTGCGTCGCATCGCCCATCGGCGCCTGCGCCACCAGCCCGCGCGCATCCACGGTCCAGATCGAAACGCCCGCCTTGATCGCCGCATCGGCCGTGGCGTGCATCTGCGCCTGGTTGTCGATGCCGTTCAGCCGCAGGCCGCTGGCAAAATAGATCAGCGACTTCTTCTCGTTCACGTGCCCCAGCATCGTCGCCGCGGTTTGCAGCGCGGAGAGCTGCCGGTCGGTGTTGAAGACGTTGAACTCGCTGTCGTCCTGCCCGAACGCCGCGCCCGTGTCGGCGCTGCTGGCGTCGTCCGTTGTATCCGCCGAGCCCTGGCCTTCGCCCACGACCATCGTTTCCAGAATGCTCAGCAGCCGGTTGCGATCGCTCGTAAAGTCCTGCAGAATGTCCACCGATCCGCCGTTGTAGCGCATGATCGACACCAGGTCGACCGTCGTCAGTTGCGTGCGCACAAATTGCTCCGCCGCAGTCAGCGCGCGCATCTCGTCGGCCGGCGGCAGCGCCGTCATATCGAAATAGAGCGCCAGCAGCCGATGATTCTTGTAGCGCTCGTCGTCCATCGTTTCCGGCGCGATCTGGCTGCGCGCCAGCCGGTTGTAAATCTTCACATCTTCCGTCGCAGGCGTCTCCGGCGGCAGCGGCTTGGCAGTCTCTGCCAGATCCTGCGGCTCGCAATAGCGGATCGTCTGCGGCGCGCCGTCTTCGGTCAGCGTAAAATCCTTCGCGGTCAGCCCATGGACGAAGTTGCCCTGCTTGTCCTTCACCTCCACGGCTTCAACCACCAGCTGCGACTTGCACCGTGAGCGTAAAGTTCTGCGTTTCGCCCGGGCCCTTGTTCTGCGCCCACCTGCTGCGCGACGCGAGCCCGCAGACGGCCGCAAGCGAAAGAAGCACGCAGGGTCGCCAAGTTATCCGCACTTCATGTGCCGAACCTCAGATGCAACGTGTCCGTCTTGCAGGCTCGCGCATCGGGTCTCCGACCGCGCACGGCATGCCCGAACTGCGTGCTGGTTGCCATGCAGCTTCGAATGTAGTTATTCCAACTCGTGAAGGCCGCATGATTCAACATGTTCGTCGCGTTCACCGTCACATCGAGATACAGCTTTCCATGCGGCCGGAAGGTGCGCGCCAGTTGGCTGTTCAGCGTAAATTGATCCGGTCCGGTAATCGAATTCCTGCCTACCGTTCCCCATTGCCCCGCCACCGGCGGACCAAATGCCGCCGCATTCAGATGCGCGTCGCCGTTCGATGCTGTAAATCGGCGCGCCCGTCAGGTCCGGCCGGATGATGTTGCCGAATCCCGTGCCCGGAACGACGCAGCCGGAATAAATCGGCGTCTCCGGCAATCCCGATCCGTAGGTCAAATTGCTTAGCACCGTCCACTCTTTCAGCGCGCGTGCCTCGCCATCCGCCCAGCAGCGTCCCGCCCTCCAGGCCCTGTCCGCTGGTGTATTGCGCCTGCACGCTCAGCAAATTGGCGCTGATCGAAACTCGAAAGCGACCGCTCCGCTTTCGGATCAAGCCAGTTCTGCGCAATCGCCGCAGTCGGCGTCGCCAAATTCGCCGATTGCGCCTTGCCCGCCCGTGCTCGCCTGTGTGTGCCCCTGGCCGCCAAGGTACGCATCGTCGTCAATCGACTTCGAATAGGTGTACGTAAGCGACGCAGCAAATCCGCTGCGCAGCCTGCGCCGCAATTGCAGTTGCCCCGCATCGCGAATCGAGTTTCCGTTCGAAGTCTCGTAAACAAATCCCGACGGGCAGCTCGGACATGGATTCGCCTCGCCCAGCGGATAGCTGTTGGGCAAAATCTCCTGCGGCCCGTGCGTCCCCTTGGTGCCCAGATACGTCGCCGTCATCTGCAGCGCAAACGGCAGATCGCGCTGCACGCCCAGATTCCAGGTCTGCGCGTAGCCGATGCGGAAGTTCGGATCGATGCCAAACATGTCCTGCGTTACCGAGGAGCACGGCGTGAATCCATTGGCCAGCGTCAGCGGGCACGCGGCGCTGTTCTGGACAGTCAGGCTCTTTGAAAGCGGAGCCTGCTGCGCCAATTGCAGCACAATGATTCTGATACACCGAAGTGTCGGGATAAATTCCGTAGCCGGCGCGAATCACCACCGTCGATGCGGGAATCGGCCGCCAGGTGATCCCAATGCGCGGCTCGAACATCGTCTGGTCCGGCCGGATCAGCGACGACGGATAGTGCTTGCCCGTCACGCTCCCACCGGATTGCTGCCCACGCACCGGCGCCACCGCCGTGAATCCGCTCGCCACATCGAGATTCACCAGCCGCCCAAACAGCTCCGTCATCGGCGCGCTGTAGTCCCATCGCACACCGGCATTGATGGTCAAAATCGGCAGCACGCGCCAGTCGTCGGTGAAGTAGAGCGAGTACACCGGCTCGCGAAAATACTTGTCCGCATTGCCAAAAGCGATGCTGCTCGTGTCCGGCACGCCGATCAGAAAATCCGCAAGATCCGACCCGTGGTCAACGGCTTCCGCCCGGCTGCGCCGTCGCCGCGCCGGTAAACCCAAATGTGCCGCGCGGATTCTGCTGCGAAAGATCGTTGTACTCCTGCTTGCGGAATTCGCCGCCAACCGTCATGTTGTGCTTGCCGTGGTAGATCAGCGTCGACGCCGTCAGCGAGTCGGCCCGGTTGCGATTGAATGCGCTGTTGCCGTCGCTCAGTCCGGCGAATGCCGATCGAAAAGCCGAGCGACGGCGGACCCCAATCGGCCGCGTCCTGGTCGTTGCCGCTGATGCCCGCGCTTGCCCGACACATTCACGCGATTCTGCAAAGTTCGGCGTCACCTCCGTGCGCAGCCGGCTGAATGCATAGTTCGTGAACAGAAACACGCGCGGCTTCAGCCGGTGCGACCAGTGGCTGCTCGCGTTCATGCCCAGCGTGCCCGTGTGATCGACAAACCCGAACAGGTTCACGCTGTCGGCCCGCGTGCTCTGACGCATTGAAGTTTCCATAAAGCTGGTCTTTGCGGCCCAATCTGTTTATCCAGCCGCGACTGCGGATCGTCCTGGTGCGCGTTGTTCAGCACCGGCGCCTGGTAGTTGTAGCCAGATACGTTGGCAATGTTCGGCAGCGGATAAAGCGCCAGCAGCGCCTTCGCCTGCGCGCTCACTGGAACCTGGTTGTTCGCGTACGGCATGCCGGTCGCCGGATTGTAGACCGTCACCGGCTGTCCCAGCGCATTCGTCAGCCCCGCAAGGTTGCCGCTCTGCTCGGCCTGCGTCGGCACCAACCCCGTATAGAGACTCGAGCTGCTGTTGCGCGTCCATTGGTATTGCACGTAAAGTTCGGCCCGCGCGGCAGCAGGTGCGGAATCTTGAACGGTCCCTGCACCATCGCAAACCCGGTGAAGTCGTTGTACGCAGGCTTCGCCGCTTTGACGCCGCTCAGCGAAAACGGCCGCGCATCCAGCGCCGAGTTTTCTTCCGATGCCACAAATCCGCCGGTGTAGAGCCCCTTCGATCCCGCGCGTGTATTTCCGAACGCCGCGTTCGTTGCGTACTGCGACGTTGCCGCGTTGTTCACGCTTCCCTGCACCAGAAATCCATCTGCGCTCTGCTCGTTCTCCTCTGGCGCTTTCGGAATCTCCGTCGGCGCATTGTTCCCGGTTCCCTGCGCCGCCTGCTGTCCGGTGGGCGGCTTCACCAGCGCTGGAGCCGGAGCAGGAGGCAGCGCCTCGAGCGGCTTCGCCATCTGGGACGCCGCAACCAATTTGTCCTGCGGCAGCAGCTTCAACTCAAATGTGGCCGCCGGCATAGCCGCCGCGACCGTCACCTGGCTCTCCATCTTCTCGAAGCACTGCATCTCAACGTCAATCGTCCATGCGCCATCCGCAAGGTCGTCAAATTGATAGGCGCCATTCTCGTCGGTCACCGCAGTCAGCTTCTTGTCGCCCTGCGTTGCGGTAACCGTCGCCCCAGGCAGCGGCATCCCGCCAAACGTCACGACACCGCGATAAGGCGACGCCATTGCAAGCGCCGCGCTCCCCATCAGCAGCATCACGCAAACAAGATTGCGAATAAATCCCATGCCCCTCTGTTCCCTGTTCCCTGATCCCTGTCTTCAATTCGCCGTCGGCTGCTCCAGCGCGTCAATCACCACTACATCCACCGGCCCTTTCGCGGACTCCAGCTTCAGGCCTAACTGCTCTTCCAGCGCCGTAAACAATGACGGTCCCACATTATCCTGCGAATTCGCATTCTCGCCCGGCGCAGGATCGCCGCTCTTGATCATTGCCTGCGATGCATCGTCCGGTGTCCAGTCCAGTTTGTAGTCGAAGTTGCCCGTCAATCCCGTCTTGTCGATCACCGTCCGGTGAAGCTGTCCTGAAAGCACCCGCGCCAATCCGCGAATATCCGTCCCCGTCGATTCAACATGCCCGTGACCATTCATCATCAGCATGTGTTTTCCGTGCTTCTCGCCCTTATCGTCCGCAGGATCGGGCGCCGACGTCTGCAACTTGCTGCCGCCCTTCGCTAAAACGAGGTCGTACACCGGCAAATCGCGCGTCTCATGATGAAACTTCAGTCCGCAGCGATCCTGAAGCAGCGAGACCATCATCAGTCGCCGTTGCTCGACGCTCAGTGGTTTCACCTTCGCCACGTCTTCCGGCGCAACCTTGGCCTCGATATCGAACATCGCCGTTTTCGCCCAGTTCGGTCCTCCGAGAATGCGATCGTCCTCAAGCCCGAAACCTTCGCGTGCAATCATGTAGAGCGGAACATTTGTGATGCTGATTCCGTCTGGCGTAAACATCAGCCTTGAGCCGTGCGCATCCGTTGCCGCCGGCTTGATCGTCGATACATCCCATGGCGGTAAAGAGGCGGCCGATGAGGGCGAATTGCCGCCCGTTGCAACTTCAGGCTTCCCCGAAGTCCTCTCCGATGAGGCAGCAGCCGGAGTTGGCGCTCCGGCCGGCGCCTGCGCCCTTCCGCCATAGGCAACAAGCAACGCGCACGCGACCACGAGTACAGTTTTTCTCAATCCACGCTGCGCATTGCCTGGATGCATAACGACGAAGCCTCAGAACAAGAATTGCATTGCCGGATCGCGACCCAATCCGGTCCCTGGCCGAAATCCCAAGCCTGCCTTAATGCTACACGCTGTCACACTTAAGACGCCCGCAGCATTCTTTTCGTTTGCACAATTACCGATTTCTTGCGGCGCCCAACGTATCCCCGCGGCGCTTGCTCGTTCAGTTTCTTCTGACCCCAGGCACCTGAAACCTGACCCCTGCCCTCAATTCGCCGACGGCTTATCAATATGGTCAATCACGATCACATCATCCGGAGCTTTGGTTGCCGTGAACTTCAATCCGAGCGTCTCCTGCATCGCCGTATATAAACTCGGTGGCGCATTCGGGTTGTCGCCCGCTGCCGGAGGCGTGGGCGCTACCGCGCCGCGAAATTGCGCAAACTGCGAGTCGTCCGGCGTCCATTTCAAAAGGAAATCGTAGCGGCCAGTCAGCCCTGTCTGATCCACCACCGGCCTGTCGGTCACCGCCGATTGCATTCCAAAGGCAAAGTCCTTCATCGACATGTTGCGCACAACCAGGTCGCCGAGGCCCCTGAATCCAAAACCCTGCGGATCGTTTGCTGCCGCGGTGGTCTCTTTCATCTTTGAGCCGCCCGGCGCAAGCTGGATCGCGTAGACCGGAAGCTCCCGTTGCTCATGATGAAACTTCAGTCCGAACCGTTCGACCAACAGACTTTGCAAGATGTCGCCCATCTGCTTGATGTTCGGCCTTCCCGGCACATTTGGAACGCCGTCGATGTCGTAGAGATCGGTCGCAAGCCAATCCGGCGCACCAATAATTTGCTTGGAATGGAGTCCGAACCCAATGGCAATCATGTCATTTACGTCGAAGTTGAATGTCCTGAAATGGGTACCCTGGAATCCGAATCCCTTTCCCCGCGCACCTGGCTGACTTGGCTTGATGGTTGCAACATCGAGCGTCGGATGAGCGTCCGCCGCCATCGGCTTCACCGGCTCCGGGATCGGCCACGCCGCATCGTCCGTCGTGCGCTCCAGGTTCAGTGCCAGCGGGTTCGGCCCTTGCGTCCAGGTGCCCGCAATCGACTTTCCGTCCGGGCTCATCGTCCCTTCGTACTTGCCACCGATCGCGTCCATCGCGAATGCCAGTTTGCCGCCTTCAAATGTTGTCTTGTCCGCAACAAGGGGCTGCCCGCCCTGGTCGATGCTGTAGAAAGTCAGCTTGTAGCTCCCGTCGGCATTCTTCGCGATCTTGATCTCGGTACGCAGATCGCGATTCGCCTGCGCGATGTGCAGCGTCCCCTGCCAGATGCCCGCAAGATCCGTCGCCGACGCTGCTGGAGTCGCTGCTGCCGGAGCGGCGCTCTGCGCAGTGGGAGCGGTATTCTGCGCGTTCGCTGTGGTTCCACAAACCGCTATCACGCACGTGACGGCAATCGCGACACACCCTGCCACCCTGCATCCGCGTTTCAGCATTCCCTCGTCCCCTTTTTGCCTTGGTCCCTTGGCCCCTGCATTGATCAGTTCGCCGACGGCTTCTCCACATGATCAATCACAATCACGTCATCCATCGCCTTACCCGCTTCGATCTTCAGTCCGAGAGTCTCCTGCACCGCTGTGTAAAGGCTTGGTGGCGCATCCGGATTGTCCCCTGCTGCCGCTTGCGTCTGCACGTTCGCGCCGCGGAACTGCGCAAACTGCGAATCGTCAGGAGTCCATTTCAAGGTGAAGTCGTACTTATCCGTCAGCCCCGTGTGATCCACCACCGGCTTGTCCATCACGCCAGACTGCATCCACGTAGCGAACTCCTTCATGTTCATGTTGCTGACAATCAGATCGCCCAGCCCCCTGAAGCCGAATCCTTGCTGATCGGTCGGACCCGCCGTCGTCACCTTCATCTTCGGTCCGCCCGGCGCCACCGTGATGATGTACACCGGAATCTCACGCTGCTCATGATGAAATTTCAGCGCGAACCGGTCAGGCAGCATCTTCTGCACCATCATCTCCATCTGGTGCAGGCTCGGTTGCCCCGGCACGTCGGGCGTGCCGTCGATGTCGAACAGGTCGTTACCAAACCAGTCCGGCGCACCGATGATCTGCTTTGAATGAAGCCCGTACGCAAACGCGACCAGGTCATTCATGTTGGTATTGAACGTTCTGAAATGCGTCCCTCTGAATCCAAATCCCTTACCGCGCGCCCCCGGCTGGCTCGGCTTGATCGTCACCACATCGAACCCAGGGTCCGCATTCGCAGCCATCGGCTTCGGCGGCTCCGGAATCGGCCAAGCCGCATCCTCCGTCGTTCGCGCAAGGTTCAGCTCGATCGGATTCGGTCCCTGCGTCCACGTCCCCGTAATCGTCTTGCCATCGGGACTCATCGTCCCTTCGTACTTGCCGCCAATCGCATCGATCGCAAAGGTCAGTTTGCCGCCTCCAAAGGTCACCTTGCTCGCCACAATCGGCTGGCCGCCCTGATCAATGCTGTAGAAACTCATCTTGTAACTTCCGTCAGCATTTTTCGCAACTTTGGTCTCGATGCGTAGATCGCGATTCGCTTGCGCAATGTGCAGCGTCCCCTGCCAGATTCCCGAAAGATCCGTCGGCGAAACCACCGCCCCCGTTGCAGCCGGAGCAGCCTGCGCGCTCGGCGCTGCAGCCGGCGGCACTGGGGTTTGCGCTTGCACTCGCATTCCGCTCGCGATCATCAGCGCAGTGATAACACCGCCAGCCAACCCCAACCACCATTGCGACAGTTTCAAATCCAAACCCATCCCACAACCCGTTCGCTTCGTCATCGTTGCAAAATCTTCCCTTCCGCACCTGTCCTTGAGCAATCTCAGAGAATGCCGTCGCCAGTTTTTCCAAGCATTTGAAAAGAATACACAGATACGACGATCCAGCCCTTGCTTTGTTGCACGATTCACCGAATTTTTGTAACCGGTTTCCCGCCTCATCAACCTATACGCGAATGTTCGCTCCCTCGTTCCCTCGTCCCTGTTCGTATCAATTCGCCGACGGCTCTTCCACATGATCGATCACCAGCAACTGCACTGGCCCGTTCCTCGGCACAAGTTTCAATCCGAGCTGATTCTTCAGAGCCTCGCGAAACGTCCCGCCCATCTCGCCATTTTCGGGCTCGTTTCTGGTGTCCTCCGGCGTCCAATCGATCCAGAAGTTATATCCGCCTTTCAGTCCCGTCGCATCTACCACCGGCCGCCGTAATGTTGCCATCCCCGTCTGCGTCGGCATCGAATCCGCAAGCATCTCCAGCTCCACATTGCGCCCGCCAAATCGATGCGCTCCCGCCGTGCTTGGCGGCAAATGCGCGATCATCCCGCACGGAATCGGCAGCGCACCCAAATTCAACGTCCCGCTCGCTGTATCGCTGACCTTTTCCGGCACTGCTGCCGTAGAGCAGTCATCTCCCTCTGGACTCGCTTCCATTTGCGGTCCCAGCTTTCCCGGCGTCGCCTCCACCAGCGTCAAACACCGGTGCTTGTTGCGTCTCCCAGTGCACTTGCAGTTTGAATCGTTCCGCCAGCAGGCTTTGCATCATCATTCGCATCTGGTCCTTGGTCACAGAGGCTGGCGCGCGTGCCTCGATGTCAAACCGCTCTCCGTCGTTCATGTCGCCCCGCACCCAGTGCGGCACGTGCGTCTCAAGCCCCTGGTAAAAATCAAATCGCAGCGCCAGTTCCTGTGTTCCGCTCAGCTTGTACGCAAAAACGATGTACCGCAGCAAACTCAGGTTCTTCGCCGAAAGAAGACTCCCCTCCGGATTCAGTTTGAAGCTCTTATCAACCGTGAACCAGACATTGCCTCCGTCGAGTGGAAAATTACTCGTACCTGGCACGTTTCCCCGGTCCTCTCGCACGCTCGCAACATCGAACTCCTGCTTCCCTCCCGCAGCCTTCTCCCAGTCCCGTTCGGAGCTCTGCCCGCAAACGGGTATCGCGAAACACCCAACAATCAGTAGGCCAAAGTAGAATGCATAAATCCCGAGCGACAAACGCCGGTCCTCTTCCAACCTGCACCTCATCTCTCGCATCTCCGCAGGATCGACTCGCCTATCCTATGTAGCATTCTACTCTTCGACGCGTCAAGCGGACTTCTGCACTCCTCCCTCCGTTAGACACCCCCATCTCCGCAGGATCGACTCGCCTATCCTATGTAGCATTCTACTCTTCGACGCGTCAAGCGGACTTCTGCACTCCTCCCTCCGTTAGACACCCCCATGCGCTTCATTGTTCCCGCCTCTTATCCCCGTTCCCTAATCCCTCATCCATGCCTTTTCGTCCCCTCGTTCCCTGTCTCCATCAGTTCGCCGACGGCTGCTCGAATTGATCGATCACCACGACATCGACTGGCTCTTTCCCCAGCACTAACTTCAGCCCAAGCTGATCGGCCAATGCATCCTGAAGCGTGGGGCCGGCCACGTCATTTGAAGACGCCGCACCGTCAGGTGGGGGACCTCCGCCCGGCACTCGGAACACTCCCGGCCCGTTCATATCCGGCATGAAGGAAAGCGACACATCGTATCGTCCCGTCAGCCCTGTCTTATCCACGACAGTGCTTCCCGTCTGCTGCGAAATCAGGTTCGCCAGCATCGCCATCGTCATATCCGGCCCGTTCATCGTCATTCCCTGGTTTGACACGCGCATCATCATTCGTGGCGGACGTGCCGCCCCGCCGGGAGCGCTGCCCGCAGCCAGCATCGTGCATCGCTTCACTTCCGCCCGCTTCTTCCGGCTTTGCATCTTTTAGCTTCGGCCCTCCTTTGGCGGCTACGAGCGTATATACAGGCAGCGTCTTCATCTCGTGATGGAATTTCAACCCGAAGCGTTCCTCCAAAAGCGGTAGCATCATCTCCCCGCGTTGCTGCGGACTGAGCGATTTCAGCTTCGGCGCATCCTCGGGCGATACCTTCGCCTCAATATCGAATCGCGCCGACTTCAACCATTCCGGTTCGTTCAGAATCCGGTCCGCTGGTAGCGCGAAAGCCTGCCGCACCAGCATCTGCAAAGGCAGGCCCTTCACCGAAATGCCATCGGGAGTCATCTGCATTCCGAATTGCATCATCATGCCTTCATCTGGATGCGGCTTAATCGTCGCAACTTCATACCTCGGCTTCTCTGGTCCTGCATCCTCCTGTTGAGCCGACTCGGCCGCGCGAACCAAACCAAGAGTGAGCGGAGCCGCCAATGCCACCAACGCGGTCGCGCCAATCAAAATCCGCTGGCTGGCGTTCAGGCCAGCTCCTACACGCTCCGTCATGATCCTCGCGATCCGCTTCTTCAAATCCGCGCCCGTCACTCCCGCAACGCACGCCACCGGCGACTCCACATAGTATTTGCAGACATTCAGAATCCCCTCGGCATAAGCCTGCGGCGCGCGGCTCGCCGCGACCACTGCTTCATCGCACGCCTGCTCGCGCTCCTCAATCAGCCTCGCCCCAATCCACCACACAGGCGGATAAAACCAGAACAGCGTCTCGACAATCATGTGAAACGCAAATGTCAGGTTGTCCCGCCGCCGCACGTGCTCCATCTCGTGCGCCACAATCGCGCGCAGCTGCTCCGCGCTCAGCCGTTCCAGGATTCCTTCCGGCAGCAGCAACACGGGCCGAGAAAATCCCAAAGACTCCCGGCTCGATCAGAGCAGTCGTCGCCAGCACTGGCACATCCGTCGGTGCCCCTGGTCCCTCGCACTTGGGGATCAGGGAAATCCGGATCGCCACGCGCTTCGCCGCATACACCCTCCACCACCCTCGCCCGAAGCGAATCGACACAACCACCAGCACCGCATGCCCACACCGCCAGCAACGCCACCGGCCACCGATTCATCGACCACAGAGACAAGCCTCCGTGGTGAACCGCAGCGACCGTCTGCGTCGTATCGAAAAACTGTGCCCCGGAAATGACTGCGCCACTTGCTCCATCGCGCTTGCAACCGCCGGCTGCGTCAAAGTTTTCGCAGGCATCAGCCCCCGCAACCACTCGCCTGCCGCAATCAGCAGCGAAAACGGCAGGAGGAACTTCACGCTCGCCGCCATCCACACCCAGTACCGTACCCGCGCCGCATTCTTCTGCAACGCCCACGCCAGAAGAAATGCCGCACATGCCACTGCCGTCGATTGCCAAAGGTGATTACACCACTGCAATCAAGCCAGACTCCATCGTCACTGCGTTCGTCCTCCCGCTTCGCCTTTCCCGGCCGTGAACTCCCGCAGCAGCTTCTCTGCGTCCCTCACGTCATCCATCGTCAGCTTGCCTGTCTCCACCAGGTGCGCCATCACCGGCTGCGGCCGCCCCCCGAACAGCGCCAGCAAATCGTCGATCATCCGGCGCTGCGCCGCACCGCGCGACACCGCCGCGGCAAACACGTGAAAGTTCCCCACCTTCTTCACGCGCCGAACCACGCCCTTCGCCTCCATCCGGTAAACCGTCGTCTGGATCGTCGTATATGCCGGCTTGCGCTTGCCCGGCAGCGCGTCCACAATCTCGCGAATCGAAAGCGCCCGCAATTCGCTCACGTTCTTTCCCCAAAGCAACTCCATCACCTGGAACTCGAGTCTCGACAGTTTTGGCGTAGCCACACCCGCCTCCTATCTGTGTAGGAATAATTACTACGCATGTAGTAGTTCGTCAAGCGGCCTTTTGCGTTGTCAAGCGCCTTCGGCCCTGGTCTCACTCGCCAACTTTGCACATAAATTCCGATTTATCTATTGCCTGCGCTTCGCAAGAATAATTGTGGCAAACAGTGCCGATTAATTCCTCAAAATCGCTACACTCATCTCAGTAGGTAAGAACTGAAACAAGGTGTTCGAGCGGCCTGGGGTGTTCTCCTCCTCCGGGCCGTCCGCTTTTTGGGGGCGATTTCGGCATTTTGCTAACTTGCGAACTTGCTGACTTGCCGGCTCGCCGTCCTAACCCCTCTGCTGCGACGGTTGTGCAAGAAAGTTATTTTGTTTCAAGAATTTGCAGCGAAAGGCACTCGTTAAATCTATGAAAATGCACCAGTTATTTGCACAGATGGGAGGGGGTACGCGAGCCCTGAGGGCCGAATAGATTTACTGACAATACAAAGATGGCGCACCAGCACCTGAACGCTATGTCATCTGCTTCGCCGGTTGTCGCGCCCTGTAGCCCGCGTTCTTTCACCGGCACGCTTATCTCCGTCCGCAATTGCACACGGACTTCTTTTCCAGCCTCCATTGCGACGATCATTGGAACTGCTTCAAACCCCGGCACCAGGTTGAAGGTTTTTTCTTTCATTGCCGCCGCATTAAATTCATTCGTCAAATCGGTGCTGACATGCAACGTGCCCTTGGGCTTCGCAATGCGAACGCTCCGCGCGTCCACCAACTCCGCGCTCTCACCGCCGCGCGCGATCACCGGCACAATCATTCGCACATGCGCCGATCCAGTTCCCGGCCCGCTCACGCTGCCCGCAATGTCAACACCCGCCTCGCTCAACCGGTAAACCATCCGATACTTCAGGTCTCCGCCGGGAACCGGCTTCCGCGAAGCCGTCATCAACCGTCCCTCCGCATGAAACACAATCTCGCCCGCCGCTTGGCTCGCCGCAACCACCGCGCCAAAATCGTTGAGGCTGGTGTACCGTTCGCCGCCAATCACCAATTCGATCCGCGGCGTCAGGTCCATATGCGGCCCTTCGCGGAACTGCTGCTGGTTCGCGATCTCCACCATCAGGTATTCCGTCATGCTCGCCGTGCAGATCGGCCCCAGCGCCTCGTGATAGAGCAGCGACAACGCGCCACCTGACACATGCCCGCCGCCCAGGTTGCCCGCGCCCGGCTGCACATGTTCCGAATATTCCCAGTCGTATTCCGTCACCGTCGCGCGCCAGGGCCCGATCGCCGCCAGCTTCGTTCCGATCGTTGCAAAGTTTTTCAGTCCGTACGCTTCATCGCGCGGCAGCTTCGGCCGGCTCGTCATCCGCGCTCAAGTCGCCGCGATCCAGCACCGTCGCCAGCGCCTTGGCATGCGTAAACGTGTGATGAATGCACGGCAGATCGCCGTGTGCAAAGTAATCCGGACCGCCGTACAGAAGTCCATTGTGCGTGCATGCCGCCATCAGTTCAACATTCCGCCGCGCCACCTCCCGGAACCGCGGATCGAATTTCGCCATCAGCACGAAAGGTTGGCATCCATCGCTCGTCCGGCTGCCCCACCAGCTCCACTTGTAGTTCCTCGTCCCCCAGCTGTTGTCCCACGCACCATCCGGCAACATGAACTCCATGTGCGTCTTCATCGCCGCCACCACCTGTTCCTGCACCGGCTTGTCCTCGGCCAGCAGGCTGTAGAGCGCCAGCGACGGCAGCGACTCCTCCACGTTGTATCCAAGATCCACCGGCCGGCATCCTTTCGGCGTCACGCCCTTCAGCGGATGCCCCTCGCCGGCCAGAAATCCATCCGGCGTGAATTGCCCCATCACCTCGTGCGCCAGCGCGCGCGCCCGATCAAAATAGTGCGACTCGCCCAGCACCCGTCCGCACAACTGGAACGCCAGCGTCGCCGTCACCGGATAATTCACATTCCCGGTTTCGATCGTGACAAATCCATCCAGAAACTTCGCCGCGGCAGCCAGCCGATCCTTCCACTTCCCTCGCGTCGCACCATCCAGCACTTCGCCGTGACTCTCGAGTGCTTCCGCCAACGCAATCGCATGGAACACCGTGATCCCTTGCCAGGTGCTGAGCACAACATCATTCACCCAGCTTCCATCCGCCCGGCTCACCTGTGCCTGGCTCCACTCGTGCACCAGCATTGCCGCGCGCAGATACTTCGCCTCGCCTGTCGAATGCGCCATCCGCAGCAGCGGATACACCGCATCCCCGCACCGCCCATGGATGAACGCGCAAGCCGGGCACAGCAGCCCCCCATAAAAGGCCGGATCGCGCATCTCCGTTACCTGCCGCGTCAGCAAACCATCGCACCAGGTCTTTAACGTGTTCGCGTAGAGCCGCGCCTCCTCCGTCGCCGTTGCGGAACCGGCCTCCGCAACGTTGGGCCAACCAAATCTGGATAATGTTGCCCCAGCCGCCAGCCAAGCAGCTCCGGCCGCCGTCCGTTGCAGCCATTCTCTCCGCGTCATTCCGCCTTGAATCTTGGATTTCGTCATCGCAGAAACACTATAACGGCTGTGGATCGGAAACTGACAGGACATTGCGGTAAGCGAAGCCCTTTGACAGCCGGTCGGTCCCCAAGGTCAAACTGTTCGATCATCTGCCAACGCGTGCGCACAACCTCACCTCATGCGTGTTCGGAACTGAACAGGAATTTGCATGAGTGGACAAGTAGAGAGAGAGAACCCTGGCACGCGTTTTTCGCTATCACCATCTTTTTGCTTGAACTTGGGGCCGCCAGCGCCCCTCTCGATTTCTGGCAATCAAATTGCTGCTTCCAACGAAAGCAAAGGTATCAGCAAGGGGGTCACAATGGCCTATTTTGAACGGATCCGTGATGTGGTCACAGAACCTCTCATCCCCGACGTAATCCGGCAGCGCGCCGAGGCTGGGTGGCAGATGGTTGCAATCGAGTGGCGGCGTGAGTTGCCCGACGCGGAGGCGCCATCCGACTGCGAGTTCGATGAAGACATCCCTTACGGGCTGCGCGTCTCCGACGACTGCATGCGGTTGGAAGCCGACCCGGTGGAGCACCAGGTGTTGATCCTCATCATGGAGGGGGTTGCCCAGGACTCTTCCTATGCTGAGATAGCAGCCAGGCTGAACGAGAAAGGCCTTCGCACGCGAAGTGGTCAGTCGTGGACTCGAGTCGCCGTCTTTGGCATGATTCCGCGCCTCATCGATGTTGGACCGCGCATCTTCTCTTCGACGGAGTGGGTGGAACGCAGCCGGCAATTCGAGCCCCAGCGTCTGACGGCGGAGCCCGATCAGCCCGCGACACAACCAAGAACGTGGCGCAGTCTGTTTGGACGCAAGTCGCGCGTCTAGCGGTCGCGAGGCCCGGGTGCAGTGTCAGGTATGTCCCCGGTTCAATATGTCAGCTATGTCGCCGGTCCGTACCTCAAAAGCTGTCAAGACCCCCCCTCGCAGAATAAGCCCCATCTCCCTCATTCCATAGGAAATATAAATTTGGCGAAGTGTGCTGGTAATTTCGCAGAATTCATTACACTGGTTTCAGACTCAAAGAGCGGCAAATTGAAGCTCCAACAGCTCAAGGGGGGAGAGAGAATCCTGATCCCGAGTCCCTCGTAGCCGGCGCACAGAAATTGGCCATTAGTTTGAGGCACAGGACTACGAGCTCAAAAGCCTGCTTCTCTGGCTGCCCTGTTCCTGGTGCACTTCGTCACATTGTGGGAAGACATGCATCAATAACGGTGCAAGATTCGCAAAAAACACCCTTAAACGGCTATTCTTGACGACTTTACCCGCTAACTTGTTTGCTATCAGCAGTTTACGAGAGACCCTTCAGAGGCTAACCCGCTTGGAATCAGGACTTTAACCGAAAAAGTGGGAGTTCGCGAATTCCTTCGAGTTTACTGATCAATAAACAGTGCCCGTAGCCTCTCGCCTACCAGCTATGCACTGCCAGAATCGACGGCGCTCCCGTCTTGCCATCGATTACGCTTACCCTCAGCACCGCTTCAATATTGCGGTTGGCGAATTCGCCTCCCATTCGATCCCGCAGCAACTCCATATAGTGAGGGCTCGTGGCGAACTGCGCCGCCGCTTCTGTGCCGTTTCTGCCGAGTCCGGCCATCACCACCACCCAGCCGTCGATCGTCGGGTCGCGGAATCTGGCCACAAGCGCATAATCGTCTGCGCTCGAATAAGGCAGCGACGGGTCGCGTTCGTATCGCGCCTGCGGCTGCATCCGGTCGGCAATAATCTGATCCGTTCCCTGGTCCTGGATGAAATAGAAGCGAAGAGGTTGGATAAGACGAAGCGTCCACTGATTGTTGTAGCCGCCTAGCAATGCGACCGAGTGCTCACGCAGGTCGGGCAATGTCGTCGTCGGGGCAGATGCCAATTGCGTCGACGCACCGGAATGTTCCATCTCGCTGCTTACCTGGGCAATGGCCGAGGCGATCTGCATTGAAACAAATGTGTAGTCAATGTCTTTTCCCGCTGTCTCAACACCCGACTTTTTCTCTGGCGCAAAAACCGAACTTCCAGTGCAAACAATCACCGAGCGCTGGTCGCGCAGCACAGGTGCCCAAAACGTATCCACCGCAGATTGTGGATGTGCAGTCCGAACGCTCCACCAGGTGACGGCAACGGCGGCAACCAGCACTGCGGCGGTGATGCCCGCCCACAACATGAGTCTCGCCCTGTTGCGAGCAGGTACATGCAAGCTCTCCCCATCCGGCTCGCTCTTGGTATGCGCTTCTTCTGAACCTGTGAGCGTCGAGGCATTTTGCTCGTGCGCACCGTGATCTCCCTCGTGGAGTGTCCGGTGGAACTCTGCCGCGTCTTCTGAATCTCCATGCAGAAACTCCGCCGCATAAGACCCTGCAGGAAGCGAAATGCGAATACTGGAATCAGGGTTGTGTTCCGAGTAGTAAAGCAGCAGCCTCTTCCGCACCTCGCCCGCTGTGTAACGGACCACCGTATCGGTATTGGTGTCGTAGGTCGGTGGACGGTCGAACACCTCCACGCCAAGCGTCCGCTCTTTCAGGAGCTCGAGCTTGCCTGCCAGGGTGTTTTCAACGATGTAGCGGAGCAGGGTCGGGTAGCGTTTGCTGTTGCAGAAGTGAGGGCTGGCCAGGACCTCGTCTAACTCGCGCAGGATTGCTTCACGGTCGTCTTTTGTCTGCGGATGCCATGCTTCCCGGGTTGCATGGGATCGGTTCATATTTCTCAGGCATCATAATCGACTCGTGGAGCAGGTGCAAGAACGTTTGGCACAGGATCATTCCTGTGTGGGCGTGCCGCTTCAAATGAAAAACCCCACGGGTGCTTGGGGCAAACGGTCTCATCCAAATTCTCAATTCCGGTGCCGTGGTCCGCCAGTGGTCCACATTCGCAATCCACTGATTTCAAAGCAACAATCGAGGCACCGCTCCGTCGCAATCCGGTTCCTAACGTGAAACGGGCTCAACTCGATCACCGGTATGATGAATAACAAGGAAATCGATGACGAGCGCTTCAACTCCTCAGGACCGAGACGGCAAAGGCAGCAGCACCTCTGTCACAATCGGCGTACTTGCCCTCCAGGGTGACTACGAGGCTCACGCTCGTGCCTTTGTAACCCTCGGCGCGAGAACAGTCCTGGTTCGCAAACCCGAAGAATTGTCTGATCTGGATGGCCTGGTCTTCCCCGGCGGCGAATCCACCACAATGCTCAAATTCCTCGAGCAAAAGGGCTTCTTCGATAAGCTGGTAAGCTTCGTCGATGCCAAGCCGTGCTTTGCCACTTGTGCCGGCTGCATCCTCTTGGCCCGCGAGGTGCTGCACCCTCCGCAGCGCAGCCTCGGCCTTTTCGACGCCACGGTCGAACGCAACGCTTACGGACGCCAGATAGACTCAACAATCCTGACAGCCGAGACAGCGCTGCCCGGTGGCCCATTGGAAATGGTCTTCATCCGCTCGCCCCGCATTACCCGCATCGGCCCAAACGTTCAAGTCATCGCCCAGCGCGATGGTTCACCAACCCTGGTTCGCCAGGGTCACCTGCTCGTCGCGACCTTTCACCCTGAGATGACGACCGATACGCGCGTGCAGCAGCTGTTTCTTGAAATCGTGGCCGCTGAAAAATCCCCGCCCCCGCAAGCGTAAGTCATTCCAGCTTGCAAGTCCCAGCTCACCCTACGCATAGCGGAACAGCGCCTTGAATCCGTAATCCATGTGTTGCTGGATGTGGCAGTGGAAGAGAGCCAGCCCTGGCTGATTGGCGGTAAAGTCCACGACCGCGCGGCCGTAATACGGCACAACCACCGTGTCTTTGATCACTCCCGCGGTCTTCTTGCCGTTGATCTCGGCCAGCTCCCACAGGTGCCGGTGCAGATGCATGGGGTGCGCATCGTCGGTGCGGTTGCGCATCACCAGCCGATAGCGCGCGCCCTGCTGCAGCACAAATTCGCGCTCGTGCGGATAGGGCTTGCCATTCACCAGCCACAGGTTGAACTTGCCCGCTCCGCCGGGAATCTTTTCGAAGATCAGCTCGATGGTCTGCTGCGGCGCAGGCGAATTCGAACTGGCCGTCCCAAAGATCGTGTAATCCCAGCGCGTCTTGGGCGGGTCGATCCATTGCGGCTGCGTGTGCTGCCCCGCGTACTCCACCACCACGCCCAAGGCCTGACTCGCGAATCGGTCTTCTCCGTCGAACCAAGAATCCAGATTCCGGGGTTGTTCATCTCGACCTCGCATCGATGCGCTCGCCCGCGCCGAGAAAGATCGAATCGACCATCTGCGGCGTCGGCACCGGATTTCCGTCCAGCGCGATCACCTTCATCTTGTGTCCGGCAAGCGCGATGCGCCGGTTCTCGATGGCGCTGGCGTTCAGAAAATGAATCAGCAGCCGCTGCCCCTCGCGCACGCGGATCGGATCGCCCGACCCGAGCGCCTTGTCATTGATCGAGTAGGTCATCGAACCCACTTCAAGGCCGTCGGGCTCGGTATTCATCGTCAGCCGGCTTTTCCAGCAGCGGCCCGTCGTGCGTGTCGTCGTCATCGTCATCCATGTTCGCGGTAAAGAACGGCTCCCAGTCGCGCAGAGCGAGAAAGAGTTCCTGATCGTATTGCCCGGGATCGTTGCCGCCATCGACATAGACGAATCCGAACTGCCCGGTATAGGCGCCCTTGTGCAGGTCGTCCATGGCCATGGCGTGGGAGTGGTACCAGCGGCTGCCGGCCGGGCCCGGCGTGAGCTGGAAGCGTCGCCGGCCATGCGGCGGCACCAAGCGGCGAACCTTCTTCCTCCGTGCCGTCCACCTCCGGCGGAATCAGCATCCCGTGCCAGTGCACCAGTTCCGGCGTGTCGGTATCGTTGATCACGTCAACGGTGACCGGCTTGCCTTCGCGCATCCGCAGCACCGGCCCCGGCGCCGATGCCGTTGTAGCCGATCGTCGAGAGAATGTGCGAGCGATCAAGTTCCACCGTCACCGGCGCGATGCGCAGCGTGTAGTCCGCCTTGCTCTTCTGGCGCGCCCGGCGCATTGCCATTCCAGCGTTGCGCAGCTGCTCTGCGCCCGCAAGCGGCCGACCGCGGCTCGCAGCCTGCTGCCAGCGCCATGCCGCCGAGCTTCAGCAACTCGCGCCTGTTCATGGTCGCTGCCTCATTCACGCTCTGCCAACATGCCTGCATCGTCTCACGCGTTCGAAACGCGACCGGACAAGGGCTGGCCAGCGCACCGTAAGCTCTGCCTGCAACCAATAAGCGTCCGCTTTCGTCTATAACAGCATTAAGGCGTCAGCCCTTTCGCGCGCGGTTCCCCTCCGCGGAGGTCCCCGATGAAGCTCCGAGCATGAAGCTGTCGAGGCTCGCACTCGTTGCTGCAGCGGCCGCAGCCTGCGGCATGACGGTCTGGTCCTTCCAGCGCACCGCGGACTTCGGCTTCGGCAACGACGACTCGCCCTCCAACGTGAAAGTCGGAGTTCTACTGGTCGCGCCTGGCCTACACCTCCAACATGCAAAGCTTCGGGGGTTTGGCGGATTCGGCCGTCGCGGTTGGTGCTTCCTGGTCGCGCGATTATCCCAAGGCCGACCGCCAGTTCCTCATCGCCATGCACCGGCTGACGCGCATCGACGGCCGGCCCACCGAGCAGGTGGTCACTCTCGACTCCGACGAGATCTTCAACTATCCGTGGATCTACGCGGTGCAGGTGCAGAATTGGACGTTCACCGATGCCGAGGCCAAGCGACTGCGCGAGTATCTGCTCAAGGGCGGCTTCCTGATGGTCGACGACTTTCACGGCACCGAGGACTGGGAAAACTTCATGAACGGCATGCGCCAGGTGCTGCCCGACCGGCCCGTCGAAGATCTGCAGAGCGGCGACGAAATCTTTCACACCCTCTACGACATCGACGACAAGATGCAGATTCCCGGCGAGCAGTATGTCTGGACCGGCCGCACCTACGAGAAAGATGGCTATCAGCCCAAGTGGCGCGCTATCCGCGACGACAAGGGCCGCATCATCGTCGCCATCTGCCACAACATGCACCTGGGCGATGCATGGGAGTGGGCCGACGATCCGAATTATCCGGAGACCTTCGCATCGATGGCGTTTCGCGTCGGGCTCGATTACATCATCTACGGCATGACGCACTGATTTCCGCCTGCGACATTAGCACTCAGTGTCTGGGCCACGAGTTTCTGAAGGCTGATCACGAGCCTTCGTAGGACTGGAAGCGTACATGTTTCAGTTCCTCTTCAAGTACCCGAGCCCGGTATTCACCAAAGGGCGGTTCGTGCTGCTCGGCGCGTGGCCCGCGTGGCTGCTGCCGGTTTTGATCGTGGTGGCCGCTGGCGGACTTGCGCTGCTCATTCGCTCGCGACTCGCGCGAAGCTGCGCCCGAATGCTGCGCAGCTGGCGCGCCTGGACTATCTGGGGCATGCAATCCGCGCTTGATTGCGCTGGTCCTGCTTCCTTCTCTGGCAGCCGGCCATTGTCGATCGGCGGAACTGAGTTCGCAGCAGAACATCATCGCCGTGGTTGTTGACGACTCGCGCAGCATGAGCATCGCGGACAGCGACGGCAAAACGCGCGAAGCCGCCGCGCTCGCCGCGCTCGAGGGCGGGGTGCTCGCCGGCCTGCAGAAGCGATTCCAGACGCGCATCTATCGCTTCGGCAGTCAGCTCACGCCAGTCGACTGCGCTCAACAGGCATTACGCCCACGGAACCCGCCACGCACATCGGCGACGGCCTGAAGCAGCTCGCGACAGAAACAGCGGATCTGCCGGTGGGCGCGATCCTGCTGCTGAGCGATGGCGGCGAGAACACCGCCGGAATGGCGGCTCGGGCATCAGCGCTCGATGCGCTGCAGGCACTGCGCAATCGCCGCCTGCCGGTGCACACCATCGGCTTCGGCAACGCGAGCAGCCGACGCACGATGTGGAGATGGAAGATGTCAGCGTCGCGGCCAGCGCTGCAGCGAATGCGCGCGTCGCCGCCACCGTCAGCCTCATGCAGCACGGCTACGCCGGCCAGAAGGCAACGCTCACCGTCCGCGACGGCGACAAGACGCTCGCTGAGCGCGAGATCACTCTCGCGCCCGACGGCCGCATCCAGACCGAGCCGCTTTATTTCCCGGTCGGCGCCGCGGGCGCAAAGAGCCTCACCTTCTGCCGTTGACCCGCTCGCCGGCGAAGAAAACCTCAGCAACAACGCCGTCACGCGCCCGATTCTCGTCAGCGATGCCAAGCGCCGCATCCTCTACATCGAGGGCGAGCCGCGCTGGGAGTACAAGTTCATCCGCCGCGCCGAAGACGACGACCCTACCGTGCAGGTCGTCTCCATGCTGCGCACCAGCGAAAACAAGATCTATCGCCAGGGCATCAGCGATCCCAACGAACTGGCCGACGGCTTTCCCGTGCGCGCCCGAAGATCTGTTCGGCTACTCCGGCATCATCATCGGCTCCGTCGCCGCAGACTACTTCACTCCGCTGCAGCAGGAGCTGCTGCGCGAATATGTCGATCGCCGCGGCGGCGGCATTCTCTTTCTCGGCGGCCGCGCGTCGCTGAGCGACGGCGGCTGGGGCGCATCGAGCCTGAACGAGCTGCTGCCCACCTTTCTTCCGCCGGGCAATCACAACTTCCATCGCAACCCCGCCACCGTGGAGCTGACCGCGGCAGGCATCGACTCGCCCATCACGCGCCTGCTCGACGATCCCGAAAAAAACGCCGAGCGCTGGAAGAAGCTCACCTATCTCGCCGACTATGAAGATCCCGGCTCGCCCAAGCCCGGCGCCACCGTGCTCGCCGACATGAACGCCGGCCATCGCAAGCTGCCGCTGCTCATCACGCAGAACTACGGCCACGGACGCACCGCCATCCTGGCCACCGGCGGCACCTGGCGCTGGCAGATGAGCGAGGCCCTCGGCGATCCCTCGCACGATCTCTTCTGGCAGCAGCTTTTGCGCTGGCTGGTCGCCGAGTCGCCCGGGCCCGTCACCGCCTCCATGCCGGCGCGCCTGCTGCATGGATCAGGGCCAGCGTGCAGTTCACTGCGCAGGTGCGCGATCGGCAGTTTCAGCCTGCGGCCGATGCGCACGTCACCGCGCACATCGTCGGGCCGGACAGACATCAACGCGCTGGTCGATCTCACGCCCTCGCAGGACACGCCGGGCCAGTATCAAGCCGATTGGACTGCGGAAAAGCCCGGCGCCTATCTCGCCGAAGTCGACGGCGGAATCCGCAGGCAGCCAGCCGCAGGAACTGGGCAGCGACGTGTTGACCTTTCAGCGCGAAGACGGCGTCGCCGAGAACTTTCACACCGAGCAGAACCGCCGCCTGCTCGAACAGCTTGCATCCGCAAACCGGCGGGCGCTACTGGAAGCCGTCCGATCTGAAGAATCTGCCCTCGCGATATCTCCTACTCTGAAGCCGGCATCTCCGTCCGCAACACGAAAGAACTGTGGGATATGCCGATCGTCTTTCTTCTCCTGCTCGGCCTGCCCATCGCCGAGTGGCTGCTGCGCCGCAAGTGGGGTGTCGTATGAAGCGCATGCCTGCTGTCTTCGCGCATCGTTCTGCGCACTCGCGCTGCAGGCGCGCGCTGCCACTTACTACGTCATCGTGGCCGGCCTCGGCGGCGAGCCGGACTACGAGCAGCGATTCACGGCGGCCGCCAACGATCTCGACCGCATCTTCAAAGCCGACGGACCCTCGGCGCACGTCACTACACTCACCGGCGCACAGGCCACGGCGGCGCAGTTGAAGCGACGCTTGGCGCGGTCGCGCGCGACGCCAAAGCCGACGACGACTTCGTGCTCATCCTCATCGGCCACGGCTCGTTCGACGGCGTCGAGTACAAGTTCAATCTCGTCGGCCCGGACATGACCGCCGCCGAGATCGCCGCGCTCTGCGATCACATCGCCGCGCGCCGCCAGCTCATCGTCGACACCACCAGCGCCAGCGGCGGAGCGATGCAGGCTCTTGAGCGGCCGGGCCGCGCCGTGATCGCGGCAACGAAATCCGGCACGGAAAAGAACGCCACCGTCTTCGCGCGCTACTGGGTCGAGGCGCTGCAGGATCCCTCGGCCGACACCGACAAGAGCGACTCCGTCAGCGCGATGGAAGCCTTCACCTATGCAGCGCAAGAAGACCGCCGCATTCTACGACTCGCAGAAGCGGCTGGCCACCGAACACGCCGTCTTCAACGATGTCGGCCACGGCGAACCGGTGCGCGAAGCCGGCAACGGCCAGGGCATGCTCCTGTCGAGCTTCACTCTGCTGCGCCTCGGCGCAAGCCAGCAGGCCGCCAACGATCCGGCCAAGCGCGCGCTGCTTGAACAGAAAGACGAGCTGGAGCAGAAGATCGACACGCTGAAGTATCAGAAAGCGGCGATGGACCCGGCAGACTACAAGAAGCAGCTGACCGATGCGCTGGTGCGAGTTGGCGAAGGTGCAGGAGGAGCTGGACAAATGAAGCGCATCGCGCTCGCATCCTGTCGTGCTTCTGCTCGCGTGCGCCGTCGCCGCGCACGCCGCCGCTCCTGCCGATTGCTGGGCGCTGCGCAAGCACGGCCAAACGCCGAGGCGCAGGACTGCTTTAAGCGCTCACCCGCAGCGCCGATGCCTACGACCGCGCCGAAGGCTTCTGGGGCTCGAAGAATGGGAGCAGGCCAACGCGCAGTTCCGCCTGGCCACGCAGCCCGCGAACAGCAAGCCGCTCTACAAGGTGCGCTGGGGCATGCTGCTGCACGAGCGCTTCAACGATACCGATGCGGCCGATCTCTTTCGTGAAGCGCTGGCAAAAGATCCCTCGAATGCTGAAGCCTACGTCGGTCTCGCGCTCGATCTCCGCCGACGGCTTCGACGGCAAGGCCGCCGAATACGCGGCCAAGGCCATCGAACTCGATCCCAAGCTCGCCGAAGCGCACGAACTGATGGCCGACCTCGCGCTCGCCAACGACGATCGCGAAGCCGCCGCCGCCGAAGCCGACAAGGCGATCGCGCTCGAAGACGATGCGCTCGACGCAATGGCAATCCACGCCGCCGTCGAATTGCTCGCCGACCGCTCGCCCGATGCATGGTTCGGCAAAGATTCGCGGCGATCAATCCCGGCTACGGCGAGGCCTACGCCCGCGTGGCGCACCAGCTTGAGCTGCACTATCGCTACGAAGATGCGGTCACCTACTACCGCAAGGCGATCGAAGCCGATCCGCAGCTCTGGTCCGCGCACTCCGCGCTCGGCATCGATCTCATGCGCCTGGGCAAGGAAGACGAGCCGCTACAAGGAACTCGAGCTGAGCTTACAACAATGGCTATCGCGATGCCGCGACGGTCAACAGCCTGCGCCTGCTCGATAGCTACAAGAACTTCGACACCATTCGCGACGACACAACGATTCTCAAGCTCGAACAAGATCGAAGTCCGCTCTGCTGCTGCCCTACATGCAGCCGGAGCTGCACACGATTCTCGCCACCTACGAGAAGAAATACCAGATGAAGCTGCCCGGCCCGGTGCAGGTCGAGGTCTATCCCAATCACGAGGACTTCGCCGTGCGCACCATGGGCATGCCGGGCCTGGGCGCGCTCGGCGTCACCTTCGGCGAAGTCGTCGCAATGGACAGCCCTTCGGCGCGCAAGCCCGGCGACTTCAACTGGGGCGCGACGCTGTGGCATGAGATGAGCCACGTCTTCATTCTCACCGCCACCAATCATCGCGTGCCGCGCTGGTTCACCGAAGGACTGGCCGTGCATGAAGAAGGCGAGCGCTCGCCGGAGTGGCAGCAACCGCGTCACGCCCGATGTGCTCGCCGCCATTCGCGACAAGAAGCTGCTGCCGGTCGACGAAGCTCGATCGCGGATTCGTCTATCCCGGATTATCCGTCGCAGGTCATCGTCTCTTACTTCCAGGCCGGCACCATCTGCGACTTCATCAGCGAAAAGTGGGGCGAAGACAAACTGCTCGACATGGTCCATTCCTATGCCAAGCTGCAGACCACACCGCAGGTCGATGCAGCAGGATCTCGGCCTGACGCCGGAGGAATTCGACAAGCAGTATCTTGCGTGGATCGACAAGCAAATATGGCGCCGAGGCCGCGCACTTCGACGAATGGCGCGAGAAGCTGAAGGCGCTCGTCGCTGCGGCAGAACAGAAGCAATACGACGCCGTGCTGCAGCAGGGGCCGGCGGTGCTGGCGCTGTATCCCGAATACGTGGACGACGCGAACGCTTACGAGCTGATGGCCGATGCCGACAAGGCGAAGGGCGACGCGAAAGCCGAAGCGGCGATCCTCACTGCGTATGAGCACGCAGGCGGCCAGATCGCCCGACGCTGCTCAAGCGCCTGGCGACACTTGAAGAGGCCGCCGGGCAGCACGGCCGAAGCCGCCGCAACGCTCGAACGCCTCAACTACATCTACCCGGTCAAGGATGAAGATCTGCATCGCCGCCTCGGCGATCTGCTTCTTGCGCAAAAGCAATACGACGGCGCCATCCGCGAGTACAACGCGCTGGTCGCATCGAATCCCGTGGACAAGGCCGGCGCGGAATTCGATCTGGCGCAGGCCTATTTTGCCGCGGGACAGAAAGACAAAGCCGAGGAGAGCGTGCTGGCCGCGCTCGAAACCGCGCCCGGCTATCGCCCCGCGCAAAAGCTGTTGCTGGAGTTGCAGCAATCGCCCTCAAAATCGAACTGACGAGGAAGGAATTCGATGGCTTCATTTTGCCGGATTGAATCAGGACGCAGCGCAGCTCCAGCAGCGCATCGAGCGCTTTCACGCGGTGCGCGAGGGAATCCTGCAAGCAGGTGCGCGAGGTGATCGTCGGCCAGGAGGAAGTGCTCGACCAGATCCTGATCGCCATCTTCGTCGGCGGCCATTGCCTGCTGACCGGCATGCCGGGCACGGCGAAAACACTGATGGTGCGCACCATCGCCGACGCGCTCGGCCTCGCAGTTCCGCCGCATCCAGTTCACGCCCGACCTCATGCCGTCCGACATCACCGGCACCGACATCATCGAAGAAGACCTCGACAACCGGCCATCGCAAGTGGACCTTCGTCGAGGGCCCGATCTTCGGCAACATCCTGCTTGCCGACGAAATCAACCGCACACCGCCCAAGACGCAGTCCGCGCTGCTCGAGGCCATGCAGGAGCACTCCTGCACGGTGCGCGGCCACATCTACCACCTGCCCGCGCCGTTCTTCGTGCTGGCCACGCAGAACCCCATCGAACTCGAAGGCACCTATCCGCTGCCCGAAGCGCAGCTCGACCGCTTCCTCTTCAACGCCATCCTCGGATGACCTGAGCGCCGACGACGAATTGAAGGTCATCGACCGCACGACGGCCACGCGCGTAGCCAAAGTTCAGGCCGTCACCATCAGCCGAAGAGCTGCTCGACTTCCAGCAACTCGTGCGCATGGTGCCCATCGCCGAAACGCTCGCGCGCTACGTCATCAGCCTGGTGCGCGCCACGCGGCCCAAGAGCGAAAGCGCACCGGATTTCGTCAAGAAATACGTCAACTACGGCGCCAGCGTCCGCGCCGCGCAATTCATCGTGCTCGCCGCCAAGGCGCGCGCGCTCTCGCACAAGCGCTATCACGTCACCTACGACGACATCACCGTCGATGGTCATGCCGGTGCTGCGCCATCGCGTCCTGCTCAACTTCCATGCCGAGTCCGACCGCATCGACACCGACGAAATTCTCAACCGGCTGATCGCGCATGTGCCGCGGCCGAAGGAGAGCTGATGCAGCGCTTTCTCGATCCCGCAGTGCTGGCCGGCATCTCCTCGCTCGACCTGCTGGCGAAGACGGTGGTGGACGGCTTTGTCGCCGGCCTGCATCGCTCGCCCGACTTCGGCTTCAGCCAGGAGTTTGCCGAGTACCGCGCCTACACGCCGGGAGACGATCTGCGCCACGTGGACTGGAATCTTTTCGCGCGCACTGAGCGCTGCTATCTGAAGCGCTATCGCGGCGAGACCAACAGCCAGCTCACCGTCCTGCTCGACGCGAGCAACTCGATGCAGTACACCTCCGGGCCCGCCGACAAAGATGGACTACGCGCGCTTCATCGCCGCCTCGCTTTTCTATCTCGCCATCCGCAACCAGCGCGATGCGGCCGGGCTGATCGTCTTCGACGACGAGGTGCGCGAATACATTCGCCCCTCCACGCGGCCGGGCCAGCTTGCGCGGCTCTTTGCCGGCCTCGAACGCGCCGAAGCCGCGCGCGCGCACCGATTTTGCCAAACCGCTGCGGCACTTTCAGAACTTCCTGCACCGGCGCGGCATCGCGATCGTGATCTCCGATTTCTACGAGGACCCTGAAACCATCGTCCACGCCATCGCGCCGCTGCGCTTCCACGGCAACGAGGTCGTGCTCTTTCACATTCTCGATCCGCAGGAGATCCGGCCGGTGCATGAAAGGCTCGTCGGTCCTCGTCGATCTCGAAACCGATCAGAAGATCGAAGTCATTCCCGAATACGTGAAGACCACCTATCGCGCCAAGATCGACGCGCACATCGAAGCAACTTCGCTCGCGCGCGCGTGCGGCGGGCATGGATTATCAACTGCTCGTCACCAATCAGCCTCTCGATGCGGCGCTGCGCGAATATCTCACGCTGCGGCAGGCAGGGAACTGATGGGCTTTCTCGCTCCATGGTTTCTGGGCGGACTGGCGGCGCTGGGCGTGCCGGTCTTCGTGCATCTGCTGCGCCGCCACGTCACCACGCCGCGCCCGGTCAGCTCGCTCATGTTCTTTGAGCGCGGCACGCAGAGCTCCACGCGCCATCGTCGGCTGCAGGTATCTGCTGCTGTTCGCGCTGCGCTTTGCGCTGGTGCTGCTCGTCGTGCTGGCCTTTGCCAATCCCTTTGTGCGGCGCGCTGCCGCCGACGCCAACGGCCGTCTGCTTCTGATCGTTCTCGACAACTCCTTCAGCATGCGCGCCGGCACGCGATTCGCCGACGCGAAGCAGCAGGCGCTTGCAACGCTGGCCGCAAAGCCGCACGCGCAGAAGGCGCAGATCATGGCTCTCGGCGGGCAGCTCGAGGTTCTGACGCAGCCGATCGCCGACGAGGCGCAATTGCGCGCCGCGCTCGAGAGCATCCAGCCCGGCGATGGCCACGCAAACTTCGGCGAGCTGGGCCGCGATCTCCGCGCCATGAGCCGAAACAGTCGCGTCGCCCATCGATCTTCATCTCTTCAGCGACATGCAGCACTCCGCCATGCCGGCCAACTTTGCCGACATGGTGATGCCCGCCAACGTCAAGCTTGATCCTGCACTCCGTCGCGCAAGGCGCCGCGCCGCCCAACTGGACGGTCGAAAGCGTCAACGCGCCGGCCGAGCTCTCCGATCCCAAAGATCCCAAGCGCTCGCGCGTTGCAGGCGGTCGTGGCGGGGTTCAACACACCGGCGGCCACCAAGACCGTTTCGCTGGTGGTCAATGGCAAAGTCGATCGCGACACGCAAGGTAGACGTTCCGGCCAACGGCCGCGCCACGGTCGAGTTCGCGCCGCTCGACGTGGGCTATGGATTCAATCGCTGCGAGGTTCGCATCGAAGGCGGCGACGCATTTCCCGCCGACGACGCAAGTGTCTTCGCCGTGCGCCGCTCCGATCCCGAGCGCGTGCTTTTTGTTCATGCCGCCGGCGACACGCGTTCCGCGCTCTATTTCGGCGCGGCGCTCGACGCGGCCGCGCAAGCTTCCTTCGTTCTGCAATCCGTTGCCGCGGAGCAGGCCACCGACCTCGATCCCATCCAAGTTCGCATTCGTCGTGCTGTCTGACGCAGTGGCGCTGCCCTCGATCTTCGAGCACGCGCTTGACGCAGTACGTCGCCAAGGGCGGCAGCGTGCTCATCGCGCTCGGCACCATCCGCGGCGCATCATGCGCGCATTCCGTTGTGGGGCGGCAGTGCACGCGACGCGCGCGACTATGCGCGCAATGGCAGTGCGGCCACCGTCGGCCAGGTGGATTTCAGCTATCCCGCGCTCGAGCAAGCGCAGCCGGGACGCGACAACGGCGGCTGGGCTGAGGTGAAGGTCTTCTACGCTGTCGCCGTCGATCCGGCGCAGGCGCGCGTTGCGGCGCGGCTCACCGATGGCACGCCGCTGTTGCTCGACAAGCAGAACGGCGAAGGCCGCATGCTGCTGTTCACCTCGGGCCTCGACAACCTCACCAACGACCTGCCGCTGCATCCGGTCTTTGTCGCGTTTGTCGATCGCGCGGCGCGCTATCTTTCCGGCAGCGAGCAGCTGAGCGGATCGCGGCTCGTGGATTCGTTTGTGCAGTTGCGCTCGGCGACGCAACCGTCTGGTGCAGACGGCAAATGTCGAAGTGATCGATCCCGACGGGCGCAGGCCGCTCTCGTTGAGCGAAGCGCGGACTGCGCAGATCGCTTCCGTCTCGAGCGCGCCGGCTTCTACCAGATTCGCTTCGCCAACGGCCGCGATGCGGTAATCGGCGTCAATCCCGACCGGCGCGAATCGGATCTTGCAACCAATGCCCGCCGACATGCTCAGCAGCTTTGGAGCGGGAGTTCCGCCGGCAAGCAGCGCCACAGGCAGCGAACTGGCTCCGCATCGACAGCGAAATCGCCACCGGTGAAGTCTGTGGTGGTACGTTATGCTGCTTGCATTGGTGGTCGCGCGTGGCGGAGACGGCGCTCGCCAGCCGCTACATGGGCACGCAGCGGGAGGAAATATGAGCAACTCACAGCGAGCTCAATTCCTATATCGCGCGGCTGCGGCACGGCTGCGCCTCGGCGCGTGGCTGCGCGGCGCGGCCATCTTCACCGGCACCGCGCTCGCCGTCACCGTCGCGCTGGTGCTGGTGCTCAATCACTTTGCATTTCCCGCAGCAGGCGTTGCTGATCGCGCGCATTGCCTTCTCATCGCCCTTGGCTGCGGCGGCGATCCTCGGCATTGCTCTGCCGCTGATCCGCCTCACGCGCGCGCGCGCCGTGCGCCAGGCCGAAGCCGCCAATCCCGAGCTCGAGCAGCGGCTCACGACATTTCAAGAGCGTGCAGAGCAAAGGCGGACGATCCATTTCTTGAATTGCTGGCGGCCGATACGCTCGCCGCGCACCAGGATGCTGAAGCCGTCGTCGCTCGTTCCCGACAATCGCCTCTTTGCGCTCGGCGGCGCGGGGCTGGCTTGCCTCGCTGTGCTGGTGTGGATGATCGCCGCCGGCCCCGGCTACATGGGTTACGGCGCTTCGCTGCTGTGGACCGGCGCCGAAGAAAAATGCCGCGCCGCTCTATACGCATTGCCGTCACGCCCGGCAACATCACCGTGCGCCGCAACAGCGATCAGCTCGTCGCCGCGCACGTGACCGGAATGCAGCCAGACAAGGCGCAGCTGTTCGCGCACTACCAGAGCGCGCCGGGATGGGAGCCGGTGACCATGCAGGCCGCAGCCGGACTGCGGGCGACGGAGCAACCTATCAATTTGTCCTTGCCGGGCTGCCAGAGAACGTTGAGTACTATGTTGCCGCCGGCCCGCTGGTTTCGCCGCATTACAAAGTGCGCGTCGTCGACCTGCCCTCCGTCAAGGACATTCGCGTCACCTATCACTATCCGCAGTGGACTGGCATGAAGCCGGTCACCGAGGAACACTCCGGCGATCTGCGCGCGATCGAAGGCACCGATGCGCAAATCGAAGTTGAGATGGATCGCCCCTTGAAGGATGGCCAGCTCACGCTCGACGGCGGGCCAGACCATTCAGCTCACCGGCGGCGAGGGCAACAAGTACCAGGGCACGATCCACATGGAGAAGGACGGCGCCTATCATGTCGCCGCAACCGACGAAGGCCAGCCCGTGCGCCTGTCGGAGGACTACTTCATCGCCACGGACAAAGCGCAGCCGCCGCAGGTCGCCATCGATCGCCCGGCGGCGATTATCGCGCCAGCCCCATTGAAGAAGTCACAGTCGGCGTGAAGGCTGCCGACGAGTTCGGGTTGAACGACATGCATCTGCATTACTCAGTCAACGGCGGCGCCGGATCACGATGTGAGTCTGCTCAAATCGCCGGGCGCAAAGAATGCCGACGGCTACTACATGTTCTGCCGCTCGAAGATTTCAAGCTCGTGCCCGGCGATCTGGTCAGCGTCTATGCCACCGCGCGGGATGGCCACAGCGAAGCGCGCACCGACATCTCGTTTCATCCAGGTCGATCCGTTCGAGCGCGAGTTTTCGCAGTCGCAGCAAAGTGGCGGCGGCGGGGGAGGCGGCGGAGGCGGAAGCAACAACCAGACCGAGATCTCCAAGCGCGAAAAGGAACTGATCGCCGCCACGTGGAAGCAACAGAACGACAAGACTGCCACGCCAAAAGACGCTGCGGCGCAAGGCCAGTTCCTCTCCGATGCGCAGCAGAAACTTCGCGACCAGGTCAATGCGCTTTCCGTCCGCATGCAGAGCCGCGACATTTCTGCAAGCCAACGAGGAGTTCACCGATTTCGACAAGGATATGCAGGCGGCCGCCGCAGCCATGGCGCCCTCTGCAGACAAGCTGAAGGCCACGCAATGGAAGGATGCGATTCCGCTGGAGCAAAAGGCGCTGCAGGCCTTGCTTCGCGCGGAGGCGACGTTCCGGCAAATCGAAGTCGCATTCGGCCAGCGGGCGGCGGTGGCGGCGGCGGTGGCGGAAGCGCGGGCCGCGACCTGGCCAGCCTCTTCGATCTTGAACTGGACACGGAGAAGAACCAGTACGAGACAGCGCAAACCGCTTCTCCCGCAGAGCAGCACGAAAAGGATGTGGAAGACGCGCTCGCCAAGCTCGATGCACTTGCCAAACGGCAGGAGGAACTGGCCAACCAGCAGCACAATCCGCAGCAGAGCTTCCAGGAACGCTGGCAGCAGGAGATGCTGCGCCGCGAAGCCGAGCAATTGCAGCGCCAGATGGAGCAGATGGCGCGAACGGCCAGCAGGGTCAGCAATCTGCCAGCGCGAATGGATCGCAATCGAGCCAGCAGAGTTCCGGACAGCAAAGTTCTTCCTCGACAAGGCAGTTCGTCGCGTCAACAGGCAGGTAGCCAGTCCTCTGGCTCCTCTTGCGGCCAATCATCCGATCAGCGAATCGAACAGGCCCTGAGCCGGCTTAACCAGGCCACTGACGCCATGAAGCGCGGTGGTAATTCGTCGCAGCAGAGCGCTGAGGCAGCGCGCGAAGCTGCCGATCGCCTCCGCGACGCGACCAACATGATGGCTGGTTCGCAGCAACAACTTGCCTCCGGCAAGCTCGATTCGCTCACTCATGAAGCAGGCCGCTTGTCTCAGCAGGAGCACGATCAGGCTGAGCGCATCAACAAGCTTGCCAGCCGACAGAATGATCCTGCTGCAAGCGACTCAAGTTCCGGAGACTCCAGTTCGGCTGACGGCAGCAAAGTCGACCTGCAGAGCATGATGGCGCGAATGCACGATCGCGACCAGCTTGCCGGCGAGCGCCAGCAACTCTCGAACGATCTTTCGCGGCTTCAAAAGAATCTTCGCGACACGGCGCGCGGGATGGCCCCCAACCAGCCCGGCGTTGCGCAGAAGTTACGGGACGCGCTCACTGAAATGGACGATTCCGATCTCGATAACCATGTTCAGCGAACAGCAGACTGGCTCCGCAGTGGCATCAATCCCAATTCAAATGGCACTGAGAGCGAGATTGCGCAGGGCCTCTCCAAGCTGAATCAGCAATTGCAGCAGGCGCAGGCTGCAATGGGCCAGGGCAAGCCAGGCCAGCGCGGCTCCAGTCAAGGCGATCAGACAGCAGCGATCAATCAGCTCGACCGCCTGCGTGGGCAACTTGAAGCAATGGGGCGCGAGTCCGGCAGCAACGGTCAACCCGAACAGAATCGCGACGGGCAAACGGGCCGCGGCGGGCAGCCGAACCAGAACGGCCGAAATCAAAACGGCCAGAACGGACGACAGCCAGGCCAGCAATCCGGCACCGGCGGCGGAGCTAGCCAAAACGGTCAGCAGTCACGAATGCCCGGCCAAAATGGGCAGCCGCGGGATTGGTCCACTGCGCAGCAACCGCTCAGCCGTTCTGGCCAGCCGGGTAACGGCGGTGCCGCCAGCGCAAACTCCGGCGATCGCAATACCGGCGGCATCAGCGGCGATACGCGTAACGGTGGTGGCCGCGACGGTACGGCCTGGAACAACTTCGATACGGGGAACAACACGCCGCAGGCTCGCGGCCAGCGCCAACCAGCGCCAGCAGATGCCGCCGGCAATCCTGCGGACACGGAGCACACGTTCGATCAGGGCCTCCGCGAACTAAACCAGCTCCGGCAGATGGTTCGTGACGATCCGCAGGCGGCGAAAGATGTCGCCGATCTTACGCGCCAGTTGCAGAATCTCGATCCACGTCGATTCCCTGGAAATCCCGCGATGGTCGAACACATGCATCAGGAGATCCTCAGCTCTGTCGATAAACTCGAGCTGCAATTGCAGCGCGACGGCTCCGGCACTGATGCGCGAACCGGCAAGCCTTCCACGATTCCCGCCGGCTATCAGGATTCAGTCGCAGAGTACTATCGCAAGCTGAGCAAGAATCCGTGACTCGCCGTTCAACTCAAGCCGTCTGTTCGTCTAGACGTTGGTGTAAGGAACCCAAACCTGCATCGCTGCCCGATCGCGATTCGCCCACGCATAGTAGGGAATGAATTTGAATGCCGTGTGCGTTTCCTCAAGTTTGCTGGATTCTGCCGCATCCGAATAGAGCGATCCGCTAGCCGCAGACCGCGTGACCGACCCAGGATGTTCCAGCACCATCACTCCTCCGAGAAGATCCGGAACAAATCGCGCCTGGGTTTCCGCAGAAACCTTTGCAATGCATCCAGTGAAACCGTTCTGCTTTACTTCATCCGGCTGATCCAGCATTTCCATGCAGAAGACAATCGGCCCGCGCTGCATCGCCACTCGTCCCCGGTCTTCGGCGACAGCCGGATTCGCTTTGATCAGTTGCGCGCTCATATCGAATTGCAAAGCAATCGAGTCTCCCGCCGACCAGCGTCTCTTGATGGGCAGATACTCACCAGGTTTCACATCCGCAAGAGGCTTCCCGTTCACGGTCACAGTATTCTTCGCCGACCAGTCTGGAATCCTGACAAATACCGTAAATTCGCGCGTTTGATCGGGCGCAACTGAAACTTGCACTTCCCCATCCCATGGATAGTTAGTCTTCTGTTCGATGCGCAGTCCGGTTCCATCATCCAGATGCCAGTCCATCCTGGAATTGTCGTAGAGATGCACGTAGACGCCGTCCTGCTGAAGTCGAATAGAAATATCCCGGCAGCTCGGCAAACGTCCGTTCCAGATTCGGCGGGCAACAGGTCGTGTCGTACCACGTGTTGCGAATCTTGCCTTCGGGATCTTCAACGTAGCGTGAGTCGCCGGTCGGATCGAACGCCAGTGGATTGCGATAACAGTATGTCGTTCCGTCGAGCGACATTCCGGAATTGATTCCGTTGTAAAGCGCGCGCTCAATAACGTCGGCGAACTTCGACTCTCCGGAACCCGCAAGCATCCGCCAGTTCCACATCATATTTCCGATTGCGGCACAACTTTCACCGTAGGCACGCGCATTCGGCAACTCATATGGATTGCCAAACGCCTCGCCTTCCTGCCGCGCGCCAACACCGCCCGTAACGTAAAGCTGATGCTCGGTCAAGTCGTCCCACAACTTATTCAAGGTCTTCCAGTAAGCTGCGTCCCCCGTTTCGAGATAGTAGTCAGTCGCTCCGCAGCAGGCATACATGGCGCGAACCGCGTGTCCCTCGAGCTTCGTCCGCGAAGTGAACGGAATTCCGCAGAACATATACGTGATCTGGCTCGGCCGCAGGGGAATCCGATCGTCGCCATGGAGGATATAGCCCGCCAGGTCGACATACTGCCGTTTGCCGGTGGTGCGATAAAGCTCGATGAGCGACATTTCGATCTCAGGATGTCCGGCGACAATGCCCTTTTGATTCACACCCGGACCGTAGCCGGGAATCAGGAATGAGTCCACGAATCGCATGCCTGCGTCCAGAAGTGTACGGTCGCCCGTCGCGCGATAGTATGCGATTGCCCCCTGAAGCATGTGGCCAAGGCAATAAAGCTCATGCCCCGTCGTCTGCGTCGGGTAAGTCATCCTTAGCGGCTTGCGATCGTCAACGAAATATGTGTTCAGATACCCGCTTGGCTCCTGCACAGCGACCACATCGCGAATCATCCCGTCCATGCGTCGCCTTCAGCTCCGGCCGCTCGCCCGATTGCAGCGCGAACGCCGCCGCTTCCAGCCATTTGTAGATATCGGAATCTGAGTAAACCGGGCCCTTTTGCTGAGCCGTCGACTTTCCTGTCAAACGAAGAAAGTTATCCATCCGTCCATGTGCAATCAGCTCATCGTGCATCGTTGGAATGCTTGAAGCAACATTGGTCTTACGGCGAACAGACCAAAATCCATCCTCAATCGTCACCGCTCTCACCGGCACAGGCTTCAGCTTTGCGAATGGCGATCGAGAGAAGTCGGCGATTCCGGCGTTGCGCCATGCTTCCCCAGGCGCGGCATTCGCGTCAGGCAAAGATCCCATGAGAGGCAGCGCCTTCAATGAGTGCGGTAACTGGTGCGCGACAGCAGGAGTAACACACGATGCCGCCGCAGCAGCGATAAACTTCCGGCGAGAAATTTCGCGCTTCATGATGAATCTCCATGAACATGTCGTTCAGGTTCGACCTAAAGCCGCCACGCGTCAACCAAGGGGGAACCGATGGATCTTAATGCTTTTCGATACAGCGATGATCGTCCCCGGCTCATTGCGATACTCGAGGTTGCGGAGACGAGATCGACCGCGAATTCTCCGATCAGTTTCCAAGCCGGTTTTCGCACATCCCGGATCCGCGCTGCAATTATATGCCAGCTGTAGATACCCAATCCGCTCACAACCTCTCGGCCCTTTACCACTTGACATGCAACAGCGAAACAGCCTGCCGTGGCTCACATCGAGCCACTCAGCTGAGGTCAGGATTTGCAAGGATTCGCTGCGCGAATCCGATATAACAACCCTCCGGGCTTGAGCGCATTCGTGACTACTTGATGCCGATGACCATGGAGTCGGGGCCTACCAGGTGTTCGACGCGCGTTTCTTTGAAGCCGGCCTCCCGCATCCATCCCTGGCAGTCCGCGCCGGAGTAGTCGAAGCCGCCGTAGGTTTCAATGAGCATGTTGAGGCTCATCATCAGGCCGAAAGCGTTCTTGCGCCGATCGTCGTCGATGATGGCTTCGTAAACGACGTACGCTCCGCCTGGAGGCAGCGCGTCGTAGGCCTTGCGGATGAGCATCTTCTTCGTGTCGAGATCCCAGTCGTGCAGGATATGGCCCATGACAATGACGTCGACGCTCGGGGAGCGGGCTGTCGAAAAAGCTGCCGGGCTTGAAAGTGAGGCGGCCGTTGAGGCCGAGTTGCGCGGCGTACTCTTCGAAGATGGGGCCGACTTCGGGCAGATCGAATCCGAAGACTCTGAGATGCGGATGCGCGAGGGCGATTTGCGCGGCAGTATCGCCCTGCGCTGTGCCTACGTCGCAGACGGTCTTGTAATTCTTGAAGGGAAATTTTGCGGCAATGGCCATGAGCGCTGCCGTGGCTGATGCCGGTCATCGCCTTGAGAAACACTTTGAGGCGCGCGGGATCGGCGTAAAGGGTTTCGAACAGAGGTTGGCCGCCGCCGCGGACTTCGTTCTGCGGCTGGCCGGTGCGCAAGCCTTCAGTGAGGTGGCTCCAGTGGCCGTAGAGACGCTGGTTGGCCATCTCGAGAATGCCGCCGATGTAGGAGGGCTTCTTCTTGTCGAGGAAGAGATCGGTTGAAGGCGTGTTTGAATAGATACCGTTTTTGTCGCGCTGGATGAGGCCCAGGGCGACAAGCGCATCGAGAAAATCGCGCGCCGCGCGCGGATGAAGACCGAGGCGGCCCTGGACTGCTTCAAGATTTTCGGGATGCTGCGCGAGTTCGGTGAAGAGTCCCATTTCAACGGCGCTTAGAAGAACCTTTGAGGCCCAGAAGCCCAGGCCAATTTGCATGATGTGTTCTGGTGTTGGGTTCTCACCCATGTGCGACCTCCGCGTGCTGGATTGAATTTCTTCGTACAACAGATTTCTTCCGGATGGGTGTGACGATTTCCGGACCGAGGGGAATAAAGGAACTATACAAGAGGGTTGCGGAGGGAGTCAGCAGGAAACGCGCAACGCGACTTGGCCAGGAGAAGAAAGCGTGCAGGAATGATCTAATCAGGGATGTGGAAGGCGCAAACAGATTCGATTTGATCGTTCTCGGCGCGGGAGCGGCGGGGCTGATGGCCGCGATCGAAGCCGGGCGGCGCGGACGGCGCGTCGTGGTGCTGGAGCGCGCAGATCGGCCCGGCAAGAAGATTCTTATTTCCGGCGGCGGCCGGTGCAACTTCACCAATCTGCACACGCGGCCCGACAATTTTCTTTCAGCGAATCCGCATTTTGCCAAGTCGGCGCTGGCGCAGTACACACCAGCGGATTTTATCGGCCTGGTGGAACGGCACAGGATCGCATATCACGAGAAGACGCTGGGACAGCTTTTCTGTGACGGATCGGCACAACAGATTGTCGATTTGCTGATGAAGGAATGCGCAGATGCCGGCGTGCGTGTGGTCACCGGGGCAGCGGTGCGCGAGGTGTGCCGCGACGATTCGTCGGGAGTGTTTACGGTCGTCACGGGCAGAGATGCTTTTGTTGCGCCGGCGCTGATCGTGGCGACGGGCGGATTGTCGATTCCGAAGATGGGCGCGACGGGGTTCGGCTACGAGATTGCGCGGCAGTTTGGTGTGACGATTGAGCCATGCCGGCCAGCGCTGGTTCCGTTGACGCTTGCGGGCGCGGAACGAGATTCGTTCACGGATTTAAGTGGCGTTTCGGCGACGGTGACGGCTGCATGTCGCAAGCAAAGCTTCACAGAGAAGATGCTGTTCACGCATCGCGGACTGAGCGGGCCGGCAATTCTGCAGATTTCGTCGTATTGGAAAAGACCGGAGCCAATTCGCATCGATTGGGCGCCGGGGCAGAAGTTACTGACGCCGCTGTTCGCGAAGAATGCTCGACGCGATCTGGTTGCTGCGAAAGCGGCACTGCGTGCGCAAGTAGCCGGCAAGGCTGGCGGATCGGCTGATTGAGGTGGCCGCACCAAAGAGCTGGACGAATGCGGCGCTCGATGAACTAGAACGGCGGCTCCACGCGTGGGAGTTCACTCCGGGCGGAACCGAAGGCTACCAGAAGGCCGAGGTGACGGCGGGCGGCGTGAGCACCGATGCGCTTTCAGCGCGGACGATGGAGTGCCGCGACGTGCGCGGGCTCTACTTCATCGGCGAAGTCGTGGACGTGACGGGGCATCTGGGAGGATTCAATTTTCAGTGGGCGTGGGCGTCGGGCGCGGCGGCGGGGAGGGCTGTGTAGATTTCTGCGCAGGCCCAAGTCTTCCTGCCAACCAAGCCAACCCAAGTGGGGCACCACTTCCGGTTTCCTTCAACTGATCGTGCGCACCGCCAGGTCAATTGTCACCACGTCGTTGGGAGTTTTCGTTGTGCCCCCATCGGATTCGGGATGGAACTCGATCCTCATGGTCGCTGCATTGACGACGATTCGCAAGTAGCCGTAGTCCTTATCGTCATAGCTCTCAAGCGTAAGCGTGTCGTCAATCTTGTACGGTGTGCGAACTGTGGAGCGCAGGGTAGTGAGCGGCGAGTGTCCTCCGCAGCCAGCCACTACGAAGGGAATTTGGAAACCATTCGCGATGCGCGTATAGCGCTGGTAATTGTGCGCATGGCCCGAAAGCACCGCGTGCGGCCAGATTCCTGCCGCTGTGCAGGCGCTGTCGATGTCGCTGAGCATCAGCGGGCTGGCTCCATGATCGGAACCGCCGGTAAATGGAGGATGGTGCGTGGCGATAATCAGAGCACCGGCGTATTTCTCTGTCTTGACTCGTTTAAGTGCAGTAGTAAGGAAGGTGATCTGTCGCTCGTCGAGTGTCGGGTAGGTGCCGTTCTGATCTGAGATGACACCCGGATCCTCGAGCACGTTGCTGTACAGACCCAGGATGCGGACAAACGGAGCATCGAATGTGTAGTAGACGCCGGGCTGGATCATGGTCGTTCTCACCAGGCCGGCTGCGTCTGCCGCCGGACCCGCGGACGCGGCGCAAAAATTTCGCAGGTACGCCCCGAGCGTCGGCGCGGGGTCGCCCGGATAAAGGATACCGTCGTGGTTGCCGGGAATGCCGAGGATCGGACCGGGATAGTTTCGATACGGTTCATAGAATTGGTCGTAGTAGTATTCGCCCTCGCCGAAGTAATACACGACGTCGCCTAGATGGTAGTAAAACGAAGGCGCATCGGCTGCGTTAGCCTCGGTAAAGTCAGAAACCATTTTGTCGGCGACGAGCGATTGCGTTTCTGGTCCTTTTGCACTTCCCGTGTCGCCAACGCAATGAAAAACAATTTGTCCTTCGGTCCTAAGGTTCTTTTCGATCGTCGCGCCGCGGCTGCCGTAGACCTGCGCGAGCGTCAAAGTGGGCTCGACTGCCGCGCCGGCCGGTTGTGGCACCGGTTGAACTCCTGCAACGTCTGGATCCTTCGAGTCTGTAACCGGGTCTTTGAAACTTGTGGGATCGCCCGACGGCACGGGCTGCGCGAAGACGGGGTCGCCACTTTTCGTGACGCGGCTATTTTTTCTGGAGACTCGGCTGGTGCTTTTGGCCGGCACTTTACCGGTCGGAGAGTGAAGGCTGGAGGCACCGCTACTACTTGCCGGTTTTTTCTTTTTCAAAGGATGGGCTGAATTCTGATGGGGCTTGGCCACGATTGACCCTCCTGCGCCGGAGTATACCGAGAGCGACATTCTGCACGATCAAAGGGTTGGTAAAAAATTGAGGCGATGCTGGGCGATATCGAGGAAAGCCAGGTGCGCGCGGTGCCGATGTGAATTGCTAAATCCAATAGAACCAGATGCGTATCAAGACCGGTAACCCGCCGTTTATGCCGGGAATTGCGGCTGCGGGTAAACTAGAAGCATGGCGGAGATTCAGCGCAGAAAAACTCCCACAGTGCATATCGGCCACGTGCGCGTGGGCTGGGAAGTTCCGGTCGTCGTGCAGTCGATGACCAACACCGACACGGCCGATGTGCCGGGCACCATTGAGCAGGTTGCGGCGCTGGCACTGGCCGGCTCTGAACTCGTCCGCGTGACGGTGAACAACGAAGAGGCCGCGGCGGCGGTGCCGCACATCGTCGAAGGTCTCGAGAAGCGCGGCCTGCGCGTGCCGATCATCGGCGACTTTCACTACAACGGGCACATCCTGCTGAAGAAATATCCGGCGACGGCGCAGCGCGCTGGCCAAGTACCGCATCAATCCCGGAAATGTGTCGATCGGACGCAAGGATGACGACAACTTCCGCACCATGGTTGAGTGCGCGGTGGAGAATCAACAAGCCGGTGCGCATCGGCGTCAACTGGGGCTCGCTGGATCAGTCTCTGCTTACGCGAATGATGGACGAAAACAGCAAGCGGCCCGAGCCCCATGCCGGCGCGCGAAGTGATGATGGAAGCGATGATGGAGAGCGCGCTGCGATCAGCGAAGCTGGCCGAGCGAATACGGACTGGGCCACGACCGGATCATTCTGTCGGCGAAGGTGAGCGGCGTACGCGATCTGATCGATGTGTACACGGCAGCTGGCCGCGCGATGCGATTATCCGCTGCACCTGGGACTGACCGAAGCGGGAATGGGATCGAAAGGGCTGATCGCGTCGACGGCGGGGCTGGCGCCGCTGCTGCTGGCGGGCATTGGCGACACGATCCGCGTGAGCCTGACGCCGAAGCCAGGTGGCGACCGGACCGAGGAAGTACTGGCGGCGCAGCAGATTTTGCAGTCGCTCTCGATTCGCAGCTTTATGCCGCAGGTGACGAGCTGCCCCGGATGCGGGCGCACGACGAGCACGTATTTCCAGGAGCTGGCCGAGCAGATTCAGAACTACTTGCGCACCTCGATGCCGGAGTGGCGCAAGAAGTATCCCGGGCGTGGAAGAGCTGAAGCTGGCGGTAATGGGCTGCGTGGTGAACGGGCCGGGCGAATCGAAGCACGCCAACCTGGGCATCAGTTTGCCAGGGACATTTGAGGATCCGGTTGCTCCGGTCTATGTGGACGGCAAGCTGGCGACTACCCTGCGCGGCGACACGATTGTGGCGGAGTTCAAGCAGATTCTCGACAATTATGTCGAAAGCCACTACGGGCAGGGTACCAAGGCGCAGGAACTGGTGGGAATTCGATAGGCATACGCAGGGAAGAGGGCTATTCTTGGACCACAATGAGAATCGCGGCTTTTTCGCTTCTGCTGTTGACCGTCTCCGTGACGTCCTTCTCACAGGAAAAGCCGCCATTTGACTACGAGGCTTGTAAGTCCCTCGAGACCCAGCTTGCAAAAGATGGCGCACTCGATGTTTTTCTCTCAGAAAGTGTTACCCGATCGCTTCTGACAGATGGTGGCTCGTCGGTTGTTGCTCGCACCGGCGGAGATGCACTCATCAGGGGCAGCGTCATCGTTGGTTTCGAGATTGATAAATTGGGCAATGCAATGTATGCAACCTCATGCGGAGGGCCGATGCTCATGCGGCCCGCCGCAGTCTCCGCCGTCGCTAAATGGAAGTTCAAGCCTTATCTTCTCAACGGCCAGGCAATCGCCGTGCGTGGTTTCGTCCTGGTACCGGTCACACTGAAGCCGGATGAAACCCGCTAGCTCTGTTGGTTCCCCTCCGTTCAATTTTCAATGCGATGCTCGTCACATCCCCTCGCTGTGTCTCTGATCTAGTCTTACCTCCATTCCCCGGAAAGGCGACGAATGAGTGCGCAGCGTACTGGCTGGGTTGCGGCGCTTCTTCTTGGTGCGCCGGCGATTGTATTCGCCGTCAGTCCGAGTTCCTGCGTGACTGCCGAGCAAGCCGCGCAGATGCTCAACAAGAACGTCTGTGTTTCGGCACATGTCTATGACGTGGTTGCCCTTAGTGATGGCACACGATTCCTCGATGTGTGCTCGCCTGAGACCCCGGATGACAAGTGCCGGTTTACCTTCCTCAGCTTGCCGGAAGACCGCACGGATGTGGGAGACCTGAAAAAATTTCGCGACATGAATGTGCAGATTCGGGGATTGGTGCAGCCAATGAACGGGCGCGCGGGGATGGTCCTGAGCCATGTGCGGCAATTTCACGGTGGGCCGCCGAAGTTCAGGCCCAATCCGCTGCTCGCGCGCGGATTCGATGCTGAGCAAAGCCGGCCGCCAGTGAGCGATCCGAACCTGAGGCCGCAGGGTGGCAGGCGCGCGTTCATGAATACGCGGGACCAGCAGACGGTGAAGTAGCTTATCAGCTTGCCGGCCCGCTGAGTGGCGGGGCGAAGCGCGCGCCGTACCAGAGAATCAGGCTCGCGATGACCAGCGAGACCAGCGTTGCGCCGAGGCCGATGCTTAGAGTAGTGCGGTCGCTGATGGCGCCGATGATCTGTGGCGAGAATGTATCGCCGAAAAAGTGAATGCAGAAAAGATTGAGGGAGATGGCGGTGGCGCGGACGGCGCCGTCGACCGAGTTGACGATGGCAGCGTTGAGCGGGCCGGTGTTGAGAAAGATGAAGAATTCGGCGGCGAACGAGTGCAGGAATGGCGAGGATGTGCGGGCCGAAGAAGACGAGAACGCCGAAGGGCAGCGTGAGCGCGGCAGTCCAGAACGAAACGAAATAGAGAGCGCGGTGGTCGGTGCGCTGCCAGCGGTGCGCAATCCAGCCGCCGGCAATGGTGCCGGCGATGCCATCGACAACTGTAATGCCCGCAACCACCAGGCTGGCGTTGGCGACGGAGAGGCCGACCGAACGATGCAGAAAGGTCGGCACCCAGGCGGAGATGCCGCCGAGCGCGAATGTGATCTGCGCCAGGCCAAAGGTTGAAGTGAGGAAGGCGGGGTTGCGCAGGAGCGCGAGGAATCCTCGGAAGGAATCGGCGAGCGTGCGCGGCGATGCGGGAGAGACTGGTCGCGCATCGAGGTTATCGCAGGCGCCGCGCTCCGGTTCCCTGCCCCAAGGAATGTAGATAGCCGCGACCGCGAGGCCGGGAATGGCGCAAACGAAAAACGGCGCACGCCATCCCCAGAGGGTTCCCATTTCTCCGCCGGCAAGGTAGCCGAGCGCCGCGCCGACAGGAATGGCGAGATAGAAGATCGAGAGGATGCGGTTGCGTTCGCGCTCGGGATAGAAGTCCGCAAGCACGGCGGGGGCGAAGATGCCAAAGGTGGCCTCGCCAACTCCGACCAGCGCGTGACGAAGTAGAGCGTCCAATAGGTGTGGACGAATGCGGAGCCAAGCGTGGCCAGGCTCCACAGGATAGCACCGACGATGATGAGCGGCTTGCGGCGAAACCAGTCGCCGAGCCAGCCAGTGAGAGGCGCGACGATCATATAGGTGAGAAAGAACGCCGTGGTCAGCGCGCCCATCTGCTGGTCGGTGGCATGAAACTCACGCTGGATCAGCGACTGCTCGCCGGGCAGAATATAGCGGTCGATGTAGTTGAGCAGATTGAGGGCGAGCAGAAGCGCGATGGTGCCGATGGCGGGGCTGAGTCGGAACTGCGGGCGTCTGATTGAGATCGGCAAGAGAATTAGCTCACGCGATGAGCAAAGAATTCAGGAACTCCCACAGATCATACAGGGAGCCTCGACTAGCCCCTCGTAGTGAGAATCCGATTACGCCGACGGGCGCGGCCAGCGGGCTTCGACGGTAGTCCCGATGCCGCCGCGCGGGCGGAATTCGCCCTTCACAACAGCCCAGACCGGATCGCAGGCCTTCACGATGTCTTCGAGCACCTGGTTGACGATGTTTTCCTGAAAGATGCCGAGATTGCGGTAGCTGAAAAGATACTCCTTGAGCGATTTCAGCTCGAGGCAGCGCTCGCGCGGCATGTAGCGGATGGTCAGGACGCCGAAGTCGGGCAGGCCGGTCTTGGGGCAGACTGAAGTCAGTTCCGGATCGTCGATGTTGATCTCGTAGCCAGGAAACTGGTTCTGCCAGGTCTCGATGGCCGGAAAATTAAAGTCGAGTCCGGCCTTCGCATGCTCGTCGGTGTAGCGCGGTTTGGCCATAGAGATATTTTAGCTTTTGGCCGTTAGCGATTAGCTGCTGGCTCGATCTCACAAAACGAATTGTCGAGCCAACAAAGCGGTTAAATCCCAGAGTTCTAACTCCCAGAATCGGCAATTCTGCGTTTTTTCCGCTCCCAAGCGCTGTGCTTTGAGTCTTATATACTGACTCTGGTTAATCGCATGGCTGAAGCAAGATCGCAAACAAACCGCAGGTGGCTTTGGGTCGGTGCGGCCCTGGTTGTCGTCGCCGTATTCTTTATCGGCGCGTTATTTTCTGCGCGAGCGGCTGCCGGTGCGCGTCGCCCAGGTGGGACGCGCGACCCTATTGAACACGGTGAGCACCAACGGACGCGTGGAGCCGAGATGAACTACCAGTTCTTGCAGCCCCATGGCGACCACGGTGAAAGCGGTCGTACGTGCAGGAGGGCGACAGGTTCCAGCCGGAAAACTGCTGATCGCACTCGATGATGTGCAGGCCCGGGCGCAGGTGGCGACCGCCGAGAGCGCCGTGAAGACCGCGCAGGCATCGCTCTGATGCGGCGACCCACAGTGGCACCCAGGCCGAACAGCAAACTGCCTCGGCTGAAGTCGAGCAGGACCGGCTGGCGCGCGACCAGGCACAACACGATCTGGATGCACTGACGCAATTGGCAGCGACCGGCGCAGCAGCACCGGGTGAAGTGCTCGCAGCCCGCCAGCAATTGCAGACCACGGAAGCGAACCTGGCGGCGGCACAGAAGAACGCGCAGGATCGATATTCGGCGAAATGGATGTGGCGCGCGCTCGAGCCTCCGTTGGCGGACGCGGAAGCGGCGCTGGCTGCCGCGCAACACGTGGAGGCAGCAGACCTCGATCCGCGCTCCGATCGCGGGAACCGTTTACAGCCTGGACGCAACGCCGACGAGTTATGCTGAAGCAGGCAAGCTGCTGTTAGAAATGGCCGACCTGCAATCACGAGCGGGTACGCGCATATTTCGACGAGCCCGACCTGGGACGGCTGGCGATTGGGCAGAAAGTGTCGATTCGCTGGGACGCGAAACCGGGGCGCGAATGGCACGGCCATGTATCGCAACTGCCATCACGATTGTTCAGTACAGAACGCGCAACGTGGGCGAAGTGCTGATCGATTTCGATGGAAGTAACGATGGACTTCTGCCGGATACCAATGTCACTGTGACCGTAACGATCTCAAGCGAGACAAACGCACTCAGCATGCCGCGCGAAGCGCTGCACGAGCAGAACGGGAAGTACTTCGCCTACAAGGTCGTGAACGGCGCATTGAAGCGGGTTTCAGTCACGATCGGCGCACCGAACCTGACCCAGGTGCCGATTCTCTCCGGTCTTGATGATGGCGACGTCGTGGCCACCGGAACAACCAACGGTCAGCCCTTGCAGGAGGGCATACCGATCAAGGAAGAGAAGTGAGCTGGAGACTCGTTCAAGCCGGTGCGGTGGCGTTGGCCTGTTTGGCCGCGGGAATTACAGCGAACGCGCAAATTCCCGCCGCAACGCTGACCCAGGCAAATACCTATTTGCAAACCGGCCAGGCGGACAAAGCCCTTGCGCTGCTCACGCCGCTGCCGACCAGTGGAGCCGGCGCAGACCAGGCGCAGAATCTGCTCTGCCGGGTGCGCTTTCAGCTCCAGCAGTGGAGCCAGGCGGCGGCCGAATGCCAGCAGGCGGTGAATCTGAACAACAAGAACTCAGACTATCACATGTGGCTGGGGCGCGTGCTCGGCCAGCAAGCGAGTCATGCATCTTTCATTTCGGCATACGGCGATGCCAAGAAGTCGCTTGCAGCGATGCAGATGGCAGCGCAATTGAATCCGCAGAATGGTCCGGCGCTTTCAGACTTGGGCGATTATTATGCGCAGGCCCCGGGCATCGCGGGCGGCGGAACCGACAAGGCACAGCAGGTTGCGTCGCAACTGGACAAGATGGATCCGGCGCGGGCCGCTCAATTGCGCGGCGACATCGCGATGCAACAAAAGAACTACACGGCCGCAGAGCAGTACTACAAGCAGGCCGCAAGCGCGAGTCCGACACCGGCGGACGACTGGACGACGCTCGCATCGTTTTATCGTGGCCGGCAGCAGTGGCCACATCTGGACACTGCAATTCAGAGTTGTATTTCCGCCGCAGCGAAGGACAAGAATGCGGGCCCCGGGCTGTATGACGGGGCTGGCGTGTTGATCGCGGCAAAACGGAATCCGCAGCTCGCCGAGCAGATGCTTCAGAATTATCTCCGGAGCGTCGCTCACTGAGGAAGCCCCGGCGTTTATCGCGCACATTCGCTTGTCGCGCCTGAAACAGCAACTGGGCGACACTGCCGGCGCGCAACAGGACCTGGCTGCGGCGGCGAGCATGGCAAAGGACTTCAGCCCATCGCAGGATCCCGCGCCTTGAGAAGAGTCATGCAGGCAAGGAACAAAAGGCTGGGGCCGTGGCTGGCAGCCGCGCAGGCGGTTGGCATGCTTTTGATTGCGTCCAACGCGGCAAGAGCGCAGGTTTCGCTAACGACCGTAGTCGAACTGGCGCAGAAGAACAGCACGCAGGTGCGCCTGGCGCAGGCCGATGTGCGAAAGGCCGCGGCGCAAGTGTCGCAGGCGAAAGATGTGTTCATTCCATCGGTTTCCTTCGGTTCGGGATTGCCGGCCTTTCCTGAAATTGGTTTCACCGGGGACCTGCCGACGATCTGGGACAGCAAGATGCAGTCGCTGGTTTTCAGCATGCAGCAAATCCGCTATATCCAGGCGGCGCATGCAGGCGTGAAAGCGGCCCAGGCGGCGCTGAAAGATACGCAGGAGCAAGTAGCGCTGGATGCGTCGAGTGACTACATCGAGCTCGATACGGTCAACACTGAGTTGGCGGCGGCGCATGAGCAGGAGAGCTTTACTGCGCGGTTGGTTGAGATTGAGCAACAACGAACGGATGCGGGCGTCGATCCGCTGAGCGAGCTGTACCACGCGCAACTAACGGCCGCGGAGCTGAAGCTGAACCGCCTGCATCTTGAAGCTCGTGCCGTGACGCTGGCCAAGCATCTCGCCCAGCTGACGGGATTGCCGGTGGGGTCGATTGCGCCGGACCACGCAAGCATTCCAGAAGTCCCGGCGGTGACTGCCGACGAGAAGCCGATAACGCTAGCTGGAATTGAAGCTTCAGGAGACATTGCGCGGTCAAAGATGCTGATCGCGAAAGGCGACCAGGAGCACCTGTGGTGGTTGCCCGAGGTTGGATTCGGCGCACAATACAACCGCAGCACACAGTTATTGAATAACGTCGGGAGCTACTTTGTTGTTCCCAACGGCAAGCTCCCCGCCGATAACTTCAGCACCGGATTCTCTATCAAGGTTCCAATCGTCGATTTCGAGTCGCGGGCCAAGCAAAGGGAATCGGCCGCGGAAGCATTGCGAGCCAAGGTCGAGGCGGAGCAGGCGCAACAGCAGGACGATTTGCAGATCGCGACGTTGAGCGGAAACCTGCGCGAGCTGGATGCGCAAGCCGAGGTTGCCAGCCTGAAGCAGAAAATCGCCGGTGAGCAGTTGAAGGCGGTGATGACCCAACTTGAGCTCGGCAATGGTGCTGCCGGGGCGCCGGGAGCGCCGCCGCAGCTTTCGCCGCAGGCCGAGCAAAAGGCACGCATCGACGAGCGCCAGAAGTACGTTGACGCGACGGAAGCGGGCCTGAACCTTGAGAAGGCGCGGCTTGGGTTGCTGCGGGCTCTGGGCCACATGCAGGATTGGCTGAACGAGCTGCACACGAAATGATGCAACAAGCGTGATAGAAGACTGGGAAATGTACAGCGCCGTCGATGCCGTCGTGCTTCCGATCAAATTCGATGAACCTTGCAACCAACCCCCCGCATCCCACTTGTAGCGGATGAAGTCTGGCGAAGGCCGCGCTGATTGCAATGAGTTTATGATCCGCACCGCAAGCCGGAACCCCCGCGAAATCAATTGCTTCGCGAACGCCCCGAAATCCGTCTAAACAATCGACTGAATGTTAGAATTAAAGGGATGCCCATGCCTCTGAAAACACTGCTTCTCAACCCCCCCTCGTTTGAGAACTTTGACGGCGGCGCGAGTTCCCGCTGGCCTGCAACGCGCGAGATCGAGTCCTACTGGTACCCGGTTTGGCTCACCTATCCGGCCGGATTGCTCGAGGGGTCGCGGCTGCTGGATGCGCCTCCGCACCACGTTTCCGCGGAGGAGACCATCAAGATTTGCAAGGACTATGAGTTTCTGGTGCTCTTTACCTCGACCGTGGGCTGGGAGGGCGACCAGCGTCTGGCCGAGACCATCAAGACGAAGTACCCGGCGATCAAAATTGCCTTCGTCGGACCGCCGGTGACCACCGACCCGGACCGCGCGTTGAACGAGTGCTCGGCGCTCGACTTCATCTGCCGGCGCGAGTTCGATTATTCCGTGGTCGAGTTTGCGCAGGGCAAGCCGCTGAACGAGATCCTGGGCATCAGCTACAGGAAGGACGGAAAGGTGGTGCACAACCCCGACCGTCCGCAGATGGAAGACCTGGACGCGATGCCGTGGGCGACGAAGATTTACAAGCGCGACATGGACGTGACGCGCTACAACGTGCCCTTCCTGCTGCATCCATACATCGCGCTCTATTCGACGCGCGGTTGCCCGGCGCAGTGCACCTTCTGCCTGTGGCCGCAGACATTGAGCGGTCATGCGTGGCGCAAGCGCTCAAGCGACGATGTGGCCGCGGAGATGAAGTGGGCGAAGGAGAACTTCCCCGAAGTGAAGGAATTCTTCTTCGACGACGACACCTTCAACATCCAGAAGGTGCGAACCATTGAGCTTTGCGAGAAGCTGAAGCCGCTGGGAATCACCTGGAGCTGCACTTCGCGCGTGACCACCGATTACGACACGCTGAAGGCGATGCGCGAAGCCGGCTGCCGGCTGTTGATCGTGGGATTCGAATCGGGCGATCCGCAGATCCTGAAGAACATCAAGAAGGGCGCCACGGTGGAGCGGGCTCGCGACTTTGCGCGCGACTGCCATTCGCTCGGGTTGACGATTCACGGCGACTTCATTCTCGGCCTGCCGGGCGAGACCAAGGAATCGATCCGCAACACCATCAACTTTGCCAAGACGCTCGATTGCGAGACGATTCAGGTGTCAATTGCGCACGCTTATCCGGGAACGGAGTTCTACGAGTTCGCTGAGAAGAACGGCTTCATCACCAACGAGAAGATGGAGGATGGCGGCGGCCACCAGATGGCGCACATCGAATACCCCGGCCTTCCCGTCGATTACGTGATGGAGATGGTGCACCGTTTCTACGACGAGTACTACTTCCGGCCCAAGGCGGCGTTCCGCGTGGTGTGGAAGGCGATCGTGAATCGCGACATGCCGCGGCTCTACGTTGAGGCCAAGTCGTTCCTGAAGCTGCGCGCGCAGCGCAACCGGCAGGTGAAAGAAGCGCGCAGCCAGCAGGCGCGGCCTTCCGCAACGGTCGGCGCCGGGGCGTAACGGAGTTTCGTTTTCTGAGTCGAGGGCGGCGCCAATGCGTCCGCCCTCATTTTCTTTATGCACTCTTCTGCGTTAAGCAGTATCAGATTGGATGGATGGCGCATCACACTCTTACTTCGCGGCAATACCTGATTCTGGCTCTGGTTTCGATCTCGCGCCGCTGGGCGACACGTGCCTTTCGCGCGGCATGACGCACATGCCTCCGGTTACGCTGGCGCACCCAGGAGCGCTGATCGCCGCCGTCTTTACGCCATGGATCGCTGCAGGAATTGCGCTGCTGATCGGATTTTTCGCGAGCTACCTCACGGCGCTGTCATGGGCGGATCTCACTTTTGTGCTGCCGGCGACGGCATTCGGCAACGTGATCGTCGCGCTGCTGTCGCGGTTCTGGCTGCACGAAACGATCTCGCTCGAGCGCTGGGCGGGCATTGCGCTGATCACGCTGGGCGTGGGATTTGTGGCGCAGGGCCCATCGCTGACCGAGCGGCCCGCTCCTGTTGCGTGCAGCGCAGGAACCGGATGAAGGAGGCGGTGACGCGATGACGCTTCCCTTCTCTCAATGTGACGCCGGGCGCGTGGGCTGCGGCGGCGATGATTGCGGCCGTAGTGCTGACCTCGACGACCGGCGAGGTGCTGACGGCCGCGGCAATGAAGTCGATCGGCGATCTGGACCATGATTCGCGCGCGATCTGGGCTGAAGGGCGCGATCGCGCAGTCCTCACCAGCCCGCTGTTTTTCGCCGGCGTGTTTTTTCTTGCTGTCGCATTTTTTCGCTGCTCTTTGCGCTGAATCACCTGAACCTGAGCCTGGTGGCTCCGGCATCGGCTTCGCTCACGCTGGTGACGAATGCGATCGCCGGAAAGATCTTCCTGAAAGAGAATGTGGATCGGCGGCGGTGGGCGGCGGCGGTGCTGGTGTGCGTTGGCGTGTATTTGCTGGCGCACTGAGTCCATATATTTTGGAACGCCGCTACGCGGGCTGATGAGATGCGCTCGCCTTCGGCAAGTAGAGCAGCGCAATCGCAATGCAGATGACAGTGACTGTCGACAATGCTGCCGGCTCAGCGGAGACGTAAAGCGCTGCAATCGCAATCCCAACGATCTGCCAAGCAATAATGCCACAGGCGATGGCCCGGACGCCGCGATCGCCACAGCGCGCCATCGATCCCAGCGTCCACGCCACCCACGCGCCGAAGAGTTGCGCCATCGTGATAGACAGGCCAAACGCCCTGTAGAAATGGCCGTAGGAATAAGTGCCCGCCATTGATGGAGAAACTTACTCCGTTCATGCCATTCCATACCGCCATTCCTTCAGCCGATGGTGGTCGAAGGCCCAGAAAGCCGATGGTGTGCAGGACGCCGAAGAGCAGCATCACGACTGCTGCAATGCGGAACCAAAGCGACGCCTTCATGCGCCTCTCCTGACCTTCGCCACAAAGTGGCGCAGCACTCCATTCCAGCCGCCTTCTGATCCAACTGCGCCTTGCATCGCTTCCCAGCCTTCGCCGTGGCGCTCAAATGGCGATGCTCAAGCTCAACCAGAGTGGTTCCGTCATCAGCCGGAGTAAAAAGCATCTCGACCTCGCTGCAGCGTGCGAAGTCCGGCTCGTACTTCCAGTAAGGCGTAACATGCCATGCAAATGTGAATCGATGCGGTGGCTCCCATGCAATCACCGATGCCCACGGGCAATTGGTGCCATCTTCCTGCACCGTATAAATCGCGCCGCCCGGCCGGCCCTCCACCACAATTCCCTTCATCGGGGAGCTGCCGATATGGTGGCACTTCGGCCACCATGTATCCATCTGTTCGGCGAACACTCTGAACGCCCGGTCGGGACTCGCCTTCACACGTACGCTTCTCCGCAGCGGCTGCATCTGTGCTTCAACTTGCAGGGCGTCATGCGCGTCTTCACCTGTTACGGCTTCCACCGGGTCCATAAATCGCTCACTCCTCCTCAACTTTCGCTTTGAATGCATCCAGGGCATCGCCCCAGAATCGCTCGAAATAAGACCTGAGCGCCTCAAACCCCCGCGGATCGAGGCGATAGTAATTGCGCGTTCCCGCAGTTTCGCTCTTCACCAGATGCGCGTGTTTCAAGACGCGCAGATGCTGGGAAACCGCCGGCCTGCTGATGGGCAGTCCACGAGCCAACTCGCCCACCGCCAACGGGCCGCGCCGCAGCCGCTCCAAAAGTGTGCGACGGGTCACGTCGGCAATGGCATCGAGTTGCTGCACTTGGTAAGTATCCACTAACGGTAAGTTACTGCTTACCATTTTTTGTGTCAAGTATCTTATTTAGAAAAATTATAGGCACGAGAGCGGAGTTCAAAAGAAGCCTCCGAGAGAATCGTGAAGGCGTCAAAAAAGATTCTACCGGGCAAAAGAGTCGCGAGAGGCCGAGAACAATTTTCCGATTAGCCCATCACCGAGCGAACCTCATTAGCCCCTTCGGCTTCAGGTCCGGAATGAGGAATTTGTGCGGCTCGTTCATCGCGGCACATACCGCCTCCGCCGCCAAATGTCCCGAGCGTGCAGCGCTCTCCATCGTCGAGGGCCAGCCCGTTGCAATCCAGTCCCCGGCGAGAACACAGTTGGGCCACGGCGAGGCGCTCGTTGGGCGGAACGCATCGATGCCTGGCGGAACGGTAAACGTGGCGCGGACCTCTTTGACCAGTGCGGCCTTCTCGAGCTTCGCTGTCGCGACGGCCGGGAAAAACTCCGCCAGTTCGCGAAGACTGAGTTCGATGGCTTGTTCTCGACTCATCGCCGCAAAACTCTGAGACGCGCTCACCACCAACTCCAGGTAGCTGCCTTTTGATTTGCGCCAGGGTTGCAGGCGGCTCTTGTTATACATCCAGTGAATTTCGCGGTCGAGCAGGACGGCGTGTTCGAGCTGGCGTGATCTCGCGGTCGAACCAGAGATGCACGCTGCAAATTGGGCCGTGCTCTTGTTGCTCGATTTGAGCGGCCAGCGCTTCGGAGCCGTCGGCGGGCGGCAGGTGCGGCAGTAGCTTTGCTGTTGCTTCGAAAGGAAGAGCGAGGACGAGGTAATCGCCGACGAGAACTCCGGCGCGCGTGGCGAGCGTCCACTGCGAGGTTTCTTCGTCCCACTCGGCAGCATCGACGTCCGGCGTTGAAGACGACCTCGCTGCCGCTGCTCGCTTGAGAAACTCTTCCGCGCCAGCATAAAGCTCACTGAGCGGCACGGAACTCATGCCCATGGCGCCGGCCTGGGCGGAGTTGAGGAAGAGCTCGCGAATGACCTTGGCCGCGTAGGGCAACGCGATGACATCGACGTCCGCATTAAGCGCGCTGGCGATGACCAGCCGCCAGAAGCGGTCGATCGCGCCCTGCGTTTGGCCGTTGCGCGCGCAGCCACGCGCCTAAGCTCTCAGTGGAATCACGCTGAGACGGGACGAATGAGCGCGCGGAATGCGCGTGCGAGAGCCATCTTGTCTGCGCGCGTGAAAGCTTTCGCAGTGAGCAGTTTCGGCAGGCCGTGCAAGCGGCGCCGGCAACCACGATGGGCCCGAGCAGCGAGTCGCCTGCCGCCCGGCTCGATCATGGTCATGTTCGCGCGTCCAGTGAATCTGTTCGTCGACGCCGATGCGCTTGTAGAAGCCGATCAGATTGGTGCAGCAGCCGAAGAGGACGTGCTGGCAGTTGTCGATGACCTCGTTGACGCCGGGATGCAGGTAGGAGCTGGCGCGGCCGCCGAGGTAGCCTCTCTTCTCGACGAGATGTACCTTAAGTCCGCTCCATGCAATGGTGCAGGCGGCGGCCATGCCGGCTACGCCTCCGCCGATGACGATCACGGATTTTTTTGTGCTGCTCCGCATCAGATACAGTGGTACCTTTCGCAGTGTAGATTGTTACGCTCTCTCTCGCCTATGGCGGCGACGTTCGATTAGAATGCGAGCGAACCGGATTCAGAAACGGAGATTCCCTTGAAGGCACTGGTGAAGAGCAAAGCGGAGCGCGGGCTGTGGCTTGAAGAGGTGCCGGAGCCCGCATACGGCATCAACGACGTGCTGATTCGCGTACGCTACGCGGGAATCTGCGGAACCGATGTGCACATCTACGACTGGGACGAGTGGGCGCAAAAGACGATCCACGTGCCGATGGTGATCGGGCACGAGTTTGTCGGCGAGATTGTCGCGGTGGGCTCGAACGTGAACGATTTTTTTCCCGGCGACATTGTGAGCGGCGAGGGGCACGTGGTGTGCGGGCGCTGCCGCAACTGCCTGGCGGGACGGCGGCACCTGTGCGCGCACGACAAAAGGCGTGGGCGTGAACCGGCCGGGCGCGTTTGCCGAGTTGATCTCGCTGCCCATGACGAACATCTGGCGGCACAATCCCGGGATCAACCAGGAAGTGGCGGCGATCTTCGATCCGTTCGGCAATGCGGTGCACACGGCGCTGTCCTTTCCGGTTCTCGGCGAGGATGTGCTGATTACTGGAGCGGGTCCGATTGGCATCATGGCGATCCCCGTGGTGCAGCACGCGGGCGCGCGCCACGTGGTGATTACGGATTTGAATCCAGTCGCGACTGGCGCTGGCACAGAAGATGGGCGCGACGCTGGCTATCAATCCGGCAGAGACGCCGCTTGGCGAGGTGCAGAAGCAGCTTGGAGATGACAGAAGGGTTTGACGTGGGGCTCGAGATGTCGGGCAGTCCGCAGGCGCTCAGCGAGATGATCGCCAACATGAGCCACGGCGGCAAGATTGCGCTTCTCGGCATTCCAGGCAAGGCTTCGCGATGGATTGGCGGCCGGTGATCTTCAACATGATCACGATCAAAGGTATCTACGGCCGCGAGATGTACGAGACCTGGTACAAGATGTCGGTGATGCTGGAGTCGGGGCTGGACATTGCGCCGGTCATCACGCACCGATTCACGTACGACGAATATGAGAAGGGATTCGAGGCGATGAAGTCGGGGCAGGCCGGAAAGGTGATTCTGGATTGGACGAAGGCGGCCTGAGCCTTGGGAAACGATAGGTAGGTCAAGGCAGCGTCTTCGCCTTAAGCCCGAGCAGACCAGACAGCAAAGGACTTAACAGGAAGCGACCGCACACCTGAAAATCGATTGGGAGCGATTGCAGGATGCGGCCTCCGATACATGGCTTCGATCATCTGAAAATTCACGTGCCCGAGCCTCAATCGGTAGTATGATTGTGCGAATCCCGATCCCCGCGAGGCCACCATGAAATCTCCCCGATTTCTATTGCTCTCGACGCTTCTGATTACTGTCCCGTCCCTCACTGCGCAGTCCGTGAAGATTGCCGATGCAAAGAACCATCTCGGCGAGACGCAGACAGTTTGCGGCAAAGTAGTGAGCGAATGGAAGGCCACGAGCAGCACCGGCACGCCAACTTTTATCAATCTTGACGCTCCCTATCCAAATCAGACCTTCAAAATTGTGATTTGGCAGGAGGACTTGCAGGACATCGGCCCACTGCCGGCTCAAGGTTCGCGTGTCTGTGCTACCGGGAAACTTCAAACCTATCGCGGAGTACCTCAGATTGTGGTTCGCAGTGTTGGCCAGTTGAGCCGCTAAGAAAAATCTCGTATGCGAGCGAATAGGCGAGGCGGCTGCTCGATGCAATCGTGGTGGGCGGTCAGGGACTCGAACTTGAGCCGATTTGCGGGCGTCAGAGCACGCAGGCGAAATCCTGAGCGCAGCGAAGGACCTCAGAACCTGGCGCTCCGCTCAAATGCGGTGCGAGCGAATAGCGAGCGGCTGCTCGATGCAATCGTGGTGGGCGGTCAGGGACTCGAACCCCGGACTTCCTGCTTGTAAGGCAGGCGCTCTAACCAACTGAGCTAACCGCACAAGAATCAATAACTTGCACGAATCACCTCCAAAACCAAAGCACTGCTTGGAGGAATTCCGAATGCAAGGATTTGAGCAATTCATCCGTGAGCGTCAATACCTGCAAAACGTCAGCCCCCGCACAATCGAATGGTACGAGAGTAGTTTTCGTTGGCTGCCTTGTGAAGCGCCATCGCAGGAGCAATTGAATGACCTCGTCTTCCGAATGCGGCAAAAAGGGCTGAAAGAAACGGGCTGCAATTGCGTGTTCCGCGCGGTTAACGCCTATTTGAAATGGTCCGGCTCGTCACTTAAAATCTGCACTCTCAAAGAGCCGCGATTCATTCCGCCCACGTTCTCAGAAACGCAAATCAAGCGTCTTATCGCGTGGAAACCTAAAGACAAATATGGACGACGTCTTCATTTGCTCACCCTTTTCTTGTTGGACACTGGCTGCCGCATCAGCGAAGCCCTCAACTTGAAAGTCCGCGAGATTGACATGGACAACTTGCTAGTGACTTTGGACGGTAAGGGTTCAAAGCAACGAATGGTTCCCATCAGTTTTGAGTTACGGAAAGCGATATTTCGATACTGCAAGGAATCAAATCGCGCGGCGGACCATTTCTATTCGCCAACGGGACCCACACTAAATTGGGCCGCGACAACGTAAGGCGGGACGTGAAGCTGCTTGCCGGAAACTGGGATTCGACGCGCCGGCCCGCACCTTGCATAGTTTCAGGCACACATTTGCAGTCAACTATCTTCGGCGCGGCGGGTCCGTGTTTCATCTGCAAAAGGTGCTCGGGCATTCCACGCTTGAGATGACCCGGCGATACGCGAATCTTGTGACGGCGGACCTTCAGGCTGTGCATGAGCCACTGAGTCTGCTCTCGAAATAGGCGAATTATGGCAGCATCGTCCTTGACCGCTTGCCAGGGGCCGCTATACCCGATTGCGGGGCACCATGAACTGGATGGAACTGGCGCTCAAGGGATTGGAAGCGCGGACTCTCAGATGACGCTTGTGCCGGAGGAGCGGGTGCTGTTGGTCTTGGTGGTGGCGGGGGCACCGGAGTAAATTGCGTCTTGAGTTTTTGCTTGTAGCGATGGCCGCCCGCGTCAACAAAGTAGACCGTGCTCTTAAATACGCCACTCTTTAGGCCCTTGGGCGCAGTCATCATTGTGAGCACATGCTGATCTAACATCGCCGAATACGGTTTGACCTCGATCGGTTCCGTGAGGTACATGGTTGGTTCGGTTCCCTTGAGGCAAGCGATAAATTAGATTCCTGTCTCTTGTTGGGTTGGCAATTGTCACAATGAGTTGCAGCGTAATTAGCCGCTGGTTGGTCCGACCGTCCCGATGCGCGCTTATGTGGGTTTGCTGCGGATCAATCGTGAAGTAGAGCGGTGTTCGGCGACGGGCGCGCATTACGCGGTAGAGCGCGTAGAACCCAAAAGCGGCAGGGGGCGCGAGCGAAATTAACAAAGCAAGAGGGACTCTTGTCTCCCAAGTGGCGGCCTTGATCTTGCTCCAGTTGGCCCCGATCAACGTGATAAAGGTGACAGCTCCCCCGGAAAGTACCCACCCAATAGCTTGATCGGTGATCTTGTCTCCCAGTCGATTGACAAATCGGTGTGTAGATGGCTCGGGCGGCTTTACGGAATCTTCAGTCATAACACAAGAACCTTGGTCAAAAGAATCGGCTACCGCCGCGAACAGGGGTGGACGCTATTGACAAACTGGAAACGGCGGCGGTGGCTTGAACTTCGCGGCATCTGTCGCCGACAAGAAACACCAAGTGTCAACGGGCGAGATTTTTTCAATTCCTAAACTGTCCAGCACCTCCATTATTCTCGACACGGGTTCAGCGATTGCGAATCCTCCTGCCCTCGCATATGCGCCCGGTTCACCCTTGTCGGTGCCTCCGGAAATGAGGCCCACAAGCGTCTGCGGCGCATAAGGGGTATCGCTTATCACAGGGCTTCCGCTATTGCCGCCAATAATCGTGGGTGTATCAATTATGAAGCCCAGGCGGTAGAAAGTACTTCCCGTCTTCTACCTGAATCTCATCTCCGCCAGGGTCAACAAGGCCAACGATGCCTTGCCTCCCCAATGGCGCGGGACGCAACAGTTTCAACCCAGGCTCGTTCAATGGAAAGCCAAATACCAAGATCGGCATCGGTGGTTCCGCGTCTTCCTTCGCGAGAAGAATTCCCTTCCAGTCGGGGCAATCGGTTGGGCAGTACCGGTATGCCCTGAGACCACCGTAACTGGTGATCTTCATAGCTGCTACGTCAACAGGAGAGTGCGTCGCGTCGCCATGGTCTGGATGCAGTACCCAGCTCTCGTGAGGCATTGTCAAACGAACATCCACAGTTATCGATTGGCTGTCTGGAGCTGAGGCCTCGACCCGCAGTGTCGCCGTGTACGAAAAGGGCTCACGTGCCACATGTCCGGCAGTGACCACATAGAAAGCATCTCCTTTAGAAACGAAAAAACCTGTCGCAGTGTGGAGCGTTTGTCCGTCCGAATATTGGAGTTGAATTATGGCGTGCTGCGCGCCCGAATAAAAGGTCTCTGGTTTAGGTGCCTGACCGTTAACGGCGTAGCAAGGAAGCCACATGACGCATAGCGACTCGATCCAGAGCGCATTGAGTTGTGAAGCCTTCACAATCTAATCGTAGCACTAGAAGGCGAACAGAAAACGAAATGTATTCGAGTTCACGTACGGAAAACTCCCATTGTGTGCTCTCCCAAGGAACTGTTTAACATTTGACCCCGCCCCCGGTACCCTTACATTCTGTCAAGGGTCGTTATCTTGCTCAAAGAAATAGAGTACGGCCTTTCGTTCAATGCGTAGGTAATGTGTAGGCGATGTGTAGGTAGCAGGCAAAACGGACGCAAATATAAGGAAACAAGCGGGTTAGGCTGGTCTAAATCAATGTGTAGGTCGAAACACTCCGTAAGGACATAAAAGTACACGACGTAAGTTATAGATATATATATACATATAGATTTATTTTTTATCTATGTCCTTATGGCGGATTTTTACCTACACATCAACTCGAACGGGCAAGTGTGGATAATATTCGTCTTGTATTCGCCTATACTCCCCAATCGTGGGCGAAATGAGACGGGCAATCGCGCGTGAAGAAGAACGCCGGTCACTAGACCGCTTCACTTCCACGTTGACCATTGCGGCGTCGATAATTGCCGCTGTCCGGCTTGCGCGGGATGACACAAGCCGCCCGTCGCCCAGGCTGACTTCGGTGATCGCCGACAGCGTGCAATTGGCGCGCATGATTCTCGACAAGGTGGTGCGTTAGTCATCTGAAATTTCGGAATCGGCCTTGCTGTGCTCTTCGTGCTCTTGTCTTTAAGCAAGTCCCAACATAAACCGCAATGTGTAGGTTTCCTTCAGCATGTCATCCCAGCGATGAACCAAGACCCACTTTTCTTCGCTATTTAGTGTTCCGGCTGAAGTGCCTTCCTTTAACTCTCTGGCGAAACCCCCGCAAATGTACTGACGAATCACCCATTGCGCGTGCATCGTGTGAATCCAGAGCTTACGAACGGCGGAGTCCAAGGCCCAACTCCAGTAATGCGCGGCAAACACGGAAGTCTTTTCGGGTTCGACTCTGTCCAGGCCGTGGCCAGAGGGGCGCGCATTGGAAGGACTATAGCGGCACCAAAATGACTCGCGTGTGACCTAGGTCACCCGTGAGCCGCCTCTATTCAACTAGAGTGACGATTACGGCGACCCCTCTATCACTGAGCACGGAGCCTCTCGGAAACGTGGGGCTTCCGTATGAGGGGAATGCTTTAGAATCCGGCACAGCCTCTTCTCAAGTGGGTTTGACCGGAGCAAGGGATTATGGACTTCGTTGACAGAGAATTGACGTGCGTGGATTGCAAAGCCGAGTTTGTGTTTACAGCGGGCGAGCAGGTCTTTTTTCACGACAAACAATTTAAAAACGTCCCGAAACATTGCAAACAATGCGCCGCGAAGCGCAACATTTGTTCCCGAAGAGCCCGTTCGCCCGAGACTCGGACAACGTGCGCGGAATGCGGATTAGAGACGACGGTTCCCTTTACGCCTAAGCAAGGTAGACCTGTACTCTGCCGCTCCTGTTTTCAGAAAAAAACAGTGGCGGTTTGACCGCTCTTAAGTTGTAACGGTATGTGTGTGCGCGGTAGCGATTTCCTTGCCTGTCGGCCCACCACTCTTGCTACTCAAGCTTTCCTTCGCGAAGATCCCGTTTAAGCACACTCAGCATTTCGCGAAACTCACCTTCCATCATCTGCAACGTGCCCGGCGAAATTTCTGCGTCTAGCTCCGCTAGCCCAAATCGGCGCGCTGCTTCCACTCTGTGAAAGCCGTCTTGGACAAAGTAGGATTCGCCATCGAAACGCACCACAATTGGCCCGAACGGTTGGCCGTCTGCGAGTTGCCGCATCCTCTCTTGCACAGTTTCCTCTATCAGACATTCGGCAGGCTGAAATCGAGGCGCAACATCTCAACCTTTATTTGGCTCATTTCCAAAATCCTCGACGAATCCCCCGCCTCCGCGAGTGCGCGTGTGGGTACGATGCTGAAAAGCGAGCTATCAAGGGTTCATGGCGCAGTAGTTCTTCCAGGCGAAGGAAGTGTCGCAGGAGGCTTGCTCAGGTTGCGGTTCAAGTCCCTTCGGCAGTGGCCCGAACTTTGGAAGTGGGACCGGAGAGCCACCATTCTGTACCCACAGCCCCGTTGGATTGAAGTGCTTCTCATGACAGGCGCTCGCCAGACGTTCGGCCTCTTGGCAGGATGCGTATTTCTCCCACGGCTTTATGTCAGGTGCATCAGGCGGGACAAACTCGGATGTGTCACCCGCATTCGCCAAAATTTGGGCGTAGGGATCGATCGCGGTTTCTCTCGTGCGCTTTTCAACGTAGAACCAAATCTCGCCAATTATGACCGCGACTCCTAAAAGCCCAACAGCAATCGTCGCCGCTGGGTGGAGTGGTTTTTTCTTATACCAGAACCATGCAGCGCAGCCCCACCCGACAGTTTCGAGAATGCTCAGAGGCGTGAGCCCTTGGAAAATACCAATGAACAACGTCAAAACGGAAAAACTTCCGAAGATCACGACGCCAATGACGTACTGCCTGTCCTGTGGATTAATGATGCTAGAAGCACCAGGAGTCGGGTTTTGCGATGGTGGACTGAGCGGGGGAACCGTTCCCGCCGGTACTGAGGAGATATTCGGGACAGCGTGACCGCATACAGCACAATACTTGAAAGAATCCGACAAAGGGCTTCCGCACTCTGTGCAGTACATGATTGAACTCCGTGAGTTTGATTGATTGTAACGCTTCGAGTGGTTTCACTGTAGGCTCACTGCCCCATCCAGTTAATCGCATTCAGCCTCGGAAATTCTTGTTCATCCAGGATGCCACTTAACCGCACGGCGGAAGAGCGGCAAAGGCCATTTGAAGTCTCCAGTCCCTATATTCTGTGCGATTCGTAGATGTCTGTTCGGAGTCCAGTTTTTCCGACACCAAATCGTTTGGAAAAGAAAAGTTTACCCGTCGCGGTCGCCGCCACGGCCACCAATTTTCGTTCCGATAAGCCATTGCGAAGGCCGAGAGCCTCAAGCTGTTTCAATTCATTGTTGTTCGCGGCAACTTTCATCATTTCGCGACTTGGCAGCACACTTGGCCATTCTCTTCCGTCGCGCGCCTCGCGATTGAGCAACACGAGGTTCCTTCCACCCGTCGTGAATCCGAGCGCCCCAACCCTAACCGGATAAAGGGAAAGATTCGTGATCGTAATGGTCACCCCGGTCAGATTGGCGTTAGTTAGTTTTCCGTCCTGAGGTGCCCAATGCAAGAAACCCTTTTTGACTATTAGTCTCTCTTGGTCGCGTTTCCAATTCCAGTACGCGACGGCACCCGTGAAAATGATCGTGGGCAGTGCAGTGAGGGCCGCTGCCCAAAGAGTGAATTGTTGATCGGATGTCATTTGTTCTGCCCATCATAACCCGAGTGACCGTCGCGTGTTTCTTGACCGTCGTTCGCGGCCCAAAACCACAGTTCCCACGTCAACGTCCCCTAAAGGACGGTGACGGGGTGATGGGGGTGTGACGGAGTGACCGTCGTTTCTCTTTCTCTTATATGAATAGCGTCGTGTCACTTTTCAACGGTGACGACGAATCCATTCCCGGCTTCGCGCGATCCCTGCATCAGCCAGCATCAACGAAAGCTGACGGAGGGACACCGTAGAGTGACGACGCATTAACGCGACCGCCCGGGTGTCCTTGCCGTCCGCATTCGGATAGCCAGTGCTGTTCACGGTGTCCGGTTGTTGGAACATCCAGCGGCGACGCTGAATCCAACTCCGACTGCGCGCCGCCTTGGGGTGCTCAACTGCGACACCGTCCAGGTACCGCTCAGGTCGCCAACGGAAAGATTCGTGTTCGCGGCGACAACCAACAGAGAGTACCCAGGCGTCCCGAGAAAATCTCGCACGTCAATAACCTGATTCACTTCTCGGGTTACTTTGTGACCGCGCCAGTCCTTCCTCTGCATTTGCACTGTTGGCTCTCTCGCCTCTTGGATTGGCATTAGTTCTCCGAACGTCTGACGCGCTCACGACGTCCAACAGGCTTTGGTTCATGCGGAATGCTGGGCCGCCATCCGCTCTCTAGCGGCGTGCCGTCGGCCCATAGCAGGCGGCGGATGAACCTCGGCTTTTATTCTTGAGAGGCTCAAGAAAAGTTCCCAAATCGGCGTCTGCTTTGCATTTTGCCATTGCGAAGAAGCCGTTTAGTTCCGGGTGCAAAATGGCAATGATTCGTCCATAGTGCGGGAAGAGATTATTGCCCATCAAAAAACTTTCGCCAGGCACGCGGTGTTTTCTTGTGAGCACCCAACGAGAGTAATGCCACAAACTACCAAGCGATGTCCTCGCCCATCCGCTCTCTCTGTCCACGCGCATCTCTAAACAAGAAAATCGAGGACCTGCGGATTTGATCTGTGAAATCTATAAACTCGCTTCAGCATCGGGCTTATCCGGCCACTCTGTTTGAGGTATGCAATGAGTTCGTCAACTGCGTCGCCCACAATGACTCCATTTCTTTCGCTTCAATTTCAAAAATTACCCCGGCTTCCTGTTCTCCCCCAAACAATGGAAGCCGGGTTTTGAGGTCCGCGCATAGGAAAGGAGGCGTAAAGCGCCTTGCGGGGCTATGCGCGGAACACCTAACCCCCGCAATGTCGGTTAACTGTGTGAAATGGTGACCGCCTGAATAGCTTCCGAGCGCCGGACACGACCGTCAACGCGCTTGTACCCAAGCAAAATGGTTTGGCCGACTGTGGCGAGCGGCTGGTCAAGGATTTTGACGAACGTACCCGCCCCACCGCGATCGGCGATTACGTAGCCGTCTTGGAACGAACCGAACAGGATCGGCACGACGCCCGCGTTTGTTGCCGTGGGCAATGCTGGCATGCTCGAGGAATAGCTCACTGGGAATCCGTGCAGCAGTCCCGTCCGCCTTCGCGTGTCCACACCGGAGCAAACAGATTCGCTTGCCGCTGTGCTTTTCTGATCGCCACGGCGGTTGCACGCGCTCATCAACCACGCCGCGCCACTGAAGTACGACCCTTTGAGCGTCCCGAGAACGTCGTCAACGGCGTTCAAGAGATAAACGCCGGTCGATTCGACAAGATATGGCGCGCCTGTGCCTGTTCCCGTGTTGCCGACTAACCCCTGTGGCTGGGCGTTGCCTGTCCCGTTGACAAAGAAATTGTCTTCGCAAATGGCGACAGAGTTAACGAGGTCACGGACACCGAACTCTTGGAAGAGACTGACGTCCTGCAAAAGCTCCCAAGAGATGGTATGCGTCAAGCCCATCATGAACGCGGAAAGGGTCAACTGACCAGGGTCGGCGTGCTCTCCGTGAATGTGTTTGTTGTCGCGCCTGACTCAGCTTAATTCCGGCTGTTCCGAACGTCAATTGGCTAGGGAGTTTCACATCTGTCTAAGTAGGAATCGCCCTTGCTAAGGAGCGGACACCTAGGTCAGGAACAGCTAACGGAATGATTTGCGAATCCGTTGGGACGCTGACGGCGAAACCACCCGCGCCATCGGAGGACCCACCGCTACCCTCATAAAGCAGCGGCGGACATTCCAGGCAACGTGGGCAAAGCGAAGCCGCCAAACAGCGGGTCAAAGCCTTCACTCAGCGCGTCGGGCGCTTGCTTGCCGCCCGAACGGAGAAAAGCGACGAACGCATTTATGTAATCCTCGCTCATTGGCTTTTGGTTGCGATTGCCAGGGCTTGCTAACGCGCCGTCCATCAGCAACGCGCCGTCATGATTGAAGAACCGCGACATTGTGTTCATCGATTGAATCGATTTGATTTTTGGCTCAAGTGCTTTTGCGGCGGTCATTGCCGTGTCAAAGTCCGCTTGTCAGAGTCGGTCATTTTCCGGCCCGCGTTTTCCGCCGCCCGGAGTATTCCTTCGGCCTTATCGAGCGCATGTTTGTGTTGTTTCGACATATCAACCAATTTCATAAATTTCTCTTTCTCCTTACTCGGCTGGGCACGTGCTCCCCCGAACGTGCATTTGCGTCCACTACTCCCAACTGGGGCAGCCCCCGCGCGCGGCTGGGTCTTTTTACCCAGCCGACGGTTAAAGCTTGCGGCCCTAGCTTCACGTTTGAAGCCTTTACCGCCGCGTCTTATCGTCCCCGTTGTAGGGGCAGCTATCGCGGATTGGCCCGGCCCTTTTTAAGCCGAGTAGCACTTAAATTTTCGGGCGGGTGCGAAACGTCACTCGCCCTTGGCCCCCGGCGGACCCAGCCGTCAGGACCAAAACTCATGCGTCAGGGCGCGGGTCTTTCAGGGACCACAAACGCCATAACCATTGATCGCTGTCATCCGGTGGCATCGGCGTCAGCCGGTTCGCGACTTGCTGCACAAAAGCGAGACTCGCGTAAAGCATCGTGATGGCGGCGTCTGGCGTTCACTACATTCCGCACGCGGTTGCCCATCCCTGATTCCGAGTACGCCCGCGTAGCGGAATCCATACCCTAGCGCCTCTGCCATTTCTGCCGCGTTGAATGGTTCGCTTCCCTTGAGCGAAAGAAGAAAGAAGTCTTTGCCTCTTCCAACCACGGCAACGGCTACTTCGCTGTCCCATACAAGCTGTTCGTGCGGGTCAAAGGTTTTCAAAGTCACGTCCTCTGGTCCAGGCTCCTCTTCAACTACAAGCCATGCTAGAATTCTTTCTAGATATTCTCTGGACTTTAATTCACATTGATGTCTAGAGAATGAAAAACTTGGTCGCGTTATCAAGAGGCTGAGCAAATGAAACGGAAGTCACAGCAAGAACCGACGAATCAAATTCTAGGGATGCTTTCAATTAAAGAAATAAAGAGTTTTCTGATGGATTGCGTCAATCTGCCCAATCCAATTGATTACCCCAAGAACCATTCTCAGTTTGATCGCTGGCTTAAGAGATGGCAGAGACTATTCACTTATCAAATCGAGGCGGAAGGTGGAAAGCGACGGCCCACGCCGTTTGCAAGAGAATCTCTTGAAAGTTTCGTGCCCAAAGTGCGAACCGGATTGCGGCGAATCTGGTATGAGAAAGATGCCCGCCAGCGAGATTGGTATTTTTATCGCCTAAGGGATGAGTACCAACGAATAATTGTCAGTGCTGAGAATCCCCATATCATCGACTTCGCGAGACCCGACGCGGCGAATCGTCTACTCAAATTGGACCGGGTATCTAGGAAACGCAAAGATAATTCTGGCCAAAGGGCGCGATTCTTCGAAACATGGGCGGGGCGAACAGACCTCCTCGATGATGCGCCTACGATTTGTCCCTTTGAGGCTGCCGTGTATTGGCTCCAGATCAACCAGAAGCTAATGGTGTATTGTGCGGGGCCGGTATGTGCCGCTGTACTTTTTAGGACGGAGAAAGGTCAAAAATACTGCTCACCCGAGTGTGCAGACCCAGCGCGCCGAGAAGCCAAACTGAAATGGTGGAACGAGAATCGCAGAACGAAATAATCTTGCGCTAATTGACTGCCTGCTTTAGTATTTCCGCAAATGAGGTAATCCGCGCAAGGTGTTGATTCTAGGAGTGGTGGGCGGTCAGGGACTCGAACCCCGGACTTCCTGCTTGTAAGGCAGGCGCTCTAACCAACTGAGCTAACCGCCCACGGTGCTGTCCTGAGTAGTGTCTTCAGGAAGCGCGACTCCTTCAATGATAGCAGCGCCTTCATGATGCGGCAGCCCGTGTGCATCCAATTGATAGACTCACCAGGTGCCCCGCCTCATTATCAATGCCGACGATTTTGGACTGACGCCGGGAGTGAATCGTGGGATTGCCGAGTTGCACGCAGCGGGCCTGCTGACGAGCACGACGCTGATGGCGCGGGCCGAGGCGTCGGACGAGGCGATTGAATTGGCAAAGGCGCATCCGACGCTGGGTGTTGGCTGCCATGTGGTACTGGCGGATGGCGAACCGATGCTGCCGTCGGTCGAAATTCCATCGCTCGTGGAGCGGAAGACGGGCCAGTTCCCTGTTGGGATTGGCACGTTTGTGAGGCGCGTCTTGGCGCGGCAGATTCGACCGGACGAGATTGAGCGCGAGGTTCGCGCGCAGATCGAATTCTTACTAGGCAAAGGCGTGCGGTTGACACACATTGACACGCATAAACACACGCACATGTTTCCCACCGTGTTGCGCGCGATCTTGCGAGCAGCCAGCGCGTGCGGAATCAACGCCGTCCGGAATCCATTTGAGCCGAGGTGGGCAATTCGCGCCACAAAAGATGCACCATTGGTGCGGCTCGCCGAGGTAAGCGCATTGCGATGGCTGGAGCCAGTGTGCCGAAGGATTATCACCGAGGAAGGGTTCTACTCAACGGATGGGACTGTTGCCGTGGCCGGGACCGGTGTGCTGAATGCGACGATGGTGCGCAGGCTGCTGTACCAAATGCCCGAGGGCACGTGGGAACTAGTGACGCATCCCGGCTACAACGACGCCGATTTGGCGCGCGTGCGCACTCGGTTGCGGGAATCACGCGACATCGAGAGGCAGGCGCTGGCGGCCGTCAAGGAATTTCCGGCGGTCAAGCTGGTTTCGTTTGCGAAGCTAGGCCGCAAAGATGAATAGTGTGCAAGACTGCGGACGAATTGCACCCTCCTCGCTTTGCAATGACGGCTACGACCGGGATGGTGTTGTGCGACCAGGATTGTGCCAGCAGCCACTTGCTGCGATCAGGGCATCTGCCTGTTTTGGCCCCCAGCTTCCGCGCCTGTAAGGCCGCACCCGGGGATGGTGTTTGAGTATCCTGTCGACCACTTCCCATGCAGCTTCCACCGCGTCCTCGCGAGTAAAAAGCCCGCTATCGCCCTTCATGGCGTCGCCGAGCAGCCGTTCGTACGGTGTTTCTTCTCCGGGTTGCTGCTCGAGAAGATACAGCTCTCGCTGCTCGCCGATAAACTCCTCGCCCGGCAGCTTCACGCGCGCGGCAAGCCCGATCTCAGCGTTCGGCGAGAGCCGGAAGCGAAGATAGTTTCCTTTGCAGTAGGGGCCGCAGCGTCGGCGAAAAGCTTTTGCGGCGGTGCTTTCAGCTCCACAAGAACCTCGGTCGCCGTGTCTGGCAGATATTTTCCCGAGCGCAGATACCACGGCACGCCGTCCCAACGCCACGAGTCGATAGAAAGCCGGAGCGCGCAATACGTCTCGACATCGGAGTTTTTCGCTACGTCCTTCTCCTGCCGGTAACCCGCGTATTGACCGCGCACCACGTCGTCCGATTTCAGCGGACGCATGGCCTTGAATACGGTCGCCTTCTCGGTTTGCACCGCTCCGAAATGCCGGCCCGCCGGCGGCTCCATGGCCAGCAGCGCGACGATTTGAAAGAGATGATTCTGGATCACGTCTCGCAGGCAGCCGGCCGACTCGTAAAATGCGCCGCGCGTTCCCACGCCGAAGCTTTCAGACAGCGTGATCTGAACGCTGGAGATGTAGTTGCGGTTCCAGATCGGCTCAAGGAACGAATTGGCGAAGCGGAAGTACAGGATATTCATGATCGCTTCCTTGCCCAGGAAGTGATCGATGCGGAAGATCGAGTCTTCAGGGAACACGGACCCCGCCACGCGATTGAGCGCGCGCGCCGAAGCCAGGTCGCGCCCAAAAGGTTTCTCCACGATCACGCGCGCATTCTCAGCCAACCCGGCCGCGCCCAGCCCCTTGATTACGGTTCCAAAGAGCGAAGGCGGAATGGCGAGGTAATGTGCAGGACGGCGCGCTCTGCCGAGCGATTCCTTGATCGCCGCGAATGTTTTGCTGTCGTTGTAGTCCCCGCTTACGTATTTGAGCAGCGACAGAAGATGATGGAGGGCCGCGCTTGTTATCGATTCCGCCCGATTGCTTGATGCTATGCGTCACTCGCTTCTGCAGCCGCTCAAGCGACCATTTGGGAAACGCGACACCGATGACGGGAACGTTGAGGGTTCCGCGTTTCACCATCGCATAGAGTGCGGGGAAGATCATCTTGTGGGCGAGATCGCCGGTCACGCCATAGACCACAAGAGCATCGGAGTGAGAGTTGGGCATTCGGCATTATCCTCGTTGGCAGCCGCCGCATTTCGAAGGCCACCGAATTTATCTCGCAGTTTCGATAATAGCTTCCCGGCTCGAGGCTATTCCGGGTTCTTTCCGTGCCTGTGAATGAGGCCGGTTTCCAAAGGCAATATTCGTGAGCACTCATTGGTGGATCGAGCGCCTGCAGTTTATGCTTTCCTTGGCGCGATTTATCGCGATCCACAAGATCTCACAACGCACGATTTGTTGTCGTTTGGCGCAAATGGATCTTCTCGTGGTCGCAGTTTCAGCTCCACTGTGTTTTGGTGTGTTTGCCAAAGAAGAAGGACTCATGCGCATTGGGATTACGTGTTATCCCACCTACGGCGGTTCGGGCGTGGTGGCTACAGAGCTCGGCATCGAATTGGCCGCGCTTGGCCACGAAATTCATTTCATCAGCTATTCGCAGCCGTTCCGCCTGAGCGGGCGCGACGAAGGGATTTTCTATCACGAGGTTCCGGTTTCGAATTACCCGCTGTTCGAATTCCCGCCCTACGACCTGGCACTGGCGTCGCGAATGGCCGAGGTGGCAGAGTACTACAATCTGGACCTGCTGCATGTGCACTACGCCATTCCGCACTCGGTGAGCGCGCTGCTGGCGCGGCAGATGTTGGCGGCGAAAGGGCGGCGGCTGCCGTTTGTGACGACGCTGCACGGGACAGATATCACGCTGGTCGGGCTCGACCGAAGCTACCTCCCAATTACGCGGCACGCGATCCAGGAGAGCGACGGAGTGACCAGCATCTCGGATTACCTGCGCGCGAAGACGATTGAATCGTTCAACACTACGCGGCCGATCGAGACCATCACGAATTTTGTGAACTGCGATGTCTACAAGCCGATCGAGGACGACGCAGAGCGCGCGCAGATGTGCGAGCGGCGCCACCTCGCCGCGCCCGATGAGCCGATCCTGATTCATCTTTCGAACTTCAGGCCCGTGAAACGCGTGACCGATGTGGTGAAGATCTTTGCGCGCGTGGCAGAGGAGGTCCCGGCACAGCTGGTGCTGGTGGGCGATGGGCCGGATCGGTCTGCGGCGGAGTTCCTGGCGCATGATCTCGGCATCCAGCAGCGGGTGCATTTCCTGGGCAAGCAGGATCGCGTGAACGAGCTGCTGGCGCTGGCCGACCTGATGGTGATGCCGAGCGAGCTGGAGTCATTCGGCCTGGCGGCGCTGGAAGCAATGGCCTGCAAGGTGCCGTCGATCGCCACCTCGGTAGGTGGCGTGCCAGAGCTGATTGATGACGGCGTGACGGGGCTGCTGTATCCGGTAGGCGACGTGGAAGGCATGGCTGCGGGTGCGCTGGGCCTGCTGAAAGATCCTGATCGGATGAAGGCCATGCGCGATGCGGCGCGAGTGGCAGCTAAAAAGCGGTTTTGTGCAAACCTGGTGGTGCCGCGCTACGTCCGTTTCTATGAGCAGGTGCTGGCGGGGGCCAGCTAGGCTGTCGGATTCCACGAATTGCGGACGACATCAGGAAAGCCCGTTGCCTCAAGTCCGATGAACCGCCGATCCTGCATCCATGGGAGGTCACACACACCAATGAGGAAATTTGGCTGGCTGATGCTGTTTTGCGCTCCGATTCTCGCCGCGCAAGCGGGACACTTTGATGGAACCTGGACGACAACCATGGCTTGCGATGCGAGCACGCGCATGCCCGCCTACCAATGGAAATTCCCAAGCACGATAGCCAACGGAAGCTTTCACGGCCAGCATGGCGAAGAGGGTGGCCCTGGCTACCTCATCATCGACGGCACCATCAATCCCGATGGCAGCGCCAAGTTGCACGCCAAGGGCACCGTGCAGTCTGGGAAGGCCGGTCTCGTCACCCAGCTTAAAGGCAATAAATATGACTACTACATCGAGGCCAGGTTTACCGATATGACTGGAACCGGAAAACGCGACGAAGGCGCTGGAATTCTGGGCCGGCCTTGCAGCTTCGACTTCGCAAAGCAAACTGATACACCGGCGGCGCCTGCGACGCCACCTCCGGCACCATAAGCCCGCCAATTCGCGAGAGATTGCCGTATTTCGCGGCCTTGAAGCTGCGATCTGCATCACGTTATGGTACTTTCTTGTCCAAAATTGATTACCTCCGGTGCATCGGACTCCCAACTTGGGTAATGTGAAGAAGGGCGAATCCCCTAAAATGGACTCGCCCCGGGTCCAATCTGAAATCTTTTGGCTCTCTCTTCATTTGCCTTGAACGGATGGGATCGTTTGTCCATGAACACTGAGGTAATTCGCAAGGACTGGGTAGGCAGCGTAGTCAACGGAAAATATCGGCTTGTGGAGTGGCTGGGTAGTTTCGGCCAGGCCGGCGTTTACCTGTGCGAAGTTGAGGGGCAGCCGGAACAGAAAGCGGCAATCAAGCTCTTCCCTGCCGCAGTTGAGGGCGCAGCGGCTTGCGCCGCAGGTTGGTCCACCGCAGCGGGACTCTTGCATCCGCATCTCGTTCGCGTGCTCGAAACAGGTCGCGGCCAGATTGATGAGACCAGCGTTCTCTACGTCGTGACAGAGTATGCGGGAGAAATTCTCTCGGAGATTCTTACCGAACGGGCGCTGACACCGGACGAAGTAAAGCAGATGCTGGACCCGGTTCTGGATGTGCTCGAATACCTTCATGACAACGGCCTCGTTCACGCCCGCCTGAAACCGTCGAATATCATGGTGATCGACGATGAGCTGAAACTCTCGTCGGAGAACATTCGCGGCGCCGCTGCCGCCTTCACGCCTCCCAGAGTGCTCGAGACTTACGATGCTCCGGAAAAAACGCTGGGGAGAATTTCTCCGGCCACGGATATGTGGTCCCTTGGTGTAACCCTGGTGGAGACCCTCACGCGGATCCCGCCGGCTTGGAACCGCACGGGACAGATTGAGCCTCTGGTGCCGCCGTCCGTTCCAGAGCCCTTCCTTCAAATTGCGCGCGAGTGCCTGCGCCTTGAACCGGCGAATCGGTGCACGCTGGATGAGGTCAGGGCGTGCCTGCAGAGTAATGCTGCGATTCCGCATCGGCCAATCAAACCCAGGACTGCAACCACAACGATTCGAAAAAACCGCACCGGCGTAATTGTCGCGGCGGCGGTCGCGATGCTGGCTGTGTTTGGGTTCGTGATGCTGAAGCCGCATCACTCGACGGCACCAGTGCCTGTGGTAAGCGATCAATCAACGAGTACGCCGGCAGCGGGACCGACTTCGGCAGAAACCGAAGCGACTCCATCGCAACCAGCGCCGACAGCACAGGCACCGGCGCCTGCACAGGAAGCTCCGAGCGCGCAAACAACTCCCCCGCCGGCGGCAACACAGCCTCAGCCTGCGCCGAGCCCAATTGCGGCAACGCCGCAGGCTCAACCCCCTGCAGTGGTGCAATCTCCGCCTCCAGCAGCCCCCACCAAGACGCAACCGCCCGCGCGAGTTTCGGCAGGAGCCGGACCGAAGGGAGTGGTCGCGCAGCAGGTGTTGCCCGATGTTCCGGAGAAAGCAATTCGTACGATTCAGGGTACGGTGAAGGTCGGCATTCGCGTAAACGTAGAACCAAGCGGTTCAGTCGGCGATGCGTCGATCGATTCGCAGGGACCGAGTCGGTACTTTGCAAATCTTGCGCTTGAAGCGGCGCGCAATTGGAAGTTCACCCCGGCACAGACGAATGGACAAAGCGTGGCCAGCGTCTGGGTTTTGCAGTTCGAATTCCGGAAGTCCGGGGTGGACGTCACTCCAACACAACAAACTCCCTGACGCCAAGGCCGGTTCTGCCAGGGCGGCAATTCTCTGGCGCTACGTGTCATTTCGATCTGCCTGCTCGCTATTGCCGAGCCTCGGCGTTGACACGTGTATACTCGGGCCATCCGCAGATTTCCAGCGAACACTCCCCGGTTCAACTTTCGAAGTCCCGAACGCACAGTCCCCTTCCTGACCGAGGCCTTCATCGAAATCACGCCTGGCTGAAATGCCGGACCTTCAAACGCCGGGAGCGCACCTTCCGGCTTGCAATGAGGAGGTTGTTCATGAATTGGCTCCAAAAAGGAATACTGTGCCCTTGCATCTGCGCAATGGCATTTGCGTCGACAGCGCTGGTTACACCTGCGTCCGCTCAGGACGGAAACATCCGCAGCGTCACTTTCTACACCGTCAAGCCTGACCGGGTCGGCGATTTTGAGGCCGCCATTAAGGATTACGATGCGCTGCTGCTGAAAGCAGGGTCGACGCACTATGGCTCGACCTGGGCGTCGCTCACTGGTCCGCACGAGTTTGCCCACGTGATTGACTACAACAAGTGGGCCGACGTTGAGTCAACGTCTGCAGCCGATATGAAGACCACAGAGCAGGCAGCAGATCTGGCGCGCATCAATACCCGCATTAACAACTGTGCGGAAAGCTCTCGCCGGGTAGTTGAAGAAATCTTGCCCGAGTACAACATTACGTCAGCCAATGTTCCCAAGATGATTCGTGTGCTTCAAACCCAGGTGCGTTCCGATAAATACCACGAATACCTGGAACTCATGAAGAACGACATTTTCCCGGCGGTCAAAAAGGCAGGAACCAAGGATTACAACGTCGGGGTGGGGCGCCTTGGCGAATCCAACCTGGAGGTCACTTCCGTCACGGGATTCGATAGTTGGGCCGATCTCGACAGCGGCATTGGCGCTCAAAAAGGACTGAGCAAGGAAGACTACCAGGCGCTGCTCGACAGAGTCCGGGCGCTAATCACACAAAGCGAGTACGACATCTATCGCTACGAACCCGATCTCAGCTATCTGCCTCCGCCCACCGCTAAGTGAGCAAATGAATGGGCGAACCGAGGTTCGCCCATTCTAATAAAACTGCTCACGGGTCCCTCACAATGATCCACCGATCTACAGCGTGCGCTTGAACAGCGGCGTGGCGATCAGCAGCGTGGCGATGCCGAAGATGGTGAGGAACGCGAGGTCGCCCCGGATGGCGATCCAGCCGCCGTCTTTGAGAAGGACGGCCTTGAAGCCGTGAATCGCGTAGGTGAAGGGATCGATAACGGACATCGCCTGCATCCACTTGGGGAACGACGCGGTGGGATACATGGCGCCTGAGGGATATAACAGGAGCACATTGAGCACGCCGAACATGGCGCGCGGCACGAGCGGATCGTCGACGCGCACCATGAGCAGAAACATCATGCCGTTGAAGGCGATGGAGCCGGCGACGATGAGGCTCAACATCTGCAGCATGATGATGGGATGAAAGACAATGCCCAGGCCCGCGATGAGCGATCCGATGACCCCGATCGATATTCCGCTCAGCGTGGCCTTGATGGCGCCGGCGATGTTCAGGCCGAAGACCAGCTCAAGTTTCGTAATCGGAGTGACCAGGTAGCCCTCGTGCACGCCGCGCGCCTTGTCGTCGATATAGAGCATGCCGCCGCCGATCATCACCGAGATATACATGGCCAGCGCGACTGTCATGGGCAGAAGATACTTCAGATAATTCACGTACGGGTAAAGCTCGACGATTTCCAGCGCGATCGACTTCGAAAGCCGGTCCTGAACCTGCGGCGCATTCATCGCGTCCACGAGCGACTGCATCTCGCCTTCGAGAGTCGACGAGGTGAACAGGTCGGAGTTGTCGACGACAAGGCCGAGCTTGGGCGCATCCTGCGCGTAGACGCGGCGCGAATACTGCTCGGGGATGATGACTGCGGCGTCGATTTTGCCGGTGCGCACGTCTTCGCGCGCCTGCACTTCATTGGGGTAGTCGATCGGTGGTGAAGGTCTTGATGTTGGCGGCGACGGCAGCGAACGCCTCGCGCACCTTCACCGCTTGCGGTCCGTGATCGTGGTCGACCACGGCCACGTGCGTGCCCACGATCTTGCCGCCGAAGGCGTTGCCGATGATGATCAGCTGCAGAATCGGCATCATCAGCGACATGATCATCAGCGTGGGCGAGCGGAAGAACTTGCGCATCTCGCGCTCGATGATGGCGAACATTCGGTTCATGGCTGCGCTCCCGGCCGCGGCGGCATCGTGAACACCGGCTTCACCTGCTCATCGCGCAATTGCCGTCCCGTGTAGTGGATAAATACGTCGTCGAGCGTGGTGTTCTGCACGCTCAGCGAAGTCAGCGTCTCGCCCAGGCTCGCCGCCAGCTCCACCAATCTGCATGGTGGTCTTCGAACCCGACGTGGTGAGCACGCGGTAGAACCCGGCGCTCTCCGGCTGCACGCTGGTTACGCCTTCGAGTTTCTTCAGACGCGCTCTTCCCACTCTTCGGTCTCGCGGTCAAAATGCACTTCGACCACGTTCGCGCCGGCCACGCTGTTCTTCAGTTCCACCGGCGTGCCCAGCGCCACCAGCTTGCCGTGATCCACAATGGCGATGCGGTCGCAGAGCTTGTCGGCCTCTTCCATGTAATGCGTGGTAAGCAGCATGGTGAGGTTGCGCGTGGTCTTGAGCTTGTTCAGCATCTCCCACACCGCGATGCGCGAAACCGGATCGAGGCCGGTGGTGGGCTCGTCGAGGAAGAAGATCTTCGGGTTGTGCACCAGGCCGCGCGCAATCTCGAGCCGCCGCCGCATGCCGCCGGAAAGCGTCTTGGTCTGCGCGTCGCGCCACTTGGTCAGGTCTACGGCCTCGAGCACGTCGTCGATGTTTTTCTCGCGCTGCGCGCGCGGCACGCCGTAGAGCTTGGCGTAGATCGACCAGATTCTCTCCGACGGTGAGATCCTGGTCGCTGGTCAGCGCCTGCGGAATGACGCCGATCATGCGGCGCACGTCGTCTGGATCCTTTGACCACGTCGTGCCCGCCGACGATGGCCTTGCCGGCGGTGACCGGAATGAGCGTGGTCATCATGCGGATGAGCGTGCTCTTGCCTGCTCCGTTGGGCCCGAGCAGGCCGAAGATCTCGCCCTCGGCGACGCTGAAGTTGACGTCCTTGACGGCTTCAAAGTCGCCGTAGCGCTTGACAATGTGCTCGACCGCGATGGCGATGGGCCTGTGTGCCGCAGTCGCCGTTGATGATCGAGTTCGTGATTGATGACAGCGCTCATTGCTTCACCAGCTTCGCCTTTGGGAATGTAGACCTCGGCGGTCATGCCCGGCACAAACTTTTCGCCGGGATTGGGAATGAGCAGCTTGAGCTGAATGGTCTTGATGTCGCGCTTCATGCTGTTCACGTCGCGCTGCGTGGCGAAATCGCCTTCCGCCGCTTTGGCGATGACTTTGCCCTGGAAGGTGTCGCCGCTGGGCATGACGACGCGCAATGAATCGCCGAGTTGTACGCGTCGGCCTGCGTTTCAGGCAGCGGCGCATAAACCCAGGTCTGCGTCAGGTCCATGATGGTGACGATCGGCGCGCCCGGCGGTGACAACTTCACCTTGCCGCGCGGCCCACACGTCCACTTTGCCGTCAATCGGCGAGACGACCTGCGCGTAGCCTTGTTCCACGTGGGCCTCGTCGGCGAGAGCTCGCGCATTGGCTCGGAGTCGCGCGTTTCAGTCTACCGAATGCTCGCGAAACCTGCGTCAGCAGTTCATGCGCGCGCGCCTGCTGCAGCGATGCTTGCAGCGGAATCGAGATTCCCCTTCGCCGTGTTCACCGCAGCCTGTGCGGCCTGCAGGCTGGTTACTGCTTCATCGCGAGCCTGCGCGCTCATAATTCCCTGCTCAGCGAGCGCAACCGTTCGCGACTGGTGTCGGCCTGCTGATGATCGAGATTCGCCTGGGCCTGCGCCAGCGACGCTTGCGCCGCCTTGCACCTGCGCTTCCGCGCCTGCGTGGCGCTGAGGTCTCGCCACGTGTTCTGGCGTTCGGTCTCTTCGGCTTCGCGCAACTTGGCGCTGTCGCTGGCAGCGGTGGCTTGGGCGGCTTTCAGCGCTGCGGCCAGATCTTCGCTCTCAATCATGGCGATGAGCTGACCGGCTTTGACGTGATCGCCTTCCTGAACAGTCAAGCTGTCTGGATGCGCCCTGGGATCTTCGAACTGACAACCACTTCGTTCGCGTCGACGGTGCCGACCAGTTGCAGGTCGCGTGGCGCGGTGTGGTCGAGGCAGATACCAGATCAGCGATCCAACGTCAGCAAGCCCAAAATCATGAAAACTCGATTGCGTGCGTTCACTTGCTTCATTCACCTCTAATCCCTTGAATTCGGCGAAATCCGGCATGGGCGAGTCGGCCAGAACTTTCGCGGCCAGTTCGGCGCCACGTGTACGATCCTTGAAAATTGCCTGCCCTAGAAACTCCACGATCGCGACGCGGCGCGCCCGCAGCGACCTCCGTGTCGAACGGCTCGATGGGCACGATGAGGCGCCACACAGGCGCGCTCAGAAAATAGAAGACATTCCCTCCCAGAGCCGAAAGCACCATCTGCATCCAGTCCACTTCGATCAGCTCGCCCGATGCGATGCCCTCGCGCACCATCGACTGAAACATCGTCTGCAGGGGCGCGAAGACGCGCTTGACCAGGATCGGGAAGCAGTCCCTCCTCGCCCTTGTGCAGGCGCATCATCTCCTGCTGCATCAGGCTCTGAAATTCGCGCTGCGTGAGGATGCGGTCAAAGTGGTCGAGCGCCGCGCGAAGCAGACGCTCCCCCGGACTGGCCTCGCGGAGGAAGACGGCCATCGAGCGATCGCGAACGCGCGAAGCGACGCAGTTCCAGGGCGGCGGCGTAGAGCTTATCTTTGCTCTCGAAGTAGTAGTAGAGGAGTGCCTTGTTGACGCCGGCGGCGGCCGCGATCTGTTCGGTGCGGGCTCCGGCGAGGCCGTTCTCGCTGAATTCACGGAGGGCGGCTTCCAGGATACGGGTCTTGGTTTCGGCAGCGCGATCGGCCTGGGTGTCGGTTGTGGAGTGTTGGGTCATAAATTAACTAACTGGTTAGTAAAATAACCTGAAGGCGGGCAATTGGGCAAGGGCTTTCTTGCCTAAGTGAAGGATGTCGATCATAACCTATTGTTTTTAATAACGTTATAAGCAATGCTGCATCGCATGGCGCTGACCAGCTGCTGCAGATCTTTTCGTTGCACTCTCAGTCGAACACGACCGTCTTGTTCCCATAGCAGAGAATGCGGCGGTCGAGATGCCAGCGGACGGCGCGGGAAAGAACCATGCGCTCCAGGTCGCGGCCGCGGGCGACCAGGTCTTCCACCTGGTCGCGATGGGAGATGCGAGCCACATCCTGCTCGATGATCGGGCCGTCGTCGAGGACTTCGGTGACGTAGTGGCTGGTGGCGCCGATCAGCTTGACGCCGCGCGCGTGGGCCGCGTGATAGGGCCGCGCGCCGGTGAACGCCGGCAGAAACGAATGATGCACGTTGATGATGGCCGCCGGATAGTGCGCCACAAACTCCGGCGAGAGAATCTGCATGTAGCGCGCGAGGACGACGAGCTCGATTTCGTGCTTCGCCGAGCAGTTCGAGCTGGCGCGCTTCGGCCTCGGCGCGCGCTGCAGGCGGTGACGGGGATGTACTCGAAGGACATGCCGTGGAACGCGGCGAGCTTCTCGACTTCGCGGTGATTCGAAACGATGAGGGGAATCTCGCAGACCAGTTCGCCGGTGCGCCAGCGGTGCAGCAGGTCGGCCATGCAATGCAGATATTGCGAGCAGAAGAGGGCGACGCGCGGCCGGCGCGTGCTCGAGGTCAGCTTCCAGTTCATGCTGAGCTCGGCGGCAAGGGGCGCGAAGGCGGCTTTGAAAGCGTCGAGGTCGAAGCCGTCGAGCGCCCACTCCACGCGCATGAAGAACAGGCCGAGGTCGTGGTCGATGTGCTGGTCGGCGTGCAGGATATTGGCGCCGCGCTCGTAGAGAAGCCCCGACACGCGCGCCACAAGGCCTTTGCGATCGGGGCAGTCGATCAGAAGAACAGCGGAATCTTTCATCTTCAGTCCAGATTACGCTACCGGATCAGTCGTAATATTCAGGCCAAGGTGCGTGATCAGGTCGGCGCCCATGATGTGGCGGAGCGTGTTCTTCAGCTTCATCGACTGGATGAAGAGATCGTGCTCCGGGTAGAGGCCCGCTGGCCGTCTGCGGCGACTTGAGGTAGAAGCTGAGCCACTCCTGAATGCCGATGGAGCGCAGCTCCGGCGTGCGCTTGGCCAGGTCGAGGAACAGCACCAGGTCGAGCGCGATGGGCGCGGCCAGAATCGAGTCGCGGCAGAGGAAGTTCACCTTGAGCTGCATCGGATAGCCGAGCCAGCCGAAGATGTCGATGTTGTCCCACGCTTCTTTTTCATCGCCGCGCGGCGGATAGTAGTTGATGCGAATCTTGTGGTAGATGTCGTTGTAGAGATCGGGATAAAGCTCGGGCTGGAAGATGTATTCGAGCGAGCCGAGCTTCGATTCTTCCTTGGTCTTGAACGACTGCGGCTCGTCGAGCACTTCGCCGTCGCGGTTGCCGAGGATGTTGGTCGAGAACCAGCCCTTGACGCCGATCATGCGCGCCTTGAAGGCCGGCGCGAGCACGGTCTTCATAAACGTCTGGCCGGTCTTGAAGTCCTTGCCGCAGATGGGCGCGGCGTTCTTCTTCGAGAGCTCGATCATCGCCGGAACGTCGACGGTGAGGTTCGGCGCGCCGTTGGCGAAGGGCACGCCTTCCTTGAGCGCCGCGTAGGCGTAGATCTGCGAAGGCGCGATGCCGAGGTCGTTCTTCTCGAGGCCCTTTTCGAAGGCCTCGATCGATTGATGCACCGCCGTCGGCTCCAGGAAGATCTCCGTCGACCCGCACCAGATCATCACCACGCGATCGACGGTCTTCTTGAAGGCGCGAATGTCGGCGATCACCTGCTCGGCCAGATCGCGCTTGTTCTTGCCCTTCTTCACGTGCGTGCCGTTGAGCCGCTTGACGTAGTAGCGATCGAAGACCGCCGGCATGGGCTTGATGGTTTCGAGATACGGCTTGAGCTTGCTTGAGCGTTTCCGTGTCCAGCACCGCGGCGTGCGCGGCCGCCTCGTAGACGTTGTCTTCAAAGATGTCCCAGCCGGTGAAGACGACGTCGTTCAAATCGGCGAGCGGAACAAAATCCTTGATCAGCGGCGAATTGGTTGTCGGTGCGCTTGCCGAGCCGGATGGTTCCCATCTGCGTGAGCGAACCGATCGGCTTGGCCAGTCCGCGGCGAACCGCTTCAACGCCGGCAATCATCGTGGTGGCCACGGCGCCCAGCCCGACCACCATCACGCCCAACTTGCCCTTTGCGGGCTCAACCTTTCCAGTGCAGCGGTCTTTCGACCCCGCAGACGGCTTCTCCGCGTGATTCCCCTTCTTCGTGCCCGCCTTTCTCCTTCGTTGCCATTGCTTCTCCTAACCTTCCATTCTGGATGATTTCGAACTACGAATTCAATGAACTCGATCGAGCTGCAGACCGCATGCCGAGCGACTGGTTCGATCGCGGGCCTTTACACCGCTTCTGCGTTTCGCCTCCGGCTCAAATGCGACCCAGACAAACCAGACGATACGCGCCAGCAGTCGCGAGTTCGACGACGAGATGAAAGCGATGGAACATCTGCTCGAAGCGCGGATCGGTATGCCAGCGTTCGCCAAGCTTCATGCCGGCATAGGCCAGGCACAAAATACCACGGCCACGAGCCGATGAACGTGTAGATGTGAAAACGCAGCCGCGGCATCTTCGCGATTCCCGCCGGAAAGGCAATGAACGTCTGCACCACGGGCATCATGCGCGCAAGCAGGACCGCGATCGATCCGTACTTCTCGAAGAACAGGTCATGCGGTCAAGATCGTGATGGCTCATCAGCACCCATTTGCCGTAGCGCTCCACCAGCGGCCGGCCGCCTTTGGCGCCGATCCAATAGCCGATGGCCGAGCCCAGGTTGCAGCCCACCATTGCGCCGGCAGTCGCCACCAGAAACAGATTGAAGCGGCCCAGATAAACCAGGTAGCCCGGAAAACGGCATGATGAGTTCCGAGGGCAGCGGAATGCCGGCTGAGTTCAATGGCCATCAGCGCAACGATGCCGGCATAACCGCCAGCGTCGATGACATGGGTGACGAATTCAACCAGCAGGGCAAGAATCTTTTCGTTCATGAGCGTTTCCAGTATAAAGGGCGCTTCGCACGCCTGAAGCGTAATGGACAAGGTGCTGCTGCGCGAAAATCATCATGCACACGTCTGCATTTCTCGTTTGTTAGGATGAGATGTACCTGCTCAACGAAATTCAGGAGGTCTGCTTGGCTGATTTTCCCCCTGTTCCGCTGACCTTGAAGGCTCGAGCGTGCTGCACCAGTTCTTCCGCTTCGACTGGAAGGCGTGGCGGTCCTGCGCGGACGGCGAACGCGAACGAGATTGTCGCCGAGCGCGGTGGATGCGCTGAAGAAGCTGGAGCGCAAAGACGCGAACGCGCCGGTTCACTCGGCGCTCTATTCGCAGCTCGGGCACAAGGGCGACCTGATGCTGATTCACTTTCGCGATTCGCTCGAAGCGCTGAACCAGGTGGAGCTCGAGCTGGCGCAGACGCCGCTCTACGACTTTCTCGAGCTGCGGCACTCGTATGTTTCGGTGGTCGAGCTGGGACTGTACGAGTCGACGCGCAAGACCTATGAGGCAGCGGCCGCCAAAGGATTCGAGCCGCACTCGCCGGAGTGGAATGCGGAGATTGCGGCGTCGCTCGAGCGCGGCGCGGAGGCGATGACGCCGCGGCTGTTCCCGGCGATTCCCGACGCGAAGTATCTCTGCTTTTATCCCATGGACCGCAAGCGCGGCGAGCAGGTGAACTGGTACACGGTGCCGTTTGCCGAGCGGCAGCGCATGATGCACGAGCACGGGATGATCGGCCGCCGATACGGCGACCAGGTGAAGCAGATCATCTCCGGCTCGATCGGGATGGACGATTGGGAGTGGGGCGTCGACCTGTTCGCCGACGATCCGGTGGTCTTCAAGAAGCTGATCTACGAGATGCGGTTCGACGAAGTGAGCGCGGTGTACGCGCTGTTCGGGCAGTTTTTTATCGGGGTGCGGCTCGACGTCGAGAAATTGCCTGCGTGGCTCGAAGGCAAGCTTTAGCCGCCGCCTTTCACGCGTCGATATGGTTGCGGAAAAACTCTGCCATCGCCGTCTTGTGCTCGTCGGCAATCGAGCCTGATATCCGATGCATCTCCTCTTCGGGCAAAGGCGCAAAGTTGCATGCCAGTGCGGCGTTGCGTTCCAGATACTCGCGTTTCGGCATTCCAATTACCGCGGCGCTCACCGGCAGCGACATGGAGTAGTAGATCAACTTCTCGACCGGCGCTTTGCCGCTGCAGCCATTCCTGCCCGAAGACCTTCATGGCAATCACGCCGAGGTTCTTGCGTTTCGCTACGGGCAACGCGACAGTTTCAAAGTTACCCTGCGGCATAGGAATCGCCGTAGTCTTTACTCCGAACTCCATGCGCGTCAACCCTGCGTTCAGAGCCATCTGCGTGCAATCAAAATCGTGCCGCTCGAGCGCCGCGGCCAGAGTGTGCGGATCGGCGTGGCCGGTTATACCCGCAAAGCGCGTCATCTTCTGGTCCCGCGCCCAGTAGAGCGCCTTCAACGCACCGTCCGGGGCTTCAATGGCGGCCAGGTCGTCGGCGCCTCCCAGGCCATGAATGTGCAGCACGTCCACATGGTCAGTCTGCAATCGCTGCAGGCTGGTCTCGATCATGCGTTTGCCCTCCTCGGCGGTGCGGCCGCTGAACTTTGTCGCAAGGAAGACTTCCTTACGCCGCGTCTTCATCACTTCGCCGATCCGCATCTCACTCTCGCCATGTTCGCCGTACTCGTGAGCCGTATCGATATACGTTACGCCGAGATCGATCGCGTGGTTCAGCACGGCAATTGCCTCGTCCGCGTCCTGATACATCAGGTAGCGGCTGCCGCCGCCGAATGCGAGGATGGGAACTTTCACGCCTGTCTTGCCGAATTCCCGCATTGGCATTTTGGGCGTTTCAGCAAAGAGCAGGCCTGGAAGTACCGCGGTCGCACAGCCCAATGCAGATGCTTCGACAAACTGACGGCGTGTAATTTTCATGATTCCTCCAGCGCAACTATCTTCGCACGAATGCGGTCTCCTGATTCGCCCGTTAATTCATTGACGGTTCCGCCGCCGACTCGATCACGACTACATCGACGGTGGCTCGCTCGGACTTCAATTTCAATCCGAGCTGTTCTTCGAGCGCAGTAAAGATGCCGGGATACGGCGAGTCCGTCGAAGCACCATCACCGCGATCGCGCGCCCATTCCATTTGGAAGTCGTAGTTGCCGCCGAGGCCGGTGCGATTGATCACCACTCGGCTGTTCAGGTCGCGGAGACTCGTCAGAGAATCGGCGAATGCGTCCATCGAGGCTGCACGCGCGTTGAGTTCTCCCCAGTTGATGTCGATGCCGGCATCACCACTGGCACCGCTGGCGGGTGTCTGCTTTATCTTCGGACCTGAGTGCGTAACAAGAAGTGCGAAGACCGGCAGTGCGCGCTTTTCGTGTCTGATCCTGAGTTGGAAGCGATCGGCCAGGAGCGATTGCAGCATCAACGCCCACTCCTTGCCGCCCTGATCGTCGGTCATTTTCGCAATTCGAGCCGCGTCGTCGTCATCCACCTTGGCGACGATATCGAAGTGCTGGTCGTTGATCCAATCCGGTCCGCCAATAATCTGAGAGTCGGATTTCAATCCATAGGCTTCGCGAATTAATTGGCGGACAGTGTAGTTCTGGATCGTGAGCCGGTCGCCCGATTCATCGAGGTCCTGGCCCCACCTGCCCGGCTTGCTGGGTCTGACGGCCGCGACTTCGAAAGCTGGTCGCCCGGCCGACGCGCTTGGCGTTTCCTGCGCATTGGCGCATGCCGATTGTCCGCGGAAACAGAGAATCGACAACGCGAGAAGAAGAAGCGCACTGCGGGTGAAGGATCTTTGCCTCCATCCACAGCCCAGCGTTCTCGCGAGCCCTTGTACCATGAAGCAGCAACACCTCTGAGAACTATGATGACGCAAAAGAAGACGAAGACAAAGCCGGTAGCCGCTAGCAAGCCGCTCGCGCGGACGGTGGCTCGCAAGAAATCTACTCCCGCATCGAAGAAGACGGCCCCGGCTGCGAAAAAGACGCTGGCAGCGCGCGGTGCGCTCGCACCGGAGCGCGTCGCAGCGATTCTGAAGGCTCTCGACGAAGCATATCCGGACGCGGTGTGCGCGCTGCATCACGGCTCGCCCTGGGAACTGCTGGTGGCGACGATTCTTTCTGCGCAGTGCACCGATGTACGCGTGAACATGGTAACGCCGGAGCTGTTCCGGCGCTTCCCTACCCCGCATGCGATGGCGAAGGCCAGCCTGCCCGATCTTGAAGAGCTGATCAGAACCACGGGATTCTTTCACAACAAGGCGAAATCGATCCAGGGAGCGGCGCGCAAAATAATCGCCGACTTTGGTGGTGAAGTGCCACAAACCCTTGCCGAGTTGATCACCGTGCCAGGCGCAGCACGTAAAACAGCGAATGTCGTTCTTGGAGTGTGCTTCAACAAGGCGGAAGGCGTTGTGGTAGACACCCATGTGTTTCGCATCGCACGCCGGCTTGAACTGGCCAAAGGCGACACGCCACAGAAAGTGGAACAGGAATTGATGCAGGTGCTGCCGCGGGATCACTGGATTCGCTTTTCGCACCAGGTGATTCATCATGGGCGCAAGGTCTGCATCGCGCGCAATCCAAAGTGCCGCGAATGCAGCCTCGAGACACTGTGCCGATCGAGAGACAAGACCTGGGAGAGCTGACGCGAAGCTAGCGCTATCGATTGACTCGCGCGAAGAAGTCTTTCACCGCAGCCACGAGCCCTGGGATATCTGATTTCCTCGCTTCAGCCGCGGGCGGCCAACCGTTCTCTCGCAGAGTTTGACTGGTGACAGGACCAATGGAGATTGCCGCGACCGCCGGAAATGGAAATGCGACTCCAGCCTTCTTGGCTGCTTCGGCCAGGTGCGTCACCGACGATGAACTCGTGAATGTGGCGGCGTCGAGTTGTTGCAGCAGCGCTTTGCGTAACAAGGATGGGGCGATCTCCGGCATCGCGTTTCGGTATGCATCCACCACGTCCACCTTTGCTCCGACTGCTCTCAACGCGTCGACAATCACATCGCGTGCAACCTCGGCGCGCGCCAGTAGGAATTTCTGCCCTCTTGCCTGCCTGGCCAACGCCTCAATCATCGCTTCAGCGACGTAAGCTCCCGGAATCAAGGTCACCGGCAATCCCTGACTGCGTGCCGCCTCGGCGGTTGCCTCTCCGATCGCAGCCACTTTAAAGGACCCTTGCGGTGCAAGGGGCAAGCCAAGTTCTGCGGCCCGGTCGGCAAAGACTCGTACCGTATTCGCGCTTGTCAGAATCAGCCAATCGTAAGAATCGAGTCTACGTAAAGCAAGATCGATCGCGTCATAACCAGCAGGCGGGCGAATCTCAAGCACGGGAACTTCGACAGGTTCAGCACCCAAGCGCTCGAAGCGCATCACTCAGTTTGCTTGCCTGGTGGGCGGCGCGCGTTACGAGGATGCGGCGGCCTGCGAGCGGCAGTGCGCTCATCAGGCCGCCCCGCCAGAAGCCTCTTCGGCGCCAGCGAGCAGCCGGTCGGCTCCCGCATCAAGCAGCATTGTGGCGGCCATCTTTCCGAAGGTCTCGGGATTTGCGTTTTCGAGCGGTGCATGCAGGTGAACACGAACTCCCTTGCCTGACTCCGGCGACGCCACGATGCCGAAGATCTCATGCCATCCCTCGTCCGCCGCGCTCTTCCCATATTCGCGGCGGCAGTGAATCCCGATAGGAACCTGGCAACCACCGCCAAGCGCTGCGAGCGCGGCACGTTCGGCAGTCACGGCGAAGCGCGTATCTGCGTGATCGAGAAAGGCGAGTGCTTCGAGAGTCGGCCCATCGCCCTTGCGTGCCTCGATGCCGAGCGCTCCCTGGCCTGCGGCCGGGCAAAAATCGTTTGGCTCAAGCCGTTCCCGCACCCAATCGGTCTTCCCCAGGCGGTCGAGCCCGGCTGCGGCAAGCAGAATTGCTTCCACCTGTCCCTCGGCCAGTTTGCGCAGCCGCGTGTCCACATTGCCGCGAAATTCCTGTGCGATGAGGTCGGGCCGTAGAGCTTTCAACTGCGCGCGGCGCCGCTGGCTGCTGGTGCCGACCTTCGCGCCATTAGGCAGCGCAGCCAGGTTCGCATGATTGACTGAGACGAAGACGTCGCGCGGATCGACGCGCGCGGGAGTGGCTGCAAGGACGAAGGGCTCCGGCAATTCCGTGGGCAAATCCTTGAGCGAATGGACGGCCAGGTCGACGCGGCCGTCGGCCAGGGCTTCTTCAATTTCCTTCGTGAACATTCCTTTCGAGCCGACCTGGGCAAAAGTCACTTCCTGCAGCCGATCACCCGTGGTCTTGATGATCTCGATTGCGACGGCGTGGCCCTGGCCGCGTAGCAGTTCGGCAATATGATTCGCCTGCCAGAGCGCGAGTTGCGATCCGCGACTGCCGATGCGGAGGTTCAACGCCGCACCCCCGCGCCGCTCTCAATCGCTTTCTCTTGCGCCAACGACTTGCTCTCTCGGGACTGCGGCATCGGCTCGGCGGGGGCGGGTTCAACATCCCCCACAGCGGGAGGCGCAACCGACCAGGTCTCGCACAGTAGATCGAGGCGCGCCGAGTCGCCCTCACGGGCAGCCTGCTTCAGCGCCTGCATGGGTGGGTGGAGAAACTTGTTGACGAGACCCCGCGTGAGCGCTTCAACAGCCGCGAGCTGCTCTTCGCTGAGCGAGCCCAGACGCGCATGGAGGCGCTGGATCTCAGCCTGGCGAATCTCTTCAGCCTTGCGCTGCAGGGCGACAATGGCGGGAGCTGCATTTACGGTCCGCTGCCGCTGGTGGAATCGCTCGACTTCGGCGGCGATCAGTGTCTCCGCGTCAACCGCTTCCCGACTGCGCTCTTCCATGTGGGAATCGGCTACCTGCTGCAGGTCGTCGATGTCGTACACGAAGATGCCATCCAGCTTGTTCATCTCCGGATCAACATCGCGCGGGACGGCGATATCGATGAAGAACATCGGCCGGTTCTTTCGGGCGTGCAGAAAGGCCTGGCCGTGCTCGCGGCGGAAGATGGGCATGCGGCGCGCCGGTGGAACTGATGATGATGTCGGCCTGGCTGGCGGTTTCGTAGAGTTGATCGAAGCGAATGACGCGGCCGTTGAATTGGCCGGCGAGGCGAACGAGCACGTTCTTCGGTGCGATTTGAGACCAGGATGGCGCCGGCACCCTGCTGCACCAGATGCCGCGCGGCAAGTTCGCTCATCTTGCCCGCGCCGACCAGGAAGACGGTGCGGCCATTGAGCGAGCCGAAGATCTTTCGGGCCATGTCGACGGCCACCGATGCCACGGAAACCGAATTTGAGCCGATTCCCGTTTCGGAGCGTGCTTTCTTCGCAGCAGCGAAGGCAGCCTGCATCAGGTGCTCAAGCTGGCTGCTTACCGTGCCGGCGGCACGCGCCACGGCAAAGGCTTCTTTGACCTGGCCAAGAATCTGCGGTTCGCCGACAACCATGGAGTCGAGACTGGCCGCCATGCGGAAGAGATGACCCACGGCATCCTGATCGCGATACTCGAAGAGATGTGGAAGCAGCACCTCCGATTTGATCCCGAAGTGATTTGGGAGAAAACTTGTTGAGCTGAACCGAAGGTTCGTCCACGAAGGCGAGCAACTCGACGCGGTTGCAGGTGGAGACGATCATGCACTCGGCTACACCAGGCACTGCAGCGAGCGCGCGCGTGGCGTCAGGCAGTTCGTCCCGGCCAATGGCCACCTGCTCGCGCAGCGCGATGGGCGCGGTCTTGTGATTCACGCCAATGAGTCGCGAGTGTCATTGGGGACCGAACCTGTGCACCTGGCTGAAGAAGTTAACGGCCCAGACCGCCATCATCACGACCAGCGATGCGCCTGAGACATAGGCGGCCTTTCGGCCGCGCAGACCCGCGCTGCGGCGGACAAGAAGCAGCGTGACGTAAATGATCCACATCACGAAGGACGGCCAGAATGTCGGGATCGAGAAAATAGGACGCGCCAACCGAAGTCTCCTGCACCAGCACGGAACCGATGATCAGGCCGACGGTCATGCAGGGGAATCCGAATTCGAGGGTGGCAAGAGCAACGCGTTCCAGGGTATCGAGCGGCGGCAGCCAGTCAAGCGGGCCCCATTTTGATGCTTTTGCCCTGGCTTTGATTTGGACTTGATGCGGCGCTCCTGCACCAGGTAGAGCATTGAGGACACAAGGCTGAAACACAGCGCCGCGTAAGCCAGCAGACAGGGCGATGATGTGCGCCACAAGCCAGCATATCGTAGATGCCTCTGACTGGGAAAGCGGTAGCGGTCGGGCCCCAGCGCGGGAATAAAAACCAGGAAGAAAGCTGGCGGGAAGCGCGAAGATTCCAAGCGAGATGCCGTCGTAAAGCCACCAGACCAGGAAGAAGAGGCCGGCTACGGCAAATCCCAGCAGGGACTCGATCTCGTGCACGCCCACGGGCATCCAGCCGGTGAGCCTGCGACGAGCATCTCAACAACCGAGACAAAGTGGAAGAAAAAGCCCATGCCGCCCAGGTGGACGCAGCACTTGCGCCAGCGGCACTGAGTTAGTAAGCACCGCCGGGAAGACGGCAGACACATCCCGCCGCGTAGAGAATGGCCGCAACTCGTAGCCAGAGAAGGTACATGGCAGCAATTACCTTAAGGCGTAACTAATCAGTATACTGTGATGCTAATCACCTTGCCGGGCTTCATAACCGCCCTCAAGGACCAGATTATCCCAGCATTTTCTGCGATTTAGACGAAACTGCGCCCAGGAGCGGCCTGTCTCCCGGGCGCAATCGCGCACGCATCGATTTCTTCGGCTATTTCTTGGTTGCGGTAAAGGTTGAAGTTGTGTTGTTGCGCGGATCGTGGGCCACGATGGTCATGGTCTTGCCACTTACCGTCATCTTGTAGACGCCGACTACCGTCCCGTCGCGCTTGTCGGTCTCTTCAATCGTGTTCGCGCTAATCTTCTTGAGCGAAACGCCATTGATGCCATAGGCGCCCTTGTAGGGATAGTCCTGGCCATCGAATTTCGCTGTGTACGTATCGCCGGTGGGATCGGTCATGGTGATCTGGTCACCGTCCGTTTTGTAGGTGGTCAGCAAGTCGTTTTCGGTATCGGTGAAGTTGAGGACCTGCCAGTTGCCTGAAGTGGCGTGAACCCCTGAGGGCAACGCACCGATCCGCTTCATCTTCGCGGTGGAGTGGGTCACCTGGCCGTTCAAGGGATAGTTCGACGAAACCGACGTAAGGGTTTTTCCATCGGCGGAGACGGTATCGAGCTCATCGCCGGTAACCTTGCCGCCCTTTTTGTAAACGGCTTTCACCGAATGGTCGTCCACGATGGTCACACTTTCTGTATCGAAGGCATGTCCGGTGACCGCATGGTCCTGTCCATCGGCTGCGATGTCATAAGGCGGTTCGCAGCTCACGCAGTGGAACCACCCCTGGCTGATGTATACCGTGAAGGGTTTCGGATCAAATTTAGCGCTTGCCGGATTGATACGCCACGTGCCATCAAACGGGGACTGGGCGTGGGAAAGCATCGTGAGGGCAAACAACGCAACAAAGAAGGTTGTGCTAACTGCGAGACGCAAAGTTCGATTCATCTGAAGGTTCCTCCTCTTGGAAATTCGTCCTTGCAGCGGACTGGCGGAAACCGCCGACCCCTTGTGGAGTTATGGCAAGATTCAGCTCATCGCACTGTTGAGCACGACGCTGAGTCATTTGGTTGCGCTGCGGAATAGCCGCGATCTTACTGCTTGTTCGCCACGAAGGTTGACGTCGTGTTGCGTTGCGGATCGTGCGACTCAATGGTCATCGATTTCCCGTTTGCCGAAACCGTCATCTTGCTGACGTTGACTTCTTTCCCCGCAAGCTTGTCGGTCTCAACGATGGTGTGGGCATCAATTTTCTTCAGAGTGACCGCGTCCGTTCCATTGGAGCCCTTGTACGGGTAATCGCTGCCGTCGAATTTTGCGGTGTAGCTGTCGCCTGTGGGGTCGGTCATGGTGAGCTGGTCGCCGTCGCTCTTGAAGGTGAACGCCAGTTCGTTGTCGCTACCGGAGAACTTCACAGCCTGCCAGTTGCCTGAGGTTGCATGAACGCCCGAGGGAAGAGTCCCGACGCGCTTCAATATATCGGTTTCGTGGGTCGGATCCCCGCCATTCGGCGGATAACCAGTATTCGTCAACGTCAGCGTCTTTCCATCTGCCGAAACAACGGCCGTTTGCTCAAACACTGGCTTTCCACCCTTCTTTCCCACCAGCTTCTGGGTCTTTGCGTCGACGATTGTTACGTTTGCGGTATCAAACGGTTGCCCTGTGACCGCATGGTCCTGGCCGTCGGCCGCAACATCAAACGGAGGCGTGCAGCTGACGCAATGAAACCAGCCCCCGCTGGTGTAAACGGTGAACGGCTTCGGATCGAACTTGGATTGGGCGGCATTCAGCTTCCAGGTGCCGTCGAAGGGTGACTGCGCGTAGGTTGAAGCAGCAAGAGAAGACAGCGCAACGACGAATGCCGTGCTGAGCGTAAGACGCGTGATCCTGATCATCGAATGATTCCTCCGTGGGGACCTTGGTTTTGGCGCTTGGCCGAGAAAGACCTGGGGGGAGACTGAGAGCCCTGAATGGCGACCCAAGGATTGTACCCGCATCGAGAATGAATGCGCGGGAATTTCTTTTGGGGTCGCGATCCAACGCGGGAAATGGCCTTGGATTTCCGCAGCGAGCGAGGCTGGGAGAGCGCCCTGCGTCACGATAGTCTAAAAGCCAGCGCCATGCCCAACGATCTCCAAGTCGCCGTGCCGAAGACTTCGGTCCTGGGTGGGGATCTCGAGGCGACGGCGGAGACAGCAACCCCTCGGCCGGAAGCTGAAATAGCCGAGGAGGAGTTTGCGTTGACGGCGCTCGCAGTCGAAAACCCTTCACACGAAAAGGGCGCAACCGAGCTGACACCGTTCATGCGGCAATGGACGGCGGCAAAAGGGCAAAATCCCGATGCCCTGCTCTTCTTCCGCATGGGCGACTTCTACGAGCTGTTCTATGACGACGCGGTCCTCGCCAGCCGCGAACTGCAACTGACGCTGACCGCGCGCGACAGGGAGCGCCAGGTGCCGATGTGCGGCGTGCCCTATCACGCCGTGGAGCAATACCTGACGCGGCTCCTGCGCAAGGGATACCGGATCGCGCTCTGCGATCAGATGGAAGACCCAAAGCTCACCAAAAAGATTGTGCGCCGCGAGGTCACACGAGTTCTGACGCCGGGGACGGCACTCGATGCAGCCCTCGGACAGGAGCAGAACAATTTTCTGGCGGCGCTGTACGAGGCTCCACAACACGCGGCCGGCAAAGAAAAGAACGCAGCGAGATTGGGTCGCCCGGAATCGGTATTCGGCCTCGCGCTGCTGGATGTATCGACCGGCGAATTCCGCACTGCCGAGTTTCGCGGTGAACATGCGCGTGCGCTGGCGGTGGATGCACTGCTGTTGGCTGCGCCCAGCGAAGTGCTGATGGCGACAAGCGCCGAGCTGCCGGCGCAACTGGAGCGCATTCCGGCGCGAACGCGCGTCGAAGACTGGGTGTGGACGCGCGACTTTGCCGTGCCGCTCGTTGAGCGGCAACTGAATGTGCACTCGCTCGAGGGCTTCGGGCTCGACGGCCATGAGCCGGCGGCGATTGCGGCAGGCGCAGTGCTGCACTACGTGCGGACAACGCAGAAGAACGAGGCGCTGCACATCGACAGCCTGAAGTTTGAAGAGCACTCGACGGCCCTCGAGCTCGACCAGGTGACGGTGCGCAATCTCGAGCTGGTTGAACCGCTGTTTGCCGGACAGGATGATCGTGCGACGCTCTTCCGCACCCTCGATGCCTGCCAGACGCCGATGGGCAAGCGGCTGCTGCGCGCAACGATTCTGCGGCCGCTCAACTCCGCGCCGGAAATTGAAGCTCGCTACGAGGCAGTGGCCGAAGCGCACAAGGATCTGTTGAAACGGGAAGAGATTCGCCGTGCGTTTGCCGGAATTCTCGATCTGGAACGGTTGCTGGCGCGGATTTCGCTCGATTCCGCTGGGCCGCGCGACGTGCGGGCGCTGGCGGCGAGTACTGGCGCGTCTGCCTGCATTGAAGATCGCGCTCGAAGCGATGACTGCGCCGCGGTGGCGCGCGTTGTGGCGCGCAGCTCGACACGCTCGACGACCTGACGGCGCGGATCGCGAAGACCATCGTGGACGAGCCGCCGCTGACTCTGGCCGATGGCGGCGCAATTGCAGCAGGCGTAGATGCGGAGCTCGACGATCTGCGCGGCGTTTCCTCGACTCGGGCGACAGGCGATTGCGGCGATCGAAGATCGCGAGCGGCACCGCACCGGAATCGGCTCGCTGAAGGTGCGTTACAACTCGGTCTTCGGCTACTACATCGAGATCACAAAGGCGAACCTGTCGCTCGCGCCCGCCGACTACGAACGCAAGCAGACGCTGGTGAACGCGGAGCGCTTTACCACGCCGGAGCTGAAGGAATACGAGCGCAAGATTCTGACCGCGCACGATCGCTGCATTGAGATTGAGAAACGAATCTTCTCCGCAGCTTCGGACGAGTTCGTGCTCGAAGGCTGCCGGGCGGATTCGCCGCAGTTCGGCTGCGGTGGCCGAAGCGGATCTGCTGGCATGCTTTGCGCATCTGGCGGCGGCGCGGCGCTACGTGCGGCCGCAGTTGGCCGATGAGCCGGTGCTGGAAGCGGTGGCGGCGCGGCATCCGGTGATCGAGCAGTGGATGGAGGAGACGCGCGAGGGACGTTTCATTGCCAACGATCTTTATCTATGCGCTTACCAGGACGCTACTGCACCGGAAAAGAGCATGCAAACGCCGCAAGCGCCCAGCCTGTTGCTCGTGACCGGCCCGAACATGGGCGGCAAAAGCACTTACCTGCGGCAGGCGGCAATGCTGGTGCTGATGGCGCAGATGGGTGCGTTTGTTCCGGCAGACAGCATGCGCTTCGGCCTTGGTCGATCGCATTTACACGCGCATCGGCGCGAGCGACAACGTGGCGCGCGGCCGATCGACCTTCATGGTCGAGATGACGGAGACGGCGACGATTCTGAATACAGCGACAAAGCCGTTCGCTGATTCTGCTCGACGAGATGGGCCGCGGAACGGCGACCTTTGACGGGCTCTCGCTGGCGTGGGCGACGGTTGAATTTCTGCATGCCGAAGTTGGCGCGCGAACGCTCTTTGCGACGCACTATCACGAGCTGACGATGCTGGCCGAGAAGCTGCCGCGCGTGCGCAATCTGCGCGTGGGCGTGAAGGAAACGGCGAGCGGAATCGTGTTTCTGCACAACATCGAGCCAGGCGCGGCGAGCAAGAGTTACGGCATCGAAGTGGCGCGGCTGGCAGGACTGCCGGCGGCCGTGATCGAGCGCGCGAAACACGTGCTGCGGCAGCACGAAAAGCAGGAACGGCAGAGCGTGCAGGTGGAGACGGAGGCGGAGCCGATGCAGTTGACGATCTTTACGCCGCTCTCGCAGAGGATTGTGGATCGCATCGAGTCGACGGACGTGAACTCGCTGACGCCGCTGCAGGCGCTGAATCTGCTGGAAGAGTTGCAAAGTGAATTGAAGAAGAAAGACGGATGAGGTTCGAAAAATAATGGCAGAGAATTTGCGGCAGGCGGCGGGAAGTTTGCTGGTGGTTGGGCTCGCGGACAAGGAATTGACGGCGCTGGAGCGCGCGTGGCTCAAGCTGCTGCGGCCGGCGGGCATCATTTTGTTCCGGCGCAACATTGCGGACGCGAAGCAGACGCGCGCGCTGCTCGGCGAGGCGAGCGTTTTCTGCGCCGCACAGCCCGCGTTTGTCGATGTGGAAGGCGGAACGGTGGACCGGCTGCGCGATCGCACTGGCTCCGATTCCTTCGGCGCAGGCAGTGGCAACGGCGATGCTGCGCAGCCGGCAAAACAGGCGCTGGCGCGCGAGCACGGCGAATTGATTGCGCGGGCGGTGAGGGCCTTCGGCTTCAATACTTCGCTGGCGCCGGTGGTCGATCTCGCGCTGCCGGATTCCGTCGAAGTGCTCGGCACGCGCTGCGCCGGCTGCTGCCGCCGGCGGATGTGATCAGCCTACGCGCGTGAGTTTCTGGCGGGCTTGCAAGTCGCAGCGGAATCGTGGGCTGCGGCAAGCACTTTCCCGGACTGGGCGGCGGCACGCTCGACTCGCACATCGAAACCCCGGCGATCGGCGCAACTGGGAGCAGATGTGGAGCGAGGACCTCGTTCCCTATCGCGAAATTCGCGCCGACGATGCCGATGGTGATGATGAATCACGCGGCCTATCCGCGAACGCCTGGCAAAGAACTGCCCGCGAGCGTTTCGAATTTCTGGATCGGCGAGATCGTGCTGCGCAAGCGGATCGGCTATCGCGGCATCGTTCTCTCGGACGATCTGGAAATGGGCGGCATTCTCAAGTTCATGCCGATTGCCGAAGCAGCGGTAGCGGCGGTGCGCGCGGGTCCGACCTGGTGGAGATTTGCCATCATCCCGAGCCGATCCTGCAAGCCTATGAAGCGCTTGTGACCGAAGGCGAGAGGTCGTCTGCGTTCCGCAAGATTCTGCTCGAGCGCGCGCGGCGAACGACGAAGCTGAAAGCGAAGACGTTTCCGAAGAAAATGCCGGCGGCGCTCAGCGAGAAGCAATTCGAAGCGTTGCGCGCGCGGATTCTGCAAGTTCGGCGAGACGATCGAGAAGATCGTTCCGCGCGTTGTGGAGCAGCGCCGGCAAAACCGCCCTCGCTTGTGGAAACGGCATGACGAATCCCGCGAGCGCAAAGTCGATGACAGTCGCGGGCGTGATGAGCGGCACGTCGGCCGATGGCATCGATGTGGCGGTGGTGCGCATTGCGCACGCGGCGCAAGGATGGCAGGCCGAAGCTTCAACACTGCTCGCGCATGAAGCATTTCCCTACCCTGCTGCGCTGCGCCGGGCAGTGCTCGCGGCGATGAATGCGCAGGCGACTTCGACGGCGGAGTTGGCGCGGCTGAATTGGCGCCTGGGCCTCGCATATGCCGAAGCAGTTCAGGCGACCGCGACGCAGGCACAAACTGAAGCTCGATCTGGTCGGCTGCCACGGACAGACGCTCTATCACCAGGCGCGCGCGGAGAATACGCGGGCCGAAAATTCGCCTGCACATGGCAGGCGGGCGAGGCGCAGGCGATCGCCGCGCGACTCGGCGTTCCCGTGGTTTCGAACTTCCGCCCCGCCGACATGCTGGCCGGCGGCCAGGGAGCGCCGCTCGTTCCGCTGCTCGATTACGTGCTGTTCGCCGATCGCGAACGCGGGCGCGTGTTGCAGAACATCGGCGGCATCGCGAACTTGACGGCCATCCCTGCGGGAGCTGCGCCCAACGCAGTGATTGCTTTCGACACCGGCCCGGGCAACATGGTGATCGACTGGCTGGCGCAGAAACTGTTCGGCAAGCCGTACGACCGCAATGGCGCGCTCGCAGCGCGGGGCACCGTGCTCGAGCCAGTTCTCGAACGCGCTGCGCCATCCGTATTTCAAGCTCAAGCCGCCGCGCACAGCGGGACGCGAACAGTTCGGCCGCGACGTACGCTGCGGAATTTCTCGCTGCCTGCCGGAAGAACAGCAAGAATCCCAAAGACGCGCTCGCGACCGCGACGGCGCTGACCGCCGAGACAATCGCGCGCAGCTACCAGCGATTTGTGCTGCCGACGATGAAGCGCGGCGCCGTTGACTACATCGTCTCCGGCGGCGGCGCGCGGAACAGAACGCTGATGGCGATGCTGGCCGCGCGGCTTGAGCCGCTGGGATGCGACGGTGCACGACAAGCGAAGACTTCGGCATGCCCGCTGAAGCCAAGGAAGCGGCGGCGTTTGCGCTGCTGGCCTGGCAAACCTGGCATCGGCTGCCGGGCAACGTGCCCGCGGCGACGGGCGCGAAGCGCGGCCGTGATCCTTGGGCAGGTGACGTATGTCTAGACGTGGCCGATCGGCGCCTTGGCGCACGTTGCCGTCTTCTTATCGAGCGAGTCGATGCCCATTATTGGAACTCGGCCTGAGACCGACGTGCCAGTAATTGATATCCACCCAAGTGTGCTGACCGGGATGTGCGCTACGATCGCATGTTTCTCACTTGCGCGCCTCTGCTACCATAGGGATGATTGCGGTTCCCGCGGCCGGGCTGATTTCACTCGCCTGATCAAGCGCATCCGAGCGCAAATGCATGCCGAAGCCGACGGAGCCAACCAAAAGGAGAATTTTTATGCCTCTTGTATCGATGCGGCAGCTCCTCGACGAGGCTGCCAAGGGCGGATACGGCGTCGGCGCATTCAACGTCAACGACATGGAACAGATTCAGGCCATCATGATGGCCGCCAAGCAGACCAAGTCGCCGGTCATCGTGCAGGCCAGCCGCGGCGCGCGCGCATTTGCCGAGGACCTTTACCTCTTCAAGCTGATCCAGGCCGCGGCCGAGCTGAATCCCGACATTCCGATCGCCATGCACCAGGATCACGGCAACAGCTTTGAGACCTGCAAGAGCGCCATCGCGCTGGGCTACACGCAGCGTGATGATGGACGGCTCGCTGCAAGGAAGACGGCAAGACGCCTTCCACGTTTGAAGAGAACGTCGAAGTGACGCGCACGCGTGGTGGACTACGCGCACGAGCGCGGCGTCACGGTCGAAGGCGAGATCGGCGTGCTGGGCGGCGTGGAAGACGGCCACGGCGCGGGCGGCACGGGCCTGGAGCACATCACCGATCCCGACCAGGCGGTCGAGTTTGCCGAGCGCACCGGCGTTGACGCGCTGGCCATCGCCATCGGCACCAGCCACGGCGCTTACAAGTTCACCAAGAAGCCCGACGGCTCGGTGCTCAAGATGGACGTGCTGATCGCGATTCACAAGCGCCTGCCGCACACCCACCTGGTGATGCACGGCAGCTCGTCGGTGCCCAAGGACCTGCAGGACATCGTCAACCAGTACGGCGGCAAGCTGAAGCAGACCTGGGGCGTGCCGGTCGAAGAGATTCAGCTCGGCATCCGCAACGGCGTGCGCAAGATCAACGTGGACACCGACAATCGCCTGGCGATCACCGGCGCCATCCGCAAGGTGTTCGCGGAGACGCCGGAGAAGTTCGATCCGCGCGACTACATGAAGCCGGCGCGCGAGGCCATGGCGAAGGTTGTGGCGGCGCGCATGACCGAGTTCGGCCAGGCCGGCCACGCCGGCGACTACAAGCCGATCCCGATCACCGAGATGGCCAAGGGCTACGCGACGGCACGCTCGACACGCGGCCTTCGCTGGCGGCCAAGTAACTTGCATGCATCAGATCACAGAAAGCAAATGCGCCATTCCGCAGATTGCGGGTGGCGCATTTTTGTTGATCGCCGGAATCTGATTCTGGCGCTTGACATCGCGGTCGCCGATCCTTCAGAACGGCGCAGCCTCAGCCGTGCCAAATCTTCCTCCGTCTTTCCTGCCACCGATCCTGCATCGGTGAATACGGCTTCAGGTCGCGTGGCACCATGACTGTCCGCTCCACTTCGTTCTTCGTCTTCATCGCCTGCTGCAACGCCGAAGGTCATGGCGATCTCATCGATCTTGTCGCCGTAGTGGTTGCGCAGCAGCGCCAGCTCGCCGCGCAAGCTCGGCGCGACGCTCGGGCTTTCATCGTCCGAGGCCTCCCATCGCGCGGTCAGAATGATGGAGAAGCGCAATGCGGCGAGTTCCTCGGTTTCGTAGCGAGAAGCTCGCTCCGCTGGTTTCGCGGATGTAGCGCGAGGCCGGGCCAACGTCAGCGTGAGATCGAAGCGGTGCATGAAGAAGTTGCGTGGACACGGCAGTCCTCCCTCCGTGGATTCTCCACGGGGACGATCGCAACAGATCAGCAGGAGAAGAACAGCATCGAAGAACACCGGCTCAATTGCCGGACGAAACCAGTACTTCGCTGGATTGTTCCTAGTGTGGAGTAGATGTCAGCGGAGGGCTGTGAGCAAAGTCACTCCATGTGAGCTGGAGTGACTCTGGATTGGTGGGACGGGTAAGCTTGATCGAAATTGAGCGCCGGTCTCCAGATCGGCTGCGAGGGCCTCCTGGCCTTCATGGCTTGTTCGAGCCTCTGCAATGTTCGCGCTATCGCGATTTCCTTGAGAGATGCACTCTAGCCGGCGCGGTGGGTGATGGGCTCTTGAGCCGCTGCGGGCACTTGTCGGCGATGCCGAAGAATCGTTCGATTCTGCATCAGCAGCCAGTAGTGGAAGCCGTCGACGATGGCCATCAGCGCGGCCTGGTTCAAGTCGCTGCTCACGCCGGCGGTGATCCACGGCTCGTGGCCGTCGGCGTTGAAGCTGACCGTCACGCGCACGTGCGCCGCCGAATCGTGCGCTTTGACGTCGAGCGCCGCGACGGTGAAGGTGCCCAGGCGCATCTGCGCCAGCGCGGGATACCATTTGTCGAGCTCGTGGCGCATGGCTTTGGTGAGCGCGTCCACCGGGCCAGCGCCTTCGGCGCGCGTGGTGGCCACCGTTCGAGTCGCCGACGCATGAGCGTCATGAATGCCTGCACAAAGCGGCCGCCGATTTCGTCGGACTCGTCGAAGACGCGCCAGCTTTTCACGGTGAACCAGTTGCGCAGCGTTCCCAGCGTCCTCATGCAGGCCAGGCGGAACGAAACTTCGCTGGCGGTGAAGCCGCCGCCTTCGATCATGGCCTGGTTCGCGTCCATCAGCGCCTGCGCCTGCGCGGAGTTGAGCGGCACGCCGAGCGACTCGGAGAGCAGCATGATGTTGGCGCGGCCCGACTGCGCATTCACGCCGATGGTCGGGGCTGGCGCCGACGCAGCGCCGGATCGCACCAGAGATACGCGCCGGGATTCTTGCGTTCGCTCGAGCCGTGCATGCCGGCCCAGGTGCCGAATGCGCCGGGGCCGACGATGGGCGCGCCGTGCGGCGGCTCAAGCCCGAAGGCCGCATAGGCCGAGTGCGCCAGGCTGGTGAGGCCCGGCAGCGATGCGGGCGGAACAAACTCCGCTTCGCCGCGAAGCTGCATGGCGCCGACGACCGTGGTCAGGTTCACGTTGCCGCAGCGCTCGCCGGTTCCGATCAGCGTGCCCTGCACCTGCACGGCGCCGGCCAGAATCGCGGCGCGCGTGTTGGCGATGCCAAGGCCGCGATCGGTGTGGCCGTGAAATCCGAATTCGCGCGCCGGGAAAATCGCGCATGAGCGCCTGCAGATGACGCTGCGCCACTTCTTCGGGGCTCGCGCCGCCGTTGGTGTCGCAGACGACGATGCGGCTCACCTTCTGGCGAACGCACTGCTCGATGAGCTGGTGGAAGTGGTCGAGGCTGCGCTTGGCGAAATCGGCGCCGCACGGGATTGCCGTTTTCGCAGCGGCCGCACTGCGCGTCCATGGCGTGCTCGAGATCGACGAGGACTTCGAGGCCGTTGCGCTTGCAGATACTCGATGGTCTCCCAGCGTCATGAGCAGATTTTCTTCCGGAGTGGCTTCGAGCGAGCGCTCCACATCGAGCAGCCGCGACTTGACCACGATGACCGCGACAGGAACGCGGCGCTTGTGGCGCACGATGAATTGCACGTCGGGCCAGTCTTCGACTTTCGCGCCGCGGCCGCGCGTGCGGCCGAAGAGGGCCAGCTTCATGCGCGCCGGTATCGACCGAAGTCGAGCGCGGCGGTGAGATCGCCGACAAACTGGTTGGCGCCGGCAAATCCGATCTCGGCGTAGCGCACGCCGAACGCCGCCATGCGCTGCAAGCAGCAGCACGGCGTTGGGCACCGAGATCTCGAGGTCCGGCTGCTGCAACCCGTCGCGCAGGCTGGTGTCGAACAGCTCGACTTGTCTGGCCTTGGTCTCTTTCATCTCGTCCTGCAAAGGGTGGGTTGGCCGGGAATCCGCTAGGCGCGAACCGAGCAGCGACAACCCCTTAGTTTCCATCATAACGTGAACAGAATCGACTATGGATCCCGCGACGCAGCTGCCTTGTTCCCTCGCTCCCTTGTTCCCTTGCTGTCTTCAAATGGCCGGCGCGGTCGAAGGCTCTCTGTCGCCGGCGGCGCCAGCGCGCCCAGTCTCCTGATCTTTGTACTGCAACTGGTAGAGCTTCCAGTAGAGGCCGCGCTGCGCGAGCAGTTCCTGGTGCGAGCCCATCTCGCGCAACTGGCCTTTGTGCATCACCAGGATCGTGTCGGCGCGCTGCACGGTTGACAGCCGGTGCGCGATCAGCACGCTGGTGCGGCCTTCGACCATGCGCTCCAGCGCGCCGCGAATGCGCAGCTCGGTGTCGGTGTCGACGCTCGATGTGGCTTCGTCGAGGATGAGGATGTGCGGATTGTAGGCCAGCGCGCGGGCAAAGTTGATGAGCTGCTTTTGGCCCGTGGAGAGCGAGTTGCCGCGCTCGCGCACTGGCTCGTCGAAGCCGTGCGGCAGGCTCTCGATGAAGTCGAGCACGTTCACGTCGCGCGCCGCGCGGCGCATGGTCGCGTCGGTGATCTGCTTCGTTGCCGAGGCGGATGTTTTCGCCGATGGTGCCGGAGAAGAGGAACGGATCCTGCAAGACCACGGCGAAGTGGCGGCGCAGCTCGGTCAGATCGTGATCGCGCAGGTCGACGCCGTCCAGAAGAATGCGGCCGGCGGTGACCTCGTAGAAGCGCATCATCAGGCTGGTGAGCGTGGTTTTGCCCGCGCCGGTGTGGCCGACGATGGCGACGGTCTGGCCCGGCTCGATGGTGAAGGAGACGTCCTTGAGAATCCACTCGATGCCGTCGAGCGTCGGCGTAGCTCCGCGCCGTCAGATGCTCGCCGATTGCTCGAGTCCTGTCGCAACCGCGGCCTTCTGCTCGTCGGTGAGTTTCTGATAGGTGAACCAGACGTGGTCGAATTCAATGCGATTCGAGCCGTCGCCGGCGATCGGATGCGCGGGGCTCACGATCTCCGGCTCCGAATCCATGAGCTTGAAGATGCGCTCGCAGGCCGCCATTGCCGCCTGCAGGATGTTGTACTTGTCGCTCAGATCCTGGATCGGCCGCCAGAAGCGCAGCGAAAACTGCGTGAACATGATGAGCACGCCGATGGTGACCGTGGGCGGCAGATGAAGCACGCCGAAGCCGCCGCGCCAGACGACGAGCGCAATGGCCACCGACGAAAGAAAATCGACCGCGGGGTAATAGAGCGCGTAGGCAAAGATCGTGTCTTTGAAGGCGATCATGTGCTGGCGGTTGACGGCTTCAAAGTCCTTGTAGGCGCGGTCTTCGCGGTTGAAGAGCTGCACCACGCTCATGCCGGAGATGTGTTCCTGCGTAAAGCTGTTGATGCGCGCGATGGCGGTGCGCACGCGGCGGTAGCTCTCGCGCACATGGTCGCGGAAGATGCGCGTGACGATGAGAATCAGCGGCAGCACGGCAAAGGCCAGCAGCGCCAGCCACCAACTGATGGCGAGCATGACGGCGGCCATGATGGTGAGCATGAAGACGTCATTCACGATGGCCAGCACGCCGTCGGTGAACATGTCGTTGACGGCGTCCACGTCGGAGGTGAGGCGCGTGACCAGGCGGCCGACGGGATGAATGTCAAAGAAGCCGACGTGCATGCGCTGCATGTGGCGGAAGATGTCGCGGCGCAGATCGAACATGATCTTCTGGCCGATCCACTGCATCAGGTAGACCTGGACGAACTGGAGGAGATAGGCCGTAACCAGCATGACGAGGTAAATAGCGGCCAGGCGCGTGATGCCCTGCACGGCGGCCGGCAGGAAGCACGTGCGCAAGCGGGCTGTTGTTCGCCACCCAGTGGGCGACGGCATTCGGAGGGATCCTGATCGCCTGGCTTCAGGAGCGAGGTAGCGATCGACGGCCACCATCACCAGGATGGGCCCGGCCACGTCGCACAGCGACTTGAGCGAAACCGCGAGCGAGGCGATGGCGGCCTGCAGCCAATAGGGGCGCACGTAGCGGCCAAGCCGCCGCATCAGGCGCGCATCGTAGACTTTGCCGACGGGGTCTTCATCGCGCTTGGGCGGCGCGGTTTTTTCCCCTCCCTGCGAGGTTGTTTTTTTCTCTTGGTCCGCCATGGGCTCTGGTGCGTGTTTCCTTCCTACTTATTGTACGGAAGGCAGGCCTCGGCTGTTTCTGGCTCTGACTGCGTGCCTTGCTTACATGTTCGATGTGCGGCAGCCCAATTCGCTGAAAATTCTACGTATTTGCGCTGGACCCTGGATCCGGCTTGGGCTTGGTGTCAAGATTCGGCTCCGGCTTTGCCTTCGGTGCCGGCCGCGATACGCCCATGCTCAGCAGCACATAGCCAAACCCTTTTCGCAAAGTATCCACCAAACTCATTGCTTCACTTCCCTTCACCGTGTTGCAGTTACACCCATTGCTTCAAGCATTCGCTACGGTTTTTTCTCCCCGGCATTCGGATCTGTGATCGGCGCATTTTGCGCAGACTGATCACCTTTTACGAGCTGCAACGCCGCCGGCGGCAGAGGTTTATCCGCGTTCGCTAGCAACAGCGTCACCTGCCAGATCTGCGTTTCGCTCAACACGTTGTGATACGACGGCATGCCAGTGAGACGAATGCCATTGTCTACCTTCCAGAAGGTTTCGCCCGGCGGATCGTCGCTGACGCCTACAACCGAGCTATTGCCGTGCTTCTCCCAGAGTTGCGGCGCCGACGGGTACATATGCTTGGCAAACGAGGATGGCTTGCCATTGAAACCATGACATGCCGCGCACTCGTCGTTGTAGATCTGTGCCCCGGCATCAAGGTTCGGCTCATCGGCCTGGATCGGCGCGCTTTTTGGCATTTCGCGGTCAATACGCGCGTTGAGTGGGACGTGTGTGATCTGCCGCTCGAAAGGAAGCGGATTGTCCGCGACGGCGACTGGAGGATGGCCGTAGCGGAACCATCCGTAGACCAGCAGAGGAGCCAATGCCAAGCCCAGGATAATCCCCAGCAAAATACGACCCATCGAATTCATTGCCTCCGTTTTTCTCCATTCTACGAGGTTGCTCTTCGATCCATGGCGCGTCCAACCTGCGACCGCCCATTTCAAGGCAAACCGCGGGCTTCGCACAAGGCTCCCTTCAGGTGGTTTAATACCTATTGGGGGGAGCAACTCAACGAGCCCGTCACGAGGCCGGGTCTCCGGGACAACCGATCTCGATCCCGGATGGCCAGATGAGGTGCTTCCGCACTCCCGTGGAGGAATTCCGAACCCGATGCACTTATTTCGCCGTTTTGCACTTTTGCTGGTGATCGCTCTACCGGCAGCCCCCACCGTTCTGGCCGAAACACCGAGCAGTTCCCCTTCGAATCCCGCCCAGGATCAGACTCCTCAGGCGCAAAACTCCTCTTCCAGTTCCCAGGCAGGGCAGGCACCGAAATCCACCGCCGAGACACAGGGGCAGATCAGCGTGCAGCAGCGCATCCGGCAGCGTCGCGAACAGCGCCGCGCCACCGCCATTCACGACGCCTACGACCACCGCTGGGAGTCGTACATGGACATGGGCTACCTGAGGTTCAACCCAGGCCCCAACCGGCAGCGGCTCACCTTTTACTCATGGGAGACAGGCCTGACGCGCTTTTCGAATGAGCGTCTCGGCTATACGCTCGATGGTCGCGGCTATTACGGGACCGCCTATGTGGGCTTGAACCCAACCAACGACACGCGCTACGCCATCAGCCAATACGATTTGATGCTCGGACCTGTTTATCGCTTTTATCTGCAGCCAAAGTGGGCCATCAGCGGCCGCGTGCTGGGCGGAGCTTCTTACGGAAACTTCGAGGGCGATACCAACGGCTTCAAAAATCTCTGCTTCACCGGCCAGCAGTGTCTTCTTTACCCCAGCGGCATCTCCTTCGCCGCCAGCGGCAGCGTCATCGCCGAATACAACCTGACGCCCAGTGTCAGCTTCAAGCTGGCGCCCGAATATTTCTTTACCGGCTTCGGATCGACGCTACAGGCCAGTCGCGGCTTTACGGCCGGGATGACTTACCGCTTCGGAAAGCA
>CAWAIL010000003.1:0-325824 GCA_963782085.1 uncultured Acidobacteriaceae bacterium
GATTGCCGTCGAGGCGCCAACCGTGCGCAATCCGGGAAGCAGTTTCGCGTCACATAGAAGACACCGTCGGGAGTGGCCCATTCACGAGACCCTGACCTGAAGCGGCTAGGGAATCTTTCCGCGTGTTACGCTCAAGGCTGAATTCTCCGGAGGCAAAATGTTCATTAAGAAGCGCGCGCTTGCGCTGTCTGGAGTCCTTGCGATTGCAGCGTCAGCGGCGGGACAGAACACGGCTCCTGCGCCCGATCTATCGGCCGATGTCCAGCAGCAGTTGACCGCGCTGACCGAGACCTATAAGCACCTGCATCGTAATCCCGAGCTCTCGCGCCACGAAGAAAAAACCTCGGCCTTCCTCGCGGAGGAACTGCGCAAGCTCGGTTACTCCGTGACGGAGCATGTCGGCAGATATACGGATGGCTCGCAAGCCGACGGCGTTGTTGCGGTCATGGAGGACAGCCCGGGACCACGTCTGCTGATTCGCACCGACATGGATGCGCTTCCGGTCGAGGAGAAGACCGGGCTCAACTATGCATCGACACTTCGATCAACTAATGAACAGGGCCAGGAGGTCGGCGTCATGCACGCCTGCGGGCATGACCTGCACATGACGGTGCTTCTAGGCATGGCGCGCGAAATGTCAGCACGCAAAAGCCAATGGCATGGAACACTCATCCTGATCGGCCAACCGGCTGAGGAGATCGGACAGGGTGCAAAGGCAATGCTCGCGGATCATCTGTACGACCGCTTTGGTCAGCCAGATTTTGTCCTTTCAGAACACGACTCGAATGATGTTCCGGCAGGTTCCGTAGCAATTAAGGGAGGGCCATTGCTGGCCGGTGTCGCCTCCATTGACGTGACCATCCGCGGACTCGGTTCACATGGCTCGGCACCCCAGGAAGGCAAAGATCCCATCGTGCTCGCGTCAGAGTTTGTCCTTGTGGCACAGACCATCGTGAGCCGCCAGATCGATCCGCAACGGGCCGCCGTGCTTACCGTTGGGATGTTCCACGGCGGGACCAAGAACAATGTCATACCCGACGAGGTCAAGCTGGGATTATCGCTTCGCACCTATTCGCAAGACGTGCAGGATCAGATCATTGCAGACATACGCCGGACCGCAAACGGGCTGGCTGAGGCCTACGGAGTTCCTGCGGACCGCTTGCCAATTGTCACCGTGTTGAGTACCGGGCCGGTGACGGTGAACGATGATGCCATGGCCGAGCGGCTGCGCCAGACTGCAGTTTCGGCGCTTGGCAAGGATCATGTGGAACAAGCCAGGGCCATTATGGCAAGCGAGGACGTTGGCCGGTTTACTCTTGACGGCAAAATTCCGGGCGTTATGTATTGGCTTGGTGCAGCGGATCCGGAGAAGCTGGCGGAGAGCCGGAATTCCGGTGTGGCCTTGCCCAGCTTGCATTCGCCGCTCTTCGCGCCACTCTATGCACCCGCGATCAAAACCGGTGTAACCGCGATGACCGCCATGGCACTCAACCTTCTGAAGTAATCCTTTAAAGAACGAGGGCCGCCTGCAGTTTATTCGACAGATCCACAAGCGCCTGGTCCATAACCGCGTGAGCGCTGTATTCCTGCGGACGACTATCCGGGTTGCCCGTCATCTGTCCCGAGTCTTGATCGCAATAGTGGCTATGGGAGGTTACGTTCACCTAATTCGTGTCCATGTGAGGTGCGCGTGCCAAGCAGCCGAATCAGCGTCAAGCGATAAGCTGTCTCCAGAAAGCTGGAACGCGCGCGTCTGATTCTGACCTACCCAGTTGGTCAACCAGGCGCCCTCGATGTGATGCGTGATGATGCCCGCTTTCGCATCGATTGTGTACGTGCCCCAATAACCGATGTAGTTTCTCCAGGCCGAAGCAGCTTCCTGGTCGGTCGCGCCTAACGGGTCATCGCTCGCGAAGGCCGTCGTCTCGGGACGCATCAATTGGGCCGACATTTGGCCGTTCGCCTCGTAGAGAATTCGACCGACAGGGTGTGGTCCAAACGGTGTCGTGATCTTTCCCGAAGACTTCAGGCGAAGTTCGTACGAGCTTAAGCTCCAGGCTCCGACGATGAGATTGCGATCCTGCGTGGTCTGAGTCTGCTTGACCTGTCCAAGTGTAAGCAGAGTGAGCGCGAGCCAGGCGAGTACGGATTTCATCGGCCGATTCTATAGTGCAGTATGCCAATCAGGACACCCTCCCAGTCAGGTCATGGTTCGTCGGCCATTCGGAAGTCATCACGTCGGGCTTCTCGGTTGGTGCAAATCGCCGATGCACTCATCGAGCTATGAAACGGATTCCTGGTGGATGACCGCCAACTCGGAAGCGACCAAAACATACCAGCACCCTGCAGGATGACACTGTCACGGTGCAGGAGGTAGCCTTTCCTGACAATCGCACTGGGGGAATCTTCAATGGCTCACTCACGCCGCACCTGGATGAAAACCGCCGCCATGGGCATGGGCGGGCTGCTCGCCAGCGAACGCAACCTTGCTCGCAACCTTGCCGCGCAGCCGGTGAATCACGCCTGCGCTTTAGCCGATCCTCGCGACGAGATCAAGATCACGAAACTTGAAATCATCCCCGTCAACTCGCTGCGCAGCATCTTCGTCAAGATGCACACTGAAGCCGGCATCACCGGCATCGGCGAGGGCACCGTAGAAGGACGCATCCCCACCGTGGTCGCTGCCATCCAGGAGATCGAGCCCTATCTCATCGGCAAGGACGCACGCCGGCCGGCACACCACTGGCAGGCAATCTACAAGCACGCGTTCTATCGCGGCGACATCGTCCTCACATCCGCGCTGGGCGCGGTCGATATAGCGATGTGGGACATCAAGGGCAAGGCCCTGGGGGTGCCGATCTATGACCTTCTGGGAGGCCCCACGCGCGATCGCATCAAGTGCTACGGCCAGGCCGAGAGCGTGGAAGAAACCCAGACACACGTGCTCGCCGAGGGCTACCGGTCGATGAAGACCAGCGTCTCGTCCACACGAGGCCGGCTGTCGCGCTCGTCAGAGAACCCGTACTACATCGATGGCTTTGTCGAAAAGGTAAAGGCGATCCGCGAGCTTGTTGGTCCCGACTTCGACCTGGGCATCGAGATGCACGGCGAGCATGAGCCGCCGGCCGCGATGGAGATCATCAAGGCGCTCGAGCCCTTCCGCCCGTGGTTCTATGAGGAGCCAATCCAGTTCCAGAACCTGCCATTGATGGCGGAGATGGCGAAGAAAACGGCCTTCCCCTTCGCCACGGGCGAGCGCATGGTGACCAAGTGGCAGTTTCGCGACCTGCTGACGGCGGGTGCGGCGCAACTGCTGCAGCCGGACGTCACGCACGTGGGCGGCATCACTGAGCTGAAGGCGGTGGCCACGCTCGCTGAAGCCTTCTATGCCGATATGCTGCCGCACTCGAAAGAAGGAGTGGTGGGCTTTGCCGCTTCGATGCACGTGGCGGCGTCGATCCCGAACTTCCTCGCGCATGAGGTGCCATCGCTGCAGGCGGTGAAGGGAGGGCCGCCCAATGTGCGAGCGCAGCCCCATGGGCAAGAGCTACATCAAAAAGCCGTTCGTGATGACCGAGGGCAACATCATCCTGAAGGGCAATCTGGACGGGCCAGGGCTCGGCATCGAGCTCGATGACAACCTCATCGACAACGAGCGCGGCATTCCGGAATGGAAGTTCCCGGAAATGTGGGATGCCGTCGACGGCTCCGCACGCGACCATTGAGCAGCGGAGGAGGGATTCCAAGAACTATGGCGCTGTTCTTCTGGAACGATCGGGTATTTTGCCGAGCCCGTGAGCGGCGTCACTGTGCATTGATGGACAGCACCCGTAAAGTGTGATTCATGCGCGTCCTTTTCCGGCATCCGGAGAGGGAAGGGCCCCAGCAAGACCGGGGACCAGAGCGCGCCTGGGCCCTGTAGTAAAGGTCGCTCTTATGCAGGAAATTGCCCGTGAGAGGCAAATGACGATGGTGGAAACAGTCCTGGAAAAGCGCCAGCTCGAACGCTCATTTCTCATAGAGAGATGCGAGCAGGAATGGCTGACGGTGGAACAAAAGGCGACCATTCGCATTCGGATTAATTTTCTGAACGAAGAATCCCGGATTCTGTGTTGGGTCATGGGTTCGCTGCAGCCCGACGCGCGCTCGCATGCAAAATAGCGCTTTTTGCGAATGCCGCGATCGAGCTGCAGCCCGACCCAATTCTCGCGTGATTTAAATCACTTTTTCAACGGATTGGCGCGGTTAGATTGCGCTTAGTGCGTTTCCTTTGAGCCCGGTGCGGCAGAGATGAACCCGCGACGAGTATCGGGTTCAGCGTGTATTGCCGATGTTGAATCGGGGGCCCCTGTGAAACCGCCAGTCCACCATTTTCAAGTTGAACCGCTGCGCAGCCGGCTCGCTGTGCGCACATTTATCTGCATTTCGCTGGCCAGACAACTTGAAAAAGCCAACTTCATCGAGAAACCGGCGATTACGCTGCGCTGGGAAGCAACGTTGACGGAGTGTCATGTCCTGCAGCTGTTTGTGGATCTTCTCGAGCGGCAGAAGCGAGAAGGGTGCGCGGTTTGTGCAGTGACAGAGTGACAGGCGGCCACGCCGGCATTGCCGATGAGCATCGCAGGAACTGAATTCCGGAAGAAATTTTGGAGAGTGCTATCCCACCCATTTCGATCGCCGCGGCGAACGAAATGAATGGGGCACCGAGATTTAGTGATTTGCGCTACTTCTGCGGCGGTGGTGTTGTCGACTGCGTCTGCGGGGTTGTCGGAGGCTGTGCTGGGGCCGTTGCGGGTTGCGTGGGAGCCTCAGACTTGGTAGCGGGAGCAGTGCCGGGAGCGGTCGCACCAGGAGCCACTGGTGCTGCGCCAGGCTGGCTGCTCGCGCCAGGATGCGGCGGGGTTGCGTTCGGCGTTGGATGACCGCCGGGCATTCCCGGCATTCCAGGCCGCATCTGCGGCTGCGGCATGTCGGTCACGTCAACCAATTCAACATCGAAGATGAGATCGGACTTGGCGGGAATGCCGGGATGATCGGGACGGTCAGGAATATTGTGCGTGCCATAGGCCATTTGCCAGGGGATGAAGATGCGGCGCTTGCCGCCAATTTTCATGCCTTCAAGGCCGAAGTCGAAGCCGGGAATGACGCGGCCCACGCCCTGGGGAATTTCGATTGGCTCGGGTCGCTTCATCATGGGCTTTCCGTCGGGACCCATCACGGCTTGCCGTCGGCTTCATCTCGGGCTGCGGATGATCGTCCCACGAGTCGAACTTGACGCCGTCGGCGGCGCGCCAGCCGGTGTACTTGAGGTGCCAGAGCTTTGCCGGCCTCGCCCTACAGCGCCGGTGCCGACCTTGATGTCTTCATAGCGCAGGGCGAAGGGCATCTTGACCGGGAGGTGCACGATGCGGGGCACGCCGGGTGGAAGCTTGATCCACGGCTCGACTGCAGTTGCTGTTGCGGCGGGCTTAGCGGCGGTGGAAGTGGGCTTGGCGGCGTTGTTGTTGCAGAAGCAGGCTTGGCGGGGATGTGGCGGATTTGGGAGTGGTTTGAGACAATGCGGCAGGGAGTGCCGCGAAGGAAGAGGAAAGGATGATAAAGCGATTCATGATCGGAAAAATCTCCGACTGGATTCCGAACCGGAGTTTATCAGGCCGGCAGGCGCTTGGTGCGGGTTCAGCGCGGCATGAGCATGGCGGCAAGGAGAGCGGTGCGCGGGGCGAGATGCTCGATGAGCAACGGACTCATGGCTTGCGTGCGCGCCTTCGCCGACCGCGCCCATGCCGTCGAGCGTGGGAATGCCGAGAGCGGCGGTGAAGTTGCCGTCGGAGCCGCCGCCGGTGGAGGCTTCGTCGAGCGTGAAGCCGAGCTCGCGGCGAGGGCCTGGGCTTGCGGAAAGAGGCGCACGGTTCCGCGGCTGCGCTCCATGGGCGGGCGGTTGATGTCGCCGGTGACGGTGAGCTTGCAGCGCGGGTCGTGCGGTTTGAGCGCGGCGAATTTGCGCGCGATGCGCGCGCCGTCGGCGAGGCGCGGGATGCGGACGTCGACTTCAGCCCAGGCATGGGCGGGAATGACATTGCTCTTTGTGCCGCCCGGCAGCGACGCCGACGCTGACGGTGAGGCCGCGCTTGAGGTCGGTCCAACCGCTGACTTTTTCAATGACGCGGGCGAGCTCGCGAATGGCGTTGGCGCCTTTTTCGAAGTCGACGCCGGCGTGGGCGGCGATGCCTTCGATTTCGATGCGCCAGTCGCCGATGCCTTTGCGGGCGGTTTTGTAGGCCAGGCCCTGCGCCGGCTCGAGGACATAGACGGCAGAGCAGGTGTTGGCGATGGATTCGGTGATGGGCCGCGAGGCGGGGCTGCCGATCTCTTCGTCGCCGTTGAGTAGGAGCACGATTTCGCGGTGGAGCAGGTCGGCTTCGAGAAGCAGTTCGATGGCGGTGAAGGCCATGGCGACGCCGGCCTTCATGTCGAGGGTACCGGGACCCCAGAGGCGGCCGCCGCGTACATCGGCAGGGCATGGTTTTGAGCGTGCCGAGGGGCCAAACCGTGTCCAGATGGCCGAGGAGCAGGATGGGCTTGGCGGCGAGTGCTGGATCTGGCGGACGCGTGGGCCGAAGCGGATTTCGAGAGCATTGCCGAAGTTGCGATTGCGATGGAGTTTGACGCGGCCGCCGAGATTGTCGCAGCGTGGCGGCGGCGAGGGCGACGCAGGCGTCGACGGCGGATTTGTCGGAAGGGGATTCAGCCTGAGACCAAGCTGGCGGGCAAGAGCGATGAGGCTCGGCTGCTTGCGCCGGGCTCCGGCAAGCAGGGCGCGCATGGGAACGAGTGGCTTCGGCGACGTTATTTGCGCATTTGTGTCGCTCTCTGGCGATCGGCCTTGGGCACCGAAATTCGGGCCGTTAAACCAGACGCTCTGATTCTACGACGCTTAAGGCTGATTTCGCTGGTAGCGAGATGTTCAGGTTAACTTCGGGACCAGCAGCAAATCGGCGCATAGTGTGGCAAAAATGCCACACGACACAGATTTTGGAGATCGCGTCTAATCTAAAGACGGACAAAGGTCTTTCAGCGCAAGAGGCATTATTTGGGTCAACCACATGGCGCACCAGGAACAGACGATCGCCGCGCCGCTGGAGTTTGCGGGCGTGGGCTGCACTCGGGCGCGCCGGTGACGATGCGGCTGCTGCCGGCGCCGGCGGGTTCGGGGATCGTTTTCCGGCGCACGGATCTCGACAACTTTGAGATTCCCGCGAACGGGCGCAACGTGGCCAAGGTGAGCTACGCGACGAGCTTGATGCGGCAGGGCGTGCTGATCTCGACGACGGAGCATCTGCTTTCGGCGCTGATCGGCATGGGCGTCGACAACGTGATTGTGGAGCTCGACAACCTGGAGCTGCCGATTCTGGACGGGAGCGCGCTGCCTTACGTGGAGGCGATTCAGCGCGCGGGGATTCGCGAGCAGCGGCGGCAAGCGCGAGACGCTGCGCGTGCTGCACCCGGTGGAAGTGCGCGAAGGCGAAAAGTTTATTGGCGTTTATCCCGGGGCAGGCTACCGCGATCTCCTACACGATCGATTTTCCTGCACCGATCGGCCAGCAGAAGACGTGCATCGATCTGGCGGCGGAGACGTACGGGAGCGAGATTGCGCCGGCGCGGACCTTTGGCTACAAGGCGGACGAGAGCAAGCTGCGCGACATGGGACTGATTCGCGGCGCGAGCCCGGAGAACGCGATCATTCTGGGAGCGAACGGGCCGGAGAATGGGCCGCTGCGCTTTCCCGACGAATATGTGCGGCACAAGGTGCTGGACCTGATCGGCGACCTGGCGCTGGCGGGGCGACGGCTTGAGGGGCACGTGGTGGCCGTGCGCGCTGGACACGCGATGCACACTGCGCTTGTGGCGCGGCTGCTGAAGGATCGCTCGGCGTGGGAGCTGGCGCACGTGCCGGTGGAAGCGCCTGCGTCGCGAGAGCCGAAGCTAGAAGCCCGAAGCGGCATGGGCGAAGCGCATTGGCGGGGGCGTAGACGCTGCGTTTCGAGCGCGCATAAATTCAAGACACAGATTGATCTCGAATTTCTCAGGCGATCCGTTCGATCGCGATGGCCGTGGCTTCTCCGCCGCCGATGCAGAGCGAGGCGACGCCGCGGCGTGAGATCGTACTTCTTGAGCGCGGCGAGCAGCGTGACGAGGATGCGCGCGCCGGATGCGCCGATGGGATGGCCGAGCGCGCAGGCGCCGCCGTGGACGTTGACTTTCTCGTGAGGAAGGCCGAGATCGCGCATGGCCGCCATGGCGACGACGGCGAAGGCTTCGTTGATTTCGAATAAGTCGACGTCCGCAAGAGACCAGCCAGTGCGCTCGAGCGAGGCGGCGGATGGCGCCGATGGGCGCAGTGGGAAAAAGCGCCGGGCTTGTTGGCGTAGGTGGCGTGGCCGGCGATGATGGCGAGCGGCTTGAGGCCGCGGCGATCGGCTTCAGACCGGCGCATGAGGACGAGCGCGGCGGCGCCGTCGGAGATGGCGCTGGAGTTGGCGGCGGTGACCGTGCCGCCTTCGCGAAATGCGGGCTTGAGATGAGGGATTTTGTCGGGCGTGGCTTTGAGCGGGAGCTCGTCGTGAGCAATGACTCGCGCTCGGTCTTGCCGGCCTTCACCGTGAGCGGGAACGATTTCAGCGGAGAAGCTGCCGTCGGCGGTGGCCTTTTGCGCGCGGGTGAGAGAGGTGAGCGCGAATTCGTCCTGCGCTTCGCGCGTGAAGGCGATAGCTTTGCGCGCAATCTTCAGCGAAGGTGCCCATGAGACGGCCTTTGTCGTAGGCGTCTTCAAGGCCGTCGAGAAACATGTGGTCGAGAATGCGGCCGTGGCCCATGCGATAGCCGGCGCGCGCGCGATCGAGGAGATAGGGCGCGTTGCTCATGCTCTCCATGCCGCCGGCGACGACGATTTCGGCGCTGCCGGCGAGGAGCAGATCGTGCGCGAGCATGACGGCCTTCATGCCGGAGCCGCACATTTTGTTGATGGTGACTGCGCCGGTGGAGGCGGGCAAGCCTGCGCCGAGAGCGGCCTGGCGCGCGGGCGCCTGGCCGAGGCCGGCGGGAAGCACGCAGCCGAAGAGGACTTCGTCGACTGAGTCGGGCGGGATGCCGGCGCGCTCGACTGCGGCGCGGATGGCGGCGGCGCCGAGTTCGGGAGCGGTGAGGTCTTTGAGGTCGCCCTGGAACGCGCCGATGGGCGTGCGCGCGGCGCCGACGATGACGATGGGATCGTGATGATGGGCATTGCTGTTCCTTATCAGACTCGCTGTTCAGCGCGGAGCCATGCGCAGCGCGCCGTCGAGGCGGATGGTTTCGCCGTTGAGCATGGTGTTTTCGCAGATGTGTTTGACGAGAGCGGCAAACTCCGCGGGCTGGCCGAGGCGCGGCGGGAAATGGAACGCTTTTGCCGAGCGCGTCCTGCACTTCGGGCGAGAAGCCGGCCATCATCGGCGTCTCGAAGACTCCGGGCGCGATGGTGACGACGCGAATGCCGAAGCGCGCCAGCTCGCGGGCGATGGGCAGCGTGAGCGCGACGACTCCGCCTTTTGATGCTGCGTAGGCGGCCTGGCCGATCTGGCCGTCGAAGGCGGCGATGGAGGCGGTGTTGACGATGACGCCGCGCTCGCCGTCTTCGCCGGGCGCTTCTTTTGCGATGGCTGCGGCGGCGAGGCGGATCATGTTGAAGGTGCCGACGAGGTTGATGTTGATGGCTCTTGCGAAGGTGTCGAGGCGATGCGGGCCTTCGCGGCCGACGACTTTTTCGGAGGGCGCGATGCCGGCGCAGTTGACGAGCGCGTGCAGATGGCCGAAGGCGCTGAGCGCAAGATCGACGGCGGCCTGCGCGTCGTTGCTCGCTGGTGACGTCGGTGAGGGCGAAGCGGACGGCCGCGCCCAGTTCGGCGGCCAGGGCTTCGCCCGCGGCGCGATTGGTGTCGGCGATGACGACAGAGCCGCCTTCAGCGACGAGCAGCCGCGCTGTGGCCGCGCCCAGTCCCGATGCGCCGCCGGTGACAAGGAAGACGTGATTCGCTGATCTGCATGGAGCGAGCGGCGACTCTTCCACCGGTCCCGAGCGCAGCATATCATTGCAAGAGCATCCGTGATCAGACTGGTCGCGTGTTTGCAGATCGCATGTTCGCGCATTGAGAATTCCTGGATCGTATGCCGGAGGCAAACAGCCTTGAATTCCATGCCGGCCAGCTCGCACCGTTACACAACTGAGCGAGGAAGAGACGCTGTTTCGGCGAGACCGTGCGGAAGTTTGCCGCAGGACGAGGTTGCGCCGCTGGTGCGGCGCATGGACGAAGAGCAGCAGATGGATGCTGGCGCTGCTGCGGCAAGACTGTTTGAGCTTGGGCTGATGGGGATTGAGATTCCCGAGGAGTTTGGCGGGAGCGCGGGATCGTTTTTCGATTCGGTGCTGGCGGTGGAGATGCTCTCGGCGGTCGATCCCGCGGTGGCGCTTGTGGTGGATGTGCAGAACACGCTGGTGGCGAGCGCGCTGCTGCGCTGGGGCACGCCGGAACAGAAGCAGAAGTATCTGCCGCGGCTGGCGGCGGATACCGTTGGCGCGTACGCGCTGAGCGAGGCGGGCTCGGGGTCGGATGCGTTTGCGCTGCAGACGCGCGCGGAGAAGCGCGGCGGCGAATATGTGCTGAACGGGCGCAAACTGTGGATCAGCAACGCGAAGGAAGCGGGATTGTTCATCGTCTTTGCGACCGTGGATGCGAGCGCCGGCTACAAGGGCATCACGGCGTTCCTGGTGGAGAAAGGCGCGGCGGGATTCACGGTGGGCAGGAAAGAGGACAAGCTGGGGATTCGCGCGTCGAGCACCTGCGAGCTGATTCTGGACGAGTGCGCGGTTCCGGCGGCGCAGGTGCTGGGCGAGGCGGGCAACGGCTACAAGATTGCGATGGAGACGCTGAACGGCGGGCGCATCGGGATCGGCGCGCAGATGCTGGGGCTGGCCGAGGGCGCGTGGGGCCACGCGGTGAAGCATGCGAAGGAGCGCAAGCAGTTCGGCAAGGCGCTGGCGGAGTTCCAGGCCATGCAGTTTCAACTGGCGGAGATGGCGACCGATATTGAGGCGGCGCGGCTGATGGTCTACAACGCGGCGCGGCTGAAGGACGCACGGGCGCGAGTTCCGCAAGGAGGCGGCGATGTGCAAGTATTTTGCGTCGCAGATGGCCGAGCGCGTGGCGAGCCTTGCCGTGGAGGTCCTGGGCGGGGCGGGATTTGTGAAGGAGTCGCCGGTGGAGAAGCTCTACCGCGACGCGAAGATCGGGAAGATCTACGAGGGAACGTCGTTCATGCAATTGGCGGCGATTGCGAAGATGGTGCTGTAGGGTGTGACCGTGCGCGAATGAACAGGCATTGCAGGGCCACGGCAGCAGTTGATCCACGCTAAGCCTGTCCCGATCCAGAGATAACGGGGGCTCAATTTAGATGAAACTGGGCAGGTTACTTCCGCATCAGTTGCTTGTCTCCGCTTAGAGCGATCTGCGCCAAGAATGGTTGGCTTTACTAATTCTCTTCATTGCTGAGTGCGTCGAAAAGGTCATCCGTATTTAATTGATATAAATATAGTTATGTCGATGGCGATAATCACTTAACACGAAAGTTGTATTACCGCAGACCCCAAAACACAACTTAGGTAATGTAACGCTCCATTTAAGCAGATTACTTATGCCGCTATACTCTCGCACATAGGTAATCTTTATATGGTAACTCTTGCGCGTTTTAGCAACGTGCTCCGCCCCCCTTTTCGGGCGAGCAGGAAGGCACAGCAGCTACAGACAGGCTTGCTGGGTCTTGTGGTGTGCAGCATTCTTCTGAACGGATGCACATCGAAAGTCGGAAGCATCGCGTCAAGCAATGCCGCTGTGACGGGAACGCTGACTGCTTCAACACAAGCCGTGACGTTTGGCTCGGTGACCGTGGGCCAGAGCGCAAGCACAAACATCACGGTGACGAATGAAGGTTCGGCACCAGTGCTTGTCTCTACGATGGGCGTGAGCGGCCAATCGTTCAGTGTAACCAGCCAGAGCCAACTGCCGGCGAGCGTGAGCCCCAGCAGCACATTTACGTTCACCATCAAGTTCAGCCCTGCGGCAACTGGATCGGCGAGCGGACAACTCACCATCACCAGTAATGCGACCGACGCGAATAGTCTTCAAGTGGGTCTGAGCGGAACGGGCGCTGCCGTTACAACAACGACCAACCTGACTTCGTTGAGTTGCACAAGCAACGCGATTACCGGATCAACTACAGACAATTGCACGGTTGAGCTGAGCGCACCCGCGGGCAGCAACGGGCAGGTTGTGGACCTGACCAGCAACAGCACCGCGGTAACTGTGCCAACGTCAGTGACGGTAGCGGCAAACGCAACCAGCGCGAACTTTGTGGCGACGGTTAATGCGGTGACTACGTCGCAGACGGTGACGCTGACGGCCGATGCCGGAAATATCAGTCAGAACTTTTCAATGCAGTTGAATCCCGTGACCGCATCGCTGACGGTCAATACGGCGACATTGAATTTCGGGAGTGTCGACGTCAGTTCGGCAGGAACGCAGACGCTGACTCTCGCGTCGACCGGTACTGCCCCGGTGACGGTAACTGGAGCAACAATTGCAGGGACGGGATACACAGCCTCGGGGGCTAGTTTCCCATTGACCCTAGATCCGGGCCAGATGGCTAGTGTTGACGTGGAATTTGCACCTAACTCGGCAGGAACGATTGCTGGACAGCTCTCGCTGAACAGCAACTCCTCCGATAACCTTCCCCGCAAGATTGGGCTGTCAGGGAGGGGAGTCCCGATTATCAACGCACTGGGCTGCGCGACGGGATCCATCACAGGTTCCGGATCCGACATTTGCACTGTCGTGCTCAATACTGCAGCGGACAGCAGCGGAATGTCAGTGAGCCTCTCCAGCAGCAGCACGGCCGTGAATGTACCGGCATCGGTGAGCGTGGCTTCGGGCCAGAGTAACGCGACGTTTACATTAACGGCGACTGCCACGGGCCCACAGCAGACCGCAATCATCACTGCGAAAGCCGGTAACCACGCGAAGACATTTGCGCTGGAGCTTGGTTCAAGCATTCCGACACTTAACCTAAGCAAAGCGAGCATTGCCTTTGGGACCGATCCGGTGAACAGGGCAATGGCGCAAAGCATCAATCTAAGCTCGACGGGAACGGCGCCGGTGACGGTAAGTGGGGCAACCGTAACTGGAACTGGCTTCTCGATCTCGGGCGAGTCGTTCCCGTTAACGATCAATCCGAATGGGACGGCAACGCTTGCAGTGCAGTTCGATCCAACGGCTGCGGGTGCTGCAAGCGGGACACTGACTCTTACGAGTGATTCGTCAACGGGTACCTCGCAAACGGTCGATTTGAGCGGCACTGGAATGCCAGTGCTGAGCGGGTTGAGCTGCGCGAATGGCTCGATGACCGGGGCAGGAACAGATAGTTGCACAGTGACACTGAATGCAGCAGCGGCGAACGGCGGATTCTCAGTGGGTCTGGCCAGCAACAACACGGCGGTAACGGTGCCTGCGGCAGTCAGTGTGGCGTCAGGAGCCGCAAGCGCGACGTTTGTAGCGACAGTTTCGTCAGTTACCTCTGGAGCGGCGGTGACTTTGACGGCGAGCGCAGGCGGCGTGAATGAGGCGTTCACGGTTCAGCTCGGCGCCTCGGTGCCAACACTGAAGGTGAGCTCTGCAGCATTGTCGTTTGGCAACGTCGCGGTAAATTCGACCGCAGCGCAGACAGTGACATTGAGCTCAACCGGGACAGCACCGGTGATCGTAAACGCAGCGACGATCGGCGGTGCGGGATTCACATTTTCAGGGGCGAGTTTCCCGTTGACGTTGAATCCGAATCAGACAGCGACACTGACGGTGCAGTTTATTCCGACGGCCGCCGGCTCCGCAACCGGAGCGCTCGCTTTGACGAGCAATTCATCGGCGGGGACGATGACAGCGGTCGCGTTGAGCGGCACAGGCGTGCCCGTATTAACTGGACTGACTTGCGCGAGCGGATCCATGACTGGCGCGGGAACGGATAGCTGCACGGTGACGCTGAATACTGCGGCGGCGGGCAACGGATTCCTGGTGAACCTTGCCAGCAACAATTCGGCTGTAACGGTGCCGCTGAGTGTGGCATTGGTGGGCGGGACGAGCAGCGGCAGCTTTACGGCCTCCGTGAATTCGGTGGCCACCGCGGCAACGGCGACTCTGACAGCAAGCGCAGGCAGCGTAGCGCAGACCTTTTCTCTTCAGTTGGGCGCGTCGAATCCGACGCTCGGCGTGAGCACGACGAGCCTGGCATTCGGCAACGTATCAGTGAATACGGCGGCCACGCAAACAGTAACGTTGAGCTCGACGGGGTCTGCAGCGGTGACGATCAATGCCGCGACGGTGAACGGCGCCGGATTTACAGTCTCCGGAGCAACGTTCCCGTTGACGCTGAATCCGAATCAGACAGCAACACTTACAGTGCAGTTTGATCCGACGGCGGCGGGTTCTCAAAGCGGGTCACTTACCCTGACCAGCAACTCGACGTCGGGAGGTTCGACGGTCAGCTTGAGCGGCACTGGTATACCGGTGTTAACGGCGCTGACCTGCAGCAACAATTCGATGACGGGCGCGGGCACGGATAACTGTTCAGTGACGTTGAATGTGGCTGCGGCCAGCGGCGGGTTCGCAGTCGGGCTGGCAAGCAACAATACTGCAGTGACCGTGCCGACTTCAGTGACGGTGGCAGCAGGGGCAAAAAACGCCGGCTTCACAGCGACAATCACGGCTGTGAGTACGGCACAGGCTGTGACATTGACTGCAAGCGCGAACGGCACTGCACAAACTTTCGCGCTGCAACTGACTGGATCGACGGCAGTACTGAGCGCAAACGCGCCGAGCCTGAGCTTTGGCAATGTGAACGTGAACACGAAGTCGACACAGTCATTGACGTTGACTTCGACGGGGAACGCTCCTGTAACGATCAACTCAATTACTGCGACAGGAACGGGCTTTTCGGCTTCGGGAGTCAGCCTGCCGCTGACGCTGAATCCAAATCAAACGGCTGTAGTGGCTGTGCAGTTCCTTCCGACGACGAACGCGTCCGAGTCAGGAACCTTGACTATTTTGAGCAACGCTACCAGTGGCAGCCCACTTACGGTTGGACTGAGCGGTACTGGGACGATCGCGATTCTGCCTGCGGTGTCGTCATTGACCTGCACTACGAATTCCCTGACAGGGGCTGCAACCGATACCTGCACTGTAACCGTCGCCAGCAGTGCGCCGACGGGTGGCATGAGCGTGAATTTGGCAAGCAACAACGCGGCGGTAACGGTGCCCCCGTCAGTTCAGATTGCGAGCGGAGCAACCACTGCCGGCTTTACAGCGACAGCGACGGCGGTGGGCACGGCGCAGACTGCCACTCTGACAGCATCAACCTCAAGCAGTTCGAAGACACTAGCGTTGTCGCTGGGCGCATACGCCTCAACGCTTGGCCTGAGCGCCTCGAGCTTGAGCTTTGGCAACGACGCTGTGAATACGGCAGTGAGCCAGACGGTCACACTTACATCGACGGGTAATGCGCCGTTGACAGTGAATGCGGCAGCGATCAGCGGAAGCGGGTTCACATTCTCGGGAGCGACTTTCCCGTTGACTCTGAATCAAAATCAAACTGCAACACTAACGGTGCAATTCGATCCGACCGCATCGGGTGCAGCTACCGGTACGCTAACGCTAACTAGTAACTCATCAACAGGTACATCGACGGTGGTGAGCCTGAGCGGCACGGGCGTGCCGGTGCTAACCGGGCTAACCTGCTCGAATAGTTCGATGAGCAGCGCGGGAACGGATAGTTGCACAGTGACGGTGAATGCGGCTGCGGCAAGCGGCGGGTTCGCTGTCGGCATCACGAGCAACAACAGCGCGGTGACGGTGCCGGCATCTGTGACAGTGTCTGCGGGAGCGGCGACTGCAAGCTTCTCGGCGACCGTTTCTACAGTGAGCACTGCGACCACGGTGACACTAACGGCCAGTTCAGGTGGCATATCGAAGACATTTGGCCTGCAACTTGGATCAGGTACGTCAATACTGGGCATAAATGCGACGACAATTGCGTTTGGCGACGTAAGCCTGAATTCACCGACGACGCAAACCGTCACGTTGACATCGACTGGGACGTTGCCTGTTGTGGTGAGTTTGGCCACGGTGCTTGGGACTGGATTTTCAGTGTCCGGAGCGACGTTGCCGGTCACGCTGAGCACCAATCAGACGGTGACGCTCACAGTGCAATTCGATCCCACGACCGCAGGGTCGGCAAGTGGAACCCTCACGATTATCAGCACGTCGACGACGAATCCAACGGACATTATCGCGCTGAGCGGCAACGGGGTTTCGGCTGCCTACCAGGTGAACCTGGCTTGGAATCCACCGGCGAGCTCTTCCGATCCAGTAGCCAGTTACAACGTCTATCGCGCGCCTGGCGGCACGACCTCGTATCAGCAGGTCAACACAAGCGCTGTAACACAGACCACCTATGTCGATGCGAATGTCCAGTTGGGCCTGACTTATGACTATATCGTGGAGAGCGTGGACGCCCAAGGAAACACGAGCACCCCGTCCAATATGGCGAGCGTGAACATTCCCTGAGCCAGGAGCAATTGCAGCAGGGGCAAAGCCGGGTCTTACCCACACATTTAGCGTGATGGATCCGGCGTTCGCGTCGATCAAACCCATTCAGCCCAACTGCAATACTTTTCCAAACGCGCCTTGCACTAAATTCAGTGCAAAGGAGTACGCCTGTTTCTACTGTTGACTAGGCAATAAACACTCAATCAGGAAGAAATTACACGTAAATAATGCGCTTCGCATGTCGATAAGGGCCAAGTTAAGATGTTGCCTATTTTATAACTAGATAATTTTCAGCGACATATGGGCTTCCACAAAGGTCAGACCTCTTTGGTCTGATGATTGCTCTGCATTTTGCAGACTACGGGTCCACGATTTTCGTGAAAACTGCTGCTGGCAGCATCGCCGGCAACTGCGATCACGTGCAATCAGTGATTGCCTGCCGGCAACTGCAAGGCAGGCGTCCGTGATTTTTTGCCTTCAAAGGAACTAAGAACGCTGACATTAACTAGCAGATACACTCCGCGGGTTGCGGATAAATTCGAATTGACTTTGCGGTTTCGTAAGTGCGACTGCGCTATACAGGGACATTTGCCTTCCAACTTAGAAATCAGAAATCCACAGCCTCGACATGAGGCTTCGTCATTAAGAATTGAAGCCACCCCCCTCGCAAGTGGAAATCGCGGTAAGAGTCCATCCATCGAAGTCAAGCAAGTGACGATGCGGTCTCATCGTTCGAAGATTCGTGACTTGTGTCACTGCCCTTCGCTCGTCGGCTGATGTGAAGTAAGCTCGGCGGGAAAAAATAGTTCGCCAGCAAGTCTCGGTTCCCTCAGGGACTATGGGCCCCATAAGCACGCAGATGCGTGAGGGTTTTGAACATTGAAGTTTTCGCAACAGATTTTTTTGTTCGGACCATTGGATTCAAAAGATAGAGATGCCAATGTTTCGTTTCTCCGATCTGCACAGCCACATTGCTGTGAGAGGCAATCGCGGCCAGAAATAATAAGAACGCAGCGACGCCGTCCTGCGATTTGTGCATTCTTGTTCGCAGTATTTTGTGCCGCACTTTCCCTGAGCGGCTGCACCGGGAGCGTGAATCAGGGTGCGAGTGCGACGGCAAGTTCAGGAAAGCTCCAGGCTTCGCCCGGTTCTGTAAACTTTGGTTCGGTTTCCGTTGGTCAATCCGCAAGCTCGAGCGTATCGATCTCCAATCAAGGCTCCACCGGTATTCAAATTGCAAAGGTCACCGTAACGGGGCAGGCGTTCTCAGTGAACGGCGAAGGAGACTTACCGCTGACGCTGGCCGCCGGTGCGACGGTCCAGTTTGGTGTTAGTTTCTCGCCAACGAGCGCCGGCACAGCCAGCGGACAGTTAGCGGTTGCAAGCAGCGATCCCAGCGGAGCTGCGATTCTTGTTGGGCTCAGCGGCACGGGAGCGGTATCAACAACACCTTCTCTAAGTGCGCTGACATGCGCCAGCGGAACGATTACAGGCGCGGGAACAGACAATTGCACTGTCACACTCACTGCGACCGCCCCGAGCAGCGGACTCTCCATTAGCCTGATCAGCAATAACACCGCAGTTAGTGTCCCAACAGCTGTGCAGGTGGCTGCGGGTGCGAGCAGCGCGGCATTTATGGCTACGGTGAACGCGGTGAGTTCACCGGAAACGGTGATGTTGTCTGCAAACGCAAACGGAACGTCACAGTCATTCTCCCTGCAACTGAACGCAATAACCCCAGGATTGAGCATTAGTGCGTCGAATCTTTCTTTCGGAAATGTAGCGGTTGGGACCGCAGCTGCGCAGTCACTGACACTTTCGTCAACGGGGATGGAAGCAGTGACAGTGAGTGCGACGACTGTGGCGGGGAGTGGGTTTGCGGTTTCGGGTGGGAATGTTCCGGTCACTCTGGCCCCAGGCCAAACGGCGAACCTGAGTGTTCAGTTTGATCCGATGGCGCCAGGACCTGCGTCTGGACAGCTTACGATTGCGAGTGACTCGTCGAACGGCGGAAGCATTGTTGTCAGCCTAAGCGGAACCGGGACCATAACCAGCGTGCCTGTAGTGAGTGGCGTTAGCTGCGCCAGCAGCTCTCTTACAGGATCCACAACGGATTCCTGCGCAGTGAACTTAAGTGCTGCGGCAGGAAGCGACGGGCTTCTGGTTGGCCTAACAAGCAGTAACAGCGCAGTCACGGTGCCTTCAAGTGTCACGATAGCGCCTGGAGCGACAAGCGCAACTTTCGTGGCCACGATAACAGCAGTGACGACTGCGCAGAGTGCTACCTTGACGGCAAGTGCTGGGGGCGCGTCGGAAAGTGTTGGCCTGCAATTGAATCCTGCAGCCGCGGCGCTGAATGCCAGCACAACGAACGTTTCGTTCGGGAATGTCAACGTGAATACGACTGCGACGCGGCATGTAATCCTGACCTCGTCCGGCAATATTCCGGTCACAATCAGTTCAATGTCGGTGACGGGAAATGGATTCGTTGTGTCAGGAATCAGCGTGCCGCAGACACTGAATCCGAATCAGTCCGTTCCGCTGACCGTCCAGTTCGATCCGACATCGGCAGGAGATGTGATCGGGGCAATCACACTGGTGAGTAATGCGTCGACCAACGGAACGCTTACGGTGGGGCTGAGCGGCACCGGGACAATTTCAATTCTGCCGTCCTTGTCTGCTTTGAGCTGTGCGAATAATTCTTTGACCGGATCGGCAACTGACGCCTGCACGGTGACACTGAGCGCAGCAGCGCCAACAGGCGGGGAGAGTGTGAACCTGTCAAGCAGCAATGCTGCTGTTTCAGTTCCGGCGGCAGTTGTGATTCCTGCAGGTTCAACGAGCACGGGATTCACGGCAACGGCTACGTCAGTCAGCACTGCTCAGACGGTAACGCTGACGGCGGCGACAGCCAACACCACACAGACCTTTGCACTGCAGTTGGGAGCGTCGGTTCCGACGCTGGGCATCAGCACTTCCAGCTTGTCATTCGGCAATGTTGCGGTGAATTCGGCCTCCACGCAATCACTTGTCTTGACATCTACAGGAACGACTTATGTAACCGTCAACGGGGCGGCGATCAATGGAAGCGGCTTCAGTGCTTCAGGAGCCAACTTCCCTCTCACATTGTCTCCGGGGCAAACCGCGACGCTGACAGTTCAATTCAATCCGACTGCAACAGGAGCCTCCACAGGAACATTGACACTGAACAGCAATTCGTCAACGGGAGCATCGACAGCGGTGAGCCTGAGCGGCAACGGCATGCCGGTTCTGAATGGACTGACTTGCGCGAACGCGACGATGAGCGGCGCGGGAGCCGACAATTGCACGGTCACGCTGAACGCGCCGGCTGGAAATGGCGGCTACATGGTGAGCCTGGCTAGTAATAACTCGTCGGTGGCAGTGCCTGCGACTGTGCTGATACCGATGGGCGCGACGAGTGTTGGCTTTTCGGCGACGGTTACCGCGGCAAGCTCAGGTGCAACTGCGACTCTGACAGCAAACGCCAGCAGCGTGACCGAGACGTTCGCGATTCAGCTCAGCAGTTCATCGGGACAATTAAGCCTGAGCGGTACGAGTCTGGATTTCGGCGATGTGAAGCTAAACACGCCAACAACGCAGACTTTGAGCATTTCTACCAATTCGATACTTCCGATTGCAGTAAGTCTCACGACGGTAACCGGCCCGGGATTCTCATTGTTGGGCTCGGGTCTGCCTATCTCAATTGCCGCAGGCCAACCCACAACGATTCAGGTCCAGTTCAATCCCGCAACTGCAGGCTCGTCAACCGGGGTCCTGACGATCGTGAGCACCTCATTGACGAATCCGACTACCGTTGTGGCCCTGAGCGGAACCGGAGTGACTGTGTCGTACGAGGTCAACCTGGCATGGGAAGCACCAGCGAGTTCCGACGACCCAGTTGCGGGATACGATGTCCTTCGATCCTCGGATGGGGGAAACTCCTACCAGGAGCTGAATTCATCCCCGATCACGCAGACAGCATATCCAGATACATCTGTGCAAAACGGCCAGACCTATATATATGAAGTAGAGAGTGTCGATTCCTCGGGCAACACAAGTGTGCCATCGAACCTGGCGACGGTTGCCGTGCCCAACTGAACTTTAGAGAATGGGAAGATTGGGCAGTCCCCAGCTTCGAGTTCGATCCAAGAACGACCATTCTGAAATGGGAATCAGCAAGTTGAGTAAAACAATCGTCTTCCGGTCCCTCAATCCCGACGCTGCCCAACTTAGGTAACATCGCGAATCCCACTATCTGCAACTCCCCTGCCCTCCCCAAGCGACTTGTCAGATGCACATGCCCAGTTGGAGCGTTCCCACTCGGGAGCGGCATTCGCCTGCTCCGTGTGCCTTGCCGACGATCGCGCCGTCGCGTCTAACAAGTTTATTTTCAATTATTTGACGAATAAAATCTCGGCCGCAACGGAGCACGAGCGAGCCATCTTTCTTTGTTGCGTTTTGTTTACTGGTGGTCCATTTCAGGCACCGGGAGAATAGAAAGTAACTAACATTGAAAATCGTAGGTAATTAGTAATCGCTTATTAGTGACCTCTATCACCGAGAGTTTCTAGCACTTAAATAATCATTTTCTAGGTTACTCCGATGTATCAGACAGCCTCCATCCGTCGAAGCCCACGAGTGCCCCAACGATCCGTTGGGCGCGACGGAAAAAAGGACTCTCTGAGCAAGGCTCCAAAGGTGGTTGCAAATGGGCTCTGTTCGTCTTTTTGGATTATCTAAAAACGGAAGCTTAGATTTTGGATTCTTATTGTCTTATCTTCCAGCACCAAAACTTGTTCGTTCGACAAAGGCTCAGCGGGCCTTGCAGCAACGAACAACTTTCCTAGCCGCTCTGTTGGCGATCATCGCCATTCTTCCGCCGGCTCTCTTCGGAGCGAGACTTGCGCCAGCTCCGCCGGTGCTTATGAGTCCGGCGCCGGGGGGTGCCTTGCCAGGTTCAACTGTGACATTCGCGTGGACCGCCGGCACTGAAGTGAAGGAATACCTTTTGCACGTGAATACTGCGCCTGGCCATCCGCTTGATCCAAGCGGGACGCGCGTCTTCAATTCCGGGGTTGTGACAACAACGTCAATGACAGTGACGAACTTGCCCAATTCGGGTGCACCTGTTTATGTCATCCTCGGTGCCAGATACAGTGGCGAGTGGCATTACGTGACTTATAGCTATACAGAAGCTTCTTCAGTTCCCGTACTGAACGGCTTAAGCTGCGCGAGTGGGTCGATGACGGGCGCTGGCGCAGACAGCTGTACGGTCGCTTTGAGTGGGGCAGCGCCGACGGGTGGATTTGCTATCAACCTGAGCAGCAACAACTCGGCGATGACAGTGCCGGCATCAGTGACAGTGGCGGCAGGTGCGACGAGCGCAAGCTTCGCAGCGACAGTAAGTGCAGTGAGCACGGCGCAAACGGCCACGCTGACGGCCTCGACTTCAAACAGCACGAAGACCTTCGCATTGTCGCTGGGCGCATATCTTCCTTCTATCGCTGTGAGCACATCGAGTTTGAGCTTCGGCAACGACGCGGTGAATACGGCGATCACACAGACAGTGACGCTGACCTCAACTGGAAATGCTCCGTTGACGGTAAGTACGGCCGCGATCAGCGGAGCCGGGTTCACTGTTTCCGGAGCGACATTCCCTCTCACGCTGAACCAAAATCAGACAGCGGCACTGACCGTGCAGTTCGATCCAATCACTGCCGGCGCGGCCATAGGAACGCTGGCAGTGAACAGCAACTCATCGACAGGAACATCGACAGCAATTAGTTTGAGCGGGACGGGTCTACCAGTGTTGACCGGCCTGACTTGCTCGAGCGGCTCGATGACGGGTGCTGGAACAGACAGCTGCACGGTGGCTTTGAATGCCGCTGCAGCCAGCGGTGGATTTGCAGCGAGCCTGGCGAGTAATAACTCGGCTGTGACCGTGCCGCCATCGGTAACGGTGGCCGCAGGCGCGATGAGCGCAGGCTTTACTGCGGCCACAACTGTGGTCAACACTGCGCAAACCGCCATGCTCACGGCTTCAACGCCAATAAGCTCGAAGAGCTTTTCATTATCTCTTGGAGCATCCGTCTCCACTTTGGGTGTGAGCCCATCGAGTTTGAGCTTCGGCAACGATGCTGTGAACACTGCCCTGGCACAAACTGTGACATTGAGTTCGAGCGGAACTGCGGCGGTAACTGTGAGTGCTGCAACGATGAGCGGAAGCGGGTTCGCGGTATCTGGAGTGACGTTTCCGCTAACCCTGAACCCGAATCAGACGGCAACCCTGTCTGTACAATTTAATCCGACGGCCGCGGGTGCGGCGAACGGAACGTTAACGCTGACCAGCAACTCATCAACCGGACCTTCGACAGTAATAAGCCTGAGCGGTACCGGCATACCGGTACTCGCGAGTCTGACTTGCTCGAGCGGTTCGATGACCGGCGCGGAAACGGACAATTGCACGGTGACGCTGAATGCTGCTGCGGGTGCTGGCGGATTCGTAGTCAATTTGGCAAGCAACAATACTGCGGTGACCGTACCGGGATCAGTGACCGTTGCGGTGGGTGCAGCCACCGCGAGTTTCGCAGTGGCAGCAGCTGCCGTAACCAGCGCGCAGACGGCGACGTTGACGGCGAGCGCAGGCGGGGCATCACAAACCTTTGCGATTCAGCTGGCAGCCTCAACGCCAACACTTGGCATCAGCGTTTCGAGTGTGAGCTTCGGCAATGATGCCGTGAATACGGCGGTCACACAGACGGTGACACTGAGCTCGACAGGAAATGCTTCGGTTACGGTGAGCGCCGCGGAGATTAGTGGAAGCGGGTTTTCGCTTTCTGGTGCGACGTTTCCTCTGACGCTGAATCCGGGTCAGACTGCGACTCTAACAGTGCAGTTCGGCCCGACAGCAGCAGGTGCGGCTTCGGGAACTCTGACACTGAGCAGCAACTCATCAACGGGAACATCGACGGCTGTGAGTCTAAGCGGTACAGGAGTACCAGTGCTAGCGAGTCTGGTTTGCGCGAATAGTTCGATGACTGGCGCTGGAACAGACGGGTGCACAGTGACTTTGAATGCAGCTGCGGCCACGGGCGGTTTCGCAGTGAGCCTGGCAAGTAACAACTCGGCGGCGACAGTACCAGCTTCGGTGACGGTGGCTGCGGGTGCAACCACGGCGAGTTTCACAGCGACAGTTACTGCTGTTGGCACGGGACAAACGGCGACTTTGACTGCGAGTGTGGGATCGGCGACGAAGACGTTCGCGCTTTCGCTGGGAGCTTCTGTACCTACGCTTGGCGTGAGTACATCGAGTTTGAGCTTCGGTAGTGACGCGGTGAATACCACAATCACGCAGACGTTAACCTTGAGCTCTACGGGAACAGCCGCAGTAACAGTGAACGCGGCGACTATCAGCGGAGCCGGGTTCGCGGTTTCCGGAGCCAGTTTCCCGCTGACGCTGAATCCGAGTCAAACGGCGACGCTCACGGTGCAGTTCGATCCGATGACCGCCGGTGGAGCAACCGGAACACTGGCGCTGACCAGCAATTCGTCGACAGGGACGTCGACGTCGGTAAGCCTGAGTGGGACAGGCTTTCCTGTGTTGACGGGACTGACTTGCTCGAGCGGCTCGATGACCGGAGCAGGGACGGATAGTTGCACAGTGACGCTGAACGCGGCTGCGGCGGCCGGCGGATTTGTAGTGAACCTTGGCAGCAACAATACTGCGGTAACTGTGCCGGGATCAGTGACGGTGGCAGCGGGAGTAACCACTGCCAGTTTTGCAGCGGCAGTTACAGCCGTGAGCACAGCGCAGACAGCGATGTTGACTGCATCAGCGTCGATCAATTCGAAAACATTTAACCTGTCGCTTGGAGCGTGCTTATCGACGCTGGGCGCAAATGCATCGAGTCTGAATTTCGGCAATGACTCCGTTAACACGGCAACTACACAAACTGTGATGCTGAGCTCGACAGGCAGTGCGGCGGTAACGGTAAGTTTGGCTTCGATCAGCGGACCTGGATTTACAGTTTCAGGTGCAACTTTTCCGTTGACGCTTAGTCCGAATCAGACTGCAACTCTGACTGTGCAATTCGATCCGTCGACGGCCGGCGCGGCTTCGGGCACGCTGACACTGACCAGCAATTCCTCGACGGGGACGTCGACAGTGGTAAGCCTGAGTGGGACGGGAATACCGGTGCTGACAGGTCTGACTTGCTCGAGTGGCTCGATGACCGGAGCAGGGACGGATAGTTGCACAGTGACACTGAACGCGGCTGCGGCTACGGGCGGATTTACCGCAAACCTAGGCAGCAATAACGGCGCAGTCACTATACCAACTTCAGTGAATGTGACTGCGGGCTCGGCGAGCGCCACGTTCTCTGCGATGGTGAGCGCCGTGAGCACGGCAACGACTGTGACGCTGACTGCATCCGCAGGAACCGTGTCAAAGACTTTTGCATTGCAATTGGGAACAGCAACCGCGACGCTTACAGTGAATGCGACAACGATCGCCTTCGGCAATGTGAATCTCAACTCGCCGGCGACGCAATCGGTGACACTAAGTTCAACAGGGACCGCTGCCGTGACAGTCAGTGCAGTGACCGTGAGTGGCGCCGGTTTCGCGAGCTCCGGAGCAACGTTCCCGTTGACGTTGAATCCGAATCAGACAGCAACACTCTACATTCAGTTTGATCCTACGACTGCTGGGTCGGCATCTGGATCTTTGACAGTCAAAAGCAACTCAACAACGAATCCGACAGATGTCGTGACGCTCGCCGGTATGGGTATCTCGGTTGCGTACCAAGTGAACTTAGCATGGCTGGCCCCGACCGGCTCATCCGACCCGGTGGCGGGGTACAACATCTATCGCGTACCTATTGGCGGCAATTCGTATCAGCAGTTGAATGGTTCAGCTGTCACCCAGACCGCCTACGTAGATACAACCGTTCAAGCCGGACAGACTTACGATTATATTGTCGAGAGCGTTGACAGCAGTGGGAACAGCAGCGTTGCTTCGAATATGGCAACCGCCAATGTGCCATAGAGGATTGACAGTCGGTTGCGTGAGTTTTGCCCCAGGTGGATTCGTAAGGTTGCCACGCGATGTCGAATGCGGATTGGGTCAATGAATGATTTGCCGGACAGAACAACGAACAGCGAGATCCACACTTCGAAATCTCCAGACGCAAATTCACGTGGCTGCATAGTACACCGATTGCACCCCGAACAACCTGATCAGAAACTTCCGGAATCTGGAGCAAAGCGTTTGGCATCCTGTCATGAAGAGTTGAAGAACGCTCAGAGTCGGCGCACTCTTCTGGTCTATTTCGTAGCATCCTAATCGTTCCTGATTCCCTTCGTGGCCAGGACAACTCTCGCGGATTTGCGGATGACCTAACTCTGCAACGTGCACCGACAAAGCAGAACCTCCGGAAGCGTCTTTGTAGCCGATCAGGGCAGATTCCTTTACTCCTTAACGCGACTACGGCCACCGTACAGAAGACAAGCAGCAAACTGAGGTCAGCAAACAATACCGTTGGATCGCTGACGTTCCGATGCTGGCTCCTTCGAGGAAGGTCCACGATTCAGTCGTTCCATGCCACGCAATGACTCTGGCGACCATCATCGTTCAGCCTGCCGGCACCATCAGCTCGACGCCACTCAAACACTGAGTTAGCATATTCCCGCTTTCGGCTCGCGTTACTGTTGCCAGTCCCTCCCGGCTCCAATGGCGGCTCCGCGATCCACGGCTTCTCCACCACCGCCCTGCGCACTCCTCACACCTCGGCGGTCACCCACGAAACTATCTTCGTCACACACCCGACCTTCTCCGCTACCAGGGAACACTTGGCGCCTACCATGGATCGCTGTTTCCCATTGTGAAAGCGGTCCGAAAACAATAAAAGGCCGACATCACATTCGATCGGATAGCCTACGATCGAACGCGCTGCCGGCCTCTTCCTATTACGAACCGACTTAGTACTGACTTAGAGAAGTTCTCACAAGTAGCGAAACAAGCGCCGACGATTGAGGGAATCAAGCCTCTGGCATACAAGCCCTGGCTTTCGGAATATATCCCTCACTGTGCTTGGGTTTCAGCTACGTTTCCCTCCTTGACTGACTTAGCACCTTTGTTGACCACTCGTGATGTTTTGCGATTTATATGGAAGCGGAAGCAAGCTTCCCATTGAGAAAAGCCATTATGCGGAAGCACGGAAATTCGTCGGCCAAATCACACTTCAACTTGGCCACCAGGCGAGTAATTATCGTGAATTTGATTTCGTCGAAAAGCAATGGCGCCCAGGATCGCACCTGAAGATTCCCAAGTCATCACCTTAAAGTAAAAGCGCCGACACGATTTGATGGCTGTTAGCCAAGCAAGCGTGTTGCCGATGAGCAGGGCGAGCATTTTCGCAACCCGAAAGTAGTACCGAGGAATTCCCCAGATGGGACCTCGATTTGGCATTATCAAGTACGTGTCCCTGCCCCTTCCGAACCACCAAGAGAGAAAGAACTTCTTCGTCAGCCGATCTTCCGGGACAGGGTGATAGACCACTGAATCCGGTTCGTAGCGAAGTCGTTCGCCTCCCCACACTAAGCGTCGACCGAATTCTGTATCGTCGTACCGGCGCGGAACTTGAGGCTGTGAAATTTCCGCGAGCCCGGTTTTCCGTTCGGCGGAGTCCCCGGTTTCGTTACCCTTGGGGCCAAGGTCAGTTCTGAAGCCGCCATATTTTGAAAAGACTTCACGTCGGAAAGCCATGTTCGCACCAACTGGGGGGCTAGTCCTTGGCAATTCTCCGGCTTTTTGATTAAGGTCGAAACTGACCAGAGCCCACGCCATTTTTTCATACTTCGGCTGCAGTGAGAGCCAAGACGGAGGCTCACAATTCCATGTGCGCAAAACGCGCCCTGCGGCACCCGCCCATTCGCCAGAATATAAATTCGAAGTCAGATTCTGTAACCAATCCGGCTCGACTGCGACGTCATCGTCGCTGAAGGCCAGGATTGTTCCGCGAGCCTCTCGAATTCCTGAGTTGAGCGCAATGCATTTTCCTTGCGAAGGTTCGAAATAATAGCGGAAGTGGCTGCCTTCACGCTGACAAAACTCTTCCACGACTTCGTGGGTGCGATCCGTTGAGTTATTGTCAACGACCAATACCTCCCACTCAACATTCGCCGGCATCACCGAATGAACGACGCCTTCCAGCATCGTTTTCAGACTGTCACATCGGTTGTATGTACAGACGATAAGTGTGATGTCCACGTGACGAAATCCCTCAACCCTACTGCACATCCGCGACAATTTGAGGTTCACTAACAAGGTCATTACAAGCGCTAAGCCTGGCTGTGGTTTTCATGCCGTCAGCCTCATTGCTATAGGCCATTGTTCCAAAAGTAGCGTCTGTAACATAAATCAGGAAACAATAACGTGCTCACAGTTCTAAGAATTAATATTCTAAGTGGATAATCCCCTTGAGTGGAAGACTGGGATGAAATCGCTAATGTGAAGCCGTCCTATCGGGCATGGGCGCTTTCGCAAGGGGCCTCCAGGTAACGCGCGCGCGACAATAATAGAATGCTCCGCTGAAAATTGCCGGGAGAACCATGCGATGGTACGGGAACCTTGTTCGGGTAATTATTCCTTTCGCCAGCGTCTTGATAAGGCCGTACAGTTCCCTGAAAGCGATCGGTACAATCCGAAAATCCAATATCAGAATGTACTTGGCATAGAGCGCCCCGCGTCCGAAGGCGTAGGAAAACGATGTTTTATCCTCCTCCACTTTTGTTCTCCGTCCGTGGTTATGAAAGATGATCACTTCGGGAGAGTATGCAATCTTAAATCCTTTTCTCAGAGCGCGGTATACGATATCGATATCCTCGGTAGCCATGCCTATGGCGCCGGGGCCAAGCAATGGATCATATCCGTGGGTGGCCGTAAGAACCGCTTTCCTGAAGGCCATATTGCCTCCAATCACGGTGGGTTCGAATACTTGTCTTGCAGTTCTGACGACGATTCGGTCATTCTGAAGCAAGAGCGTCTGAGGCAGGTCTTTCTCGTCGTATAGCTCGACTCGCCCTCCCAGAAGAGATAAGTCCGGATCGGATTCAAACTCGTTTAGGATGCTCCGCACCCAGCCAGGGCCCGGAATGCAGTCATCGTCGATCACTACTAGAATTTCACCCTTAGCCTCACGTATCCCCGCGTTGAGAGCGAGAGACTTCCCAGGTTTACTCTCCCAGACGTAGCGGACTGCTGGATTTTCCGAGGAAGTATATTCCGCCACAACCTGCTTCGTGTTATCCGTGGAGCCGTTGTCAATCACGAGCACCTCCGTGCCCGTCACTCCGGCCGCGCCGCTATTTTTCAAGGTATCCAACAACAAGGGGAGTCTGTTGCAGCGATTGCAAGTCGGCAACAAAACGCTGACCATCACTTCGATTTGCTCCTTGCAATTAAGTCAACAAGTCTAACTTCGAGAGGGAGGTGTAACGAACGCCCGTGCGCCAGCGTTGTGCGTTCTGAGCAGGGGCATTTCACCCCGATGAAGATCGCACTTATCTCAAGTCAAGCGCGGCAGTGAATTAGAATCTAACCTTAGATAACTGGAGTCTTCTGGGCACGACAGTCTGTAAGTCATCGAGGTAATTTGCTCTCAAGAAGAGCCGATTTCGAAGTCGCGTGCAACACTTCGGTCGCCTCATCTTCTCGATGATTTCCGTGTCGTGCCTGATGGTAGCAGGCCAAGACCTCTCCGGCTAAGCACCAAGCCGTTCTCATGTGGGCGAACCTGCGCTTCGGATTGAGGGTTATGATCGACTGCAGCGCCCACCGCGCGACTCTTCGAACGCGGTTGAGAGGGATTCCTTTCAAGACCCATCGAGTGTCGGACGGTGGGCCGACTTTCACAACTTCCCCGTAGCCAAACCAGAACCACCAACGGAGGACGAAATGCCTTGTCATGTGGTTTTCGGGAGCTGGATGAAAGACGATTGCGTGCGGTTCGTAGCGCAGGCGCTCTCCAGCAGCGAGAAGCCGATCTCCATACTCCGTATCTTCGCTACTGAGCAGGTTATTTCCGGAACGGCCGAGGTCGGTGCGGAAACCGCCATACTTTTCAAATGCCGTTCGGAGAAAAGCCATATTTGCGCCATACGGAGGACGACTGAGCTCTTTGGGATCTGGGCCGGCGTCGAATTGCACGAAAACACCCATCGTACGATGATCATCGACTGACATCCAGCCAGGAAGAGACTTGGGCCAGACAGGGATGATCCTTCCGCCGGCGCCTGCCCAAGTTCCTATGTGAAGGCTGGATGTGAGGTTGTGAAGCCAATCCGGGTTGATCTTAACGTCATCGTCGGTAAATGCGATGACTGTTCCGCGTGCCTCGCTAATGCCCCTGTTACGTGCGATCGAGAGGCCTTGCCGCTCTTCAAATATGTAACGAAAACGCCCGGGCCATCTGCGTGCAACTTGTTCGACTGCTTCTCGCGTCTTGTCGGTCGAGTTATTGTCGATGACCACTACCTCCCAAGTGACAGATTCGGGCATGATCTGAACGGCAATGTTTCCGAGAACTGCGAATAATGAATCGCAGCGGTTGTATGTGCACACGACAACGGAGGTATTCATCCGCTGCAGTTACCAGCACTGGAGCCAGAAGGTTCAATTTCTTGCTCCATTTCTGGACCTCCGTGCGCCTTCCTTGAACGTAACGACTTCCACGGCTCCGGAGTCTCGAAGCGCCGCAAGTTCCTTCATTTCTCTCGCAAACTCCGAAACCGGAATGGGCCACCATCCGTCTTTGACACTGCCAATGCCGTGAAACATGAGCACGTGCCAGCATCCGGCTCGTATCCAGCCGCCAACGTCCTCGGAGCCATAAGTGACCGATGAAATTCCCGCGTACTCGCTCATAGCCGAACTTACTGATGAGGCGGCAATCTATCTTAAATTGATCAATATCGTCTTCAATAGAGTAATAGCTTTCATTTGCGCCCCACCTTGCTTGTTGATAACCCGCATGCACCACCGCACTCCTTATCTCCTCAGTAAAATGGCAAAAAGGATAGCAGTAGGAAGACACTTCGACTCCAAGCCGATCCTGGATCCAGTTTTTGATGTTTCCGCTTCGAAGGCTGGATCACGATCCAGATAAGGATGTCTGTGGTGTACGCTGTGCGAACCGAATTCGTGTCCCTGGTGGATCATGTTCGTGAAGAGTTGGATGTCCTTTCTTATTCCAGTCAGTTTTTTTCCAGCGTGGACGCTTGAATCCATCTTTTAGGGCGGAGTCATTGTTTGCAATGAGAAAAAACGTTGCAGGCAAGCCATGCGCATTGAGAATTGGAAGCGCCTGTTCAAAATGGCATCGCAGCCCGTCATCAAAGGTCAACGAGATTAACGAGTGCATGATCGATCCTGGGCGACTTGTCGGGCACATGCGGAAATTTGTGCAACGAAAGCCAAGCAAGCATCTCCGCCTACAGATTCATTATTACAAGGATCGAGATTATCAAAGGCCATTTTCAACATCGACCAGTGCGCCTGGACCCGCAGGCACCGGGTCGGATTTGCCACCGGCGCAAGCTTTCAATCGGGCGCAAAAAACGGCGAACGGGTCTCTGGGAATCAGGCTCTCGACGCGATCCCGTGCCGCCTTGCCCATCAGCCTCCAATCCTACCGCGCTTCCCAGGCTCGTTCCATTGCCTCGGCAAAAGAGGCTAATGTAGCGGACTGTGCGACAAACCCGGTTTGACGATCCCTGCACAATTCCGCGTTGCCTCCAACATCGGTTACTACGGCGGGTCGGCCACACCACATGGCCTCAACCAAGACGAGGGGCAGGCCTTCATAGCGTGACGGAAGAACCAATATGTGGTTCTCTTTCCAGATTCCTCTTACATCGCTCACGTGGCCACGGAGGTGCACGTTCTGGACTTGCAACATCTCAGTCATGCGGCGCAAGGTCAGTTCGTGAGAACCAGTTCCATAGAGATTCACTTCAACGCGACGCTCCCGCCATTCCGGGCGTGCGAGCATCTGGATAAGCAAATCCTGACCCTTAGCCGCCGAATCCAACCGCGCGACACAGGCGAAGTGCCAAGTTCCATCTTCCTTCGGCCATTCCGGCGCGGGCTCGGTTGAGACGTTATACGGATTGCCAAACCACTTCAGCATCGGGCAATGGCTCGCCCACCTGCAGGCGAAGAAGATTAAGGTTGCCGTGGGAGACGCAGAAGACCTTCCGGGCTGATGTATAACTCGCTACGGCATTTTCAATTTCGCTTGGCTCAAACCACAGCGATTCATTGTTACAGTGCACGATCATCACATACGGCAGACCTGCCTGCCGACATACACGAGCCCACTCGAACCCGCCCGCGATTTCACCCTGCGAGATGATCACCAGGTCGGGCGAGAATCTCTTCAGCCGTGCATAGATTTTTCGCGTTCTGCGCCTAAGTCGATCCCATGTAAACCGGGCGAAACCCTCCACATAGGAAGGAGAAGGATAGGTCCGAACATCCACGCCTTGCCGCCCTACTGCGAGGACTCTTTCTGAGAGCCGCGGCAGGTAGGGCATAATGCACTCACGTCGTGACCATCACGACTGAGTTGAATCGCAACCTGGCTCCAAAGCTCCTCACTTCCACCCCAAGCCGCGCCAAGCATCGTCGTGATGAATGCAAATCTCATTTGCTCACCTTCTGTGACTCGCCAGGTGATGGTTCACAGCGCTTTGAATAGACACGAAGGTCTTCGCCGACATTGACGGGAACATACCCGGCTTGACGGACGTACTGCTCGTATTCCGAGACGCGCGCATTTGTGAATGGCGGGCTCAATTCCTTTCTGTCCTGAAACACAACCTCGTCGGCCTCATCAATTGCGTGGAGGTCCTCTTTGATCGGCGCGCCAAACATCGCTTGGTATGCCAACGTGCTAACGTTAACCGGGCTCGGTTTTGTCCAAAACTCTCTGGCAAGATCCATCAAATCCATGTTCAATGTAGGGCTATCGGTAGCGAGGATGATACTCCTCGCGTTGCAATTAACGGCCTGGGTCAAAGCCGCTTCGGACCTGTTGATGCTTTGTCTGTCGGGCCGATGTTCGGTAGGCACGCCAGCGATGAGTAGACCTAAGAAAACGAGGCCTGCGGCCAAGGCTGCCCGGCGATCGGAGATCGGATCGGCCTTGAAAGAAAGGAGTATCGCAATTAAAAACGGCGGCGCAACAACTGCTGGAAACGCATATCGAATCTGTCTATTCGGAGAGGCGAGCGCAATTATACCGAAAACGATTGTTATCAGCAGAGCCAAGAGATCCGGCCCCAGCACGGTCCTTCGCCCTTTAATCACGCAGTACACAAGACCGAATGCTATGAACAGCAAAGAAGGTATTAAGCCCGGTGAAAGCCGAATACTCTCGCTGAGAAAGGGTAGAATCGGTACCTTGTAGAGTCCCGCGACCTGTCCAAAAGACGATGCACCCCCGTTCTCGAACGCGGATCGACCCCAATGAAGCAAATAGATTGCGACGGGAGTCGACAAGGAAGCAAATGCAATAAGCGCCGCGAGAGCACCACGTAGCCCTACGCGACGGAGCCTTATGACAAATAGAGTCGGGGCAATAAGGACTATAAAATAGAAAAAACTTATCTTTGTAATTGCTCCCAATGAAAGGATAGCTGCCCACAGAAATCCTCGCGAGATAGAGCTCTTGATCGAGGCGCAATTGACCCTCGCCTCATACGGGATAAGCAGTACCGCAGCAAGAGATATCCATGCAAGTAGACTGTCCGCCGCAAAGGCGGTGGCGTCTACTCGGGTAGATTCTCCTCCCGGAAATGGCCCGAGCGAGGCCGCAACACATAGGCTGGCCAATACAAGAAAGAGCGGCCTGACTCCGATGCGGAACAGAAGATACAGACACAAAGCTGATAAAAGCGATATGACCGCGGCGAGTGTAATAAAGCATTTGCCAGCCGAATTCCAGGAGGTTAAAGGTCCCCAAGGCAGGCCCAACAGTGTCATGGCTGGCGGACGTTTGCTGACCATCGCGGCACCCAACCCGTGAACATTCCCAGACCAAAAGGCACGACTGACATCGATCGACCGCTGCAGGTATTCCGCATCATCCCAACGAAACACGTACGGCTTGTAACTGATGAAAGTGGGCACCACGCAGAAGGCAAATACTACCGCGACTACATAGGTAGTGGCAGCCTTGTGCCTTTGTAGAAGGTCAAAGATCCTCATATCTCCTTCGCATAGCGCACACATTCTGAGGATTTGCACGGCAGTCCCGCTGGCTGCCGCGGAAACTAGCCTTAAGTTTTGGTATCCTACGCTCGGCCCCGCAAAGGCCACAGGCTGGCCGCGACGGCCGCAATGAAAACCTCTTCACCTTGACGCGAAGAGAGATTTGCTAGACAATCGACCCTTGAGCTCCAAAACTACCAGCAGGACAACTTGCTTTCGTGGCATCCAAACTCACCATGCCTATTCAATCTTGGATTGATTTTATCGTGGCTCGTCGCAGAATGCTTACCCTGTTAGCCTTTGTTGTGCTGTTCTTAGCGAGCCTATCACGATATTGGGTACATTATGACCCAAGTGGGTTTGTTCGTCATGACCCCGAGCCCATGCGTTTAGCTTACAACTTGTACGACACAGGTAATTTCGCTAATCCGTTTGTTCCTCTCGACACCGGCCCTACGGCGCAACTAACCCCGTTTTACCCCGTTTTTCTGGCGATGCTTATGAAGATCTTCGGGACCAAGAGCATCGGCCTTTACGCCATTGAGTTGAGCGCTGCATTGATGCTGTCTCTGCAGTTGGCTCTTTATCCGATCTTTAGCAGAATCCTCGGAATGGGCGAGGTGACCGGCATCATAGGAGCTGCTATTTGGATCGCGGCTAAACCAGGTCATAATTTCGTCTTCGATAACTTATATATTGCGTTCCTCGTTGCCATCGTTTGCTGCATGTATCGTCTTTACTTGGATCAGGGTGCGCATCGTCACAAGAAGTTTGCGTGGCCTTTGGGCATCCTCGTGGGTTTTTTAGTCCTGGCAAGCCCGACTGTCGCGCCAATTTATGCGACGTGGCTGGCATGGGAGGTGTGGCAACGTAAGATGGCTTTCTTCAAGGAATCTTTCGTGGCGCTGGTTCTGTTGCCGGCGTTGATTCTTGCTCCTTGGATGATCCGAAACTACCTGGTCATTCACTCTTTCCCAGTGATACGCGACGATTTCGGATTGGAACTGTCGGCATCGAACAACGACTGCGCGAAATTCTCAATCGAGCTAAACTTCGAGAACCTCTGCTACATACAGAATCATCCGAATGACAGCCTGGATGAGGCCCGGAAAGTAAAGGAACTCGGTGAAGCCAAATACAATCGAATGAGGTTACACGAAGGCTTGACGTGGATCAGCAGCCATCCAAGCCAATTCATGAAACTGAGCACCATTAGATTTATCGCTTTCTGGATGCCCACTGATACTTTTACCATTCACTATGCGAGCGGGCGTCGACGGGAGCGCGTCGCCATTTACTTATTGACTCTATTGAGCATTCCCGGACTTATCATTCTTTTTCGCCGCGACATCAAGAGTGCACTGATCCTTCTTTCCTGCCTTACGGTTTTCCCTCCGGTCTATTACTTTGTTTATTTCGATTACCGGTACCGATATCCAATCATGTGGGTCACGTTTCTCTTGGGGGCTGTGCCAATTGCCATGTATGCGCGGCGGGCCTGGGATCGCTGGGCGCCGCTACAGGTCCATACCAGCGCCTCGAAATGAGGAGTGCGGCAGGGTAGCGACTTCTCGGGTTGAATGGCAGCCTGCCTCCAAACCTCGTCGCCTCCTCCCCAGGACGCGCCAGACGTCGTCGTAATGAATGCGAATTTCATTGAAGGCTTCTTCCCGACCCACGAGGGCTGGGGTCTTTGCGAAGAAGCGGTTCAAAAAACGACGCACTCAAATCCAGGTTTGCTCCATTCGCATAGTATCTACGAGCGTTTTGGAGTGCCACCGCCCTTGCCTCCGCGTAGGCTTCCCGGTCAGTAATGACCTCGCTTATCTGGCGAAATGCGCCTTCGGGCGACAATATCTGTCCGTTTGCAAAGCATGCCAAATCTTCCGTCATAAAGCCTTGATCGGTTTTGAGAAAGAAAGTCGGCAAGCCCCAGGCAGATGCGACGGTGAGAATGCCACTGAAGATTCCGACAGTAACGGATGAGCGCCGCAAATCGTCCTCTAACGGCCACGCGGGATGAGACAGTTCACAGCGCGAGGAATATTTCCGTGCGAACGCCTGGAGAGATTCAAGGTTCAAATCACTCCAATGAGGGTGAGGCCGAATGATCAAACAACAGAGCGGCAGTTCTGCATTCAAAAGTCTTTCAGCTAGCTCGAGGAGCGCTTGACACTGGTCGGCAACGCCGTAAAAGTCGCCGGCGTTGGCCTGAACATCGACCATGAGTAATGTTTGGAGATCATATTGATTGGGTGGATTGCACACTTTGTCAAAGAGGCACCCGCCCTGAATATATTCGACGGGCCGCTCGGGCACCCTGGCCGCATCAAAAAAGCGGTGGTTCACTCTAGCCAAGAAAGACGCGGAGGCTTGGCCAAATGCCACATACTTTGAAGCTGTAACGGGAGCGTCCAGTGTATGGCCAATCACTCCCTGTTGAAACGTGATGGCGTGGTTGCCTCTTTCCAGCGCCGTCCGGCACACAGAACTACAGATCGTGTTCCAATGGCAGCGCGTCACTGCAGTCTCAAAATCCACCATGGGCGCAAGCCGTTCCCAAGCGTCGACGTAATACGCTGTATGTTCGAAGCCAGATTGAATCTCCGATCGCAGATTGAGATCGTGCCGGTCGAGAACCTCTGATATCTCCTGAAGAGTTGAGCGTGCGCGGATTCTTGCCGACCTGGTTCTCAGGCGCGCTTCGATCGGGTTCGAGGAAGCCGTGGGATCAACGAACTCAACCTGCCTTGTTCGCCCGGCTGCCGCGAGTCGAAGATCAAGTTCCTTCCGAAATGGTGCACCAGCTCCGAGCAAACAGAGGATCGTCGCATCTGCTTGTGCGAGCCCGAGAACGGTGCGAATCGTCAATTCATTTTCCGTTTTTCTGTCATGGTATGGTGCTGAACAGAAGAGCACGTCGGCCTTATATTTTCGACGCGGGAGGAGCCCGGCCACCTTGTCGGCACCGTGAATGACAAGATTGAAGAGGGGCCTTGCTCGATGCGCATTGCCAGAACCGAAGTTGGGCCGAGCAAGGGTTCCTAACTGAAGCTGCATGAAGTAGTCCTGAAGCCTCGGATCGTGGCGATAGAGACGCACCTGCATCTCTGCGAACTCAGCGATATGCCGGCTTGAGGAATGAAACAGGTCATCGGTTTCCATGCTGTCAACGAACCACTGGAGAAGGGCTCTGGCTGTCAAGGAGAGTCGCAATTGCCTGGATTACACGATCCTGGTCCGATGTTGTGAGTCCCACGGAACAGGGCAAGCTTATCGCCTTGTCATAAAGTTCGTCGGCATTGGGACAAGGAGCACCCTGGTAAGGACTGTGAGCCTGAGAACGATGAATAGGCTGCCAAAGCGGACGGGTTTGAATTCCCGCCGAAGCTAGCTTGCGGAGAAGCTCGCGTGCACTCATGCGAGTGATTTTCTCGTCGATCAGCATCGTGTACATCCAGAATGTGCTGTAGGCCCAGTCTGCCTCCTTAGGTATGCGGATCCCGGCAACATGACCCAAGGAATCCTTGTACTTATTTGCGATTTGCCGTTTCGTTCCAACAAACGAGTCAAGTTGTTCCATTTGTGCGCAACCCATCGCGGCCAGAATATTGGTCAAACGGTAGTTGTAGCCGACTGCGTTGTGCACGTATTCGATCGGGTCATCCTTCGCCTGGGTGGTGAGATACTTAGCGCGTGCTGCCCATTGGGCGTCGTTCGTGACGAACATGCCTCCGCCGCCGGTAGTAATAATCTTATTCCCATTAAAGCTGAAGCAACCTGCATTCCCGAGGCTTCCGAGGCTCCTGCCCCGGTAACGCGCCCCGAGCCCTTCGGTGGCGTCTTCAATCACAGGTAGCGAGTACCTCGCAGCTACTTCCAGGATCGGGTCCAGGTCGACGGGATGACCGAGGATGTGAACCGGCAAGATTGCTTTGACGCGTCTGCCGGTTTTTCGATTCCTGAGCTCCCGGCCATCCCAGCAGCATTCATTCTCCAGAAAATCGATGACCGCAGAGGGGTCGATCTGAAAATATTCTGGCTCTGCATCGATGAAGACAGGCCACGCCCCGACGTATCGGATTGTGTTCGCCGGAGCGATGAAGGTGAGCGACGAGACTAATACTTCATCATCCGGCTGCACTCCCGCCAGGAGCAGCGCGATGTGCAAGGCGGCCGTGCCATTGACGGTGGCGACAGCGTACTTACATCCGACTTGCTCCGCCGTCATCTTTTCGAACTGATCAACATAGGTGCCAACAGAGGAAACCCAGTTGGTGTCAAGGCATTCCTTGATATAGCTCCACTCATTACCCCGAAGCTCGGGCACGATTAGGGGAATAAACTCCGAGGTCGAAACAACGTCGAGCGCTTTCTCTTCTGTCTTATTCAATTTCGATATCTCTCATCGTTGAAGTCTGAGATTACTCCGCTGCGGACAAGCCGCGTAATCTCTTCAATACCGTCGGCAACCGATCGCGTGATGTTGAAGCCGAGCTGATCTGTGATGCGAGCGAAGGACACCCGATAGTCTCTCGGATCTTCCTGTTTGCGCACAAACTGCACATCGGCTTCGGGGACGTAAGGATGAATCATCTCGACGAGTTGCTGTTTAGTGAAATTCTGACCGGTCGATCCCACATTGAACACGTTGCCACCGACCTTCTCCGTTGGAGAATTGAGCACCAACTGGATTCCACGCGCAGCGTCACGCACATGGATATAGGGCCGCCAAAACTGTTCTCCATAAACCATCAGCTGTTTCTTGGTCAGCATCTCCATGGTGAATTCGTTGACCGTCAGATCGAAGCGCATGCGCGGAGAGACACCAAAAATTGTCGCAAATCGCAGTGGGGTCGGAGACCAGTTCTCACGCAGTCCGATCTGCAACAGCGCCTGTTCCACGGCGACCTTGGTCTCAGCGTAAAGCGATACAGGACTCAATTCGGAATCCTCATCGACATGCTTGTTCGGATCTTTCATCTTCCCGTAGTTACTGCATGTCGAGGCAAAAATGAAACGACGAACCTCTGATCGCTGACCGTCTTCAATGAGGGCAAAGGAAGCTTCGAGATTTACCGACCGGGCAAGATCCGGCTTCCGGGAACAGGCTGGATCGCCCACGATGGCGGCAAGGTGAACCACAGCGTCTACTCCGGCCAAGGCGTGCTGCCGCGTAACCCGATCACACACGTCGCCCCGAACAAACTCGAATTCCGGGTGAGACCACACGCCCAACATCGAGCTGCCACCATGCAACAGATTATCCAGTACACGTACACGATGGCCTTCGGCAAGGAGCAACGGAACGAGAGCCGATCCGATGTATCCTGCTCCTCCAGTGACAAGTATATTCATTGAATTGTTTCTTTCCTGCACGCCTCAACGTGCGATTGGTTTTGCGGTCTAATGGTAGAACAAGTTGAAGGACTTTCGACGAACTTTGCTCGCGGCAACTTTGTTAACGATCCTGAGGTCCTTGGGCCAAGTCGACGATACTTACGAAGCGAGCTGGTCTACGTTCGACCTTAATCGATGCGATAGATCTTTAGATCGCCACTGTTTTGTTGCTTAACCAACCAGGAAGGCAGTGGCCTAGGGAGTGCAATGTCGGTGCCGGGACGAAGGACGAGCCATCGCAGGCCATAGAATTGAGCGATGTTTCTGAGCACCTTATCATCTGTCGTACCAAAAAGAAGATTATTGTCGCGCTGCAAATTTGAAAAACTTTCAAGGTTCTCTTCAGCGCCGTCATGGAAGCCTTCGAGCAGAACTGGGAGGCCGGAAAGGGTTTCATAGGCATACGAATTTGCCAAGCTCTCGTCACTCTCCCCCGTCAGTGTATGTTTGTTAGTCGCAAATCGGTCGCCGCTCGCCGCGACTCCATGAAGCAATTCCAAGCCGCGCACCTCCCCAGGTGTCAGCGTCACGTTGTACGTCTGCCCTCCAGTGCGGTATTTGAGCCACGCCGGGATCCAACCAAGAAAGCCAAAGAGAAGCGTCGCCGCGATCGCCATCGAAATTATCGCCGATAGTCGCCGTTTGCGACCCACGACTTTGTACAGAATAGCCAAAATCAAGATACATCCGAAGCAAACGAGCATTCGGGCGCGAAAATGTGGAATATTTGCTGCTTTGTAGATCGCGTAACCAACAATGCCGATCAGCAGGCCGCTAATTGAAAAGATGATTAGCCCTCTTTGTTCAATAGAAAGCCACTCCTCTATCCATCTTTCGCGCTCATCGCGCAGCAAGAAGCGATCCGGAAGGCGCGAAAACGCAAAAATGCTAAACATCGCCTGCAGGTAATAGATTCCGTATTTTCCATTTTCCATCCAGAAAGACCCTACCCAGGAGAACATGAGAAGGGCGACGGCGCTGACAAAGACAAGCACCGCCAACGGGTCTGCCGCACGCCGACTCAACCACGAAAACCCAATCACCCGGAGGCCCAATGCCACAGCGAACCACATTACGAACGTCCACCAGTAGGCTGGAAGTCGGCTAAATTGGATTGCGCCTTGAGCCATGTGCGGAGCGTGGCTATACCCCATCAGCCGGTATGCGATCAGAAATAAAACGAGCATGATGCACATATAAAACCAGGATCGGAGGTCAATTAACTTACCCCAAAAGAGAAGAATGGCAACAACACCAAGGCAGTATCCTGCAGCAGGTAAGTTCACTGTAACCATTAACGCAGGCAACACTAACGCAGTAAGAATTCTCCAAGGACCCGCGCTTACCTCTTCTCGCTGCGCAATGCACAGTGCCATAATTGCGGTAAGCGCTACCAAACCATGAAGCACTGACACTCCCAAAAGAATGTGAGAGAAGGGACCGGCATTTGTAGGAAATTGTCCACCGGACTCAAAGAGTATCGGTATGGGCGCAACGGGCCGCGGCGTTACGACCCCGCTGAAGAGAGACAGAATTGAGCCATAAAAAAACAAAGCAACCGCCGAAAGAAATCCGCCAAAGACGCTCTTCGTCGCCTTAAGAGATAACAACGTTCCCAATCCAAACGAGGAGAAGAGCAAAGCCCATTGCTCCACCCCATGCGTGACACGGACCAGTGCGTCACCGGTGCTTATTCCGCCAACCGCGGAAATTGTTGCAGCAATCGCATAAGGGCCGAAGTGGTAGTAGAGGCCGGCGGTAAACGTTCCGGGCATCTTGGGTAATCCGGTACTGATCCTTATGCTCTCGACCATCGCGTGGTAATACTGCGTGTCAATACTGAGCCAGCTATAGCTACCATCTTGCCGCAGCACAGCGTCATTAAAGGCGCCAGGGAGGAAATAAATCGCACAGACGACTACCGACAAAGCCACCAGCGGGACGGCGTACCCTATGGTACCCACACTTAATTGAACACGATCGCGCCAAATGCACACAAATCCAATAACAGCGAGCAACGACCAGGCTACGGAGACCCAGACCAACGGAAGATCTAGTAGCAGCCAAAATGCTGTGACGGCGGAAAGCGCCAAGATGCCAGTTGCGGGTGCGAGAACGAGGCCACACCCTTTCCCCCGGTCGCCAATCACTGCAGTTATCAGCGCATAGCCTGCGGAAAGCGCTAAAACGGAGAAAGCCATCAAACAGGCTGCGCCCAACACCCCCGATGTCAGGAGCGAAATGCCAACCCATGGCAAAAGCGCGAGAGCAAGACTGACGCAGGTACTTCGCTCCTTACCCAGCCATCCGTTGAGTATCGGTTGGCTTCTATTATTCAATGGCTTGGCAGCAGCTTGTATTCATGGCTTGTCACTTACCTCGAGTCGGGGTAAAGAGTTATAACAGACATCCGAAGTGGAAGCGCCTTCGAACTTCGACTCCTCAATTGTCTCTTGACGACGTGCGTTCCCTTGCTGGCCCACAGCCAAAGACTGCTGCGGTAGCCAGAAGCCGACTGGGCCCGCTAACACTCTAATCAAGTTCGTCATTTCGAAATGAGCCAGCGATTGGAAGATGATAGTGCTCGGGCTTGTAATGCGCGAAATCATTCTCTTTTACTCTGCGATATAAATCGCGAGCGATACGCTCAGATGATTTACCGTCGCCCAAATTGTGCGACCAGCGCTTTCCATGAAGTCCTTCAAGTTTTTGAAGCACATCTGCAGCCGGGTATTTATCGGGCTCTGCGGGATCAAACTTCACGCTTGAGCCAACGTCGTAAACCTGCGGCCTCTCCGTCGATTTGCGCATCTGCAAGAGGGGACGCCAAGACACAGGCTTCTTCAACGAGGGTTCCAGAGTCAGTAATCGCACCGCGGGAATTCACGACCAGGCACAACAGTTCTTCATATCCGATCGGATCTTTCATAATCAGGTTTGAAGGGACTTGCAGTCCGAGAGAAGCGATTTCTCTTTGGGTGCGATAACCGGCTGGAAAGTATACCGAGCGGGGAGATTCGGCTACGAGTGACAGTATGGCGCGTAGTGATTCTTCACTGAGGTTTTCGCGCCGATGACATGTCATGAAATAATATTCGCTTTTGCGAATGCCCCGGCTTGCCAAAATTGGTCGTCGGCAAGAGTGTCGTATAGGTCCTTACGCGAGAAGTAATAGTAATTCAGAATGTCGACTATTGGGTTTCCAGCCACAACGATACTGTTTGGATTGAGTTCCTCGCGGACACCTTGCTCCTTGTATTCGTCGACGTAAGCATAGATCGCGTCTGCGAGATGATCGCTTATCGTCCGATATTTTTCTTCGGGCATACGCCAGTCATAAGACCGCATACCGCCTTCAATATGAACGATGGGAATATTGAGTTGTGCGGCTGCAATCGCACCGGTCGTCGTGTTGGTATCGCCGAGAAACACTGCCGCCACTGGCTGAATATCGCGAAGGACCGGATACAGGCGACGAATGGTTACGCGACCATATCGGCGTCTGTTTCTCCTTCGCAACCCAAGTCAAGCTCCGCCGGAGCGATACCCAATTCACGGAAGAAGATGCTCTTCAGGTTATCGGAATAGTGCTGTCCGGACCAAATGAATATGGTTTCCAAGTCTTCGTAGCTTCGCAAGCGCGCAAGGATCAAAGCCGCTGAATAACATCGGGCCGGATGCCGAGAATAAAAGCCAGTTTCCTGGTCGGCATCACACGCCCACCGACACTTGATCGTTAAAACGATATGGGTAATTTGCCATTTCGGCGATCATTTCCGGAACAGTGGGGGGGACCGGGTAGCCTGCTGCCAGCCACATCTGCTGATTGAGCCCCTCATTTGAAGTGGATAGAGTTCGATCGATCAGCTTTGACGCCATCGTGTCCTGGACCTGCACGTCTTCGCGCTGAAATGCCGCAGCGAACTCGTGAAGCATTTGTGCTTTCGAGATGATCCCAGTGGGGACAATGTGCTGCAGATGCGGCAAATTCGATTCAACTTCAATGATGCCCACACAGAGCCGGGCAAAATGCAGCGTTGTAATGCCATTCCACTGATGATTCACAAAGCCGTTTACCTGCGCGCCCGCCTTCTGCCTTCGAAACCACTCCACAAGAAACTTAAAGTCCTTCGGCTCGGGCCCGATTATTGAGCAGCGCAGGTGCGCCACGATCGATGCATAACACTCGCCAAGGCTCTTGGTTTTCCCATAGACATCCAGGGCGTCGTGGAAATCGCTTTCGCTATAGTTTCCTGTGGCGCCCGAGTAGACGCAATCCGTAGCAATTTGAATTACCCGAGCTCCGCAATCAGCCGCGAAACGTGCAAGTCTATGCGGCAACACCGCGTTGATTTTCAGAGCTCGCTCGATCTGTTCGGCGTTGTCGTCTTGAATCAGGGGTTTCGTTATACCGATCGAATTAATTATCCAATCATAATGCCCGCATGCTGCAAGCGCACGCTCCAGGTTCGAGTCCCCGGCGTCGAAAGGAACCCACGTCACGCCCTCGCAATCGGCTAGTCGTTGAGTGCTAGATTGGGTACGATAGTTGAATAAGCCGAATTGAAGCATTGAGAGATAGAACGTCGGTAAGCATCGACCCAAGCATTCCGGTACCACCCAAAACTAATACAGATTTCATTTCTTTTCGTCCTCCTTCGTCATACCGAGTGGTTTTATGCCTCGAAATGCCCGGAGTGGATATTTGAGATAGCTGTAAAAAACGTCGGGCGGATCCAAAACTTGTCGGACGTTGCTTTAGTTGGCGGTTTGTGAGTTTACCGGGATCTGCGTGAAGTTGTCTGTCAGGAATGCGCAGTAATATAGTTCCTCCATAATGATGGGGAACTTATTCTCTGTCAGCCTCATTTGTGCGAAGAGCCTCGTCCTGAGTGCGCGAAATCCGTTCGTGCAATCGCTGATGGGCAATCGAAATAAGATTCGTGCAATCAAGTTACCTGCGCGAGAGATTAGGACTCGATAAGCCGGAACGCCAATCACAGTGCCGCCGTCGCTGTAGCGGGTCGCCTTAATGACGTCATTCCAGCTCTCATTTTGACGAACCGGGGAATATATGCCGGGTCATTGGTTAGGTCGCTATCCATAAAGAGCGCATAATCAAAATCTCTCGAGATTGCGTATTCCATTCCACTGCGAAGCGCCGCACCATAGCCGCTGTTGCTTGCGTGGTTGATCACGGTAAGATTGCCGAATTCTGCAGACAAGCGATCAAGGATCGACGCGGTTGCGTCCGAACTGCCATCTTCTACGACGACGAGCTCGCACCGATATGCAATGGCAGACAGGTCTTTACAGATTCGCTTTACGCATAATTCAGCACCAACCGCCTCGTTGTACATGGGGACGACAACGCAAAAGCTCTCAAAGTCAGCTGCCTCTCTTGGTTCCATGCGCCCTATCGTTCTGTCACTTGCCAAATATCCCACAGACGGCTGTCAAAGCGAATATCGTCGGCGGCGCTCTCCTCCAAAGTGGAGGTGGAGAAGAACATCAGCTTGAGATCGTCAGTGAGCGACATGAAACCGTTGGCGTATCCCGGGGGAATAAGAAGGACCGAGGGAGATTTCGCGGATAGAACGAATCTCTCGACCGGAAGATCTTTCGAGGGATTGTCCCAGTTGTCGACTTTGACGGCGCCGACAATCGCTGCGCCCAGAGCTGCGGTGACATACTTGGCCTCTTTCCGGTGACCATGCCACGCGCGGACAAAATGAGAGCGATGGTTTGTGATCCAATAGAATCGCTTCACGCCTTGAAACGAAAAATCGTTCACAAACCCTGACCTCTCCACGATCGTCCACGACGAGTGCGCCGCGCATCAGAGTCGGCTTGTCGAATCCTATCTTGGAGGCTTCCATGGTCATCTCACTTCAATGGCGCATAAAGACGGGCCAATTCAACCGGATCCTGAAACATGGAGAGCGCCCGCGCCGTCATCGCTAGGTTACTATAAGTCTGATCCCGATAGTTGCCAAATCGACTGTTCAAAAATCCATGCGCCATCTCCTCCACGCCGGGTTCGATGAGAGTCGATGCGTGAAAGTCAAGAAACGACTGAATCTTGTCGAATGAGAACTGATAGTTCCTTCGATCCTGGGAATTTTCAGTCACCGATATTTCGACGGTCGCGATATTGGGCGCAGACGTCACGAACCCTTTCCGCTAATTGCAGGATTGTCATATTCAGCCGGCTGTCACCGACATTGAAAATCTGGTTCTGCATTTGATCCGTATCGGCCGCAAGAACCATCGCGATCGAGCGGGCCAGGTCGCGCACGTGAATGAACGGCCGGAACTGGTCCGGCCCAATCACTGTAATCAACCCATCTGTCATCGCCTGTGCGGTAAAGAGGTTGCCAACCAAGTCAAACCGAGGACGCCGAGAGTCTCCAAAGACCGTAGCAAAGCGCAAGATAGTGACGAAGAAATTATCTCTCAACCCAGCCAATAGCTCGCGTTCGCTGTCGATCTTCGTTTGGGCATAGAGTGAAACGGGATTTAGAGTGTCGGTCTCGCGGACCTCCCGCTCACTTACTCCGTACACAGAGCAGCTGGACGCAAAGACAAAGCGCTGGATACCCATAGCCTGCGCGACGTCTCTGGCCATTCGAGTGGCGATGATATTGGTGTGCCGGGTAAATGTCTGGTCGACCGCACATGCCGGATCGCCTACAAGCCCCGCCAAGTGCACAACCGCAGAAGCGCCATTCATGGCTTCGGTCAACTTGGCGATATCGGTGGCATCGCCCTCAATCAGCCGAAAATTAGGCCTTCCGATGAATTCTGATAAGGGATCGCGGCCATACATCAACCGGTCTAGAACACGGACCCGTTCCCCTTTTTGCAAGAGCAAATCGACAGTATGCGAGCCGATGTATCCTGCTCCCCCAATGATCAGGACAGGGCCGCGATGATTCGCAGCAATTGAAGTAAGCCGAGGATTGTGCGTGTAGGAAAGGGCGAGAAGAAGCCGTGGTAAAGCGAGCGATGGAAGCACGAGCAAGATCCACAATACGATCGCCGCGCTGTCGGCCCAAAGCAATACCGAAACAAGGCCACAAACGGAAACAGCAGCCAATAAGACGACGCCCTTCTTCCGCGCTGGAGCGGTCCGCAAGCTAGAATAAATGCCGAACACGAGGTTGACCGCGATCACCAGAACAGGTAAAGACACGAGCACAATTACCGTCTTGGCGTTCAGGCTGTGAACATAGAGCAGCGAGAATGCTAAAGCCAGCGTCAAGCTCATCCGCAGCTACCACTACGTCGTAGAGGACGCGCGCCTCGTTTGGCCCAAGCGATTGGAAACCAAACCCCCGACGAGTCCGAGATCGAATGAGGGTCAGTAAGTTCATGTCTGAGATACTCTCTGAAGTTTGAGTAGCATCACTGGTGTTAACCTTTCTGCTTGCGGATCGAACGTATCAGCCTCAGAGACAGGATGCAGTGGGATCGTAAATATATGACCGTATACACAGCGTCATCCCGATTGCTTATAGCAAATCAATCAGTCCTGCATCCGCCCACTCTCTTCAGGTACTCCAGTGCTTCGTTCTCCGGCAAGCCAACGTGGTCCGCGATTGCCCTGACAGTGATCGCTCGATCCAGCGCAGGAATAAAGTCCATCAAGGACCGCATCCTTCGCCGCGGTCGGATGCGGCTTCTCCCAGCGCGATCTGGCCATAGTTGACGTAAAAATCGTACTTTGGGGATTGGAAAGGCAGATATTGCCCTCGAATTTCTTGAAAAAAATATGAGAAGCTTCCAGCCGTTCCACTGCTCCAAACAGGGCATCGACGGCTTCATTCAGGGCGTTTCCCGTTGATCCTCTCCACGCTGTCCAGGCTCGAATGGTACTCAGGATAGGGAAAGCGGGAAAAGGAAAGCATCGGAATGCCGTAATTCTCCCAGACATATTCATCATTAATGAGACGCTTTCGAAGGGGCCCGTCCGAAACGGGAGACCCAACTGGTTAAGACTGGCCTTCAGGGCGTGTAAAGAACTGACCATGCTGCGCCGGGACTCCTGCACTGCCAGCGGAGTGGCAGACCCCAGCATTTCGAGGAAAATTCCTTCCAGTATCCGGCCGCGTTCCGAACGGGGGTCAGTCCGGCGAGATACAGTTCCGATCCGATAATGCCGGGTGAGAGGACGAGCGAGTAGGTAAACCTGGTTTTTCTTCCCCGGAGACGACGAAATACCTCGAGGCCAACGACGCAGCCGGCCAACCCATCGTTGGCCGCGCCCGCATGATCCAGATTGCCCCCGAAGACCATTGAAATCAGCGAGCCCTGATGCTTGGATTCCAGAATCTTCAACTCACCTGGAGCTTCTGTGGTGCGGATCACGACTTCATAGTTCCGGTAACAAGCTGGTCAAAGAGCCGCTTGGGAACGCAGAATCCCCAGTCCCAGCTCCAGCTTCGGAATTGTTGCCTATAGTGGAAAGGGAGCGATTCGTCATGGCGGTGGTCGTAATGCAGGTGGGGGCGGAGTTCCTCAAGGCTGACAACGCTTCGAAGCTCTGCGAAAGAGCGATAACCCCCAAGGGATGGCTGTGCCGTCATAGACAATGCGGCCGTCGCGGACGATACGTGCCTCTTCCACATCCCATGACGGAGGAATGACCCAGCCATTATGCTTATTAGAGCTTGGCACCGAAATTACGCGAAACAGAAACTCCCTGCACAAGCTATTGACCGCCTGATCGTAACCTGCCGAGCAGACTGCCCGATTGAGAGGGGTAAGGTCCTGAAGGAGCTGCATCATGGTCTTCATAGGGGCTAGCTGGGCAGATCGTTCGTGTCCATGCGCGGCAGCGTCAATCGGTCGTCGACGTTGAGATCTGCAAGGCGGGCTTCGGCGGAAAATCCCAGCCGGCAACTGCGGTTCGAAGGACCTGCAAGAGGGAATCATTGAAGCCGCCGTAGGGATAACCCATGGTCCAGTTGTCTCTCACTAGACTCCGACTGCGGAGAAACTCGAGAGACCGATCGATTTCGGAACTGCCTGCTTCCTGATGGAAGATATGTCCAACCATGGATGAGTATATCCATGACTACCGATGTGCATTCCATGGCGCCTCATACAGCAGATCTGATCCAATGACACGTACAATTCGCAGGCAAAGGCCTTCTCGTCGGATGTGACGTACTCGGCAAAAAAGCGCCGCACAATTTCTGTCCGGACTGCCTCGGGTAATTCGCGCTGAAGCAGGCGCTTCAACACAATGACTTCGTGAGGATCGTAGCGATGCTGTTCCGTAACCAACGCAAATAGGCTTCCCGTGTTTTGAGATCATATTGCGAACGAAACTCTCGAGCCAGGAGAAGGCCCGATCGAGCAAAGCACGAGCTTCGGGAGGTAGCCGCTAGAGCAAACTGAATTTTATTTACATCCAATACTCTGTGTTCCAGGATCGCCTGGGCAGGAGGAAGAAACATCCCTGGATCCCGCGCGCATCCAATTGGGGGAACACGTTCAGGAAGTGATCGCTATAACCATCGTCAAATGTCAGAAGAATGGGATTGGGCGGCAACTCCTTGTCGGAGATCCGACAATGCATCCAGGAGTCTTCGACCTTGACAGGCGTGTAATGTGCCTGAATGTAGTCGAGTTGACGATGAAAACGCTGGAGCGAGAGGCCCTTGATGGCCGGAAAGCGGGAATGTTCAAGGTCGCGCACATAGTGATACATGACGATCGTGACGGTTCGGCTCATCAGGAATATGCTCGCAATCGATCCGGTAAATCTTGTCGCCGCTGTTTTGCTGGGGAACAAGCCACGCGGGCAATGGCCTCGGCAGAGCTATGTCAGTTCCAGGGCGAGCGACAAGCCAGCGGACGTGCCATGTTTGCAAGGTTGCGTAGCAGTTCGGGGTCCGTGGTTGTAAACATCGAGTCGTTATCTCCGAAGCATACTCAAACCATGGAAGGGATGTTTCACCTGATGATCCAGATATCCCTCGACGAGCACGGGACGCTGTGACAGCGCAGCGTATGCATAGGATCGTTCAGTCTGCTCCGCCAAACTGTTCCATCCGTGCTTGTTAGTCGCAAACTCCTCGTTGGCGCCGCAAGCTGACGCAGCCGATTCAGGCCCGTCACTTCGCCAGGCGAAACGGTTACGTCCATCTTCATGCGCCCCATGCCGAAGTTGAGCCAAGGAGTGATCCAAGCAAGAAAGCCAACAGAAGTACGGCCATGAGCAAACCGCTGACCGTTGAAAAGCTGCGGATTGCGCTTCATCAGGAACGAAATGCCGGCGAGGAACACGATCAAAAGGAGAGAGAAGAAACATCTTGGAGCGAAAAGAATCTATTCCGGCTGCTTGAGCGACGGCATAGCCGAGCGCCCAGGCCAGTATGCCGGACATGCCGATGACGCCAGTCCCGATCGCCGCCAATCGAACCCACGCCGCGATCAATTGCGAGCGCTGCGCCCTGCGCCAAAATCTGAGTTTCACGCGGAAAAAGCAAATATGCTCAGCATGCATTGAAGAAAAAAGATGCCGTACGATTTCCTCGCCTTCATCGAGTGGACCAAAAGAAAGAACGACAGGAGGCCGACGACTGTGGCCAGGACAAGGGCAGCAAGCGGATCCTCAAAGGCTCGCGATATCCAGCGAAAAGCAATGATCCGGAAACCAAGGCCGACGATGAAGGCAATCGTAACGGGCCACCATGTTGCGTCAATTCCATGCCTAATCTAGTCCCCGCCGCATCGGGCGCTGAGCGAACCCCATCGTCTTCCAAGCCGCGAGAAACAGACAAACCATTACGAGCGATCAGCAACCATGAACGCTGCGGATTGAGCGCCCCCAGAACAAAAGGATAATGCCCGACGCCGACACAATACAAAGCAGCTACCGAGTTCACCGGGACCGCAGGCCGGCAAGGCCAGCAGAACGATCCGCGCCAATCTGACGGCACATTGCTCGCGCTCCCATTGAATCAGGCAAAGGCCCATGATGGCAGTAATGGCAACCATGCCGTGCAGCATTCGGAATGCCCGAAGATCAGATGGTCGAAGGGGCCTCCATCGTGCAAGCACGCCCGCGCCTGGAATTTTGAAGAGAATGGCGCCCGTCACGGGGCTAGCGCTGCTTCGCTCGTCAGTGAAAAGGCGACAAAACGAACCGTAGAAGAACAGTCCGGCAACGGACATTGATTCCACCGAACTTGCTTCTCATTCGCCTTAAACGACAAGAGCGTGCCCACCCCAAAACACGAAAGCACCAGCGCCCAGAGCGATGACCGCGCGTCACGCGGGCAAGGCGTCACCTAAATCGAGCCCGTCAAGACGAGAGATCGCCGCAGCCGGAGCGTAGGGCCCAAAGTGGTAGAGAAGTTCCTCGGTTGCCGTTCCAGGCGCTTTTGGCGGGCTCTCGAAACCGCTCTTGATAGCCGGCGGCAATCGCGTAAAAATGTTGAGTGTCCACGTAGATCCAATTGAAGCTCCCGTCGCGTCGCAGAACGGCGTCATTGCGAGCCGATGGAAGGAAGTACACCGCGCAGATGAGCGCGGAAAAAATAGCCAGGGCGACGCCATAGGCAACCGTCCTTTGCGCAAGAACAGCGCGATCGGCCCAGAGACCGGGTACCCCTGCCGCGACCAGCACGAGCCAAAGAATCGGAACCCATATAAGGGGAAGTCCGAGTCTGAGCCATAGCGCGGAAAGCGCCGAGATGGCAAGGATACCGACGGCGGGAAGCGAAAACGATGCCTTGCGCGCGCGCGGGCGCAGGCAACGCCAGACTGATGACACCATAACCTGCCAAAGAAACCACACATGCATACGCGAGGAAGTTGAGAGCAGCCCAGCCTCCGGCGGCGAAAAGCACCATCGCGAACCACGGCAGGAACACAAGAGACATCACGACCGGAATCCTGCGCTCGGAGCGAACCATAACTTTGCAGTCGAGTTTGGTCACCAATGTGTCGCTCATCTTCCGCCCATTGCGCGCAAAGCCGCAGTTCTCACACTAACTCGCGTGTTTTCTCGACGTGTGAGTCTCATTCAAGCAAGACTCACGATGTTACAGTGTTTCAAATCTGCCTGGCTCGGACTCTACCACGCGCTAAGGCCGCCATCGACGACAAGACAATGGCCGGTGACATAGCTCGAGGCGTCGGAAGCGAGATAGACGAGCGCGCCGACCATTTCGTCGGCTGGGCCATGCGGGCCAAGGGAACGCGGGCAGAATAGCGCGACTTTAAAGTGTCATTTTGTCCGCTCTCAACGCCGGCGGGCACAAGGGCATTGACTCGAATCCCCTGGCATCACCCCAATTGGCCGCCAGATACGGGTCAATCCCACGACCGCAGCCTTGGAGGTTGAATAGACCGCTGGGTTGCTGATCTGACGGCCGAGATAGAACGATCCCTCATAGATTCGCTTGTCCGAAGAGACAAGGCCATAAATAGAGGCGGTCTGGATGATGCTGCCGCCGGTTCCCTGCTTTTGCATCTGCGCCCCGACGGCCTGTGCGACGAGAAACATGCCGTCGACATTGACTGACATGATCTTTCGCCATTCGTGCAGTGAATAGTCTTCAGTGCTGGCAAAAAAGGCGTCCAGATCGGCCGATTTAGAAGCGGCATTGTTATGCAGGATGTGGATGGCGCCAAAGCGTTTGACCACCTGATCAACCATGTTCGCAACCGAGGCGGGATCGGACACATCGCAGGCGACCCCGAAGGGCCGGCGTCCATAGTCGCGCTCCAACTCCGCGGCAAAGCGGTGCACCGGTCCAAATCCAGGTCGACGACGGCCACTTGCGCGCCGAATTCGGCGAGGCCCCGGCAAAAACGCTGGCCGAGGATGCCCACGGCGCCAGTCACGATCGCGGTCTTCCCATTCAGGTCAAAGAGATTTTTATAGTGGGATTTCATTGAGAAGTACTTCCCTGTTTTCATTGCGGGCCATGCGGCCGGCGATCAGGACTCGCATGATTTCAAGTGTCCGGTCAGCCGGAATAGCCGGCTTGCCCGGTTCGAATGGAATTCAGCAAACTCCCAGAGCATGCGGCGAAACATCGAGAAATTGTCAGTGATGTCGAAGGAGCCGATGCGCTGCGTGCCAAACAACTCAAGGTGAAACGTGCGCGCGCATTCGCCCAGGGCATCGATTTGAATCAGAACTCCATCATCCAGCCGAACGACGGCCGAAGCGTGCTCGGCCGGAAGCATTCGCACCGAGACAGGATGCGCCGAGGTCATGCCCAAAATCGCATCGAGCAGATGGACTCCGTATTTCTCCCACGACAAGACGATCGCGCCCCGAATCAATTCAATCGGCCATAAGCGGCCAGATCGGCACGCGGCTCATCCAATTCGCGGGCATAGCGCATTCCGGAACAGGACATCAACTGGCCGCTTTTCCAGATACGGCTTGAAGACGCGCAATTCGGAGATTTCCAGACTGAGCGGCTTGTCGATAAAGACCGGCAGACCAGCCTCAAGAAAGGCCTGCGCCATCTCGAAAGTGGGTCTCGTAGTCATCGCGAGCGATGATGACGGCATCCACCTTGCCGAGAAACTCCTGATAGTCGCCTGACCCGTTTGGAATGCGGCAGGCGGCGCACAACTTCTTCGTGGATTCAGGATCCTGAGTCCACGCGTGCGTGATCTGTCCAGCCATCCAGTCCGAACTCCGACGCATGGCGGCGCCGAACGTATTCATAGATCCCCGTCCATCCCGATGCCGCCAAGCCCTTCCGGAGAGTATCCGTTGATGATGGAGCTAGTAAGAAAACGGATGCCCATTCCCTTCGCTCACTCCGATGATCCCGATGGATTTCACCAAATCGCCCATCCGCCATCGACGCAGAGATTCTGTCCCGTGATGTAGCTTCCGGCATCGGAGCAAAGCAACGCAACCGCGCCCTTGAGCTCGTCGGGCTGGCCGATGCGATTCATCGGATTCTTGGAGCCAAGCTTCTCCATGAAGTCCTCATGCTTCTGCGTCGGCGGATGCGGAAACGCGCCGGGGCTCAGCGCATTCACGCGAATGCCATGCGGCGAAAGGAAACTGGCGAGATACTTGGTAAATTGAATCACTCCGGCTTTGGCTGCTCCATAACTCGGTGGATTCGCAAACTCCTTTCCATCATAGATCCGATAGTCGGGGCCGATGTGCCCGTACATCGAGGCAATGTTGAGAATGACTCCGCGTGACTGCTTTCAGATCCGGGAAAAGCCGCCTTGGTCAGCCGAAAGACCGAATTCAGACTCATATTGATGTCATATTCCCAGTCTTCCTCGCGTGATGGACTCCCAGGAGTTCTTGTTTCCCGACCACGCATTATTCACAAGGATGTCGATGGCTCGAAGTGCTCATGCACACTGTCGAAGAAACTTCGCGCGTGGAGTCCTTCTTCAACACATCGAGTTCCAACGCGACCGCCCTAATCGCGCCTCCTGTCGTCTCCTCGATTTCCTCGCACTTCTTCTCGCATTTTGCCTTGTCGCGGCTGGCGAGGACCAGATTGGCGCCCAATTCGGCGAGCGTCTCGCTGATGGCGGTGCCCAGATAGCCAGCGCCGCCGGTAACGATCGCCGTCTTGCCTTTCAAAGAAAGCAACTGCTGCAGTGACTTGCTCATGAGTTTTGATTTCTTCAATAATGCTTCAACAATGGTGAAGTCGAGGCTATCATCGATGTCCTGAGATCGTCTCCGCGGCATCAAGACTGCGCCGAGCTTTCCGACCAGAAGAGACTTCGCTTCTTGCGCGAGCAGAGCTGCGCGAAACACATAAACCGCGCCGTTCAATTGGTATGCCTTCGGCAGCTTCTGCCGGGGCAGCCACGGAACGGCGCCTGGAATGAAGACTTCCGGCACGCCATCGATCAGCCGCCAGGCCCGATGCGGATTCAATTCGGCATCCTTGAAGGTTGCGACTGAATCGTACCGCCCTGAGCAATAAGCTTCAGGCAATCGCGCACATCATCCGGCGGTGCGCAGGGGACAAGTTGGTTCCAGCAGAACGATCCATTCGGGCGGCTCGCCTTCTGCTTGGAGCGTCTCGAAGAAGATCCTTGAGGGCATCGATGACCAAGGCTTCGTCGGTAGCAAGATGCGGCGGGCGCGGGTACACTTCTGCGCCATGGAGCCGTGCCGACCGCGGCAATCTGCGCGTCGTCCGTCGAAACAATGATGCGGTCGATCTCGCTCACCTGCTGGGCGACATCAATCGACCAGGCGAGCAGCGGCTTTCCTCCCAGCGGCCGAATGTTTTTCCCAGGAACCGATTTGCTGCCGCCCCGCGCGGGAATGACTGCGATAACTCGTTTTCCATTCAGCATGCGATGCGGCCGCCAGAGTTCGTCATTCAGCAGTCGGCGCGCGCCCAGTCGTCCGAGACTGTCGAGCGCCTTGCGGTATTCGGTCCATTCCCCGGTATCGACCCAGGCATTCTCGCCGATCGGAAAAACGCCAATGCGCCCGCCGGCCTTTTGATCTTCTCGATGAAATCGGTCATGTCGCACCGGCTTCTTCGGGAATCAGATCGAGCCGGTCGCGACGCACGACATACATTCCGGTGTTTACAAGAAAGCTGTATTGCGGCTTTTCCTTAATGCGGGCGAGACTGCCGCCCTTTTCCAGTTCACACACTCCGTAAGGAATGTGATAGTCCTTGAGCGAAGCGACCAGGGTCAGATCGTATTCGTTATCCATGTGAAATGAGACCAGTTCGGCTAGTCCGCCTGGATCACGATGTCACAATTGGTGACGATCAGGTTTTCCGGCGATCGGCGAATAAAGCGCCCGAAGACTGCCGGCCGTACCGCGCGGCTCTTTCTCCTCCAGGAACGCCACGGAGTAGCTGGGGGCAAGCTCTTCAAAAAAGGATTTGAGGATCTTGGACTTGTAGTTGACCGAGAGATGGAACCGATCCAGCCCGTAGGGCAGAAATTGATCGATGATGATTTCGATGACCGTCGGTCACCTACAGGGATGAGTGGCTTGGGAAGAACATTGGTGAAGGGCGCGAGCCGGGTCCCCTGCCCCCCTGCCATAATAACGACCGGCAGATTCAGGCGGCGCTTCGGTTTGATTGCTGCTCCGCCTTGAAACAGCTCCTTCCAGAACAACAGCCGAACAATTTCCCGAGACGGATTGACCACCGGAACGCAGCCGAGGTTGCCGTTCAGCATGTCGCGCGCGGACCTGCTCGATCTCAAAACCCTCTTCGACCACATAGGGATTGCAATTGCAGACCCGAGCACCTGCGCCTTCAGAGTCGCCGTCCGACAATATCCAGCGCCGGATATCGCCATCGGTCAGTGAACCGATCAGCCGCGACTCCGCATCGACCACGAAGACAATTTTTTCCTCTGTCTTCTCCAACTGCTCCATCGCCTGCCGGATGGTATGCGTCTGGGGCACGAGAAATGGTGGCAACACTGTCATTGAGTTCTACCGCTTCAGATGTGGCTGTACGTTTGGCAAAAAGCTCCTTATCAGGGTCTCTACGAGGTAGAGATAAAGGCAGATCGTAAAAGGTTTTCTTAAGAAACCGTGAGGAAAGACTATGTCTCAACGCGCGTTCCTGACTGCGCCGCTCGCGTGTCCACGTGAAAGCGGTCATACGGATTTCGCATACCACGAAGCGAAGCGCGGAAGCTGGCAGGGAGCGCTCGCCGATTCCTTTTCGAATCGCGGCCTCATTCGGGAGCACGTCAATAACGTTTTTAGCCCGGACCCTGCCCTGCTGACGGTCTCCGATGTTCACTACCGGAAGTCGAAAGGACGGGGCTTCGGTCAGTCCACTGGAGGAATTGCCCATCATCACTGGAAAGTGCTTCAGGCAGCTCAGGTAGCGCCGGTGGCCAAGATGGGGTATCCATTTGAATCGTCCGGGATTTGCGGCGCATATTTGCCGGATACAGGAATTGATCATTTTGCCATCGGCGTCCGCATTCGCCATGGTGAATACTGCGTTGACACTGGTCTCCTCTATTGCGGCCATCAACGCAGGACATCGGATTCGGCGTTCCTGAGTCCTGAGTCTCAGGATGATAGGTCACAAGGGCGGTGGGCTCGTTGAGGCTGATCCCGAAATCGTGCTCCAGTTCCGTCCGGGTCAAGAGAGGGTCCCGTAAGATTTGGTCGAGTCCAGGCGCCCCGAAGTTAAATACGCGATCGGTTGACTCGCCCATCTGGATGATTCGTCGACAATAGGACTCGGTCGCAGCAAAATGGAAGAGGCCAACTTGGTGATCGCGTGACGACCGTCGTCGATCGCCCCTTGGTTCGTTCGCCGCCATGAATATGAGCGATTGGAATCTGAGCATCAGGGCGGCGATTGCAGGAGCGAACAACTCGAACCGGTCTCCAAGCAAGACGACGATATCAGGACCCAGTTCCGCGAAGGCCCTGGCAAAGCCGTCACCCGCGGCCGATCGATTTCGGGTTGTCCAGTTCGGAGCCACCTGTCAGCCGCAAGCGGATTTCCCGGTCGATCTTGATGCCCTCGGCCTCGATCTCCCGCACCGTTAGCCCGAACTCGCGGGCTAAATGCATGCCCGAGGCGATCACCTGGAGCCGAAGCGCCGGGTCGGGCCTGGATGAAGGTCAGGAGCCCGTGGAGCAGGCCGAATTCGGCCCGGCTCGTGGTCACTACACAAATTTTACGTCGGTTCCACGCTATCAATCTTTACGCATAACAGAGCGAAGTTACAATTAGAAGGCTTTGAAACCATTCGCTGTTGACCGCCTGTGGTGCAATGGAGCAGTGTCGCTTAGGGGCGGCAGCATAATTTCAGGTTCACGCCAGATCCGATCTCGTCCCATCTGCGCGATGATCCGGCCGATGCCAGTAGCCGTAGTCCCGTATCGCTGGATTTGCGCCGCCCTTTCTTCCTTCTCGCGTCAGGGAAAGCCAAAACGATACATTACAGGGCCATTGAATTTGTATTCGGAGAAGGCTCGGCGAGCGGGCTCCGCAGCCAACTCGGGATATCGTAATTCAGAAAAACGGAAGGACAGCCCTCGTTGCGGTCGCTTCCCCATAGGTTATGGACTCGGCCTGCGCAAAAGGCCCGGATATCGGTCAAGATTTCCGGCAACGCTCGTCTCTCTGTTGCCCCTCGAGTACCGAGTATAAGGTTGACCGTACGGAAGACGTAGTCGACCCAATCGTCCATCGCCGCCATGCTCATGGCAGTATGGGTTTGAATCAGGTTGATGCCGATTTCTCCCTTAAGAAGTTTCTTGTAGTTATCTTCTGCGTACACATATGTCCGAAGCTCTTCTTCAGACTCCCACAACTCGTCTCTGGTGAGCCGTACAAATGAGTCAAAGATGGCCTTGACTTGCGGAGGTGCCTCATCCATATCGGCGACCATCTTTGAAGGAGTTGATAATTGGAATCTCATTCTGCCGCATGAGCCGAAGCAGGGGCAAAGCCACCACCGTTATAGACAACTGCGACCATGAGGTGCAGCTTCCGGGCATCCTGATAGTCCTGAAATGACATCGTGTTTGTTGAACTAACGACCTCCTCGATCTCCACAGCGATCCGCCCATTTCCCAATTTCGCAAAGTCCGAGGCAGGATGCGAAAATGGGAGCTTATGTTATGCGTTGCCCGGCTAAAGGCCGTATTCAATTGGGTTCCGTTCAGTAACATGCACGTATAGGCTCGACCACGTTAATTCCGGCTTCAAGACCTGGGAGATCGAGTTGATGTGTCGCTCGTACGAATCACCTGGAAGGCCAAGAATCAACTCCGAAAAGGTCGGAAGACCAAATTCCTGATAGACAGTCGCCAACGACAACATTTGAGATGTGCTGATGTTATCGCGATGGATCTCCTTGAGGACGACGGGGTCCATTGATTGAACAGACATCCACATCGACATGGAGCCTTTCAACTTTCGCAGCGCCTGAGCGATGCGCTCCTTCTTGTTCTTTCCTGTGGACGCAAACACTGAACGCGGCCAGTTCTGCTTTTCCTGGATTTTAGCAATGTGCTCGACGATCTCATAGTCGCGTTCGTACATGGCAAAATTCGGATCTGCAAAAGTCAGGTTCGAAATCAGGAGCGGAGCATTTCGAACTGCTGCGGCAATGTAATCGAGCTCTTCCTTCACGCGCTCAGTACTGAAGAAATTCACTTTCGAAATCAGCTGATTTCCCTCATGGCAGAATGAGCATGAGAATGGGCAACCGCGATTCGTTTCCATCATGGGCGAGAGCTTGCCGTCGAAGAACTTGTCCATGAAGCCCGTCAAGTAAGGGGACGGAATCTCGTCGAGTACACGCCGGCGGGGAAGCATGATTCCCTTCACAACTTCTGTCTCGCTTATTCGGTGGATGAAACCGTCGATGGGTGCCGATCTCATCTTCTCGCGATCAAGACCAGTCTCCATTGCGCGCCTGACTAACGCTGCGAATGCTTCTTCGCCCTCGAGGTATGAATAAAAGTCGATGAGCTTATTCTGTTTTATGAATATTTCACGCCCCTCATCTTCCAGGGGAATATTAGGACCTCCCATGACACAAATCGTCTGAGGCGAGACTTCCTTGACCATTCGGAAGAACTCCAAACCAAGGTTGAAGTTCCAAGGGTAGTTGCTCATGCCCAGGATGTCTGGCGGCGCGTCATTGATTGCGTTTTCCAGGTCGTCGACGTATTTAAACAACTTGAGGTCGATCTCAGAGCCAAACGCCTTCGAGGCATAGGCCGCAATGAACCCAACGTTAAGGGGAAAAGCATCGGTGGCAAGAGACAAAGTTGTGTAAGTAAGATCCCCTAAGTAGATCTTTAGCGGCCTACTTGTTTTAGACTGTCCTTTTCCTATCATCATGACCTCCATGCATTAACTGCGTCATCGGTTGAACTGTAGCGGGAACCTTTGCAGTGCCAGGCTCGCCGCGGCCGGGGAATCATCTGTAGCGCGCTTGGGTATCGGATGATCATCAAGCAACTCGCGGGCACGAGTTCACTGGCCGCTTCATGCTAGATGATTCCAATTGATTAGTTCGTCCTCTTTTACGCTGATACGGAGAGTGTGTCCGACTAGCTTTGGAAGGAACTTTGGAAGTATGCCTGTGCCGGGGCGCTTGATCGTGAGATCGTCGGGGCCTAGCTGGCGCCCGGCGGGAAGGTCGTGCGCCGCGACTACGCTCTTTCGCGCAACCAGCGTGTTTTGACGTTCACATAGCGCCGGAGCCTTGACTCCGTTCCCTAAGGCCGATTCGACATTACGAATAGCTGCGACCATTTGTTTGAGCTCAGCCGGTTCAAGCGAAGCTGCGTGGTCGGGGCCGGGAAGAGCGCGATCAAGCGTAAAGTGTTTTTCGATCACCTCCGCACCCAAGGCCACCGCCGCGATGGCGACTTCAACTCCAGGGGTGTGGTCGGAGTAGCCGACGGGAAGGTTAAAGGCTTGGCGCATCGTGCTCATGGCACGGAGGTTGATCTCGAGGTAAGGAGCGGGATATTCCGTGACGCAATGTAAGAGTGTAATTTGCTTTGCACCGCTCAAGCGGAGAGCATGATACCGCCTCTTCTACCTCTCCAAGCGTCGTCATGCCAGTGGAAAGAATGATCGGTCTGCCTTTAGACGCGATCCGTTGAAGAAGGGGCGCATTTGTGATTTCACCTGAAGGAATTTTGAAAAGCGATATATCCATCTCCGCAAGGAGATCGACACTTTCTATATCGAAGGGACTGGACAGGAACTCAATGCCAGCCTTTCGACAATGATCAATCAGGCTGCGATGGGCATCGGCGTTCAGTTCCAGGCGCTTGAGCATTTCGAACTGGGATTCCGCTTTTTCTGTATGACGCTCCTGGTACTTCGCTTTTGTCGCGGAACGCGTGACAATGCGCTCTGCGCGAAAAGTCTGAAATTTAACAGCATCGGCACCGGCCGCCTTCGCAGCGTCAATAAGCTGCAGGGCGAGATCCAGCGACCCATTATGATTTACCCCTGCTTCGGCGATGATGAAGACTCGTGGCATGAGAGCCTAACCGATCCGACGGGCAGGACAACCGACATAGACGCCGGGGTCGCTCAGGTCGTTGATAACAGTGGCGCCGGCTCCGATCACGCAGCCGGATCCGATGGTTGTCCCTTCGATGACCGTTGCCCCGGCGCCGATCATCGAGAAATCTCCGATCGTGACGCCCCCGGAAATCGTTGCCCCTGGGGCAATGTGAACCCAATCCCCGAGTGCGACATCATGCTCGATTGTGCTGTTTGTGTTCAGCAATGACACCCCGACCCAGGCTTGCCCCGCTGTTCACCACTACGCCGTCCATCACTACGGCGCCCTCAGAGATTAGCACTGCCTCATTCACGATTGCCTTGGAAGAAACGATGGACGGAAATGAGATTGGAAAATCATGGAGTCCTTCCCATAAGGAAGCCCGATGACTCCCAAGCCCAACCTGACCGACAGCAACAACGACGTTCAGATTTGCGTTCTTGATGGCCAACTGGGGAATCTCAACGTCAGCACCAAGAAACGGGATTCCCATTAGATCGGCGCCATCTTTCAGGGCTGTGTATCCGAGAATAGAAAAGGAGGCTAGCTTACGGAGGATGCTGACAATTACCTTTGCGTGGCCGCCACCGCCAACCAAGACGATAGAATTCATCGCAAATTAACCCAACACATACTCATCACCGTCACTGCAGCTGTTTGCTCAGAAATTTGGGCAAGTCGTTTGCCTGGTCGGCGCGCATCTTTGCCACGCACCGAATGCGATCGCGCAGACCCTGGCCTCTTTCAAGATATTTCCGAGCCAATTCCACGATCTGTGTTATCTCTGCATCGCCCGGGAATGCGTCGAATTGACGTGGCTCCTCATATTCGAGAAGTTCTGGAAGACTACCCATCTTATGCGCATGAGAACCGAGGAAGATACAGGGCGTGCCACCGAGCGAAGCAAAGATCGAAGGATGATAGCGCCCAGAGATGAGAAGCCGTGCATGCGCCAACACTGCTCCGCACAGGAGAATTGGTGAGTTCGCCGGCACGATGCCGACGTGTTTGACTGTGGCGACACTCTGCAAGAACGAGTCGGGCAAATCGCTTTCGATCAAGTAGACGCGCAGTCCTAGCCTGCCAACCGCATCGACCAATCGTCCATAACTTTCTGCGGCTCGATCGGGAAACCAGGACGCCAGCGCTCCTCCTCCAATGCAGACATACGGCTTGGAAAAGTCAAGTTTTCCCCAGTACTCCGCCTTTTCCGGGTGAGGCAGAATGAAATCGCCGTCTGCGGGTAGTTGGCAGTCTGAATTCTCGTATCGGGAATACCAAGAGAAAAGCGAATCAGGCGTAAAGCCAGCGTTTACCTCCGGCATTTCCTTTTGAACGAATCGCAGTGATTCGTAATCGCGCAATGCAATCGCTTTGCATCGAGCGAACAGGGCCTTCGCTGCAGCTAATGTCTCTCTATTTCTTCCGGTGACGGGGCAGTCGGAGATCATCGAATTGACGAGGAATACTGGCTTTCCCAATCTCAGCCCCAACTCGATCATCGCCAGGAGGAAAAGGGTCGTGCGTCGAGGCGGAGTAGTGAAGACGATATCTCCGTCGCCATCAATCACGAAGACGTCGGCTGCCGCCGCATCGTTGTAGATCTGGTTAAGGGCCGGATGATGCTGCTTTTCTGCCAGCAAGCTGTCGACGCTAGCTTTGGGATCACTTGAAATAAAATCATGCGCTCCCCATAAATGCTCGAGGCGAATATACCAACCAACAATACGCCGTTTTCTTCTTTCCAGGAGATATCGAAATTGCCGATAATATCTGGGAGGAATTAAAGTATGGACATATCCCGCCTCAGCCGCGGATAAGTCGAAGAAATCTCCGGTCACACAGCCACTGATTTCAAACGACCGGGATAAGATGTCGCGAAGTGCGATGCTGGCGCCACGTCCCCAGTTCGTATTCGTTCGATTATCGCCAACGAGAAAAACCTTCATCTCGATCGTATCCGTTGCAAACGTTGCAGTCGGATTCAGAGCTGTAACTGGGGCGCACACGCAGATGTCATCCAAGCTGCGGCTCGTACGATTGAGCCGCTTCACGACTCAATGCGACAGACGCAGTGGTTCCATCGGGCAGAAGCCAGTCATACGGCACAACGACCGGCGTCGAATGGCGGGCATATTTCACAAACTCACCCGTAAACCCGAACGGGGTAAGGTCTCCTGTCACATCGAATGCTGCTACTTCCTGATAGGGCACGATCATCTCGCCGGGATCTGCCCCTTGGATTCTCATCTTTACTGTATATTTCTGCGGAAGCAGCGGCACCGAATGAAACCTGCACGAAATCTTGCCCGGGCCCGACAAGCAGTCGGGGCGATGTCCGTCGAGAAGCATGTTCGCTGTGAAGCAGGTGCCGCTGACTCCGACAATTGCCAACGCGATCAGCGGCCTCGGAATGCGCTTGTCGGCCTCATAGGAAATCTCGATTGTGATGTCCCGCCCCGGTTGAAATTGCTTGGCTTCGTCTCCCCTGCCATCTTTCAGGGTAACTTTAAGGATCTTCAATCCATAGTCTGGGTTTGCGCAGGAGAATGCGGGCTCATTCGAGGTGCTATCGAAATAGGCATCTGCGACATGCTCGATGAACCCGTCTTGGTGGAGCGCGCCATCTTTGATCCAGATGCCCCGCTGGCAAAGATTGCGGACGGCCTCCATGTTGTGGCTTACGAAGAGCACGGTTCTTCCACTTTGAGCGAAGTCTCCCATTTTCCCGAGGCATTTTTTCTGGAATGCCGCATCGCCGACGGCGAGCACTTCATCAACGATCAGAACTTCGGGTTCCAGATGAGCAGCCACCGCAAACGCCAGCCGGACATACATACCAGACGAATAGCGCTTCACTGGTGTGTCGAGAAAATCTTCAATCTCGGAAAATTCGACGATCTCGTCGAATTTCCGCATGATCTCGGCACGCGTCATCCCTAAAATGGCGCCATTGAGAAAGACATTCTCTCGCCCGGTTAGTTCCTGATGAAACCCGGTGCCCACTTCGAGCAGACTTGCAGTCCTGCCATCGATGCGAAATCGGCCTTCGGTTGGAACAGTAATACGACTGAGAATCTTAAGCAGCGTGCTCTTTCCTGCGCCGTTCCTTCCGATGATTCCCACAACTTCGCCTCGATCGATTTTCAGGCTCACGTTTCGGAGGGCCCAAAAATCAACCTCCTTAAGTCTTGATTCCCGATGCGCCTTCAGCCAGGCGCGCGGCGAGCGAATCGCTCTGTCCAGGACATGACGCATTCCATCGACACCTTGCTTCTGTCGACCGATTGTGTAGCGCTTGCCGAGATTTTCGATAAGAATGGCGGGTTGCGTCATATTTCAAATGGGGAGGAAGCTTCGCACGAATTCAAATTATATCGGCGAAGGTAAGTTCGGTCTTGCGGAAATAAAACACGCCGGAAATCAGGAGCACCGTAACTTCAACGATCGAGATAGCGATCGAGGGAAGATAGAGTCTGTTCTGCGCGCCGAGCAGGGACCAGCGAAATCCGTCGATGATTCCGACCATTGGGTTTAGCGAATAGAGCAGCCGGTAACGAACTGGAACGACACTGCTTTGAAAGCCGACAGGAGAAAGATAGAGGCCAAACTGCACAATGAAAGGAACGATGAAGCGAAAATCGCGATATTTCACCATCAGTGCGGAAATCCAGAACCCTGCACCGAGCGACGCAAGAAATGCCAGCAAGCCAAAAAACGGGAGAATCAGCACCGCCGCGGGAGGGAGGAACCTGTACCAAACCAGCAGAACGAGTAGGAAAGCAAATGAGACCAGGAAGTCAACAAAGCTCGTGATGACTGAACTAGCCGCCAGGATGAGGCGGGGAAAGTAGATTTTCGCGACAAGGCTGGAATTTCCCACCAGGCTGTTGCCGCTATCGGAAATCGCCATAGAGAAGAAGTTCCATGGAAGCATTCCGCAAAGAACCAGGAGTGGATAAGGGGACCCGCCTGACGGCATTCTACCGAGCTTTCCGAATACGACAGTAAGGATCAGCATGGTGAGTAATGGTCGAATCAGGGACCAGCTGACGCCAACCACGGTTTGCTTATATCGAACGAGGAGATCACGCCAGGCAAGAAAAAAGAACAATTCGCGGTAGCGCCAAAGATCCTTCCAATACTGCCGCTCAGTACGGCCCGCTTCTACAACTAATTGAGTCATTCTTTGCTTTCCTTCGACACAATCGACGCATCAGATATCGCCGGCGCTTGGATTTCGCGGCATAACCTGTCAATATTCATTTTGCTCGACATCGAGGCCAGAATCATAATTGAATTCCTGGTTAGCGCACGCAACGCCATAGCATGCTTCCGACCAATTTGCTTGAATTCAGCTCTAGCGTCTTCAATGCGCCTCGACGCTAAATGCTGAGTGGACTCTCAGCCACTCTTCAAAAACCATCAAGCTGAAGAGGATCTTGTGATAGTCATTTCGTCCGGATTGGTGTCCTCGAAGGAGACGCTGAACGGCGGAAGGCTGAAGATATTGATAGATCATTGAATCTGAGTCCATGAGAGTATTGGTCATTTGTGCACTCAAGGAATTTCGAAACCATTCGTCGACTACGTTCATGGCGAATCCGCGTTTCTTTCTTCTCATGACCTCTGCGGGAAGAAAATCGCCGCAGATCTGGCGGTGCGCCCACTTCTGCTTGCCCCGGCGTATCTTGAAACGCGCTGGGAGACGTTCGACATATTCCACGATCTCCTTATCAAGGTAAGGCACTCGGCCCTCAAGACCATGAGCCATTGAGAGCTTATCGCCATACATCAAGAGTTCGTCAGGCAGGGTGGATCTCATTTCCAGGAACTGAAAGCCACCCATTTCGTCCGCCTCTGTCGAAAGTTCGCTGAGATCCCTCCAACATTCAATAAGCGAGTTCCCTGAATCTCTCTGCAGCATCCCATCCCGAAAAAGCCCATGGATCTGGTCACCCGGCAAGAGAGAAAGAACCTGTTGATACCTCTCAGTGCGATCCGGAACATTGAGCGAGTGTAGCCCTCTCTTCAGCATCTCATTCCGTGGAAGAGCGGAGATCGCTGACGCCATTGGGGCCCGCATCCATGCCGGGATGGACGCCCAATATTGACCGTAGCGGACTCCCAGATGGCGACGGTAACCGGCAAAAAGCTCGTCCGGTCCCTGGCCGATCAGCACAACTTTCACATCCTCCCGAGCCCGCTTGCACACGAAGTACATTGGGACGATGGAGGAAGTGGCGATCGGTTCTTCTAGTTGAGCGACGATCGCCGGGAGTGCGTCTTCAAATGTTTCTCTGTCCAGCAACACGGGCGTGTGCTTCGACGAGAACTCCTTAGCTGTTCTTTCTGCGTCATGGAGTTCGTCGTCGGCGAAGCTGGAACCATAACCGACCGTGTAGGTTCTCCAGGAACTGCCATAGAGGCTCATTAACGCCAACAAGAGGCTGGAATCGACTCCACCGCTTAACAGGAGCCCAACGGGCACGTCGCTGAGCAAATGCCTTTTGATCGATTGTTTATACAGTTCACCGAGCTCCTCATGCACCTGTTCGTCGGATTTCGGCGAAGTGAACGGGCTAGGTCGAAATTGATACCAGTGCTGAACGGATGCAGTCCCATGTTCGCAGACCAGCATCGATCCTGGCGCCAGCTTCTGGATACCTCTGAAGATCGTGTGCGGAGAGGGTGTGAATCGATAACGAAGGAAGAGACTAAGGGAATCAGGATCTGCGTCAGGTCGCTCATCCATTCCGGCCAACACAGCTCGAATTTCAGAGCCAAATAGGACCTGGCCTTTAGAAAGATGATAATAAATGAGCTTAATGCCGAATGGATCACGAGCGACAACCAGTCTTCTCCTTCTAACATCCCAGATCGCCAAGCCAAACATGCCATTTAAGTGGTTCAGAACATCGTCACCCCACTGTTTATAGCCGTGCACGATAACTTCAGTATCCGATTTAGTGCGGAATACATGGCCGTGGGATTCTAACTCGCCCTTGAGCTCAGGGAAATTGTATATTTCCCCGTTGAATACGACCCAAACCGACTCTTCGGCATCTGACATGGGCTGATGACCGCCCGACAAATCGATAATCGACAGTCGGCGGAATCCGAGCCCAACCGGACCGCTAAGGAAATAACCTTCATCGTCCGGGCCACGGTGCGCAATGCTTCGTGCCATCCGCTCTATGTTTCCGCGGCGCACAGGAGCATCGCTTACGAAATTAAATTGTCCACAAATTCCACACATAGTGATGATGTAAGTCCGGCTATTTGATCCAGCCTCTGTTCTTATGGCATAGCGGTTACTGCTTACCACTCAACGGACTGGTTCAGAAACCGGCGATTGCGAGTCTCTTCCATCTATCTCGTTTGAGAACCCGGAGTCGGTTGAAAACTGTTCACGCGTCTCATCCGAATCACAGAGCCTAAAATAGCCCGAAGCTTTCGCATCTGCTCTTTACGATGAAATCGCATCAGTTCATCGGAAACTGGACGATGTTGTCGCTTGATGAATGCCCATAAGTAACCTGCACCCAGTGCCGCGCCATCAACAATGTAAGGAGGTTTCGTCATTCGGAAAGCAACACGAAATAGCTCCCATAACGGATGCCCGCCTAAGTAGTAGTCTTTCTCGCCGTACGAAAAGCTCGAAGCTAGACGACCGCGTTCAGCAGTACCTAGCCTTCTATGATGGAAGAAGGATTTTTCCCGAAAAGATCTCGTCCTCCATCCGATCATACGGGCGTGGGTCACAGCCATCCAATCGATTCCGCCGCCTTTATTTGGCTTATACCCTCCGATTTCATCAAAACACTCACGACGGAACATCTGGCACTGACCTGATACATAAGTCTCGCCCTCGAAACTGTCGGTTGCGGAGTCGTAGCCATCTTCGCGAAACACCGTACCGGCCACTCCGAGGCTCGGGTCCTTGACGAATTCTCCCATCAGGAACTCGAAATGATCCTTCTCAAGTGAAACATCACCATCCAGGTTCCCGATCACTCGATATTCAGTATCCTGGAGCATTTCGCGTCCCTTGTTAAAGGCATTTACCTTGGCTGCGAAATGTCGTTCCTTACGAACAGGGAGGTCAACAAGAGCGATCCATGGGTGATCCGCAAGATAGGGCCGGATCTTGGCCGCGGTAGAATCGGTGGAGCCATCGTTCACAATGACCCATCGCGCGGGAAGAACTGTTTGGCTAACCATCGACTCCAACGTCTTCTCAATAAACGCTTCTTCGTTCCGCGCAGGGGTGATAAGCGCATATGGACAATGTTTCATCAGCTCACCTTTAATGACTTCTTCTTGTAGTCATCCACGAAGAATTGCAGCATGAGGTGCGGCGTCGTCGCCTTCGGGAACGTTATCGCCTCCGTAGATCGTATCTCGACGGTTCGAAAGCTCTTTCTCGTATTTCTCTTCCGGCTCATACACGATCACATGGCTGCCACGATTTGAAAAGGAAAATGGAACGCACAGCAATTTCTTCAGGCTTGCCGACAAGATTTCGCGTTTTCCCGGCTCTACGAAGAACAGCATAAAGCCGCCGCCGCCCGCACCCAGCAACTTGCCGCCGATCGCTCCGGCTCGCATTCCCGCCTCATAGATTTCATCGATGCTGCTGTTTGTAATCTTATTGGTCAATGAACGCTTAATCTGCCAACTCTCGTGCAAGAGTCGCCCAAATTCGGCCAAAGATCGACTCTCATTGAGCAGGATGCTCTCTGCTTCATCCACGAGTTGCCGCATCCTTTCGAGCTCGGCTCTTTTTTGTGGAGTGACTCTTAATTGCTCTTTCGCGACCTCCGAGGCTGTTCTCGAAAAGCCGGTGAAATAAAGGGCCAGATGTTGCTGAAGTTCGACAAGTCTTCCGGGCGATGCCACGATCCTCCGAACATCAATTGAGTTATCTTGTGAAAAATCAATTCGGTTGAGTCCCCCGTAGGCCGCGCTTACCTGGTCCTGTGCCCCCACCGCCTCCTGAAGCAAATCTTGTTCAACATGGATTGCTTCCAAGGCCAAGGTATGTTTGTCGCGCATCTGATTCTTCAAGGTATAGAGCGCATGCAACAAACCAACCGTGAAAGCTGAGCTTGTCCCCAGGCCCGTACGGGCTGGAAGATCCGCAATGTGGTGAATCTCCACACCTTCACTCATCTTGAGAAACTGCAGGCACGCACGCACTGAGGGGTGCTCAAAGTCGTTATTGCTTGCTACGTTCTCAACTTTCGAGTAGGAGACTCGGCTGTGATACTCGAAGAATGGCGGCAGGTTGCGACAGCTGATATAGCAGGATTTGTCGATCGTTGTGGCGAGGACAGACCCGCCGTTCTCGCGATACCAGATGGGATAGTCCGTCCCACCTCCAAAGAAGGAGATACGCATTGGAGTACTTGTAATGATCATGAATTCCAGTTTCTCAGGTTACGGAGTTCGACGCTGCGGTTATATTGAAAAGTTAGGAACCAAACCTCGACCCAATTGATTCCGGCTGCGATCCTCACCGGTTTCGGCCTGGCAGTTTCTTCACGACAAACCAAGGGAGGAGCATCAACTCCATCACGAACGGCATCGGGTCGTTCCACGAGAAGGCCGACTCAATCCGAGTTGAGCGCAATGATCGAAGATACTCGCCAAAGCTGAGGCTTCGATGCGCGAAATCAGACAAAGCTGTTGGTAAGTCTGCAACCAGCCTGAGCCAGCCAACACCGGCCGGAGCACGACTCGACTCAGTTGGCAGCCCCAACTGGTCAGCGAACGCGAGATAGGGGAAATCGACACCACAAGCTGCGCCGAGACTATGGAATCCCCACGGCCTTGCGTTCACATCCAGTAGCTTGTATTTTCCATCTCGCGGGTCGCGTTTGAACTCGATTTCGACAATGCCATGAAAGTCGATTGCTTTCAAGAAGCGCCGAGAAAGCTCCTCAATGGCCGGCAATTCGATTGTCTCCACGTAGCTCGACGCACGTCCGAATTCTCGTGGATGCTGGCGCGCGCGGCGGGCTGTTAAAGTGCTGAACGGCGTTCCGCTTTGAACAAAAGCACAGTAGGAGAACTGTTCTCTGCCATCGCCGGGAATGATTTCCTGAATTAGAATTTCGCTTGGCAAGATTTGCCGGGATGCCTTTTCGTAAAACCCCTGAAGTTCTTCCGCATTATTTGCTCTCCAGGCCTTTGCGCCCGTTGCGTAGAAGAAGTTCTCCTTGATTGCCGGTTTAATCGCCAAGGGAAGCCGTGAATAAAGCGAGACTAGCTCCTCTGCGTTCTTAACATTGAATGTGCGCGGTACGGGAATTCCCAGGGAATCCGCTAGTTCGTAGGTCTTTTTCTTGTCCCAAGCCCATTCCACGCTTTCCCATTTTCCGGTCGTCACTCTGAAGAAGCGTGAGAGTTCGTCGCGGTTGCGTGAAAAGGCGGCAACTGTTTCATCCCGCGTTGGAAACAATACCCAATCGCGGAGATCGAAACACCGTCCAACTTCAAGAACAGCGTCCACAGTTTTCCGCTCGTCCAGCAAATCGTCGACTTTGATTACGCGTGGATTGTATTTCGAAAACCGCGAAATACAGAGCTGATCCTCGAGAACATAAACGGGAATACCGCGCCGCCCGAGGCTCCGAACAATTCCGAGACCTGGATGATCGCCTCCGACGACCACCGCGCCAACGTCTTGTTTCCTAGCCATCTCAGGCGCCGCCATTCGCTTGGCTGAGTGCTCCACTGCTTGGATGATGCCGGACATCAGGCTAGGTCACCCCGTTTTCTTTCCTATTTTTGACGATATATCGAGTGAGTTCATTGGAAGCAAACTCTGTGCCCGTGACAAAATAGAGCAGTGGACCAAACTTTCTAGCCGCTGTTGCGCCTATGAAGTGCAATCCCGGAATAGACGTGGAGCAACCGGCTCCAACGTCGGGATATTCGCCAAGCTTTCGAAGGTTAGCAATAAGTTCTGGCGACAGGAAAGCATATTTCTTTAGATCCACGTTGTAGCCGGTTCCCAAAACAACGTGATCCACCCATTTTTCAACGCTATCGTCGAGAATTAGTTGAACTTCGCCGTGCACTTCCCTTGCCGAACTGACAGATCGTCCAGTTGTGACTTTGACTTTCGTCAGCCGCGGCACTAGCCATGGGGCCCCCGCCGACCGAATGGCTCTTTTCCGAATTTTGTCTTTCATTCCAAGTGGAACGTGATAGAGAAAATTCGGATAGGCCACCAGGCGACTAATTCCGATTGGCCCTATATCGTGTTTCGAATATAGGACCTTTGAGATGATGCCAAGCTGATGCAGTCGTTGATGCATTCCGATCCAACGAAGCTCCGGTATACGAGCGATTACTTCAACTTCGGCCCCAGCTTCGCAGAGCAGAGCGGCGCACTCGAGTGCACTTTGGCCCGCCCCAATCACCGCGATCCGCTTCCCCTGTGTATTGATGGTACGTCCTTCATAGCAATGCGAGACCAGATGCGCCGGAAGCTCGGAGAATTCCGTGGGACTCTTCCTAAAGGATCCAATTCCAGTCGCTACTACGACCCTCTTACTACGAAGCAGCTCGCCATCGGACAAGACGACCTTAAAACCTGAGCCATTACGGCTCACCTCGGCCACGTTTCGTCGATCCGCTCCAGAGCCCAACTGATTCTCAAACCATTTGCCGTAGCGGACAAACGTCTCTCGAGGAACGCGCTTCACCGGAGCGATTCCTGTTGCAGATTCGTATGCTTCAAGTGTGAACTGAGATCGTGGGTCAGATATCGTGGACGCTTCCCGGGGAGATCGCAAAAGCATTCCTGCGGGCATTCCTCTGTCCCAGAACTCCATGGGCTGTCCAAATACCTGAGTGTCGACTCGCGATTCGCGTAAGTGTGCGCATGCTGAGAGCCCATAGGGCCCAGCCCCAATTATGACTACTTCGCAATCTGTCGTCGCACTCAAAGCCTTATACCTTCCCTTTCGATCTTTGCTCGCTGCCAACAATCTGTCTAACGTGCATCTATTTGCGAGATAAGCAACGCCGTCATTTCGTACTGACGATTCCGGATTGCTTCGTCAAATAGACGAATCCATCACCCGCTAGCCGACATCTCGGAAATAGGGACAGTAGAGCCTATGGGCCGCTTTGGGGTCGAATCCGCGCCGACCGGCCCCTCAACTCTTAATGCGAGTCGACCACCCACTTCTTGCGCATATCCAATGCTGGCCCTCTCGCTTCCCTCCCCTTTGATCGTCCAGCCTCTATCAGTCTCGATCAACTCCATCGCCTGCCTCTGCCGCCACCACCGATCGACCTCGCCTGGGGTCGTGATCCAGACATTCTTATCACGCCGGATTTCGTTTAGGTGCATTAGAAGTTGCTTGTAGACTTTGAGTTCGCGCGGTTCCTTTATGTAATCTGGGTGAACAATGAAATTCATGCAACCGTGCTTTTCCATGATGATTTCGCATTGCTGCTTCCAAATTGAAGTCGAGTAGTCTTTCAGGATGTTGTAAAGAGAGTAGTCCTGAATCGTAGTCACCGGGATCTCAAGGATTTCGTTCACGAAATACGGCATGACTGTACAACATCCGCCTCGCTGCGGATCGAGGTGAGCCACATTGGGAACAGACATGTCATAGGAGAATTGGAGTGCGTCATACCAAAGTTGTTTGCGGTAAAGCGACGCGGCCCGAAAACCAGTGGCCCCAAATATGCGCCCATAGGCGTTGATCTTCACAGCTCGCTGGAGAAACTGTTTCCGGTTCTTGTAAAGATGGCCGTCATGATTTAAATCATGAACGCAGATTTCGAATCCACGGCTTCGCATTTCATCCACAAGCTTCGAACGAATGCGATATCTTTTTTCCGGAACAATTTGGAATGACGCTTTTATTTCGAAGGCTTCATCGATCTCCATCAATTCGGAACAGTGATCGCAACCTTCTTCTGTTTCCACATCATGCGTCATGATCGCACAGCTGGATTTGCCATTCGGCCAAAACCAGATGAACGGTATGCGATCAGTTCCGCTTGCTCGGAGAGATTGCAACATTAATTGCCCTGCGAGGTTGTCTACTGAACAGTCGACAGGCCACGATGGGAACTGGAGCTTCTTCCAGTCCCCGAGATGCAATTTTTGCAAATGCCGGCGAATGCCCACAGGCAACCATGGGCGGAACAAATAGTAGATGCTGGAAAGGACAGACAGAGATCCTTTTCGCCACTCGCCAACGTACAATTCTCGGTGCAGATTCTCGGTTACTTCCAAAGGGTCGAAAGGTAAATCTATTGTTCCGTTTGCGATGACGGCTTCTGCTAGCGCATCACAGAGTACCTCAGGATGATCGGAGCTTGCCTGCTGACCGTGGTAAGCGCCGAAGCAGGTAACGTCTTCACCGAAACGGAAAAAGCCTTTCGCAAGCGATGGAACAGTCCGCCACATAGTCCTATCAAATGATTCGGGACACCGAAAGTATACGGCAAGAAAACTTGACTTGGGCTCGCGGCTACTCATAACTTGCTCATTCGTGAATTGAAATTTAACTCCGCTGGAATAGAAGAGGGTTACGCTCTCTCATCCCAATACTTCAGCATCGACTTTAAAGTCTCTTCGAGAGAAAACTGCGGTTTCCAGCCAGTATCCCTTTGAAATTTCCGCGTGCTGCCAAAAATGATCTTTTCATCGGAGGGCCGCTTCAGCCGAGCTGCCTGGCGTATTTCAACCTTTATGCCGGCGAGCCGGATTGCTATCCGCAGCATTGCTCCGACCTCCTGCGTTGAGGTGGCGCAGATATTATAAGATTCTCCTCGTCTGCCCTTTTGCGCCGCAAGGTAGAAGGCACGCACGGTGTCGCGCACATCGAGGAATGCCCGGCGCGGAGTCAAATTCCCTACTTCCATGACAGGCGACTGCTCTCCCTTCTTGATCCGAGCCAGCTGCTGCACAAAATCAGATGGAGCGTCATTTGTTTTCCCCGGCCCGGTTGTATTGAACAATCGCAGATTGACTGCCGGAACCCCGTAGTCAAGGAAATACTCTTTTGCCAAAAGGTCAAGGCAGACTTTGCTGATGCCATATGGATGGAGCGGGTGCAGCGGCTGATCTTCGGTCACCGGAATCGAGGAGCTCGGAACATGTCCGTATTCCGCACTTGAGCAAGCAGAGACAACAACCGGGTGTTTCTTCATGCGTCTTACTGCTTCAAATAAGTACAGGGAGCCCATAATGTTGGATTCAAACGTAAAGACCGGATCGGCCCAGGAAACCGTGGGCAGACTCTGAGCTCCGAGGTGAAAGATATGCGTAGGTTGAAATTCCTCGAATAAATGTGACAGACGCTGACCATTTCGCAGGTCACATTGCACAAAGTGCATCCTCTCGGAATTTTGAAATCGATCCCGTCCTTCCATAAGATAGCTGCCGACGACGAACCATCCTCGATTATGAAGGAAGTTGACTAGGTGGGATCCGATAAAGCCCCCTGCGCCTGTTACAAATGCTCTTTTCTTTGACGACATATCGATCCTCAGTCCAGATTTTCAGAGAGCTGCTGCGAAGACATCGAACGCGAATTTCCCAGCAGGTCCTTAAGCTCAAAGACCTCTTTACGAACCGGCTCAGCGATCACGGCCAATGAGCAGCCTGCCAGGAATGCGACTGCCACTAACAAAATCTGCCAGATCGGCGAGAAGTTTTGGACGGCATGAAATGCAAGTTCTCCCGTTGCAAAGCCTGCGAGGGAAGTCAGTACGGGACAGACCAATTTCTTCCCGAGTCCGGTGAGAGAGAGTGCTGTTCCTCGAAAGGCGAAGGAGAGGACCCACGGAAAAGTTACAAGCATGGTTAGAGCGCCGGAGAGGGCAACTCCTCGGATACCGAAGGGGAGACCTATTGCGTAGCCACAGACAGTGATTGGACACATAATGAGCACCAGCCGCAGCAATCTCTTCGATTGCCCTCGGCTGACTAAGAGCCAGATTAAGGATTCGTACAGCAATTGCCCCAGCGCAAAAATTGCAAGAATTTGAAACACCGGCCCCGCTGCGTGCCATTGTTTCCCGAGTGCCAAAATGATGATGGGTGATGCAACAACGAAGAGGAACCCAAAGGTTGGAGCGGTAATCCACATGATCAAATTCGCCGAGCGCAGATAAAAGCGCGCAAGACGCTCCGGATCATCCTGGAGTCGGCTGAAGGCGGGCACCGCGACCCTGCGTGCTGGCGCCCCAAGTTGCCGCACTGGGAGCAGGAGCAAGTTCATTGCTCGCGAGTAAAGGCCGAGAGGACCAGCTCCCCAATATCGTCCAATCAGGATGCTGTCCGCGCTTCGAGTGAAATTGAACGTGAGATAAGACGCAGCCACATTGCCACCAAAGGCAACCATCGACCGGACCTTGGCGCCACGTTTTGGCAAGCCCGGAATCCAACCGGCCATCACCCATGAGAGAGTCATCTGGATCAAGTTCAAGATCAGCGGAAGCGCGACAATCGCCCAGTAGCCTGCGCCTCGCCATGCCAAAAATATAGCCGCTGGAACGGCCACTGAACAGGCAACAATGTCACGGGCCGCCAAAGCCGTGAAGCGCATATTCCGCTGGAGCAGCGCATCGTGCTGAACTCTGAAGCCCCCGATCAGAAAAGTAGACGACACGACAACCGTGATCGCCTTGAGGCGGGGCTCATGATAGAACCAGGCCAGGAGCGGTGCCAAGCACAAGGTGAAAACGGCCAACAGGAGCCCTATGCCTACGTTGACCCAAAATAGTTTGCTTACCTGATCATGATCGATCTCGGGATGCTGAATTGTGGCCTCCGAGAGGCCGAGGTCCGCAAAAGCCTGACCAAGTCCCGTGATGGCGGTGACCATCGCGACCAGACCGAAATCGGCCGGCGTCAACATATGAGCCAGCACCACCGTCGAAACAGACTGGAGGATGAACTGCGCCCCCTGTGAAGTGAGCGTTGCCAACCCACCGCGAACGGAGCGGCCCTTCAAGTCGGCCTGCAAATGATCAGTGCTGAATTGTTTCAATGCTTCATCAGTTGTGGCCAAGGATCCGTTCCGACCTAGCGATTTGCGACAGACTTTCGCTCTGAAATTGTTCGCAGAAGTATCTGCGCGGATTGCTATTAGTTTTGGCGTGCATCAGCAGTCGATATCGAATCCGCTTTAGTGTCCATCTTGCCTGAACAATTCACGGTCAACCTTGAGTAAGCATCCATGGTCAAGCGCGCTACAACGTCCCATGAATTTCGTGCCAGTGCGTAATCCCTGATCTCGGGTCTTCGCTCAGCAAGTTCCGCGTAAAGGTCGCTACTGAAGTACCGATCGATTGCTCGCGACAATTCTTCGGGATTTTCAGGCTGGAAGACGTACCCCGTCCTGCCTTCAACTACGTCGTCCCGAAGCGATCCAACATCCGAGACCAGGACAGGCAATCCGAAACTGTAGCCGAGGAATAAGACCCCGCTCTGGTAAATATAGCGATAAGGTAAAACCAGAACGTCAGCCGCCTTCATGTAGAGCTCAGTATCTTCGTCGGGAATGTATTCGTTTCTCAATAGGATTCGCCCATCTGCCAGATCCTGGCTCATTTCGTGCTGGAGCTCCTCCCAATATTCCGTGCAATTCTTCGGCCTGCCAGCAATAATCAACTTGTAACTGCGGTTGACGGCGGTCACACTTCGGAAGGCTTTTACCAGGCAGTCAAGACCTTTGTACGGCGCAATATTGCCAAAAAAGAGGATAACTTTCTCTTCATCGGCTATGCCGAGTTTTTCCCTTGCTTGTTTGCAGGTGATCAGCGTATCGGGAACAGAATTATTAATGCCGAAAGGAATGACCGTGACCTTTTTCGCGGGGACGGCAAAGTCCTCGATTAGCTCCTGCTTCATTTTCTCGGTATGCAAAAACGCGTGATCGGCAAGTCCATACTGGATGCGGAGAGTCCAGCGGTTTAGCGCTGAATCGTTGCGATCTCGCTTTCTCCCGTTGACGTTATGGAGCGTAAGGACAATTTTCTTGCCGAGAGCCCTATACCAGAGCATCAGGAGTGTTCTGTCAAAGTATTCGAACTTGTTGTTCCACAAAATGTGAAAGATCCTCGGCTCGGCCGACGCAGAATATTGGATCAGCCGAACGTAGTACTTGAGAACTCTTAGGGTTTTGGAAATAAAGTCGGCGTCGGATCGTTGATCTCCCCTTAGATTCAGAAACCTCACATTGGGTGAATCGTGAAGCTCGGGACAATCGAGTTCATCGTTACCGATCACCTCAAGGAACGCGACCTGGGGCGTCAAAGCTTTAGTCAAACCAAAAGCATATGGCCTGTCTGCACCGCCAGTGAGCAGAGCTACATCAATACCGGAGACGTTTTCCGTTGCAGCCAAATGAGTTTAGCCTCTTAAATCGATCTTGCGCAAATTATTGAATTGGTTCCTGTGTTCGCCGACTTGTGGCGCCCTCAAGTTCATACATCAACTTGTCATATTGTCTGATCACTGCGAGCTTTAGCTGTGGCAGCGCTCTTTCGACTCGCTGTGCTCGCTGGCGGCCGAAAAGCGGTACCATCCACTTGTACTTTGCTCTCAGTTGTGGCTCTTTCAAACTACCTCCGAGCTCTGCAGCAAGGGCCTGCATTTCCGCGACGATATCAACTCTTCCCGGATAGAAGCTGCCATACCATATTTGCAGATAGGCTACACACGCCTTGCGAACGCGCTCACTTTCTTCCAGGGCACGCACGCACTCGATATGCTTCTTCATCGATTTGAAGAGTGAATTCTTTTTCTTATCCGAGCTGCCAATATAACTGATCCGATTCATCCCCGTAATTCGGTAGAGTATCCCTGTGTTCGGCACAAATCGCGTCCCTTCGGACGCAGCTAGAACCCGTGTAAAGTACTCTCCATCCTGATCGTAATGAAGAGTTTCGTCCCAAGGACCCGCGGCCTCCACCAGCTCACGGCTTACGAGCCAAGTCGCGTTCTGCATATGCGTCCCCTCAGTCATTTTGCGCAGAAGCCACTCCACCGGGGTCAAGTCCTCCCAAAAGGAATTCTTGATGAATTGCGTGCCGTGCGTCCGATGGTAAAAGGGAGCCCAAGGCGAAGAAAGCAGAAGCCTTTTGCTGTCGCCCATTCGCAATGCCGCAAGCTGTCGAGCAATTTTGTCAGGGAGCAAGAAATCGTCCGCGTCCAATTCCTGAATATAGTCGCCATTGCAAAGACTCAGAGCGTGATTTACGGCTGCCGACAAGCCCCGATTCTCAGTGGAGATTAACCGGATTTTGGGGAGAAACGAACGTGCTATTTCGAGCGTGCGGTCCGTTGACCCATCATCGATGACAATAATCTCAGTGTGAGGCCACGTTTGGGCTAATGCCGACTGGATCGCCTCTGCGACCCAAGGTGCGGCATTGAACGCAGGAATGATAATACTGACTAGTGGATTCATAGAAGTATTCCTAAATGACTTATCTGGTTCTTCCCTGCAAAGATTTGACTCTCTTGCGATCCGAGTTCTCGCTGGTTCCGGACTCACGCAGCGCAAGGCAAAGGCTCCTGAATAATTGGGCCTGAGCCCAACGATGCATCGGCGAATTGTCCCACCCGAACCAGAGTTGGCGGTTGCGAAATGAGCCGTCCTTTTTTTGCCATCCATCCATCTCGACGATTCTCGGCAGCATCCTATCGAATTTAGCAGAGCGTCCTCTCAACAAGAAGGCTATGTTTATGCATTCGGCATAATCATAAAGCTCGCGCTGATAGACAGTGAGCCGCGGTCGGCGTGAGAACGGTTTCGGCATTCCGGATTCATCGAAAAGGTTAGATATGTAATACTCCATGCCTCGATTGATCGCTGCAGTACAGGCTTGGTTTTCGGTAAGTGATTCGATCTTAGCTAGAGCCTTGAGTACAAAGCAGGTATGAAAATGGTCGACAAAGTCTCGCCCGCCATCGGTCGAGTACCTCCAGGAACCGTCGGGATTCTGGGATTCGATGACAAAGTTAAGATTTCTGTCAGCGGCGTTCCTATAAGCGGTTTCCCCAAAATCGACGGAGGCTCGGGTCAGAAGAAAGGCTCGATAAGCGCTTGCGTTGACAACAAAGCACGGTGCATTCGGCTCAGGATTGTAGGAACAGCTTGCTACCCGTGGAGACGTCTCCACCTCGTGATAATCGCGGAGAGCGTGCTCAGCGACCGAGCGCATAATTTCAAGCCATTTCTGATCATTGTCAATGCGGTACGCCTCGAGAAAAGCTTCGTATACGTAGGGAACTGTGGTGATCAGGGGCGTTCCGGCCCACATCGTACCGGTGCGCGTCTCCCAGTCGAACGGATATCCCCAGCAGTAGTGCGTATGTCCTTTGCATCGGGTCTCCTCAAGGACTTTAAGAAAGTGCAGGGCGCGGTCATAGTATTGTTGCTCTTTCAGCACGTCATACAAGTAGATAAATCCCATGGCATAATGTGCGTCCGCGATCGGAAAGCGCTGTGGCTTCCAGAACAGACAACGGGCTGAAGGAACGAAGGCCTCAGCGAAAATCATAGGCGCAACTGCGATCGTACCTATAAGTGGCCTCTTATAGTAGAGTCCTTTTGCAGCGCGGCCGATGCGGCTCGCATAATAGCTCTGAAAATCGTACGATTCCTCTCCGAAATCCTGAAGCCATGCGACGAAGCGTAGAAGCTTCTTCGTGAGGGCAGCAGTATCGAGTGGAATTGATTCGGTTACTTCAACAGGGACAATCGACATGTAGCACCGCAATTATGCCTTAAGTGAGGTTTGACTGGAGATGTTCAACCATTTGAAAGATTCGTTGATGATTCTATCGATTCTGTTTGAATCGGCTGCCGGCCCTTCAGTCTTCGAAATGCCTTTTCATATGCCGCGAGGAGATTCGGAACAGAGAACTCCCATGCCAATTCTGTGCGCACTCGTCTTTGGCCGAATTCGCCCATTCTCCGCCTCTCCTCTGGATGATCGAGTAGCCATAGAATCTTTTCCGCGAAGTCTGGGATTCGATTCTCGTGGCTGCAATAAAGCGACGATTCCTGGGCGCTGAATTTGCCTTCCTTCAGGTCAAATTGCACGATTGGCTTACTCAGGGCCATATATTCCATGATCTTGATCATCGTTGAAAGATCATTCATCTCGCACGGCTTGTCCGGATTAACACAAACATCTGCAGTGCTCAGGATTTCCAGCAAGTCTGAATCGGGTATCCGGCCGGTAAATGTAATCATGTCGGACAGTTCCCTTTCCGTGACAGCCTTCTGCAGGCCCGCAAGTCCGGGCCCCCCTCCAACGCACATGAAGAATAGATCCTCGCGACCACGCCTTTTCAAATGCTCTGCAACGTCGATCAGCAGATCCAGGCCCTCCTGTATGCTGATTGTGCCCACATAGCCCACAAGGTACTTTCGGCCGCGCTTCAGTTCTGGGTTCGGCAACACAAGCCTGAAAGCGTTCAAGTCTGGGCCGTTTCGAACGACAAAGACATTGTCCGGATCGAGACCTCCTCGCGAAATAGCAATCTCTCGATAACTATTGTTTGTTGAAAGAACTATGTCGCTGCATCGAAAAGTCAGCCTTTCTAAGAAAGCCAGAGTCTTATAGAAGAAGTCATACCTCTCATATTTGGAGAAGTACAACTCCGGATTGATGTCATGGTGATCAAAAATGAATCTCACTCCGAAAAGCTTGAAAGGAAGTGCGACGAGAAAGATGTTATCGGGAGGATTGCAAGCCTGGATCACTTCAAAGCCGCGACGGAAATAGATCCAAAGCGAATAAACGACTTCGAAAAATAGCGCCCACGTGTATTCCCACAAGTATGAAAGAGCCCCACTCCCTTCTTTAGGAAGTGGATGCCTGTAAATATGAATTCCGTCAAGCTTCTCGTATCCCTTTTCGAATCCTTTTCCCTTTGGGCATAAAACAGTGACATCATAACTTGCTTGCCGCAATGCGATGGCTTCCTTCCATACGCGCGAATCAAATGGCACTGGGAGATTTTCTACAATGATTAGAACTCTTTGTTTCATGTTTTGGCCTCGAGTTGAAGGGTGTTAAGCAGACTTACGAAGTTTTTTGGAAGAGTCTGAGTCGCCTTAACCTGATCACCAGCAGATGCCTTCGTAATTTCCGTTTTGGTGGCTCCCCTTCGCCAGGCGTACAAAGTCAATGATCAACTGATCCTCGCGCAATCGATTGGGCACGTCGCAAAAATCGGGATCGTTATTCCCGATCACGATTGTTTCTGCATGGCTGAGCACGTCGTCCACATTTTCGACCATCAGGCGCGAGATGTGCGGGATGCGATTCAGGATAAAGTCCCTGTTTGCACCGACTAGACTCGCCATATTGACGTTCTTATCGTAGATACGAAGGTCGTACCCTTTGCCAAGTAATCGTTCAATCACTTCGATGACGGGGCTCTCACGCAGATCGTCGGTTCCTGCTTTGAAGCTAAAACCTAAAACGCCAACCTTCTTATTGCCTTTTTTGATTATCAGATCCAGCCCCCGGGAAACTTGTATCTCATTGCTGGGAAGGATCGACGTCAGAATTGGAAGTTGAAGGTCGCGTGATTTTGCAGTGTAAGTCAGGGCGCGCAGGTCTTTTGGCAAGCATGAACCGCCGAATGCGAAACCCGGCAGCAGATAGGCAGGAGAGATGTTGAGCTTTTTGTCCTGGCAGAAGATTCCCATTACTTCGTGGGCATCGACTCCGAGAACCTTACACAGATTCCCAATCTCATTTGCAAATCCTATCTTTAGAGCGTGCCAGCTATTATCGACATATTTCACCATTTCCGCAGTCTCGAGGTTCACGCGAATCAGGGGAGCATCAAGTCTTGCGTAGATTTCGGAGAGTTGCGATCCGCTCTCGTTATCAAGCTCCCCGATGACAGTTTTAGGAGGGGCGTTGAAGTCGCGAACCGCCGATCCTTCGCGCAGGAACTCTGGATTGTGGCAAACCCCAAAATCCGTTCCTGCCTTTTTGCCAGAGAACTCTTCAAGCGTGGGAATGACGATTCCATGCATTGTCCCGGGAAGGATCGTGCTGCGAATGATCACGGTGTGGCGCGCCGATTTTTCTTTGAGCGCGCTGCCGATCTGTTCGCAGATGCGACGTATGTAGCGGAGGTCGAGATTGCCGTTCGACTGACTTGGCGTGCCTACGCATACGAAAGACAATTCTGTCGCCTTGATCGCTTCGACTGGATCGGACGTAGCGCGGAGCTTGCCGCCCTTAACTGCCGCGGCGATAAGTTCGCTAATCTCCGCCTCGATGATCGGGGAATTTCCTCTATTGATGAGGTCGACCTTGGCTTGCACTGGATCAACACCCACAATCTCATGTCCGTCGCCCGCAAGGCAGCCGGCTGAGACGGTGCCAACGTATCCAAGGCCAAAAACAGTGATTCTCAAAGTCTATCCTTTCGTCCAAGTGTTATTTGCTTCATAGGCCATCAAGTGAAGACTGCATTCGCGATCTCTGGCTCGTGAGACAAAAGCGTCTGGATGGAGTTTGTCTGCGGGATACTCGAGTCCAGCCGCCTGCCTAAGAGCGAGTCTGAATGCACGACTGATTTGCGAGTAGAGTAAATTGTTATCGGAATTGAGCAACGCCGACTTTGACTATCTTCTTTCGGTTGCCGCTGGTTAAATCAAGAAACAAGAGCGCTGTGCTCCACTGTCGCGGATACGCTCCACGAGGGTTTTCGGAACTTGAGCAGATTAACCTGGAAATTCCGATGCGTCACTCTTGACGCCGCACGGGCGCTATTCCATCCCAGTCGGAAACGGGGCCGCTTGACGAGGCTGCAAATTCAGGTGAGACGTGCGAAAGATGATTTCGCCGAACTGAGGGCCGGTCTTGGCTTTGGGGGACGATAGAAATCCCATTTGACCGGGTTCAGACGGAAGTTCGCTTTGATGAATCACGCGCGCTCGCTATGGCAGCGAAACGCGCGTGAGATGTCGTTCAGATCAAGTTCAATTCACAGTATTCGGCGTTGCGGTGAGGCTCGCGGGCGCGGCTGGCGATATTGGCGTTGAGCCGCTCTCGAGCGGGTGCGGATAAGTGTACGGCGTATAGTGGACGCTCCAGGCATTGCCACCGGCGTTGCAAGTATAGAGGGTTCCTTGTCCGGCATAGTTTGCCGGATTCGTCCCACCGCTTGTGTTCCACGAGCCCTGGTCAGTGGCGAAGTATCCCACGCCGGCTGTGCAGGTTGAAGGTCGATTTGCAAGCGTGCCGTGCCCGGTCCCGCTTGTACCGTTGAACGGGCTTGCCGGCGAGGTCTGTGCAGTCTGGTTCGTATTTTCCATGTAGTAATCGCGGTTGGCGATCATGTTGCCTTCGTCGGAGGCAATTGTCGGGTAACCAGAGCCCGAGGGCATCACGTCGTCCATCTCGTAGATGGGGTCCAAGGCTTGATTCACAGAGCCGGCATTACCTGTCGAGGCCAATACGGGTGTGGCGTTCTGGACCAGCAAACCTGCACCGCGCGCAGGTTGATCCATGCAGACAGTGGCAAGGCCGATTTGAAAACTGTCGCCGCTCGCCGGCACATTCTCGCCGAAGTTTGATCCCGTAGTACCCGTGGTCAATGTGCTTGAAGAATTAGCACTTAACTCATAGCCAAAGTTTTTCGTCACATCAACGAACGAGTATGGCGCTCCGCTCGGCACCATCTGGCTCGCGGATATTCCAAGAGAGCCAGTTGTCGTGATCAGATATTCGTTGTAGTTGACCGCTGTGACGCTGCTGACGGTCCCGCTGAAATACGGATTTCCACTTCCATTCTGATCCCACGCGCTTGTCCCGTCGCAAGCCCCCCACGGAGAGTCTGGTCTCCATCTTCGCTGTGCGTCGATCTGCACAATGTTCTTAAAGAATCCTCCACCGCTCTGCGAAAAGGTGTTCCCCCAGAGCATCATCGTGGCACTTCGACCCGGACCGAACGTATTGCAACCTTGCGACGAATTAGTGCAGCTTGCGGTGTTGGCGTAGACTTCAGCCTGTCTCCCTCCCCGTGCTCTGCCTGTCGTGTCCGTTCCGTGGTCAGAACACGCGTTGACCGGATTGATGCCATTGACAACGTTGAAGCGGCAAACCCAACGCGCGCCGCCGCCACCACCGATATTCGTATCGGAGTCGGTCAGGCCGGTATTATTGAAAGTGTTGTTCTCGAGGTAGAACTCGCTCGCCGTTCCGAAGGTATCTGCGCTTGCCCACGAGTTATCGCCGAAGCTGCCAACCCCGAGCCACGAGGGGTGAGCCACATTAATAAAATTTGTGTACGAGTTGGCGCTTGTCGAGTCGGATATCAGGTTGTGATCGGCTACGCCGTAGAGTCCGGAAACGACTGCAAATGTCGCGTCCGAAACCACGTTGTAGTTGCCCCACCCGCTGGCAGTAATGTTATCGAGACGCAGGTTCGGGCAGCCGCTCGATGTGCAGCTCCCTTGGACAATGATCGGTGAGACAGTATTTTCGGAAGGCGATAGCGTCACGCATGACAATCGTGTGGTCGAGTTGCCGGATTGCGGCGAAAAGGTAAACATCGCGTTATTCGACATGCCGTCGGTCAGAATCGTTCCCGAGGCACAGGAGGAGCTAGGCACACTGGTTGAAGCCCCGGAATTCGGCGTGCCGCTGCCCATGATAGTGATCCCGATATTTGAGGGAACCGTGATTCCGCTGGTCCATGTGCAGGAACCGGATGGAATCTGGATTACGTCTCCATCGGCAGCTGTGTGTGTTGGACCGTTGATGATTGCGTTGACCGCACTCTGTGAACATGAGGCAGCCGTGTAGGTTCCGGCCCAAGCCCTTAATCCCGTCAGAAATACGATTGTAGTGATTACCGTGATAAATCTAAATTTACGCATATGCCGCGTGCTCCTATTCAGTTAATCAGTATTGAGGCAATTAGTTACAGGATTCCTGGCAAATGCGTCGCCGCAATTCGCCAAGGCATCTAAAGCGCTTACAAGGATCACAGGTCTCCGCTGTGCAGTTTACTTGGGCTCAAGAATGCGTCGTCACCGCAGAAGAACTGAAATGAATCGAGATCGCAGACAACTTCCGCCGGAATCGAGTTCATTTCGTCACAGACTCGTTGCTCAATTGAGACAAACTTAACCCACTACCTCTCCACGAAGAGGTGGATCACACTATCTTGCACAACGACGATATCGAATGTCCAAGTGTTCTAATTTAAATTTATTCCTAAATATACAAGGCAGCAACCGGACTTCGAAATGAAGATGTGACTATTGTAACGCAAATCCGGCGTTCGTCTAGTTTGCGGTATCAGTCCGAAAAGAAAAAGCTTAGCCCAGGCTTTCAACAGGAACCTCTGGACACTGCCAAATTCCAAAGAACCGGAAGCATGATTTTGGCCCTGCTGGAAACAATACTGAAGGCCTCGTCTCTCCTATGTCAAGTCACGCATTCACGTTCGCCCTCTCAAAGTTTTGCGATTCGGCAGGAACCTCGATTAACAGAGAGTCCGAGCTCGTTGCGACTCCGAGACCGAAAATCAAACCCAGGACGGGAACAAGGTCGAGGGAGAAACGGCCCCAGGCAAAAACGAGGAAGTGTTCGGCCCAAAGTACCAGTACGATGACCAAACCGAATTTCACTCGGTGGAGTTGCCGCCTTTGAAAAAGGATTACCAGACTCGCAATGACAACTCCAAGGAGCGGAACCTGCATCAGGATCATTAGCAGAGTCTTCTGCCAATTCTCCTCGCGCACCCAAAAGTTCCAAAGATTTTCGATTTTCACACGGAGAATCTTGCTCGGATCTTGTCTGATCCAATTCATATAAACAGAACGGAAGGCTTGCTCCCGGGCATATTCCCATTTCGCGCAGCTCGTACCCTTCGGGCAGGCGAAACTTACTCCGTTGGAGACGAGCATCTGGCGCTCCTGTTCGATGAAGTAACGCAGTGTCACTCCTTCCGAACGATCGAGCCTTGCTTCTTTGCCAAGGTCATAATAGAGTACGTCCTGCACATTGAGTTCCCAGAACAGGCTTTGAACCGGAACTACCTTTCCTCCTGTTAAGACAAAGTTACGCGCCGTCCAAGGAGCGACAACTGCGGCAGTGACGAGCAGGTAAATTGCGATCGGCAGCAACCGGGGGCGGCGCTTCAGTTCGAGCCACTTCGACCAAACCAGAATCGCTGAACAGACAATAGGTATCGGCAAATAGACCGTTTTGTTCAGGATCATCAACCCAGAAACTAACCCAAGCACCAAAGGCCGCCATCGAGAAGAGTATTCATATTCCCATGAAGAGAAGAGATACATGAAAAGCGCCACAAATGGGAGGATGCTGGTCAGCTGCGAAATCTTGGCTGTGTAATAAATGATCGGAAGGTTGACCGCGTAAAAGAGCCCCGCAAGCAGGGCAGCGAAGATTGCCCCACAACTTCCGAAACAGGCAGAATTACAAGAAAACATGTCAGTGTGTCGAAAAGTAGAAGACTTATGCACCAGCCGGCATACTTCTCCCCGAACGCAAGGTAAAGTGGAACCTCGATCAATGGGAAAATCGGACCTCGTGTGATTGTTGATTGATCGGGAACAAACCCGAAAGTCCCATTGTCAACGAGATTGATCGCAAGTTTGTTCCATGAATCTGGAATCTCCTTGTATTGCCAACCCCAGGCGTGCCAAAACACGACGACTACTGCCAAACGCACAAAAACTGCAATGCCAATCACGATAATAAGGTGGCGGTGGAATCTGCGGGGATCGTCGAGAATTTGTTGGATTCGGCTCATAAGTCAGTGTGCGTATTTTTTCAATATCTATGGAAATGCTTCGAAGACGCCAAGCCAGCATCTCGGATGAAACGTTCGACTCGCTACTTGGCTATCCTCGGGACGGACGAGGTGACCCCGGCGCAGGCTCCTGGCAGCTTTCCCGGAGCTGTCAAGCCATCTCGGAAGACTTCAGCTGGCTCGTTCTGCCTTCGAATAGTGCCAGTTCAAAAGCTTCTTTCCTCCTGGCTCAAAGCGGGCGTTCTTGCTTATGCCTACCTTATGGAGGGCAAAACTCGCAGTAGTAGCCAGGACCCCAAGGCCGTACTCCACGCTGCGCCGAAAGCTGATTGAGGAGGCTTCCGCAAAGTACTTCGTCGGACAGGAGACTTCGCCAATCTTGAATCCGAACATCACGGCCTGCGCGATCATCTGGTTATCAAAAACAAAATCGTCGGAGTTCTCGAGCAACGGAAGCGTCTGGAGTAACTCTCGTGAGAATGCTCTGAAGCCTGTGTGATACTCCGAAAGCTTCACGCCCAAGAAAAGGTTCTGGAACGCAGTGAGCATCCGGTTGGACACATATTTATAGAAAGGCATTCCACCCTTCAGCGCTCCCGCTCCCAAAATGCGCGATCCCAGCACCATGTCGTAGATTCCGCTCGCCACCATTCCCGCCATTGCCGGGACCAGAAGCGGCGTGTATTGGTAATCGGGATGCAACATCACTACGATGTCAGCGCCCGCGGCCAGAGCTTCACGATAGCAAGTTTGCTGATTGCGGCCGTAGCCATAGTTGGCGTCGTGAATGAAAGTGCGCACGCCAAGGCGCTTCGACAGCTCCGCGAGTGTGATCCGTGCTCGAGTCATCGACGAGAATTTTGATATCGACCAAGTCGGTCAGTTCGGCAACAGTCTTTTCCAGTGTCTTTTCGGCGTTGTATGCCGGCATCACAACTGCAACGCGTTTTCCGTTGATCATTGATTCGACTCCACGCTGTTCGCTTCGCGCTCAGCTCCATTATTTTTGGTTAGGGCGAGATTCGGGCATACGCCGCACCCCGAGCATTTTGCGGCATCCGCCATTCAATCTAAGGCGATTTCCAAACGATGAAATCCTTCAATAAGCAGATGACGGAACAGCAGTTTCGCTTGGCTCGCCGCTTCCTATTGCAGGCTGGAGTTGTTTCGCCGTTCGCGATCTGTAACCTGACACGGCTTGAGTACCCTTCGTAAATCTCAATTCAGCAGAGCCCACAACTGCCAAAAGGAAAAAGATCCACATTGGATGCAACATCCGAAATCCGGCTTCAGTCAAGTTATAGACTGCGGCGCTGACTATGTATGCGATAAGGACGCCGCGCCACGCTGTGTCGTGGCGGAAAGCCGCAACAGCGCGCCGGTAGCCGTCGATCCATATATATGCGATAAGCGCAAGTCCAATCCATCCAAGTTCGAGATAGACCTCGATATACCCGTTGTGCGCCTCGTTAAGCGGCAGGCCTGGAATCAATTCCGCCAGTTTTGCGTGCAAGCCTGGGCTCAGCCAAAAGCTCTCAAACCCCGCTCCAATTAATGGGTTGCGAGCCAGGGGAATTACCGCCGCCCAGATATCCGTACGTCCAGTGAGGTTTGAATTTCTGCCGAGGGCGTGAACCGCGCCCGATCCGACGCCGAGAAAAAGCACGGCGGTGACACCAACTACGAGGGATAGAGCGAGTGCGTGGAGCAAGACCGGATAACGTCTCATGAAGCGAAGGTTGGTTGCCAACAAGATGACCACTCCAACGGCACAGCACGCCTCTGAGGTCACCGAGTTCGCCATCGAAAGAAGGTAGACACCGAGTCCGATGATTGCTCCCTTCGCAAGAAGGATCCTACGCTGGTACCGGCGCGCTTCGCGGGAGCGAAGAAGTTCAAGAAAGGACCAGACACTGCCTAATAGCAACGCAAGAGTGACAGCTCCAAGTAGATTCTTGTCCGTCGTGAGGCCGGTCATGGATTGCTGACCGGTCCACGAATCATATGCTCTGCTCAGGTTCGGATAGTACTTATTGGAGAGGATAGAAAGGGGCATGAGTATAAATCCCGTCCTGGAAAGCAGGCGGCTGAGCGCGGCCACCGGAGCTCGCTCCGTCACGACGATGAGAATCATCGCCAGATCTCCAGTCGACTTGAACCAATGCTTGAAAGCGACGGCCGGGAAATCGGACCAGCCAATACTGAGAAGGCAAAGGAGAAAATACAGGACGATCGCCCAATTCACCGCAAGTAGCCGCAGGACATGCTTTTTGCGATTGGCAAGAACGCACAATCCAATGAGTAACAGGATTGCAAAGATTACCGTGTCTAAGGGGCTTCCTTCGATTTGAGACTGGACGTCGCCGGCATTGACCGCGGATATACCCAACCAGAGCGATATGGATCTCGATCCCTCAATCCAAATGTAGATTACCGGCAGCCACAGCGCCTTGGACGTATGAACAGATTTGTCACGATTGAGATAGAAGAGTCCAACGATTCCGCAGACATATATGAGGGTTGCAATGGGCGGAGTTAACATCTGTGCGCTTAACGAAGACCTTCAGTTGCCGCTGTCGAAGAACAGGCGATGAAGCAGCTCGATGGTAAGGAGCTTGTGAATTGCAGTCGTGTAGTTGAGTCCCTGGAGCGTGTGACCATCTACTATTGCTCGCACCATCTTCGGCTCGAGAATCGCGCGCGATAACGTCCGGGGATCGAGAAGCACTCGGCGGACATACTCTGCCAGTTGATCTCTGTACCAGGTTCGGAAGTGCAGTAGCTTATGACGGCCAAAGAAAGCGCGCTCAAAGTGAAGCCCGGAAAAGAGGTGATCGATCCGCGCCAGCGACTGCGGCATTCCGTAATCGTACGCATACTCCGCTTTGAATGTGAATTCCCGATAGGCGTGCGCAAGGGCGCCGGCGAAAGGCAGCCCATTCCCTCCGATTCCGCGATCTGATCGAATGCGCGCCAGCGAAGGACTCCCATCTTGAATGAGCCGCAGGCGCACGTCGTCGTCCGGTTCGACTTGCCTTGGCGCTCGGTAGACCGTTCGCACAAATTCGTTATCCATGAAAGGCGACCGCACTGTCAGCTGGCTTTGCTCCAGCGCGAGTATCCCGTGATGATACCAAGGCGACTGGCAAAAGGCCGCAAATGTCACTGGATGCAATTGTCGCAACGAAGAGTAAGTTTGTGAGGCAGCTTGAACGTGAGAAAGAAAGTCTGGCCTGAACAGGGTCGAGAGAGGAGCATCCGGCTTGAACATGACTGCATTCCGAACGATCTCACTGCCATAGGTTCCAACAATCTTTGCGGGTACAATTTGTCTGACTTTCTCACTCAGATATAGATCCGATGCCCGATAAAGATCGACAGTTCCCTCGGTCATGGATATACAACGCTCAGCATAGACAGCGAAGTTTGCGAGAAACTCGTCCCCAACCTCGATGACTTGATGTGGCTGCCTGCAGATCGCCGCAACCTTTCGACCAATGCGCACATCGTAAGTGTCACGATACATGCTGCCGAATGTAAAACCAGGCAGGGAATCTGGAGCTGGAGGGTGAGAAGCAAGAATCACACGCGTATCCAGGCCGCCGGTCATTGCGATTCCCATTTGCTGCCGGCCCTGAAAGTATCTGGGAAGTGCATTCAGAAGAACTGCTCTCAGCTCCTCATGGTACTGCTTTGCAGTGAGTGAGCTCTGTTCCTCCCACTGCTGCGGTGTGAAATAGGTTCCCTTGCACTCCAACTGAGCGTTGCGAAATGTCCAAGAGGAGGCCGCAGGGAGCACGTGAATGTTCTTGAAGACCGTTCGATTCTCAAGCACACAACTGCAGGCAACAAACTCGCCAAGACCGCGCGGATCGCATTCTCGAAGCTCCGGACGAACAGCTAGAATCGCCTTAGCCTCTGAAGCAAAATAAAAGCATTCACCTGCTTGGTGATAGTAGAGGCGATGCATCCCGTAGCGGTCATTAAAGAGGTTAAGCGTGCCGAGGTTCCGGTCAATGATCAAGCCATGAAACATTCCATTCAAATGCTGAACAAAATTAGGATCCTCTTCATATTGATGGATAAGATAGGATGGCCCGTCAGGGCCGACGCAATGGCCGCGCTTCCTGAGTTCATGTCTCACATCGGGGTCCGGATATTCTTCGCCCGAGAAAACCAGCGAGACATCCCCCCGCTCATTGCTGAGTGGCATACAGTCTGTGAAGGAATCCATCAGCGCCGACCAGCCGACATAGATGCCTAAACCTTCATTTATCACGACGCCGGAGCTATAGAATTCCTCGTGCTGAATAGACTTGAGCATTGACTCGAGCTGGTTCTTCGCGGCGGGACCGCGGTTCTTGGTGATAAATCCAACGATTCCGGGCACTGACTAGCTTGCCTCCACTTTTGAGACCATCCTCGAACTGTACCAAGCCGCGCGATAGCTTCGAAGCTTTGTGATCAGAGGTTCGGGTAAGCGGTCAATCAGCTTCCTGTGCATGCCCATCTTGAAGGCCACTTCACCGATCCGAGTCACGGGAACGTAATAACGAGGTATTTCAATGCGCTGAAATCCATTGCGTTCTTTGAAATCACTCAGACTGTCCTGTTGCTTGTTCCCATAAGAAAACTGAGAATAAACGAGATAGGCGATCTTTCTATCTGCGCAGACCCGAACTGCCTGCGCAATCAAAGCATTCGTTGGAGCTTTTTCGCGGTGTTTGATCATGGAAAGAATGTGCATCAGCCCGGCTTGTGTGCCAGTTTCGTCTATCGTCAGCTTCGCGAAACCAATGAGCTCTCCGGAAAAGAATGCGCCAATAAACACGCTGCATTCAAGAAACGTTCCTGCATGCCGGCGTACCGACTCCAAGCTCATTCCATAATGTGGAAACGGCTTTCCCTGACGAACTGGATTCTCGTTATATATCTTCCAGATGCCTTCTACGAGTTCGTCGCCGTACTGGATCTCACGAAGTTCAACACCTTTCTTCTCAGCCTGTTTCGCCTTGTTGCGTCCTTTAAATCCTAAAACGTCTGTCCACCATGCTTCAAAGGTAGTGATGGGAAGAGCGGCCACATTATCCCATTCCATCGGGTAGTGGAATTTTGGCTTCGTTTCCGGAAGCCGTTGCATGAACGTAAAGAGATCGACTCTCTTGCCACTTCTTCGCAACTCCACAATCAGCGACTCTGGATCATCCAGAAATCGGTAGTTATCTCCTTCAATTCGAGCCACCTTAAGCGCCCTGCCGCGAATCTTGATTTCTCTGCCACAGATAGTGAGTGAATGTTTCATGTGAGATTACTCTTCTGATGACTCCAAAGATGGTGGTGGCCTTTCAACTTTCGATCTCGAATCCCAGCTGTTACGGGCGACGATAAGTAGCCTGGAAAGAGTCTTGAACTCTGATCGATTCGTTCACAGCCATTTTTTTTGGCGGAGAGGGAAGGGATTTGAACCCTCGGATGGTTTGACCCACCACGGCCGGCAAGCCGACCGCTGCCTTAGCCAACGGCGACCTCTCCAAACTTCTTCAGCCTGCGTGCGCGGCCAATTGAGCCGTGCTCTCTTGCTCAAACAACGAACTCCCTATCTTTACGGGCAGTGAGTTCGCCCTGCTGCGACGCAACTTCCGCGAAGATTCGATCCATGATTCTCGTCGCAAGAAGGATTTCGCGATAAGAAATCGGTAACGGACCACCTTCTTCGATAGATCGATAAAATTGCTCGATAAGACATTTCATGCCGGATTTCATGTGGAAGTCTCTGGCAATGAAAGTTTTCATGTTCGTAAGAGCGTTGTCGCCGTATTGCTTCGCGAAACTCAGCGGCGTAGCAAATTTCTCGAGATAGCTTTTCGACTTTTTGCCCCTGAGTTTGATGAGCGTCTCCTGATCTTGGTCAAGAAGCAAGCCATTACTTGGGCCATAGATGCGAAATTGATGTAGTGATGGACGCATTTGCGACGAAAAGGTGAAATATGCGGTCATCGATTCACGATCGGAAATAGATACACGAAGTTCATCAACTATTTCACTTTCGCCCATGTGCCGAAGAGCAGGACTAGTGAATGCCTGTACTAAAATCTCCGGAGATTCGTCGGTAAAAAACTCCGCGATTCTCGCGATCCCGTGGCTAATGATGTTTTGAAGAAGCTTGCCGGGCAGACGGCGGACCCAATGCTCCTTGTCCTCTAAAAGCGCGGTCACATAAGCGGAGTTACCAAGTTCATAGCAGTAGAAACTCTCCATGTGCACCGGTGGTCCCCCGAGGTATCCATCTTTAACAAGGGCTCGCATGCGACGTGCAGAGTGGCTGAACTGATCATCGTGCCCAGCCGTCAGTTTCAAGTTCTGCCTCGATGCCAGGTCGATAAGATCCCGCGCTTCATCTTCGTTGAGCGTGAACGGTTTCTCGACATATACGTGGCAGCCCGCTTCTAAGCAGTGCCTCGCAAGTGGAAAGTGGCTCTCCGGAGAAGTCGTAATGTGGACAACATCGGGGCGCGCCTCCGCCAGCATTACCTGTAGATCACTGAAATACTGACCCACAGAGAACCGCTCGAATAGCTGTTTGGCCATAAGCGGTTCGCGATCGCAGACGCCAACGATCTTGCAGTCTTTGATTCTCAATAACTGCTCGGCATGTGAGTCGGCTATCTTCCCGCACCCGACTATAGCAGCTTTAAGCATTCGACCCTCTAGCCGCACAGGCTTCGAAATAGCGGCGAAGTCCCTCCTTCATGGGAATCGACACTTTCCAATTCAGACGCTCCTTCAAGCGGCCATTCGGATAGCGGGTACTCTTCCAGAAAGCGTGCCATCTTTTGCGATTGAAAGTGCGGGGTAATTCTCCTTGAGACCAATCTGCAAAGCCTTCCCAAAGCCAGCAAAGGACGTAACTAAAAGAATGCGGGATGAAAATGGAGCGAAAGTGTCCAACATTTTTCTTGTACTCCTTGAGAAAACTTCGGCTTGATGGTAACTCGTCATCGACGACATTAAACACCTCACCATCGACGCCGTCCTTTAATCCAGCCAGAGCAATCGCTTCGGCGCAGTTATCAACATAGGTTAAAGGTATTCTATTCGCCCCTCCCATGTGAAGAAAGACACCGAAAGTATCGATACCGACACGTCCGCTGATTGCCTCATTGCCCGGTCCAAAGACGTGCCCTGGCCTGATCATGACATACCGAAGGCCTTGTTCCTTTCCGTACTCCAAAACGAGTTCTTCCTGCCTGACTTTCGCAAAGACGTACGCCTCGCCTCGGAGCTGTGGGTCGGTTTCGATTGGACACGATTCATCTAACACTCGCGACCGTCTCTTCTTAGTATTGGAATAAACGGAGAACGAACTAACATTTACAAACCTGCAGAGCTTGCCATAAGAGAGCGCGGCTTCGATGAGATTGCGAGTCGTGACCACGGAATTCAAGAAGGCTTCAGGATAGGATTTTTCTCCTTTTCCTGCTGCCAGATGGAAGATGACTCTCACATCCCGAGCTGCCCTGATGCAGTCTTCGCGAGAGAGAAGATTTCCCTGAATGATCTGCAGAATCGGCATCGTGTTGTCGTTAAGTTCCAGAGAGCGAAGAATGGAACTCGATCGAGATGACCTCACAAGGCAACGAATGTTGGTGAACCCCATTCGTGCGAGCCGCTCAACGACTCTTGAACCAATGAATCCGCCGGCCCCAGTTATGAGCATTGGCTCATGCTTGTCGATTATGAATGCTCTTTCGTTTGACGGACTCATTTTCCAGGAACCTTGAATTGATCTCTTTTGAAATGCTGCCTTAGATAGGGTAAGAAAGGTGGTCTTCGCGTAGAGCGCTGGGAGACAAGCAGCCTATGCATGGAATCTGTCCACCTCTAACCTTGATCCTGCACGAGCATCGTCTCTTCAACGCCATCTGGATTGAAAGAGCTGCTTTCCCGGAAGCTTCGAATCTCATTCGCGACATGTACTTGCTGGTACTCCTTCAACTGAGGAAACATTGGGAGCGACAGAATCTCAGTCGCTATTCGCTGAGTCACTGGGAAATCAGAGAGACCATAGTTGAGGGACGTATAAGCTTTCTGCAGATGAAGAGGGATCGGGTAATGAATACCCACGCCGATTCCGGCTTTCGTCAGGTGACTCATCAGGCCTTCTCGATCGCTGGTGCGGATTACGTACAAGTGGTAAACCGCACGAGACCAAGCCGGCTCAAATGGAATAGTAAGAAATTGATTCTCCGACAAGAGCCTGTTGTATACTGCGGCGCGCTCTCGGCGCTGGTTGTTCCATTCTGCAAGATGCGGCAGCTTGGCGTGAAGAAAGCCGCATTGAATCGTATCGAGTCGTCCGTTGTAACCCTCAAGATCATGATAATACTTCTTAGCCTGACCGTGATCGCGCAACATTTTGATGCAGGCTGCAACGCCTGCGTCATTTGTCGCCGCCGCTCCGCCTTCTCCACACGCGCCGAGGTTCTTGCCGGGATAGAAACTGAACGCGGCCGCACGCCCCATCGAGCCGGCTTTCATCCAGCGATTGTTGCGTTTTGAGAAATACTCCGCGCCGTGTGCCTGACACGCATCTTCGATCACAGTCAGACCGTATTTCTCGGCCAGATTCAAAATGGCGTCCATGTCGGCCATCTGCCCATAAAGGTGCACTGGAATTACGGCGGTGACAGGCCGGCCGCTCCGCAGGCTGATGAGTTTCCCTGCATGGTTGCGAACACACTGCTTCTCGAGATAGCGCTCGAGCATCTGCGGCGACATGTTGTACGTGCGCTCGTCAATGTCAACAAACTCGGGAATCGCGCGTGATTGGGAAATCGCCTCTGTTGTCGCGATGAATGTGTTGGGGACCGTAAGGACCACATCTCCAGCCTCGATGCCGCATGCCATGATGGCAAAGCGCAACGCATCGGTCCCACTGTTGACGGCGATTGCGTGCCTGGTGCCGGAAAAGTGCGCAAAATCCTGTTCAAAGTTTTCTACGATGGCGCCCCCTACAAAACCCGCTGTACGGAGACTCTGGCGAAATACCTTGACGAGCTCCTCTTCGAGTTCCACATGAGGAGCGACCAGATCGAGAAAAGGGACGTGGCCATTAGCGCCGGAGTCTGCAGGTTTTGTGATGAAGCGCAGAATTTTCGCAGGATTGCCGGCAACCACTGCGAAAGGTGGGACGTCCTTGGTGACAACGCTCCCTGCGCCAATAATTGCATTTTCGCCGATCCTCAAGTTGGAAAGAATCGTGGCATTGGATCCGATGGAAGCACCCTTGCAGATAATCGTAGGTTCGACCCTCCAATCTGCCTCGGACTGCGGCTCCCCATTAGTTGTCGTAGCACGAGGGTAAGTGTCGTTGATAAACATTACTCCGTGACCAATGAAGACGTTGTCTTCAATGGTCACGCCCTCGCAGATAAACGAGTGGCTCGAGATCTTGCAGCGTTTGCCAACGCTCGCATTCTTCTGGATTTCGACGAAAGCGCCGATCTTCGTCTCGTCTCCGATTTCGCACCCGTAGAGATTGATGAACTTGGCCAAGCGAACGTTCTCACCGAGCTTGACGTCTTCCGAAATTGAGTTCCACTGGTTCATAGACGGACAAACGCTCCTTTTCTGCTAAGGGATTCGCTGGCTGCTTCAAGCATCCGCACGACCCGCAGGCCTGCACATCCGTTATTGAATGGCTCCTTGCCGGTCGTGACACATTCGACAAAATAACTCAGTTCCTGGCGCAGTGCTTCAACCTGCTCCAACTGCGGTGACCACATGTCGCCGGAGCGATAACTCACCAGCAACTCGTAAACACCTTCCCGGCTCGTGATTTTGACGCCCTTGTCATAGACCTTGACCTTCTCGTCGGCTTCAAGGTCGTTCCAGACGATCATTCTCTTTTCGCCACCAATGAGTGTGGTTCTCACCTTTACCGGTGAGAGCCAATTGACGTTGATGTGAGCAATGATCTTATCGGGGAAATAGATCGTCATGAACGCAACGTCCTCATGGCCATTCAGATGTCCTTGCCCGGTTGCGACAACCGCCTCAGGGCTGGCCTTGATAAGGTGATCCATGATCGAGAGGTCATGCGGCGCGAGGTCCCAAAGCACATTGATATCGTGTTGAAACAATCCAAGATTCACACGGGTCGAGTCATAGTAATAGAGTTTCCCGAGCGCTCCCTCTTCAATAAGTTGACCTATGCGCTTGACGGCACCCGTGAAGAGAAAGGTGTGGTCGACCATGATCTTGAGGTTCTTCTGCTGAGCGAGATTGATCAGCTCTTCACCCTGCGCGCTCGTGCTGGTAAATGGCTTCTCGACGAAGACGTGTTTCCCGTTTTCGAGGGCAGCTTTCGAAAGTTCGAAGTGGGTCCACACAGGAGAGACAATGGCGACTGCATCGATTTGTGGAGACGAGATAACTTCCATCGCACTGGGAGTGACGTTGACTCCTGGATATGCCTTGCGTGCTCTCGCCTGTGCCGCGGGATTGATCTCCGCGATAGCGCGAACCTCGGAGCCTTCCAGGCTCATGAGGTTCCGTACGATGTTTGGGCCCCAATAGCCGTACCCAATGACACCGAAGTTCATAATCTGTTTTTCTCCTTGAAAGAGCTATCTAATTAGGGCAATCAGAAGAATGCCGGAATTGCGGCATCCACAAGATGACCTGCAGTCAGCCCGCGGTAAGGCCGTGAAGAGGTGGCGCACTCGAAAGTGCTGGCAGAAAATTGGCAGATTCGCTGTGACTGGCGGGATGCGCGAGAATCCGGGAAAAATGCTCTCCTCGATTTGAGGACAGCGATCAGTACGCGCCGGAACCTTTGATGACGGCAAGGGGCGTGCGCAAAAGGATCTTGATGTCGAGCCACGGAGTCCAAGTGGATGCGTAGCGCAGATCGAGCCGGACCATTTCATCAAATTGAACGCTGCTGCGGCTGAGCACCTGCCACAGGCCGGTGATTCCAGGCTTCACTCCCAAGAGTCTGCAGCGATGCCAGGTTTGGTAGGCTGCTAGTTCATATGGAATGGGGGGACGGGGACCGACCAGGGACATCTCGCCCCCAAGGACGTTCAAGAACTGGGGAGTTCATCAAGACTCGTCCGGCGTAGGAACTTTCCAACGCGCGTGATTCTTTTGTCGTTAGTGATTTTGTAAACGCTGTCGCCGCTATTTTGGGAACTCTGTCCGGCTCCGGTGGCGATCATCCGCGTTACAAATTCCTTGTGAACACTGACGTCATTGTTCAGGTACATCGAGCGGAATTTAAGGAATGTGAATGTCTTCCCATAGCGTCCAACGCGCTGCTGTCGAAAAAAGACGGGGCCCTTCGAAGACAATTTAACAGCCAGCGCAATTGCAATAAAAAGAGGGGAACACAGAAAGAGCATGACCGCGCTTCCAACAATGTCGATGAATCGCTTGATCAGCAACAGACTGCGGCGGCCCTTGTCGTGGCTGGCAAGATCTGGATAAAGAGTAGCGTTGCTGGGCCTTCCAGGTTTTTCATGGTCCCAATCGTCCGGAAAGAGATGAAAGGAGATGCTGACTTGATTGAACTGCTCGGCGGTGAGCTCCTCACGAAGCGAATTGGTGACCTTCGTCAAGAATGTGTCTAACATCGTCCGCTTGTCCTGGACGACGAGACCCGTGAACATTGCACCAACGATCAGATTGTTCTTATACCAACCGACGAGGTCAGTATCTCGGCTGGAAATCAAGAGCGCAGAAACGATCAGATCAAGCGTCTTACGATACTTCCTTGGCCCCTCATCACTTACAACCTCAAGAAGCATAAGGAGAAAAGGCGCTTTCGAGCGTTCCGTGCGTTTGCGCTCAATTGCAATCATCCGCCGAAAGATTTCTTCATCCAGTGGTGCGCGCTCTATTGCCGGCACTCCCTCGAGCAGCGGGTCCGTCTGGTTTGGATTGTTGTTATCTGAAAGAGTCACGCAGTTCTCCTCTCTTTCCGTGCGATGTTCAAAATTACATCTCTGGTCATGCGAACAGTGGCGTTGAGAATCGTTCTCTTCCTTGTTCGTCTCGCCCATCGACGAGGATCTTTCTGGGTGCAAAGAGAAAATCGGGGGCCTGATAATAGGTGCGCGGAATTTGCTTGGCCGCGTGTGTTCAGCCAGACATGCAATCGATGCCGACGCTGTCTCTCATCACGTATGACTTGGGGAGCGGTAATAATAGCCGCTATATGCCGAAGCCACGGAACTGTTAACGATCGCGCCGAGCACCTTGTCCGCATCAAGCGCCTCAATCCCTTTTTGCAGTTGCCGCTTTTCTGTTGTTCCCTGGCGGGTAACCAGAATGATGCCGTCCGCGAGGCGCATCCATATACTCGTGTCAGCCAATGGCAGGACTGGCGGTGAATCAATAAGAATCCAATCAAAATACTTCGTCAACTCATTCAACAACTCTGGTAATTTTGAAGCTTGCAAGGCTTCCAGTGGATTCGCAGGCGCATTGCCAGCTGGCAAGATCCAGAGTTTGGCTTCTTTGAGTTGATAGATATTCTGAAGCACGCCGCTTTGGTCGCGAAGGCTATCGCAAATTCCAAGTTTAGTACGCACTCCAAACATTCTTGACAGTGAAGGGCGCCGCAAATCACCTTCAATCAGCAAGATTCGTTCATCAGTTGCGTGGGAGAATGCACATGCAAGATTTCCAGCAATTGTGCTCTTTCCTTCTTGCGGGATTGTGCTGGTAATCAGGACTTTCTTGAGCGGCCTGGTTCTACGGATGTCTCGCAGACGGACCGCCAGCAGACGGAGCGCTTCGGCCGTCGCGCTGTCCTTGTCAGTAAGGCATACGAGGCGGCTCTGCTCCGAAAGCGAGACTGGCAAAGACTGAATTCGACTGAGCGCCAGCTGCCGCTCCACAGCTGACGAACTCTCGGGACTGAAGGCTTGAGAAGCTGCCGGTAAGTCGACATGCGTCGCACTCGAATCAAGCAGTTGCTTCAACTCGTTCGCTTCAGCGGCAAACTGCGCTTTCGGATCCGCAGCCTCGCTCCACTCTGAAGCGGCCTGATGTTCAGCGCGCTTCAGAAGCTCAGGTCCCGGCGACAAAGCGGACGAATCGCTTCCAGCGCGTTCCCGTTCAGCTTGTTGTAGTGCGTCAAATATCCGGCTCATGTCGTCGCTCTTTAGAGTGCGAGTTTAAAAATCTGAAATCACTGCAGACCCTGAACGAAAAACCGAGAGTCCAACCATTTCATGCAAAACGGGAAGATCGCTTGCTTTGGTAATTCAACGATTGCCCATGGGTGCCGTTCAGGAAGGTCCCAGAATCGAAAGCGCTGGCTCGAGGCGGAATTCGCTCGCAACATCCTCAACGATGGACGGCGTTACCGAATGTTGTTGTTTGGCGTAGGCGCCGATCAAGGAGTTTTCGCAGATCGTATTAATAAGTCGCGGGAACCCCCGTGAATAGGCGTACACCGCAGCCTCTGCTTCGGGAGAAAAGATCGCATGCCCGTTTGATTCCGCGCCGGCTATGCGCAAACGCTGCTCAATGTACTCATGCGTTTGTTGCGAGGTGAGCGGTCGAAGTTGGGCGCGAAGTGCAATCCGTTGTTTCAGCTGTCTGAGCTCATTCGAATCCAGCTTCATGTCGAGTTCTGGCTGGCCTACCAGGATGATTTGCAGCAGCTTGTCCTCAGTTGTTTCAAGATTGGAAAGGAGTCGAAGCTCTTCCAATGTATCCGGCGATAGATCGTGCGCCTCATCAACGATTAAGACAGTTGTCATTTGTTTGGAACCGCGCGCAATCAAAAACTTGCTCAATTCGATGAGCATTTCGGATTTGTTTTTCCCAGATGCCGGCAATCCAAAATCTGACAACACGTAGTGCAAGAAGTCAGCAGGTGTGAGCCGGCTATTGAAAAGGTACGCATACGCGATGTCCTTGCTGTTTTCCAGGAGCCGCAGCAAGCAGCGAAGAAGGAGCGTCTTTCCGGTTCCAACTTCGCCAGTAACCACCACAAACCCTTTGTGTCGGCGCACGCCGTAGTAGAGTGCAGCCAATGCTTCATTGTGCCGCGGAGTCGGCACAAAGCAATTCGGATCTGGAGTGAGATCAAATGGGTTTCTCGATAGATGGAAATGAGCTTTATACATCAGAAGTGCGAGCCTACTTGTGGAGATAACTGAATACAGATCCGGCGAGGATTGTGACAGACACAATTGCGGTCGTCGCCCAACCGATCGTTTCACTTCTCTTTTTCTTTTGCACGTCCATCGGACTGACGACTTCCGGTACTTCGGAAATGACCGGAATGGAAACAACCGCCTCGATTTCCTTTTCGCTGTGCAGGCGGTCATCCAGGAATTCAGATCCGCCCGCGACTGCCAAGCCAAGGAATACTCCCATGCCAAGACCAAGCGCGCAGAACTTCAAGCGATTCGGAAAATCTGGCTTGGCTGGCAGGCTCGGCGGATCGAGCACGGTGAATCGCTCACCCTGCTGCATTTGCTCCATGCTCGTCGCCATTTCAGATTGATTTTTCTTTTCTACCAGTGCGTCGTAATCCTTTTTGGATTGATCATACCCGCGCGTTAGATCCGCAAGCTGCTGCTCAGTCTCCGGCTCTGCATTCAATCGTCCCTGATATTCCCCGATTCTTGCCTTCAGTTCGTTGATCGAGTTCTCGCGATTTTGAATCTCCAGTTGGTTCGCTTGCAGCGAGCTTTGCGTTTGCGAAAGTGGCCCGCTGAGAGCTGGATCAATATCGGTCTCGGCCGGCTTCGGGTCTTTGCTTCTGGCCCTTTGCGCCGCAATGATATTCGTCCGAAGTGTTTCCATCTGCGCGATCTGGTGCTTGACCACTTGGATGTCGGGATATTGATCGGTATAGCGCGAATTCAAGTCAGCCAGTTGAGCTCTGAGCTTATCGAGCTGTTGATCAACCGAAGTCAAGTCTGAAGGAGCCGTAGCGCCGGACGAATTTACCGGTCGAGCCCTGCCCAGTGCAGTCCGCTGCTGGTCTGCCAACGCCTGCAGGTAAACTCGTTGCTGCTTTGAAGTGTTTAGTGCGTCCTGCTCGTTTTGCAGTTGCGACTGCAGCCCTGAGAGTATTTGCAGATTGCTGGCTTCCTGTGTTGGTAAAGCGCCTTCGTGCGTGGCTTGGAACTGGCGGACCTTCGCATCTTGTTCGGAAAGACTCTGACGAGCTTGGTCCAGTTGTTGCGAAATGAAGCTCGTCGTTCCCTGCGACTCCTCCTGGCGAACCTTGTTGTTTTCGCTAATGAACAGATCGGTAAGCTCCCCAGTAACTTCCTGGGCAACGCGAGGATTGCCCGCGGTGTAGGAAATCATGAAAGCCGAGATTTCCTGTCTCGCTGGGTCGCGCACAACTTCAACATCAATGTCGCCTCGCATCTGATTGATCTTGGCATCGATGGACGCCGAATCTTTTTCGCCACTATACAGGTGTAGATGATTGATGATTGTCAGAAGCCGCGTCTGGCTCAGCAGCTGAGTCTTTATGCTCTGAAGGCGAGCCTGCAGGTCGTCGCTGATATTCGGAGCAACATAGGCCTGAGGCATGCTGGGCTGCTCTACCAATATGCTCGTCACCGATTTGTAGCGCGGCGGTAGCACCCAGCTCGCCACCCACACAATCACCCATCCAAAGAAAAACGGCAACAGGAAGTGGAGATGCCTGCGACGGATGATCCCGGAGAGATTCCGGAAGTCGAATTGTTCGGATTCGAATTCGTCGTGAGTTTCAGGCATATCTATCTCCCTAACGGCCTGCTGAAAGTATATCGAAAGTTCCCAAACACACGGCTGCTGTTAGGGTCCAGCGCCACGGCTTCGACTCCAGTGTAATTCTGGCGAAGATATTGATAACCGAAATCTATTCCAAATCGGTCGCTCAACGAGCGGCCCAGTGTTACCTGCCCTGAATATCCATCTCCCTGAGAGGCCCCTGAGCCGATTACGGACGAAGCCTGCTGAATATTCGAATACGAAACGGATGCACTCGCCTTCCAAATCCGAGTTAAGCTCCAACCGCCGGAGCCGGAAGCAGTGCTTGCGGTGTAGGCGCCGAGCAGGCCATTGCCGCTCGAAATATTGCGGGAATAGCTCCCAGCTACATAGCCGCGTCGACCTTGCCAGCCAACACTCGCACTGCCAGATGGCGACCAAAAGCCCGTTGCGGAAGAAACGGCGCCCGTGATCCCTACATGCTGTATGCCCGCGGATAGGGAAATAGAGAAAGCATGATTGAAATATAGCGTGTAAAAGGGCGATATCGTGTGAGATTCAACGTTGACCGGCCCACTCAGTGGAGTTCCCGGAGTGCTCGTCGGGTTTTCCGAACTGTGGGAATACTGATAGATGACACCAAAATACTGAGTCCGACTGATGCGGCGAGAATAGAATGCGGTGCCGCCGTAGTTATCTGAGTTGTAGAGTCCCGTAGCGTGACCGGAATTCGGAAGGTCAAACTTGGCGTACGATCCTCCGCCGCCTACCATTCCGTTTCGCCCAAACTGGTAGGTCACATTCCCCAGGGTTGTGTTCACAAGCTGTTCTGCATAGGGGGCAATAACTGCCGCATTTGAGACCTGGGTCGAGCCAGAAACCGCGTTTCCAAATGGATACGACTCGTTGAAAACGTTGGATGTTCTTACAAAGTTATCTTGCACGCTTAGAGCCAGCCTTGGACTGAATCGATATTGAAACATAAGTGTTGCGCCCTGATCTATAGAATCCAATGAATTCGTCGGGCTTGGCTCGTAAAAAGTGAATGCGGGTGAGTAGCTGATCTCTTCCTTCTGTCGCGGTGTAGACCGATTCAGTGAAAAACTTGGAAGAACCGAGAATTCGGCGGCGTTGATTGGTTTCGTCGTTTCACTGGGCAGCAGGTTATTCACAAACGCCGGATTGAAGGCTAGGTTAGCCGAAAAAAGGTTAGAGCGTGATTCGCTGCTCGAATGATCTGCGTAAGGGGCCCCGCTCACCGGCGGCGGTGTCATCATGGACTCGTCATCCACGTCTGTCGCTCCCCCCTGTGCACTTGGTTCGACCTGAGCGGACACACGAGTAGTCACAAGGAGACTGAATCCAGAAAGAAGGATCAGTTTTAGATAAACGTTAGGCCGCATAGAAACTCCTCAAGGCACAACAATCGTGTCGTGAGACTTAAGCAAAATGTTCTGCTTTGTATTCTTCCCTTTCAGAAAGTCGTCGTAGTTGAACTCGTACCGCGTTTCACCGCCCGCAGGGTTCTGGCGCAGGATGTAGATTCCCTTCTTCTTTGCAAAGTCCTTTAAGCCGCCAGCCGCTGCAATTGCGTCGACGATTGTTGTTCCCGCCAGAAGCGGAAATGCTCCTGGCTTACCCACCTGTCCGAGAATGTTGTATTTCAGACTGTGAATCTCCTGCACTATCACAGCCACTTGCGGATTGGTTATGTAGCTCTTAAGCCTGTCTGTAATATCCATTTCAAGCTGAGAAGGCGTTCGCCCGGCGGCTTGAATATCTCCAATCAGCGGCAATGAGACCTTTCCATCAGACCTTACAGTGATTTGCTTAGTGAGGTCAGGCTCTTTCCACACACTGATCGCTAAAACATCGTTATCGCCAATGACAAATGTATCTTCTGTCCGATCGTTCCCGGCCTGCGTCTCCGGCGACGCGGGTCCGGATGCCAGACTGGCAACGGCCACTCCGTTGTCAAGTTTATTGGTCACGCCAACCTGACCACATGCGAGTCCGGGGCAAACAACAACCAACAGAAGTCTTCCAATATTCAGTGCAGACGAACTTTTCATGACGCTCCCGTGGGCAATTGGGACATATTCCTTCACGCCGCATGCCCGGATTTCATTTCAAGATTTGATCGCATCGCCAACCGTTTCCGGCCTGGCAATGCAGCCCTCACCGAAACTGGATCAAAGAACCAAAGATACATCTGAGCATTCGCGGTTCGGGGGCAAATTCAGTAGGCCATTCGAACGCCGGCGACCTGAGACGCCACGATCGAAACTGACGACACAGAATTACCGCATGGTTCCACATCTGCAGCGTGGACCTCGACCGCCACCGCTTGCGCCAACATGTCCACGGCAAGGACCAGCCGGTGCATGTTTTTCTTTCGTGTCAGGATCCCCTCAACTCCTTCAAGAGCTCCGCGCACCACTCGAACTCGCATGCCGCATTTCAAAAACGGGTGAGGCTCAATGCGACAGGACCCCTCGACCGCTCGTTGAATTGCATCGATCTCCTGTTCCGGAATTGTAGCAACGCGATCGCCTCGGTAAAGCATCATATGAACGCCTGGAGTTGTGACCACCTGCAATTTGCGATCCAGCCCGCCACGCACAAAGACGTAGCAGGGAAACAACGGGAGAGACAGGATTTTGGTTCTGTCTCTCCAGCGACGGGTCGACTCATAGAGAGGGAGGAAAACCTCGAATCCCTTGTTCGTAAGCATCTCCGCGACGGTCTTCTCGTGCTGGTGGCGCGTGTAGAGGGCCCACCATGGGGTTTGGTCGCTCGGAATTCCTCTATCAAAAGCCGGCATCCACCTGTCCTCCAAGGATTCGCTGTTTGGCGAGCCCGTCTCGAAAGACATAGCTTCGCCCTGTGAGTCACATTTGACCGCTGTGACTGCGCCTAAATTCCACAAGTTCCCTCCTCGTTGTGAGTGCCCGTTGGGAAGGGGAGGAAACTAATCTCGCAATGAGGGCTGCAAGATGGTGCCCTCATCATCGTGAATCAACGAAGCGGAGACAATGCCCCAATGGTGCTAGCATCCATGTCCTAGTAACCGCCTCAAAACACTGCAAGTAACACACAAGATACTGATCTTCAATCGGCCCTGTTTTTGCCTGGCCAAACCTAAAATTCATCGCCCAAACGGGGGCAAACCTGGGTGCCGCCGACGTCGCTGAGGCACTCCCGCTTCACGCAGTTTATAGAGCAAAGAGCGGTAGCTCATGTGCAGTTCTTCGGCGGTTTTTCGCCTATTCCAGCGATTCGCTTGAAGCACCTGTAGAATCAATGAATTAGACGCCGCAGAGGTCGTCCGACGCGTTATCTCCTTTAGTGATCCGACGCGATTGGGGCGCTTGTTCCAATAGTTCACCGAACCCAGTCGGCGTTTCATTTCACCAGCAAGAGTTTCAACATCCCCGAGGATGATCGCTCGCGCAACCCAGTTTTCCAGCTCACGGAGATTTCCCGGCCAATCCCACTGCATGAGCAACTGCAACGTCGGCGCATCGAGGTGGGGCGCATTTCTGCGGAATTTGCGTGATAGCCGGTCGAGAAAATATTGGCAGAGGAGTGGAATGTCGTCCTTCCGTTCGCGCAAAGGCACCAAATTCAGTGCCAGCACTTCGATGCGATAGAACAGGTCTTCTCGGAACGCGCCTTTCTGCACTGCGCTTCGCAACTCGATGTTTGTTGCGCAAATTACCCGGATATTTGCCGTGCGCTCGTTGACGTCCCCGATTCTCGTAAACAAACCATCCTGTAGAACGTGAAGGAGCTTTGCCTGGAGATCAATTTGTAACCCGCCAATTTCGTCAAAGAACAAGGTCCCGCCCGCCGCAATCTCGATTAGCCCTGGACGGTCGTCCTTCGCGCCCGTGAAAGATCCCTTCTGGTAACCAAACAGCTCGCTTTCAAGCAACTTGGCAGGAACGGCGGCACAATTCAGCTTTACGAATGGTGCGAGGTAACGCTTTGAACGCGCATGTAGGAATCGCGCAATAACCTCTTTGCCAGTACCGCTCTCCCCTTGAATCAGCACCGGAAAATCGGACGTAAGGATCCTGCCAATCTGCTGCCGAACCTCGCTCATGGCCAGGCTTTGGCCGAAAATGAGTGATTCGTCCGGCAGATCCGCTGGATCAATTCGATGATTTGGTAACTGATTCACAGTTAAAGTCGTCATGGGGGATCGAGCTGAATGCAGCAATTTGCCTGCATTCCTTGGACCATACAAGGATGAGCGGGAATACTCTGACTGTCATCCATTTCATTGCATTCAAATGCTTTACCGTCTTGCTTGCCGCCTGAGCTTTTGCACAGAGCCCTCTTATGTGCAAACTTTTGCATATTTATTGCCAATTCCTTGCATCTTTCACCAGAAATGACTCCTGTATGCGCATTTGGCCGAGTGTCCGCGGTTAGCGAGGAGACGGTGGTGGCTGCCTGAAAGGGCCTGAAGAATTGAAACAAAATGCGAGAAGTGGTTGCTCAGAAGTCCGACGCAGCTCGGAGCCAACTGTCCCGAATTCAGTTCTCAGGATTGAACAATCGGTTCGAATGGCGGAACCTAGTTTTTTCATCAGGCCCGGCGAAAGATCGACTAGACCTGCGATTTTCTCAGCTCCGCGATGGACCTGGCCCCGCTCCCTGAATGGCGCTCTTGCGCCGGTCCCGGCTGCCTTGAAATACCTGGACTGGGTCTAAAGCAACCGGTGGTCTGAGCCGATGCTGTTGGATCTTGTAGAGCAATGCACGATAGCTGATGTCGAGGTACTGCGCAGCTCGCCGGCGATTCCACCCAAACGCATCCAGTGCACTTTGAATCATTTCGATCTCAGTGCGATCCTTCACATCGCGAACAATCGACCTTATGCCGACACACGGAAGCGCAACATTAACGTCTCGATTTTGGGGGTTCGCAGAGCTTGAAGTTGCAACTTTCTCTTCGAGCTCTTTGGCGGCTGCGTCAGGATTGCGCATGATAATCGTGCGAGTAACAAAGTTGCGCAGTTCTCTAACGTTCCCACGCCAGTCGTAAAGCAGCGCCGAGTCCATCAGCCGCGAGGGCAGATTGCTCCCGAACCCTTTGGTCATCTCCGCTGGTGCACGCCGGATCATCTGCTCAATCAGGTAAGGAATTTCCTCGCGCCGCTCGCGAAGCGGTGGCACCTTGATCGTGAAAACGCTTAGACGGTAGTAGAGATCTTCGCGGAAGGTCTTTTCAAGAAGTGCGTCTTCAATGTGAACATTTGTCGCCGCAAGCACACGCACATCGACCCTGGTCGTTTCCTGCGCTCCGAGGCGAGCAAACTGCCCGTCCTGGAGGACATGAAGAAGCTTGGCCTGCAACTGCACGCCAATTTCTCCGATCTCATCAAGAAGCAACGTGCCACGATTTGCCTGCTCGAACTTGCCGGGGCGATCATTGATCGCACCCGTAAAGGCTCCCCGGCGGTGGCCAAAAAGCTCGCTTTCAAGTAAGTCAGCCGGCAGTGCCGCACAATTTACCTTAAGGAACTTCTCCTCGCAGCGGCGGGAATTCTTGTGGATCAGCTGCGCAACCACTTCTTTGCCGGTTCCGCTCTCACCCAAAATCAGGACATTGATGTCAATATCGGCAAGCAGTTTTACCTGGCGGTGAATCTCGAGCATTTGCGGAGAAGCTGCAAGAAAGAAATTGCCTGCGCCGAGTTCTTCGAGATAAGGAGCGGTATCAGCATCCTCCTGGCAACGACTGACCACTTCCTTCAGGCCCGTCTCGATGTCTCGACGTAACGGCACGAGACTCGTCCGGTCGCCGGAAGAAGCCCCAATTGCGTCAACAAAGGATTCCAGATCTTCGCGAGTGATCGGCTTGGCAATGAAGTGCTGAATTCCTGCTCGGGCAGCTCTGGTTTGTATTTCCAGTTGGCTTACACCATGAATCAAGCAGAACCGCTGCAGTGGAACGCAGTTGGAGCTCTGACTCGATTGAATTTCCAACAGGGATTCGAGCGGGAAGCCTTCCCACAGAACCAGGTCCGGATCAAGGCCATTGCATAGCAGAGATTCTGCCTGTTCGCTCCCGGCAGCCTCAACGACGCGATGTCCGGCACCCTCGAAAACCATCCTGGCGAGGGAACGAACTCTTGAGTCTTGGACTGCAGACAAAACCAGAAGCAACGGTCTCACATGGCCTCTTTCTGAATAGCTTCGATACCCCGGTATCTCTGCCAACTTGACATGTTGCACATCCACGTCAGGTCAAAAAGAAATAAAATTCCTGACACATTCAAACGACGGGATCAGTGCATAGCCCAATATGCTGAGAAACAATCGCGGTCCTAGCCGGTTGCCCGGCCAGAAGCAATGAGGGAGTGAGCGCGGGGTTAAGCCTCTTGAGCGGCCATTAGCAATGATTGTTTGGGGGACTTTCTATAAACCGGCTTCCAAAGATCAATTGCAATGTGTGTCTGTTGCCTTCCGGCAACCTCCCTAGGCAAGCAAAAACTTACAAGACAACCTTGAACGAGCACGGCTCCATACACGCCGAGCCCTTGATTTTTCAATTGTTCCTCGACAATAGGGGAGATCAACTGCCGTGTCAATGGCAAAATGGTCATGGAAAGATGGGCAAAGTAATCTCTCGCCGTAACCGCAAGTAACTTTGCGGATCCCTTCCATTGGATTGTGTCGGAGCTTGCGCCTCGGGGCATAAGGAATTCTCAAATTGCGGCCAGCGTTTCTTGGACTACATAGTCTTAAACCGACGAAAATTGACCGATCTTTCAGGCTCCGATGACGGCAAACCTGGGACCGGATGCGCCCCGTAGCCCACCAAGTCCCGACACTCGCAACATTCGCATGGCGCCATTAGCCAGAAAGGCCGATTCGTGAATTTGCAACAACACGACAGCTTGGGACCCTGCGATTCGAAATTTCGAACTGATCCCAATCGAGATGCTTCGCTCCGCGCATCCTGATCATCCGACAAGCGTCAGAAACTGACAGTGCAGAGGGTCGCTTTCCACGGCTCGCACGCCAAGCGATTGCTTCCCTTACATGCGAAATGGCATGACAAATCATCCAGAATGCCGCACATAAGATCTATACACCGCCTCAAAAGTGTTTGTGCCTGGATGATCCTTCCATTGCGCCCGTGGCCGCGCTCCAATCCGGAGCCATTCAAGTCCGACTGCGTGGGATAATGGGGATGCATCGAAAATCAGATTTTTTATCATGGGGGCTCATCGAGGTTTGTGGAAAAGAAGATTTACATTGCTGGCTGTGGCGGAATGCTAGGCGAGGCCTTTTATAAGCAGTTCAACGGCGATTATGAACTGAAATGTTCAGATAAGGACGTCAACGAATCTTGGCTCTCCTTCGTTGATTTCCGCGATTTCCAGGCTTACAAAGCGGATGTCAGTAGATACAAACCAAACTATCTCTTCCACCTCGGCGCATACACTGATCTCGAATATTGCGAGAATCATCCCGACGACACCTATGTTACCAATACCCTTTCTGTTGAGAATGCGGTTCTTATCGCAAACGAATTGAATATTCCATTGCTTTACATAAGCACCGCAGGAATCTTCGACGGCGCGAAGGCGATGTACGACGACTGGGACGCGCCGAATCCGCTAGGGGTTTATGCTCGTTCGAAATTTATGGGAGAGCGGTTTGTCGTTGAGAACTCTGCCCGCTATCTAGTGTGCCGAGCAGGTTGGATGATGGGCGCAGGGCCGGCCAAAGATAAGAAGTTCATCCAGAAAATAATGCGTCAACTCAAAGATGGCCGAAAAGAACTCAACATCGTCGATGATAAAGACGGCACGCCCACGTACACTCACGACTTTGCTAGTAATGTAAAACTCCTGCTTGAGCATGAGTTTTGGGGGCTCTACAACATGGTTTGCGATGGCCAGACTAGCCGATTCGAAGTTGCCGAGCACCTCTTGAAGATTCTCGGTCTCAGCGATCGGATTCAGTTGAAACCTGTTGCAAGTTCCCACTTCAGCAAAGAATACTTTGCGCCCCGGCCAGCCTGCGAGAGATTGGTGAATACAAAACTTAATCTTCGCGGCTTGAATTTAATGCGAGATTGGCGGGTTGCTCTTGAAGAATATATTGCCGAATACTACCAGGGTTATCTTGCATGAAGAAGCGGGTTGCCATTGTAGGTACCGCGGGCCTACCGGCCTCTTATGGTGGTTTCGAAACTCTGGGTGAGAACCTCGTCGGCAATCTTGGCGATCGATATGATTTCACCGTTTATTGCAAACGGACACCGCGGACAAAACAGCGGTCACGCTATTTGGGAGCGCGGCTGATTTATCTTCCATTTCACTCCAATGGCTGGCAGAGCCTTCCTTATGACTGTCTGTCCCTCATCCATGCATTTTGTACCGCCGATGTGGTCTTATATTTAGGCCCTGTGGCAGGCATGATCCTGCCGCTCAATCAATTGTTCCGTAAGAACTTACTTGTAAATTTCGGGGGCTTAGATGAGTGGCAGCGCAAGAAGTTGCATTTGTTCGAGAAGGCTTTCATGTTTGTAAGCTGCTGGCTGTGTGCCCGCTTTTCCACCTTGAATCTCACGGACAATAATGTCTTACGGGAGAGCATTAGGCAATCATTCCGGGCAGACTCAAGGGTAATTCGCTATGGCGGCGATCATGTCAATGTCCCTGAAGACCATCCCGATTTCGTTGTACGTTATCCGTTTGTGCGAGATCCATATTTCGTGAGCGTGGCTCGAGCGCAGATCGATAACAACCTCCACATTCTTATCGACGCTTTCAAAGAAATGCCAGAGAAACGGCTCGTCCTGGTCTCGAACTGGCAGGTTTCAAAATATGGCCGCTTGATGTTCGAAAAAGCTCGCCAAGTGTCGAATGTTACTCCTTTGGATGCAATATATGACCCCGCAGAGATCAACTACGTCCGAAACAACGCGATTGCATATATTCACAGCCATTCATATTGCGGAACTGCGCCATCTCTCGTCGAAGCAATCTGTCTGGGGCTGCCGATTATCAGCTGGGATGTACCTACCAACCATGAGACGACAAGAGAGAACGCACTTTTCTTTAACTCCATACAGTCCCTCCAAAGAATTGTCGGCAACGTAACTCTTGCTGAACTCACAAGTCTCAAGCAGTCACTACGACCGCTCGCCGCAGAAGAATATACATGGGGGCATGTCAGTCAGCAATACGCGGAATTGTTCGACGGAAAAGTAATACGTATTGCCGCTAATTGAACAATTGGTAGTTTAGGAAAGGAGGAGTATAGTGTCCCCTGCTGGGCCAGCACGAGTGGCGGATTACATTTTGCAGAAATGAGTCTCTCGTTGCCATTGTTACTTCTTACGTTCTGTTCCAATCGGTACAAATCTTTTCGATGTGGGCGTCAAATGGCCACAAACTTCCCCATAGATCCTCAGCAAGTTGGCCAACCTATTCTCTTGTGCAAACTCTCGTTCGATTAAGGCGCGGGCCCCTTTTCCCATTCTGACTAGTTCTTCACGATCGTTCCACATGGAACGCGCAGCAGTAGAGAGCTCAGTGATATCGCCGGGCGAAAAGAGATGTCCAGATCTGCCCTCAATCACAAGTTCAGGGTTGCCGCCAATTCTGGATGCCAAGACGGGTTTGCCGTAGGCGAATGACTCAAGGGCAGACATCGGGGCATTTTCGTAACACTCGGACGGAACAAGAATGAAGGCCGCTTCGCGATACAGTTCGGACAGACGCTCACCACTGCTGTGGCCTTCCATCCGAACCGGCAACTTAAGTCTCTCAATTCGCTCGCGGACAGCGCTATCGAGAGGGCCGGCACCTGCAATACGCAACGGAATCCTTGTGCGTTCGATCGCTTCAAGTAAGGTCATGATGCCCTTTTCAGCCGATAGTCTGCCGGCGTACAGGACATACTCACCAACCCTGTAGCGCGGCATGAATTCCTGTGGCTCAAGAGCGTTCGGATGGTAAATCGTTCGCTCCGGCGCGATCCCCGATTCAATTAGTGAATTTTGCATGAAACGACTTGGGCAGAGAAAACGTGAAACCGCGTCATACTTTCCGCCGAAACGATTGAAGTAGGCTTCCGTCGCATAAACGAGCGAACCTGAGCGGCTCTGCTTATGGCATTTCCAAAGAGCGCAGCGCCAATATCCCCCGTCTCTGCATAGCTGGCAGGGTTTACCTTCTCGCAGGCCGAGATACGCCGGGCATACAAGCTTCTGGTCATGCACCGTCAGGACAATTGGTATGTCACGCCGCTGCGCTTCGTCCAAAATTGCCGTCGTCAGTCGTCCGTATATATTGTGGCAGTGAATAACGTCCGGGCGAAGTTCATCAAGAAACTCTCCAAACGCGCGACCGACGGAAGGAGAATACACCACATCCATCGCGGCCTTGATTAGGCGCGTTCGTTTTGCGGTCAAAGCATTTGACACGGCAGGGAAGAAGGATTGCGAACTTGCCGCTTCGTTTCTTTCATCTCGGGGCGCGAAGGGCAGAACTTCGTGGCCGGCTGCAAGAAGAGCCTGCTGGTCCCCAAACATGACTCGCTCGCAACCTCCGCGGAGATAGTAATAATTGTTGACGAGTGCGATCTTCATTGGTGGCTACCGTGTGCTGAAAGCAGTAGTTTTGCGTAATTGCTGGTGTAGTCTTCTTCGCGTCAGCCATCTATTTTCTGTTCAGTTAGAAGCATCTGCTGAATTCCCTGAATTGTGGCCTCAGGGATTGGTTCAACAGACGCCAACTCAACCGGATACTCCACCAGGGACCCATCGTATTTCTTAGCGCGATCTTGTTGCGATCGGCCGGCAATTGGGTGCCGACAGACAATGAGTCCGCTTCCACCCCTCAATCTTAAACAGCCGACTTGAAACACATGGGGAGCGCGCAAGATAATGCGATCAATCAACTTGCCGAGCCCGGAAAGGCCAAACCGTCCAAAAATATGCGCAACCGGTCCGGGCTGCGCTTCGACAACCCGCACCTCGGCAAACATTCTCTTAAGTGGGCCGGCAATTTCCCTTAGATAAAAATGGTGGTGCGTAGCCCCCAACTGCCGCATCCGATCATTCGCGAGCGATTTCTTCCGGTTCGCAAGTAGCCCTTGGACAGGTTCCACAACAATAAACAGACCTTCATCCTGAACGACACGAGCCATTTCACGAAAGAACAACTTTGGATCCGCCATGTGGTGAGCTGTCTCCTTTGAGATCAGCACATCGACAGATTGCGATTCTATTGGTAAATCACTACAGTCGCCGCAGAGCACTCTAAAACCTGACGTTCCCCGCTGAAGAACTCTCGCCGTCTTCGCTGAAAATAGATCAACGTCAATCATCGCGGTGTCGAATTCCTTCCCGAATAACAACGCCAACTCGCCCCGACCTCCGCCCACATCCAATATGGACACTCGCTTCTGCCTGGGCCCAGGAAAGCAGCCATCGATGATGCTCTTCAGCGTTTGATACATTTTCACTGTATGGGCCGTGTAGTCAAGGTGGCTCTCTGTTGGCACCTCAATGTTGAAGCGATGGGAGGCGAGTACCCCTGCTCTCACTTCGGCTATCTGGCTGGACCTAACGCCAAAGACTGGAATATAGTCAACCATCCGAATTGCATTCGGACAATTGTGACAAGAGTATTCCCCATCTCCGGTCGCGTTGACCGGTCCTCCACAACTCGGACATACGATCCTTGGAAAACTCGTCGAATTGCTCATTTCGATTCCCGCTCTCTGGTAATATCCCTCATCGATTCGACCAGTCCCTGCGTGGCCGACCGCAACGTTCCTAAGGATAATTGTGCCACCTCGAATCTAATCTCTAGGGTCAATCTTCAAGCTAAACCTGCCACAAGCAAGTCGAGTTGTGGGTCGATGTGGATGGAACATGCTAGTACTTCCAACATCGCGCGAATCGAGACGCAGCAGGTCAACAGACGCATAATGACAAAGCCGGGCGTATCGGCACTGGTCTGAGCGAAAGACAGATTCGAACGCAGTCCACGATTTAATGATCCTCAGATCATTCAAACTTTTGTAGCACAAATGATAATTGAAAGTTGGTCCATTTCATTTTCATCGCTCTTGAACTGAGCGGCCAAGTTGTCTCTGACAGATGCAAATCGCTTGGCGTTCAACCGCCGGAGTGGTTTGGTTCGAAGGTTCGTCCAACCGTATTTCTCGAAAATCTCTCGATACTGGTAAGGCCTGAGGCGGTTCGGTGAGCCGGAGCAAGTAAGCAGTCTGTATAATCTGTCGCTATAGCGGTAAATATTCAACTCGTCTCGATCCCTAATCCATCGCGAATGAGAGCACAGGTCAACCTCTGCGATCAATACTGTTCCCGCTTTCAGACCAAGACTAAGATCCTTCACAAATCCATCGAAATTTCCAAAGTGCTCAAAAGCCGCTTGGCTGAAGATGAGATCAAAAGAGTGGCCCTTAATCGATGAACTGAGATCTAATTCAGGGTTAAAGATAAACTTCAGCCGCTCGCTTCTTCCATCTTGAGCCGAACGAAGCTCATCTCTGAGGATGTCGATAGTCGACGGGCAGTCGTTTGCTATCAGGCCGAACAACGTTTCATATAGTTCGTTTGGTGCGCCAGGTGCGAGGTTATTTACGTCGACCGCAACATAACTCGAAGCGCGCTTCGAAAGCAGGTAAAGTCCCGTGCCGAGATCCGAGCCTGGGCCCAGTTCGAGGACGGACTTCTCTGCCACAGAAGATGTGCCGGCGTAGTCAGCCAGGTGGAGCAGCCACTTGTCGACGACACCGATATCGTAAGTTGCGCATCGCAGCCACTCCGAAGTCCCGAAGGGCTTGGGAGAGCGGTATCCACGGAGAAGAGTCCGGCCTTTCGCAAGAATAAGAAGCACAACTCCGGCCAGTAGATATAACGCGTTTGACACGAATTGCATGTCTTCCTTAAGTGCGGTTTAGAATGAAGCTTCGTTACGAATATTGTAATCCGGAAAGCATTTTGAGGGTTTGGCTACGTTTCTCCTTTGATTCAATTCCACGCTTCAGGGGAGAGGCTCTCGCCTCGGTGTTAGGCCTTACATTCGCTGAAAGAATATCCGGTGGATCAACTTTTGGATCTCATCCATTGCCTGGCCTGCGGATAGGAATCTTCTCTTTTGTATTTCTTCCATCTGGACCCGATCACCAGTCCGGGTAAATATGCCAGATAGAAGAATGCACGATTCCGGTGCTCGTGACTTGCAGGCAACTTTAAAGGGAATCCGGCATAGTATGCGTTTGCAACATATGCAACCATATACCTGAGCCGGATGAGCGGTCGGATCCGGCGATGAAGATAACAGGCATAGTAGGCTGCCGCAAGTTCTGGGTTTTGCAAGCCTCTCTTTCGCCAATTCACTCCAATGCCATTCTCGTAGTAATTTTTGTTTAAGACCGGAGTGTTCACGTAGCAGGTATCGTACTTTTCCGCGATGCCCGCGAGGAACATGACGTCTGATCCAAAGCCACCCTTTGCCTTTGTTTCTACGAACCGAATGTGGTCGTCTCGTAAAATCGTTCCCTTAGTGAATTCACACTTGTCGCCCCAGATCTTCTGGTTGATTCGGCACTCAAAATGATTTGATATCATATGGTCGTCGGGAAAACTCCTACCCCACACTTTGCCGAATGTGTCCGCCGTCAAATAGCTCAAGCCCCCAACTTTTTCGTCAACCGCTATCTTGGCATAGTCTTCCGCAATTTTTCGGAAAACATTAGGCATAAAGCAATCGTCATCGTCAATTACGGCGACAAGGTCACCGGTGGCCTTGTCGAGGCCAACATTCACAGTTGCATCTTTTCCGCTATTGTTCTTTCGAAAATAACAAATCTCAAACCCGGCGGATCCCTTAAATTCACGGACCGCCTCTTTTGTGTTATCGCTTCCCCCATCGTCGACGACAACCCATTCGATCTCCGCGTAGTTCTGCGCCAGGAGGCTTTCAAATAGACGCTTCAGTAGATCGCGCCTATTGTAAGTTGCAGTCACAATCGAAATCTTCATCAATTACCTTTCGAATAATTGAATCTTGCGATGTTGGTCTCTTTGATCCGGCATCTTTTCTATCACTCTGACCAGGAATAGAGATAGGCAAGAATTGGGCAGGAGATTCTGGCAATCCTTCAGTGGGCCACGCGTAGTGGATTCGAGAATGCGTGGAACATTTCGGACTGCTGATGCTGGTACGTCGAAGTTTCATGGATACGATCCGCGAGGTCGAAGTCAAGAGATCCTCCGGGCACTCCCACCCATCGGGACTGTTGAAGTTCGGCGCCAAAGATCTGGTGTTTTAACGCAAAATCGCGGGGTCAAACTCCCGCCGCTCTTCATTTGCCCAGCCAGGAAGCACCTCGGTCAGGAGCCTACTCATGCTTTCGAGGCTATGGACCTTGTTGTAATACTTGGCCGCGGCGTGATGACTGGCTTTCGCAATGGACACCCTGTCGTCCATTGCTGTCAGTAGGAATTTCAATGCCAATTCAGCACTTTCTTGTAAATCTGGGGCGCCATCCAGGACCAAACCAGCATTGGTCTTCGATATAACTTTTGCGGCGTCGCCGGCATGCACCGTAGTCAATACGGGAACCCCCGCTGCCAGATACTCGCCACATTTAGTCGGCGACGACACATAGTTCACCGGCGATGGGGTTCGAATCAGCATGCCGATATCCGCCGCAGGCAGAGTTTCGATGACTTCTTGCCGCGAGAGACTCAAGCGAACATAGTCTGCCCCTTCCTTGCCGATCGCCGCCAACTGTATCTCATGTTGCTCGATACTATCCGGAGTAATGAAGAGGAAGAACACCCGTGGCTCCCTGGCTCTCATCCCTGCGACGATGCTTAGTGTTCTCGGTATTTCCTGCCATTTACCGAGGCCGCCGAGATAACAGACAACCCACTTGTCACCGAGCCCAAGACGATTCCTGGCTTCCTCTCTTCTCAGCTCAAACCCCTCATACATTGAAAGATCTACGCAACACGGAACCACCGCGGTTGGCACGGAAATTCCATGTCGTTTGCTAAGCACCTGCCGCAGCGCGTCCGACGCACAAATCCATCCCGCTGTTCCGCGACATGTGGTCCTTTCGTCGTTCAGAGCCAGGCTGATTTCTGTTTCGGGCATCTGATACATTTTTCTCTCGGCAAGGCCGTCGCCATGAAAATCGCAAATCAGAGGCACACCGATTCCCGCACAGATTGCTGCCGACGTTGGATTTTCAGCCACAATCATTTGAATGCGCCAAGCCTTGACTACGAGTCGTGCGATCATCCGTGTCATGAATCGAGTTGCCTTACAGACTAACCGGGGTGCAGCATAAAACGGCGGCACCGGAACGACCATCCATTGCTTCCGCAACGAGAGTTCGCTTTGAAAAAGATTTTGCATGCGCGAGAACCACAACACCGCAACTCGGCAATCATGCTCCTGGAGTTGTCCGGCGATCATCAATGCCCGCTGTCTATAGGCAGAATGCCGAACCTCGCCGCTGCACAACAACAAACACCGAACGCCGGACAACTTCTTGTGTGATCGATCACTCATAGGACTGGTCCTGCAAATGAGTTGTATAAACATATCCCAACAAAAGTAAGGACGCCAACACTGAGCGCAACCAGCCGAACTCGCTTGTCCTTTCGGATTGCGTTGTAACCCAGCATGGCCAAAAGCGGATGGAGAATGGTGAAAGCGGTCGCGTGTCTAAGTTCAAATGAGACGAATGATACTGCAAATACACTCAGCAAATAATACACGAAGAGGATATTGAGCTTTCGTGTGCCAAATGCGGATGCTCCCAGACCCACAATCAGCAAGGGTACAACTACGACCCAACATAAAACGCAAAACCAGAGGTATACGTTCCGTAAAGTCAAAGCCCGCTCACTAAATGGGCGAACCGCGAAACGCGACTCGCTGTCGGCGCCCATTTCCAGGGGCCAGAACCTGACCGGCAACAACTCAAATGTGATCGGCCGCAACACCAGGGAGGCTGGACCGTTGTTCGCCATTACATAGCCCAAAGTTGTACTCTGCGCGGTTCCTGTGAGCATCGCAAACACCTGGCCTCGAAACTCTCCCTCCTGAAGAATACTTGGGGCAATGTATTCCCCTCCCGAATAACCTCCAAACGTGATCCGCGTAGCGTACCTGAAGAGTAGAGGGCCAACCGTCGGGAAAAGGGTGGCTGCGATAAATAGAAAAGATAATACCCACCCGTAGAACACTGCTCGTTTGCGCGATTTTCCCAGGACAGTGGAAAGTAGTAGAGCAAAGGCGTAGAGGCCAAAATTCGCCGCTCTCAAAGCAAGTACCGGTAGGGCGTAGAGAAGGGAGCGCGCGGGCTGCGATCGCATGACGGAATTCAACGCCAAAAGGAAAAAGGTCAGGAGCAGGCCATCGCGGTACAGGTGGATTGTTGCGTCAGTGAACTTGTAATTGCCAAGCAACGTAGTTACCAGAATCCAAATTGGTGGTCTTTCTTTGATGACGGCGTAGCATAACTCATCGCAAAGACCGACGACTGCAGCGGCAAGGGCCCAGTTCAGCGGTAAGAATTCGAAGGCGGTGGTAGTCTCCTTCCAGATGAGGTTTGGTAAAAATCCCCATGCGGCCAAAACCAGATCATAGAGTCCAGTGCCCGGCAGAATCACACCGTCCTGAAGAAGCGTACGTGCATTGAAGAAGTATTCCGAATCATCGGCGCCGCCTCCAAACACGGTTCCGAAGTGGCGCAGATTATCGGAAATATCCACGGCGCCAATCAGCGACACGACGAGGTATGACGTTAAGAGAAGCTGGAGAAGACGGCCCTGCTGTTGCGAAGAGCGATCCCACCACGTGCCGAGAGCAGTCAAAAGTACAAGTGTGTACAACCAGGGTAAGATGGCAACGGCTCTGCCAATGACAATATACGTAGTGAAGATAGCGGTGCCAAGGCACAAGTCGATCGTGAAAACAACTAGCCTGCGCCTGAATTGACGGTTTTCGAGTAGCGAATTCGACGTTGTTTCTCGATCCTGTCGATCGACGATCAAGGGGGCAACACCGGGGGAGCGTTGTTCCAGAGGCGGCGGTACGCTGCTGAAATTATTCTTGCCTTCGGTCATTAGGAATTCCAAATCGGGTTGAGCAACTCTTCTTTGTGGTTGTTGCAATCCGAAGCAATTCAACTAAGTACTTCAGAGTCATTCTCTACAAATGAGTCAGGCGCTGGCGAAGATAGACGGACTGCCAAGCAGTGTGAGCGATGTAGGCTAAGAGCATGGCGTCCGCTAAGCCAAGCGCGAGATGCGTTGGAATGAAAAAATAAGATCCGATGATAAACGTCGTGGCCCACATTGCATTGAACACAAAGCCGATCCAGACGGATCGAGAGCTTAGGATCGCCGTGCCCACGACACTGTTTACGGAACTTACCACGGCCGTGACCGCTGAAACGGCCAGGACCCAGGCACCATTCTGAAAACTGCGGCCGTAAAGTCGCATAATCTGGAAGGAACCGAGCGCAATCGGCAACGCAACCGCTGTCGACGCTACCGCCGTAAGAATTAGATTCCAACGTAACGCTTTGCCGTATCGGTGGAGGTCCTGCTCGCCATTCAGGTTAGCAAGCAAAGGTAAAGCAAACTGTCCTAGAACACCAGGAATAAACCCTATAGCGTTCCTCCATTGAGTGGCAGCACTAAGTACACCCATCTCAGAGTAGCCACTTGGTTGATTCACTAGAATCGTATTCGCCGCCCAAATCGCTGGCCCCACCAAGATTCCGCTAAGGAAAGCAGGTGTAGAAAAGGTCCAAAGAACCCGGCATTCGGCCCAGGCCGTCGAAAACCTAGGGTGCATTCGGTAAGCCGTACACTTCCTTTGCAACAGAACCTGGCTCAGCACACAAGTGATCGCCGAGGTTACGACAAGCGCCCAGATTGCGCCATCAATCTGCCAAAAGTAGACTCCAGCGACTGTGAGTGGCAGCCCTAGAATTCCCCGAGCTAAATTAATTCGCGCTATTGCCCGGAATGCCTCAAACCCGGAGAAGGCGCCGAATTGTGCGCCGTTGAAAGCATTTAGAAACAGAAGGGCGCAACCAATTCTCAGTCCGCCTGTCAAGTTCGCGTCGGCTAAGGTTCTAGCAGCCAGAAACGGTGCGAATACGAAAAGCCCAACCGCAATTACTCCCGAGAAAGCAATCGCTATAGCCCAACTTAAAGCGATGATTCGACCTGCTCGCTCGGGATCCCGATCCCGGAATTCAGCTACGTACTTGGTCGCGGTGACTCCAAGCCCTAGTCCAGCGAAGGTTCCGAGCATCCCGATAGTGCTCTGAATCATTCCATACCGCCCGAACTGCTCTTTGCCAAGCAGGCGGGCGGCGACAATGGACGCCGCAAGACTCGATCCCTGCGCCAGGACCGCCCCGATGAACGACCACACAGCACCGCGGGTGAATCGCCCTCGAAGAGAATCGGCCGCCCAAGTATTGCGGATCGATCCTAAGAACTTATTCGGCAAAGAGGTTGCTGTGGGTATCAAGGTCGTGCAGCCTCACCCTGAAAACCATCGGGAACAAATGTCTCCGCCTGAATCTCGGAAAATCCAGGGCTAGCATTCACCAAGGAATCAGCAATTCTCGCACTTGCTTGTCCATCACCGAACAAACTAAGTCGGCGAGCCACCTGCCTGTAAGTATCTGGATCCTCGATCAGACGCACCGCCTCTTCGACAATACGGTTTTCGTCTGTTCCGACAAGCATCGCCGTTCCTGCTTCCACAGCCTCCCTCCGCTCAGTGACGTCGCGCAGCACGAGTACCGGTTTGCCCAACGCTGGGGCTTCTTCCTGAATCCCTCCGGAATCAGTGATAATTAGATACGATCGGCGCACTAAGTCAACAAACGGGACATACTCCAACGGTTCCAGAAGTGTGATGTTCGCCTGACCTTTCAAACGCTGGCTTACTACGGCTCGCACATTCGGATTGGGATGAACCGGGTAGACGATTTCGACATCATTGCGTTTTGCCAAGCGGCTCAATGCGGAACAGATACGGTCAAACCCCTCTCCGAAACTCTCGCGCCGATGAGCGGTAACCACGATGAGTTTCTTACCCGAATCCTGCTGGAGGCCGTGGAAGCCACTAAGGTCTCCGTTCTCAAGAGATTCCTTAACTAACAGCACGGCATCAATTCCACTGTTGCCTGTAATAGCCACTCTGGATGGGTTCACTCCCTCGCGATACAAGTTCTGGGCCGCTGCTTCGGTTGCAGCAAAATGCATGGTGGCAAGCCTGCTCGTCAGCAAACGGTTCATTTCCTCGGGGAAGGGTGCATAGATGTCTCCTGTTCGAAGTCCAGCCTCCACATGACCTATAGGAATCTTGCTGTAAAAAGCCGCCAAAGCCCCACAAAGAGTCGTCGTGGTATCACCTTGGACCAAGACGACGTCTGGCATCTCCTGCAACATCACTTGCTCGAGCGCTCCAATGATCCGGGACGTGGACTCATAAAGTGTCTGGCCACCCCGCATAATATTCAGATCGCGGTCCGCCTTGACTCCAAATGCTGTGAGGACCTGATCAAGCATTTCACGATGTTGGGCGGTAACGCACACACGAACCTGAAAATCAAGTGGACGACCCCGCATGTGCCGGACGACCGGGCCTAACTTGATTGCCTCAGGACGAGTACCGAAGATGAAGAGTACTTTCATTTGCATATAGTTTGCGCTGGACCGGATTGATCGGTTTGCCTTTGGTGCTCGAGTCCCGCCCATTTGTGATAGCGGCTCAGAGCGTTCCGCCCACATCTCATCCTTATTGCTGCCTCTTGCGGAATGCTGCTGCGAAATGATTAGTTGGTTCTACTCGGGCGCGTTGACGACCTACACGACTCTGCCGATAATTGCATGCTTCAGGCTTCGAAGTGCGTTGACGCCCTGGGGGTCGGAGAGCATGAGGGTCTTCCAATGTAAGAACAATGCGAGAATACAGCCGAAGACAAATCCCACAAACATGCATAACACTACGGTCTGTGCGCGTTTAGGTGACGATCTGCGGTCCGGTACAATTGCAGGCTCGACGACCTGAATGACAGTTGCATCTTTAGCTTCGTCCAGTCGGGCCGCTTCGTACTGTTTAAGGAGCAAGTCAAATAGGGATTGCTGATAGAGTAACTCCCGCTGCGCGCGAATATAGTCCAGACCGGCCTTCGGCACGTCTTTTAGGCCCATATCCGAATCACTGCCGGAACCGCTGTGCTGTTCCAACTGAGCGGCTTCGTCTTTCAACGCGGCAAGTTCCCGCTCTGCCACATGCACTTCAGGATTCTCCTCGGTTCCGAACGATTGCAATGCCTGGAGATCCACTTCTTTGGCAGCTATTTCACTGCGCAGGTTGGCGATTCTCGAAAGAATGATGTTGGCCTGCACATCCAATCGAACCAAACCCTTGTTTTGTTGAACCCCTTGGAAATCAGCTTCTGCGGCGATCAGAGCTTCCTTTTGCGTGTTCAATTGGTCTTCGAAAAACACTCGTCTCCTTGAGGCCTCAGTGACGGATATGGATTTGCTAAGAACCCGGAGTTCGTCAACATACGCGTTCGCGATTTCCGCGGCCCGATTCTTGTCGCGATCCGTAACCGAGATTGAAACAAGAGTGCTTCTTTCAGATGCGATGTTCGTATTGTCCTGCAATTTCTTACGCGCGGTTGACATTCGGTCAGCATGATATTCCTTGACTAAATCAAATTTATTGATGATCGAATCCACAACCGGTCTCGATTCGAGTAAACCTATATAAATTGCATTCGCGTCCCTGAAGAGTCCGCCGCTTCCTCCAAGATCCGCCAGCGCCCCCATCCCTGCTGGGCCATTTAGAAACAATGCAGCCGCCGACTGCGTCTGTTTCGGTGGCATGATCTCAGTAACGGCTGTGTATCGGGTCGGCAAAACTAGGCTGAGGCAGACGCCGAAAAGAACAAAGACACCAGTAACTTTTACAATCAGCCATTTGCGCCGCAAAAGCTGAACCAAAATTTCGATCAGGGTGAAGCGAATGGGTGTCCTCTTGACCTCGGGGGAAAACTCCTCTGGCGATGAAGCGTTGGAGTGAATGGCATCAGAAAGCAGTTGGGTCATTTCCTACACTCAGTTCATTCTTAGATCAAGCGAACCGCAGCGCCGGTCATCACCGAGTGAAAGATGTTTCTGCATGACGCACGCGGCTCCCGAATGAGTCTCCTCATACATTCAGTCTCTAACTTCTGGTCTAGACTACACAGTTTATCACTGTGCATCGTCGTTAACATTCTCGCCAGTCGCTGCGAGGGCCTTAGGTCCTAGCTGGATGGCGCCGATCATGTTTAACCTTCGTTTGAGAATCGTCGTGCCGGGTCGAATACGATCCGGGGTCTGACTTGAAGGATTCAATTGCCGGCAATTCAACGCGAATTGGCAAGTCACGATGAATTGCAATTCTCCAACTGGCGTCGCGCCTAGTGATCCCAGGACCTGAGAACATCTGAATCCAAATGAAATCGACGCAGAAACCGAGGCCAACCCATATTGCTCAGAAGGCCAAACTGACAAAGCGCTTTCCTCCCGGTCGATAGGCTTGCAGTCACTCAATACGAATGTTACTTTTGGGCGACGAGGACAACGGGATTCCTGAAGACCGGTCTTCCATGCCATTTAACCCGAATGAAGGATGATCGAAGCCAGCCAAGATTCTCGAGGGCCATGTTCAACACAGGCGAGATACGGACGGACTTGATTGGCAAGCGGTCGGCGAGGGGAAAGACAGTCCGAACACGCAAGAATCCATACTGCTTTAGCAAGGGCACGAGTTCCTTGTAGGAACCTTCGTTCAAATGCGAACCTGCTCTGGCGTCAATCCGCAATAGCGATTGTCAACAATGCGGGTAACGTCTGAGGGTCCCCAGAATCGATTTGGCAAGCATAGGATCACAGTTCCCGAATCCCTCAAAACCCGAAAAACTGCATTAAGGTGCAGCGGCACATCTTCCGGTGCGATATGCTCGAGTACCTGATTCGAAACGACAACGTCAAAGGTCTGATCAAGGTGAAAGTCGGTAATGTCAGCTTTTATGAACCTGACCGATCCACTCGTGGCGAGATTCGCTGTGGATACATCCATCCCGCAGAGCCCGCCGTGCGGAACAATCCTTCGATCGCGAAAAGCAGTTCTCCTGTGCCGCACCCAACTTCAAGGACTGATTTACCCATGAGTTCGCGCCGAAAGAGACGTGCCAGTCCACATAGGACTCCGAAACCGAGGATTGCGAGTGACTACTTCTAAGAAGCGGATGGACCCGCGAGTATACATCGGCATACATTTTCCGACGTTGAGCGGGATCGCGTGACTTCAGAATATCCCGATGGAAGGCTCGCTCAATCTCAAATGCCGCAACTAGGTTTTCTTCTGGAATTCCGGTTTCTTCCGCAAAGTCGCGAAGAAATGGATACCCTGCTTCGTCCCATTTGCCAGCCACACGAGGAATCATATCAAAATGAATATGCAGGATATTCGCCCGACCAACGGAACTTGAACCGTCATTCTGCCGTCTGAGGCTGCAGGCGAAATGTTGAGTCCGTCTGTGATGGACGAATGACTTCAAACCCTGGAAGCCACCTGAATTTGCGTTTGAGCCAGACACCGGCTTGCTGCCGCATCCGAAGCTTGGTGGACCTGGTCGGGATCGAACCGACGACCTCTTCCATGCCATGGAAGCGCGCTCCCAGCTGCGCCACAGGCCCACATGAGGAGACAACTCCCTTATTTTCTCGCGTGCGCGATCGATCCGTCAAACTGGTTGAGGATCGGCTCTCCGTCAGGCGCGGCAACCGGCTTCGAGCGAGGGCACGTTCTGGTGCTTGTACATCAGGAAGAACTCGCGGTGGCCCAGGCGCTCGGGCTTGCTGAGCTCGCCACCAGCGATGCGGCGATCAGGTTCAGCATTTCTTCAGCGGCTTCGTCCATCGTAAGCTCGCCGCTCAGCACGCGGCCGGCATTGAAGTCCATATCTTCTTGCATGTTGCGATAGGTGCGCTGAATTGCCGGTGATTTTGATGAGCGGCGCAACAGCGCTGCCGATCACGCTGCCGCGGCCGGTGATGAACAGGATGATCTGCGAGCCGGCGGCGATCAGGTCCATGATGCCTTCGGTGTCGTTGGGATTGGTGTAGCCGAACTGCATGAAGTGTTCGTCGGGAACCGAATCGAGAATCCAGAGGCCCGCGTGCGGCGGCCGCTCTGAAACGCGAATCACGCCCTCGATGGGCTTGCTGCCGCCTTTGGCAAAAGCGCCCATGCTCTTTTCTTCAATGGTGGTAAGGCCGCCGGCGAAGTTGCCGGGAGCGACGGAACATTGGCGCACGGCTTTGGAATAGTTGAAGGCCTTGTCGTAGGCGGCGCCAAGTTGCTGCGGCTGCGCTGCCGGCGATGCGGCGCGCGAGACCATGATGTCGCGCAGGCCGATCATCTCGACGGTCTCCTCAAATATCGCCGTGCCGCCCATTTCGACGAGACGATCGAAGGCGCGGCCAACGACAGGATTACCGGCGAGACCTGATGTTCCGTCGGAACCGCCGCACTCGGCGCCGATGGTCAGATCGGACCAGGTCATGGAAACTTTGACGGCTTCCGCGTGGGCGCGCGTTCGCAGCGTGGCGATCTTCTCTTTGCCCAGGGCGACGCTGGAACGCGTGCCACCATTCTCCTGGATGAAGAACGACTCGGCTGGACGGCCGGACTGGCGAACTGCTTCGGCGAGGCGGTGCGGCTGTGTGTACTCGCAACCGAGCCCGACGCAGAGCACGCCGCCGATGTTGGGATGCGTGGCCAGTGCCAGCATCAGGCGGATGGCAAAGTCGTTGTCGTAGCAGCCGGGAAAGCCGATGACGTGGACGTCCTGTTCGCCTTTGCCGATCTCCTGCGCGACAAAACTGGCGCACTCGACGGTGTAAATGACGAGCAGGTGGTTGCGAATGCCCTTGCGGCCGTCGGCGCGGAGGTAGCCTTGCCAGGAAAGGTTTTTCATACTTCGATCCATTATGGATCAGTGCATGAAAATATGTCTTTGTCACGGAACCAGCCAAAAATCGGCCAATTCAAATCACTGATTCCAAATACCTTGCGAGGGATCCACAGTTGCACAGTTCTTGTGTTTCTGTGGTACTTCGTACCGCCCTGGTTTTGGACCTGATTTCAGGGAGGTTAGCGGGCCTCACAATACCACAGTTTCACAGCCGGAGTTTAGGGTATGGGGGGCGTTCAAAAGCCATTGGCTGCTTTTCGAGAATCATTGCGGACGCAGTGGAATCAAATGGCTCACGATTCACCCCCCCCACCCATGTTTTTGAGTCAAGCCGCGTTCTTTCAATGGTTTGAGCTCGGATCATTTTCTCCAGCCCATTGAAAATAAATGGGTTAGAATCCAGATTGCTGAAAACAAAGATAGTTAGCGGTGTTGGCGTGGCCGCCAGAGCCTCGAAATCGGAGCTAAGGGAAGTATGCGCTTTTCAAAGAAATTACCGGCACTGTTCTTCAAACTTTTTATTTGCTTTGAAATCAGCCGGATATGTCAATTCTCGACTTCCCGCGGACTTGACAACCACAGACACGAGGTCCGAACAGGGTCTCAAATTGAGGGCTCGTTGAAACTGCGGCTCCCTCTTCCTTTTCAACTCAGGAGGTCGAAGAGGCAGAAGTTTGCAGGATCCTCGGTGCGGGCACTCGCTCCAGTGCGGAGGCTTGCGGCGTACAGCAGGATTCAGCCAGGCGGTTGAGGTCAGCGTTCATCCGCTTGTCATCTCTAAGAACCGCAAGCGTCTCGCGAAGGATCCTGGCTGCGCCGGCATCGGCGGGTACAGCGATCTTGTAATGCATCCACTTTCCTTCTCGCCGGGCGGCAGCCACACCTGCACGCCTCAGGTAAGCGAGGTGGCGCGAGATCTTGGGCTGGCTCTGCCCGAGGATCTCAACAAAATAGCAAACGCATACCTCTCTGCCGTCCATCAGGTTCAAAAGCCGGAGCCGCGTACGGTCAGAGAGAGCCGCGAAGAGCAGCGCCAGATCGTAGGCCTTTGGGGAACGATTCACGCTTCTATGATATACGGCTTGACATATATGTCCAGTACGAATACATTCGCCATAGCGTATATGAGGAAATGCCATCATGGATTCCACGAGCGGTGTTCAGGATCAGGTGAAGGAAAAGTACGGAAGCGTCGCGCGGTCTGTCGCGCAGTCGGGCAGTGTGCAGGCATGTTGCGATCCGGGTCTTCGGTGCTGCGATCCGATCACCACGAACCTCTACGGCGCCGACCAAACGGGAATTCTTCCTGAGAAAGCTGTCAAAGCCTCTCTCGGCTGCGGCAACCCGACTGCGCTTATCGATCTTCGACCTGGAGAAACCGTGCTCGATCTTGGCTCCGGTGGCGGAATCGATGTGTTGCTCTCGGCGAAGCGCGTCGGGCCAACCGGCAAGGCATATGGCCTGGACATGACCGACGATATGCTGGCACTTGCGCGAGAGAACCAGAGGCAGGCGGGCGCCACGAATGTCGAATTCCTGAGAGGCGAGATTGAGAACATTCCGCTGCCCGAGAACTCGGTGGACGTGATCATCTCCAACTGCGTGATCAATCTTTCCGCTGACAAGGACCGAGTTTTGCGCGAGGCGTTCCGCGTTCTGAAGCCGGGAGGACGATTTGCGGTTTCCGATGTGGTTGTTCGCGGCAGCGTGCCGGAAGCTGTGCGCAAGAGCATGTTGCTCTGGGTGGGCTGCATTGCAGGAGCACTTGAAGAGAACGAGTACATGGCAAAACTGCGCGCGGCTGGTTTCGAAGAGGTTTCTGCCGAACCCACGCGCGAATATAACGTCGAAGATGCCCGCCAGTTTCTAACCGAGGCCGGCGTCGACGTCGACGCCATAGCTCCCGAGGTGAATAACAAATTCTTCAGCGCCTTCATCCGTGCCAACAAGCCCAAGGCCGCCTGCTGCCAACCGGGTTGCTGCACGCCAGCTCTCGCAGGGGCCAGGGAGTAGCGATTATGGCCGAGCATTACAACGTTCTGTTCCTCTGCACCGGCAACTCCGCGCGCTCGATTATGGCCGAAGCGATTCTTAACCACAAGGGCAAGGGGAAGTTCACGGCCTATAGCGCAGGCAGCCATCCAACCGGGCTGCCGCGGCCGGAAGCGCTCGAGCAGATTGAATCTGCGGGACTCTTAAAGGCGGGCCTGCGCAGCAAGTCATGGGACGAGTTCTCCGGACCGGGAGCGCCGAAGCTCGACTTCGTTTTTACTGTGTGCGACAACGCCGCGAAGGAGCAGTGTCCGTTTTGGCCAGGGCAGCCGATGACGGCGCACTGGGGTATTGCCGATCCGGCGGCGGCCAAGGGGACTTCGGAGGAAATCGCCCGCGCGTTTCGTGACGCGTTCACCGTGCTTGACCGCAGGATTGGTCTGTTCCTCTCATTGCCGCTTTCGACGCTTGAAGACATGGCCATCAAGCGGGAGATCGACCAGATCGGCCGGTCGTAGGAGGCAATGGGTGAAAAAAAGCCGGTTGTCTTTTCTGGACCGCTATCTCACAGGGTGGATCTTCACCGCGATGGCCCTCGGCGTGGCTCTTGGCTGGCTTGCACCCGGCGTCGTGCCGTTTCTGAACCGCTTCAGCATCGGCACAACTTCGATTCCAATCGCAGCGGGACTGATCCTGATGATGTACCCGCCGTTTACGCGGGTTCGATACGAAGAACTGCACGAGGTATTCCGCAACAAGCGGGTGCTTGGCCTTTCGCTGGTGCAGAACTGGCTGATCGGTCCAATTCTGATGTTCGTCTTGGCCATTGTGTTCCTGCGCGGGTACCCGGAGTACATGGCCGGCCTGATCATGATCGGGCTCGCACGCTGCATCGCCATGGTGATCGTATGGAACGAGCTGGCGAAGGGTGACACGCAGTATGCCGCCGGACTGGTCGCGTTCAACTCTCTGTTCCAGGTCTTCTTCTACTCGGTCTACTCCTGGGTGTTCATCACGGTTCTGCCGGGCTGGTTCGGCCTGCGCGGAGTGCAAGTCGACGTCTCCATCGGCGAGATCGCGAAAAGCGTTTTCATCTACCTGGGTATCCCTTTTATCGCTGGGTTCCTGACGCGGACACTGTTGGTTCGTGCAAAGGGCCGCGAGTGGTATGACCGGAATTTCGTGCCCAGGGTCGCCCCGATCACTCTGATCGCACTGTTATTCACTATCGTGGCGATGTTTTCTCTCAAGGGCGGTTACATCGTGCGTCTGCCTCTGGACGTTCTAAGGATCGCCATACCGCTCTTGATCTACTTCGTGGTGATGTTCCTGGTGTCGTTTTACATGGGCCGGAAACTTGGCGCGGACTACTCGAAAACGACTACGCTTTCTTTTACGGCCGCTTCGAACAACTTCGAGCTGGCAATCGCTGTTGCCATCTCGGTGTTCGGCATCAACTCGGGCGCTGCGTTCGCGGCTGTCATCGGACCGCTGGTGGAAGTGCCTGTGATGATTGCTCTTGTGAATCTGGCGCTGTACTTTCAGCGTCGCTATTTTGTGAATCCCACATCTCTCGACTTGCCAAGCGTTGGCTCTCCTTCAAGGTGAGACGGGAAAGTGCAAGTCAAGAAGCCGCTGTTAGAAACTCTCGCGTCGTAGCCAGGACCAGTCGCACATACCTCCCGCATGCCAGCAAGATGGACCGGCATTTTCTTCCAAGCACTCTCGGCGGAGCGCGTAATGACCGCTAATCATGGCAGCGAATTAGCCTGGCGGCGCCGGTTTGGTGCCAGAGTAGTCATTCGCTAGCGCTGCTTCGCAGGCAAAATGGGCCGGCTGATGGAACTTTGTGCTGGGGCAGGCGCCGCGCCGGTGACCTCAGCCCTTTTCCAGCACCAGATGCGTCGCAAATTCCGAAGACTTGCGCTCAGTGACTCGAAATCCAAGTGCATGGAGGTCCAGACCGTGAAATAGCGATTCACCCTCGCCGATGAGAACAGGCACCGACGCAAGATGGATAGAGTCGATCAATCCAGCTTTCAAATACTGGCGCACGGTTGAAACACCGCCTCCGATCTTCACGTCTTTGCTGCCGGCGGTTTGCTTCGCGCGCTCGAGCGCTTCGCCAATGCCGCCCGTGACAAAGTAGAAAGTCGTTCCACCTTCCATGACCAGCGGCTCGCGTTCGAAATGGGTGAGCACGAATGTCGGCGCGTGGTACGGCGGATTCGGGCCCCACCAGCCCTTCCATGAATCGTCGGGCCACGGGCCGCGCACGGGACCGAACATATTGCGCCCGAGAATGAAGGCGCCAAAATTGTCCATTGCGCGGTGGGCAAATTCTTCGTCGACACCACCGCTGGTTCCGTCTTCCTGCCCGTGCATCGAGCGGAAGGTACTGGTGTGAAAAAACCACTGAAAGATCTCGGTTCCGCGTTTGCCGAGCGGGTCATTGAGACTTTGCTCGATGCCGGCGCTGAAACCGTCCAATGAAACGCCGAATCCTGCGACGCGAACCTTGGGCATGACTGCTTCTCTCCAGAAATATTATGAGTGATTCCAGGTGAATTGCGTTGCTCGATCAGCGGCCGGAACACGACGTGCCAGCGGGAATTCGCGGTCAAGCCTCAGGCGGCGCACCGGTCTGGAGATCGAAGGAGCCGGACCGCTCGTCGAGTTGGCTGCGGCAGTTGTGCAGGTGGACCCACTCGCCGGGCCCGATGCGCCGTATGGCGATACCGATGACGACGCCGAATTTGGTAATTGGTTTGCCTTCGGCAATCGCAACGAGAGCGATCTTGTGTCCCATCGCGATTTTTTCCCTCGCGGTGAGTTCGATTGTTGTGCCCGATCCGACAACGGCGACGATCGTGCCCTCAGTCACGTCGCCGAGGAGCGTGGCAACGTTGTCGGTGGCGTGAACCTGGAAGGCCGAGAGTGCGGGCGGCGTGGTCATTGTTTTGTCGCGTGCCTCGCGCCGAACTGTTGGAGCTTGGCGAGAGTTGCAGCAGCCTGGCCTGTGTCGATGGCTTCGGCGCCCATGGCGACACCCTGCTTGAGATCGCCGGCGAGGCTGGCGGCGACGAGGACTGCCGCGGCGTTGAGCAGAACAATGTCGCGGCGAGCTCCGGGTATACCGGTAAGCACGTCGTAGAGCAGCGACTTGTTGGTGGCGACGTCGCCGCCGGTGAATTGGTCGAGCGTGGCGCGGGGCAGTCCGGCCATCTCCGGCGTGACGCGCGCGGCTTTCATCGTCGGGGTCCCCGGCGACGGGTCTTTGTCGCTGGAGTGAAGGTCGGACTTGCCTTCCGCCGATTCCTCAATGCGCGCCACCACGGACTCGCCGGTGGTGGTGAGCTCGTCGATGCCATCGGTTCCATGGACGACGAAAGCGCGCTTGGCGCCGAGTGAGACCAGCGCGCGGCCAACGAGGAGGACGCGGCTGGGAGCAAGAACTCCGATGACCTGCGTGCTTGCGTGAGCGGGATTCGTCAGCGGGCCGACAAGATTGAAGATGGTGCGGAAGCCGAGCGCGCGGCGCAGGGGCCCGAGAGCTTTCATGGCCGGGTGATAGAGCGGCGCGTAGAGAAAGACGAATCCGGTTTCGCGCAGGCACTCGACGGCGAGGTCCGGCGAGAGTTCGATGGGAACGCCGAGAGCCTCGAGAACATCGGCTGCGCCGCAGCGCGAAGTGACGGCGCGGTTGCCGTGCTTGGCGACACGCGCGCCGGCGGCTGCGGCAACGAGCGCCGCGCCGCAGGAGATGTTGAAGGTCTGCGGGCCACCGCCGCCGGTGCCGACGCAATCGACAAGCTCCGCTCTTTCTTCATCTGTGAATGGCAATGGAACGGAGTGCTTGCGCATGACGTCAACGAAACCTGCGAGTTCAGGTGCCTGCTCGCCGCGCGTGGCCATCACCGTAACCAGAGCCGCAGTCTCCACTTCGGGCACGTTGCCGGCGAGGATTTCTTCGAGGGCTGCGGAGGCTTGCTCGCGCGTAAGCTGCGCTCCGTCTTCAGCCAGCGGACGGAGCAGTTCCTTCACCAAAGACATGAATGAAGTATGGCAGAGGGGGCAGGCGACGAAAAAGGGCGCCACGTTTGCTCGCAATTTCACGGCCTTCGAACCGTGGGATTCTGCGCCAAATCTGCGTGATAGTCTGGGATTTGCCTGAGGTCCCAACCCGTTGAAAATCCACGAAAGTCAAGTGAAAAGGTGGAGCCCCGCGTAAACATTGGGGTTTTGCGGTGTCCAGTTTGAGTCTTGGACACGTGCGACTTTTGGTCGCCGCGCGGAGCGCGGGTTTCGGTGTCCGGGTGGACACTTCACGTTAGCACAATCGGGCTGTGACTGCGCTCACGTGTGGAGCGTTCCGGGACAGTACTAAGGGGCTGTGTCCGTGTGGGAATGTGGGGAGAATTGTGCGCGCGGTCACGGAGTGCGCGCAGGGCGGCGCGTATCTTCTCAGCAAAGGGCAGCAGTTCCCTAGATCTGCAGTGCCCACCCGCCGTGCACCGGGGCCCGGAGCGCGGCGGGTTTTTGTTTTTGCGCTGCTCGCGCTACGAGGATGCAGCGCGGACGATGGGCACGCCGCCGAAAAAACCTTGTCCCCCTTTTTCGGGCGTGGGGTCCTATCGTTCGCGCGGTGATGAAGCTTGGCGGAAGGTGTCGCTAGAATTCGGGGCTGAAGATGACCTTCAGGAGGAACACCCAGCCGTAACGGGCGACGCCATAGATGATCCCTGCGAAGGCGGCGAGCCCGAGGACGACCTTGGCCCACTCCGGCACGCGGTCAAACACCTTGCCCAGCGCCTTTGACATGACGCCCATGCCGATCATGGTCTCACGCGGCGCGCGGAGCGCGCCTGCTGTTTATAGTTTTTTATCGGCTTGTTGGGCTGGGCGGATTTCGTTCTTTGTGAGGCGGGGACCTGGCGGCGGTGGCGGTTGCGCGGACGCCCAGCCCACCCTGAGGCGCACGCGCAGCGTGCGACGAAGGGCGGCGCAGGGGCGCGGGAGCCGAAGGCCGAAGGGCAGCGAGAGCGAAGCGGCAGCTGACCGAGCGCGCGGGTGCGCCGACAAGCCGGTGGGTGCGGAGCGTGGCCGCTGTGATGATTTGCAGGATGCGGGCGCGGCCACGCGGAGCGGGCCCACCATGACCGAGGAGCGAAGCGACGAGCACACTGTATAGGCTCGTTCACGGCGCGCGGAGCGCGTCATATGGCTCTTTATGGTTTTGCGGCTGTCGGCTCTTCCACTGGGGGCCGATTTTTGCTAGAGGAGGTTGCGCTGGTCGAGGGCGCTGGCTAGTGCGTCGAGGGCGCGCGGGAGTTGGTGGCGCACGGCGCAGACGGTGATGCCGAGAATGGCGCTGGCCTCGGCCCAGGTGTAGCCCTGGTGGTGAATGAGGAGAATGAGCGCCTGCGCTGCGGCTGGAATGGTTTGCAGCGCGAGCTCGAAGTCTGCAACGCGGACCTGGCGCGCGTCGTAGGTGGCGGTGGCTCTGCGCTTCCAGCCGTCGAGCTTGTAGCTGGTGACCTTTCCGCTGAGGAGCAGCGTGCGGTCGAAGGACCAGCGGCGGACGGCGATGGCGGCGAGGGTTTGCGAGACGGTGGCTGCGGGGTCGTTCATTGTTTGTCTTCCGGTGCGTCGGGTTCGTTGGGGGCGTCGTCTTCGTCTTCAGTGGGTTCTTTGCCGCAGCGCTCTTCGTCCTCTTCTTCGAGGACGCGTCCCCATGCGAGGAGCCATTGCATCCACCAGTCGTAGGAGCCGGGTGTTGGCTTGGTGTCGTGGGGTGTGGGGTGTTGGAGCCAGTGGGCCGCATTGGGCGCGGTACTGTCCGATTCGTCCGCGCCCGATTTGCGGGGTCCGCCAGCGAGAGCTTCGGCGGGGTCCATGCTGGAGAGCATACAACTTGTTGTGGTGTAGTGCAAGTTATACCGCAACAGGTTGTGGTTAGTCGATTGGACTGGATGCGAGGATGCGGCTGGCGATGGCGCGGGCTTCCTCCCACATTTGGGCCGCGTCGGTGAGGGTGCACACGTCCCACAGGTCGGAGGCGCTGCGGTTGAGGATGTGGGCGAGACGCGCGGCGGGGGCGGGCTGGCGCACCAGCGGTCCCCAGGGTTCGGTGACTCCGTGAATGACGGGGGCGCGTGAGTGCTTTGGGGTGGGGGGTGTCACGGTTTTTTCGCTCCTTTCTGTTTGAGGACGGACATGGCAACCTGCGCGGCGTAGAGGAGTTGCGAGCCGTCGCGCCCGTCGAACACTTCAAGCTGAATGCCCTGCGCGGTGCATGCAATGGCGGCGCGGATGGATGGCAGCGAGTCCATTTTTGGCATGGCGAGTTTGTAGGCGACTTGCGCCATGCGGAGAGCCTTGGGCGCTGGGAGGCCTTTCTCCTGTGCTTGCGCGTAGGCGTTTGTCCAGGCGTCTTTGCAGGTGGTGAGGGCTTTATCGACGCGGCTGGTGCGGTCGCGTGGCGGCGTGGCTTGCGCGTGGAGCGCGATGGTGTGGTGGTGGGCGATGAGGGCGAGTCTCATGCGGATTTCTCCTGTGGCGGCACGAGGAAGGGCCGCTTGATGGTTTCGAGGTTGAGGCGCGTGACGGGCTGCAAGTCGTGATCGAGATACCAGATGGTTGATTGCAGGCTGCGGTGTCCGAGGATGGCTTGCACGTCGCGCACGTCGCGCGTGTGGCGCAGCATGGCGACGGCGGTGGTGCGGCGCAGGTCGTGAGGCGTGATGCGGCGGGTGATGCCGGCGTCTCTGAGGAGTTCGCGCGTTTGCCGGTCGAGTGCGCCGGGGGTGTGAATGTCAGGATCTGGCGGCGCGCCGTGTGAGTGGTGGCGGCGCTGAAGCTGGCGGACGAACGAATCGCGGCTGTCCATGTCGCACGAGTCGATGAGTGCGCGGGTTGCGTCAGTGACCGGAAGAGTGAGGTGCGCGCCGTACTTGGTTTTGAAGCGCAGGGTGCGGCGCTGGGGGTCGTAGTGCTCGGGGCCGAGGCGACCGGCTGTGCCGGAACGGATGGCGAGGTCAGAGCAGAGAGTGAGCAGGAGGCGCAGATAGTCGGGCGCTGCGGACATGATGCGGTCGAGCTCGGAGTCAGAGGCGGTGACGTTGCGCGGCCTGAGAGCCTGGGTGCCGTGTGACCTGCTCGTCGAGTTTTGGTGCGCCGTGATCTTCCCAAAGCCAGCGGAGGATCGATCTTAAGCAGTTGGCTTTCTGGCGGCGCGTGGCGTGCGCGTATCCGCCGTGCGTGATTTGCTCGTCGGCTTCGATGACGTGTGCCTGGGTGAGTTCGTGCGGATGGACACTACCTGCAGCCGCGATGAGGAGCTTGGCGGTCGCTTTGAGTTGGTAGCCGCGCGGGAGGGTGAGATATCGGGCGCGGAGTATCGCGGCCAAGTTCGTACCCGCGCCGTTTGTTTTGGGTGGGCGAGTTCCTTTTGTTGTGCCTCAAATTGGAAGGCGGCCCGTTGGCTGGAGAATGATTTGCGCTTGCGCGAACCAGATTTATCGCGCCAGTCTGCGTAGTACTTGGAGCCCTTTGCGAACATAGTGACCTTTCTAGCATGAGCGTGAATTGCCGTGCCGTGATGCGAGTCAGCCGTGTTGACACTGGTGGACACCGCCGATACGCTGGGATCGGCAGTGTTGATGCGGCTCATTGCGATAGGCGGACACTAAGATAAAAATCCACGAATATCAAGCTAAGGAAATCCTCGCCAGGTACGGCGTTGCCGTGCCAAAGGGCGAGATGGCGGCGAACTTTGAAGAGGCCGCGGCCGCGGCCCGCAAGCTGTTTGCCGAGGGCGCGCACGGCAGCGTAGTGAAGGCGCAGATCCACGCAGGAGGCCGCGGCAAGGGCGGCGGCGTGAAAGTGGCGAAGACGCGCGAAGATGCCGAGCTGCACGTGAAGAACATCCTGGGCATGCAACTGGTGACGCATCAGACCGGGCCGCAGGGGCAAAAGGTGCAGCGACTGCTGATCGAAGAGACCGCGGCGATTGATCGCGAACTGTATCTGGGCATCGTGCTCGATCGCGCGACGGGCAAGCTGGTGTTTATGGCGTCGCAGGCCGGCGGCATGGAGATTGAAGAGGTTGCGGCGAAGGATCCGACGGCGATTTACAAGGAGTCGATCGATCCGGCGGTGGGATTCGGCGCATGGCAGGCGCGAAAGCTGGCGTTCGCGCTCGGGTTGAAGCCGACGCAGATCAACCAGGCTGTCCAGTTCTTCCAGAGCCTCTATAAGGCGTTTATCGAGACGGATGCGTCACTGCTGGAGATCAATCCGTTCATCACCACGAAAGACGACAAGCTCTTTGCGCTGGACGCGAAGATCAACTTCGACGACAACGCGCTGTTCCGGCACCAGGACATCAAGGCGCTGCGCGACGTTGCGGAAGAAGATCCGCTGGAAGTGGAAGCGAGCAAGTACGCACTCAATTACATCAAACTCGACGGCTCGATTGCCTGCATGGTGAATGGCGCGGGACTGGCGATGGCGACGATGGACATTATTCAGTACGCGGGTGGCTCGCCTGCGAACTTTCTGGATGTTGGCGGCGGGGCAACGCAGGAACAGATTGAGCACGCATTCGAGATTCTGCTGAGCGACTCGCACGTGAAGGCGATCTTCATCAATATTTTCGGTGGCATTCTTCGCGTTGACCGGCTGGCGACGGGCGTTGTGGCGGCGGCACGGAATCTCCACGTGAAGGTGCCGATTGTGCTGCGGCTGGAAGGCACGAATGTGGAAGAGGGCCGCAAGATTTTGAAGGAGTCGGGGCTGAACTTCCAGGTGGGCGCGACGATGAAGGAAGCGGCGGAGATGGTGGTAAGAGCAGCTTCTAGCTGAAAGCTGTCAGCCTTCAGCTTTCAGCCGTCAGCTAAGTCGGACTGCTGCCGGCACGAACGGCTGAAGCGTTGGGGACATGAAATGCCACAGGACGTGCAAGATCTGACTGTATGGCAACGTGCGATCGACCTGACAGTTTGTATCTACAAGCTAACTCGAGGTTTTCCGAAGGAAGAGATGTATGGATTAGTATCGCAACTTCGCCGAGCCAGCGTCTCTGTGGCGAGCAATATCGCAGAGGGACGCGGGAGGCTCAACTCAGCAGAGTTCCGGCAGTTTCTCGGAATTGCGCTGGGATCGGTCTTCGAATTGAAAACTCAACTCGTCGTCGCTCGGAGGCTCGAATTCGGCAGCAAGCAGTTGATTGACGAAGCCGCAGGATTAAGTGAGGAAGTTTCGAAGATGCTCACATCATTGATTCAGAAACTAAGCCAGCGGCAAAAGCTGAGAGCTGAAGGCTGACGGCTGAAAGCTAAACGCAGGAGCTATTCATGGCGGTACTTGTAGACAACAACACGCGGCTGATTGTGCAGGGGCTGACGGGCAAGGAAGGCACATTCCACGCGAAGGGCTGCGCGGAGTACGGAACGAAGGTGGTTGGCGGCGTGACGCCGGGCAAAGGCGGAACGATTCACGAGGGCTGGCCGGTGTTCAACACCGTTGCCGACGCGGTGAAGGAGACGGGCGCGAACGCGACGATGATTTTTGTCCCGCCGCCGTTTGCCGCCGACGCGATTCTCGAAGCAGAGGACGCAGGGATTCCGCTGATCGTGTGCATCACCGAGGGGATTCCGACGCTGGACATGGTGAAGGTGTGGGCCAAGCTGAAGAACTCGAAGTCGCGCCTGATCGGGCCGAATTGCCCAGGGGTAATTTCTCCGGGCAAGGCGAAGATCGGCATCATGCCGGGGCGCATTCATAAGGAAGGCTCGATCGGCATCGTGTCGCGCTCGGGAACGTTGACCTATGAAGCCGTGCATCAACTGACGCAGCGGGGAATCGGGCAGTCGACGGCAATTGGCATCGGCGGCGATCCGATTATCGGCACGACGCACATCGATGCGCTGCGACTGCTGAACGACGACGAGGAGACCGAAGCGATCATCATGATTGGCGAGATCGGCGGATCGGCGGAAGAGGCTGCGGCCGATTTTGTGAAGAAGAACGTGAAGAAGCCGGTGGTGGGATTCATCGCCGGGCAGACCGCGCCTCCGGGGCGGCGGATGGGCCACGCGGGCGCGATCATCAGCGGCGGGCAGGGCACGGCGGCCGACAAGATGAAGGCGATGACAGCGGCGGGAATTCACGTTGTGGTGTCGCCGGCGGAAATTGGGGCAACCTTGGCGAAGGTGATTGGGAAAAACTAGCTGTCAGCCCATCGTGCGGAAGTGGTGTTGATCCACTTTGCGCACAGAGCGAGAAATCAAGGAGAATGCGAAAGGCCCTTCGATGCCGAGGGGCCTTTTGATTTGTGTCGATGCCTGACGCGCCCCATTCGCTATGCGCTTGCGGCGTCTTCGACGGTCGTGGCCGTTGGGATCAGTTGATGCATGTTGGTCAGGCGGAAAAGCTGCATCACTTTCGGACCGACGCCGGCCAGCACCAGTTTCACGCCTTTGCTTTGGCAGCGGACGTAATGGCTGACGATCATGCCCAGACCGGCCGAATCCATATAGGGAACCGCGGTGAGGTCAAGGATCTGGACGGTATGCTTATCGCTCGAGGCCGGATCGAGAAGCTGGCGCATTTCTGCCGGGGTGAGTTTTTGAAACATGTCGCGCGCGGTGAAGGGGCCAGTGAAGCGGAAGACCGCGGTTTGCGGCGTGGTGGCCGGTATCTGCTCGATGGTGAAGTTGGAGCTCTTCCAGATTTGCGCCTGCATCGTCGCCATATGATCCTCCGTGGTCTGGGGTGAAATCGGTTTTGCTTATGCTGCAGCCGTTGCGTTGGTCACGCAGGGAAAGCCCGCAGCCTTCCATGCATCGAATCCGCCGGTGAGGTTGGCGACGCGGGAGAAGCCGGCGCGCTGCAGAAGGCTGGTGGCGATGGAGCTGCGATAGCCGCTGCGGCATTGCACAACGATTACTTTCGAGCGATCGAGTCCGTCGGATTCCGATTCCAGGTTCAATTCGAGCTTGCCTAGTGGGATCCAATGCGAGCCCTCGATCACTCCGCTTTCGCGCTCGCCCGCTTCGCGAACGTCGAGCACTGCAACAGTCTCCGGTTCGCTGTCACACAGTTCGTGCAGATCGGTCACCGTGATCTGCGGCAGCGAATCGAGCTCGAGACCGGCTTCGGCCCAGCCGATGACGCCATTGCGCAGATAGCCTGCGACCTTCTCGATGCCGACGCGAGCCAGGCGCATGCGAGATTCATTCACCTGCTCGGCATCCTCGCTGACGATGACGATCGTATTGTCCAGACCGAGAATGCGTGCCGCCCACGAAGCGTACTGGCCGCTGAGCGCGATGTGAACGGAGCCGGGCACATGGCCGGCGGCGAACTCGATGGTGTTGCGCGTATCGACGACGATCGCGCCCTTATCCTGCAGGCGGAGCACGTCGTCGGCCGAGAGGCTGGCGAGCTGCGACATTTCTGACAACGGCGCAGCACCGCGGCGATTGAGGTCGACATCCTGCGCAAAATAGGCGGGCGCCGGCGAGAGATTGTCGGTGAGCAGGTGAACGAACTCTTCGCTGGTCTTCGCCTTGAGCGCGTAGTTGGTCTGTTTCTGCTGGCCGATCGTCGACGAGCTTTCAGAGCTCATCTGGCGGCCGCAGAGCGAACCGGCGCCGTGCGCCGGATAGATGCGCGTATCGTCAGGCAGCGTGAGCAGCTTGGTGTGCAGGCTCTCGAACAAAAGCGCCGCGAGCTGCTGCGGCGTCATCGTGCCGGAGAGGTCGGGGCGGCCTACGTCACCGATGAAGAGCGTATCGCCGGTGAACACTTCAGCGGGTCGGGTAGGACTGCCCAGATCGTTCATCACGATGCAGATGCTTTCGACGGTGTGCCCCGGCGTTTGCAGAAACCGGAAGCGGCAATTGCCAAAGCAGACTTCGTCGCCGTCGCGAGCCTCGACGTGCGGGAACTGCGCTCCCGAACCGGCGCCGAGGTAGATCTGCGCGCCGGTCCGCTCCGCAAGCTCGTGGTGGCCTGAGACGAAATCGGCGTGGAGATGCGTCTCGATGATGTGCTCAATCTTCCAGCCCTTGTTTGCCGCTGCCTCGATGTAGAGATCGACATCGCGCTGTGGATCGATGACGGCGGCGACGCCCTCGGAGCCGACCATATAGGACGCGTGCGCGAGACAGCCAAGATAGAAACGCTCAACCTGAACCGATTCCATGGTGATTCCTCCTCGGGGAAGTGTTGATTGACGGGGCGGCAGCGGAGGCTGCAATTGATTATTGGGGCTGCGCAACGAGCCGCAGGTAAGGTAGCACGGGATTCCAACCGGCGGGATATTTCTTCTTCGCGTCCTCGTCGCTGACAGCCGGGACGATGATCACCTCTTCGCCTGGCTTCCAGTTCGCCGGGGTCGCCACCTGGTGCGCGGCGGTCAGTTGCATGGAATCGATCACCCGCAGCACTTCATCGAAGTTGCGGCCCGTGGTCATGGGGTAGGCGAGCATCAGCTTGATCTTCTTGTCGGGGCCGATGACAAAGACCGTGCGGACGGTGGCGTTGTTGGCGGCTGTCCGGCCAGTGCAGGAGTCGCCTGCTTCGGCGGGCAGCATCCCATAGAGCTTCGCAACTTTCAGGTCAAAATCGCCGATCATGGGGTAGTTGACCTTGTGTCCCTGGGTGCGCTCGATTTCCATGGCCCAGCGGCCGTGGTCCTCGACGGGGTCCACGCTGAGGCCAATGATCTTGCAGTTGCGGCGAGCGAACTCGGCTTCCATGCCGGCGACCATGCCCAGTTCGGTGGTGCAGACCGGTGTAAAGTCCTTGGGATGCGAGAAAAGCACGCACCAGGAGTCGCCCAGCCATTGGTGAAAGCTGATGGGACCGTGGGTGGTTGCGGCCTCAAAGTCGGGAGCTACTTCATTGATTCGCAGGGACATAGTGACCTCCGGGTCTTAGGGCAAGAATTTCAGCGGGTGCCTTGGGGAATCGCTGATAGGATGAGTTGTACTCTCCTTCCCTCACCCCTTCCATTGATGTGCAATGAGTGATTGCTAAGTTTTCTATGAGTGACCCGCTCAGGATATTGCGGTTCGATTGTTTTGAAGTTGACGCAAACGCCGGCGAGCTGCGGCGCGGCGGGGACCGCATCAAGCTGCCTCCGCAGCCCTTCAGGGTGCTGGAGATGCTCGCGAGCCGCAGCGGCGAGGTGGTCACCCGCACCGAGATCCGTGAACGCATCTGGCGGGACGACACCTTCGTCGATTTCGAGCAGGGGCTGAATTTCTGCATCCGGCAGATTCGCGAGGCGCTGGGCGATAGCGCTGACACCCCAAAGTTCATTGAGACCCTGCCCCGGCGCGGCTATCGGTTTCTGCAACCGGTGGAGAAGGAGGCACCTGCGGTGCCGAAGGCGCTGACGCGGATTATCGTGCTGCCTTTCCGCATGCTGCGGCCTGACCCGGCGACGGATTTCCTGGCATTCAGCCTTCCGGATGCGCTGACGACGGCACTTTCGGGATTGAATTCGCTGGTGGTGCGTTCGACGCTCGCGGGAGCCCGTTTTGCGGGCGGAACGCATGACCCAAAGACGATTGGGGTTGAGGCCGACGTGGATCTGATCATCACCGGCACACTGCTGGCGGCGGGCGATGAGATTCGCGTCTCGGCGCAACTGACCGAGGCGGCGAGCGGAACACTGCTGTGCTCGAACAGCATGCAGGCCGCCATCGGAAACGTGTTCCGCCTGCAGGACGAGATGACGGAATGTGTGCTGGATGCGCTGGAGCTTCGGCTCTCAGCCCGCGAGCAGAGGCTGCTGCGCAAGGATGTGCCGAGCAGCGCGAAGGCGTACGAATACTATTTGCGCGGAAACCAGTTCAGCCACGATGCAAAACAGTGGGCCGCGGCGCACGATTTGTATCAGCGCTGCGTTGAGGCCGATCCAAAATTTGCGCCGGCATGGGCACGGCTGGGACGAATCCATCACGTGATTTCGAAGTATCTGCCGATCGGGCAAAAAGAAGGGATGCAGAAAGCGGAGGCGGCATTCCAGAAGGCGCTGGAGCTGAATCCGGAACTGGCGATTGCGCACAAGTTTTACGCTCAGCTTGAAGTTGACCTGGGACGGGCGAGCGATGCGATGACGCGGCTGATTCCGCGCGTGCTGATGGCGCCTGATCCCGAAGTGTTTGCCGGATTGGTCAGCCCTCTGTGCTACTGCGGCCTGCTTGAGGCATCGGCTGCGGCGCACTGGCGCGCGGTGGCGCTGGAACCGAAGATCAAGACGAGCATTCCACACACGGTGTTTTTACAGGGAGACTATGCACGGCTGGCGAAGATGAAGTTAGAAGACAGCCCCTATATTGTGGCGCTGGCCATGGCGGAGACAGAGCGAAAGGACGAAGCGGTGTCGCAATTGCGTATCTTGGAGCAAAAGGTAAAGACGCGGCTTGGGGACTTTATGGTCGCGGCGCGCACGCTGATTGAAGGCGACGACGCCGGAAGCATAGCTGCGATCGAGCGGATTGTCGCGTCGGGATTCAGCGATCCACAGGCTCTGTTTTATCTGGGCAGGCATCTTGCGCACTTACGGCAGGAGGAGCGGGCGATCGAGTTGCTGGAACGCACAGTGGCCGGCGGATTTTTCTGCTACCCCGCAATGGCGCACGATCCGTGGCTCGATGCGCTTCGGCAAAACACGCGGTTCCGGGCGCTGCTTGAGAAGCTGGAAGAGCAACACCTGTCAGCAGCCGAAGCGTTCGACCGGATGGAAGGCAACCGCATGCTGGAAGTGGGGCGGAGGGCGGCGTAAGCAGCGCGTCGAGATAAGCGCCCAACACCCGCACCGCCCGGTCAGCCCTTCTTCCGTCAGCCTTTCAGAGGAGTCGCTGCGAGGATCTCCAGCTTTTCAATCTGTGGCGGAGCAGCAAAGAGTTCCTCAGCGCGCGCCATGAGTTGTTTGGCAATCTCGCCCGAGAGATGGGCATCGCGGCCGGCGTCGTTCGCGAAAGTATCGAAGATACCGTAGGTGGCGGGCGCCATTTTAATGGCATACCACTTCGAGGTCTGCGGTTCCTTCTCAGCCAGCGGCTGTGCAGATTTCAAGAAGGCTTCCACTTCGGCTTCCTTGCCGGCGCGGGCTTGAAGCGTGGCGAACAATGCGACTGATTCCATGAGACAGTCTCCAATCCTTTATTTGAGGGACAATGTGGTTCCGCTACCTCCGTCAGATTCGAGCGAACCGCTTGCGGATGCATGAAAGGTTGGAGAATCGTTTGTGCAGAGGTCAGTCGTTGGCGGCAACAGCCCCGGCAACGCGGCGGGCTTTGACGTCGCGCATCGGCGGCTGGCCGAAGAAGCGGCTGTACTCGCGATTGAACTGGCTGGCGCTTTCGTAGCCCACTTCGAAGGCGGCGCTGGCGGCGTCGAGGCCGTCGTTCAGCATGCGTTCACGCGCCACGTGCAGGCGAAGCTGCTTTTGATACTGAAGGGGGCTCATGGCGGTGAGCGAGCGAAAGTGGTGATGCAGCGTGGATACACCCATTTGCGCCATGGCAGCGAGATCTTCAACGCGGAGCGGCTTGGCGTAATTCATGCGCAGCCAGGAGACGGCCTTGGCGGTGCGATGGCTCTGCTCGCCCAGCGTGGCAATGGCGCGCAAATGATAGCCCTGCGGACCGCGGAGCAGGCGAAAGATGATTTCGCGCTGAATGAGGCCGCTGAGGAAAGGTATGTCGCTGGGAGAGTCGAGAAGATCAAGGAGCCGCGAGCATGCGTCGAGAATTTCGACCGATGTGACGCCGATGGCCATACCGATGGCTTCGGCCGGTTCCTGCGGTGGAGGAAATTCCTCCTGGCTGAGGATGCGGCGGATATCGGACATGTCGAGTTGGAGGTTGAGGCAAAGCATCGGGCTCGCGGGCGTAGCCGCGACCACTTGACTGACGACGGGCAGATCGAGGGTCGAGAGGAGGAATGAGGATCCATCACACAGGTAGGTCTTTGAGCCAAGATTGATTCGTTTCTGCCCCTGAACGAAGACAACGAGGCGCGGATCGTAGGCGGCCGAAGTGCAGTTGGTGGGAGCCGAGGCACGGTAGAGGTAGAGCTGCGGAATGTCGGTTTTCAGAAGCCCGTCAGTTGAGACATGTTTGATAATTTTTTGGAGCAGATGATCGCGCGCTGCATCCCGGCGCGGAAGCCGGTCATGCGCTGTATGTGGTTGGCTAGTCAAGGAAATCTCCGAATGCCGCTTTAACCAAAGCGTAACGCGAACTTCTCTGCAATGTGCACAAAAATCTGTGCATCAAGAGAATCAGGCAATCAATCGGAAGGATTTGGATACCGCTGGGCGCTGGATTCTGCGTACGCTTGGGATTGTTCGATCGAAGCACACTCGACTCGCCGCCAATTTTCGCGAGGTGCATCAAAACTTAAAAAACATTCGCCAAAAAGGCTGAGGTCAATTCATGTACAAAGCAAAAGCGTATTCAGTCAGCAGCGCAACATCGCCGTTTGCCTCTACCACGATCGAGCGGCGCGATCCAACTGAGAACGATGTGCAGATGGAGATTCTGTTCTGCGGGATCTGCCACAGCGACGTGCACCAGGCGCGGAATGAGTGGAGCGGCGTGATGCCCACGGCGTATCCGTGCGTGCCGGGTCACGAGATTGTTGGCCGCGTGACCAAGATCGGTCCGGCGGTGAAGAAATTCAAGGTAGGCGACCTGGCCGCGGTGGGTTGCATGGTCGATTCCGACAGGACGTGCCCGGAGTGCAAGGCGGGCTTCGAGCAGTTCTGCCCGAATTTTGTGTTGACGTATAACTTCCCTGACAAGCACACGGGCAAGGTGACCTACGGCGGCTACTCCGACAGCATCGTGGTTGACGAACACTTCGTGCTGCATGTGCCGGCGAACCTGAACCTGGCGGGCGCAGCGCCGCTGCTGTGCGCGGGAATCACGACTTACTCGCCGATGAAGCACTGGGGCGTGACGAAGGGCAAGAAGGTGGGCGTTGTGGGACTCGGCGGACTGGGCCACATGGGCGTGAAGTTCTCGCATGCGCTGGGCGCGCACACGGTGGTATTCACCACATCGGAGAGCAAGAAGGAAGATGCGCGCCGTCTGGGCGCCGACGAAGTGGTTGTCTCGAAGAACGCCGATGAGATGGCGAAGCACGCCGGTAGCTTCGACTTCATCCTGGATGCAGTGGCCGCGCCGCATGACATCAACGCCTACATCAACCTGCTGGCGCGCGACGGAAACATCACGATGGTGGGCGCGCCGGATCAGCCGCTGCCGGTGGCTGTCTTCGGCCTGTTGATGCGGCGGCGGAGTTTCTCTGGATCGCTGATCGGCGGCATCGCGGAGACACAGGAGATGCTCGATTTCTGCGGCAAGAACAACATCACCTCGGATGTTGAGGTGATTCCCGTGCAGAAGATCAACGAAGCATTCGACCGCGTGGTGAAGTCGGATGTGAAGTACCGCTTCTCGATCGACATGGCCTCGCTAAAGGGATAGGCGCGCAAGTTAGGAGTGCGGCGTATTCGCCGGCTGGAGATCGAGTTCTACCTGAGGCTGGCGCGATACGTCGCGATTCAAATGTCTCTCAATAGATGAAGGAATGGAAATGAAAAAGCGGAAATTAGGGAAAAGTGGATTAGAAGTCTCAGCGCTGGGTCTCGGCTGCATGGGACTAAGCTTTGGATACGGTCCGGCGACAGAAAAGCAACCCGCGATTACTTTGATCCGAACCGCGTTTGACCATGGCGTGACGTTCTTTGATACGGCAGAGGCCTATGGCCCCTACAAGAACGAAGAGGTCGTCGGGGAGGCACTCGAACCATTCCGCGATCGGGTTGTCATCGCAACGAAATTCGGATTCAACTTCAACGAGAACGGCATCAGCGGTCTCAATAGCAAGCCAGAACGCATTCGCGAGCATGTGGAAGCAGCGCTGAAGCGCCTGAGAACGGATGTGATCGACCTTCTTTATCAGCACCGCGTCGATCCCGAGGTGCCGATCGAGGACGTCGCCGCCACAGTGAAGGACTTGATCGCGGAAGGAAAGGTAAAGCACTTCGGCCTGTCTGAGGCGGGTGTGCAGACAATACGTCGGGCGCATGCTGTGCAGCCCGTAGCCGCGCTGCAGAGCGAATACTCGCTCTGGTGGCGTGAACCAGAAAAGGAGATTCTTCCAACGCTGGAAGAACTCGGCATCGGATTTGTTCCTTTCAGCCCTCTCGGCAAGGGATTTCTGACCGGTGCCATCAATGAGAGCACGCAGTTCGACAGCAAAGACTTTCGCAATTCCGTTCCGCGTTTCGATCCGGAGAATCGGAAGGCAAACCAGACCGTTGTGGAAGCTCTCGACAAAATCGCAACGAGGAAAAATGCAACGAAAGCCCAGATTGCGCTGGCGTGGCTGCTGGCCCAGGCGCCGTGGATCGTGCCGATTCCAGGAACAACGAAACTGACTCGGCTCGAGGAGAATCTGGGAGGAGCCGCGCTGGAACTAACCTCAGACGATTTGCTCGAAATCGATAGCGCGGTGGCCGCGATCGAGGTGCGCGGTGAAAGATACCCTGCACATCTCCAGGCGCTGGTTGGGCGATGAGCCGGGTGCTCTTCGTGAGATTCTCATGTGGACGGGAGAACAGTGATGGAAATTAAGAGAGCTGGATCGCAACCATCGGGCAATGGTCCGGCGGATTGGTTTACGGGAACGGTGCGCATCGATCCGCTGTTTACGGCGCCGGAACCGGCGCGCGCGGTCGGCGCGAGCGTGACATTCGAGCCGGGTGCGCGGACGGCGTGGCATACGCATCCGCTGGGGCAAACGCTGTTTGTCACGGCGGGATGCGGCCGTGCGCAGAGATGGGGCGGGCCGGTGGAGGAGATTCGCCCGGGCGACGTGGTTTGGTTTGCCCCGGGTGAGAAGCACTGGCATGGCGCTGCGCCCACGACTGCGATGACGCACTTCGCGATCCAGGAAAAGCTGGACGGCAAGACCGTGGACTGGATCGAGCATGTGAGCGACGAGCAGTATGGGAACGCAGCTTCTAGCACCTAGTTGCTAGCTTCTAGCTCGTCGGCCGCCGACGTAAAAAGTTCACTGCGGGCGACAGCGAGATTCTGTATCCTCGACGCATGAAGCTGACCACCTTCGCGATCTGTGCCGCGCTCTTGTTTCCTCTCGCTGGATGCAGATCTGGTCCGCCGAACGAATCGGCATCCGCTCCTGCTGGGCCTTCACAGCCGCAGGCCGCCGCCTCCGGCGCAGGCTTCGCTTACTATTTGCTCAATCTCTCGTGGTCGCCGGAGTATTGCTTCTCGCACCGCGATGCTGCCGAGTGCGCCGCCCACTCCACGTTTGTCCTCCACGGCCTGTGGCCGGAGAACAACGACGGCTCCTATCCCGAGAACTGCTCAAGCGCTCCCGGGCCCGCCGACCCAACGCAATACAAAGACATCTACCCGGAGACGGGACTGCTCGAACACGAATGGCAAACGCACGGAACATGCTCCGGACTCAGCGCCGATGCATTCTTCCAAACCGCACGCACAGCATTTCATTCTGTGAAGATCCCGCCGGCGTTGAACTCGATCGGCTCGCAGATGTCGCTTCCCCCGGATCAGATCGTCGATCTCTTCACGGCGAGCAACCCGGCAATTCCGCGAGCGAGTTTCGTGATCAGTTGCGGCCACAACTTTCTCACTGCGGTTGAGGTGTGCCTGGATAAGAATCTTCATCCGACCGCGTGTAGCGGGGTGCGGTCGTGCCGGGCGAATACGGTGAAGATTTCAGCACCATAAGTGGGGCTCCGCGGCGGCTCGGCGATGGTTTGAGGTATCCCACATCTAAGCGATGAGATATGGATGCACCCGGCCGATCTTGAAAGGAACTAAGGTTGGTATCCGTCCGAGATCCACTTGGCGAATAACTCAATGCGTGCCTGAGGCCAGGGACCCTCTCCTCTCGGCGGTGGTGGCGGCATCGCAGCACCGCCGATGCCGCGAATGCGATCGTAGATGGCGGCCGCGTGTTTCTTCACGTCGTCATAACTCGCCAGGTTGAAAGCCTTGCTCATGGCGCGAATATCCCGTTCTGTGAAGAACGGAAGAATATCTTCTTGAAAGCTTGTAAGTTTTGCCATTGTCCTCACCTCGGGGAAAATCCAGCGAATGCCGATCGTCGGCTACTTCAAAAATAACCCACAAGCCGAAATACCTCCCTGGCCGGAGAGCGCAGCAACGATCTTCCGGAATCGGGGAAGTTGGCTCCAATTCCGCGCGCACGCCGTATAGTGGATTGCAACAGGTCGAGGGCTGCACGCATGCCGAGACTGCTGTTGATCACCGCGTCGGCCGATGGAATTCGCAAAGCGCGACGGTCTCGTTTCCTTAACTTTCAGCAAATCACAATGCCATATCTCGCTGCGCGGGTTCCCACGAACTGGCAGGTGACACATGTTGATGAGGAAGCGGAGAAGATCGACTGGGCGCAACGGCCCGATGTCGTCGGCATCACTTTTCATACGCCAAGCGCGGATCACGCGTACGATCTCTCGGCTAGATTCAGAGCGCACGGAGCATGCGTGGCAATGGGCGGCCCGCACGTGACGCTTGTGCCCGAGGAAGCCGCGCTCCATGCGGACGCGATCTTTGTAGGTGAGGCGGAAGGCATGTGGGAAGAGTTCCTCGATGGATTCGCCTGCGGAGAATATCGCCGGGTGTATCGGCGTTGCAATGCGCCGTCGCTCGATGGTGCTCCAATGGCACAGAAGCCATTGTTTCATCGCAAAGACCTGGCGAGCGGCGTGCTGTTTGCGACGAGAGGCTGCCCCAACCGTTGCGATTTTTGCGCGATTGCCGTGATGTATCCACATGGCTTGCGCAAGAGGCCGGTTGCTGAAGTTGCGGCCGAGTACGCGTCATTCAAGGGAAAGAGAATTATTTTCTGGGACGACAACATTACTGCAGACAGGGAGTATGCGAAGGAACTGTTTCGCGCGATCGCTCCCTACCGCAAAGGGTGGAGCAGCCAGGCCAGCGTGCAGGTTGCCCGGGATGAGGAGTTGCTGGAATTGGCGGCACGGAGTGGATGCAAGCAATTGTTTATCGGGCTCGAGTCGATTTCGCAGTCAAGCGTGAACGAGGTGCGGAAGGGGTTCAATCGCGTCGAGGAGTACGCGGACGCTGTGCGCCGCGTGCATGCGCATGGCATTGCAGTGCAAGCGGGAATTGTTTTCGGATTCGATCACGATACGCCGGCGATCTTCAAGGAGACGCTCGGTTTTCTCGAAGAGGCAGGCGTGCAGAATGCGACGTTCAATATTCTGACGCCCTATCCGGGGACGCCGCTCTTCGCGAGGCTGGAGTCGCAGGGACGCATCCTGACGCGGAACTGGAGCCGATATAACGGGCGGACCGATGTAGTGTTTCAACCAAAACAAATGAGCGTGGAAGAACTGCTCGCCGGATTTCGTTACGCGAATGAGCGGTTTTACTCTTTGCGCAGCGTGGCGAAGAGGCTGTCGCGATCACCGGTGCAGATCGGGTGGACGCTTCCTTTGAACCTGGCTTATGCGGTCCGCTGGGCGATGTGCGAGTAAGGCGAGCCCTTTACTCAGCGTGCAGGATCACGTCGAAGAGCAGCAGGCTGGCGGTCGTGAAGATGATGTCGTAGCCGAGCAGCATCTTGATCCAGAGCGTGGGGTCGCTGTCGCCGGTGAGGATGGAGCGTGGTGGCCTGCACCATGGCGAGCAGCGCGGGAATGAAGATGGGAAAGAGAATGAGCGGGAGCAGCAACTCGCGGTTGCGGCTGCGGATGGAGAGCGCGGCGAAGAAGACTCCGTTGGCGACCAGCGCCCAGGTGCCGAGCGGCAGCACCAGCAGCCAGCTGCCAAGCGTTGCCGGCGATGTGCAGGTTGTAGAAGACGAAGAAGAACGGCGCGAGCACGATCTGGACGATGGTGACGAAGAGAAAGTTGGCGAGGCCTTGGCGAGGAACATGCTCCGCGCCCGGCGAGGGCGCCATGCGTTGCGCATCCATGCACCTGATGGCGGATTTCGCGGGCCCAGGCCTGATTGAGCGCGCTGACCGAAGCGAACATGGTGGCCACGCAGAGCACGCCGCCGGCGATGTGCTGCGCAAAAGCGCCGCGCGGATCGAAGGCGAAGCGAGAAAAGCACGACCACGAGCGCGCGAAGAAGAGCATGGAGATCATGGCGTCGAGTGAGCGCCACTCGATGCGGAGATCTTTGGCGAGATGCGTGAAGAGGGCGCGGGTCATGCAGTACCCTCCCGCTCTGATGAACCTGAGCCTGACGGCGCGTCTTTCGTCAGGTCGGTGGTTTTGACGGGCTCGCCGAGTGCCGCGGCAGCGCGCAGATAGTCGTCGGGCGTGAGGATCAGCTGCGTGCCGCGGGTTCCGGCGGAGACGCTGATGCTGATCGAAGAGGATCGCGGTTTCGTCGACGAAGACCGGGTAGGCTTTTTCGCGCCAAAGATGGTGACTCCGCCGCGGATGTAGCCGGTGAGCGGCTGCACATCCTTCAGCGGAGCCATTTCGGCTTTGCGCCAGCCGGCGGCGCGCGCGAGTTTTTTGAAGTCGAGCTCGGCGTCGCCGGGAATGACGGCGAAGACATAAGCGCCGCGCCGTCGGTGGTCAGCAGCGTTTTGAAGACCTGCTCGGCGGGCATGCCGATCTTTTTTGCGACGGTGATGTGCGGAAAGATCGTCGGGATCGACTTCGTACTCGCGAAGTTCGAAGGGGATGCTGAGCGACTCGAGAAAGCGCGCGCCGTTGGTCTTCATCGCGTCGGGCTCCCCGGTTCAAACGATGCCACGCGGCCGGCGTGGAGGGTGAGGACCCAGTCGGCGATGGGCGCGGCGAGATCGCGCTGGTGCGTGGTGAGAACGATGGTGCGGTCGGCTCTGGCGGAAGCGCGCGAGAAGCTCGACCATCTGGCGCGCGCTTTCGACATCCATGTTGGAAAAGGGCTCGTCGAGCAGCAGCAGCTCCGGCACGGGAAGCAGAACGCGGGCCAGCGAGGTGCGCTGGCGCATGCCCTGCGAATACTGGCCGAAGGGGCGATTGAGCTCAGGGTCGAGGCCGACCTGGCGCAGAGCTTCGGCAGGCGTGAGGCAGGTGCGGCCGGGATAAAGGCTTGCGGAAGTAGCGAGATTCTCCTGCGCGGTGAGCTCGTCGTAGAGCATGGGCGCATGGCTCATGTAGCCGATGCGGGCGCGGGCTTCGTGCGGCTCGAGATTGCCGAAGACGCGGACGGTGCCGTGCGTGGGTCGGAGAAGGCCGGCGAGAATGCGCAGCAGCGTGGACTTGCCCGCGCCATTTTCGCCGAGCAGAACGTAGCAGCGGCCCGGCTCAAGATCGACCGAGACCTGGCGAAGCGCGGCAAAGCTGCCGAAGAGCTTGGACACTTGATCGAGCCGTGCGCAGAAAGTGGTGCGGGCGGCTTCGGCGGGCGCTGGCGTCATTCGATCAGTTGCTGGCGGTTTGTGCGGCGGATGCTGGCGCGGGCAGATGCGGTATTGGGCTTCGCTGGAGTCGCACCGGAAGGCGCGGCGCCGGGCTGCGCGGGCGCGTACTTGCTGGCGCATTTGGCCTGGAGAACGGTGGCATGGAAGACGCCGTCGCGGCCATAGGTGCCTTCGGCAAGGGCCTGGGAATTGTCTTTGAAGGTGTCGGGCGGCGGCTCGGAGCCCTTGTAGGTGACCTTGAGCAGACGGCCCGATGCGGCCTTATCCGAATGGCTCTCATACTCGTTCAGGACAAAGTCAACATGAGTGCCAACCTGCTCGATGGAGCCGGGCTGAACGAAGCCTTCAACACGGAGATTGCTGTGGTAGGCCTTGTCGCCCATTCCGCCAAGCTCGGCGATGGTGACGTAGTAGCTCTTGCTTGCGCCATAGCCTGAATAGGCCAGCCAGCCAATGGTGCCAAGGATGATGACGACCGCGATGCCGATGCGGAGCGAATTTGGGGAAAGCTTCATAAAGTCTCTGACTTAACGATACGAGTGTGAGGGCGGCGGGTCAACTTTGACGTGATCTGGATCACTCAAGATGGCCGCAGCCGGCCACGTTATCGCTTGCGCAGACCTCAAAATAGAGCTTCCGCGTGCGAAATGCGACCGTTTTCGCGATTCAGGCGACTTGCAGGTCAACGAAAGGGCCGATCTCTCCACCTGCAGATCGCCGTTCCTGCGCGCTGGCGATGCGTCACTTTTCAGGCTCGCCTGAAGAGGCAAATCTCTCCACCTGCAAGTCGTGTTTTTGCGGGCGCAAGTTGTTTTCTTGCGAGGCCAAGTCTTGTTTCTGCGAGAGTAGACGAGCGCACACGCCGGTGCTGTCTTCTTTGGCGGAGGCGACGTGGGCCGGGAGCGCTTAGACGCGATTACGCACTTTGGCGGGGATCGGGCCGGGGCGCATCACCATGGGAACCAGGGCGGGCGCAACCACCAGCGCGATGAAGATTAAACTCAACATAAGGCAACCTCAAAATACAGCAGCCTGCTGAAGGTGGGGTCCGTTCGGCTATTGGGGCGAACTGACCTGGTTATCGTGCTCACGTGACCGCGACCGTTGCACTGATGCCACAACCGCGGGCGACAGAATCATTGCTACGAACGCAAATCCAAGCAACAAGTCGACCATCGAAAGACCCTCCGATGCATTCATTGCTGCATGCATCCGGGACGATCCAAATGCATGAACCGGACGATAGCTCCCGCGAGAAATGATTGGCTATCACTCCTCGGTGGGAGGGCATGACCGGTTTGTGTTTACATCGGCACAAATGGTGATCTGCTTCGCGTTACCGGCGTAATGGGGAGGGCGGCAACTGCGAGAAGTACGCAGGAAAAGGGTGGCGGATTGGACCAGACCAGGGAGAAAGCACGGAATTGGGCGACGGTCACGCGCCTTAAGCGGATACACCCCTGACAAGCCCCGGACGGTTCATCGCCAGTTCAGAATCACGTTCAACGACGATGTGCCCTGCGATTCATCGCTGATGATCAGGAACCTCAGCATCGCTAACCGCCCTTCAGGCTCAGGAGAGGAGCGGGCTGGAAGGCATCTGGAGCGTAAGCGTAACTGTCGTGAACTGCCAGACCGCAGCTCCCATTCGCAATGTCACGTCGTTGCAGCAGTTCCATTCCGATGGTTCAACCTGCTCTGAAATTAGTGAATTGGAAGTGGGAGAATCTGCATTGCTCCTGCAGTTGTTCCGACGACTGATTCACCCGTCACATTTTCGTACGCCAAGTCGGTCTGCAATAGCGACAAGCACGCACTTTACATTTCTGCCCAACGCCGCAGCAGGTTGTGATACACGCCGATCAACTGCACGCCCGCTGCATTCCCCGGAACTTCTTTCGACAGCCGCTGGATCGCGGTATCGAGATCGTAAAGCAGCGTGCGATCGCCGTCGCCGCGAATCATGCTTTGTATCCAGAAAAATGACGCGATGCGCGCGCCGCGCGTGACCGACGTCACCCGATGCAGGCTCGTCGCCGGATAGAGCACCATGTGGCCCGCGGGCAGCTTCACGCTGTGCACGCCGTAAGTATCTTCAACGAGAAGCTCACCTCCGTCGTATTCCTCCGGTCCAGCCAAAAATAACGTTGCGGAAATATCGGTCCTGATTCTCTGCCCGGTCGACGCGATCGCGCGAATCGCCGTATCCACATGCGTTCCAAAATGCCCGCCGCCGGTGTAACGGTTAAACATCGGCGGAAACACCTTCAGCGGCAACGCAGCCGACATGAAGAGCGGTGATCGCGCCAGCCCGGCGAGAACCAGTTCACCAAGTTCGATGGCGACCGGATGCCCTTCCGGCAATTGCAGATTTTCCTTCACGCCCTGCGCCTGGTAGCCGGCAGTCACTTTGCCATCCACCCACTGAGCCGCATCGAGCGCTGCGCGGGCCTTCGCCACTTCTGCGGCCGTCAATACATCGGGAATCGTAATGAGCACGTTGCCTGCTCCTTGAAGTTGAACTACGCGTGCCGGCCGCTGCACGAAGCGAGCCCGGCGGTTCCAGAAACGGAGATCGGCGTTTGCGGCCGTCTCTCAGCTACTTGAATCGGAAGTTGATGCCAAAGAGTGCGCTCGCTCCGGCTCCCGGAATCAAATGGCTCGGGTGCGGCAGGTCGATGAAATAGCGATTGAGAACGTTGTTCACGTTCACCTGCAGCTCGAGCCTTTCAGTTAGCGGCCGCTTGAGCATCGCATTGAACGCCCAGTATCCGGGCACTTGTTTCATCGCCACGCTGGTTACCAGATAGCCCGCACCATTCGGATTCGGCGCAAATCCAGTTGGCACATACGGCACCGTCGAGCTCGCCGTTCTTGCGCCCACGTAATTTCCGCCCAGGCCGCCGTTGAAGCGCAGCGGTAGCCGATGCGTCACGAAGAGATTGAATGTCTGCCGCGGCACGTTCGCCAGCGGATAGCCAACCGCAGTCGGAAAGAATTGCGAATAGAGGACATCGCTGTCGAGATAGGCATACCCGACAACCAGATCCATCCCTTCGGGCATACGCCCTACCATGCTGAACTGCAGACCCTGCACCAACTGATTGCCTGCAGCCACAATCTCATTCGAATTTGTCGGGCTCGTCTCGTGCGCGTTGTCCTTCTCAGTTCGGAACCAAGCGCCTTCCGTCAGCAGCCGCTCGTTCAGAAAGCTCCACTTGGCTCCCGCCTCGAACGACTTGTTCTCTTCCGGCGCAACATTGCCGTTCACCAGTCCCACACTCAAACTCAGCGATTCCGCATCCGGATTCCAGCTCGTTCCGTAATCGAAGTAGACGCTACCGCGCACGTTTGGCTTGTACACGATCGCTGCGCGATAACTTGGCTGCTCATCGACCCGGCTGATTGGCGCAACCGCCGCAGTTACCGTTCCACCCGCCGGCGGCGTCGGCTGATACAGGTTGTAACTCGTGTTGAAGCGATCCCAGCGGACGCCGCCCGTGAGTTCAAATCGCCGCCCCAGCTTCGCCGTATCCACAAAGTACGCGCCGATGCTCTTCGACTTCGTGTGTACCACCGAGGTGACGTATCCCGTGCCGGAAAATGACTGCGCTTCATTCGGATCAAGCAGCGTTGTCTCCGGAACCGTGTTGACCTTGTTGATCGTGTAGCTGTAGCGCCTGGGATTCGAGAACTCCTGACCGCCCTCCGCTCCCGCCACCAACTCGTGCCGGATGCCGACAGTATTGAACCGCGCCGAGACCTCGGTCTGGTCCCACAGAATGCCTTCAACGCTTTTCGTCTGAATCTGGTTTCGATTCACCTGCGTAATGTCGCTGGCCGCTGTGTCGGGTGTGTAAGGACAAGACACCGCGGAGTTGTACGCGAGCGTGGGCAAAGACGCGACCACTCCGCCCACCGGCACGCTCAACGACGCATTCGAGCAAATCTGAGGCTCAGTAATCTGCGCCTGCCGCGGATAGTTCGCCGCGCGGGCCATCGTGTGCACGTTCACTGACGGCGAAAAATCGTGCTCCGCGCCCAAGTTCAGGATGTCGTCGTTCGTCTTCAGGTAGTTCTCATTTCGGAACCCAAAATAGCTGTGCCGGTCAGCCGGAGCCAGCTTGTTGAACAGCCATGGCAGCCCATAGTCCGGCGTGTCATTCTCCGTGAGGTGCTCGTAGCTCAGCGTCGCGTTTGTCTTTGTGTCGAGCCCGATTGAAATCGACGGCGCAATTCCAAAGCGCCGAATCTCCGCGTCGTCGCGCCCCGCCACACCTGCTTCTTCCCCCATGAAGTTCGCCCGCAGCGCGGTTCCCCCGAGCGCGCCCTCTAATGGGCTATTCAGATCCACCGTCAGCCGCCTCGTCAGATCCGTGCCAAACTGTGCCTGCACATTCGCAAACTTTTCCACCTCGGGCGCCTTCGTCTCCTGGTTCACCACGCCGCCCGTGGATCCGCGCCCGAACTGGATTCCCGCCGGACCCTCCAGCACATCCACCTGCTCATAGTCGAATGAGTCGCGATAGTAACTGCCGAAGTCGCGGATGCCATCGAGAAAGATATCGTTGCGCGCAGTAAACCCGCGGATCGTCAGGTTGTCACCCTGCGCGCCCGCCTCGCCCGCTGCCAGGCTGATTCCCGGCACGTTGCGCAGTGCGTCGCGCAATGTGGAGAGCCCCTGGTCCTGCATCACGAACTGCGGCACAACTGTTACGCTTTGCGGGGTGTCCAGCAGTGGCTCCGGCAGCTTGGCAAGCTGCACTGAGTCGGCAACCGAATCCGTCACCGACACCGTGTCGCGCGCTTGAACGCCTACCACTACCGTTGCGGCATCTTCCTGGCGATAATTCAGTCCCGTCCCGTTCAGCAGCAGTTGCAGCGCTTCGTCCTCGCGGTACAGTCCGATAACGCCCGGCGACGAGAATCCCGCCAGCGTCCCGGCCGGCAATACATTCTTCACCTTCAGCCCTGTCGCCTTTTCATATTCCGCAAGCGCCGCGTCCAGCGGGCCCGCGGGAATATTGAACCTCTTGAGCGGCAGCGCAGCCACCGGACCGCCGATTCCGCTGGGATCGGATTTCGTCGTGGCTGCCTGGGCATGCCGATCTGCGCCCATCGCCGCGTAGGCCGCCAGCGCGCTCATCGCGATCAGACCGCGCGTCGCCCGCATCCGCCTGGATCCGTCCTTCGTCCTCTTCTTCTTCTGCTGCTTCATCAGCTCTCCGTCAAATTTGGTTCAGTTTGGGTTCAGTTTGCGTCCATTGCGCTAGGGTCGGGATCATGTTCTTGTGCCGTATGCGAAGCGGCAGACATATCCGACCAAATTGGTCTTGGTTAATATACGACAAATTAAGTCGGGATTCTAGGCAGTGATTTAAATCACACCAGATTGCGGGAAGGCGGGCTCATGGATTGCTTGATTTCCAGATTTTTTCGGAGCCTGATCTACTGGCTCGAGGCGTGATATCGTGCTGTAAACGCACTGGAATGAGAGCGGTTGCCTAGGAGCCCCTATTTCGCAGAGCTGAGAATGGCAGTGGCGCGGTCGAGTGCCTCGGTGAGGACCGCGAGTTGCTGGGCGGCCACGGTTGGGTTGCGGGCGTCGAGGGCTTCGTTGACTCCTGGAATCACGACTGCCGAGTAACCGGTATATTCTCCGGGCGCATAGATGGTGTGCTTATACCAGGACCGACTGGGCAGGCCGGATTCAGACAGAAATGCCGTTTCAACGTCGCGAAGTGCAGCGTTAAGGGGTGCGAGATTGCCGGAGGGCGCCGACTCGGCAGAGTAGGCCTGCTGCGCGGCGGCGAGGAAACTGGGCCGCGGCGGTTTCGGCTGGGCCGAATTCGAGCGAGCCGACGTTCATGTTGGTTGCTTTGTGTTTTGCGGCCTGAATGTAGGCGGAGATTTCGCGCGCGTAGGCGACGTAGTCGTAGGGCAGCACGTCGGCATCGGCCATGCGCATGGCTTCAAGGCCGAGGACGCGCGCCATCTGCTGCAAATAGACAAAGTGCGGGATCGGCGTTCTGCGTGAACCAGGCGAAGTCGTCGAAGGCGGAGTGATAAACGCCGTAGGGACCGTCGGAGCCGATGTCGGTTGAGGGAACGCCGGCATGCTGCAGGAAGGGCGTGAAGTCAGAGCCGGAGCCGAGATCGCCGACGTGGGTTTCTTCGCCTTCAATGGGCGGCGCATTGGAGCCGTGCTCGTTCTCGATCCGAGCGGCCCTTGAGGCGCCACTGATCGAAGACGGTGCCGCCGAGCGGGCTGGGAACGGAGCGCGTGACTGTCGCGGATGAACTCCTTGAGCGAGGGCACGGCGGAGGCGGAGAAGTCTGGACCGGAGACGGCGACATCGACGTTGAAGTAGGCGACGGCGTGGTCGAGAGCGCTGGCCCTGCTGCTCCACCCATTCGGTGGAGCCGATGAGGCCTTCTTCTTCCGCATCCCAACTGCAGAAGACGATGGTGCGCTTTGGGCGCCAGCCCTGGTGGAGCAGCGCGCCGATGCCGTGCACGGCTTCAAGCATGGCGGCGGTGCCGCTGGTGGGATCGACTGCGCCGTAGACCCACGCGTCGCGATGATTGCCGACGATGACCGGGCGAGTCCGGATCCTGTGAGCCCTCGATTTTGCCGATCACGTCCCAGATGATGCGGCGCTGGTAGTCCTGCTGCGAGACGAGGTGGACTTTTACGCCGCCGGGACCGAGGTGATAGCGGAAGGGCAGCGCGCCCTGCCAGCCTTGCGGCACGCCGGGGCCTTTGAGGGCCTGCAGAATCGGCGCGGCATCGTGGTAGCTGATGGGAATGGAGATGATGTGCGGCTGATCGCCGTCTGGGCCGGTGAGATTTTGATGCGAGCGGAGTCGGGCAGATCGAGCGTGGAGGCGACGCCGGGAGTTTCAGGATCGCCGGGATACTTGAAGAGATATTGCACGGAGCCGCGCTGCACGCCGGTCTCGGGCCGCCACGGGCCGTTCGGGCTAAGGATCGCCTTTGTAGTAGCCGTCGTCCTGCGGGTCAGAGTAGATGAGAACGCCGACGGCGCCGCGCTGCTCGGCGAGATAGACTTTGACGCCGCGAAAGTTGGCGCCGTAGCGGCAGATGACGATTTTGCCGTGCAGATCGATGTGCTGCGCGGCGAGTTCGTTGAAGTCTTCAAGGCGGCCGTAGTTGGCGTAGACGACTTCGCCGGTGACGTCGCCCGAAGCCGAGGAGCTGTTGAAGGGCATGACGACGCGGGGATCGTCCTGGCCCGGATCGCCGTTGACGTGCTCGCGCGTGGGGCCGCTCATGAGCAGATGGCCGGCTGCGTCCCAGGCCTCGACGCGGACGACTTTGGGCTATTCAGCAGCACGCGATAGGGAACGATCTGTGTGTCGAGGCCGGCGGCGCGGAATTTGCTGGCGACGTATTCGGCGGTCTTGTGGTCTTCGGGCGTTGCGGCGAGATGCGGCTCGGCGGTGAGGGTCTTTGAGTTCCTCGCCGGCCAGTTTGGCATCGGGCACGGCGAGGAATTTTTCTTCGACTTTCGCTTCGGGGCCGAAGTCGGCGTAGCCGAATACCGCTTGCGGAGCCTGGGCAATGAGCGGGTGCGACAAGAGTGTGACAGGCAGAGCAGTCGAGAAGAGAAGAAATGCGCGACCAGGGCGCGAGCTCATGAGAGTGTGACCTTTCAACGGGTTGAAAAGGCGGTCAGGCGACGGGCTGCGCGCAGTGGGCGCAGCGCTGGGCTGCCAGCGGAATGTCGCTGAGGCATTCCGGGCAGGGCTTAGTGGTGGGCTGCTGCCGGTGCTTCAGGGTGCAGCCTCTTCATCATGTATTCATCGGCAGAACGATGGCGAAATAGATCGCAGCGGCCACGATCAGGAAGTGATGGTCGCGTTGAGAAACTTGCCGACGTGGATGTCGCCGGGAGCAATGTAGTTGGCAGGCAGAGGATTGGGGGTGGCGGAACGGCGTGCAGCACCGGGATGTGGACGACAAGAGTAGAGAAATCGGGCTTGCCGACAAGTGGCAGCGATCGAGGGGTTGAACACGTCGGCGTAACCGAAGCCGTGATGGCGTTGAATGCCGCACCGATGAATGACGGCGACGGCCAGATCGACAACGTTTCCGCGCAGAATGAAATCTCGAAATCCTTTGAGCATCGCTTCCTCCGGCACGCCTCATTTCACCGGTGCTTGCGGGCGAATCCTGTGGGATCGTCCGCTTTGGGCCGCAGCCGGTCTGACGTGCGCTTTGCCCATCGCTACACGGCTGAAGGGCAGGCTGGCGCGGAAATCCAGATGACGCGTGGAGGGAATCATTAGAGACGGCGAGCAAGACAACGATCGTGGCAAGGATCATGAGGTCGGCATAGAGCAGGATGAGCACGCCGGCGTGGTAGAGGCTCCATTTGCGTTGCAGGCAGCGGGCGGTCTCCGCCATGCCCCAGGCGGCGACGAGCAAGCGAGAATCTGCCAGTAGCGAGCTGTGGAGATTCTCGATGTGGGGAAAGCCGGCGAGGCGCAGGCTGGCGGCGAATGCGCCCAGCGAAAGAAGGATGGCGCGAAGAAGCGATTTTTGCCGCAAGCGGAAGATGGAGAGGACGAGATGCACAACCTTTCAATGTACAGCGCGGGCGCTGCACAGCCGTGAGTGCACATGCGGTGGGATTGCGGCTGAAGGAATGGCTGTCGATTCCCGAAGACTTGAGATCCAAACGCAGCGATGATGGGATGCAAGGATGATACACTTTGTGAGCCTGTACTGGGTTCCCCAAAATTCAATAACCCAGCAGGACAAAAGAGGAGGTTGTCTATGTCTGCAGGATCTGAGCAGCGCCGCTCAATCCGGGCCTGGTTTTCGACATGGTGCAAGCGCACCAGCGCACGGCGGCTTTGAAGGCGGCCATCGATCTGGACGTGTTTCGGGCGGTGGGCGAAGGGCCGGGCGATGTGGCTTCGATCGCGCGGCAATGCGAAGGCATCGGAGCGCGGCATTCGCATTCTGTGCGATTTTCTGGTGATCAACGGCGTGCTGGCCAAAGAGGACGGGCACTACAAGCACACGCCGTCGAGCGCAGCGTTTCTCGATCCGCGCTCGCCTGCATGCATGGCGTCGGTGGCGCAATTCCTGAGCGAGTCGGCGATTATGCAGGCCGACGCGAACCTGGCCGATATTGTGCGCGAGGGCCGAACCATCTTCCCGGCGAGGGCACGGTTGAGCCGGAGAATCCGGTTTGGGTGTTGTTCGCCGAAAACATGGCGCCGATGATGGGGCCGATGGCGGGGCCGCTGGGCGCGGTGGTGCTGGAAGGACAGCAACGGGCCGATGCGCGTGCTGGATATTGCCGCGGGGCACGGGCTGTTCGGGATCGAGATTGCGAAGCAGAACCCGCAGGCGCAGGTGACGGGGCTCGATTGGGCGCCGGTGCTGCGCGTGGCGCTGAGGAACGCAGAAAAGGCCGGCGTGAAGGATCGCTACGACATGCTGCCGGGCAGCGCGTTCGATGTGGAGTTCGGCGGGCCGTACGACGTGGTGCTGCTGACGAATTTTCTGCACCACTTTGACAAGCCGACGAACGTGGGGCTGCTGAAGAAGGTTCGCGCGGCGCTGAAGCCGGGCGGACGCGCGGCGACGCTGGAGTTTGTGCCCAATGAGGATCGCGTGTCGCCGCCGATGCCTGCGGCGTTTGCCATGACCATGCTGACGACGACGGCGGATCGGCGACGCTTACACGTTCAGCGAACTGAGCGCGATGTACGAGGAGGCAGGATTCAAGGGGGTGACAGGCGCATCCGATTCCGATGAGCCCGCACACGATTGTGATGGGGACGGCGTAAGGGAATCTGAAGAAGTGAAACAGTGATGAAATGAAAGAGTGAAGAAGTGAAGGGGCCGGTGAGGAATGCGCCGGCCTTTTTATTTTGCTGAATCCGGGGCGCGAAGTCGAAGCGGATTGCTTCGTGGTTCTAGTTGACTACCAGGATTACCACTAATGGGAGGTTCAAATATGGCGCAAATGTTCAATCCGGCACATCCTGGGCGCGTTCTGCGTGAATGGTTAGGCGAGATGCAAGTGGCTGAGGCCGCCGCGAGACTTCATATTTCTCGCGTGACTCTTTCTCGAATTCTGTAACGGGGAAAGCCGGAATCTCCGCTGAAATGTCCTTGCGTCTCTCCGATGCTTTGGGGACGAGTCCGACGCTCTGGATCGACCTACAAACTCAATACGATTTGTGGCACGCGAGCAGCAAGCGTCGTCCGAAGATCGAATTATTCAAGAGAGTCGCATAACGAAGTAGCATTTTGCCCGCGGCGGGCGCGGACGGCGGCGGCGAGCTCGGCGAGCAGCGTGCGGGTTTCGGTCCAGTCGATGCAGGCGTCGGTGATGCTCTGGCCGTAGACGAGCGGCTGGCCGGGGACGAGCTTCTGCGCGCCGGCGACGAGATTGCTCTCGATCATGACGCCCATGATGTTGCGGTTGCCGGCGGCGATTTGCGCGGCGACGTCGTGGCAGACGCTGGCCTGGCGCGGTAATCCTTGCCGCTGTTGGCGTGGCTGAAGTCGATCATGATGCGCGGCGCGATGCCGGCTTTCTCCATGAGCGCGGCGGTTTCGGCCACGCAGTCGGCGGTGTAGTTCACGGATTTGCGGCCGCCGCGCAGGATGATGTGGCAATCGGGATTGCCGGTGGTGACGAAGATGGCCGACTGGCCGTGATGGGTGTGGCCGAGAAAAGTGTGCGAGTAGGACGCGGAGAGGATCGGCGTCGATGGCTACCTGCACGTCGCCCGAGGTGGCGTTCTTGAATCCGACGGGACACGACACGCCGGAGACGAGCTGGCGGTGCACCTGGCTCTCGGTGGTGCGCGCGCCGATGGCGCCCCAGCTGACCAGGCCGGCGATGTACTGCGGCGAAATCATGTCGAGGAATTCGGTGCCGGTGGGCACGCCCATTTCGGCCAGGTCGAGCAGCAGGTGGCGCGCGAGGCGCAGGCCGTCGTTGATCTTGTAGGTGCCGTCGAGATACGGGTCGTTGATGAGGCCTTTCCAGCCGATGGTGGTGCGGGGCTTCTCAAAGTAGACGCGCATGACGATGCGCAGGTCGGCGGAGAACTCGGCGATGGCGTCTTTGAGCAGGCCGGCGTATTCGCGCGCGGCTTTGGGGTCGTGGATGGAGCAGGGGCCGGCGAGGACGAGCAGGCGGTCGTCGCCGGCCGTTGAGGATGGAGGTAATCTCGTGCGCGCGTCGAAGATGGTGTCGAGGCGGCTTCGGTGACGGGAAGCTCTTCTTCGAGAAAGACGGGCGGAAGGACGACTTTCGTCCATTGAATGCGAATGTCTTCAGTGGGATGGAACATTTTTTCCTAGTTGCAGCGCAAAGAGGGTCAGTGGGTACCGTGAAGGCCCTTTTACGAATCTAACAGCCAGAAAAGAGAGACCTGCAGGTGGAGGAATTCGGGGAGGGTAGCGGCTGAAAAAAGTGGCGCATTCTGAGCGGCGAGAAATGACGACCTATGGGTGGAGGAATTGAAAGAAATGAGGACCTGGGAGTCGCCTTTTTCGCGAAAAGTGGCGAATGTTGGGTCGCGGAGACGGTTGGTGGGGCGCAATTGTCGCCAGTCGGCGCCGCAGGATCGGGCTTCTTGTGGGTTTGATCGCGAAAAGGGAGTCTTTGGAAAGCAGGAATAACCGCAGATTCCTCGGCTCCCTGCGGTCGCTCGGAATGACAGGTCAAGGGTAAGGATGACAGTGCTGGCGCGAGGATGCAGGCCCTGGGGTACCAGCCAAAGAGGTGCGGGCGTGGACGCCCGCACGACAGCCGGACTGGAGTCCGGCGCTACTTGAGTGTCCGGCGTTACTTGAGTGTCCGGCGCTTACAACTGGTTTGCTTAGCGGATGGCGAAGTAGGTTGCTGCTCCTGCCGCGACGGCTCCGGCTGCAATCAAGACAGGCAGGCTGATATGGAAGCGACGGCCGGGCTCAGAACCTTCGCCGATGTATTGCGTGCCCTTGTGCACCGCGGCTACATCGCTGTAAGCGAAGGTGACGGCCTTATTGGTATCCGAGTCGACGACCTGGAAGGTTGACTCAGAGAGCGGGCCGAGCGAGCCCAGGCTCATGGAGTCGTTGCGAAGATCGATCTGGACGAAGCTGCCGGCGCGGAATTTGGTGAGTTTCTTTTCGATTTTGCGCGCGTGCTTGTCGAGATTCGGGTTTTGCTGCGTGAAGGCGGCCGGGACTGTTGCGAACAAAGTGAAGGCAACAACGAGGCAAAGAAGAGACTTCCGATCCAAAGCAATTTTCATTGTGGGGCCCCCGAATAGGAATTGATGGATCCGGAGAAAGTTTGTGATTCGTGCGGTGCCCGCGGCCAGGAGGGGCTACCGGTGCGAACCACAATAGCACTAAACGAGGAGCGCGAGAATAAAGTAAGCGGTGAATCATTACGGATGTAATGGGATGGAACGGTTTGTAAGGAGGAATGCCGGGTTAGGAACGGCAGCGCGAGCGGCTGGGCGCTTTGCCTTGACATTGACGGAAAATCGTCCGTAAACTTAGGAAGGGGAATTGCAGAATTTTTTCTGGCATAACTTGAAGGAAATAGAGAAGTTAGACGGCCAGAAAGAGCGATCGGCGGCGCGCAAAGGTTTTGGGTGAAAAGCGGCGCGGCGGCGGAGCGGAAAGCCAAAACATGCCCGATGCACGGCTGAGCCCGCGAGAGCGGCTGGTGCTGACCGCCATCATCGAGCTCTACATCGCAACCGGCGAGCCGGTGGCCTCGCAGGCGGTTGCGCGAGCGTTTGCCGACCGCGACGGGCTGAGCTCGGCGACAGTGCGCAACGTGATGGCGGCGCTGGGCGATGCGGGACTGCTGGAGCAGCCGCACACATCGGCGGGGCGCGTTCCGACGGCGGCGGCATTCCGCTACTACGTGGAGCAGATTACGCAAGGCGGGCCGAGGAGCGATGGCGGGAGGACAGATGAGCTCCGGTGGCGAGGCACCGTTGAGCGAGGCGCGGCGCGGACAGATTGAAGAGAGCTTTACAGCGGCGTGGCCAGCTCGAATGAATACCTGGAGCGCACATCGCACGTGCTGGCGCTGATTTCGAGCGGGCTGGGCGTGGCGCTGGCCAGCCCGACGGCGGGACAGGTGCTGGAGCACATTCATTTTTCGCGGCTTTCGACGGGGCGCGTGCTGGCCGTGCTGGTGACGCAGGCGGGCGCGGTGCAGGATCGCGTGCTGTCAGTCGATCACGAAATGACGACGGTGGAGCTGGAGACGGCGGGGCGCTATCTGAACGAGAACTTCCGCGGCTGGCCGATCGAGCGGATTCGCGCGGAGGTGGCGCGGCGGGTGGAGTGGAGCGCGAGGCGTACCGGCAGATGCTGACGTCGGTGGAGGAGCTGTGCCGCAAGGGCGCGCTGGCTGGCGAGCGAAGGCGGAGCCGACGATTTTTGTGGACGGAATGGCGAACCTGATCACCGCCGAGCAGGACCGCGAGCGGCTGCGCCAGATGCTGCTGGCGCTGGAGGCCAAGCAGCGGCTGGTGGAGCTGCTGAATGCCTACGTGGACGGGCGGCAGCAGGAGGTGCGCGTGGTGGTGGGCCTGGACGAGGCTTCGCCGGCCATGCAGGACCTGGTGCTGATTGGCGCGCCGGCGCGGCTGGGCGGCGGGAACCTGGGCACGGTGGCGGTGATCGCGCCCACGCGCATCCAATACCAGGAGATGATCCAGGCGGTGAGCTATATCGCCAGGCTTTCCGAGCGGATTCTGGACGTTCCGGACGCCTAGGGCGGATGGCAGGCCCAAGGCGCTGGTTCGGCCCGAAAACGAGACAATAGACTGGTAAGAGCATGCCGGTGCGAGTGAAGGCTGCAGCCGGAAGCGAGAAAAGTCATTAAAAAGACTTGGAGGGCGCTGCGGCGCCTTGGGGAGAAGCACTGAAACATGCCGAAGCAATGGAAAGAATGGAAAGAACTGGCCGAGGAGCCGGAAGAGGCAATCGGGCAAATGAGCCTGGCATCGATCCAGCGACGGAGTTGCCGCCGCCGGATGATGAGGCCGTGCTGAGCCCGGCTGGTGCCGAGGCTGCAGAAGCGGAAGTTCAGACAGGGCCAACGGAGCTGGAACAGTTGAAGGCCGAGCGCGACCAACTGCTCGACCGGCTGGCCCGGCTGCAGGCGGAGTTTGAAAATGCGCGCAAGCGCGCCGAGCGGGAGAAGAACGAGTTTCGCGACTATGCGACCGGCAATGTGGTCGAACAGTTTCTGCCGGTGCTGGACAACTTTGAGCTGGCGCTGAAGTCGAAGGGCTCGGCGGAGCAGTTGCGCTCGGGCGTTGAGCTTGATCGTGAAGCAGATGGAAGAGATTCTGGGCAAGATGCAGGTGAGCGCGGTGCCGACGGTGGGCGAGAGTTCGATCCGCGAGTGCATGAGGCGCTGGGAACGGTGGAGCGCGACGATATTCCCGACCAGCATGTGGCCGAAGAGATCCGCCGCGGCTACAAGACTGCGCGAGCGGCTGCTGCGGCCGGCGCTGGTGCGCGTGGCGCACAATGCGAAACAGGTGGAGGAGTAAACCAGCAGGTGACCAGGGATTAGAAATTAAGAATTCGAGTAACGGTCGAGACGCCTGACAAGCTGAACGGCTGACAACTGAGTCAAGACGAATGGGTTCTAATACAAGAGTGAGCAAAGCAGATTATTACGAGGTTCTGGGCGTCTCGCGCGAGTGCAGCGATCAGGAGTTGAAGAGCGCCTATCGCAAGCAGGCGCTGAAGTATCATCCTGACCGGAATCCCGGCGACCACGCGGCCGAAGAGAAGTTCAAGCAGGCCAGCGAGGCCTACCAGGTGCTGTGCGACGCCGACAAGCGCGCGGCCTACGACCGCTATGGCCACGCAGGACTGGGCGCGCAGGGATTTGGCGGCGGACCGTTTGCGGGCGGCGTGGACATGGGCGACATCTTCGGCGATTTGTTCGGCGAGATGTTCTCGATGGGCGGCGCGCGGCGCGGAGGAGCGCGGCTCGCGGCAGCAGCGCGGCGACGATCTGCGCTTCGACCTGACGATCGATTTTGAAGATGCGATCTTCGGCACCGAGACCGAAGTGAAGATCCGCCGGCTGGAGACATGCGGCGACTTGCAAGGGCAGCGGCAGCGCATCAGGCCGCGGACCGAGCGTCTGCAGCCACTGCCAGGGACGCGGCCAGCTCCGCTATCAGCAGGGATTCTTCTCCGTGGCGCGGACCTGCGCGGCGTGCGGCGGGCACCGGGCACGGTGATCGGCGATCCTTGCACGACCTGCCGCGGCGAAGGCCGCGCGAGCAGCCGAGGTCAAGCTGAACGTGAAGGTGCCGCCGGGCGTGGAAGAGGGAACGCGCATCCGCTACGGCGGCGAGGGCGACGCGGGCCGCGCGGGCGGGCCGAAGGGCGATCTCTACGTGGTTCTTGCCATCCGGCCGCACGATTTCTTCGAGCGCCACGGCCACGATCTGCATTGCGTCATTCCGATCAGCTTTCCGCAGGCGGCGCTGGGCGCGGAGTTCGAGATTCCCGGCATCGACGGCCCGGTAAGCATCAAGATTCCCGAGGGCACGCAGAGCGGCAGGGAGATGCGCGTGCGCGGGCGCGGCGTTCCGTACCTGAACGAGAAGGGCAACGGCGACCTGATTGTGAAGGTGGTGGTGCAGATTCCGCGCAAGCTGAACCGCGCGCAGCGCGAGCTGGTGGCCAAGCTGGCCGAGACGATGGCGGTGGACAACAAGCCGACGTCGCCGGGGCTGATGGAGAAGATGAAGGACCTGTTCAGCTGAAAAAGACAGGTGGCCGGTTTCAGTTCTTCCATGGATTGATGACGCGAACGCCGGCAGCTTGAAATGGCGCGGTGTCCCGCGTTGCGACCATGAACCCATGCACAGCGGCGATTGCGGCAATCTGACAATCTCCAACTGAAATCGTGAAACCCCTTGCGGCGGCTCGGCTGGCGAGCGAAGCATAGGCGACAGCGGCTTCGCGACCAAAAGCGAGAAATCGATCTGCGAAGTAGCTTGCGAGCACTTCCTGCATTGTGGCGGCGAGAAACTTCTTGCGCTTTCCATCGGGAAGGAGCGCGATGCCCAGTAAAGTTTCCATGAGCACTGGCGCGCAAAGAAAAAGCGATTCTCTCGATTGACGATCAAGCCACGCGGTCGCTTTAGGATCGGCCAGAGGTCTAAGCGGTTCAGAAATCACATTTGTATCGAGAACGATCACGAGAAATCCGCCGGCTCAGCTGGCCTTGAATCGCGGCGGATCTTGAGTTCGATCCCACCGAATCGCCGGCCCAGGGCGGCCAATTGTGAGCCTAGTCCAACTTCTGCCGCCCCAGACACAGCCTCTTCGAGGATGCGACGGATCTCAGCTTCTGTGCTGCGGCCGTTTCTTACGGCTCGGAGTTTGAGCGCGCGATGAGTTTTCTCGGAAATGTTGCGAACTGTGACTGCGGGCATGGTTCGATTTCCCTCTTCTATTGCAATGATAGCATTTTGATGCTATTGATATCAACCCTCTCAACCAGCGGGGATTAACGCGGGCGATGATTCTGGTTGCGGCGACCGGAAACTCTCAGGTTTACGACTACGGCAAGCCGGTGTCTCACCTCGCGGGCGAAGAGTCGAAGGTCCCCTCGCGGCGCTCATTTAGAGGAATTCTCGACCTCGATATTCTCGGACGCGTGCTATCTTTTTCGGATGCGACTCCCACTGAAATTTGCTTTCCTGTTGCTGGCGAGTGTTTCCCCGCTGGCCGCGAGAGTAGTTCGCGTGCAAGTGAATTCGCGTCAGGCTGTTCTCGGCAAATCGTTTGGAGATTCTGGCGCGTACGAGCGGATCACCGGGCGCGTTTATTATTCGATCAACATTGCCAATCCGCGCAACCAGCGCATCGTCGACCTGGCGAACGCTGTGAACCTTAGCAATGGCGAAGTCGAATTCTCTGCGGACTTCGTTGCGATTCATCCCACAGACGAGCGCAAGGGAAATGGCTCTCTGCTGCTTGAGATTCCCAATCGAGGGAAAAGCCGCATTGTTTCGCTGGTCGATGGCGGCGACTGGGATGTGGAGCATGATGGGGGAGATGCGTGGCTGCTGCGCATGGGTTTCACCATTGTGAGCCTGGGCTGGCAATGGGACGCTGCTGGAGGGGACGCGCTGAAGCTCTACGCGCCGATTGCGAAAGATCATGGCAAGACGATCACGGGGTTGGTGCGCGGTGACCTGATGCCGTCGCACGTAATGGATGAGATTCCGCTTGGTCACCTGATCACGGGTAACATTGGCGGAACTGAGTATCCGGTCTTCGCGCCTGAAGATTCACGCAATGTGCTCACGGTGCGTAATTCGCGCGAGAGCGAACGCAAGAGGATTCCCCGCTCCCAATGGCAGTTTGCACACACAGTCGACGGAAAGCTGACGGCGAGCGACCGGTGGATTCATTTAGATGGAGGATTCCAGGCCGGGAAAATCTACGAGTACGTTTACGTGGCCGCAGACCCAGTGATTGCGGGCGCGGGCTTTGCGGCGATTCGCGATTTTGCGTCGTACGTGAAGCACGACCCGCATGCGATCGTTCATGCGGATCGCGTGATTGGCCAGGGAATCTCGCAGGATGGCCGGGTGTTGCGCGATTTGCTTTACGAAGGATTTAATGCCGACGAAGATGGAAAGATGGCGCTCGACGGCGTGCTGGCGCACGTGGCGGGAGCGGGACGCGGAAGTTTCAATTATCGATTTGCGCAGCCCTCGAGGGATGCGCAGCCGACATCGGCAGTGTTTTGGCCAACAGACGTTTTTCCATTTACCGATGAGCCGGAGCGGGATCCGGGCAGCGGAGAGAGTGCGGGATTGCTCGATCGCGCAAAGGCCGATGGAGTGATGCCGAGAATTTTCTTTTCGTTGACCTCGTATGAATACTGGGGACGCGCAGCTGCGCTGATCCACACGACGGCCGACGGAAAAAGCGATGCGGCGATCTCGGATCGCGTGCGCATCTACCACTTCACGGGCTTGCAGCATTTCTCCGGGCCGTTTCCACCACAGAGAGGCGATGGAGATTTGCTGGGACAAGAGCCGGAATCGCCGCTGCCGATCAAATATTTCTGGCGCGCAATGATTGGGAACATGGATGCGTGGGTGCGGAGGGGCGAAGCGCCGCCGCCGAGCAGCTATCCGAAGATAGCAGATGGAACTCTTGTACCGATGGCGGAATATGCTTTCCCGGCAATTCCGAGAGTGAGCAAGCCACATGAGGCAAATGCGGCTTTCCATCTAAACTTCGGGCCGGATTGGCAGAACGGAATCCTGAGCATCGAGCCGCCGATTGTGGGTGCGGCATTTCCGGTGCTCGTGCCGCAAGTGGATAAGGACGGCAACGAGCGCGATGGAGTGAGGCTGCCTGAGATCACGGTTCCGCTGGCAACGTATACGGGCTGGAATCTTCGCGATCCATCGATTGGCGCACCGGATCAACGTGTCGCGTTTGAAGGATCGTATCTTCCCTTTCCGAGGACGGCGGACGAGCGGAAGAAGAGCGGCGATCCGCGTGTGGCGGTTGGCGAGCGCTACGCAGACCGTGACGATTATCTGGCGCGCTACGGGAAGGCCGTGGATGAATTGGTGAATGAGCGTTGGATATTGCCGGAAGACCGGGCGTCGTTGTTGAAGCGCGGCGAAGCGGAGTGGGAAACCGAGATGGACGAGGTTCCTAAATTGCCAGCAACGCAATGACGGCGACGGCGATGCCGATGAGAAGGCTGGCGCGATCAGTGAGCGCGAAGACGAGCGGATCTTCGTTGAGTTCGCCGCGCGAGGCGAGCAGCCACACGCGGCACAGCCAGAGAATCATGAGCGGCATGATGAGCCAGAGCAATTGCTGCGTGGCGGTAGAGCAGCGATGACATCGCTGCTGCTGATGTAGATGGCGAAGACCACGACGGCGGCGAAGGCGCTGGCGGTGCCGAAGCTGCGCAACTGGTCGATATCGGTGACCAGATAGCCGCGGCCATTGCTGCGGGGGCAGGCCGCTGGCGCGCAGATTCTGCAGCTCGGCAAATCGCTTGACGATGGCGAGCGAGAAGAAAAGAAAGACCGAGAAGCCGGCGAGCCAGTGCGAGATGTGCGATTGCCGTGGCGGCGCTGCCGGCGAGCAGGCGCAACGTGTAGAGGCCGGAGAGCACCAGCACATCGACGAGGGCGATGCGCTTGAGGTACCAGGAGTAGGCGAGCGTTGTGGCCAGATAGAGCAGCAGCCACAGCGAAGAATGCGACGGGCAGCAGGCGGGCGCCGACGAAGGCGAGGACCAGGAACAGAGGATGCAACGAAGATTCCGGTGAAGGCCGACAGATCGCCGGACGCAAAGGGACGCGAGCGCTTTTGCGGATGGCGGCGGTCGGCTTCGATGTCGAGCAGGTCGTTGACGATGTAGGCGGACGAGGCGGCGAAGCGAGAAACAGCAGAAGGCGAGCAATCGCGGAGAGAAAGCGATTGAGCGGCGACGATGGTGCGCAAGCAGGAGCGGGAGAAAGATGAGCAGATTCTTTGCCCACTGGTGAGGGCGCAAGGCACGGATGCACTGAGCCGAAAAGTGCTGCCCCGCTCGTCAAAAGCGCGAACGGGCAGCAATGCCGCGAGTGCGCATGCGGAGGCGCAGGCGCAGGCTGGGGTTGGCCACCATGTTTTCAGTGGCGTGAGCTAGAAGCGGCAGATCGGGAACGTCGTTGCCGATGTAGTCGAAAGGCTGCGTTACCTAGCTGGCTGCGGAGGCGGTCGAGTTTGCTGATTGCCGGTGAGGTTTGTTGCGTCCATCGCTGCCGAGGACGCCGGTAAATAAACCGAGATGGGCTGCGACGCGCTGGGCGAGGTGCGTGTCGGCTCCGGTGGCGAGATAGATTGAGCGGCCGCGGTGCGCTCCTCGTGCAGAAACTGAAGCAGCTTGCGGTTGTAGGGCAGATGGGCGACGTCGAGCGTGACGTGGCTCGGTGACGAAGGCTCTTGAAGGCGGCCTTTCCGCGCAGCAGGTGAGCAGGCAGTGCGAGGAGAGTGCCGGATGCGTGCGTGCGAGGACGAGGAGCGAATCGACGAGCGTGTCGGATTTGACGAGGGTTCCATCGAGATCGACGCAGAGCGGCCGGACAGTGTCGAGGGATGATTCCGGCGGCGCGAGGAGCTGAGACAACCGTACACCTCGATCAAGCTGGATGCGCGCTGGCGGGGAGGCGTTCGCCAGTCAAATGTGTAGGTTTAAACCCTTGGCATTGCTTGAGTTAAGTCAGCGCGGCCTTGCGATGCGCAGAATGGGTCAAGTATAACGGGGGCATTGTTCAGGGTAGGATGGAACTGGGTTCGGGATGAAGATGGAGTGGAAGGATTTGGTGGAGCTGAGCGGGATCGAACCGCTGGCCTCCTCGTTGCGAACGAGGCGCTCTCCCAGCTGAGCTACAGCCCCACAAGCGACTCTTCTATCTTACCAGCGAAGGCAGTCGGGGAAAAGGCTTGGAATGCGCCAACCGGGCACGATTCCGATGCGGAACGGCCTTGATTGGGACGGCTCTGGCTGGTGAAAGGAATCCAATATGCCTTAGAGTTGATGGGTTTGGCGGGGAGGGTTTCCGATTGAGATCTGCAAGAGGGTTTTCAGTGGTTGCCGCGAGTGTGGTGCTGACGTACGCGATGGTGGGATTTGGGCAGGCAGGAGTGGTTCAGCAAGGCGCTCGGCAGGTGGGGCCGCTAGGAGTTTTTGAGGGGCAGACCGACATCGGCAAAGTGAACCCGCCGGGGACTGCTTCGTTCGATGCGGCGAATGGTTCGTATACGGTGGCTTCGGCGGGCTGGGACCTGTGGGCCGACACGATGCATTCCACATGGTGTGGAAGAAGATGTCAGGGGATGTCTCGCTGACAGCGGACGTGCAGTTGGCGCCGGCGTCGGCGGGGTCGCACCCGAATCGCAAGGCGTTCCTGATGTTCCGGCAGACGCTCGATCCAGACTCGATGTACGCCGATGCGGCAGTTCACGGCTCGGGCGAGACGGCGCTGCAATACCGGCGCAACGAAGGGCGACACGCACACAGGACATTTACTTCGATATGGGCGCTCCGCAGACAGTGCGGCTTGAGAAGCGCGGCGACACGATCACGCTGTTTGTGAGCATGAAAGGCGAGCCGCTGCACCAGGCTGGCGCCTCGATCAAGTTGCACTTTGCGGAGCCGTTTTATGTAGGGCTGGGTGTGTGTTCGCATCGGGACGGCGCGCCGGAGAGGGCGACGTTTTCGCACGTGGATCTGAAGCCGCTGACTGCGCCGCAGAACCCGGCGCCCTTGGCGCTCACCAGCACGCTGAAGACGATCGACACTCGAAACGAGTTATCGCAGGGCTTTGATCGTGCTGACAGGCAAGGGAGCAGATCGAGGCGCCCAACTGGAGCCGAGACGGAAAGACACTGATCTTCGACTCGCGGACGGCGGCCTGTGGACAGTGCCGGTTGCGGGCGGCGAAGCGTCAGCGATTGACATCGGCAACGCGATGGGCTGCACGGGGAGCCATGGACTTTCGCCGGACGGCAAGTGGCTGGCGATGACCTGCAGGATGCCAGGACATCCGGGGAAGCGCGTGTACGTCATTCCGTCGGCTGGAGGAACGCCGCGCATGGTGACGGCGAATCCGAATTCGTAGTTCCATAGCTGGTCGCCTGACGGCAAGACGATTCTGTTTACGCGGCCGGCGATCATGGGAGCCTGAACATCTTTGCGATTCCGGCGGAGGGCGGCGACGAGAAGGCGCTGACGACGGGCACAGGAACGAGCGACGATCCGGACTACTCGCCGGATGGGCAGTACATCTATTTCAATTCCGATCGCGCAGGCGGAATGCAGATCTTCCGCATGCGGCCGGATGGATCGCATGTGGAGCAGATGACGTTTGACGAGAGGCGCAACTGGACGGCGCATCCATCGCCGGACGGGAAGTCGGTGCTGATTCTTTCGTACGCGAGCGACGTGACGACGCACGCGGCGAATAAGGATGTGACGTTGCGGATTCTCGATGCGGGGACGAAGAAGGTGCGCGACCTGGTGGAGATTGTGGGCGGGTCGGGCACAGACAATGTGCCGAATTGGGCGCCGGATGGGACGCACTTCGCGTTTGTGAGTTACCAGATGCTGCCGGCGGAGGATGACGGGGCGACAAAATAGGACAGCGGCGCATGGCGTAGACCGTCGCTACTTCGGCGGCGCTATTTTCTCAGCATTAGACTGAAAAGGTGATTTCAAGACGAAGCCTACTGAGTTCCGCGATCATTACGACACTCGTAAGTGCGCTGCCGCGACGCGCGCGGGGTAGCCTGGCAACCAATCAAGCCGGTTCCGCGACCGAGGTTGTGCGGGTGGCGCGCCTGCAATGCGAGTACCGGGATAATCCAGTTGGCATCGACGTGCTGAGGCCGCGACTCTTTTGGCAGCTTCACTCCGCCCAGCGCGGTGAACGGCAAACCGCATATCGCATCCTGGTGGCTACGGATCGGAGACTGCTCGAGCAGGAGAAGGCAGACCTGTGGGATAGCGGGCGGGTGTTGTCGGATGAGTCGACACAGGTTGAGTACGGTGGCGTTCCCCTGGGATCGCGGCAAGAGTGCTTTTGGAAAGTCATGGCATGGGATAAAGACGGTAGGCCCTCCAGGTGGAGCGAGACAGCCAGTTGGACGATGGGTTTGCTGCACGCGAATGAATGGCAGGCGAAGTGGATTGGCGATGCGGTGCTCGCAGACGCGGCGAATCGCCCGTTAACGCCGATTCATTGTTATCGCAGCCAGTTGGCGAACGACCCTCATGCGGAGAAGTGGATCACGCTCGATCTTGGCGCAACGCAGAAATTCGACTCAGTTGAGATTGCACCGGCTCGGCCCGAGAAACTGAGCAGCGACTTCCGCACGGTGATGTATCCGCTGCGCTTCAAGGTGGAAGCCGCGTTGGAGCAGGACTTGACTGACGCGCGCGCGGTTGTTGACCGAAGCGACAGGGATTTCATCGCTCCACGGAAGCCGCCCTACCGATTTGGGTTCGCGCGCGTGGAAGCGCGTTATATCCGGCTAAGGATCACGAAACTAGCGAGGTGGGCAGGCAACGATTACGGTGTCGCGTTGGGAGGATTTGGCGCGTACGACGGCCAAACGTGCATATCGCACGCGGCCAAGGTCTCTTGTTCCGATTCCATCGAGTCGAGCGAGTACTCTCAGGCGATACCTGGTGGAGAGCACGAGCGCGGTCGAGTTTGCAGCGGATTCGACGGCGGTCACCGTCGAATTTTCCGGAGTGCCTGTGAGCCGGACTGTTTCTCGCGTGCCGATGCTGAGAAGAGAATTCAGTCTGAACGAGCCGGTTCGGCGTGCGCGTCTCTTCGTTACGGCGCGTGGATTTTACGAGTTCTATATCAACGGAACGCGAATCGATGATGAGGTGCTGACACCAGGTTACACAGACTATGCGAAACGAATTGAGTATCAGACCTACGACGTTACCGAACAGGTGAAGCTGGGAGTCGAACGCGCTCGGCGCGTATTTAGGATATGGCTGGTATGCGGGCCACATGAATCTTCACCAACTGCGGTGCATCGACGGTTTTTTCCCATTGCTACTGGCGCAACTGGAGATTGATTTCGCGGATGGGCGGCGGATCACAATTGTTACGGACGAGAAATGGAAGACGACGTTGCAAGGCCCGATCTTGTGGTCGGATTTGCTGGATGGCGAAGGCTACGACTGCCGCAGTGAAATGAGTGGATGGAACGAGCGGAACTTTGACGATCGCGATTGGAAGACTGCATATTCCGAACCGCGCGACGAAGTTCCGTTGGTTTGGCCGCGCTGCCAGCCGGTACGCAAGGTGAAGACGATCTCGCCAGTCTCGATGAGAGAGGTAAAGCCCAACGTATTCGTTTATGACTTTGGCCAGGAGCTCTCGGGATATTGCCGACTGAAGATCAAGGCGACGGCCGCGTGCACGGCCGTGAAGTTGCGTCACGCAGAAAAGATCGGCCCCGATGGAATGATCGATGTCGAGAAGCCTTTGGGGCGTGGCAGCGGAAGAAGACTACGTTCTGGATGGAAAACGGGATCGCGTGCTGGAGCCGCACTTTACTTATCACGGCTTCCGTTATGTCGAGGTGACAGGGCTTGCGGAGGCGCCGGCGAAAGACATGCTGGTCGCGGTGTGGATCCATAGCGACATTGAAGACGCCGGGGAGTTCACGTGCTCCAACGACTTGTTCAATCGAATTATGGATGTTGCTCGCAGAACGCAGTCGAATCTGCTTTTCGATGTGCCGGCGGCGTGCGCAGGACGAAGTGAACGATTCGCGTGGCTGGGAGATATTCGTCCGTGCGTACAGACGGCGATGTTCAATATGGATGCGGCGGGATTTTTTGCTAAATATGCAATTGATATTCGTGACGACCAGACCGCGGACGGGCGCTATTGCGATATCACGCCGCATGATGCGTTGCGCGATAGCGATGGTTCGGTGGGTTCGCCGGGGTGGGCCGATGCGGGCGTCTCGTTGCCATGGCAGGTTTACGTGAATTATGGAGATCGCCGCATTCTCGAAGAGCATTATGCCTCGGCGAAACGGTGGGTGGACTTTGTGCGCGAGAAAAACCCCGACTGCCTCTGGAAGAATGCACGAGGAAACGACTGGGGTGACTGGCTGAGTGCCGGAACGCCGACTACGCCCAAAGAAGTGGGATCGACGGCCTTCTTTGCCCACTCAGCCGACCTTGTCTCAAAGATGGCCGCACGATTGGGCTACGGCGATGAGGCGGGCCAGTATCGGGATTTGTTCGAACGGATCCGGCATGCGTTTGTGGAAGCCTATGTTACGCCGGAAGGAAGAATCGCCAATGATGCGCAAGGATGTTATGCCCTCGCTTTGCATTTCGGCCTGCTGGAGGAACCGCTTCGATCGAAGGCGATGATGCGACTGGTTGAGGGAATCCGCCGGAATGAGTACCATCCGACGACCGGTTTCTGGAGCAGTACGGAGTTGCTACTGGCGCTATCTGAACATGGAGGTCATGCGGAGGCGTCGCGGATGATGAGCATGCGCACGATGCCGTCCTGGGGATTCATCGCAGAGAACGGAACGACATTCTGGGAGGGTTTCAACGCGAACATCCAACAATCTATCTCTGAATCACTGGACGCACAGCGGGGTTGGCGAGTGGCTATGGAGAAACGTCGCCGGCCTTGGCCCCGAGCCGGACGATCCTGGCTACCGATCGATGACGATTCGACCGCGGCCGACAAAAGAAGTGAACTCGTGCCGCGCGAAGTATCTTTCAGTGCGCGGCGCGATTGAGATTGACTGGGCGTTGCGAGGCCGCGAGTTTCGGCTCGATATCTCATTGCCGATCGGCGCGAGGGCAAAAGTCTACTTTCCGGGTAGCGACCAAGATTCCGTGCGAGAAGGCGGCACGCTTGCGAAGCATGCGAGCGGTGTTGAATTCCTCTCGATGAGCGACGACGGGCCAGTGTTCGAAATTGAGTCGGGGAGGTATCACTTCACGAGCAACTACCAGGGAGAACCGGTTGGCTAGCCTTTTCGGCTCTGTAGGCGAAGGAACGGCTCAAGATCCTTCGACTCCTCGCTTTGCTCGCAACTCGGGATAACAAGGCTCAACGGGAGTATAGCCACCAAAAAAGAAAAGGCCGGGGACGATGCCCCGGTCTTTTGTTGCTCTGGGAAACCTAGACCACCTAGACTCCAGAGCTCAGATCTGAGTTGTGGGGTGCGGGCCTGGAGGCCCGCACGACAGCCGACCTGGAGGTCGGCGCTACGTGACATCAGAGCTGGTTCATGTTGGCCAGGAACTCGGCGTTGTTGCGGACCTTTTCGAGGCGGCTGATGAGCAGTTCCATGGCTTCAACCGGCGAGAGCGGGTTGAGCACGCGGCGCAGGATGAAGACGCGCTGCAGGTCTTCCTTGGGAATGAGCAGCTCTTCCTTGCGGGTGCCGGAGCGCTGGATGTCGATGGCCGGGAAGACGCGCTTGTCGACCAGCTTGCGGTCGAGAATGATTTCCATGTTGCCGGTGCCCTTGAACTCTTCGAAGATGACTTCGTCCATGCGGGAGCCGGTGTCGACGAGGGCGGTGGCGATGATGGTGAGCGAGCCGCCTTCTTCAATGTTGCGGGCCGCGCCGAAGAAGCGCTTGGGGCGCTGCAGGGCGTTGGAGTCGACGCCGCCGGAGAGGACTTTGCCCGAGGGCGGAACGATGGTGTTGTAGGCGCGCGCGAGACGGGTGATGGAGTCGAGCAGAATGACGACGTCGCGCTTGTGCTCGACGAGGCGCTTGGCCTTCTCGATGACCATCTCGGCCACCTGCACGTGGCGGGCGGCGGGCTCGTCGAAGGTGGAGCTGATGACTTCGCCCTTGACCGAGCGCTGCATGTCGGTGACTTCTTCGGGGCGCTCGTCGATGAGCAAAACGATGAGCACGACTTCGGGGTGGTTGGTGGTGACGGAGTTGGCGATGGACTGCAGCAGCATGGTTTTGCCGGTGCGGGGCGGGGCGACGATGAGGCCGCGCTGGCCTTTGCCGACGGGCGTGAGCAGATCCATGACGCGGCCGCTGACGGCCTCGCGCACGGTCTCCATCTTGATGCGCTCCTGCGGATAGAGCGGCGTGAGGTTGTCAAAGAGGATCTTGTTGCGCGTCTCTTCAGGCGACTCGAAGTTGATGGCTTCGATCTTGACGAGGGCGAAGTACTTCTCGCCTTCGTGCGGCGGGCGGACGTTGCCGCTGATGGAGTCGCCGGTCTTGAGATCGAACTTGCGAATCTGCGAGGGCGAGACGTAGATGTCGTCGGGGCCGGGCAGATAGTTGTAGTCGGGCGAGCGGAGGAAGCCGTAGCCGTCAGGGAGAATCTCGAGGACGCCTTCGGCGAAGATGTGGCCTTCTTTTTCGCTCTGCGCCTGGAGGATCTTGAAGATGAGATCCTGCTTGCGAAGGCCGCTGGTCCCCGGAATTTCAAGGGTGCGCGCGATGCGGCTCAGTTCGGTGATGTTTTTTTCTTTCAGTTCTGCGATGGTCATGTTCACCTGCAGAATGGGCGGGATGTGTGTGGAGGGGATGCGGAGGGGGAAGTGCTCCAGAGGGAACAACCGTGCGGAATACAACAAATTCAGCCGGCGCAAACCAGCCTTGAATCATCCTCCAAAATCATCTGGAGTAGCGGAGCGCCGGGAAAGCAGATGACCTCATTCGACGGGAAACTGCCTTGAAACCGTTGCTTGACTCAATCGCAATGCGGCGAGAGACGCCGTTAGGCCGCACGGCGCCTTTCGACCGGCTGGGCCGCGGGCGCCTCTTCGGGCGTCTCCGCTTCAGGATTGGCCGCTTCAAAGCGGCACAAAACTTCGTTTGTGGTGTCTTGCAGCCGTGTATTCGGCTTGTGGAGCTTACGGGTTGCCTTGCTTGCCAGTTGACAGAGCTGGTAGCGATTGGTCACATGAGAAAGTGCCTTAAAAACAAGATCGGAACGCATTGTTTATCTCCTTCTTTTCAAATAGCCTGCACTGGACGGAGCTCAGTTGACGCCGCCGGTGCAGCAGAGGGGAAGCCAATACAAATCGAGGGCTGCCCCAAATTGCAACTTCCACATCTTAGACGCACTCCGGATGCCCACAGTTCAAAAACATTTGGGGGCGTTGCACGTTATGAAATGGAAGCCATGCCGTATCGGATCTGCAGTTTGCGCCTCGAACGTCCGGGCGCCTGCATAGCCATTTCCGGACGCTGCCAGAAAACGCACCCAAGGCATCAACGGAGCCCTCGCTCAATAGTTTGATGCTGGAAATGGCTGATGGGCACACCCGGCCGCGAAGAGCAACCTGCCCTCTATGGATGGCTAGGATGAGAGTATAACCAACTTCGCGGGGTCAATAGTTATTTCGTAGCGATTGCAAGTGCGGCAAAATCAGAGCAATAAAGTGACCGGTTTCCGGCATATGCTGAGCTAAATAGATTCGCGAATACATTCGTTAGGGCGGTACGCGAGCTTCGGCGCTGGATGGTCTTCGGAGGCGAGTGAATCAGCCCGCGGGACCGGGCCATGGCATCAGAAACACGGTCGGACAGTTGCAATGCCGATGATGCGTGAACAACTCTGGCTGCTGGAGATCTGCGACATCTGATCAGGATGTTACCAGGTGTGGACGGAGTACGACATCCACGTAGTTGCTTGGCAGGCTTCGCGGTCAGGCCCAGTAGCTGCGGTCGAGGGTCCGGTACTGGATGGCTTCGGCGAGGTGGGCGACGGCGAGGTGCTCGGCGCCTTCGAGATCGGCGATGGTGCGGGCGACTTTGAGGATGCGATCGTGGGCGCGGGCGGTGAGGCCCTGCTGCTGCATGGCGCGCTCGAGCAGCCGCTCGGCGTCGGCGCCGAGCTCGCAGTAGGCGCGAATCTGGCGCGTGGTCATCTGCGCGTTGGCGTAGATTTTTTCGCTTGGCTTTGGAGAAGCGCTGCTGCTGGCGCTCGCGCGCGGCCATGACGCGGGCGCGAATCTGGGCCGAGCCTTCGGCCGCCGCGCCGCCGCGCAGCTCCTTATATTGAACGGCGGGAACTTCGATATGGATGTCGATGCGGTCGAGCAGCGGGCCGGAGATTTTGGCCACGTAGCGCTGGATCATGGGCGGGGTGCACATGCACTCGCGCGACTTGTCGTTGAAGTAGCCGCAGGGGCAGGGATTCATGGCCGCGGCGAGCATGAAGCGCGCGGGAAAGCTGAGCGACATGGAGGCGCGCGCGATGGTGACGGTGTGATCTTCAAGCGGCTGGCGCATGACTTCGAGCACGTTGCGCGGGAAACTCCGGCAGCTCGTCGAGAAAGAGCAGGCCGTTGTGCGCGAGCGAGACTTCGCCGGGGCGCGGCACGATGCCGCCGCCGATGAGGCCGGCGTCGGAGATGGTGTGATGCGGCGAGCGGAAGGGCCGCTGCGTGACGAGGCCCGCGCCGGCTTCGAGCACGCCGGCGACGGAGTGAATCTTGGTGGTTTCGAGCGCTTCTTCAAAGGTGAGCGGGGCGAGGATCGAGGGCAGGCGCTTGGCCAGCATGGTTTTGCCGGAGCCGGGCGGGCCGATCATGAGAATGTTGTGGCTGCCGGCCGCGGCCACTTCAAGGGCGCGCTTGGCGGTTTGCTGGCCGCGCACATCGCAGAAGTCGACGGAGAATTGCTCGAGCTTGCCGAGCAGCTCCTCAGTGGCGACGCGGAAGGGCTCGCGCTGGATGACGCCGACGACGGAGGTGTTGAGCAGATCGAGCACATCGAGCAGCGAGGAGACGGGATAGACGTTCACGCCTTCGACGACCGCGGCTTCGGCGGCGTTGGCAGCGGGCAGAATCAGGTTGGGGATGCCTTTTTCGCGCGCCAGGATGGCGATGGGCAACATGCCGGGGATGGGGCGCACGCTGCCGTCGAGGCCGAGCTCGCCGACCATGAGAAAGCGGCTGAGATCGTTGGTGCGCAGAGCGCCATAGGCGCCGAGGATGCCGACGGCGATGGGCAGATCGAAGCCCGAGCCTTCTTTTTTGATGTCGGCGGGCGCGAGGTTGATGGTGATGAAGGTGGGCGGAATGAGGTAGCCGGAGTTCTTGATGGCGGCGCGGACGCGGTCGCGGCTTTCGCGCACGGCGGCGTCAGGCAGGCCGACGGTGTGGAAGTGATCTTCGTTCGAGACCACGCCGCTGTAGTCGACCTCAACATCGATGAGGTTGGCGTCGATGCCGTAGACGGCTGCGCTGAGGGCCTTGAAATAGCATGGTCTGCGAGGTCAGTGGGCAGCGCAGTGTAGCCAGGAATGCGCACAGCGGGATGGCTGGTCATCCGCTGATCGTGAACAGGGATCATGGTGCAGGGTATCAGTAAGAAGCTTGAATCAGGCAGACCATGCGGACCGAACTCTGGACCCAAGTTTCAGTCGCGATCGGCGGGGAAGATGCCGACGGATTCGCCGTGCTGCGACATTCTGGCCGGCGAGCACGATGGCGTGGCTGGCGATGTGGGCGCCGGCGCCGATGACGGTGGGCTGAGGCGAACCTTCTCGTGGTCGTGCGCGATCGTGGGAGTGGGAAAAGATGCGCGAGAAGGAGCCGATGACCGCGTTGTTGCCGATGGTGATGCCGCCGCGATCGTTGAGCAGGGCGCGCTGGTGGATGGTGACGCCGTCGCCGATGGAGAGGTTGTAGCCGTAGGTCAGGTCGACGCCGTGATAGATTTTGCACGCCGGTGCCGATGCTGCGCGAAGATGTGCCGGCCGAGCATGCAGCGGAAGCGCAGTCCCAGCCAGTGATTCAGGCCGACGGGCGAGCGGTCGAACATCTGCCAGAACCAGAGCAGCGGTTTGCGCTCGGCAAACTGTTCGCGGTCGGCGTCGGCGAAATGCTCGGCCTCCAGGGTCACGTTTTCCGGATCGAGCGAGAGGCTGACGACGTTGCCGGGCAGCTCGGAGGTGAGCGTGAGGTTGAGCTTGCCGCCGTGCGGGCGGCCGAGATAAAGCTGGTAGAGCTGGTCGCGCACAATCTCGGCGCGGCGCTCGGGTGAGCTGTGGCGCGTGAACTCGTCGTCGAGGAATGCGAATCCAGCGGCGGTAGATTTCTTCGGCTTCAGGGGCGGGGTGGGGAGCGTGTTTGAGCCGGGATACCCATACGCTTTGGACGATACACGAGTCCGGCGCGATGCAGCGAATCGGGAAAGGCAGCTTGTCAGCCATCAGCATGGCTCAGCCGATCTTGCGCCACGAGCAGAGCTTGCTATACGCATCGCTACGACCGACTGCTGAAAGCTTGCTGCACTACCGTTTTTTGGCGCGTCGCGCGGCGATGGCGTGCATCTCCTTGCCCATGCTGGACTGGTTGATGCCGATCTGCATGGCCAGGTAGATCATGTTGCTGGTGCCCCAGTAGAGCGCCAGGCCCGAAGCATAGTGCCAGAGCATGAAGCCGAAGAAGACCGGCATCATGAAGGCCATCATGCGCCGCTGCGCGGGATCCATGCCCGGCGAGGCGTGATGTACTGCGTGAGGAACATGGTGATGATGATGAGGATGGGCAGAATGTGCGTGGGATCGGGCTGGGAGAGATCGGGCAGCCAGAACCAGTGCGCCTGGCGCAGCTCCACGGCATATTGCAGCACGCGGAAGTAGGCGAAGAAGAGCGGCATCTGCAGCAGCATGGGCAGGCAGCTGCCGTACATGTTGACGCCCTCCGTCTTGTAGAGCGCCATCATCTCGGTGTTCATCTCGGCGCGCTTGGGGTCGTTGATCTTGAGATTGCGCGTAGCGCTTCTTGATGGCGTCGACCTTGGGCTGGATGCGCATCATCTTCAGCGACGACTTGCATCATCATGATGCGCGTGGGCAGCATGAGCAGGGTGAAGACGGCGGTGAAGATGATGATGGCCCAGCCCCAGTTGGCGAATGCCGTGGCTCGACCATGAAGCGCAGGATGAGATAAAGCGGCTTGGCGATGAAGGCCCAGCCAGCCGAACTGGATGAGCGGTTCGAGCGACGGGCCGTCGGGCTTGCCGTCGGCGCCGATGGCGTGGATCGATGAGAGCACGTCAGTGGCCTTGGGGCCGGCGAAGAGGCGCAGGCTGCGTGATCGCCGCTGGTGTCGCCGACGGCGAGGCCGAGCACGTCGGCGGAGTCTTCTTGCTGTTGGGATCGCTGGGGTCGCTGGGCAGATCGATGGTGTTGTGCAGCGTGACGACCGTTGTGCGTTCGGGCACGTCGGGCAGGAAGGCCGCGGCGAAGTAGAGATCCATGACGGCCGCGTACTGGTAGGGCTGGTCGAGCGTGTTGTTGCCGCTCACCTTGGCGGCGGCCAGCGAGTCCTGCTTGCCGTCGATGCGACCAGGCGAAGTAAGAAGGCGTAGGCATCTGCGCCGCGCATAGCATGCGACGTCTGGTGGAACTCTTCCATGTCGCCGAGGCCGGCGGGCCACTGCAACCAGCGCGCGCACAGGCGCGCCGTTCTGCTTGACCTCGGTTTCGACGCCGATCACGTAGCTCGAGTCGAAGTGGAAGGTCTTCACGACGTCGAGGCCGTTGGCCGCGTAGTGGAAGGTGATGGACGTGGGCGCGAGCACGAGGCCGGTGGCCGAGGGTTGCGCGCCAGCGACCGTGACCTGGTAGAGCGCCTGATTCAGCTGCGTGGTGAGCGCCGGATCATAGGTGAAGAGCGAGAGCGGCAGCCCGAACTGCGCGGCAGCCTGCGGCTGCACCATGTCGAGCGGCTTGCCGGCCGAGTCGAAGTACTTCTTCAGAATCCAGTGCTTGACCTGCGCGCCGCGATTGGTGAAGACGATCTTGTAGAGCTCGTTCTCGACCGTGGTGTCGGTCTCGAGCGCGGCGGCGATCTGCGGCGTTGCAGCGGTGCCGGGCTTGCGCGGATGCGCAGCAGTCGATCGGCGCCTGGCCGGGCGCAGGCGCGGTGGACTGCTGCGGAGCGGCGTGCGCGGCCTGCGACTGCGTCTGCGCGGGCGGCTGCTGGTCCGGCTTGGGCTTCATGAAGAAGTACTGGTAGCCAAGGAACGCCAGCAAGCACGAGCAGCATGAAGGCCATGGTGGAGCGCATATCGCCGCCACCGCCGCCGCCGCCGGAGCCCTGCGATTGAAGATTGGGATTGTGAATTTCGGGCAAAGGATACTTCCTATCGTTCGACGAGGGCAGCCTGATGGGCTGCCGCTCTATCATCTATGGTAATGGTTCGTGGGGGAAACAGTCGGGCGCGGTCTGGCGGATTGCGGCCGGCGGCTTGCGGCGGACGGGACCGGATCGAGGCCACCGCGGGTAAAGGGATGGCAGCGCAGCAGCCGCCAGGCGGCCAGGCCGCTGCCGCGCAGCGGACCATGGGTGGCGATGGCGATCGCCGCATACTCAGAGCAGGTGGGCAGAAATTTGCAGCCGCCCGGACTGCAGCGCGTGCAGCGCCGGCGAAAGCCAGCGGCGATAAAAGGCGAGGAGTGCGAGCAGGAAGCGCGTCATGATGCATGGGCCCGGAGCCGGCGCGCTGGCGCGGCGTGCTTTGCTGCGCGCGCCGCCTCGGCTCTGGCCTGTTCAAGGATACGCACAACTCGGCCTCAAGTTTCGCGAATTCGATGGTGAGCACGGTGCGGCGCGGATGAAGGATGAGATCGAAGCCCTGCGGGCAGCAGATCGACGTGGCGGCGCAGAGCCTCGCGCATGCGGCGCTTGATGCGATTGCGCTCGTGGGCCTTGCCGAGCACTTTGCCCACGGTGAGGCCGACGCGCGGCAGCCGGAGCGGCGGCGCCGTCGGCGTCAGTTCGCGACTTGCGGCGCGAGAAACCAGCTCATGGAAGCGGACTGGCGCTTGCGGCCAGCCGCATAGGCGCGCAGATAGTCGGCGTGCTTGCGCAGGCGCGACGCCCGCCAGCGATTGGCGTCGGGCAGGCTTGGAAGCTGAGTTCATGAAGAAGGCTCGAGCAGGACTGGGCGCAATGGGACCGCGGCAGCTGCACGTTCCGGCTCAGCACAGTTCCTGGACGCAAAGCCGGCTCGGCGGACTTAGTCGCGATGCCCGGCGCTGACGGAGACGCGCTTGCGGCCCGCGGCGCGGCGGCGGCTGAGCACGGCTGCGCCGGCCTTGGTCTTCATGCGCGACCGGAAGCCGTGCGTTTTTACGCGGCGGCGGCGGTTGGGTTGAAATGTGCGTTTGGGCATGGTAACCCGCTCCTGTTTCTCAAAAGAAAATCTGCGTATTTAACAGCAATTTAAGTATATCGCAGGCGGAGTTTTGAATCCAGCGCGGGGCAGCGCGCTTCACGATGCGGCAAGGGAGCCGCGATGATGCCAAGATGGTGCATGCCTGAGAAGAGTGACGACTGAAAATGAGCTGAGACAGGCGACGCATGAGTCAGAACATGACACTTCAGCAACTCGAGCTGACCAAAGTCGGACAGTTTCACCATCCTTGGTGCAACTCGAACGAGATCACAGAAAAGTTATGTGAAAGAGGGATTGCAACGAGCCTCGAGATGTGCTACTATCGGGACCGTTCAAGAAATTTCATATGAAATTTCCGGGTCTCCTGCATCACGGCATTTTGCTCAACGGCCCCGATGTCGAATCTTGCGGGGCAGATCAGCAGTACACAGGTAACCGGTCGATCGATAGCAGGACGCGAAGCGAAGTTGCTTTGCGCCTGGGAGAAGCCGTTGCCTGCAAAACCGCAAATGAACCGCCCGGCGCAACGCCGGCGGAAGAAGCAAGGATTGTACGATGGCATTTGCAACTACGCCGACCTCGGCACTCAATCCCTGGCTCCAGATTCTCGCCGCACTCGAGAAGAAGGTCATCCGGCAATCATTCGAGACCTGGCTCAAGCCCACTCGATTCAGCCATGCCGCGGGGCGCAAGCTTTACGTGCGCGTGCCTTCGCCGGAGTTCCAGCACATCGGCGACAAGTACGGCGACCTGATTCAGGAAGCGATCGATCTGCAGTCGCTTGAGTTCGACGACGTGAGTTTTGTGACTGCGGAGGAGGATCCGTCGATTCCGCCGCAGCGCAAGGATGGCGGCTTCGGGCCGGTTCCGTCGCACGCGCCCACGGCGCCGCCGTTCGCGCGCAGCGCGCACGCCCGAGCAGGGCCGCTTCGACTGGTCGACCGCGGCGCAGCTGAATCCGCGCTACACATTCGACGCATTTCGTGATCGGCAACGGAAACCAGTTTGCGCGCGCCGCGGCGCTGGCCGTGGCCGAACGCCCCTCGCGCGCCTACAATCCGCTGTTTCTGTATGGCGGCGTGGGCATGGGCAAGACGCACCTGATGCACGCCATCGGGCACGAGGTGAAGCGCCGGCAGCCGGCAGCGAGCATCTGCTACGTCTCGGCGGAGAAGTTCACCAACGAGATGATCAACTCCATCCGCAACGATCGCATGACCAGCTTCCGCGACCGTTTCCGCACGGTGGATGTGCTGCTGATCGACGATATTCAGTTCATCTCGCAGAAAGAGCGCACGCAGGAAGAGTTCTTCCACACCTTCAACGCGCTGCACGAGAGCATGAAGCAGGTGGTGATTGCCTCGGATCGTCCGCCCAAGGAGCTGACGGAGATTGAGGAGCGGCTGCGCTCGCGCTTTGAGTGGGGATTGATCGCCGACATTCAACCGCCCGATCTTGAGACCAAGGTGGCGATCCTGCTGAAGAAGGCGGAGAGCGAGCAGGCGCAACTGCCGACCGATGTGGCGCTGTTTGTGGCGTCGAATGTGCGCACGAACGTGCGCGAGCTGGAAGGCGCGCTGGTGCGGCTGATCGCGTGGTGCCAGCTGAACCGCATGGAAATTACGCTGGCGGCGGCGCAGCAGTGCCTGAAGCAGTTCATCGACATGCAGGTGCGCAAGATCACCATCGAGGCGATTCAGCGCGCGGTGGCTGAGCAGTTTGGCATGCGCGTTGCGGACCTGAAGCAGAAGAACAACTCGCGCAATGTGGTGGTGCCGCGGCAGATTGCGATGTACCTGGCCAAGCAGATGACCGAAGCGAGCCTGCCGGAGATCGGACGCCAGTTCGGCAACAAGCACCACACCACGGTGATGCACTCGATCGGCAAGATCGACGAGCAGCGCCGGACGACAAGGACCTGCACCGGACACTGACGCAAGCTGCAGGATGTGCTGAACTGCTAGAGTCAGGGTTCAGGTTTCAGGGATCAGTGGATCACAAAAGCGGCCGCCCGCAGATATGGGCGGCTCTTCTCTTTTGCGTGTGAAAGTTAGCGATGTGGTTGCGATAATGCGCATCCTCGCACAGTGATGCATCAAGGCCCATGGAATATCGATTGCTTGGAGGCTCCGGCCTCAAGGTTTCCGCGTTGAGTTTTGGGACCGCGACGTTTGGCGGGGTCCAACGAATTCTTCAAGGGCTTCGGGTCGAAACCGAGGTCGACGAGGCGCGGCGGCTGATCGACATCTGCTTCGAGGCGGGCGTGAATCTGTTCGATACGGCCGATGGCTACTCCGAGGGCCGGTCGGAGGAGATTCTGGGAAAGGCTCTCGCCGGCAAGCGTGACAAGGCGCTGATCTCGACGAAGTCGGGATTTCCGACGGGCCCAGGGCCGAACGACGAGGGCTCAGTCGCGCTACCATCTGCGGCGCGCGCTTGAGGCGAGCCTGCGGCGGCTGGGCACGGACTACATCGACATCTATCACCTGCACTGCTTCGACGCGATGACGCCGATTGAGGAGACGCAGGAAACGCTGAACGAGTTTGTGCGCGAAGGCAAGGTGCGCTACATCGCGTGCTCGAATTTTTCAGGCTGGCACCTGATGAAGTCGCTGGCGGTGGCCGATCGCTATGGCTGGACGCGATTTGTGGCGCACCAGGTGTACTACTCGCTGATCGGGCGCGAGTACGAGTGGGAGCTGATGCCGCTGGCGCTTGATCAGAAGGTGGGCGCGCTGGTGTGGAGTCCGCTGGGGTGGGGACGCCTGACGGGCAAGATCCGCCGCGGCCAGCCGCTGCCCGAAGTGAGCCGGCTGCACACGATCGCCGATGCGGGGCCGCAGATGCCAGACGAATATCTCTACGGAGTGATCGATGCGCTGGATAAAGTTGCTGCTGAAACGGGAAAGACAGTTCCGCAGGTTGCGCTGAACTGGCTGTTGCAGCGGCCGACGATTTCGTCGGTGATTGTGGGCGCGCGCAACGAAGAGCAGTTGCGGCAGAACCTGGGCGCGGTGGGATGGAATCTGAGTGCGGAGCAAATCGCGGCGCTGGACAAGGCAAGCGATCCGCAGCCGGTTTATCCCTACTGGCATCAGAGGAAATTTTTCGCGGGAAGGAATCCGCCTGCGGTGTAGTTGCAGGGGGACAAGGAGAATAGAAGCTCGTAGCCGGTCGCTTGTAGTTAGGGTCTCTGCCCTCCGAAAATGAAATGTGCTCTTCAGAGCGAGCTACCTTTTTGCCAATTCGCAGTGCCCCTGCTTCGAGCAATGAGAGTTTTGACCTGGTGGTTGGCGGAGAAGCCAGCCTTTGGTTGCGCTGCGGAATTCTATTGAGAAGTGACGGTGAGCTGATGCCAGCCGCCGCCAGAAGGCGCAGTGGCGGAGTTTACAACATTGCCTGAACCATCAGCCCAGTAGCCACTCTGCGGACCCGTCCACACATTCTGCGATTGGCCGGTGAGCGGGTCGAAGGTAGGCGTGACGCCAACGAGTGCGTTGTCAAAGCCCTGGACCTGGTTGGCCTGTGCTGCCTGCTGGCTCTCAAATGCACTGACCTGGTTGCGCATGGCTTGCATCTGCGCTTGGAATTGCTGCACCTGTTGCGCGAGCTGGGCCATGCGCTGCTGCTGGCGAGCCTGCTGGTATTGCAAAGCGTATGCGTCCATCTGCTTCTGATAATTGAGCCAGTCGGGGCTGAGCTTGAAGGTCTGCGCCACGTGAAGCAGGATGGTGCGGGCGAGAGCGAGTTGAGCGGGCGGTGCAACGAAGCTTCCCAAAGTAGGTGCGGTCCAGATGGCGCCGGTCAGTGTGGTGCGGACCGCGGCAAAAGCGATGCGCTGGTTTGTTCCCGTGCCGCAGGTGTACGCGATGCGGCCTGTAGAGGACTGCGTGCTCCCCTCGCCGGCACCGGAAATGTAGTCGGGAATGGAGAAGTTGACGTCGTTCTCGTCAGCGGTGGGATTTGGGCAGGTCTTATAGAAACGCACGTGGGCATAGAGAACGGCGAATTCAGGGCCGGTGCGATAACTCGCGATCACAAGTTGTGCTTGAGCTCCGAGATCGTCGATCTGGCCCTGTGTTGCATGGAGCGGCGTGGGCAGCGTGTAGGCGGGGATCGCGACGTCTCCAAGGCGAATGTTTGTCTGACCATCGGGCGAGGTGAGATCGATCATGGGGCGTTCGTCAGAGAACCCCATGCGAAAAAGGCCTCCGCGAACAGTCCAGCCTTTGGGAACTTCGGCGGTGAAGGCTTTTTCAGCTTGATCCTGAAATGTGATCCAAGTTGTCGATGCGGACGATGGGGCCGTGAGTTGTGTAGTAGATGTTGGAGACGATGAGCGGCAGGCTTCGTTGGCAAAGCAAGAGACGAGGAGGGCGACGAGGAGAGTGAATTTGCTGCGAGTGATCATGGTTGCTCGAACCTCAGAGGCGAAGTCGAGTAGTGGCGGGAAATCGCCGGGCCGGCGAAAGTGACTGGGTCGCACGGAAGACACAACTTCGCGAGCTAGCCATTGGCGGGCACAGGATTTCCCGAACTGCTCGTGTCGCGTGTCTGGGTCGCAACAGAGTCTGGATAGCACAGTTGCGGGATGGGGGTCAATGAAATCTGATACGACAGGGAAACGAAGCTGCCGCGCCAATCACAATTCCTTGGGCGGATTGTTGAGGTAGATGTCGACGTAGTCGAGGTAGTTCTGCGCGTACTCGCGGATGAGGGCGCGATCTTTGTCAGTGAGTTCGCGGCGAAGCTTGGCGGGAACGCCGGCCCAGAGCGTGCGCGGCGGAACGACGGTATGCTCGGGGACGACGGAGCCGGCGGCGATGATGCAGCCCTCGCCGATGCGGCTGTTGTTAGGACGCGTGGCGCCCATGCCGATGACGCACATATCCTCAACCACGCAGCCGTGGACGGTGGCGTTGTGGCCGATGGTGACCCAGTCGCCGACGATGACGGGATAGAGGTTGCGCTGGCCGTGGAGGACGGAGCAGTCCTGCACGTTGGAGCAGGAGCCGACGCGGATGGAGTTGACGTCGCCGCGCAGGACGGCGTTCATCCACACGGAGGAGCGCTCGCCGAGCACGACGTCGCCGAGGATCTGGGCGGAGAGGTCGATGTAGCAACTGGCGGGGATTTTGGGCGATGATGGCCCTGGTAGGTTCGGATCATCGGATCGCGACCTCAGGTTGAGATGAACCTAGGCGAAACCCTTAATCGTGCGATTCGGCTCGGGAGCCGCAGAGCCATGAACGTGGCGTCGAGCGACGAGAGTATGATTCTGAAGTCGGGAAGCGAGTGCGGAAAAGGTTCCAGAGAATTGCATGAGCTGGCTTTGCGACCGGAGCAAATTCTAGCGTATGATAAGGAAGCCTCAAATGGCAGGTTTGGAGGTGTGACAATTTGGCAGAGGTTCGCGTACAAGAAGGCGAACCGCTGGAAAATGCTTTGCGCCGATTCAAGCGGAAGGTGCAGCAGGAGGACATCATCAAGGAAGTGAAACGTCACTCCTACTACCTGAAGCCCGGCGAAAAGAAACGCGTCAAAGCAGCATTGGCGCGCAAGCGGAATCGCAAGAAGGCTCGTAAAGAGCAGGATTAAACGAGTGAACAGGAAAGCTCGAAGAAGAGCACAAATGAATTAGTCACCCAGCGCGGGGGAACCGTTCCGGCGGCTTTCGTTGAAGCAGACAGGGGCAGCAAGTGCACAAAAAAATGACCGGGACGGTCTCGCGGCGGTTCAATTGCACGACGTGATTCTCCAGTTTCTGATCGATCGATATGAAGCGCGCTATGTCGGCTCACTCCCCGTCTGAAGGAGCCAGAAATGCACGCTCTAAAAAGCCCATTTGAAACTGAAGGATTGCTAGTGTTCGCTGGGCACGCATTGCGTACCACGTGTAAGACTGTCCCGCACGATGCGGGCAGAGTTCGAATGCCGCTCTACTTTTAGTGCGGTCCGGGCCCTTGAAATGCATCACGAACGAACGTCAGGGAACCGGGACCGGCAAGTCTTCGAGTCCATGGCCGATTTCGGTGTGAGTCCCTGTGAGGGAAGCCGGCCATGGAATTCACCGATCGAGTCCTGAAGTGTGTCGACTGCGGCGCCGAGATTTGTGTTTACAGCGGGCGAGCAGGTATTTTTCCACGACAAACAGTTCAAGAACGACCCCAAGCACTGCAAGCAGTGCAAGGCGAAGCGCGCCCGGGGAGGCCAACGGAGTGCGCCCTGAAACGCGGACCACTTGCTCGGAGTGCGGCACGGAGACGACGGTTCCCTTCAAGCCGACCCAGGGCAGGCCGGTGCTTTGCCGCTCGTGTTTCCAGAAAAAGGGCAGCACGCACCGACACCGGAAGCGGCCGCAGCGCAGGATTAAGAGGCTTCTGCGGGAAGCTGTGGCAGCGCTGGCCAACCGGCCGCAGCAATGGGACTTTTACGAGAGATTCGCGAAGAGCACGTCCCCCCGGAAGTTCGGAGGGGAAGCCGGCGTTGCGCACTAGCGTGGCCAGTTGCGCCCAGTGCCGCTGGCTGTGAAAGAGCGCATGCGCCGCGATCTTTCGCCGAGAAACGGTTCGCTGTTCCGGCGGACATCCAATCGAATTTGAGAAAGTACGGATCGCTCCACGAGTCTTCAGGAGCTGCGAGGAGCTTGCGGAAGATTTCGACGGCCTGGCAATGAACGTCGAAGAGCGCATCGAGGGGACCAGCGGGGATTTGCTCGCGAGGCGTCTCGGGCATGCCGGCGAGGCGCTGCGCCCAGCGCAGTTCCGCGCCCCAGATGTGGCGAACGAATTCCTGAACGGTGGCTGCTCCGCCGATGCCGCAAGGCAGACTCGAGGAGCTTCGGGTTGGCGTCGAGATGCGACTTCCAGAAGTCAGACGATTGCTCGTTCCAGGCGAGCAGTTCTTCGAGAGTGATGCCGACGGTCATTGGATCCTCCTGCTGACGATATGGTGTGCGGTGAACGCATTGCGACCGAATTATTTTGCAGCTCGGAGTGCGCGGTGGCCGATGTCGCGCCGGTAATACATTCCTTCAAATTGATTTCGGCCATGGCCTGGTAGGCGCGGCGAGAGCGCTTCAGCCAGCGAATCGGCAGCTGCGGTGACGCCGAGGACGCGGCCGCCGGCGGTGAGCAGTTGGCCGCCCACCTGCGCCGTGCCTGCGTGAAAGACCTGGACGCCGGGAACCTGGGCGGCGGCGCCGAGACCGGTGATCGGCAAGCCGGTTTTGTAGCTGCCCGGATAGCCGCCGGAACTGGCAACGACGCAGGCGGAGGCGCCGGGGGCCCAGCGCAGTTGCGGTTTCAGCGAGCCGGCCGTCGACGCAGGCCTCGAGCGCGTCGACCAGATCGCTTTCGAGGCGGACCAGGATGGCCTGGGTCTCAGGATCGCCGAAGCGCGCGTTGAACTCGAGCACCTGCGGTCCGCGCGCGGTCATCATGAGGCCGCAGTAAAGGACGCCGGCGAACGGCGTGTCTTCCTCGGCCATGCCCGCGATAGTGGGCTCGGCGATGTGGTGCAGAATCCACTCGGACATTGCGGGATCGAGCAGCGAGTCGGTGGAGTAGACGCCCATGCCGCCGGTGTTGGGGCCGGTGTCGCCTTCGCCGATGCGCTTGTGATCCTGCGCGGGAACGAGCGGCGTCACGTGCTTGCCGTCGCTGAGGCAGAGAAAGCTGATCTCGTCGCCTTCGAGGAACTCTTCGATGACCACCTGCTGCTCGGCCGCGCCGAGAAGCGCGCCGGTGAAGAGGCCTTGCGCGGCTTCGGCGGCGATGGTGCGCGAGTCGCAGATGATGACGCCCTTGCCTGCGGCCAGGCCGTCGGCCTTGACCACGATGGGCGGATGAAACATCTCGATGGCCTTTTCGACTTCGGCCGGAGAGGTGCAGACGCGCGTAGTTGGCGCGTGGGAATGTTGTGGCGCTGCAAGAAACTGCTTGGCGAAGCCCTTGCTGGATTCGAGCATGGCGGCGGCGCGCGTGGGACCGAAGACGCGCAAGCCGCGCTGCCTGCAGCGCGTCGACGATGCCGAGCGAAAGCGGCAGTTCCGGGCCGACGATGGTGAGGTCGGGCTGCTCGGCTTCGGCGAGGCGGACCATGGCGGTCACGTCCTTCAGATCGACGGGGAACGCAGCGCGCGATCTGCGCCATGCCGCCGTTGCCCGGCGCGCAAACGACCTCAGTGACGCGCGGGCTGCGCTTCACGGCCCAGGCCAGCGCATGTTCGCGGCCGCCGGAACCAAGGATGAGGACTTTCATGAAGCCAACTTTCGGTCGGGAGGTTTTGAACCCGAAAGGTTATGGTCGGCAACGAGGGGGTGGGAAGTCAAACAGGCAATGGGACGTTGAGAGCGATGTTGAGTTGCTCGGGGTGTGCCTACGAAAAAGCATGCTGCGTTCGTGTTGGTTTTGGCAGCATCCGTGAATCATTGCCGCGCCGAACCAAGGTGGTGCTCGGTTACTGGGACTTATCCGTCAACCAGGTTTTGAAACATAGAAACGGTGAAACTGTGAAGCGCTGGCAACTTGCTTCGAATCAGTTTATTGCGCCGACCGCTCCACCGCTTTACAAAACCGGAAGATGCACCAAATTGCCAAAAAACACGGCTTTTTCAGATGATCGAGATCGTTTCAACCGCTTTCCCGCGATTCCGCGCGCGTCCGCACTTTCTCTCCGAACTTCGCCTCGTTCCGATTGGCCCTTGCAATTCCGCGGCGAGTCCATAACAATCCGAAGTACGACGTTTCGGCGCGCGGGGTCGCCGAAGCGTTGCTTCCCCCAATATTTATCGCTCATGGAGCCTGCGATGCGGCAGAAGCCTGCAGCACGCAGCGGCAGAAGGATGGAGTTTGCGATGGCAACTTTTTCGTGGCAGACCTGGAACAGCTCTCCTTTCACGATCGAACGCAAAGCAGGCGCCGATGCGGGCACAGTCGTGCTCGCCTTCTGCGGGCCGTTCTGGACGCGCGATGTTTATACGAATCTGCCGACAACCGCGCTGACTGAGGCGCTCGGTCTTGACGGCACACTCGGTGGAGTGCCGATCTCGAAGCACATCCTCGACATGACCAAATGCCCATCGATCGACTCAAACGCGCTGGGCATCATCGCAACCCATCACATCCGCTGCCAGAAGCGCAGTGTGAAGCTGGTGGTCGCCGGAGCAAGCCCGCGGGTGCGCGAGGTCTTCCACATCACCAATATGGATAAGGTGATTCCGCTCGTGGCAACTCTGGAAGAAGCAGAAGCGAAGTAACAGGTTTCCGGTTGAGTGTGTCAGGGTTCGGTCGGGCCGCGCGAAGCGCGGCCCGAACTCTTTGTGGCGGCAGCGCGCCGATCAAATGCTCTGCACGCGCACTCCGAGCTGGTTGATCACGCGATGCGCGGAGAGCGCGGCTCCTTCCTGCCAGCCGGGAATATGGCTGGTGTGGTCGCCGGCGAAGTAGACTCGGCGATCGGGCGACTGCAGTTTGGCAAGCACCTCTTCTGTGCCGAAATCTTCACTGACCCACGAGCCGAGGTTGTAGGGGATGTATCCCCAGCCGACGTAAATGGGGTTGGCGAGATCCTTGCCATGACCGGGATGCAGCAGATCGATCGAGCGGCGTGAGGCATCGATCTTGGCCTGCATATTCGGAAGCTGGCCGAACGGCGTCATGTTCTCCAGGTTGTAGCCGCCGATGACAATGCCCTTTTCAGAAAAGATGCGCGCGCTGGGATACCAGACCAGATCGACGGTCTGTTGCAGATAAGAGATGCCGCCGAAGATGTTCGACTCCTTCTCCCAGAAGCGCGGCGCCTCCCACGCGATTTTGTAGGCGGAGTCGTACGTGGCGCTGTCGAGGATCGCGCGGATGTGCGCGAACTGAAGTCGGCATCGAGTGTGCGCGCGATGGTGAGCGGCATGGCGCAGATGCAGTAGTCGGCGTCAATGGTTTGCGGCGGCGCCGGCGCCGTCGTTGTAGGTGACGGTGACGCCGGTGGATCCGACTGGCGAATGCGGGTGACCACCGCGCCGTAGCGGATGACGGAGCTCGAGGCGCGCTGCGAAGGCGTAGGGAATGCGGTCCATGCCGCCGATGGGCTGGAACATGGTGGGCTGCCACTCGAGAACTTCTTCAACCAGCATGCCCTGCCAGAGATTGGCGTCGAGCAGCGCGTGCATGGGCAGCGGATCGTTGGGCTCCGGAGCGGGCAACGTTGCGCCGGGCGGAATTCTTGAAGTCGGAGCGATCGGTGCCTTTGAAAAGCAGATCGGGCTTGAGATCGCCGTAATGGCGCAGGAAAGTCGATCATGCGCTCGCGATCGCCGGCGGTCGATCTCCTCATCGAGCGCGCCTTTGCGGATGCACTTGGCGAGCAGCTCGGAGACGTGGCCGCGGGTGTCGTTGACGACGCGGCGCTCGGTCACCGGCGCGCCGCCGTTGAGCTTGTCGCTTTGCATCAGCGCGCTGCGCGAGGAGTTCACTCTCGACTTCAAGCGCGACGCCGAGCTCGTGGCAATAGCCGAGCATGGTGTGGTGGGTGGAGGGCAGACGCGCGGGCCCGGCGTTGAGATAGTGATCAGGCTCCGAGTTGCAGGTCTGGCGCGTGCCGTCGGTGAATTCCACATTGGTGCCGTTGCGGATGCTCCAGTTGCGGCCGCCGGGGCGATGCCGCGCTTCAAGAATCGTGCACGACCAGCCTGCTTTGCCCAGCTCGTAGGCCGCTCACCAGGCCCGCGATGCCTCCGCCAAGAATGACGACGCGCGTGCCTTGGCCATCGACGAGTCGAAGCGGATCCTGCGCGATGGCTTCGGGGACGGGTAGCAGCCCGAGCGACTGCATCAGGACAAAAGCTGCGCTGTACCCGCCGGCCTGGCCGGCTCGCATAAGGAACTGGCGACGAGTAAGGCTCATCTAGATTGCCTTTCGTAGGGACCAAGATTGGGGTGAAGAAGGGTGGGTGGCCCGGGTATGGAAGTCTGAATAGCACTATATATTGCCACCCGCGCAGCCTGGACGAACAAAATAGCCACAGTGCATCACGCACCATGGGGCAGTACCCGGGTGGACATGCTTGTTTTTCAATCACTTGGCGCCACGGCCAAGTGAATGCAGAATTTTCCCAAAAAGTACTTGACATCATACACTGTTTGTAATACAGTGTGTTATGTACAGTGTATGGAGTACAGCATGACTTTGACAGAGAACCTCTTCGAAAACCTTCGCCTCGAGCTGCGGCGGGGCTGCCTGACGCTGGCGGTTCTGGCGCAACTGAGGCAGGAGCACTACGGCTACACGCTGCGCAAGGCACTGGCCGCGCGCGGCATGGAGATCGACGAGAGCACCCTGTATCCGTTGCTGCGCCGGCTTGAAGCGCAGGGGCTGCTCACCAGCGAGTGGCGCGAGGAAGAGAAGCGCAACAAGCGTTTCTACCGGCTCTCGAAGGACGGCGAAGAAATCTTTGCGCGACTGCTGAAGGAGTGGAACGAGATCAACACAGCGATTTCGAATCTGCTGTAGACGCGAGGAACGAATATGGAGCTGCTCGATCGTTATCTGCAAGCCGTGAAGAAGCCACCTGCCCTGGCTGCGGCAGGACGACATCATCGCCGAACTGCGCGCGAACCTTGAAGCGCAACTCGAAGACAAAGAGGCGGAGCTGGGCCGCAAGCTGACCGATGCCGAGATGGAGGCATGGATCAAGCAGCTGGGATCGCCGCTGCAAGTAGCTGCGCGCTATCAGCCCCAGCAGTATCTCATCGGGCCGACGATATTCCCGACGTACTGATTTGTGATGAAGCTCGCGGCTGGCTGGTGCGCAGTCATTTATACGATTGCGAAAACGGTGGATATTGTCGTGAATGGACGTGGTGCCGAAGCGGCAGTCTGGGCGCTGGCGCAGCTGCCGTGGATCCTGTTTATCAATGCAGCGGTGATCACCCTGGTGTTTGTGATCCTGGAGCGGAGCGGCGCAAGGTTGCCGGAAAAATATGCGCAGCGAGCTGCGATGGGTCCTGACTGGACGCAGAGTGTGGTGTCGCCGCTGCACTCGCCATTGGACGCGCAATTCGACAAGCAAAAGAAACCGAAGACATACGCACAGGCAGTTATCGAACTGATCTTCGAATGGATCGCGCTCGTCTGGTTGCTGTTGGTGCCCCATTATCCATTCTTGTTGATGGGTCCCGGGGCGGCATATTTGAAGGTGGCGCCTTACCAACTTGCGCCGGTGTGGTGGACCTTCTACTGGTGCATCGTGACGCTGAACGCAGTGGACATCGCGTGGCACATGATGAATCTGTTGCAGGGCCGCTGGCAGGGACCGCACCCTGTTCAACACCTGGTGAAGAGTGCGTTCGGGTTGGTACCACTCCTGGTCATCATGGCGGCGCCAGGGCGCGAGCTGATCGAGCTAAAAAACCCATTGGACGCAAAGCACGGGGCGGGGCTCTCACAGATCAACTACGGGCTCTATCACGCATTTGAAGTGATCGCAGCAATCGTTATCCTGCAACTGGTTTGGGCAGTCGGACGGATGAGCCTTGAAGCCTATCGCCGGCGGCTCGCTTCGCGGTAAATTTTCGAAAATCAACAATCTTGCAGATATTGCGGCGGTTCTCACCGCGTCGGCTGCCAAATACAGCACAGACGGGCGAATCGGCAATTCGCCTGAATCGATGCTCTGTCGCAAACAAGGAGGTTTCTATGAATACTTCACAGCTTTATTCAAGTACACAATTCGTCTGCAATCTACATGAACTCGTCAGGGGCCGGGAACAGGAACTTCTCGAAGAGTTGCAGCCGCTTGTGCACAGCCAATCCGTACGCCTTGACCTCAGCTCGACTCAGCGTGTTGACGCGGCGGGGCTGGCCGCCCTGGTCTCGCTTTACTGCGACGCTTGCAAGGCGGGCTTCGAGTTCGCAGTCGTCAATCCGCCGCGCCACGTGGCACGGATCCTGGCGATTGTCGGTCTCGATCGCATCCTTGTGTCGAACGACTCGGGAGAGACGCAGCAACAGCCTCAGATGAACATGATCGCTGCGTGATCGCAGGCCGGCCAGCCGATATTGCCTGAATCCCGAAACCTCTGCAACAGAAAACGCGAGAACCACGGTGCTATACTTCAAGCGATTTCCCCCGGAGGGCTCTCTTGCACAGGTGGTCTGTCATGGCAGCCCATCTCGGGCTGATCGGTCTCGTCTTCGTTCCGGGCGTGAGCACCGCCTCCGGTCAGCCAGCTCCTTCTCAAGCAAGTCCTGGTTCTGAGACGCGCGGTATCTCGGCTGACGACACGATGCAGACCGCGCTGCCTGAGGCGACAAAAGGAACCTATTACGCGCTGGTCATCGGCATCAACGATTACCGGAGCCTGCCTCAACTTAAGACGGCCATGGGCGACGCCCAGACAATTGCGGAAATCCTGAGCAAGGGCTACGGCTTCCATGTGAACCTGCTGTTGAATGCAACGCGAGACCAGATAATCGGAGCGCTAAATGGCTATCGGCGGGAACTCGATTCCAAATCGAACCTGTTGATTTACTACGCGGGCCACGGCTACCACGACAAGGATGTGGACAAATATTACTGGCTTCCGGCCGACGCGCAGCCCAACGACAATACCAACTGGATCATTGCCGACGATGTGACATCGGATATCAAGGGCATCCCTTCATCACATGTTCTCGTGGTCTCAGACAGCTGCTACTCCGGCGCGATGCGCAGCGCGGACGTTTCGTTCGCTCCGGGCGACCACGGGCATCTGCTGGAAAAGCTGATCTCGGGCCATTCGCGCGATCTGCTTGCGAGCGGTGGCGACGAACCGGTTTCTGATTCGGGCGGCTCGGGTCACTCGGTTTTTGCTGCTGCCATGATCCGTGGGCTGGCATCGGAGCCCGACAAGATTTTCTCCGGCGACGATCTGTTCGAGAACTACATCCGCCTGCAGGTGGGTGGAAGTGCGGAACAGACTCCCGATTACGGCCCGCTGCACAACTCGGGCCATGTGTCTGGCGACTTTATTTTTGTCCGCGACAGCAGCGCGCCGATTGCCATTGCGTCAGGGACAGCATCGGGGCCGACACGAGCCATGCCTGAGCCCGCCGCCGCATCGATTGGCGTCGCACCGCACCGCGTTGCGCCCGATATCAGCGCTTCGACGATCAAGAGTGCGATTGTTTCTCTCGATGTGGACGCGCTGAAACGCATGACCTCCGACGGTGTTCGCGGCGAAACGTTCGACGAGGCATTTCGCGAATTCGCGGGTGACGGCAAGACAACTGTCGCGCAGCAGTTCTTCGAAAACACGCTTGATTCGCCGTCGGCAACTGCGTGGCTTGATGATGCGCTGGCCGCAGGCATGGACCCGAATCTGACCGTGGCGAGTGATTATTTCGCGCACGAAGGCATTCTGGCCATCGCCATGCGCGCCGGGAACACGGCAGCGGCGAAGGAGCTGCTGCGCCACGGCGCAAGCCCTCATGCCTACGAAGATTTGTTTCTCACCAGCTTTACCGCGCCGCGATTTCTGTTTCCACTCGCCGGCATTGTGAATGACGACCGCATGAGCATGGCTGACAAGCAGGACCTGACCAAGGCATACCTCGACGCAGGTGTTGTTGTTCCCGAGGCGCTTCCGGCCGGTGACTCGTCGAGTACAGAGATGCACGAAGCAGCCGATTTGCGCGATGCCTTCAATACGAAGCTCGGCCTCAAACTAACGCCGTCGGCGGCGTGCTGCAAGACGCCAACGCCGATCTGCAAGAATGCGTCTGCGCGCTCCGGAACCGATTGGTGTGCAGCAGTTGCCGCGATGCCGAAGGGGCTTGTGTTCTCTTCAACCCCAGGACAGGATTCGCCGTTTTATAACCTCACGCTAGCGTATCTACTGGCTGTCGTCCGCAACGACGCTTATTTCCTGGGACGCATCGAGTTTCCGAACAAAGCGTTCGGTCCGGACTATGTGCTCGTACAGTTATCGAAGGACGCTTCAAGCTGGTCGGTGCTTAAGTACATGAGCCCCGAAGCGGGAATGGGGATTTGCAAGAAAGACGACAAGGAAGAAGAAGCGCCGGAGTGGTGCTGGAGAAAGATTTCGCTCTATCGCGTAGCTGGCACGGACCAGGTTCGTAATGATCTGTTCGGCATCACATGGAAGGTTGTGAACTGATCTGCTCCGCCGAAATGCCGATCAAACCTGCATCACTTCTGCTTCCTTCTTTTGCGAAAGCTCTTCCATGCGGCGGATCTCGCCGTCAGTCATTTTTTGGATCTCTTCGAGCGCACGCTTCTCATCGTCCTCACTGATCTTCTTATCCTTCGCCAATTTTTTCAGAGCGTCATTGCCGTCGCGGCGGACATTTCTCACCGCCGTCCGATGTTCCTCAAGCACCTTGTTGATGTGCTTGCAGACATCGCGGCGCCGTTCCTCGGTCATGGCTGGGACTGGAACCCGAATCACTTTGCCGTCGGAGATGGGATTGAATCCGAGGTCTGAACCCTGAATCGCTTTCTCGATTTCCTTGGCAATGGTCGGGTCCCACGGAGAGATGACTATCAGCTGCGGCTCCGGTGCTGAGACCTGCGCCATCTGATTGATAGGCGTCGGTGTGCCGTAGTAGTCGACCTTGATCTGGTCGAGCATGTGCACGCTGGCACGGCCGGTGCGCGTCGCGGCCAGGCTGGCCTGGAAGTCGGCCACCGACTGATCCATTCGCCGTTTGAGATCGATTGAAAGCCCTTTGAGTGCCGGATTGCCGTCCATGAAGGATGCCATTGGAGCTTGCCCTCGCCACACAGATTTTCCAACGGTTATTCTACAGCTTGCGACACAGACGAGCTTGCACTGCATGCGTCTAAGTCAAGGTCTGTATCCTGCTGCGGCGCAGCATGAACGCAAAATGGCCGGATCCCAAGCGAGATCCGGCCGGCGAATTTTGCAAACTACCAGCGATCGCGGAAACGATCGAACGCAGTGGGCCCCGGTAGACCGTATGGTGCAGTGAGCCAGGGTGAACTGGCCACGCCTGTTCCAGCAACCGCTGCGCATCCATGATTCGTTCCGGGACCGAGCGGACAATTCCACCAGTTTTCGGTGGCATCGATGGTGGCTGCGCCGATGTTATCCACGCCCGTCCCTCTGCCATCGAAGTTATTGAGATGCACGTTCATTTGCCCGGAGGGCGCATTGAACGCGACATCAATGGACTCCTGTCCAATCACGTTCTGTGACACCACTGTGCCGGAAACTGGGGCCACGCTAAACAGGTTGATGCCCGTGGGCCCGGAGGTAACCGCATCCTCGGTGTCGGCGCCATTGCCGAAGATCTCGTTGCCGACGATCACGTTGTCATTCATATTGACTGGCGGCGCTGGTGACGGAGCCGCCGCGTGATTGTGCATGGTTACACCGGGCAGGCCGTTATCACGAAGCACGTTGTCGATCACGAAATTCCCTGCATCGGTGGTGCCGGGGAAAGGCGCGAAGATGCCGACGCCTGCTCCTGCACCGGGAACCTGATAGCCGTTATGTGATGACACGTTGTGTGAGATCGTATTGCCGCTTACGCCGTAAGGTAACGGAGAGGATGTGGCCGGACCGTGCGACGCAAGAGTGATTCCGCAATCGTAAGGATTGTCGTGAACATTGTTGCCGCTAATCAAGTTTCCCTGGTTCGGGCCAGTTTCATCGGTAAGCAGGATGCCACCCGAGTTATAGGCCACATCGTTGTCGACGACTGAAACATGGTAGGTGCCCATCAGGTGAATGCCCTCGCCGCAATCGTCCCCCTCGTTGGTTTCGAAAGCGGGGAGCTTGTCGCAGGTCCCGGCCGAGATATCCAGAGATTTATTGTTGTCTGTCACAAGGTTGCCAGTGAGCGAAACATCGGTTGCATTCGCGACCAGGATCCCCTCGAAGTTTGCATTGCGCACGGTGAAGCCGGATATCGTCACGTTGGAAATTCCGATTTTTGGGGGAGCCGACATGCCGTTAACGAAGATGCCATTCGCAAGCCCCGAAGCATCGATCACAGATGAGTGAAAGGACCCGAGCAACGCAATCGGCTTGGTGATGACGACGTCTTCCTTATAGGTTCCGGGTGCCACCAGAATGGTGTCGCCCGCTGAAGCTGCGGTCAGCGCGGCGGAGATCGTGGTTTTGCAGCCGGATGTCCCGCCTGGATTGACGCAGATTGTCGCGGCATGAGCGCCGAGCAATCCAGCCGTGCACAGAACGGCAATGGTTGACACAACACGGATACGGCGGCCTTTTCCAAGGCTGTTGAAACAAGCTGAAGGAATCACAAGAACCTCCTCTGATTCGGTTGTGATGGAGCTGGTTGTTCAATGTCCCGTCGTCTACAGGGGGACTGCGGCGAGACTTCTGGCGTTGGGGGGGAATGGGCCTTTTGAAATACGCCCAATCATAGTCCCACCGAAAAGAAAATCGCAATAATATGTTTCGAATCGAATTTGTTGGGGCCTAGCCGGCTGGCTGTGGCGCGCTTTGACCTAGACGGCGGCGAACCCTGTCGACAGAGCCTGCTCGTGCGCGTGATAGCTCGACCGCACCAACGGGCCCGACTCGACGTGACGGAAACCCATCTTGAGCGCTTCCGTTTTCAACTCGCCAAACTCGCGCGGCGTGTAGAGGCGTGCCATCGGCAAATGATCGCGCGAGGGGCGCAGATACTGGCCAATGGTCAGGATGTCGCAGCCTACGCCGGCGAGATCGCGAAAAACGGCGAGTAATTCGGAAGTTTCTTCACCGAGCCCCACCATTACGCCGGACTTCGTAACGCTGGTCGGCTGCAATTCCTTCGCGTAGCGAAGCAGCTCAAGTGTCCGCTCGTAGCGCGCACCGGAACGCACCACGCGATAAAGGCGCGGTACGGTTTCGGTATTGTGGTTCAGCACCTCGGGGCGCGCTTCGACAACGGTCCGAATCGAATCGCGGTCGCCCTGGAAATCGGGGATGAGCACTTCGACGCGGCAGCCGGGCGCCTGGCGGCGAATTTCCTCAATGACCAGTGCGAAAGCGCGGGCCCCGCCAGGGTTATCGTCGTCGCGGTTGACGCTGGTCACCACTGCGTGCAGCAACCCTAACTTGGCCACAGCCTCGGCCACCCTCCGCGGCTCATCGAAATCGATGGGCCCGGGCCGTCCCTTGGGCACGGCGCAGAATCCGCATCGGCGCGTGCACAGGTTGCCGAGCATCATGAAGGTCGCGGTCTTATGGTGCCAGCACTCGCCGATATTGGGGCAATGGGCGCTCTCGCACACAGTATTGAGCGATAGCGAGCGCGCCAGGCGCTTGAGATCGTGATAGTTCTCACCCATGGGCGCCCGAGCCTTCAACCACTCGGGTTTCGGAGCCGGAGTGCGCCGCACTGGCTCAATCTGAACGAGTTCCATCACAGGTCCATTGTAGCGGCTATGATCATAGGAAGCTCAGCGCGAAGTTCGGCCGGACGCGGCCCAACCCAATCCTGCAATAAATGCATCTATGCCATCAGGTTGCCTTGGTTCGGCTCGCGCTTTTTTGATGCGGCGCACATCATTAGTGTATCGCCGAGAAGCGCAATGCAAGAAAAGGAGAATGTTATGAGACCCGATCGTCCCGTGATTGGCGCGGTAGTTTGTCTGGCAACCGGAGTCGCGCTGATTGTTGCATGGTGCCATGGCGCCACTGGCGCCAGCGTTACGTATCCATTTTCAGGTTCGACACTCCACATCGACCTGACTACCAGCGGCCCAGCAGTTCTGGGTGGGTTGATTTTCCTGGCATTGGGAATCCTGTTTCTCGCGTGGTCTCTGCTGGCCGCAATTGTTAGCCAGATCATCTTGCTTTTTCACCGCGAAGATCGCATCGAAGGAATTTTCGGCCAGTACCGCGCCCCGTCATTCGAAGCGTATGAAGATCAGAGCCCCATCTCGCTGACCGAGAGCAAGAAGGAAAGCTAGAACCAACTTTGGATCAACGCAGCTTGTCGCGCAGTTCGGTCCGGACCAGGTAGAGGAAGATCACGAGATTGATCAAGCCCTGCTCGAGCGCCGGCCACGATTGGTTGTTGAAGTAGGCACGGATGAACAACGCCGAGAGCAGCGCTACGGCAGAGAGCGCAAGAGCCCACGCCCAGCGCAGCAGCAGTAGCAGTCCCAGAGCCGAAGCCACAAAAAACGCCGAAAGAACAAGATACAAAACGCCGATGCGGTGCTCGACAACATAGAAAACGTCGAGACCGGCAAGGATCATCATGTACAGACTGACCGCCACTACCCCAGGCATTTGGCGAAACGGAGGCCGCGGCGAATGATGATCCGCCAGCAGCGGCACCTTGCCAGATTCATCTGCAGTCGGATTGGCGTCTGTCGTCATAGCGTGTGCAGATAAGCCAGCAGGTCGTTCAACTGCTCCTCTTCCAGCGGCGTGGGAGGCATCATTTGCCGCCCGTGCAGAATTACCGCAGTCATTCTCTCGTCCGTCGGCGGCGCGCCTGATGGCATCGCCTTCAGCTTGGTCAGTGCCTGCAATCCCGGCCCCTGCAGCGGTGCGGTTGTCGTCGGATAGTGACAGCGCGCGCATTTCGCCTGGTAAACCTGCGCGCCGCGCGCTTCCTCTGGAGTCCATTCTGAAGACGGCTTTGACGGCGGCAGGGAGCGGCATCCTGAGACGCCGCCAGCCACGCAGATCGTACCGGCAATCAGCAATAAGAATGCAAGGAAATCACGCGAGCGCATTCGCCCTCTATGATACAGCGAATTCGCTCAAGCACAGCACGAGCTGAAAACCTGCGTAGCTCAATGGGCAACGCACTGTCTCCGACGCGGAAATCATCGTCTGAAAACTATTCGGCGGCAGCAATCGCTTCAGCGATTTTGTCGATGGCGTGTTCATCTGCGTCGCTCTGACCGGGACGATGGTTGTTGACGAGGATCGAGAACGCCAGCGTCTTACCACTGGCCGCGGTCAGGTAGCCAGAGAGGGCGTTGACTTCGCCGAGCGTGCCGGTCTTGGCCCACAATTTGCCCTTGAGCGGCGAATTCACAAAGCGATGATCGAGCGTGCCGTCGACGCCCGCAACCGGAAGCGACGCGCGCCAGGCGGTGCCCCAGAATTGCTTCGACGCGAAGCCGAGAAGCTGAGTGAGTGCGCGCGGCGTGATCTGGTCTTTGGGGCTCATACCGCAGCCGTCGTAGAGGAAAAATTCGCTATCGTCGATGCCCGCATTCACCATGAACTGCCGCACCACGCGCGCTCCCTGCACAAAGCTGCCATCCGTTCCGTAGAGCTTGCCCAGCAGGCGCAGCAACAGTTCGGCGTGCAGGTTCTGGCTCATTTTGTTTGTGACGGTAATGTCCTCCGCCACGGGAACCGAGATGTGCGCGGCGAGTACGCGCTGGCCCTCAACCGGCGCAGCGACGGTGGTAAGCGTAACCGGCGAGAATTTGATGGGCTGTTCGCGCTCGGCCACAAAGTCGTCGGTGCCGATTGGATAGTTGTGGCGCGATTCGGCAGTGCCGGTCACCTTGATGCCACGCAGCAGCAGGGCTTGTTTAAACGCTGCGGCAGTAAACTGCGCAGGATCGTCAACCGCCATGTTTACGTGCAGGCCGCCGCCGGGAACCGTTCCCCATGCGCGCACCATCAGCGAGCCGGGCCGCCGTTCCAGGCCAGGATGAGGTGTTTGACCCGGCTCCGGCGGGGCCATGCGGTTGTCGACCGTGTAGTAGTCCACGTCGGGCGACCACTCGGCAATCGACGCGTCAGGCTTCGCGGGATCTGACGTGACGTTGAGCTGGTCGGCGTTCTCATTGAAAGTGAGCGCGGATACGGGCGCGCCGTAACTCCACTGCAAGTCGTCCCACGCCCAGCCTTCGCCCAGTGGTTCATCAAGGAAGAAAGTGTCGTCGCCGATGACATCGCCCTCGATGGTGCGAACGCCTGCCTGCTCCACCTGTTCGGCCAGCAGATCGAGCACCGCCATAGGTTTCGGCGCAGGCGGTTTCTCGGGGAGCCCCCCGGATGGGGCCTCGACTGGCGGCAACGCAGCAGGCGGTTCGGTGCCTGGCTCTACATACGGATATTTACGGATGCTGATCGTCGGGTCGCCCACGCCGCGAATATAAAGATCGCCATGAAGCGTTCCCGCGGCATCCACATCGCCGTCGCCGGTGACGAAAGTTGTCCAGGTAAGTGTTTCCACGGGCAGCAGCGCATACGCCGCTGCGGTCGTGGTCAGTTTCACGTTCGAAGCCGGCGCAAAAAGGCGCGCATCGTTGAGGCCATAGAGGGGCTGGCCGTCGAGCGTGGTAACACTGATGCCAAATTGCGCGTGACTGAGCGCTGGGTCGGCGAGAATGGCCTGGATGCGATCGGCGAGCGGACCGGTGGCGGGCGCAGCATGCGACGCGTGGTGAGCCGGTGCTTGGGAATTCGCGACTGCAATGCAGAGAAAAAGCCAGCCAAACGCAGAAATGCGCTGATAAATGCGCAGGAAGCTCATGCCCGGAGTGTAGCAAAGTGTGACGGATCGCAGCGTACCATCGAATGTGTGTGAAAAGGACAATCACAAATTGGTGCCTTCGCACGCGTTCGCTGGAACTGGGCCGACGCACGCTGGTCTGCGGCGTGGTGAACATCACGCCCGACTCCTTCAGCGACGGCGGTTCCTTCCTTCACCCAGAAGCTGCGCTGGCACGCTGCATGCAATGCCTGGAAGAAGGTGCGGACCTGATCGACCTGGGCGCGGAAAGCACACGGCCCGGATCGAACGCGGGCGGCACGCATCCTGCAGTGAACGCGGACGAGGAGCAGCGTCGGCTGTTGCCAGTGCTCGAAGGCATTCTGCATACCAGGCCGGGCGCGCTGTTATCTGTCGACACGTACAAGGCGGCGACGGCGCGGGCTGCGCTAGCGGCGGGCGCAGAAATCATCAACGATGTGAGCGGTTTCACCTGGGATCCGGCGATTGCCGAGGTCTGTGCCGAGTTCGGCGCGGGCGTTGTGCTGACCCACACGCGCGGTCGACCCGAAGAATGGCGCGGGCAGCCTCAGCTCGAGGGCGATGCGCTCATCAGGATGGTGCGCGATGGGCTGGCCGCGAGCCTTGCCTCCTCGGAGAGAGCTGGAGTAGTGCGCGAAGCGATCGTTCTCGATCCGGGCTATGGCTTCGGCAAGCGGTTCAGCGAAAATTACGCGCTGCTAGCGCGGCAGGCGCAGTTGCTCGAGCTTGGCCGGCCCCTGCTGGCGGGCCTGAGCCGCAAATCGTTTCTCGGACATACTCTGGCGCCGCTGTTTGGCGGTGAGAGTGCGCCGATAGATGAGCGCGAGAATGGCAGCCTGGCCGCGATGACGGCAGCGATTCTGAACGGAGCTTCGATTGTGCGCGTGCACGAGGTGCGCCCGGCAGTTGAAGCCGCGCGGATTGCGGATGCGATTCTTTCAGCCTTGTAGGCTGGTCATACCATTAAAATAAGAATGAGGCTTCCAGTGGTCGCGAGCCCTCCAGCCATGAAAACCCATTTCGCGTTCGGCAAAAACGGCATTGAAGTTTCCATCCCTGAAGGGTTCGACTGCCAGGTGGTGACGAGCCGTACCGCGAAAGCGCTGCACCGATGAGACTACCGCGCTGGACGCAGCGCTCGACCGCCCCATTGGCTGCGAGCCGCTGGTGAAACTGGCCGCAGGCAAGCGCACCGCGGCGATCTCGGTGTGCGACATCACGCGGCCCGCGCCGAACCGCGTGACGCTGCCGCCGCTGCTTAAGCGGCTGCACGCGGCGGGGATTCCGGAAGACGGCATTGTCATTCTGATTGCGACCGGCCTGCATCGCGCAGCGACGAAGGAAGAGCTCGATGTCATTCTCGGGCCGGAGATCGCGGCCAAGTATCGCGTAGCCAGCCACGATGCGCGCGACTTTGCGGCGCACCGCTCGCTGGGCACGACGCGGCGCGGGACGCCGGTCTACATCGACGAGCGGTTCATGGCCGCCGATCTGCACATCACGCTGGGATTTATTGAGCCGCACCTGATGCTGGGCTTCAGCGGCGGGCGCAAGATGGTTGCGCCGGGCCTGGCCGCGCAGGAAACGATCAAGGTGATCCACTCGCCGCGCTTCATGCGCGAGCCGATGGCGACCGAGGGCTCGATTGCCGGCAATCCGCTGCACGCGGAGTTGCTTGAGATTGCGGCGATGGCGCGGCACGATTTTATGCTCGACGTGACGCTGACGCAGGAGCGCGCAGATCTCCGGCGTGTTTGCCGGCGATCCGGTAAAGGCGCACGCGGCGGGGGTGAAGTTTCTCGAGAGCACATCGCTGGAGTCGCTCGACGGCTGGCCGATGCGGTGATTACCAGCGCGGCGGGCTATCCGCTGGACCTGACGTTCTATCAATGCCGTGAAGGGAGTGACGGCGGCGCAGCATATCGTGAAGCCGGGCGGCCGATGCTGCTGCTGGGCGAGTGCGCCGAAGGCATCGGTTCGCCCGGAGTTCGCGCGCATGCTGCGCGAGTACGCAGGGCACGCGGAGTTTCTGGAAAAGATTCGCGACGCCAAGGTCGAAATGGACCAGTGGCAGCATGGAAAAACTGGCGCTGACCGGGCTTGAAGCACGAGCTGCTCTTCTATACGCCCGGCGCGCCGATGGAGGCGCTTGGGTAGCTTGCGGGCGAAATGCGTTTGCGAGGTCTGGATGATGCTGTCGGCGGCGCTGGTGAGCCGATTGCCGAAGGGTGCGCGCATCGCGCTTGTGCCCGAAGGGCCGTACACCTTTGCGCGTCCGGCGCCAGTACTGCGTCTGAACAGCCTAAATCGTAGTTCGTAATTCGCAGCTACGAGCTACACGCTGATGCCCACCTTGTGGCGCGGCCAGAGCGGGCGCATCGCGCCGTGATCGACGGTGGGCTCGCCGTCGCACTCGACTTCGATCACAGTGGCGGGCTGGTCGGGCGCCTCCATCGGCAGGCCGGTCAGCCGGAAGGTGAATTCATCCTGCGTGAACTCGACCTTCTGCCCGGTCTTGAGCAGCGCGCCGAGAGCACTTTCGGCTTGAGCCCGCCGATGGCGACGACAACTTCAGGCTTGTAGAAGTCGAGCCACTCTGCCGCCGGCGTGTGGCCGGGCCAGAAGTGCTGATGGATATAGAGCGTGTTGCCGCGGCGCGTGTAGTTGAGTTCGCGTCGGCGCTCAGCTGTCCGCGCTCGGTGCCGTAGATCGCCTTGCCGTTGGTGTCGAGCCATTTGCCCACAGCTTCCAGCACCTCGACTGACTGCCGGCGGGATCGAGCCGTCCGGTTCGGGCCCGATGTTGAGCAGATAGTTGCCGCCGCCGCGCGCGCAGGTGGTGAGGTTGTCGACGATGGTCTTGGGCGTCTTCCATGCGTCGTCGCCGCGATTGAAGCCCCAGCTGTCGTTGAGGGTCATGCAGGTTTCCCAGGCGCGGCCGGCTTCCGCAGCCTGGATGTGCTGCTCGGGCGTGGAGAAGTCGCCGTGCAGGCCGTTGCGGTTGTTCACGATGATTTCGGGCTGCAGCGCGAAGACCATCTCGTTCATGCGCTCCGACTCCCACTGCTCGGCGGTCAGCGGCCAGTCGACGTCGTACCAGAGGACGTCGATCTTGCCGTAGTTGGTCATCAGCTCGCGGATGAGGCCGTGGGTGTAGTCGACAAAGCGGCGGCGGGCGGCCTCGTCGGTCTTGCAGATGGCGCCGTCGGGGTGGTGCCAGTCCATGAGCGAGTAGTAGAAGCCCACGCGCAGGCCCTCGGCGCGCGCGGCCTCGACAAACTCGCGCACCAGGTCGCGGCCCGGCCCCTGCTCCATCGCGTTGTAGTCGGTGAGCTTGCGTATCCCAGTGGCAAAAGCCCTCGTGGTGCTTGGTGGTCATCACCATGTATTTCTGGCCGGCGCGCTTGGCCAGGCGCGCCCAGTCGCGCGCGGCGTTGGGCTTGGGATGGAAGTGCTTGGCGAGGATTTCGTATTGCGAGAAGCGGAACGCCTTCGTGCTCCTTGGCCCACTCGTGCTGGCCGATCACGCTGTAGAGGCCCCAGTGGATGAACATGCCGAACTTGGCCTCGTGCCACCACTGCCATGCGCTGCGTCGCGCGTCGCGGCCTGCTTCTGGTCGGCGGCAGTAGGAGCGGGCTGCGGCGGCAGCTTGCGGCAATGCGAGCGCTTCAGCATTGGCAGCGGCAAGTGCCGCGGCGCCGGCCGCGCCAAATTGCTTCAGGAACGACCGTCTCGTGTGCTCATTCCAATTCATGAGTTTTGCTCCGGGTTGCTGGCATGGTGGGCTGTTTTGGAGGTTTTCGTTAGCGTTTACGAAACTCGCCGAAAATCGCGTCGAGCAACTATAACAGAGAGGCGCAGAGATCAGAGAGAGGAGAGGGTCTTATTGTCGGTCAGCCGCCATGTAGACCGCGACGCCGCCGAGCAGTGCCAGCGCCGGCCCAAGCATCATCCACGTCCATGCAGGGTCGGTGGCCGCTGTGGCGAGCAGATTATTCCAATCGAGCGCGGCATTCTGCGGCAACTCTTGAAGCCAAATGCGCCACGAGTCGCTGGTCAATACTTCAAAAACGAGAAAACCCACGCCAGCCAGTAATGTGAACGCAAGTGCGAAGATCTGTGCGCCCAACAAAGGACGCGTGATGCGCTCGACGGCGGCTTCACGACGGCGTAGTTGCGCGCGCCACCAGAGAACTCCGGGCGGAACAAGTCGAGCGGAAGCGGCCGATTCGATTCGGGCGTCGCGAAAGGATTCGACTACGAGGACAAGATCGTTGCATGAGCGGCAGGCGGCAACATGCGCGCACAGCTCTGGATCGGATTCGGCAGCAAACTGCCATTCGCCTCTGGCGATGAGCTCGCGAAGTTCCTTTTCACGGGGACAGCTCTTGATCGTCATGAGCACCTCCCGCCAGCGTCCGCCGTTTTCGATGCGCGGAGGAGAGCTGCAATTTTGCGCCGTGCGCGAAAGAGGAGCAGGCGAATGCTCGTCGCGGCAAGTCCTGTGACCTCAGCGATCTCGCGATGCGAGTAACCCTCGGCGTGGGCCAGCCACAACAACTGTCGTTCACGCGGCTTCATCTGTCGCAGCGCCGGCCCCAGAAGAATCTGCGACTCAGAGCGTGCAGCATTTCCGCTTGCCGCGAAGAACTCTTCTGGAATCTCCTCGATGGATGCGGCGCGAGGACGGCGCCAGTGATCGTGCATCAGGTTTGTCGCGATCCGGAAGAGATAGAGCCGTGCGGCAGCTTCACCATCCGTTGCCAGCGAAGGCGCGCCAGCCGCGCAGAGAAAGCGCACGTAGCTTTCCTGCATCAGGTCCTCAGCCAGTGCGGCATCGGCGGAGACGCGCACCAGGTAGGCCCAGAGCGGTCGCGCGGAACGCTCGTAAAAGGCGGCGAAAGCCTCGTTGTCCATGGGCGTATCAGACGCACGGGCGCCGGCGGCGTCGAGTGCGCCGCCGGCATATGCGCCCGGTAGTGTGAATTCCCAAGACATACTTCTTACCATTACGTCGACGGTCATGGGCAGGTTCCCTCAGCCTCATGGCCGGCCAATTGGATTGATGGGCGAAGACGGCGTTCCGCCGAAGTCGTCTTTCTCAGGCAGCATTCCCAGCCGCTTTGCGACGATCCACGTGGCTCCTGCGGATAGGATAAACCCGATTCCGGGCATGAGGGCGAGTATGCCGAGTATGTACAAGGGCGTGGACGTGTCGGGGCTCGAGTTCCGTATCGCGATGAAGCCTATGCCCGCAAGTACCATAACAATGCCGACGGTGAGCGGCGTGAGTATGCGAGCGACGACATTCGGCATGCGAATTCCCATATCGGTGCCCATCGTGACAGGCGATGCCTCAAGGAAGCGCCTTCCCGCCTCGGTTTGCATGTAGGCAGCCAGGTCCTGGCTTGAGGTGAACTTGTCGATCAGCCGGCCATGTACCTCGCTCTGCAGCTTGAACGTGCGGTTCCAACGGTGGCTCTCGACGAAGAGGCGGACGACCCAGACAATCGCCAGAAAGATGCAGGGGACAACGATCATGGGAATGATGTCGTGCATGATTTGCGCCGATTGTGGGTACGGGCGATCTTGCGGCGCGAGATCCGGCCAGACGGCGCGTTCCAGAGCCTGCTCGCGACGGCCATGACCCTGATCCAGATGGCTGAAAAGGTAAAACTCCGGATTCTTCGCGATATCTGGATGCTCGTTGATGAACTGCGCCAACTCAGGATTGTTGCGCTCGACGTAAGCCTGGTCCCCGAGTAGAGATGGATCGTGAGCCACCACCGTCGTGAGCACGGGGCTCAGGCGCAGAAGCTTCAGCATCTGTTCCTGCGTGTCGGCGATGTCTTTTTCGCTAGGCGGTTGCGTGTTTTCAGTTTGTGCCTGCCGGCGCACCTGTGCAGCGCTTTGCGTCGCGGCAGTTCCTGATTGCGGGCTGGCGGGCAGCACAAGTCCCAAGGCCGCCACTACAACGGCGCACATTGTCCATTTTTGAGTTCGATTTCCGTATTTCATCTTGTAATCCCTCGCTCTTTCAGTTGACTGGGACGCGTCTGCCGATAAAACGAACCAGGCGATGGATTGGTTAACAACAATGTGGGCGGACACGAAAAAACCGGTCAGATGCCAGGGTTTAAAATCAGAGTAGATGTGGGCGATATAGGAGTTTTGGAACTCGTGTAAGCCGGGAGCACGGAGCAAAGTGCCGTTTTCATCGAGAAAGCGACACCATTTGATGCCCTCAAAGGTTTACCGGAATTCCGAATCTGCTCTAAGCGCCCTATTCAAATCCTTTGACCCGCGCACAATTGGCCCCTTCAGGCAGGTGTGGCGGGTTTTCGTGTGGAAACAGGACGGAAATGCGAGCAAAAACGGCTGTGGTACTGGGCGCCCAGTGGGGCGACGAGGGCAAGGGAAAGATCGTAGACGTGCTGAGCGAGCGGTTTTCAGTGCCGTGGCGCGCTACGCCGGCGGCCACAACGCCGGCCACACCGTCATCATTGGCGACCAGAAGTTCGTGCTGCAGCTCATTCCCTGCGGCGTGCTGCGGCCGGGCTGCAAAGGCGTCATCGGCAACGGCGTGGTGCTCGATCCCATCTACTTCCTCGACGAGGTCGACCGGCTGCGCAAGATCGGCGTCGACATTCGACGGGCGTCTCTTCGTCTCCAATCGCGCGCAGGTGATCCTGCCCTACCACCGCATGATCGAGCTGGCCGCCGAGAGCGCGCCGGGCCGCAAGAAGATCGGCACCACCAGCAACGGCATCGGCCCGGCCTACGAGGACAAGATGGCGCGCAGCGGCCTGCGCGTCGTCGATCTGCTGCACCCTGCGCTGCTCAAGACGCACATTGAAGCGGCCTGCGCAGAGAAGAACGCCATCGCTCACGCGCTGTTCGGCACCGATCCGCTCGATCCCGCAAAGATGTACGACGAGTACGCGGCCGCGGCCGAGCAGATGCGGCCGCTTCGTCGCCGATACCGGCCGCATGCTCAACGACATCCTCGCCAAGGGCGGCAGCGTGATGTTCGAGGGCGCGCAGGGAACCATGCTCGACATCGATCACGGCACCTATCCGTTTGTCACTTCGTCTTCGGCGACGGCCGGCGGCGCGGCCACCGGAACCGGCGTTGGACCCACCGCCATCGGCACCGTCATCTCCGTCACCAAGGCTTATGTCACGCGCGTCGGCGGAGGGCCGTTCCCCACCGAGATTCACGACGCAGCCGGCGAAGTGCTGCGCGCGCGCGGCCACGAGTACGGCGCCGTCACCGGGCGTCCCCGCCGCTGCGGCTGGCTCGATATTCCGCTGCTCCGCTACTCCAACCAGGTCAACGGCGCGGAGTGGCTGGTGGTCACCAAGCTCGATGTTCTCGACGAGCTCGACGAAATTCCCATCTGCATCGGCTACGAGATCGACGGCAAAGTCACCGACGAAATCCCCGCCGACGTGCACGGCCTCGAGGCGATCAAGCCGCTCTACACCACGCTCAAGGGCTGGCGCCAGTCCACCGAGGGCATCACCGAGTTCGACAAGCTGCCCCAGGCCGCGCAGCGAATACCTCGCCTTCCAGGAGCGCGAAAGCGGCGCGAAGATCGGCATGGTCTCCACTGGCCCCGACCGCGACCAGACCATGGTGCTGCCGGAGTTTGCCGAGGCGCTCGACGGCATCCAGCGCGTAAGCAAATCTTCGGGCTGTGCACCGGCCGATCTGCGCGCCGGAATCCAGTCCGTGACCGAAGTCACTGTCAAGCGCATGCGAAAGACGATATCGCTGTCTTTCCGAGCTGTCCTTCGTCCAATTGACGTACTGAAGCCCTGCAATCGGGCGCATGCGGAGGTCAATCGATGCGCATGACCGCAGTGCTGTTCATAACGCAATTCCATTTGACCGCCGCACCATTTCGGGACTACCGTGTACGCGTATGCCGGGATTCTGTTATCGTCGCCTGAGCTCCAGCTTGCCGCTCGCCCGGCTGCGAATCTCCGGATGGGCCATCGCCGTCTTGGCGCTTGCTGGCGACTGGCCCTTCCTGTTTACTGCAGGCATGTCCTGGGCAAAAGCACGAGAGCCGCCACGAGATCGACAAGCTCGAGGACGAGTGGCGCGATGCCGTCCTCACATCAAACACCAAAGTCCATGGATTCGCCTGCTGGCCGAGGACTACATGGCCATCACGCCCTCCGGCACGCTGCAATCGCGCGATGAGACCCTGCAAACCTGCGCTCGGGCCGCATGCACTTCACCACGCTCGACGATTTCCGACCGCAAGGTGCGCTTCTACGGATCCACCGCCGTGGTCACCTCGCTGGCCAACATCAGGCCACCACCCCTGACGGACAGGTGACCGGCAACTACCGCTACACGCGCGTCTACGTGCGCGATCCCCAGGGGGAATGGAAGATCGTGAGCTTTGAGGCCAGCCGGGTGCGCGAGCCCGGGCCAGCACAAACGCAACGAGCTCCACTAAGCCAGCCATTCGCAGATCAACTGCTATCTCCCAGTAGAATCAGTCGAATAACTGTGCGTCCAATCGCCGATTCGTATCCTGCGGGAAGACTTTCGGCAAATCGAATGCCTCTGCCGCCCTTGAAAATGAGCGGGTCTCGGGGTACACTAAATCTAATATAGGACTAAAAAAGTCCTATATTGCGGGATGCCGATTCGCCCTCCTTCCTGCGAACCTCCGATTCAGGCGCCAGAACTTGGAGCCGAACCGAATGGTCCGCATCTAACTTTCGACGAATCAAGGGCGAATCCCGTGGAGGACGAATGAGTTCGAGTGTCGACACAATTCGCGGTCTGGCGGAGCAGGACTACAAGTGGGGCTTCGTCACCGACATTGACGAAGACCGCGTCCCCAAGGGGCTGAATGAAGACATCGTCCGCCTGATCTCCGCGCGCAAGGGCGAGCCGGAGTTCATGCTGGAGTGGCGGCTGAACGCGCTGCGCCACTGGTTCAAGATGGCGCGCGAAGAAGGCGAGCCGAAGTGGGCCAACCTCAACTATCGCTCCCATCGACTACCAGGACATCTCCTACTACTCGGCGCCCAAGCAGAAGCCGCAGCTCGAGAGCCTCGACCAGGTCGATCCCGAGATTCTGCAGCACCTACGAGAAGCTCGGCATTCCGCTTGACGAGCAGAAGCTGCTGGCCGGCGTGGCCGTCGACGCGGTGTTCGACAGGGTCTCCGTCGCCACCACGTTCAAGGGCAAGCTGGCCGAGATGGGCGTGATCTTCTGCTCGTTCTCTGAGGCGGTGCAAGAAGCATCCCGAGCTGGTGAAGAAGTACCTGGGCTCGGTGGTTCCGCACACCGACAACTTCTATGCGGCGCTGAATGCCGCGGTGTTCACCGACGGCTCGTTTGTCTACGTGCCCAAGGGCGTGCGCTGCCCGATGGAGCTGTCGACCTACTTCCGCATCAACGCCGCGGAGACCGGCCAGTTCGAGCGCACGCTGATCATCGCCGACGAAGGCGCGTACGTGAGCTATCTCGAAGGCTGCACCGCGCCCATCCGCGACGACGAACCAGCTGCACGCGGCCGTGGTCGAGCTGATCGCGCTCGACAACGCGCAGATCAAGTACTCGACCGTGCAGAACTGGTATCCCGGCGACAAGGAAGGCCGCGGCGGCATCTACAACTTCGTCACCAAGCGCGGCAAGTGCCTCGGCGTGAACTCGAAGATCTCGTGGACGCAGGTGGAAACCGGCTCGGCGATCACCTGGAAGTATCCGAGCTGCATTCTGCAGGGCGACAACTCGGTGGGCGAGTTCTACTCGGTGGCGCTGACCAACAATCGCCAGCAGGCCGACACCGGCACCAAGATGATCCACATCGGCAAGAACACGCGCTCCACCATCGTGTCGAAGGGCATCTCGGCCGGCTACGGGCAGAACACCTATCGCGGCCAGGTGAAGATCATGAAGGGCGCGACCGGCGCGCGCAACTACACGCAGTGCGACTCGCTGCTGATCGGCGACCAGTGCGGCGCGCACACCTTCCCCTACATCGAAGTGCGCAACTCGACGGCGCGCATGGAGCACGAGGCGTCGACCTCGAAGATCGGCGAGGACCAGCTCTTCTATCTGCGCCAGCGCGGGCTGAAGGCCGAGGATGCGGTCTCGATGATCGTGAACGGATTCTGCAAGACCGTCTTCAAGGAGCTGCCGATGGAGTTCGCGGTCGAAGCGCAGAAGCTGCTGGGCGTGAGCCTGGAAGGCAGCGTCGGGTAAGCGGTTCGCAGGCTAGCGGCTCGCCCAGAACGCCGTTGAAAGACGGCATTACCATCAAAGATCTCAAATTAACGCGGAGCTTGCCACGAGAACGGAGAGAAACGAATGGCGTTGTTGGAAATTCAAGATCTGCACGCCACGGTGGACGGCCACGAGATTCTGAAGGGCATGAATCTGACGGTGAATGCGGGCGAAGTGCACTCCATCATGGGCCCGAACGGCTCGGGCAAAAGCACGCTGGCGCAGGTGCTGGCGCGGCGCGAGACCTACGAGGTCACGGGCGGCAGAGTCCTGTTCGACGGCAAAGATCTGCTCGAGATGAAGCCCGAAGAAGCGGCCTGCGAGGGCGTGTTTCTGGCCTTCCAGTATCCGGTGGAGATTCCCGGCATCAGCAACGCGTACTTTCTGCGCTCGGCCCTGAATGCGATCCGCAAGTACCACGGCCAGGATGAACTGGACGCGATGGATTTCCTGCCGCTCTACAAGGAGCAGATGAAGCTGCTGGAGATGGACGAGAAGCTGATGAACCGCTCGCGTGAACGAGGGCTTCTCCGGCGGCGAAAAGAAGCGCAACGAGATTCTGCAGATGGCCATGCTCGAGCCGAAGCTCGCGATTCTCGACGAGACCGACTCCGGCCTGGACATCGACGCGCTGCGCATCGTGGCGCAGGGCGTGAACGCGATGCGCAGCCCGGATCGCGCATTCCTGGTGATCACGCACTACCAGCGGCTGCTGGATTACATCGTGCCGGATTTCGTGCACGTGCTGGTGGATGGAAAAATCGTGCGCTCGGGCGGCCCGGAGCTGGCGCTGGAACTGGAAGAGAAGGGCTACGGCCTGGACCGAAGCCGATGCGCCGCAGGTTCTGCCAGCATGAAGCGAGCCACGAAGCGACAAGCTGAACGCAAGGAAAGTTCGAGGCGAGACAAGCGATGATCGAGCGACGGCGGAACGAGCTGGATAACTATCTCGAAGCGTACAGCGAAGCTACCGGCGCAAGCGACTGGAGCGCGAGCCCGGTGTGGCTGCGGCAATTGCGCGAAGACGCGCTGGGCGCGCTTTCACGCCAAGGGATTTCCCACCACGCACGACGAGGACTGGCGCTTCACCAATCTCGCGGCGCTGGCGCAAGACTCCATTTCCGCCGCGCGGCCAAGGGCGAACGCTGCGGTCACCGCGCAACGAGATTGAAGCCTTTCGCGTCGCAGGCGCAGCCTGCCAGCTGGTCTTCGTCAACGGCCACTTCGCGCCGGAGCTTTCCGAACTCGGCAACCTGCCCAAAGGCCTTGAAGTCTGCTCGCTGGCCAAGCGCGCATTGCGACTGGCGGCGCGCCCGAAGGTTGCGCTCCCGACGGCATCGAGCAGCACCTGGGCCGCTATGCCGACATTCGCCGCGACGTCTTTGCCGCGCTGAACACGGCGCTCTGGGAAGACGGCGCGTATCTGCGCATCCGCCGCGGCGCGGTCATCGAGCAGCCCGATCCATCTGCTGTATGTTTCGGCCGGCGCCGGCGCAGCGAGATCATGACGCATCCGCGCACGCTGATCGTCGCCGAGGAGCAAGCCAGGCTGCGGTGATCGAAGATTACGTCTCGATCGGCGACGAGGCTGCATTTTCAAACGCCGTCACCGAGCTGGTGGCCGGCGCAGGACGCCGTGGTTTCGCATTTCCTCGTCGAGCGCGAGAATCTCGCCGCCTTCAACGTCTCCACACTGCGCTGGAGCAGGCGCGCGGCACCAATGTTTCTTCGCACTCCATTCTGCTGGGCGGCGGCCTGGTGCGCAACAACGTGCATCCGGTGCTGGCCGGCGAAGGCGCGGAGTGCCTGATCAACGGCCTGTTCGTCGGCGCCGGACGCAGCACCTCGACAACTACATGCTGGTGGAGCACGCGCGGCCGCAGTGCAGCAGCCGCCAGTTTTACAACGGCATTCTCGACGATCACGCGCGCGGCGTCTTTCACGGCCGCATCGTGGTGCACAAGGACGCGCAGAAGACCGACGCCAAGCAGACCAATCGCAACCTGCTGCTCTCCGACGATGCGCGCATCGACACCAAGCCGCAGCTTGAGATTTACGCCGACGACGTGAAGTGCACGCACGGCGCAACCATCGGCCAGATCGAAGAAGAGCAGCTCTTCTACCTGCGCTCGCGCGGCATTGACGAGAGCCTGCGGCGCGCAACCTGCTGCTTTATGCCTTCGCGGCGGAGTGCCTTGACCGCATGAAGGAGCCGGCGGCGCGCGAGTTCGCCGAGAAGCTGATTCGCGAGCGGCTGCACGGAGCTGGCTACGCAGCGCGATCAGGCTGCGCGCCGGCCGCACCAGCAGAAGAAGAAGCGCAGAGCTGGGAGGAAGTGGGATGAGCACCGCGGTCACATCGGACCGGTCTTGGTCCGGCGGCGCTGGATGTGGATCGCGAAGATCCGGCGCGATTTCCCCATCCTTGACCAGAAGATCCACGGCAAGAAGCTGGTCTATCTCGACAACGCCGCCACTTCGCAAAAGCCGCGCGCGGTGATCGACGCCATCGTGCACTATTACGAGCACACAACGCCAACATCCATCGCGGCGTGCACACGCTCAGCGTGCGCGCCACCGAGGCGCACGATGCGGCGCGGCGAGACGGTGCGGCAGCTTCATCAACGCTGCCGACGCGCGACGAAATCATCTTTGTCCGCGGCGCCACCGAGGCCATCAATCTGGTCGCGCAGACCTACGGCCGCGCCAACGTCGGCGCAGGCGACGAAGTGCTCATCACCGCCATGGAGCACCACTCGAACATCGTGCCGTGGCAGATGCTGTGCGAAGAAAAGGGCGCGCACCTGCGCGTGGCGCCCATCAACGACGCGGCGAGCTGATGCTCGACGAGTTCGAAAAGCTGCTCGACGCCGCGCACGCGGATCGTGGCCGTGACGCACGTGTCAAATGCGCTGGGCACGGTGAACCCGCTGCGCAAAATCGATCGAGCTGGCTCATCGCGCACGACGTTCCGGTGCTGGTGGATGGCGCGCAGGCCGTTCCGCACTCTGCCGTGGACGTGCAGGCGCTCGGCTGCGATTTCTACGCCTTCTCCGGCCACAAGGTCTACGGGCCCACAGGCATCGGCGTGCTCTACGGCAAAGAGGAGCTGCTCGAGGCGATGCCTCCCTACCAGGGCGGCGGCGACATGATCAGCTCCGTCACCTTCGAAAAGACGACCTACAACGAGCTGCCCTACAAGTTCGAAGCGGGCACGCCCGACATTGCCGGCGCCATCGGCCTGGGCGCGGCGCTCGAGTACATTGGCGAGTCTGGGCATGGACAAAATCGCCGCGCACGAGCAGGAACTGCTGGCCTACGCCACTGAGGCGGTCGGCGCCATTCCCGGCGTGCGCCTGATCGGAACCGCGCAGCGAGCGCGCCGGCGTGCTCTCGTTCGTGCTCGACGGCGTGCATCCGCACGACCTGGGAACGATTCTCGACCGCGAAGGCATCGCCATCCGCACCGGCCACCACTGCGCGCAGCCGGTGATGGAGCGCTTCGGCATTCCTGCCACGGCGCGCGCGTCCTTTGCCGTCTACAACACGAAGGAAGAAGTCGATGCGCTGGTCGAGGGAATTCGCACGGCGCATGAGGTGTTTGCGTGACGCGGAAAGGCCGAACTCGGCGATCTCTATCAGGAAGTGATTCTCGAGCACAGCAAGGCGCCGCGCAATTTTCGCAAGCCGTGCCGGCGAATCAGCGAAGCCGAGGGATACAACCCGCTGTGCGGCGACCGCTGCACCGTCTATCTCGATGTGGAAGGCGACGCGATCAAAGACATCGGCTTCCAGGGCTCGGGCTGCGCCATCTCGCGCGCGTCGGCTTCCATGATGACGCAGATGCTGAAGGGCAAGACCAAGGCAGAGGCGGCGAAGCTCTTCGAGCAGTTCCACGGTCTGGTCACCGGCGACGAAGAGGCCATGGCCAAGGCGACGGAGCTGGGCAAGCTGGCGGTGTTCGCCGGCGTCTCCAAATTTCCCGCGCGCGTCAAATGCGCCACGCTGGCCTGGCACACGCTGCAATCCGCGCTCGAAGGCAAGCAGGAACCGTCTCAACCGAGTAGCACGAGCCAGGTTCATCGGATGCGCGACGCTCCGAGACCTGACATCAGAATTCGCCGCAAGACGACTGCGACCTCAACTCTGCCGAACCCTTCCGCGAGGAGATGATCTGGAAGCAGCTGAAGACCGTGCGCGACCCGGAGATCCCGGTCAACATCGTCGACCTGGGCCTGATCTACGCGGCCGCGGTCCGTCCGACTCGAAGCCGGCGGCAAGCGCATCGAAGTCCGCATGACGCTGACCGCGCCCGGCTGCAGCATGTCCGACGTCGATCAAGGCCGAAGTCGAGCGCAAACTCGCCGCGCCTGCCCGAAGTGCGCGAGGTCCAGCGTCGAAGTCGTCTTCGATCCGCCCTGGGACAAGAGCAGGATGTCCGAGGCGCCAAACTGCACTCGGTTTCGATATAGATGACGGTTCGCCCGAACCGCCGCCTTCATCCCGCGCGCCGTTCAAGATCGTCCGCTGAAGCGACTCGCTTCTGATTTCCAAGTCCGTCCACCACTGCAATTCCCATTTCTTTCATAAAGCTCGTTCCTCGACGACGTTTGTCACAGGCCGTTTGCCAGCTGCATTCCATGTCTTTTGAATCAGATCCGCAACGTCTGATGGGTCAAACCGTGAGTCACTTGCCAAGCGACTACGCGCCTTTATAAAACGGCTCGCGGAATGGAAGTTCGCAAAACAATACAGCATCAAAACTAAACAGACGATGGCGAATTTTTCTCTCCTTTCGTTAACGTTGTCGTTCCCGTTTTCAGAAAGACCACAAATCCAACCGCTGAGTCCGGGTGACCGATCTTTCCCCTTCGGCCCGTACCTGCAAAACGCCAACCAACTTCTGGAGGTTAAACGCAACGATGAAACAGCCAGTCGCCACTCTAATCCGCAGATTCCTCGTAGTCGCCGTGCTCATAACTGCCGCGTTTAGCTTGACCCTCTACGCGCAAAGCGGCGCCGGATCCATCCAGGGCACGGTCACCGATCCCAGCGGCGCCGTCGTTCCCGTTGCGGCGGTCCATGTTCTCAATCAGGCCACTGGCGTAGCGGTTCAAACGACAACCAGTGGCGTCGGCTTCTACCAGGTTCCAGGCCTGAATACTGGTACCTACCTGGTTTCGATTTCAGCGCCGGGGATGAAGACCTACAACCGGACCATCGAGTTGCTGGTGGCCCAGGATGCCACCATCAACGCCACCTTGACTGCCGGCGCCGTTACCCAACAGGTCACGGTCTCAGCGGACACGGTTCAGCTTCAGACCACCGACAACGGCACGATCACATCGACGCTGGAGAACGCCCGGATCAACGAGTTGCCCATGAACGGGCGCAACATCATCACCCTGGTCAATGAAACCACGCCGGGACTGGAAAGCTGTCCCGAGTCGAGTTCCTGCGCCAACGGCCAGGAGGGCCCGCGCTGGAATATGAAGTGGACGGCGCCACCATCACCAACCGCGAGTTTGGCGGCGTACACCAGGGATCGAAGCAGATGGTCGATCCGGACGCGGTCCAGGAGGTCCGTGTGGAAGACGCAGCGGCCGGTGCGCAGTATGCTTCACCCGCCACTGCGATTCTCAACACCAAGTCCGGCACCAACAGCTTGCATGGCTCGGCGTTTGAGACTGCCCGCAACAACGACTTCGGCATCGCCCGCGGCCGCAACAATCCCTCCAGCTACTCCCAGCCGGAATATATCCGCAACGAATTCGGCGTTTCCGTGGGCGGTCCCATCGTCATTCCCCATCTCTACCACGGAAGAAACAAGACGTTCTTCTTCTTTGCCTACGAGCGGTATTCGCTGGCGCAGAATCCTTTCCAGAATGAGAACGTGCCGACCGCCGCAGATGCATGCAGGGCGATTTCAGCCAGGCGACCAACAGCTCGGGCGTTCTGCAGGCGCTCTACGATCCGGCGACCACCGGAATCTACGGGCAGGGTGCGAATGCCTGCCCGGAGCCGACGAGCGCCGGTAGCGCAAAGTTCACCAATGCCTATTGCCGGCAGAGCTTCACGTCGGAGTACACTGAAGGGCCTGGCGCGGGTCCGCCAAACTGCAATGGCGACACCAACTGCATTCCGGCAAACCAGGAAGCCGCCCTTACCAAAGATCCTGAATGCCATGACGCCGACCACGACGGGCCCGAACGGCGTGCTCAATCAGCAACAAGCCCGCTGGTCTCAAGCAACTTCAGCGGTAACGTTCGCGAGCTCACGACCGAGCCGCAGATGAATGCGCGTATCGACCAGGTATTCAACGAGAGCAACCGGGTGTATCTGCGGTACTCACAGAACCGGACGATTAGCACTGCGCCTCGCAACGACCCCGTGAACGAGCAGTATACCCTTGCCGTCGACCGCGCCCGGCGGGGCAACTCATTCCGTGCGCGGGCCAGCGGCATCGCCTACACACCCTCACAACGTGTATGCCGCCGCACTCGGTTACACCCACGTGTTTTCGCCGACATTTTATTCTGAAACAGTGCTGAGCCAGAGCTGGTATGGCGAGCACAACTTGGCCGGCGGAACTCCAAATGCGGATTTCGAGCAGGAGCTGGGGCTGCCGAACAACTTCGGCGAGCCGGGATTCCCTGAGATTAAGACAACTTCGAGCCCAATTGGACGGCACGCAGTTTCAATACAGCGTCACCACGACAACCTACAACGCCGACGAAAACCTGACCAAGACTGTCGGAAAGCACCAATTGCTGTTCGGAGGCCGCTATCGCTTCGAGCACTTCGGATCGATCCCCGACGAGATCAAGGATGCCTGTCCAGTTCGGCGATTACGCAACGGCCCTGCTGAATCCCTCAACACTCAGCGCTTCAGCCGCCACCGCTACTGCGAATACGGGCAATGCGAACGCCGACATGAATTCCTGGGCGCAGCCTACTCCTACAGCATACAACATCGAACCCCCGTACCAGCACCTCCACGACATGGAGTTCGACGGCTACATCCAGGACAACTACCGCGTGCGCCACAACCTGACATTCAACATCGGCCTGCGCTACGAGGCGCATCCGGCCATGTGGGAGGGAGAGGGTGCGATGATGGGCTTCGATCTGAAGAACGATGCCATCGTCACCTCCGGCTCAGCCTCGCAGCTTGGAATGCGGAGAAGTCTGACCACCCCGGCCATCATCACCAACGACATGCTTAATCGGCGTGAAGTTCGAAACCCCGGCTCAGGCCGGCCTGCCTGCCCATGCTGGTGAACAGTTACAACTTCAATTTCAGCCCGCGCGTTGGAGCCGCGTGGCAGCCGTTCGGCAAATGGGGCACCGTATTGCGCGGCGCCGTGGGCCGGTATATCTATCCGGTCCCGATTCGCGAGGAAGCTCCGCCTGAAGTCAACCGCAACAACCCCTTCACCGCCGGCTATTCCGAGAGCTATACCAGCTCCACACTACACGCCGCATACCAATTACATGATGCTTGCTCCGGCAGAACAGCTCTCCAAGCTTCAACTACACCACAACGAATCCGACAACTGGGAGCAGGCTGGCCGATCATGGGCCTGAACAGCACGAACGTGATCAACACCGCCAGCACCACGCGATTACGCCCGGCCTGAGCATCGTCAGCATCAATCCCGATAACCCGCCCACGTACGTTGACGAGGCGGATTTCACGATCGAGCAGCCGATTGAAGTGGAACTCCGTGCTGCGCGTCAGCTACCTCTACACGCACGGCACCAATCTGAACAACTCCTTCTACTACAACGACCATCCCTCGTCGTACAGCTGGGAGATCCAGCAGGGATCGCGCCGCGCCCAGCCAATCCGGGAGCGCGGTCTCGGCCTTACAACTCCAGCACAGGTGAAGGCCCATACGACAATCTGACTTACGGCTCCGGAAGCTACCAGATCCAGAAGACCGGCTGGTCGAACTACAACGCGCTGCAGGCTGTCTACCAGAAGCTCTACCACAGCGGCTCTGCCTGGCAGGTCAGTATGTGTGGTGCGAAGAACATGCGCACCGGCGGCGACTACGGCGGCGTAGCTGGCGACTACGTCGATCCGTACAGCAGCTATCGTCAACTCCTACGTCGGCAACTATGCTGGTGCTGGCGCGAACACGGTGACAGTTGCGGCCCGCCGACGCGGTATCCAGCACTGCCTGTCGCACCGAATCTTCCGCCTCCTCCGCCCACCGGCACCCAGCCCTGGCAGTACTACAAGGCCCTGAATCGCTGGGAGAACTATATGGTGGACACCAACACGCCGCCGCAGCACCTGCAGTTCAATGGCCTGATCGACTTTCCCTTCGGGCGCGGCAAGCGCTGGCTGGGCAACGTGAACAAGCCTCTCAACGAAGTGGTGGGCGGATGGCAGCTTGCCGCCGCGGGGCGATTCACCGTCACGGACTTCGCCATCACAACCACAAACTTGGGGACCGACGCAATCCGCTGGTGAAATACAAGAAATCAGCGCCGATCACCGATTGCCCAGCGGCAATTGCGTGAAGTCTTACGAATGGTTCAATGGCTACATCGCCCCGACAGCAATCTCGGGCAATACCATGCTCGCAGGGATTAACTAACGTCGTCAGCGGCCTGCCCGGCAATTGGTCGCCTTATCGAGACGCCCCATGGACACATCGTGCAGTGCGCCATCCGGCGGAAAGACGGTCGTGGACAAATATTACGGCGCCAACGACGTTGCCATGAGCGGCGTCACCGGAGTCGGATATCCCGGAGCGCAAGCCGCAGGCAAATGGCACCGTCATTGGCTACGGCATCGTCCCCAGCAACAACGACAATGGCGCAGGTGGAGCACCATCGACGTAACCAATCCGTTCGGCCACACGGTTCTCAATGGGCCGATGAATTGGAGCGCCGATGCTTCGCTGTTCAAGGTGTTTCCCATCAAGGAATCGCATGAACCTGCGCATCAACGTTGATGCCTTCAACGTCTTCAACAACCAGGGCCTTCCGAATCCGAGCGGCAGCGACGGTACAGTATGCATCACCCCCGGAGGCTTCGGCTGCAACTCAAGCAACAGTCCTCGCCAGCTGCAGTTCACCGCGCGGCTTAACTTTTAACCAAGCTCGGCGCGCAGGTGTCGAGCGCTCCGTTCGGCGGAAATGAATCAAGTCCGATGCAGGGCTTCCGGCACGACAAAACGCGGCGAACGGAGCTGAACAAAAAGAACGACCCGATGATGGACGATTGCGTCGCTGAATGCCGGGAAAGTCCAATCGGCAGTTCACAGAGCAGGGACCTCAAAACAAATGACGCAAACGCATTCGGCTATTTCGCGCAGGCATTTTCTTAAATCGATGGCAGCGGCCACGGCAGCCGCGCAAAGCTGCATAAGTTTGCGCGCTTCGGTGGTGCAACCTGTTCTCGCAAACGCCGATGCATGCTCCGCATCGCAACGCCTCGACTCCGGATGGGAATACTATCGCGGGGCCCTCGATGGGCCCTGGGAGGTGTGGCACGGCGATGAAATTGCGGCATGGGAAAAAGTGACTCTGCCGCACTGCTTCAACCACTACGATGCCTGCGATCCGGACACGCCCTACTACCGCGGCCATGGCTGGTACCGCACGCTTATTCCCATCGTCAATCCAATCGACGAACGGCCGCACGTTGCTGTACTTCGAAGGCGCCGGCCAGACGTCGCATGTATATGTCGGCAACACCATGGTCGGCACGCACGTCGGCGGCTACGACGAATTCGTCTTCGACATCACGGATGCCGTTAACCGCGCTTGCGTTCGACGCACGAAAAGAGAGCGTTCCCATTGCCGTGCTATGCGACAACTCAGAGAATCTCGAGCGGCCGCCATCCGACCTGAGCGACTTCAGTATTTACGGCGGACTCTATCGTCACGTTCACCTCGCCTACGTCCCCGGCGTCTCACTTGAAGCGGTGCACATTGCGCCAACCGTCACGCCTGGATCGCCGGCAAGCGTCAAGGTGAAGGCGCGCCTCTACAACCCGCAAAAGTATGCAGGCGATGCCGCGGTTGCCATAGAAATTGTCGACGCCAAGGCAAGAACAATCGCGCGGATCGAAAACTCGCTCGCCGCATGGAGTGACGAGAAGCAGCTCGCATCTTTCACGATTGCGAATCGCCGGCACTCTGGTCGCCCGCGCATCCCAATCTCTACGCATGCAAGCGTCACGCTGACAACTGCGTTCGGCGAGAGCGCGGTAAATGAGCGCTTCGGTGTACGGCATACGGAGTTCGTGGACCACGGCCCCTTCAAGCTGAATGGCGAGCGACTGCTGCTCAAAGGCACGCAGCGCCACATGGATCACGCCGGCTTTGCCGCCGCACAACCCGACGCGCTCATCCGCGACGGAAATGGAACTGGCAAAAGCCATGGGCGCAAATTTCATCCGCCTCGGCCACTATCAGCAATCGCGGCTGGTCCTCGATCTCTGCGACGAACTGGGCCTGCTGGTGTGGGAAGAAGCGCCGTGGTGCCGCTCCGGCGTTGGCGACGAAAATGGCAGATGCAGACGCGCGCCATGCTGGTCAACATGATCGACCAGCACTTCAATCATCCCAGCATGTTGATGTGGGGATTGGGTAATGAAGACGATTGGCCCGGCGAGTATCCGGCGCTCGATCAGCAGGCGATACGCGGCTTCATGCAGGAGATGAACGACGCTGGCGCACGCGATGGATCCTTCGCGCTTCACTGCGCTCCGCCGCTGCGATTTTGCCCGCGACATTCCCGACGTGTATTCGCCGTCGATCTGGGCAGGCTGGTATAGCGGCGTCTATACCGAATACGAGGCCGCACTCGAAAAAACAGCGCGACCAAGTGAAGCACTTCGTCCATATCGAGTGGGGCGCAGACAGCCATGCGCGCCGCCACGCAGAGATGCCGGATGCCAGATCGACGAGAGCAGCTCCGATCCAGGCGCCGACGCTGGACCTGAATACCCCGGACTCGCTCGAAAAGGGGGCCAGGGCCGCACGTCTCGCGCGACGGCGACTGGTCTGAGACCTACGCCTGCGACCTGTTCGATTGGTACCTGAAGGTGCAGGAAACGCTGCCGTGGCTCACCGGTTCGGCCAGTGGGTCTTCAAGGATTTCACCACGCCGCTGCGCGTGGAAAATCCCGTGCCGCGCATCAACCAGAAAGGCGTGATCGAGCGCGACATGACGAGGAAGGAAGGCTACTTCGTCTTCCAGTCGTATTGGAGCGAGCACGCCCATGGCGCACATCTACGGCCACAGTTGGCCGGTGCGCTGGGGCGCGCGAAGGCGAAGCGCGCATCGTGAAAGTCTATTCGAATTGCCCATCGGCGGAACTTTTCTGAACGGCAAATCCGCCGGCGAAAAGCGCAGCGCGACAGCCAGGATTTTCCCGCGGCCGGTCTGCGCTGGATGGTGAAATTTCACGCCAGGCAAAAACCATCTCCGCGTGGTCGCCGTGAAAGGACAGCGTCAACGGTGAGCGATGAGATCGAGTTCGAGTACCAGACAGCGAACTGGGGAAAGCCGCACGCGCCTCGTGCTGACTGAGATTGCGCGCGACGGCGACGACCGCGACCATTGAAGCAACACTGCTCGATGCCGATGGCGTGCTCTGCCTCGATGCGAAGAATGTCATGCGCTTTTCTGTCGCCGGCAGCGGGTCGCTTGATCGACAACCTGGGCACGTCGTCCGGCTCGCGCTGGTTCAGCTCTACAACGGCCGCGCGCAAATCATGATCCAACGTAACGGCGGCGCCTCAACAGTTGGAGTTGCCAGCGAAGGCATTGCGCCGGCATTTGTCGCCATTCCATCTTAATGGCGGGTTGCGCAAGCTTGCGCTCGGCAAACCATTCGCATCGATTCACAATCGCGAATTGCAGCAAAACTGCCTTGCACTGATCCGCTGCTCGCCTGCGGAACTTGAAATAACAGGAGTCAATGGATGTTGAACCAATTCAAAGTAGTTGCACCACCCCTCGCAGTGTTCCTCCTTTCGCCCGCGCTGTCCCCCGTAGCCTCGCAAGCCCAGAAACAAAACGCAAAGCACGACCCCCTCCCGCGTGTCTTCCTTCTCAACGCGTCCGAACTGGCAGGCATCCGCACGGCGGATCCTAAAGACCCTCGCAGACTCGAGATTGTGAATGCCGCCGTAGCCGAAGCAGATCGCGCGATGGTTGTTGGACCGTTTTCCGTAATGGATAAATCGGTGACACCGCCAAGTGGCGACAAGCACGACTACATGAGCCACGCGCCATACTTCTGGCCAGATCCTGCAAAGCCCGACGGCCTGCCCTATATTCGCCGCGATGGCGAACACAACCCAGAGATCAAAAAGATCACCGACCATGACGAATGGAGCCGCATGGGCGAGGCTGCGCGCACGTTGGCGCTTGCGTATTACTTCACGGGAAAGCTGGAGTATGCGGACCGCGCGGCGCTCCTTCTGCGAACCTGGTTCCTCAATCCCGCCACGAAAATGAATCCGAATCTCGAGTTTGGTCAAGGCATTCCCGGCATCAACACCGGACGCGGCATCGGCATCATTGAGTCGCGTGTACTGGTCGACGTTGTCGACGCAGTGGGCCTGCTCGCTGGATCGAATGCATGGACTCAGGCCGATGATGAAGGCATCGCCGCCTGGATGAAGCAGTATCTCAACTGGATGCGCACCAGCGAGAAGGGCAAGGCAGAAGACGCTGCGAAAAACAATCACGGCACCTGGTACGACCTGCAAGTGACATCGATTGCGCTTTTCCTCGGCGACACACAGCTCGCCAAAGAGACGCTGGAGCGCGTGAAGACACGGCGCATCGCAGTGCAGATCGAACCTGACGGCAAGCAACCGCTTGAACTCGCGCGCACCAACGCCTGGGGTTACAGCAATGGCAATCTTGACGGGCTCTGCAAACTGGCCACGCTCGGAGACGAGGCCGGCGTCGATCTCTGGAATTACAAGACGCGCCGATGGCCGTTCCATCCGCGCTGCCGTCGATTTCCTGGTTCCGTATGCGGCCGGCGAAAAGAAATGGGACTATCAGCAGATTGGCGGCTTCAACGCCGATGCAATGCAGCAGACATTGTTGCGAGCGGCGAAGGCCTATCAAGATAAAAAATACGCCGCGTTAGCAGCGCAACTCGAAGCGAAACACCAAAGCGTGGAGACGATACTGCTCGGCGGCAAGTAACCCCGAGCCAACCGGCCTTCCTTGTGCGACCTACTTTTCGCCAGATTGCTTTTCCGAGAGCCGATCCAGCTGATGCCGCCAATCGAGCGACTCCACAAATGCGCGCGATTCGCGCCATCCCGGCTCAACGATTACATGTAGTCCGAGAAAAATCGGCGTTCCCAGCAGCGACTCAATCTTTCGCCGCGCGCCGGTGCCAATCGCCTTCAGCTTCGCGCCGCCTTTGCCGATCAGGATCGCCTTCTGCCCTTCGCGCTCGCAATAAACCACCGCAGTGATGCGCGTCTTTGCTTTGGAGCCGGCTCGCGCTTCTTCAAATTCCTCGATCACCACCGCCGAAGCATAGGGAACCTCTTCTCCAGTCTCGATCAGAATGCTCTCACGGATCAGTTCGGCCACCATGAAGCGCATCGGCTGATCGGTGTATTGATCTTTGGGATAGTAGCGCTCGCCCGTCGGCAGCACTTCCACAATCTTGCGTAGCAACACATCCAGGCCGTCGCGCTTCAGCGCACTAACCGGGATCACTTCGGCAAATTTGTAATGGTGCATCAGCGAATCGATCAGCGGAAGCAGTTCGTCTTTCCGGACGAGATCGATCTTGGTAACAATCAGAAAAACGGGGCAATCGAGTTTTCGAACGAGCGAGAAAAGAAATTCGTCTTCGCTCGCCGCGGGTGTTCCGGGTCTCGATTTTGTGACCTGCGAGGGGTCCTCGTTCAACCTCAACTTCCGCGTCGCATCCACCAGCACCAGCACCAGGTCGCGCGATTCAAGCGCTTCGTGCACCTCCTGCAACATCCGGCGATCGAGCTGCGATGCAGGCTGGTGCACTCCGGGCGTATCGACAAAGACGATCTGCGCGGCCGGATGCTGACCCTTTCGCGCGGGTACCTCCACCACGCCGGCAATGCGGTTGCGCGTGGTTTGCGGCTTGGCCGTAACAATGGAAACCTTTTCGCCGGTAAGGGCGTTGAGCAAGGTGCTTTTGCCCACGTTGGGGCGACCGAGAATGGCGACGAATCCTGACTTCAACGCGGTTGTTTCTCCTATTGATGCATTATCGCGGATTTGCGCGTCACGGTGCGGAATTCCGGTTGCTATCATCGGCAAAGTGCAGGAGTGCGAGAAGGAAGGATGCCAAGAGACGGCGAGACAGAGCGGTTGATTTTGTGCCCCTTGAGGTTGGCCGACGCACCGCAGATCCAGAACCTTTTCCCCCATTGGGAGGTCGTGCGTTATCTGTTGAATCGCGTCCCTTGGCCCTACCCGGACGACGGCGCAGCCCGTTATGTGCGCGATGTCGCGTTGCCCGCCATTGCGAGGGAAATGCAGTGGACGTGGACGTTGCGGTTGCGGACAAATCCGGCGCAGCTCATCGGCTGCATCGATCTGCGTCGCGGAGACGATGACAATCGAGGCTTCTGGCTAGGCGTAGACTGGCGCGGTAAGGGCCTGATGAGCGAGGCCTGTGTCTGGGTAAACGACTACTGGTTCGACACTCTGGGCTTTCGCCTGATGCGCGTAGCCAAGGCCGCGAGCAACACGGCGTCGCGCCGCATCTCGGAGAAGCAGGGTATGCGCCTTGTCGGCATCAAAGAGACAGACTATGTTGCCGGCCGCCTGCCAACCGAAATCTGGGAGATCACTGTTGCAGAATGGAGTGAGTGGAAGTCGTCCGAGGAGCGAATGCCGCGCTTCAAGCAGCTCAGCCTTTTTAAATCGTGAGCCCCGTCAATTCTCGCTATTCCGACGCTCTCGTCCCATCTTTCGGGAATGGTAGCCGCGCCGTCGGCGGAAGAATGCGCATTCGCTCAACACGACGTCCGGTTGAGGCGAGAACTTCGATGCGCAGGTCTGCGGGCTCGAGCAGCACAATTTCGCCGGCGGCCGGAATGTGGCCTGCGGCTTCACTCACCAGGCCGCCCAAGGTTGTTGCTTCATAGGACCCGTCCAACTCAACCGGCTCGCCGATCAGATCGCCAAGGTGGTCGGCCGGAAAGCTGCCCGGCACAAGCCACGAGCCCGAGGCTTCGCGTTGCGGTTCTTCAGCGTGCCCATCTTCTTCGTGCTCATCGCGAATGTTGCCGACAATTTGCTCAAGTAAATCTTCGATCGTTACCAGCCCCGCCACGCCGCCGTACTCATCGATCACAATGCGCATATGCTGCTTCTCGCGCTGCATTTCGCGCAACAGCTCGTAGCCCTTTTTTGTTTCGGGCACAAAAGCTGCAGGTCGCTTCATGCTGGCCACTGTGCGCGTGCGTGCGTCGCTATCCGCAATCTGGAGCAAATCGTGCGAGAACGCAATACCCGTAATGTTATCGATTGTGCCGGCATAAACAGGCACGCGCGAGTAGATATGCCGGCGTAATAGCTCCAGAAACCGTTCGAGCGTGATCGACTCGTCGACTGCAAAAACCTCCGGCCGCGGTGTCATCACTTCGCGCACCAGCTTGTCGCCGAACTCGACGGCGCTACGGACCAATTCCATATCGCCTTTTTCCAGGATGCCCTCTTCTTCCCCGGCTTCGATCAGCGCTTCAACATCGGCAGCAGGCTCCTCTTCCTGTCCTGAAGGAGCTTCGGATAGCGTCGCCAGGGAAGAAAAAAAGCGGATGAAAACTGTAATCGGCGTGACCACCCACAACAGCAGGAGAATGGGCCAAAGCAGGCGCGCTGCCCAAAGGCCGCGTGTCCGATTGAAGAGCAGCGAAGGAATCAGTTGGCACGCGAAAAAGATAACCAGCACTACCCCGAAAATCGCCTGCAGAATTTCCAGTGCATTCGGCGGACCGAGGTGCGGTGAGCGGTCGAAGAGAATTGCTCCGACTTGGATGGCGAATAGACCCAGCGTCAATTGTTGCAGCACACTGGCGCACAGGGCGGCGTGATCGCGCGGCAGCCCGAGATGCGGCTCAATACGCTCTTCCCACGCGTCCAGATTTTCCTGCACCTCGCGACTGAGTATCTTGCCAAACTCGGAGTAGATTTGGCTCACGTACGAAGCAAGCGTTTCGATGACGATGAGCGCGATGAGCAGGAGCGAGTCGAAAACAGTCATCGCGGCCGCCGATTCGCGGTGCGTTGGGCAGCGATGGCTCGGCCGCCATCTGCAGTGCGGGCTGTCTTTCTACGAGCGGCTCGTTGGGTCGGCGATCGTTTGATCGTCGTCCGTTCAATCAGCCCTTGCGTCAATCCGAACCGCTCGCGTAACTGCTGTTCACGTCGCGCCATTTCGCCATTGTCGTTTTCGTGATCGTAGCCAGCCAGGTGCAACAAGCCGTGAAGCATCAATACTTTAATCTCCGCTCCGAGGGGGTGGCCGCACGCTGTGCATTGTTTCCGCGCCATTTCGACGCTGATCGCCAGGTCGCCCGCGATCTTTTGCTGTTTTTGGGCCAACGGATCAGCCGGAAAAGAAAGAACATCCGTCGCCTTGTCTTTCCCACGGTACTCGCGGTTGAGCCGGCGAATCTTGCGATCCGAAGTCAGCAGCACGCTCACCTCGCCACGCAGGCGGACCGCAGTCTGGGCTTCGGCAAGAAAGCGCGTCAGGGCACGGGCCGAGAGTTTTCCTGCGCGGGAAGCGGGGTCAGGATCCAGGTCTGGGTCGATGAGGATCATCGTGCGCGAGGCCGGAGGGTGAAACAAATGCCCAGCCCTGCATTGATTCTGATTCTACGCGATAGGCCGCTCTACTGCGGTTTGGCCTGCTGCTTCGCCGCTGTCTGTGCCGATTCTTCAATCGCCTGTCCCTGCGGCTCGGTCGTGTCGCCCATTGAGAGTGGCAACTCCTGCTGATGTGGCTGCGCCGACTCGTAGGCGCGTACGATGCGCTGCACCAGCGCGTGCCGCACTACATCGGAATCCTCGAAGTGGCAGAAGGTGATGCCCTCAACGCCGTTGAGCACGTTGATCGCATCCAGCAGGCCCGACTTCCGCGGATTCGGCAAATCGATCTGCGTGATGTCACCGGTGATCACGGCCTTCGAATTGTTGCCCATGCGTGTCAGGAACATCTTCATCTGCTCAATGGTGGTGTTCTGCGCCTCGTCCATGATGATGAAGGCATCGTTGAGGGTGCGCCCGCGCATGAACGCCAACGGCGCTACCTCAATCATGTTCTTCTCGAGCATCTTGTCCACTCGTTCGGGCTCGAGCAAATCGTAGAGCGCATCATAGAGCGGTCGGAGATAGGGATCGACCTTCTCCTGGAGCGTTCCCGGCAAAAAACCGAGCCGCTCGCCTGCTTCCACTGCGGGACGCACAAGCACAATGCGGCTGATGCGCTTGGCATTGTAGGCGGCCACCGCCATCGCTACGGCCAGATAGGTTTTTCCGGTTCCAGCCGGCCCTACGCCAAACACCATGTCGCTCTGTTCAATCGCCTCAACATAGCGGCGTTGGTTCACTGAACGCGGCTGCACGGTCCGCTTGATTCCCGCCGAGCGTTGCTTGCCCGCATCAGCCACTGATTTCAGCGTCGTTGCCGGATCGGCCACAACCAGGCGCAGCATCCCGTTCAGCTCGCCGTTGTGCGGATGGATTCCTTGGCGGCGCAGCGCCTCAAAATCTCGAAAGATGCTCTGAATGCGTGCCACGCTTTCGTCCGGTCCTTCGACGTGGACAGCATCGGAGCGCAGATCGATGCGCACATCCAGCGAGTCTTCCATCAATCTCAGGTTTTCATCGCGGGTCCCGAACAGGGGCTCGAGGTTGGGCGTGATCTCCAGGGCGATCTTCAAAGGGTTCTAGGTCCTCCAGGACGGCAAGATGCGTTGATATAACCCCAATCGCGGAAAGATACTTCCGCAGCCAGGGAGTTTGTAAGCGAGTGATCGGCGGCCAGCGCGGCGAAGGCGAAAACCAGACGGCCATTCGACGCACGATGCTCGGGCGAACAGAACAAAACCGCTGAATTTTGAAGGAGTCGGAGAGCGCGAGGCCGAGACGTGTCCAGAGAGTGGGCTGCCAGGCGCGACCGCGGAATGGAATTGTCAACCAAATTCTGTAATGCGAGATTAGCGCGGTCCTAAAACCGCGTCAACCATCGCCCAGACAATTTTGATGCGCCAGTTGTCATAGAAGATACCGGGCAGTGCGTCGCCGCACCTCGCAACCTGAATAAAAAGTTGACCGTTGTGCTGGAGATTACGAACGGTATTGTGAGTGTGACCAAAGTGCGCTACGCCTGCCTAAAATGTTTTCGATGAGAAAGCAACCTCTGAAGTTGTCGCGCTTTGAATCTTTGCGGTGGCGTCCCGCTGCTGTCTCCGCGCTGACACTTAGCCTGGTTTCTGCCCGGCCCACAGTCAGGCCATCGTGAACCAACATCCGAGCCAGGCGCTCTCGACTCACAGCCGTCCATGGGGCATTTTTGTGATACTCCATTCGATCTCCGGAGTTACTGCATGCTCGTCACAACAGCTTCTTCGCTCCCGATCGAATGGACAACGTCTTGAAGGATGACAGGTGCCTCAGCTATCGATTTTGAGACTTGGGATGCCGCAAAACTTCGAACACGAATTCTCGCCCCCGTCTGAAATTAGCGCCCGCCCGGCCGTCGTCCGCCTGCTCGTGGGCCGCCCCTCCCTGAGGCGCCTCGACCACCACCCGGCTTGTTCGGCCCGCCCGGTCTCTTGAACCCGCCTGGCCGATTCGATTTCCCGAATCCTCCCGGTCGTCCTCCGAACCCTGTTTTTGGCCGCCCTGCACTGCCCGGCGAACTTGGTCTCTTGAATCCGCCTGATCGCTCCCCCTGCGGTCGAAATGGCCTCCGTGGCCGCTCTTCCTGCCTGCGCTCTGTATTCCGGCCAGGCCCGCCGCCAATTCGCGGCTTGTCAAAGCTCGGTTTCTCGAAACGCGGTTTATCAAATCGCGGCCTGTCAAAACCAGGCCTCTCGGATTCAATCTTCTCGATCCGCAGTTTGCCACCACTCGGCCTGTCCAGATCTCGCTTTTCAAATGCCGGTTTCTCAAATCTCGGCTTGTTGAATCCTGGCTTCTCAAATCGCGGTTTGTCAGGCCTCGTCCCATCAAATCTCGGCCGATCGAATCTTGGTCGATCGAGCCTTGGCCGGTCACCGCCTGGACTTCGGAAATCACGCTCCGGTCCCGATGTCGGCCGGCTTCTATCGAATGGTCTCTTCTCCCCACCGAATGGCTTCCGTCCTTCAAATTTCGGCATCTCGCGAAATTCTCCCGGCTTGCCCGAACCGCGCTCCGCGCCAAACGGTCTGCTCGGCCTTGCGCCAAAACTTCTCTTTTCGCCGCCAAACGGTCGCCCTTCAGGACGAGCGACAAACGGTCTCTTCTCACTGCGAGGCGTGCCGCGAAACTCTCCATCCCTCGGACGAAACTCCCTCTTCTTTTCACGCTCGCCGCTTGGCGCAAAGGCCTTGTTATCGCGCCTGGCGAATCCTCCACCATCCCGCTTCCCGGCACCCCCAGGTTCGCGTTTCGGGAACTCTCCGGCGCCGCGGTTCGCAAATCCTCTCTGCTCTGGCTCCCCAAAGCCTCCGCCTTCGCTGCGACGAAAACCTCCACCCTCGCGGATTCCAAAGCTCCGTGGTTCGCGTTTCTCGAAACCTCCGCTCTCGTTCCGGCGCGGACCCGCACTGTCACGCTTTGCGAATCCGCCGCCTTCGCGTCGTCCGAATTCTCTCGCACCGCGCCCGCCCCGTTTCTCCAGGCGCTTCTCGGCTGACAGCCCTGCATCCCTCGGCAGCATCCGGTCCGCGTGCAGCCGCTTCGGCTTCATCTTGCCTTCGGCGGTCAACCGCAACACGGTCACTTCTTCTTGGTTCAGCTCGCGTATCATGCCCGGTTCCACATCCAGCGCCAGCGGCCCGTAACCCACGCGACGAATCTTCTCAACGAAATGTCCCACCGCGGCAAACATCTTGCGCAGCTCGCGATTGCGTCCCTCGATCAGCACCACTTCAAACCACGGATTGTCGCCCACGCGCACCTGCCGTATCCGTGCCGGCGCTGTGCGCACGCGCCCCGACCCCTCTTCGGCCCGTTCAATCATCACCCCGATGCGCAGCTTCTCCAATTCCTCTTCGGTTGGCCGTCCCGCCACTTTCACCAGGTAAGTCTTCTCCACGCCCGACCCGGCTTTCGTCAGCAGATTCGCCAGTTCGCCGTCGTTCGTCATCAGCAGGAGGCCTTCGCTCTGGTAGTCCAGCCTGCCCACCGGATAGAGCCGCTCGTGCATCTTCTCGAAAAACTTCATTACCGTCGGACGGCCCTCGGGATCGTTCACTGTCGTTACGAACCCCTTCGGCTTGTTCAGCAAAAAGTAACGATGCCGTTCCGCGCCCTGCAGTAGTTTCCCGTCCACGCGAATATGGTCGCGTTTGGCATCGGCCTTTGTGCCCAGCGCCGTCACCACCTGGCCGTTCACCATCACGCGACCCTCGGTGATCATCTCCTCCGCGCGCCGTCGGCTCGCAATCCCCGCCTTCGACAAGATTTTCTGCAGCCTCTCCAGCTTGTCCGGCCCGTGCGCTCCCCGGTCCGTGCCCTCGCGATCCTCGGCCGCAGCGCTCTCCGCCTCATTGCGCGCGCTTGCCTCCATCGCCGCTTGCCCCGCTTCCATGCCCGGCCCGGCTTCGAGAATTGAGTCAGAGGCTTCATTCGACGTCGTCGCACGATACGCATCGATCTCAGCGCGGCCTTCTGTGTTATTTACCGGCCCGTCTGCGTCGTTTCCTGCCGAGCCCATGTACGTCCGGCCCTCACCGTCTGTCGTATCGCCGACAGGGTCCACCACCGGCTGGCCAATCTTGAATCCCGGAAGGCGCTCCTCGGGCTCCGCCTTTCTGCGCGGCTTCGCTGCCGGCTTCGTCGGCTTTACCGCAGCATTTTCGGCCTTCGACTTCGTTGCCGTCTTCCGCTCGCGCTTCGCAGCCGTCTCAATCTTCACCGGCTTCGCAACTTTCACCGCAGTCTTCCCGGCCTTCGCCGTTACAACTTTCTCGGTTTTTATTCTCTTTGCTGCTGCGCCGGCAGTCTTCGCATTCTTCGCCGCCGGCTTCTCCGCACGCTTCGGCGCGTGCGCTGCCTTTGCCGGCGCATTGGCTGCCGCTTTCACTTTGCTCTTCATGAGAAATGCCTCTGTTCTCCAGCTATTCCGCCTTGACCGGCTGCACTGCGCCGCCCTAAGTGCCGTCTGACGGATTTGTTTCCGCGTCGGCGCCGCCTGTCGCCTCCGGCGCTACTGCTTCGTCTTCTTCCAGTTCCACGCTCGGATCCGCGGTAAACTCTTCAGCCGCGCCATTCTGCGTTGCTTCCTCCGTTGCCTCGTCCGCTTCCAGTTCGCTCGCCGCCATCTTTTCGAACTCTTCCATCGACGGCAGCTCCGACACATCCTTCAATCCGAAGCGAAGCAGGAACTCGCGCGTCGTCTTGTATAGGATCGGGCGGCCCACTACCGGTTTGCGGCCCGCCGTCACAATCAGCTTGCGCGCCAGAAGCGAACCAAAAACGCCCGACGAATCCACGCCGCGAATCTCATTCACTTCGGGCGCCGTCACCGGCTGCTTGTAGGCAATCACCGCAAGCGTCTCCAGCGCCGGCAACGACAATCTCAGCGCCGGCTTCAGGCTCTTCACAAACGAGCGCACCGCGTCGTGGAACTGCGCCTTCGTCCCCATCCGGTAGCCACCGGCAATCTCGCGAATCTCGATCCCGCGCCCTTCCGACGCGTACTCTTCGATCAGTTCGACCAGCAGCAGCTTGATCGCCACGCGCGCCTCGCGCTCGCGCTGCTTCGCAAGTTGCTTTGCCGTCGCTGCTTCGCCTGCCGCGTTCGATTCACTCGCCGCCTCAGCGGTGGCGTTAGACTCCTCCGAAGAAGCGTTCCCATCTTCGGTGGCGCTGGCCTCAGATGTTGCGACGATCTGCCGAGGAGCGCCGGACTCCAGTCCCGCACTTCCGGGGTCTCCCTGAGCGCTTGCCTCAACCGCTTCGCCGTCGTCCGGCACAACCGTTTCCTCGGCTGGACCCGCGTCCGTCTTCTCCGCTCCCTCTTCCAACTCCAGGTAGTTGATCGCGTCGTTCAACAGCGGCAACGCCGCTCTTTCCGCTGCCTCAGCTGCGGCCGCATCCCGCTCTGCCTTCCATTCGAGGGCCTCATTGGTAAACAACCCCGCCAATTGCGTGAGAGTCACCGGCTCGTCGGCGGCATAAATCACTGCTTCCAGTTTTGCTTTCAGACTCATTTCTCAACAGTCACCATCCTGTATGTTACCGGATACAGCGCGGCCTTCGCGCCGCTGTTGATTTCTAGTGATTTGCCTGACCAGAAGCATCCGCCGGGCAGGTCATCTCGACCTCACCGGCTTTTTGGGCAAGCCATAGAATCAGCGAAGTTGAGCGGCTCGTCGAATCAGCAAAGCGTGGCTCGCTCAACGAAACTGCCTCGATCACGTGCAATCATCCTGAGATATTCAACCAACGCGATCGGAACGGCGAATCTGAATATCTAACGCCAATTCAGAAAACGCCTTATACTTTTCGCCATGCAAACAGATGCGGCGATGGAGTGGCGCAGGCTAACGGAAGAGTATCGCGCAATGGGCGAGGGAGAACTCCTCAACCTGGCGGAGGACTTCGACGATCTTACCGAGAGCGCGAAGCAGGCGCTGCGCCAGGAAATGCACAGCCGCGGTCTCGGCGATCCTCAGACACCAAGCGAAGCGAGTTATCCCGCGCCCTCGCGGGCAATGGATCAACCACCTCAGCGCATGCGAAGTGCATCTGCTATCGACGAGACAAGTATTTTCCCAACGGATTCCGTTCTGGGCAATCTTGGACGCACGCCCAAGCTGGTTCCCGACGATGCAGACGGCAGTATCGAGGCGACCGAAGGCGAACCGCGCGACTACACATGGAAGACCGTGTTGTGCGAATGCGAAACAACCGAAGAAGCGCAACACCTGGTGGAAGCGCTACGCAATTCTGGACTCGACGGATGGGTTCAAGGATCGCATGAGTTCGGGCGCCGTTATGCGCGTGTATTCGTTGCTGCCGACCAGCTCGATCGCGCACGAGCCATCGCCGCGCAACCCATTCCGCAGGAGATCGTCGACAACTCGAAACTCGAAGTTCCAGAGTTTGTCGTGCCAAAGTGTCCCAAGTGCGGCGCCGAAGACCCGATCCTCGAGTCGGCAGAGCCGGAGAACCACTGGCGTTGCGAACAATGCGACGCTGAATGGAGCGACTCGGCTGCAAATCGAGGGCGACAACCCCGCAAAGCCAGTCGATCGACCTTCATAAACGGAAAGAGCCGCCCGGCAACAGGGCAGCTCTCTCCTCAGGGAGAATAGTTCCAACGGAGGCAAACCCATCAGAACTTTCTGGCTGCATAGTAGGTGCGGGGGAAGGCAGTGTCAAGGAAAATATTTGCGAAAATAAATATATGTGTTTCAATAACTTATAACAATCGTAATCCAGCCTTAGCTGCTCAACATTTCTTCGCCGTATCATTCGCCTTGAATTCTTCGGTATTTCCCGTGATTTTGCCGTGTTTCTTGGGGTTTATAGTCCAATTTTCCACAGACACAGTGCGACGTTAACCCTTCGGATGCGGCCTCTCGAATCACTCTCGGATCACTTCGATCCGTTCGCCCATTTCTCCGCAAGTCGAGATGAATGAACTCCTCGTCGTAGACCGATGAGGCCGGTTTGCCACGGGCCACGCGGTAAAGCGCCCTTCCGCCGCCGAGGAACCCTCCCAGCAGAATGGCCGCGCCGCCGCCGACGATCACAAGCGCTGCAATCCCCAGCAGCAGCTTGCCCGTCTTCTCTACCTCCGATTCCACGGGTTGCGGAATCGACGTCAGTTCGGCCTCGTAGTGCACAGACTCGAGCAGCCGGTGGCTCTCGTCGGGAATCGCATCGCCGCTCACAAGCGCCACCAGTGGCCCGCTGTGCCGCACCTCGAGCGACGCCAGGTCGGAATCGGTCAAGCGGCTTGGGCCACGGCGGCTGCGCCTGGCTGCCGGCCTTCAGGTAGGCGCGAATCGCGCTCTCCTGCGCCTGCGGCGATCTGCGGCGTGGGGTAGTCGATGATGGTCAGCGTGGCCGGCCCTGAGGTCAGCGAGTAGTTCGCCGTCACGGTCTCGGCGCCCTTGTCGAAGCCGACCAGCGACGGCGGCAGCACGCCTCCCGCGCCTGCGTAGCCGGCCGGGCCCAACGCGTAGTGCGTGGTCTGCGGATCGAGCAGGTCGCTTGCGGCAGGTCGGCCAGGATCGGCGGAGTCATGCGCCTTGTTCCCCGTTGGCATCGGCAGCTTGGCGGCAATCTCGCGCAGTTCGCCGGCCGACATCGGGCCGACGCGCGAGAAGTCGCGTCCACCACCGTCGTGCCCTGCCAGAAGAGAACGCGGTTGTTATCTGAGGCCGCGCCGGTTCCGATCGTCTCCTTCGGCCAGCCATTCTGCCGGTAAAGCGAGTAGGCTCCGTAGGCCCCGCTCGCATCGTCAAAGCGCAGCGCGCGCAAGCTCAGCGTCTCGCCCTCGCGCTTGTAGCTTGCCTCGACGCCGCGTCTGAATCCATACTCCTTCAGCGCCGCCACGTTGGCCGCGTCGGCCTGCGCCGCATCGGTCAGCACTTTAGTTGGCTCCGTCGTCAACCCACCCGTCAAACGCGTCCGGCAACAGCGCCTTCGGCGAGGGCGGCAGCACGATGGTCGTCGCAGATTTCTTTTCCGCGGCTGTCGGCTGGTCTGCCTGGGCGAAAAGTACGGCCGTGCAACTGCCCAGCCCGGCAGAAACAGCGAGAACGGTAATCCAGCGATTCAAGAAAACTCCAATCCTGCAGGAACGGGCCGCGCGAGGCACGGCCCAACCCCATCTTCAGGGTACACGTTTGCGTATGGACCGCGCCCTCCGGCTGCGGGCCTTCTATCTTCGACACCCTGGATTAAAGAATTGTTCCCGCGTCAGGCTTCGCCGCGCCATGGCGTCAGCCGTGGGAACCAGCGTGGCACATTGTGCCTGAAGCGCAGATACGCTTCGCCGTAGCGTTTGCTAAGCGTCGGCTCTTCGTAGAAACAGACGAAGAGATGCGCTGCGAGCCACATCGATGTTGCAAGAATCGCTACGCCGCGGCTGCGAAAGAACATCGCCTCGCCGGTCAGCGCAATGAGAATACCGACGTACATGGGATTGCGCACGAAACGGTACATCCCGGTTACCACCAGGTGTTCTGTCGGCACCGCCGGCACCAGCGTTCCCCGTCCGACCACCACAAAACGCCTCATCGATTCGAATGCAGCTACCACACCGGCCGCGATCAGCGCTGCGGCAACGAAAATTTGCCACGCCGGCTCGCCGGCCGGTACGCGGAAGCGCGTAATCCAGAAGGGAATGTAGACAAGCGCGAAAGCCGGTCCGCCAAAGACCACAAAGAGAATCGAAACGATGACGCTGCGCCGAAGACTTGCCATGGGTCGTGTCTCGACTAAGAATACGGCTGCGTGGAGTCTCAGGTTACATCGCGCGCGCGAAATTCCGCCTGCGCGTTTTCAGTTGCCGGCTTTCCGCTTTGCGTCGATCGCATTCACCCGCTCGGTCGCTTCTCCCAGACTCATATGCCCTGCCGCCCGCAACAATTCGATTGCATCGATCTTCCGTCCCAAATGCAACAGCGAACGAATCGACGCCTCGCTGGCCTCGCCGCCAGCTCCTGTCGGATCCGCGGGAATCGGCTTTCCCGGATGGATGAACCCGAGAATCTTCTCGCGAAGACGCGCGTAATGCTCCTCGCCGGTTTGAAGCGTGTACGCCATCGGAATAGAGGTTTGCGTTGTCAGCACGGTCAGGCGATAGGTCAAGTTGCCTTTGCTGCCAGAACTCGCCTCAGTCCCAATGCTTGTGATCCGATCGAATGCAACCGAACCCGCTTCAACTTTGAACAATTTGCGCCCGCGCCAGCGAGCCAAGCGCTCGTCAGAACTGAATGTGAATTTCAAGGTGCGCGCAAATGGCGCTGCAAATAGGAGAAGGATCAGAGAAACAAGAAAGCTGAGTGGATAACTGTGGGCAATCCCAAAAAGTGCAACGGCAACGCCAGCAATCACGAAAACTGCGGCAAGCCACATGCTCGAATCCTTGATCACAAGCTCGTTGGGCGTCTCTTTTACGACGTGCATAAGCGTCTATCCGAATCCTGACCCGAATATTGCACGAATTCGGCAGATCAGGCGAGGGAATCGAGTTTCGGCTCCACGGCCGCGTGCCACGTGTCAAACGCAGCCAACGCCCGCTCGCACTGCATGCGGTGCCGCTCCTTCTTGTCGCGAATCTTGCGGCGTGTCTCTTCCTCCAGCGGCTCGATCAGGTCGAAAGTGATGTTCGCGGGTTGGAAATGTTTCGGCTCAGCGTGCGTAATGTAATGGACAAGCGACCCAAGCGCAGTCGCTCGCGGCACAGGAACCAGCTCGGCCCCACGCACTAGAGCCGCAGCGTAAATTCCCGCCAGCATTCCTGTTGCAATCGATTCGGTGTAGCCTTCCACGCCGCAGATTTGACCCGCAAACATGAGCTTGCGCTCGCTTTCCATTAGCAGGAGAGTTTCATCCAGCAGCACCGGCGCGCAAATATACGTATTGCGGTGAATCTGTCCGTAACGTAGAAAGCGTCCATTCTCTAGGCCCGGGATCAATCGCAAAACGCGCGCCTGCTCGCCGAATTTCAGGTGGTTCTGAAACCCGACAAGGTTGTAGCTATCGGCGCGCAGGTTCTCCTTGCGCAATTGCACCACCGCCCACGGCATCTTGCCGGTGCGCGGATCGCGAAGTCCCACCGGCTTCATCGGACCAAACCGGAGCGTATCGCGTCCCCGCGTCGCCAGCACTTCAATCGGAAGGCATCCTTCGAAGTAGTCGAGCTTCTCCCACTCCTTGTGCTCCGCTGCCTCCGCCGCAACCAGTGCATCATAAAACCGATCGTATTCGGCGCGATCCATCGGGCAGTTGATGTAGTCTGCCGTGCCCTTGTCCCAGCGCGCGGCGAAATATACCCGGTTCATGTCAATGGAGTCGGCGTCGACAATTGGTGAGATCGAATCGTAGAACGCCAGGTGCGATGAGCCGGTAATCCGCGCAATCTCAGCGCTCAGCGCGTCCGAAGTTAGCGGCCCAGTGGCAACAATCGTCAGCGCAATCTCAGCATTGGCGGCATCCAGCCTCGTCACCTCCTCGCGAATCACGCGGATCAGCGGCTCGGCCGCGATCGCCTCTGAAATCCTCAGCGAAAAAGCAACCCGATCGACAGCAAGCGCGTGGCCCGCAGGCACGGCTGTCTCATCGGCAATGCGCAGCACTGCCGAACCACCCCTCCGCATCTCCTGCTTCAGCAGCCACGGCGCCGTCCACTCCGATTCGCTCTTCAGCGAATTCGAACAGACCAATTCGCCGAAATCTGTCGTCTGGTGCGCGGGCGTCAAACAGCAACTCGCCATCCACCAACCGCCGCATTTCGTAAAGATCGACCTCGCAGCCCAGGCGCGCAGCCGTAAGTGCCGCTTCAGGCCCCGCCAATCCGCCGCCAATCACCTGAATCCTTGCCATACTCTCCTCTGCAGGCTGCTCATCGCCCTGTATGGCCACCGTGGTGACAACACACAGCCCCTCATGGCGTGCAAGCGCCGTCTGCCCCACCGCAGGTGGCCAACCGGAGAAGCGCATCGCCCTCCAGCCGTACATTCCGCCATTCATCCAGAAAATCAGCGCCCATTGCCCGGTAGAAATCGATCGCCGGCGTATTCCAGTCGAGAACCTCCCACTGCATCCGCTGGCAGCCCTTTTCCACGGCGATCGCGGCCACTTTCTTCAGCAGCGCCTTGCCGATCCCCTTGCCCCGGAATTCCGGGTGCACAAAGAGATCCTCGAGGTAAATGCCGGGCCGGCCCATCCAAGTCGAGTAGTTGAAGAAGTAGAACGCAAAGCCGGCTGGCTGGCCCTCATGTTCGGCGATCAGGCAGTAATAAAAGGGGTTAGGACCAAATCCGTCGCGCAGCAACCCCTCTTCGGTCGCAGTCACGGCGTCCGGTGCCCGTTCAAATTCCGCCAGTGCCCGGATAAACGACAAAATCAGCGCAGCGTCGGTTCGTGCGGCTTCGCGAATCACAGTCTGCATCCATCGATTTTAGAGTCTTCCGACGCAAGGCCGCCCTCGGTCAGGAGAGCCTCATCCGTGGGTGCCAAACAGAATTCGACAATCTGCCCGCTAAATCGGCCCCACTTGGTGTGTGATCTCGGCCACATGCGCGCGTGCACCAATCCTTTTACCATCGCCTTTGGGTCGCGAAAGCAAATTGAGTCAATCGCAGCAAAAGAGGCAACTTACCGGCGAGGCCAAGCGTCCAGAAAAATAGTCGGTTCGTGGTTTGTTAGGCGGAATTCCACTGTGACGTTCCACTTGTGCTGCAAGCAGGGTTGGATTTAACGTGGGTTTTGCTGGTAAAGCACGCTGCAGGCTCGTATCAAAGTCTGCGTGCGATCACCGGCAGGTTGTCTAAGCGCCTGCAGTTGGTAAAGTTGGCTGTGCAGGAATGCAGCAGGAGCCAGCCCGACAGGGTATCGAGATCGGCGGTTTTTCGTCACGCCGCAGTTTTTTTGAATTTTTTGAGCTTGCGGGTTGCGATGCTCCCGCGCTCCCAAGGAGAAAACATGAAACGCAATCTTTCAGTCTGGCTGGGAACGGCTGCCGCCGGTCTGCTGGCCTTGACTCTTGTGTCGGCGAACGCTCAGGCCCCCGCAGCCCCAGCAGCCCCAGCAGCGGACGCAGCCAACGCGGGCAAGATCCATGGCAAGGTCATCAATCCCACCGGGCAAGCGCAGGGCAGCGGTTCCGTCAGCCTTTCTACCGACGGTGGGGCCACGCTCAAGTACACCTTTCCAGTGTCTGAAACGGGCGAATTCACAGGCGAGGCGCCCGCAGGCACTTACATGCTCATCTACCGCGCCTCTGACACGCCCGCCGGCAAGATGGTTGACTCCATCCGCGGCATCAAAATAGTGGCCGGTCAGGATCTTGCGCAGGACGACGATATGTCGCGCCAGGAATACATCGACAAGATGACTCCGGAAGAGAAGAAGCAGCTGGAGGATCTGAAGAAGGCCAACGCCGAGGCATTGAAGGCCAACTCGGTCATCAACCAGCTGAACGCCGACTTGAAGGTAGTTAACTCGGACAAGCACGATATCGACGTTGCCGGCGCCACGGCGACGCAGCAGCTCGGCGCTTCGGCCTCCAAGGCGGACGTTGCCTCAAAGACAACTGAGATCAAGACCGCCAAGTTCACCGACATCGAAAGCCTGATGACCAAGGACACGACTGCAAAGCCCGACGAAGCCCTGCTATGGGTGAACCTCGGCTACGGTCAGGCCGGCCTTAAGAAGTACGACGACGCCATCGCCTCATACAAAAAGGCAATCGATCTGGAAAATGCGGCAAAGAAGCCGCGCCCCGGAGTCCTCGGTCTCGCAGAAGCCGGCCTTGGCGAAATCTACGCGCGCACCGGCAAGGTGCCGGACGCCAATGCTGCCTATGATGCCGCCGCAAAGGCCGATCCGACCAACGCTGGGCTCCATCTGAGGAACGAGGCTGTTATCTTCTTCCAGGAGAATAACGGTCCCGCGCAGGTTGCCGCGGCCGAAGAGGCCATCAAGGTCGATCCCAACCAGGCGATCCTTTACTACATCAAGGGTCAGGGACTGGTACAGAACGCAACTGTCGATCCCAAAACCAATCGCATTGTTCTGCCTCCCGACTGCACGGCCGCATACCAGAAATATCTTGATCTGGCGCCGACTGGCCCATACGCCACTGAAGTTGCCGGCATTTTGCAGCAGGCGGGTGAGAAGGTCAGCTCTTCTTACAAAGCGCCAAAGGGAAAATAACCGGAGCTTGATCGATCTGTCTCAACGAAGGGCGTCCTCCAGGGCGCCCTTCATGTTTGCGCAAGTGCCAGCTTCTACAATCCGATTCATGAGTCACGGCGTGCTCAGCTACGACGAAGCTGCTGCTCTTGTCGCGAAACATGCGGCAAAACTAGTGCTTCTCAAACGTCCGGCAGAACACGTAGCGCTGGATCGCGCGGCCGGCCGGGTCCTCTCGCATCCGCTTCGCGCTGACCAGGACCAGCCTCCCTTTGCCCGCTCCACGCGCGACGGATTTGCCTGCCGAGCCGCCGAGGCCCGACGCACGCACTACTCGCCATCAGCGGCGCAACACGAGCCGGCGAGGCGCCTTCCGGACCCGCTGACTCGCAACTCAGCGTGGGAGATCATGACCGGCGCGCCTGTGCCTCGGGGCGCCGACGCCGTCGTGATGCTGGAGCACGTTGAGGTCGCGGATGGTCGAGTGCGCCTGCTGCCACCTCGCATCATCCGCCGGGCGAAAACATCGTCGCCCAAGGCGCGCAGGCGCGCAAAGGCGATGAACTGCTGCCTGCAGGCACTCCGATCGGCGCCGCGCAGATTGCTCTTGCCGCATCTTGCGGCTTGCGCGAAGCTTGAAGTCTTCCGCAGGCCGCGCGTGGCAATTCTCGCCACCGGCGACGAACTCGTGCCCGTGATTCGATCGCCGCGGCCCGGCCAGATTCGCAACTCCAACGCGCCCATGCTGGCCGCGATGGTCGCCGCCTGCGGCGGCGAGCCGTGGGTGTTGCCCATCGCTGCGCGACACGGCAAAGAGCTCTCGACGCAGCGCTCGCAAAAGCTGCCGACGCCGATCTTCTGCTCATCACCGGCGGCGTCTCGGCGGGCAAGTTCGATCTGGTCGAACCCGCACTGGCCCGCGCTCGGCGCGCGCTTTCACTTCACCGGCGTGCGCATCCAGCCCGGCAAGCCGCTGGTCTTTGGAGAAATCGCAGCCCGCCAGCCGCAAGAATCTCCATCCAAAACCAGAACGGTACGAAGTGCTGTCTTTGGCCTGCCGGGCAATCCCGTTTCGTCGGCCGTCACTTTTCTGCTTTTTGCCGCGCCGGTGCTGCGCGCGCTTGCCGGTGCGCGCGAAATCGCGGCCCGCGCTTCGCGCTCGCGCGACTGGCCGCAGACGTGAAAGCGAAGACCGGCCTCACGCGCTTTCTGCCCGCTGCCTGCACATTCGCCGGCTCAACGCCAGAGGTCGCGCTTTCGCCTGGCAGGGCATCGGGCGACCTCGCCGCCATGGCCCGCGCCAACTGCTTTCTCGTCGTGCCCGAAGATGCAGACCGCCTGGAGCCGGCGCGATCGTTCGCATTCTGCTTTTCTGAGGAGGTCTTAATGCCTTCGCTCTAAGAAACTCTCGCATTTCAACAAATCCGGCAACGCCTCCATGGTCGACGTGAGCGCCAAGCAGGCCACGCGCCGCACCGCCACCGCCTCGGCTTTCGTCGAGCTCTCCGCGGCCGTGCTCGCCGCTCTTGCCTGCGAACCCCAAAGGCAATCCGCTTGAAGTGGCGCGCTTCGCCGGCATCCAGGCCGCCAAGCGCACCGCCGATCTGATTCCGATGTGCCATCCGCTGGCGCTCACCCACGTCGACGTGCAGGCCGACAGTCGTCACGGGCGGCGTGCGCATTACTGCGTCGGCCGCCACCACCGGGCCCACCGGCGTCGAAATGGAGGCCCTCACCGCCGCCTGCCGTCGCCGCGCTCACCGTCTACGACATGACCAAGGCGCTCGACAAAGCCATCGTCATCCGCGACATTCGGCTCGAATCCAAAGTCCGGCGGCAAGAGCGGAGATTTTTCGCGAAAGAAGAATGATCAAGAGATGTCGAATTACGGGTGCCCCATCCTAGGCGCGCTTCAATATGCGTTTCGGCTGCGCGGATGCACGTCGGCGTCGCATTGCGCAAGGACATCACCGTATTTCGCAGAATTGACTTAGACTTGAAAGGTGCAGGCCCAGCCTGCGCCGAACCGTGCGGAAGTGGTGAAATGGCAAACACACCAGCCTTAGGAGCTGGCGCCCAAAAGGCTTGCGGGTTCAAGTCCCGCCTTCCGCACCAATTCATGTAGCTGGCGCTTCTCCCTTCGCCTGCTAACGCACGATCTCTGCTCCAAAGAGCTGAAAGCGCGGAGCGCCTATTTCAGCCGCGCGCCCAGCGGCACATCCTCAAGGAATCCTGCCAGCACCGGGGCTCCGCCTTCGAGCGAAGCCGCCAGCAGCATGCCGTTCGACTCCAGGCCGCGCATCTTGCGCGGAGCCAGGTTCGCCACGATCACGATCTTGCGGCCGATCAGCTTTTCCGGCTCGTAGTATTGCGCGATCCCCGCCAGAATCTGCCGCTTCTCGTTGCCCAGATCGACTTCGAGCCGCAACAGCTTGTCGGCCTTGGGCACGCGCTCGGCCACCAGAATCTGCGCCACGCGCAGATCCACTTTGGCAAAGTCGTCGATGGTGATGTGCTGCGGCTCCTCGGTGCCGCCACTGCGGTGCAGCAGTCGCGGTCGCGGTCGCGGCCGGCGGCGTCAACGGAGCATCGGCCGCCGCAGCCGCAGGCGTCGAGCTCAGCCGGCTGCTCGCCATCGCCGCTGGAACCTGGTGCACCTTCGCCGTGTCCACCGGCTGCGCCGGATTCGCGGGAGCTGCCGTCGTCGGCGTCGTCGCTGCAGCGCATTCGCATGCGGCATTGCTGGTCGCAGCCGGTCGGGGCTACCGACGTCGCTGCCGGCGCGCTCGCCGGCGCAACAATCTCCCTGCCGCCCGCCGCCTCCACCGCGCTCCTGTTGTTTTCGTCTTCAAGATTCTGCATACGTTCAACCGCGTCCTTCTCCGCGCGCGGAAACAGCGGCGCGGGCTCGCCAAATTTCGTGCCCGCCTTCAATCCGCCCCACGCGAGATTCGTCAAAAATGCATTCTTCGCCGCATCCGCCAATCTCGCCCTGCCCCAGCTGCCGCCACACCTTGGCCGCCGCATCCGGCAGAATCGGATACACCAGCGCCGTAATCATGCGAATCGCCTCGGCCGCCGTCGCCAGCACGCGCGCCTGCAGCTTTGCGTGCTCCGCATCGGAGCGCTCCGGCGGCTTCTTCCACGGCGCATTCGCCGTCAGGTAGCCGTCCGTCTCCGCCACCAGCAGCCCACAGGCTCTTCAGCGCTTCAGAGAAATTCAGCTCGTCGAACGCCGGCCCGAACGCGGCAATCGCAGCCTCCGCGCTTGCGCGCAGCGCTGCCTCAGCCTGCGTCTCCGCGCCCGCCTCCGGCACCACTCCGCCAAAGTACTTGTGCACCATGTTCACCACGCGGCTCACCAGGTTGCCGTAGCCGTTGGCCAGGTCGCCGTTGTAGCGCTGCACCAGCGCGTCGAAGAAAAATTGCCGTCCTGCCCGAAGGGAATCTCGCGCAGCAGGAAGTACCGCAGCGCATCCGCGCCCAGCACCTCCTGAACCGTCTCCGCGCGCACAATGTTGCCGCGCGACTTCGACATCTTGCCCTGGTCGAAGAGCAGCCAGCCGTTGGCCCGCACCGAGCGCGGCGGCGCAATGCCCGCCGCCATCAGAAACGCCGGCCAGTACACGCAGTGGAACCGGCTGATCTCTTTGCCGATCAGGTGAATGTCCGCCGGCCAGAATTTTTCGAATCTCGCCTTGTCCTTCGGATCGTCCGACCCGTATCCAAGCGCAGTAATGTAGTTGGCCAGCGCGTCCAGCCACACGTACACCACGTGCTTCTCGTCGCCCGGCACCGGAATGCCCCACGAAAAACTGGTGCGGCTCACCGAAAGATCCTTCAGCCCGCTGCGCACAAAGCTGATCACCTCGCGCCGCGTCGACTCCGGCCCCATGAACTCCGGATTCGCCTCGTAAAACTCCAGCAGCTTGCGCTCAAACGCCGAAAGCTTGAAGAAATAATTCTCCTCGCTCACCGTCTCCGTCATGCGCCCGCAATCGGGGCACGGCGTGCCCGGAGGCCCATCCACATACGCCTCGTCGAACACGCAATACTGGCCCGTGTACGAGCCCTTGTAGATGTAGCCCCTGATCGCGCAGCGTCGCAAACAGCTTCTGCACGCCGCGCTTGTGCCGCGGCTTCGGTGGTGCGGATGAAGTCGTCGTAGGTGAGCCCCAGCCGGTCCCACAGCCCGCGAAACTCGCCGGCAATCTTGGTCGGCAAACTCCTGCGGCGTGCATCCGGCCAGCTTCGCCGAGCGCTCAATCTTCTGCCCGTGCTCGTCGGTGCCGGTCAGGAACCACGTGTCGATGCCCAGCGCCCGCTTGCGCCGCGCAATGGCGTCGCACACGATCGTCGAATAGGCGTGGCCCAGGTGCGGCCGCGCATTCACGTAGTAAATCGGCGTGGTCAGGTAAAAGCGGCTTTGACTGTTGAGCTTGAGTCGGTCATGGAGAGCGCATTCCGTTCGCGCTCGCAGTCGAGGCAGCGGTATCGGCAATCTACTCTCCATCTTACGGCATCGTGCGGCTCGAGATTTGCCGGTCTCAGTTAGCCGTCGCGCGCTTCGCCGGAAGCGCGCCCGCCGCACCGCAGGTGCTAAAATCACCTTGAAAATCAAGGATTTTCTGAGGCTCATCGCGTGGATCTGGAACTGCAAAAGCGGCTCGGCGAGCGTCTTCGCGCCGTGCTGAAAGAAAAATACGATCTCGACATCGAGAACGATCCCTCTCGAGACGCCGCCCGACCTGCATTCGGCGAGATCGCCACGCCCATCGCTCTGCAACTGGCGCGCACGCTGCGCAAGGCGCCCAAAATCATCGCGCAGGAAATCGTCGCCGCGCTCGGTTCCGTCGAAGGCTTCGCCGGATTCGAAGTGGCCGGCGCCGGCTACATCAACGCGCGCCTCGATCGTGCCGCAGCCGCGCGATTGGTCGCCGCCGACCAGGCACTGCTCTCGTCCAAAGGTCTGCCCCACGCAGTGGCCCTTGTCGAGCACACCAGCATCAATCCCAACAAGGCCGCGCACATCGGCCATCTGCGCAACGCCATCCTCGGCGACACCTTTGTGCGCCTGCTCCGCGCCGCCGGCTACAAAGTCGACGTGCAGAACTACATCGACAACACCGGCGTCCAGGTCGCCGACGTCGTCGTGGGCTTCCTGCATCTCGAAGAGAAATCCGCTCGCCGAAGTTCGCGCGCTCCTCGCCGATTGCGAACTCGCGCCGCAAGCCGCAGGCCGACCGACGCGCAATCGACTACTACTGCTGGGACCTCTACGCGCGCACCTCGCAGTGGTACACCGAAGGAACCGCCGAAGAAAAGGCCGCGCGCAAGCAACTGCGCCTCGACACGCTGCACGCCATCGAGCACGGCGGCAACGAAACCGCCGAAATCGCCGACCTCATCTCCACCGCCGTCCTGCGCCGCCATCTTGAAACCATGCTGCGCCTCGACATCGAGTACGACTTCCTGCCCCGCGAGAGCGAGATCCTGCACCTCAAATTCTGGGACGCCGCCTTCGAGAAGCTCAAGCAAACCGGCGTGCTCTACTTCGAGAACGAAGGCAAGAACAAAGGCTGCTGGGTCATGACGCGCGCCGGGCCGCCGGAAGTCCAGAACGAGGACGGCCCGAAGGCACCGACGAAGACGCCAAGGTCATCGTCCGCTCCAACGGCACCGTCACCTACGTCGGCAAAGACATCGCCTACCACCTCTGGAAGTTCGGCCTGCTCGGCCGCGACTTCGGCTACAAGCCGTTCTTCACCTATCCCGATCACGAGTGCTGGATCTCGGCCGAGCACGGCGAGGCGAACCATCCGCACTTCGGCGGCGCCACGGCCATCTACAACGTCATCGACTGCGCGCCAGGCCGACCCGCAGGCCAACGTCATCCAGGCGCTGCGCGGCATGGGCTACACCGAGCAGGCCGACCACTACACCCACTTCAGCTACGAGATGGTCGCGCTCACGCCGCGCTGCGCCGTCGAACTCGGCTACAACATCTCCGAAGAAGACCAGAAGCAGCCCTACATCGAAGTCAGCGGCCGCAAGGGCTTCGGCGTCAAGGCCGACGACCTGATCGACAAGCTCATCGCCGCCGCGCAAGCCGAGGTCGACGACACGCCAGGCCGCGAGCCCCGAAGCCGATCCGCCGCGAAGATCGCCAAGCAGATCGCCATCGGCGCGCTGCGCTACTTCATGCTCAAGTTCACGCGCAACTCCGTCATCGCTTTCGACTTCAAAGACGCGCTCAGCTTCGAAGGCGAGACCGGCCCCTACATTCAATACGCCGTCGTCCGCATCCGCAACATCTTCCGCAAAGGCGAACACCACTCCCGAAGCCGTCGCTCGCGGAGTTCGCAGAGTCGTCCGCAGGCCGCATCTCGCCGCTTATCTCTCCGGCGACGACAACGAAGACATCTGGGCGCTCTGGCTGCGCGCCGGCCGTCGCTCCCTGGTTCTGGAGCAGTGCATCGCCACATCCGAGCCAGCCTATCTCGCCAAGCACGCCTTCCAGCTCGCGCAGGAGTTCGCCAACTTCTACCACCGCCACCACATCCTCACCGAAGAGGACCCCGCGCGCAAAACATTCCTGCTCGCCACCGCCGCCGTCGCTCTGCGCGAACTCGTCGCGTCTCTCGCTCTGCTCGGCATCGAAAGCCCCGAAGCGATGTAAGGGCAGGGACCAGCAATCAGAACTCAGCACAGAATGGGAGTGCCCCACATCTCGATTCTGAGACGCGGGATACCCTCGACTTTCCCTTCGCACGAAAAAGCTGAAGGCTGACGGCTGAAGCTGCTTCTCATTTGCCAACTCCCGCCCCTGCGTTGACAATTCCGCGTGGGTGGTCTGACCAGTTTGCGCCGTCGCGAAAGCGCGCGAGGCCCAGCTCCGCACCTTCCTTAGTCCAGGAGGTCACTCATGCGTCGTTCGCGTCTCGCCTTCTCTGTCTGCTCTGCGTCCTTTTCGCCGTCGTCTTTGCCGCTGCGCACACGCACAGGTCGCCGTCGAGTACGCGCCGCCCATCACCACCTCCATCCTGCCGCCCAATCCGCACGCCTCCGAGCCCGGCCTGCTCTTTTATCTCTCCGGCGACAACAGCTTCAATGCCGACTACGCTGCCGGCGGCAATCCCGTCCCCAACTATCCTGCACGACGTCAAAATTCTTCCCAGCGGCGTCAGCGGCTCCTACATCCAGTGCGGCAACAATCAGCTGCTCTCCTACTGGGCGCCCGGCAACATCTACTCGCAGCGCGGCACGCTCTCGTTCTTCTGGCGCTCGCGCGATCCCCGTCGACGAGACCGAGTTCCCCGTCTTCCGCGTCGGCTTTGCCGACCACTCCAGTTGGGACATGGTCTGGCTGCGCATCGATTGGAACGGCCACGGCTTCGACGCCTTCGTCACCGACGTCAACCTCGGCCGCACCCGCGTCTCCGTCAAGCTGCCCGACATTCCCAAGCCCGACCAGTGGGTTCACCTCGCGCTCGCCTGGGACGAGACCAGCGGCATCCGCTTTTACGTCGACGGCAAGCTGATGGCCACCAAGGAAGCCACCGGCCTGTTCGACACCGCTCTCGATCAGTTCGGCCCGCACTCGCGCATCATCGGCCCCACCGGCGTCGAAAGCTCCTACAGCTACGATCGCGGCGGCGACATCGACGAGCTGCGCATCTACGACCGCATGCTCTCCGACGACAACATCGCCGGCCTCGCGAAAAATCAAATCCCGCAGACATCCCGACAGTTGCCCGCACCGTCGCTGCCGGCGCCGCTCGCCGCTGACAGCCGCGGCGCCCGTCGTCCCAGCTGAGGGCCGCTTCGATTCCGGCTCCGGCCACGCCACAGACTGGCAGCAGGAGTGGAATCTGAAGTACGGCTGGAACCGCCCCGGCGACGATCCCGTTCTGCTCGACGAGCAATTCACCACCGTCCGCAAAGTCGAGATCCACGACGTCTACGATCTCGATCGCTGGTGGTGGAAGGCCACCGACGGCATTCGCGAAACCACCTGGCCCGGCGTCTTCAACCGCTCGCGCCTCATCGGCCGCGACGACTACTTCGAGCTGCCCGATTGGGACTGCTACTCGCTCTCCGGCAAGACCGTCACCTTCGACATGCCCGACGAGCCGTGGAATCACCTCGAGATCGCCGGCGGCGCCTGGGGCAACATGGACCCTGCTCGCGCACGACAACGAAAAGGCCGCCGACTCCGAAACCACGCTCTTCGATCGCCCCAAAGGCCAGGAGATTACCTACCACCAATCTCGATTCGCCCATCACCGGCCAGAAAATCCGCTTCGCCAACGTCGAGCAGGAGCAGCCCATCGGCGAGCTCTCCGCCTACTACGTCCATCCCGGCATGGAGCCAACCGGCGTCGCCACGCTCCGCTACCGTCTCACCAGCATCAATCGATCGCCGACGACAATCCCTCCACCAAGCCGCTCGTCGACTTCATCAACGGCCGCTTCCCGGCCGACGAGCGCATGACCATGATGGCCATGCCCGCCGGCGTGGCTCGGCGCCGGCACGCGCGCGCAAAGACGCAGCGCAAAGCGCGCCGCGTCTGCCCATCGTCCACATCCTCATCCCCGCCGACTTCCGCTCGCAGATGCGTCGCCGATAGGCCACGGCTACTCCTACAGCTGGGAAAACATCGACGCCGGCCTCGACGGCATCGCCATCGATCTGCCCGCGCTCAACCTCCAGCCCAACGCCGACGGCGTCATTCCGCTGAACATCCAGATCAAAGATCCGCTCTGGCCCATGCGCGACATGCTCTACTTCACCTTTCCGTCAAGCCCGGCGAGCCGCACACCCTCTGGCTCGATACCCGCGACCGCATCCTGCCCAACGGCAAGAGCCTCTACATCACCATCGCCGCGCAAAGCGCCGAGTTCTCCACCGATGCGCTCGAAGGCGCCGAAGTGCGCCTCATCTTCAAGCCGTACAAAGACGCGCTCCCCGAGCACATCGCCGACCGCCTCACCCAGGTGCGCGACGAATTCGCCAATCTCGTCGAAGAATCCGTCAGCTCGCGCCGCCTCAATCTCTTCAACCGCTTCGATGCCGACATCACCGACCTGCTGCGCGTCGATCCTGCAAAACGACGCTGGCCCGCAACTACTGGCACGAGATGAACCACGAGCAGCCGCGCCCGCCGTTCATCCTGCCGCAGGCGCCGCGCCGGCGTGCCGCAGTGGGCCTTCCTGCAGGTTGAAGATCTCGGCTACCTCAAGCGCCTCATCAACTGGTACATCGACAATCGCCAGATCTCGAACGGCGAATTCGGCGGCGGCCTCTCCGACGACAGCGACTTCACCGAGTGGTGGCCCGGCCTCGCCCTCATGGGCTCCACGCCGGACAAAATCAAGGCCTCGCTTGGTCGCGAGCTGGACGCCATGTACGCGCAGCACATGTTCACCAACGGCCTCGCCACCATCCAGACCGACGAGCTGCACAGCTACGAAGACGGCCTCAACGTTCTCGGCGAATCCATGCTGCTCGACTTCGGCAGCCCCAAGCAGATCGAGCGCGCCATGGTCACCGCCAAGCGCCTCGAGTGGCTCACCGGCATCAACGCCGCCGGCCATCGCCACGTCCGCTCCACCTACTTCAACGGCGCAAAGATGGCCGAGGGCGGCGTCTGGGGCTGGTCGAAAGAAGCTTCGTACATGGACTTCCATCCCGCGCTCTCGCTCGTGCTCTTCAACGGCATGCCTGAGACGCGCAAGATGATCCTCGAGCTGGCCGACGGCATCCTCGCCCACTACAAGCCCGGCCCCGATGGCAAGCCCGCGCTGGCATCTCGAAGTCAATTTCAAGACCGACGAAGACAAGCCCACCGGCGATGCGCGCCTGGTTCATTCTCTGGGCCGCCTATCGCTGGACCGGCGACACGAAATACGTCCAGCCCTTCATCGATTCGCCCGTGGAATCGCTGCGGCACTGTCAACGCCGACACGCTCGACATGCTCGACCTGCGCAAGTCCGCACACCAATCCGCTCATCGCTGCCGCCGCCAAAGTCGCGGCCCAGCCGGCATCGACCAGCCCAGCGAAACTGCTGTGGCAGCTTGCCTGGCAGGCCACCGGCGACACTTCGTATCTCGAAAAGGTCTACGCCTCGCAGATTCAAACCGCGCACGAGCGCGAGTTCATCAACACCGAGGGCAGCCTCTGGATCGATCGCATCTACTTCAACAACGGCGAGCTGCAGCGCTCGCGCCTCGGCGGCGTGGCGCTCATGCGCAACTACTGCTATCCCGGGCAACGCCGTCAGCTGGCGCTTCGATGCGCCGGCCAATGACCAAAGCGTCGCCATCCTCGTTCCCGAGGCCACGCCCGATCACGTCAAGATCATCGCCTACAACCTCGACCGCGTTCCCGTGACCGCGCACATGACTGGCTGGGAAGTCGATCCCGGCCAGTGGACGATGACGCAGGGCACGCAGACAGGGGATCGGCAACGCACCGCCGCTCGATCGACGCGCCGGTCCAGACAACCTCACCACGCAGACCGTGGCCTTCGAGCGCAGCAAGATCCTCGCCATCACCTTCCCGCCGCGCACCACGACCGTCATCGAACTCAAGCTCGCAACGACCAAGGGAACGCCCTACTGGTCGCGCCCCGATCTCGGCATCGATCCTGAAGACGTGAAAGTCGATGGCGCGAAGATGACCGTCACCGTGCACAGTGTCGGCGCGCTCGATGCGCCTGCCTCGAAGGTCGTCCTGCGCGACAAGACCGGCAAGACGCTCGCCACAGCCGAAGTCCCCGCGCTCAAAGCGCCCCTCGACCTCACGCCGAAAACCGCTCAGGTCACTCTCGCCGTTCCCGCCAGGAGCTGACCTGAAAGGCGCCACCGTCACCATCGAATGCGGCGGCGACGTTCCGGAGATCACGCTGATGAACAACAGCGTAACGCTTTAGCCGTCAGGTTTCCAGGCGACGACGCCGTTCTAGCGGCGTCGCCTCACAAAGCACTGCCTCATTCCATTTCGCGTTATTCACGCCCTTGGCGAGCAGCCAAAGCATAAAAACTCCCTCTCCGGCAAAGCCTGCCGCCTGTACGTAGGCGTGCAGCCGGTGTGCGACTTGCGGCGATAGGGAACTCAACCACACCAGGCCGGCAATTGCCATCGGTGCACTCAGAACGTGCGGTAGAAACTTCGATCTAAGAATAAGCAGCGCGATCAATAGGCAGAACCCGCCATGGGAAATCAAGGCGGCGTTTAAGCCGTGCGGGTGAAATTCCAGCGCCTCGAATAAAAGGCTGACAAAGTTCAGGAGTGCTGCGACCAGCGACAAAACACGACCCACGGGAAGAAAGATTTGAAACAGAATCAACGTAACGACGGTAAAGCACAAAATGGGCACAAGGCCCGCAACGCGCATCATCTTTCCGTGGATCAACGCTTCGGCTAGTGTTGCGCTCAAGAAACTGAGCACGTAAAACGCCCCCGCGACTCGGGCCTTCGTGGCCGGCGACGACCGATTCCCTATTGCTGAATCCATTTCTGACCCCATTACTCTCATTCGATCGCAGATACTTTGCCACAGTCAGGCTCGCCGATCCTCGATTCCGAGACGTGGGGTCGTATCGCCTCGCGCCGGCACGAGCAAGCTAGTCGCTATTAGCTGGCAGCTCGCGTCTCCCTCGCCGCCGCCTCCACACTCTCCGGCCTTCCCAGGTCACGCCAGTACGCCCCATCGGCGCGAAAAGCGAGAATCTTCTCTCCCTGTGCCGCCAGGCGCAGTTCCGGATCGAAGATCGAAAACGCGCCAGTCTCCGTCATCTTTCCAAAAAACCGCGGCGAAATCACCTGGATGCACGAATAGGCAAGCGCTTGCGGCGACTTCGCAGTCCTCACCATATCGTGCTCGCCGTCACTCCCCCGAATTCGCCCACAAAGCTCGCTCGTTTGCTCTTCGAACAGCAGATAACGCGACGTCTTCCGATCCTGCACCGCGATCGTCGCCAGCGCGCCGCTTTTCTTGTGCGCCCCAAGCATGCTCGCAATGTCGATCGTGCTGATGATGTCCACGTTATGCAGCACAAACGGAGCGAGACTCGGATCCTCAGAATCTTTGCCTTCGAGAAAAAACCACGCTGCCTTTTTCAGCCCGCCCCCTGTGTCGAGCAGCTCTTCCTCATGCGAAAGCTCGATCCGCATGCCGAAATTTTTGTTCGAAGCCAGATATTCGCGGATCATCTCCGCATAATGATGGGTGTTGACGATGACCTCATCCACGCCGAATTGCCGTAGCCGCTCCAGACAGATCTCCAGCATCGTTCGCCCTGCCACCGTCACTAGCGCCTTGGGTCGGTCGTTGGTCAGCGGCCGCAGGCGCGTGCCCAGCCCCGCCGCCAGAATCATCGCTTTCATTTCCCCAGCTTCTCCAGCTGGATGTGCCGCAGAGCGACGTGCACACCCTTCTCGCGCAGGTGCTTCACCAATTGCTCGGCGAGATACACCGAGCGGTGTTGGCCGCCCGTGCAGCCGAACGAAACCATCATGCTGGTGAAGCCGCGTTTCTCGAAGCTGTCCACATTCAGGTCCACCATCGCCGTCGCGTGCGAAAGGAATTCACCCACGCTTGGCTCGCGGCTTAGATACTCAATCACCGATGCATCTTTCCCCGTGAGCTGGCGAAATCGTTCTTCGCGCCCGGGATTCGGCAGCCCGCGCGCATCGAACACAAATCCTCCCCCGTGACCCTCTTCGTCGCCCGGCGCGGCGTTGTGAAACGAGAAGCTGAAAATGCGCACGGTGAGTCCCGCAGCCTGTGGACCAACAATCGCCTGCAGCTTTTCCGACGACCCAATACCCTCGAGCGCCTCCATCAGCGCAGGCAGCGCGATCGGCAGCTTCACATTCGCCGCCAGCCAGCGCAGATTCTTCAGCGCATACGGCACCGACTGCAGAAAATGAGCCTTGCGCTCGTAGAACCCGCGAAACCCATACGCGCCCAGCGCCTGCAAAATGCGAACGTAGACAAACGCGTAGTAGTGCTCCATGAACGCGGTCGCGATCCAGCGTCGATCAAACCCGCCCAGGCAATCGAGATAGTTGTCGAGCAGTTGCTGCCGCAGCTCGGGCGGCAGATCGGCCTTCCCGTCAAACAGCAGCGACGCAATGTCGTATTGCAACGCGCCCTTGCGGCCGCCCTGGTAGTCGAGAAACCACGGCTGCCCATCGCGCAGCATCACATTGCGTGATTGGAAGTCGCGATAAAGAAAGTAATCGCGATCGGCCGCGAGCAAGAATTTCGTCAGCCGGCCAAAGTCCGTTTCCAGATGCCTGCTCATTGAATGGCACTCCGGCCAGACGCAAAAAATAATATTTAAAATAATTCAAGTCCCACGCGATCGACTGCCGGTCGAAGCTCGATCGCGGATAGCAGACTTTGTAATTCAAATCGCGCCCGGCGACGATCTGGAAGCGCGGCAGCTCCGCGACAACCTTGCGGTATGCTCCCACCACCTGGGGCTCAATCGCATCCCCACTGCGATGCTCGCCCAGGAAATCGAACAGCGTCGTGTCGCCAAGGTCCTCTTCAAGGTATGCGCCACTGGTCCAGGTCCACCGCGTAGATTTCCGGAACCGGCAATCCATGCCGCCGAAAATGCCGGGAAAATTCAAGGAACGCTGTATTTTCCGCACGATCCGGCCCCAGAATGCCGACCGCGCTCCGGCCCTCGCCCGCTGAGACGCGACAATCACACGGCCCGAGCCACCAAGCTGGCCTTGAAGCGGCTTCACTTCGTCCGCGGCAAAACCGTAGTGCTGTTTGAAAAGTTGTTGAAGAGCTTCCATGAAGGCCGATCTAAAGAATAAGCGATCGCTGCTTCACAAACAATACGCAGGCCGACGCACCCCGAATCAAATCCGCAGCACAATGCCAAGCAGCGGAAAACTCGGTGGTTTGAAAGAGCACGAGTTCACTCGTGCTGCAACGGCTCAGAATCAGTCAGGCTTTAGCCGTCGAGGGATGTTTTTTTGAATTTCCAGGAATCAGACGGTGCAGCTCCCATCTCATGGCCGGAACCGCTCACCCGGCACGAAAAAGCTAGCAGCTAGGGGCTGCCCTTCAGTCTCTCCGCCGCCTCTGATGCGTCGACGGAATATTCATGTCCTCGCGGTACTTGGCCACCGTGCGGCGCGTGAGCTGGATGCCCTGCGACTGCAGCATCGCCGCGAGCTGGTCGTCGGTCAGCGGATGCCGCGCATCTTCGTCCTCAATCAGCTTGCGCACCTTGCGCTTCAGCACCAGCAGCGGCGTATCGGCGCCCTCGGGCCCGTTCGAGCCTTCCGAGAAGAAGAACCGCAGCTCCAGCACGCCCTGCGGCGTGTGCGCATATTTGTTGGCCACGGCGCGGCTCACCGTCGAAGGGTGAACGCCGATCTCCTCGGCCACTTCCTTGATCATCATCGGCCGCAGCGCCTTCCACGCCCTGATCGAGAAAATCCTGCTGCCGCCGCACAATCACTTCGCACGTCCGCAGAATCGTGCTCTTGCGCTGCGCGATGTTGCGCATCAGCTGCATCGCCGAGCGGAAGCGCTCCTTCACGTACTCCTTCACTTCCTTGTCGGTGTCTGTCTGAGACCAGCATGCGCCGGTAGCGCTGGCTGAGCCGCAGGCTGGGCAGGTCTTCCTCGTTCATGCTGACAACCCACTCGCCGCCGCGCTTCACAAAGACCACATCGGGCTCGATCAGCCGCGTCTGCTCGCGGTTGTACATGCCGCCCGGGCCGCGGATCGAGCGTGCGGATAAACTCGACCGCCGCGTGCGCTTCTTCGACTGTGACCTGCGCCGCGCGCGCCAGGTCCTTCACGTCGCGCTTTTGCAGCAGAGGCAAATGGCGTGTCCACAATCAGCGCCGCCACTTCCATCGCCCGCCGCCGCTCTTCAATCTTGGCCTCGGCCTCGTCGCGGAAGCTGCCATGCGGATCGTCGCCGCGTCCGGTCCAGCTCATCGAGCCGCTTGCCATACAAATGGTCAAATTCCTGCTGCTGCGCCGCAATCTGGATCGGCAGGCACTGGCGCAGATCGCGCGCTCCCACTCCGGCCGGATCGAGATGCTGCACCAGATCGCCAGCCCTCGCCGCACCAGCTCGAGTGCATCGCGTATCAGTCCTTGCCGCATGGCCGTTGCTCGCGCCGCATCGCGCTCGGAACCCCGCACAGAGCCGCGGCCAGCTCCTCTTCGCTCGCTGCCAGGTAGCCGTCTTCGTCCAGATTGCCGACCACAAACTCCGCCGCCTCATGCAGCTTTGCGTCGAGGCTCAGAGCTCCCAGCTGCCACGCCAGGTGATCGGACAAAGTTGTAGGCTGGGAGAGAAAGTTCTCAAACGAGGGCTTGTCGCTCTCTTCATACTCCGGCTGCGTGCGATAGCCGGGGTCAAGATAATCCTGGAAGTACGAGCCAAAGTCGATCTCGTTGAAGACGTCCTTGGGCGGGGCGGCCGCCTCTTCGACGCTGCGTTCCAGCCGCTCCTCGCGGCCCGCAACCTCATCCAGCATCGGAACCGATTCGTCAATCTCTTCCAGGACGGGATTTTCCACCATCTCGGCATCGATCATCTCCTTCAGCTCGAGCTTGTTCAGCGCAAGAACGCTCACCATCTGCATCAGGCCCGGCGTCAGCACCTGGCGTTGCGCGACTTTCAAGTTCAGTCTTGGCTGCAATAGCGCCATAGATGGAATTCGTTCCCCGATTCGACTCAATGCGAGTGTAATCGTGTGAGAAAAAGCTTAATGCGAGAAATTGTCTCAATTCGAATCACCAATTCGAGTCATTGTCCCGAATTGGGCCGCTTCCCAATCCCGGACACTCGTTCGCAGCCCGTGCACCCTGCGCCTAATCCTTGCCGCTAGCCGCGGTTACCCTGCCGGATGCCCTGACCCGCTTGGAGCATCCACTTCTAGTTCAGCGAGAATCCCTCGCCCAGGTAGATGCGCCGCACTTCCACGTCGTTACCCAGTTCGTGCGGCGTCCCGGCGCGGAAGATCCGGCCTTCGGCAATAATGTACGCCCGGTCGGTCACGCTCAGCGTCTCGCGCACGTTGTGGTCGGTGATCAGCACGCCGATCCCGCTGGCCTTCAGGTCGAAGATGATCTTCTGCAGCTCCAGCACCGCAATCGGATCGATGCCGCTGAACGGCTCGTCGAGCAGGATAAAATTCGGCTGAATGCACAGCGCGCGCGCAATCTCCACGCGCCGCCGCTCGCCGCCTGAAAGCGCATAGCCGCGCGTGGTGCGGATGTGGCCCAGGTTCAGCTGGTTGATCAGCTTCTCGGCGCGCGTGCGCCGTTCCCGGTTGCCCAGCGGCTGCGCTTCCAGCACCGCCAGAATGTTCTCTTCCACCGTGAGCTTGCGAAAGACCGACGGCTCCTGGGGAAGATAGCTGATGCCGAAGTTGCGCGCCCGCAGATACATCGGCACGCGCGTAATGTCGGTCTCGTCCACCATCACGCGGCCGGTCTCCGGCTGCACCAGCCCCACGATCATGTAAAAGCTGGTCGTTTTGCCGGCGCCGTTCGGCCCCAGCAAGCCCACCACTTCGCCGCGGGAGATTCGTCAGGTTGACGCCCCGTAACAACCTGCCGTCCCTTGTAGCTCTTGCCGATTCCCTCGGCAATCAGTGTTTCCATTCAGTCTCGCTGACGCGCTTCCGCCGCTTACTTTCCGTGCGCTTCCGGCGCGGTCGTCTCCGTTTCGGTCTCGCGTCCGCCGCCTTCGATACTGACGCTATCATCGCGGCTATGGAAAATCAAAGCCTCGCCAGTCACCGTTCCGCGCTCCGGATCGGTCATCTGCGGCGGCGCTGCGGCGGTGCCGGTCAGCACATAATCTCCGCGTCGCGCCCGTGTACACCAGTTGCTCTCCGGTTCCGCGCCGGCCCTGCGAGCGTCAGCACCACATGCCCCGTCGCCGTCATGCGATCCACCTGCGCCTGCCGCCGCCGTTCGCCGTCGTGATTTCCCGCCGGCATCAGACCGCAGTTCAACGCTAGTCGGACGACGACGTCGCCGTTCCCGTCTCCGCAATCACCGCGCCCAGCGCGCCGCCATGCATCACCGCCCTGTGCTCGGCATCGGAATACTTCAGATCCCCTCCGCGCACGCGAATCACCGAAGGCCGCTGCGCGGCTTGCTTCCCGTCTGCCCGCGCTTGTCCGGCTGATTGCCCCGCGTTTGTGCCGATAGCCCTTCCCGTCGCGCCCGCGCTCAGCAGCACCGCCCGCACCGGCTCTGCCGGATCGCTGCTGCGCGCCACCAGAGTCTGCAGGTGCTGGTTCAGCACAATCACCGGCCCGCTCACGAAGTTCGCCTGCTGCCACAGACGCGCATGCCCGCGAAAGGTCGCTTCGCCCGTCGACTGGTTCAGTCTGCGCCTCAGCTGGCAACCACGTGCGCCGGCCCATTGCCGCCAAGCGTCACGCCGCCCTGCATTGCTCGCAGCTCTGTCCTGCGCCTGCCGCTCTGCCGGCCCGCGTTCTGCGCTGCTCCGGCACTCGCTCCAGTCCAGGTCGCCTTCACATTGCCGTGCGCAAACGCATCGCCCGACTGCTGCGACACATCCACCTTGTCCGCTGTCATTCCAGTCCGCCGTTCATCACCCGCGGACTCATCGTCAGATGCAGCCACTCGCCTTGGCCCTCATACACCGCTTTGCCCGCCGTCGCGCGCAGCGGTGGTTGCGGCCTGCGCGCCGGGCTTTTGCCGCCGGCTGCTCAAACAGCACCACATGCCCATCCAGCTCCGCCGACTGCAACCGTTCGCACCTTGCGCCTCGTTGCTCGGTCCCCGTTCACTGCCTTGCTCCCTCGCTCCCTGTCCCTGTCTTTTGTCCCCTGTCCCTCTTTCGCTCCCTTGTTCCCTGCTCACTGCTCCCTGTCCTCCTCGGCGCAAACTCCGCCTCCAGCCGGTCGCCGTTCGCGGTCTGCTGCGCTCCCGTCGCTGTCGTCTGCTCGATCTCCGCATGTCCCACGCCCGTCATCGCGCGCAACGCCGAACCCGCGCCGAAGCTCCCTGTCACCTCATCGGCATTCATCTTCGCCGGCGTCGCCGCCGCATTGCCGCGCTGGCTTTCGCTTGTGATCGACCACTCCGCCCGACGCCGCGCATCGTCTCCAGTTCCAACTGTCCTTTGCCTGCGCTCTTTGCCGGCCCCTGCCACCCGAAGTTGATGTCCACCACCGGCGAGCGCCAGGTCCGGCTCACGCTGCAGCGAGTCTCGTTCCGCGCCTGCCCGCCGTTCTGACCTCCTGATCCCCGTTCTCTGTCGCTGCTTTTCCGTAAATCTCCACGCCGCGTTCCAGGTGCGCGCTCCGCAACTCGCCCTTGGCCGCCAAACTCCAGCTCCGCAGTCGGCGCCGTCCCATGCACCGTGCGCCCCTCCTTTGCGGAATCCATCGTCACGCCGCCCTCCATGTGTCCGTGGCGCGGCTGGCTGTGCTCGTCAAAATCCATCGATGCCGTCGGCGCAGCCACATGCCCGCCCGTCGCGGTCGCCAGCGTAAAACCGCCCTTCGCGTCCAGAGTCTCCGCCGAGCCATCGTCGCGAAACAGGATCTTCGCTTCAGCCGCGTCTGCCTGTCCGCCGCGATAATCCGCCGTCGCCGCTCGCATCCGGCAAGTCTGCGCGCCGCGGTCAAACTCCGCATGCTGCGCATGAATCTGCACCTCATCGCCGCCGCGTTGCGTCGTCAGTTCCACCGCCTGCTCCAGCGTCAGGTAGCCGCTCTGCGAGTCGTAGCTCGCGCCCATCGAGCTGCCGCTCCCTGCGCCATGGAAAAATCCACCCGCTGCGCCGTCGTCACCAGCCCCGAATTCCGGTCGAAGGTCACTCCGCTCGTCTTCACATCAATCTGCCTCCGAGCCGGTCGCCGCGTCAACCTCGGCAATCGTGCTTCGGCCTTTCGTCTTGCCGCGTCTCCACCGCCGCTTCTGTGCTCGCCGACGGCCGCGTCAGCAGCATCTCCACCGGTCCCTGCGCCGTTGCCTTGCCCGTCTTCTGGTCGTACTCGAACACGTCGCCGGCAATCCGGTCGATCTGCGTTGCCGTCCTCGCCGTAAAGATCGATCTGCACGTCGTGCAGCTCGACGAAATCGTTCTTCAGCTCGCACTTCTCTTCGACGCATGAATCCGGTATTGCGAGTGCGCTCCAAACGCATGAACAAAGCGTGTACCCGTTCGGCCTCCTGCTAATGTCCTTGGCCAGCTTCTGCGGCAAATCGTGCCGATTCAAATGATTCTTCCACTTCGCCCGCACCAGAAACACGCCCAGCGCTACCAGCAGCAGCGCTCCCGCCACCAGCACCAGCGTCCGGATTCGCTCGATCGTGAACCGCACGCCTAGTTTTCCATTCCAAGCCGCGCCGCCAGCCTTTGTGCCAGGCTCTCGCCCAGCTCGCTCCACAGCAGCCGCGCCGTCGCGCCCGACGCCTTCTCCACTCCCGCCGTCAGCTCCACCAGTTGGCGCACATTCTCTTCCACGTGCCGCGCGCCCACCTCGTCCAGGTCCGCGTCCTCTTCGAGGAACGGCGCGTCCGATGCCGAAGTCGATGCGGATGTGCCCATCCTGCTCGTATGTGCCCTCGTCGAACAGCGGCCCGATACCCCGTCACCCGCACCAGCCTTGGACTCTCGCGCCCAGCGCGGAGTCGAGGCTCCGGCGCGATCTTCCAGCTCCCACAAATTCCACCCAATCTGGAACTCATACGCGTAGTCGTCGTGCAGCAGCTCCAGTCGCCTCTTCCACCGCCTGCCGCGGCTCGCTCCCTCGCGCCCGGCACCGGCCAGCACCTGCCGCCTTCCATCCGCTCGCCATCGCGCCCATAAACCCGCTGAAATACCGGCGTCTCGCTCCAGCTCACCGGCCACACCGTCGCCGAATACACCTTCGCCTCGCCGCCATGCGCGGCAAATGCGCCCAGCACCGCCATCAGCTTGTCGGGGAGCGCCTCCAGGCGCAGGTTCGGATACCACAAACTCAAATAAAGCGTGTCTGCCATCTGTATTGATTTTAGACGCGCTGAGCCTGCCGAAGGCCCACCTACCGCACCGCGCTAACGATCCAGCTATGTTTCCGCATCCGCAATCTGGCCTTTCTGCGGATTGTCTTGGTAAAGGAAAGTTCTTGCTTGCGGAACATCCCCGCGGCACTGCGTAGCGTCTGAAAGGTGTATCGCTCCTGCTCTCATCCTTGCCCGAGAGGGTTGACCATGACTTCCTTCTTCAGCCAGCTCAGGCAAATTGTGCGCAGGCTGTGGCGCGCGCCCGTCTTCACCGTGATCACGCTGATTACGCTGGCCGCCGGCGTGGGCGCCAACATCGCGGTATTCAGCGTTGTGGAGGGTGTGCTGCTGAAGCCGTCTGCCCTATCCGCATCCTGAGTCGCTGGTGGGAGTGTGGCACACGGCGCCGGGACTGAATCTCGACGACGTGAATATGGCGCCGTCAAACTACTTCATCTATCGCGAGCAGAACCGGGTGTTTGACGACATAGGCATCTATCAGGGCGACTCGGTGAGCGTTACCGGGCAAGGAAACCCCGAGCAGGTGCAGGCGCTCGATGTGACCGATGGCGTTCTGCCGATTCTCGGGCTCACGCCTCAATCTGGGACGCTGGTTTAACCGCGTCGATGACAGCCCAAGCGGACCCGACACGGTGATGCTCAGCTACGACTATTGGCGGAGACCGTTTCGGCTCGAACAAGTCCATCGTGGGACAAACCATTCAGGTGGACGGCAAAGCGCGCCAGGTCATCGGGGTGATGCCGAAGGAATTTCGCTTCCTCGATTGGGAGCAGCCCGCGCTGTTTCTGCCTCTTCGCCTGGATCGAAGCAAGACTACGCTCGGCCAGTTCAGCTATGAAGGTGTTGCCCGGCTGCGGCCCGGGGTCACAATGCAGGCAGGCGAACGCCGATGTGGCGCGGATGTGGCCCATCGTGCTCAACAGTTTTCCCGCCCCGCCCGGATTCAGCATCGACCTCTTCAAAAAGGCTCGCATCGGTCCCAACGTTCGGCCGCTCAGCCAGGATGTGATCGGAGACGTGGGCAAGCTGCTTTGGGTGCTGATGGGCAGCATTGGAGTGGTGTTGTTGATTGCCTGCGCCAACGTCGCGAATCTGCTGCTGGTGCGCGCCGAATCGCGCCACCATGAACTGGCGGTATGCGCGGCCCTCGGGGCAAGCCCGTGGCGAATCGCCAAGCAGTTCCTGCTGGAGAGCGCGGTATTGGGAGTGATTGGGCAGCGCGCTGGGGCTCGTGCTTGCCTGGGGAGCGCTGCGTTTGCTGATTGCGCTTGGTCCTGACGGACTGCCGCGCCTGCACGACATCGGAATCGACATGAACGTGCTGGTCTTCACGCTGGTGCGTGGCGCTGTTCTGCAGCCTGCTCTTCGGTTCCATTCCCGCTCTGAGATATGCCGGCACGCGAGTGGGAACGGGCCTGCGCGAGAGCCGGACGACCAGCCAGGGCCGTGAGCGCCACCGCACGCGCAACATTTTGGTGGTGATCCAGGTAAGCCTCGCGTTCGTGCTGCTGATCTGTTCCGGGCTCATGATCCGGACTTTTCGCGCATTGATCCACGTCGATGCCGGATACGATACCGCAGCGAAGATCCAAACGGTGCGACTGGGCATCCCCGAAGCCGACGTGCCCAAAGACGACGACGTTCTGCGCATGCAGCAGGCCATCGCACAAAAAATTGCTGCAGTTCCGGGAGTCGAGTCGGTAAGCTTCGGCGGTTCCGTGCCTATGGATGGAAACGGCTGGCATGACCCGGTATATGCGCAGGATCGAAAGCTATGCGGGCGGCGCCATGCCGCCGTTGCGCGAATTCGTGTTCGGCGCTCCGGGATTTCTGAAGACGCTTGGCATTCCCCTGGTTGCGGGGCGCGACTTCACGTGGGACGAGACTCTTCGAGAAGCTGCCCGTTGGCATTGTGAGCGAGAACTTTGCGCGCGAATACTGGGGCAGTCCAGCGAATGCGATCGGCAAACACATCCGCGTGAGCACGAAGGACGATTGGCGCGAAATTGTCGGAGTCATCGGCGATGTGCACGACGATGGCATGAATAAGGACGCGCCGACGGTCGCCTACTGGCCGACTTTGCTTTCTAACTTTGAGGGCGATCATGTTCACCGTTCGGCGCTTCGTGGTGTTTGCGATTCGCACTCCGCGAGCGGGTTCTGAAAGCCTGATGAAGGATGTGCGCCAGGCGGTATGGTCGGTCGACGCCAACCTTCCTCTTACCGACATCCACACCCAGGACTACTACTACCAGAAGTCGATTTCGCGAACCTCGTTTACCCTCGTGATGCTTGGCGATTGCGGCCGCCATCGCCCTGTTGCTGGGGATCGTGGGGCTTTACGGCGTGATTGCGTATTCAGCCTCGCAGCGTAAGCGCGAGATCGGCATTCGCATCGCCCTGGGAGCGCAACGTAACAGCCATCACCACAATGTTTGTGCGGCAGGGGTTGGTGTTGGCCGGGTGCGGCATCGGATGCGGATTGCTGATGGCCCTGGCGCGCGACCCGGTTGCTCAAGTCGTTGCTTTTCCATGTCAGTCCGGTGGATCCGGTTACGTATCTGCTGGCGTGCATCGCGTTGTGCGTCGCAGCCTCGCTGGCCAGCTACATTCCGTCGAGGCGAACGGCAGCCGTGAATCCGGTCGACGCATTGCGGGCGGAATAAGAAATATGTCAACTGGACAGGCAGGCGGCTGAGGACATATCTGAGTCTGCCCCGATGAACTTCTTGGCCTCCCCTCAGCAGCGCCCCTGCATTTTCTAATCCACCTTAAATTCTCCAACACCATGAGGATGGCTTGAAAAATGTCATGGCCGTCCGATTGTTGGCCATGCCACAGTGGCGGATTCCCCTGAAGTCTTCCCCCCGAAACGCAAAATTCACTTTGGAAGTGCGGGCCAGGTGTGAGCAAGGGTCTGTTCTGAAATCGAAATCTTGCGAGGAGAGGTCCTATGGCAACAACACTTCAACCTTCGGCAACAGGTGCGCGCGCCCAGGCTCCTTCATGGATGCGTCCCAAATATCTCCTGTTTGCGTTCATCGCGATCATGTACGCCTACGTGCTCTGGCACAACGAAAGCTTCCTCATCAACTCCGCCGACCCGAATGGCCGCATATCGCGCTATTCAAGTGGATTCTGCTGCCCCACGGCTTGGCTGCCGCGTGCGCACTCCTTCTTGGGCCGTTTCAGTTTTCTGAGCGTTTGCGACGCCGCTACACCAAGCTGCATCGCGTCATGGGCCGCTTCTATGTGGCCGGCGCTCTTATCGGCGCTCCCATCGGCATCTATATTCAGAACTTCAATACCGTGCACCTCTACAACAACGACCCTGTGGAGTTTTCACTCACTATCGCCTCAGTCTTTCAAGCGGCAATCTGGGTGTTCTGCACGCTCATGGCCTTGGCTTACATCCTGCAGCGTAAGGTCCAGCTCCACCGCCAGTGGATGACGCGCAGCTTTGCCTGCGCCATCATTTTTCTTGAGGTCCGCTTGGTTCAGGGCGTCTTCAACCTCGATTTCAAATTCATTGAGATTATCGTCTGGAGTTGCGTGGCCGCGGCTGTTCCGCTCGCTGACCTCGTGCTCAACGTTGAAGAGACTCTCCGCACGCGCGCCGCTGCCCACAAGGCACCCGCGCGGTGGCGCAGGCGGGGTGAATTCGAAGCTCTCAACAATCTGTCCGATCTGTCGAATCATCGACCCCCAAAACGCTCGCCGAGGCTCAACATGAGATACATTTGCTAATGTTACTGTTAGTAACAGGTGGGCAAATGAGAACAATGATCATGGGCAAGATGGCACTTATCGCATTGTTGGCCTCGCCGCCTCAGTCCGCAGATGATTTAGAAGTTGTTGCGATCCATCCCAGCCGAGCCGACAGCCTGAATACTCGTATCGACACTCAACCAGGCGGACGCCTGGTTATCGTCAATGCGACGCTGAGGACGCTTATACGAAACGCCTACGGAGTCCTCCCATTTCAACTGGTCGGCGAACCCAAATGGTCCGAGTCGGACCGATTTGACATTGACGCCAAGAATGCCAGTGGAGAGCGGATCACCCAGGACAGCCTCAAGCCCTTGCTTCAGGGCCTGCTCGCCGAGCGCTTCCAACTCAAGGCCCATTGGGAGACTCGCGAAGCACCCGTCTACGCACTCGTGGTCGAAGACGGCGGTCCGAAGTTCAAGGCACATGTTGATGCGTCAGAGGGCGGAATGAATACGAGCAGGACTCCGGGCAAGGTCGTCATGCGTGGAACCGGAGTTCCTATGGCCGAACTTGCCGGCAACCTGGGTTTCAATCTGCAGCGTTACGTGATCGATGAAACCCGGTTGTTGGGCCGCTACGACTTTCTATTGCATTGGGATCCAGACGCGGCAGTAGATTCAACTGAACCATCGCTAGCGACAGCAATGCATGAGCAACTCGGCCTGCGACTCAAAACCGGAAAGGGTCCAGTCCAGATGCTGGTGATTGATCAAGCGGCAAAACCCACCGCGAACTAAACCTGGAAGCTAACTTGCCTCGAATCATGAGTTTGATCCAATAATGAAGTTTTTCGGGCTTGTTGCACAAATAGTGAATAGCCGCCCGGAATGCAGCTGCCCCGCGATGGACGCATATTCGGTCGGCTACAGGCCTCGCTTCATTGCCAGCCCCGTCTGCCGACGCATGCAAGCCGGAGCTTCGCTGCCCTCAGTTCGAAAGGATCTAAAAGCTAACGGCGAAAGCTGTTCTAAGCCACGATCTCGCTGAAGTCGGCGATCGTCGAGAAGTTCCGCAGAACCTCGTCGATCAGCCCGAGATTCGCGCTGCGAACCGTCTCGTCGGGATCGAGCACCATCACCTTGTCGAAGAACTGCGTCCACCGTCGGCCGCAGCGTCGCGATCAGCGCCAGCGCCTCGCCATAGGCGCGCTGCTCGCGCAGCTTGGCGATCTGCGGCGCAAGCTCCTTTGACCGGTCCCACAGGTCGATCGCCTCCAGCGCCAGTGTCGGCCAGCTTCGGCTGCGTCGGGTTGATAGCCCTTTTCCTCGGCCTGCCGCAGAATGTTCTTGATGCGCTTGAAGGCCGCCGAAATCGCCGCGAAATCTTCCGACCCGCGCACCGCCGTCAGCGCCTCGGCGCGCGCAATCGCGTCGCGCACATCGTCCGCGCCCGCCGCCAGCACCGCATTCACCACGTCGTAGGCAAAGCCGCGCACATCTTTCAGATAGAACTGCAGCCGCTCGCGCAGGAACTCGCTCACCTGCGCTTTGCCGGCATCGCTCACGCCCGCTCGCGTTCACCACATCGCTCAGCGTCAGCGGCAACTCCGACTCGGCCAGAATCTTCACGATCGCATTGGCCGCGCGCCGCAGCGCAAACGGATCCTTCGATCCCGTCGGCGCATTGCCGATGCCGAACATCGCCACAATCGTCTGAATGCGGTCGGCGAGCCCAGCAGCTGCCCTTCGACCGTCGACGGAATCGCGTCTTCGATCGAGGCCGGCGTGTACTGGTCGTAGATCGCCAGCGCAACCGTCTCGCCCAGGCCCTGCGCCCGCGCATAGAGCCCGCCGATCACGCCCTGCAGCTCGGTGAATTCCTTCACCAGCTCGGTCGTCAGATCGGTCTTGGCCAGCTCGACAGCCTTGAACAGCGCGGCTTCGTCGAACGGCAGCATCCGCAGCTCTTCACCATCGTCGCCAGCGCATTCGCGACCGCCAGGTTCTGCTCGGTCTTCCAGTAGTAGCTGCCCAGCTCCTTCTGGAAGGTGACGTTCTTCAGGCTCTCCACGCGCTCGGCCAGCGGCGTCTTCTGGTCGAAGTCCCAGAAGAACCGCGCATCCTTGAACCGCGCCCGCAGCACGCGCGCATTGCCGTGCCGGATGATCGCCGCGCCCTCTTCGTCCGCCTCGCGTATTCAGCACCGCCAGAAAATGCGGCGCCAGCTTGCCGTCCGCGTCTTCCACCGCGAAGTACTTCTGGTGGTCGCGCATCACCGTCACCAGCACTTCTTCCGGCAGCTCCAGATACTCGCGCTCAAAGTCGCCCAGGATCACCGTGGGCCACTCGGTGAGATGCGACGACCGTCTCGACCAGCGCCTCATCCTCGCGCCAGCGCGCGCCCGGCACGGTGCGCGTGGCCGCGTCCAGCGCCTTGCGGATGATCTGCCGGCGCTCGGCCACATCGACCACAACGCTGCGCCGCGCGCAGCGTCTCGGCGTAACTCTTCGGCCGCAGTCGATCACCACCGGCGCGTCGCCATGCAGCACGCGATGCCCGCGGCTCGCATTGCCCGCGGCGATGCCGGCAATCTCCAGCGGAACGACCGCCGAATCCAGCAGCGCCACAACCCAGCGCACCGGCCGCACAAACCGCTCCGGCTTGCCCGCGCGCCAGTACATGTTCTTGGCCCAGTAGATCGCCAGCACTTCTTTCGGCAACTCGGCAGCCAGAATCTCCGTCGCGGTGCGCCCTGTGCGCTTCACCGTCGCGCCGACGTATTCGCCCTTCGGCGTCTCAACTTTCTTCAGCTCCGCAACGGCCACGCCGGCCTTTTTCGCAAAGGCCTCGGCCGCCGGCGTCGGCGCGCCGTCTTTGAAGGCAACCTTCCACGAGGGCCCGGTCACTCTTCTTCGGTATCGGCCTGCTTCGCCAGCACGCCCTCAACCAGCACAGCCAGCCGCCGCGGCGTGGAGTAGGTCGTCACCTTCGCGTCCGTCGTCAAGCAGCCGCTCGCGCGTCAGCAGATCGCTGCACGCGCTTGCCCAGCTCGGCCTCGGCCCCGGCAATCATGCGGGCCGGAACCTCTTCAAGCCCGATCTCAAGTAAAAAATCTGCCATAATCTCTGTATCTTTCTGCTAGCTTCTAGCTCTAGCTGATCAAATCTGGCAACTATCGCTCATGAATCGAACTGCGCCATCCGCTCAGCTACTGGAGCTAGAGCTAACAGCTAGCGCTAGCTGCCTGCTGCAGCGCATACGCCTTGGCCACGCCCACCGCCAGGTTGCGAATGCGCCCAATCACGCCCACGCGCTCGGTCACGCTGATGGCGCCGCGCGCATCCAGCAGGTTGAACAGGTTCGAGCACTTCAGCGCCAGCTCGTAGGTCGCCAGCAGCGGAAATCGTCTTCTTGTCCGTCGCGCTGGCCTTCTCGTCGGCCAGCAGCGCGTTCGCCTGCTCCAGCAGCGCCTGCGCCTCGGCCTCGTAGCGGTTGAAGTGCTCCCAGAGCTTCGGCACATCGGCCATCTCGAAGTTGTAAACCGAGAACTGCAGCTCCTCGGCCAGCCGCACATCGCCGTAGGTCACCGCCGCGCCCGTCTCCGGATCGCGCGCCCACACAATGTCGTAGATCGAGTCCACATCCTGCAGGAACGCCGCGATGCGCTCCATGCCATAGGTCAGCTCGGCGCAGATCGGGTCGAGATCGATGCCCGCCGCACTGCTGGAAGTAGGTGAACTGCGTAATCTCCAGGCCGTCCAGCATCACCTGCCAGCCCACGCCCCACGCGCCGCCCGCCGGCCACTCCCAGTTGTCCTCTTCGAACTTCAGGTCGTGCTGCTTCAGGTCGATGCCCATCGCCTCGAGCGATTCGAGATAAAGCTCCTGCACGTTCACCGGCGGCGGCTTCAGGATGAGCTGAAACTGCGTGTGCTTGAAGAGCCGGTTGGGATTCTCGCCGTAGCGCCCATCGGCCGGCCGCCGCGAGGGCTGCGCATAGCCCACCTTGTAGGGCTTCGGCCCCAGCACGCGCAGAAACGTCTCCGGCGCCATGGTGCCCGCGCCCACTTCCACGTCGTAGGGCTGCTGCAGCACGCAGCCGCGCTCCGCCCAGAAACGCCTGCAGGCGGAACAGCAATTCCTGAAAGGTGAGCGAGGTGGGCTTTACGCGCGGTTCGGGCTGGGCTGACGGACACAGGCAAATCTCTCTCATCGGGACTAAGGCTCGATTTTATCAGCCGAGTCTCACGACCGATGACTGTTACCTCATCCATGCCGTTCGTACCGAGCTGAGGCTTCATCACCCGCCCAGCCGCGCCAGCGCCTCCGCCGTCTTCAGCTTCCGCTCCAGGTGCCGCTCCAGCGCCTGCAGCGTGAACCGCCGCAGATCCTGCCCGCGCTTCCGCGGCCACGGCTCGCCGGCAAAGGCCGCCGCCGGCGCCCGCAGCATCCGCTGCGCCAGTTGCCAGCGAGTCGGCCGAGAGCGCGCTTCGCGCTCCCGTTGCGATGCACCGCGCAGAACAGCCCATCTGCATAGCTGTTGAACGAGATCTCCGCCCGCACGCAGCGCTTCGCCGCAGACCATGCAGTGGCCAATGTCCGGCAGCAGTCCCATCAGCCGCGTCATCCAGAGCGAGAAATAGGTCAGCGGCATCCACGGCTGTTCTCGACTCGTGCGTCTGCTCCAGCACCGACACCAGCAGCCGGAAGACCGTCTCCTGCGGATCGTGCTCGGGCAGCGCCTCGTCGAGCACCTCGGCAAAGAAGCTCAGCACCGCCATGCGCGTCGTGATCCACCGGCGCCGAAAGCGGCGAGCGCACAATCTCCAGCTGGTCGAGCCGCACCAGTTCCTGCCGCGGCCGCTCGGCAAACCAGGCCCGCGCCAGCGTCATCGGCTCCAGCGCCCCGCCAAAGCGCTTGCGGCTCTTCAGCGCCGCCTTGGCCACGCCCTTCAGCCGGCCGTAATCGCGCGTAAAAAAGCTCACGATCAGGTCGGCCTCATGCACCGGCCAGGTGCGCAGAACCACGGCTTCTGAGGTGAGCACGCTCATGCAGTCTTCATCATCGCACCGCCGACTGCGCCTGACGCGGCATTCGCCTACAAACACAAACGCGCGTCCCGCCTGAGGCAGGACGCGCGTTGCTGAGAAACTCGACGTCTGATGCCGACTGATACTGCGGCTTAGCGGCCGAAGTGCGCGGCGTTCTTCTCGGTAAAGTGCGCCCACTTCTCCGGCAGGTCGTCCTGCGCAAAGATGGCCGACACCGGGCAGGCCGGCACGCACGCGCCGCAGTCGATGCACTCGACCGGGTCGATGAACAACTGATCGGCTTCGGCGTGGCCGTGCTTCGTCCTTCTTGGGGTGGATGCAATCGACGGGACAGGCGTCCACACAGGCGGTGTCCTTGGTGCCGATACAGGGTTCTGCAATGACGTATGCCATCTTTGCTCTCTCCGGGGACTCCAGCGGCTTCGCTAAGCGACCGCACCGAACTTCTCGACGCTGATAGTAGCACACGGCCCCGCAGGGCTGACTGCACGCGCGGCGACAGCGTTTTGCCATGCGGGAATGGGAACGCAGAGCAAGGGCTAGACACGGACTCAAGGTGCCGAGGACGACGGTCTGAGCTGCCAGCTAGATCAGCGAGCCTAGCTGTGCTCAGCCGCTTCGCCGCTGCTTCCCTTGCGCCTGCGCAAACTCCTGCGGCGTCGGAATCGGCGACAAGATTCGCGCCCGGCGAACATATCGCCGAAGAAGCCCGACCAGCTCCTCGTGGATCAGGCCGTTCGAGGCCAGAATTTCGTGGCTGTCCAGCCGGAAGTGCGCTGCCGGCGAAGTCCGTCACCCGGCCGCCGGCTTCTTCCACCAGCAGAATTCCGGCCGCCGTGTCCCAGGGATTCAGATTGAACTCCCAGAAGGCTTCCATGCGGCCGCAGGCCACATAGGCCAGGTCGAGCGCAGCCGAGCCGGCCCGCCGCACGCCGTGCGAGCGCAGCGTGAACTCCTGGTAGAAGTGAATGTTCGGGCTGGCATGGCGCTTGCGGCTGGGAAAGCCCGTCGCCAGCAGCGACTTCGGCCAGCTCCGCAATGCGCGAAACGTGCATCGGCTTGCCGTTCAGCCACGCGCCGCGTCCGCGCTCGGCGGTGAACAGCTCGTCGCGCATGGGATCGTAGATCACCGCCGGCCACCAGCGTGCCGTCTTCGTCCGGCTTCAGTGCCCGCCGGCCGCTGCTCCAGGCCCAGCGAAACGCAGAACTGCGGAAATCCGTGGGCAAAGTTGGTGGTGCCGTCCAGCGGATCGACGTACCAGCGAAACTCGCCCTCCAGCCGCTCGCGCGTGCCTTCTTCGCCGTAGATGCCGTGCTCGGGAAAGACCTCGCCCAGCCGCGTGCGGATCAGCTTCTCCACCGTGCGGTCGGCCACCGTCACCAGGTCCACATCGCCCTTGTATTCGGTCTCGACGCCCTGCGCGAAGAACTCGCGCAGCCGCGCGCCGGCCTCGCGCGCAATCTCCGCAGCCTTGGGAACGAAGACAGAATCTGATGCGTTCGTCTGGCAGCGCCGCTCCGGTCACAGGCCCGCCTCGCCGGCGGCCTGCGCCGTCGGCGCGTCTCATAGCGCGGCGCGCGGCGCCTGCCGGCTTCGCTGATGGTGCGGATCTGGTGCTTGTAGATGAAGAGATTGGGCTGGCCCTCGCGCGTCAGGCGCAGCATGGCGTCGTCAAAGTACTCGATCCAGCCGCGCACGGTTTCGCCGTCGCGCAGCTTGATGGTGACAATCACCTGGCGGTCGCTGAGCGAGCGCAGGTAGAGCGCTTCCTGGCCGGTTTCGCCCGGCGGAGGCGTCTTGGAGCGGCGGCGCGACGACAGTGGGAAGTCATATTGCCATTTTAGATGCAAGGGCGAAGTGAAACCGCGCTACGGTTCGCTCCAGGTGACTATTACCTATTGATCTTTGGTCGGCGAATCGGCGTAGTAGCCGGCCTTGTTGCGCACGTTGAACCTCGTTGGCCGCGCGCGGAATCGTGACCACGATGCGATGGAAGTTGCTGCCCGGCTCCTGATTTTCGGGTAGTAGCCGAGCAAGTATTGCGTGCGCAGGTCGTCGCTCACCTTGCGCGAAGGCCTTGTCGAGCCCGCCATCTGCCACGTAGAAATACTTGCCGCCGGTCTGTTCGGCAAGAGTGATCAGCGCATGCTCGCCGCCGGGGTCGCGGCCGGCGCTGGCCTCAATGGGCACGTCGATGAGCGAGTAGATCATGACCTCGTTGCGCAGCGCCTGCTCCAGCGCCTCGGCGTAGGTAGAGTTCTTGGCCGTGTCGTCGCCATCGGAGACGACGCACCAGCACCTTGCGCCCCTGCTGCGTGCCCAGCCGCTCGCGAGCCTACGCCAATGGCGTCGTAGAGCGCCGTCGCCAAGTCGCCATGCAACTGGTTCAGCCCGTGGTCGATCACGCGAAAGATTGTTGGTGAAGGGCGTAAGCTCGCGCACTTCGGTGGCAAACTGGAGCACGCTCATCTGGTCCTGCGGGCGCAGAATGGCGTGCGCAAAGCGGCGCGCCGCGCCCGCTTCCTCGCTCATGTCCTTGTGCACGCTGCCGCTGGTGTCGATGGCCAGGGTCAGATTCAGCGGCAGCTCCGACTGGCGCTCGAAGAACAGCGATCTGTCTGCGGCCGGTCATCCTCGAAGACGGCGAAATCGTCGCGCGTGAGCCCGCCCACAATGGCGCCGTTCCGGTCCGTCACATTGACAAAGACATTCACCAGCTTCACGTCGACGTGAAATGTAGTTTGCTGCGCGCTGAGTGCCAGCGACCCGGTCAGAATCGCCGTCAACGTTGAAAGAAAAGCAAGGCGCACGCTGAGTTTAGATATCACGCTTCGCCTCCGCGGTTTCGATCGCGAGTTCTCGGGGAATGGCTCGCCCGGCGCCCACACCGCGCCATCGACGAAGGTCTCTTTCTTCCAGATGGGCACCGTGTTTTTCAGCGTGTCGATCAGCCAGCGGCAAGCCTCGAAGGCCGCCGGCGGTGAGCACTGGCCACAACGATCAGCACGCTGGTTTCGCCGATCTCCAGCCGGCCCAGGCGATGAACCATCGTCACCTGGCGGATGGCGAAGCGCGCGCGTGCTTGGCCGGCGATCTCCCGCATCTGGCGCACGGCCATCTCTTCATAGGCTTCGTAATCCAGATGGAGCGTGCGCCGCCCGCGCGAGTGGTTACGAACAATGCCGTCGAAAACCACGACTGCGCCGTCCTCGCCCTGCTTGGCTGCGGCAACAAGCTTCGCCGCGTCGATCGGGTCGCGCGTCAACAGAACGACTTGTGGTTCTTCCTGGCTTTCGCTCAGTGGACCCGCAGCCCGATTTTGATCTGCTGTGCGCGCCGGCCCCGCGCCACCGGAGACCGGAGGCAATAATCCAACTTCATCGCCATCGTGCAGGATGTGCGAAGACTGCGAGTACTCCGCATTCACACTCACCGCGATTCCCTGCAGGCTCAGTGCCGGTGTGCGCGCCGGCAGCCCGCTGCGCAGGCGTTCCAGCAACTCGGCCACCGAGGCGCCGTCAGGCAATTCGATTGTCATGCTGTTCGGGCCCAGCCAGTCCTTCAACACCCCGAATGGAACTACTCGCACACGCATCTCTCGAAAAGAATACTGCACCGTTGCCTGCTGCTTAGACGCGGCAGGAGGCGATTCTTCATCGCCTGGCACTAACCCGATCGGAGCATTTTCTGCCTCGCAGTTTGTTTTGTGGAACTCAGATGCGCTTGAGAAGGTGATCTTTAAGGTCCGTGTATTCGTCCAGGCTCAGGATGGAGGTATCGTAGAACTCTTTCAGTCGCAGGAAGTCGCCGGCTTCGGGCTTGCCTGAGCCGTCTGCCATCGCCGATGCGATTATGCGCTGCTTCTGGATAGCGAAATCCTCGTGTGAGATGGCGCCGGCTTCCTGGACCGACTTAAGAGTCTTCAACCGCTCGATGTCATCGCGGAGCGGCACCGCGGCGGGACTTCGTGTGGCGGGAGATGCCGCGGATGCCGTCGCGCTGGCGCCAGGTATGGCTGCTGTCTGCAAAGTCAGCACTCCATGGGACAGCAGCTCTGACAGGCTGCCGAGATTGCGAAACACGAGGGGCGCCAGCGAAATAATTGGAATGACTGTCAAAATAAGAAACAGCCACGCGTACCAATCGGGGGATCGATGGAACATTGCGAGGGCGAGCCGCTGGTATTGGATCAGCACCGGCCCGGTCGCATTCTGAAGGGATGCTGCACTGACCTGGTTGAGCATTTGTCCCCACAGTCGAATGAAGTCGCCGAAGCCGCCTGCATCCTGCGACTGAGGGGCAATCGTACTCAGGTTGATTAAGTCGGACTGTGAGATGAAAGCGCAGGCAGCCGGTAACTCGTAAATCCGGTACGCCAAAACAATCACTAACACGACCGTGGTTAGAGAGATGATCTTCCCGATGTCGGCGAATTGGGCACCCGACTGATGAATGCGCCGGCCGGCAGTGAGTCCAAAGCTGAGAAGAACGGCCAGGAAGACAGTATCGATCGCTACGTTCACCAGAACCAGCGGGCTGAGGAGCGTGTCACCGATAAAGGCGGCGTTCTTCAAAAACGGCAGTGAACCAATCACGCCACGAAGAATGAGCAGGAACAGACTGTACACCGCAGCGCGCGCAAACTCTTTTCTAAGGCTGGTTCCCAGGTCCGCCGCTGCATTTGTGGCAGGTTGTTCCATGAAACTCCTCCATGACAGGTTTGCCGAAGCGGACAAACCACGCCCGAAGCGCCTGGATATGAGGGGGACTTATTCCGGATCATTCTAGCCTTGATTTGCCTCGGGTGTCGCCAATTTTACTGCGAAAGAAGGGTACTCTGGTTTCAGTTCCCTCGTCCCCGCAGTCTGTATAAGAACCCGTCCCCAACAACAAGAAGGCCGGCATGACTGCGATTCCAATTTGGAATCGCAGTCATGCCGGCCACTCGATCAATGCAACTTGGAGGCTTACGCCGAGGCGATCACCGTGCCAACCGCCACAGTCGGCTGCATGGGCGGACGCGCCGCCAGCAGCGGCAGCGCCACTGCCAGCACGTCTTCGATCTGGCTGGCGTAGTGCACTGTCACGCCCTCCATCATCTCCGGCGTCAGGTCCTCTTCCACGTTCTGCCGGTTCTCCGCAGGCAGGATGATGGTGTTGCACTCCCGCCCGCCGCGCGGCCAGGAACTTCTCCTTGATGCCGCCCACCGGCAGCACGTTGCCGCTCAGCGTGATCTCGCCGGTCATCGCCGTCAGCGGACGCACCGGCGTATCGGTCAGCAGCGACGCCAGCACCGTCGCCATGGTCACGCCGGCCGAAGGCCCATCCTTGGGAATCGCGCCCGCCGGCACGTGAATGTGCAGGTCGATATCCTTGGTGAAGTCCTCGGCCAGCCCCAGCTGCGCAGCGTTCGAGCGCACCCAGGTCAGCGCGGCCTGCATCGATTCCTGCATCACCTCGCCGATCTGCCCGGTCATGGTGAAGCCGCCCTTGCCCTTCATCTTGTTGGCTTCGATGAAGAGAATGTCGCCGCCGGCCGGCGTCCATGCCAGGCCAACAGCCACGCCGGGCCGCTTCACGCGCTCGGCCACCTCGGTTTCCACGCGCACCTGGATGCCGCCCAGGAACTCCTTCAGCATCTCGCGCGTCACCACCAGCTTTTCCGTGTTGCCCTCCACCACGCGCCGCGCCTGCTTGCGGCAAACCGTCCCGATCGTCTGCTCCAGCTTGCGCACGCCGGCCTCGCGCGTGTAGTGGCGCATGATGTAGCGCACCGCCTCCTCGGGAAACTCGATCTGCTCCGCCGTGATTCCGTTCTCCTTGATCTGGCGCGGAATCAGGTACCGGTTGGCGATGTGCACCTTCTCCTCTTCGCTGTAGCCCTGCAGCGGGATGATCTCCATGCGGTCCATGCAGCGGCGGCGGCACCGTGTCCAGCATGTTCGCCGTGCAGATGAACAGCACCTTCGACAGATCGAACGGCACGTCGAGATAGTTATCGCGGAACGTGTTGTTCTGCTCCGGATCCAGCGTCTCCAGCAGCGCCGATGCCGGATCGCCGCGGAAGTCGCGGCCCAGCTTGTCCACCTCGTCCAGCATGATCACCGGGTCGTTGGTTTCCGCCCGGCGAATGCTCTGGATGATCTGCCCCGGCAGCGCGCCGATGTACGTCCGCCGGTGGCCGCGAATCTCCGCCTCGTCGTGCATGCCGCCCAGCGAGATGCGCTGGAACTTGCGGCCCAGCGCGCGCGCAATCGACCGGCCCAGGCTGGTTTTGCCCACGCCCGGAGGCCCGACGAAGCACAGAATCGGCCCCTTCATGTCGGGCTTCAGCTCCAGCACGCTCAGGTAGTCGAGAATGCGGTCCTTCACCTTTTTCAGCTCGTAGTGATCCTCGTCCAGAATCTCCTTGCGCCTTGCCGATGTCGATCTTCGAGCCCGAGCTCTTGGCCCACGGCAGCACCGCCAGCCACTCGATGTAGTTGCGCGTGAGCGAGTAGTCGGCCGCCATCGGAGACATCCGCTGACAGCCGCGTCAGCTCCTTCAGCGCCTCCTTCTTCACGTCCTCGGGCATGCCCGCGGCTTCAATCTTCTGGCGCAGCTCTTCGATGTCGCGCTGGCCCTCGTCCTGCTCGCCCAGCTCCTTCTGGATGGCCTTCATCTGCTCGCGCAGATAGTAGTCGCGCTGCGACTGCTGCACCTGGTCCTGCACCTCGGTCTGGATCTTGGCGCGCAACTGCTGCACCTCGATCTCCTTGGCCAGCAGCTTGTTCAGCTGCTCCAGCCGGTCCGCGATGCCTCGGCGTCTCCAGCAGCTGCTGCTTGTCGTCGGTGGTCAGGAAGGGCAGCGAGGAGGCCACAAAATCCACCAGCCGCGCCGGCTCGTCGATGTTCGCGGCAATCGTCCGCAGCTCGTCTGAGAGCGTCGGCGACTCCGTCACGATCTGCTGGAACTGCCCGACCACATTGCGCACCAGCGCCTCAAACTCCGGCGAGGCTGGCCGGCGTCGACGTCCTCCAGCGTCTCCACTTCGGCCATCATGAACGGCTCGGTCTGCGCAAAGCGCACCAGCCGCACGCGGCTCACGCCTTCGGTAAACACAAAGCGGCTCTGGTTGGGCATGCGCACAACCTTGTGCACGGTGGCCAGGGTGCCCACGGTGTGCAGGTCGGCCGGCTTGGGGGTATCCAGGCGCGGGTCGAGCTGCGCCGCGACCACAATCGTCCGCTCCTCGCCCAGCGATTCGATCAATTGGATCGAGCTTTCCCGGCCCACCGTCAAGCGGCAGAACCGCATGGGGAAACAGCACCGTGTCCCGTACTGGCAGGACCGGAATCCGGCGCATCCCGGTGGCGACTTCCGGTGTAGCTTCGTGGTGGTTGGTTCGGTTTGGCTGGTTTTGCATTGAGTGTCCTCTTATCAACTTTTCTTCATTAGATAACTCAAAATTCGAAAAAGTTGCAAATTCTGCTTCCTGGCACATCTTCTTTGAGGCTAGAAGTGACTTGTACGTCCTACAGCCGATCGGGTTCCGCTCCGCGCTTGGGTTCCACTAAGTCTTGATTCTGAATGTGCCATTCTGCGTCATGCCACAAGGCCTCGCGCGGCGGTGCATCTGAAGTTCTCAACCCCTGCGGACAGGTGCCGCCTTCGACTTCTGTATCGGCAAGCACTTCGTCAAGGTTATCGGCTGAGCTCAGTGTAGGCCGCTCGTGGCAAGCTGATGGCGGAAGACGCAGCCGAATCGCTGCGGTCTGCGTCAGGAAGCGTGAGAGGGTCTGCCAGTCAAGGCCGGCAAGTCTCCTCAGGTACCGAGGCGAGACTCCACGTGCCGGGTTATCGTCCTTGGTGCCGCCTATTCGCCTTCCTTCTTGATGGCCGACTCGATCTGCTTCCAGACTTCGTCCGGCGGTTCAACGCTGGGAAACAACTGGCGGGCTGCCTCGGCGATCGTCTCCAGATCGGCCACAAAGCGCGGCAACGTTCGCAGTCTCTGCAGGTGAGGATGCGCAGAAGCGTCCTCCCCTGAGCCGATCAGCTCGGGCAGTTGCGCCTGGAACTCCGCGCAGCTCATTTTGCCGGGATCGCCTGTCATGGCTGCGCCTCCTGAGCGATTCTGTGCGCGCAGGGCATCGCGCAGCTTCAGGCGCGCCTTGTGCAATTGCGACTTGCTGTTGCCGATCGAGCAGTCCAGCATCGAAGCAATCTCATTATGCTCAAAACCCTCCACATCGTGAAGGATAAAGATCAGCCGGTAGCCGGCCGGAAGATCGGCCACGGCCCGCTCCAGCGCCAGGCGGTCGATCGCTCCCGTCAGCGTCAGATCGGGCGCGCCAAAGCTGCGGCTCGGGCCCTCTTCCGGCGTCGGCTCCATGGCTTCGTCGAGCGAAATCAGCGACAGGCCCTTCTTGCGCAACTGCATCAGCACCACATTGATGGCCAGCCGGTGCAGCCAGGTTGAAAACGCCGAATCGCCGCGGAACGTGGCGATCTTGCGGTGCAGCTGCAGAAACGCCTCCTGCGTCAGATCTTCAGCCTCGGCCACGTTGCCCACCATGCGCAGGCAAAGCGAGTAGATGCGCCTTTTGTGCAGGGAATAGAGTTGCGCAAAAGCCTGGTGGTCGCCCGCCTGGGCGCGGGCCAGAACTTCTGCATCTGCCGGGCTTGCTGGACTGACAGGATGCGCGTTTCGGTTTGCGGGGCCACCGGCTTGCGTAACCGGGCCTGCGTTCGACCGGGTTCGGTTGGGCGTTTGTGATGGGGATGGGGAATCTGGCATTGTCTTTCTTCGGAATCGCTCTCGACTTTCGGAGTCCTCTGCGGAACAAATCCAAAAACAGTTCTGTCTTGGCTCTTCCGTTCCGCCTGCACCGTAACTAACAGGGGACAGTGAAGTTGAACGGACAGGAGCGAGCGGTTGGAGTGGGTTTGCCGTTTCCTGCTAACTAGTTAGTATAAGGTTGTGCTGTTCAGGTTGGCCGGGTTGGGCGAAAAACATTGGACTTCGTTATCTTTCGAGACCGAGTTGTGCAATTCCTGCTCTGGACGGGCGACGATCGCCGGTACAGGTTTCCCCAGAAATGTGTTTACGGACAAAGCCGGCAGAAAGGTGCGGCTCCCGGCCGGGAACCCGGCAGTTGGTCCCGGTGGCTGGGGTCGTTGAATCGATATTTCCGCGACACAGCCGCAGCATGCGGGTTCAATCCTCTTACGTGACTTCTCGGCTTGTTCACCTCGGTAAGCGGAGTGCACGCCTCGCCGCCTTCGCGTCAATCATTGCGGCCGCATTCCCAGTTTGGTGCCAGAGGTCGGCGTTGGCTTCTGAACTTGTGCCCGACTCGATTGCCGGATCGGAGAGCAGCACGCCGCAAACGATCAGCGATCGGCCGATCGCCGATTCAGAGCTGCCGTGGGCTGGTATGACTGTGCGGCACATCGTTTTTGAAGGAGTCTCCGCCGAACGACTCTCTCCTCTGGCTGGACATCTTGCTCAAGCTGAGGGCCAACCGCTAACGGAAGAGAATCTGAAGGCGAGCCTGCGCCAGCTTTACGCTTCGGGCCTCTACGACACACTTGAAGCCACCGCGACCGCTGAACAAGGCGAAGTTGATCTGATTTTTCGCGGTACGCCTGCGACATTTATTGGAACCGTGGGAGTGGACGGCGCGACAGGCCCCACAATGAATACGCAGTTGGAACGCGCCAGCCAACTGGAAGCCGGGACGCGCCTGACGCAGTCGAAGATGGTGCGTGCGATGCAACAGATGCACACAACGCTCGAAGAGAACGGCTATCACCAATCAACGATCACGCAGACCGATTACGCCTCATCCCGATCAACAATTGACCGACATCGCTTTCCGTGTCGAGAGCGGACCGCGAGCGCATGTGGGAAAAGTGGCAGTGACCGGAGACTCGGGCATGAGTCTCGACGAATTCCACCACTACGCGCATCTGCGTACAGGCGCAAGTGTTGACCACGATACGGCCAATCGCGCGCTGGACGGAGTGCAGAAGCACTACCAGGCCGAGAATCGGCTTGAGGCAGACGTCAAACTCACGTCAGCGCAATACAACCCCTCGACGAAGGCAATTGACTACGAGTTTTCTGCCAATCGCGGGCCCGTGGTCAAGGTTGTTGTGGAAGGCGCAAATCTCGATACCGAGCGCATAAAGCGGCTGATTCCCATCTACGAGGAAGGGAGCGTTGACGAAGATTTGTTGAACGGAGGGGAACAGACGGTTGCGCGATTACTATCAGCGCAGCGGCTACTTCGACGTCAAAGTCGGGCACACACTTCAGGCCGTCGGCAACGCTCAAGTAACGATCCAATATCGGGTCGAGCTCGGCGTGCGCCGCAGCGTCGAGAAAGTGACGATCAAAGGAAATCACTATTTCGGGTCTGCGACGCTGATCGGGTTGCTGAACGTGCGTGCCGCCGACGTGCTCGACCGGCACGGCTTGTACAGCCAGGCACTGGTCTCGGCTGACGTAAGCGCACTTGAAGCGGTCTATCAGAACAACGGGTTTTCGCAGGTGAAGGTAACCGCTGAAACCAGCACTCCCGAAACAGTTACCGCCGACAACCTTCCGCCCGCGCTAGGGACGCCGGCAAGGCCGTCAGCCATTGCGGAAACTGCGCCGCTTACCGTGACTTATCTCATCGTCGAAGGCCCGCAGCTCCACGTGGGCAAACTTGCAATCGAAGGCAACGAGCACATCCCAACAGCAACCCTGACAACGCTGCTGAACACCAGCACGGGCCAGCTGCTCTCCCCGCGAAATCTGGCCGGAGACCACGACGCGGTGGTGACGGAGTATTACAGCCGCGGCTTCGACCAGGCGGCCGTGACCGTGACGCAGCAGCCCGAGGCCGCCGATCCGGGAAAAGTCGACGTGGTCTTCCATGTCGACGAAGGCAAGCAGGTGTTTATTCGCAACGTGCTGCTGACCGGACTCGAGCGTCACGCGCCCGCAGACAGTTGCGCGATGCCATCACCGTGCATCGCCGGCGATCCGCTCAACCAGAACGCGCTCGCGGACACGCAGCGCAATCTCTATGCCTTCGCGCTCTTCAATGAAGTGAACACCGCCGTCGAGAATCCCGGCGGAGCGGCGACGGACAAGACGGTTCTGCTGCAGGTCGACTGAAGCGCGGCGCTGGACGCTGACTTACGGCTTCGGCTTCGAGGCGCAAACCGGACAGCCGCAAAACAACTGCGCCGGCGATACAGCGCGCGAGGCGTCGCTTGCAGCCCCAACGGAAAAACCGGCGTCAGCCCGCGCGTGCTGATCGACATTACGCGCAACGACCTTTTTGGCCGCGAGCAGTCGGCTTCATTGCGCGGCACCTACGGCCTGCTCGAGCAAAGCCTCGGCCTGCTCTATCAGGTTCCGCACTTCGAGGGCAATCGCAATTTCGGCTTCACGTTCTCCGGCGGCTACGCCAACAGCGAAGATGTGTCGACCTACGTGGCGTCGCGTCTCGAGGCGGGCATTCCGCTTCACCGAAAACTTCAACCATTCCGGAATCTGGTTGTCCCGCGCCAACACTTTTATCTACGAGATCGATTTTCGCCGCGTGAAAGTGGCGGCCAGTCAGCTTGCAGGTGTATCCCGGCGAGATCTCGGAACTGTCGACGGCGACGCGCGTCGGGGGCCCGGCATTCACTTGGATTCGCGACACGCGCGACGTGCCATGCGATGCGCATCGCGGCACCTACACCAGCTTTCAGGAATTTCTTTCTGACCGACCTCTTCGGCGCGCAGGCCGAGTTCAACCGCATCGACATTTCGAACTCCAGCTACTACAGCTTCGACAAAGGACGATTCGTTCTGGCGCGCAACACGCGCTACGGGCAGGTTCGCGCCTTCGGCAGCGGCTCAAGCGGTTTGATTCCGCTGCCGGAACGGCTTTATGCCGGCGGCCCCACTTCGCTGCGCGGCTTCTCGCAAAATGCCGCCGGACCGCGCGATCCTGAGACCGGCTATCCAGATTGGCGGCGCGGGCGCATTGATCAACAGCACGGAGTTGCGCCTGCCTCCGCCCACGCTGCCTTTCTTCGGCAACACGGTGAGCTTCGTGCTCTTTCACGACATGGGGAACGTGTTCACCAATGCGGGCGATGCATGGGCCAGTGCGCTGCGCGTGCGGCAGCCGGATAGCGATGCCTGCAGGACACTCACCACCACCAGTAATCCGCAAAGCCCGCCCACGCCGAACGGACCTTACACTTCCACGGGCCAGCAGGGCCTGTGCAGCTTCAACGACTTTTCTCATGCGCTAGGAGCGGGCCTGCGATACCACACGCCAGTCGGTCCGATCCGATTTGACGTCAGCTATAACCTGAATCCGCCCATCTACCCCGTGAACATAAACTATTCAATTCCGATTTCGACGGCGACGCCCCTCGGTCCCTATTCGGCGCCGTACGTTGGCCAGGCTCCGCACATCAGCTTTTTCTTCAGCCTGGGACAGGCCTTTTGATGAACTTCCGTGCGCCAATCCGCATTGCATTTTCAGTAGTGAGAGCGCGTCTTATCGCGGGTTGCGTGATTGCATTCACCGCAGTCGCGCCGGCGACTTCGATTGGCCAAAATCCGTCTCAGGCGACCGCGCAGCAGCCGACGTCGGTGGTTCTCGATCGTGCAGTGGCCGTGGTGAACAAGCATGTGATTCTCTTGAGCGATTTGCAAGATGAGATCCGTCTCTCGATCCTTGAGCCGAGCCGCAGCGGCGGCCAGTTAACTCCGCTGGAGGCGCTGGATCAACTGATCAGCCGAACGTTGATCGAGCAGCAGATTCGCGAAGAGGACGAAGCGGCCATCGCGCCCACGCAAAACGATGTGAACGGTCGGCTTGATGAAATGAGGAAGCAGTTGCCGGTCTGCATCCGGCAGAACTGCGGATCCGATGCCGGCTGGAAGGCATTCCTGACTGCATATGGGCTTACGGCCGAGCGCGTCGAAGCGTACGTTCGCAATCGCTTGGAGATTCTCAGCTTTATCGAGCAGCGATTCCGGCAGGGAATTCAGATCTCTCAACCGGAGATTGAAGCCTACTATCGGGACATCCTCTTGCCGGAATTCCGACCCGGGGAGACTCCTCCACCGCTAGACCAAGTGGCGCCGCGAATCCAGGAAATTCTGTTGCAACAGCGCGTGAACCAGATGTTTGACGCCTGGCTAACAAATCTACGGCAGCAAGGCGATGTGGAAGTGGTGGATCCGGCGCTCGAAACCGCAAGCGCGGGCGGCGGGCGGGGAAGTTCGAATCCATGAGCGAGAAACCTGTGAAGCTGGAAGCAAGCTCCTCGCCTGCCGAGATGCCGGAGAGAAAGCGCAGCCGCCTGCGTCGATTCTTCCTGCGCCATCTTCCGCTCTCGATTGCCGGGCTGATTGTTTTGCTTGCGCTGCTGGCCGTTGGAGCCTATTTTGTCGCAAGCTCCTCTGCATTCGAGAATGAAGTTCGCAAACGCCTGATCGCGAACATCGAAGATGCGACCGGCGGCCGCGCTGAGATCGCGTCCTTCCACTGGCGCCTGCTGCAGCTTGAGGCAGAAGCTGACGGCGTGGTCATTCACGGACTCGAAGATCCCGGCGAAGCGCCGTACGCGCAAATCGACCGGCTGCGGCTCCAAGTGAGTATTCTCGAGATCTTTACTCCGCATATCCTGCTTCACGATCTCGAGATCACGAAGCCGCAGATTCATCTCATCGTGTATCCCGACGGCACGACCAATCAGCCGCAACCGCAGAAAGCGAACCGCTCAGGCAAGCCGGTTCTCGAAACGCTGTTCGATCTGCAGGCGAGTCATGTCGCCGTGGAGCAAGGATCGATCCATTACGATAACCGCGCCGCGGCATTTGACTTCCAAAACCGCTACGCACCGCTGGATTTCGAAGCGGACGACGTTTCGTTTGCGACGCGCTATCTTTCCGCGTCGCAAAGCGAAGCGGCGCATTACACAATTCGGGCCGGCGCGTCGAACCTGAATCTGAGGAGAGACGTTCGCCGCGGCAAATCGTTGCCGGTCGAAGGCCGGATGGATGCGACGGTCGACCTGGAGCGCACACGGCTTCTACTGCGCAGCCTGGAGATCACGGCACGGGGCAAGGGAGAACCAGAGCACGCGCTCGAGGTTACGGGTGTGCTCGACAATTTCACTCATCCTCGCTGGCAGGCCAGGGTGTCGGGCGATCTGGATATGCGCCTTCTCGAGCCGACGACCGGCTATCCGGATTCGCCGGACGGAATTGCGCATCTCAATCTCGCCGCCGAGGGCCAGCCGGGTAAGTTCACCATCGACGGGCGTGTGCACGTCGATGGCGGTTCCTATCTCGGTGTTGGAATTTCGGCGAAAGGGATCACACTCGATGCCCAGGTTCACGCTGATGCAAAGGAGTTGCTGATTTCGCAGGTCATCGCGCGCCTGCGCCAGGGCGGGCAAATCGATGGATCGGTTGACCTGCAACCATGGCTGCCGTCTGCGCCGACGGCGACGATGGAGCGGACGGATCTGAGCCAGGAAGAACGCCGCACCCGGCGCAATGTGCTTGTCAAGCAGGCGCCACCAAGCGTTCCAGTCAATGGCAAAGTAACTGCGAACTTCAAGGACGTAACGCTCGACACGGTTCTCACGATCGTTGCCGCTCCGCAGTACCAGCGCCTTGGCCTGGATGCACGGCTGAACGGACCCGCAATGGCAACATGGAACTACGGCGATGGCAACAATGTCGCCGTTACCACGCTGTTTGCTCTGGCTCCATCCGGCAAGACTCCACAAAATGAGGCACCGACCAGCGGCACGATCGACGCAACCTATACGCAACGCAATGGCGGCGTGAATTTGCGCAGGCTCGAGTTGCATATGCCCGCCAGCGACGTGGCGGCCCATGGCTCGCTGGGCGCCTATCCAACCAGTCGGCCGTCACGGTTGAGTGTCGATTTCCACTCGGGCAATCTAGGTGAATTTGACGCGGCGCTCAAAAGCCTGGGTTTTAGGCGCAATGGAAAAGAGGGAACGGCTGCCCTGCCGGTTGCGTTGGGCGGGCAGGCGGAATTTCACGGCACCTGGATGGGCAGCCTTGCGAAGCCGCAGATTGACGGCAGGCTGAGCGCAACACAATTGCAAATTGAGATGCCGGGGCAGGACAGCGCCAACGGCGAACCGCAATTCGTGCGCATGGATTCGGTTGAGATCGACGGAGGGTATTCTCCGGCACAGATTTCAGTTCGGCAGGCGCAGCTGCTGCACGGAAAAACACGGCTCACACTGAGCGGAACGCTCGAAGCATCGCCAGAGCCGCAAAGTGGATTTGATGGAGATTCGCAATTGCACATGCGCGCTGAAGGCGCGAACGTCGAGGTCGCGGACGTGCAGCCGCTTGTCGCTGCGAGTAACGGAGCAAGCCTTCCGGTTGTGGGCGAGTTCAACACGCAGCTTCAGATGGATGGACCGCTGCACGCACCTGCGGGCTCGGGCTGGGCAGAGATGGATCACGGCACAATTTATGGCGAGCCAGTGAATCACGTGAGCCTGCATGGAACACTGGAGAACCAGGTTCTGAAGTTGACCTCGGCTACCGTCGAAGACGGCGGCGGCATTGTGACGGTTGCAGGTAGTTATGGCTTTACCGACAAGCGATTCCAGTTGGATGCTCACGCCGAGCGGATCGACATTGCACGGATCGGGTGGCTGCACCAACATAATTTCGATGCGACCGGCAAGCTGGGACTCTCGATCACCGGATCGGGCACCACGGAAGACCCGCAAATCGATGGGCACATGACGGCGAGTGCATTGACTTTCGGGGGGCAACGATTCGGCGATCTCGATGTGACTGCACACGCGGCAAATCACAGCGTTAACTACGATCTGACCACGCAGCTTGAAGGAGCGGAACTTGCGCTGCATGGCGATACGCAATTGAACAGCGACTATACGACTCGGGCGCAACTCGATTTCTCGCATTTCAATGTCGGCGCCCTGTTTGCGATGGCGCATCTTGAGGCGTTTCGCGGCGAATCGGCGCTGGCGGGCAAAGTGACGATGGAAGGCCCACTTGCGCACACTGAACAGCTTCACGGAGAGGCTCGGCTTGAGGAGCTTGCAGTGACCGTTGCAGGAGTCGCGCTCAAGAGCGACGGCGCCGTGCATGCGACGCTGGCGAATAATCGCATTCAGCTCGATCCGCTCCACGTTACGGGGCCTGAAACCGATCTGCGCGCCCAGGGGAGCCTCGCGCTCAAGGGCACACGGCAACTCGATCTCGCCGCCAGCGGCTCCATCAATCTGAAACTCGCCGAAACGCTCGATCCCGACTTGACCGCGAGCGGCGTGACGACATTCCAGTTGGAAGCGCACGGCCCGCTGCAGCATCCCGATTTGCAGGGCAACGTTGAATTTCAGAACGGCGCGCTTTCGCTTGAAGATCTGCCCAACGGCCTAAGCCAGTTGCACGGCACGCTGCGAGTTCAATCAGAACCGGCTGGAGGTGAAATCGCTCACCGCGATGAGCGGCGGCGGTCTGCTTACCGTGGGCGGATTCCTCGCCTACCAGCACGGCATTTACGCCGATCTTTCCGTGACCGGCAAGGGAGTGCACATTCGCTATCCGCAGGGCGTCAGTTCGCTGGCCGATGCCAAGCTGCAGCTGCAGGGTTCGCAGAACAACCTGCTTCTCAGCGGCGATGTGCTCATCACGCGCTTCACGGTCAGCCCCGATCTCGACCTCGCGGCCCTGGCTGCGCAGGCCAACACGTCCGTGCAGACGATTGCGCCGCCCGACGCGCCCTCGAACCACGTGCGCCTCGACGTGCACATCGCCTCTTCGCCGCAGTTGAACTTCCAGAACGCATTCGCCAAGCTGGCCGGCGACGTGGACCTGCGTCTGCGCGGCACGCTGGCCTCGCCTTCGCTGCTGGGCCGCGTCTCCATCACCGAAGGCAGCGCCATGATTGCCGGAACCCGCTACGACCTGGAGCGCGGCGACATCACCTTCACCAACCCGGTCCGCATCGAGCCGCATCATCGATCTGAGCGCCACGGCGCACGTTGAGGACTACGACATCTCGCTCGGCCTGCACGGCACGCCGCAGAAGCTGACCGTCACCTATCGCAGCGATCCGCCGCTGCCTGAGGCCGACGTGCGTGTCGCTTCTCGCGCTCGGCCACACCGCCAACCAGCAGCGCCTCTACACCCAGCAGCAGGAGCAGGCCATCAGCAATCCCACCCCGACGCGCTGCTCGGCGGGGCGCTCAATGCCACGGTGAGCAACCGCGTGCAGAAACTCTTCGGCGCCGGCTCGCGTCAAAGTCGACCCCAATTACCTCGGCGCCTTCGGCAACTCCACCTCGCGCATCACCGTCCAGGAGCAGCTTGGGCGCAACGTCACGCTCACTTACGCCACCGACGTCAACACCACCAGCCAGCAGTTGCTCCAGGCGGAAGTGGCCATCAATCGCCACGTCTCGCTGGTCGTGGCCCGCGACGAGTCCGGCGTCTTCTCCATGGTCATCAAGGCCACGCGCCGCTACCGCTAAAGGCTCTCGTTTCCATAAGCTCCGAAAATCAAGCAACCTTCCCATCGGGTGCAGTGTCTAAACAGGCGCGGGTGGCAGGCTGTGAAGCGGTACCGGCGCTGCCACCGAGTCATGACTGTAATGGAGGAGAAGAAATGGAACAGATTGTCAGCATTCGCAAGTCGATTTCCCTGTCAGTGTTGTTAGCCGCGGTTCTTCTTGCAGGACCTCAATTTTCCCGCGCGGCAACCGGCGCCGGCGCAGACCAGGATGTGGCTTCCGCGGTCAAGTCGAAGCTCAATAAGTCGCAGTACAAAGATGTGCAGGTGAATGTGGACGCCAACGGCGTTGCCACGCTATCCGGAACCGTAAATGATTACGAAGCCAAGGCCGATGCCGACAGGACGACGCACAAAGTGAAAGGCGTAACGGCTGTCCGCAACGAGATCTCAGTCTCAGGACCTAGCGTTTCCGATGCGCAACTGCAGAAGAGCCTGGCCGAAAAGCTGACCTACGATCGCGTGGGCTACGGAAATGCATTTGACGCGATCACGGTGGAGGTACAGGACGGAGTGGTGACTCTGGGCGGCAGCACGCACGACTATCCGAATCGGGATTCTGCCGTGGGCCTTGTTTCCACGACGCCAGGAGTAAAGGACGTTGTTGACAATATCAGCGTGGATCCAGTGTCGCCGATGGACGATGGAATCCGGTTGAGGGTGGCGCAGGCAGTGTATAGCTTTCCATCGCTCAACAAGTACGCCATCGATCCCGCAAAGCCGATCCGCATCGCCGTGCAGAACGGGCATGTGGCGCTGTATGGAGAGGTCGATTCGCAGGCCGACAAAGATGCAGCCGGCATTCGGGCCAACAGCGTCGCAGGCGTTTTCAGCGTGAAGAACGATATCCAGGTCGCCGGCCAGGCTCCCGAACATCAGTAACGAGCTGAGGAGATATCACGACGAAAGACGCGGCCTCGCGGGTTGAAAGCGCCCACGGGGCCGTGCTTTCTGCAACGGTGTTTCGCCCAGTTCACATGCCTGAAATCCATCCTGCCTTCCGTTTCTGCCGTCGCTGATCAAGGCACAGGCCCTCTGAAAATCGTTATGCTGTAGATTGACTTTTCGCCGGGGAAACTGGGCGGCGGGTCATGTCTGCCGTGGGGGAGGATCGATGGAGCCGGAGCAGCAGCGCCAAGTTGAGGTGCCCGGCGAGTTGGTTTCGTTGGCCCCGGCGCCTGGACCCGGCAATGATCTGGCCGCCCACGACCGAGAAGGTTTCGATTGGATCTTCGTCGGGCCGAACGGGCTGCGCGCTGGCTGGTCGATCCTGTTTTTCTACGTGCTTTACTATGTCTTCCGCGTCGTCCTCGCGACCATCTATTTTGGGACGGGTCTGATCGGCGAATCGATGGACGATTCGGCTGCCTACATTCTCGTGACTGAAACGATTCCTTTTCTGTCTTTGCTTGCGGCCGCGGGGCTGATGTCTCTGGTTGAGGGCCGCCGGCTCCTCAGCTATAACCTCGCCGGACCTCGTCGTGCCTGGCACTTCTTGTCAGGTGCATTAGCCGGCTTCGCAGGGCTCTCCGTATTGATTGCGGCGCTGTTTTTCGGGGGATGGCTGAACTTCGATCATGCTGTGCTGCACGGCGCCGAGGCTTTGCGCTTTGCTGCGCTGTGGGGCTGCGTCTTTCTTCTAGTGGCGTCGGTTGAGGAGGGACTCTTCCGCTGCTATGGCCTTTCCACGCTCGTGCGGGGAATCAATTTCTGGTGGGCACTAGCCAGCGAGATCGTGGTTTGCGGTGTGGCTTACTTTACCAGGGACAGCAATGGCGCCATCGGCGTGTACGTGATTGCGGGGATTGGGCTGCTTCCCTGCCTCCTGCTCCATCAAAAACTCGCGGGACGCAGTGCATTCTGGCAAGCCGCGTGGGTTATATCGTCAGTCTTCGCTCTTTTTCATACGGAAAACAGCGGCGAGAACTGGATTGGCGTATTGGCTACCGGAGCGGTCGGCTTTCTCTTTTGCCTGAGCGTTCGACTTACCGGCTCGGCCTGGTGGGCCCTCGGCTTTCACGCGGCATGGGATTGGGCGGAAACGTTTTTCTACGGCACGGCCGACAGCGGCCTCCAAAGCCGCGGCCATCTGCTCAGTTCGAACCCGGTGGGCAATCCGTTATTGAGCGGCGGCGCCGACGGACCCGAAGGAAGTTTGCTGGTTTTTGGCGTTATCCTTTTGCTGCTTCTCTTTCTGATTTTGGTCTACGGCCGAGGACGGGATGCTTCGTTCTCCGTCGCGCCGCTTTCGACAGGAGAACTGTGAAGGGCGATCTCTAACATGCGCCTTTGGCTCAATCGCAGTGGCGAGATTTCTTTGCGCGAGCAGCTCATCACCCAGGTGATGCTCGGCATTCTCACGCGCGAAATGCTGCCGGGCGATCGCTTGCCAAGCACACGCGAATTGGCGCGGCGCTTCAGCATTCACTCGAATACCGCCAGCGCGGCCTTTCGCGAGCTGGAGCGAGAGGGCTGGGTCGAATTTCGCCACGGCAGCGGAGTTTTTGTCGCGAAAGCACGGCCTGCCTCTGCGCGCACTCCGGAAATGGCCGTCGACCAGCTCATCGGCGAGCTGGCGACGAAAGCGCACAAGATCGGCGCGGCGGATGCCCTGCTGCGCGCCCGGCTGCGACGCTGGCTTTCATTTGAACCGCCGGCACGCTGGCTGTTCATCGAGCCCGACGAAGCGCTGCGCGGGATCGTGATGCACGAGATGGCGGGCAACCTGGCGCTACCCGTTGCTGGATGCGCGCCGGGCGAGTGCGGCACGGGTGAGATTCTCGACAGGGCGATTCCCATCGTCCTGCCTAGCAAGGCAGAGACCGTCCGCAAGCTTCTGCCGGCAGGCACCGAGTTGACAGTGCTGCAGGTGCATCCTGTAACGGCTCCGTTGCAAGCCAGCCTGCAACGCTATCTGCCGGAGCACGCGACCGATCTCATCGGCATCGCATCCCGCTGGCAGGAGTTTCAGCGCATCGCGCAAACCTTGCTTGTCGCGGTCGGCCTGCGGCCAGAGAGTCTGCTGGTGCGAGACACGGCGCGTCCCGGCTGGAAGAGAGGCCTCGAAGCAACTTCAGGCGTGGTCTGCGATTCGCTGACGGCACAGCAACTTCCCAAAGGCTGTTTCCCCATGGTCTTCCGACTGCTCAGCGAAGAATCGTTCATGCAACTGCGAGCGCTTGAGGCAACGCTTACGTCGCGGCCCGATGGGTCAGCGGGCGCTCAGCCCTGAATGTGACACCTTCGAAACTGTCATAGTCCGTCATCCGGCGAAGTCGCCGCCTGCCTACGATGACGAGGTATGAAACATTTCAGCCTGCTTCTCGCTGCATTCCTGGTGCTTCGCGCCGCCGCATTTGCGCAGACGCTGCCCGATAGCCCCGTGCCCGTTCCCTCGGCCGATCCGGCATGGCTGCGTGTGCAAAGCCTCGCCCAGGGCCAGCCTGTCGTTGTCCGCAATGACAACGAAGCCCCGGTGCACTGTCTCTTCGCGGGCGCCACGGACTCGTACTTTTTCTGCGACCCGCCCGGGAATCCTCCGGGCATCGGCTTTCGATTCGATCGCGCAGGGATTATCAGCGTGGATCTCGACCGGCCTGTGCAATTCGGCCCGCAGTTCGCCGCACCTGAACGGAACGATCACCCGGTATGGATCGCGTCCATGCTCGCAAGTGGCTTGATTGTTGGAATCTGCGCAACGCGCAGCACCGATGCGGGAACCGCCGCCGAAGCCGGCTTGATCGCGGCTGGCGTGGTTGGCCTCATCGGCGCTCCACTTGCTTTTCTGCCGCGGCCGGCATTCACGGGCGCACCGGTTTATCCGCAATTCGGAGTCGCGGTTCCGCTGCGGCGATCGTTTGGCTTTTACCCGCATTTTCACTTTGCTTCGCGGGAATCGTGGTAATCGACTGTGCACCATCACGAGCAGCGCGGGCGGTATTCTATACCTGAAAGAACCTTGTACCACTGCTCGTCAAACCCGTGCCAGCCTCCGCCAAAAATACCGCACGTAACAAGGGCAGACGCCGCTGGCCGCGGATCGTTTTGCTCGTGGCCGCAAGCTTGGTGTTGCTCGTTGCATTTGCCGCTGCCGCAGGCGTGCTCTGGCTCCGTTCGGTCACACTTGCCGCACTACCGCAGCTGGATGGCGACGTTAACCTGACGGGACTCTCTGCGCCAGTTACCATCCTTCGGGATGCGCATGGCGTTCCCCACATTGACGCGGCCACTCAGGATGACATGTTGATGGCCCAGGGATACGTGACCGCGCAGGACCGGCTGTGGCAGATGGATATGATGCGCCGCGCCGCCAACGGAGAGCTGGCCGAGGTGCTGGGCTCAGCGCTTCTCGAGCACGACAAGACGCAGCGCGTGTTGCAGATTCGCTTGACCGCCGAGCGGATCTACAATTCTTTCTCTGATGTGGATCGCAAGCGCCTTGATGACTATGCTCGCGGCGTGAATCTCTTCATCTCCCAGGCCGAAAGCGCCAGCACTCTCCCGCCCGAGTTCCGGCTGTTGCACTACCAGCCTCGTCCCTGGCGCGGAGTCGACTCGGTCAGTGTGGGCCTCTCGATGGTGCAGGAACTCGATTTGCGCGCTGCGACCATCATCGATCGCGCGGAGGTGTCTGCCGCGCTCCACGATCCCAAGCTCGAAGCAGATCTTTATCCCATAGGGTCGTGGCGCGACCATCCGCCAACGGGAGTCAGAGTCGACCTGAGTGAGCCGCAGCCGCTGCCTGAACCGCCAAAGAAAAACGGCGATGAGGACGATGAAGAGAACACCGAGACACGATTGCCTGTTAGCCCTGCGGCTGCGGCGCTCGCAGTGCTTGCGCCGGAGGATTTGCGCGCGCTGAGCGCGTTGCTGGGCCAGCCGGCATGCGGTGATTGCGCGGCCGGATCAAACAACTGGGTGATTTCAGGGAGCCACACAGCCAGCGGCAAGCCGCTCCTCGCAAACGATATGCACCTCGACCTGAGCGTGCCAAACATCTGGTATATGGCCGACCTGCACGCGCCAGGATTTCATAGCGCCGGCGTCACTTTGCCGGGGCTGCCATTCATTGTTGCCGGCCACAATGAGCACGTAGCGTGGGGATTCACCGCGCTGCTGGCCGACGTGCAGGATCTCTACTACGAAAAGCTTGACGGGAAAGGGAATTACCAGGGAATCGACGGCGCGTGGCATCCGCTCGCAGTGGATCACGAGACGATCGCCGTGCGCGGGAGCAAAGATGTGGCCGTCGATGTACAGTCGACGGCGCATGGCCCGCTGCTGAACCCGATGCTGCCCGACGGTAGCCAGCCGATTGCGCTCAAGTGGACGCTTTATGATCCATCGCTCAACAAGATTCCGCTTTATGAAATGAATACTGCGTCGAACTGGACGGAGTTTTCTGCGGCGCTGGTCACGTGGTGCTGGCCCACGCAGAATCTCGTTTATGCCGACGACCAGGGACACATCGCTTACCACGCCATCGGCCGCGTGCCGATGCGGCCCGGAGGCATGGTCGACGTGCCTGTCGGCGACACCTTGCACGAATGGCAGGGATACATTCCGTTCGACGCGATGCCAAATTCTTTCGATCCGCCATCGGGCTTTCTGGCCACGGCCAACTCGCGCGTTACGACGGACGCGTCGCCATATCCACTCAGCGACGAATGGATGGATCCTTACCGCGTGGAGCGCATCTATAAATCGCTCGACGGGCGCGACGGACTCGCACCAAAGGACATGCTTGCGGTGCAGACCGACATCTACAGCGAAGTGGACCAGGAGATGGGCCAGCGCTTCGCTTACGCCATCGATCACACCGGCGAGCGCGGACGCGAACCTGCGCAAGGCTGCCGACCTGATGCGGAGCTGGGATGGGCGACTTACCGCCGACTCTGCCGCGGCATCGCTTGTGACTCAGACGCGCGCGCGCAATTTGGCCCATGATTCTTGAGCCCAAACTCGGCAAACTTGCGAGCGACTACCATTGGGGCGAAATCGCAGTTTGCCGAAGAAGAGATCGTGATGCACGCCAAGCCGGAGTGGCTGCCGCAGGGCTACAGGAACTGGGACGCGCTGCTGACCGCGGCTGTGCGAAGGGCATGCAGACGGCAACGCGCCCGCCGATGTGGCCGACTGGACGTTATGGCAATTGGCATGTGGTGGAGTTGGAGCATCCGCTGGCGCGATTCCTGCCGTACGTTGGCCGCGTGGCCGATGAGCGGGCCGCTGCCGCTGAGCGGCGACACGACGACGGTGAAGCAGGTGGCGCGCGCCAACGGGCCTTCGCAGCGCTTCACCATGGATTGGAGCAACGTGGACGGATCGACGGAGAACATCGTGCTCGGCGAGAGCGGCAACCCGCTGAGCCCGTATTTCCGCGACCAGTGGAATGACTGGTACAACGGAACGACATTCGCGCTGCCCTTCACGCCGGCCGCGGTCGCCGCGCAGACCAGCCACACGCTGCGCCTGCTGCCATGAGAGAGCAGGGAGCGAGTGAGCAAGGGAGCGAGGGAGCAGGGCCGGGCCGAACTGATGGGCAACTGTGGTCGCGATGGTCTGGGCCGGTTATTATTCTGGCGGCCGCGGCGCTTGCCATCGCGCCGCAACTCATTCGCGGCAACTCCTGCGGCCACGACTTCGACGTTCATCTGGTCTCCTGGCTCGACTGCGTCAACGCGTGGCGGCACGGAATTCCCTATCCGCACTGGACGCCGAGCGCGAACTATGGCGCAGGCGAACCGCGATTCGTTTTCTATCCGCCGCTCACGTGGATGCTGGGCGCTGTGCTGGGCTTTATTTTTCCCTGGAGCTTCGTGCCCATCGCGTTCACGTTTCTTACGCTGGCAGGCACGGGCCTGGCCACGCGCGCGCTGGCGCTTGAGGCTCTCGACGACCTGCCCGCCACGCTGGCCGGCTGCGTCGCGATTTTCTCCGGCTTCACGCTCTTCACCGGCTACGAGCGCTCCGCTTTTCCCGAATTCGCCGGCGGCGTCTGGCTTCCGCTTCTACTCTTGTTTGCGCTGCGCGACCGGCATCCAGGCGGGACGTTGATTCGCCGCGCCTTCGATGGTTCCACTGCACCGCTGGCCATCGCTCTCGCCGGCCTGGCTCTCGAATCTTCCGCTCGGCGTGATCGCCAGCTATCTGCTGGCGGCCGTCGCGCTGGTTGCGGCTCGCAAAGAAATCCTGGGCTCCGATTCTGCGCGCCGCTGTTGCCACGCCGCTCGGGCTTGGGCTCGCGGCTCTTTACTGGTTCCCCGCTGCCCTGGAGCGCAACTGGGTCGACGTCCGCCAGGCTACCCAGGATCCCGGCTACAACTTCGAAAACAACTGGCTCTTCGCTCACAACGCCAATCCGCTGCTCGCCCTGCACGACGCAATCAATCGCCAGGCTTCGTGGATTGCGGTCTCGATGATCGCCGTTGCCGTTGTCTCGGTCGTTGTCTGCTGGCGGCGCGGCACATTGCCCATCCAGAAAAGCTCCGGCTCGCGTCGCTGGTGGATTCCGCTGGCTGCTATCCCTGTCGTGGTGCTGTTTTTCTCGTTCCCCATCTCGCGGCCCGTCTGGAATCTGCTGCCGGAGATGCGTTTCCTGCAATATCCGTGGCGCTGGCTAGAGGCGGTTGAAGCGCCGATGGCAATCTTCTTTGTCGCTGCCATCTGGCCTGCGGCGCGCCGCGCTCGCGTTGCGGTTCTCGCCGCATGCGGCGCCTGGTTCTCGCGGCCACCGTGTACGCAGGCACGATGTTCTTCCAGGTCTGCTACCCGGAAGACACTGTTGCCGCCACGCTGGCCAACTACAGCGATCACGCAGGATTTGAAGGCATGTACGAGTACGAACCTCCCAGCGCCGACATTTCGCAGATCGCCACGGGGCTGCCCGATGCGTGCCTGGTAGACGATCCGACTGTTGCGTTTGGCAAGCCGGACCCTGACGATCCAGACGCCAATCCGATTTGGAATCCGAACCAGGGCAGCTGCGATGCGACCTACGTGATGGTCGGCGATGGCGCAACAAATCCCGAGCACCGCCAATTCCACGCGGTGATCGCGCATCAGGGCTACTTGGTTCTGCGGCTGCTCAGCTATCCGGCGTGGAAGATCAGCGTGAACGGACAGGTTCTCAACGGAAACCACGCAAACTCTTTGCCCAAGCGTGACGACGGCCTGATCGCGGTGCCGGTTCCGCAGGGCGCCATAACGCTGACAGTTGACTGGACGACGACGCCGGATGCCGTCGCGGGTCGCTGGTTGACGGGCATCAGCATGCTGCTTGCGGCTGTTGTATGGTTAGGTGAACTGCGCCGCACGCGAAGTCGTCTAACATGAAAGAAATGGCTACAGACGTGAAATCGCTGATTCAGGAGGGCGCGGATCTGACCGACCGCGCTCTGGAAGACGCTGATCCCCAGCGCTGAAACTGTGCCTGCCTCGATTCACGGCGCAATGCGTCATTCGGTTTTCGCCGGCGGCAAGCGTCTGCGGCCGGTGCTTGTGATGCAGGCGGGTGCGGCCATCGCCGGAAAGATTCCTGCGGGGATCGAACGTCTCGGCGCGGCCATCGAGATGCTCCACACCTATTCGCTGATCCACGACGATCTGCCTGCGCTCGATAACGACGATCTGCGCCGCGGCAAGCCGACTTGCCACGTGGCCTTTGGCGAGGCCATCGCCATCCTTGCTGGCGACGCATTGCAGACGCGCGCGTTTGAAGTGCTGGCTGGTCTCGATTGCCCTCCGATTGCGACGGTGCAGATCATCGGACTGATTGCGAACGCCGTCGGCACTGTAGACGGCATGATCGGCGGCCAGGTGCTGGATATCGAAAGCGAACACCTGAAGCCTACACCGGAACTCGTCGAAGCCATCCACCGCGCCAAGACCGGCGCGCTGATTCGCGTGAGCGTGGTTGCGGGTGGCGTTTACGGCGGCGCAAATGCAGAAGATGTCGCGCGCCTCGATCGCTTCGGGCGCAAAGCGGGACTTGCTTTTCAGATTGTCGACGACGTGCTCGACATGACTGTGGACTCAGCGCACCTTGGGCAAGACTGCCGGCAAGGATCAGGCGACGGAAAAAGCAACGTGGCCTGCGGTTTACGGCATCGAGCAAAGCCGGCGCGATGCGGCGCAGCTGATCGAAGAGGCCTTTGCCGCTCTTGAGCCCTACGGCAGCCGCGCCGATGGACTCAAAGCCGTGGCGCGCTACCTGGTCGAGCGGAAAAACTAAACGGAATGCGAGAGAGAAACTACTTGCAGAGCAGGTCCTGCCAGTTTTTGCCCCTGCTTGGAGAGATCTTCGACCGCTGTCTGCGCCTTGCCGAGCGTCGTGTGCAATTCCTCAAGGAAGCCGGGAAGCATGTTCCACCACTCGCGCACTGCTTCCTGCTGATCGAGCATGGCCAGCGCAGTGCCCGATGCAGCCGCGATGAGGCCGGCTTTGCGGTAACCCGTGACGAGCAGCGCGCCGCCTGCAGCGAGGGTGCCAGCGGCGGCGTAACGGAGCCAGCGGACATCGTTTGCGCATCGTGAAACCGGCGCTGAGATCACATTCTCTTGAGGTTTTGCCAGCGGAACGACCACCATAAACTCTCCTCGTGTTCCGCGCCGGAACAAGACGGCGCTAAAACCCTGTTGCAAATCAAGTATGGCCTGAAAGAGGGTCCAGCGTCGAGTTTCTCAGGGTACTTGGATGGTTCGCGGAAAGCGTGTTCCGCATGCGTGACTAATCCAGGTCGATTTCGCGCATCGGCTTTTCGTCCGGGGCGTCTTTCGCCTTGCGCATTGCCTCGGCAAACGCTTCTCCAACAGGTCGGCCTTGTTCTTCTCGGCGTCCACGCTCTGGCGGAAGATCGATTCCGTGCGCTCGCCATGTTCGCGCATCGCCTTGGCCGCTGTTTCCAGGTCTTCGAACATTCGCTTGCGCGGCGCGGAAGTATGGCTTACCAGCACGCCAGTCGTCGCATCGATTTTGAGCATCGCTCCGCAGTCGGGGCAGGCCACTTCAATCGCTTCCGCTTTGTTCTTCGCCATGACAATTAGAATTGTAAGCCGATTCGGCGGCATTTTGCATCTGGGTTTCTTCCGTTCTGGAGGGAGCTGTTTCACGAAAGAGCGCCTCAGCCTATCGCAACCGTGCCTTGACACGGGTGCGGCACGGAGCGAAAGATGAATGCGCCGGAGAGTCTGCGCTGCCGATCCTGCGAATATGCGGCTGGGCGATTCATCCGTCAACTTCCATCTCTTCCTCAGGAAAAATCGATGCTGCAAAAAAGATCGCTCTTGGCTCTTCGGATGTTTTTCCATTTTGCTGGTTTTCGTCTCTTTCATTGCCTCGAAACATGTTTTGGCCGGGGCAAGTGCTTCTGCGGCGGCACCGATTGGTGTTCTCGATTCCTCGCCGCTTAAAGTCGATCATCTTGACTCGGCAATCGATCGAATTATTCCCGCTGGCGCTCAGCTCGAGCGAGTCGCCACAGGATTTACCTGGGTTGAAGGTCCGGTCTGGGTAACGGCAGCCTTTTCTTCGCCGAGATTCCGTCCAACAGCATCCGCCGCTGGACGCCGGCAAAGGCGTCAGCATCTTTCTTCAGCCCAGCGGCTACAAGGGCTGCGACGCCCTACGGCGGCCGCGAGCCCGGCTCGAACGGCATGACGCTGGACGCGCGGGGCCGCCTGACCGTTGCCGGCCACGCCCAGCGCGATATCTTCCGCTTCGAGTCGCTCGACCCCAAGGGCCCGATCACGATCCTCGCCGACGCCTACCAGGGCAAGCGCCTCAACAGCCCCAACGATCTGGTGTATCGGTCCGACGGCTCGCTCTACTTCACCGATCCGCCCTACGGCCTGCGCACGCAGAACGACACCGACCGCGAAAAGGAGCTGCAAGGTCAACGGCGTCTATCGCATTCCGCATGCGCTCGAGCACAAGCCCGGCGCGCCGCCTGCGCATGCACGAATTGCAGCTGCTGATCACCGATCTGCCGCGCCCCAACGGCATCGCCTTCTCGCCCGACGAAAAATATCTCTACGTCGAACAACTCCGAGCCGAAGAAGATCTGGATGCGCTACCGCGTGAAAGCCCGACGGCACGCTCGCCGATCCCAAACTGCTCTACGACGCGACTACCGATCCGCGCGTCGGCGGCCCCGACGGCATGAAGGTCGATGTGCAGGGAAACATCTACAGCGCCGGCCCCGGCGGCGTGTGGATTTTCTCGCCCGAAGGCAAGCCGCTCGGCACGATCGTCATGCCCGAGCGCGTCGCCAACGTGGCCTGGGGCGGCGCCGACCGCAAAACGCTTTACATCTGCGCCAGCACGAGCGTCTATCGCGTGCAGCTGAAGATCGCCGGCGAGCCGCTGGTTAAAGGGAAATAGCGGAGCTGGCGGAGTCAGCGTAGTTAGCGGAGCCAGACGTTTGTGCGCCAGGACCAAAGTCTCGCGGGCGGCAAAAAGAACAGCTCCGCGATCATGAGTGAAGCGAGGCGGACCCCGCTAACACCGCTGTCTTTTACGTCACCGGCCCCGGATTGAACAGCGCGAACTCGTTGTGCAGTCCCCAGTGGTCGGCCCAGGTTTTCTTGCGCCCGCTGGCCACATCCAGAATCAAGCGAAAGAATCTCCCAGCCGACTTCTTCGACCGTCGCATCGCCGGTCGCAATCGTTCCCGCGTCCACGTCGATCAGGTCGGGCCAGCGCTGCGCGCGAGCCCGCTGTTCGACGCCACTTTGATCACCGGCGCCATCGCCAGACCATACGGCGTGCCGCGGCCCGTCGTGAAGATGTGCATGTTCATCGACGCGGCCAGTTGCAGCGTGCCGCAGATAAAGTCGCTGGCCGGCGTGGCCGCAAACACCAGCCCCTTCTGCGTCACGCGCTCGCCCGGCGCAGCCACGCCCATCAGCGCCGTGCTGCCCGCCTTGGCGATCGAGCCCATCGCCTTCTCCACGATGTTCGCCAGGCCGCCCTTCTTGTTGCCCGGCGTGGGATTTGCCGCTCGGTCGGCTCCGCCCGCGCGCAGATACTCGTCGTACCACGCCATCTCGCGAACAAATTCCCGCGCAATCTCCGGCGTTGCCGCGCGCGCCGTGAGCAGGTGCGCCGCATCGCGCACCTCGGTCACTTCAGAGAACATCACTGTCGCGCCGGCGCGCACCAGCAGGTCCGCCGCAAATCCCACCGCGGGATTCGCCGTCACGCCCGACATCGCGTCCGACCCGCCGCACTGCAAGCCGACCACGAGATCGGAAGCCGGGCACGTCACGCGCCGCCGCTGATTCAGCCTGTTCAAGTTTCTTCTCGGCCAGCGCCATGATGTTGGCCACCATCTCGCCGAAGCCCTGCTTGCGCATCCTGCATCACAGCGACAGACGGTTCCTCCTCGAGCACCGGCAACGTCGCTCGCGGGCATCAGCCGCACCGGCTGCAGCTTTTCGCAGCCCAGGCTCACCACCATCACTTCGCCGCCGAAGTTCGGATGCAGCGCCAGATTGCGCAGCGTGCGAATCGGAATCGCCGCGCCCGGCGCATCGATCGCCACGCCGCAGCCGTAGGGATGCGTGATGGCGACGACGTCATCCACATTCGGATAGCGCGGCAGAATCTCGGCCTTGATGCGCTTGCACCGCATACTCCACCGTCGGCCGCGACGCACTGCACCGTGGTGCTGATGCCGAGAATATTCTTCGTGCCCACCGATGCCATCGGCATTGCGATAGCCCTCGAAGGTGTAGCCCTCGAGCGGCGGCAGCGGTCTGGGCGTTGCGGTCGCCAGCGGACAATCTGCCAGCGGCGGCGCATCGAGAGCGCGTGATCAGCCCCTCATGCACCCAACTGCCGCGCGCAATGGCGCGGTTCGCGTAGCCGATCGGCACGCCGTAGCGCACGATCGCGTCGCCTTCGGCCAAATCGGCGAGCGCCACCTTGTGCGCTTCGGGAATGGCCTCGGCGAGCACCAGGCCCGACGTCGAAGCGGGTGCCCGCAGGCAATCCACCCTCCGTTCACCACAACGGCGACATTGTCGTCGCTGTGTCGACGCGAAGTCATGCGGCTCATGGCGCTTGCAGCCGCGGACTCGATGTCTCTTCAGGTCATTGTTCATCGCACCAGGCACGGCCGTTTCGGATCGAACTTCCAACCCGGAATCAGGAACTGCATCGCGATGGCGTCGTCGCGCGCGCCAAGCCCCTTCGCTTTGTAGAGTTCATGCGCTCGCTCGATTGCATCGAGATCCAGATCGACGCCCAGACCCGCGCGCGCCGGCACTTCGATTTGCGCCGTCCTTGATCTGGAGCGGATTGCGTGTCAGATGCTGCCCATCCTGCCAGATCCAGTGCGTGTCGATCGCGGTGATCGCGCCCGGCGCGGCCGCGGCCACGTGCGTCACCATCGCCAGCGAGATATCGAAGTGATTATTCGAGTGCGAACCCCACGTGAGCCCGTTGTCGCGGCAGGTCTGCGCCACGCGCACTGAACCCTGCATCGTCCAGAAGTGCGGATCGGCCAGCGGAATGTCCACGGCATGCAGCGCGATCGCGTGCCTCAACTCGCGCCAGTCGGTCGCAATCATGTTGGTCGCCGTCGGCAGTCCGGTCGCCTGGCGAAACTCCGCCATGATCTCGCGCCCTGAAAATCCCTGCTCCGCGCCGCATGGATCTTCTGCATAGGCCAGCACATCCTGCTTGCCCTTGCACAGCGCGATTGCCTCCTTCAGTGACCACGCGCCATTCGGATCGAGCGTGATGCGCGCCTCGGGAAATCGCTGGCGCAGCGCTTCCACGGCCTTCATCTCTTCCGCGCCCGCGAGCACGCCGCCTTTCAACTTGAAGTCGTTGAAGCCATAACGCGCATGCGCCGCCTCGGCCAGCCGCACAATAGCCTCGGGCGTCAGAGCCTCCTCATCGCGCAGCCGGAACCAACCGCTCGCCGCTTTCGCCCGCGCGCCGGTAATCGAGCCCCGTCTTCCGGCTGTCGCCGACAAAGAACAGATATCCGAGCACCGGCACGCTCGTGCGTTGCTGGCCTTCGCCGAGCAGCGCCGCCACCGGCACGCCGAGAAACTGGCCAAGCAGATCGAGCAGCGCCGACTCGATCGCCGTCATCGCATGGATCGTCACGCGCAGATCGAATGTCTGCTGCCCGCGCCCCGCGGCATCTCGATCGGCGAATCGCTCGCTGCATCGAATCGCAGAATCGCGTTGTATGTGCGCGATCTCGCGTCCGACAACCAGCGGCGTCGCCTCTTCCAGCACTTTGCGGATCTTTTCGCCGCCGGGAACCTCGCCCACGCCGGTGTTCCCCGCCTCGTCGGTCAGCAGAACAAGATTGCGCGTAAAAATGGCCCGTGCGCGCCGCTCAAATTCAGCAGCATGCTGTCTCGCCCGGCCACGGGCACCACGCGCATGGCCGTCACGCGCGGCGATTTGCCAGTATGCTGAATCCGCTCGCTGCTCAATTCCGACTCCGTCTGCGCTCGCATTCGCATCAACCCGCGGCAATCATATCACCGCATCAAATCTCCACATCAGGCGCGACCTTGCAGTAACGTTAACTCCACTTTACAGACGCGCGCTCGCTCGCATACAAGGGTGAGGACGAGATCTCCGGAGGGAAAGTGAATCGTAGACAATTTCTTGCTGCCGGCGGAGCCGCCGGACTGGTCGCCGCAACCGGTGTCGCGCCCAATCCTGCGAGCGCGACCCCTGCATCGCAGCCTGGTCTCATGAAGCTGGGCGACCAGACCGCGCCCACCAACGACACGCATCTCAAATACCTCGCCCGCTACGGCGTGCGCAACATCTGCGGCTATCCGCAAATCGAGGGCGACCGGCTCTACGCCACCGTCGACGAGCTCAAGCGCATGATCGACATGGCCGGCAAATACGGCATCAGCATCGACTGCACCGCGCCGCCGTTTCTCGAGTCCAGCTACATCGATCACGAAAAGCATCCCGCCATCATGCTCGCCCAGAGCCCCGAGCGCGACCGCGACATCGAGCAATTGCAAACCTTCATCCGCAACTGCGCGCAGGCCGGCATTCCCTCGATCAAATACAACATGAGCATCCTCGGCGTGCTGCGCACCGGCCGCGTGCCGGGCCGCGGCGACGCGCTCTACCACCAGTGGAAGCTCTCCGAAGCGCATCCCGAAACTCCGCTCACCAAAGCCGGCGTCGTCAACGCCGACGCCTTCTGGGAGCGCATCACCTACTTCCTCGATCGCATCATCCCCGTCGCCAACGAATACAAAATCCGCATGGCCTGCCATCCGCAGGATCCCGGCGTGCCGCCCGAGGGCTATCAGGGCGTCAATCGCGTGCTCGGCACCATCGACGGCCTCAAGAAATTCATCACCATCCAGGAGAGCCCCTATCACGGCCTGAACTTCTGCCAGGGAACCATCTCGGAAGATCTCGAAAATCCCGGCGTCGAAATCTTCGACGTCATCCGCTACTTCGGTACGCGCAAAAAAATCTTCAACGTGCACTTCCGCAACATTCGCGGCCATCGCAACGACTTCATCGAGGTCTATCCCGACGAGGGCGACGTCGATTTCGTGAAGGCGATCAGCGTCTACAAGGAGATCGGCTATCCCTACATGCTCATGCCCGACCATGTGCCGCTCGCCGCCGACAAGCCGATCCCGACTCGCTGCAGTCGTTCGCCTTTTGCTACGGCTACATTCGCGGGCTCATCCAGTCGGTCAGCGAGGAGGCCTGACGCGACAGCGTTGGCCTGGCGGCGCGTTCCGCATGCTACCGTGAAAACCGAAGCATATCACGCAGCAGTACATGCAGAGGTCACTCGCTTGAGCTGAAGAACGGCAAACGCGCGTTCGCTATCTCATCATCACCATTCTCTTCGTCGTCAGCTGCTTCAGCTTTGCTGACCGCTCGGCGCTCTCGCAGGCCGTCCCGTCGATGCCCAAGAGACATGAATCTGAAGCCTGCAGCGCCTGGGCTATCTGCTCTTCGCCTTCGGCTGGGCCTACGCGCTGGGCCAGCTGCCTTCCGGCGGCCTGCTCGACCGCTTCGGATCGAAGCGCGTCTACGGCATCGCCATCATCGGCTGGTCGATGTGCGCATTTCTCACTGCCTTCGCCGGCTACTTCGCCGCCAGCGCCGCATTCACCGCGATCTTCATTCTGCGCGTCCTCTCCGGTCTGTTCCAGTCGCCCGTCTTTCCCGGCAACGGCCGCATCGTCGCCGCCTGGTTTCCCACTGTCGGAGCGCGGACGCGCCTCGGCCATCTTCAACTCCGCGCAATATTTCGCGCTGCCCATCTTCGCGCCCATCTTCGGATGGCTGATTCACAGCGTCCGGCTGGCGCAGCTGCTTCTGGTTCATGGGCGCGCTGGGCTGCGTGCTTGACGCTGGTCTGGTTCACCAACATCTACGGCGTCAAAGAGCATCCGCGCATCTCGCCAGCCGAGATCGACATCATCGAGCGCGGCGGCGGCCTGGTCAACACCGACTCCGCCAGCGAGCGTAAAGAAGAACACGCTCACCTGGGCCACGGTCAAGATGCTGCTGAGCTATCGCATGCTGGTCGGCGTTTACATCGGCCAGTACTGCATCACCACGCTCACCTGGTTCTTCCTCACATGGTTCCCGCTCTACCTTTCGCAGGCGCGGCACATGTCGGTCCTCAAGGTGGGCTTTGCGGCCGCCGTGCCCGGGCTTTGCGGCGGCTTCGGCGGCATTCTCGGCGGCGTCATCTCCGACAGGCTGCTGCGCCGCGGCCACTCGCTCAGCTTCGCGCGCAAGCTGCCCATCATGGCCGGCATGGCGCTCTCGATGACCATCATCGCCTGCAATTATGCGTCATCGCAGAGCCTCATGCTGCTGTTCATGTCGATTTCGTTCTTCGGCAAGGGCATCGGCGCGCTGGGCTGGACGGTCATCTCCGACACGTCGCCGAAGGGCATGGTGGGCATGAACGGCGCGCTCTTCAACCTCTTCGGCAACATGGCCGGCATCACCACGCCGCTCATCATCGGCTACATCGTCGCAGAAGACGCACTCCTACAACGGCGCGCTGATCTTCGTCGGCGTTCATCGCCTTCTGCGCCATCGTCAGCTACGGTCCGATCGTCGGCGAGATCAAGCGCCTCGACTTCAGTGCACCGCACCATAGCCGGCTCCGACCCGTGATTCTGCGCCACGCGCTTACAATCGCCAAAGGAGATCGAACCCATGCCCGAATGGCCCGGACAATTTGCCCCGCAACGCATTCAAGCAGGCGCTCGCAAAGCAGCGAGCGGCAGGTGGGCTTGTGGTGCGGCCTCGCCAGCCCGATCGCCGCGGAGATCCTGGCCGGCGCGGGATTCGACTGGATCGTCATCGACGGCGAGCACGCGCCCAACGACATCACCACGCTGCTGCCGCAGTTGCAGGCCATGCGCGGCGGCACGGCCGAGCCGGTCTTCCGCGTGCCGTGGAACGACATGGTCATCATCAAGCGCGCGCTCGATGTGGGCGCGCGCTCGCTGCTCATTCCCTTTGTGCAGAACGCCGAAGAAGCGCGCAAGGCCGTCGCCGCCACACGCTATCCGCCGCTGGGCATTCGCGGCGTGTCGGTCGCGCCGCGCGCCAACGACTACGGCCGCATGCAGAACTACCACCGCAACGCGCATCTCGACACCTGCGTGCTGGTGCAGCTTGAAACCAAAGACGCGCTCAAGGAGATCGAAGCCGTTGCGGCCGTCGAAGGCGTCGACGGCATCTTCATCGGCCCCAGCGATCTGGCCGCGGCCTTCGGCCATCTCGGCAACCCGAAGCAACCCGACGGTGCAGGCGGCCATCAAGGAAGCCGCCGCAGCGCATTCGCGCAACCGGCAAATCCGCGGGCTTTCTTACCGGCAATGCCGACGACGCCGAGGCGCTGTTTGAGATGGGCTACAACTTCACCGCGGTCGGCAGCGACGTTGGCCTGCTGGCGCGCACCGCGGAGGCCACCGCGGCGAGGTTCAAGAAGGCCTAGCGAAGCTCAAATCAGCAAGCCGGCAGGTTGCTGGCCTCACCCTGGCGGCTGGACCGTGCGACGGTAAATCGCGAACAGGCGGGCGCGGCATTGACTACCTGGTAACTCCCCTCCCCATCTGTGCAAACAACTCGTTTCTTTCCATTGATTTAGGCGATAGGCTGCCCTCCAAATTCGTGCAAAGACAAGAGTTGTTTACACATCCCTCCAACGAAAGGAGTTAGGGCGGCGAGTCAGCAAGTCAGCGGGTCAGCAAGTGAGTGAAATGCCGAAAACCGCCCCAAAAGCAAGCGGCCCAGAGGAGGAGTACACCCGGGCCGCCCAAACTCGTTGTTTTCGTTTTTGCCTACTGAGATAAGTGTAGCGATTTCAGAGAAATTATCGGCACTGTTGGCGGAAAATATATTGTGTTTGGAATGAGGGGGATGAGGGAGATTTTGCGGAGCGTGGGGTTGACAAGGCTTTGAGCGACCGTGGTTGGTGAAGGCCGAGACGGGTGGTTGGTGTTTTGCGAATGAGGGGTATTGGATGCACTGGGCGCGTGTCCGTGGCGTGAGTGAAGAGTTTGCTGAAAACAGGAGATCAAGCGAATTTGTGAGTGGAAATCCCTTCTGGGGTTAAGGCCCAGTTATTTTGTGCGCGGCTCTTGTCCCGGCTGAAGCCGTGTAGTTGTTACAAGGCTCCTACAGTGGGCACCCATTTTCATGTGGGAACGGAAAGGGCGCGCCCAGGTTAACTGTCGGTTGCCTCGTATAGTTATCTGTGCAACAGGAATGCCGCTCAAAAGAAGGATAAAGAGATGAATCGCAGAGAATTGTTTACCGCGCTTGCTGCCACCGCCGTTGTTGGCAATGCGTTTGGCCACGCCGATCCGGCACAGGTGATGGGGTCGAAGGTTTTTGACTGGAAAGACATGGTCGACAAGTCGAACGCAAACGGCTCGGTGCGGACGGTATGCAGCACGCCGACGGCGACGCTGGAGAATCTGGAGATTCATATCACCACGCTCAATCCCGGCAAGTCGCCGCACCCACCACATAGGCATCCGAATGAGGAGCTGATCATTATCCGCCAGGGCACGGTGGAGACGCTTTCGAACGGACAGTGGATTCGCGTGGGACCGGGATCGATCGTCTTCAACGGGTCGAATCAGCTGCACGGCTTCAAGAACGTGGGAACGGAACCGGCGATTTATCACGTGATCAATGTGAAAACGGCGGCAACGCCGGCGGGGGAGACACAGTTCGGTTAGCGAGTGTTTCGGACTGTAACGCCTGCGCTCCCTGAAGGAATTCAGGCTGGCAGCGAGGTTAGCAAATGCGAAGGCCCGCGTTGCGCGGGCCTTCGCCGTCCAGGGGGAGGGATCCAGTTAGCTATCTCTGCGCCGTCTGCAGCGGTCTTTGCAAGGTCGGAGCCGGCGGATTGACCTGGGCATTCAGAAAGTTGGTCAAGTCGTCCACGTCCTGCCTGGTCCCCACCATCGGCGGCATAAAATGGTGGTACGGCGAGTCGGGTTTGTACTCGTGCAGCATGGTGATAAAGCTCTCGATGTTCGCGCGGTCGCGGCCTGCAGCAGCTTCACCAGCGGCCGGTAGCCGTTGAGCGTGTGGCACGACCCGCACTCGCCGCGGAAGATAGCTTCGCCGCGCGAGTAGCTGGAGTCGGCGCCATTCCATACCCACATGCTGTGTGCCAGATATCCCTCTTGATCGATCTTGATCGCATAGGGAACGCGCACGCCGTTCGAATACATCCAGCGCCCGATCACGTAAGGCTTGCGCAACATCTCGCGCGAGTACTCGCCCGCGCCGGTGGCCATCAGCGCCAGCAGCAGAATCGCGACCGCGTGAGCCGGGTTAAAGTCGACCGGATTGCGATAGGCCAGGTAGTAGGCCACGCCGATAATCGTGGCCGAAGTAATGACGATAAGCAGCGCAATGCGCGTGACGGTCGAGAATGTGCCGGAGCCGATGGTGTCAATGCCGAGAGTGAGCAGCGCGCGTTGCGAGGCGGGAACCATAAAGACGTACCACACAAACAGAAACGGCATGGCCATAAACGACGGCACCAGCCACTTGACGCTCCACTTGACCAGCGAGGTTTTGAGCGCCGGCTGTTGCCGCCATCGATGCGGCTGGCGCTGATGAGCGCCCAGATGCCGGCCAGCGAGGCGCACACGCAGGTGCGCAGCAGCAGGCTCGGCCAGTAAGTGGGATTGAAGAAGGCATTCCAGAACTTGCTGGCTTCGTTTCCGGTGCCGGCAACTGCGAGCCAGGTGTCTCCCGGCGTCAGCATGAAGGTGAGAATGCCGTTGATGATGATGAGCGTGCAGACCGAAGCGCCTGCGTAGACCCAGCCCACGGCCAGGTGCAGCTTTGCATCGACCCGGTTCCACGTGTAGTAGTAGACGGCCGCAGTCGTCAGCTCGACCATGAAGAAAACCCACTCGATGGCCCAGCCGAAGACGAAGTTATGAATCAGCGTGCTGGTGGCTTCAGGGTGCGTGAGGCCGATGGCGAACCAGATGCCCACGCCGGAAACAGTGCCGAAGACGCCGGTGAGGATGAGGAAGAACTTCGAATAGCCGGCCAGTTCTTGCAGCCAGTCGGCGCGGCCTTCGCGCAGCGCCTTGCGTTCGGCCAGCGGCAGGTAGAGTCCGCCGCCCACGGCAAACTGCGAGATCATGACGTGGAAGATGGCGATGATGCCAATCACCCAGCCCGAGCCGAGATAAGGAATGTCCCAAAAGGGGTAGTTCATGGTGTGACTCCAAAAAACAGTGAATGAGTGAACTAGTGAAAAAAGTGAAGCATTGAAAACCTGAAAGAGTGAACAAGTGACCGACCGTTGTTCACGAGCCGTTGCTTCTTAACCTGCCGAGCAATGCAAAGAGCATGTTTTCCACTTCTTCCGAAAGGGCCCCGTACTCTCCCGGTCTCTTTCGGATCACCAAATTCGAGATCGACAGACAGTTGTAACTGCGTTTGCAACTCGCTATTCGATCCGCGTGCAATGAGAAGAAAGTGTTTGAATTCGCGTGGATTCATGCGTCCGTGGCCTTCAGCGATGTTACTCGGAATTGACACTGCCGACCGCCTCAACTGAGATATGAGCCCAAATGTTTCCTCGCGAGGAAATGCTACGGGTAAGTCGGTACACGCCAGCGGTCAATTCCATCGCTCTCTGCCATACCAGAAGATCGCGGAAGGATTGTCTGGAGATCTCGCGTTCGGCTTCTCCGATATCATCTTGCCACTACTTGTCCTCAGTTGTTCCTAAGCCATTACATTTTCACTTACTTCACTTTTTCACTTATCTCACTGCTTTAACCTGCTCTTACCGAATCGTCCAATACCCAATCACCGTCGTCGCCAGCAGTGCGAACACCGCCAGCAATCCGAAATAGTGCGCAATCCGCGCCCGTCTGCCGACTCCTTGTTCTTGTCATAGAAGGGAATCAGAATCCACAGCACAATGCCCAGCGTGAACAGCAGAATGCCCGCAATCTCGCCCGCTTCGCCCGGCAGGACAGTACCCAGAATCTTGAGCATCTCGAACGGGCTCATGAAATACCACTCGGGATGAATGCCGATCGGCGCGGGCGCCAGCGAATCGTATTGCTTGCCCAGCGCCCAGGGAAACACCGAAGCCAGCAGCGCCAGGACGTTGAGCGAGATGATCCACATCGCCAGGTCCTTGCGCAGAAAGTTGGGCATGAAGGGAATGCGACTTGCGCTCGGCAGCCGGCTTTGACCTCTTCGCTCTCGGGAACCGCATTGCCGTGCTTCTGCACCAGCCAGAGGTGAAACCCGAGCAGGGGAATGAACAGCGCAGGCAGCACCACCACGTGCAACGCAAAGAAGCGCTGCACGGTGAATTCCGTTACGTCGGGGCCGCCGCGCAGCATGGTGGCGATTGCCGGGCCGATCCACGGAATGGCTGCTGGAATCTGCAGGCCAACCTTGGTGGCGAAGTAGCTCAGCTCGTCCATGGGCAGCAGGTAGCCGGAGAAGCCGAAGCACGCGGCCAGCCCCAGCAGCGCCATGCCGCTCAGCCAGCCAAACTCGCGCGGCTTGCGGTAGGCCTTCATAAAGAACACGGAGAACATGTGCACCAGGATTGCGAACATCATCAGGTTGGCCGCCCAGGAGTGCGCCGAGCGGATCAGCCATCCGAAGTGCATCACAAACGTGATCTGGCGGACAGACTCGTATGCCTCACGCCCGGGCCGGTAATACACCAGCAGCAGCACGCCGGTGAAGCACTGCACCATAAATAGAAACAGCGAAATGCCGCCCCAGTAATACCAGAACGATTGCGCGTGCACGGGAACCGTCTTCTTCCGCGCAAATGCGGCCAGCTCCGAAAGTCCCAGCCGCTCATCAACCCAGTCGTAAACATTGCTCGCGATCGTTTTTGTCGTCATGCTTCTCTTCCCTCGTTGTTCAGCTCAGCGGCAGAGCCAGCCGCCGTCCACCACCAGCACGTGCCCCTGGATATAGTTGCCGGCCTCCGACGCCAGAAACACCGCCGCTCCCGCCAGATCCGACGGCAGTCCCCAGCGTCCCATCGGAATCCTGCTCAGAATCGCCGCCGATCGCACTGCATCGGCACGCAACGCCGCAGTGTTGTCGGTCGCCATGTAGCCGGGAGCGATGGCGTTTACGTTGATGCCCTTGTCGGCCCACTCATTCGCCAGCGCCTTGGTCAACTGCGCCACGGCGCCTTTGGCCGCGGCATATCCCGGCACCAGAATGCCGCCCTGAAACGACAGCAGCGAAGCCGTGTTGATGATCTTGCCGTGCCCCTGCGCCAGCATCAGGCGGCCTGCATACTGGCTCAGGAACCACACGGCGTTCAAATTGGTGTTGATCACGGTGTTCCAGAACTCTTCTGAATGCTCGCGGCTGGGGCGCGCTTGATGGTTCCAGCGTTGTTCACCAGGATGTCGATCGAGCCGAACTCCTTCACCGTGTCGTCCACCAGCATCTGGCGAGACTGCCTTGTCGCACACGTCGCCGGACCGCGTGATGTACTTGACGCCGGTCTTCTTCACTTCCTCGATCGTTCGAATCGAGAACCTTGTCGTAGTTGTGCAGCGTGACGTTGGCGCCGGCCTGCGCAAAGGCGATCGCCATGCCGGATCCCAGGCCCTGCCCGGAGCCGGTAACCAGTGCATTTTACCCTTGAGACTGAAGAGATCGAGGATTCCCATGAAATTGCTCCTTATGTCGCGAGAATTAGAACGCCGCGGCAATCACGCTTCGAGTCGCATCCATTATGCTCGCGATACCTCGACTCCCGTCTCGTTGACAGCGACCTTGAAGAGCTTGAGCGGCTTTGGCGGCGGGCCGCTCACGTTGGCGCCGGTGTAAGCGTTGTAAACTCCGCCGTGGCACGCGCAATGAATGCGGTCCGTCTGCGGCTCGTATTGCACCGTGCAGCCCAGGTGCGTGCAAACCGCGGTCAGTGCAATCCAGCGTCCGTCTTCGTGGTGAATCAGCATTGCCGGGCGCGGTGCCGAACTTGAACATCAGCACCGAGCCCGCGGCAGCTTCTGCGCGTCTTTCAGCGTCACCTCGGTCACCGCCGCCGCGCTCAGCGCCATCTCATTTGGCGATGCCAGGTAGCGGTAAACCGGATACGCCAGCGCGGCAGCATAGCAGATTCCCGCCGCGCCCGCCGCCGCCAGAAATGCGCGCCGCGTGTTCGGTCGCCGTTCTCCGCGTGTTCCGGAACAATGTGTGCGTGCAATCGCTGTATCGCTCATCGCAGTCTCTCCGCGGTCAGGCCGCGCCCTCCATGGTCTTTTGTGCGCGCGCCACAACTGACACGAGCCATCCAACCACGCCCAGGCCGGCGACAAAGAGCACCAGGAACAATCCCACCACGCTCCAGTTCGTCACCACCACCCGGTCCCAGACGTCGTAGCCCTTGCTGAGCAGCGTCACGTCGCGCACTCCGTCGCGATAAACGGTAAGCATGATCTCAACCAGCACGCCAGCTAGAACGCCGGTCCATGCCCAGCCAGCCGGCGGCGATCTTGCCGAATGCGGCCACCACGCCCAGCAGCACGGCCACCGCCACAAGCGCATCCATCCGTAGCCGGCCAGCCTTCAAATCTGATAGAGTGCGTGGCCGGCGAATCCGTTTGCGAGGCCGGCTTTTACCGCCTCCGGCTGTACGCTCGCTGCCCACAACCCGGCAGCCAGATAAACCACACCGAAGATCGCGGCGCAACCTTGCCGCCCAGCCCGGCCACAAACTTTTTTTCTTCCGCGCGTAAACGTGCTGCGGCCGCCAGGTACACCAGCCACAATCCGCCGATAAACAATCCCCCGGCCATCATCATCAGCCAGCGCGGCGTCAGCGTCGGATCGCCCGTAGGCAGATAAGCGCCCATCGCCGACGCCGAATACATGCCGCGCCACGCCTCGGGCCGCAGCATCAGCGTCATATTGGTGGAGAGCAGGCGCGCCACGCCGCCCGCCAGCAGCCACGCAATCAGTCCGACCCACCACGCCGATTTGCCTGCTTCGAGCCGCGCCGAGAACTGGTAGAGCAGCCAGTAGGTCAGCATCAGCATGGGGACGATCGCGATCCAGTAGATGCCGATCAGCACGCTGCTGGTGTAGAGCGCGCGCCCGTAAAGAACCTGCGCAAACAGAAGCGGCGGCACGCCCAGGTTGATCACGAACGTCATCACCACCGTCAGCCTGCGCGCCAAGCGCGCGCGCCGTCGACATGCGCAGTCGCCGAGTTGCGGAACAGGCTGAGCAGAACCGCCAGCAGCAGTCCGCCCAGCAACATCTCCACCGCCACAAAGTGCAGCGACAGCGTGACAATGTGCAGCAGCTTCAGCAGCCACACGGGCGCCGGCAAGGGAATTGGATCAACAGCAGGAAAAGGATTCATAACGCTTCAGAGTTTCCTTTCACTCTCATGCAGCCCGCGCACAGCTCGAGCACGCGGACGGCGATCAGGCGCAAGCCCACGCCGATCTCTTCCGGCTCGCCGGAAGCCAGGCGACAGCGGAGCGTCAGTTTGCGCGGGACATTCTGGACTGTTTTTCTCCAATTTGAATTGGAAAGATCAAACTATAACGCCTGCGATAACCGGTGGTCTGTGACGGCGTGACACATAAGCTTGTGACGATTTCAAATACGCTGCCACTCAAACTCGCGCCACGTTCAAGCGCCGGCTCCGCCTTCAGGTTCCGGGCGTTGGAAGTCAAACGGCACGGATTCGCAGGAAGATGCATGAAAAAACCGAATTCGTCGATGCAACTAACACGTGCCGCGGACTACGGCGGTCCGCGTGATGATTCATCTGGCCGCCGCCGATGCGGAAACGGCCGCGATTTCGCTGCTTCGATCTCGCTCGTGCAACCGACGCTCCGGAGAGCTTTCTATCCAAGGTTCTGCAGTCCCTGTCGCGGGCCGGGCTCATCTCGTCGCGGCGCGGCCAATCGGGCGGCTTCCAAATGTCGCAGCGCGGGCACGCGAGCATCCATGCTCGAAGTCATTGAGGCCGTCGACGGCGTCATCTGCCTCAACATCTGCCTGATTGCCGGCAGATCGTGCCGTCGAAAGCACACTGCCCGGCCCACCCGGTTTGGGCAGATGCGCAGCAGGCCATGCTGCGAGGTTTTGTCGCGGCCACGATCGCCGAGCTCGCCGCGGAGCTCACAACTGCCCGCACTGCTGCAACAGCAATTATTCGAGCGATTCATCTTTCGCGAAACCGGCGACGCAATAGCCGGATTCGCTCGATCGCGCTCGCATTTGCCATTCCCCGCCGCGAGTGTTTCAATCGAATCTATTGAAACAGGGGTGCTCCACGCGTTGTGGGGCTGAGAAATACCCTCGAACCCGATCCGGATAATACCGGCGTGGGAAGTTTTCTCCGAACCGAGCGGCATTCTTCCTTCACTTCGCAGCGCAAGCTCCTTTGTTTCAGGCAAATACGAAACAAGGGATCCGCATGCACGCAGCCGCATGTCATCCGACCGCAACGTCAATTCTCGCTTCTCGCCAGCGTCACCTGTGCCTTCGCGTTGCGCTGTCCTGCTTGCTGCTCTGCTGCCTCGTCTGCGCGCAGCTCGCGCAGCACGACAAACCCGCCGCAATGCCGCACCGTCCGCAAGCAACTCGCAGAATCGCCGCGCCGCAGCAGAAGCCGGCGCCCGTCACCACCACCGTCATCGTCCACGGCGAAGTGGAAGACAACTATCTTCCCGAGTCCGTCACCGTCGGCACGCTCGACGGCGCGACGCTCAAGAACGCGCCGCTTTCGGCCACCGTCGTCACCCGCGACCTGCTCAACGACCAGGTTTCGCGCCTGCTCTCTGACGTGATCAAGAACGATGCTTCGGTCGGCGACGACTACGTGCCCGTGGGCTACTACGGCGACTACCAGATTCGCGGCTTTCCCATCGATCTCGCCACCGGGCTTGAGATCAACGGCATGACCATCGCCGGCGAGCAGGATGTGCCGCTCGAAAACAAGGAGCGCGTCGAATTCCTCAAGGGCATTGCCGGCGTGGAGAGCGGCGTGGCCTCAGCCGGCGGCCTGATCGATTACGTCACCAAGCGCCCGGCCAACATTCAAGGCCGTCGATCTCGCCACCGATCATCGCGGCACAGCCTACGGCGCGGTCGATCTCGGCCATCTCTTCGGCAGCCGCAAGCAGGTGGGCGCGCGCGTGAATCTTGCCGGCGAGCGAATCGTTCCCTACATGAATGACACCAACGGCTGGCGCGCCGTGGGCGCGGGCGCGGCCGACTGGAAGCTCGAACCCGGCGACCATGCTCAAAGGCGACTTCGAGTACCAGCACAAGACCGAGCGCGACGGCAGCGGCTATCAGCTGCTCGGCGGCACAACGCTGCCCGACATCAACCACATCTACCGCTCCACCATGCTCGGCGATCAGCCCTGGGGTCTGCCCGACACCTACGACACCTTCAACACCGGCGCGCGCCTCGATCACACGTTTTCGCCGACGTGGCTCGCCTTCGCCGCCGCCAGCCTCAGCCACTCGCTCATCCAGGACAACGTGATCTACGCCTACGGCTGCTACTACGAGGCCGAGTGCAACACCGGCTCGGCGCCCGATCCGATTCTTCTTTGCGCCCGACGGAACCTACGACATCTACGACTATCGCGACCCCGGCGAGCTGCGCATCGATGCCGAAGCCGAAGCGATGGTCACGGGCCACATCAACACCGGCGCCGATCACGCAGGACATCACCGCGGGCGGCGAGCTCTTTCTGCGCAGCGTGCAGCAGCCCGGCTTCTACACCGTCGCAGAATCCCTATCGATCCGAGCGGCATCGTGCAGGACGGCGCGGTCTACACCTACGTCGGCTCGGAAAATATCTACCAGCCGATCGCGCCGCTTCCGCCGCCCGGCGATCCGAATTCGCTTGAGCCTACGTCTCGAATCCGCCGGCCCGCGCCGCCTTTGGGAAGACAGCCACCAGTCCTCGGGCGTGATTCAGGACCGCATTCATCTTCCCGGCCGCATTCAGCTCATCGCCGGCGGCGCGCTACGATTCGCTGCGCGACCACAACTACTCCGCGTACGCGAGCTGCAGCGACCGACTGATCCTCGACCGTGATCCTCCGGACGCCTGCGCACCGCAACCTTACCGACAAGCCGGTCTGGCTGCCGCAATTCGCCGTCACCTACAACCCGGTCGAGAACCTCACGCTCTACTCGAACTACGGCGTGCATGCTGTCGCTCGGTCCGCAGGCGCCATTCTGGACCGACAACGGCAGCCAGTTTCTTGCGCCCTTCTTCACGCGCCAGGCCGAGGTGGGCGCGAAGTACGAGCCGGGCCAGCGCATTCTGCTCACTGCCGCGTTCTTCCACATGCGCGCGCCGTTCTTCTATCCCAAGAGCTGCAGGCCCGACAGCTTTTGTCCCGCGGCAGCGCGGCGATCAATGCTTTGTGTCAGAAGGCCACGAAACGCACGACGGCATCGAGCTCAACGCCGAAGGCAAAGCCGCCAACTGGCTGCGCCTCAAGGCTCGGCCGCGGCCATGAACGCGACTTCGACCGACACCGGCACGCCGGCGTTCGACAACAAGCAGGTGATCAACGTGCCGCACCTGCACACCAATCTCTTTGCCGATCTCACGGTGCCCCACATGCGCGGCCTGCACCTGATGCCCGGCTGGAGCTACACCTCGCGCAAAGAAGCCACGCGCGACGACCGGTGAGCGTGCCCAGCTACAACCTCTTCAATCTGGGCGCGCGCTACACGCCCGGCGGCGAGCAGGGCCGCGTCACCTTCCACATCTACGCCGACAACATCACCAACAAGCGCTACTGGTCCGACACCGGCGCGAGTTACGGCGACACGTTTGTCTGGCTGGGCGCGCCGCCGACCGTGCGGCTCGCCGCGCATTACACGTTTTGAGCACAGCTTCAGCTATCAGCTTCAGCTCTCAGCTAGTCGCAGCTGGGGACTGAGCTGGAGGCAACCGAGATCGCGCGACAGACTGAGAGCTGAAAGCCGAGAGTCAGCAATGAGCGACGCTCAAAAGCCCACGGCATGGACGGCACGCTGGTCGCGCCCGACTGGCCTCCGCTGACGCTCGACGAACTGCGCGCTCTTCTTGCCCGAATTTCCCGCGCTCGGCGAGCCCGACGCGCATTCTCTCCGTAAGCCCGCGCCCGTTTTCCGCGGCCGGCGTCGTGGCTGCGCGACTGAAAACGAGACCACGCGTCTTCATCAAGCGCCATCACCGCGCGGTGCGCGATCGCGAGGGCTTGCTCGAGGAGCATCGCTTTCTTGCGCATCTGCTCGCGCATGGCGCGTCCGTCCCGCGCGTCTTCGCTTCCGCCTCCGGCGAAACCGCGATCGAAATCGGCGAATGGACCTACGAGGTGCACGAAATTCCCGCCGGGCGTCGATCTCTACGAAGATGCAATCTCCTGGACGCCGTTTCGCAGCGCTGGCCCATGCGCACTCCGCGGGCCAGGCGCTGGCGCGGCTCCATCTTGCTGCGCAGAGATTTCGCTGCTCCGCCCCGCAAGCCTCGCCCGCTCGTCGCCAGCTTCACGATCTTCGCCGCAGCCGATCCAGCGGCCGCGATGGCGCGCTATCTCGCCGCGCGCCCGTCGCTCGCCGGCCATCAAAGCTGTTCGCGCCTGCGCCGAGCAGGCTCTCGAACTTCTCGCGCCGTTTCACGCCGAACTTGCGCCGCTTCTGCCCGCGCTCACGCCGCTCTGGACCCACAACGATCTGCACGCCTCCAATCTCTTCTGGAGCGATCGCGGCTCCGACGAACGCGCGGCGCCACGGCGATCATCGACTTCGGTCTCGCCGACCGCACCAACGCCGTGCACGATATCGCCCACGCCATCGAGCGCAACATCGTCGAGTGGCTCGCTCTCGTCAACGATCCCGCGCACCCGGACGATGTGCCCATCCACCTCGATCATCTCGAAGCGCTGCTCGATGGCTACGAATCCGTCCGGCCGCTTTCGAACGAAGAAGCCGCCGCGCTCGCGCCCATGACCGCGCTTTGCCACGCCGAGTTCGCGCTTTCTGAAGCCGATTATTTTCTCGGCGTTCTGCACTCTGAAGAAAAAGCCGCAATGGCCTACGATGGCTGGCTTGTCGGCCACGCGCGCTGGTTCTCGCAGCGACGCTGGCGGCGCGCTTGCTCGACGCTCTGCGCGACACGCGCCGCGGCTCGCATGCGCGAGAGGACGGCTCAATCATGATCTGAGCCTTCACGCAATTACTCGCCTATCTTCGCCGCGACTGGCCTGGAGACTCGCGGGATTCATCACAGCCGCTGCTCGGAATCTGGCTCACCACGCGGCGTCTGCTCATCTGCTGGCCCATCACGCTGGTTTCCGATCTTTATCTACCTGGTCGTTTTCTATCGCGCCGGACTTTTTCCGATGCGCTGCTGCAGGTTTTCTTCGTCGTCTTCACGTTCTATGGCTGGTGGCACTGGTGGCGCGGCGTGCGCGAAGAGGGCGAAGTGCGCGTCGTTCCGCTTCCGCTGCCGAGCCTGTCTGATTGCTCATCGTCCTGGGCGTACGGCGGCAGCTTTGTGCTGGGCATCATGGCCAAGCAGCTGCACGCCGCGCTGCCCTACCTCGATGCGGCGCTGATGAGCTACAGCCTCGTCGCCACCTGGTGGCAGGCGCGCAAGCACATCGCCAACTGGTGGCTCTGGATTGTCGTGGACATCGATCTACATTGGCGAATAATCTACAAGGATCTGTGGCCCACGGCGCTGCTCTATGCGGCTTTTGTGCCGCTCGCCGTGCTTGGCCTGCGCGACTGGCGCCGCGCCGCGAGCAGCTGATTCAGACTCGCCGCCTGAACCACATTCTGGAGCGGCTCGCCGTTCATGTAGCGCCGCAGCTCATCGGCCGCGACGCGCAGCGCGCGCGGCGCAAACTGCGGCGTCGATCCGCCGATATGCGGCGTGAGCAGCAGATTCGGGCAGCTCCACAGCGGATGACCTTCCGGCAACGGCTCGGGATCGGTCACGTCGAGCGCGGCGCGAATCCGGCCGGAATTGAGCGCCTCCACCAGCGCATCGGTATCCACAATCGGCCCGCGCGCGGCATTCACCAGCAGCGCGCCCTGCCGCATCAGCGCGAGCTGGCGCTCGCCGATCAGCCCGCGCGATTCCGCCGTCGACGGCAGAATCAGAATCACGATATCGGCGCTTGCGGCAGCAGGCTGTCCAGCTCGCTCACCGCGTGCACTTCCGGTTCCGACGCGCGCTTGCGCGCCACGCGCGATCATGCTCGACGTCAAACGGCGCCAGCATGCGCTCGATCTCTTTGCCGATGGCGCCGTAGCCGACCAGCAGCACCGTCTTGCCGGTCAGCTCTTCCCGCAGCACAGGCGGATAAAGTCGTGCGCGTGTCGCCGGTGATCTGCGCGTAGTGCGCGCTGGCCTCAAAGCGCCGCTTCCAAATTCCCGACCGCTGAATGTCGAGATACAGCGGAAAGTACTTCAGCATGGCCAGGATCGCCGCGAGCGTCCACTCCGCGGTGGAGATATTGTGCGCGCCATGCGCATTGCAGATGGTCACGTGCGGGCCGACCGTCTCGGGAATCCACTCCGTTCCCGCCATCATGGCGAGCACCAGCTTCACGCCGCGCAATCGCGGCCAAGCGCGCATCGCCTGGTCGAATAGGGGTCGGGAATCCAGACATCGATGTCGACGTCGTGGTCCATCTTGTCCGACACGGGGATCAGCTCGATCCCCGCGGGAAAATCGCGGCAACAACTCAGCGGGCAATGTGGCTGGGTATCCGACTCGCAGCATGGAAATGCGGTTCGCAGATCGGCCGTCGGGCTCCTTGAATGTATGGTATCGCAGCCGCGATTGGGATATGCTCTGCTGCCGCCTTCGCATTCCTGTTGAGCGAAGCGGCATAGCAATCGCGATCACACCGCGAGCAACTCCGTGTAGACCGCCATGCCCACGACGGCATCGGCGCCCAGCGCATCGAGCGCATCCACTTCCTGCTGGCTGCGAATTCCGCCGGCCACGATGAGTTGGCGTTTTGTGAGCTTGCGCAGACGCGCCGCGGTCTCGATGGGAAAGCCCTGCATCATTCCTTCGCCGTCCACATGCGTGTAGAGAAATGCTGCGGCGTAGGGTTCAAGCTGCGGAATCGCTTCGTCCGGCGTGAGCTCTACCTGCGCCTTCCATCCCTTCACGGCGATGCGGCCATTCTTCGTGTCGATGCCGGCAACCACGTGCTCCGCGCCGACGCTGGCGGCCAAGCTCCGCAGCGAATTCTGTATTCACTGTGCCTTCTGCCGAGAAAAGCGCCGACCCGATGATCACGCGCTTCGCTCCCGCATCCAGCACCTGGCGTGCGCGCTCGATGGAATGGATGCCGCCGCCGGCCTGGCACGGGCAGCCGCTTTGCAATCTGCTCGACCAGTGCCGAGTTGTCGCCCTGCCGCATCGCCGCGTCGAGGTCGATCAGCTGGACCAAGTGGAAATTGCGAGAATTTCTCAATCCAATATTCGAAATCGTCGAATGCAAGGCGCAGCTTTTCGCCCTGCACAAGCTGCACAATGCGCCCGCCCAGCAGATCAATCGAAGGAATCAGCATGGCAGCCTCACCGGAACGCCGGCCTGCGCAAGTTCTTCTTTGAGCGAGCGCGAAGTGGATACGCCAAAATGAAAAATGCTGGCCGCGAGCGCCGCATCGGCTTTGCCGCGTCCGAACACATCGGCAAAGTGCGCCACCGTTCCCGCGCCGCCCGAGGCGATCACGGGAATGCCC
>CAWAIL010000004.1:0-287175 GCA_963782085.1 uncultured Acidobacteriaceae bacterium
GGTAGGCACGATTGGATTCGAACCAACGACCTCTTCCGTGTCAAGGAAGCGCTCTAACCAACTGAGCTACGCGCCTGTTCGCGACTCCAGCTAGTTTATCAGGGCAGCACTGCGGGAGGAAAGTCATAGCTCAGTCCAGTAGTGTCTCAGCTTGTAGCGCCTCGGGAGCGTCTTGAATTGGACTTTCAACACACCGGTACTCGATCTATGCTTTCTCTGATTCCGCCCACAAAAGAGCAGTCAACAGTAAACTTTCCATCCGAAGTGGTCCTTTAGCCGATTGGAGCGGAAGCGCTCTGCTCCCCTAAGCTAGTAACCAACTCTCCTGAGAATCGTGGCTTGTGGTAACCAATTGGCGCTAAGATAGGGTCGCAGCGATCAGGCGCTGCAAACAACCGCGCCACCCCCGCGAGGCCGTCATGAGTTTATTGCAGCAGGATTCCAATCAAGTTGACGATGCAGCCAAGGGCGAAGAACTGACCCGGGGCACTAGCCACGTGATTTGGGCCGCAGCGGCCGCCACAGTGGTTGTGAGCATCGCCATCGCTATTTACGTAATCGCTGGACAAAAGCCGCCTATTTCAAGCGGCGTGATCCTCGCAGTCTGGGCCCACTCCCAGCACACGACGACGTCGGGATTGGATGCGAGCGGCGCGCCCATCCCGCAACAGAATGTTGACCAGATCATGGTCTTCACGAAGGTCAGCCTGAAGAACCAGACCGATCACCCGATCGTCCTGAACAACGTGATGACGAACGTGACGCTGGACGACGGCATCCACTCAAGCTACGCAGCCAACAAGGGCGACTACGAGCGCATCTTCGTCGCCTATCCCGACATGCCAGTGCCGCACGGGCCTGGCACTCTCGCCGCTGGACACGACGATTGACCCCGGGCAGACGGTTGAGGGGAACTTGTTTCGGCTTTCAGGATGACGAAGCAGCAGTGGGACGCGCGCAAGAAGCTGGACTATACGTTCAGCTTCCGGTACCAGCCCAACCTGGTGCTCACGCCCCAGTTGCCTGTGATTGACCAGTAGGCCGGTTACTGCCCGCTGGGCTGCACCGGTGTCGGCGCGCCCTTCGGCGTGGAAAGATAGCCCGAGATCTGGTTTCTTCGAGTTGATGGTGTTGACCACGATCTCGTAGAGCGCCGGATCTTTGCCGCTGTAGAACTGCAACGGCTCGTTCACGTTGCGGTCCTTCTTCTCGTACACCTTGTCGTCGGCGTAGATATCGAGCGTGAACTTGTTGTGCTTCGCGTCGGTCTTCTTCAGTTCGAGGCTGACCGTGCCCACCGGCTTCTTCTGGCCCTTGCTCAAGCGTGAACTCATAGATAATTGCGGTCGCCCTTGTGCTCCAGCGTGACCAGCTCGTCGTGGTTGCGGGCGATGACGCTGTTGGTGTTGCTCAGGTCGCCTTGCACGCTCTCCAGCTGGCTGAGCGTGGTGGCCAGGTCGCCCTGGGTCTTGGTCAGGTCGGTTTTGACGCCGCCCACGTCGCGTCTTCACGCTGGAAACATCGCTGGAAACGGCCGTGACCTGCTGCGCAGTGTCTGCTCAGCGGTCTGCAGGCGGCGGTGTCGGCCGCTTCACGCGCGATGATCGCCTGTGCGCGCTCGTCGAGTTGCTTCTGCGTCAGCCCGAGCGACTTGCCCAGTTCGTCGGTGGTCACGCTGAAGGCGGGCGTCGGTCTCGCGCAGTTCGGCAGCCAGCTCGCGGTTCTGCTGCTTGGCATCGGCCAGCTCGGCTGCGCTGGGCGCTTAGCTTGCTGCCCAGCGTGAAGCACCAGATCAAGGCTGCCAACGCGGCCAACAAGCGCGATGGCGATGACCGCCAACAAAGCGCCGGAATAAGTTCGAGGTGCTTCTTCTAATTCACTCATGATTCGCCTTTCCTGCGCTGGTGCGTTGTTCGAGTCAATCCGCACCCGGAGTAATTGGGAGAACATCTTTTCCGGTTAGACGCCGCATCCGGGCGAAATTGTCTCACTCAACTCCGGAAATCCCCACCTGATTCACAATATTACCGAACGGGAGCCGGCAGATTGAAGCTCGGAAATTCGGCATTGCGACTCGGTGGAATCTACAGGATAAATCGTGGGGAGGGCTTTGCGGGGATTTTCGGGGGTTTTCGCGCTAAAGCACGGCAGTGCGCGCCGAACCCCGTCCCACCATCCGTGACAAGGATGGAATCGCTACGTTATAAACATCTTTACTGCTATTTTTGGCGCCGGACCGCATCGTGGCGGCCGGAACTCCATCCTATCGGCCAAACTAGCCATCAAATGAATAGAGGGAGAAGCAAGGGCTATGTCGACCGCTGTCGCAGGAAAGGGTCTGGAAGGAATTGTCGCCGCAAACTCCGGCATCTGCTGGATCGACGGAGAGGCGGGCATCCTGTCCTACCGCGGCATCGACATTCACGAGCTGGCCGAGCACTCGACCTTTGAGGAATGCACCTACCTGCTGTGGAACGGGATGCTGCCGAACGAGCTGGCGCTGCGCGAGTTCTCAGTCGCAACTGGCCCTGGCGCGGGCGCTCGATCAGCGCATCATCGACCTGCTGCAAGTCGTTTCCCAAGTCGGCCACGCCGATGGAAGTGCTGCGAACTACGGTTTCGGCGCTGAGCTTTTACGACGCCGACGAGAAGGACAACTCGCACGACGCGAACGTGCGCAAGGCCTACAACCTGACCGCGCAGATTGCCATGATCGTGGCCATCTACGACCGGATCCGCAAGGGCAAGGAAATTGTTCCGCCGGACCGCTCGCTGTCGCACGCGGGCAATTTCCTGTGGATGCTGAACGGCGAAAAGCCCTCGGAAACGGCCACTCGAACTTTGGATATTGCCCTGATTCTTCATGCCGACCACGAACTGAACGCCTCCACTTTCGCCGCCCGCGTCATCGCCGCAACCCTCTCCGACATCCACTCCGCCATTACCGGCGCCATTGGCGCGCTGAAGGGCCCGCTGCACGGCGGCGCCAACGAAGGCGTGATGCGCCTGCTGCTGACCATCGACAAGCAGGGCGCCGATCCGGTGGAGTACGTGAAGAACATGCTGGCGGCCAAGCAGAAGATCTCCGGCTTCGGCCATCGCGTCTACAAAACCGAAGACCCGCGCGCCACGCACCTGCGCAAGATGAGCGAGCAGCTGGGCAAGGACTCGGGCCAGCCCAAGTGGTTCGACATGTCGCGCGCCATCGAGCTCTACATCAACAAGGACAAGAAGCTGAACGCCAACGTGGATTTCTATTCGGCTTCGACCTACGCGACGCTGGGCATCGACATCGATCTCTACACGCCGATCTTCGCGGTGAGCCGCATCGCCGGCTGGGCCGCGCACGTGATCGAGCAGCTGGACGACAACCGGCTGATCCGCCCGCGCGCCGAGTACATCGGGCCGGTGTATCCGTCGCCGTGGATTCCGGTGGACGAGCGGCTTTAGAACTTCTCAGAAGAATTCATCCGCCCTGATTACCGTTCCCGCGACGCGACGGTACTATCGAGGAGGCTCCCCGGAGTTCCGGGCTCTCAGCGATCATTCCCCGTATGGAGCAGCCCCATGATCCTTGGCATGAGTACGCAGGTGTTCACGCTTGTGCACGTGATTTTGAGCCTCGCAGGGATCGGCGCGGGCCTCATCATGATCCTCGCACTGGCGGACAACAGATTTTCGCGTGGTTTGCATATGTTCTTTCTGGGCACCACGGCGCTCACCAGCATTACGGGATTTCTCTTTCCCTACCATGGCATTACGCCGGGCATCGTTCTTGGGGTCCTTTCGATCATTGTCTTGCTAGCGGCAGAGATTGCAGTTTATGGCGGCAAGCTGAACGGCGGATGGAGAGGGGCCTATGTCGTCTGTGTAGCGCTCGCGGAGTGGTTCAACGTGTTTGTGCTGTTTGCGCAATTGTTCGCCAAGGTTCCGGCGCTCAAGGCCATCGCGCCTACGCAATCGTCGCCTGCGTTTGGAGCGACCCAGCTCGTGGTGCTGTTGGTGTTTATTGTGCTTACGTTTCGATCGTTCAAGGGGTTTCGCGGTTCCGGACTCGCTTAGGGCAACTCGGCGTTGCGCTATCGCGGACCGCGCACAGCTTCGATGAGCGAGTCGATTGCGGCTTTCTCGTTTTCAATCTCAATCTGGAGCGTGACCACCTGCAGCGTGAGAGCTGCGGGCAACGAATCGGCGAGAGGACCGAGACGCACGCGGTCCTTTTCCGTGGTCAGCAGCGCCGTCGCGCCGGCCTTCTGCGCATGCGCGGCGATGCGGCTAAGATCAGCCGCTGTGTAGCGGTGGTGGTCGCGAAAGGCGATGCGGGTTGCGAGCTGCACGCCGCCGCGTTCGAGGCCTGCGAAAAATTGCTCGGGCCGCGCGATGCCGCAGAAGGCAGCAACCGGACCGTCAAGTTGCGGAACTTCCATCTGGCGGCGAAGGCGCCAGATTTTGGCGCGCCAGCCGCGCGATTTGATCTCTGCTTCGAGTTCTGGTTCGTCCGCCGGAATCGCAATGACGTGTGCCCGTCCTGCCGCACGCAGTGCTTCGCGGAGATTGCCGGCAGGGAGCAGATGGTCGGTCAAAGTCTGCGCCGGCTGAGCAGCAGAATGTCGACGTCGCGATAGAGCTGGCGATGCTGAAATCCGTCGTCGAGCAAATGCAATGCCGGAGCTGATGGCGCTGCGGCGCTTCGGCCAGCAGCCCTGCTTCATATCGTTCCGCGGCGACATAGACCGGCACATCGGACTTCCGCGCGATCACGAGCGGCTCATCGCCGAAGTTGCTCGGCTGTCCCCAGTTCGCTCAACCAAAAGTGGAAGAGCGGAGCTCCGGCCGTAGCCGCGCGAAAGCACATCGACGTGAATGCCGCGCCCGTGAGCGCTTTGGCCAGCGCGATGGTCAGCGGCGTCTTTCCCGCCCCGCCCGTGGAAAGATTGCCAATGCTGATGACGGGCCAGCCGCAGCCGGCGAATGGATGCGCTACCCGGCTGCAATTGGCGCTCGCGCAGCGCAAGCCCGAGCCGGTAGAGCGGCACGAGCGGCAGCAAGAGTGGCCGAGATGCGGATGGGCGCGTCATAACCTTCTGCTCCGCACGACCGTTGACTGCCGAGCAGTTCGCGGATCGCTGCGACGCAGCGATCCGTCGCGCCTGCCTGCTGCTCGAAGACTTCCTTCGCCCGCGCGCCCATGGCCTCGGCGGCCGTCCGATCGTTCAAGAAGATCCGATGAGCGCTGCGGCCAGGTCTTCTTTCTCCGCGATGCGCAACGCATCGTGCGCGCGCAGGCTGTCGGTGATGGCGGCGAAGTTGGCGTAGTGCGGCCCCATCACGATCGGCACGCCGAACTGCGCCGGCTCCAGCGGATTGTGGCCGCCCGCCGGAACCAGGCTGCCGCCGACGAAGGCCACGCTGGCCAGCGAGTAGACCGACGCCAGTTCGCCGATCGTGTCGAGCAGGACAATCTTCGCCGGGCCGCAGCGAGCTCGGCGCGGCTTCGGCGTTCCAATCCGACCGCCGCATCCAGGCTATGCCCGACTTCTCGAGCAGCGCAGCGACCGCGCCAAATCGCTCAGGATGGCGCGGGGCAAGGACCATCGCGAGTTGCGGATCGGCGGCCAGCAAGCTTGGGCCACGCTTCGAGCAGCGCCGCTTCTTCGCCCTCGAGCGTGCTGCCCGCGACGACGAACCGCAAGCCGCCGCCCGACGCCTTCAAGAGCCGCGTGGCCTCGGCTTCCTGCGCGGCGCGCACATCGAACTTGAGATTGCCTGCGACCGAAACCCGCTCCGGCGCGCAGCCGAGCGCGAGCAGCCGCTCGGCATCGGTCTCGCTCTGCGCCAGCACGCGGCTCAGACCGACCCAGCAGCGGCCGCCACAACGCACGCAGCTTCCGGTAGCGCGGCCAGGAGCGGTCGGAGATGCGCGCGTTCACCACCGCGACCGGAATTCCGCGGCGGAAGCAGCCGTTCAGCAGATTCGGCCAGAACTCCGTCTCCGCCAGGATCAGCATGCGCGGCTTGAGCGCGTCAAGATACGCGCGCACGGCCCACGGCAGATCGAGCGGGCAGTAGAAGACGCGATTCGAGCCGAAGCGCTCGCGGGCCAGCGCCTGGCCGGTGCGCGTGGTGGTGGAGATCGCGACGAGAATACTCCGGCAGCGCCGTATTCAAGCGCCTTGACCAGCCGCGTGACGGCCAGAACTTCGCCGACGGAGACGGCATGAAGCCAGATCAGCGGGCGGCCGACGGCCGGATCGGAAGCAAGCCTTCGCGGAACCCGGCCCAGCCGCTCGCGCAGCCCCTCGCGGTATTTCTGCGTGGTGGCCATGCGCCACAGCCACCACGGCGCGCCGGCCACCAGGGCCACGAGCAGGGCCACGTTATAGAAAAAAAGGATCATGCGTAACCGAATCGTTTCCGCTGGTCTAATCGTAGAGCTCTAATCCTAGGAATGATACAGTCGAGCACGATGAAAACTTTGCGGTTGAATTCCGCTTGTTCGTTGCTCTGGCTGGCGCTGCCGGCCATGGCCAGCGACCACACGCCGCCTCCGGTGCAGCCGGCCACTTCATTTCCCGCGGTCGAAGTGCACCCCGACGAGCACGTGGCCATCGCCGCCGAGCCCTACGACACAAAGGAAAAAGAGTCCATCTTTCGCGTCGATTACCTCGGACCACGACGTGATGCCGGTGCGGCTGATCGTGACCAATCACGGCGACCGGCCCATCTCGCTGCGCGATGCGCGGATTCTCTTTGAGACCGCCGCCGGCGACCGCATCCAGGCCGCCGAGCCGGAAGATGTGGAGCGGTTGATGACGCGCAAGGAGCGCGCAGGGCAGCAAGATTCCCCTGCCCGGCCCGCTGCCGCCGATCCACACCAAGCCCAAGGGCAGCAACAAGGAGATCGAGCAGGACTTCAACACGTTTGAGTATTCGGCCCTGGCGGTCGAGCCGCACACCACGCGCGCCGGCTTCCTGTTTTACGATGTCTCGGGGCTGAGCCATCCGCTGGTCGGCGCCAAGCTCTACCTGCGCGATCTGCGCGACGCCGACGGCAAAGAGCTCTTCTACTTCGAAATTCCCTTCGACAAATATCTGCAGTCGAAGTCGAGCCAGATGAACTGAGCGGCGGCATTGGCCTGGAATTCCGGCCTCTACTCGAAGTAAGTCGCCGTCGTGGTGTCGGTCTCCCAGATGGTGCAGTCCTTCACGCGCACGCGGCCCGCGGTCATTCCGGCAAGCTGCCGGTTGGTCTCGTCGTAGAAATATTTGGCGATGTTTTCGGCCGAGGGATTGAGCACCGTGAACGGCTCAAGGTCGTTGAGCATCTGGTGGTCGATGCGGTCGATCACCGGCCGCAGCACCTGCTTGAGCAGCTTGAAGTCGAGCAGCAGGCCGGCCTCGTCGAGCGCGGCGCCGGCCAGCGTGACGCGGACCTTGTAGTTGTGCCCGTGCGGGTTCTCGCACTTGCCTTTGTAGTTGCGGAGATAGTGGCCGGAGGAGAAATCCGCCTCCACGGTAACTTCATACATTCGCGTCAGCTCGATCCTGTGCGGGACACAGTCCGCTGCTTCTCATTTTAATGGCTGGCGCAGTTTCATCGGTCGCGATTGCCGCGCGCCTGCTGCCGCGCGGCGCGGCGCGCCTCTTCGCTGCGCCGGTCCACCTGCTCAAACAGATTGCTCATCACGCCGATCAGCGCCGACGCCAGCGCCGCCAGCAGCAGAATCAGCGCCACCGTGCGCCAAGCGAGCCATTGGCCGGCAGGCCCGGCTGAAAGCTCGACGGCACCAGCGCCATGCCTCCCGAGATCAGCGCGAAGAGATCACGAGCGTGGCGGCGAGGATGTAGAAGTTGCGGGACATGAGCGTAGCGAGTACGGACGATTCGGCCTGATGCGATTCTACGGTGTGCCGGCTTCAGGCGGAAAGCTCGCGCCGAATCGATCACAGCGACGCCGGCCTCGCGCAAACTCCGCCTCGATCGCGGCCACTGAGCCGTTAAGGTCGATGGCGCGGCAGGCGTCGCGCAGAATAAATGCCGCGAAGCCCAAGCCGGCGCGCATCGAGCGCCGAGTAGCCGACGCAGATAGTCGTAGGCAAGCCCCGCAAGAAAGACGCGCGTCAAGCCGCGCTCGCGCAGATAGCCGGCCAGGCCGGTCGGCGTGGTGCGATCGTTCTCAAAGAACGCGGAATACGAATCGATCTGCGGGCGAAATCCTTTGCGCAGGATCAGCTCGGCCTGCGTGCAGCTCGAGCGCGGGATGAAACTCCGCGCCCGGCGTGCCCTGCACGCAGTGCGGCGGCCACAGCGTCTGCGTGCCGTAGGCAAGCTCGATCGATTCGAAGGGCTTCTTGCCGGGATGCGACGCTGCGAACGAGAGTGATTGGCCGGGTGCCAGTCCTGCGTGAGAACGATGTGCTGGAAGAGCGGCGCAATGCGATGGATCGGCGCAATGACCTCGTCGCCGTGCGGCACAGCCAGCGCGCCGCCGGGACAGAAATCGTTTTGCACGTCGATGACAATCAGAACATCGTGAGAGTTGATCTGCATGAAGGCAGCTGTCCCGAAAAGGTTCGGCACCGGCAACTCCGATTATGCCAGAAGCACTTCGACGCCATTGTCGCGCAGCAGCGTCGACGTACTCCGGCGCCAGATCGGCGTCGGAGACAACGAATGTGCAGCGCTCAGCGGCGCCACCGGGAATCATGCCGCCGCGGCCAAACTTGGTGTGGTCGGCCACGATAATCACCTTTGCTCGCCACTTCGATCATCTTCTGTTCCGAGCCAACCACCAGCGTGTTGTTGTTGCTGAATCCCGCCTCGGTGATGCTGCCGATGCCCATGATCACGCGCGTCGGCGCGGATGGCGCCCAGCATCTGCTCGCAGAAGGGCCCCAGCATCACGCGCAGCCGCGGATCGAGATAGCCGCCGGTCAGCGTCAGCTCGATATTGCGCAGCGATTCCAGGCTCTCCGCAATGGGCAGCGAGTTGGTGACAATGTGCAGCGACTTCGAAGCCAGCTCGCGCGCCACGGCGGCCACCGTCGAGCCGCCATCGAGAATCACGGTCTGGCCGTCTTCAATCAGGCTTGCGGTGAGCCGGGCGATGCGGCTCTTCTCGTCGCTCAGGCGCACGCTCTCCACCGCGTAGTCGAAGGCGCGACTCGGCGGCGCCTGCACCGAGACCGCGCCGCCGTAGACGCGCTTCAGCACGCCTTCCTGCTTCCAGAATGTCGAGATCGCGGCGCACGCTGGATTCGGAAGCGTCGAGTTCGCGGCACAGAGTCTCCGAGGTCGACGAAGTCCCGGGTCTCGAACATCTGGCGGATTCTGAAGTTGCCGTTCAGCAGCCTTCATCGTGTGTCCGTAGACGTGCCGCACTTGCGTCCTCGCATGTTTCTGCCGATCGCTCTCTCAGCAATCACCTGATCCCTATTCCCTGTTCCCTGCCTTGTTCACTTCCCAATCGCCTCCATCACCGCGTCCGTCACCGACTTCACCAGCGATTCGAGATCCGCGCCGATGCCGCCGCAGCGCTGCTGCCCGTGGCGCGCCATCGCACGGCGTCGGCGTCGAGCGCAATCGAACCCGGCATTTCGAGATCGGACAAGCTGGCACTCCTTCATCCGCGAGGCGTCGAAGCGAATGTCGGGCAGGCCGAGCTTCTTCTTGATGTCCAGCAGATCGGCGCCTTGCTGCTCCGAGATGTGCGAGATGGGCACGCCCAGCTGCGAGGCCAGCATCAGCGTCCAGCAGTAGGTCTCCAGCACTTCGGCGTACCACTCGGCGTGCGTCACCGTATCGGCCCAGCAGACGATGCCGTGATTCGACAGCAGCACCGTGTTGTGCTGCTTCACATACGGCAGAACGGTTTCCGCAAACGCCTTGGTGCCCGGCGTTTCGTACGGCGAAATCGCCACCTTGCCCACAAAGACCTCGAACTCCGGAATGACCATGTTGGGCGGCACGCGTCCCGGTGATCGCGTAGGCAGTGGCATGCGGCGGATGGCAGTGCACGACGGCCTTCGCCTCGGGCACGGCTTTGTAAATCTCCAGATGCAGCAAGCATCTCGCTGGTGCGCGGCCTTCGTTCCGGCAATCTGATTGCCCTCCAGATCGGCCAGCGCAGATGTCTTCGGGCGTGAGATCGTATTTGCTCACCAGCGTCGGCGTGCACAGCACTTCGTTGGGCCCGATGCGATAGGAAATGTTGCCGCCGTTGCCATCGACAAACTGGCGCATCCACAGCTTGCTGCCCACCGCGCAGATTTCCTTCTTGATGGCTTCGGCCTCGGGCGTAGTAAAGAGGCGCGCGATTCGCCGGAGCCGGGCGTGCCGAGGCTACCGCTGCCGAGCGCAGCGGAAGCGGCCTCCGTGCACAGCTGCGCTTGCCGCCGGCCTGCGCGTCTGCCGGTCGACGATCAGCTCGATGTCGTGCTGCTGCAGAAAGTCGCGCGCCGAGGGCGTGACCACGCAGTTTGCCGCAGTCGACGATGCTGGTCGCTCCCGCCGCCAGCGCGTCCTGCACGTCGCGCATCGCCACCAGCTTGCGGCCGCCAAGATCGATGCTCTTCTTCTCCGTTCTTCACTTCCCCACCTCAGCAAATTCTTAAAGTCGTCTATGACTTCACGTCGTATCGAATCGACAATCAACGACAAATACGCATCCACCGGAACCGGCGTTGGGCCAGAAAGGATTCGCCGCCTCGCGGCCCTCGGTGAACGCCACCATCTGACCCTTCGCCGCGCCCAGTTCGTCGACGGCGATCAGCGCCTTGCCGCCGCCCTGTCCGTTCTTCGCGCGCAGGTTCTCCATCGTCACCGGCTCCAGAATCGCGAGCGTCGCGCCGCGAACGACTCCACCGCCGGAGTGAGCGTAAGATGCCCGCGAACGATGCCAAGCCTCATGCCGTCGCTCCCTGCGGCTACAGGTTGCTGCACCGCATCCACAATGCCCACCACCACCATGCGCGCCGGCGTGTTGTTGCCGAGCTTCTCGCGCGCGATGTCGCCATCGGTCGAAACCATCACCGTCGCTCCGTGCGCCGCGCCCATCCAGTCCACAACCACTCGGCTCTGCGGCCGCGGTTCCGTCGGCCTCCAGCCGCCGCGCAACCAGAAACCGGCATCCATCCAGCGTCGGGATGCTTGCGCTGCCGCAACTACCGTGCCTTCAATGCGCGCGAGAAACATGCTTTGATCCCTGATCGTCTCTACATCCTACTCCTGTCCTAAATGATCCTCAGCGCATCGCACCACCATCTGCCGTTCGCGCGTAAACGTGAGCGGCGTGGTGATGCCCTCGCCGGTCGGAGTCGCAATCTGTGGCTGAAGTACCCCGGTCCGCCAACGCCCAGCGATGCCGGCGAGGCCGCATTCTGAATGAACAGCGTGGTGTTCATGGCCTTCGCCATGCGCGTCGCCGTTTCCACGATTGTTGGTGTGAATGATCGCCGTGTGCCGGTAGCCGTGCTCGGCCTTCACCGATGCCGCAATCGCCGCATCCGCATCCTTCACGCGCACGATCGGAACGAACGGCATCATCTGCTCTTCCACAACAAACGCATGATCCTCATCGGTCTCGCCAAACAGCAGATCGGTGCTCGCCGGAACGCTGCACGCCGGCGGCCTTCGCCAGCACGGCCACATCCTTGCCGACCAGATCTTTCTTCACATGCGCGCGCGCGCAGCCGCCTGCCGCCGCCCTCGAAGGTGAACGCCGCCTTGGTCAGCCGGTCGATCGCCGCCGCGTCCAGCTGAAACGCGCCCGCACGCTGCATCGCGCGCGATGAAGGCATCGGCAACCGACGCCGACCACAAAGACTTCCTTCTCGCCGATGCAGAGCAGGTTGTTGTCGAACGCCGCGCCCTCGATAATGCACCTCGCCGCGCGATCCAGATCGGCAGTCTCGTCCACCACCACCGGCGGATTCCCGGGCCCGCCCGCGATCACGCGCTTGCCCGATTGCGCCGCAGCCTTGGCCACCGCCGCGTCCGCCGGTGCACGCACAGCAGCGCGACTTTGCGGATGATGAAAGATCTGTTCGGCGGCTTCGATGCTCGGCTCCAGCAGTCGTCGTCAAGCACATTGGCCACGCCCAGCTCGCGCTCGATCTCGCGATTCCAAAGTTGCAGCGCGTACTGCGCCACCTCTTGCGCCCGAAGGATGCGGCCCGAACACCGCCGTGTTGCCCGCGGCAAGAATATTGATGGCGTTCGACGCCATGGTCGGCACCGAGTGCGTCACCGGCAGCATCATGCCGATCACGCCCCACGGCGCGTGCTCAATGATGCACAGTCCCGTCGTGTTGCTGCGCGCATCGGTGCGCAGCGCCTCAACGCCCAGCACAAAGCGCATATTCGTCAGCTTCAGAATCTTGTGATCGAGCCGGCCAACCTTGGTCTCTTCCAGCTCCATGCGGCCCAGCTCTTCGCGGCGGTCGTTGCAGATGCGGCAGATGATCGTCGATCATGCGCTCGCGATCTTCCAGGCTCATCGCCTGCAACTTTCTTCTGCGCCTCGTAGGCCGCGTTCACGGCTTCATCCACAGTGGCGAACACGCCATCGCGCAGCGGCGCACTGCTCGCGCCGGCGCGGCTGCCGGCAGCGGCGGGCGGCTGCTGCATCTGCGATGCGCAGCCGCGCCACCACTTCCTTCGCGATCTCCGCAATCACCTGTGGCGAGACTTGTTGTCGTCTGCATCGAACTTCTCCAAGTCTCGAACTACGGCTTCGCAACTGCCGCGCCACCCACTTCGATGGTGTCCACGATGCCCACGATCACCGCATCCACGGGCGCATCCTTTGTCGTGGGCGTCAGCCGCGCGGAGCTGCCCTGCGTAAACAGCACGCACTCGCCCACGCCGGCGCCCACGCTGTCCACCGCCACCACGGAGCTGCCCGAGATCTGCAGCTTGCCCTCCCTGCTGATATACGGCTGGACCAGCAGCAGCTTCATCCCGCGAAACTTCGCGTTCTTCTGCGTGGAAACAACGTTGCCGATGACTTTCGCTATAAACATGCCGGCTCACCTCGTGCGCCGCCGGCGGCGTGATCAACGCGCCGCCGCCGATGCGGCTTATTTCGGCAGCACGGTGCCGACAGCTGCTCGTGCGGACGCGCGATCACATGCACGCTCTCCACTTCGCCGGCCGCCTGCGCGCGCTGCCGCTCCCGCATCCACCGCCGCGCGCACGCTGCCCACGTCGCCCGTGAACATACACCGAGCACAGACCGCTGCCGACCTTGTTCCAGCCCACGAACTTCACGCTGGCTGCCTTCAGCATCGCGTCCGTTGCCTGCACCAGGGCCACCAGGCCCTTGGTCTCGATCATTCCAATCGCTTCATTCGCCATGTGCGATCTCTCCTCGATCTTCTGCCTACTTCAACATGCTTTCGACCAGCGCATCGTGCGGCCGCGCAATCACGTGCGACGACACCAGCTCGCCCACCGCCTTGGCCGCGGCCGCGCCGGCATCCACCGCCGCGCGCACGCTGCCCACGTCGCCGCGCACGATCGCGGTCACATAGCCGCCGCCAATCTGCACGGTCTTCACCAGCTCCACGCTGGCAGCCTTCACCATCGCGTCGCTCGCCTCGACCAGTCCGACCAGGCCCCTGGTTTCGATCAATCCAATTGCTTCGCTCATCCTTTGTCTCCTCTGCCTCAGCTCTGGGCAGTCGCTTCATGCCAGCGCCTAAGCCGTGCTGCGCTTTACTGTCGCTGCGGCCTTCTTGTCTGCTGTCTGCACAAAGGACGGCAGCTCATCGTGAGGCCGTGAGATCACCTGCACGCTGACCACCTCGCCGATCCGCGCATGCCGCTTCCGCGCCCGCATCGGTAGCAGCCTTCACGGCCGCCACGTCGCCTTCAACGAAGGCGGTCACCAGACCGGAACCCACGGTCTGCCAGCCGGCGAAGGTCACGTTTGCCGACTTGAGCATGGCGTCGGTCGCCTCAAACAGCGCAACCAGGCCTTTCGTCTCAATCATTCCAAGCGCTTGTTTCATCGCTTCCTCTCTTGTTGCGTCGTTACTGCAATCTCTTGCTCGTTTTACTTGAACAATTCCATGTCTTTGGTCAGGTGCAGACCGCAGGCGTTGGCCTCGTCCGTATCCATGTGGACGTTCAGCCGCGATGTGGGATCGATGCGCACATGCACGTTGTTGAAGGTGACGCCCGACAGGCCCGCCGATGCGCAGCTTCATCATGTCGCCCTGCTTCACGCCGAAGTACGCCGCCTCCGTCGGGTTCATGTGCACGTGGATCGCGGCGCGAATGACGCCTTCCTTCAACTCAACCACGCCCTTGGGCCCGATGATGACCGCGCCCGGCGTGCCCGCGATGTTGCCCGAGAGCCGCACCGGAAGATCGTTGAAGCCCAGCATGATGGCGTCGGTAAATGCCAGCTCCACCTGCGACTGCTTGCGCATCGGCCCCAGAATGCGCAGGTTCGAAATGATGCGGCTGCGCGGCCCGACGATCGTCACCGTCTCCTTGGCCGCAAAGTTGCCTTCCTGAAAGAGCGGCCGGTCGAAAGTCAGCTCCGTGCCGGGCCCGAACAGCACATCCATGTCCTCGCGGCAGACATGCATGTGGCGCGACGAGGTCTGCACCGTCAGCACCGGCGCCGTTCCGCTTCGTGTCGCGGCCCAGGTACTCGAGCGCCACCTGGCGCACGATCCGCTCCACCATCGACCTGTCAATCGAAACCGAATTTGATGCGCTTGCCATAAACAATCCTGTAATGATGTTGCCTTACTGTTGCCTGCCCCACGTAGATTGCTGCGCTGCTGGCCCGCGCCTTCATCACGACCGCACCGTTTCGCGCGCAACATTGATCTCTTCGTTCGCCGGAATGACCAGAACCTTCACCGCGAACGCATCGGTCGAAATCGCGCTCGTCCTTCCGCCGCTTTAATCGTCTGCGTTCACTTCGTCGTCCAGCTCGATCCCGAACGGCGCCAAGTCCCTTCACAACCGCCGCGCGAATCTCCGCGCTGTTCTCGCCAATGCCGCCCGAAAACGTGATCGACGTCGAGGCCGCCCAGCTCCAGCATGAACGCGCCCACATAATGCCGAATCGCGCGCACAAACACATCGAGCGCGAGCCGCGCAGCGCTTGTCGCCCTTCGCCGCAGCCTCGTCCAGATCGCGCAAATCGCCGCACGTGCCGCTGATTCCCGCCAGCCCCGACTGGCTGCCGAGCAGCGTCGCCATCTCATCCGGCCCGAGTCCGAGCTTCTTCATCATGTAGCAGCACGGCAAACACATCGATATCGCCCACGCGATTGTTCTGCGGCAGGCCCGACTGCGGCGACGCGCCCAAGCTCGTATCGATCGCCACGCCATCGCGAAATGCCGCCACGCTCGAACTGCCGCCCAGATGGCACGAGATGTGGCGCAGATTCTTGCGCCCCAGCAGCGCCTGCACGCGCTCGCTGGCCGACGCGGTGGCTGGCGCCATGAAATCCGTAGCGCCGAATGCCGTACTCCGTGCGCCACTGCGTAGGGCACCGCGTAGGTCGTCGCCGCTTCGTCCATGAACCGGTAAGGAAACGGCTCCATCACCGCGACCAGCGGAACGCCCGGCAGCTCCTGGCGGAAGGCCTTCATCGCTGCGATATACGGCGGATTGTGCGCCGGCGCCAGAAAGCTGAACTCCTCCATCGCCGCCAGAAACGCATCGTCGATGATCTGCGGCGTATTCAGCGGCCCGGTATGCACCGCCTTGAACCCGACCGCGCCGATTTCCGCAGAGACTCATCAACGCCTTCCCCGGCCCGGCAATCTCCGCCAATGCATTTGCGGATCGCCGCCGGATAATCGGCACACTCGCCGCCCGGCTGCCCGATCCGCTCCATCCGGCCTTGCGCCAGGACCTTGTCCGCCTGCCCGACAGAAGGCTGACCCTCCGGCCCGGCAAATTCCGCGACCTCGAGCACCCGGTACTTGAACGAGGTGCTGCCGATATTTGGGATCAGAACCTTCATCTTTCGGTTGATCTGAATGATCTTGATTGAAAATGAATGATACGATACATTATTCGTCAGAGTCAATCGTTACTTTTGGCGGATTTTGAGGTAGATACTCCAAAATGACGCCAAGAACTGGCATTTTCGGGCAGCAACCGCATTTCGGCCTGAGCACAACCTTCGCCGGATCGCCGTTCGAGGGTTCTGCCGACTCTCTCGACCGGATCGACGAACTTGGCATCGTCGGCGCCGGGGGCGGCGGGTTTCCCGACGGCGGTCAAGCTTCAAGACCCAGGTCTCCGTCCTCATCGCCAACGCCGCCGAGTGCGAGCCGCTCCTGCATAAGGACAAGGAGCTCCTGCACCACCACGCCGAGCCCTTCCTGCGCGGCATGGAGATGGCCATGCAGCTGGTGGGCGCGCGCGAGGGCGTCATCGGCATCAAGGAGAAGTATCACGACATCATTGCCGCGCTTGAGGCCGCCGTCCCCGCCGGCATTCGCGTGGTCGCGCTGCCCGACTGCTATCCCGCGGGCGATGAGTTCATCCTGGTGCACATGGTCACCGGCCGCGTGATTCCGCCGGGCGGCCTGCCCAAAGATGTCGACTGCGCCGTCGCCAACGTGGAGACGCTGATGAACATCGGCCTCGACCAGCCGGTGACGCACAAATACCTCACCGTCGCGGGCGCCGTCGCCGAACCCGGTCACGCTGCGCGTGCCCATCGGCATCACCATCGGCGAAGTGCATCGAAGCCGCCGGCGGACCGACGGTGCCCGACTTCGGCGTGCTGCTCGGCGGCGTGATGATGGCCAAGCCCGCCGCCGATCTGAACGTGCCGGTCACCAAGACCACAGGCGGCATCATCGTGCTGCCCGCCGAGCACGCGCTCATCCGCCGCCACAACGCGCCGTGGATGCACGTCGCCAAGATCGGCCGCTCGGCCTGCGATCAGTGCCGCTTCTGCACGGAGTTCTGCCCGCGCTATCTGCTCGGCCATCCCATCGAGCCGCATCGCGCCATGCAGTCGCTGGGCTTTTCCGAGCCGGGCGACCTGACGGTGGCCACGCTCTACTGCTGCGAGTGCAATCTGTGCACCATGTTTGCCTGCCCTGAAGATCTGGACCCGAAGAACGTCTGCGTGCAGGGCAAGCCGGTGGCGCGCGAGCGCGGCCTCACGTGGAAAGGCACGCCCGAATCGATCACAGCCGCATCCCATGGCGCGAGTTTCGCCGCGTGCCCATGCGCCGCCTGATCGCCAAGCTGGGCCTCGGCGAGTTCAACAACGAAGGCCCGCTGACCGAGCACAAATTTGCGCCGCGCCAGAGTGACGCTTGCCGCTCAAGCAGCACGCGGGCGCGCCCGCCGTTGCAATGGTCAAGTACGGCGACCGCGTGCGCGTCGGGCGATCTGATCGCCGCGCCGGAAGCGGGCAAGCTGGGCGCGCGCATTCACGCCAGCATCGACGGGCGCGTGACGGTTGGCGGCGATGCGGTGGTGATTGAGGCGTGAGTGAGACAGGGTTCAGGGAGTTCAGGGATCAGGGATCAGTGTTCAGTGGTCAGTGATCAGAGGCGGTAAGACAGGATCAATTGGCGTGTAAGGCGATGTAAGACGTTCCGATGGCTTGTAAGACACGCATGACACGGAAAGCAGCAATGTAAGACAGGCGCGGGACAGAATCCGATCGCGTAAGACGCAGTAAGACAGGGACCGAGGGAACACGAGGGCGATGCAAGCTCAACTGCAACTGCTGGTAAGACGCGAAGCGAACTGAAAGCTGATAGCCGACGGCTGAAAGCTGCTTCGTAATACGACTCTTTCTGACACCCGAAACCTGGAACCTGAAAGCTCAGAGGGCAAACACGTGGCGACGGAAATCAATTCGATTGGATTGCTCGAGCTGTCGAGCGTGGCGACGGGATTCGGCGCCGAAGACCTGATGCTCAAGGCGGGCAACGTGCAACTGCTGATGGCGCGCAGCATCTGCTCGGGAAAATTCTTGATCGTCATCGCGGGCGACGTCGCCGACGTGCAGTCGGCGCTGCTGGCCGGTGCGCACGGCGGCCGGGGCCTCGCTCATCGAGCGGCGGCAGATCGCGCGCGTCGATCCCAACGTGCTGCGCGCCATCTCGCAGACGGTCGAGATCGATCCTACGCAGCTCAAGTCAATCGGCGTGGTCGAGACCTTCTCTGCGGCCTCGATCATCGAGGTCGCCGACGCGGCTGTCAAAACGGCCAACGTCACGCTGCTCAAAATTCACCTGGCCATGGCGCTCGGCGGCAAGGGATTCGTGGTGCTAGCGGGCGACATCGCCAGCGTGAAAGACGCCGTCGCCGCCGGTTGCAAAGCCGCCGCCGAAGACGGCATGCTGGTGGGCCGATCCGTCATCGCCAACCCGTCGCCGGAGCTGTTCCGGGAGTATATCTAGCTGTCAGCTATCAGCTATCAGCTATTTCAGCTTTCAGCTATCAGCTATCAGCTTTCAGCTTTCAGTGGCTCGGTAAGACGTCTGTAAGACAGCGTTCAGAGAACAGAGATTAGAGACAAGAGAACCGCCGGGGCGACCGGCGGCTTTTTGTTTTGGGGCAGTGTTAACTACGTGGTACCGGGCACCCCCCACTCCCTATTTCGAGGTTAAGTGGCTTGTTTTCAGTAGTTTGTACCCATGATCAATTCCGCCAACCCTCTGATTCTAAAAGGCTTGCATCGTAAGTTCCCGATCTAAAGGGGTTACGGGCAAACGGCGGAGTATGCGGAGTTTCAGGTTGGCGGAGCTAGCGGAGCGATCGCTGGCGGTTGCGGCCCCTGTTCCCTGTTCCCTGTTCTTACATCCAGCGTAGCAAAACGCGCGAAATAACTAGCACTGTTTGGGAAATTTATTTAGCGAGTGTTTTCAGAGGGTTGCGGGGGATTTCGAGGATCAGGCTCTTGACAACAATAAAGATGCTCCAAGGGCGAGACAATTCGCTAAGAACAGTGCAGACGGTCAGTCCTCCATCCACCAGCGCGCTTGCCCCGCACAAGATTCCATACCGAATCCTTGGACTACAATCCTCAGAGAGCCCAACCCATGACTCCCGCTCCAACACCCGCGCCCAAGCCGCACCTGGAGAAGATCAGGAAGCTCCTAAGCGATCGAGGCTCTGAGAGACCTGTCAGTAGTATCTCCGGATTCGTCGACAGAATTCGTGCGATCTCTGATAGGTGGCAAAAGTCGGATTGGACGAAAACGGAGTCCGATGATTCGGACCTCCTCAATAACGTTAGGCTTGTTGGTCAAGTTTGGTTTCGTGGTCACTCCCGGCGCACATCAAAACTAAGGCCTGGACTGTACCGCGAAAGCACATACGCGAACCTCGCGAAGCAGAAAAGCAGTCCGACTCCGAGAGACAAGCGTTCGAGCCGTTTCGATGAGTTGTTCGATCTCGAACACGAACTGAGGATTGACTTCACCAGCTTTGGACGCCTTCTCAATCCAGCGAACGAGGCAAAGTCCTCAGCGGATTGGTACTTCCTTATGCAACACCATGGGGTCCCGACGAGACTTCTTGATTGGACAACTAGCGCGTTGGCAGCCCTCTTTTTCTGCGTTCAGGGGTACCAGACCAGTCGCGTGGCGTCGAGCAACGACTCAAAATCGAAGGCGAAGATCGCAGTTTGGATGCTTGACGCGTACTGGCTCGCGGACAGATTGAGTGACGTATGGAGTGCTCCGCTTCTCGCGTGGTCATCAGATGCTGACCGCTACATTCCGCCCCTGGAAACCCTCGTCGAAAAAATGGATGACTCCAAGACTCTTATCCCAATCCATGCAATGCCAATCGAGCCGCCTGCGCTCCATCCACGAGTCGCCGCTCAGGAAGGGCGTTTCATAATCTTTGGTCGGACCGAAGACCTACTTGATGAGCAAATTCGGTTGGAGCCACTGGAAACAGGCAAAGGGTTCGAAGAATTGCGAATCTATCAAATTCCGTTTGACGTCGAGGACGTCGACACTTTGCTCCGCGACTGGGCCCAACTTGGCGTTTCCCGGAGGACCCTCTTCCCAGACCTGGCCGGACTCGCGGATTTTGTCACTTGGAAGCATTTACATAAGATCCGCGGCTACAGGTTGTAGACGGGAATCGCGGAAGGTGGGCCGATGAAGAACCATTCCCGCGCATTGCGCTGCCCACTTCTATTTGCTTCCGTCAGAGCTGAACCCCGGTCCCACTTTCGATTTTTCAGGATCCTGAGGGTTCCTGCTCCCTCCGCAGGAACTAGGGCTGGTTGCGGGGTTGCGGAGAGACAGTTGTCAGTGATCAGTGGTCATTGGCCAGAACGCAGGGGCTAAAGCCCGCGCTCATTGTGCTTCCTTTATCGGCCCGGCTGAAGCCGTGCCCTTGTTACAAAGCGCCTCAGCATGCGTTTTCGAGCGAGCTGTGAAGCCGTGCCCTTGTTACAAAGCGCCTCAGCATGTGTTTTCGAGCGAGCTGTGAAGCCGTGCCCTTGTTACAAAGCGCCTCAGCACGCGTTTTCAGCAAGCCGTGGAGCCGTGCCCTGATGCACCCGGTGCTGCTGAAGCCTCGCGCGATCCGGCGTAGGCGTGGACGCCCGCGCGACAGCCGGACGACCACCCCACGGACGAAGAGCTTTCCCCACCCCAGCGAGCAAAGATCGCTCGCCGGGGGCCCGGGTTATCCGCGGGGACCCCGGAATGAGTCCGGCGCTACAACGGCGGTGGCACAATCGCTTTTTCTGCTTTTGATTGACAGGGCGCGCGGAGTCTCCTAGAATCGCTCCACAATTTCTCCCCTTAGGTAAAGCAAGCCGGGCCTGGAAATTTTGCATAGAACGCACTCGCTCGATCGGCTGGCGTATCCCTCCGGCGCCCCGTTTGGGACGTGTGCATTCCTTTAATCCGTAATCTCCAATCTCTCTTACGCAGTTGCAAGGGGTCCCGCAATGACTACTGTGATATGCCCACGGTGTGGCGCGGCCAATGAGCCGCCCGGAACATTTTGCGGCGTGTGTGGCGCGCCGCTGAACGCACAACCTCCAGCGCCCGAACAGGGTGCGCAACCTCCCAGCTTTCTTCCGCCGGCGCAGGTGCCTCCGCCGCCTCCACAGCCGGGCGCATACGTTCCGCCGCCGCAGGGCACGTTTCAACCTCCGCCGGGTGGGTACCAGGCTCCGCCGCCGGGTGCGATTCCGGCGTCTGCTGGGATGTACCCGCCGGGCTACGTGCCGAAGGTGATGGGCAACAATACCAAGTGGGCGGTGGGGCTGGGGATCGCCTCGTTCTTCTGCTGCGGGCCGCTGACAGCGATTCCAGGGATTTTTCTGGCGAAGAAGGACATGGACGACTGTGCCGCGGGGCGCGCGCCCATGCTGAACGACGGCTGGGCGAAGGCTGCGTTCTACATCAACATCATTTCGCTGTGCCTGTTTGTGCTGGGCATCTGCGTTTACTTCGGGCTGCTGGGCGGGATGACCGGGCTGCGGCACTTCTAGCGCATGGGGGCCGCGATGGCCGGCGGGACTGCAAACGGCTCGACGAATTACGGCTTGCACTACGGCCGGCATTACGGCTGGGTCGATCGCGGCGTGGCTGCGGCAATGTTGGCGGGGGCGGCCGGCGTGATCGGGGTGGCGCGGTGGCTGAAGCCCTCGCCCAGCGGATACGGCACGCACACGCAACTAGGGCTGCCGCCGTGCTGGTTCCTGAAAGTGACGCATTACCCCTGCCCCAGTTGTGGATTGACGACGAGTTTTGCCTGGGCCGCACACCTGGAGTTCTGGAAGGCGTTCCTGGCGAGTCCGTTTGGGCTGCTGCTTTTTTTTGCGACGGTGGCGGCGGTGCCGCTGTCGCTGGTGCTGCTGACGAGGGGGATTTCGTTCCGGCGGATCACGGAGAGCGCGGGGTTCCCGCGGGCGGTGTATGCGGCGACGGCGCTGTATTTGATGAGCTGGGTGTTCAAGGTGGCGACGATGCGATAGAGACAGGGGTCAGGGAGGGGTCAGGGACGGGTCAGGGATCAGGGGTCAGGGACAGGGGTCAGGGTCAGGGTCAGGGCAGGGTCAGGGATCAGTGAACAGTGAACAGTGGACAGTGGACAGTGGACCGAAAAGCAGGGGACCGAGGGACTAGGGGACTGCGGGAGTGCGGGACTGAGGGTTTAGGGGCTGTTCCGGATCGACCAAACGAGGAGAATGCATGGCGACGACGGCTGCCGCGCTGATTTGCCCGCATGGACACGGACCCGGGTTGCCGGGAACGGGGTTCTGCACCTTGTGCGGGACACGGCTGGTGGAAGCGGTGGCGGGGCCGGTGATTCCAGCGCAGGGGCCAGGCGTGGAACAAGTGGCGCCAGCGGCGAGTGCGCAAGTTGTGGCCGATCCGGCTGCGATCGCGACGGCAGATGCGGCGCAAGGTGGTTGGCAGCCAGTGGCGACGGGTGCGGTTCCGAATATGACTGCGGCAAGTGCGGCGCCCGTGAGCGCGAGTGCCACACCCGCGCCGACGCCGGTGGCTGCGGGTGCGACGACGGTGGCCGGGGCCCAGGCGAGCGCGCCGGGAATCCAGAACAATGGTGCACAGGCGTGCAAGGTGTGCGGCGGTGACGGTGCGAAGCTGGGCGCCGATGCCGATATCTGCGTGGATTGCGGATGGTTGCGGCCGTTGATGCCGGGCTACCAACTGGATAAGTCGACGTTCCTGTGGGCGCAGGACGGACAGGCGATGTCGAAACTGCAGTCGCTGCCGGGGCTGGGCTCGGTGGTGCGCATGGTGAGCGACAAGGTGGGCCGGCCGTGGATCGAGTCGACCTTTAACGGGATTCGGCTGGGGCCGCGGCAGTTGCCGGATGTGTGGCGGCTGGCGGTGCTGGCGGCGCGGATGCTGGGGCTGCCGAAGATGCCGGATGTGTATGTTGCCGGCGACCAGATGTGGAACACCTATACCTTTGGCACTGAGACCAGCTCGTTTGTCGTGCTGGGCACGGCGATCCTGAACAACTTTGTGGACGATGAACTGCTGTTTGTGCTGGCGCGCGAGATGGGCCACTGCCGCGCCGGGCACGCGCTGTGGAAGACGGTGACGCGTTTTATCGCCGGCGATGTGAGCGTGCACAGCGGGCTGCTGAGTGACGGGTTGTTGAATGCGCTGCATCCGACAAGGCTGATCCAGGGCGCGCTGGATTTGCCGCTGATGGCGTGGGCGCGGCAGAAGGAGATTACGGCCGACCGCGCGGGGCTGCTGGCGGTGGGCGATGAGGCGCTGGCGCGGCGCGTGCTGCTGGCGTGGTCAGTGCGCTCGGCGCGGCTGCTGCAGCAGATCAACATTGAGGAGTGGATGAAGCAGGAGGACGCGAGCGACGACCAGATGACGCGCGTGTCGGAGATGACGACTTCGTCCTCGATGTACACCACGCGGCGACTGCGGCTGCTGGGTGAGGCGGCGCGCGAGACGAATTTGATGCACTGGAGCGAGAGCATCCAGCCGATGCGCAAGAAGCTGACGCCGGCACCGCATGCAGGCGGATTGGGCGTGGGAACGGTGAAGGCGGTGAAGCCGCCGGCGGCGGGACTGAAGGCGGGGGGTGGAGCGCCGGCTGGGGCAGGTGCGAATGCGAGTGGGAGTGTGAGTGCGCCGGCGGTGCGCGGGGCTGCGGGAGTGGGCGGGCTAAATGCGGCGGGCGTGGCGCCGGGTGCCGCCTCCGCTGCGCCGGCGGATTCGATCCGTGTGTTCTGCACGAAGTGCAAGGCGGGCGTGAATGTGCCGCGTGCGGTGCTGCGCGGCAAGACCTCGCTTAATGTGCGCTGCCCGCGGTGCAAGATCGTGTTCACGATTCGGCCGAAGGGGACGGAAGCAGTAAATGTGCAGGGGGATGGGCAGAGAAACGAAACGGGGAAATGAGGGCACGGGAAGTGTGAAGAGGAGGATGAGAGATGGCAGACGATTCAACGAACAGCGATGTGGTCGTGCTGGCGCCGGAAGAGAATGCGGCCGCGACGGGGGACGCGACCGTGGCGGAAGTTGTTGAGGTTTTCGATCCGGCGGCAAGTGCGTCGGGAAGCGGTGATTCGACTGACTCGAGCAGCTCGTCTGGACCTGCGGGCGATGAAGTGGTTGTGGTCGAGCCGGTTGTGCTGGAGCAGACGAGCGAAGGATGGACGGTGGTGCCTGAAGGCGAGCCCGAGGTGCTGGTCGTCGATCCCGATGGAACGGTGGAAGGCGTTGCGAGCGGAACCGAGGCGGGGTCTTCGAGCGATGGAATCGGCGACGGCTCGATTACATCGTCAACTGATACCTCGACCGATCCGACTACCGACAGCGGGCCCGAGAGCATGATCGATCCGATTGCGGTGACGCCGGGCGATGGCGACGGAACGACGACGGGGACCGCGACTGATCCGACCGATGGGTTGGGCGGCGAGATCGGCACGCTGAGCGGGACGGACGATCCGACGACTGCGACGGCAGATCCAGATGCGACGGCAACCGATCCGGATGCAACAGGAACGGACACAGCGACAAACGATTCAGTTTTTGGAGATGCGGGAGGAGTGGGGAATATGGATATGAGCGATACAGGCACGGACCCGACGACGGACGGCACGGATGCGACCGATCCGGATGCAACCACCGACAACTCTGCGCTGAGCGATGCGCAGTATAACGAGCAGCAGGCCGAGCAGACCGAAGCGCAGGATGTGCAGTCGGGCGATTACTCGGCGGCGAATGATGCGGCGCAGTCGGCCTATTCGGCTTCGCAGGATGTGGCCAACGCGGGTGGTCCGGACGACACCGATGCGACGTGGGAGGCAGGGCTGAACGAGAGTTGGGCCAGTTGGGATCAGCAGACCGCCGACCAGGATGCACAGAGCGCCGCAAGTTATGCGGCAGCAGGCGATGAGACGGGCGCCGAAGTGTACGGCGACGCTGCGCAGAACGAAGGCGAGAACGCGGATGACTCGGCCGCAGCGGGCGAGTACGGCGGCGATCTTGGGCCGGCGGAAGACACGGCGACTGCGGACGACACGACAACAGCGGACGAGGCGCCAGCCGAGGAGGCGCCCGTCGATGACACGGCGGCAGTTGACGATACGGCAACAGTGGATGACGATTCGTCGGCGTCGTGAACTTGGATCGGGGAATCCCCACCCGACGCAAAAACAAAGACGCGCCGAGGGTGGGCCGCCGGGAAACGCAGGCCGGCTAAGAAGTTCGCTTCGCGAGCAGCGCCTCGGCACTGACGCCGCGGATGGATGCGTCGAGTAGCTCGACCAGGTGGAAGGCTGGCATCTCGGCGAGCCCGCGTCGGCGCAGGCCGCTCATCAGTTGCATCAGGCATCCAGGATTCGCGGAAAGCACTGCCTGCGCGTTCGTCGTGAGAAGATTCTCGACCTTGCGCGCGCCGAGTTGCGCAGCGGCATCCGGTTCGAGCAGGTTGTAGACCCCGGCGGATCCGCAGCAGAGCGAGCTTTCGGGAATTTCCGCCACCTCGAGCCCGGGAATCGTCGCAAGCAGGCGGCGCGGCTGGTCGCGCACGCCCTGCGCATGTTGCAGGTGGCAGGCATCGTGGTAGGCAACGCGCAGATTGAGCGGGTGGCGTGGAGCCTGAGGCGCAAGCTCGCAGAGAATTTCGGAAACGTCTTTGCATTTGGCCGAGAATGCGGCCGCGCGCTCGGCCCATGCTGGGTCGTCGTGCAGCAGGTAGCCATACTCCTTCATCGTCGATCCGCAGCCGGCGGAATTAATTACGACAGTGTCCACATTTGCGGCTTCGAAGGCAGCAATCATTTTCTTTGCGAGCTCGCGTGCCTGGTCGTCGAGACCGGAGTGAAGCATGAGCGCGCCGCAGCAGGGCTGATCGGGCGGGATGACGACTTCACAGGCTTCTGCAGCGAGCACGCGCGCCGTGGCTGCGTTCACGTGCGGAAAGAACACCTGTTGCACGCAGCCGCTGAGCATGCCTACGCGTTTTTTCGCGTTTTTCACTGAACCTGGAGTAGAGACCTTTGGGATCGAAGATTGCTTGCGGGACCTCAGGCAGCAACGCTTCCATCGCCGCAAGCCGCTTGGGCAACAACTTCAGAACGCCGAGCGCGCGCACCAGAGTGCGCAGACCACTGCGCTGGTAGAAGCGCATGGGACCAGCGAGCAGGCGCAGCCTGTCAGGATGCGGAAATGTCGCGAAGATGAGTTTGCGGAACAGGCGGTCGGCCGAGCGGGCGCGGAAGTGTTGCGCTCGATCTGCGCGCGCGTTGGCTCGATCAGCTTGTTGTACTCAACGCCCGAGGGGCAGGCCGTCATGCAGGCCATGCAGCCGAGGCAGTTATCCATGTGCAATCGGAAGCGCTCGTCGAGCGGCGCCTCGCCGTCGGCGGCTTTCTTGATCATGTAGATGCGGCCGCGCGGCGAATCCATCTCCTCGCCCCAGAGAACGTAGGTGGGGCAGGCGGGCAGGCAGAAGCCGCAGTGCACGCAATCGTCGATGTGTTCCTTCTGCGGCGGATGATGCGCGTCGAAACTGGAGGGGCGCGCAGGTGCAGATGCCGAGGTGTGTGTTGCAGTTTGGGATGCAGCGTGCGTCGGTGAGGAAGTCTCAGCCATCGATATCAGATGCCTCCCACAAAGCGGCCGGGGCTGAGAACGCGATTGGGATCGAAGCGGCGCTTGATCTCGCGCATCAGCGGAAGCGCGTCGGAAGCGCAACCCCAAACGTCAGGCTTCGGATTGCGCAGCGCGTGCGGCATGCTGTAGAACAACGACCGATCCTCCGGTCGGTCGAAGCGTCGCGCGCAGTTCGTCGATCAGGCGATTGCGAACTCGCAGAGTTCCGCTAAGGATCTGCGAGCGATGTCATAATGCCGGTCGCCTGCGCCACAAGCAGATCGTCTCTTCCGGCCACGCGGCAAGCTTCTTCTGCACCGCGAGCAAATTTCGCCGGGAAGCATGGATGCCTTGAAGACCAGGCGTCGCGTGAACGGCATCATCGAAGAGCTTTTCGCGCGCCTGCCAAACATTTACTTCGGCTCGGCTTCATCTCCAGGCTCGCGGCCATCGTGCGAAGCTGCTCTTCGTGCCGCGCAAGGCATTCAGGACGTCCGGCAAATCGGATGTCGAGGCGATCGGACGACTCGCGATGAAGGCCGCGCATCTGCATTCCGCTCACCTGCGATGCGTCGACGCGTGAACGCGCATCATCAATCGGCAAGCGCATCGAGGTCTCCAGACAATAGACCAGGTCGGCGTGTGCTGCTCCACCGGATGCAGGCGGAAGTTGACTTCGGCGATCACGCCGAGCGTGCCGAAGCTGCCCGTCATCAACTTATGCAGGTCGTAGCCGGCGACATTCTTCACGACCTTGCCGCCGGTCTTCGCGATGGTGCCATCGGCAAGAACGACAGTCATGCCGATGATGAGATCGCGCAGGCCGCCGTAACGCAGGCGCAGCGCGCCGCTGTCGTTTGTCGGCCACGACGCCGCCGACCGTCGCGCGATCGGGCCAGAGCGGATCGAGCGCAACCATCTGGCCGTGGCGCGCGAGCTGCGTCTTGCATCGCTGCCCACGTGCAGCCTGCCTCGACAGTGCAGGTCAGGTCCTGCCAGGCGTGTTCGCGCACTGCGTTCATCCGTGCAAGGCTCAGGAAAATCTCCGGCGCGACGGGATTGCCCCAGCCGAGCTTCGTTCCGCCGCCCGTCGGTACGACAGAGAGGCCATGCTGATTTGCAAACCGGAGCTTCTGCGATCTGCTCAGCGCTGCCGGGCGCCACCTGAATCGAGTCACCGCGATTTGCGTGTCTGCCGGGCCGACGATCACACCGAGCTGCGCGAGGCCCTCTTCCAGTGTGAGTGCGGAGGAAATAGTCATCAGTGCACCCCTGGTTGAGCCACGAAACATCTCACAACAGAATCCAAGGTTCGATGCTTTCCCGGTCCCCAAAGGCGAGGGACCGGGGCACCCGATGATTTGCGTGAGTGCGGAGGGACAGCCATCAGAAGATCTCCGCCACGCCGGCCGTTTCGAGCGGATGCGGCGTGTAGGGGCCGGGCTTGTCGCCGCACAGGCGCGTGCGCGGGAAAACTTTGTCGGGATTGGAGAGGTTCTCGGGATCGAAGGCGCAGCGGACCAGCTGCATGGTCGCGAGATCGGGCTCGGAGAACATGTAGCCGAGCGCCTGCTGCTTTTCCTTGCCCACGCCGTGCTCGCCGGTGATGGAGCCGCCGCTGTCGACGCAGAGATGCAGGATGCGATAGGAAAGATCGAGCGCGATCTCTTCCTGGCCTGGAATGGAGCGATCGTAGAGCACCAGCGGATGCAGGTTGCCGTCGCCGGCATGAAAGACATTGGCCACGCGCAGATTGACCGCCGACGACATGCGCTCGATCTCTGCGAGCACGCGCGGCAGCGCGGTGCGCGGAATGACGCCGTCCTGCACGATGTAGTTGGGCGAGATGCGGCCCATGGCGGCAAAGGCGGCCTTGCGCCCCTTCCAGACCAGCGCGCGCTCCGCGTCCGATTGCGCGACGCGAATCTCCGTCGCGCCATTCTTGTCGGCGATCGCGCGCACCTCGCGCATCAGCGCATCCACTTCGTCGCATGGCGCCGTCGAGCTCGACCAGCAGCAGGCCGCCGCACATGGGATAGTGCGCATGCACCGCCGCTTCGGCTGCCTCGATGGCCAGCGTGTCCATGATTTCGAGCGCCGCGGGCAGCATGCCGGCGGCGATGATGTCGCTTACGGTCTGGCCCGCGGCCGAGGGAGATCGAAATGCCGCGAGCAGCGTCTGCACCACCTCAGGCTTACGCACGATGCGCAGCGTGATCTTTGTCGCAACGCCCAGCGTGCCTTCCGAGCCGACGAAAACGCCGGCCAGATCGTAGCCGGGCGCGTCGAGCGTGGGCGAGCCCAAGTGCGCAAGCTCGCCGCTGGGCAGAACGACTTCAAGCGCCAGCGTGTGCGTGACGGTGAATCCGTACTTGAGGCAGTGCGCGCCGCCGGAGTTCTCCGCCACGTTGCCGCCGATGGTGCAGACCGACTGCGACGAGGGATCGGGCGCGTAGAAGTAGCCCTGGGGCGCAACGCGCTGCGTGACGTGCGCGTTGATGACGCCCGGCTCGACGACAACGAAGCGGTTGGCGATGTCGACCTCGAGAATGCGGTTCATGCGCGCCAGGCTGATGACGATGCCGCCTGCAGCCGGCAGCGCGCCGCCGCTCAGGCCGGTGCCTGCGCCGCGGCTGACGAAGGGAATCTTGTGGCGCGCGCAGAAGCGAACGACGGCCTGGACCTGTTCGGTGGTCTGCGGCAGAACGACTGCGCCGGGCAGCACGCGAAAATTAGTTAGGCCGTCGCACTCGTAGGTTTGTAACTGGCTCTCAGCGCTGATGAGGCCCGCGGCGCCAACGGCCGCGCGAAGTTCATCGAGTTGGGCCTCGGGGAGCACGCTGCGATCAAGATTACCGGATGGGGCGGAAGGTTGGCATGTGTTCCGCATTTTGTTGAAGCCATGAACGAGGTACGACTGCTACACTCGGACGCCTGGGCCAGGAACCTTCCCCAAAGACTCAATACAGGAGAGAGGTCAATGAAATTCATCGTGAGCTGGAAGATCCCCAAAGGCAGCGTGGTTACATCAGAAGCGCGATTTTTGAGTACGGGCGCGCCACCACCGGCGGGCGTGAAAATGTTGGGACGCTGGCACGGAATGAGCGGTGGCGGATTTCTCATTGCCGAAACCAACGATGCCAAAGCGCTTTACAGTTGGCTGGCGTTCTGGAATGACCTGCTGGAATTCGAAACCACGCCTTGCGTGGAAGATGCCGAAGCCGGCGAAGTGATGTCGGCGCTGAAGCGGTAGAGAAACCGGGATAAGGGAATAGCCAACAGGGATAGACCCCTCCCTTGCGCTGTTTGCAGCGCGCAGGGGATGTGTGTCCCGCAGAAGTCCATCGAGCGGCAGACCTCGGCAATTGTGGCAACGGCGGACCAGGCGCATTCGCTATTCTGGCAGCACGATGAGGCGACGGGAACGGTTGCTGCGATTGACGGCTTGCACTGGCTGCGCGGTTCTGCTGGCGATGGCCGTATATGCGGCAATGCTGCCGGCACAAGAGGCGGGGCCCGCGGCGCTTGAATATCGCGGCGAGCAACCTGTGCGCGCGCGGCATGGGATGGTGGTGAGCATCCATCATCTGGCGGCTGATGCCGGTGTCGAGATTCTCAAAGAGGGCGGGAACGCGGTGGATGCCGCTGTCGCGACGGGGTTCGCGCTGGCCGTGGTGCATCCCGCGGCCGGCAACCTGGGCGGCGGCGGATTCATGCTGATCCGCGATCATGCCGGCAAGGCAACGTTTATTGATTACCGCGAAAAGGCTCCGCTGGCCGCGACCGCGAACATGTACCTGGATGCGCAGGGAAACGTGATTCCCGACGCGAGCGTGCTTGGCTACCGCTCGATTGCAACGCCGGGCTCGGTGGCGGGACTTGCCTACGCGGAGCGCAAATATGGCAAGCTGGGACTGAAGCGCGTAATGGCGCCGGCGATCGCGCTGGCACGCGACGGCTTTGCGCTTTCGGAGGGTGAGGCGCGCGAGCTGCGCGACGGCGACCTGGCGAAGTTTGCCGATTCGCGGCACATCTTTCAGCGCGATGGCGATTTCTACAAGGCCGGCGAAGTGTTCAGACAGCCGGTACTGGCCGGCACGTTGGAACGAATCGCGCACGACCCCGAGGATTTCTATCGCGGCAAAATGGCTCGGCAGCTTGTCGCGGACTTGCAAAAAGGCGGCGCGCTGATCACGCTGGACGATTTGGAGCAATACAGGGTGGTGGAGCGCGAGCCCATCGTAGCCAGCTTTCACGACTACACGGTGATCAGCGCGCCGCCGCCTTCTTCAGGTGGAGTCGTGCTGGTTGAGGCGCTCAACATTCTGGAAGGTTACGACCTGGCCAAGCTCGGCGATCGCAGCGCAGCCTGGATTAATTTAGTCACGGAGGCGTGGCGCCGAGCGTACATGGATCGCGCGGATTATCTGGGCGATCCGGACTACAACCGGATTCCGGTAGCAGAGCTGACATCGAAGGCTTACGCTGCGGCGTGGCGAAAAAGCATCGTGCCTGGTAAAGCGACGGCGAGCGCTGCGCTTGTGCGGCCGCAGGGCTTTGTTGCGCCGGCGCCGACGACAGCGGGCCAGCGCCGAGCGGAATCGCCGGATACCACGCATTACTCGGTTGTGGATGGCGAGGGCAACGCGGTGGCCGTGACCACGACCTTGAATGACAGCTTCGGGTCGCACGTGACTTCGGGCTCTCTTGGTTTCTTACTCAACGATGAGATGGACGACTTTGCCGCGAAGCCGGGTGTGCCCAATATGTTTGGACTGGTGCAGGGGCCAGCCAATGCGATTGCGCCGGGCAAACGGCCGCTGAGCTCGATGACGCCGACCATCGTGTTGGAAGACGGCAAACTGCGTTACGTGCTCGGCTCGCCCGGAGGCGGAAGCGCATCATTACGACGGTGGGAGATATTCTGCTGTCAGCGGCCGAAGGTGGGCTGAATATCCAGGAGGCAGTGGACGCGCCGCGCTTCCATCATCAGTACCTGCCGGACAAACTCTACCTCGAATCTGGATTTAGCGAGGCGACTGTCGCCGCGTTGCGTGCGATGGGATACACAGTGGACTTGAGCCGCGGCCACTGGTCCGATGGCGAGTGCATTGCGGTCGATCCGAAGACGGGCGAGTTGCTGGGCGGGCAAGACCATCGCGGCCATAACGGCAAGGCCGCGGGATACTAAGCTTTTTTCTCCGCCTCGAAAAACGCCTCAACATCTGTAATCGTTTGCGTCATGCGGTAGGGCGGAAGAGATTTCAGAAACGTTTGCCCGTAGCGCTGGGTGCGGATGCGCGGATCGAGCAGCACGAGCACTCCGCGATCGGAGAGCGAGCGAATCAGCCGGCCGAATCCCTGCTTGAGCGCGAGCACGGCTTCGGGAACCTGGTAGTCGAAGAAAGGCCGGCCCCCATTTTCTTCGATTGCCTTCATGCGCGCCTGCACCACGGGATCGCTGGGAACGGCGAACGGCAGGCGGTCGATGATGACGCAGCTGAGCGCTTCGCCCTGCACGTCCACTCCCTGCCAGAAGCTCGACGTGCCGAAGAGGACAGAGTTCGGCGTGGCGCGGAATTCTTCAAGCAGCGCTTTGCGCGGAGCGGTGCCATGCAGCAGGATCGGGAAGTCGAGTTCGGGCAGCAGGCGCTCGTAGAGTGTGCGCATCTGGCCGTAGCTGGTAAACAGGCAGAAAGCGCGGCCACGTGAGTGATCGAGCACGCGCCGAATGCAGCGCGCGGCAGCTTCGACGAATTCAGGCGAGCGCGGATCGGGCATCTCCGGCGGCAGGTAAAGCAGCGCTTGTTCGCCATAGCGAAAATGCGACGGCACGACCAGCTCGCGCGCTTCCGTGAGGCCGAGGCGCTTGCGCAGATGTTCGAAGCCACCCTGCACGGTGAGCGTAGCGGAAGTAAGCACGACGGTCGGGATGGGCTCAAAGACGAGCTCGTGCAGCAATTCGGAAACGTCGATGGGGGTGGCCTGCAGTTGTGTCGTGATCGAGCGGCCACGACCACTGCGTGGGGCAGTCTCTTGGCCACTGCGTGGGGCGGACCTTTGGACGGGATCTGAGGCTTGGGCGCTGCCAAACGCACGTCGCTCGATCCAATACACCATGTTGTGCGCATTCGATTCGAGCAGGAACTCCAGTTCGCTGCGGAGCCGCGCAATCCGCTTGCCGAGGCCGGGGGCTTCGTCGATGGCCGACGAGGCGATCCATCTCGGTTTCAAGCAGGCGCAGCGACGAACGCACGCTCAAATACAAATCGCCTGAGGTCTCGAGGAACTCTTCGCGATTTGAAAACTGATGGCGGCCTTCGCTTTCCACCGGCAAGCCGGCAAAAAACAGACGAGACCGCTCGCGAAGCTGCTGCGTGGCCAGCGGAATTGCCGCGCTGCCTTCTTTGCCACGCAAAAGCACGTCAATATCGCGAGCCAGCTCTTCAAATCTCAAATTCGAAACGGACAGCCCGAAGTAACTCGACGCAACTTCTTCGAGCTCGTGCGCCTCGTCGAAGATGACAGCCGCGGCCTCAGGCAGAATGCCCGCATCGGGCGCGGCGGCCGCCTCCCGCTTAACGGCAAGATCGGCGAAGAACAGGTGGTGATTGACGATGATGATGTCGGACTCGAGCGCGCGGCGGCGCATCTCGGTGATGAAGCAGTGGCGATAATCCGGGCACGTCGATCCGAGGCAGTTGTCCGCACGCGCGTCGAGCTTGGACCACAGCGGACTCGACTCAGGCAGTGCAGCAAGCTCAGCGCGATCGCCGGTTTCGGTGATCTGCTCCCACTCGGCAATCTGGCGATACTCGTCGATCTCTTCGAGACCCGACAACACCGGTTGATCGCGCAGCGCGAAGAGCTTGCGCCGGCACAGATAATTGGCGCGCCCCTTCATATAGCAGACGTGCAGGTCGCCCAGCAGCGTTTCAAGAAACGGCACGTCGCGAAAATAAAGTTGATCCTGCAGCGCCTTCGTTCCCGTGGACACGATGACCCGCTGGCCGGTGCGCAAAGCAGGCAGGAGATACGCGAGCGTCTTGCCTGTGCCCGTTCCGGCCTCGACAATCAGGTGCTTGTGTTCGGTGAGCGCGCGTTCCACCGCCTTGGCCATTTCGAGCTGCCCGGGACGGTACTCATAGGGTAGCGGCGAGTGCGCAAGGATGCCGCCCGGCGCGAAGAACTCGTGCAGCGAGGGCAGTGAGCGGGTTGTGGTGGCGGAGGAGGGCATGGAGAGCCGGGTTCTCTCTCCATGATAGTGAGGGAGGGGGCTCAGCACCGCGCGGCGGTGAGACGGCTACCCTTCCGCAGTCGTCGGGTCAATGACGCGGCGGACTTGAGCGATGCTATTGGCCGGAAAACCGCCCTGGGTGGCGTGCTCGCGCACCATCTCTTCATTGGGCGCGATGTAGACGCAGTAGATCTTGTTATCGGTGACGAAGCTTTGCAGCCAGGTGATCTGCGGTCCGAGGTTGCGCAGGACCGAGCAGGATTTCTGCGAGATGGCTTGCAGCTGCTCTGAAGATAGCGAGCCGGCGCCGGGAATCTCTCGCTCGATGACAAACTTTGGCATGGGAAGCCCCTCCTTGCGGGGAATGCAAAGTAGTTTATAGGCGTCAACCGCTAATCGGCACGGAAAAACGGCGGCCGGAAAGACGGATCGGTCGCTTGGCGACCAATAGAATGGTGAAAGCTGTCCTTCTTTCGTTTCCCGGAGCTCATTTTGCCAACGTATCGCAGATCGGTTGTGCCCCAAAGTGCCGGCGCCGCGGCATTGCCTCTGGTCGCCATTGTGGGCCGGCCCAACGTGGGCAAAAGCACGCTCTTCAATCGCATCACCGGCAGCCGGCGCTCGATCGTCGGCGACGAGCCCGGCATCACACGCGACCGCATCTACGGCGAGTACGAGTGGGCTGGGCGGCAGTTCCGGCTGGTCGATACCGGCGGCATCGTTCCCGACGATCCCGAGCTGATACCGACAGAGATCTACAACCAGGCAAAGGTCGCCTTGCAAGACGCGGACGCGCTGGTGATGGTGGTGGACGTGCGCACCGAGCTGGCGCGGCCCGACTACGACCTGGCAAAGTTATTGAAACGCGGCGGCAAGCCGGTATTTCTCGCCGTGAACAAGGTGGAGACTGATGCGCTCGCGGCGGAAGCGGAGAATTTTCGCAAGCTCGGCATCGCGGAAGTGTTCGCGGTGAGTTCGGAGCACGGGCGAGGCGTCGGCGAGTTGCTCGATGCGATCGCGGAAGAAATTCCACGGGAGCAAGTCAGCGAGTCGGCGAGTCAGCAAGCCGGCGATGAAATCCGATCCGATTCTCGCCTTCATCCTGGCGACAAAAACAACAGCGTCGCGAGGAGGGGGCATCCCACAGAGGAAGATGACGGGGAAGACGACAAGAAAAAGATCCGCACGCATGGCGAGTTCGAGCAGCACGAAACTTCGATCGCCATCATCGGGCGGCCCAATGTGGGCAAGTCGACGCTGTTGAACGCGCTGACCGGCACCACGCGAGCCATCGTTTCACCCATCGCCGGCACAACGCGCGATGCCGTCGACGAGGTAGTCGATTTCGAGGGCAAGACACTGCGCTTCGTCGACACAGCGGGCATCCGGCGCAAGGGCAAGACGAAGCTGATGGCGGAAAAGCTGAGCGTGGTGATGGCGCGCCGGCATCTTGAAGCGGCTGATGTGGCACTGCTGGTGATCGATGCGACTGAGGGCGTGACGGGAAGCGACGCGACCATCGGCGGCTACGCGCACGAAAGCGGACGCAGCGTGATCCTGATCGTGAACAAGTGGGACCTGGTGACGACCAACCGCACCGACGGCAAACCACCCGCCGATCGCGAGATCTTCGAGCAGCAATTGCGCCGCGCGCTCAAGTATCTCGACTACGCGCCGGTGATTTTTCTTTCCGCGCTGGAAGCGATTGGCCCGGCGCGCAAAAACATGACCCGCTTGCTGCGGGAGGTGGTCACCGTCGCAAAAGAGCGGCGCAAGCGCGTGTCGACGGGCCAGATGAATCGCTTCCTCGAGAAAATCGACTTTCAACGCGCACCGGTGCCGATGGCCAAACGCATCCGCATCTACTACATGACGCAGGCGGCCGTGGCGCCGCCCACCTTTGTGCTCTTCACCGATCGCAACATCAAGCTGCATTTCGCCTTCGAGCGATTCCTCGAGAACCAGATTCGCGAGGCCTTCGGCTTCAAGGGAACACCGGTGTGGTTCAAGGTGAAGGCGCGCGGCGCGCGAAGCGGCCAGTGATCAGGCATCGGTTGTCAGGCGTCGGAGTCAGTGATCAAGCCAAGGGTTGACAAATATCGCCTGATGTCTACAATGTAGACATGGCCGACTTGCTGGGGACCTTTGAGCAATCCGTTTTGCTTTCCATTCTGAGCCTGAGCGACGATGCGTACGGGCGAGCCATTCTGAGCGGGGTGCAGAAGTCGTTGCAGCGAAGCGTTTCTGCTGGAGCGGTCTACTCCACGCTTGAGCGGCTGGAGGCGAGCGGTCTGGTGAAGTCGAGGCTGGCGGCCGGCACAGTGGTGCGTGGGGGTCGAGCGCGCCGGTACTACACCTTGAGCGCTGCGGGCCGGCGCGCACTCAGCGAAACGAGGCGGGCGCTGACTGCCATGTGGGAAAATGTGAAGCTGCCTGCGGAGGGACGGTCATGAGTGATAAACGATTCACTCCTCCCAGATGGGTGGAGTCGCTGTTGGAGCTATGGCTGCCCACGCGTGCGCGCGATGAGGTCGTGGGCGATCTCCGCGAAGAGTATGTTGAGTCGATCCTGCCGCGGCATGGCCGCCTGCGCGCAGACCTGTGGTACGCACGGCACGTTCTGAGCTTTCTGCCGAGCGCTTTGCGTGAATCCAGGATCCTGGGAAAGGTTCTCATCTTTGTATCAGGATTCACGATGATTTGCATGCTATGGCTGGCTTTAATGGAGATAACGTTGCGGCACCCCGGATATGGAACGCGCACGGCACTGGATATCAGTTTTGCCATGTCGTGCCTGGCGACTGCAGTTTTGCGGATGCTGCCTTCGCCGCGGACCATGAGCGAGCGCTGCCTTCAGGGTGGTGGATTCATCATGATTCTCTTCGGCGCGCAGACGTTTGTTGCCAATGCCCGCAAAGATCACTTCGAAGGATTTGTTTTTGTGATCTCGTTGTTGCTGATGGTGCAGGGGCTGCTGATGGCGATTACGCTGGGCAGAAGGGGGACAAATAACTCCGGCCAACCGGCGACATAAGGTTCAGGTTGGCAGTGAGGTTTGCTTGACCGGCGCGCAGAAGCAAAGAGTGTTCCCGTCCGGATCGGTCACTGCGAACTCACGCAGGCCCCATGTCTGGTCGACCGGCGCCGTGTGAATGGGAGACTCCGGACGCGAGGTTGTGTCGAGGCCGCGCGCGCGAAAGGCTGCATAACGCTCGTCGACGTCGTCCACAAAAACACGGTTGACCGAACCAAAGACACCATCTCCCGCATGGCGTGAGAGCTGCAGTTCCGCCCCGTCTTTGATCAGGTCAATGACGCCATTAGCCAATTCGCGATCTTCGTACCCGGGCCACTTGCGCTCGAAGTCGAGAATCGTCGTGTAAAACCGCACAGATCTTTCGAGGTCGCGGCATTTGATGACAGGAACAATCTTCATGGCAATTCCGCCGGAAGGCAGGGCAACAGGATAATCGGTCGCTCGCCGTCTGACCGAGCTGATCCGGGGCTGGGAACTTCTCGGTTGAGCTGCTTTCCGCAAGTAAAATGGTCCTTGATCGATCCCCAGTTCCCCGGGCCCAACGACATCCTTGCGAGGAAGCACGAAATGAAATACCTGAACCGCGAAGTTCTGGAAGGCCTCTCCGCGGAGAAGTTCAAGAAAGCGCAGCCGTATCCTTTCGCTCATATCGATTACACGCTTACAGCTGAGGGCTACGAGGCGCTACGCACATCGCTGCCTGCGGTTGAAACCTTTGACAGGCATGAGGGCATGAAGCGCGGCCACGGGCAGATGCCGCACAACCGCTTCATGCTGCATTACAAGGCGGGGTTGGAGTTGCCGAAGCCGTGGCAGGAGTTCCTTGGCGAGCTGCGCGGTGACTACTACCAGCAGTTCTTGCGCCGCCTGCTGGGGAATCGGACCTACATTCCCACTTTCTCGTGGCACTACGCTTGGGGCGGTTGCTCAGTTTCTCCCCATTGCGACGCGGCGCGCAAGCGGGCCACGCACATCTTCCACTTCAACGATGCCAACGATTGGAGCCAGGCGTGGGGCGGCGAGACGCTGATTCTTGCCGCCGACAAGCCGCTCTCGACGCACTCGGCGCCAACCTTTGACGAGCTGAAGGTGGCCGCGGCGCACGGGCCGGCCGGGAATGGGAGTCTGCTCTTCCAGCGCACACCGCACTCGTGGCACGGTATGAAGCCGCTGCAATGTCCGCCCGGCCAGTTGCGCAAAATTTTTTCCGTCACGCTGAATATTCCCACGTTTCAAGTGTGGTGGCGCCGCGTGCGCGGTAAAGATCCGGACGGGTTCCGGCTGAAGGCGGCGTGAAAAGACAGGGACAGGGATAGGGATCAGGGATCAGGATCAGATCAGGGATCAGGGATCAGGGATCAGGGATCAGAAAAACGATAGCCGGAGCGGGAGAAGCAGCTTTGCAGTTCTGACTTATCGCGAACCGCTGCCCGCGTCACCGAGCGTTTTGATATGAACGCTGGCCTGAGTCTCCGGAACGACTCCATCATTGATCTGCACCTGCGCAGGCTTGCCCTGGATGAGCATGCGCTTGATCGCTTTGTCATGGCCCGGAATAAGAACGCGCTGCGTGATCGACGTTTCCTGCGAGTTACGGTGATTGGCACTTCGGCGGCGGCATAGCCGGCGTTCGCAGGTTTACGGTGACCAGCCAGTTCCCTGCCTCGGTGGGCGCGGCGAAGACTTGGCCGATCGAAAGATCGGGCAGACCCTTGTCGGCATCGACCCAGTCGGCAAAGAACCAGGAGAGACCGGCGGGAAGGCCGGTATCAGTAGGCTGCGGAGCGAAATCGTCGGCAGGCAAAGCGGGCTGCGACGGCTGCGATGACGAGGATCCGTCGACTGCAGCGTTGCCGGACTTTTCGAGGAGCCCCTCCAGCATTCCACCCGTAGACTTTTCGCCCAGACCGAGAGCCGCGTCAGCTGACGGTGAGTACGCACGAAACGCCGCGGAGAGCGCCGCGTCACCGGCAAGGTCGCGCAGCATCCAGAAAATATACGTTGCCTTTGTCGCGATAGTAGACGGGCGCGATAGCCTGGGCCGAGCGGCTGGCCGGGACCTGCGCCGGGGCTGGCAGGCTCAGCGAGCGCAAGAGCGATGCGGCTGGATTCAAGCGACTCCAGCGCTTTCTTGCGGCCCTGCACATGCTCAATCCAGAGCGTGCCCATAAAGTGCGCGACGCCTTCGCTCAGCCACGCGCGCGGCGACTCGATGCCACGCGTGAGTGAGCGCGTGGGCAAAGACGCCGTCGAGCTGTTCAGGCGTGGCCTCGCGGATGGCGGTGACGAGCAGCGAGCCGGTTTCGAAGGGCGCGTCGTCGGGGTCGGGCAGATCGAGGATGGTCAGCGTGCGAACGCGGTTTTTCGCCGAGCCAGCCTTGCAGAAACGGCGTGACGTTGGCTGCGGAGGCTGACCAGTCTTCGACGGCGGACTCGTCGGCGGGCAGCGCGAAGAGCGTGGTGTTCGTCGGCCTGGTGCGCGGTGCGCACGGCGAGAAAGAGGCTGGGCGCTTCAAAGCCGAGGTGGCGGCTGTCGACGCTGGCGGTGGCGACGCCGGAGACTTCGTCGCCTGCGGTTGGGTGCGTCAGTAACGGTGAGCGGGGCGAGTTGGCCGTTGATGAGGGCGACAGTGGGCGCGTGGCCGTGAGGAAATTCGGCAGCGAGGTGCAGGCGGAAATGCGCGGCCGACATGCGCAGCTTGTGTTCGCCCATTTCGTCGAAGACGCGAGCGCCATCGCCGAGGATGACGGGAACGCTGGAGGCGGGATACCAGACGACGTTGCCAAAGCCGCGCAGGCCGGTGAAGTCGACGCCGATCATGTCCCAATCGGAGTGGAGGGCCGCGTCGTCGGGCGTGCCGATGGCGAGTGAGCCGCTTGCGCGTTGAGTGCGATGGTGCCGGAGTAAGTGACGTCGAGCTGCAGGGTTGCGCCGGGCGCGAGCGGATGCGCGAGCGCAATGGCGGCTTCGTGAAGCTGGCCGGTGTGGTCGACGTCGGAGTTGAGCGTGGCGACGGTGAATGGCGCGTCGTGGCCGGCGACGCGAATGCGCTCCCAGGCGAGCGAAGAAGAGATTTGCAGCGGGATGTGGGCGAGCGGAGAATGGCCGTCGTTGCGCACGGTGACGAGGGCGCGGACGGCGATTTGCTGCTCGGCGAGTGCGCAGATGCACATCGATATCGAATGCGGTGAAGGTGAGGGCCTGGCGTTCGGCGTCGGTGGCGACGGGCGCCTTGACGGGTTGACCGTCAGATTGTGGTGCCGCAGGACCAGCAGTGGTCGTGGTCTGGCCGTTTTCGTCGGTAGAGCGGGAAAAGATGACTTGCCCGTGATGCTCAGTGGATTGATCGTTGCGGCGACGGGTTGCGAGGATTGCGGTGCCTGGCCGAGACGAAAGTGAAGAGACGCGCACAGAAGAAGGACGGCGGCAAAGCAAGTTGGCCCGCTAAACTTGCGCGCGAAACCAAAGCTTCATGAACCCAGGCCTTTCGCTACTGCTTGGCCCGCACCACTGCGTGGGGCAGACTCTTGGACGGAATTTGGGGCTGAACGAGAGCGTTCTGCGCTGCCGAGCGGCTTCATAGAGTACGACGGCTCCGGCAGCGGAGACATTCAGCGAGCTGACGCCGCCGGCCATGGGGATCGCAGCAGATGGTCGCAGGTGCGGCGGACGAGATCGTGCAGCCCGGCGCCTTCGCGGCCCAGCACGATGACAAGATCGCCCGTGAAATCGAATTGGTCGTAGTCGGTTGCGCCTCGTTCGTCGAGCCCGACGATCCAGAGATTGCGGCGCTTCAAGCTCTTCGAGTGCGCGAACCAGGTTGACGACGCGAGCGATGCGCAGATGCTCGGCTGCTCCGGCGCTGGCTTTGACTGCGGCAGGGCTCAGCGGCGCCGAGCGGCGCTCGGTGAGGACGACGCCGTCAACTCCTGCTCCATCGGCGACGCGAAGCAGAGCGCCGAGATTCTGCGGATCTTCAACGCCATCGAGCGCGAGAACGAGGCGTGCCGCACTCGGTTTGCTGCGGATCGGGCTCGTAGAGATCTTCGATCGCAAGAAATTCCTGCGGGCGGACGAGCGCGACAACGCCCTGATGCGCCAGGGGTCTTGGCGACAGCCGTCAGCTGCTCGCGCGATTCGGGGAGGACGCGGATGCCGGCATCGCGGCACTGCGCGACGAGGCGCTGCAGGCGGTCGTCATGGCGCTCGCGGGCGACCAGAATGTGATCGAAGCGGCGGCGGCCGGCCTTGAGAGCCTCCTCAACCGGATGCAGGCCGTAGAGAACTTCCATATGAAAATTGTAGTCGGCAATTCGCGGCTGATCGCCGATTGCACGTCACGACCCACTTCTTGCCAAGTGATCGAGTTGTAGAAGGAAGTTCGTGACCACCTCAGCCGTTCGTTTTGGCTCACGCTGGAGGAGAAGGTGCGGACCCGGGACCGTCACCACCTCCATCTCGGGCTTGACCTCAAGAATCTCTTCAAGACAGCGGCCGGGGATGAGTCGATCCTTAGTCGCTTGGAGGTAAAGCATCGGGACCTGGATTTTGCTTAAGTCAGAGATCACGTTGCATGAAGCGACTTGTTGCAGGCGATCGATCAATACCCGGCTGCGCACCTTCGCGACCGACTTCTGCACCGCGCGAACAAGTTCAGGAGGCGCTCCCGCGCCGAGGAGCCAGGTTTTCACGGCGAATGCCGGAATCCTCAACATGAAAGCAAGGTGTGCAAGGCGCGCGCCGGCCGAGCCATTCCAAAAACTCATCGGATCGGCTGCAAATCCTGCGCACAGGATGAGGCCCTTCAAATTGCGTGGATGCTCAGCGGCGCACCGAATCGCAAGCGGAGTCGAGAACGATTCGGCGAGAAGGACAAACGGGCCTAAAGCGGGGAATGCCGACCGAATGATCCCGATCAGCTCTTGCTCAGAGAGGCAGTCGTCCGTCGGGTATTGCACCACTTTGGCGTCGAATGCGGGGGGAAGCGCCTGGATAAACCATTGAAAGGGGTCGCCCGTTCCATCGAGCCCGGGCAAAAGCACAAGTTTCGGTGGCGCGGAGCTCACAAAGCGATCTTAATGCAGCCCGGAGCGCACCCGATTGCAAAGGATAAGCCTACGTTAGGATTTCACGGTTGCTGGAAGATGCGTGATAGCAACTGGAACCGCGCGTGAGGATGACTACACGCAGTCCGCGCAGCTCTGCTTCTGACCCTGCTGCATCTGCTGGCCGAACTTCTGCATCTGCTGCTGCCACTGCTTCATCTGTTCGGAGTCAAAGCCCTTGCGGAACTCCTCCATCTGCTGCTGGAACTGCTGCATCTGTTTCGGATCGGCCTGGAAGCCCCTCATGCTCTCGGCGAGCCATTGCGCGTTCTGCTGGAGCAACTTCATCAGGTCAGGATCGATCTTGAAATTCTTCATGCTTTGCTGGAGCGCTTCAGCCTGCTTGCGAAGCTGTTCCGCCTGTTCCTGGCTGAGCTGTGGGAAGCCGTCGAAGGCTTTGCCGAACAGATCGCTCTGCGCCTGCGCGGCCTCAGCCAGCGCGTTGGCGTTCGCAGCGCCCTCGGCCGAGTAGGCCTGCGCCAAATCGGAATCGATGAAAGGCGCAAGCTCAGCGACCGCTTCACCGTCTTCCGAACCGAAGAAGTCTTGCTCTTCCAGCGCGCTGCGATGCTTCGAGTCCACCTGGAGGGTGAGCGTCTGCTGTTTCTTGTCGCGCAGGATGGTCACCTGCACCGGCTTGCCCTGGTTCGAGCGCAGCGCGCGATCCCAGTCGGCAGAAGTGGCGATGGAATCGGCGCCGACCTTGAGAATCACGTCAAAGGCCTTGAGGCCCGGCAGCGGCCGCTTCGCTTTTGCGCGCCACCTGCTTGACCATCAGACCGCCGGGCACGCCGAGATACTCGGCCATCTGCGAAGTAAGCGGCTCAACCATCGCGCCCACGTTGAGCGTGCTGGTGAAGAGCGACATATGGAAGCCGCTTGGCGGATGGGCGCGTCACCGCCCATGATGCCCATTCCGCCAGGCGGCGCTGGCTCAACCGGACCCGGCTCAACGTTCGAGCTTGCTCCAGACGTCGTGCTCCATCGCCTTGCGATCGACGAGTTGCACGGCCATGGTTTGAATGTTGCCGTCGCGGCTGATCTCAAGGCTGATCTTGCGACCCGGCGGAATCTCGCGCAGCATGCGCCGCAGGGCTTCGGCGCCTTCCACATTTTGACCGTTGACGGCGATGACCACGTCGTTCACCTTCAGCCCGACCTGGCCGGCGGGCGCATCGTGATCGATGAGCGTGATAACTGCGCCGCGTACATCCTTGAGCTTGAGTGCCTGGGCCTTGTCGGCGTCCACGTCGGTCACGCCGACGCCCAGATAGCCCGGCGGGACTGGCTTGAATGCACAGCAGCGGGCTGGGATCTTCAAAGATGGGCGCAAGCTCCGACGCCTGTGCGCGGGCGATTCGCGGCGCCATTGCCAGACAGGCTGCCGCCGCAGCAAACGATTGCGCACAGCCAAGACTGACGAATCGAATGTCTCTGGTACGGCCTCAAAAGGTGCTTCATGGTATGTTTCTCCCGGTATGTCTTCGTCCGGTCTGCGCTCATTCAGACGGCGCAGTCGCCGGAAGGTCACTCGAATGTCGCGTGATCGACGGACCCCCAAAAACAAGCCCTAATTCTACTGAGTTTCCGGTACCCGGCTCAAAACCTCCCGGGAAACATTGCGAATCTGGGAATTCTGGTCCGAATTGGAGACGGAATACAGCACCTGGCGGACGCTGGTATCGGCCTCGACCGGCTAAAGCAAACCGATGGCCGCGGTGCGGACGCCCGGATCGTTGTCGTTCAGCAGCGCTTCAAGAACCGCGTCGCGAACGCGAACATCTTCGGCCACATAAGGCTCCAGGCCCTCCAGCGCCTTCTGCGCGCACTTTGGCGCTCTTGTCGTAGCGCAACGCCACCATCAGCGCCTCGCGGATGCCCGCGGGCTGGCAACTGTGGCCGGCGCGGCACTCGGCGGCAAGCAGCGCCACGGAGTCGTCGCGAACGCCGGGCGAAGCCGCATTTTCGGCTGGCCAGCATCAGCAGCTGGCGAATCGCCGGATCGTCGAGCGAGCCCTCCACCTGGCGCGGAACCAGCTGGTTGTAGCTCACGTCGACAATCTCGCTGTTGGGCTGGCGCACAATGCTGGAGACGCCGGCCACATTATCGAAGTTCGGGCAGCGCGGCCTCGGGCTGCACCTTCAACGCGGCGGGCGTCTCGGCAACTTGTACGGTAGTCGCGGCATGGGCGGCGCGGCTTTGCGCGTATTCGAAGCCGCCGAGGACGCCGGCGCCTCCGCCGGCAACCAGCAGCAGCGCCGCGGCTACAGGCGCGGCCTGCAGGCTCGCAAAATTGTTCAGAATGCGTTCGCCAGCCGCTCATACCAGCGCTTGGGCGGCAGCGTGTCCAGAGCCTCGTCCAGCCGAGACGGGCGCGCGCGACAAGATTCGGACCCGGCTCGGCGACCGGATGCAGCGTCGGCAAGCACCTTCAGCGCATGGACTTGCTCGCGCTCTTTCCGGCAAGCCGCGCAATCGGCGACATGATGCTCCAGCTCATGGGCCAGCTCATCGGGCAGCTCCCCATAGGCGGCGGTGACCAATCGTTCCTGTGCAAGTTCGCAATTCATGGTTACGTCCTTCCAGCCCCTAAATACAGCTTTTAGCTATCAGCTCTTAGCTTTCAGCTCTCTCATCATTGAACTGACGAAAGCGCCAAAAGTCGGCCTTGATTTCTCTTCCTATTCCTTTCGTCGTTCTCTTGCTTTCTGTTCTCTCGTTCCCTCGTTTCCTTTTTCCTTGCCTTTACCGCAACTCCGCCAATTGCGATCGCAACTTCTTCGTCGCGCGGAAGAGCGTATTCTTGGCGGTCTCTTCCGTGGTGTTCAACATCTCGCCGATGGTGCGCAGCCGCAGCCCCTGGTAGTGCTTCAGCTCAAACACCATCCGCTCGCGCGGCGTCAGCTTGCCCAGCGCCGTCTGAATCTTTTCGCCCAGCACCTTGCGGTCCAGCTCGCGCGCCGGGTTTGAAAACGACCGGTTGTCCGAGACCGAAGCCAGCAGATCGATCTCGTCGCCGGCGCGGTCCACCACCACGGCGTGATCTTCGCGGCGGGTCTTGCGGCGGCGCAACTGGTCCAGGCAGAGGTTGGTGACGATCCGGTAAATCCAGGTATAAAACGAGCACTCGAAGCGGAAGTTGCCGATGTACCGGTAGGCCTTCAGAAAAGCCTCCTGGTAGATGTCTTCGGCGTCGTGCTCGGAGCCGGTCAAGATGCAGGGCCAGCCGCAGCACCTGGTGCTCATACTGACGAACCAGCGCGTCAAAGGCCGCGCGGGAACCCGCCTGGGCCTCGCGGATCAGGTCCATCTCGAGCGCGCGGCTCTGCGCGCGCTCCTGGTCCCGGCCCGCCTCGTCCCGGCTCGAGTCTCTTCGCGGTTTGCTCCGCCCATTGCCCTCGTCGCAGCCATGCCTGGAGAGGATTGTACCCTTCCGCTGGCCGGCCAAGCCAAAGCGTCTGCCGCCTGGGCGAGACTCATTGAAGCCAGGGTCATGGAAGCACTGATTGCATCAGCCGCCATCGCTTTTCTGCTCCTGGAAGAAAAAGCCTGTGCGTAGGGTATGGCCCTGTCGAGATAGACGAGGAATCAACGGTTTGGTCATCCAATCGGGGCTTGTGGATCGTACTGGGATCAGGCGAGCCTGGCGGCGGCTCGAGGGGAACTCCAAAGTGATGGACAGGCAGTTCTGACTCGAATCGCTACTCAAGCTAAGGCCGGCAAGCCGGCCAGGCGCGATTCACCAAAGAAAAACGCCGCAGGCGTGCTTCCCTTTGTTGCCAAAAGGGCAGATACTGGCGTCTAAGAGGACGAGCGAAGCGGCACCTGGGCGCGGTGCAACGGTCGGAGGTTAGATTATGCGGGCGGCGGATCGCATGAATTTCAGGACAGTGGTTCTGGCGGGGATGGCGTTGGCATTGGCTGCCGCGGTGGCAGCGCAGTCCAGCGGATCGAATACCGGCAACTCACCGGCAAACACACCCGCGGCGACGAGTGGCAGCGGCCAATCAACGCCGGCTGCACAGCCGGCTCCGGGTACCACGCCGGTTGGCGGCGATCAGCCCGCTCCTCCCAAGTCCGATCCGGGGCTGCCGACTGCGAGCAAAGATGGACAGCTTCCTCCCTGCCCCGTGATGACCGAGGACAAGGACGCCAAGAAGGACAAGAAGAAAGATAAAGATAAGGACAAGGATGCGGCCGCAGATGCGCCGGGAACCACGCCCGTAGGCAGCGACTGCGATGCCTCCGCTGTGGCTGTGAATCCCGACAAGGTGGTCGATCCGGGCAGCCAGATGGACAAGGTGAAGCCGGGCAGCATTGAGGATGTGAGCGCCGTGGGCAACCGCGACATCGGCGGGCGCGGCATGGGCAACTGGTACTCGACCGACAGCGAAATCAAGATGGGCAAGCAGTACGCCGACGAGATCGAGAAGAGCACCAAGTTCATCACCGATCCGGTGATCGACGAGTACGTGAACCGCATCGGCCAGAACATCGTCAAGAACTCCGACTGCAAGGTGCCGTTCACCATCAAGGTCATCGACTCCGACGAGATCAACGCCATGGCGCTGCCCGGCGGATTCTTCTACGTCAACTCCGGCCTGATTCTGAACGCGGACGAAGAGGCGGAGCTGGCCGGCGTGATGGCGCACGAGACCGCCCACGTCTGCGCGCACCACGCGGCCCGCGAGATGACGCGCGCTGAACTACGCGCAGATCGGCACGATCCCGCTGATCATGATGACCGGCTATAGCTGGACCGGATACGGCATCTACGAGGCCGCGCAGCTGGCGATTCCCATCACCTTCCTCAAGTTCTCGCGCGAGTTCGAGGCGCAGGCCGACTACCTCGGCGTGCAGTACATGTACCGCGCCGGCTACGATCCGCAGGCCTTCATCAGCTTCTTTGAGAAGGTGCAGGCGCTCGAGAAGCGCAAGCCCGGCCTGGTGGCCAAGGCCTTCAGCGACCATCCGCAGACGCCCGACCGCATCCTGCACTCGCAGGAAGAGATTGCGCGCATCCTGCCGGCGAAGGATGAGTACACTGGTCACAACGTCGGAGTTCGACGACGTGAAGGCGCGCCTGGCGCGCATCGAGAACAAGCGCCGCCTGCTCGACACCAAGGGCGGAACAAGCCGTCGCTGCGCCGCGCCAGCACCGGTCCGGATGATAACGGGAACTCCGGCAGCACGGGTAACTCGGGTTCGGCCGGTAATTCTGGGTCGACTCGGGTGACGGACCGCCGACGCTGCATCGTCGCGACGACCAGAACTGAAGCCAGGGGTCAGGTTTCAGGGGTCAGGGATCAAACGCAGATCGAATTGCACATCGGCCATCCTTTCAAACGCGGGAGGATGGCCTGAGTGTTTGTGAGTTGTTTCTTGTCCACAATGTTCGCGGCAAGCAAACGCGCCGCGAGTTGGACGTGAAAGCGGGATTTCGTGCCTCGCCATCGAATGGGAACCGGCCGCGGAACAACTCTCTTCCGCAATTAAACCTCTATTCAAATAGTTGTATTCGCAGGCAAATCTCAGCCCGGTGCGGGCAATTCAAAAGAGGAAAATGAAATCTCTCGCTGATCCGACGCAGCTTAAGCCGATCAGGAAAAAAGATGGCCTGGTCCAGGTCATCATCGAAACACCGGCCAACAGCCGCAACAAGTTCGCATTCGATCCGGAACAGAGCATATTCACTTTGAAGAAGGTCCTTCCCGCCGGAATGACCTTTCCCTATGATTTCGGTTTTCTGCCGCAGACACTCGCGGCGGACGGAGATCCGATCGATGTTCTCTTGTTGATGGATGAGCCGGCTTTCCCCGGCGTTGCAGTCCGGGCGCGCCTTATCGGCGTGATTGAAGGCGAACAACTCGATGGAAAGAAGAGAATCAGGAACGATCGCCTAGTAGCTGTTGCTGAAGCCAACCACATGTATGCCAACGTGCGCAAGTTGAAGGACCTGCCCGGCAAGTGGATCAAGGAACTCGAATCTTTCTTCGTGAATTATCACGGCCTCGAAGGGAAAGCCTATCGCCTGTTGGGCTGCAAGGGCTCCGGCGCCGCCCTGCAGTTGGTGAAGAGTGCCAGAAGCGGGAAATGAGCGAACTCATCGTCTGCTTTCTCGTCGTGACTTTGCTTGCCAAGCAGTCTCGAGCTGGTGTGACCGGTCAATTTGCGGATCTAAAATGATCGCTATGGGTTGGCTCTGGCAAGCCACCAGAGCAAACCGAATGTGATCGCTGCCGCCGAGAAAATGATCAATACCACTCGAACCAGGGAGCGATCCTGCGTGCCCGGTTTCAGAATCTCAAGTGGGACAATCGTGCCTCGCTTTGCTGCAAGGCCGAGAGCGTTCCCTTCCGGTGCCGATGTTGCGGACGGCGCAGATTGCCTGGATGGTCCAGCCAGGTGGCGAAAACCGGCAGTCAGGCGAGAAGTGGTGGAGAACCAGCCGGCAGGCTTCAGTACCGTAAACCAACCGGCAGTCGATACGTTGAACTCCCTGCGATTCCAAGAACGAGAACCCATGGTTCGATCCTCCTGAACGACGGTTCATGGCACGGTTCGTGGCTGCCGCCACGGAGAGCCATCGCTCACTCTTCACTCATCATTATGCGCTCGAATTAGAAAACACTGTCCTTGTTGGGCCTATCACACGTTTGCCCCTTATTCCCTCGTTCCTCTGCTCCCTTCTCCCCGTAAATGCGTCACCGTTCGAAACCGGACACTCTGCGCACGGATGGACAGAATCCCGCGGACGCGAATGTTAACTCTTCCAGCTATCTCGCTGGGAGCCAGAAGGTTACATTTGGGCGTGCTTTGGCACACTGCATGCTCCTGACAACAGCGATACTCTCATTCTCCAAGAGCAAAGTTCCTTGAGGACGAGGCCATGACTGGACTGCTTCAGGATGTTCGCTTTGCCTTGCGCCAACTGCGCAAGCATCTCGGATTCACGCTGACGGCAACGGCGATGCTGGCCGTGGCCATCTGCGCCAACAGCACCGTTTTCAGTTGGATCAACGGCACCATGCTGCATCCCATCCCGGAGCGCGGGACACCGGGCGAGCCTGGTGAGCGTGATGCGCGGCCAGTGGAACATCTCGCCGGTCGCCGCCGCTCTCCTACCCCGACTACCGCGACCTGCGCGATCAGAATCACAGCTTCGCCGGAATCCTCGCCTATCACCACGATTGGCTCACGCTGACCGGCGGGGGAGCGGCGCCGCAGCGGATCTATATCGCCAATGTATCGTCGAATTACTTCGATGTGCTGGGCGTCAAGCCTGTGCTCGGGCGATTCTTTCTTCCAGAAGAAGAGACGCGCCCCGACGCCGTTCCCTATGTAGTCCTCGGTTACCCAATCTGGAAGACGCGCTACGACTCAGATCCGGCAATTGTGGGCAAGTCGATTGAGATTGCCCGCCACCCGGTGACAGTGATCGGCGTGGCGCCCGAGGGATTCATCGGAGCCATGCCCGGGATTCGCCAGGACGCATGGCTGACGCTCAATCCCATCGGGACCAATGCAGTGGCGGATGACGCATCGCAGCGGAGATCTGGCTCAACGTTGATGGGACGGCTGCGGCCGGGAGTGAGCCGCGAAAAAGCCACTCAGGACCTCGAAGTCCTGATGCGCCAAATTGTGGCTGCATACCCTGACGATCATCTCGGCGTGAACACCATCACCCTCGATCCCATGTGGCGTTCGCCCTTCGGCGCCAACGGCTATATGGCATCCTCGTTGCCGATCCTGCTGGCGATTGCCGGTGTGGTGCTGCTGCTCACCTGCGCGAACGTGGCCACGCTGACGCTGGTTCGATTTGTTTCGCGGCGGCGTGAAATCGCCATTCGTCAGTCGCTGGGCGCCGGTCGAATGCAGCTCATGCGGCAAATGGTGCTGGAGGGCTGTGGTCATCGCGTGTGCGGCGGAGCGGCTGGCGTTTCTTCTCACCTTGTGGACCGCAAAGAATGTTCGTGCGATTCATTCCGCCGAACTCGAATCCCATCTCGCTGAACGGCGCCATGGATCATTCCGTGATCGTCGCAATCGTGGTCCTGGCGGCCCTGGCCAGCGTGCTGTGCGGCGCCTTTCCAGCCTGGCGTTCGTCGCACGTCCCAGCGGCCGAAGTGCTGAAAGAAGAGTCGGCCAGCATCTCCGGCGGCTCGCACAATCGCCGCCTGCTCAGCGGCCTGGTGGTGGTGCAGATTGCGTTGTCGCTCGCGTTGCTGGTCTGCTCCGGACTCTTTCTCCAAACCCTCCGCAATCTGGCCTACGCGGATCCGGGATTTGCGCAGGACCATGTGCTCAATGCCTCCGTGGGTTTGAGTATCGCCGGCTATTCCGACAGCGAGAGCCAGGTAATGCGTCACAGGATCCTCGATCGTGTGGCGGCATTGCCCGGCGCGACAGTTGTGTCGCTCACTGATTGGGTTCCTCTGACTCTGAGCCGGAAAACGGTGGATGCGTATCCGGAAGGGTACATGCCGCGCCCGCATGAATCCCTTGAGGTGGGAAGGGCCGACGTGACGCTGCGCTATTTCGAGACGCTGGGAATACCCATCATCGAGGGACGCGACTTTACCCGGGACGATAACCAGGACACGCCTCGCGTGTTGATCGTCGATCAGACGGCCGCAAGCCGCTACTGGCCGGGGCAGGACCCACTGGGAAAGAAGCTCTCGATATGGGGTCAGCCTTTCCTGGTGGTTGGCGTGGTCAGGAATTCGAAGCATCTGCTCATCAGCGAGCAGCCCGGGCCCATGCTTTACATGAACTACTTCCAGCAACCGGACAATGAATTGATCGTGCAGGTGAAGACCCGCGGCAATCCTATGGATATCGCCCCCGCCGTGGAGCGGACGATCCACGAAATTGATGGGCAGCTTCCCGTGTTCGATGTGCGCTCGATGCGCGAGACGACGCAGATGGCCAGCATCTTTGCCGTCATTCAGAGCACTTTCGCCGGGATGTTCGCGATCATTGCGCTCGTCCTGGCGGCTGCCGGCATCTACGGGGTGGTGGCGTATCGCACCCAGTTGCGCACCCACGAAATCGGCATCCGCGTCGCTCTGGGCGCTTCGCGCGCCGATGTGCTGCGCCTGGTGCTGCTTCAGGGCTCGGGTCTGACCGTCATCGGGCTGGCCTTGGGACTGACGCTTTCGTTCGCACTCACGCGTTTTATCGCCGGCTCGCTTTACGGGATCAGCGCCAACGATCCCCTGACGGTGGTTGTCGTACTCGTGCTGCTCGGCACGATGTCGCTCCTGGCCTGTTACCTTCCGGCGCGTCGCGCGATGCATGTGAATCCAGTCGCCGCGATACGGGAGCAGTAGCAAGGTGCTCCGGCGTTCGCATCCTGGTTCATAAATGACTCTGCCCGCCTCAATATTTCTTCGCCTGTGACAACTTCGGCGAGAAGCGGCCCGCACTCTCTGCCGACTCGCTCGCCGAAAAGCCCTCACGCGTCGACCCATCGGCTGTGTTCATCCGCTCCGTGAGATCGAAAATCTCAAGAGCCGCTCAGCAGCCGATTCGCCCGGCAGCTTGACCTCCGCCTCTCCTGATGCATCGAAGGTTATAGCACTGTTCTCGGCGCGGCCTTTCTGCACGCCAACGCATCGGCAGATACCCATAGTCAGGTGACTTGTGCCAAGACCGACCAAAGAGCCGCGGGCACGATTGTCACTCCCCCGCCGATCCACCCGCCTCACAGGCTTTCTCAAAAATCTGGGCCCTGGACTCATCACCGGCGCCGCGGACGATGATCCATCGGGTATCTCCACCTACTCGGTTGCGGGCGCTCTGTACGGATACGCCACCCTTTGGACGGCCTTGCTTTCTTTCCCGTTGATGGCTGCGATCCAACTGATGTGCGCGCGCCTCGGTATCGTCACTGGCCGCGGCTTGGCCAGCGTCCTGCGCCAGCGCTACTCCCGCTGGGTGCTCTGGTTCGCCTGCACTTTGGTGGTTGTGGCCAATGTCTTCAACATCGGGGCCGATCTGGGAGGCATGGCGGACGTCATGCAGATGATCACTGGAATCCACGCCTGGCTTTGGACAATCTTTTTCGCCGCCTTAATTCTGGCGCTCTTGCTCTGGACGTCATACCGGTTGATGGCGCGCATCTTCAAATGGCTTACGTTAGTCCTGTTCGCCTACATTGCGGCCGCATTCATGTCCCATCCCAAATGGAGCGATGTCCTTCGAGCAACATTCATCCCGCACCTTGAATGGAACAAAGACTACATTTCGGTGCTGGTGGGAATTTTGGGGACCACTATCTCGCCCTATCTTTTCTTCTGGCAAGCCGCGCAGGAAGTCGAAGAAGATCGCGACCACGGCAAAAAGACGGTAGCCCAAAGAAGAGGCGCCACAAACCGGGAACTCGGTGTGTTGAAGAGCGATGTAGTCACAGGAATGTTGTTGTCCAACCTGGTGATGTACTTCCTTATCCTCACCACCGGCGCCACACTCCATCTTCATGGCCAGAAAAACATCGAAACGGCAAAGCAAGCTGCAGAGGCCCTGCGACCTCTCGCAGGTCAGGGGGCGTATTGGTTGTTCGCGCTTGGCATCATCGGAACCGGAATGCTCGCGGTTCCCGTGCTGGCAGGCTCTTGTGCGTATGCGATCGCAGAGGGAGCTAAGTGGAAAGAGGCTTCTCTGAATCTACACGCGGGCCTTGCGCCAAAGTTCTACGGAGTCATTGCCATCTCAATTGCGGTGGGACTTGCTTTCGATTTCGCCGGTTTCAACGCGGTGAGGATGCTGTTTTGGTCCGCCATTCTCAATGGCCTCCTGGCTCCTCCGCTGGTGATCATGGTCGTGCTTTTGACCAGCGACCGTAAAGTGATGGGGACCCGCATCAATTCGCCGGCAATGAACGTGCTGGGCTGGGCATGCGCCGCGGTGATGAGCGCTGCAGCCATCGCGCTCGTGGGGTTCGCGCTGTAGAGCATTTTGCATTTGCTGTAGACTTCCGTGCCCCAGGCTTTCCACGGGACCGGGGTCCCCACGAACAGGTCTTCGTTTGTGGGGTAATCAAGTGGTAAGGATGAGATGCCTGAAAATTACCCGTCTACACCAATTCCGAAAATGCACCCTCCCGCGATTCATGCAAGTTGCGGCACGCGTCCGCGGAGCCTCTTCCGCAGATTGCGATTGAAGTCAGCGCGACGCGTCTTTGTAAACTCATCGGAATAGATGCGCTCTACCAGGCTCCTGAACCCCGCTTCAAGCTCCGGAACACTCATCTTTGCCGGCCTGAAATTTACGTCGAACAGCGTGCATAACTCCCACGCCTCATCGCGCACGATGCGATCCTCCCTCTTCAAGCGCGCATAGAGTGGCGTACCGGGAAACGCCGTTTGGATAGTAATCTGGACATCATAAAGACTGCTCCGCCTCACAAATTCCCAAACTTCTTCAAAGGATTCCGGACCGGCCCCATCGAGCCCCAGGATGAAGCATCCATTCACGCGGATTCCGCGATCCTGAACTTTGCGAATCGCCTCAAGGTAGTTCTCCACTCGCTTTGCCTTCCAATTGGCACGCTGTTCGATGCCATCGACGCCTGAAAAAGTCGTTCCTTCAAAACCGATCAGGATCTCCGCGCACCCCGCGTCCGGCAACAAATCCAGCAGTTCCGGATCATCGGCAACCGAAAGATCCGTTTCAGTAAACCAACGGATATTCTCCTTGGCGATGGCGCGCAGCAATTGCTTTGAATGTGTCTTGCTGGCAAAGGAATTGTCATCGGCGAACTCGATGAACGGACGGCTCCAGAGAGTCTTAATCATCTGGATCTCGGCGATCACACGCTCGACCGGTTTGATTTTGTAGGTTGGGGAGATGCGAATGGATGCAGCGCAGAATTCGCACCGGAACGGGCAGCCGCGTTGTGTCTGGACGGTGAGGCGGTTGTACCGCTCAATCTCCAGCAGATCGAAGCGCGGCATGGGAGAGTTCGCCAGGCTGTAGTTCACACCGCGTGCGTCGTAGATGTGTTTCAACGTTCGCTGCGACGATTGAAGATCGGTGACGACTTCGGGCCAGACGGATTCCCCCTCGCCCACAACCACCGCGTCGGCGTGGCGAAGCGCCTCTTCCGGCAAGGCGCTCACATGCAGTCCTCCGAGGATCACGCGAGTCCCCAGTTGACGGTACCGGTCCGCAAGCTCGTAAGCCTCGCCGATTTGCGCGGAGAAGCTTGAAATTGCTACGGCGTCGAATTCCTCGGGCACGCCGATGACCTGGCCGAGATCGGGCACCTCGAGATAGCGCAGCTCCACTTCCGGCGGCGTCAACCCGGCAAGGGTCAACAGACCAAGGCTGGGCAGTGAGGCGATCACGCGGTTACGTTCCACAAAGCCCGGCAGAGTCAATCCAAGCGCGGTGAGCTCGGGGTTGTGCGCGCGAACCCCGCTCATGGCAATCAGTCCAAGTTTCATTTGAACCACCATCCAAGAAGGATTGAAAGAATTCCTGTTGTCACGGAAAGCACCGGCACCGGAAACAGGTGCCTCCAGGGTTTGCTCCACGCCGAGAGAAAGCAGCACAACGGCATGGTGATCGCCCCGACGATCAGCGCCCGCGATGCCAGCCAAAGAAAAGTGCCGGAGAGGGGGGAGCTCGCCCGCAGTCGTCGCGAAGACAAGATTGAGGAATCCGAGACCGAAGAAAGAGATGTGTCCCAATCTCGTCAGCCTCCGGCGATACGATTGGTAGCCGCCCATCCAGTCTTCCCGGTGAAAGAACAGGCCGATGAGCGCCCCTGACACGACGCCCGCCAGCATGCCCACCCAGCCGCCGATCAGATTCAGCGTCGGCATCAGGATGCCCTCCGAAGGTCAACTCGCGACCCACCCCGAGCGACAAGAAGGAGCCTAGCTTTTGACGTTTCCCTGTCAAGGTCGGCGAGACCGTCGGCCGGCAACTGGACTGCGGACTGGGTAAGGATCGAGAGGCACGTCCCGTTCGCCGCCAGCCCGAACATCCCGAGGCCGGCGATGAATGTTGAGCTCAGCAATCCGATCGGATCGGCGAGCGTTGGCTGGCCATTTTGTTGCCTGCGATTAGAGTGGACTGTCTGGTAATCCGCCATCGGTTTTGCCTCCTCCGGGGAATCGGCCTCCGGGGAATCAGAATGACCAGAGAGTAGCCCGGGCCGGAGTGGCGGAAATGGTCTGTGCGTACACTTTCGCGAGTGTCACAAAACTCCAGCGCCTGGCATTTTCTCTTTCGCGATGGCTTGAAGGATTGCGAATTGTGAAGTGTTCTCAAAAGTGGCGGCGCTGAGCGGAAGGCGGAGAATTGGATCCAAGCCGGTGCGGCTCCTTTGGACCGGAGCCGGCGATTGCCCGTCGTTTGATGTCAATCGGCATTCCGCAATTTTGTCTTTAAACTGTTGAAAACAAGGGCACGATTTCTCGACCAAAAGTGCCGATTATTTTCCGCAAAAGCGCACAATAAATGCAGGCACCCAATGAACACACGGACCCACCATCGAGATCCCTTGCTATCGGTCTCCTCGTTCCTTTGTTCCTTTGTTCCCTCGTTCCCTTGGTCCCTTGGTCCCTTGATCCCTTGTTCCCTCGTCCGTGCCCTACCCCCCATGCTCCTCAAAAACCGGGCTGTGAAACCGTGAAACTGCGGAGGACGCTAACTTCATTCGATTCAACCCCAAAACGAGAACTGCACGAAGGGCCACAGAAACACAGAAACTGCGAAACTGTGTGCGCCTTATAAATATTTGATTCGAATATGGTTACCGGTCAAAGCTTCACAGTTTCTCAGAACACGTCTTTCGCCCTCGATTCGGCCCGAACCTACCCCGCGAATTGCTCCCAGAATCGCCTGCGTGAACCGAAAACCTGCAGAAACAGGGCGATCCGGGCGGAAAACGAAGTCAGCTCCGTTTTCGACCCATGGCGATTGCCTGGTCCCGGATTCCTGGCGCGAACCAAGAGGGATCACATCGCTAGATATTGGGTAATCGCGCAGAACCAAACACAAGCTGTCCGCGCACCGAAAGCTACTCTCCCGATTCGGGACGGAATCCAGCCGAAGATCAGGCGAAGTGACTTTCGAAACCACAGCCAATTCCCGGTAACTACCGGAAAAGCCTTGAATTAACCGACCAATTTGCGTTAAATACTGGATACCGGTTGGCTTCTACAAGTCTCACCGGAATCCGCTTTTTTGCCCTTGATTCTTTGGGGAGGCAAGTATGCGCAACGCCGCAGTCCGTTCCAATCTGCTGGTTCCCGAAATTCGCGAGGTGATGGACATTCGCCAGGCTTCAAGCTATCTCGGAATTTCTCCCGATACGCTCTACAAATATGCTTCCGAGGGATTCATTCCGGCGTTCAAGCTTGGCAATCGCTGGCGCTTCAAACGCAGCCGCCTCGATGAGTGGATGGATCGGCAGAGCGACTTGAACGCGCCCGCCGCACAAGTGGACGCGAGCAAGAAGAAGCCGGTGCAGAAGGAAGCCTCAAGCTACTAGCTGCCAGCCTTCAGCCCTCAGCTTGCAACCATCGATTGCATTATTTCTGTTCACTGTTCTCTGACCACTGGTTTCTATGGACCATTCACGCCGCATAGGCGCGCTACGCAAGCAATGACGCGCGCCGGGCTTCCCGGGATCGTTCTCACTTATCCTCCCGACATTCGCTATCTCTGCGGATTTACCGGCTCGAGCGCCGCGCTGGCCGTGACGCGCCGGCGCGCGCGGCTGTTTACCGATGGCCGCTACACGGCGCAGGCTGCCGAGGAAGTGAAGGCGGCGCAGGTGCAGATTGTGTCGGGCTCGCCGGCGGTGGCGGCGGTGCAATGGCTGGCCGCGCAGCCGGGCGTGGCGATGGCGGGATTCGATCCCGCGCGAACCACGGTGGCCGAGCTGGCGCGCTGGAAGAGCGAGCTGCCGAGCCGCCTGCGGCGCAGCTTTCTTGCAGGCCGATGCCGGCGCCGTTCGTCGAGCAGCTGCGCATGGTGAAGGACGAAGACGAACTGGCGGTGATGGCCGAGGCCGCGCTGATGGGCTGCAAGCTGTTTGAGCACATCTTGGGAGTTCTGCGGCCGGGGATTGCCGAGATTGAAGTGGCCGCGGAGCTGGAGCACCAGGCGCGGATGCTGGGCGCGGAAGGAATGTCGTTTGAGACGATTGTGGCTTCGGGTGCTGCGCTCGGCGCTGCCGCACGGGCGCGCGACGGCCGCGCCGCTGCCGCGGCGGGGGTTCGTGACGCTCGACTTCGGTATAATCCACAAGGGTTACTGTTCGGATATGACGCGGACCGTCTTTCTGGGCAAGCCAAAGCCCGAGGAGCGGAATGCATACGAAGCGGTGCTGGAAGCGCAGGAGGCTGCGGTGGATGCGGTCGCTGCGGGCGTGAGCTGCGCAGAAGTGGACGAGGCCGCGCGCAGCGTTTTGCGCAGGGAGGGATTGGCGAGGCATTTTCGCACTCCACCGGCCACGGCGTTGGGCTGGAGATTCACGAGCCGCCGCGGGTTGGCGCCGGACAGACGACGCGGCTGCGAGCCGGGCATGGTGATCACGATCGAGCCGGGCGTTTATCTTGCCGGGCAAGTTCGGCATTCGCATTGAGGATATGGTGGCAGTGACGCGCAGCGGGGGCGAGGTGCTGACGCCGGCGCCCAAGGCGCTGATCGAGCTTTGAACGGTTGAGCGATTTGATTGACAGGCGACGACGATAGCATCGAGGTTGACCCGAAGTGTGAAGAGCAAAGGAACGAATGAAACAACAAGACATTGAGGATCTGCGGCAACTGATCGAGTTTCTGAAGCAGCATGGGGTGGCCGAGTTCGACGTGGACCGCGGCGACCTGAAGATCCGGCTCAAATTCAATCCGCAGGAGAGCGGGCCGGCTGAGTCTGAGCGAGCTGGCGCGGCTGCTGCGGACGGCGCCGCCAGCGTAGCGCAGGCCGCGGCACCTGCCGGCACCGATCTGCCGGCGGCGGCTCCGCAGCGGCAGAGCCGACTGCCGACCGGATGAGGATCTGCACATGGTGAAGTCGCCGATCGTGGGCACGTTTTATGGCTCGCCGTCGCCCGGCGCCGCGGCCGTTTGTTGCTCCCGGCGATCACGTGGAAAAGGGCCAGGTGATCTGCATCGTCGAAGCCATGAAGCTGATGAACGAGATCGAATCGGACGCCGCGGGCGAGATCGTGAAGTGCCTGGTGTCGAACGGCCAGGCGATCGAGTTTGGGCAGCCGCTGTTTTCGATTCGGGCGAGATAGCGAGTTGGCGCGGTCGGCAACTTCGCCGCGACGCTAACTCCGCTTCCTAAAGGTCATTCATGTTTCGTAAAGTTCTGGTTGCCAATCGTGGCGAAATCGCGCTGCGGGTGCTGAACGCCTGCCGGGAACTGGGCATTCGCACGGTCGCGGTCTACAGCGAGGCCGACCGCAATTCGCTGCACGTGCGCTTTGCCGATGAGGCGATCTGCATTGGGCCGCCGCGCGCGGCGGACAGCTATCTGAATGTGCCGGCGGTGATTTCCGCGGCGGAGATTGCCGACGTGGAGGCGATTCATCCCGGCTACGGGCTGCTGAGCGAGAACGCGAACTTCGCCGAAGTGTGCCGCGCGTCGAATATCAAGTTCATCGGGCCGCCGCCGGAAGTGACGCGGCTGATGGGCGAAAAGGAAAAAGCGCGCCAGGCGATGAAGAAGGCCAAGGTGCCGATTCTGCCGGGGTCGGACGGCGGATCCTGACGACAGCCGAAGAGGCGCAGGAGTGGGCCGCAGAAGGTTGGCTACCCGGTGATCCTGAAGGCCAAGGCCGGCGGCGGCGGGCGCGGCATGCGCATCGTGCGCAACGCCGAGGATCTGCCCAATCTTTTTCACGCGGCGTTTACCGAGGCGGCGAACGCGTTCGGCAACGGCGAGCTCTACATGGAGAAGTTCATCGAGCAGCCGCGGCACATCGAGTTCCAGGTGCTGGCCGATGAGCATGGCAACGTGGCTTCGCTGTTTGAGCGCGAGTGCTCGATCCAGCGGCGGCATCAGAAGCTGATTGAAGAAGCGCCGAGCCTGCAGGTGACGCCGAAGATGCGCGAGGAGATCGGCCGGACGCTGTGCCGCTGCCTGACCGAGATCGGCTACCAGAACGCGGGCACGGTCGAGTTCCTGATGGACGCGACGGCATCAGCTCTACTTCATCGAGATGAACACGCGCATCCAGGTGGAGCATCCGGTGACGGAGGCGATTACCGGCGTGGACCTGGTGAAGGCGCAGTTGCGCATTGCCGCGGGCGAGCGGCTGGAGCGCGATTCTGCCGGCGAAGCTCGAGATGCGCGGGCACGCGATCGAGTGCCGCATCAACGCCGAGCATCCGCAGAAGTTCACGCCGTCGGCGGGCAAGATTACGGCATTCAACGTGCCGGGCGGGAACGGCGTGCGCGTGGACACGGCGCAGTATGCCGAGGGCGTGGTGCCGCCGTATTACGACTCGCTGATTGCCAAGCTGATTGCGCACGGCGTGGACCGCGCCGAGGCGATTGCGAAGATGGAGCGGGCGCTGAGCCAGTTCATCGTGCAGGGAATCGAGACTTCGATTCCGCTGCACCAGGAGATCTTTCAGGATGAAGGATTCCGCGCCGGCGAGTTCGATACCGGATTTATGGAGCGGTTTCTGGCGGCGCGGGCGGAAGCAGAGAAGCGGACCGGCGTAGGGCGAAACGTCGGTGCGGGTCTGGAGACCCGCACGACAGCCGGACTGGAGTCCGGCGCTACTAAAAGAAAATCAATGACTGAAAATTTGTTTAAGAAGCAAAATGCGGTGACTAGTGCGGCCGATGGTTGGTTTACTGCACACTGCGACGGCGGTGCGCGAGGTAACCCAGGACCGGCGGGATTTGGTGCGGTCATTGAGGATCCCGAGGGCAAAGTCGTCGCGCGGCTGAGCGAGTACCTTGGCAAGCAGACGAACAATTTTGCGGAATACTCGGGATTGCTGGCGGTGCTCGATTGGGCGCTGAAGAACGGTGCCAAGCGCATGTGCGTGGTGTCGGATTCAGAGCTGATGGTGCGGCAGATGAAGGGGCAATACAAGGTGAAGGCTCCAGGGCTGAAGCCGTTGTGGGAGGAAGCGCAGAAACGTGCGGCGCGGCTTGAAGACTTTGATATGCGGCACACGCTGCGCGGCGGCAATAAAGAAGCCGACAAGCTGGCGAATGAGGCGATGGATGAAGGACAGGGACCAGGAGTCAGGGGTTAGTGGTCAGCGAAATAGCGGGTCAGCACTTCAGCGAGTCAGCGATTTGAAATTGGCTTAGTTCTCACTCTGCCGATGTCGCGAAAATCTGGTTCAGGTCGCGGCCGTTGGCGGCGTCCTTCGTAAAGGTGAAAGTTCCGTTGTCGTGCATCTCGTGAGCTGCGCGGAGGAATCCACCGATCGCGGCACGTGAAAGAGCGCCACCGACGCTGATTCGCCTGACACCGAGCGCCGAGAGAGTGGCAAAGTCGAGCGGGGCATCACCAAGGCCTGCGAGCACATTAACAGGCCGATCGACGGAGCGGACGACAGCTTCGATGTCTTCCTTGCGAGTGAGTCCGGGCGCGTAGAGCACGTCGGCGCCGGCTTGCTGATAGGCCTGCAGACGCTGGATGGTGTCGGCGAGGTCGTTGCGGCCGTGCAGATAGTTTTCTGCACGGGCTGTGAGCGTAAACGGAAATGAGAGTGCGTGCGCCGCTTCCGCTGCCGCGGCGATGCGCTCGGCGGCAGCGCCGATTTCGTAGATCGGGATCGCCGGAGCCATTGGTTGAATCTTCAATCGATCCACCGACGAGTCCGGCCGCGGCGGCGAGCAGAATGGTTTGCGCTGCGTCCTCCGGTGAATCGCCGTAACCGTTTTCGAGATCGCCGCTGACGGGAAGATCGACGGCGGCAGCAATCGAGGCAACGTGCTCGAGCATGTCGTCGCGCGTGACGCCGTGGTCGGGCTTTCCCGCAGTGAAAGCGTAGCCGGCGCTTGTGGTGGCCAGAGCCTCAAATCCCATGTGGGCGAGCAGGCGCGCGGTGCCCACGTCAAATGGGTTGGGAATGATGAAGGCTGTCCGTCGCTCGTGTAGAGCGCGGAAGGCGCGGGCTTTGTCGGATTGGGTACGCATGAAGGTTCAATCATTGTGCGGGCCTGGAGGCCCGCACGACAGCCGCTCTGGAGAGCGGCGCTACAAATTACGCGTTGCGGCCGAGGTCGTTGCGCCAGGTGTGGCCGGCGTGCTCGAGCAGGTGGTCGGCGCACTCGGGGCCCCAGGAGCCGGCGAAGTAATTGGGAAAGACCTGCGGCTTTTTGGCGGCCCAGGCCTGCGAGGATGGGCGTGTAGAGAGCCCAGTTGGTTTCGACGCCGTCGCGATGCGCGAAGAGCGTCTGGTCGCCGAGCATGGCGTCGAGCAGCAGGCGCTCATAGCCGTTGGCGCTGGACTTGCCGAAGGCCGCCTCGTAATCGAAGTCCATATTGACGGGGCAGACGGCCATTTCGAGCTGGTGGGGACCTTGGCGCCGAAGCGCAGGGCGATGCCTTCGTCGGGCTGGATGCGGATGGTGAGCAGGTTGGGCTGAATCTCCGCGCAGGGGCCGGAGGTCGGCCATGCGGTTGAAGATGAGCAGCGGCGGCTGCTTGAACTGGATGCTGATTTCGGTGGCGCGCTTCTTCATGCGCTTGCCGGCGCGGAGATAAGAAGGGAACGCCGGCCCAGCGCCAGTTCTCGATTGTCGAGGCGGAGCGCGGCGTAGGTCTCGGTGCCGGACTCGGGATTGACGCGCTCTTCGTCGCGATAGCCGACGACGTGCTCGCCGGCGACGATGCCGGGGCCGTATTGGCCGCGCACGGTGTTGAGGATGGGGATGGCGGGAATGGCCTGCCAGACCTTGAGCTTTTCGCGGCGCACGCTTTCGGCTTCAAAGCTCGAGGGCGGCTCGAGGGCGACGAGCGCGAGCAGCTCCATCATGTGGTTCTGGACCACGTCGCGCAGTGCGCCGGCCTTCTCGTAGAACGGGCCGCGGCCTTCGACGCCGAGGGTTTCGGCGACGGTGATCTGCACGTTGTCAATGTAGTTGCGTTTCCAGATCGGCTCAAAGATGCCGTTGGCGAAGCGGAAGACGAGGAGGTTCTGGACGGTCTCCTTGCCGAGGTAGTGATCGATGCGGAAGACCTGGCTCTCCTGAAAGACCGCGTTGACCTGGTGGTTGAGCTCGCGGGCCGAGTCGAGGTCGTGGCCGAAGGGCTTCTCGATGACGATGGCGACGCGGCCTTTTTCCGGCTGCGCCATACCTTGCGCGCCGAGATTCTCAATGATGCCGGTGAAGAACTCGGGCGCAGTGGCGAGATAGAAGAGGCGATCGGGGCCGATTCCCTTCTCCGTGGCGATGCGGTCGAGCTCGGTTTTGAGAGTCGGCGTAGTGGGCGGGATCGTCGAAGTTGAGGGGAAAGTAGCTGATGTTGGCAGACGAAGCCGTCGAGCTTGGGATCGTTCGCGTCGACGCCGCCGAATTCGATGATGCCTTCGCGCATGTCGGCGGCGAATTCGTCGCCGAGCGGGCGGCGCGCCACGCCGACAATGGCGAACTGCTTGCGGCAGAAGATTGCGACTGCCAGAGATGAAAGAGCGCAGGCAGCAGCTTGCGCTTGGTGAGGTCGCCGGAGGCGCCAAAGATGACGAGAACTGCCGGGTCGGGAATGCGCTCGGCGCCCTTGGGGAGCTGAGAGAGATCCTCGGGGCGCACTGTCATTTGCATGGTGGCCATTGGTCGATTACACCTCCGGCAGCTGGAGATACAGCTTTCAGCTGTTCAGCTGATCTGAGGCATTCAGCTCGACTCGTGCGAGAAGCTAAATGTTCATCAACACTTCGCATCTGGACGAGCTGAGAGCTAGACGGCTGAGAAGCTAAGCTGGAGCTGGCAGTTTACTTCCTTGGCTTTGGCAAAGCGCTTGTTGACTTCGGCCCAGTTGACGACGTTCCACCAGGCAGCAAGGTAGTCGGGGCGCTTGTTCTGGTACTTGAGGTAGTACGCGTGCTCCCAGACGTCGTTGCCGAGGATGGGATAGAGGCCCTGCGAGAGCGGCGAATCCTGATTGGCGGTGGTGATGACCTTGAGCTTGCCGCCGGTGAAGACGAGCCAGCCCCAGCCGGAGCCGAATTGCTTGGCCGTGGTCTCGTTGAAGGTCTTCTTGAAGGCCTCGAAGTCGCCGAAGTCGGCAGAGATCTGCTTGGCGATGTCGCCGGAGGGACTGCCGCCGATGCCGGCCGAGTTGGCCGGGCCCATGATGGTCCAGAACATGGAGTGGTTGGAGTGGCCGCCGCCGTTGTTGCGGACCACGCCGCGAATGTCTTCAGGAACCGCGTTGAGATCGCTGATCAGGTCGTCGACGGACTTGGCGGCGAGGTCGGGATGGTTGGCCAGCGCGTCGTTCACGTTGGTGATGTAGGCCTGGTGGTGCTTGTCGTGGTGGAGGTGCATGGTTTCAGCGTCGATGAAAGGCTCAAGCGCGGAGTAGTCGTAGGGAAGCGGTGGTAATTCGTATGCCATTGGGGAAATTCTCCTTCGTTCGGATTGTACTTTGTGGGTTTGGCCCGGTTTCCAGTGGGTGACTCGAGTGCGGAATGACAGCGGATGGGCGCTCGGATTCGGGTGGAATCAACGAAGCTTATTGTGACATAGGCAGCATGGCCTTCTGTTGGATGGATGCGGAAACGAGGTGGCAGGGTGCGGGAAAGTTGACATCTCCGAGAGTGAGACGGGAGCATGGCCGAGAAATCCCACGGAATGGGAGTCTGAGAAGCTGCTCGGAGGGCGTCGAGGTGGCCGGCGCGTTAGTCCGGCGGCGGATAGAAGGGCAGCTTGTCGTTCTTCTGCGTTGGCGCGGCGGACGGTGGCGTCGTCGAAGAGCAGCGCGGGCGCGAGGACTGTGGTTGGCGGGTCGCCGAAGTAGTTGGCGACCCAGAGATCCTTGCCCGCGGCTTCGATGCTGGAGCGAAGAGCGCGCTCGTCGATGTCGTCGAGCACCGCGCCGCGCACCAGTTCGCGCTTGCCGTCGAGGCTGATGCGATAGAGCAGGCGCGGACGTGAGTCCGCCGCCCAGTGTCTGGACAAAGTAGACGCTCGTTGAGGCCGCGATCCTTGGCCATGTCGAGCAGCTTCTTGTTGAGATCGTCGGCGGAGAGGCCGTTGTCGGCGGTGATTTTGAGGACGCCGATCATCGGGACGCGCGGGACCGGTGATGCCGGCGCGGCCGTGGCCGTTGGATTGCGGGAAGTCGCGCACCGGCTGGCGGCCGATGAGGTAGTTGTCGAGGCGGCCGTCGTCGACGAGCTTGACGGCCTGCGCGGGAACGCCTTCGTCGTCGACGTCATAGGCGCCGAGGAGGCCTTTGCCGTTGAAGGTCTTCAGAGCTGGGATCGTCGACGACGTTCATGAAGTCGGGCAGCACGCGCGCGTGGTAGCTGGAGGCGAACGGGCCGTTGGTGCGCGCTTCGGTGCCGAGGCGGGGCGCGTGGCCGTGACCGCGCGAGCCAAGAAGCGAGCGCAGCGTGTCGGCGGCGGCGTCGGCGCTGAGCAGCAGCGGGCCGTGATACTCCTCTTCGACAAGCGGCGCTTTGCGCAGATCGGCGAGCGAGGCAATGCTCGTCGACGGCGTGCTTGTTGAAGACGGCCTCGGAGTCGAGGTCGGCGAGCGAAGTGCCGCGATGAGCCGTAGGAGCGGTCGAGGCGCATGCCGTCGGCGGCCTGCGTGCCGGCGCCGAAGGATTCCTGATATTCGACGGAGGACTTGCGCACGATGGTTCCTTCGCTGTTGACGAGCCAGGTGGTGGTGGCGCGGGCGTGAAAACTGGCGGAGGAATATTGGACGTCGCGCTGCGCTGGCGCTGACGCGAGGAGTCGGTGCGGTAGAGGCCGCTGGCGCGGGCGACGCGCTCGGCCCAGGCAGCTCTCGTCGACGTGGAGCGCGACTGGGATCGGCGAGCGAGATGAGCGGCTTCTCCTGGCTGAAGTCGTCGGCCTGCGGCGGAGTTTGCACCTGCTTGAGCTCGGCCTGCTTTTGCGCGTAGGCGGCGAGCGCATTTTTGTAGGCCTGGTCGGTGGCCGGTCCAGAGCGCAGAGCGAAGGGCGATGGGGTCGTCGTCGAGGACGGCCAGTTCGAGGGCACCGTCGCCGCGGCCGCCGGAGCTGTCGGTCTTGTAGTCGCCGACGCGCACGGTGACGCGCGCGACGCGCTGGTGGGCGTGGTCAGAGCCTTCGCTGGCGCCGAAGTCGGCCTTGGTCTGCGAAGTCGTCGACCTCTTCGATGCGGTACTGGATGAAGAAGGGCTTGGCGAAGCCCTGCAACTGGAGCTGGCTCATGCTGCGGTCGAGTTCGGTGAGCATGGCTTTGAGGACGGGATCTTTTTCGGCGTCGGCGCGGGTGGGCTGAGCGAGAGTTTGCGAGGATGCGGCAGAGCGAAAAAGCGCGAGGACAATGCGCAGTGCAGAGCGAACCATTCGCCGCGTGACGCCGGCGAACAGCCGATCTGCAATTGGCGCCTCCGTCTGATGCGCGAGGATGGTCATTGGGCCTCCTGGAAGCGGCGCGGTCGGAATGGGCAGGATCGGCGGGCGCGCGGTGCCTTGCGGCTGGCGCTGGGTTTCGATTTCGCTGAGCAGCATGGCGGGAGCGACGGCGCTGACGGGGATGGTGCCCGACTCCGCGCCGCACTCGCCGTTGAAGACTTCGCTCTTGTCGCCGGTGGCGAGGATGCTCTTCATGGCGGCGAGCGGCGTGCCGACGATGCTGACGCCGCGAACCAGCTCGTCGGGACGGCCATCGACATAGACGCGCCAGACGACGAGCGGAATGACCTGAAAGGCCTGCGGCGAGCTGCGCTGCGTGACGGCGAAGCCGGAGGAGATGTCTTCAAAGTAGAGGCCGTAGGGCTTGCCCTGTTTTTTGGCTTCGTCGATCAACTGCTTGCGCAGTTCGGCGTCTGGAACCGATTTTGGTCGAAGTGACAATCAGGTTGCCCTGGCGGCCGGTGGGCATGTGGCCTGTCTTCGGCGCGGCCGTGGCCGTTGGAGGCGCTGAAGCTGGCGATGGGCAGGCGCGACATGAGGAAGGTTTTGAGCACGCCGTCCTGAATGAGGTCGACGCGCTGCGCTTTCTGGCCTTCGTCGTCGTACTGGTAGCTGCCGCTGAGCCAGGTGTTGCCGAAGTTGGTCATGGTGGGGTCGTCGGCGACGGAAAGGAAATCGGGCAGGATCGTCTTTGCCGACGTCCTTGGTGAAGGTCTGGCCCTCTTCGTCGCCGCGCTGGCGCTGGCCCTCGAGACGATGGCCGAGGACTTCATGGAAGAAGACGGCGGCGGCGCGGCCGGAGAGAATGGCGGGGCCGTCGAAGGGCTCGGTGACCGGCGCTTTGCGCAGCGCTTCAAGACTCTTGCCGAGTTCGCGCATGGCGGCTTCCAGCTCGGCCTGCGTGGGAAGGCCGTCGACGGTTTCGGCTTCGAAGGTCTGATCGCGGAAGAGGTCCATGCCATCGTCGGCGCGGGTGACGGCAACGACGACGAGGCGCGCCTGCAGGTGCGGCGTGACGATTCGCGAACCTTCGGAGGAGGCGAAGTAGTCGGTCTCGTTCTGCACGGTGAGCAGGACCATGTTCTGGTACACGTCAGGGTATTCGCGGAAGATGCGCGACAGTTCCCGCACCCGCTGCTCCCACGCGGCGCGGTCGACGACGACGGGCGGAGCGACGGCGCCGATGTGAGTCTGCGGCGCCTGCTGGCTGAAGTCGGGCGAGGTGTCTTCTTCTTTGGCGCGAACCTGGGCTTCGGTCTTGACGCGAAGATAGTTGTCGAGAGCGTTGCCGTAGCCGGTGTTGGTGGCCAGCCAAAGCGAGCGGGCGAGCGCCTCGCGGTCGTCGCCGAGCGGCAGTTGCAGGCTGTTGACGGCCGAGCCGCGATGCGTGCCGTGCGTGTTGTCGAGCTTGGGATCGCCGACGCGGACCTGCACGTCGGCGACGCGCGTGGCGATTCGCCGAGCTGTCGGCAAGGGCGCCGTACTGCGGCGCGAATGCGAGACGAAGCTGGCGTCGCTGACCGAGTAGCTGAGGAAGTAGGGCGGCAAGCTGCTTGTCGCTGCCGGACGCGGTGTTCGCTGACCGCCATTGGCGTCCGCGGCGCGGACGCGAGGATGGGACAACCTCAGATTTGCCGAGCGAGGTGAAGGCGCGATGCAGCTCGGTGGTCATGGCATCGAGAAGCGACGGCGACCGGCTGCTGGGCGCGTGGCGAGCCGGAGCGAAGACAAGTGCAGGAGATCGCGGCCGTGCGCTATCAGAGGAGAAGAGTAGACCGTGCGAAGCGATCGGCCTAGAATGGTGGCGTGAGAGCTTGAGTGGCGTGGAACGCAGGAAATCGGGTAAAAGCATCTGTATGCTCGATTGTCGCAGAGTTTGCGACCGAGGGCGAGCGAGATGGCGCGGGATCGAGATTAGACGGATCGGTGGGCTGGCGGTGCTGTGCGGCCGCTGTATGCTGGCCGCGAATGGCAGGCACCTTCAGTGCAGCATGCGCTTGCAGGGCGGCAGCTTCGGACTCGGTCGAGCTGCGAGCCCCCAATACGGCAATCCACAGAGTGCCAACGGATCGCAGCAGGCGTATACGCTGCCGCCGGACAAGCTGGCCAAGGCGATCGCGCTGAGCCGCATCCGCAACATCTGAGATATTGTCGGATCGATCTGGGGCATCGTTTTTCTGTGGCTGCTGCTGGCGACGCGCGCTGCGGCGGGCTGGAGGGGTGGGCGGAGCGGATTTCGGAACAGCGATGGATCCAGGGAGTGGTGTTTTTTGCCGCGCTGTCTGGTGATCGCCGGCACTGGCGGGGCTGCCGCTGGACATGGATCGGGCATCACTACGAGCGCAGCCTACGGAATCAGCGTGCAGGGATGGGGGAGCTGGTTTGGCGATCAGGGAAAGGCGCTGGGCTTGACGCTGGTGATCGGCGTGCCGGTGCTGCTGCTCTTCAACTGGATTGTGCGGCGGTGGCCGCGGCGCTACTGGCTTGGCATCTGGGTGGTGACGCTGCCGATCCTGGTGGTTGTCATCTTTGTTGCGCCGCTGCTTGTGCCGCTCTTCGACAAATTTGAACCGCTCGAGAAGAATCATCCTGCGCTGGTGGCGAAGCTCGAGAAAGTGGTGGCGCGGACCGGGATCGAATATTCCGCCGGACCGCATGTATCTGATGAAGGCCAGCGCGAAGACCAACGGGCTGAACGCGTATCGTGAGCGGGATGGGCGCGACGAAGCGGATCGTGGTGTGGGATACGACGGCGGGCCGGATGCCGGACGACGAAGTGCTGTTCATCTTCGGGCACGAGAGCGGGCACTACGTGCTGCACCACATTCCCAAAGGATTTGCGATCTGTCTGCCGTTGGCGCTGTTCTTTGTGTACTGGGCGTGCGCGGGGTTTGCGGCGTGGATGGTGCGGCGGTTTGGAGCGCGGTGGGGCGCGAGCCGAGATCGTCGTCGCGGACTGGATTTGTGGTGCTGCTGTTTTCGATTTCGATTGCGAGTTTCTGCTGGAGCCGGTGAGCAACGCAGTCAGCCGCCACTTTGAGCACCAGGCCGATGTCTACGGGCAGGAGGCGATTCACGGCATCGTCCCCGACCCGCAGAAGACGGCGGTCGCGGCGTTCAACGCGCTGGGCGAAGGCATGGCTCGAGGATCCGAATCCGAGCCCGTTCATCGAGTTCTGGCTCTACAGACCATCCCAGCACGCAACACCGCGCCGAGTTTGCGGCGCACTACGATCCGTGGGCGAACGGCGGGCATGGGGAGTTCTTTAAAAACTAGGGATACAGGGATCAGGGATCAGGGATCAGAATCGGATCGAGCGAGTCGAGCGGTTCAGTTGAGCCGCTCGAAGATGCCGGCGGCGCCCATGCCGCCGCCGACGCACATCGTGACCATTCCGTACCGGGCGCTCCGCGCTTTCATCTCTTGGAGAAGCGTCGCGGTGAGTTTGGCGCCGGTGCAGCCGAGCGGATGGCCGAGCGCGATGGCGCCGCCATTGACGTTGATTTTTTCCGGGTCCAGGTCGAGAGCGCGGATGATGGCAAGGACCTGCGCGGCGAAGGCTTCGTTCAGTTCGATGAGGTCGATGTCGTTGAGCGTGAGGCCGGCGAGCGTGAGCGCTTTGGGAATCGCGGTGATGGGGCCGATGCCCATCTCTTCAGGCAGGCAGCCGGTGACGGCGTAGGAGACGAGGCGGGCGAGAGGCTGAATGCCGAGCTCGCGCGCGCGGGCGGCTTCCATGAGGACGGCGGCGGCTGCGCCGTCGGAGGTTTGCGAGGAGTTGCCGGCGGTGACGGTGCCCTGCGCGTGAAAGACGGGCTTGAGCTGCGGCGAGCGCTGCGGCGGAGGTGTCGGCGCGCGGGCCTTCGTCGGCGGAGAATTCCTTTTCCTGGACTGACGGGCTTGCCGGTCTTTGCGCCGGGCGTTGCGGTCGTGACTTTGACCGGAACGAGTTCGTCGGCGAAGCGGCCGGCGGCTTGCGCGGCGAGAGCTTTCTGGTGGCTCGCGAGGGCGAATGCGTCCTGATCATCGCGCGAGATGGCGTAGTGGCGGGCGACGCGCTCGGCGGTGAGGCCCATGGTGAGCAGCGACGCCGGATAGTTGGCGGCGAGCCAGGGATTGGGGCTGGGCTTGTTGCCGCCCATGGGAATGAGGCTCATGGATTCGGCGCCGCCGGCGACGATGACGCTGCGCGGCGCCGGAGCGGATGCGCTGATCGGCGATGCGCGATGGCCTCAAGACCTGAGGCGCAGAGGCGATTGACGGTGGCGCCGGGAATTTCGACGGGAAGGCCGGCGCGCAGTGCGGCCATGCGCGCGATGTTCCAACCCTGCTCGCCCTCGGGCTGCGCGCAGCCGAGAATCACGTCGTCGATTGCGGATTTGTCGAGGGCGGGAACCTGGTCCAGAGCCGCCGTTGATTGCCGTTGCGGCGAGATCGTCGGGGCGCGTGGTGGAGAGCGCGCCTTTGGGGGCGCGGCCAACGGGCGTGCGAACGGCGGCGACGAGAACGGCTTCCGGCATGGAGCGGCTCCTGCGTAGCAGTTAGTCGATGAGTCGGCTGCATCAGTGAACTGACCGCACGACTTGCTGGCTCATTGTTAGATGGCGAGGCGGACAGACGGTCAGAGCGGTCGGGCACGCGTACTATGACGCGATGCTAGTCCTGCGTGTCGAGGAGCGTCCAGGCGCTCTTCGAATAGAAGTGATAGACGGTGTGGCGGTCGACGACGGAGTCGGCGAGGGCGTCGTGGTCGAGGCGCGGCGGCGGATGGCGCATGCCGAGTTGCGCTTCGTGGACATCCTCGGGCGATGCGGGATCGATGCCCCAGTTGAAGCCGAGAACGCCGCTTGAACCGTGCGCCTGGAGGCGCTCGGTTTCGGCGCCGAGGCCAGCACGTGGGCTCGCCGGACGTTGCCGCAAAAAAAACGAGCAGCGAGACGGTTCCATTGGCGGAGCAGAGGACGGCCCAGTCGGAGGAGCCGGGGCGCTCGAGGCTGGCATGGACGACATTTTCCGGCTGGTGCGCCTCGTAGGTTTGCGGAATGAGGCAGCCGCGATGCGTGAGCTGCTGTCTGAACGGCGGGCGGCAGATCGGGAAACGAGCTGACGGGAAGATGGCGGATGAGGTAGGGAGTGGAGTGGCCGTCGACGATGACCTGGCCGGAGTCGTCGAGCGAGCGGAGCTGGAATCCTGCGGCCGAGACTGGCGAAGATAGCAACAGAAGAGCAGCGCGACAGCGAAACTGCGATTTGAACACGCGCGAACCATCGCAAACTCTCACGAGAACTTTATGCCGAGCGAGGCGGAAGCGCAACTGCTGGCACGCGGATCAGTTGCGCAGCGGCTTGCCGGTTTTGAGGGTGAAGGCGATGCGCTCCTGCGTTTTGCGCTCGCCGCAGAGGGAGAGAAATGCTTCGCGCTCGAGGTCGAGAAGGTATTGCTCGCTGACGAGCGTGCCGGGAGTGACGCGGCCGCCGGCAAGGATGTACGCGGCCCAGCGAGCAACTTTCTGGTCGTGTTCGGAGGCGTAGCCGGCTTCGCCCATCAGAAAGATGCCCGTTTCAAGCGTGGCGAGCGCGGCAGTGCCGGGAGCGGGGATTTGCGTGCGCGGCTGCGGCGGGGCGTAGCCGGACTCGGCGAGCGCAGCGGCCTGCGCCTTGGCGTCGAGCAGCAGGCGCTCGCGGTTCATGGTGATGCGGTCGGCGGGCGCGAGCAGGCCGAGCGAGCGCGCTTCGGCTGCGGAGGTGGAGACTTTGGCCATGGCGATGGTTTCGAGCGCGCGCTTGAGCGCGGTGGCCAGCTCGGCGGATTGGGCGAAGCGCGAAGGCGGATCTTTGGGATCGGGCGGCGCGAGCGCGGCGGCAGCGTCGAAGGCGCGCAGCAACATTTCTTTGGTGCCGCCGCCCGCGGGGATCAGGCCGACGCCGGCTTCGACGAGGCCCATGTAGGTTTCAGCATGGGGCTGGCGGCGCGCGGCGTGCAGACAGATCTCCGCTCCGCCGCCGAGGGTGAGGCCGAAGGGCGCGGCGACGACGGGGCGCGGGCAGAACTTGATGGCCGCGGTCATCTGCTGGAAGTTGTGGATGACGCGGGCCAGCTCGTCCCACTCGCCTTCCTGCGCGGCGAGCAGGAGCTGCATGAGGTTGGCGCCGACGGAGAAGTTGTCGCGGTCGCCGCGAGATGACGAAGCCGGCAGAAATCGCGGACGGCATCGGACGAAGGATTGAGAACGGCGGAGATGAGCGAGAGCACGTCGCCGCCGATGGCGTTCTTGAGCGAGTGCAGCTCGATGCAGGCGATGCCGTCGCCGAGATCGACGAGCGAAGCGCCGGAGTTGGAGCGGATGACGCCGTGCGGTGCGGCGGAAATCGGCGACGCGGGCGTGGCCGGGGATGGCGGGAATTGGAATCGAGCTGACCGGTGGCCGGCTGAAAGCAGTGCGTCGCCGATCGGGCGAGTACCAGGACTGGTGCGCGATGCAGCGAGAAGTTTTTCAACGGGCGCGCTGACGGGAAGGCCGAGCGCTTTCATGCGGGCGACGGTTTCGGCGACGCCGGCCGCATCCCACATTTCAAAGGGCCCGAGCTCCCAGTTGAAGCCGGCGCGCATGGCGGCGTCGATGGAGGGAGCGTCGTCGGCGACTTCGCCGATGCGGTCGGCGGCGAAGTTCCAGAGCGAGGAGAGAAATGGCCAGAGGAAGGCCGCGGCTTTGTCTTTGGCGGGGTCGTTTGCGAGCAGCAGGCGCAGGCGCTCGGGCAGCGTGGCGGCGTTTTTCGCCATTTCGAGCGAGGGCAGAGCGGGCTTGGCGGCGGGGCGGTATTCGAAGGTCGAGAGATCGAGAACGAGGCGCTCGTCTTTGCCGTCGGCACCGCGGACTTTCTTGTAGAAGCCCTGACCGGATTTATCGCCGAGCCAGCCGCGCTTGAGCAGCTCGTCGAGAATCGCAGAGAATTTGCCGCCGGTGACGCCTTGCGGGAAGTTGGCGGCGACGTGGGCGAGGATGTCGATGCCGACGAGATCGGCGAGGCGAAAGGTTCCGGTGCGCGGCCAGCCGATGGCAGGGCCGGTGAGCGCGTCGACTTCTTCGATGGATAAGGCCCTGCTCGAGCATCAGGTTGGCGGCGTTGAACATGACGGCGATGCCGATGCGATTGGCGATGAAGTTGGGCGTGTCGTGCGCGAAGACAACTTGCTTGCCGAGGATGCGATCGGCGAAGGCGGCGAAGGCGGCGACGGCGGCGGGATCGGACTCGGCGAGTGGGAATCACTTCGAGCAGGCGCATGTAGCGCGGCGGATTGAAAAAGTGCGTGCCGAAGAATTTTTCCTGGCTTTGGACTGGCAATGCGACGGCGATTTGCGAGATGGGCAGGCCGGAGGTGTTGGTGGTGAGGAGCGCGTGCGGGGCGAGATGAGGAAGCACGCGGGTGAGCAGCGCGGTTTTGATTTCGAGATTTTCGGCGACGGCTTCGATGACCCAGTCGCAGTCGGCGAGCTTGGGCAGATCGTCGTCGAAGTTGCCGGGAGTGATGAGCGCGGCGAGGGAGGGCTCAAAGAAGGCGGCGGGCTTGGATTTTGCGAGCGCTGAGTGCAGACGGGCGAGCGCTCCGCGATTTGAGCTTTTGGAGGAAGATCGAGCAGGAGCACGGGATGCCGGCGTTGGCGAGGTGAGCGGCGATGCGCGAGCCCATGGTTCCCGCGCCGAGAACGGCGGCGCGGCGAACGAGCGAGCGGTTTGGATCCGACATTGGAGCGGGAGTTGCGGCCGTGGCGGTAGCGCTCATGCGGGCTCTCCCTTTCGCTGGCGCGAATGTCAGATACGCACGCCTGCGCGTAAACGCTGGCAGCATACGCAAGGCAGGCGGCGCAGGGTCAAGGTTGCGCGCGCTTCCGAGTGCATGGAGGAGCCGTCAGTACTCGATTTTGTTGGGCGATGCGATCCAGGCGGCAAAGCTGGCCCAGGCTTCGTCGCCGAGCAACTGCGTTGAGCGGAGTTTGCGCTGGCTCGCAGTCTTTGCGGAGCTCGGCGTAGAGAAATGCGTCGTCAAAACCGGCGCGAGCTGCGTCGGCGGCGCTGGCTCCATAATAGACAGCGTCGAGCCGCGCCCAGTAGGCCGCCGCAAGGCACATGGGGCATGGCTCGCAACTGGTATAGAGTTCGCAGCCGGCAAGCGTGAAGGTTCCGAGAGCTTTGGCGGCGGCGCGGATGGCGTTGACTTCAGCGTGCGCGGTGGGATCGTTGGTTGCGGTGACGGAGTTGGCGCCTTCGCCGATGATCTTGCCGTCGCGCACGATGACCGCGCCAAACGGGCCGCCCGTCGCCGGTCGATGACATTGCTGCGTGGCCAGCGCGATGGCGCGGCGCAGAAACTCCGGGTTGGGCTGGGATGACATTGAGGTGAGTTCAGATTCAGACGGCGATGCAAAGACAGATTCAGTATGGCACGTCCCGGGTCGAAGCGATGGTGGGAAGAAACCCAGCAGGACAACACGGGGAAACCGCGGTGTGCTGCGCTGCGTATACTTCGAGGAACACGGAGGAGCAGGTGAGATGAACCTCGAGACCTGGTGGGTTTGGCTGCTGTATGGGTGGGTTGTGTTGGAGATTGTCATTTCCGTCGCGACGCGGACCCGGAGCAGCCAGGGATCAGTCCACGATCGAGGTACGCAGATCTTGATCTGGGTGGTGATCGTTGGGTCGTTCTTCGCCGCCGGCTGGTTCGAACTGCCGGGTGCCGATATGCATTTTGATCACGCTGCGCTGCGGTTAGCCGGACTTATTTTGATAGTCATCGGCCTTATAGTTCGGCTTGCGGCTATTGCGTCGCTGGGAAAAGCTTTCAGCTCCAACGTGGCGATCCGGTCATCGCAAACCATCCAGCGATCAGGTCTTTATCGGATTGTGCGCCACCCATCGTACTTAGGCATGGAGCTAATCTTCCTGGCGGCAGGGATCCACGCACACAATTGGGTTTCAATGGTAATTCTTCTCCTTTTCCCGACGGCCGCGGTTCTCTGTCGTATTCACGTTGAGGAAGAAGCACTGCTAGGAGCATTCGGCACTGAATACTCTGACTACATGAAGACGACGAAGCGGTTGATTCCGGGCGTGTATTGATTTGAGCGGACTCGACCGGACCGAATTGAGGCGTGTCGCTGCGCGCGGACCCGAGCAGTTACAAGAGAGACCGCAGAAGTAGAATTTCCCTATGGCTGGAGCCAGAACTCTTGCATCGCTGAATGCGCGCATTGTGGCGTGCGAGCTTTGCCCGCGGTTGCGCGCGCATTGCTCGAGGTGGCGAGGGATGCGCCGGCGGGCTTATCGCGACTGGGAGTATTGGGGCCGGCCGGTGCCTTCATTCGGCGATCCGAAAGCGCGCGTGACTGGCGCTGGGACTGGCGCCTGGAGCGCACGGATCGAATCGCACGGGGCGGCCGTTCACAGGCGACGGTTCGGGCGATTTTCTGTTCCCGGTGCTGCACGAGACTGGTTTCGCATCGCAGCCCAAGGCAACCCGACGCGACGATGGCATGAGACTGAGCGGATTATGGATCACTTCGGTCGCGCGATGCGCGCCGCCGGGAAACAAGCCGACGCCAGAAGAGCTGCGCAACTGCGCAGCCATGGCTCGATCAGGAGATGCAGCCTGCTGAAGAATCTGCGCGTGGTGGTTTGCCTGGGGCGGATTGCGTTTGACGGACTGCTGGCGCACGAGACGCGAACAGGGGCTGTTGAAGTCGCGAGCAGGATTTGTTTTTGCGCATGGGGCGGAATACACACTGCCGGGCGGGCTGATCGCGATCGCCAGCTATCATCCGTCGCTGCAGAACACGAACACTGGAAAGCTGACGCGACGCGATGTTGCTGAAGATTTTCAAACGCGCGCATGGAAGCTGGCTGGCATGTGACGGCGGAAAACGGAAAGCGCATTGCATAGTGCGGTAAAGGAGACGAGATGGAACGGATGGCGAAAGCAGATTTTGAAAGATGTGAATCTGGACGAGTGGGCGCCAAGAACGCAGCCGGCGCAGAAATCCCGTCGATCACTGGTCGCCGGCGGTTCTGCTGGAGCGGGCGGCGTATCTGCGCAAGATGGCGAAGCATGGGGACGGTTCGGCGTCGGAAACGCTGAAGGAGTATCCGCAGCACTGTGCGATGCTTTCGTTTCGCAGCCGCGACGGCGAGGTGGAGGTGCACGAGACAGTTTGCGGATCTGTTTTGCGTGCTGGCGGGCAAGGCGACGCTGGTTACGGGCGGCGTGGTGACTGGCGCACGAACGGTTGCGCCGGGAGAGACGCGCGGGAGTGTCGATCGAGGAGCGGCGCGCGGCAGAACTTGCGCGCGGGAGACGTTGCGCATGTGCCGGCGGGGACGCCGCATCAGATGCTGCTGAGGCGAGGAAACGATCACCAGTCTGGTGATGAAGGTGCAGGAAGTTATTTAGGAGCTGGCGACGGTGCCGGCTGAGCATGATGGGAATTTGGAGCGGGAGACCGGGATCGAACCGGCGACATTCAGCTTGGGAAGCTGACGTTCTACCACTGAACTACTCCCGCCCATTAAAATCAATAACTTAAGCTATTGATTTCGGTTCACTGTCAGATTTACTCTGTCAGAATAAGCAATAATTCAGTCAACTCTTTAGCTCAATTTCAGTCCGTTATCCGTGTTCGAAGAGCCTGGAATCAGCACCTCGAGGAACGATGAACTTGGAGCAGATTGACAGTAACGCTGACAGTAAGGCGACCCGAAAAGTTCGCCTCACCCAGTATCGCAAGAACGCCGGGCGGTGGCAATTCTTCGCAGTAGCCCGCAACGAGGATTGCAAGCCCAACCCGGTGCGCATCATCATCGGCAGGAAACCTGTGAGCTGGCAGAGTCCTGGCGCCAAGTTCTATCTCAATTGGACCGATCCGGAGAGCGGCGAACGTATTCGCGAAATTGCGCAATTGCTCCTCGAGAAGCCGGAGATGCGTGGACAAGAAAAGCAGAGTTCTTGCTGGAGAACTCGGAGACTAGCGAAGACGAACGGTTGCTATTCCAGCTGTTCCTGTTTTACAGGTTTCAGGTTCGAGGAGATCATGACGCTGACTTGGGGCGACATCAACTATAAGGACGGCACGTTATCGGGTATATGGGAGGGTTGCGCAAGTAGTTTTCAGTGCTTTCTCGCCGCGATTTGTTCGCGGCGGCGATAGAAGGAGGCAAATGGGGTCGATTAACGATCCCTGCGAGCAAAGAAACACGATTTAGTCATGCTGGCCTAGCTGGGAGGTCAGTTTGCCCAATCAAAACCCCTGAAGTGTGCTGAGAGTATCAAGGGGACGTCGGAAAACAGGGATCCCCGCGTTTTAGATACAGATTTCCGAACCTACCTTTAGAGGCTCAACGAGCCAATTTCCCAATATATGAAATATCTCCTTCTCGAGTATCTGAGGAGATACATTTCAATGTTCATCCGGTATCGGACATCGGACCATGGCGTTCTCTCCGAGAGCCGATTGTGAAGCCGGCAGCCTGGCCCGGCGCGCATGCGTGCATCTGATTCCACCTTTCCACGGACACCGTCCAACCGACCATCGACGAACAAGGAACAGGTGCAGAGCATGACTGCTGTTCTGCCCAGACCCTTTGCTCCCCAAAGCAGGCCAAGCACTCTATTGAACACCTTTGAAGTTAAGAGACAATAAGCAATCTTGATTGAGGTCCTTATTGCGAGCCCAATTATCCCTATTGATCTTTGTCGCTCTTGGATGCTTTGACCGGAACAAATTCGAATACAACGATGGAGTTCTCGGTGTTTTGAGAGCAACCCAGTCATAGAAGCGCTCCAATCGCAGCTTGCCTTTTCCTCGCTGGCAGCATAAAGAAGACACTCGTTCAGCAACTAATCGAGCCGGAAGCAAGGCCACTCTTGATGCTGGTTGGAGTTTTGACGTGACACGCACTGTCAATTCTCTTACAGCCTGAGAAGGAGGCGGGGTACCAATGATCGCGGGTTATCATGCCAACATGACGGAGCGCCGCATTCAACCGGCTCTCGCGGTTGGCGATGGAACATGGCCTCAAGCCGTTGGCCATTGCGGTTTCTTCGTCCTCGTGGCGCTGCTATGGACCTTTCCGCTGCAGCACGTCATCGCTTTTCCTTTTGTCTTTCTATTCTTCGGCGCCGTTATGGCCAGCGCATGGTTCGGTGGGTTTATCGCCGGGGCGTGGGCCATCGTGCTGTCGTCGGTGCTCATTGCTTTCTTTTTCATGCCGCCACTCTATTCAATCGCGGTCAACCGCGAATTGAAGACCTACTATGGCGCGTTCATCGTCTGCGCAATTGCCATCACCGCGATTAGTGCGGCTCGACGGCGAAGTGAGAACATTTCTCGCGCAGCGCGCGAGGATCTGGAGCAACGTGTCCGGGAACGCACTGTCGGAGCTTGAGCAATCGAATCGGGAAACCCTAGAGCGTGAGCGGCAACTACGCCTTCTTACCGAGGCAATCCCGCAACAAATCTGGCGAGCCAATGCAAACGGCGAGATCGAATACTGCAACCACGATTTAATTGAGTTTACGGGCCGCTCAATAGAGAGTTTGCGCGGCGAAGAGTTCTTCTCAATTCTCCATGTTTCCGATGTACCCATATTCCGCCGAAGCTGGAATGCTGCTCGCCGTACTGGCGGTGCACTTCGAGGTGGAATCGCGGGTGCGCGACGCGATCGGCAATTATCGGTGGTTTCTCATTCGCGGAATTCATCAGCACACGGCTCGCGGTGAAGTCTCCTGCTGGTATGGGGTGCAAATCGACATCGAGGAGCGATACCGCGCTGAACAGGCCCTCCGAGTGGCACAAGGCGATTCGGCTCGCTGGTCGCGCACACTAAGCATGGCCGAGATGGCGGCCTCGATCGCCCACGAAATCAAACAGCCGTTGACGGCGTTGATCGCGCAGGCCTATGCATGTCGGCGCTGGCTGCGTGCTGAACCCATGAATCCCGAGAAAGCCGTCCGCGCGGCTGAGAATCTGGTTCGTGAAAGCGATCGAGCCAGCGCCGTGATCGATCGCATCCGCTCGTTATTCAGCGATAAAGATCTGCCCCGTGAAACCGTCGACCTGAATCGATTCATTAGCGATGTGGTGCAACTGCTGCGTGATGAAGCAGAGCGGCTTAGTGTCACGATTCGTCTCCAGCTGTACGAGAAGCCTCTTCAGGTGCGGGTCGACCCGGTGCAGATGCAGCAATTGCTGCTCAACCTGGTGACGAACGGAATGGAGGCAACGATGAATACGGGCAGAGCCCGCGAACTGACGATTTGCAGCGCCCTGAATGGCCTGGGCCACCCAATGATTACCGTACGCGACAATGGCTCGGGGTTGAGCGAACAGGCTCGAGAAAGGATGTTCGATCCGTTCTTCACGACGAAACCGCAAGGAACAGGCATCGGGCTCTCCATTTGCCGAAGTATTGTTGAAGCGCACGATGGATGCATTTGGGCGGACGCCCTTGAGGAGGGATCTGCTTTTTATGTTGTATTAGGATCGAGAGAATGACGAGCATCGGTTCCGAGAAACCCGAAACAAAACAGACAGTCTTGATCGTCGAAGACGATCCTGGCCACTGGTGAGGCGCTCTGCGATCTTCTGGATTCGGCTGGAGTGTCCGCACGGCGATTTGCTTCGGCGGAGGAATTCATCGAGGTATGGGATCCGACGACGGCCGGCTGCCTCGTCTTGGATGCTCGCTTGCCGGGCATGAGCGGCATCGAGCTGCAGGCCCGACTGGTCGAGTCCGGTATCAAGGTTCCCATTATCGTGATCACCGCGCACGGAGATGTTCCAATGGCGCGCAAGGCGCTCAAGACAGGTGCTGTTGAGTTTCTCACGAAGCCTTTCCATGACGAAGAGTTCTTCCAGGCGATTGAGCAGGCTTTCGCGTTTGACCGCGAGACGCGCAAGGCAAGCAGAATCTCTGAATCTATCCGGGCGCGAGTCGATTCACTAAGCAATCGCGAAAGACAGGTCGTGAAACTTGTCACATCAGGTCTTACAAATCGCGAAATCGCTGACAAGTTATGTTTGAGCGTTGTGACTGTGAAGCTCTATCGCCGCCTGGCCATGAAGAAGATGGGCGTCGACTCCCTCGCGGATCTCGTGAAGATGTGGGAGAAGCGTTAGCGTGCTGTTTTCAGCTACTGAATGTCAGCAGATCCCAGCGAGCGGCCGATTCGCATAAGGATCCCATAAGGAACCGCAAGAATTAAACCAAGGGATAGATTGTGAACTCGCCGAAGAAGCCCTAGGCTCATCGCATAGCCCAGCGAACCACGGGCTTGATTCCAGGCAAGAGAACGACGTTCATCTGCGCGGACCTTGATTTTCTGCGCAGAATGCGGGGCTCCTTCCGGCCGCAGTCGGTGACCGGCTCAGCATGATTCAAAGTAGTTGACTGTCGCGGATTGGCTTTGCCTGTCCGAGAGGATTCGTGTACCTCGTGGAGGACGTTTGAATATCCAGGCACTGCTCGTCGAGATATTGATCTCCGGGTTTTTCGCAATCGCTTGCTTTCGGGCCCGCTCCGAAGCGCCCAGCTCCAACGGCCTCGCGCCTCAGCGGCTCTTCACGCTGACCGACCGTCTTGAGCGCCTGAAGCTTTCGCGCTGGCAATGGTTTGCCATGGTGCTCTTGCTTTTCGTGATGCGCAAGCAGATGGGTACTCCCCTGGTGGCGGAGTTCACTGCTTTGGCGCAGTTCCTTGTGTTCTTAGCTCTGCCAACGGCTCAAGCAGGAGCAATAGCCCATCCGGGACAATGCTACGCGCGATGAGAGAACTTTTCGACACCGCGGACTTTCTTGGCAGGGCGCGCCGCAAGATGCGCTCGGGCGCTTACTCGCGGGAACCATTGATGCTGCTGCGGGTGGGATGGAAAGGTGATTCAGTGGAATGTGATTGGCTGATGCGTCCGGCTGATCCGTGGGACAGAGATCTACCTGAACATTTGGCCAAGGAGAACCAGACGCTGCAGGCACTTCAGGATGCGTTGAATTTGCGGGAGATTGTTTTTCGATCGTTCCCCGCGGTTGATGAATGCCGACCTGCGCATGTTTCGCGCCAATGAGGATCATCGGCTGGAGCTGGTGATGAGGGGCAGCATGAGCCGATCGAACGAGGTTCTTTATCGTGTCGACTCGGTGGCAATGCGGGCAAAGTTGTGCGGCTTTCATTTCACTCTGGGCGAGGGCGGTCACAAGAGCCTGGTTCCAATTTCGTTAAGCTGACTTCGATTTCTTGACGGCACGGTTCGGCATTTGTGCGACAGGCTAATGCCAGGAAGATTCTTCAACGGTTCAAGGTCTGGCGGTTTGCGCCCCCGTCGATGCGATACGCACGCAACGCTCAAACGGCAACTCAAGGAGGACAGTTCATGGCGGCAACAACATCACAGGGCAAACAATTCACGCTCTTCATGGTGGGGCTGACGGCAGTTTGCGCCGGAATCGCATTCTCCGATTCGGGCATCGCCAAGGTGGTGCTCGTAGTCGGCGCCATTGTCTTGGCGATCTCTCTCTGGGGGCTCTTCAAGATCAAGCCCCTGGAAGGCAAGACCGGAGGGGGCGCGCAACCAGCCGTCATGAAGTTGATCGGCGTGGCGGTGGTGCTGGGAGGCTGGCTCTTTGTGCTCTTCGGATTGCACATGACGGCCAGCGTGGGAGCGCGAATGGTGACCTCGATTGTGGGGTTTGCCATCTCGATTGCCGGAATCTTCTTCGTGCTTGTGCCGGCAGTCAAACAAGAACGCCATCTGGAAAGCCTGATCGCTCTTCCCCAGCTTTCTTCTGAAGCAGGACTAACGCAATCGATGATCAACCCAATCATGGAGCTGAATCGATGAGAATTGCCCGACTTACAACCTGGACTATGCGCCCTGGCGATACTACTGATGGCAGGCGCAGCGATTGTGGCTCGGGCTGACGCTGCACCTTCAGCGTCGGCTGCCGAGCTGAAGAGCGCGCTTGCAGCGGCGCCCACCACCAGCACCCTTGCCAACGGCGATCCCGGCGGCGTGATCACCGGCACCGTCAACGACGTGCCAGTAGCCGATCCCAAGGCGGGCCTCGGCCTCGGCGACGTGGCCAATCAGGTTGGCCAGAACAAAATCGCCATCAACTTTGTGTGGACACTGGTCACCGGCTTTCTGGTCATGTTCATGCAGGCCGGATTCGCCATGGTCGAGGCCGGCCTTTGCCGCGTCAAAAACGCAAATCACACGTACATGATGAACTTTTTCGTTTACGGATGTGGTCTGTTCGCCTACTGGATCATCGGCTTCGCCATCCAGATGGGTGGCGCGGCCGGAAACGGAAATCTCGGCGGATTGCAGTCGCTGAACACGGAGCATTTGATCACCTTGTTCGGCACCCATTGGGGAATCTTCGGCGAGTGCGGCATGTTCCTTGCGGGACATACCTATGACGTCGGCGTCATGGTCATCTTCCTGTTCGAGATGGTGTTCATGGACACGGCGCTGACCATCGTGACCGGCGCATGCGCCGAGCGCTGGAAGTTTCTGGCCTTCGCGGTCTCCTCGGTGCTGATGGGCGCCTTCACCTATCCCCTCTACGGCAACTGGGCCTGGGGCGGCGGCTGGCTCTCGCAGTTGGGCGTCAACCTCGGACTCGGAAAAGGCTATTGCGACTTTGCCGGATCGGGCGTTGTGCATGCGGTCGGTGGAATAACGGCGCTGGCGGTGGCAATGATCGTCGGTCCGCGCATCGGCAAGTTCAACCGCGATGGCTCAAGCAACGCGATCATCGGCCACGACATCTCCGCGGTGCTGATCGGCTGCTTCATTCTGGCCTTCGGGTGGTTCGGATTCAATCCCGGCAGCACCCTCGGCGCTTCCGCCGCCGGCAACCTGCGCATCGGCTCGATCGCAGTCAACACAATGCTTGCGGGCTGTACCGGAACTTTCGGCGCAATCCTCTATATGTGGGCGATGAAAGGCAAGCCCGACGCCTCGATGAGCGGCAACGGGCTTCTGGCGGGCCTGGTGGCTATCACCGCGCCCAGCGGCTTCGTCAGCACCATGGGAGCTGCCATCATCGGCTTCGTCGCCGGCGTGCTGGTCTGCTTCAGTTGCGCGTTTGTCGAGAACTACCTCAAGGTCGACGATCCAGTCGGCGCTATCTCCGTGCACGGAACCTACGGACTGTGGGGTGTGCTGTCCATCGGGTTCTTTGCCGACGGCACGAGTAACTACGGCGGCTCCTGGAACGGAGTTACCGGTTCCGTAACCGGGCTGTTCTACGGAGACTCCAGCCAGCTTGTGGCGCAGATCGTTGGTTGCGCGACATTGGTGGGCTTCGTGTTCAGCTTCAGTTTCGTCCTCAACTGGATTCTCGACATCATCCTGGGACAGCGCGTTTCCATCGAAACCGAAGTCGCCGGACTCGATCTTCCTGAGATGGGGCAGCTCGGATATCCGGAGTTCATGTTCCGTCCGGAGCCGGACTACATGCAGGCTGCCGAAAAGATGGCGGTGGCATAGGCTTCCATCGCTCTGACTTGTCCCTGGCCGAGTCTCACGCATCGACCGGCCGGGGACAAGTTGGCTCAGTTCTCAAGTTTCGTTTTGCCTGTGGCATTTTCCTGAAGCAGCAAGGATCATCTGCCAAGCCTTGCTGCCCATTTTTCTCAAGCCTTCGGAGTTCTCGCATGAAGAAGAACTGACGCAACTCGACATGGAGCCCGCCGGGACGATGTTCCTGGCTCCGGCATCGTCTGCGCCCCTTTCGCTGCCCGCGGCGATCGGCCCCGAGACAGGCCGTTTGTTGCAGCGCATGTTCAGGGATCCTCGCGTGCTCGAACCGCGAAGAGCGCGCCAGCATCGTCGCGCAGCTTCGCAGCGCAGTCGAACTGGAACCGCACGTTCCTGAGATTCGCGTGCTGTATGGCATGGCTCTCTGCGTCGACCTGCAGGTGCAGGAAGCGCTCGAGCAGTTGCGCGAGTCCACTCGCCAGGCGCCGGATTGCTTCATCGCCCGGCTCAAGTTCGGCGAATTGCTGATGCGCCTGCGCATCTGCGATCAGGCCGCTGAGCAGACGCAGAAAGCGGCAGAGCTTGCCGCGAACGATATCCAGGCCGATCTGGCCCGCCGCCAGGCCACGACCATTCGAACCATGCGCCGCGAAGGCATCGAACGCGGAGGACTGGGCGCCATTCTGCCCCGGTGGGTTCCACGGGGCCGCAAACGCAGGAAGCAGGAGACCGCTGCCAGTCCTGGCCGGTTCCAAGTAGGAGAGGATGTCCGCCGACTCTCCAACTGGCGCTGCTGATCGCCATTCTTCTTCCCGCAAGCAAGCTTGCGGCTTCGCTCTGCACGCGCTTTGGTATTCCCGCGATTCTCGGGGAACTTCTGGTTGGCGTTGCCGCCGGTCCAGGCGCATTCGATCTGCTGCACTTCAGCCTTTTCCAGGGAGGGCAGGCCACCAAGGCGTTCCTGATGATGGCGCAGGTCGGCGGCCTGGTTCTGATGTTCATCGCCGGCCTCGAGACCGATATTGAGCGCATGCGCGAGGCAAGCATCACCGCATTCCTGGTGGCTTTGTCTGGGGTCATCTGGCCGTTCTTCCTGGGAGCCGGCGCGGCGCACGCTCTCGGCCTGCCCTGGAACAGCGCGCTCTTCCTCGGAGGCGCACTGACGGCTACCAGCGTTTCCATCTCCGCCCGAACGTTGATGGACGCCGGGAAGATGTCGTCGCCCGAGGCCACAGTCATTCTCGGCGCTGCGGTCATCGACGACGTGATGGGTCTGTTTGTCCTTGCCTTCCTTGCGGCGTCGCTGACAACGGGCACAACAGGTTCCTTTGGCTTGGCCGCGATGGCCTCCGATTGGTTGAGGCTGCATTCAGACACTGCGGCGCACCATCCACTCTCGGTTCAAATGTCGCTCATCGCGGTTTGCGTGGCCATCTTCTTTGCGGTCTCCTACGGCGCGGCAAAGCGATGGCTCGATCCGCTCATCCTGCAGTTGCGGCGGCTTACCGCCAGCGAGTCCGTATCGAGCTGCGTTCTGGCACTTGTTCTGATTTACGCCATCGCAGCGGAATGGCTCGGCAGCGTTGCAGGAATTACCGGAGCCTACTTGCTCGGATATGTCTTCGCAGGGTCGGAATACAAGGCCGACATCGAGCGGACCTTTTATGCCATCGGACATGGCCTTTTGATTCCGCATGTTCTTTGTTTCAATCGGGCTTTCGAGTAACTTCCGCTCTCTTGGCGGGCATTGGCTGCTGCTCGGGGCTATCTTCCTGATCGCCGTCGTCAGCAAATTGCTGGGATGCGGCGTGGCTGCCCTGGCGCGCGGCATGGGGCGGGTGCGAAGCTTCCGCGTTGGCTGCGGCATGGTCTCTCGCGGCGAGGTCGGCTTGATCGTAACTGCCATGGGGGCCGCTTCCGGCGTGTTTCGAGAGCCGGAGGTAGCGGTCATGGTTTCCGTCGTCCTCTTTACCACGCTGCTCACGCCGCTCGCGTTGCGTGGAGCATTTAACATCAGGTGCATAGAAGACGAAGAGATTGAGGAGCTTGCTGTGTATGAAGCGCTGCTCCCGTCGCCCGCCGATGGTTCAACTCCCTCTGGAACGGGTCCGTAACCGTGAGGAGTCACCGTGGTCCGGTTTATTCTGAAGATTCGGCCAAGGAGTGTAAACGGATGAGAGGCGCGAAATGTCTGGTGTCTCCCGAGTATATGGGCCTAATGACTGGCAATCGCGGAACTGCCGCTGGGTGGTTCGAGCTATGAAAGAGATATCTGTCGGCGACCAACTCGATCACTACCGGGTCGATGCACTTGTCGCTACGGGACACCATGCCTCGATCTTTCAAGGGGTCGATCTGAACAATGGCACAGTTGTCGCCATCAAGGTGCCGCATATTGAACTGGAATTGGATCCGGTGTTTCACGAACGATTCCGCCGCGAACAGGAAATCGGCCAGAAACTAAATCACCCGAAGGTCATGAAGGTGCTGCCCAGCGAGCACCATAGCCGGGACTACATCGTCATGGAGTGGATCGATGGGATTTCGCTTCGCGAGATCCTTACAAAAGGCAAGCTTCCACAGGACCGCGCAACTCATATTGCCATCGGCATCTGCGATGCTGTGCATTATATCAATTCGCACGGTGTCGTCCATCGTGACCTCCGGCCTGAGCATATCTTCGTCGATGCCAACGACCACATCAAGCTCATCAATTTCGGGCTCGCATCGCAGGTTGCAGCCAAGCGGATTACATTTGTCAGCCTGGCACGCGAGCTGAAGACGGTCAGCTACGCCTCGCCTGAGGAGATCAGGGGCCACAATTGCGATGCCCGCAGCGATGTCTACTCCATCGGCGTGATCCTGTATGAAATGCTTACCGGCAGGCTGCCCTTCGAGAACAACTACCTCCTCGCTCACATGAACGACCGTCAGCTCAAGGAGCCCACCCCGCCTCGCAAGCTTGAGCCATCGATCACCCCGCAAATGCAGCAAATTGTCCTCCGCGCAATGGACCAGACGCCCAGGTACCGCTATGCGAGCGCTCATGAACATGGCGCAAGATCTGGCACATATGCAAGATGTGGTCGTAGATGAAAGTGGCGTGTCGCACAGGAGTTATAGAACGACTGCCGCCTGGAACAAGAATTTTCTCTTTTATGTTGTGCTGGCGGCGATCCCCGTCGTTCTTTTTGTCCTGATGATGTTGGCCACACATCGCAGATAGCAGCCGATCTCGAGTGCCCATGCCGGAGCCGTGATCAGGCCGACTTCCGGGATCGTTCCGAGTCGTCTCAACAATTCTGGCAGCAATGGTTAGAGATTCAGTTCATGAAGATCGTCGCTGCCATGGCCATCATCAGGAGCCAGAAAAGGGTCTTGATCCAGCTGTTCATTTAAAGCCGCCTTGATCAGATCTTGCCTTCCTCGCGGCTACCGCATTGCTCAATCTTCACATCATCGTGATTTGTCCTCGCTCAACCGCGCATCTCTTTCAGAAGCATTCGCAAAGCGGTACCCAACGGAAAAATCCGTGAAAAGATACTGGGGATCGGAAGGATCATCCTCGATCTTCATGCGCAACTGGCGGATGTAGACCCGCAAGTACTCAACCTCTTGAGGGCTGCCAGCACCACAAACCGCGGTCAAAAGTTTGGAGTAGGTCACGACCTGGCCAGCGCGACTCATCAAACACTGAAGGATATTGAATTCCGTATGGGTTAGTCGGATCGAATGACCGCGCTTGGTGACGGTACGGTTCGCCGGTTCCAGATGAATATCGCCGATCTCGATCGGTGTATCTTCGGCGTGGACCCGTTCTCTCACGCGCCGGACTGCCGCGCGAATGCGGGCGATCAGCTCTCGGGTGCTGAAGGGCTTGGTAATATAGTCATCGGCGCCCAATTCAAGTGCCTCAACCTTATCTTCTTCGTGATTGCGCACGGTCAGCATCAGCACCAGCTGGTGCGGCGCGACACTGCGAATTCGCTTCAACGTCTCAATGCCGCCAATACCCGGCATCTTGATATCAAGTAGGACAACATCGTAAGAAGCGGCGCGCAACGCCCGCAGTGCCTCTTCACCGCGCGAAGCCTCAGCCATCTGAAACCCCAGCTCCGTCAGCGGCAGCCGAAGCGCGCGGCGAATGGCGGGCTCGTCGTCGACCACGAGGACGCGAATCGCTGACTGCATCATGACGCGATCTCCTGCTTCGTTGTGAGCGGAATTGCAGCGAAGAAGGTTGTCCATTCCTCTTCATCGCTTGTTACCCAAACATAGCCGGCGTGAGTTCGCGCTGCCGCCTGGATCGATTGGCCAATTCCCTTACTGGGGGCAAAGTGCAGATGTATCGATAAACGATAGTTGCGGTCAAAAATGAGCTCGCGGTCCACTATCCGAACAACTGGCAGCCTCAACGCCAAATCCAATGAAGCGGCTCATCGCCGTATCTCACCACACCCTACAAAATTAATAGCCTAATTACTATGTCCAGAGTGGGTTGCAATCTGACCTGGCGGGATTTCCTTCTCTCTCGCCACATCAAGCAGGCAAACACAATTGCTGCGAGACATACGAATAAAACCACATTCAGAATTGTGGCCATGGACCCGTCATCCCATCACATGCTGTCCCAAAGGTGTGCGGACTTTTTGGCTGCAATTCGCCTCCCATCGCCCCTGGCACGATTCACCGCCATTTTGTCAACTATTTCACGCCTTCAGACGGCCATGAAGAATCTTTTTGTATTCTTCATAGATTCCTTATGCTTCATTTGCGTTACTGGCGATAGCTCGTTCGATCCAATAATTGGTCCCCTTCACCTCAGCGCGATTGCCTGCCGTCATCGGCAATCCAAACCTTAAGTATGCGCTTCGCTCGGGCGGGCTTTGACGCCACTTTCGGCGGTCGACAGCTTGCGTAAGGGGCGCTCATAAGTGTCCCCAAGTCATCCCAGATCATGCACAAATCTTTCTTTGGAGGTAATGTGTCGATGCACTCGAACGTAAATGTAATCCTTCGATCAATAGCTAGCGCTGCGATGGCGGTCGCGCTCACGGCCGGCGCGCAAGCACCAGCGGATTCATCTTCGGCAACACCCGCGCAGGCTCCCACTCCACCGACAGCTCCCGCAACGCCCCCGCCCGCTCCCACGTGGAGCGTCGGCCCGATGGATATCAGCGGATTTATCGACGGCTACTACAGCTTCAACTTCAACGGCCCGAATACATCCGAGGGCAACTTCGACCAGATCAACCAGCTCTACAACTTCAACGACAAGACCGATCAGTTTGAGCTGAGCGCCGCCAAGCTCACTTTGAACCACGATCCCGATCCGGTCGGCGCGCACGTCGACTTCATCTACGGCCGCACCAACGAACTGATCAACGCCTGCAGCCAGCAATAGCGACTTCTCGCTTCTCAGCTGCCTTACCTCGAGCAGGCATTCCTGAGCCTGAAGCCGCCCAAGGCAAAGGGCTTCGAATTGGACTTCGGCAAGTTCGTCACCTCGGCCGGCGCCGAAGTGATCGAGGCAAAGGACAACTGGAACTACTCTCGCTCGCTGCTCTTCGTGAACGCGATTCCCTACTGGCACTTCGGCGCGCGCACTTCGATGCCCGTCTCGAAGACAGACACCATCGGCTTCCAATTGGTCAACGGCTGGAACAACGTCTCCAAGAGCAACGGCGGCGTTACCGGCGTGTTCACCAACGCGCTGGTCAAGCCGAAGGCCACCTGGAACCTCAACTATATCGTCGGCCCGAAAATCCCAACACAACCAGCGGGCTGCGCAACCTGATCGACACCACGCTGCTGCTCACGCCTCCAGGAAAATTCAACGCGTACATCAACTACGACTACGGCCAGAACCAGGACGCCACCTACGTCTGCGGGACGGCGCCGACGACCATTTGCGGCGACAACCGGCTTGAAACCTGGTGGGGCGTCGAAGGTGCCGCACACATTCAGGCAAGCGGCGAAGAACGCCGATCGCCTTCCGGTACGGATACTTCGACGATCGCGGACGGGTATCCAGACCGGCACAGCTCAGCACGTTGAATGAGGGCACCTTCACTTACGAATACAAGTGGGTGGAAGGCATTGCTGATGCGGGCTGAATACCGCATCGACTTTTCCAACAAGCCTTACTTCAACAAGCTGGCCAGTCAATCGTCGGATCAGCAGCAGACGCTGACCGATTGCCTTCATCGCCTTCTTCGGACCCAAGCGCTAAGACATCTCGCTGTGTTCTTTACTTCGTCCTCATGAGGCGAACGATTAGACTCGCGACACTGCAGTCGAATCGAGGCCGGCCATCGTTCAGCCAAGCGAATGGCCGGACGTCCTCATTCGACGTCATCGCTCGATTCGTCGTCCGGTAACAGGATTCCGTCAGCTGGTCGTGCACACAATTCCCGGGGATCAGCCGCCGGGAGCAGCCAGACGAATATTCAAATCTCAGGAGAATGTTCATGGCAGAACAAAAAGCACCTCAGATGCAGGCCACGCTCGGCCTAACCGGGCTGACCAGCAACGCAATGGCGCTCATCGCCCCCGGCGCCTTCCTCTGGCTCACCTTCTTCATCCAGGCAACCACGGGTGTTGCCGGCCAGCCGTCAACCGCGCCCGCCATGTGGATCGGCATCTTCGCCGCTCTGCTGCTGTGCCTGGCGACAGCGGTTGCCTACGCCGAAATCTCCAAGCTCTATCCCGGCACCGGCTCCAGCTACTACTACGCCGAGCAGGCCATGCTCTCCAAGGACGCGGCCTTCAAGTATGCCCGCATCGCCAAGTTCATCGTCGGCTGGGGCTCGCACCTCTACTACTGGGTCTATCCCGGTGTGATGGTGGCCGTCACAGGCATCTTTGTCGGCTACGTCGTCGGCTTCCTCTATCCGAACTTCATGAGCGGCTCAAATCCCGGGCCGGTCTTCATGGCGACTGGTCGCGGTCGTCTTCTCGTTCTTCGTGGCCTGGATCGCCTCGAAGGGCGCCGGCGCATCGACGGCCGTCAACATCGCCATCAATATCGTTCAGATTTCCGCGCTGGTGGTCTTCAGCGTGCTGGCTCTCGGCTATCGCGCCAACCATCCGTCGGGCGCGCCCGGCTTCCAGTACGATGGGCAGACGCTCGCCACCTACACCTACCAGTTCGCGACCAAGCCAAGGACGGCTCGACCATGCGCGACTCCAGCGGCAATCCGCTGCCGCTGCTCGACTGCCGCCGGCAAGCCGGTTCCCTTTCAGATCACCTATCCGACCACCGACTCGACCGGCAACTTCCTGACCCACCCCAACGCGGCTTCGGTGGTCAGCGTCCACAAGTTCAGTTGGATGTTCATCCAGGCAACGGTCGCCATTCTGATTCTGGTCGGCTTCGAATCGGTCACCTCGATGGGAGGCGAGGCAAAGAATCCAACCAAGCACATTCCCATCGCGGTCATCGCCTCGCTGCTGATCCAGGGGTTGTTCTGTTACCTGTTCGAGTATTTCTGCGCCAACTACTTCCTCAACTCCGGGTATACCATGCAAAGCGCGGCAGCCTCGGCGGCGCCGATCGGCGACATGATGATCATCGTCGGCGATGCGCTGCTGGGCCAGGGCCACGGCAGGTACTTCATGCTGGTCGAGGCGTTCACCGTGTTCCTCGCGCTCATCGGCACCACGCTGAGCTGCATGAACACCGGCGCTCGCGTGACCTATGCCATGGGCAAGGACGACGAGGCTCCCGAGCACTTCGGCATGCTGCACGCCGAGTCGCTTTCGCCGCGCGCGCGCCATCTGGACGCTGGCCGTTATCTCCGCCGTCATCGGCGTGGTCGCCGTCTCGCTGGCCTTCGGCGACGCCGGCGCGCCCACCGATGCCACCATCGCTGCACTGCCTCACGGCATCTTCTCCAGCTTCGGCTACTCTGACGCACGACACGCTGGCCGCGCTGCCCAACTCGCTGCTGGCCATGACGCTCACCTCCAACTTCGGCACATTCATCCTCTACGCGTTGAGCTGCTTCCTGTGCATCGTGGCTTACCACAAGCGGCCCGATCACAGCTTCCTCAAGCACACGTTGATCCCGGGATTCGGTCTGCTCGCGAACCTTACCTGCATGGCGTTTTATCTCGCCGGCCCGTTCTTCAATCTCGGCACCAAAATGGAACCACTCACTGCCCTGGGAATCTCTGCTGTCTGGGGCCTCTACGGTGCGGTTTATTTCCTCCGCTCCTCAAAGGCAAAAGGCAAGGCGATTCTGCTTGAATCAAAATAGACAGAGCCAGGACGGGCAACCTGCTCACCTCTCGGGGTGGCTCCTTTTCTCGGTCTCTTTGCGGAGGCAGTTGAAAGGGGCCGCATCCTTCACTTTTGAGACTCGTTGAGCAATAAACTTTTATTCAGAGAAGGGGATCATGACCGACTCATCGATGGTCAGGGCATGATCAGGCGTAGCACATGACAGGCCAGGCATTCTCTCGAGACCGCGCTGAGAAGCCATCTGGCGCGGGTCGAGGAACTGGGTCTCCAGGTGCTGACCGACCGTGGAGACCCTCGTGTAGATGACGGCACGTTTCATTTGCGCCGTCCTTTCTTCTTTTGGGGCGCATATCCGTGCTTGAAAACATAGCTTTCGATATACGCACTTCGGCTATTCAGAACCTCTACGCCGTTTCATCCAGCGTGCAAGCTTCGAGCCCCCAGGGCCAACGAGATACCAAATCAAATGCCGTCGTGGCTGCCAGGGGACGATTACATGACCAATTTCAAGGTCGGTGATCCGTAAGTCCGCGTCGACGACGGCTATGCCCATCTTCCTGGCGCCGGCTATGAAGCATTGCATCCAGAGCTGAAAGGGCTCACCCCCGAGGAATATCCCGACATTCATAACTTGCGCGTCCTGTCTGATGTGGCTCCCTATTCGAGGGAGTACACCAGGTCTCTCCGTCCTGCCTCACACAAAAAATCTCACGCACGCGCGGGGTGGGCAACGATTGCTCAATTTGGGCCCCAGCAACTCGGACCAGAGTTTCAAACATCTAACGAATTTTGGATAAGGAGATGGGATGAAGAACTTAAGATGGTTTTTGATCGTTGCCGGGACGCTAGCAATCGGAAGCATGGCAATGGCGCTGGGGCCTGATTTGCGTCGATATATGAGAATGAGATCCATGTGAGATCTGCCGGCGCTCGAGTTGGTCGGCAGACTACGAGTATCCACCGTCCACTCACGCGAACTGAGTCAGCGGTCGTGCGACGTTGTGCAGGCGCAAGGAAACGGAATCCGGTGCGCGTTTGCACACAAGGAACTTTCGTTTCGGTGGGGAGAGCGAATTTTCACTTCCCAGGGTCAGCTCCCGTGCCAACGATACAACTTCGACCTTGCCAGCCCACCTGGATCACTTTTCCATCCTCGACGAGCACAGGGACATTACGAGTGCCGCCGTTGAGATTCGTCATGCGTGCATTCGCCGCGGGATCGGCTTCCACATCGTATTCGCGAAAGTCGCGCCGGGTCCACTCCAGCCAATCGCGAAGTTCTCGCGTGTAGGGGCAATGGTTGAGCCGTAGAGTTCAAGCGTCGCCACGATTCAAGACCTCCAGTGTGTCAAGAATGATGTGGTATGCGGAAGCCTGCACTTCCTGGATGCGCGGAATGTAGCTGCTGCGAACGACGATGGGAAAGTCGGCCAGCTCTCGCCGCACGATTTCGCCACCATCATTTCCAAGCAGTGCAACTGTAAGCAGCTTGCGTTTGCGTGCTTCTTCAAGCGCCATCACAATATTGCGCGAACCGCCGCTCGTCGATATGCCAATCGCGACATCCTCAGGCCGTGCCTGGGCCATCAACTGCCGCGCAAAGATCACTTCAGTGCCGACATCGTTTGCGAGCGCGGTAATGTTGGCCGGTTCCATGGCGAGCGAGATTGCCGGAATGCTGCAACGGCCTTCGGGGGGCATGACGCAATCCAGGGCCCAATCATTTGCGTCTGTCGCTGAGCCGCCGTTGCCGAAGATGATGAGTTTGCCGCCTCGCGCGAGGCGCTCGTGGATGGCGGATGCAGTTGCGCCAATATGCTCTGACTCTTCCTGCACAAGGCGACCGCGCAGATCCATGTCGTCGCGCACCTTCATCAGGATCGAAGCAGCCACGTCGCTTACGATTGATGACGTTTCCTGCTTCTTCTGCCCGAGGAATGGGTACAGGAATTCGCTTTGGCCCACGTCCTGCCCCAGTTCGCGATGCTCAAGAAAGACATGCACAGTCTCCCAAAGCGTGTGGTAGAAGATTTCGACCAATTCCTGGTGAATGAATGGATCGCGGACGGACGTTCGCAGTGCGTAAGAACCACTTGGACCAGGCAGAGCGAAAGGTCATGGCTCCGCGCGCATGTGCAGAATCGAGAGCGGACCACACCTCCGGATCGCCTTCCGGCGGGCCGAAGCCCATCACTATATCTTCAGGGCGGAGAATAGCGTCAAGCCAAGGCCGCATGAGAGTCGAGAGATCGAGCGCTGGCAGTGCGCGTTTGCCCACGATAACCGGATGGACGAATTCGACGGATACATGCTGGGCATCGGTAGAACAGGCACCGCGGCCGAACGCGAGCAGCCGGCCTCCAACAAGGAAGCGCTCGGACATATCGCGGCATGCCTCGGCCAACTTCGCGCGCCTCCTGCGAAAAGAAATCTTCGAGAATTTCATTCCGCAGGAGCAGCGCATCTGCAATCCGGGTTGCTAGATTGGCTGTCGTGGTCATGGGGTCCCTCAACAAATGCGTGGAAGCGGATCGCCGACGAGCATGTCGACAATGCGCGTGCCGCCATAGCGCGTGTTGACCACCACCGTGTTGGCGGGCTCCTGGCGAATCTGCCCAATGATGCACGCGTTGTCGCCGCCCGCCGTGAATTGGATGGCATTGAGCGCAATATCGGCGAACTCCGGAGAGACGATGGCGACGAACTGGCCTTCGTTCGCGATGTGGAGCGGATCGAGCCCAAGCAGTTCGCAGGCGCCGCGGACTTCGTCGCGCATCGGGATTTCTTCTTCATTCAGTTCGACCGAGAGCCCGCAATCGCGCGCGAGTTCGTTGAGCGAGGTAGCCAGGCCGCCGCGGGTCGGATCGCGCATCCAACGAATTCCGGGAGCCGCCTGGGCTGCCATGGCTTCAATCATTGGAAGTACCGAGCGCGTGTCTGAGTAGAGGTCCGCCTCGAGATCGAGTTCCGCGCGGGCCAGCAGGATGGTGATGCCGTGGTCGCCAATGGGACCGGACAGAAGAACCTTATCGCCGGCGCGAACGGTGCGCGCATCGACATGGACGCCTGGAATGGGCGTGCCGATTCCAGCGGTGGTGATGTACATTCCATCTGCTTTGCCGCGCTCGACGACTTTGGTGTCGCCGCCGACCATCGTGACGCCGGCGCGCTTCAGGGCATCCGACATGGCGCGAACTTCCGCTTCAAGGTCTGAACTTGCAAGGCCTTCTTCAAGTACGAAGGTGACGACCATCGAGTGGGCTTTGGCGCCGGATACAGCAAGATCGTTCACGGTCCCGTTCACGGCGAGTTCTCCGATGGATCCGCCGGGGAAACGCAGAGGGTGAACGACGAAGCTGTCGGTGGTGAAGGCAACTGTGGCGCCGCCGATATCAACGTGAGCAGCGTCAGTGAGTCGTTCAGGGGAGGCGGAGAGCAGGAGCGGCGCAAAGAGGCCTTCGACGAGTCTGCGACTGGCTTTGCCGCCGGCGCCATGCGACATTTCGATCTGCGGATCCTTGAAGCGCACTTTCGGCCGGACCGATCTGCGCTTGGTACGCCTTCGTTCAGGCTACTGCGCTGATCGTTGTTACCAGCGACTTCCGATGTTCGTAGTTGTAATACGCTGCGCATGAGCCCTCCGAGGAAACCATCAGCGCGCCAATGGGATGTTCAGGCGTGCACTCCTTGCCGAACAATTTGCATTGCGCGGGTTTCAAGACGCCTTTCAGCACTTCTCCGCATTGTGCCGATTTTGGATCCGCTACGCGCGTCTCCGGCACGGCGTAGCGCCGCTCTGCATCCCAGGCGGCGTAAGTGTCGCGGATGCGCAATGCCGATTGGGAGATGAAGCCGAGGCCTCGCCATTCGAAGTAGGGGCGAAGCTCGAAAACTTCAGCCATGGCTTTGAGAGCCGCGGGATTGCCCTCCCAGGGGACGACGCGCTTGTATTGGTTTTCGACTTTGGCTTCGCCAGCATGGAGTTGCCTTAGCAGCATGACGATGGACTGCAGCAGATCGAGCGGCTCAAAGCCGGAGGTGACAACGGGTTTTCCTTCTGACCTTGCGATCCACTCGTAGGGGCGGCAGCCGATCACGGTTGAGACGTGCCCCGGGCCGATAAAGCCATCGAGACGCATGTCGGGCGAATCGAGGATGGCGCGGATAGCCGGCACGATGGTGACGTGATTGCAGAATACTGAGAAGTTGCGCATGCCCTGCTTTTTTGCGCTCATCAACGTGAGTGCGGTTGACGGCGCGGTGGTTTCAAATCCGATGGCGAAGAACATGACTTCTTTGTCGGGATTCTTTCTGGCGATTTCGAGAGCGTCCGCAGGCGAGTAGACAATGCGAACGTCGCTGCCTCGTGCCTTGTGTTCGAGAGGGCTTCCGTGGGCGCCGGGCACGCGCATCATATCGCCGAAGGCGGCGAAGATTCTGTTAGGCTCCTGGGCAATGCTCAGCCCGTCGTCGATGCGGCCCATGGGAAGTACGCACACGGGACAGCCGGGCCCGTGAATCAGTTCGATGTTCTCAGGCAGAATGTCTTTGAGGCCGAAGCGATAGATGGCGTGCGTGTGTCCGCCGCAGACTTCCATGATGCGGTAGTGGCGCGAGGGGTCGGTCAGGCGGCGAATTTCTTCAGAGGCCTTGGTGATGAGTTCGGGATCGCGGAATTCGTCTACGTAGCGCATCGTCATTCTCCCGCTTTCGTTAGTTGGGGCGTCGCCAGGTTTCAGGAACGCTGCTGGTTTCACTTCTGGTCTTCGTTGCCATAACCGCGCACCTCTTCCATGGCCTGGTCAACTTCGCCAAGCATGGCCAACAGGCGCATCTGTTCGTCGGCGTCGCATTCACTGATTTTCGACATGGCGAATCCTACATGGATAAGAACCCAATCGCCCTTGACGGGCATGTCTTCTGAGAGCAGCCCGAGCTGCACCTTCCTTCGCACGCCCGTCACTTCAACGATGCCGACCTCGTTTTGCCCTTCAGCGATTTCGACAATCTTTCCCGGTATAGCTAAGCACATTTGATTTCTTCCTTCCGAAAGGTTCGTATCGCGCGGTGTTGCATCCGTAGATCATTCCTTTTTGCGTGCAACGATTTCGAACGAGAATTTCAATTCGTCTTTGACTTTCAGTGCGCCGCCGGCAAAGGAGATGGGTTTGATGCCGTAGTCGGATTGGTTCAAGGTGAACTCGCCGGAGGCGCGCAACATCTCATCAAAGACTGCGATTCGCGCCGGAATTGTTTGGTTGCGTGTCACTCCGTGAAAGCTCAGAGTGCCGTTGAGCGTGGCAGAGTAGAGCGTGGCGTCGACACGTTTGATGGATACACTCGGAGCTTCATATACAATCTCGGGATATCTGGTGGTTTCCAGAACCTGTTCGTTCATGGTCTTTTCAATTTCCTGGCGATCCTTGTTGCTGATGTCGTCCAGCACGCCAAGGGAGCCGGCCTTCATCGAAAGGCGGAAACCGCTCGCCTGCGCGGCTTCGGCGTTCAAGTCAACCTCTCCGCTGAAGTTGCGGATGCCGATCTTCGGATTGTGGCCCATTGCGGACAGGAGGCCCGTTGCAAAGGCCTGCACCGTGAATCGGCTGGCCTTTGAGTCGACGACGTAGTGCAGAAGAGTGGCTTTGGCGGTTTCCATTTATCCAATCGTGGCAGCGCCTGCGCAGTCCGGTGCGGACCGGGTGAAAGCATTGTCTTTCGATTTGGCTACATGGCGCGGAGTTTAAAGTAGCGCTCCACGTCAGGTATTAAAGCTGTCGCGAGATTTCCTACGCCGGCTTGCGACATGTAGCGGCGAATGGTCGGGTTCGAGAGAATTAATCCCGCCCCAAATACCATGAGTGCAACTCCGCCCAGCATGTAAAGCGTGTCCTTGTCATTCCCATTTCCGTTTGCGGTTGACTCGATCAGGTCCATTGCCATGTACGCTCTCCTTTTCCGCCTTGATGTTTTTCAAATGTCTTCATTGGCCAGAAGACGCTTGACCAATGCTTCTGTTACGTTCACTGCTTCGTCGATTGCAGCTTCGACAGGTTCGCTCAGACCCCATGTAGCCTTCGTCTCCGCCGAGAGATGCCGGTTCGCAGCCCACCAGCAACACCCGATTCAACGAGCCATTCATCGAGGCAGCCATGCGCAGCACGTTCAAGGGATGCATGCTGTGTGCTTCAACCAGACTGTTCGGCTCCGCGGCGATTTCCTTTATGTCTGGCTCGACGACGGATACGGTTCCGGGCGGTTGCCCGTGGGGAAACGCGTCGATAAGGATCGTCGTTTCGTAGCGGTCCTGCAGGGCATAGGCCAGGTCGAGGCCGCGAATTCCAAAATCAACAACGCGCGCCTCCGCGGGCAAACTCGCGACTCATAAGGCGACGAACGACCTCAACGCCAAACGCGTCGTCGCCGAGAAAAATGTTGCCGATGCCGGCAACGAGGATTGTTGGCTTGATGACTTGTTTACGCGCCGATTTGTTGTTCAGGAATTTCCGGAGCCTGCGGAAGAGGTTCTATTTCGGCCGGCGTGAAGAAGAAGCGATGGCCGGGCTGGCGCATCATTCCCAGGTCGCGCCCAGGGTCGTCTTCAATGACAACGCAGATGTGCTGAGCGCCTTCGTAGTCCTCTTCAATACTTTCGACAATGGCGATTTGGCCCCGCAACGCGATGTCGAGGATGTCGCCTCCTTCGCGGGGACGCAGACGCACGCGATCACCGATGTTGACGACGATGCCGTCAATCTCGATCTGACCTACGGCGGCGGTCTTGTCTTCGAGGAGATTCCATTCCCATTCGTTCATTGAGTCTCCTCCTACTTCGGAGTGAGGCCGCGCAGAACCCCGTGTAGTTTCATGAACTGCTCTTCGGGCATGCTTTCCGTGCGTTCAAGAATGCCGCGAGTGCGATCGTCGGATTGGCGCATTTCGCGCTTTTCTTCTTCAGTGAGCGTGAGGATGCGCAGGGAGAGGATTTCGTCGATCTCAGTGGAGTCGAAGAGATTTCCGGCGCTTTCAGGTGCAATCTGCGGATGGTCGTAGAGGATGATGGGGGAGGACAGCATCGCATCTCCGGCATCCGTTGCCAGCACCGGCCAAGTACCCAGATTCCGGCATTGTGCCGCCTGTTCTTCGAATCCCGGGGGCGGTTCGAGCAACGATAGAAACTCTCCGTGTTCAACCCCCAGGATGGTGTGGGCAGAAACAAGCGAGTGAGAGAGCACGGTTTCGCGCGATGCTGAGTCAAACTGGATGGTCGAGTTCGTACCCGTGAGGTTCTCGACCTGAACCGTTATTTTGACGACGTCGTCATGGTAGCCCAGCGAGCGAATTTCGATCGAGCCATTGAGGGGCTTCCACTCCCGGATGATTGCGCCGACTGCCACGCCTTGCTCATCGCTGAGGTATTCAATTTGTCTTCTCTCAGGAATTGAAAACAGCAACGGCGCCATGGTTGAAAAGTCCACCGGATCAAGATCATCGTAAGACAGCTCGCGTTCGATGGCTTCCTGCCAGGGCTGATATACGCGGCCCGCAATCTCCAGTCGATCAACGGGCTCGAGATTGGGTTCTGCGGATTCGAAGGATTCCGTCGATGGAGTTGCCAGCCTTGCCACGGAGCGCTGCACAATCTGCAGGAAGCGGACTTTGACGCTGAGTCGCGTGGATTCATCCGTCTTCAGCAGACATTCCGTCTGCATGCTTGAGCGATCAGAGCCAGATTGGTGATTGCACCAGGAAGGCGGGTAGAGAACGCCGAAGTTCCAGCGCTGCTGGTTTTTGACCGAGGAAGGCCGATAGGGATAGAGCATATACCCCTCGTAGAGCACGGCCTCAGCGATCTTCTCCACCCGATCCAGATTCACGAATTCACCTCTACCTCTTCTTCAGCGAGAATCCGTTCAATCGCCTGCTCCCAATTCAGCAAGCCGTGTTGCATTTTGTAGCGATAAAGACGCTCGAAGGTATCCTTATGCAGGTTGATCCAGACACTGTTGGGATAGTAGTGATCCATCATCTCGCGCCAGATCCTTACGGGAAGCTTGAAACGAGCTTCCTGCTCCCACGAGATCGGTGCTACCTGCAGCGGGCTGTCCGGCGGGGCGTAAAACACATTTCCGCTGAAGAGGAAGAGTAATGGAATATCTCCATCGGCGAGGCCGGAGAAATATTTCGTTGAAGCTACATTGAAGTCGAAGCTGCAGGGAACCTGCATGTCGACAACAGTCTCCGCGCCGGCAAAGGCGGGAACCACCCAGTTGACGTGGGTCCAGAGAAGGCTGCGAAGAGTCTGGCTCCAGCGGTCGGGCTGGCCGAAGAGATCGAGCATCTGTTCCTGTTCGCCTGGTGTATAGCGGCGGCGGGTGACTTCAATCTGGATTTGGCAGCGCAGGGCGACGCTGTGAATCACTTCATCGGGCGCGGCATTCCCGATGCGGAGCTGGAACGCGAGCATCGGAACCGCTGCGAATGGGACGACGCTCGCGGAGTCAATCAGAAAAGTCAGGTTAGGCATTGACGGCTCCGCGAACCACTTCGGATTTGGTGCGCAGCTCGGCGAAGAAGCGGCCCACCTCTGTCCAGACTTCAGCGCCGCCGGAAAGACCTTTCCAATTCGTCCGAATCAGGCCTACGAGCTTGTAGCACTCGTCGATGGGCGCAATGTAGTATTCGGCCTCTCTCGCTTCCCGCGCATGGCCCACACGGTTGACAAGAAGTGCTTCGACGTCGGATTTGAGCTGGAGGATTTCCGAATTTCGCTCTTCAATCTCCGCCCAGGCATCGAGCGGCAACAGAGATTCAACTGCGCCGGCTGGGCTGGGATAGAGTGCGACGATTCTATTTTCGAGACTTGAACGGAAGAGGAAGGCCATGTTGATGGGAATCATGAGGCTTTCCCATTGACCGTCGGTCATCTCGAAGTTAGGCAGATACCTGGAACTCCGGGATACACGTTTGTACCGCGATTTCTCCATTCCATCGAAGAGCAAGGCGCAGGCGTCGCAGGCGCAGACGATCTGGCGCGTGGCGAGTTCGACGAGGTGCGGATGGTCGTGATGCAGGCCGGCACTACATAGGTCGCAGTGCTCCATCGCACGCGAAGCGGCGCTGCGCGGACGGGTGAACTGGCGAAGCACACCGAATGCCTGCTCGAGGCCGAGGTTGGTTTCTTCAGGCATGCCGTACGTCCCTTCCTTCAACGTTTGGCTCCGTGGTCAATCTCCACTCTCCGTCACCAGGGCATGGGAGTTGTGGGCGGTTGCAACGAGGTTGTGACCAACAAGGCTCTCGATTGCCACGAATCCAGAATTCGAACGCTCTTCAAGTCCAAGAATCTCGAGCGATGCCACGTCCGGTGCAAGCTCGTAGACTCCCTCCTCCACAATCGCTCGAACGTCGTTCGCAGAAGAACCGCAGGTATGGTCGCCGGTGGTGACGCGCACCCGCACGATGCCTTCCTGCATTTGCACCAAGTCGGCGCTGCATGAAACCTTGCGCAGGCGAGGGGCAATGCGCTCCATCGCCTTATGCACGCGAGTTTCCAGATCGTCGGGGTGCAGGGAATGGAGCAGCAGAAGACTGCTGGTGATGGTGTCGTGCCCAATCTTGTCAATGATCGCGGGGCCGGAGGCCTTCGCTTTCAAAAACAATCTCCATCATGCGACTAAGTCCCGCACCATGCACATCCATCAAAAGCTGGACGACTTCCCTGCACGCGGTTTTTTGCGGGCTCTCCGGCATCTCGTCAAACTGAATGATAAGTTTTCCGAGCTGTCGAACCTGTTCCTGGAATTCGCTGCTGGTTGCCACACGCCTCCTTCACGAGAGACTTAGAATCGCAGGTGCCGATTTCGGCACCTGCCACCGAGTTTAGAGATGGACGTCTGAGCCAACGCCAAACATCGGCGAGTGATGCGTTTCAAGCACCTTTCCGTTGCCCAGGTACATGTGGACGCCGCAGGGCAGACATGGATCGAAGCTGCGCACGGCCCGCATGATATCAATTCCCTTGAACTTGTCCGGACCATTCTCTTCGAAAATCGGAGTGTTCTGCACCGCATCCTCATAGGGTCCGGGAGTGCCATAAGAATCGCGCGGATTGGCATTCCACGGTGTCGGTGGATACGGGTGATAGTTGGCAATCTTGTGATCCTTGATGACGACGTGGTGCGACAAGACGCCGCGCACTGCCTCATGAAATCCGCAACCTATCGCCTCTTCGGGAACCTTGAAGTCGTTCCAGGTTCGAGTACGGCCTGCATGCAGTTCCGCCATTGCCTGCTCGGCAAAATAGAGCGCAGCAGCAGCAGCATATGCCTGGAAGTAGGTACGTGCGCGATCGCGCTCAATCGCGTTGCTCCATTTCGGGATCTTCCACTCGAACTCCACCTCGGGAAGCGAGACCGTCTTCGGCAGGTAGATCTTTACGCTATGGCCAGTTGCTTTGAGATAACCGATGTCAACGATGCCTGCGAGCGCAGTGGCCCAGAAGCGCGCGATGGGCCCGCCGCCCGTGTCGAGCGCGAGGTGGTCGCCGGTCCGCTTGTCGAACCAGCGCGGCGACATGACCCAAGTGTATTTGTCCTTGAAGTCGCGCTTCTGGGGTCTGGGGAGGGTACTTTGATTCCAGGGGTGCCGCTGGTCGACTGGATTGCCGAGCGGGTCCTTCGTAACGAAGGTTTGGGAGTTCTGCCAGTCATCGTAATAGGAACTACCGAGCAGGATGCGGATGTTGAGGTTGATATCCACCAGGTCATTGGTGACCAGCTGGCCGTCGACAACGACGCCCGGCGTGACATACATGCCGCGTCCCCATTCCGACATGTTTTTGTAGGTGTAGTCGCAGACGTCCGGATTATTGAACGATCCCCAACAACCCAGAAGAATGCGGCGCCGGCCGACTTCTTCGTATCCGGGCATGGCTTCGTAGATGAAATCGAAGAGGTCGTCGTGCAACGGCACAACCTTCTTCATAAATTCCACGTACTTCATGAGACGGACAATGTAGTCAGTGAAGAGCTGTACTGTGGGTACCGTGCCAACGCCACCCGGGTAAAGTGTTGATGGATGGACGTGACGCCCTTCCATCAGGCAGAACATCTCGCGAGTCATGCGGCTCACTTGCAGAGCTTCAATGTAGAAGGCGCCGGTAAAGGGGTTCAATGCCTTCATGATGTCGCCGATGGTCTTGAAGCCATGCAGTTCTGCGTGGGGAGAGGTGGTCTTTTCGGCTCTTTCCCATACACCGGGATTAGTTTCCTTCACCATTTTTTCGCAGAAGTCGACACCGACCAGGTTGTCCTGGAAGATATTGTGGTCGAACATGTACTCTGCGGCTTCGCCCAGGTTCACGATCCACTCGGCCATTGCCGGCGGGCGCACGCCGAATGCCATGTTCTGCGCATAAGTCGCGCAGGTGGCATGGTTGTCTCCGCAAATGCCGCAAATGCGGCTGGTGATAAAGTGCGCGTCTCGGGGGTCCTTCCCCTTCATGAAAATGCTGTATCCGCGGAAGATAGAAGAAGTGCTATGACACTCCGCGACCTTTCGCTTGCCAAAGTCGATTTTGGTAAAGATGCCGAGGCTGCCGACGATCCGTGTAATCGGATCCCAATTCATCTCTACTAACTGGCTCTTTCCTGTGGCTTCCTCTGCACGCGTAGTCGTAATAGTCGCCATCGTATGTCTCCTTGTTGGCTCGGGCTCGGTTAGTAGGCATCTGAGTTGTAGCCGGTGGTGAGCTCAGCGCGTGGATGCCGCCACCTGGGCTCTTTGTTGACCGTCGCGTTGGTCACGCTGCGCAGGGCTCGCATGGCCTTGCCGTAGGCACCTACGGCGGCGCTGGAAATCTTCGCGCCGGGAGGCTCGTCCATAAACGGCATGAACTTGTCAGGGAAGCCGGGCATGGTGCAGCCGATGCAGATGCCGCCTACGTTGGGACAGCCGCCGATACCGGCCATCCATCCGCGTTTGGGCACGTTGCAGTTGACGACCGGACCCCAGCAACCGAGTTTGACGATGCACTTGGGAGAGCCATAGCTCGTTGCAAAATCACCCTGCTCGTAGTAGCCAGCACGGTCGCAACCATCATGGACAGTCTGTCCGAAAAGCCAGGTGGGCCGCAGCTGATCGTCGAGGGGAATCATGGGCGCGAGTCCCGCAACCTGGTAGAGAAGGTAGAGCACAGTTTCCATGAAGTTGTCAGGCTGCACGGGGCATCCGGGAACATTAACGATCGGAAGGCCGGCCTTCGATTTCCAGTCCCAGCCAAGATAATCGGCGAGTCCCATGCATCCAGTTGGGTTGCCTTGCATGGCATGAATACCGCCATAGGTAGCGCAGGTTCCACAGCCGATAACCGCAATGGCTTTGGGAGCGAGGCGGTCGATCCACTCATTTGTGGTGATGGGTTGACCGGTGTGTGGGTCAGTCCCCAAGCCCGCCCAATAGCCCTCCTTCTTGATCTTCTCGTTGGGAATAGACCCTTCCACAACCAGAACGAACGGGTCAAGCCGGCCCGCCTCCGCTTCATACCAGAACTTCATGAAGTCGTCGCCAACCTCGTAGGCAAGAACGGGATTGTGCAGATGCACTTTGGGCAGACCGGGAATGGCGCCGAGCAGTACGTCTTCGATGCTGGGCTGCGTGGCTGCGGTAATGGATACGGAGTCTCCATCGCAACCCAGACCGGCGGTGATCCATAGAATGTGAAGCTCAGCAACGGCTGGCTTTTTTTGGGTTACGCGACCATAGGGAACAGCTTGTGCAGTCATGATTCTGGGATCTCCTTTTGTCTGCTGACTGGTCTTGCCCTATTCGCTTGCAGGGTACGATCATCGGAGCGCGCCAGAGAAGTGACTCGCCCGCGGAGAATTAGTGAACGCAACGGCGGCCGCGTGCGGCTTACAGCCCGATGCAATCGACAGGCAGGAATGCTGCTGTCGGAAAAACTTGCTATTGCGGTCTTCTTAGACTGGAACCGACCTCAATTGATGAACGCGTTTGATTCCGGCATTTCAGCCTTTCGAGTGGCTTGACATTCGATTGAGCTGCGAAAGTCGAGCGCCGGGTTTTCTCGCCAGGCTGAGGGAAGCTGCCTCATCAAACTTCGTTATCCAAACAGACTCTATAAATAAGCTGCAAGCGGGACGCACCCTATTCTTCCTTCATCTTTTTGCCTCGGAAGAGATCGGGGATTCCCTGATATCAGAAATTCAACTGAGACCGTCCTCTATCCGGTTCTCTCGTTGATCTTCCATTGGATTGCATGCTGGATAAGTTCGCGGCCGCTGCGCAGTGCGAGCTTCTCCTTGATGTGTGCCTGGTAGGTTTCTACCGTCTTTACGCTGAGGTGAAGCTCTTTGGCGATTTCGCGGGTGGCGCGGCCTTCGCCGATTAAGCGGAAGACCTCAAGTTCCCGATCAGAGAGCGAGGCGATCTGGGATTGGATCGTCGAGGGCGCGCCCCCGATGTATTGCTGCAGCATCTTGTTTGACATGCGCTCGCTAAGATAGACCTCGCCGTTGAGGATGCGGCGCACTGCCACCAGCACCTTCTCTGTAGCTTCCTGCTTCATGATGTAACCGCTGGCGCGGGCGCGGAGAGCACGCTCAGCGTAGATCGCTTCATCGTGCATGGAAAGAATCAGCACAGGAAGGCCAGGACTTGTAGTGCGAATACTTTTGAGCAATTCGAGTCCGTCGGGGCCTGAAAGGGAGATGTCTAGGATCACGATGTCAGGATGCAACCGCGCGATCGCCAGCATTGCCGCTTGCACTTCTTCGGCCTCTCCGCAAACCTGCATGTCTTGCTGCTGGTTGATGAGGAGAGCGAGCCCTTGGCGCATCAGCGGGTGATCGTCGACAACAAGGACGGTCTTCTTGGCGGCTTGCACGGGCCTGTCAAGTACAGGATTCGTTGTCATGGGTATCTCCCTTCAGGCGTGCGGAATCCAATGGGAACATGCAATTGACACACGTCCCCCGGGTTAGATTCCGGCAGACGTCAAGCCTTCCGCCGATCATCCCCGCTCGATAACTCATAATGTGCAGTCCCATTCCGTGATTGGTGGAGTGGTCGTCCGGGATGCCGGTACCGTCATCGCTGATAAGCAATGTGCCCCACCCATCTTCAGCGGACAGGCGGATAAGTACGTTACGCGTTTGCCCGTGCTTGATGGCGTTATTCACCGCCTCCTGAGCGATATGGTAGAGGTGCGTGGCCATGGCATCGTCGTGGATCAGGACGTCTGTCTCGCATTCGAAGCGGCAGGAAATGCCGAAAAGGTCTTCGACTTCTGCGGCCCAGAGCTGCAGCGCTGACATTAGCCCACGTGCATCGGAAACGACTGGCAGCAGGCCTCTGGCAAGCTCGCGCGTCTTGTGAATCGCTTCATTCACAAGCTTCACAATCTTGGCGGCGTCGGCGGCGTGGGACATCGCGTTCTCAGCAAGTTTGGCCTCGTGCACTTTGGCCATGAATGCGATTCCGGTAAGATGCTGGCCGAGCCCGTCGTGCAGGTCCTGGCCGATGCGCCGCTGTTCGCGCGCGCTGATGTCGAGCAGCGCCCTCTCAAGTTGCTCGCGCTCGGTTACGTCGATGCCTGTCGCAATGATATAACTGGGAGTTCCATCGCTGGCCGGCAGCATTGAGCAGGACCAGGCGATGAGGCGATGCGTTTGATGACGCGTGACCCAATGACTCTGAAAATCTTGCGGCAGCAGGTCGCCGTTTAGCTGCGAAAGAATCGAGCGGGCGCGCTCAACCTCGTTGACTTGGAGAAAGAAGTCCCAAACATGTTTGCCCTGGACTTCCTCGAGCGCATACCCCGTCGTGAGTTCGCAGGCGCGATTGAATCGCACGATGCGTCCCTCTGGGTCCAGAACGGTCACAAGCGCCCCGACAGTATCGAGAATTGCAGAGACCACATTGCGTTCCTGTTGGAGGGCACGCTCGGTGTGCTTCAAATCAGAGATGTCAAAGGCTACGCCGTGTATGAACCAGGGCGAGCCATCGACGTGGCGCACCATGCGGGCATCGCAGTGGAACCAGACAATTCTGCCGTCACGCGCCATGACGCGGTAGGAAGAGCGAAGCGGCTTGCCCGAGAGAAACATGCCGGCAGCTTCAATGCTCCAGCGCTGTTTATCGTCAGGATGAATGCGGTCGTACCAGCGAACAGGATCTTCGAGCCACTCTTCCCGCGAGTAGCCAAGCGCCGCTTCGATCTCCGGACTGACGTATGCCTCACTGACACCGCGATCGAGGTAAGCCATGAAGACGACCGCCGGAATCTGCTCGAGGAGCGCGCGATACTTCGCCTCCAGATTCGATGAACTGGCTTCCACAGTTCGTGGAGATGATTCGGAAGCAGGCGAGGAACTCTTTGACGCCGCAAACACGCTGGCTAATTCGAGCAGGAGCGTTTCAGCTTCTCCGAGATCCGGAAGCTTGGTACCACTTTCCCATTCAGCCTCGCGCTGAGGGTAGCGGCCTTTCCATTCGGTTTGGGCGAGCAGTGCCATCGGCGAGTCCACTTGCCTGAAGCTTGATCTACTTACTTTGGATGTACGAAACCGCTCCCAGGGACAGCCTGGTTACGACGCCAATTTGGAACCTTATTGAGTGATGCCTGGGTGAATTTGCGAAGTGCGTGGATGGCGCGGCCATACGTTTGGACAGCAGCCGAGGAGAGCAGCGATCCAGGAGGTTGATTCATGAAGGGCATGAACTTGTCGGGAAAGCCTGGCATGGTGCAGCCAATGCAGATTCCTCCCACGTTGGGACAACCGCCGATTCCTCCCGTCCATCCGCGTTTACCCACGTTGCATTGAACGACCGGACCCCAGCAGCCAAGTTTCACAATACAGAGGGGAGAGCCGTACTCCTCTGCAAACTGAGCTTGTTCATAGTAGCCGCCCCGGTCGCACCCTTCGTGGACGGTACTACCGAAGAGCCAAGTTGGACGCAGAGCTTCGTCCAGAGGAATCATCGGGGCGCGGCCAACTGCCATGTACAGCAAGTAAAGAAGCGTCTCCATGAAGTTGTCGGGCTGGATAGGGCAGCCGGGGACGCAGACAATGGGGATCTTTGCCATGGACTCCCACTTCCATCCGAGATAGTCGGGGAGGCCCATGCACCCTGTGGGATTGCCTTCCATAGCGTGGATTCCGCCGTAGGTTGCGCAGGTCCCCACCGCCATTACGGCCCAGGCTCGTGGGGCGAGGCGGTCTATCCACTCGCAGGTAGTAATGGGCTGGCCGGTTACGGCGTCGGTGCCGAGCGATGCCCAGTATCCTTCGTTCTTGTTGTTTTCGTTAGGAATGGAACCCTCGACGACGAGGATGAAGGGGTCTACTCCACCTTCAGCGGCCAAGTGGAAGCGTTGCAGGAATTTATCACCGTTTTCGTAAGAGAGGAACGGGTTGTGAAAGTTCACCTTGGGAATCCAGGGCATTCCCCCCATTACGATGTCTTCAATACTCGGCTGCGTAGCCGCAGTCATAGCGATCGTGTCGCCGTCGCATCCTAACCCGGCCGTAATCCATAGAACATCGATCTCCGCGATGGGCGGGTTCAGGTGGGTTGCGCCAATGACCACAGGCCTCCCGTTGATCGCGCCAATCGGGGAAGACGGCGCAGGACTATATTCCACCCTGACATCCACTTAGGCAAGGAAGAATATTCTTCTGACTTTGGGCCTTCTTCACCGACGGCAGGTGAGTTCCCAAACCGGGTTGCTCTCGCATTACGTCGAGCAGCGCGCTCTCTACACCACCCCAGGACCAGGCGGAGAACTCTTCCGCAGGATTCGTCTTAAGGACGCAAGCCTCAGGCCAGAACTGCGAATGCACACAAGCTCGCACGAATCGTCTCCCACCTACTCAGCATAAGAACGCCGTCGCGGATTGCGATCGGCGATGGAAAGATCTTTCTGTACAAGTTGGGCGATGCGATTCGCATCAGAAGCCGGGAACGGGGAGCTACTGCCATTTGATCCGTTCACCTCGCAATTCTTTGGAGTGGTTCATGTCCTTTCTCGCCCCCGACTCTTCCTTTGAGACCTATGGGCAGAACTGGGATTCCGGAGGGAGTCCAAGGCTCGTGGAACAGTTCTGCAACGTCAGCCATTTTCTTTGCCGCATTCGCCGGCAATTGCGGTATGGCGAGTTGAGCCGGCCCCCTTACTCTTTTGCGCTTGCAAATGCTCGGGGACACAATTGAATGCGACTGGCTAGCGCGCCGTCCAGATCCCTGGGACGCCAGCCTGCCAAGGCACATTGGAATGCGGCACGCGTCACCACAGACACTCAGGGACGCAATCGATGTGCGAACTGTTCTCTTCCACTCGTTTCCTGTGATCGAGGCAGCATATCTCCGCGTGTTTCGCCATTTCGGGGGTCAGGAGAAAGAGATGGTGATTGCGGGATGCGCGCAGCGCAATGACAACTCGTCACGGTGGGTCCATTCTCTGACCATGCGGGCACGGAATCTCGGCTTTCGTTTTAATCTGGATGGTGAGATTTTGAGTGAACTGCCCGAAAGTGAGCGGCCGCAGAAGAGATTCGAACTTCAATTGCACTAGTTGCTGGGTCCAGCAATTAGTTTACTTTGATACGATGCGGCAATGTTGGCGCCCAGCATTCAGGCAGGCGTCTTCACTCGCTCATACATCTTGACCAGCTCCGCGAGCGAATCGGCCTGCATTTTTTCCATCACCTGGCGCCGGTGCAATTTCACGGTAATTTCGCTCAGATTCAATTCGGCGGCAATTTGCTTGTTCAGCAGTCCGGCGGTCACCATGGCCATCACCTCCCGCTCTCGCGGGCTCAGCGAATCGAATGCGGGTACGGATCGATCGCAGATTCCGTCTGTCTTCCTCCCGCTTTGCACGATCGAGCGCAAACGCCTCATTCACGGCCTGCAGCAATTCTTCTTTCTTGAAACGGCTTGGTAAGAAACTCAATCGCGCCCGCTTTCATGACTTTGCGGACCATCGGAATATCGCCGTGCGCCGTCATGAAGACAATGGGCAGATCGATGCCGGTCGCGCGCATCTGCTCCTGGAATGCAACGCCGCTCATCCCTGGTAGCCGTACATCCAGAAGTAGGCAGCCAGCGTCTTCCCGAATCCAGCTATCTTTGAATGCTTCTGCGGATGGGTAGGATTCAGTCGGAATCCCGACGGATTCAAGCAGGTTTGCAAGTCCCTCGCAGATTGACGGGTCGTCATCGACAATGAAGACTGTCTGCTCCATTCCCGATTCCGCATTGGCAGTTTCGCTCATGCCTGTGTCCGAACTGTAAAGTGAAAAACTGCTCCTCCGTTAGGACCATTCTCCGCCCAGAGGCGCCCGTCATGCATTTCGACAATGCTACGGCAAATTGCCAGTCCCATGCCCGTTCCGTTTGGTTTGGTCGTGAAGAAAGGTTCGAAGATGCGCTTTGAGATATCTTCCGCAATGCCCGGCCCATGATCCTCAATCGATATCAATGCTTCGTCCATGTTCTTTTGGCACGAGCGGATGGTCAGTTCTCGCGGTCCCGAAATCCCGGCCATCGCATCCATGGCATTCATGGCCAGATTCAGGAGCACCTGCTGAATTTGAACGGGATCGACTTTGAGCTTCGGCAACTGGTCCGCCAGCATGAGCCGGATGGATACGTCGCGCCTGATCGCTTCATCGCGCAGGAGACGCACAGCGCCACGGATCAGTCCGTTCATGTCGGTCGATTCGCGCGTCTGGGCTTCCTTGCGGAAGAGAGCGCGGACCCGGCTGACAACCGCGCTCGCTCGCGTGCTTTCCTGCACAATTTTTTCCGCCGTCGCGGAGGCTTTCGCAATATTCACGGCGTCTTCGCGTAACCACTCGCGGCAGGCATAGGCGTGCGTCACCACTGCGGTAAGCGGCTGGTTCAGCTCATGGGCAATCGAAGCGGCCATTTCCGCCAGGCTCAGCAGATGCGAAATCCGCGATTGTTCTTCTTGTGCCTCGGCAAGGCTTTGCTGAGCTCGACGCTGCTCCTCGATATCAATATGAATCCCATACCATCGAGCCACTGCGCCGTCTGCAGTCCAACTGCGGGACTGCTCGAACCAAAAACCACCTGTAGCTTCCGTCGGCATTGCGAATCCGCGCCTCCGCTTCAAAACTGTTTTCGGATTCCAGTGCGGTGCGCCACGCCTGGCGAACGATCGGCTCATCGACTGCGTGGAAAATCTGGAAGAATGACTCGCCTTGCAGAAGGCGCTGGGCGGCCCAAGTATGCGAGCAAGTGCCCATTGCAATATTCCACGTTCCCCAGACGCATCCGCACGCCAAATCTGTTGAGGGATCGCCTCCGTAAGCTGGCGCAGTTGCCGCTCGCTCTCCTGAATCTCTCGATTCGATTGCTCCAGTTCGGCTGTTCGTTCCTTCACCCGCACTTCAAGCTCGTCGCGGGCCGTTCGGACGGCAGATTCGGCCCGTTTTCTCGCGGAGCTCACGACTGTAATGGCGATTGCGCAAAGGATAAATGCGGTGAAAAAGCTCTGGGACTCCTTCGCGATCGACATCGAGTAGAGCGGCGGGATAAAAAAGTAGTCGATCAGGAGCGAAGATAGAAGACTGCCAGCGACAGCCGGCGATCATGCCGCCAAACCATGCGCTGCCCATGATTGCCCCGAAGAAGAGGAACACGAATGGATACGCGATCACGTGTTGCAGGGGAAACGTCCATAGGAGCGCCACGAGAACAAACACGACCGCGATGGCGGCGGGCGCAAGGCATGCTCTAAAAGCCATACTGGTATCCGATCTGCAGTCGAGGTGGTCATGAACGCATCATAAAACCAAAATGAGCGGGGATGAAGATATAAGAGTGCCGGGAATGGCCGTTCGGTGTGCGAGTGAGTGAAACTTCTATTTCAATCGTTGGCCTGGAGGCGGGGCGGTGGAACTGCGAATCACCAAGTGCGGCTGAAGAGGAGGCGGCGAGGAAATCTCGACTCCTCGGATAGTTTTCCAAAGGAAGTCGAACGCGCGCCCTGCCACCTCGCGGCGCGGATGCCGAATGGTGCTGAGCGGGGGATGCACCATGGTCGCAATCGGCAGGTCGTCGAATCCGATGATTGAGAGATCGCGCGGCACCCGAACTCGGGCGGCGTGCGCAGCCTGGAGAGCTCCAACCGCCATCAGGTCATTGGAAGCAACAACAGCCGAGGGACGCGACGTATGCGCAAGCAGCCGCTGCATTGCCGTTCTCCCACCCTCGACGCGCATATCGCCAATCGCCATCCACTCGGTTCGCACATGAATTCCATGTTCGCGCAGTGCGGTAGTGAAGGCATCTTTGCGGCCCCGCGCTGAGTCGAGGGTTTGCGGCCCCGCAATGAAGCCGATGTCGGTATGGCCGAGGGAGAGCAAATGCTCGAGCGCCTCGCGGAAACCGGCCGTATATTCGACCGGTATGTTGGGAAATTTCCCTTCCAGTTTGCGTTGATTCATCAGGATCACTGGTACACCAGCCTGTACGGCCTGCCGGAGCGATTCTTCATCGACCTCAGAAGTCATCACGGCGATTGCATCGACGCTCCGTTCCACCATTCTGCGGATGCAGTTGTGGAGCCGCCTGGTTTCGTAATTCGTGTGCGTAAAAATAACCTCGATGCCCTGAGCAGAGGCCAATGCCTCGAATGCGTCGATCAACTCGGGAAAGAATGGATTGTTGACGTCGGAGACGATGAGTCCGAAGAGGCGTGTGCGGCCCGCTCGCAGACTGCGCGCGTTGGGATTCGGGACGTAATTCATCTCTGCGATGGCGCGCCGAACCCGAATCAGGGTCTTCTCACGGACGCCGGGAAAACCGTTCAGCACGCGCGAAACAGTGGCCGTAGATACGTTCGCTCGTTTTGCGACCTGCAGAATGTCCATACGATCGTCCAGCGGCTCCCCAGCTATACTCTATGGCAAATTAGTGGGGCATCGTGTCTCCAATTTTCATCAGGCGCGACGCGCGAGAATTCACCTTGAGAATGGTGCGAAAGAGTTCTGTAATCCTTTACAGAATTCTTTGACTGAGGTTAGTATGGTGAGCGCATCAACTTCCAAAGGGTCAGAGGGTTGGCAAAGCGATGGACCGGCGCAGCTTTTGCAGTCTCGCAGCTGGGGCAGTGGCAGCAACTGGCAGGCTGCTGAACGCGCAGGCATCTTCCGCAACAGTTCCGGGGAAACTGCATTTTACGCAAGAGAGAACCGGGACCGGGCCATTTTCGCGGAATACAGGAGGAAAGCCGCCGCACATCGTTCTGATCAGCGTGGATATGGTCAGCCCAGACTTATATCACCCCGACCGGCCGCTTTCGCAGTACATTCAAATTCCGAATATCCGCTCGGTCATGAAAGACGGATCGTTCTTCTCCAACGCGTTCTGTACGGTTCCCTTGTGTTCTCCATCGCGCGCATCCTATTTGACGGGCCGATACAGCTACATTCTCGGCAATGGGGAACACGCTCCCGAAGGCCTGCAGACCGAGCTTCGCGATGACGACATCATATTTCCCGAATATCTGCGGGCTGCGGGCTACGTAACTCGGCAAGTGGGCAAGTGCCATGTAGGGACCAAGAAATACATCGACGCATTCGGCGAAAACGACCAGCCGTGGAATCGCTGGTCACCCCCTGTTTTTGACGATGATGATTTCCTGAGTTACCAGCGCAAGCTTGGTGTGAAGCCGCAAAAATATTCACGAGAAATAGTCTTCAAGCAGCAAGACCGGCATACGGCGGGCAACTCTGTGGGTGGTTGGATTGTGCAGGAGGACGGACGGCCGTTTCCTCTTGAAGCGCAGTACAGCTACTACCTTGGCCAAAAGGCGATCGAGATAATTGATGACTTGATTGACAAGGGAAGCACGGAACGCCACCCGGTCTATCTGCAACTGGATATCTTCGATCCTCACCAGCCATTTTCAATCCCTGGCGGATTTGAAGAACGCGAGAAAGAGCTGCGGCGCGTTATGACAGTTCCAAAGACGTATGAGGATGCCAAGAAACGGGACTGGAAGCGCGCCGAGGATGAACCGGAAGTCATCGATATCTATCGTCGCTACTGGGGCATCTACGAGGAATCGCAACTTATCGATTATCGAGTGGCATACGCATTGCAAATGGAACTGGTGGACAAGGTGATCGGGACAGTGCTCGATAAGCTGAGAACGAGCGGCCTTTATGACAATTCGTTCGTCGCGTTGATCTCAGATCACGGCGAGATGAATGGCAGGCGGGCGCTTGTTGATAAGGGAGTCTTTCTTTATCCCGATGTCCTTCGCGTGCCGATGGTGATCAAGCCGCCGAAGGATGTCGCCGTGGCACGGCAAACGATCGATTCTCCTGTTTCGTTGCTCGACCTGTCACAAACATTACTCGAAGCGGCAGGCATTCATGCTGAGGCGAAGTTCGATGGAGTGTCACTGCTGCCGGAATTGCTGGGCCAAGCTGCGCAGGAAGATCGGACTCTGCTGTTTTTTGGCGGCTGGCACGTTGGCGTCAATTTTGCGTGTGGGATTCATCATCGTTTTCCTGATGGCCGCCAATTTGTGTATGCGTATAACTGCACGTCAACGATTGACGAACTCTACAATCTCGGCAGTGAAGACGCCGTAAATCTGATAAGCGACGCTGACTACGCGTCCATCCGCGACCAGATGATCCAGCGGCTCGGTGTGGCCCTGCAATCCGACCCCCGCTGGTCGGGTTATTGGACTGAGTTCCGCATCGCGCGATTCCAATATCTTCCAACCACCGAAGGCGACATGCAACTGATGACCGTGCCGGACTAAATCTATATGTGAACAAGGCCCCGCTGCAGTGCCGTCACGACTGCTTGCGTTCGGTCAGTCACGTTGAGGCGCATCAGGATCACGCTGACGTGGCATTTGACGGTTGACTCGGTGATGCCGAGATCGGATGCGATTTCTTTATTACTCCGGCCGCGCACGATCAATTCCAAGACTTCGCGTTCTCGTGCGCTGAGGTCAGAGTTTGGAATACGCGAATTAAGCGCGCGTGAAACGGGCGGAGGAAGAAATCGGCCGCCGGTGTGTACCCGGCGCAACGCACTCACGAGCGCTTCGTGCGGCATTCCTTTAATGATGTAGCTGCGGGCGCCGGCGGCGAGCGCCTGGTGGATATCTTCGTCGCCTTCGTATGTGGTAAGGACGACAAACTTGGCGCTTGGGTATCGGGCAATCAAGGTGCGAATGGCATCGACTCCGCTCATACCGGGGAGGCGAAGGTCCATGAGCGTGATGTCAGGAAGATGCTTCTCAAAAAGCTCGACGGCTTCTTCGCCGCTGCCGGCCTGGGCTACTGTCGTCATGTCGGGAGTCGCTTCAATAATGGCCGCGATGCCGACGCGCATGATGGGATGATCGTCGACGATAAGAATGCGGATTTTGGTGATCTCTTTCGATCCGTTTTGCTGGGTCATAACCTTTCTCCCATCATCTTGATAAAAAACCTTCGATTGAATCAATTATGGCGAAGTCGAAGGATCAAATGCTGTGATGACCGGCAGCACATTTCCGTTCTTGTCGAAGAAGCTCCGGTCGCGCAGGCCGCCTTCGGCTGCCGGCTCCCACCAGAAGACGCCCTGGCCGAGCGAGTTGGGAACAGCGCGAACTGCGACGTCAACAGCGTGGAGGAAGGCCAACTGGCCTTCTGGGGTCTCGGGAAATTCGGCGGCTTTGCCGGCAAAGTCGGCGGGGGTCCAGTCGTAGGCTGTTTCAACGACAATGATGGGGTAATGGTAGCGCAAAGCGAGCTTGCTGAGGTTCTGGCGCATCTGCGCACTGCCGCCGTGCCAGCGAGGGTAATAGGAAAGCCCGAGGATATCGAATTGGACATGATGGGCTGCGAGTTGATCGAGGAAACCGACGGCCGCATCGTAGTCGCCGCTGCGCTCGATGTGGATCATGATGCGCGGACGGGGTGTTGATGGACTGCCGGCGTCCACGCCGCGGATGCCAGCCTTCAGGAGGTCAGCGAATCGATCCCAGTTGGCGGGCAGTTTGCCATCAGGCCATAACATGCCATTCGTGACTTCGTTGCCGACCTCAACCATGTCAGGCATCGCTCCCTGGGCGCCAAAGGAACGAATCGTGTCGCGGGTGTATAGATAGACCTGCTTTACGAGTTGCTTGTGGGTGAGAGTCTTCCAAGCGGCGGGCATTGGTTGCTGGCCCGGGTCGGCCCAACTGTCGGAGTAGTGGAAATCGAGCAGGATGTGGAAGCCGAGCGCCTTGGCTCGTTTCGCCAGCGCGAGTGTGTAATTAAGGTCGTTGGGAAGATGGATGGTGGCCGCTGCCGGGTCGTGGAAGATGCGCAGACGGACCCAGTTGTAGTGGTGCTCTTTCAGCAAAGCGAGGACGTCGATGGGTTTGCCGTTTTCCTTGAACACAACGCCATCCTGCTCGCATTTGGCAAGGAACGAGACGTCGGCGCCGACGGCATAGTCCTGCGCGAAGGCTGGGCGGAAGGCGCAAAGAGCAAGGCCGACGATGATGAATACGCCAAAACGATTCCGCATGAAATCCCGCGCCTGTCGCCCGTGAATACGAAACGGTCGCAATGAGATCCTCGAAGTATGCATCATAGTCCCTTGACTGGCGAGCTTGAATCCGCTGAAAGTATGAGCGGCACGATGGGCGGGACTGGATACAAGGGTGAACGGCGCTGTAGTCTAGGACGCGTACGGGGACGATGGATTGAAGCTGAACAAGCTATGGCCGGATGCGCGGGCTGCGCTGGATGGCATTGTGCACGACGGGATGCTGCTGGCGATCGGCGGCTTCGGCTTATGCGGAATTCCGGAGGCGCTGATCCTGGCGTTGCGCGACTCGGGCGTACGCAACCTGACGATTGCCAGCAACAACGCGGGCGTGGACGGTTGGGGCCTGGGATTGCTGCTTGAGACGCGTCAGGTCAAGAAGATGATCTCGAGCTACGTGGGAGAGAACGCCGAGTTCGAGCGGCAGTTCCTGGCTGGCGAGCTGGAAGTGGAGTTTTGCCCGCAAGGAACACTGGCGGAACGGATGCGCGCAGGCGGGGCGGGGATTCCGGGCTTCTATACGCGGACGGGGGTTGGCACGCTGGTCGCAGAAGGCAAGGAGCACAAGGAGTTCGAGGGAACGTACTTACATCCTGGAGCGCGGCATTCGTGGCTGATGTGGCGCTGGTGAAAGCGTGGAAGGCCGATCTGCACGGGAACCTGGTTTATCGGCGGACGGCGCGCAACTTCAATCCGCATGCGGCGACGTGCGGCAAGGTCACTGTGGCGGAAGCGGAGATAGTCGTCGAGCCGGGCGAGCTCGATCCGGATGAGATTCACACGCCGGGGATTTTCGTGCACCGGCTGGTGCACAACCCAAAGCCGGAGAAGCGCATTGAGAAGAGGACGACTCGCGAGGGATGAGACCTGAGTGGCCTGGAATCGCGCAACAGATGGCGGCGCGCGCGGCGCAAGGAGTTGCAGGATGGCTTCTATGTGAACCTCGGCATCGGGATTCCGACGCTGGTGGCGAATTGCATTCCCGCGGGCATGACGGTGACGCTGCAGTCGGAGAACGGGCTGCTGGGCATGGGACCGTTTCCGCGCGACGACGGAAGTGGACGCCGACCTTGATCAACGCAGGCAAGGAGACAGTGACGTTTGTTCCGGGCGCGGCGACGTTTTCGAGCGCCGATTCGTTTGCGATGATTCGCGGCGGGCACATCGACCTGGCGATTCTGGGTGCGATGCAGGTTTCGGAGCGCGGCGACCTGGCGAACTGGATGATTCCCGGGCAAGCGCGTGAAAGGGATGGGCGGCGCAATGGACCTGGTTTCAGGCGTGCGGCGCGTGATTGTGCTGATGGAGCACAATACGCCGGACGGAGGCGCGAAGCTGCTGCGCAAATTGCACGCTGCCGCTGACTGGGACGAGCGTGGTGCATCGGGTGATTACGGATCTGTGCGTACTGGATGTGACGGCGACGGGATTTGAATTGGTGGAGCTGGCGGACGGCGTTAAGCGCGAAGAAGTGGAGAAACGAAGTGAAGCGCGGATCGGATAGAAACAGCGGGATAGCGTCGTTGGCGGGGCTAGCGGAGTTAGACCGTCCATGACGGTTTGCGCTTTTCAAGAAAGGCCGCGATCCCTTCGCGAAAATCTTCTGTTGTGCGGGCCGCAGCGCTGGCCTCGATCGGCGTTGACGATCGCCGCGCTGAGCCACTCCTTATTTTGAGCGACGAGAAGACGCTTGGTCGCGGCGAGGGCTCGCGGACTATTGGCGAGAAGCGAGTCGGCGAGAGACTTTGTACGATCTGCGAGTTGATCGGCCTGGACAATTTCGTTTACCAAGCCAAGACGATGCGCTTCTGCTGCATCGAAAAGACGGCCAGTCAGCAGAAGGTCGAGTGCGTACTTGTGACCGACTTGAAGAGCAAGAAAAGCTGAGACGATTGCGGGAACAAACCCGATGCGGACTTCAGTGAATCCGAACTTTGCGGCAGGCACTGCGAGTGTGAAGTCGCATGCCATTGCCAGGCCGGTACCCCCGGCGATCGCCGCGCCATTGACCGCAGCAATGGTCGGGATGGGCAATTCATAGAGCGCGAGAAAGAGGCGAGCGAGAAGCTCGGAGTTGGCACGATGCTCTAAATCGGTCTTGATTTCGGACTCATGAAGTGAGGAAAGATCGAGGCCTGAGCAGAACGCGTTGCCTGCGCCGGAGAGGACGAGCACGCGGCAACCGCTCGTGGCCGCGTCTTCAAGCGCGGCGACCAGTTCCTGCTGCATCTCTGGCGTCATGGCGTTGCGGCGCTCGGGGCGATGGAGGGTGATGGTGCGAATGGGGCCGGTGTCGGCTACGACGATGGTGCTGTAGGTCTTCAACACGTTCCTCCGAATCTGGATTCGTTGCCGAGACTATTCATCAGGTTCAGGTTTATGAATGGGCGCTGGAGGCAATTTCGTCGCTCGTTTGGATCAAGCTATCGAGCGAGCCGATGAATGGGATTTCCGCGTCGCATTTAGCCAATGTCGAGAGCAAGACTTCCGTTGGAATGTTACCGACTAGATCGTCCTGCGCGAACGGGCAACCGCCGAGGCCTCCGATCGCGGAATCGAAACGTCGACATCCGGCATTGAATGCTGCGTGGATGCGGGATGGAGCGTCGCTGCGGCGAGCGTGAAGATGAACGCCGATTTCCATATTCCGTTGTGATGCGATCACTGCATCCACAGTTTCCGCGATTCGCTCTGGCGGCGCGAGGCCGACAGTATCGGCGAGGGAGATGGCTTGCACGCCGAGAAGGGCAAGCTGTTCACAGGCACAAGTGACCGCATCAACACTCCACGCGTCCCCGTAGGGATTGCCGAAAGCCATTGAGAGGTACGCGATGACATCGATGTGCGCGCTTCGCGCCAGCGTGATGATTGCCGTGAGTTCTTCGAGAGACTCTTCCGGCGTTTGATGCTGGTTGCGGCGAAGGAACTCGGGCGAGACAGAATAGGGAAATCCGAGAGTGCGGACTGCGGCGGTGCGAATGGCACGTTCGGCACCTTTGCGATTGACAACGATGCCGATGATGTCGACGTTCGGTGGCGGATTCAGGAGTTCGAGCACGCGCTCGGAGTCGGCCATTTGCGGGACAGCGGTTGGCGAGACAAAGCTGACGGCATCGATGTGGGTGAACCCTGCGTCGATGAGACGGCGGAGATAGGCAGCTTTGGTCTCAGGTGGAATGATCCCGGATAGACCCTGCCAGGCATCGCGAGGGCACTCGACAATCTGAATCGCCTTGTTAACCAGGATGCTACCCCCTCCCATCTGTGTAAATAATCAACCTATTTTCAGCAGGTTACGGATTCCTGTCGCGCCAAATTCCTGCAAACGTTGGGGTTGTTTGCACATCCGTCGAGTGAAAGGACTTGGGCGTAATCTACCGGGCTCGAAATCCGGCTCGGCGTTGGACAGGATGCCATTCTTCACCATTTCTGACCGCGGTTTTTGCGATCGCTTCGTTGAAAACAAGAGTTGACTTGCGAAACGTTCAACCGCAAAAAACGTTGGCGGCCCTTTTGATCCGGGACGGAGAAATTGGTTCTGCAATTATTGTGCGCTTTCGGCGGAAATTATCGGCACTGTTTGGCGGATTTTTTATTTGCCTTGGAGTGAAGGAGATGAGGGGGATTTGGAGGGACGCAGGACTTGACAAGCGGTTGGAGCGAGCTCTTCGGTGCGAGAGACTGGAGTTTGGGCAAGGGGGATGGGGGAACGTTTCAAGCTTATGGTCATCGACACGAAAGTAATGCCGGTTTTGAATTTCCAAATGCAATTGCATACCTTTCTTGGCGAGATGCGGCACCCAGCGAAGAAGAAAATGGAGTGTGCGGGTCTGGAGGCCCGCACGACAGCCGACCTGGAGGTCGGCGCTACAGCGAACCCGCTAAATGCGTCCGTACTATCCGCGGGAGGGGTAGACTTTGAGGATTTCGCGGGCGATGACCATGCGCTGAATCTCGCTGGTGCCTTCGCCAATGGTGCAGAGCTTAACGTCGCGGTAGAACTTTTCGGCGGGGTAGTCCTTGATGAAGCCGTAGCCGCCGAAGAGCTGCACGGTTTCGTCGCAGATGCGGACGGCGACTTCGCTCGAAAAAAGCTTGGCCATGGCGGATTCGCGGGTGATTTTGCGGCCTGCGTCCTTGAGGACGGCGGCGCGCTGGGTGAGTAGGCGCGCGGCGTCGAGCTCGGTGGCCATGTCGGCGAGCTTCCACTGGATTCCCTGGAACTCCGCGATGGCCTTGCCGAACTGGCGGCGCTCTTTTGTGTATTTGAGCGCGGCGTCGAGGGCGCCGCGGCCGATGCCGAGCGCGAGGGCGGCGATAGAGATGCGGCCGCCGTCGAGAACGCGCATGGCGTCGATGAAACCCTCGCCCTCGGCGCCGAGAAGATTTTCCGCGGGAATCTCGCAATCTTCGAAGATGAGCTCGGCGGTGTCGCTGGCGCGGAGACCGAGCTTGTTTTCTTTCTTGCCGGGGCGGAAGCCCTTGCTTCCCTTCTCCACGATGAAGGCCGAGAGGCCGTGCGTGCCTTTGGTCTTGTCGGTGACGGCGATGACGACGATGGCGTCGGCGTAGTGGCCGTTGGTGATGAAAGTCTTGGTGCCATTGAGGATGTAGCGGTCGCCGCGCTTTTCAGCCATGGTGCGCGCGTTGCTTGCATCGGAGCCCGAGCCCGGCTCGGTGAGCGCCCACGCAGCGAGCCATTCACCACTGGCGAGATGAGGGAGGTACTTTTTTTTCTGCTCTTCCGTGCCGGCGAGGAAGATGTGGTTGGTGCCGAGGGAATTGTGCGCGGCAACCGTGAGGCCAATGGATCCGTCGACGGCGGAGAGTTCTTCAACCGCGAGAACGTAATCAACATAGCCAAGGCCAGCGCCACCGTAGGCCGGCGGAATGATGACGCCGAGGAGGCCCATGCCGCCTAGCTTCTTGACCACTTCAAGGGGGAACTCGCTGGCCTCGTCCCATGCAGAAATGTGCGGCGCGATTTCACCCTTAGCGAAGGCGCGGATTTCGCGGCGGAGCTGTTCCTGCTCTTCCGTGAGGACGAAGGGGTAGAGAGATTCGGCGGGTTCGAGTGCGATTGTCATTTGAGGCCTCCATAGCGGGGAATTCGACGGCCCGTTTCCTTCTTGAATAGATGCCAGCCTATGACGGACCGGCCCGGGCGCGGGCTTGGAAGCCCGCACGACAGCCGGTCTGGAGACCGGCGCTACAGCAGTCAGGTTTGTAGAACGCCGGGATTGAAACGTGGGACTTCTGGATTGAGAGCGCAGGCTTCGAGGGCTGCGATGAGAACGTCGCGGGTCTGCGCAGGGTCAATGATGGCGTCGATCCAGAGACGAGCAGCGCCGTAACGCGGATCGGCCTGAGCGTCGTAATCGGCGCGAATCTCTTCGTGGAGCTCCGCTCTTTCGTGTTCCGAGAGTACTTTGCCATCACGTTCCAACTGGCGGGCGCGGACTTCGGCGAGCGTAATAGCGGCGGAGGCTCCGCTCATGACTGCATAGCGTGCAGTGGGCCACGCAAACAGGAAGCGCGGATCGTAAGCCTTACCGCACATGGCGTAGTGGCCTGCGCCGAAGCTGCCGCCCACGATGACGGAGATTTTGGGGACAACGCTGGTGCTGACGGCGGAGACCATTTTTGCGCCGGCGCGGATGATGCCTGACCACTCCGCTTCTTTGCCGACCATGAAGCCGTTGACGTCGTGCAGGAAGATGAGAGGCACGAGGTTCTGATTACAGTCCATGATGAAGCGGGCGGCCTTTTGTGCGCTTTCGGTGTAGATGACGCCGCCGACCTCGATACGCGGCGAGCCGGCGGACGGCCCCATCGCAACAGTCTGGTTCTGATTGATCTTTCTGGTTGGCCACGATGCCAACGGCGTGGCCGCCGATCCACGCGTATCCGCAGAGGACGGTGCGGCCGAACTCCTGCTTGTATTCGTCGAACTCACTGCGGTCGACAATGCGGGCGATGATCTCGTGCATGTCATAAACGTTGCTTGCGCCGGGCGCGGGATTGAGGAGGCCGTAGACGTCTTCAGCGGGATAATTCGGCGCGTCGGTTGCAGGGTCGAAGGCACGGCGGCGGAAAACGGAGTCAGATCGCTCGGCGGCGGGGCGCTGGCCGATTTTGGCGACGAGGGAACGCATGCGCGCGAGGCACATGTGATCGTTGGGCTCTTTGAAGTCGACGGTGCCGGAGATTTCTGCGTGCATCGCGGCACCGCCGAGTTCTTCGGCAGGAGTTTTCTGGCCGATTGCGGCCTGGACGAGCGAGGGGCCGGCGAGAAAGAGGCCGGAGCCTTCGGTCATCAAGACTGTATCGGTCATGACGGGGAGATAAGCGCCGCCAGCAACGCACATGCCCATGATGGCGGTGATCTGCGGAATGCCGAGCGAACTCATGACGGCGTTGTTGCGGAAGATGCGGCCGAAGTCGTCGGTGTCAGGGAAGACGTCTTCTTGCAATGGGAGGAAGACACCGGCGGAGTCGACGAGGTAGAGCGTGGGGATGCGATTTTCGAGGGCGATGGTTTGCGCGCGGAGGACCTTCTTGGCCGTCATGGGGAAGAAGGCGCCGGCTTTGACGGTTGCATCATTGGCGACGATCATGCAGAGGCGGCCGCTGACGCGGCCGAGGCCGGTGACGACGCCGGCAGATGGCGCGCCGCCGTATTCGGCGTACATGCCGTGGGCAGCCCAGAGACCCAGCTCGAGGAAATCGGTGTCTGGGTCCAGGAGGAGCTTGAGGCGCTCTCGGACGGTTAGGCGGCCCTTGGCACGTTGCGCATCGGCGGCTTTGGGTCCGCCACCTTCGCGGATCTTGTCCTCTTCAGCGCGGATGGTAGCGAGGAGCGCGAGGAGGGCTTCGCGGTTGGAGAGGGTGCGCGGGGATGCGAGGTCGAACGCGGAGCGCAGGCGGTTGTCGAATTTGAGGTCGGTCTTGTGGTCAGGCGGCATTTGCTTGCTGGTGGGCATGGGGATGTCAGGCAGCTCCGGCGATGGTTCCCGCGCAGTGGCCGAAGCCGATGCGCGGAAGACCGGGCTCTAGACAGTATGCGCGAAGCGTGACCTGATCGCCATCTTCAAGAAATCTGCGGAGTTCTCCGGTCGGGAGGCGCAGCGGTTCAAGATTGCGGCTGATTTCGAGGAGACAGCCCTCAGAGCCGGGATTGGGGCCGGAGACAGTGCCTGTGGCGAGCAGGTCGCCAGGGCGAAGATTGCAACCGTTGCTGGTGTGGTGAGTGAGGAGCTGGGGCAGAGTCCAATAGAGATCGCGGAGACTGCTGCGGGCGACGAGTTGAGGTGCGAGGCCGGCTTGGCACATGCGTGCGGATTGGAGGTGGACTTCAAGGGTGAGATTGATGGCGGCGTGGGTGGGGTCCGGTGACTGGAGATAGGGCAGAGGGGTAGGGTCGCCGGCGGGGCGCGCATAGGCGGGCACACGAAAAGGCGTGAGGGCGTCGAGCGGGACGATCCAGGGAGAGATGGTGGTGGCGAAGCTCTTTGCGAGGAAGGGGCCTAGCGGCTGATACTCCCAGGACTGAATGTCGCGCGCGGACCAGTCGTTGACGAGGCAGAGGCCAAAGATTTTTTCATTGGCTTTGGAGATGGGGATTGGTTGACCCAGGTAATTGCCGGGGCCGACGAAAAAACCGACTTCAAGCTCGTAGTCGAGGGATTGCGATGGGGCGAAGACGGGGGCGGTGTCGGGCGGTTTGATCTGGCCGCTGGGACGGCGAATGGTTGTGCCGCTGACGACGATGGACGAGGCGCGGCCGTGATAGCCGATGGGAACATGTTTGTAGTTGGGCAGGAGTGGATTGTCCGGGCGGAAGAGCGAGCCGACACGGGTGGCGTGGTGGATGGAAGCGTAGAAATCGGTGTAGTCGCCGATGGCGGCAGGGAGTTGCATGGCGGCTTCGCATTGGGGGACGAGGTGAAGTTTGACGCGGGCCTGTGTGTCGGGGTCGGCGCGGGCTGCATCGAGAAGGGCGGCGAGTTGCTGGCGGAGAGGGGACCAGGCGGCGGGGCCTAAGGACATCAAGACATTGAGGAGCGAAGCTGTGCAGGCTTCTTGGGTGGCTTTGGGAAGTTGGTCGAGTAAGCCGGCGGTTGCGCAGGCGTGGAGGTCGAGAATGTGATCGCCGATGGCGACGCCGATGTGCGGACCGTTGCCGGAATCGAATACGCCGTAGGGAAGATTCTGGATGGGAAAGTCAGAGGCGGGATCGTTTGCCGATGCGAGCCAGCTCTTCATGTCGGTCCGCTTCCCTTCCCTCGGTTTGGATCATGCACGGACCGGTTCGGCGATGTGGTCGGGAGCGACGAAGTGCTTCTTCAATCCCTGCCAGCACTCGAAGTATTCGTGTTGCAGGATGCGCGAGTTCATGGCGAATTCGGTGGGACGGACGGCGAGCTGGGTCTCAAACATGAAGGCCAGCGTGTTGCCGAGATACTGCGGGCTCGAGCTCGGCGTGGCTGGCGCGCTCGAAGGTTTCGGCATCGGGGCCGTGGCCGGCCATGCAGTTGTGCAGGCTGGCGCCGCCGGGGACAAAGCCTTCGGCCTTGGCGTCGTATGCGCCGAAGACGAGGCCCATGAACTCGTTCATCAGGTTGCGATGGAACCAGGGCGGGCGGAAGGTGTGCTCGGCGACCATCCAGCGCGGCGGAAAGATTGCGAAGTCGCAGTTGGCGGTGCCGGGAATGTTGCGAGGGCGCGGTCAGCACTGTGTAGATGGATGGGTCGGGATGGTCGAAGGAAACGGTGTTGATGCAATTGAAGAGCGCCAGGTCGTATTTGTAGGGCGCGTAGTTGCCGTGCCAGGCCACGACGTCGAGCGGCGAGTGATCGATGAACGCGCGCCACAGGCGGCCCAGGAACTTGGTGACGATGTGGAACTCGCCGTCGCGATCTTCGAAGGCGGCAACGGGAGATTTGAAGTCGCGCGCATTGGCAAGGCCGTTGGCGCCGATGGGGCCGAGCTCGGGCAGGCGGAACGTGAGGCCGTAGTTTTCGCAGATGTAGCCGCGGGCCTGGCTGTCGAGCAGCTCGACGCGGAATTTGACGCCGCGCGGGAATCACGCAGATTTCGCCGGGAGCGGCATCGAGGATGCCGAGCTCGGTGTGGAAGCGCAGCGCGCCGAGCTGCGGTACGATGAGCATTTCGCCGTCGGCGTTGGCAAAGAAGCGGTCGTGCATTGAGGCGTTGGCGGCGTAGAGGTGAATGGCGACGCCGGTCTGCATGGCAGGGTCGCCGTTGCCGCCGAGAGTGACGATGCCGTCGATGAAATCGGTTTCTTTCTCGGGCAGCGGGAGCGGATCCCAGCGCAATTGGTTGGGCGTAGGTGGGCGTTTCGTTGAACGGCCCGCTGCGAATGAGACCGAGCGGAGCTTCTTCATAAGGGCGGTGCGTGACCGAGGGGCGAATGCGATAGGTCCAGGTGCGGCGATTGGCTGGCGCGCGGCGCCGTAAACGGCGTGCCGCTGAACTGCTCGGTGTAAAGGCCGAGAGGATGATTCTGCGGTGCGTTCTGGCCGGCGGGCAGAGCGCCCGGCAACTGCTTCAGTGGCGAACTCGTTGCCGAAGCCGGATTGATAGCGAATCTCGTCTGCTAGTCATGGTGAACACCTCTCACAGGTGCCGTTAAGCGTACCGTTCAGGGCGCGGCGTTCGGCTTCATGCATGGCCTCGAAGATCTGGTCGAAGCTGGAGACGGCGAAGAGCAGCTTGTGCAGCTCGTCGACTTTTACCGGCGTGTTCAGCACTTCGTCGAGCGTGAAGTCGTGGATGGCGCAGTGACCATCGATGACATTTATGCATTCGCCATGCGAGCTGATGAGGCCGCTGCCGTAGACCTTGATTTCGTTGTTCTGGCGGATGACGCCGAACTCGACGGTGTACCAGAACAGGCGGCCGAGTTTCTCAGGATCGCCGCGGCGTCGTCGATTGAGGCGCAGACACGGCCGTAGTGCTCGAGGAAATCCGCGAAGACCTTGTGCGCAGTGCATGGGCACGTGGCCAAAGACATCGTGAAAGATGTCGGGCTCGGGCGTGTACTCGAGCGAGTCGCGGCTGCGCAGCCAGGTGGTGGTGGGAAAGGCGCGCATGGCGAGCATTTCAAAAAATGCGGGCGCGGGAAGAAAACCGCTGACGGGCGTCGAACTCCAGCCGGTGCGCGGGCCGAGGCGCGCGCTGATGGCGGCGAGGTTGGGCAGGCGGTCGCGCTGCAGGCCGATGATCTCAAAGCCTTCGAGATATTCGCGCGCGGCGTGTTTTTCAAGCTCGGGCATGGCGCGGCCAACCAGTTCGGCCCACACCGCGTGCTGCTCAGCGGTGTAAGCGGCGTAATCCTGCTGGATGATGTATGGCGCAGCGGCGGAGAAAGTTGCGGTGTGCATGGTCTCCTGGCGAGTTACAAGATTGCCGCGTCGCTGCTGTTCGCGTTCGATGGCTTCAAAGAGCGCTTTGAAGTTGCCCTTGCCGAAGCTGCGGCTGCCTTTGCGCTGGATGATTTCGAAGAACAGCGTGGGGCGGTCTTCGACGGGGCGCGTGAAGATCTGCAGCATGTAGCCTTCGTCGTCGCGATCGACCAGAATGCCGAGCTCTTCGAGCTCGTCGATGGGCTCGTCGATCTTGCCGACGCGGTCCTGCAGCTCGGTGTAGTAGGTGTGGGGGACGCGGAGGAATTCGACGCCCTGCTCGCTGCAGCTTGCTCACGGTGGCGAGAATGTCGTTGGTGGCGAGCGCGATGTGCTGCACGCCGGGGCCGCGGATAGAAGTCGAGATACTCTTCGATCTGCGATTTGCTTCTTGCCTTCGGCCGGCTCGTTGATGGGGAACTTGACGTAGCCGTTGCCGTTGGCCATCACCTTCGACATGAGCGCTGAGTATTCGGTGGAGATGTCGTTGTCGTCGAAGTGCTGGTAGAGCGAGAAGCCCATGACGTTGGCGTAGAAGTCGACCCACTCGTTCATCTGCGTTCCAGCCCACGTTGCCCACCATGTGGTCGATGTGGAGCAGGCCGACGGGGCGCGCGACCGTGATCGCTCGTCGACGGCGCGGTAGCCGGGCAGGAAGGGTCCGGTGTAGTCGCTGCGCTCGACGAAGGTGTGGATGGTGTCGCCGTAGGCGGCGATGCTGGCGAGTGATGACGCGGCCGTGTTCGTCGGAGATGCTCGTGGGGCTCGTCGACGCTGACGGCGCCGCGGCTGGTGGTCTCGTGCCAGGCCTGGCGCGCGTCGTCGACCCAGAGGGCGATGGCGCGGACGCCGTCGCCGTGCGTGATGGACGTGCTGGGCGATGGGATGTTGGCTGCGCAGCGGCGTGGTGAGCACGAAGCGGACTTTGCCCTGCTGCAGGACGTAGGAGGCGCGGTCGCGCTGGCCGGTTTCGGGTCCGGCATAGGCGACGAGCGACATGCCGAAGGCGGCGCGATAGAAGTATGCGGCCTGGCGCGCGTTGCCGACGTAGAACTCGACGTGGTCGGTGCCTTTGAGGGGGAGGAAATCGGTTTTGGGAAGACGCGCGGCGGAGGACGACAGGGATTGGGAGGACGCAGTCTGGGGAACGGCGCTCATGATCGAATTTCCTGTTCTGCCGGAGGTCAGGGAAACGGGGAAGCCATACTCCGGCTGACGAATAGCATAGGCTCGGTCGAAATCGCTAGAAAATGGCATTTTGAAGGAAAATTACTGGCGGACCTTAATAACATTAGGCATAATCCGAATTGAAACCTAAGGAATGGTGGATGATGCCTCATCGAACTCTACCCAACGTTTTGGAACTAGACGCGATTGGCTGGAAGCTCTTGGAAGCGCTGCAGCAGAACGCTCGGCTGTCGTTCGCCGAACTGGGCAGGAAGATCGGGCTTTCGACACCGGCTGTAGCGGAGCGCGTACGAAGGCTGGAAGAGGCGGGAGTTATCACCGGCTATCATGCGGCGCTGGATATGGCGAAGCTGGGCGTGCCGATTCGCGTGCTGGTGCGGCTGACGATTCACGGCGGCGACCTGCAGGTGAGCCGAACCGTGAAGGCGATCAAGGAGATGCCAGAGATCAGCCGGTGCCATCGCATCACGGGCGAAGAGTCGTTTGTCATCGAAGCTCACGTAGTTTCGATCCGGCATATGGAAGTGCTGATCGACAAGCTTTCGACGCTGGGCGCGACTTCGACTTCGACGGTTCTGTCGTCACCGGTTGAACGGCGCGAGATTCGCGCCGTGCACGTGCGGACTTTTGGCGAGGATTTGTGAGTGTGTAGCCTGAGGGCCTGGAGACCCTCAGGACAGCCGGGCTGGAGCCCGGCGCTACACGGATAGTTCGATTGCGAAAAATAGCTTAGAGGATGCGGGGCGATGGCCGCAGCGTTTTAAGGAGCAGGCGAACGGGGCGCAGGATGCGGACCTGCCAGTTGCGATGCAGATTGAAGCGTCCGGCGAAGTGGAAGTCGTCGTCGATGAGGCGCGTTGCCAGAATCTGCTGATGGCGCAAGCGGCGGCGGAGACGATTCCAGCCGGGATTCTCCAATTCAAGATAGAAACGGTGCTGCGCGATCCAGTCGAGCGTTGGCGGCGGCGCGAGCATGAGGTCCTGCCAGATGCTGTCGGAGAGTTGTTCGAGGCGGGCGCGATTGCGCGTGAGCTCAGATGACTGGTTGCAGGCGGCGGAAGGTCCGGGTCGAGCTGAGCCAGCCATCATCCATCCGAGCGCGAGGATGTTTTCGAAGACTGAACCTGCCCGGGCGTGAGAGTCCCCGGGAGCGAGAGGGAGTTGGCGAAATGCGAGTGCCAGGTCGAGAACGAGGCAGAGCCGCTCAAAGCGATGGCGCACTGCGTGGAGGCAGAGGTAAAGCAATTCGTCGGCAGGCGCCATCAGCCAAAGCGACGCACCGTGGAACTCAGCGGGGATTGCGCGAGCCCAGGCTGCTTCAACATCGAAGTCGAAGGCGTGCGGATTCTCAACGTTGTGATGAAGCTCAAGGTTGATTCCCTGCCGGCTCCAGGGGCGATGATAATCATCGGCGTGAGAGTTGGGAATGAAGCCGACGCCGGTCAGGAGGTTTTCGGCGCGGGCAAGGTCGGAGTTGCGGACGAGAAGATCGAGATCGACGCAGGTGCGGAGGGACGGATCGCCGTAAATACGTTCGGCGAGGGAGGGCCCTTTGAGCGCGATGACAGGAATGTCGTCAGCGTGAAATGCGGCGAGCGTGCTCTTCAGTGTTTCAATCCAGACGAAGCTGGAAAACTCGGCCTTGCGCTGCATCTCGTCGACCTGGTGGCGGGACGCAGGAGTGAGTTGAGCGCCGAGGCCGCTCAGACGTTCGGCGACAAAGGGAAGAAGGTTCTCCTCCCTGGCGACGTGAAGCAGATTGCCGAATTCGGCTTCGTCGAGGGTGCGAGGGTCGAGGCGCTCCCGAAGGAGGTCCAGCAGAGACTGCATTCCTGGTCTCATGCTGGTGTGCCCTTCGTGCTCATGTCGGCTGCCTGCTGCCTACTGCACTCCGGCGATCTGTACCAGGCCGGTAAAGGCGGCTTGAGGGATCCGCCCAGTGCGCAGCATGTTCGCGGAAGGAACACCGGTGCGCGCATAGGACTTCTGGCAGTCGCTTGTCGACGGCCCACGCATGTCGCCTTCCATGTAAGCGAGGCCGGGGCAACGGGAGCAGTAGGCGGTGTGGCTGCAGCTTGAGCAGGTGTGCAGGTCGCGGACGTGAACTTCGCGCAGCTCAGTGAACGCCGGCGAATGGAACCAGATATCGCTGAATTTCTGTTTGCGCACACTGCCGCAGGGCATGGGAAACGATACGCAGGGGAATACGTCGCCGAAGGGCGAGATGTAAGCCAGTGTATGACCTGCGCTGCAACTGTAGCCTTCAAGGACATCGTCGTCGACCGTGCTGATCGGGTCGCAGAATTCGCCAACATTCCCCACGAACTCTTCGTCGTGCATGACTGAGTAAAGTTCGTCGAGGCTGATGCCCAGCTTGGTGGTCGAAGTGTCGCCATTGATCATCGGGGTGATGGTCGGGTCGATCGTGAATTCGACGTCGAGCTCCTTGGCCAACTGCTTGACTGCCCTGGCATGAGTGCTGTTGAACTGCATGAGCACGTTGGTAATTGAAACGGCGACATTCTGCTCTTTGAGCAACTTGATTGCGTTGATGGTGCGACGGAACGAGCCGGGCAGCTTTGTGATGGCGTCGTGAACTTCCGCGCGGTGAGAGTAGAGGCTAATCTGAACTTTCTCGAGGCCCAGGTTCTTGATGCGCGCGGCTTCTTTGGGGCCGATCATGACGGCATTGGTCTTGAGCTTCGTCTGGAAGCGCAATGAGCGGGCATACTCAAGAATCTCAAAGCAATCGCGACGCAGCAGGGGTTCGCCGCCGCTGACGCTCAGGAAGAAAGTGCCGACGTCGGCTAACTGGCGGATGACATCCTTGATTTCTTCGGTGCTCATCTCGCCTTTGGCATCGTGGTCGAGATAGCAATGGACGCAGCGCTCGTTGCAACGCCAGGTGATGTCGAGATGCGCGCTGATGGGAATGCCGCGGGTGGTTGCTTTTGCGTTAAATTCTTCGATAAGACTCATGAGGCCTCCGTGGGGGAAACAGGCGCTTCGGAGATGCGGAGAATTCCATGTTCAGCCAGTTGACCGGCGAATTCTTTCGCGTCGGCGAAGGCTTCATCGTCGGTTACTTCGAACTCAGAGCAAACCCGATCGCGAACGATCTGAGAAAGAGGCGTCTTGCCATCTGCCGCATTCCAAATCGCCGTGCCGACGGAGTTCAACATGAAGACGGTTGAATCGAGGGTAGACATGATGATGGTGTCATCGCCAAGGGTGCGCGCTGCGATGTCGTCGCTTTGGGAAAGGTACAAGTCGGCTGATGGCATAGTCATCCTATTAGCTCCCAGACGCGCTGGTCGGGGAAGAACGAAAGTTGATAAACCGGCACGGACGCAACAAAAGCGCAGGCCGCATCGAAAACCTGGCGCACCATTTTGTCCTGGTGCGCGAAGAAGAGAATGTTCCGCAACAGGCGCTGCGTCGCCTCCAACGGGTCGATTTTCTGAATGCTGTTTTCCGGCGCCTTCTTCAGCAGATAAAGCGCTGCGATCGGCGCAGAAATGTTTTTGCCGGGCTCGCCGAACTCGCCGGCGAACGGCGTGCCATAAGCGAAATATCGGCCGTTGACCTTACGAACATAAGATGCCTCGTCGGTGAGCAAGGAAGCGTCTGGGGGCGCGAGACGAGCCATTGTGGTTTTTCCAGCCTCAGAGACGCCGGAAAAGAGAAACGCCTTGCCATTGCGAACCGCGCTCGAAGCGTGCAGCAAAAATCCGCCTTCGGGCGCAAGCATCAGGGTGTGAATGATGCGCAGCACTGAGTCAATGGAGTACGGGTTGGCTGACTGCGAAACCTGGCCGCGACGCTCGACTGGATTCCAGCTGGCGCGAAAGTCACCGCGCACCATCTTCCATTCCTGATCTTCCTGCCAGACTTCCGCGTCGGCGTCGGGATCGGTCATGTCAGGGGTCGTCACGTGCACGTTGAGGGCAAACTGAGGCGTACTGTCAGTACGGATGTAGTCGTGGTATCGTCCGCGCAAAATGCGCTCGAACTCGGGGTCGGTGGTCTGCACCTCGATGGGCAGTCCACCGATTTCGATGACAACATCGTGTTGAACTGGAGCCTCGGGGAGTGACATCGTTATCGACATTCTAACCTTGGCCTCGTTGGGGAACAATTGCCTTTCCGTGCTACAGGAGTGAACCTACGGGTACCCGTAACCGGCAGAATTTACTGGCCGAAAGCCGCTCCGGCGACTCCCATTTTGCGCATTCGGGAGCTGAACCGCAGAAAGAACCAGGTGCACCACTCGGAGCGCCGCAAAGCCGCAGCCACAGCTCTCTGCCAAAGCGAGGGCCGGGGATCGACTGGATGGCCGTTGCGAATGACATTTTCTACGCGGCCTACGATGTCGGCCGGGTCGATTGGATCGTCAAGCAGGGGCCGGGCATCGCCTCGGGTGATTAAACGGCCGCCGGCTCGATGCAACAGCCTGTGAATGATCAATCTTTGCTGTTGCCGGAAGACGATGATCGAGTCGGGCTGGAGTTCAGAGGGATCGCAGCAGTGCACAGAAACGAAATCGCCGGGCCAGAGGGTTGGGACCATACTGGCGCCGGCGACTTTTAACTGCACCTTGCCTGATATGCGCGCAACATCGGCTACGAGACTGCAACATGCTTCCTGCAGGTGCGCTTCTCGCGTCATGCCGGCGGCGCTACGAGGTCCTGCGATTGTGGTGGCAGGAGCCCTGAGTGGATTGCACTTTGCCGCACGAGAGCGCCATGGTCTCAAAGACACGTTCGTGCCGCACCGAGGGCTTGACGTAGGGCTTTTTCGTGGAGCTTTTTGCCTCACTGGCGGGGGTAAGCCTCTGCTTCTGGTCGGTAGAATTCGTGTTCACCTAAGTACCTCTCTCGAATGGGGTTTCGTGCGTTGCGCTGCATGTCGTGCCTGTTGCTAGTTTACCAGACGGTGAAAGTGGCGGCTGGTTGAAAAGCTGGTGCGGTCAGCTGTTTGGATGTTTGCCTCGTAATAGAAAGTTGCGCCTTGCGATTCCGAATACGCTGCCGTAGTGCCAGGTTGAGCGGTTGTGCACTGGGCTCGGTACCGTCGACGGCGAATCACCGCCAAAATACTCAAAGTAGACATTCGACGTATCCGTGCTGGAGGTGCCGTTGTCGATAATGAAGGCGCTCGTACCCCAGCAGCCATTGTTACCGGTTGTGTTCGGAAACGGAAATTCGTTGAGCCTGCAAGCGCCGGAGTTGTCGTCGGTCACGTTGTACGCGACGATGCAGCCATTGCCGGTGGTGGCGGTGCAGCTTCCAACAGTGGCTGAAGGCGTGGTTGAAGCTGAAGTAAATGCTATCCACGCCCGTGTTCGTGTTGAAAAACTCCGTGACCGGCGAGGCCCAACCTGGCGATGCGTGCCGTTAATCGTGACCTGGCTGACAGATAGGTTCATTACGTTACTGGCAATCGGTATTTGGTAAGAGTTGCGCCCGCAGTCGGCTGGTTGCCGATCTCCTAGATGTTGCCAGAGGGGTTGAAGGAGTCCCGGACGAGTAGTAGGTCTGATCGAAAGAGCCAGCGAACAGCCAGTCGCTGGCTGCGCCAGTTCCCAGTCGGCTGGCAGTGCCGGGGGCAGCGGCGGCACCAAAGTTTGTCGGGAACTGGACGACAGCTTCATCGCCAGCAGGAACCTCAGCGATCGTAAGAGCTTCCGCTGTATGGCTGGCGGTGGCATTCGCTGACAGCGTACCAGTCGTTGAGCTTGTCACGGTTGCGATTGTGGTTCCCCGGCGATCCCGGTTCCAGTGATCGTCCTGCCGACATCTGCCGAAGAGATGGTACCCGTCGTGACGTGTCAATGCTTTTGTCGCAATTACGATCGTGCCACTGATGCTGTTGTTAATCGCTGCGCTATCAGCAACAAACGCATAGATCGTTCCGGCAGTTTGATCGACAAGAGGCGCATCAAAGATCCCCTCATTCGCGGCTCCATTGCCCAAGACTTCTGAGGTCGCATTCAAGGCAAAAGATGAGCCGGTGCAAACGGGGCCCGGACGACCAGAGGCTACCGAATACAGATTGCCCTTACTGTCTCCAACAAACACGCAGCCCGACAGGGAGTCATAGATTGGAGAGGCGACAGTAAAAGAGGTTGCGTTTAAGGTTACGGGCGTAGCCTCAGTCGGCGTTCCATTAAATACCCCGGTAAACTTGTGAAGCTTGCTGGCGTTATCGCCGACGTAAAGGACGTCGTCAGTGTAATCATAAAACGGCGATGAGAAGGTGTCGTTGGGATTCCCACTCAAAGCCACTGAGAACATACACGGTGCCGTGCAGGCGTTGTAATTCGCGGCAGTCACGGTTGGCGGCACTCCGGGAGTGAGGACGGCTTCAGCGACTACTGTCAGGGTTTCACTAGCGTGCGCAGTTGGCGCCGCGGCAAGGTTCGCTGTAGTTGCGCTCAATACTTGCGAAATGGTGTCGCCAACTGGAATCCCGGTTCCGGTGATCTGGGCTCCCACGTCAGCGGCGGTAAATGTCCCAGCTGAAATCGTCACTTCCGGGCTCGTTGCCGTCAGGACCCCGGTGAGGGTTCGGCCGGCCGGGCCGGCGTTCCACTTTACCAGCACCAGGCTCGCCGTCGTGCCATTCGATTGAATATAGGCGACCTCGCTTCCATCCAGAGAAAAGACTGGGGAAGTAGTGACCGCGCCAGCCCCGGTATTGTAGGCCCAATAAACCGTCTCAGGGGTCGCTGAACCGCAACCCGGGGCAGTGGCGCCGGGATAGATGTTGTGGTAGGCAACAATCGTCGCTGCTGTCGCGCTCCCGGTGGCGCCCGTCGGATAGACGACAAAGTCATTCGCGCAACTCGGGGTTCCGGTGGTACTGAAGCTGTACTTCGCCGGATATGTATTCGGCAATGATCGAACTAGCTGTGAGGTTGGTATTCCAGTCTTTCTTTAGCGGCGCGGTTTGGAACGTTGGCCTCGTGAATCTCGTCGTTGGCATTCTCGGGCCGAACTTTGAATCGATCCCGTTCACCGGCGCAAACTGCGCTGAAAAACCGCGGCGGCCAGCAACGTCGTCGGCTGATGGCCCTTGCACAGCAGAGTTCCGCCTCATCTGCTGCATCACATAACGGGGTTCTTTCACGACCTGTAGCCATTCTGCATACCGGCCTGCTTTGATCGCCTCCTCTTCGCTGCCAGGGTTCGAGAAGACCACATGGTGGTGCGACCAGTCCTGTGGCACGCCTGTGATCGCCTGGTAGCCGACGTGGACTGCCGGCACATCCTGCCCGTTCATGGGCACGCTGACGGTGGCAAGTGCGGCGATGGCGAGGCTGATGATTAACCACTTCGAACGGGGGGACTTAGCATTCGACATCATTGGCATTCTCCGGTAAAGACACTGGGAGTTATTGGTTGCTCAGACCGCTTGGTCGAACGAGCTGAAACCGGTTTTGTTCAAAAAGAAAAGGGTCTTGCCGATATCGGTGACACGCTTGGGGGAGTGTCGGCGACTGGAAGGTAACTTCGGACTCCGCGGGCCGTAACTATACCCGGGGCATGAACCGATGAACGGATTCTAACGTGAACTCAGTCAGATGCAACGTTAATTTCGATTAATCCGGGTCGAAATCGGGGGGAAAGTGCTACTAAAGTAACCTCTGGCAGATGGAATTCTCAAGTGGGTGCAAACCATTGTCTCGATCTGAGACAAATGCTTTGAAACATGACGATTTTGGAAAGGGTGCTAACGAGGAAAGGAAGGATGCCGCGGCGCAGGAAAAGATCTTGCGCCGCAGGGAGGGTATCGATTTCAAGGCGCTACGAAGTCCTGCGGTTGTGGTGGCAGGAGCCCTGGGTGGACTGGACCTTGCCGCAAGAGAGGGCCATGGTTTCGAAGACACGCTCGTGCCGCACCATGGGCTTCACGTAGGGCTTTCTGGCCGCAGTTTTGGCTTCGCTGTCTGGAGTGAGCCTTGGCTTCTGGTCTTTCGAAATCGTGTTCACTTAATCCCTCGCTAGGTTTTGGTACCGCACAATCATCATCGGCGGTTTGCCGCGGAAAACGAATACAACTGAGCCGACTTGATCAACACTCTCCTGGACGCCGGGGCCCGCTCACACTACTGCAGACCGGATTGGGTTGCCTGAACGGCACAACTGCCGGTGCCTGATCCGGTGCCCAATCCCGTACCCCCGACTCCGGTGCAAGCTTGTGAGCCGATGGTCGTGAAATAAATCTCAGACCCGCCGCCAGTTGCCGAGTTGTCAATGACGATGCCGCTGGTGCCGCCGAGTGCTGCCAAGCCGGCAGTAGGCGTGCCGGTATGGACGGTGCTGGTGGTGACGTTGTAGTTGAGAATGCAAGCGCCGGTGCAGGCCGAGCCTCCGCTTGCGATTGCGTTAGCTGACACGCTCATAAAAATCCAATCGGTGCTGCCATTGAGGTATTCGGTGACGGGTGAGCAAGTGCCGGCGGCGCTGGTGGGAGTGCTGTATGTATCGACGGTAGGCGTGAGGATGGTGGCAAGAGGAATCTGGTACAGAACTCCGTCAGCGCAGGAGTAGATGTTCCCGGTCGTTCCTCCTCCCGTGAAATACGCGTTGTCAAAAGTGCCGGCGAGCTGAATGGTTGAGGCGCTCGCGGGGCGGGTACTCGTGGAACCATTTGGGTAATTCACGCTGGTGCCGAAGCTGCCGGCTGTGACGGAACCGGCCGTGAAGCGGTTAATGTAGCTGGGATTATGGTTTGTCCCGATCGCCGCTGAGTCCGACGAACTGGTAGACATAATCAGTCCCGCTGGTGTTGTCGACGACGACGGAATCCATGATGTTGGTGCCGTGCTCGAGCTGACCGGAGGCGATTACCGTTCCCGGTGTAGCGCCGCCGCTGAACTGGTGGAGGAATCCGCTGGAGTCCCCTACGAAAATGTCACCTGTCTGGCTGTCGTAGACAGGCGAGTTGAGCTTAGTGGTTGTCTCAGTGCTCGCAGTAGCCGGCCAGTTCGTGGTGACCTCGGCGGGGGTCGCGCCGTCGAAGACGCCGGTGAACTTGTGGACCTTTCCGAGATCGTCGCCTACATATAGGATGTCGGGGTCGCCGTTGGTGATGTCGTTGTAGACGTAGAATGGCGCCGAGTTGGCATCGGTGACAGCTGTTCCGGCGGTTGCGGTGCGGAGATTGAATGTTGTATAGCAGGGACCGGTGCAAGCATGGTAGCCGGCGTTCGACGTGGCGGTCAGGGAGAGAGGCGCACCAACGGCAGTTCCGCCGCCGGTCCCGATCCTGAGCAACACGAGTTGAGCCTGGCCTGTAATTGTCATCGTGTCGCCCGAACGGGTGATCGTGGCACTCGCGCTCAGCGTGCCAGCGGTAGCACTGGTAACGGTTGCAATGGTTGTGCCGGCGGGAATTCCTGTCTGGGAGGCCGTGATGAGCGAGCCGACATCGCTGGCGGTGAGGCCCCCGGTGACAGTAAATGTGTTGAGCCCGTTCGTGAAGGCGCCGCCCGTCAGGCTCGCGGTATTCGTGGTTTGGATATAGGCAACCTGAGTGCCGTCCAATGAAAGAATTGGCGAGGTGTCAGCCAAGCCGCCGGTATTGATGGACAGGAGAATACTCGGAACCGTCGAGCAGGTTGTCTTGTAGAGACTGTTGTAAGCAATGAGAGTGGCCTGCGTGGCGCTTCCGAGAATCCCAGTTGGGAAGACCACGAAGTCGCTGCAACTTTCAACACCTTTCGAACCGGTTGTCGGCAGGAATCCATATTTCGCCGGGTAGTGGCCCGGCAAAAGGCCGCCTGTACCGCCAGAAGTCATGCTCCAGTCCCGCTGGATGCCCGGCGGGTTAACCGGTGTCTTGAACGGTGAGGTCGGCCGACCGCTATGTGGACCGAAGCCAAATCGAGGCGCAGGGATTTTGGATGGCTCTAACGGAGTACGCGCGCCGGTGGCCTCGGCGATCCAGCGAGCCCGATATTCTGCGTCAACGGCTGCGGGGCCCTGCACCGGCAGATTCTTCTTCAACTGCTGAAGGACGTAGCGGGGATTGTTGACGGTCTTCTGCCAATTCACATAATGGCCGCCCTGGATCGCATCCTGCTCGGTGCCCGGGTTGGCGAATATCACGTGGCGATGGCTCCAGTCGTCGGGGACGCCGGTGATCTCGACTCCGCCGACGCGCACCGATGGCGGCTTTTGGCCGTGCATTGGCCTACAGAAAACGGCTGGGGCGAACAAAGTGAGAGCTAGAAACGACGGTTTAAGCCATGAATTAGTTGAATTCGACATGATTGCGATTCTCCGGGAGGGACACTTATGTTATTTCGGGGTTCGACTGGATCACACGAACCAGAACTTTGCGCAAAATGGGAAGATTCTTGCCGGGATCGGCGAACGCGCTGACGGAGCAGGCGAGGTAACCTCCGACCGCGGAATTCGCTGGCCAATTTGAAGCCGTTTACCGATGTTCGAATTCTACTCTGAATTCAGTGAGATGCAGCAAGTCACACCTGTTTCGAATGGCAATTCTTTATCTATACCTATCACCAAAGTAATCAGCTGGATGCGGGATTTCCGGTGGGACGGCTGTGAAAATCAGCACACCGAAAATGGGCGCATCGGATCGCAATATTTGAATTTGGGATTTGCTAAATGGGTTGGGAACCGCGGCACAGAGTTATGTCTGCGCCGCGGTGATTCAAGATGGTGGTGCTACGAGGTTCTGCGGTTGTGGTGGCAGGAACCCTGGGTGGACTGAACCTTGCCGCAAGAGAGGGCCATGGTTTCGAAGACACGTTCGTGCCGCACGATGGGCTTCACATAGGGCCTCTTTGTGTTGTTCTTTGCTTCAGTCGCGGGAGTGATCCGTTCTTTCTGGTCGGTAGAGTTCGTGTTCACCTGTGTACCTCATCTGGTTTGGGGCTTCAGTATTGCGCAAAGTAAGGCGCGTGATTCATAAATCGCCGGAGAGCGACCCGATCGATTGATCGGGACAGGCCGGGCTATGGGTTCGATTGCGAGACCTGGATGGCGCAAATGCCATTCGCTCCGCCCGTGACGCAGGCAGTAGCAGCCGAGTTGTCCTGGGTGAGGAAGTACATTTGCGACTCTCCGCCGGCTGTGCCGTTGTTGTCGACGATGATGCCGGATGTGACGGCCGCGGGGTTGGTGGCGCTTGCTGTGGTGAGGTTCTGGGAAGCTATGTTCATTGCGGCCAGTGGTGTTGTGCCGGTGCCGAAGCCGGTTGCGGTAGTGATGTTGAAAGACATGACGCAACCGTTCGCGGTGGAGTTGGTGCAACCGGTCTGGGTGCCGGCGAAGTTGCTGAACATGAGGTAATCCTGGCCGGTCCCGGTAACGCCGTTGTTTGCATTGACGGCGGTAAGATCGGCCGGGGTGCCGCTGCTGACGGTGAAGTCGCCGGCGGCTCCTTCATTCGTCGCAGTCAAAGTGACTAGAGTAGTGTTCGCGGTGTGGGTTGCGGTCGCGCTGGCGTTCACGGTCTGGCCAGTGAAAACGCAGCCGGTGTCAGAACAGTTGGCGCTGTTTCCGGTAAGAACCGCGTAGAGATTTTGCGCGGTATCGCGTTCGTTGGTGGTGGCAATTCCGCTTGCGGTATGGACCAGCACCTGATTGAGGGCAGTGAGGGGGGCGGCGTGAAACGTATAGGTAGTTGCCCCGACGGTCACAGTCGGAAGAGGCGACCAGCCACTCGGATTGCTTGCGACGGTGAGCGAACCGGCAGCGAAGGTGCTGCCGCCGTTGCTGTTGAAGAACTCGGTCATGACTGAGCAACGGCCATAGTGCCCGGTGTCAGTGAGCGTTGGGCCGGCAACCGGCGTTCCCATCGCATTGCTCGTGATGGGAATTCGATACAGCGTTCCGCCCAGGCCCGAAGCGCAGACATACATGCTGCCGGTGGGAGAAGCCTGGTTGGACGACGAGTAGTACACATTGTCGAGCGCGCCGGCAAAGACATAGGCGTCGTCAGACGTAGCGCCGGTGCCGGTGCTGGCCAGACCCGGCGTAGTTGTGGAGATGAAGTTCGCCGGGAACTGGTAGACGGCGCTGTTCCCAGCGGTGTTATGGCCGGAGAAGACGTATGCTTCCTGCGCGACCGGATCAAAGAGAGGCGCGTCGCGCACTCCATATTGATTGTCGACCTGGATTGAAGAATAGGCGTGGATGGCGCCGGTGGAAGCATTGACTGCGTAGAACCATCCGCCGGTTGCGGTGCTGGCCGACGTGGTGCTGCCGACGAAGACGAAGCCGGAGTTTGGATCGTAGATGGGGCTGGCCAGCTGGTTGGGGTCGGTGGTGGGCCCTGCGCCGTGCGCCATCTGAGCGGGCCAGCCGGCGGTGGTCACTTCGGCCGGTGCTCCCCTGAAGACGGGGTTGAACTTGTGGAGCTTGCCGGCGGCGTCACCGACGAAGAGCGTGTCAGAGCCGTATTCGTAGTAGGGGTTGGACCAAGTGTCGTTGGGGTTGCCACTCAGCGGGATCGTGAACATGCAGGGAGCCGTGCAACCCGCGCCACCGTTGTAGTAAAGGGCATTCGTGGTTTGCGAAGTGAGAGTGCTGAGTGCTCCTGCTCCTGAGGTAATGAGGTTAAACCGGAGGAGGACCAGACTCGCTGTGGTTCCGTTGGTCTGGATGAAAGCGACCTGAGTTCCGTCGAGTGAGAAAATGGGCGCCAGGGAAATGGTACTGCCGGTGCCGGTGTTGTACTGCCAGTTGATGGTCGGATTGGTTCCACCGCATGAAGTGTAGAGGTTGTAATCGGCGATGATTGTCGCCTGAGTGGCGCTTCCTGTTTGCCCGGTGGGGAAGACCACGAAGTCACTTGTGCAACTTTCCGAGCCTGTGTTGAAGCTCCATTTGGCCGGGTAATTGATGGCGGTGGTTGCATTCGCCGAGCCCACGGCCTGGTTCCAGTCCTTATTGAGCGAGCTGACCGGGTTTCGATTCTGGGTGACGCCGATGCGGATGGGCCGCATTGAACGGCCACCAAAGCCAATTGAAGACTCAGGCGCTACAGCCACGCCGGAGACGCCGCGACCGGGTGAGATTTCAGAGATCCAGCGCGACCGATAATTCGCGTCGACGGCGGCCGGCCCCTGCACGGGCGCATTCTTCCTGAGTTGCTGAGCGACGTAGCGCGGATCGTTGACGATCTTCTGCCACTGAGCATGACGACCGCTCCGGATCGCGTCCTGCTCGGTTCCGGGTTCGGAGAACACAACGTGGTGATGGGTCCAGTCGTCGGGAACGCCGGTGATGTCGACTCCGCCGACATGCACGGAAGGCACAGCCTGCCCTTGTGCGGGGGCGCAATAAAGGGCTGCGGCGAAAAGAACGGTCACGAAAAACGAACCCTTGAGCCAGGAAATCTTTGCATTCGACATCGTTGTAATTCTCCGGTGAAGACAATACGTTTCGAGGTAATTCGGGGACGCGCTCAATGATGAGGGCGATCCAACTTTCACTGCATTTAGAAGTCGTGCAGGTACCGGTGCCGTTCCAGCGGGAATCCGAGCAGCCAGCGAGGTAACCTTCTCCCCCCGCGGGTCACTCCCACATTCATGGTTGTTCACCGATGAGCGAATTCTAACGTGAATTCAGCGAGATGCAAGAATACGTTCGTTTTACTGATGGCTATTTTGTGTGCAAATCTACGACCAAAGTAACCAGCCCATCGACAATCGCGCGCGAAAACGACGATTGACAAAGGGTTTTCTGGAAAGAGCGGAATGTCAGGAGGATTTACTCTCTTGATTCAGGCTGTTCGGTTGGCCAATCTCGCGATCTTGATATCCAGTTACCAACGCACTTTGCGGACATTAGATATTTCAAGCGGTCGCGTGCGACCTCCGTTTGTCGCAATAGGTTGAACCAAACTTCTGCCGCGCGTTCTAGATTGACAGCTTCCGGACTCATCCGGTCATCTGTCTGTAGCGTGACGGCCCGACCAATCTGATTTTGGGTTCGGTGGGTCATGCGACCAATAAGGAGGCGATCGATGAGACCTGATCGGACACCCAGAGAGTCATTGCTTAGGCCAGTTGCAGTGCTGTGGTTGGCCGCCGGTCTTTTTGCTGCTGCCTGCACATTTGCCGGAGCTCACCTCCTAATCAGGGTTTCGGCTGCCCAAGAGGATCCTGGAGCCTACGACGATCCGACGGCTTTGATTGCTGCCTACAAGCACGTAGAAGTGGCCTCGGTCTCCGATGCGATCGAGCAGATCCTGCATCGGAAAATGTATCTCTCCCACAAAATGCAGCCGTTGTTCCCAGCCAGATTTGCGGGTTATGCGCTGACTGTGCGCCTCAAGAAAGAGGAGAACGACGATCCCCGCGCGCTCGATGGAATGCTCACAGCAATCGATCAGGGGGATAAGGATTCGGTCTATGTGATGTCGATCGAAGACGGCGCGGATATAGCAGGTATGGGCGGATTGATGGGTACCGCGATGGAAGCGCGCCAATTCAGCGGTGCTGTGATTGATGGGAGCGTGCGCGATACTGCCTACTTGCGCAAGATCGGGTTTCCAGTTTTCGCGACAGGAATCACGCCTGCGACCGCTGTGGGGCACTATCGCTTTGCTGGATCTCAGATTGCTGTGGTTTGCGACGGAGTCACCGTTCACTCCGGGGACATTGTGACCGCAGATAACGACGGTGTCGTAGTTGTTCCACGCGAAAAGGCAGTCCAGGTGTTATTGCTCGCTCAACAACTCGATTTCAAAGAGCACTCGATGTATGCGCTCATCGAGAAAATGAAATCGATCGAAGCGGCGGTCAAGCAGTTCGGCCGGTTGTGATCCATGGGGCAACGGGCGATTGGCATAAGTCTTATCGCAGGCCGATCCGCAGATGGCCCGACGCCTCATCTGCGCCCTGGCGAGTTGTTGAGCTCAGTTGGTTGACCGGCGGGCACTACGACGAATGCTGGCCCATCTTTGGAGATTTCGGCAGAGAAGACCCCAAGCTTTCTTTGATCGAGAAATGAAGCCGATTGGCTCTACGTTTTGCTTTCTTGAGTTTCTAATTTTATCGAGCGGCAGGCGACACTGGCCGTGCGATCACGCTGCTTCGCTCATTTGATTGTGGCAAGAACACTTTTCGGCACTTTGGCCGCTACGTTGTACCGGGCGTCAACCAGTTCTGTAACGTCGTACTTCAATGTGGACGCGAAGAGAATTGCGACCTCGCTGTCGCTGAGGTTGTAAGCCTTCTTGATCCATTTCGCGAGTTCGGAAGTGGATACCTGGATGGACTCGGGCACCGATCCGGTGACCCCAAACGCAATCAGGTAATCCTTTGTCTCCGCACGAACTTGGGCGCTTGCATCGCCTGGAATCACCTCGACCGAGAAGTCCACGTCCATCGAGGTTTCTAATCCCGAGCCCACCACTTCGCCGTCGCCCATGGCGCCGTGACCGTCTCCCATGCCGAGCAAAGCGCCAGGATGAAAGACGGGAAAATAGAGGGTGGTGCCCTCGGCGTTGTCGTTGTAATCCATGTTGCCGCCGAACGGCCCCAGGTCGCCCCCGCGGTATTGCTGGTCACCCGGCGGAGCGACCGAAATGCATCCCAACATTGGCTTGAGCGGAACGCTGTAGTTCTTCATGTGCTCGCTCGGGTGCGTGGGCACGGCGATGCCCTTGTCTGGAAGCAGAGTCCACTCGCCGTCCACCGAGTTGTCGTAGTGGGCACCGACGAGATATCCGGCAGTGACTGCGTGTGCATTCAGGCGGCTGCCCTGATGTGCTGTCGCGCGATTGGTTTGCACTTTCAACAGATGGACAACGAGCGTATCGCCGGGCAGAGCACCTTCAACATAGAATGGGCCGACGTTCGAATCGCCGCCGCGATGACGCACTCCCTTGGCATCGACACCGCCAGCATCCGCTGTTGAGGTGTGCACCACGTCTCCAGGGAAGATCTTCAGCACGGGCGTGTTGGCCGCCGAGTAGTAACCGAAGAAATCGTTCGGCTCAAAACGAATTTCGCGAGGCGCAGCAGGAGGAACAAGGGCACGCGTGAGGCTGAACTCCATCGGCCGACCGCTTCCGCCTCTCGAGAATCCTCCTCCCGTGCCGCCCATTCCACCGCCCATGCTGCCGCGCTCGGCCCCGCGAGGCATCGAGACTGTTCCTGTGCCACTAACCGAGTCTCCGGAGATGGTCCCCGTGAGGGAGCCCGCAACCGCACCAGAATCGTCAGTGAGAAAAAGATCGACCTTGTCGCCGCTGATGGTACCTGTGAGCTTGAACTCGCCCCACGTTCCGTTAAGCTTTCCGCTTTCATCCACAAGAGAAACCCGCGCATACTGGGTTCCGATTGCGGCGATCCATTTTCCTGAAAGATCAGCTGCTGCGCCGGACTTCCCGGCCACGAGGAGCGCGAAGAGAAACGCAACGATCCACCTGGGTTTCAACATGATTCCAAACTCCTTCACTTGCCCATCAGACACGAACGGCGGTATGGCTATTTATTGAGCGTGGCGAGCGCGCTCTTGGGAACCTTGGCAACAACATTGAAGTGCGGGTCGACCAGCTCCGTGATGTCGTACTTTAGAACGTCGCCGAAAAACAGAGCCACCTCGCTGTCGTTGAGACTGTAATCGTGCTTGATCCAGTCTGCGAGTTGCGCCGTCGCCAACTGGATGGAATCGGGCACGGATCCCGAGACTCCAAAGGAGATGAGATAGTCTTTTGTTTCTGCGCGGACCTGGGGAGTGGCGTATCCGCGAATCACGTCGACGGTGAAGGTGACATCGGCTGAAGTCTCCAGGCCCGTGCCCACCACCTCGCCGTCTCCCATTGCGCCGTGGGCATCGCCCATGCCGAGCAGCGCGCCGGGATGAAAGACAGGAAAGTAGAGCGTTGTGCCCTCGACATTGTCGTTGTAGTCCATGTTTCCGCCGAAGACGCCGAGATCCGTGCCGGTATCCTGCTCTTCGCCCGGAGGCGCAACCGAGATGCAGCCCAGCATGGGTTTCAAAGGGATGGTGAGATGCGGCAGCCCAGGCGAAGCGGGCAGTGTAGCCGTCATGGTATTCGGATCCTGCTGCCAGGACCCGTTAAACGATGGATCATACTTTGCCGCCAGCGCATAAGCCTGAGTTACGGCATGCTGGTTGAATCGACTGCCCTGCCGGCCTACTGCTTTGTTGACCTGGACCTTCAGCAGCTTGACGACAAGCGTGTCGCCTGGAAGCGCGCCCTCAATATAGAAAGGGCCCGTATTGGCGTCGCCTCCCGTGCCATGTCGAATTGACTGCGCATCCCGGCCGGCAGTGTCGATGGTACGCGTACTGACGGTATCGCCAGGAAAGATGTGCAACACAGGCGGCTCGGCCGCGGAGTATGTACCATAAAAAACTTTGGGGTCGTAGTTATAGGTCTGCGGCGCAGCCGGTGGTGTCAAGACGCGCGTCAGCTTAAAGGTGACGTCGCCTGGCTGCTGCGCGCCGCCTCCCATGCCTCCGGCGCGGCGCGGGGGAGTGACGCTGCCAGTGCCGGCCACACCATCTGCGGTGAGGGAACCATGAAGACTGCCGGCTGGCTGGCCCGGCGCGAATGCGAGCGAAATTTGCACATCATTTCCGGCGATCGATCCGGAAAGTTCGTAGCCGCCCCAGGTTCCGCTCAGCCGGTCTCCATCGCTCTTGAGCGTGACGTGGTTGTATTGCGCCGTGTACGGGGAGTCGAATGGACCGGTGAGCTGGCCGATCCAATCCCCATTCAAATCGGCAGCGCGTGCAAGGTGAGAGATTGCCAGCACAGCAAGAAACGCCAGCGCGCAGGGAGCCCATTGATGCAGTCGATTGTTTTTCATTTTCGTAGCCCCTTGGTCAATGCATCTCGATAACAGGGAGCAGGCCGCCGTTGCGATCGACGGCTGCTCCGGTTGTGTTGGGTGTGGCTAGAAGACGATCTTGAGCGCGAGCTGCACATTGAACGGCTCGCCTTCGGCAATTCCCGGCGCGCTGGTGCCGCCGATGGTGGAAGCGACCTGACCGCTGGATGTCGAATTGGTCACATTCGCTCCGCCATAACGAAGGTCGGCCGCGGTGTTGCCCGATGCCAACGTGGGCGCTTTATAGTTCATCCGGTTGAAGAGGTTGTACATCTCTCCACGAAACTGCGCGCGCACACTCTCGTGAATGGGAAAGTCCTTGATGACCGACATATCGACGGATCCAAAGCCCGGCCCTCCGTGAATTGCGCCTGGGGCGGTTGTACCGTAATAACTCGCCAGGGGAAGAGCGCAACTGGGACCAAAGCTGGCGGCTCCGGTGGAGCAGCCTGAAGGCGAGATGACCGCGTAAGGGTTGAACCACTGGATGTAGCCATTTGTAATTCTGCTTCGCGAGGTACCCGCAACCCCGGACGCCAATGTGCCACCGCAGCTGCCGCTCGGGCAGAAGCGCGGCAGTCCGCTGAAATTAGGACGTGTAGCGCCCTCCCCGAGGCCAAGACCGGAGCAGGTCAGTGCGTAGGTGTTTCCAGTCGAGGAGGACTGGTTACACGAGCCGGTGGCGCTGCCGGTGATGCCAGCTGCCCCATGAAAATAGAAAGTGCCTGTAGTTTGCCAGCCGCCAGTGATCCAACTGCTGGTGAGCCACGAAGGACCGCGTTTGAGGCTGGGGATGTTGTAAGTCCAATAGCCCTTGAACTGGTTGGTGATTGCCAGCAGCGAACCGTAGTCGCGAGCGGGATTGTTGTAATCCTCGATTGAGCCGGCGGCGATGGTTCCCTTGCTCGTCGAAAGCGCATAGGAGATCTCGGAGATCAAACCATGCCAGTTTCTGGTCCGGATGTAGGCTTGCAGCGCGTTGGAGTTCGATGATCCGAAGCTCGCTGTCTCAGTAACCTTTGCGAAGTTCGGGTACGCGCTGAAGAAGGGCCGCTGGATTTGCGCGTAGGTGAAGCCGTTGGTGATAGCGGTGTTGGTCGAGGCGCCGTAGGTGGTTTGGTTGAGATCGATGGAGTTGGCAAGATGGCGCCCGCGTGCGCCGACGTAGCTGACTTCAATGATCGTTTGATTGCCGAGCGCTTTTTCAACGCTGGCGGAAAGATTCGTGGTATCTCCTGTCGAGAAATTCGGATCGACGGTCGCAATGGCCAGACTGGGACAAGTTGCGGTCTTGACACCTGTGCAAGCGCCGCCGCCACCGTTGTTCGGAATGCTGGCAGCGGCGTTGGACGGGAAGATGGAAACATTGGGAAGGATGTTTTCGTTGGTGAGAGTCTCGTTGTAAAGAGGCCTTGTGCCCGCCGGATTTCCCGCGAGGCTTGTGGCGTAGAGCCATGTGCCGGGCCCCTGCTGGTCAAAGTACAATCCTGCGGCCGCGCGAATCACCATGCCCCTGGTGACGGCTCCGAGAAACTTCGGCTGCCACGAGAAGCCAAGGCGCGGAGCGAACTGAAGTCCGGCCGCGTTATATGCCTCGGAGATGTCCTTGCCAACGACAGCAAGGCCGCCGGTCAAGTCGTACGAGGTGGCCGGAGTGGCCGCGCGGAAGGCGGAGAGATCCGCTGTACTATCGGTGATCGGTGACAGAAAATCCCAGCGCAAGCCATAGTTCACGTTGAAGCTTGGAGTCACCTGGAAGCTGTCTTCGACATAGACGTTGAAGTTGTTCTCCCAGGCAGTGCGATCAAGATCGCCGTTGTAGAGCTGCGCAGAGCTTCCCTCACCTTGCAGGAAGTCGGCAAGCGCCTTGGTTTGAGAATCGATCGTGCCGCTGTAGCCGCTGGTTGTGGGCCAGGTGGTTGGGTAGGAGGTGCCGCTGCCGCCGCTTGGCGCGTTGTAACCGCGGTTTCCGCTGAAGCTGAAGGTGCCGCGAGTATAGATGCTGCTGCTGCCTCTGCCCGTATTCACTTCCACGATCTCGAGCCGGCGGTACTCAGTGCCCGCGCGGAGCTGGTGTTTGCCCATGACGCGCGAATAGGTGTCTGTCACGTGGCCGCTGTAGTCGTTGCGAATCTGCACCGATGTGCCGCCCGTGCCATCGAACCCCGAGATCGCAAGCCCCGGCTGGCCGAAAGTATTTCCCGGACCGACGCCCGGGACAAAGCCGGCGGCGGCGGCTCCGTTGTTGGGGTTCGCGTCGCGGAAGGGCTGGTTGAAGTAGTCGACGCCCGCCAACAACTGATTCGAGGATTTCGAATTGATCACCGTGTTCAGCGTGACTCCGACATTGTCAACGCGTTCTCCTGCCACCTGGTAATACCAGGGATTCTGACTTGTGCTGAGAGGTGCCGTTTGGGTGCCTTGGCCGAGGTACCAGCGTTCGGAGAGCGTGTTTGCCGTATTCAGCTTCTGGTCGAACTTCATCATGGCATTGTTGCTGAAGCCGTGCTGCGCCGCGCTCGGCGGCGGCGTCCAGTTGCCGGGCGTCGCCGGGCCCGTGAGCATACCAGGTTGCCACAGAGTTGTGATCAGGTTTTCGCCCATGGTGACGGCGGAATTGCTAACTGGAGTTACGCCTCCCACCGCCAGCAGCGCCAGCGCCCGGTTGACGTAGGCTGTGGTCGGCTCGGTTTGCGAGGAGGTGGCCTGCGAGAGGAGGTACTGCTGGCGCTCGTAATTCAGGAAGTAAAACAATCGATCTCTGCGAATTGGGCCGCCGAGCGAGGCGCCGGTTTCCATGAAACGAATTGCCGGCTTGCGCTGATTGGCAGCGACCGCGAACGGTCCCTCTACTGCGAAAAACTCATTGCGGTTGTAGTGGTACACGGTACCGTGAATCTGATTTGTGCCCGACTTGATTCCCAAATTGATCGTGGTGCCGGAGAATCCGCCGTTTTCCGCGCCGCTCTGCTGTTCCGCGTCGTACTCCTGGATGGAGTCGAGGGGAAGCAAGGTTCCGGGAATGCCGCCTACGCCGCCCTGGTTCGACCCGACGCTTTCGCTGTAGACGTCGTTATTGTCGACTCCGTCGACGGTGTACCGCGTTGTGCCGGTGGTGTTGCCCGGCAGATAAGTAGTCATGTTTGAAAAACTGCGGCCATTAATTGGGATGTCTGTGACCTCTTCAGTGGGCAGCGTGAAGGTGCGCTCCTGTGTTGTTGTATCGAGACTCACCGCGGCGGCATCCACTTCAACCTGCTCGACCGATGCTGTGATCTCGAGCTTCACAGGAAGGCTGAAGACAGCGCCGGCAGAGATTCGGACCAGCTTGACTTCAGTGGATTTGAAACCGGGAAAAGCGACCGTGATGTTGTAGTCCCCGAGGGGAAGATCGGAGATCGAGTAATCTCCGTCCGTCGAAGAACTCGCATGGTAGATAATTCCTGTCGCCACGTTCGTGGCGTCAATGTTGGCCCCGGGGATAGCTGCCCCCGAAGGATCGGTAACAATGCCTGCCAGCCCGCCGCGGAAGGAGCTTTGAGAATACGCAAAGACAGCCGAAAGAGTGATCAATAACGCAAACCTGAATGAACGTCCCATGTCGCCTCCTGGAAAAGTGAAAGTTCCAATGGCAGAGATGGACCTTGCCCGAGTGCACGATGGACAACACTACCGTGCAGCGCCGCATCTCGCCATCAAAGCTGATTCATTTGTGAGGAACGTCCGACGTGGGACGGAATTCATGCCGACCGGCATGATCGTACTGGAATGGCCCGGGCAAGCGAACCGCGCGGAACGCCTGCTGCTTCAACCTGATCTCCGGCGTCTCGGAGTTTCTGCCTCAGCGAAATCGCCGGTAGATGGCTCAAACATTGAGTCCCTTGACGAATCTGAGGCCCGAATCACGAAGGCTTCGATGCACCGGTTCAGGACAACTACGATCAGTCACCCAGGAAACCGAACCTTGCACCGGAGAGATTCCGGCAATTCGGTTTGGTTTATTTGTAGCACGATAACAGTCACCGCATAAGAAAAACCTAAAGATTTTTTTCGGGGCGGTTATGCAAACAGTCGTAACTAACAACCGGAAAAACGCGTTGAAGACGAACCCTTCGCCTTTCTGAGATTTTCTGTCAGGATAACTGCTTCCGCGATTTCGCGCAGCGGCCTGCGCTTCTGGCGGCTTTCCTTCTGGAGCAGGAGATACGCAGCCTCCTCGTCGATGCTCAACTCTCTCTGCAGCAGTCCTTTCGCGCGCTCCATCACTTTTCTCGTCTCAAGTTGATCGATGAGCTGCGATTTTTCATCTTCGACGCGCGCTAATTCGATTGCTGCTCCGACCAGAAATCCAATCAGCGCAATCAGACGGACCTCGCGCCGGGAATAATTGTGCGGCTCTCGATTCTGCAAGTTAATTACGCCGACAAGCCTGCCCCGGCAGAGCACGGGCACAGCCAGGAACGCTTCAAACCGGTCCTCAGGAAGGTTTGCGAATTTCCGGAACCGCGGATCCTCCCAGGCGCGTGCAGGAATTGCGACGGTCTCCAGATTCTCGGCGACCCATCCCGTTACGCCCTGCCCCATCGCCATTACCAGTTGATCGACCACGTCACTGTGCGGATTCTTCGATGCGCGCAGCACCAGTTTGTTCTTATCAAGCACGTAAATGAAACAGGAGTCGCAAGGGATCGCCTCAGTCACCATATCGATAATGCTGGACAAGACAGTATGAAAAGAATCGGATGTGGAAATGCTGCTGCCGATCTGATGAAGAAGATCAAAATCTCTTGCTTCTTCACGATCAAGTTGGGGATTTTCCATTTCTGACCTCCCTGAATGGACACGTGATGAGATTTTGAGCATTGACTTTTTTGAATTCCGTGCAGATACTCTAGGACAACCCGTGCTTTCGTACAAGCCCGGGTTTTCGCCGCAGAGATTTTTTCTTGCTTATCTCCGTCCGAGAGCATGTTTCTGCCGGCCCTTCTTCCTAGTCGAAGACATCCAATAAGAAAAACGTTGCGCTGAGTTGTGGCGATACGCCTCAGTCGACGTGTGCGCTCGCGGCGACCGGAACGGCCAATCGGCTTCTCGATCGTCCCGTGACTGAGATGTTTACATCCTCGATCTAAGGAAGTGATGAAAATCCGGCTGCTTGAAAGCAGCGCCCCGCGCGCTCAATCAAGAGCTTTCGCGAGCGGACCGTGATCGGCTGATTGAAGCCTTGCAACTCTACGGGCCGCTGGACAAGACGAACAAGTACAACGGCAGCGATCGCGCGGACATCACTCAGATGCCTGGCGCAGGCGCGCAAACTCTCAAGGTGAATCAGGATACCGTTCCGCTATCCACGGTGCTCGAAGCAAACTTCTGGAGATCCGGAGCTGGCGAGCGACCGGAACCTGGGCGCCGGATTTTCGCATCGAATTGGCATCGGCGGTATCGGCGAACTTTGCGCCTTCGTGGGAAAGCATGGCGAGATCCTCCTTTGCTCACCACCAGAGGTTTTGCAATTTGCCAAATGCTCCGGTCGAGCTGTCCGACCGCTGGTATCTCAGCGATTCTCCCCAGTTGCCGGGCGGGAAAAATGCCGTAGCGGAGCCGGGCCAGGGGCCTCGCGATTCTGACTTTGTGCACCTGAATCAGCGGCTCGTCGATTTGCTGCCGCGACCGGTTCCGGAGCCGCAACAGATCTTCGTTGATCGTGCGCTCCAGGTATTGCGGTGGAGATCGATGACCTTTAACGTGACTGCCTATTGCGCCCATTTACTTGGCGAGTTTCGGGACGCAGGAGGCCGGACCGAAGTCCGCGAATTCCATTCTCCGAATGAGCTTTCACAGATCAAAGAGAGAGTTATTCTCAATTGCCCGGGATATGATGTCCGCTCCATGTGGGCCGACGAATCTATCGTGCCGATCCGCGGGCAGATCGCGTGGCTGGCTGCCCAGACAGGTCGTCACTATGGATTGATGTACAAGGATCTATTTTTGCTGGCAAGGCAGGATGGAATTCTGCTGCAGTACAACAGGGAAGATGGCAACGAGGGCTGGAACAACACGAGCGAAGCGCCGGACCCGGCAGTTGCTGAACGGGGGGTGGCAGTGCTCCGAGAGCTCTACAGTCGCATGTCGTCGGGACAGCGAGGCTGACATCTGGAGCCCCGAAGAAGGCTCTACCGCCATATATATAGATAGAGATCGCGCGCCTGAATGCGCACCCAAAAACCCACAGGGTATTGATTTAACATGCCTTGTGGTGACCATGGGCGCTCGAGCTCACCGACAGTCTTCGGCATTCTGGCGTGCTGATCCAGTTCCGGTTTGTTCTCGAGATTCCCAATTATCAAGAAATCTCCAGGCGATTTGCCTGTTTTGTCCGGGCAGGCGTAGGATACCGACTTGTTGTATGGGGTGCCCCACGTATGCGCAACCCAAATCGCTCAATCTTTGTTTCTATTTTCGCCCTTTTCCTTGCTGTCCCGGCTACGTCGACAGCGCAGTTCAACCTAGACTCTGCTGGCGGCTCGTTCCGGCCAGCGGCTGCAGGCTCCGTTCCCGCAACAACGCGGCCTGTGTCGTTGTTCGCTGCCGAAAAGCTCGGCGATGAACTGATGGCGCAGCACCGTTACCAGGCGGCCCTTGCGATTTATTCTCGCGTCGCCACCCCGACTGCCATGCTTTGGGCGCGGATGGGCGTGGCGTATCAGATGCTCCTGGGCTTCGACAGCGCTGTTCACTGCTACAAGGAAGCGCTCCGGCTCGATCCGAACAATGCTCGAATCTTGAATGACGCGGCAACTGCTCTTGATCAGGTCGGAGAGCACGCGCAAGCCGAGCAACTTTACCGCAGGGCTTTGCGATCGGCGCCAGGCTCAGCGATCTATCTCAAGAATCTGGGAACCAACCTCTTGGCCCAGGATCAATTCGAAGATGGCTCGGAGGCGTACCGTCAAGCGCTGGCTCTCGATCCGCATATCTTTGACGACCACGACAATCCGGCAATGATGCTGACAACGGAGCAAAACGCCGAGGTCAATTACGCGCGGGCGCGCGGCTGTGCGCTCGCTGGCATGAACGATTGTGCACTCAGCTATCTTCGAAAGGCCATGCAAGAAAGTTCGACAATCGACAAGAGACTGGCCGACGATGGAGACTTTGCGGCGTTGCGCGACAATCCCGACCTCCAGCAGTTGCTCGCTGAGCAGCGGTAGCTCTGATACTTCGCAAAGAATTCCGCGTAATTGAATCGCTCCCTGTCAATCGCAATAAATCCATGCTGTCCCTCGCCAAAGTTCCATCCGAACAGACTCACAGTTTTCTCTTTTAGATTGTTACTGAGCCTGCGGAGCACGGATCCTATGTCGTTCCGTATTGTCTTACCTGTGAAAAGCCCCTGGTGCAAACCCAGGAGCTCGGTCTGCAGGACATCCACAGAACGAGTATTCTTAAAACGTTTCTGGACGCCAAGCGGTTCTCGGCGTGCGCCCGTAGTCGATTTTGTAGCTGTTAACGACGACCCTCGAGCCGGACTTAAGAACTATAATCATGCGACTTCCAGAAAATCGACCGATCAATCTGATCCAGGCGAGTGCGGCCTGTCATCGCCATCGCGCCTTCGAGTTCGGTTCTCAAAATGTTGATGACATCGCGCACGCCATCTGCACCCGCAACGCTTAGCCCGTATAGATAAGGCCGTCCGATCAAAACCGCAGACGCGCCATAACCAAGCCCCTTCAAAACGTCGGTGCCTCTGCGAATGCCGCTATCGAACAGCACTGGGACCCGGCCGGCCACGCGGTCCACTACCGCAGGTAAGACCTCGATCGTAGCCGGCTCAGTATCCAGAACCCGGCCGCCGTGATTTGAAACCACGATTGCCGCGACGCCGTGTTTGACGGCCTCGTCTGCATCGTCAGGATTGAGAATTCCTTTAATGAGAATCGGAGTCTTGGCGACGGACTGGATCCAGGCCAGGTCGTTCCAGTTAAAACGTCGGCGAGTTCGCCCGCCTCCTCCACCAGCCTGGGCCTTGCCGCCAACATTTGGAAATGGAAGTGTTGGCGCCAGCGCCCTGATGTGTTCCTCGCGGTTCGGCGCGTAGGAAAAGGGATAGTCAGCCGTGATACAAAGCGCCTTGCATCCCGCAGCCTCCGCTCTCTCGATCAGTGCTTGAACAAATTTTCGGTCGTCATCCACATAAAGCTGAAACCAGATCGGTCCTGAAGCCGATTTACAAATGTCCTCGATGCTCCGGTTCGAGAGCGTGCTGGCCACCATAATGGTCTTGGCCTCTCCCGCTCCACGTGCAGTGGCTGTCTCGGCATCTGGATGCGCCAAAAGATGCGACGAAGTTGGCGCCAGCAAGATTGGATGTGGCAATTTATTGCCGAGCACTGAGCAACTCGTGTCGATGTGAGTTACATCCACCATCACGCGCGGTTTGAGCTGTAACTCATCCAGCGCTTCGCGGTTCCGCCTTAGAGTTATCTCATCGGCGGAGCCACTATTGAAGTACTCCCAAGCCGGCAGCGATAACTTCTTCTTCGCTTCCTGTTCATAGTCGTAGAGGCTTGCCAGTGCTGGTTGCCCGACCGTCGGGCCAGTCCCTGATTGGCGGTCGGCTGAGGCCGTCGAGTCGGAGTCCGTAGCTGCAGCCTCCCTTGAGGCGATCCCCATTACGGCTGCACTCGCCAGACTAGCCTTTAGCACGGCCCGTCTATCCATTTGTTTAGCACCTCGCTAATTTGTAGGGAACGCGCGTCAAAATTTTGCGTAACTGATAACCTGTTCCGGGACCAAGGTGAGGTTGCGGGCGAACGGGCTGTGTGATTTGGCGACCAACTTCTTCGATCAATTTGGCTTTCCGGTTTGATTCTTTTCTGCGTATGGTCCGACTTCGGGCTTGCCTTGCGTGTCTTTGAGCGGCCCGAGCTCGTCAGCGACGCCACGCGTAATGGCTGAGACTTCGGTTCCAGCCTGGAAGCAAGTGAAATCAGGCCGGTTGACCCAGCTAATCGGACCACAGAGTCGTTTGTGCTCAGAGATCGCCGCGTCATGCACGATATTGATCAGCCGTTCGAAATCCGGCGAGCCGGCCCGGTAGCCGGAGCGATTGGCCAGATCGCCTGCAGCGGCGAAGATGGCCGTCACTCCGGGAATGGCTGCAATTTGCTTGGCCTGCATTAAGGCGGGCAGGGTTTCAATCATTTCGATCAACACTAAGTTCTGGTTGATGGTAGCGCGATATCCGCCGGGGACACTGCCCCAGAAAGCCGGAGTGAAGGCTTGCCCTCCGCCAAGGCTGCGGTCACCGAGCGGCGGGAAAAAGGCCCAGTCTCTGGCCTGGATGCCTTGCTGCACCGATCGGACCGTTGGCACAATCACTACCAGAGCGCCGAGATCCACCGCGTGCTGGATTTCGCGCTCGTCGGCGTCGGCCACGCGCACACCGGGCACAGCTTTCGCGTGGGGACAAGCGGCCCACATGCGGCCCACATTTTCCCAGTCGCGCGAATCGTGTTGCATCTCGACCCAGATGAAGTCGTAACCGGCGTTGGCCATGGCGCAATAGGTTTCAGGACTATCGCTGCTGAACAAGGTGCCGCCGGTCACCTTCTCCCCTTTCATCATCTTGATCATGACGGGATTCCAAATCTTGGCATCGGGCGGGGGAGCATCGGCGGGGCCGCGTTGCCATGTTTGCGCGTTGAGTGCGCCCTCATTGATGGCGCCAGGGAGCGCCTTATCGATGCCGTCCGAGTCTTGGCCGGCGGGCGTTGCGAGGGGGAAGTCGGTCGAGTAATGGACTGCTGTTCCACTGCCGGGCGTTTTTCCACTTGAATTGTCCTCAGTGGCTTGGTTTGATTGTGCCCGCGCCTGAGCGATCTTCAATCCGAATACAACCGAGATCGAAAGGGCGACCGCCAATCCGAAAAATACGACTGTAATCCGCCGATGATTCATCCTGAACTCCTTCCGGGATTCTGGTCGATCGCAAGCTCTAGAGTTTCTCACTGGCCGCTTCCTTGCCGGCGATATATCCCTGACAGGTACTCCGTGCCAAGCCGTGGAGGCTGAAGCCACCAGCACACTCACCTCCGGCGTAAAGCCCGGGAATCACTTTCCCATACAGATCGACTACCTGGCATTTCGCATTGATGCGCAGCCCGGCGCGAGTGTCGTGTACCACAGGAGTGGCCCAGGCAGCATAGAAGGGCGCGGTCTGAATTTTGTATTTGGGTTTCGGCTTGTCGAAATCTGCGTCCCTGCCTGCGTCGACAAAGGAATTGTAGCGGGCGACGGTGTCCTGGAGCGCCGCGGCGGGCAGTGGTTTCGCCTGGTACTTCATCATGACTTTGTCGGCCAGTTCCTCCAGCGAATTGCCTTCAAAGAAGAAGCCGTTGTCGATATCCACATCGGGCGGCTTCGGGTTCCAGTTTTCGCGCTTGACGGCATCGGCATCGAAGATAGCCCATATCGGACCGCCACCGTTGACCGGCTCGCCGGTGCCGGCCATCGCGGCGTCGAGAAAAGCCGTGGAACGAGCGTCCATCTTCACGTTGAGGAGATTCCGGTAACTGCCCTGCTCGTACGGTTTAACCATGCCGCTTCGATTGGAGCTGAATCCTTCGGCGGTTTCGTCGTAGAAGCGCCGTCCGGCCTGGTTGACGAGGATGACGTTTTGCCAATCGGTTACGGTAAGACCGGAAGCACCAGCCTCCTTGAAATAGGCGCTCCCGGGCAGCCATTTCAAGGCGCGATATCCGTACCGGCAGCCCACCCACCCCGGCTTGGTGATGTTGATACCGAATTCGGCAACCTGGTTGTAGACTCCCCACAAGGATGCCCCAACCGCCATGGCCGCCATTTCGCCGCTTGCGTCCTGGAAGGAATGCGGCTCGCCGGCCACGCCGCAATATTCTTCGGTCAAACGAGGATCGAAAATGCGGCGGAAGTTTACGTTTCCTGTCGAACCGCCGGTGGCAAGAATCACAGCTTTGCGAGCGCGGAAATTTACCATTTTCCCGTTGTTGTTCGCCACCACGCCGAGCACCCGGCCGGAGTTCTGGTTCTCTCGGATCAGACTGTCCATGTGGTGATTAAGCAGGATCGGGATATTCGCTTTTTTCGCGGCGGACTCTAGCGGGCGCATCAAGCCGACGCCGTGCGACCTGGTTTTCTGCAACGGTCCCACAAAGGGCACACCCGCTTCGGGACGCACGTAGTCCAGCGGCGCGCAGTGCATTTCGCGAAGCACTGAGTTGCCGATGGAGGTGCCGCCGACGTTGTCGGGGCCCTGGTCCACGAACGTCACGCCCTGGGCCACGAGCCATTCAAATGTGGCGGCAGCATGGTCGGCAAAAGCGCGGATGATTTCGCGGTCGTTGTAACGATATTCGGGGAAGCCATTCGGTTCAATCACCGACCAGTCCACCAGGTCCTTGAACAGAAGGTCGGGCGAATCGGCAATGCCATACTTCTTTTGGACGCTGGTTCCCCCGCCAAGCGGCATGTTGCCGGCGCTGACAATCGCATGTCCGCCGATGTCGCGGCTCGCTTCCAGCAGAAGCACCGATGCCCCGGCTTGCTGCGCGCGAAGCACAGAAGGCAGACCCATCGCCCCCGCACCCACCACGACCACGTCCACCTCGCGCTCCCACTTCACGGGGACCGAAGCAGCCGAAGCCGCCTGCGGGATCAAGTTGCCGGTGGCAACGCCGGCCCCTGTTATCGCTGCCTTCTTAAAGAATTCTCGCCGCGAATCTTTCATGTTTCCCTCGCTCACCTTGCTCTCTCGTCAGCTACGTCCACGAACGCATCCGCAGTTCGGCCAAGGAATCTCATCTACGCAATGATCAGATCTTTGTTGATCTCCACGCCCAGTCCCGGACCTCGCGGTAAGTTGAGATAGCCATCCTTGTCTACCAGTGGTGCGTTCTCGCATAATCGCGAACCCATTGGTATATGCGGCGACGGGCGGGTCGTGAAGGATCTCAATCCACGGCGCATGCGGCCAGGAGGCGATCGCGTGGAGCTGGGCGATGGTGCCAAGATTGCCTCCGCCGTGATGGGGAATCAATCTCTTGTTATGCGCCTGAGTCAGAGTAGCGATTTCGCGGAAGCCTGTGACGCCGTCGGCCACCATGATATCGGGCTGCACGATGCTCAAAGCATTCTGTTCGAGTATCCACCGATATTCGTGCACGCCGCGATTGTTCTCTCCCCCGGCTATGGGAATGCCCACGAGGCGGCTCAACTCAGCCAGTTCATCGAAGGCGTACCGTAGGCGTGGTTCTTCAAGCCAGAGACAGTTCAAACGCTCGAGTTCCCGCGCGGTCTCGAGCGCGCGACGGAAATCCCACATGACGCCCGGCTGCCACGTGCCAAAGGCCTGGGCCTGGTTTGCGTCCACCATGATCTCCATGTCGTCGCCCACCGCTTTGCGGACCGCCTCGACCAGTTGCACGTCTTCCTTCAATGTCGGGTAATGCGCCCGCAGTTTGATTGCCTTCCAACCCTGCGATTTGAGTTGGACCGCCATCTCCGCCCTTTCCTCCGGAGTGGAAAGCTGGATCATGCTGGCATAGGCCGGCACCCGATCTTTGGCCGCGCCCCAGAGTTTGTAGAGAGGTTGGCCGGTGGCTTTGCCAATAAGGTCCCACAGCGCAATCTCCAGAGCCGAAACTGTGCGCGGGCTTCCGCCCAGGTAATAGCGGAGCGGGCCGGCCAACTGCTCGATACTGAACGGGTCCTTGCCGATGAGCTGGGACTTGGCCGCCTCCAACGAAGCAGGATCCATTCCCGGCCCGATGCCCGAAAGTCCCTGGTCGGTTTGAATCTCGATGACCGAGCCGCCGCCGATCCGCTGCGTGGTCACCGTTCCTGGATTCCACGCCGCTTCCATCTTGCCGGTTTCGCGAACGACCTTCAGGTTCACGATCCGGATGTCGGTGATTTTGAGCGGGACCGCCGAGCGCAACTGCGGCATCAGTGAGGCTAAACTGCGGCATCAGAGCGGCAAGCGGTGCGGACTTCAGAAAATCTCTTCGCTGCATAGGCACAGGTATACCACCCCACCCGACACATTGGGCCCCCGAGTTTCCCAGTATCGACGAGCCAGACCTGGCGCCATTACGGCGACAATGCGTGGATTGAAACGATCCAAGCCCGAAACCTCGGAGAAGTCAACAATCCGCCGGGATTGTCAGGATTCGCTACAACTCTAGCGCATGAGAGTTCCTTCCCCGACCAAAGGCGCCGAGTTACGTCTGACAAAATCCGGCTGTAACGCTGGAGCATTTGGCGGAACTATGAAAGAAGATGCAATTGGCGGCATGAGGAGTGCTAAGCTGCCTGCACTCAGTTTCTTTTCCAATTCTGTTCGGGACTGGAGCACGGAGGCATGTGATGCGATGGTTCAGGCGGACAATTCCACTCTTGCTCTGCTTGATTGCAACCGTACAGGCGGCGCAAAATCCTCAACAGAAGAAGGCATTAGCTCAGGTGAACCATGCGGCTACTGCAGCGAGTCAACAGAAGAATGTAAGTCCGGCGGACATCGCAAGACGCTATCAGCTGCAACCTGGTATTCAGGACCAATTGACACTGACTCCGGCGAGCCAGACAACAACAACCGGTGTACCGGTCATCCTAACCGCAAATTGCGGAACGGGCTTTTCATGCGCGAGCTTCCACTTCGTCTGGGGTGATGGGAAAGAAGAAGACTCGACAACAACTTCAGCAAGCCATGCGTATAGCGACGCACAGGTCTACACGGCTTATGTCACAACAATAGCGGTGCCGCATTACACCATCATGATGGCCAGCCATAAGCCGGCTCCGCCTTTGAAGAGTAACCCGGTGACGGTGGCAGTCACAGCGCCCCAGGAATCGGTAGTGATTCTCGCTGCAAGTCCACCACGCGTACGAGTTGGGGATCCTGTCACCGTCACCGCGACTCTGACGCCTGCCGATCCGGATGCGAAGTTTGTTTTCAATTATGGCGATGATTCATTGTCTCCGGCCGGCTCCAATACCGATACGCACGTTTATCGAAGCGCCAGGGATTATCAGGTCACGGCGACTGCGTATAACAGCGATAACAACTTAGTTGCAAGCAGTAACGCTGTTCCGGTGTCGGTCGTTGAGATTCCTATCCCCACGCTGACCGTAGGAGCGGAACCCGGACAAGATTTCGTCATTGGTAGACCGATTCGCTTTCATGCTTCAACCCGCCCTGCGCCCCGCGACATTCAGTATCAGTTTCACTGGAACGACGGAACGCAGGACGAGGTTGCGGACGCCGATGGTAACGCAACGCACATTTATTCGAATTCGGGAATGAAGCAGGTCACCGTAACTGGATTGACCGCGGCATTATTCGCGGGGCCCATCAATGGGCAAACTGAAATCAGCGTCAAAAACTCCTGGCCGCCCCTTTGGCTTCTTATTCTCGCTCTCGCTGCTCTGGCGATTTCCGTCACCGCTGTTCGCAGGTGGATGAAGGTGCGAGGAATCCAAATGAAGATTACTCAGCTGACGAGCACCCAGCGGGTGCGCCTGACTGGAGGGTCCTACCCGGAAGTTTCGTTCGAGCTTGATCCCGGCCTCGAGTCGGGTGAGCACACAGTCGTTGTCAAGACAAAACGATAGAAGAAGGATGCCGGCGCGAATCCGGGTCCAGGAGGTTAAGCATGTCACCACAAGTCGAATTGGAGAGCCTTAGTATCGCGGGCTTATTTCTCACTCGCGCCCAGGAACCGGACGAACTCGCGCGGTCAGTTCAGGCGAAGGACTTCAAGCAGATTGAGTCACAGACATCCGCCGCCAAGCATCCCGTGCCCTGGCCTGCAATGCAACAGAAGCTTGCGAAGGTTCTGGAAGCGGCGATGGACTCGTCTGTACTGGATTTCTGGGTAAGCGCCTGGAAGAAGTACAAAGAAATCGAGGAGTCCGCCAAAGAGAGTATCCGCTCACCTAAGAGGCCGGTCACGTGCAAAGTGGTCGAGCATTCGGTCGAAAGCGTAATCAAGCCAACCATTCAGGTGTTTTTCAATCGCGCGCCAATCGGCACGATTGAATGCGAAATTGGCCTTACCACGCATATCGATGCCCTCAGTCTGGAACTGAGAAAAGGAAGCGTCGTCGCCATCGGACTTGGCGCCTGCTCCTGGTCAGGAAGCATTGCGGCCAACGGGGTGACCCTGCTGGAAAGGGATTTCGGTGAAGTGCAACTACCGGGGGTGGTAACGCTGAAGCATCCGATCATGCTGGCCGAGCGCGCCTGATCGCTGTTTCCACGCTTTCCACACTGGAGATGCAGACTTGGCTCTGTCGGGCGGGCAAGCCATTGGATGACGGCATTTCCGAAAAGACGGTCTGGCACGTTGTCAAGAAGGCGGGAGGGGATCTGAAGCTATTGATTCTATTTGGCTGCCCCCCAGGGATTCGAACCCCGATATGCTGATCCAGAGTCAGCTGTCCTGCCGTTGAACGAGGGGGCAGCAATCAGAGCGCCGGCTCAGCCTGCAGCCAATCGGCCTCCGGAACTATGTATGAAGGACACCAGCCTCAAGCTGATCCCTGTCAGACTTATCGCCCTTATAGTCTTGCCGATTCGACTTGCGAAAACGCGGCGGGGCGACCCGGATATGTGGGCACCGCTTGCGCAAAGAGGCGCGTTGCCAACGTCTTCATCTTACGGGGCGTTGGCCGAGGCGGTCAACGGTCCGAGGCCGCAGGCTGGTTCGGGCAGGCATTCTGTCGAGGAACGCCCGGCGCATTGGAAGCTACTACTCCTCGCGCAGCACTTCAAGCGGACGCAGCCCCAGGATCCTGTAGCTCGCGATCCATCCGGTGGCGGTGGCGAGCACGGCAGTTCCGGCGAGCGCGACGAATGTGGCAGCCCACTCGATATGAAAAGCAACGTCGAGCCGATGCAGCAGGATGCGGGTGAGCAGGTTGGCGAAGACGACGCCAACTGCGCCGGCGAGCAGCCCGAGCACACTGAACTCGACGCTGAAGGTGCGCACGATGCGCATGCGCGTGGCGCCGAGCGTCTTGAGTACGACAGCCTCCTGCATGCGGCGGAAGCGCGTGCTGGCGATGCTGGAAGCGAGGATCGTGAGGCCCGCGAGGATCGAGAAACCTGCAAGAAGGCGAACGACGAACGTGATCTGATCGACGACGCTTTCGATGCGCTGCGAGAACATCAGCAACATTGATGATGGTGATGGTGGGATAAGCCGGAAAGAAGGCGCGCTCCATGTGCGGCCACTTGCTTGGGGTCGATGTGCGCGCCGCCGTACCAGGTCGATGGCTGATCGGCGATCAGCCCGGAGGGCAGAACAAACGACACGCGAGCGCCGAGGTGCTGGCCGTCGGAACGATAGATGGCGGCCACAGTGAGCGTGCGGGTTGTCCCGCCTGTTTCAATTCCACGGCGGAGCCCACGCCGAGGTGCAGGCGCTTGGCCACGCCATCGCCGACGGCGAGTTGGGTTGCGTTGGCGCTGGTCCACCACGTACCCTGCGGTTACTTTGTCGCCATCGGGCGGCGTATCGGCCCAGGTCAGTTCCGCGCTCTCAAGCATGCGGCGCGGATAGTGCTGGTCTTTCATCTGCTCCACCGGCTGGCCATTGATTGAAATGAAACGGCCCATCACGACGGGAATGAGGCTCAATTGCTGGCTGACGCCTGGTTGATGGGCAAAGAATTGTTTCACGCCGGCGACTTCGTCTGACCGCACGTCGATGAGGAAGACGTTGGGAAGGCTTGGCGAGGCGGTCTCGCGCAGATCGCGAAGAAGACCTCTCTGCATGAGATAGACAGCGAGGATGAGCATGACGCCGGTGCCGAGAGCCGCAAGCACCGCGGCCGATTGATTGCCCGGGCGGTAGAGATTGGCGAGGCCATGGCGAAGCGAATGAAGGCAGATGCAGGCGCGTGCGATTGAGCAGGAAGCGCAACACGCGAAAGTGCAACGGCCGCGAGAGCCAGCAGAACCACGAGCGCGATGGTGAAGAGCAGGGCAAACGATCGCGCCGACCTTTGCCGAATCCGACAGCGCCCAGGCGATGGCGCCGAGCGCGAGCAATTACGACAGCGGCGATGCCGAGTTGCAGGCGGCGCGCCCACCAGCGCGCAAACCAGCCGCCGATGCCAGTTGGGCCCTGCTCCACCAGCCTGCGCAGAACCAGCACCGGCCGCACCGCGCGCACATCGAGCAGCGGCGGCAGGCAGAAGAGCAGCGTGGTGAGCAGGCCGGTTGCCAAGGCCGGCGATGCCGACTGCCAGGGAAATGCAAACGCGAGATGAAAGGTGAGCAGCGGACCGAAGGCGGCGGGCAGAGCGACCATGACGGCGACGCCCGCGGCGACGCCGAGCAATCCGCCGGCGAGACCGAGCGCCAAGCGTCTGCAGCAGGAAGATGCGCAGCAGATCGGAGGAGTCCGCGCCGATGGCCTTCAGAATCGCCAGCATGTCCATGCGCTGCTCGAGATGCGCGTGCATGGCCATGGCGACGCCGATGGCGCCGAGGACCATGGCGACGAGGCAGATGAGGCTCAGGATCGAGGTGGCATTGTCGAGGCCGCGGGTGAGCGCCGGATTGCCTTCGCGAAAGTCCATCACCTGCGCGTCGGGCAGCGCCGCTTCAAGTTGCTTGCGCACTGCGGCAGTCTCAGCGTCGGCGGTGAGGCCGCGGGGCGGAGTTGCGGGAAGCTTGACGAGCAGGCGGCGCGAGGCGCGGCTGCCGGGAGCGAGCAATCCTGTGCCGGCGAGCGAAGCCTGCGAGATCATGACGCGCGGACCCATGCCAACGCCGGCGCTGATGCGATCGGGCTCCTGCTTGAGCGCCGCGGTGATGCGAAAGTTCTTGCCGCCCAGGCGGAGAGCGTCGCCGACGTGGGCGTTGAGGCGGATGAGAAATTCGTCGGCGACGACTGCCGAGTCGCCCTGGAGCGCCTCGCTGTAGCGGCATCTGCGGCTCGAGATCGGCGGTTCCGTAGTAGGGATATGCGGCCGGGTCGACGGCCTTGAGCGAAACGAGGATCGGCACTGGATCGGACGGCACGGAGGCCATTGAGATCGTTTCAGTGACCCAGGTGGTGCGGAAGCCGCCGAGGCTCTGATCGGCGATCGCGGCAATCTTTGCGGATTCTTCGTCGGTGGGCGCGCGAAACATGCGCGCACTCAGGTCGCCCGCGAGCAGCGAGCGCGCTTCGGTGTTCAGGGTTTGCCGGAAGCTGTCGCTCAGGCCGCGCACGCCGACGAGTGCGGCAACACCGACGGCGACCGAGAGAACCACGAAACCGAATTTGCCGGGAGCGGATTTGAGGTCGCGCCAACCGATGGCGGCTGCGCGCTTCCAGCTCAATGCGCGGTTAGCCATGAGTCTCCTTCGTTTTTTCCTGGTCTCGGACTGACGGCTCAAGTGGAGGAGAGCAGGCCAAGGGAAGCGTATCTTCGACGACGAGGCCGTCTCTGAGCACGATCTTGCGGTCGGCGCGGCTGGCGACTTCGGGGTCGTGCGTGACCAGCACCAGCGTGGTTCCCGCCTTGCGATTGCGGTCGAGCAGCAGATCGAGAACCAGGCGTCCGTTGACTGAGTCGAGGTTGCCGGTGGGTTCGTCGGCCATGACGATGGGCGGCTCGACCACAAAGGCCCGCGCCAGCGCCACGCGCTGCTGCTCGCCACCGGAGAGCTGCACGGGATAGTGATCCATGCGCTCGCCGAGGCCGACTTCGTCGAGCAGGCGGCGCGCCTTGTCGAGACCGCTGCCTTCCACATTCAATTCATAAGGGAGCAGCACATTTTCAAGCGCCGTGAGCGTCTGGATGAGCTGGTAGGACTGAAAGACGAAGCCGATCTTGCGCCCGCGCACCGCGGCCAGCTCCGCCTCGGCCAGATTGTGGATGGGCACGCCATCGAGCCAGATTTCGCCTTCGCTTGGCGTGTCGAGGCCGGCGAGCAGGCCGAGCAGCGTGCTTTTGCCGCTGCCGCTCGCGCCCACAATGGCGACAAACTGCCCGGCCGGAATGTCAAGCGAGATTCCCCGCAGAATGTCCACGCGCCGCGCGCCGTTCTGGATCCACTTCTTCGCGTTCTTGACTTGAATCAATGCGGTTTCCTGCCTATCGACAGTGTAGACGGGCATAGTCGAAGGAATTCCGCGTTCAACCCGGCTACACTCTATTACGTGGACGTTCGCCGAGTGGTTCCTGCCGCACTTTTTCTGCCGATTTTTTGGGTTGCGACGCTTTATGCCGCCGGCCCCAAAGTCGATCGGCCGGTGATTGTCTGCTATGGCGACAGCATCACCGCAGGGTCACGGTCTGGATAGCGGACCAGGCTTATCCCGGCATTCCTGCAGAAAGAAACTGGATGCGCAGGGCTACCGCGTACAAGGTGGTCAACCAGGGAACAAGCGGCGCGACGACCAAGGATGCGCTGGCCGGATTGCCGTACGTGCTCCGCCTGCATCCGGCGATTGTGATTGTGGAGTTCGGCGGCAACGATGGGCTGCGCGGACTGCCGGTCGAGGAGTCGCGCAGCAATCTCGACCAGGTGCTGACCGGGCTGGAGAACGCTCACGTAAAGATCCTGCTCGCCGGCATCACGCTGCCGCCCGATTACGGGCCCGATTACATTCGCTCGTTCGAGCAGATTTTTCGCGATCTTGCCGCGAGGCATCATGTGGCGTTTGTGCCCATGCTCTACAAAAACCTGGTGAATGTGCCGGGAACGATTCAGGACGACGGCATTCATCCCACGGCGAAGGGTTCGGCAATCATCGCCGACACGGTTTTACCGGTGCTCAAGCCGCTGCTGCGCAAATAGCGTCGCAGAAGCCGCATTCCCAGCAAAAGGAAAAGCCGGGATCGCTCCCGGCTCATCTTCCTATAATGATGTCGGATTTCGGTGGGGCCAAAAGCCTACGTCTTCGCGGTTTTGGCGGCCTTGGCAGGCTTTGCGGTGGCGAGAGCCTTGACGCGCGCGTTCAGGCGGCTCTTGTAGCGGGAAACTGTGTTTGAGTGCAGAACGCCCTTCCGCACGCTCTTGTCGAGGGTCGAGACGGTGGCGCGATACTGCGCCTGGGCGGCCTTCGCATCGCCCTTGGCGAGAGCCTCGCGCAATGCGCGCAGGCTGGTGCGCACGCGGCTGCGGTTGGCGCGGTTCACTTCGGTGCGGGTTTCGGTCTGGCGGGCGCGCTTGAGCGCCGATACATGATTTGCCATGGTCTTCCTTCAATCTTCAGCCCTGAATCGTCGGCGGATTCGATCCGATTTCCAGGGAAAATGATGCGGGGTGGAAGGCGATTCGAGCCGCATCCCTCGCTAGTTCTTAGTGTACGGGAAGGCGGCAGGCGGGTCAATCGAAGGGCAGACGGAAAGTGGCGCCTGCAGTACTTGTCGCGACGGGCCAACCGTCTGATTCTGCTCGTTTTGTGTGATCGGAGAGGTTTGACCCGGTTTCGGCCGACCGGTATACTCGAATTTGCGTCAAGCGGGAGTAGCTCAGTGGTAGAGCATCGCCTTGCCAAGGCGAGGGTCGCGAGTTCAAGTCTCGTCTCCCGCTCCATTCCGCAGCGCCCGGGTCAATATTGATCGGGTTCTTAAGCGGAATGGGACGATTCGCAACCTATGACGCAGGCAGCCCAAGGCGCGGTACCCAAGTGGTAAGGGAGAGGTCTGCAAAACCTTTATGCGCCGGTTCGATCCCGGCCCGCGCCTCCAATTCCATTCCAACTCTTCTGGGCTAAACGGTCCTTCGTTCGCGCAGGCGAACTCAGGATTTCGCCTGCGGACTCCGACGCCCGCAAGACGGCTCAAGTTCGATCCCGGCCCGCGCCTCCACCACTGTGTGGGGCAGCTGCTCGCTCAATGCTCGCGAGACCTTTTAGCAGGCTGACAAGACCGACCATACGGTCTGAACAGCGGACACAGCATTTCGGCTGCACGCTCAGACGCAGGCGAAACGGCTCAGGTTCGATCCACTACGCGACTCAAGTTTCAAGCAATATCAATGTCCGGGCACTGCGACATGCCAATATTAGTGGATACAATGCGCGGCCTTTACTCCGTAAACTTAGAACATGCCGCCGATCCTGATCGCGCAGAACATCTCAAAACGCTTCGGCGCTGATCCGCTTTTCGAGAGCATATCTCTTGCGGTTCACGACGGCGACCGCATCGGCCTCATCGGCCCCAACGGCGCGGGCAAATCCACATTCCTCGCCATCCTCAGCGCCGAACAGCAGCCCGACTCCGGCGAAGTTTCGTTCCGCAAAAACGTTCGCATCGGCTATGTCCATCAGATCTCCGGCTTCGCGCCGGGGATCACCGTGCGCCAGGTCGTTGAAGCCGCACTCGACCGCGGCGCCGTACCGGCCGATGCCCGCGAGCAGCGGCTTCGCGAAACGCTCGGCCGCGCCGGCTTTACGGAAGGCGACACACCGGCGACTCCCGGCATGAGCAGAGAAGCCGCCAGCCTCAGCGGCGGCTGGCTCAAGCGTCTCGCCATTGCTGAGGCCCTCGTAACCGAACCTGACGTTCTGCTGCTCGATGAGCCCACGAATCATCTCGATCTTGATGGCATCGCGTGGCTCGAAGAGTTGCTCCGCACCGCGAAATTCGCCTTCGTCGTTGTCACTCACGATCGATACTTTCTTGAGAACGTCGCCTCTGAAGTCGTGGAGCTCAACCGCATTTACTCTGAGGGCCTGCTGCGCGTCAAAGGCAGCTATTCCAAATTTCTCAAAGATCGGGACGCCTACGTCGAATGGCAGCAGCGCGCCCAGGAGAGCCTGCGCAACCGCGTGCGGATCGAGATGGAGTGGCTTCGCCGCGGCCCCAAGGCCCGCGCCACCAAGGCCAAGGCCCGCATCGACAATGCCAACGCTCTCATCGCCGAGCTGCGCGATTCGGAATCCCGCAGCCGCACCGCCACTGCCGGCATCGACTTTGACGCCACCGGCCGCCAGACCAAACGCCTCATCGAAGTGAATGATGCCGCCGTCACTCTTGGCGATCGCGAGATTCTCCGCGGCGTCAGCGTCAACCTTACCAACGGGCTCAAGCTCGGCCTCGCCGGCTCCAACGGCTCCGGCAAAACCACGCTGCTCCGCGCCATCACCGGCGAAATCCCAGTCAGCGCCGGCGAAATCCGCCGCGCTCCCGGCCTGCGCATCGTTTACTTCTCGCAGAAGCGCGAGTTGGATACCTCGCTCACCCTGCGCCGCACGCTCGCGCCCGACTCCGACTCCGTCATCTACCAGGACCGCGTCGTCCATGTCGCCAGCTATGCTTCGCGCTTCCTGTTTACCAGCGAACAGCTCAATCAGCCGGTCGAGCGACTGAGCGGCGGCGAGCGCGCACGCGTCCTCATCGCCCGCCTCATGCTTCAGCCCGCCGACGTCCTCATCCTCGACGAGCCCACCAACGACCTCGATATTCCCACCCTCGAGATTCTCGAGGAATCTCTGCTCGAATTCCCCGGCGCGCTGGTCCTGGTGACTCACGACCGTTATCTGCTCGACCGCGTGACCAACGCCGTACTCGGTCTCGACGGACTGGGTCAACTCCGCTCTTTTCGCCGACTACCTGCAGTGGGAGAGCTGGCGTGATGAGCAACTCCGCGCTGCTTGGGAGGCCTGCGGCGGAAACGCCGAAAGAGCCAGGCCGACTCAGCTGGTCAGGTTCAGCCGCTCCCGCCTCTCTTGCCGCGCCGCCGGTCCGCAGAAAGCTCTCCTATATCGAGCAACGCGAGTACGACGCCATCGAAGCCCGCATCGACAAAGCCGACGCCCGTCTTCGCGCCGCCGAGCAGCGCATCCAGGCTCCCGAAGTCGTCACCGATCCTCAACTACTCCTCGCCGCTCTCGCCGAACTCGAAGAGGCAAAAGCCGATCACCATGCCGTTTACGAACGCTGGGTCGAGCTGACCGAGAAGATAAGTGACTAGATAGCGCCCGCGCCCTGGGCATACCGGCGAACGAGGATATTTCCTCAGATCCACGAATCCTCTTGTGATAGGCGTCACGGCGAATGCCGACGGCGAACTCGTTCAATCGATGATGATCGATTTTCGCATCTTGCAGGCCACTTCTGTGCCCTGCGCGAGGCCGCGATCCTTCGTCTCGGCATGCTCCAGCTTCCTTCAGGGTGAGAAGTGGAGCGCGTCGCAGAGGGCGCGAGGTGAAAACCGGTCATAGGTGGCGAAAGGAGTTCGGCCATGGCGGATGCAAACGGTGTCAAGCCGGAAGAGAACCAGGCGCGAGACACAAAGCTGCTCGACGAGCTGGAAAAGGGCCCGTGGCCGAGTTTCGTCACGGAGATCAAGGCGGCCGCCGAAACCAACGAGCAAGCCGGCGATCTGCTTGGCCAACTGGAGCTCTCGTATGAAGACAAGGTGAGCCACTGGAAGCATGGCGGACTGGTGGGCGTGCTGGGTTACGGCGGTGGCGTGATCGGCCGCTACAGCGACGTGGGAGAAGAAGTTTCCCAAGGTTGCGCACTTTCATACGTTGCGTGTAAATCAGCCGGCCGGCTGGTTCTATTCGAGCGAAGCGTTGCGCACTATTTGCGACATCTGGGAGCGGCATGGCTCGGGGCTGACGAACATGCATGGTTCTACTGGCGACATGATTCTGCTGGGCACCACCACGGATCAGCTTGAACCTACATTTCAGGAGCTGACGCATGCGGGATTCGATCTGGGCGGATCGGGATCGGCGGTGCGCACGCCTTCTTGCTGCGTCGGCATGGCGCGCTGCGAGTGGGCTTGCTTCGACGCCATGAAGCTTTGCTACGACCTGACGATGGCGTACCAGGATGAGATTCACCGGCCGGCGTTGCCCTACAAGTTCAAGATCAAATGCTCGGCCTGCCCCAACGACTGCGTCGCCTCGATTGCGCGCGCCGATCTTTCAGTGATCGGAACCTGGAAGGACGAGATTCGGATCGACCAGGACGAAGTGGCGCAGATACGCCGCTACCGGAGTCAATATCGAGAAAGATGATTTGCGGCAACTGCCCCACGCAAGTGCATGGACTGGAACGGCAAGAAGCTGAGCATTCAAAATCGCGACTGCGTGCGCTGCATGCACTGCATCAACGCGATGCCGAAGGCGCTGCGGCCCGGTGTGGAGAAGGGCGCGGTGATTCTGATTGGCGCCAAGGCGCCCATCCTGCAAGGTGCGCTGCTCTCTTCGGTGCTGGTTCCGTTTGTTCCTGCCGAGGAATTACTCGACACACTGAAGGAACTGATCCAGCGTATCTGGGATTTCTGGGACGAGTACGGAACAAATCGCGAGCGCATCGGGGAAATGATCCAGCGCGTGGGGCTCGCCGCATTTCTCGATGGCATCGGGCTCGATCCCGTGCCTGAGATGGTGGCTGCCCCGCGAGACAACCCCTACATCTATTACCAGAACGAGAAGGAGGAGAGCAATGACGACGACTCCGCTTCAGCCACGGATAACCGATATTGGCCCTCCGTCGTACGACAAATATCTTCCGCCTATCGTCCGCAAGAACTACGGAAAGTGGAAGTTTCACGAGAATCTGGCGCCGGGCGTTCTGTGCCACGTGGCCGAGTCGGGCGAGCGGCTGTACACGGTGCGCGCCGGTTCGCCGCGCCTTTTGAGCGTGCAGACACTGCGCAAATATGCGGACTGGCCGACAAATATTGTGGCGGACATTTGCGCTTTACCAGCCGCAACAATGTCGAGTTTCTTCTGGAAGATCTCGCATCGATCGAACCGCTCAAGCAGGAGCTGGCGACGCTCGGTATTCCCGTGGGTGGCACCAACAACTCGATCAGCAATATCGTGCATACGCAGGGCTGGGTGCACTGTCACGCCGCGGCGACAGATGCTTCGGGATTGGTGAAGAGCGTGATGGACGCGCTGATCGACCATTTCACACACGAAGATTTGCCCGCCAAGCTGCGGATAGCAGTGGCCTGCTGCCTGAATATGTGCGGCGCGGTGCATTGCTCCGACATCGCGGTACTCGGCGTGCATCGCCGTCCACCGAAGGTACAAAGCGAATTGCTGACGAAAGTCGTGCGAGGTGCCGACGCTGATCGCATCGTGCCCGACGGGCGCGATCCGGCCGGTGCCCGGTGGAACGGCAAGCAATCGGTCGAAGTGGTCGAAGAAGCAGTGCATGTACTGCGGCAACTGCTTCAGCGTTTGCCCAGCCATGCCGATGGCTGACGCGAAGAACGACGGGCTTTCATCTGGGTGGGCGGCAAGGTGAGCAATGCGCGCAGCGCTCCGCGCTTCTCCCGGCTGGCGATTCCGTATTTGCCCAACAATCCGCCGCGCTGGCCTGAAGTGGTAGACGCCGTGGTGAAGATTGTGGATGTGTACCGAGGCGAGGCGCGCAAATACGAGCGCGTTGGCGAGTGGATCGATCGCATCGGCTGGCCGAGGTTCTTCGAGCTGACCGGATTCGAGTTCACGCGCTACCACATTGACGATTTCAAACATGCGGGACTCACGTATGCGCGTTCGGCTCACGTGCGGCAATGATGCGGCCGTTTTGCTGAACCGAGTAGGAAGTGCGGCGATGGGGCTGTTCAAGGAAGTGAAAAGACCGGTTATTCGGCACACCGCGATGGGCGGAGCGGCCGTGAGCCCGCGCCGTCCGGCTTATGTGGCGAAGACCGCTCCCTGCATCCATAGCTGCCCGAGCGGAACTGACGTACGCGGATGGCTGGTTGCGTTGGCCCAGCACAAGGAGTATGGGCAAACACCGGCGCAGGCTTTTGAACACGCGTGGCGCACGATTCTGGAGCACAATCCGTTTCCAGCGATCTGCGGACGAGTCTGCCAGCATCCATGCGAATTGAACTGCAACCGCAAGGCAAAAGATGGGCCGCTCGCAGTCAACAAGCTGGAGCAATTTGTTGGCGATTTCGCGATTGCGCAAGGGCTGCGTGCAACCGCGATTGTGCCGCGAACCGACGACGCGCCGCGAATAGCGATCGTTGGCGCCGGGCCTGCCGGTTTATCGGCGGCCTACCACCTGGCACGAAATGGTTGCGCCGTCACCGTGTTTGACGCCGCGCCGCAAGCGGGCGGGATGATGCGCTATCGCATTCCGCGCTCGGTGATTCCAGCCCATGTGCTGGACGCGGAGATTGGAAACATTCTTGGTCTCGGCATTGAGTTCAGAGCTAGATGCGTGGTTGGGCGCGATGTTTCTCTTGACGAACTGCGGCGAGATTATTGGAGTGATATTTTTTGCGATCGGGTTGCAGAGGGCTCGCGCAGCTTCAATTGCGCGTGGGAGCGGAAGGCGAGGCAGCGATTGGGGGCGAGATTCCCGCGGTGCTGCCGGAGATTCCCACTGGAGAAGCAACTGAATTGATTCCACGCGTGCTGAACACAGTGAGCGTGGCGATTGCTCAGGGTCAAGCGGTGGCTGAGAGCAATTGCAGGGTTTCTGCAATGCAGCGTCCGGCACAGAAAGACCTCCGCCAGCTGTGATCCGCACCGACCATCTGAAGCTCGATTGGTTCAAAGCGATCCCGCGCGCTGAAGTTGGCGCGCCTGTCACGGAAGACGAGGTGATTGCCGAGGCGGCGCGTTGCATGTCGTGCGGAATGTGCATGGATTGCGAAACCTGCTGGATGTATTGCAGCAAGAACTGCTTTGTGAAGCTGCCCAAAGGCGAGCACTACAAGATCAAGACCGATCTCTGCAACGGGTGCGGAAAATGCGCGGAGTCGTGCCCTTGCGGATATATCGAAATGAACTGAGGATGAGGTGAATTGTGCCGACGTTTGAAGCTGAAGGACGGAAGTACGAAGTCGACGAGGACGGATTTCTGCAGGAGCCTGATCGCTGGACCGAGGATGTGGCGAAGGACTTTGCCAAATCGGAATCGGTGAACGAGCTGACCGAGGGTCATTGGAAGGTGATCCGGTATATCCGGAATTACTATCAGGAATTTGGAATTGCTCCCATGGTGCGCAAGGTCTGCAAGGAGACCGGCTACAAACTGGGCGACATCTATCAACTATTTCCGTCGGGCCCTGCGAAAGGCGCCTGCAAGCTGGCCGGATTGCCCAAGCCGACGGGCTGCGTGTAGGTTGCGATGAGCGAGTGCGAGACCACTGCGGCGCAGGTTGCGGAGCGATGGCTCGCGCGCACGATCGATTCTTATCCGGAGTCCGCACGATTCAGATTTATCTCCGAAGCAGATCCATTTCGCAATCCTGTCGGCCACGCGCTGCAAGTGAATCTGCGAATTTTGACGGACGAAATTCTGGACGAGATGGATCAGCGCGCCATCGAACCTGCCATAGACCAATTGATGAGACTGCGCGCGGTGCAGAATTTCGCTGCATCCGATGTGCAGCAATTTATTTCCGACTTGAAAGATGTGATCGCGGAAGTTCTTGGGGCCGTCCCTGCACAACTCGAGGGCCGGGTCGAGGAACTGGCGCGCGTGGCGAGCAAAAAGTATTCGATGTGCCGCGAGCAGATTGCGGCGCTTCGCGCAAAGGAGCAAGGTTTACGCACGCAGCGCGAAGCGCAGGAGCAGGTGCTGCGATGAACGCGGTCTGCTCGCTGCTTGCCGTACTTGCGATTGCTTTCGCCGGCTTTGCCGGTGGGCACTTCGAAGCGGGACGCAGCGCCTTCACTTGGGTTATCCCGTATGCCGCATTCCTCCTGTTCATTGTGGGATTCTGCCGGCGAATTGTCGAGTGGGGATGGGTTCCGGTTCCCTTCCGCATCCCGGTGACGTGCGGGCAGCAGCGCTCGCTCAATTGGATTCGGTCCGCGAGGGTCGATAATCCGTCGACGCGGTGGGGCGTGGTCGCAAGAATGGCCAGCGAGGTTTTTCTTTTCCGTTCGCTGTTCAGGAATAATCGCGCTCGCATGGAAGGTCAGCGGTTGATTGTTGGCGACAGCCAATTCCTCTGGATCGGGGCCCTGGCGTTTCATTGGGCTTTGTTGGTGATTTTGTTGCGGCATCTTCGTTTATTGCTTGAACCCGTGCCGGCCTTCGTCAACGCGATTGAACGAGTGGACGGTTTTCTTCAGATCGGCATGCCGCAGCTCTACCTCTCGGACATCATCATTGTGGCAGCGCTCGCGTACTTGCTTGTTCGCCGCTTTCGCGATCCATCACTGCGCTTCATCTCGCTTTTCACTGACTACTTCGCATTGTTCCTGCTGTTGGGCATTGCCGTTTCAGGGATTTTGATGCGCTACTTTGTGCGAATCGATATCGAGGGCGTGAAGCAGTTTGCCCTTGGCCTCGCCGTTTTCCATCCGGCGGGGCCGCAGTCGCTCGGGTCCGTGGTTTTTCATGCACCTCGCGCTGGTCTGTGCGCTCGCCGCTTATCTTCCGTTCAGCAAGTTGATGCACATGGGTGGAGTTTTTTTGAGCCCGACACGGAACCTGGCGAACAACAGCCGCGCGCGGCGGCATATCAATCCCTGGAATTACCCGGTAAAGACACACACCTACGCGGAGTGGGAAGACGAATTCCGCGACAAACTGCAATCAGCGGAAATCCCGCTTGAGACTGAAGATGCCGGAACCGCTCGTACAAATTGAGCCGAAGTCTCCACGCGGCGATTGGCGCGAGCCGCAGGTCGCAGTTCCGCAAGGGATCCATTTGTTACAGCGCTGCGGCAAAGAATTTGACGTATCTTGGTCTCCCGAATCCGCGTGCCTGGCAGCCACTCGACGAGCGATTGGAAGCTGCCGCCCGACTGGAAGCGCATCATTCTCGATGGCATGAAGGAGCGGCTCAAGAAATATCGCTCCTTCCGCCTCTTCATGGATATCTGCGTGCGCTGCGGCGCGTGCGCCGACAAATGTCATTTCTATCTGGGCTCGGCCGATCCAAAGAACATGCCGGTGCTTCGCGCGGAATTGATGCGCTCAGTTTACCGCCGCTATTTCACGCTGGCAGGGCGACTTTTTGGCAAGCTGGCCGGCGGCCGCGAGCTGACTGAGGACGTGATCAAGGAGTGGTTCTACTACTTCTACCAATGCACCGAATGCCGCCGATGCGCGGTCTTCTGCCCCTACGGCATTGATACCGCGGAGATCACGATGATGGGCCGCGAGCTGCTGAACCTGATCGGCTGCAATACCAACTGGGTGCTTGAGCCCGCGGCAAATTGCTTCCGCACCGGAAATCATCTCGGCATCCAGCCGCATGGATTCAAGGACAGCATCGATTTCGCGGCGGAAGAAGCGTCGGAAATCACCGGCCTCGACATCAAGGTGCCGATCAATCGCAAGGGCGCCGAAGTTCTCTTCGTCATGCCTTCGGCCGATTACTTCGGCACGCCGCATTACTTCACGCTGCTGGGCTACCTGATGCTGTTCCACGAGATTGGCCTCGATTACACGGTGAGCGCCTACGCTTCAGAGGGCGGCAATTTCGGCCTCTTCTCTTCACACGAGATGATGAAGCGGCTGAACGCCAAGATTTACGACGAAGCGCAGCGCCTGGGAGTGAAGTGGATTCTGGGCGGCGAATGCGGCCACATGTGGCGCGTGCTCCACCAATATATGGATACGATGAACGGCCCGGCCGATTTCCTTGACGTGCCGGTCTCCCCGATCACGGGCACGGTGTTCGAAAATGCGCGCTCCACAAAGATGGTGCACATCTGCGAGTTCACGGCCGACCTGATTCATCACGGCAAGCTGAAGCTCGACCCGCGCCGCAACGATCACTGGGTCGCGACCTTCCACGATTCCTGCAATCCGGCGCGCGTCGATGGGGCTGCTTGAAGAGCCGCGTTACGATCCTCAAGAGCGTCTGCAACAAGTTCCACGAGATGCCGGAGAACACCATCCGCGAGCAGACTTTTTGCTGCGGCAGCGGCGCCGGTCTGGGCACGGACGAGAATCTCGAGATGCGCCTGCGCGGCGGATTTCCGCGCGCGAACGCCGTGAAGTATGTGAAGGAAAAGCATGGCGTGAATCTGCTCACATGCATCTGCGCGATTGACAAGGCCACACTGCCGACGCTGATGGAGTATTGGGTGCCCGGAGTTGAAGTTGCCGGCGTGCACGAATTGGTGGGGAACGCATTGGTGATGACCGGCGAGAAAGAGCGCCTTACCGATCTGCGCGGCGAGCCGTTTGCAGGTCAAGCTCAGATCGCTGGCTGTGAGCGAGGCAAGCCATGCGTGATCGCGTGTGGATCCTCGCCGGGCTGGCCGTATTCGTTGCGGTGCTCTCCACTCCTTTCTGGCATGCGCGGTTCGGTGCGAAACCATCGGCCAATGCGCCCGAACTGGTGTTGCCCGTCAATCAGAAGGAGTGTGTCGCACCGGTCGAGACGATGCGCGCCAGACACATGCAACTGCTGATCGGCTGGCGCGAGGACGTAGTGCGCCGCGGCGAATCGCTCGCTACGTTGCGTACAACGGAAAGGTCTACGACAAGAGCCTGACGCACACATGCCTCGGCTGCCACAACAAGGCCGGATTCTGCGATCGGTGTCATGCCTACTCTGGCGTCTCCGGCCCATATTGCTGGAATTGCCATAGCGAACCACAGACCGCGATGGCCAGGAGCGCGCCATGAAGATCACGCGAAAAGACTTTCTGCGCCTGAGCGGCTTGTCAATCCTGGCCGGCGGAGCGATGCAAGCCGCGCGCGGGATCGGCAAGGACAGCGATTCCGCGCCGACCGCGACGAATCAACCAGTTCGTCTTGGGATGGTCATCGACTTGAAGAAGTGCCGGGAGAAGGATGGTTGCAACGCTTGCATCGAAGCGTGCAATGTGGCTCATAACATTCCCCGGTTCGCAGATCGCGCGCATGAAGTGAAGTGGATCTGGACTGAACCTTTCTCTGCTGTTTTTCCTTTTGCGCAGACTGGCTATGGTGGAGAGAGCGACGCTGGAATCCAGGTACCGCTGATGTGCAACCATTGCGGGGATCCTCCTTGCACGCGCGTTTGCCCTACACAAGCTACCTGGAAGCGCGACGATGGCGTCGTGATGATGGATTGGCATCGCTGCATCGGCTGCCGCTACTGTATCGCAGCCTGCCCGTATGGCTCGCGCAGCTTCAACTGGCAAGATCCACGGCCGGCGATCGCGCCGATTAATCCGGACTTTCCCACGCGCACCAAGGGCGTCGTGGAGAAATGCAATTTTTGCGAGGAGCGGCTGGCGCGCGGGCAGAAGCCTGCTTGCGTTGAGGCGTGCCCGCGGGGCGTTTTCACTTTTGGCAACCTGGCTGATCCAAACTCTGAGTCAAGGCGACTGTTACGCACGCGCTTTGCCTTACAGCGCGAGCCCGAACTCGGAACCGGTCCTTCGGTTTATTACCTGGTGTGATGCGATGCTGATGATAGAGAAAGCCTTCAATGGAAGCCGCCGCTACTGGACATGGCAGATTTCCCTGCTGTGCATTATTGCGGCAGGCTTCTGCTTTTATCTGAGGCAGCTCGACCAAGGGCTGGCAATTACCGGCCTGAGTCGCGATGTAAGCTGGGGACTCTACATCGGGCAGTTCACTTTCCTTGTCGGTATTGCGGCCTCTGCAGTGGTGGTGGTATTGCCGTTATTACCTTCATAATGTGAAGGAGTTTGGCCGCGTCACAATTCTTGGAGAGTTTCTTGCCATCGCAGCCGTTGTGATGTGCATGCTCTTCATCTTTGTCGATCTTGGCCAGCCTGCGCGGATCCTCAACATCATTTTGTATCCATCGCCGCGTTCACTCATGTTCTGGGACATGATTTCTTTGAGCGGCTATCTTTTGCTGAACGGGACAATCGCGTGGGTCGCGCTCCGCGCGGAACAGGGAAGAAGTCAGCGTGCCAGGTTGGATCAAGCCGGTGGCATATCTTTCGATTCCGTGGGCCATCAGCATTCACACCGTTACCGCATTCCTGTATAGCGGACTCTCCGGCCGCTCTTTCTGGCTCACCGCGATCCTTGCGCCTCGTTTTCTTGCTTCTGCATTTGCTTCCGGTCCCGCACTGCTCATCGGCCACTGCATCGCGATGCGCAGGTTAGCCGGCTTCAAGGTGAGTGAAGAAGCAATCCGGAAGCTGGCGGTCATCATGACGTATGCGATGGCAATTAATGTTTTTTTCGTCCTGGTTGAAATCTTTACGGTGTTCTATGCCGGGGTTCCGGAGCACATCGAGCACTTCAAATATCTCTACCTGGGACTTGGTGGGGATCGTTCACTTGCTCCTTGGATGTGGATGTCGTCATTGTTCGCGATCGCCGCACTTGTACTGCTGTTGACTCCTACCTGGCACAAACGAATGTTGCCCCTGGCTTGCGTATTGGTCTTTGCTTCGCTCTGGCTCGATAAAGGTCTCGGATTAATCGTTGGCGGTTTTGTGCCGGCTCCCCTGGGTTCTGTCGCGCACTACTCCCCCACTGTTCCTGAGTTAGGGATCGTGGCAGGGATTTGGGCGATTGGAGCGTTTCTGATCACGGTGTTTTACAAGATGGTTTTGTCTGTGCGGAAGGAAGTTGAAAGTTAGCTGCTCGCTTGGAGAAAGAGGCTTGGATATGACGGATGTTGCTGCAGTTTCAATCGACTCACTGGCTGAAGAGATGTACATGTTTATTACCGAATGCGCAGGAAAGAAGAACCTGAAGGCGGGCGATCTGACTAAGGAAATGATCGTACGACATGGCGACGCAGCTTGCAGCAAAGAGGAATGCAAGAAAGCAATTCGAATCCTTATCGATTCAGGGCGCTGCATCTACAGCTATCTCGGAGGCTCGTACATCCAGCTTCCCCCGAAGGAAGGATCGGAGCAGGCCTGATCCAAAGCCTGCTGTTCACGTGAGCGAAATGCGCTTCATCCCGCGGTTGCTGGTCGGAGGCCTCTCAGGCGGCTCAGGAAAGACTATTGTCACGATGGGCCTGTTGTTGCTCCTGCGACGCGCTGGATACGCGGTGCGCGCATTCAAAAAGGGACCAGACTATATCGATCCCGCGTGGCTGGAGTGGATATCGAAACAACCGGCTCGCAATCTCGACACGTTATTGATGGGTCCCCGGCTTGTGCGCTCATCATTTTTGCGGCACGCGATCACGGATGGCGTCAATGTGATTGAAGGCAATCGCGGCCTGTTTGATGGATTTGATGCGCATGGAACTCATTCGAGCGCCGGTCTTGCCGAAACTCTCGATGCGCCGATCATTCTGGTGGTTGACGCGACCAAGATGACGCGCACGGCTGCGGCGTTGGTTCTTGGCTGCCAGAAGCTCGATCCGCGCGCCGACATTCGTGGCGTGGTGCTGAACAATGTAAACGGCCAACGACATGAGCAGATCCTGCGTTCGGCGATTGAGTCGGCGTGCGGCATTCCGGTTGTCGGCGCAATTCCGAGAGCCGATCATAATCCTCTTCCCGAGCGACATCTTGGACTGATTCCGCCGCTGGAACATGACGGAACGGATCGCGTTGAGCAAGATTTGCTAAGGCTGATCGAGAATCGAATCGACCTGGACTCTCTGGTCTCCATCGCAAACAGCGCTCCTCGGTTGGATGCGTGCTTAGAAGCGCTCCCAGAATTGCCGGATGCGCGAGGTGTCAGAATTGGATATTTGCGCGACTCGGCTTTCAGTTTTTACTATCCGGAAAATCTGGAGGAGTTGCAGCGCGCAGGCGCAGAGCTGGTTCCCATTTCGGCTCTCAATGCACGCGCTCTGCCGGCAGATCTAGACGCTCTATACATCGGTGGCGGATTTCCGGAAACACACGCGCAGAGGCTTTCAGCGAACACAAATTTGCTGGAATCGCTGCGCCGGGCATGCGGTGATGGCTTGCCCGTTTATGCAGAGTGCGGAGGCTTGATGCTGCTGGCGCGCAGCCTGAGTTGGAAGGGCGTGCGGTATCCGATGGCCGATGTTTTTCCCGTGGACGTTGAGGCATTCAATGTTCCCCAAGGACACGGCTACTGCGAGTTGCGCGTGGATTCGGCGAATCCATTTTTCCCAGTGGGCACAATACTGCGCGGGCATGAGTTCCATTACTCGCGGATCGTGAGTGCTCCAGGAGGTGTAGTGACCGCTTGTGCCGTGCTTCGCGGCGCCGGTTGCTTCTCCGGGCGGGATTTCCTCGTCACTAACAATGTCATGGCTGGGTATACACACCTTCATGCCGCGGCCACGCCGGAATGGGCAGCGGGAATCTTGGCTGCCGCGCGGATTTTCTCGCGGAAGGCCGGTTGCCTGGTCGCTGACTCAGGCTGATTTCTCAGAGGTCGCAACGGAAATTCCTCCTTCCCAATAGAATGGAGAGAGGCGCTGATCAATGAGCGTCTGCAGCGATTCGTTTCTTTTTTCCTGAAAGTGGGTTGCGTATGACCGGTATCGATGCGACGAGCCTCCGACAACAGTTTGCGAGCGACAACTACGCGGGAATTTGTCCCGAGGCGCTGGCAGGCGATGGAAGCTGCCAACCGCGGGCACGTGACGTCGTACGGCGACGATCCGTGGACTGCCAAGGCGGCGGATGCGTTTCGCAAGCTGTTTGAAACGGATTGCGAGGTCTACTTCGTCTTCAACGGCACGGCGGCCAATTCGCTGGCGCTGGCGTCGCTTTGCCAGTCGTATCACAGCGTCATCTGCTGCGACCAGTCGCATGTGGAGACCGACGAGTGCGGCGCGCCGGAGTTCTTCTCGAACGGATCGAAGCTGCTGGTGGCGGCAAGCGCCGAGGGCAAGCTGACGCCGCAGTCGATTCGCGAGCTGGCCACCAAGCGCAGCGACATTCACTATCCCAAGCCGCGCGCAGTCACGATTACGCAAGCCGACAGAAACCGGGCGCGTGTACACGCTTGACGGAGCTTGAGCGCGATCGCCGATGAGTGCCGGACGCATGGACTTTCGCTGCACATGGATGGCGCGCGATTTGCCAACGCGTGCGCGAGCCTGGGCTGCTCGCCGGCGGAGATGACGTGGAAGAGCGGCGTGGACGTGCTGTGCTTCGGCGGCACGAAGAACGGCATGGCGATGGGAGAGGCGGTGCTGTTTTTCGATCGCGCGCTGGCCACGGATTTCGATTACCGCTGCAAGCAGGCGGGGCAACTGGCGTCGAAGATGCGGTTCCTTTCGGCGCCGTGGGTGGGAATGCTGGAGAGCGGCGCGTGGCTGCGCAACGCGGAGCATGCCAATCGAGTGCGCACGGCAGTTTGCGGCGCAGATTGGAGGAATTCCCGGCGTCAAGATGGCGCAGCCGGTGGAGGCCAACGCGGTGTTTCTCGAGGCTGCCGGAGGAGATTCTGAACGCGACTGCGCGCGCGGGGATGGAGCTTTTACACCTTCATCGGCGGCGCGGCGCGCTTCATGTTCGCGTGGGACAGCGATCCTGGGCGCATCGGAGGCGCTGGTGAAGCGATCTGAAAGAGTGCGCGGCGGCAGCCACGCAGCCTGCTTAGGCGCAGCCAAGATCAGATTCAAGACAGCAATTTCTATCGCTCCGGTGCTTCCCACTGGCCGGATTTTGCGGAGCGGAAGATGGCTTCGATCACGGCCATGTTGGCGATGGAGTCTTCAAGCGGCACGGGCACCTCGGTATTTTCGAGAACAGCTTTCGCGAAGGCGTCGCCCTGCAGCGTGTACTGATCGGCGGTGGGGAAGGTCTCGGTTGCGATGCCGCTGAAAGTAGGTCGCCGGTCGAGTCGATGAAGAGGCGCGTGGGCCGGTCGTTGGGCGCGTTGAAAGGGAATCTCGATTTCGATGCGGCCGCGCGTGCCGAGAAAGTGGACGCGCTGGTAGGGGATCAATTGCGTGCTGCAGGTGAAGATGGCGTGGCCGGCGGGAAATCGAGAATCGCCGAGGCCAGCCGGTCGGTGCCCAACTGCGGATCGCGGTCGAGGGCGGCGACCACGCGCGTCGGCTCTGGCCGAAGGCGAAGCGCGCAGCCTGGATGCAGTAGCAGCCGATGTCGTAGACGCCGCCGCCGCCGGTTTCCACCTGGTTGCGGATGTTGGCGGGGTTGACGTTGAAGTAGCTGAAGTGGGCGTTGACGGCGCGCAGCTCGCCGATGCGGCCTTCGTCGAGCAGTTCGCGCACGCGCAGCCATTGGTGGGCGCTGCGGATCATGAAGGCTTCGCAGATTTTGACGCCGGTGCGGGCGCGGACGTCGAGCAGAGTTTTGGCTTCGGCGACGGTCATGCTGAGCGGCTTTTCGCAGAGCACATGCTTGCCGGCTTCGGCGGCCTTCGTGGTCCACGGCACGTGAAGCTGATTGGGCAGCGGATTGTAGATCGCGTCGATATTGGGGTCGGCGAGCAGCTCCTCATAGGAGCCATAGGCCGTGGGAATGCCGAGCGACTTCGCGGCTTCGCGGGCCTTGGCCAGGTCGCGCGAGGCGATGGCGGTTACAGTGGTGAGCTTGCCCTGCTGCATGGCAGGGATAACTTTTTTAAGGCCGATATTTGCGGTGCTGAGTACGCCGAAACGAAGCTTCCTGACCATAGAGGCATGATATCGCCGCGGGCTGCGAGACTCTGTGGACGTTATGCTTGGACCATCGCCAGTTGCAGCGCGGCTGCCGCATTCGGTGCTACGAGGAGAAGCGATCTGTTTTTTGCTTCAATGAAACCGGATGCGACGGCGGTGTCGAGAAACGCGAGCAGGCCGTTCCAATAGCCGGCGGTGTTGATGAGGATGCAGGGCTTGGCGTGGATGCCGATCTGCGCCCAGGTAACGGCTTCGAGCAGTTCGTCGAGCGTTCCGTAGCCGCCGGGCAACGCGAGGATCGCGTCGGACAATTCGTGAATGCGGGCTTTGCGCTCGTGCATGGTCGCGACGAATTCAAGCGTCGTGAGGCCGTTGTGGGCGATCTCGCGGCCATTGAGCACGGCGGGCAAAACGCCGATGACTTCAGCGCCGCCGGCAAGAGCCGCGTCGGCGACTGCGCCCATGAGTCCCCGACTGGCGCCACCGTAAACAAGGCCGAGACCGGCTTGCGCGATCGCGGCGCCGAGCGCGGTTGCTTCGGCGCGGAAGGCTGGATTTGTGCCGAATGCGGAGCCGCAAAAGACGGCGACGCGACGAATGGATTTGGGCATGAGATAAGGATAGTGGTCGGTGGTCAGTGGTCAGACTGCAAGAGAAAGTAAAAAGCCACGGAATGCGCACAATGTGTTTTGTGAGACTGTGAAGCGGGACGCTGGAACTCTTGTTGAGTCAATTCGTTATGGAGACTCCACAGATTCACGGTTACTGTGTTTCTGTGGCACTTCGTGCTGTTCTCGTTTCGGAGTTGATTTGAATGAAGTTAGCGGGCTTCACAGTTTCACAGTTTCAAAACCCCGATTTTTGGGGCATAGGGGGTGGGGGCGGAGCAAGGGAGCAAGGGAGCAAAACCTAAACTTGATCTGAAATGATTGTGCGCCTTCAGGGGAAATAATCGGCACTGTTGCGGAAGTTTATTTGGCTCGTGTTTTCAGCGGGTTGAGGGCGAATTTCGGGATGGGGCTCTTGACAGTTTTTGAGGTGACCCTCTGGGTGAGACAGTCTTTAGGTAAGGAAAGGTTCTCTGCATGAATCAGAATTTCGCGGCAATTATTCTCGGGGGTACCGGGCAAGTGGGTGGTGCAGCGGTTGCGGAACTGCTGGCACTTCCGGAATGCCGGGAAGTGGTGATGGTGACCCGAAAGCCGATTGCGGCGCGATCGCGGGTGCGCAACGTTGTGCTTGATACCGGCGCCGCGGACTTTGGCGAGCGCACTGCCGCCCTTACACGCGAGGTTTTGAGCCAAGGCGCCGCCAGCGCCGTGAGCTGTGTGGGCGTCGGTTCCGGATCAGCGCGCTGGAGCGAAGAGGAATTGAAACGGCTCGAGGTCGGCGTGGTGGGCGCCTTTGCGCGTGGCTGCCACGACGGCGGAATCGCCCAGTTTTGCCTGCTTTCGGCGGTGGGAAGCACAGCGCGCAGCCGGTTGCGCTACGTGCGAGTGATGGGGATGAAGGAAGACACCGTGCGCAATATTGGCTTTACCCGCCTCGCCATCTTTCGCCCTGGAATCATTGTGGGCAACGCGCATACGCCGGCCTGGGTCGGCTGGCTGGGAAATCTCGTGCCTGGGTCGTGGGGCAATATCGATCAGCAAATTCTCGGCCGCGCCATCGCCGCGGAGATTGCTTTGCACAGTGGAGAGACCGGTGAAGTGATCCGCGAAAACGCGGCAATGAAGAAACTTGCTGCGCAGCTCAACACCGTGACTTAGGAATTCTGAGTGGGGCGCTTCCTCCGGGAATTCCTCCGGTTCGCTGATACCGAATTCGCTCGCCTGCCATCCCCGGTGAGAGGCCCCCCCTGCGAATGGAATTACCCCTCCCCGGTCCCCGAATGCGAGGGACCGAGAGCACCTTGCTTTGCACAGTGCAGAGGCCGGTGAAGTTATCCGCGAAAACGCGGCAATGAAAAAACTCGCCGCGCAGTTCAATAACGTGCCTAAGGAATTCTTGCGTGGAGCGCATCGGCCGGTGATCGCCAATTGAAATCGTGACCGGCCAGCTGAAGCCGACATTTGAAGACCTATCCGCCCTCGGTGAGTGCTTTGGCGATCATGCACTCACCGAGATCCGCCGATTTCAGATGGCCGAGAAGCCGCCGTCGACATTCAATTCCACTCCATTCACGAAGCTCGAATCGTCTGAAGCAAGAAACAGCGCGACCGTCGCAATTTCCTCAGGTTGACCCATCGTTCCCCGCGGGATCAGGGATTCGAACATCTCCTTCGCCTCCTTGGTAAGAACCTGGTCCTGCATCGGTGTGGCAATCGGCCCCGGGCCCAGCACGTTCACCCGGATCTTTCTGCCCTTCAGTTCGTTGAGCCACGTGCGTGCGAATGAGCGCAACGCTGCCTTGCTCGCCGCATACACGCTGAAGCCAGGAAAACCCTTCACCGAAGCAACTGATCCGGTCATGATGATCGATCCGCCATCGTTGAACAGCGGCAACGCCTTCTGAACCGTAAAGAGCGTTCCGCGCGTATTCAGACCGAAGGCCGCATCGAAGTGCTGTTCGGTAATTTCGCCCAGTGGTAGGGCTTCGCCCCTGCCGGCGCTCGCGAACAGGACGTCGATCCTGCCCTTTTCCCGCTTGACCGTGTCGAACAGACGGTCGAGGTCGTCGAGATTGGCCGCGTCGCCGCGCACGCCGGTCACGTTTCGGCCAATCAGCTTGACGGCCTCATCAAGCGCCTCCTGCCTCCGGCCCGTGATGAAAACGTAGGCGCCTTCTTCAACGAATCGCCTGGCGCTCGCCAGCGCCATGCCGCTCGATCCGCCCGTGATGACTGCAACCTTACCCTCAAGCTTTCCCATAATTGCTCCCTTCGCTAGATGTGTAGCATCCAGTACAGAAGAGTAGATTTCTTTGGCGGTGGACGAGAACTGCTCAGGAGTCCTGATCTTTTGTCTATTCGTCCAAAAGAGGGAGGCTGAGTTGGACCCGATAACAGACATCTTCAGAACGATGCATGTAACCGCTTTCGGTCTGCACAGGCTCGAAGCCACCGCCCCGTGGGGCGTAAAACAGGAAAATCAGACCGAAGAAAAAGTCACGCCTTCCGGCAAAAAGATGCCACCCACAGATTTGGCGCACTTCGCCATGCTTTCGCGCGGCAACTGCTGGCTGAGTGTGGAAGGGATTCCGGAGCCGATTCCCCTCACCGGCGGTGATTGCTTTTTGCTGGCTCGGGGGACTTCGATTGTTTTGCGCGACAGCCCGCGAACACGTCCGAGGTGGAGTTTCCGCGAGATCGGGGCCAAGGGCCAACGGCAATGTCGCTCTTTGTGGAGGTGGTGGCGCACCGACGACAATCGTCTGTGGGTCCTTGAGTTTTGATCGCGCCAGCCTGAAGCCGATCACTCAGTTATTGCCGAGCTTCATTCTGATGAAGGCCGATCAGGCACGCACGCTTGCTCTTCACAACACAGTGCAGGCACTGGCGTCAGAGATGGCGGAACAGGCGCCGGGATCTGAAGTCGTCGCGACTCGGCTGGCCGAGGTTCTGTTTATCCAGGTACTCCGGGCGCATATCGCGTCGGGACCGGAACGCAACAAAGGATGGCTTCGTGCGGTTTTCGATCCTCAAATGGGCACTGCCCTGAGTGCCATTCACGACAGAGTGAATACACCCTGGACGGTCGAATCCCTGGCCGAAGCGGCGGGCATGTCTCGCTCCGCATTCGCAGCACGTTTTAAAGAGCTACTCGGACAAACACCATTGGAATATGTAACCGAGTGGCGGATGCAGAAGGCGATGCAGTTACTCGAACAGCGTGACAAAAAGCTCATAGACGTCGCTCGGTCGGTCGGTTACGAGTCCGACGCTGCGTTCAGTAAGGCGTTCAAGCGAGTTGTCGGGGCCAACCCTGGTGAATACCTCAAACGTGGTTTTGAAGGCCAGGGTAATGTCGGAATGGCGGAAGATTTTTGAAGCGGAGGATTCTGACTTTGGCGCGATCCATCGTGGGCGAGTATGTCTCGAACCTGTTGATCGAAGCCGCGAGTGGCGTGTAACGATCATCCGGACCACACCGCCGCTGCTGTTGCGGTGTGGTCCTTCCTGCACGGCTACGTCACGCTTGAGCACTCCGGTGCGTTCGGGGCTTCCGGGCCCAAAGATCGCCGACAGGCTGATCAGCTGCTGGAGGGCGAAGAACAGTTGCTGGCGGGCGGATATGAAGCCTGATAAGACCTTTGTTCCTGGGACTCAATTCACGGTGCAGGTACGAGTCGCTGGCCTAAAGCCGGTCCTTCGAAGTAAGCAATCCAATGTGGTCGGCTCCGGCGCCCTTTCCGATATCCATAACGCGTGCGACCGCTGAGAAATCGAGATTGTCGGCGGCTTTGATGCACACTACTTTCTCCGCTCGAAGTGACAATACGGCGCTGAGGCGAGTGCCAAGGTCACTGATGCTGACAGAATCCTGATTGATTTTGTAGCTCAGTTGTCCGTCGCGAGTGCTCGTGATCTCGACGACGATGGGAGTGTCGAAGCTTTGTGTCGGCTTCATGGAGCGCTGAGGCAGCGCAGCGCGAAGGCCGCGAGGAATCGCGGGAGAAATGACCATGAAGATGATTAACAGCACCAACAGGACATCGATCATGGGAGTTACATTGATGTCGCCCTGGAGTTGATCTGAATCCTTTACCTTGTCGACGGTCATGGCGGAATTCCTCCTTGCGTAAGGGAATTGAAATGCAGGCTACTTGGGATTTAGACACCGCGGCATGGCTGGGAGTTCCTGATTGGCGGCGATGCTCCCCTGCAAGGAGGGCGTGCGCAACAGACAGCTCGATTCCCTTCCCCGGTCCCTAAAGGCCAGGGACCGGGGGCACACTCAACTTGATCATGCGCCCGCTCTTCCCATTCATCGCGATGAAGCTGCGATGAATGGGGCGCAGAGTTTAGGTTCAGGTGCGGTTCCGCCCAAGAAATTTGACGAGTTCGGAAAATGGTTAGCCGCGGGACTGGGTGGCCTGGCTGGTGACCGCTTGCCTGGATTTGCGGTAGACGTTGGCGACGGCGAGGGTCCAGAGGGGAACGAGGTCAACGCCGGGGACAAGTTTGGCGAGGAACGAGGGCGCGAACTCCCAATGCCAGCCGAGGAGCCAGGTGAGGACACCGCCGGCACAGAGATCGAGCACGTCGTCGGCAGGCGACTCGGCGCCCTCGATGACGAACGGGAGGACGGCGAGCTGGATGAGGTCCGCGGCGATTGCGACAAGCATGGCGATGCGGAGGCGGGGGCCGGCTGTGACCTTGATGGTGCCGGGGGCGAAACCGACGGGATGGGAAGCGGCGGTCATAAGAATAGTATCGGCCAAATGCGGCCGCTGTGGAAGCTCAGGGTAACGACATGTGACGCGGCCGCGATTGCACCAAGATGAGAAAGCATGACAAGTATAAGACTCTGCATGAGATGGGTTGAGGAAGAGATGACGAATCGCAGGACTGCACGCAACGATTGACGGGAACTGAAGTCACTATACAGGTGCGAAAAGCAAACGTGGAATTCGCGAAGGAGTTAAACTGGATTCATTCCCCGAGGTCAGAACGGCAAGGCTGCGGATAACGCGGCGGACGTTGTGGGCTCATGGCTTCGGGACGAGCTGTTAGCACGATTGAAGCGATACTCAGCGGTCTGGGACTGGCGTTCCTGCTCACAAATCCGGCATGGGTAATGCTTGTCCCGTCATCGCATCTTGTGCTGTATCACCTGCTGCTCCCTGTCACCAAGCCCATTGAAGCACTCCTGATCGACGTGCTCTGCATCTTTCTGCTGTTGGCGAGTGGGCTCTGCCTGTTGAGCCGCCTGTCCGCAAAACTTCAACTTATGGGATGGGCGTGCACTTCGGTGATCGGGCTTTGGCTCCTGGTCTCGTTTGCGTCGGCGAACATGCAGCTCGATCATCCGCAACTGCTGGGAATTCTGCCCGCATGGTACGCGAGTTCGGTAGGATTCTGGCAACGATTCCACAAGACGATCCTTGCCGCGGCTTTGGCGGTTACCGTGGTGCTGGTGTTTTGGACGCCACGTTCTGTTCGCGCATTCACCAAGCTCTCTCGTTGCGGCATGGCTGCGTTCGGGCTTGCCTCACTCTGGCTGATGCCGTATTTCATTTCATTGGCGCATGCCGGCGGCAGGAAGGATGTGACTTTCTATTCCAACGTCTCGAACGCGAGGCAGCCGGCCGGGAACAAGCGGATCATCTGGATCCTGTTGGACGAGCTTTCTTACGATCAGACCTTCGATCATCCGGCAGCCAGGGATCAATCTTCCCAATCTGAATCATTTTCGTGCTGAGAGTGTTTCGTTTGGAGATGTGACACCGGCGGGGTACTACACGGACCGCATTATTCCTTCATTATTTCTCGGACGGCCGATCATGAGAGTTCGCAGCACGCGGCGGGGAATGCTGGAGTACGAAGAGGATGAGGATGGACATTGGACCGCTTTCGATCCTGGGCGACTTATTTGCCTTGGCGCGAAAGAGCGGCTGGAACAACCGGGGTCGCGGGCCTTTACAACCCGTACTGCAGGATCCTTGGCACACAACTGGACACCTGCTATTGGGAGCCGATCGAAAAATTTCCCACGCAGACAAGCCTGGATCCCGGAAAGCGACTCGATTTTGGAGGATGCTGCGGCGTTTCCAGAGTTACGTGAAAGAGCGAAGACCGGGGCTGAAGTTGAGAGAAGAGTACTCTACATAGTTTTGAAGATCTGGTTCCGCAGGCGAAAAAGCTCATCCAGGACGATCGGATACGTTTTGTGTTTCTGCATTTTGTAACTCCTCACCCGCCGGGCATCTACGATCGCCGGACGCACAAACTGCGCAGTGGCGGGGATTACCTGGACAACCTGGTGCTGGCCGACGACCTTCTGGACGACCTGATGAAAGAGATCAATGCGACGCCGTCAGCGGGAGAAACGACAGTCATCGTTTCCTCGGACCACTCCTGGCGCATTTTCATATGGAAGACAACGCCGTTCTGGAGCGCCGAGGAAGAGCGGGTTTCGGGCGGGCGGTTCGACGAACGGCCGGTGCTGCTGGTGCATTTTCCCCAGCAGCGGACCGAGGATGACGTGACGGCAAGAGAGCCGGAGCTCGTGGTGCACGACCTGATCGCGCAGATGATCGACGGCAAGATGAACAGCTCGAAAGATGTCGACCTATTTCTGAACACAACTGAAGCGCAGAAGTGAAGATGGAGCGGGCAACGGCGATGAGGCGCCTGCGCGGTCCCACCCTTTCCGCAAAAGCGCGGAAAGGATGGGGCACGGGGTTTCATTTTTGAGGCTCGAATCGGCTAGAAGGCGGCGGAGGGCCGCCAACGGAAATGGCAACTTTCGATTGATTCATGAGCGCGGACTCAAGCGAGTAGCCGGGACCGGTGCTCGGAGTGAGGAATGGAGTGAGCGCGGCGACAGCGGAGTTGGGTCCGTTATAGACCGCGTTGAGGCCGTCAGTGGATTCGTAGACGAGGTTGTTGGGCGGATTGCTGCTGCTGAGGTCGCGACCGAGAACGCGATGCTCTGCCTCGACTCCCATGATGGTGGCCGACACTTTGGCGAAATAATCGAGTTGTTCTGCGGTGTAGCCGTCGTCTTCAGGCAGACGGAAGCGAGTGAATCCTCCGCGGATATTGGCAGCCTTGGTGGCGAATTCCTGAATAGCGTTGAGATAGGCGCCGATGAACGCGTTTTCCAGGGCATTGAGCATGGCGCAGAACGCACTGAGCGTGTCGAACGTGCCGGCGGGGAAAAAGAAGGTTTGGAACGGGTCGGCACTGGCTGCTGAGATACCGAGCAAGGAGCGGAAGAGGCTGGCGTGAGTCATCTCCTCAGTGAGCGCGGCCTGCAGGTAGCTGACGTTGCCTGCGTCGCCGGAGCTGGATACGTTTTTCGCGGAGCCGCCGGGGCCGGCCAGATTCGGGTCCTGGATGACGGCGCCGATGAGGCCGTTGTAGTAGAAAGTGGTGGCAAGATCTTCTGCGATGAGAGCGGCAGTGAAGATCTGCTTGACTGTGTCTTTGGATTGCTCGCGTTCTTCAGTGGCTTCAGCTTGCGATTCTTTTTCGTCGGCTTTCGCGTTTTGCGCGCCGAGAGTGAGGGTTGCGGCCGCGCCGAGCGAGAAGAGGCCGGCCTGGGAGAGGAACTTGCGGCGAGCCAGGCGCTGGCTCGCGATTTCATCGATCGAATTGGGAAGAGTGGTCATGGAACCTCCGATTGGTGGTTGCTGGATTGATGTCGATGTTTCACATAGCTGCAAGGAAATGAGGAGCAGGGGGAGGAGTGCCCGTAGACGTAACGCTGCGAAAGAGCAATTTGGATTGGAGCAGGCGAAGTTTTCTTGCGGAGTGAGTGGGAGCGGCGCGTGGCGGCAGCGGGGCGACGAAGCACGGTCGCTGCAAGCTATTGAAAATCATGGAGTAGCGGAGTTTTCAGGTTTTTGCGGAACAACCCTTTTGGAGCGGGTGGAATCTCTTGTTGAGGCGGCACAAAAAGGAGTCTGGAGTTCCGGGCTCCTGGGTGCCGCTTTTTTGACGATTCAGAACAACGGCTGGCGTTTGAGATCAATCGAAGAAGACCAATCGAAAAGGAGATTGCCAATGCGTTCCCTTTTGAAGAGTTTTGCGACCATTCTGTTTGCGGCTGCGATTGTTTCACCGGTGTTGATGAGCGGATGCACCGGGCGTGTGCGCGTCTACGATTCGTACCATCATGACTACCATGGCTGGGACGGTGAAGTGGTGTATTACAACCAGTGGGAACACGACACCCATCGCGATCACATGGACTACCAGCATCGCAATGCGGATGATCAGAAGGCCTACTGGGATTGGCGGCACAGCCACGACCAGCACTAGAGTCTCGCAGTTCCCGTAGTGTTTATTCCCCGGTCCTGAAAGGCGAGCGACCGGGGGCTCCGGCTGGAGTACGAATTCAGATTTGGCGAGTGCGCCGAGTGTCTAGAGACCCTCGGTACAGCCGGGCTGGAGCCCGGCGCTACTTGTTTCGGCCCGTCGTCTGTGTCATGCTTGGTTTCATGGGAAGCAAAGATAAGGGCAGGAAAGAAGCGAAGAAGGCTCCCAAGCCGAAGCCGAAACCGGAACCCGGACGCAAGCGCGAGATATTTACGTCGCCGCCTCCGGCGAAATAGGGGCAATTCTCAAATGAATGTTTCCTGAACCGCGGCCAAAGCGCGTGAAGGGAGAGTATTTCAATCTGACGCGGAAATTGCTGGAAGCAACCGCAGATCCCTCAACTCGCTGCGCTCGGAATGGCAGTGCTCAGGGAGTGAAAGTTTCTGACCGCGTCAGAGAACAACGCATCATCAAAAAGGCCATCCGCGAAAGGATGGCCTTTTTGATTGTGATGGAAGTGAGACGCTACTGCTGCGAAGCGATCCCCGCGACGGGCGTGTTGCGGGCCTGCGCTTTTTCCGCAAGCACCTTGTGCGCGTTGTCTTCGAGAGCCTGGGCCTCGGGCATGTAGGTGAGCGCCTTCTGGACCATCGGGTCCCAATCGGCCATGGTGCGCAGGCCCTCAAGCTGGCCGAACTGAATGGTGACGATGTCTTTCTTGATGCGCGCCTTGATCCAGTCGGAGTTGCCGTCGATGTCGGCATCGGTGAACTCGACGTCCTGCGTGGTGAGGAACTTCTTGAACTCGGCCATCACGGCGTCGTCGACCTGGAAGTTCTTGTCGACGGTGATGCGTGGCCACGTAGACCGGCGCGAAGTGGAAGAAGACGTCCTTGTAGAGGAGCTCGTCCTGGAAGCGGTTGGTCTTGGGCGTCTCGATTTTTTCGTCGGGCGTGATGCCGCCGCCGCCATAGACGGTGCGGCCTGAGTCAGTGAGCTTGACTTCGCGATTGCTGGAGTCGGGTGCGAGTCGCGCCGGCGTGGTTGTAATAGTCGTAGAGCGAAACGCCCTCGTAGTTGCGCTGGATGAGGCGGCCGGAGGGCGTGTAGTAGTGATAGGTGGTGAGGGCGAGGCCGGTGTTTTCGCTCAGGTTGTAGACGGTCTGCACCAGGCCTTTGCCGAAGGTGGTTTCGCCGACGATAAGCGCGCGGTCGTGATCCTGCAAGGCGCCGGAGACGATCTCTGCGGCCGAAGCGGTGTCGCGATTGACCAGCACGACGATGGGGAAGGTTTTGCCGCCGTTGCCGTGGGTGGCGGTGTAGTTCTGGTCGGAGTAGGCGCGGCCGCGCTGCGAGACGATGGTCTGGCCCTTGGCGAGCAGGTGGTCGCAGACGTCGACCGCCTGGCTCAGCAGGCCGCCGGGATTCTCGCGCAGATCGAGCACCAGGCCCTTGAGATTGCCGAAGCTGTTGATGGCGTCTTCCATCTCCTGGCCGGTGGTTTCCTGGAATTGCGTGAGATGGATGTAGCCGATGCCGGGACGAATCTCAAACTTGAGATCGATGGAGGGATGGGGAATTTCGTCGCGAACGAGGTCGAAGACCAGCGGCTTGGGCTGGCCATAGCGAACCATCGTGACCTGCACGTGGGTGCCCTTGGGGCCCTTGAGCGCCTTGGCCACCTGGTCGCGAAGTCCAGCCGTCGGTGGACTTGCCGTCGACGGCGGAGATCTGGTCGCCGGGATGAATGCCGGCGCGGAAGGAGGGCGTGTCCTCATAGGGCGTGACGACGTAGACCTTGTTGTTCTGCTGCTGGATCACCATGCCGACGCCGTAGTAGTGGCCGCGCTGATCTTCGCGCAGGTGGGCGTAGGCCTTGGGATCGTAGAAGTGCGAGTGCGGGTCGAGCACCTGCAGCATGCCGGGAATGGCGCCGTCGTAGATGGCGTCGTCGGCCTTGTCGCCGGTGATGGGCTCGGCGTAGTTCTGCTCGACGAGCGCGTAGACGTCGGTGAAGGACTTGAGGCTGTCGCGGAGCTGGCTCTCGTCCTGCGAGGACTGCGCGCCGACGCGGCGCTGCAGCACGGTGCCGGCGACGGCGCAGACGGCGAAGAAGACGACGACGGCGAAGAGGCGCGGCGGGCGCGAGGAGTCATAGACAGACTCGAACCTCCAGACGGTCTCAGGCGGGCGCCAGTTGCCGCGGACTTCGCATCGCCTGAGGGCAATCCTTTTGAGCCGTTTGTGGCCGCAAGGGGATTGCCGCCTCGATAAAAATTGACCTTGCCCGGTTCCGGCAAGGCCAGGGAGATGCGAAGAACCGCTCGCGAAGCCCGCGGAGCCGTCTCCTGGGCTAAAGTATAGCACCGGTTATTTGACGCGACGCGGGTGGCCGGTCACCGAGTAGCGGAGGGCGGTTGAGGGCGGTGTGCAGACGGTTTCGCAAGCCCCTGCCGCGCGAACGAGGGAGCTTTCGAGGACTGGAGATTGTCTCCCCGGTCCCCATGGTGCAGGGATCGGGGGCACCCGCATGAGGGGACAGGATGGGGCAACGACGGATGGACGAGCTCGGAGAATCGCTCGGGTGCGGGCTCCAGTTCGCGCTGCTGCTGCCCAGGCATTTACAATGGCGTCTATGCATCAGGCGGCAATTGTCGCCGCCGTGCGCGATGCCGACTTTATGACCTTGAAGACTTCTTCGCATCTCCGCGGCGTTCGTGTTTGGCACGGTGCTGCTTGCAGGCACCGCATTGGCGCAGACCCAGGCACGACCGAGCCCGAGAGCCCCTACGGCGGCATCGACGGTCGAGGACATCGTTGCCCGCGTCAACGACCAGATCATCACCAAGTCGGACTACGACCGCGCGCATGGACGAGCTGGACCAGGAGGCGCCGGCAGCACGGCGAGACCATGCAGCAGATGGCGGCGGCGCACAAGGATCTGCTGCGCAACCTGATCGACCAGCAACTGTGGCTCTCCAAGGGCAAGGAACTGGGCATTACCGGCGAAACCGAGCTGGTGAAGCGGCTGGACGAGATCCGCAAGCAATACAACCTGGCCACGATCGAGGACCTGGAAAAGGCCGCCAAGGAGCAGGGCGTCTCGTTCGAGGACTTCAAAGCCAACATCCGCAACCAGATCATCACCCAGGAAGTGATGCGGCAGGAGGTTGGCGAGCACATCCAGATCACGCCGGGCGAAGTGGAGCGCTACTACGAGCAGCACAAGCAGGATTACGCGCAGCCGGAGAGCGAGCGGCTGAGCGAGATTCTGATCTCGCGCCGCCGGCCGACGATCCGGCCAAAGTGGCTGCGGCCAAGGCCAAGGCGGACGACATTGAGGCCCGGCTGCACGCGGGCGGCGATTTTGCGCAGCTGGCGAAGCAGCTTCAGCGACGGACCGACGGCGGCGGAGGGCGGCGACCTGGGCCAGTACAAGCGCGGCCAACTGCCCAAGCTGCTTGAGGACAAGACATTCGCCCTGAAGGCCGGCCAATACACCGAGCCGATCCTCACGCGGCAGGGCTACATCATCCTGAAGGTCGTGCAGCACATCGCCGGGCGGCCCGCGGCCGTTCAAGGATGTGCAGCAGGAGGTGGAAGAGGCCTACTACATGAGCCAGATGGAGCCGGCGATCCGCGAATATCTGAGCAAGATGCGCGACGAGGCGTTCATCCAGATCAAGCAGGGATATACGGACACCGGGGCGACGTATGGCGAGTTGCATCCGAGCATCGGCTTCAGCGCCTACGTGCCGCCTGCGCCGAAAGAAGAAGGCAAAGGTGGAGCGGACGCGGTTCCGCGAGAGCACGCACACCTTCCGGCAGAAGTCGGAACGGCGGCGCCTGCGCCCGACAGCTTCGGGGCGGGCCCCGGCGACAGCGGCAAGGATCGAAGTGCCTCAGGGTGCGGTGCAGAGTTCGGCGCCAGCGCAACAGGCAGGAACGGCTGTGGCGGCGCCGGCAACCGATCAGGGCGCTCCTCAAAGCATGACGCCCGCGCAGCAGGCAGCGGCGATGCAGCCGGCTCAACCAGCAGCCGCGGTGACCGGAAAGAAGAAGAAGAAGAAGACAAGAACGCAGAACAAGCGACAGAGAAGCCGGGCAAGAAAGAGAAGATTCGTTTTGGCCAGGCGCCGCGCGAGACGCTGCCGACGGCGACAACAAATACGGCAACGGAGAATGCAGGCGCGCTGCCGGAGACGGCATCGGCTGCAGATCAGCCGGCGAATCCGCTGGAGCCGACTGCGCCGACAAAGAAGACACGATTCAGCGAGCGGGCGCAAGGAACCGAAGAACAAGGCAAATCCGACGGGTGGCGGTGTCGAATGCGAACGCGCCGCCGATGCGGCCGAAGTAGCCGACCGCCAGACGCAGTCGGCTCCGCTGGGAATTGACGGCGACACCGACAAGAACAAGAAGAAGAAGACAGCGGCAACTACCGGAGACAAGACGCGCCTGAGCCAGCAGCCGAAGAAGCCGGCGGATGAGCAGAAGCCGGTGCAGCAGCCGACGCCGATTCCGCCTGTGCAGGGCGCTCCGGCGCCGGCTGACCATCCGGCTGACCAGCCACAGGCGCAACCGCAGCAATAGTTGGGGACAAGCTGGGTAACTGAAACATTCGCGGGCCCGGGATGACGATCCCGGGCCCGCGGTGTTTTTGGGCTGAAGTGGAATGGCGACGGACGGTTCGTTGCTGCCCCATTCTTCTCGCAAAGGCACGAAAAGGATGGGGCACAAAGTTTTGTGGTTGGGCGCGGGTGTTCTTGGGACTCGGCAGCCTGGTGCGTTAATCTTCTCGGCAGAATGAAAGACATCTATATAGCCGATCTGGCCGGATTCGACGAAGGGAAGCCCTTCGATGGCTTCTTCCTGGTTCTGGCCAAGCAGCAGCGAACCACAAAGCAAAACAAGCCCTACCTGAACCTGATGCTCGGCGACAAAACCGGGCAGATCGAGGGGCGCGTGTGGGAGCTGAGTGATCCGCGCATCGCCAGGGAATTCGAGCGCGGCGACATGGTGAAGGTGCGCGGCATGCGTTTCGCGCTTTGACGACCGGCCAGGTGAAGGTGGATCAACTGCGCAGGGCGCTGGCCGGCGAAGCCGACAAGATGGACATGCTGCCCGCGACGACGCGCGATGTGGGCGAGTTGTGGGCGCAGCTCGAGGCGACTGTCGAGAGCATTACGAATCCCGACCTGAAGCGGCTGCTGAAGGCGCTGCTGGGCGATGCGGAGCTGGCGCAGGCGTATCGCGAGGCGCCGGCCGCGCGCGGCAGCTGCACCATGCGTGGCTGGGCGGATTGCTGGAACACGTGATCAGCCTGCTCGGACTGGCCGATCGCGTGGCGGCGCATTATCCGCTGCTCGATCGCGACCTGCTTTTGACGGGCGTGATTCTGCACGACATTGGAAAAATTCGCGAGCTGGAGTGGGAGACGGGATTCGACTACACCGTTGAAGGCATCCTGCTGGGGCACATCCAGATGGGCGTGGAACTGGTGGAGAAGACGATCGCCGGACTGCCGGGATTTCCCGATCGGCTGCGCACACTGGTGGTGCACATGATTCTGTCGCATCACGGCAAGCTGGAGTTCGGCTCGCCGAAGCTGCCGATGATTCCCGAGGCGCTGGTGCTGAATTTTCTCGATGACCTTGATGCGAAGATGCAGGCTGTGGCCAGCGAGTTTGAGAAGTGCGCGCGCGAGGGCAAGGCGGCCGACGAGTTGACGGGCAAGGTGTGGAGCCTGGACCAGCGGCAAATGCTGAATACGAAGGCGTGGTTGAAATGAAGGATTGCAGAAAAACGAAGTTGGAGTAGAATTGCGGCAAATTTATGTTGCCCCGATTGTTTTGCCTCGGTTTGGTTGCCGCCTTTCTGTGCCGCGCAGCATACGCCGCCCCTGATCAGTGGATCGAAGTGAGCAGCGCGCACTTCACCGTGATCACCGATGCGGGCGAAAAGCAGGGCCGCCATATCGCGGACCAGTTTGAGCGCATGCGCTGGGTTTTTCAGGTCCTTTATCCCAGAGCAAATGTGGACCCCGCTGAACCGATCGTTGTGATCGCCGCGAAGAATCAGAAGGTGTTTCAGACGATGGAACCGGCGGCGTACCTGGCGAAAGGCCAGATGAAGCTGGGCGGATATTACTCGCACACGGAAGAGAAGAACTACATCCTTCTGCAGCTCGATGCCGAATACGAACATCCGTACGCGACGGTCTATCACGAGTACACGCACCTGCAGTTTATGGGTGCATCAGCCTGGATGCCGTTGTGGCTCAACGAAGGCCTGGCGGAGTTCATGCAGAACACCGAGATTCGCGACAAGGACGTTCTGCTGGGTGAACCAAGCGCTGACGACATACTCTACCTGCGGCAAAACAGACTAATTCCACTGGATGTGCTTTTCAAAGTGGATGCATCGTCCCCTTACTATCACGAGGAACAGAAAGGCTCAGTTTTTTACGCGGAATCGTGGGCGCTGACGCACTTCCTGATGGTGACTGACCACGATAAGCACGTGAATCGAATGGGCGACTACATGAACCTGGTAAGCCATAACGAGGATTCGCTCACTGCTGCGGAGAAAGCATTCGGCGATTTGAAGCAATTCCAGAAAGCGCTGGAAGGATACATTCAGCAGGCAGGCTACAAGGAGTATGTTTTGTCGAGCGCTGCAGCGCCGATTGACGAGTCAAGTTATAAGGTGCGGCCGCTGGCCCAGGTGGAGTTCGACGCTCGGCGCGCAGACGTGCTCACTTACGTTGACCGCGAGGCAGAAGCGCGCGCACTGCTGGACACGATTCTGAAAGAGGATCCCAACAACGTGCAGGCGCACGAGACGATGGGGTATCTCGAAAACCGCGCCGGACATCGCGACGAAGCGCTGAAATGGTATGGAGAGGCGGTGAAGCTGGATTCGAAGGACTCTCTGGCGTACTACAATTTCGCGTCCCTCAGCATGAACGAGCCGCAGGGGCCTGATGACAAGTCGATCGAAGACAGCCTGCGCAAGGCCATCGAGCTGAATCCACGTTTTGCGTCTTCGTACGACAGGCTCGCGGTTTTCTTTGCCATGAGGCGCAAGAACCTCGAAGAGGCGCGCATTCTAAGTCTCCATGCAATTCAGTTGGAACCAGGCGAGCCGGCTTTCCGTGTGAATGCGGCGAATGTACTGATGGCAATGCAGCGGGAGGATGATGCGATCACCGTATTGCGCGGCGCCATGAAAGTGGCGAAAGAGCCAGGACAGATGGTGATGATCGAGACACAGATTGACCAGGTTGAACAATTCAAGAAAGCGCGCGCCGAACAGGAGTCCTCAATGGCTTTGCAGAGGCGTGGAGAGACAGCACACGCCGGCGATGTGCCTGGGGTTGTGGCGGTGGTCGCGGATGAAACGCCCAAGCATCCATCGGCGCCAAAAAATGGACCAAAGCATACGGCCGTAGGAGTCATTCATGGTGCGGCCTGCAGCTATCCGTCAGTGCTGGAGTTCAAGCTCGACGCCGCGGCGGGGAAAACGCTCTCGTTTTACAACAACGAGATGACGAGCATCGAGTTGACGGCGACGGGATTCACGCCGACAGGGCCAGTGAATCCGTGCGCTGACTTTGAGGGTAAAAAGGCATCGGTCCAATATGTCGAGACCACCGACAAGACCGTGGACGGTCAAGTGGTGGCAATCGAATTAAGGAAGTGAGATCTGCGCTGCCTCCGAACCGTCAGGCTATGAACCAATCCCACTGCTCTTTTGTGAGGGGGACAACGGAGAGGCGGCCGATGGTGAGGAGGGGCGAGGCCTTGAATATTTTCTCGGCCTTGACGGCGTCAAGGGTTTTGGGATGCTTGAGGCGCTTGCCGGCTTTGACGCGGACGATGGGAACTTTGGGATCGGTGGCATCGACGCTCACGACAGTGCCTGTGCCTACTGCGGTGCGCTCGTCGCCGGTGTGGTAGAAGATCCACTTTGCTCCGGCCTTCATCTCGCGCAGGTGTTTGACGGCGGCAGGAGCAGTGACACCATCCCAGGTGGTTTCGCCGTCGCGGACCAGATCGTCGAAGGAGTAGACGGTGGGCTCGGATTTGAAGAGGTAGTAGGCAGTTGGCATGCTAAGAACTCCGCGATTGGTAGACTACTGAGCCTGCAAACCGCTCCTTGCGTCGATTGTAACCGGAGCGCGATGACGACCGTGCGAACTACTTGGTTACCCGACAAGAATTTTACAAGATTCAATGCAAAGGATTCTTCCGACTGATCGCTAAGGCAATTATGATGGCTCGAACTGATTGTTTAATTTTCCCTGGATTTGAGACAAATGGCCAGCGCGAAAAGAGCGCGGATGGATGGGCTCTGCCTGCTGCTCGCAGGAATGGCGATCTTTGTCGTGATTTGTTCCGCGAGCGAGTGGATGGGGATTGCCTGGATGATCGATTTCAAATCGGTCTATTACGGGACACGCTGCATGATCGAGCATCGCGACCCTTATCAGTTTAGCGAGCTGATGAGTGTGTACCAGAAGGAGAGCGGTGCCGACGTCACGAATCCGGTTGAGCGAAGCCGCAGCCAGGCACAACTGGTTTATATCAATCTACCCACGGCTTTCGTTTTTCTGGCGCCCTTTGGAGTTCTTTCCTGGGGTCTTGCGCATTTCCTTTGGATGGCCATGACCTGCGCCAGTTTTTTGGTAAGCGCATTCCTCATCTGGCGATTAGCTTCGCAGTTCTCCCCTGTTCTTTCCGGAGGCCTGGCCGCAGTGTGGCTGGTGAACGGCCTCGGGGTTTTTCTGGTTGGAAACACCGCGGGAATTGCGGTGAATCTCTGCATCATTGCAGCGTTGTGCTTCGCTATGAATCGATTTGCAAGGATCGGAGTGCTTTGCCTGGCTCTGAGCCTCACGATCAAACCCCAGGATGCCGGCCTGATCTGGCTTTTCTTCCTGCTGGCCGGCGGCACTTATCGCAGACGAGCGCTCGAAACGCTCTGTGTCACGGCTTTTTTAAGCACATTTGCAATTCTCTGGGTTTACCAGGTTTCACCGGGTTGGTTTCACGAGCTAAGGGCGAACCTGCATCTTACAATGACCGGGCCCAACGCAGTGAACAACCCGGTTTCTAACGCCGTAAATGTCGCTTCAGTCGGAATGATGATCAGTCTGCAAACCGTCTTCGGCGTTTTCTCGAAGAGCGCGTTCACTTACAACACGATCACTTATCTAACTTGTGGGAGCCTTATTCTAGTTTGGGCTGCATCGACCGTGAGGTCACGCCCAACGACGGAGCGGGTGTGGATCGGTCTCGCCGCGATTGCTGCGATCTCCATGCTGCCCGTTTATCACCGAACGCACGATGCGAATTTGATTTCTCTGGCGCTGCCCGCTTGCGCGATTCTGTCGGCCAAGCGTTCGCCGTTCCGACGCGCGGCAATCGGGTTGACCTTCGCTGCGCTGTTTCTTACAGGAGATTTGCCTCTCTTTTTTCTGGTTAACTTCTCGCGGCCAATCCGCGATGCCTTGCCGGATTGGCCGGCGAAGGCTGCGACCATTTTGCTCGCCAGGCCTGCTCCTCTGATTCTCCTGACGATGGGGAGCTTTTATCTCTGGGTCTATTGGCGGACTGGGCAGGACTGTAATGCAGCAAAGACTCAGGCCGAAACCATTTCAGCCGAATTGGCCGCATAAAGAACGTAGTTTCAGGCGGGCTCGTCGAGCTGCGAATGTCGTCCGGTCGGCATGAAAGATCGACTCACCGCATCTGAATTGTCTCTATTCCCTGCCCTTTTTGCGGATCTCGATGTTGAGGCGCTTGATCTTCTGGTTGAGCGTGGAGAGCGGGATGCGGAACTGCTCGGCGGCGTCGGTCTGGTTCCAGTTGCAGCGCTCGAGCTTCTCGATGATGATGCGGCGCTCGATGTCTTCGAGGATGTCGAAGAGCGAGGCGTTGGGATTGTGCTCGAGCAGGGCGTCCTGGAAGCTGCGGCCGGTGATGTGGCCGGGCAGCAGGTCGGAGCCGATGACGGGGCCGGAGGAGAGCACGACGCCGCGCTCGATGGCGTTTTCGAGCTCGCGGACGTTGCCGGGCCACTCGTAATCGACGAGGGCGCGCATGGCGTCGGCGCGAGAGCTTGCGCGGCGGCAGGTCGTTCTCGTCGGCGTAGAAATCGAGGAAGTGCTGCGACGAGCAGCGGAATGTCTTCGCGGCGCGCGCGCAGCGGCGGCAGATCGACGGTGATGACGTTGAGGCGGTAGAAGAGGTCTTCGCGGAAGCGGCCTTCGCGCACGGCCTGGCGCAGATCGACGTTGGTGGCGGCGATGATGCGCACGTCGACCTGAATCTCCTGAATGCCGCCGAGGTGCATGAAGCGCCTGTCCTGCAGGACGCGCAGAATCTTGGCCTGCGTGTCCATGCCCATGGTGGCGATCTCGTCGAGGAAGAGCGTGCCGCCGTTGGCGACTTCGAAGAGGCCTTTCTTGGAGGCGATGGCGGAGGTGAACGCGCCCTTGACGTGGCCGAAGAGCGTGGACTCGAGCAGCTCGGAGGGCATGGCGCCGGTGTTGATGGGGACGAAGGGCTTGTCGCTGCGCGGCGAGTTGGCGTGGATGGCCTTGGCGATGAGCTCCTTGCCGGTGCCGCTTTCGCCCTGGATGAGGACGGTGGAGCGGCTGGGCGCGACCTGGGCGACGAGGTCGAAGACGCGCAGCATGGACTCGCTCTTGCCGACGATGTTGGCGAAGTTGTAGCGCTGCTTGAGGGTGCGCTTGAGCTGGAGGTTTTCTTCTTCGGCGCGGTGGCGGGCGACGGCGGAGCGAATGTCGGCGAGCAGCTTTTCGTTGTCCCAGGGCTTCTGGACGAAGTTTTCCGCGCCGGCGCGGATGGCTTCGACGACGTTGTCGACGGTGCCGTAGGCGGTGATCATGATGACCGGCAGCTCGGGCTGGCGCTCCTTGATCTGCGGCAGCAGCTCGAGGCCGCTCTGGCCGGGCAGGGCGAGGTCGAGCAGCACGAGATCGAAGTTCTCGCGTTCGAGCATGCGCAGGCCCTCTTCGCCGTCGCCGGCCATGTCGACGGCGTAGCCTTCGAGCGTGAGCAGCACTTCGAGCGACTCGCGGATGCCGGCTTCGTCGTCGATGACCAGGATGCTGGCGGCGGTGGAGTTGCCGTTGGCTGGCGCTGCGGAGGCGGACGCGTTCAAGGGCAGAGTCAGGCTCGTTCGACCTCAGGCATGGACGGATTTCCTTAACAGGGGAAACTCGAGATGAAAGGTGGTGCCGGCGCCGACCGCGCTCTCGACATGAATTTTGCCGGCGTGCTCCTGAATGATGCCGTAGGAGACGGCGAGGCCCAGGCCGGTGCCGCGGCGTGTCGCCGGGCTTGGGCGTGGTCTTGGTGGTGAAGAACGGATCGTAGATGCGCTTCAGATGCTCGGGCGCGATGCCGGAGCCGGAGTCGGCGACGACGGCTTCGACGTGGCCGTTGACCAGCGTGGCGACGCGCAGGCGTGCCGCCGCCGGGCATGGCGTCTTTGGCGTTGAGCAGCAGGTTGAGAAAGACCTGCTGCAGCTTGCCGGGGTTGCCGTGGATGGGCGGCAGCTCCTCGGCCAGGTCGAGATCGACGTCGAATCTGCGCGGTCTTGAACTGGTGCTCGAGCAGCGAAAGCGTATCGCGAATGACCTGGTTCAGATCGGTCTCGCGGAACTCGGTGTCGAGGTGCGCGAGAAGTTGAGCAGGCCGTTGGCGATCTCCGAGGCGCGGAAGCTCTGCTGGGTGATCTTGTCGAGCACCGGGCCGAGCCGCGCATCGCCGCGCAGCTGCTTGGAGAGCATCTGCGCGTAGGAGGAGATGACGGCCAGCGGCGTGTTGATTTCGTGGGCCACGCCGGCGGCGAGCAGGCCGATGGAGCTGAGCTTGTCGGCCTGGGCGAGCTGCGATTTCGAGCGAGACGCGCTCGGTGATGTCGTCGACCAGGATGATGCGGCCGACGGAGACGAAGTCGCGCGAGAGCAGCGGCGCGATGGCGATGTTGGCGGTGCGCTGCTCGCCGGCGCGCGTGGTGAGGCGGAACTTGTAGAGGTGATGCACGCCCTGCTCGTTGCGGAAGCTGTCGAGGGCCTCGACGAACTCCGACGGGGAAGACGGCGCGAAGTGCCTGGCCGAGGGCTTCGGCGCGGCTGAGGGCGTACATGGCTTCCATCTGCGCGTTCCAGCTCTCGATGCGGTCGTCGAGATCGATGGCGAGGATGCCGACGTTGATGGATTCGACGATGTTCTCGTTGAATTCCTTGAGCCGCTCGAACTCGCTGATCTTTTCTTCGAGGCGCGCGTAGAGGCTGGCGTTCTGCAGGGCGATGCCGATGTAGCTGGCGAGCGATTCGAGCAGCTCCACGTCTTCGCTGGAGAGGAAGTCGCCGCCGATGGTGCGGCCCAGGCCGATGACGGCGATGGTGCGGCTGCGGCCGAGCCGTTCGCTCGATCCCTGACGCACGCGGCAGGGCAGGTAGTAGTTCAGGTCGAGCAGCGCGGCGGCGCGCTGCTGCTCGCGCGGCAGATGCAGGGCCTGCTGGGCATTTTCAAGGAAGATGTGCGAGTGGTCGCGTGGCGCTGGTCGAAGTCGAGGAAGCCGAGATCGAGGCGATCGGCCGTTCTGGCGCTGCGCGTTCACTTCGGCGGGCAGGCCGTGGGAAGCGGCCAGGCGCAGGCGGCCTGAATCCTCGACGAGGAAGATGGCGACGCGGGCGACCAGCAGCGTGCGCGGCAACCGCTCGACGATGGAGTTGAGCAGCGCCTCGAGATCGGTCTCGGAGCTGAGGCCGCGGCCGAACTCGACCAGCGCCTTGCGGTAGTCGTAGCGATGGCGGTCGAAGGCGCGATCGACCCAGCCCTGAATGCGGCGCTTGAGCGGATCGAAGACCGCGGCAGTGACCAGGATGGCGATGCACCAGGCCCCACTCGCGCACCGCTTCCGGCAGGCGTTGTGCACCACGACCGGCAATGAGCGCGATGACGCCGAAGTAGCCGCCGAGAATGCAGGCCGGTGGCCAGCGTGTAGGCCACGCCGCGCTTGAAGATCAGGTCGGTATCCATCAGCCGGTAGCGGACGATGGCCCAACTGAAGGTGAGCGGCAGAAAGACCAGCGACAGGCCGGCCAGGTTGGTGAGCAGGCGCGGCGGATTGCAGGTCGAAGCAGGAAGGGAATGGCGTAAAACAGCGTGAAGGGCAGAACCGCCAGCAGGGTGCCGCGCGTGACCCACTTCAACTGCTGGCGCAGCAGCGGGGTGTTGGCGCGGCTGTAGCTGCGCAGGAAGAGCAGCGCGGCCAGCACGTAGAAAGCCGCGTCGTAGGCGGTGGCGATCTGGTCGAGGCGATGCTTGAGCAGGCCTGGTGGCCTCGCGGGTGTCGATGGCCCAGAGCCACAGGCCAAGCAAGCCTGCGCCGGGCGCATAGATCAGCGGCAACAGCCAGCGGCGGCGTGATGTTCTTGAAGCCGCTCCTCAGGGAAGCTGAGAGCGAAGTGCAGGAAGAGCGCAGGCTGCAGCGCCTCGGCGACGACATTGGTCCAGAAGACGGTCCAGTCGAGGGCGTCGAACTGCGCCGGTGTACTTGAGCGCGTAGAGCGCGAACGAGACCAGGCAGAAGAGATAGAAATGGGTGGCGCGGGGCGCGCCCCAGCGGCGGAAGAGCACGTAGAAGCCGATGACGAGATAGATCAGGCCGATGACGCGCAGGCCCTGTGGCAGGCTGCGGTCGGCCGGCTCCGGAATCACCCTGACCGGCGTGTCAAGCGGAATGCCGTCGCGCGTGATGGTGTAGTAGACCTGGCCGTAAGAGCCGGTAGCGTAGAGCGCGCGCTCAAGATCGGAGAGGTGCGCAACCGTGCTGATCGGCGCATTAGGCGAGTCGTTGACGGCGGTGAGCAGGTCGCCGGTCTGGATGCCGGCGCGCTGGCCGGGCATGTCGGGCAGAACCCTGTCGGCGACAGGCCGCCCGTGGGCCTCGCGCCACCAGACGCCGTCGTCGGGCTGCTGGAACTGGCGCTCCTGGAGGAGATTCAAGACCGCCAGCACGAACAGAGCCGCTGTGGCCAAGGCCAGCAGCGTCGCCTGCACGCGGTTGAAGAGGCTTGTCTCCATGGGGGGAGACTTTCTACACCGAACTCATTGCTTGCACGTCAGTTGCCACGCGGGGAGAATGCCGCAGTCGCGCCGGCGACTCGACGGCAATCATCTGAGAATACGCACGATATGGACTTCGATTCTTTCGAACTGTCAACTGGACTGCGAGGAAAATCACGAGTATAAATGCAGAAAACGGGAATCGGGCTACAGGGAAAAGAATCAATCTATGAAAAATTGTAGATGTCTGACCTGGAGCGGGTTAGTGGCGGCAATTACGCGAGTGATGCAGGCTACACGGCGATGTGAGCCGATGTGCACTTCTGGATGCAGCTGGAGCTGTGAGTCGAATGCAGTAGGTTCGAGTGACTTTAGCGCTGGCCGTAAGTGGCTTTCGGGCCGTGCTTGCGCAGGTAGTGGTGTTCGGAGACGTGCGCCGGAATTCCGGATTCGGAAGCGCCCAGGAGCACGCTGCGAAAGGCCAGCCGGGCGATGTACTCCAGGACGTCGGCGTGCTCCACGGCTTCGGCGGGAGTCTTGCCCCAGGCAAAGGGCGCGTGGCCGGCGACCAGGACGCCGGGGACGGCGACGGGGTCGAGACTTCTGCAGCGGAAGCGGCGGACGATGACGGCGCCGGTGTTGCGCACGTAGGCTTCGGCGACTTCTTCGGCGGTGAGCGGCTCGGTGACGGGAACCGGGCCGTGGAAGTAGTCGGCGTGGGTGGTGCCGAGGCAGGGGATGGGCGCGGCCGGCCTGGGCCCAGGAGGTGGCGAACTCGGAGTGGGTGTGGACGATGCCGCCGATCTGCGGGAACTCGCGGTAGAGGAGGGTGTGGGTGTCGAGATCGCTTGAGGGCGCAGCGAGCCTTCGACGATTTTGCCGTCGAGGTCGGTGACGACCAGGTCGGCGGGCGTCAGGGTGGCGTAGTCCACGCCGCTGGGCTTGATGACGACGAGCGGCTCGGCGCCGGAACGGTCGATGCCGCTGGCGTTGCCGAAGGTGTGGGGAGCGAGGCCGCGGCGGGCAATTTCCTGGTTGGCGTGGAGAACTTGTTCGCGAAGCGATTCGAGCAGCATGATCTTCCTTGGTTTCGTTGTCGCCGAGTAAGCGTTGAACGGGACAGTGTACCAGTGCGATGGTCGTAGACTCACTGTATGGTTTTCACAAAGCGGCTGCGGGAGGGCGTTCGGCGCGGCGAGATCACGTGCAGCGTGCGCATCTGGACGCGGCCACATGTGAAGGTGGGCAGGCGCTATCGCATGGAGGAAGGCGAGATCGAGGTGGACTCGATCGAGCCGATCGGATTTCCTGATATCACGCCGGAGCTGGCGCGCGCGTCGGGATTTCTGGGCGTCCTGGATCTGCTGAAGGTGGCCAAGCACGGCCGAGGCGAAAAGATTTACCTGAGTGCGTTTTCACTACGTGCCGCCGCGCAGGCAAAGCCGGCGCAGGCGTCAGGCGCGGAGCCAGTACGGCTTCGGGACCACGGCGTTCAGCTCGGCGAATTCCGCGTCGCTCAGAGCGGAAGGCCGCGGCGCTCACATTTTCTTCGAGGTGCTTGACGTTGCTGGTGCCGGGGATGGGCAGCATGACCGGCGAGCGGCGCAGCAGCCAGGCCAGCGAAACGACGGCTGTGGAAACCTTGCGCGCGGCGGCGATTTTCTCCACCACTTCATTCGCCTTGCGTGCCCTGCGCCATCGGGCCCCAGGGCAGGAAGGCGATGCCGTTGGCCTCGCAGTAGTCGAGCACGAAATCCCACTCGCGATCGGAGAAGCTGTAGCGGTTCTGCACGCAGACGATGGGCACGATTTTCTGCGCGCGCTTGATGTGCTCGAGCGTGACGTTGGAAAGGCCGACGTGGCGGATCTTGCCCTGCTCCTTGAGTCGCGCCATGGCTTCCATCGAGGCGTCGAAGGAGACGGCCGGATCGGGGACGTGGAGCTGGTAGACGTCGATGCGCTCGAGGCGCAGGCGCTTGAGGCTGCCTTCGATGGCCTCCTCAATGTGCGCGGGGCTGGCGTTGTGCTGCCAGACGCCGGGGCCGTGGCGCACCCAGCCGGCCTTGGTGGTGATGACCAGGCCGGCGGGATAGGGCCAGAGGGCTTCGGCGATCAGTTCTTCAGAGACATCGGGGCCGTAGGAGTCGGCAGTGTCAATGAAGTTGACGCCGAGTTCGACGGCGCGGCGCAGCGTGGCGAGTGGCGCCTGCGCGATCGGCGGGCGGGCCCCAGATGCCTTTGCCGGTGATGCGCATGGCGCCGAAGCCCATGCGGTTGACGGTGAGATCGCCGCCGAGGGTGATGGTTCCGGCTTGGGCGGCGGGGAGGGTTGCAGCGGATGGTAGTCATTTGCTCGTCACTTTTTGATTTTAAGAATGGAGATGTTGGTTTCGCACCCTTTTGCACGATGAAGCCGTGAAAAGGATGCGGGCGCTCCGATTCCCTGCTGAGGGAAGTTTCCGAAATGCGCGACTCGTTCGACTTCGCTCAGGATGACGCGTTTAGGAATCAACGATTCTCTAAACGGTCACTTCCCAGCCCTTCTCGTAGGTGCGGCCCCAATACTTCATGGCTTCGGCATCGTTGAGGATGTGCGCGGTCTCCGGATCGAGGCGCAGCATGCGGTTGACGAACCAGGCGATGTTCGAGAGCAGCAGCATGGTGACGGTGACATTGGCGACCGGGATGGGCGAGTGGAGCTTCTTCCTGCCCGTGAATGGCGGCGATGAAGTTGGCGAAGTGCGCGTCGGTCATGGTATCGTGGCCGATGAGGTCAGTTGGTTGAGGTCTGCGTGGCCGGTGCGGAAGTGTGTCGATCTGCTTGCCCTTCCAGTCGTAGACGTCGTAGCCGCCGCGATCGATGACGACCGAGCCCTTGGTGCCCATGATGACCGAGCCGCGATCGCGATCGTAGAGGCGCATGCCCTGGCGGCTGCGGCCTTCCCAGGAGATGAGCTTGTCGGGGTACTCGAAGTTGGTGATGAGCGTGTCGTAGAACTGCCAGTCGTCTTTGTACTGATAGTTGCCGCCGGATGCGGTGACGGCATGGGGAAACTCGACGCCGAGCGCCCAGCGGCAGACGTCGACTTCGTGCGTGCCGTTGTTGAGGGTTTCGCCGGTGCCGTAGCGGCGCAGCCAGTGCCAGTTATAGGGATGGATGTTTTCCCTGTACTCGCTGCGCGGCGCCGGGCCCTGCCACAGATCCCAGTTGAGCGTGGCGGAGCGGCGAGCGGGCTCGCCGTAATGCGTGGCGCCGCGCGTGTTGGCATACCAGGCCTTGGCCATGTAGGCGTCGCCGATGTAGCCGTCGTGAATCTTCTGGATCATCTTGATGGTGTAGTCGGAGGAGCGCTGCTGGTCGCCCACCTGCACCATGCTTGCCGTATTTCTTCTGCGCGGCGACGATGCAGCTCGCCTTCGCGCGGATTCTGGCTGGAGGGTTTTTCGACATAGACGTGCTTGCCGGCCTTGAGGCCGAGAACGGCCATGGGCGTGTGCCAGTGGTCAGGCGTGGCAACCGTGATGGCGTCGACATCTTTCGATTCGAGCACGTTGCGAAAATCGGCTTCGGCCTTGGGCGCGTAGCCGAGCACCTGCTCGGCGCTTGGCCGACAAACTTCGCACAGGATGTCGTCGTCGACATCGCAGACGTAGGCGACGCGGGCGGTCTTGCTGTTGGCCTTGAGCGCCGAGAGGTGCGCGTAACCGCGGCCATTCAGGCCGTTGATGGCGAAGTTAAGGCGGTCGTTGGCGCCCATAATCTGCGCATAGCTTTTTGCAGAAGAGGCAAAAGCCGAGCCAGCCACTCCCGCTGCCAAACCGTTCACGAAAGTACGACGGGAGATCATTCGAGTCTCCAATCCGACCCAAATTATAACGTTGCGCAGGCGGCCGGTGCTCACGCCCAAACGGAGCAAAGAGTCTCTACAGCAGGGGCTTCTGGCGAATGCCGCCTCCCAGGTGGCTGTGGTGTAGTTTCGCTATTGAAAGCGACTTGCCGATAGTTGGCGGAATCGGCGCGAAAATGAACAAAGAGCCTGTAAACTTGCGGTCTATGGGGCCGTCTACCAAAGCGATGGCAGCAGGCACGGCAGTGAAGCCGATGGACGTTGAAGCGGCGGGGGAGATTGCCGCGCAGGAGTTCTCGCGCATCGTCGAAGTGCACCGGCCGCAGATCTTCAGATTTTTGCTGGCGTCGCTGCGCGACGTGGACCTGGCTGAGACGTTGACACAGGAGTGCTTCCTGAAGGCGCATCGGAACTGGAGTCACTTCCGAGGCGACTCGAGTGCGATGACATGGTTGATGCGAATTGCAATCAACTTGCAGAAGGACCACTGGCGCAACAGGCGCTTGCAATTCTGGCGGACGACGCGGACAAACTCAGTGGATTCGGACGAAGCCGGCGAGTGGTTGCCGAGCGGCGAACGAAGCGCGGAGCAGATGATGCTGGCGCGTGAGCAAGTGGGGCAGGTTTGGAAAGTTGTGGAGCGCTTAAGTGGCAGGCAGCGGACGGTTTTTCTGCTGCGGTACGTGGAAGAACAGGAATTGAGCGAGATCGCGCGAGCCACCGGCTTGAGTGAAGGCACGGTGAAGGCGCACCTTTCGCGGGCACTGGGTAAAGTACGCACGGAGTTGAGAGGTCAAAAATGAAGTGGAATCAGAGATTGGCGGGAGAAGACGATCCGGAAGTCGCGCAGGCGCTCAGGAACTTCAAAGCGAGCGTGGATGCCTGGAGCGAAGCGGAGATGAGCCGGCCGCGGACAGTGAGAATGGTAAGGCGCAGTTGGCGGTTGGCCGCAAGCTGGGCGCTGGGATGCGTGGTGGCAGCGGGAACCCTTGCAGGTGCCGTGTATCAGCGGCAACATCAGCAGGAGCAGGCGCGCGTTGCCGCGGCAAAGGCGGCAGCGCAGAAAGCTGCAAGTTTGCAACAGGCCGCCGCGCAGGATCTGGCGACACAGACCGACCAGGATTTGCTGGCCAATGTAGACAGCGATATTTCGCGTGCAGTTCCGGCCGCGATGGAGCCGCTTGCTCAGTTGATGGATGAGAAGCAGACGGACGATAACGGAGCACAGTAATGTAGCAGAGCAAGAGGGAGAGAAGGGCCCTGCAATGTCAGGGAAGAGGGAACAATAGAGGATATGAAGACTGGAAGACTTTTTCTGGCGGGAGTTTTGATGGCGGGCGGACTGGCGTGGGCGCAAGGACCCGGCGGTCCCGGAATGGGACATGGATTTGCGCAACATCGGCCACCCATGGAGCAGGCTTTTGGATTGGCAGGCGGACAGTTCTGGAACAATCCAAACCTGGTGAAGCAACTGAACCTGACGGACGATCAACGTAAGGCGATGGATGGAATCCTGCAGGACCATCGGATGAAACTGATCGACTTGCATGCCGCGCTCGATCGAGCAGAAGTAACGATGGGTCCGTTGATGAAAGCGGACACGCCGAATCGATCGGCGATTGAGGCACAGATCGACAAGGTGGTGCAGGCTCGCGCCGACCTTGAAAAGGCGAATGCGCGCTTCCTGCTCGACGTGAGGATGCAACTGACGCCGGACCAATGGAAGCAATTGCGGACATCGCGCGAAAGCCACATGATGCATGAACGTGATGGGCGTGACGGACGCGGATGGGGCCAGAGGCCAGGAACGGGAGGGCCGGACGGGCAGTTCCGGCGCCATCAAGGGCCTCCACCGGCAGGAGCGGCTCCGCAGGGTGCACCAGCAGCGCCTCCGGCAGCAGGCGGGCCTTCAGGCGGCGGTGACGCGCAGTAGCGATTCGGTTCATTGGTCCGCGGCCAGCAGAGCGCGGACCGCAAGCAACGGGGTTTAACAAAGCGCAAGCAGCGTAGACAGACAATCCTTGGCGGCATGGGGTGACTCCCTTGCCGCCGATTTTTTTGTGCTTGTGACATTGAAAAATATTGACCGCTGAAAGTTCTTGATATCCCACCCTTTCACAACATGCGCGAAAGGATGGGGCACGGCGCGGACATGGGAATGGCGACGATGGGAGGGTCGAGGGCCAGCAGGCCAGGACTCCGGTCTGATTCTGTACCATCACGAAGGAAGGAGTGTGCGTGCCGAGTCTAGCGTCCACCGACATCCTGGTTCTGCTCATCTATTTGTTTTTTGTGCTGGCGGTGGGCATTTCGCTGAAACCACTGTTGACGGGCGGACTCGACTTTTTGCAGGCCGGCCGCGCGATGCCGGCATGGATCTGCGGACTTGCGATGACCATGGCGAGCATGGGCTCGCAGGAATTGATTGGCATGGGAGCAGCAGGTGCGCGCTATGGTTTTGCGAGCATTCCTTTCTATGTGATCGGCACGATTCCGGCGATTTTGTTTGCCGGATTTTTCCTGGTGCCGGTTTATTACCGCTCAAAGGCGCGGACGCTGCCGGAGTTTCTGGCGTTTCGATTCGACCAGCAGACACGGGTGCTGCATGCTTGCCTGTTTGCTGCGATGGCGGCTTTCAGCGCGGGTGCGTCGCTTTACGCGATGGCGCGCGTCCTTGCGGCGCTGCATGTGCTTGAGGCTCCGCTGCGCTCAACAGGCCTGGATCCGCGCGGAGTAATGATCCTTTCGATTGTGCTGCCGGCTGCGCTGATTCTTGCCTACATTTTGCTTTGTGGAATGACCGGTACGATCTACAACCTGGTGATGCAGTTTTTTGTGCTGGTGGCGGGATTGCTGCCTGTGGTTTTTCTCGCACTGAGACAGATTGGCGGATGGAGCGGACTGAAGGCTGCGGCCGCTTTGAGCGGGTTTGCGCAGGCGGGCGGACATTCGGGATTTGCAGCGATGACGGCCGCTGCTTTGATGGGACTGGTGTTTGCGGCGGGCACGTGGTGCGCAGATTTCAGAGTGCTGCAGGTGGCGATGGCTGCGAGAGACGTGAATGCGGCAAAGCGTGGTTCGTTGATAGCGGCGGCGCTGAGGATCGTGGCGCCGTTGTTAGTGATTGCACCGGCGATTGTTGCGCTGGGGCTGCCAACGCCACGGACGACGATTGTGATTCATAACGAAAACGGCACGATCTATCACGACATCACCGTGGTGCCGCCGGAGGTGGAAGCGGGGCAGGGGCTGGTTCCGGCAAAGCTGGACGCGGCGACCGGCAAACCGGAGAAGGATGCGAATGGGCACACGGTGCTGAACGACGCGATGGCTGTGCCGAATCTGCTGGTGCACTTTTTGCCAACGGGGCTGCTCGGACTGGGAATTGCTGCGCTGCTGGCTTCAATGATGGCCGGTGCCGCGGCGAGCCTGACGGCTTTTGGCGCGGTGGTGACTGGCGATCTTTGGCCGGTGTTCGCGCGGAAGGAAGCGGAAGATCCCAAAACGGTGGTTGTGATGCGATGGGCGTCCGTCGCCGGGTTGGTACTTGCGCTCGGCGTTGCACTGCTTTCCATGCGCTTCAACAGCCTGATTGATGCGACGTGGCTTATTACAGCCGTGGTGATTGCGCCGCTGCTGGCGACGCTGCTGCTGGGAGTTTTCTGGAAGCGCGCGACGGCAAATGGGGCATTTTCCGGGCTGATTGCGGGCGCGATTGCAGCGCTGCTGCATCACGGACTGGTACTGCCCGTTGGCGCCGAGCGAGGCGTTCATGGCGGATGGATTTTTGTGCTGCATCCTGTCGCGAGTGAGCTGCGACTCAATCTGAGAACGATGCTGATTGCGTTTGTTGCGGCGCTGATCGTGACGGCGGCGGTGAGTGCATTCACGAAGCTGCGGGAAGTGGCGGAGTTGGCGGCGCCGGCCCGGACGGCGGCCGCGAGCGCAAAGATGAAGATGGACATGCGCATTCCGCTGGGAATGATGTTCACCCTGATCGGAACGATGCTTGCCGCTTTCGGGCTTTCAACGCGCGACAACGTGGGCCTCTACCTGAAGAGCCTCGGCATCGACGTAAACGTGTGGTGGGGATTCGCGCTGCTGGTGTTCGGCATTCTGATGCTGGCGCTGGGACGGCGGGGGCAGAAGACGGTGGAAAGAGCAGAGAGCAAGGGGCTAAGGACGAGGGGCTAGGGACTATCGACTAGCAAAAGGTTGGAACCACTTCGGAACTATTGCGCGGTTGCTGTGAAGCGCATCGTGCGGTAATCGAAGGTGTAGCTCTTGAGCTGGCCGAGGGCGTCGGTGCCGAGGACGCCGTAGACGTCGTCGAGCGCAGCTGAGCCGAGCGGCTGCGTGAGCACGCGGATGAAGTGCAGTGTGATGATTGAGTCACCCACCTGGAGCGGAACATTCTCAGCAGTGTAGGCCGGCTGCGGCGGCGACTGCGCGCCGAGTAACGAATACATCGCGATTTTCTGGTTGTTGAATTCGCCGGCGTTCTCATCGAAGTAACGCGAGGTGAGATAGGTTTGCTGGCCGCCGGCATCGACGGCGTACATTCGTTCGTCGTCGTGTACCGCAGTATCCGTGCGGGCCGCAAGGCCAGTTCCCTGCCCTGGAGCGTTGGGAATTTGCGGGGACGTCGCATCCTCCTCGGCGCTGCTGGCGCGGCCGAGCGCGACGATGACCTGATCGCCATCGAGATAGAATGGCGCGCCCGTGGTGAGCTGGTCGTCTTTTGCAGGCGGCGCAATCTGCTTTGCTGGTCGCACAAAAATAGTGTTGTCGGAGTTGACGGTGAGGCTGCCGATGGCGGCGAGCGCCGGATATCCGAGCACGCCCTCGACCTGATAGCTGGACTGCGGAAAGTAATAGTCCTTGTCGTCGTAAACGAAAGCCTGCATATCGCGCACTGTGAGGCGACCCCCGATGGTGAAGCGCGGAACGACCGTCGAATGAATCTGCATGGGATGACCGGTAAGCGTAGTGATGGTCGCGCTTGCGCCAGAAATGCTAAGGCCGACCTCCTTCGCGGTGGAGCGCGCGATGAGATTGAAAGGCAGCGTAGGATCGAGCATCCAGTTACGGGAGCGGGCATCGACAAAAACTGGGACATCGACGAGGCCTAGAGGATCTTCGCTGACCTGGAGCTTGAAGGGGTCACACGGCTCGACGATGGCTGGCGAGTTTTCCGCGATGAGGGGCAGTAGTTTGAGCGGAAGTTCGATCGCATCCTGGTCATCTTGCGTGAGGTTGTCCTTGAGAGTTGACTCGAGCGACTGATAAGCTGCCGCGGCTTTTCTCCATTCGCCGAGACGTAGATAATCTTCGGCCAGCGTCTTGCGCAACTCTTTCTGGTGCGCGAGGTTTGCGCCTTTTGTCACTTGATCGAGGAGGGGCTCGAGAAACTTGATGGATTCATCGAGATGATTTGAGCGGTTGGCAAGAATGCCGCGATAGAACTGCGCCTGGTCCGGCGGCATTTTGCCGAGTTGCGATTCGATCATGGCGTACTGATGATCGGCGAGGAGATTCTGGAGGCGTGCCTCGGCATCCAGGCCGCTCGAGGTGCCGGTTTGCAGTTGCGCGCCGGAGCCAGGTTGCTGTTCGGCTTGCGCGGGAAGCGGGATGGGCGTCGCGGGAGGCGGAGATTGCTGCGCGACGAGATTGACAGGGAACGAAACGAGTGTCAAGACGAGCGCCAACTCAATAACAAATCGCGTGAATTTCGATGCAGGGTTCACGCGGAGAAACGAGGGCCCGCCGTTTCGTTTCGCGATTTCAATGACGCGCATCATCGGTTCATTCGACGGTAACAGATCGACTCGAAACAAGAACCGCAAGCCGCACTTGAAGCCGTCCGTGCCACGCGCGCTAGATGATTCAATTCACAAGGACATAAAGAATCGTTAGACAGTCTTTACACAACGACCGCTAGACTTGGGTCTGGGAATGAAGAAGAAAACCATTGCGCATTACGAGATTCAGCGGCGGCTCGGCGCCGGTGGAAGCGGCGTGGTGTACGTTGCCAACGACACGCTGCTGCAGCGGCCTGTGGTGCTGAAGATGCTGCACACCGGACTGCTGACCGCCGAACAGATGCGGACGACAGTGTTGCGCGAGGCACGGCTGGCGTCAGCGATCGAGCATCCGAATGTGTGCGGGATATATGAGGTAGGCGAGAGCGGCGAAGAAGCTTACATCGTAATGCAGTTTGTGCCTGGGCAGCCGCTGGATCAGTTGATTGAGCGCGGGCCTGCGAGCGTGCAGTTGGTTTTGTCGGTGGGCATCCAGGTCGCCGATGGACTGCAGGCGGCGCACGCATTGGGAATTTTCCATCGCGACTTGAAGCCGCAGAACGTGATGCTGACCGACGGCGGGCTGGTGAAGATTCTCGACTTCGGCCTGGCGCGGCGACTGGCGTCGGAGGACGCGCATTTCGATCCTGGAAAGCCCGCGCTGGCGAAGGACGCGCAAGTGGCTGCAACGTACACGGCCCGCGGCGGGACGATTCGCTACATGGCACCGGAGCAGTTTGTTACCGGCCACTCGAGCGTGCAATCGGATGTATGGGCGCTTGGAGTCATTCTGTATGAATTGGCGAGCGGGCGGCATCCGTTTGCTCGGCCTGATGCCGAAGATTTCCAGGCGATTCGCGCGATCCAGTTTCTTGAGCCGCCCGATCTGAACGCGATCGTGCCGGAGATTTCACCAGAGTTGAAGAGCGTGATCGCGGCGTGCCTGGAAAAAAATCCGGGAGCACGCATGACTTCGGCCGCTGAGGTACGTGAGGCGCTGAAGACGATCATGAAAGCGTTACGCATCGAGACGGGAACAATTCCCGGCGATGCAGCGGCGAATCTTCCGGCGACGGGACCGGAAGCGGAGAAGCGCGCGACGGGAATCCTGTCGATGCTTGCCGAGCGGTTTCGCGAGTCGGCCGGCGAACGCGCATCGCAGAATTCGCTGGTAGTGCTGCCGTTTGCAAACCTGGGCGCGACCGAGGTGGCTCCGCTTTACGGCTACGCGTTGGCCGACGCGATTGGCGCGCGGCTGGCGCGAATTCCTTCTCTCGTGGTGCGGCCCTCAAGCACGCTGATGCCGCTGCGGATGACGCAGATGGATCCGCTGGCGGTGGGGAAAAAGCTGCTGGTTTCGTTTGTGCTCGCGGGGAACTTCGTGCGCTCGGAGACGGGGTTCGACCTGAACTGGCAGTTGCTCGATGTTGCATCGCAGAGCGTACGCACAGGCGGATCGATCCGCGTGAGTTCGCTGGATCTGATTGCAGTGCAAAGCGAAATTTCGAACGAAGTATTCGCGACACTTCAAGGGATGAGGGCAGGCGAGGGACCAGGGCGGAACGTCGACACAGCACGTCTCCCCCTTCGCGACGGGTCGCTGACGGGATCGGTGAGCGAGAAATATCTACAGGCGCGGGCGCAGCTTAGTTCGTTCATGGTGCGCACGGGCTCGCGTGCCGACCTGGATCGCGCGCACGCGCTTTTCACGCGAGTGACGGAGGCGAATGCCGGCTTTGCGCCGGCCTGGAGCGGCCTGGGCATTGCCGAGCTGCAATACACGCGGCATGGCTTTGGCGGGCAGATCCACGTGATGCGGGCGCGGCGCGCCTTTGATGAAGCGCTGAAACTGGATCCGGCTTCGGCTGAAGCAAATCTCTATCGCATTTATATGTTGCTTTCGCGCGGAGAAAAGGAATCGGCGCGGCACGGCATTGCGAACCTGCTGACGGGCGCAGCGAATGACTGGAACGTGCACATGGTGGCTGGCATTGCGCTGCGCGGAGACGGCATGTACGACGAGGCTCTGGCTGAATTCAGCCGCGCGTTGAAGCTGAATCCGGCAAACGCGGCGATTCTCTACAACCACCGCGCGCGTGTGTACCACTACCAGAATCAGATCGAGCTCGCGGGCGACGAGCTGGAGAAGGGGCTGGCGCTCGAGCCACGGCACCCGCTGCTGCGCACTTCATCGGGATACCAGGAAATGCGCAAGGGCAGCCTGGACAAGGCAATCGAAACACTGGAGAGCGTGATTGCCGACGATCCGCTGATGCGCATTGCTGTGCCGACATTGGCCATTTGCTACGTTCAGGCCGGTGCGCGTGAACGGGGCGCATCGCTATTGAAGGATGAGACGCTCACGGCGGCTGAAGCGGATAGCGAGATGGCTTACCGGCTGGCGACTTATTTTGCTGTTGACGGCGATTCAAGTGAAGCGCTGCACTGGCTGCGGCGCGCGATTTATCTGGGCAACGAGAATTATCCATGGTTCCAGAAAAACCCGGGGTGGAACAACTTGCACACGAATTCGGATTTCGAGCGCATTCTGGAAGACCTGAAGAAGGGATTCAGGAAAAACCAGAAGACGTGGAAACGCCTTCTGGAGCAAGTGCCAGTAGGGGCGGACCAGGCCGCGGATTAACGGGCGGCGTCGATCCGCTCGTAAGGAAGGTAGACGGGCTCCCAGACATAATCGCGAAGGCTTTGAGCGAAGGATGTTGGATCGACTGCAGTGGCGAGGCCTTCGGTCATTGCCTCTCGGCCGACGGCTTCAGCGACAATGAGGCTTACCTTTCGCGAATCGGCAATCGGCGGCAGCAATGGGGCATTCTGTCGATGCGCGCGGGAGAAAGAGATGCCAGCGCTTTGGCGGCGGCCATGATCATCAAATCACTGACGCGCGTGGCGCGCGAAACAAGAATGCCGAGGGCGAGTCCGGGAAAGATGTAGGAGTTGTTGACCTGCGCGATGCGGACCAATTGGCCGTTGACCTCGACGGGCGGAAACGGGCTGCCGGTGCCGACCAGCGCGCGGCCATCGGTCCAGCGGAGGAGATCGGCGGGGGCGGCTTCGGATCTTGAGGTTGGATTCGACAGCGGGAAGATCACTGGGCGCGGCGTGTTGCGCGCCATCTCGCGGACAATTTCTTCAGTAAAAGCTCCCGCTTGGGCGCTCACTCCGGCTAACACGGTGACGTGCGCATTGCGCACGACATCGAGCAGGGAGATTCCGCCGGTTTCGGTGCTGGCGACGGAGAGCTTCCATCCCGCAACGTCTTCGTGCTTGCGCGACGAGCGGCTGCTGCTCAGGCCGAATGCCCTTTCCCGCCTTCGACGAGCAGGCCGTAGCGATTGAAGGCGTAGATTCGCGCGCGGGCTTGCTCTTCGCTCAGGCCTTCTTCCTGCATTGCGGCGATAAGCAGATTGATGATGCCGATGCCGGCCGAGCCGGAGCCGAACATGGCGATGGTCTGCTCGGGTAAGCGGAATGCCGGTGGCGTTGACAGCGGCGAGCAGCGTCGCCGTGGTGACGGCCGCGGTTCCCTGAATGTCGTCGTTGAAGGTGCAGAGGCGGTCGCGATAGCGCTCAAGCAGTCGAGCTGCGTTGGATGCCGGCGAAATCTTCCCATTGCAGGAGAATGTGCGGCCAGCGGCGTTCGACAGCGGAGACAAATGCCTCGACAAAATCGTCGTATTCCTGGCCGCGAATGCGCTTGTGCTCCCAGCCGATGTAGATCGGATCGTTGAGCAGCGCTTCGTTGTCGGTGCCCACATCGAGCAGCACGGGCAGGCAATGCTCCGGCGGAATGCCGCCGAGCGCGGTGTAGAGCGCCATTTTGCCGATGGGAATGCCCATGCCGCCGGCGCCCTGATCGCCCAGGCCGAGAATGCGCTCTCCGTCGCTGACCACAATGCAGCGCACTGGAGTCGAGCGCGGATCGGCGAGGATCTGCTCGATGCGATTCTTGTTCGGGATAGCTGAGAAAGAGGCCGCGCGGCTTGCGCCAGATCTCGGAGAAGCGCTGGCACCCTTCGCCGACCGCCGGCGTGTAGACGATGGGCAGCAGTTCCTCAATGTTGTGGGCGATGAGCGAGTAGAACAGCGTCTCGTTGTTGTCCTGCAGGTCGCGCATGTTGCTGTACTTGCCGAACGCGGTGGGGCGGCAGTCGAGGACGCGCTTGCGGCGTTCGCGCTGGTCTTCGAGAGTTCCCACGTGAGGCGGCAGCAGGCCATGCAAGGCCAAAGGTGTCGCGTTCTGCTTCGGTAAACGCCGTGCCTTTGTTCAGGCGCGGATTCATGAGCAGATCGCGGCCGGAGAGATTGGTGCGGATCACGGATTGGCGCGGCTGGCCCGATGCAGGAGATGTTGAATCCAATGCGGTCTTCTCCTCAGTGCATGAGCTTACTTATACGCCAGGAGCGCATTAATCGAAGGTCGAAGACCACGATTTCAGAAGCACTGCCGACGCGCATGGGAGGACCCCAAGTTCCGGCGCCGGTGGACGTGTAGACCTGGAGCGCGCCGAAGCGATGCAGCCCGCGGGTAAATTGGCCGAAGACGCGGCGCGTGATCCAGGTGAATGGAAGAATCTGCCCGCCGTGAGTGTGGCCGGAGAGCTGGAGACTGAACCCGGCCTGCTCCACGATGGGCAGGCGCGTGGGCGCATGGTTGAGCAGAATGCAGGGCTGAGTTCGATCGAGTGCCAGGCTGTCGAGGAACGGCCTTCATGCGAATGATGTGAGTGGAATCCTGATAGAGCACGCCGGCGATCTGCATGCCGTCGATGGTCGACGGATTCGTTGGCCAGCACGCGGATGCCTGCGCGCGTGATGGCTTCAAGGTAATGCGTAGCGACGGTAAATTCCTCGTGGTTGCCCGTTGAGAAGTAGATACCGAGCGGCGGCAGAGAATTTCTTGAACGGCGCGAGCACGCGATCGAGATCGACTTTTGTGCCGTCGAAGAGGTCGCCGGGAATGAAGACAATGTCGGGTTTGAATCGCGAGGCCATCTTGAGCAGGCGGCGGCAGAAGATGGACGCCGTTGACGGGGCCGAGATGCAGATCGCTGATCAGGACGGCGCGGCGGCCGCGCCAGGCCGCGGGCAGGTTCGGAAGCTCGAAGAGTGATGCGGCGAATGCGAATGACGCGCGCGTTGATGAGGCCGTAGACCCCGGCCAGCGCGGCGAGACGCGTAGAGAACTGCCGGCGAGAAGGTGGCGAGTTGCAGCGGGATTCGCCGCAAGATGCGAGAGGCGCAACGCAAGCCAGCGACCAGGCGAACGAGAAGCGCGGCCCAGAAGAAACAGATTGAGAAAGCCGAGCCATACAGCAGCGATGCTGTAGAAGAGGCGAACGGCGGAAGTTGGAAAAGCGGAAGGAAAGCAGCGAGGCGGCGACGAAGCTGAACGCCAGCACAAAGCATCGCGACTCGCAAATCGGCGACGGCTGCGGGCGACAGCCCAGGCCAAAAGGCAACCACGTGGAAAAAATGAGCCAATGGCCGAGAAGAAGGATGACTTGGATGAAGAAGATGGCGAAGACTGGCCAGGCTTTCAAACCGGATCTCCCTCTCAATCATGATTGCATGGAGGGCGTTGAGGATTTCCTTGCTTCGGGCGGTCTGGTCTGTTGCGTGAAACAATCGAATTATGACCGATGACCGCGCCAATGCGCTGGGGATTTACGTTTCGATTCCATTTTGCCGGTCGAAGTGCACCTACTGCAACTTTGCGTCGGGCGTATATCCGGCCGCCGATCATGAGCGTTATGTGGATCGCGTGATCGAGGACCTGAGACGTGCTGATGAGCGGTCGAAGTCGATGGGCGCCGAGCTTCCGCGACGCGTGGACACGGTTTACCTGGGCGGTGGAACGCCGAGCCTGCTTGCTCCGGAGTTGCTGGCCAAATTGTTTGCGGCGATGCGCGCAGCAGTTCGAATTGGATGTCGGATGCCGAGATCACCGTGGAGTGCGCGCCGGGACAATTATCAGATGGAGTGCTGGAGGCGTTGGCAGCGGCCGGCGTGAATCGGGTGAGCCTGGGCGTGCAGTCGTTTGTGGATGAAGAGGCTCATGCTAGCGGGCGGCTGCACGATCGCGCGACGGTTGCGACGGATTTGCGGCGGTTGCGCGCAGCGGGAATTACGAACTTAAATGTCGATTTGATCGCAGGACTCGCCGGGCAGACTTTTGCATCGTGGGAGGAATCGCTCGAGGTGTTGATCGACTCGCGGGTTCCGCACGCCAGCGTCTACATGCTGGAGGTCGACGAGGACTCGCGGCTGGGCCGCGAAATGCTGAAGGGCGGCACGCGGTATCGCGCAGGACTTGTGCCAAGCGATGAGGCCATCGCGCAGATGTACGAGCGAGCGATTGAGCGGCTGGATGCGGCGGGGCTGCAGCAGTACGAGATTTCGAATTTCAGCCGACCGGGATTTGAGTCGAGGCACAATATGCGCTATTGGGAGAGGCGGCCGTATCTGGGCGTGGGGCTGGATGCGTCTTCCATGCTGCGGTGCGAACCCACCCTAGGCGCAAATGCAAAGACGCGCCGAGGGTGGGGCACCCTGGATCCAGTTGTACGCGCGACGACGACCGACGATTTGAAGGCGTATCTCGCTGGGCCGGAAAGCCCGGAGACGGCGTGGCTTTCTGCGGAGCGGCAGCATGAAGAGGCATGGTTTCTGGGGCTGCGATTGAATGCCGGCGTTGATTTGGCTGCGTTGGACGGGGAATTTGGGAACGCGATGGTCGCGCCAGCGTTGGAGACCGCGAAGCGGCTCGAAAAAGATGGGCTTGTCTGCTTTCGATGGAGATCGCATCCGGCTAACAGCGCGAGGCCGGCTGATTTCGAACGATGTGTTTCAGGAGTTTCTTGGCGTGGCCGAGACAAGAGCGTAGCTGTTTGCCGACGAAAGCATTTGCGCCCCATGTCCGAGTGCATAAGGGCCCAGGAGGCGCATGCGTCACCAGGCGAGTAGTTCGTCGCCCGATGTGGAAGAGAAGAAGGTCACAGGCGATGGAGCGGGATTGGACGGACTGCCGAAGCACTGAATGGTTTCAGGGCCGGCGACCTTGGCCCAACCGAGCGCTTCTTCAGATTCGCGCAAAACGACTACCGGGGAGCGGCCGTTGCTGGCGGCTATGCCAAAGCATGCGGAAAGTCGTATGGACTCGCCCGCTACGTGAAAGGGAGCGGCGAAGACTTCTACGCGAAGACGCTCGGTGAGCGCCATGGCGTTCGCAGTCGCGCAGGCGGGCAACACGATCAGGAACTCATCCATGCCTGGGCGACCGAGCAGATCGTAACTACGCAACAATGGGCTGGTGCGTGTTACCACCTGGCAGAGAAGTTCATCGCATGCATCCACACCGAGCCGGGAATTCCAGTGGCCAAAATCATCAATGTCGAAAAGGACCAGCGAGATGGGACTGTTCATGCGCTGCGCGCGGTCGGTTTCGCGAAAAAGCATGGCGAGCAGTGTTTCACGATTGTAGACGCCTGTGAGGCGATCGAGCTGTGCACTGCGGAGCGCTGCTTCCTGGAGACTTTCCAATTCACAACCAAGGCGGCGATTCCGCAGGACCAGGTCGAGCCTCAACTGCCAGTAGGCCGGTTCGGCGGTGCGCAGAATCAGGTCGTCGATTGCGCCTTCAGTGAGTCGATCGATCGATTCCTGAGTTACGGTGCCCGAGATCAACAAGATGGGCAGGCGGGCAGTAGTGCAGCCGGAGCGCACGGCGGCGAGCAATTGACCGAGCGGCATGCCAGGTAGGGTGTCGTCGAGCAACAGGACGTCGGGCGGCGATGGCGCCTCGATCAAGGGAAGCAGCGCGTCAGACGAGAGAACTACCTGAACACGCGCACCGGCGGAGAGGAAGACAGGCTCAACGGCAGAAAGCAACGCGGGATCGGGCGACGCCAACAGGAACGTGAGGGGAGAGTGGGAAGGCATCCAGGTCATTTCTCCTGCCTGGATCATCGTCAAACATTAGAAAAAGTTTAGAAAGGCTGGATGGCCCTTGAGCAAGGGCGCAAGGGCGGGAAGATTGGCTGAAATTCGTGCACTAGTCGACGAAATCAACTTGCGGAGCGATGGGGATGATGCCGCGCTCGTAGCCTTGATCGAGGAGCTTGCGGATGGCTTCGCGGCCGTCTGCTCCATAGTCAAGGGTGCGCTCGTTGACATACATGCTTACGAAGCGGCTGGCCTGTCCTGTGTCGAGATCGCGGGCAAACTGCATTGCATATTCGAGCGCCTGTTCGCGGTGTTCGAGGCCGTGGCGGATGGAGTCGCGCAGAGCCTTGGAGACGATGGCGTGCACCTCGGGGCCGAGCGCCCGGCGAATCGCATTACCGCCGAGCGGCAAGACGAGGCCAGTGGTTTCGCGCCACCAGACGCCGAGATCGATGACCTTGTAGAGGCCGCTCGCGGAATAGGTGAGCTGACCTTCGTGAATGATGAGCCCTGCGTCGAATTTGCCTGCAAGAATCTCTGGGATGATCCGATCGAAGGGAACGATCTCGGTCTCAATGGAGGGATTGAAGATTTTGAGGGCGAGATAGGCCGTGGTGAGCGCGCCGGGAACTGCGACCTTGATCTTGCCCAGGTCTTCGGGCGCCAACTTGCGGCTGGAGACAACCATGGGGCCGTAGCCTTCGCCAACGCTGCCTCCGCAACCCATCAACGTGTAGCTTTGCTGCAGATAGGGATAGGCATGAAAGCTGATGGCAGTGACGTCGTAGAAGGCTTCTTCTCGGGCGCGCCGATTGAGCGTTTCGATATCAGAGAGGGTATGAGTAAAGCGGAAGCCGGGAACGCGAATCTTGTTCGTGGCCAGGCCATAGAACATAAAAGCGTCGTCAGAATCGGGACTGTGAGCGATGTTGATTTCCATCGGGGTGGAAGGGCTGGCGACGTCCGGCTGTTTTGTACTCACGGCTTGGGGAAATCCTTTCGGCAAGTAGCCTCACAAAATCCAAATGCGGCAGCGGAGTTTCAAGACGACTGTTCGCAGACAGGCGTTCTTATCCGCAGCTCGATTCATTGGGTTGCTCGATTTATGAATGTTGAAATTATTCAGCGTTTTAGCTCAATATCGGACTCCTCGGCGGCTTCGAGTGCCTGGGAAGGCCTACTTCTCAGCTTAGCGCGCTGCAGCCAGATGTGGCGAGCCATCCCCGCAGCCGCAAAGAGCAGCGCCCCCAGCGAGAGGAGAAATGCAATCATGAGCCAGCGCATGGGACGACCCCAGCAAGGATAGCAGAGCAATTTGGAATAGCCGGCGCGATTCGGCTTCTCGAGCAGCACTTTGGTGCCGCGAAGATATGTGAAGAAACTCAGGAGCGGTTGGCGCCATGCCGCTTGCGCGAACAGTTGTCACGTCAATCCTGACAATGTGGTTCCGCCGGCTACTAGACTTCATGCAGGCATGCGTGCAGCCAGGCTAGATAGGCATGGCTGCCGGATTCGACGCCGAGAACAAGGAACTCAGGAGTTTGATAGCTGTGGAGTTCGTGGAGACGGGTGTCGAGGGCAGCGAGCCGGTCCGATTCGGTTTTGAGCAGGAGGACAGTTTCAGTCGAAGACTCGATCTTGCCCTGCCAGCGATAAATCGAGTGCGCACCGGGAAGAATCGTGGCGCAGGCGGCCAGGCGCTCTTCAATCATTGTCTGGCCCAGGCGAGCGGCTTCTTCGGGGCTGTCGACTGTTGTGACGACGATGCGAACAGATGACGCTTCCTCGACCATGAAAGCCCTCTCCGCGCTGAAATGATGCTGCACATACTTTAATCGACACGGCGGTGCTACGTGGTCAGGCGCGGACTGACTCTGGCTATCCTGCCGGATCGCGTTCTGCAACGGCGCGCTGATGGTCTTCGTAATAGCCGACCCACTGCGGCATCTTCGGGATCAGCGCGAGATTTTCGGCGTGCGGGGCGTCCAGTTCAACGTCACGATTGACAAGAGCCTTGTCATTTGAGCTGGTAATTACTTCGGCACAGTGGACCGCGGTCAGGGGAATGAATTTCTCGTTCCCCATTTCAGAAGGGTGGTGGTGATGCTGGACGGCTTGCACGATCGGTTCCGGCAGGCCCCAGACGCTCATCAGATATGCGCCGATTTCGGCGTGCGTGCAGCCGATGTATTTCATTTCCATTTCATGAAAGGTTCTGCAGGTGCCGTCAAGCTCTTGCACGACGCGCAGGTATTCGTTAGGGACCTCGGCCAGGAGCACGATCTTTCCAACGTCGTGGATCAAGCCCGTAGTGAAGCTTTCTTCAGCGAGCGATTTGCTTCCGGTTTCGGAAATTGCGATGCGGTGAGCAAGAGAAGCGACAGACACGCTGTGATCCCAGAGCGCCGGGAAAAGAGCTGCCGTGGCGCCGTTTCGATTGAACTGCGAAAACACGTGAATCGAGAGCGTGAGGCTTCTGACGGTTTCAGCGCCGATGAGCGACAAAGCCGCATGCAGGCTAAGAACTCGGCCGTGAGCTGCGATGGAGGCTGAGTTGGCAAGCTGCAGTATTTTGGCAGCCATGCCGGCATCTTTCGAGATAATGTCCTCGATCTGGCCAAGGGACGTGTTCTCAGAGCTCAGCGCAACGGTCAAATCATTGTAGAGAGCAGGCAGGCTGGGAATGGAGCGCATCCGCGAGACGATGGAGGCCAGTGGCTGATTCCGAAGCAGATCACGACTGCGGAATGCCTGGCTAAGGCGAATTTTGAGTTCGTGGAGATCGCATGGTTTCGACAGAAACTGATGTGCGGGGGCGACGGAGCGAAGAACTGCCTCTTTGCTCGATTCACCAGAAAGGACGATCCTCACCACATCGCCATGCCGCTCTTTGACAATCTCGAGCAGTTGCATGCCGTCCATCGCCGGCATCCGCACGTCGCTGATGATGGCGTCGAAGGGTTTGCGATCCAGCGCTTCGAGAGCGGCTGTGCCGCTGGAAACGAATTCTGCCTCCCATTCGTGGCGCATCGACCAGAGGGCGCGCCTCAGGCCGTTTAGGACCAAGGGTTCATCATCGACAAACAACAAACGTTTGAGCATCGTTCTCCCGCGCTGAATGGGGCTCGCGAGCGGGGAATTCAGTGAAGGAGATCGCTCGGCAGCCGCGCTCGGACTGACCCTGGAAGAGGGCGCATTTTGCCGATGATTTCACCGAAGCTCCGCAGCTACGAAGGACACCATGACTCGATGTTGAGCGAACCGGCGATGTGCATTGCGCCGCAGTCCGACTACCGCCGACGTGCATTCACACACTTGAGGGATTCATCGGCGAATGGGCAAAAATCATGAGTTATACCACGGGGAAGACTCAACCGCAGGCTAGCGTTGGGAGCAAAATGCTCAGATAGCGGGAGCGACTGTGGGCTGCGCGCTTGGCCGACGGGGGCCCGGTAAGGCAGTATGGACGGTGCGGCAGTTGGAACGAGCCGCGCATGGAGAAAAGCATGGCGACAGCGATCAAGTTTGGCACTTCAGGATGGCGGGCGATTGTGGCCGACGAGTTTACGGTGGCCAATATCCGGCTGGCGGTGGCGGGAATTGCGGCCTACGTGAAGACCCTGCCCGAGCCGCATCGCGTGCTGGTGGGCCGCGATCCGCGCTTCCTGGGCGAGAGCTTTGTGGCCGAGGCGGCGCGCGTGCTGGCCGGCGCAGGCGTCACGCCCATCGTGATTCCCGAGGCCGCGCCCACGCCGGCCATCGCCTATGCCGTGCGCACGCTCAAGACCTCAGGCTCCATCAACTTCACCGCCTCGCACAATCCGCCGGAGTACAACGGCATCAAGTACTCCACGCCCGACGGCGCGCCGGCGCTGCCTGAGGTGACCAAGCAGATTGAGGCGGCGATCGAGAAGTCGCTTCGGCGAGCGGCGGCGATTCCCAAGCTCGCTCCCTGCGGAGAGATTTGAAACCGTCGACGTGAAGCCGGCATTCCTCAAGCGCCTGGCCGAGCTGGTCGATCTGAAGGCCATCGCCAAGTCGGGCATCAAGGTTGTCTACGATCCGTTCTGGGGCGCGGGCCGCGGCTATCCCTCCGACCTGCTGCGCCAGGCCGGCGTCACCGTTGAAACGGTCCACGACTACCGCGATGTGCTTTTCGGCGGCCATGCGCCCGAGCCGGACGACCATCTGCTGGGCGACGCGAAAGCAAAAGATGAAGGAGATCGGCGCGGCGCTGGGCATCGCCACCGACGGCGACGCGGACCGCTTCGGCATCGTGGATGGCGACGGCACCTTCATCCAGCCCAACTACATCATCGCGCTGCTCTTCGACTACCTGGTGGAGACGCGCGGCTGGAAGAACGGCGTGGCCAAGAGCGTGGCCACCACCAACCTGATCAACGCGCTGGCCGAGCACCACAAGGTTCCGCTCTACGAGACGCCGGTGGGCTTCAAGTACATCGGCGAGCTCATCGATCGAGGACAAGATCGCCATCGGCGGCGAAGAGTCGGCCGGGCTCACCATCCGCGGCCACGTTCCGGAGAAGGATGGCGTCATCGCCGGCCTGCTGGTGGCGGAGATGGTGGCCACGCGCGGCAAGAGCCTGGGCGCGCAATTGAAGGAGCTTTTTGCCAAGGTTGGTTCCTATTACCCGGTTCGCGAGAACTTCCACTTGACCGCGGAGCAGAAAGCCGCGTTCACTGAGAAGTTGAAGGCCGATCCGACGGAGCTGGGCGGGCGCAAGGTCGTCGAGCGTGGTCCGGACCGACGGGCTCAAGCTGATTCTGGATGATGGCTCGTGGGTTTGCTACCGGCTTTCGGGAACCGAGCCGGTGGTGCGGGCCTACACCGAAGCGCGCAACGAGCAGGATATGGAGGCGCTGCGCGCGGCGGCGGAAAAGTTTGTGCTGAGCTAAGACTGAGTCGACGGCCGAAGCAGGAATCGAGATTCGATGCCGGAAGAGAATGTGCAAGCGAAGAAGACAGGCTGCGATGCAGCGAAGTCCGCGCTCGCTGCGCGAGCGGGCGCTCGACTGGGCGCAACGGCTGTGGCGGCCGGCGGGAACCGTCGTCGCCGTGGTGCTGGCGCTGCTGGTCACATGGCACGTGATCTACGGCAAGCACGGCCTATCGGTATGGCAGCAGAAACGCGCCGAAGACCGCGCCCTGCAGCAGGAGATCAAGGATCTGCAGCAGGAAAACGCGCAGATGCGCCAGCAGATCGAGCGGCTCAAGTCGGACCCCGACGCCATTGAGCGCGAGGCGCGCGAGAAGCTGCACTACGCCAAGCCCGGCGAAGTGATCTACACGCTGCCCGCACAGCCGCAGGCGCAACAGCCAGCCGGCCAAGTGAGCTTGCAGATCTCGTCAGCTCAGCTTCGAGTGCCCCGTTCTGTCCCTGTTCCCTGCTCTCTCAGAAATCGATGTGCGCCCGCACCGTCGTCACATAGACCGGCCCGCGGTCGCGTGTTGTAGCCGGGATGCGCAATCTGCGTTCCGCCAATCATGCCAGTAGAGCCCGCGCCAGATATGCGCGTTGTAATACCACTCCAGAATGTCTTCGCGCCCATAGGTCAGGTTGCCGTCGCCCAGCAGAAATCCAAGCCCGCCGTAGTGCAGATAATTCTGGTGGTCGCGCTTGATGGCGTTCGAAACAAACGCCACGCCCACTTTGTCGTTCGACCGCGTGCCAGCTCTGGCCGTTGTAGTCGCCGCCAAACGAGAATCGTCTGCCCGACTTCGGTGTAGGCAAACGACTCGTGCTGGTCCTCGTTCCAGCCAAATCGCCCAAAGAGCCGCAGGCTGTCCGTCACTTCCTGTTCGGTGTTCAGCCCAAAGCCGTACTTCACCGCGCCAAAGCTTCTCGGTTTGCGTAATGTCGGGCGTGGCGATCTTGCCGTCGAGATACTGCTCCACCGACTCCCGGTAGTCGCCCATGTGCGCGTGATTCACATAGCTCAACACGCGCACCGCGCCCTCCCGCTTTGGATTGAGCAGCGGCGCGAAGAGCCCTTTGCGCAGCTCGAACTCCCAGTTCTGCCCGTTGGCGCGGCTGAAGGCCCAGTCGAGGTCGATGCCGTTGGCGACCGTTGGCATGGCGGCGATGCCGTAGCGCGCCGACCAGACGCGGTCGTCGTACTCCAGAATTCCGCCCACGGTGTAGCCGCGCGTGTCGGCCGCGTAGTCCCATGCGCCGTTGTTGTCGATCGTCCAGTTCGTGAACTGCAAGATGGCTGTCGGAGCCAACGGAGTTGACGTCGAAGGTATCGGGCAGGCTCATCTTGCCGACGCGAATTTCAAATCGCCGCACCGGCACTTTGGTCGCCAGCGCGAACGGCCCGCGATCCTGGTCGGCCATCTCGTCGGTCAGGCCGATGATCTGGTGAATCTCGCCGCGCGCGAGATACGGCGCTGATACTCAGGGTGGGGTTGCGCACAACGTCGAGATTGGTTTCGCCCGCCAGCCCCAGCGCCTGCGAGATGCCGCGTCCGCCGGCATTCTCAAAGTTGACGATCAGGTCGGTGTTGAAGCGGGTGTTCGGCGCGCAATTGATAGCCGAGATAAAGCGTCGCAACCTCCGAGGCCTTGGTCTCGAAGTCGTCGATGCAGGCTGTTCGGCGCCTTCGTAGGGCGAGTGAAAATGCCCGTGCATCTGGAAGATGCTGTTCGCCTGGCCGGAAACCCAGTAGCGGGCCGTGTCGGAGTGCGGAAACATGGTGAGGAGCTCGGGCTCTGGCGGCGTTGCCGCTGGCGAAGGTTCCGGGGCCTGCTGCGCGGAGGTGCCGGCGCCGATGTCGATAGATGTTGCGGCAAAATCCTGGATCGCAGGGAGGGGGATGGGCGCATCGAGCAGGTCGCGTTGCGCGCTACACGATGGCAGGCAAGAGGCCAGAAGGAATCCAGCGATGAATGCGCGAATCATGATAAAGAATCAAGGGCCCGTTCTGGCCACAAAGAGATTAGGGTAACAAGCGTTAATTGCAGTTCAACGAACGAAGATGGGAAATGCGGGGTCCTCGCGAGGCGCACAGGAATTGGCGATCAACCAAAGCGGACTCAACGGGATAGAATGGGCACGAGGCAACGATACCCCCATTCGGTAAATACCATACCCAGGGTGGGTATTGTCAAATGAAGATTAAATGGACACGGAGGGGCGCTATGTCGCATCAGGAACGCGAAAAAGTAAAGCTGTTGCAACGGTTGAGAAAAGTGCGCGGCCAGTTGGATGCTGTGGAACGCTCGCTCTCAGCGGACGAGGACTGTGGCGGGCAATTAATGCTGCTGGCCGCAGTGCGCGGCGGCGTGAACAGCTTGATGGGCGAGGTGCTGGAAACGCATATCCGATTCCACCTGGTCGATGGCGCAAAAGAGCAGATCGCTCCCGAGCTGGCCGAGGATTTGATCGACCTGGTGCACGCCTACCTGAAGTGAATTGCTGCCGGGCACGACGACCGGCAGCGCACTGTCCGATTCCTGCGCAGGCTTATTTGCCACTATCCTGGCGGGGCGGTGCAGATTCCTACTTTGTCGACCGTCTCCTCAGACGATCCCTCGGTGAAAACAGCCCTTGTATAGGCGCTGACCGGTGGCAACTGATCGGGAATTGTGAACGATGAGAACAGATCCGGCGGCCCGACAAGCTGAACCGATCTTCGCTCTGAGATTTTGCTGCCGGGGCTCCCGAATAACACCGTCATGGAACTCTTCTCTTTGTCCTTGTCGATGATGAGATCGACCGCCCAGTGCATTTGCGTGGCCACGTAGACATCCGGATCCTGAAGGACCTGCGTGCCGACGGCAATGAAATTGTGCATGTCAAGCTGGTTCCCGGGCGGGGTCAGATCGTAATCAACTTCGCCGGCTGAGGGCTGCGAGCGGCGAACGTTGCCGGCAATCTTCACGCGAATATCGGTCATGTTCTGCATGCCACCGGGCTTCGCCTTACTGTGAAACTCAAAGCAGTTGGGAGTGACCAGCGCATCGGAGGGACCGGCAGTGGCGGGTGCAGATGAAGAGGCGGTTGCGGGTGCTGAAACAGAAGCCTCTGGCGGCGGGAGGAAAGTTTTCGCTCGCTGGTCTTGCCGGTCGGGCGATTCGGAAACCACATAACCGGACCAGAAAAATGGATTCTTGTAGTTCGCGGTCGCGAGCATATCTTTCTGCGCGAGACGCACGGCTTCAGACGGCCCCTTCTCGATATGCGAGTAGAAAAAATCCATGAATTGCTTGCCGGCCTGGTCGTCTACTGGCCACAGGGTCATCACGATGGACTGCGCGCCGGCCATGGCAAACGCCGCACGAAACCCGAGCACGCCCTGGCCATCGACCACCGATCCCTGCGCGGACTGGCAAGATGACAGCACCACGAGCCGCGTGCCCTGCAAATGCAGGCTGCCCACTTCGAGCCCGGTAAGAAGGCCGTCCTCGGTTCCCTGCTGTGGCTTGTTGGCGCCCGCGAAAGCGATCACCGATTGCAGTAGCGGCAACTGCGTATCGGTTGGGAGCGGAAACTCAAACATCGAATACGCTGCGGGAGGCGCCGTCCATCCGAGATCTGGGACGCTGTGCGTAGCGAGATGCAGCACGGCCGGCGACTGGACCGACTCGACGATTCCCTTCCTCGCCGCGTTGCCGATCAGCACATGGTCCTGCGGGACCGAAAGATCTTTGGCCACGTCGACGGCTTCGGATTCTGTGCCTGGGAGCGGCTTGAACTGCGGGCGCTTGCTGGCGGCTGCGATCGGTACCGCGCCCTGAAAGTCGAGGTTGAAGTTGGGATCAGCAGCGATGGTCGACGTGGTTGACTTCACGTTGCCGAAGGACTCGGCCGTCAGCAGGTCGCGCCATGAGCCGAGATAAGTGACGGTTCGATTTTCGAAAACGTAGTGGCCCTGGGCGTCGACGAGCGCGCTGAACGGAGCCACCGCGAGCTTGCCGTCAGGAACGATGAAGAGCCGCGTCGCACCTTGCAGAGCAGGCTCGACTGGCGCAAGAATCTGGCGGTAGAGGCTCGCGAGGCGCTTTTGCAGTTCTTCCGGGCCGACCTGATTCTGCTGGTCGGTGACTTCAAACCCGCGCACGCGATTGGCAACGACGCCGGCGCGCGCTGCCTCGATTGCGTTGTCGATTGCGACCACGTCGCCGATGCGGATATATCGAATGGGCGCATCGGGGCGCACGACAAAGACTCCGTATTCACGATGCGGCGCGGTTTTGGGATCCCGATCCGTGCGAGTCCACTCCACGTAATCGAGGTAGGCGCCGCCGCCTGGGATCGATTTCTGCAGCGAATTGAGAATGAAAAAGATGTTGTAGCCCCAGGAATACGAGAGCAAGGCGGCAGAAAGGATGCGCACCTTGTTTTCATCGGCCGCAAACTGCGACGAATTGTAGGGTTTGCCGTCGAGCGCGACCGAAAGAAAATCGCGAGCCTGCTGCTCGCGCGCATGGCCGAGCTGGTCGAGAATCGGAAATGCTTTCACGTCGACGCCGGGATTGCCGCGCTCAGACTCCCAGCGGCGCGTGTCATCGGTGAGCGTGGCGAGGTAACGTCCTTTGATCTCGGCAAGAGTTGTGTATGCTTTCGCAATGCGATCGGCCGGCGCGTCGCCATCCAGCAGCACCGACATGTGCAGAAACGCCCGCTGCTCGAACCATGCGAGCAGTTGCGTGCGCTCGGCATCGGAGCCGAGATCGAGAGGATCGCGATTGTCGCGCTGCACCAGATCCGTAAGCAAAGGCGCAGCCGCGGCTGCGCTATCCGTGCGCCACTTATCGACGGCCAGAATCTCGCTCATGGCGATGTTGCTCTCGAGCGTGTACTGCGAGTATTGCGGCTGGTTGATGACCGAGCGCAGACGCGATTCGAGAAAGGGCATCTGCGCCTCGGGTCTCAATGTCTTGCCCTTGGTCGCGTCCTGCACCTTTTGGGCAATCGCGGCTGCCGTGTGGAAGTCGCCTCGCCGCGCATAGAACGCCGCTTGCTCCTTGAGCGTATTCCAGTAGGGGTCTCCCCCGATCAACGGCTGGCGCAGTGTGACCGCGTTGTTCCAAAGTTCTTCGGCTTGCTGAAATTTCTGTTGTTTCTCGAGCACTAGCGAATCGAAATAGATCGCGTAGAGTCCGCCGACAAACGGCAGGAACATTTTTTCGTTGAAGATCGAGACAGCATCACTGAGCCGCTGGTTCGCACGAGTGAGGTCGCCTTTTGCCAGGTCCATCTGGCCGAGGCGCGCTTGCATGTCGGCATAATGAAGGCGATAGACGGCAAGGGGTAAGGCCGGTTTGCCGTTGGCGTCGGTGAGCGCCTGCGGCAACGCAGAGATCGTCGCCGAGCGCACCTTCATCGCCTGCTCAAACTCCGCGTATGCTTTGTCGAATTCGCGCAATTCGAGATAGAACTCGCCGATGTGATCGAGCAACAGAGCCAGATCGTTCGAGGCCGGCCCCTGTGCCTGGCGTAGGCCATCAGCCATCTGCAGATACTGCTTTTCGGCAAGTTCCAGTCCGCCCATGCGCCGGAAACGGTCCGTATCGTTGAGCAAATCCTGCCAGCGCTCTGACCGGAAGAGATTCAGGTCATTACGGTCGGGGATCATCTGATTGGCCGCCGAGGGGCCCATGGTCGCGAGACCCTCTTCGGAGTGATTCGGGTCGTACTCCTGGCCGCTGCGCGTTTCCTGGATGCGGTGCTCGAGCAAGGAGGCTTCGCGGAATTGGAACGGACTTTGCGCGGAAAGAACGCCAGGCACAGGAATCAGCAAAAGGGGAAGCAGGAAAGTTGCGCGCATGGGGGCGTCTCTCCCTGGGGAATTGGGTATGAATAGGAAAGTACCACGCCCCGCGCGGAGAGATTGTGAATTTGAGCGGAAGCAAGCCGCGAACCTCGCGGCCTGCTTCATTCAGAGTGACGGCTAATCAGCAGGTGAATCCGGCTTTGGTCAGCGCTTCTTTCAGTCCCTTCATGCTGGCGCGGCTCGAAGCTTCGCCCACGCTCATGCCGGAGCCGGCGGGTGGCACGCCGCCATGCCAGTGCGTCTCAAGGCTCACCGCGTAGTGATAGCCATCGTGCTTGAACGCGCGGAACTGCCCGACCCAATCGATGATGCCTCCACCGACCGGAGCCCACTCGAATTTGCCGTCGGGTTTGCGGATCGTGTCTTTGCAATGGCAGTGGCCGATGCGATGCTTCGGCAGCAGCTTATAGTCGTCGGGATACGGCGTGTCGCCGGGGAATGTGGCGGAGTTGCCGGGATCCCAGTTGAGCATGAAATTGTGCTCGGGAATTTCGGGCAACAGTGCGGCGGCCTCTTTGCCGCTGCCCGTGTTGCAGGCCATCTCGTTTTCGAGCAGCAGAATCAGATTGTGCCCGGCGCAGGTTCGCGCGGCCTCGCGCAGCTTATCGTTGATGGCGGCGCGATAGGGCTTTGGATCTTCGAGCCGCCAGAAATCGAAGCAGCGAATGCGATCGGTATCGAAAGACTTGCATAGCTCGATGCAGCGCTGGAGCACTGCGTCCTGCTGTTCGAAGTCAGCTTGGCGTGAAATTCGTCGCGGTGCGGACCCTCTTTCGACATGGGCGCGCCGGGCCAGTGGACTTTGAACAGCGGGCTGGCGATGTCAGTGACGCGCAGCTTGTACTTGTCGAGAATCTGGCGCGAGCGATCGACTTCTTCGGCATTCAGATCGGTAACGTTCTTGCCCCACATACTGCGAAGCTCGATCCAGCTGAGACCGAAATCGTTCGCTGCAACAGAGCAAGCGTGATCGAAGTCCGGAGAGATTTCGTCGTTGATGACCGAGAGACGGAAGGGACAAGTGGACGACGCGGCGCGAACAGTGTGCGGAACCGCCGCTAAAAAACCGGCGCCTGCAAGGCCGGTTAAAAAATTCCGGCGCGAAGTTGACATGAGTGAACCCTCCAGGTTTTTCGATTGTTGACGAGCAGCGATCCTTGCGCGATTGCGATTATAGACCTGCGCGCGTACTGCGAGTCACAGATCGGCCAAGTGCGTTCCCACCCTGGCGACAAAGGCAGAAACGGCGCGATAGCGGGGACCTGCTCAGTTGTGCGGATAGTCCTTCGTCTGCCCCGTGCGCGTGTTTGTCACGGAGAAGTCGCCGTTGCGCGACGCCACGACTTTCAAGTAGTGCCCGTCGTCGCCGCCTTTGAGGTTGGCGATGAGGTTCTCAGGACTGTTGTGCGCCGCATCGGAACCTTCGGCTGTGTGCAGTTGCCACAAATCGATGAGGCCGGGGCTGTCGTGCACCGTTTGCCAGGCTCTCGGGCATTCCTGCTTTATGCGCTCCGTTGTTCATGATAGCGACGCGCGGATGCACCGCATCGACGATCGCGCGCGAATTCGAAAGATCCATGCCGTGGTGCGTCACGAGGTAAAGGTCGACTGTGCCGATGGGATTCTTCGGGCAGACCAGCGCCACCTCTTTTTGCCCGGTCAGGTCGCCAAGATCGAGAAACTTGAAGCTGCCGAAGGTGACAAGAATTCCGGTGGAACGCGCATTTTCTGTCGGATCGTCGGGCCATGTGCTCTCGGCGGCGCAGTAGGGGTTCGACACTGGAGTAATGCCAGGCACCTTGTCGATGTGCTGGCCATTCTCAGCGAGCACAACCACGCTGAGGCCCGGGACATTGATGGTGTCGCCCGGGTCGACGGAGTGGCGCGGCTTGCCATCGATGACTTTCAGGTAGGCGGCGTAGCCTTGCCGCGTGCTGTCTGAGTCTTCACGGTTCGGCCCATGATCGACGAACTCACCGATATCGACGCGCTTGGCAAGCTCCGGCACGCCGCCCACGTGATCCACGTGATAGTGCGTGATCACCAGATGATCGATGCGCTTGATCCCGGCGTCGCGCATTGCTGCCTGAATGCGATCGGCGTCGCGGCCATTGTTGCCGGGCCAGCCGGTATCGACAAGCAACGAGCCGCCAGATGGCGCAACGAGCAGCGTCGCCTGGCCGCCTTCGACATCGATGGAGTAGATGAGCAGATGGCCGGAAGCATTCTGCGGGTGCGCGGCAGTTGGCACAGCAATCAGCATTGCCACAACGAGTGAGGCGAGCACAAGCGCAAACGGCTGGAAGCCAGTTGCGCGAATCGAAGACTGGCTGGTTCTACGGAAAGAGCGAATCATAGCAACCGAAGTTTAATTGACGGCTCCGCATTGCGCATAGTGCGATAACCGGAGCCAGCAACAAAATTAGAACCTCCCGTAGCTCTCAGTCACTCCTGACCTGCATCCAACCGTGCAGAACCACTGCGACCGTGAACACGGCCAGGAGCTTGAACGATGCAGGGATTGGCGGGAAAGGTTGCCATCGTCACCGGCGCGGGCACAGGAATCGGCCAGGGAATCGCGGAGCGCCTCGGCGCCGAGGGCGCGAAAATCATCGTCGACTATATTGGAGACCCAGCCGGAGCCGAAGAGACTCTCAGCGCGATTGAACGCGCGGGCGGCGAAGGCGAAATTGTGCAGGCCGACGTGACGAAGAGCAGCGACATTCACGATCTGATCGACACAGCCTGGCAACGGTTTGGCTCCGCAGACATCCTGGTGAACAACGCCGGCATGGAGCACAAGGCCGATTTCTGGGACACAACCGAAGCGGATTACGATCGCGTCCTCAACGTGAACCTGCGCGGACCATTCTTTCTGGCGAAGGAATTTGTCCGCAGGCTACGCGACGCAAAACAGCCCGGCCGCATCGTGAATATCAGCTCGGTCCACGAAGATATGGCGTTTCCCGGATTTGCCACTTATTGCTGCAGCAAGGGCGCGCTGCGCATGCTGATGCGCGATCTGGCCGTTGAACTGGGCCCACTCGGCATCACGGTCAATAATGTCGCTCCGGGCGCGATTGCCACGCCCATCAACACCGCGCTGCTTGAGGACAAGCCGAAGCTCAACGCGCTGCTCCAAAACATTCCGCTCAGCCGCCTGGGCACGCCGCAGGATGTCGCTGGAGTTGTTGCATTTCTGGCGTCCGACGATGCCGCGTACATTACTGGCGCGACTTTCGTTATTGATGGCGGGTTGATGCGCAATTACCACGAGCAATAACACATGGCTGCGACGATTGAGGATTACGCCCTCATCGGGGACATGGAAACGGCTGCGCTCGTCGATCGCAGAGGTTCCATCGACTGGCTGTGCTGGCCCGATTTTTCCTCGGCCGCGTGCTTTGCCGCGCTGCTGGGAACCGAGGAAAACGGCTACTGGCAGATTGCGCCTGCTGAAGGCGAATTTACGACGACGCGCCGCTATCGCGCCCACACGCTGATTCTCGAAACCACATTTGAGCAGGCGGGCGGCGCCGTACGCCTGATCGACTTTCATGCCGCCGCGCGGAACGCACTCCGATGTGGTGCGCATTGTGCGAAGGCGTTCGCGGCACGGTGGCCATGCGCATGGAACTGGCGTTGCGCTTCGACTACGGGCGCACCGTTCCGTGGGTGACGGGCATCGGCGACGGCGTGCGCGCGGTTGCCGGTCCGAATCTCGCCATTCTGCACGCGTCGGTTCCCGTGCATGGCGAAAATCTGAAAACCGTGGCTGAGTTCACGCTGCGCAAGGGCGAGCGCGCCTGGTTCACGCTGACTTACGGGGCCTCGTACGAGCCGGATCCCAAAGCCGATCGATTCCGTCGCGCGCTAAAGATCGCCACGCGCGACTGGCGCGGGTGGAGCCGGCGGCTTAAGTACAAGGGCAAGTATCGCGAAGCGGTCGAGCGCTCGCTGATCACGCTCAAGGCGCTTACGTTTCGGCCCACGGGCGGCGTTGTGGCGTCGCCGACCACGTCGCTGCCGGAAACGATCGGCGGAAGTCGCAACTGGGACTATCGCTACTGCTGGCTGCGCGACACAACGTTCACGCTGCTCGCGCTGATGAATGCCGGCTACTTTAAGGAAGCCGAGGCGTGGCAGGATTGGCTGCTGCGCGCGCTGGCCGGCAGCCCCGACCAGGTGCAGATCATGTACGGCCTGAATGGCGAACAGCAGCTCATTGAGTGGGAAGTTGGACTGGCTGGCTGGCTACGAGAATTCGCGGCCGGTGCGCGTGGGCAATGCGGCGGCGACGCAGATGCAACTCGATATCTACGGCGAGGTGCTCGACTCGTTCTTCCACGCGCAACACGGCATGCGACGGCACAGCGAAGACGACTTTCGCGTATTCGTGCTCATGCTCGATCATCTCGCTGAAATCTGGCAGCAGCCGGACCACGGAATCTGGGAGACGCGGGGGCGGCCGCAGCACTTCACCTATTCGAAGATGATGGCGTGGGTGGCCTTCGACCGCGCAGTGTTGCTCGCCGAACAGTTGAAGTACGAAGCACCCATCGAGAAATGGAAATCGATCCGCGATGCAATTCACGACGAGATCTGCGAGAAGGCATTCGACAAACGAAGGAAAAGTTTTGTGCAGGCATACGGATCGAAGCAGCTCGATGCCGCATTGCTGCTGATGCCTGCAGTCGGCTTTTTGCCGGGCAGCGATCGCCGTGTGAAATCGACCGTGAGAGCGATTGAGCGCGAATTGATGCGCGACGGATTTGTGATGCGCTACAACACAGCGAAAGTGCGGGATGGATTGCCGCCGGGGGAAGGTGTCTTTCTGGCTTGCAGCTTCTGGATGGTGGGCAGCCTGAAGGCGGTCGGCCGCCGTCGCGATGCAGAAGTGCTTTTTGAGAGGCTGCTTAAACTTCGCAACGATCTGGGCCTGCTGTCAGAGGAATATGACATAGGCCGCAAGAGATTGGTGGGGAATTTTCCGCAGGCGTTTTCGCATATCGCCCTCGTGAATGCGGCGTTTTACCTGGAGACGGGGACACGCGTGCGACACCGCTCGCACCGCGATGTGGACCACAAGGGAAAAACGGGGCGAAACAAAGGGTTTGCCAAATGATCGGACTGCCTTGGCGCAGTATTTTCAAGGTTCGCACCTGTTAGAATAGGTATAGCTGCAATGTGCGGCCGCAGATTTTGATTCTCGCTCTTATTCCCAATCTCACGGCCTGAGCAGCCGGACTCATGCAAAGGAAAACGCATTTGTGAGCCAGACGATACGCAATATCGCCATCATTGCCCATGTGGATCATGGAAAGACAACGCTTGTCGACGCCATGCTGCGCCAGGCCGGAACATTTCGCGCCAACGAGCAGGTTGTGGAGCGAGTGATGGATTCGAACGAACTGGAGCGCGAGCGCGGCATCACGATTCTCGCCAAGAATACGGCCATCAATTTCGAAGGCGGAAAAATCAACATCGTTGACACGCCGGGGCACGCCGATTTTGGCGGCGAGGTGGAGCGCGCGCTGAAGATGGTGGACGGCGTGATGCTGCTTGTGGATGCTGCCGAGGGCCCGCTGCCGCAGACGCGTTACGTTTTGTCGAAGGCACTCGAGGCCAAGCTGCCGCCGATTGTTGTAATCAATAAGATCGACCGGCCCGATGCGCGACCGCAGGAAGTGCTGAACGAAATTTACGATCTTTTCATCGATCTCGATGCGGATGAGTCGCAGCTCGAGTTTCCTGTTTTGTATGCGGTGGCCAAGGCAGGCACGGCCAGCGCCGATCCGGATAGGCCCGGCGTGGATTTGCAGCCACTCTTCAAGGCGATCGTCGACACAATTCCCGAAGCGACCGGCGATGCAGAGGCTGCGCTGCAGATTCTCGTGACGAATCTCGATTATTCCGATTATTTCGGACGCATCGCCATCTGCCGCGTCTTCCAGGGAACGTTGCGTGTGGGCGACGAAGTGAACATCTCGCGACGCGACGGGTCGCTCTACAAGACCAAGATCACGAAGCTCTTTACATTTTCCGGATTGAAGCGCACAGAAACAGCGGAAACCACGATGGGTGACATTGTGGCCGTGGCTGGCATCGAAGGCATCACGATTGGCGAGACCATCACGAGCGCTGAGAATCCGGCGCCGCTGCCGCTTATCGTCATCGACGAACCGACTATCGCGATTCAATTCAGCGTCAACAACTCGCCATTCGCAGGCCGCGAGGGCCAGTACGTCACGAGCCGTAACCTGCGCGAGCGGCTGGAGAAAGAACTTCTCACGAATGTTTCTATCCGCGTCGAAGACACGGGTTCGCCGGATACGTTCAAAGTGCTGGGGCGCGGTGAACTGCAGTTGGCAATCCTGATCGAGATGATGCGGCGCGAGGGCTTCGAGCTGATGGCGGGCCGGCCGGAGATCGTCACGAAAATGGTTGACGGCGTGCGCATGGAGCCAGTGGAGCACCTGACCATCGACGTGCCGGAACAATTCACCGGCGTGGTGATTGAGAAACTCGGTCCGCGCAAGGGCGAGATGACAAAAATGCACAATCACGGCTCAGGACGAGTACGGCTTGAGTTCCGCGTACCAAGCCGCGGGCTGATCGGCCTGCGGTCGGAGATGCTCACCGAAACGCGCGGAACCATCGTGATGAATGCTCTCTTCGACGGCTACATTCCCTACCAGGGCGAGATTCCGCAACGGCCCACCGGCGCGCTGATCTCCGACCGCCAGGGACCGACGACAACTTACGCGCTGAACGGTTTGCAGGAACGCGGCATTCTCTTCGTCGGCGCCGGCGTAGAAGTGTATGAGGGCATGGTCATTGGCGAGCATTCGCGCGACAACGATCTCGACGTAAATGTTGTGCGCGAGAAAAAGATGACCAACATGCGCGCGTCCACAGCCGACGATGCGATCCGCCTGGTGCCCTACAAAACGCTCAATCTAGAGCAGGCCATCGAGTTCATCGCCGATGATGAATTTGTCGAAGTGACGCCGAAGTCGCTGCGACTGCGCAAGAAAGTTCTGCAGGCGAATCGCCGGCCAAAGCGTTGGGAGAAGGCAGAGAAGGCGCTGCAATAAGAAACCGCGCAGGTGGCGAGCGATGCGCGACGCGTTGAGAACCCAGCGGCTCCTGCTGCGGCGCTGGCGCGATTCGGACAAGTTCCCGTTCCAGCGAATGAATGCCGATCCGCGTGTGATGGAATTTTTTCCGGAGCCGCTCGCGGCTGAAGCAGCAGACGCACTCATCGATCGCGCTGAGGATCATTTCGATCGATGTGGGTTCGGCCCCTTTGCGGTCGAACTACTGGAGACGAACGCGTTCATCGGCTTTATCGGATTGTCCGTTCCCGCGTTCGATGCCCACTTCATGCCCGCCGTCGAAATCGGTTGGCGGCTGGCTTTCGAGTATTGGGGCAAAAGGTTGGCTACTGAAGGCGCGCGGGCCGCTCTCAAATTTGGGTTCGATGAGCTTGGGTTAGAGCAGATTGTTTCGTTCACAGTTCCAGGCAACCTTCGTTCCCGCCGCGTGATGGAGCGGCTTGGCATGACGCACGATCCTGCCGACGACTTCGATCACCCGCGATTGCCGGAGGGGCATCTATTGCGCAGGCATGTGCTCTACAGGATCAAATGCTAGAGTCTGCCTCTCGCCTCCAGCACTCGCTCTAGTGCTTCCTCCGCCGTCTTCCCCACGCTCGACAAATGCCCCATCTTCCGTCCTGCACGTGGCGTGTGCTTCTCATATAAATGGAGCCGCACGCCCGGCACTGCAAGAGCCGCAGGAAAATTCGGCTCACCGCTCAGCCACATATCGCCAAGAAGATTCACGATTGCGCACGGACTAATCAGCTCTGTCGATCCCAGCGGTAAATTGCACACCGCACGCACCAGTTGCTCAAACTGGCTGTTCACACAGCCGCGCTCGCTCTGGTGATAGCTGTTATGCGGCCGCGGTGCCAGCTCGTTCACATAGAGCTGGCCGTCGGTTGTGACGAAGAGTTCCGCGCAGAGCAGGCCAACCATATCGAGCTTTGCTACCAACGCCTCGGCAAGGGCCTCCGCGGTGATTTCCAGTGCGTGGGGCACGCCAGCCGGCAAAACGCTCCATGCAAGAATTTGATTTTCGTGGTGATTGCGCGCGGCGCGAAATGCTCTAACTTCGCCCGAAGGGCTGCGCGCCGCCATCACGCTGATCTCGTAATCAAGATCGAGTGCCTGCTCGGCGACGGCAGGTTTCGCCCCGATTGACTGCCAGGCCTTCGCAACAGACTCACCGGTTACCGGCGCGTCGATCCCAATACGCGCCTGTCCGCGGCCGTCGTAACCACCGCGGCCAATCTTCAAAAACACGCTCCCGCCGAGCGCCGCAACCGCATCGCGTAACTCTTCTTCGCTGCGCACTACACGGAATGGACCAACAGGGAAGCCGTTTTCAGCGAGCCAGGTTTTCTGCAGCGTCTTGTCCTGGATGATTCGGATGGCCTCGACTCCTGGACGCAGAGGAGCGATTTTTTCCACTTCCAGCAGCGCGTCAACGCCGATTTGCTCAATTTCGAGCGTCACTGCATCGGCGCCAGTTGCAAGCTTGCGCGCGGCCTCGACGTCATCCCAACGGCCTACGATTGTTTCGTCGGCAATAAAGCTAGCGGGGCAGGCTGCTTCGGGATCCATCACGCGCACGCGATACCCCATGGTCCGCGCGGCCATCGCCGTCATGCGTCCTAATTGGCCGCCGCCGAGGATAGCCAGCAAACCGCCCGGCGCAATGGTGATGATTTTTGAATCGGGTTCGAGAATCAACCAGCTTTCCCCTCGTCGAGTTCCCCATCTAGTTTTTGCTCGAGTACTTCCTGGGTGCGCTGCGCACGCCAGCCTGCCAGCCGCTCATAAAGCGCCGCATCGGTCGTTGCCAGAATCTCGGCTGCGAGCAGAGCCGCGTTTGCTGCTCCCGCCTTACCAATGGCGAACGTTCCCACGGGAACGCCCTTGGGCATTTGCACGATCGAAAGCAGGGCGTCGAGGCCATTCAACTGCGTGGTTGAAACCGGAACACCGAGCACGGGCACAAGCGTTTTTGCCGCGAGCATTCCGGGCAGATGCGCAGCGCCGCCGGCACCTGCAATAATCGCCCGCAACCCGCGCTCCCGCGCTGTTTCAGCATATTTGAAGAGCCAGGTCCGGAGTGCGATGCGCGCTTACAATACGCGCCTCATGGGGAATTTCGAGCACCCGCAGAATTTCGACGGCAGACGAGAGCGTTTCATAGTCGCTCTTGCTGCCCATCACCACGCCCACTAGCGGCTCGTTACTCATGCGGAGATTATACGGGGACCAGAAAGCGGACGGTTAGCACAATAGGACGACTCGATCCATCCGATTTGATTCCGGCTGGAATTCAGTGCCGATGCCACGTTTCCACCGCAACTTCAATCACGGCGAAGACCACGCTGAAAGCGGCGAGGAATCCCTTGGCTCTCTGCCAGTTCTGTTCGTGGCGATCCATGCGGTGTTCCAGTTCGGCCAGGCGGCCTCCATTGCCGTCGCCCATAAGACCGGTCATCTGCGTCTTCAAAACGCTCAAATCGCTCAGCACCTGGGCCTCGAATTCATTGATCATGCGCATCCATCCGAACTCCATCGTCCAACTCGCAACCAATCTGTCGTCGTTCACGCAGCGCTCAGGCACTCAACGGCAGGTTAATGAACAACGCCGTTGAGAACTCCGAATAATTTGGCGGTGTCGAGCCGTCATACATCCTGATGTAGAACCGGTCGCTCGCCGAGGCGCGGCTGAAAGTAAGGTTCGGCTGCGCGCTACGCATCACCAACGACGGATCCTCACCTGGCATGAAGGCGAAGTCGCGCAGGCGAATTTCGAAACCGCCGCCGGCTGGCGGAGTCGCACCTGTATTCACCGTAACTGTTTTCCCTTTGACTTCTGTCACCGTCAGCGCGATGAGGTTGTTTAACACCGTCGGCGCAACCGGCGCCGGCAACCATGCATTGTCCGGAACCGTTGCTGTGGTTTTGATCGCCAGGTCGTCCGCCCAATCGTTGGCAAATGCAATCTCGTAATTCACAAGCTCTGGAACAGTTGCGAGAACCGTTACCTTCACCGACCGCACCACAACCTGCGCGTTCAAGTTCGTCGAAGGCGCACTCAGAAGCAGCGCGTCGCCTGGCCACACGTCGGCCGCGAAGTTCGTTCGAATTCCAATGTAGTTGCCGGCCCAAAGTGCACTCACGCTTGCGGCGGCCTGCTCAATGGCTTGCGCGGCGATCGGCAATCGGCGGAACTTCGCGCCGGCGGGCTCGTAACCGAACCGATCCATGCCGCCACCGACGGCGAACCGGCCTGCGCAAGAGCCTGTTGGTTTGCTGCGTTGACTGCGCGCCCCACAGCTCTGCCAATTGTGCGATAACTGACTGCAATCTGCTCGCCCGCAACCGGCGTATAGCCGGTGTAAAACGCAACCTTGCCGGTGCGATCCACCTGGCACTCTGCAGTCTCAGCCGTGCTGCCAATGCGCCGCGTGTATGGTCCCCCGTTCGGCGGAGTACTTACCACCCAACTCGGACCGAGGTTCGTCAAATTTACTCCGCGCATCGTTCCAATCATGTTGACGCTGCTTACGGCAGCGAACGTGAGGCTGGCTGGGAGATTCGCGATCGCCTCCGTCGTAGAGAGTCACCGGTGTCGCGCCCATACCGTTTACAAACTCCTGGATTTCCATTTGAATCTTGCCTGGGGCCAAAAGCCATTCTCCGCCCGTAGCAATCAAGCCTTGATCGCCAAACGAATAATAAGTTGATTGCGCGCGCTCACAATCGGGGCAATTCACGCGAATGCGCAGCGTGTATTGATTGGCCGGATTGATTGCGAAAGTCTCACCTGCTAGCGAACCTTGCACAACAGGTTGCAAAGTTACCATTCCATTGCCCGATTGCGTGCTCGCATAAAGGCCCGCTGAGCAATTCGCCACATTCGCCAGCACGCCAAAGAGTCCGCAAAGACTTCCGCTGCTCCCAGGGGCGAGCGTCACTCCAACAGCCTCGGCTAGCAGCGTTCCGCCCATCTCAATGTCGTCGACCCAGCTGAACACCGTTTCCCCGTCGATGCCGTTGCCGCCGTTCATCGCCAGTCCGCTCGGGCCGAGAGTAAAGAATCCTGACCCGCCAGAGGGACACCACAAGCTTTCATTGATCTTCGGCTCGTTGAAGATTTCCCTGATGATCGTGCTCTTCGAGGCTGCCGGAGCGTAAGGATCCGCGGCAAGATTGAATTGTGTCGTGATGCCGTCGCCCAGGAAGTATTCGGTCACATATGCGACCGGCTCGTTCTCGCCGCAAACCGTCACATCGTTTGCCAGCGCGCGCTTGGCGCTCGCGGTCAGGGTCAGGTTGGCAAGGTTCAGGTTGCCATCGGTCTCATTCAACGGGTGGATCGTATTCTGTACTGAAACCAGCGCGAGTGCACCGTTGACCACGCGGTACGCGGCGCGCGCCATTCCAGCAGCCTGCCCTGCGCTCTTGCTCCAGTTCGCGCCGGGTTCCGCTGTAAAGTTGCCCACGAATGTGCTCAGCGAGACACCTTGCGTAGAGATCGCCTGCGATCCCGCGTGTGTGACTAGCGATGTGAGCAGTGTCCCAGCCACTTGTCCCACAACTCCGGCACTCGGCGGCATCAGGAATTGGTCCAGCAGAATCTCGTCGCTCACTGCCTGGATGGCCGCCCTGTAGCGCGGACCCTCGATACCGATCCCGCAGTACTCGGGCAGCGGGCTCATCGCGATGTACCCCGTGAAGTAAACAGTGCCATCGTCGCCTGTAATTACGATGCGTTGGAAACGCGCCGGCTGTGCCAGGCTGCCACCTGAAGGCAGGCTCAGCCAGAATTGGCAGACAGATGGCTCGTTCAGCTGCCGCTCGATAGTAAGCGGACGCACGGCATCGAGAGCAGCCGTGTAGTCCTGCCCTTGGATCGTAATCTTCATCTTGGCTCTCTAGCTTTTCTTGAGATTCGCGGACGGCATCGCGTCCTATACAAGTGCGTTGGCCATCGGCAAGAAACTGCGATAGCAGACGACTCGCTCGCCGTCGAGCGGGTCAGTTACCGGCATCGCCAGGAATTGTCCTTTCAGCACCACGCGCGATTGCCCATTGTGAATGTTCGCATTGAGCGGAATGACGGTCTCTTCCGCGCCGCTCATCGGCTCCAGCCGCGGGTAGTGAAAGAAAATTCGTTCGCCCTGGCTGCCCTGAATCACGAACAGCGCCGACCACTCCTGGTAAAAACAGCCGCCCTCACGATCTACAAATCCCGTGACAGCCTGGACTTTTGCGCCTGCCACCGGAACGCCGCCGGGCAGCGGATCGGCAAGCGTCAATCCTGTATCGCTTACCTGCGCCACCAGCGCAACATTGAACGTCACGCGCCGGATGTAGTCCACATCGGTGAGAGCCTGTCGCACGTATGCGCCGGCGACGCCCGTGCCAACAAAACCTGTCTGGCCGTTGTAGTCCACATCAACTGCGACAATCGAACCCGGCGCGAATTTTGCAGCGTCTATCGCGGACAGCAGAATCAAAGTGCTTGTCGAACCGCTTTGCGGTGTTACTGCTGGCAATGCTCGCGAGCCGTCCGCAGCCGGAGGTGCGCTGCCTGCCGCAACCAGCACATTCATGTGTTGCGAGCCAGTCGCCAGCGCCATGGTCAGCTTTGTCCAACTAAGAAACTCGAGGCTTACCTGCGCTTGCAGCGTTTCGCGCACCTGCTCCAGGGGCGCTGCAGGAATTCCTGTCAGCAAGACTGCCGATTTGCTCGCCGGTTTGCGCACAAAATCCTGGATCCATCCAAGGCTGATCCAAGGTGAGGGCGGAGCATCAAGGTTGAAGCCGCTCTGCTCTGAAGGATCGAAGAGCACCGGCGTCTGAGCCGCGCGGTTCACCGGCGCAAAATAGGCACGCACTCTTCGCGCCACCGGCGCCGGCGCCGAAAACCAAGTCGAAGTCATTTACTCCCCCTGCTCCTGGTAGCTGTAGATCGTCACGCTCGCGGTACGGCTTAGCAGGTCACGCTGGGTGACGACGGGCGTGAACACTGGCTCGTCCCAGAAAACCTGCGTCAGCATGGTCGCCGGCGGCGTGCTGGCAAAATTCAGCTTCGGAGTGTGGAAGGGTTGCAGCATGGCCAGCAGTTCCTCGTCCATCGCGCTCAACGCGCGGCCGCGATCCAGTCCCCCGAAGCTCTGCGTCCCGCAAGTCTGGTAAACCACTTCGCACTGCTCCGCCATCATCGTCGAAGGCGAATCCAGATCGGAGCCCAAGCCAAGCCAACGCAAAACGAACACGTCGCTCGGAAACTGGTTGAATGGCGCCTCCGCCTCTTCCACGAGGATCCCCGGCCGCACCGCGCCGCGCATCAGGATCGTCCGTTCCGGATTGATCGCGGTCAATCGCGCGCGCAGCGCCATGTAAAACGAGTCTTTCGCGTTCTGCATAATCTTTCCCAGCTCTCAGTTCATCGTTCACGGTTCTCGGCTCGCAGCTCGTTGTTCATTACGTTTGTGAACTACGAACCGCGATATGCTACAAGCCTTGCTGCCTCGCTTCGCGCAACAGCAGCCGGTAGAGATACACTTGGCCGAATGCCTCGTTCGAGGCGATCGATTCAATGAGGTATTCCTGGCCGGCCACGGTCACTGCCAGCGTCATGGAGAAGAGCGACTGCGCCGAGGCCAGGTCGAGCGCATTCACCTGCTGCTCGATTCCAGTGGCTGAAATCAGCAACTCCCACTTCGACTGGCCACCTGCCTGCCATGTCGGCCGCAGCTTACGCATCAATGCGGGACTCACGGGCACATCGGCAAACGTGGTGGCCACCAGCCCCACTTCCGACATCCCGCTGCCGGTGTTTGCGCCTGTCACGCGCAATAACGCTGTCGTGCCAGCCACGCTTCGCAGCAGCGCATCGGCAAGCATCTGCGGAGCACCCATCGGACTACGCGGCGCCGTATCACTCATCGTTCACCCCAGCCTGTTCGCGACGTACGGTTTCAGCCAGGCCTGCACTGTTTCGTCCACCAGCGAACTTGAGAAATACTGCATCTGCATCGTGTCCATCCTGGTCTTGCTTGCATTCAGCGCCGGAGTCGCCTGCGCGTTGCGCACAATCTGCGCGCACGCTGTCTTCACGTCGTCGCCGATCTTCGCAAGGCCGGCCGTGTACGTCACCGCCACCTCGTTGTAAGGCAATCCAAGAATGTTCCATGGCAGCGTCAGTTCGCCCGTGTTCGGATCAAAATCCACAGTCGAGGGATCGATCGTTGACCATTGCCCAGGCAGCGAAAAAGCCGATGCGATCTCATACAGCGGCTGGTTCGGCAGCTCGCCGCGACGCGGCCGCGTAAAGCGCCCTTCGATACTCACGATCGGCGTCGTCGAAGTTCCCAGCGGCGCCAGCGGCAGATAACTCAGCCGCACCGTCTGCGAACCGGTGGTCACCCGCAGCCGTTCTGCGTATTGCACGATATTCAGATCCGGCCGTCTGCAGTAACTATTGATAAGGGCAGTCGCCGCCGTAATCCAGTCCCCCGTAGTCCCCGCCGGCAACCCGTAGTTCGGATAATCCGTCGGTTCAAGATATGCCATTGCAATTCCTTTCCAAGTGATCAGTGTTCAGTGAAGAGTGGTCAGTGCACGCCTCCGACCTTGCGCTCGCCGCACAATTTGCGTACGCCGTGGATCAGAAGCTGATCACTGACCACTGATCACTGTTCACTGTCTTTTCTACCGGTCCACCAGCACCTGGTAATGCGCAAAGTTCGCGCCCTTCACAACCGGTGCGCCGAACTTGACCGCTACATATTGATAGGCCAGTGAATTCGGCAGGCCGAGCTGGAAGACACGCGGAGCAGGATCGCCGAGCCAGTGGTACTCGATCAGGTCCTCGGTGACGATGTAGGCCGGCAGAATGGCATTGCCGCTTCCCGGTGTGCCCGTGTAACCGAGGCTCCAGTCGGGAATCAGCGGCAGATCGCCCGCCTGCGTCGAGAGCATCTTCACGCGGAATCCGCCGGTGATCTGGTCGGTATTCAGCACCACGTTGTACACCGACTTCATCTCCTGGTCGATCAGGTCAAGCAGCACGGGGTTGGCGTAGATCGCCGTCGGCCGCACATGATAGCCGCTGCTGGCCACCATCTGCGCCACTGTCGTCTTGATCGTGTCCACAATCTTCATTGCAGTGGTCACGGTCACCGTGTTGCCGCCGGCCGCGATCTGTCCCGCGCACCCCATGTACTGCGTCGTCGTTGGAGCGCTCAGGCTGGTATCGTTGCCGTTCCACAGCGCCACGTCGTGCGCGATCATCACGCCGTTTACCGTGTCCACCAGGTCCTTCGCCTGCAGATAAGCAAACTGTTTCTGCTGGTCGCCCAGTTCGATGTCGAACAGGTTGTAGTTGATCTGCGCCACGATCGCCTTCAGCGGTACGCTCAGCTCGATCCGCGTCGGCGTTACCACCGTCGGGTTGATGCTGCGTGGATTCACAAATCCGGAAGTACCAGGATTCGGAAGCGCCGTCTGTTCGAAGAAGCGCGACGGATGCCCGGTCGCCGGAACCTGCTTGATGCGTTGTCCAAATGGACTCGAGCGCCGGCAAATGTCGAAGATCTCCGTCTGATACAACGGAACTTCAATGGCGCCCGGCCCGATGTAATCCGCCGCCGCGTGAATGTCTGCAAAAGTTGCGTTCATAGGCTTTCTCCGCCCCCTCCATGGGGCCGTTTTCAGTGATCGGTGCTCAGTGAACAGTGTTCAGTGGATTCGAGAAGCCAATATCAGCACGAAGCTGATCACTGACCACTGTCCACTGATCACTGCATCTACGAAATCGCTCCCGCGCGAAGCAGTTGCGTCTTTACGGCGATGCGCTGTTCCAGGCTTAGCCCCGACAGCGCCGCGTCCAGCGTCCGCACATCCACCGGTCCATCGCCAATGCCGTGCTTGGCCAGCATCTCCACCGTGGCCGCTGGAACCGTGCGCCGCAGCAGATTCAGTCCGCTTGGCGAACCCGCAGCTTTCAACTCGGCCAGCTCCTGTTCCACGGCCGACCAGTTTTTCGGCCAGTTCCGTCTCCCGGCGAGTCTGTTCCACGGTCGCGGAGATCCTTTCCACCTCACCCGACAGCGCGCCCTGGCGTTCTTCCAGCCAGCTCAGCGTTCTCTCGATCGCGGTGGTTGCGGCCTCCAGCCGCTCTACAATTCCCTTCTCTTCTGTTTCCATGCTGTTCCTTTCCTGTTGCAATCTGTCCGTCTCCTGTTTTGCGCCAGTTCGTTTCCTCGCCGGCACGCCGCTTTTCCTCACTCTGCTCAACGCAAACAAAAGGCCCCGTCTCCGGAGCCACATTCCTTGCCTGAAAATCAGCAAGCCTGCTAACTTGCCGGCTTGCTCGCCCGCTTCGCCGCCATGCGGAAGCTCGTCCCGCGATACGCCGCCTTCTCCCGCAGCAGGATTGCGGCGCCGGTGAACGTCACGCGCGTCAGCTTCCATATCTCAGCTCGCATGTCCTCCACGCGTGCATCGGCCAGCTCGTAGCTCATCCCCATCGCCCCTGGATTCACCACCGCGGTCGCGTCAATCGCACGAGCTACCTCGGGAAAGTCGCGTGCGTACAGATAGCCACGCACTACCAACCGGTCGCCCGTCACATCGGCCTCGGTCAGCAGTCCGATCTTTCTCCGCGCATCGTGCCCGTCCCACCCTGGCCGGTAATCGACCGCCATACCCAGCAGCGACGGCAAAGCCTTCTCCGCTGCCTCGCGCGTCAGCATCACTCGATGCCCCCGCGCGCCTGCCGGCGCCCGGTCGCTCGCCGCGTTCAGAACCGTCAACACTCCCTCAAACGGCACCCGGTTGGGATGCCCTTCCACGTGTGGAATCTCTACCGCCATTGCTTCCAATCGCATGTTTGCCCCGCTCCAAAAAACTGCTATTAACTTTTAGCCGTTAGCTGTTTGCACCGCTCTATAGAGCGCACCAAGTTCCGGAGCCCCTTCCTACGAGCACAAAAGGCCGAAGGCTTTTTCTATTCCCTGATCCCTGACACCTGATCCCTGACACCTGTCTCCATCGCTCCCAGCCCGCGCATCGCCCGTACCTCATTCACCGTCAACACCCCGGCCTGCAGCAGTTGCACCTGCACCTTCAGCTCAGTCTCCTCGTCACGAGCGCTCAGTTCGTTAAAGACAAACTCAAACTCCGGCCATCCAATGCATTTTGAAAAAAGATCGCGCGTGATGTGACCCGCCAAGAGCATTGCCAGCGGCGAGATCGCGCCGCGAAACGCTTCATCCGCCATCTCCGAAGCCGTCGATTGATTCACATCGGCTTCCAGCCCCAGCATCAGCGGCGGCAGGCCAAATGCATTCGCCACCATCCGGATCAGAAACTCCTGCCAGGCCAGGCGCAGGTCTGCATCTGTTCCTTGTGCGAAGCGCAGCACCTCCGGCTTCTGTTCGGTCGAGAGCAGCGGCACGCGCCCCGTGCCTTCAATTTCGTCCTGCCACCACCGAATCAACCTGTCGTGCTGCGAGGGCGTCGCCTCGTTCAGCCACAGCGCGTATTGCGCCACCGAGTTCGACGCCAGCTTTCCCGCAAAGCGGTGCGCACTCAGAAACTGGTTCACTGTCTCAAATGCAACTTCCAGCGGCCCCAGCCCAAACGGAGTAAAGCTGCGCGGATTCATCCGCACATACATCAGTTGCCGGTCGAGCAGTTCCACCGCGCTCGACTCCAATTGGCCCGGCATCGCCTGCGCATAGCGCGGCGAATCCGCCTGCCCGTCCCATTTCGAATTGATCCGGATCGAAGCTCCGTCAACCGCCCACAGCATCGCCGGGTGGTCCGGGTCTCCGGTCGGCTCCATCTCGACGGCGCCGAAGCCCCCGGTCAGCGCATCTTCAATCGCCTGCTCCATCAGCGTGCGGAAACTGTCCGCCGCATTCGGCTCCTCAAGCGTACGCCGCAAGGCGCGCAGCTTCCGCTCCCTCAAGGCAACATCGTCGGCTCTCACGCCGCGCCGCAGGCGTACCTGCCAGTCCATCGCCGCAATGCGATCCTTGATCACGTTGATCGCTCGCCTTACCAGAGGCGTCTCCGCAAACCGCCGCAGATTCACCGGCGTCGGCTTGGGCAGATGATTCCCGGGAAACTGCATCGGACTCAGGATGGCTGGAAGCGCCAGAGTCTTGCGCTCCGCCTCTGCCATCACACTCTCTCGCTCGCCGCCACGGCCCGTAGCTTGTCGCCACATCTCACGCAATTGCTCGCCCACTCTCACGCGCACCTTCCTCGTTATGAAACACTCGCCCAAAACAAAAGGCACAGCCCGAAGGGCCATGCCTTTTTCTGAATCCACTTTCGCGCTTCGCCAACCGCCGGAATCGAAGAAGTTATCTTCGCCGGTTCTTTGCAAAGCCCGAATTTCTGCTGACAAGAATCATCCTACCGCGAAGTGAGGAAATTATAGGCACTGTTTTGGAAAAATATTTTCGGGTCTTTAGTTGAACAAAAAAAGTCACTTAACCATGATCGGCAAAATTTACACCTCTTTACAAATTTCGCACCGATCGTTGTTTGAGCGCTTAGACGTGCAGTTCGCGCCGCGCCGTCTCGGCGACGCGACCCATGTCCGAGGTGGTCAACACCCTGATCTGGTGCTCCTCCATTGTCTCCACGCCAAAGCGATACATCTCCAGCCGCTCCGGCGCCTCGTCGGTCGCTCCCAGGTGCACTGCCGGCTCGATCAGCGCCGTCAGTTCCAGTTGCGCCTTTTCAACGCGCTCCACTCCAGAGCGCATCGCGGCAGCCGAAAACGCCAGTACCTTGGCCGTCTCGAGTCCCGGTTCGAAACTCACAGCGTGAAACATGCGGATCAACCCATTCGGCCTGTATCCCGCGTCGATCCGCAGCGGATCTCCAGGCCGCGTATACTCCGAAACCGCGATCCGTTTTCTCAAAAGGTCCCACACACCGGCGTGTTCAAATTCCGATCGCATGCGCGCATGGATTGCCGCCCGGCCACTCAGTTTCGACGTTCGCTCCCTGGGCGGCGGCTCGACGTAGAGTTTCATCAGCTCTTCCATCCCCGCCGGCAGTGACTCGGCGAGATACGCCTTAGGCTCGGTCATCTGCACGCTCATCGAAAGCGCTTCTTCCAGGATTCGCATCAGCTTGCCGCCGGTCTCGCCTTCCAACCGGAGCCGCAGTTCATTCTCCATTCCCTCAAGCTGCGCTGTGTCGGCGTCCGGATCGAGGCAGCGTACGCGCCGCCAGTCGCGGGTGAAACGCACCTCCGCATGCGCGCTTCCCTGCTCGCGCAGAATCACGCCGATGTGCACATACTCGTTCCGCACCGGGTCCGGCACGTACTTGAGCAGTTGAAACTCGCACTCACGCCTTGAATTTGCGCCAATCATTGATCTTAAGAACAGCTTTCAGCTATCAGCTCTCAGCCTTTAGTTCTTAGTTCACAGTTCTCAGTTCTCAGTTCTCAGTTCTTCGTTCTCAGCTCTCAGTTCCCGGCTTTCTTTCCGCTTACCGCAACGGCTCTGTCCGGTACGAACAAGCTGAGGGCTAATGGCTGACGGCTGACAGCTGCCTCTCAATTCACCCTCCCCTCATCGTAGTCCCCCACTCGTCGCCTTCCAAGCCCCTTCTGTCTTTTCTCCGCCAGCCGCACCCCATTTTGGAAACGGCCTCCGGTCCGAGTTCCCAAATGCCTCGATCAGCTCCCGGATCCGGCTCCGCCGCAGCAAGCAGCTTTCTCCACCAACGCCTCCATTTCTCCCTGGTCGCCTCCATACCATTCCGGCGGGACCTCGTTGGCTGCCGCCCACACCGTCTCCGCCGGCATCGTTTCCAGCCGCGTCAGCCACGGCTCAAAGGACTCCCATCCCGTGATCTCGCGGTACACGTCGTTGCGGTAATAGACCCCGCGCAACGGCGCATCCTCAAAGCGCCATTCGCCGGCATGGAAAGCAGTAGCCGAAGTCGATAAAGACTGCCTTGTACCGCCGCTCCCGCTGTCGCCGCGTGAAGACAGCCTGCCGCCCGTTGGCGTTGCCCGTCCATTTGTCGCAGCGCCAGGATGCCGGCGAACTCGGCGAGATTCTTCACCTCGATCAGTTGCTCTTCGGGCAGATAATCCACCACCTGGCCCGGCATCGTGCCCCCCGCGAAGCGCGAACCGAATTGCAGACCCGGCTGGCAGCGCACGCGCGTCTTGCCCCAGGTCAATCTCCAGCTCCGGCGTGTTCTCAATCAGCCAGCTCGAAACCTCCACCAGCTCGCACTCGCGGCACCGTCAGCCCCGCCGCCGCTGCCAGCCGCGAGGCCAGCAGCTCATTGGCCAGCACTCGCATGTGCTGCGGGTTGTTCTGGAACTTGACGACGTAGATATGGCCGTCCGCGCCCAGCATCAACTGGCCCTGCGCGCCGCCCCGCATGCGCCGGATCTGCTGCACTGCCAGAACCGCCAACTCCTGTCCTCCCACGTCTGTTTCTGGTTTCTCCGAATTCTAAAGCAGCTCTGTATCCGCTCAGCTTTCAGCTCTCGCCATTGCCAGCTTCGAGTCTGGCGCGCGCGTCAGCCAACCTTTCCCTGGTTCTCCGCTCCCTCAGCTCCCTTGCCTCCACTAGCTCCGCTGCGTTCCTCGCTCCTCTCCCCATCCGCTTCGCTTCTTCCTCCCCGTCCAGCACGCGAAACACGCCCTCGGCCAGCGCCCGCAGCTCATCCTCGCCCGGATACACCGCCACCGGCGCAATCCACTCCACATATCCGCGCAGCCGCTCCACCAGCCGCTCCGAGTGCGCCATGCCGCCGGTCAGCAGCACCGCGTCCACCTTGCCCTCCAGCACCGCCGCCATCGCGCCCGGCCTCTTTGCCAATCTGGTAGATCATCGCCTCAAGCACCGCCGCGGCCTCGCCGTCGCCCGTCATCGATCCGCCGCTCCACTTCCATCAGATCGCGCGTCCCCAGATACGCAAACAGCCCGCCATCGCCGAAGACATGGCGGTCCAGCTCCTTCTCCGTCATCGTCGCCGCTGAAGCACAGTTTGATCAGCGCCCGCACCGGCAGCGAGCCCGTGCGGTCCGGCCCGAACGGCCTTCCTCGATCGAGTTGCTGTCGATCATGCGCCCGCCGCGGTGCGCCGAAACCGTGATCCCGCTGCCCATGTGCACCACGATCAGCCGCATCTCTTCGTAACGCCGCCCCTGCTCACGCGCATAGCGCCGCGCCACCGCCTTGGTGTTCAGCACGTGGCCGATGGACGTGCGCTCACCAGCGGCGAGCCGGAGAACCGCGCGCAAGGCTGCCACTCGTCCACCGTCACCGGATCCACGATGTACGCATTCACTCCCGCTGCCCGCGCAAACCGCAGCGCCAGCACCGCGCCCAGGTTCGACGCATGCTCCCCGCGCCGCGCGCGCCGCAGTTCCTCCACCATCGCGTCGTCCACCAGATAGGTCCCGCATTCCATCGGCGGCAGCAATCCACCGCGTCCCGCCACCGCCGCCCAGCACTCCGCGCCTTTTCCCTTCGGAGTGAATCCTGCCTCCGCGAGCGCCGCCTCGATCTTTCCCGCGCGATATTCCAGCCGGTCCAGCATCGGCCGCCCGCGGAACCGCTCGATCTCATCGTCCCCGTGATGAATGTTCCGCGCGACTTCTTCGCCAGCGCGCGTAAAGATGCCGAATTTCGTCGATGTCGTTCCCGGATTGATGACCAGAACGCGTTCAGCCTCATTCTTCGCCTGCACATTCATGGCCCTCGTCTCCGTGCGCCCGTCTCTTCAGCGACCTTGAGTCTACTCTGCAAATTGCGCGCATTCTGTGCGCTTCGCCGCTTTCAACCACACCTCTTCCCTGTTACCATAAAAGTCGCACTCACTTCCCATCGGGCACCCCCGAAGAGATTCAATCGAAAGAGGTTAACGTGGCAGACACCAAGAAGATCACCGACAAGGCAGAACGCAAAAAGCTCAAGCGCACGGCGCGCAAAAAAGCCGCCCCCAAGGCCAAGCGCACCACCCCCCGCGGCTCGCTGAAGAAGAAAGTGAAGAAGATGGTCCGCGGCCAGTCCAAGCGCTAAAAGCAGCTCTTAGCCTTCTAGCTTCTAGCTTCTAGCCGTTCGTGCTGGAACGAGTGTTCTCGTTCAGCCTGAAGCGAGCTGGAAGCTAGAAGCTGGTAGCTAGAAGCTGCCTTTCATGCCCAGCCAACTGCTTCGCCCGCAAATCGATCGACAAGCTGATCCAGCGACTCGGAAGAACCCGAGCACGCGCTGAAGAAGACCCTCGGCCCGTGGTCGCTCACCGCGCTCGGCATCGGCGCCGTCATCGGCTCGGGCATCTTCACCGTCATCGGCACGGCCATCTCCGGCGAGCAGCTTCCCACCTCCACCATCACCGACACGCCGCTCATCCACTACATCATCACGCACACCGCGCTCGCCGGCCGTCCCGGCGCCGGCCCCGCCATCGCGCTCTCCATGATCCTGGTGGCCTTCGTCTGCGCGCTCACCGGCCTCTGCTACGCCGAGCTGGCCTCCATGATTCCCATCGCCGGCTCCGCCTACACCTACACCTACGCCACGCTCGGCGAGCTCATCGCCTGGATCATCGGCTGGGATCTGATCCTCGAATACGCCGGCTCCAACATGAGCGTCAGCGTCGGCTTCGCCGCGCACGTCGTCGATCTGCTCGACTGGTTCGGCCTCCATCCCAGCGCGCAAATGGATCTCGCCCGCCTATCTTCCCGACGGCCTGCAGGACCTGGCCGGCAACAACATCTACAACCCCGGCTGGCACTTCGGCTTCAACATTCCCGCCTTCCTCATCGTCCTGATCCTCACCGTCATCCTGGTCCGCGGCATCCGCGAGTCGGCCTCCACCAACAACATGATGGTGGGCTTCAAGCTCGTCGCCATCCTCATCTTCGTCTTCGCCGTCATCGGCTTCATCCATCCCAGCAACTGGCATCCCTTCATGCCCAACGGCTGGTCGGGCGTGCTCACCGGCGGCTCCATCATCTTCTTCACCTACATCGGCTTCGATTCCGTCTCCACCGCCGCCGAAGAGTGCCGCAATCCGCAGCGCGATCTGCCCATCGGCATCATCGCCACGCTCGTCGTCTGCACCGTGCTCTACGTCGCCGTCGCCGTCTGCTTAACCGGACTCGTTCCCTGGCAGTCGATGGTCGGCGACGCCGCGCCCGTCGTCAACGCGCTCAAGAAGCTCTCGCTCCTGCCCGGCGGCCATCCGCTCCACTGGATCCGCCTCGTCGTCCTGCTCGGCGCGCTCATGGGCATGATCTCCTCGATCCTCGTCTACCAGATCGGCCAGTCGCGCGTCTGGTTCTCCATGTCGCGCGACGGCCTGCTGCCCAAAGTCTTCTCCAACGTCCATCCGCTCTTCCGCACGCCCGCCTTCTCCACCTGGGTCGCCGGCATCGTCGTCGCCATTCCCTCCGGCCTCTTCGACATCGGCACCCTCGCCGACCTCTCCAACATCGGCACCCTCTTCGCCTTCGTCCTCGTCTCCATCGGCGTCATCGTCCTGCGCTATCGCGAGCCCGACCGCCACCGCGGATTCGTCGTTCCCGGCGGCCCCGTCATTCCCGCGCTCAGCGTCATCTTCTGTTTCCTGCTCATGGCCGGACTGCCCATCATCACCTGGTTCCGCTTCTTCATCTGGCTCGTCATCGGCCTGTTCATCTACTTCTTCTACAGCCGCCACCGCTCCGAGTTCGCATCCAATAAACTAGGTCATCCTGAGCGCCGGATCGCCGTCGGCTGTCGACGAGGATCTGCACGTCTACACCCTGATCGACAACTAAGCACAAATTCTGAAGCGCCCGCGAACTGAAACGCATCGAAACTCTGAACTGTCGTACCATATGAAGACCTGGCAAAAAGCCGGCATCATCACGCTCATCACCCTCGCCATCGGCGGCATCTATCTCTTCGTCGTCTTCGAGCACCGCCGCAATCCCGGCGTCGTCCCCAAAACACTCCCGCAGCAAACCGAACCCCCGACGACGTGGCCGTCGTCCGCATGATGTTCCCCACCTCCTTCGACGACGCGCTCAAGCTCCAGAACACCAGCGTCTGGATGAAGAACGGCTACACCATGCCCTACTTCCCCTACGAAGCCGGCCGCATCGTCTTCACGAAAGCCCGTCGGCGTCATTCCTTCCGCCCAGCGGCTCGACATCAAGAAAGTCATCAAGGCCGTGCCGCCCGCGCAGGTCGACGACGGCATCTCCCACGGCACCCGCCAGGTCTTCGCCGTCTTCGCGCTGCCTGGCAGCCGAACCTCTACGCCACCGCCATCGGCGCCATCGACGGCAGCCAGGAACAGTACTTCTCCGACCTGCTCTTCTTACTACGACGATCCGCACACCATCTACGACAACTGGCCCAAAAACGTCTGGGCCGCCATCGACGCGCACCAGGTCATCCCCGGCATGAGCGAACTGCAAACCCGCATGTCCATCGGCCAGAAGATCGCAATCCGACGGTTCCACCGAAGGCAACCGCACCGTCACCTACGATCAGGCCGGCAAAAAATGGACCGTCACATTCGTCAACAACCACGCCACCACGATCCAATCCAAATAACGAGTGGGTGCCCTGAGTGTACCGGGACATCCTTTACGTTTTAGACCGGGGACATGGTTTACAAGCCCCTTGCGGTGAGAGTGGCTCTGATTGCGGGTTTTCGGCGGGCTTTGCCGGTCTTCAGATACATGATAGTCGTCGCCGTAGCCGTGGTAATGTGGGAATCCCCTTAGGGATTTCCAAGGGGTGTGGTAAGGGTGGAAAGCCGGCTTTATGGCTTTCCATGCTTTCCATACCCCGGCATTTCCATGGCTTGTTTTTTGCCGCGTCTTCGTTTCAGCTTCCGTGCGTCCCACAGACGGTCCATTCGCCTGTGGGGCGCACCTTCGTGGCAGGACCTTTGGCATGTGACACACTATTGTGGTGATTCTCAACAGCGATGGAACGAAGGCAGTGTCCACTCTAGGCTGGGTCGATAGGGGCTCGCTATGGGTAACTTCGGTTGAAGATAGATCTCCGCAAAAGGTCGTCCTCAGTGACGCGAAGTACCTTTCGGTACTTGGGGGTCAGAGGACTTCTTTGCAGTCCTCCATCATTGGGATGGGAAAAGGCTTGAAATTACGGCTCACGCTCATTCGAATCCACAGGAGATCATCTCCCGTCTATCACTTCGAGAGGCTATTTCGGGGTTTCCGTCGAGGATCGAAATTCTGAGAGAGGGCGACCTTCGTGTTTGGGATGGTTTGCCGGCAGCATTCACCGGATATGTATTCGGGGACTATCGACTCATTCTGACTCGCCATCCTGGTGAGGATGATGTTCAAACACTGTCTTGGTTTGACGACGACTACGATAAAGGCTATCAGGGGATCATTGGAGCTCTCGAAGTCCTGGACAGTTCGTTCCTGATAATTTCCGTTCAGCGAGACTCCCATCCCGTCTTGTATGACCCGGAGAGCCGAAAGGCCATCCGAAAACTGAGCCTTGCTGGCAGGGGCGGAAACCCTGCATTCCAGTTCCGCGCTACGGGTCATGAGATCTGGACAGCCGACTACGACGCAATTGTGAAGCTGGATGGGAAGACGCTTGAAGTCATAGGCATTAAAACTGTTCAAGTTGCCCACCAGGGGACGCGGCAGTTTATCGGAAACTTCTGTTTTAACCCATGCCAGGATCTTTGCTTTATCGCGCGGCCCTTTAGCGAGGATGCCATGATCCTCGATGCGAATTCGATGGCCGAGATTTCTCGAATCAAACTCGGGCGGCAGCCACTTGATATTGGCATCTTGGCCAACGGAACACTAGTCGCACGAGATTGGAAGACCGGTGATTTTCTCTTCCACCAGCTTGAGGCATGATTCGCATTCTTGATCCGCTGCACGTTCCACCGAGGGTCCGGCCGTTCCAGCGTGGCTCAAAGCTCAGGACGCTCAGATTCAAACGATTTTGCTGCGGGAACGGTGCTACATGAGGTGTTAACACCGCTCCCAGCAGTAACTGGACCACAAAGATCTCATGCCCGAATAGCTGGCCGAAACCTCATGTCGGAACTGTTGAACTCGCCTAGTTCGGTGTTCAGAAAGAAGACCCGGTACACGTCTTCATCCATCTGCTCCAGGCCGATCTCCTCGTTGCGGAATACTTCGCTGACAAAGACCCGGCCTTGATGCCAACTCATATCGCCGCTGTTGTTCACTCGCCGCGTCTGAAAAGATCTCGGATATTGGAAGCTCGGCTACCCTGCTCGGCAACAGCCGAGTGCTGGGCACATAGATGCTTCCCGGCGTCTCGTTCGCAAGACGCTTCGTGCGGACGTTCATGGTTGAACACCAGGCGGAACCGATCAAACTTCTTCTGTTGCGCCGTCACCGTCGGGCTGGCGGCTTCGCCGTGTCCTCCTTTAAGCGTGCGGTGCATCCGTTCGTGCCTCCCGTTTTGCTGAGGCCGTCCTGGCTGGATGCGTTCGTGAACAATCCCGAGCTTCATCCATCCCAGCGACAACTTCGACAGGCCCAGCAGGCCGACGCCCGCGAATGGTGCTCCGTTGTCCGTGCGGATGCGTTCCGGCATGCCATACTCGCGCATCGCCGCATCGCAAACGGCACTGACCTGGGCCAGGTCCATGCGCGTCACGGCCTGGCAGCGAATCAGAAACCGGCTGTGCGCGTCGGTGATCGTAAACGGATCGCAGCGATAGCCGTCGCCGGTCAGGAAATATCCCTTAAAATCCATGCACCAAAGCTGATTCGGCGCCGTGACCATCGAGAACGGTTGCGAGCTCGGCGTAGCATGCCGCTTCTTCCTCTTCGGGTTGGTGAGCCCGGCACGGCTGAGGATCTGACCCACGGTGCTTGCCGCCGGCCAGCTCACGTTCGGGTTCATGCGCTCCAGTCGTGCCTTGAGCTTCCTCGCTCCCCAGGACGGGAACCGCTTCCGTAGCGCAAGGACCTCGTTCTCGATCTCTGCCGACGTCGCGTACGGGGAACTATGCGGCGTGCGCGTCAGATCGAGCAGGCCCTCCGGCCCAACTTCGTCGTAACGCTTGATCCACTTGTAGGCAGTCGGACGCGAGATGCCGTACTCGTGGCAAAGGTCGGTCACGGACATCTCTTCCTTCTGATAGCTCGATAAAAACTGCAGGCGTTGATCCACGGTTCGAGTCTCTTTCCAAGGCATAAACGCATCTTCATGCGTCAAGCCAAAGCTGGGAAAGCCAACTGTTCTCCGCCATGGTGTAAACCATGTCTCCGGTCTGTTTCGTAAAGCATCTCCCCGGTATACTCAGCCCCCGAGCCCCTCGCACTCGGGGGACCGGGGAAGGATTTCAACTGACCGGAGAGCTATCTCCCGACACCCAAACTTGGTGCCCCCGAGCCTGTCCCGAGCGCAGTCGAGGGATCCCTCGCACTCGGGAACCGGGTAAGAATTCCAACTGACCAAAGAGCTATCTCCCCACACCAAAACTTGGTGCCCCCAGTCCCTCGCATTTGGGGACCGGGAGGAATTCCGGCTAACCGACGAGCCCATCTGCCGAACCACTCACGGCCGCCGCGCCGCAGGCGCCCGATAAACTAGACCCGTGACCGACATTCGAGACTTCATCCGCAGCCTTCCCAAGGCCGAGCTGCACTTGCACCTCGAAGGAACCATCCTGCCCGCAACTCTTGTTGAGCTCAGCGCACGCCACGATGACCACCCTTTAACGCTTCCCGAGGCCGAAGCCATTTACCGCTTCACCGACTTCACTGAGTTCATCGAATGCTTCAAAGCCGTCACCCGCCGACTCAAGGACCCCGAAGATTACGAGATCGCCGCCTGGCGCATGATGCAGCAGCTGTCCGCGCAAGGCATCGTCCACGCCGAGGTCTACATTTCCGTCGGTGTTATCTACATGTGGCGCAACTTCGATCCGCGCTGCTTCGAGCCCATCTTCGCCGCCCTCGAGCGCTCCCGCGAACGCGCCGAACGTGAACTCGGCCTCTCCCTCTACTGGATCTTCGACGCCGTACGCCACTTCACCGTCGAAGAGGCCGAACGGGTCTTCCGCAAGGCCGCCGAACTCCGCTCTCACTACCCATCCATCATCGGCATCGGGCTCGGTGGTGACGAACGCCGCACCGGCTCCGAGCCCTTTCGCGCCCTCTACAAGCGCGCCCGCGCCGACGGCCTCCGCCTCACCAACCACGCAGGAGAAACCACCGGCCCTGAGGCCATCTGGGAAGCTCTATCCATCGGCTCGGAGCGCATCGGCCACGCCTTATCAGCCATCAGTGACTCAGCCCTGCTCCAGGAGTTAAAACTGCGGAGCACGGTGATGGAACTCAATCCAACATCCAATGTCCGCACCGGCGTCTGTCCCTCCTTCGCCGCCCATCCCCTCCGCTGCTACTTCGATAATCACCTTTTGGTAACTGTAAATTCCGACGACCCGGCCTTCTTTGGCTCCGATCTTGCTAATGAATTCCTCCTCGCCCATACGGAGCAAGGCTTTACCTGCGAAGAGCTCCGCCAGCTCGCCGCCAACTCCATCCAGGCCAGTTTTCTTCCCGATTCTGCAAAGACGGCATGGCTTTCCCAACTCAAAACTAAAGTTTGATGAATCCTTTTTCCGCGGTGTTCCCGCTCACTGCATCAAATCCGATGTGCGTTATCATGGAGAGAGTTGGAGGCTTAGTTCGATGTCCCCCGAGAACGAAATTCCGTTGCCTGGTGAAGAAGCTCCTACCGTAGAAAAGGCGGGTTCCACCGCCATGCGCGTCATTACCTGGTTCTCTGTCGGAGTCGCTGTTGCTACCGTTGGAATTTTCATCGGCGCAGAGCTCCGCAACCGCTCCAAGTTCAAGAAGCGCACTCCTTACGACTTCTACTCAAACGCCGGCGAACAGCAAGCCAGCGAGTTCGGCGTCGGCATCTAACCGCGTCTCTCGCCGTTACTTGAACCGCGATGTCGCCGAGTGCGGCATCTTTGTGTTTTTGCGCCTCTTTGTATCTCCGGTCTCCAGTCGGCGCACAGGTCTCGAGACCCCCACACTTGAAATCGAAATCCTCCGGAAGCGCAAAGTATCAGTGCACGAATTCACGCGCGCTCTAAGTTAAGCAACAAAATGATGGCCGGTTTTAGGCAGTCTTTGACGAATCCAGCGGGAAGCGGGTTTTGTAAAAAGGGCACGGCTTCAGCCGGGCCGAAAGGGCTCACGATTGTGACGGGGTTTTAACCCCTGAGGGGATTTCTTGCCGCACTTGCATTCCCGGGGCGATTCACCAGGCACTGCACTAAACCCGAGATGAAGCGTACGGGCTTTCGCCGCTTCCGGGCGAATCACCCGCTCCGCCGCAGTTACCCTCCGGCAAACAATATCGACGCACTTCGAACTCGCCGCGCCGATTGCCGCCTCGAAAAGGTTCGCACCACGCAACATTCGCCATTTTTCGCAGATAAGACGACCCTGAGATCGACCTTTCTGCGATTTTCGCCACCTGCAGGTCTACGTTTTTCGACTTTGCGAATGCGTCACTTTTTCCATCGCCCATAACGACCAATTTCACCGACCTGCAGGTCTTCACCCGAACCATCTGCCTGACATCGTTGTTCCCTGATCCGTGTTCCCTGATCCCTGATCCCGATCCCTGGTCCCTGGTCCCTGTAGTTTCACTTCGTCCCGATCAGCCGGATCCGCGCTGTAAACGCCCTTCCCTGGAACTCGCTGAATGTTCCAAACTCCGGCGAGTCCATCACGTTGTTCACCACCAGCGGGTTTCTGCTGTCCGTCGCGTTCTCCATCACGCCGCGCAGCCCCCAATACTGTCCGCGAAAATGAAATTTCAGCTCCAGCCCCGGACTGAAGTTCACAGATAGCCGGAAATCGCTGCGCACCCGCCGCGCCCACTACCTGGTCCGCCGCATTCACTGCGGTGTACGGGAACCCAGTGTGCCGGTCGAACAAATACACAAAATCCCACTGCTTTCTCAACTTTGCAAACGGCACCGGCAGCCATCCCCACGAAATCACGCGATTCGGCACATCCCACGACAGCGGTCCGCTCTGCTGCGCCCCCAGCGGCGACGGCGTCGGCAGATAATCGAGTGCCGCATTCGTATGCGCCGAAGAATGTGTGTATGCGACATACAGCGTGTACTCGTTCCCGAATTGCTTCCGCGCATCCACCTCTTCGCTGCTGTAGTGATCCTCGCGCCCATTCGTCAGCAGATAATTTCCAGCCAGCGCGCCCGCCCCATTCTGATTCGCGAACGCAAATAGATGCGTAGTTTCCTTCTCGATAAAACTCGCACTGGCGAACACCTTCCATGGCAGTTCGCGCTCCATGCCTACGCTCCAGTTCAACGCCCGCGCCTCGTGCAGAGAGCCTTTGTTCTCCGTGAACTCCGTCGCCTGGGCCGGTCCAGTCGGTGTCACGCCGTCTGCCTGGTAGAAGGTGTCATTCCTCGTGCCGGTAAACGTCTGAGCCGGGTACTCCAGTTGCGTGTGCTCGTAGTAGAGCCCGATTCCCGCAGAGATCTTCGTTTTGTCCTCATCGCCCCTCGGCGCATACACTGCGGCCACTCGCGGCGCAACCAACGGTCGCCGCACAATCTCGTCCCAATCGAATCGCACTCCTGGCTCAACCAGCCATCCCTTCGCTGGCTGCCACTTGTCCTCCACGTATCCGCCAATCTCTGAGTTGTGCAGCACAAATGGTCCCTCTGCTGGAAATGTGCTCTGTCGCAGCATTGTCCCGTTCTCCCGCAAATAACTCACCGGCGCCAGCGTCTGCTTCTGGTTGTACGCAACGTGATCCACGTCGAGCCCCGCTCTCACATCATGCTGTCCGGCCCTGTGCTTCGCCGGCACGTAGAGGGTCGCCGTCCCCTGCAATCTCTGCGACCTGCCCGACAGATTTTCAAAGTAGCTCCCATGCTGCAACTCCGGGGTGATCTCGAAAGGCGCGCTCCCATGCGGTTCTGATCCCTGACCGATGCTCACGTACCCCACTCCCACATCCAGCAGCGCGCCGCCAAAACTCTGCTGGTCGCGCACGTACGGGAACCAGGCCAGAATATTGTTCTTCACCGTGCTCTGTTGCGGCGTCAGCGACGAAATCCCGTCGTACGGCGAGTGGTAGTTGTTGTAGAGCAAACCCGCAGTCAAAATGTTCGCGGGATTCAGATTCGCCTGCGCCTTTAGCAGATTGCTGCCACGCACTAGCTCATCCGTATTTGAATTGGCAGGCAACTCGCTCACGTAGATGTTGTCATACTCAAAATCAACACCGTCATACCACCACGCGCGGCCGCGCTTCAGCGGCCCGGAGAAAGTAAATCGTGGAACGGCCTGGTCGAAGCGAAGCCCATTCAGCTCGCGAAACGAAGGTATGAAATTCGTCATGTTGAAACGGAATTTGTCATCGCCCATGCCGGTATAAAACGCAATCACGCCGCCCGTCGCTCGCCCAAATTCCACCGGATACCGCGTCGTCTCTGTATCGATAGACCGCACTGCGTCCGTACTGACTCTCAGGCTCAAAGAACCACCCACAGGTGCACGAATATCGAAGCCGTCGATCGTATCAAGCGTCTCCCAGGTCTCCGATCCGGCCACGTGCACCTGCCCAGTAGCGTCTTGCACCACCCCCGGAAAATACGGCAGCAGATTCCGAATGTCGTGCGATGTTTCATAGGGAATATTCACAATCTCCGGCGTGTTCATGGTCACCTGGTCCGTCGGCTGCTCTGGATCGATCCCCGGCGTCGACGCGGTCACATTCACCTGCTCGCGCACAATCTGCTCGTGCGCCAGCAGAATCTTCACGCTGCTCTGGTTAGCGTCAATCCCGCTCTGCTCTGCCCGGTAAAACCCCGGCTTCTCGACGCGAATCTGATAGGAGCTCTGTTGCCTCAGTTTGTAACTGGCGTTCCCCGCATAATCCGTCCGCAGGTGCGCCGGTTGCTGCCCAGGCTCGGTAATCGTCACCTGCGCATCGGGCACGGCTCGGCCGGTCTCGTCGAGCACCGTCACGACGATGGCGGTTCGGGTGCCCTGCGGCTGCGCACCCACGCACGTCACACAGAACAAAAAAAACGCCGCAATCACGGCGCCTTCATTCCCATAATGCCGCAGCATCAAATCATCCCGGAACGTGCGTTCACATTCCGCCTCGCCGCAAGTATAGCGCCGATAACATCTCAACTTCGCCGCGCGCTCGTTATCTGACGAACTCTTCATCCTCGATTCATGCCGGCTGCTGACAACAGTGGTTCGCGGTCTGCCGCCCCTCCCGCGATCCCTCATTCAGCGCGTATTTGGCTGGCTATAATCCTCTCAGTCACCCACCTTGCTGACGGAGCACATGTTGTCAAAGGCAGCAAAGAGCTACCAATACGACAAGGCGTTCTACCGCTACATTGAAGCCGGCGCCATCCGCTCAGCCAAGGCCGTCGTTCCCATCGTGCTCCGCGAGTTGCGGCCCGGGACGGTGCTGGATGTGGGCTGCGGGGCGGGGGCGTGGCTGTCGGTTTATCGCGACCTGGGAGTCGTCGAAATCCTTGGTATCGATGGCGAGTATGTGACGACCCAGCAGCTACTGATTCCTGCCAGCCAGTTTCGCGGCCTCAACATCGCTCAGGCCTTCGCCCTGGACCGTAAATTCGATCTTGTGCAGTGCCTCGAAGTGGGAGAACATTTGCCCGAATCCTGCTCCGCTACGCTGGTGGACAACCTCACCCGGCACAGCGACCGGGTGCTGTTTTCCGCCGCCACTCCCGGCCAGGGAGGCGAGAATCACATCAACGAGCAAACCTTCGAGTTCTGGAGGCGCCTGTTCGCAGCACATGGGTTCAAACCTTTCGACCCCTTTCGCCGGCTTCTCAGAGGAAGATCGGAGATCGAGTCGTGGTACCGTCGCAACATGATCCTCTACGTTGCCGGCGATGCCGTTGCTTCCTTGCCGGCGAGTGTTGCCTCCAAGGCCATCGCCGACAATCAAAAGATTCCTGAGGTGGGTTCGATCGGCTACAAAATTCGATCCGGAATCATTTCGCTGCTCCCGACTCCCTGGGTATCACGACTTGCGATTGCCAAGCACAACGCCCTGATCGCGTATCGAGGCAGAGGTGCCGCGAAGTGAGCTCTACGACTGCAACCCCATTCGATAATGGCTCATCCGCTGAGCATTCGCGCCCTTCCGGACCACCGCGGATTTCTCTTGTCGTCCCCTGCTACAACGAAGAGCCAGTGCTGGCGGAAACTTGCGCACGCGTCTCCGCTTTGCTCGGGCAACTCAACCGCGACAACCGCATTGCCAGTTATTCCGTTTACTTTATCGACGACGGTTCAACCGACCGTACATGGGATCTGATTCAAGATCTCGCAGCCAGCGAAAGCTCGATTCACGGCATCAAGCTTTCGCGCAACTTCGGCCAGCAAAGCGCCATTCTCGCGGGACTCATGACTGCGCCGGGCGACGCGGTCATCAGCATTGACGCCGATCTTCAAGATCACCTGGATTCCATCGCGGAGATGCTCGACGCATATGCCGGCGGTGCAGAGATTGTTTACGGCATACGCAAGGATCGCGGTACCGACGGAATCTTCAAACGCTCGTCTGCCGAGACTTACTACCGGCTGCTTCATGTGCTGGGCGTGAAGCTGGTTTTCAATCATGCGGACTTCCGGCTGCTGAGCCGCCGCGTGGTCGAGGCGTTGCGCGCCTTCAAGGAGACCAACCTCTTCCTCCGCGGCCTGATTCCACAGCTCGGCTTTCGATCCGCGCTGGTCTATTACGACCGACAGGCGCGCACGGCGGGCGAAACCAAGTACCCGCTGGGCAAGATGATTTCCCTTGCGATCAACGGCATCGTGTCGTTCACCGATGTCCCGCTGAAGGCGATTACCGTACTCGGGCTGCTGGTTTCGCTGTTCAGTTTTGGGATGGCCGCCTGGGCGCTTGCGGTGCGATTCTTCGATCCGGCGGCGGTGCCTGGCTGGGCGTCGACAGTGATCCCGCTCTATTTCCTGGGAGGTATCCAGCTTCTCTGCCTGGGGGTGATCGGGCAATATCTAGCGAAGCTGTATGCAGAGGTAAAAGCGCGGCCGCGGTTCATCATCGAGAAGATCGATTTGAGCAGGGAAGAAGGGAACCTGGGAACAGACGAGACCTGCAGGTGTGGCGAAATCCGGTGGGCCGAGCAGCCCAGAAAAAGTGACGCATTGCCAGAGGCGCGAAAATGTCGACCTGCAGGTGGGTGAATTGGCAAAAAGCGCGACGCGCAGGTCGCCTGATTCGCGAAAAGTGACGAATGTTGCATGCTTGAAGCGGATTTTGGGGGCGTGCGGGGCATGGCAGATACCCGCAGAGATTCCTCCAAGCGCTATGGCAGAGCCATCGGTGATCGTTTCGAGTAAATTTAGTTCATGCCGGTGCAGCCTCCGCATGCATTTCCGCAGTATGGCAGCCTGCCGTATTTAATCGGAGAGATGGTCGCATTGTCTGAGTTGGACCAAATTGCGATTGGAGAGAGAGAAACGGCGGCTCGATGAAGATCCATATCCCCTTCAACAAACCATCTGTCGTCGGCTCGGAGCTGATCTACGTCGGCCAAGCCGTTGCGGGCGGTCATGCCAGCGGCGATGGCCCATTCACCAAGCGTGCGCAGAAGCTGATGGAGGAACGCTTCGGCGCGCGGCGCATTCTGTTGACCACTTCCTGCACTGCGGCGCTGGAGTTGGCCGCTCTGCTGTGCGACTTCGGCCCGGGCGACGAGGTGATTCTTCCATCGTTTACCTTCGTCTCCACCGCCAACGCGGTTGCATTGCGCGGCGCCAAGCCGGTGTTCGTGGATATTCGGCCGGACACTCTGAACATCGACGAGCGCCTGATTGAAGCCGCGATTACGCCGCGCACGCGGGCGATCTTCCCGATCCATTACGCCGGTGTCGGTTGCGAGATGGATGAAATTATGGCGATCGCCCGGCGTCATAATCTGCTCGTCATCGAGGATGCGGCGCAGGGTGTCTTCGCAAAATACAAGGGCCGGTGTCTCGGCACGATTGGGCATATGGGCTGTTACAGCTTTCATGAGACCAAGAACTTCTCGTGCGGAGAAGGCGGAGCGCTGGTAATCAACGACCCAACCCTGGAGAAGCGCGCTGAGATCCTGCGAGAAAAGGGCACCAACCGCAGCCAGTTCCTGCGTGGACAGGTGGACAAATATACCTGGGTGGACATCGGCTCGTCGTATGTTCTATCGGATATGCTGGCCGCCTTCCTGCTCGGCCAGCTCGAAAACATGGAGAAGATCACGGCACGTCGCAGAGACATTTGCGTCCGCTATGCCAGCATGCTGGCCCCCCTGGTTGAGAGCGGCATCATCCGCACGCCGTTCACGCCTGAACACTGCACCGCGAATTACCACATGTTCTACCTGCTGGCGGCAGATCTCGCGGAGCGAACAGCGCTGATCGAGCATTTACGCAAGGCCGGCATTCTTGCGGTCTTTCACTATGTGCCGCTCCATTCCTCGCCTTTTGCCCAATCTCTCGGCGTACCTAAGCTGGATCTGCCGGTCACGGACGACACGAGCAGCAGGTTGCTCCGGCTACCTATGTACTATGATCTGAGCGATCGGGATGTGACTGAAGTCGCCGAGGCAGTACTCGGCTTCTACAAGAGCAGGCGTACCACACCGATATGCAACTAAACATTCTGGATTACCTCGACAAAGGCGCGCTGAGAAGCTGCCCGGATAAGGACGCCATTATCGATGCCGGGCGCGCCTACAGCTTCGCCGAGGTGGCCCGTGACGCGAAGAGGTGCGCCGCCCAAATTCTCCGCCGGCGCGATACAACCAATCAACCCATCGCCGTGTTTTTGCCGAAGACGGCGAACGTCATCATCGCCGACCTCGGTATCGTCTATAGCGGCAACATTTATACCAATCTCGACGTCAAATCTCCGGCGAAGCGTATTGATGGAATCCTCAAGAACATCAATCCTTTTCTGATCATTACTTGCCGCCCGCTCGCGGCGCAGCTCGATGTGGCTGGAATTCCGCAGGAGCAGATCCTATTCATCGAAGACATCTTCGACGATGAAATCGAGGTGGATGAAGCGCTCCTATTCCGGCGTCTCGAAAGCATTATCGATACGGATCCGCTTTGCATCATCAATACGTCGGGCTCCACGGGAGTTCCGAAGGGCGTGGTTCTCGGCCATCGCAGCACCATCGATTTCATTGACTGGTGCTTCGACCGCTTTGCGTTCGATGGAACCGAAAGGATCGGCAGCCTTTCTCCCTTTTACTTCGACATCTATACTCTGGAACTCAATTTGTGCCTGGCCAAGGGCGCCACGATCGTCATTATTCCCGAGGAGGCAGGCATCTTCCCGGCGAAGCTCATGGAATTTGTCGCGGCCCAATCGATCAGTTTTATCTTTCGGGTGCCGTCGATCATGGTGAACATCTACAATCAAGGGCTGCTGAATCAATTCGACCTTTCCGCCCTGAAAACCGTCTTTTTCGCTGGCGAGGTTTTCCCCACCAAGCATCTCAACGGGTGGCGGCGCGCTCTGCCGGGGGCGAGGTTCGTGAATCTTTACGGACCGATCGAAATCACCGTGGACTGCACGTATTTCGTGGTTGATCGCGAATTTGGCGAAGACGAACCGCTTCCGATTGGCTTTCCCTGTTGCAACACCAGCATCATCATTCTGAATGAGAAGAATAAAGCCTGCGCGGCTGGTGAACGAGGCGAACTCTGCGTGCGCGGCAGCTCGCTGGCCATGGGTTACTGGAACGATCCAGACAAGACCGCCAAGGCATTCGTCCAAAACCCAATTAACGACCACTACCCAGAGTTGATCTACCGCACCGGCGATCTCGTCTATCGCAACGAGCGGGGCGAGATCATGTTCGTGGGCCGGACCGATTACCAGATCAAGCATCTCGGCTATCGCATTGAGCTTCCCGAAATCGAACACCAGGTGCTGTCGCTCGATGGGATCGCCAACGCGTGCGTACTGTACAACCAGCCGGCAAAACAGATCACTCTGTTTTACGAAACACATCGCGATGTCGACGTGACTTCAGCCTTCATCCGGGCGAAGCTTGCGGAAGTGTTCCCGAAATACATGCTTCCCACCGCATTTCATCGGATGCCTGAATTGCCTCGCAATCCAAACGGCAAAATCGACCGCAACGGGTTGGCTGCCCTGCTGCAAGGGACCGCTTGATGCGAACCCCGGGAGAGGAGCACGAGATCTGCGCCGAGTTGAGGCGGATTCGTGAGTTAGACAAAGAATTCACCACGAATTTTTACGGAGCGCCGGAACAACTGCGTGATTGGGCCGGCCAAGGCGCGCTTTCGTTGGCTCGTGGGGTGCGCACGACCCTCCTGTTTCGCCGCGATCGGCAATTCGAGCATCTCTACCACATCGCAGCCAGCCGGGCGGACCTGGCGGAGGCGCTGGCATCACTCGATCCGATCCCAGGCTCGCCGATTGTCACCGATCTGGTGGGCCGGCCCGAAGATGTCGCACCGGTTGCAGAGATTTATCGCACGAATGGATTCGAAGACTACGTAAACCTCGTTCGCATGGTGCGCCCCAGAGGATCGTCTCCCGATGCGGAGGATGCATCCGTCGACTACGCGCAGCTGGCCGATGCGCCCGCGATCGTGGCCTTTCTCGATCGCCAACTCGATCCGTACCGTGATCGGATCCCAGAAGCGGACGAAATCGAGTCCGCCATCGCCCGGCGCATTATATTGATCGATCGATGCGACGGCGCTCCGGGGGGACTTCTCTTCTTCGAAGACACGGGCCGAACGTCTACGATACGCTACTGGTACGTCGACAAAGAGTGTACCGGTCGCGGTGTCGGCGGCCGTCTGATGCGGACTTACCTGCGCGAGCATTCGTCGACCGCGCGGTTCTTGTTATGGGTGGTCGGCAGCAATGCCGACGCGATCGCCAAGTACGAACATTATGGCTTCCGCCGGGAAAAGCTGTCCGATCAGATTATGATTCGAAGAAGGGAATCCACCAAGTGAGCAGGATCGAAGAGATCTTGACGGGAATCCGGCCGGAGTTCAAATTCTCCGATTCCGAGGACTTTATCGGCGATGGCATGCTGGACTCCTACGACATTCTCATGCTGGTGGCTGAACTGGACAAGAGTTATGGAATATCCATCGCGGGCGTGGATATCCTGCCTGAAAACCTGCGCAATATCGCATCCATCGAAAAGTTGCTAGCGAAGTACAACGCCAAATCGTGAATTTTCTCTTCCACAATCGTCGCATCAGGGGAGTGCTGGCGGTGGTGCCGGCAAACAAGCGCAGCTTTGTGGATGAAATGACGAACTTCAACTTCCCTCTTGCCCGCTCGCTGAAGCTCAAAGAGGTGATGGGCTATGACACGCATCGGATTGTGGACGGACCGGTTTGTTCCTCCGATCTGGCCTGCTTCGGGCTGGAACACCTGTTCCGGAACAACCTGCTGAGCCCCGACGGCTTCGATGCGCTTTATGTTGTTACGCAGTCGCCGGATTACCTGATGCCGCCCACCAGCAGCGTGATCCAGGGACGCCTGGGCCTGAAGCGCGACATGTTGTGCATGGACATCAACCAGGGTTGTGCGGGTTTTGTCATCGGACTTCTGCAGAGTTTTCTGCTTCTGGATCAACCTTCCGTGAACCGCGTGGTATTGATCAACGTGGACGTCTTGAGCCGCAAAACCTCGACCAGGGACCGCAACAGCTATCCGCTCATTGGAGATGCGGCCTCGATTACGGTGATCGAGCGTACCGATGATGACGACTCCGTCCACGCTACTTTGAAAATGGACGGCGCCCGGCGTGAGGCACTGATGATCCCAGCCGGCGGCATGCGCCTGCCCTCGTCGCCTGAGACCGCCGTGCTCGAGGACGACGGAGAGAACAATTTTCGGGCGAAGGATCATCTGCGAATGGACGGCTCCGCCGTGTTCAACTTCGTGCAGGTGGAGGTGCCGCCGATGATCGAGGAGCTGCTTCGCAACGCCGGGGCCACCTCGGAAGAAGTCGATTTCTTCCTGTTTCACCAGCCCAACCGGTTCATGCTGCAGAAGCTGGCGGACAAAATGAAGGTGCCGTATGAAAAAATGCCGAATAACATTGTCGAGCATTACGGGAATGCGAGCGGCGTGACGATACCGATGGCCATTTGCCACAACTTGCGTGAACGCCTATCGTCCGGCGCAATCCGCGCATGCCTCGCTGGATTCGGCGTCGGGCTCACGTGGGCATCGATGCTGATGCGACTGGGCCCGCTGGACTTTTGTGATGTAATCGAGTTTCCGTAAGGGAGTTCAAGGAAATGGAAGAAATCTACGCCAAATTGGCCGACATTCTGCAAGTGGACGAAGTGAAACCGACCGATATCCTGGCGTCATTTGAGGAGTGGGATTCGCTGTCCGTGCTCTCGGTTTTGGCGATGGTGGACGCGGATTACGGAGTCACCCTGAGCGCCCCGGAACTGGCTGAGGTCAGCACGGCGCAGGGGTTAGTGGAACTGATCGCTCAGAAGCGAGGAAACTGACAGAAATGGACCCGGCGTCCGCAACACTGATCACGGGTGCTTCATCCGGCTTGGGTCGGGCCACAGCCCTCCGCCTGGCGCGTGAGCGCAGGTTAATTCTGCATGGCCGCGACCTGGACCGTCTCGAGGAGACCCGTCTCCAGTGCCACGATCCTGAGCGTCACGTAATTTGGCCGTTTGATCTGAAGAATATTGGCAATCTTTCCGACACCCTGGCCCACCTGTTAGCGGAGAGAACTCTGTCCGTCGAGGCGTTCGTCCACTGTGCCGGCATGGTGACCATCCTGCCCGCACGCAGCATCGATCACCGTATCGCCCACGAGATCATGACTGTCAATTTCCTGTCGGCGGTCGAAATCGTCAATACCCTGCTCAAGAAAAAAGTCAATTCGGGCCGCCTCTCGAACATCATTTTCGTATCAAGCATTTGGGCCCGCTTCGGCGCACGCGGTCATAGTGCCTATTGTGCGTCCAAGTCGGCCCTCGATGGATTCATGCGTGCACTCGCTGTGGAGTTGGCACCCGCTGCGCGTGTGAATTCCATTCTTCCGGGTGCGATCCAAACGTCGATGGCTGAAGGGGGGTTTGCAGATCCTGCGATCGCGGAAAAACTCCGGCAGGATTACCCGCTTGGAACCGGCCGCCGGACGACATCGCTTCCGCCGTCGAATTCGATCCTTTCTCCTGGCGCCAGGTGGATCACGGGCCAGGAAATCGTGCTCGACGGCGGGCGTACCATCAACGCGTCGCTCAAATAGAATCCTATGAAGACCCTGAATCTTTTCCTATCCCGCGATGGCTCGTGGATCACCAGCGCGACGCTGCTAACGATCCTCGAAAGGATCAAAGCGCCCGAGGCGTCCGTGCTGTACATCCATAGCGGGCTCAACTTCGGCACTCCCAATCCCGACCTCGGGCGCAAGGAGTTACTCAGCCACCTGTACGACCTAATCCAATCGGTGGGCGTCCCTACGATTTGTTTCCCAACATTCACTTTCAGCTTTTGCAACGGAGAAGACTACAACGTCCAAACATCGCGCTCCAGGATGGGTGCATTGAATGAGTACGTCCGTCGCCTGCCGGAAACTATTCGCTCAGAGGACCCGTTAATGTCCACGGTCATTGTCGGCGAGGACCACGACCTGGTGCACAACCTTGGGAAGGACTCGATCGGCGCGAATTCGACTTTCGATAAGCTGCACCAACGCGGCTCGGGTGTGAAGTTTCTCTTTTTCGGCGTGACTGTCAGTGACTGCTTCACCTACACCCATTACGTCGAAGAAAGGCTCAACATGCCTTATCGCTACAATCGCGCGTTCAGTGGCCAGATTACCAATGGCGGCCGCAGTTGGCAGGATACGTACCGGCTTTTTGTGCGCTACCGCGGTGTAGTGCCGAGTTCCAGCGGTTTGCTTGAATCCGAGTTGGTCCGACGCGGCCTGCTTCGAAAAGAAACCTGCGGTGAAGCCTCCATCGCATGCCTCGGGGAACCCGACGGCTACGCAACCATCGTGGAACACCTCACAGCCAACGTCGACTGCTACATCGCTGAAGACCCGGGCGACAAAAACACAGAATTCACTGTTCGAAACATGGTCTCTTTATGAAAGCGGAGCGCCTCGAAATCGACTCAAGAGTTCTCGGCGGAAATGTCCTCGCCATCAGCGATTTCGATCCCGAAACCGAATTCGCCGAATTCGAACAAAGATATGTGGAAGAGTTCCACCCCATTTACGTCTCCTGCAAGATTCCATTCGAGCGGATTTCTGAGATTCAGATTCTCGAGAGTCAAGGATTCGGTCTGATCGAAGGCCAGATCCGGGCTTCAGTGAAGCTGCGAAAGATGCACGATATTCCCGGTTCCCCTACGATTTCGGACCAGTCACCCGCGAAGAGGATCTGACCAGCGTTCTCGAGATAGCCGGAACAACATTTGCTCACGATCGCTTCTCAATGGATCCTCGCCTCGCGCCCGGAGTATCCGGGACTCGCTACCGCGAGTATGTACGCCACTCGTTCCTGATCTCCCGATGAGGCTGTTTTTCGGCTGGTCGATCGTGCCAGCCGCCAGGTCGTCGCGTTCAAGACGCACCGTTACGTCAGCGAACGTGAGGTACTTTTACTGCTCGGGGGCGTTCACCCTGACTATAAGAACCTTGGCGTGGGGCGTGATCAGTGAATATTTCGAATTCAATATGCTAATGCAAAAAGGTATCAGGTTCGGCATCACGCACATTTCGGCCTCCAACTACCCTATCTTTAATCTGGAGATTGGCAATTTGGGTTTTCGCGTATTGACCACATTTGCGGTCATGCGGAAAATATACGCTTCCGGCCGCTTGTCGAATCGATGAGAGACGCCTGGATCGCCGGTTAATCAGGTCCGCTCTCTGTTGGCGAAGTCGTCCGAGTACACTCGCACAGCGCCAACCGGCGCCACTTCTGGCTGGTCGATGTTGAGCATCTCTTGGACGACATAGAGCGGGCGTTGCTTGACTTCATTGAAAACTTTGCCCAGATAGAGTCCGATGACGCCCATGTTCGCCAGCAGCAGCCCCCCAATGAAATAGATCGACACGATCACGCTGGTCCAGCCTTGCACAGGAATCTTGTACATCATAAATCGCAGGATGAATATGAGTCCCATCAGGAATGCCGAACCGGACATGAAAAAACCGGCGCGAATGGCGAGGATGAGCGGCTTATTCGATTGCGACGTGATCGATTCGATGGCCAACAGGAATCCGCGGCGCAGGCTGTAGGCGCTGGAACCGGAGAATCGCTCGGAATGGTCCACCGTGATGTACGCAGTGCGGAAACCGAGCCAGCGCAGGAACAGGTGATAGGACCGGTTCAACTCCTTCAGTCGACAGTACTCGTCGATGACCTGCCGTGAAGCGATCGAAAAATTGCACGCTCTCGGATCGATCCGGACATCGCTCAGAAGGTTATAGACCACGGAAAAGGCATGCGAGATCATCCGTTTGGTCCAGCGATCCCTCCGCTCCTCGCGCAGAGCATAGACAATGTCGAACCCGTCAAGGGCCTTGCGATATAAATTCGGGATCTCAAAGGGCCGATCCTGCAAATCGGCGTCCATCACTACAACCCAGTTTCCCCGGCTGTGGTGCAAGCCTGCGGCGATGGCATAGTGCTGACCGAAATTCCGGGAAAGATTGATGCCCTTCACACGGTGGTCAGCCACCGCTGCGGCGCGCACGGCCTCCCAGGAGTTCGCCGGGCAACCGTCATTGACCAGAATGATCTCAAACGACCCGACCGGCTCCAGCGCGGCTACAAGCTGGCGATGAAGCTCAGGAACGCAGTCCCCGCACTTGTAGACGGGCGCCACCACCGACAACTCCACGGAATCGCGCGTTCCGGGGACATCGGACGCCGTCGGGCTCATTCCCTGAGTGTATTGTCATAGAGGGTTTTTGTGAATAGAAACATCATCGATCGGCCCTCATGATGAACCTGCCAAGCAACGACTGAAGCGGTGAGCACGCAGAATTAGCCCGTGTTGTCACTTGAATTTCAGATACCCGACGATTTCAGCAACGCGCCCGCCCAAGAATAGCCGACGCAAAAGCCGAGGACGACAAGGCATTGATCTTTCTTGATTAATCCCTTTCCCGACGCATCCTTAAGCGCGATAGGTATTGTTGACGATACTGTGTTCCCACAGAATGTCATATCCATGTAAAAGCGATCCTTCTGGAATTTTTACCTTCCTGCGGAGGTTTTCCAGCATATATCTATTAGCTTGGTGAAAAATGAAGAAATCGACGTCCTCCATTGATTTACCCGCACGCAGCAGGAGTTCATCGAGAGCGGCTGGAATCGTCCGAAGCGTAAACGTGTAGACCTCCGCGCCATTCATATACAGGTGCTCGGTCCCTCCTGAGAATCTCCAGAGTGGGCCTGCCAAGGCTGGCGCAACCCACCAGCGCGAACGATCAGATTACCAGCACCACTACCGTCTGTACCGACTACGATGGCGATGGCCGACTCCAAAGATCCGGGTTCGTTCTTAGCCGCCCCGATAAGGGTCGCCGCAGCCCCGTCACCGAAGACCGTTCTCACGGACTTGTCTGCGGGATGAATCAACTTGGAGTATGTTTCCGCTGTGATTAGCAAAATATTGTGAGCCTGCCCCGTTTCAATGAGCACCTGGCCAAACCGAGTCCATAAACGAATCCAGAGCAGCCAAGATTGAAATCGAGCGCACCACAGCGATTCTTCAAATGAGCCGCTCCTGCAGCAGACACGCCGTAGTGGGAAAGGAAATAATCAGGGGTCTGAGTACAAAAAAGAAGCAAGTAGTCGATCTCTTGAGGCGAGCACGACCCTGCCGCGCAACAGCTTCTCTGCGGCGCATACAGCAAGATCCGATGAGCACTCATCGATCGAAGCGATGCGGCGTTCTTGGATGCCTGTTTTTTCCTCGATCTTTGTCGCGGGCCAGTCAGGAAACTGATGTGCTAGGTCCTCGTTGGTCAGCCTATCTGAGGGAAGGTAGTATTCAATAGCCTTGATTGTGGCTTGCACGATTCCTCCGCTGGTTCACGCCGCTGAAGTATCCCCCGTCTACTACCAATGTGGACCCGGTGATCCATCGCGCGCTTTCGCCTAACAGGAACGCCACTGCCATCGCAACGTCAGAAGCTCGGCCCAATCCCAACGGGTGCATGGCTGTGATCTCTGAAATTCGCTGGGAAGTGAGCGATTTCAACATTCCATCTTTCATCTCGGTTTGGACGAGCCCAGGCGCAACGCAGTTAACCCGAATCCCCTCGTGCGCCAACTCCAATGCTAAGGACTTCGTAAGTGCCAGAATGGCTCCTTTGCTTGCACCGTAAACGGAGATTCCAGCCTGGCCCACCAGCCCAGCAACCGAGGAAACCAAGACCACACTCTTAAAGCCTGTGGGCACTCCGCCCTGCCGGTACGCCCTGACCAACGCAAAAGACGCGTTGACGTTGATCTTAAAAACAGCCTCAATCGTGCTCCGCTCGACCAGTTTCAGAGGCAGCATGGAATGCACACCTGCGCAGTGAACCAATCCATCGAGGGGGCCAGATTCCATCGCCAGCGATTTCAGCCATGCTGGGATGGAGTCGCTGTCGGAGAGGTCCCTGGCAAACCAGGCATGTCCGGTTCCCTCCAAGCCAAGAAAAGTTTGCTCCAAGCGATTCTGATCGCGCCCAGCCAAGAGGACTCTCGCTCCTAAACGGCTGAGCAAGGCAGCTGTCTCGCGCCCAATCCCGGAGGAGGGCTCCACAGGTACCAAAGAACAGGCGGCCAGTATAGTCCATTGGATTAAACATTGCGTCTCGGTTTCCTCCGTTCAAACGGCCATTCGCGCCTAAGCCTCTAAATGAGTGCTCACGAGCCGTACGAGGTCGTTGACGGTCTCGCATTTCGCGAGATCGTCTGGCGATAGAGTGAATCCGAATTGCTGATCTGCAAGGGTAATAACCTCCAAGGATTTCATTGAGTCCCAGGTGAAATCCGCGAGGCTCTCGCTACCTTGCAGGGTCCCCGGCTCGGTTTCCATCACTTCATCCAGGAGGAGCAAGAAGTCGCTTTTCTTCATTTGATCGCTCTATCGTGCACGATAACACGTTTGGGCAGGGTGGAATGACGACGCCAAAGAGCGCTTTACGGAACGCCGGGGCGCGAGATTGATTCATTTCAGAGCCCTTGTGGTGCAATACTGTTCCTTTGGATCGCGTCAAGCGCCGCCGAGGCAACCATGGTAGCCATAAGAAGGGCTCTCGCGGACGATTTCTCGGAGGTATACTCGCGGCTCCTTCTGGAGTTTCGAAATCCCTATTTGAGTCGTGAAGACTACTTGAACCTATTTAAGCGCCAGTGGGAGGGTGCCGAAGATTGGCATGGATTTGTTCTGGTGGACGAAGATGCCGTGGTCGGCTTCCTCGGGCTAATTTTTTCTAAGCGGGCGATTAAGGGACGCGAATATCGTTTGTGTAATTTAAGCCACTGGATCGTCAAGCCCGAGTATCGAAGGCATAGCATGTCGCTTCTTTTTGCGGCGACGAGTCTCAAAGGTTATACATTCACCTCGTTTACTCCTACGCCCGCGGTTACACCAATTTACGAGAAGCTTAGATGGGGAATGCTTGATCAGCGCTGTCATATCATTCTCGGCTTACCAACCCCGGCGCTGATCACAGGTCGCCGTCGGCGGGTCATTCTTGACGCGAACGAGCTAAAGAGCCGTCTCAGTTTCGCCGAGACTCAGTTGTACCAGGATCATCGGCCATTCAAATGCCAACATGCCTTTGTCGATAACGGCAGGGGAAACGGGTGCTATCTGGTGTACACTCGAGTCCGCCGCAAACGGCTACCCTTTGTTCTGATTCACTATATCGGCAACCTAGATGTTTTTCTAGCAACGCATGGCACTCATTCGCTGGAAATTGTGCATGAAAGAGCGATCCGTCGGATTGCTCGTTGATGACCGATATATGCGCGGCCAAAGAGTCATCGGAACCATATTGATGAGGCGAACGCCGGTTCTTCCTTTCCGAAGAGCTGACAGGATTGGATATCGACTCGCTTTATTCGGAATACATCGTGGTCAACGTGTGAAGTGAGAATCCCATGAACGAGGCTCTAAAGAGACGCGTAGCGAAACCGATCTGCTGGCTATTAGCAAGATTTGGGGTTCATCATCTGACAACGCCAATTTATGCAGGCTTGGGGTGTATCTTCGCGTTCCATCGTGCGGTACCCCCGCATGACCATTTGCGGTTACCTTCCGTCGCAGGCTTGGAGGTAACCCCGGACTGGCTCGAGAAGTCCATCGAGTTCATTCGGTCGAAGGGTTACGATATCGTTTCCTTGGATTCTATGGTCGCGATCTTGCGTGGGGAGGCTGCGCCTCGTCGGTTTGCGGTATTCACGTTCGATGATGGTTACGAAGACAACTATTCGGTAGCGTATCCAGTGTTCCGTAAGCTGCAGGCTCCCTTCACAGTTTACGTGTCCACCAGTTTTCCCGAGCGCCGATTTGTCCCGTGGTGGTTTTTGCTAGAGGACCTCATTCTAAGTAAGACGAGGTTGGACGTGACGGTCAATGGTCATGCTTTCTCCTTCGATTGCTATGCAGAAAGTGGAAAAGAGGCGGCATTCTATCAACTGAGGTCTGAGATCCTGGAGGACTCGTGTCGGCTATCAAAAAGTACGCTGCGACAGGTATTCGAGCCTCACGCAGTTTCAATTTCAAAATATTCTGATTTAGGTATGAGCTGGGAGCAAATTCAGGAGTTAAGCCGAGATCCACTCGTGACCATCGGTTCACATGGTGTCGAACACCTACCTCTCGCCAAACTGCCGGCTCCGGAGTTAGCCGAAGAACTTCTGCAATCTCGCATCACGCTGGAGCGGCGGATCGGGAAGAAGGTTTCGCACTTTTGTTTTCCGCATGGAGGGAGGGGGGAAGCTGGGCCTCGCGAATTTGAGGCTGCAAAAAAGGCTGGGTACGCTACCGCGGTGACCACCCGGGCAGCCAATATTTTTCCTGAACATCGCAGTCATCTCCATTCCTTGCCGCGAGGCTTAATCTCCGGAGTGCGCGAGGGTGTGGACCTCGACCTCCTAAACCTTTGGCTGGGCGGGACGATTCCGGCGTTAGAGAATCGGTTCGCCCGGATCATAACAACATGAGTTAACTGTTTTCGCCGTGCTGAATTGCAATAGATATTCAGCAGCGACTTTCGCGCCCATTTGGGATCGATACGATTTTCTGCGCGAGTTCCCGGCCTGGTAACAATCAGCTGACGCACACAACTTGGATGTGCGCCCTATCATTTTCTATGGAGAAGGTTTCCAGTAATTTACGATGCGAACGGCCGGCTCGCCCAACTGCCGATGTACAATGGTTTGAGCGATCGGGACGTGACTGAAGTTGCCGAAACCATGCTCGGTTTCTATAGAGAACAAGGAGCGCCTCGCGTTATGCAGTTCGATCTCGCATCCCTGGCGCCAACCCTGGAACAGCGCGAACCGGGCTTTGGTTCGCCAGGCAAAGGCAGGAGCCGATATCGTATCCGGCGCACGGCAACGCGGCGTGCCTTGCGGTTGAGGATCGCTCGTTCTGGTTCAGGCACCGCAATCGCGTGATTGTGGAGATTGTAGTCGTTTCCATCGCCGCGGGATGTTTCTGGATGTCGGTGGCGGCAATGGCTATGTTGCAAAGGCCCTCATCGCGGCAGGCATTGACTGCGTTCTGGTCGAGCCCGGCATCAATGGCGCTATGGCTGCCCGGGCGCGCGCGGTTGATCCCGTAATCTGTGCGCGGTTGGAGGACGTGAACTTGCCTGCGGGTGCGTGGCTTCTGTTGGGCTTTTCGACGTGTTGGAACATATCGAAGATGAGGCTGCTGCACTGAAGCTCATCCATTCGATTCTCGGAACCATCCGGGCGCCTTTTCTTACAGTGCCGGCCTATCAATTCCTCCATTCTGAAGAAGACGACATAGCGGGGCATTTTCGCCGCTATACAGTCCCTCGCCTGCATCGTGTTCTGGCCAAGAGCAATTTCCGAGTCGAGTTCTCGTCTTACATCTTTGCTCCACTTCCGCCATTAATCTTCCTTACCAGGACAATTCCGTCACGGCTCGGCATGCGCCGAGCGGAGACACCTGAGGCCGCCAGCTCGGAACACACTCCGGTGGGCGCCGCCGCGTGGATAATGGATCGCATGCTCGACCTGGAATTGCGGCGCCTGCGCGCCGGTAAGCCATCCCGTTTGGAGGAAGCTGCTTTTGCGTTGCCGTCAAGGAATAAGTGAGGACCGGCGGTGAGTTTTTGAAGGGACTTTTCAGCTGGAGGGGGAGTCGCTCTAGCCGTGAAGTAGCCACGACTCGTTTGCTAGTCTTTTTTTCCCGGTATGCGCTCCATCATCCAAACTCCGTGATAGTCAGCGACTTGCCGATAATGCGACATCAGATATGGCTCAATAATGAGTTGATCCGGCCTGGGACGGGGCGCCCGGGGAATGCAAAGCTTTCGTTCTTTCCAACATAATTGGTATCCCAAACTACAGTTCGAATTTGCTTTTCATCCAAAACATGCGTGACCTCTTGAAACTGCTCTGGCGTATAAACCCATATATTAAGAAGCTATATCGTGTGGCATCGCTTGCTCCAGAAAGAAAATAGTAGAGAGGCGAGTATGGATATACGAAGATCTCTTCGCCGGGCTTCACTTCCCTGTCCAGGAATCCGAGCACCTCAGGCGCATTTTGATCCAGGACGGTAATGCTACCCCTCCTGGTAACCACAGTCTTTGCGCCGAGCGTCACCACGAGGATGGTGCAAAGGGCAAGAAAAACCGCGGCGATATTGACGAGGCTTCCGGCACCGCGGCCAAAGGCAGTGCGGTCCTTACCGAGCAGATGCGCAAAGAGGATTATCAGAATCGGCGATCCCCATATAAGGTGGGTCATATCTGTCCGCTGAAATTCTGAGAGGAGGAGCGCGTATCCCGCTAACCAAAGCAAAAGGATTTCAGGATTTCCGGTCTTCGATCGGTATCGAATGCTGAGCAGAAGAACTGTGAGCGGCAAGGATGCGATCAGAAGATCCGGCAAAATCAACCCTACTGACAGGGCGGTTCCCCACGTTGTATGCCGGAACAGTGCGGACCAGAAATCGAAAACGCCGTCTCCGAACAGGCCATGTGCATAGGTCACCGAGTTTATGGATTCATAGTTCTGTAAGGAAGCGGTGAAACTCTGGGAGGTCCTGGCTGAATGCGCATCTCCCAGATAAAAATAAAGTTGCGTCACTCCGACGACAGCAAGATAGCTTGTGATAACGAAGGTCGCCGCGTGAAGCCATCGCGGCTCCTGCCTTCGGCGGACGAGGATCCAGGCCAGGATCGCGCACAACAGCAGTATCCCTTTATGCCACAAGATGCAAGTGGAGATTCCGAGACAGACTCCCGAAACAATCAACAGAAAGCTTATTCGCTTCTGCTGCCAAAGAATCATACAAACAACTGCTAGTAACGCGTAAAAGTTGCCGTCAAAATGATGGCTGACACCGGAACTAAGCAGCCCCAAATATGTTCCCATGAGGAAGAGCGCATGGGATCAGCCAGAGGTTTCCGCACAGGCGTCGGGACAGAAAGAAAACCAGCCCGCCCGTCGCCAATAGGGTCAGGAAAAGGTAAATCCGTGCTGCAATGAAAGAAACGCCAAAAACCTTGAACCAGCCTGCCAACAGATATATCGTTCCCGGGCCCACTCCCCGAAAAAATCGCGCGCATAGACCTGCCCGTTGACGATTCGCTCCGCTTCGACAAGCAGAATTCCCTCGTCAGAGCCCATGATCGTGAAGCGCATAAATGGAAACATGTAAAGAGAAGCGACAGTGGCAAATGCCAGGTATTTCAGCCACGGTTTCATATTCTGCGTTCCTCAATATCGACGGTGTTTTCAAACTGCAAAAGAACCCGCCAGTCTTCACAACCCCAGTTCAAATGGTGCGTTGGTCGAACGGAGATGCGCGCCCAAGAGCTTATCGGGGCTGTTCCGCCTTCATCGCCCAGGCACAAATTGCGAAGTCGGCCGCCGCTCAGTCAGGGTGTCATCCTTACGGGAACCGCATCCGGCTCAACCAGCCAGGCCTTCCGGTCTCGATAGTATTGCAATAACTTTTCATTGTCGGCGGAGTCCAAGACGTCAACACCATAGCGTTTTGGCCCCATCCTCTCAAAGTTTCGGTGGCTCATACACTCCCAATTGAATGGATTCACTGAGAATGGATCGCACGACCGGCTCGAGCTCCCTCCGGGATGCGTCGTCGGAACGACTGAAAACCAACACCGGCCCATCCATTGATGATGGTGAGTTGGGGTGCTCGTAGAGCGCCATTCCCTCAATCGTTTCCCTGTTTCGTCTCGACAGGTCCAAATAGCGCGCAGCGTCCATACAGAGTCCGAGAAAAACCGTTGCCACGGCTGTGAGCAGATATAAATCGTTGGTGAGCAACGGGCCTTTCCGGTCCAGAAAAACTCCTCCACAACAGCCATCCACGCAAAGATCACCAGCAAGAGCCCGTAAATGATGTAGCGCGACGCCAGGCTTTGCATCAAGCCAAATTCGGATCTTATGCCGCCCACGCCCGCTGCCGTAAGCAGCAGAAACAGCACGCAGTAACCGACCGGCGGATTTCGCCGGAAATAACCGCGCCAAAGGAGCCATGCAAAATAAACCAATAGTGACAACCCCAGGAATATTGACAGCCACTCGCTGAGCACACTTGTCCCGGCAATTGCGCCCGCATTGCCGACAAAGGCGATGACAAAATCAGGGCGAGTGTGAAGTAGAGAGACAATCACCGGGCGTTGAGTCGCCGTAGAATGGAAGTCCCAATGGTAGGCGTAGGCTGCAACGCAGACTGAAGTAACAGTAATCCAGCCGGCTGCTCTCACGTACTGGCGACTGACCAGAAGCATCAGCAGGCCGACGGGCAAAAGCAGAAAACCATTACCAGACGCCGCGATTGCCAGGATATACAAAGTCAGCGCGGCGCCGTACGTCTTCCGCGTGCCTTGCCCAAGATAGCGGATCGTTCCCAGCGAGAAGACGATCACCCACAGATTCTGCAACGATGCCATCGCCCAGTTGAGCGTCTCAAAATACTGCAACTCAAAAAGAATCCAGGAGACGGGCACAAAATAGGCCAGGCGCCGGCTAAGATCCTTTTGCCCGGGCAGGAACATCGACCACAGCAAGACCGCGATGATCAGAGCCGCACTGTCACCCAGGACGCTGAGTTGCGCAAAGTTCACGTGGCCGAGCAGAGTTGTTTGCACCAAAACCAATGCGTGCACGAAGAACAACTTGTACTCATTCTGCTGGCTGGCCAGGAAGAACTGGAATCTTGCTGCAGTACCATGAGTCACCGCCATCCGATTCGCGAATCCCAGCACCGCCCAGTAATCGTCAACTATGGGCAAATCAAGGAGGAGTTTGAACAGCAGTCCGTAGAAAACTACAGCAGGCGTGACAACGAGCAATCCGGGAATCACCAGACGGGTTGGTGTTTGCGTTTCGCGCGGGAGTTCAATTTGCTTGGGCTGCTGCATTGCACTCAGGTGCTGGCCTTTCTGTAGTCGCCTCGGCTCAGGTGTTTTTCGAGCCACAGATAAAGGCAGATGAAGAGGTAGCGGCTGCCCATCTCCTGAATTTTGAGTTTGGCGACGCCGGTCCGGCGGTTGCGCCAGGTGATCGGGATGGCTGTCCAGGAGTAGCCGCGGATCATGGTCTTGAGGGGAAGCTCGACGGTGAGATTGAAGTGCGCGGAAAGCAGCGGCTCGCAGCCTTCGATGACGGTGCGGCGGTAGGCTTTGAAGGCGTTTGTCGTGTCATTGAGGCCGGTTCGGAAGAGAAGGCGGATGAAAAGGTTGGCCATGCGGTTGAGGCGCAGCTTGAGCCAGGGATAATCGATGACGCCGCCGCCCTTCATAAAGCGCGAACCGAAGACGGCATCCCAACCTTCGTTCAGCTTGTTCCAATAGCGCACCACGTCGCGGCAATCGTCTGATTCATCGGCCATCATCACGACGGCGGCGTCGCCTCGCATCTGCCGAAGGCCGTCTGATGATCGCGCGGCCGAATCCGTGCGGAGGGCCGTTGGTGACCAGGCGGACTTCAGGGATCTGGCGGGACATTGCGGTCACAATCTCCGCGGTCCGGTCGGTGCTGCCGTCATCGACCACGATGATCTCGTGCGGAATCTTGTGCAGGCGCAATTCCAGATGAAGATGCTCGACCGTGGACGCGATGCAGCCCTCTTCATCGCGCGCGGGAATCACAACCGACAAAAGATTCAGGTCGGCTTTCTCGGTGCCATTGTCGTCATGCCCCACACCGCTGAAGCCAATCGGGATTGGCCTCAGCATGTTCCGCAATTTCTTCGAGAATTTGCGGCAGACTGATCTGTGGTTTCCATCCGGTGGCTGCGATCGCCTTGCTCGAGTCAAGAATCAGCCATGGCACGTCGTAGGGGCGATCCGAGCCGTCGGCTACCGGCAGATGCTCGCCGAATCGCTGGTTGCACCAGGCGGTCAACTGAGCCAGCGAACATGGAATTCGCCTGTCCCCCGGAGACATTGAAGAGGGATCCGCCGGCGGTGCTATGGATTTGGAAGTCGATCATGGCGGCCAGATCGCGAGGATGCAGCGCGTCTCGAACCTGGAACCCGTTGCCGCCAAAGCCAAGATACTTTAACAGGCCGTTTGGCGCGGTGCGCATGGATCCAATACGAGAAAATGCCCTGCTCGGCTGTGCCAAACTGCCCCGCTCCCGCCAGAACCCCGCACCTGTTCATCCAGAGTGGCACCTGAAATCCCGCGGCATACTCCAGAGCCAGACGTTCGCTGGCGAGCTTGGTGGCTCCATAAAGCGAGATCGGCGCTTCGGTGCTGAACTCCTCCGTCACTCCCGCTGGTCCGACGCCGGTGGGCCACTTCTTTTCTCGATCGAGCACGAATGCCGATGAATCCACCCGCAACGGAAGGTGCGCCAGCGCAGGTATCGAATAGACGCGGCTGGTGCTGATGAGAATCAAGCCGGCGCCGTGCCCTGCGACAGTATTCCAGCAGATTGATTGTGCCGAGCAGGTTGTGTTCCAACAATTGTCGTGAGCTGGTTTTTCCGTCGCGACCGGCAAGGACACTGGGCTGAGCCGCGGCATCGATCACCCAATCAACGGCGGGAAGCGACTCCAAATCGCTTGGAACGCGGATATCGCCGTGAATGACATTGACGCCGAGCCGCTTCAGTTCGAGGCGATTGGTCTCGCTGCCAAAACGCGCCAGGTTGTCAACTCCGACGATGCCGATTCCCTCGTGCGACTCCATCAGATAGCGCGCTAGGTGACTTCCGGCAAAACCGCAAACACCTGAAATCAGAACTTTCATCTCGACTCCCAACCGGGATGCGCGAAGCCTTCATCATCCGCGAAACGGCCGCTGCCGCGTTCAGAAGGCCAGCCTATGACCGATTTTTCGCGCAAGCGGCATTCCGGCCAGATCTTCTGCTCAACTTCACTGGTGCGCCGCCAGCCGCGCTCATGATAGTTCTCAGCGTCACCGGACGATATGCGAGTAATACTGCTGCGTGACTTTTCTGCCTGATGCATTGAAGCGGGCGGAATGC
>CAWAIL010000005.1:0-5409 GCA_963782085.1 uncultured Acidobacteriaceae bacterium
CAGGGATCGAAACGGCCAGCTTGGGCGAGGGCGTTGGCCGGTTCCTGGTCGTCTACCCCGAAGGCAAGACCAACTTGCCGGTGACCCCGCCTGCGCCTGTGCGCCCCAGAGGACATGACCGGGGCGACAGGGGCGGCCGGGACCGCCGCGATCGCCGCAGGTAAAAAACGAATCGGCAATCTGAACGACGAGCGAAGCGATGGATATCGAAAGCCTTTTCGCGGAGACGCTCTCCGGGACCTACGACGACGATGCACCTTGGGAAGCAGTGCAAAAGCTTCGCACCATCGGCAGCCGCGAGGTTTTTGATAGGGCCGCCAGTTGGTGTCGGTCGCAGAATCCTTTGGAACGCGCCCGAGGAGCGGGCGTGCTCGCACAACTGGGCACAACCTTCGATCACCCCACAAACAGTTTCCCCGAGGAGAGTTTCGCGGTCGTAGCGGAACTGGTTGAAAGCGAGACAGATCCGGAAGCGCTCAGCTCTGGCATTCACGCTCTTGGACATATCGGGGATTTGCGCGCAGCGCCCATCATTGCGCGTCACCGATCACATCCAGATTCTCGCGTTCGGTTTGCCGTCGCCTGTGCGTGCGGAAGCATTGCCAATGAACAGCTTTCAATCGACGCGTTGCTCGAACTCATGCGGGACGAAGACGATGATGTACGCGACTGGGCCACGTTCGGGCTCGGCACTTGCTCAGATGCGGATATTCCCCTGATAACAAAAGCGCTCTTCGACGCATTGAGCGATCCTTTTGAAGATGCCAGCCATGAAGCTCTTGCGGGGCTCGCCAAGAGGCACGACCACAGGGTTCTGCCCCAACTGCTTGTCCGTTTACAGAAGCCTGATGTCTGGGTCCTGACTTTCGATGCTGCCCGTGAGATGCTTGGCAACCACGATGTGCCGGAAACTTGGACGCCGACCGACTACATTGAAGCTTTGAAGGCGCGTTTCGGCAACGATATGCAATGAACCCTTTGCCTTCCGCTTTCATATGCCACAATAACTCTCAATGAAGATCGCTACCCTCCTGCTTCTTCTCGGAGCCACGCTCACTTGTTCCGCCCAGCAACCGCGCCTCGTCCTCATCGACCAGGACGGCTCCGGCCCCGGCGGCTCCAACCAGATGGCGATGCTCCCCTCCTGCAGTCGCCGGACGTGAAGGTACTCGGCATCACCATGGTCACCGGCAACGCCTGGCGCGACGAGGAGACGCTGCACACCCTGCGCATGCTTGAGCTCACCGGCCACACCGATGTGCCGGTGGCAAAGGGCGCGGTCTTTCCGCTGGTGCGCGATCGAGCAGGAGACGCGGCTCGAGTCCGCGATCTGACGGCAAAGTGACGTGGCTGGGCGCGTGGGGCGAGGGACCGACCACGCTGGTCGAGAACAAGAACGGTAGCGTCACGCCAGCGATGCCCGCGGATCTCAAAGTGCATGGCCCATACGACATTCCGCCGCTGCCTGAAGGCATGCCGGCCATCAAGCCCATCGACGAAGATGCGGCGCACTTCCTCATCCGCCAGGTCCACGCGCATCCGCATGAGGTCACCATCTACGCCGCCGGGCCGCTGACCAACATCGCGCTCGCCATCTCCATCGATCCTGAATTCGCCGCGCTCACCAAGGGCATTGTGCTCATGGGCGGCAGCCTCAATCCGCAGACCGACGACCCCGAGTTCGCCACCAGCCCGCGCCACGAGTTCAACTTCTGGTTCGATCCCGAGGCCACGCACATCGTGCTCCGCGCCGCATGGCCGCGCATCGACGTGACCACTGTCGATGTCTCCATCAAAGCGCCGTTCACGCAGGCGATGGTTGACGAAATCTCGAAATCGAAATCGCCCGCCGCGCGCTACATCGCCGCATGGAGCCAGGAACCGCTATTACATGTGGGACGAGCTAGCCGCATGCGCATGGCTCGATCCGTCGCTGATCACCGCAGGAGAAGCAGCTCTACATGGACATCGATCTGAGCCACGGGCCCAGCTACGGCGACACGCTCACCTGGAACGAAAAGCTGAAGCCTGCAACCGGCGTGCGCCTGGTTCACGCGCAGACCGACGTCGACCTGCCGAAGTTCCAGAAGATGTTTGTGGCGCTGATGACGCGATAGAATGTTCGCCAGATGCGACCGACCCGAAACGAGCGGCATAATCGTGCTGCCCAAGCATCCAAGTCTGTCATGCTCCAATTCCCGCTTGCAGTCATTGGGCTTCTGTTGCCTTATCCCATGAGTGAAAGGAGATTTGCCATGCGCATTTCAGGCTCATGTGCGCGCGCGGCGCGCGCAATCGCGTTCGTCGCAGTTCTCGCAGTGGCTCTTGCAGGCTGCGAATCCAAACAGGACAAGGCTCTGGACCAGGCCAAAAAACAGGCCGCGGCGACCGGACAGCCACAACAGGTAGTGACCGTTGAAAAAGACGGAAGCACCGTGACGACCGTGGTTCAACCGCCCGCGCAGGGCAGCAGACCCAGGCAGTATCAACCACCACAACACCTCCAACGCCGGGCCAGCCGGTTGCCGCGCCCTCGGGGCCGACGGTGTCCGCAGTGCCTCCTCCGCCTGCAACACCCCAGCCCGTGAACGTGACCATTCCAGCAGGCACTGAGCTGGCGATTCGCATCGATCAGCGGATCAGCGTGAAGACGAGCCATGCCGGAGATCCCTTTACCGGCGAGGTTCAGGCGCCGGTGATGGCCAGCGATGGCAGCACGCTGGTGCCGAAAGGCGCCGACGTGAACGGCGTGGTGGCCGAGTCGCATCGCGGCGGACACTTCAAAGGCCGCTCGATGCTTGAACTGCGGCTAACTTCACTCGTCGTGAATGGCACTACTTATCCACTGCAGACCAGCGATCTTGAAGAGACCAAGAAGGGCAAGGGCAAACGCACCGCAGGGTTGATCGGCGGCGGCGCCGGCCTGGGCATGCTGGTAGGCGGCATTGCTACCGGCGGTGTCGGGCTGTTGGTCGGCGGCCTGGTGGGTGGAGGCGTGGGAACGGCGGTAGCAGGCACAACCGGCAACAGGGCCCTGGATATTCCGGCGGAAAGCGTCGTGCACTTCAAGCTCGCCGACGACCTGACGATTCAGGAGCCCGCCGCAGGCATCGGGAAAACCCGCGCCATAGAGCGACGCTGATTGAAATTTCAAAACTTGGGTGCCCAATCCGGCGTGGATTAGGGGTGCCCCATCCTAACGGCGTTTTTTGCCGTTAGGGTGGGATAGCACGACAGCAATCAAGGAAAAACTGAAGGCCGCGCATCGCGCGGCCTTCGGTGTCTTTGGCTGACTTGCTGACTTGCTAACTTGCTGACTTGCTGACTTGCTGACTCGCTGACTACTCGCCTACGCGTTCAGCACATCCTGCAGCTTGTTGAGCGTGCGGTGCAGGTCCTTGTCGGTGCGGCGCTGCTCGTCGATCTTGCCGATCGAGTGCATCACCGTGGTGTGGTGCTTGTTGCCGAACTGGCGGCCGATCTCGGGCAGGCTGGCTTCGGTCATCTGCTTGGCCAGATACATGGCGATCTGCCGCGGCACCACCACGTTGCGCGAGTTGTTCTTCTGCTTCAGGTCGCTCACCCTCATGCCGAACTGCTCGGCCACGCGCGCGCTGAATGGCCTCGATGGTGATCTTGCGCACCTGCATGTCGATGAACTGCTTCAGGCACTGCTGGGTCGAGGCCAGCGTGATCTCCATGCGATTCAGCTGGCACCAGGCGATGAGCCGCACCAGCGCGCCCTCAAGCTCGCGCACGTTGGTGCGCACGTTCGAGGCGACGAACAGCGCCACATCCGTCGGCAGCTGCACCTGCTCGCTCTCCGCCTTCTTCTGCAGGATGGCGACCTTGGTTTCGAGATCGGGCGGCTGAATGTCGGCGATCAGGCCCCACTCGAAGCGCGAGCGCAGCCGCTCTTCAATCTCGGTAAGCTCCTTCGGCGGACGATCGGAGGCGATCACGATCTGCTTCATGCTCTCGTGCAGCGCGTTGAAGGTGTGGAAGAACTCTTCCTGCGTGCGCTCTTTCTGCGCAGATGAACTGGATGTCGTCGATGAGCAGCACATCCACCGTGCGGAAACGATCGCGGAAGCTGGTCATGCGATCGTTGCGGATGGAGTTGATCATCTCGTTGGTGAACTTTTCCGCGGAGACGTAGCAGATGCTCGCCATGGGCTGGCGGCGCTTCACTTCGTGGCCGATGGCGTGCATCAGGTGCGTCTTGCCCATGCCGACGCCGCCATACAGGAAGAGCGGATTGTAGGCGCGCGAAGGCCGCTCGGCCACGGCCAGCGCGGCCGCGCGCGCAAACTGGTTGCCGTTGCCGATCACGAATGCGTCGAAGGTGTAGCGCTGGTTGAGCTGCGCGGCGGTCGACCAGTCGAAGCGCGCCTGCTCAGGAGTGCGCGACTGGCAGCCGGCGGCGGCGCGGTGGGCGCGTGCGCGGGCAGCGGCGCGAAAGCCGCCGTCCTTGCGCTGCGGCGGAATGGAAGGGTCTTCCTCGGCGGTGACAAAGCTCACATCGTCGAACTCGAGCGACTGCAGAGTCGATCGCTTCCTGAATCAGGTCGCCGTACTTGTCGCCGATGTGCTGGAACTCAGGCGAAGGCACGCGCACATAGAGCGTGCGGCCTGCTGCGTGGCTGTAGCGAGTGGGTTTGAGCCAGGTCTCGAAGGACTGGCGGATCACTTTCTTTTCGAGTGCCGCGAGAATCTGGAGCCAGGGGTTGAGGGCGGCGGAGCGGAGTGAAGTTGCAAATGCCATCGTACTAATCCTTGCCGACGTGCTGGAGCGCGTCCGGCTGTTTGATTGCGGCTTTTCAGACAATGGCTCTCTATTGGCGGATAGCCCGAGGCTTTCCGACCGTTCATAGTCGCCGCGTACCTGTATGCCGCTGGTCTGCCCCTGAAGATTAGCTCTTGGGGACTGGGTAAACCGTCCTGTGGGACGTTCGAAAATTACATGAACGTTGCCGATACTAACGCACATCCGGCGGTCGTTGCAATCCCTGTTTTAAATTACTTTTTACATTAATTTTTGGTTGCACCAAGGTTGGTGAAACTTGGCGTGTCACGTTACCAGAGTTTCGCTCGGGTAATCGAGAACGAACAGGCAACCGATTTTCGCCTCGGAAATTGCATCGCTGACATCGGTAATGAAACCGAAGGACCGGTGACGCCTCAGGAGCGTGGTCTCTTTGAAACCTTGGATGCGAAGAACTTCGTTCAGGGATTGCTGTCGCGCCGGGAAATCGGTTGGCCGTCGAGGCGCGGTTCATGATGCCGGCCAGTTTGTCCTGATCTGCTCGCGCATTGAAAAGGCCAGAGCTTCACAGGCTTCGAAAAAAATCCATCGAAGCCACTGTTTTGAAAGGACCTGAGATTTCACGCGGACACTTTAGCCTCTGA
>CAWAIL010000006.1:0-141366 GCA_963782085.1 uncultured Acidobacteriaceae bacterium
AGCGGCGAAAGAGTTCCAGGCAGAATTGGCGAACGTCCCTGAGAGTGCGCAGGCTCTGGCTTTCTTGGCGGACACGGATATTCATTTAGGGAAACCGGAGGACGCATTGCCGATGGCCGAGAAGGCTGTTCAAATCGATCCGAGCATTGCGAAAGGACATGTCGATCTGGGTATCCTTTATGCCGATAGCGGCCGCCAGAAGGACGCCGTGGAGGAGTTCAAAGCGGCGATCAAGTTGTCGCCGAATGACCAGGATCCTCATTGGAGACTTGCGCGTCTTTACCAGGCGATGGGAGAACAACAAGAGGCGAAAGCCGAATTTGAGAAGACGAAGACTCTTCACAAAGCGGAACAGGAATCAATCTTCAGCGAGTTGAAGGCCGCACAGGATCGCGGAAAACCGGCAGCGCCGCAAAGCAGTTCGCCCACCGAGAAATAAGCCTTGAAAGTCGGCAACGGGGGCGATGTGACTGACTGCCTCTGGCAAGGCAAAATCCATGCAAGAATAAGACCCCTCGCTTGGGATAATCGTCACGGAGAACAAATTCTGTAACATAGCGATTTCAAAATGGAATGGTCGGCGATCGCAGCTCGTCCTGCCTCGCGAAGCGGTGCAGTGATTAGTTGAAACTGCCGGAAGAAGCTCGACTCTCTCTTCGTTCGCCTCGCTCCCTCGCAGTCCAGACCCTTGCATTCGCAAGCGAATGCGGGTTGGGGTGCTCGGCGTCGGCAGCTCGTTCCTGCCTTCACGAAGCCGATGCGGTGAGTTGAGATTTGAATGGTCGGGACGGGCAGATTTGAACTGCCGACCCCTCGCACCCCAAGCGAGTGCTCTACCAGGCTGAGCCACGTCCCGACACAATGCAGCCGGCTCGGGCGAGCCGGCTCGGGGGTCGTCCTTAGTTTACACTGCCTCCCGCCAGCTCGCTTCGCCTGCTGGCTCGTCTCTTAAACCGTTCAATCACCGACACCAGTGCGCTCAAATCGTATCGACGCGGACTAGGGAGCCGCCGGTCCAGGCCCAGCGGCCCTCTCATAAATTTCGCAATCATCGCCCCGGAAAACAGTGGGATTGGCCATGCCCACCATTTGCAGGCTGGGCCGTTCGCTTGTATCCAGCCGGGAAACTTGAATATCAGAGGAACCACAATAGACACATTCCATCGGCGATTTCAGAATGCGCCTGTTGGCTGCCGCGAATGGGCAGCGAGCATTGCGGAGGGCTGTGTCACGGTGCACTGATCGGCGCAGTTACTGGTTAGTCCTTACATCAAGGAGGGACCCGCTTGAGTCGTAATTGATTATTCTGACCACGGCCGGTCTAACAGGTAGATCGGGAGCCATTCATGCATGTCGAATCCGGTCAACAGGAGGAAGTGCGGGTGTTGCAAAAGGAAATCGTCGATGCCAACGGTCTGGATCGGGAACGTGCGCGAAAAGAGTTTGGTGAGCTGCTGTCCCGTAAGCGTGTATTTTGGGTCCGAAGAGTCGGTGGAAACGATCGGGATATAAAGGCGCTGACGAACCTCCGGGCCTGCATAGTAATCGAGGCCCGAGTAATTGAAGTAGTCAGTGGCTACTGGAAGTGAATTTTGCAAAATTCCTTCCATCGCCGGCATTGACATTACCTGAGTTCTGGCACGAGCGCTGACCTTCGACGGCCGCAGCAACGCGTCGATCCCCTGTAGTGCTGCGTGGCCTTGCGCAGCCGCTGCGCAGGCAAGAATAGTGACAAACGCAATCGCCCCGGCGCCGGCTTTGCGCTTCACAACTTCGGCATATCCTGCTGTGATCGCTAGAATCAAGCCGATGTAGAACGGGATGCAGAATTTATATTCCCAGACGCCGATCACCATGGCGGCCAGTACCTCGTAAACCGGCAGAAGCACTCGACAATTTCATCGGCGATCGCGAGCTAAGCCGGCGCTGCGGTGCGCACTAGTTTAGCCGCCCCTGGCCTGCCGCGCCCTGTTTTTGGCTAAATTCGACAACGGCGATTTCTTGTGAACGGCAAAGAAATCTCCGCAGCAGTCGTCCACCAAGTAGCTATGCTTGCGAAGATGCGCGAGCATGGCAGCCCTATCTATGTCGGAAAGATGCTTATGCTCAAGCAAGATCGCCGCCGGCGGCTCATGTACGAGGTCCGCGGTTTTCAAAACTTCAAAGTCGTGGCCTTCGGCGTCGATATGAAGGAGGTGCACGTCTCCGATGCCTCTTTTCTCCAGAACCTCCGCCAAGGGACGCAGGTCGACGACGCATTCGAGGATGAACGGTTCAACGGCGTCACCCAATTGCCTCGTGATGTGACTTCTGTCGAATGAGCCAAGTTGGTCGTACCATTCGGGCAAGTTCGGGATGCTCTTGATCGCGCGTTCGTCCAAGTAATAAAAGGAGGCGGTTCCAGATTTAGCGCCGATCGCAACCTGCTCCAGAGCAAATCTCTGATTGTCGCCAAAATTCTGGCGAAGGCGCTGAAAGAGGAATGGCACGGGCTCAATTAGCACTCCTTTCCATTTTTCGTTGGCAAGCAGGATATGGGAGATTGGATCTCCGGTGATTCCGTCATTCGCTCCAACTTTTACAAACATCGGTTGGGCAACGATGTCGGGCAGCAGGATGCAATATTGCCTAAGACGTTCCGATTCTTTCCGATGTTTGTGGCTCGCCACGATCGGACGAAGAGTGTTGTAAAGAAACGGTACAGACTTGATCGCTCTTTTTACCTTTTCGAGGGGCACGAACGTCTCCCTGGTTGGTACGCCACTCTATAAATGGATTAGGTCTGCTCGTTGAAATCAGAATCTCGATGAAACGATGGTCGATCTTGAGGTAATCCTATATGAGACGCGCAGCAGAGTAGCGATTTTTCAAATGCGGGAATGTGCTTTGGGGTATACCGAGCGAAAGCTCTGCGCGGACCCGAACCGTCGTGCTTCATTGTGCGTCAGCTCACCCTACCAGCGCGTCTCCCGCCATGTCCACAATCTCATCCGCAATTGCCAGTGATGCGGTCGCCGCGGGGCTCGGCGCATTTAACACATGCAGCGCTCCCGCTTGCTGCCCAAACTGGAAATCCTGTACCAGTTCGCCATCGGGTTTGAGCGATTGCGCACGAACTCCCGCACCGCCCTGAGACAGATCCTCGATGCGTAGACTCCGGCACCAGTCGCTGCAGCGAACGGCAGAACAGCTCCTTGCTGTACGAGCGCCTCAGCTCGTCCCAGCACATCTTTGGATAGCGCACGAAGAATCGCCAGAACCCTGGATAGGTGAGAGTCTCGATCGTGTCGCGTAGCGAAAAATCCGTCTGCCGATAGCCTTCGCGCTTGAATGCCAACACTGCATTCGGCCCCGCCTCTCGGCCCCCGTGAATCAGCCGCGTAAAATGCACGCCCAGAAATGGAAACTTCGGATCAGGCACCGGATAGATCAGATTATTCACCAGGAACTGCCGTTCGGATTTGATCATGTAGTACTCGCCGCGAAACGGCACAATCTTCGAGCGCTCTCCGCTGCCCGCTTTGCGACTCACACGGTCGCACTGCAGCCCGCCGCAATTGATCAAGAAATCCGCAGCGTAATCTCCGCTCTTTGTGGCGAATCGTCCAAGCGCCGTCTTCGCTTCAGTCGCATCACCTCCGAAGAGAATTGGATCTCGCCGCCTCGCCTGCGAATCTCGCGCACCATCGCTTCCACACAGCGCGGATAATCCGTGATCCCTTCCTGCGGCACGCGAATCCCCGCCAGCCCTGCCGCGTGCGGCTCGTACTCGCGAATCTCCTCCGGCCCCAGCAGCTTCAGCCCCTCAAGTCCATTCGCAGTTCCGCGCTCGAGCAGCGCATGCAGCCGCGGAATCTCTTCCGGCTCGGTCGCAATCACGGTCTTGCCGCACAGCTCATACGGAACGCCGTGCTGCTCGCAGAACGCAACCATTCTGCGAATTCCTGTGACGGCCATTCGCGCTCGCGCCGAGCCCGGCTTGTAGTAGAGCCCGCAATGCAGCACGCCGCTGTTGTGTCCGGTTTGGTGCCGTCCCGGACCGCTCTCTTTTTCCAGCACCAGAATCTGTACAAATGGATGGCGTTCGAGAATCTGGTGTGCTGTTGCCAGCCCAACGATTCCTCCGCCAATGATGGCGACTTTCATAGAAATGCGATCCAGTGTGCTTTGCCAGAGTGAAGGATACCCGGCCGCACTTCATTCACATCTATATTAATGGTCGCTCGCAGTCGTCGATGTCACGATTGTTCGACCCCCAATTCTACGGCTCTGCTTTCATATCTGTGCACGCCGCTTTGTCTCCGCCGTCGCACGCCTTGTGATAGAAGCTCAGGGCCGTTGATTCATCCACCGGCACGCCCAGGCCGTTGCGATAGAGCGAGCCCACAATTCGACAGCCGGTCGCTTCGCCGCCATCGCACGCTTTGCGGAATAAGTCGGCAGCCTTTACAGCATCAACCGCTGTTCCCCAGCCATTTTGATAAGCGAACCCGAGCCAGATGCAGCCTGCCATGATGCTCCCATCGCAGGCCTTCGTCTCAAGGACTACGGCTTTGGCATCGTCCGGCGCCAGGCCATCGCGAGGATCGCCGAAATGGGATCGTATGCCCAGCCCCGCGCAGCTGTGCATTTCACCGCCTTCGCAGGCTTTCTGCGCCAGGGCCACTCCACCTTCGGGATCCCACGCCGTCCCCACCGCGCTGTTCTTCATGAAGCTGAGAGCGGCGCACCCTTTCATATCTCCGCTGTCGCAAGCCTTTTGATAAGTGTCTACCAGCTCGGGATTGCTCTTGGCGCCTCCGAACCCCTCGGTATCCATGAATCGGAGCACGGCAATGCCCACGCACCCTCTTGCTTCGCCGCCGTCACAGGCGCGTTGGTCCGCTGCAATCGCCAGCGTTTCATCCCTTGGCGTTCCTTTTCCCGCGTAATACGCGACAGCCAGGTTCGTGCAGCCAAACAATAATCCTCCGCCGCAAGCTTTGCGCATCAGGCTGTAAACCTCGTTGTCGTCCTTCGCTACGCCGTCACCGGCGAAATACATCGCACCGAGGTTTGTGCAGCTCAGTTCATTCCCCGCGTCGCAACTCTTGCGATAAAGGCTCGCCGCCTGCGGCAGATCCTTGGCCACTCCCTTTCCCGTGTAATACGCCAGTGCCACGCTGAAGCAACCGTTGGTGTCGCCGCCGCTACATGCTTTTTGGTAGAGGATGAATGCCTTCGCTTCATCCTTCGTTACACCCTGTCCGTTCGCCAGCAGTGCGCCCAGGCTCGTGCATGCGCCCGCCATGCCCGCGTCGCAGGCTTTGCCATAGAAGCTGGCTGCCTTTGCTCCGTCCTTGGCTACTCCCTGGCCGTTCTGGTACATGCCGCCCAGGTCGAGGCATCCAGCCATGTCGCCGCCATCACATGCTTTTTGGAAGAGCCCAATCGCCGCGGGTTCGTTCTTCGCCGCGCCGCGCCCGTTCTCCAGCATCAAACCCACTCCCACGCACCCCCTCAGGTTGCCCAGCCGGCACGCCGCGCGAAACATGTGCAGCCCCTCCGCATCGTCCTGCGCCGCACCCTGTCCGTAAACAAACATCGCGCCCGCGTTGTTGCAGCCGATCGGCTGGTTTGCGTCGCACGATCGGCGATAGAGTCTTAGTGCCTCGGCGAGATTCTTCGTCACTCCCCGGCCGTTCTGGTACATCAGCCCGAGGTTGTTGCAGCCCAAATCGCCTGTCGAGCTGGCATCGCACGCCTTCCGGAAAAACTCCGCCGCTTGCGCCATATCCTGCGCTACGCCCAGGCCATTCTGATAAGCGAGACCCAGTTGGTTGCAGCCCATCGCCGACCCATCGCCGCACGCTTTTCCGTAAAGCTTCATCGCCTGGGCTGGATCTTTCTCCACTCCCACCCCGTTTGCGTAGTCCCATGCCTCCTGGGCGCAGCCGTCTACACCGCCGCCGTCACAAGCCTTCTTGAAGTAGCTCACGCCGCGAGCCGGATCTTTGCTCACGCCATCCCCACTCACGTACAGAAAGGCGAGGTTGTAGCACCCCTGAGAAATATTCGCATCGCACGTTTTCTGCCACAAATTCAACGCCTGTTGATTGTCCTTCGTCACGCCGAGGCCGCCGTAGTAAAGCCTTCCGAGCCCGTAGCAGCCATTCATCTCTCCGCCGTCACAGGCCCTGGTGAAAAGATCCTTCGCCTTCGCAAGGTCTTGCGTCACACCGCGTCCCGCCATGTAGGCGTTCGCCAGAAACGCACAGCCGTTGAGGTTGTTCTTTACGCACGCATCCTGGTACAGCCGCACTGCACTCTCGGCATTCGGTTGGATCGTCTCGCCCATCTGATAGATGTCGCCCAACTGCACGCACGAATCCGTCACCTTCGCGTCGCATGCTTTCCGCGCCAGGTTTGCCGCCAGCACAAGGTCCGTGCCGCCGCCCAATCCGGTGCGAAAGCTCCGTGCCGCCTGGTCGCATCCCCAGTTGTCCTCGTGGTCGCAGTACTTCATCACGGCGCTCCGCGCCGCCGCGAAGTTTTTCAGTGGATCGTCATCCTGCCAGTAAAGGCGCCCTTGTTTCTTCAGCTTCTCAATCTCAATGCTTTCGTTGCGCGTCAAAGACGCGGCCAGATTGGCGCTGCTCTCCGCGGGTTGCGCTCCTGAGCCAAGATGAATCACCAGCTGCCCGCCTTCATCGTTGTTGAATGGCTGATACTCCGGCGTCTGCTTCGATCCCTGGGCCCTCGTAACTTCGTGTTGGATGTAGTCGCCCAGCACGTTCGCAGTCACCGTGCCTTCGTGATGCGTGTCGGCCTTTTCCGACCTGAGCCCATCAATCATCATCCCGGTAAACAGAGAGTGATTAGGAATGGGCCCGCCATCCGCCGCCAACTGGTCGCCCCGTGCGCTCACAATCACCGTGCGGCCCACGTTCCTTAGCATCTCCCGCTCAAGGGCCGAATCCTCGCCGCGCGTTGTCGCAGAGAACTTCTTGCTTAGCGCCAGCCCGCTGTTGCAGGCGTCAAGGATCACCAGGATGTGCTCGGCCGGCAGCTTGCCAATGTCCGCCAGTAATTCATCGACTGGAAGGTAGCTGTCCCAGTCTTTCTCTTCGGGTGCTTGAGCGTCGTAGGGCACAATGTACCCGTCAGATACCGGCTGGTCGCCCACTTTGTAAAAATTCGTCGTGCCGTGACCGGCGAAAAAGAAGACCAGCGAATCTTCCGGCTTGAGATGGTTTTTCAGATCGGTGCGAACCAGGTGATTGATGGCTGCGCCGGTTGCGTCTTTGTCGATGAGCTGCTGTGGCCACAGTTCAAACTGGTAATTGTCGTGCAGCAGCTTGGCAAATTCCGTTGCATCGCTCACCGCCGTATTCAGCATTTTCCAATGCGGGTAGCCGTTGATGCCGATCGCCACGACATATTGTTTGCCGCTCTTGATTGCCGGCTGTTCAGCTTCCGGTTGAAAACCGCGCTGCACTCCACCAGGCGCGGCGTCCTGCTGCGCGCATGTCACCGTTGTCGCAATCGCCAGCAGCATCGCGCCCGCAACTTTCCACGCAGTTGTCATATTGAATCTCCTGCGAACAAAGGGGGGACAGGGGTCTCGGTGGCATCAGCCTACCACAATTCAAAGGAACACTCTCCGCGGCCCAGCTATCATCGTTTACTCTAGTCTTTCGCACGAACGAGCAAGTCCATATGCCTCATTCTGTCATCAAATTCGGCACCGACGGCTGGCGCGGCGTCATCGCCGACGACTTCACCTTCGCCAACGTCCGCACCGCCGCCGAAGCCATCGCCGCCTACATCCACGCCCAGCAAAGGCTCCGCCAGGAAGATCCCGCCAAAGGCCTCTGCATCGGCTACGACACGCGCTTCGGCTCGAAAGCCTTTGCCCGCGCCTGCGCTGAAGTTGTCGCCGCCACCGGCATTCCCGTCCATGCTCGCCAACGCCATCACGCCCACGCCCGCGCTGAGCTTCGGCGTGCGCGAGCGCGGCGCAGCCGGCGGCATCATGATCACCTCTTCGCACAATCCCGCGCAGTGGAACGGCGTGAAATACAAGGGCTGGTACGGCGGCTCGGGCAAGCCCTCCATGATCGCGGCCATCGAGTCGTATCTCGGCAAGCCCGTCCCGCGCGCCGCCGCAGCCCGCGCCGATCACCGAAGTCGATTTCCTGCCCACCTACCTCAAGGCCATCGAGAGCTTCGCCGACCTCGACCTCATCGCGAAATCCGGCATGAAGTTCTGCATCGACTCCATGTACGGCGCCGGCGGCACCATTCTCTCCGACATCTTCACCCGCATCGGCGTCGACCACGTGCAGATTCGCGCCAACCCCGATCCGCTCTTTCCCGGCATCAATCCCGAGCCCATCGAGCCGCAACATCCGCGCGCTCGGCGAAGCGACCGTCGCCAACCACTGCCACGCCGGCCTCTGCACCGACGGCGACGCCGACCGCATCGGCGCCACCGACGAGCACGGCAACTTCGTCGACCCGCACAAAATCTACTCCGTGCTGCTCAGCTGGGTGCTCAAGCACAAAGGCTGGCCCGGCGCCGTCACCCGCGCCTTCAACACCACCAAAATGCTCGACCGCATCTGCGAAGAAATACGGCCGCGAGCTCATCGAGCACGGCATCGGCTTCAAGTATGTCTGTCGACCTCATGCTCGAGCGCGAAATCGTCATGGGCGGCGAGGAGTCCGGCGGCATCGGCTTCCAGCGCCACCTGCCCGAGCGCGACGGCCTGCTCAACGCCTGCTGCTCGCCAACGTCATGGCCGAGGAAGGCAAGACCCTCGGCCAGCTCGTCGCCGATCTGCAGGCCGAGTACGGCGAGCATCAATACGGCCGCATCGATCTCCACATCCCCGACGACGTCAAGAACGCCGCCATCGCCCGCGCCCGCGCGCTCCAAGCCGGCGACACCGTCTTCGCCGGCATGCCCATCCTGCGCCAGGAAAACCTCGACGGCGTGAAGTTCTACCTCGACAACCCCGAAGCCAAAACCAAGCCCAACGCCGCCGAAACCTGGCTGCTGCTCCGCGCCAGCGGCACCGAGCCGCTGATGCGCATCTACACCGAATCCTGCTCGAAGGAATCCGTCGCCAAGCTGCTCGAATCCGCGCGCGAATTCGCATTGTGCACTGGGAAGTCACAGCGAAGGTCCCATGTTCATTCACATCTTTGGATTTCGCTGGAAGCCGGAAGCCACCAACGCCGACAAGCTCCGCGCCAAGCAGGAGATTCTCGCTTTTCGCAATGTCGTTCCCGGATTGATCGAGTCGCATGTCGGGCCCGAATCTCTCGCCGCGCGGCGCAGGGCTACACTTTTGCCGGCATGATGAAGTTCACCAGCAAGGCGGCCTGCGACGCCTACACCACCCACCCCGCGCACGAGGCACTGCTCGAGTGGCTGGTTCCGCTGATCGATCCCGTCGAGCTCGATTTCGAAGCCTGAGTGCGTAGTTCGACAAACGGCAAATGCGCCGCTTCACGATCGCTCAGCTCACAAACACCAGCGCCGCGCTCGCCCGCCGGAATCCGAATCCGCGCAACCCGTTCTTCACCGCAACCGGTTCCGCCACTCGCGGCCTCCACTCGCCCGCGCGAATCTCCGCGCCGGCCAGCGTCACTCCTTCAGTCGCATCCAGCGCCGGAGCCTGCAACCTCCACGCCGTCGCACTGCTCACCTTCCCCGGCACGCGCATCGACACATCCACAGCCTTCGCTTCATCCTTATTGAACACCGCGACCTTGAATCCGACTCCGCTCCGCGCCGCATAAGCCGTCGCATTCACGCCCTGCGATCTTCCCGTCCATCCGATCATCACCTGCATCATCGCGCCGCCCGCAAACTGGTTCGCCAGCAGCATCCCATAAAAAATCGGCATAGCCTTCACCGGGCATCCGGCTCGCTGAAGATCGGCGTATAGAACCCGCTCTGCATCGCCTGCGGCGTCTTCGCCACATCCATCCCCGGCGTATGGTCGCCCAGCCCCGCCGTCAGAAACGCGCTGCTGCCCCCATGCAGATTCACCCCCGCGCAGCCCAGGCTCGCCAGCTGCAGCATGTAGTCGCCCGCCCACAGCGCCGCTGCAAACGCATTGCTCATGCCCGGCTTGCCGCCGCGGTAGCAGGAGTTGCCTTCGGTCATCCGATACACCCGCCCATGCGCCCGCGCCACGGCCTCAATCTTCTCCATCTCGCCGGCGATCTTCGCATTCCCTGCCAGCAGCCGCTCCGTCGTCACGCGCGGATCATTCGGCGGACCCTCGGCATAGTAGTGCCCGGTCAGCGTCGTCAGCCGCGCTCGCACTCTGGCCGGAACCTCTTCGCCGAACCGCGTCACCCAATCCGACGATGCGCCCACATCCGGCCCGCCAAACCGCGCTCCCGGCACCCGCGCCGCAATCGCCTCGGCATAAGCCGTCCACTCCGCAGGTAATCGGCAAAGCCCCAACCCGGCGGGCGCGTTCCGTTGTTGGCCTTCTGATAGAAGTCCGGCTCATTGCCGATCTGGAAAAACTCCAGCCGCTCGCCCACTGCGCGCGCCACATAGGCGGCTTCCGTCGCCGCCCGCTCCGGCGTGCTGTTCCCGAAATTCAATCCATAAATCAGCTTCCATCCCGTCGCCTGCAAAAATCCCGCCAGCGCATCAATCGCCTCCGGCTTGATCGCAAACAGCCGATGCGGCATCCAGTTGTCTTCCAGATTTCCCGGCGGAACCCTCAGCTTCGGCGCAGGCGTCGCAGCGTCTGCCTCGGAACCAGCAGAACTCGCTCGTGTTTCCGCCGATGCGCAGAACTCCATGCGGGCTCAGCAGCCGGAAGTGCGTCACCAGGTCGTGATTTGTCCGCGGAAAAGAATTGTCGGATCGGTCAGTTGCGCCAACTCATAACTCAGCCCGGTGTAGGTCAGCGGCAGCGGCGTCGCTTTCTGCCCATCGCGCAGGGTCAACTCCGCATGAACGTCCGCATCACCATCTGCCCAGCTTGTTTGAGAGAATGCGGCGGCCGCGGTTGCGGCGCTCGCCTGAAGCAAAAACGTACGTCGCTTCATCAAAGCAACTCCTTCAACCGGTCCATAGTATCCGACCAATTTGCCTGCGGAGCATGGATTGCCGGGTGCCCACCCCGGGGTCCCGACAGACAAGTCTTCCTCTATGGGGTGTCCTGGCTTTGTTTGGATGCGGGCTGGAGTCAATTCACGCACAGACTCCGATCCTTCGTCAGCGGCAGTCTGTCACTTCGCAAAACTACGAAATCATTCCACTTTCGCCCGCCTGCGTTGCGCAAGCCCCCATCGCCATTTTGTATCTTGACAAAAATATTGCTTATACATAACATATTGTCATGCAGGATAAAGACCCAAAGCCGCCGCCGCCTGGAGAAAGCGGCCTTCATAACCGAATCGCGGTCCTGCGTGCAGAGCGTGGCATCAGCCGCCAGCAGTTGGCGGACCTGGTCGGAGTGAATTACCAGACCATCGGCTTTCTCGAGCGCGGCGAGTACGGCCCGAGTCTCAAACTCGCATTTCAGATTGCCGAATATTTCGGCCTGCCTGTCGAGGCCATCTTCTCAACGGAGCCCTTCAAGCCGCTGAGCGAGCAGGTGTACGGCCGTGGAGTGCATCCTCACGATTCCACTGATGGAAAGCACCGAAGCAGATAAGGGAGACAGCACAATGATGACCGATTGGATCATGATGGGCAAACATATCAACTTGGCCCCCCGACGCCATCGTCGCCGTTTGGTGGTACTGGTCTATGCAGTGTTCTGCGCACTGATACTTGCATCCCTCTGTGGTTATGCAAATATGCTGCTCGTTCTAGCCTTTGTGGTTGTGGTCCGATGGCTCGGGGGAAGAAGCCGCGCCGGCGGGCTCATTCCCCCTGTTATGTGCGGCGATGAGCGTGAACGGAACCGGCGCGACCACGCCTATTTCTTGGCTTATTGGTGGATGGATCTTGTCTTGATCCCGGCGTTATTTGCCCTGTACTTCCAGCATGTTTCTTCGCCAACCTTGTGGAATCCCGTCCTTCGCGAGTTTCTCAGCCATGTGTACCTGGGGCCGCTTATTGCCGCGGGCGTCCTCTACTACACCCTGCCGCAAGCGATTCTTCTTTGGACCGAGCCCGATATGGAGGTTCTTCGATGAACGCCGAGCTGGTTTTCTTCGGACACAGTATCAGCATGGCGCAGCAAAGCCGGCGCCGCGCGCTTGTCGCAATCATCTATGCCATTCTGGCTTTCATGCTGATCGGCTGTTATGTTTTCGCAAGCTGGCGTACGCTCAGTCCCTACGTAATCTGGGCGGTCATCTTCGCGTGTCGTCTTTTTCTTGGCGGGTACGCGCCGGGTGGATTAGTGAAACCCTTCAATGGCAAAACACCCAACCGCGCGGATGCTCCGCCACCGCTTCTCGCATTGAAGCTGCGAGTCTACAGGCCGCTGCCCGGCGACTCGTCAAGCCCGTACCGCAACGACGAGCGCGAAATGAGCCAGCGCGACCGCGCACATTATTTGGCTTATCAGGCGCTGGGAATTTCTCTGGTTGTTCCCTGGGCCGCCGCGTCGCTGCTCGGCAATCAAAGGCTTTTCGGATGGGACCCCGCAACCGTGAATCATCTCTGCGCGGTACTATTACTCGCCGTTCTTACGCTCTTCCTCACACTGCCGCAATCGATCCTGCTTTGGACCGAACCAAACATGGAGGAATCGTCTAGCTGATCACAGCCACCTTCGCCCGCTTGCCCAACCGCACCGTCAGCCGTGCCGGCAACGTCACCGGAATCACCAGGCTCTCCACGACATCTCCATCCACGCGCACGGCCTTTTCTGCGATTTTGCGATTCGCTTCAGCGCCGCTCGCCGCCAGTCCCAACGCTACCAGCAGCTTCGGCAGTCGAACCTGCTTCGTTTCTGCCCCGGCCACGGAAGCGATCGCCACCGTCACCTCTTCCAGGTCCTCGCTCTCGCCCTTCTGCTGAAACATCCGCGCCCAGTTTTCGTCCGCGCTCTCGGCCGCAGCCTCGCCGTGGAACCCCGCAACAATCGTCCGCGCCAGTTGCTTCTTCGCCTCCATCGGATGCAGCTTGCCCCGCGCCACTTCTGCGCGCATCGCGTCAACTTCCGAGCTACGCAGATCCGTCAGCAGCACACAATACTTCCACATCAGCTCGTCCGAGATGCTCATCAGCTTCCCGTACATCTCGCTCGCCGGCTCGTTGATGCCGATCGCATTATTGAGCGACTTGCTCATCTTCTGCACGCCGTCCAGGCCCTCCAGAATCGGCGTCATCAGCACGATCTGCGGCTTCTGCCCGTAATCGCGCTGCAGCTCCCGGCCCATCAGCAGATTGAATTTCTGATCCGTTCCGCCGAGCTCCACATCGCTCTCCAAGGCCACCGAATCGTAGCCCTGCGCAAGCGGATACAGAAGCTCATGCAGGCTGATGTCCTGCTCCGCACGGAAGCGGGTGAGAAATTCCTTGCGGTCAAGCATCTGCGAGAGAGTGACCTTTGCGGAAAGGCCGATCAGGCCGGCGTAACCCAGCTTGTCCAGCCACTCGCTGTTGTAGCGCACCTCGGTTTTGCTCCGCGTCGAGAATCCTGAACACCTGTTCCTTATATGTCTCGGCGTTTTCGTCAATCTGCTCCCGCGTCAGCGGTTTCCGCGTCACGTTGCGTCCCGTCGGGTCGCCGATCAGCGCGGTCGAGTCGCCGATGAGAAAAATCACCGTGTGCCCCAGCTGCTGAAAATGCCGCAGCTTGCGCATCAGCACCGTGTGCCCCAGGTGCAGGTCCGGCGCAGTCGGGTCGAACCCCGCCTTCACGCGCAGCGGCCGTCCGGTTTTGCGGCTCTCTTCAAGCCGCTCGCGCAGGTCGCTCACGCGGATAATCTCCGCCGCGCCCTTTTCCAGCAGATCCATCTGTTCATCTACAGGTAGAAATTCTGGCATGTCCCATTAAGTATAGATTTCGGCGTTCGGCGGAGTCGACGGTTGACAAGTCTTGCCGGTCTTTCTCTCATTCCGAATCGGGCTGATATGGTCCGCCAGGCACGCCCCATCCCCACTTCGGCATCGGCGCAGAATTTACCTTCATATCCGCAGGTTGTGCTGAATTGATCACCGCCAGCCGCGATCCCCATTCGAGATAAGCCATCAGCGCCGAGCGAAACTCAGGATCGGCGGGAAGCTTCATCTCATCCGCCGTCTCCACCAGCAGCTCGACCCAGCGCTTCCGCTGTGCGTCGGTAATGTGCCTGCCCAGGTGGCGATGAATCATGTTTGGATGCCCGCCATGATGCTCAGAGTACTCGGGCTTTCCGCCAAACACCTCGCCGATAAACGCCGAAACATGCTTGAAGTGCTCTTTCGGCATTCCGGCAAACAACGGCTGCAACAGAGGGTCCGCGGGCACCTTCTCATAAAAGCGCGTGATCAATGCTTCAAGCGCCTCTTGCCCACCCAACCACTCCAACAAACTGGGAATCTGTCGCATCATCTCCTGGATTATAACGACGCGTCCGACGCGTTCCTCTCGCTCGATTTCACAGCACCATCCCAGCCCACTTCGTTGCGTCCGCCAGTCCTCGCTCCGCGCTCTTCGCCTGCCGCTGCAGGTCTTCTGCCCGCGCGCGCAATCCTTCATTTTCAAAGCGCAGCTTCTGGTTCTCGCTCAGCAACTCGCCCACCAGAAACTGAAGCCGATTCTTCTCCTCCGCGGCCGGCGTCTGTTCTCCTTCAGCGCGCCGGCGCTTCTCTTCAAGCAAATCATTTGTCGTTTGCGACATCTGCGTCATCATCTCTGTCTTCTCCTTCGTCGCCCGCTCTTTTGTTGGTTCCTACATTCTTCGGGTGCCTCATCCAAGCACCGCTTGCGGTGGGTGCGGGACTCCGTCGCTCCCTTACTCCCTGCTCCCCCGCTCCCTGCTGTCCTCACACTTCATCAATCGCCCGCGCCGCCGCGTCCATCGCCTGGGCAATCTTGCTTACCTGTTCGCTGGTCAATCCGCCGCTCCGCACGCGCATCTTCAGCGCCAACTTCAGGTTCATCAGCGCCCGCATAATCTGCGGCGAACGCCCGCGCCCGAACGCCTTGTCCGCCTGCTCCATTCGCCCGAAGATCGCCTTCAGCGTCGCCGCGTTCGCCTTCAGATACTCCTTACCCTGCTCGGTCGCCGCGAACAGCTTCTTGTTGCCTTCGGTCGATGACGTGGCGAGGTCTTCCTCTTCAAGCAGCGTCAGCGTCGGGTACACCACGCCGGGGCTCGGCGCATACCCGCCCGACAACCGCTCCTCGATCGTTTTGATAATCTCGTACCCGTAGCTCGGCTTCTCGGCAATCAGTTGCAGAATCACAAGCTGCAGGTGTCCGCCTTCAAAAAACCGCTCGCGCCCGCCGCCGAATCCGTGCTCAAAGCCTTCCCAGCGGCCGCCAAACCCAGCCCGCCAGTGCCGATGCCGGCCCTCTTCACGCCCAAAATCTCTGTGCTTTCTCTCCACAATGTTCAAACATGTTTCATATCTCCTGATTTATCTTAGATATATCAATTGATCTATCCAAGATATATCTTAAGATATATCGAAACTCGCTCATTGTCAAGCGACAAGTCCAATTGTTGCCGGTGGTTCGTTTTTGCATGACCGGCTGAAAACTGCCGGCTGATGGCTGAAATCTGTCTCTCCGCTATAATTTCGTCATGCAGTCACGCACCACGCTCGCAACTTCGGCCGCTCGTGCCCTCCGCGTAGCCGCGACCGTTGCGGCGGCTCCGGCCGCCTAGATACCTCCCCACCTCATCCGAAAACCAGTTGTCAGTGATCAAGTGATCAGTTCTTGTCTCGAGCCTTTGCTTGCTCCCTTGCTACCGTGCTCCCTTTTCTCTTCTCACTGATCTCGGTTCTCTGATCACTGACCACTGATCACTTGATCACTGACCACTGCCTTACACTGGAGTCATCATGGAAGAGTTTTCCCGCATTCAGCGCCTGCCCGCTTACGTCTTCAACATCACCGGCGAGATGAAGACCGCCGCCCGCCGCCGCGGCGAAGACATCATCGACTTCGGCATGGGCAATCCCGACGGCGCCACGCCCGCCCACATCGTCGACAAGCTCGTTGAGGCGGCCCGCAAGCCGCCCACGCATCGCTACTCCGTCTCGCGCGGCCTGCCCCGCCTGCGCAAGGCCATCTGCAACTGGTACAAGACCCGCTACGACGTCGATCTCGACCCCGACTCCGAGGCCATCGTCACCATCGGCTCCAAAGAGGGCATCGCCCACCTCTGTCTCGCCATTCTCGACTCGCGCGACACCGTGCTCGTGCCCAACCCCAGCTACCCCATCCACATCTACGGCCCGGTCATCGCCGGCGCGCACATCGTCAGCGTTCCCGTCCACGACCAGGAAAGTTTCCTGCAGCAGCTTGAGGACCTCATCCCGCGCATGACGCCGCGCCCCAAGGCCCTCATCGTCAACTTCCCGTCGAACCCGACCACCGAATGCGTCGAGCTGCCGTTCCTCGCGCGCCTCGTCGAGCTCGCCCGCGAGCACGGCTTCTATCTCATCCAGGACCTCGCCTACGCCGACATCGCCTTCGACGGCTACAAGCCGCCCAGCGTCCTTGAGGTTCCCGGCGCCAAAGACGTCGCCGTCGAGTTCTTCACGCTCTCGAAGAGCTACAACATGCCCGGCTGGCGCATCGGCTTCATGGTCGGCAACAAGAAGCTCGTCGCGCGCGCTCGCGCGCCTCAAGAGCTACTTTGACTACGGCACCTTCACGCCCATCCAGGTCGCGGCCATCGCCGCGCTCGAAGGCCCGCAGGAGTGCGTCGCGCAGATCTGCGACATCTACCGCCGCCGCCGCGACGTTCTCGTCGAAGGGCTCAACAAGGCCGGCTGGCAGGTCGCCTCGCCCAAGGCCACCATGTTCGTCTGGGCGCAGATCCCCGAGGCCTACCGCGACCTCAAGTCGCTCGAGTTTTCAAAGCTGCTGCTGACCGAAGCCAAGACCGCCGTCTCGTCCCGGCATCGGCTTCGGCGACCACGGCGACAACCACGTCCGCTTCGCCCTCATCGAGAACGAAGAACGCACCCGCCAGGCGCTCCGCGGCATCAAGGCGATGCTGGCAAAAGGCGTCGTCCCCGCCGTTACCGGCTGATTCCCGCCGACTTGCTGGATACTGCCCATGCTGCGGCTGAGCCAACCTCCCGATTTTGTCTTGCCTTAATTCGCTCCCCTCCCCTGAGGTGCTATTCCCGCCGAACCTCCGCTGCGCGATGGTATAAGTGGGCATCTGTCCCGTGGAGCGAAGGTCATGAAGCCGCGGAACGCCATCATTGCAGCGCTGTGCGTGTCGGTCATGGCCGCAGCCTGTTTGTGGCTGACCATTCGCAACCATCCCAGGGCCCACGCTCCGGCAGGCGAAGCAACTCCTCCAGTTCCCACCCATCAAGGAGCGACCGATCGTTCTTCCCATTCCGATGTGGCGAACGTAAAGTCCGATCTCGGCGAAACCAAATCCGATCGCGAAGTTGCGACTCGCAGCGGCGGTCACTGGGTACACACGGAATGGGGAGCAAGAGTCTGGATTTGCAACGGCTGCGCGCCGAAAGTAGTGCCTCCCGCTGATTGGCTTGCCAGGCAACATAGAAAACCCGACGGAACAGTCCAGGTGGGTACATGTTGCAGCGGGACTCCCCGACCTGACTCGAGTGCTCCCCCTGCACCGCTCGCAAGCGATGTCTCGCTTTCCGCTCTTGGCAAATCCCCCGCCGGCGACCACACAAAAACTACCTCCTACGACTTTGAGGAAGACACAATCGAAGGCAATCTCGCGCGTCCCGACGGTCAGAGCTCCGCGTCATCCCCACCGGCCCACGACAAGCCGATCGTCACCATCAACGAAGTCACCATCGTGGGCGATGAGAGCATCGAGCGTTATCCCAATATAGAAGCGCCCGACACCGTAGCCGTAGGGCAGGAAATCGCCGTCCAGGTGTCGCTAACTAAGGACCAACTCGCACCGGAGACGAAGATCCTCAGCGGCGAGCAGCACGACGGCAAGCTGAAGCTCAATCTGCCCGCCGGCTTGGAACGCTGGACAATTACCGTAAACCTCACCGCGCCGGGCATGCAGTTCACGCGTGGCGGCAACACCGCCGACATCAGCATTACACCCGATGGCGACTCCACTCTCGCGGTCTTTTACTTGCGTCCCACTCGGCCGCTGAACCGCCCCGCGAAACGCGGATTCTCGCCACGCTCATCAGCGGCGGCGCCTTCGTCGCGCGTCTCAGCCGCCCACTCACCATCCTTGGTGCGACGCCGCAATCCGGAGCTTCCGCGATCGCGTCTTCACTCGAGGACGGCAAGGCGACTGCCTCGCCGCCATCTCAAGCAGCATCGCGAGCGCCCGTACCGAAGGCAGAACTCCGGTTCGACCCCGATCTTGAAGCTCCTGACCTGACCATCATTGAGAACCGCGTTGGCAATACGTTGCGCCTTGTCTTCTTCTCGCCTCACGCCGCGCCGGTCGAGGCCGACATTCCCGATCCCGACGCGCTGCATGCGTGGATCGAGGCGCATTACGCGCAGATGGTGATGCACGGACGCGGCATCGCCGCCGTGGATGACGCCGGTCAGAGCAGCCCGCAGCGCGCCGCTGATTACATCAACGGTTTCGGCAGCGAGCTTTACGACCGGATTGCCCCGCAGGCCTTCAAGACCCTCTTCTGGAAGCTGATGGACAACTCGTACAATCATTCACCGGCAAACAAACATGCGAATGAGCATTTTGAGTACATCCAGGTCCTCAGCGACGACCCCGCTATTCCGTGGGAGTTGATGCGCCCCGTCCGTACCGACGGTTCCGGCCGTCTCGATTTTCTCGGTCTTCATTTCTCCATCGCTCGCTGGCCAATCGGGACTCATGGAGCGGCCCGCCCCCCTCAATCCCTCGCATTGAGCCAATCCGCGGTCATCGCGCCCGTCTATCGCGGAACGCAGCAACTCGCATCCGCAGGCGACGAGCTGACGGCCTTGAAAGCCATACAGGGCTTCACGCAGGTCAGCGGAGATTACGCCGCGGTGCGCAACCTTGCAATGCACCCGCCGCAAGGCGTTGTGCACTTTGCCGGACACGGCGCGGTAACCGATGCGGGCGGCGTGCCTCAATTTGCGATTCTTCTTGAAGACACGCAGATGGACCCGGTGACATGGCAATCGCTCCAGGCACCCTCCACAGATTCGCATCCGCTGTTCTTCTTCAACGCATGCGACGTGGGAGAGTCACGGCGCTTTTTGAATGACGTCGACGGCTGGGCGCCCGTTCTGCTCTCGGGCGGGGCCAGCGGATACATTGGCGCCCTGTGGCCGGTAAACGATGCCATTGCCGAGGCCGTTGCCGCCAGCTTTTACCGTCAACTATCCAGAAGCATCTCCGGTAATGGAGCCAACGTCGCCGAGACCCTCGCGAAAGCACGCGCAGACGTCTTCTCTCGAACCGGGGATCCGACTGCGTTGGCCTATGTTTTTTACGGCGATCCTAATCTTCTCTTGACGAGTCCTGCTATGCCGACGCAGAAATGAGCTCGTCAGGCCGTCCACGGCATCAAGCGAATGCGCCAAAGGCAATTAGTCGCCGGCGTCCACGCCTTAACCGGCCCTCTCTGCCTCAAGACCACCCCACGCAAAACGGCCGCGCATCAGGTCTATGATGTGCGACCGTTTAACGCCGGATCTTAGTCGGCGGAGGGCAAATCTTCAGAACGAAATACTCAATGCAACTCCGGGCCGTCCTGGAAACCTGCGATCGTAAAGGTAATAGCCACCGCCGTTGAAATCCACGTACATATCGTCACTCCGATTCCAATCGGCTCCCCAGTAATCAGGGTCGGGGTCCATCATGCTCAGCCAGAAACCGCCGTACTCAAAGCGCGGGTGTCCGCTGACTTCCCTGTAGGGCAAGCCGGACATGCGAAAGCTATGCCCGCTGCCGAAGCTCCGGCTGAATTGATCGTCAGGTACGCGGTAGCCCTTATAGCCGCCTCGCTGCGCCCATGTCTGGGGCTGCTTATCGAAATTGCTGGCGCGCTGTTGCTGCGGCCTGCTTTGCTGCTGGCCTGGTTCATTGCGCACCGGCGACACTTGCGCGGGCTTCGCCTGCGTCCGATCAATACGGACAGGCTGTTGCTTTTGCTCCGGTTGCCGTTGCTCGCGGCCCTGCTGTCCGTTAACTTGTGTGCCCTGCTGATGCTCAACCCGCTGTCCGCCTTGCGCCGGCGCACGGTTCTCCGGCTTATTCTGGTTTCCGTGCTGGTCATCCTTTTGCGCATAGCCAAATGTCGCGGTGCCGATGAGCATGACCGAAAACAGTGCCGAGTAAACAATTCCAATCTTCTTCATGGGTGTTGCCTCTGTTCTTTCTCAAATAGGGTTGATGCTATTCAGTCTTCGAGACGAACTGCGCGGTGATTTCTGGACTCCGCTGCTGCTCATCAAGGGAATGTGCTTACATCGCGTCTTTAGATTGCCCGCCGTCCCGATACCAGGTTGATGACCAGGACGATCAGCGCGATGACGAGCAGCAGGTGGATGAATCCGCCTGCGACGTGGAAGCTGAATCCCAGCAGCCACAGAACGAGCAGGATGACAAAAATTGTCCAAAGCATGACCTTCTCCGTGGTGCCAGGGCGTATACGCTATACGCCCTATTGGTTCTTGTTTTACTGCGACCTGATCAGCGGCCCGCTACTGCAACCGATTGAGCCTTGGCGCCGCGTATCGAGTCAAGAAACTCGTTGGCAGCGGCCGGCACTGGCACTCTCCCCGTAAGTACGGAGCGGGTGGAAGTGTGGTGTCCGTAGATAGCCCTCATCGAATCGTCGTCGCGGCGAATGGAGGCGCCGTCCAGCGTGATTCCCGCAAATGCGCCACGGGCGCGCGAGTAGGTCAGCATCTCCGTATTCAGCTTCCAGTCGGTGTCGGCTGAGGCGTGACGCCCCACGGGCCCTGCCGCTGCAGAGGCATCGCCACCAATCTGAAAGCCGCTCGAAATCAATTGCTGCATGCCGCGCTGGTCCTGGATGATCATCACCAGGTCAATGCCTTCAACACCGATCTGCAATCCCCAGCTTCCGCCCGTGATGGCAAAGAACGCCGGTGCGCTCCATCCATCGGCAGTCCGGCATGAGGCTACGCCACGGCCGTTTTCCGCGCCAAACACAAAGCCGCCCTTCAACAGATGAGGAACCACCGCGATGCAATGTGCATGCTCCAGAACTTCTTCGGGGATGCCTTTATCCGGTGCTGCCATGATTTCGGACATCACTCTGCCCGCATGATCCATCCGGTCGTTTGTTGCTTCACGATCCGACCTCGCCCAGACTGTAGAAGCCAGACTGAGTAACGCAACGCACATAATAGTTTTCTTCACGAATTACACCTTTTTCTGTCTCCGCACTGTGCTGCTCTTCTTGTGCATAACTGCAATGCTTGAGGCAAGTTCGACATTATCTGTATTCGAATCACCTGTCTGAGCTATCAAGCTCACCAGCCCACGCGCCCGCCCGCAAACCCTGCCAAATGAGCGCCACGAAAGGTATTTGCAGCACTTTTGGGCGCGATGAGCGTATCCTTTGTTTGTCCCCCTGGGCCCAACTGCACCGCTCTGAGTCAACGTGAGGTCTTCGATTAGCACCAAAACGCTTGATGCATCGAGAATTGTGAAGACTGTCTACAGCAGTCCGCGCCTGCCTTCGCCTGCACTGAAGAAGCGGAAGCTCAAAGCCGTCCCCAGGGCCAGAGCCTCCTTTGCCGCAATTGAACCGGTTGCCGTCATCGATCCCGACTTCTTGCTGAAAAAACTTACAGTGGGGAAATCCCGACGTCAGTACCAGGCCGATGAGACGGTCTTCTCGCAAGGTGACGCCGCCAACGCGGTGTTCTACATCGAGAGCGGAAGAATTAAGCTCACGGTAGTGTCGAAGAGTGGCAAGGAAGCAGTCATCGCCCACCTTAACGAGTCAAGCTTTTTTGGTGAAGGCTGCCTCGCCGGTCAACCCGTTCGCATGGCCTCAGCGACCGCCATGCAGCAGGGCAGCATTATTCGCATCGAGAAACAAGCCATGGTGGGACTGCTCCAGCGCGAGCCGGAGTTTGCCGAGCAGTTCCTCGTACATATGCTTTCCCGCAACATTCGCATGGAAGCCGATCTCATCGATCATCTATTCAATTCCAGCGAAAAGCGCCTCGCGCGGTTGCTGCTGCTCATGGCCAACTTTGGCCAGGAGTCCAAGCCCATCCCCGTCATCGCCAAAATCAGCCAGGAGGCGCTCGCTGAGATGATCGGCACCACGCGCTCCCGCGTCAGCTTCTTCCTCAATCGATTCCGCGAGCTCGGATTCATCGATTACAACGCGAGCGGCATGAACGTAAACAGTTCGCTGGTAAGCGTTGTGCTCCACGACTGAGCGCCTGGGTTCGCTGCAACGGGTGCGCCGCGCCGACATTCCTCGTTTGAAATTCGTGGAGTGTTCCCAACCTGGCTTGACAGCGCGGAAAGAAACTACATCAACCGGCCTCGATGTCGTCCCGGACACGGGCCCAACCTCACAAAATTATCGCCGGGAGGCGGTGCCTGCCCTGGTCGCAGGCGCAGAGGATCCGGCGGCCGTCCCGCCATACTTCGCGCTGCACTCGATCACGAACGGGTGCAGGACACTGTCTTGTGGATTGAGGTCGACAACGGGCTTAGTCGCTTTCCCGGTTACAGGCAATTCGATGCGAATGCTCTTTGCGCTTGCCAGTTGCGGTAGCGGTCCGGCTGAGTTGTCGGCCATCGTCTGGGAACTGCTCTTCGCCGCTGACCTCACCATCGGCGCCACCAGTGCGTCAAGCGCCGGGATTCCGGTATTGGCGCTGTCTTCCTTATCCCGCGCAACCTCGCCCACCAGTTGCGGGTCATAGAATAAGAGTCCCATCCAGTTCAAGTACGTCGTGTGATTCTCTATGTTCGGATATCCCTGGGCTACGTGCACCGCGCCGCCGTCAACAATCATGCGAACATCCGCCACCTGGTCGGAACTGTCGGAATCGGGCGCATAAAACGAAAACGCCGGCTGTGGATCCTTGTCGCTTCCGGGACTGGCAAGGAAGTAAAAGGCAACCCCGCTCTTACTGCACATGGCTGTAGCGGTCACAAACATCTGCTCGTCGGGATACGCGTGGATCGCAGTCGGTTGAGTCGTCACCACACCCGTCAGTTCATCTTTCTTCGAATCCATCTTCCACTTGAGACCTGGATCGCCGCCTTGCCCGAGCTTCTGATCCATCGCAATAATCAGCGCCGCCGCGTCGCCGGAGCCGGTCGCGGACCCGGGTTTGCTGCTCTGGCTCGCGCTTGCACTTGTGGCTCCGCCCTGGCCCGCGGCTGCCGAGTACTTCCACCCCGAATCCACTGTCCGCTTTTTCGCCGTCACGGCGGCTGCCGTCAGGCTTTGCTTCTTCGCGGTTACCGTGTTGGTCGCGGCTGTCGCGCCCGCGCTCGCGAAGGCGATGTGCACGCAATCGGCAAAGTCTTCGCCTCCCGACTTGTAGCCGTATTTTCCCAGGACGTACTTCTCGAAGTCGGTTTTCACATGCATATACTGCAGGAATTGATCGGCGTCGCCTCCCGGACTGGCCAGATTGAATCCCTCGCTGAAGTACACCACTGGCTGCGCCGCGTCAGTGGTATAGCAGAGGTACCGCACCAGGGAAGCCTGAGAGGTAGACACCTTCGCGGCGGGCGCCGTGCCGGCTTGCGTTTTCGACGGATGGGTCGGCGTCGCGGCCGGTTTCGAAGCAGTTTGCTGCGCCGCCACAGTAGCAGCAGCCGCGATGCTCAGTAAGAACACGATCTTCGAGGCAGACAACGGGGAAACGGAACTCATAACGAAGCTCTCACCTTATTTTTGGATTGCCAGGGGGGCGGGTTGGCAAAGATTAACATGGCCCTGAGAGCGGGAGCAATCCATTTCAGCCGTATGCTCCTCACCCGATTTGCGTTCTGTCAACGCATTGTTTAAGCCAAAGGATAGCCGGATGCCCACGTCCCGCTTCTGAGACTTGGGAAAGCATGAACCTCGGCGCGTCGGCCCGCGGCTCGCAATTCTCGCCTGTCAAGAATTCCCTTCACTGTTTCTGCTCATCCGGTATAGCCTTGACCCCTCATCCTTTTGGCCCAGGCTGAGCCTCACGGGCCATACAATCCCAACAATCAAACATTCCCCGAGGAGGAGAAATCATGAAATACATGGTGGTTTGGAAGACCATCCCCGGCAAATACAAGGCTGCTCTTGGTCAGTTTCTAAGCACCGGCGGACCCGCGCCATCTGGAGCCAAAACATTGGGCCGCTGGCACGTTCCAGGTTCAATGCTCGGCTGGCATCTGATTGAAGCCGACGGCCCCGAGGCTTTGGCTGAGCATGCGGTCGAATGGGCAGACGTTCTGGAACTCGAAGTTCATCTGGTCATCGAGGACGCCGCAGCCGGAGCTGCTGCGCAAAAGGTGTTCGGCAAATAGGCCATTGCCCCGTTCCAGCTTCCCCCGCTGGGTTCTTTTCCACCGATGACGCCCTTCAATTCCCAGAAATAAACCCGGAAGGTTCAGCTACCGAATCGCCTTGATATTCTCAACAAGATATTCCGTGGCCGTCACGTTATAGTTGATCTCCGCGTCCGGCGGCTTCCCTTGCAGAAGCTCTTTCTGCACCGTCGCCGGGTCCACAATCCCCTTCTGCGCCAGTTCTCTTATCTCCTGCACCCTCACGCGAAACGGAGGGCCATAATCCGCGCCGTACCACGACCACGCCAGGGGCCCCGGCTCGGCGATCGCGGTCACAAACCTCACTGACGACAGCATCTGGTAGCCAGCCAACACAACCATCAGCGCCGCTGTCACGTATTTCAACGCCCTGTCGCGCGGTTTCATATCCTGTATCACCGCACTCACAACCACTCCCACCACGACAAATTGAATGGGATAAAAGCAAATGAAGTAGTGAGGATACAAAACCAGTTTGCTCATCATCAGAAAAACCGTCGGTACGCAATACCAGAGCAAGAGCGTCGTGTGCCTCGGGTCTCTCCGGCGAACAAACAGATAAACCAGTCCAACTACGACAACCAAAGCTTGAAACAGATCCAGCGCCGGCCAATCGGCAAAATGCATGAAGCCCAGCGTGCTTCCCAGTGCAAGCGGCATGACCAGCGCCTCACGATGAAAATGGGAATGTGCGCTGAAGGCATGCATGTATAACTTCACGTCGTAGCCCTGGTGCAATAGGTCGTACACAACGTACGGCACATACGAAGCCGCAAAGATGCCGATTCCGCCCAGCCAGATCCGCCAGCCGACCTTCGGCCGGAATGCCGCCATCACGACCACAAGGACCAAAAGATAGTAGACCGACGACAGGTGGAGCTGCGTGGCCGCCGCCAGGCACGCGAAACAGGTGAGCAGGTGTTTTTTCCGGCCTTCGCAAACAACAGCCAGCAGGCTGAAGAAAAACCCGACCACAAATACCGGCAGCACATCCTGTTGCCATATCTTGCGGCTATAGAAAACCGCCCATGGATTTACCGCAAAAAATCCCGCGGCGATGATCGCTGCAATCTGTCCGAAGTACCGCCGGCAAAAAACGTACGTCAATCCCACAGCAGCGCAGTTGAGCAGCGCCACAAATCCTGCCGCAAGCAACGGATTCCGCGTAAAGATCACCGGTATCGCCATCAGATAGGCGAAGAAAGCTGGGGTGTACGTGCCGATGGAAGACATAATCCCCACCAGCGGGAAGGTCCTGCCTGAAACCAGGTCGATTGCAATAAAGAGATTGCCGGCCTCGTCCCCCTTGAACTCCATGTAGTTCAGGTTCAGAAGCCGCAGCACCGCCGCAGCCAGCACGATCAGGAAGCAAAAAACCGTGTCCCGGCCTCCCCATGCAGGCGCGAGAAACGGACCCTTGACTGCCTTTTCATTGGCTGCAGGTGCCGCGTGATCCGTTGCATCGTCGCCGCCTTGCGGACGGTCGTTTCGCGCTATCTCATGTTCGAGCTGCTTCATCTCTGATCCGGGCGTCGCAGGTCGGGCATTCCGTAACCCGTCGACGCTTATCTTGTGATTCTCCATGAGTTTTCAGCCCGTTGCCATCACCGAAAGGTGTTGTACTTCGGCTCCGTATCCCGATTGACATCAATCCACGTTGCTCCCCACTCGCGACGTGATCTCGCGGCAGGTGCCTCAGCTGTCAACCATAGCGCCGGACTCCAGTCCGGCTGTCGTGCGGGCGTCCTCGCCGGCACTCTCGCAGCTCAGTCTGACGATCGACCGGAAGATCGACTTTTTATTGCTTGCGATAAGTCGCCCAGTTTCGTTTTTCTTGCTGTGCATATCTCCCGGGTTCTGTGTAAATGTGAGCCCAATCACATGCACTGCAAAGCCTTAAACCCGCATCAATTCAGTCGATTTGCGCGAAATCTCACTTCGCGCCTTCACAAACTTTTCACTCTGCACCAACCCTGGTGAAATCCACAAATTTACTTGACTTTTGCACTTGCATCCACAGATTCAACGGACGTAATGTCACATTCAACTGATGAGCCTAGTAGGGCATCGGGAGTTGGTCGCCGGAACGGTTGGTGGAACGAAAAGCCGATGAGAGTCGGAAAATCGCCGCCAGCCCAGCCAGAGGGTGAAACCTGAGGCGAAAGCCGAAGAGGGATCGCTGGCCGCGCCAGAAGATGCAAAAGTCGGCGCAAGCCGAAAGTTGTTTAGCTGGCAGATCCGGAAGATGCGCGAACCGGTGGAAACGGAATACTCATCGACGGCTCAGCCGGCGATGCAAGGTTCGGTTGAAGCTAGGGGCGCATCAAAGGCCCAGCCGGAGGTAGAGACGCACAGGCGCAAGCCGGGCGAATCGAAACCGGTAAAGCCGGAGGGTGAAACAGCCGATGCGAGTCGGAGGATCACCGCCGGTTTGGCAAACGGGGGCAGACAGCCAGCGCAAGCTGGAGGTTGCAGCAGCAGAAGGCGCAAGCCGGAAGCTGCAACAGCAGACGGTGAAAGCCGGAGGGTGTTCAACCAGCCGAGCTGAAGGACGACGCCCGATGTGAGTCGGGAGTAATCGCAGGCCTAGCTGGAGGCCGGACGCCAACGCAAGTTGGAAGGTCGGCAGCCAGTCGATCGGAAGCGCGTAGCAGCACGGTGAAAGCCGGGTGCTTGCCACCGGTCGAGCCAGGCGAGAGAACACCGATCCGAGCCGGGGAAGTCGGCCAGCGGTCGAGCCGGAGAGCGGGCAGTCGGCGCAAGTCGAAAGCTAACGCGCCGGCGCAGCCAGAGGAAGGAGCGGCAGCGAAAGCTGCAGGTTCGCCGCTGGGGTAGCCGAGGGACGCAGACAGCCGGTTGTACTACCAGATCATCAAGATTGAGACGCCAGAGGCTTCGGTCTCTGGCGTTTTCAATTGTGGAGGCAAATATTCCAAACCTGCGCCTTCGCAATCTCGGCCGCTTTACAATCGATCCATCTCGTTCTCATCTCTGCGACTCAGCGTCACATCTGTTTCTGCGCGTCCGGCGTTAGACTTCTTGCGGAGAATCCCGCAATGCGATTCATTTTCAGACAGAGGTTGGCGACCGCCGTTCTTCTTGCATGTTTCGCCGCCGTCGCCTCGCAGTCCACCTATGCCCAGTTTGCCGCGCAACCGCAATCAAGCGCGCTGTCCATTCCAAACGCACAGCTCATCCAGCCCGAACAACTGTCATCGCTTCTGCGTTCGACCTCGGCGCCAAAGCCACTCGTGCTGCAAGTCGGTTCGCACGTCATGTTTGCCCAGGCGCACATTCCTGGCTCCGAATATGTGGCAGCCGGGTCGCAAGCCTCCGGCTCTCAGCAACTGCGTGCCCGCGTCGCATCCCTTCCGCGCTCCACCTTCATCGTTCTCTACTGCGGTTGCTGCCCGTGGAACCGTTGTCCGAATGTTGGTCCGGCGTACAGCCTCTTGGTGAGCATGGGATTCACTCACGTCAAGGTGCTTTACATCGCCGACAACTTTGGAGCCGACTGGGTGAACAAAGGACTTCCCGTTGCCACCGGAAACTAGTGCGTCCCATGATTCCGGCCTCAAACAAACTCATGCGTCTACTGTTTTGCGCCGCGCTTTTCGCGCCACAGGCCTGGCCAGCCGGCGCTCCGCCATCCGTGCCGCCGCTCGCGCTCCTCAACAAACTCGCGCCAGACTTCACCCTCAGCGATCTCCATGGCCAGCCGCTTCATTTGGCAAGCTTCCGCGGCAAAGTGGTATTGCTCAACTTCTGGGCCACATGGTGTGCTCCGTGCCAGATTGAGATGCCGGCCTTTGCCAGGTGGCAGCAACAAATGGGCCCATGGGGTTCCAGGTCGTCGGCATCTCCATGGACGATGATGCCGCGCCGGCCGCAAGCTCTTGTCGACAGACTCAGCCTCAACTATCCCGTAGCGATGGGCAATGTGCGCCTCGGTTCGCGTTATGGCGGCGTACTGGGCTTGCCGCTCACATTCCTCATCGATCGAAACGGAGTCATCCGCGCACGCTTCCAGGGTGAAACAGACCTGCGAGTCATCCGAGCGAAGGCTCAAGGTCCTTTTATCCTCAGTCGCCTAAGTCCTGCTCCCTCGTTCCTTCGTTCCCTTGTTCCCTGTCTCAATTAAACTGTCGCAGGAGCAACCATGAAGCTCGGCCTCGGACTTTACCGGCACATGCTCAACGACGAGTACTACTCCTTCGCCGTGCAGGCCGGCTGCACGCACGTCATCGTGCACCTGGTCGACTACTTCCGGCAGGGCGACGCCAACTCCGTCGCAACAATCAGCCCACCGGCGGCAAAGACAAGCCCTGGGGCGTGGCCGGCGATCCCAACAGGCTCTGGACCGCCGCCGAGCTCATCGCACTTCGCAAGCAGATCGAGGCTGCCGGCCTCAAGCTTGAAGGCATCGAGAACTTCGACCCCGCGCACTGGTACGACATTCTCCTCGACGGCCCCAAGCGCGCCGCAGCACATGCAGAATGTCCACGCCATCCTGCGCGCCATGGGCGAGGCCGGCATCGGCACCCTCGGCTACAACTTCTCCATCGCCGGAGTCTGCCGGCCGCATCAGCGGACCCTTCGCCCGCGGCGGCGCGGAGTCCGTCGGCATGGACGGCCCCGTCGACACGCCCATCCCCAACGGCGCAGGTCTGGAACATGATCTACGACCCCAACGCGCCCCCGGGCACGCTGCCCATCCATCACCCACGACGAGCTCTGGCGCCGCCTGCAGCGATTTCTTGAAGAAGCTCTCCCCGTGGCCGAGAAGGCCGGCGTGCGTCTCGCCGCGCACCCTGACGATCCGCCCACCCCCACCATGCGCCGCCAGCCGCGCCTCGTCTATCAGCAGGCCATGTATCAGCGGCTCATCGATCATCTCGCCCAGCCCGAGCAACATGCTCGAGTTCTGCCTGGGCACGCTCGCCGAGATGACCGAAGGCGACCTCTACGAAACGGTCGATCAGTACAGCAGCCAGCATCGCATCGCCTACGTCCACTTCCGCAACATCGCCGGCAAGGCTCCGCACTATCACGAGACCTTCATCGACGATGGCGACGTGGACATGCTGCGCATCCTCTGGATCCTGCAACAAGAACGGATTCGACGGCGTCGTCATTCCCGACCACGCGCCGCAGATGACCTGCTCCGCGCCGTGGCACGCGGGCATGGCGCACACGCTGGGCTTTCTGCGCGCCGGCATCATGGCCGTCGAGCGCGGCTTCGTTCCGCCCGCGTCAACATCGAGATCAGCCAAACGGCTGTGCACGCCACCGGATAGCGTGCCAACCCGAGCGGCCCCCAACGCCAGTCGGACATAATAATCAGAGCCACGTTCTGGCCCATGCCGGAAAGGATTTCATTCCCCTGACTCACGAAACTCCGTCCCAGCAAAATTCGATACTCGATAAATTCAATCTCAAGGGCAAAACCGCACTGGTCACCGGCTCATCGCGCGGTCTCGGCGCAGCCATCGCCGTGCTCTTGCCCAGGCCGGCGCCAATGTCGCCGTTCACGGCTCCAGCACCGCTCCCAAAGCCACGCAGCACAAACTCGAAGCCCTCGGCGCGAAGTCGGTCGCGCTCGTCGGCGACGTGGGCGACGCCGCCGTCTGCGCGCGCCTCGTCGAAGAAACCGTCCAGCACTTCGGCACCATCGATATCCTGGTCAACAACGCCGGCATCATTCGCCGCTCGCCCGCCGCCGAATACTCTGAAGAAGACTGGAAGGCGGTCATCGACGTGAATCTCTCCAGCGTCTTTCGCCTCACGCAGCACGCCGGCCGCCACATGCTCAAGCGCGGCTCCGGCAAAATCATCAACATCGCCTCGCTGCTCACTTTTCAGGGCGGAATCATCGTGCCCTCTTATGCCGCGGCCAAGGGCGGCGTCGGCCAGCTCACCAAGGCCTTCGCCAACGAGTGGGCTTCGAAGGGCGTCAACGTCAACGCCATCGCGCCCGGCTACATGGATACCGACAACACCGAGGCGCTCAGGAAGAATCCCGAGCGCGCGCGGCAGATTCTGGAGCGCATTCCCGCCGGCCGCTGGGGCAATCCTGAAGACCTCGCCGGCGCTGCCGTCTTTCTCGCCTCCGCGCCAGCGATTATATCCATGGCCACATCCTCGTGGTCGACGGCGGCTGGCTCAACCGGTAGATGCAGGGAACAAGGGAACGAGGGGACAAGAAAATGGAATAGCCGATAACTAGTCGCAGCGGTCGCTGCTCGAGCAACAACTGGCTAACAGCTGCAAGCTCAAGAGGAGATCCATGAGCGAAACCGGAGTCATTTACACGGCCACCGACGCCACCAAAGTCACCACGCCCGAGCCCGGCATGTGCGCCAGGTGCTGGCCTACAACCCGCACCTCATGCTGGTGCGTCATACCTTTGAAAAAGGATGGAAGGGCGCGCGCCACAGCCATCCCCATCATCAAATGGTCTATGTCGTCCGCGGCCACATCCGCTTTCAGGCTGAGGGCAAAAGCTGGGAGATGCGCGCCGGCGACAGCATCGTAGTCGACGGCGGCGTGGAGCACGAGGCCTCAGCCTTCGAAGCCTCCGAAGTGCTCGACATCTTTACCCCCTATCGCCAGGAATACGCGTAGGGCCTTCGCCGGTGGCTGCAAAACGGAATGAATCCCCGGAAATCAGGCTTTGCACTTCTTGAAACTGTGCATCCAACAAAGGAAGCACCTCAGAACCAGAGTGTTGAACGATGAGGAGACAACGATGAAGACTGCGTTCGATGGGAATTTTAGCGCTTTCTTGCGCTCTCCCGATCATCTCTGCGGCACAACCGCCCGCGCCCGATGCCGGCATCATCGGCATCGCGCACATTGCTTTTCGCGTCAGCGACCTCGATCGCGAGATCGCCTTCCTGGGCAAGCTCGGCTACGAAGAGTCTTTCGCCATGACCAACGCCGGCAAAACCACCGAAGTCTTCATCAAGATCAACGACCGCCAGTTCATCGAGCTCTATCCGCAGACCAATCCCGCCGCAACCGCTCGGCTGGATGCACGTCTGCTACGAAGCTGGCGATCTCAATAGCCTTTACACGTTCTACGATTCGATGGGCCTCAAGCTCAGGCCCGTGCGCAAAGCCGCCGCCGGCAACCTCATCTCTGCATGTCAACGATCCCGAGGGCCGCGTCACCGAATTCACGCAATACATGCCCGGCTCGCGGCACACGCTCGACCGCGGCCAGCACCTCGGCGCCGACCGCATCTCCACTGAGCTGATGGGATTCGATCTGCCGGTGAGAGAGGGCGCGGCGATGAAGGAGTTCTATACCGATCTCGGCTTCGAAGCGGAGGACGCGAACGGCAACGTGCGCCTCACCGCGCCGGCTGCGCCCGACATGCACATCGAGCTGCGCGCTTGGCACAAAGACGCGCAACCGCAATTCTTGTTTCCCATCTCTGACGCGCGGCGAGCTGAGGAGCAGCTCCGGAGCGCAGGGCTGAACCCAGTGCGAGATGACAAGATCGTCTTCGTACACGATCCCGACGAAAATATTTTTGTCTTCCTGGAGCTGCCGAAGGGCCGCTAGCGCTGCACCCTGCTGTCACCCGCCGCGCCTTGTCGCGTTACCAGGTATACGCGGTCACCAGAACCGGCGGCCCCGCACGCGTGCCAATCACTTCGGTCTTCAAAATCATTTCGCAGTTCCGCTTCTCCCATCCGGCCGGCGCTTTCTTTGCAACCTGTTCCAGGTACTCGGGAGAATCGATGAATTCGCTTGCCGCCTCGGTGCCATACGGTCCGAGACCGGCGATCACGATCACCGGAGCCTCGGTGGTGGCGTCGTAGTAGCGCGCCACAATGGCATAGTCGGTTGTCACCGAGTTGAATGGCTGGTTCACATCCACCGTCCATTGCGTGTCTTGCGGATTCTGTGCGTCCTGTATCGCCGCAACAGGCGTCGCCTGAATGTGAAAACGCAGGTGCCCAAGAAGGCGCATGGTCCAATCGTTATTTCTGCCTCCGATCAGCACCAGTGGATGGTGGTGAATATCAGTGAGGCTGGTGTCGGCCGCTTCTTTGATTGCGAAAGGCTTGTTCCGCAAACGAAGGACGCCGGCTACGTGAGTCATGGCAATTGATGTTGACAGGGATACGTGGTGATAGGGAACTTTGTTGGTCTCGTCATAACTTGTTTCGGGCGTTGCGGGCGGCATCCAATCAGGATGGATCGTACCCACAACCAGGAACGCCTGTTCCGGCGAATCAATGAATGGCGCCCAAAATTTGTTCTCGGTAGAAAGACGGCTCGACCTGTTTCCTAAGCGCACAATCGATGCGTAAACGCCGCCCGCAAGCACCACCAAGCCCAAACTCAACCAGGCGATAAGATGCCTGCGTCTGCCGCGCCGCTCGTCAATCGGACGCTCAGCCGAAGCCACACCTTCCAATTGAGCCTTGGGGGCCGAAATTGGACTTGTCGCTAACTGAAACTCCGGCATGTACGATCCGAGCGGAATTTCGATCTGCACGCGCGAGTGTGCGCCGCTCTCGTGGTAATACTGAGCAATCCGCTTCCGTACTTCGCCTGCGCTGATACGGACCACCGGATCGGCGTTGGTGTCGTAATCGGGACTGCGCCCGAAAACCTCCACCCCCAGCGTTCGCTCCTTCAAATCGCCGAGCCGGCCATCGAGCGCTGCTTCTACAACATATTTCAAAAGGGCAGGGTATCGCTTGCTTCCGCGGAAATGATAGCTGGCAAGAATTGCTTCCAGCTCTTTGTGGACCAGCAGGCGATCTTCAGCCGTGGCTGGTGCCCAGCGCAAATCTATCTTGCTGCTTTCCAGAATCGAGCCCATACAGTTCAACCTGTCCGGCGTAGCATACCCCACGGGTCAAACGATTGTCACTTGGCTTTTCGAGCCATTCGGGGTCCCTCGCAGCAAATTAAGCAACCCTTGGCAATCCCTAATCCTTTCAATGAGAAGCGCCAGTTCCCGCCACCTTGGATCGCACGTAGCATACGGTAGCATCCTTGCGACAAACGTCCCGTAGCAGAAGAATTGCGCGGACATTCATCACATTCCAGGGGGGTCGCCTATCGGTTCCCCAGGGGGTAAAACAACTGCGAACTGTTCAAGAAAGGACCGTTCGAGGCCACAGTTCGGATACTTGTCCGTGACCCATCTTCTGTGACAGATGGGCAAATCCCCATTCGTCAAATACACGTTTTCACTCAATCGAACCGCAACACTTCGGAGGATCTAATGATGCAACGCGGATTATTAAAACTTACATTTGGAATCCTGTTCCTGCTGCTACTTGGTTTCACCCAAACGGTTGGGGGCCAGGCAGTAAGCGGAACACTGCTCGGAACGGTAACCGACACGACAGGCGCAATTGTTGCCGGTGCTCAGGTGACAGCGACGCTGACGTCGACGGGCGCGACCCACGACTCGACAACGAACTCCAGCGGAAACTACGCTTTTCCCGACATGCAACCCGGCATCTACACCATCACCATCGATGCCAAGGGTTTCAAAAAGTCTGAGCAGCGGAACATCAACCTGCTCAGCGACACTTCACCCCGTGTCGACGTCACGCTCCAGCCCGGCAATGTGTCAGAGACCGTTGTCGTTACCACTGCGCCGCCTCAGTTGCAGACGGATCGCGCTGACATCAGCACGAAAATTGAAGCGGTCAGCGTGATGGAGTTGCCTCTCACCACGAACCGCAACTTCCAGTCGCTTCTCAATCTCGTTCCCGGCGCAAGTCCAGCGACCTTCCAGCACTCGCAGTTCTTCAACGCGCAGGACTCCCTGCAGACGCAGGCCAACGGCATGCCGCGTGTCAGCAATCTCTACCAGATTGAGGGCATCGACGACGACGAGCGCACCGGTCTTCTCCAGATCCTCATTCCTCCGGCCGAGGCCATCCAGTCAGTCGACATGTCGACGAATAACTATGAGCCGGAACTCGGCCGCTCGGTAGGCGCCATCACCAACGTGACGCTCAAGTCCGGCACCAACCAGTTCCACGGTTCGGCCTTTGAATACATCCAGAACAACTCGTCAACGCTCGCTCTTACTTCGGCGGACCGCTCGGTCATCTCTCCTACAATTACTTTGGCGGCGCTTTGGGCGGACCGATCAAGAAGGACAAGCTGTTCATCTTCGGCGATATCCTCCGCTTCAGATGACAGCGAAGCCATCAGCAGCACCTATACGGTTCCCGATGCTCGCTGGTACACAAACTCTGGCGTCACTACCGGTTGTACCGATCCAACGGGCTGCATCGACCTCAGCGCTGCGATCAATGGCAGCGCCGGCAAAATATACGATCCTTCCACTGGTGACGGATCGGCTGCGCATCCCCGCACGCAATTCACCAACAATCAGATTCCCATCAGCCGGATCAACCCGGTTTCGTTGACCATGCTCAAAGATCTGTACGCTGCTGCGGCGAAAGTATGGAATCCTGAATTCCACCAAGCCTCTGTCCAGCCCGACGAATAATTACACAACCAATCTGCCTTTCAGCAAGAAGGCCACAAGCTTCGATATCAAGGGCGATTACACGCCCACTGAAAAGGATCACCTGAGCGGCCGCATTAGCTGGCAGCGCTTCAACACCTTCCAGGCGCCTGCTTTCGGAGCCTTCCTCGGCGGTCCGCAGGGCGGCGGCTTTGAGGCTACCGGAAACCAGACCACTTACAGCACCGGCGGCAACTACGATCACGTATTCTCGCCCAAGCTCTTCACCGAGGTCCGTTTTGGCGTTGCACATTTGCGCAACTCCGCCACTCCCAATGACTACGGATCTGCCGACGCATCTACGATTGGCGTCCCCGGCGTCAATATCTCAGGCCAGCCGTTTACCACCGGGCAGGTCGGCATCACAATCAACGGTGGCTTCTCAAATCCTCTCGTTGGATACTCGGCCTCGGTTCCCTGGATCCGCGCCGAGTCGAACATCGACTTGGTGAACACCTGGACGAAGATCGTCGGAAATCACACTTTCAAGTGGGGAGCTGACATTCGCCGCGTCCGCGACGACCTGCTGCAGGATCAGACCTTCAGCCCGCGCGGCGCGTTCACGTTCACCGACGTACAGACCTCCACGACTGGTGCCAGCACGAACATCGCTAATGACGTTGCCAGCTTCCTTCTTGACCAGCCCAGCCAGACGGGCCGCGATCTGAACACCTTCTTCCCTTGCTATCGCCAGTGGTGGATCTTCGCTTATGGCGGCGACAAGTGGCAGGCCTCTCCCAAGATGACTCTTGACTATGGCATTCGCTGGGAATTCTATCCGCCAGCCACGCCACGAATCGCCGGAGGCTTCTCAAATTATCTTCCGACAAACAACACACTGGTTTTGGCCGGTCTCGCCAGCAACCCGTCTAACCTCGGCGTGACAGACAAAGTACGATTACTTCGCTCCGCGCCTGGGCGCCTCTTATCGCGTCAACGATGGCACCGTTGTCCGTGTTGGCTTCGGCATGAGTTACATCCCGTTCACCGACAACACCTACGCTTACAACTACCCGATCCGCGCGAACAACAGCTACCAGCCGGCCGGCGGATCGGCATTCACTCCCGCCGTGCTCTCCGATGGCGTCACGGTGGCCACCTTCCAGGCCGGTTTCCCAGCGCCAGTACCGGTCACGATCCCGTCCAACGGGATCATTCCGGCCAACACGCCGGCCTTGATCAGCCAGGTATACACTTACATCCCTGCCAAGTTCCGAAACTCGTATGCAGAGGCGTGGAATGTCGCTGTGCAGCAGGCCTTCGGTCAAAATCTCTCGCTGCAGCTCGCCTACGTGGGCAACCACGGTACTCGCATGAATGTCTCGCAGAACATCAACCTGCCCAGCACCTACGGTGGCGGCAATGGCTCATTGCCGGAGAATTCGACTGCATTTACTGGCGGCGCAACCGGTCGTACCGCTGCAACCAACGAGTACTTCCTCGGTGCCTCCTCGAACTACGACTCACTCCAGGTCCAACTCACCAAACGCTATTCGGCTGGCCTCAGCTTCACTTCCGCATTCACCTGGGGCAAGGCACTCACCTACGCCACGGGCGGCGATGATAACGGCGGCTTGTTGTTCTTCATCAATTTCCGCAGAAACTATGCTCCCGCGGACTTTGATCGCGCCAAGAACTTTGAACAGAGCTTCAACTACGAATTGCCTGCGGGCCACGGACACAAATTTGCTAACTCCGGCGTCGGTGATGCCGTTGCTGGGCGGGTGGAGACTCACGGGAGTTATTTCCCTGGTCTCTGGTTTGCCCTTCACTGTGTATGCCAATGGCGGCACACTGAATACACCGGGAACGGCACAAACCGCGACCCTGAACGGGGGATACCAGGTTACGCACAACGTTGGCACCGCCTCGCCTTGGTTCAAGAACGACAACGGCGCGCTTGGAAGCAGTGCCACCTGGCAGCAACCCGCCGGCTGCCCGGGTTCTACAACTCCTTGCCCGAGCCCAGGCCTCGGCAACACGGGAAGAAACCAATTCCGCGGCCCCGGCTACATTCAGGACAACTTCTCAATCGCCAAGAAATCCACCATCTATCGCGAAATGACAACCGAGATCCGTCTTGACGCTGTGCAGTTGAGCAATTCACCTCAATTCGCCAACCCGAACGCCGGCAGCGGAACGATCATCACCAACTCGAGCTTCGGTTACATCACAGGCACCCTGGGCAGCGGCCAGGGCACTGTGAACGGCATCGGAGGCGGCCGCTCACTGCAAGGCGCAATCACTGTGCGCTTCTAAGCAAGTTGCGCCTTTTTTGACACACTCAGCTTCCGGGAGACGATAACCCCGGAAGCTGATTTTTTTGAGGCCCATTTTGGCCATGCGTGCTCACTCCACTTCCTGTTGCGTGGAGCCCGCAGGGCTAGTTCCGCGCGGTGTGCGAAGCTGTCGACTTCTGGCGCGTCATCAGGTCAGCCAGCGCCTTCTCGGGGCAGAAGTGATTTGCTTCGCGCCGCTCCAACTCCTGTTCCGTCGCCACAAATTGCGCGATCGTCATGAAGCAGTCGAGGCACCGCGAATTGTAACTGCCATTCTCGTTCTGCGTGCGACTGTACATCGAGTTCTGAAGAAACATCCAATGATCGTAGGCGCAATTCATTGGCGTTTATCGTGACTCCGATCACGACCCAATGTTTACCGCGTGATTTGCGTGGATTGAAACGATTCCTGCCGCAATCAGTATGCCGGCGATCCCGCATTGTCCCACTCGTTCGGATGCAGTTGCAGATACCAGCAAGGCGATTCGCCGCCGTGAGGGAACAGAGCAACCACGCAGGAAGCGTTGGCTGTGCCCAGAAAGTCGAATTCCGTCTTTTGTCCCTTGAGTGGCACCGACAGAAAGCGGTTCACGATGACGACAGACTGCGGCGATCCACGCAGTTTATAGACTGTCCAATCCAGCGCAAACGCTACCAGTGTGACCGCCGCGAACGAGACAAGGATGCGCAAAAGCCACCGGCCCAAAAACCGCATCGTCGTCCGCCTTTCCTGCGATCAATTGTTTGAAGCCAGCTTCCGACTTCCAGCCTTGAACTCAACCCCAGCAATCCGCCGACGTAACGCCCCATCCAGAATAAACGCGAGCTGTGGTCCACTCCGCACATGTTGATGATTCGTGCAGCGACGCTTGCTCTCTCCTTCGCCGCTGTTAGAATTCTGGATCATCGCGAACTCAAGAAGGGAACCTGTTGCGAAACCACGCACGATCTCTCGTTCGTCGTCTTCTTTCCCGCGCAATCATCGCTTCACTGCTCGCTTCCGCCGGCGCCGCATCCACCCAGCCGCACTCCAGCCCGCTTTCTGACCCGCTCGTTGTCCACACAGCTGCAGGGCTGGTTCGCGGCATCGTTCGCACCAGCGTCGGCGCCGAGTTTCTTGGCATCCCCTACGCGCAGCCTCCCGTTGGCGACCTGCGCTGGCGCGAACCGTTGCCCGCCAAACCATGGTCAGGCATCCGTGATGCATCCAATTTTGGCGCAGCTTGTTCCCAGCCGCTTCTCGGCGGCGCCTGGAATCGTTACGACGTCGCAAACAGCCAGGAAGACTGCCTCTATCTCAATGTCGTCACGCCCGCGTGGCCGGCGGCAAAGCCGCTTCCCGTCATGTTTTGGATTCACGGCGGCGCGAACCTCGGCGGCTCGGGCTCGGGCGATCTCTATAACAGCGGCACCCTCACCGAACACGGCGTCGTTCTCGTCACTATCAACTACCGTCTCGGCGTTTTCGGTTTTCTGGCGCATCCCGCGCTCACAGCCGAGTCGCCGCATCACGCATCGGGCAACTACGGGCTGATGGACCAGATCCTGGCCCTCCATTGGGTGCACGACAACATCGCCAGCTTCGGTGGCGATCCCAAAAACATCACCGTCTTCGGCCAGTCCGCCGGCTCCATGGACACCGGCATGCTCATGGCTTCGCCGCTCGCCGCCGGACTCTTCCAGAAAGCCATCGCCGAAAGCGGCGCCGCATATGCGCCAACCGTCGATTCCCTTGAAAACGCCGAGCAGCGCGGTCTCGATACTGCGGCAGCCCTCAATGTCCCTGTGGGCGCCGAAGGCATCGCCGCGCTCCGCAAGATTCCCGCACCCGATCTGCTACTAAAACTTGGCACTCGCGCCAGCGATTGGCCCGGCTTCACTCCCGACGTCGACGGCTGGGTCCTTTCGCGTTCGCCTGCAGCCGTCTTTAAAGCCGGCAGCGAAGCTGCAATCCCTCTCCTCATCGGCACCACGTCCCGCGAATTCGGCAGCACCGAATCAGTCGATGAGTTGCGTGCCGCTATCACGCACACCGACGGCGACCTCGCGCCGCAGGCCCTCGCACTCTACGGCGTCGCTGGTGACGGCCAGGGCACGATCGATCCCCTTTACGGCGCCGCCGGTGTCCAGTGGAACGCTGACAATCTCTTCCATTGCCCTATTGCCACCGAGGCATTGTGGCATGCTGCGGCGCATCGCGCCACATACGAGTACGAATTAGACCACGCCATTCCCGGCCAGGAAACCCAGGGCGCGCTTCACTCTTCCGATCTTCCCTACGTTTTCGGATACTTCCCCAAGTCTGGCAACATCGGCGGAACCTTCACCGATACCGACACCCGCCTCGCCGCGTTGATCGAGAGCTATTGGACGAACTTCGCGCGAACCGGGGACCCCAACGGTGCGGGCCTCCCGAAGTGGCCCAGGCTCGAAAAAACTCAAAGCTATCTGCGTTTCATCCAGGATGGCACCACCGCGGTAGGCGCCACGCCCCTACGCGGTCCGCAGTGTGATCTCTACCGCAAGGTGCTCGCGCAACAGTTGAAGACTGCGCAATAGCGCCATGCGCAATCGTCATCCCGTTCTTGTCTAAACGTGCTACCGTTGCGGCAACAGTCATATCCAGTTCTATTGGCCCGCTGGCGCGCCGCAATCGGTTTGCCGGCCCCGGTTCGGCTCAATCCGTCGGCCCGCGTGGCGCCTCAACGCGCCGGCACGCAGAGGATGCACCATGAAAGACCTCTTCAAGCTGTTCGTCTGCTGGATCGCATTTGTCGCCGCTCTTTTCACTGACGGGATTCTCAGCAGTGCTTTTCATCTTCGCACCGCGACTCTGCCAGGCTCCACAAAGGTTGGAACACTGATCCTGCTTCAGCTTCTGTCGGGCGCGATCCTCGTGCTCGGCCTCTATCCGCTGGCGCGCTGTCTCGCCGCTAAACCATTGTTACGCGCGGTCGCCATCGGCGGATTTCTGCTGCTCGCGTTCGGCCTCAACGGCATCATCGAAACGGCAAAGTTCTCGCATATGATCGACAACGCTATCCCCTCGGTCGCGTTGTTCTATTTTGCGATTGCTCTTCTGGTCGGCGGCACCGTGGGTCTTTTCTTTGGCGACGGTGGCCCCGCACCAGGCTTTCCCCATCACACTTGGCACGCTTGGCTCATTCGCTCCGTAGCTGCCTGGCTCGCATGGCCCCTGATCTATCTCATCTTCGGTATGTGCATCGCGCCCATTGTCACGCCGTATTACACCGCAGGCATCGGCGGTCTGCGCATCCCCGCCATGAGCACTGTTGTCGAAACGCAATTGATTCGAAGTGTTTTCTTCCTGGCGTCGTCGTTGCCGTTCATTGCGCTCTGGAAAGGTTCGCGCCGCAGTTTGTGGCTCACGCTCGGCCTGGCCCACGCAGCCGTTGTCGGATATTACGGCCTTGCCGGCGCAACCTTCTTGCCCATGATTCTCCGCATCACACACAGCGTCGAAATCACCGCCGACTCATTCGCGTACGCCGGCCTTCTCGTGCTGCTGTTCGCCAGTCCGGCATCCGAGAAGGCGGTCGCCGCACCCTTGCCCCACGATCCTCACCCGCTGCCGCTCTAGAAGATCGGCTCACGAACAAAAAAGGCCAGCCCCCCGGCCGGCCTCATCAGAGAAAGCCTTTAGCTGAAAGCTAAAAGCTAATAGCTAAAAACTCGCTTTTAGAACTTCACGCTCGCCGCCCGCGGCGAAATCCCGCTCAGCTCCGCCGCCCGCGCTTCCGCATACGCCGCCGCGCCCATCAGCGCCGTGCGGCTCTCCAGAATCACGCGCACCGGCATATTCACCAGCAACTGGCTCAGCCGGCCCTTGTCGGTGAAGGCCTTCATGAACGTTCCGTCCTTCAGCTTCTCCAGAATGCGCGGCGCAATGCCGCCGCCCACATACAGCCCGCCCACCGACAGAATCTTCAGCGCCAGGTTGCCCGCCTCCGCGCCGTACGCCGAAACAAACATGTCCAGCGCCTTCTCGCAGATCTCGCTCTTGGCCTTCAGCGCCGCCTCGGTGATCACGGCGTTCGGATCTTCCTGCGTCATCCGCTCCGCCAGCCACGCCGGCTCTTCCAGGCCGCGCACCTCGCGCAGAAACTCGTAGCAGTTCGTCAGCCCCTGCCCGCTCACCACGCGCTCAAAGCTGATGCGCCCGTTGTATTTCTGCCGCAGAAAGCGCAGCAGGTCGATCTCGTCTTCGTTGCGCGGCGCAAAATCCGAGTGGCCGCCCTCGGATGGGTAGGGAACGTAGTCGCGCCCATCCCAGACCAGAAACGCCTCGCCCAGCCCCGTTCCCGCCGAGATCAGCGCGCGATTGCCCACCTGCCGCGAATCGCCCTCGCTCAGCGTGTAAATCTGGTCGGCGCCCAGCTCCGCAATGCCGTATCCGTTCGCCTGCAAATCATTGATCAGAAAAACGTAATCGATCTTCAGATCGCGTCGCCAGCTCGCGGCTGTCCAGCGTCCACGGCAGGTTGGTCAGCCGCAGCCGCCCATCCCGCACCGGGCCCGGCACGCCAAAGCACGCCGCCGTCACCTTTTCTGCAGACCACGAACTCCTTCACGATCTCTTCCAGCCCCGCATATTCCTTGGCCGGGAACTGCTTATCGCGCGCGTGCTTCAGATTGCCATCGGTAAAATCAAACAGCGCCAGGTGAACCTTGGTGCCGCCTACATCGCCTGCCAGAATCATTCAATCCTCTCGATATACCCCACAGCCTTGCGCGTCCGGCGCGGGCAGCAGCGCCGCCGCCGCCTGGTCCAGAAGCAACGTCAGTATACCGCTCGCAGGCGCGATCAACTGGCTCGGCAGCCGCTCCGGGTCGCGCGGGCCCGTACAATACTTCTTTTAGAATCTGCGCCTTATCCGCGCCGCCAATCAGGAAGAACACTTGCGCTGCCGTGGTTGATCACCGGCCAGGTCAGCGTCACCCGCCAGGTGTCCTTGCTTCTCCACATGGTTGGCCGTCACCAGCCGGCTCAGTCTCGTGCAGGGCCTGCAGTGTGGGGAAAAAGAGACGCAGTGTGTCCATCCGGACCCATCCCCAGCTGCACCACATCGAACCGCGGCAGTCTCCGCGCCCTCCAGCCCGAAGCTGTTCCGCAGCTCCGCCTCGTACCGCGCCGCCGCCTCCTCCGGCTCCAGCTCGCCCTTCCATGCGGTGAATCTGCTCCGGCTTCAGCGGCACATGGTCCAGCAGCGCCTCGCGCGTCATGCGGTAGTTCGATGTCGGCGTCGTCCGGCGGCACGCAGCGCTCATCCACCCACCACAGATCGAGCTTGTCCCACGGCATCCGCGCCCGCCACGGCTGCGCCGCGATCGGCCAGCAGCGCAAACGCCGCCTTGGGCGTCGACCCGCCGCTGATCGCGATGCGCGCCCGGCCGCGCGCCGCCACGGCCTTCCGCGCCTTCTCCACAAAATATTCCGCCGCGCGCCGCGCCAGCGCCGCCGCATCCGGCTCAACGTAATAGACAATTCTTCAGATTCTGAGGCATGGGGAACACTCCTCCGCTTCTAAGTTACATCGGAAGGACCGATGATTTTGTTTGATTGTCAGGAAAAATGATTCGCGGCTGAGCACGCCTTACTCGCCCCAGATACACCCGGTACTGCTGCTCCAGCACGCCCGCCGCGCGCGCCAGCCCCAGCTTCGACACGTTGTACTGGTACAGGCTCTCCACCAGGTTGTTCTGCGGCGGTGGCCAGCGTGGCCTGCGCCGTCACCAGCGGCAGGTTGTCGTCCACGCCGGCGTTCACGCGGTCGGTCTCGTCGCTCAGCGCGCGCGTGGCCAGGTCCACATTCGACCGCGCCACGTCCACCAGCTTGCTTGTTCGCGTTCACATCCAGCAGCGCCGCCCGCACCTGCTCGTCGATGTGGTTGCGCAGATCGTCGAGCTGCGCGTTCGACGACTCCATCTTCGCCTTCGACGCGTCCTCATCGCCGCGCAGCTTGGCCTCGCGGAAAATCGGGAAAATTCAGAATCCCCATGGCGATGAAATTCGCCGTGCGTGCCCGCGCCGTTCACGGTGCTGGTGCCGTAGTAGCTGTAGAAGCTCAGCGTCGGCAGCCGCTCGCTGCGATACACGAGCGTGCAGCGCCTTGTACGCCACCGCCTGGTTCTGCAGGTTCTGGTAGTCCTGCCGGCTCTGGTAGGCCAGTCGCCCGCACCTCTTCCGGCGTCTGCTCGGCCAGCTCGCTGTAGGGCGCCGGGTCGGTCAGCTCAATCTCCTGTGCCGGGATCGATGCCGATCTCGCGCTTCAGCAGGATCAAATCTTTCGCCTGCTGATTCTGCGCCGCGATCAGCGCCTGCTGCTGCGACTGCAACTGCACCTTGCGCCCGCAGCTCGTCCAGATTCGGCCACGTGCCCGCCTCGTGCGCCTCATGCGCGTGATCCTCGCAGCACCTGCGCCTGCGCGACCAGCGCCTTCGCATTCTCCACTTCGCTCTGCGTCGGCCATCGCGCGCAGATAGGCCGTGGCCACCTGCTGCACCACCTCGCCGCGCGCCGTCATCTTCGCAAAGTACGCCGACCGCTCCGCCGCGCCCGCCGCCTTCAACCCCGCAATCACCGGCGCCGGAAAACAGGATCTGCGTAGAATTGAATCTTCCCGTCGGTCAGAGTGTCGCGCGTAATCAGCGAAAGTCCGCCGGCAGCTTGCCCCCGGGAAACGAGCCGACGTAAACTTTTTGATCGTCTGGGCCCGAATCCCAGCGCCGCCAGATCGTGCATGTAGTAGCCGGTGTCGCCGGTCGAGCGTGATCGTGGGCAGAAACACCTGCAGCGCCTCGTTCTTCTCGCCGTGCAGCGTCTTTTCGCCGTTCTCGGCTTCCTTCAGTCCCAGGTTGTTCTTCAGCCCGCGCTGCATGGCGTCATCCAGCGACAGCTTCAGCGGCTTGCCGGTCACTGGCTGCGCCGTCACGCTGCCCCAAAAAGGATTGGTCGCAGACGTCGGATTGGGCGCCTGGGCCACAGCCGCCCTCGTACAAATCACGACCAAAACCAATAAAAATATCCGCCGGCGGGCAGAGCTATCCCTTCGATTCACACTCACATTCTCTCAGATGAGCCATTCGGCCTTGGGATTCAGGATTGCCCCGTAAAACATGCAAAATGCAGGCTCCCGGCCGCAACCCGCCGCCATTCTACTCCGCCCTGTGAATCCACATCGCGTTTCCGCCGCCCGAGACCATGTGCACATCCAGCACCGTGTTCCGGTCCACTGTCTGCCGCGAAATCACCGTGTGCGTCGCGTTCTCTCGGCCGCGTCCGGCGCGTCGGCATAAATCTCCGCAACATATTTTCCGTCGCCCAGAAAATTCAGCGGCACCTTCACATCGCGCTGCGTCCCAGTTCGTCAGCGAGCCCACATACCAGTCGCTCCCGCTGCGCCGCGCCAGCGAGATCCACTCCATCGGCACGCCGCCAATCGCCCGCACCTCGTCCCACGTGCACGGCACCCGCTTGATGAAATCGAACTCCTTTTGCCCCGCGTAGCGCTCCGGATAGTCCGACACCATCTCAAGTTCGCTCTCAAAGACCACGTACAGTGCCAGTTCGTGCGCGCGCGTGCCCAGACCCATCGGCATCAAAGGACCGCGCCACAAAATTCTTCAGGTTCGTGTTGTCGAATGCGCCCGGCGTGTAATCCATCGGGCCCGGCGAGCATGCGCGTAAATGGCAGCGTCGCGTTGTGCGCCGGCGTCACGCGCGCAGTGACCTTCAAGGATACTCCTTGCCCATCACGCCTTCGCGCGTCATCAGGTTCGGATACGTGCGCCGCAAGCCATCCGGCTTGAACGCGCCATGATAGTCGATCATCAGGTGATGCTCGGCCGCCTTCTCCACCACCCGCCGATACCAGTCCACCATCCACTGGTCGTCGCGATTCATGAAGTCGATCTTCACGCCCGCGATGCCCCACTTCTCAAACAGCGGAAACGCCTGGTCCATGTACTTGTCCACCGACGTCCAGTGCGCCCACAGCCAGAGCTTACGTTCTTCTCCTTCGCGTAGCGCAGCAACTCCGGCATGTCGATATTCGGCCGACGTTTGCAGGATGTTGGCCTGCCTCGGCGCAGAATCCGGCGAGGTCGGATCTCTCGCCTCCCATCCCGCGTCGATCAGCATGTAGGGAAATCCCGACTCCGAAGCAAAGTCAATGTAGTGCTTCATCGTGGCAGTGTTCATGCCCGGCTTGACCTTCAGCTCGGCGCCGCATCGCCGCTCCACCAGTCCCACGCCGACTTGCCCGCCTTGATCCACGAAGTATCCGCAATCTTCGACGGCGGATTCAGATTCAGCACGATGTTGGACTCGATCAGCTTGCCCGGCTCGTCGCCAATCATCAGCACGCGCCACGGGCTTTGGAACGGCGTCGTTGTCTCCACTGCGTAACTTGAATCGATCGTTCCAGAGCGGTCGGCGTGCGGGGAAAGATCGGCATGCAGTGTGCGGCTTGCGAACTGTGCTGCCTTTTGCAGGTACATTCCCGAATAATTGTCGATGTCGGCCTCGGTGATGGCCACCCACCCGATTCCCGGCTCGTTCGCAAGAAACGGCAGCCCGATGAGCCAGTCGGGATGCAGCCCGCTCACGTTCCGCAGTTGATACTCGTCCTCCCACGACGATTGATATCCATCGAGCATCAGAGGATAGGTCGAGGCGTCCTTTGCGTAGGTGAACTCGGTGATCTCATGCGCTATGCGTACTTGTTTCAACGCCGGCTGATCGGGAACGACGTAACGGAACGCCACACCGTCGTCGAACGCGCGAACCTCAATCGCCATTTTGCGCCCGTTCGCGTCCTGGAAATCGACGCGCACGCCATTCGAGTGGTCGCGCACCTCGCGTGTCTTGCCCACGGGAATCGTGTAAGTGTCGTCGGTGCTTTCGGGCTGTTCGCTGGTTTTGCGCATTCCCGGGCCAAGCGGCGCTTGTCCCTCGATCTCCAGGCCCAGGCCCGCGGGCAACAGCATCGGCGTGCCGTGGAAGAGAACTGCGTAGCGCAGATCGCTCGGCGTGTCACCCTTGGGCGTAGCCGTCAGGCCCCCATTCGCCGAGGCCGCGGCGTCAAAAAGCAAGAGCGTAATCTGGCCGTTTGGCGAGCTCACTTTTGCCGATGACGCATCCTCCAGCCTGGCTCCGGTCAATTCAACGGATTGCTGGGTCAATTGCGAGATTGCGAAAGAAGAAGCACAGAGAAAAGAAAGCACGGAAAGTAAAACACGAAGTCTTGGCACACAGCCTCCAGGCCGAAAGCTCAGATCGCAGCGAGTCCCTAGAGCTTTTCAGCCACGCGCCAGTATAGAACCTATGGTCTTCAGTCTTCGGCGGCCAGCGGCACTCAACGAGTTTCCTCGGCTAGCCGGAATGAAGACGCGGTTCACCCAAAAAAACAAACGGCGCCGGAATCCATCTCCCGGCGCCGTCGCATTCTTGTCCTCTTTTTCCCTCGTTCCCTGCTCTTACCCCATGAACATTCCGCCGTTCACGTCCAGCACGTGACCGGTAATGTACGATGCCGCATCCGAGGCCAGGAACTTCACCGCCTGCGCCACATCTTTCGGCGTGCCGCGCCGTCCAAGCGGAACCGTCGCCAGCATCGCCTTCGACACTTCCTCGCTCAGCACCGCCGTCATCGGCGTTTCAATAAATCCCGGCGCCACGGCGTTCACGGTAATGTCCGCGCGAAGCCACCTCGCGCGCCAGCGATCGCGTGAACCCGATCAGTCCCGCCTTCGACGCGGCGTAGTTCACCTGGCCCGCCTGTCCCGCGCGCCCCACCACGCTGGCAATATTCACAATGCGTCCCCAGCGATTCTTCAGCATCGGGCTCAGCAGCGCCTGCGTCAGCAGGAAAGCTCCCGTCAGATTGATGCTCAGCACCAGGTCCCAGTCGGCGCGGCTTCATGCGCAGCATCAGGTTGTCGCGCGTGATGCCGGCGTTGTTGACAATGATCTCGACCTTGCCGAACTTCTCAATGATCGCCTTGGCTCCGGCCTCAATCGACTCCTGGCTCGACACGTTCACCGTGAACGCCGTCTGCATCGATCTCCCTGCGCCTTCAACTCGCCCACCGTCTCGGCCAGCTTGGCCTCATTCACGTCGGCCAGCGCCAGCACTGCGCCGGCCGCGGCCAGCTCCTCCGCAATCGCGCGCCCAATCCCCTGTGCCCCGCCCGTTACCAGCGCAATTCTTCCCTGCAAATCTGCCCATCTTCGGTTGTCTGCCTCTCTGCGCGCAAGAATCCAGCGCGCCTTCTCCCCGCTCATTATAGATGGGCCAGTTTGCACGTCCCGATCTTGAGACGTGGGAAAGCTCAACTCTCGCCTGCGCACGAAAAAGCTGCAGGCTACAAGCTACCAGTTGTCTTTCCGCAGTTGATTTTTGCCAGGCTTAATCAGCACGAAAATAGATGCCCCACGTCTCGATCATGAGACGTGGGAAAGCACAGCGCTCGCCTGCGCACGAAAAAGCTGACAGCTGATCGCTGGAAGCTGAAGGCTGCTTCCTACGTCGGCGTCGCCGCCACCGTCACCGGCCGCGCCGCCAGCGCAGGGCGCACCAGCTCCGCCGGCCACACATACACCGCCAGCCGCCGCGAGTAGTGCAGGACCGGCTCCATGTCCGGCAGCTCGATGCCCACCGCCGCCGCCAGATCGTTGCGCTCGATCTCCGCTTCCGCTTCTTCCAGCGGCCAGGAAACATGGTGCAGATTGGCGCGGATCGGCTGCCCCGCGCGGTTGGTGCTGAACACGCATGGCCGCTCCGTACAAGAAGTATTCGAACGATCCCGCCGCGAATCTCCGCCAGTCTTGTGCGGTCGGTCCCAGCCCGCGGTAGCGCGCCTTGAAGATCACCTGGCTGCCGCGAGAACCGCCTGCCGGCTGTAAAACGCAAACTCGCGCTCCGACCGCTGCTCCAGGTGCATCTCCGCCAGTAATACGGCAGGTGATAGACCACGTGCGCCGCCGCCACCGCCAGCAGGTTGCTGCGAATCGACCGAGAAGCAATAGAATGCCCGGCGTTCCCGTGAATCCGGTCGCGCACATAGGTCCGCAGATTCAGGTCAGGGAAGCTGCGCAGTCCCGGAATCGGCGGAACGCCGCGGATCTTGATGCGGTCAAGCCAGAACGGCACCGCGCCCAGCCACGCCGACCCCTGAAAGGTATCGGCTTCAAGCCAATCCGGCAGCAGCGCCTCCACTTCGCGCGTTGGAATCGGCCAGTGCGCAAACAGCAGATCGTTCCAGCGCTGGGTCATCGCCCAGCGGCCCGCCGGCAAGGGCCGCGGCTTGTGCGACGTCCGCACCAAAAACTCCCGCATGGCAGCTCCCGCGCTTCCGGGGTTCGCGCTCTATCGGTGTTTCATTGCCCGGACAGCGTTCTACCTGCTCAAACGCTACACCAATTAGGGTAGCGTTTCCCGCAGCGCGCGGTCGCTCCCTTATGCCGTATTCTGTCCGCGAGACCATCCTCATGTCCAGTGAATCTTTGCTTCCCCCCGGCGCCCGTAACCAAACCGAAGTCTTCGCCGTCCACGGCGCCGACCCCGAGATCCTCGCCTTCGCCATGGCCAAGTACTCGCGCTCCTCGCTCTCCATGCGCGAGTCGCTGACCGAAATCAGCGCCCAGCGCGCCGAGCAGTTCCTCAACACCTTCTATTTCCAATACGGCCACCGCTCCATCGCCGACCTGGCCCACATCGCCTTCGCCGTCGAGCGCCTCAGCCTGCTGGCCGCCATCGTCCTGGTCGACGAGACCCGCTGGGACGGCCAGGAGCGCTCCACCCGCTACCAGAACTTCCTCAAATCCGGCTGGTATATCCCTGATTTCGGCGAGGATTCCGCCTCAGCGGAGCTCTACGTCGCAGACCATCGACAATCTCTTCGCCGCCTACCAGCGCGTCAGCGCCGCCGTTCTCGAACTGCTCCGCCAGCCGCGTCGCGCGGCCTGAGACACTGAAGCCCGAAGCCTACGAGCGCACCCTCCGCGCCCGCGCCTTCGACGTCGCCCGCTACCTGCTTCCGCTGGCCACCAACACCTCGCTCGGCCAGATCGTCAGCGCCCGCACCCTTGAAACCCAGGTCTCGCGCCTGCTCTCCCACCCCGCCGCCGAAATCCGCGCCCTGGGCGACAAGCTGCGCGAAGCCGCCACCGGGCCCGCCTGGAACCTGAACGCCACAGCCGCGCTGCGCCAAAGCGCGCATTCAGTTCGACAAGACTCTGAGCTGCCCTGCCGAACGGCTGAACGATCTGCGGCCGCCTGGCGCTCGCCGCTGAAGCCGCCGCGCTCTTCACCCGCGAAGTCCGCACCGCGCCCACGCTCGTCAAATACGCCCAGCCCAACGAATACCTCGTTCAAATCGCAAGCCGAGCTCGCCCAGGCCGCCGCCGAACTCCTCGCAACATCTGCCTCCCGAAGTCCGCTCCACGCTCGTCGATCTCGTCGAGCGCACCGAATCCCTCGAAGTCGAGCTCGCCGCCACGCTGCTCTACTCCGCCAGCCACCACCCCTACCGCCAGATTCGCGATCTCGTCGCGGCCTTGCCCGCCGCCCGCGTCACCGAGATCATCGAGCTGGGCCTGAGGCACCGCGGCAGGCACGACGAAGCTCTCCGCGCCTTCCACGCCGGCGCCGCTCTCCGCTTCGACATCCTCATGGACATCGGCGGCTTCCGCGACATGCACCGCCATCGCCGCTGCACGCAGATCATCCAGGGATTCACCTCCGCTGCACGGCTACGAGACTCCCGGCTCCGGCGATCTGCCTGCGCGACATCGACATCCTCGCCGAGGCCGGCGTCCTCGCCGACTACCGACTCCGCCATCGAATCCGCCCACCGCCGCCGCCACCATCGCCGCCGGCTCCGCGCCTGAGGCTGCGCAGTCCGCGCTCTATCTCTTCCCGCTGGCCACGCGCATCCGCGCGCTCTTCAAAATGGACTTCGCCGAAGCCCAATACATCTCCGAGCTGCGCTCCGGCCCCGCCGGCCACTTCAGCTATCGCCGCGTCGCCTGGGAGATGTACCTCGCGCTCCAGCGCCAGCACCCCACGCTCGCGCGGCACATCCGCGTCACCGACTTCACCCAGCCCATCGACATCTTCCAGCGCTGACGCGTCCTCAAGAGGGAAAACACCATGAGCGAACACAACCGCTCCCAATCCTCAGCCCTCACCGCCATTGCCATCGGCGCCGCCGCTCTCGGTGCAGTCGCCATTGGCGGATTGGCCATCTGGAGCTTGGTCATCAAGAGCGCCGCAATCCAGAAAGCCACCATCGACACCCTTGAGATCCGCAACCTCGAAGTGGCGAACCTCCGCGTTGGTCAGATCACAGTTACGGATTCGCTCAAGCTCCCTGCCCGGGAAACCCCTCACGCACTGCCATCCTGAAAGTGCAAGCTAGATTCGGGTAATTTCTGCTTGCCTTCGAACCGGACCGGCGTCCATGATGGGCTCTATGCCGCAACCCACACGCCTCGCAAAATACAACATCATCGGCTTCGCCACCATCGTCGACGTCGAACGCGCCAAGATTTTCTACCGCGATACGCTCGGCCTCACGCTGCTCTACGAGGAACCGCCCTTCGCCCTCGTTTTCGACGCGAACGGTATCATGATCCGCCTCGGAATGGCCAAGCAACACACGCCTGCGCAGGGCACCGTTCTCGGCTGGCAGGTTCCCAATATTGTCGTTGCCGTCAACGAACTCGTCGAAGCCGGAGTCCGCTTCGAGCGCTACAACTTCGATTGGATGAAACAGGATGAGCTCGGCATCTGGACCGCACCCACCGGCGCGCGAGTCGCCTGGTTCAAAGATCCAGACGGCAACGTCCTCAGCCTCTCGGAGCATCCAGAAATTAACAAGTGAACCCCACCCTATGATTCGCAACGCCGACGCTACTGGCTCACCGTCGCAGTCCACGCACCAGCCGGCGTGCATTCCCCTTGCGATACTCCGTTCTTCACCTGGTTGCCCGTCAGCTTTCCGCTGCGCATGCACCCGTCCTCGATGATCATCACGGTATCGTCGTTCGCAACAAGAATCTTCACGCTCGCGCCCGCGCCGTTATGAAAGATCGGCACGCCATCCGCATCCACTCCATTTGATGTGTAGCTGCCCTTGCCGCCGCTCGCAAACACCATCTGCCAATTCTTCCCCGAGCGTTGCACAAAGCTCTGCGCCGCTTTCATGTCCACGGCCCGCAGCTGCGCATCCTGCTCCTGCTGTTCCGCCTCCGTCAGTTCAATCACAATCCAGGTTCCTGCGTGGCCTCCCGGCGTGTGAACCGTGAGCGTGCACTGGCTATCCTTGTCGTCCACTTTGCGGATTCCCTTAATGCTCATCTTGATTTCGTTGTCGCTCACGACCTCGGTCGAAACCACGTTGCATTGCTCGCCGCTGGTCACTGTCGCCCCGGTAAGGTGAAAGCCCGGCAGAGTCACTTCCGTCGTCGCGTCGTTCGGGATCGAGTTCGGCTGTACTCCTCCCGCATGTAAATCGGGCGCCGGCACCTTGGCCGCCTTTGCAGCCGCTTGCGAAATTCCAGTAGAGGGCACAACCAACATCACTGTGATCGCCGCGCACGCGGCCATCCGCCTCGATACCTGCATAAGCTTGCTCTTCCTTTTCAATGTTGTCGGGGGCCGTTGCTGTCCCGGAGTATATCCCACGTCGGATGCCTCTCCTCAGCGTGTTTCATCAACTTTTTGACCTGCAAAAACAGCTTTTACAACCATCGAAAAAATTATTGTCCTGCACGGCTTTGACCGTTTAGAATCGCCACTCAATTCCCCGGTGATCCCGACAATTGGAGAACGTCATGCCACAGGTTCGATCGATCCTTCTTGCCGCATGCGCCGCCTTGTGCCTCATCCCCGCTCATGCGCAAGATGCCCCTGCCCCAATGCAAAACTACGATTTCACGCCGGGTACAACCGTCATCTTCAGCGACGATTTTGCCTCGTCGGCCATAGGCGAGTTTCCCTCGAAATGGGAGCAGCAGAAGGGGCAGGCAGTTGTCTCCTCCATCGGCAGTACCCGCGCCATCTCTCTCATCGCTGACGGCACCCAGGTCATGCCTCGCATGACCACGCCTCACTATCTGCCTGCGTCGTTCACCATCGAATTCGACATGTACCTCAAGCAAGACAGCAACCCTCTCATGTTTTTCTTCAATGACGGTGAGGACGAAAGATGCCAGATCGGATTCGATTCGGGCACCATCATCTACGACGGGCCCAACGATGTGAACGCGAAATACAACATCCCAGACGGCCAGGCGAACGAGAACTTCGTCGAGAAGTGGCACCACGTCGCGATCGGCTTCGCCGGCACCCAGATGAAGTTCTATCTCGACAAAGTCCGCGTCTTCACAATTCCGGATACGCACTTCACGCCGCTCAATATAGAGTTTTACGGCGACGGTCAGGATGGAATTCCCATCAACTTCTCCGGTGTGCGCCTCGCCTCAGGTGGCAGCATGAACATGGTTGGCACCGTCTTCACTGACGCGAAGATCGTCACCCACGCCATCAATTTCGCCGTCAACAGTTCCGTCATCACCGCCGACAGCGCGACAGAAATCACGCGCATCGCAGGCATCCTCCAGGCCAATCCCACGCTTCGCTTTGAGATCGGCGGCCATACCGACAACACAGGCACCCCTGGCGGCAATCTCACACTCTCACAGCAGCGCGCAGATGCCGTCAAAGCCGCGCTGGTCGCCGACGGCATCGACGCCTCGCGCCTTACCACCAAGGGGTACGGCGATACCGTGCCCTTGTCCCCGAACACAACGCCTGCAGGCCAGGCCGACAACCGCCGTGTTGAACTTACCCGGCTCAACTAGCGCTCGACAGTTAATCGCTAATAGCGGGTGCTCAACCCTCGCCACATCTTTTTTCTTGTGCCTGGGGCGGGCTAAACGCGTGGCGCACCGTCGCGAATACTCCCCCCACAGGACTGTCATCCCGAGGGAGGGAAGCGAGTCGAGGGATCTGCGGTTTCTCCTGCTTACAGAGGCCCTTCCCTCGCGATCAAAGCCTCACAACTTCGGCGCCTCCCGCATCAAACCCATTGTCACGCCTCCCGGAGCGACAATGGATTCCATGGACCGCCAACCCGCCGCCAACCTCGACCGCCGCACCTTCGTCAAAGCCGCCGCTGCGTCCATCGCCGCGCAACAGATCTTCGCCGCCAATCTCCGCGCCGATGCCCCCGAAAACAACGGCATGATCTATCGCAAGCTCGGCCGCACCGGCGAGCGCGTCTCCGCCATCGGCCTCGGCGGCTACCACATCGGCCGCGCACAAATCTCTGAGCCCGACGCCATTCAGCTCATCCACCAGGCCGTCGATCGCGGCATCAACTTCCTCGACAACTGCTGGGACTACAACAATGGCGAAAGCGAGCTCCGCATGGGCAAGGCCCTCGCCGGCGGCTATCGCAGTCAAGGTCTTCCTCATGACCAAAATCGACGGCCGCACCCAGGCTGCCGCCGCCCAGCAGATCGACGAATCGCTCCAGCGCCTGCAAACCGACCACGTCGACCTGATGCAATTCCACGAAGTCATCCGCCTTGAAGATCCCGACCGCATCTTTGCCGAAGGCGGCGCCATGGAAGCGATGCTCGCCGCGCAAAAGGCCGGCAAAGTCCGCTACATCGGCTTCACCGGCCACAAGGATCCCTACGTCCATCTGCGCATGCTCGACCACGCACGCGCGCACAACTTCCATTTCGACACGGTGCAAATGCCGCTCAACGTGATGGACGCGCACTTCCGCAGCTTCACCCACGAAGTGCTGCCAGTGCTCAACCGCGAAGGCATCGCGCCGCTCGGCATGAAGTGCTTTGGCGATCACTTCATCCTCGACTGCAATACTGTCAAGCCCATCGAGGCGCTGCACTACTGCCTCAACTTGCCCTCCGCCGTGCAGATCACCGGCATCGACAGCCCGCAAATTCTCGACCAGGCCTTCGAAGCCGCGCGCACCTTCAAGCCGCTCACTGAAGCTGAAGTCGCGGGCATCCTCGACCGCACCCGCGCCGCCGCCGAGGAAGGCAAGTTCGAGCTCTTCAAAACCACGCCCCACTTCGACGGCACCGCCCATAATCCGCAAATGCTCGGTTAGAAAACTGATCCGGCACTAACTGCAGGGAACCTCGGCAGACCGGAAAGTCTGGGCGTCTTGTTGGCTATAAGCACTGCTGTGCGAAAATTGAACTTTGCACACGCAGTCCAGCTTCCGCCTGCTCGTGGTGCGACTCGGCGCCATGGGCGACATTCTCCACGCGCTTCCCGCGGTGACGGCGCTGCGCCAGGCGCATCCTTCATGGCAGATCGGATGGGTCGTCGAGCCGCGCTGGCAGTCGCTGCTTGCCGCGCCCGGAATGCCGAAGCGCCGCGGCGCTGCCATGCCGATTGTCGATCGACTGCACTTTGCTGCGACGCGCGACTGGAAGCGCCATCCGCTGAACCCCAAAACCGTCGCTGAAATCAAATCCCTGCGCCGCGAACTGCGCGCTGCCAAGTACGACGCCGTGCTCGATCTGCAGGGCGCGATTCGCTCCGCCGCCATGGCTCGCATGACCGGTTGCGCGCGCCTCATCGGCGAGGCGCGTCCGCGCGAGTGGCCGGCGCACTGGCTGTTTACCGAGCGCGTGGTGACGCACGGCGCGCACGTGATCGAGCAGGATGTGGAGCTGGCCTCAGCGGTTGCCGGCGATGCGCTCGCGCCCGCCGAACGTGTGCTGCCCGTCGATCCCGAAGCCGAACGCTGGTGCGACGCATGGCTCGCACCCGCGGCTCCACAGCGCCGCGGCCCATTGCGCTGATCAATCCCGGAGCGGGCTGGGGCGCGAAGCGCTGGCCGCCCGAGCGCTACGCCGCTGTCGCGCGGGCCTTGCCGATCGCGGGATGCGCGTCCTGGTGAATGCCGGGCCCGGCGAAGAGTCGCTGGCCGCGCCCATCGTTGCCACCGGTGCGGCAACGGTCCGCTCAGCGCAACGCTTCCTCAACTGATTGCGCTCACGCGCCGCATCGCGCTGTGCATCGCCGGGGACACCGGACCGCTGCATCTGGCCAGCGCCTGGGCCGGCCGGTGGTCGGAATTTATGGTCCCACCGATCCCAGCCGCAACGGACCTTATGGCACGCGCGCCCGCGTGCTGCGCAGCCCCGGCAGCCGGCGCGACCACTCCCGCCGCTCTGAGCCCGAGCCCGGCCTGCTGACCATCTCGCCGGAAGATGTGCTTGCGCGCCGCAGACGAATTGCTCGCCGAGGAGCGCTCCCGATGACCGAGCAGATTCCAGGCCAAACTCAGCAATCCTCTCGTCCGAAAGTCCGCTCCACGCAGTGGCAATGGTGGGCGCGCCGCATTCGCGTGCCGCTGGGCTTTGTGACTGCGGCATTGTTATCTCGTTGAAGTCGGCGCCGGTCCCCGAATCCAGCCGCCATCGCCTGGAGCCTGGCGCTGGTGCTGCCCGGTCTTGCTTTGCGCGCCGCCGCCTCCGGCACGGTGAAGAAGAATCGCGAGCTCACCGTGACCGGCCCTTACGCTTACACCCGCAACCCGCTCTATCTGGCTCGATGCTCATCGCCGCCGGCTTTGCCTTGGCGCTGCTCAGCTGGCCCGTGGCGCTGGCTGCTCGCCGTCGGATTCGCCGCTCATCTATATTCCGGTCATCGCTTCGGAGGAGCGATTTCTGCGCGCGCACTTTCCCGGGCTTCGACGACTATTGCCGAAGCGTGCCGCGCTTCATTCCGCGCCTCACGCCCGCTAAACTCAACCGGAAGAGCAGCCTGCACGCTGTCCAGACTCCAGTTACCAGCGATGCGCCCGGCGGCTTCTCGCTCGCCCTTTACCTCAAGCACCGCGAGTACAATGCTGCATATAGGGGCCGCACTGCTTTACCTGAGCCTGCTCTTTCTGCGTCCGGCGCTGGAGCGATCTTCCTGCATCGGGCCGGTGAGCGCTTTCGTCAGACGCTAAGCGTCAAACATGATCAGGTCAGGTCGAATCCATAAGGAGCCGTGCCTAACGTTGAAGACACGCGCGCACGCAGTCACCCTCTTTTGTGCCTCTTGCCTTGGCGGCCGTGTCTCTCGGCCAGGACCCGCGATCGCTCCTCGCGCCGCCGCGCCCCGGCTTCAGCTTTCCCCAGAAGCAGACCCTCACCTACGCCGTGGACTGGCGCGTCTTTCCCGCCGGCACCGCCGTGATCCACTTTGAGGCCGACGGCGACCGCGAGCGCATCACCGCCACGGCCGACACCAGCGGCGCCATCAACATGCTCTTCCACGTCGCCGACAACTTCCAGTCCGACTTCGACCGCGAGAAGGGCTGCACCTACGACTTCGACAAGCAGACCGTCGAAGGCCGCCGCCAGATCAACTCCACGCTGCGCATGGACTACGCCAGGGCAAGTCGATCCTCGACGAGAAGAACCTGGTCACCGGCCAGACCAAGCACGTTGAAACGCCGGTGCACGGCTGCCTCACCGATCTGCTCACCGGCGTCTTCTACGCCGCATCGCAGCCCATGGAAGTGGGCCAGAGCTTCGTGATTCCCGTGGCCGACGCGCAGCGCACCGTGCCGGTGACCATGAAGGTGGAGGGCCGCGAAGAGATCAAGACCACCCTGGGCACCTTCAAGACCATCCGCGTGCAGCCCACCGCCGACGCCGGCGTGGTGAAGAACCGCGGCAACATCTGGATCTGGTACACCGACGACGACCGCCATCTGCCGGTGCAGATGCGCGCGCGGCTCTTCTGGGGAACGATCACCTTCCGCCTCACCGGCAACGACAACAAGTGAACAGTTCGTAGTTCAGCAGTTCACGGTTCACAGTTTCGGTGCAGCGGCAATGCGCGCGCGCTCTATCCGTGGCCTGGAGTCCGAAGTGAGTCGGCGAGCTCCAGCTGTGAACCTGCGAACTCGCGAACTCTGAACGCCGCTTCTCCGGTGTACACTTTTTCTTCGCGAAGCTCCGATTTCGCTCCGCGCATGAGGTACTCCATGCGCAGACTCTTCATTCGCTTGCTCTTCTCGCCTTTGACCGTCCGTCCTTCACGGCCTATTCGGCCACTGCACAGCCGCCGGCAGCGCAAGCGCCGCCAAGCGGCCCATGACCTTTGAAGACATGATGCAGATGAAGCGGCTGGGCGAAACCGCCGTTTCGCCGGACGGCAAGTGGCTGGCGTACTCCGTGACCACCGTCGATCTGGCGCAGAACACCAAAACGGCGGAGCTGTGGCTGCAGGCGATTGCGGGTGGCGAGCCCGTTCAAGCTGGCCGTGGGCCAGCCGGGCGACTGCGGCCTGCAGTTTTCGGCCGACGGCAAGCGGATTCTGTTTCTCAGCGGCCGCGACGGGCGGGCAGCAGATCTGGCTCGCGGACTTTGACGCGGCAACGGGCGCGACGACGCAACTGCGAAGAAGCTGACGGCAATCTGCGACCGAGGCACGACAACGCGAAGTGGTCGCCGGATGGCAAGTCGATTGTGTTTCACGTCGGCTGTGTATCCGGACTGCCCGGCGATCGTGCCCGACGACAACGGCGCCGGGGACCGAGTGCAACGACGACCGCGATGCGACAGCCGGCCGACAGCAAGGTGAAGGCGCAGATCTGGACGCACCTGCTGTATCGCCACTGGGACCACTTCACCGGCGACAAGCGCAGCTCATCTCTTTCTGGTTTCGGTTGATGGTGGTGGAATGCGCGACCTGAATCCCGGCGACCCGCACGATGTGCCGCCGTTCTCGCTCGAGGATTCGAGCTGCGGCTGCGACTTTTCGCCGGACTCGAAGGAACTGGCGTTTACCGAGAATCCCGATCCGGTGCCGGCGATCTCGACCAGCGCGCAGATCTACACGCTGGACCTGACGAATCCGGCGGCGAAGCCGGTGAAGGTGTCGCACGTCGGCGGGCGGCAATTTCAATCCCGGCGTACTCGCCGGACGGGAAGTATCTGGCGTGGCGGAGCCAGGCGCGGGCTGGATATGAGAGCGATCAAGTTCCGGCTGATGGTGTACGACCGCGCGGCGAAGACGATCAAGGATTTGCTGCCGAAGTTTCGATAACTGGGTGGATGAGTTTGCGTGGGCCCCGGATTCGAACTCAATCTATTTCATGTCGTCGTACAACGGCGAAGCACCGATCTATGAAACCAGCCTTAAAGGCGAATGGGCGCGATACGAAGGCGGCGGAGCATACTCAAACATTTCAGGTGAATTCTCGAGTCTTTTGCCTGTTCCGAAAGAAGCAAACGGTCTTCTTGTAGCCACAAAGATGACCGTGTCTCGACCAAGCGAGGTCGTTCTGTTCGGTAAGTTCCTCGCCACGAACGTGTCAAAAGGCGAGCCGATTCCAAAAGCGAACCGCATAATATCAGTTCGGGAATTATGTCGAGTGGTATAGCTGTCCCCAGGGCTGTCCCCGTTACCCACCTCAACGACGCCCTCCTCGCCCAGCTCGATCTGCCGAAGATGGAATCCTTCTGGTTCACCGCGCAGGACGGCACGAAGCTGCAGGGCTTCCTCATCCGGCCGCCGGGGTTCGATCCGGCGAAGAAATATCCGGTGAAGTTTTTGATTCACGGCGGGCCGCAGGGCGCGTGGGGCGACGCCTGGAGCTATCGCTGGAACGCCGAGCTGTTTGCGGCGAACGGATATGTCGTGGTGATGATCAATCCGCGCGGGTCGACCGGCTACGGCCAGAAGATTCGTGGACGGCGTCAACGGCGACTGGGGCGGCAAGCCTTTCACCGACCTGATGACCGGCCTCGACTACGCCGAGCAGCACTACCCCTTCATCGACAAGAATCGCGAGTGCGCGCTGGGCGCGAGCTACGGCGGCTACATGGCCAACTGGATCCTGGGCCACACGGACCGCTTCAAGTGCATCGTTATCCACGACGGCATGTTCAATGCCGAGTCGGCGTTTGGATCGACGGAAGAAGACTGGTTCAACATCTGGGAGTTCAAGGGCCATCCGTGGGACTACTACGGCAAGCCCGACGAGCGAGAATCCGTTCCGCAAGTGGTCGCCGTCGCTCTACGCGAAGAACTTCAAGACGCCGACGCTGGTGATTCATGGGCAGCTCGATTACCGGCTCGATGTGAGCGAAGGATTCCAACTCTTTGACACGCTGCAACTGCTGGGCGTGCCGAGCAAGATGCTGTACTTTCCCGACGAAGGCCACTGGGTGCTGAAGCCGCAGAACTCGCAGCTCTGGTACAAGACGGTGAACGACTGGGTGGATCAGTGGACGGGAACGGCAGCTACTAGCCACTAGCTTCAAGCTGCTAGCCTGTTGGTCTGTTGATCTGAATAGCCTTCGGCTTCGACGTATCTGAGCTGGAAGCTAGAGGCTAGGAGCTAGCAGCTGTCTTTCCGTTCCAAACCCGCAAAGAAGAAAGACCCGCTGAACGAGGCTGGCCTCTACGATTACGCCGTCAAGGCGCTCGGCCGGCACATGCGCACTGAAGCTGAGCTGCGCCGGCTGATGCACTCTCGCGCCGAGCAGGGCGCGCCGGGCGAGTCGGTGATTGCGGCTGTTGTGAAGCGGCTCAAGGAGCACGGCTACCTCAACGACGCGTCCTATGCGGAAACCTACACGCGACTGCGGCAGGAAAACGAGAAGCTGGGCGCGAATCGCGTGCGCAACGATCTGCGGCAGAAGGGCGTGCGCGCGGATGTGATCGAGCAGGCGGTCGATGCGCGCTACGGCGAGACCAACGAAGAAACGCTGGCGCGGCAGCACCTGGAGCGCAAGCGAATCAAAAAGCCCACGAACGAAAAGGAAACGGCGCGCGTGATGCGGCGGCTGGTTGGCGCGGGATTCTCAACCGGCACCATCTACAAAATCCTGCGCAAGTGGGATGTGCCGGACGAATCGCTGGCCGCGCTCGAAGACCCCGACCCCGATGTCGACCTCGAAACCCACGAAGACTAGCTGCGCGCAGCCTTAATTCCCTCGTGTCAGTCCCCACGCGCGGAGCGAGTTGCCTAATCCCGCAATGGACGCGTTCGTCAGCGTCCAGAGAAAGAGCTGTGTCGAAAGACAGGCCTTTCGTTTTTAGACCCGCATCTCTGGGGACATCATCGACGCTGCCGGGCTGCTGAACCGGGCATTGCCGGGTTATGATTTCGAGCATGCCTGATCGTTGGAATCACCTGTGCCGTTTTAATATTGCAGTTTTCGCTCTACTTGCTGTTCTTATGCCTGCGGGTCATTCTCAGGACACGCCAACTTCCGACTCCGTGTTGCTCGCTGGGCTCACCGCCGACTTCGATCGACTCGCTCCGCAGACCATTCGGCCTGCCGAGGGGTATATCCCGCATCCCTATCTCATTCCCGCCGGATACTACTCGCAGATGTGGGATTGGGATGGATTCTTCATTGGTTCGCACTGGGCGAATCAAAGCCCGGGAAAGGCGATGCTTCTGCGCGACTGGGTGCTGAGCTTTGCCGCTTCAGCTGATGCCGACGGGTACGTGGCCGGCTGCATTACTTCGAAAGGGCCGCGGCCATTATTCGGAAAGTTTGCAATGAAGCCGTTTCTCGCTCAGGGTGCTGTAGTGGCAGCAGGCCAGCTAAATGACTACGAATGGCTCCGCCCGGCATGGCCGGCGATGCAGCGGATTTTTGCATACCGCAAGAAGACCCAATTCGACGAGCACTGGAATCTTTGGTTCTGGGACATCGCGATCCAATCCGGCGCGGACAATAGTGCGGCGCTGACCAACGACCCGAACGACCGAAGCGCCATCCTGGCAGTGGATGCGTCAGTTTGGGCCATGCGCGAATACGAAGCGATGGCGCTGATCGCCCGCAAGCTCGGTGACAGCGACGAGGCGACAGGTTACCAGGCAGAAGCGGAGGCTACACGCAAGGCCATTCTGAAGAATCTGTGGCGGAAGGATAAAGCAATCTTCTTGAATCGGCGGCGCGACAACGGCAAATGGATCAGCGCCGTGACCTGGTCAAGTTTTGTGCCTCTTGCATTCGGGATGCTTCCAGAGAAAGATGCTCAAAGAATGATCCAAGAACACTTGCTCAACCCGGCCGAAATGCGCTCGCCGTATGGCTTTCGCAGCCTTGCGAAGAGCGATCCTGTGTACAACAATGACGCGATCATCGTTCCTTATTCCAATTGGCGCGGTCCGATCTGGATCAACGCCAATTACCTCGATTGGATCGCACTGCGCCGCTATGGATTCTCCGCAGAATCCCGTTGGCTGGCCGAAACGCTGGCCGCGATGTTGCGCCGCGATATTACTGCCTGGGGATCGATGCACGAGGACTACAACGCAGAGACAGGGGAGGGACTTGCGCCAACGCCGGCGCAATCGCCCGGCGGCAAGTTTGCCGGGTTCGTCGGCTGGAACATGCTTGCCGAAGATATGTTGCAGTGCGAAACGAATGGGCAACACTGTATGACGCTGGAAATCTCACAAGGGAATTGAACGCGCAACGCCCGCAAACGGGGCAGCCGATTACGCTTTCCGTTTTCTAAGCACCCACGTCGTCATGCAACGATAATCCTGCACGATCGTCGTCTTCAGCGGATCGACAAGGACCGCAGTCAGCTCATCCGTGAGTTCGAGCAGCATCTCTTCATCTACAAGGAACCACTCCGACCCGTCTCCCACCACGAAGATATTCGGCCGCACCCGCTCAAAGTCCATTCCGATTCTTGATCCCAATCGACAGAACAGCATTCCGCCCGGCCGAAGCGCCTGCCAAAGGCCATTCAGCATCGCTCGAAACTGCATTTCATCCCGCGCGAAATGGAGTACCGAGTTACAGATCACCACGTCGGCAAACCCGCGTGGAAACGGCATTTCTTCGATGGAGCCGACTTTGAAATTCTCCGCCGGCAACCCGGTGCCCAGGGACACAGCCAACTGGCGAACATGCTCAACGCCCTGGGCATCCGCGTCCATCGCAAACACCTCGCAGCCTTCGCGAAGCAAGTGCACCAGGTTTCTCCCATATCCGCATCCGGCGTCGAGCACTCGCATACCCTTCGCGATATTTCCGCGCAGAATCTGATCGAACACGTAAATATCGATCTGGCCGAATTGTTCCTGTATGGTGAGCGCCACGTTTACCTTTCCTGTCCATTGCGGTCTTCGCCGCCGCGGTCTAATTTTCGGAGACTGGCAAGTCGAGGTTTTCGGCCGCGGCCGTCCCATGAAGAGAGAGCATTTATCAGAGCACATGCAAACCGCTGGCCGCTATTCCACCGTGACGCTCTTTCGCGAGATTGCGTGGCTGGTCTACGTCGCAGCCGCGGCGAACGGCAATGTAATAAGCGAGCAGTTGAAGCGGGACGATTTCGATGAGCGGAGCCAGCAACTCAGGCACGTGCGGAATGTGAATGACGTGTTCAACCAGGCCGCCGATGATTGAGTCGCCTTCTGTTGCGACGGCGATAACGCGGCCGCTGCGCGCGGTGACTTCCTGAATATTCGAGAGCGTCTTTTCGTAGCGGAGCTTTGAAGCGGGGTCGGATTTGTCCTGCGTGGCAAGCACTACGACGGGAAGGGTTTCGTCGATGAGTGCGTTGGGGCCGTGCTTCATCTCACCGGCTGGGTAACCTTCGGCGTGTATGTAGGAAATCTCTTTGAGCTTGAGGGCACCTTCAAGCGCGATAGGGAAGTGGATGCCACGGCCGAGATAGAGAAAGTCACGACTGTTGGAGAAATCCTTGGCGAGTTCCTCGCATTGTGGCGACGTGGCGCGCAGGACCTCCTCGATTTTTGCGGGGACGCGCCCGAGCTCTTCAATGTAGGCGACGGATTGCTCTTTGTCGAGGCGGCCGCGGAGTTGGCCGAGTTTCATGGCCAGCAGGAAGAGCGCAGTCAGTTGCGAAGTGAAGGCTTTTGTCGAGGCGACGCCGATTTCGGGTCCTGCGTGCGTGTAGATGGCACCGTGAGCTTCGCGCGCCACCATGGCGCCGACGACGTTGCAGATAGCGACGGTCTTTGAGCCGAGGGATTTCATTTCGCGCTGTGCAGCGAGCGTGTCGGCGGTTTCGCCGGACTGCGTGATGAGGAGGCCGAGAGCGTTGCGGTCGGGGATTGGATTGCGGTAACGGTATTCGCTGGCGTAGTCGACGTCTACGGGCATGCGGGCGAGGCGCTCGATCATGTACTTGCCGGTGAGCGCGGCGTGCCAACTGGTGCCGCAGGCGGCGATGTTGATGCTGGAAGCGGAAGCGAGCTCGTCGTCGGCGATCTCCATTTCGCCGAGGAAAATCTTGCCGGAATCGAGAGAGACGCGGCCGAGCGTGGTGTCAGTGATGGCGCGCGGCTGCTCCCAGATTTCCTTCAGCATGAAGTGCTTGTAACCACCCTTTTCCGCCTGGATGGGATCCCACGTGATGCGCGTGAGTTCGCGCTGAATCGGACGGCCATCAAAGTCGGTGAGCGTGACGCCGGAGGGAGTGAGGATGGCCATGTCGCCATCGGCGAGAAAGTAGATGTTGCGCGTGTGGTGGAGAATCCCGGGAACATCGGAAGCAACGAAGGACTCGCCTTCGCCAACACCGATGACGACGGGTGGTCCGAATCGAGCGGCGATGATTTTGTCGGGCTCGGAGGAGGATAGTACGCCTAGAGCAAAGGCGCCGGTGAGACGCTTGACGGCAAGCCGAACGGCGTCTTCAAGGCTGAGGGGCTTGCCCGAGGCTTCAGCCTCGTTCTGCAATTGCTCGATGAGGTGCGCGATGATCTCGGTGTCAGTCTCGGTAACGAATTTGTGGTCCTGCTCGATGAGCTCGCGCTTGAGGTCGAGATAGTTTTCAACGATGCCGTTGTGGACGACAACGATGCGGCCAGTGCAGTCGCGATGCGGATGGGCATTTTCTTCGGTCGGCCGCCCATGAGTAGCCCAGCGCGTGTGGCCGATGCCGAAGGTGCCATCGATGGGGTGGTCGCGAAGCACGCCCTCAAGATTCGAGAGCTTGCCGGGGGCGCGGGAGACATCAAGCTTCGGACGCGATGGGCTGCCGACAGCGATGCCTGCCGAGTCGTAGCCGCGATATTCGAGGCGCCTGAGCCCCTCGATGATGACGGGAACCACTTTCTTCGGGCCAACATAGCCGACGATTCCGCACATGTAGAGATTCTAAGGGACGGATGGCTGAAATCGAGTCACACAAAGTGGGGAGAAGCCGTCGATTCGGCGATTTGGCGGGCCGGCGTGAGCTCCGGCTCCGGCCGGAGAAGTCATTTGCCTCAAGCTGGTCTAGCCATCAACAATAAGCCCCATGCGGACTGAAGTTTCCTTTGCTCCCCTTTCTGGAGTTGCCACCGAACTCCTCACGGTTTTCGCCGCCGATCTTCAAACTGAAAAAAGCTCCGACGCAAAACCGGCACCGGCGCTCCTCACGAATGATCCTGCCGTGCAGGCTGCTGCAGCCGCTGTTCTCAAGTCAGGCGAATACAAAGCCGGTGCTAACGAATCCGTCCTGATTCATAGTCCTGCCGGGATTGCCGCGAAGCGTCTGTTAATTATCGGACTCGGGAAGCAGGCAAAGCTCAACGTTCATAAGATGCGGAACGCAGCCGGAACGGCCGTTCGCTATGCCAAAACGCGCAGTATCCGTGAGATTGTACTGAGGCTGCCAGAGAACGACACTTTGCAGCCTCCGCTCGCCGCAAGATGCATGGTCGAAGGCGCTTTCATAGCCGATTTCGACGCTGATACTTATCGCAGCGATCGCAAAGACCAGAGCATCAAGCTATTCACGTTGGCCGTGCCGGAGAGCGTGGATCGTTCTGCGGTCGAGGCCGCGGTTGCCGAAGGAGTAATCGTGGGCGAGAGCCAAAACTTCGCGCGCTCGCTTGTCAACGAGCCTGGGAACAAATTGACGCCAACGATCCTGGGCCAGCGCGCAGCGGAGATGGCGCAACTGGTGGGCCTCGGATGGGAAGTCCACTCGAGCGAGAAGCTGCACGAACTGAAGATGGGTGCTTTCTGGGCGGTGTCGCAGGGGTCCGCCGAGCCGCCTGCGCTGATTGTGCTGCGTTACATGCCGGAGGGAGTTAATGAGGGCCCGGTGCTCGGCTTGGTGGGCAAGGGAATTACCTTCGACACCGGCGGCATCTCAATCAAGCCGGCCGACAATATGGAGAAAATGAAGTACGACATGGCGGGCGGCGCTGCGATGCTCGGCGCCATGCGCGCAATTGCGTTGCTCAAGCCTAAAGTGCGCGTGATTGCGATTGTGTGCGCCGCCGAAAACATGCCGTCGGGAACCGCGCAGAAACCGGGCGATGTGCAGACTGCAATGTCAGGAAAAACCATCGAGATCATCAATACCGATGCTGAAGGCCGGCTTGTGCTGGCCGATGGGCTCACCTACGCGCGTCAGCTCGGCGCAACGCATCTGATCGATGCAGCGACCCTCACCGGCGCCATCTCTGTTGCCCTCGGCAAGATCACCGGCGGCAGCTTCTCGAACGACGAAGCTACTCACGCGAAATTCGAGGCGGCGAGCCAGGTTTCGGGGGAGAGGTTCTGGCGGCTGCCACTGGGCGAGGAATATGCCGACCTCATCAAGTCCGACATTGGCGACATCAAAAACACCGGTGGGCGCTGGGGTGGCGCGATCACCGCTGCGGAGTTTCTGCACCACTTCGCGGAAGACACGCCGTGGATCCATCTCGACATCGCCGGCACTGCGTGGATCGAGGACTCGAAGCCCTACATCGCCAAAGGACCCAGTGGCATCGCGGTGCGGTCAATCCTCGAGTGGGTCAGGTGCTACTAACTTTCTGTTAGTGCAAATCAAAGGAATCGTCTGACGCGGCAAAGTCACGCAGCCTGCATTGCGAATTGCCGCATCTCACCACCTGAGGTGGGGATCGGTGCGCTTTCTCTTGCTTGCGCGGATTCTGTCGATTGTGGCCGTTGGCGCCGCCGTTTTTGCACCGCCAGTCGTTGCGCAGCCTCTTGAAGCATCGCAAACTGAATCGAATCTGCCCGACGCTCCGGCTCCCGCCGCGATTTTTGCGCCCGTGGGAAAGCCCGTTGACTACACGCCTCGGGGCGAGTCAACAGAGCTGCACAACTACCTCTACGAAGGCTTCGGCCCTTACCCGCTGATCATGAGCGCAGTTGTGGCGGGGTACCATCAGGCACGGCACAATCCCCCAGACTGGCGTGAAGGATGGGTGGGCTTTAGCGAGCGTTACGCATCGGACTTTGGCACTTCGGCGATCAACGTCTCCGCGCGTTACGCTCTGGCCGAGGCGATGGACGAGGACGTCTACTATTACCGCTGCGCCTGCACTGGTGTTTGGCCCCGGCTCAGGCACGCCATGGCATCGGTAGTCGTCGCGCGGAACCGCATCACGGGGCGCCCGGCATTCGCGCTGCCTGGGGTGGTTGCTCCATACGCGGGTCCTCTCGTCGTGGTTCGTACGTGGTACCCGGGCCGCTACGGATTGAAAGACGCATTCCGCATGGGGAACTTCGGCTTGCTCGATTACACGATCGGCAACATTGGCCTCGAGTTTCTGCCCAGCTTAGCGCACACCAGGGCAAAGTCGTTTGTCAGGCGATTTCATCTCGAAAATCGCCACGCGGCCGAGAACACAAACGCTCCCTGAGGAAGCTTGCTCGCCATGCCCGGAATTCCGGGTAACTAAACATTTCTGGTTACGGCACTGCGCAATGATGATGGCGCGCATTTCGCCGATGAAAGTTTTGGAGCCTTTCAGGGCAGCGTGTGTCTGGAATTGGTCTGGGCAACCTGAAGCGAACCAGCAATGGCGAAAAGGCTCGTGGAAGCGAAACCATGGCGGAACGTGCTGAATTGCTTGAAGCAGCGCTGGATTGCCTGAGCGACGGCATCGCCCTTCTTGACGTCCGGGACGATGTGGTTTTCTGGAACCCGGCAGCGGAGGCCATCTCAGGGTTTCCCGCTTTGGAGGTGCTTTGCCGGCCGGTTCCTGCTTCTCTCGAAGCACTGCTTCTCGACCCTGTGCTCCATACCGATGGAATATCAAACGCGCCTGCATCAACCCGCGGAGCGCTCGTGGAAGTTCAGCACAAACTGGGACACGCCGTGCAGACGATCACGCAACGCGTTACGCTGCGCGACGTGCTCGGCGGGCGAATTGGCGCAGCGGTGTTTTTTCATCCCGCGCAGAGCTTGGACGCACTGCCGCACGGCGAGACCGGCGAAGGCTCGGCGGACGATTTGAAGGCAGCCAGGAAGAGTTCGAGGAACGGCTGCAAATGGAGTTTGACGATTTTGCCGGCGGCGGGCCTGCCTTTGGCGTTTTGTGGATCGGCGTGGACCAGGCGCAGGAATTGCGCAAGACGCATGGCGTCGCAGCCTGCAACGCCATGCTCGAAAAGGTGCGGCACGCGCTGGCGCAAGGCCTGCGGCCGGCCGAGGAGATGGGGCGCTGGGGCGACGATGAGTTTCTGATCGTGGCGCACGAGCGCAACGCGGAGATGCTTGCCGCGCACGCGCAGATGCTTGCCGGGCCTGGCGCGCACGGCCGACTTCCGCTGGTGGGGCGACCGCGTCTCGCTCACCGTGAGCATCGGCGCGGCCCAGGCCGGCAGCGACTGCAGAGGAAACGCTGGCGCAACTGCTGAAGCGCGCGCGCCAGGCGATGGAAACGAGCAGCCAACAGCAGGCGGCAATCGCGCGACGCTGCGCCACCAGGGGAGGATCGACATGTTCGCCATCATAGGCATCGTTGTTGTCTTCGCCGCCATCATCGCGGGCTTCCTCATGGAGAAGGGCCACATCGCTGTGCTGGTTCAGCCCGCCGAGCTGCTGATCATCGCCGGCGCGGCCGCGGGCACGCTGCTGGTGGCCAATCCGATGCGCATTCTGAAGGCCATCGTGGCCGGGCTGATCGCGTCGCTCAAGGGCTCGCCCTTTACCAAGGCGCGCTACCTGAGCACGCTCAAGATGATGTACCAGTTCCTGAACAAGGTGCGCAAAGAGGGCTTGCTGGCCGTGGAGATGGACGTGGAAAAGCCGAAGGAGAGCGCGATCTTCAAGAACTATCCCGAGTTTCTCAGCGACCATCACGCGCTGGACTTTGTCTGCGACACGCTGCGCACGGCGATCACCGGCGGCGTGGAGCCGTTCGACATGGACCAGATGATGGAGCTCGACATGGAAGTGCACCATCACGCGGCGGTGCAGCCGGTCGACGCGCTGACCACGGTGGCCGATTCGCTGCCGGGCCTGGGCATTGTGGCCGCGGTGCTGGGCGTGGTGATCACCATGGGCTCGCTGGGCGGCCCGCCGGAAGAGATCGGCAAGCACGTGGCCGCGGCGCTGGTGGGAACGTTTCTCGGCATTCTGCTTTGTTACGGCGTGGTGGGGCCGCTGGCCGCGAACATGACGCAAGGTCGCCGACGAGCACAACGAATATCTGCACGTGCTGCGCGTGCTGCTGCTCGCGTTTCTGAAAGGCTCGGCGCCGATGATCGCGATCGAGCTGGGCCGGCGCGCGATTCCCGCCTACGTGCGGCCCGAGCTTCGACGAGATGGAAAAGAACTGCAAGAACAAGACGGCGCGGAGGCGGCGGCTGCGCAAGGCGAAGCCGCAGCGCGGACAAGAGAGAAGAGCGAGCGAATGATGTCGGCGAAAGCACAACCGATCATCGTGATCAAGAAGAAGGGCGGCCACGGCGGCCATCACGGCGGCGCGTGGAAGGTGGCCTACGCCGATTTCGTGACCGCGATGATGGCGCTGTTCATCGTGCTGTGGCTGATGGGCTCGAGCGAAAAGGTGAAAAAAGCCGTGGCCGGATACTTCAACGATCCGAAAGGAACCGCCAATCTGCTGGGCACGACCATGGCGGGCAACGGCAGTGGCCACTGACACCACAGCCGACCAGACACGAAGCACTGCAGGAGCTGAAAGAGAAACTGGAAGAAGGAGATCAAGGCAACGCAAGGAACTGGAAAAACTGATCAAGCAGATCGAGATCACCATCACTCCCGAGGGACTGCGCATCGAGCTGATCGAAGGCAAGAACGGAACCTTCTACCAGAGCGGCAGCGCGCAACTGAGCGACAGCGGCCAGGAGCTGCTGGCGCTGCTGGCCGGCGGAGCTGAAGACGCTGCCCAACCAACTGCTCATCGAGGGCCACACCGACGCCGCGCAGTACTCGACCGACGCCAACTACAGCAACTGGGAGCTCTCGGCCGACCGCGCCAACTCCGCGCGGCGCCTGCTGCAGCAGGATGGCGTGCGCGCCGACCAGGTGACGCAGGTGCGCGGCTATGCCGACCAGATGCTGCGCGTGAAGAACAATCCATATGATCCGTCGAACCGGCGCATCTCGATCCTGGTGAAGAACCAGGACAGGCGGTGCGCCGCCGGAACTGGCGCATGCGCAGGTCGTGGATGGAGGGTCAGGCACGCTTTCCGCGGCTGCTCCTGCAGCCAGCGCCCTCGGCGAACCCCGAAAAGCCGCAGAGAAGCCGGCCGCGCCGACCAAGCCTCCGGCCGCAACGCCGATGGCGAATCCGCCGGCTGCTTCGCCGCTGGCGAAGCCGAGCTTGTTCGGCAAGCTGACTCAATGCTGCCCGGCACAGAAGAAATAGCGACCGACGGCGGCGCAGAACGCGCGCGGCGATCGAACGATAATGCATCTCGAGGGCATGTTCAACCGGATTGCGTCACGCGTTCGCGCGTTACAGACCTGACCGCAGCATCGCAGCGGTCAGTCTTTACACGAGAGATCGGTCTCTGCCTCCAGAGACGCAGTGCCGCTCCGCCATGGTGTAGTCTGGTCTGCGAATCAGGAAGCGTTTACTACGAGGAGAATTTCCATGGCCATCGTTGCCGGCGTCGATTTCGGCACACTCAGCGTTCGCGTCACTCTTGGTTGACAGCAAGAAGGGCCCGATCGGCACCGCGTCGGCCTCTTATCCGCTGCATCGCCGCCGCGAAGATCCGAACTACGCGACCCAGTCGCACGCCGACCAGATGGCCGCGCTGGCCGCGGCGACGCGGACGCGCTGAAGGCAACCGGCATCGACGGCGCGCAAGTGGCCGCGATCGCGCTCGACACAACCGGATCGAGCGTGATTCCGGTGGGCGAGGGGCTGGAGCCGCTCGACGAGTACTATCTTTGGTGCGATCATCGCGCCTTTGCCGAGGCCGAGGAGATTACGCGCAAGGCGCACGAGCTGGGCTTCGAAGGCATCGAGTGGTGCGGCGGCGTCTACTCGCACGAGTGGGGATTTGCGAAACTGCTGCACTGGCTGCGGCACAATCCGGACAAACGCGCGCAATTGGTGACGGCGCTGGAACATTGCGACATGGTGGCGGCGACGCTGTGCGGCGTGACCGACGTGAGCGAGCTGAAGCGCAGCGTTTGCGCGATGGGCCACAAGTGGATGTGGAATCCCAAGTGGGGCGGCCTGCCGCCGGAGGAGTTTCTGGTCGCGGTCGATCCGCTGTTTGCCGGCGTGCGCGCGAAGATGGGCGGCGAATACCTGACCAGCGATCATCTTGCCGGGCATCTTTCGGCGAAGTGGGCGGCGGAGCTCGGGCTGCGCGCGGGAATTCCGATTCCGGTGGGCGCGTTCGACGCGCACTGGGACGCGATCGGCTCGAATATCCGCGAAGGCGACGCGGTGAACGTGGTCGGCACGTCGACCTGCATCATCGCGATGGCGCGCGAAGGCGGAGCTGGTTCCGGGCGTGTGCGGCGTGGTGCCGGGCAGCGTGCATCCGCAGTTACACGGGCATCGAAGCGGGGCTGTCGGCGGTCGGCGATATCTTCGACGCCATTGCCAGGCGCGCGGACACGACGGTGGCCGCGCTGAGCGAAGGGCTGGATGCGTACAAGGCGGGCCAGACCGGACTGCTGCGGCTGAGCTGGGACAACGGCGACCGCACGGTGCTGGTGAATCCCGAACTGGGCGGCGTGACGCTGGGCTGGAACCTGGTGCACACCGCGCAGGACGAGCTGTTCGCCGCGATTGAAGGCACGGCGTTTCACACGCGCATCATTCTGGAGCGCATGGCGGAGCACGGCGTGCGCATCGATCGCGTGATCAATGCGGGCGGCATTCCGCAGAAGAACGAAGTGCTGAATCGCGTCTATGCCAACGTGCTGAACAAGCCGGTGCTGGTGCCGGCGGGGATTCCGACGAGCCTGGGGTCGGGAATTTTTGCGCTGCTGGCGGCCGGGGCATACAAGACCATTGAAGAAGCGCAGGCTGCGGTGTGCCTGCCGCTGCGCACGGTTGAGCCGGATGCGAAGGTCGGCCGCGGTTTACGAGCAGCTTTACCCGCTCTATCGCGATGTGTATTTTGCGCTGGGAACGCGCGATGCGGCGCCTGTGGCTCTGGGCAGAGTGCTGCCGGAGTTGAGGAAGATTGCGGCCGAGGTTCAGAGGAGCCAGGAAACGAGCAAGACGGCGAGTTAGCAAGTCAGCAAGTCTGCGAGACAACGTCGATGGCTGGTGTTTACTGATTGGTACTATCACCCCCCCACCGGCGCTTTTTGGGTTAAACGGTTTGTATTGAATAAGATGATCAGAGATCATTCTCTCTAATTGATTGAAAACAAGTGGTTTAACTCGTAGATTCGTCCATTCAAAGGGACTTCAGTGCGAAATTCGGCGGTTTTGCACTATTTTTAGAGCAACCCCCAATATGCGGTCCGACTTCTGTTAAAGGCCACCCGACCAGCGTCCCTCTACGATTCCTCCCCGGCAGTAGACGAGGATCGGGTGCCCGGCGTGTTTTGAACCCATCCGGCAATTTGCCCCCATTTGTAAACACGAACGCGGCGGAATGTCCGCCGCGCGATGAGAGCTGTATCGATGTTTCAAGAACCATTATGCGCTTATCGGAGAAAATACCGGCAATGTTCACGCAGAAAATCTTGCAGCGCGTAGCGCGCAGATGAACCGTGAGTTACGCGGAATTTTGGAGTGTGACGGGAGACGCGGGGGGCTTGACATCCGCAGATCCTTCGGTCGCGCCGGCGACCTCAGGATGACAATTCGTGGTCGTGCTCACTGCTGCTGTTGCATCTGCTGCATGTCGATGAAGGGCACCGGCGGCTCGGGCGGCTGCTGCGCGCGCTCCACCAGCACGCTCCAGTCTTCGGGGATGGGCAGCTTGCGGTCGAGCGCCGGCGCCTCGATCGCTGGCTTCCACCTGCACGGCCACATAAAGCTCGCTGGCGGTTTTGCCGCGAAAGACGCCGTGCGTGGGCGGAACGTCGGCGTAGTCGCGGCCGACGGCGGTGCGGATGTGGCGGTGATGCGCGACGAGGTTGTTGGTGGGGTCGAAGCCCACCCAGCCGAGATGCGGCATCAGCGCCTCAACCCAGGCGTGCGTGGCGTCGGGCGTGGAGCGGTCGTGGTCTTCGCGGCCGCGATAGAGATAGCCGGAGACATAGCGCGCAGGAATGCGCACGTGGCGCAGCAGCGCGATCATGGTGTGCGCAAAGTCCTGGCAGACGCCCTGTGCCGCTGACGATGGCTTCGTCGATGGGCGAGTCGACGCGCGTGGAGCGCGGCACGTAGTCGAAGTAGTGGAAGAGGCGCTGGTTCAGCTCGAGCACCAGCATGCAGCGGATCGTCGCGGCGCGTCACGTCCATCTTCTTCGCGAGCTCGACCAGCGCCGGCGTCTCGACGGCAAAGGTGCTGGGCAGCAGCATCTCCCAGTAGTCGCCGGCTTCGATCAGCTCGTCGAGCTCGTCCCAGGCGTCGGGCGAAAGAAAATGCGGAACGTCGGGCAACGGCTGCTGCTCGACCACCGACTCGGCCACGATGACGAGCTGGTTGTGCTCGCCGGGAATGTCGAAGTGCTGCACGTTGTTGCCGAGGTGGTCGCGATAGCTGAAGACGCGGCAGCGCGGGCTGACGGAAAGCGAGAAGGTGAGGCAGTGCTGGCTCGAGTCGGAGCGCGGGTGCATGCGCGTCTCCATGATGCTCTCGCTGATGGGCTGCGAGTAGCGGAAGCGCGTCAGGTGCCGGATGGAATAGAAGTTCATGTTCGCTTCTCTCAGCTAACCGTCTTTTGAGCCTTGCACGACTAAATCGTCCTCACTGAAGCCGCACTCTTAACCGCCAGCGCGATTGAATGGAGTAGTGCACATAGTAGCGGTAGATGAGTTCGTGAATGCGCAGGCACTGCTCGCGGATGTTGTGCAGAAACGCTGCCGCATCGCCGGCGAGAATTTCGCCGATGGTGGTGTAGCCGAGCATGGCATGCAGCTTGCCGATGCCGGCAGTCAGCTCCTCGGGCGGCGGCGGCCGCCGGTGTGCTGGATGGCCTCGATGGCCTGCGCGCGTGCCGTCGACGCAGTAGCGAATGGCATGGGGAAAGTCGCGATTGAGGAGCAGGAACTCGAGGATGCGATCGGGCGAGAGATCGGCCGTGTAAACCTGGCAGTACGCTTCGAACGCCGTGCAACAGCGCAACAGTCCCACGAGCTCGAGATACAGATGGCCGGCGTTCTTCGCGTCGTGCGCTGGAAGAGTTCCGGCTGATAGACCTCAAGCAGCGTGGCCGTGGCGTAGGCGCGCTCCAGGTAGCGGCCGAGGCGGATGAACTGCCATCCCTGGCCGTGGATCATCGTGGTGTCGGTGGTGCCTTTGAAGAGATAGATGCCGTCGACGACCGAGGCCAGCATGTCGCTGATGCTGGAGCGGAACTGCGATCTGCGCGTGCGGCGAGTGAATCTGGTGATAGAGGCGATTGAGGCGCTGCCATTGCTCGGTGGAGATTTCTTCGCGCACCTGGCGGGCATTTTCGCGCGCCGCGTTGACGCAATAGGTGACAGAGGCGGGATCGACGTGATCGAAGACCAGCTTGCGCGCCATCGCTTCAAGCGAGCCGTTCCACTCCATTCCATCCGGCTTGCCCAGCGCCGCCATCATGCGCTGCCAGCGCGCCTCCGCGTTGGCGCCGCCGGTGTCGAGCATCAGGCTCATGGTCACGTCGAGCAGGCGCACGGTATTCTCCGCGCGCTCCAGGTAGCGGCTCATCCAGTAGAGGCTGTCGGCAACGCGCGAAAGCATCTTGCTTCTCTCTCCTCCGACCCGACTGTTCTCGAATCCGACTTATTCCAGAACCCATGTGTCCTTGCTGCCGCCGCCCTGCGAGGAGTTGACCACCAGCGAGCCTTTTTCGAGCGCCACGCGGGTCAATCCGCCGGGCACGATGTTGACTTTGTCGCCAAAGAGAATGTAGGGCCGCAGATCCACGTGGCGCGGCTCAAGCCGGTCGTCGATCAGGCAGGGCGCGCGCGAGAAATCGAGCGTGGGCTGGGCGATGTAGTTGCGCGGGTTGGCCTCGATCTGCCGCGCGAACTCCTCGCGCTGCCGCGGCCGTGGAGTGCGGGCCGATGAGCATGCCGTAGCCGCCGCTTTCGCCCACGGCTTTCACCACCAGCTTGTCGAGATTGGCGAGCACGTGCTGGCGCTCCTTCTCTTCGCTGAGCAGAAAGGTCTCCACGTTGGGCAGAATCGGATCTTCGTTGAGGTAGTAGCGGATCATGCTGCGGCACGTAGGCGTAGACGGCCTTGTCGTCGGCGAGGCCGGTGCCGAAGGCGTTGGCCACGGTGACGTTGCCGGCGCGATAGGCATTGAAGAGCCCGGCGCAGCCCAGCGCGGAGTCGGAGCGGAAGACCAGCGGATCGCTGAAGTCGTCGTCGACGCGGCGATAGATGACGTCGACGCGCTTGAGGCCGTCGGTGGTGCGCATGTAGACGATGTTGTCGTGCGTGACCAGGTCGCGGCCTTCGACGAGATCGATGCCCATCTGGCGGGCGAGGTAGGTGTGCTCGAAGTAGGCGGAGTTGAAGACGCCGGGCGTGAGCAGCACGATATTCGGCTCGGGCCGGCCTTCCGGCGCGAGCGAGCGCAGCGTGGCCAGCAGCAACTTGCGGATAGTGCTCGATGGGCCGCACGCCGTAGCTCGGGAAGAGCTGCGGGAAGGTGCGCTTCATGACGCGGCGGTTGGTGAGCATGTAGCTCACGCCGGAGGGCACGCGCAGGTTGTCTTCGAGCACGACGAATTCGCCGTTGTTGAGGCGCAGCAGATCGGAGCCGACGACCGCGATGTAGACGTTGCGCGGCACCTGCAGGCCGCGCATCTGGCGGCGGTAGTGCTTGCAACTGTAGACGAGCTCGCGCGGAATGACGCGGTCGTTGAGGATTTTGGCGTCGGAGTAGACGTCGCGCAGGAAGAGGTTGAGCGCGGTGATGCGCTGCGTGAGGCCGCGCTCGATGCGGTCCCACTCCTGCGCGGTGACCAGGCGCGGCAGCAGATCGTAAGGGAAGATGCGCTCGGTGCCTTCTTCGCGGCCGTAGACGGTGAAGGTGATGCCCTGGGTGAGGAAGGCGAGATCGGCCGACTGCTTGCGGCGCTGCAGCTCGCCGGCGGGCAGGGTGGCAAGGGTCTCGGCCAGGGCGCGATAGTGCGGCCGCAGCTCGCCGCTGGGCTCGCGCATCTCGTCGAAGGCCTCGGTCGAGCGGGTAGTCTCCGAAAAGCGGTTCCAATTCCACTGGATGGCTTGCGTTCATAATCTCTATTCTTTCGTTTCTAGCACGCCGGATATAAAGCTACCATCAGGGAAACGGCACGCGGCGGACGCAACGTCCTTTTGTTTGCCGTCCTCATAGTTTAGTCTCAACGGTCAGGAGACTGCCTTTCAATGCGGATTTTCCCACGTTGCCTGGTTGCAAGTCTGGCCTTGGTATTTGCTGGATCGCTCGTCCCAGCTCAGGCGCAGAAGGCGCCCATTCTCATCACAGCCGATCTGACCGACGCGCCGCGCAAGCTCTATCACGCCGAGATCGATCTGCCGGTCACGCCGGGCCCTGTCACGCTCACCACGCCGCAGTGGATTCCCGGCAACCACCGGCCAACGGGACCGGCAAGCGAGATTACCGGCGTGGTCTTCACCGCCAACGGGCAAACCCTTGCCTGGCGCCGCGACGACGTGAACCTGTACGAGTTTCACCTCGACTATTCCCGCCGGCGTGACCAAGCTGCACGCGCATCTGGATTGCATCGTCACGGCGCGCGTCTCGCAAAAGCTGGCAGTGCTGGAGTGGGAGAAGCTGCTGCTCTATCCGGCCAACACGCCGGTGCGGGACATTCCCATCCAGCCTTCGCTGAAGGTTCCCGCGGGCTGGGGTATCGGCACCGCGCTGACGCCGGTCAGCTGCGGCTCCTATCCCGTTCCGGCGGCAGGCGCGACCACGCGATTTGCTGCTGACCAATGTGGAGCAGCTCGAGGATTCGCCGGTGATCACCGGCCAGTACTTCCACGAGTTTCCTCTGGCGCCGACGATTACGCCGAAGCATTACATCGATGTGGTTTCAGACTATCCGGAGGACTCGAATCTGCGTCCCGCGGTGCTGGCGCAGCCGCGAATCTGGTGCGCGAGGCCGACGCGCTCTATGCCTCGCACCATTACCACGTCTACCACTTCCTGCTTACGCTCTCTGATGTGGCGGGCGGCGAAGGGCTGGAGCATGGGCAGTCGTCAGACAACGGCGTGGGCGAAAAAGGCTTCTCGGATGACGACCACACAGCTTGCCGAATGCTGACCTGCTGCCGCACGAGTTCACGCACTCGTGGAACGGCAAGTACCGCCGGCCCGTGGGGCTTTACCAGCCGGATTTTGCCACAGCGCAGCAGGGCGCGCTGCTGTGGGTCTACGAGGGCATGACGCAATATCTGGGCAACGTGCTGGCGGCGCGCTCCGGCTTTGAAACGCAGGCGCAATATCGCGGATTCGCTGGCGATGACTGCGGCGCAACTTGACTACACGCCCGGCCGCGACTGGCGCTCGACGGAGGATACCGCGATTGCGGCGAGCATTTTGCGCGGCGACGGCGCGGCATGGGCCAACTGGCGGCGCGGCCAGGATTACTACCAGGAGGGCGAGTTGCTATGGCTCGATGCCGACACGCTGATTCGCAAGCTGACCGACAACAAGAAATCGCTGAACGACTTTCGAACAGATTTTCCTGGCCAAGGGCGGCAATACCGGGCCACTGATCGTGCCCTATAACTTCGATGAACTAGTTGCGGACCTGAACGCAGGTGGTTCCTTACGACTGGGCGACGTTTCTGCACGACCGCGTCGACAACATCAATCCGCACGCCGATCTGGCGGGCATCGAGCAAGGCGGATACAAGCTGGTCTATCAGGATAAGCCGAGTGCGACGGAGCAAGCGCTTTCGCATGTCCGGCAGGCGTCGCCGCAGGCGGCCCGGATTGCTGGTATTCGATCGGTTTGCGCGTGGAAGACGAGCGGCAATATCTCCGATGTGCGCTGGAATGGGCCTGGCGGACAAGGCCCGGCTTGCACCCGGCGAAAAAATCATCGCGGTCAACGGCCAGATATTTTCGAGCGATGCTCTGCGCGCGGCGATTCGAGGCGCCAAGGGCAGCACCGAGCCGATTCACCTGATTGTGCAGGCGGATTCGTTCGTCAACTTGGCGGACATCGATTACCACGATGGCGAGCGCTATCCCGTGCTGGAGCGAGTGAGCGGTACGCCGGACTATCTGGACGACATCACCAAGCCGCTGACGACTCCGGAGAAAGTTGCCAGCGAGACGAGAAAAGGTGAAGAGTAGCGTTCGCGCTCCCGCGAAATCCTAATTGTTTAGCTGATCCACTTCGCGAGTGACAGTGAGCGGCGGAGTCTTCTGCGCGGCCCTGGTTTGCAGGGCCTTGGTTTGAAGGTCGTTGCAGGCAGACCCGTCGTTCTGCGCGCAGTTCATTGAGCCGTCGAGGGCGTTGAGGCCGAGAGACTTGATTCCAACGAGGTCCTTGAAGGTTTTTTTCACGTCTTGCAAGCCCTGCTTCACATCCTGGCCGGCCTGTTGAGCGTCAGACTTGGTTTGCTGGGCGTTGCCGATGGTGCTCTTCACATCGCTGACCGCCGCCTTGACGTCGCTGACCGTCTGCTTCGGCTTGGCCAGGGGTTTCTTCATATCCGAGCCCACTTGTTGCGCGTCGCTGCCCACCTGTTTGGCGTCGGAGACGTTTTGCTGCGCGTCGCCTTTGGTCGATTGGCTATCGCTGACCGTAGTCTTGGCGTCGGTGATGTCCTTTTTGAGGTCGCTGACCTCAGGATCTCCGCAGGGCGATCCATCCGCTTTCTGGCATTTGATCCCGTGCCCCGGCGGCATCGGGGCCGCATGCACGGTGGAGCTGTTTTGCGCCAAAGCCACGACGGATGCTGCCACGAACAGCACAAGGAAGGTGAAGAGTCGATTGAGAGGCAATTGTCCTCCTCGCCGGTAATGAGCCAGCGATGCCGATGAAGAAACTAGATGTCGCCTCAGGGGGTGGTCGCACCAGTGCCGGCCGGATTGGCAGGCATCGGGCGGGGAAGGGACATAGCCGCAGAGTAGCCAGAGCGGAATTGCACGTCAAGCAAATAAATAGTCTGGACCCGGAACGCGTTTTTCAATGTACAGGACCGATTTGTAGAGGATGGCATGTGCGTTAGTCTTTACTCTCCGGGGGATTTCAGAAGTTGATGTCCATCAGCCGCCTCTGCCATTTTTCGCTTCTCGCGGTTTCCATTGTTTCGATTTCATCCGCCGAAGCCCAGCAGCCCTCTTCCGATGCGCCTGTCGAGGATTTCGTCCGCTCGCACTACACGAAATATGAATACCGCGTTCCCATGCGCGACGGCGTGCGTCTTTTCACTGCCGTTTATGTTCCCAAGGCTGCGGCTTTCCCTGACGATCCAGGTCCCTACCCATTCCTGATGGACCGAACCCCTTACAGCGTTGGCTCCCTACGGCGAGGACCACTATCCTGCGCAGCTCGGGCCCTCGGACGAGTTCGAAAAGTCCGGCTACATCTTTGTCTACCAGGATGTGCGCGGCCGCTGGATGAGCGAAGGCGAGTTTGTCGAAATGCGTCCGCACATCGACGTCAAGAAATCGCCGAAGGATGTCGACGACTCGTCAGATACCTACGACACGATCGAATTCCTGCTGAAGCAACGTGCCGAACAACAATGGGAAGGTCGGCATCTGGGGAATCTCATACCCCGGCTTCTATACTTCGGCGTCCATCATCGACTCGCATCCTGCCATCGCTGCGGCCAGCCCGCAGGCGCCGATGACCGACTTGTTTCATCGGAGACGATTCCTATCATGGCGGGGCTTTCATGCTTTCAGCCAACTTCGGATTCTACGCCGGCTTTTACCCGCAGCAGAATCCCGAAAGCTCGGCGCCAGCTTCGCCTTTCCGATTCGGCAGTACCCGACTCGTATCAGTTCTTTTTGAATGCCGGAAATGTCTCCAACCTGGATTCGAAATATCTGAAAGGCGCGAACTGGCTATTCAACGACCAATTCAAGCACGACACCTTCGACGCATACTGGCAGTCGCGCGATCTGTCGCAGCACATGAAGAACGTGAAGTGCGCAGTGCTGGTGGTCGGCGGTTGGTTCGACGCCGAAGACCTTGCGGGCCCTTTTCGGACCTTCGACGCGATTCGCAAATTCAATCCTGATACACCGGCCACACTGGTTGAGGGTCCATGGGTTCACGGCGGATGGGCGCGCACCGATGGCAGCCACCTGGGCGATGTGCAATTCAACGCCAGGACCGCAGAATACTTTCGCGAACATATTCAATTTCCGTTCTTCGAGCACTATTTGAAAGACAACGGCAAGGCGCTGCCCACAGCCATTGTTTTTGAAACAGGGACAAATGTATGGCGCCATTATGATGAATGGCCCCCGAAGGCCGCGGCGCCGAAGACACTCTATTTCCACGCAGGTGGAAAGTTGAGCTTCGATCAACCGGAAGAAGCGGCCAGCAAAGACGAATACCAGAGCGATCCAAACCACCCGGTTCCGTTTGTCGGATACACCACGGATACGGTGCCGCAGCGCTACATGGTTGACGACCAGCGCTTCGCCAGCTACAGGCCAGATGTGGTCACCTACGAAACCGACCCTCTGACCGAAGATGTGACCATCGCTGGCCCAATTACGGCACACCTGAAAGTAGCCAGTTCAGGCACCGATTCCGATTTCGACGTGAAGCTAATCGATGTTTACCCCGACGACTATCCAAACCCCGATAGTTCGCTCACCGGCAACAAGCGAATCACCAGTGCGCCGCCGCTGCAAATGGGCGGGTATCAGCAGTTGCTGCGAGGCGAGCCTTTCCGCGCCAAGTTTCGCAACAGTTGGGAGAAGCCTGAGCCGCTCATGCCGGGAAAGATAGCATCGATCGACTCCGCGATGCCGGACCTTTATCACACTTTCCGTCGAGGCCATCGCATCATGGTGCAGGTCCAGAGTTCGTGGTTTCCACTCACTGACCGAAATCCGCAGACATTCACCGACGTTCCCTACGCGAAGCCGGAAGACTTCCGCGTTGCTTCGGAACAAATTTTCCACCAGCGCGACGCGGCCTCGGGAGTTGAGGTTTTGGTGATTCCGCAGTCCTGAGCGAATTCCCTCTCTCCGAGAAACGCCGATCGTTTGCGCTATTCCAAAAGGACTAGCGGTTCCCCTTAAAGCCAAATCAGAACCGATATCCCGACCGACGCCTGCACGGTGCGGTTCCAATAGCGGCGTTCTGAAACCGGCACCTCTTAGCCTGCAATTCTGTTTTTGCATTCGCGGCCGACCGCCGACAATGGCGGAGCAAATATCAATCAAATTCGCTGCTGCCCACCTTATTCCCTTGCGGTTACCTAAGGCACCTGCGGCTCGCCCGCGGCGCACGGGCTGACGATGTGCCAGAATTAGCCAGATCAGCTAATGGTTGAATGTGGCAGATATCCTCCTTAAAACAAGATAGTTACTATGAGCACGAAGTGTCTTGGTGCCTTACCCGAGCGGGCGCGAAATGGCACTTTAAATTACAAGGGTAATCATCCGATAACACGAAAGTGCAATACGGCGGGTACCATCGAACCCTGATCATAAAAAGTGCATTGCCAGATCCCCTTCCGCTTGAGCAGTGAAGTGCGGCGGATTCATTGGGGGGCGGAGCAGACAGCTTTGAGCATGACGGGAATTGAAGTCGCATGACCTTGAATGCAGTCCGCTTCGCAGCGTGGGGATCAATGGCCAAAAATGCCGGTCAAAATGAAAGGGGCTTTGTCCTATGAAACGAATCATTGCCTCGTTAAAACGCAGGTTTCTGAAGAACGAACGTGGACAGGCTGGCGTGATACTCATCGTCGCCATGAGCACGACCACGGCGATCAGTGGATTGTCGATCGAATCGGCTCACATTTACTATGCCTATCGCCTGCTGCAGGCTTCGACCAACGCTGCTGCACTAGCTGCGGCAACGGACATGCCTGACATCGGCACATCGAGCACCCCGGTATCGGGCACGTCTTACTACGCTCTCCACCAATACAGCTCCGAATCGGGCAAGTTGAATGCGACGAACTTGCTGTCGAATGTCTCGATCAGCGGAAACTTCTATTGCTCCAGCAATACAGTCGGCGGCTCGCTTAACGTCGGGTGCCAGGCGCCGCCTACCGGCGAAGGCAGCTGTTCGGGAAGCTCGTCGACCTGCAATGCCATCACTGCGACACAAACAGCGACGCTTCCTTTATGGTTCGGAGGGTTGGTGGGGTTTCGCAGTCTGAATGTGACTGCTACTGCAACTGCCGCCATGCGCGGGGGCTATAACACGCCGTGGAATATCGCGATCATCATGGACACGACAAACTCGATGACGAACTCCGACGGCGGAGGACAATGCAATAACACGCGGATCAACTGCGCCTTGCAAGGCTTGCAGGTGCTCCTCGGCGATCTGTATCCCTGCCAACTGGGACAGACCTGCACGGCGACGAGCGGCGTGGTTCCTGTGGATGCGGTCAGCCTGTTCGCGTTCCCTGCGATGACGACCGGGACTGTTTCGCACGACTATATCTGCAAGACGAGCAATCCTTCGATTGTGGCCTACACGATGCCGAATACAAGCCCGGCCTACACGGCAGGGACAGGACCGGCGTCAAACCTGATGCTGCCTACTGCCGACACGTATCAGGTCATGAATTTTCAGGACAACTATAAGACTTCCGATACCTCGGGCCTGAACCAGGGAGAGGGAATTGTGATTGCGGCGGGCGACTCCGGTGTAAGCGGCTGTTCCGGAATGCAGGCGCCCGGCGGTGAAGGCACCTATTACGCCCAGGCGATCTTCGCGGCGCAGGCTGCATTAGCCACGCAGCAGAGCAACAATCCGGGCTCGCAAAACGCCATCATCCTGCTAAGTGACGGCGACGCGTCGGCATGCGCATCCAACGCCTATACGACCGGCGGAGCCTGCAGTACCAAGGCGCAGATTGTGGCGACGGAAGGTACTTTGAACGGAACCGGCACCAGCAGTTCAAATCCTAGCGGGTACAGAAGTCCTACATACCCTTCAGCACTTGGAGAATGCGGTCAGGCTGTGCTCGCGGCACAATATGCTGCAAACCAAGGAACGGCAGTCTACACAATCGGATACGGCGCACCAACGTCGGGCGGTTGTGCCACAGACAAGACTTATAGCGCCACGGTAACAACCAATGGCGGGTCATGGACTGCGGGAGGCCAGCCGTGCGGAGCGTTGGCAGCGATGGCATCTTCCACCGTCAACTTTTACTCTGACGATGGAGCAGGTTGCCTGGCGACGTCGCCCACAAACAAGACGATCACGAAGCTGACGTCGATCTTTCGGGCCATTACTAACAATATGACAGTGCCGCGACTGATCCCCACCGGCGCTTCATAAAGTGCTAAATGTATCTGAGAACGATCCGCCACCCATCAAGGGGCGGATCGGGAGGAGTTTCCGCCGTGCGTAATCTGCTTGCTTTGGCGGTTGTACCTTTTTTGTTTCTTCTTGCTGGTTGCGCGGGCGTTTCCAGTATCACTTCGAACGAGACGACGGCGACGGATCCCACTTCCGGGGTGGCTCTGCGGGGGATCGTGCATGGCGGCCGGCAAGCGATTGTCGGCGCGCGCGTGTACGTGTACGCTGCGACCACCGCGGGCTACAACGGGCAGTCCCAATCGCTGCTTATCGCGGGCCCCGGCAGAACCCTGGACAGCAATAGCAATTACTATGCGACGACGGGAGCGGGCGGCACGTTCAATATTTCCAATGAGTACAACTGCCCGACCCCAACTTCCCAGGTTTATCTCTACGCAATCGGCGGCGATGCCGGGAGCGGCACGAATTCCGCCGCCGGGCTAATGGCAGCTCTCGGTACCTGCGGAACGCTTTCTTCCAGCACGTCGGTCGTCATCAATGAGGTCTCCACGGTTGCGACCGCATACTCAATTGCCGGGTTCGCGACCGATGCGACGCACGTTTCATCTTCCAGCAGCGGGATTGCAGCTACCGGCCTTGCGGACGCTTTCGCTGCGGCTGCCAATCTAGAGTCACTCAGCACAGGCAATGCGCTTTCAACAACACCTGCTGGAAACGGAACTGTACCGACTACGGAGATCAATACACTTGCCGACATTCTTGCGGCGTGCGTAAACAGCTCGGGATCCGGGTCGACCGGTTGCACTACGTTATTCTCGAACGCGAAAAACGGGACCACGGCCCCATCGGAAACCGCGACGGCGGCAATCAATATCGCGCACAACCCGGAATCGAACCTCGCGAACCTTATTCCTCTGGCTATGGCGACGTCCCCGTTCCAGCCCATACTCATCGGCGTACCGAATGACTTTACCATCTCCATCACTTATTCCGGGGGCGGAATGGACGGCTCGGGATTTGCTCCCGAAGGCATTGCTGTCGATGGTTCCGGGAATGTTTGGCTGACGAATTTTGACTCCAACACAGTCAGCGAATTCAAGTACGACGGCACTGCGCTGTCGCCCAATACCGGCATTTGTAACAACCACTGGTGTTCCGCGGGGCTGAACCAGCCCACCAGTGTTGCGATCGATATCTTTGGCAACGCATGGGTGGCAAATTTTCAAGAGGATACGATTGGCGTAATCCAGGATTGGAGTATCAGCGAATTCAATTCGAGCGGGTTGGGAATCTCCGGTCCTCCGGGATACCTGGGCAGCGGGTTGAATACGCCTTACGGTATTGCCATCGATAACACCGGGCACGCGTGGATAGCGAACTTTGGCGGCAACGATTTGAGCGAGTTTACATCGTCCGGAACGGCCCTTTCGGGCCTGGGTGGTTATCCGGAGGGGTCACTGGTTGAGCCTGCAGGGATTGCAGCTGACAGTTCAGGGAACGTGTGGGCGGTCGACTACGGGGCCGCAAATCCGGTGCTCGTCGAAAGCAACTCCAGCGGTGCCCAGACGACTGATCCAGATGGATTCACCGACGGCGCACTCAGCGCGCCCTACGGCGTGGCCATCGACAGCGGAGCCAATGTCTGGGTGACCAACCAGAGCGGCGGCGCAGACGGCAACGGGAGCCTGAGCAAATTCACCTCGGCGGGAGGTGCGGTTACAGATTCCAATGGATTCTCGGGCGGTGGCATCGACGTTCCGTACGGGCTGGCAATCGATGGATCTGGCAACGTGTGGGTAGCCAACCGTTATAACAGCGTGTTTAACGGCTCAATCAGCGAATTCAGCTCGAATGGCATGCCGATTTCGCCGGCGACCGGTTATGGAATCAATTTGAACTTCAACTTTCCCTACGGCGTTGCCATCGATCCATCTGGCAATGTGTGGGTAGCGACGCACAACGACAACTCATCGCTGACGGAACTTGTGGGCGCCGCGACGCCGGTGGTGACCCCGCTTGCGGCCGGAGCTGAACTCGGTCATTTGGGAACAAAACCATAGATAGTTGGATGGCTTGACTAGCGCTTCCAGCACGATCGACTTTTAGGGGAGGTTCACATGTTTCGCCGGTCTGCAGTTCTTCTTGCGATGTTTTTTGGCGCCGCGTTGATGCATTTGCACGCGCAGAGCGGATGTGTGGATTCTCCCGAGTCGCCGACTGTTGTGCTGGCCCTGATTGGCGGCATCGCCCTGGTTGCGGGGACGATTCGAAGTGCTCGCGGAAACAAGGAATAACAAAACAAAATCCTCCTGCTCATTTCCCGCCGATTGAGAATACGATGATCAATGTGCACCGTATTCTTTTCAGTTTTTGCGCTTCTGTCGCAGTGATTGCGGCCGCTGGTTGCGGTGGCGCGATCAGTTCCGGAGATGGCGGAGGCGGTGGAGGGGGTGGCGGCGGGGGTGGCAATTGCACTCCGGCGTCAGCGACCAGTACGCCGGCTTCGTGTCCGGTTCTCACGTCAGTCTCAGGCGTTTCATTCTCAGGGAGAGTAATGGCCGGCCAGCTGCCAGTGAGCGGCGCAGCGGTTCAGCTCTATGCGTCCGGCAATTCGGGCAACGGTTCGGCATCCGCGGCGCTGCTGACATCTGCAACATCAACAAACTCCTCGGGAAGCTTTACGATTCCGGCCGGCTACTCGTGCCCGTCTGCGCAAACCCCGATCTATTTGATCGCGAAGGGCGGACAGGCCGGAGCTGGATCGGCGAATTCGGCTCTCTGGCTGATGTCCGCTTTAGGCCCCTGCAACAGCATCACATCGGGCGCGAGCTTCGTGATGAACGAGGCAACTACGGTTGCTGCCGTCTGGGCGCTTGCATCGTTCATGTCAGCCGGGGGCAATGTCGGCGCCAGTTGCACCAACACGAAGGGGTTGAATAAAGCATTTCTGACGGCGGATCAGTTGGTGAATCCGACCACCGGCGTCGCGCCTGGCGCGGGACTGCCGTCAACGCTGGTAGTTCCAATCAACAAAATCAACACACTGGCAAATGTCATTGCATCTTGCACTCAATCGAGCGGAGGCAGTGCCTGTTCGAGCTTATTGAGCGCGGCCACCACAGGCAGCACGACACCTGGAAATACAATCGACGCGGCGCTCGACATAGCTCGCTCGCCGGGCAGTCATGTAGCGGCCATTTACGCCCTGCAGTCGGGCAGCCCCGCATTCTCGCCGGCTCTTACCGCGGCACCACCTGACTTGATGCTTCACAGCACAATTCAGGGCGGCGGCATGGCATCTCCTGCATCCGTCAGCGTTGCTTCGACCGGAAACGTCTGGGTGTCGAATTACTTCTACACAGTTTCCGAGTTTTCTCCCACCGGCTCGACTTTGTTCCCGTCCGGAATCTCCGGCAGCGGCATTATCCAGTCCTATGGCATGGCGCTGGACGAGAACGATAATGTATGGATCGCCAACGAGCAGACCAGTCCGAACAGCGGCTCAGGCAACGTTGCAGAGCTCAGCTCCGCGGGTACTCCGCTCCAAACGAACATCACTTCCGGAGGGATCGATTTTCCGATCGCGGCAGCGGCTGATGCAAACGGCAATATCTGGTTCGCAGACTACGGGGATTCGAAGGTGACGGTTTTGAGCAGCTCCGGATCGGCAGTCTCCGGTTCCGCAGGTTGGGGTGGTACTTCGCTGGCTTTTCCTGTTGCAATTGCCATTGACGCCGACCACAACGGGTGGGTGGCGAACCAGGCTGGCGTGTTGCCAATTACGAAGATATCGCCGGATGGTTCGACGGCGACCAACTACGATTGCAATTGCAACGGGGCGTCGGGTGTTGCGACCGACCAGAGCGGCAATGTCTGGATCGCGAACTACTACGGCAACAGTGTAAGCGCTGTGAACACCTGCGGAACGCTGGTGCTTGGCGCTGCAAGCGGTGGAGGGATCAACCATCCCCAGGGAATTGCCGTGGATGGAAGCGGGACTGTCTGGGTGGCAAACTTTCTTGGCAATTCGCTCTCAGAGATCAGCGGCTCCACGAGCTCCACTCTTGGAACGCTGTTATCGCCGTCGACCGGGTTTGGAACCGACGCTTCCATCCTGCAGCCATATGGGATGGCGATCGATGCGAGCGGCAGCATCTGGATTTCGAATTTTGGAAACAGCACATTGACTCAATTCATCGGAATTGCCACACCTGTGAAGACTCCATTACTTGGCCCGGCTCAACAGCCGTAGCTCCGGTATCCATCATGGTTCGCATTGACCGGCTTCATGAGAACCAGCCAAAGACGGACATTCAGGACACACTGTCTGCAGAAGCGCAGAAATTCATTGCGGGCCTCGACCCCACCGGTCTGAGCCGCTCATTTCAGTAGCTCGCCCTCTCGCACCCGTTCTCAATCCCATTTGCGATAAACTGGTCAGGCAACGCGTCTTCCCCGATGCGGAGAGGTGGCCGAGCGGTTTAAGGCAGCGGTCTTGAAAACCGCCGAACCCGTAAGGGTTCCGTGAGTTCGAATCTCACCCTCTCCGCCAATACATTCCCGCAAGAGAACTCCGAAAAACAGATATTGCTATGCAGCTCGATGTGCGGGCGGCTGTGGTGCCTTTCGGGCGGCAGCCTCGCCTGACCTGCGCATCCTACAGTTGGCACTTCGCCAGCATGGGAAGCGAGCCTGCAGCGGAAGTTCAAAGCGTGGGAGATAGACTCTGTTCTTAACGCAGCCTTCAAGTCCATATCTTGATCTCGAATCCCTATTTGGGAATGAGGCTGATCGATTGAAGTAACAAGGTTAGGAAACTTTGGAATGGATATCGCGCGGCGGCACACAATAATCATCAACGACGATTCTGGTACCTCGGTCAGGCAAATAGTAATTATCTCCACTTGAAAACAGGTTACCAGTACTCAGTGCGCACTCCGGTAAAGGAGAGTTCGTTTCAAAACAGGCCACGGTGAAGGACTTATTGACACTTGGGCTTGGGGTCGACCTGTGCGTAAGAGAGTCTGCATAGCGAGTAATCAACGTAGACGTAAAGCCGCTCCAAGTGTGCTTCCTGACCGCCGATTCATCGCTCAAGCCTGCGAACTGCTTAGATCGTGCAGCGCTATTTCATAAGGTGTGCGCAAGGGTAATCAAGAGCATCGGCAATTAGTTTTCGCGTCTCTCAAGCGGATTGCTCCGTGTTTCATATAGCAAGTGCAGGATGGATTCTAAAGTTTCTAAGTTGCAGACCGTGCAAGTTGAATGCCGAATCCTGCGGCCGGCTCAACATCGAAATCAGTAATAAGTTGCGCCATTACCTGCCATAGAGTTTCCATTACTGTCGTTTTTGTTTTATCCATCATCTTCGTTGACTCTCTTCTTGAACCTACATAAAGTCCTACTCACCCCCCAGGGACCATAAATCAGGAAGGGCCGCACGTGCATGCGTAGAGATTCCCTTTGCCGGCGGAAATATTCCGCTCGATTAAAGGTGGTGTGCGACGTTCTATTGCTGCCAGTGTGCTTGTTTGTGCTTAGCGGGCCGATGCGGACACACAGTCTAAATGCCGCAATCATCTCATTGAACGGACTTGGTCCGTTGAACTCATCACCGGCATCAGTGGCGGCGATGAGTGTAACTCATGAAGAAGAAATGTCTCATTGCTATATCGACGTTGCAGGTTCTTTCGCCGCTCATTCATTCATAAGTGTTCCCTTGACGAGGCGACATTTCGAAAATCGGAAGACTATCAACGCGTGAATCCGGGCCCGAAAGAAGCGTGATTTGTGAGGAGTGCCTGATGTATCGCTCAGCAAAGTTTGTGGAAGTCATTTGTTCGTTTGACGATCGTTCGCTTGGCCTTGAAGCAATAGCAGTGGCTCCAATTCAGCGAATGCCAAGTAAATCACTGCATCAGTCTGGAGGAGTCATGTCTCTGCGTAAGTTCTTCAAGTCAACTGTCGCTGTGTTGTTTTCGCTATCGATCTGTGCGACGCTCGCGATGGCTCAATCGGCGCCTCCAGCGGGAGACTCATTCACAAATAATGCGAGCCCAAGGACTAATTACGGGACACAGACCAGCCTGGTGGTGGGAGCGGGAGTTAATAGTTATCTGCAATTCAACCTGGCTCCGCTGCCAGCCGGTGCGAGCGTAGCCAAAGCCACACTGAGGCTGTATGTGAACCAGGTGGGCACGAACGGGAGTGTCGACGCTTACCAAGTGAACAGCAGTTGGAATGAAGGCACTCTGAATTTCAACAATGCTCCGGCGCTGGGAACGTCGGCGACCGGCGTTCATCCCGCCAGCATCACGACGAACAGCCTGAACGATTTTGTACTCCTGGACGTCACATCGCTGGTTCAGCAGTGGGTGGCGGGAACGCTACCGAATAACGGCCTGGCGTTGCAATTGCAAGGTTCGACGGGCGCATTTGCGTTTGATAGCAAAGAGAGTACTTCCTTCAGTCATGAGCCGGAATTAGAGATTGCGTTAACCGGTCCTGTGGGCCCAGCGGGTCCGACTGGTCCGACAGGGGCGACAGGTGCAACGGGCGCTGCTGGAGCGGCTGGCGCAGCCGGTCCAACTGGGCCTGCCGGCGCGAATGGCGTGAACGCCTATACGACGACGACGGCGAGTTTCACGCAACCTGCGAGTGGCACGAACACAGCGTCGGTTAGAGTGGGTAACTCCGCATGGATGGCTGACGGCCAAATCGTGTTTGTCACCAACGGCGGCTATTACAGGGTTTCATCCACGCCGAGCAACACGACCGCAATTCTTACTAACCTGGGTTACGCGGGGAATGCTTCGCCCGGTGCAGCGATTGCCACAGCCCAGGCTGTGAGTGCAGCCGGCCTTATCGGGGCTGCGGGCGCGACAGGTGCCACCGGTCCTGCAGGCGCTGCCGGTCCGCAAGGTTCTACGGGCGCGACCGGCGCAACAGGCGCGGCCGGTCCGACAGGGCCTGCCGGTGCGAATGGTGCGGATGCCTTCACGACGACGACGGCGAGCTTCACGCAACCTGCGAGTGGCACGAACACAGCGTCCGTCAGGGTGAGTAACTCCTCATGGATGGCTAACGGCCAGGTAGTTTTCGTCACCAGCGGCGGCTATTACAGGGTTTCTTCAACACCGAGCAACACCACAGTCGTTCTTACTAACTTGGGTTACGCAGGAAATGCTTCACCCGGGGCAACGATTGCCACAGCTCAAGATATGAGTGCAGCGGGTCTTATCGGCGCAGCGGGCGCGGCAGGTGCGACAGGTCCTGCAGGCGCTGCTGGACCGCAAGGACCTGCGGGCGCGATCGGAGCTACAGGCGCGGCCGGGCCAACGGGGCCTGCCGGTGCGGATGGTGTGGATGCCTACACGACGACGACGGCGAATTTCACGCAACCTGCGAGCGGCTCGAACACAGCGTCGGTTAGAGTGGGTAACTCCGAATGGATGGCTGACGGCCAAATCGTATTTGTCACCAACGGTGGGTATTACAGGGTTTCATCCACGCCAGCAACACGACCGCAATTCTTACTAACCTGGGTTACACAGGGAATGCTTCGCCCGGTGCAACGATTGCCACAGCCCAGGCGGTGAGCGCTGCCGGCCTCATCGGGGCTGCGGGCCCCACGGGCGCGACTGGCGCCACCGGTGCCACTGGATCCGCGGGTGCTGCCGGACCACAAGGACCTGCTGGCGCAACCGGCTCAACTGGAGCGGCTGGACCGATAGGGCCTGCCGGTGCGAGTGGTGTGAACGCCTACACGACGACGTCGACGAGCTTTGCACAACCGGCGAGTGGCTTGGACACTGCGTCGATCACAGTTGGTAATTCGTCATGGATGGCTGTCGGTCAGGTGGTGTTCGTTACCAGCGGCGGCTATTACAAAGTCTCTTCGAAGCCGAGCAGCACAACAGTTATTCTGACCAACCTGGACTACGCAGGGAATGCGACATCCGGAACAACGATTGCCACAGCCCAGGCTATGAGCGCTGCCGGCCTGGTTGGCGCTGCGGGCGCCCCAGGTGCGACGGGCGCTGCTGGACCTCAAGGACCTTCCGGCGCGACCGGCTCCACTGGGCCGCAAGGGCCGCAAGGAACTACGGGTGCAACGGGCGCTATTGGCCCGCAGGGACCTGCAGGACCGCAAGGAACAACAGGTGCGACGGGCGCACTCGGGCCGCAAGGACCGGCAGGACCGCAGGGTACAACTGGATCGACCGGCGCGACCGGACCGATAGGGCCACAAGGACCGGCAGGTGAAGCAGGGACTGCGGGTGCGGCGGGTTCCGGCTACTATGCGACTTCTCCGAGCTCGATCGCTGTCGGGACAGGAAGTCAGACTTTTACGACGCAATCGGGACTTGCGTATGTTGTGGGCGATCAAGTGAGAGCGGTTTCGAATGGGACGCCGGCGAACTGGATGGAGGGACAAGTCACCGCCTATTCCGGCACATCGCTGACTGTCGATGTATCACTGACGAACGGCTCGGGCACAAACGGTGATTGGAACCTTTCCGTCGCGGGCGTGCAAGGACCCATCGGCTCTGCCGGCGCAACAGGCGCGGCGGGCGCGACCGGTCCCGCGGGTGCGACGGGACCGCAAGGTGAACAAGGTGCAACAGGCGCCACCGGTGCGCAGGGCGTGCAAGGAAATACCGGCGCCACAGGTGCGACTGGTGCAATCGGTCCGGAAGGTCCGATAGGACCGATAGGGCCACAGGGTCCGACTGGAACGACAGGCGCTGCGGGTCAAGGCTTCACCTTCCGCAACGGTTATGTGGCAGGAACGCAATACGTCGCTTACGACGTAGTGACGGAGAACGGATCGACATACGAGGCACTGCAGAACAATCAGAACGTCGATCCAGCGAACGATGTTGCTAACAATGGCAGCAGCAACTGGACACTGATGGCGCAAGCTGGGGCCGCTGGGACTACAGGTGCTACCGGCGCAACGGGTGCGACCGGTCCCGCGGGTGCGACTGGACCGCAAGGTGAACAAGGTGCAACAGGCGCCACCGGTGCGCAGGGCGTGCAAGGAAATACCGGCGCCACAGGTGCGACTGGTGCAATCGGTCCGGAAGGTCCGATAGGACCGATAGGGCCACAGGGTCCGACTGGAACGACAGGCGCTGCGGGTCAAGGCTTCACCTTCCGCAACGGTTATGTGGGGGGAACGCAATACGCCGCTTACGACGTAGTGACGGAGAACGGTTCGACATACGAGGCACTGCAGAACAATCAGAACGTCGATCCAGCGAACGATGTTGCTAACAATGGCAGCAGCAACTGGACACTGATGGCGCAAGCTGGGGCCGCTGGGACTACAGGTGCTACAGGCGCGACAGGTGCGACAGGTGCGACAGGTGCGACCGGACCGGAAGGGCCGCAAGGTTCGATAGGGCCGGTAGGGCCACTGGGACCGACTGGAGCGACAGGCGCAACGGGACCGGCCGGCGCGGATGGTGTGAACGCGTACACGACAACGACAGCGAGCTTCGCGCAACCAGCGAGTGGCTCGGACACGCCGTCGATTACGGTGGGCAGCTCGTCATGGATGGCTGCCGGTCAAGTGGTGTTCGTGACCAACGGAGGCTACTACAAGGTCTCTTCAACGCCGAGCAGCACGAGTGTGACGCTGACCAACCTGGGCTACGCAGGCAATGCATCATCCGGGACAACGATTGCCTCAGACCAGAGCGTGAGCGCTGCCGGCCTCATCGGCACTGCGGGCGCGACCGGTGCGAATGGCGCGACAGGACCGCAAGGACCACAGGGGCCGCAAGGCGAACAAGGTGCGACAGGCGCGACGGGACCGCAAGGTCCGACAGGCGCGACCGGGACTTTCGGCGCGGGCGTGAATGCCCAGGCGGTTGCTTACGGAGCCGTTGCAGGCGACAACGGGAAACTCATCACGATGAGCGGTGGCGCGGGTGCAACTGTGACGCTGCCCGATCCTGTGGCTGCGACTCTGGGTTCAACGTGGTACGTGGGTGTCCAGAATCTGAATGCCTCAAACAGCCTGACAATCCAAAGCGCGGCGGCGATCAACGGCGCGAACAGCAGCCTGACTCTGTTGCCTTACCAAATCGTTCAGGTCTGGACGGACGGAAGCAATTACTTCTCGAGCTCCGCGCTCGTGGCGGGCTCCAATATTACGCTGACTCCTTCGAGCAGCGGACTCACAATTTCAGGACCATCTAATCTGGCTCCTACGGGTGCGGCGGGCGGCGACCTGACGGGCAACTATCCGAATCCGACGCTGATCGCGGTGGGCGCAGCGGGGACGTACACGAAAGTGACGACGGACGCCAACGGCCGTGTGTCTGGTGGCACGACGCTGTCGGCCGGGGACATCCCGGCCATTAGCGAAGGGCAAGTGACAGGTCTGAGTGGTGACTTGGGTTCGGCCAACGCGGCGATCACGGCCGAGGCCGGCCGCGCGACAACGGCTGAGGGCACAATCAGCGGCAGCCTGAGCACAGAGACAGCGCGCGCAACTTCAGCTGAAGGGACACTGACCACCAGCCTGGGCACCGAAGTGACGCGTGCGACGGGCGCGGAGACTGCGCTCGGGACGAGCGTTACTGCGGCCAACGGCGCGATTGCGGCGGAGACGGGCCGTGCGACGGCGGCCGAGGCGGGTCTGGGCACGAGCCTATCCACTGAGACCAGCCGTGCAGAGGGCGTGGAAGCGGGCAAGGCCAAGCTGGACGGCGGCAACGTGTTCACGGGCGGCAAACAGACACTTGCAGCTTCGGGTGGCACTACCGCTTCGTTGAACGTGCCGAACACCGGCGCAGCGCCGGCGGTGGGCAACTTCGCGGCCGGCGACTTGTGGTTTGCGAACGGCGATACGCATCCGACCTTCGTCGACAACAGCACGGCGCCGCAGCAACTGGCTTATCTGTCGGACATCACCAACGGAACGTCGTCGACGATCACGGGCAACATCAGCGAGTCGCAGGTGACGGGTCTGAACGCGGACCTGGCTTCTGCCAACGCGGCGATCACGACTGAGACGGGCCGCGCAACAACGGCGGAGAGCACGATCAGCGGCAGCCTGACGGCGGAGACTACGCGTGCAACGGGCGCGGAGAACACCCTGACCACCAGCCTGGGCAACGAAGTAACGCGGGCGACTGCGGCCGAGGGTGCGCTCGACGACGTCAATCGCCACGGCGCAGACTGCTGCGGAGACCTTCGCCACCGGTGCGGCCGCGACGGCGCAGAGCAATGCGGCGGGCTACACCGACTCGAGCATCGCGACCGAGGTGACGAATCGCAACAGTGCCATCGGCACGGCGCAGGCACTCGACGCCAAGCTGAACGGGGGCAACGCGTTCACCGGCGGCTCGCAGGTGCTGGCGCCATCGACAACGACTTACTCCTCGATGAACGTGCCGGTGAACGGCGCGGCGCCGAGCACACCGAACATGGGCGATGTGTGGTTGACGACGAACGACAACCACGTGCAGTTCCAGGATAAGAACAACGCCACGCAGGCCATCGCCTATCTGTCGGACATCACGGGCGGGACGGTGACCTTCGGCGGCAACATCAGCGAGTCGCAGGTGACGGGACTGCCGACGGATTGAGCAACCTGACTGCGTCGGTGACGACTGAGACCGGCCGTGCAACTGCGGCGGAGAGCACGATCAGCGGCAACCTGAGCACGGAAACCTCGCGCGCAACGGCGGCCGAAGGAACACTGACCACCAGCCTGGGCAACGAAGTGACGCGGGCGACGCGGCCGAGGGCTGCGCTGACGACGTCAATCGCCACGGCGCGATTGCTGCGGAGACCGCCGGTGCGGCCGCGACGGCGCAGAGCAAGCGGCGGGCTACACCGACTCGAGCATCGCGACCGAGTGACGATCAACAGTGCATCGGACGGCGAAGCGCTCGACGCCAAGCTGAACGGCGGCAACGCGTTCACCGGCGGCTCGCAGGTACTGGCGCCATCGACAACGACTTACTCCTCGATGAACGTGCCGGTGAACGGCGCGGCGCCGAGCACACCGAACATGGGCGACGTGTGGTTGACGACGAACGACAACCACGTGCAGTTCCAGGATAAGAACAACGCCACGCAGGCCATCGCCTATCTGTCGGACATCACGGGCGGGACGGTGACCTTCGGCGGCAACATCAGCGAGTCGCAGGTGACGGGACTGCCGACGGATTTGAGCAACCTGACTGCGTCGGTGACGACTGAGACCGGCCGTGCGACTGCGGCGGAGAGCACGATCAGCGGCAGCCTGAGCACGGAAACCTCGCGCGCAACGGCGGCCGAAGGAACACTGACCACCAGCCTGGGCAACGAAGTGACGCGGGCGACGGGCGCGGAGACTGCGCTCGGGACGAGCGTTACTCGGCCAACGGCGCGATTGCGGCGGAGACGGCCGGGCGACGGCAGGCCGAGGCGGGTCTGGGCACGAGCCTATCCACTGAGACCAGCCGTGCAGAGGGCGTGGAAGCGCTCAAGGCCAAGCTGGACGGCGGCAACGCGTTCACCGGCGGCTCGCAGGTACTGGCGCCATCGACAACGACTTACTCCTCGATGAACGTGCCGGTGAACGGCGCGGCGCCGAGCACACCGAACATGGGCGACGTGTGGTTGACGACGAACGACAACCACATGCAGTTCCAGGATAAGAACAACGCCACGCAGGCCATCGCCTATCTGTCGGACATCACGAGCGGGACGGCGACGACGATCACGGGCAGCATCATGGAGTCGCAGGTGACCAACCTGCCGTCGGACCTGAACACGCTTACTGCGTCGGTGAGCACCGAGACCGGCAGAGCGACAACGGCTGAGAACACGATCAGCGGCAACCTGACGGCGGAGACTGCGCGGGCAACAGGAGCGGAAGGGACACTGACAACCAACCTGGGCAACGAAGTGACGCGGGCGACGAATGCGGAGACTACGCTCGGGACCAACGTCACGGCGGCCAACGCTGCGATCACGGCTGAGACGAGCCGCGCCGAAGGTGCGGAAATCACGCTGGGTAATTCGATCACCAGCACGGCGACGACGACTCTGAACACGGCGGAGGCGTTCAGCGCCAACGCGAGTAACATCAGCAGCGGGACTATCGGGCAGGCGTTCTTGCCGAGCGATGTGGTGTACAACAACCAGGCCAACGCGTATACGGCGGGCAGCAAGCAGACGCTGGGCGCTTCGGCAACTACCGCGGCTTCATTGAATGTGCCGAACACGGGCGACGCGCCGAGCACACCGAACATGGGCGACGTGTGGTTGACGGGCGCCGATGCGCACCTGCAGTTCCAGGACAAGAGCAACACCGCGCAGTCGCTGGCGTTCCTGAGCGACGTGAACGCTTCGAATGCATCGGTGGCGACGGAAGCGGCGCGGGCCGAAGCGGCGGAGACGACGCTGACCAACAACCTGACCGCCGAAGTGACCGTGCGACAGCGGCCGAGGGCACGCTGACCACGAACCTGACGGCGGAGACTACGCGTGCAACCGGCGCGGAGACGACGCTGACCAACAACCTGACCAGCGAAGTGACGCGGGCGACGGGCGCGGAGACTGCGCTCGGGACGAGCGTTACTGCGGCCAACGGCGCGATTGCGGCGGAGACGACGCGGGCTACGGCGAGCCGAGGCGGCTCTTGGCACGAGCGTATCCACCGAGACCAGCCGTGCAGAGGGCGTGGAAGCGCTCAAGGCCAAGCTGGACGGCGGCAATGCCTTCACAGGCGGCTCGCAGGTACTGGCGCCATCGACAACGACTTACGTCCTCGATGAACGTGCCGGTGAACGGGCGCGGCGCCGAGCACACCGAACATGGGCGACGTGTGGTTGACGGGCGCCGACGCGCACCTGCAGTTCCAGGACAAGAGCAACACGGCGCAGTCGCTGGCGTTACCTGAGCGACGTAAACGCTTCGAACGGCGTCGACGATCGCGCGGAGACGAGCAGCGGGCCGAAGGGGCGGAGACGACGCTGACCGAACAACCTGACTGCGTCGGTGACGAGCTGACGCGTGCCGCGCGACGAGGGCCGAGGGCACGCTGACCACGAACCTGAGCGACAGAAATATCGCGCGCAACTGGCAGCCGGAGACGACACTGACCAATAACCTGAGCAGCGAAGTGACGCGGGCGACGGCGCGGAGACTGCGCTCGGGACGAGCGTTACTGCGGCCAACGGCGCGATTGCGGCGGAGACGACGCGGGCTACGACAGCCGAGGCGGGTCTGGGCACGAGCCTATCCACTGAGACCAGCCGTGCAGAGGGCGTGGAAGCGCTCAAGGCCAAGCTGGACGGCGGCAACGCCTTCACAGGCGGCTCGCAGGTACTGGCGCCATCGACAACGACTTACTCCTCGATGAACGTGCCGGTGAACGGCGCGGCGCCGAGCACACCGAACATGGGCGACGTGTGGTTGACGGGCGCCGATGCGCACCTGCAGTTCCAGGACAAGAGCAACACCGCGCAGTCGCTGGCGTTCCTGAGCGACGTGAACGCTTCGAATGCATCGGTGGCGACGGAGACGGCGCGGGCCGAAGCGGCGGAGACGACGCTGACCAACAACCTGTCGGGCGAAGTGACGCGTGCGGAAGGGGCCGAGGGCACACTGACCACGAACTGAACGGCGGAGACTGCGCGTGCAACCGGCGCGGAGACGACGCTGACAAATAACCTGACCACTGAGACCAGCCGCGCAACAACGGCTGAGGACACGCTGACCAGCAACCTGAGCGGCGAGATCTCGCGCGCCGAAACTGCCGAGACAACATTGACTACCAACCTGGCCGGCGAAGTGACGCGGGCGACGGATGCCGAGGGCGTGCTGACGAGTTCGGTCACTGCGGCCAACGCTGCGATCACGGCTGAGACGGGCCGCGCGGAAGGTGCGGAAGTCGGGCTGGGTAATTCGATCGCCAGCACGGCGACGACGACTCTGAACACGGCGGAGGCGTTCAGCGCCAACGCCAGTAACCTGTCGAGCGGCACGGTCGCGCAGACTTTGCTGCCGACCGATGTGGTGTACAACAACCAGGCCAACGCGTATACGGCGGGCAGCAAGCAGACGCTGGGCGCTTCGGCAACTACCGCGGCTTCATTGAATGTGCCGAACACGGGCGACGCGCCGAGCACACCGAACATGGGCGACGTGTGGTTGACGGGCGCCGATGCGCACCTGCAGTTCCAGGACAAGAGCAACACGGCGCAGTCGCTGGCGTTCCTGAGCGACGTGAACGCTTCGAATGCATCGGTGGCGACGGAGACGGCGCGGGCCGAAGGGGCGGAGACGACGCTGACCAACAACCTGTCGCGGCGAAGGACGCGTGCGGCAAGGGGCCGAGGGCACACTGACCACGAACCTGACGGCGAAGACTACGCGTGCAACCGGCGCGGAGACGACGCTGACCAATAACCTGAGCAGCGAAGTGACGCGGGCGACGGATGCGGAGGGCGTGCTGACGAGTCGGTCACTGCGGCCAACGCGCGATCGCGGCTGAGACGGGCCGCGCGAAGGTGCGGAAGCCGAGGCGGCTCGATCGCAGCACGGCGACGACGAATCGAACACGGCGGAGCGTAGCGCCAACGCGCGTGCAGAGGGACGTCGGGAGCGCTCAAGGCCAAGCTGGACGGCGGCAACGCCTTCACGGGCGGCAAGCAGATACTGGCGCCATCGGCAACGACCTACTCCTCGATGAACGTGCCGGTGACACGGTGCGGCGCCGAGCACACCGAACATGGGCGACGTGTGGTTGACGGGCGCCGATGCGCACCTGCAGTTCCAGGACAAGAGCAACACCGCGCAGTCGCTGGCGTTCCTGAGCGACGTAAACGCTTCGAATGCTTCGGTGGCGACGGAGACGGCGCGGGCCGAAGCGGCGGAGACGACGCTGACCAGCAACCTTCGGGCGAAGAGACGCGTGCGGCAGGGGCCGAGGGCACACTGACCACGAACCTGACGGCGGAGACTACGCGTGCAACCGGCGCGGAGACGACGCTGACCAATAATCTGAGCACCGAAGTGACGCGGGCGACGGATGCCGAGGGCGTGCTGACGACTTCGGTCACTGCGGCCAACGCTGCGATCACGGCTGAGACGGCCGCGCCGAAGGTGCGGAAGTCGACACTGGGTGCTTCATCGCCAGCACGGCGACGACGACTCTGAACACGGCGGAGCGTTCAGCGCCAACGCGGGCAACATCAGCAGCGGGACTATCGGGCAGGCGTTCTTGCCGAGCGACGTGGTTTACAACAACCAGGCCAACGCGTATACGGCGGGTTCGAAGCAGACCCTGGGCGCATCTACGACAACGGCCGCTTCGTTGAACCTCCCGGTGGGCGTCACGCCGACGTCCCCAGTCCCAGTGGCTGGAGATATCTGGCTGGATTCCAACGATGCGCACATTCAGTTTGACGCTTCGAGCGGCTCGCAGAAACTGGCGTTCCTCTCCGACGTCACCAGCGCCACTCTCACGGCCGGCACCGGCATCAACATCGACGGCGGCAACCAGATCAACAACACCGGCGTGCTGAGCGTTGCCAGCGGCGACAGCAATATCAATGCGAGTACGGCCTCGGGAGCGGTGACGGTTTCACTGAACAGCACCATCAACGCCAACACAACGGGCAATGCGGCGACGGCAACGAATGTGCCTTACAGCGGATTGACCGGCCCGGTGCCGACGTGGAACCAGGACACCACCGGCAACGCAGCGACGGCAACCAGCGTTACTGGCCCCGTGAACGGCAGTCAGATCGTGGGCAACATCGCCGGCAACGCGGCTGGCTTCAGCGGCCGCTCAGTGGCGACGTGTCAGGCACGCAATCTTCAACGGTGGTGACCAGCATCGCCGGCGCCCCAATTCCGGCACCGGCTAATGTTCTGGGCACGACGGCCAGCGGCCAGCTAACGCGGGCAACGGCAGAGGCTCTTTCCGTGGTGCGCATGTGCGCCGCGGCATCGGCATCAGGCAGCGCCTACACCTGTTCCACTACGCCCACATTTGCGCCAGCTGCACAGGACGAAATCCTGTTCAAGGCCGATGTGGCCAATACCGGCGCGGCAACTCTGAACGTGAACGGCAGCACGGCTGCCCCGATCGTGAAGCTGGGCGGGACCGCCGCACTGGCTCAAAGCGACGTGGCCAGCGGACAGTGGACGGTGTTGATTTACGACGGCACGAACTGGCAGATGCAGGGCCAGTCCGCCAACAGCAGCGCCGGCGACTTCAGCGGCACACTGGCGATTGCCAACGGCGGCACGAACGCGACCACGGCTGCGGGCGCTCTTACGAACCTGGGCGCAGCGGCGAGCGGAGCCAACAATGACATTACTTCGTTGGCGGCTCTTACGAGCGTGACCAGCGCAGTCAACTTCAGCAACTCCGGCAGCAGCTTCGCGGGCAACGCAGCGACCGCTACCACGGCGTCAAGCGTGCCGTACAGCGGATTGACGGGCACGGTGCCAACCTGGAACCAGAACACGACCGGCACGGCGGCGAGCATCACGGGTACGATCACCGGCTCGCAGGTCACCGGCAACATCGCAGGCTCACAGATCACGGGCAACATCACCGGCAACGCGGCAAGCATCACGGGAACGATCACCGGGTCGCAGGTTACGGGCAACATCGCAGGTGCACAAATCACGGGCAACATCTCCGGCAACGCGGCGAGCATCACGGGAACGATCACCGGGTCGCAGGTTACGGGCAACATCGCCGGCAATGCGGCGAATGTGACCGCGACCTCGAACTCCACTCTTACGACACTCTCCTCGCTTGCACTGCCCTACTCGCAGTTGAGCGGTGTAGTGCCGACGTGGAACCAGAGCACCACCGGCAACGCGGCGACGGCCAATTCGGCGATCACCGCAGGCTCAGCGACGACAGCAGGCAGCTTTACCGGCTCGCTTGCGGGCGATGTAACCGGCACGCAGGGCGCAACCAAGGTAGTGGCAATTAACAACGGCTCGGTTCCGGTGTCGGCGCATATCCTTGGCACCAACGCGAACAGCCAGCCGATAGCAGCCAGCGCATCGGACCTTGCAGCGCCGGTTTATGCGGCGGACAGCGGCAGCGTGAATGCTTCCGTAGTGACTCTCGTTCCGGCGCCAGCGGCTCTTACGACTGGTCTTGAGGTGGACTTCAAACCAGCCGTTCGCGAATTCAAACTCTACGCCAACGCTGAACGTCAACGGCCTTGGCGCAAAGACCATTACCAAGAACGGCAACAGCGTGCTGGCTGTGAGCGACATGACGACCGTGGCGATTGCCAGAGTTGTTTATGACGGCGCGGAGTGGCAGTTGCAGAACCCGCAAACGAGCAAGCATTACGGGCACCTTACAGTTCCAGACGTCGGCAACGTGTCGGTCGATTCTTAATCAGGCCAGGTTCGTGGCTGCCGGCAACGGCACGTGGCAGGTAACGTGGTCCTCGGCGAACGCAGCCCAGACGTGCTCGGTGACACCGAACCTGGGACAGCCGTCCACGTTGGGTGGGAACTAACATCACTGGAACGGCATCAGGATTGAGCATTGGCGGCAGCGCGGCAACGGCAACTACCGCTGGAAACGTCACGGGAATCGTGGCGGTAACAAGACGGTGGAACTGGACCCGCAACTGCTCGACCGCCGGAACCGGAGCGCTCGACCTTCGCGGCTGGGGGGTACGAACAGCGTGTCACGCTGTCTCCGACCGGGACTGGCGCTGTGGTTGTACGCAATCTCGCCAACAGTGTCAAGACGGTGACGTCTGCTACTCCAACGTTCGATGCGGCTCACTCGGCAAATACGGACCAAGATCACGTTAACGCTGCACGTCACAAGCTCGACCCTTTCGAATGCGACGCGGGCGAAGTCGTGTATTTCACGAGTCATCGAAAACGCCACTGGCGGCTTCAACTCCGTTTGGCCCGGCAACCGTCGTCAATCCGCCTGCAATAACCACCTACCCACAAATTCGGGACGGACTGGGCTTGTAAGTTCGATGGAGCAAACTGCGGCCGCTCACGGAGCTGCACTCGGCATACCATGGACGAGCGGTGCTGCCGGGACTGTGGCAGCGAGACAACGCGACCGGTAACGTTGCGCCAACCAGCGGCCGGCGCCATCGTGATTTGGCGGTGCGGCCCCTCGGGAAGCTGCTGGTGAACATTGCGGGCCGGATGGTCAGCAACGATCTTGCCCAGGGTGGTAGCTCTACATGGGTTCAGCGCACGATAGTGTTACGGCCTCTGATGCGCAGTCGGTCAATATTGCGTATGGCGGCACATGACCAGCAGCACGGATCGACCGTGAACTGCGGGTTCCGCGGCCTTCACTTCGTCACGACAGCCACGGTTGGCAGCAACACGTTACCGGGCGTTTTCAAGAACCGTAAAGCATTACCGACGGGTCGTGACTTACACAAGCATGGCATCAGTCGTCACCTCACATACTAAGGATGCCACGGAACCGCTCGAAAGAACGGTCGGCGAATCTGCAGGCCGTGCAACTAACCAACTCTAAGCGGCCGGGCCGCTAACCGGCGGCCTCGGCGCAATCTTCCGAGCTCTCGATCGCTGGAGGTAATGATGGAAGTGGAAGCGGTACTGGCAATCGCCGAACGCTACTTGCCACAGACCAGCGAGGGCAACGGTTATGGCAACGCGCAAATGCCGAAAAACGGTTCGTCGCTTCACGACTCGCTGGATGAAGAAGCACTGCACCAGGCGGCCTACGAAGTGGGTTATGCAAGGGGCCACGAAGCGGGATTCCGAACCGGCTACCAAGAAGGGTTGAAAGACAAGGAACGAGAATCCAGGGAGCAAGGGAGCGGAAACACAGGGAGCGAGGGAGCGGAAAGACAGGGAGCTCGGGGACAGGCGGCGGGGGAACAAGGGAGCGAGCGAGCTCCGGGGCCGCGGCTGATCGGGTTGCCATGCACTCATTGTGGCGCCTATTTCTTTAGCGACGAAGCGCGCTGTCCGCGCTGCAAGACGGCGCGACCGCCGCGCAAGCCGAGTGAGTTGCGCACAACAGGGTACTGGAACGTAAATTCATCACATCTTTCATGGGGGAGAGACAAATGCTCAGCGGGATACTCAAGATGCAACGGAAGCTCCAGGACCTGGCGCACGGCGAACAGGGGCAGGACCTGGTGGAATACGCCATGCTGGTTTCATTAATCGCAGTGACGATGATCGCGAGCATCAGCTCGATCGCGACAACGCTGGTTCTGGCATTCAGCAACATCAGTACTTCGCTCTCCTAGAGCAATTCCTGGGTAAGTGCGTCCTCTTCAGGATTGAGACAGATCGCCGGCTGCTTGGGGTGGCGGCGACTTGAAGTCAATCGCTTTGGGAACGAGCTACCCAGGAATTTCTGTATCCGGCCGGTTGCGGCGCGGTTTGCGGCATTCGATTGAGAGGTAAAGCTACTGCGTGAACGAACGCAGCAGGGCCCTTTCGCGAAAAAAACGCCTTGAAAGCGGCGTCAGGCGTGACGTTTTGGTTCTTTTTTGACCGCGTTTTCGAGCGATTTGTGTTGATTCTAAAGTGGTTAGTGTTGATTTGTCGCAGAAATGGTGCAGCTTTTTTTCTAGTTATTTGGTTTGGCAGGCTCGGGGAGCGGTTTTGGTTCGTACCGCATGGTTCCGAGAGCGACCTTGGCAGCGGCGAAGAGACGGTCGACTTCACTGGGGCGGAGGATGTCAACGAGCGAGGCGTAGGTGACGCAGGCGATGAAGTCGCAGACGTTCTGGTATCCGGCGAGCGGCGGCATGGCGCGGAGGTAGCGGTCATTGGCGACGTTTTTGGCGTGATATTCCTCCTCGTGCTTGCCGAGGTTGTCGAGTTTTTTGCGGTAAGCGCGGTTCCAGGCGCGGATGCAGCGTGCGACGGAGGGATTGGAAGAGGACCGGTCAACGCATTTGGCTTCGGATTCTTCGGACTGGGATTCGGTGGTTTCGGATTGGGTGGTTTCGGTTTCCTGGAGGTCGGCCATTTCAGAAGTGCTCCTTCAGTAATAAGGGTAGTGAAATGGCGGAAATAACTAGCACTGTTTGGGAAATTTATTTTCGCTTTGGAATGAAGGAGATGCGGGGGATTTTGGGAAGGTGGGGCTTGACAGGGAAACAGTGGTCAGTGGTCAGGGGTCGGAGAAACAGTGGTCAGTGGTCAGTGGTCAGTGGTCAGGAGAAACAGTGGTCAGTGATCAGTGGTCAGTGGTCGGAGAAACAGTGGTCAGTGGCCAGTGGTCAGTGGTCAGGAAAACAGGGGTCAGGGGTCGGGGAGCATGGCGCGGCGGATGTGTGGTGGGGGTGAGGGGATGAAGTTCCCAATGTGGACGATTTGCGCGGCGCTGGCGGCGGTTGCGGCCTTGGGCAATGCTGCGGCGGGGCAGGGGTCTGGGGCGAAAACGGGCGCGGCGAGGCCGATGGGCGTGGTGAGCGACTGGACTACACATCACGTGGTTTATTCCGATCCGGGGACGCGGGAAGAGGCGCTGAAAAAAGGGAAGCTGGACCGCTGGACGCGGATCACCGGCGAGACGCGCTACCAGATGCAGGTTTCGCGACGGGCCGCGGGAAGGCAAGTGGCGGTCGGAGCGGATGCGAATATTGATTTGAATTTCAAGTCGGGCGCGAATTCGGGACTCGGGGCGGGCTTGGCAGCGAGTGGCGCGGATGCGAATGTTGATTTGAGTTTCAAGGCGGGGGGCGAATTCAGGACTTGGGGCGTCGGGCCTGGGCGCGGATGCGGATGTTGATTTGAGATTCAAGTCGGGGTTCGATTCGAAGTTTGGCGCTGGCGGCTTTGGATCGAATTTTGGAGTGAGCGGCGCGCGGGGCGGCGTGGGAGCAGCACGGGATTCTCGGCGCGCACGGAGGTCCGCGGGGGAACTCGCCGCGCAACCGCGTAACGGACCCGGTGGTGAAGGACTGGTCTCAAACGCTGGGCGGCGGCGGGGGGACTGCGGCGACGGTGGAGCCGAACGCGTATCCGGCAAAGTATGGCGCAAGCTTGACGAGCGCGAGTTGCAGCGATTTTGTTGTGTATCCGACGGGCCAGCCGGGGAGCGCGACGGCAGCGACGATTATTGCGTATACAAATCTCTACAGCGGGTGCAGCGGAACGGTGCCCATGGTGGCCTGGGCGTACAACACGGGCACGGGCTACGCGGTGACGACGGCGCCGACGCTCTCAGAGGATGGAGCGGATGTGGTTTTCGTGCAGAGCAACGGCACGAACTCCGAACTGGTGGCGCTGGCGTGGGGGCCGTCGCCGACCGGGACACTGACTTTACCGGGAACTGCTGCGAGCGTGACGAATGTAGTGGGGTGCGCGACCGCATGCATGGCGACTTCGGCACTGAGCTCACTGGACAGCTATTCCGCGCCGTACTACGTTTACGGCAACGACGTGGTTTATGTGGGCACGGATAGCGGGACGATCGACGAGATTGCGCCGGTGCTGAATGGAACGATGCCGACGACGGCCGCGAGCAGAGCGTTGACGGGCGCGGGATTTGTTGCTTCCCCGGTGTACGACCAGAATTCGGGATGCGTATTTGTGGGCGACTCGAACGGCTTTGTGTATTCAGTAAACTCCGGCATCAGCGGGGGAGCGACGTGCACCGGGGCATTCGGGATTTATGGCCGCTCGAACCAACTGGCCTTAGCCAACGGCGAGGGAATTTACGATGCACCGTTGTTCGACCCGAGCAGCGGGACTTTCTTCGTATTCGTGAGCGAATCGACGGGGGGAATCTGCACGAGCAGCGGAGCGAACTGCGTGGCGGAGTTCAGGACGACGACGATTGCGTCAGGAGATGTATCCGCATTGCCTTTGGAGGCTGATCCGCTGGGCGCGGCAGGGACGGCGGCGAATCCGATTTACTCGGGGTCGTTTGACAACACGTACTACTCGTCGGCGGGCGGCACGGGGAACCTGTATGTGGTGGGCGGAACGGGAATGATGGCGGGGGCGGCGCTGTACCGGATCCCGATTATCTCAGGCACGATGAGCGGCAGCGCGGCGAGTGCGGTGAGCGGCTTGAGCGGCGGAGCAGGGTATCCGTGGCCTTCGCCGGCAACGGAGTTTTACAACGCGAATTTCGGCGGCGGGACGGACTTTTTGTTCTTCAGCGTGAATGATGGAGCGCAGTCGGGTTGCACGAATGCTGCGGGGAACGGCTGCATTCTTTCCTACAACATTACGACGGCAGCGGTGTCGCTGGAAGGCACCGGCCAGAACTTTGCGACGCCGGGCGGCAATGGGTGCTGGGCGACGGGCGGGATCGTGGTGGACAACGACGCGACGAGCGCGGGCGCGTCGCAAATCTACCTTATGAACCTGAACGGAGAGGATGCAGGCACGTTGAACAGCGGAGGCGCTGTGGTGCCTGCCAGCGGCAACTGCGCCGCAGGAGCGACGACCTCGCTGCAGGCGATCCAGGCATCGCAGTCAGCGCCGTAATCGTAACCAATTGAGGCGGTTACCAAAGTCGGCTGGGATACCGGAAAGTAGGATGGCGCGGCTCTCGCGCCGGCCGGTAGAGTGGCTTCAACTCTCTCATAAAGGTGGATACGGATGAAGAAGCTTTGGCTGGTTGCCCTTTTGCTGGCAGTTCCTGCGATGTCGCAATCGAAGGACGATAACAAACCGCTGCCGCAGGATACCCAAATCAAGCTGCTCAAGACGCAGCGCCAACTGCAACAGATCCAGGTACAGATTAACGGGCTGGAGCGCCAGTACAAGGAAGCAGTGAAGCAATCCACCGACCTGCAGACGGAGATGAACAGCGATTGCGCGACGGCGGCGAAGACGGCGAACGTGGATCTGAGCAAGTTCACCTGCGATCTGGATTCGTTGACGTTTGCTCCGAGGCCCGAGCCGAAGACACCGGACACGGGCAAGCCTGTAGCCGCGAAGTAATCGCGCATAAAGGTGGATGGTGAAGTGTGAAGCGGGCCGCTCCCGTGGCCCGGCATTGCCTTGAGCTGCGTGATGAATTTGGTGTGAATGCAGCGAGAAAGCTTGACATTCCCCACTGGCTTCAATAGTTTGAAATCGCAGCTTCCCCCAAAGGCTCTCTCCCATAAGTGACAGGTGAGAACAGTCCACTTATCTGGTATGAATAGCCCGGAAGTCAGCGCCATTCCCCCAATGGCGAACTAAATATTGTGTTCGGCGATGTGATGGACTGTGCCGATTGAGTGGGCGCTTGCCCATTGTGACTGGGAGATCCTCGTCCAGTTCCGCTTTATCCGAGTATTCCAAGAAATTTGACCGACAGCTCCATTTCCCGACGGAGAGACCTCATCTTATGACCAACCAGTCCGCTGGGACCAAGCAGTCCGCTGGCCCTGATTCCAGAGTGTGTTCCGCGCGCGTTTCGTCTTCTTCTATCAATTTCGGCGAGGGGGAGTTGGGTTCTCGAGTTGGAGCGGCGCGGCGGCGTGTTCCCTGGGGACGCGGCATTGCGGCGATGGCGGCGGTGGTAATGGCAGGCGCGATGGGAGCGTGGGCGCAGGCGCCGACGCTATTGCCGGCCTGGAATCTACTAACGCCGGGGACAAGCCCGTCGGAGCGCACTACCCCTGCGATTGCCTACGATGCTACCCATGGCCAAGTGGTGTTGTTTGGAGGCTTCGACGGCAACTACCTCAGCGACACCTGGCTTTGGAATGGGACAACCTGGACGAAGGCGAATACGACGGACAGTCCGAGTGGGCGTTCAAACGAACAGATGGTCTACGACCCCGCGACAGGCAATGTTGTCCTGTTCGGAGGACTCCAGGCCGACAGCCACGGCATCCCTGACGTTCGTCTCAGCGATACATGGATATGGGACGGGACCAACTGGACTCAGAAGTTTCCCGTGAATAGCCCAACCAATGGGCGTGCCAGCGCTTCCATGGTCTACGATGCGGCGGCAGGCAACGTGGTGCTGTTCGGCGGATTGGATTCGAGTGGCGGGGCGCAGGGAGACACGTGGGTGTGGGACGGCACGAACTGGACGCAGAAATTCCCTACGAACAGCCCCGGCCCGCGTATCGCTTATGGCATGGACTACGATGCAGCGACCGGCCAGGTGGTTCTGTTCGGAGGAACCAACGGTTCCGGGGTCGACGTCAACGACACCTGGACGTGGGACGGGTCTAATTGGGCTCAAAAGAGCCCTGGGAGCAGTCCCACCGCACGCGATGGCGCGGGAATGGCTTACGACCCGGCGTTGGGCCAGGTGATTCTATTCGGAGGCGAAACCAGTGAGGCTGCCACCGACTTTTTGAGTGACGTCTGGTTGTGGAACGGCACCAGCTGGACCCAAGATTCATCTGCGGCCGGTCCTGCGGCACGTTACGCAGAGAACAGCATGACCTATGATGCCGCGCAGGGCCAGTTGATCCTGTTCGGCGGCACCAACTTCTCGAACAACACTACGTACACCGACACATGGGAGTTTGGGCTGCCGCAGAATTTCGGCGGCGTCAATGTGTGCTCTGCCGGCTCCCCGACGCCATGCAGCAACACTCTTTCGCTGACATACAGCGTGGCGACGACAACGACTTTCGGAACGCCCAAGGTGGTCACGCAGGGATCCTCGATCCTTGACTTTCAACCAGCAGCCGGCAACACGTGTACGGGCATGGTTAACGGAGGGTCGTCGTGCACTGTTCATGTGACCTTCACTCCGCAGGCGCCAGGGCTGCGCATGGGAGCGGTGGAACTTCTCGACAGCGGCAACAGTGTGTTGGTGACGACCCCGATTTATGGAACGGGCCTGGCGCCGGAGGCTGCCTTTGGTCCCGCGACGACGTATACGAGCCCGTCGCAAATCACCTATAGCAGCCAGGTAACGGCGGTGCCAAACCTGAACTACAGCAATGGCATGACGACCGATGCGGCGGGCAATTTGTATCAGGCTGTCGGCGCAAATGTGCTGAAGGCCGTGCCGGGCAGCACTCCAACCACAGTGGCCAGCGGTTTCGGCTCTCTGGAAAATGTGGCGATCGATGGAGCAGGGAATCTCTATGTTGCGGATACGAGTCTCGGCGGGTTTGGCGAGGTGGTGAAGCTTGCGCCAGGTTGCGCGACTTCATCCTGCGCGACCGTCCTGTACGCGTCGTCTTCATTGCCCGGTCCGTTTGGCGTGGCGGTAGATGGATCAGGGGATGTCTTCATTCACAAAACCCAGGCTTGGGGTTTTTGAACTTCCGGCCGGCGGAGGCGCCCAGATGCACGCTGTACAGCCCTGGAGGCGATTCGAGCGTGTACGGCATGGCGGTTAATGCCAGCCGGCGACCTCTTCGTTGCCGACAATGGTCTGCACCGAGTCGTGAAAATCCCGGCCGGCTGCACATCCGCCGCCTGCCAGACTTCGATCGGCAGCGGATGGGTTGGTCCGAAAGACGTGGCGGTGGATGCTGCGGGCGACGTGATCGTTGCCGATCCGAGCACTAACAATTGAAGGCCAAATCGACGCAGGCGGAGTCGTAGAGGTTCCTGCGGGTTGCACAACGCCGAACTGCCAGATTCTCTTGTGGAGCGGCGGGGCATACGACCCAGCCCAGGTCGCCATCAATGCGGCAGGACAAATCTTCATCACCACCGATGGCACTACCCCGGTTGTCGAGGTCAATCAGCCGCAGGCGCCCTCGCTGAGCTTTGCCGCCACGACTGTCGGCAGCTCCAGCGCCGCCCAGCTCGTAACTTTGCAAAATATCGGCAACCAGACGCTGACCGCGGCTGGCCCAGGGCTGGTTTTGACCGATTCCGACTTCAAACAGGTTCCCGGCTCCGGCACACCGGTCGATTGCAATGTTTCTTTCTCGCTCCAGCCCGGCGCAACCTGCAATCTGAGCGTCGACTTTGCGCCATTGAGCACCGGGTCGCTTTCCGGCTCAGCCCAATTTACCGACAACGCATTGAACGGTGCTGCTTCGATGCAGGCCGTTCCCTTGGCCGGCACGGGCACGGCCGCGTTGCCGAGCTACACGCTCCAGGTGACCGACGTGGGCTCTGGCAGCGGCACGGTCAGCGACAATCTCATCGCAATCACCTGCACTCTCACGAACGGAAGTTCTGCGGGAACCGGACCGTGCTCAGCGAGCTATCAAGGCGGATACATGGTGACGCTGACGGCGACTGTTTCCGCGGGATCGACATTCCTCGGTTGGGGTGGCGCATGCGCGAGTTATGGTACGAGCACTCAATGCCCCGTGACCATGAGCTCGTCGATGAATGTGACCGCGAATTTTGCGCAGGGAGATTTCGGCAGCGTCAGCGTTTGCCCAGGAGGAAACAGTTCGGGATGTGCGGCCAGTCATGTCGTGGTGACGTTCAACATTGCGGCGAATACGACTGTTGGCTCGATCCAGGTGGTGACGCAGGGCGTAAGCGGACTCGACTTCACGCTTGGCAACGGGAGCACCTGCATCAACACTTTCCCTTCAGCCGGCACCTGCACCGTGAACGTGAACTTCACGCCGCTTGCGCCAGGACTACGCTCGGGCGCGGTGAATCTCCTCGATGGCAGCGGCAGTGTGTTGGCGACCCAGTTTGTTTCCGGCGTTGGCCAGGGATCGGCAGTTGCGTTTGATCCGGGAACGCAAACCACATTGACCACCAGCGGAATCACCGGCGTATCCGGCGTGGCGGTGGATGCAGCGGGGAACGTCTTCATTTCGAATAATGCGGGGGCGGTCAAGCTCACGCCCTCCGGCGTCCAGTCCACGGTACCCGCGACCGGAATCAATGTCGCATACGATGTGGCACTGGACGGTGCGGGGGATGTCTTCCTCGCGGATACAGGCAACAACCGGGTGGTAGAGGTTACACCCAGTGGCGTCCAGACCACAGTGCCCGCCACCGGTCTGTCTAATCCAACTGGCGTTGCGGTGGATGGAGCGGGCGATGTCTTCATTACGGATCGAGACAACAACCGGGTGGTAGAGGTTACGCCCAACGGCGTCCAGACCACGGTACCCACCAGCGGAGTGATGCATCCTTACTTTCCAGCGGTGGATGCGGCGGGAGACGTCTTCTTCCTCGATTCTGGAAACGGGCGGGTGCTGAAGGTTACACCCGGCGGGATTCAGAGCACCGTACCGATAAGCGGATTGTCTGCCGGCAACGGAGTGGCGGTCGACGCAGCGGGCGATGTCTTCGTCTCAGATCAAATCGCCAACGTGATTCTGGAGGTTACACCCAGTGGCGCCCAGACGACCGTGCCCACCAAAGGTCTGAATATTCCCGCCGGCCTGGCGGTGGATGGGGCGGGCGATCTCTTCATCGCTGACAATGGGCTGACGCAGGTTTTCGAGGTCAACCGCTCCGCGCCTGTGGTGAACTTCGGCGTGATCAGCGAGAGTTATCAAACCGCGGATACCCCGCTCTCCCTTCAGAACATCGGCAACCAGACGCTGAATGGTTCGATCGGGGCGGTCACGGGCGCTTACTTTTTTGAAGACGCTTCCGGCTCAACCTGCACTTCATTCACGTTGGCTCCGGGCGTGTCGTGTGTTGAGAATTTCTACTCCTATCCGCAGGCCGCAGGTTCGATCAGCGGCACGGCTGCAGTGACCGACAACGCATTGAGCGGCACTGGCGCAACGCAGACCGTCGCCCTCAGCGCCTTAAGCCTGGGACCGCCGGTGAACGTCAACGTCACATTTGGGGGGACGGGGACCGGCACGGTTGAGTCCAATCCGACCGGAATCGATTGCAATACAGGAGGTTCGCCGGGTACCTGTTCAGCAAGCATCTCAACTGGACTGACAATTTCGTTTGAGGCGGCTTCAACTAATGGATCTACGTTTACCGGCTGGGGCGGCGCGTGCACGAGCGCAGGAGGGAACCAGTTCTGCGTCGTGACCATCACCGGGACAACGACGATTACCGCCAATTTCACTTCGTCGGTCACATACCCGATCACGGTGACAGGCGTGGGGACAGGTACGGGAACGGTGACGTCGAGCCCAGCAGGAATCGCTTGCACTGAAACCGCTGGAACGAGCTCGGGCAGTTGCTCTGCAGGCTATGGAAGCGGGTCCGGAGTCATGCTGACGGCGAAGGCCTCAGCGGGATCGGTATTCCTTGGCTGGGGCGGGGCCTGCTCGGGTATGAGCGCGACGTGCACGGTGTCGATGATAGGGCCGCTGAACGTGAGCGCCATTTTCGCCAAGCAGAATTTCGGCAGCGTCAACGTCTGCCCGCAAGGACAGACTTCTCCCGCGCCATGCAGCAGTTCGATCACGCTGACTTACAACCTACCCGCGACGACGACTTTCGGTGCGACCCAAGTCGTCACGCAAGGCTCTGCCGGGCTCGACTTTTCGCTCGGCGGCGGCACGTGCAGTGGCACCGTCAACGCAGGGAATACCTGCACTGTCAACGTCACTTTCACTCCGCTCGCACCTGGGCTGCGCAGTGGCGCGGTCACTCTCTTCGACAACACTGGCGCCGTGATTGCCACAACCTTGGTCTACGGGACCGGCGTGGCGCCAGCGATTGCCTTTGGGCCAGGTACACAAACTCCGGTCTTCACCGGGAGCTCTCCGTATGAGCTTAGCGGTGTGGCGGTAGACGCGGCGGGAGATCTCTTCGTCGCAGAGAACCAGGGGACACCGTTTAACAACGGACTTGTCGTGAAGGTCGCGGCGAACGGAACTCAGTCCCCTGTGGGATCTGGTCTTGCATACCCGCAGGGTCTTGCGCTGGATGGAGCGGGCGATCTCTTCATTGCGGACAACAATTTAAATGAGATCGTGGAAGTTACGCCTGCCGGCGTCCAGACCCAGATGAGCTTCGGCCTGACCTCTCAGCTGGGAGTGGCGGTGGATGGAGCCGGCGATCTGTTCATCGGCGACTTCAATGGCAACCTGGTCGCCGAGGCTCCAGCCGGTTGCATCAGCAGCGCGTGCACCACCACGGTGTATAACGCGGGGGCTGGACTTCACCCGGTAGGTTTGGCCACGGATGCGGCGGGTGATCTCTTTGTCACCGATTTCTCCGATAGCCCCACCATCACGCCCGGAAAAGTTGTCGAGATTCCGGTCGGCTGCACCAGCAGCGCCTGCCAGATCATTGTCGGCAACGGATGGTATGAACCAGAGGCCGTTGCGGTGGATGCGGCGGGCGATGTGTTCGTCGCGGATGAAGATTCCAAGGTTGTCGAGGTTCCCGCCGGTTGCGCCGGCGGCGCCTGCCAGATCACCATAAGCAACATCCTTGCGTACGGTGTCGCAGTGGATTCGAAGGGCGATGTCATCATCCCCGACCTGAATACCAGCCTCAGCACGGACCCCGACAGCAACCAGGTGATCGTATTCAACGGCTCACAACCGCCGTCATTCAACTTCGCCCTCACCAATGTGGGCAGCACCAGCGCGACAGCCCGCAATTGGTCTCGGTTCAGAACGTCGGCAACCAGCAGTTGACCGGCTCGCTGGTTGTCACTGCTAGGCCCGAACTTCATCCAGAACGGAACCTCGAATTGCGGTGGCACTCTTTCCCTGGCGCCGGGCGCAGCTGCTCCGAAAGCTTCAGCTTCACGCCGCAGACCACGGGCTACTCTGACGGGTTCGGCGAATTTCACCGACAACACGCTGAATCTTTCTCCCCTTGTTGCGCTGCAGACGGTCAACCTCAGCGGCAACGGCGGCTTGAATGGCCAGCCGGTCGGCACTGCCGTCCCCAACGTGGTTGGCATGTCGCAAGCGTGCGGCCACGACCGCCATCACCGGCGCGGGCCTGACGATGGGAACGGTGAGCACCGGCTACAGCAGCAGCGATCCTCGCCGGCAGCGTGATCGGCGAGAATCCCGCCGCTGGAACGAGGTCAATCCCGGAGCACCGGTTCGCCGTTCTGTTTCAAGCGGCCAGGCGCCACCGCCGGCGCCGAACCCGCTCACGTTCGAGAATAATTATTTTGTCACCGGCGACTACGCCTCGGCGGGAGTGACTCTGCGCGGACTCGGTCGCGGGCGGCATGGCCACCGGAACCATCACCATCCCCGATCAGTCCACGGCCCGGGCAGTCAGGGCGTTCCCGACGGGGCCGACATCGTTGACGGTTTCCTCTACTGGGAGACGCTGGAGAATACGCCGTCGCCTTCGGGCGGCAATGGAACCTTCCTCGGTTATCCCATCACCGGGCAGCAGATCGGAAGCGACCTCGACAACTACACCGACGGCGCGTTGAGCGGAACGCTGCGCGTGTATCGCGCCGACGTGAATGCTTATTTCCCGGATCGGCGCGAATGGGATGCGTGCTTGCCTCCGGCAGCTTTCACGGTCTCGTCTGCCCGACGGCGGAGGAACCGCAGTTCCCACTCACCGAAGGCGCGAGCCTGGTGGTCATCTATCGCGTGCTGTCTCCGAATTTCCCGCTCAAGTCGGTCGTCATTTATGACGGTTCGGCGCTGCCATCCGCTTCGACGACGCAGAACATGCAGGGATTCTATGACGCGCGGCGGCGCGGGCACCGGAGAGAGTCACGACTCTCTTCGCTACGCCGGCGGAAGCTGGAGCAACAGCTCCAGGTCCCGTCACGCTGAGCGCACACGCGAGCCAGTACAGCGCGACCGCTGAATTCCGGCAACGCCTATGCCGCGGTGATTCTCTCCACGCCCGTGACCAACAGCGATAACGACGGAATTCTGGACGCATGGAAGACCGGCCCGCCGGCCGGCGATTTCTATGCCGGGCAGCCGGGTTATTACGACGTGAAGACCGGATCGTGGGTGCCGTTGCCGGGCGCAAAACACGGCGAGAAGGACCTGTTCGTTCAGCTCGATTACATGTGCGGCGCCGTGCTGTCAAACGGCGCGTGCGATCCCAGCCAGGAGAATCTCTTCCCCTCGCCGGACTCCAGCGGCAACGATCCGCTGGCGATGGTCCAGCAGGCATTCGCCGCAGACTGGAGTCACGCTGCATCTCGAAATCGGCAACGCGGTTCCGGAAAGCACCTGCACGGATAACACTTCCACCACTCCGGCGCAGCTATGCCAGTTCCCCGGCGAGCCGGGAGTGATCGGCTGGAAGAACAGCCTGGAATTCTCCAAGCTGTGGCCGCGCAATCTTGCTTCCTGCGCGGCGGGCGGCGATTGCATCCTCGTTTCCCGTACGGGCAGAAGGACAGCTATCACTACGTTCTGTTCGGTCACTCTCTGGCGATACCGGCCTGGAACACGCGTTACGGGACCTTGACGTCGATTCACGGTCGTCAATGGCGCAACCACCATCGGCACCACCGACCGCGGCAACCGGCATCAACGCATGCCCAAGCCGCATCACGATTTCCGGCGTGCTAGGAAACCCGAGCCTCAACGGGGTGTACAACACCACGTCGTGTCCCGACTCGAAGACAATGATTCTGGCGACTCCCGGCGTCCCCAACTGGAGCTATCCCAACAGCACATTGCCTGAACCTGAGATCGGCCTGACGTCCGGCACGGTCACAAGCATCTCCGGTTACTCCGATCTGGGCGGCGCCGATTCAGCCGTCACCCTGGGCCTTTGGGAGACGGCTGCCGAACCAGGACATGAGCAAGCGCGCCAACGTCATCGCCGGCACGCTGTTCCATGAGATCGGCCACACGCTCGGCTTGAGCCACGGCGGGCTTTACTACGACACGCCGGGCAGCTACGTTCCGACCTTCGATGTCAATTGCAAGCCGAACTATCAGAGCTCGATGAACTATCTGTTCCAGCTCGATGGAGTGGGACCGAGTGCGGCCGTTGCCTACTCCAACCAGACGCTCGACGCGTTGCAACGGATCGTTCGCGGGAGTCACTCAGCTTCTGGACACCGACTCCGGCATGGTAGGCGCTCCAGCGACGTTCTCAACTTCGGCCTGGTACGTTCCTTACACAGCCGGCACGACGACGGCCAGCCCGGCCACGCTGCATTGCGACGGCACTCCGCTCACCGGCGATACCGGTTATCGCGTGGATGGATCCATCGCGCCCGATCACTCCGGCGTGGTCGAATCGGCCAGAACATCGCCTTCGACGGAGTGTCGTATTCGACAGCTGCGCGGATACAACGACGTGGCCAATCTCGACCTGCGCCAGGTTGGCGCGACCGGTGGCGAGTTCGCATCGCTGGCAAGCGTGCTTTCGTTCGGTTCTTCTGAAGCGCCGCTGAATATCGCCGCGGGCGGAAATGTGACTCTGGGCGCAGGCGGCACTGTTGCTCTCGGGGCAGGCGGGAACGTGACCCTGGGCGCGGGCGGCAACGTAACTCTGGGCGCAGGCGGCAACGTCACATTGGGCGCTGGCGGCAGCGTGACCCTCAACAACGGCGGCAGCGCCACGGTCGCCTCCGCGGCGCCGTGATCACCTTCGGCAAAGGCGGCAACGTCACGCTGGGCGCGGGCGGCAACATCACGCTGGGCGCAGGCGGAACATGTCACGCTCGGCGCGGCGGCAATGTGACGCTCGGCGCGGGCGGCAACGTCACTCTCGGCGCTGGTGGCACGATCGCTCTCATCGGCGGCGGCACAGTGACATTCCTTCAACCGGCGGGACCTACACCATCCCCCCGAGTGGCGGAACTGTCACGCTACTGGCGCGGGGCAACGTGACCCTCGGGGCGGCGGCAACGTCACCCTCGGCGCTGGTGGAACTATCGCGCTGGGCGCGGGCGGCAATGTGACTCTCGGCGCAGGCGGCAACGTGACGCTGGGCGCCGGCGGCACTGTCGCGCTCGGCGCGGCGGCAACGTGACGCTGGGCGCCGGTGGCAACGTCACCCTGGGCGGCGGTGGAACTGTCACGCTACAGCGGCGGCAATGTGACGCTGGGCGGTGGTGGCAATGTGACTCTCGGCGCGGCGGCAATGTGACGCTGGGCGCCGGCGGCAACGTGACGCTGGGCGCAGGCGGCAATGTGACGCTGGGCGCAGGCGGCAATGTGACGCTGGGCGCAGGTGGAAACGTGACGCTGGGCGCCGGCGGTAGCGTCACACTCTCGAGCGGTGGAACCATCGTAAGCGGAGGCACCACGCAGACAGTTCCCGCGGGCACCTACACTGTGAGCGCAGGTGGGAACATCACTCTCGGCGGCGGCGGAACTATCACGCTTGCGGCTGGCGGCAATGTCACTCTTGGCGCTGGCGGCAATGTGACGCTGGGCGCAGGCGGCAACGTTACGCTGGGCGGGGGCGGCAACGTCACTCTTGGCGGCGGCGGAAATATTACGCTGGGTGGCGGCGGTGCCAGCTTCGATGAACTCACTTACAACACTGCCAACTCCATCGTTAGGCCTCCGCCTTCGGCTACGTACACGCAAACGTCCTCCGGTATCACGATCAACTGGCTGGCGCCGGTTTTCGGTGTCGTCCAAAGCTACGCAATCTCTCGGAGTGTGATTACCCCACCGTCGACAACCCCCGGGCCGACTGTCGTGATCGGCACCGTCACCGGAGTGAACGGAAATCCGCCGGCGACTACATTTACCGACACCACCCCTCCCGGTGGAACCTTGATCTACACAATCATCACAACCCTGGTTCCGGATCCCGTCACTTCGACCCAGCGCCAGAGCCTGCCATCGCCTCCTGCGGTGCTTACTTTGAACCAGACCATCGCCCTCGGCCCGCTGCCGCCTTCCGCGTTGCTCTCAAGCGGGTCACTCCTGGTCACTGCGACTGCTGAATCGGGTGGGATGCAAAACGGGCAGCTTGTCAGCTTCAACGTAACCGGGCAGTGTTCGGCAGGAAATTCTTCCATCGACACGGCGACCGGAGTTTCCTCGGCCACTGTGACTCTCAATGACACCGGAAACTGCAACATCACCGCCTCGCAAGCGGGCTTCACCACTACGCAAGCCGGTGGAACCTCTTACAATGCGGCTCAGCCCGTCTCTGGTACATTCGCGATCGTCGCTCAGAATTCGAGCACGACACCGCAAATCATTACTTTCCCGCAGCTGCCGAACGTGCACTACGGAAGCACGTTCCCGCTGAATGCGAGTTCGAACTTCGGGCAACCGATCACCTACGCAACCACCGGGCCTTGCAATCCCAACGGCACAACCAGCGGCGTTGGCCTGTGCTCGATAACAGCATCGGCGGCAGGCGGTACCGGCCCGAATAACACGACTTACAACGCGGCCTCAATGACGCAGTCGTTCAACGTCATCCCGGCAGTTCTTTCGGTTACTGCAACCAGCCTCGCCAGTCCTTACGGGCAGATCCCGTCATTGGCAAACGACTACGCGGTGACTGGCTTCGTGAACAACGATCCGGCCACGGTGGCCACCGGCACGCCTGCACTCTCCACCACTGCCACTTCGACGAGCAGCCCCGCCATCTACCCGATCACCGTGTCCACCGGGACGTTGGCTGCGGTGAATTACACGTTCTTCCCGGTGAACGGCACCCTGACCATCCAGCAGGCGAATCAGGCGGCTCTCGTGCTGAGCGCTGCGTCACCTTTGGCCTACAACCAGAGCGAACCTTTTACCCTCACCGGCGGCAGCTCCGGCGGCACAGTTACTTACAACGTTGCAGGGTCGTGCACCGTGAGCGGCGGCCAGATAACCGCCAATAGCGGCGCCGGCTCTTGCACAGTGAGTGCAACCATGGCCGGCAACAACAACTACAGTCAAGCAACCAGCAACACGGTGACAATCACGCTGCAACCTGCGAGCCAGGCGGCGCTCGTCCTCGCTGCTGCGTCACCGCTGACATACAACCGGAGCGAATCTCTTACCCTCACCGGCGGCAGCACAAATGGCGCAGTGACTTACAACGTTTCAGGTCAATGCACCGTGAGCGGCGGCCAGATAACTGCCAATAGTGGCGCCGGTTCGTGCGCAGTCAGCGCAACCATGGCAGGCAACACCAACTACAGTCAGGCGAACAGCAACACGGTGACAATCACGCTGCAACCTGCGAGCCAGACTGCACTCGTCCTCACTGCCGCGTCACCGCTGACATACAATCTGAGCGAGACACTCGGCCTGACCGGCGGCAGCACAGGTGGCCAGGTCACTTACTCCGTGACCACCGCCTCGGGCGGCTCCTGCACTATCTCGGGAACACAACTCACCGCCAAGAGTGGCACCGGTACTTGCACGGTGAGCGCAACCATGGCTGGAAACAGCAACTACAGTCAAGCGACCAGTAACTCGGTCACAGTCACGCTGCAAGCGGCAAGCCAGGCAATCACGTTCACACAACCCGGTTCGCCGGTCACCTACGGAGTGGCTCCCATCGCGCTTGTGGCTACTGGTGGTGGTTCAGGTAATGCGGTCGTATTCACGATCGATCACGCGAGCACGGCGACAGGAACGATAGCGGGCAACATTTTGACAGTGACGGGGGTGGGCAACCTTGCAATTGATGCCAACCAGACCGGCAACTCCAACTATGCCTCAGCCACGCAGGTACAACGAACTATCGTGGTGAATCAGACGACGGCGACTATCAGCATCAACGATCTTCCTTCCGCGCCGGTTTTCGGCGGCAGCTTCACGCCGGCCTATACTTACTCGGGCGTTGGCACACCTACTGAGTCAACTAACTCAACCACCACCGGAGTGTGTACCGTGTCGGCTGGCGTAGTGCACTTTGTCGGTGTGGGAACTTGCACGCTTACGGCGAGCGCCACAGCTACCACGGACGACTTGGCGGCAACCGGCAACCCGCAGAGCTTCGCGGTCGGCAAGGCGCCGCAAACGATCACATTCACGCAGCCTAGCTCGCCCGTCTCCTATGGCGTGTCTCCCATCGCGCTTTCGGCGAGTGCGGCTCCGGGCCTGGTGGTCACCTTCAGCATCGATGGCAGCAGCACGGGAGGCGGAACGATCTCGGGCAGCATGCTGACGATCAAAAAAGCGGGCACACTGGTTATCGATGCAAACCAGGCGGGCAACGTTGACTACATGGTGGCTGCGCAGGTGCAGCACGCCATCGTCATCAGCAAAGCTGTTCTGACTGTGACTGCGAACAATGCATCGCGGGCTTACGGATTGGCCAATCCCACTTTCACCGCGAGCTATGGTCCCTTTGTCAACGGCGATTCCTTTGCCTCGGCAGTTACTGGCAGTCCGAGTCTGGTTACAACTGCATCCACTACGAGCCTTCCCGGCTCTTATCCGATTACTGCGGCGCAGGGAACTTTGGCGGCGGCGAATTACTCCTTCAACTTTGTGAATGGCACCCTTACTGTTAGCTTCAACGGATCGGCGCCTCCATCCGGCACCGCTTGCAATGGAGCTTACAGCGGTACGTTCACTGGCAACTTGACCGTCACGAACGGCCAAAGCTGCATCTTTGTTGGCGGAGGCGCGTCGGGCAACATCACCGAAACCGGCGGCAACCTGATACTGAGTGGCGCAACAGTTGGCGGCAACATCACGGTGAGCGGCGGCACCTTCTCGATCGGCCCATCCACGACGATCAAGGGCAACCTCGATATCCAGAGCATCCCCAAGGGCTCAGCCACAAACCAGGTGTGCGGTACGACGATCAACAACAGTCTTGTATTCCAGGCCAATGGGACCGCCGTTGTCATCGGTTCGGGTTCACCGTCGTGCGCGAGCAACATCATCAAAGGCAGCGTGCAGGTGCAATCAAACAGCGCGGCGGCCACGGTGGATGGGAATAACATCACCGGCAGCCTGCAGGTGCAGAGCAACAGCGGGGCAACCATCCTGGATGGAAATACTATCGGCAGCGCGCTGCAGGACCAGAGCAACACGGGGGCCACTCAGGTGTTCACGAACGTGATCAAGGGAGCCCTGCAGTGCCAGAGCAACACAACGATAACCGGCAGCGGAAATACCGCGGCCTCGAAGACCGGCCAGTGTGCGAAGTTCTAAGCAGGATTGCACAACCGGCGTTCAGACGCAGAACCTCCAAAGCCGGTCGTTTGCCTGAGCAAACGACCAACTGGGAGTAGATCTTCATGCGACATAACCAGGGCGCCACGAGGTTACCGCGGTACTGGCGGTGCGGGCGCCGTATCGTGTCTTATTTCACTTGCGATTGAGCCCATCGCGCCAAGCCATCACTTCGAGTTCAGCTCGGACCGCATCCTCAACGGGAACTACGGGGCGCGCCTGGAACTCAAATGCGGGAAGCATCGAACAGAACTTGTGAACCGTCAGCGGATCGTCGCAATCCACCAACAGATATCCGCCCCAATCGCCCACACGAATAACGAAGAACTCAATCTTGAAATTCGCTGTGGCCTTCCACTGACCAAATACTTCGAGAATTCGCTTCTGAGCATTTTCGTACTCGATAGGGGAACCTTGCGAGCGTTCGTTCCAACTGATCACGTACTTCATTCGATCTCCTTGAATTGCAACCGAACTGACTGGTCACAATCGTCCAAGTCTACTCCTCGGAATATGGACATGGAGCAAAATTTCCGATTGTTTGAGGAATAAGACGTCACCTTGAGCGAAGTTTGACCGATTATCGCGCCATAAGGGAGTCGATGGATTTGGAGTTAACCGGTTTGGGCAAGCCGATCATTTGCCGATACGATGCCGTGCATCGGCAGCCATCGGATCTTCCGTCGACTGGCCGCGAATGCTGAGATAGCTCTTATATAAGTCGGCGAAACCTGTGCTCTTCATTCCTTCTTGCGCCATGCCCTGGTAGTAATACACAGGCGGAAACCAGGAATAAGTTGGCACATTATCCATAAAGATTTCGATCGCTTCGCCTCGCCGTTTCACGCATTCATCGAATTCTGTGTCAGCCTCGGTGAACGCTCCAGCCGCGAGATATGCACGCCCCAGATCAAAGCGGCCGATCCACGTATCCAGCAGATTGTTCGCCGCGGTGATCTGCCGGACTGCCTCATTGGCGTCTTTCCGCTTGAGCGCGATCAGTCCCGCGACGATCTTGCCATAGGCCTGCGACTCGCCGGTCAACGAGGAAGAAAGGCTGGTCGCAAGTTTCTGCGCTTTCGCAAACTCGCCCGCATCCGCATAGTTGGTGGCTGCCAGGAATTCAATCTGTGTCGACTGGCTCTTTGCCAGCGCTTTGTCAGTGTCGGCGACTGCCGCCGCGTGTTTCCCTTCGAGTTCTTCAATATTACCGAGCGCAACGTACTTTCTTGCCGCGCTGTCGGCATCCTTGGCAGCAGTATCGCCGGCAGCGCCCTCCGTGAGGATGCGTGCAGCGTCCGCATACTTTCCTTGATACGCAGCCAGGTCGGCCAATCCAGGAATTGCGGTCGATGTGGCCGCTGCACCAAACCCTTCAAGCTGGTGGTACGAATCGGCAGCCTTATCGAGCTGGCCTTCTCCGAGCTGCGCCTCGGCGAGCACTAAGAATCCTTGCGCCGCCTTTGGGTTGAGAGACAGCGCGGTGCGCGCCTCTTTTTCACTCGCGCCGAAATCGCCGGCGAATGCGCTGACAAATCCCAGGTTCAGCAGTTGCCCCACGCCCTTGGGAACAATCTTTACGGCTTCCTGCGCCGCTTCCAGCGCCTTGGGCGCGTTGCGGATCTGCTCGTAGCAGATGGAGAGGTTATTTTGTCCGACGCGGTCGGCCGGGTAACGCGTGACAAGTTGCGTGTATTCCTGGACGCAATTTTGCCACTCGCCGGTGGTGAGATAGTAGAGCCCGCGGTCGCGATATTTTTCGCGCTCGGTCATGTTGTCTTCGTGTTGCATGGCCAGCTTCATGTAGTTGACGGCGTCCTCGGATTTGCCAAGGTTACGAGCCATGGCCGCCATGCCGGTGTAAGCCCACGTAAAGTTCGGATCGAGCGCCGCCGCCTTTTGGAACGATTCGAACGCCTCCTGAAATTTGCCTGCAAACTGCTCGTCGATACCGATCGCGGACTGGTGAACAGCCTCGAGCGATGCGGCTTTGAAGCCTCCGCTCACTTCCTGGAATTGCACTGAAGCAGGCGTGGTGTCGCCGAGAGCTTTACGGATCGGCTCAGCCAGTTTGGGAAGACTGTTCAAAATGTCCTGCTTATTGGCGACGGTGACTTCGGATTTCTTGAGCACATTGCCACTATGAGTGTCGAGAGCGATCGCCGAGATATCGTATTGGTCGCCTCGTAAGCTGATTTCGCCGGTAATGACCACGTTCACTCCCTGGCCCATGGCAACGAGCTGCGCCGTTTGCTCGTCGAGCTTGTCCGTGGGATGTGGAAGTTTCCCGGCCAACTTTCGCGCATCGCCGCGGCCGAATACGTTGATGAAGCTTGCGCCTTCCAACGCAAGGCCAAGCATCGGCTCGAGAGTGTTATCGAGTACCGGGTCGCCGGTGTAATTCGAAAAGTCGCCGACCAGCACCGAAACCGGGACATGCGACGCCGCGGACTTCGCGACCTGCAGCTTCCTGATAGCAATCCAGACGGCTGCAATCGCGATGGCCAGAATCAGAACCCCGGTCACCGCGAGGCGCAGCCAGGGAAGTTCGCGCATGCGATTCACGCGCAGCCGCATCGACGAGGCAGAAACTTTTTTTCCACCGCTGCTTTGCCACGCTCGAAGATCCGCATCCAGCTCTACTGCGCTCTGGTAGCGGTTTGCGGGATCTTTCTCAAGGCACTTGGCGACAATGTTGCTGAGCGTGCCCGGGATATTCTTGTCGACATCCGACAGCGGCACAGCGCGCTGCTGTGTGCGCATGAGCAGGCTGGCAATCGCGCTCTCTGCCTGAAAGGGCATGACTCCGGCGACGAGCTCATAAAGGATCAAGCCTGCTGTGAAGACATCGGAGCTGGCCTTGAGCTCTTTGCCCTGCGCCTGCTCGGGAGACATGTATTCCATGGTGCCGAGCATCGCGCCGGTCTGCGTCATTCCGTCGCCGGCGATGGTGCGAGCCAGCCCGAAGTCCATCACCACGACTCGGCCATTTATGTCGCGCATGATGTTGCCGGGTTTGAGATCGCGGTGAATGATGCCTTCGCGGTGGGCGGCGGCCAAGCCGGCGGCGACTTGTTCCATGATGCCGACGGCCTCGACGGGTTCCAGTTTTTTTCGCTGCCGCAGGATTTTGTGAAGGTCATCTCCGTCGATGTACTCCATGGTGATGAACTTGATTCCGCCAGCTTCGCCAAGATCGAAAATGCGGATGATATTCCGGTCGGTGACCTGGCGCGCAAGTATCAGTTCCTGTTTGAAGCGCTGCAGAATTTCGGGATTGCTGGAAAGCTCAGGCCGGATGACCTTGAGCGCAACCTCACGCTCGAGTTCAATATCTCGCGCCTTGTAAACCGCTCCCATGCCGCCTTCGCCGAGAGTTTTGATGATCTCATAGCGATTCGCAAAAATGGATCCTTCCCGGAGAGATGCGCCGTTTCCCGCGCCGGCATTCACCACAGCGGAAGCGCCCATTAAACGAACCTCTGCGCCAGGAGGCAAGGTGGCGCCTTCCGGGAACGACTCCGGATTTGACGTGATCGCCAGCGTCGGCTGATCGCGCACAACGATCGTCGGAGCGTCAGAGGACGAATTGGGTGTTGTAGCCGCGGGCGGCGGCGAGGCAGCTTGGCTTGGCGCAGAGGTCGGCGGATTCGACAAGACGAGTGTCGGAGCTTCCGGCTCGTATTTCTGCTCTTTTGGGTCGTTCATGCCTGATCCGCCCCACGCAGTGGCTTGGCTTTGCTAACTCTTGAAGGTAGCTGCCCTCGACCCCTCTTTGCAGCGAACACCGCAAGACTGGCAGCTGGGGAACCTTGAATGCAGTATATACCTGTATCACTTGCGGAATCAGCAAAGTATCCGCCGTGGATCCGCAATGATTTCGCGCTCGTTTGGCTTTGAGCCGATCGTCTCGAGCTCTAATCAATGCTTCGGCAAATCGCCTGTCGCCGGTTCGCCTGAGGGGAGGAAAGCCGTTCCGGCGATCGCGCTGCCCGATGCAAGCAGGTCGCGTATCTTCTCCGGGTTCCCTCCTGTGCGTGTGGCTGCGTCACGGACAAGGCGCACGGCGACGCCCGGATCGGTTTGAGAAGGAAGTCGAAAGATCCACGGCACGTTGGTTGAAGTGAGCGATTTGTCGTCACTGAGCGCAACCACCGGGACGAAGCTTTTGAGGGCGAGTTGCTCTGAAAGATGGCTGGCGTTGCGATCGAGCGCGACAATGGCCAGCGCATGATCATCCATCAGCGCGTGGACGAGCTGCGTGGAGGCGGCACCCCAATTCTGAGCGCTGTCGATGGGCAGAAGCTGGAATTGATGTTTGGCGCGGGGTTCTTCAGAGAGTGCGGCAGTGATCGCCGGGGATTGTGCGATCTCGGCGGCGTGCGGTCCGAAGAGGACGATGTGCTCGAGGCCTGCCGGCACTCTTGCTGCGTGCGGGCCGTTGAACTCAACACCATCTTCGCCGACGCGAGCGTAAGGAACTGGCGCCGATGCCGGCTGCTTCTCCATCGTGGCGCGGCGATAGGTGATGGCGCCGTCGTGTACCGTGCCGAGGTACATCGGCGCCACATTCTTCTGATTGGGATCGAAGACCATGTGTCCGGTGACGCCGTCGTACTGCTTCGATGTCGGCCAGCGCGTCGTGAATGCGTGCGCGGTTGAGCCCGGCCTTGCAGATCGAGTCGAGCAGCGCATTCATGGCGTCGTAGGCAAGCGAGGCGAACTGCTCGGGCTTCTCATGGAAGCGCGCTTCGAAGCGGCGATTGAAGTCGAGCCAGCGTGGATCGTTGCGCGTGGGGTCGTAGGGAAAAACCGCTTCGAATCCTTCGGCGGCAGGGCCCGGCCTCGGCAAGCAGCTCCGGGCCCAGCGTGCGATAGGAGCCGAAGACGCGCTGCTTCATGCCCAGGGCGCGCATCTGCTTCAGAATATCGGCTGGCCGGAATTTCATCGGTCCAAAGCACGATGGCGTCGGCGCGCGAATCCTGAATGATCCTGCAGCTGCGCGCGTGAAATCCGTGTCGCCGGGCAAGAAACTTCTGCTCGATGACGACCGGATGGCCGAGCCGCCGCGAGGCATCGCGGAACTTGGGCACGCCAAAGCGGCCGTAGCGGTTGTTGACGCGCAGCAGCGCAACGCGCTTGAGGCCGAGCTCGGTGTAGATGCGGCGCGCCAGCGTGTAGGCACTGCACGCGATCGTCCTGCAGATCGGTAAAGTACCAGGGAATGTAGGTCTCGGGAATCGTGGGATCGGTAGAAGCGGAATTGACGATCGGAATCTCGGCCTTGAGAGCGACACGCAGAATAATGTGCGTGGATTCGGAACTGATGGAGCCGAAGATCGCCCAGTCCTCGTCGTCGTAGATCATCTTGACGGCTTCGTTCGAGGGCGAGCCCCAGATGGTTGGGTCGGTGGGCCGATCGTCGCCATAGACGGCCTTGGCCTGCCAGTTGTCGTAGTCGTTGTGGAGCATGAGGCGGAATGGCTTGCCGCCGTAGCCGCCGCGCGCGTTGGCCTCTTCGATGGCCAGCTGCGCGCCGTGCAGCATGCGCAGGCCGATAGACCTGGTCGGGATTGTGCTCGATGGGTCCAAAGAAGCCGATGCGCACTTCGGTCAGATTCTTCGGCTCAGGCAATATCGCGGCCGCGCCCGTGTAGATATTGGGATGGATGTAGTTGAGGTCGTAGGGCGCGGCGAATTTTGCGTAGGGACTCAGGTCTCGCGGCTCGCCGGCATAGGGCTGCGACGGTGCGATCGCGCGGCGGCGCCGGCGGATGCGCGCCGCATTCGCAGACGTGCTGTCGCGCTCCGTTGCGCAGGCTGGCTCACGTGCCGTTTGCGCTGCGCAGGCCGGTAACAGATCACGCGCGGCAAGCCAATGACAGGCCGATGCCCAGTACCATCGCCTGCTCATCTGCTACTCCTTTCGGACCGACGGCCTTTTCCGTGCGGAACATGGCGATGGCTTCGATCTCGATCAGCAATTCGGGCCGGCAAAGAATTGCCTGGATGCCGGTGGACGCGGGCAGCGGGTCGAGTCCCTGTTCCTTGAAGAACGCGGTGCGCTCTTCGTTGAAGGCCTCGTAGTCGCGCTCGATGTCGCGCAGGTAGCAAGTGGTGCGCACGATGTCGTGCCAGGTGCAGCCCTCGCTCGCGAGCAGGCCGGTGATGTTGTCGAGAGTGCGCCGCATCTGCGCGCGAAAGTCGCCGATGTGGACGCTCTTGCCGTTCTCGTCGATGGAGGCGGTGCCGGAGATGAGCAGAATGGTCAGGCCGTTCAGATCGATGCGCATGCCACGCGAAAACGAACTCGGCTTGGCATAGGCAAAGGCTTCGTTGAGCACGCCGTGGTTGGTCATCGCGCGCTTTTCGATCGGCGCGTGCGCGATGGTTTCCAGAATTTCAGCAAATGCGTTCATGATGAGTGTCTCCTTACTTTCTGCTATGTTTCTGTTGAAGAATTCCGTGGCTCAATCCCTTGGCGGTGGCGACCCAGATGTCGTTGCCTTGAAAGTCGATGCCGAGGATGTAGTTGTGAGCGGGCGCGGTGGTAACGGGCACCTGCGTGACGCGGCCCTGCGCATCGCGCACGGTCATCTCCGGCTTGCCCGTGGTGAGCGAGGGCCGATAGACGGCCCAGTTCGCGCCGTCGTAATAGGCCAGGCCTTTGTCGGTGCAGAACCAGGCGCGATTGGCGTCCACGCCCTTCACGAAATTGGTGAAGTTCGAGGGCAGGCCGCTGTCTTTGGTCAGGAAGTTGTGCCAGTAGCGGCCGTCGTAGCGGCTGTCGCCAAAGTAGGTGGCGGCCCACACGATGTTGTCGACGTAGCTGACCGAAGTAGACGATTTCGTGAATCAGTCCCTGATCCTTGAAAAGCACCATCTCGTTTTCGCCATCGGGATCGTCGTATTTATCCCAGCGGCCGGTCTTCTGGTCGTACTCGAGCAGGCCGCTGCCCCACACGGCGAAGTAGACCTTTGTTGGCGTGGCTGAAACGCCGTAGACCCAGATCTCGACCATGGGCGTGTTGCGCTCGTTGTAGAGCGACCATTGGCCGGTGTGCAGGTCGAGCCGGCAGGCGCCGGCGGCGGTGGCCACCCACACGTTCTCGCCTTCGACGGAAACGCCGTAGACCACATCGTTGCTGAGGCCGGAGTTCAAGTTGCGTGTAGTGTCGATGCGGCCGGCGGAGATGCGGCTCAGTCCGCCCATGGTGCCGGCCCACACATCGCCGGTGCGCTTGTCGAGCGCAAGCGAGAGCACGGCGCGATGCGCCAGGCCATCCTTGGTGGTGATAGGTCTTCCATTTCTGTTCTCGTAGACGGCCGAGGCCGTTGTCGGTGCCTGCCCAGATGCGGTCGCCATCGACAAGGACCGCGTAGACGTGATTGTCGGGCAGGCCGTTCGCGGTGGTGAAGTTTTCAAAGCGGAACCGCGGCAGCGCTTGCAGCGCGGCAGACGGCGCTTGTGCGCGCCTCGAGGATTCGCGCTGGCGCAGCGGTGTCGACTGCGGAGTGCGACGAGGCCGGCGGACGCGCGAGCAGGAATAGCAGCAAGATGGTCGCGATGAAGTTGTGCAGGCGACGTTTCTTCATCGCGTCCTCAGGTACTCGATCAGGTCGTTCAGTTCGTCTTTGGTCAGGTCGTTGGTGCGGCCGTGCTTGTCTTCGGGGTTGAAGATGGTCCAGATCTCTTCGAGCGTGCGCGCCGAGCCGTCGTGCAGATACGGCGCAGTGAGCGCAATGTTGGTCAGCTGCGGCGTGTCGAGCAAGCCGGTGTTGTCGGTTGGCTTCTGCGTGCCCACGTCAAAGGATTTCTGATTGGTGCCCTTGGGGCCGCTGTGGCAATAGGAGCAGCGGTTGTCGGCGGAATCGGCTTGCCGAATTTGTCGTCAGCGCGCTCGAAGATTGCCTTGCCGCGTTCCTGCGCTGCGGTCGAATTCGCTGATCCGGCATGACGCCAGCGATTGGGGCGCGGGGGCAGGCTGCGAATGTAGATCACCAGATCGGTCAGCGTCAGGTCGTCGTAGTTCTCCGAGCGCCAGAAGTACTTCTCCGTGCGCGGTCCGCACTCGGTGGGCATGTTGGGATTGCCGCCGTTCCACTTGTAGGGCTCCGTGTCCTTGATGTCTTCGATGAAGCGGTTGTCGACGATGTCGCGGCCGAAGCCATCGGGTTCAAGATCCCACGTCAGGCCGTCGAAGGTGGAATCGATGTGGCAATTGGCGCAGCCGATCTGGCCCTGGAAGGAGTAGTGCGCGGTATAGAAGGTCTGCTCGCCGCGGCGCAGAACGGATATGCGTCTTTGGGCCGTCCAAGTGCGATGGTCGATGCCACGCGATTGGTGCGCGTGTCGATCACGCTGATGGTGTCGTCGAGCCGGTTGGCGACGAAGCAGCTTGCTGCCATCGCGGCTGAAGCGCCAGGCCGCGCGGATTGTGTCCCACGGGAATGCGCGCGACGACGTAGTTGGCGCTGGCGGAAAGATCTGCGCAAAAGATCCGGAGGCGGCGTGGATGCGAATGAATGAAGTGCAGCAACCGCGGCACATCGATGACGAGTCACGACTTCCGAGCCGCCGAGCGTGACATAGATGCGCGATTTATCCGGCGCAATCGCCGACGCCAAAAGGCTGCGACGGCATAGCGCTCCAGTTCGTCGAGCGGAACTTCGACCGGCTCTGCCCACGTCGGCGCCAAAGAGGGTCAGCGTGTCGGCGAAGGCGCCGCCGTGTTCGAGGTGCGCCAGCGGAATCAGGTTCTTTGGGATGAGAACTCGGCGACGCGCCCAGGCGGCCATCGGCGGAGAAGAGCCAGATGAAAGACGCCGGCGATGGAGTGCAGCGGAATGCGATCGACAACCACTAGCGTCGCGCGGCATCGATGACTGTGATCTCGGACTCCGGCGGCGTGCGATTTTCAAGTCCGGTCGGCGAGGAAGGATTGGGATAGACATGTGTGGCGTAGAGCCGGCGGCCGTCGGGCGAGAGCGTGAGATAGCTGGCGCCGCGACCGGCCACCAGCCGCTTCTCTTCGTCGCCGGTCTGCGCATCGAGCACGGCAACATCGTTGGAGATGCGATTGGCGACAAAGAGCGTGTTTGCCGGCGCGATCTTCGACAACACCGGAAGGCTCCGCGCCAACCGGCCAGGTGGCGACGACGTCGAGAGCGTGCGTGTCGATGACGGAGAGCGTGTCGTCCCAGGAGTTGGTGACAAAGAGACGCGTCGCCGTCTGGCGAGAGCGAGAATCCGCGCGGCATGTGGCCGACGGCGATGGTCTTGATCGGTGCGATAGGTTACGGCATCGAGCACGCGGACCTGATCGCTTTCCTGGCAGAGCACATAGAGCCGCGTGCCATCGGGCGAGAACAGCAGCTCGAGCGGAGAGGCGTAGTGCAAGGGCATCGCCGCTGATGGACCGCTCGCCGGCATGAGCAGGCGGATTGATTGCGGGCCACGAACAAAGCGCCGAGGAGCAGCGGCGAACAGCACGCCAGTGCCGCCCCAAGCGAACATGGCCGATCCGGCGAGTTGCGTTGCAGAGCTCGCTCATCTCGGCTCCTCGATGGTCAGCACGCGATCGACACCGCCTGCTTTTCAAGCGTCTGCTCGCGCCCGCTGGGCCAGTGAACAACGATCTTGTCGACGGTGCTTGCGGCGCCGAGGCCGAAGTGCAGGCGCCCCTCGTTCTGCGAGAGATAGCCGGAGCCGCCACGCGCTCCGCAGTCCATCGCTTGCCACCGGCGAAGACTTCAACGCGCGCGCCGATGCCATCGCGATTGCTCTTTGTCCCGAGCGCGATCCGGGACGCATTGCGCCTATGAGCTTGATTCAAGCCAGTGGCCGGTGTTGGTTGAGACGTTGTGAAGCAGCGTGCCCTTGGCGCCGAGGTTCACCAGGAACGCATCGACCTTGCCGTCGTTGTCGTAGTCGGCAAAGCAGGCGCCGCGGGCGACCGTGCGCTGCTCAGCACCGGGCCGGCATCGCGCGAGACATCGTCGAACCGGCCGTTGCCAAGGCCGCGAAACAGCGTGTGCTCCTGCGGAATGAGGTGAATGAGGCCGCCGTGGAAGATGAGGATGTCGAGCAGGCCGTCGTTGTCGAAGTCGTAGACGCCCGTGCCCCAACTGACGTATTGCGCATTGGCCTGCGAGACGCCGTTGGTCGCGCCGATATCGTCGAAGCTCCGAGTTTGCCCTGTGTTGCGCAGGAAGCGGTTGTAGTGACCGTCGGTGACCCACAGGTCGAGCAACTCCGCGGCCTTCGAATCGGCGAAGACCGGACCCATCGACGAAGTGGATTCGCCGTTCTGCCCGAAGGCTGTGCCGGTATCGTTGCCGATCTCTTCAAAGGTTCCGTCATGCTTGTTGTGGAAGAGGAAATTTTCGGTGCGGTCGTTGGCGACGTAGATGTCGTCCCAGCCGTCGCTGTCGAAGTCCGCAGCGGTGACGCCCATGGTGCGGCCGACATAGGCGCCGATGCCCGACTTGTCGGTGACATCGGTGAAGGTTCCGTCGCAGTTGTTGTGGAACAGCTTGTTGGTCTCGCCTTCGTAGTCCAGCGGGCCCGGGATAGTTGTCCGCGGCATAGTAGGCGCGATACTTGGGATCGAACTTGACGTAGCGGCCGACGAAGAGATCGAGGCAGCCGTCCTTGTCGTAGTCGAGCCAGGTGGAGCTGATGGCCCAGCCGTCGACCTTGATGCCGGCCTTCTCCGTCACGTCGGTAAAGTGGCCGTTGCCGTCGTTGTGATAGAGGACGACCTTGCCGTAGCCGGTCACGAGCAGGTCGTCATAGCCGTCGTTGTCGTAATCGGCCGCGGTCACGGCCATCGAGTACATATCGGGATTCGAGGCCGGCTTGTCGGTGACATCGGTAAAGTGGCCGTTGCCGTCGTTGCGATAGAGATGATTGTGCGGCGGCGGGTTTGGCTTCTCCTTCAGCGGATACGGATGCATCGAGTCGTCGAGCGGGCGGCCGTTGACCACGTAGAGCGAGGGCAGGCCGGAGTTGTTGTAGTCGAACCAGACGCAGCCCGCGCCTGTGCCTTCCAGCAGCGAGCCCAATTGCGCCGACCCGAAGCTGTGCATAAAGTCGATGCCGGCCTGGTCGGTCGCGTCTTCAAACCGAATCGACGGGCAGCTGCGGGTCGCGGCTGTGCCCTGGGCGTGACGCCGGGTTGACGTCGGACTGCGGGACGCTGGACAGGCTGTTGTCTGGGCGACAGATTGCTGCGGCTGCCGCGAACAGCGATCGCAAGAGCGAAAAGCGAGACGAGGCGATTCATCTCAGCGGCCTCCTGCGGAGCGCGCTGCGGTCGCGCCTAGACGGGCTTGGTCAGATCGACCGGCGTCGTCGTGCGCATCAACACCGCGGCACACGATTTTCCGGCGCGCGCTCCGGTCCCGCGTGGCAGCCCACGCAGATGCGCTGCTCTCCGCCGCGCGCCCAGAACCAGCCATGCTCCTGGCGCAGAACGGCGCCTTGCGCATCGAGCAGTGCAAAGCGGATGGGTCTGTCGCCGGGCACTTCACGAAAAAGGAACCATCCTGCTCGACGGGCGCCGTTCCCGCAGCACTGTTGCATGGCCGTGCTGCATCCTGCGTCTCGAGCCGCACCGAATGCAGGAGCGCTCTTCAGAGCGCCATCGCGCGAAAGGCGCGCGTCGAGGGCAAGCAGATTCGCGTAGTCCCAGGGATGCAGCGCCGACGGATGGCGCGTTCGGCCGTGGTGTGCGGCGCGACGAGGACGGGTTCGACGAGGTCTTCGCCGTATTCGCGCAAGGACGGTTTGGCATTGTTGCCGACGATCGCCAGGTGTCCAGAGCTTGATGGCATAATGCTGCGCCGGTGGCGTTCACGTGCGCTCACGAGCCATGCACCCGATTCGGTTTCGGCAATCGCGCCTGCGTATTCGCCGCGCGGCGCAGCGATCGTGCTCTTCGTGCGCCAGCGGCGAAGTGAAGCGCGCAAGCGATGACGCCGTGCGTGAAAACCACGTCGCCGGAAGCCAGTTGATTTCCGCCCCAGCGGGCGCGCCCGTGGTCGCAGCGGTAGGACTCCACGCCTGAGCCATCGGCATAGACCAGAAACAGATTCCGGCGTCGACCCTGAGCCGAGCGGAAAGCCGGCTTCAAACAGAATGCGCCCGTCCGCGCAGGACATCGGTAGGGAATGCGCTCGCGTTTGCAGTAGGTGAGCGGCAGACATGTCGGGACCCTCTGTCGGATTCGCTGGCACAGAGATCCATCGGATCGGCCAGCCGGATTGCAACTGAAATCCCTGCGGCGTGCGCTGCGCCCATACAAGCGTCCGCCCGGCAGATAGAACGGCCGCACGGCGTCGGCCGTTCCCGACGTGACCTTTCGCACCGAGACGATCGGCGAGCGTCAGTTCCCAGATTTGCCAGGGATCGGTCGGCATGCTTTTTTCCGGCAAACAGACATTGTTTGCCATCGAAGGAGACACTGGCGTCCGCGGTCGCCGCGAAGCCGCCACAAGCGGCTCGGCTTTTCCGTCGTGCACCAAGCAGCAGTTGCGCGCCTTCTGGAAATCGCTCCTGCCGCGCAATTCCGCCAGCGGTTCGTAGACGGGCGCCGCAGTCACAATGAAGTCGGCGTCGGGTCACTGTGTGCGGGTCGCGGTGCCGAAACCGCAAAGAAGGCAACGAATCGCAATGCAGGCAGCCATGTCGAAACGCCGTGGCCCGAGCACTCATCCCAAGGCCTCCATCGACGCTGACGTCGGCAGCTGAGCTTTGCGGAGCGGTTCGCCCGCGCAACGCGATATATGGGTCGAGGCGACAGCCATCATGGCGTCGAATCCAGCAAAGTCGAGAGACTGTTCGCCGTCGCTCCAGCCTTGTCAGGATCAGGATGCACTTCGACCAGCAGGCCGTCGGCGCCGGCGGCCACCCGATGCGCGCCAGTGCCGGAACCAGGTCGCGATGCCCGGCCGCGTGGCTGGGATCGGCAATGACGGGAAGATGCGTGATCTGCTTGAGCAGCGCGATTGCCGGCTGACGTCGAAGGTGTTGCGCATCGCCGTTTCAAAGGTGCGGATGCCGCGCTCGCAGAGAATGACGTTGGGATTGCCGTTGTCGAGAATGACCTGCGCCGAACGCAGACAGATCGCCAATCGTTGCCACCATGCCGCGTTTCAGCAGAATCGGCACGGCCGGAGCGCGCCGCCGCTTCGAGCAGCGAATAATTCTCCATGCTGCGCGAGCCGATCTGCAGAATGTCGGCGTACTCGGCCACCAGCGCGACGTCGCATTCCGACATGACCTCGGTGACGATGGCGAGGCCGGTCTCTTCGCGCGCCGCGCCAGCAGCTTGAGGCCTTCGAGGCCGTGACCTTGAAATGCATAGGGAGAACTGCGCGGCTTGAAGGCGCCTCCGCGCAGAATGCGCGCGCCGCGCGCGGCGCACATGGTGGGCGGTGGCCATGAGCTGCGGCTCGGTCTCAACCGAGCACGGCCCAGCCATGGTGATGAATTCGTCGCCGCCGACTTCGAAATCCAGCACCGGCACGAGTGTTTGCCCGCGCCGCGCTCGTTCAGAACATCAGGGGTTTCGGCAAATCGTTCCTGCCAACTTTCGCGCACCCTGTGCGCTCCAGTCCGGCCTCCATATATGGGGAAGCGTCAGACTAGCGCGAATCGAACATCGCCGCGCCTCCATCGAAAGGTGGAGATAAGACGATGACACGAATTCAGACTGCAACAGGCTCACTGCCTGTTTGGCGGCGAATGAACAGGTGTCTGTGCCGGTCATTCAGAACATGACTTGCGGCGCGTCAGGAACGATCGCCATTGGAGGCGGACGATAACCCGAAAGCCGCATCGACGATGGCGGCGATGCCCAAGCGCGATCTCATCCTCAAACGGACGCGCGGCAATCTGCACGCCGATCGGCAAGTCCCTCGGGCGATCGGCCGACGGGAACCACCGCCGCGGGCGCGGCCAGCGCGTTGAACCACTGCGTGTGCCGCACTGCATCGAGATATTCGACTGTTTCGCCGTCGATGGTCCACTCGCGCTCGCCGTGGCGAAATGCGGGAATGCTGGCGACCGGGCAAAGCAGGACGGGAAATCGCTCATCTCCTCGAGTGTTTTGCGCGCGCAGCAGGTCGAGTTCCGCCCAGGCAGTCAGCAGGTCATTCGCGGTGAGCGGCTGCTGCGCTTCGGCGATCTGAGAGGAACTCGCTGAAGATGGGGCTGAGCTGTTGCTCGTTTGCCGCGGATTTCCGGCTCATAGAACATTGCTCCGCACTGCACGAAGAACTTCCACCACAGCTTGCGCAACTTGCTCCAGCGTGCGCGGGCGGAACGGCTCGACACGGAAGCCGGCTTCGCGCAGCGCCTGCGCTGCGGCATTCACTGCGGCGCGCGTCTCCGGCGTCACGGGAACGAGCCCGTCGTCTTCAAAGAATCCGATCGTGTTGCTGCGCAGTTCGTCGAGCGATGGCTCGCGCAGCGCGACGGTGGGCTGACCGGATCGTGCGGATCCTGGCCGCTGAGCGTGCGGAACAGCAGCGTGACATCGTCAATGGTGCGCGCCATGGGCCCGATGGCGCCGAGAATGGAGAACGGTCCGACGCAGGGCGGCAGATGTCCAGCGCCCGGAATGCGGCCCGGGCGTCGGCTTGAGCGAGCAGATGCCGGTGAAATGCGCAGGCACGCGCACCGATCCGCCGCTGTCGCTGCCCAGCCCGCGGCGCGACATTCCCGCCGCGATGGCTGCCGATTCGCCGCCGCTCGATCCGCCCGGCGTGCGGTCCAGGTCCCACGGGTTTGCGGTGCGCCCGTGCAGCAGGTTCGCGGTCTCGTAGGCCATCAGGAACTCGGGGCAGTTGGTCGTGCCCAGAATCAGTGCTCCGGCCGCGCGCAGGCGCGCCGACGACGACCGCATCTTCGTGCGGAACCTCGCCCTTGTGCAGCAGGCTGCCGATTTCGCATTGATAGCCCGCGGTGGCGATCGAAGACTTCACAGTGACCGGCAAGCCCGTGCAGAGGGCCGCGCGGCATCGTTGTCGATGCATCGAGTGCGCGCGCCTGCGCGCGCACCCGCTCCGCATCGAAATCGGCAAAGGCATTGAGTTGCGGGTTGAGCCGCTCGATCTGCGCGAATGTGCGCTTCGGCCAGTTCGGCGACGGAGATCTTGGCCGGCGCGCAGCAGTTCGAGTTGCTGCACCGCCGAGGCTGAGAACGATGTCGCTCATGGCCGTTGGCTCCGGGAGCTGCGCGGCGCGGCAGTCGTCTGTCGGCGTCGAAGGCAGGATCTGATAGTTGAAGCGATAACGAACGCACTGGTTCGCCCGAATCGAAGCGATCGTTCCAGTTGAACTGATAGTCAAGCGCAGCCGCATCGTCCGGATATTCTTCCGGTTTTGGATACGGATATGTGCTCATGCCATGAAACGGCAGTCTGCGCCACGGTAAACGGCGATGCATCCCACCAATCCATGTCTTTCACATAGCCGTTGGCATAGAAGAAATAGTCGCGCTTCCAATGCGCGGGCAGCGCGGGCAGCTGCGTCGCGTCGAACTCCGCTGCAATCTCTTCGCCGCTGCCGAAGATGGCAAAGCGGTCGTCGATGCCTTTGACCAGCGGCGGTCACATCGCCCATGCGCGTGTAGTTGCCGCGCTCGTGCTGGAATGGGCCGGTGAGGCTGACGAGATCGTAGTCGTAATCGAGATCGCCGGGGCTGGCGCCGTCGATTTGCTTCGGGTAGCCGCGGAAGTGCAGCGTTGCAGTGCGCGAGCGGAACTTCGGTCGTGCGCGCCTCCGCGTTCGGCGCTTTGGTCGATGAGCACCTGGTCCCAGATAGATTTCCAGATTCGTCATCAGGCGGATGCGGCGCGTGCCCGCGGGCAGCTTGCCCGTCAGGTCGACGACGATGGTGCGCTCCAGGCCGGCGGGAAATCCCGCGTCGCCGGGAATGCGCTGCCAGGTTCCATCGGGCAAGCTGCGCTTCGACATAGGGCGGGATCGGCTTGATTCCCGCCTGCCATGCCGCATAGAGCGACGTCGCGCTGAAGTAGTTCACGTAGCCGGTCATCAGCAGCCGCAGCGGGGACTGCGCGTCCAGCGGACCCAGGTCGAGTGTCAGCGCGTGCAGATTGGCGAAGCCATCGTAGGGCAGCGTCGTGAAGCCGCTGGCAAATTGATGATCGCGCTGGCTCAGCATGTCGAGCACATCGCGGCCCTCGCCATCCCACGCGCCGACGGGCAGACGCGCGCCTTGAGCTCGCGACCACGCGGCCCGAGGCAAACGGCGGATCGTCGAGGAAGCGCTCGTCGGGATTGACTTCGACGTTGTCAGGATGATCGACGGCGACGAGGCGCAACTGGTCGATGTAGTTCACTTCTTCCATCGGCTCCATGAAGCGCAGGCTGAGCTTGCCGTTGACGGGCGCGACGTCGGCGCCGTCGACCTTGATCCACTCGCCGGGGTTGGGAATGTTGCGGCGCGTGGGCGTGAACCAGTGGCCTACGACTGCTGCGCCGATCACGTCGGTGACGAATTTGTATTTGTGCCCGTCCCATGACGAAGAGCACCGGGCAGGAGCTGCCGCGGCGGTCGGCTTCTTTCATGGCGATCACCTGCGTGTGCGGCAGATCGATCTCGTCCTGCAATACGCCGGTGGGCCAGAGGATGCGAAGCAGGTCGATGCCCGGCGCCTCGCCCAGGCCGACGAGAATCTGCGGCGGCGGCTTGCGTTTGATAGCCCGATGCGCCCGGCCAGCTCCCACTTTTGCCACAGGCCGTTCGGCGAAGACCTCGACCTTCGCGCCGAGCGCGGTTTTGTTGTCGGCAAGCCGGTCAGGTCGAGGCGCACGAAGTGATTCTTGTTCGCGCCGACATTGCGCAGCAGGACCGGCGGCGCATTGACTTGGGTCACGATCAGATCGGCGTGCGCCGTCGCCGTCCACATCGGCGGCGATCAGGCCGCGCGGCGCACTGCAGCTTGACTGCGTCGAGGCCGAGCGCATGGCTCACATCTTCAAAGCTGCCGTCGCCGCGATTGCGGAAGACGCGCACCTGCGGGCCGGCGCTGGTTTCGACAATTGCCGCCAGGTCGATCCAGCCGTCGTTGTCGATGTCGATCGGGCGTCACGCCCCATCCGCGCAGCGCGTCGTGCAGCGGGAGAGCGACGCGCTCGAAGCGCCGGCCCACATGGTCGGGGCCTTCGACATTGCGCCACAGCGTGAGTCCCGGCGCGCCCGCGTGGGTGACGGCAATGTCCATCCAGCCGTCTTTGTTGTAGTCGAGCACGGCGATGCCGTGCGTGGGCGGCAGCTTCGCGTTCTGATAGAGAGGCTGCGTGGGATATTTTCCTTCGCGCGGATTGACATAGAGGAGCGGCGCAGGGCCGTCGCCGGTGACTGCCAGATCGACGGCGCGATCGTTGTTGAAGTCGGTGAGAATCGCGGCTGCTGTTTTGCCGCTTCCGCCCAGTCCCGTCGGCTCGGTCCATTCGGTGAAGGTCTCGTTGCCGTTGTTGCGCCACAGCACATTGGGCGCGTCGCCGGGCTTCAGAGGCTCGCCGGTGAGGAACAGGTCGAGATCGCCATCGTGGTCGTAATCGACAAAGGTGATGCCCGATGGCTGGTTGCGCGGCGCAAGCCCGGACTTCGGCCGTCACATCTTGAAACTTGCCTTGCCCGAGATTGCGAAACAGGAGCACTCGGTCGTCAAGCGCGACGGCAAGGTCGTTGAGCCCATCGCCATCGTAGTCGCCCACGGCGCAGGCCACGGCGTGGCCGCTTGCTTTCAGGCCGGCAGCCGCTGCGTCCAAGTCTTCAAAGCTGCCGTCGCCGCGATTGTGCAGCACGCGAATGGCCTGTGCGCCCGACTGCATCAGCACCAGGTCCATCTGGCCTGAGCCGGTGACGTCGATCATGCACGCTCCGCCGGTTACGGTCGAGAATGCCGGCTCGCCTGCTGCGGTTCGCGACCATGCGGCTGAGCCACGAGGTGCACCGGAATCATCGCTCGCTGCGAGGTCTGCGGCTCCTCGACCGGCGTGACCGTCGAGTAGTGGCCCTGCTCGCCATAGGCCAGGCCGATCGGCGCGGAGATCTTGGTGCTGGTCAGATGCTGAAAGATTTTGAAGTGCTCTTGGCCTCGGCAATGTGGCCGGTGCGCTGCAGCGCGCGCGCCAGCACAAACTCGGCCGAAGCATGCAAGGGTTGAATTGCAAGCGCCTGCTCGCAGAATTTCGATCGCCTTGTCGAACTGCTTCATCTCCTGATAGCAGACGCCCTCGAAATAGAACGAGTCCGCATCGCGCGGATCGAATTTGGCCGCCTGCTGAAAGCTGGCGAGCGCCGGCGTCCAGTTCATTGTCCGCGTGCTGCGCCAGGCCCAGGTTGTACCAGGCCTGCGCGTTGTCCGGGTCGAGCGCAATGGCCTTCTGCAGCCACTTCTTGGCTTCGTCGAGTTTCTGCAGCGTCGAGCAGCGCGATGCCTTCGTTGATGGCGGCCTGCGCCAGCTTTGGGTCTTTCTTGAACGCCTGCGGCGAAGGCTCTGGCGGCGCGCTCGGTGAACTGCTGGCCCATCTGCGCCACGCCGCGATTGTTCAGCCTCACCGCATCGGGGTCAGAGCGAACTTGCGCCGGTGCAAATGAAATGGCAGAAACCACAAGCATCAAGGCAACAGTGCGCGCATTTCTCATCGTCAAAGAGCCTGTTCGCGTAGTTCTCTCATGGTTGCGCAACACTCCAGTGTACGTGAGTGAGTGAGATGGTTTTGCGCGCAGGGTTGGATTTGGCTGCATTCCCGCGCCCTCACTCGTCCAGCGCGAAGCCGGAGCCTTACGATGCGGAACGATGGGCCAATCTCAATCGTTGCCGAGCTTGTACGGGATGCCGAATCGCCCGATCTGGATCATCCCTTCTCGTTCGGCGGCCAGATATGCAGGCTCTCGACGCGCGTCGATCCCGCGATGCGATGGCGTCCGCGGTGCCAATCAACCCGCCGGTCTCTGCCAAATTGAAATGGACACTGAGCGAGTCGCCGTCAGGTGCGCGAGTCCATCCGAAGACATACCGCCGGGCTTTAGCGCCATGCCCCCGATGCGCATCGGCGCCTGCACGATCAGGTAAGTGCGAGTACTTGCCTTCGGCGGAGTAGCCTGCCGTGATGCAGTACGACTCCGGCAATATAGTGGCCGTGGCCGTCGACGATGCCTGAGGCGGTGCGCATCTCGGTTTCGATGTGCTCGCTGCCGACCGGCGCGCGCGAGGGCAAAAAGCGACGCCAACTCGGTGTCGGTGGCCTGCCGCCACACCGGTTTTTGCGCCCGCGCCGAGCGACGCGATGAGCAAGAGAATACGCGATCAGAAATATTGTTGCGCGATTCGATCTTCATGGCTTCGGCTTCCTTAGCGATTCGAGCGGAACAATACCGCGCCGGATGGCTGCCGTTGCCGCCTGGGTGCGGTCGGTGACGCCGAGCTTGCCCAGCAGGCTGTTGATGTGGGTCTTTACCGTTGCTTCGGAGATATCGAGCTCGGTTGCAATCTCCTTGTTGCTCTTGCCGTTGACGATCTGCTCCAGCACCTCGAACTCGCGCGGAGTCAGATCCTCGGTGCCCATGCGCTCGGCGAGCCGCTCGGCGATGGCGGGCGGAATATGCGATTGCCGGCATGCACTTCGCGGATGGTGGTGATCAGCTCTTCTGTCGTCATGCCCTTCAGCAAATATGCTTTTGCGCCGGTCTTGAGCGCGCGATAGATATCTTCGTCGCCGTCGTAGGTGGTCAGCACCACAAATCGCGCCTGTGGCGTCTGCGAACGCACGCGTCTGAATCACGTCGACGCCACTCAATTCGGCAGGCGCAGATCGACGAGGGTTACATCCGGCCTCTGACTGTGAAACTGGGCGACGGCCTCTTCGCCGTCGGCCGCCTCGCCAACCACCTGGATACCCTCGACCAGATTCAGCAGCGCAACAAGTCCCTGTCGCACGACATGTGGTCTTCCACTACCAGAACACGAATCGGCTCTTTCGTCACTCCTGCTCTCCTGTCAGCTCGCGGGCAGAAACCGCAGCGGGCGCACGCAAACGCACGCTTGTTCCTTCGCCGGCCACGCTCGTCACCATCAAGCGCCCCGTTAATTGCCGCTGCACGTTCGCGCATTCCGGTCATCCCAAAATTTCCGAGTCCGGACGCCTTCAACTGATCCGCCGCGCCGCCTTTTCCGTCGTCGCTCACTTCCAGCTCGATTGCGGCCGGTTCGTATTTTAGCTGCACCGCGAGCCGTTGAGCGCCTGCGTGCTTCTTCACATTATGGATGGCTTCCTGGGCAATGCGCAG
>CAWAIL010000007.1:0-512802 GCA_963782085.1 uncultured Acidobacteriaceae bacterium
CCGATTGACGCGGTTGGCATCCAGAGCCACGTGAAGGCGGCCGATCCCAGCGGATTTGGCAAGGGGCTGACGGATTACATGGAGAGCATTCGGCAGATGGGGCTCGAGATTTACCTGACGGAGCTGGATGTAAACGAAGACGATATTCAAAGCAGCGATCAGAACGAGCGCGACAAAATCATCGCGCAGACTTACAGCGACTATCTGCGTGTGGCGCTGGCGAATCCAGCGGTGAAGCTGGTTCTTACGTGGGACTTCAGCGACCGGTTCACCTGGCTGAATGGCGGACCAACGCATCATCGCAAACAGCCCAACCGACCGCAGCGCGCGCTTCCATTTGACAGCGACTACAAACCGAAGCAAGCTTTCTTTGCGATACGGGATAGCTTCGATCAGAGACGGCTTGCATAGTTCGCGTCGCAGCCGGATCCGCTTCGCGCGGCTCCAATTTCAGAATGATGAGCGGGCCGGCCTTGGGGGGTACACCTGTACCGTACGGAAAACGCTTTCCGGCGTGTTACTCTTCGACCTGTAAAGAATGCATCTCCGAGGTCACACCATGAAATGTACGGCCATTGCCGTTACAGTCCTGAATTTCTTCGCACTGTCGGCTACCGTGATTCTTGCGCAATCCGACAGTCCGAAAACGGTTTCGTGCGGGGCGGAGCCGTGTCCGTATCTCAATCCATCGTTGACGCCTGAAGAGCGCGCCAAAGATCTGGTCGGCCGCATGACGCTCGAAGAAAAGGTGAGCCAGATGCAGGATGTTGCGCCGGCGATTCCGCGGCTGGGCGTTCCCGCATACAACTGGTGGAACGAGGCGCTGCACGGCGTGGCGCGCAACGGATTTGCGACGAATTTTCCGCAATCGATCGGCCTGGCGGCGACATGGGATACAGCGCTGATGCACCGAAGTGCGCGACGACGATCGCGGTGGAGGGCCGCGCCAAGTACAACGAGGCGATTCGCAATGACGATCACAGCCGATTCGCAGGGCTCACGTTCTGGTCGCCGAATATCAACATCTTTCGCGATCCGCGCTGGGGCCGAGGAATGGAGACATTCGGCGAGGATCCGTTCCTGACCGCGAGCATGGGCGTGGAATTCGTCGAAGGGCCTGCAGGGAGACGATCCCAAATATCTCGAACTGGTGTCGACGCCGAAGCACTACGCCGTGCACAGCGGGCCGGAGCCGTTGCGCCACGGATTCAACGTCGACGTTTCGGAACACGATCTGGAGGACACGTATCTGCCCGCGTTCCGCGCCACGATTGTGGATGGCCATGCGGATTCGATCATGTGCGCCTACAACGCGATCGACGGCGCGCCGGCGTGCGCGAATACGATGCTGCTGCAAGAGCACCTGCGCGACGATTGGGGATTCAAGGGATACGCGGTTTCAGATTGCGACGCGGTCGGCGACATTGAGCGCGGACATCATTTCGCGGACAACCCGGAACAGGCGGATGCCGATGCGGTGAAGGCGGGCACGGATCTGGATTGCGGCCGGGCGTATCAGGACCTGGTGAAGGCGGTCAACGAGCATCTGCTGGCGGAATCGACCTGGATCAGTCGCTGGTGCGGCTGTTCACGGCGCGCATGCGGCTGGGAATGTTCGATCCGCCGGCAACGGTGCCGTTCAATGCGATTCCATATTCCGAGGTGAATTCGCCGGCGCACCGCGAGCTGGCGCTCGAGGCGGCGCGCGAATCGATCGTGCTGCTGAAGAATCGCAACAACACGCTGCCGTTCAAGGCGTCGATCCGGAAGATTGCCGTGGTGGGGCCAACCGCCGATTTGCTGGAGTCGATCGAGGGCAACTACAACGGCACTGCGCCCGACCCGGTTTCGCCGCTCGATGGAATGCGGAAAGCAATTCGGCAGCGAGAACGTGATCTACGCTCCGGGGTCGATTCTTGCGGACGGAACGCCGGCGCCGATTCCTTCGGCATATCTGCGCACGGATGCTTCACTCAAGACAGCGGGACTGAAGGGCGAGTACTTCGACAATCTGAATTTCGAAGGCGCTCCGAAAATGGTGCGCGTGGACGCAAAGGTCAATTTCGATTGGAATCGCGTGAGCACCGGCGGCGGATTTCCCGGTAAAGACATTCGCCGTGCGGTGGACGGGCAATGCTGGTGCCGCCGCAAGCAGGCGACTATGTGTTGAGCCTGCGCGGTCCGCGGCCGTGGCGCCTCCGTCAGCGGCGAGCGGATTCACGGCGGCGCAGGGCCAGCAGGCGGAACGCGTTCGGATCTACGTTGACGACAAGCTGGTGATGGACAGTCACAGCAATCCGGCGAATGCGCATTTGAGTTTTGCCGACATGCAGCCGCATGCGATTCGCGTGGAGTACGTGCATCTGCCCAACGATCGCATTGTCGATCTGGAGTGGCAGCCGCCGGCGAACAGCCTGCTTGGCCAGGCAATCGACGCGGCGAAGAGCGCGGATGCGATAGTGGCGTTCGTGGGGCTTTCTCCGAATCTTGAAGGCGAGGAGATGAACGTTCATGTGGATGGATTCGACGGCGGCGATCGGACCACGCATCGAGTTGCCCGCGGCGCAGGAGCATCTGCTGGAAGCGCTGGGCGCGACGGGCAAGCCGCTGATTGTGGTGCTGACGGCGGGCAGCGCGCTGGCGGTTCCGTGGGCCAAGGAGCACGCGGATGCGCTTCTTGCGGCGTGGTATCCGGGCGAAGAGGGCGGCGACGCGATTGCGGAGACGTTGACAGGGGACGAACAATCCCGCAGGGCGGCTGCCGGTCACATTCTATCGTTCGACCGCCGATCTGCCTGCGTTTACCGATTACTCGATGAAGAACAGGACTTACCGCTATTTCAAGGGCGAGGTCTTGTATCCTTTCGGATACGGGTTGAGCTATTCGAAGTTCAGTCTATCGCATGCCCACGCTGAACGCGAATGCAATCCAGGCTGGAGATTCAGTGACGGTGACGGCCGAGGTGCGCAACACTGAGCCAGCGCGATGGGGATGAGGTGGCCGAACTTTATCTTGAGCCGCCGCAAACCGCAGTCTCGCCGAGGGTGGAGCTTGAGGGATTCGAGCGAATCCATCTGCGCGCAGGCGAGATGCGGAGTGTGCAGTTCACACTTTCTCCGCGGCAGTTGAGCGAGGTGGATGAAAAGGGAAATCGCGCGGTTGTGGCGGGAGATTACGCGATATATGTTGCGGGCGCGCAGCCGGAGCCGGGAACGCCGGCAGCGAAACTTCACATCGCAGGAACGATGGCGCTGCCGAAGTGAGCCGCCCGTTTCTTCAGGCAATCGACGGATTATTGTGCGAGAGCCTGAATCTGGCCGGCAACGAAATCGTGGACAAACATCAGGCTGGTTGGGGCGGTGACGATTTCCGGTTTTTGCTGGCCTGCTGCGTGAATCAGCAGCAGAGGGCGGGGGTCCCATTCGCCTCCGTGCGAGACGCGCTCGTCTTCTGCGCTCCAGCCCGGGATCGGGCGCCACATTTGCGTGCGCCAGGAGTGGTCACCCTGCACGATCAGAGTTGTAGCGGCCCAGCGCGGCTGCGACTGGAGTGTCGCAAGAATTTGGCCGAGGAGCCGGTCGGAATAATCCAGCGAATCGAGATAGGAGCCGCCAGATGCAAATGAGCCTGTGCGACGGTTCCAGAAAGCGGGCGGATGAGGCACGGGAAGATGCACGTAGATGAGGTCGGCTTGACTTGCCGCGAGCGTTGCGAGCGCGTGGCTACTGATGTCCTTCACCGATTCAATGTGGCCCTCAGACTTCCAGCGCGCGATATCGGCTGCAGGCTTTGGACGGAGCGAGAGACTGTTCGGCGAGGACGCGCAGGGGGAACCAGACGTTGTCTGCAAAGCTCGCGTTGAGCGACGGTGGGGCGCCCTCTTCGCTGTCATCGTTGCTCCAGTAGCACTCTGTTGCCGTACCCGAGAAGACCGGGCAGTATGTGATGTACCAGCCCGCAATCGAAGTTGTCACATCCTTTTCTTTCGCCATGCCGAAGAGCGATGCGTTGGCGTCGAAGTTTTGCGGGTGAGGGGAATCAATGGTGCCGATGAGGTAGTGGTTGTTGTGTTGAATAGGCTGCGCTGCTGACGATACGCCCCAACAGCAGACTGGGCACAACCAACTGAGTCCGGTAGCCGATGGGTGTCCACTTGCGTATAGAGGGTGCTCTGGCTGCGAAGGCGATCGAAGTTGGGTAGTTCGAGCGAGGGATCGCGCGCTTCAAACACGGGCTTGTAGGCGAGCTCATCGAAGAGAATCCAGATGATGCGCGGCCTGGCGGGTGGCTGCGCCGGAATAGACGACGAGAAGGCTTGCGGGCCCGGGCGCCACATTGCAGCCCGAACCAGTTGCCAGCTCACAACCAGGCCAAAGACGGCGAAGCCGGCCAGAACGGCGCTGCCGATGTTATAGAGCCGGACAGCGAAGACAGGCGCTCGAAAAATGAGAAGAGCCAAAGCAATAAACCATGCGATGCTGAGGGCGAGCACCGCGGCAAGCGGCACGTTAAACGGTAAGAGGTTGAGATTGCGGAGCAGCAAGTAGACAGGGAGAACCGCGAGCAGTGCCCATCGAATTTTCGGCCAGGATTTGCGTCTGCGAAGAACGGCAATCAAGCCTGAAAAGAGCAGAGCCACGATCGCAAGATCCACTAGTTGCGCTAACGCAATGCGGGTAAGCGGTCGTGGAACGTGCATCCGTTCATCGCCCAATGAAGAAGTCAGGTCAATATAACTGGGCAGCAGCAGAATTGCGGCAAAGCCCAGCGCCTGGGCGATCCGTTTCATCATGCCGGAGCTGCCTGGGTCTGCGGAATCGGGGAAAGGGGGATTTCGGTGCTAACGGAGATCTTCTGGAACAGAAAGAGGACGCGGCCGTTGCCTAACGGCGATCGATCAACGACCGAGAAAAACGGCGAAAAGGCGCGTCGCAGATCATCTTCGGACAGATGCCCGTAGAGATCTTCGCGGCCACGGAGCCATTCCTGATACATGGGATCGGAGGGTGGTACCCACTCGAGCAGAAGCCATCGAGACGTGAGACTCGCGCAGAGATCGGCAATATGCCCGAGTGGCAATTGTTCGCGCAAGATCAAATGATGAATGACAGCGAGCATCAGAACGAGATCGAATTTCCCGGTGAGGCGATCGAGCAGCGAAAGCTGTTCGCGATTTCTCCAACCCGCAGCCGGTGTTGGCCTGGCAATATTGGCGACCAGGGAGGTAATTGGTTTGTTCTTTTGCGCCGCGGTGGTCCAAAGCGTTTCAAGAGCGGCCGTGTCGGCGTCGAGCGAGACGACTTTTGCGCCGGCGTCGGCGGCGATCAGCGAATAGGTTCCAGTGTTGGCGCCAATATCGAGCACGTTTCGTGCGCCGCACCGCTGGGAGACATTCTTGACGAATTCCTGTTTTTCAACCGTGTCGGCTGTTTGATAGTGTGCCGCCGTTTGTGCGTATTCGCTCCACTGACTGTGGCTGGCCGGGAACAGCGGTGCTTTTGATCTGCCTGCCGAGGCGCGCGATGCGCTTTTTGAGGATGTGTGCGGCCAGTTCGGGATCGGTGGTGGCAGCCGGTTTTCGCGATGCCTGTTTCCTGGCACGCGGTTTTTCAAGGAGAGCGGCGAGAGTGACAACGTCGATCAGATTTGGATTGATCCGCTGCCAGGGACGAAGGGCCTTGTATATCTCGGAGGATTCATAACCATCGCGCCGGAAGAATGTTGCCTGGAGCGGCCAGCTCAAATGCTTTGCGGCAACCAGCGGGAGAAGGAAGGTACGAACGAACTGGCCGTATGCGAGCCAAACACTGGAACGCGGATCGAGGCGTTCGAAAGACAGAACGTCGACCAGGACAGGCCGCGCGCCGTCGAAGAGAATATTCAGCGGAGTCGCGTCTTTCAACGTCCAGCCCGCAGCGATTGCCTGGTTTGCGATGCGCAAAGTAAGTTCAGCGGCAGCGCGCCACTGGGCAGGCGTCCACTCCCAGGGGTAGGTGATGGGATCGATGCGCGGATGTTCGAGCCACAATTCTCCGGGCTCGATGCAAGTGTGGACGTCAGGATTTGCGATTTTGCTGGGGATCAGATCTCCATTTTTCTCGAGCGCCGCGCGCAGTGGAGAAGCCAGGAACGCATGTGTGGAGTCCTCGGCCGACGGATGGATCTGGCGCAGAGCATAATGCGGTGCTAGTAGGAGTCGGCCCGCCGGATCGCGAAATGTCGGCTCGGACTGTGAATTCCCGAACCATGTGCAAAGGACGTCGCTGGCAGGCTCCAGTGGTTCGATCACAGCTGCGGAGATTCCTCGCCGTTCGCAGAAGTCGGTACTTCGCGAGGTTTGGTTGGATCGGTATCGCGATGGAAGAGCACATAGATTTTCCGGCGCAGATACCAGCCGGTGGCGATCAGGGCCGATCCGGCCGCCTGAATTGCCAACAGACCTGAGCCCGGGTCGGCATACGCATAGGCTGGGCGTTCAAAAAGAATGACTGCGCCCAGAAGAATAAGGGCAAGAGGGAGAATCCGAAAAATGGGTCTCATGATTGCTTTCATTCACTCCAGAAATAAATAGAGTTCAGCCCCGCAAACAACTCAGCAGGCTTGGAGCAGCGGTTTTTTGGTTGAGCCGCCATATAAGAAAGACGAGTCAGAAGCGGTCTAAGTTTACGAAAACGTGAACTGTAGTAACCAAATTCGAGATTAGAAATCGTCCAATTACTCGAATTCAGAACGTAACTCGTAAGAATTGCGCAAAAACGTGCAATATGAGGCATCTCGCAACTAGTTACCGGCGTCTAAGAATATTGTGGTGGTAGGTGTGATTGCCGTCACTTGCCGGTGCGCGTTGCAGGAGCGACGTGGCCAGGCAATTTGGGTTTTCGCGTCCCGATCAAACCGTGAAGCAGATTCTTGTTCTACGAGATCGTGATTACCGCAGCTTCTCTGGTGTGATTTTTTTGTCATCATGCGCTCGTGCGTTGAGATGGTCTCTGCGTTTCCGCTTTTCGCTCCGCTGATAGCGATCTATTTCAACTTCACCTTCCAATTCAACTTCACCTTCCAACAGAAGCGTGCAGTGCAGAACTCTAGAGAAGCTCTACCGCGAACCGCGCGTGATGGCATTGCTGTGTATTTGTTGCGTGGTTCTTGGCGTGAAATCGCTTCTCCACCTGTCGTGGCTGGCGAAGGTGTTTCCAAAATCGGCAATCACTAGACAGTGCGAAAGAAATGGAAAGTGTGTTCCAAGAGAGTGCTGGTGTGTGTAGATGCTGTGTAGCTATAGTCCTAACAGGGAGTAAGAGATGATACCGGAAGCGAAGATTGCTCAGAAGGGGCCTTATCCAGTTGAGGTAGAAGCGACCAAGACCTATTTCTGGTGCGCGTGCGGACGCAGCGCAAACCAGCCGTTCTGCGATGGCAGCCACAAAGGGACCGGGTTTGCTCCGGTGAAGTTCGATGCTACGGAATCGACGACAGTGTATTTCTGCGGATGTAAACACACGCAGACGCCGTGCTTCTGCGACGGCAGCCACGCAAAGCTTTAAGCTAATTCAACCTGGGATGGGATTTGAGGAACGAAGCTGCGCCTAAGCCTGCGCTGCAGGAGCCTGCGCCGGCTTCGCCTTCGGTGGCTCCTTGCGGCCTGGGGCAAGAATGGCATGCAAAATGGTGCCTTCCATCCGGGGCATGAACTCGACGATACCTGCATCGCCAATATCTTGAATTAGGCGGTTAATGATCTTGTAGCCGAGTTCGCGATGTGCCATTTGACGGCCGCGGAAGCGCAGGCTTGCCTTTACCTTGTCGCCTTCAGAGAGGAAACGGACCGCCTGGTTCTTCTTTGTCTGGTAGTCGTGCTCATCGACTGTGACAGAGAACTTGACTTCCTTCAGGGTGATGACTTTCTGCTTCTTGCGGGCCGCGCGTTCGCTCTTTTCCTTCTCATAGAGGAAGCGGCCGTAGTCTTGGATTCGGCAAACCGGAGGGACGGCAGTGGGCGAAACTTCGACCAGGTCGAGGCCACGCTCACGCGCGATTTTCAGCGCTTCGAAAGGTTGAAGAATCCCAAGTTGTTCGCCATTTTCGTCTATGACGCGGATTTCGCGGGCGCGAATCCGGTCGTTAATGCGGATAAAGGACTTAGCGGCACGTTTATCGAAAGCGATGGTACTCCTCCACACGCGGTGATGGCCGGACTCGGTCAGGCAACCGATTGAACGCGGCAACACGAACGCACCCTGAGTATAGCATTGGGTCGGTCCAAGTTGTCCGGCTTGCCGGGTAGCGAAGAAGTGAAGATTCTACGGCAGATTAATGGGTCAAAACATCCCCAATTGGCAAGCTAGCTCGCGGAACACTGGCATGGTAATCCTGCCCCAGGAAAGCGGCGAGAGTCGCCGCGATCTGGCTTTCAGTGACGATGGTTCCATGCTTGCGCTCGCCAAGTGCAGGAGTATCCGGGCCGAGAAACGCCATCCATGTCTCCCTCGACTCCGGAATTTTAGCGCCGTGGGTACTCCAGTTCGGGCCCTCTCCGCGGCCGTGGTCGGGTAAGACGATCAAGGTTGTTTTGTCTCTGTATTCCGGCATGGATTGCGCCAGCTCCCAGATCTCGCGCAAATACTCGTCGGCGAGGTGCGCCGCGTCGAGATAGGCAGGATAGGACTCGATGTGGGCCCAATCGTCGGTTTCGCCAAGTCCGATAAATAGAACGCGGGGATGTTTCGACTTCATATACTGCATTGCCGTGTGGAAGGGAATGGGATCGAACGGCTCATCGTCCCATACGCGGGCGGTTTCAACTTTGAGGGTGTTCAGCAGGCTCAATTCCGGCGTGAGCGGAATCGCTGTGAGCGGCGAGTAGCCCGCGTTGACGACGAAACCGCAATGCTCCTTGTCGAAAATGCCATCGAATGTCTCCCATGCACCAAAGGCTGCCACGCTTCCTGCAAATTCAGGTTTCGCGTTCAGCCATGTGAAGACTGTTGGATTTGGGTTGGGGCGATTGTCGTTCGAATCCACACGCGGATCGGCAAAGCCAGTCAATGTTTCGCTGTACCCTGGGTAACTGAAGTTGAACGGGTTCATCACGTGAGCATCGGAACCGAGGTCGCGATTTCCGAAGAGCTGGCCATTGGTGGCGATAACGCTCCACAGGAAGGGCATCAATGCTTGCCGCCGCGCTTCCGGCGTAGGGGCGCCGTAATGGGTTTGCGCTGCGGCGGTCATCTGCTCGGGGTCTCCAAGCCACTTGGGGCCTGGAATGGGCAGCAAAGAGGGGTCCGCTCCTCGAAAGACCTCCTGCCACCGCATGCCATCGATCATGACGAGGATGACGTTTTGCGTTTTGTGCGGATGGGGCGCCTGCGGGTTGGCAGGCGGACTATGCCATAGAGCCGCCGCCGCAACCACATGTCCCGAGCCACGCGTGTGCGGCAATCATTTCGTTCGTAATCATTCGTGTGCCTGGAAAGTAACAGCTGAATGATTCTACTGGAGCGATGAGGCGAGGAGGGAACCTTCCGGGGAAAGTCTGATGATCTGCGCCTGAATGAGCTGATTTGCAGAATAGCTGCCGTCAATTTCGGCAGGCAGGAAGTTATCCGTAATTGCCAAAGTTCGACCCTGACGATATGAGGTGCGCCGGCGTGTGCAGAGTGATGGCGGCGAGGTCGCGGCCAACAAAGCGGCTGCGGTGGGCGTCGGTCTTTTCTGCGGCGAGAGCGCGCAGCGCGGCCATGCGTTCTTCGACGATGGAAGCAGGAACCGGGGATGGCGTGTGCCGCCCACCAGGCGTGCCGGGGCGCGGCGAAAAGGGAAACAGGTGAAGGTAGCCGAAGGGCAGTGCGCGCATAAAAGCGAGCGTCTCGTCGAATTCGCGATCGGATCTCGCCGGGAAAGCCGACCATCACGTCGGCGCCGAGGGTGAGATCGGGGCCGGCGGCGCGGAAGAGCGCGGCAGACCTTGTCGGCGTAGTGCCAGGGGCGATAGCGGCGGTGCATGCGGCGGAGAACGGCGTCGGAGCCCGATTGCAGTGGAAGGTGCGCGTGGCGCGCGAGACGACGTGCCGCCGAATTCGCGCAGCAGATCGATCAGTTCGCTCGTCCCAATCCATCGGTTCGATGGAGCTCAGCCGGAGGCGAGGCAGCGCGGTGTGAGTGAGGATTTCGCGGACCAGACTTTGCGAGCGAATCTCACGGCATGCCTGAAGAGGAAATCCCGTCCCCAGCGGCCGAGGTTGATTCCCGAGAGCACGAGCTCCTTGCCGCCGGCGGCGACGAATTCCTCGACGTGGCGAAGAACCACTGCGTGGGGCAGGCTTTTGGATGGGCCGCGCGTGAGAGGAATCACGCAGAAAGTGCAGCGATTGCCGCAGCCTTCCTGAATTTTCAGATTAGGGCGTGTCTGCGCGCCTGGCGTGAGTTGCGGCAAATCTTCGATGAAGGAATGGGCGAAACGGTCGTCAGCCCAGATGGGAGCAGAGTGCGCGGTTGCTCGCGCAGAAGAGCGAGGCACTGGAACGAGACGAGGGCGGAAAGCTGTCGGCGTGTGCCGAGCCGTGCGCCAGGTTGAAGATGATCTCCGGCGCGAGGGCCTTGTGGCTGTTGCCAACGACGGCGGTGACGCCGGGCATGCTCGGCCAGTTCCTGAGGCGCGCGTTGCGCGTAGCAGCCGGTGACGACGATTTTGGCCGCGGGATTCCTGCGGTGCGCGCGGCGGATAAAGGCGCGCGCAGCGCGGTCGGCTTCGGCCGTTACGCTGCAGGTATTGACGACAACGAACGGCTTCGACGCAGCGACTGGCTCCTCGGCCGGCGGCACGCAGGCGTCCGGCGATGGCCTCGCCATCGGCGCGCGCCGCGCGGCAGCCGAAGTTCTCGATGGAAAAACCCGCCATAGTCTCAGTCTAGTGAATCTTCCTTCATGCGAGCGACTCGCCGAAAGCAGGCTGGCGATTTAGGCTTGGAGCGGATTTCTGTTGAGGAGAACGAATGCGTCTCATCTTTCGCAATTCTTGCGAATCGCCGGCCTCGTCGTCTGCCTCTTTGCTGGTGTCCTGGGCTTGCTTCGCGTCGCTCGCGGCTGCAGACCGCGCCAAGCCCCGCATCCTGGTCTATACGCGCAACTACACGCCAGACGGAAAGGGCTATGTGCACGACAACATCGCCGCCAGCGTGGCGGCGATCCGCAAGATGGGCGACGAGGCCGGATTCGCGGTCGATGCGTCGGACGATCCGGGCGTCTTTACCGACGCGAACCTGCGCCAGTACGCCGCGCTGGTGTTTGCGAACAGCAACAACCAGGCCTTCAGCGACGATGCGCAGCGCGACGCGTTCAAGCGCTACATCGAAGCCGGCGGCGGATTCGTCGGCCTTCACTCGGCCTCGGGATCGGAGCGGGATTGGCCTTATTTCTGGTCGGTGCTGGGTGGCAAATTCGCGGCCCATCCGCACCAGCAGCCGTTCACCGTTCGGGTGGTCGATCCGATTTCGCCGCCGTGAAAGGATTGCCCGCGCAATTTACATGGACCGACGAGTGTTACTTCCTCGACCATCTGAACCCGGATATCCATCCAGTTCTGGTGACAGACCGGACAAAACTTGCGACGCTTGAGCCGATGACGATCGACGTAACCAAGTTTCCCGTCGACTTGCCGCTGGCGTGGTACCAGGAATTCGATGGCGGGCGCGAGTTCTACCTGGCGCTTGGCCACAACAAAGAAGACTATGAGAATCCGCTGCTCTACGGGATCATCAAGAACGGAATTCTGTGGGCGATGAAGCCCGGCCGGTAGAGGCTGCCGGCGCCAACATTCGCGACAAGTTTGAAAGGCTTTGTGCGCATTGAACAGCTGAAGCGCCGGTTGGGGCGCAGCAAAGCGAATCTTCGATATACTGAGAAGGAACAGACATTCTCTACGTCGTATTTCGTTCCGCCTATGTCGTACTCCTCGACTGCCTATGTTCCGGTATCTGTCCGGTCTGCCGCGCGGGAGCCGAACGTGGCGCCTTGCCGGATACGTCTACTTCACCTTTATCTGCTATGTTTCCATCGGCTTGCCGCTGGCGGTGCTGCCGCCATTCGTGCATCTGCGCATGGGCTACAGCGCGGTGCTGGCGGGCTTGGCCATCAGCATCCAGTACATTGCCACGCTGCTGAGCCGGCCGTGGGCGGGGCGCATCTCCGACCACATGGGCGCCAAGGTCTCGGTGATGTGGGGCATGGCCTGCTGCACCGCGAGCGGCGCATTGCTGGTGGGCGCGGCGGCACTGCACGAACGTGCACTGGCTGAGCTTTGCCGTTCTGATCGTGAGCCGCCTGGTGCTCGGCGTGGGCGAGAGCCTGGGTTCGACCGGCGCGACGCTGTGGGGCATCACCAGCGCAGGCCAGGAACACACCGCAAAGGTGATCGGGCTGAACGGCATCAGCACCTATGGCGGCATGGCGCTGGCTGCGCCGCTGGGCGTGGTGCTGGATCAGCAGTGGGGCCTGGCTTCGATCGGGTGCTGACGATTCTGATTGGCGCGGTGAGCTTTGTCATGGCCTGGCGCAAGGCGCCGGTGGCGGTCGAGCCGGGCGAGCACATGCCTTTCGCGCACGTGCTGGGCCGCGTGGCTCCGCACGGCATGGGCCTGGCGCTGGGCGGCGTGAGCTACAGCGTGCTGGCCACTTTCGTCACGCTGTTTTATGTCAGCCGGCACTGGAACGGCGCGGCGCTCTGCCTGACGGCGTTCGGGATCGGCGTTCATCGCGGTCGCGCCTGCTGTTCATTAAAACCATCAGCCGCTTTGGCGGATACCCGGTGGCCGATTGCCTCGCTTGTTGACTGAAGCCGTCGGGATGGTTCTGCTGTGGCAGGCGACGTCGCCGTGGATGGCGATGGCCGGCGCGGCGATCGGCGGCTTGGGCTTTCGCTGGTCTTTCCCGCGATTGGCGTGGAGGCCGTCAAGCGCGTTCCGGAGTTCAATCGCGGGACCGCGCTGGGCGTCTACACTGCATTTGCCGACGTCTCGTTCTTTCTGGTCGGCCCAATCGCCGGCGCCATCATCGGCTGGTTCTGGGTACGCCAGCGTGTTCCTATTTGCGCTGATCAGCGTGATGGCGGCGCTGGGGATTGTGATGGTGCTGGCGGGACGACGGCGGGCGGAAGCGTAGCGAGTCGGCGAGACCGCTTGGTCTCCCACTGCGGTTCGTGGAGATTCAGGATCGGGCAACCGCCGTAGGACTAGGGAACTGAGATGCTAGGGGCTTGGTCTCCCCGGTCCCCAAATGCGAGGGACGGGGCACCCAGCATCGAGCTTTGGAGTGGGGTACACAGAGCAGGACGATGAGGTCGTCTCCCCGGTCCCCAAATGCGAGGGACCGGGGGCACCCGATGTTCAGATTCGCAAAGGGCATCAGTGAGAGTTCCTGACGTACTTGTTGGGTGCGCCGGGGGTGGGGGCGTTGTCAGAGATTTGCGCTCCCGTGGCGTGCGCTTTGGTTAGAGCGGATGTGAACGTGATGCCAGTGCCGGAAACCTGTGCGCCAACTGCGTGAGCCTGAGCGAGCGGCGCGCTGACAACAACACCGAATGGAAAACGAGAGATTGAAGCGACGACCGCCGACTCGGAGGCGCTGCCGCTGTCGATGGTAATGGCCTGGCCTGGGATAAAGCCGAACGCGTTGGCGACAGGAATTACCGTGGCTCCGGCGGAAGTTGCAAAGCTTGTCGTGGTAGTGCCTGGGGTGCCCACTGTTGCGATCACCGCGGTCTCGAGATCTGCGCCGGAATCGATTGTCACGGTTTCGCCCGCGGCAAAGCCCGCGACGGCGGCGACCTTGATATTGGTAGCGCCTGTATCGGAGGCAGCAGAGAGCGTGGCCGCGGCCTGCACGAAGAAATCGTTGCAATTGCTGTCAGTATCTGCACCGTCTGGGAAACGGCCTGCGCTGTGAACCAGGGAGCCGGTCGCGAGAACGGTTTGACCATAATTGGCCGTCGGACCCAGGGCAGGGATGTGGCAACCAGTCTGCCCTTGTCCAGATGTTGCCTGGTAACCCTCGGCGGCCCACGGCTCAACGAGGAGGCCATAGTTGAGGCTGTCGACAACCAGGCCGGCTGCGTCACGGAGCACGATGGCTCCTGCTGCGGGCGAGAGGGCCGGTCCGCCGAACCACTGATTCGGTTCGGGCGATCCCTGGTAGCCAGCCGTTGTGACCGCAGCGTCGCGCACACCGCGTCGATGGCATGGTCTTTTGCGAGGGCGGCGGAGAGAGTGATGCCGGTGCCGAGCGCCTGCACGGGCTGGTTGCTGAAGTGAACGAAAGCGGTGGCTGGCCGGAAGCTGATGCCGGTTCCGCGATCACTGAAGGGCATGTTGGACGCGTGGCTAAATTTGAGCGGAGCGGCGAGATCAAGGCCCGAGCCGAGATCCATCACAGTTTCAGTGGCGATATGCGTTTTGGCAAGGACGGGGGAGATCTCGATGCCGGAACCTGCTGGACCCGAAGAGCCAACGGAAGAGACTGTCACCGTTTCGAGATTCGCGGGTGTGCCGACGTTGACGGTGTCACCGATTGCGAATCCCTCGGCTCTGCGGACCTTGATGTTGGTGGCGCCGGCGTTAACTTCCGCGATGAGATTGGAGCGGGTGGCCTGGGTGCCGACTTTTGCGACGGTCACGGTTTCAATGCCATGGCCCACGCTGTCGATGTCGAGCCTGATCTTGTCGCCAACGGAGATGTTGGCCACCGACGTGACCTTGATGTTGGTGGCGCCGGCGGGAGCGTCCGCGCCGAGCCAGGCTTGCGTGCCCGGTTTGCCGACTGCGGTTACAGTGGCTATTTCGTATTTCAACGTGTCTCTTGCGACAGCGGGGTAGGAGTCGCCATAACCGAGAGCGATTTTTTCGCCAACGGCGAAGCCGGCTGCGCTGGTTACGGGCACGTTTGTGGAACCAACGGGAATGGTCATCATGGGACCATCGGGCAAAGGCTGCCAGAGCGTGGTGCTGCTGGTGGCTTCCGTTCCGATGTTTGCGATGGTGCGGGTTTCGACGCTGGAGCCAGCGTCGATGGCGATGGAGTCGCCCGCCTTCATGCCAGTCGTGCTGCGGACGCTAATCGTGGTATCGCCGGTGTGGGCAGAGGTTGCAAGGCCGGAGTTCGAGAGGCCGAGCAGGTAGAAGCCGTGGCTTGCGAGCCTGGTGCCAGCAGGAATCTTGACGGATGAGGAGATGCCCTGGAGAGTCGCGTGTTCGGTGAGGCTCCAGTTGGAGAGATCGACGCCGCTGTCGCCAGCGTTGTAAAGCTCGATGAAGGAGTTGGTGGAGTTGGCGGGGGAGTGTTGCCGGCGCGAAATTCGTTGATCTTGACGGGGCTCGCGTTGCGCACTTTTTCAGCGACGCTCTCCGATTGTTTTGCGCCGCTCGCCTGATTGGTCCACGATGCATTGGCAACCAGGTCTCCATTGAAATCAGAGGAGCCTGAAGTGATTTTCAGGGTGGCGCTCGCGGTTGCACCTGGTGCCACAACGTCAGAGAAGGTCTTCGATGTCCAGTTGGCGCCTTCAAGAGCAGCCGACCAATTTTGTGGCAGCGAGAGGGTCAACTTGAGGGAGGCAGCGGGAGCGCCGGTAGTGTTTGTAAACGTGACTGTCGTTTCTTGCGATGAACCCGGTGTGAAGGTCTGAAGGCCCGGAGGAGTCGCGGTCGACGATGCGGGTGCGATGCTCAGCGGAATTTCGGTATATTGTGCGGAGACGACGTTGGCCTGCACCTGCTGATCGGCGTCGTCTGTGGGGTAGGTATTTGCGGCGGTCATGGCGCCTTCATAGAACGTGCCTTGCGAGCCGTTGCTGTTGTCGCCGCCATTGCCGAGCAGGATCGCGCCTTGCTTCCGCATGGGATCGTAAGTGCCGTTGACGCGGGGTCCGTTGAACATGACCGAGAGCGCGCCCTGCTGCGAGTCGCCACCTAATGTGGACCAGCGGTGGGGCTCGCCCTTGGCCATTGCGGTGACAAATCGCCATTTGATGTCGGGCAGATTGGCGCAAAGCTTGGATCCATCGGGATTGACGCAGCCGACGAGATTATTCTCCTGATCGGTCATGATCCAGGGGCCGGGAAGCTTGCCGTGGTACCAGGGGAGGGTGTCGCCGAAGTAGGCAGTTTCCATGGTGCCGTTGTCGTCGTCGCGACTGTCGGTTTCAGCATTGCCGTAATCGAAGCAGCAGCCGTTGTTGAAATGACGGCCGTTGATGACCCAGTACTGACCTTCGGCCTGGTCGTCGACGGCGGTGCCTTTTGGGTCGTCTTGACGGATGCCCATTCCTGGCTCGATGAACACGCCGTAGACCTTGTGGCCCATGACGGTGATCGGCGCCATGTCGGCAATCGGAAGGTTATTGAAGCCACCCATGGCCGGGCCGCTGAATCCGCCGCGGGGCGCCTGGGTGAGGTCGTTGTGATGTTGAGACTGGTCGTAGACGGTGGTGATCCAACAGTAGGTGTTGGCGCAGAACTTGTCCTGGGCGGCCGCGTCGGCGTAGCCGCCTGCGTCCGGGACCGGCTTGTCAGTGGGTTGGACGACACCGATGTCGAGGGTCTTGCCATCTGATTGGCGCAGCACCTGGTAGAGCGGCCCATTGTACGAGGCAAACAGCGCGCGCGTGGTGCTGTGGGCGGCGACGCATGCGTCACCCGCGGCGGCGTAGACATCGCAAGGGCCCTGGGGGCGCGGGGGAGCTGCCGAGGCCGGTGCGGCGACGATCAACGATGCGCCAAGCAACGAGAGCAAGACTGCGAGTTTTGGTCCAAGACTGATCATCATTTTCATAGTTTCCTCTTGGCGTTGCTGGTTGATGCGGGCTTTGACGTCCTTCTAGTTCTGCGCATGGATTTCAAGGAGATTGAAGCGCGGCCTGGGCGAAGCAAGGGTTGCAGGCGCGGCTTTCACTTCCATCCGGGAAAGCGTTTTCTCTGCGTTAGGAACATAACACCGCGGACTTTGTTGAGTCCATATACGGGAAGGCGCATGGAAGGGCGGCGAAAGAGCAAACGGCAACCGCTGAACCTCAATCGACTTTGCTCGTACCAGGCGGCGGTGGCAAGGCGATTGTCCTCAAACGGCGGACACCAAGCGCGATGACGGCGAAAGCGAGCAGCAGCAGGAGCACGTGGCTCAGGAGGGCGGTGGCTTTTGGGGTCGGGACGACCGGATTTCCCATGAAGGCATGCACGCCGTAGACGAGCGCGCCGGCTGCGCCAATCGAAAACGTATGTAAAGGCGTCCATGCGCTGCGCCTTGAGAAGACCCAAAGCGAAACGAGGAAGATTACATCGACGGCGAGGATCCACGCGACGGCGACCCAGCCTAGAGTGACCGGAGCAAGAAAGACGGCAAAGCCGAGAAGGAAAGTCGCCAGGCCGCAGATCGAGGGAGAAGGCGTGGTGCCGGCACGAATGTGCGCAACGTTTGCGGGAAACAGGAAGGCGGAAACGACGAACACGACGGTGAAAACGCCAATCGCGGTGAACTGGCCGGTGGAAGCGACAAAGTGGTAGTGGCGGATGGAATAGGCAGTGTTGGCGCAGGCTCCGAGAGCAAAGAGAATTCCGGCGACGCCGTCGCCAAGTTTTCCCAGCCAGGGTATGTCCGCGCGCGAGGGAAAGAGACCTTCGACCAGCGCGATGGAAACGCCGATGCTCCAGAAAGGGTGGACGTTGAGCATGAAGAGGGTCCACCAGGCGCCGATGCCGAGCGAGCTGGGATCCAGGCGGGTGCGAGCAGGTGCAGATGCAGCCCGAAGGCATCGGGATTGAAGAGCGATTGCGTGGTGAAGGCCTCCTCAATGAAGGCGATAGGCACAGCCGAGGAGAAGGATCGCGGGCCAACCGCGGCCGGTGCGACGCGTGAGCTCGCGGATGAGCAGCGCGCCGCCGCCGTAGAAGGGTGTCATCAGGATGAGGGGAGAAAGGAACGTGATGGGAAAATCGCCCAGGAGGAATTCCGCGACGAGAGGGGCGATGAAAAAGAGCGTGAGGGCGGCGAGGACGGAGCGTTGCGAGTTCGGCATGGAGTCTTCTTTCCGGGGAAGAGAAATTCGACGGGATCTGTTCCGAAAAAGGAGGTTCCGCCTAAGGCTGATCGAGTCCGTAAAGGGATCGAACGCTCGGCATACTCGATCGGATCTTGTGGCTGACTGCCCGTCCCAGGAATTTTGTAACGGATTCGAATCGCTGCAAGGAGGCGGCCCTGTCTTTGAGATCGAGATCGAAAGCGGCGAGAAGCCGGTCTTGATCGTCCTGCGGCCAATTCTGATAATCGTTCCACGCCTGCGATATTGCCGGCCCTGACTGCCTCGTTGCCGCCATGGGCAGTATTCCGCCAGCATCAGCCACTGTTTCGTGAGGTCCTGGGCACGTTCGCTCGCAGGGTCCAGATCGATGTCCGCTTCGATCTCGGCGAAGAGCTTCCGCATCGCCAGCACATTCTTCTTGCGTTCTTCGGCTGGCGTTTCGCGGGCGATGCGTTCCTTATCGAGCCACGCTTGATCTGTGTAGTACTTCCGCATGGAGTTCTCTTGTGGCTGCATGTCGATCACCTCAATGATCTTTCGCAGAATGGAGGAGTCGGTAGTTTGTCCTGAATTGAATGATCTTTTCAGCCGCTTCAATAGCAACCACCGCGCGATCGATCAGCTTTCTTTTTTCGGCTAAAGCCGTCACGCTGCACATGTAGAGAGTCGACGAGCGTCAGCGGCCCGTGTTTCAGCAGCAGCTTGATCTCCTGAAGCGGGATGCCGAGGAACTTGAGTGCGGCGATCTGCTCCAGGCGTTCAAGGTCTTCCATTCGGTAAAGGCGAAAGCCGGAGCTACCACGCTGCGGCTTGAGCAAGCCGATGCGATCGTAGTGGTGCAGCGCGCGGACGGTTACACCCGCCAATTTCGCGAATTCGCCAATCCGGTAGCTGGTGCTCATGGCTCTGGTGACCATAGTGGGGCCTGACGCAGGGTCAAGGTCAAGGAGAGAATGGACTGTTCAACGGGCCAGGAGCGGGTAAAGGAAAACGGCCACCCCGAAGGGTGGCCGTTGGGCTGATGATATTGTGGCGTGGAGCTAGCGCTCGTTTTTCCGCCAGTTAACCAGATCGCCGAGCGTGGTGGTGGAGCTGGAGACGGGCTGCTTGTGCGTACTGTCCTTGTAGTGTTCGACGGTCGCGCGGCTGGCTTCCTGGCCACTGACCGCACGCAGGCTGAGGCCAACCTTCTTCTCTTCCACGTTGATCTTGATGATCTTGAAGTCGTGCTCCAGGCCCTGCTCGAGCGCGGCAGTGGCCATCGACGGGCCATCGCCGGCTTCGGAGATGTGGCAGAGGCCCTCAACACCCTCGGCAATTTCGACGAATGCGCCGAACTGCGCGGTGCGAAGAATCTTGCCGTGCACCACGTCGCCCACGCGATGCGAGGCGAAGAAGCTCTCCCAGACATCGGGCTGCAAGCTGCTTGATGCCCAGCGAGAGGCGGCGATTCTGCGGCTCGACGCCGAGAACGACAGCCTTGACCTTTTCGCCCTTCTTCACAACTTCAGAAGGATGCTTGACGCGCTTGGTCCAGCTCAGGTTGGAGACGTGGACCAGACCGTCGATGCCGTCTTCGATTTCGATGAAAGCGCCGAAGTCAGTGAGGTTGCGGACGCGGCCCTCGACGATGGTGCCGATGGGATAGCGCTCGGTGAGGTTCTCCCACGGATTCTCGAGGAGCTGCTTCATGCCGAGGGAGATGCGGCGGTCGGCGGGATTGACGCTGAGAACGACCGTGTCGACTTCGTCGCCTGGCTTGACCAGCTTGGAGGGGTGCTTGAGGCGCTTGGACCAGGTCATCTCAGAGAGGTGAACCAGGCCTTCGATGCCCTGCTCGAGCTCAACAAACGCGCCGTAGTCGGTGACCGAAAGAACGCGGCCGTGAACCTTGGCGCCGGCTGGATAACGCTCGGCAGCATCGAGCCACGGATCGGGCGTCAATTGCTTGAATCCGAGCGAGACGCGCTGCTTTTCTTTGTCGAACTTGAGGACCTTGACCTGGATCTCGTCGCCGACGTTGACCAGGTCGCGGGGATGGGTGAGGCGTCCCCAGCTCATGTCGGTGATGTGGAGAAGGCCATCGATGCCGCCGAGGTCGACGAACGCACCGTAGTCGGTGAGGTTCTTGACCGTGCCGGTGAGAATGGCGTCCTCGCCGAGGTGCTCCATGGTGGCCGAGCGCTTGGCGTTCTGCTCTTCTTCCAGGATCTCCTTGCGGCTGACAACGACATTGCCGCGCTTCTTGTTGAGCTTGATGACGCGGACTTCAATTTGCTGGCCGAGATAGCCGTCGAGATTGCGCACGGGGCGAATCTCAAGCTGCGAGCCGGGCAAAAAGGCCTTCATGCCGATGTCGACGGTGAGTCCGCCCTTGACGCGGCTGACCACGGTGCCCTTGACGGGCGTCTTGTCGTTGGCGGCCTTCTCGATGGTGTCCCACACGCGGAGGCGCTGGGCGCGCTCGTAGCTGACGAGGTAGCCGCCTTCGGGCTCCTCGCGCTCGATGACGACGTCAATGACGTCGCCGGGCTGGAACTTGACGGCGCCGGTGTGGTCGAGTGACCTGCTCGAGAGGCACAAGGCCCTCGGACTTGAGGCCGACATCGACCACCAGATACTTTTCAGTCTGCTTTTCGACCTTGCCGGAGACGACTTTGTCTCCATAGGCCTCGACGGCGGCCGCTTCAGCGGCCTGCTCGCGCTCAAATGCGGCCAGAGCCGCGGAGAAATCGTCGGCCATGCTCGGCGTGCCGGCTGCTTGTGCTGCGGCGGCGCGGAGGCGGCGAATTCAGCGGCTGCTGGCAGTCTGCTTCTGTCAGGCGCGTGCTGGTCGAGCCTGCTTGCGGCAGGCTCGGTTAGGGCATCGGCGTCCAGTGAGGGTGCATTGTCGACTGCGGAAGTCTCTGGGTTGGACGTGGATTCAGGCGACGGCTGGTCAATAGCTGGCCAGATTTTCAAGCTCCGTCGCAGGTTCGAGGGTTGGGGTTTCCAATTCGGTGTTCAGGGTTATGCTCTCGGTTTCGGGATTGAGGACGTTTGCCATTACAGCCAGCTCCGGGACTGCGTGCTCCAGCGGTGGCTTGCACCAGCCGCTGGGTGGCTCCCGCGCCAGTCGCTGCGGCGGTTCGCGGTCCGATCGCTCATGGACCTTGACATGCCCTCGCGCCCATGTGACGCGCCGGTTCTGTCTTCCGCAGGAAATGCCGCTCCCCATTCGCTTGCACTGGGGTAAATACACGGCTGGTTTCCTTGGGAAACGCCGGCAGGCAACGGCAAGCTGGGAGGGCGGCCGCAACTCACTGCTGGAATCCGCGCAGGAAGCTACGCACTTGAGTGTAGCAATCTCCGCGATTCGAGCGTCAATCGAAGGCAGGTGGTGAAGAAGATTGTGCGGGGCATTTGCCGTTGCGTGATGCGCACAGCGGCTGGCGTGGACGTTGCCTGAGCGCGTGGGTTGGGTGTGCAGGCGAGGAGGCGCGAACAGCGATCCGGGTGACAGTGCAGGCGGACCGGCGGGCGAATCCCTTCTATACTGAATCGAACAAAATCAGGAACGGCGAAGGAACGTGACGGCGAGCAAATGGACTATCTTTGGACTCCCTGGCGTTATGCCTACATCACTTCGGCGGACAAAGCGGTGCGCGCCGGCGTGCCCGAAGCGCTGGTTGCGTGGCCCGGCGACCATGGCTGCGTGTTTCTGCAATCTCATCGCCTCGATTGACCACGCGATTGCCAATGGGATGGCTCGCGAGAACGCCGAGGCAGCGGGCGGCCTGGTGTGGCGCGGCAAGTACTGCTTCGTTTGCCTGAATGCGTTTCCTTATACATCGGGGCATGTAATGGTGGTGCCTTACGCGCATCTGGACCGGCTGGCCGTGTTGCTGCCGGAGACTGCGCACGAAATGATGGACTTGGCGCAGCGGACGGAGCGCGTTCTGGATCAGCTTTACTCGCCGCACGGATATCAATTTCGGGCTGAACGTGGGGAAGGCAGCGGGCGCGGGCGTGGCCGGGCATCTGCATCTGCATGCGATGCCGCGCTGGATGGGGGATACCAATTTTATGACGACGGTGGGCGAAACGCGGGTCTTGCCGGAGGATCTGGAGACGACCTGGAAGCGGATGCGTGAAGCGTATAGGGAGGCAGGGAGCGAGGGAGCAAGGGAGCTAGGGACAACGGGTTGAGGGACTGATGCGCCTGACGATTGGCGAATTTTCTCGGATATGATGGGTGCGCCGTGAAAACGGCCTGGAGGGATTTATGAAGAGATTACTTTCAATCGCGGCCGGGCTGGCGTTGATTCTGACTGCGGCCTCCGCACTGGCCGCCGATGTGACGGGGACGTGGGTGGGGACGGCGCAAGGGCCGAATGGCGACGGATTTCAACTGAGCTTTACCTTTAAGCAGGACGGGGCCAATCTGACAGGTAGCGTGCAGGGGCCACAGGGCGATGCGATCACGATCGGCAACGGCAAGGTGGACGGCGACAAGTTCACTTTTGACGTATCGTTCAATGGGATGACGATTCATCACGATTGCACGGTGAACGGCGACGAGATCAAGATGTCGACCAAATCGGACTCCGGAGATTTTCCCGCGATGCAGATGACGCTGAAGCGGGCGAAGGACGCGGGAGCGGCTGCACCTGCGGCGGCACCAGCGCAATAACGAAAACCCTGCCCTGACAGACTCAGGACAGGGTACCTCTTGAGTCCGGAGCTTTCGAGCCTGACAGTAAGAGAACTCTAGATTTCGGTATCGCCGGAATCGTCAGCTTCGGCGGCGAGTGCGAGGCCAGGCTCTTCTGCGGACGCGTCGAGCAGGCTCTGCGGCAGCGATTTGCTGGTTCTGATGCCATGCTGCTTCAGCATCTCAACCTGGCGAACGAGATTACCGCGTCCCTCACTCAATTTCTTCATGGCATTTGTGTAGTTGGCGTCGGCGGCACGCAGACTTGCGCCAACTTTTTCTAAATCGGTGACGAAGTTGACAAATTTGTCGTAGAGCTCGGCGCCGCGATTCATCACATCCTGGACGCTGCGTGCCTGCACTTCCTGCTGCCAGAGAACATTCACGATGCGAATGATGTAGAGCAACGTAGTGGGACCGACGAGAAGGACGCCCTGTTGGTAGGCATCGGCCCAAAGGTCGGAGTCGTTTTGAAGAGCGATGAGAAATGCCGGCTCGATGGGAACGAACATCACGACGAAATCGGGTGATTCGAGACCGGGGAGCCGGTCGTACCTGGCCTTGGCAAGGCCGCCGACATGGGCGCGAACGCTGGCCATGTGAAGCTTGAGGGCGGCGGCACGAATAACATCGTCTGCCGCGTTTACGCAGTCGGTGTAAGCCGTCAAGGAGACTTTAGAGTCGACGATCAGGTTGCGACCGCCGGGCAGGAGAATGATCACGTCAGTGCGCGCCGAACGAGTCCGCTCGCCGTTTTCGCCGGCGAGGCCTGAAAACGTCTGCTGAAACGTGTACTGCTCACCCTCGCGCAGCCCGGCCTTATCGAGCAGATCGCGCAGGATGAATTCACCCCAATCCCCCTGGGCTTTCGATGAGCCGCGAAGAGCGGTGCTGAGGTTGCGCGCTTCTTCAGCAAGTTGCAAGTTGAGATTCCCCAAGCTGCCGATGAGGCCTTCGAGCTTTGCAACTCCGGTCTTGGAGTCGCCTTGCGCTTGTTCGACTTTTTCGCGAAACTCCTTGATTTGCGTCTTAAGCGGCTCCAGGAGCGTTCCCAATTCTTTTTGGCTGCCTTCAGAGAATGACTTCGATTTCTTCTCTAAAATGTCGGCCGCAAGCGCCTCGAACTGATCGGAGAGGGCCTTTTTCGCCGTTTCGAGCAGCGCAATTTTCTCGGCCATGCCTTCGCGTTCTTTGCGCAACTCGGCTTCGAGTGCGCTTACTCGTGCCGTGAGCGTGCGCTCGACTTGGTTCTTCCCGTCGAGTTCGGTTCGAAGGCCATCGCGCTGCGCAGTCAACGTTGCGATGGTTTTCTCGCGCTCATTGGCGAGGGCTTCATAGCCCGCGCGCGCGGCTGATTGCAACTGCGTTTGCGCGAGCTCGGTGCGTGCGGAACTGAGATCCCGATCCAGCTCAGTGGCTCGGTTCGCGGCCGACGCACCACGGAGCCAGAATCCAACGAGGATTCCCGCGATCGCGGCGACCGCTCCAATCACCAGGGGCAGCATCATTTCCTGAAGGTTCTCCTTCGCCAAAGATACGCTTTTCGGTTGGAAATTTCCTGCTGGAGTTTCACTGTAAGTGGCGGGGTGGTTGCGAGAGTGCGGAGCGCAGGAGGCGATTGCGGTCGCCGAGACTGAGACGGTCTCTAATCTATGTTTTTCCACGCCTTTACACCCCCGGCCCTGCCCGGTAGACTTGAAGATTCGGGGCCATGCGCAGATTTTTTGGCGCGGTGGTTGTCATTTCCCGCCGCGGGCCGGTATGGTAGGTACGCGGGGCGGATGGAATTGTTCCAATCCCCGAAGCGTTTTCTTAAGTTCCCAATCAACACGAGGAGAAGTACGCATGGCCGTTGAAGAAAAAGTGAAGCAGATCATCGTCGAGCAGTTGCAGGTGGACGAAGCCGAAGTCACCCCCGGCGCGAGCTTCCAGGAAGACCTGGGCGCCGATTCGCTCGACGTGGTCGAACTGGTGATGCAGTTCGAAGAGGCGTTTGACATGGAGATTCCCGACGAGGACGCCGAGAAGATCAAGACGGTGAAGGACGCCATCGACTACATCGAGAAGAACGCGAAAGGCGGCAAGTAAGCGTTGACCCAGGCAACCGACGCGCAGAGTGGTAGTCACAGGCCTGGGGCTGATCTGCGGTGTGGGCAACACCGCTCCCGAGGTGTGGCGGCAAATGCTGGCCGGCGCCAGCGGCATGGCGCCGATCAAGGGCTTTGACGCTACCGGGTTCCCGGTCACCTTTGCTGCCGAAGTCAAGAACTTCGACCCCCTGCAATTTGTGGAGAAGAAGGAAGCGCGCAAGATGGGGCGCTTCATCCACTACGCCTTTGGCGGCGACGCAGGAGGCGATGGAGCAGTCGGGCCTGAAGATTACGCCGGAAAACGCCGAACGCGTAGGCGTGTTCATCGGCTCGGGGATCGGCGGATTCGAAGTGATCGAGCGCGAGCACAACGAACCTGCTGCAACGGCGGCCCGCGCAAGATGTCGCCCTTCTTCATTCCCGCGGCGATTGTGAACATGGCCGCGGGGCAGATCAGCATCCGCTACGGCGCGCAGGGGCCGATTTCGGCGACGGCAACGGCCTGCGCCACCAGCGCCAACTCCATTGGCGACTCGGTGCGCATGATTCTGCACGGCGATGCGGACGTGATGATCGCGGGCGGCGCGGAGGCCGCGGTAACGTCGATGTCGGTGGGCGGATTTGCCGCGATGCGCGCGCTTTCAACGCGCAACGACGATCCGACACAAGCCAGCCGGCCATTCGACAAGGACCGCGACGGATTTGTGATCGGCGAGGGCGCGGGCATTTTGGTTCTGGAGGAGCTGGAGTTTGCCAAGGCGCGCGGAGCGAAGATTCTGGCCGAGGTGATCGGCTACGGCATGAGCGCCGACGCGTATCACATGACGGGCATCGCGCCCGAGGGCGCGGGCGCGCAACGCAGCATGCGAGCCGCGCTGAAGGATGCCGGCATTCGGCCGGAAGAAGTGGGCTACATCAACGCGCACGCCACGTCTACGCCGGCGGGCGACGGCAACGAATCGCTGGCGATCGAGGAGGTGTTTGGCGAGCACGCGCTGAGCCACAAGCTGAAGATCAGCGGCACGAAATCAATGACCGGCCATTTGCTGGGCGGCGCGGGCGGGCTGGAAGCAGGCATTACCGTTCTGGCGCTGGTGAATCAGGAGATTCCGCCGACCATGAATCTGGAAAATCCCGATCCCGAGTGCCGGCTGGACTACGTGCCGAACAAACCGATCAGCACATTCGTTCGATATTGCGCTGTCGAATTCGTTCGGATTCGGCGGCATCAATGCGACGCTGATCATGCGGCGGTGGACGGAATAGGGCAGGCGAATACAGGGACATAGGGAATGAGAAACTCCAGAGGCCTGGCGCGAGCCGGGCCTGTTTACGTTTTGACGCGGATTCAGCGAAACGTTCGGATTAACTGAGCGCGAGTGAAGGATCGGCGGAGAGGTCGGGCGAAGCAAAATCCTGCGCGAGCAGGCGCGGCCACGCGGCGGCGGCGATCATGGCGGCGTTGTCGGTGGAGAGCGCGAGCGTGGGGAAGGCGACGCGCAGGCCTGCGACGCGCGGCTTCGGCGGTGAAGCGGGCGCGAAGCTCGCGGTTGGCGGCCACTCCGCCGGTGACGAGGATGCGCGCGGGCGCCGAGCGACTCGGCTGCGGCGAAGGTCTTCTTCATCAGGTCGCCGACGACCGCGTGCTGAAAGCTGGCGATCAGGTCGAGCGTGGGCTGCGGGCAGAGGGCGAGGGCCTCTTCGCGGGTTTGCGGCGGGCGGAAGTTCGGCGAGCACGCGGCTCGACGCGGGCCTTTGCTTCGGCGCGCAGGCCGTGCAGCTCGACGTAGCGCAGGACGGCGGTCTTGATTCCTGAAAACGAGAAAAGAAAATGCGGATCGAGGCGCGCGATGGGCGCGGTCTTGGCAGCCTTGGTGCGCGCGGGCTTGCCGCCGAGGTGGAGCTTGGTTTTGATTTGCGCGAACGAGAACGGCACGGCGTGCGGGTTGCCGAATTTGGCGAGCGCGTCGATCCAGGGGCCGCCGGGATAGCCGAGGCCGAGGAGCTTGGCGACTTTGTCGAAGGCTTCGCCGGCGGCGTCGTCGACGGTGCGGCCGATGAGGGTGTAGTGCCAGGTGCCGTTCGTCGGGCGCGCGAGATAGAGGTGGGTGTGGCCGCCGGAGACGACGAGGGCGAGGGCGGGTTCGTCGACGGCTTGCGTGTCCACGGTCTCCGAATGCGAGGGACCGGGGCATCTGGACTGACCGTGCCGCGGATTCGCGCTCGTTGAGCAGGACGGCGTGGATGTGGCCTTCGAGGTGGTTGACGGCGATGAGGGGAAGGTTGTTGGCAAAGGCGAGGGCTTTGGCGTAGGTGATGCCGACGAGAAGCGCTCCGGCGAGGCCGGGGCCGGAGGTGACGGCGATGGCGTCGAGGTCGGCGAGGGTCAGGCTGGCTTCGGCGAGGGCGGCGCGGACGACGGGAACGATGGCGCGGAGATGCTCGCGGCTGGCCAGCTCGGGAACGACGCCGCCGTAGCGGGCGTGGGTGGCGATCTGCGAGGCGACGACGGAAGAGAGAGTGCGCGCGCCGCGCTCGACAATGGCCGCGGCGGTTTCGTCGCAGGAGGTTTCGATGCCGAGGATGAGGCCGGAGCCGGGCATGATTCTAGTTTAGTGGCGCTGGCGAGCGAGTCGTGAGCAGCAGGTCAGCAGTCGATCCGACAGGGCGTTCGCGCTGCGAGCACGGAGTGAGAATAGAAGCATGGCGATGGCGGAAGCGAACAATTCGAAGCGGCGCTGCGAGATTGTGGAGACGCTGCGCGCGCGCGGGTACGAGGCGTATCTCGCGGGCGGATGCGTGCGCGATCTGCTGCTGGGCCGCGAGCCGGCGGACTACGACGTGGCAACGAGCGCGACGCCGGATGTGGTGCTGGAGATGTTTCCGCGGACGTTTGCGGTGGGCGCGCACTTTGGGGTGGTGCTGGTCGCCGCGCGGTGAGCGACGGAGGACGCCGGAGCTTCGTGACCAAGAGGTGGCGACATTTCGCTCGGATGTTGCTTATTCCGACGGGCGGCATCCGGATGCGGTGCGATACACGAAGAGTGCCGAGGAGGATGTGCAGCGGCGGGATTTCACGATCAATGGGCTGCTGCTGGATCCACTGCGGTGGTCGGGCGGACTCGATGCGCATCCCACCTTAGCGTCAAAGACAAAGATCGCGGCGAGGGTGGGGCATCCATGGTTCTGCGCGCGCGCGGTGCTCTCGATTATGTGGGCGGGCTCGCGGATCTGGAGGCGGGCGTGGTGCGCGCGATTGGGCGGGCGGAGCAGCGATTCGAAGAAGATCATCTGCGCATGCTGCGCGGCGGTGCGGTTTGCGGCGCGGTTCGGGTTTGAGCTGGAGGCGGAGACGAAGCGCGCGATTCGGTCGCTGGCCCGCGAATTCATGCGGTGAGCCGGGAGCGGGTGCGCGACGAGCTGACGAGGATGCTGACCGAGGGCCACGCGCGGCGGGCGTTCGAATTGCTGGATGAGACTGGACTGCTGGCCGAGGTGCTGCCGGAGGTTGCGCGGATGAAGGGCGTGGAGCAGCCGCCGCAGTTTCATCCCGAGGGCGATGTGTGGGTGCACACGCTGATGCTGCTGGAGCAATTGGAGCCGGGATGCAGCATGACGCTGGCGTGGGGCGCGCTGCTGCACGATGTGGGCAAGCCGCCGACGTTCAAGCGCGCGCCGGACCGCATTCGCTTCGACGGGCACGTGGAGGTGGGCGTGGCGATCGGCGCGGAGATTTGCCGGCGATTCCGCTTTTCGAATGAAGAGACGCGGCAGATGCTGGCGCTGGTCGAGAACCACATGCGTTTTATGGATGCGCAGCGGATGAAGGAATCGACGCTGAAGCGGTTTTTCCGGCTGGAGCGGTTTGAGGAGCACCTGGCGCTGCACCGGATGGATTGCCTGGCGGCGAGCGGCAATCTGGAGAACTGGGAGTTTGTGCGCGAGCGCTTTCATGCGATGCCGGAAGAGGCGGTGCGGCCGAAGCCGCTGATCACGGGGCGGGAGCTGATTGCTGCGGGATATCGCGCCGGGAGCGCGGTTCCAGCGAGATGCTGCGCGCGGCCGAAGATGCGCAGTTGGAAGGGACGATTGCGACGGCGGAGGAGGCGCTGAAGCTGGTGCGGGACAAGTTCCCTTTGAAGGGAATACGCTCGATTAGGCATTTAACGAGCGGAACAGAGAGGGACAAATGATGATGCGAGCGGTTGGGTTTCTGTAGTGGCGATGTGTTTTGTGGCGCGGTGGCCGCACATGGTGCGGGCAAGATTCGCGTGGCAATTATCGATGGCCAGAGCGCGGGCGCCTATCACAACTGGAGGTTGACGACGCCGGTGCTCGAAGAGCGAATTGGAAGAGACGGGGCTGTTCGAGGTTACGGTGATCACCGCGCCGCCGTCGGATGGCGACTTCAGCAACTTCAAGCCGGAGTTGAGACAGTACCAGGCGATCGTGATGAACTACGACGGCCCGGACTGGCCGGCGGAGCTGCGCGCGCAGTTTGAGAAGTACGTGAGCGACGGCGGCGGGCTGGTGATTGTGCATGCGGCCGACAATGCGTTTCCCGATTGGCAGGCGTACAACCTGATGACGGGCATCGGCGGCTGGAGAAAGCGCAATGAGCAGGCGGGCCCGTACTGGTATTGGAAGGACGGTAAGGTGGTTTCGGATACTTCGCCGGGATCGGCGGGCCAGCATGGAGCGCGGCTGCCGTTTCAGGTGACGACGCGAGATGCGGAGCATCCGATCATGAAGGGCTTGCCGCCGGTAGTGGATGCACGCAAACGACGAACTCTATGGCGGGCTGCGCGGGCCGGGCAAAGAACATGACGGTGCTGGCGACGGCGCATCGCGATCCTAAGAACAAGGGCACCGGATCGCGACGAGCCGATGCTGATGGTTTTGCGCTATGGCAAGGGAAGAATCTTTCACACGACGCTGGGGCATGACGTGTTTGCGCTGAGCTGCGTAGGATTCATGACGACGTTCCAGCGCGGCACGGAATGGGTGGCGACGGGACGCGTGACGCAGAAAGTGCCCGCGACGTTTCCGACGGCGAACACGGTGAGTTATCGCGTGGACATTGCGGAGATGGATCCGGGATTTTTGAATGGGGCGACGGCGATTGTGAAGTGATACGACAGGGACTAGGGACTAGAAAAACACCCGCTCGCAAAAAGTTAAACAGAGGTGCGGGTTCCAAAGTTCCGTCGGTTACCGCCAAAGCTGGATAGGCTATTTCGCTGTGCGATAGATTTCGGAGCCGGCGAGCAGATACGCGCCGACGCCGTAGACGTAGCTTGAGGTCTCGGTGTAGGCGCCGGGCGCGGCGCCGACGGGCTGAATGCAGCCGAGGCGGCCATCGGCATAGACGTGGGTGAGCATGCCGGCCCAGGCTTTTTCGACCGCGGGCCAGTAGGTGGCGCGGTCGAGAATTCCTTCATTCACGCCGTAGGCAGCGCGTAAGTGATGAAGGCGCTGCCGGAAATTTCTGGCAGCGGATAAGCGTCGGCGTCGAGCAGGCCGGGACGCCACAGGCCGTCTTTGCCCTGAATGGAAAGCATCTCGGCGGCCATCTCTTTGAGCAGCGCGATGATACTTCGGGCGCAGCGGCGAATCGGCGGGCAGCTCTTTGAGCACGCGCACGATGCCGCCCATGACCCAGCCGTTGCCGCGCGACCAGAAGAGCGGCTCGCCGTTTTTCTCGTGCTTGTCGAGATAAGCCGGCGTCGCGGAAGTAGAGATGCTTTGAGTGGTCGTAGAGCAGGGCGGTGGTGATGTCCCACTCGTGATCCATGAAGGCGAGATATTTCTTGTCGCCGGTGATGGCGGCCATGTCGGCAAAGACGGGCGGGGCCATGAAGAGCGCGTCGCACCACCACCAGAGCGGGCGTTCTTTGGGTCGGTGGGGTCGGGCGTGGCGATTTCGGCGTCGAGGCGCGCGCGCATGGCGGTCGAGCATCTTCGGGTCTTTGTGCATCAAGTATTGCTCGAGGTACATCTGGCCGACGGCCTGATCGTCGGCGTGCATCACGCGCGGGCCGGGCTGCCAGTTGAGCTTTTCGGCAATCTTGATCATCGCGTGCCTTGTATTTGTCGCCGGCGACTTTGTCGGGAACGGCCATGAAGCCGGCGTAGAGCGCGGCCCAGGTCCAGTCGATTTGCGCGTCGGCGGGCAGGCGGCTGAGCTGCCAGTCGGCGACGAGCTTCATGGCCTTGGCGAGGTCGCGCGCGGTCGAGTTTTGGCGAAAGATTGTGCGCGAGCGGGCCGGGAGTGGCCAGCGTGTCGCCGGGAGGCGCGACACGGCGCTTTTCTCCTGCGCGATGAACAGTCGGGCTGAAAGCAAGAAGATTGCGAGAGTGCGGCGAGGGCGAATACCGACGAGCAAATTGAACGCGAGCTCGACGCGAAAGAAATAGAGCTGGCCATACATGAGAACTCTCCGGATGGGGTCAGAAACTTTGTCCCGAACGATTGTAGACGAGCGATAGGGTCAGAGTCATTCGCGGCACGATTCGGTGGACGGAATGCGACAGACTCTGCTGGAACGCGTTGACTGTTCCCACCCTAGCCGCAAAAAGCACGAACGAGGCGAGGGTGGGGCATCTCGTGTTTGCTTCGTCTAAAACCGCATGCGCAGGCCGAGTTGGATTTGGCGTTCGCGGTAGAAGTTGGTGGCGTTGATGTTGAGCGGCTGGCCGAAGGCGGGAAGCGGAGTTCCGGTGCCCGAGAGAGTTGTCGTCGAGTTCCGCAACTCGCGTTGCCGTGGTTGTGTTGATGGTGAGGTAGCAGAGCGTGGGGAAGGTGCCGGACGTGCCGCCTGATTCAATGGAGTAGCCGGTGGTTTCGAGCTCGGTGACGTTCTGGTGGTTGAAGAGATTGAAGCTCTCGGCGAGCAATTCAAGCTGGCGCATTTCGCCCAGGTCGAATCGCTTGGCGAGGCGCAGGTCGGCCTTCCAGGTGTTGGGATAGCGGAAGGTGTTGCGGCCGTACCCCGTAGACGCGGTTGTCGCCGCCGGAGCCGTTCATGCCGGGCCCGAGGCCTGCGATGGCGGCGCCGGTTGTGGTGAACTCCTCGGGCAGCGAGCCGGAGGTGCGCATGGTGTAGGGCAGGCCGCTGCGGAATTGCCCGATGCCGGAGAGCATCCAGCCGTTGCCGATGCGGCCGGCGAAGTCGCGCAGCTTCCAGGGCGCTTCGAAAGATGGCCATGACCGCGGCGGAGTGGCGCACGTCGAGATTGCTGGTGCCGTATTCCTGGCTGAAGTTGGCGGGATCGAGCACGTCGCTGCCGGCAACAGCGTGGTCTCGTTGGGATTCCAGTCCATGGCGTGCGCGTAGGTGTAGTGGGCGTGCAGGCTCAGGCCGCGGCGGCCATCGCGCGTGATCTTGACCATCGCGCTTCATAGGTGGAGTTGGCGCGGCTCATGATCTGGGTGATCTGCTGGTAGTTGGGGTTGAGGCGGCCCGCAGTGCCAGTGGGGGACGATGCAGACGGCCAGGATGCATAGAACGGAACGGTGATCTGCGTGGACTTGATGGGCCCTTTGCCGGTGGGATCCTTGACAGCGTAGGTGATGGTGCCGGGATTCACGGGCAGGATCGAAGTTGGTGTCGATGGAGATGGGCAGCCGGCGGCCAAGGCTGAGCATCGCGCTGGCGGTGAGCTGGATGTGGCCGGGCAGCGGTTCTTCGACGCGGCGACGGCCTGGTGAACTTCAGGATTGCGGAAGTTGGGCGCGAACTCGACCGCTCCGGGCTTGACCACGCTGGCTGGCTGGCCGGCAAAGACATAAGGGAACGGCGGCGCGCCGCCGGAGCAGGTTGGCAATCGTCGGAGGGCCGCATGAAGAAGTTCAGGTCGCCGCTGAGCGAGCCGGTCTGCGTGAGTGCGGTTTCGATGGTGGCGTTCTCCGTGCGGCCGTAGTACATGCCGTAGCCGAGGCGCAGCACCGGCCAGTGGTTGCTGGCTCGCCGATGGCGAGGCTCACGCGCGGACCCCAGTTGTTGCCGAGGACGGGCAGCTTTTCGGTGAGCGGAAGTTCGGGATTGGCGAGCGCGGCGATGGGCGGCGGCAACTGCTCGCGCTCCCAGCGCAGGCCGGCGGAGAAGACGGCCAACTTGCGCAGGCTGCCACTGCGCGGTCGCGAAGCCGGCCCAGTCATTGGTGCTCAGATGCCAGTTGGTGGGGCCCATGGTTTGCGAGTAGTAGGAGTAGCAGGGCTGGCTGCCGAACTTTGTGTTGGTCGCGCCGCAGTTGTGCGGATTGCGCTGATCGAGCGCATCGGCGAGTCCGAATTTCTGAAAGGCCAGCGCGTCGGAGATGAAGTTTGCACTTTGGAGTAGTGGTAAGTGCCGGTCTGGTTGCGCAGCAGGCTGGTCGCGTCGGCATTGTGGTCGAGCTCGAAGCCGGCACTTGACGAGCAGGCTGTTGTGGACCCAGTCGAGCATTTCCTGCGCGTGATAGAGCTTCTCGTCGGGATAGCTGCCCTGGCCGAAGCGCGAGGGATTGCCGATGGTGAATCCGTAGCGCGAGTCGACGACGATCTGCGGCAACTGGCCCCAGACATTCCCGGTGAGAAACGTCTGCTCGAAATGCCGAGGCGCTTCGGGGCGCGCGCTGAGAATGTCGCGGCCCGCCGAGCCTTGCGTCACGGCGAGCAGATTGGGCGTGAGGTACGCTTCCCAGCGCGCGAGCAGCCATTGCTGGCTGGCCTGGCTCGAGCCGAAGCTGTGGTTGCCATAAGGTTTCAGAGACGCGCGTCAGTCCGCCGCCGGGCGCGTTCCAGTCGGCGCCGATGCCTTCGAGCGTGAAGCGGTGGCGCTCGGCGGCCTGCCAGTCGATGCGGGCAAAGCCGACCCATTGCGTGGCGGTGCGCGGCGCGGGGCCGAGCAAGCGCGGCCAATTGTTCGAGGCCAGCCGGCGCGTAGCCTGAGCGAGTGACGCCGAGGAAGTCGTTGTAGGCCTGATTCTGGCTTTCGCCGAGCTGCGCGCTGAGCAGCGTGACGGCGGCGCTGGTGGGTTCGGGCAGATTGAAGAACTCGGCGGGATTTTTCACCGTGGCGACGCCCGGATCGTTGCGATGGTAGCTGTCGAGCGCGGCAAACCAGAAGAGCTTGTCGCGGCGAATGCGGCTGCCCATGCCGAGGCCCCAGACGATCTCGTGATCGGGCGGAGTGTAGGGCTGTGCAGTGAAGTTGGGCGCGGCAACGGAGCCGGTGTTCTGGACCCATTGGTGAAGGGATTGCGCGCGCCCCAGGTATTCTGGCGGTCGAAGAGGAAGCCCTGGCCGTGCAAGTCGTTGCTGCCGCTTTCGGTGCGGATGCTGGTGCGGCCGCCGGCGGAGCGCATCGCTTCTGCTTCGACATTGCCGGCGGTGGAGGTGACTTCGCGGATTGCGGATTCGCTGATGCCCAGGTCCGCGTCCGGCGGCCCAGGCGCCGCTCATGGAGGATTGCGGGCTTGCGTTCGGTGAAGCGGGGTCGGAGGCGGACGAGTTGCCTGATCCGGCGGTGACGCCGAAGGCGAGGCGTGTGCTGAGGCCATCGACGGTAATTTCGGCGGACTGCGCGGTTGCGCCGCGGAAAGAGGTCTGGGCGGATTCAGTTGCGGGGCCTGCGGCGGGTGAGTCGGGCAGGAACTCTTGCCAGCGGCGGCCGCTCACTGGCAGCGATTGCAACTGATCTGCGGTGATGGTGGAAGCGACGGCGGGAGCGACGAGGTCAGGCTTTTGCGATGCAGCAACGATGGGTCCGAGGCGCGCGAGGTTGTGAAGCATCGCGGACTGGATGGCGCCGGTGGCTGCGGCGGAGATCGTGAATGCTGACGGAGCAACGACTGCGAGGGCGAGGTTGTGGGGTTGGGCGAGCGCGAGGATTGGAATGATGGAGACGGATGCGGTCTCCGGATAGGGATAACGAATACCTGGTAGCTTAGCGGCGATTGCGGGCTGTTTTTCTGCAGGGATTTCAGCGGCGAGTGGCGTTGCGGACTGCGGCGCGATGGGCTGGGTTGCGAGAGGCGCCGCAGCGGGACGTGTTGGTTGTGGAGATACAAGGGGAAGTGAGGGTCGCATTGGCGAGGAGTTCGCGAGCAGCGCGGGGGCGGCGGTTCGAATTGGATCGCGGCCTGGATGCGGGATTCTGTGCCGCCGGCGACGACGATTCCGTCGAGCAGGCCGCGGCCGAGTCGAGGTTCATTGGCTTCGAGCGAGTACTGGCCGACGTCGATGGCTGAGAAGTGGAAGGCGCCGTTTCTGGCAGTCGTCGCGCGCAACTCGACGCCTGTGACCTGATTGCGCAGGATAAGCGAGATGCCGGAGAGCGGAGCGGAATGGAGATCAGTGAGGCGGCCGGAGAGTGAACCGGAGAGTGGAGATTCGACTTCCACGATGTGGGGTGGCTGGAGTCCAGTGGAAATCTGTTGGGCGATGAGTGCGGAGGGAAGCGCAGAGCTGACGACGAGGCAGATCGCCCCGATTGCCAGGAACCTGGTCCAATTCTCTAGTGTCTCTGCCATCCCCAACACAGCCCGGCAGAATCTGGGAGAAAGAGCACATCAAGCCGGTCATTCGCTCTGTTGGCGATTCCGGCATTTAGGAATTCGCAGAACCTTGCGTGGTTCGGCGCCCTGGAATTCTCGATTGAAAGATTGCAAGGGATTCTAGGCCCTGTGGTTGAGACCGGGACGTAATGGGCGTCACAGATGAGAGGGTTCTAATTCTTGGGCGGGCGCGGATTGTGGCGCGGGGTGAAAGCTAGTCGCGAGGCTCGAGACGCAGACGTTTGGCCAGGGCCCATTTCAGTTCATCGATGCCTTCGCCGGTGACGGCGGAGATGGCGTGGAATTCGAGCTTGCGCCGCTTGGCGTGGGCGGAAAGCTTCTTGAGCTTCTCGGGATTGCCCACATCGATTTTGGTGGCAACGACGATCATAGGTTTCGCCTCGAGCGGATGTTGGCCGTTGGCGTCGGTAAAGCTGGCCAGCTCGTTGTTGATCACCTTGAAGTCTTCGACTGGGTCGAGACGTCCTGAAGCGTCAGAGACGTCGACGAGGTGGACGAGCAGGCGTGTGCGCTCGATGTGACGGAGGAACTGCGTGCCGAGGCCGGAGCCGAGGTGCGCCCCTTCAATGAGGCCGGGAAGATCGGCGACAACGAACGATTCCTGATCGGGTTCTTCGCCGACCGTGACGACGCCGAGATTCGGTTGGAGAGTTGTGAAAGGATAGTCGGCGATCTTGGGTCGCGCGGCGGAGATGCGCGAGATGAGCGTGGACTTGCCGGCGTTGGGATAACCGACGAGCCCAACATCGGCGAGGAGCTTGAGTTCGAGGCGAAAGGCGCGTTCTTCTCCGGCGCGGCCCAGCTCATGCTCGCGCGGAGCCTGATGGGTGCTGGTGGCGAAGTGCTGATTGCCACGGCCGCCGCGGCCGCCCTTGGCGATGACAAGATGCTCGTCGGGTTCCTGAAAGTCGTGCACAAGCTCGCCGGTTTCGGCATCGAAGAGCGAGGTGCCGACGGGAACCTGCAGCGTGATGGAACGGCCATCGAGGCCGGTACAATTCGAACCCATTCCGTGTTCGCCGCGCTGGGCCTTGTGTTCAGGGTTATAGCGGAAGTGGATGAGCGTGTTGTGGCGCTGCGTCGACTCCATAATGACGTCGCCGCCGCGGCCGCCATCGCCACCGGATGGACCGCCGCGCGGGACGAACTTTTCGCGGCGGAAGGCCATGCAACCGTTGCCGCCGTCACCGGCTTTGACTCGAATTTTGGCTTCGTCGATGAACATGAAAGGCAGGTTTCAGGTGTCAGGTTTCAGGGGTCAGAAGGTGGCCTGAGCGATTCGGACGGCCCGATGACGCCGTCTCATCAGTCTATCGGAGTGAACTGGCGAATGATCTTCACCTGCCAATCGTGAGCGAAGGGTGCGGCTCGCGTTTGGCTTCTGATGGCAGTCTTCTCTCTGGCAAAATTTACTTTTTCTTCATCGGTAACTGCAATGGATGCGGGCTTGCGGCGAGCAGAGTCGGGAGTTGGCGCGTCTAACTGAATGAAGGCACGTGGAAGTTTAAGGGCCGTTGAAACTTGGATTGATTTGTTTCTTATGGCAACCCTGCGCGCTGTGGCTGCCATCTGACTGGTTACTGCACGTTTAGCTAGATGCACCTATTGGAGATTTTTCCCAATGAATTCCCTCAAGCGCGACATTACCTCGGGCCTTGCTATGAGCGCGGTTGCGCTCGTGTTCGCGCTGGCCTATGGAAGTCCATTCGTGAGCCCTCGTGCGGCGCATGCAGAAGATGAGCAGACATCGCAGGTGCGGCAGCAGTTGCCGCAAGATGAAACCCAGCAGCCGCAGGCTGCCGAGGCAAAGACCAAACCGCATCCAGGAACCGTGGGACGCGTTCACGGCCGGTAGTTCTATCGTTCCGTGGAATGGCGGAGTGTGACTTGCACTCCCAAGGGCGCTTTTGCGAATTTCGGGCTTTCCGAGCCGGAAGTGTGGTTGCGCGGGCAAATTCTGTATTTCCATTGAAAATCGACTGTCGGCATGTGCTTGATTGCGGACGGCTTGCGCGCCGTCTACAGTTGCACAGTTTCTGTGAGGCTGTGTTTCCGTGAAGACCTGTCTGTAAGTGCCTGATTTGGAAATGGTTGCGGAGCCCGCAGTTTCACAGTTTCACATCCCGGACTTTGGGATATGGGGGGTGGGGACTCCGCTCCGGGTTTCAGGGTTCGGGTCTCAGGATTCAGGAAGGCCGAAAACGAACGCTGAGGGAGCAAGGCAGTCTCCATAGCTCTATTGTGCGCCAAATCCCGAAATAATAGGCATTTGGAAGTGATTGAGATGATTAGAGTTAGAAGACTTACCTCTTGACAAGCAAGAAAGCTGGAACGGCCGGTGCTGGTCAGGAGACCTGCGCGATAGCCGGACTGGAGTCCGGGGCTACACCCACTTCGGAACTCTCATGGAGTTCACTGCATCCGGACGCGGCGGGTTCGATGACCGCACCTGTGATGAGGCGCACGGTTAATTCTTCATGGACCGGTTTGCATTGAGGTTGGATTCGTTTCTCCGGGGGGCGCGGAGAGGAGACGACCGATGCGGGAGATGCTGATTCTTGGCGGGGGCACGGCCGGGACGATTATGGCCAACAAACTGGCCAAGGCGCTGGGAAAGAACGATTGGCGGATCACGGTGGTGGACGGGACCGAGGAACACTATTACCAGCCGGGTTTCCTGTTTGTTCCGTTCGGCGACTACCAGATCGGCGATTTGGTGAAGCCGAGGCAACAGTACATCCGCGAACAGGTGCGGTTCATTCACTCTGCGATCGATCGGATTGATGCTGAAAGGAAATGGGTGAAGCTCGCGGGCGGTGAGCCGCTGCCTTACGACTGCCTGATTGTTGCTACGGGAGCGGAGATTCATCCTGAGCAGATTGAGGGATTGCTGGACGAGGAGTGGGGAAAGACGAAGTTTGATTTTTACACGCCGCGCGGGGCAGACAGGCTGGCGCAGTATCTGAAAGGGTGGCCAGGCGGCCGGATGGTGGTTTCGATTGCGGAGATGCCGATCAAGTGCCCGGTGGCGCCGCTGGAATTTCTATTTCTGGCCGATGCGTATTTCACCGCGCGCGGGATGAGGGACAAGGTAGATCTGCACCTGGTGACGCCGCTTTCCGGTGCGTTTACCAAGCCGACTGCGAACAAGATGCTGGGCGCATTTCTTGAGCGCAAGCGGATCACGGTAACGCCGGATTTTGCGATCGCGCGCGTGGACAACGAGGAGAAGAAGATTACGTCGTGGGATGAGATCGAGGTGCCGTACGATGTGCTGGTTTCGATTCCGACGAATATGGGCGACGCGGCGATAGAGGGGAGCGGGTTGGGCGACGAGCTGAATTTTGTTCCCACCGACAAGCACACGCTGAAGGCGCTGCAGCACGAGGACATTTTTGTGATTGGCGATGCGACAGACCTGCACGCTTCGAAGGCTGGATCGGTGGCGCATTTCGAGTCTGAAATTCTTTTGAAGAATGTGCTGGAGCACGTGGAGGGGCGGGAGCCGAGTGCGCAATTCGATGGGCACGCGAATTGCTTTATCGAGTCGGGATACGGCAAGGCGCTGTTGATCGACTTCAACTACGAGACGGAGCCGCTGCCGGGCGATTTTCCGTTGCCGGTGATTGGGCCATTTAAGCTCCTGGAAGAGAGCCGCATCAACCATTGGGGTAAGCTGGGGTTCCGGTGGATGTATTGGAATATTTTGCTGCGCGGGATGGAGCTGCCGATTGGGGCGGAGATGACGATGGCTGGGAAGAAAAAAGCGGTGGCGTGAAGACAAAGAACGAAGGAGGCCGGGGGTCGCAACTGACGCTTTTATCGCGAGGTTGGGGTCTCTGGAAAGCAGGAAGGAAAAGCAGATCCTTCGACTCACCACCCCCAAACTGAACTGCGTTTGGGGCCCCGTTCCGCTCAGGATGACACATCATGAGAGACAGAGAACAGAGAACAGAGAACAGAGAACAGAGAACAGAGAACAGAGAACGTTGATTAGGGAAGAGTGAGGGCATGATGGCGACGTTGACGCTGGGCGGGCGGGAATTGGCGGTAGATGCCGACGGGAATCTTGCCAATCGGACGGACTGGACAGAGGAGATTGCTCGGGAGCTGGCGGCGCAGGAGGGGATCGCGGAGCTGACGCCGCGACATTGGGCGGTGATCAACTTTATGCGCAGCGTGTTCCTGAAAGAGGGCGATTCGCCATCGATCCGGCGGCTGACGAAGGAGAGCGGCGTGGATACGAAGACGCTGTACGAGTTGTTTCCGAAGGGGCCGGCGAAGAAGGCGGCGCGCATTGCAGGGCTGCCGAAACCGAAGGGATGCATTTAGAAAGAGGACGCGATGACGACCGAGGCTCAGCCGATTGAACGGGTATCGATTATTGTTTCGCGCGGATCGCTGGAGGGAGTGTATCCGGGGTTGATTATGGCCAACGGCGCACGCATGGAAGGGATCGAGGCGTCGCTCTTTTTTACGTTTTTCGGGCTCGACGCAATTATCAAGAAGCGGATGGCGGGTTTGAAGGTGGCGACGGTGGGGAATCCGGCGATGCACATGCCGACGTTGCTTGGCGCGGTGCCGGGAATGTCGGCGATTGCCACGGGGATGATGAAGAAAGAGATCGAGAAGCTGGATATTCCGCCGGTTCCGGAGTTCATGACGATGATTCACGACGCGGGATGCGCGATTTATGCGTGCAAGGCGACAGTGGAGATGTTCCATTTGAAGCGCGGAGATTTTTGCGAGGAGACGGACGATATTATTTCGGTTGGGCAGTTCTACGAGAAGAGTGCGGGAGCGCAGATTATTTTTACGTAGATGTTTGCACGGGCGTTCGGCGGGACGATGGGATGGTCTCCCCGGTCCCCGAGTGCAAGGGACCGCGGGCACCGGGCACTCGGATTTGATGTGGGTCGAGAGAAATGATGCTCCCACCCAAGCGAAGCTTGGATGGGGCACCCCAGATTGATAAAGAACCGGAGATTCCGAGCTAGCACTTGGGGTGAGGGTTCTTGAAGACGAGCTCGATGGGGAGCCAGTCTGAGAGGCGCTTGGCGTTGATCTGATCCTCTGTTGCGGCGATGGCGAGCGAGGACCTGACAAGCGCAACGCTCATTTTGATTTTTCCATTCATGCAGTAGGAGCCGAGGGTTTTCGCGAGTTCCTTGCTCGCCGCGTCCATGTAGTCGGCAGGGAGTGCACCATCCGAACCTGAGATGTCTACCGGCGCCATGATCATCTGGTTCATCACGGGCGTGTCTCTCTTGACGCCCGACGTATCGAATTGGACTACGAGGTCGGCTCTTGTCTCCAAAGCATCAGGATTTGCTGTGTACTTGATGGGCGGAATGGTGAGGCCCGATGGATTTGGCTTGGCCGGCGAAGTACCAAACGCGATGCGATAGGGTTCGCCCTTCCATTTGGGTGTGGCGGGAGTGTTGGTCTGGGTGGTCTGGTTTCCGCATCCTGCCAGGAATGCGAACGCGACGAACGTAAACAAGAACCCTTTTCTCACGTCGTTCTCCTCATGCTTTTGCGATGACGAGAAAGGATACCACCTGTGCAGTGATTGGGCTGTGATCGGTGAGGCAAGTCAGCAAGTCGGCAAGTCCGCCGGTCAGCGTCCCACCCTAGCGACAAAAACTAATACGTCGCGAGAGTGGGGCACCCATGTGTACTAGCTGGTTTAGTGAAGTAGCTATTCCTCTTCCTCGTCGACGGGGCGCTTGGCGTTGGCGAGGATTTTTTCGGCGACCAGCTGCGGGACGATGTCGTAGTGGTCCACTTCCATGCGGTAGCTGCCTTTGCCCTGGGTCATGGAGGTGAGCTGGGTGCCGTAGGTGAGCATTTCGGCCATGGGGACCTCGGCGTTGATGACCGTGGTGCGGCCCTTGGACTCCATGCCCTGCACGCGGCCGCGGCGGCCGTTGAGGTCGCCCATGAGCGTGCCGGCGAATTCGTCGGGGGCTTCGATTTCGACTTTCATGACGGGCTCGAGCAGGCAGGGCTTGGCACTGCTCCATGGCCTTGCGGAAGGCGAGGCGGCCGGCCGTCTTGAAGGAGAGCTCGTTGGAGTCGACGTCGTGATAGCTGCCGTCGTAGACGGTGACCTTGAAGTCGACGACGGGGTAGCCGGCGAGATAGCCGCGCGCGGCCGTCTCGACGATGCCCTTTTCGATGGCGGGGATGAAGTTGCGCGGGATGGCGCCGCCGAAGACTTCGTTGGCGAACTCGAAGCCGCCGCCGCGCGGCATGGGCTCCATGCGGATTTTGCAGTCGCCGAACTGGCCGTGGCCGCCGGACTGCTTTTTGTGGCGGCCCTGCGCCTCGGCCTTGCCGCGGATGGTTTCGCGGTAGGGAACCTTGGGCGCTTTGAGCGTGACTTCAGCGTGGTAGCGCTTTTTGAGGCGGCTGACGATGGCCTCGATGTGCGGCTGGCCGGCGCCGGCGATGAGGAACTCGTTGGTCTGCGGATCGCGGAAGAAGCGGATGAGCAGATCCTCTTCCATGAGCTTGTGGATGGCGGGCGCGAGCTTGTCTTCGTCGGCGCGGGACTTGGGCTCGATGGCGTAGGTCATGGCGGGCTCGGGCAGCGCGGCGAGCTCGACCTGGATGTCGGCGCCCTTTTGCGCCGAGCGTGTCGCCGGTGAGGGTGTCGCGGAGCTTGGCCACGGCGCCGATGTCGCCGGCGTGGAGCTCGGCGACTTCGACGGCCTTGCGGCCCTGCATGATGCTGAGGTGCGAGAGTTTTTCCTGGCCGCGGCGGGTGTAGTTTTCAAGCGTGGCGTCGTTTTTGACGACGCCGCTGATGACTTTGAAGAAGGTGATGCGGCCGGCGAAGGGGTCGGACATGGTTTTGAAGACGACGGCGCGCGGCGGGCTCGGAGTCGGCGACTTTGCGGACGACGGGCAGGAGCGTCGGCGGCGGCGCCGGGAACTTTGACGGCGATGGGCGCGCGCTCGGTGGGCGCGGGCGCGTAGACCTTGAGGAAGTCGAGGAGATGATCGAGGGCCATGTTGGCGAGGCCGCTGGAAAAGAGCACGGGGAAGATGCGGTCTTCGCGGATGGCTTCATGCAGCGCGGCGATGAGGTGATCTTCGGGGATGGTGCCCTTCTCGAAGTACTCTTCCATCAGCTCGTCTTTGCCTTCGGCGACGAGCTCGACGAGAGCTTCGTGGCGGGCCTTGGCGTCGGCGGCGAGCGAGGCGGGAATTTCAGCGGAGACTTTGCCGCGGCCATCGCCGCCGGGCGTGTAGGTGTAAGCCTCCATGGTGACGAGATCGACGACGCCGTGAAAGCCCTTGGCGTCGGAGATGGGCAACTGGACGGGAACACAGTTGCGGCCCCAGCGCTCGTGCAGGTCGTCGATGAGGGCGCTCAGGCCGCCGCCGCCGCCGGCTTTGGGGTGGTCCATTTGATTGACGAGGACGATGCGGGGAACGTTGGCTTCTTCAGCGAATCTCCAGACGCGCTCGGTGACGGGCTCGACGCCGTTTTGGGCGTTGACGACGACGATGGCGGATTCGACGGGGAAGCAGCGCGGCGCGGGCTTCGTGGGTGAACATGTGGAAGCCGGGCGTGTCGACGAGATTGATTTTGACGCCCTGCCACTCGGCAAAGGCGACGGCGTTTTGCATGGTGATGCCGCGGGCGACTTCTTCTTCGTCGTAGGCGGTGACGGCCGAGCCGTCTTCGACGCGGCCCTGGGTGGGAGTCATTTTGGCGGCATGCAGCAGAGCGGCAATGAGGGTGGTTTTGCCGCTGTGCGCATGCCCCACTACAGCTACGTTGCGGATCTCACTTCCCTGGTACGTTTTCATGGAGTGTTACTCCTTGATGCGAATAACTGGAGAGGTCCGGATGGGCGGACTTGTTCTCTCCGGTCCCCAAATGCGAGGGACCGGGGGCACCCGGCGGGGTGCGGCAGAACGGGCATAATCTCCAGGGTCCCCCACTGCAGGGGACCTGGGGCACCCGCTTTTAGATCGATGGTGGATCCATGTGCGGACGTGGACGTCCGCACGACAGCCGACCGGAGGTCGGCGCTACTCGGAGAGGATTGAGCAGGGAATGAGGAAGGACGCCGGGATTGGCGTTCGAGCGGCCGGATTGCCGGAATCGGGCTCCGGGTTTGCCGTTATCCCCATCCATACGGAGGTCTCACGGCGTGCGGCGGGTAAAGAAGGGTTTTCCGCCGGGCGCGTCTTTTCGAAAGACGGATGCTATCACAGCGAGAGTGTGAACGTCCTGTGACAGGAAGCACAGGGACCAGGGGTCAGGGATCAGTGATCAGCGGTCAGGTAGGCGGGGCGCGGGCGTGAATGTCTCGGCAAACAAAGAGTGGTAGACTTTTTTTGCTTTGGAGGAGTTGAGATGAAGGGCTTCATACGGTTATTCGGGCTATTCGCTTTATTGGCGGCGATTCCGGTTGCATATGCGGCGGATGGGACAGGGACATGGAAGGGGAGCATTGACGTGAACGGCAATCCGATGCCGCTGGTTTTGCACCTGACGGTGGCGGGCGGAGCGGTGACGGGAACCATCGAGGGGATGCCGACGACGCCGGCGGAGATTCACGATGGAAAGGCGGACGCGGATGGAATCACGTTCAGTGCGAGCTCCAACTACCAGGGACAGACATACAAGCTGCTGTTCCATGGGAAGTTTGCGCCGGCCGGGAATGAGATCGCGTTTACGGTTGGCACCGATGACGGGAGCTGGAGCTCGCAGATGACGGTTGAGCGGGCCAGCGATGCGGCGCCCGCGGCGGCTCCGGCTGTGGCATCTGCGGCGGTGGATGTGAATGGAACGTGGAAGGGCTCGTTCGATGTGAACGGCACGGCGATGACCCAAACGATTCACTTGACGAGCGCGAACGGCGTAGTGACGGGGACGGTGGAAGGCTTGGCGACGCCGGTGGAGATTCACGAGGGCAAGATCGACGGTGACGCGGTGACGTTCTGGATAAGTACCGATTACCAGGGTGCGACATACAAGGTGGTGTACAAGGGCAAGGTTGCGGCGGGTCAGATTGTGTTTACGCTTGGCACCGATGACGGAAGCTGGAGCACACAGATGACGGCGGGGAAAACAAGCTAAGAAATACAGCCGTTAGCTCTTAGCTTTTAGCTCCGCTGTGCTGGATCAGAGGTTTGTGGGACAACACCGAGGACGCGGGACTACTTTGGACGTACCGTAAAGACATGCTCAACTAAATCGATTACTCTACTTGGCACGGGAAAGAGGGCCAGGGGATGAGTCGCTTACGGTGGGTTCTGCTGGTACTTTGTTTTTTGATTGCCTTTGGTGTGATGGCGCGTTCGCAGGCGGTGGGCGGCGTACTGCCGCAGACTCCAGCGGGGAGCGGAAAGATTGAGGTGGGCGGCGGAATCCGTCAGCCTCGCCGGGAATTCCATGAGCCGGCGCCGCACGAGAATGCGCCGCTGGGCAAGTTCGAGCGACTTCCCGGGCGACGGCGAGGGCGCATACAAGACGGGGCAGTATCGCGACCTGTTTGCCGAGCAGGGGCACACCGCCGGCGGAGACCACGCAAAGATCGAGAAGGCGTTCCAGCAACTGTTCCATGGCGACGGGCAGGAAGAGCGCGTCTACTTTGAGACCGGGCGCCAACGAGAACGGGACGCTGGCGTACGTGACGGATTGGGCCAACAACGACGCGCGCACCGAGGGCATGAGCTACGGCATGATGATTTGCGTGCGAGCTCAACAAGAAGCGCGAGTTCGATGCGCTGTGGAACTGGGCGCACACCTATATGTTGATCACCGACCCGAAGAATCCTTCGGTGGGGTACTTTGCGTGGTCAATGAATACGGATGGAACGCCGCGCTCGACGGGCGCCGCGCCGGATGGCGAAGAGTACTTCACGATGGCGCTTTATTTTGCGGCGCATCGATGGGGCAACAGAAGGGGGCAACGGGAGAGGGATTTACAACTACCAGGCGGAGGCGGACAAGATTCTGCGCGGCATGCGGCATCATCCGGTGCTGACGGGGACGGGGCCGTTCAGGATTCATCCCGACGATCCGCCGTTTGTGCAGCCGGATCATCCGTGGCCGAGCCCGAACAACCACAGGATGGAGGAGGAGGCGAAGGCGAGCGGAAGGCCATGGCCGCCGCATGTTTCGTTTTCCGCGCGGGCCGCACGAAAGAGACGATCGGGCCGATGGTGGACGAAGAGCCACAACATGATCAAGTTTGTGCCGGAGCTTGCCGGGCGGCGTGACGGATGCGTCGTATCATCTGCCGGCGTTTTACGAGCTGTGGGCGCGATGGGGGCCGGTGGAGGATCGCGTGTTCTGGGCGACGGCGGCGGATGTGAGCCGCGACTTTTTCAATCGCGTGACGGGGCCGGAGACGGGGCTGACGCCGGACCGGAGCAACTTTGACGGGAGCTCCGGTGATGGGGCGCGACGGAACGCCGGTGCCATTCATGGCCGACTCGTGGCGCAGCGTGAGCAACTGGAGCGTGGACTACTCGTGGTGGCAGAAGGACGCGCGCGAGACGGTGCTGAGCGACCGGATGCAGAAGTTTTTCTCGAGCCAGGGCATCGACAAAATTGTGGACCGATACACGCTGGACGGAAAGCCGCTGTGCGACGCCGCACTCGACCGGGGATGGTGGCGACGACGGCGGTGGGCAGCCTGGCGGCGACGGATGGGCCGACGGCGAAAGCGTTTGTGGATGCGCTGTGGAAGAGCCGGTGCCGAGCGGCGAGCAGCGGTACTACGACGGGATGCTCTATCTGATGAGCATGATGCATGTGAGCGGGGAGTTTCGGGATTATCGACGCGAACAGCTCCTAGCCATTAGCTTCCGGCTGCCAGCTTTCTCGTGCTGGCGTAGCGATGCGGGATCCCAGGCATCTCTCGAGGTTTATTGCGGAGTGATCTGGACTATGGCGAGCTGGTCAGTTACGGAGAGACTGGTGTAGTAGGTGCTCATGGACAGGTTGATTGGGCTGATGTTACCGGTCGTATCGAATTGATAGGCAGTGGTGGTGGTGTAAGCGCCATTGAGTTCGAGTGTGATGTCTTCGGGCGTGACGGTGACGGGCTTGGCGTGGACCGGATCCCAGCTTGGCACTTCGAGCCATAGGACGAGCCAGTAAGTGCCATCACTCTTCTGCAGAAGCAGGTGGTTTATGTTCGCGTCGCCGCCGGAAAGCTGATAGGGAAGTGAGCCGGGCGCGAAAGATGCGCCCTGATCGGAAAGTGTGGCGAGAAGATTCTTGACGGCAGTATAAGCGGGCCTGGGCGTGAGGTCTGCGTTCATGAGGCCGTAGCCAGGCGAAGAAACTTCATCGAGCAGCTCATAGAGGAACGTTTCTTTGAATCCGTTTTTGTAGGCGAGCAGCAGAGTGCGCGGAGTGTAAGAGGCTTCGACACTTTCGGGAAGCGTGTAGGGCGTTGATGTGGTTTCAGAGGAGATGTAGCCGGTTTCAGTGATCTCAGAGGGAAGGCCGGGGCCGTCGATGGCGGCCTGATCGAGCCACCAAGCGAAGCTGCCGTAGCTATTGCCTTCGGGATCGGTGGCGCCCCAGCCGGTGCTGCCGGGATTGCGACCGCCGAAGTAGATGTGGAGGTTGTTTACGGTCATGTCAGAGGAGAGATTGCCCGCCTGGTTATAGGAATCCTGATTGACGAAGGATGGGCCGAGCACGGGGACGTTGAGGGTTTTGCCGGCGGTATTGACGATGGGCAAGAACGCGAGAAGATTCTCAATCGCGGAGAGGCCGAGGCCGCTGCACTGGTTAGAGACGTCGCACTCGTTGGGCGCCTCGAGTGATTCCATGTCGCCGACCAAAGGAGCGAATTGTTCGATGGCTTGAGGTGTGGTGAGGAGACTGTAGGGAACGACGTAGTCGGTCTTGATGCCGGCGGCGGCGATTTTCTTATGCGCCTGCACGATTGGGTTGGATTCAGCCCAGGGATAGTAGCCGTCACGGATGTGACGAACGCCGAGCGATTGCAATGCGCTGAAAACCTGAGGGAACTCGGTGTAGTAAGCCGTGTCAGTGTAACTGAGATGGGTGACGACTCCGACACTGGAGACGAATGAGTTCGCTGCGGAGGCCTGTTCGGCAGGCAGCGAAAGGATAGGCAGCGGAGCGGGACCGGACGGAGGATTCGAAGGCGGATTGGAGGGCGGATCCGACGGTGGATTCGCTGGTGGGTTGGACGGTGGATTCGATGGCGGATCCGAGGGCGGGTTCGAAGGTGGATTTGAGGGTGGATTTGAGGGTGGATCGGATGGCGGATTAGACGGTGGATTCGAAGGTGGGTCCGACGGTGGGTTGGGGGACGGTGGATTAGTGGGCGTCGATGGTGCACTCGTTGTCGCGGTTAATGTTGGAGAAATAATTTGGCCCGAACAGCCCACGAGGGCGCAAAGAACGGCGCTGGTGGCAAAAAGGGAAAGCGCGAACGAGCGAAGCCGCAGGATGTCAGGGCCCGAAGGACGAGCAAGAACGTTCAATCTAATGAACCGAGGCTGAAAGTGCCTGGTTCGGGGCAAATCTATCAATAGCCGCACACGGGCCCTGCTTTAAAAGCCGCAGAAGTTCAATCCAGAGCTGCACATAGAGCGCCCTGGAAGCGAAACCACTCTGCAGGCCAAGGAATTACCCTTGAACTTGCTCAGGGGGATGTTGTTGCAAAAGTAACACACTAAAGTTTCTACGCATGATGACTACAGTCACACTTTGGGGGCAGAGGAAGTGCCTAGATTTGGGGATGGACCGGAGGATTTTTCGGGGCTTGAGCAGGATGGAGGCAGAATCGGAGCGCTATATATGGAGAGAGCGTCAAAAATCCCGGCGGCACCGAGGATCTTGAATCTGTTCGATTCGGCCGCAATCGGGGCCTACACTCGTGACCAAGAACTCAATGCACGGTGGAGGTGTTTTTGATGGGCCGCCTGATGCTTTTTGTAGCCCTTTTTTGCCAGAGCTCGATGGTCTTCGGCCAATCGACGACGGCCGCAACTGGAAATTCACAGATGCCCAATGAGCTAACAATGGTTCAGGGGCCGTTCGATTTCAGCGGTAGCCTGCCGGGGCAACATGCGGTGACACCCACATTCAGAAGTTTCAGTTGCAATGCCCCGAAAACTGCGAAGGCTCAGGCGAATGCGCCGATTGATTTGGACAATTTGTTCAACCAGTCCTGTGCGGATTTGAAATCGCATGTTGAACTTTTTGCACGCAACGAGGGTTCTTTTTGGCAAATTCCGGTTGCCCCTGTTGTTCGGCCGCATGCGAAAGGCGAGCCTATTCCAGCGCAATGGCCAAACGCGAAAGTGGAACAGATTCCGACGAGGTGGCTGAATCTGAAGCTGCAGCCGATCGACGGACCGTTGCAAAGTTCGGGTCCAGTTAACCGCAGCTCAAAATAATCGCGAGTCAATTTTCAAGAGTGGCACAAGAAAATCTCCCGGCGTTCAACTGAGATCAGGTTTGACCTCAGCCAACGACCGGGAGACATGGGGAAGCCGCGCGAATTGCGCTGTTGTTATTGCGGAACGATCTGAATGATTGACACCTGATCGCTGACGGTGAGAGATGCAATGTTGCCGATTGTAGGTTGATTGAAGGCGACGTAATTGCCGCTGTTATTGAACTGAAAGTCGGTAGTTGTGGTGTAGCCGCTGCCGAGCTGGATGCCGATGTTTTCCGGCGACACGGGGAGGGAGACGAGATTTGCCGGATCCCAGCTTGGTTCCTCAAGCCAGACAGCGAGCCAATAAGAGCCGTCGCTTTTTTGCAGCAGCAGATGGTTCACGTTCGAGTCGCCGCCGAGGATGGTGAAGGGCAGCGATCCGGGAGTGAAGTTCGATCCGCCTGGATCGGACAGCAGAGAAAGCAGACTCTGCAACGCAGTGTAAGGCGCCTTGGGAGAGAAGTCGTCGTGCAGAAGACCATATCCCTGCGGGGATCCGGGATCGTCGATGAGTTGATAGAAGAAAGTTTTGTCGTAGCCCTGTTTGAATGCCAGCATCATGGTTCGCGGAACATATGAGGCCGCCACGCTCTCAGGCACGGTGTAGGGTGTCGTGGTGGAAGGGAACGACATGTAGCCGGTTTCACCAATCTCGTTCGGCAGGCCGGGAGTGTCGAGCGCCCCCTGATCGCGCCAGAATGCGAAGCTGCCATAACTATCGCCTTGCGCGTCGTAATCTCCCCAACCGCTGCTCCCGGGATTGCGTCCGCCAAAGTAGAGGTGAAGGCTATTGAGGTTGACCCATGGATCGACGTTGCCGGCGATTGCAGTGGAACCCCAGAGGGTGAAAGATGGCGCAACGAGCGGCACGTTCAGATCCTGTGCCGCAGTTTGCAGAGTAGGAAGCCAAGCGACCGCGTTGAGGATGCCGATTGCGCCACCGCCTCCGCATTGGCCAAGGACGTCGCACTCGTTAGGGCCTTCGATCGCGTCCATATCTCCCGTCTCATAAGCGAGCTGCTCGACCGAATTCATTGAGATGGTTGGGTCATAGGGCATGACGTATGTGGTGCGGATGCCTGCGGCTTGTAATTGCTGGTGTTCCTCGATGAGTTGAGGGAAGAGATTGGGATCGAAATAGCCGTCGCGGATGTGATGAATACCGAGGTTCTGAAGGGCATTGAGAACCTGCGGCCAGTTGCTATATGCCGTATTGGGATAGTTGATGTGAGTGACGACGCCGGCCATATTGACGAAGTTTTGCGAAACGGCCGCCTGCTCCGATTGGGCTGAACTGGTTAGAGGATTTAAGAAGAATGTACTTGCGATGATGATTGCGATAATCCAAGGCCGGAAAGAACTGCAGTGAATCTTGTGGGAAGATGACGCCGACGATGCAACGTCACGTGGCCAAAGCCCGGCTGGCTTGGCCGCCTGCAAATAGGCGGTGCTCAAAGTATGTCCTTGGCACACGAAGAACACTCTGAGAGAGAAACCTCGGGTGTGTGCTTCGCGCACCGATTGAATTTGAGCGGAACCGGAGTAACTGTACGCTGTCAAGCCCTCACAAGATCGCCGCTCCCTGATGGTCGCGTCAACTTGAGATCAGAGCTTTCGGGGACAATGACTCTGGTTTCGCTGTAACCCGTGTCGTACTTTTCGGATGCTTTACATATAAAGGAGTACTGGAAGCAGCGCAATGGCAAGTATCGACCATATTGATTGAAAACCCGTGCGTAATTGAATTCTCGCTGGAGCGCGATGGAGCGTTACGCGCTGTGCTCGCTGGCGTTGGGCGTCGAGTGATTGAACGTTTGGCGTGGGGTGATGATAGTCTCAAGCGAACGGGTTCCCCACCAAGCAGTTGAGGAGGTCACTGATGCGCGATGCCGGTCCGGCAGGTGTCTCTGGCGAAGCGCATTCGCGCGCGGCGGTCGAGGCGATTGGCCACTCGGCGCAGCGCAAAGCGAGCCTGCGCCTGCTTCCGGTGATCGGGGTCGGCTATGGCCTCGCCTACATGGACCGCATCAACATCAGCTTTGCCTCGCTGCAGATGAATCGCGACCTGCATTTCAGCGCGTCGGTTTACGGATTTGGCGCGGGATGTTTTTCATCGGGTATGCGCTGTGCGAAGTGCCGTCGAACCTGATGCTGCTGCGCTTCGGCGCCAAGCGCTGGCTGGCGCGCATCATGTTCACCTGGGGATTGCTGGCCGCGGCAATGATGTTCGTGCGCACGCCGCTCGAATTCAACGTGCTGCGGTTCCTGCTGGGCATGGCGGAGGCAGGATTTTATCCCGGCGTGATCTATTACCTGACGCTGTGGTTTCCGGCGCACATGAGAGCGCGCGCGGTGAGCCGGTTCTATGTTTCTCTGCCGCTGAGCTCGGTGGTGATGGGCTCGGTGGCGGGATGGCTGCTGGGACTGGGCGGGAAGCTGGGGCTCGCGGGATGGCAATGGCTTTTTCTGGTGGAGGGATTGCCGGCAGCGGTGTTCAGCCTGGTGATTCTGAAGATGCTGCCGGACAGTCCGGCCAAGGCTGCGTGGCTGACCGCGGAGGAAAAGACGTGGCTGGAGGGCCAGCTGAAGGCCGACGGCGAGAAGGCGCACCTGGGGCACAGTGCCGGCGTGATGCAGGCGCTGCTTGAGCCGAAGGTGTGGATGATCGGCGCCTATTTCTTTTTCGCGCTGATCACCAGTTACGCGTACAGTTTTTCCGCGCCGGCGATTCTTGCAGGGAGTGACTGGCTGGAGCGTCACGAACGTCGGGTTCCTGGTCGCGTGCATTGGACTGGCGGGCGCGGCGGGGATGCTGCTGAACAGCGCGCACTCCGATCGCAACGGCGAGCGGGCGCTGCATTGCATTGTTCCCTGCGTGGTGATGGCGGCCGGCTTTTTGACGGCAAGTTATGCGAAGGACGCCGTGGCTGGTGGTGCTCGCGCTGGCCGCAAGTTTCACCGCGTTCATGGCGATGCTGGGGCCGGCCAATGCGGTTCCCATGCAGTTTCTGGCGGGGCGCGCGGCGGCGGCGGGCATTGCGGCGATGAACACGATCACGATGTTCAGCGGATTTGTGGGACCGTACTGGATGGGCGTGATGAAGGACCGCACGGGGAGCTATGACGCGGGATTGAGAGGGCTGGTGTTGCCTGCCTGCTGGCGGCGGGAACGATGTACCTGTTGACGCGAAGCCTGGCGCGGCGGCCTGTGGGAGCCGGAGCGGAATTGGCGGAAGAAGCGGTGTGACGGGAGCGGGCGGATTGAAAGCGGCGCACTCGGAACCGCTAACGGAGCTCTACTTATAGAGGAAGAAAAATGCAGGCGAGGTCAGACGCACAGATTTGGCCGGAAGAGCTTGATGCGTTGATTGCAGCGCCAAAGCATCACGTCCTTCTATTTGAAAATGAGGCCGTTCGCGTGCTCGACACGAGAGTGGGGCCGGGAGACACGGTTCCGCTGCACACGCATCGTTGGCCGAGCGCCCTCTACATCATGAGCTGGAGCGATTTTGTGCGGCGCGATGCGGAGGGGAAAGTCGTGGCCGACAGCCGCGCCGGCGGAAAACTCCCTGAGGGAAGCGCGGTTTGGTCAGGGCCGCTGGCGCCGCACACGCTGGAGAATGTGGGTGCATCGGAGCTGCGAGCGATCAGCGTTGAGGTGAAGGAGAACAGACGCTAAGTTGTTACGGCGGCCGGCAGAATGTCTTCCACATCGACCCACTGCGTGGGGTAGTTGCCGGTGTAGCAGGCGGTGCAGTAGCCGGTTTTTCTGTTCGTCGCGCACTGAGGCCAGCAGCCCATCGAGCGACAGATAGGCCAGCGAGTCGGCCTCGATGAATTGGCGAATCTCTTCGACGGAGTGATTGGCGGCGATGAGTTCGCTTCTTCGAGGGCGTGTCGACGCCGTAAAAGCAGGGCGAGATGGTGGGCGGGCAACTGATGCGGAGATGAACTTCAGTCGCGCCCGCGCCGCGCACCATGCGGACAATTTTCCGGCTGGTCGTGCCGCGGATGATGGAGTCGTCAATGAGGATGACGCGCTTGCCGGCGAGCAGATTGTGCACGGGGTTGAGCTTGAGGCGGACGCCGAAGTCGCGGACGCGCTGCTCGGGCTCAATAAATGTGCGGCCGACGTAGTGGTTGCGGATGAGGCCCATGCGGAAGGGCAGGCCGGCCTCTTCCGCGTAGCCGAGCGCAGCGGTGACGCCGGAGTCGGGCACGGGAACGACGACGTCGGCGGGGACGCCGGACTCGCGCGCAAGCTGGCGGCCCATCTCGTCGCGCGACTCCTGCACCCAGCGGCCGAAGATGCGCGAGTCGGGACGCGCGAAGTAGACGTGCTCGAAGACGCAGCTCGATTGCGGCACGCCGCTCGCGTACTGGCGGCTGGTGACGCCATCCTGAGAGACCATGACCAGCTCGCCGGGAAGAACGTCGCGGATGAATTCGGCGCGGAGCAGATCGAAGGCGCAGGATTCCGAGGCGAAGACGATGGTGTCGTGGCCGTCGGGAGTTTTTCATGCGGCCCATGGAGAGCGGGCGGAAGCCGCGCGGATCGCGGGCGGCGAAGATGCGGTCGCGCGTCATCATGACGATGGAGAACGCGCCTTCGACCTGCGAGAGCGAGTCGGCGATGCAGTCGACGAGCGTGCCGGAGCTGGGAGTGGGCGATGAGCTGGACGATGATTTCGGAGTCGGAAGTGGTTTGGAAGTAGGCGCCGTCGCGCTCCAGGCTGCGCGCGAAGGTTGCCGAGATTCACCAGGTTGCCGTTGTGCGCGATGGCGATGAGGCCCTTGGTGGAGTCGACGCGAATGGGCTGCGCGTTGAGCAGCGCCGAGTCGCCGGTGGTGGAGTAGCGCGTGTGGCCGATGGCCATGTGGCCGGGGAGCTTGGCGAGAACATCGTCCGTGAAGATTTCGGAAACCAGGCCCATGCCCTTGATGTTGGCGAGATGCTGCGCCGTCGGCGGTGGCGATGCCGGCGGATTCCTGGCCGCGATGCTGAAGAGCATAGAGCGCGAGATAGGCTTCGCGCGCGGCGTGCGGATGGCCGTGGATGGCGACGACGCCGCATTCTTCGTGGAGCTTGTCAGTGCTGCGCGCAGGCGAGCGGCAGTGGACAGTGATCAGTGCTTCAGTCGGACGTCGCTCAGAATGGACCCGTGATCTGTCGATGACGCTCGGGGACGCCCTGATAAAGCGACTGCGTCATGCGGGGACCTCGCCGTGGAGATTGGCTTCCAGGGCGGAGGCCCAGAGGGTGCGAAGCTCGGCGAGCGGCGCGGAGATGAAGGATTCGCCGTCGACGGAGATTTCAAGGCGGCTGCCGCCGGTGGTGCCGATGCGCGCGGAGAGGAAGTTGTGTTCGCGGCCAAGCTTCTCGATCGTCGGAAACGTTGGCGTGGTCGGTGGTGACGAGGATGGTGGAGGCGGGCTCGGCGAAGAGACCGAAGAGCGGATGAGCGAGAAGCGAGGGATCCTGCTCGACGGTGGCGCCGATGCCTTTGGGAATGCGGCTTGCGCGAGAGCAACGGCGATGCCGCCATCGGAGATGTCGCGGGCGGAACGGATGAGCTTGCGCCAGGCGAGTTGGCGAGCAAATTGTGCAGGTCGGCTTCGGCGTCGAGATCGAGCGCGGGCGGAGTGCCCCAGAGGCTGCCGAGAACGACTTTGGCAAATTCAGAAGAACCGAAGGCAATGAGATTTGCCGCGACTTCGGCGTCGGATGCGTCGGGCTGCTTCGCAGGTCGCGCGGCTCGCGCTCAAGCGCGGGCAAGCGGATATTGGCTGATGGGCGGAGGATTAAGCGGAACCTTAAGTTTGGGTTCGGCTCTTCGCCGCGCGGAATCGGCCAGAGCAGAACGATGGCGTCTTCTCGCGCTGAAAGTGCGCGGGCACGGCTTGGTGACGTCGTCGAGGATGCCGACGATGCCGAGGACCGGCGTGGGATAGATGCCTTCGCCGCGCGTCTCGTTATACAGGGAGACGTTGCCGCCGGTGATGGGCGTGCCGAGAGCGGTGCAGGCTTCGGCGATGCCGTCGATGGCGGCGGAGAGCTGCGCCATGATCTCGGGCTTTTCGGGATTGCCGAAGTTGAGGCAGTTGGTGGCGGCGACGGGCGTTGCGCCGGTGCAGCGCGACTTTGCGCGCGGCTTCGGCCACGGCGTGCATGGCGCCGAGTTTGGGATCGAGATAACGCCCAGCGGCCATTGCCGTCGAGGGCCATGGCGAGGCCGATCGCTCCGATTGGTCCTCAGTCCGTCCGGTTTGCCCGTGCCCTTGATGCGCATGACGCCGGCTTCGCCGCCGGGGCCTTGCACGGTGTTGGTCTGCACCATGCTGTCGTACTGCTCGTGAACCCAGCGCTTGGAGCAGACGTTGGAACTGGCGAGCAGGTTCTTGAGGTCGGCGGTGTAGTCGCGGGGCTTGGTCAGTTCGGCGAGGACTTCGTCGGGAGGGTCGAGCGGAACGGGCGGCTTCCAGGTGCCGACGGGGCGGTGGTAGAGCGGCGCATCGTCGGTGAGCGATTGGTTGGGAATGTCGGCGACGAGCTCGCCGTGATGGCGGATGCGCAGGCGCGGCTCGGGCTGCGACCGTGCCGACGATGACGGCGTCGAGGCCCCACTTGGCGAAGACGCGCAGGACTTCATCCTCGCGGCCTTTTTCTGCGACGAGCAGCATGCGCTCCTGGCTTTCGGAGAGCATGATCTCGTAGGCGGTCATGCCGGTTTCGCGCTGCGGAACGAGGTCGAGCTCGACGTCGAGGCCGACGCCGCCGCGCGCGCCCATCTCGCAGGTGGAGCAGGTGAGGCCGGCTGCGCCCATATCCTGAATGCCGACGATGGCGCCGGTCTTCATGGCTTCGAGGCAGGCTTCGAGGAGAAGCTTCTCCATGAAGGGGTCGCCGACCTGGACGTTGGGGCGCTTGGCTTCGGTGCCTTCGTTGAATTCTTCGCTGGCCATGGTCGCGCCGTGGATGCCGTCGCGGCCGGTTTTGGCGCCGACATAGATGACGGGGTTGCCGGTGCCGCTGGCCTTGGCGTAGAAGATCTCGTCTTTGCGGACGAGGCCGAGCGCGAAAGCGTTGACCAGCGGATTGCCGGAGTAGCAGGGCTCGAAGTTGGTTTCGCCGCCGAGGTTGGGCACGCCGAAGCAGTTGCCGTAGCCGGCGATGCCGCTGACGACGCCTTCGAGGATGGAGTGATTCTTGTGAAGGTGCGGAGGTCGGCATCGGATCGCGTCTTCCCGCGTCTTCTGCGCTGGAAGTCGAAGTGGATGGGTTGCCGCTCAGGCTTGATCGGGCCGAAGCGGAGCGAGTCCATGACGGCGAGCGGGCGCGCGCCCATGGTGAAGATGTCGCGCAGGATGCCGCCGACGCCGGTGGCCGCGCCCTGATACGGCTCAATGTAGCTGGGGTGGTTGTGCGATTCGATCTTGAAGGCGCAGGCCCAGCCGTCGCCGACGTCGATGATGCCGGCGTTTTCGCCGGGCCCCTGGACGACGCGATCGCTCTTCGTGGGCAGGCGCTTGAGGTGGACGCGGCTGGACTTATAGGAGCAGTGCTCGCTCCACATCACGCTGTAGATGCCGAGCTCGGTGAGCGAGGGCGTGCGGCCGAGCGCCGCGAGAATGCGCTCGTACTCCTCCGCGGTGATGCTGTGCGTGGCGAGCAATCTGCGGAGTGATGGTGGCTGGCTCGGGAACGACGGCGGAGGAGGCAGCTGGTCATCGTTGATGCCTTCATTGTCGCACAGGGACTGTCGGTGCGGCGGCGTCGTCGGACGGTCCGCGCAGGAAAAATGCGCGGCGCTGACAGTCGAGGGTTTTGCCTGCGCGGCGGCGTGCGGCGTGTGGCGAACGGCGCGAAGCTATGCGATACTTTGGAAGCAGAACCCCACCCAGGCCGGGATGGCGGAACTGGCAGACGCAGCAGACTCAAAATCTGCCGGCCCTTGCGGTCATGGGGGTTCGACCCCCCCTCCCGGCACCAGAGTTAGAGAAGTTGAGAACCAATCGTTTACAAACTACCCAAGACCACTGTGCCCCAAAGTGTGCCAACCGTGCGCCCAAGTTCTCCTCACCGGCACCAAATCCCCAGCTATTTTCTTTGGCATTTCCCGTTGGTTTTCGGCACACATGAGATTTAAACGAAGGCTCAACAATATGGTGTACTGATGTCGCATCAACATATCGGAGTTCAGGCTGCCGGGGACCACCACTATAGAATCAAGCGCTTACCTTTAGAATCGGCCCGCACGGGAGCACTATGGTCTGATCCCCTAAGGTACTGATTTGAAAAATTTGGGCACGCACGGTATGGCACAGTCTGCGGCACAGCCTATGTTGGATGTTCTTTTGCGAACGACTTTCACTCACGTGACTCAAACATGAAGTGACGAGCGAGTTGATCGATCAACGATGATCTGCGGGCGCTTGATATTTACCACGCGCAGTTTTGCATCCCGACCAGCGCAGAGATGATTTCGTCTGGAAACATCGCGAGAGATACCATCCCTTCTCGTCCACTGTTTGGGTTGGCACCATGCAGGACTCTTCTAAATCCAAGCGGGTTCCATGGACAGGTGAAGCAATCCCATCCATAAACACTTGCCGACCTCTCTGTGATACTGCTCTGAAAGCGCCACGAGTGGCACGTTGCGACTGACTTGGTCTGTTTATCGATGGAATCGTAGTGCGTTCTTGCCGCTAGAATTGCAGGCGCAGTGCGAACTGAATCTCGCGCGGCGTGCCGGTTCCAATCGGGGTTGTGCTTGCTGTGGACACCTGCGGCTCAATGCTTGATGGCGCGGTCGCGGTCGGGGGCAGCCAAATTTCTTCCAGTGGCAAACTGTACTGGGCGCGGTTGAAGAGGTTGAAGGCTTCACACCTGAACTGGAGTTGGACGCGCTCAGAAAGTGGAATGCGCTTGGAGAGACCGAGGTCGGTCTGCCACAGATTCGGTCCGCGCGTAATGTTGCGTGGGGTATCGCCATAGCCCGAGTTGGGAACAGCGGTAAATGCAGCAGGGTTGATCCAGTTTTCGGTGGTTCCGCGGATCGACTTTCCATCCGGTGGCGTCAGTGAAACTCCGGGAACCAGATTTGGACGCTGATTGGTGGTATAGCCGGTGGCGACGGACGAACTGGAGCGGGAATAAGTGACGTTGAGTGGCGTTCCCGTCCGCGCCGCGATGATATCAGTCAGGCTCCAACGGCCAAACACCGCTCTGGCGACTCCAGGTTGGGAGAAGAACGGCTTTCCATTGCCGAATGGCAGATCGTAAACCACGTTGGCATGCACGACATGACGCACATCGAAGTCCCCAGAGGCACGCTCACATGCCATGCAGGCGGGATTCTGGGGATTGTCCGAATCCCCGCCTCCAGGTGCATCCTGGTCGATCTGGTGGGAATAGGTGTAGTTGGCGGAGACCAGCAAGCCATGGGTAAAGCTGCGCTGAAGACTGGCGACAAAGCCATCGTAGGAACTGCTGTTCGAATTGCCCCGCCATCTCACCTGGCCGAAGGCGGGATAAGGGCGCGCGCCGGTAGCCGGGTCGATGAGGTTGACATACGACGTGATCAGCTCGAAATTGCCTTTGCTTCCCACATACGAGAGCGTGCCGACCAGATCGTGGGGAAGCTCTCGCTGAACGGAGAGGCCCCATTGGAGGACGTACATGTCTTTGCGGTCGCGATAGGCGGCATTTGCTGATATTGTTCCGGGGCCGTTCAGAAATGGCGTAACGGGGTAGGAAAGGCCCGGGGTCGACTTCGCGCTGAGCGAGTAAGCACCGACCTCATTCTTGATGGGCACATTCTGGTCGTCGAGTTGACCGTCTCCATGGTAGATGCCGAAACCGGAGCGTATCACGGTTTTGCTGCCACCCAAAGCCGCTGGCGACCACGCAACCGCGATGCGCGGATCGATGTCGAGCGTGTTCGGGTTGCCGAAGCTGGCGCCCACGCCGCAGAAACCTGCTGCACCGCAGGTGGCGAAGTCGAAAGGATTGGCCTTGCCGTGAGCTTCGTCAAAAATGGCGTAGAAGCTGTAGCGGACGCCCAGATTCACTGTGAGGTTAGGGCGGAATTTCCACTCGTCCTGCGCATAGGAGTACACGTTCGTCTTGCGCAGGCCATTCACCGGCAACTGCTGATTAAAGGTGGCGGAAGATACGGAGTTCACAAGAAAGCTGGAAGTGGGAAGATTCAGTGAAGAATAGACGACCGTTCCGTTGGCAGTATTTCCCTGGTCGAGCTGGATGCGGCGAACCTCCACGCCGAACTTCAAAGTGTGGGCCCCGCGAGCCAAGGTCAGATTGTCGATATAAGAGAAGGAATTGCCCACGCCAACGGTGAACTCATTGTTAGCGAGGGTGGTGAGCCCAGCAACAGCTACAGAGTACGGAAGGTTCGTCTGTCCCTGATTGGTGGTGAAGACGGTACTGCGATTGAAGCCGAACTTCATTTCATTGACCAGCCGGGGCGAGAAGATGTGCAACGCTTCGAATTCTCCGTTCACCGGCCGAGACGTTGTAAGCTGCCTGTCGTTGAGGCCGTCTGAGGGAATATCGCTCGAGGCCGCGTCGAAGTTGAAACGGAGATATGCCGTATCGGCCGCCGAGAAATGCTGGTCGAGGCGCAGCATGGCCGAGTTTTCATTGTCCAACTGGCGGCCGGATCCGGTGAATTGATCGATGTCTGTGGCGTAGGGTGTCAGTCCTGTCGCGGGATAGGCGGCGAGGATCGGCGCCAGCGCCGGATTGGCCGCGACCACCTGGGCGCGGAATGCCGGGCTGGGCACGAATCCCGACAGCGGCTGGCCATAACTTTGACGCAACCCCTCATAAGTGAAGAAGAAGAAGCTGCGGTCACGGATGAGCCGGCCGCCAACGTCGCCCCCGAATTGGTTGAGGCGGAACGGAAGCCTGGTCGGAAGGATTGGGTTGCGGGCATCGAAGATGTCATTGCGCAGAAAATTGAACAGGCCGCCATGCGGAGTGTTCGAGCCGGACTTCGAGGCTACGTCCACCTGGCCGCCGGGGGTGCTTCCGTTTTCGGCGGTAAAGAGCATGGTGTCGATACGGAACTCTTCGATAGCGTCGGTAGGGATCGCAAGCCGGACGAAGGACTGCTGCGCCTGGTTGACGATGTTGGTCGCGTCGATGCCGTCATAGGTAAAGTTGTTGTCATCCAGCCCACGGCCGGCAAAGCGAATACTGCGCTGATTGCTTCCGCCCGTATCGACGGCCCCGGGAACCAGTGCAGTCAATGTCGACCAGTTGCGGCCGTTCAATGGAAGGTCCTTCACCTGCTCGGACTCGGTGCGGCCGCCCTGCACGTCGCTCGTTTCGTCGAGTTGGGAGGTGCGGCCCTGGACATTGACCTGCTCGGTAACGCTCCCCACGGTGAGCGTGAAGTCGAGCTTGCTGGTGTGCCCAATCGTCTGCGCCACGTTCTCGAAGACGACTTGCCGGAAACCGGTCACCGTGCACGTAACGCGGTAGAGGCCGACGGGTAACTCCGGAATGTAGTAGATGCCGCTCGTTGAGGAGACCGCTTCACGCACCAGACGCGGTTGCAGTTTGCAGTGCGGTGACGCGGGCTCCGGGAATTACCTTTCCGGAAATGTCCGTAACGGTTCCGCTCAAGCCTGCGCGATCAACCTGCGCAAGGCAAAAGACCGGTGCGAGAAACAGTACCAGCAAACCCGCAACTTGTCTCACAGATGCTTTTGCATAGGGCTCTCATTCTGATGTGTAGAAACTCGAGGCCTCTGTGAATGAGGCCTCAAGGGTAAAACTGATCGGAGCAATACAGGGAATGAATTCGAGTTCAAGTATAGGCAGTTCTCGGACAGTGGCGTGCGCAGGGAACCCGGCCTTGGAGAGAATACGCCACGTGCGCCACTCAATCCTGTCAGTCCCCGGCTGGCTTCGGGTGTCCTCGTCCCCTGATGCTGCAGGGTTCGACGGTACTCTGCGAGTATCTTGTCACGATTCTGGCGCAGGTCCTTCCCGGTGGGTGTGCCCGGGTACGGCCTGTTGCCCATCATTCCTTTCCAGAGAATGCGGTTGAATGTCACACCGTCGACCAGGTCTGCGTCATCGAAGTCCATTCCCCTGGTCACGCGCGACCAGTACTTCGCGTCGGGCGTCGGGTTATTGCAGGACAGGAAGGGTGCAGGCAGAGGGAGTTGCGTGCAGTAGAGCATTGCCGCGGGTGTCGCGGTAAACGTCCATGCGGTCGGTGAAGTGTTGAAGATATCGCTCATGGGCGCAGCCAGCGCGTCATTCAGGTTCATCGGCGGCAGGCCCAGAACCTCTTCCATGGTGCGCATGAAGTTGAGGGTCGTATAGGGCGTCGAGACAACCGCATTCTTCACGTAAGCTCCGGCCACGTACGCCGTGGTGCGGTGCGAATCCATGTGGTCGCCGCCATCCTGCGCGTCGTCTTCCACGACGAAGATCAGCGTGTTGTTCTTGTAGATCGGGCTGTTGGCAATTTTCTGTACCAGCAGGCCAACGGCGTAGTCGTTGTCGGCCACGTCGCGCTCTGGCGTGTTCACCTTATCGATCGCCGTGCCGAAGTTTCCGGTGTGGTCGTGCATGAAGCGAACGAGGGTTAGATTCGGCAGCCCGCCGCTAGCGTAGTTGGCATCAAAGTCGCGCTCCCACTCCTTGAAGCGATAGAAGTCCGGAAACGAGGGATCGAAGCCGCGGAAGTACTGGTCGGTGAACGGCGCGAGCGCAACATTGGTCGGCGGGGCGACGATGGTTCCGGTTGAAAACGGGTCATGCGCCAGCGGAGTCTGGCATCTCGGCTCGTTGTAGCAGTTGGTATCGACAAAGAATCCATAGTCGCGAACCGTGAGGCCCGCGCGCAGCGCATCGTTCCATAGATAGCCGGTATTCACTTCATCGTCGGGGCCATCCGGCGCATCCACATCGGCCTGCCCCGGCAACAGGTCCTCGCCGCCCGTCACGTTTGGCGAAAGCGCTCCGCCTGGCATCAAGGGATCGGACGCCTGGCGCTGGGCCAGGGTCGGGATGGCAACGTTGACGTTGCGGTTCATGCCTTCGGTGTCAAGGCTCAATCCGCGTTGCGCATAGTTGATTGGGTACTGGTGCTCCACCACGTCCGGAGCGCGGGCTGAAGTGCTCCACGGCCAGCCGTCGTTGCTCACCTCGGCGGTGGCGAGAAAGTTGTCGAGGGTGACGAATTGCTGCGCCAGATTATGTTGGATTGGGCGTGATCGCCTGCCCAAACAAAGTCAAAGCTGGATCGCCATTGCCGCGGCCCAGGTCGCCAAGAATCTGGTCGTAGGTCCGGTTCTCTTTCAGGATGTAAATGACGTGCTGAATGCCGCTGTGTACCGCCGCCATGGTCGCAGCCTGGTCTGTGGATCTCCACGCTGTCAAAGTGGTTATCGGTTGTGACCTCGCTGGTCAGAGTATTGAGCTCCGGCTGAAGCAAGGTTGCGGTCAACGGAATGGTTTGCAACCCCGCTTTGGTCAACTGCGGGTTGTATTCATTGGCAGGCATGCAGGTCGGGTATCCGGCTGGCCCGTAAACATAGCACCAGTTCGGATTCGCGCCCGTTGGCGACTTCGAGTTGACCACGTAAGCCAATGCGCCATTGGACTGACCGCTACCGAGTTCGGGATACCAGCCGGTAGGGATCAGTCCGATGACCTGGTCGCCGTGATTGGTTCCCGTCAGCTTGACCACGGCGATGTTGTTCAGATTGCCATTGGTGACGTAGAGATACTGCTCGTCCGGAGACAGCGTCACGCTGTTGGTGTTGGCGCCGGTATATTGCGCCAGCGGCGAACCGGACATCACCGACGGCGGAGCGATGACCGGAATGGTTTCGATCACCGTGTTGACCGTTGCCGGCTGGTTCTGGCTGGGAAGACCGACATCGCGAGGATTGAGATCGATTACGTCAACGGTATCCGACTCGTCTTCGGCCACGTACAGAAGCGTCCCAGCCGCGTTCAGGGTCATTTTGTTCGGCTGGCCCTTGACGGGAATGCGAGCCTTTACAACCGGAGAGGCTTGCATGAAGCAGCCTAGGTCCAGTGGTGCCATTCGCGCAAGCTTTCTCCCAGGTCCACCACATCGATTTCGCGGTCGCGAAGGCTCGACACGTATGCCGTCGCTCCAGGCCCGCTTTTGCCTGCCAATACCACCCAGAAGGGATATTCTCCGCCCGGCGTGCCCGGCGTGGCGCCACTGGCGGCCTTGCCCGGACGCAGATCGAGTTCGGTTCCCGGGAGCATCCCCTGGAACTGTTGCGGGGACGCCGGATCGGGCACCCACTGATCCAGCCAGATGCTCAGGCCTCCGGTGAACACGGTGATCGAATCGTTGTAATAATTGGCCACCACCAGCGTCTGGCCATCGTTCGAGAGCGCAACTCCGGCGGCCATGGGAGCCACGAAGACCGCGCTGTTGACCGAAGCGAACTGATTGTTGGGCACGGGCAGGCCATTCCCTGCCGGGTGTCCACCGACTACTGAATTGCCTCGGCCCAGGTCCAGCTCCGCCGAAAGCGCCCAGCTTCCGTTCGGCTGCAGGGTAATGATGTGGACATTGTCTCCGTTATTGGTAGCGGGAGCGCCGTTGACGGTATACGGAATCGGATCGGTGCCGAAAGGCGCATCGCCCATGCCGCCGGAGACGTAGAGTGCATTGTTGCCCGGGACCGGATCCCACGCCAGCCCGTGATACGCATTGGGAATTGGGATGGCCTGCTTGAAGACAGGCGTTCCCGCGCTGATGTCGTAGAGAAAGACATACTCGTTCGAGTAGAGAGGGTCAAAGAACGGAAACGCTTCGTGAAAGACGCGGTTGAAGCCGCTTGTCAGTACCGCCAGCAGGTTCCATCGGGCTTGATTGCCGTGCTGACCGCCTGCCCGGCCATCCACTCCACGGGCGCCACATTGGGATTGTAGGTGTCGGTAACTACCATGCCGGTGTCAAGAAATTGAAAACTGGAGCCGGGTGCTGCGAGTGGATCGATCGTTTTGCGCCATGTTGGGCACGGACTGGTGCGAGTTATAAATCGTGATGGTCAGCGGCGCCGTCACCGAGCCGCTGGAGTTCGAGGCAGTGACAGTGTAAGTCGCCGTAAGTGGCGGCGCGGTCTGCGAAGACGGGCCGCCGGAGTTCCGCTCAACACGCCGCTGGACGGATCAAGCGTCAATCCGATTTGGCTGAGGTCGGGAGTCACACTGTAATTGGTCGGTGCGCCTCCCAGAGGGTTGACGTCGGGTAGTCCGGCTGTGATCGCTGATCCCGGCCTCATACACTGGCGCTGGTGTGACTGTAAGCGAGGCCTGCCGGAGCCACGTCGGCTGCAAGCACTTCGATAGTCAGCGTCGCGGTGGTGCTTCCGGCCGGGTTGTTGGCCGTTACTTTGTAACTGGTTGCGGCGATGGCGGCCGAGGGTGTTCCGCTGATGATTCCCGAAGGCAGGTCGCCAATGGGAGCAAGCGGTGCGCCGTCGATGCGCAACCCTTGGGGAAGCGCGGGCGAAATGCTGTAAGCCGGAACTGGATTCCCGCTCGGATCTCGTATATGGAAGCGGAACACCGCCGGTGCTTGTTGGCACATTGGCAGGAATCGAGCACGCCCACGGTATACGTGGCGTTGCCAGACTCGTAAGACAGTCCCGCCGGCGCCGCCAGAGGACGCGACGCGCGCCAGAGTTGACGGTGATAAATACCGCAGCGGTCGCATTGCCCCCGTATTGGTCGCGGTGACTAGTGTATTTTGTCTGCGGCGTCACGGCTGCGGGGGTCCCGCTGATGGCGCCTGCTCGAGTGCTCAAGCTCAGGCCCGCTGGAAGTGCAGGGTTGACACTGTACGAAGACCACCGTGCCGCCGCTGTTCGACGGATCGTTCTCAGTAATCGGCGCATTGACGATGTAGTCGCCGTCCCCGCTGCGTAGCTGAACGCCGAGGGCGGCTGATCGTTCACACGTAATGGATCAGCTTGTGGTTAGTGCTGCCTCCGCGAACCGGTGGCGGTCACGGTATAGCTTGCCTGGGCCGTTACCGCCGTTGGGGTTCCACTGATGATCCCGGTGCCGGTGTTCAGGGTCAATCCCGCAGGAAGAGCCGGGCTCACGCTGTAGGAGGTTGCCCCGGCTCCGCCTGACGGGGGCATCGGGCGTGACTGGTACTCCCTTGATGAAAACCGCCGAGGCATTCGCGTAACTGATTGCGGATGGCGCCGGCTGTGCCATTATGCCCGCATCCGCTAGAAAAGGAATGACAGTAATACCAGAAATGGCCCAAGCCAACGCATCGAACGCATGAAGTCTGACCTTTCGTAAATCGCGTGACGTATTGCCGAACGTCCCAGTTATCGGCTGAGTCCGAATGCGCATGGTTCGCACTATGCCAGAATCGCATCGGCTCGTCAGGAGTTTCTTGAAAGAACCGATTTCTTTCTTGCGGCGAGATACTGAAGGCGGGACAAAGTGTCATTTGTCGGGAATGCGAGTGCGAAGCAGACATTTCTCGAGTCAGGTCGAACCTGTTCTGGTCTCCTGCTCAAAAATTTTTCGCCGTAACTGATGCTCAAGACGGAATGCGCCGATTAGAGAATCGAGTGCGAGAAGGTGCGGCCGAATCTTGGCCAAGCGCTCCACGAGAGGCTTCATTTGAAGACCGCTGGTATTCGGTTACTGCTCCTAGTGCTTCTGCTTCTTCCGCTCGCTGGGCTGCGGCGCTGGTCTTCCAATCCGTTGCCACCAAGGCTCGCTCCCGCTCGCCTCCGGCAACATCAATCTGATCTTCGTCGTCAGCGAGGACCTGACCAACAACCAGAGCGGCGACATCAACCCTGTTACGGCAAACCTCACCGGTCAGGGGCTCGGACGCACTCTGCTGATGGGGTCCTACCTCCAGAAGAAGGTGCTTGGAAATCAGAACGTAACCGGCATCTACGCGCTCGAACCGATGACCCATCTGCAGACCGCCAACAACTATCCGGATATGGTGGCGCTTGAGACCGTTCAGCAGTTTGCCGCTGCTCAATGTGGCTACGCTCGATGAATCTCCGGGCGGGACCTGCTCTCGTGGCGGCGAATAGTTTTCCACATCAATGTCGGCTACGCCCAGGGACAGGCCATCCAGGAGCGTTGCCGCTCCACTCATTGCTTGTGCGAGCTGCCAGGGGATTGATTTCACCGATCAGAACAGCGACAACGAGTCTTTGATAAATACGGTGATCGGCTACGGCACTCCGGGCTATTACGTTTTCTCTGCGCCCTGGACGGCCACGCAGAATCTTCTGGCCGCGGCGAACACTGCACACTCCTACGGGCTGACTCTTCCCTCCACTTATCAGGGGCCTGACATTGTCTATGCCATTTCCATAACTCCATCCGGCATGGCTAACCTGACAACCTATAACGGCAACCTGCATCCGCTGCCGACTTACCCGATATTGCCGCCTCCCGCGCTCGCGAGCGCTGCCTGCTCAGACGCCCCAATTCAATATCTCCGCGCCTTCGTCCAATCCCCCGGTTACCAACACGAACGAAACTCTCTACCTGATGCGGCACGCAGAGGCTCATCCCACGCCCACATGGGAGGACGGCAATTATGTCGCTTCAGGACAATGGCGGGCGCTCGATCTGCCCAATGCTTTGCGCGGCAAGATCAACCCCGATCAGGTCTATTCCATCGATCCCGCACAGATTACCCCATACGGGAATTCCGGATGGTCCTATGTGCGGCCATCGTTGACCGCCGAACCGTATGCCATCGCCAACAACCTTCCTTATCATCTGGTGTCGGATTTCGAGCTTGACGACGTATCTACGGTGACTACGAATACCATCAAGTTCTTTTTTGACGATCCGCAGTTCTCCAATCATAAGGTGCTTCTGGCGTGGGAACACGAACACTTCGCGCCCCTGGTCAACGCGCTCTTAAAGAGCTACGGCAGCAGCCAAACGGTGGCCGACTGGGCATCCAGCGACTACGACTCGATCTGGACGGTGACCATCGATGCGAAGCGGCAACCTGACAATTGACAACTCGCATTGCGAAGGCATCGATTCAACGAAACTGCCTACCAGCTGCCCCTGCGTTCTGATCGCTCAGGCGGGAATGAAGGGACGAAGTCTATGAACCTGGTTCACATCGATCGAATTCGTTTTCACGCATTTCTTCTGTCGGGGGCGATGATGCTCCTTTGCGGATGCGGTGCGTCGAATCATCAAGGCAATCTGCCGGCGAGCAATCCCCCGCCGCTTTCCGCCGCGAATATCAATCTGATCTTTGTCGTCAGTGCCGATTTGCAATATCAGGCCAGCGGAGACGTCAATGCGGATACGGCAAATCTCACCGCCCAAGGCTTGCAAAGGACGCTTTTGATGGCGCCGTATCTGCAACATGCCGTGCTGGGTAATCAGAATGTGACGCGCTATTTATGCGCTCGAACCAATGACCCATTTGCAGACCTCAAGCGGATATCCCGACATGGCTGCGCTTGAGACCGTGCAGCAGTTTGCTCTCATGAACCAATTCACCATGATGAGCCCCTATCCGGAGATGGGGTCAGACGACCGGCAACAGTTTCCCGATCAACACGTCTTACGTTCCGGGTTCGGAACCCGCCGGCGTGGTCGCGCCATCTCCGTCTTACCCGTGCCCGGCCTGCCAGGGGATCGACTTCAACAATACCGGCAGTGACAACGACGCACTGCTTGCCGGTATTGTGAGCGCGAAGGAGCCTGGATACTATGTTTTCTCGGCACCGTGGGAGACCACTCAAACCCTGCTGGCCAGCCTCAATGCACTCGAACAGTCCAGCCTGTCGCCCCCGTCCACATATCAGGGGCCCGATACGATCTACGCCGTTTCCATTACGCCGTCGGGAAACGCCAGCCTGGCCACCTATAACGGCAATCTGAAGCCGCCGAACACCTATCCGAAGCTCGACCCGGAGCCGGTAGCCCCCGCGCCATGCCAGTACTCGACCTTCTCATTGAAGGCCACTGGTCCCCCCGCCAACATCAACACCAATGAAACTCTCTACTTCATACGGCATGCCAATGCGCATCCTTCCATCGTCTTCTCGAATGGGAACTTTGTTGCGGCGGGCCAGTGGCGCGCCCTCGATCTTGGAAACGCAATCTCCAGTGGCGCTTAAAGGAAGACCCCAGCCCACCCACGTCTATTCGCTCGATCCGGCCCAGGTGACTCCCAACGCCGGACTCACCGCCGCGGGGCCCACTTCGTTTTCGCACAACACGCTCGCCTTGACGGCCGAACCGTATGCCATCGCCAAAAACCTGCCGTATTCCCTGGTGTCGAGCTTTCTGCTGACTGACAAGAACGGGCCCCAGGAAGCCAGCAATTATTTCTTTCAAGGCGGACAATTCACCAATAAGACCATTCTTGTGGCGTGGGAGCACAGCAACATCCCCCAGATACTGAGCGCGCTGCTTGCCAGTTACAGCAACGTTAGCAGCGCCCCGCCTCTTGCCTGGGATGCCTATGACTACGACTCCATCTGGACGGTCACCATTGACGGGGGCGGCAACCTGACCGCCAACAACAATCTTTGCGAAGGGATTGACTCAGAGAATCTGCCGGCAACGGCGCCTCAATTTTGAGACGCCCTTGCCGAAATGGCCAACGAAGTCGCAAAAGGAGAAGATCGAATGCCAGAACTATCGCGCCGTACATTTCTCGAAGTAGCAAGCCTGGCGAGCGCAGGACTCATCAGTGGATGCAGTGGAGTTTCAAGCATTGCAGGCTCCCACAGCTTCTCGGTACCGGTTTTCTCCGACGTCCATTTCCAGCCATATATCAATCCGTTTCTGCCCGGCAATACGGCGCTGAATCCTGCAATCCGTGGCGGATAATATGGCACTGGTAGCGCAACTTGACGCGGCGGATCCCTCCGATTGGCCGAACATTTTTACCGGAGCGGCGAACGCCAAGAACAACACGCCTTCCGCGCCTGGCGACGACACCAACTTTGCGCTGCTGACGCTGGCGCTCGAAAGCATCAAGCAGAACCTGGGAACAAGTCCGGCAGTCCTTTTTACAGGAGACTTTCTTGGCCACGGTCTGGACCAGCTCTATCCGATCTATTCGGCGAACAAGACGCCCGCCGAAGCAGCCGCATTTGTCGACAAGACTCTCACCTTTGTGTTGCAGCAGATCAGGGCGGCTGTGGGCACGGTCCCCGTCTACTTTGCGCTCGGCAATTGCGATTCCTATACCGGTTATGGGCCGGACAGCACATTTCTTTCCAACAACGCGCAGCAGCTATACGCGCTCGCATTAAATGGCGTGGGAAATCGGCAGGATGTGATCGCATCGATCACCAATGGCGGCTACTATGCGGTCGAGCCCGCGGGAACGAATCTGATGATCGTCGCGCTGAACACGTTCGCGCTTTCCCCCGGTGCTCCTCTTCCCGATCCAACCATGATCGCGGATCAGTTTACGTGGTTCGATGCCCAGCTTGCCAAGGCCAGTTCGTCCGGCAAAAAGGTGTGGCTGCTGATGCATGCACCTCCTGGAGCCGTGGAAGGCACGACCGCCGCGGCCTCCAATGACGTGAACGGGAAGATCACGGCTGCCACGATGATGTGGGTTGACACCAATCAGGAAACGTTCATGGGCATCATTGGAAAGTATCCCGGCGTTATCGCTATGTCTCTTGCGGGTCATACGCACATGGACGAATTTCGGCTGATGTCGCCGGGCAATGCGCTGGCAGTTACCGCGGGCATCAGCGCGTTCTTTGGCAATAACCCCGCCTACAAGATCTTCGCCATCGATGGCTTGAGCCTTGCCCCGTTCGACTATTCCGCAGTGAACTGCAACCTGCTGGCGACGCCCGCCGCATTCAGTAGCTATTACACATTCTCAAAAGCCTATAACCTCGAGGGCCCTCTCGCCACATCGCTGTCGGAGCTGTTTCCTACCCTGCTGGCATCGAATACTGCGAAAATGCAATACCAGGCCGCATTCTATTCCGGGAACAATACATTGAATCCCATCACCGACGCAAACTGGCCAGTGTACTGGTGCGGCATCGGATATATGGATCAACAGGAGTTCTTCAATGCTGTGAACGCTTTCTGACATTTGCGACCGCGCGCGCTTTTTCGCCGTTCAGTGTGCCTTTTCGGGAAATCGGCAACCTCTCCACTTTCAACCAAGAGAGAGGGGTCGATGGTGATCCGTTGCACGACGCCTTTATCCTCAACGAACGGGCCAAGATCAAGAACGATGACGCTGGAGTGCCCGGCAAATTCTCCGCAGCCGACCGGATTCGAACAGGCATCTGCTCGATCAACAATCGAGAGCTTTGGCCTATTAAGCTACGGCTGCACAGTAGGGCGCTTAGATTACGCGCACGAGATCCTGGTGGGTGTGGAAAGATTCGATCCCTCAATGCTCTGAAGAGCGCCGAGTTTACGGTCCGGTAGGGCAAGCCAGTCGCCCAACACATGGCGGAGAGGGCGCGAGTCGAACCCGCAAGTCCCAGTGGATCAGCTCGCGAAGAGATATCGCGAACTGGACACTCGGTTGCAGGAACTGAACTGGAAAACAGAATTGATCTGTGCAGTTGGTAACCCTTGTTTGCAGCGAGCACAAGCCTAGCCGGGGGCATAACCGGCGTCATGGTGACTCTGAAGAGCCAGAGTCGAGGGGTTCGATTCCCACACAGTACAGTGCATGCTCCGCACAGTCACAAATGCACGGCGGACCGATTATCGTCACTACCGCGTGCTGGGCCAACAAGGGCGAGGGTGGGACAGGGGACATTCAGATCAGACGAAAGCGGGTCCGATCGGGGTCTGGAGCTGGCATAGGGGCCGCGACGGAATCCGATTGTGCCCAAATTGTGCCTGAGAATGTCGCTTCTGGCGATTCTGCCGATTCTGCCGATTCTCGAATCAATAACTTATGTGTTCTCAACCCGGGCTAAGGTTCGACCCCCCCTTCCGGCACCATAGAATCAATAATTTAGATGGAAAATGACAATGATGGAAATATTAACTTTTAGCTCTGGTGATACTTCGTACGTAGCTTTTTCTGAGTGTAAGGACGATGCCTGGAAAAGGGCGGTCGAGGGTCCACCGGAGTGTGGGAGAGGGTACAAGGCAGTGGCGTCTGGTGGATTCGTTACCGCGTCAACGGAAAGCTCAAGCGGGAAAAGGTCGGGCGCAAGGGCGACGCGGTCGCACTCGATTGCGATGTGCACAGCTTGTTGCGGTTGCCCACGGGGATTTTCTATGCGCAAGGCGTGCAGGCCAACGTGCTCTTCTTCGATCGTCGCGTGGCGAGCGAAAAGCCATGGACCAAGAAGCTATGGATCTACGACTTCTGTACCAACGAGCACTTCACGCTGAAGACCAATCCGCTACGCCGCGAGAACCTTGACGATTTTGTTGCCTGCTATCTCGCTGAGAATCGCCACAAGAGCAAGGAGACGGAGCGTTTCCATGCCTTCGACTTCGACGACCTAGTCAAACGCGACAAAGCCAGCCTGGACATTTTCTGGCTGAAGGACGACAGTTTGGAAGACGCCGCCAATCTGCCTGTCCCCGACGTCATCGCCGCCGAGATCGTCGAGGACTTACAGGCAGCACTCGATGAGTTCGCACTGATTGCCGAAGATCTACGCAAAAGCTGAGCGCCTCCATCCGACAATCGTCCAATCGATGTGGTGTCGTTCTACTCGGCGTCCATCGTCGCTTGCCGACTTGGGCTAAAGTTTCAACTCCCAACCCTTGCGGAATTCCGGTTTCAGAAATTCATTGGCCTCTGGCCGATTGGTAAAGCGCTGCATTGCGGCGTCATACTCTAACTTGCCTTCAAAGCGGTAAGCGATGGCGCCCAGAGTGACCCACTCGGCATAGGGACCAGCCATGCTGAAGTTGGAGCAGGAAGGCGTGCCGTCTTTGCAAGCACGAATCCAATCGCGATAATGTCCAGGCGAGCGCGGCAGGATGGGAGCAGGAAGCGTATAGTCTCTCCACCGCGAGTCCGGAAGCAATTTCACACCTTCGCCTCTGCCGACTGTGGCCATGTATCCCTTGTCGCCGACAAAGATCGACCCATCTTCGAGAAGAACTCCTTTGGGAAGGGATGGGTTCTCGGGGCCGCCTAACGGAGACGTGGGTCCGCCGAGCCCTTCGATATGGTAAGGACGCCCACTCCATGCGCGGTTAGAGCCGATGTCTGGCCTTCCGCGCTCAGCGAGATTGTTTTCACGAGGGAGCAGAACTTCGTTTTCCATCCCTTTGGGGTGATAGTAGTTGGCCGGGTTACCGGTACGTGAAGTGTCGTACCAGAAGATCGATACCGGCGGCATGTCGCCGCGTGCCGGAAAGTCGTAGCGCAGGATTGCGTAGAGCGGATAGCTGATGTTGCTGCGATGCTCGGCGCGAATGCATTCGACAGCTACCGGCATTCCCAAATGGAGTGCCTGATTGGCAGGGCCCATTGCATGGATGCCGGCATCGCCCAGGGATCCTGTACCGAAGGCGTAAAACCCGCGCCAATCGTGAGGCACATAGAAGCCGTAGTTGCTGCCGGTATAGGGCCCAGTGCGGCCATTGGGGATGTGATCCTTGTCCCAACCGCCGGAAGTGTAGGGCCGGTCAGGCGCGCTGCCGAGCCACAAATCCCAATCAAGTCCGCTGGGAACCGGCTCAGGCGATGGGATCGACTGCACGCCTTGCGGCCAATTGGGGGAACTGGTGACGGCGTGGACTTCGGTTACGTTGCCGATCTCGCCGGACCACACAATTTCGCAGGCTGTGCGATGGCCTTCATGCGAGTAGCCCTGGTTGCCCATTTGCGTCGCAACTTTGTATTTGGCGGCAGCTTCGGTGAGCAGATGCGCTTCCCACGGAGTCCGGGTGAGCGGCTTTTCGACATAGACATGCTTACCGCGTTCCATGCACCACAACGCGATGGTTGCGTGCATATGGTCGGCCGTCGAGATGATCACCGCATCGATGTTGTTGCCTTCTTTGTCGAGCATTCTGCGGAAGTCGGTATATTGAGCGGCCTTTTCAAAACGCTTGAAGGTGGGGCCTCCCTGCCGGGAATCGGCGTCGCAGAGGGCAACAATATTTTCAGAAAGCAGGTTGCCGAGATTTTCAGCGCCTCTGCCTCCGATGCCGACCGCGGCAATATTCAGCTTCTCATTGAATGACTTGTACCCAGCGGCTTTAAGCGACGGCACGCTGCCAAAGCTCAAGGGGGCAATTGCGCGTGCGCTGCCGCTGGCGGCAGCAAGCAGCGAGCTGAAAAAGAAATACCTGCGGGTGAATTTTGATTCAAACACGAGTTGTCCCTCCATGGGATTGCAGCTTCAGTTGGCGAGGACTGGCAGGCGGCACGCAGGGGCAATACGCGCTATGCCAGCGCGTTTTTGCAGAACTGAACGCAATTGACGATTTCAGCTTCGGGAGAGGATCCGGCGGGGATCCGGTACTCCAGCTCGATGCCGGCGGGAAACTTGTAGTGCCGGGTCTTCATCAACTGCAAGACTTCTTTAACCTGCGTTTCGCCCTGTCCCCAGGGAAGATTCTGGCCGCCATGATCGCGGAATTTGCGATCTTTTAAATGCAGGTTTGTAATTCTGTCGTGGTGTTCTTCAATGAAAGGAATCGGCGACCCGTTGATGGCAGCGGCGAAGTGCCCAATGTCGAGCTGGATTCCGTTGTACTTCGACTGCGCCAGCGCCACGTCCCAACTATTGGCGGTGACCTGGGTGTGGTTGTGATATCCCATCATGATCTTGTGCTTCTCCGCCAGATCTCCCATGCGCTTGCTCATCGCAGGATCGTCGGGTAGTTCCACCGTGATCTGGTCGGCACCCACGGCTCTTGCCGCTTCAAAGAAGTAGTTGTATTCAGCATCGGACATGTCCATCGTCATGTTGGCGAGGCGGAAGGCGTATATTCTTACGCCGGTGTCGTGGTAAAGCTTGTGCAGTGTTTTGTATTTGTCGAGGATGGCGGCGGTGGAAGAGAGGCGCCACTGCGTAAGCGCCTGGGCCTGCTTCCGTTCCGCTTCGGCCCGCTCCTGGGCGGTGAGTCGGTGGGCACCGCTTTCACTTGGAGAACCTGAATAGCCTTCGCGGGGCGCACTTGGCGCTCCGGCGTACACCTCGCAACGCACATCCTGCATTTCGACTGCGCTGATGCCTAGCCGAACGAGCGATTTGAGAAACTGGTCAGCTGGCACTGGAATGGAGGGAAAATTATAGGGCGAAACGATGATGCCAATCTGGACTCCATGGAAATTGGAATCGGGCTGGGCGAAAGCTGCGGCTGCATCCAATGTGGCCAAGGGAATGGCCGCTAAACCCAGCTTGACGACATCTCTTCTGTTCAAAGTCATCGCATCTATCCTGTCTCACGGCTGTTGGGGTAACTGATTCTCAATGATCCTGTCTTGCTTGTGATAATGAGTGACTCCGGCGATTGGGCGTAACCCTAACCGGGTCCTGGGTATTGACTAATCGGTTTAAAAACGGGATTCATATACCGGCCGGTTTGAATCGACTTCCGCGTCAGTGGCGAAACTTCCAACTTTTTCGATGGAAGCGGGCGGCAAAAGACGGTTCTCACTACGGGCGAAATCATAAGCCCTGTTCCCCGGAGTGGTCAAGAAAAATTCCACAAATCATGAGAATGTTTTCCCGGATGCGTCATTTTGTTTGTTGGCGGAGCCCCTAACCGCGCGGCCTGCAAATCCCTGTAAGCGCAGTATCTGTATGCGCTGTGAGAGGATCTGCGCCATGGCAAGGTTGAAGTCCAGAAGAAATCACGGTGAATATCAGGTGCGAATCCGTCAGGCCAGGGTGCTCGTTTCTTCACGGCCGGATCCGGGCTAAACCCAACCCCAAATGTTGATTCTGAGGACGAATTGAGGCCACGGCAACCCTTCAATTAAGTTTCCCGGAGGGCGAGAATGCTGCTTGAGTTATGGGAAAACTTGCCATACACTAGGCAAACAGGAAGGCGACCGCATTCCGTTTCATATCAACGGGAATCGATTCTTGCAGGAAACTCCGCAACTTTCTTGAATTATTTCAAGTTCGAACGAAACGAGGTTTCGCACTCGACCGATCATGAAAAACATGCGCTCGAAGAAAAGCAAGCTAGGACTTCGTGAGATCGCAACTGCCGCCAACGTAAGTGTTGCAACAGTTTCCAGGGTTCTGAATGGGAGTACCCGTGTCGATCCTGGTATGCAACGAACAGTTCTCGATACCGCTGCAAAACTGGGTATTGATCTCTCGCAGCGGAACAAGACAAAAGCGCTGGCATTTCTGCTGGGCAATCGCACTATGATGCACTCGTTTCACTCCAGGATTTTGCTGGGGGCCGAAGCCCACTGCGCCGCGCGCGGTTGGGACATGGTGTTTCTCTCTTTTGACTATTCGCCCCAAGTGCCGTGGAAGGAACTGCATCTGCCGAAAGCGGTGCAATATCGCGACGTTGTTCGAGCCGTGATTCTTGCGGGCACAACCTCGACGAATCTTCTTGAGCTTTTGAACAACAAGGGAATCACCCACGTTGTGCTGGGGAATAACGTTATCGGTGAGCCGCGCGAACTGAAGTACGATGTTGTTTTCTCCGACGACGTTCATGGCAGCGAGGATATGACCCGCTATTTGATCAGTCTCGGTCATCGCCATATCTGGTTCGTCGGCAATACACGCTTGCGGTGGTTTGCGCGATGTTTTGACGGTTATCAGCGCGCAATGCTCGAAGCCGGTCTAGTGCCACAGCAAAGCAGTATCGACTCTGAAGATGATCACGAAATTGGCTATCTTGGCTCGAAATCGCTGCTTACCCGCAAGGAGCCTGTCACCGCAATCTTTGCGGGTAATGACCAGACCGCCCATGGCGTATATAAGGGGATACGGGACAGCGGTTTGAGGATTCCGGACGATATCAGCGTTGCCGGCTGCGACGATACGATAGGCGCATGGCTCTATCCGCGGTTGACAACCGTTCGGGAATTTCCTGAACAGCTCGGCAAGCAGATGGTGGAAATGATTCTCAACCGCATCGCCGAACCGACACTGCCCCCTCAGAGCGTCACCATTCCCACTGAATTAATCAAGCGAGACTCCTGCCGATCGCTCCGTTCCGCCCAGGACACGGCCGCACAGGAGAGCCAAGCCAAAGTGAGAGCAAGTTAAAATCACGGATCTCGCGTCAGAGATAGTCGGCTTCGCGTTGTGGTCGCCTGAGCGTGCTCGAGTCGCTAGCGCGTAAAGTGACATCCTTCCTTTCTTGCGCATTGCAGAATGCTCACGGTCGCAGCAGGCGTGCCATTTCGCGGCTCAGATTCGGAACCAGAACGCTCGGGCCGGGAACACGGCCTGACCCATTCCCGAATGCCCAGACGGCAAATGAGCAGATCTCGCAGCGTCGGGCGTCTGAGTAGCCGCTACCGATGGCGCCCGTTTATTTTCTAGAAGAATAGAGAATATTTCTCATAATTGCGATTTTTTTCTTGACTTGGTGACTTTCTGAGGATATGTTTCCTTTCACCAGAAGTCGCTCATCGACAAATGGGTCCCCTGAATTTACGAGCTTTTTGGGTCGTTTCAATCCCAAATCGACATTTTTCGAGGTCATATGAAAATCGCAGTGGCGCTTCGACTACGGAGAGGTTTGTTTTCACATCTAGGAATCGGAATATGCGGTCTGCTGATCGCAGCCTGCGTTCCGGCGCTCGCTCAGAACGGCAATGCGAGTGTCACAGGAATTGTTCAAGATGCTTCAGGCGGCTTCGTTCCTGGCGCGCGCGTCGCCATCACCAATCGCTCAACCGGCGTGATCAAAACGACCACGAGCGATAACGCGGGTGTGTATTTCATTGAGGACCTGATCCCGGGCAACTATGTTCTCGATGTGACTGCCCAGGGGATGCGCCACTATCAGGCAACCGGCATTCAACTGGATGTGGACCAGAAGGCGCGCCTGGACGTCAAGGTCCAAGTGGGATCCGCTACTACGGATGTGGTGGTGAGCGCGTCGGCTGAAGCGTTACTGCAGACCACGGATGCCAGCGTGGGGACTGTCGTAGACAGCCAGCAGGTGGTGCAACTGCCACTCGATGGCCGGTTTATTACTCAGCTACTCGAACTTTCACCTGGCACGGTCCCTTCAAGCTATTCGAATAATTTCAGTAACCCCGGCAATCCGCTTTCAAGCGGCGACGAGCGCAATGGACAACCGGCATTCGATGTAAATGGACAGAGTGGCGGGCAGACATTTTTCCGTCTCGATGGCCTGGAAAACAACGAGCGATCTTTCGGCGGCTCGAATATTGCCATCTCTGTCGACGCGGTGCAAGAGTTCAAGCTTCAGACCTCGAACTTTTCAGCGGAGTACGGTCGCAGCCCGACGCAGGTGGACGTCGTCACCAAGTCGGGGACCAATGACATCCATGGTGTGCTCTTTGAATTTCTGCGTAACGACGACCTCGACGCGGCCCAGTGGGTCTACGGAGGGCCGGCTCAGAAGAACGATCTGAAGCGCAATCAATTCGGCGGCGCCATCGGCGGTCCCATCAAGAAAAGCAAACTGTTCTATTTTGCGAGCACTGACGAGACGCGTCAGGTCTATGCTGACCCGCTCGTTGAGACGGTTCCCACCACCGCAATGCGCGGCGGAGTTTTCCCCGCAGGCGAAATCATTTTCAACCCTGCTACTCAGCAACCATTCTCGAATAACACCATCCCATCGTCGGCGTGGAGTTCAATTTCCAATGCGATTCTCCCGTACATTCCACAGGCGAACCGAGCAGGGACACCACTGACGAGCGCCGGCGGCCTTCCTCTGGCTCCGGTCAACAACTATCTCTACACGCCGAGAAAAACGCAGAACATCAATCAATACAACGGTCGCGTCGATTTCAACCAATCGGACAAGAACAACTATTTCACCCGGTACACTTACGAAACGAATCACCTGATTGGCGACGGGCCGCTGGCCACCAACCTGAACGGTTCGATCATTGGCTCTGAGATCGCCAGCCTCGGCGGCAGCAACCTGACCGGCGGCTGGTTTCACACCTTCAGCAGCACCAAGATCAACCAGGCGACCGGCGGTTATTCGACGGATCCACAGAATTATCAGAAAGGAGACAGCACAGATTACGCCACCAAGTTCGGGATCAACGGCGAACTCTATCCTGGCGCATATCCCGGTTTTCCGCACATCGAAATCGGTGGTCTGAATATGGGGTCTGGCGACAATCGGCCGCTGGAAGCATCGCAAACTTACTTCGGTGGAGCAGATATCTTTACCCTGATCGAGGGCAAGCACACCATCCGGTTTGGCGGCGAGGTGCGCCGCGCGATACTGCTGACCACCAACAGCGATCAGTCAACGGGAATCTTCGCATTCAACGGCGCACAGACGCGCGACCGCAACTTCGGTTCGAGTGGCACGACTTACTGCCCAGGCAGCAGCGACCCCACGAGTTGCCAGGCCGGCGATCCGCTGGCTGACTTCCTGCTGGGTGATTTGTCGAGCGCCTCGCGGGGAACGGTCATCAAGCCGATCCATAAGTACTACACGAATTACGCAATGTTCGTGAACGATTCCTGGCGCATCGTTCCCGCACTGAATGTTGAAGTTGGGCTGCGCTACGAATATGAGACGCGTAATCATGCATCGACTCCGTTTTATACGCAACCGATCTTTGCGAACGGCGAGCCATTTGCCGGAGGCACCGGCTTTGGATTTACGGGCAAAATTGCGGTAGCGAACGATTCGCAGGGCAACATATCGACGTTGGTGATTCCGGGCGCTCCGGCACTGATCCCCGGCTCGGTGGAAACGTGCCGCCAGGCTGGCCTGCCTGACAACTGTGCCATCTCACAGAAGAACGGCTGGCAACCGCGTTTAGGTTTTGCCTGGACCATGCGCCCGTCGACCGTGCTTCGTGGAGGATTCGGCGTCTATTTCGGCTCCTTCCCTGGCGACTCCGACGAGGAAAGCTGCGAAGGCTTCCCTCTGGAACTTTCAGAGAGCACGCAGACTTACACTTTGCCGCCAAGTGGCAATGCCCCTCCCCCACTAGCGTTCGCAAGTGCTTTTACCGGATCCACTCCGGCCGCGCCGAGCTACGGTCAATGTGCCATGCCCCTGCGCCAGTTGCCCCAGACATACCAGTGGAACCTGAGCGCCGAACAGGGCTTCGGCGGCAACATGGCTCTCTCAATCGGCTATGTTGGCAACACCAGTCGCCACCTGGATCAGGCAGTGGTTGGCACGCAATCGGCGTATAACATTCCCGTGCCGTGGGGCATTGTTCTGGCTCCCAATCAGCAGCAGACGACTCCGTTCCCAGGCTTCTCGACAGTTGCGCCGTATCTTGACGTCGATAACTCCAACTACAACGCGCTGCAGGTCATTCTTGAAAAGCACATGAGCCACGGGTTGGAATTCAGCGCCACTTACAGCTTTGCAAAGAACCTGGGCACGCAAAGCTGGCTGAGCGATCCGCGTAACTACAAACTTGATTACGGTATGCTGCCCGATGATTTGCGAAACGTGGTGACCGTGAGCCCCATCTGGCAACTGCCATTCGGCACAGGCCAGCGCTTCACGCCCGCCAACGGGTTTGCCCGCGCCCTTGTGAGTGGCTGGACGGCCAGCACGATCATTAATTGGCATACCGGGTTCGGCTTCAATCCAGTGCTGAACGGAACCGACGTCCTGATGCTCAATGGCAACCACAATGAAGACAAACCCGACGCAACCTGCAGCGGGAAGCTGGCTAATCGCAGCATCAACAACTGGTACAACGCCAGCTGCTTTGTATACCCGGCGGAGCCAACCGCAGTCGGTGCTCTCTTGCGCGAAGGGGATGTCGGCATCAATAGCCTGCGCGGCCCTCACGCCACTACGGAGGACTTCGGCCTCTCGAAGTTGTCGCACTTCAATGAGCGCACAGCTTTGGAAATACGCGCGGAGGCTTTCAACCTTTGGAACCACACCGTTTTGGGCCTTCCGAACTACTCGCAAAGCCCCTTCGCGCCTCCCTTCACCGGGATCACGTATGTCGATGCGACCCCGCGACTCATTCAGGTTGCGGCGAAGCTGAGCTTCTAACGTGCCAAGGGATAGGAACTGCAGGAACACATCTCGCACCCGCCAATCGCTTTCTTCACTGCGATCGATAAAGCAATTGACAGGAGCTTGTTCGGGGATGACGGGTTTTATGCGATTCTCAGGGCTTCGCGCAAATTGAAAAAGCGAGACCGATCGACTAATTGGAGGAACTGAATGAAGAAGCTTATTTGCCTGCTGGCTCTAACATCATTGCCGGCATTGGCGCAGGATGTCTCCGGCGTTTGGAAAGTCGATGGCTCGGTTCAAGGCAACCCCGTCGCCGCCACCTGCACGTTCAAGCAAACTGACAAGGATATTACGGGCACCTGCAAGATGGATCCGGACAAGAGTCTCGAGGTAAAGGGGCAGGTGACCGACAAGCAGGTGACGTGGAAATACGATCTCGAGTATGACGGTACGGTTTACACGCTCACCTACACTGGAACGCTGGACACGGGAGCTTCGATGAAAGGTTCGATCATGGTGACGCCGTCGGATACCGAGGGCGACTTTACTGCTCAGAAGCAGGACCAACCCAGCGCCTTCCGCCTGTGGAAGAGTCGAGAGAGCCAAATCGGTCAATGATCCGCGAAGAACCGGGCCCGGTTGTTTTAAGAATCTGCGAAGCCAAGCGATCTGGTGAATTGCGTGATCGCATTGCCGAGCGGCGCATTCGTCTCGCTTGTGTTTGAAGAGAGGGTAGTTAAGAGGGGTCTATGGAGAAACTGGGGACGGAAGTGAAGCGTCTGAAAGCCGGCGCAATGAAGCTGGAGGTTCACGCAAATAAGAAGGCAGCGGGTGAAGCGGCGGCTCGCGCTGTTGCGCAAGAGATTCTTCGCCTGGATCGGTCGGGAAGCAATATCGCAGTCATTTTTGCCACGGGAGCCTCGCAGATCGATATGCTGCGCACCCTTACTTCGCTACCCGATCTACCTTGGAATCGGGTTCGCGGGTTTCATCTGGACGAGTATGTCGGACTCGACGAGAGTCATCCAGCCTCGTTTCGCCGCTATCTTCGCGAGAGGCTAACGCGGCGGGTGAGCATGCGCGATTTTTTCGAGATCGACGGAAATAGCAAAGACATTCCAAAGTTTTGCGAAGATTACGTTCAGAAGCTGCGGCTTGCCAATCCACAACTCTGTCTTCTTGGAATCGGTGAGAACGGACACCTCGCATTCAACGATCCAGCCGAAGCGGACTTCAACGATCCTCACGGGATGAAGATGGTCACGCTCGATCGGGCGTGCCGGCAACAGCAGGTCGCGGAAGACTGGTTTCGATGTTGGGAAGAGGTTCCAGAGCATGCTCTTACACTTACCATGCCGACGATGTTCCGCATTCCCAAGCTGATTGTTACGGTTCCGGGCAGCCGCAAAGCGCAGGCGGTCCGCCGAACTCTTGAAGAACCAATTGCAGCGGATTGCCCATCCACTCTTTTACGTAAACATCCTGACGTGACTCTTTATCTCGATGTCGATTCCGCATCCGAGTTGCCCCGCGAATCCTTTGTGGAGTGAATTTGGTGTAAAGATAGAGCAATCGGTCGGATTGAGGAGGATGCGATGCCGGAATCATCGAAGGAAGGAATCGACCGCCGATCATTTGTCGCCGGGGCTGGAGGAATGATGCTGGCCGCGGGAATGACCGCAAAGTCCTATGCGCGGGTTCTGGGTGCGAACGATCGCATCCAACTGGGCCAGCTTGGGTGCGGCAGCCGCAGCCAGGGGCACGTCCACATGGCACAGCTTGCGGCCAGGCAGATGCCGGTGGAGACGATTGCAGTGTGTGATCTGTGGAGCGTGGCGCGCGAACACCGAGCTGAGCAGGTGAAACGCGTCTTTAATCTCGAACCGAAAACCTATAAGTATTCCGAGGAGATGCTGGCAAACAAGGACATTGATGGCGTGATGATCGCTACGGGCGACTTTCAACACGCCAAGCTATGCGTGGATGTTGTCCGCGCGGGCAAAGACTGCTACGTGGAGAAGCCATTCGCCAACGTCCTGTCAGAGGCGATTGAAGCGCGTGACACGGTGAAGCGGTCGAAGCAAATTGTACAGATGGGCTCGCAGCACCGTAGCCAGCCTTATCAGCTAGCTGTGAGAGATATCGTTCGCTCAGGGCGCATCGGCTCAATCGTTCACATCGAACAGGAATGGAACGTGAATGAAGAGCGGTGGCGGTTCAACCCATTGGACACCGGCCATTCGAAAGAATGGATGATGGACGTCAACATGGAGTGGAAGCAATGGCTCTACGGCCGGCAATCGCAACTGCGCGAGGAAGACACGGACTGGAAGCGCTGGCTGCTTGGCAAGCCATACAGACCCTTCGATCCACATGTCTATCTCGAATTTCGCCTGTACAAGGAATTTTCTGCAGGCATCTTCGATCAGTGGCTGAGCCACGGCAGTGACCTGGTGCACTTGTGGACCGATGAGGTTTTTCCAGAAAGCGTGGTCGCAAACGGAGGCGTTTTCGTGTGGAAGGATGGTCGCGAAAACCCTGACGTCTGTGTGGCCGCCGCAGTCTATCCCAAGGGGTTTCTGTACACGTACAAGAGCGTCTTCGGAAACAGTTATCGCAGTTTCTCCCGAATCCAAGGCCGCGACGGCACGATCGACAATTACGGCGGCGAGGGCGCCTCGCTATTTATGGTCACGCGTGAAGGCGGGCGAGAGGAGTACGATCCAACTGCATCAGGGCCCGTCTATAAACAAATTCCCATCGCTGGTCCGGCGAAAGACAGCGAGGAAGTTGTGCAGGTTCCCGGGGCTCCCGCTCCTAATTCACTCGGCCCCGACGATGACGATGCAAACCACTTAATGAACTGGCTGAAGGCAATGCAGTCGCGCACACAACCGAATGCAACGGTCGACCATGGCTTTTCGCATGCGCTTGTGTGCATCATGGCTGCACGGTCCTATAGGGAAGGGAAGAAGCTCTTTTGGGATCCGAAAAAAGAAATGATTGTCGATCATCCTGTTTCAGCTTGATCAAGCTGCGCGCAATTCGCCCGGCACCGTCTTATGCTCGGTCGTCGCGCACACAGGAAGTAAGTCCCACCCATGGAAGAGGCTCATGAGATCTGCTGGACGGAAAACGGTAACAGCTGCTGCGGCCGTGCTTGTACTGGGCACTGCGGGATTGCACAGTCAAACTACGCCGAGTACTCTGCGAAGCCTGTTAGAGCAGCCCGTTGAACCTACGGCGGTAACTGCATTCGAACTTGAGAATTATCTCAGCCACCGCATTCCGCCCCTGCCAAATGTGAAAGATGCGGGTGACTGGACCGCTCAGGCGCAGAAACTCCGCGAACACCTCCTCGACGACGTCGCCTTTCACGGTTGGCCAAGCGAGTGGGTGCATTCCGCTCCAATCTTCAAACAAGTGGGAACCACCGATGTGCGCGATGGATACCGTTTAAGTAAGTTTCTCTACGAAATCGTTCCGGGGTTTTCTGCGACAGCGCTGCTCTATGAGCCGGAGAAGGTCGATGGGCGTGTTCCGGCGATTCTCAACGTGATTGGCCATGAGCCACAGGGCAATGCAACCGAATATGAACAAAAGCGCTGCATCAACTTCGCCAAGCGCGGCATCATCGCACTTAGCCTGGGGTGGGTGGGCTTTGGCGAGCAGGCTTTGAAGGGCGATGATCACGACGACGCAGGCGCACTTGATCTCGTTGGATCGAATGCTCTGGGTTTCTTTTATCTGGGAATGCGCCGTGGCCTCGATTACCTTGTCACCCTGCCTGAAGTCGACACGACTCGCCTGGGAGTGACAGGCCTCTCCGGGGGTGGGTGGCAAACCACCGTGTTGAGCGCCCTTGACAGCCGAGTTGCAGTGAGCGTGGAGGTGGCCGGCTTCGGCGCTTTGCAGTCCAATATCACTCATCCCAGGGACACTGATGAGGTTGAAGAAAACGCCACAGATTTTGTGCGTGATTCAGATTACCCCGCACTTGTGGCTATGCGGGCTCCGCGGCCCACAATGCTTATTCACAACGCTGAGGATGACTGCTGCTTTCGTGCCGCACTGGTCAAGCCCTATATCTACGACCAGGTGAGATCTTACTTCAGTCTATTTGGTAAGCCGGATGCGCTGGCGTGGTACGAGAGCAGCGATCCAGGCACGCACAACTATCAGCTCGTCAATCGTCTGCACGCCTATCGCTTTTTCTCAGAAAACCTCCACATGCCGTTGATCACTGATGAGATTCCGAGTTCGACCGACGTGAAAACTCCGCAGGAACTTGCCGTGGGTCTTCCCCGAGATAACCTGACGATCAGAGGCCTAGCCAGAAAGTTGGCGGGCTCAATAACGAGGCCAGCAATGCCGTCTGACAGAGTCGCGCTTGCGTCGTGGAGCAGCCAGCAGCGCACGAAGCTCAAGGAAGTGATTCGCTATCAGCCTGTTTCTCTCGAGAATGCCTGGAGGATGAACGCCACGCGGCGAATGGCGATCCACACTATCTCGTACCGCTTCGATTTTTCAAACAGGCTCAGCGCCAGCTGCATCTGGCTAAAGGCCAATGACGCGGCTGAAGACGCTCCGGCGACCGTCATTCTGAACGACTTGGGCTACGAAGCGGCGGGAGAGCTCATTTCGCGGCATGTGAATCGCGGCGAAGAAGTCCTGGCTCTCGATCTGATTTTCAATGGCTTCAGCCGGCCACAGACGCCGGATCCGACGGATTGGGAAACCTTGACGGCGAGCACCGGGGATCGTCCGCTCGGTCTTGAAGTGGCGCAACTTCTTGCGACAGCCCAATGGCTCCGCAACGGCCGCCCACAGAGGCAGGTCCAAGTGGAAACGGAGGGCATTCGCTCGGCAGTGATTGCCGCGGTGGCGGCGGCTATTGATCCTGATGCATTTTCAGTTATCACCAGCAACCATACGATGAGGAGTCTGGATTACTTGCTCGAGACGCATGTTGCCTTCCGCGCCGCACCCGATCTTTTTTGTCTCGATCTTTATAAGTACTTCGATATCGACCGAATCAAGGCCATGGGTGCCCCGACGGTTATTCACGATATTTCTTCGATCCAGGATCAACCTTAGCCAGGTGCGCGAACGAGCGAGAAAGAACGCATGGATATCGTGAGGGACCCGCATCGACCGCCGAAGCGCCGTGTTGCAGGACAGGTGCGATGGTGGATCGTTTGGACCTTGTTTTTCTCAACAGTCACCAACTATATAAGCCGACAAACTTTCTCGATTCTGGCGCCTCTAATTGCCTCACAATACCACCTGAGTCATTCAGACCTGGCCAAGATTTTTGCCGCCTTTCAGGTTTCGTATGCATTTACATGGCTGTTGGGTGGAATCTTTCTTGATGCAGTGGGAACGCGGATCGGCCTCGCCATAGCCGTGATCTTCTGGTCAGTCGTGAACATGCTCACCGGCTTTGCTGGTTCGGTTTTCAGCTTCGCCTTGTTTCGTTTCCTGCTGGGAATCGGAGAGGGTTTCAACTGGCCGGGCGCGAGTAAGACGGTGGCTGAGTGGTTTCCCAGCGAGGAACGCAGCCTGGCGGTGGCGATCTTTGACAGTGGCTCCAGTGTAGGCGGCGCCCTGGCTGCGATGATTCTTCCCGTTGTTGCCGTGGCCTTGGGGTGGCGCGCAGCATTTGTCTTTTCGGGCCTGCTGGGCTTCGCTTGGCTGCTGGTTTGGTTGCGTGTCTATTATCCGATTCGCAGCCATCCGCGAGTAACTGTGGCAGAAACCGCATTCATTCGTGCTGGACAGGATGTGCCTGCGGTTTCAACGCGCCGCGGTGCACAGCGCTGGCTCCATCTGATTCGCGAGCGCAATGTGTGGGGCATCGTGCTGGGCCGCGCACTTACTGATCCCATCTGGTGGTTCTACGTATTCTGGTTGCCGCAGTATCTGAGCGATGCGCGTGGATTTACGTTGCAGCGCATCGCGCTGTTTGCCTGGATGCCATTTGTTGCTGCCGACCTCGGCAACTTTACAGGCGGCCTGATCTCCGGCTACTGTGTTCGTCGAGGCGTTTCAGTGCTTCGCGCCAGAATCTGGGTTTGCATTTTCAGTTGCATTCCAATTCTGGCCGGCATTCCCGTCGCTAGCGTGCACAGTGTCTATCTTGCTTTAGGTTTAATCTGCTTCGCCCTCTGGGGCTACGCGAGTTGGTCAACGATGGGACTCACCCTTCCATCTGATCTCTTGCCTCAGGATGTCGTAGCCACAGTAACAGGACTCAGCGGACTGGCAGCTGGGTTGGTGAGCGCTGCGTTTACCTTTGCGGTCGGTTTCCTTGTTGATCGATTTTCCTATAAGCCTGTTTTTCTGGTCGCCGGGTTGATGCCTCTCTTAGCTACCGCCTGCCTGTTGTTGCTCGTCCGCGCGCCAGATCATGACCGCGGCCTGTCCGCCCTGGCCTGATGTGATAGCCGAAATGAGTGACTCTTTACGAAGCGGTTGAAAGAACTTCATCGCGGCTAAGCCCATCCAGAGGCCAACCGTCCTCAAACGACGGATTTTCGGCAACCCGACAAATTTCCGAAATAGCTCGGAAAGCGCGGGACGAAGTGGGAACCGCCCTACGACATCTAACCGCAATCTATTGTGGTGAATCCTGACCACCGCGATCTAATGCGGTAAGTGGGCTGCGTAACGCGACCGGCACTCCTGTGGACCATGGTGAGCACATACTCATCGTGTAGTTAAATCCATCCATATGGTCCGGTTTGCTTGACAGGCGGGCCAACAGGAGCAATAAGTATATGAGCACACCTTGAAAGATGTTCGCAACCCTTCCGCCTTCCTATCTTCCTGAAATCCGTCGCACAGTCTGGGGTCGCATGTTCGGCCGCTGCATCCAGGAGACTCGCAAGAAGACTGGCCTGTCCATCGAGGAAGCTGCCCGCTTGTCCGGCATGAAATCCAGCGAGTGGATGGCCATCGAGGAGGGTACCGTGCCGCAGGACTTTAACCGGCTGCGGGCCATGGCCGACGCGATGGCGATCAACTTCGACAAGATCGCCACGCTGGTCCTGGTCTGCCGGGAGGCCTGGGAGCTTTAAGGCCGGGTCGCCGCTGGCGCCCCTTACTCAAAACCGGATAAGCTCATCTCCGAGAGAAAGGAGGTGAGTCAGATCAAAACGAAGCAAACATCAGGAGTCATAAAAAGAGTGAATATCAATATCCCATCCGAGCTTCATAACTCGTTCAAGGCCGCAGCCGCAGCGCAGGGTCTGGAGATGACGGAAGTGTTGATGGCGTATATCGAAAGCTATGTTGCCAAGCACGGATATGCGCCCCAAAAGAAGAAAGGACGTCGCAAATGAAGCGGGCCGTCATCTACACGAGGGTCTCTACGGTCGATCAGCACCTGGAGACCCAGCTCCTCGACCTGCGCCAGATGGCCGCCCAGCGCGGCCTCGAAATCGTACAGGAATACTCAGACAAAATCTCCGGCGCCAAAACCCGCCGGCCGGGCCTCGATCAGATGATGACAGATGGCCGCCGCGGAAAGTTCGATGTCGTCCTGGTCTGGGCGTCGGACCGGGTCGCTCGCTCCGTGAGGCACTTCCTCGAAATGCTGGACGAGTTAAACCGGCTGAACGTCGAGTTCATTAGCTTCCGCGAACAGCTCGACACCGCCGGCCCGTTGGGCCGCGCCATCGTGGTCATCATCGGGGCGATCGCTGAGCTGGAACGAAGCCTGATCGTCGAGAGAGTGCGCGCCGGCATGCGGCGCGCCAAGCTCGACGGCACCCGCATCGGACGCACTCCGTTAACCCTGGACGATGAAGCCATCCGGCAAGACCGCCGTCTGGGAAAGAGCTTGCGGGAGATCGCAAGAGGCCATCGCTGCTCGACAGCCACTGTACAGCGCGTGCTCCACAGGCACGCCCCAACCCAGGAGAAAGTTGCATGATCGATGAATCTGCTGCAGTCTTACCGCTATGGATGTTGATATCGGCTACCTTCGGCTTCATGCTGGGTGAAGCCCTCGGCGGCCAGGGCCGCATCAGAAAATATCTCGAACAGGCCAATGACGACCTTCGTGAACAACTCCAGCAGAGCCGCCCCGACGAATCAAAACTGAGCGAAGAACTCAGCCGCCAAAGCCAAACCCTCGACGAGATCCACCGCTATCTTCTCCCTGTGACAAAAGGCTCGCCCAAACCCACTCCGTAAACCCAACCAAATGATGGCCGGATCGGTGAGATCCGGCCGTGTCAAAAGGTGTACCTTGGGACACGCCCTCTCAATGAGTGACTTGGCAACTTGGCGCTCATTGACGGACCGCGTAAGATCGCTCGTCTGAGGTCGCTTATCGATCTTAACCGGTTTCTACCACCGACCCCGCTGCTTTAAATGTTGGAGTCAGAAAGCTCTAAAGAGCGCCGACTTCGGGGCTTCAGCGCCCTGATCGAACCCTCGCCGGAGTGAGATAACAGAGGCTGCTCCTGTCTAATCGATTCACCGAAAAGCGCGTCGCATAAACTGCGCTTGTCCGTTCACATTTCTTGCGCCTGCGGAGATTCATCGAGAGCAGCAAGTCGATTTGGACCAACAACTCAAGCGAGTTGACTACGGCAAACCGGTACGGCGTGTGGTCAGTTCGGAACTTCCACCCGGATTCGTCCCTGCGGCCTCACCTTCACCATAACCCATGTGACAGCTCGACCCGGGGGAAGCATGCCAGGATGAGCAGTTCGCGGCTTACCATTGACCTTAAGCGTCGCAAACGTTCCAGAAAAGGACGCCTGCCAATCCATCGTTGAGGATCCACGATTCGTCAGAACCGTCATTCGGCGGCCGTTGTGTCGCACATCAATAAAGGCATTTCCGATAGGTACGTTGCGCATTTCAGCCCAGGCAGTGGGGGCAGATAGCTGAGAGAGGGTACTCACAACGGTCTCAAACTGCTTACCGCTCGTCAGCTCTTCAAGAGGCATCGTTGGCTCGACGTTGATACCCATCAAGCCATTCACAATGGCTCCAATGACCGAATAGGAGACCTCTGGGTACTCCCGTCTCTGGCGTCCCGGGCGCGATAGATCCAGGACCTCAGAATAGGCGGCATCGGATTCACCATACCGGTAGAGAATCTCAGCATAGTGTGATTCCGGCTCGACTTCCTTGTCCGGCTCTCCACGCATCTTCCTCAGCAATGCGTCGACAGAAGTTTTGATTCTCGGATCATCGTCAATCGCATCCCAATAGAGAAGATCGACTCCGGCATGACCGAGAAACTGGTGTTTGTTATCGAGAAATCCGTAGAAATCATTTTCTTCTGGGTTCCACCATTTTGTATTGATGAGCAACTTCACTTCCGCCGCAAGCTCCATATACTGCTTCGCGGTGCTCAGGTCACCACTTATTGAGGCGAATGCGGCGTAGGAGCGATAGGCAGCATACTGAGCTGCAAGCAAATCAGATCCGAGAGCGATATCACGCCGGCTCTCTTCATAACTTGGATCGCCGCGAAAGAAAGATCCCTCTTGTGGCCTGCTTACACGCGTCATTATGTGTTCAAGATCGAGATCCCACCGAGACACATAGTCCTTGACAGTCCTGTGATAGAAGTTAAGGAATACCGGGTCATCGACATACGATCTGTCACCTGTCCACAGGTACATCCGGTAGCATGCGTCGAGAACGTCAAAGTTTGCCGGAAGGTTGTACCAGAACGAGTGGTCGTTGACGTAATCAACCAGCGCAGGCCGATTCAGGCGATCGATCTCCCAATAGCTGCACCAATCCCTTGACCCAGAAATGTTCTCTGCAAACTGGTGAAGCATGTTGTGCGTGTATCGGGAGAGCCCAAGGGCCTGGGCTCCAGCAGCCTGGTGCGACACGTCGCGCATGCAAAATGCTTGCCGGCCCGGGAGCGCCGCTTCATACCAGGGCCCGACCGGATCGCCGTCGTTGGCGTAGGACAGCGCTTGTTCTTTGGCCCAAATGAATGCCGCAGTCAGCTGCCGATCGGAGGACCGGAGTTCCAACCTGGACTGGACCGTGGGGGTCTCAGCGCACGGATCAAGAGTGAACAGGGTAGTTGCGAAGGCAAGACACGTAGTCGCCAGCAAAAGTCGAAGATAGTCAGAACCGTTGATTGTTTTTCTCATCCGTAAATTACGATACGCCGGCTTGCCCTCTTCCGTGGGCATTGTGAGAACAGTGCAGTGTCATCCAACCAGGCCTGATCAACACGAAAGCGCGCTCGTCACAAGTTCAAGGAGCGAAAGCAAGGACTAGCCCCGGGGAAGACAGATCGCCCGAAGATGCATTGTGCAGCCCAATCTCGCGAATGAGAGTGCCAGGTATTTGTATCCTATTCCCTCGCACCAGCAGCTCTTCCGAAACGTCGAATGCCTCATCTCCGGCCAAATCCTGAGCGAAGATACGTCGACCTTCAAATGATTTGTCGCCCACGAGTGTGAGCGAATCGAACTCGCCGAAGATGCCGAACGGACCCAATGCAGCAGAAATCGGGAGTGTGACTTCACAATTCGGCATCAACCATGCCTTCCCAGTATCGATCCGCCCGTGAGCGGCGATGGCAACAGCTCCGTTGGGGAATCGCGATGCCACGATGAACGGCTTTTCTCCAGGCGACTTGACTTCAGGCAGCGGCAAACCGCGTGTTACGGCTGCGGGCGCTCCTTGCCGCACCGTTTCGCCGACGATCTCCGTTTGCCAGGTTTCCCCGCGCTCGAATCGCCAGGTGTCGGTGAGAATCTCGCTGCTGATTTCTACATCCCCAATCCCTGACGGGAATGGCCGCGCGATCCGTTGCCATCGCAGAGCTCGGACCACTTCATCCATGCGTCTCTTAGGCTGCCGCGGTCCGTTGAAAAAAAGATCCAGATCATTTCCCGGGCGAAGGCCAATCAGCGGATGCCGCATGATGCCCATCGTGCAGCCAAGCGCTGCAGCCAAATAGACTTCGTCCTCAACATTCAGCAGCCCACATGTTCCACCGGCGTCTTGAGCACCTTTCAACATTGCGGCAGCGCGATCCAGGGTGGTGGGCAAGGAGAGAATTGACGTGACATCATAGGTTCTGTAGATATCCGTGTGCCGCAGGATTTCGATTCGTCTGGAACCTGGAGCTTGTGCACCAAATCTGCCATCATTTTGCCAATTACCGTTTAAAGGCAACTCCCCGTGTACATGCTCGAGCGTAAGGGGTATGTGTGACGAATTGCGCAAATGAATGAGGTTGAAATTTGGGTCGCCGATATCGATTTTCCAATAGCGGATTCTCGCTGAGGCACTTAAGCTCTCGAGGCGATAATCAGCATCTCCGCCAGGCGTGTTTCTGCACCACAGCCCTGTACCCCGCCAACCTCGCTCCTGAATCGAGCGATTCAGGTCACTCAGCCGATTGCTCGCCGTTCCTTTAAATGACGGGAACTTCTTGACATTGACTTCGAAGGTCGAAGTCCCTCCCGACTCCCATCCGTCGTCGAGCAGAAAGAACAAGTCCGAACGCACATTTCGGAAAAACTCGTTTACCCAGCCCCTTTCACCGAAGAGGATTTCCTCCGACATCGACTCATGTGCAAGTTTGTTGCCAGACTCTCCTTCAAGAACTTTCGCATCAAGATTCTTCAGATTGTGGCCGTACATGTAATTCTGTACCGCCCATGTGCACCAATAATTGGGAACGTCGGATGAGTCTTTTGGCACAATGCTGCATCCGGCTTGTCGTGCGCGAGCTGAATCTCTTACAATCCCCGCCGCGGTACCTGCGAACGAGGCCGCAATCGCTGCCCCTATGAATTCTCTCCGATTCATTGATTCCGATCCTTTCCAAATTCGGCGTTAACAATTCAATAGGTGTTCCGCAGCGTCGAACACTTCTCAAACTCTTGCGTATTCAGCTTGGGCGCAAGTGAAATTGAAGGATTGTTGATTGGATTCATTGAGACACCTGATCTCTATCGAGGGATGTTTAGGTCGTAACAAGTATTTTCAGCGCCGGATATCTTCTGGGCAATTCAATGAGATTCTTCGAACAGATTCTTTTGCCATCGCTACCCACAGTTTATAAACCGCTGAGTTTCCGTCTTTCGAATCGGAGATGATCGGGAACTAAGTTCCGAGTAGGCAGCGGATCGCGATGTGGTTCGGCAGCCGGCATTCACGCTTTGGAATGCCGGCCGCCTGACTCGGTTTTAGATTAGAAAACGAAGTGTGTGCCGAGCTGGATTTGCCTTGGCGCCCCGTTCGTCCCGCCAACCACGCCAAAGTTCGAGTGGCCAAACGTTGTGTCAGGATTCGAATAGTGAGGCGTGTTGGCCAAATTGAAAGCATCTGCCTGAACGCTTATCTTCATGCCTTCGCGCAACTCAAACCACTTCGAAAGGGAGAAATCAGAGTTGTAGAATCCCGGACCGCGCACATCTCCCTGCGTTGCGTTGCCGAGCGTAAGGGCCTTTGGAGTTGCAAAGCAGCTTGTATCAAACCATTTCGAAACAGATTTGAATGTCTTGATTGAAGAGCAGGTAACATCGGCGCTGTTGGTGACACCGCTTCCCAGCACGTCCGTTGATGTCTTGATGCGCATCGGTTGACCTGATTGAAGCAGAGTGATCGAACTCACCTGCCAGCCTCCAAAAAGGACCTGGGCAGGACCAGTCGTTGACGATAGCCATCTTTGCCCTCTGCCAAACGGGAGTTGATAGGTAAATGAGCCGACAAAGCTGTGCGGCACATCCGGTGCCTGGCTGTTGCCGACTGCGCGATTGTAGCGGTCGTCCAGCGGCCACCACATGTTCATATCGTCGATCTCTTTCGACCAGGTGAATGAGAAATTCCCCTCCAGGTTTCGCTGAATATGCGTTTTGAGTTGAGCCTGCATGCCGTGGTAGATTGAGCCACCGTTTGCTTGCGCGTTGTCGATGTAAGTGGCATATTGCAGGTTTTGTTGATTGAAATACCGGAATGGCAAGCGCGAGTTGAAGGATGTCGTCCCTGGAGGCGGCGTGTTGAGGTTCCAGCGGCGGAAAAGATGAACCCCCCTGGTGCCCACATAGGTCACGCTCAGGACTGTATTCGAAGTCAGTTTCTGTTGCACACCGAAATTCCAACTATAAGCCGCATCCGGCTGGTAATTCCGAATCATTCGCTCGACGTTGACTCCTGCAGGAGGAACGATTGTGCCGCCCGATGATGTGTTCACGTAACTCGGAAGGCCGACGACGCTGACAGGAGATAGCGGCGTATTGAGAAGCTGAGCCTGCTGGGTAAAGGTTTCGAAGAATGGCACGCTGCGCTCAAGGAAGCCGCCAATTGCACCATAATTCTGTGGGAAGTGAGTGATGCCGAAGGCAGCGCTCACCATGCTGGAGCCGCGATTCGGAGTATATGCGAAGCCAACGCGAGGTGAAAAACCGCCAAAATAGTTGTCCACGTTGGGTGCGCGATTCGATGACGTTGCAAAATCCACTACTCCGTTGGTGAGGTCAAAATTGCCTTGTTTGTTGTTCTTGTCGATTGCAGGAGTAATGAGATCCCAGCGGAGTGCGAGATTCAGCGTAAAGCCCTCGGAAACACGATACTGGTCTTGCCCATAGACACCGAGCAGAGTCGCTCGCGTGGCCGGGCGTGTCGCAACATAGCCTCGATCCATGTACGAGGGTAATCCAAGCAGGAAGCTTGCAAACTCATTTCCACCAACGTTGCCGGTGCAAGTAGGTTGCATTGTGCAGCTGCTCGTATAGCTCGCGGAGTACGTGATATCGCCGTTCTTGTTAGCGTCAGAATTGGTCAGCGACGCCTGCATAAGGCGGTAGTCCCCGCCGAGTGTAAGTGTATGACGGCCTTTTGCCTTAATGAAGTTATCCGTCAACTCGTAAACATTCGTAATTCGATGCGAATTGGTCCATCCCTGTGAGCCCGTATTCACAATATTGCCAATCTGGAAATTGGCCATGCCCGTCGCACCAAAAGACGCATTGTTACCGTTGGGAATACCTAGCGCAGTGTTTTCGTTGGTGCCGAAGTCGTTTCCGAAATCGGAGGTATTAAATCGATTCCACCCCAGGCGCAACTCGTTAGTTGCAGTTGGTGAAAAGATGTGATTGAAACCTATTGCTGCGTTATGATCGCGGGACTTGGCATTTACGTCGCCAACTTGCACAAAGGGGGTTCCTGGCGAAGGCGCTGAAAGGTCGCGGCGCTGGTAGGACTCACGCACAAAGACCCGGTCGCCATTTGTAAATTGATAATCGCCCTTGAGGTCGAATTGATGATTCTGATCCGGCTCGACTGTGTTTGCCTGGAAATTGTTGCTGGTGCTGGATTGATTGGTTGCAGTTGGCCAGATTGTCGTTGCGTTCACGGCTTTCGTGGAGACCGAGTCGAAGCGGTTCGTGGGGATCTGCCAGGCTGCGCCCTGTGTGGTGGTTACGGTCTGGAAGGGCTGCTGAGTTTGTGGATCGTAGATGGCGTTAGGGAACTGGCTCTTTAAGAATATTCCCTGCTTCATCAAATCCGTGGGTACGGTAAGGATATAGCTGATGCCATGATCGAGCAGGAGCGCCTGATAGTCGACAAAATAAAATGCCCTGTTCTTCACAATGGGCCCCCCAAACGATCCCCCAAACTGGTTCGACTTGTAAGGAGCTTTTGTGGTTGCCCTCCATTGGTAGGCATTCAATGCGTCACTACGAAAGAACTCATACGCCGACCCGTGCAAGCTGTTGGTGCCGGATTTTACAAATGCATTCACCTGCGCCCCGCCGTACGTACCGACTGTTGCATCTGCGTTGTTCGAAGAAACCTTCACCTCTTGGAGAGAATCGAGCGGCGGAGTGACATTAATGAACGCATTCAGCAGCTCCATATTGTTTACGCCGTCCAGGGTGTAAGTGGTGCCCGCCCAGGGAAGTCCATTCACGCTCGCGGAAATTGAAGTGGTCGCTCCAGCACCGGCCGCCGATTCGGGAGCACTTCCAAATCCGGCAGGTATCGAACCCGGCACCGTCTGGACCAGCTGCGAGAAAATTCGCCCATTCAGGGGCAGGCTTTCAATTTGTTCCTGGCTCACCACCTGGCTCAGTGAGGAGCTGGTTGTGTCAATGAGGGCTGCTGCTGCAGACACTTCAACCGTCTCGGTGGTGGTGCCAACCTCAAGCACAAAGTCTACAGTCGTCGAACTATCGACAATGACCGCGTCGCCGTTGGAAACTGCATTTCGAAATCCCGACGCGCTTACGGCTACTCGATAGTTGCCGGGCGTGAGATTGTCAACGCGATACTGTCCGTGGTCCTCTGTTTTTGTCTTGACTTCAATTCCTGTGCCTTCATTGACCACTGATATCTCGGCATTCGCTACGAGTGAGCCAGCTTTATCCTGGACGGTTCCAAGGATCCTGCCGCTCACGCCTTGTGAATTAAGCCTCGGAACATTGATGAGCAGAAAAAGTGTGCTGAACAGGATCCCTGAAAGAGCCTGCCGGAATCTCTTGTCGCTTCCATAGCGGGTGATAGTCATAACTAGCCTCCTAAGGCAATCTTCTTGCGTCCAATTCGCCTAAAGCATCCGTTGGGAGGATTCACATGCCGTGATTTCCATCAAAATCAGCCAGGGTGGCCGTTTCGCGGGATTATCATTTTGAACACGTGTTCTTCTCAATGATCAGCCTCTCGCTGCCGCACCGGTGTGTCGGCAAGCACGCGGATGACTCTAGTCAGCTCAAAGTGGATTTGGCTAGTTAACCGGGGATACCAGAATCTGAAACAGCTACGCTACACCCAAGATTTGCGGATGTTTCACGAATGTTACATGCCTGTTACGTGGGGATTCTATTTCCATGGGACAATCTCGGCGCTGTTTTGCAGATTTGGGATACTTGGAACGGAGGGCTGCGACGAAATGAGTCTCGGTGGAGCTTTAATGGTTCGCACTTTGAGTGGAAGGACTGTTGTTCCCTCTCGTACCAACGGTCGCGATAGGGTGCACTGACAATAAGTCTGCGCCAAGGACGCCGTAGCCCTTTTCGAGTTGGACCCGCACCAACACCTGGAAGTAGGGAATCTCATCTCTTCCCGCGAAATTGCCTGAAGCTCCAAGATCCTTTGCAAGACCTTCGATTCCCTGCCTTGATGTCGCGAACAGGATTACCCCTTCAGTTCCCGTCGTATCCAGACCGCCCAAAACCGCGAGGTGGCGACCCGGAACCACCCCCGGCTCAATAGTGATAAGTCCATAATCCGCTTTTAGGGCACGAGTTACTGGATCGCGCTCGGTGTGAAAGCTAGAAGCTTCATTCCCCTTGGGGTGCGCATCGACAATCTGCCCTCGCCACTGTTCATGATGCGTGTCGGGATTGTCGAAACTAAAATCTGCCGCGGTCGTGAGCTGGGCCACAGCGACATTTTGAAATGAAGAACCGATCAAAATGACATTGTGCTGTCTCAAATCGTCAGGTGTAACGTCCCTGCTCGGCTTAACTGTTGCCTTGATCCCCATCTGCCCAAAAAGGTTCGATAGCATCGCGATACCCTGCAGTTCGCCTGCCCCAGTGTAGCCATTCTCGTAATACAACTGACCGGCCTTAGCCACCAAGGACGGATTGGAGGCGAATTGCGCCGCAAGATGCGGATCGACAATCGAGCCCCGGTCGTCGCTTGCGCCACGCCGGTAGCGGAAAAGGTCGTTCCAATCGTCGAGAAGAAATACGGCATCGGGAAACGCGATCACGGGAGCGGAGTCGTTGCCAAGAAAACTGACCCAAAAAGCGCGGACCGGATCGGATGATCCGCCAGTAGTTGCGGAAAAAGCTCCTGTTTGCCCTGCGGCTGAATTTCGACTTGATGATATTTTGTCGCGTACCAGAAAGCCTGCGGCAAACCCGGAAATCGCAAGAACAGCAACAAGGGCATTCCTCAATGAGAAATGAGAAAACAGACGATTCGCTGGCTTTTCCTTGGAACCATCGCCCTCATCTTCTTTTTCTAAAGCGCGAGATGCAGTCGCGTCGAGGCGTTCCGTGTTTGAGTCAAGCACCTGCGCGGCATCGGTACTTGAGGATCGGGCGACAGCAAAAGTTGGAAGGTAATGTCCCTTCGGGATCTCGACTAGAATTTGATCTCGATCACCGTCGGACTCATAGTAATCCGCCAGTTTTTGTCTCAAGCGGTGGATCTGGACGCGGACAATTGTATCCGTCTTCGGATCAAATTCAACCGACCGTCCGAATGCTTCGACGCCAATCGTATATTCCTTTAGGGCATCTCCGCCAGGCTCGAAAACTTTTGTCGTCAAAAACTGAAGAAGCTGCTGAAGTGTAACGGAGTTTCGGAAAACAGCAGATTTCAGGATTCGTTGGACCTGCTCTTGACACTCTCCCTCAGTCAGTGATGAGGGTCCGCTCTGCGTCGGAGAGCTCATTTCTTTCACCCAGGACTTCCTGATGAACAATCCCAAGGAGCACTTCCACGGCCAGGGAAGTGCCTGCGTATTCGCTAGAATGTTCAGCCTTTTGGTAGCTTCCAAGCCCTGAGGATGCGGTTGAAAGCTCGACTTTTAGATTGTACAGGGCGTCAGAAACATGTGGATACTATTCTTCTTAACATCGGTCTTGTGGCTCGGTTCATTGCAAGTCATCGATATCGCTACCTGACTGCCGAGGATTTGCACCCACGAGAGCATCGCGAAGTCGGCATCTGTCCAGTGCTGAGCGAGTGGCGAGCCGAGACGTGTCCCACAAGGTATACGTTTTAGAACGGCCAAATTGACGAGATCCGGTCGTTTGTTTTGTGTATTTTGTGGAGGTGATTTTCGGAGCCCTTTTGAAACGGAGCGAGCAGGCGAACCCAAGAGCCGCGTTTCTCAGAGGATGGTCGTCCACTGATGTAACGATGGGCGACTTGCCACGTGGCCGATAGTCGGCATCTTGGACTAGTGACTGAGAAACTTGTTTCGCCATGTCCACCCAAGTAGTGAAGTGAACGTTGGGCCACTGACTGGCCATCAGTCTGCTTCATCGAGCACATCGCGAGGTTCCGGACCATGAGCAAGACGCAGTGTGCTTAGCGGCGATTAACTGTCTCGCGCAAGAAATTCGTCGCGACGACCATCATTGGCGCGGCGAGCCAGCTTCCAGATAATGGGTCAGGGGCGGAAGCCGCGAGCTTGAGGATCACGGAAATTAAATCCCCGCATCCACCCCGACTGAGTCAAGGCTGTGGATTCCGCGGTCATGGGGTTCGACCCCCCTCCCGGCACCAGCATTAAACATTCTTCGAATCAGCAGGTTACAGAAGCGCGAAATCATTTGTGCCTAAGTTGTGCCTACCTTTTACCCGGTTTTCGCTTACAGGCATCAGTTACGGCAGTTTGAGCTGCAAGTTCTGTGCTACGAGCGCGTCGAGCTTGCCCATTTATTTCGATTAGGCGAGTCCCCATTTTCTCTGCGGACTTCTTGCGGGCATTGGCAGAAATCGTGAATCTCAAAATTTTACGTCCGGGCTGCGCGACACGGGTGAGTAACCGCAACGTGGTCTCTGAAGCCGGACACAGAGATAGCCTGTTGGGGTACCGTTTCCCGGAATTGGTCCACCGGCCCAGGCTGCATCGAAACTACAGCTTTGACAAGGCCGAATCGCACTCGGCAATTTCTTGCCGAACTCGATCGCGCTCGTGAATTGCGAATTCTTCCGAGGCATTCTGGTTTGAAACCTGCTCCCAGACTCGCAAACTCTTCTCCAGCCAGAACCGTTCTTCCTGAAGATTCCGGTCTTTCTTCAAATTGAGCGATTTGCGACCAGCGAGTGCCGCATAGGCCTTTCCGAGCGATTCATAGGACTGGGCTTCGCCTTCAAGGTCATACCGATTTTTCTTTTCGATTGATTCGAATGTCGCAATCGCTTCGCGGATCCTCGGGAATGCAGGCTGAATATCGTGTTTCAGCAAGAGCTCCTGCGCAATACCTAAATCACTAAATCCAAAATTAGCTCTTGCCAGGGAGTTGGTCTGATCTGCTCCTCGCAGATCCGCGAAGATTCGATACGCGTTGCGATAATATTCCAGCGCCTGGTTGGTATTCCCTTTTTGCTCAAGGAGCGGAGCTGATAGGTTGTAGGCTTCGCCAAGGTATTCGCGAAAGGTGGCATTGGTCGGATTGGATTGAGATAACTGCTGAGTAAGTTGCAGCCCTTCTTTCGCGGCGTCAAGTGCGTGATCGATTTCACCTGATTTCTGAAGTGCAGTCGCGAGGCCAATTAAGTCTGCGGCGAGGTGAGTGCGGAGTTCGGGGTTCGCTTCCGCAGCAACCGCGCGAATTGTCGAAGCCTGGCGGAAGTTCTCGGCGGCATGGACGTAGTCACCAACCTGATTCTGTACACTTCCGGTTCGCCAATAGAAGCCGGCGAGAAAATCCTTGTATTTAGGATCGCTTTGAGTGTTGGCGAGTGCTTGCGCGACGGGGAGTCCTTTATGTAGATCGTCCAAAGCACCCGCGAAGTCACCACCATCAAGAAGGACAAAGCTCAATCGAAAATAATCGTTCAAGAGATCAGACTGTATCGAAGTATTTTCAGGATTTGCGGCCGCCGCCTCTTCACGAATCGCCAAAGCCTTTTTGTAACTCATCAGTGCCCCGGCAAAGTCGCCCAGATTGGCGGCGCCGCTATACCCTTGAAGATCTCCGAGACGATCATAGGCAGCCGCCAACTCCTGTTGCAGGGAGCGGTCGCCTGACGCTTCCTTCGACAAGCTGTCAAGATACTCCTGGGCGCGAACGACCAGGAGCCTCCGCGCGGGTGTCGCTCCAGCCAGGTCCCGGATAGAGTCATGAATTTCAAACAACAATGAATTTGCCAACTTGCGCACGTCATTGAAACGGAGTTCTGCCCTGGCTCGTTCCCGGCGAGCGACATTCGCTTCGTGCAAGGTAGTTGCCATACCCGACAAGAGCGCCAGGACAAGGGCTGTCGAGGCAGCGAAACCAACCTTGTGTCGACTCACGAATTTGGTAGTTCGATACCAGATTGTGTCAGTTCGCGCGAGCACTGGAATGTGATCAAGGTGGCGCCGGATATCTTCTTGAAACTGCTCCGCTGACTGGTAGCGCCGATTCGGATCTTTCTCGAGTGCCATCAAAATGATGTTGTCCAAATCGCCATTCAGTTGCCTCACAAGGCGTTCGGGAGAGCATCCTCTCAGTGCGCCGAGTTCGTGGCGGCTTAATCTCTGCGTGGTTGGAAGTTTTGTGGTCTCCAGCTTGTTCAGAGCGTGACTCGGCTTCAGCGCTTCTGTGTTACAAACGGCCTCGACGACCTCTTGTGTCGAACCTGAAGTCAAGCGATACGGGCTGCGCCCGGTCAGCAGTTCATACAACACTACCCCCAAGGAATAAACATCGCTGGAGGTCGTCATCGGCTTACCGTGGATTTGTTCCGGGCTGCCGTATCGTGGCGTCAAAATCCGGAAGGCAGTCAATGTAGCATCGGTAAAGCCGTCTGAACTCCCAACGTCGAGAATCTTTGCGATCCCAAAGTCGAGTAGTTTCGGAACGCCGTCGGTGGTTACCAGAATGTTTCCCGGTTTGATATCACGGTGAATGATTAGATGGTGGTGCGCATATTGCACCGCCCCGCATACCGATGGAAAGAGGCGTAATCGTTCGGGAATGGTGAGCTTGTGACCGGTCGCAGTATTCGGTTATCGGAACTCCTTCGATAAGTTCCATTGCGAAGTAGGGAATGCCTTCGTCCGTCGTGCCGCCATCGAGCAGTCGTGCGATATTGACGTGCTCGAGAGATGCCAGGATCTGTCTTTCGTTTTTGAATCGATGGACGACCGAGCCGGAATCGAGGCCGGTTCGTATCACTTTCAAGGCCACTTCTTTTCGATACTGATCGTCATCGCGGAATGCGCGATACACTTCGCCCATTCCGCCAATGCCTATTTGCTCAACGATCTGATAAGGCCCGACGCGGCGGCCTATCCATAGATTTTCTTCCATCGGAATCAGCTCCGCAGCGACTTCGGCCAGCGAAGATTCTCCAAGGAATTGGGAGCTTAGGTTTTGCTCACTCTGGAGCAGCAACTCAACTTCATTGCGAAGCAGATCATCGTCGACGCAGTATTCATCCAGGTAGACGCGGCGATCGTCGGGAGGTAGTTCCAGTACCGTGCCAAGAATATCCTTGATTCTGTCCCAACGTTCAGGAGTCATGGCACAGTACCGTTACTCATCGCCTGGTGTAACCAAAGGCGAGCAGTTGCCCACTCCCGCTTGGCAGTTGCCGGCGAAATTTTAACAACTTCTGAAGTCTCTTCAATCGAAAGTCCACCAAAGAATCGGAGTTCAACGATTCGAGATTGACGTGGATCCAGTAATGCAAGTCGTTGTAAAGCGTCGTCGAGAGCGAGCAAGTCGAGGCTTGGTGCCTTGGAAACCGCCATCGTCTCGTCCATCGCGACTGTGACCGGGTTCGCACCCCGCTTTGAGGTTGCCTGTTTTCGCGCGTGGTCCACCAGGATCTGGCGCATCATCTGCGCAGCCATTGCGAAGAAATGGGCGCGATTTTGCCAATCGACGGAATCGCGTCGAGCCAGTCGCAGGTATGCTTCATGGACCAAGGCAGTGGGCTGTAAAGTGTGGCTGCTTGATTGGCTCGACAGGCAGCGTCGCGCAATACGTCGCAATTCGTCGTAAACCAATGGAACGAGGGCATCTCTGGCGGAGACATCTCCATTACTCCAGCGCGCCAGCAATTCAGTGACAGGTTGTGGAGTGATTGACGCCACGCATTTCCCCCGTGGGCCCGTGAGTTGAAAAATGGTACCTTCTCCCGAACTTGGAAGTCAATGAAACGATAGTGCGGCGAAGGGGCATGGGCGTTTCAAGTCTTTTGGTCAAACTTATTTTGGCTTTCTGTGAGCCAGTTCTCCTCGATTTCGCGTTTAGACAAGATAGAAGGCGAAATCCAACACTTCGACTGCGCAGGGCGACCCCATCTTCCCCGAATCGTAAAGTCGCCAACGGGTACCACCCCGCCCTGAACATCGCTTCGACCTTCCCCGCAAAGGAGCTCACCATGTTGCAGCGTTTACTTCGCCATACGCCACTGATGCTCGCCGTCTCGTCATTTGTTTTGGGAATGCAAGCAGAAGATCTGCATTTCAAAAAGAACGTAACGGTCGAAGGCAACGCTGTTTCCGGGTCCGAAACCTGGGTGAAGGGTGCGCGAGAACGTACAGTCACCAAGTCGCCGGCAGGAGACGTAGTCAGCTTGCGTCAATGCGATCTCAGGCGGACGGTGATGGTCAACGAGCAGACTAAGTCCTATTTCGTAACAAACGATCCTCAGGATCAGTCGGCCGCAAACGCTGCCGCCCTGATGATCGGCGCACCCGCACCAGCCTCAGTTTCCGGAGGTGTCGTTACCCAAACCGTCAGCGTTACCGACACTGGCGAGCGCAAACTGATGTCGGGTTATGCGGCGCGGCATCTTAAAACCACCGTTGTCGTCGAGTCCTCGCAGAACGCTTGCTCGCCTGTCAACCAGAAATACGACATCGACGGCTGGTATGCCGATTTGTCGAAGGAACCGCTAAGTTGCTCACAGTCGCTACCGCCAATCAAATTGGCGCCTAATTGCGCAGATAGCATTGTCGTCCACCACAAAGGGACCGCTAAGCCCGGCTACCCGCTGCATGAAACCATCATTCTGCAGAATAATGGTGCGGATCCCACAAAGATTGAGGTTGCCACTTCGGAGATTTCGAAGGAGCCTTTGAAGTCCGAGCTTTTCGATGTCCCTGCTGACTTTCGCGAAGTTCATTCACAGATGGAGTTGTACTCATCTGCCGCATTACCGCAAGCTATGCCGGCTGCCGCCATGAGCCAGGCGGTTCAACCGGCCATGCCAATGAACACGATGCCTCAGCAGAGCCCGATGGGCAACGGCATGGGAATGCCGTCGCCGCTATCGATGATGGCCCAGGCAATGAGCGGCCGAATGCCGGGCGGCGCTACAGGAATGCAGGGTCCTCCTCAAGCTGCGCAAGTCCCGTTGCCACAGGCGCTCGGCCCGAAGGCTCCAGGCAAGATCCGAATCGGCATTGCTCCGGCGCAGGCACAAATGGGGCAAGGCAACAACGCCCAAGCCGACTATGGCACGCCGGTAAGAAACGCAATCGTCTTCATGATGAATGGCCCCGCAGTTGAAATCGCCGCATTGGATGCTCAGGTTCCCATCCAGTTACAGGCCGAGGCACAACAGAAGCAGTGCGACTACATTCTTGTGTCCTCCGTAACCGTCAAGCACGCCAACAATGGCAATCTCGACAAGTTCATGAAGGCGGGCAGCATGGCCGCCAACTTTACGCCGCTGGGCATGATGGCGCACAGCATGGGCGCGATGAATGGAATGATCGCAACTCAGACTGTAATGCAGACGGCTGCGATGTCGACGCAGCAACTTGCGATGAGCCAGTTGTCTGGTTTCAATGGTCAGATCAAGTCAAAGGATGAAGTGACTATTGACTATCAACTGGTTCCAACTGGAGCGACCCAGCCCAAGTTACAAAACTCGTTGAAGGGCAAATCCAAGTCGGATGGGGAGGACGTACTGACCCCCCTGATCCAGCAGGCAGCTAACTCCATTCTTACCGAAGTTACGAAGAAGTAACGAAGGTGCTCGGTATGAATGATCATCCGCAAAGCCGCCTTGTAGATACTCTGCGTGCAGTGTGTTTGCCGATTTTGGTTGCTTTGGTAGGCGCTGCTAACTTGGGGCAGGTTTTCTCGCAGACCCCCTCGGCATGGTCTGGCCAGGTTCAATGCCAGTTGGATGACCAAGACCAAAGCTACTCTCGCCACGAAACCCAGACCTGGACATTGACTGGCGGCGGCCCGATTTCTCCAAATGGCATGCCGGCTTACAACGCTACTTGGAGTGTATCGGGACAGGGACAGCTACAGAGAATTCAGGGAGGACAAACAACAAACATTCAATGGTCCACGAGTGTTCCCTCAACACCTGCAACAATTGCCATTTTTGTTCGCAGCTCAGACAATCGGCTGATTATCAAGCCCTGGCATTCTCAGCTTCGAGCAGACTATGCCGTGACTGGAGCACGGCAGGTGACCGTCAACGGAGCCGCACAGCCCACGAGTAATTTCAGCCATTCGGTGTGGGAGTGGCAGCTTCCTCGCATTGAAGCCAACCCGACGGACACGAACGTGAGTGGATCCACCCAGTCTCCAGCCGAGGTCGGTGATGCGGAACTGTTGCACCATTTCGGGGGCGGCATGCCACCAATGGCGGTTTGCCAATGGGCCTTTACCCGGGGAGGCGCGACATCCACAAGCACTGGTCTGCCTGGCAGCGCTCTTCCAACTTCAAATCCGCAAAGTCCCCAGACTGGCAATTCGGGTTTTCAAAACAACGGCCAGAATTGCGAATCCCCGACGACGGTTCAGCAGACGTTTGAGGCCATGAAGGCAAATCTGCAGGCACAGTTTAACCAGTTGACCCAGGGAACAAGCGATCCTTCGCAAATTTCTTCGCTTACATCGCAAGAACAACGATTGCTCGCCAACTTGAACGCCCAGGAACAACACGACATGATGTCCGCTTCGCAAGGGTGCGTTCAATCTGCAGGCGGCCAGGGTAGCAATCCAAATGTAGGCGGCAGCCCAGGTGCGAATGGCCCAGGCACGAACAGCAACCCGAGCGCAGGCGGCGGCCCAAGTGCGGGGGGCCAGGGTACGAGCAGCAATCCAGGTGGAGCAGGAAGTACTGGAAGTAAGGCCGATGGGGGAAGCAATCCCGGCGGAGGAGGCGGCCCGAGCGCGGGGGGCCAGGGTACAGGTAGCAATCCGGGCGGAGCAGGAAGTACTGGAAGTAAGGCCGATGCGGGAAGCGCTCCCGGCGGGGGAGGCAACCCCGATGGGACCACGGGTCAACCCACTTCGCCTCAGCTTTTGTCGCTTTCACCCAACACGGTCTGCCAGGGATGCAACGTATCGGTTCATCTAACTGGTCAGGGCACGCACTGGCAAACCCAGGGGACCAACCTAAGTTTCGGACAGCAAGTTACGGTTCAATCTTTCACCGCCGACCCCAACGGGACCTCCGCCGCTGCCACAATCAACGTCGCGATCAATGCCGCTGCGGGATCCCGAGCTGTGATGTTGATGACAGGTACAGAAATGGTCGGGTTGCCCGGCGGGTTGACGATTACAGCAGCGCCCACTCCGCAAGGCTCAGGCTCGAGCGGCTCTCCGAAGAGCACTGGAGTTGGCTCGAGTGCGCAGTCGCAACCCACGATATCGCTGGGCATGTTGTCCGGGGTGTCTCCAGCCACCAACAACGGTCAACAAAGTGTGACTGTCACCCTGACGGGACAACGCACGAACTTCGTCAACGGACAAACCGCCGTCAACTTTGTACGCGCACCCCAACCAGGTTCCACGAATGCTCTCTTTGCTAAATCGTCCGTGGTCGCAACCGCACTGAATTCCGCATCCACACCACCGCCATTGCAGGTTGTATCTGTAAAGGTCACTTCAAGTACCGCGGCCACCGCGACTCTGAACATTGACCCGACAGCCGCCGCAGGAACCTACAACATCACAGTAACGACTCCGGGATCGAATGGAACTGAAACCGTCTCGCTCAACAGTGCCTTCACCGTAACCACCACGCCGGTGCTTACTGGCCTCACCATGACTCCAGTCACAGCGCCCCCGATGAACGTAAGCTCGACGACCCCGGCATCGAGTGCCCCCACCTCCGGAGCGTATCGCGTCACGATCACTGGCCTGATGTGCAATCGAGGAATTACCAATCGGAGAAGATGACGTCTATGCCGCGGCCGTCATTCGGCAATACGACCGGCGCACCGGCCAGTCAACCATGTCGACGAATGCAAACACCTGGGTTTACGGCGATATCAACGGAATGATCGGTCAGCGCATACAAGCGGGAACGCGCGGTCCCATGGGCGGGATCGGAGCAGGAGACTTTGTTCCTACCGGCTTTATTGTTGGCCCCAAAGATTCCTTGCCACCGCAACCCAATTTGTTTCCCTTGAATGTTTGGCAGGGAACTCTGACCGATGGTGTCGACGCGTTGGTGATCTCGCCGAGCCTCTGGATCTCGTATGGCGACAATTCGATGTTCTTTACCTGGAACCAGAATGAGGACTCTCTTACAAATTCAATATTCCTTGACCCGAAAGTACAAGACGAAATCAACACCCAGACGCTTGCCAATCTGTATATTGGTGCGAGCCAGAATGTCTCTGGCAGCAATGCCTCGACACGAGCGGGCGATGCAACGGTGGCCGTGGTTGAGACCACAGTTCAAGCGGCTGGCCTGACCTTCGGTATTCCTCTTGGAATTTTTACAGCTGGCCCGACACATGACAGACCCATCGGCGTGGGTCCTGCCGCTGCCGACCTGACCGCGACCACAGTATTGCCAAATGCGACGCTCGTTCTGACCCGCGAAATGATCGAAAAACATTTGGGGAGCAACACCTGGACCATGACTTCGTTTGATTTCAAAGACAACCCAACGGTGTTCTCGATCCTTCCTGGTGCTGACCGGCCTGGCGAATACACGATATTTCTTCAGATCGAGCGGACGTCCAGCGGCTCATCTGCCCCTCTCGGCGGAAGCGGCTCATCTGCCCCTTCCGGCGGAAATTGACCTTATTTGTAAATCACAAGGCTAACAACGGGTGAAGGCTGCCGCCTGTACGGATGCCCGCTTGATCACGTGCGGTGAGCCGAGGCGATGGTGTCGCGAGTCAAGAAATATCCGCTCGGCTTCAACGTGGAGCCCCTTTTGAGTTTCTGAATCCATCCTGAAATCCACCTCATCAAAGTTGGACACGCGTGCGATAGGTACGTGGGTCGAACGGCTGCTCTGTTTCAGTTCACACATTGCCAAAATATTAATGGAGAATTCGGTATGACTGTGCGACACGGATGGAGAGCTGCGATGACTGCTCTTCCCTACTACGCAATTTTCGCGGTCTTCGCGGGCTGCAATCGTTTCTTGGCAGCGCAATGCTCTCGGGATGCGGAAACCACGCAAGTGCTGCGACTGCCGCCGCGCCCCTCCACCGATGAAGGTCACGGTCGTAAGCGCTGCGCAGAGTGATGTGCCCATAACGGGTGAATGGGTTGGCACACTTGACGGATACGTGAACGCGCAGATTCAGCCGCAGGCGAACGGGTATCTCATCCGCCAGGATTATCGCGAAGGTTCACAGGTTCAAGAGGGGCAGGTCTTGTTCGAGATCGATCCCCGCCCGTTCGAGGCGGCGCTTCAACAGGCGCAGGGTCAATTGGGCCAGGCACAGGCGCAACTCGCTCTCGCACAAATCAACGTGAACCGCGACACCCCACTGGCGGAAGCGCGTGCGATTGCCCAAAGCCAGCTGGACAACGAAATCCAGCAGAAGGCGCAGGCAGAAGCTGCCGTAAAGACCGCAGAGGCCGCGGTTGCGACGGCGAACTTGAATCTTGGGTTTACCAAGGTTCGCTCTTTGATTACCGGGGTGGCGGGCCAGGCTACGACGCAGGTCGGGAATCTCGTGAGCACCCAGTCCGTTCTGACGTCGGTCTCGCAGCTCAATCCAATCAAGGTCTATTTTTCCATCTCCGACAGCGAGTATCTCGCGTTGACGAAACAGGCGGGCACGGGTGGCAGCGACCTTCTTCACGGCGCGTCGAAGATTCCGCTGACTCTGACTCTCTCCAATGGGGAAGTCTATCCACAAAAAGGGCACGTGGTTTTTGTGGATCGGCAGTTGAATTCGCAAACCGGTGCGATTCGGATCGCTGCGGCTTTCCCAAATCCGGGAAACATTCTTCGTCCCGGGCAGTTCGGCAGAGTGAAGGCAGCGACAGAGGTTCGCCACAACGCGATCCTTGTTCCGCAGGCTGCAGTGAATGAATTCCAGGGCCAGGAACAGGTGTATACCGTTGCCGCAAACAACACGGTTCACGTGAATAACGTGACGCTCGGTCCGCAGTACGGCAACAACTGGATTGTGGAAAGTGGTCTTAGCGGCGGGTCGCTGGTCATCACCGACAACGTCCAGAAGCTACGCGAAGGAGAGCCGATCACGCCGGAAATTTCAGAACCACATGCCGCCGTCTCGCAGCCGACGCAATCGGGGGGGAGATAACCGATGTCAAAATTCTTCATACGCCGCCCCATTGTCGCCATCGTCATTGCCATTATTACTGTGGTGGTCGGGCTTGGTCTCGTTGCTCACGCTGCCTATTTCGCAGTATCCGAACATCGTTCCGCCTGAGATTCTGGTGACCGCCACCTACCCTGGCGCCGATGCAAAGACGGTCAGTCAGGCGGTGTCGACGCCGATCGAGCAACAAATGAATGGCGTGGACAACATGATCTACATGGACTCCGTCAGCGCCAATAACGGCGTGGCCCAGATCTTTGTTGATTTCGATGTCAAGACAGATCCAAATATCGATCAGGTTCTCGCCCAGTTGCGCGTGGATCAGGCACAGTCACAACTGCCGGCACAGGTTACTACCGCCGGTCTCACCGTGCAGAAAGCCCTGACGTCGCCGCTCATGCTTGTCGCCATCAACTCACCGACCGGCGAATTGAGCCAGGACTTTCTTACCAATTACGCCATCATCAATCTTCAGGACCAACTTGCTCGCGTAAAAGGCGTGTCTCGTGTGCAGGTTTTCGGCGGCCAATATGCGCTGCGAGTATGGGTTGAGCCCGACAAACTCGCCAAGCTCGGCGTCACAGCAACGGACGTGATTGCAGCGATCCAGACCCAGAACAACGTGAACCCCGCTGGCCAGATTGGCGGCGAGCCGATTCCGAAGGGCCAGCAATTCACTTATACCGTCCGCACGCAGGGACGCCTGGTGAAGCCTGAAGAATTTGGAAACATCATTCTCCGAGCCAATCCTGACGGCTCGATCCTGCATCTCAGCGACGTTGCCCGCGTCGAGCTTGGAGATCAGGCATACGGAGTTTCGGCTCGCTATAACCAGGCTCCATCCGGTGTGATGGCAATCTATCAGCTCCCGGGCTCCAACGCTGTAGAGACTGCCGCGGCGGTGAACCAGCGCATGAAGGAGCTTTCAGCAACATTTCCGCCAAGCATCTCTTACAGCGTGCCGCTGGACACCACGAAGGCAGTCACGGCCGGCATCCACGAGATATTGCTGACACTCTTTGAGGCGCTTGGCCTCGTCGTCATCGTCGTCTTCATCTTTCTGCAAGGCTGGCGGGCTACGCTGATTCCTTTGCTCGCTGTTCCTGTTTCGCTCATCGGAACGTTCATCATCTTTCCTGCGCTCGGATTTTCGATCAACACGCTGTCACTGTTCGGTCTTGTTCTCGCCATTGGCCTGGTTGTCGACGACGCCATCATCGTTGTCGAGGCCGTGGAACACCACATCGACGAGGGGATGGACCCCAAGTCGGCAACCGAAAAAGCAATGCAGGAGGTGGGAGGACCCGTCGTCGCCATCGCGCTCATCCTTGCAGCCGTCTTCATCCCGACTGCCGCAATTCCAGGAATCACCGGGCGCATGTATCAGCAATTCGCTGTCACGATTGCGATTTCAGTTCTGATCTCCGCCTTCAACGCGCTCACACTCTCGCCGGCCTTGGCCTCGCTGCTTCTGAAACCAAGAGAGGAGGCTCGCAAGAAGAGTTTGCTCGCGAGGGGATTTGGCCAATTCAACAAGCTCTTCGGGCGCACTACGGATAGCTTTGTGAATACCTCGCGCGTTCTCATTCACAAATCCGCTTTCGCCATGCTTGGCCTCATCCTGGTTGGCGTGATCGCAGTGTTTCTGGGGAGCAGCCTTCCCGGGGGATTCATTCCGACTGAGGATCAGGGCTATATGTTCCTTGCGTTGCAACTGCCCGACGGCGCTTCGGCGCAACGTACCGATGCCGCGGAGCAGAAGATCAGCGACGCGCTGTTGAAGACTCCCGGCGTCGAGGGAGTCATCGCGGTCAACAACTTCTCGCTGCTGACCCAGGTGCAGAGCACCAACTCGGGATTCTTCTTTGTAAACCTCAAGCCGTGGGCTGTCCGCAAGAGCAAAGAGCAGCAACTCGAATACATTCAGAGCAACCTGCAGAAGCAGCTTGCGGGAAATCCGGACGGCATCGCCTTCGCGTTTCCACCGCCCTCCATTCCGGGCATCGGAACTTCCGGCGGCGTCACGATGATTCTCGAAGACCGCTCGGGTTCAGACGATCCGACAACACTGACGAAGAACGTCTTCACGTTTCTCGGCGCCATTTCCAAGCGCCCTGAGATTGCGGCTGCTATTCCGTCTTACCAACCCGCGGTGCCCCAACTCTATGCCGATGTGGACAAGGAGAAAGCTCTCCAGCAGCAGGTGGACCTCAGCAATATCTACACCACCATGCAGACCTTCATGGGCGGATATCTCGTGAACTACTTCAACCGATTCGGCCGGCAGTGGCAGACATACGTTGAAGCTGACGGCACGTCGCGAACGAACATCGCAAATATCGACCAGTTTTACGTGCGCAGCGCCAACGGGAGCCAGGTGCCGCTCAGCTCACTTGTCAAAGTCAGCCGGACCACGGGACCCGAATTCATCTACCGATTCAACGAATTCAATGCTGCGCAGCTGAACATTACAGGCGCGCCCGGATACAGTTCCGGCCAGGTGCGAAAGGCGCTTGAAGAGGTCTTCCACGAGACCATGCCGCCAGGCGCAGGCTTTGACTATTCCGGTATGTCCTTCCAGGAACAGCAAGCGGAGAAAGGCGTCCCATCGTGGGCCGTGTTCGGTTTGTCGCTGGTATTTGTGTTCCTGATTCTTGCTGCTCTTTATGAAAGCTGGACCCTGCCCTTCAGCGTTCTGCTCAGTACGCCTGTCGCCATCCTGGGCGCGTATCTCGCACTGCATGCCCGGCAATTTGAAAACGACATCTTCGCGACCATCGGGCTCGTGATGCTCATTGGACTCTCGGCCAAGAACGCCATCCTGATCGTCGAATTTGCGAAGATGAACTATGAACGCGGCGAAAGCATCTGCGATGCAGCGTTGGATGCTGCCCGCTTGCGTTTTCGTCCGATCGTGATGACCGCTTTGGCGTTCATTGTCGGCTGTTTGCCCTTGTGGGCCGCGAGCGGGTCGGGTGCTGCCTCCCGGCGAATCCTCGGTACCGTGGTCGTCGGCGGCATGACGCTCTCCACCATTCTTGGCCTGATCTTTATTCCAGTCACGTTTGCTGTGGTGGAGTATCTTTCGCATCGCTTCGTCAGAGGCGGCGAAGGCACCACGATGGACTCAATCTGTGGTCCCGGCGCGCCATCAGGTCGGCCGGCCGAACCAATTGGCGCCCACGCCGAAGCGGAAGGAGGCCAGGCATGATGAGATACCAAGGACTTTTGCGTTTGAGCTTTCTCGCCGGCGCGGTCGGTCTTCTTGCCGGTTGCAACGTCGGTCCAAAATACGTGCGACCCAACGTCACAGCGCCGCCTGCCTTTCGTGGAGCGGATGATGCCGCGATCACAAGTGACGTTAAGAACTCTTTCGGCGATGAACAATGGGCTGCGGTTTATCGCGAGCCCGAGTTACAGGAATTGATTCGCAAGGCTCTCGCCAATAACTACGACGTGCGGATTGCGGCGCAGCGCATTCTTGAACAGCAGGCCCAGGTCAGGATCACCCGCTCACAGGAGTTCCCAAGCGTCACCGTCGGGGGCACAGGGATTGGCGCAAGCCTGCCAACTTCGCTTGGCACACAACTTCCCAATCCGCTGGTCGACGGATCATTCAACGTTTCGGCTGCGTGGACGCCGGATTTCTGGGGCCTCTATCGCAAACAGACTGAGGCCGCACGCGCCCAACTACTGGCGCAGGTTTGGGCGCAGCGCGCGGTGCGACTCACATTGGTGCAGCAGGTAGCGACGGCTTATCTGCAGATTCGGGCGCTCGACGCACAACTTGAGATCACAAAAGAAACTCTGAAGGCCCGGCAGGACTCGGTCGCCCTCACCAGGAAACTGGAGAGTGGAGGTTCGGTTCCCCTGTCAGATGTCCGGCAAGCGGAGCAATTGCTCTACACAGCGACCTCGGAGGTACCCCAACTCGAAGAGCAGATTCAACAACAGGAGAATGCAATTGCCCTGCTGCTCGGAGAAAACCCCGGACCGATCAGTCACCACGACCCCAATGCGCTTGCGCCTCCACCCCAGGATCTTCCCACAGGGTTACCTTCACAGCTTCTCGAGCGGCGGCCCGATATCCAGCAGGCTGAAGCGACACTGATCGCTGCTAACGCACAAATCGGCGTGGCTCGCGCGCAGTTCTTCCCGAACTTATCCATCAGTGCATCGGGTGGCGTCGGCGGCGACAGTCTTTCAAGTATTTTCGACACCGGCGGGAAAACCATCTACGGCATCGGCACGCTGACACAACCGCTCTTCGAAGGCGGAAAACTTCGCGGACAGCTTCAGCTCTCGCAGCAGACCAAGGAAGAGATGGTACTCAACTATCAGAAGACCATTGCCGGCGCCTTCCGCGATGTGTCGAATGCCCTGATCGCGCTGAACAAGGAGCGTGCCTACCGTGAGCAGCAGGAGAAACTCGTTGAGGCCGCGAAAGATGCAACGCGGCTTGCGCGCATTCGATATGAAGGCGGGTCTACTGGATATCTTGAAGTGCTGACCACGGATTCAAACCTCTTTGCTGCCGAGTTGAACCTGGTCAACGCGCAACAGGGCGAAGCGCTTGCCCTCGTACAACTCTACAGCGCGCTCGGCGGCGGCTGGCAAGCATGATACACGCATAAGTCTCCAATCAGAACGGTGTAGGATTTTGGGTTGGGAATAAATGCCGCCATGAGACCGTTGCGAGGGTCCGGGCATCTGGTTCCGTCCACTTGTTGTTCAAGGGAGACGAATGCGCACGAAGATGCCTGCTTCGAACTGCATGTTTCTGCTAATGCTGATTATCCTGTGCCTTTGCCCCGTGATGCAGTCCATTTGCCATGCGATCGAACCGGAGAATGCAGGGTTGAGGGCGGCAAGAGCGGCGGTCGCAAGATTGATTCCAGCGCTCCAATCGCAAATCAGGCTATCGTACCTTCATCGTAGTGACGGCCGCGATGCTTTTCGGATCTCTGGGACTCCGGGAAGAATCAAAGTGGAAGCAACTTCGAATGTGGCTGCGCTCTGCGGCGTGAATTGGTATCTCAAATACTTTGCCCACATGCAGATTTCCCCAAACGGCGACCAGCTTCGCCTGCAAGGCAAGCTTCCCGCGCCTTCCGAAACAATTGAGAAAGAGTCTCCCTACGCTTTTCGCTATGCGCTGAACGAGAATACCGATGGTTATTCAACGCCTTACTGGGCTTGGCCGCGATGGGAACGGGAGATTGATTTGCTCGCCGCGAGCGGCATAAACGCAGTCCTCGTCGAGCGTGCAACAGACGCGGTTCTCTACCAGACGTTTCGCGATTTTGGCTATTCTGACAGCGAGATTCGTCAGTGGATTACCACTCCCGCGCATCAGAATTGGCAACTAATGGGCAACATGTGTTGCTTCGACGGTCCGATCTCGCGGCAACTTCTCGATAAGCGTCTGCAGTCTGCTCAAAAAATCATCGCGCGCCTGCGCGAGCTCGGCGTTACTCCTGTCCTTCCCGGCTACTTCGGCATCGTCCCTGACGATTTCGCCGCGCGTCATCCCGGTGCCCATGTCGTGCTTCAAGGCATGTGGAACGGCTTCAGAAGACCGGGCTGGCTCGACCCGCGCGATCCGATCTTTGCGGCAGTGGCAGCGTCGTTCTATCGCCACCAGCGCGAGCTCTTCGGCGACACCTCCATTTACGACATGGAACCGTTTCAGGAAGGCGGCACGCCGGGGGATGTTCCAGTGAGCGCTGCAGCAAAGTGCATCCAGCAGGCCCTAAACCGCGCGCACCCCGGCGCCCTCTGGATGACTCTCGCATGGCAGAGCAATCCGTCGCCCGCGCTGCTCGCCGGCGTCGACCGCAGCCTCCTCCTCATCGTCGACCTCGATCAGGGGCGCACGCCAAAAGAACACCGTGAAGCAGATTTTCTCGGTGCGCGCTACCTATTCGGCGGCTTGTGGGAGTTCGGCGGCCGCACGACGCTGGGAGCCAATCTCTACGACTACGCAGTGCGCCTCCCGGCGATGGGTGCGCGGTCGGAAAGCAAAATGGCTGGAACAGCTTTTTTCTCCGAGGGCCTCGATACAAATCCAGCAGCATTCACGCTGTTTACTGAGATGGCCTGGCGCACTGAGCCTGTCGACCTCCAGCAGTGGTCGCAAGACTTCGCGACGAGCCGCTATGGATACCACGACGAACATGCCCGGCGTGCATGGCAAATCCTGATGCAGACAGTCTATGCCGCTCATGCCGACGGAGTTTCCGATCATGGAGAGCGAGACTCGGCGCCGGAATCTCTCTTCGACGCACAGCCCTCGCTCACGGCAACTACGGTATCAACGTGGGCTCCCGATGAGCTCCGCTATGATCCGCATCAGTTCGAGCAGGCTTTCGCCGAGCTGCTCCAGGCTTCTGCGCCGGTCCGCGCAACCGCCACTTACCGCTACGACATTGTCGATCTCGCCCGCCAATCATTAGCCAATTGGAGCAGGCAAGAGTTGCCACAGATAAAAGACGCGTACGATCGGCGCGATGCAGCGCAGTTCCACAAACTCACTAATCGTTGGCTCCATATGATGGATCTCGAAGACACCCTGCTCGCAACCGATTCGTCCTTTTCACTTGGACCATGGCTGAACTCTGTCACGCCGTGGGCCCGCGGCGAAGACGAACTACGGCGGTTGCAGTACGACGCGCGTTCCATTCTGACCACATGGGGAGATCGAATCGCGAGCGAGGCCGGCCTCCACGACTACGGCAATAAAGATTGGGCCGGTTTAGTCTCCAGCTACTATCGCCCGCGATGGCAACTTTATTTCAACCATCTCGATGAATCGCTGAAGACCGGACAAGCTCCCGCCGCCGTTGACTGGTTCCAGTTTGGAGAACGATGGAATAGATCGACGACTCAATATCATTTGCAGCCGCATGGCGATTCGTGGCTCCTTGCCGACCGGGTCGCACGCGAACTCGCGATCGTCCCGTTAATCGACCACGCAGATCGAGAAAGGCCTATTGCTTCGCCGACGATCCATAGCGTTCAGCGATGACCCGAGCCTTAGGCGAATCGGCACCAATACTCCTGGTTTCAAGCAGTAGCTCGAACGGCTCTAAAGTCCCGTCCGCAAGCCTCGCCTTTTGAAGAATTGGATCGATTGATTCATCGTCAAGCAGGAAATCTCCTGCTGCTTGCGTGCCGGCCATATTTAGACCCTCAAGCAGGATCACGTGGCCCGCACCATCCAAGCTCGGCACAAACGCCAGCACTGCATATGTCCGGTGGGAGTCCTCGTCCCACAAATTCTTGTACTCCGCGCTTTCGCCTGCAAGAGGGTGCCGATTCACGATCAGAGAATCATCCACTTCAGGCTGGTACTGCGGCACAAAGTTCCTGTTGTCCTGGAACAACTCGACCCATGGATTGCTATGTTGTGACCCGATAAGAATGGCATTGGAATGCTTAAGATCATCCATCCGTAAATCGCGCGCGTACCGGATCGCGAATCGTTCGGGCACCAGCTCCGGCAAACGGGACAAGCTTACCGCGATGTTGAGATCGACTACGCTCGTATAACGCTGCGTGGCCAGGTCGTTCAAGTTGCGACTATCCAACCCACTTACCGAATCGGCTTTAGGCAAATACTTCCTGTTCACGTAATCATTCAGATGCATGGAATTCCGGGTCAGATTTTGCAGAATTCCGAAACTGCTGTCAGCTGGCACAATGATCGTCTCTCGACCAGAGCCAAAGACTTCTGTCCAGAGCGCGTGAGTCAGGGACGTCGGTTTCCGCCTGAATGATCGAGCCCCGAAGTAGACGACCGCCCCGGCGATCACCAACGCGGATAGAACGAACACTAACCAGCGGGTTCTGTAAACCGGCATCCGAAAGATGGACCGGGCCGGCTGCGCATCAAGTCCGGCCTTGTCCTTCAGTTCGGTGGTAGTGGGTGCATTGGTTGGTAACGGGGAAGGCAGTGGCGCGTCTTGCAGGGAATCGACCGAATAGAAGACAGGAATATACCGCCCGCGCGGAATCTCGATACGAAGCGTCTCAGCTTTTCCCTCGGTCTTGAAATACTCTTCCAGGCGCTTGCGCAAAAGGCGGGCATAGTTGCGGACGATATTGTCTTCCCCGGGGTTGTATGTCGTGGGACGTCCCAGTGCCTTCACTCCGATTTCGCGCTCGTTGATTTCTTGCTCGCGCCCGGTCAGTTCTCGTTCGCAGACGAAGAGCAAAAAGTTCACCAGAAACGAGGACTTCTCGAAGCACTTGCTGGCCACAATCCTCCGCGCAAGTTGCCACCGCGGATCGTCATTCGGGAACCGTGCAGCAAGCTGGTCGGTCTCTTCGCGACCCGTAAAATTGACAGTTTGAGGCATACACGTGCCCATGGAAATATCGCGATGGGGCAGTCGAAATCATAACCTTTCCACGGTGTAAAAGCTACAAATCTCTCACTGAAGCGATTCGCTTAAGTTGCTTTATACCAATTATCTGACGGGATAGAACACGTTTGCATCTCCTTTCCACCGGGGAAACACCTAGCCAAGTGCAAATTAAGCTCGTACCGTCCACAAGTCTGGGCAATCGGCTGAGCTTCGCCAATCGTCGTCTCATGTCAATTGTTTTCAGTCGGCGCACTGCTTTTTCATCAATTTTTGAACAGCTGCACTCGAAATGCCGTTACACCACGTTTTAGTCTCAGAGAAGGATTCGGGAGCACACCCATCGCCGAAGCTTCATTTGGGCCCCCAAAAGAGCGAAGCTCCAAAAATACCATTCAGTGGATCACTAAACCGCAGATTCAATGGCTCTTACGTCTTAGGCGGAATCCACAACAATTAGAAAGCTTGCAAGGAGGCAGAATTATGACGATTTTGAAAGGTTTCAAGAGGCTTGTCAGCGCCGCAACCGTTCTTTTCCTCGTTGCCCTGGTCAGCCCATTTGCTCACGGACAGTTCGAGACAGCCTCGGTACTCGGCTTTGTGCACGACAGTTCCGGCGCAGCCATCCCTGGAGCCAAAGTCACGCTGATCAACGTGGCCACCGGCCTGCAATCAACGGTCGCGGCCAATTCTCAAGGGGAATTCGAATTCACCAGCGTTCGCATCGGTGAGTACAAAATCACAGGATCGGCATCGGGATTCAGTGAAACCATCACCGAGGCCTTCACCGCCGAAGTAAATGCCCGCCAGCGCGTCGACGTGACGTTGAAGCCCGGCTCCGCAACTGAGACGGTGACCGTAACCGGCGCCGCCGCCCTGCTGAACACTGAAGATAGCGAACGCGGCCAGATCATCTCCGCACGCGATGTCAGCAATCTTCCGCTCAACGGCCGCGCCTATGCTGACCTGGCGCTGCTCACGCCCGGCGTTCGCGCCAACGTTCTGGAAAACCAGACCGTGACCAGCCGCGACGCCTCCTACAACGTAAACGGCAATCGCAGCGAGCTCAACGACTTCCTTCTCGACGGTCTCGACAACAACGCTTACGGCACATCGAACCAGAGCTTCTCCAACCAGGCCATTCAGCCCTCGCCCGACGCCATCAGCGAGTTCCGCGTCGAGACAGACAACTACAGCGCGGAATACGGACGCTCTGCCGGCGCCGTTTTCAACGTCAGCATCAATAGCGGCACCAACCAGATCCACGGCAAAGTCTGGGAATACAACCGCAATACCGACTTCAACGCCATAGGCCCCTTCACGCCGCCCACAAATGCCCTCACGGGAAAATCGGTGAAGCCGGTCCTGGTGAAGAACCAGTTCGGCGGCGCCATCGGCGGCCCGGTGCCGTGGTTCATGAAGGGCAAAATCTTCTACTTTGGCGACTTTGAAGGCAATCGCCAGGTGCAGGGCCAGTACTCCGCATCGACTGTTCCCAATGCCAATCAGCGCCAGGGCATCTTCACTCGACACACTGGGCAACCCGGTTTCCCTGCACAATCCTCTCACCGGCGCCGTGTATGCCAACGGCGTTGTTCCGCAATCGGATTGGAGCGCGCTGGCAAAGCTGGTCATTCCGGCCCTGCCGTCGCCGAATGTCACCACTTCGGGCGCGACTGGCTTCTCCAACAACCTGGTCAACGTGCCCAAGGCCAACTTCACTGACAACAAGACCGACGCGCGCTTCGACTTCTTCCTGAATCCGCGCACAACGGCCTTCTTCCGCTGGAGCTGGCATCACGGCAATATCGTGGACGCCGAGCCCATCACCGGCGCGGCGGGCGGAAACGCCAACGGCACCATTCACGACTACAACAAGCAGATCGCGGCTGGCTACACATTCCTCTTCAGCCAGAACTCCATTATCGACGCGCGCGTCGGGTTTACCTGGACTCTGGGCGGCAAGACGCCCTATGGTCTCGGCCTGCCCAGCCTGATTGTGCAGGCCGGCATTCCCGGCTTGCCCACCTCTCCGCTCAGTCTCTCGCTCACTCAACGACCAGAACGTCACCAGCTTCATCCAATTCGGAGCGCAGAGCAGCAATCCGCAGTTCCAAAATCCGTTTGCGATCGATCCCAAGCTCAACTACACCTGGATTCACGGCCGCAACAGCATCAAGGTCGGCTATGAATTCCAGGCCATCAATACCGAGATCGACGACTTCAATCCCGCCTATGGGCAGGACAACTACGGCGGCGGGTTCAGCTCCGGCGCCTCCAATGCCAGCTGCCGGCAGCTATAACAGCAGCCAGCGACGCGGGCAAGAAAGAAGCGGCATACCTCACCGATTTTCATCGTCGGCGCTCGCAGCACCTACCAGTTGAACAACTTTGTCATCGTCAACTATCACCAGAAGATGAACTTCATGTATGTCCAGGATGACTTGAACGCTCACTCACAAGCTGACTGTCAATGCCGGGCTGCGCTACGAGCTAGTCACGCCGCAATGGGTCGACGGCAATCACCTCGCGAATTACAGCCCGTCGACACAACACACTTGTGCAGGCTCCCGGTGGCTCGCTCTACGGGCGCGCACTGGTGAACATGCCAAAGCTCGATTTCGCTCCGCGCATTGGCTTCTCCTACGCCGCGGACAACAAAACTGTGGTCCGTGGTGGATACGGCATCAAGCTTCGACCAGTTCAACCGCGAAGGCGGCGAAAACCTGCTTGCCTATAACGGCCCGTATATCGTCAACTCATCAATCACCCAGCAAATTGTCACCGGTGGCGTCAACACTCCAATCTGCGCTGCGAACGCGCAGTCCACTTCATGCTTCAGTCCGGAATCCCAGGGATACGGCCCGAACTTCGTAAGCTCTTCGGGATTCAGCACGGCGCTGGCGCAAACCCGTTACATCCCACAGAATATTTCCACTGGTTACGTGCAATCCTGGCACTTCGGGTTGCAACGGAAGCTGAACGACAGCACGCTCGTTGAAGTCTCCTATGTTGGTGAGCACGGAGTCCACATCTGGGTGCTCGACGACATCAACCAGGCGGCGCCGAATGTCCCTTCGGCTACCTGCAGCGGCACAGTAACCAGTGGTTGCGTTCCGCTCCTCAATCGCAGGCCCCGCGTCGGCTTCACCGGCATTGAAGGCTCTTCGAATGCCGGCATGCTCATCTACCACGGAGCACAAGTCCGGCTTGAGCATCGCTATTCCGGCGGTCTTTACCTGCTTGACGCCTTCTCGTATTCAAGGGCGATCGACAATGCCTCAGGCCACCTGGATACACCAAACAACGACAACTCGCGCGTCAACCTCGCCAATCTGCGCGGTGAACGCGGACAGTCCGCTTACAACCAACCGCTCAACAACACGCTGACCGCGATCTGGGATCTACCCTACGGCCGTGGGCGGCATTGGGGCTCTAGCGCAAACCGGCTGATGGATACTATCGCCGGCGGATGGCAGTTCACCGTGATTGAAACCACCACGAGCGGACAGCCAGTGAACCTGATCTACTCTGAGCCTTCGCAGTTCGACGTGAGCGATTTGCTGAATTACCGGCCGAACGTCACCGGCAATCCGAAATCGCTGCGGGGAAACTGGGTGAAAACCGCAACCTCATTGACCGGTTATCTCAGCTCCGCCACGGTTAGCGTGCCTACCGACGTGAGTCAACCCTACGGCAATGCGGGCAGAAACTCGCTCCGCGATAATGCCTATTACTCCATGAACGCCGGCCTCCACAAGCTGTTCCCGTTGTGGAATGAGGCCTCGAGTCTGGAATTCCGCTGCGAGGCGTTCAACGCCCTCAATAGCGTCAACTACACTGCTCCTGACTCGAACCGACAAGACGGCGGGTTCGGCGCCATTACCGGGTTCTTCCCGCCACGGCAGATTCAGCTCGCTCTCAAGCTGAATTTCTAAATCAAGGAGGAGAGAAACGGTGGCCATCACTCGCCGAGAATTCGGCTTCCTTTCGGCGAGTGCTCTCGGCTCATCTCTCACGCGCTCATTATGGGCGCGTGAGGCCTCCTCTAGAATTTCTGATCACCGCTTTTATTTCGCCGTCGTCGCCGACCCTCATATCATCGATAGCTTCTATCACGGGCACGAAAGCAGCGCCTTCGATACAGAGAGTCTTCAGCACTCCTCTGAAAATCTGATCTCTGCCCGCACTTTGATCAACAGCCTCGATCCTCCCATCGAGAAGGTCTTCCTCGTAGGCGACTATTTCCACGACTACCCTTCTATCGACTACGATTTTTACTTCAAGAACTACACTCGGCTCGACATCGCCAAGGCCATTACCGATGGGTTCAAGATGCCGGTGCATATCGGCTTCGGCAATCACGACTACGATCTACCCGACGTCTCGCGCGAGATGAGCCATCGGCTCTTCGAGGCCAAATTTGCCACCAAGCCCTATTACTCCCTCGAATACAAGGGCTACAAATTCATCCACCTCAATAATTTTCTTGGCGCCACCTGGGATACGGGATCCCGCGATCACCGAGGCACCCTGGGGTCGCTCGGTGAATTGCAGCTCAACTGGTTTGAGGCGCAATTGCAGCAGCACAAGCCGACTTTCGTCTTCGTCCACTATCCTTTGCCGCTTTGTGTCTCGGCCGAGTTTTCCGACTACGGATTACGTCCTTTGCTGCGCAAATACAGCGAGACAATTCAGCTCGTGATTTCCGGTCACATCCACAAGTGGGTAGACTATGCCCACACCTTCGGCCCGCAACACTTCGCAATCGCAGCAACGCGCTACGATCCCAATGCGTATATGTTGGTTGAGGTCGACGCCGACCGAAATTCCTGGCGCTTTCTCAACGAAAGTCTCGTTGAGTGGTCCACTCATTACAGCAAGCCGTACACTCACCCTTAGCGTTTTTCATTCAGGAGTTCTCGATGTCTTCCCAGCGGTTTGCACCCTTCTTACTCGTTGCTTGTTTCGCGCTTGGCGTTTTGCCAGCTCTTGCTCAAACCGATTCCCAACTGCACATCAACCAGATTCAAGTCATCGGCTCCCACAACAGCTATCACGCCGGCTTCGCTCCCAGCGCCGCAAAACTGTGGGAGTCCAGCAACCCAAAGGCGCTCATGGGCCTCGACTATCAGCATCAACCGCTGCCGCAGCAGTTTGACAGCGGCGTCCGCCAGATCGAGCTTGACGTCTACGCCGACAGCAAAGGTGGTCTCTACGCGCATCCGCTAGGCGAACAGTCAATCGCCGCCGCGCATCTGCCGCCCGATCCCGCGTTTGACCCCGACGGGATCATGAACAAGCCGGGCTTCAAGGTCATGCACATGCAGGACATCGACTATCGCAGCACGTGCCAGCCATTTGTCGCCTGTCTGCAGCAAGTCCGCCGCTGGTCGCATCAGCATCCGCATCACATCCCAATCTTCATTTTGGTCGAAACCAAGCAATCTCAGCCGCGCCATCCTTATCAGGTAGTCGTGCCGGAGCCTTTCACCTCCAGCACGTTCGACGCGCTCGACGCCGAGATTCGCTCCGTCTTCCCGCCCAAAGAAATCATCACTCCCGATGACGTCCGCGGTTCGTACGAAACTCTGAATCAAGCCGTCCTCGCTGGCAAGTGGCCCGCTCTGAAAAGTGCGCGCGGCAAAATCATCTTTCTCATGGATCAGCGGCCTGTCGGCCCAATCTATCTCGAAGGTCATCCCTCGCTTCGCGGCCGAGTCCTCTTCACCAATGCCGAACCTGGCGAACCCGACGCCGCCTTCATCGAACGCAACGACGGCCCCGCAAATGACATTTCCGAACTGGTCCGAAAAGGCTACCTGGTTCGCACTCGTACTGACGCGGATACCAAGGAAGCTCGCACCGACGACACTGCCCGTCGCGACGCGATGATCGCCAGCGGCGCGCAAATTCTCAGCACCGACTATCCGGTGAACGAACCGGCGCGCTGGCCTGGGCACTTTGTGGTTACCCTCCCCGGAAACGCAGACGCGCGCTGTAATCCTGTGAATGCTCCCGCTTCGTGCAACGCAGACTCGTTGAAATAGCCAGTGCAGGTGAGGGCGTAGAACTCCCATTTTGCAACCCCGGAATCTGCGATTCGAACTCCAAAATGCCGCTCGACCATCTCAGTGACGCAAATCACTAGACGGAATGCCTTCGGTCACTGAGCAGCGATACAACTTGATGGTTAACTCGTGCAAAGGATCACAAAACTATGCACGGGCCCTCTTGTTGCCATTGGTTGCCGGCCATCGCTTTTCTGGTTGCTCTCCCGAGTGCGCTAGATGCACAACTCGGGTTAGCCGCGGTCGAGGCAACGCGAGGAAACTCTGCTACTGCTCATTCGTTTGTCACAGGTGATTCCGCGATCAGTCTGGGCGGACGGGCCGAAGTAGTCACTCCCGAGCTCAAAGCCGACATACTTATGGCGCGCGAAGAATATCACGCTGCAATCAAGACGTACGGCAAGGTACAAGAGCCCACATCCGACCTCTGGAACAAGATGGGCATTGCATACCAAATGCTTTTTGACTTTAAGGATGCTGGACGTTGCTACGAGGAATCACTCCGGCTCGAGCCTGGCAATATCCGCGCTCTGAATAATCTGGCCACCCTCGACGATTCCCTTAAAGACTTCACAGCGGCTGAACGCCTATATAAGAAAGATCTCAGGCTCAATCCCCGCTCCGCAGAAGTTCTCAAGAATCTCGGCACTAATTTGTTAATGCAGCACCAATATGGAAGGGGCGCCGACGCATACAGGCAGGCCCTGGCTATCGACCCACACATTTTTGATTCGCCAGTGGGCCCATCGATTGACGCACCTGCACCTGCGCAGGAACGCGGCGCAGAAAATTACTTTGAGGCGCGCAGCTGCGCCAGTGCTCGATTGACAGACTGCGCTCTTTTCCATTTGCGCGCGGCTTTCAACGAAGGCGCAGCTACTCTGCGGCGCGTTGCGAACGAGGATGACTTCGACGAGCTCCGCGACCTTCCGGAATTCCGGAACCTGCTTGCCGAACAGAAGTAAGCAGCTCCGCAAACAACGCAGCAATCTTGAGTAGCCCGCCTTCGTGACAACCGCGCTGCTCCAAACGGCAGCCGGAAATACTCAGTGACTCGGCTTCTTGCTTTCTTCGCCGTGCGGCTTGCCCCAGAAGATGGATGTCCCGAGCTTAGTGGCGGACACAATGTCCATGGCTCCATCTTTGTTCAGGTCGACGGCTAACACCGTCGAGCCCACGCCGGAATTGTTGTTGATCAACTCCGGTTCAAATCGTGCTCCTCCGGGCGCCTTGGGATCGCGGATTGTCTTGTACCAGTAAAGAACCGGCTGACCGAAAGGATTTGGATCCAGGTAATCGGCGTTATGCGACCAATAGCGCTTGCCGACAATAAAGTCCGGGATGCCGTCGCCGTTCATATCCGCATACGTACTTGCGTGCAACTCTGAGAAGGCCACTCCTCCCGCATTTTCCTTCTGTGTTCCCAGGTCGTCCATGATCATGTGCTGCACGAAGGAGATGTTACCCTGGGCGTCGCGCTTCTGCTCGTACCACGCCAAGCCCCATCCGTGAGCATCCAGAGAAGTCACCACGTCGTTCAGGCCGTCGCCGTTCACGTCATAGACAGCCATCGTCGCGCCGCCGGCAATGCCGTGTCCGTAGCGGCCGAAGACTTCCGGATGATACTTCCACGGTCCATCGGTACCTGAGGCCGGATGCTCCCACCAGCCATACATGTTCAGAATGTCCAATTTTCCATCGCCGTTGATATCACCGACGCCGAGGCCATGGGCGCCCCCGTAACCCTGTTCGGAAACGTGATGCACGATCCATGGTGCGGTTGGATTGGCCGGGTCTGGCTTCGCATAACTGACGTATCCCTCGCCCATGAATATGACGGCGGGCTTACCATCGCCATCGATGTCGGCGAGGCAGGCGATTTCGCTCTGCACATTCGATACGACTTTGTACGATTCCCAGCGGCGATTTTCACCTTTTGGGTTCACGTAAAGAGTCACGCCGCCGTTCCCTCCGTAACTCACGTTGATGATGTCGGGCCAGCCGTCACCGGTGAAATCCGCCGCATACTCCACCCACCACTCGTTGAATGAAGTGGAAGGGCTCGTCGATTCGGCGAGCGCAATCTCTCTCCTCTTTGTGAAGTCCGGTCCGTAATAAATGTAGGGGCCGGATACGACATCAAGATGGCCATCGTGGTCAAAGTCGGCTGCCGCCGCCGTCATTGAATAGTAGAAATCGCTGATCTGCTGCTTGCGAAAATCGCTCGAAGTCTTCTCCGGAGCGGTTTCCTTCAGTCCCAGATCCGCATAGGCAACGTTTCTGAAGCGCACCTCGCCGGTACCTCCGACGTAGAGTGCGAACGGACCGTATCCCTCCTCGGTTACTCCGCCTGCCTCCCGGCCGTTGTTCATGACAGCTCGGACAATGTTGGCATCGTACATGAACTCGATTTCGTTCCAGTCGTTCGGGTGCAGATCGGTGTCTGGCGCGGAGAAGGGGAGCTTGACGTCGTAATGAGGGAAGGAGAACGGACGCGTCGGCGCATTCGGATTTGGCGGAGGAGCAATCCGTATCAAACCACCACCCCGGCGCAGCTTGTCACGCGTCAAAATATTTCCCTGGGCATCCAGGGTCACGTTGTATGAGGGTACGCCCGGCTCCGTGAGCGAAACGAAGACTCCCTTCCAGCCATTGTCCGTTTTTTCCACGCGGAAGATGGCCCCGGTTTCGCAGCCGCCGGTACAGCGGAATTCGGCGAAGAGGCCCACATCCTGATAGCCCTTATCCAACATCAACCAGCCGCCACCGCTTGATTGGGGCGTCCCCACCAGCTCGCCGTTCTCGGCGTGCCAGCTTGCCTGGCCCAGCGTGTGCCACCCACTCAGGCTCGAACCGTGGAAAGTGACGTCGGGTTGAAAGGAAGGACCGCCGGCGAACATGGGCGCCGCGCCAACGAGGACGACGGCTGCTGAGAGCAGAGTGAGCTTGTTGAACATGAGCTTTTCCTATTCGAATCGCATCCAGGCGTCGCCTGAAGCATATGCAGTCGGTTGCTGGTTGACAAAGCCTTCCGGGCGCTCAATGGTCTGCGTCCGAGAGATTCCGAGGTCGCCGGACATCGGGATTTCGCGCATACCCGATAGAGGACGCCAGAGGGAAGCAAAAATGCTACCGTTGCATAGTACACCCAAACCCTTGCTCCATGCGCAATGAAATTTGGCGGAAATATGGCGGGTTATCGAGACGGGCTTGGGTGGTTATGGGTCGGCACTGGAACTCAATCCAGTGTGTCGGCTACGCCAGTTTTTGGCTCTTCCAATGAACCATGGGCAGGCCGGGGAGCGGCGCCCGGAAGCAGGGAATGCGGCTGGCGCGCAACGATCCGATGTAAAGCGTCTGCAGATCCGGACCGCCAAACGTGACGCTCGCCATCCATGGCGCAACGCCCCGTCCCGTCGCGAAGAGAACTTCCTCGTTGACCTCATTCTGGAAGAAGGCCTTCTCAAGTGCGTCCACTTTCCTTGGGTCGCCCTCGTCCAGCAGAACTTTCAATTCGCCTTTTGGGCTAAGGAAGAATAGCTTGTCAGAGTAGACCATCGTGCCCCAAAGATTGCCGCCGCTATCAAAGGCGATTCCATCGGGCCAGGCGCCTTTGCCCAGGCTGGAAGGCCCGAAGATCTCGCGCTGGCCGAGCGAGCCGTCCTGATTGACGCGCAAGCGGCTGATGCAGCCCCCTGTAGTTTCGGCAGCATACATGTACTCTTCGCGCGCGTCCATGCGAATTTCATTGGTGAAATGAAATCCTTCGGCCACGACGCGAAATGTGCCGCCCTCATAGCGCGCGATATAGCCGTCGGGAAGATCGGGACGCAGCGCATGCATCCAATTCTTGATGCGCGTGGAGATGGTGATCCAGATGCGATTCCTGGAATCGCGCAGAACGAAGTTCACTTTCCCAATCGGGTGTCCGTCAATCTGATCCGCCAGAACCTTTGACTTTCCATCGCGGGTCATCACCTCAAGCCGGTCGGTGCCAAAATTCGCGATCAGGATGTCACCGTTTTCAGCGAACGCCAGGCCATTCGGCAACGTTCCCTGCAAATACCTCGCGGCTTCGCTGTCCACGCCGGAAAAGTGTTCCGAGTGGCGTTGCGTGATAATCCGCTGCCGGCCGTCGGGCTGCAGTTCAACAACGCCGCCCCGCGCGTCCGCGATCCAAAGCGATCCGTCGGGCTCGGCCAAAATGCATTCGGGCCTCTGCAATCCGGCACCGACGTACTTCAAAGCGGCCTTATCAATTTCAAAATCGAGGATCGAAGCAGTCATAGGTTCGGAAACGAAGTTTGCATATCATGCAATCAACGTTGCAAGGATAGCATGCCTCCCAACGAATTTAAGGGCCGGCATTTTGGCTGCTTCTGCGGCGAAATCCACGGAAGCAATCAGTGCACGAGAGGGAAATTTTGAGGCGGAAACTTGCGGTTAGTCTTTTTGACTACTCTGGGCAAGCGCCTCGCCGATCCGCGTGGCGACATTGCGAATTTTCGTTCCATAGTCGTTATAGAGGCTTTTCGCAAAGCGAGAGGTGGGCGCCGAGATGCCGATCGAACCCACAATATCGTCGCCGAGGCGAATTGGCGATGCAACGCAACGCATTTCAGATGTGTACTCGGACTCGTCGGTGGCATAGCCGCGCTCGCGAATCGCGGCGCACTCCTTCGCCAGCCCCTTGATGGTGGTGATGGTGTTCTTGGTATACATCTGCAGCGGACCGAGCCCGAATTGAGAGTGGAGTTCGCTTTCGTCGGCGTCTGCGATCAATGCCTTTCCATGGGCAGTGCAATGGAGTGGAACCAGTTCACCGGTTTGTCCTGCTACTGCGATCACGTGCGTTGCATGCGCGGAATCGATGAACAAAGCACTCTTGCCTTCGCGAATCGCCAGATGCGCCGTCTCGTTGATTTGCGTGGCCAGCTGCTTCAATTCCGGATCGGCCACTTTGACGAGCATGTTGCTCCAGTCATATTGGCGCGAGAGCGTCCACATGGAGGATCCGAGGACGTAATCCTTGCGACCTGGAGGGCATGACAGGAATCCGCGTCGGCGCAAAGTGTGCGCTAGACGAAACGCACTGCTTCGATCGATGTCGAGCAGCTCCGCCAATTCTCCGAGTGAGACAGGGTGTTTCGAGCGAGCAACCAATTGAAGAATGACCAGACCGCGGTCAAGGCTTTGGATGAATGGAATCTGGGGTCTCTTCTTGGTTTGCATAGTCGGCGTTCAGGTCCGGAATCTCACCCCGATGGACTTCAGATAATTCGCACTCTGCCTGGCGAGGTCGTAGGGAGGTGTGGGGGAAATGTCGCGAAAATTGTTGTCGAGCTCGACCATAATCATACCATTGATTTGGCGGCCTTCCATGAGGTCCAGCACTGCCGGAATATTTACCTTCCCCATTCCCAGCGGGCAATATCCGAGCAGATGTTCATCTGTCCCAGCGAAATCCTTCAGGTGCATATGATGCACGATCGGCAGAAAGTCTTTCACAACCTGGACGGCATCTACACCGCCCTTGGTGAGTTGGCCTACGTCCGGTCCGAATTTCAAAACGTTGGTGTCGGCAGCCTCAAGAGTGGCATAGGTTTCGTCTTTTGATTCTACGCAAGTGCCAGTATGTTGATGAAGCACGGGGGTGAGGCCTTCTCCTGTAACCGTCTTGGCGACTTCATTCAGCATGCCGATGATGTTGGCCTTGTTCGCTGCATAGTCATAACTGTCGCGGTTCACCTGGTTGGGACCGAGCACAAAGATGCGACCGCCGTATTTCTTGATCAAACGAGCCCACGTCGTTGCCTTTGCCAGTTCATCGTTCTTCTTCGCCGGATTGGTCAAATTGATCGTGCAGTATCCAGAGATCAAGGGGACATGATTTGCTTCAAGCAGTTGCGCCAAATCCCCTTCGGCGTCCATTTTTGCCAGCACTTCGCCGAATGTCTCATAGCCATAAAAGCCGAGACTGCCGATATCGCGGATGGCTTGATCCGCATAGCTATTGGGCCAGGTAATTCCAGTGTGGCCAACGTGAATTTCGCGCGCTTGCTCAGAGAAGGCAGTTGGGGGTAAGAACGTGGCAACAGCTGCGGTGCCAATGCCCGTTGTAAATTCGCGGCGTGTTATTCCCCGTGTCAATGCGCTACCTCCCCGGTCTTCCGGCGCCCGGCGCACCGGACACGCAAGCAAAAGCGCGCCATGTGGATGCGAAGTTCGGGCGATCTGTGTTTCCCTTTGTACAATTACCAGTGCGCTGTACGCAATAACTCTGCATTGGCTGGCAGTCAGCTGTCAAGTGGCCGCTGGCCGGTTGGCGGCCGATTGTCAGCATTCCCGGGCGATTTGCGCTTCCGGCACCGACGGCCGATATTCGGGAATCGCTCTTCCGAAAACTGGAAGAGTTCTTTCGCTTGGAATTGCAGCCAATTTGGGGGCTATCCAAATCCTGGTCAGGGGAGTGGTCCGTTCAGTGTCTAGTTTACAAGGCGTTTTCAGCTGACCCTAGCCATCTCTTGTCTGCGATGCTGGATTTGACCCTTCATCAATTATTCGGGCTCACCTGGCACACCAACCCACATTTCAGTCTGCATGAATTGGTCGTCTTTATTCCAAGTCTCGATCATTTTCCCGGTTCGAAAAGAGTGCCGATGGAAGTCTTCAGAATGCTTGACGACTCCGTTTGGATCATGGATGATTATTGCACTTGATGCACGATACGCACAAAGCGTATCGAAGGATGCAATAATCGAATTGAAGAATTCCGATCGCGGGCCTCAAAGTGTGAGCCCGCGAACCGATCGGAAGTCGCTAAATTGGAGTGCAGAGCGTGGATTACACGAGCTTTGGTTTGAAAGACCGGATTGCCGTCGTAACGGGTGCATCTCAGGGGATAGGACGCGCAATCGCATTGGGTTTGGCCGAGGCAGGAGCTCATCTGGTCCTTGCAAAACATCCCGAAGGGAGCATGGAGTCGATCGAAAAGGTTCGGTCGGAAATCGAGGGGTTGGGAGGCCAGGCGATCATCGTCAAGACCGATGTATCGCAACCCGCCCAGTTGACTGCTCTCATGGAAGCTGCAAAGGCCAAATTCGATCGCATCGATATTCTTGTCAATAACGCTGGTTGGACAGGCACAACCTCCGCTGTCGATGTCACCGAAGAAGAATACGACAAGACTATGGATGCCTCGTTAAAGAGCGTCTTCTTCGCGTGCCAGGCCGCAGCCAGAATCATGCTTCCTCAAGGCAAAGGAAGAATCATCAATATCGGTTCGAATTTTGGAGTTGTCGGTTTCAAAAAGCGTTCCGTGTACGCTGCCGCGAAGGCTGGCGTGCATCATCTCTCTCGCGCGCTCTCGCTCGAGTGGGCGCACGACGGTGTCGTTGTGAACGTGGTCGCGCCCTGCATCACTGAGACCGAGTCGCGGAAAAACATTCTGGAGCGTCCTGGGTACAAAGAGTGGGCAACTGGTGAGATGATTCCACGAGGACGTTGGAACCAGCCGGAAGACCTGGTCGGAGCCGTTTTGTTTTTAGCGAGCGATATGGCGGATATGGTTGTGGGCCATGTGTTGATGGTAGATGGCGGCTGGACGATTCATTGAGCGAACTCACTCTCGCGAGTGGTGCATGATGCAAGTTCGAAGTTAACGGTGAGAAATGAAACTCGCAAATAAGGTCGCGCTGGTAACCGGGTCAGCCCAGGGAATTGGGAAGGGCATTGCTGAGGTGTTTGCCAAAGAAGGTGCCGACCTCGTCATCAATGACATCAACTCTCCCGAAAAGGTTGACGCGGTCGCGGAATGGGCCCGTGGTCTTGGGCGGCGGGCGATTGTCATTCGCGCAGACGTCTCATGCCGTGAGCAAGTGGAAGCGATGTTTGCGCGCGCATGGGACACAATGGGCCGCGTCGATATCCTGGTCAACAATGCGGGTATCGAGACGATTGTTCCGTTTCTCGAAATGACTGACGAACAATGGCAGGATGTAACGACGATCAATCTCAAGAGCGGCTGGCTTTGTTCGCAGGTCTTTTGCCGTCGAGCGATCGCTGCGAAGTTGCATGGCGCAATCGTCAACATCGGTTCCATTCAAGCCGCGCGCGTGCTGCCCGGCAGAACCCACTACGCACCCAGCAAACTTGCCATTGAAGCTCTTACGCGCAATGTTTCCGCCGAAGTGGCACCATTGGGGATTCGGGTGAATTGCATCCACCCGGGACTGATTGAAACTCCGATGATCGAATGGGTCATGAAGCAGCCTGACTTGCTCAAGGCCGTACTTGAACAGATTTCCCTGGGTCGACCAGGACAGCCATGCGAGATTGGTACTGTGGCCGCGTTCCTTGCGTCAGAAGAGGCGCGCTATGTCACTGGCCAGTCCTTTTATGTGGACGGTGGCTGGGTCGGCAAATAAGCACCTTTACCGCGTTTGAAAGCAATCCCCAGAATTGCAAAGCCCGGACATCTTAACGATGCCCGGGCTTTTGGTTTTTCGCGAGCTTCCGGGCGATCAGTGCGCGTCTGGCAGAGCGAATACGTAGTAGCCCTGGGAGTTCGCCTGGCTTGCGCCCTGGTTTGCCGCTGCACCGGGAGCCGTCGGTGGGCCTTCAGCCATCTCCTGCGGGGTAGCGCCTCCAGCTGCGGTCGGCGTGCGCGTAGAGGGCCGCGCGCTTATCACCATATATTCTTTTCCAGCCACCTCGTAAACGGCTGGAATTCCTTCTGGACCGGCAGGGAGTTTCGCCTCCCACAGAACTTTGCCGGTGTCCTTGTCGTAAGCGCGCATGGTGTTGTCAGAGATCGAGCCGCCAAAGATAAGGCCGCCGGCCGTAATCGCGACACCGCCCCTCGGCCAGAAGCTACCAGTGTCGGTAATTCCTTTCTCCTCTAGACTCGTTACTCCGCCATACGGAATGTGCCACTTTATCGCCCCAGTATTCAGGTCGTAAGCAGTCAGCGTCGACCATGGCGGGCTGATCGCGGGCAATCCATCCGTCGAATTCATGTAGCCGTAACCGGTCCAGTAGCGTGTTCCGGCCGGCGCAAGCCTGGGCGAAGGTGCCGGCGGATTCATCAGGCGCGCAAGGATGTCGGGCGATATATGGGCATCTTCGGGGTGCTTGAGATATGCGATCAGATTGTCGACGTCAGTGGGCGTCAAATCTGGAAACGCGGGCATCGGCGCCATTCCGCTACGCACGATGCTGCGCACCAGGTCGGGAGTCTGGTGATCCATCACTCCCACGAGCGACGGAATCGCGGGAGGCTGCCCTGCCATGCTTTCCAAATGGCAGGTCTGGCAGTTTTGTATGTAGGCGACACGGCCCTGGGTTGCGGGCGTGCCGGGAATCTGACGCCGCGGGGGCTTGGGCGCAAGCTGCAGCAGAGACGGCGCCTCTTTTGAAAGAACATAAAACGTGCCGGTAGCCGGATCGGCTGCAGTGGTTCCCCAATTTGCCCCGCCGTTGTTGCCCGGCATCTCCATCACCGTTCCTGTATCCGGCGGCGTGTAGAGCCCTTCATTGCGAGCGGCGGCTACCTGGGCACGAATCTGTTCCCGCTCCTTGGGATCGGCGATATATGGATCCACCTCATCGGCACTGAATTTTTGCCGAGTGAACGGCTGAATCACCGTGGGATAGGGCTGCGTGGGCCATGCAACCTGGCCGGGCATATCCGATTTTGGTGTCGGACGCTCTTCGATAGGCCAGATCGGCTTACCGGTGACACGATCGAGAACCCAGACGAAGCCGTTCTTGCCGGCTTCCGCAATCACATCCACCTTTTGCCCATTGTGGGTAACAGTGAGCAGCTTCGGCCCCGACTCGAGATCGTAATCCCAAAGATCATGATGAGTGGTCTGGAAGAACCAAAGCAGTTTGCCGGTGCGCGCGTCGAGCGCGAGCAGACAATCCGAATACAAGTCGGCGCCATTGCGATCGGCGCCATAAAAGTCGTAGGTTGGCGATCCTGTCGGAAAATACGCGATGCCGCGCTTTTCATCGACGGAGATGTCGCCCCAGGTATTGGTCCCCCCGATATACTTCCATGCGTCAGGCGGCCATGTTTCGTAGCCCGGTTCACCTGGATGCGGCACGGTGTGGAAGATCCATGCCATCTTTCCGGTGATCACGTTGTAGGCGCGGAGGTCTCCCGGAGGCGATTCGTACTCCTCGCCCGTTGCAGAACCAAGAAGAATCAGATCGCCGAAGATCCTTCCCGGCGTGCCCGACCCAATTTGCCGAATCGATTTGGGATCGCGTCCGAGCCCCACGCGGAGATCGACGGTTCCGTGATCGCCGAATGAGTCAATGGTCTGTCCGGTGCGTGCATCCACCTCGCAGAGGTTATTGTTGGCCTCGTAAAGAATGCGGCGATCGGAGCGGTCCTGGTTCTCCCAATAGACGAGGCCGCGGTGAGAAAAACCGAGAACCTTACCGTTATCGTGAACCCAAATCTCTTTGCCGGTGACAGCGTCGAGAGCGACGACGCTGTTGTTCTTTCCGACGACATACATCACACTGTCGATGACGATCGGATTTGATCCATAGCGGAATCCATTATTCCCACTCTGATAAAACCACACCTGCTTGAGTTGCGAAACATTCGAGCGGTTAATCTGCTTAAGGGAGGAGTAATGAGAGTCATCTGGCGCGCCCCCGTATTGCGTCCATCTTGAATACGATTGTGCTGAAGCCCCATCGGCGGCTTTGACGGCTCTCTCTCGCACGAGCCACAGGATGAGCAGGGTCATAACAAGCAAGAGTGAGAAGACTCCGACACCGCACCCGACAATTCTCTTCGTCATTTACGATTCCTCAATTCAAGCGGCAGGCAAACAAAAGATCGCTTCATGGCGCGAACTTAGCTTTCGGCGGATTCGACTCACGGGCGTGCAATTCAAGACCGTGCTTCTTTCACTCCTCGATTCAGTCTTGTGCGACGGCTTCAATCAGCGCGTTCAAAGTGTTGCATAATATGCAATCAATCTTGCGCTGTCAATGCTAGCAGGCGAATTGAAATCAAGTCAACATCGGAATTCCGGCCCAAATGAGATTCTTGGGAAGCTGTCTCGCGCGTTCCATTTGGGTGGAAGGGCAATGCAATTAATCAATCGAAGACGAGGTTGTTGCACTATCTGCCGAGCTGCTTTAACAGATCGAGAGCATCGGCGCGCAGCTTTGGGTTTGGGCTTCTCGTGGCGGCGAGACAGTGGGCCCGGGCATCAGCCGCTCGACCCGCTTTCGCCAGAAGCACTGCCAGCTCAAGTTGTGCTTCGTAGACTGTCGGATTGAGTTGCACGACACTTTCAAACTGCTGGATGGCATCGTCCATTTTGCCTTCTGCCTCCAGAACTCCGCCCAGGCTCGCGTGCAGATCGACTGAATTCGGATTCAGCTGAACCGCTGCTCCGTACTCAGCTTCAGCGTCGGCCAGCCGCCCGCGCGCAGCCAGAAGGTCCGCGAGGTCGCTATGCGTCTCAGCGTTCTTCGAGTCGAGCTCTGCGGCCTGTTGCAATTGATCCAGTGCAGGGTCGTAATCGTGTGTCAATTCGAGCATCAGACCAAGGCCATGGTGAGCCGCTCCATATTTGGGATCGATCGCGATCGCCTGCCGGAACTCGTACTGTGCTTCTTGATAGTCGCTTGCGCCGCTAAGCAAATTCCCAAGATTGTAGTGCGGCTCCGCCATTGCGGGGTCGTCGCGGATTGCGGCACGTAGGCGTTTCTCGGCTTCCTGCCGCTGGTTCTGGCGGATCGCGATCAAGCCCAGCGTGTTTTCCGCCTGGGGCAAAAGCGGATTCAACTCCAGCGCATGAAGATACTCTCGGCGGGCCTCGTCAATCTTTCCCTCACGAAAACTCACGTTCCCGAGATCCGCAATTAATTCACTGTCATTTGGAGATTTTGCAATTGCGCTGCGGAGAATCGACTCTGCCTGCGCGACATGATTTTCGTTGAGCAGCGAAGTCGCCAGTTCTTTCGCCGTGCCAGATTCGCCGGGCTTTCGGCGCAGCGCTTCCTGGTACCAGTGAATCGCCTGCGCGTCGTTTCCCGCCTTGGAGTACGCGCGAGCCAGCTCAAAATAAAACTCTGAGGCTGCCGGAGCGTCCTTCAGTATCGCCTGTTGCAATCGCGCAATCCCAGCGTCGCCGGAGGAGCCGTCCTGCACCTCTGCCACTGCAAGATAGAGTTCGCTCTCGCCGGCCTCGGGCAGATGCGCCGGATAATAGAGCGCGATGCCCGTCTTTGTCGCAGGCTTTACGCTGCCTTCAGCAAACTGCGCCGTAAGATCGCGGTCTGGCTTGATTCGTTGGATATAGTGATCGGTCATCACCACGTGGACCGCATCGTCGGTCCGCCGCTTCGGCATGTGGCAATCAAGGCATGTGGTCGATTCGGGCAGGGAAGCGGCGTGCTTTACCGCCTGATGACAACTCATGCAAATCTGAACGTAACGTTCCGTGCTTCCCGCTCCCCGGTATGACTTATGCGGATCGTGGCAGGTTAGGCACGTCATCTCACTGTTCTTGAAGCAAGCGGACATGCGCAGTCGATAGGCAGCGTGCGCAATCTCAAACCGGTCGTCGCTTTGGTTGGATACCGGATCGAAATACAGCTTGTATTCGCCCAGCGGCTGACCCGGCCGGAAGGAGAATACGCTTCTGTCATAGAGTCGAATCTCATTGGGCATGTGGCTGCTGCTGGTCTCGAGGTGGCATTGCATGCAGACGTCGAGTTGGCGCTCCCGGTCGAGTCGCGCCGGGTTCACGATGGCATGGCGAACCTCATCGACGCCGGCTCCAGAGATCGCCGCTTTGACGTGCGCCTCTCCCGGACCGTGACAACGCTGGCAATCAATGCCCTGGGGAAGTTTCTGCGGGAAAGCAGGCGGGTTCAACTTCGCCGGATTGAATTGTGCAGTTGGCTGTGGGTAGCCATTGTGGCAAAACATGCATTCAGCCGGAATGGCACGCCGAAAATCTTCCTGATCGCGCCGGTCGAATCCCGGGCTCATCGCCCAATATCCCTGGCCCTCGGTATACCAGCTCACCGGCAGCTCAATCAGTCTTCCTTCCGCATCGCGATGGAGAAACGTGTGCGCGTGATTGCCTGAGCCAATCACATAGTCCACTTGCTCTTCGAGGAAGTTGGTTTCTTTTCCGCCAAAGCCAATTTGGATTCTGCGTTCGAACAGCTTTCCGTCGTGCTGCACCATCTGGTAGTTCATGCCAGATGCTTGATTCTCGACACGTGCGCCGTTGAATTTTGCAACCGGGACGTCGGGGTTGATCCGGCTGAAGGAGCGCCCCATGCCGGTTGTCGCGTACGATCGTGCGATTTCCTGATGACAGCCAGCGCAGACACCAGGATCAACATAGCCATCAGGAACGATATTTGTGGCGTTGGCTTTAGGAGCAGAGGAGGGAGCGGCGCTGTGCTGGGCCGCCGAGACTAGGAAAGCAAAGGGAAGGGCTGAGAGTGTTATGGCGAGAAGCAAACCGCCATAAACAAGATTCCGCATTGGACCAGGAGCGCGCACAACCGAGAGAGAGCTTCTCCAGTATGCCCTGAGACCAACGGGTTCGCACACAAAAGAGAAAAGCCTGCCACGAGTTATCGCGGCAGGCCCGATTATCCGCTTAGAATTCGATACGCCCGGAAGCCTGGAAGAGGCGGGGATTGTTGTACTGTGTGGTAATTGATCCGAATGAAGCGTTGCCTACCGAGACATTCGGCTGGCCGAATTGCACACGGTTGAAGGCGTTGAATGCTTCGACGCGGAAGTGGAACATCAGGTTCTCGTGGATCGGGAAGTCCTTAACGACCGCCAGATCGTAATTGGCCGTGCCCGGAGTACGAAGTGTATTATCCGTGCGCGATTCGTTGCCAAAGGCCAATGGGTTGAAGACGGGGTTCGAAGAGATTGTTTGGCTTTGGAAGCACGCCGTGTTGAAGTACCCCTGGGTCTCTCCTTCGGCCACACCCAGGCGGTTAAACATCGATCCGCTGACCTTCTTGTTGCAACCGGCGACGACGTCTGGTCTTTGAGTGCCTTCGAACATGTAAGTTGAAAGGTCGTTGGTGGAGTCGGAAAGACCGAGCGGGAAGCCTTCCTGAAGGGTAACGATGCCGTCAGTGCCCCACCCCCCGATGATCTCGTTGGCCACGGCATTCAAGTTAGACAGGAGCAACTGGCCTCTGCCGATCGGCAGAGGATAGCGGTAGCTGACCACGAGCCGCTGCCGCGCGTCGAAGCTCGACATCGAGTAGTTGCTCATGGGGCTGTTGTAGTCCTGGTAGCCAGCCGTCGTGGTCGAATCGAGCCACGAGGTCAAATACTCTGCGTCGGTCATCAGTTTCGAGAATGTGTAGGCACCAAGAATCTGTCCGCCGTTCGACATTCTCTTTTGCAGCTTCAGTTCGAGAGCGTGGTAGTTGCTGATGCCAATGTAGTGGCCGCTGTTGCTGATGCTGCCGTATTGTGGGAACGGCCGCAACAGTTGGTTATCGGTCACCGTGGCTTTAGACAGAGTGCCCTGAGTGATGATCGGGTAGTAAGGGTTGGTGACATTCTGAGACAGGAAGCAGCCTCCGACTCCGAAGTTGCCAGCGGCGCACTTCGGATCGGATTGAGCTTGTGCGATGACGCTGCTCGGCAGCGGGTTGATGGGCAAGCTCACCGGCAGATTGTCGCCGCGCAATCCGGAGTACGCTGCCTCGAGAGCGATGCCAAGAGGCAACTGCCGCTCAACAGCCACGTTCCACTGGTAGGTTTCACCGTTGGGCTCCGTGGCATACAAGGCCTGCGGGTTTCCGCCGAGCAGGATCTGTTGATAGTTGGAATTGCGATGCGGCGGCGACACCAGACCGCTTGGATATGGGTTGTCCAGAGTGTTCTGGGTCGTATAAACGCCGCCGATATAGTTGTTCGGTGTTTGCGAACCGTTGATTGTGCTCACCATCAGGTTGTTCAGGAAGTTGATGCCGGCCTGCAAAGGAGCCTCGGGAAATTGAACATCGGACGGAATTATGTATTTGCCCCATGCCCCACGAATTACGGTCTTGTCGTTGATTCGATAGGCAACGCCGAGCCTCGGTGACCAGTCATCCCAGTTTTCGTTCCGAACACCTGCTGCCGGGTGCTGCGAAGTGCTGACAAGATCGAATGCGCCAGGCACATTGACGACCGGATTGGTTTCCTTCGGGTTGAAGGTATCGCCCCAGCCATGACGCGGAACATAGACGCCCGGAACCTCATAACGGAGGCCAAGACTCAACGTGAGCTTGTTTGTCAATTGCCAGGTGTCCATTCCAAAGTAGCCTTGATAGTAGACAGTCTGGAATGTTGGCGGAGCAACCTGGACGGTCTGCGACGTGCTGTTGGAAACATATCCTAGTTCAAACGATGCCAACGCGTTGCCGGTGGTGCCGGGTGAGGCGGCATTCGCAGAGGTGAGCACGTTGTCGAACGTAAAGACGCCTCCGGGCGAATTGTTCTGGAAGTAGTCCATCTCCATGCGGCGCAGATCGATGCCGGTTTTGAAGGTGTGCTTGCCCCAGATCTTCTGGTACGTAGAACCAATCACGTAGTTGTTGTTGATGGAAAAAATGTATCCCGCGCCGCCTTGGGTGTAACTGATCGGCCCCGAAGTGCTCATAGACGGGACGGCGGTGGACTTCGCCAGGTTGTTGAGAGTGCCAAAGTTCATGTACGAGGGCCAGCCGAAAACCGTGCCCTCCTGGATGCCCGAGAAATCCGGGTGTCCGAACATAATTCCATCTCAAATAGGACAGGTGTAAGTCTGCGACGCTTGTGGAATTGAACACATAGGTGTTGCCGACCACCGCCTGCTGTGTCGTAAAGGCTTCAGGCGAAATGGGGTCGCCCGTAATAAGCCCGTTGTTATACGGAATGGTCGGCAGGTTGAAGGATTTCCACCAGGTGTAGCGCTCAAACATCGTGTCCTTCGCGCTCAAGTTCTGGTCACCGCGGATCGTGTACTGATCGTTCTTCGCGCCCGATTTGGCCAAAGTGAAGAAGTTGTTCACTGGGCCTTCAGCAGTATTCGAGCCCAGGCCGGGAGTGGGAGGGGCATAGATTCCCGCGCCGGCCGGCGCGCCGGAAGGCATGGTCGATGGGAACTTAATGAGATTTGTGGCTACGGTGCTGAACCGCGACGGCGGAATCACGTTGGCTTTTCCGTTATAGGAGAACTGAGTTCGTGTTGGCTGGCCGGATACACAGGCCGGATTCCCGTTATAGCCGCAGGTAGTAAGTGGATCGTAAATGGGGGCCGTAATCCCTGAGAAGTCGCCGGTTAACTCAGCCGCCGTTGGAACGGTGACGTTGGTCGGGTAGCCTTCCGTCTGCCGATAGCCCTGGTAATCACCGAAGAAGAACATCTTGTCATGTTTGAGGGGTCCGCCAAAATTTGCGCCAAACTGGTTCTGGTGCCAGGCCTGCTTTCCCTGATTGGTGCGGTTGGCGAAGAAGGCGTTGGCGTTGAGCACGGTGTTGCGGAGATATTCGTACGCTTCGCCATGGAATGCGTTCGAACCGGATCTGGTGCTCATATTGATCACGCCGCCGGTGTAATAACCGAATTCCGCGGTGTTGTCGTGGGTCTGCGCGTTGAACTCCTGCACCACGTCCTGATCCATGACCAGCTCAACCGTGTTGCCGTAGGACGTATTGACTGGTGCGCCATCCACGAGCACGGAACTCTGGTTGGCGTTTCCGCCATCAATCTGGTAGTTGCCGGCGGCGAATACATTCTGACCGCTCAGGTTGCCGTAGGAACTGCCTTGCGGCACCACGCCCGGCACCAGTGCGACAAGCGCCAGAACGTTGCGGCCATTGAGTGGCAGCGTTTGAATCGTTTTTCCTTCGACGGCTTGGCCGAGAGAAGCGCTATCGGTTTGCATGATTGGCGGGGCCGCGTTGACCGTAATCATCTGGCTCTGCTCGCCAATTTCCATGGTAACGTTGACGCGAGCCACCTGGTCGACAACTACATCGATTGGGCTTCGCGAGAAGCGCTTAAAGCCGTGGGCATCGATGTCGATTTTGTATTCGCCGCGCGGGAGAGAAAGAATTTGGTAGTTGCCTTGGTCGTCCGTTGTGGCATTTCGCATTTGGCTTGTGGCCAAATCGGTTACTGTGACGTACGGCTTTCGGCAAAACCGCGCCCGATTGGTCGCTGACGGTTCCGACGATTGAGCCGAAGATGTTTTGTCCGTGCGCCGATACGGCCGTGAGCAGGCAGCTCATGACGCGCAGCCGCAAAAGCTCCATATACAGCTTTTCTGAGAAACTGCATCGTGACCTCCATAGCCTCTAGCAGAACAGATACGCAAGGGGAATTGCGTAATATGCAATACGAGTTGCAGCGAAAACGTTAGCATCGACTAAATAACGAAAGTCAAGCGCAGTTTTAGAGGTCTTCAGCAGGATGGGGAGGCACGGAAACGACACCCAGCTTTTCTTGATTCAGAAGGAGTTTTCTAAGCTCGTCCATATCGGTTCCATCGCATCCTGCCGCGGAAAATTGCACAATACGCAACAATTGAATGGCCATACCATTGGATTACACGGGCCGATAGCGGATTGCGGTGAAAGGAGAACGTCCGATTTGACTGGAGAGATAGTTTGGATGAATACCAATTCAATGTGCGTCGAGGCGACTCGTTGAGTTGGTTCGCCTCGCATTATTTTGCGGCTTCGATGACTCCGTGCAAGACCATCCACTGCACGGCTTCCTGTACCGCTTCGATCGCCCCATATCGCGGCTCATAACCCAACAACCTTCGCGCCTTCGTAATGCTGCAATTTGGCGAGTGGCGCAGATGATCTTCTGTCACTCTGGCGTCTCGCTCTGAAGCTCCAGCTTTCCACTCATCCCACGCAAGAAAGCGCAAACATGCCGGCCGATGGAACCACTGTGCCATCTGCTCAGCAAATCCGCGTAATGTGAGCGCCTTTGCCGCGACAACGTGAAAGCTCTCGCCGAGTGCTGTGCTGCGATGTTCGACTGCGCGCAGAAACGCCTGCGCGACATCTTCGGCGTGGACGTGATTCAGTGTCTCCATCCCGAAGTTTGGGACTCTCACTTCGTCGCCTCGCATCAGCGCCGCAAAAATTTCAGGATTGAAGTTTCCAGTCGGATTGATCGGATTCCACCCAGGGCCAACCAGGTGCCCCGGATGCAGCACAGTGACAGGCAATCCCGTTTCCCGAGCCTGCTCCAGCAACCAGGCTTCGATGGCCGCTTTGCGAATTCCGTAATCCCCAAACGGCTGACGTGGCGTGTCTTCCGTCGTCGGCACAGCGGAACTCGGCCCGTGCACCCAGATCGTGCCGCAATGCAGCAAGTGACCGACCTTTCCGCGCAGTGCGTTGGCCAGTTGTTTCGCGCTTTCCAGGTGGTAGCAAGTCAGGTCGATAATCACATCGCCATCGAGCTGTGCGACCTGCTCGCCAAATGTGCCCGCCGCCTCTGCTGCAGTTCGATCAATGCGCGTATACGCGATGGAGCGCCACGCAGGATGCTCGCGATATGGCGCGCGCTCGCCTCTTGAAACGCAGCTCACGGAGAGGCCCGCCTCGACCAGCATCGGCGTCAGATAACTGCCGATGTGTCCTGTCCCTCCGATGATGACGACTTTCATTCTCTTATCCGTTCCCTGCACACGATTGCGCAATTCTGAATGCAATTCAACGCATGCGCGCGATTTCCACGCATATGTTACAGTACACTTGCGCAAATTCGATTGCATCATAAGCAGCAAGCGACTCCGTGAATCAGCAAACCGCAATCGTCCGAAGTGGAGAGCGGCAACGAGAAAGGACCATCAGAGTGGAGGCATCTGTTTCCAGTCTTACATCCCAGCACGCAGTCACCGACCTCCTTGCCTCTCGGAATTTGCTGCTTCGCCGAGGCCTTCTTCGGCTCCTGGCCATCAAGGATTCTGACGTCCGACTTCTCACTCTCGAGCAGAATCGCGATGCGGTCGATGCCGGTCTGCACGCGGGAGGCGCTTTTTCAGCCACTATTCCGCTCGTCGCACTGTTCTACGGTGGCGGATTGCGCATCGATATCGAAGATCCGACCAGGCCCGGCCAGGATATTTTCACACTGAGCAAAGGTCATGCAGTGGCGGCGATGGCCTCTATTTATGCAGACCTGGGCTACATTGACACGCGCATTCTGAAAGGCTCTCGTTCGCATACGAGCATCCTGAACGGCCATCCTGGTCCCGTCTTGCCGGGCGTGCAAATCGCCACTGGCCCCATGGGCCAGGGCATTGGTGTTGCGCAGGGGTTCGCGATCGCTGGCCGCAGCGAGCCTCGTTTCAACTCCTATTGCATGGTTGGCGATGGCGAGCTCCAGGAAGGAACTGTGTGGGAAGCGGTGATGTACGCGGGCCAGCACCACCTCGACAATTTGTGCGTGCTGGTTGATCGCAATCATGGACAACTCGACATCCACTCGAAGACCGTGTATCCGATGCCGGATTTCGCAACGGTCTTTCGGTCGTATGGCTGGGGAGCGATCGACGTGGACGCGACGCAATACGACGGCGTCGTAGCGGCGCTGGAGCACTTCCGCCTGGGCGCGCGCGACGGCAAGCCGCTGGCGATTGTTTGCCACACCACAAAGGGATACGGTGCTTTCTCCGACTTCTTCAACAAGCACAAGGTGACAACACCCGATGCTTTGATTGAGCAAGAGATGGAACTGCAACAGGATCGGCGCCGCAGGCGAATTGCCGAGATGGCGACCTTCCTGGCCGAACTGGGTGAGGATTCGGATCAGCGCGAACTTCGCCGGCAACTCGTCGATGCTGCACAGCGCATGCATCTTGATATCAGCTTTGAATCCGAAGGGATTTCTGTTAAATCTGCGCCGGGTCCCGTGCTCACTCATCGAGTCGCTCCGCGCGATAAACGCATTCGCTACAATCCTGCGCAACTCCCGAAGATCGATCCTGCAAAACCGTATAGCGCCGCTGCCATTGTCACTGGTGCCATGAAGGAGTTCGCCAAAGACACGCGCGTGATCTCGATCGACGCGGACCTTGGCACAACCAGCGGCCTCGAAGCCGGCGTTGCTGCCGTCGATCAAATGCGCGCCCTCAATGTTGGCGTTGCAGAAGCCAACATGATGCTCATCGGTGAGGCCTTCGCTGCTCTGGGCAATAACGTCTGGGTCAGTACGTTCTGCCCGTTTTTTAACTGGCAGGTGATGCGCCGGATTGCCGTTGGCCAGCAGGAACGGTCGGAGGCGATCGCCGCTCCAGACGGATGGTTAAGCGAAGGCCACGGACTCGACATCACCTTTCTTGCCACTGCCGCAAACTTTGAAACACGCACCAACGGCGCCACCCATATGGGCAACGACGACGCAACGACATTTGATGCCGTCGGCCATTTGCAGATTATCGATGTCTCTTGTCCGCAGCAGATGCTTGCTATCATGCGATGGATCATGGAGGGCAATCGCGGGTTGATGTATGTCCGCGTCATGCGAACTGACTCCGCGGTGCTCTATCCGGCCGATTACGAGTTCGCGTTCGGCAAAGGCTGGTGGCTGCGTCGCGGCGAAAACGAGCAGGCCGTGCTGGTCAGCGCCGGCCGTGGCGTGCATGAAGCGCTCGCGGCCGCAACGCTGCTTGCAAAACAAGGCGTTGAGGTTGGTGTCGTCGACATGCCGTCAGTGGATGAAGGCCTAATGATGGAATTGGCCGCCTCCGGCAAGCAGATCATTTTGGCAGAGCAAAACAACGGATTTCTCTGGCAGAACTTTCTGAAAGTTCTTTACAAGTATCGGAAGCAGGCGACAGCCGACGTTCTTGACCGCGTGTTCTCGATTTCGACGCTTGATCGCGATGGCAAACCGCAATTCATCCACTCGGCAACTTACGAACAGTTGCTTGAGGCATATGGCCTGACTCCAAACGCAATTGCCGCTACCGTGCAAAAGCGACTTGCCGGGGTTTCGCGAAAGCCATGATTCTTAGATAAAATTAAGATTCCCTATGAAGCTTCCCATTGTCGACGAAAAGAAAATTGGTGAATTGAATCTCCCCGGCCGCGATCTTCGCTGGGTGATCAGCAGCGAGACATCGCCTGCGCGCCATTGCAGCATGGCTGTCATCGAAGTGCAACCCGGCCAGACTGTGAAACCGGCCCACTCCCACCCCAATGGCGAAGAGATTATTTATCTTCTCAGCGGAACCGGCAGGGTGTGGATTGAAGGGGTTGTCGAGCCAGTGCATGCGGGCTGTGCGGTGCTGTTTGAGCAGGGCAAAATCCACATGCTGCAAAACAACGGGAACGAAGTGATGAAAGTGGCTTGCTTTTTCGCGCCGGCGACGGGTTTAGATAACTACAAGTTTTTTGATGACATCGAGTTCCCTGAGTAAGCAAGATCGAGCGCAACCCGTCCGTCGTCATGGCGTGCATCCGGATCCCTCTTGACATGGCTCCCCGAACGCCAGTAAATTCAGCATAGATTTCATATCTAGCATTATCGATTGCATAATGCGCAACCAGGATGAGGAGATGTTTCAGGCTTTATTTCCGTCGCGGCCCCATCGCTCGCGCTGTCTCTTGATTTTGATTTTTCTCTGCAGCGTGTCGATGGTTCGTGCCGCCGGTGCGCAGGAACAGCCTTTAGCGCCTGAACGAGCTCCTGCGGCAGACGTCGCGCCCGTTGTGTCGCCGCGCACAGGCGATGCAATTTTTCATGCGCGCTGCATCAGTTGTCACAATCAGCAGCGCGGTGTTGATGCGCCATTTGGCCCACCGAACCTCTACACTGCCTTCCATAGCAAGACTCCTGTAACTCCCAGGCTGGCAGCAAACATCATCGCCAATGGCAGAGGACAGATGCCTGCGTTCGGATCCGTGCTCACGAGGGCGGAGATTCTCAGCGTCGTAGCGTATCTGCGAACGCGGTAGATCGATCCGAGCGGCGATTTCTTAGTCTTATGCTCACTCGGCCAGCAGCCGAGTCGCCTCCTTCAATGCTTGTCGAATTCCTTTTTTGCGAATTCAATGAAGTACGGCCAGTTCGGCGCCGGCGTATGGCCAAACTCGTGTTGCCGGAATGCCACGTCGCCCGTGTCAATCAGAGTTCCCAAGGGCGGCAGCGTCGTGATGCCCAGTCCTTTCGCTCCAAGTAGATTCCACACGGGACTTGCCGCCACCGCTGCCATGAACATACCCTGCGTGTCCTGCCAGGCGTCCCCCGGCGCGTATTTCGGATCGGTAATCAGCGCACCCCCGCCAATAAAAACCGGTCTGGGCGCGATGAGTGCGATGAACTCATGGCTGTCTACGGGGAGCTCGTTGCCGGAGTGTCCCACTGCCGCGTAGCGCAAGAAATTCCCCGCGTACCAATCAAATTCAGTGGGTGAGACTGCGTTGGCAATCGGCTCGCCGTAATTACGACGATAGAGATCCGCGCCGCCGGTTCCCGACGAAGAAATGAAGCCGATCGCGAAGCGCGGGTCGTCAACTAGAGTGACCAGAGCAGCCTTCCCACCGCGTGAATGGCCCATGACACCCACTTTGGTCCCGTCCACATCGGGATCCGATTGCAGATAATCGAGAATGCGGCTGTCGGTCCACGCCCACGCCCGCAAAACTCCCCAATCATCGAGCGAGCGGGGCTGCCCTTTGTTTACCAAGCCGATAATGCCCTTCGTCATTCCGGCCGCATTGTCCGGCTGTACATCGGCAAGACTGCGGCCGACAAATCCCCAGCCATCTTCGAGCAGCAACTTGGCTGAATCCGGCGGATCGGCCGGCATGGAAAGCATGTGCACAGGCTGGCCAGGAGCAGGTGCCGGCCGGGGAAATGCCATCGGGCGGAGCGTGCCGCCGCCAATAATCACTGGCACCTTCTTGCCCTTAGTGCTCGCCGGAGTGACCACATCTGCATGGATATCTACCGTGATTGCCGGATAGGAAGAGTTATCCACGTGGCCGGTAATATGTTTCACGATAGCGGGAACTCCCGCCACCGGAATCTCTTCGGTGCCATCGACCTTCCAGGCGACTGCGGGAATGTGCTCGGGATACTTGCCATACACGTACTCATCGAATAGCGCTTCAATTTCCTTGCGACGGCGCTGCCATTGCGCTGGCGTGGTAACCTTCGTTCCGTCGTTCATCCTCAACACATCGGGCAGCTTTGGATACGGATTCGCTTTCGACTCGTCGTAGTTGGCGTTGCCCGGCTTGCCGATGTCGTAGGCGCCCACAGAAGGCTGCATCTCGGTAATTCCGAGGAGCTTGATCTCCCTGTCGCGCTCTGCGGTTGAAGCCGCGAGAATTCCAGCGCGATCCGCCGCGCTGGGCATCGGCGGCGCGGCCGCTGCAGGAGACTGGGCCTGCGCAATCCCGTAGGCGCTCGTTCCGACAGCCACGACCGAGGCCAGCAACCCGCTGACGATACGAAACGAGCGAACGAATTTCCAAGAGGTCATGATTTGACTCCTGCCTTGCTGGGACCTATCTCCCGCATCGACCAGTATAATCCGCAACCGGACTTGCGCAGTATGCAACGGCAGAAATGCCAATCGCATGGCTCTACAATTGCTGTGCCTCCTGGTTGAAGCTTGCGCATGCTGTTCGCGAACCTGAAGCCAGGATTTGACCGTTAATAGTCCACCTGAAGAACACAGCGCCTGAGGAAGGATCGTTGCATGAAAAAAGTGATCGGAATTGTTTTGGGGATTTGCGCCCTCTTCTTCGCCCTGCCTTCACGCGCCCAGGTAAAGATGACGCGCGATCAGATCCTCTTCTACACCTCGGAGTGGAAGGGCGACCGTTTTCCCGATGGGCGGCCGAAGCTGCCGGATTCTCTGCTGAAGCGCGCAGTGGACATGACCATTGAAGATGTGTGGGAATATCTGCGCGACCACGGCTACCGCAATCAATTTGAAGGCGGCTGGCAGGCGCTGCATATCGACAAGCCATTCGCCGGCCGCGCGCTCACGGCGCAATACATGCCTACGCGGCCCGACATGCAAAAGGCGATTCTGGCCGAAGGCAAAGCCGAAGGCCGCGTGAGCGGGACCAATAGCTGGCCGATCAACGAACTGCAGATCGGCGACGTCTACGTTGCCGACGGGTTTGGCAAGATCATCGAAGGCACGCTGATCGGCTCAAATCTGGGCAACGCCGTGGCCGCGCATACGCACACTGGCTTCGTATTCGATGCCGGCATTCGCGATCAGGAAGAGAACCGCGAGATTCCGGATTTCAATGGCTTCTATCGCGGCTACGATCCTTCGGCATGGGCGGACATGGAGCTGACCGGGATCAATGTGCCGGTTCGCATCGGACGGGCGGTCGTGCTGCCCGGCGACCTGGTGCTGGCCAAGCCGGAAGGAGTTCTTTTCATTCCCGCGATCCTGGCCGAAGACGCCATCAGCGCGGCCGAATTTACCGCGCTCACCGACGACTACAACTTCGAGTTGAATCGCGAAGGGAAGAACGGCGCGCAATTCGAAGGCGGATGGACGCCGGCGAAGTACGATGCCTTCGCCAAGTGGATCGACGCGCATCCCGAGAAGTTGAAGATGCCGCGCAGCGAGTTCGATGCGCTGCTGGCGAACGCGAAGCAGCGAAAGACTGCAGCGGATGCGTTAGCCGTCCACTTAGGAGTCACTGCGTCTCGCTCGACGACCAGCGCCGCCTGCAGCATGGCTTTTGCGTAGGCGATGTCGTAGAGATCGCCGCGCGTAGCCGCCGCCGCCCGGATAGCCATGAATCGGGCCGCGCGCCGGTCATAGTCGAGTGCGCGCGGATGTTCGGGATAAATCTCGCGTGAATACTTCACCTTGACCAGTTCGCGCATCACCGCGAACATATTCACGTCGCCTTCGTCGATGAAGCCCTCGTCGTATTTGACATAGGGCTTCATCACATGCGGATTGCGATAGTGCATGTGATTGATGCGATCGCGGCTGCCAAAGTAGCGGCACACGTCAACAGGATCTTCACCCATCTCCTGCGTCACGCCACAGTCAAACGTGATTCCGTTCGCGGGGCTGTCCACGATTTCGATCAGGTGCTTCCAGCCGTCAAGCGTGGCCATGATCTGCTGCGATCCGCGGCTCAGCGGAAAGGGCGGATCGTTGGGATGAAGCGCGAGCCGCACATTGGCTTTCTCCGCGACCGGAATGACGGCCTTGAGAAAATAAGTGATGTTGGCCCACATCTCATCGAGAGTATGCGCGCCTTCGTCCGGAAGCGGGGCAAGGTCCTTCATCCGGTCGTAGTCGACGCCGGTCAAGCCCGGCGCCGCCTCGGCCGGTCTCTTCGTAATAGCCCTCCATGGCGCGATGCGCGTAGAAGTTGTATTCGACGACCGGCAAGCCGACCTGGCCCGCGGCCTGAATCGACTGCCGTGATCTTTTCGATTTCCTCATCGCGCCCCGGCCGCCCGTAGATGATGTTGGGAAAGCCGCCGATCATCAGGTTGCCGAGCGTGACGCCGCCGGCTTTGAGTTTGTCGACTATCGGCTGGAGCTGGCTCGACGGTCCAGGGAATCGGCGGGCCGCCGGAGAGCACGTGACAGACGCCAATTTGCACGACGCTGCGAATGGCCTCGTCGGTCACGCCGTTGTGCAGATCGATGGCGCAAGCGATTTTCGGCGTGGCGGTGCTCTCTTGCGGCATTCCATCGCCGAGCCACCACGGCTTCTCGCTCCTGCTGCGCGACTGCCGCCAACGGCGGCAACGCGGGCGCCAGAGCTGCGGCTCCCATTGCTTTGATCAGATTTCGACGCGAAAACGTGGATCTCATCATGGAGAAACTCGCGTGGGTTCAGGATTTGCAAGTGATCACGGTATTGCATTCTTCCACAAACCAACCTGCCGTGTCGAAACATCGCCAACTCGAAGCGGCGCCGGACGTGAGAACACAGGAGTAAGATGGGACTTCAAAAACACTCGCGATGGAAGGAATTCACTTGAAATGTCGAACGCGCACCGATTTCGCATCGACCGCCGCAGCATGCTCAAATCTCCCTCGGCTTGCTTGCTGGCAGGCGCCGTTGGACGCATTGCGGAAGCTGAGCCGGAAATCAAGAATGTGAATCTCGCCTCGAGCCCGTCGAGCCTGAAGATCACCGACATGCGCTATGCGGTGATCGTGAAGCCGGGGCCGAGTCCGTGCGTGCTGATCCGCATCGACACCAACCAGGGCGTCTACGGCCTGGGCGAGGTGCGCGATATCGCGGGCCCGCAGTACGCGATGGTGCTCAAGAGCCGCATGCTCGGCGAGAATCCGCTGCGCATCGATTACTTGTTCCAGAAGATCGCGCAGTTTGGCGGCAACGCGCGCCAGGCCGGCGGAGTGTGCGCAGTGGAGATGGCGCTGTGGGACATCGCCGGCAAGGTCTACAACATTCCGGTCTACCAGATGCTCGGCGGCAAATGGCGCGACGAGATCCGCATCTATGCCGACACCACCGAGTCGATGGACCCCGCTGAATATGGCCGCCGCGCCAAAGAGCGCAAGGCGATGGGCCTGACCTGGATGAAGATGGATCTGGGCATCAACGTCCTCGACGGAATTCCCGGCACGGTGATGCAGCCTTCGGGCCTGAGACAAGTGGGAGCAGCACGTGCAGCCGAATCTCTTCATCGCCACCGAAGTGACGGACAAAGGCATCGACCGGCTGTGCGAATATGTGGCCGCGGTGCGCGAAAACATCGGCTACGACATGCCGCTCTCGATGGATCACCTGGGCCACATCGGCGTGAAGTCGGTCATCCGGCTCGGCAAGGCCTACGAGAAGTTCAATCTCGAGTGGATGGAGGACGTGATTCCCTGGTACTACACCGATCTGCTGAAGGAGATCACGCAGGAGAGCCCGACGCCGACTCTCACCGGCGAGGACATCTACAAGATTGAAGACTTCGAGACGCTCTGCAGAGAGCACGCCGTGGACAAGATTCATCCCGATCTCGCGACTTCCGGCGGAATTCTGCAGACGCACCGCATCGGCGACATGGCTTTCAGCTATGGCGTGCCCATGGCCATGCACTTTGCCGGAACGCCGGTCAGTTGCATGGCCAACGTCCACTGCGCCGCCGCCACGCGCAACTTTCTCGCGCTCGAGAACCACTCGCTCGATGTGCCCTTCTGGCAGGACCTGGTGACGGGCTCGAAAAGCCGATCATCAACAAGGGCTATATCAAGGTCCCCGATACTCCCGGCCTCGGAGTCGCGCTGAATGACGACGAGCTGAAGCGTCATCTGAAGCCGGGAACCGGCTACTTTGAGCCGACACCGATGTGGGACGAGGCGCAGTCGTGGGACGATGCGCTGTTCAGTTGAGCGCTTGTTACTGCTTGATCACGGTGCCGTCGCGAAGTCGAATCTCGCCCCAGCCGCCGTTGAGCGGGCTTGAGGTGAACGGCGCTTTGGCTGCTTCTTTCTCGTCGATTTCGATGCCCCATCCAGGCTTTTCGCTTACCCACAGGTAGCCATCGCGCATCTCCGGGCAACCCTGAAAGATGGCCTGCGTCCGTTCGTTGAATGGCGAATATTCCTGAATTCCGAAGTTATAGCTGACCAGATCCAGAGTGACATTGGCCATGTGGCCGACTGGCGAAACGTCGCCAGGGCCGTGCCACGCCGTCTTCACGCCGAACTGCTCGGCAAGAATCGCGATCTTGCGCGCCGGACTGAATCCGCCGGCCTCCGACACGTGCACGCGGATGTAGTCGATCAGTTGCTCCGTGATCAGCGGCTGCCACTCATGCGGGCTGTTGAAGAGTTCGCCCATGGCGATCGGCGTTGCGCAGTTCTGGCGAATCTGCCGGAAGTATCCCAGGTCTTCAGGCGAGAGCGGGTCTTCGAGAAAGAACATCCGGAACTGCTCGGCCTCTTTGCAGAATTGCACCGCCTCGATTGGGCGTCAGCCGTTCATGCATGTCGTGGAGCAACTCGACTTCATCGCCGAGTTCGCGGCGGCAAATCTCAAGAAGCTTCAAAGCGCGCCGCATCTGGGCGGCGGGATCGAACAGCGGCTTGTCGTGAAGCGCTTGCGGCCGGCCTTGATCCTTGTGCTGCGAGCCGTAGCCCGCCATTCCGGGCAGGCCCACCTGAACGCGCACATTGCGCAAGCCCTGCGCCATATACTGCTTCGCGTTCTCGACAACTTCTTCAAACTCGGCGCCGCTCGCGTGCGCGTACGTGTCGGCGGCCTCGCGGCATTTGCCGCCGGCAAGCTGGTAGACAGGCATGCCGGCCTGGCGTCCCTTGATGTCCCACAGCGCCTGATCGATGCCGCTGATGGCGTTGTTCAGCACCGGGCCGTTCTTCCAGTACGAGCTGTCGTAGCAGGATTGCCAGATGTCTTCGATGCGGTCGGTGGTCTTGTCCAGCAGGAACGGCTTGAGATACTTCTCGACCGCGGGCTTCACCAGGTCGGCGCGCTGCGTAAAGGTGGCGCAGCCGTAGCCGTAGAGGCCGTCCTGATCCGTCGTGATCTTCACCACCGTCAGGCGCACGCCCTGCGGCTCGCATTCAATGACGCTGATGTCTTTGATTCGGGGCGCGGGCATGGCTCGCGTTGCGCGAGCTGACTTGCTCCTCTGCAGGACGGGGGCGAGCGATGCGCCTGCCAGCGAAGTTGAGAATACGACGTTCCATCGGCCGCTCCCGGCTTTAGAGACGCGCAGACTTGCATGCGTCGCAAAAGGCAATTTACGCTGGGGCGCGGTAGGTCAATGGGACGAGTGACCGATGATCAGCGCAGTTCGCCGTTTAGGTCGTCAGTTGGGTCAGTGTCGGGAAGCGGAATCGGGCCTTCTCAATCGGCGTGCCCACAACTTCGATGCGCGCCAGGTCGCGCGTGCCTACGCCCAGATGCTCGGCGAGCCGCAGCGTGCTGTCGCAGGTTTCAAAGGGCGGAGCGCCGCGATCGGCCATGGGATCAGTCCCATCACTGCAGTGGCTACCGCATCGGTTGAGACGCAGTTCATTCCCGCAATCAGCAGCCCGGGATGAACCGGCTTGATGGATCATAGTTACGCTCCTGGTTGGGCAACTCGCCGCCGGTCATGGTGTAGATTCCGTCGATGACCGCGAGGTGAATCGGCCTGGCCGCCACCAGGTCGGCAGTAATGCGCGGAACACGAAAACCCGGATCATTCGATTCGTGCCACGGGCTGCGGCGCGCTTCTGGGCGGAACGCGAGAGCCGGAGTGCATCGGCGCGCGGTATCCGACCGGGATAATGCTCGGTTCGTCTTCAGGCGCCTGTCCGCTATAGATGGTGCATGGCGTGATGCCAAAGCAGTTTTTCATCGAGAGGGTAACGCCCGCCGTGCGGTGCTCCTTCAGTTTGGCCAGCGAGACAAAGACATCTGTATCGAGGTAGGAGTGATTCAGATCGTAGCCTGCGTACATCAGTCCGCCGCCTGGCACCATGAATCGCGCATACGTTTTTCCGCTGCCGAGGAAGTTCGTGTTTTCAAACTCGACGCGCGTCGCCGCGCTCGCAAAATCCTTCGGCTCCCAACCCGCAGAAAGCATGAACTCCTCAAGCGGCTTCGCCCCGATTGGCGCGCTCTCAAGCAGGCGAATGCGCCGCGCTCCTGCGCTGCCAAGCAGCGAAACCAATGACCCGATCACCTGCGGATGAACCCAATGGGTCATCTGGTTTGGCATGGAGTTGAGCTTGTCGTTTGCCGGGCCGGTCATGTTGAGCTTGATGGCGACCGTTTTGCCGCGCACAAGTTTTTCGAGCCCGCCCAGTTGGTCGAACATGGCGGAAAGTACCTGAGAAACTTGCCGGTCGTATTCAGGACAACTTCCAATGGCGACGCGGCTTGACGGCGCAGAGTTGATTGACGCAAGCGCTGGCCGCGCGATGGCAGCACCTGCAACCGCTCCTGCGATGCCAAGAAACTGTCTGCGCGAGTAATGCGAATTCGTCATAAGAGCTACCTCTGGAAGGTTTCTCCTAAGTATCAACTGGAATCCTTCCAATTGGCAGAATTATTTGACGCAATCACGACGCTTCTTGCCGCTCCAGACGTCCGCGAGGGAGTTTTCTCTTTTTGGGAGTAACTCCGCCCGCTGGCGATTGGATCAGCTCGATCAGTTTGGCTGCATCTTACCGAATCTCCACAACTGCCAGTCCCATTGGAGGCAGGGTGAGATCGAGCCGTCCACTACGCAGAGACTTGACCTCGGGTGGACCCAGTTCGCTGGCCTTGCGCAGAGCCAGAATTTGCGTTTTCGTTGGATACTTCGGGCTCCCCAGCGCCTTCCATGCATCCAGAGTGTCGCCATGCGAAGCATCTACCCGCCGGATTGTTGCCCGCGCGTTCGACGCCACGCCTTGCAAATCGAGAGAAACAGATCTTTCTGGGCCATTGGTGCTGGGTTCCACCAGGTTCCATGCCGCGATCACCAGGGTTCCGTCCTTACGGCGCGTTACCAATACATCATCGGCAGCGGCAGGCAGGCGTTCTGTGCCCAACATGTGGAGCAACTCGAAGACGTCGAATGCGGGTTTCGGAATTTCGTTTTCTGCCATCAGGCCATAGCCACCATAAAAGGGCGACTTGATGACCCCCTGCTCCTCGAATACGTCGGAGAATGTCCAGTAAGACATCATGTTCACCATGCCGTCGCATTGGCTAATGGTCTGCGCCATCCAAGGCCCCATGTAAATCGAGTCGGTGATCGGCTGCTCATTCATATAGGAAGCGTTGAATTCGCTCCATATGAGCGGTAAATCCGGTCGCGAAGACTGCTCAATCTCCTTGCGCACCTTTTTTACCGCGAGGCAAACCATTTGGTGCGGAGCAATCGGCCTGTCGTCGTGAAAGACATCTTTCGCGCTGTCGTTGCCGTAGACGTGCGTCGAGACGAAGTCCAGCGGCACATTGTTCTGGACGGCGTGAGTGATCATGTCACCCACCCAGGCCGCTTGTGCGGTGGCCGGACCGCCCACACGTATCCGCGGACTAACGGCTTTGAGAGCGCGGGCAGTATGGTCGTAGAGATCGAAGTATGTGGATTGCTTTGGCGCGCCCGTCCAGAAATCGAGATTAGGTTCGTTCCACACTTCGAAGTACCAATTGGCGACTTCGTCGAGACCGTAACGCTCGATCAAGTGGTGAGCGAAAGCGGTAATCAGCGCATCCCACTTTGCATAATCGCTGGGTGGAGAGGGAATGGGCTTGTACCAGAATGCTTGATAATCCGCATGTGCGGCCAGCGCCTTTGGCATGAATCCGATCTCGACATACGGGCTTACCCCCTCAGCCAGCAGACCGTCGTAAATCTGATCGACATACGACCAGTTGTAGATCGGATTGCCCTGTGCATCTTCGCTGTAAACCCCGTTCTCGTCGTGGAAAATGGCGTGAAAACGGACGTAGCGGAAGTCAGTAATTTTCTTTACCTCGTGAAGGTCTTCGCGATAGTTCCCTCGCAAGGCAAGATTGGCGCGGCCTGAGCCGAACATCTGTTCCCAAAAATGCGGAAAGAGTGTCGTCGTCTCGTGCGTGTCAATGGTGATTCGTTGCGCGGGGATTGTTTTCCCGGACAGATTTGCCTGCTGGGCCCAGAGTGGCAGGCCAACGGCCAGCAGAAGAGTTCCCAAAGTCAACAAAGAGCGGATCATGAGCAATCTCCCAAAGACAAGGAGTAAAGCATGCTTCCCCGCGGATGCAAGCCTACCTGCGGCCGGTTCGATGGTATGCCAATGCTCTAGCGCGGGAATTTATGGCTGGACGCTGCGGACGGCGACGATATCGACGGAGACAGGGGCGCCGGCAACAGCCCGAGATCGGACCAGCGCTTCAAAATAGGGCGAACCCGACTTGGCGCTTTGCTTTACGGCCTTTTCGAGGCGCTCACGATCGGTTACATCGGCGAGGAATGCGCTCAAAGCCTCGGTGCCTTCCTGGCGGAGACCCTGCAGGATCATCACATTACCCTGGCCAATTTGGCCTGGAAGGACGGAGATGGTTGCATAGTCCTCTCCACTGGAACCGGTGCTCGTGAGTCCTTGATATCGATTCTGTTCGCCGGGTAGCGGGTTGTGATTGAGAAAGTACATGCGCCCGCCGACAGTCTCCTCGACCTCCTGAAAATTGAGCTTATTTGTAAAAAGTGTGACCCAGGGGTTTGAAGTCGGACTGCCCACGAAGACGAAGTTTCCCTGTCCCAAATCACGCCGGTCAAGGTCACGCGCAGAGGTCAGGACGAGCTGGCCATTGAGCGGCCCAGCGAGTTTCATCAGCATGGAAATTGTTGTGAGATCCGCAAACGACGACAACTGCGAATCGGATACATATGCCATCAACTGGCTAAAATTTTCGGGTAGATGCGAGGGAATCAGGCTTTTCTGGTAGCCAGGTTGCAAGTATTCGTTGAGTGTAATCTCGTGCTGGCCAAGGAGCCGTAACATCAGGCCACTGTCGGAGACGACGACCCTTGTCTGCTGGTCTGGCTGAATTACGGTGCTGAGCGGCCACGGCACCGCTGGATGAACGACGGATTTCGCTGCGTGATACCAACCAACGGCGCAAACCACTGCGGTAGTTACGGCTATCCACAACAGGACCTCTTTCGGACTTCTTGAGGGTCGAGATGACCCGCCAGAGCGCACCAAGTCGGGATTTAGCCGAGGTTCCAACTCCCGGAGTGCGTCATGGAACTCCAGCGCGTAAGAACCCTTTGGAATGTCCACGCGGAGCGTCTCGTACCGGCCTTCCTGCGCGAAGTATTCATGCAGGCGAAGGCGCAACTGGCGCACATGAACGCGCACAGCGCTGTCCTCCGCCGGGCTGTAGCCAACTGGCTTTGCAAAAACCGCGATGCCAATCAACCGCTCGGTGAGAGCTTCTGTCTTGCTTTGGATTGAATGTTCGGCCAAATAGGAAAGGAGCGCGTGGAGATTGGTCGACTTCTGAAAAGGAATTGTGAGGAGAATGCGTTCGACGAGACCCCATCGAGGATCAGACCGATCAACCGAGGGCGGGGCGCTTTGCGCGTCTTGCATTTCCGATCTCGTTTGAAGGGGAAGCATAGAACAGGCAAAATTATATATACGCAACTTCTAACTGTGCGTCATGTAAGGGAAGTTGAATGAAATTTCATCATACGAATAACGGCGCGAAGAAGAAAGAACACCATACAGACAGCCATTGGAAGAATTGAAACATCTAAGGCTGTCGTAATGTTAAAGATTTAAAACTCTGGATTAAGCAAGGCAGATCGGTGAATAACTAAGATTTCACCATGTTTTCCGGCGCTAAGCCCTTGGCACGGCGGTTTCGATCTCAGAAAATTTGCCCAGATTGTTCAAGCCGCGCCTGGGAACTCGGAGGCCTTCCGAGTTTCGACGGGATCGGTATTTGTTCGCCTGATATGCTCCGAGCTCTTTGGAGGCTTGCATGATTCACACGCATAGTTTTGGGGGAAAGGTGGGCGGACCGAGGACGGATTGGTTCGTCATCATGATGGGGGCACTCCTTTTGATGTTTGCAGGCCCGGCTCTTCAACTTCACGCGCAAGCGAACACTGGCCTGACTGGGACCGTGACCGATCCGTCAGGCGCCGCCATCGCCGGTGCGCATATCACGTTCACCAATGAAGCCACTGGGATCAAATCGGAGTACGCAGCGTCTTCGGTGGGGGTGTATGTGGCTCCCCTTACTGCCGGAACTTACGACGTAACTGTGGAGGCGGCAGGATTCCAAAAGTTTCAACAGGCTCACGTGATTGTGGAAGTGGGCGCCGAATCGACCGACAATGTTCAGTTGAGGCTGGGCAGCAGCAGTCAGACAGTTGAGGTGTCGTCGCTTAATGCCATCGGGATCGACACTACCGATCCGCAGCTTGACTCGATGCTGCCGCCGCGGGAAGTTACCGACCTGCCGCTCGAGATCAACGGCAACATGCGCCAGATCACCAGCTTTGCCACGTTGGCGCCTGGAGTGAGAAATGGCCAATACGGCAGCGTGGTGGTTGAAGGTGGAGCATCCGGCCAGATCAATGCCGCCGGCAATTATTTCAACGGCCTGCAGATTGACACCGCGTCGGACATCAACTCCGACCCGCCGTACGAAATGGTGGACCAGTTTCGCATCATCCGCAACCTGTTTTCCGCTCGTTACGGCATGGTGCAGGGCGCGGTCGACTACAACATGCGTTCAGGTACCAACAAGCTGCACGGCGATGGCTTCCTGATCGACCGCAATAGTATCTTTGACTCGCCCGGCTTCTTCCCGAGCACCTTCAACAGCGCAGGAACGCCAATTGCGCCTCCCGACTCGGAAACCGATTGGGGTGGCACCGTCGGCGGCCCCGTGATTCTGCCGCACCTCTACAACGGACACAACAAGACCTTCTTTCTGGGCAGCTTCGACATCTTCAACAAGAACCAGGGTCTAACGGCATTCAATACGGTTCCCACCGTGGCTGAGAAGCAGGGCGACTTCAGCAACTTTGTCGATACCACAGGCAAGCAGATTCCCATTTACGACCCGCAGACAGGCCAGCAATTCATGGGCTGCAATGGCAATCAGCAGAACGTCATCTGTCCCAGCCGCTTCGATCCGCTTTCCAAGTCGCTGCTGCAATACATTCCCGACCCAAACTCGCCAGGAACCAACTTCGGGATGGACAGCAACGAGTCCTCTGCCGTCAAATCGGTTCCGTTCCAGACGCAGGCCTTTGGAGTGACGATCAATCACCAGATCTCGCCTAGCCAGAACATCGTCTTTACCTGGTGGCGCAATCACTACTACACGGTCCAGGAAGAAAGCGTTACTAACGGCTCGTTCAACACTTCCAATGCCATAGTCGGCCCCAGCAACCCCTTGAGCCCCGAACAATCGGGCGTCGACACCGCCAATGTCTGGTTAGCAAATTATTCAAAGATCATCCGTCCCAACCTCGTCATGACTGCCGGGGTGTCAGCCCAGAACAAGATGCAGAACTATGTCGACGACAACAAGAAGGTGAATTTCGCTGGCGTCCTGGGCGGCACCACCTTGCCCTACATCGGCTTCGGCGGCCAGAACGCTCCCACCGGCTTTGGCAATGGCAACAGCTCCTTGATCCAGAACTATGTGGATAACATCGGCTGGAACCTGTTCAACAACTGGATGTGGAACAAGGGTCGCCATACCTTCAACATCGGCGGGGAGTTCCATCACTATTACGAGAACACTCTGAGCAACTACTCCAGCGGCAAGTTCACGTTCAGCAATTCTGAGACATCGATTCCCAACACCAGCAATTCCAATTTCTCGAAATACGGAAGCGGATTTGCCAGCTTCCTGCTGGGGCTGCCGGATTCCGCCAACCGCACGTCGGCAGCAAAGACGGCTGTCAACACGGATGCTGTTGCCGCGTACATACAGGATGACGTCAAACTCACTCACAAGCTGACGTTGAACGCTGGCCTGCGCTATGACCTGATGTTGCCCTATACGATGGCGCTAAACAACGACGTGTTCCTGAATCCGACGGCACCTAATCCAGCAGCCGGCAATTTGCCGGGTGCAGCCACCGAGTATGGCAACTGCACGGGCTGCGCTGGTTACAACCGGATTTCTATTCACGATCTGAACTTTGCTCCGCGCGCCGGCTTCGCTTACAGCATCGACAAGAACACAGTGGTTCAGGGTGGATATACCATTACCTACCTCGGCTACGGCGGCGCTTACGGCCAGGGTGAAGGGCTGAGCGGCGGCCCCAACAATATGGCCGGATTGCTGGGCGGGAGCTTTACGGTGAATTCGACTGGCGGGTTTGCCTCCAGCTATGGCCCGTGGACCAACAACTTGGGCGCAGCGAATCCGATCCCCAACGTAACTCCTACTCCCTTCAGCCCTGGACTAGGTGTTGCGCAGACCATCTACTATCTCGATTACGCCCGCAACGGCGAGGCGCCGCATCTGCAAATGTGGAGCCTGAGCGTGCAGCGACAACTTCCATGGCACACGATGCTGACTGTCGACTATACGGGGAACCGCGTCACGCATTTGTCGGGTTATACGATCAATCCGATCAGCCAGCCTAATCCTTCTGTGCTGCAGTATGGCGCGCTGTTGACGGATAACATCAATTCGACGGCAGCGCAGCAGGCCGGTTTTTCTGCTCCGTATGCCAGCTTCGCTACACAGTTCGGCGGCGGCGCCACAGTCTACCAGGCGCTCAAGCCCTTTCCTCAGTATTCGAATGTAGCTCGCACCTGGGACCAGGCCGGCACTACGTACTTCAGTGCCTTCCAGTTTCAGGCCGACAAGCACCTATCGAATAATCTCAATTTCCTTGCCAACATCGAGTTGCCCAGGCTATACGACAACCTGGTCACGACCGTGAACAAGTACAATCCGGCGGCGGATTGGGGTGAGGACACAACCGGCTCGTTCGAAAGCAAGTTTGCCGGCACCTATGAGCTTCCGTTCGGACTTGGTCAGCGCTGGCTCAATAGCGGCGGGGCCGCTAAGTGGGCAGGGGGCTGGCAGATTGCGGCGATCCTTACGTACAACAATTCCCAGCCTCTCTCCATTACACAGGGAGGTGAAAAGCTGCTGAACGGCACGAACCGACCCAACTTCAACTCCGGGACTTCGCTGTGGTCAGGTAACTACAACCAGGTGACGAAGTACTTTGAGGGTAAAGGGCCCGCGCCGCTTTTGTTCAGCACGAATGCCTGGAGTAATACCGGCAGCCAATATGTACTGGGCAACGCCAAGCGTGATTACAATTCGGTGCGCGGTCCGTGGTACCCGGTCGAGAATCTGAGTGCCAAGAAAACATTCCATTTCACCGAGGGCACTTACTTCGCGGTGCGCATGGACTATTTCAACGCCTTCAATCGTGTTCAACCCCCATTTCCGACCACCGACGTCACCGCCACGAACTTCGGTGAGATCACCAGCAAGTTCTCTCCCATCAACCGCCAGGGACAGATCGAAGGCACATTCAACTTCTAGGCGAATCAACCTTGCGGGACTCTTTTGCAAATGGGGCGGTATGATTCTGCCTTGCTACAGTGTTGAGTTGCTTCAAATACCGAAGACGCTCCGGTCCGCACTGATTGTTGTCTCGGTTCTCTTTTCTGTGCTTGCACCGAGTTCTTTGTCAGCACAAGCGGTTCCCGAGGAAGCTTACGGTCCGTACAATGCCGTCTTACTTGCAGACGGTCCAGGAATCATCAAGCCGCTTGCTCCGCCTGCGGCCCTCGACCCGCGCTTTCGCGGGCCTCAGGCGCCCGATGCTCTGACTTCCGGCACCGCTCGTTGGACGCTTGCCTTCTGGTTTCATTCGTCAGAGCCGCTGAAGGGCACGGTGTTGCTTGCGGGCCTCGGCGACCCGGGCAGCAACGATGCGCGCTTCATCGGTGTCGAGAACAATCATCTCGGGCTGTGGCTGGGAACGGCGCAGGGCTCGACAGATCTCCACGCGGGAGATCAGCCCCTTGACTCTGGTGACTGGCATTTTGCTGCGGCTCTCAGCGATGGTGAGCACGTCACGCTCTATGCCGATGGCACAGCGTTGGGAACGTGGCCGCTGATGCAGGGAACGATCGATGCGCGGATTCAGATCGCACCCGCACCACCGCCGCAATCGGTGCTAACCACGACGCACTTCGGCGGCCGGATTGCTGCGCTGAAAATATACCGGGAACCCCTCAGTGCCGGTCAAATCAGATCGCTTTGGGACTCTCGGCCGGACTTTGAACTTCCACTCTATGAGGAGGCTTCGCCGCATTGGAGTGTGCAGACGCGCGGCCAGGCCGGAATGAGCGAACCGCAGGATCCCTCGACGTTGCCGCGCAGCAAGGAGCCCTTCCAAAAGCCAGTTGCAAAGGAATTGCATGCGTCAGACCTTCAGACGGAGTTGATTGGTGAAAATCCATGGGAACTTCACGGCGGCTGGCGGCTCGCCGCGGCGCCACAGGTGAAAGCCACGGGCGAGGAGATTTCGGAGCCCGGCTTTGATGACCAGAGCTGGCTGGTTGCGACCGTCCCGGGTACCGTGCTCACAACGTTGGTTGATCGCGGCATCTATCCTGATCCCGATTACGGCCTGAACAACATGGCAATCCCAGAAAGTCTTGCCCACCAGGACTACTGGTATCGCACGGGGTTCAGTGTGCCGGCAGCAGCGCACGGCCGCCGGCTTACGCTCACTTTTCTCGGCGTGAACTATGCCGCGGAAGCCTGGCTCAACGGCAAGAAGCTCGGCGGATTCAAGGGGGCCTTCCTGCGCGGTGTCTTCGACGTTACTGACCTGGTGAAGGATTCAGGCGAGAACGCCCTCGCCGTTCGCGTTTCGCCTCCGCCGCATGCCGGTATCCCGGAGGAAGAATCACTCACTGCAGGTCCCGGAGAGGACGGCGGTGTTGAAGTACTCGACGGGCCAACCTTCGCCGCCAGCGAAGGCTGGGATTGGATTCCCAGCATCCGCGATCGCAATACCGGCATCTGGCAGGATGTCACTCTCACCGCTTCTGGTCCAGTCCAGATCGGCGATCTGAATGTCGTGACCACTTTGCCGAAGGCAGACCGCAGCGAGGCAGACCTGGAGATCGAGGTTCCGCTCACCAACCGCACGCAAGCGCTTGTCGAAGGTGAGCTAACAGCCTCATTCGACGACGTGAAGGTAACCAAGCATGTGCGCGTCGCGCCTGGCGAAGACGATATCCGCCTCGAGCCCTCTGAATTCTCGCAGCTCAAAGTGCAGCATCCGCGGCTCTGGTGGCCTAATGGCTACGGCGATCCCACGTTGCACACTCTGCAGACAAGTTTCACCATCGACGGCAAGGCGAGCTCCGCCCGGCAGATTGAGTTCGGTATGAGGGAGGTTAGCTACGAACTCTCGCTGCTTGATGCCGGCGGCCATTTGCATCGCGTGGAAGTATTGCCTAGCCGCACCTGCGATGAAGGAATTCCGCTCATCGATGATTCCAATGAAGGCATTCGCGAGATCGACGATAAGACGCCGAACCTGGCTGCGCAAGGCGAGAAGGAGCCGGTGAGCTCGACGCCGCACACGTGGGTGCAGACGCTTGAGCCGGGCGCATTGGCATCACCCTCTGTGCGGCCCGTCGAAGAAAATTGGCCGGGCACCGATCTTGTGATCAAGGTTAACGGCGTACGCATCGCCGCGCGCGGCGGTAACTGGGGTATGGACGACAGCTTGAAGCGTGTCAGTGTGGCGCACCTGGAGCCGTTCTTTCGTCTGCACCGTGATGCGCACGTGAACATGATCCGCAATTGGATGGGCCAGAACACAGAGGAGAGCTTCTATCAGCTCGCGGACAAGTACGGCCTGATGGTGTGGAACGACTTCTGGGAGTCGACTGAGAACTACAATCTTGAAGCGCGAGGATCCGGCGCTTTTCCTCAAGAACGCGCAGCGACACGATCTTGCGCTTCCGTCACCATCCCTCCATCGTGGTCTGGTGTGGGCGCAATGAGGGCGTACCCCAGGCGCCAATCAATCAGGGTCTGGCGGAACTGGTGCGTACGCTCGACCATACCCGCTACTACACTCCGGGCTCGAACCAGGTGAACCTGCGGGGCTCCGGTCCATATCTCTGGAAACCGACAGAAACGTACTTCCATATCAATCGCGGCTTCAGTGTCGAACTCGGCATGCCGAGCATACCAACGCTTGAGAGCCTCGAAGTCATTCATCCCCGCGCCCGACCGCTGGCCCATCAGCGACACTTGGGCGTACCACGACTGGCACCAGAGCGAGGGCGGCCGCGTCTCGTTCTACATGGACGCTATGAACAGAGAATTCGGTGCACCCACCAGCTTTGAAGATTTCGTGCGTAAGGCGCAGATGCTCGACTACGCCGGCCACCGCGCCATCTTCGAAGGGATGGCGGCGCACCTATGGCAACCGAACTCCGGCCGCATGATCTGGATGACGCAACCCGCCTGGCCAAGTACCGAGTGGAATTTCCTTAGCTGGGATTACGATACGCAGTCCAGCTTCTACGGTACCCAGAAAGCCCTCGAGCCAGTCCACGCGCAGCTTAACCTCGATGATCAAGCCGTCGATTTGATCAACCTTGGCGACGTGCGTACCTACGGCGTGCGCATGCGAGTCGTCAGCCTCGAAGGTAAATTGCTGAGCGACCAGACAAAGAAGGTACAGGCCGCGGCTGATGATCGCACGCCGATCGCCAAGCTCAGTCTGGATACACTTGCTGCGGGCCACACGGTCTTCGTCGTGCTCGATGTCGCGGACGACTCGGGGGCGCCGGTCAGCAGCAACTTTTACTGGTGGGCAGCCAAAGATGCGACGCTGCGGGAACTGGACACCCTGCCGCCGGCGACCGTCAGGCGTCGGCAGCGGTGATTGCGGCAAGCGGCGAACGTAAAGCCACCGTAGCACTCACCAACTCCGGAACCGTGACGGTCGTCCTGGTGAAACTGACCCTTGAAGACGCAGCCACCGGGCACCGCATTCTGCCGGCTTACTACAGCGACAATTACATTTCGCTGCTGCCCGGCGAGCAGCGTACTATCACCGTGGAATTTCCCGCCGGCGCTAATTCAACGTCTTTTGGGATGCGCGGCTGGAACCTTGCGACGCAAGCCTTCGCGGTGCGCTGAACTTTTCGCTGAAATAAAAAGACAGTTGGCAAATTATCAGCTACGCCACCTCGGCAGGTGCCGGTTTCAGTTGGATTCGGATGGTTTGCGAACCGAGGCGTGGGTGGCGGGCAACGAGAACGGCTGTGCCCGGCTCCTCACTGGCGCGAATCCAGATTGCTCCGGTTCCTCCGATCAGCGGGAAAGGATTGGCTCCAATAATTCGTGCAGGGCCCTCGAGGGTTAAAGCAACAGGGTCATCGGCGTAGGTGCGTACGGCGCCATATTCATCTGTCACACGAAGGACGACACGCGTGGAGTCTGCGCCGTTGGCCAGGAGAGTCAGGTCGTCAGCGACAACTACGAACTTCCGATCGACACCACGGCCGGAGAGGGTTTTTGAAATGACCATCTTCCCTTGAATGTAGCCGTCAATGCGCAGATCGCCCCACTGGCGCCGGATGCCGGCAAGATCGAGGAGAAATGGCGGATGACGCAGAGAGGAAAACTCAGTGCGATCAGGGTCAAGCTCTGCAAGCGGCGCCCACGCGGCGTCTTCGCCGTTGCCAGGCCGGATGAAGAATTTCAGGTGATCGCAATTGGAGCAAACCAGCGCCCGGGTAAATCCGACGGATTCGTCGCCCCACGCCCAGTGAAAAGCCGGCTCAAGCACGATTTCTTCTTCAGGTTCACATTGCGACTTGTAAAATCCGGCTGCCGCTTTCGGCTCGCGGAAAATATCGGTAACGCCGTGATAGCAGATCCGGTCACCTGAGCCAAAATTCGCGTGCGTGTTGTAGTCGAAGGCACACCAGCCGATACCGCCGGCGTATTGTGGATCCGACGCGAGTTGATTGTGAATGCGCGCGTGACGCAAGGTATGCTCGCGCTGGCGTTCATCATCGTCTGTAGTCTTGGTAGGGAATGTGTGTCCGACGAACTCGGTGTTCAAGTAGCGCGGATGATTGGGCTTCCTGAGAGGGAAGCCGAAGTCGTTGATGGTGAAGACGTCTTCGAGAAGCTCAGAGGAGGCGAAGTTGCGGATGCCGCCGGTCTGGCGTGTCGGGTCGAGCCCATGAGCCAGCGCATTGGTGCGCGCGAAGAAATCGTGATCGTCTCTTGACTCGTTGATGCGAACTCCCCAAAGAATAATCGAGGGATGATTCCAGTCGCGGCGGATCATGCGGCCTACATTGTCGACGGAGATTGTTTTCCAATGCTTCATCGCCGATATGCTGCCAGCCGGGAATTTCCTCCAGGACCAGAAGGCCAAACTCATCGCAGGCGTCGAGAAAGTGACGGGATTGCGGATAATGCGACGTTCTGACGATGTTGCAGTGCAGGCTATGGCGGAGAATCGAGGCGTCCTGCCGCTGAACGCGGGCGGGCATCGCGCCGCCAACAAAAGGAAAAGTCTGATGGCGATCGAGCCCGCGCAGCTTAACGATCTTTCCGTTCAGCGAGAAACCTTGCTCGGTGAACGTAGCCTCGCGAAAGCCGATGCGGCGCATCTCTTCATCGATGAGGGCTCCTGATCGAAGCAGGCGCACATGGACGCTGTAGAGACGAGGGCTCTCGATCGACCATAGCTCTACACCTGCAAGCTTTTCAAAAACGATGGTCTGGCGGCCTGAATCGGTTGCGTCCTCACTGCCTGCGTGTACGGGAGCGGAGATAGATGACGCAGGAGCTGCGGACTTGAAGCTTACTGTCCCTGAGTTTCTGCCAATCACACGATCGCCATCGCGTAGCTCGGCTTCCAGAGTGTAGTGGCTGCCAGCGCCTGGATCACCGGCGAGGAAGCAGTCGACGGAAAGCGAAGGACTGGCGGTGAGGACATCCTGGGCATGAGCGAAGATGTTATCGATATAAAACTCCGGCACAATGCGCAGCGCGACTTCGCGATAGATGCCGCCAAATGTCATGTAGTCAATTTCGTTGCCGAATGGAGGAATATCGGCACGCTCAGTTGAGTCAACAAAGGCAACCAGCACGTTGTCGCCCTGGAGCTTCACATGCGGTGTCAGGTCGAACGAGAAAGGCGTGTAGCCGCCCTTGTATTCCCCGAGACGGACTCCGTTGATCCACACGGTGGTGGCGGTCATCGCGCCCTCGAAGTCGAGAAAAACGTGTTTGCCGGCGGCATATGGTGGCAACCGGAAGCGTCGACGATAGGTAGAAACAAACTCGTAGTCTTTGTCGTCGAAGTTGTGCCATGGCGTGACGATATTCGTATGAGGCAGAACGACAGTATCAAAAGCTGAATCATCAAAACCAGGCAGCTCGGCTCCCTTCACGGGAGAGGGGTGGAAACGCCACCCGCGGTTGATCGGGAGCAGTCGAGCTTGCGGAGTGGTGGCTTCCTCACTGAGCGTGGAGTTTGGAGCAACGGCAGCCGCAGCCAGCAGAGTCGTGCTCACTGCAAGAAAATCGCGTCTGTTCATTTTCGACCTTTTCTGGTCAGTTGTCGCGAAGACAACCCATCAATCTAAGATCGTATAGGCTGACACCGGCCGCCCAATCGGTCGAAAGTTGGAATTTGCAGGTGCAAGGGGCCCACCGATTTGGATGTCTTCTCCGCGCAATCGAATCTCACACGGAGGATGTGGAAACACTTTCCTCGTCGAGCCTTACTGAGCAATGGGAGCGCGCCTCGTTTTGGCGAGGGGTCGAGTTGATTGATGGGCAGGCAATTCAGACGATCGGCCACGAGATCCGCGCATGCAGAGTGTAGACCTTCACCGGACCGCACGAGAACGCCTGCGTCTTTCCATGCGGCGGGCTCAACTTAACGCAGTCGACTAGATACCTAAATAGATTGCGCCATTCTCGATGAAGAGTTCGATGCCCGCAGTTTTTGCGGCTTCCTGCAGCGCGGCATCGAGCATCACAACCGGATCGGGGCTGACGTCGAGGCGGCGCATCAGGCCTTCGCCCTTTTTTGCTCCGGCGGAAAGAGTGATCTTCAGCCCGCGGCGCTTGCAGCGCACTGCCGTGCCGTCTTCAAGCTTCACGTTCATCGGCTTGATGTAGGCGTCAACGTAGTGCACGCCGATGCCGGACTTGTCGTCGGCCTGCGGGCGGAAGCTTCTCTTCAGCGTCCGCGATTCACATCGCAAAGTTTAACTTTCACGTTGGCGCTCCGACTGGGTTCGAATCCTTTTGACTTCGAGATATTCGTCCATCGCTTTTCTGAAGGCGCGGATATGATCGGGCGTGCTGCCGCAGCAGGCGCCGATGATATTCGCGCCCGCTTCAAGCAGCGGCACAAGGCCTTTCACCATCTGCTCCGGCGTTTCATCGTACACGATCTTCATATTCACCAGGCGCGGCTTTCCGGCGTTCGGCTGCACCATCACCGGCAGACTGGTCGCGCTCTTGTATCGCTCCACTGCTCGAAGCGCGCGCTCCATATCCATGCCGGTGCCGCAGTTCAGCGCGACAATGTGCGCGCCGTGCTCTTCCATGAACTCCGCCGCGCGTTCCGGATCAATGCCCATCATGGTGCGGAACGTCGAGCCGTCGAGCGTGACGTCGTAGGCCATCGATCCGATGATGCACTGGCGCGCCCGCCTTCTTCGCCGCCTCGATGCCGATCTGCAGTTCTTCGAGCGAAGTCTGCGTTTCGATGATGATGGCGTCGGCGCCGCCTTCGACCAGCGCCGCCGCCTGCTCTTCGAATGCGCCTGCACCTGCGCCTCAGTAAAATCGCCAAACGGCTCCAGCAATCCGCCGAAGGGGCCGATGTCGCCGAGCACGTATCCGCCTTTGCGGCCATCGAAGGCTCTCGCGCGCAATGGCGACGCCGGCCTTGTTGATCTCAGCCACGTGGTCCGCGTTGGCCATGGCGGTTGAGCATGATGCGCGATCCGCCGAAGGTGTTGGTGATGAGGCAATCGGAGCCGGCCTCGGCGTAGCGGCGCTGGATGGCGAGCACGCGCTCCGGGTGCGTGAGATTCCACGCTTCGCCGCAGTTGCCCTGTTCCAGGCCGGCGAGCATCAGCTGCGTGCCCATCGCGCCGTCGCCAGAGCAAGGGCCGCTGCCAGAGGCTGCTTCGTGAAGAAGTTTTTTCGTCATCTCCGTTCCTCGCTCAATTCCTTTTGCACCAGAGCGTAGTGGATGGTTTCGAGCACCAGTCCCCACTTGTGCTCGCGGCTTGCGGCTTCGCAATAGCAGCCGGCGCCGATGGCATCGCGCCGCCAGCCAAGAATCGATTCAAGCGCTCGCCGCTCAGCGGCTTCTCGCTGTCGATCGCGGCCATCAGTGTCGCCGAATCCTCGATGAACTTGCACATGAACTCGTGGCCCTTGTCGCCTTCGGCCGGCGCGCAGCGCTGTTCGCGGATTGGATAGCCCTCAGCGCTGTGGCCCAGCTTCACCTTGTAGAGAAACGTCAGCGGCCGGCCCATGTTGGTGCAAGTGGTTCCATCGTAGCGGAATATCGCGTCCAGCGAACCGTCCGGCATGGATTGCGCAATCGCAGAGCCGCTCTTCCGCCCAGCGTTGCAGCGCCTTGCGATTGACGCTGTACTGCGCGTCAGGTCAAGCACCGGCGTGCGCGCCGGACCTGTTCGCCGGTTGGCCGCGGCGCGCGTTTGTACGGCGCGCGCCGGTACTGGCACGGACCGAACGAGCAGCTCTCGCAGGGAACCAGGCTGGTGAGCCGCTGCAGGCGATCGCATGTGGCGCGTGAGGCCGAAGACCGCGAGCTGCGTTTTCTTGGGCCGCAGCATTCCGGAGTCAAAGACATCGACGCGGGAAGGGAATTGCTCGCTTCGCGTCTGTTTCATCAGCTCGAGCAGGCGCGGCTGCTCGGCAACATCCCACTCCGGATAGCCGGGGCTGTAGTGCGGCAGCACAGCCATGCCGTCGCTGCTCGGCCCAGTCGCAAAGTCGCGCGCCGGCCATGTGGTCAGGTGCTCCACCACGGCGGAAGCATACATCTCGAGGAAGAAATATTCGTCGGGTTTTTCGTCATTCCAGCGCGCCGCGCTTCTTCTTCGGCTTCCGGGCCGGCGCCGACGGCAACCAGGATCACGCTGTGCGCCCCGGCCTGCTCGCAGCGTGTTCTGCAGACGCTTGCTGGTGAAGACGCACGCCGTCGATATGCACGATCGTCATTGTCGCCAGCTGAATTGCGAAGCTCTCGGCCTGTCGCGCATAGATCCACGGCGGCCATGTTCCGCGTACCAGTCCCGCGCCCAATCAGCCAGTTCTCGCGCGCGGCCCTTCGAGCACACAGCCGCGCGGATAGCCGAGCAGCCGCGCATACTCCTGCCGGCGGCACATCCACCTCAGCCAGTGTGCCGGCCAGTTCGACGGATTCGGCTACTTGGCGCATGGAATCGGCTCCACGGCTTTGAACTGGCAGCCCTCGACAAAGAAATCGAAGAAGCTGGGATGCGTTTCAAGCCGGCAATGCTCGACTCGCTTCACCAGCTCTTCCAGTTCCTGCCGTTTCGTCTTCGAGAGCAGCGCGATGGTCGCGCCTTCAATCGCGGTATTGCCGGCCTGAACGATCTTTTCCGCAGGCAGATTCGGCACCAGCCCGATGCGCTTCGCGGCTTCGACGTTGAGATGCCGCCCAAAGCCGCCAGCGAGATAGAAAACGTCGATATCGTCAAAATCGATGCCGTAGGTGGAGAAGACCACGTGCAGGCCGGCGACGTTTGCGCCCTTGGCCTGGGCCAGCTCGTTCACGTCGCTTTCGAGCAGATAGACGTCTGCTCGTCGCGCCTTGCGTAGAGATCGATGCGATGCAGATCGTCTTCGAAGCGGCCCGTTCGTTCATGCGGCCGGTGCGCAGCAACTCGCTCAGCGCATCGACCAGACCCGAACCGCAGATTCCTTCGGGCTTCACATCGCCGATCACGCGAAGCTGGAAGTCGCCATCGTCATCGATTGCGAACTTCTTCGATGGCGCCGTCGAGCGCCGGCATGCCGCAGGCGATTGCGCCGCCTTCAAAGGCCGGTCCGGCCGGGCACGATGCCGCGAGAATGCGATCTTTGTTGCCGACGATCAGTTCGGTGTTGGTGCCGATGTCCATGATCGCGATCAGGCGGTCTTCGTGCGCCAGGTCGGCAGCCAGCATGCAGGCGGCCGCATCGGCTCCCACGTGGCCGCTGATGATCGGAGCGCCATAGACGCGAGCTTTGGGATGAATCGGCAAGAGGCTGTGCAGGCCGGTCTGCGTCAAGGCTGGTGGTCGTGCGCTTGCCTTCGGCCATTTCGATTTCGGTGATCGAGTGGTACGGGCTCTGGCCGATGGAGTACACGTTCTGCCAGAAGAACAGATCGCGCATGGTGGAGTTGCCCACCACCACCATCTCGTAGATCGTCTTCGGATCGACCGGGAACTTCTCGATCGCGTGGCTCAGATATCCGGCCAGCGTGCGCATCAGCAACCGGCCCGGATGGTCGGTGTCGTATGCGATGCGCGACATGACCTCCGAGCCGCCGAAGCGCTGCGGATTTTCAAACGAAGTGTCGGCGATCAGCTCGCCGGTTTCGAGATCGATCAGCCGCAGCACCACGGTCGTGGTGCCCAGGTCCATGGCGATGCCGTGAATCGGGCCCGGTGGAGCGCTCGACTTCGACGCCGTCGATCAGAATGCGGTCGCCGTCGCGCGTCACGGCCGGATCGAGCTCGAACGCCTGCACCGCGTACCGGGCAGTCCGAGCGCCTGGCGCTCGATCCGCATGTGTCCCGCGGCGCATGGTGTGGCAGCGGACGTGGCCGCTCGCGCCAGTGACATAGGTCTGGCAGGAAAGGCGGAAGTTTCCCTTCAGATGACGTTCCGGTTCGGCGAGCGGCGAGAGAGCGACTCATCCCCTCGACGACCTCGACCATGCACTCTTTGCATTTGCCTTGCTTGCGGCAGGAGGTGGGCACGTCGATGCCCAGGGCTTCAGCCTGATCGAACAGCGAGAGCCCGCGCGTCGGCCTCGATCGATTGTCCGTTGATGGTGAGAGTCGACGGCCATTTGTGCGGAGAATTCCTACCAGCCCTTCGCTTCGAGTTCGGCCTTCACGCTTCCGCCACTTCCTGCGCCGACCCTTCGCGCTCCTTCTTCCTCGCTCCACTTCCATTGCGCCAGGTAGTCGTCGGCATCCTGCAGCCCGCGCTTGGCGGCGAGGATATCGATCTGCTTCATGAATTGTCCGTCCAGCATCACGGTCACGTCGTCCGTCGTCATCCTCGGCCTTGATCTGGGTGGGAATTTCCTGCCAGTAAAGAATCTTGTAGGTGGCCACGATTACCTGCCGGTTCACGCCTGCTCCGCGAGCCGCAGGAACAAATCCACCGCGGCTGAAGCATTGGCTCCGTAGCCATCGGCGCCGATCTCGTCGGCAAACATCTGGCTGATGGGCGCGCCGCCGACCGCCATCTTGATGTGCGTCAGGCCGGCGGCGTCGAATCCGTCGATCACGGTCTTCATATACATCATGGTCGTGGTCAGCAGCGCGCTCATGCCGATGATGTTCGGCTTGCATTTCTCGGCCGCGGCCATGAACTTCTCCACGACTCTGATCCACGCCGATGTCGTGCACCTCAAAGCCCGCGCCCTCGGCCATCATGCCCACCAGGTTCTTGCCGATGTCGTGCAGGTCGCCGCGCACCGTGCCCATCAGCAGAACGCCCTTCGGCTTGGTGCCGCCGTCTTTCGACGTCAGCAGCGGCTTCAGCACCGCCATGCCGGCCTTCATCGCGCGCGCCGCGATCAGAACTTCCGGCACATAGAGCACGTTGTGCTTGAAGTCCTCGCCCACCACGCTCATGCCCGCGATCAGCCCTTCGGTCAGCACTTCCTGCGCGGTGCGCCCTTCGGCGAGCGCTTCCTTGGTCAGCTGCTCCACCTCGTTGGCGTTTCCTTCGTACAGGTACTGATTCATCAATGCGTAATCGGGCATCGATTCGTTTCCTCAGCGCGCGCTCGCAACCGCTGCCGGCAGCGCGTTTTGCGTTGAATTCCTCAAGAGCCTCAAGCATGGCCAGAATATTTTCGCGCGGCATGCCCGGGCTGGTGCCGCCGCCGACGGAAAGAATGATTCCCTCGCCGCCCGAACCCTCCAGCACTTCGAGCGTCTCGTCCTTCACTTCCTCGGGCGTTCCGCGCACGCCGACCTCCAGCGGATTCACATTGCCCATCAGGCACATGCGGTCGCCCACGCGCCGCTTCACTTCGGTGATGTGCCGCTGCTTGCCCCAGTTCAGCACGTTGAATCCCGTGTCGGGCAGGTGATCGAGGCAGGCATCCACTTCGGCGTCGTTGTGATAGAGCTTCACCCAGTCCTTGGGGAACGCATCGCAGATGCGCTTCAGATAAGGATGCGCGAACTCCAGGTAATGCTCCTCGTTCACGAACCCGACAATGTCGTCGAGGATGAAGATGCTCTCAACCGTATCGCCCATCACTTTCTGCTGCGCCTTCAGCCAGTCAATGATCACGCGCGTGCAGAGATCGATGCAGCTTGTGCGCGCCCTTGGGGTTCTCCACCAGGTCGATCATGAACTCGGTCGTGCCGCGCACAAATCCCGCCGTGCACATCGGCCCGCGCGAGGTGACCATCGGCAGAATGTAGCCGGCATCGAGAATGCGCTGCCGCGCCATCTTGATGCGGTGCAGCGTCAGGCCCGCAAACCCGTCGGCCTCCACTTCGTACTCGGGGAAGTTGTCGATGTCCTCAAGGTGATAGAGCGTGTGGTATTCGCTGGGCGTGTTGTCCTGCCAGAACTTGATCTTGGCGCCCAGGATCGAAGGCTCCGCCGCCATCCCGTATTCCATCCACCACGAGGGGATGAAGATGATGTCGGGGAACTCCTGCATGATTTTCAGGTTCGATTGAAACCACAGCTCCGGATCGAGGAAATAGTCCATGTGCTTGATCCCGAGGTAGCCGGGAATCCACGGGCTATCGATGATCAGCGCCATCGGGATCTTGTCGAGCTTTTCGCGCCGCGACCGCCCGCTTGAATGTTTCCCACTGTTCTGGCAGCATACTTTTCCTCCCGATCACGTACGACAGACGGAATTAAACGGCGATTGAAATTCCGCCGTTGCCCGAATGCTCAAGCCTGGTGGCTGGACCCGCATAGGCCCACCGCGCCACAAAATGAAGTAAAAAATGACCTCGCAAATGAAGTGTGCTTCAGTTTGCTGGGAACACTGCTGGCCGACTCGCCTGGCGTGCGTGAATCTGATTTATTTCGACCCTCGCAATAATAGTTTACGCCCGATAGATCGGACAACAGGAATCGGCCAGACGGGGACTCGGCGCTCAGGAATTGGCTGAGTCTCAAACTGAATGGGCGTAGATAGGCCTTGAATTCTGTCATTTAGCCTAGAGTCCATCCATGTTGGGATTGGCGCTTGTTTCCAGAGCTTCTCCATCGAAGACCACGGTTTTCTCCCGAGAAAGGTTAATGACGGTCTTAAGCGGAGAATGGTGTGCCAGAAGGAAGCGGGGCAGGAAGCCGGGCTTGATCTGGCCGAATTTTTCCTTGAAGGCGAGCCGGTTCGAGCTCGCTCCGGTCGCGGAGTTGATCACCGCAGCGGCGAGAGTCCGGCGCGCTCCATCAACTCCAGTTCGTAGAGCAAGCCGAGGCCGTGCGCCACGCCGCAGGAGCCGGCGTCGCTGCCGGCGATGATCTGCACGCCCATCGCGTGAGCCTTCACCAGACTCGCCGCGTGCTGGTCGAGAATCTTCTGAGGTTGGCGACGACTGCGCGTCCCAGCCCATCTGGTCGGCATGGTCCACCTGTTCCTGCACCGGCGCGAAAGTCGGCACCCAGGCAATTTGCCGGTCGCGCATCTTGGCGAGCTGATCGTCGCGCACAAAAAAGCCATGCTCGACGGAATCCACGCCGCCGTCGATCACGCGCTCGATGCCGTCGTCGCCCGACGCGTGCGCGAGGGTCTGCTTGCCAAAGTGCTTTTGCGGCGGCGACAAACTCGGCGAATCTCCTCGGTCGTCATTTGCGGCGCGGTCGTGACCGCGCCCTTTTTGAAGTTGATGATGCCGGTCGCGAATCAGTTTGATGCGGTCGGCGCCGGCTGTTCACGCGCGCCTCAACACATTGCGCGCGGCGTGCACGCAATCTTCGCATCGGCTCGGCCATGAAACTGCCGTAGCGGCCGCGGTGATGAATCGCCGCGCCGGGGCTGTCGACGTACGGCATCAGCGGCCGATCGGCGCTCGCGTAAAGCTTGCTCAGCGCCAGGCCCACGCCGTCTTTGTCGCCTGCGTCGCGCAGTGGCGATCACGCCGAGCCGCACGAGCTTTTCGAGCCGCGTGCTGCGCGCGGCGCGAAGCAGATCTTCAGGCGTTTGTTTCAGATAGGCCGAGCGCTTGTCCGAGATCGAGTTCGCCGCCTTCAAGAAAGAAATGCGTGTGCGCGTCGATCAGTCCGGGCAGCAGCGTGTAATCCGGCAGGTCGGCGTCCGGCTGCGCGTTGGCCGGCGTTCAGCAAATCTGCGCGGCGGCGAATCTGTCGCCGGCATAGAGAATCTGGTTCGCTGTCGTAGACAACGTGCGCATTGCGCAGCGGTGCGGCGCTCGATGCCGTCCAGCAGCGTGCCAACGCGCAGCCAGACGCGGCGGTCGTCGAGTGGCCGCAGGAATCAATGGGGACATTGCCGATGCGGGATAGTTCGCAGTCTTCAGAGCTCAACCGTCCTGCGCATCGCTGCAGATGGCCATGATGGCTTCAGCCTGGCGGAAGCCGGAGATCTCATGGGTCTCGCCTTCGTGCGGCCGGCCTTGCTCGAGCGCTTCGCGCAGCTTGGCCACCATCGGATGATCCGTCGGCAGCGGCGCCGGGCGTCTTTTCCGGATTCGCCAGCGCGAAATCCAGGCCCGACTTCCATTCCCAGCGTCAGGTAGGCCTTCTCCAGCTCCTCGCGGACTCCTTTCGGCGTGCCCCAGGCGAAGTTGGAAAGGCCCACGATCAGGTGAACGCCCTTCAAATCGGGATCGGCGCTGATCAGCCGCATCGCGTCGAGGCCGATGTTCACCAGGCCGTAGGTATCCGCGCCCACCGGCGCAAGGCCGGGATCAATGATGATCTGATCGTTGCGGCGGCCGGCCTTGGTCACGAGCAGCTCGACAAAATGTTTCGCGGCGCGGTAGGAGTCCTGCGGATTCAGGCACTGCGCCGTGCCGCCGGGCACGAATGTCTCCGAAGCCATCACGACGGCAGCGTGTCGTAGTGCTTCACCAGCTCGACCATCTCGTCCAGACGCTCGCGCGACGCGGCCAGCGAATTCAGAATCGGCGGCGCCGCTCTTTTTCCGGTCGTAATGCTTCGAGCGCAACCTTGTGGTATTCGACCGACGGATTGTCGAAGGCGATGGGCGTCGACGGTGGCTTCCTGAATGGCCGGAATGACGTCCGGCAGAAAATCGAGCATCTCCTGCCTCCGCACCTGGATGCGCTGCGTGCCGTCGAGATTCAGCGTCAGATAGTCCGCGCCGAGGTCGGACTGCAGCTTCGCGAGCTCCTGGTAGCCCTTCGGATCGCGCTCGGTGAACGCCTTGCGCGCGCGCGCATAGGAGTTGTTCATCAACTCGCCGACGATATGCAGTTTCTTACTCATGTTTTTGACTAGGCTCCTGGCTGTGGGAGCGGCGCGACGTCCGTTCTGCGCTGCCTCTCGTTTTGCGGTGTGATCGCGGCCCAGCCAAGATTGGCCCACGCCGACGTTCCGCGCAGGCCCTGGTTCTGGACCACGGGCGCATGGTCGAGCAGCTTCTGCTCGCGGCCGTCGTGTTTCAGCCGCTCGTAAGCGCGCAGCCAGATGCAGTCGCCGTAGCCGTCCACTTCGCAGCGGCCTTCGCGCGTGCCGCCGCAGGGCCGTTGCGCTGGTTCTTCGCGCATTGCGATTCGGGGCAGAGATACGCGATGTCGGGCAGCGAGCAGTCGCCGCAATCCTTGCACTGGTACAGCGCGGCCTTGCTCAGCTTCTCCAGCGCCCGCAGCGGCGCCGGCCCCTGCATCGGATCCTTCGCAGTGCGCGCAGAGTTTCGCGCCCCAGTTCGCGAACGGCTTGCCGGGCGCGAACATCGTGTGCGTGCGACCAGCTTCGAAATCTGATAGACCGCGGTGACATGCTTCGATGAGGTCTGCGGCCGCGGAGTCTCGTGTGCGGCGTCGGCAAGGCCGGTCGCCGGATTTTCCGCGTAGTAAAAAAATTCGCCGGGCCGCGAGAACCGGATCTCGCGCGCGAACTGCTTCCAGTCGTCCGGCGCAAAACTGTCGCTCAATCTCAAGAATGCTTTCGATCGCCGCGAAATTGTGGACTCCGCCGAGATACACGCCGCGAAATCCGAGCCCGCGATAGATGGCAATCTGCTTGGCCGCGAACTCGAGGAAAAATGCCTTCCCGCCGTCGGGGGACTGGCTGTGCATGCCGGCAAAGTTCCCAGAGCGGATCGCTCACCACGACGCCGGGAATTCTGCCCTCGTGGAAAGATTTGTGCGACACGCGGACTTAACAGGTACACGTTGCCGATCAGCGGCGTGCTGCCTTCATCCCGTGCGCGTCCATGTAGCAGCGCAGCTCCGAGATCTTGCGCGAGTCGAAGCCGATCTGGTTGATGATGAACTGCGCGCCGCACTCGATTTTCTTCTCGAGCTTCAGGTACTGCGGAATCACTTCGCCCTCGCGCAGCTTGAAGTTGGTGGTCACCGCGCCGATGCAGAACTGCGTCTTTTCCAGATGCTGGCCGTTGCCGTTCGCTTCACTCGCGCGCTCGAGGCCCTGGTTCATCTTGTTCAGCAGCGAAATCAGGCCAATCGGAATCGATGTCGAACACCGGCTTGCGCCAGGCCATCGTTGCCCGCCACCGGGATAATCGCCGGTCATGGCCAGGATGTTGTGGAAGCCCTCGCTGTTCAGCATCCAGGCTTCGCTCTCGAGGCCGTTGCGGTTCAGATCTTTGCAGGTGAGGTGAATCACGACTTCCTTGCCGGCATAGAGAATCGGCCGGCCCAGAGCGCAGCGGCGCAAGTTGCGGATTGCCGCCGGCGTTGTCGGTAATCGAGATCCAGTCAATCTCGGGGCAGGCGACGAGCTCGTTGGCAAAGCCGCGCGCCTTGATCGCGCTCGCTCTCGGCCATCGAGCCGCGCACCGAGACAAGCTCAGTCGCGACCAGGAAGCGCGTGGAGTCGGCGAGCTTTTCGCGCAGCGACGGCATGGCAAGAATAGTATGGCATATTATTCGAGTGTTGGACTATATCAAATCTGAATGATCGCGCTTTTGTTTACGGAATGCTTGATGGATGTAAGTTCATGATTCGAATGGACTGGATCGAGATTTGTGGGCGGATTGAGTTTGGAGTCCACCCAAGCAAAGCCTGAACTGGGGCACCCGGTGTGGGCCAGGAGGCCCACACGACAGCCGGACTGGAGTCCGGCGCTACTCGTCTTCTTGTTGGCGCGCTCAGTGCGGGCGGCCCGGGAGGACGAAATGTTCGGCGCAACGCGGTTCATAGGCGTCGCCGGGGACTTTGATTGGGCTGTCGTAGGGGGCGGGTTTGCCGTCAATGAGGCGCTGCGAATAAAGGGCTCGGGCGCCGCACGTACAGTAGGCGATGCACTCGGTGATGCTGCCGCCGTAGGCATTGACGAGCCAGGTGAGGTTGAGCATTTCGCCGAAAGGCAGCGCGCGGAAATCGAGATCGAGCCCAGCGACGAGCACATCGTGGCCCGCGTCGAGCAGATACTTGGTGAAGATGAAGAGTTCGCCGACGAACTGGCCCTCGTCGATGGCGATGCACTCCACGCGCTTGCCGATATCCTGCTCTTTATCGCGAATTGCGCCGAGCACCTCCCAGGGGTTCGCGGCCTGGAATTCGAGTGCATTCATTTTTCCGCCGCCGTTGGGATTGCGGCTCTCGATGACCCCGGGGCCACCCTTGGTGTCGTCGCTGGGCTTGAGAATCATCACGTGCTGCTTGGCGTATTGGCGGCGCATGTCGGCGCGGCGCAACAGTTCCGCCGTCTTGTTGCTACGCATCGGGCCCATCATCAATTCGAGCTTGCCTTGCATTTTTTTGCGATCTCTCTTCCCTTTGTACTGCTCCGTTGAACATCTTAAAGGGGGCGAACGAGCCGCCGCGGTGCGCTGCGATAGGTTCCTGGTTTCCCGAATTGCGGTAAGAAAATTGAGCCACTGAAAAAGTGCGATTTAAACCTAAGTTCGCTTTTTTCAATGATATGGAGCTGGAAGAGGGTCCTGTAGTTGATTGAAAATAAGGAACTTAGAATCTAAAGTCGTCAAAATTGACGACTTACGACACTGTTTTTTGCATTTGAATCGTTCTTGATGCAACAACGTCTCGTTATGCGGTGCGCGTTCGATCCAAGAAAGGGTATTCGCGGAAAAGGTAGTCGACGCGCTGCCGAAATCAAACCTGTTTTTCATCTGAGAAAAGTGTAGCGATTTTCAGCGAAATTATCGGCAATGTTCACAGGAAATATTTTCGGATTCGTAAGGCGTGTGAGGGCAGGAATTTAAGCGTGAATTTTCGATGTGATGGGAGAGGCGAGGGTCTTGACAAGGAATGGTGGCTCGCCTCGAATCGTGCTCGTGAAGGCGTTTCCGCATTTTCTGCAAATTATGCCACGAGTGAACTCGTGCCCTTTCGCTTCGTGCGTCTACCGGTGACTTCAGCGGAAAACAGAAGAGTCACGCCCTGACACAAGCCTCTGAAATGAGATTCGTGCGCGCCCACCCAAGCAAAGCTTGGATGGGGCACCCATGGGCCTTGCGGCTATTGAGCGGCGCGGATTCCGGCGTCGACTGCGGCTTTCATCACGCCGCAGTTTGCGAGAAACTGAACCAGGCTGGAAGTGAGGGGGACGTAGGGCGTGTGGTCTCCCGCCCTTTCCACTGAAGTACGCGGAGAGGATGGCGCAACCGGCAGTCGTGCGACGCGGAGGGCCGCGCTATCCCAGGTCCCAGGATCGGGACCTGGGGCACCCGGCTCGGCGAGTTGTGTCATCCGGATGATGCCGGTGCCTTGCGCATCGAGAATGAGCGCTGGTGAGCTTGCGCGCGAGCGGCAGCGGGAAGCTTTCCGCGACGAAGACCAGTTTGCCGCGCGTGGTGATGACGACCGGGCCTTCGTTGGTGGAGAAGACCTGCTCATCCGATTCGTCAACGGCCGATGGCCCGCCGCCGTCATCGGCGACCGGCTTGCACGATTGGAATACTTGCGGCCGAGGCTGTCGGCGTAGAGCTTGGCGAAGGCCTGCGCGGAGTCGGCGCTCTTCCAGACCGAGAGATAAAAGAGGCGCGAGGGATTTGGTGCTGGCCTGCTCCTCGGGTGTGGTGGCGCTGCGCAGTTGGCCGGCCCAATAGAGGCCGCCGTCCCAGGCCGGAGTCAGGTCGCGCGCCGCGTTGTCGCCGCCGAAGAGCTCGGTGAGGATGTGCACGTCGAGCTGGCCGACCTGGCCGATGTCGTAGGGCTCGTAGAGCGTGTCGACGAGCGGGATGAATGTTGGGCAGCAGCGGAACGGCGGGGATGTGCTTCTGCTCGTACACGCGCGGATTGATGATCTCCCAGCTCGACGTGGGCGGGCGGTCGAGCGCGCCGGCAAAGGCCGCGGTCTGGCCCTGGTCCATCCAGACGTCCTGCTCGAAGCTGAGGCCCTCGCGATAGGGAAAGAGCATCGACTCCGAGAGCAGCAGCGGCGCGCGCGCCATCACCGGCGAGTCTTCGTGGCGGTCATCTGCGCCCTGACGACAGTCCAGCACCTCAGGATCCTTGACCAGGCTTTTGCCCATCGGCTTCAGGATGTAGTCCATCATCACGGCCGTGGCCTGGCCCTCGGCCACGGCATCGCGCGCGGTGTCCATCTCGTCCTTGGCCAGGTGATCCTGGTCGCCGGCCGCGTCGTGCGAAACATCGTCGGGAGTCTGGTCGTCCCATTTCTCCAGGTCGGCGTGCTGGTCCTGCAGCGCGTGGGTCAGCTCGTGGGCCAGCACCGGCTTTTGCTCGTCGGCGATCGACCCAGTCGAGCATGTTGACGGTCTTGGTCTTGGAGTCGTAGTAGGCTTCGATCTGCTCTTTCAGCAGCGCCAGCAGAAATGGCTTGAGCTCGAAGTCGCGGTCGAGCAGGCCGAATTTCTTGAGCACGATCTCGTCGCGCTGCAGGCGCTTGGCGCCCTCGTCTTCGTTGAATTTTTCTTCGAGATAGCTTTCAACGGCGGCGCGGGTGGTGAGCTGGCGCTTGACGGTGCTCTTGATGGGCAGGCCGGTCTCGTCGGAGGAGAATTTGATGCAGCTCGTCGACCAGGGCGAAGAGCTGCTTGGCCTGCTCGGGCGTGATGTGCGTGACTGGCTTGCGTTGTCCGGACTCGCTGTGCTGGCGCCGTGAGATTGCAGCGGCCGGGCGGCTTGGCGGAGCGGTGCGGGCGGGTTGCTGCGCGGGCCGCTGCGCAGGTTGCTGCAGTTGCCAGGCAGAGCAGAAGGGCGCAGACACCGACGCCGACCGTCCGATTCGTCACGTTTGCGTGCCTGCTCACTCATCCATTCTCCCTGCAGGTTTGGGTGCCCAATTCCAGGTTACCGCGGCCGGGATTCCAGCTCGTCTCACTTCAAGGCTATAATCAGGATGCGGTTTCGCGCCAAGTTTCGACGAGAAATCCGGCGCCGAACCGCGGAAAAGCTCCCCATGCCTGAGACCGATCTTGCCACAAACCTGCAGGCCACCGCGCTGGCCGCCATGCTTGAATCCGCCCATACTCCCCACGAACTTGCCGTCTACCGCGGCGCGCTGACCCCACAGAGAGTTGGACGCGCCAGAGGCGGAAACAGCGGCGCTGGCCTCCGGAGCCGCGATCCACGACCTGGGCTGGATGCGGCGCGTGGAGGTGCGCGGGGGCGACCGCTTTCGCTGGCTGAGCGGGATGGTGACCAACACCGTCAACGATCTGTTTCCCAACACCGGCGCGTGGAACCTGGTGCTGAATGCGCAGGGCCGCATCCAGGGCGACCTGACGGTGTGGCGGGACGGCGAAGAGCTATCGCCGCAGCGGCGCAATCCAGCTGCCGGCGCGCAAAGGAAGCGCTGGCGACGAGCGATCCGCTGTTGGGCACTCCGTTTGCCGGCGAGTCCGGGCTGGAACTGGAGATTGCGGCCGACCAGTTTGAGAAGCTGCTGGCGCACCTGAACCAGTTCATCATCATGGACGATGTGGAACTGGTTCCGCTGGGCGAAGAGCAGGTGGGCGAGGCCGGCTCGGAGACGGCGATCGGACTGACCGGCCCGCAGGCCGACGAGGTGCTGGAGCGCGTGGGCCTGCCGGTGATTGCGCAGCCCGATGGCGGGAACCAGCGTGGAGTGGAACGGCTGGGACCTGAGGATTCTGCGCGGCTACGGCGTGCTGGCGCCGCATTATGAATTCTGGCTGCCGTCGGCGGGGCTGGCAAAGCTGTGGTCGTGCCTGCGCACGGCCGGAGCGACGCCGGTGGGCTGCGCATCGCTGGAGGCATTTCGCATTGCCGAGGGGATTCCGGCGTACGGCATCGATATGGTGGAGCGCGACCTGCCGCAGGAGACCTCGCAGATGCGGGCGCTGCACTTCAGCAAGGGCTGCTACCTGGGCCAGGAGATCGTGGAGCGCATCCGCTCGCGCGGCAATGTGCACCGGCATCTGCGGCCGCTGGAACTTGACCGGCCCGGTGCCGGCGGCGGGCGCGGAGATTGACGCTGGAAGACGGGACAGCTGCCGGGCCAGATCACCAGCGCGGCCGAGTTGCCGCTTGCCGGCGGACAGCGAGTGTTTGCGCTGGGCATGATGCGCGACGGAGGCGGAGGCGCAGAGCCAGAGCATTTCGCGTACAGCGCGGCGGGCGAACGCGGGAACGGCGCGGATTCTGGCTGCGCCGCCGAAGCTGGGCAAGAAGCGCTAGATACTTCGTCGTGAGAGGTGCTGGGACTAGAACCGCGACCTGTCAGCAAGGGCGCTGGAGCAACAGGCGCCATGGATGAGAAACTTGAAGCTATGAGCGATACGCCAAAATTTGAAGTGATTGACCGCCGCAAGATGAAGGCGGAGGAAGAGCAAGAGAGAGGCGCGGGTCGAGCGCGACAGATCCGCCGGCGACAGCAGTGCCGACCACGCCGGCCGCGTCAACCGCAGCCTGGTCCGCGCCTGGCGCGCAAGCTGAGCCTGCGCCGGGACCGCGGCTGGTGGTGAATGAATCGCACGGCGCAGCGGGTCAGGCAAACTGCGCCGGCACGATGAGCAGGAGCCTGGCGGACGAGTTGCCGCCTCCGCCGACGGCCGAGGAGAGCCAGCGAGCAGAAGGCCGCCTACGATGCCTCGGCGCAGCGGCTGGAAGACCTGATCCGCGCGCAGAATCCTGCGGCGGGGCCGCAGCCGCCGGTGGGATTCGAGCACCTGGTGCAGCAGTTCTACGTGACTGCGATGATGCAGATGGGCGCGGGAACGCAGGAGGGCCAGCGGCCGCGCGTGGACATTGTGGGCGCGCGCACCACCATCGATCTGCTCGGCGTTCTGGCGGAAAAGACGCGCGGCAACCTGACGCCCACCGAAGATCGCATGCTGCAGACGGTGCTGTTTGAGGCGCGCATGGCGTTTCTGGAACTGACCAGCATGATGACCGTGCAACCGGTGCCACCGCCGCCGATGCCGAAGAAAAAGTAAGAGCAGCTTTCAGCCGTTAGCTCTCAGCCTTCAGTCAAAGTCGTGCGAAGAAATCGTCGAAGCCGATGATTTGCATAGATTTCAAGCCGTCGAACACGATGGGCGAGAACTGGCCCGCGTGGTAACTGCTTTGTGCTGATCCCTGAAGCTGACAGCCAGGAGTTGCAAGCTTGCAAGGTACGCTCACATTTCTCGGCACGGGGACCTCGATGGGGGTTCCGACGCTGGGGTGCGGGTGCGCGGTGTGCACCTCGCCGGATCCGCATGACCGGCGGCTGCGGCCTTCGGTGCTGTTGCGCTGGACTGAACCAGCGGGCGGCGCGGATCGAGCGCATGGTGGTGATCGACACCGGACCGGATTTTCGCGAGCAGGCGCTGCGCGCGCACGCTCACGCACGTGGACGCGGTGTTCTACACGCACGCGCACGCCGACCACATTCTGGGCATGGACGATCTGCGGCCGCTGAGCTTTATCGCTGCGAACGCGGGGGTCCGATTCCGCTCTATGCGGATCGGAGGCGGCGGCGAAGGTGCTCGAGCGGATCTTCGACTACACGTTTTCGCCGCAGGCTACTTATCCCACGCGCGCGCGCGTGCAGTTGACGCCGCTTGGCCGAACACAATGCAGTCCATGGCGTCGAGTTTGTGCGCATTCCGCTGCTGCACGGCGAGCAGCCGATTGCCGGATTCCGCTTTGGCAACGCGGCCTACATGACCGACGTGAGCGCGATTCCGAGCGAGTTTTGCGCTGCTCGAGGGCGTCGAAGTGCTGGTGCTTTCGGCGCTGCGCCACACGCCGCACCCCAGCCACGCCACGCTGGAGCAGGCGGTGGCGTGGGCGCGGCGCATCGGCGCGCGGCAAACGTGGTTCACGCACATTGCGCACGACCTGGGCCACGAAGAGACCAACCGCACGCTGCCAGAGAACGTCCAGCTGGCTTATGACGGGCTGAGCGTGCCCGTGACGCTATGAGGCCGAGCTCGCGAAACTCGCGCGACAGAGCGCCGAGCCGCGGCCGGTCGCTGTCTTCCGTTCGCTCGCGGAGATTCCGGCGGGCTTTGGTCCTACGGTGGCCGCGATCGGCAACTTCGACGGCGTGCACCTGGGGCACCGGGAGATTCTTTCGCCGTGGTTGCCGAGGCGCGCGAGACGGGCGCGCGCGCAGTGGCGATCACTTTCGATCCGCACCCGGAGCAGTTTCTGCGGCCCGCGCAGGCGCCGCAAGCTGATCACGCCGCTGCCCGAGCGGTTGCGGCTGCTGGCGCAGACCGGAATCGATGCGGTGCTGGTGCTGCCATTCGATGCGGCGCTCGCCCGCTTGCGCCGCGCGAATTCGTGCAGCGGATCCTGGTCGAGCGCTGGGCGTGCGGAGCGTGCATGAAGGGCAGAACTTTCGCTTTGGCCACGGCGCCGCGGCCGGAGTGGCGGAGCTGGCGGCGTTTGGCGAGGAGCATGGATTTGCCGTGCACGTTCACGACGCGGTGCAGCGTGCGCGGGCATGGAGGTTTCGAGCTCGGCGATTCGCGCGCTGGTGGCGGCGGGCGATGTGCGCCGCGCGCGGTGGATGCTGGGGCGGCCGTTCTCGGTGCTTTCAACGCCAGGCGCGGGGCGCGGCATTGGCACGCGGCTGCTGGTGCCGACGGTGAATCTTGCGCCCTACGAGGGGCTGCTGCCGGCTTTCGGCGTTTACGTGACGCGGCTCAAGGTGCTGGGCGCGCATTTCAGGCGGTGACCAATGTGGGCAACCGGCCGACGTTTGGCGAGGCCTCTTTCGCGGTGGAGTCGCACATTCTGGATTTTGAGCCGATCGAACTGGATGAAACCACTCCGATGGAGCTGGAGTTCCTGCTGCGGCTGCGCGGAGGAACGGACTTGGCCGTCGCCGGAAGCGCTGAAGGAGCAGATACTTAAGGATGTGGCGCGGGCGAAGCGGTATTTCCGCCTTGCCGAAAAGTGCGATTGACATGCTTGACCCGCCAGCTTAAACTGCCGTTAGGTATCCCTGCAGGCACGCGGCAGATTTTTCGGTTTTTATTTCGCAATTGGGCTACGACCTATTTTCGTCGTAAATGAATAGTTTTTTCGTCTGAGTTCTCTCAGGAAGAAACCTCGCCACCCCCCTAAGGCAAGGTCCCCCATTGATAGAAGCTCGAGATTGAGGGCAAAGCGGCCCCAGGAAAGGTTGCGCTCTTGATATCCCCAAATTACACAGATTCGAAAAACGGCAGCAATGGGTTCAGCAATGGTTCGAATGGCGACCACGGACATGGGATCTCGGTCGCGGTGGTGGATCCGGATTTCGAGCGGCGGGGCGTCGTCTCGAGCATCGTTCACGCCCTTAGAAATGACGGGCACATACCGCGCGTGACGCCATTGGCCGACCTGAGCAATACTTCGAGCCTGCTGAACCAGGGTTTCGACGTCGTGCTCGTGGCAGTGGACCAGGATAAAGAAACGGCGCTGCGGACGATCGAGGTTCTGTGCCGAGCGGGAACTGCTACGCCGATGGCGTATTCGTCGCGCACCGACGACGACATGCTGATCCGGTGCATGCGCGCCGGGGTTCGCGAATTTCTTCGGTATCCGTTTGCAACGGGCGTAATCGAGGAAGCCTTCGGCCGCACATCGAGCCGCATTCAGTTGGTGCCTGACACGAGAAAAGCAGTTGGCAAGTCTTTTGTGTTTGTTGGAGCGAAAGGCGGCTCTGGCGTCACAACCGCTGCTTGCAATTTTGCCGTCGCATTGGCGCAGGAACCCAATCGACGTACCCTCCTGATCGACTTGGATTTGCCGCTGGGCGATGCTGCGCTTTGCCTTGGCGTGAACAGCGAGTTTTCCACTCTCGATGCGCTGCGCGAAGCGGAGCGACTCGATCCCACATTCCTGAACAAGCTTCTTGCGAAGAGCAAATCGGGATTGAACGTGTTAGGCGCACCAGGCAGGTATCTCCGTTTGCCGGCTCTCGGGGACGGAGTAGATAACCTGATGAAAGTTGCCTGCAAGACGTTCGACTACGTTGTGGTGGATGCAGGTTCCAAGTGGGAGTTGACGGATACAAAGCTTTTCGACATGGTGTCCACGGTTTTCCTGGTCACGCAAGTGGGCGTGGCCGAACTGCGCAACTCGAACCGGCTGATTACCGGATGCCTGCAGTTATACGGGCCGAAGCTTGAGATCGTGCTGAATCGTTATACCGCGGAGATGTTCGGAATCGACGATGCGGCGATTGAAAGCGCGCTCACGCGTCCTGCACAGTGGAGAATTCCGAACGACTATCCGGCGGTTCGCAGAATGCAGAACACAGCAGAGGTGCAGAAAGAATCGAGCGTACAGAAGGCCATCAAGAAGATGGCAGTCTCTGCTTCCGGCTTTATGGACGACGGCCAGGACAAGAAGAAGAGGTTCGGAATCTTCGGCCTATCGAGAGCGTGAGCCCAGGGCGGGCTTTACAAGCGGCCTCTTTGACGCCATCGTGGCAGGCTTCTGTGCGGGAACGATTGCAGGCTTGACTGCGAGTGCGCCGCGCCTGACTGGCGACGGTCCCTTTTCTACAGGCTGATTTGACTGTGATTTTGCGGGCGCATTGCCGGCTGCGTTGCTGGGCGCTACTTCGGCATCATCTCCCGGAAACTGCTCGTCGTCCTTGCCGGCGATGGCCGCGTTCATGAAGTTGATCCAGATGGGCAGCGCCGTCGACCGCGCCGGTTTCCTTCTTGCCCAGCGACTCGCGGCTGTCGTAGCCCACCCAGACGCCGCAGGTGACCGAGGGCGAGAAGCCCAGGAACCACGCGTCGGTAAAGTCGCTGGTGGTGCCGGTTTTGCCGCCCAGCGGATGGTTCAGCTGCCGCGGCCGCCGCGCCGGTGCCGTGCTCGGTCACGCCGCGCAGCAGCGTCATCATGGTGCGCGCCGTCTGCTGGTCGATGCACCTCGTTCACCGCCGGACGTATCCTGCCACAGCGTGATGCCGTCGGCATTCGAAACTTTGCGGATCAGCCGCGGCGCAACGCGAATGCCGTCGTTGGGGAAGACCGAGTACGACGCCACCTGCTCCTGCAGCGTGATCTCGACCGCGCCCAGCGCCACCGGCAGATAGGGAGGAATGTTCGACGTGACGCCGAAGCGGTGCGCCATGTCGATCACTTTGTGAATGCCCACGCGCGCGGCCAGCTTGAGCGCGGGAATGTTGCGCGACTCGGCGAAGGCGTTGGCGACGGTCATCGCGCCTTTGTAGTCGTTCTCGTAGTTGTGCGGCACGTAGCCGCCAAAGCTCACCGGCCCATCGACGATGATGTCGGTGGGCTTCACGCCGTCTTCGATGGCCGCGGTGTAGACGTAGGGCTTGAAGCTGGAACCGGTCTGCCGCTCGGCCTGCGTGGCGCGATTGAAGACCGAGAGCGCGTAGTCGCGGCCGCCCACCATGGCCAGCACGTCGCCGCTGGTGTTGTCCATGGCCATCAGCGCGCCCTGCGCGCCCGAGTCCTGCTCGAGCGTGGCGCGGCGCGCGCCGCTTTCCGATGGCCGCGCGTCAGATGGACATAGATAATGTCGCCGGGCTTGACCAGGGCGTCGCCGTAGCGCTGGCCGGTCCACTGCCAGTCCTGCGGCAGCAGCACAATCTCGGAGCCGGGCTGCCGGGCGGCCCGATGCGCGCATGAATCTCAAGCGGAAGCACGCGCGTGACCAGCGCGTGAACGTAGTCGCCGGGGCCGGCTGCGACGGCCCAGTCGGGATGGCGATAGTCGTCGAGCGTTGCCGCCGTCAGCGAGAACGTTTTCGAGCTTGCCGCGCCATCCGTGGCGGCGCTCGTACGCGGCCACGCCGTCGACCACGGCGCGATTGGCCGTCTGCTGCAGGTCGAGATCGAGCGTGGTATCCACGCGCAGTCCGGCCTCATGCACCTCTTCGGTGCCAAAGCGCTTTTCGAGCTCGCGCCGCACCTCTTCCTGGAACCACGGCGCAACAGTGACTCTCGGGCTGCGCGATGTGCAGGCCGAGCGGGGCGTTGCGCGCCTCGTCCGCCTGCGCGTGGGTGATCACGCCGTCCGACTCCATCTCGCTGAGCACCAGGTTGCGGCGCTTGCAGCGCGCGGTCGGGATTGAGCATCGGCGAAAACGCCACCGGCCCCTTGGGCAACCCGGCCAGCAGCGCCGCTTCGGTCAGGGTCAGGTCTTTGGCATGCTTTGAGAAGAAATACTCTGACGCGGCCTCGAAGCCGTACTTGCCGCTGCCCAGGTAAATCTGGTTGCCGTAGAGCGTAAAGATCTGCTGCTTGGTAAAGGCGCGCTCGATCTGGATGGCGAGATACGCTTCCTGAATCTTGCGCATGGCGGTGCGGTCAGAGGAGAGAAAAAGATTGCGCGCCAGTTGCATGGTGAGCGTGGAGGCGCCCTGCGCGCGGCCGTGGCTGCGAATGTCGTGCCACGCCGCGCCGGCCACGCGAAAGACATTGATGCCCCAGTGCGACTCGAAGTTCTTGTCTTCGATGGAGATCACGGCCTGGCGCAGGACGGGCGCAAAGCCGTCGTAGCCGACCACCTCGCGGCGCTCCAGCGCGAAGGAGCCGATGATGCGGCCCTTGCGGTCGTAGAGATCGGTGGTGGTGGAGGGCCGGTAACTGCTCCAGATCGCTGAATCTGCGGCAGGTTGACGGAGTAGACCAGCGTGAGCCCGGCCAGCGAACCGGTGATCGCGGCCAGCAGCATCAAGACGCACGAGGGCCGAGCGGCCGGCCAGTCTTGCGGCGGCGGCGCTCGGGGAGCGGCGGCCGGATGGTCGGCGCGTAGCGGCCGCGAAGCGAGTTGCGCTCGGCGTCAAGCGCGCGCGTCGAGCGCTCGGTTCAGGCGGCTGATTGGATGTCGCAGCCAAGGCAGGATCGGCCTCACAGGCAACTTTCCGCCATGCGACGGCGGAGAAGTGCCTCACCTTAAGGCTAGCACTGGAACGATCGTGGAGAGTCAATGCGCTGGAACATGCGCGCACCATGCCGTGCAAGAGCGGGAAACAGCGCTGCCGAAAATCGGGAAGACTGACGCAAGAGAGTCCGGTCAACGTCGATTCAGCCGTTCTTCGCCTTCAGCAGCTGACAGCGCCTGATTCAGCGGCTCGTCGCCGTTCGATGGCGGCACCGGCTCGCCGTCGTCCTCGGGCGAGGCCACGACTACATTGGGCGTGACCGCTTCGTCCTCGATCTTCTTGCCGTCCGGGTCTTCGTACTTGGCCACGGTCAGCATGAGGGCGGCGCCGTCGGGCAGGTCGATGGTCTTTTGCACCGAGCCTTCGCCGAAGGTGCGCTCGCCCACCACGTCGCCGCGCTTCAGGTCTTCAATGGCGGCAGCGGTGAGCTCAGGCGCGCCGTAGGTGCCGCGATTCACCAGCACTGCTACCGGCGCATCGGTGAGCAGAGCGCAGGGTCGGCGGTGAAGGTCTGCAGCGGAACTTCTGGCCTTCGAAGCGAGGCCAGCGTGCCCTGCTTGATGAAGAAGTTGGCCAGGCGCAATCCCTGCTCGGGTCGTCGCCGGTGGTGTCGCGGAGGTCGAGCAGAATCTTCTTGCCTTTGCCGGCGCCTTGATCTTGGCGGCAATGTCGTCCACGCGCGCCGCGGTCAGAACGCCGGGCTTGAGATAGAGGATGGTCGCGTTCTCGTAGAACTGCTCGCCGAGCGGCGGCGACAGCGAGCACAGCGCGCGTGAGAGTGATCTTGTCGGGATCGGGCTTGAAGGGCCGGACCACCGAATGCGTCACCGTGGTGCCGGGCTTGCCGTCGAGCATGAAGCGGATCACGGCCAGCGGCAGATCGTGCGTCGACTGGCCGTCGATCGAGATCGATCACATCGCCGTCGCGCAGATGTTCCTGGTCGGCGGGCGAGCCGGGCAGCACATTGACGACCGTGGCGTAGCCGAAGCGCTTGGAGATGGTGATGCCCACCTGCGCATTGTCGGTGGCGGGGCGGTCTTTGTAGATCTTGTACTCGGCCGGCGTCAGATAGCTGGAATCGGGATCGAGCGAGTCGAGCAGGCCGTGCAGCGCGCCGGTGGTCACCTCGGGAATGTTGGGCGTCGGTGACGTAGTAGTTCTGGATCTTCCGCAGAACCTCGGCGTAGACGCGCATCTGCTTGTAGGCGGCATCCTGTTCGTCGCCGGCATGGACGCCGAACCAGCCGAACTCGCCCAGGACGTAACCCGGGCCGAGGGCGGCGAAGATCGCGACGGAGATGGCAAAAACGAAACGTTGGAAGATTCGGGACACACACACCACCGGGAGCGGCCGAAAGGGGAACCGGCCACCTACATACATGATAGACGAAACACGGGCGCAAGTGGTGTTTTGGGGGCGAAATCGAGGGCGGGGGTAATGGAAACAAACGGCTTGGGTGTTTGGTTCAGGGTTCGGACTTCCTCATTGCAAACCACTCGAACAAGCAGTGCGGGCAAGGATGCCCGCACGACAGCCGACCTGGAGGTCAGCGCTACGGGTCGCGGGATTTGCGAGAGAACGTAAACCGGAGGGTCAGCCGATTGCCGGCTGGCAGGGGCTCGTAGGACAGGCTGCCGGCGAACTTTCGCATCAAGCGGATTCCCTGGCCACCGAGCGGAATTTCGCCGGGGAGAGGCGGGAGGGGCGCGTCCACACTGGGTGGCACAGCCAGCGGGTCGAATGGCGGCGCCTGGTCTTCGACGATGAACGCCAGTTCTCCCGCTCCGGGTGCACATTCAACGGTGATGGGACGGCCGAGGGCTCCATCGTAGCCGTGGCGGATCACGTTGGAGAGGGCTTCTTCGAGGCAAAGGTGGATGGCATATTCCGTATCGACTGGGATTGCATGTTCTGCGGCCAGGGATTCGACCCAGGGCCAGAGCAAAGCGATGTCTTCGAGACGACTTTGAATCGTCAGGCGCGGCGCGGATTTCGCTGCGGCCTCTTCCGGCATGGTGACACTCCAGTTCATCAGGCCTGCTGCAGCGCAGCCATTGCGGCGCTGAGATCGTGATAAATGGGCAGCAGGGAATCGATGCCGCTGGTCTTCAGCACCGATTCGACCATCTCGACAGGGCCAAAGAGGACGACTTTGCCGCCGCGGCTGCGAACTGCGCGCGCTGGTAGCACGATGGAGCGCAAGCCCATGGAGCCGAGGAAAGTGACCTTCTGCAGGTCGACGAGCAGTTTCTTTGCGCTGCCAGCGATGATGTTCATCTTGAGGTCAACGGACGCGGCTCCGGCGATGTCGAGCTTGCCATCGAGAGCGACTCTTGTAATGCCGTCGGCCAGTTCTTCAGTGGAGATCTGCATTTCCGTTGTCCTTTAGGTCCGAGCCACTTGCCTCCCGGCCCTTGCCGGTCCCTGATCACTCGCAGCCTGCGGAGGATACGCCGATCGTACCCGACGATTGTGACAGTTCTGTTACAACCAGGGTCTGTTCACACTGCACGACTGTAGATCCTAGAAAACGTCGGACAGGACGAAGGGAAACGAGACATTGACCTGAGCGTCTTTCGGGAGCGGAACGGTCGGACTGGGAAGGGGATTGCCATTCTGCTGGATTTCGATTTTCAGTGTCTTCTTCTTCTTAGCTTTGAAAGTGTCATTCAGTGCATTCGAATCGAAGGCCTGGCCTCCGCTTTTGACCTGAACGCTGAAGGCATGTGTTCCCGCCGGGATGTACAGATTGTCGAGATCGGTCTTGTCGCCGGTTACGAAACTCAGATACGGCTTCTTATCCATATCAACATTGACCGGCAGGCCATTTGGCATTTTGCTCGGCTCGATCTTCAACTTTGTGCTGGTGTTGGGGTCGAGCTTTCGGGGATCGAATGCGGTGGACGGTTTAGTAGCCGCTGGACTGCTTGTGGGAGAGGCGCTGGGCGCGGCAGCCACGGGACCGGCAGCGGCAGACGGATTCGCTGGGTTCGGGCCGGACTTTGCGACGGTTGCGTTGGGTCCGGATGGCGGTTGCGCTGACGCCGGCGACTTTTGTGTTCCCGGTTTCGGTTTGCCGGAAGCGGGCTTGGCCGCAGCTGAGACTTGTGGATTTGGAGCTGTCGCGGCGGGATTGGCCTCTGGGCTCGGCGGAGCTGCCGGAGTGGTGCCGGGCGTAGCGGGCGGCTGAGTTTGATCCTGGCTTGGTGCTGTGGCTATGGGCTGAGGAATTTGCACGACGGGCTGTGCCGGCGATGGGGGTTGAGAAACGGACGTCGTGCTTTCCTGGTGCTGGCGATGAGCGAAGCTGAGAACATGCGTGAAGACGAACCATGCGCCGGCGCCGGCCGTGCCAAGGCCGGCGATCGCCAGCAGGATGACGGCGAAGATCGTTTCGACCTGCACTGGCTTGCCGGGTTTCTTCTCGCCCGGCCCGGCCGCCGGCTTTGAAGCAGCGGACGTTGAGGCCGGGGTGGGAGTTGCCGCAGCCGAAATTTGAGCCGCTCCGGGCAATGGCGTTCGGTTCCCCGGCGCGAGCGTGGCGTTGGCGTCAATTGGGGCCGCAGGGATGGAACTGAGAGCCGCGGGCGATGTGCCGGCGCGAATTGCCGCAAGATCCAGCACCAGTTCTTCGCAGGTTTGATAGCGTGTGTCGGGCCTTTTCGCCAGGGCCTTCAGGATCACCGCTTCAAGCCCTGGGGAAACAGCTGGATTGAGCTTAGAGGGGGGAATGGCCTCGACATGCGTGATTTTGTAGGAGACGGCCATCAGCGTTTCGCCGGCGAAGGGAAGTTCACCGGCAGTGAGTGCGTAAAGAATCACGCCAAGCGAGAAAATATCGCAGCGGCCATCGGCGGGCGAACCCGCAAGGAGCTCAGGCGCCATGTAGGAGGGTGTGCCCAGTACCTGGCCAGTCGTGGTGATATCGACCGAGGTCAGCTTGGCGATACCGAAGTCCGTAATGCGCGGCCGCTCACTGCCGTAGACTTCGCGCGAAGTCATAAGAATGTTGGCAGGCTTGACATCGCGATGAATCACGCCCTGGCGATGGGCGTAGCCAAGCGCGTCGCCCATCTGGTGGCCGATCTCGCAAACGCGGTCGAGGGTGAAACGCTCGCCTTTTTTAATGGCTTCGCCAAGAGTGCGGCCATCGACGAACTCCATGACCAGGAAGGGCGCGCCTTCGTGCTCGCCTACATCGAAAACCGGGACAATTCCGGGATGAGCCAGAACACCGGATGCGCGGGCCTCGCGATAAAACCGCGCCCGGAATTCTTCGCTCTGCTCGCTGGCAAGCGCGCTGGCATGAACAGTCTTAAGGGCCACGATACGGCCTACGGCGGGGTCGCGCGCCTTGAACACACTTCCCATTGCGCCCCGGCCGATCTCCGCGACGATCTCATACCTGCCAATCAGCTTGGGGCCGTTCATCAAGTGGATTGTATCAATCCGAAACGGAGGGATTTATGTCTCTTCAGCGGGAGGTATTCGATGGTTTCGATTGTTGGTTACCAGCGGTTATGAGAGTGCAGGAGAAGTGGGTTGATAGCGGACTGCGGCAGGTGGTCCTTATTGCAGGGAACGGTAGCGCACCACCAGCAGCGTTATGTCATCGGACTGGTGCGCGCCTTTTGTAAACTTGCGCACCGATTCCAGCACGGACTCCTGCAGCGCGTCCACTGGCAGGTCAACTTTGCCGTTGAGCGCCTCGGTCAGTCCGGTGACTTCAAAAAGCTCCTGCCGCGGATTCTCCGCTTCTGTGATGCCGTCACTGAAGAGAACAAGCGTGTCCTCTGGGTTTAGCTGTACCCGTGCCAAAGTGAACTCCGCTTCAGGAAGCAGGCCGACAGGAAACGATCCCTCAGTGTAGAGTTCGCTGACAACGCCATTGCGCAACAACAGCGGCGATGGGTGTCCGGCCTTGATGTACTCGAGCGTCCCGTCGTTGCCAATGATGCCGATGAACATGGTGACGTAGCGGCCGACTTCGGCGTGCGTGCAGAGGAACCGGTTGAAGTGGTTGAACACCTTCACCGGATCGGCGCCCATGCTCAATCCTGACAAGGCGCCCGAAAGCATGGTGGTAACGAGTGCCGCACCCAGCCCTTTGCCGCTGACGTCGGCAATCAGGATCGCTGTGCGGTCGTTGCTTACTGGGACCACGTCAAAGTAATCACCGCCCACTTCGTGGCAGGGGTGGTGAACGCCGGTGACGGCAAGATGCGGATAGTCGTTCAGGCCGCGCGGCAGGAGGGCCTGTTGAATATTGCGCGCAATGGAGAGTTCCTGCTCCATGCGATGGCGTTCGCGTTCCCGCTCCACAAGCCGCGCATTGTCGATGATGCTTGCGGCTTGCACGGCGAGCGCGTCGAGAATCTGCCGGTCGATCGCCGAGAAAGCCGCGATGCTTCGCGAGTCGAGATAGATGACGCCCAGCAGATCGCCGCGATGCATCGGCGCGCCAGTGTCGCTGAGGCCCCGAGACGTGGAATAGAGCGGAATGGCCACAACTGCGCGCAGGCCTTGAATCACGATGCTTTCCGCGGCCTTCAAGTCGAGGCCGGCCAGGTTCAGGTCTTCGGTAATGATGCTGGACTCACTGCGAAGCGCCTGGTTGATGGCTGTCTGGCTGGGATTGAGCGATTCAAGCGGCAGGCTGTCGGCCTTGTTGCCGCGCGCCAGGCGAACATGCAACACGCCTTCGGCATCGCGCTCAATAAGCAGGCCGCGATCGGCATGGGTAATGTTGATGGCGTGATCGAGCATGGTGCTGAGCACGGCATCGAGCGGAAGTTCGGAGTGGAGCAGGGAAGTGGCTTCGAGCAGCAGGTTCAGCTTGCCGAGGCCGGGCCCGGCGGGCGCTGACGCGCCTACAAAATCAGAAAGCGTGCCGATGCGCGTGAGAAGGATTTCTACATCGGAATGCTGCCGCGAATCCTGACCGGTCTCAGCGTGGAAGGTGATCTCGTAGCAGCCTTCGACGCCAAATGTAATCACGTCGCCATTGCGCAGCTTGCCACGCTCCACTCTTGCGCCGTTTACAAAAACGCCGTAGCGATTGCCGCGGTCTTCGATCCGGTAGGCTGATCCCTCTGAAATGATGGCCGCGCACTTACGCGAGATGCGTCCATCAGGAAGCTGCAGATGATTGTCGCCTTCGCTACCGCGGCCAATGTTAAATGGTGACTCGGTGACGTTGACGCGCTGGCTCGACTTATCGGGAGCGATAATCTCCAGCACCGTTTCAAGCTGCAGGGAAGTCTCAGGCATGGCAATCAGTGTGGGCAAATTGTAACATTCAGGAACACGGGCAGGCTGATGAATCTACTGGCTTTTTTCCGGAATTGAAAAGGAGGTCCCTCATGGCAAGCTCTGCAATTGCGTGGCCTGAACTTAACTGGGAAGGCTGGAAGGATACCGCCGGAACCCTGCACATGATGACGCAAGTCGTGGGGAAGACGCGCCTGGAACTGACGCCGCTGCAAAATCACTGGTGGAATGTGCCGCTCTACGTCTCAGCGCGAGGGCTCACCACGTCGGCAATGCCGATGGCAAACGGCGGCGATCTCGACATCGAATTCGACTTCGTCGCCCATCAGCTCGTATTTCGCACAAGCCTTGGGCAGGTCGAATCGCTCCCGCTCAAGCCGCAAACGATTGCAGAATTCTTTGATCTCTATAAGAAGGTTCTGGCTAAGATCGGCGTCGACCTCAAAATCTATTCCATGCCGGTGGAAGTGGCGAACCCGATTCGATTCGAGCAGGACACGACGCATCGGAGTTACGACGCCGAAGCCGTGCGGCGCTTTTGGTACGCTCTCACCGATGCCGACAGAATCTTCAAGCGCTTTGCAGGAAGCTTCTACGGCAAGATCAGCCCAGTGCATTTTTTCTGGGGATCGTTCGACCTGGCGGTGACCCGTTTCAATGGCCACAAGGCGCCGCCGCGGCCGGGTGCGGATCGCATCCAGGCAGAGGCGTATTCGCATGAGTGCATCAGTGCAGGCTTCTGGCCGGGCAACGGTGGATACGGAAAGGCCGCATTCTACGCCTACGCCGCACCCGGCCCGCCGGAGCTCGCCGCATGCAAGATCAATTGCATGGGTGGGTTCGATCCGAACCTGGGCGAATTTCTGCTTGACTACGACGATGTGCGCCGCGCTGCCAACCCCGAAAAGGAGGTTCTGGATTTTCTGAACGCGACCTACGACGCGGCCGCCACGGTATGCAAGTGGGATCGCGCGAGCCTGGACCGGCCGGAGCGAGGGCTAAGCGGCGATCCGTACCTGTGACGGTGAGGGGAAGAATTGCCGAGATAAGTCGGGTTGGCTATTCAGGCGGAAGAAAATAGTTCTTTACTGCCAGCATGAGTGCTGCCCGATCCAGAACGGGTTTCACGCCTTCGTAGCGCGCTTTCCAGCAGACCTGGTTGATCAAGTCCCGCGGCTGACATGCGCGCAGCTCTTCCTTTTGCAAACCGCGAATCACGTGAATCAGATCGTTCAATACATCCTGGTCCACTTTCAGACCCCGTTCATGTGCCACGCGGTGGAAGATTTCGCGGAACTGCTCGTCTGCAATTGATCCGAGCCTGATTTTCGTCTGGATGCGGCGCAGAAAGGCGGAATCGAGCACCGTCCGCGGGTCGCGATTCGAGGCAAAGACCACGAGCATTTCAAAAGGAATCTCAATCTTTCTTCCGCCGGCGAGCGTCAGGAATTCGATTCCGCGATCAAGGGGAACGACCCAGCGATTCAGCAGCTCCTCGGGAGTGATTCGCTGGCGGCCGAAATCGTCGATGATCAAGACGCCGTTATTGGCCTTCATCTGTGGTGGGCCATCGTAATAATTTGTCGTCGGGTTGAATTGGAGGTCGAGCATTTCGATCGTCAATTCACCGCCCACTGTGACGGTTGGCCGTTTGCATCGTACCCAGCGCTTGTCGCCGCCATGCGAGCCTGAATCCGACGCCGGCCCGTGGATCGACGGATCGTACACGGTGATGATCTGGCCGCCGACTTCAACCGCATAGGGAATCCAAATCTGCTCTTCGGCGAAAACGCGCGGCAGTGTCTCTGCGGCAGCGGTTTTGCCTGTGCCTGGTGGGCCGTAAAGGAAAATGGCCGAGCCGGAATTGAGCGCCGTTCCCAACTGAGTTAACACTTCAGGATCGTAGACGAGATGCGAGAAGGCGCGTTCGATGTCGGCGGGGCGCACGTGCACGTCGCGCATGCTCTGCTTTTTTACCTGTGCGACATAGCTTTCGAGCGAGATCGGCATCGGCCCCGAATATTGATTGCGCGAGAACAGGTCGAGGGCGCGCGATCTGCCCGCCGACGAAATGGCGAACTCCGGAACATTGCCCATCATTCCGGTCACTTCACAAAACAGCTTGGTCCTCAGCCGGGAAAACAATTCTTCCGCGGCGTCATAGGTGATCCGGGTATGGTCAGAGAGATCGACGACAGAAAGCGGTCCGTGCTGGTACAGGGTTTTGAGGGCGATGTCTTCAAGGGTCGACTCGCGCACGCCGACTTCTGCAATGGAACGGGGCCTGTCATCCGGGCCAGAAACATGCGGGCTCTTGAGGATGTCTTCCTTTTTGAAGGACAAAGTCATCGTGCGGTCTCGCTTTTCTCTCGAATTCTCGATACAGGAATAACGAATTACCCACCCAACTTGTCACCGGGGCGAGACGGCAGGGCTAGGAAGCTTTCTTGGAACTGGGGGGCTTTAGCGATAAGTGTATCGATTTCCGGCAATTTTTGCAGGAGCTTTCCCCGGATAGGAGGACTGGGAATAGGGTACATGAGTTCTTACCGCGGTCATCTTTGCCACGGGCGCAATCGTTACCGGCGGCGGAGCCGGTAACCCGGGATGCGTCACTTCACCCGATTCGTCCTTGGCCAGTCAATCCGCCAACGCCCACCCGAAATTGGCGCCCAAAACAGTTGTTTCTGCTGGGTGCCTCGGGCGTGATGGTAAAGCACTCCTGCTCTCTCGTAAAAGCCACGTGTATGCCATGAGTCCGCGAAGCCGAACATTTTGTAGTCCAGGTGATGGCAGAATTCGTGACACAAGGTACTGAGAAAAGTGCCGAATGAAGTGATTTCCTTGCGAACAGCGGTTCGTGTCCACACTCGAATGAGCATGGTTTCGGGACTGTAGTCGCCAAAGAGCTCGGTCGTCCAATACTCCCGAACTCGCAGAGGCCGGGCAGCGAGTACACGAACGCCGCAGACAGGGACGTGGTAGTACGCCGATGCGGTTTTCAGGAACTCGGCACATGCTTTGCGAATATTTGCAGATTGCTCTTCTCTCATTGCCGACTCGATGGACTTGGCGATTGCCGGCAAACGCTGGTCATCCGGCAGATCGAGGGTGTTGATTCGATCGCTCTTTTGAAAGCCCTCATTGTCAGAATTGCGAGGAGCTGCTTCGGTAAGCATGATGCAGAATCATTACCAGCTTTTCTTGATCAGCGTGTCAACCGCAAAGCCGCCATTCGGATCCCGAGTGGCGCTGACGGCGACGCGTGGCGAAACTTGATACTGCCCCTGGATTGTCTGGCCTTGCGTTGTCGCCACATTAGTGGAGAAAGTGATGAACAGGTTCCCTGTAACCCGCTGCTGGATGGTCAAGTTCGCCCCTGGCGGGCCAGTGGTGGTGGAACCGGCCAGCACAGGGCTGATGGAGAGCTGCGAGATGCCCGCGGCTTTCGAAATGCGGCTTGTTACCTGGCCGGAAACCTGCGATGCAACCAGACCTTCAGCCTGCTGATTCACCGGAGTTGAGTTCACCGCGCTCGCCTCTGTGGTTTGCCCAAATGCCAACAGGTTGATGATATCGGCGGACGGCAGCGACGGATCCGAAGTGTACTGGGTGCGAAGCTGATCGGTCGTTCCTTGAAAGCGCAGGTCGATTTTGTACTCCTGAATGGTTGTCGAGACAGAAACATTCAGCACGGGTTGAGTGACGGCTGGATTCACGAACTGCACGGTACCGCCTGTGAGAACAAACCGGGTCCCATTCAGGATCACATCTCCGCCGCTCAGATTTACACGACCCAGGATGACGGGCTCAGCGAGTGTGCCGCGGACCTGCAGATTTGCAGTACCATCGACGCTTAGCGTGCGGCTGACAAGATTTGCATTGCTCGCAGAATTGACTGCGATATTCAGCGAGAGATTCTGCGCGAAACCGGGCTGGGAAGGAACCTCGACCCCGCCGGAGAACTGGTTGACCACGTTGGAAAGGTCAAAACCGTTTGTGAACGACAGGTCGGCGAGGTTCACCGAACCTTCGAGAATGGAGTGTTCGGTCGTTCCGGTGAGGCGCAGATTTGCGTAGGCCGTTTCGCGGACGCCTTGCGGATAAAAGATGCGGGCGGCTTTGGCGGAGAGCCCAAGATTGAATTGAATCTTCGGGCGATACACGATTGCGCCCTGCGCTGTCACGTCGCCTCCGCCGACAGAGGCATCGAATTTCGCCACTTCCAGCCGATCAGTAGTCAATTTCAGCACGCCGTTTGCGTGCTGCAGGCCCACCGGAGACGTGTTTGTTGCAATGTTGGCATCGACGATGTCGATTTCGCCCCCGAGAGTACCGCCGGCGAGCGCGCCGTGCGAATCGATATTCAACTTGAGCTGCCCTGAACTGCGGAGATCGGTGTCGAAGATCTGCGCGATCTGCAAGTTCACCGTCCCTTGCGCCTTCAGCGACATGGGCGCGCCGCTGTTCACCGGAAACGACCCTTGAAACTGCAGATCGGTGTCGGTTCCGCGAATCGTTGCAGACTGCAGATTGATGAGTCCGTTCTGGTAGTCGGCCTTTATTGGTGACGCCGCGGCCAGTTGTATCGAATTGCCGTAGGCAAGCTTCAGGAGGGGCAGGGAAACGTGGGCCTCCAACTGGTTCTTGTTCTTCAATGGCCCATGCAGTTGCGCGTGAATCTCAGCCTGTCCGCTTACGCCAGAGGCCTCCTCCGGCGCGTATGCCGCGAGAAATGGCTCGAGTGGCAGCGGCTGAGTGTCGAAAGAAGCGTCAGCAAGATAGTCGCCGGTGAGATTCACCTGCGCTTTGCCGTGAAGCGAAGCGTTTACGATTGAGGCGGCAAGGTCGGCGTTCGCCACGTGATTTGCAAGATGGGCGCGCAGGTCAGTGCCGGAAAAGACCTGGCCGCCGGCGACGAGTTTGGGAATCTGCAGATTCGCGTCGATTGAAGGATTGTCGAAAGTTCCCTGTCCGCTCGCTTGAATCGCCACGAGCCCGGTGACATCGATGCCGCGCGTTTTCACTGCCTGCAGTTTCGTGAGATCGATGCCGCTCGAATCGATTTTGGCTGTGAAGGTTCGGTCTTGTGGTTCCGCGGATACGCGGCCTTGAATGGATCCGCTTGGCGACTGGACTGCAAGCGTTGCCTCAACCTTATTGCCGGAGCCGTTGAAGTCGACCTTCAGCGACGAAATTGGTTCGTCATAAGCTGACGCATCGATCAGCGAAAGAGTGCCATTCCCGGTGGGATTGTTCGCCTGCCCATGAATATGCGCGCTCGCATTCAACGTTCCTGTGATGGGCATCTGTTGGCCGGTGAGCTTTGCGAGTGTCGCCACGTTGAGTTGCGATGCGTTCAATTCAAGTTGAATCGGACTCTGACGGGTGAAGGACCAGTCGTGAAGACCAATGCTTGCGCTACCGGCGATTTGACCGCGATCGGCTGACTGCACGCGTATATTTGTCAGGGTCGCGTGGGCCGGACTCAGTTCTACTCCCGTCTGCAACGAAGTCCAGCGCGTGCCGTTGTACTCCAAGTTCTGCGCCGTCAGGTTCCCTGTAAGATCGGGAGCTATCGTCGAACCGCGCACGATTCCTTGAAACGAAGCTCGACCCGTCAGGTCCAGTGGCGAGCCATCCGCTGCCGGTGCACGGAAGAGATTGGCAAATGTCGCAACCTCGCTGAGGTCACTAGCCTGTAGATTCACGGCGAGGCTCGAGTTCCTGCTGACCGTGCCATTGAGCGATAGATTGGATTGCGAGCTCCTGAGAACACTGTCGTTGAAAGTCAGTTCGTGATTTCCATTCGAATAAATCGTATGGAACTCTCCGTGGATGGGCACCACGGCTTCATTGCCAGGATTGTCGCCGGCATCGGCCGTGGTCGCTTTTTTCTGTGCCACAGGCGGTGATCGGTTGGCCTGGCCATCGACGGAAAGCTCCGCGTGCGCGACAAGATCGTCCAAGGTGTTTCCCCATTCGGCAGTCGCTGTAGCATTTGCCTGTCCACTCAGCGCGATATCTTTCGCTGCTCCAGTGCTCGCGAATGTCTCCCTCACTTCGGCAAGAGAAATCTTCTGCAGTCTGGCCTGGAAGCTGGAATGCGAATTGCCGTCGATCGCTTCCATCTTGCCGCTTGCCGAAAGTACGCCCCCAAGGAGATTGGCGCGGAGATCGCGCAGAAATGCATTTCCATTTGCAAGCGAATAGTGGCCAGCCAGGTTTGTCACATCGCCATGCGCAGAGGAAGTGCGAAACGTCAGCCTGTTACTTGAAAGCTCGCCATCGATCTGCAACATCTCAATTGCTGCGAGGTTTGCCGATTGCTGGAAGCGGAGTGAGCCCGAAGTTTGTATCGCCCCGGCAGGCATCGACGGCTCCAGAAGGATCTGTGCGGCTTGGCGGCCATCAAGCAATATCCGATACTGTGCCTGAACCGAAGGGGACGCGTAGTTTTCGAGTTTCGCACTGATCGTGGCTTGCGATGCGCCACTTGAGAGTTTGGCACTCCTCAATGTGAAAGTGCTCCGCGTTGCCTCGAACTCTGATTCAAATGAATGCTGCAACGGGCGAAACGATCCGTAGGTCATTTCTCCCTTGTCGTACGAGAGTTTCCCGGAGTAGCGCTGCAGGAGAGCATTGAAAGTGGAACTGAAATCCAGATTGTGCAGGCTCGCCGCGATGGTGCTGGGGCGCGAATTGTAGAAGACCTCTCCGCGATCAATCGCCACATTGCGAATTCCCATCTCGAAAATGTCAGTGTGGCTCGATCCGCTGCTCTGGAAGACAGGGAGATTGGAGGCGCCATTCTTGTCCACGACGACCCACGCAACTGGGTGGTCGATTTGAATTTTGTCGAAATACCATTTTCTTCCGAGAACGGAGATCACACGCACGCCGAGCGTCAAGTGATCGGCCTGGAGCAGCGGTGGATCCTGATAGGGCGCTGCACCTGATACGCGAATGCCGTAGAGATCGAGGCTCAACGATCCGGGATGCATTGTGAAGTTCTGGAACTCGACGCGCACACCCAGCGCTTGGCCGGCCTTGCGCTGTGCCAATCCGAGCAGGTAACGATGAACACCATCGGTGTTCACAAAAGCGAGGGAGGCCACGACGCCCACGATAACGAACAAGACTCCGCCGCCCACAATCCAGGCGCTCCAACGGAGAATCGATCGGCGCTGGCGCTTGCGATGCTGGTCGCTGGAGTTGTTTGTGTGATCGTCTGAATCCATGAGCGTGCCCCTTTCAAAAGGCCTGGCCAATACCGATGAAGTAATTTGTCGCCTTGATTCCCGTGACAGGATTCAGGTCCTGCCCGATGTCGATGCGGATGGGGCCAACCGGCGTGGCATAACGCAAACCGAGCCCGACGTTGTTTGAATAGAGCGAAGTGAAATCGTGGAACCCGACGTCGGGAAAAACGTTGCCGCCGTCGTAGAACGCAACCAGGCTCAGGCCCTTCTTGATCGGCAAGGGGATGCGTGCTTCGCCATTGGCGATGAGCAGTTCGTTGCCGCCGGTGGGTACCTGGATGTAGACACCGCAACCAGTACCGCCGTTGGGGCAAACTTCCACCTGCCGCTGCGGACCTGCACCGTCGAGGGGGAATCCGCGCAGCGAGTTCCCGCCTCCACTGAAGAATGCCTCGCTCAACGGCACATAGCTATTTGCAAAAGGTTCGGCGAGGCCGATGCGAAGGCTCGCAGCCCAGATAATGTGACGGAATTTCTCGCGGTAGATTGCGGCCTGCGCGGTGAGTTTGGCGAAGTCGACGCTCGATCCAAGCTTGCTGGTATTGACATCGAGTTCGAGCGAATCCAGCATTCCTCGATGTTCATCGAGCGGATTGTCGCGCGTATCACGGGTGAGATTTCCTGAGAGCGTTGATAGCTTGACATGCTGGTCTTTCGTAGGCACCAGGCTGGGAATGAGGACCCGCGTCAAGTCGACTCTGCTGAAGCCGTACTGGGCAAGGAGAATCGTCTTCTTCGCGCGGTCGATTGCGCGCTGGAATTGAAGAGTGCCCTCGACCTGCTGTGAAGAGAAGACTGGATTTTCTTCGTTCTTTTCGAAGGAAAATGAGGTGGTCGCTTTCCAGGATGACCAGTGAAAATTCGGATCAATGTAGTAGATCGCTCCGCGCTGATCGAGTCTTCCGGCGAACCCGGTGAACGAGAGCGATTCGCCTTTGCCGCGAACATTGTTACGCGTGTATTGAACCGTGCCGCGCGGGCCATAAAACGTTGTCTCGCTGGTGGTGAAATTTTTCGGCAACCCGATGGGAGGAAGGTTGGGCAGCGCGACCGTACCGCTGGGAATGCTGCCTCCCCGTTGGATCACTTCGAAGCCAAAACCATAAGTAAAGTCGTTGCGCTTCGACTCATGCACCTTGACCAGCACGTCATCTCGAGTTTGTGTCGTGACCGGTTCCTTCGGGTCAACTTCAGCCCAATCGAACACGCCGGTGTGGTCGTAAAGATTGCTTCCGGCGATCAGCAGGTCTGACTCAGTGAGCGGCTCACCCTTCCTGATGCCGCTTACGTCCTGGTCGATGAGGCGCTGTTTCGTATGGACCCTGCCGAGAGTGAGGACATTGCCCGCCGATATGCGTGGTCCTTCGAAAATGTGGTAGACCACGTTGATGCGATGCGGCTCGCTCTTTGAAACTTCGCTGGCCGTTTCGCGAAAGCTCGAAATCAAATAACCGGCCTTGATGTAATTCGATATGACTGTTCCTCGATCTTCCTGAACGCGTTTTTGGGAATATGGCTGACCGACTGCCAGCTTCAACCCATCCGGCGCAAACTGCGACTGAGGGAAGGTGCTCGCGCCTTCGATCGAGAGCGAATTGACAATGTCGCGTGGGCCCTCGATTACCCGAAACGAAACCTGGATGTTGTCGCCTGGCCGCGTGACGGCCGAGGTCACCTTCACATCGCTGAATCCTTCTGACTGGTAGACGGCCTGGAGATTCTTGATGCTGGTCTGCACCAGGCGATCGCTGAATTTTCCCGGCGAGAAGAGATGCTTTTTCTCGACGGTGATCAGCGGCATGAGTTGCGATGACGGCAACGTCGCGTTGCCGCTGAGATTGACACTGGCAACTCTGTGTTTCTTGTCTTTCGTAATCTTGTAGAGAACGGTGTCACTCTTTTCGCCCTTGTTCAACTGGGCATCGACCTTGACATCGAAATAGCCCTTAGCCTGGAAATATGCCACCAGCGCCTGCTGGCCCTCAGCGACGGCCTCATCATCGACGCCTACTCCCTGATAAATGGGAAGCAGCGATTTGCGAGTCCACGGCCACACATGTGCGCCATCGATCTGAACTTGGGTGATGACGCCCGGCTTGATGTTGAAATGAATGTCGGCCCGATTCGTCGCCGCCTGATATTCGGCTCCCGAGAGCTTCACTTGTGCTCCCAGATAGCCTTGCTTGGCGAGAGAGCTCTGAAGGTATTGCGAAGCCCGGGTGAGCGTCGAGTGATGATAGGTCTTGCCCGGGCGGATCGCAGCCATCCGAAAACGGGCCGGAAGTGAAGAGAGCTTATGGACCAGCTCCGCCTGCTTGTCGTCAGGTGCGCCCTGGATGACGAGCGATCCGAACTTGGCGCGCTTGCCGAGCGAGGATTGGAAGTCGACGTTGGCGATGGCATTCGCAGGATCGATCGTGAATTTTGGATCAACCGTCGCTGTAAAGTCGCCTTCGCGCCGAAAGAACGAAAGTAGATTCTGGCGATCGGTTTCGATCTCCGATGGATTCAACGCCTCCTGGACCGGATAATTTGCTGCCTGGATCAATTGGGAATATGGAAATCGGTTCGCTCCGGGAAATTCGAAGATTCCGAAATAGATTGCAGGTTCGAGAACAAAAACGACCCTGACTCCATTTGCATCGGGTTGCACTTGCGTCTCGACACGCTCGACATTTCCGGCGGATTTGAGCGCCGCCTCTGATTGCGCTATTTTCTCTCTGGAAAAAGGCTGGCCCGCCTGCTGCACGAGCAGGTGTGCATCCCTGGCCGCTTCATCCGCAGAGCGGCCAGCGATTTGAACGGCAGACACAGGTTGTCCTTCGTAGGACGAGAGGAACTCTTGCTGCTCCGCGGCGGGCGATTGAGCAGGCAGTGGTTTGCTAGACTCTTGCGCGGGTATTTTTGCGGAGGGCTGGGCTATCAGTCCGATGGAGACGAACAGAGCAAGCCAGGCGTGGCTGCGGGTCTTCGAGCGAGAGTGCTTTCGGATGATCACGATGGACAAAGATCCGCCTCATGTCACCTTGATTTGAGATGCCCATTCGGCAGGTAGGGTTTGACGATTGAGGATGCGCCACTGCGGGCCAGGATTTTGAGCTGGTGACATGGGGAAGGCCACTGCACACGGCGACGGCGGCATCCATATCATCAGATCGCATATGCGCTCTGGAGAGGAGCCGCAGTTTATCACTGACAATGTTCCAACTCAATTCGCGCAGTTGTCGCAGCATCCACGCTGGTTTATCGTTTCGAAGTGGAAGCTGGCTGGGGGAATTGAACGATTTCCCCTAAGGGAATTGGCCGCGCGAGTCTGGAAGGCCCTACTCACCGATCGTGTCTTTGGGTATGCCGCCGAACTTGGTTTTTACTTTCTGTTCGCGCTTTTCCCAACGCTGTTTTGCGCAGGGTCGATTCTTGGTTTCGTAGCGCGCTCAGCCCATCAAATCTCGGACAGGCTCCTGGAATATCTCGCGCTGGTTATTCCGACCTCTGCACTTGGCACGGTGCTCAACACTTTCAATGAGACGACGGTCGCCGCGACATCCGGGAAACTGACCTTTGGATCCATCGCTGCAATCTGGTCGGCGTCGGTCGGAATTTCCGCCATCCAGGACACGCTCAACGCGGTGTTCAAGCTCGAGGATCGGCGATCGTATATCGTTGCGCGCATCAACGCAATTCTACTTACAGTGGTGCTCACTCTTCTTATTGGCTCCGGACTGGGTTGCATGTTCGCCAGTGATTTCTTTTCAGCGCTTATTGGACACCTTTTTGTTGCACCCGCACTTATACGGATTGTGGGCGCTTCGATAAGACTCGTTGGATGGACCGCATCAGGCTGCCTGCTCGCACTGTCTTTTGATGTCATCTATTTCTGGGCGCCAGGCTGGGAGGAACGGCACTGGCGTTGGCTTTCACCAGGTACAGTCATAGGAATCGCGGGATGGCTGATTGCCTCGCTTGGTTTCCGGATCTACCTTCATTTTTTCAATAGCTACACCGTCACCTACGGATCGTTGGGAGCGGTGATCATCCTTCTGATGTGGTTCTATATCAGCGGACTCATGCTTCTGCTGGGCGCCGAGATTGACGCGAAGCTCGAGGAGGCGGCTGCGGAGTCACGGCTCGCAGCTATGGCAGGCGATGGGCCGCCTTAAAGACTTGCATGTACAGAGGACCTATGCGGCCGTACTCCCTTTTTCGGAGACCCAGCGGCGATCGAGTTCCGTTGCGCCGCTGATTTTGGATGGTGCGCCCGTCTGCTTCCCGGGCGCGGCGGTTTGGAAATAGGCGTCAAGCAGCGCTTCTCGCATCGCACTGGAATTGAACCTTTCGCGGACCATCGCACGCGCAGAAGCAGCCCATTGGCGAGCCCTCGCAGGATCCTCGAGAACACGCTTCAGCAAGGCTGCAGCGCCCGTATTGTCGCCGGGCTCATACATATTTCCAGCAAACTCTTCGACCAGGATGTCCGAGGTGCCGTTGATCCGTGAAGCAACAACCGGCACTTCCAGGGCAAGTGCTTCGGCAACCATGTATCCAAATGATTCGTAGCGGGAGGTGCTCAGGAGTACATCCGCAGCGGAGAGGAACGGCCGGATGTCTTGCTGCCACGGAACCAAGTGGATCGATCCCGGCCCGATGGCTGCAGTTTGTTCAAACGACTGCCGCAATTCACCATCGCCTATCCAGACGCCCTTCACGCCCGGCATGATTTTTTGCAAGTGACGGACAATCTCGATGAATCGCAATGGATCTTTTTGCGCAGTGAGCCGACCGACGCCCATTACCGTGAAGGGGCTTGCGACAGGTGCAGACGGGTCTCGATTGGCAGGCGGCGTGAAGTGGTCACAATCGATCAGCGGATACGCAACCGTGACGCGGTCTGGAGTGGCAAGTTGAAATTGGACAATGTCTCCCGCCTCACTATCGGAGACGGCGATGAAGCGTCCCGTGAGCTTTCGCAGCAGGCGTTCGATGTAGAGATATTTGCGTCCTAGCGGGATCGCGAGCGCGTGCGGGCTGTACACAACAGCAGGAGATGGCCGAACAAGGAGAGAAGCCACGCGTCCCAGCACTCCGGCCTTCGAGCTGTGACAGTGAACCACGTCCGGACGAAACTGTTGAAGAACGCGGCGCAGTTTGAGGACAGACTTTAGCTCGGCGGCGACATGAACCTCACGACACATGGGAACTGGATATAGATTCCAGCCTTGACACTCCAACTGGGTCAGCAGAGGCGCAAGGCGCGAGTCCGCGCGTTTCGTGGCATAGGCGAATCCAAGGCGGAGGTCGGTGCCTCGAAGGCATTCAGCAATGTTCTCCATGTAGCGCAGAGTGCCCCCCAGGGTAGCCTCAAGCACATGAAGCACGCGGAGCGAACTGGATGGAGCGGTCACTTCACCAACTGAAGGTTGCGCGATTCTCATAGTCAGGCCATTACCTTTTCTCGCTGCGCCATGAGCATCGTGTCGTAGATTTCGGTGAGTCCGTCGAGGTGGGATTCAAGTGTGCACGGCGAATTCCAATAGTCGTCGTAGGCATTGCGGCTCAGCCGGTCGACGAACTCGTTGTCGCGCAATTGCGTAAGCTTGTCCTGCAGATCGGTCGCGTCCCCGGTGCGGAACAGCAGGCCGGTTCTGCCGGGGATGATCATTTCGCGGGCTGCCGATGTTTCGGAGACGACGCATGGAATTCCCTGAGCAAGTGCCTCGAGAATGATGAGCGGTTGCGCTTCGTACCAGAGAGATGGAAATACGAGTGCTCTCGCGCGCCGCATTTGCCGCAGAGATTGGTCGTGAGATAGCCAGCCGGAGATTTCAGACTCGGGCATCGCCTCGCCGACGGCGGCGCGGCATTCTCCGTCTCCGAGAAAAATTGCCGGGACTCCGGCTGCGTGTGCCGCTTGCGCGAAGGTCACCGGTCCCTTTTCCTTCGCGAGGCGTCCGCAAAAGACGAACGCTGGGCTTGAAGCAGTATCCACTCGCTCCTGTTGCACGACATCGGCGAAGTTCGAGAGCCTGTGCACGCGGACTTCAGGCGGCAGATACGGTCGAAGAACTGAGATCACCATGTCAGAGATGGCGATGACGTCAGAGAGGCCAGAGGGAAGTTTGCCGGCCGTGCCCTGGACAAGCGTCCGTGCGGTTCGCCAGAGTTTGTCGGCATAGCTGCGGCTATCGCAGTGCGCCATAAGGCAACTTGCGCTAAGTGGCTCGCGCGTACAGATGCGCTGTTCACTGTGGTCGAACCAGGTTCCGACCGGGCAGCTCAGCATGTAATCGTGCAGCGTACAAACTATGCGAAAGCCGCGCTCGGCCGCAGCGCGAACTACGCTGGACGAGAGCGCTTTACCCCACAGATGCAGATGAACGACTGTGTCTTCCGGCGACATGCCATCGAGCAAAGTGCTCGCAGCGCGGTAACTCTTGAAATTCCACAACCCCTGGGTTGCAGCCCGCAGCCGGCTTGGATCGTGAATCAGCTCGAATTGATCCGTACTATGTACGCTGAGGCGTGGAACCGAGAGCAACTCAGGCGCAATGGGCGTCGTGGCAGTAAGAAGCTCCACATGATAGCCGCGACGCGCCAAGCCGATAGCACTCGCTAGAGCCACCTTATCGGCGCCGCCCGTGACCCGGGCATTGTCATTGAGAACAAGGATATTCTTCAGCATCGGGTCCTATGTATCTCCGGGCGCACAAAGGGGAACAAATCGTCAGCAGCTTCACATCTGAACTGGAATTCGATTCACCGAGGTCAGGCCTCAGCGCTTGTGACTGGGAACTGAAACGAGTTTGAGAAGATTCGCTACTTCATCCACGCAGTTTGTCTATCTATTTATTCATTGGCCAAGCCGGAGAACCCAAACTACAAATACCAAACTACCCGAGGCTTGAAAACGAGATTGTGAAGTTTAATGGCCGTAGATTTAGTTGCTTGGAAAGGAACTGGAACCGCTTCGTCATAGCCCGTGATCACGTAGATGCGAGCGTGAATTGGCAAGATGCCATAGAAATATGCCATATAGATGAGGAATGTTTGGTTGAAAATGTTTTGATGACAGCCACTTTTTTGTCGCCTTGAATCGACAAGAACCTGAGCGCCAACCACTTGTTGTCTGCGGGGAATGGAAGGTGACTCGAAATGGCAAAAACCTGCCCCTCGCTGGATGAGACTTCTCCGCTCGCGTCTCGCTCGGTTTGAGCATCCAACCCAAGGCAGGTGGCCTTCATGAGAGCACTGACTGACACCAAATCTGGTAGTCGCAATGCCCAGTAGAGCGGCGGGGATTTCCGTCTTTATCTCGCATCCCTCGCATTGTCTGACGGACCATCTTCCTCACGGTGATGGTCTGATCGCATGGGCTTTCATTCGGCAAATTGCTGCCCGCGTTGCGAGTGTTCACGTCGCCGTGCCGCTTTCCAATCTCCAGAGCCAAGCTCCTGCAAATGTGAGCCTGCATCCTGTGAAGACTTGGGCCAAGCCCTCTCCTTCCACTCAATCGCCTGCGTTTCGGCTCGAATACGCCTGGCGCGTTCGGCAACTGTTCGACGAACTACGCTCTCGGTCGCGCATCGATATCATCCATCAGCTCAATCCTGGCGTTCTTGGGCTCAATCTGCGGCTGTATGGGCTGGGAACGCCGCTTGTGATGGGCCCGCTGACATCGGCGTGGCGCCCATTGGAGACGACCGCATCCAACCCGTCTGTGCGCCTGCGCGCAAAACAACAGGTGAAACGCCGCGTTCTGCGCGAAGTGCTGTGCCGGGCCGATGCTGTGCTTACTTCCGCGTCCGAGATTCATCGAGAGGTGCGGGACGCATGCGTTTCCGGCCCGCAGATTCTATCTTTTCCGTTTCCGGTCGACACGTCCGCCTTCCGTCCAGGGGCAGCGGATTGCCCGGAGCAGCCGACGATCCTTTTCCTGGCGAGGCTTGTGCGGGAGAAGGGAATTCACACGCTTCTGGATGCATTTGAGATCGTTTCGCAGGCGCTGCCTTCCGCTCGCTTAATCGTGGGTGGAGGCGGAGAGGAGGAAGCAGCAGTGCGCGAACGAGTTGCCGCTTCGCCCTTCTCCTCCTGCATTACACTCCTGGGGCATGTGCCTCAGGCCGCTGTTTGCGCGACGATGCAGACCTGCTCGCTGTATTGCCTGCCGTCACTGGGGGAGCCGTTTGGAATTTCCGCGGTGGAAGCGATGGCATGCGGGAAGGCTCTTGTAGTGACCGACGCAGGAGGACTAGCGGACCATGTTCGTCCGGCGGGGGGGCTGAAGGTACCTCCAGCAAATCCACAGGCGCTGGCAAATGCGCTTCTCGAACTGTTGACTGACAGAGCGCGTTGCGCATCGATGGGCCGTTACAACCGGGGCCTTGCACTGAAGGAGTACAGCTGGGACGTAGCTATCGACCGTTTACTCGGCCTTTATCAGGAACTTATTTACAACCAGAGAACAATCAGGAACTACTCTCCAACCGGCGCACAGGGGCTGCAACATGACGCACCTGGCCGCTGAGAACCAGATGCATCCCCTGGGCCATAGTGTATCCAGCGGGAAGAGCGCCGGAAGTGCAGCCTCTCGCCTCATGATATTTTCTCCAGGGCTTTTCCGGCTCTCTCTCGCCTGCGTGGTCTTTGCCCAACACTCGACGCGGCTGCTGTTGGGTGCTGCTGCTGTCTTTTTGTTTTTTGGCCTGAGCGGCTACTGGATCGCGACCATCTGGGAAAAAGATTACGCAGCCACGCGATCTCCCGCGTTCACCTTCTACGTCTCCAGGATGTGGCGTCTTCTTCCGGCTTTCTGGGTAGCGAATCTGCTTGCAATTTTGATCGCTGCCCTCAGGGGAACGCTGCCCGATGCGTATCGCACCGTCGCATTCGCCCCTCGTATTTTCGCGATGATCGGCAGCAATCTTGCACTGTTGGGGTATGCCCTGCTGCCACACTCGCAGCGCCTGCTCGATCCGGCGTGGTCCCTGGATGTGGAAGCGGAATTCTATCTCGTTCTCCCTTTGCTCATGCTGCTGCGGCCGGCATGGCGCGCGCGGGCTTTATTATTGGCCGGTTTCATTGGGCTCTGCGTAATTCTTCTCGATGGCGAGCCGGTCTATCGCAACCTCGGCTACTACGTTTTCTTTTTCGGCGTCGGCCTCTATTTTCATCATTCACAAAAAGTACCTTCGCAAAGCTTGGCGCTTGGTGGGCTTGGAGTGTCGTTGCTTTGCCTGTGTCTTTGCTGTGTTGTACCGGAGTTGCGCGGTCTGGTGCTGGCATCAACGCATGCCGCCGGAGAAGCGGTGCGTTGGAGCTATGCCGCAAATTGCGTTTTCGCATTTCTGATGATGCCGTTCGCGTTCCGCACGGTCCATCAACCCTCGCCGAAGCCTGATAGGGTTTTGGGCGATCTGTCTTACCTGGTTTATCTGTTCCACGTCCCTGTGCTGGCGCTGCTCGGCGATTCTTATTTCAATCTGAGTTTGCGCCAGCGCCTTCCCTGGCTGGCTCTTGTCTGGATCAGCGTCTTCTCCGTCTCATTCGCATTCTGGGCGCTCGTGCACCGTCCGCTGGAAAGGCAGCGAAAGCGTTTCATTTCCGGGCGGAAAACCGCGGAGGCCACCGCTGGAGAGCTCTCTTCTTCCCGCGTTGTGGCCATGCCGGAGCCAATGGCCCAGGAGAACACCGCAGCAGCTTCTTGATTACAGCGGGCAATGGCTGCCAAAAAAGTTCTAAAGGAGTTGGAGCGTGACAACATCAGGCCGGCAACCGGAGATCCTTCAGACATGGAGGCACAAACTCGGTGGCTGGTATGAAACCGACCTTGGGCCGGGGCGAATTTTGCCCATGGAGGGGCTGCGCGGCCTGGCGATTGCGCTGGTATTCGTGTGTCATTTCCAGATGGTCATTCTGTCGCCGCTAAGCCAGTCGTTCGGCTCCCGTTTCTATCTCGTGATGGCCCAGATTGGCGGTACCGGAGTGGATCTGTTCTTTGTCCTCAGTGGCATGCTTATCTACCGCGCGGCGTTGAAGCCGAATATGAAATACGGCAAATTTCTGGTGCGCAGAGTCCAGCGGATCTTTCCCACCTTCGTTGTGGTCCTCGCTCTCTACATCGTGGTTCTCGAGGTTACGCACAAGGGTGCACACTATCACGCCGTCGGTTTTAAAGCGCACCTTCTCTATATCGTGGCGAACCTGCTTCTGCTCCCTGGCGTATTCAATATTCCGGGAATCATCTCTGCGGCATGGTCGTTGAGTTATGAATTTGCGTTTTACCTGGCGATCCCAATCCTGGTGCTCTTGCTCAGAGCGCGCTCGTGGTCACGCAGGTCGCGGGCGCTGTTGTGGGCCGCGATGATCCCGGCATACCTGCTGCTGGTGCTTAGCCACCCAGGCTGGTTCCCTTCCTCCGAAAATTTTGACGGCTCGTATGTTCGATTTACTCTTTTCCTGGCCGGCATGGTTGTTGAGGAGATTCTCACATCGTCTCGGCCTGAACGCTTCCTTACGCGACCGGTGCAATGGCTGCTCCTGGTTGCTGCAGTCCTTGCCTTCGGCGCACTGGTCCGGTCGGAATTCAGCACCGTCGGTTTGCCGGTTCATGGCTCGTCTCAACACGCGGCCATAAGAGCAGCCTTGCTTGTGACGACATATACCTGCCTGGCGTTACTCACATTGCCCTCCGGCAACCTGCTCAGCCGCCTCTTTTGCAACACACCCCTTCGCTGGACCGGCAACATCAGCTACTCCTTTTATCTGATCCACGGCTTCGTGCTGAATGGAATTGCGCTGGTGGTGGCGCATCTGGCGTGGGCCAAAACAAATCCGCGCCTCGCGGCGCCGTTGCTGCTCGTTCTCGCCTGGTTCGCGATCTTCGCGACAACGACAATCCTGTTTCTTGCGATCGAGAAACCCTTGTCGCTGCGTCCCCGGAACAAGCGCGCGCCCTCTCGGACAATGAACGCAGCACTCGCCCAGGCGGAGCAGGCGGGTTGATTTGGATCAGATGGAGGAGGATTCAGTCTCTTCCGGACGATTTCGAGCAGGAAGAAAACGGAAGCCGGGCAAATGAAGGCGCTCAAAGACCCAGAACGTCGTCTCGCCATTCATCAGGAATCCGGGCATCGTCCCAAATGTCCGTCGATAGCTGATCAAGATAAAACCCAGGCGCAACACCGTCGAGAGCAGGATGGAGAGAGCCGCGCCGCGAATTCCCAGGACGGGCACTAACACGAACAGCAGCGGAACCGTCGCGGAAAGCCCCAGGATCTGTTGCGTCGTGATCAGGCCCGGACGGTTGTTCGCCATAAACGCCTGGGCCGCGATCAGAATGCACCCGCCCAGGCCTGCTTCCAGCGTGAGGATCGGCAGAATCAGATGATCGCGGGCGAATGCGCCTCCATAGAGCGCTGTCAGAACAATTCTTCCCGCAACGAACATGAAAAGGGTGGCAAAGATTGTGATGCTCATGCCAATACGAAAGAGGCGATCGATGATGGCGCTGGTTTTGCGTTGGTCGAAATTCACGAGACTGGGAAACAGTACCCCGGCGATTGCCAAATGAAGCACGCTGGTCAAGCGCGAGAAGTTGAGGGAGACTACGTATCGTCCCATGTCTGCCGGAGAGAGAAGGCCGACAACGACCGCCTGATCGATGTAGAGAGAAACTGTTCCGCACAAATCGATACCGTAGGATCGGATGCCGTAAGAAAGCAACGAGCGCATCGCGGTAGTGAGAGTTTGCAACGGTACGCGCAACGATAGAGGCACCGAACGGAAGAGCCACCAGAAGGCCGGCAGGCCAGAAACCACATAGGAGATGGCCGCCGTGGCGGGCGTGAGCCGATGCATCAGTAACAAGCTGATGAGCATGAAAAGGGTGAGCACCGGAGGCATCACCAGCGCGATGCCAGAACGGCCAAACTTGTGCTCAGCCTCGAGTGCCGCTCGGCCGATCAGCAGCAGTAATCCGATGGTGAGATTCGGCAGGAGGCAGCGCGCCACCAGGACGGTCTCAGAAGAGTAGTTACGCAGGAAAAACGGAACGACAGCGATCGCAATCACCGTGGCAACAATTCCAACCAGGGCCGTGATGAGCGCCGCCGCGGTTGTCAATTGCGCTTTCTCGCCCGGCTTCCGTTGGATCATATAGGTAAGCGCACTCGGCAATCCGAGCGTCAACGAGCCGGATAAGACCAGCGGCCAGATTGTCATCGCCGCCAGCTCTCCTCGCCCGTGCGGATGGAGAGCGCGCGCCGTCATGATGCCGGTGGCCGCGTTGATTGCCACCACTCCCAGCTTGGAATTGAAGGCGTGCAAGACCGACCGGATGTAATTTGGGGATTTTGACAAGCTAGGGCCTGCTCACACTACTGGGGCGGTGGCGCCGGGAGCCAGTTTTTTCGAGTTCAAGGAGTGAGGAGTGACGCATACTGGGTGTCTGCTAGCGACGATCGACGCGGAAATCGGGAAAACTGGCCCGGGCCCGGAGGGTTGCGGCGAAAATCGGGTCATACTTCATTCTCACCCTCGACGGTGGACCCGCCACAGCCCTCGGGCTCGGCTTCGTCTGGCCCGATTTTCGCTCGCAACGCCATCCACCCCAGTAGTGTGAACAGGCCCTAGAATCTTTCACAGAATCCCAGTGATCTCTCGCGACCGAGCAGGAACGGCTCGCGGTGCGGCAGCAATCAACTCCTCATGATGCAAGGGAGAATATTCTCCCCGTGAGCCAAGCGTGGAGAACATCCAAAGCAAAACGCCGGTCGGTCCCAAATAGACGGTGTCCAACGGTAGCTGGGCGGCGATGGCGACAGCCGCCACGGCAGCTACACGCATCCCCGGAGGTTTTTGCTGGAGATTCCGGCACGACTGCACAAGCAGGAATGCAAGACATCCGAAATAGAGCAGGCCAGGCAACAGGCCGAGTGCCAGAAATCCATTGGCAAGGCCATTGTCATTAAGGCTGAAGCTGCCGTCGTTGGCAATGAGATCTTCCGGGACTCCGAGACCGTAGCCCTGCGGTTGGTTGAGGAGGAGCTGTCCTGCCCGGATCGCCCCGCTCATCCGATCACCCGCGCTCGCATCTTCCTGCAGTCGCTTAAAAGAAGAGAATCGATCGCCGATCACATCACGAGCCGTGCCCAACGAAGCCACCGAAAAAACCATGAAAACTGCGAGGCCCGGAATGGCGACTACGCGAATAACTTTCCAGGGCATGAGGATGAGCAGCAGAATAAGCCCGATCGCCAGCGTAAGCCATGCGGAGCGACCGAGAGTGAGGAGCAGAGAGACGGAGCCGACGACCGCGGCTACCGGGGCCAGCTTGCGCCTCGACTGCACCAGAATCAGCAAACCGCACGCCAGCACCAGCGCAAGGACTCCGGCGGAATTCAGCGTGCTGAAGACGCGCAGGCCAAATGGCTCCGGAGATCCCATGCTATTGACATCTGCGTTTGCGCTCAGCTGAATCAGCCAGTTGGTATCCCATGGAGGCGCTACGACATACTGGATAACGCCATAGACGCCCATCACCAGCACACCGGCGAAGAAGCTTCGCTCAACCGAAGAGAGCACATCCGCTCTGTCTTTATCGGTTGTCGAGGCCAGCCACCACGCAAAGAAGACAGGTACCATCCAGTCGATCAAGGGAGTCGCTATTGCGGATGGAGATCCCTGGAAAAGACCGAAAGCAACGCCGCAAGCGATAGCAATCAACGCCAGAACATAGGGCGTACTTTCCTGGGCGGTCCTATCGGTAATGCTACGCACACCCAATAGGGGAGCGACCATCGTGACGAGATATGGGGTCAACAGGACAAAACTGGGATCCTGCCATCCTGCCTGATAGTCCATAACTCGACGCAGAAAGGGACTAAGAAACCAGCACCACAGCACGAAATCGAAATAGAACTTTCGTTGGCCGATGAAAAACCACGCGGCGAGAAGAACCATTGCCGGAGGAAAAATGATGCGCGCGACACCGCCTGCTCCTACCAGCAGAAGCACAAACAACAGAAACAAAAAACAGTAGGCGATCCTCAGCATGATTGCCCCTGCCATAGAGCTGCGCTTTGCCGCTCTTTCGTGGCTGGTCGGATTAGTGGCTAGTTACTTCGCATCCAGGACAGGCGATGTCGAACTGCTGCTGTGTCAGGTCATCGGTTTGATCGGTCGCTGAAGCAGCGCCAAATTTGATATAGGGACTTGCAGGATTTACCGTCAGCGTATTCTGGCTCATCTTCAAACCGCCGGCCAGGGAAGTATCTCGAATATAAAAAGGGTAGACGCGGATCGATGCGTTGGGAGCGGAGCCATTGGCATACACATTCTGTGAAGCATCAAAGGCATTCCCCGTGACCGTCCAGCCGGATGAGGCGCCGTTGTCAGCTTCCAGCGTCATGCAGGTGAATGCCACGTCAAGGCAATGATTCCCGATTGCTGTGCCGTTCGCCACAAAGTTGATATCGATTCCGTTGTAAAGCAAGTTATTGTAAGCCGGCCGCAGGTGCTCGAAATCGTTGTTGCTCACATCGAGCCCAGTCGAAAGATCTGTAGGTCGTAGGCCCGGGCCCGCTTCCAGCCCGTTACCAAAAGAATTGTGGGCCGAATTATTTTCGACAACGCCGTCAGGGCACCCCGCGATGCCGATATTTCCCTCGCTGTTTACCATCTCGTTGAAACTGACCACAGGAGCCGTACACGAATTACTGAAAAAGTCCTGGACTCGGATAGCCCAGCCATTGACGGTAGCGACTTTATTCTTCGTCACTTGTGCCGCGGCCATCCCGTCCACCTGGATTCCCGCCCAGGAATAGTTCAGAGTGTTGTGCGGAACATCCATCTGTCCCACCCAGTTGTTCGTCGCAAGGAAGCCGGTTACAGGCGCCTGCAACAAGCCTGCAACAGACAGAATCGCGCCTTCGATTGGGCCACCCATTTTCACGTCTGGAAGCGAATCTCCGATATTGAAAAACACACTATTCTCAACCACGTTAGATGCGCCGGTTCCCGCGATCGAATAGTTCAGGTAGCCACTCTTCGCAGTCCGGATAATTTCCAGCCCGGTGACGGTTACATTTCCAGGCCCGGCAACCAGCACGCCGTACGATCGTGCGCCACTCACCTCGATTGTGTGATTTGCCGGGTTTGAATCGTCAGCCAGATGAACGTATACATTCTTGCCATCTGCATAAACCGAACTCGGAGTTGCGCTTACCAGGACCGGATTGCTCACGAGCGTCAGCGGCGTGGTTTGGCTATAAATCGCGTCCACAAAGGCCTTGGATAGAGGTCCCGAATAAGCTGCCTCGAATGTTGACGTTCCCACCTGGGACCAGCCCGTGACCACATCGGCGCCATCGATCACCGGCATATTTGTGCAGGAAGCAACCAGAGCCGCGCCCAAAGCGCAGCTCGGTGCCGGTCCGTAGGGTCCGTAAGTCACTCCCGCCTGCGCGGTAAGCTGCTCATGCCAAACACTGGTGGACTGAAAAACCACCTCGGTCCCCGGCGCCAATTGCGCATTGTTGACCTTGGCGATAGTCTTCCACGGAGCTGATGCGTTGCTGCCGGGATTCGAATCCGATCCGGAATTTGCAACGTAGTAGGTTACGTTCGCCTGCCCGCCTGGGGTCGCCGACACGTTGAATGTCGGACTCGTTGCCAAATTCAGCCCTGGACTGGAAGCCACCAGGGTATAGCCGCTCCCGGGCTGCGATATCGAAAGTCCAGCGAAAGTTGCTGCTGTGGCGCCGGCATTTGCCGAAGTTGCACCTTGCAGAACCGCTGCGCCGGGATTGCTCCCAATGGTGAGGGTAACGGGCACATTGTTGCCGGTTACCGGATTACCGGAAGCATCTTCTGCTACGACCGTGATGGCCGTGGCGAACGCTGTTCCTGCGGAGCTGTTCGTGGGGCCGCTGACGAATGCCAGTCTCTGTGCGGATGGAGCCGGCGGCGCCGATGGCGGGGTAATGGTGTACGCACTGCTCGCCACCACGCTGCTCAGCGAGCCTGCGATCGCAATGGACCGGATGGTAGCCGATGCAGACAGCGGAATCACTCCCGAATAGCGGATCGAAGCAGCGGACGGAGTACTTCCGTCTGTAGTGTAGAAGAGGATTGCAGCCGGATCGTTGTCTGAGAGCGTGACCGTCTGCGGCGAAGTGTAGGCACCGGCGGCCGGCGAAAAGACCGGTTGCGGCGGCGGCTGCAACAGGAGCAGGGTCCAATCCACCGGAGCAGAACTGAGGACAGGCTCGAACACGTCTCCCGCTTCGGCCAACTGATAGAGCGAATCCACATTCACCGTGGGCTCCTTGGCGATGGCGAGCACAGCGCTCACGGTCTCCCTGGCCGGCGAAGCACTGTTTCCGCCCGCGGTTAGAAAAAGATTGCCGCACGGTGATCCATCGCCGGCCGAGCCGCCTGCTGATTCCACGCAACTGTTCACCAGGTTCGCCAAGGTGTTGAGCTTGTCAGTCGGCGCCGCTTCGCCGGCCGGAACCGAGCCGGGCGATGTGCCTGTCCCGAGATTTGCCAGTTCCGAAGCGAATGTTGCGGCGTCCAGCAATGCCTGCGTATCGCTCGCGCTCGTTCCGATTGCACCCGGCCCGCTCATATACGGCGCCATTGAATAAACCGACGCGATGGTCGTTACCTCGTTGAGGTGGATTGAACTGGTGCTGGCCAGAGAACTGCACGGGCCCAGGAGTGTCATCAAGCTTGCGGAGGAATTCTCTTTGCGCAAATTGGCAGGCGAGCCCCCGGTCGAAACCAAGAAGACCTCGCTCGATGACGAAGGACACGATTGCAGGTTTGCCAGGGTGAAACTTCCAGTTTCACTGGTCTTTGCCGGGCGGCTCAGCAACGGGGTTGCAGCAGATCCGTCTCCGGCCGTTCCAGTCGCGTAAATCTGCACAGCGGCGTTTGTGATGGGCTGCTGTCCGGCAGAAACGGTCCCACTTACCGTCAACGAGTTTGCTGCAATGTTTCGAAGACTGCCGCAGCCGGAGAGGGCAGCAGCGAAAACAAACGTGAGAGCCGGTGACACTGCTTTCTGCCCGAGGCGGCGAATATGGAATAGGAGCGCCTGCTCGCAGGAAGAACCAGTGGTCGTGTTCGGAGGGATCATTTCAATGGCCCACTTAAATATTTCGTTATGAGACACATAGAGTTCGCGCTGTCAGGAGTGGCAGCACAAGCTTTGTCCAAGGCTTTGCAGTGCTTCTGCCCGGGCGGGCAAGGTGATTGGCTTACCTAATGGGTAATTTATTGGGTACTGTAAAGTATTTTGGTAACTGAATGAATGGTACTTAGGTGGGAGGCGCGTTTTTGGGAATGCGGAGGGAAATGCCGGGGCTACGGCAAGTTCGGAATCAGCGGGTGCACTGATCCGGCGGAACCCGGAACGGATTCTTACGACATGTCAAGAGAGAATCGCTACTTCCTGATCCTGGCGCCTGCGAATTTTCCCTCAGAGTGCGAGCGACAACACGGAATAGGACCGCGCCGGCAGTTGGAGCGTCATGCGCTGGCCGACCTTCGGATTCTCAAGCGTCTGCGGCATCACGTGTTTTGGATCGGCGAACGTATTGCCCGCTTTCAGGTCCGGCCCAGTCATCGTCATGAAGGTGTTCACCGCGCTCGGTGTCACGTCGCGCCATATCACTTCCACCTCCTGGGCCTTGTCTAGATCTCGGTTGAACAGAAACAGCGCCGCGGTCTTGTTTTCCGCGTCGACTGTGGCCGCAACATCGACCCACGCCACTTCGCCGAATCCCGGAATCGGCAACCCGATGCTCTCGATCGGACGGCCCAAGCGCAGCCACTTCGTATCCCGGCCCCTCAGGCTCCACGTTGAGCGCTCGTCCTCGCGCGTACTTCAGCGCCCACGCATACGGATAGTAGATGGTGTGCCGCAGGATTCCGTCCTCATTCGTCGTGATGGGCGCAATCACATTCACCAGCTGCGCCAGGCACGCCACCTTCACGCGATCCGAGTGGCGAATCAGCGAATTCGCCAGTCCGCCCACCAGCAGCGCATCCTCAAGGTTGTAGGGTTCTTCGAGCAGATGCGGATGCGGTTTGCCGTGCCCATCCGCGAAATCGCCGCCCCGCGCGCGATACCAGACGTTCCACTCATCGAACGACAACCATAGCTGCTTGCCCGAGCGCTTCTGCGCGCGCACCGTGTCGCAGACGGCAGAAATCTCGCGGATCTGCCGATCCATCGCCAGGTTCATCGCCATGTAAATCTGACTGTCGTTGTTCGTCTCCTCGGTGTTTCCCCAGTAGTGGTGCAGCGAAATGCCGTCCACCTCGTCGTAGCACTCTTCCAGCACCGTGCGGTCCCACTCAATATAAGTCGGCATGAACGGTCCGCTCGATCCGCAAGCAATCAGCTTGATCGATGGATCGATGGCGCGCATCTGGCGCGCCGCATCCGTGGCCTTGATTCCATACTGCTGCGCCGGCATGTGCCCAATCTGCCAGGGGCCGTCCATCTCGTTGCCCACGCACCAGAACTTCACGTTGTGCGGTTCGGCGTAGCCATGCGCGCGCCGCAGCTCGCTCCACTTCGTGCCGCTGGCGACGTTGCAGTACTCCACCAGCGCCGCTGCGTCCTCCGCAGACCCTGTTCCGAAGTTCAGCCCCATCAGCGGCTCCGTGCCTGCCAGACGCGCCCACGTCATAAATTCATTGGTCCCAAACTGATTTGTCTCCAGCGTGTTCCACGCGCGATCCAGAACCGTTGGCCGCTTGTCCTTCGGCCCCACGCCGTCCAGCCAGTGATAACCCGATACGAAATTTCCGCCGGGCCAGCGCACAATCGGCACGCCCAGTTCGCGCACTTCCTTCATCACGTCCGTCCTGAATCCGTTGCTCGTCGGCAAACTTCGATCCCGGCTCGTAAATGCCTTCATAAATCGCGCGCCCCAGTTGCTCCAGGAAGGATCCGAAGAGATCGTGGCTCACCGGCGCAATCTGCCGGTCGGAGTCAATAATGACACGCGTCGTTGTTGCGCTTTGCGCGATCCCGAAACGCCCAGCTGCCGCGCCTGCCGCCACCGCTACGCTCGACTGCGACGCCTTCTTCAAGAACTGCCTGCGCGTAACTGTCTTCATCCGGAACGTCCTTTCGCAGAACCTGTCGTAGTTGCCGCACAACTCCGTAGGAGCCCACAAATCAAAATCTTGGGGTAAACGCTTTCCGGAAAGCATAGAGCCGGCAGGTGACCTTGTCAAAATTAGTTTTGAGTTGCGCGTCGATAAGGTCGAGCTCCGCAGAGAGGCTGCGAACCCTCCGATTGACATTGGTCTGACCAGAGGCTATGCTTTGCCTGCTTCTTCGGCACGCGCGGAAAATCGCGCGGGAGTGAAGCCCAAAATTCCCTGAAGGCAACAGCTTGAGCCCAATCAACCGTCGAGAATTCATTGCTACGTCAGCTGCGACGATGCTGGTTGCATCGCAGGTCAAGCTTGCAGCCGACGCCTCGGAACATGGAAAACCCTGGTATGAGTCGATCGCGCGATGCGGTCATCTCAACTTGAACGAGCGCGACCCGCTTGCGCTGGATTGCGAAGCGTGGATGGATTACTTTGCCTCGCTGAAAGTGGACACGGTGTTGCACAATGGCGGCGGAATCATGGCTTTTTATCCGACCGAACGTGCCGTTTCATCAGCGGAGCAAGTTCCTGGGGACGCGGGATGTGTTGGGCGAGTTGGTTGAGGCATCGAGGAAGCGGGGCATTCGCGTAGTTTGCCCGGATGGACGCGAATTACGCTTACGAAGATGCGTTCAATGCGCATCCGGAGTGGTTTGAGCGGAACGCCGACGGCTCTCCACGGCGCCACCCGGAGTGTCCGCAACTCTACAAGACCTGCATGTTCAGCCCGTATTTTACTGAACAGATGGCGGCGATCTACAGCGAGATTGCCAAGCGTTACGCGCCTGATTGCTTTTACACGAATGGCTGGCCGGGCACGCAGGCACTGGAAGTTTGCCATTGCCCGAACTGCCAGAAGGTCTATCGCGATCAGACCGGCGGCACTCCGCCGCAGGGGACCGATCCGCGCAGCCCGATTTATCAGGAAATACTACGAGGTCTACATGGACCGCATCGCGGAGGTGTGGAAGCTATGGGAAGAAACGATCCGAAAGACGAACCCTAAATCGGGTTATATCGGAAATCTTGGCGGCGGAATTCGCACGGTCAAGAACGTCAAGCGGTTGAGCGATCTGACGCAGTGGTTTTATGCGGACTACCAGGGTCGCGCTACGGATTCGCCGATCTGGCTCTGCGCGCAGCAGGGTCGGATTGCGGCGTGCGCCTCTCCCAATCGAACTGCTGTGAATGCTGTCGGCGCATACGACACGGGAGCGCCAGGCTGGAGGCATGCCAGCAAAACTGCGGCGGAGACGACGCTCTGGATGGCGCAGGCTTCGGCGAGCGGAATGGTTCCTTGCTTTCACTGGCTGGGCGGCCAGCCGGAGGACACGCGCTGGCGGAACGTGGGCCGCGAGTATTTTCAATGGATCGCGAAACACGAGGAACACTTCAGGAATCGCGAGTCGATCGCGAATCTTGCAGTGCTTTATCCGCAGAGCACAATTTCGTTTTATGGTGCCGGCGGTAAATCGGGCGCGGACACTGAACGGCGCACCAATTGATGCGGCGGATTTTCTGGACGGAATGTACGAGGCGCTGCTACAGGGGCGATTTGTGTTTGACTTCGTGCACCAGGACAATCTGAACGAAGCAGCTTTGAAGAAGTACGCGGCGTTGCTTATTCCGAACGCGGCCTATCTGAGCGACAGAGAATGCGAGGCAATTCGCGCTTACGCGGCCTCGGGCGGATCGGTGCTGGCGACATTCGAGACCTCGCGCTACAACGAGTGGGGCGATCCGCGAGACGACTTGGCCTGAAAGATCTTTTTGGCGTCGAGCACGGATGGCAGAATCGTTGGTCCCGCCGGGAACAGCTACATGCGCATCGAGAAACCCCATCCGATCGTCGCGGGATTTGAAGGAACGGCAATTTTGCCCGGGCCGGAGTACCGATTGAGCGTGAAGAAGACTTCCGCAGGCCCCCTCGATCTGAGCGTTATTCCCGCCTATCCGGCGTTTCCACCCGAGATGGTATATACCGAGACGCCGCGACGAACGAGCCGGCGGGCCTATTTTTAGAGAGTGGATCATCGCGAGTTGTATATTTTCCGGGCGATATCGATCGCACCTTTCACCGCTCCGGACATCCCGACTTTTCAAATCTGCTGATCAATTCAATTCGTTGGCTCTTGAACGGCCGGCAGGCGCCGGTTTCGATCGAGGGGGAAGGGATGCTGGAATTGTTCGCGTGGGAGACCGAGCCTGGTTTTGCGCTTCATGTTCTGAATTACACTCATCCGAGAATGTATCGGGCGTATTTCTCGGGATTTCATGCGATTGGGCCACTGACAGCTCAGTTTGAAATTCCAGCCGGCCGCACGGTGCGCTCTGTACGGGCGTTGAGGGCAGATCACAAGTTGGACTTCCAGCAAGCAGGCAATGCTGTGAGGTTCGAAATTCCAACCATCGTTGACTACGAAGTGATTGCGCTGACTTAGAGTGGCAAGGAAGGACGGAAGGTGTTCGATGAAAAGACAAGGGACTGCGAATGGATCTTTGGTGGCGTTGAAAATCCGTCCCGTCACGAAGACTTCAATCAGCGACGAGATCGCAACGCAAATTATCGACCTGATTTCGCGCGGTGAATTGCAGCCGGGGCAGCGGTTGCCTTCAGAGCGAGAATTGTGTGAACAATTCGGAGCAAGCCGCTCGTCGCTTCGTGAGGCATTGCGGTGTCTCTCGATTGTCGGCGTTCTGAATGCGCAGGTGCGGAATGGTACGTCGGTGTCTCACGACGGGGGCAAGTTCCTGCGGAAAATTGTCGAGTGGAGGTTGATCACAGAGCGACACAACATTGAGAACCTGATGGAAGTGCGTATTGCGCTCGAAGGTGTGTCCGCAGCGAACGCTGCTTTGCGAGCCACGGATGAGGACAAGAAGAAGTTCAGGCATCTCCTGGAAGCGATGGAAAAGGCGCCTAGAGATGCGAAACGATTCGCAGTTCTGGACGTAGAGTTTCATATCGCGCTGGCGAATGCATCGGGCAACACCCTGGTGTTCGACCTGGTTTCGATGATTCGCGGGCACCTGGTACGCGTTCTGCCGAAGGTTTTGCAGTTGCCGAACGCGTTGCCGCTTTCTACCCGCGAACACGGCGAGATTCTTGAAGCCATCGACCGGCACGATGCAGAAGGCGCCAGAGCTGCAATGCAGGAACATCTTGAAGCTGTGCTGCGGCGGTTCCGAAACGCATATAAGACCAGGAGCAAGCCGGGTTCCGTCGCGAAGAAAAAATCCCCACATGGCAAAAAGGTAAGCTCGCGAAACGGGTCCCAGTGACTCTCGCATCAAGCGGGGCTGCGGAATTCCATTTCCACTTGACAATGGTATGACCATATGCCTAACCTTCCATCGGATCGGAAACAGGCATTGAAGACGGCCTGAATATCGTTCTGCCCAACCGGCTTCCCCGCAAGACACGACAACCAAGCGCTGTTCAGTGGCAAATCAATCGGGCCAATGCGCTTGCAATCCAGTTGCAGAAAACGTTCTCCCCAAGCTCGTAGGGAAACGGATTGCTCGAAATGAATTCTCCCTTGGCGCGTAATCATCGATCCACTTTCAGGAGGTCACGAAACCATCATGAACAGACTCTGCTGCAAAATCCCGGCTGCAAGCGCAATGCTGTTGGCAATTTTCTTTTTGTGCGGCGCTCCCCGCGTTGAAGCGCAAGCGTCCTCCATCGCCTCCGTAACGGGCAGAGTCACCGATCCTTCGAATGCGATCGTGGTCGGTGCTCAAATCAAAATGACCGACCTGGACACGAATGCTGTTCACGTGGCTACGACGGGCCAGGACGGCCTCTACAGTTTCCCCAGCCTCGCCATCGGGCCATACACGCTGGATGTATCAGCCCAGGGTTTCGAGACCTACGAGCAGAAGGGCCTGAAGTTGCAGGTGAACGATGCCCTGCAAATCAACGTGACCCTCAAGCTGGGCGCCGTTTCACAAAAAGTGGAAGTGCAAGCCGACGCGACAATGGTGCAGACGCAGCAGAACATGGTCTCGCAGGTGATGGACCAGCAGCGTGTCGTCGAACTGCCGTTAAATGGCCGCGACCCGACGCAGTTGATCACCATCTCCGGCGGCGCAGTCAATCACAGCGATGGCACCAATACCGGCAACAAGAGCTTCTACACCTCGCAATCCATCTCCATTGCCGGCAGCGCAGGCAACACCACGAATTACCTGCTCGATGGCGGCGACAACATGGACAGCTTTACCAACGTCAACATGCCGCTTCCGTTTCCCGATGCGATGGCGGAGTTCAGCGTGGAGACCAGCGTTTACCTGCGCGCAACGGCCTGCACCCTGGCGGACTGGTGAATATCGTCACCAAGTCAGGATCGAACGACTGGCACGGCGATGCGTTTGAGTTTGTGCGCAATGGCGATGTGAACGCGCTGAATTATTTTGCCGTCGCGCAGGACAGCCTGAAGCGTAACCAGTTCGGCGGCACATTCGGCGGCCACATCATCCGCGACAAGCTGTTCTTCTTCGGGGGCATTCAGGAGACGATCGTGCGCCAGGATCCCTCGGGCAGCAGCGCTTTCATTCCCACGACGGCGGCGCTGAACGGCGATTTCAGTTCGCTTGATGGCGCAGGCTGCCAGTCCAGCGGCACGGCGCGCGCGATCAAAGATCCGCAGACAGGGACACCGCTTGGTCCGACGGACTCACATCAATCCAACTCGTTTCGATCCGGCGGCCGTCGCCTTCATGAAGTATCTACCGGTTTCTTCGGCAAATGCCTGCGGTCAAATTCACTACGGCGTTCCGGTGATTTACGACGCACGGCAATACGTCACTCGCGTCGATTGGGCGATGAGCGCAAGGCAGCCAGCTCTACGGCCGCTATCTGCAGCGACAACTACGACTCAGCCCGCCCCCTGGAATCCGAACAATTATCTGTACACCACGACGCTCGGCGTGAATCAAACGCCGCAGACCTTTGTGCTGGGTCATACCTACGCAATCAATCCCCGCACGTTGAACTCGTTCCACTTTACGTTCGGCCGCAGATTCTTTGCACGATTCCCGAATACCAACGGAATCGATCCAGCCAAACTCGGGGTCTCGCCTATATACACTCCGCCGCTGGCGCAGGACAACCTGCAAATGTCGATCAGCAATAGCTTCTCGACTGGCGGCAGCGGCTACTCGAAGTGGGGTGTCACTTCCTACCAGGAAGCCGACGACGTGGACCTTACGCGCGGCAAGCACCAGATCGCGTTCGGCGGTGAAATCATTCGCACCCAGAACAACCAGAACGATGAGTACAACGACTCCGGAACATTCAGCTTTACAGGCGTGTACAGCAACGATCCTCTGCTCGATTTCCTGATGGGCACCATGCCGAGCTTTACCCAGACCTTGCAACAGGACTACTCCTATCGGCAGACATTGTTCGCACTTTATGGGCAGGACACAGTGCGCCTGACTCCGCGGCTGGTGATGAATGTCGGGTTGCGCTGGGAGCCGACTTTGCCCTCGCACGACTATCTTCAATCGCGGCAGTGTCTTCTCGCTGCAGGGCTATATCCAGGGAAAGATCAGCCAGGTATTTCCGAACGGCCCTGCCGGCCAGTACTACTGGGGCGATCCCGGCGTCAACAAGTCGTTCACTTGCGATCATTGGTTGAACCTTTCGCCGCGCATCGGGTTTGTTCTCGATCCATTTGGCGACGGCAAGACTACGATCCGCGTTGGCGGCGGAGTTCTGTTCGATTCGCTCGGAACTTTCCTCACCTATCGCGTCACCGGCCAGAACGCTCCTTGGGGCGTGACGGTGACCGAATCCAGCGGACCATATCAGTTCCACAATCCGTGGGGAACCGTCCCGGGCGGCAATCCTTTCCCGTTGCCGCTCTTTCCGCCCAGCAACTATGTGTTTCCGCAAAACTCGACCGACACTTTCCTCGAGCCAAAAACTTTGCCGCCGACACTTGAAACCTGGAATCTCGGCATTCAGCACCAGTTCGCTCAAAACTGGATTGCGACCATCACCTACATCGGCAACGAGACTTCGCATTTGATGGTTGGCAATGAGATCAATCCCGCCGTTTACATTCCCGGCACGTGGACCGGCGCGGGAAGCTGCGGCGCACTCACAATTGCGCCTGGAGCAAACGGGACTGCCTGTTCCGGCACGGGCAATACGCAGGCTCGACGCTTCCTCAGCCTGATCAATCCGACACAGGGCAAGTATTTCTCTGCAACAGATTTTGGCTTCAATGGCATCAGCGCCAATTACGAAGGCGTGCTGGCTTCGATTGAGCATCGCCTCGCGGACAACTACACCATCCTCGTTAACTACACTTACGGGCGCTGCCACAGCGTTGTCCCGGTGACATCGCTTGGCGGGCCCACGATTGAAAATCCTGCAAATCCCCAGGGCGACTATGGTCCGTGCTCCTACGATGCGCCGAACGTTTTTAATGCCAGCGTGGTGTACTTCAGCCACGCAACACTTGGCAACCGCGTGGCGTCGTTCTTGCTGAGCGATTGGCAGATTGCGCCGCTGATGCGTTTCCAGACGGGTTTCCCGGTGAACCCAGTCGATGGAACCGATCGTTCACTAACGGGTGTAAGCCTCGACCGGCCCAACGTGAACCCCGGAGTGCCGCTGTATAGCAGTGCCCATCGGACGAGCAAGCTGTTTCAATGGGTGAATCCAGCAGCATTCTCATTGGAACCATTGGGGACGTATGGCAACGCCAGTCACTACATGCTGCGCACGCCCAGCTACTTCGACGTCGACAGCGCGATCAGCCGCACATTTAAAGCGACTGAGCGTGTGAACCTGGATCTGCGTGTCGAGGTCTTTAACGTAACCAACCATCCAAACTTCGGTGGCGCGACGCCTTCAACCGGCGTCTCGCTCGGCCCGAATGTTTCGAACCCGACTTCAAGCTCATTTGGTCGAATTACAACGGCTGGAGATCAGCGCATCTTCCAGGGCGCGTTGAAAGTGATTTTCTAAGAGGCGCGCTGTTGGGTTGTCATTTGTAAGTTTGTTGAAGAGGGGCTGATGCCCCTCTTCTTTCGCGTGGTGATGTACCAGCCGGTTGGCCTGAGAAAATTTCAGACTGCAAGTTCAATCGAGGTTATTTTCAACCCTTCATTAGAAACACTGGAGAGTATTCAGTTATGAAATCAGGGATCTTGTCGGTGATCGAGCGCCGCGACTTTTTGAAACTGGTGGGATCGGCAACCGTTTGCGGGCTTGCCCGCCCAGGTATGGCCGATCCCTCCGGGCGAGTCACTGTGGTGATCGACTCGGAGAATGGAGTTGCGGCGAACGGGCCGGTCAAGTGGGCGGCAGGCCGCTTGCAAAAAGCGCTCGCCCAAAAGAGTATCGAATGCAAAATTGCCAGTTCGATGACCGATGCAGCGGGCTCTTCTTACTGTGTGGTCGTGGCTGCGCATGATGCGGAGGTTGCCAAAGGCGCCGGGTTGTCTGGCGCTGAGAACGCGCCGGAGAGTCTGCGGCTGGCGCCGGGGCACGCCGCGTCTGTGCCGGCAACTTTCGTCACTGCGGCGGACACGCGTGGATTTGTGTATGGGTTGCTGGAATTGGCTGAACGTGCGGAGTATGGCGCTGATGCAATGGCGGCGCTGCATGTGGGCGAAGCGACGACGGAGCGGCCGGCGAATGAAATTCGTTGCGTGAGCCGGTATTTCTGCAGCGAGATCGAAGACAAGCCGTGGTACTACGACAGGGAATTCTGGCCGCGTTATCTCGACACGCTGGCTGCCTGCCGGTTCAACCGATTTTGCCTTGCCTATGGGCTGGAATACGATTTTCCGCGGGGAGTGACAGACGACTATCTCCATCTGCCCTATCCCTATCTTGTCGACGTCCCGGGATACAGCCAGGTGAGAGTGATGCAACTTCGTTCGCCGGAAGGCAACGTGCTGCCTGCGCCGGTTCCAGCTGTCCGCAGACGAGCGAAACCGCAACTACGAAGCATTGAAGTTCATTGCTGCCGAAACAGCCGCGCGCGGACTGCAATTTCAACTTGGCATCTGGACACACGCGTATGAGTGGACTGCGAGTCCAAATGCCTACCATCACATCGACGGCTTGACTGCGGAGACACACGCGCAATATTGCCGCGATGCACTGGCGATCATCCTTAAAGAAGTCCCGCAGATCCAGGGGCTGACGATGCGTGTGCATGGCGAGAGCGGCATTCCGGAAGGCAGTTATCCATTCTGGAAGACGCTGTTTGAAGCGATCTCCGGCGCAGGCCGTAAGATCGACGTCGATATGCACGCCAAGGGCGTGAACCAGACGATGATCGATATAGGAAATGCAACTGGGATGCGCGTGACTCTCGGCGCCAAGTACTCGGCCGAACATCAAAGCCTGGGCTACAACCAGGCGGACATCCGCGCCCTGGAGATTCCAAATCCCAATCACCATGACGATGCGAAACTCTTCAGCCTGAGCGGCGGTTCGCGGTTGTTCACGCGCTACGGATATGCTGACTTTTTTGAAGAGGGCAGTCCGGCAAAAATCCTGTACCGCTTGTGGCCGGGAACGCAGCATCATTTGATCTCGGCCGATCCTGAGATGGCAGCTGCTTATGGGCGGACATCGAACTTTTGCGGAGCGCTGGGCATCGACTTGATGGAGCCGTTGACGTTCAAGGGGAGGGAAGGATCCGGCCACGCCGGTGGCCGGTGCGCATACGCCGATGTTTCGTTGAATCCGAAGGACGACTGGGAGAAGTTTGATTATTACTACCGCGTGTGGGGCCGGAAACTCTACGACCCCGAATGCGACCTGGACGTATCGCGGCGCTCGCTGAAGAGTGCATGCGGCGAAGCGGCGCCGCATCTGGAGAAGGCACTCGCCAATTCGAGCCGCGTTCTGGCGCTGATCACCTCAGCCCATTTGGCCTCAGCATCGAATCACGCATTCTGGCCGGAGATCTACGACAACATGCCGATTGTTCTGGGGAGCGAGCGATCCCCGTATGGTGATACTCCGGATCCAAAATGTTTTGGCACGGTGAGTCCGCTGGATCCGCAGATTTTCTCGACGATCGTAGAGCACGCGCAGGATTTGCTGGCGGGACGGCTCAACCCCAAGTACTCCCCCATCGAAGTTGCGCAGTGGCTGGAGAGCTTCACTACGGAATCGGATGCGGCACTAGCCAAGGCACGCAGTGTTGCAAAGGACGCGAATGCCGCGGCCTTCCGGCGCATCGAAGAGGACTCGTTGATTCAGAATGGGCTCGGCCAGTTCTTCGCGGCGAAACTTCGCAGCGGGGTGTTGTACGAGATCTTCGAGCAGACCGGTGACGCCGAAGCAGGCAAGCAGGCGCTCGAGCACTACAAAAAAGCGCGTACGGCCTGGGCAAAAATGGCGGAGCGGGCCAATCGCGTTTATGTGGCCGACGTAAGCTATGGCGATGTTCCGCAGCGGCGCGGCCATTGGACCGACCGGATCGCCGGCATCGATACGGATCTGGCAGCGATGGAACAAAAGCTGCAGTCGCCACCGGCGGCTTCTGCTTCAGCGGGAGCTGCGAGCAAAGCCGTGGAGGCCGCGATACGCGGAGTCGCGAAGCCAGCGGCGGATTGCCATCACACTCGGCCAGATAGCTTCCGTCCGGGACAACCGCTGGCTGTTGCCTTGCAGGTTGCGGCGGGGTCGGACTTGTCGGCACGGCTCTACTATCGCCATGTGAATCAGGCAGAACGCTGGTTATCAATTGAGATGAACAAAGAAGGCGGTACGTTCAAGGCTGCGATTCCCGGCGACTACACCGGCTCGAAGTTTCCGCTTGAATACTACTTCGCACTGGAACGGCACGACGAGGCTGCGTGGATCTATCCGGGGCTTAACGCGACGCTTTCAAGCCAGCCGTACTACGCCGTCTCAAAAAGAGAGGCTTAGGCGGGCGGCTACGAAGGGGGCCCACCGGGCCGGAACGAGCCACCGGTGTAGGCCATCGCGCGCGACTTGGGCCCCTCTATATATATGGGCCACTGATGCCCTATGGATCGGCAGGAGGCCACGTCGCACTCGCATCCTATATATGGATAGGCGTGCGCCGCGATGCTACCACTTGAGGTGCATGAGCGAAACAGCCTGGCGCGGCAGCCTGGTTGTGATGGTCACCTTTCCGCTGTCGACGTCGAGCCATTCGGGAGAAGTGAGCAATTCCAGCTGGCCGGCCGCTTTGAGCTGTGCGTACTGCTCAGGGGTCGGCGACTGCGGTGAGCCCATCGCCTTCCAGACAGTGTAGGAATTGCTGTGCGTTTCATCGATTCGGTAGTGCTCGAGCAGAACCTTCTTGACGCCCGGCGGAATTCCGGTGATCGCGACCTGCACATCCGAGTCGGGCGCGGGAAGATCGTCGTCGTGATAGTTCCATAGCATGACGGCGGCTTCGCGATCGGCCTTTGTGGCAAAGGCATCGATATCTGGTGACTGGCGCACACCTTCGGAGACGATTTGGGTGAGCGGGACCTGGCCGGTGCTTGAGGCCGCGACGCGCTCGCCCGACATGAGACCCGCCATGCGGAAGAGGTTCGAGGATCGGCTTGTCGACTCCGTTGGTCGCAAGCGTGCGGAATCCTTCGAAGTAGTCTTTGCCTTCGAACTCAAAGGACCACGACAGCATCGCGATGAGATTGACTCCGGCTTGCATCCTGCAGGTCGATGAGTGCCTTCAGCGCGGTCGCCGTGTACGACGGATAGAGCGGGCCGTTGCGGTAAGCGTTGGCGGGATTCACTTTCATCGAGCAGCCGGCGCAGCCTTCGGGGTCGGCTTCGCTCAGGATGATCGGCAGTGTGTTTGAAGCGCGGATACTTCGCGACGATCAGAGAATCCGTTTTGCGCGGCTTTCAATTCGTCCGAGATTCCCATGCGGACGTGGCCATCGACAAGGCTCGGTCGGCCCTTGGGATGAAACGTGATGAAGTCGAGCGGAACCGGTTTGCCGTCGGCTGCGCTCTTGTCGTTCAGGCAATGCTTCAGAAAGCTGTCGAGAAACGCCGTCGCCTTTGCGTTAGCTGGGCCGGTGCTTGCCGGGCCGCCAACCATGGCGTTCGGCAGCGCGGCGCGCACGCCCGCTGCGGCGTAGTCGTAGAGCTTGAAGTACTCGGCGGGCGTGCCGTGCCAGTAGAGAATGTCGGGCTCGTTCCAGACTTCGAAGTACCAGGTGCTGACTTCCTGGCGGCCATAGCGCTGGACGAGGTGTTCGACGTAGTGGCGCACAAGGTCGCCCCACATCTTGTAATCCTTCGGCGGATTGTTGACCGATCCGCCCATGGTCGGCTTGGGATAGTGAAGTTGATATTCGGTGATGCCCGGAACCGTCTGAGGCGAGATCTTTTGGCATGAAGCCGAGTTCGACCATCGGGCGCACTCCGGCTGCCTTGTACGCGTCGAAGGTCTGGTCGGTGATGGTGAAGTCGTATACCGGCTTGCCATCGGGACCGATGCTGAAGACATTCGATGAACTCCACTTCAATTCCGGCAACGCCGTTGCCGGAGGTGAGCAGATGATGAGCGCGAATGTAGACGGGATTGGGGCTGAGGTCATGCAGCTCCCGCAGAAGTTGGCGGCCGTACTTCATTGTTGTGTAATTCGACTCGTCGTAGCCGAACCAGCGATAGATGGGTTTGAAGGGTCCCTGCGGCTTGGCGAGATCGACGTTCACGCTTACCTGGCCGTGCGCACGAAAGGCGGTGGCAAGGACTGAGGCAAGCAACTACGTACGCCCACTTCTTCATCTTCATTCAGAGTTCTCCGGGTTGATGCCGCGCACGAGATTCAGCGCGCGGTTTCGATTCTTGTGTCGAGAGTCCGCTGGGTAAGGTGATCAAAACTTCATCTGCCGGACTGCGAATAATCGCCATCAGCGAGCTTGGTCGTCAATTCACTCGCCGGCCACTCGCCTGCGCTCGTCACTGTCAGGCTTCCCTTTGCGCGAATATCGTCTGACGCGCTTCCCACCAGAACATCAAAGGCATCCGGGATGGATGGCGTAGGCTCATGTTTGTTGATATCCCAGGACGAAAGTTGCTCAATCGGCAGAGCGAAGGTTACCGTCTTCTTTTCGCCAGGTGCGAGATTGATGCGTTCGAAGCCCTGCATCTGCTCGTGCGGCTCCGTGGCGCTCGCGTCGTTGCTGTGCACGTAAAGTTGAACGACCTCTTCGCCCGCGCGGCTGCCGCTGTTCTTCACGTCGACGTTCACCTTCACTGAGCCATCACTCGCAATGGACGAGGACGAAAGAGCTGAGATTGCTGTAGTCAAAAGTCGTGTAGCTGAGCCCGCGGCCAAATGCGAAGACCGGCTTGTCTTTGATGATACATGTAGGTAAAGCCCTTCGAGATGTCGTACTCGGTCATGGGAGGCAGCGAGCGCTCGGAGCCGTAGACGGTATAGGGCATCCTGCCGGCAGGGTTGTAGTCGCCGAAGAGCACATCGGCGATGGCGGTTCCGCCTTCTTCGCCGGCCCAGAACATATCGAGCACGGTGGAATAGCGCATCGCCATTCGGGCGCTGGCCGCCGCCTGCATACGGCGGCGCGAGCGAGATCGGGCCGCCGTTCAGCAGCACAATCACGGTCTTTCGGATTGGCCTCCATCACCTGCTGCACCAAGGCGATTTGAACCGGAGGCAGATTGAGAAATTCGCGGTCGAGCCCCTCGCGCTCGAGCAACTGGTTCGTTCCGACAAAGAGAATGGCAACGTCCGCCTGCTTTGCCGCGGCAACTGCTTCGGTAAGGCTGGCTTCGGGATTGTCAGTTTCCATAATTCCGCTTCCGCGCGCGTAAAGAACTTTGACTCCCGAACCGACCTTGTTCTGGATGCCCTCAAGCGGCTTGACGAATTTCGAGTACTCGCCCGTGTAGTTCGGTCCTGTCTGCGCGTAATCGGCAAACGGCCCAATGACGGCGATCGATTGAAGCTTGGTTTTGTCGAGCGGCAGAAGATGGTTCTCGTTGGCGAGCAGGACAATCGATTCCTGCGCGGTCTTGAGAGCGAGCTGGCGATGCGCCGGCGAATCGATCACTTCCGGTCCGAGCTTGGTGTAAGGAACCATCTCCGGCGGATCGAATTCTCCGAGGCGGAAGCGGATGGTCAGTACCCTGCGCAGCGACTGGTCGATATCTTTCTCCGCTCAACAGGCCTTCTTCGAGCGCCTTGGGAAGCGCTAGGGCATAGGCGCCATCATCCAGATCGCTGCCTGCGAGAATGGTTTTCGCCGCAGCTATCTTCGAGCGTCGGATATTTGTGGTATGCGCTGACGAGATTCATCACGGCGCCGCTGTCGGGCACTACAAACCCTTGAAATCCCCACTCGTCGCGCAGAATGTCGGTGAGCATCATCTTGTTTTCGACGTTCGGCATGCCGTTGATGCCGTTGTACGAAGACATGATGGATGCGGCTTTGCCGGCCATGATGCCGGCCTTGAACTGCGGCAGATAATAATCTCTGCAGCGTGCTTTCGGGCACAATGTCGTTGCCGGTCTTGATGCGATCGCGTTCATCATCGTACGCGGCATAGTGCTTGAGCGTTGCAGCCAGTTCCAGATACTTCGGGTCATTGCCCTGCGTGCCCTGGACATAGGCGACAGTGATGCGAGAGGCGAGCAGCGGATCCTCGCCGAATGTTTCCCAGATTCTTCCCCAGCGCGGATCGCGATCCATATTGATGACGGGCGACCGATAGACCAGCCCGTTATGCGCAATCCGCTTTCCATCGGCGGTGACCGTGACGGCCTGCCCGCGAATCATTTCGGTCTTGCCGTGAACCGTGTGCCAGTAGTTGTAGACAGCGCGGCCTTCATCGGCAATCGCCGAAGCTACATCATGAACGAGCGGCGGATCGAAAGTTGCGGCCATGCTGATCGGCACCGGGAACATCGTTGTCGGCTGCGTCCACACAATGCCGTGCAGGCTCTGGTTCCAGCCATTCATTGCGGGAATCTTCAGCCGGTCAATTGCCGGCGCGGTTGTGCTCAGCAGCGAAGTTTTTTCGGCAGGCGTGAGTTGATGAATCAGGTCGTCGACGCGCTTGTCGATCGGCTGCGAAGGATCGAGATAGACGGATTGCGCGCTTGCCCACAGCGGAAATCCGAGGACGATAGCCAACACGCCGAATGCAGTTTTCTTCATTTCCTTTTCTCCTCAAATGAGTGTGATTGATCGTGCAGGCTGTGAGTTGAACGCATGATGAAATGCCCCATCCTTGCCGCAGGATGTCTCTGCGGCAAGGATGGGACGTGAAGTCGTGACCTCAACGAGCCGCTAGAACACGTATTTCAAAGCAAACTGCAGTTGCCTTGGGGTGTTGGAGATGCTGGTTATCTGTCCGTAAGTGGAGGAATCGATGTTGGTATTGCTCGGGCCCGAAAAGTCGGTCAGGTTGGGGACGTTGAACGCCTCGAAGCGGAACTGGAATTTCGATCCTTCAGTGACGTTGAACTCCTTGAAGAGGGACATATCGATTTCCTGGTGGTTACCGGTGTAGCAAATGTCTACGCCTGAATTGCCATAGGTGTATGGCTGTGGGAACTGCAAAGGCGCTTGCGTTGTAGGCGTGGGTCAGCGAACCCGTGCTTGCGCATCCGCCTGCGGCTACTATATTCGGGTGCTGGGGGGTCACCCCGATGTTAGCTACGTCGGTGGAGATGGTGGGGGTCCAGGGAATTCCACTGCGGAAGTTATCGATGGTCTGGAACTGCCAGCCTCCCAGGACGGCATTCACAGCACCGATTTGCGTTGCTCATGAAACGTTGACCGCGCCCAAAGGGCAGGCTGTATCCCAGGGCGACGGTCAGGATTTGAGGAATGTTGGCGCCGTCCACATATCTCGCCATGAAGCCGTCTCCTCCCAATACCGACTTGCTGGCCTCTGGTCAATGTTCTTTTCGAATGTGTACGACAGCGGTGTACCAGAGTCCGGCAGACATCCGCTTGTGGAGCGAGGCTTGGAAGGAGTGGTAGATGGAGGAGCCGTTCTGGGTGTTGTAAGTTAATCGTTCCGAAGTTGGTATAAGGGACGCCGGGCTTGAATGGCCCCTGCAGCCGGCGTGGGATCGTTGACGTTGAGCGTGCCGGGCAGATGTCTTCCCGACGTGCCCACGTAATTCGCGTCAACACCATTCCCGCAGGAAGCTGCCTCTCGAAGCCAAAGCTCCAGTGCGCATTGCTTGCCATCTTCGCGTGCTCGGGTATGCGGAGCCCACGATAATGGCGTATTGGCCGGCGTCAAACCGGCGCCGAATGCCTGACCCAGGAAGAAATTCGCCGTGGTCTGCGTCGGGACAACGTTTGTCGTGGCGTTGACGGTTTGGGTGAAATCGAAAGGAAGGAAATTGAAGTTCAAACGTACGTTTGTGCTCTCAATCTGGTAATACTGGCCGATGCCGCCGCGAATCACCGTCTTCTCTCCGAAAGGCCGCCAGGCAGAACCCGAGGCGCGGCCCAAACAGATCTCTGCTGATGTTGGTGACCGTGAGCGGCAGGCCCGCGGTGGAGTTGTCTGAATCAAACCTGCAAGAATCGCAACTCCCACGGCGGCGTCGGGTTGCGCATTCAGATTCACTGAGTCTGTGTTGCTTGAGACGATGATCGGCTGTGCCTTCGTGGGATCGAAGGTTGCGCCTTGTCCGAGATACGGAGTCAGCCAGGGCATGTATTGGTAGCGCAGGCCGAGAGTCAGCGTCAGCTTTTCAGTTGCCCGCCAATCGTCCTGGCCATAGAACTCCCAGAAGGTTCCAGAGCCGCCCCAGAAATTCGGATAATTACCACGGGTCGAGTTTGCCGGATACCCCAGCAACCAGTCGGCAAAACCGTCTCCGGTTCCGGAGGCGCCGAGGTTGAATTTGAGTCATTGTGCCTGTGAAGCTGTAACTTCCGTCCGAGGTGCGCGAGTCGAAGAGTAAACACTTGTTATCTTCGATCATGGTTCCCGCCTTGATGAGATGGCGTCCTTTTTCCCACGTGAGGTTGTCAACCCATTCGTAGATGTATCTGTTCTGACCTTTGGGGCGGCCGTCACCAAATTGCCCGGTCAAGTCTGCCGCCAAGATAGTTCGTCAGGCTAAAAATCGGGAAGGTCCCGGCTCCGGGACTGATGAGCCCCGCCAGCGTGGAAGAGGACGATGCCCGCTGCCTGATCCATTGCGACGCCCTGACCATTGAACAAGGCAAAGCCGCGATATTGCCCCGGAAGCTCGTTATAAAGCGCTTCATTGACGATATGCGGTCCGAATCGAACTGGTAAGGGATATCTCGAAGTCGGCGGCGGGGCCTTCAAGAAATGCGGATCCCAAAGCCGGAAACGGAGAAGCGTCGTTCTCCCGGTTACGATCTGTGCTGTACCTGGCAAAGAGCCTATTGGTTGTTGTGGATCACTTGATCCACGCGCAGCATGAAATTGTCGTAGCGAAAATACTGGACTGGATTGGAAATGTAAGTCAGCCCGTTTGGCTGAATTGGGCGACGGAATGAGCTTGTCGAAATATGTTGCAACTGAAGAGATTTCTCCCGAAGGAATCTTGTTGTTCGTGAAACTGCGTGGCGGACTCCAGCTGTCGGTGTGTGGTGGGATCGTAAATGTGATGCAGGCCCGCTGCGCTGAAGATCGCCGCCCAATCTGCGCCAGGGTGGGAACGGGAACATTTGAAGTGAGTACCCTGCACCTGCCTGTTGCCCTCATAGCTTGCGAAGAAAAAGGTCTTGTCTTTTCCGTTGTAAAGGTTGGGAACCGACAGCGGTCCGCCAATTGTTCCGCCGAACTGGTTGCGCTTAAGCTCAGGTTTCGTCAGTGCGAAAAAATCCCTGGGCGTCGGTGTCCTGGTTGCGCACAAATTCGAAAAGGTCGCCGTGGAACTGGTTCCCTCCCGATTTCGTGGTGGAATTGAATGCGGCGCCGACCCCCGCGTATTCAGCGGAATAAGGGCTCGATTCAACATTGAATTCCTGCATGGCATCGATCGACGTCATGATCTGCGTGCCGCCTTCGTGATGCGCGGTAATGTCGGCCGCCATCGAGCAGGAAGTATGATTCCTGTCCGATGATTCCGTCGAACACATTGCCATTCAACAATTCGGGACGGACATTCTGCGTGTTTCCCGAAGCCGGCAGGGGGGCTACGCCGGGCGAGAGTTCGGCAAGCTGAGTGAACTGTCTGCCATTCAGGGGAAGACTTTGAACTTCCGTATTAGTCGACGGTCAATTCAGGGAGCCGGATTGTGTTTGCAGGATGGGGCCCGCGGAGGTTACTACCACTTTGGTATTTTCCGCGCCAATGCGCAGACTCAGGTCCACTTCTGCGGCCTGACCGACGGTGAGTTCGATTCCGCTTCGAACCTCTGTCTGGAATCCCTGTGCGGTCGCGCTCACCGAGTAGGTTCCCGGATTGAGCGGAGTCACAACGTAATTGCCCGAAGCCATCTGTCTTGACGGTCTCAGAAACGTTGGTAGCGGGATTGGTGACGGTGATTGTCGCTCCAGGCACAGCGGCATGCTGCGGGTCGAAGACCTGACCCACGATTCGTCCTGCCTGAAGCTGCGCAGATGCGGGCACTGTTGCTGCGAGAAGACAGACGACGGAGAAGAAACAGGCGAATTGCCGGGTTCTCCCGAAGACTTGCCTTGCGGTCGGCTGGTTCTCAAGTATTGATTGGGCCTTTTGAACGAAGCCCTGAGTCACTGCAACTGGCCTGGTCAGATTCATATTCAACCTCCTGTGATCTTCAAATCGTACGTCGCCTTGTTTTGCTCTTCGTCGGCAAGGCAATCGGTGCAAGCCTTGGGGTCCTTACCATGCCGGGAAAGCCATCAGCAGAATTCTGCCTTCTCGATCCGCTCCTCAACTTTGTCGCTAATCTTTGGAAGAGCGGCCGAGTAAACCTTTTCTGTCTGCATCATGAATTCATGGTTCTCTCCTTCACCACCTCATTGCATGATTTCTGCCGCGCGGCTTTCCTCGCCAAGTTCAACAAACTCTGTGCTCTCTTTTCGAGTGAAATTCGCCATGATGTCGGCGCCCTGCGTAACCACGCCGATGCGGGCTTCCTTGCCATGACGCGCCAGCGCGCATTTCAATGCGGAATCGAAATCGGTGGTGGCCGTAATACCGATCTTGCGAGCTTCTGAATCCGGAATTCCGTCAGAGACGAGAGTGATGTTGATGCGCTTGCGGGTTTGATCGAATGCCAGATAAGTGGCCGCTGCGACTTCGTCGTGCACTTTCCCTGGTTCACCATCGCTATGAACTTCATCGCCGGGTGTTGTGCCCAGGTCGACGAGCAGCGTGTGGTCGGGCGCAATCCCCTCCGGCGCGGGAATGAGCAGGATCAGCGATCCACCATCTTTGGCCAGCATGCCGCAGTTGTTCACCGGCTTGAATCCCTGCCACAAATCGCGATCGGCAGGATGCGAGCTGGCGACGACAATGTCGGGCCGCTCGGAGAGCTCGAGAGTATAGATGGGGCGCGCGATCTCGACGCCTGCGCGGTGCGCCTTCACCACATCGCCCGCGACAACACCCGCGACCACTCCACCTGCATCGAGCACCACGTTCACGATGAACTTGAGGCCGGATTTGACCGCGATGGCTTCCATCTCCTTGCGGACTTCGTTGTCGACGTTGCCGAGAATCTCATAGACGCGCGGTCCAGCAATCAGATGCGTTCTGCCCGTGGTCATAGCACTGGTCACGCCCGGTTGCACCATCTTGGCGCCGCCCGCCCATCCGGCATACATGTGCGGAATGATGTTGCCGACCGCAATCGTGATGGGAGTCTCAAGATAGCGACGGCTGACATGAATTGGAATGCCGAGCGGCGAGATTCCCAGGTCAACAAAATCTTCGCGCTTGTGGGACATGTTGGTCACCGGAATGCGCCGCAGGACAGCATCGCCCACACGCGCCGCAATCTCGCTGTCGCTCATCCAGCGATGGGTGCCGAGCGCAATCATTCCGGAGATTTCGCTGTCGGGAACACCGGCGGCATTTAACTCATCGAGCAGGATAGGCAATACAAGCTTCTGCGGAGTGCTGCGCGTGCTGTCGTCGATAAGGATGAGCGTGCGCTTGCCGTGCCGGGCTACCAGTTCCGCAAGCGTCGACGAGCCAATGGGATTGCGGATTGCGTGACGCACCGCGGCGGGGATGTCCGGGATTGCCGAGGAGCATGGCGCGGGCCTTCGATCCAGGCGAGATTCTCTTCAGGAATTTCGATGACCCGCTGTTCGTGGCCGTAGGGGAGCGTGATCTTTTTCATCGTCAGTACCCCTCACTGGTTGAAAGTTTGGCAGGCAGAATCACGCGTGCACCTCTGTCGTAACAGCGGTGCCATAGAGCGTGCGCCGAATGAAATCGAAGCCCGTGGTGCCGCTGTTGTAAACGGGAACTGCGGTCTTTCCCAGGAACGGCGCAAGCGCCGACATGGAAAGCTGGGCCATCACAATGGAATCGACTTTGCCCGAAAGCCGGTCGATCTCTTCGAGGAGAATCCGGTTGTGAGTTTCCTTGTCGCCTTGCGAAATGGCTTCGAACGCTTCAGGGCGCAGCACGGTGGTGATTTCCACCGGGCGCTTTTTTTCGTCTGCGACAATGCGGAGCAATCTTTCCGACGAGGGCACCGTGGTGGCCAGCGTCGCCAGCATACCGACGCGCCTGCCTTGCGCGACGGCCAGCTCCATCATGGGCCGGTCGATCTGCATGATGGGGATGTCGATCATGGGGCGCGCCAGCTCAGCCGCGTAGTTGAAAGTGGAGCACGCCAGAAGAATCAGCTCGACGCCGGATTCCTGGAGGTTGTGCGCGTACTGCGCAAAACGGAAATAGTTGTGCTTGGGGATGACCCCCACTCCTGCGGCGATGTTGTCACGCTGAATGGTGTCGTCGCACAGGTGCATGACATCCACATCGGGAATGTACTTCTCCAGGAATGGCTGCATCGCCGGAATGGTGAGATGAATTGCATGAATGATGCCGATGGTTTTTCTCGTTGTTGCCACGTTTTTCCCCTTCACAATGGTCTGCCGCCTAAGCCGCGGCTGAATGAGTGAGCTGCATTTTGAAATCAATGGGGCCAATCACACGAATCGACGCCAGGATGACGATGAATCCGATGAGATGGAACACGCTGACGCACGCAAATACCGGCGCGTAACTGAATCCGTGATCGAGCAATTGCCCGACAATCAGACCGAAGACAATCCCGCCGGTTGCGCCGCCGAAACCGACGAGGCCAGCGACTGAACCGACAACCCGAGTGGGCACGATGTCAGACGGAATCGTCATGACCAGCGTCGACCACGATTGCTGGCCTGCGAAGGCGATGCTGAAAAGCACAATCACAAATTGGACCGGCGAATGCATCACGAGCAAGATTGAAGGCATGACACCGGCGCTGATGCCGAGGGCAATCTTCCGCGAGGCGTTCACGGTAAATCCGCGCTTGATCAGCCGGCTTGAGAACCATCCGCCCAGCAGGCTGCCGACTCCGGCCGCGGCATAGGGAATCCAGGCAAATGCGCCAACCTGCTTAGTGTCGAAGTGATGCACATCGTAGAGATATTTCGGCAGCCAGAAAATGTAGAAGTACCAGGCGGCATCGCTGAGAAATTTGGCGAAGCACCAGGCCGACGATTTGCGGATAGCGCAGGAGATCGATCCAATGAATTGCTTCGCTGTCGTCGCGCTTGGGTGCGAGAACTTCGGCCAGTTCCTGCCGCTCGACGGGCCCAAGGCTGCGATGCTCTGCGGCCGGATAATACTGAACCATCCACCACACCGTCCACGCGAGACCCACGGCGCCCGCCAGAAAAAACACCCAGTGCCAATTCAGATACTGCGAGCGTGAGCGCAATCAGCGGGGGCGCCGCAACTGCGCCCACCGCGGTGCCTGCGTTCATCAGGCCCATGGCCGTGGAGCGCTCGTGCGCGGGGAACCATTCTGCCATCGCCTTGGTCGCCGCGGGAAACCCGCCGCCCTCACCCATGCCGAGCAGAAACAGGCTCACGGAAAAGAAGGCGACGCTGCTCGCAAGTCCCAGGCTGGCACAGGCCAGCGACCACCAGACCATGATCAGAAAAAAGCCCCTGCGCGTTCCCAGCAGGTCAATCAACTTGCCACTGCCCGCATACATCAGGGCATAGGCGCACAGGAACGCGGCCTGCAAGTGAGAAAACTGAATATTCGTTACTGGGATCTCCCGCTGGATGGCGTGGATGGCCACTGGCAGCGTTTGCCGATCGAAATAGCTGATCGCGATTGCAGCCGTAATAAGGATCGCCATCTTCCAGCGGAGAGCATTTTTCATAGGACAGGTTTCTTTGATACGGTTCCTGGTTGAAAGTGGGCGCGTTTTTCGAGACAAAGAGGCTCGATCTGGCCTCGGAAAGTGAAAGGAAGCGCAGCATTCCGGGGCCGCGATCAGCTGAAAGTCTCTCGAAAACCCTTTTATCTGGAGTCATTTGCGGGACGGGGGTTGGCTCGCCGTCCAAACATCAGACATCCAGATGAGCTGATGTTCTGCCGGGCGAACTATACTTAAGCCGAGGTGAGCATGTCAACACTAAAACCAGTCTCGAGAGTGACTCTTGGCCGAGCAGGTCGCGGACCAGATTTCCGAGCAGATTGCCGAAGGGCGCTGGAAGCCGGGCGAGAAGCTGCCGACTGAAGCGGAGCTTTGCGGAGCACTGCGCATCGGCCGCTCGACACTGCGTGAAGCGCTGAAGTCGCTGGCATTCGTCGGCATGGTGCAGATGCGGCCTGGAGAAGGTACTTATGTGATTGAAGAATCGAGATTACTCATCGATCGCATCATGGCCCGCGGCTCGCTTAAGACCGACCAGGAACTCCAGGATGTGGGCGAGGTCCGGCTGATTCTTGAGGGGGAGATCGCCGCCCTGGCGGCAGAGCGCGCGGAGCCTGAGAGATCTTGAGCAGGCTGGAATCGATCATGCGCGAAATGACGGAGAGTCTCGAAAGCGGCGGACGGAATTATGTCGACCTCGACGTGGAGTTTCATCTCGCAATTTCGCAATGCGTCAAAAACCAGATGCTTTACCAATTGCTATCGCCGATTCGCGGGGTGCTGACCGAGTGGATCAGCAAGTCGCAGGAGCTTCCTGGCATCCAGGAAAATGCGCATCGACAACACATGAAAATTCTTTCCGCCATACGCAGCCGGAATCCAGAAAAGGCCCGACACGCGATGAAGACGCATCTTCATACATGCGAAAAGACGTTCAGCCTGCTTGGCAGACTCGTGGAGAGCAAGGAACTTGCCGAAGTGTAGCTTCACCTCTCGTGGCTTTAACTTGGCGGATTCCGCCGGGTGAGAAACGGGTTGGTGGAGTTTGCGGAGATTTACGTGCTGACTCGTCGAGCGCTGGTTGAAAACTTGCTGAAGGGTTCTGCTGCTCTGGCACTGGCTTCGAGACGAGAGATCTTTGCGGCGGAAGAGGCTCCGCTCTCCTTAAAGCTTGCCAATGCCGAGCCAGTCCAGGTTCCCGCAAACTTTATAGGTCTTGGCTATGAGATGTCATCTGTAGCTACGCCTGGCCTGCTGAGCCCCGCAAACCAACGCTATGTCGAGCTTGTCCGCGGGCTGGGGCCGCAGGGCATTCTGCGGGTTGGCGGCATCGTAGCGAACTACACGCGATACATACCAGATGGACCGAGCAAGTTTGAGCGCCAGGACACCGTGATTACACGCGCAGCGGTCGAGCAATTCGCGGCATTCTTGAACAAAGTTGGGTGGAGCGCAATATGGAGCGTCAATTTTGCGCAGGGTACGATTGACGATGCTATCAGGGAAGCGCGTGTCGTATCTGGCGTGCTTGGACCGCGACTTCTGGCACTTGAGATTGGCAACGAAGTGGATAGCTACGGAAGAGGCCAGCAGTTTCGCCCGGCAAACTATGACTATGATGCCTATCGCAAAGAATATGGCGAATGGCATGCTGCGATTACGAAGGCTGTTCAGGGTGTTCCATTTGCCGCGCCCGACACAGCACACACCGGCGACTGGGTCGAGAGAATGGCCCAGGATGCAAAAGGCGATGTACAGTTGCTGACCACGCACTATTATCGCAACGGCCAGGCGCGTGGTACAGGGGAACAATTGCTGACTCCCGATCCGCGGCTTCGCGAGGTTCTAACCCGGTTGCGATGTCATCCGCAACAGAGCGGCATTCCTTGGCGCATGTGCGAGGTCAATTCGTTTTCCGGAGGCGGCCGGCCCGGAGTGAGCGATACTTTCGTGGGAACATTATGGACGCTGAACACAATGCTCCTGCTTGCGCAGTTCGGCTGTGCAGGAGTGAACATGGAGACGGGTGTCAATCAGCTTGGCTTCGTCAGTTCCTACTCGCCGATTCAGGACGATGGGAAAGGCGTGAACTTTGCAGGAGCGCCATACTATGGCATGCTCGCGTTCGCCAAAGCAATTGCAGGTTGCGATCAACTGTTACCGCTTGAGCCGGAGAACGGGATTGATTCGATGCACGCTTATGTTTTGGGCGTTGGCGGCAAACCCCGGACGGCCGTGATCATCAATATGGATTTTGCGAAAGAATCGCATGTGTCGGTGGCGAGCCTGGGGATAAGTCGGGCAAATCTGCTGCGCTTGTCTGCACACTCCGCCGACACCAAAGCGGGCGTGACGCTCGGCGGAGCGCAGGTGCAAGCAGACGGTCATTGGAAGGCTCCGCACTCGGAGCGGATTCATGACGGCAGTTTTGTTTTGGCGCCGATGAGCGCTGCGGTAGTTCTTGCAGCACACTGATACTCGCGATCGAGTCGACTTTGGCAGAAGAAACTGCGGATCTTTAAATCACTTTTGCGCAAGCGTCTTTTGCATTGCCGAGCAGGTTGTCGCTTTTCACATTCGAAAATGATTGCGCTGGCTCGTTTCTGCTGCCTGACCATTCAAGCTTGATAAGCTTTCAAAGACGCGACGGCAAAGCTCATACGGGCTCACTTCTCCAATGTGCGTCCTGTAAGATTGGATGGCAACTCACCGCAATCGATGATCAGTGGGACAGCTAAGGGCTCGATGCAACCGGTGTAAGAGATTCGGCGAAGTCGTTAGACTTATAAGGTCATCCAATTTCCAGGAGAAGCTGGCACGAATGCGCAACTCTCGCTTTGCACTTATTCTTGTCTTTTTATTGGCGTTGGTTCTTTCATTGGGCTCACAGCTAGCGTCTGGTCAGTTAGCAGGAAACGACGCCAAGGCTTTCCGCCCGCCCGCAACTCCGCTGATTACTCATGATCCATACTTCAGCATCTGGTCGACGAGCGATAAGCTAACCGACTCGGAAACGGTGCACTGGACACTCAGTCCTCAGCCGATCGATGGTGTGGCGCGAATCGACGGCAAGCCCTATCGCTTTATGGGCCGTGTTCCCGGGCGTCGGCCCGATGCCATGCCGGCAATGCAGCAAACCGGCAGCCAGTTGACGCCGACGCACACGCGCTACGAGTTTCAGCAGGACGGTGTAGAGATCGATTTCACTTTCTTCACGCCGGCGCTGCCCGACAACATCGATATCATGTCGCGCCCTGTGACCTATCTGACATGGAACGTCAGGTCGACGGATGGAGCGGCACACAAAGTTTCGTTGATGCTGGATGTGGACCCGTTGATCGCAGTGAACGAAAGCGGCCAGCAGGTTGTTCTGCTGCGCAACCAGACCTCGCTTCTGAATGTTCTTTCCGTTGGCTCGCGTGACCAGAACGTTCTCAACCGCTCCGGCGATCCAGCTCCGCATCGACTGGGGCTACTTCCGGCTTGCGGTGCCGAAGGACGAAAATGCGAAAACAGTGATCGCTCCTCATTCGGCCGCGGATTTCGCGGCTAGTGGAAAGCTCGCTGAGAGCGATTCGATCGATATGCCGGAGGCTGCCGGGGCGCATGGTCCCGCATCTCTCGGTGATGTTCGATCTCGGCGCGGTGAGTGCAGAACCGGTTCAGCGGCATCTGCTCGTCGCGCTACACCGAGGGCTACGCGATTCAGTTCTTCGAGCGCAACCTGCGACCCTACTGGCAGCGCAACGAAATGCCGGTGAGGAACTGCTCGACAAAGCGGAAGAGCAATATACGGAGCTCGATGAAAAGGGCGACAGCATTTGACAAGGAGCTTACCGGCGATCTGACGCGGGTTGGCGGAGAACACTATGCGGCCATTGCCATTCTTGCCTACCGGCAGATCGCTTGCCGCGCATAAGATCGTAGCCGACATCAATGGCGACGCCAATGATGTTCCCGAAGGAAAATTTTTCGAACGGATGCATCTCCACCGTGGATGTGATTTATCCTTCGGCTCCGCTCTTTCTCTTCTTTCAACCCAAGCTGCTTGAGGCGCAGCTGCTGCCGGTGCTGGAGTACTCGGCTCTCGCCGCGATGGCGATTCCCGTTTGCTCCGCACGACCTGGGCCAGTATCCGCTGGCGAACGGGCAAGTGTATGGCGGCGGTGAAAAGACTGAGGAGAACCAGATGCCGGTCGAGGAGAGCGGCAACATGCTGATCCTCATCGACGCGCTTGGCACGCGCCGAAGGCAATGCGCAACTGGCGGAGCGATATTGGCCGCAATTACAAAATGGGCAGACTATCTGAAGGAGAAGGGCCTGGATCCGGAAAACCAGCTCACCACAGACGACTTTGCCGGTCATGTCGCGCACAACGCCAATCTCTCGATCAAGGCGATTGAAGGAATCGGAGCCTACGCAGACCTTGCGCACATGCTCAAGCATGAGGATGTTGCGCGCGACTACCGGCAGCGCAGCGAAAGCAATGGCCAAGAAGCTGGGTGACAATGGCAGCGAAGGAGATCATTACAAGCTCGCCTTCAACAGCCCGGACACATGGAGCCAGAAATACAATCTGGTGTGGGATCAGCTTCTTGGCTACGACCTATTTCCGAAGAGCGTGCGCGACACCGAAATGGCCTATTACATGACAAAGATGAACCGGTATGGCCTGCCGCTCGATATGCGCGCTGACTACACAAAGCTCGACTGGTCGGTGTGGACTGCAACGCTCGCCTCTGACCCCAACCAGTTCAACACGCTCATCGATTCCATCTACAAATGGACGAATGAGACTCCGGATCGCGTGCCTTTTTCAGACTGGTACGACACGAAGACGGGCAAGCACATCGGTTTTGCTGCGCGCAGCGTCGTCGGCGGAGTCTTTATCAAGGCGCTCTCGGATCCTGAGGTCGCTGCAAAGTGGAACAAAATGAGCGGCGGGCCAGGGAACAGCCTGAATCCCAAGCACGGAGATTAGCTGATAACTGATTCGTCAGATTCGCAAGTTGCCATCTACTTTGACCCAGGTTTCCGTATCGGCGTGGCCCCGAGATACGCGACCAAACGGCGTGGCTTGCTCTTCGTGAATCACGTCAGACCTAGATGTCCTGACAGATCACATCATTCGAGCCGACACAGAATCAAATCGTGCTGCGCGGCAACAGGAACACGGACAATGAGTCAGGTTCGCGCGAAGGCCGCTATCGGTGGGTCTAAATGTCCTTGTTGTGATGAGCCGAACTGGTGGCGGAGGGCAGGATCGAACTGCCGACCTTGGGGTTATGAATCCCACGCTCTAACCATCTGAGCTACTCCGCCGGGAGGAGGCGCCGCAGCCGTAAATTCGCACGTGCAGCGCCAATTCCGATGATACGGGGGCCGAGAATTGCAGGTCAAACGCGATCGCGGCAGCTGCGCATGGCGCTGCGTGAGTCCGTCCGGCCCAGCATCCTGTACACTCGACTGCATGAGCTCACTCCGCATTGCAGGCGTCATTCCGGCGCGGCTGGGTTCCACGCGCATGGCGCGCAAGGTGCTGCGGCCGATCGCCGGCCGGCCGATGGTGGAGTGGGTGTGGCGCGCGGCGCAGCGCGAGCGGCCTGATGGATCCGGTGGTGGTGGCCACCGATGCGGAAGAAGTGGCCGAAGCCTGCCGCGCGCGGGCGATTCCCGTGGTGATGACTTCGCCCGCGTGCCCCAGCGGCAGCGACCGGGTGAGGGAAGTGGCGCGCCAGATCGACGCCGACATCTACGTCAATATCCAGGGCGACGAGCCGACGCTCACGCCGGATTTCTTTCCGCCGCTGCTCAGATCTCTTCGACGGCCCGAGGTGGAAGTGTCCACGCTCGCCGTGCGCTGCCCGCCGCAGGAGTTCACCAATCCCAACGCGGTGAAGGTGGTGACGGCGCTCGACGGCCGCGCGCTTTATTTTTCGCGGGCGACGATTCCATTCGATCGCGATGCGACGGGATTCACCGGCTACCGCAAGCATCTGGGCATCTATGCCTACCGCAAGGCTGCGCTCGAGCGTTTTGCTGCGCTGCCGCCCTCGCCGCTGGAAAAGCTGGAGCGCCTGGAGCAGTTGCGCCTGCTCGAAAACGGCATCGATATTTACGTGGCCGACGCTCCGCGCGACACGATCGGCGTTGACACGGAGGAAGATTTGGCGCGGGCGGAAGCCCTACTGAGTCAAATCCAGAACTAAGGGCGTGGTTCGGCCCGATCGGGCTCCTATTTTCCCACCACCAGAATCTGAAACGATCCGGAATCATCGGCGCGCGTGGCCCACGCAAATAAGCCGGTGGGCCGCCGGCAGCTGGTGCACCCGGGGGAGGATTGCTGCCTGCGGACAGATTCGTCGGCGCTGAAGGCGGTGCAGGTGTTGAAGACGGTGCGGGTGTTGGCCCGTACTCAGCCGTGATCAGGTAGAGATTGCCGGTCTTGGTGTCGAGCGTGATGGTCTTGGCGCGCGCCGGCGTGAAGACCGTCTGCTCCACGGCGAAGCTCGTCGGCGAATTCTCCTTCACCACCGTCAGCGTGCCATCGCCCTGCGAACTGAAGGCTTCCATGGTCTCGGGATTGAAGGTGGCGCCGTCGCAGCCAACGCCGGTCGGCAGGTCGGTGATGATGTGGCCGTCGGCCGCCGACAGAATGATCATGTTGCTCTTTTCGCGGCAGGCGGCAAACAGGATGCCGTTCTTCGCGTCGAGCGCCAGGCCCGCGCAACCGCCGCCTTTGCTCGAAACATCGTAGTTGCCCACCATCTTCATCGTGTCCGCGTCGATCACCGCGATGGCGGCCTTGTCTTCAATGTCGACATAGATTTTGCCGTGGCCGTCGGTGGCAGCCTGCTCGGGCGCGCCGCCAATGTCGATGGTGCCCAGGATCGAGCCGTCCTTGTCGTCGAGCACGGTGATGTTCGGCGCCGAGTGGCTGAGGACGTAGAAGCGGTGATTGTAGGCGTCGTTCAGGTAGCCGTCGGGATTGCCCTGGACGTCGATCTTCTTGATCATCGCGAAGGTCTTCGCGTCGAACATCGTCACCGGTTTCGAGGTCGCGAATCCGTGGCCCGTCGCCGTGTCCACCGCTCCGCCATGCGCGCTGGTGCCGGGAATGTCGCCCACCTGGGCGAGCGTGTCGAGATTGAAGACGCCGATGTGCCCGGCGGGGCCGGAGCGCGCCACGATAGAGATTGCGGCCGTCAGGATCGGCGGTCACGTAGTCGAATCCGCCGTCGCCGCCGACCAGCTGGATCTTCTTCACTGCGTAAGGGCCGCTTTGCGCGGAGGCAGGTCCATTAAGTGCGATGAGGAGAGTGAATGATGCGATCGAGAGGGACTTGACTGACATGACGATTCCTCCGTGAAGTCTTAATTCGACGGCGCGATGGCCTCGTTGCCTGGAACCTGGAAGAGCCGAGTTATTTCCGCAGAATGAGGATACACGCAGGGGCGCGTGCCGGAGGTAAATGCCCGCGAATCTGGTCGCAAGACCGGACAAAATTGTTGGGCCGGCCACAATCCGAATTGCGCGCAAGATTCGGAGTGCGCCGACTGCGGCAGATCAGGCGACTATCATTTCCATGAGCACTACTGCGCAAACTCGCAACCACAATTTGCCGCCATCTCAGACCGTGCCCAGGACCGCTGCCTCCAACCCGCAACCCGCCGCAGCCAATCGATTCAGACGCTGCGTGGGAGCAGTTCACGCGCGCGACCGAGAGCGCGGTTCTTCTATGCCGTCGCCACAACCGGCGTTTTTTGCCGGCCCTGGTGCTGCGAGCCGCCGGCCGCTGCGCGCCAATGTCGCGCTTCTTCAGCACCGCGCGAAGCAGGCGGGCCGCCGGCTTTCGCGCCTGCAAAAAGTGCAGTCCTGCCACTGCGTGGGGCGGACCTTTGGACAAGATTCGCTCGCATATCGAGGCGAATCTCGATCGCGCCGTGACGCTCGAAGAACTTGGCCGCGTCGCCGGCCTGAGCCCGTTCACCGTGCAGCGGCTCTTCAAGCGCGAGATGGGTGTGAGCCCGCTTGCAGTATCAGCGCGCGCTGCGCGCCGGCAAGCTGCGCGGCGCGCTCAAGAAGGGGGAGCCCGTGACCGATGCCATCTACGCCGCCGGCTTCGGCTCATCGAGCCGCGCCTATGAAGGGAACCAGCTGGGCATGACGCCGGCGCGTTTCGCCCAGGGCGGCCGCGGCGAGCAGATCGGCTTCGCCTCTGCGCGCACGCCTTTCGGATGGATGATTGTGGGCGCGACGGAGCGCGGACTGTGCTGGCTCTCGCTGGCCGGAACCAAGATCGAAGCTGAAGCGACGATGCGCGCCGAATTTCCTGAGGCCAAGCTGCGCCGCGATCCGCGCTCGCGCGCTGGTCGATGCGGCGCTTGACGAGCGTCCGCGAAGGCACAGGCTTCATTCAGAAGACCAAACCACAGCGGAGCTTGGATCTGCGCGGCACCGTCTTTCAGCTTCGCGTGTGGCAGGCGCTGCGCCAGATTCCGCGCGGCGAAACGCGCACCTACTCGCAGCTGGCCCGCGAGATGGGCAATCCCAAAGCCACACGCGCCGTGGCCCGCGCCTGCGCACTCAATCGCGTGGCCGTGGTGGTGCCGTGCCATCGCGTGGTTGGCGCCAACGGCTCGCTCACCGGCTACCGCTGGGGCGTGGAGCGCAAAGCAGAAGTCTGCTGGCGGCGGAGAAAAGCTAGCAGCGGTTACGGCTGCTGAGGATTCAGTTGTCTCAGATCTCGAAACCGGAACCGGAGAGACTCCGCATTCGGTTTGCTTGTTCTAAGCACGCGGTTGCGGTTTCCCACATCTCAAATTCGAGATGTGGGGCACCGACAATCCGAAGATTTACAGCCTGAATCCGCCTGCCGCGTAAATCGTCTGTCCGTTCACCCAGCCGCGACTCGTCCGAAGCGAGAAATGCGGCGATCGACGCGATGTCCTGCGGCTGGCCGATGCGGCCGAGCGGCGTGCGCTGCACGGCTTCCTTCTCAAAGTCGCTACCAATCAATCCCGCCGCTTGCACCCCCTCGGTGACCACCATGCCGGGATTTAGCTGAGTTCACGCGAATCTTTTTCGGACCAAGTTCCTGGGCGAGCGCTGCGCTTACTGAGTCAACGGCGCCCTTGGTCGCGCTGTAAACCGCGCCGCCGCCGATTCCATCGGCCGCCACGGAACTGATGTTGATCACGCTGCCGCCGTTAGGATTGAAGTGCGCAACCGCTTCCTTGGTTGTAAGCAGCAAGCCCAGCACATTCAGGTTGAACTGTTTGTGAAAGTGCTCAGGCGTGATCTGCTCCAGCGGCCCGAACTCGTATACGCCGGCGTTATTCACCAGCATGTCGATCGGTCCAAGTTGCTCGGCGACGGTTTTCACCAACGGCCCGACCGGGTCGGGATCGGAGAGGTTGGCCTGGACCGCAATTGCCTTGCCGCCCTGCGGCCTTGATCTCGGCCACAACTTTTTCAGCGGCGGCCTTGCTGCCCGAGTAGTTGACTGCAACTGCGGCGCCGCGCTCCGCAAGCTCGCGCGCGATCGCTGCTCCGATGCCTTTCGATGCGCCGGTCACCAGCGCCACTTTTCCTTGAAGGTTCTTCATATCTCATGCTCCCTCATCGAATGTCATTGCTTCGACATTTCGATAACTGTCGAATTGATTGGCGGAGCGGGGAGGAAGGATTCACGCAGGCTTGTGAAAATCTAAGTGTCCGGGGGATCTGGGGGCCCCACGTCGAGCTTCCGAGATCCGGATAGCGCCTCGGCCTGCTCCTTCAGCGGCGCGGGCAGCCTGCCGTTCGAGGCCGGAGAGATGCGCGGCGACTCCAGAACTCCCGGCCGCAGAGTGAGATAGGCGAATTTGCCTTCGCGGCGAATGTCGATGAGGCCGGCCGTTTCCAGTTCCTTGACGTGGTGCGAAAGCGTTGCTGCCGAGATGGGCAGCGCGGCAAGCGCCTGCGCGCAGCCCAGCGGGCATCCGGCCTTGGCGATCTGCTGCAGCAACTCAAACCGGTGCGGATCGGCCAGCGCTTTAAAGATGGCGGTTTGGCGCGCGCGGGTGAGTCGGTGGGCCTTCACGGACCTGCGCGAAACTGCCTTCGCCTCACTCATGAGCTCATTGTATTTAGGAAGTCCGATGCGGTCTTCACCGATTTTCAGAGATTGGTTCTCCCGTCATGGAATGGCGATCAGCAGGCCGCCGGTCACGCTGATTGACTGTTCGTGTCCGCGCATGAAGTTGTAATCGTAGCTGGGCTCCACGTACCAGCCGAATTTGTGCTTGCTGGTCGGCCAATACATAAAGTCGAGCGCGGCTTCACCGGCAATAGAATTGGGTTTCGCACCCGGCTCATTGGAGTGCACCCATTCAGGTCCGACGCCGGCCATCAACTCGGCCTTGCGCGAGAGGGTCCAAGGCTTTTTGAAAATGACGTCGGTATTCCATTCGGTAGCGCGAGCACGGAAAAGCGGTGTTGTGCCGGCTTCGATTTCGAGCAAACCCTCGATCGGCGTGAATTCGACGGCGAACGAAGGGCCATAACTCGACGTGCCGTCCTTTGGATTGACGCTTGCTGCGGCGCCAAATTCGAGAGTGGCAGCGGGTTCTTTGTCCGGTGATTGGGGAAGCACCGGAACGGCGAAAATGGCGACCAACGTCAAGAGCAGAATCTTCATCCGTTCAGGGCCTCCAGCGAATCGGGACTTCACTTCGGTTTTGCCGCCACCGCCAGCAGCGTCTGAAACTGCGGCGCCTCCGGCTCCTTGTCGACGACGGTGGTTTCGACGTTGGCGAAGCCGGCGTTCTCGCAGCATCGATTCGAGCTCCGCTTCGCTGAAGCCGAGCCACTCGTCGGCGTAGAGCTCGCGCGCTTCTTCAAAGCGGTGCTTGACCAGATCGAGGATCGACGATGCGGCCGCCGGGCGCGAGAATCCGCGCCGCTTCGGCCAGCGCGCGCTCGGGATGCAGCGCGTGGTGCAGCGACTGCGAGAAGAAGACCAGATCGACTTCGCCGTCGCCGATGGGAATCTCTTCCATGTCGCCGAGGCGGTAATCGATGTTCTTGACGCCGTGGCGCAGGGCCTGTTCGCGGCCCACTTCGATCATCTTGGCCGAGGAGTCGACGGCGATCACTTTCTTCGCCCGCTGCGCGAGCAGAAGCGCAGAAGCGCCCTTCGCCCGCGCCCAGATCGGCGATCGACCAGCGGCGGCATCAGGCGCAGCAGCGCTTCGGCCAGGCTCTTCCACGATTTGCCGGGAACGTAGTCTTTGCCCAGGCGGCCGGCCACGCTGTCAAAGAACGCGCGCATCTTGTCCTGGCGCTTGCGCAGCACGCGGCGCATGGCGGCCTGGTCGTGCGCGGCTTCGGGATTTCCGTCTCGGCCTGGGCGAGAATCTCGTCCAAAAGGCCGCCGCCCGCAGGAGCGTCGCTGAGGCGGTAGAGATTGCTCTTGCCGGTGCGGCGGTCTTCGACCAGCTCGGCCTGCTTGAGCTGCGAAAGGTGGGTGGAGATGGTGCTCTGGCCCATGACCAGGATCTCCTGCAGCTCGGCGACGGAGAGCTCTTCGCCCTTTAGAAGCAACAGGATACGCAGCCGGTTGGGATCGGCCACCACGCGCAGCGTTTTGACGATTGACGGCATAGGCGAATTCTGTTACATATCAACATATCACGATACGACGATAAAAGGAGATATAGAATGGCAACCGCAACCCTCGAAAACGATCGGCATGCCGACTACAAAGTGGCTGACCTGGGCCTGGCCGACTGGGGCCGCAAGGAGATCACCATCGCCGAGCAGGAGATGCCGGGCCTGATGGCGATCCGCAACAAGTACGCGGCCGAGAAGCCGCTGGCCGGCGTGCGCGTCACCGGCTCGCTGCACATGACCATTCAGACGGCGGTGCTGATTGAGACGCTGGTGAGCCTGGGCGCGGAAGTGCGCTGGGCGAGCTGCAACATCTTCTCGACGCAGGACCATGCGGCGGCGGCGATTGCGGCGGCGGGCGTTCCGGTGTTTGCGTGGAAGGGCGAGTCGCTCGAAGAGTACTGGGGGTGCACCTATCACGCGCTGACTCACAAGGGCGGCAAGGGCCCGCAGCTGGTGGTGGACGACGGCGGCGACGTGACGCTGCTGATCCACAAGGGCTACGAGCTCGAAGAACGGCGACAGGCTGGGTCGACACGCCTTCGCGGCAATCACGAAGAGCAGGTGATCAAGGACCTGCTGAAGAAGGTTTATGCCGAGGACACGCAGCACTGGCACAAGGTGGTCGAAGGAATGGCGCGGCGTTTCCGAAGAGACGACGACCGGCGTGCACCGGCTCTACAAGATGATGGAGCAGGGCAAGCTGCTGGTTCCGGCCATCAACGTGAACGACTCGGTGACCAAGGCGAAGTTCGACAACCTCTACGGCTGCCGCGAGTCGCTGGCCGACGGCATCAAGCGCGCGACGGACGTGATGGTGGCGGGCAAGGTCGCGGTGATCTGCGGCTACGGCGACGTGGGCAAGGGCTCGTCGCACTCGCTGCGCGGCATGGGCGCGCGCGTGCATCGTCACCGAGATCGACCCCATCAACGCGCTGCAGGCGGCGATGGAAGGCTTCGAAGTGACGACGGTCGAAGACACGCTGGGCCGCGGCGACATCTACGTCACCTGCACCGGCAACATGGACATCATCACCCTCGAGCACATGAAGAAGATGAAGGACCAGGCGATCGTCTGCAACATCGGCCACTTCGACAACGAGATCCAGATGGACCGGCTGAACGCAGCGAAGGGCGTGACGAAGCTCAACATCAAGCCGCAGGTGGACAAGTACACGTTCCCCGACGGGCACGCGATCTTCGTGCTGGCCGAAGGGCGGCTGGTGAACCTGGGCTGCGCGACGGGCCATCCGAGCTTTGTGATGTCCAACAGCTTTGCCAACCAGACGCTGGCGCAGCTCGACCTGTGGAAGAACAAGGACAGCTACAAGGTGGACGTCTACATGCTGCCCAAGAAGCTGGACGAGGAAGTGGCGCGGCTGCATCTGGAAAAGATCGGCGTGAAGCTGACCACGCTCACGCAAGAAGCAGGCCGACTACATCGGCGTGCCGGTGGAAGGGCCGTACAAGGCGGAGAACTACAGGTACTAAGACAGTTCAGGGATCCGAGTGAACAAGGGATCATAGTCGGCACGTGCAGAGAGTCGGGCTAGACTGCAACTCGCAGACTGGACCGCATCTGACTGGCACTCAACTTATGACTTCGCCGCTCAGTTTTTCGTTCGAGCTGTTTCCGCCGCGCACGCCGGAGGCGCGGCCAAGCTGCCTGCCGTGATCGGCGCAGCTGGCCGCGGTGCGGCCGGATTATTTCTCCGTCACGCACGGCGCCGGCGGCTCCGACCAGGACGGCACCTACGAGACGCTGCTGACGGTGGTCGAGCACACCGGCGTTGAGGCTGCGCCGCACCTGACCTGCGTCGGCTCGACGCGCGCCCATGTCGGCGGCACTGCTCGAGCGCTATCGCGAAGCGGGCGTCAAGCGCATTGTGGCGCTGCGCGGCGATCTGCCGGCCACGGCGATGAGCGCCGCCGCGCCGGGCGAATTCCACTACGCCAACGAGCTGGTCAGCTTCATCCGCGAGACGCACGGCGACGCGTTCAAGATCGAAGTGGCCGCGTATCCCGAGATGCATCCGCAGGCCGCCAGGCCCGAGCGAGGACTTCGAGCAACTTCCGCCGCAAGGTGGAGGCGGGCGCGGACGCCGCGCTGACGCAGCTCTTCTACAACGCCGACGCCTACTTCGATTTCATGGAGCGCTGCGCGCAAGGCCGGCATCAAGATTCCCATCGTGCCCGGCATCATGCCCATCACCGGCTACGCCAACACGCTGCGCTTTTGCAACGGCTGCGGCGCCGATCTGCCGCGCTGGGTGCGCCTGCGCCTCGAAGAGCTGCAGGACGACAAGCCGGCGCTGCTCGACTTCGGGCTCGAGCGTGGTGACGCGGCTGTGCGAGACGCTGCTGCGCGGCGGCGCGCCCGGGCCTGCACTTCTACACCATCAACCAGGCCGGCCCCACGCTGCGCCTGTGGAAAAACCTCGCGCTGCAGTGTCCCAGCGTAAGGCAGCTCACGAAATGCTGCTCGCAATCCGTCGTCTTCCCACTTTGTCAGTTCGGGTCTAGGATGGCAACGAGGCGAATCTGATGGAAACCGATTCGAAGTCTTCGCAGGGACCCGGGAAAAAACCTCTCTCGGGCCGAATCTGGATGGCCGTATTTCTGGCTATCTTTTTCGTGCTGGTTTATCTACTCGGCAGAAGCATGGTGGATCATCGTTTCTTTCGCGGCGGACGGATTCACGAAAACGGCTCAATCGGGCAATAGATGGGCGGCGAAACCTCAGGCACCTGCACCCCAGCAGTACCGGAAGTGCCTTGCGCCAGCGTTCTCATGCAGAAAATCTGGTTCTCCTCAACACAACTGTTGCGGATTCCCGACGTTCCACGTGGGATCATGGAGCGATCCCTTTCAGGAGATAGCATGTACATTTCCCACGACGCGATGTTCCGCGCTTGGTTTTCATTCTGGTCCCCTTACGTCAGCGTGATCGGATTCCTGATCGCCCTGCCCACCGTCATTGCTGTGTATTACCAGTCATTCAAGGCAAGGCAGGAAGCCCGCCGTGCGCTCGAGGGAACTCTGCATTCTCGCGACTGCCTGGAGTTCATCGCCGGCGATGGCACCTGCATCAACCTGGTTCCGCTCGAAACCTTGCCTTCATTGCCCCGAGTGGGTGACGTGATTCTGCTTCCGGCCAACGGCCTGGAAGGGGAGTTCCTCACCGGCGCGTATCTCGTCGAGAAAGTCGAACACATCTACACCCGCGCCGACTATAAGGGCGCCCGTCCGCAGGAAGCACGGCTAACAAAGGCTGTCGCGCAAGTCACGTCGCTCAATCCGGTGATGCCTGCGTGATAGTGCACGCTGCCGGCTAGGCCCGTTTGCCACCGTGCGTCTTGTGCCACGCGCGCCAAACGGCGTTGTGCAACAGCCGCGTCTGCTCGGCCTTGAGCGCCTTATACGAGCGCTCGACGTAGAGATCGAACTCAGGCGGCCAGCCGATCATCGAGCGCCGTTCCGTGTAGTCGCCCTCTGCCCACTTTGTGAGCAGCGCCTTATAACCCACTACATGCGTCACGAAATCGAGCAGGCACTGCGGCATCTCTTCTTCGACAATCAGGTGTGCGTTGTCGATGATGATCTTCTCGCGCACATCGTTCAGCGGCATGAAGATCGTCGTCATCCACAACGTCCACTCTTTCAGATCCTCTTCGCGAATGGGATGGCACTGCGTCTTGCCCTGTTTCTCGAGCAGAGACCGGTAGGCGATGTTTCCCGCGACCGTTGCCACATAGAGCGGCCCGTAGAACTCGTTCAAGCGCTGATTCACCAGGCGCAGCCGATCGGCGCGGCGAGCCATCATGCGCGTGCTCATGAACGTGAACAGATAGCCGGCAAATGCCAGCACAATTGTAAGCACTACTGCGTTTTGCAAAGAACTCGGTATGTAAGAGGGACGAAAAGTCCATAGCGCGGCACGACCTTCAGAAAGCTGTGGCTTCGACTGAAAAGTATAGGCGTGCGCTTGGCCTGGAGTATGTGACGGCTGAACGGCGGCTGGAATCCCGTTCCGATTCGCTACTTTGTGTGTTGAACGGGAACCATTTTGGCTTGCGCGGGAACGACCTTGATCTCAAAAAGCTTGGGCCACAGCTTACCGGTTACGAAAAGCCGATCGTGCGCGGCATCGTAAGCGATGCCGTTCAGCACGGCTTCGGGATCGGAGACCTCGCCCGGTGCGAGCAGGCCGGCAAGGTTGATCCATCCCAGCACCTGGCCAGTTGCGGGCGAGATGCGCGCGATGCGATCGGTGTGCCAGACGTTGGCGTAAATCTGGCCGTGAATGTATTCGAGCTCGTTCAGCTCCGTCACCTGCTGGCCGCGATCCCTTACCGTAATGTGCCGTACCTCGCGAAAAGTCTCCGGATCGAAAAAGCGAATCTCCGATGTGCCGTCGCTCTCGATCAGATTCTTGCCGTCATCCGTCAGCCCCCATCCCTCGCAGTCGTAATGGAGCGTCTTCAGCAGCCTGAAGCTGAATCGGTCGTAGACAAACGCGACGTGTGATTGCCAGGTAAGCTGCACCAGCGTGCTTCCCCACGGCGCAAGTCCTTCAGCGAAATACTGGCTCGGCACCGGCGCCGATTGAAGAACGCGTCCGGACGCCAGGTCGTCCATGCGCAGAGATGAGCGCCCATTCAGGCCCGTACTTTCGTACAAATGACCGTCAATGTAGACCAGCCCCTGCGTGTAGGCACGCGGATCGTGCGGATAGGTGTGGATGATCTTGTAGCTGTCGTCGGCGCAGGCAAGAGAAGCGGCCGCAGTCGCAACGACTAGAAATAGAAGCGCTCGAAACAGGAAAGAAAAACGCATCGGCAATTCCAAGTCTAATTTGCCGGGCCTGCGTCGTCAGCCATGATTGCCGTCACTGGCGGATTGCTCGTCAGCTTCGAATCCATGATGAGAACGGTGCGCGCTTCACCGCCGATCAACGGGATGGGGGTGGAGATGAATCCCGAAGTCGTCACTCCGGTCGGCGTGATGATCATGGTCACGGTTTGCGCCTGGAAAGTGACATACGAGACTGGGCCGCTCACCGGCAGGTTGGTCACAAGCGGAACTACTTCCGCGATCGCCGTGCCCGCGGGCACGAAATAAATGTCGACTGCGCCGGTCGTCACCGCCTGGTTGAGGAAGCGGAAGGCGGCGCGGCCCGTCGGCGCCTGCATCGGTTGATCCTGCAGTACCGAAATTAAATACGCTGTCGATGTGCCGATCGAGTCGCTGAGAAAAATGGAGTATTGGTTGCCGGCCACGAGCGGCGTGCTCGCCGTCAGTAGCGCCGGACCCCCCGTCGCCGCCGTCATATTAATCGGCGCGGAAAGGCTGGGCGAGAATGTCCCATACGGAGTGATCGTTGCCGAACCGACATTGGCGGCCAACAGTTGTCCGTTCACCATGAAGTTGGCAGCCGGCGCAATGTAGGATGCGTCGATTACGCGTATCGCTGTGGGCTGCGTATAGGTGGCGACGTTTACGCAGGAAGAAAGCAGAAGCGCTGCGGCAAGAGAGACGGGAGCCGCGAACGCCCATCCGTACATTTGCAATGGCCGCGAGAAGGCGCACCAACGGTTTCGATTCGTCCTAGGATCACGCATCTTTGGGAGAGGCTGAACCCATCCACTCTTACTATAGGCACCGCGCTCGCGGGTTTGCGCGGGATTTTGCCTGTGGCAAACCGGGATGAATCGACTCGTGCAATCCTTGCAGATTTCACTTATTCAGCAGCCCGCCGTGGAAGCGCCCGAAAGCGCGCGCAAGCATGAGCGACATCGCCAGTGCGCCGGCTCCCACGGCGAAGACCTGCGCGATATTGCGCAAACTGACGTCGCCGACCCAGACGATGAGCACGTAGGCCACGGCCAGATTGAAGAATCCCCACACTACATTCACCGTCGATGAGGAAAGGCCCTCGCCGGGCGGTTTGGCAAAGGGAGATTGAAATGGCCGGCCCGAAATACCGTTGCCAATGTGCGGTACAGCATTGGCCAGGAATGCGCCACCGAAAAAGTAAGAAAGAAAGTGGTACCAGTGCATGAGGTTTTGCTCCAAAGAACGGCTGACATCGTATCAGAGGTGCAAGATGCCAGTATTGACCCAGATTCATCTTTCCTGGTCTTCGAGGAGATAAAACACATCGGTGCGAATTTTCGAGGAATCGGTGTTCCAGCTTTCCTGCCAATGGCCGTAGATTTCCCACGAAACGCCCGCTAGCGGGTGTCCGTGCTGAGCGCACCACTCCCGAATAGCCGCATGCGCTTCGCCAAGACGCGGGTAAGGACCCTGATGCACCGTCATTGCCACTCGACCTGCCGGCAACTGCGAACATTGGACACGATCGCTGCCCGAGAAACGCTTGCCAATTTCCGCTCCAACCTCGACCGTTCCCTGACCATCGCCCAGATACAAGGCAACATGCCGTCCCGGATTTTCAAGCCCTGCGGAACGAATGAACGCCCACACTTCGCCGCAGGCAGCAGGCACGAACTTCGACAATTCTTCGGGCCGCACGCGACTTCGAATCACGGCCGTTTGCGTTGGCCCGAATTGCTTTACTTCGACCCTGTAGTCCATGGACATCCGCCAAAGTCGAGGATTGAATATAGTCTCCGCTGATTCGTGGCCAGGAGTTAGCTGGAGCCGAGATAGATGAATCTCGCCAAGAACAATGCAGCCAAAATATACAACAGCCAGTCTTCGCGGCGCAGCTTGCCCGCGAGAAGGTGTAGCACCGCCCACGCGATGATGCCGAAGCCGAGGCCATTGGCGATCGAATAGGTGAAGGGAATCAGCACCAGTGTAAGGAAAGCAGGAATCGCCACCAGCGGATCGTGCCAGTCGATCTCGACAATCGCCGCCAGCATCAATGACCCAACCAGGATCAGCGCCGGTGCGGTGGCGGCCGAAGGCACAATGCCGATGAACGGGGCTGCCGCAATTGCTCCAATGAATAACAGCCCGGTCACGATCGCCGTCACGCCCGACCGCCCGCCTGCGGCCACGCCCGCTGTCGATTCCACGTAGCTGGTCACAGTCGAGGTGCCTGTGAGCGAACCGAATACCGTCGCCGTCGCATCGGCAAACAAGATTCGATTCAAGCGCGGAATCGTGTGGTCGGCGGAAATGAGCCCGGCCCGCTTTGTCACGGCTACCAGAGTGCCCAGGTTGTCGAACAGGTCGACAAAGAAAAACACAAAGATAATTTCGAGCAGACCTTTGCTCAGCGCACCCATGATGTTCAGCTTGAACGCGGTTTGCGTCAGCGCACCGAATCCGCCTTGCGACGGTGTCCAATGCACCAGGTGCATGGCCCAGGCAATGCCGGTAATGCTCAGAACTCCGATCAGAATCGAGCCCTTCACTTTGCGAATTTCAAGCGCGACCATCAAGACCAACCCGGCAAGCGAAAGATAGGCAGTGGGATTGCGGATGTTGCCCAGACCGACCAGCGTGTTCTGGTCGCGAATTACGAGACCCGCGTGCTGGAATCCAATGAATGCGATGAAAAGCCCGATGCCACTGGCAACGGCCGCGTACAACTGGTGCGGAATCGCGCGCAAAATCATCTGCCGGATGCCTGTCGCCGTAAGCGCGAGAAAAATCACTCCCGAAAGAAATACCGCGCCCAGCGCGGTCTGCCAGGGCACGTGCATCTTGAGACACACCGTATAGGTGAAATAGGCGTTCAGCCCCATGCCCGGCGCCAGTGCGATTGGGTAGCGCGCGATGACTCCCATCAAAATGGAACCGAATGCCGCCGAGAGGCACGTTGCCGCAGTCACCGCCGGCAACGGAACACCCGCGTCGGCCAGAATGGCCGGATTCACCAGCACGATGTAGGCCATCGTCAGGAACGTGGTGACGCCCGCCAGGATCTCGGTGCGCCAGTTGGTGCCAAGGTGCTCAAATTCGAAGTACTTTTCGAGGAACTTCAGCATAGGCGGGTTCTGATTAGAAAACCACACCTCGCATAAGAAACAAAGGGGAGTTTTGCCGCCGTATCACATTCTTGCCCACTCCGGAACGCTCGGGTCGTTCGAAAACGCGTTTGCCGGATTGACTGGCCCGACCGTTCGTACAATAGAGGAAGAAGTCATTCTGGAGAGGTATTGCAATGCCGGCTTACGAGTACGAATGCGCAGCATGCACCCATCACTTCGAGCGGCGGCAGAAAATGTCAGACGCACCCTTGTCCGTTTGCCCGGACTGCGGAGGCAGCGTGAGGCGGCTGATCAGCGGCGGCGCCGGCGCAATTACCAAAGGAAGCACTGCTGCATCACCGGCTGCAAACATGGGTTGCGGAGCAGGCGGCGCGTGCTGCCGCATGGGGGGCGGTGGCTGTGGCGACATGGCCTGCGAAAACTGACTGGGCGGAACTATTGGCCGGATGAGGCGGCCGGTGCTCCGTCCGCCGGAGCTTTGCACGGACCATAATCCTTGCTGACCTGCTTAACCATGAAATCTTCGTCGCCTGCGCTATTCTTCTGCTTCTTGTTCTTATCGCCCTTCACTTTCACGATGTCGCCGGCCTTGACGTTTGCCGTGATCCCAGTAAGCCCGTAGATTTTCTGGTCGCCATCGTTGCGCACCAGCACTCCGTCGGGGCCTACGGTAACGCAACCCTTGATGGTGTGATGCGACTTGTTCACTTCGACGATGACGATGGTGCCCACTGTGATGGCTGCGACAACGCCGATTGCGGCACCAATCACTTCGCCCTTGCTGGGACCGATCTGCTCGTCCGACGGAGTACAACCTGTAGGCGAACTCGCTCCGCACAGCAGAAGCGAACTCATACTGACAAAAGCAAGGATTCCTTTTTTGTGCCGCATGCACGCGCCTCCCAAATGAGCCGATCAGGATAAGTGCGTTATCTCGAAGAGTGCGGGGACGCAGAGAGGTCAGGTAAGGCTTACACAGCCCTCAATCGGCGTCAAGAGAAATCAAGATGCAGGGGCGCGGCCCGGTGGACCACGAAGATCTACTTTTCCTGCAAATCCCTCTGCGGAGCGGTCGGCCGTATGTAGCCAGACTTCGCAAGCTCCTCACCCATTTGCGAGTACATCGCCGGGTCTTCGGGCTGCCACGTGCCCAGCCCGTCCACGTACCGGTTGTACATGCTGAAGGCGGCGGAGATCAGCACCGTGTCGTGAATCTCAAGGTCGGTCGCGCCTTCCTTGCGCGCAGCGTCAACGTCGGCCGCCGTCACCAGCTTGCCGTCCTGCTGTACCTTGCCTGCGATCGCCAGCAGCGCCTTCATTTTCGGCGAAACCGGCGCTGACAAATAGTCCGCCTTCACTTTTTCTACAACTGAGGCGTCACCCAGATGGCTCGACGCAACGGCGGCATGGCTCAGGTAGCAGAACTGGCAGTGATTCCGCGCGGAAACGTGGGCCGCGATCAATTCGCGCTCACCAGGCGTGAGCGAGTTGGGCTCGTGCAGCAGGATGTGAGCCAGCTCGCGCATCGGCTTCGCAGTCTCAGGGCGGACCGCGAACCCCGAGACGATTCCGGGAATTCCTTCAGGCAGCTTGATGTGGGGCATGATGTGCTCCTGTTCCGAATCCTGGGGTGCCCCTGGTCTCGATTTTGAGACCAGGGAAATCAAGCCCCAATATCAGAACTGTTTGCGGTTTGCTATCGCCCGGCCGGCGCGTGCGCGGCCAGATACTCCTGGCTCACCGTTACATAGCCCTCGCGTGCAACCCGTACGCCGCGCTCGCGATAAAACGCCGGATCTTCGGGCTGCACGGTCGCCAACCCGTCGACGTAGCGGTTATACATGCAAAACGCCGCAGCGATCAGCACCGTGTCATGGATCTCCATGTCGGTCGCGCCTTCTTTGCGCGCCGCTTCCACGTCCGCTGGCGTCACCAGCTTGCCGTCCTGCTGCACCTTGCCGGCAATCGCCAGCAGCGCCTTGAGCTTGGGACTGATCTCAGCCTGCATGAAGTCGGTCTTCACCTGCTTCACCACGGCCTCGTTGCCGCCCAAATGCGCCGCGGCAATCGCGCCATGGATGTTGTGGCAATACTGCGTGCAGTTGCGGCTCGAAACATAGGTCGCGATCAGCTCGCGCTCAGCCGGCGTCAGCGTATTCGGCCCGCGCAGCAGGATCTCAACGAGCGCGTTCATTGGCCGCGCAGTCTCCGGCCGAAAGGCCATCGCACCGCGAATTCCGGGAAGATCGGGGGCAAGGGGAATGTGGGGCATAGCGACCTCCTGGGCAAAGCGCAATTCTATGCCGGGAAACGAGAGGCAGGGATCAACCGTTAGGTGGAGGAATCGCAGCCAGAGCCGTCTCAGCCTAGCAGTTTGGCCGCATCCTTCGCGAAGTAGGTCACGATGAAGTCCGCGCCGGCGCGGCGGATGCCCAGCAGCGACTCCAAAATCGCGCGATCGCGGTCGAGCCAGCCCTTTTCAAACGCCGCGTGCAGCATGGAGTACTCGCCTGAAACCTGGTAGGCGCCAATGGGAACGCCAACGCGCTCGCGCGCCGCGCGCACCACGTCAAGGTAGGGCATGGCCGGCTTCATCAGGATCATGTCCGCGCCTTCTTCGATGATCGAGATCGATCTCGCGCATCGCCTCGCGCATGTTCGCGCCGTCCATCTGGTAGCTGCGCCGGTCGCCGAACTGTGGCGCGGAATCGGCCGCCTCGCGGAACGGCCCGTAAAACGCGGAGGCAAACTTCGAGGCATAGCTGAGGATCGGCGTTTGCGCGAATCCCGCGGCATCGAGGCGCCTTGCGGATCGCCGCCACGCGTCCGTCCATCATGTCGCTGGGAGCAACAACGTCGGCGCCGGCTTTGGCCTGGCTCACGGCCGTGCGCGCCAGCAATTCGAGCGTCGGATCGTTGTCGACATCGAATCCGTCGCGCCGATTTGACCACCACGCCGCAATGGCCGTGGCTGGTGTACTCGCACAGGCAGACATCGCCGATCAGCACCAGCTTCTTCGCGGCGTCTGACTGCTTGCAGCGCGCGCAGCGCCTGCTGCACGATGCCGTTTTCGTCCCATGCGCCGGTGCCTTGTTCGTCTTTCGTTTCAGGCAGGCCGAAGAGCAGCAATCCGCCAATGCCGAGCCTGGCGGCTTCTTCGGCTTCGCGCACGGCTTCGTCTACCGAGAGGTTGAAGACGCCGGGCATGGAACTGACGGGATTGCGCACGCCCTTGCCGGGACAAATGAAGAGCGGATAGATCAGGTCGCCGGGTTCGAGCACGGTCTCGCGCACCAGCGCGCGCAGCGGCTCGTGCGCCGCATGCGCCGCATCCGCATGGCTGGGAAGGTCATGCATTGATTGTAAGACAGGAGGAATTGCGCTCAGTGCCGAAAGTCACTCATCACGCTGGGTCCGCCAAGCTGGTCGTATAGCGCCGAATTTCGGTATCCCAGCAGGATCACCAGCGTGGCGATGCCCAGGGCCGTCCCGATGGGAAACTTGATGAGGCTCAGGATCGCCGCCACGATCGCCATCACCTTGCCCCACCGCGTGTGTTCCATCAAGCCCCAGCCGGCAACGACGCAGAGTCCTGCACGGAAAACGATCGCGAGCCACGCAAAATGGAAAGCCATCGGGAAAATCCAGTCCGGCTGCATGTGGGTGTGGCCCCACGGACCGAATCCGCCCTCGATAAAATGCTTTGCGAACGAAAGCCCGGCAATCCCGAACAGCACCGACACTCCGGCATACACAAACCACAAAATGCCGAGGGTTCTCACCTTGCTGGAGTAGCCGGCAAGCTGGTACTCAAAGCCGGGGATTGGCGGCGCCACCAGCGGCACCGGCCGGCCGCATTGTGCACAGGCTGGCTGCCCCGCGACCAATGTCTGACCACATCCGCTGCAAAACATGTTGCCTCCTCATCCCGCCATTTGCGAGCATCGCCTGTCGAGGTACTACGCAGAGATGCCGGTTCCGGTTCCATCAAGTCGCGAAGCGCTCAGCCGGGCGGATGGCAGGGGACCTCCACCTTGAAAAAGCCCGGCGTCTTCCTGACCGCCGAGTGGGTGAACCTGGTAATGCTCAATTACGCTGTCGACCCGACCCTGCTCAACCGCTTTGTCCCCTCCGGGACGGAACTCGACGCCTTTGATGGGCGAACCTATGTCAGCCTCATCGCCTTCGAGTTTAACCGCACGCGCCTGCGCGGCATCGCTATTCCGTTCCACGGCTCGTTTGAAGAGGTGAATCTCCGCTTCTATGTCAGGCGCGGGGCCAAGCGCGGCGTCGTCTTCATCCGCGAACTGGTCCCCAGGCGAGCTGTCGCGGCAGTCGCGCGGTTCGCCTTCGGCGAGAATTATTCCCGCGTCCCGATGTCCCATTCAACCCGCTCGGGTGCCGGCAACCTGACCGAAGCGGAGTATTCCTGGGGCTCCCGGTCAGCGCGGTGCACGATGAGGGTCGAAACCGTGCGCCTGCCTTCCTGCCCGCAGAAATTCGCTCAGCCAGTTCATCACCGAGCACTACTGGGGCTATGCTGCGCAGCGCGACGGCGGCTGTCTCGAATATGAGGTTCAGCATCCGCGATGGAATGTGCGCGAAGCGAAGACAGCGGGTTTCTGCGGGGACGCCGCTTCTACTATGGCGCGGAATTTGCGCGCGTCCTCGAGCGCCCTCCAGACTCAGCCTTCCTTGTTGAAGGATCTGCCGTAACTGTCTTCAAGGGAACCAGGATCGCCTGACTGCCAGCCCGTCAGATCCCGAGCCGGGCGCGAATTCCACTTTACGAGCCGCCCGACTCGATCACCATCACTTCGCCGCGATCGTTGGCTGCTTCACCCACCGCTCTTCGTGGCGGTTGTCGCGCACGTATACGCCGTCACGCGGCCCTGCGCATCATGCTCGAACGTCACGTGGATCGTGATGGCTGTATTCGTTGCGTTGGGATGGAAGAACGCGTCGGCCGATTCTGCCTGCAGCTGCGTCACCTCGCCGCCGGGGCTCTTCTCGAAGAGCTGATCGCCCTGCCGGTAGATCGTCGTGATGGCCTTGCCGTTGGGTTCGCGATACTCGCCTGCCAGGCTGTCAAGCTGCGCATTAGTGAGCTTGATGGTCGGCGGTGCCAGCGGAATCACCAGGCGCTCGGCATACGAAGGCAGCTCGGCGTTGGCCGATGTGCGATGTGCGAGCAGCCAGCGCGGCAGCTCCGGCTCGTCGTAGGCGCGCGTCCAGCAATCGTGCTTCAGTCCCTGGTAGATCCAAAGCCGAATGTCTCCGCCGGCTGCTTTGAAGGCGTCGAACATCAGTTCGCTTTGCCGCGGCGCAACTACAGGATCGAGGCTGCCGTGGAAGAGCCAGATCGGCGTGTGCGGCCCACGCGCGCGCGCGTATTCGGCGGGCAGGACGTAGGCTTCCTGCCAGCGATCCGGCTCGTAGCTCCAGAAGACGCCGCTCGGCGGCAATCGCGATGGCGGCCCAGCGATGCGGATGCAGTCGCGCCAGCTCCCATGCGCCGTAGCCGCCCATCGAGAGACCGGTGAGATAAGTGCGCGCCGGGTCGCCGTGGAACTCGGCCGACTCCTGATCGAGCGCGGCCATGGCCAGGTCGAGCATGGCGGGATCGGTCCAGTGGGCGGTCTGCGGGCACTGCGGCATCACGATCACGAACGGCCAGCGGTCGGGATGGTTGCGCACCGCTTCGGCGAATGCCGATCTGCGTCTGCCACATTCCTTCGGAGCCGCGCTCGCCGCGGCCATGCAGAAAAAGAATGATGGGCCATTGCTTGCCGTCGTCGCGCCGCCAATCTTCCGGCAGGTAGACCTGGAAGCGGTAGGTGACTCCATGCGACTGAACCTTGCGGTTCAGGAATCCCGTATCCTGCGGCGGCTCCGGCTTGAGAGGATGCTTGTCGGCCACGGCGCCGCGCACGGCCTGGGCCATGCAACGCAGGCCAGCACCAGGCAGGCTGCGCATCCTGATTTTAGTCCGGAGCATCGTGCCTTCCATCATAATGATTTCCTGCAGGAAACGGACTCTTTCTTGTTACCGCTGCGGCGGCTCCGGCGGAACTAAACCGAACCCACCGTAACAGATTGTCGATCTGCCGCTTCCGAGCCCCCCGATCGTTGCATCTTTCTTACGATTTGCATGAAACACTCGAACTTGCGATGCTGACTGAAGTGACCACACCTGGAAGCCGGAGAGACGCTGGACCACTACCGCCTGGAGGCGGAGGTTGCGCGCAGCGGCATGTCCACGCTCTTCCGCGCGACGGATCTGCGCAACGGCCGCAGGTGGCCGTGAAGGTTCCGCATCCGGAGATGGAAGCCGACCCGGTTCTGCTCGAGCGCTTCCGCCGCGAGGAGGAGATCGGCCAGGAGATCGACCATCCCGGCATGGTGAAGACCTATCGACGGCGAAGACCGCAGCCGCCGCTACATGGTGATCGAGTGGGTCGAGGGCCGGCTGCTGCGCGCGATTCTGAACGAGGAGCGGCAAGCTGCCCATCGAGCGCGCCGTCGAGCTCACGCTCGCCATTTGCGATGCGCTCGACACCATGCACAAGCACGGCGTGGTGCATCGCGACCTGAAGCCGGAAAACATCATGGTCGTGCGATGGCGACCGCATCAAGATCATCGACTTCGGCATTGCGATGAAGGAAGATGCGCGGCGCATCACGCATGCCTCGGTGACGCCTGCGCTGGGCACGCCCGATTACATTTCGCCCGAGCAGGTGAAGGGCCAGCGCGGCGACCAGCGCAGCGACGTCTATGCGCTGGGCGCGATGCTTTACGAGATGCTGACCGGCCAGCCGCCATTTGCTGGGCCGAATCCGCTGGCGGTGATGAACGAGCGCGTGCTCATCGATCCCAAGCCGGCGCGCGAGCTGAACCCGGAGATTTCGCCGGAGCTCGAAGAGATTCTCTTCCGCGCGCTGGAGCGCGATCCGCGCCATCGCTACTCGACGGCAGCCGAGATGGCCTGGGAGCTGGAGCATCCGGAACTGGTCGGCGTGGCGATCGCGAACGCCAACCGTCCCTGCATCGGCGGATTTTTCCCAGCACGCAAAAAATGTTGCTCTACGCCGGACTGGCGCTGATTCCCGTAGCGCTGTTTGTCGTAATGCTGCTAATGGCCAGGCGCTGATCACGCTGCCTCCATTCTTTGCTGGTCGCAGTCCTCCTAATGGGGCTATACTCGGCTCCGATCGGTGCCGCGCAAAGTCCGCTAACGTTCAAACAGTCTGCCGGTCAAACAAGCGCGCAATCGCGCAGTCGGGATGCCCATGAAGCTGTTCAAGGCGGTCGCATTCGTTCTCGTGCTCGTGCCGGCGCTGGTCACGGTGCAAGCCAAGCCGAAAAAGCCCTACAAGCTTCCCGCCGTGTTCAACCAGGCGCAGTACGTCTATGTTGAGGCGATCGACGGCCAGCAATTTGACCCACGGCTTTACCCGGAAGACATTGAGGCAATTGGGAACGTTCAGCACGCGCTTCAGGATTGGAATCGATACGTGCTCACCGTAAAACGCGAGGACGCACAATTAGTTTTTGTTGTTCGCAAGGGCAGGGAAGCGGAGGCGAGAGTTGGTTTGCAGGGTGGGGCTCCCCCGCTTGGCACGCCGGGCCGCCCAAATAGTCCGAATAGTCCAAACACCCCAAACAATCCCAACGATGGAATCGGCGTCGGGGTCGGCGGCGAAGTGGGCCCGCCCGACGATCTGCTGGAGGTTTATGAGCAGAATCCCGATCACTCACGCGGCATGATGCTTTGGCAGCGATCACTTGCGGATGGCCTGGATGCGCCTGTGGTGAGCCTTCTCAGGGAACTCAAAGTTGAGGTTGAACGTGATATCCAATTCAATCGGCAAGTCAGCCACAAAAGAAACCCTAGTTACGCCGGAACCCGCTTGAGCACTCCGTTGGCACGGCGAAACCAGGGTCGCTCGCGCCGCCGCAGATAGCCGCGGCATGGTCGGCTTTTTGTCCAGACACCTTCTTGTGCCCACTCGCGTGCTTCGGCGTTGCGTCCCTGCGATGCCAGAAAATCCGCGAAGTTCAGATAAGTCTCCGACAGCGTTGAACGCTCGATTGCCTGGCGGAACATCGCGTCGGCTTTTTCCGTCTGCCCGGTCTTCGCATAGGCGTGCGCCAGCAATCCCGCGGCGCGATTAAAATCGTGGCTCGGGATCTTTCTTCACCGCCATTTCAAGATCGGGCAGCGCGGCTGCCGCATCGCCCAGCAGCAGCGTGCACACCCCGCGCCGGTAGAAGCAGTCCAGCGTATCGGAACGGGCGGCGATTGCTTTGTTATAAGCTGTCGCGCGCCTGCTGCAGCTTGCCCTCATCCATGTAAAGGTCGCCGAGCTCTTCGTAGTTTCCCGCCGACGGATTGTCGTGAATCTCCAGTCAAGCTGCTTCATCCGCTTGCGTCGCGGGAAACCCTTGAAGGATTGCCGCAGCAGCCCAAGATCGGGCAGGACCTCGAGCGAAGATATAGACAAGCGCTCCCAATCGGCCCAAGAAACAGGATGATCCAGATCCAATAGGTATCGGGCCGCCGCCGGATGAAATGGATGATGGCCACGGCCTGCAGCATCAGACCCCACGGGTAGAACAATCCAGTGAGGAAACCCATGCGTTTCGATCCTGACGAAAGTGTACACAGGGCAGGCCGTAGGGAGGAATCGATTTACCGGTACGATTCGTCGCGGTGAATCACAAATTCCGGATAGGCTCCGCCGCCGAGCTCGTGCAGGTCCATGCCCATGCGCTCGCCGTCAGGATCCACGCGGAAGGGAACCACGCGGTTGAGCAATTGCGAAGAGCAGATAAATCAGCGGGAGCATCGACGCCGAGCAGCGCGGCGATGCCGACAAGTTGCGCGAGAAGCTGCCCCGGCTGCGGCGCAAAGATGCCCGCGGCCAACAATCCCCAGAGTCCTGCCGCGCCATGAACGGTGATGGCGCCCGAAGGATCGTCGACGGAGAGCGCGAGCTCAAGCACTTCGACCAGCAGCGGCGTGAAGATGCCGGCTACGCCTCCGATGAACAGCGAAGCCGCCGGCGAGGCAAAGGCCGCGCAGGCGCTCGAGGCAACAAGGCCGGCAAGCCAGCCGTTGGCGCAAAGACTGGCGTCGGGCTTGCCGAAGCGGAATCGCGTGACGGAGAACGTGGCGGCCAGCGCGCCTGAAGCCGACGAGCAGCGTGTTGATCGCCGTTCCGGGCAGCGCGGCCAGGCGGAGCGTGCAGCCAGAGGATCGCCCCGGCAGCAATTCCAGCGCCAGCCAGCCCACCAGCGCCAGCAGGCAGCCGAACAGTACATAGGTGGCGTTGTGGCCGGGCATGGCCGTTGAAAGGCCCTCTTTGGGGAATTTTCCGCGGCGCGGGCCGGCGATCCAGACCACGGCCAGCGCGCTCAGGCCGCCGAGCAGGTGCACAGTGGCCGCTCCACCCGCATCAAGAAATCCCGCGCCCAGCGAGAAGTTCGCGCCCAGCTGCCGCAAGCCATCCGCCGGCCCAAATCCAGTGCGCGGCGAAAGCGGAAACACAATCGCGGCGAGTAACGCTGCGGCTGCGCAACCGGCCGCGAGCCGCCAGCGATCTGCGCCCGAGCCCCAAGGCAGCAGAGCCAGCATGGCGACTGCCAGAAACTCGAACAGCAGTCCAAGTTGCGCCTGCGGCGTGGCCGCATCGAGCCCGCGAAGAAGAAATGGCCCAAGCCCGAGCACGCTCCACGGCTTTCCTGCCGCGTGCAGAACGACCTCAGAGTTTCCCGGCGTTCCCGCAAATGAGGCGCCGACAAAAGCGAAAGACGATGGCGGCGACTGCGATGAGGGCCAGGTTGCCCAGCATCGCCTGCGCGGCCGAGCGCGAACGGCCCAGGCCGGTATTGATCAGCGCCACGCCGGCAATGGCCAGCGGCGCAAGCAGCAGCAGCGCGAGAGTGAGCGCAAAAACAGCGTCGCTCATTGGCGGCACGCTGGCCGGCACCATGGGAGGGATCGGATTCATGGGCGGCTCGCCCCGCGCGCCAGCATGTGGCCGCGCACCGCAACGACCAGGCCCATGCCCACCACCGCCAGGCCGCACAGCACAAACGCCGCTCGCCGCTGCGGGTCAGGAAACAGCGCCAGCGCGGCAAGCGGTCAGAAAGAATCCGGCGGGCATCACCAGCAGTCCGGCGTATTTCATATCTTTCCCTTTCAGGCTTCGACTTGGTGCAGGACCTCTCCGACTCCAAGCCTGTTTGGAAACCCAGGTCCTACCCAGGTCCTGATCTGTGTGTCGGTGAGAGCTTTCGATCGTAAAGCTCTTCGTAGAATTCTAAACCATCGGATTGTGCCGGTTGCGCCGGGCGTGCGCGTTTGCGACCTTGTTTCGCTGCGATCTTCCCGCAGCCAGACCATGCCCCTTACGGTTTCCTTTCAAGTCGCGGGCGAATAATGAGCTATGTCTGTGCGTTCTGGCCTCGAATCAGGATTGCTTTCGTTTAGCCTCGGCGTGTCACGCTTGCCGGTGTCGCAGCTTTGCTGTGCTGGGACGCATTTCCGAGACTGTTCCCCGCGCAAGTCATGAAATTCTTGGCGGCGTTTTCACTGGCCATGATTGCGCTGGCCTATCTCGTCTACCAGATTGCGCGACGGGCCGCGCCACTGGAAGCGTCGAAGGCGATCCTGTTGGCAGCCGCCTTTCTTTTCTGGGCGGCCAATCAGTTCTGGCCGGATTCGCCGCAGGCGACGCTATTCAACGACATTGCCATCGCGTTGTTTGTGCTCGACGTTTTTCTGGTGATTGCCGGTTGGCCACGAGCTTCCGAAGACAGTTCATTTGCCGAATCCTGGTCGGCAGGATGCGCCGAATGCTGCGCCGCATCTTGCCGGAAGAGTTGCGCTCGATTCGGCTGCCTGGCTCCGTACTCTGAAGCGCTGCGCATTCACAGCTGCAGCGGATTGTCATGGTACGACTCCATCATCGTAGGCGCAGCCGCGCAGGCACACTGCGATGTCCTGAAATCGGAGGACCTTCAGCATGGCCAGAGTGTCGGAAGCGTCCGCGAGGTGAATCCCTTTTTGTAGGCGGAAGCGCGATTCTGCGCGAGCAGTACGCCGAATGAAGTTTCCTGCGGGCGTAGCTTCGCGCCCACTGTGCACCGTGATTTCGGCATGATAAATCTGTGATCAAAATCCCATCTCTGGTACATCCGCGATCAGGGAAGACGCTGAGTTGCTTACCCCGATTCAGCGCTTGTCACAACCGATTTTCTTTTCTATGCGTTGCCAACCGGTTTCCCACAAAAATTTTTCGCAATGTGGCACACAAAGCTTGTAGTTGATGGCCCGTCGGCTGCTATATTGAAATTTCGGGCTGTCTCCGCCCCTCCACCTGAAGTTCTATCGAAGAGCGTTTCTTGTACATAACCTATGTGACCGCCGGCACACGCGGCGCATGCACAAACGAAAGTCAAACCGGGATTCATTCATGGCGCAAATCTTCGACCGCAGCTCCAATGCACTGGCTCGCATGAGCCTGGTGTTGACGGGGTTGATCGTGATTGCCCTGGGGGTCACGCTGGATCAGCTGCAGCGCTCGCCGTGGGTTACGCGGCAGGGCCAGCGCGCCGACCAGCCGGTTCCCTTCAGCCACAAGCATCACGTGCAGGGGCTGGGGCTGCAGTGCCAGTACTGTCACACGACGGTGGAGAAGTCGAGCTACGCCGGCATTCCTCCCACGCGCACCTGCATGAACTGCCACGCGCAGATCTGGACCAATGCGCAATTGCTGGAGCCGGTGCGCCAGAGCTGGGACACGGGCCAGTCGATTCCGTGGATCAAGGTGCACGACCTGCCCGACTTTGTCTTCTTCAACCACGAGATCCACGTGAACAAGGGCATCGGCTGCGAGACCTGCCACGGCCGCGTGGACGAGATGCCGCTGATGTACGCGCAGAACACGCTGCAGATGGAGTGGTGCCTGGACTGCCATCGCAACCCGGCGAAGAATCTGCGGCCCGACCAGCCAGATCTACAACATGGCGTGGGAAGCGCCCGAGCGAGGACCAGCCGGTGTGGTGCGCGGCGGTCGACGGTCAAGGCGGGCGTGCCGACGGCGCAGAGCGTGAGCTGCACGACAGAAGGATCCGAGCGGAGCTGGGCAGCGCGAAGATGGCTTCGCTTGCGCGCTGCCGACGCCGGGCGCGAAGGGCCTGGCGGGCGATGTTGCGGCTGCGCGCGATGCCTGCTGCTGCGCCGACCTATCAGAAGTTCACCAGCCAGGAGGAGCTGGGCCATTTCCTGGTGGATCACTACAAGATCCGCACTCCGAAGGACCTGACCAGCTGCGAGGTGTGCCACCGATGAGCGCAAAGCGAAACAACGCGACGGCTGGTGAAGCCATGCAGCAAGCGCGGAATCCGAGCTCGCAGCGATGCCGAGCCCATGACGCTGGATGCGGTGCGGCGCGAGCTGAAGGGCGTGAAGGGCAAGAAGTACTGGCGGTCGCTCGACGAGCTGGCCGACACGCCCGAGTTTCAGGCTGCGGTGGAGCGGGAGTTTCCTTCGGCGGCGCAGGAGTGGGTCGATCCGGTTTCGCGGCGCGGCTTCCTGAAGCTGATGGGCGCGTCGATGGCGCTGGCCGGCCTGGCCGGTTGCACCAAGCAGCCCGACGAGCCGATTTATCCGTACGTCAAGGCGCCGGAAGACCTGGTTCTGGGCAAGCCGATGTACTTTGCCACGGCGCATCCGTTTGCGACCGGCGCGGTGCCGCTGCTGGTGAAGAGCGACGAGTTCCGGCCCATCAAGATCGACGGCAATCCCGAGCATGCGTACAACCACGGCGGCTCCGATCCGTATTCGCAGGGCACGCTGCTCGATCTTGTACGATCCCGACCGCTCGCAGCATGTGACGTATCGCGGCGAGAACCGCGAGTGGGCGGAGTTTGCCGAGGCGCTGCGCGACAAGGTGACGTCGACCAAGGACGGAACCGGGATTTACTTCCTGAGCGCGACGATTACTTCGCCCACGCTGGCGCGGCAGTGGAAGGAGGTGCAGAAGGCGTATCCGAAGGCGAAGCTGGTGCAGTACGACCCGGCGCTGGCGGGAACGTTTCTGGCGAGCGGCGTGAATGTTCAGTACGACCTGAGCGCAGGCCGATGTGATTGTTTCGCTCGACGCGGATTTTCTTTCGGGCGCGAGCTATCCGGGCTTCCACAAGCTGGTGCGCGACTATGCGACGCGGCGCAAGCAGCCGGAAAACGGCATGAACCGGCTGTACGCGGTCGAGAGCACGCCGACCACGACCGGCATGAAGGCCGAGCATCGGCTGGGACTGCGCGCGAGCGAGATTCCGGCGTTTGCGGCGGCGCTGGCGCAGGCTGTGGGCGTCGCCGGGCGTGAATGCTCCGGCCTATGCATGGACCGACGAGCAGCAGAAGTTTCTGGCCGCGCTGGCCAAGGATCTGAAGGCAACGCGGGCAAGAGCGCGGTGATTCCGGGGCTCTATCAGGATCCGTCGGTTGCGGCGCTGGCGCTGGCCATCAACAATGCGCTCGGCAATGTGGGCAAGACGGTTTTCGTTCGTCCGAGCCGGCGATTCCGCTGCCCAGCGATCAGCTTGGCGATTCAAGGCGCTGGTTGCCGATCTGAATGCGGGCAAGGTGGATTGGCTGGTGATTCTGAACGCCAATCCGATCTACGACGCGCCTGCCGATCTGGATTTCGCCGACGCCTTCAACAAGGCCAACATCGTGGCGCATCTCGGCTCGCACTACGACGAGACGGGGCAGATGTCGCACTGGCACATTCCCGCCGCGCATTATCTGGAATCGTGGTCGGATGCGCGCGCTTACGACGGCACGGTTTCGATTGTGCAGCCGATGATCGATCCGCTGTATGGCGGGCAGACGGCGCACGATGTCTTCCAGACGCTGCTGAACGAGCCGATGCTGAGCCCGTATGACGCGGTGCGCGAGACGTGGAAGCCGACGATCAAGGGCGATTTCGAAACGGGCTGGCGCAAGGCGCTGCACGACGGCTGGATCGCGGACACGGCGTTCGACAAGACGGCGAAGGCGAGCGCGGCGCGGCGTTCAACGGCGCAAGTTCCCACGCCGACGCCGAAGGATTCGCTCGAGATCATCTTCCGGCCCGATCCGAATGTCTACGACGGCCGCTGGTCGAACGTGGGCTGGCTGCAGGAGCTGCCCAAGCCGGTGACCAACCTGAGCTGGGACAACGCGGCGATCGTTTCCGGCGCGACGCTGACCAAGCTGGGCCTGGAAGAAGACGACATCGTCGAGATCACCGTGGGCAACGGCAAGGTGAAGGCGCCGGTGATTGTTGCGCCGGGCCATCCCGACAATTCGGTCACGGTGTACCTCGGCTACGGCCGCGAGTTTGCCGGCCGCGTGGGTTCGGGCGCGGGATTCAACGCCTACCTGATTCGCAACACCTGGGCGCCGTTCTACGCGACCGGCTCGATGCGCAAGGTGGAAGGCAAGTGGGGCATGGCGATCACCAAGAGCCACTACCAGGATCACCGCGGCGCAGACCTTCGGCGAGCAGGGCAACGGCAACAATTCGCTCGAAGCCGACGAGGCGCTGGGCGAGCGCGGCATCATCCGCTACGCCACGCTCGACGAGTTCAAGGCCAATCCGAACTTTGCGCACGAGGGCGAAGGCCACGACACGCCGAACCGCGACACGTCGCTGTTTCCCAACTGGGCCTACAACGAGGCCAACGCCTGGGGCATGTCGATCGACATGAACAGCTGCACGGGCTGCAATGCCTGCATCGTGAGCTGTTATGCCGAGAACAACATTGCCGTGGTGGGCAAGCAGCAGGTGCGCATCGGCCGCAACATGCAGTGGCTGCGCATCGACACCTATTTCGAGGGCGATCTGGCCGCGCCGCGCGCGCACTTCCAGCCCATGACCTGCCAGCACTGCGAGAACGCGCCCTGCGAGCAGGTTTGCCCGGTGGGCGCCACGGTGCACACGCCGGAAGGCCTGAACATGATGGTCTACAACCGCTGCGTGGGCACCCGCTACTGCTCCAACAACTGCCCCTACAAGGTGCGGCGCTTCAACTTCCTGCTCTACTCCGACTACGAGACCGAGAGCCTGAAGCTGATGCGCAATCCGGACGTGACCGTGCGCTCGCGCGGCGTGATGGAGAAGTGCAGCTACTGCGTGCAGCGCATCTCAGGCGGCCAAGATCGAGGCCGACAAGGAGAATCGCACGATTCGCGACGGCGAAATTGTGACCGCCTGCCAGCAGGCCTGCCCGGCCTCGGCGATCACCTTCGGCAACATGAACGATCAAGACAGCCGGGTGGCGAAACTGCGCGCGCAGCGAGCGCAGCTACCAGGTGATTGCCGACCAGAATACGCGTCCGCGGACGCACGTATGTGGCCGAAGTGTTGAATCTGAACTCAGGAACTCGAAGAGACGCCGGTGGAACACGCGCCGGCAAAGGGTTGAAGTCGACGATGGCGACCAGCGAAGTGAAAACCCAACGATCCCGGCGATCGATCCGGCAACCGGAGAATACCGGGTCATCGCGCCGGGCCAGACCTTCAAGTCGGTCACCGAGAAGATCGCGCGCATCGTGCTCACGCCGCACACGCCGCTGGGCTGGTTTGCGCTTCTTCAGCGTCGCCGGCGGCGGGCGCGACGATGCTGCTGGTGGCGGTGACCTGGCTGTTCCTGAAGGGCGTCGGCATCTGGGCCATCACGCAGCCGGTGGCCTGGGGCTTCGCCATCATCAACTTCGTCTGGTGGATCGGCATCGGCCACGCCGGCACGCTGATCTCGGCGATTCTGCTGCTGTTCAAGCAGGGCTGGCGCAACTCGATCAGCCGCTTTGCCGAGGCCATGACGATCTTTGCCGTGGTCTGCGCCGGCATGTTCCCGCTGATTCACGTCGGCCGTCCGTGGCTGGGGTACTGGCTGCTTGCCGCTGCCCTTCACCATGACCGTGTGGCCGCAGTTCCGCTCGCCGCTGCTGTGGGACGTGTTCGCGGTCTCGACCTACGCGACGATCTCGGTGGTCTTCTGGTACATCGGCATGGTGCCCGACTTCGGCACCTTCCGCGACCGCGTCGAAGTCGAAGATCGGCGCAGTATTTCTACGGCATGCTTTCGCTGGGCTGGCGCGGATCGGTGCGCCACTGGATGCGCTACGAGACGGCATCGCTGCTGCTGGCCGGCCTGGCCACGCCGCTGGTGCTCTCGGTGCACACGGTCATCAGCTTCGACTTCGCCGTGGCGGTTCTGCCGGGCTGGCACACGACGATCTTCCCGCCCTACTTTGTGGCCGGCGCCATCTACTCCGGCTTCGCCATGGTGCTCACGCTGGCCATTCCGCTGCGCAAGTTCTATCACCTTGAAGCGCTGGTGACCGAGCGCCACATCGACAACATGGGCAAGGTGATGCTGGCCACCGGCTTCATCGTGGCCTACGGCTACGGCATGGAAGCCTTCATGGCCTGGTACTCGGCCATCGCACTGGGAAGCGTTCATGTTCTGGAACCGCGCCTTCGGGCCGATGGGCTGGTCCTACTGGGTGCTGATCACCTGCAACCTGGCGATTCCGCTGACGACGCTGTGGTCGCGCAAGCTGCGCACCAACATCCCGTTCATGTTCTTCATCTCGATCGTCGTGAACACGGGCATGTGGTTTGAGCGCTTCGTGATTGTCGTCACCAGCCTCTACTCGCGACTTCCTGCCCTCGTCGTGGGGAACTTATCGCGCCACCAAGTGGGACTACATGACGTTCGTCGGCACGCTGGGATTGTTCACGTTCCTGTTCCTGTTGTTTGTGCGCTTCCTGCCCATGATTCCCATGAACGAAATTCGCATGTTGCTGCCGGGGGCCAAGATCAAGCCCAAGGCGGCAGTGGAGGCTGGTGACTGATGCCCGCACGCGAAGGAACCTACGGCCTGCTGGCCGAATTCGATACGCCGAGCGACCTGGTGCGGGCCGCGCGGCAGGCGCGCCAGGACGGCTGGCGGCGCATGGACTGCTATACGCCCTATCCGGTGGAAGAAGCGGCGGAGGCGATCGGCTTCCATCGCAACAAGGTGCCGCTGCTCACGCTGATCGGCGGGCTGATGGGCGGCGCGGCCATGTTCTCGCTGGAGACCTGGATCTCGGTGCTGGCCTATCCGCTGAATATCGCGGGCCGCCCGACGTATTCCTGGCCGGCGTTCGTTGTGCCCGCCTACGAGTGGACGATTCTGTGGGCCGGTCTTTCGGCGGCCTTCGGCATGCTGGCGCTGAACGGACTGCCGGCGCTCTATCATCCGCTGTTCAACGCGCCCAACTTCCGCGATGGCGCGACGACGGACAAGTTCTTCCTGTGCCTTGAGGCGCTGGATCCGAAGTTCGATCTGGTGGAGACGAAGGCCTATCTGCAGAAGCTTCCAGCCGGTTTCGGTGGTGGAGGTGGAGTACTGATGAACCGCCTCAGAGAACAGGGAACAGGGATCAGGGATCAGGCCGACGGCTCGCATCTGCGCGAATCGTCGGCGCAAGCGTCGGACTGCGCTCGCGCTTGCCGGCTTCGCTGCACTGCTGCTCGTCGCCGGCTGCCGGCAGGATATGCAGAACCAGCCGAAGATGATTCCGCAGCGCGGCTCGGAGTTCTTTGCCGATCATCGCGGCGCGCGTCCGCAGGTGCTGGACACGGTGGCGCGCGGGCAGTTGCACGAGGACAGCTACTTCTACACCGGCGTGGTGCAGGGCGCCAACGGCTACAAGCAAGAACAGGACGTGATGCCGTTCCCGGTGACGATGGAAGTGCTCGAAGCGCGGGCAGGAGCGGTTCAACATCTACTGCACGCCGTGCCACTCGCGGGTGGGCAACGGGCTGGGCGAGATTGTGCAGCGCGGCTACAAGCCGGCGGCCAATCTGCACGACCAGGTGCGCATGGCGCAGCCGCTTTCGCACTACTTTTACGTGATGACGCACGGCTACGGCGCGATGCCCGACTACTCGGCGCAACTGACGCCGGCGGATCGCTGGGCGGTGGCGGCGTACATTCGCGCACTGCAGCTGAGCCAGGCGGCCACGGCGAAGGATGTGCCGGCGGGCGCGCAGGTGCAAGAACCTGAAGGACATGGCCGCGGCAGAAGGGCATCCCGGAGTACGCGCAGCCGTGGCCGCTGCCGGCGACGGCGGTGCAGGCCTATCCGCCGATCGCCAGCGAGGGAACGCCGGGCATGGCTCCGGCATATCCCGGCGGATCCGAAGATTTCGATTCCAGCAAGCAAACCGGCCCCGGCGGCCGAGAAGTAAGGACGAGCACAGAGAATGGCTCACGAATGACACACGCAGCATCGCACGCCAAGCGCTTCCCGCTGACTCGGCGCGCCGGCCTTTGTCGACGGCTGGAAGACGCGCGCGCTGATGGTCGGGGCGATCTTCGCGGTGATCGCCGTGATCCTGGCGTTCTCGGCCAGGCGCAGGATCGGTCTGGGCTGGGATCACTTGCTGCGCGCCTGGATGCTGGGCACTGATGCTGACCTTCGGCTTTGCGTCGGCGGCCTGGCGCTGCTGATGGTGCAGTACTGCTCGGGCGGCAAGTGGGGCCTGCTGCTGCGCCGGCCGCTTGAGGCGATGAGCCGCACGCTGCCGCTGGTCTTCGTCTACTGGCTGGTGATCGCGCTCTTCATGAAGCAGCTCTACCTGTGGGCGCAGTTACACCACCGTGAGCGACACGGCAGCGGCGCTGAAGCCGGCCTGATCACCGAGATTCAGGCGCACTGCCTCGACTTCAAGCGGCCCATGCTGAATCCCGATCGCGTTCTGTCTGGGTCAGCCTGCTCTGCTTCGCCATCTGGGGCTTCTACACGTGGCGGCTGAACGCGCTGGCGCTGAAGCGCGACGCCGACACGCCGGAGAACACGCCCTACTGGATCAAGAAGTTCGAGAACATCAGCGGCCCCGGCATCGTGGTCTACTCCCTCACCATGACGGCCGGCGCCATCTACTGGGTGATGTCGATGGACGTGACCTGGTACTCGTCGGTCTACGGCCTGCTGTTCCTGGTGGGCCAGGGCTACCTGGTGCTGGCGTTCTCGATCATCGTCGCCATCTCGCTTTCCAAGGCCGAGCCGTTCAAGACCATCCTGCGCCAGACCGAGCAGCACGACCTGGGCAAGCTCACCTTTGCCTTCGTGATGCTGAATATCTACCTGGCCTTCGGCCAGTTCCTCATCATCTGGTCGGGCAACCTGCCGGACGAGATCAACTGGTATCTCGATCGCATTCGCGGCAACTGGGGCATCATCATCACTCTCGATTTCATCTTCCACTGGCTGATTCCGTTCACGATGCTGCTGTCGCGCGACCTCAAGCGCAACAAGAAGCGGCTGGTGCGGGTGTGCCAGTGGATGATCTTCGCCCGGGCCTTCGATCTGTTCTGGCTGATCGAGCCGAACTTCAAGGACGCGGCGCGCAACCTGCACTTCAGCTGGGGAATTCTCGAGTACGTTGCCGTGCCGGTGGCGATGTTCTGCCTTCTGGGTGGCCTACTTCTGCACGCAGCTGAAGACGCGGCCGCTGGTGCAGGTCAACGATCCGCATCTGGCGGAGATTCTGGAGCCTGAACATGTCCACGCATAACCGATTCGAGCACCGAGCCGATCACGGACGAGCCGGAAGAGATCGACGCGTCGGCGGGCTACGAGCGCAGCGACGTCCAGCGTCACGGGCATCGCTGTGTTTCCTGACCTCGCTCGCTCATCTTTGTGGCGGTGATCGGGCGTGCTCTGCTACGGCATCGGCAAGGTGATCAACGCGCGCATGAACAAGGAAGACGGGCCGAACAGCAAGTGGACGAAGACGGTGGATGTGCGCCAGCTGGGCAATTTGCCTTCGAGCCCCGAGCTGCAGAACAAGGTCGCGGAGCTGACGCAGAACTTTCCCACGCCGCGGTTGCAGACCGACGACGGCAACCAGGATGTGGCCGACCTGCATGCAGCGCGAGGATCTGCTGCTCGACAACTACACCTGGGTCGATCAGTCGAAGGGCAAGGTGAGGATTCCCATTGAGCGGGCGATGGAGCTGATCGCGCAGCGCGGATTGCCGGTGGCGCCGGCGGTGACACACGCAGCCGCCGATGACCGGCGACAGCAGCGCCGACCGTCACCGTGCCGCTGACCAACGGATTTGCGCGCACCGGCTATGAGCAGGAAGAAGCAGGCGGAAGCAGGCAGCAGGAAGCAGCGCAATACGAGAAGTCAGGCGAGAACAGGAACCGCAGCACTGAAATCGGATTCAAGGTTTTGTAACAAGGGCACGGCTTAGCGGGCCGAACGATGCAGAAAACGGCGGCTTACCCGAGGCAATGTCGTGGAGAAGGAAGCACAATCGGAGAACGTTGCGCGCAGCCTTCGGCCTGCGGGCGCGATTGTGCTTTCGCTCGCTGTCCCGCTCGCTATCTGCGCAGGTTTCCAGTTACGGCGACAAGCAGGCAGGTCCAGCCAACGACCAGCCGCCGTCGTTCTGAACGGCGTGGGCATCGCGCAGCACTGAACACGCAGTTGCCGCTGAACCTCACCTTCACCGACGATGCGGGCAAGCAGGTCGCGCTGGGCAGCTACTTCGGCAAGAAGCCCGCGATTCTGGCGCTGGTTTACTACCAGTGCCCCATGCTGTGCTCAGAAGAACTTGAACGGCCTGACCAGCGCGCTGCAGATGGTGCGCTACGTTCCCGGCAAGGACTTCAACATCATCGTGGTCAGCATCGATCCCACCGAAGGCACCGACCTGGCCGCGGCCAAGAAGCGCAGTATGTGAAGCGCTACGGCCATCCGGAGACGGCCGACGGCTGGCACTTCCTGACCGGCACGCAGCCGAATATCGACGCGCTGACCAAGGCGGTGGGCTTCGGCTACGTCAAGATTCCCGTGCCCGGACAGCAAGCTGACGCAGTTTGCGCACGCCAGCTCGATCCAGATTGTGACGCCGGAGGGCAAGCTGGCCCAGTACTACATGGGCGTCGAGTACTCGCCCAAGGACCTGCTGCTGGGCCTCGACGAGGCCTCGTCGAACCGCATCGGATCGCCGGTCGACAACATTCTTACCTACTGCTACCACTACGATCCCACGACCAACACGCACGACCTGATCATTGCGCGCGTGGTGCAGTTGGGAGGGTTGCTGACGCTGGTGCTTCTGGGCGGATTCATGTGGTGATGTTCCGCCGCGATTACAAGCACGATCACCCGGCGGGAGCAGCGACTTATGGAACGGCAAAGAAAGTGAACGGATAACGGAATGGACCACATCAGTCCAGTATTCTGGCAGTTTCTCGTCAAGTGGTGACGAACTTCGCGCTCTTTCCGCCGGAGGCGTCGAAGATCGCGCCCGAGATGGACGCGCTCTATTTCTTCATGGTCCTGGTCAGCCTGGTCGGGCTGACGCTCGTGGTTCTGCTGGTTGTCGGGTTTCTCGATCCTCTACAGCAAGAAGCGCCATCCGGAGGCGGTGCAGATCGAAGGCTCAACGCTGCTCGAGGCCACCTGGACCATCATTCCGCTGGGCCTGTTCCTGGTCATGTTCGTGTGGGGCGCGCTGCTTTACTTCCGCATTTACACGCCGCCGGCCAACGCCATGAACATTTACGTGGTGGGCAAGCAGTGGATGTGGAAGGTCGAGCATCCCGGCGGCCAGCACGAGATCAATGCGCTGCACGTGCCCACGGGCCGGCCAGTCCAGTTGACGCTCATCTCGCAGGATGTGTTTCACAGCTTTTCGATTCCCGCGTTCCGCGTCAAGCGCGAGGCGATTCCGGGCCGCTACACCACGGTCTGGTTTGAGGCCACCACGCCCGGCACCTATCACCTTTTCTGCACGCAGTATTGCGGCACCAACCACTCGCAGATGATCGGCGACGTGGTGGTGATGACGCCGGACGACTTCAAGAAGTGGCTGGACGGCTCCACCAGCGGCAATTCGCTGGCGCAGAACGGCGAGCGGCTCTTTGCCAGCCTGAGCTGCAATGCCTGCCACAACACGCGGCCCGATGCGCGCGGGCCCAGCCTGGCCAATGTTTACGGCTCCAAGCTGACGCTCTCCAACGGGCGAGACCATCACCGCCGACGACGCTTATCTGCGCCAGGCGATTCTGAATCCGTCGCAGCACATTACGCAGGGATATGCGCCCATCATGCCCACCTACCAGGGCCAGATCAGCGAAGAAGGCGTGATCGCGCTGGTCGAATACATCAAGAATCTCGATTCCGATTACCGCGTTCAGCAGACTCTCAACACCACCGATCTTGTTCCTGAGACTGACGGGCGGCAAACCGGCGACTGCGGGCAAGGCGCCCGCGGCGCAGAAGGAGGTGAAGCCATGAGCGCTGCCACCATCGTCAGTCTTCCCGATCAGTCCACGGCCAGGATTCCCGAAGATGAACTTCCTGACCAAGGAGAACGGTCTGCTCAGCTGGCTGCTGACCGGCGACCACAAGCGGATCGCCACGCTCTACCTGATCTCGATTACGTTTTTCTTCTTTATCGGCGGAGCGCTGGCCGGCCTCATCCGCCTGGAACTGCTGACGCCGCAGACGATCCTGATGGCCACCGACACCTATAACAAGGTGTTCACCATGCACGGCGTCATCATGGTCTTCTTCTTCCTGGTGCCGTCGGTGCCGGCCACGATCGGCAATTTCCTCATTCCCATGATGGTCGGCGCCAAGGACCTGGCGCTGCCCAAGATCAACCTGCTGAGCTGGTATCTCTACATCATCGCCGGCTGCATGGTGATCTACACCATGGCCGCCGGCGGCGTGGATACGGGCTGGACCTTCACCACTCCGCTCTCGACGCACTATCTGAATACCCACGTCATCTCCACCGGCCTGGCGGTCTTCGTCGCCGGATTCAGCTCCATCTTCACCGGGCTCAACTTCATCGTCACCATCCACAAGATGCGCTGCCCGGGCATGACCTGGTTCCGGCTGCCGCTGTTCGTCTGGTCGAATTATGCGGCCAGCATCCTGATGGTGCTGGGCACGCCGGTGCTGGCCATCACGCTGGTGCTGGTCGTTCTCGAGCGCACGGTGCACATCGGCGTCTTCGATCCCGCCAAGGGCGGCGACCCGATTCTCTTCCAGCATCTGTTCTGGTTCTACTCGCACCCCGCCGTCTACATCATGATTCTGCCCGGCATGGGCGTGATCTCCGAGGTGGTCTCCACCTTCAGCCGCAAGCGCGTCTTCGGCTACACGGCGGTCGCGTTCTCCTCGGTGGCCATCGCGGTCTTCGGCTTCTTCGTCTGGGCGCACCACATGTTCATCATGGGCATCTCGAACTACGCGGCGCTGGTGTTCTCGCTGCTCACCATGCTGGTCGCGGTGCCCTCGGCCATCAAGATCTTCAACTGGGCCTTCACGCTCTACAAGGGCTCCATCACCTTTGAGACGCCGATGCTCTACGCCTTCGGCTTCATGGGCCTGTTCACCATCGGCGGCATGACCGGCGTCTTTCTCGGCGCCACGGGCACCGACATTCACCTGACCGAGACCTACTTCATCGTGGCCCACTTCCACTTCGTGATGGTGGGCGGCATGTTGATGGCGTTCCTCTCCGGCATTCACTTCTGGTGGCCCAAGTGGACCGGGCGCATGTATCCGGAGAAGATTTCGCAGCTGGCCGCGGTTGTCACGTTCATCGGCTTCAACTTCACGTTCTTCCCGCAGTTCATTCTGGGCACGCTGGGCATGCCGCGGCGCTATGCCGCTTATCCGCCGGAGTTCCAGGTGCTGAACGTCTTCTCGACCGCGGGCGCAACCATCCTGGGCGTGGGCTACCTGCTGCCGATTCTTTACCTGACCTGGTCGCTGAAGTACGGCGCGATCGCGGGCAACAATCCCTGGCAGGCAACGGGCCTCGAGTGGCAGACGCAGTCGCCGCCGCTGACCGAGAACTTCCCTGAGATTCCCATCATGGACCACGAAGCCTACGACTACGAGTGGCTGGAGCAACAGCAAGCAGAAAGAGGTGGCGAGTGTCGGATAGCACCGCAATTGCCAACGGCGCCGTGGCGGAGGCTCATCACGAGCATCCGCCCTATCAGCGCCACCACTTCGAGACCGTCGAGCAGCAGTTCGACGCCACCAACTTTGCCATGTGGCTCTTCCTGCTGACGGAAATCATGTTCTTCGGCGGGCTGTTCACCGCCTACCTGATCATGCGCAACTGGTACTACCCGGCGTTCGTTGAGGCCTCGCACCAGTTGAACATCGGCTGGGGCACGGCGAACACGCGGTGCTGATCATCTCCAGCTTCACCATGGCCATGGGCGTGTGGTCGGCGGAGATGCGCAAGAAGGGCATGCTGGTTCTGTTCCTCTGTGCTCACCTTGTCCTGGGCCTGGTCTTCCTCGGCATCAAGACCATCGAGTATCACGAGAAGTGGGAGAAGCACCACGTTCCCGGCCTCCACTACAGCGATGCAGTCGTTCCTCAATCCGGCTTCGGATCCCGAGGTCTACAAGGAATATCACGACAAGCCGCTGGCGCCGGACATGGCCGAGAAGACCGAGATGTACTTCTTCCTCTACTTCGCCATGACCGGCATGCACGCGCTGCACATGATCATCGGCATCGCGATTCTGAGGTTCATGATCTTCCGGGCGCGAGCCGGGGCTTACACCACAGGGCACGTGACGTTTGTCGAGAACTTCGGCCTGTACTGGCACTTTGTCGACATCATCTGGATTTTCCTGTTCCCGCTGCTTTACCTGATCAGCAGGTATTGAGGGGATAAATTGGAATGAGCGAACACAATCAACAAGACCAGCATGACCAGCACGACGACACGACCAGGAACACCACATCGTCAGCCCGATGATCTATCTGACGATTCTCCTGGCGCTGCTGTTCTTCACGGGCTCACTGTCTGGATGTCGTTCATCGACCTCGGCGAGTGGCACATCGCGCCGGGCCTGCACGCTTTTCTGGAATCCGGTCGTGGCGCTCGCCATTGCCTGCACCAAGATGACGCTGGTGGTGCTGTTCTTCATGCACGTGAAGTACAGCACCAAGCTGACCAAGCTGACGGTGGCTTCGGGCTTTTTCGTCTTCCTGGTGCTGATCGGCATGACGATGGCCGACTACTTCACCCGCGCCTGGGGACGGTGGTAGAAACAGCTTTGAGACGTTAGCGATTAGCTTTTGACTATGAGGGCCGCCTGCGGGCGGCCCTTTGAATTTGGTGTCGATGAATCTTCGACCTCGCTATCCCGCCATCGGTTGCGCCAATGACCGGATCGAAATATGATCGCGAATTGTTGCCTTGATCAAGACGAGCGTCGCTACCTGCATACACGGCCTCCTTGCATCGCCGAAAATGAACCTGAGGCTGAATCGCACGTGATCCCTGCTCCTGATCGAAGACACAACATCTCGCCGAACTTCGACTGCCAATCCGCGCGTCCACGTTCGCCGCGCCGGCGCGCCGCGGAAGGCTGCCCGTGCGTCGTCTACTGGATGCAGCGGGCGATGCGCATCGTCGACAATCCCGCGCTCGATGTGGCCATTGAAGCGGCCAACATCTCGGCCTGCCGGTCGTCGTCTACTTCGGCGTGATTCCCAACTACCCCAACGCCAACCTGCGCCATTATCACTTTCTGCAGCAGGGGCTGCGCGACGTGGCAGAAGATGCGGCGGAGCGCGGCATCGGCTTCATCGTTCGCCGCGCGCCCGAAACGCTCGAAGCATTTCTCGAAGAGGTGCAGGCCGCGCTGCTCATCGGCGACGAGAATCCCTGCCGCGAGCCGGAGCGCTGGCGCCGCGTGCTTGCCCGGCGCCTGAAGATTCCCTACTGGACGGTCGATGCCGATGTGGTGGTGCCCTCGCGCGTCTTCAACCGCAGCTTCGTTCTGCTGCACCACTTCCGTCCGCACCTCAAGGCGGAGTTGCCGAAATTTCTCGTCGCGCCGAAGAAGATCGAGCCGCTTCATCACATGGAAGCCCACGCAAGGCGCTGTCCAGCTTTCCCTCTCGCCGAGGACATCACCGCGGGATTCACCAAGCTCGACCGCACCGTCAAGCCGGTCGACACCTTTACCGGCGGACACGCACGCGGCGCTCAAGCGGCTCAGCGAGTTTATCCGCCACGATCTGGCCGCCTACGACGACAACCGCAACCACCCCGAGATCGCCGGCACAAGCCGCCTGTCGCCGTATCTGCACTTTGGCAACATCGGCCCGCTGACGATTGCGCTGGCGGTCGAAGATGCTGCCGGCAAGGACAAGATTCCCGCCGCGACGAAGCGAGCGATATTCTGGAGCAGCTGATCGGCTGGCGCGAGCTGGCGGTGCTGTTTGTCCGCCACGAGCCCAACTACGACAACTGGGAGTGCGCCGCGCCGTGGGCGCGCAAGACGCTGCTCGAACACGCCGGCGACCCGCGCCCCACCGCTACACATTCGAGCAACTGGAGCGCGCCGAAACCCACGACGAGCTGTGGAACGCGGCGCAGCGCCAGATGGTGACCACCGGCTGGATGCACAACTACATGCGCATGTACTGGGCCAAGAAGATCTCGAATGGGCGCCCGACCCGGCGACGGCCTTTGACTGGGCGGTGATGCTGAACGATCGCTATCGAGCTCGACGGGCGCGATCCCAACGGCTACGCGGGCATTGCCTGGGCAATCGTGGGCAAGCTCGACCGCCCCTGGTTCAATCGGCCCGTCTTCGGCCTGGTGCGGCCCATGACCGGCACGTCGATCGCGAAGAAGTTCGACGCAAGAGACTACATCGCCCAGAACAGCGGCGATTCCGACAGCCTCTTCTAGGAAATTCGCCGCGCCACTGGCTGCGGTCTGAAGATCAGCCACGCTATCAGCCCCAGCGGAAACGAAAGCAGGCAGAGCAGCACCACCAGCACCGGGCTCTTCCCCCTGCGCCGTGCATCGTTCGCAATCACGCGGATCATCATCGCGATCACGACCAGCACAAGGGCCAGGAACATGATCACGAGAGACTTCGCCAGCAGAATGGAAATATCGTCCATGCTTTTTTCGGGACCGCGGCTACACAGTTTGACGCGAAACCATAGCGCCCCGAGCACCAATGCGCCACCAAACGCGCGCCTGTATCAAGCATCACACAGAACCCATTTCTTCGATTCCTATAATGGGCCTCGATTTCATTCCCGGAAGCTGCGAGTTTCGTGCAGCGTTATCCGATGGATTCCGCACTCCAGTCCATTTGAAGATTTTATGAATGGGGACCGGATTCCGACTCCGGATACGCAGGCCGACTCGAATGTCTGTACCAGAATGTATTTGCCCCGCCGGCGATGGCAGGGCAACGGGCCCTCTACACAGCACGCGGCAGCAAGACCGCCGCGGCGTACGCCTCCACTCTGCTTTGTTCGCCTGCCTGCTCTTCGGTCTCTCGTCCGCTTCAATCGCGCAACAGCCACCGTCAACCCTTCACGCAAGCGCCTCGGCACATCCATCACTGCGAACTCCGCGTCCGCCACGCGTCGTTGAAGCAGAACATTTCCTCGCCCTGCGCGGCATCGCCCCTGGCCACCGTGTTCCGCCGCGCGCCACCGTTCTTCTTTCCCGCCCACAAATCGCTTCCCGCAACGCGTCCGCACAACCCTCCTCCAGCGCAACCTCGCCGGCAGCCGCAACCTGGCAGCCTCTCGGTCCCACTGCCGTCATCACGCCCAATTACGGGCTCGTCTCCGGCCGCGTCTCTGCTCTCGCCCTCGATCCGTCCGATGCCACCGGCAACCGCCTCTACATCGGTACCACCGGCGGCGGCGTGTGGTCCTCAAGCAACGCCGGCACGTCCACCACTTCCGCCATCGTCTTCACTCCGCTCACTGACAATCTCGCGGCGCTCGGCGGCGCTGCCGACGCTTCCATCAGCATCGGCGCGCTCACCGTGCAGCCTGGCGGAACCGGCATCATCCTCGCCGGCACTGGCGACCCCAACGACTCTCTCGACTCCTATTACGGCGCGGGTATTCTGCGCTCCACAGACGGCGGAAACACGTGGGAGCTGATCGCCACCACCGACGACACCGGGCAGCAACTTGGCAGCTTCAACTCCAGCTTCGTCGGCAACGGCTTCGCCGGCTTTGCCTGGAGCACCCTCAATCCTCAGCTTGTTGTCGCGGCGGTTTCGCAGGCACTATGAAGGTGAACTGGTCGGGTCCAGCCTCGTCAAAAACAATTTCGCCGGCCTCTACTACTCCGCTGACAGCGGCGCCACGTGGCACCTGGCCAGCATCACCGATGGCCCCGGCGCTTTCGTACAAGGCCCTACGCATCTGCCACCGCCCGGAGGCAATGCCGCCACCGCCGTGGTGTGGAACGCGGCACGAAAGCTCTTCTTCGCTGCGGTTCGCTATCACGGCTATTACCAATCTTCTGACGGCGTCAACTGGACTCGCATGGCAGCGCAGCCCGGCGGCGCGCAGACCACGCTCACTACAACGGCGTGCCCCACCAATCCTACGGCGGATCGGGTCCATCGCCTGTCCCATTTTTCGCGGCGCGCTTGCCGTCAATCCGCAATCCGGCGACACCTTTGCCTGGACCGTGGACCAGAACAACCAGGACCAGGGCCTCTGGCAGGATCAGTGCGCGATCAGCAGTCGTTCCTGCACCAACGCCTCCATCACGTTCGCCCAGCAGTGGAGCACCGCAGCTCTCGAAGCCAGCACGCTCGAAGGCGCGGCGACGATCGCCGACGGCGACTATAACCTCGCGCTCGCCGCCGTTCCCTCTCAGCAGGACACGCTGGTGCTGGCCGGCGCGAACGACTTGTGGAAGTGCAGCCTGGCCATGGGCTGCGTGTGGCGCAACACCACCAACTCCACCACCTGCATGAGCGCGCAGGTGGGCGGCTACCAGCACGCGCTCGGCTGGAACGCTGCCAATCCCCTTGAAGATTTTCGTCGGCAACGACAGCGGCCTCTGGCGCTCGACCGATGCCATCGGCGAAACCGGCTCGGCATGCTCGGCCACGGACTCCACGCACTTCCAGAATCTGAATGGCAGCCTGGGCTCGCTGGCCGAGGTTCAGAGTCTCCCCTCTGTGATTCGCTCGCCCTACACGCTGATGGCCGGCCTGGGCGTCAACGGCACCGCGGGCGTGAAGAGCTGGCGCTTCAACCACGGATTGGCCGCAGATTCTCTCCGGCTACGGCGGTCCAGTCGCCATCGATCCCCGGTTCTACAACGACTGGTACGTCAACGATCAGGCAGGCGTGGCCATCTATCTTTGCTCGCTGGTTACCCCGTGCACTCCCGCCGATTTCGGCACAACTCCGGTGGTAACAGATGCCGACGTGGGCGGCGACGGCGATGCCATGCCCGTTCCCGCGCCGTTCCTCGTCGATCCGCTCAACGCATCGCAATCTGCTCATCGGCACCTGCCGCGTGTGGCGCGGCCCGGCCAGCGGCGCTGCATGGATCGGCGGCCAACGCCATCAGTCCCATCCTCGATAGTGGAGCGATGGGTGTCTCGTGCAACGGCGATGCGCTCATCCGCTCCATGGCTGCTGCATTACTCCCCAATGGCAGCGAGATCATCTATGTCGGCATGTATGGCTCCGCCTACAACGGCGGCAACCTGCCAGGACATGTTTTCAGCGCGACCTTCAATGCCATCACCGGCGAGCCGTCTGCCGTGGACCGATCTCACATCGAATCCCGTAGTCAACGCATCTGAACCCTTCAACGCCTTCGGATTCGACATCTCAAGCATCGCCATCGATCCCCACGACGCGACTGACAACACGCTCTATGCCACAGTCGAAGGAATGGCGGTTTTCGGCGATGAGGTGCGCATCATCTATCGGACAACTGATGGCGGCGCTACTTGGACCGACATCACCGCCAACCTGCCCCTGGCGCCGGCCAGCAGCGTGGTCGTTGATCCGCAGAGCGCAAACACGGTTTACATCGCTACCGATGCGGGCGTCTTCTTCACCACTGAGGTTGCAAACTGCGCAAAGTCTCTGCTGAATTGCTGGTCGGAATTTGGCATCGGGCTGCCCGGCGCACCGGTCGTCGCTCTCAGCGCCACTCCCCTGACGGTCTCACCGCGCGATGCTGGTGGCTGCCACCTATGGGCGCGGCATCTGGCAGACTCCGCTCTTCACTTCGGCCACTGCGATCACGGCTGCCGCGGCGGCCCCGTCGAACGTCGCCTTCTCGCAAACACCCGCAGTCGGCGTCGCCAGCCAGCCTGTCCAGGTTCAGCTCTTCAATACCGGCAGTCTTCCACTTAGCGTCTTTCCAATCTCAATGCTCGGCGACCATCCCGGTGACTTCAGCGAAACTGACAACTGCCAGTCCCCGCCTGCATCCGTCGTTCCCGTCGGCGGTTCATGCACAATTTATGTCACCTTCACGCCGCAGCTTGCCGGGCTGGAACGAACAGCCGTCATGACCATCTACGGCAATCTCTATGGCGGCCAGTTGACGGTCGACCTGACCGGTACCGGCACCGCAGCCACCGGCTCCGTCACCCTCAGTCCCAATCCTCTCCCATTCGATCCAGCTCCTGTCGGTTCCACATCTGTTGCTCAGGCAGTCACCGTATCGAACGGCGGTGCAAATCCGCTTCCCATCGCCAGCGTCGCGGTCACCGCTCCGTTTCTCATTTCGACCAACTCCTGCGGCTCCAGCGTCGCAGCGAAATCTGCCTGCGGGCTGGGTGTCGAGTTCTCGCCAAAGCAAGCCGGCCCGGCGAACAGCCTTCTCACCTTGACCGATGCCGATGGCGTACAGACCGTCAATCTCAGCGGCACGGGCGAAGCTCTGCCAACCGATGTCGTCAATCCCACTTCGCTCACCTTCGCTGCAACCCCAGACGGCCAGCTCTCCGCTTCGCAGTCCGTCACCATCACCAATCTGGGCGATCTGCCGCTCACGTCTATCGCACTTACAGCCAGCCCGCAGTTCGTCTTCACGCCCTACTTCACCACGCAGATTGCCGCGCACTCTATCGGAACCATCGGCGTGCAGTTCGCCCCGACGCAGGTCGGGCCTGTCAGCGGCACGCTCGTCATCACTGACCTGTTGCAATCGCAAACCATTACGCTCAGCGGAACCGGCATCGCCGCACCAGCCTTCAGCGTGAATCCAGCGAGCCTCACCTTTACCAATCAACAGCCGGGCGTACCCAGCGCGCCACAGCCGATCGTCATCACCAACAGCGGAGGATCGCCGATGGCCAATGTCTGCTTCGCCATCACCGGCCCCGCTGCTTCCAGCTACTCGCTTGTCTCCGCCACGTGCGGACGCATCGCTCAGCAATGGCTCCAGCTTCACTGTGCGGGTCGTCTTCACGCCCAACGCAACGGGCACAATCTCCGCCGCGCTCAACATTTCGTCGTCAACCTCCGGGGTCATTCCCATCTCCGTGCCGCTCAATGGTTCCGGCCAGCTTTCCGCCGGACTCAATGCCTCACCATCCCAAATCAACTTCCCGGTACTCGGCGCAGGACAATCCAGTGCCGCGCAGATCGTCACCGTCACCAACTCATCCGGCTACTCCATCGCTTCACTCGCGCTCGCCACTGCCGCGCCCTTCAATATCACGCAGAACACCTGCACCGGCAGCCTCGCTGCCGGCGCCAACTGCACGGCCTCGGTCGTCTTTCAGCCTGCGGCAGCAGGTTCCTCCGCCGGTGTTCTGACGGTTACATCAACCGCCGTCGCCACGCCGGTCACGGTCGCGCTTACCGGAATCGGCTTTGATTTCGCGCTCACCGCCTCCGGCCCCACCAGCCAGACTGTCGCCGCCGGCCAGCAGGCCAACTACACGCTTGTCCTCATCCCCAGCGGATCCAATGGCAATTTCACCTTTGCCTGCGGAACGCTGCCCACCAACGCGCTCTGCCTCTTCAATCCCACCACCGAGTCGCTCGGCACAGGCGTCCAGGGCAATGTCCTGGTTGAAATCTCCACCGGCAGCACCACGACCGTGCGCCTTGATTCACCAGCCCGCGCCGGTCACTGGCGTGCCGCGCGGCTCGCATGCATTTTGCTCTTCCTTCCGCTTGCATTCACGAAGCGCCGCAAGCTTCTTCTTTTCGCAGTGCTTGCAGTGTTTCTCGCCTGCAGCGTCGTTAGTTGCACCAGTTCCGGCGGCGGCTCGGGCCGCACCGGCGGCAGCGGCAGCGGCTCGACCACCCCGCCCGGCACCTACACCATTCCCGTCACCGTCACATCCAGCGGCGTTTCACATGCCATCAGCCTGAGCCTCACCGTGGACTAGGCCAGCACGCGCCCGGCGAACTCGGGCACCAAGGGAGAGCAATTGCCAACCAGATATACTTGAGAGTCGGGCGGGTGCCCCGCATCTCGATTTTGAGATGTGGGAATGCACAAAATCCGCCTGGTTGAGGCAGCGAATCGAATGACTGCAAAAGTAACCGTCGAAGACGTGGAGCGCGTGGCCGAGCTGGCGCATCTGGAGCTGGCGCCGGAAGAGACCGAGCCGCATGCTGCGCGACCTGAACGCGATCCTCGACTACGTGGCCGAGCTGAACGAGCTGGACACAAGCGGCGTCGTGCCGCTGGCCCAGGTGAGCGAATTGGCCGGCGTCGCGCCGCCCGCTCCGCGCCCCGACCTGATCAGTGCCTTCGCTCACCGCGCGCTCGTGATGGCCAGGCGCCGGAAACCGACGGCGTTTTTTTCAAAGTGCCGAAAGTGATTGAACGATAGGACGCGAAGCCTCGATGGACCACTGACGAGGGAATTCGAATTGCCCAGCGAAGCCAAAACCGCCGAAACCTATGTTGAGAAGCCGCAGACGCTTCGCCGCTCTGCGCGCGGAGATCGCCGGCGGCCGCGTCAAGGCCGCCGATCTTGCCGCCGGCTACTACGACCGCATCGAGAAGAAGAATCCGCACCTCAATGTTTACCTGAGCCTCACCAAAGAGCGCGCGCTGGCGCAGGCCGCGCGCATCGACGCGCTGGCCGCCAAGGGCGATCCGCTGCCCCCGCTGGCCGGCATTCCCGTCGGCATCAAAGACGTGCTGGTCATGCAGGGCGCGCCGTCGACGGCAGGCTCCAAAATTCTTCAGGGCTACCACCCGCCCTACGACTGCCACCGTGGTCGCGCAAGCTCGAAGCCGCCGGCGCGGTGCTGCTGGGCAAGACCAACTGCGACGAGTTCGCCATGGGCTCGTCGAATGAAAACTCCGCCTACGGGCCGGTGCGCAATCCCGTCGATCCGGAGCGCGTTCCCGGCGGATCGAGCGGCGGCTCGGCCGCGGCCGTCGCCGCCAACATGGCCGTCGCCACGCTGGGCACCGACACCGGCGGCTCCATTCGCCAGCCCGCCAGCTTTTGCGGCGTGGTCGGCGTGCTGCCCACCTACGGCCGCGTCTCGCGCTACGGCCTCATCGCCTTTGCTTCTTCGCTCGATCGCATCGGCCCCTTCGCCGCCAACGTGCGCGACGCCGCCACGGTGCTCGGCGTCATCGCCGGCCACGATCCGCACGACGCCACCAGTTCCGCCGGCTCCCGTCGAGGACTACGCCGCCGAAAGCGACAAGCCGGTCGCGGGCCTGCGCATCGGCGTGCCGGCGGAATATTTTGCCGAAGGCCTCGACCCCGAAGTCCGCGCCGCCATCGAAAAGGGAATCGCCGCGCTCGAGGCCGCCGGCTGCACCATCAAGCCGGTCTCGCTGCCGCACACCAAATACGCCGTGCCCACCTACTATCTCGTCGCCACGGCCGAGGCCAGCGCCAATCTCGCCCGCTTCGACGGCGTGCGCTACGGCTACCGCTCGCCGCACTCGAACACGCTCTCCGCCATGTACTCGCACTCGCGCGACGAGGGCTTCGGCGCCGAGGTCAAGCGCCGCATCCTGCTCGGCACCTACGCGCTCTCGGCCGGCTACTACGACGCCTACTACCTCAAGGCGCAGCAGGTGCGCCGCCTTCTGGCCGAGGAGTTTCTGCGCGCCTTTGCCGAAGTCGACGCCATCGTCACGCCCACTTCGCCCGTCCCCGCCTTCAAGATCGGCGAAAAGACCGGCGATCCGCTGGCCATGTATCTCGCCGACATCTACACCGTCACGGCCAGCCTGGCCGGCATCTGCGGCGTCACGGTGCCCTGCGGCAACAACCAAGCGCCGGCCTGCCGGTCGGCATGCAGGTGCTGGCCCGCCACTTTGGCGAGAGCACGGCGTTTCGCGTGGCGCGCGCCGTGGAGGCAGCCGGCATTTAGTTGCATTGTTCGCAGTATTCGGCGTATGGATCAGGTTTCGAGTGTTGCCCCGGGTGTCGGAAAGAGCAAGTGCAATGCGTACGTCAGCACGTTTTCATTCTTCTGGTCGCTCGGCGTCCTTTTAACCGTTTCGCAGTCCAACGCCAAAACCCACACCGTCGTTCTCGGCGCGGTCAAAAGCGTGCCCTACTCCAAGGCCGGCGATCCGGCCGGCGCGGCCAGCGGCGAAGATTCTCTTCGAAGATCCGCGCACTCCTCGTCGACGGCGTCCTGAAAGAGTGGACCACCGGCGATGCGCACGACGTCACCGACCGCAGCTTCGTGGTGCGGCGCGTCATCCGGCTCAACGACTGCTCTGCCCGGCGACAAACCGACCCGGCCGCAAAGCGAGCCATTGGGTGTGGCAGCGCGGGCCGTGGCTGCTGGTCGATCGCGTCACCGGCCACGTGACCGCGCTCAAGCTGCCCGACTACGATCCCGGCGTGAGCCAGGTGAGCTGGTTCCGCGACTACGCCGCCTACTGCGGCCTCACGGCCAGCGGCAAGAGCCTCTATGCGGTGGTGGCGCAGATTGCCGCGCGCAAGCCGGTGCTGGCCAAAAAGCTCGCTGCCATTCGAAGCCGGCGAATCACCCCGATCCCGTCTGCGCGCCGCCGGATTGGCAGCGCGAGCCGCTGCGCATCACATTTCATCCCGCGGGCAAGGATGCGGTAAGCTACGACATCGTTCCCGGCTCGGCGGTGCTGGTGGAAGACACGGGCGACGAAGAGGAAACGCCCGAACCGCGGCTCCGGCAAAATAGCATCGGCACAGTCCAGATGGGCGCGCAAGCAATGCCGGCGAGGATCGGCACAGACATCATGGAATCCCTCGACGAGCTTTTGCGGCAGGCTGAAGCTGCGCACGGACACCTGTGCGCCGGCCAGATTCTTGGCGTGCGCATGGCTCTCTGGGCCTCGACCGGCTCGGCATCGCCGACCCGCACGGCGCCGACCGCAAGCGCTCGTCACCTATGTCGAAATCGACCGCTGCGCCACCGACGCCATCGGGCTCGTCACTGGCTGCCGCCTGGGCAAGCGCGCGCTCAAGTTTCGAGACTGGGGCAAGATGGCCGCGACCTTCGTCGATCTCAGTTCAGGCCGCGCCATCCGCATCGTCGCGCTCGAAGATTCGCGCGAACTCGCCGCGCAGCTCTATCCCGCATCTTGGAAACAAAAGCCGCAGCAGATGCAGGCCTATCGTGAACTGCCCGATGCGCAGCTTTTTCGCGAGCAATGGGTGCGCGTCGACATCGATCCGGCTGATCTGCCCGGCAATCGGTCAGAGCGCATCGTCTGCCAGCGCTGCGGCGAGGGAGTGAACTTCGGCCGCATTTCTCTGGTCAACGGCGAGTCGCTTTGCCTCACCTGCGCCGATCCTGAACTTCGCTACTGGCAACCGGCCGATCCGCCAAAGAAGCACTGATCCAGCATTCATGAACGAAACGAATCCAGGCAAATTCGGACCGAGCCAATCCAGCCCATCCGGTTCAGTGCTTTTGCCCTTCCCTCCACCAGTTCCAAAGCACCCAGACCATAAAGCTCGACCGCCAGCAAGCGGGAATCAGCCACAGCGATTCCTCATGTACGAATCTCGAGAAGTCATCGGGACGACCTCCCGAAGCCTCTCCGCGGTCACGAGCCACTTCGACCTCTCTTGCGCGGCGCCGGAGGACCTCCACTGCATCCAGAAGACGCCCTTTTCCGTAAGGGCTGAGTAGTCCTTCATAAAGGGGTTGTAAATGCAGTGCCTCGCCCGCACGAACATACCCCCAAACGGCCCTGCGTCTGCCCGCTCAAGCTGCTGGCTCGCCGCGGCCCGTGCCGTGTTCCTGCTCCTTGACACCGAACCCACCGCGCATTTCTTATCTTACTAGGCATTCTTTTGGCATCCCGGGCGGGACCAGCGGGTTTAAGCCGCTTTTCTCGTGCCTGGATCCACAGGAATGCTGTGTCGAACAGGAAGTAGGCGGCAGTAGGGTTACGTAGCGCGCGCGGGCAGGGCAGAGATTCACCTTTCTCGCCGGCGGATCGCGGGCAAGTCAGATTTACCGTAAACCCTCCTTCCAAAGCCTGGGCCGGCAGACGACCAAGGCCTCGAACCTTTCCCGGAGACAAATCTGTTATCAGGCGCCGGCAGCAGTGGCCGGGTGAGCCTGCGCCCTGAGCCGGCAAGCGCCGGCCGCGAGGGCGAGTAAAGGACGCGAGCCAAGCATGATCGATTTCGACAAGTTTCGCAATTTGGGCGGCATGCGCCCGCCGCACGCGGCGGCGGCGGCTTGTCACATGCTCTCCCCTTCTGCTTTTTATTCCGCTGCTCTACCTGCTCATGATCCGCCCGCAGCAGAAGCAGCAAAAACAGTGGCAGCAGATGCTCTCCAGCATCAAGACCGGCGATCGGATCACAACCGCGGGCGGCATTCGCGGCATCATCATCTCCATCAAGGACGACTCGTATCGTGATTCGTGTGGCTCCCGACAACCTGAAGCTTGAAGTGGCCAAGAACGCGATTGCCTCGGTCACCACTCAGGACAACCGCTTCCGAAGCTCGCCAAGCGCTACGCTGCGGCTTTCGACTATTTGGACTAGAGAAACTGAACACATGAAGAAGAATCTCAAAAACAAAATTGCCCTGATCATTGCTGTTCTTCTGATCTGTCTCTACGGCATCTTCGGAATCCCATCGGGAGTTAGCGGCAAGGCGCTGCTGAGCGCCATGACCAAGCGGATTCACTGGGCCTCGATCTGCAGGGCGGCGCGCACCTGATCCTGCAGGTGCAGGTGTCGGAGGCGGTGAACGCCGAGACCGACAACACCGTGCAGGAGCTCCAGCAGGACCTGAAGAAGGCCAACCTCACGTTTCTCAGGTCTATCAAGCCCGATCCGAACAAGCCGGACGTGATTCGCGATCGAGGGCGCATCCGCGTGCGCAGAGCGACGCCGTCAGCTCGCTGCTGGACGCACAAAGTACTCCAACGAGTACGACGTTGCCAGCGGCTCCGACAACACCTTGACGCTGACCATGAAGCCGCTATTCGAGAACGATCTCGAAGAGAGACCGTCGACGCAGGCCATCGAGACCATCCGCGACCGCGTGGACGCGCTGGGCGTCAGCGAGCCGCTGATCCAGGAGTACGGCCTGGGCGCAAACCAGATTCTGGTGGAGCTGCCCGGCATCAGCGACCTGGACCAGGTGAAGAACATCATCAAGTCCACGGCCCGCCTTGAGATTCATGCCGTCGACGGCGGCCCATTTCCAACCGAGGACGCGGCCTTGCAAAGCGTGAACGGCGCGCTTCCGCCCGACGAGGAGATTGGTGCACGTGCTCGGGCGATCTGGCGCGGTTCGAGCGGCACTCAGTATTACATCCTCGCAGCGCTCCGCCATCGTGGCGGGCAGCGATTTCCGCTCCGCCGATCCCGGCGTCAATCAAACACCGGCCAGCAGCAGGTGAACTTCACCCTCACCGACGAAGCCGGCGACAAGTTCTGGGACTACACCAGCGCCAACGTCGGCAAGTACATGGCCGTGGTGATGGGCGGTCGCGTGCGCGAGGTGGCCAGTCATCAAGGAGCGCGATCCGCGACAGCGGCGAGATCGAAGGCACCTTCAGCCAGAACGAAGTCGATGGAGCTTTCCAAGCTGCTGCGCACCGGCGCGCTGCCGGCTTCGCTCGAACTACATTGAGACCAGCACGGTGGGCGCGTCGCTGGGCGCCGATTCCATTCGCGAGGGCGTTACGGCAGCCGTTGTCGGCGTGCTGGTGGTGATGGCCTTCATGCTCATCTACTACCGGGCTCGGGCATCAACGCCGATCTGGCGTTGTTCCTCAACCTGGTCATCCTGCTGGGAATCATGGGCTTCTCCGCAGGCGCCGACGCTCACCTCTGCCCGGCATTGCCGGAGTGATTCTGACCATCGGTATGGGCGTGGACTCGAACGTGCTGATCTTCGAGCGCATTCGCGAAGAGATTCGCGCCGGCAAGGCGGCTTCGGCGGCCGTGGACCAGGGCTTTGCCCATGCGTGGGTCACCATCGTCGATACCCACGTCACCACCATCGTCTCGGCGGCGATTCTGTTCATGTTCGGCACCGGCCCGGTGAAGGGCTTTGCCACCACGCTGACCTTTGGTCTTGCGGCCAACCTGTTCACCGCGGTCTATGTCTCGCGAGTCATCTTTGAGGCGCATTTGAACAAGTTGAAGCCCGGCGAGATGGTTTCGATTTAGAAAGCAGCGCGGCTTGACTGCAACTTCACGCGACCGGGAGATACGTTCCGCTGACAATAGCTGAAGCTGAAAGCTGAGCTGAAGCTCGTAAGCAGGAGAAAAACAGTGGAATTCTTTCGTGGCGTAAATGTGAACTGGCTGGGATAGAAGTGGTACTTCCTCGCCTTTTCCATGATCTTTAGCGTGGCCGGCATCGTCAAGATGAGCTGGAACTGGTCGCACATCGGCAGCCCGGTTCCTCTGGGCGTGGATTTTCGCGGCGGCACGCAGGTGGATGTGCAGTTTGCCAACCGTCCCGACATCGATGCGATCCGCCAGGCCATCGAAGCGGCGGGCATCAAGGATGCGAGCATTCAGAACTTCGGCGACCGCAGCCGATCACGAAGTGCTCATCAGCCTGCCCGAAGCAGACCAACGAGAACTGCGCTCGACGCCGGCCGCCAGCAGATCGATCGACGCCCTGCAGCGCTCACTACAACAACTCCGTTCAACGATACAGGCGTGAAGGTAGACGTCGTCGGCCCCACCGTGGGCCATCAGTTGGAGAAGCAGGCCACGCTGGCCACGCTCTACTTCCATGCTCGGCATGCTCGTCTATCTCTGGTTCCGCTTCCAGTTGATCTACGGCGTGGCCGCGGTGGTGGCCTGCTTCCACGACACGCTGATCACCGTGGGCGCCTTCGCGCTGACCGGCCAGGAGATCAGCCTGACCGTCATCGCCGCCATCCTCACGCTGGTCGGCTACTCGATGAACGACACCATCGTGGTCTTCGACCGCATCCGCGAGAATCTGCGCATCAGCCGCCGCGAGCCGCTGCCCGATCTGGTGAACCGCAGCATCAACCAGACCCTGAGCCGGACCGTGCTCACCTCGGGCCTCACTTTTCTCACCGTGCTTTCGCTCTTTATCTTTGGCGGCCAGGTGCTGAACGGATTTTCATTCGCCTTGGTGGTGGGCATTCTTATCGGAACGTATTCATCGATCGCCGTCGCCGCGCCGATGCTGGTGGCCTGGCAGGAGTGGCGCGCAGGAAAAGGCAAGGCCGCCTCGCTGCCGGCCGCAAGAAAGTCGAAGAGCTGAGAAGCGATGGTCGCGCAGGCGTTCGCAGCATTCGCGCAGACAGCGTATTGCGGATGTCTGCGTCCAGTGGAGTGTCCGGAGGCGTCGCGGATGGTCAACCTGGCATCGGGCCAGACGGCCTTGGAGTGCTGAAGAATTGCACCAGTTTTGCAGCACTCTTTGCAGTGGGAGCGCAGTTCTGATAAGGTTTACTCGCTCCTTTGCGAGGATTTTTCAGTCCGGGAACAATTCCCCTTCCCGCGGTGTCTAAAATAGAAGTAACCAAACCCGATCTCCGAGGCTGGCCATGTTTGAAGATTCCACATTCGAATCCAGCGAGCAGGATCAAGACCAAGAGCGGTCGCTGGATGCTGGTTACCGGCAGCATCAACGCTGCGATCCTCATTCTGCTGATCCTGATTCCGCTGATCTATCCTGAGGCGCTGCCGACGGCAGCTGATGGCAACCCTGTTGACGCTGCCGCCGCCGCCGCCACCGCCTCCGCCTCCGCCGCCGCCGCCTGAAGTTCACATCGTCCACGTGCAGTCGGAGATGATGAACAATCAGCTCACGGCGCCCACCAAGATTCCGCACAACATCGAGATGGTCACCGAGAAGGAAGCGCCGCCATCGAGCTTCGGCGTCGCCGGCATGGAAGGCATGGGCGGCAGCGACAACGGCGTGATGGGCAGCATGTTCGGCAGCGGCAACGGTCCGCAAGGTAAAGGCAGCGCCTCCCAAGAAGGTCAACATCTCGGCCGGCGTGGCCGTGGGCATGCTGCTGCAGAAGACCAGCCGATCTATCCGCCCATCGCCAAGGCCGCCCGCGTTCAGGGCACGGTGGTGCTGCAGGCGACCATCTCCAAGACAGGGAACCATTGAGAATCTGCAGCGTCGTCAGCGGGCCGGCCATGTTGCAGCAGGCCGCACTGGATGCGGTGAGGCAGTGGCGCTACAGGCCCTACCTGCTCAACAACGAGCCGGTCGAGGTGGAAACCACGGTCAACGTGATCTTCACCCTGGGTGGGTGATGAAGTTCCTGGCTCCCTGCCGCTTCTTTGGCAGGGAGCTTTGCTTTTGACCCGAATGCGCATTCCGCAAGAGCCGCATTCCTTGCAACCACCCGCCGCGGCGGGTTCAACTCAGTCCAAAAGAATCTCCTTAGGAGGAACGATTCAGTGATTCTCGCTCAGCTCGCACATTTCGCTTCGCACACGGTCAACAGCCTGGCCATGTTCCAGGATGAAGGCAGACCGTCGGCTTCAGCCCCATGCAGCTTTGGGGCCACATGGCATGGCTGGCCCGCACCGTGGCCATCATCCTGTTCATCGAGTCGATCTGGTCGCTGGCCGTTATGATCGACCGTTACCTGTACTTCTCAGCCGCCCGCAAGCAGTCGCGCGAGTTCGCGCCCAAGGTTGCCGGCGCGCTGAAGGACAGCAAGCTCGAAGAAGCCATCAAGATCGCCGACCGCAACAAGAAGTCGCATCTGGCCGAAGTGGTCACCGCCGGCCTGCAGGAGTTCCGCGCCTCGTCCGGCACGGCGACCGATGAAACCATCGCCAGCTCCGGCCGCGCTCTGGAGCGGGCTGAGGCCATCGTGCACGCCAAGCTGAAGAGGGGACTTGTCGGTTCTGGCCACCATCGGCTCCACCGCTCCGTTCGTCGGCCTGTTCGGCACCGTCGTCGGCATTCTGCACGCATTCGACGCAGATCGCCACCCAGAAGACCTCGGGCATCGGCGCAGTCGCCGGCGGTATCTCTGAGGCCCTGGTCACCACGGCGTTCGGCCTGCTCGTGGCCATCCCCGCCGTTATGGCGTTCAACTATTTCACCGGACGTGTCGAGGCTTTCGACGTGGAGATGGACAACTCCTCGAGCGAACTGGTCGACTACTTCATCAAGCAGAGCCACAAGCGCTAAGCGCGAAGCGGCTGTGCACTCGAGCGAGAATCTTGCGCGGGCGGGAGAGCTGAAAGCTCTTCCGCCCGGCGATTTGATCCTCGCGCGGGTTGCTTGATGTTCAGTCAAGGCCGGAGCGGATCCGGAAGAAAAATTCAAACGCACGGAGCCCACACAATGGCAGTTGCAGTTCGCAACGAAGGCAGAAAGGTCAATTCCAACATCAACGTCACCCCCATGGTGGACGTGATGCTGGTGCTGCTCATCATCTTCATGGTCATCACCCCCATGCTGCAGAACAAGGTGCAGATCGACATGGCCACAGGTGGAAAATCCGCACCGCCATGCCCGACGCCGACAAGGACGATGCCATCGTGGTCGCGGTCACGCGCGACGGCGCGGTGTTCCTCGGCCAGAACAAGGTCGATCCCAGCCAGCTCGGCAGCCTGGTGCGCGACAAGCTGCAGGACAAGACCGACAAGACCATCTATGTCCGCGCCGATGCGCGCGCGCAGTACAAGGCGGTTGAAGACGCCATCGACGATGTGCGCACGGCCGGCGTGGAAGAGGTTGGCCTGCTGACGCAGAAGCGGGAAGGCAATCTCGCCGGCGGCGAGTAGCTCGCAGCCGCGATTGTTGCGTTTAACGATATTCGAGGAAACGAGGAGTTTAAGCCATGGCAATGTCAATGGGCGGCGGCGGCGCAGCATGGCCGAGATCAACGTCACGCCCATGATCGACATTCTGCTGGTGCTGCTGATCATCTTCATGGTCATCGTGCCGGTGACCCCCAAGGGTCTGGATGCGCTGGTGCCCCAGCCGCCCAAGAATCCGCAGCAGCAGCAGCAGCCGAACGACCGCACCATCGTGGTCCAGGTGCTCTATCGCGCCGGCCAGGCGCCGGCTTACAAGATCAACGAGACCGACGTGAATCACTGCCGATCTGCTGCCCAAGCTGACTGAGATCTATGCCAACCGCGCCGAGCGCGTGATGTTCGTCAAGGGCGACGACGATGTGAACTTCGCCTACATCGCCGACGTCATCGATATCGGCAAGGCGGCCAACGTGGATCACATCGGGTTGATGACGCCCAAGATTCAGGCCGGCCAGTAAGCGCTGGCTGTGTCCGGAGACACTTGATCCGGGCGCGAGGAGGAGTACAATTTTTCTGCTCTGGTTGCGGTATGCTCCCGCCCGCGGCCAGTTGCTAAGATTCCAGGCGCGGCCTCCGGGCCCAAGCCTGAAGGAGAAGGATACGAACATGAATGGACCCGCACGTTTTTGGGCGCTCGCGGTGACTTTGACCGGCATGGTGCTTTCCATGAGCGGGTGCAACCAGCTTGAAGCCCGCGACCAGTTGAACAAGGGAGTGGATGCCTACAAGAGCGCTCACTACGAAGAGGCGATCGAGCACTTCCAGAAGGCCACGGAACTCGATCCCAAGCTGCCCATGGCGAAGACCTATCTGGCCACCGCGCTTGCGCAGAACGTGGTCCCGGGCGTGACGACACCCGGACAACCTGAAGATGGCCAACCAGGCCATCGACATCTTCAAGGAAGTTCTCGCCGAGAAGCCCAACGATGTCAACAGCATGAAGCAGATCGCGGGCATTTATTTCAGCATCAAGAATCTGGACGATGCCGAAGACTGGCAGAAGAAGGTTCTCGCCGTCGATCCCAAGGATCCTGAGGCGGCCTACACCATCGGCGTGATCGACTGGACCAAGGCCCACGAGAACAAGCTGAAGGCGCTGCAGGATGCCGGCCTGAACGACGACGGCAAGGGCAACGTGAAGGCTCCCAAGAAGGTGATGGAGCCGCTGGCGCAGCAGAATGCGTCCGCTGGTCGACGAAGGCCTGAAGTATCTCGACCATGGCCGTCGACGATCGCCCCAACTACGACGACGCCATGCGTATCTGAACCTGATCTACCGCAACAAGGCGGACGTGGACTACGGCAACGCCGCCGCCGTGACTCAGGACCTGGCGCAGGCCGAGGAGTGGACCGACGAAGGCAATGGGCACCCGCAAGGCCAACGAAGCGAAGAAGAACCAGGGTCCCGGCGGCATCACCATGGATTCCAGCGGCAAGATGCATTAGATCCGATGGTCTTCAACCCGTAAACACGAACGGCCTCTGCCATCAGTCGCGGAGGCCGTTTTTCTTTGCAGCAAATCCAATGGCCAAGTTCTGGAGTCATCTATGTTCAAGTACTGTTCGCCTTGCCTGCTTCTCCGCCTCGCTCGTCAGCCTTCCTGCTCCTGCTCAGCCTCGCGCTTCGGCCAAACCCCGATGGAGCCCCGTTCCTCGCCCTGCTGCAATGCAGGCCGTCGCAATCCTCCGTCCGGCTTCATCGCGCACAACGATCGCGAAGCAGCTTGAGGTGACGGTTTGCGGCGATTCGCTCATCCACGTCACGGCGCGGCCCATCAACGCGCCGCGCCGCAAACGAGTCCCAGCCCTGGATGCTCGCCAGCCGCCGAAGCCTGCCCCGGCGCCGCCTTCACAGTTCAGCCGCCAGGCCGGATTCCGCGGCCACGCTCACCACAGCACGCATCGCGGTTTCTCTTTCCGATGCGCGACGGCAACCTGACTTTCAAGACCGCCGCACGGCGAGACGCTGCTCCACGAGCGGCCGAACCTGCCGCGCACCTACTCGCCCTCAGAGGCGTCCGGCCTACTCCACGTCGAAGACCGCTTTGGTCCCGACTACAACGAGGCGCTTTACGGTCTCGGCCAGCACCAGAGCGGCATGTTCAACTACCGCGGCAGCATCGTCGAACTCGGCCAGAACAACACCGACGTCGCCATCCCGCTTCTCGTCTCGAGCAAGGGCTACGCCATTCTCTGGAACACCGCTTCCTTCAGCTACGTCGACAATCGCTTCCCGCTCGAGCTGAACTTGGAGTCGATGGCCGCGCCGCAGATCGACTACTACGTCCTCTACGGCCCGCAGATGGACACCATCGTTCACGAGTACCGCTCGATGACCGGTCACGTGCCGCTCTTTCCCGAGTGGGCCTACGGCCTCTTCCAGTCCAAAGGATCGCTACAAGACGCAGGCCGAGATTCTCTCCATCGCCGCCGGATATCGCTCGCGCCACATCCCCATGGATCGCCATCGTGCAGGACTGGTATCTGGTGGAAGGAAGGCGGCAAAGGCGACCCCGTCTTCAACTCCGGCTACACCGACGTTCCCGCCGAACTGAAGACCCTCCACGACGAGCACGTCCACGCCATGATCTCGGCCTGGGCCTTGATGGATTCGACCGCGGAGAACTTCAAGCAGATGGTCCAGAAGGGCTTCGAGATTCCCGGCACGCAGGCTCTACGATCCCACCAATCCCGCTGCCGCGCGATTTCTTCTGGAACCAGTTTGTCGGCAAGCTCTTCGCCCAGGGCTGGGATGCATTCTGGCTCGACAGCTCCGAGCCCGAAGAGGCGTGGCCGCATAGCGGCGACGCTATCTCTGCGCGACAAGCAACTCGCACATCGGCAGCGGCCTGGAGTACACCAATATCTTTCCCCTGCGAGCACACCGGCGACGTTGCCGCAGCGACTGGAAGCAGACCGACTCCGACAAGCGCGTCTTCCTTCTCACGCGTTCGGCCTTCATGGGCCAGCAGCGCAACGGCGCCACGGTCTGGTCCGGCGACGTCTACAGCAGTTGGTGGGCGCTGCGCCGCCAGGTTCCCGCCGGCCTCAACTTCGCGCTCTCCGGCTATCCTTACTGGACCACCGACATCGGCGGCTACCATCCGCTGAACTATGCGCAAACCGATCCCGCCGGCCTACCAGGAGCTCTACGCGCGCTGGTTCGAGTACGGCGCATTCTGCCCCGTCTTCCGCACCCACGGCCATCGCGACCACAACGAGCTGTGGACTTACGACCAGGTCTTTCCCGCGCTTGCTCGCCGTCGACCGCCTGCGCTACCGGCTCATGCCCTATGTCTACTCGCTGGCCTGGAAGGTCACCAGCGACGACTACACCATCCAGCGCCCGCTGGTGATGGATTTCCGTGAGGATCCGGCCACATGGGAGATCGGCGACCAGTTCATGTTCGGCCCCGACTTTCTCGTCAGTCCGGTGCTCACCGAGCACGCCACTTCCCGCTCGCTCTATCTGCCCGCGGGCGCCTCGTGGTACGACTTCTGGACCGGCGAGCGCACCGCTGGCGGCGCAACGATCACTGCGCCGGCGCCGCTCGATCGCATTCCGCTCGCATGTGCGCGCGGGATCGATCCTGCCGCTCGGCCCGGCGATCGAATACGCCGGCCAGGCCACCGACCCCATCGAGCTGCGCATCTACCCCGGCGCCGATGCCGACTTCACGCTCTACGAAGACGAGGGCGACAGCTATCGCTATCGAGCAGGGCGCGCACGCCACCATCCCCATCCACTGGGACGATGCAACGCGCACGCTCACGCTCGGCGCGCGCCAGGGCAGCTACTCCGGAATGCCTGCCGGCCACACCTTCAATGTGGTGATTGTTTCTGCTGGCCACGGCGTTGGAGCCGGACGCGACGGCAGCGCCGGACAAAGCCGATCCACTATACCGGCGCGAAAGCTCGAGGCGAAATTCTAGACAGCTGCGGACGAGGCGTGCGCGTCTTATTGCCCGCCCTGCTTCAGAATCTGCTCGGCGAGGATAGTTGCGCACCTTGGCGCTCGTCCTGCAGCGTCTCGAGGTAAGCGGTCTGCAGCAGTTGCTTCTGGCTGTCGTGCAGCGACTGGTGGATCGTCTGCTGCACACGCGGATCGTTCAGCTCCCGCTGCCCCGCCGGCTCGCGCGAAATCAGCTTGTAGATCGCGTAGCCTGCAATCTTGTGTCCGGGTCCCGAGTCCGTAGACGGGAAGCGACGTCGGTGAACTGATCCGGCTTAAGCTTGCTGATCGCGTCGTAGACCTCGGGATCGGACTTGAGTCTGCGACTCGCGCGCAAAGCCCATATCGCCGCCCATTCGACGCGGTGTTCGGATCCTCTGAGAAGTTCAGCGCCACGCGTCGCAAAATCCAGCGCCGCTTTCCAGCTGGTTGTAGCAGGGACTGATTTTTTTCTTCGCATCGGCGTCGCTCGTTGGCTTTGCTGTCTTGCAGATTGTTGGATTGCTGCGCCGGCGTGCGTGCACGACGATCTGCGCCAAGTGATATTGCGGCTCGATCAGGTTGAAGTCCGCCTTGTGCGCCGCATAGAAAGCCGCAATCTGCGCATCGGTGATGTTGATCTTCGACTCGATCTCCTTGTTCATCAGCTTGGTTCACGGTCAGCCCGCGCCGAATGTCGCGCTTGAATTCGTCCAGGGAGAGGTTGCGCTGCTTCAGCAGGTTATTGAATTGATCTTCCGTGTATGGAGCCTTGATCTCCGTCAGCTTGGCGTTCACGTCTTCGTCGCTGGCCGTCAGGTTCAGCTTGGCGGCCTGCTGTTGCAGAATCTCGTCCTGGATCATCTTGTGCAGCACGTTCAGCCGCCGGATGTCGGCTTCCTGCGGCGATGGCTTTTGCGGGCTGTCCCCGCAGGCTGGCCTGGTAGTTCCTTTCGAGTTCCGCGCGCTGAATTTCCTTGCCATTCACCGTGGCCACAACATCGGCTGAAGGCGAGCGGTGGCAGCCCGACAGAACAGGCAACATGGCGCCGCCGACAAGCAGAAGGCGGCAAAACTGGAACGCGTACGCAGAGACTCGATGCGACTTGCAAGCTGATCTCTCCTGTGGGGTTGCGTGCCAACCCCCGGCAATCAAGGATAAATCCCGAAACCGGCCTCGCGGATAGTCCCTGTCAGTGTTATTTGGACGCGCCACCCGTCCCGCTTGCGCCTGGGGAACTGCGGGCCTTTTGTCGCTGGGCGCTGCTGCCGGTGTCGGCGCTGGCGGCGGCGGCATGCCGGCGGCTGCTCGCCCGCAGCGCGCAGTGCGCGGTCGATCGCCAGTCCAAAGCTCGTCTGTCGGCACGCGCCGCCGTTCACCCGTTCGCCGTTCACAAACACCGCCGGCGTTCCGTCAGATCCCAGGATCTCGGCCAGCTTCATTGACGCCTTGAATCTGCGTTTCGTCCTGCTTGGCCATGCAGGCATTCAGCTGCGGTCTCGTCGAGTTTGCCCAGCGTGGCCTCCTGCCGCGCAATGCGATCCAGCGCGGCAAAGCTCTTTGCAGAGTCGCGGTCGTCGCCTGTGACCTCCTCTCCGTGTGCGTGCAGATAATCCACGTAGGTCCAGTAAACATCCGTCGCTCTGCGCCGCCAGGCAATTGGCGTCCACGGCTGCGTGCATCGCCCAGGGATGCAGGTCGGTCAGCGGATCGTCCTTGTAGACGAACCGCACCAGGTCCTTGTAGTGATCGAGCGTTGCAGGAAACAGCTCCTCGTGCATGCGCGCGCAGAAGGGGCATTCCAGGTCGTCGAAGTTGACCACCGTCACCTTGGCAGTCGGATTGCCTCGGATCGGGCCGTCCCGCGATCGGAATGGCGTCCGCAGGGTCCTTGGTCAGGTCGAACGTGTCCATGTGGACGAGCTTGGTGTTGTCGTCTGAGATCAGAAAATCGACGACCTGCGACTTGGCATCGTGCGTGAGGTGATCGGCAGCGTCTCATAGCCGGTAAACTGGCTCGGGCTTGCGGGCGCCGATGCTGATCGTCACGTCCGCAGGCAGGTCGTATTGGGAGCGGACCAGAACCTCAATGCGGCGGTTGAGAGCGGGGTCGGGCGCGGCGGGCGCCGTGCTCTGGGCTTTGCAGCCCGCGGCCAGGCCGAGAACGAGCAGTCCGGCCAGAAAACGAAGATGCGGCAACGTGATTTCCTCTTCAGGAAAGGATACTCCAGCAGGGCTTCGGCTGCTCGTGACGGCATCCCAGGGCATGATTAGCCGTAATCGATGGACGCACAGCAGGCCGAAAAGCAACCCGCGACCAGTGCGGCAGCGAACGGCTTATGCTCTTGACCTGATGAATTGCCCTATGACGACCTGACCACTGACCACTGACCACTGACCCTGTCTCTAATACGCCGGCGGCAGCGTCGGATCGCGGAAGACCGAATTGGCGCGCCGGATGTCGCCCACCGCGCCGAAGTTGGCCAGCGTAAAGCTGTAGAGCCACTGCGTCTCGTCGCGGCTGGTCGAGCCAATCGTTGCCCAGCTCGAAGCGCCTGTAGCCGAGCGTCAAGCCGCAGCAGTTCCAGTTGTAGACCGCCTGCACGCCGGCGTACTGCACCTGGTGCTGCACAAAGTCGTAGCCGCCATTCACCGCCAGATTGAATCCGTTGCCGCTCGGTTTGCCGAACTCGAGAAACGGCTGCAACTGCTGGCTCTTGATCGACCGAGTGGGGCTGCCGCTGCTGATTCGTTCGTCCACTGCGTTCAGCAGCGCGTGCCCGATCCCAGAGTCGTGCGGCCAAAGCTGTACCCCGCGAAGAGATTGTCCGCGTCGAATTGTCCGCGCGATCGTGTCGTAAGTCCAGGTCCCACTCGACGCGCAGATTATCGATGGCCTCAAAGCGCATGCGCGAGACGATCGGCGCAATGTTGCGCGGCCGAAGTCAGAAATGTCGGCGCCATCAGATCCAGCGTCGACATCGAACACGTTGCGCCGCCCGGGAATGAGCGCGCCGCCAAAGTTGGGGTCGATGAAGTACTCCTGCGCAATCTGCCAGGTTGCCCACTCGCGCGGCGCATTCCGGGCAGGCGTTCGCTGCGCGTCTGGTTTCGTCCGTCCTGCGTCTCGTGCCGTCCGCGCATCCTCGTCGTCGTCGCCGTCTGCGTCCTGCAGGGCTTTGCCGTCGGTTGGCCGCAGATAGAAGCGCTGCGTCAGCGAGAAGCCGGCTTCATTCACGTCGGTGGCAATGTCGGTGGTGTCGAACAGCAGCACGTTGCGCGCCTGCGCGCCGATTCCGCCGACATACCGGTAGGTCAGCTCCGGCTCGATCACATGGCGCAGCTCGCGATGCCAGAAGGGAAGCTCGAAGTCGCGCTCCAGCGCCGGCGGCCGGATGTCGATCGACGCTTCAAGATCCGTGCGGTTGAGCGGGTCGTGGCTGATCGTTGGATCTCGTGAATTGGCCGACAGAGTTGGGCGTCTGGCTGATGGTGTACGCCGTATCGCGCAGCGCGACTTCGGGAACGAAGCTCCAGCCTCCGGCGCTGAAGGGCATGGAGAGATGCGGGTAGAAATCCAGCCGACCCACGTTGCGCGAGTGGAAGAGGGGCTCGGAGCGGTTCAGATAGCCCAGCGACGATCCCAGGCCCCAGTAGAGCGGCGAGCTGCCCAGCGGCCGGTCCAGCACGTCGTAGCGCAACAGGGCAGGCGCAGAATCTTCACTTCGTTGCCGTTCGCGGTGCTGGCGAAGGATTGAAAGCGGTCGAGCCAGAGCGACGGCACCATGCCGTTGTGGTTATGCGTCAACACCACGTCGCTCGCAACCTCGGAGCTGATGGCCTGCGAGTAGTTGTCGTCGAAGACCAGCCGGTAGACGTAGCTCGACAGGTATTCCATGGCGCCGGCGACGCGCGTATTGGGCTGTCAGATCCTTGCGCCCGAGCACGGTCACGTCCACGCCGCCCTGGTTCACCAGCTCGTAGCCGACGGGCCCGGCCAGCTTTGCCTGCGGCGTGGCGCGCCACCTGCTGCCGCCGAACTCGCCAGCGTGTTGCCGATTTCCTCTTCGATGCCGCGGTCGAGCAGCGCATTCCAGCGCGCGATCAGGTGGTCGAGCCCCGGGCCTTTGTAGCGGAAGTCGCCATTCGGCGCCCAGCCGCGCTTGCTGTAGTACTCCGCGCCCACCACCATATCCATGCTGCGGTTGATGGCCCAGTACACCTGCTCGCCAAACGTGTAGCCGCGGATCGAAGATCCGTTGCTGATCACCGGCGTCAGCAGTCCGCTCACGCGGCCCGTCTCGTTCGCCGGATGGTGCAGATAGGGCAGATAGAAAATCGGAATGCCGAGAAACTCGAAGAACGCATTCGATGTCGACGCCTTGTTGTCGTCCAGATTGATGGCGTGCGCGATGATTCGCCAGTCGGGGTGCGGCAGCCGGCAGTTGGTGATCGAGCCGTCGACAATCTTGTAGTGGCCCTCGCCAGTCTCCAGCAGCACGCGGCCTGAAAACAGCAGCGGGTTCGGCGTCGAGTACACCACCGTGTGCCCCATGCGTGCGCACGCCCTGCGATCCGCTCACGTTGTAGAAGCGCGCGGTATGCATGTTCAGCCGCATGTCGCCGTGCGTGGCGTTGATGAGCACGTCGTTGGGCCCGCCGGTAATCTGCAGGTGGCCGTCGGCTTCCAGCTCCGTGGTCTTCCGGTTGTAGGTCACGTTGTCGGCGCGAATCACGTAGTCGCGGTAGTGGACCACGACGTCGCCGGTCAGTGTCAGAGTGTCGCCCGCCCACACTTGCCGCAGTGCCTCCCATTCCACTGGCGTGCCGGTCGCCGGCGTCGGTTCCGGTGTGGCCAACGGCACCAACTCCTGCCCTGGGTCGTCAGGCAGCGCGTCTGCAACCCCACCAGGCAGCGCATCGGCAGCTTCCTTCACCTGTGCACCGCTCGCCGTCTCATTTTGCGATGCAGGTACCTCGTTGGTTAACGCCTGCGCGTTCAGCCGAACGTGAAACATCGTGAACAGCGTGATAAACAGAATGTAACGAGGACGCATTCCAAGTCCAAGGAATCGCACCGGATTAGGAATTGGCATGAGGCGAGTTGATGTTCTCAAGCGCCGTTTCCCTTAAGGAAACGGCGCGCTGCACATCTTTCGATTCCCGATGTTCATTCCTAATCCGGTCTATAAGGCTCAGCATAGCAAAGCTGGCTACATGGAATGGGACGCACTCTGACCTGCTCTGGTATCACAAAAACTCGGTTCGATTCGCCACGCGTGGGCTCCCAGCCCGCCAACGTATCCCCCTCTCTCCGCGATCAGCATGCCTCGATTCTGAACGACGCCGCGCGTTGGCTCGACAGGTTCTGGGAATCGCCGCGAAATAGCGTCAACCGCAATGCCGGCATTCCGGCGTTGCAAGAAAGAGTGGAGTTTTGAGCACCTTACCTGCCCCAACTTTATTCCCCTCATGGAAAGAAGAAGTCAATCGCCGTGTCGCCGACCACATGAATCGAAAGAATGCCTCGGCGCCCAGAACTGAAATTCCCCAGCCTCATCCGCTTTCGAACGGCCGCGCAGCGCGCGCAGCAGCCCGCGTCGCTGCACGCTACGCCAAAGCGCCAAGTTACAACGCGATGCTCACCGAAGAAGCCTGCAATGCCATGCGCGCAGCCCGGGTGGCGCAAAGGGCGGCAGACGATGCGCACGCCGCCGTGCAAATGGTGCTCGCCGGTCTTGACGCCGCTTCCGACCATGGGGCGATTGAAACTCAACCTGGGCCGCAGTCAGGACCAATGCTCGCAACCGCGCCGCCAGACCGTCTGCCTTCCGCGACATGTTTTGCCGCCGCGCCCGCTTCAACCAGGGCGGCCGTTGCAGAGCCTGAAGGCGATCCATTCGCCGAAATGCGTCTCGCCCCGCTCGATCCCCCACTGGCCGCTCTGTCTTTCCTTCAATCCGGCGCCACAGACCAGTCGCAGCCCATCCCGGCCAACCTCATTCAATTTCCCCGCGAGATCGTCGCCACGCGCCGCCTGCGGCCCCGCCTCATCGAGGGGCCCCTCGCCGAAAATGAATTCGCTCCGCAGCTTAGTATCTTCGAAGTTGATCCGGAAACCGTTTCCACCGAGCCCGCAGCGCCTGCCCTCTCTCAACTGGCCGCGCCCGCTTACGCAAAGCCGGAGTGGATGCGCCCCGAGTGGACCGTCCGCCAGGCAGAAATCCAGGCAGCGCAGGAATTGCTCGCCGAGCCTGAACCGGAAACAGTTCCACGTTCGCCGGTGGTCGATCTCGCTCCCGTCGAGCGGCGTCTCCTGTCCATCGCGATCGACGGAGCGCTCAGTCTCGCAGCCTTCGCCGGACTCGTCCGCCTCGCCGCGCCTGCCGCTCACTTCATGCACAGCCCGCGCGTCGTAGAGGTCTGCGCATTTTTCGCAGTGCTGCTCGCCTTCGCCGGCTACCAATCTCTCTTCGCGTCTCTCACAAAGACCACGCCGGGCATGTGGTATGCCGGCATCGGCCTCTGCACGCTTTCAGGCTATGTCCCCGAGCGCCCTCAACGCTGCGCGCGGCTCCTTGCGCTTCTTTTGTCCGTGTTGCCGCTCGGTCTCGGCCTGGCCTGGTCCATGTTCGACGAAGACCGCCTAACCTGGCACGACCGCCTCTCCGGCACTTACCTGCGCATGCGCTAAGTGTCGCGTCGGTACCAAATCCCAAACGCATATGCCCGAACCTCAATTGAGATTCGGGCATTCTTCTTTTCAATCCTCGGCTTGCCGCTCCCTTGTCCCCTTGCTCCCTGCTTTTAACACTTCCCGGCACCCAGCGCCCTCACCGCGCTCACTCCCGCGCCTAGCAGCGCCGTCTCGTCGTCCGGCGCCAGAATCTCCAGCGAGAAGCTCTGCAGCGGGCTCATGCGCACCATGGTCTCCAGGTGGCTGCGCAGCAATGTCAAGTCCACAAAGCCCACATTCTTGCCGGTGAAGTAAAACCGCCCCGGCCCAGCCAGGTGGATGAACGAAGCTGTCGCTGCCGCCAGCGCGCGATGCCACAGGTCCACAAACTCCCGGCAGCGCGAGTCGCCCTGCTTTGCGTGCTCGAAAATCTCTTCCGGCTCCAGGTCCAGAAAGCGCAAACGCATCGCGCGATGGCCCATGATTCCTTCCAGGTGTCCCGCGCCGCCGCAACCGCAATACTTTTCTTTCGGGTCGAGCGTCACCGTAATATGCCCGCCCTCCCACACGCCTTCGACATACGGCCAGCGGCCATATCCAATGCCATTGCCGATCGTCCACACGCGCGTCAGCTTGTCCAGCCGGCCGCGCGTCGCCGCCACACCCGCGGCTATCGCGTCGGCATCGTTGGCCGCATACACTGGCGCCGTGATCCCGCGGCCCTGCAAGCGCGTTTCCAAGCTCCGCCGCAAGGCGCATGCCTTTGATCTGCGGCAGATTTGGCGATTCTTCCACCACTCCCGATCGCACGATTCCCGGAACCGCTACGCCGATCGCATCCAACGGCCCCTTGTTGCTCGACGCCTCCGTCAACTGCTCAATCAGCCCGACAATCGTCTCCACTAGCTCACTGGGAGGCATCGACCTCAGCTCCGCCTGCACCTGCGGGTCGGTCGGGATAGCGCAACACCTTGCCCGCAATCTTCTCGATCCTCCAGCCTGCCGGTCACAATGTGTTCGGTCATCACGACGCCGATTGCAGTAGTCATTGCGCCCTCCTTCAGTGATCGTGCGCCTGCCCCAACAACTGCCATCAGCCTTCAGCCGCCAGCTGTCAGCCACAGGCTCGTCCGGCAACGGGATGATCTTCGCTCCGCAAAACAAAGCTGACGGCTGAAAGCTGATAGCTGTCAGCTGCCTTACTCACTCCGCCTGGTACCGCAACAATCTCCCCAGCCCATTGAACGCCGCCACTTTGTAGCACTCCGCGAGCGTCGGGTAGTTGAACACCGTATCGATGAAGTAGTCCACCGTGCCGTCCAGCGTCATCACCGCCTGGCCGATGTGCACCAGTTCGCTGGCTCCTTCGCCGATAATGTGCACGCCCAGCACCTTCCGCGTGTCGCGATGAAAAATCAGCTTCAGCCGGCCCGTCGTGTCGCCGCGAATCTGTCCCGCGCGCCACCTCGCGATAGTAGGCCATGCCCACTTCGTACGGCACATCTTCGCCGGTCAATTGCTCTTCGGTCTTGCCGATAAAGCTGATCTCCGGAATCGTATAAATCCCGTACGGATAAAAGCTCGGGTTCGATGTCGCCGCATGATCGTCGAACGCCCGCGCCGCGGCAATGCGCCCCTGCTCCATCGAGACCGATGCCAGCGACGGAAACCCCACCACGTCGCCCACCGCATAGATGTGGGCCACCTTGGTCTGGTAGTGCTCGTCCACCGCGATGCGGCCGCGCTTGTCGGCTTCCAGTCCGGCCGCCGCCAGGTTCAGATCGTCCACATTGCCCTGCCGGCCCACCGCGTAAAGCAGCGCGTCGCCTGAAACCTTCTTCTTGCTTTCCAGGTTCGCCACCACCGTGCCCGGCGTCGGCTCCTCCACGCTCTCCACTTCCTCGCCCAGCCGCATCGTCACCCGGCTGTCGCGCAGGTGGTAGCTCAGCGCCTCAATAATCTCCTGGTCGGCAAACTCGAGCAGCCGGTTGCGCTTCTCGATCAGCGTCACGCGCACCCCAGCACCGCGAACATGCAGGTGTATTCCACGCCGATCACGCCGCCGCCCACCACGATCAGCGACTTCGGGCAGCGTCTCCAGCCCCAGAATCTGGTCGCTGTTGATGATGGTCTTGCCGTTGACCGGAACTTTGTCGATACGGCGGGCTTGGTCCCACGGCAATAATGATCTGGCCCGCTTCCAGGGTCGAATCTGCCTGCGGACCTTCCACGCGCACATGGTGGGGATCGACGAACGTGCGCAATGCCGTGCACCACGTCGATGCCGTTGCGCGAAAGTTGCGCCTCGGTCACATCGACTTCGGTCTTGATCACCGCCTGCACCCGGAAGGCCAGGTCGGCCATGGTGATCTTTTCCTTCACCCGGTAGTTCACGCCATAGATCGAGCGGTAGTTGTAGCCGGAGAGATGCAGCACCGCCTCGCGCATGGTCTTTGGACGGGATGGTGCCGGTGTTGATGCACACGCCGCCGACCACCGATCGCGCCTCGACCACCGCCACGCGCTTGCCCATCTTGGACGCGGCCACGGCGGCTCGCTGTCCCGCGGGCCCGGAACCGATGACGATCAGGTCATACTTTGCCGCGCTCATGCCGAGTCTCTCCTCGGTTGGTTGCAGCTAGTGCGCTTCTGCGGCCGTCGACCGCCCAGTGCACTAGCTGCGACTGATTGCAATTCAAGAATAACTGTATTGGAGGCGGGCGCCCGATTGATGAAAATATCGGGCATTTTGGGAGTCCCGTTCGTTCGGCGCACTCAAAAAATCTCCAGATTTGAGGCAGACGGGCAGGTGGCCCCGGCGCAATGGGAGATATACGCCGGGGCCGCAGATCTGGAGGCCTGCCCTGCCCAACCCTGGAATCAAAGCCGTTCTTACGAATGAACCGCGCGCAGCGCTGCCGATGCCTGCGGCCTGCTCGCCAGCCTCACACCTGGCTGGCTCTCGCCCTCCAGCTTGAACTGCCGGATCATGCCGTCCAGTTCATTGGCCAGTGCTGCCAGGTTCTTCAAAGCCTCTACCGCTTCTTCCGATCCAGTCACGTTCTCAGCGGCAAGCTGCGAAATCTGCCCTGCGCTCTCCGAAATCTCGCCCGAAGCGGATGCCTGTTCCGTCGCTGCCGTCGCAATCAGGTCGATCTGCTGCTCCACCTGCTTTGACGCCTCGATGGTTGCCTCCAGGCTCTTTCGCGCGTTCGCCGTTTCCGCCATGCCGTTCTCGACCGCGGTCCGGCTTTCTTGCATCACCTGAAGCGTCTCCCGCGTCTCCTCCTGAATGCTGCGAATCGTTCCCGTGATCTCCTCCGTCGCGCCCTTGGTGCGCTCGGCCAGTCGCCGCACTTCGCCGGCTACAACGGCAAATCCGCGCCCATGCTCGCCTGCTCGCGCCGCTTCAATGGCGGCATTCAGCGCCAGCAGGTTGGTCTGCTCGCTGATCTCCTGGATCACGCTCACCACCTTGCCAATCTCCTCCGAGCGGTGCGCCAGCGACGCCATCTTGTCCGACACCACGTTTGTCGCGCTGGCAATCTTTTCCATCGTGGCCGCCGCAGCCTGCATCACCTCGCCGCCCTGCTCGGCCGTCTCTGCCGATTCGCGGCTCGCCCGCGCCGCGCTCTCCGCGTTATGGCTGATCTCGCCGATCGTCGCCGTCATCTCCTGCGCCGCCGCCGCAATCTGGTTGGTCTTGCTCGACTCCGTTCGCGCATTTCCCGCGCTCTGCACTGCCCGTGTGCTGATCTCCGTCGTCGCCGCGGAAAGCGTGTCCGCCCCCTTCGCCACCGATTCAACCACTCCTCGAATCGTCGCGATGCTCGCGTTCAACGCCTCGCCCATCTCGCCCAGTTCGTCTGTTCCGGTCACCGTGATACGCGCGGTCAGGTCCTTCTGCGCCAGATTTTCCAGCACGCCCTTTACATGAACAATGCGCGGCGTAATCACGCGATTCAACGCCATCCCGACAACTACACACAACGCAAGAATCATCAGGTTGATCACCAAATCCACCCAGATCGCACTCTTGCCGGTGGCAGACGTCCCCTGCGCTTCTTCCGCGCCATTCTTTGCATTCAGAGCAAAATCATCTCCCAACCCTTCCATGAGCGCATCGATCTTCGCCGTAGTCGAAGACGCCATCAGCAAATCCAGCGCCTCCCCTGTCTTGCCGGCATCGAGCAGCTCAACTCCGCGATTGCTGAGGTCTATGTATTGCGCCCAGGCCGCGGAGAATTTTTGATAGTACTCCCGCTCGCCGGGGTAGCTTATCAGCGGCTCGTACGTCTTCACGGAGCTCGCGTATTCGTCCAACGACTCCGCGCGGATCCTCTTGAAACGATCCTTGCATGCCTGGTCCGTGCACATCAGCAGGCCAAGATCCGCCCGCCGGAACCCATTCGCTGCGGATCGCGCCTCGCCCAGCGTCACTACTGAAGGAAACGCGTTGTCGCTCACATCGGCAGTGCCGTTCGCAATACTACGAAACGAGAAAAATGTGTAGCAGCCAAGTCCGAGACAGAGCGTGCAAACAAGACCAAAGGCAAAATAAAACTTCTTCGCAACCGGCAGATTCCGCGCAATCGACATCGCAGCAGTTCCTTTCAAGCTCGAGCCGCGGTCGACCCCGGGCTCTTGCAACTGCCCGTCCGGCTCGCAGAGGGATTTCACTCACGTCCTCTATCGGCTTTGCCGCCGGAAACTTGACCGCGCGCGTCAGCGCACCTCCGCCGCGACACGGCTCTGCAAGCTTGGATTTTTCTAAGGAGTCCGCAACCTTCGCGCTTACTTCGCCGCCGGATGCACCTCGGCCCACGTCTTGTACTCGTTCAACACCGCGATTCCTCCCGTGTTGAACCATGAGTACCCGTTCCTGCGCTCCAGGCTCAATTCATTCACATCGTCGTGGATCGTCTTGTCGCGATCGCCGAAGATCGGCTTGTCGCCCTGGATTTTGTCGGTCCCGATCTGGTAGTAGCGTGACCAGATTGGCCCCGCTCCCTCCACCGCCACCAGCTTGCGCCCGCCGGGGCTCGCGCGGTCCGCCATAAAATTTCCGCTCCCATACCGGTAACCCATGATCTCCACCTTCTGGAACCACGCGCACGCCGCATGCACCGCCGCAACCTCCGTCGCCGTCGGATCGGGCAAACCCATCAAAAACTCCACAACCGGAAAACTCTCGTCGCTTGTCAGCGAAGCCATCTCGTAATTGCGCGCCGAAGTCGGCTCCAGAGTCAACGCGTCAAACTGCTGCGCCCACGCCGTCTTCACGCCATTTTCTGTGATCTGTAATTTCAGAAGGCAGTCGATTCCGCGTTCCGCCGCCGGCCCTGCTCGTTTCTTCAATGGCTCTGCAACAAACGTATAGTCCGCCGCGCCCGTCGCCACATCGCGCAGAATCTCCACCGCGTGCAGCATTGCGTCATCGTTGATCGTGATCGCGTCGTGATAGCCCCCTTCGAGCGGCCACACCTGCGGCCAGCCACCGTTCGGATACTGCGCGTCCAGCAGATACTCAACGCCCCGCTCTACCGACGCTTTCAACGGCGCCGCATCGGCATCGCGATGCGCCGCCAGCAGCGCCGTCGTCACCCGCGCCAGAAATCGTATCTGCATCCACGTCGAATCGTTGTCCAGCGTCGCCAGGTAGTGCCAGCTCGCATCGACCGGCTTGTCGAAATCCGCCGTATCGCGGAAACCGATTCTCATTGTCCGCGTCGTACAAGTCGCCCGGCGCACGCGGCTTGCTCACCATGTCGATGTTTTTGCTCCACCCGCCGTCGGCCAGTTGATACGTCAGCATATTCTGCGCGGCCTTCAGCGCATCATCGCTCGTCCACCATTCCGCCGGATGCTCGGCACGCAGCATAAACATTCCGCGCCCCATCGACGCGTGCTTTGGATTCGTATTGCCCACGGCCTTCTGCTCATCCGCCAGCGTCTGCTTGTCCGCTTGCTTTTGTCTTTCCGACCGCACCAGGTATTCGAGCCACGCCTTCTGTTGTTTCTTCGGCAGCTTCGCAATCCGCTCGCGCGTCACCGGCTTGGCAATCACGTTCATGCCAATCGTGTTGGCGAAACTTGTCTTCATGACTCCCAGCGCAGCGAGCAGAATCAGAAACAGGACCATGAGCAGGGAAGGCAAGGAAACTCTGTGGGGCCGCATGCGTCGCTTGTACTGGAGCATATCCGCGCTTGTCAACGTCTGGTCTGACCAATGCGCAGCGGCAACAAAAACTGCCCTCGAACAACAGTGCCAAACGCCGCAAACATCGTCTATAGTTTTCACCATGCGTTTCGCGCCTTCCCTCGTCCTTGCCTCGGCTCTTGTCTTAGGCTGCCCCACGCAGTGGCGGCGCAGTCCGGCGCCGCCATGCCGCCCATGGACGACATGAAGCCCGTCCCCCCTCCCGATCAGCTTCCTGTCCCCATCAAGATGACCGGCATCGGCAACTCGCACATCGCCATTAAGGCCACTCCAGAAGCACAGCAGTGGTTCGATCAGGGCCTCAGCCTGCTCCACGATTTCTGGGACTACGAATCGGCCAAGGCCTTTGAAGAGGCCATCCGCAAAGATCCCAATTGCGCCATGTGCTACTGGGGCCTCGCGCAGGCCGAAGGTTTTCGCGGCCCCATGGGCAAGCCTTACAGCAAGCAGACTCTCGATCAGGCCGCAAAACTCGAAAGCAAGGCAAGCAAGACCGATCGCCTCTACATCGACGCCGCCGTCGCCGAATCCCGTGAAGGCGAAAGCAACAACCACAAGGCCTCAATCGCTCTCTATCGAAAGCTCGTCCAGAAAGAACCGCACGACATCCAGGCGCGCATCTTTCTCGCCAACGCGCTCGGCAACGACGACTGGGCAGGCTATGACGACAACGGCGAACCGAAGGGCGGCCAGAAAGAAAAAATCGCCATCCTCGAAGCTGTCCTCAAAGATGCGCCGAATGACTCCGCAGCGAATCACTACTGGATTCACGCCATGGAGCCGAGCAACCATCCCGAGCGCGCGATTCATTCGGCCTCGTTGCTTGCCGGCTTTGCGCCCACCAGCGGCCATATGGTCCACATGCCCGGCCACATCTACTATCGCGTCGGCGACTATGCCAGCGCCGACCGCTGGTTCACCGCATCCACCGAGGCCGACGAGCGCTACATGCGCGAGCAGCACGTCAGCGTCGATGATGATTGGAACTATGTCCACAACCTGATGTACGGCATCGCCAACCTCATGGAGCAGGGCCGACTCGAAGCCGCCAACGCGCTCTCCGATCACCTGGCCGGCGCACGCGGCCAGTCCTCTGAGTCGCTCTACATCTGGAGCGCCCGCGATCAGATCTCGCGCGTCAGCCGCCGCCTGCCTGTCGCGCTCCGCATCGGCGACTGGTCCGCAATCCTCGCCATGCTCGATCAGGCGCAGCTTGCACCCGGTGACAAGACCACGAACCTGCGTTTCCTTCAGTCTGAGCTGCGCAGCTTCGCGCAAGGCATGTCGGCGCTCGACAATGGCGACCTCGCTTCCGCGCAGACCGCGTCCGCGTTGATGGACTCTGGACTCTGGCGTCAGGGCGCCGATGAGCAGGCCGCCGATGCCGCAAAAGCCGATGCCGAAAAAGCCAAGGCCGAAGCTGACAAGAAATCCGCAGCCGCGACAGGCAAGGGAAGTGCAACTCCGCCGCAACTCCTTACCGATCCAATCAACCCCGACGCGACTTCCGGCCCGCTCATAAAGACTCTCAGCATCGCGTCTGTCGAATTGCGTGCAGGCGTCGAACTCCTCAAGGGCGACGCAGCGCAGGCAAAAAAGCTCTACGATCAGGCAATCCTCGCCGAGAAGAAACTCGGCTACCACGAGCCACCGTTTTACATTCGTCCTGTTGCTGAAACTGAAGCTGAGGCCCTGCTCCGCGCCAAAGACTACGCCGGCGCGAAAGCCGCCTTCCAGAAAGCCCTCGAAGAGCGCCCCAACTCAGGCTTCGAGCTTTACGGCATCGCCCGCGCCGACGAGCTCGCCGGCAACACAGCTCTCGCGCACACCGAGTACCAGGCGTTCCTCAAAGCCTGGCCATCCGCCGACGCCGACCTTCCGCAAATCGCCCACGCCCACCAGGCCCTCGGCCAATCCAATTCCCTCGCCACCAATTAGCCCGGTATCGGGTGCCCTGGCCTCGGGTGGAGATATCTCGCACTTAGGGACCTGAGATAACAACCCAAGCGGGGTCGAAAGATCTGCGGTGATTCCAGCTTTCCTGGAATCTCGACTTCCCGTTAGGTCTGTCATCACGTGTCAGCTCCGAGCAGAGCACGAGCCCTCACGCAGCAGGAAATCCTGACCCCTGATCCCTGACCCCTGATCCCTGACCCCTGTCTCTATTTCACTCCCTTGCTCGGGTCCCATACGCCCTGTAGCTTGCGCACGTAGAGAATCTGTCCGATGTGGTACGCGTTGTGCGTTGCCACATGAGCGATCCGCGAGGCATTCTCCGCCAGCTTCTTGTCGTCGGCGGCAGCCACCGCCTTGTCCCAGTCGCTCATTACCTGGTTCAGTTTCTTCACCAGGTCGTCCCACTGCGCCGGAGTGAATTTGTCGAACGTCTCGTCGTTGTTCCCGCTGAAATCCGCCGGCTTCACGCCATTGAAACTTTGCAATGCGCGCTCATCCCAGAACCACAAGTGATACGCAAGCTGTCCCACCGAGTGCTGTCCTTTTCCCGGCGACCAGTTCGCCTGTTCCGCCGTCAGCCCCGCCACGGCAACACTCGCCGGCACAAACCAGTCCTCCTGGTCGTGCGTCGTCTTCAACTCCTCCAGCAGAACGCCCCGCAACGTAGTCGGCGGTTTGTTGTTTTGCGCTGCGACCGTCAGCGGCACAGCCAGCAAAGCCATCAACACACAAATCTTCTTCATCCCGTCCTCCTCAGCAATTCATCAATCCCGGCAGTCTACCATCGTCTTCATCTCTTCCAGCTCATCCCAATCCCCGCTCGAGCCCCGTTCATCGCAAGTGCTCGTCAACTCGTCACCCGCTCCAACCCATCCGAACCGACTTCGCAGCATTTCGAGATCTCGAACCAGCACGAATTGGGGTGCCCATTCCCGGGGTCCCCACAGACAGGTCTTCGTCTGTGGGGTGGATCTAAGCTTTGCTTGGGTGGGATAGCACGAAGCCCAATTCGACACTGTCATCCCGAACGCAGGTCATCCGCCACAGCGTATGACCGGAGCCGAGGGATCTGCGGTGATTCCTGCTTCCCAGAATCCCCGATTATCAAGGCACGCTCAACGCTTCGCCCTTTGGAACAACGACCCAGGGGGGTCGAAATTGATGCCACTAAAGCGATTTATCAGTGGCCAACTTTGGCCACTTTTTGCGCTTTTCGTCGTGCTGGAGCCGGACACTTTGCCGATTTTGCTCATGAAAGAACCGGTCGAAACGATACTGCGCAGCAGCATTTCGCAAATCGTCCGGTCTAACCCCGATGAATTGTGCGAAAATCTCCGGTTTTAGCGCGATGTGGGTTTTGTTTGATGGCAACTATGGCGCATCCCGCAGGCGCAGCGGAAACACCCCAAAACTACGCTTATAGCCGTACATTGCCCATCCCTGATCCCTGACCTCTGTCGTTCTTTGTTCCCTTGTTCCCTCGCTCCCTTGTTCCCTGCCTTCGTCCTGTTCTACCCTTGAATCATGGAATTCAGAATCAGTGACCTGGAGCGCGAGCCGGTCGAATTCGACCTTGCGCTCACGCCCGGCAGCGATCGATTTCGGCGAAGAAGCCGAGCAGATTGGCGATCTGGCCACTTCCGGCCGCGCCGAGGTGATTCACGAGCACCGCGGGCCCAAGGAAATCGTCCCCGACATCCGCCTCAAGGGCCGTTTCGCGGGCAATTTCAGGTTCCCTGCGCCCGCTGCATCGAGCCGGTCGAGATCCCGCTCGCCGCCGAGTTCGACCTCATCTTCCGCCCCATTGGCGCCGACGCCGACGCCCCCGAGCGGTCCATTACAGCGTCGGAGACCGAAATCGGTTATTATCAAAAAGACAGTCTGTTGCTTGAAGATGTGCTGCGCGAGCAGGTGCTTTTGTCCCTGCCGGTCAGGACGCTGTGCAAGCCTGACTGCAAGGGACTTTGCCCGCGCTGCGGAGCCAACCGCAACCTCCAACCCTGCTCCTGCGAAGAGGGTCCGAACGATCCCCGCTGGGAGGCGTTGACCGGGTTGCGCGGCCGGATCAAGTCCTGAAAAATCAGAGCTTTTATGCTGTTGGTGCTTTAGCTTCATTTCCGGGAAGCGCTGCTTGGCCGGTCTCCTGACGCAGAAGGCGATAGCTGACGGCTCGAAAGCTGATAGCTGAAAAAGGAATTGCACCATGCCGAATCCGAAAAGGCGCCATTCCACGCGCCGCACCGCCCTTCGCCGCTCTCACGACTTTCTTACCGCGTACGGGCCTCTCTGAGTGCCCCAACTGCCACGAAAAGAAGCTGCCCCATCGCGCCTGCCCCAAGTGCGGAGCGTACAAGGGCCGCGCCGTGCTGGACGTGAAGGAAGCAAAGTAGCTCACAACCCAGATGCTCACCGACATCGCGCTTGACGCCGTTGGTTCCGACAAGGCTCCCGAGCCGGAGATTCGCGGAGCCATCCTCGCCTGCCGCGACGCTGCCCGTGCGCGTCCATCTGATCGGCCCCGAGCCGGAGCTCCGCGACCTGCTCGACGAGCACCTCGAAGACGAGGACCTGCCCATCGTCATCCACCACGCCTCCGAGCGCATCGGGATGGACGAGAAGGCCGCCCACGCCGTCCGCACCAAGCGCGACAGCTCCATGCGCGTCGGCCTCAAGCTGGTGCGCGAAGGCAAGGCTGCCGGCTTTGTCACCGCCGGCAACACCGGCGCGGCCATGGCCACCGCCAAGATGGTTCTGGGCGCGCTGCCCGGCGTCGACCGTCCGGCTCTGGCCACTCCCATGCCCACGTCAAAGGGCAATCCCTGCGTGCTGCTCGACGTGGGCGCCAACGTCGACTGCAAGGCGCAGAATCTCGAGCAGTTCGCCGTCATGGGCGAGATGTACGCCCGCAGCGTGCTCAAGATCGCCAAGCCGCGCGTCGGCCTGCTCTCCATCGGCGAAGAAGAGAACCAAGGGCAACGAGCTCACCCGCGAGGCCTTCCCGCTGCTCAAAGCGCTGCCCATCAACTTCATCGGCAACGTCGAGGGCCGCGACATCTTCAACGGCAACGCCGACGTGATCGTCTGCGACGGCTTCGTCGGCAACGTGGCGCTCAAAGACCAGCGAAGGCATCGGCCGCTTTGTCCGCGACGTGCTGCGCGAATCGCTCACCCGCACCGTCACCGCGCAGGTGGGCGCGCTGCTCTCGCGCCGCGCCTTCAACGACTTTCGCCGCCGCCTCGACTACACCGAATACGGCGGCGCGCCGCTGCTCGGCGTGCGCGGCGTCTGCATCATCGGCCACGGCTCATCGAACGACGTCGCCATCTACAACGGCATCCGCGTCGCCCACGAGTTCTCGCGCTCCGGCGCCAACGAGCGCATCGAGCAGGCCTTCGCCGGCCGCCCCAAGACCCGCCCCGACAACTCGACAGACCCCGAAGCCGACGCGGATGCCACGATCCAGTAATCCGTGATCAGGGTTTAGAAACAGTGCCTAATTCGCAGGTCGCAGCCCGCAGGGGAACTCGACTGAAAGCCGGGACAAGCCAAAGGGCTTTCCCTCAGATTCAAGGTCAGCACGGCCACTGGCCTCCAGGCTTAGTGAAATCACGGTTCTTCCACTCGCATTGAACTACCGGACGAGATGACTGACGGTTTCCCCGCCCCATTTGTGAACGAACCCTAATCTCAAATCCTGGATCATGCCTGACTTGGCCTGGCACGTCGGGTCTTGATAGCATCCGCTCTTTGTAACGAGAAACGTTATCCCGATTCTGGCCGAGAGCCAACGGTTGAGTTGATAATCGGTTCCGGCCCCGGAAACAACCGCAAAGTTTCCACTCCAACCACAATTACCATGTCCGTTCGTGAACTGGACCCCGGGGCCTCCAGACACGAAAGGCGCAAAATTCCCCATGTGCACTCTTTCTGTGGCAAGGAGGGACAGATCCCACCTCATCTGCGGCCAGATGTAGTTTTGTCCCTGCCAGAGCAACTTGCCGTCCGACGGATTCTGCGTATAGAGCAGGCCGAGAGCGGTGCGATCGGAGAACCAGCGGCGGTACTCCAGGCCCCCGCCAAGGGAGGACTTATTCGAGCTGACCGCCTGGTGAGGCTCGTTCTGAATGTAAATGTTAGTCACGGGGTTGAAATTTCCGACGGCGAAAATGCCAACCTCCGGCCGCGTCCCGAATATGGCCCAAAAAACTGGCCTGCGCCCGGCGGGCGCCCGGTTCGGGGCCATCACTCCACGCAATGCGGGCCGTAGATCCATTTGAGCCGAGTCGTCTATACCGGAAACAAACCGTGACGGGGTGCCATTGCGAGACGACGATTCGGAGTTCGGATTTGCTCCTTGTGCCTGCTGGCCTGAGCAACTTGCTGAAATCATAGCGACTGCAATGAGACTGATGCTGAAAACAGGATATTGATGATGCATGCCCCACTCCCTGACTTTTTAAGCTCAGGCAATCACGATTAGGCCCAAAGACAAGCCGTGGGAGTGTGTGAACTCTAATTAATTCGTGCATGAATTGCGGCGCTGGCATGACCCCGAATTGACCGCTTCGCCCCGCCCTGAAGACACCAATGGGTGCATCCATCGTAGCCAATTCGGAAATTGCTGCTCGGTTCGCAGCAACTCCCGTCGTGGAAACTAATTGATTCCGATGGCAGATTGCAGGTGCCTGGGGCTGCTGTCAGCAGCGGTGTTCCGTTTCGCCGGGCAGTGCGCGGTGCGCTGAATGCAGCAATCCTGCCGCACGGAAAAACGCAGTATCCGTCTTTACGTCAGCCTCGTCGCGCTGCTTCGATCGCGGCGACATCGATCTTCTTCATCGTCATCATCGCCTCGAAGGCACGTTTTGCCTCATCGCCGCCTGCCGTGACTGCATCGGTCAGCGCCCGCGGGGTGATCTGCCAGGAAAGGCCCCAGCGGTCTTTGCACCAGCCGCACTGGCTCTCCGTGCCGCCATTCCCGACGATCGCGTTCCAGTAACGGTCTGTTTCTTCTTGATTTTCCGTCGCGATCTGGAAGGAAAACGCCTCAGAATGTTTGAACGTCGGTCCACCGTTGAGGCCGAGACAGGGAATGCCCACGACCGTGAACTCTACCGTCAGCACATCGCCTTCCTTGCCGCCCGGAAAGTCGCGGGGAGCCTCATGAACAGCGGTGACTTTACTGTCAGGAAAGGTGGCGGCGTAAAAGCGTGCCGCCTCATGCGCTTCTTTATCGAACCAGAGGCAGACCGTATTCTTTGACTTCATGCTGGTATGTTCTCCCGGCGCTCGCCTTGCGCGAACGCCGCATTCTTTTCATCGGGCCGTGTCAGGGTCCGGCATGTTACTTGCAAATCTGATGCGACGAGGATCAAATTGGTCGCCGCCTTTAAGACCGGAATTCTCCGCGACCGGAATAGTGGATGGCTTGTGCCATCTGGCCGCGCTTTCCCAGGCAAATTCATGCCGCGTAACCAAAGATTCACATTCGCACCAATTCGCAGTGCCAACAGGTTCAACGTGGTGTAATTTGAGAAATAGCCTCTTCCTCCTCACTGAATTGAAAGGTCGATTAGTGTCCGCGGCGAAGACGAATTCCGAAGCCGGTTTAGCAACAATATGTGTGTCTTGAGTTCTGACAGCAAGCCTTGGCGGTTCATTCCTGAACGAGAGTTCTTGAAGGCGACGGAACCGCAACAAGTTGTCGGATTGATTTGCGGGTGCGTTCAAGTTCATCGCACATTTCATTCGCATGCGCTTTGCCGGGGAAACGGCCAATGAAGAAGTACCTGCTGGCGCTGCTTCCGGTGGTTGCGGCGGCCTGTGTGAGTATCATTATTCGCCCACTACTCGCCGATTTTCCGGCGCTTGCCCCTCTCATCTTTCTCTGGTCGATTGCCCTCGTGGCTCGCTATGTCGATTTTCGGGCGAGCCTCGTCGCGCTTGGCGCGTCGGCAGCGCTGCTGGACATCTTCTTCTTTTCCGGTGCTTCGCACCACTTCGCATCCGGCGTTGCCATTGCGAAGACCATCTTCTTCTCGCTGATCGGTTTCTTTGTTTGCTACCTCGTCCACAATTTGCGCGAAGCTCGCGCCAGCCGCTCGCGGCTTGCGGCGATTGTGAATTCCTCTGACGACGCCATCATCAGCCAGGACCTGAAAGGAATCGTCACCAGCTGGAATGCGGCCGCAGTGCGGCTCTTCGGTTATTCCCCCGAAGAAATGATCGGGCGTTCTATCCTTCACATTGTTCCTCTCGAGTTTCAGGACCACGAGGCGACGATCCTGCGTAGTTTGCGCGAGGGGAAGCGGTTCGACCACTTTGAGACCGAGCGGCTGCGTAACGATGGCTCACGCGTCAAGGTTTCGCTTACCATCTCACCGCTTATGGATCTGAAAATTCGAGTGATTGGCGCATCGATGATTGCCCGCGATATTACCGATCGCGTGAAAATGCGGGAAGCATTCATCGAGTCGGAAAAGCTGGCTGCCACTGGACGCATGGCTGCCGCCATCGCACACGAAATCAATAATCCTCTCGAGGCAGTCACCAATCTCGCGTATCTTATCAACACGAATCCCAATCTCGACAGTTCCGCGAAATCCTGCTCTGAAATGCTGATGGACGAAATCCATCGCATAAGCAACGTTGCCAAGCGCAGCCTGGCATTTTTTCGAGATACGGGCAAACCTGCCAAGTTCGATGTCGCCTCCATCATCGATGGAGTGCTGGATTTGAACGATCCCTTGTTTGAGCAGAGAGGCATCGTAGTGCGGCGGGATTATTCGAGCTCCTGCATTGTATTTGGATCCTCGGCGGAGATGCACCAGGTCTTTTCGAACCTGGTTCGCAATGCAATCGACGCGATCGGCGATGGCGGGCAGATCTGGATTCGCTCTCGCGCTGCGAAGAGCGGCAATTGGCGGATCACCGTTGCCGACAATGGACGTGGCATTCCGCTGGAAGCGGGAAAGCGGCTCTTCCAGCCATTCGTCACGACCAAGGGAGCGACCGGGAATGGGCTAGGCCTGTGGATCAGCCGCGGCATTATCGAAAAGCATGGCGGACGCATCAGTGCCAGGAGCGCGAGGATCGCGGGAAAGTCGCTGACGGTTTTCTCGATGGTTCTTCCGATGGGCGACTTGGTCTCGACGGAAACTTCAGCGATGACTGAAGCCACGCTGAAAGTGCTGTGAGCGCGCGGCTAAATCTGCGATGATAGCTGAAGCGCCTGATTCGCACGTGGCTCACTCGATCACACCTGCCAATGTCCCCTAAACCCGCAATCGAAATTAATTTCGACCCGGTTGTTGCCGCCCAGCTTGCATGCCCGGCCTGTTACGGCGGCCTGAGGCTTGAAGATGTGCGCCTGATTTGCGTAGCGTGCGCCCGTGCTTACCCGATCGTCGATGGCATTCCTGTGCTGATCGTGGATCGCGCTGAAGCTCCCGGCGAAAAAACCTGAGGCGATTTTCGAACCGTCAACTGCGCATCCGGTCAATGGACAATTGCAGCATTGGCAAGAACCGTAAACGCACTAATCTCCGGCGCAACGTCGCCGCCGCCGTTGGTGCGCTGAAACAGAACCACGCCGAATAAGTCTCTCGCCGGGTCGCCCCATCCATAGGTGCGATATGCACCACCCTTGGAAAAGCTGCCGATGGACTGATAGCGGAAGGTTCCCACCTGATCCTTGACGATGCCGAAGCTGAGCCCCATGCCCAGGCCCGGAGAAAACTCAACGTGCTGCAGGTCTCCAGTTTGATTCGTAGTCATGGCCTCGACCGCGGCGCGGGAGAGGACGCGCCTTCCGTTCAGCGAACCTTTGTTCATCAACATCTGGTAGAAGCGCGCCATGTCGAGGGCGGTCGTCATCGCTCCGCCTTCGGGAGAAGGAACCTTCAGGTCATGACTGGCCTGATGACCCGCGCGGATCAGCTTGCCTGTTGCATCGAGCGTGTAGGACACGGCGAGCCGATCTAATTTTGCGTCGGGCAGCACGAAGCAGGTGTCGACCATCCCCAGCGGTTCGAAGAGGCGCTCGTGAAGAAATTCCGCATACGGCCTGCCGGAAACTACTTCAATCAGACGGCCGAGTGTGGCGTAGCCGATCTGGCTGTAGATCCATTTTGTCCCCGGTTGCGCCAGCAGTACAGAGTGGGCGCCTGCAGAAACTCTTTCGGCGAGGGACTCAAAGGGCGCAGGATTCGATGGGCCTTCATCGGGCAGGCCGGAAGTGTGCGTGAGCAGATCGAGAACGGTAATCGGATGCGAAGGATCGACGAGAGCGCAGTTCTGACCAGCGGCCGGCCCTTCGCAGAGATTCAACTTGATTCCCTTGAATTCCGGCAGATACTGGTCGACCGGATCGAGCAGGCCGATGCGTCCTTCGTCGACAAGAATCATGATGCCCGCAGCCGTAAATGACTTGGTCATCGACATGATGTGAAAGATCGAATCGGTGCGCATCGGGATTTTCGCTTCGCGATCCTGGTATCCGACGGCCTGCAAGCTGGCGACGTGACCGTGGCGCGCAACGATGGTGACAAAACCTGCCGACGTTCCTTCATCGACAAACGCTTTCATTCTCGCGGGAATGCGAGCCAGTAGGGTCGGATCCATACCTGCCGCAGCAGGATCGACTGTTCCGGGAGAAAACGTATCCGACGCATAGGCGAGCGCGCAGGCCAGCAACGCCGATGCGAAGATCGCGCACCGGAGGACACAGTGCTTCCGGAAATAACGCATTCTTTGAGGGTCCTTTCAGAACGGTTGTACAGTTTCGGATTGTCTGTGGCTGGCGCGAATGCCGATAACAGTTTAGTTGAGCTGAGTGCGTTGCCTTTGAGGCAACGGCACAGGAAATCATGATTCCGGAGGTATCATCAATCGCCAAGAGAATTGGCGCCGGCTGTGGATGCTACCTGAACGGCTCAGCGTTGGGCGTGTTCCAGCGCGCGAATTGACCGCCGGCAAATGAAGAGCGGCGCGGCACCCACTACGCCGAAGCTGCAGTCGATGAGCCGCCAGCCCCACGGAATGCCGCGCACCTGGCCGGCAATGAGCGCCAGTGGAATGACGCCGGCACATGCAATCAATCCGAAAATGACAACCCATTTGTTGCGGACAGGATCGATGAGCGGCCCGATGAAAGCCACTGCGATCACGAGGTGCGCAAACGCGAGCCAGTCGGTTCCGTAAGCGAGGAACGGATAGCGCGCATTGGTCGCAGCGAGCGCATCACTGACGCGCTCGATCCACGCGAGCAGGCCCGTCGACTGGGCCAACGGCTCGATCCAGTTCACATGCAGCGCGGCAACGAGCCAACGCAATTCCGTTGCAAGCGGAAACGCAGTAAGGCCGCTGAGGATGAGGCCCGCGATAAAAATCGCGAGCCAAATGCGAATGCAGCGCAGGTGATTTCGGTACTGCAAATGAGGAATCATGATCTTCGGTGAATCGACCTGTTACGCACCATCCCTCGGAGCTTGTCCAGGAATTGCTTGTGGTATCGCTCCTGCAACGGGGATTGAACTGTACCAGTCGATGGTGCGCGTCAGGTACATAGTAGCGGCCATGGCGAGGAAGCTGGCAATTGCGCCGACCAGCAGGGCGTTGTCTTCAAGGCGCAGAAGCAAATAAATGAGCCCGTAGAGCAAGGTGAAAACGAAGAGTGCGCGCAACCCCTGGATGCGGCTCATGAAGATCCAGCTTGCATTTGCCGAGAGCAGCAGAACGGTTGCCGCGCCTGCAACGAGAAAGCCGAAGTCGAATCCGATTCTTTCGGCAAGCGAAAGCAGGAGCAGATAGAAGATCAGTTGAGAGATTCCGACCAGAATGTACTGAGCCGGGTGAACCCGCTTGCCGGCTGTCACTTCGAACATGAAGTATGAAAGAAACAGCAATCCAAGAAATAGCGGAACATACTTGAGCGATCGGCTCACCGATTGATAGGGGTCGGCAACTTCGACGAATGAAAGGCCGAGAGCCGTTGCATCGAGCCCGCTCATTGCATCGCTTGGCCCTTCTGCCCGCACGCCGCGCGCGATGAACGGCACCGACCAATCTGCGGAGAAGCCGGTGCCGGTAATGTTCCGGCTGACCGGCAGAAATCCGCCATCGAAACCTGGATTCGGCCAGTCGCCCTGCATTGCGAGATGAGTTGTTTTTCCGTAGGCGAGCAATGCAATGCGTTGCGCGCCGGAGAAACGCAGCGTCGACGTTACGCTGAACTGCGCTCCCGGTTTTGCAATGGAACCGGCGTCAGCGCCAAACAGAGTCAGGTTAAGCGACTGGTTTTGCTCCGCACCAATTGAAATATGTTGCGAGACTTCGGCAGGAACGAGCGTCTGGGTCTTGCCGTCGGCTGTCAGTTGGGCATCGGCCAAGGCTCCGCGTGCATCACTTACGCCGACCACAAGCTCTGCGTGGCTCCAGTCAAAGGATGCTCCCGGCGGTGACGATGCCGGAACTCCGGTGAGGTCGAACGTCGCGTCGAGCTTGAGGTCGGCTTGGAAGACGGGAACCTTGAAGAGCGACCGGTGGCGCTCTTCTGTGGTGGTTTTCACAGTTGCCGAAGCCTGGGCTGGAAAGACAAGATAGGTTCCGCGACGAACGGCCTCGGCGGGAGACTGCGGCATGATCGTGTAGGGAATCGCAAGGGTTGGGCCGAGAAAGGTTTGCTGCCCGCCGACATTGTTGCTGATGTCCCTGGTTACGTCGGCGGCGCGATGCGTTCTGTCTTCAATCAGGGCTTCAACAAAGAAGGCGGGAATGGTCATCAGCAACGCGAGGCCGCAAACGACGATGAGCTTGACACCCATCGATCGCGACCTTGACCTGGCCGGCAACGACTGCAAAACAGAAAAATCACTCACTTGAATTCCTCCAGTTCGGTTGGATACTTTGCAGTGCAAAGTTAATATGCAAAAAAACTCAGGCAGTCGCCGGCAGGCTATCTGCCGAACCAGTCTGCGGCACGCCGCCAAATCGCCGTTCGCGGCGGCCGAAATCATCGATTGCCGCTTCAAGATCCGCTTCATTGAAGTCGGGCCACATGCGATCGGTGAAGAGCAGTTCGGCGTAGGCGCACTCCCACAGCAGAAAGTCCGAGAGCCGCTTTTCGCCACCGGTGCGAATGAGCAGATCGACCTCGCCGCTTTCCGCAGTGAGTGCTTGCCTGAGCCGCACGCCAAGCCGGTCGGAAGAATGCGCGAGTTCAGGGCCAAGTGCGGAGATGGCCGCTGCCGCAGCGCGCGTGATTGCATCGCGCGAGGAGTAGTCGATAGCGACGCGTAGATGCAGCCGTGCTCCGCCGGCTGTGGCGCGCTCGGCTGCCTCAATTGAGCGGAGAGCCGCGTCTGGTAGCCGATCGCGGCGGCCGATTACTTCAAGCCGCACTCCCTGCTGAATCATGCGGCCGGTTTCAAGCCGCAGAAAGGCGCGCAGCAGCCAGAAAATTTTGTCGACCTCGGCGGGCGGCCGGCGCCAGTTATCTGAAGAGAAGGCATAGAGCGTCAGGCAGCCGATGCCGATGTCGGGCGCGTGCTCCACGGCGCGTTTTGCAGAAGCCACGCCTGCGCGATGACCGGCAACCCGCGGCAATCCGCGCCGTGCGGCCCACCGCCCGTTTCCGTCCATGATGATGGCCACATGAAGCCGATCTTTGCTGTAATTCTGCATCGTTATCGTCCAGGTTCCTTAGATGCCACCGGCTTTGCAATGCAAAGTCCGGCAGCAAATTTTTTTACGCCCGCGAAGGCGTCAGTCCGCGCATCAAATCGGCAGCAGCTTCGTCGCTTGAGACTTTAGCCGCGTCTCGCACCACCTGCTCCAGAGTTTCGAGATAACCCAGATAGCGCTTGCGCCCCGACGGCGTAATCCGGCAAACAGTCAGCGGGCGATTGCGGTCAGTGCCCTTTGCGATCTCAACCATCTTTGCCTGCTCGAGCACCTGCAGATGCCGGCTCAGGTTGCCGTCGGTGAGCGAGCATAACTGCTTCAAATCGCCGAAACTCACCCCCTTGGGATTGGTGATGAGCGATGTGAGCACGCTGAGTCGCGCGCGCTCGTGAATCACGCGATCGAGGCCTTCGTACGCGAAGCGGCCTTCGCTGCCACGTCCTTTAGCCTTCATCTTCGGTCTCCAATTCCGCTTCGGGCGTGTTGAAGTAGAGAACTCCTGCCACCAGCAACTGGCCAACACCGTACGCTACGCCCATGGTCCAGGGAGAGAGCGCTCGATTTCCGGCGAGCACGATGCAGCCGAGCCCGGTGGCGAGGTACCACGCTCCCGCCGCCAGCATGGGCCGCGGCAAAAACCGGCATGAAGAAAAGACGCCCAGGCTGAAGATCACCTGCCACAGTCCGGGCAGCATCCACATCTCGGCCGGAGCAAAACGCGGGATGACAAACGTAAGCAGCGCGCCTGCGGCCACCGACGGCAGAAACTGCTCCGACCGCCATGCGGATCATCTCGTCGGCCATTCCGGAGTGGATGCGGCGGGTGCGCGCCCGCATCTGCGATGCGATGAGCCCGCGGAGATGATCGCGGTCGTGATCCAGATGGCCAGGTAGGCCGGAACGTGATTGACGGGATCGGGCAGCCACCATGCCTGCGCTGCGGCTGCCGCCATCGCGAAAAGTCCAGTCGCAGCGAGCGTGGCCGGGCCGTAGCCGCGGAACTCCGTGCTGCGCGCCACCTGCATGCGAATGCTGCTGATATCGCCGATCGCCTTGTGGAGGTCATTCATCGCGAACTCACTTTACATTGCAAAGTAACCTGAATTACCAATCCTGTCAAGATGCCGAATGTTGGATTTTGAACAAAACGGTTTGAATTGCTACCGGGACGGTTACAACCGGTCTCATAAATAGGCAAGCGGCTTGCCGAGCAACGATGTGACCCAACAACAAGGCGGGTCCCAGGTCTTTGGCAAGTTGATCCCGACGGTTTGTGAGACCGGTTCTAGAACGCTGGATGACTTACCGCCGATGGTAAAACGGCAGCACGATCAGGACAGCAATGGCGATAGCCGTCACAAGCGCCAGGGCGATAAGCGAATAGAGAAGGGCGAGGTTCGGACCCTGCGGGTGCTCCCCGTTTTCTCCGCTCTTGCCCGCCTCGACCACGCCTGCTCCGTGCTGCTTCAGCTTACTCATATTTCAGCGCATCCACGGGATTCATCTGCGCAGCACGAGTGGCTGGCACCGTGCCGAACACGACGCCCACGAAGGTCGCTGCAGTGAGGGCGACGAGTACCGAGAGCCAAGAGACCGGGAAGTCATATCCGGAGAAAAACCGGATGGAAAGCGGAAGCATGAGGCCGACAGCGCTGCCGACAACTCCGCCTGCTAGCGAGATGAGCACAGCCTCGGTAAGGAATTGCAGCTTGATCTCGCGGTAGGTAGCGCCCAGCGCCTTGCGAATGCCGATTTCGCGAATGCGCGAGCGTACATTGGCCAGCATGATGTTCATGATGCCGATGCCACCGACGGCGAGCGTGACCGCGGCAACCAGCACCAGGACAGCTGTCATGCGCATCGGCAACCTCGGCTGCGGTGGTCAGCAGGTCCTGCAGTGTCTGAGTTTTGTACACCGAGTTCGCCCGGTGCCGCGAACTCACCACGCGCTTGATCTCTGTCGCTGCGTCCGTAACCTCATGCATATCTCGCATCGAAAAATAGATGTCGTTCACGCGTTCAGTCCCAGCAAAGTAGCGCGCCACGGTATACGGAATAATCACCGACTCATCGGCCAGCTCCGACTGACCGTAGTCGTCCATCGCCTCTTTCACCACACCGATGATTGTGAAGGGGATCCCGAGGATCTCAAATGTCCGGCCGACTGCCGCGTCATCGCTGCCGTAGCGATCTTTCGCAAATATTTCGGTCACATCGGCGCACTTCATATGGGCAGAGTCGTCAGTATCGTCGAAAAAACGGCCTGATGTGACGATCAAATTTCGAATGTTCTGGTATTGCGGACTGACTCCCAGCACGACCGTATCCTTCTGAATGCCGCCGCCAAAGCTGATGCGGTTGTGCATCTCAAGCACCACCGATGAATACATTACCCCCGGCACCTGTTGATCGACAGCTTTCTCGTCTTCCCGGGTCAGGTAATCGGTATAACGGGCGCGTTCGGCTGCCGTGGCGCCTCCGCCGGAGTATTCCAGCTCCACCGAATTGGTTCCGATTTTCTGCAGCAGTCCCAGGATGTACTGCCTGCCGGTCATGCCGATAGTCACAACCAGGATGACGGATGCCGTGCCGATGACCATGCCGAGTGCCGTCAGCAGGAAGCGCGTCTTGCTGGCCCTGAAGCTGTCGAGCGCAAGCTTCAATATTTCGCTCAGCATCATCGTGTTGCGGGCGCTGAGCAGCGTCTCCTCAAACGTGTTGCGGCGTTCTTCGAGAACTGGGTTCATACCTACCTTGAAGATTAGACTCCCGGCATGTCGGCGCGGTTCCTGATTTCTGTCGCCGGCACTTTTGGCATGCATTCGCGCCGGTACTGGATCCCTGCCTCTTTGATAGCTTACGCGCACGTCCGTTTGCGCGAAACCCGGCGGTAGCTGGAATTTCTTCGTGAACCTGCCGGCTCACACTCTATTGGGGTCTCGGCAGTTGGAAATCGCGCAGGGCAAACAACGCTCCGGAGGCGGAGAGATGGCTGGAATCGACATAGAGCATAGTTATAGCCACGACGGTATGCGCACACCCCCGAAAGCGTGCAAAGTGAGGTCTTAAGATTGGCAATCTCGACGCCGTTAAGACCCGCCGCGGCCTGGCGCAGCAGAGCGGTGGACTCGCTGATGCGTGCATCGTGATCGGGAACGTCGAATCCGGAATCTAGCCCGGAATCCAGGCCTGAATCTGCTTGAACTCCAAGCCATTGCGCGAACCGCCAGCGAATGGGCAGAGCCCGGGTCTTTGCGCGCCAAGATGGATCGATCTCAAAGGTCGGAACGTCTTCGAGGATGATCGTCTGCTTTCCTGCCTGCTGGAGGGCAAGCAGGGCCGCACGCAGCGAGCCGACGAACAACTTGCGATCGGTTTCATCCGTAGGCGGCCCGGCGGCGGTCTCGACCTCTGCGACCAGCCAGCCATCCTGCCAGTCGCGATAGAGAGGCGCGGCCCAGGTAGCATGCAGGATGACGATGCGCACCCGCGGGTCACTGGCAATCTCAGCCAGTGCCTGCCGATTGAACCGCGCGCAGCCCGCCGCGAGCAGAGGAACGCGCGGAATGGCGTGGGTGGCACCTAGCAAAGGCGGACAGGAGGCTTTGGCGAATAAGGCCAGTCCGTAACCTTGCGCTTGCGCCACCCCCCGCAGACCGGGAGCGAGCGCTGCGGCATGGCTATCTCCCCACAAAGCCACCAACGGTTTTGAAGGCGTCGCGTCACGGCAGGCTGGGGAGAGATCGGGTGTGTCGCGAGCCAGGTTGGCCAGACATGGGTCAGCTTCAAGTTGGTGCGCCGCGCTTTCCATCCCGGCCAGTGTGGGAGCGCGCCCCTGAAGGCCGTGGTTGAGCCAGAGCGCGGCGCACAAAGCTGCCATGACACCGCTGACGGCTGCGTAGCGGATCAATAGCGGAACCGCCGCGCGCCGCGAATTGCGGAAGGGCTGCTCAATCAAATAGTAGGAGCCCACGGCCAACACCAAAGAGAGCGTAATCGTCTGGGCCGTGCGCACCGCCGGCAGCGCTCCGGGATAAAGATTGTGCATGAATGCAATCAGCGGCCAGTGCCACAAGTACCACGAGTAAGAAATCTTGCCGAGGAAGCGCAGCGGGGGCGCGGAAAGCAGCCGACGATGGATAAAACTGCCGGGGAAGGCGAGCGCCAGCACTGCGCCCGCAACCGAGAATAGAGGGGCCACGCCCGCTGGCGACATTTCAGATTTAAGCGCGAAGATGGGGACGACCATCAGAAGAAGCGCGAGGCATGCAGCTGCTTCGCGCGTGGCGACCGCGAACCAGCGCGGAGTAGAACAGTGCGGACGGTCGAACTCGGCTACTGCTAGAGCGACGCCGGCGCCCAACTCCCATGCGCGCGCCGGCAACAGGTAGAACGCAGTCATTGGATGGTTGGCGGATGCAAGCCACGCGAAAGCGAGGGACGCGGCGGAGACGATGCAGATGATGGGAAGAACCCAGTTCCGACGGAAACGCGCGATGAATACGATCAGCAGCGGAATGACGACGTAGAACTGCTCCTCGACGCCGAGGGTCCAGGTCATCAGAAGAGGATTCAACTGGCTGCGGGGCGAGAAGTAGTTCGTCGCGCTCCAGAACAGAATGTTGGAGGCGGAAAGAGTGGCGGCTGCGGCGCTACGCGCGAGTTGCGCCAGTTCTGAAGGCGAAAGCAGCAGAAGACCCGCAGCGAGAGTAAAAGCGAGCACAGCGTAGAATGCAGGCAAAATGCGCTTGGCTCGACGGCGATAGAAGGCCCGGAAGGTGAAGTTGGCTGCGCGTTGCTCGCTCCAGATTTGTCCGCCGATAAGGTAGCCGGAGATCACGAAAAAAATGTCGACGCCGGTGAAGCCGCCCGTGAAGCGGGCCAAGCCGCAGTGGTAGAGCACTACGCTGAGGATCGCCAGGGCGCGGAGCCCATCGATATCGGCGCGGTAGGTCTTTTCCGTAGTGGCAGGTTGCGGATTCATGAAGGAGCGGTTTCCCGGTCCGCTCCATTGGTGGAACGCGCAAGACTTGGAAACAAAGCCGGGTAATTGTCATGCAGAATGTCACCTTGACCCAGTACCAAGCTGTGACTATGAGCACGGGGTATGCAGGATCAGGAACTCAGGCCCTGCCATAGCGCGGCGAAGGCCTCGAGCGAGACCGCTTCGGCGCGCGCGTTTGGTTCGATGCCGGCTTTTGCAATTGCAGCCGCCGCTATTGACGGCGCCGTTCCCGCAGCACGCAGGTTGTTGGCCAGCGTTTTGCGTTTTTGCGCAAAGGCCTGGCGCAGAAAACGGAGGAATGCGTCCTCGGCCACACCCAGCTCGTCGAATCGCGGCGAAAAGCGCCAGCGAAAAACTGTAGAGTGGACCTTGGGCGGCGGTGAGAACGACGAAGGCGTCAGAGTGAATAACTGTTCGACCGGCCCGTACATCTGAACCGTGGCCGACAGCAGGCCGTAATCACTTGACCCAGGACTTGCGGTGACACGATCGGCCACTTCGCGCTGGACCATCAACACGGCCAGTTCCAGCGACGCGTGGGTCGCGGCAAGCTTGAGCAATATAGGCGAAGTGATGTAGTACGGCAGGTTGCCGATGACTCGCAGCTTTTCGCCCGCTTGCGCGCCGGCCGCGGCAAAATCGAATTGCATCACGTCCTGTTCGACGACATTGACTTTGTTGGAGTCGAATCGGGCGCGAAGTTCCCCGGCAAGCTCACGATCGAGTTCGACGGCGATCACGCGCCCTGCTCGTGCCGCCAGAACCTCTGTGATCGCGCCGCCTCCAGGGCCGATTTCGACGACCGTACGACCGGCCACATCGCCCAGCGCCGCAACAATCCGTTGCGCGGCCTGCGCATCGTCGAGAAAGTGTTGCCCGAGCCTGGATTTTTGCGGCATCTGCTGCTCCGATAGTAGACGACCCGACTCCGCATCAACCCTGATCCCACTCCGACTTAATTGCACATGCAATCGGCTTCACCGCCGTGCTCTAAACTGAGACTGAAGTTGCTCGATTCACATGCGATCCTCGAGGCTCTCTTGCTGATCGATTCCCACGCCCATCTTGACAGCCCGCGCTACGCCGACGACCGCGAGGCGATGCTCGACCGCGCCTGCGAGGCGGGCGTCGGCGCGGTGCTCTCCATCGGCATCGGCGAGGGGCCGGCCGAGATGCACCAGGCGCTCGATCTCTGCCGCGAGTTCAACGGCCAGGCCTGATCTTCCGCGGCTCTACGCAAGCGCCGGCATCTATCCGCACAACACCCCCGAAGCCGACGATGCCGCGCTCGCCAAACTCGACGCGCTGCTGGCCGAGCCTGAAGTCATCGCCTGCGGCGAGATCGGCCTCGACTACTACCACGAGGGCGCGCCGCGCGATGTGCAGCGCGACGGGCCTCATCCGCCAGCTTGAAATTGCCGCCGCGCGCAAGCGGCCCATCCTCATCCATTGCCGCGGAACCAACGAGTCCACCGACGCCTGGGACGATCTTTTCCTGGTTCTCGAAGAACATTGGCGCCGAACCGGGCTTGGGCGGCATCATGCACTGCTTCGGCGGCGGATGGGAGCAGGCGCGGCGCTCGCTCGACCTGGGCTTTCTGGTCTCGTTTGCCGGCAATCTCACTTATCCCAAGGCGCAGCCGCTGCGCGACGTGGCCGCGCGCATGCCGCTCGATGGCGTGCTCGTCGAAACCGACGCGCCCTGGCTCGCCCCCGCGCCCGATCGCGGCAAGCGCAATGAGCCGGCATTCGTGGCGCGCACCGCGCAGGTTCTGGCCGGGCCATGCTCAACGTCCCGCCGACGAAATCGCCGCCGCCACCACGAAAAACTTCTTCCGGCTTGTTTCAAGTCTCCAGCGCCTGGACGTGGGAAACTGATAGAGGCACTGCCGGACCGGCATGTCTGCCGGCCGCTTCGAGGATAGAAAATCATGGCACAGGACAATTCATTCGACATCGTCAGCAAAGTGGACATCCAGGAGGTCCGCAACGCAATCGACCAGGCGATCAAAGAGATTCGCCAGCGCTTCGACCTGAAGGACTCCCACTCCGAGGTCAACCTCGAAGGCACAGGAGAGCATCCAACTCGCCTCGGCCAACGAATACAAGCTCGAAGCGGTGAAGGACATTCTCGGCCAGAAGCTGGTCAAGCGCGGCGTCTCGCTCAAGAACCTCACCTACGGCAAGGTCGAGCCGGCCGCCGGCCAGAGCGTGCGGCAGAAGATCAGCCTGCAGCAGGGCATTCCCGTCGAAAAGGCCAAGGAGATCGTGCGCCTGGTAAAGGATTCGAAAAAGAAGGCGCAGGCCAGCATCCAGGGCGACACGGTGCAGAATCTCCAGCAAGGACCGCGACGAGTTGCAGGCGATCATCGCCCTGCTGCGCGGCAAGGATCTGGGCGTGGAGTTGCAGTTCACGAACTATCGCACGAACTGACACAGGCGGGCAGATGCGCAACGGCCGGCCTCAAAGCGCTGGTCGAAATTTGGGTCGGCCGCGGGCTCAGCCGCAGAATCGCCTTTCCCCAGACGATGCATTAGAATCGGAGAACTTTGAGCACACTCACCATAGCCACGGCGCAGAGAGGTCTTTGAGCTGCTGCGGGAAGACCTCGTCGCGGTCGAGCAGGAGCTGGGCCGCGACGCCGCGTCCAGCGTCAGCACCATCACCGAGATTGCCGAGTACCTGCGCGAAGGCGGCGGCAAGCGCATCCGGCCTTCGCTGCTGCTGCTCGCTGCGCATCAGCTTGGGTTACTTTGGCCACAGCGCCATCCGCCTCGGCGCGGTGGTGGAAATGGTGCACACGGCCACGCTGGTTCACGACGACATCATCGACGGCGCCGACACGCGCCGCGGCCGCCCCTCGGCCAACACCACCTGGGGCAACGAGAAGTGCGTGCTGGCCGGCGACTGGCTTTACATGCAGGCCTTCAAGGTGGCGCTCGAAGAGCGCAACCTGCGCGTTCTCGATCTGCTCATCGGCCTCACGCAGCAGATGGTCGAAGGCGAGCTGCTGCAGATTCAAAAGCTCGGCAAGATGGTCTCCGAGGCCGAATATTACGACCTGATCTTCCGCAAGACCGCCTGCCTGTTCTCAGTCTCCATGCGGCTGGGCGCAGTGCTGGCCGGCGCCACCGAGGCCGAGGAGACCAGCCTGGCCGCATACGGCCGCGCCGTGGGCCTGGCTTTCCAGATCGTCGACGACGTGCTCGACCTGACGGCCACCGAAGAGGTTCTGGGCAAGCCCGTGGCCAGCGATCTGCGCGAAGGCAAGGCCACGCTGGCCGTGATTCACGCCGCCGACCACGGCACCGCCGCCGACCGCAAAGCCATTCAGCGCGTTCTCGACGACCGCAGCTTTGAGAATGTCAGCCGCCAGCAGATCCGGGAGATTCTGGTGCGCAACGGCTCGGTCGAGTACGCCATGGCCGCGGCCGACCGCTACGCCGAGCAGTCGCGCCAGGCGCTTGCGCCGCTCGCCGATACCGAATTCAAGCGCGCCCTGCTCTGGGTGCCGGATTTCGTGGTGGCGCGGGAGAAGTAGATGGCTTCACGCGAAACCGATGCAAGGCAAAACTCTGGACTGCAAGTCGACCACTACTTCGGCGATCTGCTTGCGCCTGGCCGATGCAAAGCTCGACGCCGTCGTCAAAGCCAATCGCAGAGGCCGGCCTTCCGGCCATCGACGTCTCGCCGCTCCAGGGCAAGTTTCTTCAAGTGCTGGTGCAGATCACGCAGGCGAAGCGCGTGCTCGAGATCGGCACGCTCGGCGGCTACTCCACCATCTGGATGGCGCGCGCATTGCCGAAGGGCGGCCGCATCGTCACGCTCGAATTGAACCCGCGCCACGCCGAAGTGGCTCGCGCAAATCTGCGCACTGCCGGCCTGCTGAACCGCGTCGACATTCGCGTCGGGCCGGCACTCGACAGCCTGCCGGAGCTGAATGCGGAGAAGCGCAGGCCCGTTCGACCTGATCTTCATCGACGCCGACAAGGAAAACAATCCGCAGTATCTCGAGTGGGCGCTGAAGCTCTCGCGGCCGCGGCACGGTGATCGTGGTCGACAACGTCGCGCGCCACGGAACGGTCATTGAGTCCAAAGAGCACCGAGCCCGATATCGTCGGCACGCGCCGCATGTTGAAGATGATGGCGACGAATCCGCGGCTCTCGGCAACTGCTCTGCAAACCGTTGGCGTGAAGGGGCTGGACGGGTTTGCGATCGCTGTCGTGTTGCGCTAAACCCGCCGACGCTGCAACTGCGTCTTACGCATCCTGCACAATCGTCCCCTGGTGGTAGACAATCTTCCATCCATCCGGTGTGCGCTGCCAGATGGTCGCGCGCCGTGTTTTTCTCTGGTTTTGGAGGAGCGTATAGGTGAGGAGATAAATATCGGGAGCCAGTTCGCGGCACAGGAACTCCTTCGCTTCCCAGACAACTTCATGCGGCGCAGAAGAGCGACGCTCCAACTCATCGAGGACAAACTCGCGCGAATAGCGGCGGCCCGATGCACCCGTCTCCCAAAAGTCTTTGGCGGTCATCCGCTCGAAATCGGCTCGTGTAGTGCCGAACTCCGGACGGTGAAAGATCGGCTCGCGCGCAGCTAGTTCTTTCAGAACGTCGGAGATTTCCGGTTTTGTCTCGAATTTCGGTTCCATCGGGGACATTCTGGCGAACGCGGACTGGGCCAGGCCGGCTGTCGCTATTCTTCCGCCATCAGCGCACGCAGCGCCGCCTGCGTATTGCTCCGGCAACGGCTTGCGCTGCAACTGGTCGTCGCAGACCACGTGCACCGTTTCGCCCTCGGCCAGCAGCTCACGCTCTTTTCCCTCCTGGTCGGGTTTGCGCAGAATCTCGATAGGCGAACTTGAGCACCGAGCCGCGCAGCATCGCGGGCCGCGTCTCGATCAGAATTTCGTCGTCGTAGCGCGCGGGCGAGCGATAGCGGCAACTGCGCTCGAAACCACCGGCAGAATGCACCCGTGATCCGTCTCGAGCTGGCTGTAAGCAAGCCCAAGCGAGCGCAGCAGTTCCACGCGGCCCAGCTCAAACCAGACCAGGTAGTTGGCATAGTAGACAATGCCCATCTGGTCGGTTTCGGCATACCGCACGCGCGCTTGTGTGGTGACTGGCATGGGAACTCCAGGGTTCAGTGCTCAGTGATCAGAAAAGTCAGATCGTGCCATCGATTCTGATCACTGCCCACTGTTCACCGACCACTTTCTTTACGGCTTGACGTGCGTGAACAGTCCCAGCTTGCTCACGTCGTTGAAGAGGACGAAGAGCAAAAAGGCCATCAGCACCACAAAGGCCGCCTGGTAGATGCGCTCCTTGATGACGAGGCTGATGTCGTGGCGCAGCACGCTCTCAATCAGCAGCAGCAGAATCATGCCGCCGTCGAGAATCGGGAAGGGAAGCAGGTTGAGGATGCCGAGTTGCAGGCTGATCTCGCCGGCCAGCCCGAACTTGGGCAACCAGCCATTCATCTCGGCCGCTTCGCCTGCCGCCTGGGCAATGCCCACCGGGCCCATCAGCTGCGTAACCGAAAGCCGATGCGTAAAGAGCCGCTGCAGCACTTCGCCCACCAGCAGCGAGTTGTTCTTGAAGAAGCGCAGCGACTTGTTCCACGCTGCAGCCACAGCGGCAGCGGCTCGTCGCGGATGGGAATCGGCGTGGGCGCGAAGCCCAGCTTCCATCGAGCTGTCGAGCTTCGTCGGCGTTGCCGTGATGCTGCAGCGTGGCGCCGTTTCGCGCAGCACGGTCAGCGTCATCGGCTTGCCCTGCTCCCACTTGCATATAGGCCAGCAGCGTATTCACTGTAGTGGAACGCGTGGCCGTCGACGGCCTCAATCGCATCGCCCGTGCTGCAAGCCCGCCTGCGCCGGCGGGCAGTGCCCGCCTGCACTTCGGCCACAGCGATCGGGCCCGGCAGATACTGCGGCGAAATTCCCGCGTCGCTCAGGTCAAAGTCTGTCGCTCTTGGCGCTGGCCGGAACGTGCAGCTCAGTTGCAGCGTCTTGCCCCCGCGCTCCACGGTCACCGGAACCAACTGGTTGGCGTTCAGCCGGATGTGGTCATACACACTGTCCCAGTCAGGATTCTTGACGTTGTCGAAACGCGTGATCACGTCGCCGGATCTCAAGCCCTGCCTCGCCGCGGCCGAACCGGGAGTCACCCACTCGACGGTGGTCGTCTTCACCGATGACCGCCGGAACTTCGTTGATGAAGCCGAAGTAAAACACATCAGCGCCAGCGTCAGCAGAAAGTTGACGCATCGGTCCGGCAAGCCGATGAGCATGCGCTGCCAGCGCGGATGGCTGGTGAACGCGCCGGGATCGTTTGCAACTCGGCGGCCTGATTGTCCGTGGCGACTGCCGGTGAGTCCTGACTCGGGCTTTCGCCCGTCATCTTTCACAAATCCGCCCAGCGGCAGCAGGCAGACTTTGTAGTCGGTTTCGCCGATATTTGAAGCCGAACAGGCGCGGCCCAAAGCCGAAAGAGAATGCCTCGACGCGCACTCCGACAGAGCTTGGCCACGAGAAAATGCCCAGACTCGTGGACCACGACCATGACGCCGACAAGGACGATAAAAGCAGCGGCAGATACCAGAAATTCATGCATAGTTGTGCGGTGTGTTCCTTCGGCAAAGCGCGGCCGAGCCGGTCGTGCGCTCGCTTGAGCTTACGCGAGCATTGCCCGGGCCCGTTCTCGCGCTTCCTGGTCGGCGGCAAGCACCTCCGCAATGGTGGCGGGGTGGGCCTCCGGGGTCGCCGCGAGCACTTTTTCAATTGTACGCGGGATGCCGGTAAAGGGAATACGACGTTCGAGGAAGGCCTCGACGGCCACCTCGTCGGCCGCATTCAGGGCGATGCAGTGCGCTCCTCCTTTTTCCGCCGCTTCAAAGGCCAGCCGCAGGCAAGGGAAGCGCTCGAAGTCGGGCTGCTCGAAATCCAGATGCCTCAGCGCCGCCAGGTCGAAGGTCAGCGTGGATGCGGGCCGCTCCGGCCATGCCAGCGCATAAAGAATCGGCAGCCGCATGTCGGTTACCGAGATCTGCGCCAGGATCGACCCGTCCACATACTCCACCATCGAGTGCACCGTCGATTGCGGATGAATGGTGACCCGCACCTGTGCCGGCGTCACGTCGAAGAGCCGGCAGGCCTCGATCACCTCGAGTCCCTTGTTCAGCATGGTCGCCGAATCGATCGTGATGCGCCGGCCCATCACCCAGTTGGGATGCTTGAGCGCCTGCTCCGGCGTGATGCTCGCGAACTGGTCGAGCGGAAGCTGGCGGAACGGCCCTCCCGAGGCGGTCAGCCAGATCGATCTTGACTTCGTTGTGCGCGCCCACGCGCAGGCACTGGTGCACGGCGTTGTGCTCGCTGTCGATGGGCAGGATCGGCACATTGCGCTCGCGCGCCGCCGCAGTCAGAATTTCGCCCGCGGCGACCATGCACTCTTTGTTGGCCAGCCCCACCGGCTTTCCCGCCAGGATGGCCGCATGCGTTGCCTCAAGCCCGGCCACGCCCACAATCGCCGAAACCACAAAGTCGGCTTCAGGCAATGTCGAGCAGGCAATCGTGCCGGCGGTCCCGTGAACCACCTCGATCCCGGAAACGCCCGCCTTGCGCAAGCCGCGCCGCAAGCTCGCCCGCCAGCTCTTCAGTGGCCAGCGAAACCATGCGCGGCCGCCAGCGCACGGCTTGCGCAAAAGCTTCGTCCACATTGCGGCCCGCGGCCAGCGCCGCCACGGCGTAGCGCTCAGGAAACTGCTCAACAATGGAGAGGGTGCTTTGCCCGATGGAGCCGGTGGAACCGAGAATGGCGAGTCTCTTCAAGGTAGCTTGAAACTATTTTAGAACCTCTGGTGAATCACCTGCGCGTACCACAGCACCGGAGCGGCGAGCAGCAGCGCATCGATGCGGTCTAGTATGCCGCCGTGCCCCGGCAGCAGGTTGCCGGAATCCTTCACTCCCGCCGATCGCTTCAGCGCCGACTCAGCCAGGTCGCCCACCTGCCCGGCGACGTTGATCATGGCGGCCAGCCCCAGCCAGTACCAGATCTCGTCGGGATACGAGAGCACCGCCGACGGCAATGCGCGCTGCAGCCAGGAAAGGACCTCCGAATTCGATGGCTCCTGCATCAGCGTCGCCAGGCCAAAAAGCGCCGCGGCAATCACCACACTTCCGACCACTGAAGCGATCGCTCCTTCCCAGGTTTTGCCCGGGCTGAGCGACGGCGCCATCTTGTGCCGGCCCCATGCGCGGCCTGCGTAATAGGCGGCCGTGTCTCCCGCCCACACCACGAACAGCAAAAACGCCACCAGCGAAGGCCCATTGGCTTGCTCGCGAAGCGTCGGCAAGCGATCAGCGTAAGGCCGGTGTAAAGCAGGCAGAAGATCGATGCCGACGCATCCGCGATCGTCTCCTCAACCGGCTTGAAGAACGTGCAATAAACCAGCAGGCCAAGGCCGAGAATTCCAAAAGAGCTGCGGGCGTCAGGTCGGGCCACTCGAAGTTGACTGCGAACAGCGCCAGCAGGGCCGACCATGGTCGCAACCCGCGGCGGGTTCGCTCCGCATGCGCTGGCTCAGGCCCATATACTCCCACCCTGCCAGCGCCGCAACCGCCTGCTACGGCCAGCGTGAACAGCCACTGCCACCGGGGCCCGAGAAACACCAGAACCAGGACAATCGGAATCAGAACTGCAGCGGTAATCACTCGTTTCATTCAGCGTTGAGAATACACTGCCGGGGCGGAATGGAGCCGGTTACGGAAGATTCTGTCAGATTGCTATTTAGATTGCGGGCGCCGCTTAGGCACTACGGCCCGGCGCTCAGCTCACCGCAATCCTGATCTGGTCGGGATCTTCTTCCACTTCGCCGCCGTCTTCGCCGATGCCGCCATAGCGGCGCTCGCGGCGCTGGAAATCCGCAATGGCCTCCAGCAGGTGAATCCCCCTGAAATCCGGCCAGAAGCGCTCGGTGACAAAGATCTCGGTATAGGCGATCTGCCACAGCAGGAAGTTCGAGATGCGCTGCTCGCCCGAGGTGCGGATCAGCAGGTCGGGGTCCGGCATGTGCGCTGTGTAGAGATGCCGATGAATGTCTTCTTCCGTGATATGTTGTCGGCGGCGAGGTGTTTCTGCTTCAGCTCCGCCATCAGCCCGCGAAAGGCATCCACCAGCTCCGACCGTCCGCCGTAGTTCAGCGCCAGCGTCAGCGTCGTGCCGGTGTTCTGCGCCGTCGTCTCCTCCACCCAGCGCATCTTGTCCTGCACGTCGGGCGCCAACTCGTGCGTCCGCCCGATGTAGCGCAAGCGCACATTGTTATCCATCATGCGCTCCACATTGCTTTCAAGATAGGTCTTCAGCAGCCGCATGAGGAAGCTGACTTCAGCGCGCGGCCGCCGCAGATTGTTTTCGAGCGAGAACGCGTAGAGCGTCAGCCACGGCAATCCGATGCGGGAAGCCGTTTCCGTGACCATGCTGCACGCTTTTGCGCCCTGCTGGTGACCGACGAAATCGTTTCAACGAGCGGCGGCCTGCCCAGCGGCCATTGCCATCCATGATGATGGCCACATGCTGCGGCAGAGCACTCGGGCTTCAACGTCGCGTAAACTGGCGCGCTCCTCCGCGCTTAGTTCATCGAATGCGCAACGTTGGAGAGGTATACAAGGAATCGACTGTAGATTGCATTTGCGGTTTCCACGCGGGGGCCCGCATGTGCGTCCTGAAGGGCGGCGCTGGCTGTTCACTTCCAGTGGTAGCAAAAGGCCGCTAATTCGCGTGAACGAACTCACCGGCTGGGGCAAGCAAATCAACAGGCCGGAGCCGGGGAGTCACACCTTCGACCGTAAAGCATTTTTCACGATCCTGCAATCCACGGGCGGGGCAGATCCATTTGCGGCCTTTCGCTCCGCGTTTCGCGAAGACGGAGGGCCGGGCCAGCTCAAGTCAATGAACCGGCCCGAGAGCAAAGCAGGTGCGGAAGTTCTTCGGTGAGCATTGAAAACTAAGCGGTGCGCCGGCGGCCCGTTGCCGCGTCGCTCACCGCGCCGAAGAACAGCGTCCGGTGCAGCGAGTCCAGATGCGGCAGCAGCGAAGCAACTTCAGCCAGGAACGGGATCGCTCAGGATCGCGGTGACCTCTTCATCGCGGCGGCTGCGCTCATCGCGAACCAGTTGGCGCACTTCTACGCCAAGGGCATTGGCCAGCCGCTCCAGCGAGCCCAGCGTGGGAATCGCCTTGCCGTTCTCGATTTTCGAGATGTAGGTGCGCGGCACCTGCATCCTGCCCGCCAGTTGCCGCTGGCTCAGGTGGCGCGCCCGGCGCAATTCGCGCACCTGCGCGCCACCTGCATGCCCGGCCTCGCCCGTAACCGGCACCGGCTGGCTGGTCACCAGCCGCGGGGCCAATACACTGGCTCCTCAATATCGAGTGGCCTGTGGCACTTTCTGCAAAGAGAGTTGCTGGTCCTGTACTGCATCAGCCTGCAGTATTCACACCGCACCACTTCGCGTGTTTCCACGCTAACGATAGAAGTTGCCATTTGGGGTGTGCGGAGTGCCAGAGCGAGGAACTCCGGGATGCATCACTGCACCGTGATTGGTGCTACTTTCTACGAATGAACCATAATTGTCAAGTAGAAATTAGGGGTCAAACCGAAAAAAGATGGCATCAGACCCAGAAGAAACCCGACAAAACGCGAACCAAGGTAATCAACAGGAGCCACGAAATGACCACTGACACGAACCCCAGCCCAAGCTTCAGTCGCGACCAAGCCTGGCAACTGCTCACCGAATGGACCCAGAGCGAAAGCCTGCGCAAGCACGCGCTGGCGGTGGAAGCCTGCGTCGCTGGCCTACGGCGAGCAGGAAGCTGACCGGCTGGGGCTTGGAGGGCGAGCGCGGGCCGCGCTGATCGAGCTCTACTCAACCACCGCCCTGCTCCACGACTTCGACTACGAGCGCCATCCCACGGCCGAGGAGCATCCCTTTGTCGGCGTCCGCGAACTGGAGCGGCTGGGCTGGCCTGAGGAGATGCGCACCGCGATCCTTGGCCACGCGCTCTACTCCGGCGTGCCCCGCGTGACGCATCTGGCCAAGGCGCTGTTCGCCTGCGACGAGCTGGCCGGATTCCTGACCGCCTGCGCTCTGGTCAAGCCCACCAAGGCCATCGCCGACGTCGAAGTGCCCAGCGTGAAGAAGAAGATGAAGGACAAGGCCTTCGCCCGCGGCGTCCACCGCGAAGACATCGTGCAGGGCGCGCGGAACTCGGCGTCGAACTCGACGCGCACATCGGATTCTGCATTGAGGCGATGAAGAAGCGGGCCGGGGAGTTGGGGCTGTGAGGAGCGTCTGATAAATCCCAGCGCGAGAGGTTTGTATCAGGGCACGACTTTAGTCGTGCCGCAAAGCGTTTCAGAAGGCCGAGGGCTTTAGCCCCTGCTCGACCTTTGTCTGATTCGCGCCGCCACTATTTCGTCCACCGCCCGTCCGCGATCAGCTTGGACGTATCCGGTTTCCAGTTGTACCGATAGAACCAGCATGTAAGCGTTTCGCCGCTTTCGAGTTCGATGTCGCACAGCTCGCGAACATACTCGCTCGTGTCAGGCGAGAGCGTATTGCATTCCTCATACGCGTCGAGCCGCCGCAGAATATCTCTGGATCCTCCGGCAGCTCCATCACCGTCCCGAAAATCCTGCTCTCAGAATTCGCATCCGGTACCGCGCCGGGGTATCCCCCCAGATCGTAGAGCTTTCCGCGAACAAATCCCTCGCCCATCGGCCGCAGCTTTGCCGAGAGGTCTGCGATATGAGCGGGCGCGCACCCCGGCTGCAAAGTTCCGTAAGCAAACAAATATCGGCTCATGAGAAAGGTCGACAAAGCGGCTGATTGGAAAAGACCGGAACTGTGCCCTCATCGCTGTCCCGCCCTAGCCGCAAAAACAAGGACACGGCGAGCGTGCGGATACCCGGCTCCCTGAAGGAATGGTAAAGCGGCGTCAGAAGAAGTTTCCAGCTTCCAGCTACCAGAGGATGCCAGACCATGCACTACATCCGGTCTCATAAATAGGAGAAAAGATCGCCGAGCAACGATGGGACCAACAACAAGGCGGGTCCCAAGCTGCTCGCAAGTCGATGAAGATTGGTTTATGAGGCCGGTTCTGCTCCCGATCGGAAATGCGATGATCATGGCAGGAATTCGATTAAGGGTTTACGGGAGATGAAAGGTGTTCTCGAGATACGCTTTCTTTAACATCGGGGCGCTGTTTGCGCTTTGGGGGCTCTCCATTGCGGGTGTGATTGCGGCCTTAGCTGTCTGGACCGCAACCGAACCGGAGTACGACGAGGGCGTGCGAAGCAGCGGTGGACGCTGCCTGGCGAGAGCTCGAATCTCAATGACCGCGGGCTTCGTCGCTGTTTGGATCTGCACCTTTCTTGGAGAAACGCTGAGCGGCTCGAAGGATTTACCAGGCCTGCCCTTTGGATTCTGGCAGGATCATCCTGTGCTTTTGCAGAGGCTGATGCTTCCGATTGATGCGGCGTTTGCCGCCGCAGTGATGCTCGCATTCAATGCGCGGGGCCGAGGGGTGTGGATCGTGCGAGTGGCAGCATCGCTCATGGCCATCGCTTCGTTTCTTGGTTCGGTCTTGCTATGGACGCCGTGAAAGCGGACTGCGAAAACGCTGGCTGAAAATGCAGCCCGCCTGAACGATAAGAATCCGAGAGGAGCGCGCTTGCGAGACAAGCCGCCTTCTTTCAATGCGATGAGTCCGCGTCGCTTCTGGTGAAATCCGGCGCAAGCGCCGCTGTTATTCTTGAATTGAACGCCAAAACTGCAAAAAATCACCATGACTGACACTTCCAATTCGCTGCATCGCCCGACCGGTGTGCCTTCTGCGCGCACTGTTTGGGTATTGTTTGCGGTGATTTTTGCCGCAGTTTATTTTGCCTCGCTGTTTTCGCCGCCGCTGCTGGACGACGTGGACGCCTCGCACGCGCAGGCGGCGCAGCACATGGCCGAGACCGGCGACCTGATCACGCCGAAGACCAACGGCATCCGCTACATTGAAAAGCCGCCGCTGCCCTATTGGCTGGTGGCGGCGCATGTACAAGATTTTTGGCGAGAACACCTTTGCCACGCACCTGCCCAATGCGCTGGCGATGCTGGGGCTTGCGTGGCTGGCGTGGCTGTGGGCGCGGCGCGCGTGGGGCGAGCGCGCGGGATTCTACGCCGGGCTGGGCGTGCTGACTTCGGTGGGGCCGTTTCTGTTTACGCGCTTCATCATTCCCGAGGCGATTCTCGCGTTTTTTCTGCTGATCGCGCTCTACGCGCTGATCACGAGCCTCGAAGACTGAACCGGCCGCGCGCTGATTTACTGGGCGTGGGCGGGCGTGGCGCTGGCGCTGCTGACCAAGGGATTGATCGCGCCGGTGTTTTTTTTCGGCGCGGCCATTCCCTATCTGCTGCTGACCGGGCAATGGCGGCGCTGGAAGGCGCTGAAGCCGGTGACGGGGTTGCTGTTGTTTCTGGCGATCGCCGCGCCGTGGCACATTCTGTGCGGCATCATCAATCACGACCAGGGACATCCCGTCGGCAATCACCCCACCATCGGCAACGTGCACGGATTCTTCTACTTCAATACTTCATCAACGAGCACGTGCTGCGCTTCTTCAACCTGCGCTATCCGCACGACTACAACAAGATGCCGGCGCTGTGGTACTGGCTCGGCGCACCTGGTCTGGATTTTCCCGTGGAGCCTGTTTTTGCCCGCGGTCTGGTGCGATGGCATGGAAGACGCGGCGCACCTGGCTGCAAGCACCTGCGCCACGATGCCGGCCAGACGGTGGATTTCTATCTGGACAACGCCATGCGCGAAGACGTGGCGCACGCTATGTGCTGCGCCTCAAGTTCCGCGTGCGCACCATCTGGCTGCTGAGCTTGTTCTCGGCGTGGACGCTGCTCTTCTTCTCGATCTCGACGAACCAGGAGTACTACACGTTCCCGGTGTGGCCGCCGCTGTTGATTCTGATTGCCGGCGTGATGGCGGAATCGAGGAGAACGGCGGCGCGAATGGCGGCAGGCCGACGCTTTCGACGGCATGGCTCACCGGCGCGCAGGCGGCCTTTGCGGTGATCGGCGTGGCTGTCGGCCGCGGCGCTGGGCTGGGGACTGTGGACGTCGCGCAATCTGCCGTTCGTGGCCGACATCGGCACGCTGCTGGCGCATCGCGGCGTGGGCGACTACACGCTCTCGATGTCGCACCTGTTCGATTTGACCGGGCCTTCGTTTGCCGCGCTGCGGCTTCCGGCGGCGCTGGCGGCGATGGCGCTGCTGATCGGGCCGGTGCGGGCTGGCTGCTGCGGCTCAAGAGCAAGCACATGGCCGCCACCATCAGCGTGGCGCTCACCATGACGGTGTTCTTCATCGCCGCGCACATTGCCTTTGCGCGTTTTGAGCCCATGCTCAGCTCAAAGCAGCTGGCCGACACCATCATGGCCAAGGGCTCGCCCAACGACACGTTCATCATCTACGGCGAGCAGTCGTCGGGCTCGTCGGTGATCTTCTACACGGATCAGTTTTTTCCGCGGCCGGCCGGCGCTGCTGGTGCTGCCGCGCTGCGGCCAGAACGGCGAGGGCACGACGCTGCTGTGGGGATCCTGCTATCCCGATGCGCCCGACATCTTCCTGAGCGACGATGAGCTTGCAGCAGATGTGGGGCACGGGCGAGCGCAAATGGATATTTGCCGAAGATCCGGACCGAGACAAGGTGGAGCAGGTGCTGGCCGGGCGGCTCTATCCGTGCAGACTCATCGCCGACAAGACGCTGTGGACGGACCGGCCGGTGGAGTAGAGGCAGGGAGCGAGGGAGCAAGGGAGCAAGAGAGCAAGGGAGCAAGGGAGCAAGAGAGCGAGGGAGCAAGGGAGCGAGGGAGCAAGAGCACTAGCGGACATGGGGATCTGGTGCCGAGGACTAGGGCTGGTAGGGATATTCCGACCAGCGGGCGATGACGGATTCGACATCTTCAGATCGGATCTCGGCTGAAACAACGTCATCGAGCTTGTACTTTTCTCGCAGGATGCGAAGGTTCTCGCGCTCCTTGCGCTCCTCGTCGGAATAAAAACGGGCCTTCTCGAACTCGTGGTTGAAGACGGCCTGCTCTTCGCGATGAGCTATGAAGCGAATGCGCTTCTGAACCGCGAAAATCTCATCTGGTAACGCAGGCTGGTGCAACTTCACATGCGCGGCCGCGGCATCGAGGAGTTCGATCGCCTTGCCAGGGAGAGCGCGATCGGCTAAGTAGCGGCTCGACGAACGCGCGGCAATTTCAAGCGCTGCATCTGCAAATCGGACCTCGTGAACCTGCTCCAGTTTCGCCTTGCGCGTTTTGAGGACTGCCAGTGTGTTCTCCTCGCTGAGCGGGCGGACGTGCACAGCGCGAAATGAATCGCCAAGCCAACGGGTGGGCTGCGCGAAGTCGCGATATTCGGCGGGAGTACATGCCGCAATGCACTGAATCTTGCCCTGAACGATTGCTGGCCGGAGAATGTCGAGTGCAGCCTGCGATCCGATCTGTAAGCCGGACGCCTTTGAGGCCCGAAAATCGCGAACAAAGAGAATGACATTCGAGGCTTGCACGAGTTCGGCCAGCGTCTTTCTCAGTTCAGCGGCGAATTGGATGAACTGCTGTGGGGACACATCGGCAGGCTGTGGCTCGAAAGCCTTGATCCGCTTCTCCGCGAGGAACTCGGGGACCGCGCCGGCGGCAATTCGCTGAGCGAGGGCTTCGACAATGGAACGCTTGCCGGCGCCCCGCTCGCCGACGAGCAGAGGATTTCGATTTTGGCTGGCGGCCAGGACTTCGATGATAGCGTCGACTTCAATCTCCCTGGCAATCGCGGGTTCAAGATTGCCGTCGACCGCAGCCTGCGTGAGGTCCTGGAAATAGTCAGTCAAAGGAGCCCGCACAGAACCCGGCCGCGTCGCCTCCTCCGGTACTCCCTTGGCGATTTCTTCGCGCACAGTTTCGAGTTTGATTCCGCGTTCGTTCAATATCTCGGCAGCAAAGCACTTCTGTTCGCGCAGCAGACCGAGCAACAGGTGCTCGCTTCCAATGTGCTGGTGGCCGAGTCGTTCCGCTTCTTCGGCACCGTAGTTCAAGACGCGCTTGCATTGCTCGGAAAGTGGCAGATCGACACTGGTTGAGACTTTCTCGCGGGCCGTGCTGTGGGCATCAACCTGTTTGCGGATGGATTCAACTGAGGCGTGGGACTGCAGGATGCGGTTGGTGAGTGATTTGTCTTCGCGCAGTACGCCGAGCAGAAGGTGCTCCGTTTCGATATAGGGTGAACCATACTGGCTGGCTTCGTAGCGCGCGAAGAAGATGACGCGTCGCGCCTTTTCTGTGTATCGCTCAAACATCTCGTGCTCCACCGGCAAGTGATTCGGCTGAGCATCAGTGTAATCCGAAGGAGCGGGTCGAGCGCGGACCGAGGGCCGGTTTGCACTTGTTATCGCGCGGCGACCGCTTCAGCCTCGGTTTGCGGCGTGGGTACGCCTCGCCAGTAGACGCATAGGTAAAAAACCCCGACGATCAGCAGAACAATGGGCGCGGGAATCATGCCAAAGACACCCGCAGGGCCCGAGTACCGGGTGATCTGAAAGAACGCAACCCAGAAGATGTCGCCGGTGAAGATGATGGCGGCGAGCGTGAGCCAAAGAGCTGAGTGGGCGATAGCAGCCCGGCCAGACGCGCTGCGTTGAGTCCAGAGCGCAGCGCAGGCGGGGACCGCGAGCAGCAATAATCGCGCATCGTAGGTGCGGTGATAGAACGGCAGCATGGTGAACGCTGAAATTGTGGCGAGCGCGAGCCACGCCATGCGCTGCGAATACCCGAGGCGCAGCGTGCGGACGCACCAGAGCAGCAACGGGATTCCACACGCAAAGTAGGTGACTACGTTATAGAAGCGCGGATCGTCGTGGATGAGGCTGAGAACCGCCTGCAGGCTGATGATCTGACCGATGCCGCGGCCGCCCCCGGTTGTGGGTCCGGCGTTATTGAGACCGTGAGCGCCGAGGCCCTGCGCGAGATTCGATTCGAGTTCCGGCGCCCAGTGCGGCGCGGAGTGTCCCACCCACAGGATTGCCAGGACGACGATGAGGGCAGTGAGCGCAGCGGATTGGAGTGCGCGTTTGCGCAGTGCGCCGCCGGCAAGAAGGAAGTAGAGCCAGACCGGGCCGGCATCGTGCGGTTTCATGGCGAGTGCGAAGGCCAAGCAAATGACGCCGGCGAGCGCAAAGCGGTTGCGAAGAAAACAACAGGCGGCGATGACTGTGAGGCTGACGACGAGGCCGGCGGTGTTGCCGGTTTGGAGCAGCAAGCCGCTGTTAACCAGGATGAGAAGGATCAGGCCGCCATAGAGGCGCGGAGCGGAATCGGCGCCGATTTTCCAGACGCAGAAGCAGGCGACGATAAATGCGGCGGCGATGAGCGCCATCCAGAGGACGATGGCGACTTTCCAGGAAGCAGCGGCGATCGGCGCGATGAGGAAGAGCGTGGTGGGCAGGTTGGGTGCGATGAAGACGATGGCGCGATAGCGGCGTGCGAGGTCGCTTGAATCAGTGGGAATGCCGCCGGTATCGGACTGGTAAAACGTGAGCAGTTCGTCGGGCTTGTAGGGATCGTGGTGGTGCGCGACGCAGCGCGAGCTCGCGTAGATTTGCAGAAAATCCGTCATGCCGAGTGGATTGAAGTACTCCATCAAAGCACCGATGGCGACGAAGAAGACACAGCCCAGGATCAGCATTTGCAGGCCGTCGAGGCGGGCTTTCGTCATCTGTGCGGATCTCCGGAACAGCGGAACGATGGTTATCGGCGCGACATAAGTTGCAAGGAACAACCGCAGATCCTTCGACTTCGTTTGGCCGGGTACCGGGCCAAACTCCGCTCAGGATCACACAGCATTTGTAACGCGAGCCTTAGAGGCCGAACCCTGGTAAGAAACGCCGCGTAGTTTCACCTCGCAGTATGACGCGACTGACCTTGGGTGCGAAATGCTGCGAACGGGTGATTTAACGCGGGTTAGCTCAAAAGACAATACGCGGCAGAGCAGGCCGAATTATTCAACGGCGCGCATCTTTCCGCCGGGCAGGAGTTCGAAGACGTGTTTGCGCCAGAGGATGCGGCGTGAGGTGTAGCTGGCCGCCCAGAAACAGAAGCCCATGAGGTCGCGAACGGGGTAAAGAACGAGCAGGCCGAACCAGCTTGTGTCGCTGCACGACGAAGCGGCCGACGGCAATGGAAAGCGCAAGGCGCGTGGCGATACCGAATGCGAAGAGCGCGAGGCCCCAGAACGGATGGCCGAGCCAGAGGCCGGCGGCGAGCGCGAGCAGCGCGAACGGCATGCTGAAGGTGAGCGATGTGCCGAAGTGGCCCTTGGGCCGCGAGAAACGCGTGGACTTCATCCAGCGAACCTGGTGCTTGATCGAGGAGAGGAAGCTCGAGGTTGAGGACCATGTGGTCGATGACGTGATGGCTGAGGATGACGGTCTGGCCGAGTTTGTGGGTTTCGTTGCCGAGGATGAAGTCGTCCGCACAGAAGTCGGCGGTGACTTTAAAGCCGCCCATGCGCCGAATGGTTTCGCGGCGGAAGGCCATGGTGGGGCCGAGGGTGAATTGCATGCCTTCCATTGCGCGCGCCGCGAGCACGCCTGAAGACATTTCGACGGACATGCCGACCGCTTCGAGCCGCGCCCATAAACCGCCTTGCGCAGCGACTCCGCGATAGAGGCAACACATGCCACCGACGTTTGCATCGGCGAAGGGCAGTGCAACGGCGCGCAGATAGTCGGGCGTCGACGCGCACATCGCTATCGCTGATGACGATGATGTCGTGCGCGGCGGCCGCTTCCATTTTTTCGAGAGAGATGACTTTGTCATTGATGTAGTCAGGCTGGCCGCCGGTTGCGAGAAATTTGACTGGGATGTGCGGATAGCGTGCAGCGACAGTGCGCGCAACGGCTAGGCCGGCGTCTTCAGGCGAGCGGGCGCAGAAAAGAATTTCGTAGGCGGGATAGTCCTGCACGAAAAAGCTCTCGAGGTAGGCTCGAGGCCGGGGTCCGCTCCGCTGCAGTGGCTTGAAGACGCTGAGGGCGGCGTGAAGCCGGGGCGCGCGGCGAGAGCGGCCAACGCGGCGCGGCGCTCGCGCAGGAAAGCCGGGGACGGCCCAAAGCACGATGCCGGCAAAGACCGTGGAAGTGATGAGGCCGAAGACGGCCAAGCCGAGGAGGACGTAGGGCATGCTGGTCTAAGGATACAAAGCCAGGAGCAAAGGAGCGAGTTCGCAAGTTCGCTTGTAGCCGGTAGCTCCTTGCCGGCAGCCAGTTCGCGGCAAGCGAGAGTTACGGTCCCCATCCTTCCCGCAAAAGACGCCGAAAGGATGGGCAACAAAGCTTTCGTGCTGGAGCCCGGCGTTACGATGCTTTGCGCGATGTGGTTGCGCGAGGAGGCGCAGCCGGCCGAGGCGGCACACCAACTGGCTTGCGGATGGGCACGATGGCGCCGGCGAGCCCGGCGCGGCCTGCTGGAAGCGGGTCAGCATTTCGCGTGCGCACGTACTCGACGAAGCTCTGCATCTGGCGGTTCATCTCTTCCATGCGCTCGCGCATCTGCAGAATGATGGCGATGCCGGCGATGTTGACGCCGAGGTCGCGCGCCAGGTTGAGGATGAACTCGAGGCGCTCCAGATCTTCATCGGTGTAGAGGCGCGTGTTGCCCTCGGTGCGCGAGGGCTTCAGCAGCCCTTCGCGCTCGTAGAGGCGCAGGGTCTGGGGATGGATCTCGTACATCTCGGCGACCGCCGAGATCATGTACGCGCCTTTGGATTTGCGTTTTGCGGCCATCGTGCTTTCTCGAATCAGCTTAACCGATCCGTGTGGCCTATCGATTCGCTTCGCGTGATCTTACAGCTTGTCGAACAGCGTCTTGCGCGGGTCGTCGGGATTAGCTTGGCCGAGCTCGCGCATGATTTCGCGGCTGCGCTCGTCGTTCAGGTGCGGCACCACGACTTCGACGGTGACGATCTCGTCGCCGCGCTGGCCGGGATGCTGACGCGCTCTCAACGCCGCGCTCGCGCATGCGCAGCTTTTGCCCGCTCTGCGTGCCGGGCGGAATCTTCAACTGCGCGCGGCCGTCGATGGTGGGCACTTCAACCTTGGCGCCCAGCGACGCTTCGGCCACCGTGACCGGCACGGTGATCTGAATGTCGTCGCCCACGCGCGTAAAGACCGGATGCGTGCCGGTGCGCACGATGAGGAACAGATCGCCGGCCGGGCCGCCGTTGATGCCCGCATTGCCCTTGCCCTGCAGGCGAATGCGCTGGCCGTCGCGCGTGCCCGCCTTGATGCGGAACTCGACCGTCTCAGTGCGCGTGACGGCGCCCTCGCCGTGGCAGGTGGGGCAGTCGTTCGAGATCGTGCCCGTGCCGTTGCAGCGCGGGCAGGTGATGTTGAACTTCATGCGGCCGCCCATCTGCGTTACCTGGCCGGTGCCGTTGCACTCCGGGCACGTGATCGGGCCGCCGGTGTGCGCCTGGCCGTGGCAGGTGGGGCAAATTTCCTGGCGATTGATCTGGATGCGCGCCTGGCCGCCGCGGATCGCGGTCCAGAAATCGACCGTGGCCTGGTATTCGAGATCGGTGCCGGGCTGCGGGCCGCGCGGCTGCTGCGGCTGCTGCGCGCCCGAGAAGATGCCGGAAAAAATGTCTTTGAAGCTGCCCCAGCTCGACGAGCCCGCGCCGGCCTGCGGCGCGCGCCGGGCCGCCCTGAAAGCCGGAAAAGTCGAAGCCGCCAAAGTCGACGGGCGGCTGCTGGCCGCCCGCGCTGCTGCTGGCGCGCGTAGGCCTCGGCCTGCGCGGGATCGATCTGGTCGGAGTAGAAGCCGACCTGGTCGTAGATCTTGCGCTTCTTCTCGTCGCTCAGAACGTCGTTGGCCTCGGAGATCTCCTTGAACTTCTCCTCGGCGCGCTTGTCGTTGGGATTCACGTCGGGATGGTATTTGCGCGCAGCTTTCCTGAACGCCTTGCGGATCTCCTCCGGCGTGGCCGTCTTCTTGACGCCGAGCGTGGCGTAATAGTCTTTGTTCGGTCGTGGCGGGCATTTTTTTCTCTATTCGTTCAATTCGCAGCTTCTCTTCGCTTGGCAGTTTCTACATTTTCCTTCTCCTGGTAGCCGATCAGGCGGCAACGTCAAATCGCTCGATCTTCGGCCGCTTCCGCTTCGATGCCTGCCAAATGTCGTAGCTCATCTGCAACTCATACCAGAAGACTCTCATGCGTCCCCAGAGCGGCTGACAGACGAAGAGACATCTCGGCCGAGATGCCTGCTGCTCCGTTAAGGATTCGCGACAGTGTAGTGCGCGAGACGTGCAGTTTCTTCGCCGCGGTGGTCACGTCCATATCGCCCAGCGCATCGCGCAGGATTTTTCCAGGATGGGGCGGATTGTACATTCGCTGCATACCAACTCCTAGTGATAGTCCTGATAGTCAACCTGAATCGCGTCTTCCTTCTCGAAGGCGAACGTGAGGCGCCAATTCCCACTCACTTTCACGGCCCAATGACCCTTCAGCTCGCCAGTCAACTTATGCAACGCCCAACCTGGCATGTTCATATCCGCAGGCGACTTTGCGAAATCGAGAACCTGCAGACGATTTGAAAGTTTCTCAGCGTGTGCGGGTTGAATCCCAGCTTTGCTCCCGGTCTTGAAAAGCCGCTCGATACCCGCGTGCCGGAAGCTTTTGATCACGTGTAAAGTGTAGCGCGTCACGCATCAGAGAGCAAACGGTTCAAAAAATCGGCCTAACCACAAGTCTGCCGCCCGGATGGTCGGTCAGCCTCGCAAACAACAGACGGGGTGGACAGCTTGCGCCACCCACCCCGATGTTTTTCCGCCCGAAGGGCGAGGTTGCCGCACTGCGGGCGCTTATTTCTTGTCGTCGACGTCGACGTACTCGGCGTCGATGACGCCTTCGTCCTTCTTCTGCTCGCCAGCGGGTGCGCTGCCCCGGCAGCTGCGTCCGAAGGGCCGCCCGCCGCAGTTGCGCGCAGCTGGCCTTGTACATCGCCTCGGCCAGCTTGTGGCTGGCCTGGGTGAGCTTCTCGTGCGCGGACTTCAGATCTGCACGTCGACGGCGAGCCTTCGAGCGTCTTCTTGGCGTCGGCAAGCGCCGCTTCGACTTCGGTCTTGTCGGCCGCCTGCACTTTTTCGCCCGAGTCCTTCAGCATCTTCTCGATGTTGTAGACCAGGCCGTCGAGCGCGTTGCGCGCCTCGATCTCCTCGCGCTTCTCCTTGTCCTCGGAGGCGTGGGCATCGGCTTCCTTGCGCCATCTTCTCGACTTCTTCTTTCGTAAGGCCGGAGCTGGAGGTGATGGTGATGCGCGTGTCCTTGCCGGTGGCGTTGTCCTTCGCGGTCACGTTGAGGATGCCGTTGGCATCGATGTCGAAGGTGACCTCGATCTGCGGCATGCCGCGCGGCGCCGGGCATGATGCCGCCGAGCTTGAACTTGCCCAGGGTGCGGTTCTGCGCCGCCATGGGCCGCTCGCCCTGCAGCACGTGGACTTCAACTTCGGTCTGCGAGTCGGCCGCCGTCGAGAAGGTCTCAGTCTTCTTGGTCGGGATGGTGGTGTTGCGCGGGATCATCGGCGTAGCCACGCCGCCCAGCGTCTCAATCGACAGGGTGAGCGGTGTCACGTCGAGCAGCAGAAGATCCTTGACGTCGCCGGCGAGCACGCCCGCCTGCACGGCCGCGCCGATGGCAACCACTTCATCGGGATTGACGCCGCGATGCGGCTCCTTGCCGAAGAGCTTCTTCACCAGCTCCTGAATCTGCGGCATGCGCGTCTGGCCGCCGACCAGCACGACTTCGTCGATCTGGCTGGTGGTGATGCCGGCATCGGCCAGCGCCTTCTTGCAGGGCTCGACGGAGCGCTCGATCAGATCCTCGACCAACTGCTCGAGCTTGGCGCGCGTGAGCTTGCGGACCAGGTGCTTGGGGCCGGAGGCGTCGGCGGTGATGAAGGGCAGATTGATCTCGGTTTCGACGGTGGTCGAAAGCTCGATCTTGGCCTTTTCCGCGGCGTCTTTCAGGCGCTGCAGGGCCATCTCGTTGCCCTTCGAGGTGAGGTCGAGGCCGTTCTCCTGCTTGAACTCGGCGATGAGCCAGTCGACGATGCGCTGGTCGAGATTGTCGCCGCCCAGGTGGGTGTCGCCGTTGGTCGACTTGACTTCGATGACGCCTTCGCCGACTTCGAGGATGGAGATATCGAACGTGCCGCCGCCGAAGTCGTAGACGGCGATGGTCTCGTCCTTCTTCTTGTCGAGTCCGTAGGCCAGCGCGGCCGCCGTGGGCTCGTTGACGATGCGCTTCACGTCGAGGCCGGCAATCTTGCCCGCGTCCTTGGTGGCCTGGCGCTGCGCGTCGTTGAAGTAGGCCGGAACGGTGATCACGGCCTCAGTGACCGTCTCGCCAAGATAGGCTTCGGCGCGTCTTCTTGAGCTTTTGCAGGATCATGGCGGAGATTTCGGGCGGAGTGTACTCCTTGCCCTGGGCGATAACGGCCACGTGGTCGCCCTGCTGGACGACCTTGTAGGGGACCATCTTCATCTCGTCGTTGACTTCGTTGTAGCGGCGGCCCATGAAGCGCTTGATGGAGAAGATGGTGTTCTCGGGGTTGGTGATGGCCTGGCGCTTGGCGACCTGGCCGACCAGCCGCTCGCCGCTCTTTGTGAAGGCGACGATGGAGGGCGTAGTGCGCGCACCCTCTTCATTTGGAATGACTTTTGGCTCGCCGCCCTCCAGGACGGCGACGCACGAGTTGGTGGTGCCGAGGTCGATTCCGATCATTTTTGCCATGTTTGTTCCTGCCTTTGGAGTGAATCTAGCACGGGTTAGAATCTCAGATTGAGTGTAATGTTGTCAACTTATTTGATGCGATTTTCGTCAGTTGAGATGCATTTTCGGGATGGAAGCCTAATGTAGCGCCGACTTCGAGCCAGGGTCCTCACGGACAGGTCTTCGTCCGTGGGGTGGAGATCCGCTGTCGTGCGGGTCTCCAGACCGCGCTTGCTACTTGGCGGCCAAGGCGCTGCGGCCAGCACCTCTTCCGGCTCGGGGCGGACGCGGAAGTCGGCGTGGGCCTGGGCGTAGAGGACACGGCGATCGCGGGCGAGGACGTAGGTGGCGGGCAGGATCAGGCGCCAGGTCTGGTCGCCGTTAACGAAGGGGATGTTGACCAGGATGGAGCGGTAGTAGTCGCGGTGGTAGTCGGGGATGGTGTAGGCGAGGCCGAACTGCTCGGCCAGGGCGCAGCCGGGGTCGGTGAGGACGGGGAACGGCAGGCCGTGCTGGCCGACCATGAAGTCGCTCTGGCGCTCGGTCTGCGGGCTGATGGCGGCGAGCAGCGCGCCGGCCTCGCGCAGGCGGGGGTGGAGGTCGCGCCAGGCCTCGAGCTCGGTGACGCAGTAGGGGCACCAGCGGCCGCGGAAGAAGTTGAGGACGAGCGGGCCCGAGGGCGAGCAGGTCGGCCGAGCGGACCGGGCGGCCGGAGGCGTCAGGGAGGGTGAATTCGGGAGCGGTGGCGCCGACGGGCAGGATCTTTTCTTCGATGCCGGAGGCGAAGAGCTCGTGGACGGCGCGCTCGCTGACGGCCATGCGCTCGGCCTGGACGAGGTTGCGCGTGTTGGCGGTGATCTCGTCGAGCTGGTCCTGGAGGGCGGTCATGGAGTCTCAGGTTACGCAAATCGGATTCCTGTGCATGATTGAAGTCGCTTGCTCGTACGGTCCCTACCGCCCGAAGCGCTGCTTGGCCCGCCCATTCCGGCCAGCCCGCCGCGCATCATGCTCTTGGCCAGGCCGCCCTTGCCCACCTGCTTGAACATCTTGGCCATCTGCGCGTACTGGCGCAGGAGCTGGTTCACGTCCTGCACGCTGGTGCCGCTGCCGGCGGCGATGCGCTTGCGGCGCGAGCCGGAGATGATCTCGTGATTGCGGCGCTCCTTGGGCGTCATGGAGTTGATGATGGCCTCGAGGCGGACGAACTGCTTTTCGTCGACCTGGCCGCGCGGCCTGCTGCATGCCGGCGAAGGGGCCGACCGAGGGCAGCATCTTCAAAATCGATTCCATCGAGCCGAGCTTCTTGATCTGCTGCAACTGATCGCGGAAATCTTCGAGCGAGAAGCCGTCGCCGAGCAGAGCTTTCTTGGCCAGCTCTTCGGATTTCTTGCGGTCGAGAGTAGATTCGGCCTTCTCGATGAGCGACAGCATGTCGCCCATGCCGAGGATGCGGCCGACGATGCGATCGGGATGGAAGGGCTCGAAGGCGTCGGGCTTTTCGCCCACGCCGATGAACTTGATGGGCTGGCCGGTGACGTGGCGAATGGAGAGCGCCGCGCCGCCGCGGGCGTCGCCGTCCATCTTGGTGAGGACGACGCCGGTGAGCGAGAGGCGCGAGTGAAAATCCTGCGCGGAGTTGACGGCGTCCTGGCCGGTCATGGCGTCGGCGACGAAGAGGATCTCCTGCGGCGAGAGCAGCTTTTTCAGGCTCTCCATCTCGGCCATCAGGTCCTCGTCGATGTGCAGGCGGCCGGCGGTGTCGACGATGAGCGTGTCGCAGCCCATGATGACGGCTTCGCGGCGCGCTTCCTTGGCAAGGCGCTCGACCAGCGCGGTGCCGGCGGGTTCGCCCTTCTGGTCGCCCTCGTAGAGGCGCGCTTCCACTTGCTTGGCGACGATTTTGAGCTGCTCGCGCGCGGCGGGGCGGTAGACGTCGACCGAAACCAGCATGGGCCGGTGACCGCCCTTCTTGAGCCAGGCGGCGAGTTTGCCGGAGGTGGTGGTTTTGCCGGAGCCTTGCAGCCCGGCCATCAGAATGACCGTCGGCGGCTTGGAGGCGAAGTTGAAGCGCGCGGTGTCTTTGCCGAGCAGCGCGATCAGCTCGTCGCGCACGATCTTGACCACTTGCTCGGAGGGCGAGAGCGCGGTGAGCACTTCGGTGCCGACGGCCTTCTCGCGGATGTGCTCGATGAGGTCGTTGACGACGTTGAGGTTGACGTCGGCTTCGAGCAGGGCGACGCGGATTTCGCGCAGGGCCTCGGCGATGTTTTCTTCAGTGAGCGTGCCCTGGCCGCGAAGGTTTTTGAAGACGCGCTGCAGTTTGTCGGTTAGGTTCTCAAACATGGTCTGAGTCCAGTTTACAGTGGTCAGTGATCGGGAATAACCTTGGGTGCCCCCGGCCTCGATTCTGAGACCGGGGACACAGACTGGGCAGGAATTAGTTGAAAGGATCAAGCTGATGGCGGACGGACGCGAGGAACGCGAGGAAGAGCGGAAGCGGCGGGAGCAGGAAGAACGCGAAGATCGCGAGGACAAGCTCAACAGGGATCGCCGCGACGAAGGAGCGCCTGAGAGGGGTGGATCGTAGCGACTGGCTTGGCCTTCCACCCCTAGCGACAAAAACAACGCCCTCGCGAGGTTGGGGCACCCGTCACTCGGATAGGGCGAGGCACCGCTTTATTTGCGAAGCCACGCAACGATCGGTCCCCAATAGTTAAGGTGAGGACTGCCGAAACGGCTGGTTGTGCGAGGTTCCCGGAATCAGCAGGATTTCCGCAGCCGGCGAGCACCAGCCGGCAAGCTCGTGGGCCATCTTCGCTGGGAAAAGCCGGTCTTTTTCGCCATGCACGATGAGGACGGGCAGGCAGCAATCGGCGAGCGGTTGCTGCGCGTGCCAGATGGGCGGCACCAGATGTGTGAGGCCTTTGGGGACCCAGGCCGCAGCGGCTGCGTTGCGAAATGAGGTAAACGCCTCACAGAGGACGAGGCGGTGCGCATTGAGTTGGTGAATGGCTGCCGCGGCCACGCCGCTGCCGAGCGAAAAGCCCAGCACAGACACCGGCAGGTCCGGAGCATGGTCACGTAACGCGGCAAACGCGGCCACTGCATCCTGCTCAAACTGATCCCAATCGGGCCGGCCGGTGCTGTTGCCATAGCCCGAGTAGTCAAACACCAGAGACGCCACGCCATTGGCTGCGAGCAACTGCTGCACACCGAACCATTGCTCGACGGTTTCGCCGATGCCGTGGCAGAGCAGGACCGCCGCATGCGCCGGGAAAGAGACCGGCTCAACAAATACCGCATCGAGCTGGCTGGCAGCGCTGGCAACCGTGCGCCGCAGAGCGCGCTCGTGGATCCCCACCGGCTGGCGGCCTTTTTTCGAGAGGCCGAAGACCCGGTCGCGAAGAATCATGTACTGGCTGATGCAAGTGATCGCAAAGGTAAAGTATGTCCGATGCGCGCGGCTGGGCGGGCGCTCCTTCGCGATCGATATTGCGGTGCTGGGCATAGCCTACCTGAATTTTAGATGCGGCGGCGGTAGCAAGGCGTTACTCCGAGGGCGCGATGAGGAATTGCTCCAGCTTGCCATCGGGATAGGTGTAGGTGGTCAGCTCAAGCTTGCGGTCGGGATAGGCGATCTCGAAGGTGCGGAAAGTCATGCCGCCACGTAATTCGGTGTTGGTGAGGTGAAAGCTGATTGGTTCTCCGAGCGGCGCCAGGCTCGATTGGAAATCGGCGACTGCTTCGGGCGTGAAATAGTCGTTCAGATTGGGAGCAAGCAGCGTTCGGTCAATGTGGCCCTGCTGCAACCCGTGATAGATGTCGAGCGCCTGCTTTTCTTCCCGGTTGAGATGCGGCGGTTCGTTCGAGGAGGCTGCAATGCCGGCGACCAGCGGCGCAACAAGCTGCGCAATCTGCGGCGCAGCGCCCACGGCGTCCTGGTTGGTGAAGACAGCGACCGCAACGCCGTCGTCGATGAGCACTTCGTTGTCTGAGACGAAGCCCGAGACTTCGCCCGAGTGCTCGATGGAGCGATGGCCGTCGCGCTCGCGCACATCGACGCCGAGACCGTACCCTGAGCCTTCGCCGTTCTTGAGTTTCACTTCGGTAAACATTGTTTTGTAACTTTCAGACGAGAGAATCGACTGGGAAAGCAAGCTTTGGTCCCAGAGGGCAAGGTCGTGCGGCGTCATGGCCAGCTCGCCGGCGGCGAAAACCCAGCCTCGTCCCTCCTTGGGCGCTTCACGCAGGGGTCCCAGCGCGTGACGATAATAGGCCGTTGCATCAGGCGGCGCGAGCTTGGTCTGGTCTGAATTCCAAACAGAGGTCATGCCAAGTGGACGAAAAATGTGTTGCTCAAGAAAGTCGAAGTAGGGCTGGCCGCTGACAACTTCTACAATGCGGCCGGCGATGACGTAGTTGGTGTTGGAGTATTGCCACTGCGTGCCTGGATCGAAGTCCAGCGGCTTCTTTGCCCAGGTGTCGATGATGTGCTGCGCGGTGGTTGGGCTCGAGCATCGACGTCATCACGTAATCCTCGGGCCAGTAGTCCTGGTAGCCGGAGGTGTGCGAGAGGATCTCGCGAATGGTCACTTCGTTGCCGCGCGTGAGGCCGGGAATGTATTTGCCGACGGGATCGTTGATGCTGAGCTTGCCGTCCTGCTGCAGCATCAGGATGGCGGCCGCGGTGAATTGCTTCGAAATCGACCCGATCGAGTAGCGCATAGCGGGCGAGGCAGGGACAGCCGGCGAGTTGCCGCTGGCCAGTGTGCGCATTGCCGTAAGCCTGGGTGTAGACAAGCTTGCCGTGCTCGACAACGGCAAGGGACGCAGATGGAACGCCGATGCGCGCCAACACCTGCATAGCGATCGGTCGATTTGGGTACGGAGGCCGGGCGAGATGGTGTCGACGGCTTGCGCGCCGGTCGCGGTTTGGCTCGTAATGCGAGTGGAGAGCCGCCAAAAGGGCAAGAAAGGATGCGGGATGGATTTGAGCACATGGCCGTGAAGAGAGTCCCCTAAAGCCGCATGGTAACCGATTGCCTCAGGCGATGAGGGCGACGGTCACCACGGTGATGTCGTCGTCCTGGCCGAAGATCTTGGCGGCTTGCGCGATGGCCTCGGCAGGCTGGGTGCTGAATTGGCCGCGCGCTCAAAACCGAAGAGCTCGCCGGTTTTGTTGCGGGCTTCGACTACCCCGTCGGTAAGCAAACTGAGTTGCTGGCCGGGAGACAGTTGAAAGTTGGATTCTGCAAAAGTTGCTTCAGGAGATATTCCCAAAGGCAGCCCATTCTTGACCGGGAGCTCTTCCTTCGAGATAGGGCGCAAGGTGGCCGGCATTCGCCAGGGTGAGCCTTCCACTGGCATCTACCCGCAAAACAAGGCAGGTAGTGAATCCGCCATTGCTGCGGGACATCATGCGCTGATTCATTGCGGCAAGAATTTCACCTGGGCTTTGTGTGTAATGAGCCAGCGTGCGGACAGTGCCAACGAGTAGCGAAACGGTCATCGCCGCGGGCATTCCCTTGCCGCTCACATCGCCGATGACAACAATGACACCGCCGCTCTTGAGGGCGAGGACTTGAAAGAAGTCTCCCCCCACCTGGCCAGCGGGGTTATAGACGCTGTGAATCGCGAACCCCGGAGCCGACGGAGCTTCCTCAGGAATGAGCACCTGCTGTACGGTCCGCGCGGCCTCGAGCTCCGCCGCCGCCTTGGCGCGCTCACGGGCAATGCCAATGGTGCGCAGCACCAGAAAGAGCAGCATGACGACGCAGTAGATGACGCCCCACACGTCCCAGAGGTTCAATCCGTAGCTGGCTAGACGGAAGTTGGGTATGGCTGGAATCTTGACGGGCAGCAAGTGGTAGAACGATAGAACCGCCAGGAAGTACCAGTAATTAAGAAAGCCGATAAATGCGAATGGTGCAAGAAACAGGCGCGCATCGCGGTTCCCGCGTAGTGCGGCCCTCAGCAGCAGCGTCGGTAACAGCGCAAAAGCGATCAGCATTGGAGCAAAGAACGCGGCTATGGCGAACACGCCGGCAGCTGCAGATAGTCCCCAGATGCCGATATCGACGAGCGGCAAAACCAGGCGGCACAGGAGCACTACGATCTCCAACGCCAGCAGCCAGCGCGTGAATCGCAAATGAACAATCAGGCGAACGAACTCAATGCTCGCAATTGCGGTAACGCCAATCGCAAGCCAGACCAGGAAATCACCGGTGGCAGTCTGGCCATGGAGATGCCCCCAGATGTATAGGGCCACCTGCAGGCTGGTGGCAAGCAGCGCAATGGAGATGGCCAAATACTCCCTCTGACTGCGCATAACAAGATAAAGCGCGAGGGCAACGATGCCTACGAGCAAGTTGAGCTGGAAGCCCATGAGGTAGATCATTGTCTGGTGGGCAGTCTCATAGCTGGCGTCGCGTCGCGCCGCATCTCGACTGGCCAGGAAGATGCAATCAGAGGTGAGGGGCGTACTGGTGACGGGCGCCTGGTTGCTCATTCGCTGAATGGCGAATCGAATAGCGATCACCAGATCGCCGTTGGGGGCAATCATTTTGTCAGGGATGTCATAGAAGGTCAGGTAGCCTTGACCAAACTCCCGCATCCCGTTCATCTCACCGTTGGCCCCAATCCGTACGCCGTTGACGTAGAGCTCGTAACTCCCGCTGGTGTATTGGACCTCGACCGCCAGGTCACGCCAGTGGTGGTTCACATGCACATGGAAGCGATACCAGGCGTACGGAATGTTCCGCACGCCATAGTCAGTGAGTTGCCGATTGAGCGAGACTGTCTTCCATCCGCTGTCGTCAAAGGTGGGCGAGGCGTATTCCGGGTTGTCGTTGGGAGAAAAGAGCCAGTCGGGTCCAAGCCCAAACCGTGCTCCCAGGTAAAACGCATTTGCGTGGCGCGGATTAAGAGGATCGGTTGGGATTGACCGGTCAACATTCTCGGCCTGGCTGCTGCTCGCGATTTGCGCAGCCTGCGAATTCCCCGCAGCCGGATTCCGTGCGGCAGTCTGACACGCCGCGAATGAGGCGCAAGCGGCGAGTTGCAGCAGCCTGACAGCCAAAAGGATACGGGAACGCATGGTGGCAACTATATCGCAGCGGGCAGTGCGATAGGCTGAGACAGCACCCACAGGATTCCGCCGGAGGAACAATGGAGAAGCTGATCGAGGGACACAAACGCTTTTTGGCGGAGGTCTTCCCCGAGAAACGCAGCCATTTTCATCTGCTGGCCGAAAGCCAGGCGCCCGCTTGGCTGTTCATCACCTGCGCTGACTCGCGCGTTCTGCCCGATATGATCCTGCAAAGCGAGCCGGGCGATCTGTTTATCTCGCGCAGCATCGGAAATGTCGTACCAGTCACCAGCCAGGATGTGGACGGCGTGACGGCGACGATCGAATACGCGGTAGAAGTGTTGAAAGTGCGCCACGCGATCGTGTGCGGCCACTCCGACTGCGGCGCGATGAAGGCGGCATTGAATCCTGATGGACTGGGCAATTTGCCAAAAGCTCGGCGCTGGCTCGATCACGTGCAGGCGGCATTTGCATACAGGCAGCCGGCGAATCCTGCCGATGGCGAAAGCGCGGAGCTGGCTTCGTTGATCCGCGGCAACGTGGTGGCGCAGTTGATGTGCCTGCACGCGCAGCCTGCGGTGGTGCGCGCCGAGCGAGAGAAGCGCCTGACGGTGCATGGCTGGTACTACGACATTTTCACTGGCCGCATTGAGGAGTACGACGAGAAGCAGCGGAAGTTCGTGCCGCTGACAGACGCAGACTGATCTGCTCACATGCTTTTCACGAATCGGCTGCGAAAAGCTCGGGGACACGTATATCGATTAAGAGGGATGCGTAACAGGGATGCTGCTCAGGCGGCGCGCTTGCGGGCGGCCTTGACGAAGTCAAGCGACTCCGTGATGTGAGTGGCTTGCGAACTCAACAACTGCCGAATGGAGGTTGGCAGATAAGCATTCATGGCATTCGAATAGGCTTCGCGAGCGGCATCTTCGCCCTGCTCAACTGTTTCCAGCAAAATGTGTTCGCCGGCATCATGAGCTTTGAATCGCAAATCGGCAAGCGCGCGCTGCACGCTTCCCGGTTCGGCCATGCTGGTGCGCAGATTGCCGACACCTTCCTGGTTCAGAACCGTCTCAAGCTCACCGCGAAATTCGGCGCGCTTCAAGGACTCAGACAGGAAGAACCGTTTGAGGTCCTGATCTTCAAGCTTTTCGCCGATTTCAACAAGCGCTTCCTGCGAGTCGATCAGACTTTGGATGACGGTGTAGATCGCGGTGCCAGATTGGTTTGTTTGATCAGAAGAATGTTGCATTCGATTAAGACCCCCGGGGAAACGCTTCAATGCTCTAGTGGCGTAGCCGCCGCCAGCGTTTCGCTCTTTCGCTACATTGTTAGATTGCGGATCCGACCCTGGGGTAAAGATCGCACGGTTTCGAACGATCGGGCTGCTGAAAATTCTGGTTCGGTACCCACACCGTACCGATCGATGCACACCTCGTCCGCACCGCGAGGCTGCGTAACTATTAGGACGCATGGGAATGTTACCGGGTTGGCCGGGAAACCCGTGGAAAACGCGGCGGAATCATTGCCAAACCAGGTACCGCCGGGCGAGAGGAGCTTTGATTTTTCCCCTCCCCCGCATACGTATTTCCGCAGACCGGCGCGCGCGGGCGAGTCGCATCGCGAAGTGGGTCAAGTAATTAGGTGAAGGCAGGGTCCGGCGGCTGCCATTGCGATTCTCCTTCGCCGCCGGCAAACCGGGGAAATCGCGAAAACCCAGTGCCCCTGCCCGGCCTTTGAACGCAACAACCTGCAATGGCAGGTCTGCGCTCGCAAGATTGGAGGCGGGGGGTATTCAGTGAGTTGCCCCGCGGTGAGCCTGCGCAGGTCAGGCCGCGTAGCTGCTGCGGGTCTGAAAATAAATTGAAGTGCAGTTGAAAATCTCAGTGTGCACCCGGCGGTGGGGCGGCATGCGTTGCCTGCTTCCTGAAGAGCCACGTTGCAGCCGCGCAGATCAGCGCCAGAATCGCAGTCCAGCGGAACACATCGACGTAAGCGCGCAACGCCGCCTGCTGCTGCATAAGCCCGTAGATGAGGCCGAAGGAGCCCGGGCGCGCGCCAGCCGGGGCCAATGCGATGGCCGAGGTAATAGGCGATCATCGTGGATTTCTGCTGGAGCACTGCGCTCGAAGGCGAGAGATTCGCCGCGAGGTAATTCTGGTAGAGATCGGCGCGGCGGATCAGCGCGGTGGTCGCCATCGCTATTCCGATCGATCCGCCGATGTTGCGCAGCATGTTGAAGAGTCCTGTGGCATTTCCCATCTCGTTGCGTGAGATCGTCGAGGTGGTCATCGTCGCCAGCGGCACAAACACGAAGCTCAGAGCAAAGCCAGTGAGCATGATGGGAAGTAGCAGCGTGTAGGGGCCGATGTCGAGATTCACGCTGCCGAAGATGAAGGCGCAGACGGCGAAACCGAGGAAGCCGAGACAGAGCAGCTTGCGCGGATCGATGCGGGAATTGAGAAACCCGATGATGGGCGAGCCGATGAACGAGCCGATGCCGCGCGGACCAACGACAAGGCCGGCGGTGAAGGCCGTGTAGCCAAGGATTTCCTGGTAGTAGAGCGGCAGGATGGCGATGGTGATGTAAATGCACATGCCGAGCATGGCAATCATGAACAAGCCGGTGCGGAAGTTGCGGTCCTTCAGGATGTGCAGGTCGACAAGGCCCTTTGGGATTGGTCCAGGAGCGCCAGATCCAACCAACGAGCGCGATGATGAGCGCGGCGACAGCCCAACGCACCCAGATGCACCGAACCAGTCATCTTCCTGACCCTTGTCGAGGACGATTTGCAGGCAGCCGGTCCACACAATGAGCATGCCGAAGCCGATGTTGTCGAAGGGGCCGACTTTGGCGTTCTTGATATAGGGCGGGTCATGCACGAAGCGGCTGATCATGATGACGGCAAGGATGCCGACGGGAATGTTGATGTAGAAGGCGTAGCGCCAGCTCCAGGTATCGGTGAGCCAGCCGCCGAGCGTGGGGCCGAGCACGGGAGCGACCACGATTCCGAGACCATAAGCGGCCATGGCCTTGGAACGGTCCTTGAGCGAAAAACTCTCAAGCAGGATGGATTGCGAGAGAGGCTGCAGCGCACCGCCGCCCGCGCCCTGCAGGACGCGCGCCAGAAGAATGATCGCCAAGCGAAGGCGCCGCGCCGCAGAAAAACGATGCGATGGTGAAGAGGATGACGCAGGTGAGCAGGAAGCGCTTGCGGCCAAAACGGCGCGCAAACCAGTTGGAGGCGGGCAGGATAACCGCGTTGGCGACCAGGTAGCTGGTCAGCACCCATGTTGCTTCGGAGTTCGAGGCCGAGAGCGATCCGGCGATATACGGCAACGCCACCGAAGCGATGGCGGTGTCGAGCACCTCCATGAAGGTGGGCAGCATGACCGAAACGGTCACGAGCCAGGGGTTCACACCCTGGGTGAGCGGGTAACGAGCTTGGGCTGCGTCAGTGGTCATGCCTGGATAGACCCTCATGAGGGTAAACGATGGGCGAAAGGCGGCCTGTGACCGGACCACAGCGAGGGTGGCGAAGAGCACGGGAGCGTCGGGAGCGTGACTCCACGATGTGGCACGTAGTCTTGACACAATCGGCCGCCGCCCTTGATGCTGAACAGTTCCGCTTTTTTAGTTTCGGCTCCAGGAGGAGTCCCCGGTGTTGCAGGTTCGCGTCTTCTATCACGACAAATGTTTTGACGGAGCTTGCTCGGCGTCTCTGTTCACGCGCTTCCATCGCGAGTGCATCACCCGAGACGCGAGCTACGAGTATCACGGGCTGGTGCATCGCGCCGGCGCGCTGTTTGACGAGAGCGAATTCACCGGCGACGAGAACGCGATTGTCGACTTCAAGTACTCGGCTTCGCCGCGCATCACGTGGTGGTTCGATCATCACCAGTCGGCGTTCCTGACGCCGCAGGACCACGAGAATTTTCTCGCCTGCCAGCGCGATCCCGGTGTGCGCGGCGCGCAAGTTTTTCGATCCCAACTACACTTCGTGCACCAGCTTTCTGGCGCACATCGCCAAAACGCGCTATGGATTCGATACGGCGCCGGTGGCGGAGCTGATTCACTGGGCCGACATTGTGGACGGCGCAAAGTACGAGAGCCCGGAAGCAGCCGTCGAGATGGCCGCGCCGGCGATGAAGCTCACGCTGATCATCGAGGCGACGCAGGACCCGGAGTTCATTCCGCGGCTGATTCCGCTGCTGACCGAGATGCCGCTGGCGGAGATTCTGAAGCAGCCGTTTGTCGCGGCCGCTTCTGCCGCCGCTGCTTGAGCGGCACCAGCAGGCGCTCGAGCTGATCCGCAGCCGCGCGGAATAGCGCGACGGAACGATCTTCTTCGACATCACCGACCATCCGCTCGAGGGATTCAACAAGTTCATCCCGTACTACCTCTATCCGCAGGCGACGTACTCGATCGGGTTGTCGAAATCGAGCTTCCGCACCAAGGTGGCCGTGGGATCGAATCCGTGGACCAAGGTCGACCCGGCGAAGATGGTGAACCTGGCGCAGATTTGCGAGCGCTACGGCGGCGGCGGCCATGCGCGCGTGGGAGCGATCAGCTTTCCGCCCGACAAGGAAGGCCGACGCGCGCAAGGCGGCGCAGGAAATTGTGGCGGAGTTGAGAAAGACAGGGAACAAGGGATAACGGAATAGCCCCAGGCCCGAGCCTGGGGAATCAAATCACCCTTCCGTGCCAGCCCGTGCAGCAGGCTAATGAAACGAGCCCCAATCGAAACAAACCAAAGTGTCATCCTGATCGGATCGCGTCATCGGTGTCCCCGGCGACAGATCTTCGTCGCTGGGTGATTTCGACCCAGAGCGCGCAAGGCGGTTATCGGTCGTGTCTCACTCTCAAAGTTTGCTTCCGCACGTGCTTTCGCATGCAATCCAAATCCGCTTCCACCACCCAACATTCGTCACTTTTCGCGATTCCGGCCACCTGCAGATCATCGAATCTGCGAAAATCTCCACCTCCAGGTCGTCATTTCTCTCCGCTCAGAATGCGCCCCTTTTTCGCCCGCTTTCTCCACCCGCAAGTCGTCGTTTCCCCCGACATACACTCGCTCTCTTCGCCCACCCGCAGGTCGGCGGATTGCCCTGCAAATTCCCGCCCACTTGTTCACAACAGGATGTAAACCGTTGTCGTGTATCTTGGCGATGGGTCGATTCTTTCTCACGGAGTGCGTCCGAAATAAACCATGCCCACATTTGCCGCCATCGATATCGGTTCCAACTCCTGCAGGTTGAAGATCGCCACGCGTCGCACGCGCACCGGCTCAAGACGCTCGCCGAAGATCGCGAAGTCACGCGGCTCGGCGGCAGCGTCTTCGACACCGGCCTGATCTCGCCCGAAGCCATGGCCGCCACGCTGCGCGCGCTCAAGCGTTTTCAGCGCGCGGTGCAGTCGCACGGCGTCGACCGCATTCGCGTGGTGGCCACTTCGGCCATGCGCGACGCGCGCAACGCCGCCGCCTTTCAGGCCTGGGTCAAGGCCGAGACCGGCTGGAACATGGAGATCATCTCCGGCCTCGAAGAAGGCCGCCTGATTCATCTCGGCGTGACCGGCGCCGAGCCGGGCGCCGGCGGCCGCGTGCTGCTGCTCGACCTCGGCGGCGGCAGCTGCGAGATCACGCTCTCTGAGCACAAGCGCATCAAGGAAACCATCAGCCTGCCGCTGGGCGCGGTGCGGCTTACCGAGCAGTTTCTCGCCGCCGATCCGCGCCGCGCAGATGGCCTGGCGCGCATGCGCCAGTTGATTGCGCGCGAACTGCGCCGCGCGCATCGCAAAATTCAGCCCGGCCGCGCGCCGCTGGTCATTGCCACTTCGGGCACGGCCGCCGCGCTCTCCGATGCCTGCGCTGCCGGGATCAAAGAACGGCAAAGGCCAGCGGCAAAACAGCCGGCAAATCGCGTCCGCCGCTCGCGAGTCCGATCGCGACCGCCGCTGCAATGTCTGGCCGGAATGGTGCCCGCGCGCGCGGTGCGCAAGCTGGCCGGCAAGCTGGCCAAAATGTCGCTGCCTGAGCGCGAAGCCATCCCCGGCATCGGCCCGCGCCGCGCCGAAATCATCGTTGCCGGCGCGCGAGGTCTACGCCGAGATGCTTGAGAGCTTCGGCCTGCGCGGCTTCCGCTACTCGCCGCTGGGCCTGCGCGACGGCATTCTGGCGCAGATGCTGGCCGAGCAGGACGCGCGCGCCAAGGCGCATCGCGAGTTTGAGCACGAGCGCTGGGAGAGCGTGCTGGCCACGGCGCGCCGCTACGGCGTCGATCCCACGCCAGGCCGAGCCGGTGCGCGCCCACGCCGTGCAGCTCTTCCGCGAGCTCAAGCACCATGCACGAGCTTGCCGCCCGAGTACGAGAGCTGGCTTGCAGCCGCCGCCATGCTGCGCGACACCGGCAAGTTCATCAACCACCAGGGCCATCACCGGCACACGCAGTACATCATTTCGAGCTCTGAAATTTACGGCTACACGCAACTGCAGCGCACCCTCGTCTCAGCCATCGCGCGCTACCTGGGCAAGAGCCGCCCCCAGCCCGGCGACCGCGCCCTGCGCAACATTCCCGCCGAGGAGCACAAGAATGTGCACCGCGCCGTGGTGCTGCTGCGCCTCGCCGTGGCGTTCAACCAGGACCGCGCCAGCGACGTGCTGCGCGTGGGCGTGCAGGGTCTATCCCAAGCGGGTTTACCTGGAGTTGCGCGCCGGGCGCACCGGCGCGGAGCTGGAAATGTGGTCGCTGCGCAAAGAGGCGGGCTACTTCCGCGAGGTCTTCGGCCGCGAGCTCTTCGTCACGCTCGCGTAAATGGCGCGCGCCGTGCGCGGATCGATGAGCCACTGCAGCCGCGGCGGATGGTTCGTCCATGTCGACGCGCGCAATGGAGCCTTTGCGCATGCGGATGGCGGCGCCGCCGTTGCCGGTAATCAGGCGGCCGAGAAACTGGAACAGGTTGGGATTGTGCCCCACGGCCAGGACTCCTTCGCGGTCGGCATACTTCGCCAGCAGTGTCCTGGAAATCGGCGTAACTGCGCATTCAATCCCAGCGCCGGGCTGATCTCAACCTTGGCGTCGTATCCCAGCTCGGTGCCCACAAACTGCGCCGTCTGCAGGGCGCGCTTCAGCGGGCTTGAAACGATCACGTCGATCGGCGCCTTTGAGCGCGCCCAGCACCCGCGCCATCAGCATGCACTGCTCCTTGCCTTCCTTGACCAGGCCGCGTTTGGCGTCGAGAAGGGGATTGTCGCGAACGGTTCCGGCATTCGCATGGCGCATCAGATAAGAGGATCATGGGGATAATTCGGCGGGGGTTGAATGAGGAGTGCCGAGACTCCTGCAGATCTGATTTTAACAGATTTGTAACATTCAAGTTGAAGGCCCGGTCCCGGCAGTCGTCGTCCATAACTCGCTGATAAGTAAGTGGTGTAGCTGGGGGGATTGGCGTTTCAAGCTAAATCCTGCCTGGGCCAAAGCGGTTGGGTAATCGGGGAGTTTTCGAATCGAAAGACCTGTCAGGACACCGAAGGCCCGGTAGAGAGACCAGACGAGCGGGCCGGCAACCAGGCGTCCGAACCGTCCTGCTGGAACCGAAAAGTCGGAGACGATCCAGAGGGCATTCTCGGCGACGGCGCTCCGTAAAGTCGCGGCCAGTGAGCAGACTTCCTCGGTACGCAGGCAGTCGAGAAAGAAGTGAGTAACGACCAAATCGTATGGTGGATTTGGTGGCTGGAAGTCGCGGATGTCGGCGCAGAATGTGCAGACACGATCGCGATCAGGGCCGACGCGGCGAACGAGAGCCTCAAGCATTTTTGGGCTCGCATCCACTGCATCAATTTCGATTTCAGGGTTAATTCGCAGAAGTTGAGCGGTGAACCGTCCATCGCCATCGCCAAGGACCAGGGCGCGGAGGGACTTTGCACATTCTCGCAGGAATGTATTTCGGCAGCGCGCGAGGTACGGCCCGAAGGTGAATAGCTCCATCAATAGGTAAGATCGCGCGAGAAAATCAAAGTTTGCAGGCCTTTGCCCGGCCCTTGCTCGCTCAGCGTTGATCAATTGGCTCATCGCCACAAAAGCACAACCGGTGTCAGCAGCGCCAGATCGGCTGCCGCGCGCAACGCCGTAGCTGCGAGACGGTCGCGGATGCGGTCGAGCAGCGCCAGGATGATCGCGCTTGCCGCTCCACACGCGAGTAGCGCGGCGGTTCGCGGGTGCGCAGGGAAGGCGCCCGCAGCGAGACCCGTGCTGACTATGGCTAGCAGAATTGCTAAGCGGAGATGCAGTGGTGCGCCGCCATTCGCCCCGCGATGTAGATCCGGCAAGCCGGGCGGCCCGTCTGCAGATTCCCACTGGGCAATGCACGTGCAATTCAGCCATGCCAGTGCAGCGAAGCAGGCAACAGGAATCCAGAAAGGCCAGAACGATGATTGTGTTGCGCCGGCAACATGCAGTCGCGGCCACAAGGGGAGTGCGCAGCCAGCGGTGAATAGGAGTCCAACCCAAAATTCCTTGTTCGGGAAAGTGAGCCGCTGCGTTGCGGTGAAATTATCCGATCCATGTGCAAGATGTACTCCTGAGAGGTAAACCAGTGCCGCAATCGCCATCACCGATCCGCTCTCCCGGACGATGGAAGGCAACAACGCCATGACCATCGCCAATGCGATGCAAGCGGCTCCGATCGCCAACGGCAACAGAATTCTCCTGTGCCGCCAGTGGAAGAAGTGGCGCTCGCGCAACCCGGATTCCGAACAGAAACGAAGCCCTTTGCGCGCATCGAGCAGGCGGTCACCAACATAAATACACCAAGTCGTCAGCGAAAGCAGAACCGGCGTCCAAGGATGCAGATGCAGACCGCTGCAGCGGGCAAAGGCGAGTGACCACACAGCGGCAACTGTCGGGGCATCGAGGCTCGTCAGGTGCCAAAGAATGAGTGTCCGCTCCGTCCCTGATGGCAGACTGACGGTGTGAACATGCTGAGGCGCGGCTGTGGCGAGGGGAAACGACACTATATTCATTGTAAGAAATATTGGCGGGAGAAGTGCTCGTCGCCGGCCGCCCGTCCCAAATGTGAGAGTCACGATGTCAATTCACGTTTCTCCGCGCTACACTGTTGCGGCCCGATCTTCTGGGCTTTCTGCCCCTTCGAGACGCAATTTGAGTGCATGGAGGTGGACATTGCCCGGCAAAAGCCAGTCCATTCAAGTTGGCGTGCTGCGCGAATCGGAACTGGCCGAAGCGCGGCGCATCGTGTGCGTTGCCTTCGGCACATTTCTCGGCATGCCGAATCCGCTCGAATTCATGGGCGACTGTGACTTTGTCACGCCGCGCTGGCGCTCGCGAAATACGAAAGCGCTGGCGGCACGCGAAAAGGGAAAGCTCATCGGCGTAAATATCGCCACACGCTGGGGCTCATTTGCGTTCTTCGGTCCGCTCACCGTCCTGCCTGACTATTGGAATCGCGGAATCGCGCAACTTTTGCTCACCGCAACCATGAAGGTTTTTGACAGGTGGGGAGTCACTCGAACCGGGCTCTACACTTTTCCACACAGCGCCAAACACGTCGGCCTCTATCAGAAATTTGGCTATTGGCCCGGATATCTTACGGCGTTGATGCGCTCTGCACCTCAGGCTCGCGTTTCGCCGATTAGAAAAAATGCGAAGCAGGCTGTTCTGCTCTCTACTCTCAATCGGGGTGAGCGGCAGAATGCAATTCGAACCTGCGCGCGGCTGGCGGATGGACTTTTGAAAGGTCTGGACTTGAGCGATGAGATAGGCGCAGTCCTCAAGCAAGGCATCGGCGAGGTTGTCATTGTTGAAGGGCGCAATTCGCTCGATGCATTTGCAGTTTGCATGCATGGCCCCGGCTCGGAGGGTGGCGCAAAGCAGGTTTACGTGAAATTTGCAGCGGCGCGCGGTGGATCGGGGGGTGGCGATCGTTTCACTCGCCTGCTCGAAGCCGTCGATGCCTACGCGTTTGAGCGCGGCGCCGACGTAGAAGCAGGCGTGAGCCTCGCTTGTATCGATGCTTTTCGCAGGATGCGGGCGCATGGCTATCGAGTCTTTACGCAAGGCGTCGCGATGCAACAGCCGACTGGCGAAGGTTTCAACCACCCCGGAGCTTACGTGATCAGCGATTGGCGTTGAGAACCGGCCCCTGAAATCTTAAGCGCTGGTCCGAAACTGTCTCAGTCTGCCGCTGTCGCTGCTTTTTGGGCCTTGGCCAGCCGCCTGCTGTCGATCTCAGGAATCGCGTCCAGATCGGTCTTGCCTTCGGCCAGCTGCATCAGAAATTCCTGGCTCGAAAACGCCGGCGCGTCCTTGAAGAGCTTGCTGGCGCGCACGTAGGTTCCGTCGGGCTGCTGCAGGCGCGCTTTGACCGTGTCGGCCAAGTAGGCGGGCAGAATCTCGTCGTGAATGCGCGCCGATGGCCGCCGGATCGCGCACCGGGAAGACCACCTCGCAGCGCTCGAACAGATTGCGCGGCATCCAGTCGGCCGAGCCCAGGTAGATTTCGTCGTTGCCGCCGTTGGCAAAGTGAAAGATGCGCGAGTGCTCCAGGAACCGGCCCGACGATCGACCGCACGCGAATGCGCTCCGACAGCCCTTTCACGCCGGGCCGCAGAATGCGAAAGCCCGCGAATGATCAGGTCGATCTCCACGCCGGCCTGCGATGCCTGGTAGAGCGCCTCAATCACCGAGGGCTCCAGCAGCGCATTCATCTTGGCCACGATGTGCGCCGGCCGTCCGGCCTGCGCGTGCTCCTGCTCGCGGCGAATCAGGCGCAGAAAACTTTCCGCCATGGTCAGCGGCGCCACCAGCAGCGGGCTGTAGTCGTCGATCTCGGCGTGCGCGGTGAGGTAGTTGAACACCATGTGCACGCGCTCGGCAATCTGCGGATCGCTGGTGAGCAGGCTCAGGTCGGTATAGAAGCGCGCGGTCACCGGGTTGTAGTTGCCGGTGCCCAGATGGCAGTAGCGGCGGGTCACCCCGTCTTCGTCGCGGCGCACCAGCATGGCCAGCTTGCAATGCGTCTTCAGTCCCACCACGCCGTGGAAGACCTGCACGCCCGCGTCTTCCATGCTGCGCGCCCAGCGAATATTCGAGGCCTCATCGAAGCGCGCCATCAGCTCCACAACCACCGTGGCTTCCTTGGTCGCGCCGGCTTCGGTCAGCGCCTGGAACATCGGCGAGTCGTGGCTGGTGCGGTAGAGCGTCTGCTTCATCGTCACCACGGCCGGGTCCTGCGCGCCCTGCTGAATGAACTCGACCACCGGATCGTAGGAGTCGTAGGGGTGGTGGAGCAGAATGTCGCGATGGCGCAGCTCGTCGAAGATGCCGGTCGACTTGCGGCTCAGCATGCAGCGGCTTGGGCGTGAAGGGCTGGAACTTCAGATCGGGCCGCTGCACGTCGCCGTAGAAAAACATCAGGCGCGACAGATTCACCGGGCCCTCGCAGCGGAATACCTGGTCCTCGTCGAGCTCGAAGTTCACGCGCAGCCGCTCGACAATTTCCGGGTCGGCGCCGGTCTCGATCTCCAGCCGCACCGCATCGCCTTTGCGGCGGTTGTGCAGCTCCACGCGAATGGTTTCAAGCAGCGACCGCGCCTCTTCCTCCTCGAAGTAGAGGTTCGAGTTGCGCGTCACGCGGAACGACAGCCGAGGCCAGCACTTCGTATCCGCGATACATGCCGCGCCAGATGCTGCGCGATCAGGTCCTGCAGCAGCAGGTAGTCGTAGTGGCCGTTGGTCGCAGGGCAGGCGGACAAAGCGCGGCAGCGCGCGCGGCACCGTGACCACGCCCAGCACCTGCGGGCCGGAGCTGCGCCGCTTGGCGCGCAGCAGCAGCGCCAGGCACAGCGCCTTGTTCAGCACGCGCGGAAACGGATGCGCCGGATCGATCGAAATCGGCGTCAGCAGCGGATCGACTTCGCGCTGAAAGTAGCTCGTGCGCAAAGTCGCGGGCGTCCTCGCTCAGCTCGTCCCACTCCAGCAGCCGGATGCCCTGCTTGCGCAACTCCGGCAGCAGCTGCTTGTTCCAGCAGTGGTATTGCGCGGCCACAAAGCTGTGAATCTCGGCGGTCAGAGTCTCAAGCGACTCGTCGGGCCGCAGGCCGTCGTAGCCCGGCTCGCGGTAGCCGTCTTCAATGCGCTGCATCAGGCCGGCCTGGCGAATCTCGACGTATTCGTCGAGATTCGAGCCGGTGATGGCCAGGAACTTTACGCGCTCCAGCAGCGGGTTGGTCGGCGTCTTCGGCCTCTTCAAGCACACGCCGGTTGAACTGCATCCAGGAGTAGTCCCGGCCGTTGAAAAGCTTGGTTTTTGTGCGTATTTTTGGCCATCATTGCGGTCCAGCGCGCCGTGTTGGCAGTCTACAGCGTTTCAGGCGGGGCTCTGGCACGACGGAGGCAGTACGCCAGGCGACCCAGAGGTTCTATGCGCCAACATCGTTACAGGTGGGTGGCCAAACCGATGTTAAAGTCAGGAAAAAACCGCTCATCGCCGCCGCGGTCAATGGTCTGATACGTCTTTCCGCGTTCGCCTAAAAGGCCATGAAACCCATCCAGCGACGCACTGTTCCTCCGCTATTCCGGGATCGCCGCCGCCGCCTTTTCGCTTCGCCGAAGCTTTGCGCGCCCGCGCTGACGGACCCGCTGCCGCCCCCTTCGCCAAGACCCGATACGGCTCTGATCAGCGGCACTCATCGAAGACGGCATCAATGTCTTCCGCAGCGTTCCCTACGGCGCCGATACAGCGCCGGTGCGCTTCCAGGCGCCACTGCCGCCCGCTCCCTGGATCGGCGTAAAGGTCTGCGACGCGTTCACCACGCGCGCTCCGCAACTTACCGCGCTGCGCGGGCTCGCAAGCGCTCGACTTGCCGCGCCAAGCCTGGGTCGGCCGGCTGCCGGCCGCGGGTCCGCCGCGCGTCGCACCCGAAGGCCGGCGTGCAAAGCGAAGACTGCCTGCATCTCAACGTCTTCACGCCCGGCCTGCGCGACCATCGCAAGCGCCCGGTGCTGGTCTACTTTCACGGCGGCGCTTACAACAACGGCTCGGTCAACAGCGCGCTCTACGACGGCAAACGCCTGTGCCATCGCGGCGACGTCGTGGTCGTCACCGTCAACCACCGCCTCAACGCTTTCGGCTTTCTCTATCTCGCCGCGCATCGATCCCAAGAACTATCCCGACTCCGGCAACGTCGGCATGCTCGACCTGGTGCTCGCGCTCAAGTGGGTGCGCGAAAACATCGCCGAGTTCGGCGGCGACGCTTCCGCGTTTTGATCTTTGGACAATCGGGCGGCGGAGCGAAATGCGCCACGCTCATGGCCATGCCCGCGGCGCACGGCCTCTTTCATCGCGTGATGACCATGAGCGGCCAGCAGGTGAAAGGCGCTTCGATCGAAATCGCCTCCGAAGCGCACCGAAGTCGATGCTCGGCAAACTCGGCATCACGCAGGCGAATCTCGCCGATCTCAAAACCATGCCCTGGGAGAAGATTCAGGCCGCAGCCGTCGCCACCAGTTCCGACTGGCTTCCCGTCGTCGATGGCGTCGTGCTTTCGCGCGATCCCTTCACGCCCGACGCGCCTCCGCTCTCTGCAGACGTGCCCATGATCCTCGGCAATGTGCACGACGAAACCGCCGTTCCCGCGCGCGGCACGCTCACCTGGGACGATGCGCCCGCCGCGCTCCATAATGCCGTCGCCATTTATCTCGGCCCCTACTCCGCCGAAGAAGTCATCGCCAAATATCGCACCATCTATCCCGACAAATCGCCCATCGAAATTGTCATCGCGGCGGCCACGGCCTTTCGCGCGTGGCCCGGGCAGGTGATGGAGGCCGAGCGCCGCGCGCGCAATCCCAGGAGCCAGCCGCACACCTGGGTCTATCAAATGAACTGGCATCGCAACGCTCCCGGCGCGCGCGCCATGCACACCATCGACATTCCCTTCATGTTCGACAATCTCGCCGCCGCGCCCGGCCAGATCGGGATCGACACCCGAAGAACTCGCCGCCGCTCAGCCGCTGGCCGACGCCATGTCCGGAATGCTCGATCCACTACGCCGCGACCGGCAATCCCAATCATCCCGGTCTTCCCGCTCTGGCCGGCCTACGACCTGAAAGCGCGCAACACGATGATCTGGGACAATCCGCCGCACGATCGTCAGAACGATCCGCGCGGCGATGAGCGCCGTTATGCCGCCGGCTCGCCCTACCGCCAGCCGGGAACGTATTGAGGCGGCAGGATTAGATTCGAAGCGATGACCAATCCACCATGAATTCCGGGTACACCGCATTCGATACACTACATTTAAGAACCGCGCAGCGCTGTTGGCGCATCCATTTCTAGGACAGCCATTTTCGGTTGCAGACCGCCATTCGGGCCTCGCGCCGCCATCGTTCTGAGTAAGGTTCTAAATTGTCAAAGTATTCCATGAAAAGCACAATCCGTCCCTGTGCCGCCGGCCTTCTGTTGGTTCTTGCCGCTCTCGCATGCGTGCGCGCTGGCGGCGCAGACGGCTGCCGAGCCTCGCCACTCCGCCGCCATCGGGTCCGCCATCGAGCACGAGTTTTCAGGGCAGCGTGACCAAGGGCAGGCACGGCTCAGACCATCGATCTTTCGCTCGACGACGCCATCCAGCGCGGACTTGCAGGCCAACCTGGGCATCATTCTGAGCGGCACGCAGACGGCCGGCGCGCGCGCCGCAGCGCCTCAGCCAGTTGCAAACGCTGCTGCCCTCCGTCGACTTCACCGCCAAGGAAGCGGCGACGCAGACCGATCTGCCCGCCGAGGGCTTGCGCATTCCCGGCTTTCCCAACGATCATCGGGCCGTTCGGCTACACCGATGTGCGCGCCTCGCTGAACTGGTCGCTGGTCGACGTGCAGTCGCTGCGCAACTATCTGGCCGCGCGCCACAACTTCGCCGCTGCGCAGTTGTCTGCCCAGGATGCGCGCGACATGGTGGTGCTCACCGTGGGCAACGCCTATCTGCTGGTGCTGGCCGACCAGACCGAAGTGACCAGCGTCCAGGCGCAGGTCGCCACTTCGAAAGTCTCGCTCGATCAGGCCGTCGCCAACCACCAGGCCGGCACGGCGCCGCTGCTCGACGAGCTGCGCGCACGCGTCGATTACCAGTCGCTCGAGCAGCAGTTGATCGCCGCGCAGAACGCGCTCGAAAAAGACAAGCTGGCGCTGGCGCGCACCATCGGCCTGCCGCTGGCCCAAAGTTTCAACCTGACTGACACAGCGCCCTACGCGCCCTTCGACCAGCTCGATGCGCAATGCGCTGATCGAGCAGGCCAAGAGCGAATCGCAAAGATCTGGCGGCGACTGGTGGAGCAGACTGCGGCCGCGATCAGATCAGCGCAAAGCGGCGACCGCCGCGCGGTTTCCCACTGTTGACCGCCGACGCCGACTACGGCGACATCGGCACCACACTGGCCCACTCGCACGGCACCGTCGATGCCACCGGCTCGGTCAGCGTGCCGGTGTTTGAAGAATTCGCACTGCGCGGCCAGGCGCAGCAGGCGCAGGCGCAGCTCGATACCGCGCAGGCGCAGTTGAGCGACAAGCAACGCGCAGGTCGAAGCCGACGTGCGCGACGCGCTGCTCGACATCGCACTCGGCGCAGAAGCAAGTTGAAGTGGCGCGGTCCAGCATGGACCTGGCCAACGAAGCGCTCAAAGAGGCGCAGGAGCGCTACGCCAACGGCGTCAGCGACAACCTGGCCGTGAGCCAGGCGCAGCAATCCGTGGCCCAGGCCAACAGCCAATATGTGGCCAGCCTTTACCGCGACAACGTGGCCAAGCTCAGCCTGGCGCGCGCGCTGGGCGACGGCCAGGACTACAAGAAATATTTAGGAGGGAAGTGAACGTGGCGGATCCAACACCAACTCCCGAACCGAACGAATCGAGCCGGCAGAGACAGAGATTGAAGCGCCGCGCTCCCGCCGCAGGGGCATCCTCATCGTCGGCAGTCGTGGTGGTGGTGCTCATCGCTCTCGGCGTCTGGTGGCACTCCACCTTCAGCGAGGACACCGACGACGCGCAGGTCAACGGCCATCTCATCCAGGTCAGCGCGCGCATCGCCGGCCAGGTCCTCAAGGTGGACGTGGAAGAGAACCAGGTGGTGAAGGCGGGCGACCCGATCGCCGAGCTCGACCCGAGCGACTACCAGGTCGCGGTCGAGAATGCTGAGGCCGCGCTGGCCAGCGCCAAGGCCAATGCCGCGGCCGCCAGCGTCAACGTGCCCATCACCACCATCAACACCGGCAGCAATCTGCGCTCGGCCGAGCGCCGATGTCAGCCGGCGCGCACGCCACCGTGGAGCAGGCTGAGCAGCAGCTCGCAGCTGCGCACGCCACTGTGGCGCAGGCCGAGGCCAACAACACCAAGGCGCAGGCCGATCTTGAGCGCTACAAGCCGCTGGTCGAGAAAGACGTCATCAGCAAGCAGCAGTTTGACGCGGCGTGGCCGCGGCCGACGCCGCCAAGGCCAGCGCTGGCCGACGCGCAGGCCAACGAGCAGGCTGCGCAGGACGGCGTGCGCGTGGCTCACGAGCGCGAGGCGCAGGCGCAGGCGCAGCTGAAGTACGCCGAGACCGGCTCCGCAGCAGGTGGCCGCGCAGGACGCGCGCGCCAAGCAGGCCGAGGCCCAGGTGCAGCAGGCGCAGGCGCAGCTCGATCAGGCCAAGCTCAACCTGAGCTATACCAAAATCGTTGCTCCCGCGGCCGGCATCATCACCCGCAAGAGCGTCGAGATCGACCAGAACGTCTCTGTCGGGCCAGAACCTGCTCACGCTGGTCTCGCTTGAGGATCTCTGGGTCACGGCCAACTTCAAGGAGACGCAGCTGCGCCACATGGCAGCCGGCCAGAATGTCGAAGATCCACGTCGACTCAACCGGCAAGGACTACAGCGGCAAAGTGACGCAGATCGGCGGCGCAACCGGCTCGGTGCTTTCGCTCTTCCCGCCGGAGAATGCCACCGGCAACTACGTCAAAGTCGTCCAGCGCATCCCGGTGCGCATCGACTTCACCGATCTCGCGAAAGAAGACCCGCACCACGAGCTTCGCCCCGGGCTATCGGTCGAGCCAAAAGTTAGAGTGAAGGACTGAAGCAGCTTGTAGCCAGTAACCCGCAGTAATTCCCCATCGCCGTGAGTCTCAGCTACTCGCTACTGGCTGTTTCACTGCTCCATCACCACGACAACCGACCGCGCGGGAATCTGCAACGCGCCTGAGGCGGACTTGAGTTCCGGCTCTTCCGGCGTCGCCGACTTCAGAGCGCCTGCATTGGGCATTTCCAGCTTTGCCACAATCGGTTTGTCCTGCTCGAGATTGGCGATCATCACCGCGCGCTTGCCGTCGGCCTTGCGATAAACGGTGTGCCGCACCGAGCCGTCGGCAGTGACGTCGGCGCCAAGGGTATCGCGGAACTCCGCATCCCAGATCCACGCCTTGTATTTGCGGCGCAGTGCGTCGACCTTCTTGCCGTATTCAAGTGTCAGCGGGAAAGCCGTGATGCTGCCTTTGAAGTTGTATGGCTCGTACTCAAGGATGTAGCGATACAGCAGCGCCACGTTGATCTCATCGCGCGCGTCCCAGCCGCGCACTGCTGCCATCAGCGGCGCCTGGGGATCGATATAGCGCAGCGCGTGCCGCGTGCCCCAGCCGATGCGGTAGTAGCCGAGCACATAGTGCGGCATCAGCCAGTCGCCCGGGCCTTCGCCGGAGAAAAGAAAGTTCGGGATTTACTTTGTCGGCGGCGGCGCGGAACTGCTTCGACCAGCGGGATGTCGCCATTGAAGAGATAGCCCGGCGCCTGGTAGCCGTGATTGTTGCTGAAGTTGTAGAGCACGCCGTTGTGCTGCATCACTTCGTCGAAGAGCCAACCCTGCGGCGCCAAGCGCGAGCGTTTTCTCGAATTCGTGCGTGGCGATGTCGCGATATTCCTGGCAGCAAACGTCCATGATGGCGCGCCGGCGGTTGTTGATGCCGGCCAGTTGCGTGGGAGTGTCGTAGCTGTAGCCGCCCGACTCGTACTTGTTGCCGTAGGGATCGGTGCACTCGTACTGGTAGAGCACTTCCTTGTACCAGTCGGTGGACATGTCGGCAAAGATGGGCTTGCCGAAGAGGATCATCTTCACGCCCTTGGCCTGGATCTGCGCGATCGCGTCGTGCAATTCCTGCCAGGTGCCCAGGCCGGGATCGGTCGAGCAGCACGGATCGCCGCCATCCTGCCCGCCGTGATGCCAGCCGACGAGTTGAATTGCAGCCGACGCCGTTCTCGGCGCACTCCGTGCCGTATTTGATCAGCTCGCGATAGGGAATCGAGTAATCCTGCTCGGCGCCGTCGATCTGCAGTTGCTGCCAGGAGTTCACGTCCTTGACCCATTCCGGGATGCGCGGCGTGCGCCGAACCACGTGGCGCGCCAGTCGCTGATAGATGTCGAGGCCGGCGTGCCAGTCGCCGGAGTAGGGGCGAATGACAACGGGCGACAAAGTCGACTGTCGAGTGCGGATGCGCAAAGATGAAGTGGCAGGTGCGGAAATCGAGATGCACGGGCAGGCCGGAGATCTCGTCGGTGCGCGGGACCGCGTTGCCGTTCCAGTCGATGGTTCCGGGATGCTGCTCGAAGGTGAACTGCAGCAGGTAGCGGATGGCCGGGATCGTGCATGCGCTACGTAAATGCCCTGCTCGGGCGACTGGATGAGGCAGAACTGGCTCTGGTTGGTGTTGAATGTCTTGGTGGGATACCGGACTCCCCAATAGCCGAGATTGTTGCTGAAGTGGGGATAGATTTCCTCGTTCGGAAAGCGCGCCGACAACATGTGCTCGGCCACCATGTGCGTGTCGGGCGTGGGCGGATTCGAGATCGCCGAAGTAGGGATAGTCGACAGTCTCGACATGCAGGTCAGACTGGTTGTCGAGGATGCCGTCGAATGTGAGCGCGCCGTTTCTTGAGCGTGACGGTGGCGGTGAACGTGATGGGCAGGACGCCGCCGTGCTCGCTCTCGAGATCGGACCACATGAGACGCACCTGGTTGGCGGAGATCTTTCTCCACGCTTTTGGCGCGCTGCTTCTGCCCGAGATGAAGTTGGTGCGCTGCGTGGGCAGGGGAGCATGCATGCGGAAGGAGACGCCCAGCGCGGGCCGGCGTTCGATGTCCCAATGCGTCGCCTTGTGCTCCATGCGCGTCAGCGCGCCGGTGCCCGGATCGAAGGCGACGAGCAAGTTCGTTGTCTTCGAGGACAACTTCTCCGGTGATGGCGGCGGCCTGTGCGGCGCTCATTTCCACGTTTTCAGTCAGAGCGCCCAGCGCGGTCAAGTCCGGCCAGCTTGTTGAACGTTCTCCTGTCCATTCCTTCTCCTTATGTCCGCGGCATCGTTTCGGCGAAAGTGGAAATCGTGTTCTTGAAATGCCCTAATCGGTGCGTCTTCCGCAAGCGTCATGAGGATTCGGGGGTCAGAACAAATGCGAGCCGATCTCCCCGAGCCCAAAGAGGTCCCGCTTCATTTGAGAGACCGGTCTCGCATCGAGGATGCTATCGGCTCACGCCCAAGGCTGTCAATATGCCCATCCACGCAGAATCACGTTCTTGGGTCTCACAGAACGAATTAGACTGAATTTGGCAATCATGAAAGATTCGATCCACGTCTCGAAAGAGAATTATCTCAAGGCCATCCTTGAGGCGGAGGCCGAAGGCCGCCAGGTGATTCCTGCCATGCTGGCCCATTGGCTTGAGGTTTCGGCGCCAGCGGTGACCATGGCGCTCAAGCGGCTCAAGCGCGACGGATATGTTGAGGTGGGCGAGGACGGAATCGTGCGGCTGACGGCGATCGGGCCGCGAGACCGCCTATCGAACCGCGCTGCGCCATCACCTCATCGAGCGCATGCTGAGCGAAGTCTTCGGCATGGAGTGGCACGAGATTCACGAAGAAGCAGAGCGGCTGGAACACGCCGTTTCGCCCGCCTTCGAGGCCAAGCTCAAAGAGAAACTCGGCGAAGGCGGCGCCTGCCCGCACGGAAATGCCGTTCTGCCCGACCCCTCCTGCTGAGCGGAAACGCCGCGGCGAACTACCGCTGTCCGAGGCTGCAGCCGGCAAGCGCTACACCGTCACCAGCCTCCAGGAGCGCGATCCAAAGCTCTTGAGCTTCCTCCACGAGGCTGGGATCGGGCCCAGGCAAGAGCCTGCGGGTCGTCAGTCAGAACTACGATCAAACCGTTTCGATTGAGCTAGCTAGCGGTAAGTCGATCCTCGGACGTCCAGCCGCGGAGGCGGTCTGGCTGAGGCTCCAAAGTTAACATAATAATCAAAAGTAATATTTATTCATTAACCATGATTAACAATCTGTGGCATACTGTGGTTGCGTGATTTCTGCGCGAGGCTTCCCCACCCTTATGGCCACAGAACCGGCAACTACCGTCGCACTCACCGAGCCCTCGCTTCCCGAGGTGCATTCGAGTGTCGGCATTTCGCGGTCTCCGGTTTATTGGCGGCGGCTGCTCGGTTTCGTCGGGCCCGGTTTCCTCATCTCTGTCGGCTACATGGATCCCGGCAACTGGGCCACCGACATCGCCGGCGGATCGCAGTTTCGGTTACACGCTGCTCTTCGTCATCATGCTCTCGAACCTGATGGCGATTCTGCTGCAGAGCCTTTCGCTCAAGCTCGGCGTGGCCACTGAGCGCGATCTGGCGCAGCTCTGCCGCGAGAGCTACGGCCGCAAGGTGAGTTTCGCGCTGTGGTTGATGGCCGAGATTGCGATCGCCGCCTGCGACCTGGCCGAGGTCGTCGGCTCGGCCATCGCGCTCGAACTGCTCTTCCACATTCCGCTCTTCTACGGCGTGCTCATCACCGGACTCGACGTGCTGCTGATCCTCCTCCTGCAGCGCTGGGGATTCCGTTACATCGAGGCGCTGGTCATCGCGCTCATCGGCACCATCATTGTGCTGTTCGGCGTGCAGATGTTTCTCTCGCGGCCTGATTTTTGGCCGGCATTGCGCAGCCTCTTTATTCCTTCGGCCGCCATCGTCACCAACCCCGGCATGCTCTACATCGCCATCGGAATCCTGGGCGCCACCGTGATGCCGCACAACCTGTATCTGCACTCCTCGATCGTGCAGAGCCGCCGCTACAAACGCACGCCGAGGGGCAAGCGCGAAGCCATCCACCTGGCGAATGTGGACTCGGCGCTCGCGCTGATGATCGCGCTGTTTGTGAACGCGGCCATTCTTGATCGTTGCCGCCGCGGTGTTTTATCGCAGCGGCCACTTTGAAGTCGCGGCCATTCAGGACGCCTACAAGCTGCTGAGCCCGTTGCTGGGCGCAGCGGGCGCCAGCACAATCTTCGCCATTGCACTCCTGGCCAGCGGCCAGAACTCCTCGATCACCGGCACGCTGGCCGGGCAGGTGGTGATGGAGGGCTTCATCCACCTGCGCCTCTCGCCGTGGCTGCGCCGCCTGATCACGCGCTCGCTGGCGATCATTCCCACCATCATTGTGGTGGCCGTCATGGGCGAACAGGGAACTGAGAAGCTGCTGATCCTGAGCCAGGTGATTCTCTCGTTCCAGTTGAGCTTCGCCGTGGTGCCGCTGGTGACTGTTTACCGGCAACCGCAAGAAGATGGGCGAGTTCGTGAACGGCCGTTCGCTGCAAGCGCTGGCATGGTTCACGGCTGTGGTGATCGCGGGGCTGAATGTCTGGCTGCTGGTCGAGACGGCGATGGGCCGCTGAATCTTTCGATCGTCCCGAAATTCCCTTGAGGTTGACGTGAAGCGATGCGAGGCAATTCGGAGATCTCTTCTTCTGTCTCTCCTGTTAACCGTGGTTAATTGCGTCCATATTGCGGCGCAAAGCGGCACATCCAGCGCGATCTCGGGGACGGTACTGGACGCCTCGGGCGCAGCGCTGCCCGGCGCCGACGTCACAGCCACCGAAGTCGACACCAAGGCCGTCCGCACGATGCGGACCAGACCCCGATGGCCGTTTTCTCTTCTCCCAGGTCAATCCCGGAACCTATACCGTCACCGTGCGCGCAGCGGGCTTTGCCGAGCAGACCTCGCAGGCCGATTGCGGTCGAAGTCGGCCGCACCGCCACGCTGAATTTCAATCTCGCCGTCTCCGCCACTTCGCAGACCGTTGAGGTCACTGCCCAGCAGGCGCTGCTCAGTCTTGAAAATCCCAACACCACCACCACCATCGAATCGAAGACCATCTCCAACCTGCCCAACGCCGGCTCGGACCTCACCTTCATTGCCCAGTTCGCCCCGGGCGCACTGATGAACACCGCCGGCTCCTCCAACGACGCCAAGGCCCCGGGCGGCTACGGCAATGTCGAGTTCAACGGCCTTCCCGCAACTTCAAACGGCTACATCCTCGACGGATACGACACCAACGATCCTTGGCTGGGCCTCAACATCGGCCTCTCCACCAACCTCGTCCTTGGCCTCGATGCCGTCGACCAGGCCACCGTGAATACCAACTCATACTCCGTCGATCAGGGCCGCTATGGCGCCTCGCAGGTGAACTACTTCACCAAGTCGGGAACCAACACATTTCACGGCGACTTCTACGAGCTATGGGACGGCTCGCTCTTCAGCGCGGAAGACTACTTTCTCCACGCCAACGACACGCCGGGCAACATCACCCCCAAGCCGCGCTCCAATGTGAACCACTTCGGCTACAGCGTCGGCGGACCCATCCGAAGAGACAAGCTCTTCTTCTTTACCGCATACGAGGGCGTCCGCATCGCGCTTCCCATCGTTATCCAGGCCGTCGTGCCTTCGCCCGCATATCAGCAATACGTGCTCAACCAACTTCCCCTCGGCGGCGTAGACCCCGTCACCGGAACCGCGCTGCCCGCCGAGCCGCCGAAGTCGGCTTCTACCAGTCGATGTTCGGCTCTACAGCAATACCGCCGGAACCGCCGAGTTCCTGTTCGTCTCACTGCCCGCCTCGGACGAACGGCACTGCGGCTGCGCCAACCAGCGCGAGGAGTCGCTTCAGAACAGCGACCACGAAACTGTGTTCGTCGTCAAAATCGATCACACCATCAACGCCAACAACACCGTCTGGTACCGCTTTCAATCGGACACCGGACTGCAGGCTGCTTACACCGATCCCATCAATTCGATCTTCAATTCCTATTCTCCGCAGCCGCAGTACACGCTGGTCGCCGGTTACACGCACATCTTCCGCCCCAATCTCGTCAATCAGTTCAATCCCGGCGTGAGCTGGTACTCGAGCATCTTCGAGCCCAGACAATTATGCCCAGGTCCAGCAGACCTTCCCCATCGTGCTCGCGGCGGGCAGCAACAACGCGCCGTTTACTACCATCGGCGGCAACGACAACACCTATCCCCAGGGCCGCAAGGTGACGCAATGGCAGATCAACGACAACCTTGACTGGATGCGTGGCAAACAAGAGTTCCGCTTCGGCATCAATACGCGACGCATCGACGTCAGCGACTACGATCTGGGCGAGGGCAGCGTGCCCACTGCCGTTTACAACGATCTCGCCGAATTCACCTATGGCGCGGCCTACACAGAGAGCTGGACTTTCCCGGTCTCCTTCAACGAGCGCATAGCCGCCGGCAATCTCGACTTCTACGCGATGGATACCTATAAGCCCAACTCCCGAGCCACGTTCATCGCCGGCATGCGGACGACCTGGAATACCGATCCCGTCAATCAGCAGCGCCTCTTCGCGCGCCCGGCGGGATCGTTTCTCGATCTCTCGCACAACGCCAGCCAGCCGCTCGATCAGGCCATTCAAACCGGGGTGCGCAATCTCTTTCCCTCAACACCGCTGTTCGTCTGGCAGCCGCGCGTCTCTCTTCGCCTACCAGGTGACCCCGGCCATGGTCGTTCATCTCGGCTTCGGCGTCTTTAACGACATCATTCCCGCCCAGATTGCCGATCTCGCCGCCACCAACGCCCCTTATGCGCCTACTTTCGTCGGCGGCATCGGCGGCCAGGTGGGCGGCATTGCCATTGCGCCAGGCGTCGCCAAGCAGCGCCGCCGATGCGGCATCCATCGCCAATCAGCCAGTTCCAGTCGCTCTTCAGCGCCGGCGGCCGCGCCTTGCGCGGGAATCGCCGCGGGCGCGCCAACCTGCCCTCTCGCCGTCAAGCCTCAATACCTTCCCGACCGGCACGCTCAAAACGCCCTATTACTACCAATACAACTTCGGCATCGAGCGGAAAGTTGGGCGCGCACGGCGCGGTCCGCATCGATTATGTCGGCACCCGCGGCCTCCATGAGCCGTTCCAGGTCGGCCTCAACGGCTACCAGACCGTCTGCGCCGGATGCTTCGCGCCCTATCCCTACGCGCAGCCCCTCGACCAGCGATTCGGCAGCGTCAACGAATTCCGCACCGACGCCAGCAGCAACTACACCGGCCTGCAGGCCAGCCTCACCGAGCAGCTCCACTCCCTCACGCTGAGCGCAAACTACACGCTCAGCCATTGCCTCGACGAGGTCTCCAACGGCGGCCTGCTCCCATTTTCCACGCAGGGCATTCTCACTCCGCTGCCCGGCGAGCTAAGCCGCCAATACAGCGACTGCGACTACGACGTGCGCCACAACCTCTCCGCCTACGGCATCTACCAGATTCCTTTTGCGTCCAGTCATGCTGCTGCTGCGCGCTCTCTTCCGCAACTGGTCGTTCTCTGAAACAGCCTTCCTTCACAGCGGCCTTCCGTTCACTGTCCTCAGCCAGCCTTACACGGCCAACGGCAACGGCGTTTTTCAGGCCAATGGCCCGCAGTTTGCCCGCCGCGTTTCCGGCCAGCCGCTCTATCAAAAAACTCCCTTCTCTGGCGTAACCGTTGCAGGGAACCCGGCAATGGCTCAATCCCAACGCCTTTGTCTCGGTCGTCGATCCCACCACGGGCGCCTGCACAGGAGGCGATTCCGCCGCCAACTGCCAGTTCGGCGACTCAGGCCGCAACACCGTGCGCGGTCCGCATTTCACTGACTCCGACATCTACCTCTCGCGCAAGTTTCACCTGGCAGAGCACGCTTCGCTGCGCTTCGATGTGCAGATGTTCAACGCCTTCAACCATCCCAACTTCGCGATTGCCCAGCAGCGTCGAGGCCGGCGTTCCCGGCAAGTATCATCCCGGCCAAAGTTCGGCACTCTCGAAAGCACCATCTCACCGCCAACCGGGCTGCTGGGCGTTGGGCTTGGCGGGGACAGTTCGCCGCGCATGATCGCCTTTCAGGCCAGGATCGAGTTCTGACCGCCGGTATACCATGGGATTGTCGGCGACAAGATGCCTTGAGATTTGCTGGCAAATGCAGGTCGACGATCACACAGAGTGGTTATTGATCGATTCGCACGACTCGTGGTTCAATCGCTAGTGCACCGCCACGGACGTCGCGAATTCGGGGTTGTACCCGTTGAGTAATGGAGTCCAAGTCGAACAGAATGAAACGGTAACGGCCAGCAACCCTGAGTCGTCCGCGACACGCTCATGGACTGACCACAAGTTCGTGCCGGGGTCCGGGCGCCCTCCGGAAGATGAGCTTTACGGATTCCGCACCGCGATGGCCCAGACCGTTGAAGCTGAAGACAAACTCCCAGCGCCACCCAAAACAAATCTCAGGCTCATCATTATGCTCGGTCTGCTTGTGTCGGGGGTCGCAGCCATGCTTGTCTATTTCGGCATGAATTGGCTGAAGCCGAAACCGCAGGCGCTGTACGTCGACCTGGGAACGCAGAGATACGATCCGGCCGGGCTTGGCGGACGGCTGATCGTCGAATATACAGGGGACGCCGGTTACAAGTTCACCGTCGACCCGCTCGATTCAACGATGATTCCGAGCTTTCAGGCAACGATCGCCAACCCTCCGCACGCCATCACGTTCACGCTCAAGATGCTCGACAAGTCTGAGGGCGTGGTTTGCCAGAAGGATGTCGTGATCCCCGGCCAGCCCGAAGGCAGCGGCGACTTCGACCAGACTGCAGCGCTGGCGCAGCGCACGTTACCCACTGGCGAGACCATGCAGAATGTGGCCGTCAATGGGCAGATCGGCGAGACGGTTATAAACGGTTCGCTTGGCTGCAGCCTCGATGCCTTCAAGAAGATTGTCGCGTGGGAGTTCATCACGGATTTCCCACCGCTCGCAATCCAGAAGGATTGGGAAAAGCACGAAGACACGGTGAAGGCGGAAGCGCAGCGGGCCAAGTCGGGCAAGCCAAATCCGCAGACGATCGCCGGCTACACCTTTGTCAATTCGCTATCGACCACGATTGAGGCGGACGACGTCATTGTGGGAGACAATCCTGGGAAGGGCATTGTGACCACGAACAGCGGCCGCGCCTTTCTGGTTGGATCGAAGATCCTGGTCAATCCGGCGCTCGACTGGCAAATCTTCCCCGCCGATGTCCACTACCGTTGTGATCGAAATGGCATGTGCATGGTCACGCGACTCAGCTCGCGCACCGCGGTTCGCGCACACCTGATGAAGTAAGCGCGACCGGCGGCTCTGCCGAACCTTCAAATCCATTCAGATGATTTCGGCGCTCACCGTCTCATCCACGCGACGATTCGTGTCGTAACATGATTGCGATGCACGTTCTCACTGCTGCCGAGATGCAGGCTTGCGACCGCGCGACGACGGAGCGGTTTGGCGTCCCGTCCATTCTGCTGATGCGTGCGGCTTCAGCGGCTGTGGCTTCGCTTTGCGCGGCAGCAATTCCCGGCAGCGCATCGCGTGACGGCGCTCTGCGGGCGCGGTAACAATGGCGGCGACGGCATGATGGCAGCGCGGCTGCTCTCTGAAGCCGGCCTCGATGTCACGACACTTCTGCTCGGCTCGCCTGAGGACCTGAAGGGCGATGCCGCCGATGCCTGGCGCGAGCTCACCGATCCGAAGCAAGGCCATGTGCATGTGATCACTGCGCCGGGCGACTTGGTGCGCCATAAAAGCGCGCTTGAGGCCGACCTGATTCTCGACGCGGTCCTCGGCACTGGATTCAAGCCACCCATGCGCGGCCTCGCCCTCGCCGCGCTTGAATGGATGCGCGGCGCGAAAGCACCCATACTCGCAGTGGACTTGCCTTCTGGCTGGCCGGCCGACGAAACCAGCGCGACCGTCAACGAACCGGTTTTTCCCGCCGATGCTGTCGTCACCTTCACCGCGCCCAAGCCCGCGCACGTATTCGGGCAACTGACGCGCCGCTGGGATCAGCCCATCGTCGTCGCACCGATCGGATCCCCGGAAGCGGCAATCGTTTCAACGATGAAATTGGATTGGGCTGGGTCGGCGTTGCAACTCGCACAAACGCCGCGGGCCGCAGCTTCAAATAAAGGCAACTTCGGCCACGTGCTTGTCGTAGGCGGAACATTTGGCTCCGCAGGCGGCAAGGCTGGCGCGCCTGCGATGACATCGCTGGCCGCACTTCGCGCGGGCGCGGGACTCGTCACTGCGGCCGTCCCCGCGCCGGCACTGCCAATCGCCGCTGCCTTCGCGCCAGAGCTAATGACCTGGCCGTTGCACGCCACATCCGCGGGCGCTGTTTCCTCACGCGATCTTGCACCCGCGCGCCTCAAAGCGCTGCTCGAAGGCAAAACGGTCCTTGCCATCGGCCCGGGCCTCGGCCAGAGCGCAGAAACCGCAAAATTCGTCCTTGGGTTGCTTTCGAAGACGGAGATCCCCGCAGTCATCGACGCCGATGCATTAAATATTCTCGCGGGCAAGGCTGCGCTGCTCTCCAAGCTGTCGAAGAAATGCGAGCGGCCGATGGTTCTGACGCCACATCCTGGCGAGATGGCGCGTCTCGCGAAGATGACTGTCGCGGAAGTGCAGGCGAACCGCCTCGAGACTGCTCGCAGCTTCGCTCAGCGTACGGGCACAACCGTGGTCCTCAAAGGTGCCCGCACGCTCATCGCGCATCCCGATGGTCGCGTCGCCGTCAACACCAGCGGAAATCCTGGAATGGCCAAGGGTGGCAGCGGCGATCTCCTGACGGGCCTGATTGCGGGACTGCTCGCGCAACATCCAAACGAGCCGCAACGCGCCGTCGAAGCCGCCGTCTATCTCCATGGGCTCGCCGCGGACCTTGCCGTGCAGGCCACCGACGAGCATACGCTACTGGCTACGGACTGCCTTGCGCATCTGTCCAGAGCATTCACGTTAAAGCCGGATAAATTAGCCATCAGCAGGGAGAACGGGTATGTTTGGGTGCAGGGGCATTGCATGCAGCAGCCCCAAAAGCGCATGCAACCCTGAGACCCATACAGTGGACCTGAAAAACGCGCAGCCGGAAGATCGAATGCGCAGTCCAATCAAGAGAGGGCCGAGCAATGGCGAATGCCGCACCCGTCGCGGAAGGCAGGATTCACGAGTTCACCACGCAAAGCGGCCCCGACACCGTTGCTGTGGGCCGCAAGCTTGTTGATCTGCTCAAGCCGCCGCAGCTTTTGCTGCTGCGTGGCGAGTTGGGCACCGGCAAGACCACGCTGGTGAAGGGAATTGCCCAGGCTCTCGATGCCGCCGAGCCTGACGAGGTCACGAGCCCCACTTTTACTTTGCTGCATGAGTACGAAGGCACCCGCAAGGGAACGCCCGTGAAGCTCTTTCATCTCGACGTCTATCGCCTGGAGGGCGAGCGGCAGTTGGAAACTCTTGGCCTGGACGATCTGCTCACTCCCGACGCACTGGTCCTGGTCGAGTGGGGCGACAAGTTCAAGAGCATTCGCAAACGCGCCACCGGCGAAATCGTGATTACCTCGGAAGGCGGCGACTCCCGGAAGATCACGGTGACGTTGAAGGAGTAGCGAGTCAGCGAGTCGGCAAGTCAGCGACGCACCGGCGTACTGCATTAATCTCAATGCAGAGCCGATGAACCGCATTCCATTCGAAACCGTTCAGACCACACTCGCATCTGTTCTGCGCAAGCTTGGATTCTCCGCAGATCGCGCCGAGACTTGCGCGCGCCTCTTTGCCGAAACCACGCGCGACGGCGTCTACACGCACGGCATCAATCGCTTTCCGCGTTTTGTTGAAACCATCCGCAACGGCCGCGTCGATCCGAAGGCAGGCCGAAGCTGTCGCGCGCTTCGGCGCACTGGAGCGCTGGGACGGCATCGCGGCCCGGGCAATCTGAACGCGCTCGCCGCCATGGGGCGCGCCATCGAGCTCGGCCGCGAGCATGGCATGGGCTGCGTCGCGCTGGGCAACACCAACCACTGGATGCGCGCCGGCACCTACGGCTGGCAGGCCGCTGAGGCCGGCCTCGATCGGCATCTGCTGGACCAACACCATGCCCAACCTGCCGCCGTGGGGCGGGGCCGAGCGCGCCATCGGCAACAATCCGCTGGTGATCGCCGTGCCGCGCGCCGCCGGGCCGGTGGTGCTCGACATGGCCATGTCGCAGTTCTCCTACGGCACGCTCGAGAGCTACAGAAAGCGCGGCGAGCTGTTGCCGGTCGACGGCGGCTTCGACTCGGATGGCAATCTGACCCGCGATCCCGCGGCGATTGAGAAGTCCTGGCGGCCGCTGCCCATCGGCTACTGGAAAGGTTCGGGGCTCTCCGTCGTCCTCGACATGGTCGCCGCCATGATGGCGCTGGGCCACGCCACGCATCAGATCGCCGACGATCCGGTGAACGAAACCGGCGTCTCGCAGATGTTTCTCACCATGAATCCCGCAGGCGTTCGGACCGGCTCCTCGCGCGGAAGAGATTACTGAAGGGGTCGTCGCGTCGCTGCACAACTGCAAGCCGGCGAAAGCGGGAAGCAAAGTGCGCTATCCCGGCGAGCAGACGCTGCGTGCCCGCGAAGAAAACACCAAACTCGGGCTTGCCGGTCGAGCCGGCAGTGTGGGATGTGATTCTTGCGATGAGCAAAGGCTTGGAGAGGTAGAAGAAGGTCATCAAAACCGCTCCGAGCGTTTCATTCTTCGGGTTCCCTTATTACTTCCGGTTTCGCGATCTTCCGCTTGTGGCTCCCCCCAGGCGATCAGTTCCATTCTCTTGCCGATGGATATCTTGATATCAGCGAATCTGCGCGCAACGGCATGGACCACTCAACTTTATTCATTGCGAATATCGCCACGGCGACCGTATTCACGGTGTCGGTTGGATTGCTCGCGGGTTTCAACCGTCGAATTTTCGGGGTACGCTGGTTCGCATTCGCGCTGATTGCCGGCTTGGCCAAACTGGTTTTGCAGGGATTTGACGGCAGGGTGCCTCCAGTCGTCTCCAGCATGGCTGCCAATGAGCTTTATCTCATTTCGTTCGCGTTTCAGTTACTGGGAATGCATTGGTTTGTCGCGCGACGACCCTTGCAGAACCATTGGCTTTGGATCGGGGTCGGAATCTCGCTCATCTCCTACACACTCGGATTTCTCGCAAGAATTCCTCACACGGCCACTCTCATAAATATTCCCTTCGTGGCGGTCTGCTTCATTTCAGCATGGCTACTGCTCAAATATGGCGACGGCCCTTTCACCGCGGTCTCTCGCGTCACCGCAGCGATCGTTTGCGCACAAGGCTGCGTCGCGGCCTATCGCGCCGTTTTAACAAACCTTTATTTTCCGCGTCCGTGGGAGACTGTTCATATCATCCACGATCCTCGGATGCTTTATTCACTGGCCGCAGCAGCATTCCTTGCCACGTGCATGGTCATGTGCATTTTGTGGTTCTTGGTCACGGAACTGCAAAGCGAACTTGCTGAGCTGGCGCGGACGGATCCTCTTACTGGTGCCTTGAATCGGCGGGCAATGGAAGAAGCCGCGTCGCGCGAAACTGCGCGATCGCTGCGTGGCGGATACGCGCTTTCGATGGTGGTGATCGACATCGACAGGTTCAAGATGTTGAACGATACACTGCGGCCATGCCGCCGGAGACCGCGCACTGCAGGCGCTGGTCTGCCGCGTGCGTACGCTGTTGCGCCTGGCGGACTCATTCGCGAGGACCGGAGGGGAAGAATTCGCCATCCTCCTGCCGGAGACGACCGAACTTGCGGCGCTCGCCATCGCCGAACGCGTCCGTCAAGCTGTGGAGGAGTTGACAGTTCCGCTTGAATCCGGTCCGATCAAACTCACGGTTTGCGCGGGTGTCGCACAAATGGATGCCGATAATGGCTGGGAAGAGATGATGCACCGCGCAGACGCAGCCATGTATGAAGCCAAGAAGCACGGCCGCAATCTGGTATCTTCGCGCATCGCCTCGGGTTTTCTCAACAGCGAGTTCCGCGATCGATTCGAGCTCAAAACCTGCCGCTACATCCAGGCCGCGCTCAATCCGATTCAGTACCCCATGATGTTGTAGCCGCAATCGACGTAGATAATCTCTCCAGTCACCGCACTGGAGAGGTCGCTTGCGAGATAAAGCGCAGTGCCGCCCACTTCGAGCTGATCCACATTGCGATGCAGCGGCGCGCGTTCGGCATGCGACTTGAGCATGTCGCCCAGCGCGCCTACGCCTCTTGCTGCCAGCGTCTTGATCGGTCCGGCGGAGATCGCGTTCACTCGAATGTTCTTCGGGCCGAGCTCAAATGCTAGATAGCGCACGGCCGATTCAAGTGACGCCTTGGCCAGCGCCATCACGTTGTAGTGCGGAACAACTTTTTCGGCGGCATAGTAAGTGAGGGTGATGATGCTGCCGCCTTCGGTCATCAGCGGCATCGCGCCGCGGCTCACAGCGATGAGCGAGTAGACGCTTACATCGTGCGCAATGCGGAAGCCTTCGCGGCTGGTGTTGATGAACTCGCCTTTCAGGTCTTCGGCGGGAGCGTAGGCAACGGCGTGCACCAGGATGTCGAGCTTGCCGTACTTCTCTTTGAGTGCGGCGAAGAGGGCTTCGATCTCCTGGTCGTTCGAGACGTCGCATTGAAAGCCGCTGGCGCCGGGTAGATCGTTGATCAGGTCCTTCGGCCTCGGCCTTCATGCGCTCGTTCTGGTAACAGATGGCCAGGGTGGCGCCGGCCTCATGGAGTTTCTGGGCGATTCCCCATGCGATGGACCGCTTGTTGGCCAGCCCGAAGACGACGGCCGTTTTGCCCGCCAAATTGATCATGCTGTGTCTTGTTCCTCCGAGATATGGGTCCAAAAGGGGAATTACGGCGCAGGTGCGCCGTTGATCAGAATAACAGAGGGAATTTGCCGTGATTTCGCTTTGCGGAGCGATGCCGGAATGCACTTCTTCCGTTCGGCCTGAGGCGCTTCACCCGCCCAGATCGATCAGTCCACATGCCCGACCGGCCGTCCAAGAAATCGCGAGCCCAGCCGTTCGAACTTTTCCACCGAATCCGTCGCAAAGCAGCGAATCTCAGTCGGTCCGCTGCAGCGCCCGCAGCCGCTGCGCGTGCCTGTTGAAATAATCAACCGCAGCCTGCGCCGTCGACTCCGCCGAATCAATCACGATCGCGTCCCGGCCGGACAGCCTGCTCGATCAGCGGCCGCAGCAGCGGATAATGCGTGCAGCCCAGGACCAGCGTGTCCGGGTTCATACCCTGTGCCCGCGGCCTCGGCGCGCAGCTCATTCAGATAGATGTCAATCACTTCTGCGCGTGACCGGATGATCGGTCCATCCCTCCTCGACCAGCGGCACCAGCAGCGGGCAGGCTTTCTCGAGTGCGCGCAGGCCTTGCGCCTGGCAGGCCGCCGCGTAAGCGTGGCTGTGCACAGTGGCTTCGGTCGCGATCACCAGCACGTCGCCGGTGCGCGAAGCAGCGCGCGCCGCCGCGGCGCCCGGCTCGATCACGCCCAGCACCGGAACCGGCACCGCATCCTGAATGGCATCGAGCGCCAGTGCGCTGGCCGTGTTGCAGGCGATCACCAGAAACTCCGCGCCCTGCTCGCGCACCAGGAACTGCGCGCTCTGCGCCGCGTAGCGCGCGATGGTGCGGCGCGATTTGGAGCCGTAGGGCAGCCGCGCCGTGTCGCCCAGAAAAGCAAAGCGCGCCTGCGGCAGCCGCTCGATCAGCGCGCGCAGCACCGTGAGCCCGCCAAAGCCGGAGTCGAAGACGCCGATGGTTGGATGTTGCATTGGTCGCGGTCACGGATGTGCTCCCTCTGTCGGCACCGTTTCGGCGGTCAGATAAGTGCGCGTCAGATCGGCGTGACCGGCAAGAGTGGCGCGCTGCTGGCCATCGACCAGAAAGCGAACCTCGGTGACGTGCGGCAGATTGGCGTGCAGCGTGGCGCAGATCGAGAGCACCGTCAGCGATTCGGTCTCAATGCCCGACGGATGGCTCGAAGCAAAGGCGCTGGTCAGGTTGACCACCGCCAGCTCCGAACCGTCCCGACGACGAAATTCGCGTTCCGCCTCGGCGATCGGCAGAAGAAACACCTGCGCAATCGAGCTGCGCCGCCGGGCACCGGATGCGCGGCGTCGGGAGCCGCGTAAAGATCGAAGCAGCTTGCCCAGAATGGCGCGCGCGCGCGCCTCGGGGTTCTGCGGCAGGGGCAAAGTGAGCGCGCGTGCGCTGCACGGTGTTGTCGGCATCGTTGGCCACCATCAGCGTGGCCTGCTCGGCAGGAGCTACCTGCGGCGCCTGCGTTGGCGCCGATGCTCTCGCCCTGCGAGCAGGCGCTGGTGAGCGCGCTCGCGCAAATGTTCCACAGCACCACGCCCATGATGATCGAGGCCGCGAGCAGCAGAATGAAAAGGACGGTTTGGTGGCGGGGGATCACGGCTGGCTGCGCCTCCTGCTGTCTTGCGATCGCCACTCGACCAGCGCAGCGGCCAGCGCGTCCGCCACGTGCGCCTGGTAGTCCGGATCGTCAAGGCTGGCCGCCTCCCGGCGCATCCGTCGATCGCGTTGCGGCGCAATCTCAACGGCCACTGCGGGGCAGGCCATGCTGTCGATCGCGGGCAGCGCGATGCGCCCCAGCGTGACTGTCGATGCCGGCGTGAGTCAGCGCCGAGTTCAGCACTCCGGCAAACGACATGCTGCGCGTGACCCACGCGGCCTGCGCGGTCTTCCAGGCGTGAAGCGCGCTTCGCCGGCCGGCGCCAGAGAAGAGACAAACAGATGCACGCCTGAGCCGGCTTCCGCTGCGTGCAGGCTCAGGCAGGCCTGCGCGCCGGCATGGTTGGCAATTTCGGCGCGGCGATCGCGGATCGACCGTCGCGTCGGATTCGCGCGTCGTCACCACCGGAATACCGCGCGCCGCCAGCAGCGAGCGCAGCCGGACGCTCAGCGCCAGCGTGTAAGTTCTTCTCCGGCTCGTCTGCCCAGCCGCGCGCCGGCGTCGTCGCCGCCATGCGCTGCGTCGAGCACCACCACAAAGCGCGGTTGCGCCGGCGGGATTCTGTGCGACAAGTTCCTGAGATGCGATTGCGAAAACCAGACTGATGACAGCGACGAATCGCCGAAGAAGACTCGCCACTTCCGGATGCTGGAGCACCGTCCATTTCGCAAACACTGCGAAGATGAGGGGCGACGTTTTCTATGGCTTGCTGATCACTGACCACTGATCACTGACCACTGACTCCCCTTACTCCAGCGCATAAATCGTCAGGCCGCTGAGCAGCTTGGGAAAGAAGTCGGTCGATTTCTGCGGCATCACCTCGCCGGCAAAGGCCACTTCGCGCAGCTGCTCCATGGTCACAGGATTGGTGAGGAAGGTGACATCGGCCTCGCCGTTGCGCACCTGCTCCACGGCCTCGCCGGCATCGCGCAGGTAGCGCAGGTTGGTCTGCTCGCGCACCTTTTCGGCGTCCAGGCCCAGCAGCCGGTCGAGGATGATCGAATGCAGATGGGTCAGGTCGAGCTGCCGCTGGCGTTCGGGCAGGCCGGCCAAGCGCAGCGGCCATCGCATCCGGCTTGGCGCGCAGCAGAAATGCGCCGCCGCGCGTGACGGCGACGAATGCCGTGCCCTTCTGCGCCTTCAGCGTCGCCAATGTAGCTCGCAGCTTCGCCGCGCGGCAGCGGTTCAACGGTGAAAAACTCTCGCCGCCTTCGCACGAAACGCCGCCGGATCGAAGCCGTCCAGGCTGTGCACCACGCGATGCGTGGGCAGAATCACCAGCCCGTCCGAATCCATGTTCACAAAGGTCATCATCACCGCGGCTTCGGGATACGGCGGCTGCGGCAGACTGGCTGCGTGCTTGATTCGGCTCTTGCCGCGGCTCCGCTCGGTGCGTGCTCCTTCGAGTAATTCAGCGCCGTCTCGTAGCGATGGTGGCCGTCGGCGATGATCAGCTTCTTGTCGTCCATCGCCGTCGCCAGCAGGCGGATGGCCGCCGGATTGTTGACGCGCCAGAGCCGGTGCAGCACGCCGTACTCGTCGGTCACTTCGGCGTCGGCTGCGCCGTTGCCGTCGTAGAGAATCTTCTCCACGCTGCCGGCCGGGTCGGAGTAGAGCATGAAGATCTGCCCAAAGTGCGCGCGCGTGGCCTTCAGCAGGTTCAGCCGGTCGCTCTTGGGCTTTGAAAGCGTCTGCTCGTGGCGAAAGACCACCTGGTCGGCGTAGTCGTGCAGCTTGCCCAGCGCGATAAATCCGCGCCGCTCCTTCATCGATCGTCGGTGCCCGGAACCTTGAAACGCTGCGCAGTAGGCAAAGACGCAGGGCTCTTTTTCCTGGATCAGAACGCCCTGCTCCCGCCAGGCGCTGAAGATCCCGCGCCGCGCGGGTATAGACGTTTTCGCCCTTCTCGGCGTCAAATAGCTCAGGCAGTCCCAGGATGATGCGGACCAGGTTGTAGGGGCTGCGCTGGTAGTAGGCCTGTTGCATGGCCGGGGAGATCTTGTCGTAGGGCTGGGTGACAACGTCATCCAGGCGGACTGCGGAGGGATTGTAGCGCCAGGCGCGAAAAGGATAGATGCGAGCCATGAGGAAGGTCTTGCTCTCCGTTGAAAGGGTGGAATTTGAGCCCGCCTGTGCCGTAATGCCTTGCAGAGATGCGGGTCGCTCAGGCTCGATTGTATCCCAGCGCATCGCTGCGAGCCCGGCATCGCGCATTCGGTGATGCGCAGCAACGATCGCGGAATGACAATCTGGTGACAGCAGACAGGCAGTGCCGATCGTGGTAATATCGCCTTCAACCCCAGTGGTGCCACATGAGGACGCATCCTCCAGCACGTGGTGCCAAGAAGGCGTGCGGCAGCTATGCGCTGTCGTTCGGACTGTGTCTCGCCGCGCTGATGGTTCTGCTGTTGGCCGCGATTCTTTTGCCTGGCCGCAGGCACGCGCGCAGGACGATCAGCTCAACAAGGTGCATGTCGAGCCGCCTGCCGGTCACGACTGCGCCAGCGGCCGAGCCGAAGGGCGCTGAGGCTGCGCCCGAATCCGGGCACGAGTCGCTCAACATTCATCCCGGCTCGTTCATCCGCATGAACGTGGACATGGTGCTGGTTCCGGTGACGGTCACCGACCCGATGAACCGGCTGGTCACCGGCCTCGAAAAGGAGGATTTCCAGATCTACGAGAACAACGGCGAGCAGAAGATCGCCAGTTTCGCCTCCGAGGACGCCCCGGTCTCGATCGGCATCATCTTCGATCTCTCCGGCTCCATGACCTCCAAGCTGGTCCGCGCCCGCGAAGCGATTCTGCAGTTCATCAAGACCGCCAATCCGCAGGACGAGTTCTTCGTCATCGGATTCAACGACCGGCCGGAGCTGATCGAGGACTTCACCAGCTCGGTCGAAGACATCCAGGCGCGGCTGGCCACGGTGCACGCCGGCCACCGCACGGCGCTGCTGGATGCGATCTATTACGGCGTCGCCAAGATGAAGGACGCGCACCACGAGCGCAAGGCGCTGCTGGTGGTCTCCGACGGCGGCGACAACCGCTCGCGCTACACCGAGGGCGAAGTGCGGGCGCAGGTGCGCGAGGCCGACGTGGAGATTTACTCGATCGGCATCTTCGATCCCTACGCGCCCACTCCCGAGGAGCGCACCGGTCCGCAGCTGCTTGACGACATCAGCTCCTCGACCGGCGGCCGCCTCTTCCGCGTCGACGACGTGGACGAGATGAGCGACATTGCCGAGAAAATCTCCACCGAACTGCGCAACCAGTATGTGATCGGCTACAAGCCCAAGGATCTGACCCGCGACGGCAAGTGGCGTAAAGTGAAGGTGAAGGTGAATCCGCCTCCGGGATTGCCTCCGCTCACGGTTTATGCTCGCACCGGCTACTATGCGCCTTTGCAATAACGCGGTTCTGGCTGCGTTTCTTCGTCGCGGCCGGGCTCGTTTTGCCCGCGCAGCAGCCTGCCTGCGCCGCAAGCTGGCGCCCGCAGGCCAATCCGGCGCCGCGCTCACGCTGTCGATACCGATCCGGTGCGCTCGCCCGACGCAGCTGCACCGCGCTCCGCCCACCGGCACGCTGCAAAAGGAGGGCGAGGGCTACCTGCTCCACACCGACGTGGAAGAGGTGGTGCTCAACGCCACCGTGCTCAACGGCACGCAATCTGGTGCAGAACCTCACCAAGGACGATTTCCAGGTCTTCGAAGACGGCGTCAAGCAGACGCTGATCAGCTTTCAGCACACCGATCTGCCGGTCTCCATCGGCCTGGTGGTCGACAACTCCGGCTCGATGTACCGCAAGCGGCCCTCGGTGAACAAAAGCGCGCTCGACCTGATCCAGGCCTCGAACCCGCAGGACGAGGCCTTTGTCGTGAACTTCTCCGACGAAGCCTTCATCGACTGCGACTTTACCATCGACATCAACAAGCTGCGCGACGGCCTTTCGCACATCGATTCGCGCGGCGGCACCGCGCTTTACGACGCCGTCGTGGCCTCGGCCGACAAGCTGGTCGCCGACGCCAAGCGGCCCAAGCAGGTGCTGGTCCTCATCACCGACGGCGAAGACAACGCGTCGAGCCTGAACCTGGAGCAGACCATCCACCGCGTGCAGCAGCTCTCCGGGCCGGTCATTTACTCCATCGGCCTGCTCTTTGGCGACGAGATGAGCCGCGCCGAGGTGCGCCACGCGCGCCGCGCGCTGGAAATGCTCTCGCAGCGAGACCGGCGGCATGGCCTTCTTCCCCAAGTCGATCGACCAGGTGGATCAGATCGCCGCCGAGGTGGCGCGCGACATCCGCAGCCAGTACACGCTGGGCTACCACTCCACCAAGCCGACCATCGAGCCGGGCTTCCGGCAAGGTGGAAGTCACAGCCGAAGTCGAAAGGGCAGGGCAAGCTCACGGTCCGCACCCGCACCGGCTACTTCCCGGTGGTGCGCACGGCCAAGCAGACGGCGTCGGTGGACCAATAGGCTGGACATTGCCGAAATCGATCCGGAGCAAGAAAGCACGAGGTCTCGGAGCAGCTCGCCGCATCTGAAGGCGATGGGCGAAAAGGCCTACGACGACATGTATGAGGCGCATTCGCCGAGTCGACGCAATCGTCGGCTACAGCGACGCCAAGGAATGCTACTACGACGCCATCGGGCTGGCGAGCCGGCTCGGCCTTAAGGAAGATCGAGGCGATCTGGAGAACGCGGTCTCGCGCACATCAAAGCGTTTCCGACAGCCAGTTCACGTAGTCGGCACTGATTCCGCGCATGCCACGCAGGCAATAGCTGGAGCCAGCGCTAAGAGCTGTGTTCACGTCCCGGTGCCCGGGATTTGATCCTTGCCGTCGCAGTCTGACTGCCAATACATGCGATTTCAGCGTGCGCATATCGTCATTCGAATGATTTCGACTGTGCGGCTCCAATGCTCCGCACGATAAGCTAGATAGCTAGGAGCTAGGAGCTAAGAACTTACTCATGTCTCACTACAAGTACTCGACCCTTGCCGTTCACGCCGGGCAGCACCCTGACCCGCTGACGGGCGCGGTGAATGTGCCCCTTTACCTTTCCTCGACCTTTGAACTCACCGGCATCGGCACCGACCGCGGCTGGGACTACTCGCGCGCCGGCAACCCCACGCGCGACCGGCTTGAGACGGCCCTGGCCGCGCTCGAAGGCGGCACCAGCGGCCACGCATTCACCACCGGCATGGCGGCCATCTCCGCGCTGGTGGCCATGCTGCGCGCCGGCGACCACGTCGTCTGCTCGCGCGACGTCTACGCCGGCACCGTGCGCCTCTTCGACCAGATCGTCTGCGGCTACGGCATCGAGATCGAGTACGTGGACACCAGCGACCTGGCCGCCGTGGAAGCGGCGATGAAGCCGAACACCAAGCTCGTGCACATTGAGACGCCCAGCAATCCGCTCATGGTGCTTACGGATATTGCCGGCGTGGCGAAGATCGCGCACGCGCACGGCGCCGAAGTGCAGCGTCGACAACACATTTCTGTCGCCGGCGCTGCAGAGCCCGCTCGCGCTCGGCGCGGACATCGTGATGCACTCGACCACCAAGTATCTCAACGGCCACTCCGACGGCCTGGGCGGCGCGCTGATCGGCTCGAAGCCCGAGCACAAGGAGCGCTTTCGTTCGTCCAGAAAGCGGCGGGCGGCGTGATGTCGCCCTTCGAGTGCTTCCTGGTGCTGCGCGGCATCAAGACGCTGCCGCTGCGCATCCAGCAGCACGAGGAGAACGGCCGCGCCGTGGCGGAGTTCCTCTCCACGCACCCCAAGGTCAGCAAGCTGGCCTATCCGGGCCTGAAGAGCCATCCGCAATACGACCTGGCCGTGAAGCAGCAGAAGGGCTTCGGCTCGATGATGAGCTTCGAGCTCAAGTCGCGCGAAGAAGCGGCGCGGTTCCTGACGGCGATCAAGATCTTCCTCAACGCCGAGTCGCTGGGCGGCGTCGAGTCGCTGGCCTCGCACTCGGCCACCACCACGCACGGCTCGGTGAGCGAGGAAGTGCGCCGCTCGATGGGCATCAACGAAGGCCGCATCCGCCTCTCGATCGGCATCGAGGACAAGGAAGACCTGATCGCCGACCTCGACCAGGCGCTGGCTGCGGTCTAATGAGAACATGGCTGTGCTTTCCGCTCACTGCTCGCCATCGACACCTGCGGGCCCTCCGGCTCGGTGGCGCTGGGGCGGCTGCCCGGCCGCGATCTCGAAATTCTCGGCCAGACCGAGCTGGCTGGGCGCACCTACTCGGCGACGCTGGTCTCGCGCAGTCGCCGAATCTGCTGCAATCGGCCGGCGTCGAGCTCAGCGACCTCGGCGGCATCGTCGTCGTCAACGGCCCGGGCAGCTTTACCGGCGTGCGCGTGGCGCTGAGCGCGGTCAAAGGCCTGGCCGAGGGCGACGGAATTCCGGTCGTCGCGCTCTCGCGGCTCGAAGTGCTTTCGCGCAAATCCGGTGTGCCGTCGTGCCGCGCTCGATGCGCATCGCGGCGAGGTCTTCCTGCGGCTTGAGCGCATCGCGGCTCGCCGCCGACCGAGCTTCTCGCCGGGCCGCGAAGAACTCGCAGCGATCGATCCCGCGCCGCTGCGCGTGGCCGTCTGCGACGATGAGCGCCGCGGCGATTCTGGCGGCCGCCTGGCCGGACACGCAACTCGTCCAGCGTCGCGCCGCCGCTGGCCGTCCGACGCGCTTCGTCTCGGCGAGGCGCGCCTGATCGCCGGCGCCGCTGTCGACTGGCTCTGCTCGACGGCCACTACCTGCGCCGCTCCGATGCCGAGATCTTCGGCACCGACGTCATGCAGCAGGCCGCCGCCGCAGCGAGGTCCAGAACGCGCCATGACAGTCCAGCACGGCCAGATGCAGATCCGGCACATGACCGCTGCCGACCTCGCTCGCGTGCTGGAGATCGCCGCGAGTCTGCCCAGAAGCGCCGCATCTGGCCGCGAATCGGCCTATCTAGACCGCGCTGAACCCGGATTCGACCCCCCGCCGCATCGCTCTGGTTGCAGCCACGCCTGCGGATGAGTCCAGGGCTTTGCCGTGGCCAGCCTCATTGCCCCCGCAGGCCGAGCTCGAATCGATCGCCGTCGCCGCCGAGAGCCAGCGGCAAGGCCTTGGCCGCATGCTCTTCGACGCGTCTCGTCCGCTGACCTTCGCAGCTGCGGGCGTGCTCGAGACTCATCCTCGAGGTCCGTGCGTCCAACCACGCCGCGCTTGGCTTTTACCGCTCCTCGGCTTCGACTCAAACCGGTCTTCGGCCGGCGCTACTACACTGATCCTATTGAAGATGCGGTCCTGATGGCACTTCCGCTCAAATGATGCGGCTTCAGCATCAGCCTCCGGCTCCGCTGAACTGTCGCCCCCAGGCGCGTCCAGCTAACTGCTCGGTCACAGTAACCAGGTCGTCTCCGATATTCACAGGCTTTGCAGTTACTTTCAGCGGATTTCCGGCTTGCCGATTCACCCGAAACGGCGATATATGTAAATGTTCTAAGAAAATCGGCGGCTGGAGTACCGTAAACCGAACCGCCGAACCGGAGGTGCTTGATGGACGAAGTACAAGGTTCCACGCTGAGCGAAGAGATCGATCGCCTGCACGCAGAACATCGCCGCTACGCTCAGCGTTTGGAAGAGTTGCTTCAAAAGCCATACCTCACCGAAGACGAACAGCTCGAAGAAGTGCGCTTGAAGAAGCTCAAGCTGCACGCCAAAGATCTGATCTTCGCGCTCGAGCGCCGCATGGCGCCTGCCGTCGCCTAGATCCGAGGGATTCTCGGCTTTTGCGGCTCAACTTGCCGAGGCGGCTCCGCTCGGCAGCTGAGATCGTCGTTTCGTGTGTGCCTCCGTCGAATCCCTTGTGCAATCGGTGCCATCACTTCAATCACCGTATAATCGTTGGGAACGATGGTTCGCGACGGTTACATCTACGGTTTGAGCCTGCTGGCGGTGGCTGGCCGCGCTCAAGTGGCTTACAGGATCTTGGGTCTGGGGCATCGCGCCGGTCCTGCTCGCGCGCATTTTTCCTTTGGTTTTTCCGCGATCCTCAGCGCACCATTCCTGCCGGCGAAGGCTTGATCGTTTCGCCCGGCGACGGCCTGGTCACTGAAACCGCCTCCATCTCCACTCCCGAAGGCTCCCGCCAGCGCATCAGCATCTTCCTGAGCGTCTTTGATGTGCATGTGAACCGCGCGCCGATCGGCGGCGTGCTGAGCCAGCGTGCACTATCAGAAGGGCCAATTTCTGAATGCCATGAATCCGGCCTCGGCCGAGCGCAACGAGCAAAATACCGTCACAGTGCGCGGCCAGGGACCGGACGGGGGATTTGAAGTCACTTTCAAGCAGATTGCCGGGCTGCTGGCGCGGCGCATCGTCTTCCGCTGCAATGAAGGCCAGACCGTCGAGCGCGGGCAGCGCGTCGGCCTCATCAAATTCGGCTCGCAGGGTCGATGTTGTGATTCCGTCGAGCGCAGTGCTGCAGGTGAAGGTGGGGGAGCGCGTGAAGGGCGGCGCAAGCGTGCTGGCCTCTGATGCCCTCGGGGAGAGCGCGCATGAACCACCTTCGATCTTCACGCAGGCAAAGGCCAAGACCGCATCCGCGACTGCGCCGCGGCATGTATCTGCTGCCGTCGTCTGTTTACCGCCGGCAGTCTTGGCGCCGGCTACTTCTCCATCACCCAGACCATCGAGGCCATCACGGCAGCGCATGCGCACATCGCATCTTGGACTGGGCGGCGATCGCCATCCTCTTCGCCATTCCCTTTGACGCGCTCGACGGCCGCATCGCGCGCATGACCAACACCGCCAGCGACTTCGGCAGGGAACTGGATTCGCTGGCCGACGTCATCACCTTCGGCGTGGCGCCCAGCCTGCTGGCGTTCGTCTGGGGATTCCATTTCCTTCCCGAATCGATGAACCCGCAGCTGCGCCAGCATCTGATGCAGGCCGGCGCATTCATCTGTTTTCTTTTTCTTCTCGGCGGAGCTTCGCGCCTGGCGCGCTTCAACATCAGCCACGACGCGCAGCCGCGCAACCCCGGCCGCCCAGGGCGCAAATACTTTGTCGGCATGCCCATTCCCGCGGCGGCAGGCCTGCTGGCCGCCACGGTCCACTTTTTCAACGCCTATCCGGTCGAGGACTGGTGGGTCGCCGTTCCCTGGCTCATCCTGGTCGGCCTTACCGGATTCCTGATGGTCAGCACCTGGCGCTTCTGGTCGGCCAAGGAGATCAATTTTTCCCGCCGCCATCCCTTTCAGTTGCTCGTGCTGCTGGCGTTGATCGCCTACATTGCGCTTCGTTATTCGAATGTGGTCATGTTCCTGGCAGCGCTGGCCTACATGTTCTCGGGAATTTGGGCGCGCGCGGCCTATGGCTGGTCAGCGGCGCCGGCGCAGAAGGCCGCTTCGATACCACCCGTCTCCTGCCGAGCCGGAATCGCTCGGTCACGTTTCCAGAATTCACCGCATCGCGTCAGATATCCGAGATCGTACATGCCGTACTTGCTAACTCGCACTGCTGTCATAAAGGATGCCTGTGTACAAGATTGCCATCGCCGGAGCCTCGACCCTGCTGGGCCGGGAGCTGAAAGAAGTTCTTTCCGAATCGCCGCTTGCCTCGGCCAACTTTGCCCTGCTCGACGAAGAAGATGCGCAGGGCCAGCTGGACCAGGTGGGCGACGAGGTCACCTTCATCCAGGCCATCAGCGCCGATGCATTCGACAGCGCCGACTTCACTTTTTCTGCGGCACCGAGAGCCTGACCCGCCGCCACTGGCAGCAGGCGCTTCGCGCCGGTTCCACGGTGCTCGATCTCACCGGCGCGCATTGGACCAGGAAACCGGGGTGCTGGTTCGCGCGCCATGGCTCGGACCGAAGCCGGCGGCCGTCGATCTGTTCACGCCGGCTGTGGTTCCTGCGCACCCGCGTTATCGCACTTGCGCTGCTGCTCGAACGGCTGCAGCAGGCCGCGCCGGTGCGCTTCGCCGCCGCCACGGTGCTTGAGCCGGCCAGCGAGTTCGGCCGCGCCGCCATGGACGAACTGCACCAGCAGACCGTCAGCCTGCTCAGCTTCCAGACGCTGCCGCGCGCCATTTACGATGCGCAGGCCGCGTACAACCTGCTTGGCGGCATGGGCGAAGGCGCCAAGGTGAGCTTGCCGGCGGTGGAAGCGCGCATTCGCCGCCACTACGAGGCGCTCACAGGCGGTCGCGGTCCGCGTTGGCGCTGCAGGTGATTCATGCGCCGGTCTTCCATGGCTACACGTTCTCCATCGCGGTGGAGCTGGAACGGCCGGTGGAGATTGTCGCTCTTGAAGAGGCTTTGAGCGGCGAGCACGTCGACCTGGTGCTGGAAGACACGGATTCGCCTTCGAACCTGGCCGCCACGGGACAGAACGACATCCTGGTCCGGCATGCGTCCGGAGCCGCTGGCGTCGCAACTCCAATCTGGCGTCGCGTCTATGGCTGTGGGCTGCGGCCGACAATCTGCGCCTGAATGCGCAGAATGCCGTTCAGTGTGCGCTCGATCTCCGGCGCATCCGCCCGCAAGGGACCGTGCAGTAACTTCAGCCGGCGCGATTGGCCGCCCAGCGTCAGCCGCACTTCTCCCACAACTGCACAATGTAGCTGTCCGTCATGCCGGCAATGTAGTCGGCAACCGTGCGGGCCAGCCCTTCGGTGGGAATTTGCGCCTGGTGGTCCTCCGGCATCAGCGTCGGTTCGGCCATCAGATGCCGAAGAACTCACAGACCACTTCCTCCGCCTGCTCATGCACCTGTTCCTGGCCAGGCGAGTTGTAGAGATTCGTGTAGAGGAACTTCTTCACGGCGGCGCGTTCCGCTTCCATGCGCGCGCTCAAGCGACGCCAGTCTTTCCGGCGCGCGCCGGATCTCGTCGAGTGTCGTCGCGCCGAGCGCTGACACGAACGCCGCACTTCGTCGATCAGATCGGTGACCAACGCATTCAGAAGCTGCCGCAGAGCCTCGTAGACCGACGACTTCGGCGCGGCGGCGGGAAACTTCTCGAGCGCGGCATCGTGAAAGCCGCGGAACAGGGGCACCGCCTCGCGCACCTGATCGAGCGCAAGAATGCCGGAGTCAAGTCCATCGTCGAGATCGGCGGTGAGATAGGCAATCTCGTCGGCCAGGTCGATCAATTGAGCTTCCAGCGGCGGAAACTGCGTCGAGAAAATATTCGGCCAGCTCGGGATGGTCCGCGCTCGGAGTAGTCGCGCGAGTGTTTCACGATGCCTTCGCGGACGGCAAGCGTCAGGTTGAGCCCGCGAAACGCCGGATAGCGCTCTTCAAACCAGGTGACGATGCGCAGTGCGTGCAGGTTGTGGTCGAAGCTCGAGGCCGTGCGCGCGAAGCGCGCGGTCGAGCGCCTTCTCGCCGGCGTGGCCAAAAGGCGGATGCCCGATGTCGTGCGCCAGCGCCAGAGCTTCTGCCAGCTCCACATTCAGCCCCAGAGCTCCTGCCACGGTGCGCGAGATCTGTGTCACTTCCAGCGTATGCGTCAGCCGGCTGCGGAAGTGGTCGGACAGTCCTTCGGCGGGCAGCCGCGTGAAGACCTGCGTCTTTCCTGCCAGCCGGCGAAATGCGCGCGCGTGCAAAATGCGGGCCGCGTCACGCGCAAACGGGGTGCGATAGGCGTGCGGCGCCTCAGAATGCACACGGCGCGTCAGTGCGCTCTCCGCTGCCCCGCTCACTGCAATGCCTGCAGGCAGGCGGGTAGGCGATTCGGTTTTGGCCAAAGCCATCGACGGGACCTTCGAGCACCGATACAGAATTCACGGCTCTGAATTCGTTATACCGCAACAGGGTACGCAGCCGGTTGGGTGTGCGCGGAATCACGATGGACTGTACCGCCGACCTGATAAAAAGCCTTCATGCACCGCGCGTTGGACAATCGTCAGCCCACGGGAGTACCATCCACCCGGAATTTTTCCCGAGGTCGGCACAAGCTCGGAGCCACCGCCAAAGTCTGCGGCATCTCTTACGACCTCAATTGGAGGGAACCATGAAAATGAAATTACTGTTGCCGGCGTTTGTGGCGCTGGCCACCGGGCTGCTCACCGGATGCGGCGCACGACACTCAGACAAGGAAGTCTATTACCTGGTCGCGTCGAACATGTCGTCGGCCTATTGGCAAAGCGCGGTCACCGGATTCAAGAAAGCCGCCGCGCAATATGGTGTGACTGCCGAAAACCGCCGGGCCCGACACCTACGATCCGCAGGGTGAGCTAACCGAGCTGAAGAGCGCAGTTGCCGCCAAGCCTTCCGGGATTCTGATCTCGGTCAGCGATGCCTCTGTCCTGCAGCCTGAGATCGATGCAGCCATCGGCGCAGGCATTCCGGTGATTACCGTCGATTCTGACGCTGCCACGAGCCACAGGCTCTATTTCATCGGCACCAATAACCTCGAAGCAGGCCGCCTCGGAGGTCGCCGCATTGTGCAGAAGCTCAGCGGCAAGGGCAACGTCGTGTTTTACACCATTGCCGGGCAGCCCAACACGGAAGAACGGCTCAAAGGGTTCAAGGATGTTTTTGCCGGCTCGCCCGGCATCAACATTGCGGAAGTGGTCGACATCAAGGGCGACCCTCGTACTGCCTTCGACCGGACTCAACAATTCCTCGCCCTTACCGGCACAAAGAAGATTGACGCGTTCGTGAGTCTTGATTCGGCCTCAGGCAAGATGGTGGCCGACGCGGTGAAGCGCACCAACGACAGCAGCCGCCTGCTCGTCGCGTGGGATGTAAACCCAGACACGCTGAACGGAATCAAGGATGGCGTGATCGACGCAACTGTCGTGCAGAAGCCATTCACCATGGGCTACGTGGGCCTGAAAGCGCTGGATGAGGTCTTTCACAATCCGCCGGCGCAACTGGGCAAGGACTATAGCGCCGATGCGTTTGCACCCTATCCGGTCTTTATCGATACCGGCACGGCGCTTGTTGACAAGAGCAACGTGGATGCCTACCTGGCCTCGGCCGGCGGAGCGTCCTAGGGCGGAAAGTTTCGCCACACAAAACAAGAGCGGCGTTCCCAAGCGAACGCCGCTGCAATCTTGACGATTTCTAAGTCTGAATCGGTTCTACCGCTGCTACTCCGGCTTCACCGGAGTTTCTCCGCCTTCTTCCTTCGCCAGTCTTACGCGTGCGGTCTCCAGCTTCTTCTGCACCCTTGCCACGTCGCCCGGCTCAATGTCGGCGGCAGAAGACTTGTTGAACTCAGCCAGCGAAAGCTCCCACTGCGCCGCAGCCAGCCGGATGCGCCCCGTTTTCTCGTACAGATCGCCCAGGTGCATGTGCACCGTTGGATCGGTCTGGTCGCGGTTCACGGCCTGGCGAAGGTTGTCCTCGGCCAGTTCGTACTCGCCCATCTTGAAGTAGACCCAGCCAAGCGAATCGAGATATGCGCCATTCATCGGCTCAATTTCAACGGCCTTCTTGACCATCTTCAGCGCCTCTGGCAGTTTCTCGCCTCTGTCCGCCCACATATAGCCGAGATAGTTCAGCGTCATGGCGTTCTGCGGGTCCAGCCGCCAGCACCTTGTTGAACAACTGCTCGGCTTGGTCCATGTGCTTCTGCCGCTCGGCAAGCTCGCCGCGGAGGAAGAGCAGGTACGTCCGGTCTTCTTTTTTCGTCGTCAGAGGCTCGGCCTTGTCGAATGCATCCTCGGCATCCTTCCAGCGTTTCAGCCGCACGTTCATCTGTCCGATGGCGAGCCAGATTCCCCGCTGCTCCTCGGGCTTTGCTCCATCCAGCAGGCCTTTCGCCATCGCCAGCGCTTCATCCGGCTGGCCATGGTCAGCCAGTTCACCGGCAAGCATCAGCTTCAGGTCGCTGTCCTTGGGGTCCCCTGCCACTGCCTTGCGCGCAACATCGATTGCCTTATCGTATTGCTTTGCCGTGCGATAGGCGTCCACTTGTCCCTGGTAGCCGCGCTCCGCCGAACTGCCACCCATGTCCACCATCTTCTGGTAAGCGGCCACCGCCTCGTCCACCTTGTTCTCTTCCAGCAGCAACGTGCCCAGGCGTTCCAGGAAGATGGCCCGATTGTTCTTCTCCTCATCGGTGTAAGCGCCGTTGGCGTGCGATGTGACATCCACCATCTGCTGGTAGGTCTGAACCGCTTCATCAAAGCGGCCAAGAATGTCCAGCAGCAGGCCCTCGTTGAAACCCGCTTCGAGTGAATTCGGATCGAGCTTGCGCGCTTTCTGCACTGTCACCAGCGCGTCGTCATACTTGCCCTGCCGCCGTTGGATCTCGGCGATGTGCGAGAAGCGTCTCCGCCCGTTCAGGATCGGCCTCGGCAAGCTGCTGATATTCCTTCAGCGCGTCGTCAAGCTGATCGTTGTTCTGCAGCGCCTGCGCCAGCGCGTCCATCGTTTGCAGGTCGCCCGGTTCCAGATCCTCTGCGCGCTTGTAGGCGGCGATGGCGTCCTTCGTAGCTGTTTTAGCTGGTCGTAGAGCGCGCCCAGCGTGAACTCCATCTTGGGCGTGCGGCCGTCCTCGGGAACCGTCTCGATCACCTTGGCAGCGTGCTGCAGGTCGCCGCTCTCGGCGTAGAGCCGCGCGAGATTCAGCACCACTTCTTCTGACTCCGGCTCGATCGCCTGTGCCGTCTTGAATTGTTCTTCCGCTTTCTCCGGCTGGTGCTTCACCGTGTAAAGCTGCCCCAGCACCATGCGGTCTTCCACGCTCTTCGGCTGCAGGGCTGACGATCTTCTCGAATTCGGCGATTGCCTGGTCCAGAACTGTGTCTGAAGGCGCTGTCGTCGAGGCCCCGTTTTCACCCTCGCCAAGCTGGCGCAGATAAATGCGGCCTAGCAGCTTGTGCGCGTCGATATCGTCAGGTGAGGTCTTCAGCAACGAGCGCGCCGTCACTTCAGCGTCGTGCACATTGCCGGTGCGGAAATACAGGTCGGCAAGCCCGTTGTTCAGCTCCGCCGAATCGGGATCGGCATTGAGCGCCAGCTTGTACTCCTCGATGGCGTGATTCACCTCGTCGGTGCGCCCCTCTGAGATTGCGTCGTCCTCATACACACTTGCCAGTGCCAGGTGATAGTAGGCGAGCGCGCGATTCGGCTCGGTAACTGCTGAGGCAGGTTTGGCCGGAACGGTTGCGGCGGGCGCAGGCGCAGACGGCTTCCCAGTCGTTGACGCGGTCTGAGAACATGCCGGTGCGACAGGCAGCAAAAGTAGTGTGGCGGCGGCAATCTCAGACGCAAAGGTCGGTAAGGTTAACTTGATCATCATGAAGGGGATTCCGCGCGCTTTCAACTCGCAAAGTGGAAAAAACGCCCTGAAAAGCTGAAAGGCAGCGCCGGCAGCCGTCCAGAACTGCTCTGCCTGCTATTAAAGACGATTTTAACCGGCATTTGTCGCGCGCGCGCGGCGGATTGAGAAGATTTGTGGCACTTTGGGGGCAGCAAATCGTGGACGCGGGCCCGAGATCGAATCTATCCCCCGATATACGCGACGAATGTGCCAGCCACAATGGCGCCGCCCAGAGCGATCAACCACGGCGAAGGTCTCGACTGGATACGAGGACCAACGCCCGAAAGGACAGGCGAAATCCGGCTGGCAAATTTGAAAAACAGATCCGAAGCCGGCTGAAGGCTATTGGGAGACAAACCGATTGCGATCAGGAAGAATCCCAGAAATAGGCAACGCGCCCCTTCGATGAATTGAATCATGTTGTCATCTTACTTGGAAACTTGTTATCGGAAGAGGCCGCGGACTTCTCATCGAAAGAGTCGGTGCGTTTTCGGGTTTTATTCTTTCGGCTCAATGCCGGAAGTGCCGAATTCCCGTGAGCACCATGGCAATGCCCAGTTTGTCGGCGGCGGCAATCACCACGTCGTCGCGCACCGACCCGCCCGGCTGGATAACTGCCGTCGCGCCAGCCTCGGCAACCGCTTCAAGGCCGTCCGGGAATGGAAAAAACGCATCAGAAGCCGCGACGCAGCCCTTCAGCGGTAGAGCGGCCTTCATCGCACCGAACTTCGCCGCATCCACCCGGCTCATCTGGCCCGCTCCTACGCCCAGTGTCTGCCCGTCGCGGGCATATACGATCGCGTTTGATTTCACATGTTTGCAGACGCGCCATGCGAACAGCAGGCTGCGCAATTCCTCAGCCGTTGGTGGCCGCCAAGTCACCACTCTCAACTCGGATTCCGTAACCCGCCCGGTGTCGGCATCCTGCAGCAGCAATCCGCCCGATACGTTTTTGACCACCGGCTTTACCGGCGCAGGCCTCACTTCCACCAGCCGCAGATTTTTCTTCGCACCAAACCGCTCGCGCGCCTCTGCTGAGAATCCCGGTGCCGCAATCGCCTCCACAAATAACTTTCCGATCTCCTCGGCTGCGGCTCCATCTACTTCGCGATTGATGCCGATGACGCCCCCGAACGCCGAAACCGGATCGCATTCCAGCGCTTTCTTGTAAGCCTCGGCGATTGACGCTCCCGTCGCTGCCCCGCATGGATTGGTGTGCTTCACGATGATGACCGCCGGTTCCTCGAACTCTTGCGCAAGCTCCCAACAGGCATCCAAATCAACCAGGTTGTTGTAGCTCAGCTCTTTTCCCTGCAACTGGTGTGCGCCGGCAATTCCCAGCCCCGAGCCATCGGAGTAAAGCGCAGCCCGCTGGTGCGGATTCTCGCCATAGCGCAATGACTGCGCCATCGGCATATTGATCCGCAGTGTCGTCGGCAGCGACGCAGTATCCGGCGCAGCCGGAGCCGACACCGCCGGAGCTTCCTCAATCCGCTCCAGTGTGCCGGCAATGGCCGCATCGTATGCCGAGGTCGTCGCGAAGGCCTGCTTCGCCAGCCGCCATCGCGTCGCCCGGCTCAGCCCTCCGCCGGTCGACTTCAATTGCTCAATCAGCGCCGGATAGTCCGCGACTCTCGTCACGATCGCTACATCCTCGAAGTTCTTTGCCGCAGACCGCACCATTGACGGGCCGCCGATATCGATGTTCTCGATCAGGTGACCAAACGCGACGCCGGGCTGTTCAGCGGTCTTTTGAAACGCGTAGAGGTTCACCACCACCATGTCGATAGGTTCAATTCCATGCGCCTTCACCGCCGCTTCGTGCTCCGAATTGCCGCGAATGTAGAGCAGTCCGCCATGCACGCGGGGATGCAGCGTCTTCACACGCCCGTCCAGCATCTCCGGGAAACCCGTGAGTTCACTAATATCCTTGACCGCAAGCCCGGCGGAACGCAGTTCCCTGGCCGTGCCGCCAGTCGACACCAGTTCCACTCCAAGTCCTGCCAGCGCCCGTGCAAATTCCACCAGGCCGGTCTTGTCCGTAACACTCAGCAGCGCCCGCCGAATCGTCTTGACACCTGTCGCCTCAGTACCTGCTTCTGCCGTCACCCTTGATCTCCTCTTTGCGTTTTCGTCCGGTGGCCATCGGGCTCATTTGCCCGAAAACCGCCAGCAAGCTCCGAACGAACCATCCGAAGTCCAGATTAAATTGCGTGCCGTCACTCTAAAGTGCAAGCGATCCACAACGCGAAAAGGCCCCAAACTGCTTTGCTCAACTGAACATTTTCACGAGACCGATGCACAAAAAAATGCTTTAAAGTGGAGATATGGGAACGCATCCCGCCATTCCAGATCCCGAGATTCTGCCGCCGGTTGATGCTGAAGCGCCTGCGCCGCCGCGGCAACCTCGGCGCGGTTGGGCGGCGGCGCCCGCCACATATCTGCTTGTGGCCATCAACTGCGGAGTATTTCTGGCGATGCTGGCGCAGGGCGCAAGCATCTGGATGCCCACTGTCGATCAACTCATGCGCATGGGCGCCGGTCGGCCTGACAACGTCCTGATCTACGGAGAATGGTGGCGCATCGTCACCGCCATGTTTGTGCACGTCGGCATTCTTCACCTGGCCACTAATATGTGGTGCCTCTGGAACCTGGGCCTGCTCGCTGAGCCATTGATGGGCTCATTCGGCGTTTTCACGGCATACATCCTCACAGGCGCGGCCGGCAATCTGCTTTCGACTGGCTACAACTGGTTTCGCGCTGTCCATGAGTCGCCGGGAGCGCCGTTCTTTCAGGCGGGCGCGGGCGCATCCGGCGCAGTCTTTGGAATCGCCGGAGCGCTCATCGTTCTTCTTAAATCGAAGTATCTGCCCGTTCCGCCGCGAGAACTCAATCGCCTGCGCAGATCCGTCATCTATTTTGCCGCGATCAATCTCGTCATCGGATTCAGCGTCAACTTCGGCAGCGGATTTACTGGAGTCGAGATTGACAATTCCGCGCACGTCGGCGGATTCTTGTGCGGCCTCCTCCTCGCCGCTCCCATGGTGCCGCGCATCGGGTCGCGCCGCAGCGACTTCAAGATGAGGCTCCAACTTGCTCTCTCAATCGTCGTGCTGATCCTGGTGCTCTTCGGCTTCTACATCTCGCGCCTGGTGCCGGCACAAGGCTGAATTCCTCAACAGCCGCACGCTCACATCGTGCAATGCGCCGCGGGCAAGCCTTAGTTGCTTGATTGCCCAGGCGGCGGATCGGGCTGCACGGGCATCGCCTGGCCCAGCGGCCGGCCCAGGCGGCTCGCGTCAAAGCGCGGCTTGCCTCCCCACACCATCGCGTCCCAATCGTTGCCGATCTTTGCGAATGCAGCCTGCGCCGTCTCGGTATCTCCGGCCCTTAGCGCAAGAAATGCGAATGCGTTGCGCTCGTGGAGATTCGTCCCGTAGAGCTGGTCGAGCGCAAAATAACCCTGCTTCACGCGCGCCCATGCCATTGCTGGTGCCTGTGTGGCGCGGCAGCAATTGGTCATCATCGCAATCAGAAAATAGGTCGCGTCGCCTTCCGGTCCACCGATTCGGTCTGCGACTCGCGCCGCAAACTCCTCGGTCTCACCCGGCTTGCCGTACCATTTTGGCAACAGATAATTTGCCTCGGCGGTTGCGAAAGAAAAATAGCCGGGTTCGACGCTCAGGGCCGCGTCTACCAGAGCGTCCACCTGCTGCCGCGGCCAGGCCTCTGCAAGCGCCACCGTCTGCATGGCACGGTACCATTCCGGATCGCCGTTATTCAGTTTCAGCGCCTTCTCCAGCGTGGCTCGCGCCAATGAGATGCGCTCGCGAAACTGCGTCCATCCTTCCGGCGTAACCGTGTCGCCCCATCCATGGCCGCGTGCCTTCCAGGCAAAACCGATATACGCATCGGCGAGCGCGATGCGCGGCGTTACTGATCCCGGCTCTTCTTTCGCCCATTGCTGGAGGCGCGCGATTTGCAGTTCCCATGCCTCATCGCTCGCTGTCATCGGGCCGGCCGGCCCGATCGTCTGGTAGAAAACGAAAAGCTGCCACACGCCGCCTTGAAAGCGCGAACGCCGGCTGCGCAGTTGGTTCGCATCCGCGTCCAGTTCGGCGAAGTTGCCGCTGTCGAGAAGCTGGCGCCATTGCACCCGCGCCGCACGCACGGCCGCATCGGGCGGATCTGCGTCAGAGTACCCGGCGCCCGGGCCAGCAGCAATCATTTGCGCGGAAAGTGGCGGGCTCGGATAACAAGCCGTCAGCAAAACCAGGACAAAAGGCAGGAATCCAGAACGCACGGCCGGCATCGGAGCACCTCAGGCAAGCTGGTACCTGGAAATGAGTGCGGAGCCAGTATAACCTCGTAGCGCCGACCTCCGGGTCGGCTGTCGTGCGCGTCTCCTGACCCGCACTCGTTCCGACAGTTCGCGCTCATTTCCCGGGGCTGAAGAGCTTCGATGATCGGTCAGGCTGTCCGAGGCTTCCGGGCTTGCAGGGATCGACCGGCTTAGCGAACCGCCGTTGCGGCGAACTTCTTCACCATCGCCAGCAGCAGCTTGCGGTCGCTTTCGTTCAGGTTCGACGAGTAGCGCCGGATCTGCGTCAGGAAGCGCAGCTCGTCATCGGAAAGATTCTGCGTGTTCATCTGCCGCGCCAGCGTATCGCTGGCAAAGAACTGCGCAATCGGCAGGTCGAGCGCGTGGGCAATCTTGGCCAGCGTGTCGAGCGAGGGAACCGTGTGTCCGTTCTCCACGCGCGAGAGATAGCAGCGCAGCAGGCCGGTTTTCTTTTCGATGTCTCCTTGCGAAAGCCCCTTCTGCAGCCGGTAAGCGCGAATCGTGGTGCCGATCTTCATCGATGTGCTCATCTTGTCCATCTGTCCGATGCCTACCCGCGTTTACTAAGGTGGTAGCAATCAGAAAACTATTAGTCTTAAGAGTTAACATGCGCCGCCTGGGAATGCAAGTGCAAAAAACTTCATCTTGCTCGTTCAAATCGATTCGCAGTAACGTCCTAGCGCATGAACCCGTAAACCTTGAAGGCAGCAGGTTCGTCAGACTGAATACAGGCACGAGAGAGGCCAGGAACACAAATGAGGCAGGCAGATGGATGCAGGCGTGCGCGGCAGCTCTTGTTGTCGCCGGATGCCTGGCAGCGCAAGGCCAGGCACCGGTTCAGCCGCCGGTCCTGCGCGCCTGCAGCGCCCACTCCTTCGCCGGCAATTCCGCAAGCTCCAGTTGCAACGCCATCACTCAGTGCGCCGGCCCCTCCTGCTTTCGATCAAACCGCGCCTCAATCGGCATCGCCGCCGCCGACTGAAAGCCGTCGCCGGCGGCAAGCTGCACGGCGTCGTGAAAAGCGGCAACATCCCGCTGCCCGGCGTCACCGTCACCGCGCAAAACACGCTCACCGGCAAGCGCTACTCCACGACCACCGACATCACCGGCGCGTGGACAATGAATATTCCGCAAAATGGCCGCTACGTGATCCGCACCCAATTCGCCGCCTTCGCGCAGGGATCGCAGGAAGCCGTGCTGAACGCCACCAGCCACGACCAGCTCGTGAACTTTCAGTTGATTCTGGCCTCGCGCGAAGCCGAGCAGGAGGCCGCACAAGCGCAGCAGACACAGCAGGCCGGCGAGGCAACGGCAATCGCCAGGGTGGAGCACAAGGAGCGCGCCAGCTGGCAGGCAATGGGCCAGAGAGCCTGAGTCTTGAGAACTGCGCTTACGGCCGATACCGACACAGGTGCCGGAACTGCCGGAGCAAGCGGCGCGGCACTGCCTTCGATCGCCGAATACTCCGACTTCAGCGACGAGTCAGTCGCGATCAGCGGCGCAGGCGGGCCAGGTGAGCGCGTTTGCCGGCATGGATCAGGACCGGCTGCGCGATGCAGCGCAGTCGATCCAGGCACAGGGCGGATTAAATGGCCAGGGGGCCGGCGCGCAGGATGGCCAGGGCGGCATCATTCGGCGGTTTCGGCGGCGGCGGAGGATTCGGCGGAGCCTTTGGCGGTGGTGGCTTGGTGGAGGCGGCGGCGGCTTCGGCGGCGGTGGCGGCGGCGGCTTCGGTGGACGCGGTGGAGGCGGCGGCGGAGGAGGAGGGCGCGGCAACTTCCGCGGCTTCAATCCCGGCCAGCCGCACGGCGCGATTGCGTGGAATGGAACGAACTCCATCTTCAATGCTGAGCCGTTCGCGTTGCTCGGCCAGCCGCAGGACCAGCCGTCCAACGGCACCAATCAGTTCACGCTCTCGCTTCATGAGCGCGCCCTATATTCCGCACCTCACCAAGCCCAGCGGCAAAGACACTGTCTTCCTTTCACTCTCCGGCTCGCGCTCGTCGTTGCCTGACGATTTCTATGCCACGGTTCCCACCGACGCGGAGCGCAGCGGCGATTTTTCCGCTGCTGGATTGCCGCCGATCTACGATCCCGTCACCGGCCAGCAATTCATTTACAACGCGCACGCCCAACGTGATTCCGCCTGACGGGCGCCCTGGGCCAGTCCATCTCTCCGCAGGCCACCGCGCTTCTCGAATATTTGCCTGCAGCCGAATCTGCCCGCCGGCAGCACGATCAACGGCTACAACTACCATCTGCTCACCACGGCGCAATCGAACTCCACGCAGGCGGCATTCGCTACAACCGCAGCCTAGGCGCCAACGCCACGCAGCCCGGCGGCCGCGGTGGATGGCGGGGGCGGGCGGCGCGGCGGGTCGCAGAACCAGGGCCTGCGCCAGAGCATCAACCTCAACTACAACTGGGCCACTCGGCCTCGGAATCGTGAATCTGATTCCGGAGCTGGGCGGCAAGAGCGCGTCGAATTCCTACTCACTGCAGGCCGGCTACACCGTGGGCTATCACCGCATCACCAGCATCTTCAATGTCCAACTGGAACCGCAGCAACAGCCACACCACCAACTTCTTCACCAACACCGCCGAACAATCCCGGCCGCGATCGCCGGCGTCGCCGTGCCCAACAACGTTCCGCTCAACTACGGCGTGCCCGGTATCTCGCTCAGCAACGGCATTCAGGGCCTGAGCGAAACGCAGCCCAGCTTCTCCATCTCGCAGACCATCTCGTTCTCCGAGGTGCTCAGCTGGATTCACGGCAAGCACAACATGCGTTTCGGCGGCGATTACCGGCGCGTGCATCGCGACTTTCTCGCCGGCTCGAACGCCACCGGCAACTTCGCTTTCACTGGCTTGTTTACCGAGGCGATGTCAGCGGCAGCCGTTCCCGGCACCGGCTCGTCGATCGCCGATTTTCTGCTCGGCTTGCCGCAATCCACAACGCTCAATTCTTCGCTCGCCAAGAGCTACCTGCGCGACAACGTCTACGACGCCTATGCCATGGACGACTGGCGCATGCTGCCGTCGCTCACGCTGAACTACGGCGTGCGCTGGGAGTTTTTCGCGCCCTACACCGAAAAATACGGCCACCTCGCCGAAGTCGCCACCAATCCGGCCGGCGGATTCACCAGCGAGACTGAAGCGCAGGCCGCCGGCCGAGCGGACTGCCCGCTTCGCTCGTCTATCCATGGCACAAGGCATTTGCGCCGCGCGTGGGGTTCGCGTGGCGCGTGCCGAAGATCAAGCAGACTGTGGTTCGCGCCGGCTTCGGCATGAACTACACCGTGGGCGAATACGCGGCCTTTGCCAACCACCATGGCGCACCAGCCGCCCTTCACCAACGAGCAGACCAACCAGGAAGCCGTCGGCAACAGCGCCAGCACCGCTTGCGCGCAGACCGTGCCGATTACCTGCTTCACGCTGGCCAACGGATTTCCCGCGCCCGCCACGGTGGGCAATTACGCGCTCGATCCTCACTACGGTCTGCCCTACGTGATGGCGTGGAATCTCGACATTCAGAAGACGCTGCCCTGGGGCATCGTGATGAATCTCGGCTACAACGGAGCGCGATCCAATCATCTGGACGTCAAGCTGGCGCCGCGCGCGCTGCCCGCCAGCCCGGCCACCGACCCCATCGGCCTGCGTCTTCAACTACGACGAGGCGCGGCCTATCTACAAGATGAATGCCGGCAACGGTGCGCGTGAACAAGCGGCTCTCCAAAGGCATTTCGGTGGGCGCCAACTATCAGTACGGCCACGCCATCGACGACGCCACTTCGGTCAATGGAAGCGGCGGCTCCGTCGTGCAGGACTGGCAGGATCTGCCCGCGCGAAGAAGGCCACTCGGTCCTCGACGTTCGCCACCAGGTGAGCGGCACTTATCTCTTACGAGCTGCCTTTCGGTCCCGATAAAATCTGGGTCACTTCCGGCGTCGGCTCGCATATTCTCGAGGGCTTCTCCGTCTCGGGAACCTTCAAGTTCGCCACCGGCGCCTGGCTCGATCGCCAGGCTTTGAGCCGACAGCGCAGAGCGTCGAGTGCGGCAACACAACCGGCCTGCGGCCCAATCTTACCGGTGCTTCAGTCACCGCCGGCGGCGGCGGCTTGCGCAAATGGTTCAACACCGGCGGCCTATGCGCCGCCATCGGCCACTCCCGGATTTTGCGACTACTTCGGCACCGCGCCGCGCAATTCCATCGAAGGGCCGGGAACCGTGTCCGAACAACATGGCGCTGTCAAAGACCGTGCAGCATGGGCGAGACGCGCAGCATGGAGATTCGCGCCACCATCAACAACGTCTTCAACACTGTGCAGTACTCGGGCGTGAACACGACTTACGGTTCGCCAAAATTCGGCGAAGTGACCTCGGTCGGCAGCATGCGGTCGTTCCAGTTCATGGCAAGATTCAGATTCTGAGAGGTTGTCAGCGCATGCTGAGAAAGTCGATTTATGGCACAACAGCGCGTCAGGACACGACTTTAGCCGTGCGTATGGAATCAGAGAGGGTTGGGATTTAGCCCAGAGTTACACATGAACAGTTCGATCCAACGACTCGGCGCAGCGCTCTGCGCTGCTGGCGCTCCTGGCTCCTGCCGTGCCTGCGATCTCCGCCCAGGATGCGTCGCCCGCGCAAGACTCCAGCCAGGTCTCCGCCACGCCGCAGGGCGGCTTCACGCTCAAGGCCAACGCCGAACTCGTGCTCACCAACGTCGTGGCCCGCGACGCCAAGACCGGCGAACTGGTGAAGGGCCTCAAGCAGAGCGACTTCAAAATCTACGAAAACGGCAAAGAGCAGCAGATCGACACCTTCGACTTTGAAAGCGTGGACATGGCCACGCCGCTCAAGGAAGCCACAGTAAGCGGGCTCGCCGCCGGCCCCACCGGAAGCAAAGCAGTCGTCGTCGCCAAGCCGGAAGAACTGCGCAACCACCGCCTCATCGTCATGTTCTTCGACCTCACCTCGATGCAGCCCGAAGATCTGGAGCGCAGCGTCGACGCGGCGCAGGATTTTCTCGCACCAAAATGCAGCCCGCCGATCTTGTCGCGCTGGTTTCTCTCGGCGACACGCTCACCGTCGACCAGGACTTTACCGCCGACAAGAACGCGCTCATCAACGAAGTGGGCGCCTACAACGGCACCGAGGGCCAGGGCTTTGCGCAGGGCGCCAACGCCAACTCCAACCAGGTGGAAGACACCACCGCCTACACGCCCGACGAAAGCGAATACAACGACCTGAACACCGACCGCGAGCTCTTCGCGCTGCGCGCCATCTCGCAGTCGCTCGCAAAGATCAACGAGAAAAAATCGCTGCTCTATTTCTCCGGCGGCATCTCGCGCGACGGCATCGAGAACGAGGCTTCGCTGCGTTCCGCCATCAACGCCGCGGTGCGCGCCGATCTCGCCATCTACAGCGTCGACACGCGCGGCCTGCAGGCCATTGGCCCGCTGGGCGACGCCTCCACCGGCAGTCTTGCGCGGTCAGGGCGGGTTTAACGGCGGCGCGCTCACCAGCAACATGAATGCAGAACTTCGCCACCCAGGAAGTGATGGCCACGCTCTCCAGCGACACCGGCGGCAAGGCCTTCTTCGACTCCAACGACTTTGCGCCCGCCTTTGCGCAAGGTGCAGAAGGACACTTCGGCCTACTACGCCATCGGCTTCCACTCCACGCAATCCCGCGCGCGACGGCAAATATCGCAAGCTGACGGTCAAGATCAACAGGCCCGGCATCAAGCTCGAATACCGGCCCGGCTACTACGCGCCCGCCGACTTCAAGCACTCCGGCAAGCGAAGACCGCGAGCAGGAACTCGAGGATCAGCTCGCCAGCGATCTGCCGGCCACCGACATGGCGGTCTACATGGACGCCATGTACTTCCGCCTCGACGAAAACCGCTTCTTCATGCCGGTTTCGCTCGTCGTGCCCGGCTCGCAGATTCCTTTCGTCAAGGGCGGCGACAAGGACAAGGCCACGCTCGACATCATCGGCGCCGTGCATCGACGACGACAAGCGCCCCGTCGGCCGCGTGCGCGATACGGTCAAGCTCAATCTCGATCCGTCGCTGCAGGCGCGGCAGAAAAATATCCAGTACACCACCAGCTTCAACCTGCCGCCCGGGCAAGTATCAGCTCAAGTTTGTGGTGCGCGAAAATCAGACCGGCCGCATGGGCTCGTTCATCGCCGACGTCACGCTGCCCGATCTGAAGAAGGCTCCGCTCAAGATGAGCTCCATCGTGCTGGCCTCGCAGCGCGAGCCGAGCAAGAAGCCAGGCAAGGGAATCGATCCGCTGGTGCGCAACGGCGAGGAGTACGTGCCCAACATCAGCCACGTCTTCCGCCAGGATCAGCACCTGTATCTGCTCTATGAGATCTACGATCCGGCGCACGAGAAAGCGCGCCGAAGACGCGCCCAAGGGAACCAAGCCCGGCATCAATCTGCTCAGCAGCCTGGAACTGATTCAGGGATCGACCAAGGTCTACGAAACGCCGCATCGTGCAGGCGAAGCCGATCAACGTCGAAGGCCGCGACGCGGTCTCCATCGAACTCGACGTGCCGCTCAGCGGCCTCAAGCCCGGCTCCGTACATCTGCCAGTTGAATGTGATTGACGATGCTGCCGGCAGCTTCGCCTTTCCGCGCTTTGCCGTGCTGGTGCGCGAGCCGCCCGCGCGCCGCACCTGCTGCCGCTCCGGCGAGCGACTGCCTCCCGTCACACCGACAACTGGCTCCGGCGGCTCTTAACGAATGAACAAATTATGGGTGCCCCAGGTCCCGATTTCGAGACGCTGGGATACCAGGAATGTGCACTCGTTCACTGGCTGACGAACTCCGTGACCCCGACGCACTTCACCGCTTGATCAGCCGGATGAGCGCCACCAGGATGATCGCGCCGCCCAGCGCAATCAGCGTGCTGTAGATGAATCCGCCGTGTGGGTCCAGTCCAAGGTGCCGCGCGATAAATCCGCCGACGAACGCGCCGGCAGATGCCCAGCAGAATGTCCACGAAGAACCCATAGCCCGAGCCCTTCATGATCTTGCCCGTCAGCCAGCCTGCAACCAGGCCGACAAGAATCCAGCAATGAAATTCCCATATTTCCTCCTTGTTTTTTGTCTCGCTGCTGGGCGTGGGTGGAATCTTCCACTCCATGGAGGCAGGGTTGCCGCTCATCGCGATGCGAGTGCCTTTCAAGCAGGCCCTAGATTTATAGCACCTGATTGCAATGGCAGGCCAGCAAATTGTCTGGCTATGGTTTCTTCAGCCTCAGGCGAAGCTTGTTCCGGTTCTGTGCTGTCCCGCATACGGGCAGTGCCGGCATCCCGATCCGCAGCAGGTTCCGCGCTTCAGGTGATACGCCGCGGTAAACACCAGTAGCGGCCCCTCGAAGTAGTAGTCCTCGGGGTCGAGGTCGGGCGGCGCTTTGGCGTGCGCCCGCTGGTTCGCGGTCCATCTTCGTATTCTCTCGCGATGCGGGCCCACTCGTGAGACTGGTCTCGCAGCATGCCGCCGAATAAAATCGAAGCATGGCTCTCTACTGCGCCCCATCCGCAAGACCGCGCCCGCACGATCAAGATCATTCTCTTCGACGTCGATGGCGTACTCACCGACGGCACCATCTGGCTCGTTCCCGGCCGTCCTGCGCGAAGCAGCCTTTTGGAGGAGATTCGTGGCAAGGAGGAACCATCGGCTTCGGCGTGCACTCCGACCACCATGATCGAAGCCAAGGGCTACAGCGCCCACGACGGCACGGCCATTTCGCTGGCGCGCCTCGGCGGCACTGAAGTGCGGCGTCATCACCAAGCGCATCAGCGAAACCGTGGCCACGCGCGCCCGCGACCTGAAGCTCGAATTCGTCTACCAGGGCTGCGCCTTCAAGATGCAGCCCATCCGCGAGATCATTGCGAAAGAAGGCGTGGCGCTCGACGAGATCTGCTACGTGGGCGACGACGTGATCGACCTGCCCGCCATGCGCGAGGTGGGTTTTGCCGTTGCCGTGGCCAATGCGCGCGAGCGCGTGAAGGCCGAGGCGCATTACGTAACGCCCAACTCCGGCGGCTACGGCGCGGCGCGCGATGCGGTCGAGTTCATCCTCGAAGCCAAGGGCACGCTCGACCAGTGCATCGAAGCCTACATCGACGAGCGCAATCCGATCCCGCCGTCGATGGATATTGGCAGGGGCGGCGCCTCATAGCGGAACACCTAGTGGAAACCCTTGGCGGAATGAAGGCAAAACTTCTGTCATCTTGCACAATCCTCGGGAGTCGAACAAAGTCAAAGGCACAGTTTCTCGAATCACCGAAGCAGCGAACTGATTTGAAATCACCTCGCAAACGCGCCGTCGTCCTCCTGAGCGGAGGCCTCGACTCGGCCACCGTGCTCGCCATCGCGCAAAGCCGAGGGCTACGAGCTCTACGCGCTCTCGTTTTCCTACGGCCAGCGCCACGCCTGGGAGCTTGAGGCCGCAAAGCGCGTCGCCGCCTCCATCGGCGTCGCGGAGCATCGCATCGCGCAACATCGATCTGCGCGTCTTCGGCGGCTCCGCGCTCACCGATGACATCGCCGTTCCCAAGGGCCGCAACGCCGAGGAAATGGCCAGCGGCATTCCCGTCACTTATGTGCCCGCGCGCAACACCATCTTTCTTTCCTTCGCGCTGGCCTGGGCCGAGGTGCTGGGCGCAGCGACATCTTCATCGGCGTGAATGCGCTCGACTACTCCGGCTATCCCGATTGCCGTCCTGAATTCATCGCCGCCTTCGAGAAAATGGCCAACCTGGCCACCAAAGCCGGAGTCGAAGGCCGCCAGCAATTCAAAATTCACACTCCGCTCATCGCGCTCACCAAGGCGCAGATCATTCGCCTCGGCCTGCAATTGGGCGTCGACTACTCGCTGACCAGCAGTTGCTACGATCCCTCGCCCGACGGGCGCGCCCTGCGGCCAATGCGACTCTTGCCTGCTGCGCCAGAAAGGCTTCAGCGAAAACGGCATCGGGCGACCCGCTGCTCAAAGTCGCATCCGGCCATTAATTCCGGGCTTTCTTTCGCGCAGTTGACGAACCCCACCTCCGCACGATCATCTAATGTCTGATCACTGATCACTGATCACTGATCAGCTGACACTGACACTGTCTGTATGTATTCCGTCAAAGAAATCTTCTACACGTTGCAGGGCGAAGGCGCGCAGACCGGGCGCGCCGCCGTCTTCTGCCGCTTTGCCGGCTGCAATCTCTGGTCGGGCCGCGAGGCCGACCGTGCCTCGGCAATCTGCAAGTTCTGCGACACGGATTTTGCCGACACCAATGGCCCAGGCGGCGGAAAATTCGCGACGGCAATCCTGCTCGCTGCGGCGATCGAGCGGACTTGGCCGGCAGACGCGGCTCTGGGCAAGCGCTTCGTGGTCTGCACCGGCGGCGAGCCGCTGCTGCAACTCGATAAGCCGCTCATCCACGCTCTGCACACGCTCGGCTTTGAAATCGCCGTTGAAACCAACGGCACCATCGCCGCGCCGCCGGGACTTGACTGGATCTGCGTCAGCCCCAAAGCAGGCGCAGAACTCAAGCAGCGCGGCGGAAACGAAATCAAGCTCGTCTATCCGCAGCCGGGCGCTGAGCCGGCGCACTTTGAGACGTTGAAGTTCCGCAACTTTTTCCTTCAGCCAATGGACGGACCACAGCGCGAGGCCAACACGCAGGCAGCCATGCAGTATTGCCTGCAACATCCGCAATGGCGGCTGAGCCTGCAGACGCACAAGCTGCTGGGAATCCCATAGCATCAGGCTCGGGTCAATTTCTTTAAATTCGTTCATCCCTTGTCTTCGAAGGGCGCCGCTCGCACCTTCCAGCCGATTTCGGTGCATGGCAATTTCCTCCCAAGCGTGCAACTCTTTTCTGCGCCCTGAATGCAACCCCGCTCCCTCTGCAAACCCATGAATCACAAGGCTCATTGCGTGTGCTCAAATGCCAGTCTTCGAAACCGAACAACTTAACTGGTCTGCGCATCGCATCAGAGTGCCGGAAGAGGAGGTAGGTGAGATGGAAAACAAGCTACCACGATTCCGAAAAGCGACTTTAGTTCTTGGTGCGGCGACGGTGACGTTGTTTTGTCTCCCGTGTCCCACGCATGCACAATCTTCGGCCCCGCAAGACCGGCCCGCAGTTGCGGCGCCGCAAGACCGGCAGGCTGGCCAAAGCGATGACATCACGCGCAGGGATTTGGCGCGATTTGATCAATTTCTCGATAGCCATCGCGAAATTGCCGACCAACTTCGCAAAACGCCTTCCTTGATCGACGACCCGCAGTTCCTGCAAAGCCATCCCGAGCTGAAGGCGTATCTGCAGGATCACCCGAGTGTGAAACAAGAGATCAGCCAGAGGCCCGACACGTTCATGAGACTGGAAGATCCCTACGCCCATGACGCGAACATGCGTGACCGCGATGCAGGCGGACAAGATCGCGATGCTGACCGCAGAGACGCGACGAATCGCGACGCAGGCGCACAAGATCGTGATGCTGACCGCAGGGACGTGGCGAATCGCGATGCCGGCGCACAAGATCGTGATGCTGACCGCAGAGATGTGAGTCACGATAACGATCGCAGAGATGTGGCGAATTTTGACCGGTTCCTCGATGACCATCGCGAAATTGCCGAACAGGTTCGCAAAGATCCGTCCCTGTTAGACAATCGAGATTTTGTTCGGGACCATCCGGCTCTGCAAACTTATTTCCAGGACAACCCGGGAGTTCGCGACCAGCTACGGCAGGACCCGAACGCCTTCATGCAGCAGGAAGATGCCTACGACCGCGATTCGAACATGCGCGATCGTGACGCCCGGTGCGAGATCGGGATGCATTCCGAAGAGATGTGGCGAATTTCGACCGATTCCTGGATGGACATCGCGAAATCGCCGAACAGGTTCGCAAAGATCCGTCCCTGTTAGACAATCGAGATTTTGTGCGAGACCATCCGGCCCTGCAAAGCTTACCTCCAGGACAACCCGGGAGTTCGCGACCAGCTAAGGCAGGACCCGAACGCCTTCATGCGGCAGGAAGATGCCTTCGACCGCGATGCGAACATGCGCGATCGTGACCCAATGCATGATCACATGGCGGACTTCGGAGGATTTCTTCACAGCCATTCGGACATTCAGAAAGACGTGGCGAGAGATCCTTCCGTGCGTCAAGGACCACGAATATGTGCAGAAACCATGCTGAGCTGGATGCCTATCTGAATGCTCATCCCGATGTGCGGGCCGAATTGATGGCTAATCCGCAGAAGCTTCGTGCACGGAGCACAGCAGTACGACAACGCTCACCCCAACGGCGGCTCTTACGGTACAGGCATGAATGGCCGCGGAACGTCGGGCGGCGCAGATGTGAACGGCCATGCCACGGGTGCAGCAGGCTCCGGAGCCAGCACGACCGGTACGCCGCATTCCGGCAGCGGCACGCCCGGTACAACAGGATCCGGCACTGGCACCAGGACAGGATCCGCCACTGGCGCCACGACTGGATCGGGCACGGGCACGACAGGATCGATGACAGGAACTTCGACGAATCCAGCGACGACGACTCATGAGCCGAGCCGAAGTAATCCATCGCGGAGTGCGACACGGGAAGGCTGGTCTAACGGCCTTCCCGCTGCGCTCCGCCCTTTAATGATTTTCGCTTCACCCAGTGGCCCTCAGGAATGAGAGCACCTGTTCGGCTCGAGTTTCAAGAGAAACGGAGGCGTCATGAATATCAAAGGTACATTCGTTCTTTTGCTTGCCCTCATCTCGGCTATCCCGTTGAGTGCGCACGACAAAAAGAAGAACGGCAACGAGCGAGGCATCCTCGAAAAAATGGAGGCCGTGCCGTGCGGCGCGAAACAGACAGGTTTGGCGGGCTTGGGCGCTCTGTGGGGGTCCGCTCGGCATTACGCACATCAACTCGAACGAAAAGCTTTGCCCGCAGTACCTGCTGCGAACCGACGAAATGGACTACGAAATCCGGCCGCTCGACCTGAAACACGCCACAATTCTGCCGATTGGAAAAGAAGGCGAGTTCAAGATCAAGAAAAACGAAATGATTCTCACGATGACTGAGGGCTCCGACCAAAAAGCGCGAAGTTATGAAGTCGTCTCGATGGATCCGGCAAATCCAGACAGCAGCCAGGCGAAATCATCCAGCCCCTCAGACGACAACCGTTGAACTGCAGCGTTGCAAACCTCTGCGTCCATTTCAGGGGCGGATGGCCACCGCCCCAGGCCATCAGTCTGTCGAACCGTGGCCACCTTCTACCGCGCACTGACTACTGATCACTGACCACCGCTTTTCCGGTCTTCTGCCTCCGCCAACCAGCCGCGCCTGATCTTTTCAACGGGAATGCTCGACAGATACGGCTTGATATCTAGCAGGGGCGTGCCATCCAGCATGTCAACACCCCGCACGTGCAACACCGGCCCATCGCGCCGCAGCATTTCCACCACCGTAAGCCCAATCGGATTCGGCCGCCGCGGCGATCGCGTCGCAAACACGCCGTGCTCGCGGCCCTCGTCGGTCGGCGGATGCGCAATCAAATCAAAACCATCGGAGCGATCGAATTCCCAAAGTACAAAAAGGTGCGAGAAGCCCTCAATGTCCATGAGCCCCGCTTCGAATTCACGCAATATTTCGATCGAGCCTTCCGCTTCGTGCTTTGCCCCAAGTCCCTTCGGAATGGCCTTCGTATCGCGATAAGGACTGCGGATAAATCCGATCGGTTGCGGAGTAAACATCTTCGAACTCCCCTCGGATTCATCCTACTCGCGCTGACAGCCGCTCCGTTTGCCGTCTACAATGAGCGCGTTCCCGTTTCGAGCGGGCTAACACCGCATTTGCTCGTCGTCCCCGGAAAATCGAAATCTGATTCACCCAAGGAGGATTCCGCGATGTGCAATTCCTCGCACGGCCACAGCCATCCGCACAGTCACGCTCAAAATACTCATCAAGCTCGTCCGGTGTCACAGCACAATCATGTTGAGCCGGCGTCGCGGCGCGATTTCCTGCGCATGCTCACCGGCACTGCGCTCGCCGGCGCCTCTGTAATGGAACTGGCATGGCACCGTGCTGCATGGGCCAGCGCGGCCGCGCCTCAATCCGCCGGCAATCTCTTCGATTTGCAGAAAGTGGCTGAAGGTGTCTTTTTCGCACACGCGCATCCACAGGCGCAGGTGAACTGCAACGCCGTCGTCTTCGAGCGGTCACACGATGTCGTCGTGGTCGACGCACACTCCAAGCCATCTGCGGCAGCCTCGCTCGTCCAGCAGATCAAGCGCGAGGTCACTCCCAAACCCGTCCGCTACGTCATTAACACCCACTTCCACTGGGACCACACGCAAGGCGATCACGCCTATCGGGCAGCGTTTTCGCCGCTCGATTTCATCGCCAGTTCGGCAACCAGGCAGCTTATGTCCGATCTGTCGGTCCAGCGCGTGAAGGAATCGCTCGATGCCGTGCCACCGCGCATTGAGCAACTTCACAAGCGCTCGGAAGCCTCGCACGATCCCGGCGAAAAAGCATTCTGCTCGGATCAGATCGGCCAGTTGCAGGCGTATCAACAGGAACTGAGCCATTACACGCTCGAGCTTCCTACCATCACGTTCGACAAAACCTACCTTCTGCAGGATGCGGCCTACGATCTTCATCTCGAATTTCACGGCCGCGCCCACACGGCGGGCGATGTCTTCGTCTTCTGCCCGAAGCATCAGGTACTCGCATCAGGCGACGCAAGCCACGGCTGGCTCCCCAACATCGGCGACGGTTTTCCTCGCGCCTGGCCAGCCACAATCGATGAAGTTGCAAAGGCCGACTTCAAGTACATCCTCGGCGGCCACGGTCCCATGCGCCCTGACCGGCTCATTATGACCAGCCAGCGCAACTACATCGAGGAACTTACGGAGAAAGTCGCAGCAGGCAAACAGGCCGGGCTCTCGCTCGGCGAATTGCAAAAGCGCATGACTGTGGCCTCGCTCAAATCGATGCAGGCCAATGGCTATGGTGAAATCCTGGCTCGCGTGCTCGCTGAGAGCAACCCGCATTACGGCCCCATGCCGCCGCTGCAGAACGGCGTCAACGCCAACATCGCCGACGTTTACAAGAATCTTGACCGCACCTAACGGAATCAAACCGGACCAGTCGAGGGCACATCTCATGCAGGCAGCCGTAGTCAACGTTCCCAGCGAACCACCGAAGTATCAGTCGTTCCCCGATCCCGAGCCTGTCGAAGGCGAAGTTCTCGTCAAGGTGCGCGCAGCCGGACTTCACCCAGTCGTCAAATCGATCGCCAGCGGTGCGCATTATTCCGCTACCAAAACGGGCCCCGCCATTCCCGGTCTCGACGGCGTCGGTGTGCTCGACGACGGCCGCCGTGTCTTTTTCGTCTTCGTGCGCAAGCCCTGGGGAACCATGGCGGAGCGCGCGGCCGCGCCCAGCAATAAGTTGCATTCCCATCCCCGAATCCCTCGACGACGCAACCGCAGCCGCCATTGCCAATCCCGGCATGTCAGCCTGGATGACGCTGAAGGAGCGCGCTGGCCTCGCCGCAGGAGAAACCGTCCTCATCATGGGTGCGACGGGAGTTGCTGGCCAGCTAGCCATCCAGGTCGCGCGCCACCTGGGAGCGAAGCGCGTCATCGCCGCAGGCCGAAACATCGACGCTCTCGCCAAAGCCGATGTAGACGCGATCGTTGCCCTCGGCCAGCCTGAAGACGCCGTCCGCGACGCCTTGGCCGCCGAGGCCGCACGCGGCATCGACGTGGTCGTCGACTATCTGTGGGGCCGGCCGACCGAGCTGGTTTTAGATGCCCTCGCCAAAGGGCTTCAAGGCCGAATCTACCCACCGCACCCGCATGGTGGAAGTTGGCGCAAGCGCCGGCCCCACCATCAGCCTTCCGGGGGCCACCCTGCGCAGCATCGACCTCACAATCATGGGCAGCGGATTCGGCGCCGCGTCGCTCGAACGCATTCTTGCCGCCATTCCGGTTCTTTTCGACCTTGCCGCTAAGGGGAAGTTGACGATCAATGTCCGGCCGGTGCCGCTGGCCCAGGTTGAGAGCTCCTGGAACAGCGCAGAAAAGGGCCGCCGGATCGTTTTTACCGTGTAGCCGATCGCTGGCAAGGGCCGAATCCCTGGATTCAACCGCAAGCCAGCCGTTTCAGCCCCTCCGGCCGAAAATTAGGCGAACGTGACCGGGAACACTTTCAACACTTCAGGTGTCTAATGAGAATAGGGTGCACGGGAATCCGGGCAATTGAGCCGGCGGCCCGCCTTCCGCGCACTCCGGGTTGAGCAACAGCTTTTCCGGCAGAAGAGTAACTCTGCTCGGGTAACCGCAGACGGATTCGTGGCACCGGTGGGCATGAGAATTGGACCCACTGTTAGTGCCGGGAATCCGGGATTTGCGGTAACGTGGGAGGACACTGAATTGCAGGCGGACCTCACCATGGGCAATCTTGCCAGCTGCGTTCACGCTCCAGAATCGGAGGAAGCGGCTCTCGTTGAAGAATTGCGGGCCGGCTCTGAGGAAGCGTTTGCCTGGCTGATCGCGCACTACCATCAGCCAATTTATTCATTGCTGGCGCGCACAGTGCGCAATCGCGCCGATGCTGCCGATCTCACGCAGGAAGTTTTCGTGAAGGTATTCCGCGGCATTCACGGGTTTCCACGGCGAGTCGTCGCTGCGGACGTGGATTTACCGCATAGCGTTGCGCGAAGCGTCGAACCAGCGCCGCTGGTGGATGCGGCATCAGCAGCAGGAAATGCCATCGAGCAGGAGATGACGCAGGCAGACGGCAGAACACCGGTGCGACTGAAGGACATGCTGGTCGATCCGTCGGAGTCGCCTTACGAGCTGGCCGTGCACAAGGAGAATCGCGCGCGGGTTGAGCTGGCGCTGCGCCAGGTGCCGGAGCCGTTTCGCACCACGCTGATCCTGCGCGATATTGAAGGATTTGTTTACGAAGAAGTGGCGGCGATGCAGGGTGTAAATCTTGGGAACGGTTAAGTCGCGGCTGGTGCGCGGGCGCGCCTGTTTAAAGGCGCTGCTCACGGCTCCTCAGCCCGACTCTCGAACCACAGCGCTGGCAGGGATCGAGATGTCCCTGGGAGAGGAGGCGCGATGAACGGCTGTAGTCAAGTGCAGGCAAGTCTTGACTGAATATCTGGACGGCCGGTTGAGCGGACGCGAAATGCAGGAGATCGATGCGCATCTTGAGGCATGCCGCGATGTGTGCGCGCGAGTGGAATGTCGCTGCGCGAATTGCAGTCCTCGCTGGCCGCGCTGGGCCCGGTGCCTGAGCCGGCGGATCTGCCGCTGCGCATTCGCGTCGCCGTGAGCCAGGAACGCGCGCGCAGCCGTCGCAGCATCTTCACTGGATGGGATCTGGCCTGGAAGAACACCGTGGGTCCGTTTCTCTGCTGCAGGCCGGCGCGGGCTTTGCCAGCGCGGTGCTGCTGCTGGGTACCGTCGTCGTGCTGGTCACCATGTTTGCCAAGCCTGAGGCGGCCCAGGCCACGCCCGATGAGCCGCTGGGCAATGCCACCGCGCCGCATCTGCTGTATTTCTCCAATGCTCAGGGCGACAACGAGACGAGCGCCATCTCCGGCCCCGTGGTGGTCGAAGCCTACGTCAACGATGAAGGCGAGGTCTACGACTATCGCATCGTCTCCGGCCCCACCGACGCCGTCACGCGCTCGCAGGTGGAGAACATGCTGCTGTTCAGCCGCTTTGAGCCGGCCCGCTTCTTCGGCCAGCCCGTTCGCGGCCTGGCGGTGCTCTCGTTCTCCGGCGTCTCGGTGCGGGGATAACTCCTGCTGTTAGCTGTTAGCCTATAGCTGTCAGCTTTTCCGTTACCGGATTCAGCAAGTGCAACTCGCTTTACTTGCTCTCCATCCAAACCCGCATGGAGAGTGACGCCATTCCAACTCTTTCGACTTACCGGACAACCTGCTGGTCTCTTCTTTGCATCGCGCTCGCGATCGCCGCTCCCTGCCTCTCTGCGGAGCAAGTTCGAGTCGCTCAAAAACAAGGCAACATTCACGGTTTCCTGCTCATGAACGACGATGAAGGAAAGGAAATTGCCGTTGGCGACGAGACCAACGACGTTCGGGGCAGCGTGGTCCATGCGCGAACGGTCTTCCATTTCCGCGACGGCTCCATCGACGATGAAGAAACCTGGTACCGCCAGGGGACGACGTTTCAATTGATTCGCGACCACCGCGTCCAGAAGGGCCCATCGTACCCAAAGCCCTCCGACATCACCATCGACGTCGCCAAAGGCGAGGTGACCTGGGTCGAAGAAACCGACAAATCAGGTCAGCAAACGAAGAGCCAGCACATGACTTTCCCGCCCGATCTTTCAAACGGTATCGTTCCGCTCCTGGTCCAGAATTTTCCCCGCCACGCAACCGACTTGAAGCTGACTTATCTGGCCATCGATACCAAGCCGCGGATTGTGACGCTCGACGTCAAGCCGGATGGAAGCGACAAAGTTCTGGTTGGTGCCGACGGCCGCCAAGCCGACCGCTTTAATCTCCACACTGATATTGGAGGCATCGCAGGAGTGGTTGCTCCCATCGTTGGCAAGCAGCCGCCCGATATCAAGTTCTGGTTTCTCGGCGGCGCCATCTCAACGTTCGTCCGGATGGAAGGGCCCCTCTACGAGAAGGGCCCCGTCTGGAATGTCTTGCTCACTGCACCCACGTGGCCCGCTGAGCCGAAGGGCCAGTGAAGAGACAGCACAATTGAGAGCTCGAAGATTGTTCAATACGCACTGGCTAGCGCAAGTGCCTCACAAACGAAAAGAAATACGGCGCCAGGCTTCCGCCAAAGCGAGGATTGATCTCGAAGAGAAAAGGCCGACCCTTTACAATTTTGTAATTGATGCAGCAAAGTCCCTCGAATCCAATAGCTCGCAGCATTTGAGAAAACAGATCCAGGTGCGAGCAATGGTGGACTACCAGCAGAATAGCTTTGTTTCGACCTTTGATCGGCATATCAGTGTCAAATAGATATTTGATATCGAGGGCCTTGACCACTTTGCCCTTGCCAAAGAGGATGTGCGTGGCAAACTCCGTCGGTCCTGGCAGGAATTCCTGACAGAAATAATCCGGACTCATGAGGCGATCATGTCGCGTCGCTTCTTCTTCGTAGCTGTGGATGATGTCGCACTCTTTTCCCCACGAACCGGTACGTTTTTTCAAGATGTAGGGCGGTGCTAGACCCGGTCCCAGCGTCATAGCCGGGATGTATTGGCCAAATCCCGCCTTGATCAGTGCCCGATTGAGCTCATACTTGTCTTCGCAAAGACGCACTGACTCTGCGGTCGGCAGTGGGAGGGAACTACTCCCAAGCGGGCGATAGCGTCGAGCTTCCTCGAGCGCAGAGAGCGTCAAGGGCACCACGACGTCGTATTGCCGGAAACTACTTTCGGTGATTGGCCCATTTTCTATGTGGTGTGCCAGCCCCTCGAATCCGTTCCGGATGCCGTTCATCCAGTCGGGCTTGCCCGAAAATAGAATCCTCTTTGCGTTCTTGGTAAAGAGACGTGTCCAGATGTGCTCGCTTGCGAGATAGAACCAGTTTCTGCGGCAGCCGATCCTTCGGCGAAGGTTGGTAATCGCCGATGAAGTCGGCCGAACCTTCTCTGCAGTCGATTGGAGGGGACGCGCAGTCGCGGGAAAAAACTCTCGATCGACCGTTACGAGAACACTCTCGTCAACATACCTGAGTGGAGTCCTTTCAACCGTGTTGATTGGAGATTCGCAACCGAGGCTTCGCATTCTGAAACTCTGACTCTGAGAAATTCCACTGCTCTTCTCGCAAGCACGCCACACGGGCTGGTTCTGCCGGCTGCAGATTGAAACCAAAAAGAGCTACGCAGCCGATCGAGCTGTTTTGCCAGCTGTTTTGGACAGGCTTGGATAAGTGCCTCCACCTTAGCATGCAAGTACGGCACAAGAGATACGACTTTTGTTGGCGCGCCGCGACTAAGGTCACTCGATTTTGGGTACGAGAGAGGGAGAGGAATAGGTCTGCGCTTTGTGGACTCTTCTTCGCCTCACATTCACCGGCAGACTCAAAGAGCCGCTCATTTCGCGGATAGGCGAATGCGGCGGCCGAATGGGTCGTTTCAAGTTCACAGAAAATGCTTCACAGTGAGGAAAGCTGTGGCCACCGCATCGAAGAAAAGTGGCCTCAGCTTATGGCACGTTGACACTCACTGTGTTGGAGGGAGTGCTGGAATTTCCTGAAGAGTCGACGCTTTCAACGTAATAGTCGTACGTCTGTCCGCTTGTCGCAGTCGTGTCGGAGTAGGTGGTATCGGTAACTGTCGAAGAATTCAGTTGCTGGTAGGACGAAGTTCCATCGGGCGCGCGAAAAATGTCATATCCCGATACCGGATCGGAAGAACTCTCGGGTGCATTCCAGGCGAGGTTTATTTGTTCGCCTCCGGATGAAACGCCCGTACCTGTAAGGCCGATCGTGGTCGAAGCGCCGGTCGAAGAGTTACTGGTCAGGACCAGCGCCCCTGAAGCCGCACTTGCCGCCGTGGGATCGAACTGCACTTCGAGCACCGCGGTTTGGTTCGGAGCGAGAGTCAGCGGAAAGCTCGCGCCGGTGACTGAGAACCCGGCGCCGTTGACGGCAGCACTGTTCACGGTGACCGCGTCGGTTCCACTCGAGGTCAAAATTAGCGCCTGCGTTGCGGGTGAATTCAGGTTCACATTGCCGAACCCAATTGTCGCGGAGTTGACGCTCAGCGTCGAAGCCGAGCCGGCTCCCACTCCGGTCCCGCTCAGGCTCACGACCGTCGAGGTTCCGGTCGCCGAGCTGCTACTCAGGATCAACGTGCCCGAAGTTGCTCCGGCTGCTGCGGGATCGAACTGCACAGCCAAGGTTGCGGTTTGACCTGGAGCCAGCCACATCGGGAATGTCGCTCCTGATATCGTAAATCCCGATCCGCTCGTCGTTGCCGCCCATAGAAACACCGGACTGGAGCCCGTTGAAGTCAACGTGACCGTCTGCACCGTTGGCGTATTCACTGAGACATTGCCGAACGCCAGGTTGGTTGTGCTCACGCCGAGCGAAGAGTTGCCCCACCACCCTCGTGCGGCAGAAGCGGTCGCAGGCGAGCACGCAAGCGCGATCACAAACAGCGCTGCGCACAGCGCGCACAGACGATGCGGTTGAATCAAGCCCTGTATGCGGCGCCAAATCCGTGGGAAAGAGTGAGTGCCTGGAGTTTCAAAATCTACTGCGAGCTTCCGGTGGAAGAAATCACGACTAACTCTGGAGAACATTTATCTATCGCCTTTCTAAGGTGTATGCACACACTCCCCCCTGGCTGGCTCGAGCGCATCCTTTCGCGTGCCGCAATCCCTTTTACCCAGGAAGCAAGGTGGTTATTCAGCTGGCAAATCTGGACAATCTAAATATCGAGTTCCATCCGCGACGGAAGCTGCTTACGGCTTTCATAAGCAGCGATCCGTGCGGCCCATCAATTTGAGTGCAGAGATTGATGTGAATCAGGGACCCGTCTTTAAATATGTCTATTTTCTAAATTTCTCTATTTTTATGGCGTGCAACTCACTTTAAGGTTGTTAAACGCGATGCACGGCGTTGCGCGCTGTGCAGAACTTCGGCGGGCCAATGTCCGAAGTCACATGGCTTCTACAAATCTCAGATCTTCTCGCTGAATTAGGCTGCTGCTGTCTCAGAGATTCTTCGCGAAGACCCGAGAAAAGAAATAGCCTGAATTTGTGGATCCGTATATCTGCCGGTTCGCCTGCAATCTTTGGTCCAAAGCAATCGGACAGTCACTGATTTCGATACCGCGCTCAATCATTGGCTGTTAGAAAAAATGCACACGTTAAAGACTTGCCTGAGTCGTATTGGTTAGGAATTATTTACGCGTAAATTTTTCCGACCCAATTGCTTGCTTCCTCATATCTCGCGCGTCCGTTGCCGCAAGCTACCGTCCCCGCTTCCACTGCGGTTCATTCACTAACAGCGTTTCTCTGGCTGCGTTGAAACCAGTCTAAAACTCGCGTTCAAGTCGACACAAGCTCGATTGCATAACTGTCTTTCATATGGGCACATATACAATTGACGCCACCAAGGCATACGAAACAGTTGCCCGACGCAGGAGTCAACACCATTCCGTTCCATGTCCAATCAGCCTTGCCGCATCGCCGATGCAGGTATCGTCTGTTCGCTGTCGCCGTGGTTTTCGCACTGGGTGTCCCTGCCCCCTCGCATGCGCAGAACCAGCAGAATCCATCTTTCGAGACACTGACACACCGCATGGATGTCGATGTAGATGGAGCTCCCAACGCATATGGTCCCCCGGGCAAGCAAACACTCGATTACCTCCTGAATGCGCATTACCTCAATCGTGCTGACAAGAAAATCGTAGGTTTCCTGATTGATGAACAAAATCGCCCAATTGTCCAGGGCCCAAATGATCCCTACCCTGGTTATTACATTTCTCAAACCGCGTTCACTGATATCGGAAACCGGAATGAAAGAGATCCTCGGCGCTACGTCGACGCAAGCAAAATCAATTATGTCGTTCGCGGTAACCAGGCTCGGCAACTCGGCGTCCAGGTCGGTGATTTCGTGTCTGTCTACTCAAAGCGCACGCAACAAGAGCGCATTCGCGATCGTCGGAGACACGGGCAATCCCACCGGAGACGAAGGCTCGCTTCACTTGCTGCAGGATCTGGGGTATCCGTTTCACGACGGTAAGCATGATGCGGTTGAAAAACCTGAGATTGTTATCCGGTTCTATCCCAACTCCAACCCGAGGCATCAGTTCTTTTTCACCCAGCCCGAACTGGACCAAGCCGCTGCGAAGCTCGGCCTGAGCCGGGATTTCTCCACCGCTCCCTCAAACAATCGCTAGCCATTCCCTCCGCCTCCCGTTTGACCCTGCTCCCGCGTCTAAATAGACTTCCGTCGTAGTGTCCACTTATGCGAATCCCCAATATCCATCAGGGGATTTCCAGGGACCGCTGGTGTCCACTAGTGTCCGCACCAAAAACGGTGCGTACGCCAGATCACATGCGGTTCACTCGTCCCGCAGATAGAAAGGTCACTATGTTCGAAAAGCAAGGAAGGTTCTACGCAGACTGGCGCGATGCGTCCGGCCAGCGGTTGCGCAAATCCTTCGCATCCAAACGGGCCGCGCTCCAACACGAAGCTGAACAAAAGGAACTCGCCCACCCAAAATCCAAGGCGAGAGGGATACGATTGCCCGGCTCCTACTCGCCGCGTTCCTCGGCGACCGGGAATGGAAAAATCGTGGCGCGGCCAAAGCCATCATCGCCGCCGCCGGCAGCATCCCGCCCAACCAACTCGCCGCGTCGCACGCCAACGAGATTGACGACACCCTCGCGCGTAGTCGCTATCAGCGCTCCACGAAAGCAGGCCAGGCCGGCGCCATAAGAGTCATTCTCCGGTGGCTGTGGGAAAACCACGGCGCGCCCAAGCTCGACCAGCACATCCGTCGCTATCCCGGCACGCGTCCGCGCAACATCACCGCAGACCGCGAAGAGATCGACCGCCTCGTCGACAGCGCGCCGCCGCATCTGCGCCTCTTCATCCTTCTCTGCTCCGACCTCGCCATCCGCTCGGGCACAGCCGCGCGCCTCGGTCCCGCAGAGTTTCACCCGCAGACCGGCGAACTCCGCTTCACCAGCAAATACGGTGCGCGCCTCACGTTGCCAGTCACGCGCGCCGTTCGCGAACTCATCGACCAGTGCAGCCAAAGCGATCCGCGCCCCTTCGTCCTCCAACTCTGGCCCCGCCGCACCGGCCCGCAATTTCAACCCAACCAGGAGAACGGCCGCCTCGCCGGCCCACTCCGCCACGCCTTCCAAAAACTCTGCAAGGCCAACGGCATCACGCGCCGCATCGTGCCTCACGACTTGCGCCGCACCACTGCCGTTGCCATGCTGCGCCACACGCGCGACGTGCGCGACGTGCAAGCCATCCTCGGACACCGCAGCCTGCAATCAACCATCTGGTATCTCGATCACGACTTGCAGCCCGTCACGCGCCTCAACCTCGAAACCATCAAGCGGCCCTTCCTCGTGCCGCCACAGGAGAAATCCGCATGAGACTCGCCCTCATCGCCCACCAACACACCATCGCGCTCCACGCGCAAGCCACACCGCCGCGCGACCGCACCAGCCGCGTCGACAAAGCCCTCACCATCTGCAAAGACGCCTGGACAAACGCCTACGCGCAAGCACAGGAGAAAGGCCTGCCAGCGCCCAAGGCGCTCCGCATGGCGCAAGTCGCTTACAAACTCGCCATGCCAAAAATGGACTCGCTGCCATCCATCCGCGCCGCCATTGCATGCACCGCGCAGGGCATTCAGCTTGAAGTGTTCGACGGGCGCGACGGCTCGCAACTCCTCTACGCCGCGCAGGTTGCCATGTCCGTCCTCAAACACAAAGGAGCCAAGAAACCGTGACACCCCCCACCCCAAAGCACTCACGCGCCCCCGTCATTCACGGAGTCACCGAACCCTGGGGACCGCTGGTGCGCCAGCCCGCCCCCGCCGCGCGTCTCGCCCACATCCTCAACCGCAGCGCCTCCGATCTGTGGGACGTGTGCACCCTCACCGACGCGGCCCAAATGTGGGAGGAAGCCCGCGCCATCGCCAGCCGCATCCTCGCATCCAGCCCAATCGACTAACCACAACCTGTTGCGGTATAACTTGCACTACACCACAACAAGTTGTATGCTCTCCAGCATGGACCCCGCCGAAGCTCTCGCTGGCGGACCCCGCAATCGGGCGCGGACGAATCGGACAGTACCGCGCCCAATGCGGCCCACTGGCTCCAGCACCCCACACCCCACGACTCCAAACCCGCACCCGGCTCCTACGACTGGTGGATGCAATGGCTCCTCGCATGGGGCCGCGTCCTCGAAGAAGAGGACGAAGAGCGCTGCGGCAAAGAACCCACTGAAGACGAAGACGACGCCCCCAACGAACCCGACGCACCGGAAGACAAACAATGAACGACCCCGCCGCAACCGTCTCGCAAACCCTCGCCGCCATCGCCGTCCGCCGCTGGTCCTTCGACCGCACGCTGCTCCTCAGCGGCAAGGTCACCAGCTACAAGCTCGACGGCTGGAAGCGCAGAGCCACCGCCACCTACGACGCGCGCCAGGTCCGCGTTGCAGACTTCGAGCTCGCGCTGCAAACCATTCCAGCCGCAGCGCAGGCGCTCATTCTCCTCATTCACCACCAGGGCTACACCTGGGCCGAGGCCAGCGCCATTCTCGGCATCACCGTCTGCGCCGTGCGCCACCAACTCCCGCGCGCACTCGACGCACTAGCCAGCGCCCTCGACCAGCGCAACCTGCTCTAGCAAAAATCGGCCGCCAGTGGAAGAGCCGACAGCCGCAAAACCATAAAGAGCCATAGGACGCGCTCCGCGCGCCGTGAACGAGCCTATACAGTGTGCTCGTCGCTTCGCTCCTCGGTCATGGTGGGCCCGCTCCGCGTGGCCGCGCCCGCATCCTGCAAATCATCACAGCGGCCACGCTCCGCACCCACCGGCTTGTCGGCGCACCCGCGCGCTCGGTCAGCTACCGCTTCGCTCCGCTGCCCTTCGGCCTTCGGCTCCCGCGCCCCTGCGCCGCCCTTCGTCGCCGCTCGCGCGCGCGCCTCAGGGTGGGCTGGGCGTCCGCGCAACCGCCACCGCCCCAGGTCCCCGCCTCACAAAGAACGAAATCCGCCCAGCCCAACAAGCCGATAAAAAACTATAAACAGCAGGCGCGCTCCGCGCGCCCAAAAAACAAATGCGCGCCACACCCAGGTCCATCCGGGTGCTTCTCTGTCCGGGCCACGGTCAGAGCGGCGCGCATTCAATCGAGATTACCCGCAGCGGGATTCAGACACAAGTGATCAATCTCACTCAACAATTCGCCGCGCGCGCGAAAGGAGTATAGTTCTCTCGTCGCGCATCCCCGGTCCGACGCACGCTCTCCAGGCAGGCAACGCTCTCTAACCTACGACTCTGGTGATCCACATGTCGGGTCCATTTTCCCATCAGACAGAACCGCGCACATCATTGTCCTCAAGCGTTACATCTCACTCCTTCACCTGGAGGAGAAGCGTCTCAAGTGGCTGAACTCTTCACAGCTTGCAACAGTGACTGATCGGGTGCAGTCCGCGATCAGCCTGGCCCAAGCCACACAAAAATTGCACAACGCTGAGAGGGAACTCTCTACCCTGCAAATCGGTCGAAGATGATCTCTGTCCGAACAGCCGGGCAGGTCGGCGACCCGCCGCTCAGTCGCACCCGGCAGCCGGCGCTGCAACCCTCTCCTGTCTTTCGACAAGCGACAAGAGAAGCTGCGAGGACTCAAGCTGGCGCAGCGCGCGCCCGTACTCATCCGCCAGCCGCGTCCGCTCACCCACACCTACAGCAGCCTCAAACTGTGCGATCAGCCCCTCGCAGCGGCGCTCGAAGACTTCGATCTCTTTCCTGATGGTCTCGCTACTCGGTGCAACAGGTTCCATAGCCCACCTGAAAAATGCGCACCCGAGCTCGGCAGTCTTCTCGGGCTTCGCTCCATCCGGGCTGGGTTGGAGGGGTGCGCAGTGAAGGAACTATATCCCGGCCGCGATCCATCCGGCGTGATTTAAATCACTCGACACGACGACCGACCCGGCGTACAGTATCCTCACGGTTCCCCTTCACTGCACCCAGCAGAGGGGGCTCACAGACACACAGTGGGCCCTCACCAAACCCCCGCAACCGTGACCGCTGCCCATTCATGTTTCTCGCTGGATCACCGCGCGAACGATAGGACCCCACGCCCGAAAAAAGGGGGACCGCAGTTTTTTCGGCGGCGTGCCCATCGTCCGCGCTGCATCCTCGTAGCGCGAGCAGCGCAAAAACAAGACCGCGCCGCTCGCGCGGCGCGCCTCGAAGATTCGCACCCAAATTCCCACACGGACACAGCCCCTTAGTACTGTCTCGGAATGCTCCACACGTGCGCGCAGTCACATTCCATCAGTGCTATAGTCTGAGTGTCCACTCGGACGGCAAACCCCGCGCCCTGCGCGGCGTCTAAATATCGCTGGTGTCCAACAACCTTTCGGACACCCCCCATCGCCAACAATGACGCACCCCCTCGCAAAAAGACTTGACTTTAAATAGACTTGCAGACAGGGAATCTCATGAAGTCGCATAGCTTTAAGACGTTCGCCCTCTTTGTTGCCAACTTCAGTCTTTTGGCCGGTTTGGCCTCCGTTGCCGGCTCGGCGCAGTCCTCCAGTAGCTCCTCTTCGTCTTCCTCCGCTGCCGCGCCGGGCACAATGCTTGTCCGGGAGAAGGCTCCATCGCTCATCGATCCGGCGGGGCCGACCATCTCGCTCATCCCTTCCGAGCCGGTTTTCGTCATGGCGGCGGCGCTGAACGCCTGCGGCTACGACGAGGGCCTCGAGCAAAGCGATCCGATCCGCAAGCACATCCGCGACGAGATGAATCAGGCGCTCGCGCAAAGCGAGGATGCCCGCAGCAAGCGCGACGCGCTCTGCCTCTACATTGCCCAGCACCGCATGACCGGCACGGAGCGCGACATCTCGCAATACATCTCGCTGTCGCTTTACCTCACGCCGCCGCCCGAGCTTGAAATCACAGCCGACCTTACCGAAATGCCGCCCGATTCCACTCAGGTGGCTGAGGTCGTGCCCCTCCTGCGCGCTTTCGCCGCCGCGGTCGACCTGCACGGCATCTGGCTCGCCTCGCACCATACCTACGACGAAGAGACCGACAAGCTTCACGATCCGCTCTCGCAGATGATCGTCACGACCAACCTCTACCTCAAGATGCCGGCCTCCACCTACGACGGCCGCCGGTTCATCGTGGTCATCGAGCCGCAGCTCTCGCCGGCGATGGTCAACGCGCGCATCTATGGCACTGACTACGTGGTGGTGGTTTCCCCGGTCAACGGCAAGATTCCCATGAACGACGTGCGCCACACTTATCTGCACTACGTCATCGATCCGCTGCTCTACGCGCGCGTCCAACGCCATCGACCGCGAGCAGCCGATTCTGAAGGAGATTCGCGACGCGCCTCTCGATTTCCGCTTCCGCTCCGATACCGTGCCGCTTGACCATCGAATGCCTGATCAAGGCCATTGAGGCGCGCACCATGGACACCGGCATTCCCGAGTACAAGATTCCCGCGGGCGTCGACCGCTCGCAGTTGCCGCGCTACGAGCATGAGCGCGAGCTCTACCAGCAGAAAGTGGATGCGGCGAAGTGGGCCGCAGGTGGCGCACGATATGCGGCAGGGATATGTGCTTACGCAATACTTCTACGAGCAGATGCTGCAGTTTGAAAAGGATCCGGCCAGCCTGAAAGACACCATCGGCGAAATGGTCTACAGCATGGACGTGGATCAGCAGGTGCATCGCGCGCGCCAGATCGAATTCGACAAGCAGGCCGACGAAGATGTCTTGCAGCAGAGCAAGCCGCGCCCGCTGACCGGGCTCGACCTGGCCGAGGCAAAGCTGGCTGCGGCGATGTTGAGACTGCGCGCACGCCATGGCGCAAAAGGTGCTCGCCAGCCAGACCGACACCATCGCGTCCACGGCCGATGCGGCGCGCGCGCATTTCATCCTGGCTCGCGTCGATCTCATGACCGGCCATCCCGATGAAACCGAAGACGAGGTCGGCAGGACGATGGATGACGCGGTCGCCATTCCAGAAGACGATCGCGACCAGCAAGGATCAGCGCTTGCTTGCCTGGTCGCACATCTACCTGGGCCGCATGCTCGACCTGGAATGCAAGCGCGACGAGGCCATGGCCGAATACAAGGAGGCGATGGACAGTGCGCGACGGCCAACTCGACACGCGCCTTGCCGCCGAGCGCGGCGTGAAGAGCGGCCTACGTGCAGCGCGGCCACGAGCACGACTGCGAAGACGAGGACACGGGCGACAACTCACCCGCGTCAGGCATTCTCCCAAGCCTGGCACTCAGCCAAAGGAACGGGACAGCGCCGAAGCCGCAATGATTCTTCTCCCCAGGTCGCCTGCGGCGATTCAACGCATCGCAATCCGGTATAGAGGCCCCGCAGAACATCAGCGCCTCACTCTGCCTTGCGACGAGACTGCGTCTAAAGAATGACCAAAGTGGGTGAGACGGTCGTGGAAACTGATCTCAAAGAACTTGAAGCCGCACTCGGGCACGAGTTCGCTCGAGCCTGAGTTGCTGGTGTGCGCACTCACGCACCGTTCGCTGGCCCACGAACGCGCTCAGAAATCTCGCTTGAGGCCCAGCGAAGGCGGTAATCGGCGACGGCGACAACGAGCGCCTGGAATATCTCGGCGACGCCGTGCTGGGCCTGGTTGTGGCTGAGGCGCTTTTCGCTCTGCATCCTGAGTGGCGCGAAGGCGAACTCACGCGCATTCGCTCCGGCTTGGTCAGCCGCGCAACACATGGCGCAGGTCGCCGAGGAGATTGGCCTGGGCAAGCATCTGCGTCTCAGCCGCGGCGAGGAGCGCAGCGGCCTGCGCCGCAGAAGCACCGTGCTCTCGAATACCATGGAAGCTGTGATGGGCGCGCTGTTTCTCGATGGCGGCCTGGAGCCGGTGCGCGTCTTTGTCCGCGGCCAGGTGATGGGCGAAGCCGCCGAACGGCTGGCCCTCGAACTGCGCTCCGGAGAGGCGCTGGGCAACTACAAATCCGCGCTGCAGGAGCGGCTGCAGGCGCGCGCGCCGGCGCGCCTGTCTATCGCGTGAAAAGCGAGAGCGGTCCCGACCACCACAAGCGTTTCTTGGTCGAAGTGCGGCTGAAAGGTGAAGCAGGGCAGACAGGGAAAGCCGCTGGCCCGAGGCATGGGACGCACCAAAAAACATGCCGAACAGGATGCGGCGCGCCGAGCGCTGAGCTGATAGCTCACGACGGGAGAATCAGCCGGGCCTTACCGACGATGACGATCTGGACGAACAGCTCGACAAGTGAACAAGAGGAACAAGCCGAAGCCATGACGCACACCTGCCGCACCGCCGGTTCCCGCGCCCACTGCGCCGCACATGCCGTCGCATTGGTCACTGATGCGTCCTCATCTGCCCACGTTCCCGCAAGCTCTGGCATCGCTGCTTGCAAACCGTTGTCGTGGCACTTGTTCGTGCTCACCTTCGTGCTGCAGCCACTTCTCATTCCCTCTGAAAGCATGGAGCGCACGCTGCTGGTCGGCGATTTCTGCTCTTCAACAAGCAGATCTACGCTCCCGCCGGCCGCTTCGCGTCGAATGGCTCCTGCCCTATCGGCCCGGTTCAGCGCGGCGACATCGTCGTCTTCCACCACCCCCAGCCGCCTATGCTGATCAAGACGCGTGGTTGGCATTCCCGGCGACCGGCTGCGCATCGCCGATGGCCAGGTCTATCATCAACGGCTGCCGCTCTCGAATGAGCCCTACGCGGCCTTCGAGCCCGCGCCGCCCAACCCCTCGCGCGACAACTTTCCCGCGCGAATCTATACCGACCCCGAGGTCGATGATCCCGAGTGGTGGCGCCAGATGCAAGAGCCTCACCAGGATGGTGAGCTGGTGGTGCCGCGCAGGCGAGTATTTCGTCCTCGGCGACAATCGCAATCACAGCAAGGATTCCCGCTTCTGGGGATTTGTGCCGCGCCAGGCGATTGTTGCCCGTCCGCTGGTGATTTATTTCTCGCTCACGCGCCCCTCCTCTACCGACGTCGCAACCCGAATCGCAGCGCATCAGCCGCAAGCGGAGTCGGATGATAGACTCGGACACGAACCGGAACTCGCCGAACGTATCGCGGGATTTGCCCGCTGGCGGCGCATCTTCCACGTGGTGCATTAGCAATGCATTCGTTCGCTTTGCCTGCTTCGTTTTGCTTAGGCAGGTCTCTACCATGGGATTCGACGGAAGACGCGACGATAGTTCCGTCAAAGAGCCAGCAGAATGACGAAGAAAAAGACGCGAGCACCCAAAGAGCCTTCCGAGAACACATTCCGAATCCCGAACCCGGCAAGGTCGAGGAAACGCCGTTTGAAGCGTGGCCAGCATTTGTTCGGTGCTGGTGGTCGGGCTGTTCATCCTCACTTTCATCGCGCAGAACTTCGTCATTCCCTCGGGATCGATGGAGAACACGCTGCTGGTCGGCGATCACCTGGTCGTCGATCGCATCACGCTGGCTCCGCCCGCGAAGTGGATGCCGCTGGTTCACTATCGCGAGCCCAGGCGCGGCGACATCGTCGTCTTCATCAAGCCAGTCTCCCGAGCCTGAGCCTGGACGCCGACGGCAAGCCGCAATACTTCTTTCTGGTCAAGCGCTCATCGGCGTGCCCGGCGACCACATTCATCTGCGCAACGGCATCGTGATCCTCAACGGCGTGGCGCAAGTCACAACCGCACGCCCAGCCCACCACGCCCGGACAACTACCAGGAGTTTCTCGACGAGTTTCCCTCGGTGCCGCCCTATCCGCAACCGGGCGGCGCAACCGAGAGCTGGGCCGTCGATTTTCCCAATCACGTCGTAGATGGCGATCTCGTGGTTCCTCCCGGCATGTACTTCATGATGGGCGACAACCGGCACGACAGCCTCGATTCGCGCTTCTGGGGATTTGTGCCGCGGCAGAACATCGTCGGCCGGCCGCTCTTCAATTACTGGTCGTTCATCACGCCGGAGTCGGAATACGAACAGACCGGACTCGGCACCGGCTTGGCTGGATGGGCCACGTGGTCACTCATTTCTTCACCGAAACACGCTGGAGCCGCACCTTCCACCGGACGCAGTGAAGAACGACGGCCCGCCTTCAGCTCTAAACACTCTTCGGGAAAAACATGCGGCCCGGACAAGGGCACGGGACTGCCGGCGTAACGTGCTATGGACCGATCGGCTAACGTCTCTTCCAGTTGCTGAGAGGTGAAAGCTGAAGTCTGGTAGTTGGCCTTCAACAGCTAAAATCTATAAAGACAATGGCAGACAGCGACGGAGAGCGGGCGGAAACGCGGTCATGTAATACGGGCGATTCTGGCTGCCCTCGCCATCCTCCTGTTGGCGCTTATCGTCCCGCCGTTTATCAGCGTCAGCCACTACAAAGGGCAGATCACCAATCTCATCTCGCGCTCGCTGGGCAGGCCGGTGCGACTTTCGACCGTCGAGGTGCGGCTGCTTCCCTGGCCTGGATTTGTGCTCGACGACCTCAGCGTCGCCGAAGACCCCGCCTATGGCGCCGAGCCGGTGCTCCATGCCAACACCGTCACTGCATCCATTCGGCTGTTCGCTCTGCTGCGTGGACACATGGAGATCGGCACGATCAGTGTCGACGAGGCAAGCCTCAATATCGTTCGTGCGGGTCCCGGCGAATGGAATCTCGACACCCTTTTCCGCACCGCCGCTTCGCAAACCGGGGCGCGTTCGGGCGCGGGTGCTCCGATCCGCCTGCCCACGCTTGAGGCCACCAACTCCCGAATCGACTTCAAGAAAGGCGCAGAGAAGCTGCCGTTCTCGCTGGTCAACGCCGATCTGACAGTGTGGCAGGAAAATCCGGGTGAATGGCGGGTGCGCTTGCGCGGGCAACCGGCGCGCACTGACGTAAGCCTCTATCTCGAAGACACCGGCGTGGTGCGCATGGAGGCCAGCGTGAAGCGCGCTCCGGCGATGCGCCAGATGCCGATTCATCTCGATCTCGACTGGCGTCAGGCGCAACTCGGCCAGCTTGCGCGCCTGGTCACCGGGTCGGATTCCGGCTGGCGCGGCGACCTCACCGGCGAACTCCATCTCGACGGCACTGCCGATGCGGCGCAGGTGGCCACGCGGCTTCGCGCTTCCGGTGTGCATCGCGAGGAATTTGTGCCCGCGTCGCCGCTCGACTTCGATGCCAACTGCAATCTTCTCTTCCACTACACGGCCCGGAGTCTCGAAAACGTTGTGTGTGATTCACCTCTAGGCGACGGCCGCGTGCATTTAACAGGAGCAATGCCCGGCACTGCGCCTCCGAATTTTACCGTCGAACTCAATCGCGTGCCGGTGGGCGCAGGGCTCGATGCTTTGCGTACTCTGCGCAGCGGCCTGCAACCGGATCTTGAAGCCGCTGGGACAGTAAGCGGCAAGCTTGTTTACTCGCAGAGCATTTCCGGCGCGCCGCTGCCCGCGGCAAAAAACTCCTCAGAAAATCACTTGGCCAAAGACACCGTAAAAGATTCCGGCCCGCTCACCGGCACTCTATCGGTGGAGAATCTCTCACTCACCGGCGGCGGTCTGACGCGCCCGATTCAGGCAGCGAAGATTGCATTCGCTCCTGTGGCATCTGCGCCGGTTGCTCCCCATGCGCCTGCTCTTGCCTCCCCGCATGCAAAGATCGTGACCAGTTCTCCAGCCGTTTCAAACTCGGTCGGTGGATTTGCAGGAACCGTCGCTATTCCTGCGGGAGGCGCGGTCCCGTTGACGCTCGCGATGCGATTTTCATTCTCCGGCTACCAGATTGCCGTGCACGGGCAGGCCAGCATTGCGCGAGCCCGGGAAATAGCCCACGCCGCCGGCATTCCAGCAACCGCTGCGCTTGAGTCGCTTGCCGGTGAACCCATCGCGGTCGACCTTGTCGCCCAGGGTCCATGGCTTCCGAACGAGCAGATTCCACTCATCGAGACCTCGTCACCGGATGCGAGCACCGAGCCGGCGCCGATACAGCTCGTGCCTTCTGCCGATTCCACGCCGATTGACCCCGGCACCGACACTCTGACCGGCACGGTAACTGTCCGCAACGCCAACTGGAAGGCCGACTATCTGGCCAATCATTTGCAGATTACTGACGCTATACTGCATCTCGACCCCGGAGTTCTTCGTTGGGATCCCGTCACCTTTACCTACGGCACGTTGAAGGGAACAGCCACTATCACGTTGCCACAGGGCTGTCCCCAGCCGGCGCAGCCATGCCCCACTCCGCAAAAGCCAACCTTCACACTAACGTTCGCAGACCTCGATGCGGCTTCAATGCAGACAGCGCTGCTCGGCGCCCATGAACGCGGCACGCTGCTCTCCACGTTGATTGATCGCCTGCATCCTTCTACTGCCCCGCCCTGGCCGAAGATGCAATGCGCCGTCACTGCAGCCACTCTCGTCCTCGGTCCCGTCACACTCGATCATGTAAGCGCGACGCTTGAGATGCTCTCGGACGGCACGAACATTACGAGCATCGATGCAGGACTGCTCGGCGGCCACGTGAAGCTCTCCGGCAACTTGCACAAACCTGGGACCGACCAGGACAAGCCTTCCTATTCATTCGCTGGCAACTTCGAAAACGTTGACGCAAAGGCGCTCGGCCAGCTCCTTGGTTTGCACTGGACGGGCAGCAGCATCAACGGCAACGGCAAAGTGGATCTCACTGGTTATACCCATACGGATTTGGCCACGTCTGCCAAGGGCACGATGCACATCGAATCCCGATATGGAAGCATCGCTTCAGTCGCCAAAGTGCAAACCGAAGATGAGTCCGATGTCGGCAAGGTTCCTGACGCCCTCAGCCGCTTCGAGCGCCTCACTGTCGACGCGACAATCGCCAACGGCATCGTAACCCTTGGGCAGAATCAATTCATATCCGCTGGCCGCAAACGATCCGTAGCAGCGACAGTAACACTGGCCGACCCGCCGGCGGTTAGCTTCGAACCACCGAAGCCAAGCGTAGCGAAAAAGTAAATCCCGCGCCATCGCCGGCCCGCTGGCTCCGCTAACCCCACTAGCCACGCTAATCCCGCCACCTTCGCTAACCCCGCTAAAATCGACCCATGTCCACTTCCCCCGTCACCATCAAATGCCAGGGCATTCTCTTCGATATGGATGGGATTCTGATTTCGTCCATCGGCTCGGTCGAGCGCAGTTGGACGCAATGGGCCGAACTGCGCGGCGTCGATCCCGCGCTGGCGCGCGCAACTGCGCACGGGCGCCGCGCCGTCGAGACCATCGCCAAACTTCGCCCGAACTCGACTAGCGAAGGCGGAATTGAAGGTGATCGAAGAAATCGAAATCGCGGACAACGAAGGCCTCACCGTACTGCCCGGAGTCTCGGAACTGCTCGCGAGCGCTGCCACCCGATCGATGGACCGTCGTCACCAGCGCCACCGAGCGCTGGCGCGGGTGCGACTGGCCGCAGGAGGCATTCCCGTGCCCGAAGCGACTGGTGACCGCCGACCACGTAACGCGCGGCAAGCCGCATCCCGAGCCGTTCTTGGCCGGGGCTGCGTTGCTCGGCGTTGCGCCAAAAGATTGTGTTGTCTTCGAGGATTCCGCGTCGGGCGCAGTCGAGGCTGGTCGCGCCGCCGGCTGCACCGTAGTGGCAACCACTTTCTCCCATTCCGCCGAGTCGCTCGAATGCGGCGCACTACCTGGTGCACGACCTGACCGGCATGCGCGCCGAGATCGGCGGCGACCAGCTTCGTGCTTGACTCTCGCTCCGTTAGCCCGTTGCACCGAGCATCGAAAAGCTAAGAGCCATAGCTGAAGCTGCTTTACTCGTTCGCCTCGATCTTCCGCCCATGCGGATCCTGATGGGCCGCGTGTTCATCTTGAAGAGAGCTGGTAAAGGCGCGCATCTGGTCGCGGCTCATGCTCAGGTCCTCCTCGAAGACAAACCAGCGCACGCCCTCGGTGCAGGGCGGAGTAACTTCCGAGCCCACATAGGTCCAGTAGCCGCGATCAGCCGGCAACAGGCCGCCGGCGCTGACCATGTCGGTGATTTTCTGCTTCGTGCCCGCGGCTGCGTGGGCAGGTGCTCCCAAAGCGTCGCCAGCAGTGCATTGGGATTGCCCCGGTCCTGGTTCAGGCGCACGGCCACGATCGCTGTCTTTGCCGTCGTCGCTGCGGTGCACCAGGTCCACTTCCATGTCGCTGAGCTTGCCCTTCACTGGGTGCTCGCTGGGGTGGTGAAAGTCGAGCTCCGACAAGGTGGTAGCGCACGCCGCTCGGCCACCATCAGCTGCCTGGATCAACATGCGCGACGATGCCGCGCCCGGTGTTCTCAAGCGTCACCGGTCCGGCAATGAAGTGGAATTCGAGGGGCTCAAGCGACTTGTTCAGATGCGCGCCGCGAATGTCGAGGGCGACTGCTCATGGCCCTTCGAGCAGGCTTCGTACGCGGGGTCGAGCTTGCCCCAGACCAGCGGACCGGTTTTCCCTTCGTAGCTCCAGTTGGCTCCGTTTTGTGCGGCGCAGAAAGGTGGCAAAGCCAAACACGAAAAGCAGCAAGGACAGAAAGACGCATGGGTATCTCCGCTAAAGCTAACTGGGCAGCATTCGAGCACCCCGGAGAATTCTAAGCTATGGATGCGGCAACCCGAAAAAGCAATGGGACCCGCCGAAGCAGCAGATCCCATCGTTGAAACGATCAGTTCAAGTCCAGACTGCTTCACCGCGCCTTTGCGCAGCCGCGGCCACATCCAGCCTGCTCGGCCAGCTTGGCGGCCTTGTCGGTCGCTTCCCAGGTGAACTCCGGCTCGGTGCGGCCAAAGTGGCCGTACGCCGCGGTCTTCTGGTAGATCGGCCGGCGCAGGTTCAGGCTCTCGATGATGCCCTTGGGCGTGAGCGAGAAGTTCTTGCGGACCAGCTCGGTGAGCTTCGCCTCGCTCAGCTTGCCGGTGCCAAAGGTCTCCACCAGCACGCTCACCGGCTCGGCCACGCCGATGGCGTAGGCAAGCTGGACCTCGGCGCGGTTGGCCAGTCCGGCAGCCACAATGTTCTTGGCGATGTGGCGCGCCATGTAGGCTGCCGAGCGATCGACCTTGGTCGGATCCTTGCCGCTGAAAGCGCCGCCGCCGTGACGGCCCATGCCGCCGTAGGTGTCCACGATGATCTTGCGGCCGGTCAGGCCGGTGTCGCCCATGGGTCCGCCGATGACAAAGCGGCCCGTGGGATTGATGTGGTACTTGGTGTGCTCGTCGAGCCACTTGGCCGGCAGCACCGCCTGGATCACGTGCTTGAGGATGTCGGCGTGCAGCTCGTCGTTGCTCACTGCCTCGGAGTGCTGGCTGCGAGATGACCACGGCGTCGATGCGCGCCGGCTTTCCGTCTTCGCCGTACTCCACCGTCACCTGGCTCTTGCCGTCGGGGCGCAGGTAGGGCAGCTTGCCGTTCTTGCGCACCGCGGTCAGTTGGCGGCAGAGCTTGTGCGCCAGCGAGATGGCGCCGGCATCAGCTCGGGAGTCTCGTCGGAGGCGTAGCCGAACATCATGCCCTGGTCGCCGGCGCCGCCGGTGTCAACGCCCTGGGCGATGTCGCCCGACTGCTTGTTGATGCTCGAAATCACCGCGCAGGTGTTGGAGTCGAAGCCGTAGAGCGCGTTGTCGTAGCCGATGGAAGCAATCACGCCGCGCACCAGGTCTGGAAATCGACGTAGGCCTTGGTGGTGATTTCGCCTGCGATGACGACGAGGCCGGTGGCCGTCAGGGTTTCCGCCGCCACGCGGCTGTAGGGATCCTGCTCCAGGCAGGCATCGAGAATGGCGTCGGAGACCTGGTCGGCAATTTTGTCCGGGTGGCCTTCGGTAACGGATTCAGAGGTAAACAAGAAACGGTCGCTCAACTTCAAAACTCCTTCCCATGTCACGGGACTTCAACTAACTTGATCTTCGGCGCGTGCGCCGGCTGCTCCGACTTCGAATGTAGGTGCTCAGCTGATGCAGCCAGATGTCACTGCATCGATCCGGAGCCCGACTTCCGGGCCGACCGTCGAACCGGACTCTGCCTGCAAGCTCGGCGTCCAATGCCTCGATGCATGCACCTTCTATGGTAATTGGGCCTGCGGGTCCGGCGGCAAAGGATTGCAGCGTATGGCAGGACAATCGGGACTCAACGGCGGATTCGGCGCTTCGAGCCGGATGATTCGCACGTCGTGCACGAACTAGTGACCAGACTCGCTGGAGACCATGGTGCAGCGAGCCGTGGATTGAGTCCCAGATCGACTGGAAGACCCCGGAGATCGCCGTCCGAATCGGCAGCGAGCGTATCGCCACCATCCTGCGCGCACGCCGTAGTAGCGCACGGTCAGAGAATGTCGCCGCCGGCGCAGCCAAGAAGCAGAAGATCGGCGCCGATCCAGCGCAGACGCATCTCCGCGGCTTCGCGGCGCAGAATCCGCGCCTTGCCCACGTTGCAGGCGAAGGTCGTCCAGCCGCTGTCGTCGTTCGCCATCTGGCCTGAGGCGTTGTAGGCCTGCAAGAAAGCGCTCGGTCCAGTCCTGCGGGTCAAGGCCGAGCGCGCTGGCGTAGCCGCGCACGATGCCCTTGCTCAGAATGCCGCCCGGAAGCAGGCGAAACTTCTCCTGCTCCAGCGCGATCAGGTGCCGTTGGCTGATCTTGGTGACCGCCGTGATGTCTTCCAGCGCAATGCCGCGGGCCAGGCGCTCCTTGCGCAGGTCTTCTCCAAAACTTCCCATCGGCGACCGAAGTAGGGCCCGAATACCCACGGCAAAAATTTCACCTTCACGATAAACCCGGCTTTCACCGTGGGTCAAAGCGATTTCGCAAGGCCCTATTTTGGCGGGTTTGGACTCACTTACGTAACTGCGCTGCGAATCGGCTAGTCACTCTGCGGGTCCAGTCGGCCTCGCCTGCTCAGGCTGTTACCCTTGAGGAACAGGCTTCGCGGCGCCGCGATCGCGCTGCCCGTCAACCGCTTCGAACATGAATAAGCTCATCTTTGCCAACCTGCTGCATCGCCCCTTGCGCTCCGTCATCAGCGTGCTGGCCGTGGCCATTGAAGTCATCATGATTCTGTCGATCGTGGCCATCTTCATGGGCATGCTCGAACGACCAGAAAGAGCGCACCAACGGCATCGGCGCCGACCTGATGCTGCTGCCCTCGAACGCCAGCTTGTTCAACGGGCTGGGCAGCCCGTCCATGCCCATCCGGGACGCGAAGTGCTGCGGAAACTGCCGCACGTCGCCGTGGTTTCGCCGGCCATTCAGAAGATCTCAACCAGCGGCAACGTCGAGATCCTCTACGGCATCGACTACGCCAGCTTCAACGCGCTCAAGCCATTTATCTTTCTCGCCGGCGGTAAGTTCCAGGGGCCGAACGACGTCATCGTCGACGACGTCTTTGCCGGCGGCCAGAATCCGGCCACCGGCAAACCCTACGCCGTGGGCGACACATCACGATTCATGGACCACCCCTTCCGCATCTCCGGCATCGTTGAGCAGGGCAAGGGCGGCCGCAAGCTGATCCCATCGACACCATGGGGCAACTGATGGGCGCCGAGGGCAAGGCTTCGCTCTTCTACATCAAGTGCGACAATCCGGCCAACGACGACCTGGTGATGCAGGAGATTCGCGCGACGCGCGGTTTCGGCAACAACACGCTTGCTCACGGTCGATAGCTGGCTCGACCAGATGACGCCCGACAAGCATTCCCGGCTTCAATCTTGCGCTTGAAGTCGTCACCGGCATCGCGGTCATCATCGGATTCCTGGTGATCTTCCAGTCCATGTACACGGCGGTGCTTGAGCGGACGCGCGAGATCGGCATCCTCAAGTCGATGGGCGCGTCCAAAACTCACGATCGTCGGCGTGGTGCTGCGCGAGTGCGCAGTGCTGGCGGCGGCCGGTGTCGTTGTCGGGCATCGCCGGCACTTATTGCGTTCGCAGCTCGTCATGACACACTTCTTCCCGACGCTGACATTTGAGATCACCGCCGACTTGGATCGGCTTACGCCGCGGTCGATCGCCTTCGTGGGATCGCATTGGCGGCGCGCTCTATCCGGCCTGGATGGCCGCCCGCAAAGACCCCATCGAAGCGCTGGCATACGAATAGCCGTGCCCAGCGTTTCTTTACGTGTCATAAGTGCATTTCTTTATACGATTTTGATGACGCTTTGCGAGCCCTATGGTAGGCTAGGCCTATCGAAGGCATCTTCGGAAACTGCACTTCTTTGCTTGTGCAGAGCCATCGCAATCTCAAGAGAGCTGTACCCCAAAGTTGCGACCCGCTCAGGTTGATTGAAAGCCAAGGGCGATAGCACACGGATTTTGCCGCAATCAGGGTCCCAATCCGGACATCTCAAGGGATCCGGAGCGATGGCTCTATCCGCCGCACCCCTAGCTGCGGCCATTGCTGATCCACCTTCTTCCGAAGATGCAATCACTGACATTATCACCCCTATAAGGAGAGCCCATGATGAAGGTATGGAGTTTCTGTCCCCAGCGAATTCTCGCCGCGATCGCAATGACGGCGTTTTTCGTGGCATTTGCCGGCGTGATCCGCCCGGTCGCAGACCACAGGCGCCGGCACCATCAACGGAACCGTGACCGACTGCCAACCAGGCAGTCATCCCCGCCGCAACGGTCACGATCACCGACGTCGATACCGGCGTGTCGCACATATTACACATACAGACTCCGCCGGCCTCTACACGGCGCCCTTCCTCCTTCCCGGGCACTATGAAGTGGATGCCACGGCGCCCAACTTCGGCAAGGTCGAAGAGAAAGGCATCACGCTCCTGGTGGGCCAGACGCTCACCATCAATCTCACGCTGAAGGTGAGCGGGGCCAACACTACGGTCGAAGTTTCAGCCACCAACGAGATCCTGGACGTGCAGAAGACCGAAGTTTCGCAAGTCGTCGACTCGCAACTGGTCGCGAACCTGCCGGTGAACGCGCGCAACTGGAGCGACTTCGTGCTGCTCACGCCCAACGTCACGCAGGACGGCGGCAGCGGCCTGGTCAGCTTCCACGGCATCAGCGGCCTCTACAACCAGAACTACGTCGACGGCGCGAACAACAACCAGATGCTGTTCTCTGAGGCGCGCGGCCGTTCCAGCGGCGCTCCTTATGTCTATTCGGTCGACTCCATCAAGGAGTTCCAGGCGAGACCTCGAACTACTCCGTCGAATTCGGCCAGGCGGCCGGCGGCCAGGTGAACGCCATCACCAAGAGCGGCACCAACAACATGCACGGCGACTTGTTCTACTTCCTGCGCTATCCCACGCTGAATGCTCTGGACCCGTACACGAAGTACCAGGCGCTGAACCCCAGCGTCAGCGGCGTCACTCCCGCGGCCGCGGCGTTCCTTCTCACGCAGCCGATGCACCAGCAGCAGCAGTTCGGCGGTTCGGTCGGCGGACCGATCATGAAGGACAGGCTGTTCTACTTCTTCACCTATGACGGCTTCCGCAAAGTCGGCAAGGCTCTCTATACCGACACCAACTATCATCTCGACAGCATCGACGCTGCCATCCGGAGTGAACCCGACGGCAGCAATACCATCTACGCCGGCGCAGTGCCCAGCAACGATTACCGCGACGCAATGCACCGCCGGCATCCAGTTCCTGATCAACGAGTCAACGGCCGCCCCGTCGCGCTTTTCAAAGGAAGATGTATTCTTCCCGCGTTTGGACTATCACATCAACAGCAAGAACGATGCGTTTGTCGAACTTCAACTGGGCAGACTTCTATTCCGCCTACGGCTATAGCCCGGCAGTCGACATTCACCAACAGCTCGCCTTCGACCAACGCCCCCACCTACTATCATGAGCGCTTCCTGGTGGCCGGCATGGACAACTCAGATCGGCAGCGCCAGCGTGAACGAAGTTCACGGCCAGTACGGCCGCGATCTCGAGACCGCAGGCGCGAATGCTTCCGGTCCTTCAGTCGGCATGGGCGTAGACACATTCGGCATGCCGAACGCTCTGCCGCGCAACGCCGAGCCGGACGAGCATCGCATTCAGATCAGCGACGTGTTTTCCACCAGGTCATGGCCGCCACACGTTCAAGTTCGGCGGCGATGTGAACATCGTCCACGAGGTGATGATCAACCTCTTCCAGGGCGGCGGCATCTACAGCTATGGCGATTCAACCAACCTGCTCAAATTCCAGTACTGGATTCAGGATGCCTTTGCGGGCCAGGCAGGCGACACCGATCCCTATGCCGGCTACCATTACAACACGCTGGTCCAGACAGTCGACCAGGTGAACACAGACGCCGGGAACGCAGGGCAAAGACGACTTCTGGATGAAGATGTACGACGGCTTTGCCGAGGATACCTGGAAGCTCTCGCATAACTTTACTGTGACTGCGGGCGTGCGCTACGACATCCAGCTCACGCCGAATCCGGGCTTGGTCAACCACCTGTTCGATCCGATCTCGTCGGAATACACAAGCTCGATCAAGAACGTTCTGGACCGCGTTCAGCCGCGCGTCGGCCTTCTCATGGTCGCCGTTTGACGGCACCGTGGTTCGCGGCGGTTACGGGTTGTTCTCCGCGCTCAACCAGGGCAGCACCTACTACGCGATGCGCGTGGAAAATGGCGTGGTGCAGTTGAACTACACCTACTACAGGATGCTTCTCGAGCACAGGCACCGAACCAACCACCCAACACTCCCTGTCCTCAAGTCCCGGGAACGGGGACGACTGCGGCAAAGCTTCGCTATCCGAATTTGCCTGTCCAGCCTTCAGGTCCGGCGCTGTCAAATGCGGTTTACCCGACAGGCGGTGCCGCCCCCGGCGTAACCCCGGTCACCGTAACGCCCAGCTACAGCTTCCACGGCCTCGATCCGAACTTCGTGCCGCCTTTCGCGCACGAGATGAATCTGAGCCTGGAGCAGTCGCTGCCCGGCAAGCTCTCACTGCAGGTGGGATATGTCGGCACTCGCGGAATGCGGCTGCCGGTCTTCCTGGATGCAGAACTGGTTGGCCAGACTCCGCATGGGCATGGCGACCTACCTGGTTCAGGACGCGAAGCAACAACATTACAAAGACCATTACGGTTCCGGTGTATCTGCCGACCGATCGGCGACCGGCCCTCAATAGCGCCGGTCAGCAGCTTTCGAGCTTCAACACCGGTTACAGCGTCGCCAACACCTGGTATAACTCGCTTGCCGTTACCGCGACGGCGTCCATTTGCCAATGGGCTTGAAATCCTCGGCAACTTCACCTGGGCGCATGCAAGTGACGACGGCCAGGTACAGGGGGCCAATGGCACCTTCTACGGCGGCGACACTCCATCCGACCCGAACAACATCCGGTTCGATAATGGACCATCGGACATCGATATCCGCAACCGCGGGTCGATCACGTTTGTCTATCAGCCAACCTTTAAGGTCGGCAATATGCTGGCGAGCCAACTTATCAATGGTTGGCAGTTCTCCGGCGCGGAGATTGCATCGGCCGGCGAGCCGATCTTCCTCGGTGTCAGCGGCACCATCTACTCGGGTAACACCGTTTCATCGAGCTACGCGGATGAGAGCGGCATCTTCGGCGGCGCCATGAGCTCGAGCTCGGGCGGCGCGACCAGCGGTCGTCCTCCCCAGATCGGCCGCAACAGCATTCCCGCGCCTGGCTTCAACGATCTTGACATGCGTGTGACGCGCAATTTCAAGATCCACGAGAATATCTCGCTGCAGTTCAATGCGGAAGCCTTCAACCTGTTGAACCACAAAATCATCACCGGCGTGAACGGCACCTACACTACTTTCCTGGCGCCGGGAGCAAGCGCAACCGGAGCGGCGAAGTACACATGTGCCTCGATTACGCCGCCAACCGGCTCCCGCGACTCCGGATGCTTTGTGCCCTATACGGGGTACGGCGCTCTCGGCCTTCGGCGCGACTTCGAGCACAAGCAGCAGCACCCTGTACGGCTCGCGCCAGTTGCAGGTGTCCGGCAAGTTGTTCTTCTAACCCCTCGCACGCCATCAACCAGAAGGGCGGCGGCTTCGGCTGCCGCCCTTTCGTGCTTTCGCACCTGTTTTGACTGCGTCTTCACGCCCATCGGCGATACTGGATACTTCGAGATCGACACGCACAATCCCATGACCGACAGCAACCCAGTCCCTCGTCTCGATCGACGCCATTCGCGCCGCCGCCGCGCGCATTGCGCCGCATCGCCATGAAGACGCCGCTGGTGCGCGCCGCGTTTCCCGGCATCGTCCGGCCACGGCACGCGGCAGGGAGATCTGGCTCAAGGCCGAAAGCCTGCAGCCCATCGGCGCTTTCAAGATTCGCGGCGCCGCGAACAAGATTCTGCAGCTCACGCCCGGCGAAATCGCGCGCGGCGTCATCACCTATTCGAGCGGCAACCACGCCCAGGGCGTGGCTTATGCGGCGCGCGAAGTCGGCGCGAAAGCGGTCATCGTCATGCCGTCGAATGCGCCGGCCATCAAGCGCGCGGCAACGCTGGCGCTGGGCGCCGAGGTCGTCGACGTCGGCGTGGCCTCAAGCGAGCGCCTGGCCGTGGCCGAGGAACTCGTGCGCAAGCACGGCTACATCGTCATTCCGCCCTACGACGACGAGCAGATCATCGCCGGGCAGGGAACCTGCGGCCTGGAGATCGTGGAAGAGCTGCCCGACGTGGACCTCGTTGTCTCGCCGGTCTCGGGCGGCGGCCTGCTCAGCGGAGTTGCCGCAGCCGTGAAGCAGCTCAGCCCGCAAAACCAAAGTCTTCGGCATCGAGCCGGAGCTGGCCGGCGACACCGCGGAGAGTTTTCGCGCCGGCAAAATCGTCACCTGGCCGGCGGAGCTCACCAGCCGCACCATTGCCGACGGCCTGCGCACGCAGAGCGTCGGCGTGCGCAACTTCGCCCACATCCAGGCTTTCGTCGACGGCATCATCACCGTAACGGAGGCCGAGATTCGCGCTGCCATGCGCGCCATCGTTGCCGCTACGCGCCTGGTTCCCGAGCCCAGCGGCGCCGTCGCAACTGCCGCGCTGCTCTTCCATGCGGACCAATTGCCGGCGTATCGCGAAGGCCGTGGCCGTGGTCAGCGGCGGCAACGTCGATCCCGCGATGCTGGCCGAAGTGCTCACGGAAAGCGGTTCGTAGCGTCGTTCAACTATGATTTTGCCTGTGATGACACTTGCGCATTCACTGCTTACGTGCTCTCCTCTCGGCGCTTCGCGCTCGGCTTGCGCCGATGTCGCCTGCGCACGCCGACAAAAAGCCGCAGCAGGAGGTGAAACCCATGGCCGGCCCGCGCGCCACGGCCCTGCGCGTCACTTGGCTCTACATCTCGCCCGACACCGGCTCGCAAAAGGTCGACAAAGGTGCAAGATCGGCCGCGAAATGGTGGTCGCGGAAAAGAGCGGCCCGTGGATGCGCGTCTACGCCAACACCGACATCGAAGAGCAACACAGCGACGAAAGACACGCCGATGGTCGGCGAACGACGAGACCCTCCGCCCATCTCCGGCTGGATGGAGGCCAAGGGAGTCGTCGAAGAAACGACGCCCAACGGCGACCAGATTCTGATGGGCGCGGCCGCCAACCAGGAGGCTGCTGGCCTCGAATCCGCGCGGCCCGGCCAACGCCGCGCAAAGCGCGCGCCTGCTCTATCGCCGCGTTGTCGAGATGTTTCCCAACTCGCCGCTCGCGCCTGAAGCCGCGTGGCGCGCCGCCGACATCCAATGGCAGATCGAGAAGGCCGATGCTCTCCACCTTGCCCTCGGCGCACGAAAAGGATCCCGTATTCCGCGAGCAGATGGATGAGGACGCCCTGCGCAAGGTGATCAAGTACTATCCCCGCACGCGCTGGGCGGCCTTCGCGGCCTTCGACCTTATCGACAACAAGCTCTGCGGCGATTGGCAGGGATCGACGCAGTGCCCGGAGAAAGAAGCGGAGATCTACATCAAATACGCCGACGAGTACCCTGACGGTCCGCGCACCGCGCAAGCGCTCTACGAGGCCGTTTACCGCTTGCCGTCCTGAAGGACATGTATGACGCCGACGGCAGACGATCGCAAAAGCAGCGACGCTCACAACCAGGCGCGCACCGTGGCCGCCAGCTGAAGGCCCATTTTGCCGATTCGGACTACTACTTGCCGCGCCGGCTGCGCTGGTGTACAAATTGGATGAAGGCGTTCCAGTCTACGGAATCGAGCGGGAATGAGCAGCTCACGGCCTCCCGGAGCGCGCTGCCTGGACTGCATCGAAGACTGCAAGCCAGGAGGCTTCTTGAGCCCGTAATTCTGTCCATCCTTTTGGGAATTGTGGAAGGTTTGACCGAGTTTTTGCCGGTCAGTTCGACGGCGCATCTGCGCATTGCTGAAGCGCTGATGAAGATTCCGCTGGGGATCGCTGCCGGTCGGAACACCTGTCTCACGATGTCGCTACTGGAAATGTACACGATCGTCATCCAGGTGGGCGCCATCCTGGCGCTTTGCCTGCTGTTTCTCGAGCGGATCGTGAATTTTCTCCGCACCTTTCCTCGCGGCGAAAACGGCGACCGCACCTGGCTCAACCATCCCATCTCGCTTACGCTTCATCGCCTTCGCATGTCACTTCGGTTCCCGCACTGCTGCTGCGCAAATGGAGCGAGAAAAACCTCGGCAGCCTCACAGCCATGGCCATCGCGCTGCTCGTGGGCGGCATCGTGATGTGGGTCGTGGACGCCTGGAGCGAGCCGCCATGAGGCGAGCACCACGCATGTCGAAGAGATGACCCTGCCGCAGGCCGTCTGGATCGGCCTCTGCCAGACGCTTTCCGCCATCTTTCCCGGCACGTCGCGCTCCATGTCCACCATCGCCGCCGGCCAGCTTGTCGGGCCTCGACCGGCCCACGGCGCTCGAATTCAGCTTTCTGCTCTCCATTCCCACCATGATCGCCGCCACCGGCTGGGATCTGCTCAAAGAAATTCATCCCAGCAAGTCCGCCGGCGCCGCCGGCGTAGCCGCCGCGCACGTGGTCATGAACTCCGAGCGCTGGATCGTGCTGCTCATCGGCACCGTTGTTTCCTTCATCGTGGCGCTGGGCGTCGTGGAGTGGTTCCTGCACTGGGTGCGCAAGCACGGCTTCACCGTGTTCGCCATCTACCGCATTTTGCTCGGCGGCGCGCTGCTGATCTGGGGCGCAAAGTTCATCGGCGCGCTAACGACCGCGATTCGAATTCTGCCAGCAAATTGCGGCCCATCGAAGGTTAATCCGATGGTTCCCCCTGCCGCCATTTTGCCCGGATCCGTGCTCTCCGGACGCCGATAATAGAGGTTGCTCTGGGACGATTTGCCTGCTCTTCCGGTCTGCCGATAAAACTCTATCCCGGCAGCCGGGAAGACGGAACCGCCCTCGTCATGAAGCCCATCCGCATTGTTCTGTCGCCCACGCGCAGCCGCCCCGTGAACATGTTTCTCGGGATGGTGCTGCTGCTGGTCTCGCTTCTTCTTTTCCTCGCCCTCGCCACCTATCACGCCACCGATCCTTCGCTGAACACGGCCACCGATTCTGCGCTGCGCCCACAACTGGATCGGCCTCTTCGGCGCCTATCTTAGCGACCTGCTGCTGCAGGCCCTCGGCCTCACGGCATTTCTGCTTCCCATCTGGCTGGGCGGCGTGGGCTGGACCTGGATGCGACTCGCGCCCCGGCGGCTCGCCCATTCTGCGCTGGATGGGAACGCTGCTCGCCTTGTTTTTCTGCCCGCCGTCTTCGGCTGCTGCCGTGGCACTGGCGCTGGCTGCATGTGGTTCCGGTTGAAGGCGTGGTCGGCCGCCTCATCGCCGGCTTGCTGGTGGTCTATCTGAATATTCAGGGCGCATGGCTGGTGGCTGCTGGCGCTGGCCGCCAGCCGGGCTCTACTTTGCATCGGCCATCAGCTTCTGCGGTCATCCGCGAAAGCCTCGCCGAGCGCTGGGCTCAGCTTTCACCGCCTTGCGCGACGCTGGCGCAACCGCCGCGAGGAGAACGCGACGGAGCATGCGCGCAGAACGCGAAGCTCTGCGCGATGAAAGGCAACGCAGCCTGTTCCGTTCCCGCAGTCGCTACTGCAGCCCGGCCTGAAGACGGAAGACAGAGCTTCCCGCGCGCGGCCTAACTCGCTTTCTTCGCGTTCTTCCGCCGCCGCAAGCCAGCAGCAGGACCCGCTCGACGAGATTCCTGCCTACCAGCGCGAGCCGCTCAAGCCGACAGAAGAACCGGTACCGATCAGCACGACGCAGGTCCAGCATTGAACGCGCTAATCTCAATCGCGGCGCCGGCCGAGCATCTGGGAACGCCGCCGAAGCCGATGTGCGCTGCCAGCGCGCCGCATTCGCTGCGGTCGCACCCGCTGTCACTGCGCTGACGACCAGTCCGCACGCCGCGATGCACTCGGCTCCCGCGCTGTCGAACAGTGGCTCGCCGGAGGCGCCGTGGCTCACCATCGCAAGCGCCCGCAGCCGACTCGCGCACGCCCCGCACGCATCCGGACGAAATCGCCATTCACGAGCCGCGCCGATGCCGAGATGCGCACCGTCACCGTCGCGCCCAAGAACGTGAGCGGCTTCAAGCTGCCGCCGAGCACGCTGCTCAGCGCCGGCGAAGGCCCGCAATCCGTGCGCGAAGACGAGCTGCGCGAAGAAGCCAAAGTCCTGGTTGAAAAATGCGCCGAGTTCGACGTGCGCGGCCAGGTGGTGCAGATCAATCCCGGCCCCATGGTCACCACCTTCGAGTTCAAGCCCGAGGCCGGCGTGAAATACTCGCGCGTCACCGGCCTGGCCGACGACCTCTGCCTCGCCATGCGCGCCGAAAGCATTCTCATCGAGCGCATGGCCGGCAAGAGCACCGTCGGCATCCAGGTGCCCAACCACGAGCGCGAAACCATTCACCTGCGCGACGTGATCGAGAGCGAAACCTTCGCCAAGGCCCGCTCGCGCCTCACGCTCTCCATGGGCAAAGACATCAACGGCCGCATCGTCACCGCCGATCTGGCCTCCATGCCGCACGTGCTCATCGCCGGCTCCACAGGCTCGGGCAAATCCGTGGCCATCAACGCCATGATCATGAGCCTGCTCTATCGCACCACGCCCGCAGCAGGTGCGGCTCATTCTGGTCGATCCCAAGCGCGTCGAACTGGGCATGTACGAGGGCATTCCGCATCTCTTCACGCCCATCATCACCGAGCCCAAGCTGGCCGCCAACGCGCTGCGCAACGCGGTGCGCGAAATGGAGCGCCGCCTCAAGCTGCTGGCCTCGCCGCAGCGTGCGCAACATCGACCAGTACAACAAGCTCTTCGAAGGCTCCATGCCTTCGCTCTTCGACGACGGCGAGCAGGAAGAGCCGCTGCCCTACATCGTCATCATCATCGACGAGCTCGCCGACCTGATGATGCTCGACCGCGCCAACGTCGAAGAGTCCATCACGCGCCTCGCGCAGATGGCGCGCGCCGTCGGCATTCACCTCATCCTCGCCACGCAGCGGCCCAGCGTCGACGTCATCACCGGCCTCATCAAGGCCAACGTTCCCACGCGCATCAGCTTCCGCCTGGCCACCAAGGTCGACTCGCGCACCATCCTCGACACCAACGGCGCCGAAGCGCTGCTGGGCCGCGGCGACATGCTCTTTCTGCCGCCGGGCACCAGCCGCCTGATGCGCCTGCATGCGCCCTACGTCAGCGAGAAAGAGACCGCCGCCGTGGTCGAATTCTGGAAGGACGCAGGGCACAGGCCGAATACGTCGAAGGCTTCCTCGAGTCGCCCAAGGACGAGCGCAAAGCCATGGACGGCGAAAACGGCGATGCCAACGAAGACGATCCCATGTTCGACGACGCGGTTCGCCTGGTCTTCGAATTCGGCAAAGCCTCCACGTCGCTGCTGCAGCGCCGCCTGCGCATCGGCTACGGCCGCGCCGCGCATCTGATCGACCTGATGGAGCGCGACGGCCTGGTCGGCGCCGCCGACGGCCCGCGTCCCCGCGAGCTGCTCAAAGCTCCCGGCTGGCTGCACGAAGTCGCCGCCGCCAACGAATAAATATCGAGCGCGAGGCCGCTCGCCGCGCGTCCAATCATGCAAGGAGGCGTGCGCCATGCGGAGAGCCCTGCCCTGCTTTGCCTGCTGCATCTGCCTCCCCGATCGCCGCGCAGGTGGCTCCCATCCCAACGCCCACCGAGCTTCCCGGCAATCCATTCTTCATCAAGAAAACCTGGATCATCGGCGGCAGCGGGCAACTGGGATTACCTCACCCTCGATCCCGCGGCTCGGCGCCTCTATATCGCTCACGGCCGCAGCGTGCAGGTGGTCGATGTCGACTCCGGCTCGGTTGCTGGAGAAATTCCCGGCTTCCGCGAAGCGCATGCCATCGCGCTCGACGACACCGGTCAATACGGATACATCAGCGACGGACCTGCCGGTGCAGTAGCCGTATTCGATCGCCGCACGCTCGAAATTGAGAACACCATCTCCATCGGATGTTCGCCGCGCTCCATCGCCTACGAGCTTCGCAGCAAGCTTCTGCTCGCTGTTTGCGGAGCCAACTCCGTAAATCCCGGCGGTCCCAATCTACCGAACCGCAGGCCGTCCAACGCCGCCGGGGCACGTGCCTCGGCAGGCTCTGAGGACAACAACTTCGCTGGCATCTCGCATGTCATCGTCATCGACACGCAAAAGAATGCCGCCATTGCAGACATCGCCGTCCCCGGCGATTTCCGTTTCGCCCAAGCCGATGGCCTTGGACACGTCTACGTCACTGTCGGTGAAGCGGAACGCATGGAATTTCGAAATGGCGTGACGAATCGTTATCATCTGCCGCCAAAGATCGCTAAGTTCGATGGCCCGGCCATCTCGGACGAAGCACAACGTTTGCGACGGGAACATTCCGAGCCGGCGTCCGCATCGCCGGTTTCGATGGACTGGAGCGAGAACGATGGGCAAGGTGCGCGCGCCAACTTTTCCACTCTGCCTCTCCCCCAGGCCTGCACCAGGCCCCAGGGGCTTGCCATTGATGGCAAGAATCTCCGCCTCTTCGCTGCCTGCAACGATCAGCAACTCCTGGTGATGAACTCGACCGATGGACACGTACTGGCTGCGCTCACAACGGGTCCCGGCGACGACGTCATCGGCTACGATCCTGATCGCGAACTGGTCTTTTCCGCCAACGGCAGCGGCTACGGCAGCCTCACCGTCATCCAGCAGGACGCGAATACCGACACCTACGCCGTGATTCAAAATCTCGCCACGCTGGCGCGCGCACGCACACTCGCCGTCGACGCCTCCACCGGCCTCGTCTACCTCGTCACCGACTACATGGGTGTCGATCTATCCCCGCGCGGCGCATTTGCTCCCATCAAACCAGCCGCCATCGACGGCAGCTTTCAAGTACTCGTCATCGGCCACTAGGTGATGTCATGTAGCGCCGGACTCCTGTCCGGCTGTCGTGCGGGTCTCCAGACCCGCACACACGCTCGCAAATCGCACACTTGCAAGCAAAGGATCTGCATTTCCTCCTGCTTTCCGGTGGCCCGTCTCTCGCGATCAAATCATCCGATTGCCCCTCTGTTCTCTTATGATGTGTCATCCTGAGCGATGCCGAGCAAGGCGAGGCGGAGTCGAAAGCCTGCCCTGAGCGAGAATCGCGAACGCGATTCGAGTCGAATGGGGATCTGCATTTCCTCCTGCTTTCCAGGGGCCCCGTCTCTCGCGATCAAAGCCCACTCCGCCTCCGGCCCCTGACCCCCGCAAAGCCCCATCTGCGCTATCCTTTTCCTTCTCAGGAAATCCAACGGAAATAGCGCTTATGCTGCCTCGCAGGACGACAAAAAATCCCGCCGTTCTCTCCTATTACTCGATGCGCCGCGCGGTCGGCCTTATCGCGCTCACCCTTCCCCTCGGCCTCGCCTGCGGCTCCATCGTGACCGCGCGCCTCGGGCCCGGTCACGCGCTCCCGCATCCGCTGCTGCAGCGCTCCATCAGCGATTACTACTACACGCCGATGCGCGACTATTACGTCGGTGCCCTCTGCGCCATCGGCGCGTTCCTCGCCTGTTCGCGTGGATACGACTTGCTCGACGAGGTCACAGGTTACCTCGCAGGGTTCTTCGCCTTTGGCGTGGCTTTTTTCCCATCGTTCGATCCTCGCGGCACACGCTATACACGGCTCGATGTCGAATTCGGATACGCTCACACCATCTTCGCCGCGCTCCTGTTTCTCATGCTCGCCTATGTCTGCATTTTTCTCTTTCGCAAGTCCTCGCCTCAGAAGCCCTTCACGCGTCGCAAGCGCAATCGAAATCGCCTCTACGGCCTCTGCGGCCTCACGCTGATCGCCTGCATGATCGTCATGGTCAGCCTTACAGTGCGTGCCACCGTTGAGAGGCGTCATCCCAGCCCATGGCTCTTCTGGTTTGAAGCACTCGCCCTCGCCGCGTTCGGCGTCGCATGGCTCACCAAGGGCGAAGGCATCCTCCGCGACAAGCCCCACAATCACAACCACACGAACCATCCAAACAATATCGAGCACCCATCGGCACCGGCGACAGCGTGAGTTCTTGCCGCAGGGCCCATTCCACGAGACTCTGTAGCGCCGACCTCCAGGTCGGCTGTCGCGCGGGACTCCAGTCCCGCGCCGCAAGCGGACCCACGTGGCGACGTCCGTGTGCGTCAGCGCCGCGACAGGCGGCACGCTACCTGCACCAGCGCACACCTTTCGCGTCATGTGCTACACTTCCACCGGTAAACGCTTTCTCAATTTGTCGGTCCCGCGCTTCCCGACCGTCCGCGCCTTTTGCTTCATCAACTTCCCCAGGTCCGCGGTTCTCCCCGGTCTACGCGCATTGCCGCTTGACAGATGCATGAGTAAAGCAATTTACTTGAGGGCGACTGTCCATCGCCTCAAGGGATGTTTCATAGCCGTTTTTCGGGTGATGCAATGCTCGGATTCATTCCAACCTCCATCGCCGCGGTCCACCCTGCGCCCCTGCTCGCTCTCAGTACGGCGCCCCTTGCCCACCTGCGGGCTCTCGACATCGCCGTCATCGCCATCTATTTCCTCATGGTGGTGTGGATCGGCTTCTACCTGAAGGGCCGCTCCAACACCAGCGAAGAGTTCTTCATGGCCGGCCGCGAAATGACCGCGTGGATCGCCGGCCTGAGCTTCGTCTCGGCCAACCTTGGCTCGCTCGAGCTGATGGGCTGGGCGGGCTCGGCCTACCAGTACGGCATCCTGGCCACGCACTGGTATTGGATCGGCGCCATCCCCGCCATGCTCTTCCTGGGCCTGATGATGATGCCGTTCTACTACGTCTGCGAAGACGCATTCGGTGCCCGGCTATCTCGAATCTCCGCTACGGCGAGCACGCCGCGCAGCGTGCGGCCATTGCCTTCGCTCTCGAGATGATCCTGATGAGCGGCGTCAACATGTTCGCCATGGCCGTCGTCATGAAGGTCGTTCTGGGCTGGGACCTGAACTTCTCCATCATCGTCTCGCTCGGTGGCTGTCGCCGCTTACGTCGGCCTGGGCGGCCTGCGCTCCGCCATCTTCAATGAGGTCTGCAGTTCGTGCTCATCTGGGGCGGCGCGTTGCTGGTGCCGATTCTCGGGCTTCGTGCAGGCGGGCGGCTGGGACGGCCTCAAGGCGAACATTCATCACCAATCTCGGCTCCGACAGCTACTTCCATCTGTGGCGCGACACCGGCAGCTTCTCCGCCAACCCCATGGGCGTCCACTGGACCGGCATCGTCTTCGGGCTCGGCTTCGTGATCAGCTTCGGCTACTGGACCACGGACTTTCTCGTCGTGCAGCGCGTGCTCGCCGCGCACAACCTGCGCGCTGCGCGCATGGCGCCCATCATCGCTTCGTTCTTCAAAATGGCCGTGCCCTTCATCGTGATTCTGCCCGGCCTGCTCGGCCTGGTGCTGCTGCAGAATCCCGATGGCAGCCGCCGCGTGCTGGTTGGGCGAAGACGTGGTCGCGGCTTGCTCTCAGGCCTCGGGCGGCGGACTCGAGAATCCATCCGCCTGTTCGGCAGCAATGGCCAAGACCAACTCTCCCTGCGGATTACCAGCAGAAAGTCTTGAGCGGAGCACCCGGACGCCGAACTCCACATTACAACCAGGCTCTGCCGCTGATGATGGTGCGTTACATGGGCCCGGGCCTGCTCGGCCTCGGCATCACCGCGCTGATCGCCGGCTTCATGAGCGGCATGGCCGGCAACGTCAGCGCCTTCTCCACCGTGTGGACCTACGACATCTACCAGCCGCTCATCAACAAAACCGGCTCTGACAGCCACTACGTTCTCGTCGGCCGACTCTCGATCCTTATCGGCGTAGCCGTCTCCATCGGCGCAGCCTATCTCGTCCAGCAGTTCCACGGCATCATGGACTACGTGCAGGCGCTCTTCAGCATCTTTGTCGCGCCGCTGCTGGCCGCCATTCTGTTCGGCATGTTCTGGAAGCGCGCCACCCGCATGGCCGGTTTCCTGGGCCTGCTGCCTCGGCATTCTTTTTCGGCCGGCCTGTTCATCTGGGTCAAGCTCGACCCCGCGGCGCTGGCATAGGTTGCCCTCTCATCCGATGCCAAGCCGATGGCCGAAAATGTTTTCCGCGCATTGTGGGCATTTCTCTTTGCCATCGATCGTCATTGTCGCTCGTGAGCTCTGTGTCACCAAACCGCGTCCTGTAGCCGAACTCGATGGCCTCGTCTACGGCGCCACAAATTGCCCAAAGAAGAGCCCGTCCCGTTCTACAAGAATGAATGGACATGGGCCATCGTTGTCTTTGTGATCTTTGTAGCTTTGAATATCATTTTCTGGTAGTTGATATTGTTTTTTGGCAAGCGACTTGTATCAGGCACGACCGCATCTGGCTCCAGATGGAGCTGGGGCCTTTACAGGTTGCGAAAAATGCGACGCTTTGAACGGGCACGAGTTTACTCGTGCCGAAAAGACCGCAAAATGAGTCTGGCTTTAGACCCTGCGGGCGCATAGTGAGGGCAACATGCATAGTTCCGGTATTCCCATCTGGTTTTTCATCGGCGTCCTGCTGGTCCTCTACGGCGTCATGATCTTCGCCTATGGCGTCTACGAGTGGTCCACGGCGCTCTATCCCGTCGGCGTGCAGCTCACCAATTTGCATACCCCGGTATGGTGGGGCGGCCTGCTTTCGCTTCTCGGTCTTCTTTACGTCATCAAGTTTCGTCCCGGCCGGGCCAGCAAATAGACGCGACCCGAAAACAAATAGAAATGTCGATATCCGCAACTACTGAAGGAGTAAGAAATGGCAGCGCAACGCAAAATGACATTCGGCATCGTCGTCGGCAATCGCGGATTTTTCCCGCATCATCTGGCAAAAACCGGCCGTGAAGAAATCATCTCGGTTCTCGAAGCGGCGGGCGCGGTGCCCATCGTTCTCAGCCCTGAGCAGTCGCACTTCGGCGCGGTTGAAACCTACGCTGAAGCGCAAACTTGCGCGGAGCTCTTCAAGAAGCACGCCGACGAAATCGACGGCATCATCATCACCCTGCCCAACTTCGGCGAAGAGCGCGGCATCGTTGACGCCATTCGCCTCTCCGGCCTTCGCGTTCCCGTGCTTGTCCAGGCCACGCCCGATCGTTCCGACAACATGACCATCGCCATGCGCCGCGACAGCTTCTGCGGCAAAATGAGCTGCTGCAATAACCTCATGCAGTACGGCATCCCTTACTCGCTCACCACGCTGCACACTGAGGCCGTAACATCGCCTGAGTTCAAGGCCGACCTCGAATGGTTCTCGCAGGTTTGTCGCGTCGTCAAGGGCCTCAAGAACCTCCGCATCGGCGCCATCGGCGCGCGTCCCACAGCCTTCAACACCGTTCGCTACTCCGAGCGCATCTTCGAAACCAGCGGCATCACCATCGAGACCATCGATCTTTCTGAAATCTTCGGCCGCATCAACAAGATGAAAGACTCGGACGACGCGGCCCAGGCCAAGCTCGCCGCGATTAAGAAGTACGTCACCACCACCGGCATCTCCGAAGATGCGCTCCTCAAAATGGCCAAGCTCGGCGCAGTCATCGACGGCTGGATGAAGCAGGCGCACGTCACCATCAGCGCCGTGCAATGTTGGACCTCGATGGAGGAATTCTTCGGCGTCGTGCCCTGCACCATCATGAGCATGATGTCGAACGATCTCATTCCGTCGGCATGCGAAGTCGACGTCCCTGGCACGCTCAGCATGTATATGTTGGCGCTCGCTTCCGGCACTCCTTCCGCGCTCCTCGATTGGAACAATAACTACGGTGCCGACCCCAACAAGTGCGTCTGCTTCCACTGCTCCAACTTGCCCAAGCACTTCTTCAAAGATGTCCGCATGGATTATCAGGAGATCATCGCCGGTACCGTTGGCAAAGAAAACACATTCGGCACCTGCGTCGGCCGCGTCAAGGCTGGAGCCATGTGCTTCGCTCGCTACTCCACCGACGATCGCCGCGGCATCGTGCGCGGCTACACCGGCTCGGGCCACTTCACCGACGATCCGCTCGAGACCTTCGGTGGTGCAGGCGTCGCGGAAATCCCGCAACTGCAGAAGCTGCTCAAATACATCTGTCGCGAGGGATTCGAGCATCACGTCGCCGCCAACTTCAGCGACGTTTCAAAGGCGATCCACGAGTCCGCACGCTACCTCGGCTGGGAGAGCCAGCACCATCCCGCGCTCGAAGACTAAATGTGCTTGTAGCGCCGGACTCCAGTCCGGCTGTCGTGCGGGTCTCCAGACCCGCACACTCAGCGAACCGCGTTGTACAAGGTTGTACAAGATCCGCTGCCCCATCCAAGCTTCGCTTGAGAGGCATGGGTATTCATTCTCGCAGAGACTCCGACTTCGTACCCGACCCGCGCTCAACCAATCACAGCGCCTCATGGAATGTTTCCGATATCTACTTCATTCAGTGTCCAGCCCTGTCCCGGATCGTTGGGCGTGCAGGTGTACTGCTGCAGGTGAAAGCTGTCGGGCGCGTCTGTCATCCCATAAGGGTCGTCAAAGCACTGGCTGCTGACCGCAGACACTATCTGTCTGCCCGCCTCGCCGTTCGACGCCGGCGTAATCGTCCATAGCTGCGTTTGATCCGAACCATCCTTCGAGCATGGCTCTTGCACTACCCATTGCCCAGGTGCCGTGTCCAGGCTGTCGGGAGGATTGTTGACCACGGCCATGCACATCTGGCTGTTCACATTCATAAACTCGGTTTGTTCTCCGAATCCGATCATTTCCCACTCTTGGCTCTTCTTGCCCGCGCCGCAAGCATAGAGTTGCAGATTCGCGCCTGCGTTCGTGCTCGCATCCAGCACGTCGACGCAATCTGGCGTGTAAATAGCCAACTGAATTTGAACCGGGTCAACTTTATACGATGCGCCGCAGCCGCTTAATCCAACAAGTAAGAACGCGGAACCTCCAAACACCACAAGCAGAGAAGCCATCCATCTAGTCATGTTCTTGCACCTCGAAAACGGCCATCGTTCCTCGCGCCGGTTACAGAGGACGAAATCGCCACAGGCAAAGCCCAATGACAATCAATCGCATTGAGCATCAAGATCGATTCTGTCCGTTCAAAAAAACGAAGCAGCGAATGAGCAGCCGGGAATCGGTTTTTCCCTTACTCATAAGAAAAAGAGAGCTATCTACTGGTTTTCCAGGCAGGATTGCGCGTACAGGTTTGTCCACGCTGCCAGGCGTTATTTCTTGTAATGCGAAGTGGATGCTCCGTTAGGGATCATCCACTTCGCAAGTTGTAATGAACGTCATGCAGGCTACACAACTGTTCCTTATTTGGGCGCCCACTTTTACGATGCGAAAACGGAGGCGCGGGATTGCCACACGGCGTGCGCAGCGCTCGCGTCTCAGCGAATGGCATAAATCTGCTATGTAACTTGATTTGCCGAAGGTAATTACTTGACCGGTTCTAGAGTAATCCGCGCCGTCAGCACCACCAGTGCCGACCACAGCACATCTGCGCCAAGCAGATGCACGATCTGCAGCCACACTGGCGCGAGAAAAACCACGTCGAGTATACCCAATGCATATTGCGCCGCGAGCAGAATCATCACCAGCGCCGACAGTCCGCGATTGTCCCAGTGCCCTGTCCCGAGCGTTGGCCGTCGCGTCGCGCGCACCAGCAGCCAGATGAGAAATATGCTGGCCACGAACGCAACCGCTGGATGCGTCCACCGCCAGCGCACCAGCCATGCGCTCGTCGCTGAGAAGTCCTGGCCCAGCGCCGAGCCCAGCGAACTCGCTGGAAAAAGTGTATCGCCCAGCGCAGCCAGTGATCCCGTCACACCAACGATTAGAACAGTCACAATTGCTGCGATCGCCCCAAACGGCGCCGTCACTTTTATCCTGCGCGAGTCGTAGCCCACTCGCCGGCTCAGCATGTGTGCGGCGAGCGTCAATGCCGCCAGCAACAGCAGCGTGTTCGTCAAATGTAGCGCCAGGTAAGGAGCCCGCAACGGCGACTGGCTTTGCGCCGTCAATCCCAGCTTCACCAGCAGCGCGCCCAGGATCGCTTCAATCACAGTGAAAGCAACCGCTGCAACTGCGGCGCCGCGTGCCAGGTGTCCACGCGCCGTTCCAGCAAAAGTCCACCACAGCAGCGCCACCACTGAGAACAACGAGATCCCACTTGTGATGCGGTGCGCGAACTCGATCATCGTATCGGCTCGCGGAGAGTGCTGCATCACCGTCCCGTTGCAAAGCGGCCAATGGTCTCCGCATCCCGCACCAGACCCGGTGGCCCGCACCACTGCACCCCACAAAATCACAGCGATGAAATAAGCCAGCACACCCCACGCGAACCCTCGCAGGGCGGGCGAAGGAAGCCGTTCGAGTCTGCACTGGAGCGGCAGTTGCAGCCATAAGCTTTATTTCCGCAGCCAACTCAACAGTGTAGTTCAGCCTGCATCTCGGCGCAGTGGCTCACTCCCCCAGCAGCCGCACCACGTGATTCACAATCATCAGATCTTCCAGCGGAGGAATCACGCGCACCGTCACCTGCGAGCTTGCCGCAGAGATCAGCGCTGCCCCGCGCACGTTATTGCGTTCCGGGTCAACCACAATTCCCAGCGCGCCGAGCCCCGCGCAAATCTCCGCGCGCGAGGCAATATCGTTTTCGCCGATGCCGCCGGTAAACACCAGCATGTCCAGCCCATTCAGCTCTGCCACATAGCTGCCGATCCATCGCGCAATCGTCCAGCAGAATTTGTCCACCGCCAGCCGCGCCTTCGCGTTCCCTGCCTCGATCGCGTCGCGCAAATCGCGCATGTCGTTTGACAAGTTCGCTCACGCCAAGCAAACCGGATTTCTTGCTCACTACTGTTTCCAGTTTGTCGGCTGCATCGGACGCATTCGGAGTCGTCTTCGCAATCTCCTTCAGAATGAAAATCAGTACACCGGGATCGATGTCGCCGGTGCGCGAGCCGCTGATGATGCCGCCCGTCGGCGTCAGGCCCATCGAAGTGTCCAGGCATTGGCCTTGCAGAATCGCAGAGATCGAAGCGCCATTGCCCAGGTGCGCCACAACCAGCTTCTCCGGCACATTCGGCTGCAACTGGTACACGATCGACTCGTACGAAATCCCGTGATACCCGTAGCGCCGCACGCCCATCGCCGCATATTCCTCGGGAATCGGCATGCGCGTCGCCACTTCGGGCATGCGTGCGATGAAAATACGTGTCGAGAATGGCGAAATTCGGGACCCCCGGAAACAAGCTGCAGCGCCTCGCGCATGATGTAAACCGCGATCGGCGTGTGCAGCGGCGCCAGCGCCGCGTAGCTCTCGATCTCATCGATCAGTTCTGGCGTGATCCGCTGGTTTTCCCTGACTGTTCGGCCCGCCGCATACCAGTGCGATGCCCAATCGCTGCCGGAGCAGGGAATTCGCCGGAGTTCAGCGCATCGGCAACCAGCTTGAATGCGACAGAGCGGTTCGGCAGCGGCGGCGTTTGATCCACCAGCTTCTTGCCGGCGGCATCCTTGATCCAGAACTTGCCCAGGTCGGTGCCGATGCCATCCACCGCGCCTTCAAAGAGTTTTTCTCTCGCATCGTTCCCGGCTTCGTATAACGAAAATTTGATGGAAGAAGACCCGCTATTCAAAACCAAAACCGGCAATGAAGACATGTCGAACAAACCTTTCCAATTCAAAGTCCGCCGCCGCAGAAAAATCTTCGAATAGTGCGAAAACTACTTGAATCTCAAATCGAATGTTGAGTACTCCTTCGCTAGTCCCTAGTCCGCTAGCTACCGCTAGTCTATTCCCCGCCCAGCGCCAGTCCTTGACTTCCGGCAGATCGTCGCCGTTTTCCGCCACATACAGCTTGTGCCGCTGAATCTGCTTCGGAATACCACTGCTCCGCCGCTTCCACTTCGCCAGCCAAGCCGCGGCACGCGGTGAATCGCGTCCAGCGTCAGCTGGAAGCGGTCGATGTTGTTCAGCACGCACATGTCGAACGGAGTCGTCGTCGTGCCTTCTTCCTTGTATCCGCGCACGTGCAGGTTGTCGTGATTGTGCCGCCGGTAGGTCAGGCGGTGAATCACCCACGGATAGCCATGGAAGGCAAAGATCGTCGGCACGCTTCGGCGGAAAGATCTCGTCATATTCTTCGTCCGGCAGTCCATGCGGATGCTCCGATTGCGGCTGCAGCGCCATCAGGTCCACCACATTCACCACGCGAATGCGCAGATCGGGAATCCGCTCGCGCAAAAGCATCACCGCCGCCAGCGCCTCCATCGTTGGCACGTCGCCGCAGCAGGCCATCACCACTTCGGGCTTGCCCTCGTCGTTCGATGCCCACTGCCAGATGCCCAAGACCAGTCGTGCAGTGCGCCACCGCCTCGTCCATCGTCAGCCACTGCGGCGCCGGCTGCTTGCCCGCCACAATCAGATTGATGTAGTTCCGGCTGCGCAGGCAGTGATCCGCCACAGAAAGCAGCGTGTTCGCGTCAGGCGGCAGATAAATGCGCACCACGTCGGCCTTCTTGTTCACCAGGTGATCGATGAAGCCCGGGTCCTGATGCGAGAAGCCGTTGTGATCCTGCCGCCACACCAGCGAACTCAGCAGATAATTAAGCGACGCGATCGGCTTGCGCCAGGGAATCTCGCGCGTCGTCTTCAGCCACTTGGCGTGCTGGTTCGCCATCGAGTCGATGATGTGGATGAAGGCCTCGTAGCAGGAGAAGAATCCGTGCCGCCCGGTGAGCAGATAGCCCTCGAGCCATCCCTGGCACAGGTGCTCGCTCAGCACTTCCATCACGCGGCCGGTCGGCGAAAGTTGCTCATCCACCGGCAGCGTTTCTGCCATCCATGTCTTGCCGGTCCCGGTGATCACGTCGTCAAGGCGGTTCGACGCAGTCTCATCCGGCCCGAAGACGCGGAAGTTCTTCTGCTCCATGTTGGCTTGCATCACCGCGTGCAGCAGGTGGCCCAGCACGCGCGTCGACTCCACATCTTCGCTGCCGCGCCCTTCGATCTTCACGGCGAAGTCGCGGAAGTTCGGCACCTTCAGCGGCTGCAGCAGCAGGCCGCCGTTGGCGTGCGCATTCATGCCCATGCGCAGCCGGCCTTTGGGCGCAATCTCGGCCAGGTCGGCGCGGAAGCTGCCCCTTCGTCGTCGAACAGCTCCTCCGGCTTGTAGCTGCGCATCCACTCTTCCAGCTGGCTGCAGGTGCTCCGGCTTCTCGCGCAGCTCGGCCAGCGGAACCTGGTGCGCGCGCCACGTGTTCTCCACCGGCTTGCCGTCGACAAACTTCGGTCCGGTCCAGCCCTTCGGCGTGCGCATGATCAGCATCGGCCACGCCGGCCGTTCCGTCGCTGCCTTCTTCGCGCGCCGCCTTCTGGATCGCCGCAATGCGATCGAAGATCGTGTCGAACACCGCCGCTGCCTGCTGGTGCATCACCGCCGGATCGTCGCCCTCCAGCGTGAACGGCTCATAGCCGTAGCCGCGCATCAGTTCTTCCAGCTCCGCATGCGGAATGCGCGCCAGCACCGTCGGGTTCGCAATCTTGTATCCGTTCAGATGCAGAATCGGCAGCACCGCGCCATCGGTCGCCGGATTCAGAAACTTGTTCGAGTGCCAGCTCGTCGCCAGCGGCCCCGTCTCCGCCTCGCCGTCGCCCACCACGCAGGCCACAATCAGGTCGGGATTGTCGAACGCCGCGCCATACGCATGCACCAGCGAGTAGCCCAGCTCGCCGCCCTCGTGGATCGACCCCGGCGTCTCCGGCGCAACGTGGCTCGGAATGCCGTACGGCCAGCTGAACTGCCGGAACAGCCGCTTGATGCCGTCCTTGTTCTGCTCGATGTGCGGATAAATCTCGCGAATACGAGCCTTCGAGATACGTGTTCGCCACCAGCCCCGGTCCGCCGTGCCCGGGCCCGATGACGTAGATCATGTTCAGCCCGCGCTCGCGGATCAGCCGGTTCCAGTGCACATAAAGAAAATTCAGGCCCGGCGTCGTGCCCCAGTGGCCCAGCAGCCGCGGCTTCACGTCGTCGAGCGTCAGCGGCCGCTCCAGCAGCGGATTGTCTTTCAGATAAATCTGGCCGACGGAAAGATAATTGGCCGCGCGCCAGTAGGCATCCATCTTGGCAAGCAATTCAGGGCTCAGGGGGCCCTGGGTCGTGGCTTCGCTTATCGCGTTCTCGATCATGGCGCACCTCGCAATAGGGGAATTTGCGTGCTGACCCAAGCCTAGCAGCCGGCTCAGCAGGCCGTCGGGTGATTGATGTCACACCAAGGTGAATCGTTCATAGATTTTGCGGAAAACTCCGGTTCGAAGCGACAGTCGGATTCAAGATGCGCAAGCCGCAATTCGCATCATCAATTACTTACAGTGCACTGTCATCCCGAGCGCAGTCGAGGGATCTGCGGTTCCTTCCTGCTTTCCAGAAGCCCGAACCTCGCAATCAAAGCAAGCACGCGCATGATCCCGCTGCCTACTTCTGTGTTCCTCCAGACGCTGCCTGCGCCATTGCCAGCAGCTTCCCTACTGCCTCCACCGGAAATTCCAGCGCACCCACTTTGTCTGTGCTCCCGTCGCGCATGCCGACGCGCAGGTAGTACTCGCCCTTCAGCGGCACGTTGTAGCGCCGAGCTCCAGCTCGGCTGTCGTGCGGGTCTCCAGACCCGCGCAACAAAATCCGATCTCCCACGAATTGTATCCCGAAGGACCGCAGCGAGTCGAGAGATCTGCCTTACTTCCTGCTTTCCAGAGCCCCGAACCACCCAATCAAAGCACTCACCCAACCCTACGACACCTTCCTTAGCCGCTCCGCCGCCCTAACCGCCAATCCATAAGCCACAGAAGTAAACTCGTTTCCCCCGCGCATCCGTTCCTTGCCGAAACGCTGTTCGAAAATGCGCCGCACCGCCGGCACGAATGAGCTCCCTCCGGTCAGAAACACCCGATCGACTGATCGCGGATCGATGCCCGAGTCCCTGAGCAGCTCGTCAATCGAATCCTCGATCAGTTGCAGATCGTTCTCGATCCATGATTCAAATTCGCGGCGCGTAACCGGGATGCGAAGATCCATGCTGCCGTCGCGAAAATGGAATTCGGCGCTCTGGCTGCGCGACAGCTCGAACTTCAGCCTGCTGCACTGCCTGGTGAAGCTGATAGCCGAGGTCTTCTTCGATGAGCGTGATCAGCGCCTGAATTTTTTCCGGCTCCAGCGCTCGAATGCGCGCGCTCTTCAGGATTTCCCGCACATTGTTGGTGCGCAGGAATGAGAGATAGTGCCAGCGCTCGAGGTTGGCATAGATCCACGCCGGAACCGCAGGCAGCAGTTTATCCAGCGACCGAGCCTCCGAGTTCGATCCCAGCGCAGGCGAGACAAGTTTGCGAACGATGCGTGCGTCAAAGGCGTCTCCGGCAAGCCCCACGCCGCTGTTGCCGAGAAGATCCTGCTCGGTGCGTCCGCGCCGGCGCACCCGGGCCCGACTCGCAGCAGCGAAAAATCGCTCGTCCCGCCGCCAAAGTCGCCAATGAGAATCAACTCGTCGTGGTCGAGCGTAGCCTCGTACGCGTAGGCGGCCGCAACCGGCTCCATTTCAAAGTCAACGCGCTCAAAGCCCGCAGCCGCAAAACGCATCCTTTAGCCGGGCAACCGCAAAATCGTCGTCCTCCGGTGTTTCTGCGCCAACAAATCGCACCGGCCGTCCAACCATCGCATAGCTAATCGGCTTTTCGAACTGCTGCCCAGCCTGTTTGCGCAAATCGGAGAGAATCCGGGAGATCAACTCTTCAAGCCTGTAGCGGCGTCCAAAGATCTCTGTTCCCGCCAGCGACCGGCTTGAAAGATGCGACTTGAGCGACTGGATCAGCCGTCCCTTGTCCTCGGCTTGCAAATAACGCTCAATTGCAGCAGGACCTGTCAGCGCGTGCGTCTTTCGGGGTCCGTTCCCGCTTCTCGTTTGCTCAAGATACAACACCGACCGAAATGTCTCTATCCGAGTCTCGAACGAAGGGAAAGAAGCAATTTGAATACCGGCTTCCCGATCCCAGCGCGCAACAGAACTATTCGTTGTCCCGAAATCAAATCCTATGGCAACTGCCTGGTCCTCGGTTGTCCCCATCGCCTCCATTATTTCGTAGCCGGGCCGCCACGCCCCAGCCCATCTGTTTTCTCCCCCGTCAAACGCCGCCTCCCTTATACTTCTTCACATCCCAATCATGAAGCGCCACGTCCTTATCTTCGGTGTCGTCGGCGGTCTCCTCATCGCCACCCTCCAATACACTGAATACCGCTTCATCGTCATCGAGCACTCCGTCGAGCTCTACAGCGCGCTCGTCGCTATCCTCTTCGCGGCATTCGGAATCTGGCTCGGCCTCCGCATCACACGCAATCGCGAAACCATCCGCGAAACCGTCGTCGTGAAAGAAGTTCTTGTCCACGCGGCAGCACCGGCGGCGCTCCCCGCCCCCTTCGCACCCAATACCGCCCGCCAGCAGACCCTCGGCATCACGGCACGCGAACTTGAAATCCTCGCCCTTGTCGCCCGCGGCCTCAGCAATCGTGAGATCGCCACCCAGCTTTTTGTTTCGGAAAACACCGTCAAGACCCACTGTGCCCGTACCTTCGACAAGCTCGGGGCCGCCCGCCGCACCCAGGCCGTCCAGCGTGGTAAAGAACTGGGCCTCCTGCCGTGAAGGCAAAATTTCCGGCTACATTGGCTCCCGGCCGGCGGTCTCTGCTCGCCACGGTCGGGCGGCAGGTCTGCAGAGCTGCGCTGCCGGCGCGTCACCCGAAAGCACGATTTCCGCTCCAGCTCTCAAAAATCATTCGAAAGGGTGACGACATCCGGTCCCATTTAGCTGCATTGTCACTCCATCTTCACTCGCACCACACCAGGAGCTTCGCATGAAAAAAACCGTCCTCACCTTCGGCCTCATCTCCGGCGTCATGATCTCTGTCCTGATGGACAGCTCGCTCCTCCTCGCCCATAAGATCGGCTCCGGCCACAGCATGGTCATCGGCTACACCATCATGGTGGCCTCGTTCCTGCTCATCTACTTCGGCATCCGCAGCTATCGCGACAACACCCTCTCAGGCCAAATCTCCTTCGGCCGCGCCTTCGCCTGTGGCATCCTGATCGCCCTCGTCACCACCGTCTGTTACGTCGCCACGTGGGAGGTCCTTTACTTCAACTTCATGCCACACTTCATGGACAGCTACTGGGCCGCGCAGATTCAAAGGGTCCAGTCCGCCGGACTTGACCCCGCCACCACCGCCGCCCAGGTCGCCGCCATCCAACATTCTCAGCAGCTTTACCAGAACCCCATCGTCAACATGGCCTACACCTTCATGGAACCCCTCCCCGTAGGCCTTCTCATTACTCTCATCTCCGCTGCCATCCTGCGCCGCAAAGCACCTTTCGAACCCGCCGCCGCTCCCGCAGTCATCGGCACATAAATCAAAGGGGGGCCGCAAAGATTGGGACCAAAGCTTATCGCAAAAATGCTTTGTAACAAGGGCCCGGCTTTAGCCGGGCCGCTCAAAATCGCAAATTGTCCTTCCCTATTGACTGTCTATAAGAGCGATGCTACTGTCTTATAGACAGTCAATAGGAGAGTTCATGCCCGCCCCTCAAACCGATCTCCTGCAAGGCACACTTGATCTCCTTATCCTGAAGGCTCTTATGCTCGAGCCGCTGCATGGCATGGGTGTATCGCGCAGAATTGCCCAGATCACCGGCGGGACTTTCGATGTAAAAGCCGGGTCCTTGTTTCCCGCCTTGCATCGCATGGAACAGGCCGGTTGGCTCACCTCTTCCTGGGGCGAATCTGAAACCAATCGGCGCGCAAAGTTCTACTCCTTAACCAAGGCCGGGAAAAAGCAAATGCACGCCGAATCGGAGCGGTGGGAACGAATATCTCTTGCCATGGCGACTGCTTTGCGCACCGCATAGGAGGCTCGATGATCAGTCGACTTCATGCGCTCTGGAACAATCTGTTTCGGAGAAAACAACTTGATAGCGATCTCGACGAGGAACTTCAGGCCTATGTCGAGCTCGTATCGGCTGAAGAGAATGCAGGGCGGGGCGGGCCCCGAAGAGGCTCATCGCGAAGTCCGTCGAGAGATGGGAGGCGTACTGCAGGTGATGCAGGGGGTTCGCGATGTCCGTGCCGGAGTCCGGTTGGAAAGGCTCGTGCTCGACATTCGGTATGGCATACGAACGCTCGCGAAAAACCCGGCATTCACCCTGGTTGCAATGGCGACATTGGCGATGGGAATCGGCGCAAACACGGCGATGTTCAGCCTGCTGGATCAGATTGTTTTGCGGCTTTTGCCCATCAGTCATCCCGACCAGCTCGTGATCGTACGAGAGACTGGCAACCATTTCGGCAACAGCTACGGCCCTGACACCGTCTCCTGGCCGATGTTTGAAGACTTGCGCGACAACAATCGTGTCTTTTCGGGGATGTTCTGCCGGTTCCCGGCCAATGTAACCCTCGGTTACGGTGATCGAGCGGCGCAGATCCCCGCAGAGTTGGTCTCCGGATCGTATTTCCCAATACTGGGCGTCGGTGCCGCATTGGGCCGTACCGTCGCTCCTGACGATGACGCCGTTCCTGATGGCAAGCCGGTCGCAGTACTCAGCTACAACTTCTGGCGGAGCTACTTCGACGGAGACCGCACAATTGTCGGCCGGACGATTGCCCTCAACGGTCATGCGATGACCGTGATCGGAGTCGCGCAGCCGGGGTTTGACGGGGTTGAACTGGGAGTCCCGGCGAAGGTCTTCGTTCCGATCATGATGAAAACCGAGATGACTCCTCACTCGGACGGCCTCAAGGACCGGCGTCGCCGCCTCAGTTGGGTCACTGCGTATGGGCGCCTTAAGCCCGGCGTCAGCCGCGAGCAGGCGCAGATTTCGCTCCAGCCGCTGTTGCACAGCATTCTCGAATTGGAGGTGCAGCAGCCTGAATTCACGAGGTCCGCGACGGCTGCGGATCGACAGCTGTTTCTTCGCAATCAAATTGAACTCCTGCCTGGTTCTGAGAACGGCCTCAGCGAGTACATGCGGAAGCCGCTCTGGCTCTTGGTCGCGCTCACCGGAGTGGTGCTTCTTCTTGCCTGCGCCAACCTTGCCAACCTGATGCTCGCGCGAGCCACGGCGCGAGAGCGAGAATTCGCTCTGCGCCTCGCCATCGGTGCGGGCCGCGCGAGAATCGTTCGTCAATTGCTTTTGGAAAGTCTGCTTCTGGCAGGCGCGGGAGCAATCCTGGGTCTCGCTCTGGCCTTTTTGGTGGATCGCATTCTGTTGCGCGTTTATCTGCCAGCGGATGCGGCGGCCGAGTTTGTGATCTCCCCGGTCCCGGATGCACGCGTGCTGGCCTTCACTTTGGGAGTCATGCTCCTGACTTCACTTTTTTTCGGACTCCTCCCCGCCGTTCGCGGCTCGCGCACTGAGATTTCTCTTTCGCTCAAAGACAGGTCCGGCGCCGAGTCAGCCGGCGGCATTTCGCTGCGCCGGATGCTGGTCGGTGCCCAGGTGGCTTTGTCGTTGATGCTGCTGGTCGGTGCTGGCCTTTTCGTCCGGACGTTGCGCAGTCTGGAACGTCTCGGACCCGGATTTCCGACAGATCGCCTTCTGACTTTCAAAATCGATCCCTCGCTCAACGGATACTCCGATGATCAAACCAAATCCTTCTATGAACGACTGAACCTCAACCTGCAATCGATGCCAGGTGTAGAGTCGGTTGGATTCTCCACCATGCCACTTCTGAAAGGTTACGCATGGCAAAATGCCATTCTTGGCAAGAATTTCGAAGGAGCTCCCATCGAGGAACAGCCGGTTCTCAGTGAAATTAGCCCGGGCTACTTTGCCACTCTCGGCATACCTATCGTCGCCGGCCGTGCCTTTACTCCGCAGGACGATGGGCCGGCCAAATACAAATACGCTGTCGTCAATGAGGCGTTTGCCAGGAAGTACTTCCCAGGCCGAAATCCTCTCGGGCAGCAATTCGGGCTCGTGAATGACATGGAACCTGCCACTCCGGGCGTGGAAGTCATCGGCGTGATCCCGGATAGGAAGTACAGGGATCTCCGTGAGACTCCCCCGGCGCAGGCCTACTTTCCGTACTTTGAAAGCACCCATTTCCGTTTCATGAACATCTACCTCCGGACGCAGGCAGATCCTCGCCAGATCGAGGATGTGCTTCGCGAGCGCATGCGGCAGTTCGACCCGCATGTTCCGGTCGTTGAGCTGCAGACCATGAACGAACAGATCGGATTCTCGTTGCGGACTGAGCGACTGGTCGCAAGCCTTTCGGCGGTATTCGGTGGCTTGGCGACTCTGCTCGCCGTGATCGGGCTTTACGGCGTCATGGCCTACACAGTGATGCGGCGGACCCGCGAAATAGGCATTCGCATTGCCCTTGGAGCTTTGCCGGGCAACGTGATTGCGATGGTCATGCGCGAAGTATTACTTCTCATCTTCGCCGGCCTCGTTGCCGGCGTTGCGCTTGCGCTGGCCCTCGCCAATCTAATCCGCAGCCAACTCTTCGGATTGGATCCGCGCGATCCATTAACCCTCATTGGCTCGGCACTCGCACTCTCCCTGGCCGCGGGCATGGCTGGCTTGATACCCGCCATTCGCGCGAGCTGCGTAGATCCGACCACTGCACTCAGGCAGGAATGACCCGGTGCCAGTTGGTCGCTGTTAACGCGTCTCGTGATCGTCGCGACGCGTACAGCAGAGCGCAGCTTCATTCCGTGAATCAGTTTTCCGTTGGCTTCGTGATGTGGTCGACCACGAGGTTGGGCACCGACTCGTGCGCGGATTCGAGCTTCAGCCCAAGCTGCTCTTGCACTGCGGTGAATATCGAGGGCCAGCTATCAGGATCGCGCTCCGACCATTCGCGGCCAATCTGCAGCGTGTAATTGTAGATGCCGGTCAGGCCGGTCTTGTCGATTACCGGCGCTTCCACCATCGAGCTCAGGACGCCAGAGAGGGCCCGCATCGGGGCATTTGATCCTATGAACTCCAGGCCACGTTGCGATCCATGCGCCTGAATGTCGGTGCTTGGGTGGGGAGCCGGTTCCCCTCCATCAGCGGGCGGTGGAGGCGGAGGCACTTCTTGCATCTTGACGCCGCCTTTGTCCACGACAAGGTTGTAGATGGAGGTGTTGCGAGTTTCCAGATGCGTCTTCAGGCCAAGGCGCTCAGCCAGCAGCACGCGGACCGCGTTCCGCTTCTCAAGACGGACCTCGTTGTCGGTAATCTTCGCCAGCCTGGCATCGGCCGCATCGTCTGAGCGGGCCTTGATGTCGTAAAACGTGGTCCCCACCCAGTCCGGTGCGCCGACGACAGGAGCATCGAAGCCGTAAGCAATCTGAAGAAGGGCCTTGATAGGAAAGTTCGTGACTTCGAAGCGGCTCGAGTGCGGCGGGCTCGAGACTGTCAAGTGGAAATTGGCATCCGGCGGTGGTGCAGGCCGAATGCTCACAATGTCAAAGGTCAGCGTGGGCGTGTAGTTGGGTTCTTCCACGATGGGGGCCTGCGCGTGAAGGCACAGGCCGGACTGTAAGACGAGCAGAGCTGCAAGCAAACTGGAATGTCGCTGGGCGACGAGTAATATCGGGCGGAACATGCGCGTGGGACTCCTTATGGGAATAATACGAGAGAGCTTGCAGCCCAGTTCCAGCATCGCAGCTAGCAGCTCTTGCTCCCTTGCTCCCTCGCTCCCTTGCTCCCTGCCTTCTCGCTCCCTGCCTCTAGAAGCGCTTTTTCAGTTTCAGCACCTGTGACTCCAGCCCGTACCACAGCACCGCAGCCACCAGCGTGCACACCACCAGACGAAACCCAACTACAGCCAGGTTCCCCTCGATCCCATAGCGATCCATCTTTGCGTCGAACCACCCGAAGAAAATGAACACCGAGATGTGGCTCATATAAAGCCCGTAGCTGATGCGCCCGTAAAATGCGAATGGCCCGCTGCGCAACGCGGTGTTCACCGGGTTCCGCGATCCAGTCGAAGCAATCAGAGTGAGGATGAGCCCCGAAAAACCCACTCCCAGCGCCGAATCCAGAAACGCCGTGCCGCCGGCAATCGTCCCCGCTGCCCACACGCCGGCCACCATCGCCAACAGCCCCATCCAGAGCCACGTCCTCCTGCTCAGGTTCAGCGTGTGTATCCCTAGCGCCATCAAGCTTCCCAGCGCCAGTCCGTCCAGGTGAATGAGCGTGTGGGTCGGAGTCAGCCATGCGTGATGCCCCAATCGCAGCGCGGGTGACAGAACCAAAGCGCTAAGCAGTACGACCAGCAACATCCACGGCCGCCGCAAAAACTTCACCGCCGGAGCCCACACAAAGTAGTACTGCTCTTCGATCGCCAGCGCCCAGGTCGGCTCCAGCGCCGGAGGCAGCGCCAGGTGAAAAAGATTCTGCAGAAAGAAAATGTAGGCCAGCCACGGCGCCGTCTTGATTGCGTCCATCACACTCGGCCCGATGAACCACGGCGCATTCAGGTAAACAACAATCAGCAGCAGAATATAAACCGGCCAGATGCGCAATGCCCGCCGTGCGTGAAAATTGTGAAAGTAGTGCGGCTTGTCCCGCGTGACAAGCAGGATCGATGTGATCAGGAATCCCGAAAGAATGAAGAAGAGAATGACGCCCGCCCATCCCCATAGCGAGGCGTAATAAATCCACGTGCCCACCAGCCGCGGATGGCAGTGGTAAAGCACCACCCAGAGAATCGCCAGCCCGCGCAGCCCATCAAGTTCAGGCAGGTAGGTAGGAAGCCAGCTTGGTCGTTGAATCAACAAGAAAACAGCTTACCGGATCAACTCTCAATTCACCACGGATACGGGTGCCGCATCGAAGCTGGAGGCTGGAGGCTCGGTTCCCCTCTCGATCCCCTCCAACCCATGCGATGTCATCCCGAGCGCAGTCGAGGGATCTGCGGTTCCATCCTGCTTTCCAGAAGCCCGAACCTCGCAATCAAAGCGTCTGGTGGTCGGTGCATTTTCGCGCCATTTTGTGGCCAACTTTGGCCACTTTTCTTGCTTTTGCTCTGGTTGCAACACGACAGATTTGTCCAATTGCTCTTTCTTTAACCGGACGATTTCGCTTCAACCACCTGCTCTGCGCGTTTCATCTGGTTCTTTCGCGACAAATCTGCCGATTTACTCGGCTTTCAGCACTAGTCAAAATAAATATCTGTCCATTCGAGCCATCGTGCGATTGCGCTCAACCTGCCGCCAACTGCCGCGCTCGCTCCGTCGCCCGCATCACCGCCTTGATCAGCGTCACGCGCAGTCCGCCTTCTTCGAGCTCCAGAATGCCATCGATGGTGCAGCCGGCCGGAGTGGTCACCGCGTCCTTCAGCAGCGCCGGATGATAGCCCGTCTCGAGCACCATCTTGGCCGCGCCGTAAGCGGTTTGCGCCGCCAGCTGCGTGGCGATATCGCGCGGCAGGCCCACCTTCACCCCGGCCTCGGCCAGCGCCTCAATAATGATGTAGATGTACGCCGGTCCCGAGCCCGAGAGTCCGGTCACCGCATCCATGTGCTTCTCGTCCACCAGCACCGTGCGGCCCACGGTCTCGAAAAAGCCGCTGCGCCAGCTCCATCTGCGCGTCCTGAAACAAAGCGTCCGCGGCACAGCGCCGCCATGCCCGCGCCCAGCGCCGAAGGCGTATTCGGCATGGCGCGCACCACGGCGATCTCCAACCCCGCACGCTTCTTCAATCGCGCGCGTCTTCACCGACGCGGCAAACGAAACCACCGTCTTGTCCTTCGTAAGCGCAGGCTTGATTTCCGCAATCAGGTCGGGCACCTGGAACGGCTTTACGCCGATCAGAATCAGGTCGGCCTGCCGCAGCCGCCTCAAGGTTGTTGGTGCTCACGTCCACGCCCCATTGCGTGCTCAGCGCCAGCGCGCGCTCGGCGTGGCCCACGGTCGCGTGAATCTTCTCGGCGGCAAACAGGTTCTCTTTCAGAAACGCCTGCAGCAGAATGCCGCCCATCTTGCCCGCGCCCAGAACTGCCACGCGCACCTGCGGCAACTGCGCGGGAATTTGTGTTGCCTCCACGGCGATCTCTGCCATTCTCAACCTCGCTTCAAATCAATGTGATTGACCCACATTCAGGATACGCGGAGTCACCGGCGCGCCACGATGACGAACCGGATTTGGCCGTACCCAGCTTGTATGCGTAGAGTGCTGTTTCAGGTCGGCGGTTGGGGCTTTCTACTTCCCGCTCGATACCTTCTTCATCGGCTGATCAGCATCTCGTTGCCCAGGAAGTCCTTCAGCACGGCTTCCATCTTGTCGTTGCGTTGGTCAACCGGCCAGGTGGTGTCCCATACCACGTACCCGCCGGGCAAGGTGAGGAACTTCTGGCCGACCGTCAGGGAAGTCACCGTCGTTACCACCCACCCGTCCGATTCGAGCACGAATATGGGCGCATCTTCATTGCCCTTTTCCGGATCCCGCAATTCCGAGACATGAACGCCCAGGTGGACGATAGCCCTGCTCAGCGCGTCACCCTGCAGACGATCTTCGTTGAAAGTGCAATTGAACAGCACTCCATCAGGCGAATCCTGCGTTCCCATGCCCTCGTTCTTCGGGGAGAGTTCATTCGTTTTTCCAAACCCAACGACCACGCCATTTTGCTGGCCGGGCTTGCCGTACTCGCTTAGGGCCTTTACCGCCAGATCCTTCAGCGGTCCTGCGCCCAGGCTGCCGGCAACTTTCTGCATCGCCGCCGTCGCGCTGCCCAAATCGCTTCCGCCTCCAGCAGCCTGCATTGCGTCGCTCTTGGTCTCTGCGTCACTCTTCGAATAGTCGATCTCTTTGGGCGTTACATCGCTTACCGACTGCAACACCAGCCGCGCCGGGTACGAGTTCATGTTTCCGAAGCCGCCAAACCCGGCAATCTTGCCCGACGCGTCGCGCTTCAACATTGGATCGTCCACTGTATCGAGGCGGCCGATCAGCGTCGCCGTCACTTCGTACCGCGCGCAGCCCAGGCACATGCTGCCCTTCTGGTGTGGCTGCGAAAGCAGTGAATCGAATTGCTTGAAGTCCTTGCTCTTGTCCAGGGTCACCGCGGCGCGCGTGGGTGCAGTGTATTGCCCCGAGAAATTCTTTGCCGGCTGAATCTCGACAATCGCCGCTGCGCCGGCCTTGCCCTTTGTTCCCTGCGGATACTCGAGCCAGATGGTGTTCACCGGGAAGCCGCAATTCGGGTCCGTCGCGTCCTTGATCGCAAACTGATCGAAGCCCACGATCACCGTGCCCTTGATGCGCACGATTTTTCCGTCGAACGATGCCGGCTTCTTCACCACGTCGCACACCGTCGTATCCATCACCTGTGCCGGCGCTGGCGCAGGTGCTTGCGCGCGCAGTCCGCTAACCATTCCAAAAACCGCAAATGCCACAACAAACCATCGCTTCATAAAGCCCTCTCGAGCCGTCGCGTCGCCGTAACGGCAGTGAATTTGCGGCGAAGGCCGCCATGATTGGGAACTCGAAAGAATATCACGCCGAGAGCAGTATTTCCTGCGTCGCCGCTCACTGTCCGCCGGCCTTTTGCGCCGCAATCCAGGCATCGATCCGTTGCTGCAGCACGTCGAGCGGTAAGGCACCGGCGTCAATCACCTGGTCGTGAAACGCGCGGATGTCGAACTTCGCACCCAACTCCGTCTTCGCCTTGTCGCGCAGTTCCAGAATCTTGCGCTGCCCGATCTTGTAGGCGAGGGCCTGGCTCGGCCACGCGATGTAACGATCCACTTCGCTCTGGATCGTCGGCTCATCCATATTGGTGTGATCGTGGAAGTATTGCACCATTTGGTCGCGGGACCAATTTTCTGAGTGGACGCCGGTGTCGACTACCAGGCGAATGGCTCGCCACACGTCGTTTTCGAGGCGTCCATAATCGGAGTAAGGGTCCTGGTAGAACCCGGCATCCTTGCCTAATTGCTCGGCGTAGAGCGCCCAGCCCTCAACAAACGCGGTATAGCCGGAGTATTTGCGGAACTCGGGGACGTTCTGCATCTCCTGCGCGATGGAAATCTGCAGATGGTGGCCGGGGATGCCTTCGTGATAAGCAATCGCCTCAACGTTATAGAGGTTGCGCTCGGTGGCGTTCAGCTCATTGACCTGCAGGCGCCCTGCGCGGCTGCCGTCCGGCGAGCCCGGCTGATAATAGGCCGGCGGCGCGGTTTTCTCGATAAACGACGGCATCTCGACCACTTCAAGCGGGGCTTTTGGCAGGTGGCCGAAGAGATCGGGCAGCTTGGCCTGCATGGGCTTGACGTAACCCTTGTAGGCATCGAAGAGGGCCTGGCCTGAGGCAGGGTGCATGTTCGCGTTTCCCTTCAGGCTGGCTCGAAAACTCGCCAGGTCTTTAAATCCCAGCTTTCCGGCGATGACCTGCATCGCCGCTTCATCCTTCGCGACTTCGTCGAGGCCGATCTGGTGAATCTGTTCGGGCGTCAGGTCGGTTGTCGTGGTGCGTCGGATCAGGAACTGGTAATATTTTTTGCCATCGGGCAGCGCGCTGATTCCCGGCTGCTCTCGCCCTGCAGGCACGTAGCTGACTTCAAGAAAGCGCGCAAAGCGCAGATAGGCAGGCAATACTTCTTTGCCAATTACGTCGAGCGTCTCCTGCCTGATGCGCGCCTGCTCCTGCGCGCTGACTGACGCGGGGAATTGCTTGAGCGGCTCGGCAAAGGGAGAATCTTCGGGCTTCTTGTTTGCCTGTTCTTTTACGAGGTCGAGAGTTTTTTGTAGCAGGTATTTCGGCGGCACGCGGTGGTCCTGCATGCCCAACTCAAGGTTCTGCGTCACCTGATCGAAGGCCCTGGGAACGGCGTGCAAGCGGGCGATCCAGTCGTCGTAGTCTTTCACCTTGTTGAAGCTCAGCTCGGTCACCAGCGAAGTGAAATCGCTGTAGATACCGCCGATCTGATTGACAGAGAGCTCCCACTCCTTGAACTCCGCCGCTTCGTCGTCCTGTTCAAATTGGTTGAGCAGAAGCTGCTGGCTTATCTTCTCCTGGTCTGTAAATCCCGTCGGGTCGATGACTGCGAGGCGCAGCATGAATTTGCGCTCGCGCGCCAGGCCGTCGTTGTAAGCCTTCACGCTGTAATCGGAGACCTGGTCGTTGTAGCGCATGTCGCCGATGGTTGAGGCGAACTCGGGATTGTGCTTGAGATAGTCCTCCCAGTAGTCGTGGAACAGGTCATTCAGGGCTTTGCGGCGGTCTTCGAGCGACTGCGGGGCAGGCGGGACGCCCGGCGGCTGGGGCGTGAGGCTGAGCTTTTGCGCGAATGACAAGGTCGCCGGAGCGAGCAGCGCAGCGGCGGCAAGAACAGCGAGAAGTGTGCGAAGTTTCAAGGAGGTCCCTTTTGCGAAAGTGCCTTTTGTTGAGTTTAGACGGAGAGGCGGGGGCGCTTGAAAAAACGCGCAGGAGGGAACCGCAGATCCCTCGACTCCCCGTTCGACTTCGCTCAGGGTCGCTCGGGATGACAACGCATTGGTGGGATGACAACGCTCGCTCGGGATGGCTGGGGTCGGAGGACAGGGGTCAGTAAGACGGGGAGCAAGGGAGCAAGGGAGCGAGGGGGAGCAAAGTGGCACGAATGGGCAGGCCTGTTTTTTGGCTCCGGGTGGAGGCGGAGAATTTGCGTAGTTTTGTCGGGGCAGAACCGGAGGAAATGCGCCGAGCGAGTGCGTGAAGCGAATTCGTACGGTTGTGCAGGGAGTATTTGCGCGAATCTGTCGTGCTGGAGCAGGAGGAAAGGGGCGAAAAGTGGTCAAAGTTGGCCACAAATTGGCGCGATTTGGCACCGGTCGGGTCAGCGATGAGGAGGCAATCTGCGGGATCGGCAAACGCGAAGGTTGAGGGATGGGCTTGTGCTTGGGCTATTCACCAAGTACCAACTTCCGAGTTGGCGGTAATTCGTCCGCAATCAGCTTAACCCTAAGGGGAGCGAATGATAGGGCCATATCAATTCGTAGGCCACACAACAAACGGAAAACAGATACATCAATGAGAGAAGTACCCAGAACTCTATTTTCTGTCGGCGCCTTGTGGTTTCGTTCACGCTTTCGCCTTGGACAGTCTGAGCCCAGCCCCGTGCCCTGAGCCAGAAGAGGCTCGCCATAATCGGTGGCCCAAGGACGAAGATCAGAATCTGCTCGATGAGCGGAGCTGGTTGATGACGGTACGGGATTGGCGGTAGAGAGCCGGCGTATGAGTTTTTCAATGGGCGGCGGAGTCGTAGAGGTTTCGTTGAACGCATCAGGTAGATAAGATTAGGTATGGCGATGATGCGCCGTACGGTGCAGTACGCTGTGGCTGCTGTTCATGGCGGAACGAAGCGGAGCAAATACGCGATCGACTGTGCGGTTATGACTGCAAAACCCGAGCAAGTCAAACGGCGGAGGCGCGCGGCGGAACGCGAAATACGCCACCCTGTTGTTGATGAAGCGCTCGTTAAGGTAGAGAAAGTGCAGCGGCGCGATCGTACGCTGTAGATTCCGGCGAGGTACACGGGTTCCAGCAAGGCAGGGCGGTCGGTGGCTCCTTATTGTGTAAAGCTCGATCTGTGCGGTGCTGGAGATTCGACACTGTTAAGGCAGGATCGATCAGTGTTGCGCGCGGACGTCGAAAGCAGATGCGAGAATCGAGTCAGGCAATTGCTTATGAAGGGAACGCGTGGGTCAAGAAGCTAGCGACGTTTGCTGCGTCCTTTGCTGTAGGTGGATGATCGCGGGTAGTTCTTTTGACTGCCGGATAGGAGCGGTGCATTTCTTTCGCGTCCAGCCGCTCAATCGCAACTTGGTCAGGTCCTCTTGAGTACAGCGGAATCTAGCGGTAATCGCTTAGCTGAGCAAAGCGGTAGACACGAACAGCGGTATGAATAATAACGTTAACTTCCATCAGCAGAATCAAAGCCAGCTCCTATTCCGTGCCTTTGCGTATCCCCGTTCTGGCGATAGCAGTTGGGATTAGTGCCGCCATATGCGCGAACGTCGTGTTGGTCGGCTACTCTTCCCTAACCCTCAAAAATCGGAGTATAGGAAGTATGGGCGGTCATCCACCCGGAACCCAGAGTTCCAGCCTAGCCAGCTCGATGGGTGCTTCGGCGATTCCGCGCTAATTCATGCGCCGGAGCCGATCACCACAATGTGCAAAGATGGATTCATCGCATCAATCCCATCGTTGTACGTTTTTCTGACTGACAAGGGGGACAAAGCGGGTGCTACATCCATACAACCGCATCCTGGCCCGCGCGTGAAGATCGCCGGGCTGCGCTGGTCTGGCTCGCCATCTTCTGGATCTTCGTGGGCGTCGGCTTCGGCTTCGATCTGCACAACTACTTCCATGAGCAGCCGCCCGTACCCGAAGATCGTCCACGTACATGCCATCGCCACCACGCTCTGGCTGCTCACTGCCACCGCGCTTGTGCTCATGGTCGAAACCGGCAACGTCCGCTTCCATCGCCGTTTCGGCTGGTTTGCGGCCGGCTACGCCGCTCTCATCGTTGTGATCGCCCCCTGGTCCGAACTCAGTTGGCAGGCCTTGAACCTGCATACTCCCGGCGCTCTGCCTCCTCAATTCCTTTCCATCGCCTTCAGCGGAGTCATTTGCATGGCCGTGCTGCTGCCCTGCGGAGTTCTCATGCGCCGCAACTCCGCCGCCCATCGGCGCGTGCTCATTCTGGCCACCATCTGCATCAGCGATGCGGGCTTTTCCCGGATGGTGGGCCTTTTCTTGCCTGCACCAACTACCTTTCTCGGCACCTACCTGTTTTACGAGGGCGGCAATCTGTTCCTCATCCTTCTCATGTTTCTCTGGGACTGGAAACGCAACCGGATCATGAAACAGTTCCTATGGGCAGCCTTCCTCGTCATCGCTGTGGGCCTGGCGGCCACGGGCCTCTACTTCAACGAGACATGGAAATTGATCACGCGCTCGTGGCTGGAGGGCTGGGCGCGGAACATGCTGTAAAGCCAGGTGTCTTGATGCGAATGGATGCTCACTGTACGGTGGTGTGGCTGTTCGGGAGGATAGGGCGGGGTTGAGATGGTTTGGGGCGGCCCAGCGTTTGCAGAATTCACCGCACAAATCCGGCCGGGTCGTGTCATCCTTGGGGAACGGCATGATGCGATCAAAATCACGCGAGGATTCGGAATCGAGGGCGTGGAAGACGGTCCCTCGGTGGGCGATCGTCGTCTTTCTGCTCGCCGTCTTTTTCATCTTCGCCAGCTTCGGATTCGTATTCGACGGCATGGACATGGGACGTCAGTCAGCCTTGTGCTCTTGCTCTCTCTGTCGTGATCATCGCGTTGTTCGCGGTGTGCTACGCCGTCTCGGGCATCACCCTCCGCCAACGGTTCTGGATTGCCTCTGTGCCGCTCTTCATTCTCGAGAACGTTTGCATGGCGCTGCTGTACTACTGGCTGCCCAAGGGTCCTCCGCTTACCCATCTCGATTCGACCCAGCTCAACGGCTTTCACAACCGGCTCGTTTTTGACGGCGTAGCTGTGGTCATTTCCGTCGTCCTGGGCTATACCGGTTTTGTCGTGGTCTCTATTGCCGAGTCGCGCCGCCGCCTCCGGTTTGAGCTCGATAAAGCTGCGCTGGACACCGAATTGGCTGCCGCCCGCGAAATCCAGCGGCTCATGGTGCCCGAAGAGCTGCCGCCCACTCCGGGGTACGCCATCGAAAGCATCTACCGTCCCGCCGCACAGGTCGGGCGGAGATTTCTTTCAGGTCATCCCACTCGGCAGCGGCCAAACTCTTGTGGTGATCGGCGACGTCAGCGGCAAAGGGCTCAGCGCCGCCATGATCGTCTCCATGCTCATTGGCATGCTGCACACCATCAGCAGAATCAGCCAGGATCCAGCGCAGATTCTGGCCGAACTGAACAGCAGGCTTTTCGAGCGCAAGCACGGAGGCTTCGTCACCTGCCTGGCAGTGCGCCTCGATCCCTCGGGACGCGTCGTGCTCGCCAACGCGGGTCATCTGCCGCCCTGGCTCAACGGCGCCGAAGTTGCATTCGCCGGGTCGCTGCCGCTTAGCATCGTTGCTTCCGCCGCGCCGGAGCAGGTCACGCTCGAGATGCGACCTGGCGATCGCCTCACCCTGATTACAGATGGCGTGGTCGAGGCGCGCGATGCGCAGGGAGCACTATTCGGATTCGACCGTACCCAGGTCGCTCATGCGCCAGGAAGCATCTCCGCTCGCGCTCGCCGAAGCCGCAATTCGATCACGGGCAGGACGATGACCTGACTGTGATCTCCATGGTCCGCACAGCGTAAGGGAAAGGGGATGCAGCGGCCGGTGCCCGATTCAGTCGTGGATTTCCAGTATCAAGTTTCCGGATTGGCGGTTATCTGGCACGAACACTTGTTGGGGAATTGTCTGCACTTGTCGTGATCGCCTGGCGGGGGAGATACTGTTGGCGCGCAACCGAGCACGAGAATCGCCATGGCCATCATCCGATATTGTCCATCTTGCGGGAAGCCGAATCGAATTCCGGCGAAGCATCTCGCCGACACAGGGAAATGCGGGGCCTGCAAAGCGCCGTTGCCCGCCATGGCCGAGCCGATTGAAGTGAGTCCCGGGGAGTTCGACGAGATTGTTCGCGACAGCAAGGCACCGATTCTGGTTGATTTCTGGGCATCGTGGTGCGGCCCCTGCCGGATGGCGGCGCCGCATGTTGCACAAGTCGCGCGAGACCTCGCGGGCCAAGCCGTAGTGCTCAAAGTCGACACTGAAAAGTTTCCGGAACTTGCGTCGCGGTACAACGTCCAAAGCATCCCGAACTTTGCTGTATTCGCCCACGGCAACCTTCAATTCCAGCAAGCAGGCCTGGTGGACGCAAACACGATGAAGGGTTGGCTTGCGAGCGCGATTTAGCTCAGGTGCATTCAAAGCCCGGTGCAATAGCCGTGAGAAATCGTGTGTTATCGATGGGTCCCGAATACACGGTGGCTCGCTAATAGCAGCTCGGGGTGCAGCCTGATTCGTTTGCTCTGGGCCGTTTCACGGGGTCGGGGAAGACTGCCTGCGGTGACCCCAGGAAAGGGCACCTGGATTCGGTTGTCAAGCGAAAATGTTGTAAGTTATTTATATTCAGTTACTTGAAAATGCCTATAATTTTGGGGATTTGTGCTAGGGTTGAGATAACAATTCCGAATTTGGCGTTGCAAGAGAGGGAAGGCCGAGAGGTCTTCCTTTTTGTTTGCGCGAAGGGGCGAGTGAAGAAGTGAATGAGTGAAAACAGTGAAGAAGTGAATGAGCGAAGAAGTGAAACGGGGAATGGAAACAGAAAGGAACGATGATGCGAGAGCGGGATAGGAAGTTGGCGAGGAAGAAGCTGGATGGGGAGATGCGGCCGTTCAGGAATGCGCTGCGTGAGAAGGATCCGACGAATGAGTTGCTGCGCGCGACGAGGCTGGCGCTGCGGATTCCGACGGCGGAGATTGCGGCGAAGATGGGTCTGCAACGGAAGAGCGGCGTGTTCGACATGGAGTTGAATGAAGCGTCGGGCGCGATCACGATGCGCTCATTGGTGCGGCAAGCCGAAGCGATGGATTGCAAGTTGGTGTACGGAATTGTTCCGGATGGAGGGAAGACGCTGGAAGAACTGGCGGACGAACGGTATTGGAAACAAGAAGCCGCCAAGAAGAGCGGAGGGCAGCTGGAGCTGTTCCAGGAACAGGGAGGGAAGAGACAGGGAGCAAGGGAGCGACGAGACGGTAGCAGGTAACCGAAGACAGCGGGATTGCAGTACGGAGAAAGTGAAGGTGGAGACATGGCGGTGGGAAGAAGGGAAAGACAGACAGCGAGTGAGCGAGAGAGCAAGGGAACGAAACGCAGTGGTCAGGGGGCAGTGGTCAGCGATCAGAAAAACGGGCAGGGCGCGGGCGTGTCTGCGGAGGAGACGAAGCCGAGGCGAAGGTTGCGAGGGAATGGTGTGAATCGCTTGATGAAGGCTGCGGACCGGGCGGTGGCGGAGAACAGCGCGAAGTTGGCGGGCCTGCTGTTGGAGGACGCACTGAAAGGGAAGGTGGCTTGCGCGCGGTTGCTGGTGGCGCTCTCAGAAAGGATGGATGAAACGAAAAAGAAGAAGCTGGAGGCGAAGGACCGGAGCAAGATGCGGCATGGCGGACTGACGGCAGCGGATCTTTTGGGGTCGGAGGAAAACTGGGAGAGCGAGACGGACGACGCGATGGAAGGAGACGACAGCGGTCAGTGACCAGGTGGCAGGGCTGAGAAAAACAGGTACCGGGAACAGGGACCAAGGCAACGAGGTGACGAAGAGACGAGGCAAACGGTGGTGATAGCGGCCGCGCTGCTCGCGCGGCCTATTTTAGGGATTTGAAACAACTGAAAACAGAAGAAGAGCGGGCGCGATGACCCGCTCTCTATCGGCGATGCAGTTAGCGCGAGCGGGTATTGGCAAGGGCCCGGAGGATGGTGCGGGTGTTCTTGTTCATGGCATGACGAAGGTACATGGTGATGGCGAATAGCGAGGACCAGGAAAAAGAGATCGACGCGAAGAAGTGAATGCAGAAGTCCGCCAAGATTGTCCGGCGGGAACAGATGGTGGTGCATCCAGACGAATGCGACGATTGCCAGAATGGCAAGCACGCCAATGATGATGCGAGAGGCGCGTGCGGACCTGTCGGCGTCTGCGAGGGCTTGCTGGACAAAGGCGATTTCCGCTTTGGTATTTTCGGCGTTGGGTTGCTGGTGTTCAGGGCTCATGCTGGTTTCCTTTCGGCGATGAGGTGTTTGCGAAGCGTAGATACTCCGTAGTGGAGGCGAGACTTGGCGGTGCCGATGGGAATCTCAAGGATGGCGGCGGTTTCTTCGAGTGAAAGGTCGTGCTGGTAGTGGAGAAGGAGCACGGCGCGGCTGGCGGGGGAGACGCAATCGAGGAGAGCGAGGAAGGCTTCGTCGGGTGGCTCGCCGAGATTGGGGTCGAGCGTGGTGAGGGGTTCGGAGCGGAGCGGCGTCGAGAGGCTCCCAGCGGCGGTCGCGCTTGAGTTGGGAGAACGCAATGCGCGAGGCGATCCGGAATGTCCAAGGGCGAAAGACGGCGGGCTCGCGAAGGAAATGAAAGCTTTCGGAAGATCTGGAGCGCGGTCTCCTGAAGTATGTCGTCAGCGAGCGCGGCTCCAACAAGACTGGTGATATAGCGGCGCAACGGCGCATGAATAGCGACGAAGGAGCTGTTCCAGGGCGGCCCGGTCGCCGGTTTGGGCGAGAAGGACGAGGAGGGTTTCGTCGGGCGTTGGAAACTCCGTCGCGTGCATGATTGATAGAGGGGCCGGGATGGAGGAAGGTTCGGTTCTTGCAGACTAATAATCTAAAGGAGGCAGCTTCCAGCTGCCAGCTCTCAGCTTCAAAGCGGGACAAGAGGGCGAACGCGGACCGAAGAGAAGGCGTAGGGATGGGAGTGGCATCCCCTGTCGGAGCACGCAGCATAACGCCCGCGAGTCACTCAATTGCGCCGAAGTGTGATTGAACCAGCAAAGGTAACGGGTTCTACTGTTACCCAAGAGGAAAATGATGTGGGCGCCGGGCTCGGGAGGGCTCGGAACGTCTCGACCGGGCTTCCACATCATCTGCCACACTGGGACTTCAAAAACCATAAGGGGGCAAGATGAACAGCATCTTTTTTAATTTGCACGCGAAACTCCAGTCACTGAAGAATGGCGAAGAGGGCCAGGACCTGGTGGAGTACGCATTGCTCGTTGCCTTGATCGCGCTCGCTTCCATCGTGGGCGTGAGCCAGATAGCCGGGGCGATCACAGCCGTCTTTTCCAACATCAGCGCTTCACTGTCGTAAACCAGGGAAGATCAAAACCTACAACTCAACTAAGGCTCAATGCGCGCCTCGCCCGGAAATATTTCCGGGTGAGGCGTTCTGCATTCCAGGGCCGGAGCGGCGCGCGTCGCCGATTCATGCTGCTGACAACCGCATTGCAGTCCGCATCGTGAACCAAGATCAGGGAATAGAGAATAGAGAATAGAGAGTAGAGAACAGAGAAAAGAGAGCAGAGGGCCAAGTGGGAGCGGACGGGGGTTGGCCATGACTGAGGCTAGGGAAGTCCCCAGTAGCGGGCCGGTCCACGGACTGCTACGTTACCCATATATAGAGTGAGTGTCAGCCAGCCACTGATCCGGGTTCCTTCCCCACTTCCCCTTTTTCGCTTCTTTGGAAGCGTGAAATCTGCATATCGGCTTTGACGTACATCCACCGCCGCAAGAGGGAGAACCGATGACAGTCTCGACGAATCACCACCTACCCAGGGTGCTTGTCGTCGATGATGAGAAAATCATTGCCGACACTCTTACGATGATTTTGTCCATTTCGGAGTACGACGCGCGAGCCGCATACAGTGGCGAAATGGCAATCGAGATGGCGCGGAATTTTCACCCGGAGATGTTGATTACCGACGTTGTGATGCCGGGCATATCGGGGATCGAGACTGCGATCAAGCTGCGCGAAACGGCGCCCAACTGCAAGGTGCTGCTGTTTTCCGGGCAGGCGACGTCCCCGGCCATGGTTGAAGCAGCGCGCGCTCAGGATTTCCATTTCGAATTGCTGGCCAAACCGGTTCACCCGTCAGAGCTGCTTTCCAAGTTGCGCAGGGGTCTGACCACATGACAACCCGTGGCCGGGTGCACGCATCTTACTTCCAGTTGTTTTGGGGGCGTGCCGGAAATTTCCAATGCCACTTTAGCGCTTGCCGATCATCGGCAGTCGCAGGGAAATCATGTCTACATTGGCAGTTGTGACGGAGAAACAACGCCCCAAAGTGCTCGTCGTGGATGATGAGCGGACTGTCGCCGATACTCTTAAACTGATCCTGAACAATGCCGGATATGACACTCGCACGGCGTACAGCGGTGAGACCGCGGTGGAAATGCTGCGCGACTTCGAGCCGGAGATCCTGATCACCGACGTCATCATGCCGGGCATTTCAGGGATAGACGCTGCGATCAAGGTGTGCGAGGCGTTGCCGGCGTGCAAAGTCCTGCTGATTTCAGGAAACGAGACAGCGGCACTGCTGCATGAAGCGGCGAAGAACCAAAATCATGACTTCGAATTGCTAGCCAAGCCGTTCCATCCGACGCTGCTGATTGCGCGGATGCGGAGTGCGATGGGCTACTAGGGTTGTGGTTTGCGGGCGGAGTTTGCGGTGAAGTGCGCGCAAGGGGGAACCGCAGATCCCTCGGCTGCGCTCGGGATGACAGGCTGATGGTGGGCGGAGGACCGGGCTTAAGGGGCGGACTGGATAGTTTGGATGGCGCAGCCGCCGGTTCCGCCGGAAGTGGAGCAGGATCTGGTTGGAGAGCGTGGAGAAGTAGATGTTCTGCGCGCCTGAGCTGGCGTTGTCGACGACGATGCCGCTGGTACCGCCTGCTTCAGCGAGCGCCCCGGTGGGCGAGGTGGCGCCGCTTATGGATCCACTGTTGACGTTGTAACCGATGACGCAGCCGTTGGCGAGCGAGGCGACGCCGCAGCCTGTGGCGCTGCCGTAGGCGAGCACACCGAGGAAGAGATAGTCGTTGGAGCCGCCGGCGTAGAACTCGGTGACCTGGAGACCCGCTGAGTAGAGCGAGTTGGTGTAGTTGGAGGAGACGGCGGGTCCGGCGGTGGCGGCGCTGCTGCTCATGGTGCCGCTGTTGATCGCAATTTGATAGAGAGTGTTGTTGGCGGGGCCAGTGTTGCCGACGACGTAGAGGTGTCCTGTGCCGGAGGAGTTGAAGTAAGCGTTGTCGAACGCACCGGAGAGCAGGAATTCATAGCCCGGTGCCGACGGTGGCTTCTGTTCCCGCCGCGGCGGAAGTAAAGCCGACGGGGAATTGAAAGACGGCGGCGCAGGGCGTGGACGAGGCGCAGTTGGTGGTGCCGTCGTCGCCGACGAAGGCAAATACTTTGCCGGTAGTGGAGTCGACGTAGGGGAGCGTCGAGGATGCCGGCATTCGAATCGAGCTGCGCGGATCTGGTGACGGAGCCAGAGGAGTTGATGGAGTAGAGGTATCCGCAGGAGATGAAGTTATTGGTGGCGGAGGGCTCGCAACTGGACGATGAGTTGAGGAGATAGTCGCCGACGAAGACGCGGGCGCTGACTGCGTCGTAGACAGGACTGGCGAGCGAGGCTTTGGTGGTGGAGTTGAGCGTGATGGGCCAGGGGCTGGTGGTGTTTTCGGCTGGCGTGCCGGACGGTTGAAGATGTTGATGAATTGATGGAGCGCTCCGGCGTCGTCGCCAACATAGATCGTGCTGGAATTGACGCCGCTAAAGTAGGCGGGAAAGGGCGAAGAGGCCGAGTCGTTGGCAGTTGCCGCTGAAGGAGATGGTGGTCATGCAGGGTGCGGCGCAGCCGTCGTAAGTTGCCGGGGTTTTTGATGTGGGGCTGACAGGACTAGTGAGCGTGCCGTTGGAGGCTTTCCAGGTGAGTAAGACGAGGCTGGCCTGGTTGGAGCTGCTTTGCACGAAGGCGATCTGCGAGCCGTCGAGCGAGAGGACCGGCGAGGTGGTGATGGCGCCAGCAGTGTTGTAGGCCCAGTAGACGGTGGGCGTGCCGCCGTTGCAGGCGGCGTAAATGTTATTGAAAGCGATGATGCTGGCCTGCGAAGACGTACCGGTAAGGCCGGTGCTGAAGACGACGAAGTCGTTGCAGCTGGCGCCGCCAGTGGTGTAGGTGGCAGGGTAGTGGCCGAGACCGACGGAGCCGCCGTTGCCGAGCGTTTCGCTCCAGTCTTTTTCGATGCGGCTGCTGCTCATGCGATTGGCAAAGGGTTCGCGCAAAGGCCGATCGATGGGATCGTCGCCGATGCGCTGGATGCGGCGGTGGGATGAGTGCGCGAGTAAGTCCGAAGGGAAGCGCAGTTTGGTGCTGCTGGAACTCGTGATGGTTGGGGCGGATTAAGAATTTTCGAGAGATGGGAATTGAGGGCGGCGTCAGAAGCGGGTTGCTGGTTCTCGGGGCCAAGCGGATTACGGATCGAGTCGGCTGATGTCGGGATGGATGAAGAATTGGGCAGCGTAGAAGCGTGTGGCGTTAGCGATGCGCTTCTGTAGCTGGATCATGTAGCGGGGATCGTTGGCGATGGTGAGCCAGCGGTCGTAGGTGTGGTTGCGGAGGGCTTCGTCGGCGGTGCCTGGATGAGAGAAGATCGAGATGTGCATGCGACCAATCCCAGGGCACGCCGGCGGCGGCCTGCGCATGCGCGAGGGGTGCGGAGGCCGATGCGGCGAAGAGGATGACGAATTTATTGCGAGCCGGGGAGTCCATTCGCGCGCGGTCTTCATGATCTCGGTCCCTCGCTCGATTGCAGAATTCGTGCGGCAGGCGGAGGCCGGCCGCGATACGTTACCAGGCACTATTGAAGACGAGGTTATAGGCGTTCACGCTGCCGATGCCGGTAGCAAAGTCCCAGCCAGGCCCGGCGCCGTAAGCGGGTTGCCACGATGCAGGGGTTGAGGTGGAGGTGGGCGAGGCGGAACAAGCAGCGCCTGATCCTCCTCCGCCAGTGAGCGTGCAACTTGCGCCGCCGGTGTATCCCTGGCCCGTGTTGGTGATGGTGATGGCGGTGACGGCTCCGCCAGAGACGGTGGCGGTGCATGTGGCTTGCGTTCCTCCGCCCCAGAGAGTTGAGCCTGCAGGCGACTGATAGGTGCTGAGATTGCCTGGCGCGCCGAGCGTGCACGTGGGAGAGCTGGTGTAGCCGGAGCCGCCCGCGGTGACTGTGCCGGGGCTGGATAGGGCTTGGGTGCTGAGCGAACCATAAGTGCCCGAGGGCAGGTAGCAGCCGACTCGATGGTGCCATTGTATTTGCAGTCGATGTCGATGTCGCCCTGGGTGATGTCGTAGAACGTGCAAGCGGAGGCGAGGCCTGCGCGCGGCGGTTGATTAATGGAATAGCAGGCGCTGTTGCCGCTCGAGCCGAATTCGCTTTTGGCGATGGAATAGTACGTCGGGTCAGGATTGCCCACCTTGGTCAGGCTCCACTTTTCATTCACCAGTGACTGAATGGCGGCCATCATGGGCGCAGAGACGGAAGTTCCACCAAATCCGGCCCAGCCGCTTGGCGAACCGGCGCAGGAAGTTCCTCCATTGGCGGTATCGGAGTAGCAGACGGTGACGTAGTGACCCCAGATGCCGTTTGAGGCGAAGATCGAGACGTCAGGAATATCGCGAACTCCGTCTGCGGGATTGCCGGAGATGCCGGATTGCCACGATGGTTTCGCGTATCCGGCGCAGGTTGCGTCGACGATGGCGTAGGAAGTTTGATCGGGGCCGCCACCGCCAGTGGCGCAGGCGCTAGGGCCGCCAGCAGCGGCAGAGGTGCTGATGGAAAGCCGAACTGACATTGCACTCTCCCGCGGACCCATACCCGGTGGCAGTTCCTTCGTAGTTCGATAGCAGGTAGCCGGAACAGGAGTCGTTCCAGGGAATCTCCGGAACGTAGGACTTTGCCGAGCCATCGGTGATGGTGTTGGAGGTGTTCCAGTAAGTGCTGATGGGAATGGCAGGATTTGCTTGCTTAGCGTTATACGCGTCTTCAAAGTCAGTGCCCCCGACGGAGACGTTGTAGACGGTTTCGCCCCATCCGGTGATGCCTATGCCGGGGAATGCTTCAGATGAGCCACCGGTGATATGCTGGTGCGCAACCGGAGGCGCCCGCGTCGCCTGATGAAGTGAAGATGGAGACGCCTGCCGTGGCCCCGGTCTGGAATGCGGTTTTGAAGGCCAAGTTGGATGCTGCACCATTAAAGGCTTCGCACTCGCCGTAACTCTGGCTGATGATCGACGGGGGTGTGGCGGAGTTGACGAGGTTCTCGACGGCAAAGAGCACGCCGTTGGTAGTGGTTGTATCTTTGCAGGTTGCTACGACAATGGCTGCGTCGGGCGCCATGGCGCTGGCGACTTCGGCATCGAGGTCGGCTTCGCCGTCGGCCGCGTTCGTGCCTGGGTTGGCGCAACTGGCGCTTCCGCCGGGGTGCGTAGTGGTTACTGTGCCCGACCATTTACTAAGGAAGGTGCTTCGATAAGTGGCAACGTCAGTGGAGATACGTGTTGCTGTCTTCGACCAGAGTGATGGTCTGGCCCGTGCCGTTGATTCCCAGCCGGAAGAGAGGATTCAGATTGTAGATGGTCTCGAGGTCCGCGGGCACCAGCACGTAGCAATTGCCGCCCGTGCCGGCGGTGCCGCCGGTACAGCCGGAAAAAACATAGTTCGTGCGAACTATGGGACCCGCATCTGCTGCGGCTTGAAGTCGTGAAGGGAAACCACGCCGGCCACAACGCCCGCGAGCGCCGCGGGAATCTCGGGGTCGCTCATGTTAGCGATGTGATGCTCACCGCGGACATCGAGGTGATGGATCTCAGTGTGGAAGGTTTTGCGGACATCACCCGCCGTGCCGGAAAAGTCGATGACCATTTGATTGGGGTAGATGTAGTCGACGGTGAACCCGTGGGAGCTGAAGCCAGTTTGTGATCGTGTCGAGGTCCTGTTGCGCCGGTCCGTAGATTTCTGCTTGCTGCGCCGCAGTGAGCCATTGGCGGAAATTGGGCGAGGTTTTGTCGGTAAGGCCGTCAATATATTGATCCAACTCCTGCTCGAGTTCGGGCCCTCGCTTCAATTGCAGCAGCATGTGATCCAAGGGGAGGCTGTCCTCTACACGGCCACGATCATATTCAGCGCGGGCTTCCGGGCGCGTGTTGCCGCGAAGGCGGATCCAGCTTGCTTTCATCGATGGGCTGGTTGATGAGAATGGGTTTATTTCGATTGTTCGCTCCGAGCCTGGGAGAGGCCCTGGATGTGCGGCGAGCAACGCCAATGCTGCCAAGGCGCAGGCTGCGATCTTCTGAATCATGGTTCTTCGGGACCATGGATGCATTAGGGAACTCTCGATCACGTTCGTTTCCAGCGTGTTGGGTCCGACCTCTTTTGCCGTTGAGGGAATAGTTTAGCGCAACTTGGCGGGGGATGAATTAGTTGAATAGGAAGGTAGTGCACCGTTGGTAATCCCTTTATGTTTTGGGGATTACAAGATCCAGACGGCGGGCGCTTCCCGGCAATAGCACAGGCTCAAGCAGCGAAGTGGGCGCGCCCCCCAGGATCAGGACTGTGACCTCGGTGAGTCAACGCGCACATTTTCTGGCTTCCGATAAAGTGCGCTGAGCATCCTACGTTCGAGTTGGGGTTCCAAAGCCGGAGGAAGGGTGCGAGGCAGCTTCCAGCTTCAAACTGCCAGCTTCCCGGTTGTTGCCGTCCTCTTACAGGCCACCGTTAAAACCGATGCGGTACGAAGAGCAGGCCCGAATGCTCCGCAAAAAGTAGAGAGGAGGGCGATGTTTTTCGAGGAGAAATCACGGGTGCTTGTGGTCGACGACGAGCAAGCGATTGCTGACACACTCGGCGGCGATTCTGGGCAGTCAGGATACGAAACGCTCGCAGGATACAGCGGCAAGATGGCGATTGAGATGGCACGGAGCTTTCGTCCGCATGTGCTGCTCACGGATGTTGCCATGCCGGGCATGACAGGAATCGAGGCAGCGGCCAAGGTGCGCGAGATTCTGCCGGCTTGCAAGGTGCTGCTCTATTCCGCGCACGCTGCGACGGAGAAATTGCTGAATCGGCTCGAGTGCAGACCCAGGGATTCGAATTGCTGGTCAAACCCGCAGACCCGGCTGTGCTGCTTGCCAAGCTGCGCGATCTAACGTCGGCTTGAGAGGATGCGTGCTGGGCGTGCGGGGAACAGAAAAGCGTGATGGGGCAAATGGTGGAATGAACAACGAGGGATGAGCGCGGCCTGAGGGGGTCGCTGACTCAGAAAGGCAGAGCGTCCAGAGTGCCGAAGGCCGCACTTCATCCCCGATTCAGTCAGAACTCCGCTACGAGAGCGAGGCGCTGATGTCAGAGAAGACAGCAGTCATCGCGCCGGCGACGTTACTGACACCGCTAATGCAAACGAGCGCGATGAGGGCAACAAGCAACGCGTATTCCACCAAATCCTGAGCCTCTTCACCGTCTTTCAGGCTCAGGAACTTCACATACATATTGAGAAACAGGTTTTTCATTTCGGTCCTTTCTGGAAATGGAAAGAGCAGGGAATTCTGAATCTAGGGGGAAGAGCACCGAGTCTATCGGGTCCATAGCCGTGCGTCAACTTCGAACT
>CAWAIL010000008.1:0-450700 GCA_963782085.1 uncultured Acidobacteriaceae bacterium
TGCTGCAACGTGATCACACTCGACATCGAGATGCCCGAATGGATGGGCTGACTCTCCAAGAAATCATGAGTCCAGCATCCGGTGGTGATTTGTTCCAGCCTTGCCGAAGAGGGCGCACAGAGCACGCTCAAGGCGCTGAATACGGCGCAGTCCAGATCATCACCAAACCGCGACTCGGGACCCGGCAATTTCTTGAGGACTCGCGAATCGCGCTTTGCCAGGCAGTGAAGGCCGCGGCCGGCGCGCGATTGCCCCTGGTCCAAGCCATACGGTCGAGCCCAAGCTGACTGCCGATGCGATTCTTTCGCCCGCCACTCACGCCATGGCTGAAACCACCGAAAAGGTGGTGGTGATCGGCGCATCGACGGGCGGAACGGAAGCGCTGAAGACGCTGCTTGAGGCGCTACCGCCCGACTACGCCGGGAATCGTGATTGTGCAGCACATGCCGGAACTCTTCACACGCGCATTCGCCAACCGGCTCGATGGCCTGTGCAACATCACCGTCAAGGAAGCCGAGACCAACGAACGGTCATTCGCGGGCGCGCGCTGATCGCGCCGGGCAACCACCATCTACTGCTCAAGCGCAGCGGCGCCCGCTATTACGTTGAAATCAAGGAAGGGCCACTGGTTTGCCGTCATCGACCCTCTGTGGATGTGCTGTTTCGCTCGGCCGCGCGTTATGCCGGACAGAACGCTCTCGGCGTGATCCTGACTGGAATGGGCGACGATGGTGCGCGTGGGATGCTGGAGATGAAACAGGCGGGCGCATGCACCATTGCTCAGGACGAGGCGACCTGCGTGGTGTTCGGCATGCCCAAAGAAGCCATCAAGCTTTCTGCTGTGGAAAAGGTTTTGCCACTGCAGGCCATCGCCGGCGCCATTCTTGCCAACACCCGCTGATACGAAGAAGCTCGCTGGCGGGCTGCAACGCGGTTGTTGGCTGGGCAATCCGCAGATGGCCGTAATCCCGCATCTTCGGGGTGAATCGACATCGGCGTAAGCTAATGATTTTGTTTGAGCAATCGAGGCGACATAAGCCCTAAGAATGGTCACATTGGAAGCGACTTCGCGAAGTTGCAAAGAGTACCGCGGTGAACTCCACGAGAGAGCTGAAAGCGGGCTTCCCGGCCAGGACGTTGACTCAAAGAACCGCACATTGAAAATACCTGTGGATAACCAAACGAGCAGGCTGCAGGTGGATCGCTAACCCCTCGCATCTGCAACTTTCTGGTAGGTTGCGACCGAAACGGTGAATGGCGTGCCCACACAATACAAATGATATGATCCAGCACGGGTAGTTCAGTGGTTGCGCGTTGCAGGGGGCAGGCTGCATCCCGGCCAACAGGCATTCATTGAATCAATCGATTCCAAATATTGAATGGACAAACGCGGCCATCGGCGACAGCGCCTCTCTGCAGAAAAGACTCCATTTCACCAACTTTCAGTGAGCGGGGTTCAGGGGTAGGAGAGGGCGATCAGATCCGCGAGGAATTTAGTGCGAAATATCTGCCTAAGGCGTCGGTTTGATCCTATCGAAGATCAAATTGGCGGCGCCGTAGAGTGGCAATTTTACCTGGCGTCTGAAGTCTTGCGTAACACTTTTTTGTTACTTCGCGCGCTGCCTGGCGCGAAATTCTTTTTTTCCGCAGACTCCACCTTGGTGCTCTTGAAATGATTACCTGCGGGGCGAAACTCTAGCATTTTGATTGTTATGGATCTTTTGGTGTTGCAGGATAAAAGGGATAAGACAGATCAAAACATCGCCGGCAGCAGGGCCAAATAACTTCGAGTCCAACTGAAGTACCCACTAGCCACGTGTGTCTTAGTTTAGACACACCATTTGTGACCCGTGAGCGTTTGCAACTGTGACCGCTGAGCAGCTTCTTTCGGAATTGCGGAGCCTCGACATTCGTCTCAGTGTCGATGGCGATAGCTTGCGCTGCAACGCCCCCAGGGCCGTCTACCAGGGAGCTGGAGCAGAAGATCGCCGCGGCGAAACCCGAGTTGCTTCAGATCTTGTCCGACTTCGAACCGCGATCCCATGCCATCCCGCGATATCGTGGTTCCCGCGCCAGCTTGCCTTTGTCATTCGCGCAGGAGCGACTCTGGTTCCTGCAGAGCTTCTACCCGGACAGTTCGGCATACAACATTACCGCGTTCCGGCACATCCACGCGCCCGTCGATTAGACGCGCTCAAGTGGGCTCTGTTTACAATTTGCGACCGCCATGAAATTCTCCGGACGAATTTTCCGGAGGTCGACGGGTCTCCGATCCAGGTTGTTCAAGAGCAAGTGCAGCCAGAGATCACCCTCTATGATCTCAACCACTTTGATGAGGCCGGGAAGAGAGCAGCTTTCGGAGAGCGCGTTCGGGATCTGGCCGACCACAAATTCAACCTCTCGAGTGGGCCGCTTCTCAGGGTGGCTTTGTTTCGTCTGAGCGAAACAGAGCATTGCATTGTTATTACGATTCACCACATCATCTGCGACGCCTGGTCGATCGGAATACTTCTAGGGGAATTGAAGGGCTTTTATGATGAGCGCATAGCAGGACGGCGCTTTGAGTCGCCGCGCCTTGCTTTGCAATACGGCGACTTCTCGGTTTGGGAAAAGGAGCGTCAAACCTCTGGAGTGTTCCTCCCAGTCGAGTACTGGAAGCAAAAGCTCAAAGACGTGCCGCACCATCTCGATCTTCCACTGGATAGGCCGCCCTCCGGTGCGATCGAATCCAAGGCCAGTTACCAGCAATTCGAATTCGACCCAACACAAACGGAGTTACTAGAGTATCCTCTGACAAGAGGGAGTGACGCCTTACATGCTGTTGCTGGCTGTGTTCCAAGCTGTCTTGTATCGGTATTCGAAGCAGAGCAGCGTCGTTGTCGGTACGCCTGTCTCAATGCGCAATCGGCTGGAGCTGGAGAACCTGATAGGGTGCCTGATCAACACCCAGGCTTTGCGCGCCGACTTTCCTTCTGGAATTACAACAAAGCAGTTGCTTTCTCAGGTACGCACCACGGTACTCGAATGTCTGAGCCATGGCGACGTGCCCTTTGAAACTGTCCTGAGCGAACTGATCAAGGAGCGGGACCTGACTCGCTCTCGCTGATCCAGGTCGCGTTCATCCTTCAAAACACCCCGCGGGCAACCGAGTACGAGGTAATGAGCGGTGGCTCGACATTCGACATCACTCTCTATATGTGGGAGCGGGATGGGATCTTCGGCGGCAGTATCGAATACAACGCAAACATGTTTGCTCCGGAGACGATGGCTAGTCTGGCGAGTTGCTACGAGACGCTGGCGGTAGAGATGGCGGACAAACCGGAGACCGCGATCGATCAGCTTTCGCTTCTGACCGTTGCACAGGAGAGCGAGTGGTTCAAAAAGTACGACGGGCCGTTAGTGAATTTCCGGGTGGGCTGTGTCCACGAGTGGATTGAAGATCAAGCCAGGGAAACCCCGGCGGCGATTGCTGTGGCCTGCGGCGAAGAAGAGTTGAGCTACCGCGAAATCAGCGAGCGCTCCAATCGCCTGGCGAACCGACTCCGCGCTCTGGGAGTGGAGGTGGGCAGTCTGGTCGCCATCTGCCTGGACAGATCGGCGGACCTTATTATCGCAGCTCTCGCGGTGTGGAAGGCAGGCGGCGCCTACGTTCCGCTGGACCCTGATTTTCCGCCTGACCGACTCAATTTCATGCTCACAGATTCGTGTGCGACGGTTTTAGTCACTGAAGAGCACTTGCTCAAAAGACTACCGCGCACTATGGCACGCACGATTTGCGTGGATCGCGACAAGAGTCGCTGCGAAACGAGCCTGGCGAAATGCCGCGGACTTCAGCAAACGCTGAGAGCCTCGCCTATGTGATTTACACTTCCGGATCAACAGGCAGGCCGAAGGGCGTAGAAGTCACTCATCATGCGCTGGTGAATTTGCTTGGATCCATGCAGCGCGAGTTCAGCTTGAACAGCACAGATCGGTTGCTGGCGGTTACGACATTCTCCTTCGACATCGCGGGCCTGGAACTGTACCTTCCTCTGATCAGCGGCGCGCGGGTTGTGATGGCGCCAGGGCTGCAACCAGTGACGGTGCGGAACTCGTCCGGTTGATTACCAATAAGAAAATCACAGTGATGCAGGCAACGCCGGTGACCTGGCTGTTGTTGCTTCAATCGGGTTGGCAAGGCGCGCCTGGATTGAAGATTCTCTGCGGAGGCGAAGCTCTACCGCAAGAACTTGCGAGACAGTTGACTTCGACCGGGTGCGAGGTCTGGAACCTTTATGGACCAACCGAGACCACAATATGGTCGACTGTGGATCGTGTGGGCCGAGAGGGCAAGCTATCGATTGGACGCCCCATTGCAAATACGCAGATCCACATATTGGACGAGATGGGAGAGCCCGTGCCTCTGGGTGTACCCGCCGAGCTCTGTATTGGCGGCGCCGGTTTGGCCCGGGGTTATTCAAATCGCAAGGAATTGCGGCGGAGCGTCATTGAGAGCTCTCGCCATGATGGTGCGCGTCTCTATCGCACGGGCGACTTGGCGCGCAGACTCTCCGATGGAAGAATCGAGTGGCTGGGAAGGTTGGATGCGCAAGTCAAACTGCCGGGTTCCGTATTGAACTCGGTGAGATCGAAACGGTGCTCGAGCAGCGAGCAGGTGTTGAGAAAGCGGTCGTAGTCGTGCGCAGAGAAGCGGCTCACGATGAGCAGCTAGTTGCGTACCTTACCGCCAAGAATCGGATCGAACTCCGTTCTTCAGCTCTTAGACACGGACTGCAAAGACAACTGCCCGATTACATGATTCCGGCAGCATTTATCGTAGTTGAAGAATTTCCGCTTACCGCAAATCGCAAAGTTGATCGCAAGGCGCTTCTTGCGCCGGAATATAACCCGCGGAATGATCAAATAGCGGCCAGCCCGATGGGACGGCGACCGGAGACGAAAACGAAAGACCTGTCGCGCCAGCCAATCACGTTGAGGCGGTAATGGCTGAAATCTGGCGCGATGTTCTGGGCCTAAAAGGTCAGCCTCCAAGACAATTTCTCGGGCTCGGTGGGAATTCATTGTCGGCGGTGAGATTGATCGCTCGGCTGCGATCCGAACTGGACATGGAAATTCCGCTGCGCTGCATTTTCATCAGCCCGACCATAGCCAGCCTTGCCACTCACATCAACTACGCACCCGAAGATCGTGGTTATCGATACACCAGCGAAATTCCTGAATGGAACTGCCTGGTTCCTGTGCAACCGAAGGCAAGCGCACGCCCCTTTTCTTCGTCGCCGGGTTTCAGAGTGCAGATGACACGATGTTGGTACTATCGCGCTTGATACCGCACCTTGGAATGGATCAACCGGTATTTGGATTCAGGCCGCGGTGGGTCAAGGGTGGCATCGATTACGCATCGGTGGAGGAACTGGTTCAGGAGTTCCTCACCGAGTTGCCCGCGATTCAACCCCATGGTCCATATCTGCTGGGCGGATGGTGTGTCGGTGGCATTGCGGCACTTGAACTGGCGACCGCACTGATGAAGCAAGGCGAGGAAGTGAAGATGCTGCTGCTAATCGACACTGAACGCCCGAGTACGCTGCATACGGTGGCGACAGATTTCTTTTTGTGCGGAAAAACAGCCGGCCACATGGCAGACGTTGTGACCGAGATTGTGCGAGCGGCTGGACGCGCCAGCTGCAGAAGCTTGGTGCCTGGTCGCCGCAAGCTGGGCATCGCGCATCTTTAGAGTCGCATGAACAAGACCAGTTTTACCAGTCGAAGGTTCGCTATCGCCGTCTGCTTTATACGCATTCTCCGGGGCAATACGCAGGCCGCATGACACTTATTACGACTCGAGATGAAGAACGATATAGAAGGGCCTGGGTTGGATCTACTTTGCTCCAAGGCGGACTCGGATATTCGCGCATTTCCGGACGATCATGACGCAATCTTCAAGGACCACAGCAAAGAAATTACCGGCGGTGATTCCAGGCTGCCGTTAGCGAAAGACAGAACGGAGAGCAGATGCGGAACGATTATTAGAGGCCAAATTGGCGTGATCAGCGCTGACTGAATGAAATCGCAACGCCTCGCGGTCGAGAATTCGTCTTGTCCCGCGACCATCTCTGTTCGCGACGTTACGATGCGTTTTCCGATCCCAAGAGATACAGGGAGTGGCTGCCGGCTCCAACCTGGCGCGTGGTGACTGCGCTGAGCCATGCCAATTTGGAAATCCAAACAGGCTGTTACGGCCTGGTGACCACGACGTCGGGGGAAGACCACATTGCTGAAGTTGATAAGCGGGCTGTTGTTTCCGACTCTGCTGGTAGTCACCGTTAAGGATCACACACAGCACCACAAATCCCACGGACTTCCGCGCCGCCGCATTGTGGTGCTGTGTGCTGAGCCCCTTAACGGTGACTTCCCCCACAGTCGGAAACAACAGCCCGCTTATCAACTTCAGCAATGTCGTCTTGCCCGCGCCATTCGGTCCCATGACCGCAATCCTGTCGCCTTCTTGGATTTCCAAATTGGCATGGCTCAGCGCAGTCACCACGCGCCGAGGCTTGAATGGAGCCAGCAGCCACTCCCTGTATCTCTTGGGGATCGGAAAACGCATCGTAACGTCGCGAACAGAGATGGTCGCGGGACAAGACGAATTCTCGACCGCGAGGCGTTGCGATTTCATTGAGTCAGCGCTGATCACGCCAATTTGGCCTCGGTACAATCGTTCCGCATCTGCTCTCCGTTCTGTCTTTCGCTAACGGCAGCCTGGATCACCGCCGTAATTTCTTTGCTGTGGTCCTTGAAGATTGCGTCATGATCGCCCGGAAATGCGCGAATATCGAGTCCGCCTTCGGCAAAACTAATCCAACCCAGGCCCTTCTGGGATCGTTCTTCATCTCGAGTCGTAATAAGTGTCATGCGGCCTGCGTATTGCCCCGGAGAATGCGTATAAAGCAGACGGCGATAGCGAACCTTCGACTGGTAAAACTGGTCTTGTTCACGCGACTCTAAAGACTGCGCGATGCCCAGCTTGCGGCGAACCAGCGCACCAAGCTTCTGCAGCTTGGCGCGTCCAGCCGCTCGCACAATCTCGGTCACAACGTCTGCCATGTGGCCGGCTCTTTTCCGCACAAAAAAGAAATCTGTCGCCAGCGTATGCAGCGTACTCGGGCGTTCAGTGTCGATCAGCAGCAGCATCTTCACTTCCTCGCCTTGCTTCATCAGTGCGGTCGCCAGTTCAAGTGCCGCAATGCCACCGACACACCATCCGCCCAGCAGATAAGGACCATGGGGTTGAATCGCGCGCAACTCCGTGAGGAACTCCTGAACCAGTTCCTCCACCGATGCGTAATCGATGCCACCCTTGACCCACCGCGGCCTGAATCCAAATACCGGTTGATCCATTCCAAGGTGCGGTATCAAGCGCGATAGTACCAACATCGTGTCATCTGCACTCTGAAACCCGGCGACGAAGAAAAGGGGCGTGCGCTTGCCTTTCGGTTGCACAGGAACCAGGCAGTTCCATTCAGGAATTTCGCTGGTGTATCGATAACCACGATCTTCGGGTGCGTAGTTGATGTGAGTGGCAAGGCTGGCTATGGTCGGGCTGATGAAAATGCAGCGCAGCGGAATTTCCATGTCCAGTTCGGATCGCAGCCGAGCGATCAATCTCACCGCCGACAATGAATTCCCACCGAGCTCGAAGAAATTGTCTTGGAGGCTGACCTTTTCGAGGCCCAGAACATCGCGCCAGATTTCAGCCATTACCGCCTCAACGTGATTGGCTGGCGCGACAGGTCTTTCGTTTTCGTCTCCGGTAGCCGTCCCATCGGGCTGGCCGCTATTTGATCGATTCCGCGGGTCATATTCCGGCGCAAGAAGCGCCTTGCGATCAACTTTGCGATTTGCGGTAAGCGGAAATTCTTCAACTACGATAAATGCTGCCGGAATCATGTAATCGGGCAGTTGTCTTTGCAGTCCGTGTCTAAGAGCTGAAGAACGGAGTTCGATCCGATTCTTGGCGGTAAGGTACGCAACTAGCTGCTCATCGTGAGCCGCTTCTCGGCGCACGACTACGACCGCTTTCTCAACACCTGCTTGCTGCTCGAGCACCGTTTCGATCTCACCGAGTTCAATACGGAACCCGCGCAGTTTGACTTGCGCATCCAACCTTCCCAGCCACTCGATTCTTCCATCGGAGAGTCTGCGCGCCAAGTCGCCCGTGCGATAGAGACGCGCACCATCATGGCGAGAGCTCTCAATGAAGCGCTCCGCCGTCAATTCCTTGCGATTTAAATAACCCCGGGCCAAACCGGCGCCGCCAATACAGAGCTCGGCGGGTACACCCAGAGGCACGGGCTCTCCCATCTCGTCCAATATGTGGATCTGCGTATTTGCAATGGGGCGTCCAATCGATAGCTTGCCCTCTCGGCCCACACGATCCACAGTCGACCATATTGTGGTCTCGGTTGGTCCATAAAGGTTCCAGACCTCGCACCCGGTCGAAGTCAACTGTCTCGCAAGTTCTTGCGGTAGAGCTTCGCCTCCGCAGAGAATCTTCAATCCAGGCGCGCCTCGCCAACCCGATTGAAGCAACAACAGCCAGGTCACCGGCGTTGCCTGCATCACTGTGATTTTCTTATTGGTAATCAACCGGACGAGTTCCGCACCGTCACTGGTTGCAGCCCTTGGCGCCATCACAACCTGCGCGCCGCTGATCAGAGGAAGGTACAGTTCCAGGCCCGCGATGTCGAAGGAAATGTCGTAACCGCCAGTAAGCGATCTGTGCTGTTCAAGCTGAACTCGCGCTGCATGGATCCAAGCAAATTCACCAGCGCATGATGAGTGACTTCTACGCCCTTCGGCTTGCCCGTTGATCCGGAAGTGTAAATCACATAGGCGAGGCTCTCAGCGTTTGCTGAAGTCCGCGGCATTTCGCCGGGCTCGTTTCGCAGCAGACTCTTGTCGCGATCCACGCAAATCGTGCGTGCCATAGTGCGCGGTAGTCGTTTGAGCAAGTGCTCTTCAGTGACTAAAACCGTCGCACACGAATCTGTGAGCATGAAATTGAGTCGGTCGGGTGGAAAATCAGGGTCCAGCGGAACGTAGGCGCCGCCTGCCTTCCACACCGCGAGAGCTGCGACAATAAGGTCCGCCGATCTGTCCAGGCAGATGGCGACCAGACTGCCCACCTCCACTCCCAGAGCGCGGAGTCGATTCGCCAGGCGGTTGGAGCGCTCGCTGATTTCGCGGTAGCTCAACTCTTCTTCGCCGCAGGCCACAGCAATCGCCGCCGGGGTTTCCCTGGCTTCGTCTTCAATCCACTCGTGGACACAGCCCACCCGGAAATTCACTAACGGCCCGTCGTACTTTTTGAACCACTCGCTCTCCTGTGCAACGGTCAGAAGCGAAAGCTGATCGATCGCGGTCTCCGGTTTGCCCGCCATCTCTACCGCCAGCGTCTCGTAGCAACTCGCCAGACAAGCCATCGTCTCCGGAGCAAACAGGTTTGCGTTGTATTCGATACTGCCGCCAAAGATCCCATCCGCTCCCACATATAGAGAGTGATGTCGAATGTCGAGCCACCGCTCATTACCTCGTACTCGGTTGCCCGCGGGGTGTTTTGAAGGATGAACGCGACCTGGATCAGCGGAGAGCGAGTCAGGTCCCGCTCCTTGATCAGTTCGCTCAGGACAGTTTCAAAGGGCACGTCGCCATGGCTCAGACATTCGAGTACCGTGGTGCGTACCTGAGAAAGCAACTGCTTTGTTGTAATTCCAGAAGGAAAGTCGGCGCGCAAAGCCTGGGTGTTGATCAGGCACCCTATCAGGTTCTCCAGCTCCAGCCGATTGCGCATTGAGACAGGCGTACCGACAACGACGCTGCTCTGCTTCGAATACCGATACAAGACAGCTTGGAACACAGCCAGCAACAGCATGTAAGGCGTCACTCCCTCTTGTCGGAGGAGACCCCTGAGTAACTCCGTTTGTGTTGGGTCGAATTCGAATTGCTGGTAACTGGCCTTGTATTCGATCGCACCGGAGGGCGGCCTATCCAGTGGAAGATCGAGATGGTGCGGCACGTCTTTGAGCTTTTGCTTCCAGTACTCGAGCTGGGATGCAAGCACTCCAGAGGTTTGACGCTCCTTTTCCCAAACCGAGAAGTCGCCGTATTGCAAAGCAAGGCGCGGCGACTCAAAGCGCCGTCCTGCTATGCGCTCATCATAAAAGCCCTTCAATTCCCCTAGAAGTATTCCGATCGACCAGGCGTCGCAGATGATGTGGTGAATCGTAATAACAATGCAATGCTCTGTTTCGCTCAGACGAAACAAAGCCACCCTGAGAAGCGGCCCACTCGAGAGGTTGAATTTGTGGTCGGCCAGATCCCGAACGCGCTCTCCGAAAGCTGCTCTCTTCCCGGCCTCATCAAAGTGGTTGAGATCATAGAGGGTGATCTCTGGCTGCACTTGCTCTTGAACAACCTGGATCGGAGACCCGTCGACCTCCGGAAAATTCGTCCGGAGAATTTCATGGCGGTCGCAAATTGTAAACAGAGCCCACTTGAGCGCGTCTAAATCTACGGGCGCGTGGATGTGCCGGAACGCGGTAATGTTGTATGCCGAACTGTCCGGGTAGAAGCTCTGCAGGAACCAGAGTCGCTCCTGCGCGAATGACAAAGGCAAGCTGGCGCGGGAACCACGATATCGCGGGATGGCATGGGATCGCGGTTCGAAGTCGGACAAGATCTGAAGCAACTCGGGTTTCGCCGCGGCGATCTTCTGCTCCAGCTCCCTGGTAATACGGCCCTGGGGCGCGTTGCAGCGCAAGCTATCGCCATCGACACTGAGACGAATGTCGAGGCTCCGCAATTCCGAAAGAAGCTGCTCAGCGGTCACAGTTGCAAACGCTCACGGGTCACAAATGGTGTGTCTAAATTAAGACACACGTGGCTAGTGGGTACTTCAGTTGGACTCGAAGTTATTTGGCCCTGCTGCCGGCGATGTTTTGATCTGTCTTATCCCTTTTATCCTGCAACACCAAAAGATCCATAACAATCAAAATGCTAGAGTTTCGCCCCGCAGGTAATCATTTCAAGAGCACCAAGGTGGAGTCTGCGGAAAAAAAGAATTTCGCGCCAGGCAGCGCGCGAAGTAACAAAAAAGTGTTACGCAAGACTTCAGACGCCAGGTAAAATTGCCGCTCTACGGCGCCGCCAATTTGATCTTCGATAGGATCAAATCGACGCCTTAGGCAGATATTTCGCACTAAATTCCTCGCGGATCTGATCGCCCTCTCCTACCCCTGAACCCCGCTCACTGAAAGTTGGTGAAATGGAGTCTTTTCTGCAGAGAGGCGCTGTCGCCGATGGCCGCGTTTGTCCATTCAATATGTGGAATCGATTGATTCAATGAATGCCTGTTGGCCGGGATGCAGCCTGCCCCTTGCAACGCGCAACCACTGAACTACCCGTGCTGGATCATATCATTTGTATTGTGTGGGCACGCCATTCACCGTTTCGGTCGCAACCTACCAGAAAGTTGCAGATGCGAGGGGTTAGCGATCCACCTGCAGCCTGCTCGTTTGGTTATCCACAGGTATTTTCAATGTGCGGTTCTTTGAGTCAACGTCCTGGCCGGGAAGCCCGCTTTCAGCTCTCTCGTGGAGTTCACCGCGGTACTCTTTGCAACTTCGCGAAGTCGCTTCCAATGTGACCATTCTTAGGGCTTATGTCGCCTCGATTTCTCAAACAAAATCATTAGCTTACGCCGATGTCGATTCACCCCGAAGATGCGGGATTACTGCCATCTGCGGATTGCCCAGCCAACAACCGCGTTGCAGCCCGCCAGCGAGCTTCTTCGTATCAGCGGGTGTTGGCAAGAATGGCGCCGGCGATGGCCTGCAGTGGCAAAACCTTGTCCACGGCAGCAAGCTTGATGGCTTCCTTGGGCATGCCGAACACCACGCAGGTCGCCTCGTCCTGCGCAATGGTGCATGGCGCCGGCCTGCTTCATTTCCAGCATTCCGCGCGCGCCGTCGTCGCCCATTCCGGTCAGGATCACGCCGACGGCGTTCTGTCCGGCATAGCGCGCCGCAGAGCGAAACAGCACATCGACCGAGGGGCGATGACGGCAAACCAGCGGCCCGTCCTTGATTTCGACGTAATAGCGCGCGCCGCTGCGCTTCAGCAGCAGGTGATGATTGCCGGGCGCGATCAGCGCGCGCCCGCGAATGACGGTGTCGTTGGTCTCGGCTTCCTTGACGGTGATGCTGCACAGGCCGTCGAGCCGGTTGGCGAAGGCGCGCGTGAACAGCTCCGGCATGTGCTGCACAATCACGATGCCGGGCGTATCGGCGCGGCAGCGCTTCAAGCAGCGTCTTCAGCGCTTCCGTGCCGCCGGTGGAGGCGCCGATCACCACAACCTTTTCCGTGGTCTCGGCCATGGCGTGCGTGGCGGGCGACAGAATCGCGTCGGCGGTCAGCTTGGGTTCGACGGTGTGGCTGGGACCGAGCGATCGCGCAATCGGGCCGCGGCCGCGGCCTTCACCGCCTCGCAGAGCGTGATCCGCGAATCCTCAAGAAATTGCTTGGTGCCCAGGCGCGGTTTGGTGATGATCTCGACGGCGCCATATTCGAGCGCCTTGAGCGTGCTCTGCGCGCCCTCTTCGGCCAGGCTCGAACAGATCACGACCGGGATCGGATGCTGGCTCATGATCTTCTTGAGGAAGGTGAGCCCATCCATGCGCGGCATCTCGATGTCGAGCGTGATGACGTCGGGCACTTGCTCCGCGATGCGCTCGGCCGCGACAAACGGATCGCCGGCCGTGCCGATGACTTCGATCTCGGGATCGGACGAGAGCACTTCCTTCAGCGTCTGGCGCACCACGGCCGAGTCGTCCACGATCAGCACGCGAATTTTGGTCGCTGCTCACGATCGCTGCCCTTTCATCCTTCGTCGGCGCTTCCGCACGATGAGGTGCCCTCTTGCGGAATTCGGCCGTTCCAGCGGTGCAGTCGAATCGAGCCGGCGCAGCAGCACTTCGCCGGTTCCCTGTATTGAATCGAATGTGCACGCCGCGACTTGCCTCCCAGGCTGGAAGCCGCGACACGCGAAGCCCTCCTCCGCCAGCACCCGGATCGCGGCTTCGCAGTTCAGTTTGCCCACCGATCGGCCGCGCAGAGTCATTGCAGTCACTGACAGAACATCCGCGCCGCCGAAGAGCTTGACCTGCGATTTCGCCCGCAGCGGCGCCCAGAGAATCAAACTGCCGTGCCAGGTCGCGAATCGCGAAATCGACGTAGCGGCCGCCTCGGCCGAACGCTCAGTCTTGCCAGCGTGTTGGCCGGGCAACGCGGCAGCATGGGATGGCAGAGCGCGCCGATGCCCAGCCGCGGCACCGAAAGGCGATCCCCACACAGGAGCCGAGCACCGTGCGCAGAATCGCGGGCTCCGTCACCAGGCTGCGACTCGCCCGGCTGCACATAGACCTCCGGCAATCGATTCGTCAGGCTCGGCATCGATCCTCCTGTAGAGAGCGGGAGCCACCGGCGCCAGCGGCAGATCCATGTCGTGCAGCGTTTCGGCGTGGCCGACGAACAGGTATCCGCCCGGCTCAAGATGGCGCGTGAGCTTTCCGAGAATGCTCTCCTGCGTCGGCCGGTCGAAGTAGATGATCACGTTGCGGCAGAAGATCGCGTCGGCCTTCTCGGCAATGCCGTAGTCGGCATCCATGAAGTTGAGGCGCCGAAACTCGACCAGCCGGCGCAGCTCCGGAACCACGCGCACGCGGTCGGAATCCGGGTCGCGGCTGCGCATGAAGTACTTGCCCTTCAGCGCGGCCGGCACGGGCCGCACCACTTCGGTCGAGTAGACTCCCAGCCCGGCCTTTTCCAGCACCGTGGTCGAGATGTCGGTGGCCAGAATGCGGAAGCGAGAAGCCGGGATGCGTCTGCGCGTATTCGCTCAGCACCATGGCCAGCGTGTAGGGCTCTTCGCCTGTCGAGCAGCCCGCGCTCCAGACCAGCAGCGGCCTGCCGCTGCATCGCGCGCAGTCAGCTCCGGCAGCGCCTTGTCGATCAGGAAATCGAAGTGCCTCGGCTCGCGAAAGAAATCGGTCTTGTTGGTGGTCACGACGTCGATCAGATGAACCATCTCTTCCTTCAGTCCCTGCGTCCGAAAACAGATAGTCGCAATACTCGCCGTAGGAGTGAATGTCGAGATCCTTCAGACGCCGCTTGATCCGGACCTCGAGCATCGTCTTCTTCTCGGCGCCCAGGCGATGCCCGCCTCGTCGTAGATCAGCTCGCGGAGCGCGCATAGTCCCGGGTCGAAATGCATTCGTCGCGATTGCTGCATGGTGTGAAATGGGGCGGCGATTGCGCCGCCCCATTCCTTTCTTACGCGGCCGCTTCCAGCGAGCGGCCTTGCTCGGCTTCCTGCGCGCGCACCACGGCCAGTTCCTCGGCCGAGAAGACGCGATCGATGTCCAGAATCATGATGAACTGGGTGTCGCGCTTGCCCATGCCCTTGATGAAATCGGTGCGGATCTGGGTTCCGATGCGCGGCGCCGGCTGAATCTGGTCCGGCTCCAGGTCGATCACTTCCTCGACCGAATCGGCCAGCGCGCCGATCACGGTCGATTCGTTGTCAAGCAACACCTCCACCACGACGATGCAGGTGTTGCGCGTGCTCTCGGTCTTCGACATCTCGAAGCAGAGCCGCAGATCGACGACCGGAACCACGCTGCCCCGCAGGTTGATCACCCCGGCCATGAAATCCGGCGTCCGTGGGAATCGCGGTGATGGTGGTGAGATCGAGCACCTCTCTCACCTTGGCCACATCGGTGGCAAAGATCTCGTTGCCGAGTTTGAAGGTGAGATACTGCCGCGTCTCCGTGATTTCGCTAACGCTCATAGTTCAACTCCTTTCTCGATCCTGAAGACAGGGGCGGATCGTCCCATCGCGGCCGCACCCGCGCCTTGCGGTCAGTAGCGCTCGAATTCACCGTCCAGATCGTCGTGCTTGTCATTGAGCCGCAGGCTGACTCCGGCCTTGGGCGCTGCCTTCGCGCCGGCGCAGGCCCGTGGCCGTTCGGCTTGCCGACCTTGGCTGGCGCTGCCTGCGCTGGTCGCGCCGGCTTTTGCCGCGGCGCCTGTCCGCCCGCGAGCTGCCTTCCTCATCTCCGGTGTGGAAGAAGGAGAGCGCGCTCACCAGCTGATCGGACTGGCCGGTCAGCTCCTCGGTCGTCGAGGCCATCTCCTCGGACGCCGAAGCATTCTGCTGGATCACCTGCTCCAGTTGCTGCAGCGCCTTGTTGATCTGCTCGGCGCCGGTGTCCTGCTCCTTGCTGGCCGCAGAGATCTCCTGCACCAGCTCGGCCGTGCGCTGGATGTCGGGCACCAGCTTGTCCAGCATCTCGCCGGATTTCTCCGACACCTTCAGCGTGGTGGCGGAGAGCTGGTTGATCTCGCCGGCCGCCTTCTGGCTGCGCTCGGCCAGCTTGCGCACTTCGGCTGCCACCACGGCAAATCCCTTGCCGTGTTCGCCGGCGCGCGCCGCTTCGATGGCCGCGTTCAGCGCCAGCAGGTTGGTCTGGCGCGCAATCTCCTCGATGATCGAGATCTTGTTGGCGATCTCCTTCATCGCGGCCACCGCTTCGAGCACGCTCTTGCCGCTCTCCTGCGCGTCCTTGGCGCACTTGTTGGCGATCTTGTCGGTCTGCTGCGCGTTGTCGGCGTTCTGCTTGATGTTCGAGACCATCTCCTCCATCGACGACGAAGCTTCTTCGGCCGCCGCCGCCTGCGAGCTGGCGCCTTTCGACACCTGAACCGAGGCCGTCGAGATGGACTGGCTGGCCGCCGCCACTTCGCCGGCAATCGAGCGGATGTCGGAGACCGTCGCGTCAGCCCGCCGACCATGGCCGACAGCGCCTGCATCAGCTTGTCCTGCGGCGACCGCTCGCGGATGTCACCGTCAGGTTGCCGTTGGCAATCTCTTCGGCCGCCGTCGGTGATCTCGTTCATGGCCGCGATCAGCGTGTTCAGGTTGTTCTTGATGAGTGTTGAAGTCGCCGTTGTAGGTGTCGGTGATCTGCGGCGGAATGTCGCCCTTGCTGATCAGGTCCACGTATCGTGCGGAGACATTCAGCGGGCCGATCACGGCATCCAGAATGGCGTTCACGCCGCGCACGATGTCGGCATAGGCGCCCTGGAACTGATCGTGCTTGCCGCGCTCGAGAGCTGCCCGGCGTTCGCGGCTTCGGTCAGCCGCGCCAGTTCCTTCTGCAGGCTCTGCAGACACTGCGGCGACATTGTTGACCGCCTGCTTCATCTTTTCGTGATCGCCCTTGTAGGTCTGCGCGATCAGTTCGTCGATCTTGCCGTTCGAGATCTGCGCCAGAATGCGGTTGCCTTCGCCGATGGGCAGCAGGATCGCATCCAGCATGTCGTTGACGCCGCGCACGATCTCGGCATAGGCGCCCTGGAACTGCTCCGGCTTGCCGCGCTCGCGAGAGCTGGCCTTCCTTCGAGGCGTCGGTCAGCCGCGCCAGTTCCTTTTGCAGGCTCTGCAGAACGACGGCCACATTGTTGATCGCCTGCTTCATCTTTTCGTGGTCGCCCTTGTAGGTCTGCGCGATCAGCTCGTCGATCTTGCCGTTCGAGATCTGCGCCAGGATGCGATTGCCTTCGCCGATGGGCAGCAGGATCGCATCCAGCATGGTGTTCACGCCGCGCACGATCTCGGCGATACGCGCCCTGGAACTGCTCCGGCTTGCCGCGCTCGGAGAGCTGGCCTTCCTTCGAGGCCTCGGTCAGCCGCGCCAGCTCCTTCTGCAGGCCCTGCAGCGACCACGGCCACGTTGTTGACCGCCAGCTTCATCTTTTCGTGGTCGCCTTTGTAGGTCTGCGCGATCAGTTCGTCGATCTTGCCCGCGGAGATCTGCGCCAGAATGCGATTGCCTTCGCCGATGGGCAGCAGGATCGCGTCCAGCATCTCGTTGACGCCCTGGATCATCTCGCGATGCACGCCGTTGAACAGCGTTGCCTTGCCGCGCTCGCTCAGCCGGCCTTCTTTCGAGGCGTCCACCAGGCGCATGATCTCCTGCAGCACCAGCATCAGGTCGTCTTCCTGGCGCTCCTGCGTTTGTTCGCCCGTTCACGGCTCGCATGCCCATCCTCGTCGTGACCGTTCTCGCCGTGTCCGTTGCCGGCGCCATGCAGCCTCCGGCCTTCACTTACCACTGCTGTTCCCATGAATTCCTCCTCCTCCTTCGGGATCTTTCTCTGCTCGATCCGTGATTCCCGGCAGCCCGTTCAGCCAGGCAGCTAGTGCTGTGACGGGAGGAGCAGGAGACTTTGTCGGTTGAATTGCCTATCGAACTTGCGCTGGCGTTCGGTCCAGCGCTGCCGATGCCCTGCAAGCGGCAGTGAGAGTGCCATCTCTCGTGCGCGGCCGCCGCTCATTGCCTGGACGCGCGCCTGTCGTCTGCGGCGCTCCGCTGCCGCACCGCGTCCTGGACCAGGCGCTCCGGATCGAGAATCAGCGCCACCGTTCCGTTGCCCAGAATGGTGGCGCCGGAGACGACCTGCACCTGCCGGTAGAAGCGGCCCAGGTTCTTGATCACCGTCTGGCAGTTGCCCAGCACCTGGTCCACCACAAAGCCAAACCGGCCTTCGCCGGTTTCGACCACCATGATCTGTTCGATCCCGGCGCGCTCGACTGCGCACGTTGAAGTGCTCGCGCAGGCGGATGTAGGGAACGATCTCGCCGCGCACGTTGGCCACATGCTTGCCGTTGGCGCGCTCGATGTCGTCGCGCGTCAGCTCGATGCATTCCAGCGTGTTGGCCAGGGGCAGCACAAAGTAGGCCTCGCCCACGCTCACCAGCAGCCCGTCGATGATGGCCAGGGTCAGCGGCAGGCGCAGCGTAACGCTGGTTCCCGCGCCCGGCTTGCTCGACGACTTCGATCGGTGCCGCGCAGGCTCTCCACCCGCTGGCGGACCACGTCCATGCCCACGCCGCGGCCGGAGACATCGGTAACCTGCTTTGGCCGTCGAAAAACCGGGCTGGAAGATCAGCGCGAAGATCTCGGCCTCGGTGAGCTGCGGCATCGGCGGCGACCAGGCCCTTCTCGATGGCGCGCTCGCGCACCGCCTCGGCATCGATGCCGCGTGCCGTCGTCCGCTGACCGCGATCAGCACGCTGGCCCCGGAGTGCCGCGCGGAAAGATGGATGGTCGCGGTCGCGGGCGTTTGCCGCGCGCTACGCGAACCTCGGCCGCGCTCGATGCCGTGGTCCATGCTGTTGCGGATCAGGTGCATCAGCGGATCGCCCAACTGGTCGATCACGGTCTTGTCCAGCTCGGTATCGGCGCCTTCGATGGTGAGCTCGACATCCTTGCCCAGATCGCGCGCCAGGTCGTGCACCAGCCGGCGGAACTTCTCGAAGGTGCCGCGAATCGGCAGCATGCGGATGTTCATCGAGCTCTCGCGCAGCGCCGACGTCAGCCGCTCGATCTCTTCCGAGACCGCGGTCACTTCGGCATCGTCGCTGCGCGCCGGCGATCTCGCTCAGCCGCGCCTGCACCGTCACCAGCTCGCCCACCAGGTCGACAAACTGGTCCAGCTTGGCGGCGGGCACGCGAAGGCTGGACGCGTTGTCCGGCTTGTCGTAGATGCGGCGGCCGCCCGGAACGTGCGCGCGGTTCCGTCAAGTCGCGCTGCCGCTTCGCTCGCGCTTCGCCGGCGGACGCCGCATAGGTCTGCGTTCACTGCCTCGTCGCCCGGCTCGATGCTCAGCTCGCATGATCTTCGACAAAGATGAATACATCGCGAATCGCGTCCGCGCTCGCCGCTGTGGCCAGAACCATCTCCCAGGAGACGTAGCAGCGTTCGGGGTCCAGTTCCGCAAGCGGCCGGAATCGCCTTGCCATGCAGGCATGAATCGAAAGCCTGCCCAGACTGCCGCAATTCGCGCAAGCAGAAGAAGCGGATTGGCGCCGCAGCGCATCAGGTCGGGCCCGGAGCAAAGCGGATGCTGCCAGCTCCTGACGGGCTCATCCGGAGACTGCCGACGGGCTCCGGCATTGAATCACTCTTCGCCGCCGGATCGGCACTGTTCTCGATGCCCGTCAATTGCCGCACGCTGTCGAGAATCCTCGCGCAGGCGGTTGCTGTCGGACTGCTCACCGCTCACTTCCTCTTCGAGCATGGCGTTGATCTGATCGAGCGCCGCAAGCGTGAGATCGATCAACTCGGAACTGACATCCAGCATGCCGTTGCGCACCTGGTCGAAGGCGGTTTCGAGATCGTGGGTGAATGCGGCCATGCGCTCGAAGCCGAACATCGAGCCCGAGCCCTTGATGGTGTGCAGGCCGCGAAAGATGCGGCCCACGAGTTCGGCGTCGTTGCGGTTCTCGTTCAGTTCCAGCAGCGCCGCTTCCAGATCGGTCAGGATCTCCCGCGCTTCTTCGCGGAAGCTCTGCTTGAACTGCTCGGTGGATCCTGCAACCGATTGCATCATTTTGAAGACACCCGCCTGATTGCCTGCAATCTTTGAGAATCACTCAAAGATCGAAATTCTCATTAACCCCGCACTTGCCAGCCCGGCCCGGATATTCTCCGGAACCTCGCCTCGGCGCGTGAATTCCACACCCAATCGCTTTGCCTCTCGCTCGGCGGCCCAAACCAGCTGGAAAGTTGTGACATCCAGGCTGGTCGCATTTTCGAGTGAGACGCAGATCTTCCTGCCTGCCTCGATCGCCAGAAGAAACGCCGCCTTCAGCTCTGCCGCGCTGGCGATATCGACTATGCCATCGAACGAGATCACGCTCGAATTTCCATCCTGGTTCAGCGCGACGCCCACCGTTCGCTCCTCTTAAGGTTGCCGTGCAACCTTTGCACGGCACCGCTCAACCGCAGCCCCGGCACAAAGACTCATCGGCAGGGGGAGTGCAATTCACGAGTAGGAAGGAACAAAACTTGCGTTAGATTTCACACATGGAAAAGTAAGGCTGCCTGGTGGGATAAAGGCGCTTTGCAAAGGTGCGATCGGTTCGGGCAGCCGATCTAGAACAGCTCGATCGCCGGCGCGTCGTCGCTTACGCTGGCTGTGCCGCCTGCCAGCGCCATGTGTGTCTCCGTCTGGCTCGCCATGCGGTAGCGGCCCAGATGCGCGTCCAGCATCCCTTTGAACGTCTGCTCCAGGGCGCCCTCAGAATCTGGGTTTTCAGGCTTCGCGTTCAACTCCAATAGATGATCTTTCATCTCTCCCAGCGCTTCCTGCACGTGCCCCATTCTCTGCCGCATCACGTCCTGGAATTGAATGTGCCCCATCGCATCGGAAAGCCGCTCCACTGTCTTGCGGTAGCTGGTCTCCACCCCGCAAATCATTTCCAGCAGCAAATCGCCGTTACCGGCAAACTCCTGCTGCATCCCAATCAGATCGGCCACCAGGTGATTCATCGCACCGCTCGCTTCTTTCTGGTTCAGCGTCGTCTGCGCGTCTTTCAGTTCCTTCCCCACACTCTTGTAGGTGCAGCTGATCTTCTCTGCAATCTCCGAAGCCGCCTTCGTTGAGAGCACCGCCAGCTTTCGCACTTCCATCGCCACCACTGAGAAGCCGCGTCCGGCGCTCCCCGCGCGCGCCGCCTCGATCTCGGCATTTAGGGCCAGCAGACTCGTTTGCTGTGCGATGGAGCTGATCATCTTGATCAACGGCGTCAGCGCGGATACTCCCTCTGACAAATGCCGGATGCGCTCGAAGTTGTCGCGCGTCTCCTGCAACTCCATCTCCAGCTGCGCTTGGATCGCCGCGATCAGCTCTTTATTGCTGTCGACCCTTTTCCGCATGGATTCGGCCAGATTCCTGCTGTTCTCAACCGAATCGGCGATCCGTTCCTTTTGCCCCGCGCATTGGGTGATCAGCTCGCCGATCTGTTCGATTGCGGCGACTACCTGGCGTTCTGATTCGTTCAACGAATCGCCAATCTGTTCCTGCAGCACCTCGATGTATAGCTTGGAATCCTGAACGTCGGCCTTGATCGCCTGCCGCCCCGCCAGCATGTGCGAGATCTGATCGAACCGCATGCTGGCCGAAGGCCCACATGTCGGCGATCGACAGGCAGCGCTGCCTGACCAGTTCTTCCATTCCACAAGAACCAGCGGAAAGAACTCGACGACGAGGATAAGCCACGCCACTCGTGCCTCGTACGGAACGAACAGGGCGCCGAAGATGCGGCGCAAAGCGAGCCAGAGGATAAAATCGCACGCCGCTCCGCTTGCCACCTGCATCATCAACCGCTTCTTTACCCGGCGCAAACGGATGCTAAGATTCCTGCTGACCTCGCTTTCATCGCTGCCAACTGCGGACGCACATCCGGAAGCGAATATCCTCGGCGCTGCCCATTCCGTGGATTGCATGGTCTCAGGCTCCCGGCAATACTTTTCGCATCACTGCCACCAGGTCGTTGCCTGAGACAGGCTTTACCAGCCAGCCGGTAGCTCCGGCTACCTTGCCTTCGTTGCGCTTCGCTGCGGCGCTTTCCGTGGTCAACGTCAGAATCGGAACGAACTTGAGCCCCGCCATGGCGCGCACATTGCGAATCAACTCCATCCCACCCATCACCGGCATGTTGATATCCGTGAGAATCAGTCCGGGTTTCAAGCCCGACTTCAGTTTCTGCAGAGCTTCCTGCCCGTTCCCTGCCGTCTCCACTTTGAATCCGTTCAGAGTCAAGGTGGTCTTCAGACTCAGCACCATGGTGACTGAGTCATCGACGACGAGAACAGTGATCGCCACGAAAGGCCCCCCACTTTTGACCAGACTTTCTAAAACACACCCAGCCAGACCAATCAGACGAAGCCCAGAGTTGGCCCAGATCATTTCGGAGTGCAAGCAATTCATCGGCAGCGAGGATCAAACAGTTAGCGCTGGTTCCTGCCCCCGCGACTTCTGCGATCACTCCCGCACCAGCAGCAAGTGGGCACAGAAGGATCGACGCGGTCGCCCTGCAGACTGGCGGCCGCCCGTATATGATTCCGATGATCTGGAGCAGGTGTGGCAAATGCCGTAAGCGGAGGCTCGACTTCGACCGGCCGGTGCCCATTTCAACCTGCGAAACTGGAGATTTTTCGCTCGCTAGGCTTCCATCACTCGGGCAGGCGTGTTTGCGTTCGGCTCCGCCGCAAGCCCCTGGTTTTTACGCCACGCGTTTTTATCTGCGCGCAGCCTCATTGCCGCGCGGATGTTCACATGGAACCGCTCGCGACAGTACCGGCAACGCACTGGCCAACGCAGCATCAGGAACTGGGGAACGTCGTACAACAAACGAATGTGTGAGGGGCGCACTTTTCTCGAACCGCAACAGGAACATCTCAAACGCTGCATGCTCATTCTTTTCAGCCTCCTTTTTTTGCAGCCGACGGGCACACTAGCTAACGTGATTCAATCTGGGGAAACGTAGTGTGATGCTAGCCGATCGCAGCGCCCAGTTCTTGTCAGATTTGGAGCATGGCGGATGGGAATGAACCATGGATGCAACCAATAAGAAGGTGCAGGTTTGCCCCGATCGGAAAGGCTGTTGAGCCCATCAAGGAAGACGAACGAAAGAATCAACCGGTGAACTTGCAGATGCCGTTTCGGCGGCCTTCCGCGATCCAGTTGCTCTGGTTTTCAAAAGAGTGAGCCGAGAGCCCGGCCCAGTTGCAGAAAGAGAGGTGGCTGGACTCGCCGGCTTAGCCATGCCGCCCGTCCATTGCATCCGATCGAGCGGCCAGCTTTCAGAGCAGCTATCGGAAGAGCCGGAAATATTGCCAGAGAACGTATATCGCGAGCGCGCCGTAAGACTCCAGAAAGATCGCCGACACGATCGCTTTTGCGCCTCGCAGCGCTGCCGTTTGCGATACCTGCTCGCCGTCATCAAGAATTGGCATGGGCTCAGGTGCTGGCCCCGGAACATGGGGCACCTCGGTTCGATGAAGCAACCGATACGCCTCTGAGAGCCGCACGAATTCCCGCGGCATGATTCCTTCATCGCCATGCGGGTAAGTGGTACTCGCCATTCAGTCTCCCTTCCTTGGGGGAGGGTCGGCGCAAAAACCTCGGACAAATCGAAAGAATGCAAACGATTGTCCTTGCGCAAAAGTGACTTTAGTGCTGCATTTTGGGGTCCACACTTCCCCGTATATCAAATGGCTGACTCAGAACAGTTTATACCTGCTTAAGCGATTTGCCTCCATCATTACAATCGAGTAAATTCTTCACAATTGGTAATAAATACCTTGGCAACCTGCGCTTTGAAGCGCCTCAGGCCTGCATTCCCTGTGCAACTGGCCCGGAACGAAAGTGCCTGCATAATGACTTTCGATTGCAAACTTTGGGCAAGATTTCCTGCCTTCATTTTCCCCGGGTCGCTGTCAACAGACCCCAGCTCTTGTAGTCATCTTCTGAGGAGACTAAGCCAATCACTCCCCGATGTCGAATCCGCGGCATTTTCCTCCCCTGATCCCAACTCTCGGTTCGGAGATCGCCGTCATCATTCCCTGGCGCGCGGAGATCGCCGCTATCGCGCCCGCCGCAAACACTATCAAATACACATCCAGATACACTCGGTGGTTCGTCTGGCCGAAATAGATAGCCGTCACCAGCAAGAACTGCGCGAAGAGCAGATAGATTAGCGAGTCGTCGCGCCATTGCCCGCGTCGCAACCACATTCCCCAAATCCCGAGCACCATCACCGGCCCGAATGAAACAAGGTGCAACACGCTCTGGGTGCGCGAGCGCCGCGGTGTAGGTAGCCAGTCAAACGCCGCTCCGATCTTGCGGAAGCCATTCACAACTGTTAGCCAGGGGTGAGCTCCGCATGTAATCGAGCGCTCTCTCTCGGAACCAGCGGTCCACGGCCACATCGCTCGATCCCGGCGGCGGCAACTCGCTGGGGTCGAGTTTGTCCAGCGCGTCCACGTCCGCGTTGATGCTCATATCGACGCTCTGCATGGGGTAATAGTCGAATAGCATAGGGTTGTTGCCGTTCCAAAGCTCGAAACCCGCTTCGGTAGTGAGTACTGGCTCGCCCGTCAACAGCGTGTTGCGAATCAGCCAGGGCGAAACGGCAGCGGCCAAAACCAGCGCGCAGAGCAGCGCTGGGGCAACGCGTCTGCGTGCAGCCAGCCACACAGGCACCAGCAAAGCAAACGGCGCGATCGGTGAGCGCGTCAGCACATCGAGCCCTAGAATCAGTCCGCATGAAATTGCCGAAAAATGCGCCCCATTGCGCACAACGCGCAGTGCAAGCAGAACCGCTATCAGCGTCAGCAGAGTGAAGAAGCTCGTCTCCTGCAACGCCGTGTCATGGACCACGTAATACGGATAGATCGCAGTAATTGCGGCAGCGAGTGTCGCAGCGTTTTCAGTGTGCGGCCCGCAGAACACTTCGCGCGCGAGCAGCGCAGCACAAACACAAGTCACCGCGCCGATCAGTGACTCTGTGATTACCACCGGCCATGCCCACTCGTGCCCAAATGTCAGGCCAGCCAGCAGAATCGGATACAGCGGAACGCGAAAAGCAGTGGGCGTTCCGTTGGCGAGTGCCACACCTCTGCCCACTGCGATGCTCTGCGCCAAATCAAAGAAGAAGGTATAGCCGTTGACCCAGAAATTCTCCAGCCCCTGCGCCATCCGGGCGACAAGCCGGAGCACAAAGGCCACAGCCGCGATCCAATAGACCGCCGGCCGCAAACCCAAGCGGGGGAATGTTAATTGCATGGAAGCATTATCGAGGCCCGCACCGGCCTGGCTGGGAAGGGAATTCGGCGTCGCCCTAAAACCGCACCACAAAAGAAAATGACCTCTCGCTCAGGAGAGGCCAACATGCTTTCAATCTCTGGAGCCGACGGTCAGACTTGAACTGACGACCTGCTGATTACGAATCAGCTGCTCTACCAACTGAGCTACGTCGGCCTGCCCTTTGATTGTATCGTTGCACTTGATTAACGGTAAAGGCGCAGCGGCAACGGCCACCTATGACGAAAAGCCAATTGCTTCCCCCGAAGCCCAGGCTCCGCCATGGAAAGAGCATGCTGTACACATTCTGGGAACACCAAGCGTGAACCTCTTCGACACCGGTTAAGCTACCTGGTTCGAAAGACAGACGCATCACGCCGGAATAATCCAATCGGATCCCTTCGTGATGCGAACACAATTTCGCACAGCTACCCAACAAAAAGGCGTCCGGGTTACCGGACGCCCACAAAACACATCTTCTGAACTAATAGTCCACTCATCGGCAGAGTCGCCCAAACCTTTAGCGGGCGACTCTCATTGCTTGATCAGTGCATGAACTGCCGGAATAACCAGAACAGGCATCCCGACAGCAGCGCCGCCACCGGCAGCGTAAACACCCACGCCGCCGCAATGTTCCGAATCGTGGAAATCTGCAGTCCGCTCTTGTTCGCCGCCATCGTTCCCGCCACGCCCGAGCTCAGCACATGCGTCGTCGATACCGGCAACCCAAAGTTGTCCGCCGCCAAGATCGTCCCCATCGCCACCAGTTCGGCGCGGCGCCCTGCGCATACGTCAGATGCTCTTTGCCGATCTTCTCGCCCACCGTCACCACAATCCGCTTCCATCCCACCATCGTGCCCATTCCCAGCGCCAGCGCCACCGCCACCTTCACCCAGGTCGGAATGAACTTCGTCGCTTTGTCCAGCTTGCCCCTGTAGGCATTCAGCGCAGCCATTTCCTGCTTCGTGAACGGGACATGCCTTGTTCTTCTCCATCAGCCGGATCGTCTCGCTCGCCAGGTACATATCGTTGCGCACGTTGGTCTGCTGGCTCGCCGGAACCGCCTTGAACTCCTTGTACAGCGCCACTTCATTGTTCAGATCGTTCACCAGCTCGCGAAGCGCCAGCATCGTGTCGGGCTGCATTTGCTTGGTGCGCGATATAGCTTGTCACTTCGGCTCGCGGGTCCGCGCCCATGATGCCGTTCGCGTTCACATACTTGTCAATCACCTGGTCGGCCTGTTGCGATGCCGTGGTAAACGCCGCACATGTCTTTCGTAGTCACCGCATGGTTCAGCGCATACGCCGTCGGCACCGTGCCCACCAGGATCAGCATGATCAGGCCCATGCCCTTCTGTCCGTCGTTCGACCCGTGCGAAGAAGCTCACGCCGCTGCAGGTCAACATCAGCAGCGCGCGGATCTACAACGGCGGAGGCTGTGTTGTCTTTCGGCGCCTGGTACAAGCTCCGGATACTTGCATCATAGTCTTGAAAGCAGAAACAGCAGCGCCGCGCAGCACAAAGCCCACCAGCGGCGAAATCAGCAGCGCCTTGAACACCTTGTCAGCCTGCTCCCAGTCCACGCCGCTGGTCCCCGAGTGCACGCTCATCAACTGGTTCGCCACGCCCACGCCGATAATCGAGCCAATCATCGTGTGCGAGCTCGACGCCGGCAGCCCGCGCCACCACGTGCCAGGTTCCAGATAATCGCCGCAATCAGCAGCGCAAACACCATCGCGAAGCCCGCGCCTTAGCTCACCTTCAGAATCAATTCCACCGGCAGCAGCGAGATCATCGCTAAACGCCACCGCGCCCGACTCGAAGCAGCACGCCCGACAAAGTTCCACAGCCCCGACCACACCACCGCAATATGCGGCTCCAGCGAGTGCGTGTAGATCACCGTCGCCACAGCATTCGCCGTATCGTGAAATCCATTCACGAACTCAAATCCCAGCGCAATCAGCAGCGCCACGCCCAGCAGCACATACGGCCACGCGCTCTCCACACGAATGTTGTTCAGGTCCTGCGCGATGTGGACGCCGATATACCCCAGTCCGCCCAGCAGCGCCGCCGCAACCACCGCCCCGCTCACCCACGCGGACGCAGGTTTCATCTTCTTATCGAGAAGCGACCCGCCATGCGGCAGGGCTTCAACTGTCGTCGCCAGATCGGCCATTGGGGAATCTCCGGAAATGAAAGTAGAATTCCGTCCGGGATCGATGGAGGGAGCAATCGCCGAACCCCATCAGGGATAAATGACACATGTGAAAGGAGCGTGAACGTCGTGTGAATTCGCCGTTGCCACGCTGATCGCGCAGCAATCTCTTGCGCTTATGCAAATAGCTATCACAGTCGAATGGGATGTAGCGCCGACCTCTAGGTCGGGGTCCCCGCGGACAGGTCCTTGTCCGTGGGGTGAGAGGTCGGCAGTCGCGCGGGTCTCCAGACCCGCGCAATCTCTCAGCTCTACAGAATCGAGTGAAACACGAAGTAAAGCGTCCCCGACAGCAGCGCCGCCGCCGGTAGCGTGAATACCCATCCAGCTGCGATATTCCGCACCGTCTTCAATCGCAGACCGCTGCCGTTCGCCGCCATCGTGCCTGCCACGCCTGAACTTAGAATGTGGGTCGTCGAAACCGGTAACCCCCAGGTGTCAGCGGCGAAAATTGTCGCCATCGTCACCAGCCCTGCGCTCGCACCCTGCGCGTAAGTCAGGTGCTCTTTGCCGATCTTCTCGCCCACAGTCACTACGATCCGCTTCCATCCCACCATGGTGCCCAGGCCGAGCGCCAGCGCCACGGCTACCTTCACCCAATTTGGAATGTACTTCGTCGATTTATCCAGCTTGGCCTCGTAGCGCTTTACCGTCGCGGCCTCGGCCGGCGTAAATCCGGGATTGCCGTTCTTCAGCATCAGCCGGAATGCCTCGCTGGTCAAATACATGTCGTTGCGGATGTTGGTCTGGTCCTGTGCAGGGACCGACTCGAGTGCTCTATACTGCCCCACTTCATGATCAAGCTCGGCGATCATTGACTGCACCGAAGGTAGCGTGCCCTGAGTCAGCTTCTCGGTGCGAATGTAGCTCATGATTTCTGTGCGCGCATCGGGATCGGGCCCCGGATCCGGCTTCACATACCGGTCCAGCACCTGCCCCGCTTGTGCCGAAGCAACAAGAAAACTCTGCGCTTCCATCGGGCCAACCGCATGGTTCAGTGCATACGCTGTCGGCACCGTGCCGATCAGAATCAGCATGATCAGCCCCATGCCCTTCTGTCCATCATTCGATCCGTGGAAGAAACTCACCCCCGTGCAAGTGCCGATCATCAGTGCGCGAATCGGCCACGGCGGCGGTTCATTGCCCTTCGGCGCCTCATCAAGCCGGGAGTCCACCAGCAGCCGCTTCGAAAGCAGAATCAACGCGCCCGCCATCACAAAGCCCAGCAACGGCGAAATCAGAAGCGCCTTCAACACCTTGATCAACTGCGCCCAATCCAGGCCCGACGCGCCCAGGTGCGGATTCATCAGTTGGTTCGCAAGGCCCACGCCAATGATCGACCCCACCAGCGTATGCGAGCTCGATGCCGGCAGACCCAGGTACCACGTTCCCAGGTTCCAAAGAATCGCCGCAATCAGCAGCGCGAAAATCATCGAGAACCCGGCTCCAGAGCTCACCTTCAAGAATCAACTCAACCGGTAGCAGCGTCACCACCGCAAACGCCACTGTTCCTGAAGAAAGCAGCACGCCTGCCAGGTTGCATAGCCCCGATAGCACTACCGCCGACTTCGGTGAAAGCGAGTTGCGTGTAGATCACCGTCGCCACCGCGTTTGCTGTGTCGTGGAAACCGTTCACAAACTCGAATCCCAACGCTATCGCCAGAGCCATCCCCAGCAAAACGTACGGCCAGACGCTCGTCAAAGCCGCATTGCTCAAGTCTCGCGCCACGTGGACGCCGATATAAGTCAGCCCACTTGCCAGCGCGGCAAGAAAAAGCCAGGTGCCGGTTCGGCCTGACGATTTCTTCCATCGTGTATCGATCAGACTTTTGCTGGAAGGAATAACTTCAAGAACGGATGAGGCCATTCAGAAACTCTCGATGCGGCCGAAATGATTTCGGGCACGATCGAGCCTCCAGCTTGCAAACTCGGCATTAGGTGGATTTTTGAATGGAAATAGAAGACTCTTGCTTTGGAAAGGAGACGTTCCGGAGAGAAAGCCTTGCATAAAACCTCAACAACCGTAATCTTTCACGGCTGTTTACCCAGTGATGAGGGAGCCGTAACTGGGCTACATTTAAGTTTACTCCCCGGCCTTGGCCCGAATGTGGAATCCCCGGCTTGAACAGCAGGGTCCAAGCTGGGGATTTCTATCAAGCAGTCAGCCTATTCGCCAGAAAACAATAAACTTACCTTGAGGCATCGTTCGCAGTCCTCGGACTTGGGACGCAGGTCTGCGGCCCCCCTTGACGCCGTCAGCAAAAAAGCGCTCCCGCGTCGCGAAAGCGCTCCTTTCAGACGCTTAACGATTTTATTCCGGAAGCTTTACCGTCCCCATGATCCGGACGCTTCCCGTCACTCCCTGCGTTCCGGCGTTCGGCTGGCCGCCGCCGACGGTCACCGTGTACGCGCCTTCGGCCACAACCGGCTCGCCCGCCTCGGTCACCATGCTCAGATCGCGCGGCTTCAGTTCAAACCGCACCGTCTGCGATGCGCCCGGCTCCAGATGCACGCGCTCGAATCCGCGCAGCGCTCGCAGCGGCGCACCGGCAACCGCGGGAAATTCAGATAAAGCTGCGCCACTTCGTCGCCTGCACGCGTGCCCGTGTTGGTCACTGTCGCTTCCACCACCACCGGCTCGCCTGCCTCTACCGCGGCCTGCGGGAACCGTCAAATCGCTGTAGGCGAATTTCGTGTAGCTCAGGCCATAGCCAAACGGATAGAGCGGCGTTCCCGTCGAAGTACCGATACGTCCGTCCCTTCATCGAGTAATCTTCGAAAGGCGGCAACTGGTTGACGCTCTTGTAGAACGTCACCGGCAGGCGTCCGGCTGGATTGTTCTTGCCGGAGAGCGTTTGCGCCACCGCCGTTCCGCCTTCTTCGCCCGGATACCACGCGTCGAGAATCGCGTTGGCATGAGCGTTGGCCCAGTTCACGCCGAGCGCGCTGCCATTGGTGAGCACCACCACCAGCGGCTTGTTCGCCTGTCGCCAGCGTTTCGAGCAACTCTCGTTCCGGCTCGGGCAAGTCGAGACTCGTGCGGTCGCCGCCCTTGAACCCGGGCTCCGTTCACATTCATCTCCTCGCCCTCGAGCTCGCTCGTGATGCCCACCACCGCCACCACTACATCGGCATTCTGCGCCGCCGTCACCACCGCCGGATCCACGCTGCGATCCATCTTGCCCCACATCAGCTTCAGATGCGGCACGGCATTCGCCTGTCCGCTGGTATTCGCACCACAAGCTTGTACGACTTGCCGGCTTCGAGATGACCTTGCCCGGTCAGCGTCTCCACGCCGTGCGGATAATTCGCCATCGTCACCGGCTTGCCGTCGAGAAACACGCGGAAGAATCCATCCGTCTCAACGCCGAGGTTGTAGTCGCCCGTTTCTTTGGGCGTCAGAGTCGTATCCCATCGCACGCTCAGTGGATCTGCCTTCTCCGTACCGGCCGGCAATGATTGCGCAGCGATGTCGATGCCCGGTTCAACGCGCGTAGCCAGCGATTCGGTCGTATTTGCCAGGTCGGAGCTGAAGCCCACAATATTCTTGTTCAGATAGGTTGCCTTCGCACCCGGCTTTCCATCCGTTGTCAGCATCGCGTTCGGCACCGGCTCCGCATGTTTGCTCAGGAAGCCCGTTCCCTGCGCGTAGCTGATCGTGTCGCCCGCGAACTCCTTCTTGATGCCTTCCAGAATCGAAACGGTGTGCGTCGGAATTCCGTTGTAGTTTCCCAGCAGCACGCGCGTCTGGTCAGCCAGCGGCCCCACCACCAGGATCTTTGCCCCGTCGACTTCAGCGGTAGTGTGCCATCGTTCTTCAGCAGCACCATCGACTCGTTTGCCAATTTGTGCGCCAGCTCGCGATGCGCTGCGCTGTCCAGCTCGCTCGCGTCAATCTTCGCGTAGGGCACCATCGACGGCGGATCGAACATTCCGAGCTTGATCCGCGCCGTGAACAGCCGCGTCACCGCCGTGTCGATCTCGCTCTCTTTCAGGTAGCCCTGCTTCACCGCATCGATATACGGCCGGTAGTCATGATCGTCCGTCACCTTCGCGCGAAAGTCGATGCACTCGTTGTCCATCCCACGCTGCAGGCTGATCGCCGATGCCTGCGGCTGCGTCGGCTCGAATTTGTGGCCGTCAAAAATGTCGCGCACTGCGCCGCAGTCTGACACCACGTATCCCTGGAATCCCCATTTCCCGCGCAGCTGATCCTGGAGCAGAAACTCATTCGCGCACGCGGGCTGCCCGTTGATGCTGTTGTAGGCGCACATCACGCTGTCCGCCTTGCCCTCCGTCACCGTCGCGCGAAACGCCGGCAGATACGTGTCCAGCTCATCGTGCTTGCTTACTTCAACGTCCGCCTTGTGCCGCGTCGTCTCCGGTCCCGAGTGCACCGCGTAGTGCTTCGGCGTCGAAATCACTCGATAGTAGCGCGGATCGTCGCCCTGCATCCCCGTCACAAAAGCCACGCCCATCCGTGCCGTCAGGAACGGATCCTCGCCATACGTTTCTTGCCCGCGTCCCCACCGCGGATCGCGAAAGATATTGATATTCGGCGCCCAGAAATCCAGCCCGTGGAAAATGACGCTGTCCCCACCGTTCGCGGCAAGCGACTGGTCATGCACCACGCGCGCCTCGGTACTGATGTCCGTCGCCATCTCGTGAATCTTTTTCGGATCGAATGTCGCAGCGAGCCCGATTGGCTCGGGAAATTCCGTCGTCCCGTTCGTCGCAACGCCGTGCAGCGATTCGCTCCACCAGTCGTAGCCCGGCACGCCCAACCGCGGAATGGGCCGCGCTTGGTTCACCAGCTGGCTGGCTTTCTCCTCGAGCGTCATGTGCTTCACAAGGTCGGCCGCGCGCTGCTCCGCCGGTAAATTCGTATCCAGATACGCCGCCTTCTGCGCGTCTTGAGCCTGTGCCGCTCCCATCGCACCCATGACAACCAGTCCCGCTGCAACCATTCGAATCGAAAAAGACATGATCAACCTCGACCTTCCACGCACACGCAGCCTTCGGGCCCAGCGTGCGCTATCCGCAATTCAATTTGCGCGTCCCAATCTTCCGGCCAACTCTAAAAGGCGCGAATTGGCCCTGTCAAGCGCATCACCTTCAAGAAAATCGCTTTATGAAGGTATTCTCTCATCGACCGAATCTCAGGCCACTGATCACTGACCACTTTGTTTCTGTAACCATTCCATCTCCCCCGCCGTACACTTCAGCAGAAAGGGAAGCGAAGATGCCGGAGCGATCGAGCGATGCTCTTGAAACTGCTCTTGACCGGTTCCGGCAAGGCGATCTCGACGCATTTGAATCGCTCTTTCGCGAGCATCAGCGTTCCATCTACGGCTGGATCCTTCGCATCGTTCGCGATACCGGCGCAGCGGAAGATCTCACCGTCGAATCCTTCCTGCGTATGCATCGCGCCTGTGCACGTTTCGATCCCGCGCGTCCCTTCGAACCGTGGGCGCGTCGCATCGCCACACGCATCGCACTCGACTGGCTCCGCGCCCGACCGCCCGAGAGCGAACTCGACGAATACGTCGCTGCCGGTCTTTCCGCTTCGCCCACTGCCAATCCCGGCGTCGTCGCCGAGATTCGCGAGAAAACCGCGCAAGCCTTTGCCCGTTTGCCACCCCGCCTGCGCGTCGCTGCTGTTCTCTCGCTCGTCGAGGAGCAGCCGCACAAAGAGGTCGCCGCGGCACTCGGCATTTCTGTTACCGCCGCCAAGCTGCGCGTCTTTCGCGCTGTTCGGTTGTTGAGAAAGGATCTGGAAAACCAGGGAATCACGCCATGACCACAAACGATAAGAACCGAATCAAACAACTGCTCAAGCAGGCGCTGCCACCCGTTCCGCCCGACGCCGAACCGTCACGCGACCTGTGGCCTGCCGTGCTCCGTCAACTCAGCGCCGAACCGGCGCCCATCCGCGCCATCCCGGCACAACTTCCCTGGTTCGACTGGGCCCTCATCGCCGGCCTCATCGTATTCGCCCTCGTTTTCCCGGCCACGATTCCGGTCTTCCTCTATTACCTGTGAACTCTCGAGCGACTGAAAGGAGCTCCGCCATGTCCACCCACCCTTACCTTCGCGCTTATCTCGCCGGAATCTTTGTTCCCACGCTCGTGCTTCCGCTCATCCTCACCGGCTTCATCACGGTGCGGCTGGTGCTGGGCTGGCCCTTTCCCATCGAGCGCTTCATTATCTTTCCCATGTCTGTTGTGCCTGTGCTCTTCGGCCTCTGGAACATGGTCTACCTCGCCTCGCACGAGCGCACGCATGTCCCTCTCGGCCTTCACGGAGCCATTCTCCCGTTCCTTGGCGCGCCCATCGGAGCCACCGTCGCGCACTGCCTCGGCATGCTGCAATTCGGCGCCACGGGCCTCGTCTGGTTTCAGGGATTGCACATTCCCTACCCACTGATCACCTGCGCATTTCTCGCCGCCATCGCCTTCTACTATCTGGTCTGGAAATACATCGTCGGCTTCCTGAACGCCGTCCTCAGCATTGCGTAGCCGCGCAACCCCCAAAAACACGAGCATCCCGATTCGCGAAGCGAATCGGGATGCTCCCGAATCCATAATGTTCTCTCTAGGAAATGTCATCCCGAGCGGAGCGCGTTTGGGGCCCCGTGATCGCAACGCGATCATGGGATAAGCGGAGTCGAATGCTCTGCATTTGTCTTTGCGATGTTCGTCCACCCTCGAAAATTGGTGCCCCAAGTCTCGCTTCTGAGACGTGGGATTGCAGAAATCTCAACAGACTGAGGGTGCCCCCGGTCCCGATTTTAGGACCGGGGATAGCACAGAGTTAATCCGGGCTTTCTTTTGGCTGACTCGCCGGCCCGCTGACTTGCTGACTCGCCGGCTCGCTAACTTGCTGACTTGCTGACTCGCTGCCTTGCTGACTCGCCGGCCCCGCTGACTCGCTGCCTTGCTGCCTTACTCTTCGCTGATCCGCGGCGCCCGCACAATCCGCATCAGCATCCCGCCGTCCACCCAGTGTGCCTGGCACCGCTCGCAGGTCGACATCACCGCGTGCCCGCCGCCGAAGTAGTAGTGTGTGTCCATCCGCTGGTGGCACTTGGGGCACATGATCTTCCGTTCCAGCTCCGCCTCATCCACCGGCCCGGGAATCTCCCGCTCCGCATGCAGCCCACGCATCTTTTCTACCAGCGGTTCAAACCAGTCCATCAGCACCAGCAGCCCGCGATCGGTTTTGCACGCGTCCACTTCCACCGTCGCCAGCACCGCCTTCCACAACGACGCGGAGCACGTCGGGCACGTCAGCTCCGGCGCTTCATCCAGAAACTGTACTCCCGTGTCATCGGCCTCAACGGCCACTACGAGCTTGCAGTATTCGCAGCGCAGACTCGTATTGCCCGCAGCCAGCCGCAACGGCGCTCCGCACGAAGGACAATTCATTGCTGCTTCCCGCACTCAGGGCAGAATTTCGCTCCCGCCGGAACCGGCTTCCCGCACTCGGTGCAGAACTTCGCTCCCGTCGCAGTCGGCGCAACCCCGCCACTGCGCGCCAGGCCCGGCAATCCCTGCCCCGCTCCAACCTGTCCTATCATCGACTGCGCCATCGCCGCGCCGGCGCCCAGTCCCACGCCCATCCCCGCCGTGCCTCCGGGATTCTGTGCCGCCTCTTCCAGCGACTCCGCCGTCTCGAACTGCGTCAGTCGCCCGACGTCGCCGGCCATGCTCATGCCGATCCGCTGATCCATCACCTTCTGCAGATCGTCCGGCAGCGACACGCTCTCCACCACAAACTGGTTCATCTCCAGCCCCAGCGTCGCGAACCCCGGCTTCATCGCGTCGGCAATCTTCGCTGCCAGCGCCGACTGGTTCTGCGCCATATCCAGGAACGACACGTTGCTTTCGGCAAACACGCCCGCCATCCGCTCCACAATCATCGCGCGCAACTGATCTTCGAGATCGGAAACCAGGTACACGTTCCGCGTGCCGCTTACTTGCGTAAAGAACACCCGCGGATCGGCAACCTTGTACGCATACGTTCCATACGCCCGCAGCCGCACCGCGCCAAACTCCTTGTCGCGAATCGTTACCGGCGTGCCCGTGCCCCACTTCTGGTCCATCTGCAGCCGCGTCGAGAAGAAGTACACATCCGACTTGAACGGCGACTCGAAGTCCTTGCTCCAGTTCATCAGGTCGGTCAGGATCGGCAGGTTGCGCGTCGATAAGCGTGTGCAGTCCCGGGCCAAACACATCGGCGATCCTGCCCTTCGTTGATGAACGCCGCCATCTGCGTCTCGCGCACCGTCAGCTGCCCGCCGTTCTCAATCTCCATGTCCTGCATCGGGTACCGACACGCCAGCACGCCATCCTTGGTCTCGTTCCACTGGATGACGCGGATAAATTGCTTGCTGATGAAATCTCCGAGACTCACGTTCTCCTCCTGGCTATCGATGGTCCTGGTCCGCGATGGTAGCATCGCGCTCCGAGCCCTAACACTCCCACTTTCGTAATAAAGGAAGACCTACGCGCTACTCTACAACCCGCCTGTAAAGAAAGGAAGAAAAAGCTCAGATCAACGCACCGCCGGCCCGTTCCTGGCCTTTGCTGAAAGCTGATAGCTGATAGCTGACTGCTGAGGGTTTGCGATCGTGACTGTCTTCTAATCCCTGCTCCCTAATCCCTAATCCCTGTCGTTCCCAGTCCCGCCCGCTCCGCATGCGCCGCCATCGTCGCCTGGATCGTCAACGCCAATTCCAGCGCAGCGCGACCCTGCCGCGCCGTTACCCTCGGCTCACGCCGCGTCCGCACTGAATCGAGGAAAGAAGAAATCTCCAGCCGCAGCGGCTCTCCCGCCGTCACCTCAGGCTTCACGAAGCTCAGTCCCGGTGCCGGCCCATCTGGGGGTGCGGCCTGCGGTCCGGCCAGCCCCTTCGCAATCTCCTTCAATTTTTCCGGATCGTTCTTCGCCGCCAGCACCTTCATCATCAGCCCCGCCGGAATCTTCCCCGATCCCACCAGCTTCTGCATCACCGCCGCATCCAGCTTTCCCGTCGCCAGAAACTCCGCCGCCGCCGCCGCAACTGCATTCCCACGCGAATCTTGTCCAAGAGGCTGCCCCACCGCAGGGGTCGCAGGTGGGTCCATCCGAATTACCAGCACATCTCTTCGCGCATAATCGATCGACACATATTGCTGCGGCTCAAAGAACCTCAGCTTTCTCACCCGCTCTGTCGACACGCGCGACGCCGTAAAATTCGCCACGCAGCCGCTTTCGAACTCCACACGCACATTCGCAATGTCCACTTTGGGCGACAGAATCGGCAGCCCCACCGCACGCACCTCGCGCACCGTCTGATTTCGCGAACGTCAACACAATGTCAAGATCGTGGATCATCAGATCCAGCACCACATCCACGTCCAGCGATCGCGGTGTGAACACGCTCAGCCGGTGCGCCTCAAAAAACATCGGCCGCTTCAGGTTCGGTTCCACTGCCAGCACCGCCGGATTAAACCGCTCCAGATGCCCTGGCTGCAGAATTCTCTTGCCGCGCTCGGCCCGCGCGATCAGGTCGTCTGCTTCGCCCGGATTCGCCGCCAGGGGCTTTTCCACCAGCAAATCCAGCCCCGCATCCAGCAGCGCCGCCGCTACTTCGTGATGCTTCACCGTCGGGACAGCCACGCACGCCGCATCCAGTTTCAGGTCTGCATGCAACAACTCGTCCACGCTGGCAAAAACCGGAATTCCGTATTGCTTCTTCGTCTCTTCCGCGCGCGCTGCATCGGGCTCAACTGCCGCAACCAGTGCTGCACCCTCGCCTGCGGTCTCCAGTTCGCGCAGCACCCGCAGATGATTGCGACCAAACGCTCCAGCGCCGGCCACCGCCACGCGCAACTGCTTGCTCACAACGATCTCGATTCCTCTTTCCTTCGGTGGCTGGCCGATTGGTAAGAAACGCGGGTGCCCCACGTCTCGTTTCTGAGACGTGGGATAGCACGAACCTCAACTTTACGTGGGAGGAAACTCCGCCAGCTCCGCGAACCTCGCGCTTTACTCTTTTCCCTGCACAGCCTTCAGGCAGCGCGAGTAGAGCGCGAGCAGCTGGTTCACGTGCTCCTCGGGCTTAGGCGCGCCTGATCCGCTGAATCCCGCCGACGGTGCGGCCAGTCGTCCCACTCCCGCCGTTCCCGCAACAAATTTCAACAAGTCGAGTGCGATGTCTTCATTGCGACGGGCGCCAAGTCCCGCAACCTCAGGTATATCCATATGCAAATTCTCCGAAGTCCGATGCTACCAGATCAACCGTTGTTGGCTCCGCAAACGAAGTCGGGTGCCCCACCCTCGCCGGGTCATTGTCTTTCCGCCCAGGTGGGAAGGGAACTCAGCTCACCCCGACAAATTTGTTACCGTTGTCCCACCAGCTTCTTCAGCTCCGTGTCCAGCTCCACCACGCCCTTGTGCGTCCCTTTCTCGCCGCCTTCGAAATCAATCCATCCTTCGTTGAATCCGTCTAGCATTCGTATCCTCGGTTCCGGGTTCTTCATTCCCTGTGACCGGAACAGCTTCTCCCAACTTGCTCGCGGCACCACTTCCATCTCCACCGGCTTTCCCAGCAGTCTTGCAAGTGTGGCTGCAACATCGTTCGGCGAAACGCGTCGCGGTCCTTCGAGTTCCACAAACCGATGTCCGGTCCATGTCTCGCGCAGCAATTCCGCCGCCACTCTTCCGATATCCTCGACGGCAACCATCGGTATCCTCCGATCCAGGGGCTGCAGAAAACTCGGAACTACTCCCTTCTCTCGCGCCGGAACCACATCCCAGGAGGCATTCATCATGAACCACCCCGGTCGCAGAAAAGTGATTGGGGTCGCCAGCCTTCCCAGTTCCTTCTCGATCAACGTGTGCTGTGTCAGCAGGTTCTCCTGTTCCGTTTGCGCGCCAATCGTAGACAGGTACACAACCTTGCGTGGCCCCGCCGCCTCAATCGCCGATCGCAGCGAACTTGCCACCGACTTCGCCTCCGGGAAACCTGGCTCCGGATCGAAAACCGGCGGAACAAGCACGAACACTCCCTCCGCACCTGCAAACACGTTCTTCAGCGAATCCGAATCGTGAATATCTGCGACCGCAATTTCGCAGCCTCGCTTCTTCCACTCCGCACCTTTGCCTGCATCGCGCACCACTGCGCGCACCGCCTCGCCGGAAGCAAGCAAATTCCGTGCGACCTCGCTTCCCACATTTCCCGTTATTCCCATCACAGCAAACATAAGAACCTCCTTCTGAACATCCTTTCTCGACGGACCCGCTCTGTCAGATGCTGAGGAAAAGTATCGCGATTCGGCCTCTCTAACGCCACCGGGTGCCCCCGGTCCCTCGCTTTTGGGGACCGGGGAGACCATGCTTGTGTGATCAATCCAGCCGATATTCGGGGCACGCCCCACTCCGCTACCCTAAGAACACATGCCCCTCGCAGCCATCGCCCTCGGCGCCAACCTTCCCAGCCCCGCGGGCCCTCCCGATGTCACACTCGCCGCCGCCGTTACGCGCCTCGCTTCCGTCGGCCGCATCACCGCCTGCTCCTCGCTCTATTCCACTGCACCGGTCGGCGTCACCGATCAGCCGCGCTTTCTCAACGCTGCCCTCACTCTTGAAACTGCGCTCTCGCCATTCGAGCTCCTCGGCGCTCTCCTCACCCTCGAGCAGGAATTCGGCCGCGACCGGCTCAGCGCTGTCCCCGACGGCCCGCGCACGCTCGACCTCGACCTGGTCCTCTATGGCGATCTCGTCCTTCACCTCTCCTGCCTTGAAGTTCCACACCCTCGCTTCGTGCAGCGCGCCTTCGTCCTGGTCCCGCTCAACCAGATTGCTCGCAACCTTCGCGATCCCCGCACCGGCCGTACCGTGTCAGAATTGTTGCAGGCCCTCCGCCACGCGCCTCCTGGTTCCCCTGCCGATGAAATTGTCGAATTCGAAAGCGATCCCTGGCGCGCTGCTGTTGCTGGCGCTTCTGCCGCCGACGCTCCGGCCCCAGTCTTCGACCCCGATCCCGATCACCATTGAAGATGCCGCAGGCGCGGCCCTCGCCGGCGCAACGGTCACCGACGCTTCAGGCCACATCCTCGGACGCACCGATCCGTCTGGCTCGCTCACGATCGCCTGCCCCGCCCCTTGCGGCATCACCGTTTCCTCTCCCGGCTTCGCTTCGCAAACACTCACTGTCACCGCGCCCGCCACCTTCCATCTCGAGCCCGCATCCGGCGCCGAACAAATCACCGTCACCGCGTATCGTGCTCCGCTGGGCGATCTTGAAAGCCCCGCCACCACGCGTGTTCTCTCGCAGCAGGCGCTTGCTTCGACCGCCGGCATCACGCTCGACGATCAGCTCCGCCAGCTTCCCGGCGTCGAACTCTTCCGTCGCTCGCCATCGCTCGTTGCCAATCCCACATCGCAGGGCATCAGCCTGCGCGGTCTCGGTTCCACATCGGCCAGCCGCACTCTGGTCACTGAAGACGATGTTCCACTCAACGATCCGCTCGGTGGCTGGATCCACTGGCAGGAGCAGCCCGCGCTCGCCATCCGGGATATCGAACTTGTTCGCGGCGGCGCCAGCGATCTTTATGGCTCCAGCGCCATCGGCGGCGTGATCAATATGGTCCCGGCACGCCCTTTGTCCAAAGGGTTAGAAGTGCGGAGCACTTACGGCGCTGAAGGCACCTACGATTCCAGCGCCCTCGCGCAATCGAAATTCGGCCCATGGGGCATGCTCGCGTCAGCGGGCATGCTCGGCACTGACGGCTACATTCAGGAGTCGCCCTTCCAGCGCGGCCCGGTTGACGTCGCCAGCAACGTGCACAGCCAGAATGCGCTCCTCTTCGCCGAGCACGATCGGGCCCCGCTCCGATTCTTCGCTCGCGCTGGAGCCTTCAACGATCTCCGGCACAACGGCACGCCCTATCAGTTCAACGCCACGCGCCTTGTTCGCTATTCCACCGGTGCGGACTGGCAACTTCCCGCCAGTGCCGCTCTCGCAGTGCGCCTCTACGGTTCCAGTGAGCGCTACCGGCAAACCTTCTCGAGCATCGTCAACACGCCGAACGCCGCGAATCCCAAATGCGCCTATCGCTGCGGTGAAACCCCTTCCAAGTACACCTACGCGCCCACCAACGAGTTGGGCGAGTCCGTCCGTTTCAGCCAGCCGCTTCTCCCCGGCCTGTTTCTTCTCATCGGAGTCGACACACACGATGTCCGCCTCTGGGACCGGGAGCAAACCTTCAGCACTTCCACCATCACCAACCTTCATGACCATCAGCGCGACATCGGTGCTTACACCGAGCTCATGGCCACCCTCCGCGCCTGGACCATCACTGCATCGGGCCGCTATGACAGCTACCGCAATTACGACGGCGAGCAGGTCAAGTGGACCGGCACTGTCTGGGGCCCCCCCGCCGCGCAACCTCACCAGTCACAGCAGTTGCTTGATCCGCGCCTCGGAGTTTCGCGCAAACTCGGAGAACATTGGGCACTTTCCGCCTCGGGCTTCCGCGCCTTCCGCGCGCCCACTCCCAGCGAGCTCTATCGCTCCACGCAGGTCGGCAACCAGCTCACTCTCGCCAACAACAATCTGCTCAGCGAGCGCGCCACCGGCTGGGAGGCGGGCGTCGCTTCGCAACGCACCTGGGGCGTCGTTCGCGCCAGTTACTTTCTCACGCAGGTCAACCGCCCTATCGCCGCAGTGACCATCAATCCCAACTCCTCGCCCATTCAGCTTCAGCGCGAAAACCTCGCGCAGATCGAGAGCCAGGGCCTCTCTCTCGATTACCAGATCTCCCCGCTGCATTGGCTCACACTCGATGGCGGCTATCAGTACGCGCACGCTGTTGTTTCACGCGGCACGCTCGACTACAACAGGTGGATCCCCGAAGTTGCGCGCAATCTCGCCACGTTGAATTTACGCGCGTCGCGCCCGCGCCTCGGCATGCTCGCGCTTGAGAGCCGCTTGAGCGGCCGCATGTTCGACGACGACGCCAACACTTTTCTCCTCGCCGGTTATTTCCGCCTCGACGCCTACGCCTCACACACCTTCCGCTCGCGTTTCGATCTCTTCGCCGCTGGCGAAAATCTCACCGGCCAATCCGTCGAGGTCTCCAAGACACCAACCACAACGCTCGGCCAGCCTCGTTCGGCGCGCGTCGGTTTCACTCTTCGCCTGGGCCGTGAAACACGCTAACGCACGCGAATCCCGCATGAACATTGGCTCTCCATCGTTCGATTGAGTACCAATGTGATGGTGCCGTCACCCGCAACCTTCCCACCCTGCCTGTGTTTCAACTGCCATACGCGGCGAACGATCATCACAGAAGCCGCTGGAGGGGGAGGAAGAAAAATGAAACTCACAACCATCGCAATCGCAGCGGCTGTACTCTTCGGTGGAGCGGCTTTGTCGCAGGCGCAAATGCCCAACCGCTATGACCATGTGGCACAACGTCAGGTCAACCAGCAGCACCGCATCGGCGCCGGTGTTCGCCAAGGTCAACTTTCGCGCGGCCAGGCATTCCGCCTCGAGCGCCGCGAAGGCGCCATTCATCACGAGGTCCGCACCATGCGTGCCTTCGACCATGGCCGGCTCACTGCGCGGGATCGCCGCGTGGTCTATCGCCAGCAGAACCGGATGTCGCGCCGCATCTATCGCGATCGCCGCTTCTAACGGTTTGTGCCAATTCAGCCTCGGTTCTCGCTGTTGCTGAAAGATGCCCGTGGCTCGCAAATGCGGTCACGGGCATCATGTGTCCGGCCTTCGCGGCAACCATCCACCACGCCAATGCGTTTCATTGGCCAACAAAACTTTCCAGTGTCGCCACCTTGGCCTGCTCCATCAAGCCATTGTTGGCTTTCAACCGCCCTTTTACCACCAAAGTTGTAGCCGGTTCTCACCCGCTTAGCCCATACTTAGTGCAGACGCATTCAGAATCAGGCAGGATCTGTTTCACTAAATCTGCCAATAGAACCAACGGGCCCGCACTCCGTCCCCAATCGGCAATCATCCGACAGATCAAATACTGGAGGGAATACTGATGAACACTCTCTTTCTCAAGTTCTATTTGAAACTGCAAAACCTGACTCAGAACGAAGAAGGTCAGGACTTGGTCGAATACGCGTTGCTCGTGGCGTTGATCGCACTCGCAGCCATCACTGGTGTCAGCAAGATCGCCGGTGCCATTACCCTTGTGTTCAGCAACATCAGCGCTTCACTGTCGTAGCTCACTAGATTCACTCGATACTGTTGCGTGGAAAGCTGCGATGCAGGGACTTGGTCCCCGCACGCAGCCGACCCGCGTCAATCACCTCATAAAACGCCAACTCCGTCCCCGGACCCAAGCCTCCGCTTGCCGACCCTCCACTAGAATCGTCTGGTGGCTCTCACCTTCAACCTTCTGAACTCAAACTCCGCCGGTGGCCGCCGCGGGCGCCTCGTCCTGCCGCACCAGACCGTCGAAACACCAGTCTTCATGCCCGTCGGCACCCAGGGCACCGTCAAGGCCGTCCCGCAAGAAACGCTCGAATCTCTCGGCGCCGAGATCATCCTCGGCAACACCTATCACCTCTATCTGCGCCCAGGACACGAAGCCATCCGCCGCATGGGTGGCCTGCATCGCTTCATCAGTTGGCCGCGCGCCCTGCTCACTGACTCCGGCGGCTTCCAGGTTTTCTCTCTCAGCCAACTTCGCAAAGTCAATGACGATGGCGTCCAGTTTCGTTCGCACCTCGACGGCAGCTCGCACTTCTTCACTCCGGAGCATTCGATCGATGTGCAGATCGCTCTCGGCGCAGACATCATCATGGCCTTCGACGAGTGCACCGAATATCCCGCCACACGCCAGCGCGCCGAAGAAAGTCTCCGCCTCACCATGTCCTGGGCCGCGCGCTCCCTCAACCACTTCCGCGCACACCAGCACGAAGTTCCATGGTTGGGACTTGTAGCGCCGACCTTTAGGTCGGCTGTCGTGCGGGCGTCCACGCCCGCACCTGGGGTATCCGATCAACCGGTGCCCCAGGTCCCGACTTTAGGACCGGGGAGTGCACTATCTACAAATGAGCAGGTGCCCCCGCTCCCTCGCAGTTGGGGACCGGGGAGCGCACGTCAATCAACCGGCGAACTACCTCTGGGCTGCTGCATGCAATGCTTCGGCATCGTCCAGGGCGGCATGTACACCGATCTCCGCCGCCAATGCGCCGAGCGTCTCGTCGAAATGGACTTCGACGGCTACGCCATAGGCGGCCTCAGTGTTGGCGAGCCCCGCGAGCTTACCCTTGAAATGATTGCGGAAGTTCTGCCGCTCCTGCCCAAAGACAAGCCGCGTTATGTCATGGGTGTCGGCTATCCCGACGAGATCGAGCAGTACGCGCGCATGGGCGTCGACATGATGGATTGCGTTCTGCCCACCCGCGCCGCGCGCCATGCGTTGCTCTTCACCAGCGAAGGCCGTCTCAACATCAAAAACAAGCAGTACGCGGAAGATCAAAGCCCGCCCGACCCCACATGCAGTTGCCCTACGTGCAGCCGCTACTCCCGCGCCTACCTGCGCCACCTCACGCAGACCGGCGAAGCCCCTCGCCGCCACCCTCAACTCCATCCACAATCTCGCGTTCTATCTGGGAATCATGCAGCGCGTCCGCGCCTCACTCCAGGAAACCTCTCCCTCAGCGACTGGCAGCTAACTATCCTCACAGAATTGTCATCCTGAGCGGAGCGCGTTTGGGGCCCCATGATCGTGACGCGATCATGGGGTAAGCGTAGCCGAAGGATCTGCGGTTGCTTTTCTTTTTCGAAGATTTCGATCAAACCAATTTATTCAGGCTAAATTGCCACGGCGCGCAGACGGACGCCGGACCTTTAGACACGCAGACGCGCTTTTCTTGTGCCGCCTCTGGAAGAGCTCACCCACAGACTGCTATTAGCTGGGAAGTCCCGACTGCGCGTTCGCATCATCCCGCAATCGGATAACTCAAGTTGAACGGAAAAATCAACTCCGCCTCGGTCGCCACCGGACTCCCATTCACCGTCGCTGGATGAAAGCGCCACGTCTTCACCGTATCCAGCACCAGTTGATCGAGCCCATTGCCGAGGCCCTTCACAAGCGTCGCTTCCAGCACGTCGCCCGCCGCGCTCACTTTCACGTCGACCACAACTTCTTGATTTGAACTTGGCAGCAGCGCGCGATCCGCCACCGCCGGCCGCGGCGAAAATACCGGAAACGCTGGATCAGCATTCTGCTGGTCTGCTCCATTTCCCGCAGCCGAGCTCTGCGGTGCGTCTACCGGCGCTCCGGCTGCAGGCGCAGGATTCCGGTCCATCGCCAGGTCCGATGTCGTCTGCTTCACTTCCTGCGGATGTTTCTTCCGGCCCGGCGGCTTGGGCGTCCACTCCGTCTTCGCACCGCCCGCAACCAGCATCATTGCCGGATAAAATTTCGTCGGCGCTTGCTCCACAACGGCTTGTGTCTTCCGCCTGTGCTCCACCATCAGCACGATCGCTGAGATCACGACATGCAGCACAGCCGACAGCGCAAGAAATCGCACAATCCCTCTGCGAAATCGTGCCGTCATCTGCATGGGGCCTCCGGGCAACGCCTGTCCATCAAGTCTGCCATATCCTTTGACGTTCTGCGGCAAACCTTGGTCACTCCACATCCGGCGCTTCTTGTCCCTTCGCTCTCTTCTCCCCCGCCCGGCCACCGATGCCCGTTTTTCTTGTTCCCTCTTTTCCTCGTTCCCTGTTTTTCAGATCGCCTCTCCCAGCAACTGCCTCAGCGCCCTCACATACTCCGTCAGCGCAGCCCGCCCCGCGTCTGTCATGCGATACAAACTCTGCGGCTTACGCTGTACAAATTTCTTCTCCACAGCCACGTACCCGGCCTCTTCCAGCTTCAGCAACTGCGCTCCAAGGTTGCCATCCGTGGCGCCCGTTTTTTCGCGCAGCCACGTAAACTCCGCCTCCTCCACTCCCGTCAGCAGAGTCAGCAGCGCCAGGCGCAGCTTTCCGTGCACCACTGGATTGAGATCGGGCAACTCAGGCATGGGCCGCCCCGCTCGCTTTCCTCCGCCGCGATTCAAGGATCATCGCGTAAATCCCAAACACAATCTGGCACAGGAAAATCGCTGCCAGAAATGCATCCACCGCTGCATCCACTGAGCAAAAGCTTGCAATCACCGCCGCCGCCCACCAAACCAGCGCGCACACAAACTCCGCTTTCCACTTCAGCATCATGCTGCACGCCGCGTTCGCCATGCCCAGCATCGCCGAGGCCACGGCGAAAAAAATCCGCGCATCTGTCAGATGTCCGCCAAATCCCAGCGCGTCGAACAGGATGAACATCGAGATGCCCATTGCTGCCCATGTCGATCCAATCGCTCGACCCAGCGTCGTGCTCGGCTGATTTCCCCGGCGCCAGAACCCCATCACCGTCAGCAGCGCCGCCGCAATCATCGTCACCGGCCACGCGTACGCAAAATGCCCCCGCGAGCCCCAGAAAAAGGCCACGAGATACGCTATGCCCCACAACACAAACGTCCATCCCCAGCTCTCGCACCGCCGGCGCCCCTCGACAATCAGCGCCTCCATCATGCTCAGCCGCTCCGCCAATTCCAGATCATTCGGATTCGTCGCCACCATCCGCCTCCTCGTTCCCTAATCCCTGGTCCCTAATCCCTAATCCCTGCCTCACGCGTACTCCCACCGTCTCGCTACCCTTCGCGCCACCACGAACAGGACCACCCCCACCGCCAGCAGCACGCTCACCTGCGGCCACAAATCCATCAGCGGCAAATCGCGCCAGAACACTTTCGTGAATCCGTCAATGGCCCAGGCGTTAATCGTCAGCAAACCCGCCTTCTGCATTGCCTCCGGCATAAAGTACCGCGGAAACATGCTGCCGCCCACCGACGACATGATCAAAATCACCAGCGTCGACAGCGCGCCAAGTTGCGCACGCGTATGGCACAGGCTCGCCAGCAGAATGCCGAACGCCGCCACCGCAAATGCTGTGCACAATCCCATGACGATGAAGCCAGGTATGTGACTGAAGAAATCCAGCTTGAACACCGCCCATCCCCACAGAAACATCGCGACCAGTTGCACGAATGCCAGCACAGTATTGAAAACCAGCTTCCCGCCCAGCAGCTTCGTCATCGTCACCCGCGTGCTCAGCACCCGCTCCAGCGTTCCGCTCTCCGCCTCATCCAGCAGCGCGCCTGCCGACCCGCTCGCCGTGAACATCAAAAACATCACGCCGATCGCCGCCGCATAAAACGAAATCATCGGGCTCTTCTTGTTCGCGCCCACCACAGCCCGCGTCTTCACGCGGATGATTCCTGCGCCGTTGTCACCGTCGCTCGAACTCCCCGCCGCCCCGCTCGAAGCCCCGCTGCCCACATCCCCGTTCGCCACTTCCTTGCGCAGATCGGCCAGGCCGTCCTCCACCACTTTTTTCTGCTCCGGCGTAAACCCGCCCACGTATTTGTCTGCGTACTTCATCCCCTGCTCGGCCATCACCGCCGGCATCGCGGTGATCGCCGCCTTCTGCAGCAGCCCCATCACAATCTGCGGAGCGATCATGTCACTCTGGTCGTTCAGCAGTTGCACCGTGCTTCCATCCGCCTCCGGCCCAAACGCAATCGGATTCTTCCCGAATCCTCGCGGCACAATCAGCGCCACCGGCGCATCGCCCGCCTGCACCGCTGCCTCTGCCGTCGCCGCCGTGTAGTCCGGGGGCTGCGGCGCGTTCTTGCTCTTCGCCGCCGGCGCGGTCGTCACCACCAGCGAGGATTCCTTTTCCAGGCTCTTCACCAGGTCCTGCGAAGCCTCGCTTTTGTCTTCGTCCACCACAATCACGTGCACCTTCGGCGTCGTATCGTGCGCGCTGCCAAAGATCGCCGCGAAGATCGAGAAAAACGCCAGCGGCAGCACAAAACTCAGCACCAGCGCGCCGCGATCTCTCTTCAGCGCAATCAAAGCCGTCCTTGCAATATGCAGAATCAATCGCGTAACTCCCTTCCTGTCAGGTGCAGAAACACGCTCTCCAGGTTCGGCCGACGCAGCGAAACATCCACCAGATCCAGGCCGGCCTTCGTCGCATCGTCCAGCAGCCGCGCAATCTCCGTCGCCTGCTCCACGGTGAACTCCGCCGTCTCGCCCTTCATTCGTCCGCCATTCCGCGCCGTCCACGCGGCATTTGCCGCTTCATCTCCGCTGAATCGCGCCAGCACCTGGCTGCGATTTCCGAACGAGCCGCGCACCAGCTCTTCCTTCGTCCCCGTCGCAATAATCTGTCCGTGATCGATAATCGCGATCCGGTCGCACAGCCGCTCCGCTTCTTCCATGTAATGCGTGGTGTAGATCAACGCCGCGCCTTCATCTCTCAGCGCCTCGATCATCTCGAAAATCCGGTTCCGCGACTGCGGATCGACGCCCACCGTCGGTTCGTCGAACAGCACCACTTGCGGTCGGTGCAACATTCCCGCCGCCATGTTCAGCCGCCGCTTCATTCCGCCCGACAGATTCTTAGCCAGCTCGCCCGCACGATCTTCGAGCGCCGCCCAGTGCAGGCACCACGCAATCGCGTCCTTCAGGCTCTGTCCCTTTAATCCGTAATAGCGCCCGAACGCTCCCAGATTTTCCGTACAGCTGATCCGCGGATAAATCGCCAGCTCCTGCGGAACCCATCCCAGCGCCATGCGCGCCTCGGTCGAAGCCGCCGCCGCGCCAAACACCGCCACGCTGCCGCCATCGGGAACGACCCGCCCCACAATGCTTCGGATCAGCGTGCTCTTTCCCGCTCCATTCGGCCCAAGCAATCCCAGGCACTCACCGGCATGGACCTCGAGGCTCACGTCGTTCACCGCCGTCAGGTCGCCGAACCGCTTCACCACCCGCTCCACCACCAGCGGTTCCATCACTTCGGCCTTTGGTGCTTTTTCCATCTCGCTCCCTCGTTCCCCTGGTTTGGTAGCGCCGACCTCCAGGTCCGGGGTCCCCAACGACAGGTCTTTGTCGTTGGGGTGAAGGTCGGCTGTCGTGCGGGCGTCCACGCCCGCGCCGCAGTTCATTTCCTCTCGAATCTTGCTAATGAAAGAGTACTCTATATTATAGAGTAAACCATGTCAAGAAAAATCCACGATCCGCCGCGCCGCAGCGCTCATGTATTTAACCTGTTTAGTTTGTGCTGTGTGCGGCTATGCCAGCGCTTATTTCAGCCCCGACACCAGGTACAGATCCGACAAAAACTGCATATAGCCGTAGACATACTCCCGGCCGTCAGGACTGAAAAGCAGATGAGTCATTCCGCAGATTCCAGCGCCCTCCGGCAACATGATCTCTTTGAACAATTGCCTTTGGCCCGTATCGATATTCAACCGGAAGACTCTCTTGGGCGATCCCCGCAACTTATAGACGTAGAAAACATGTGGGTCTGTCGTCCATTCAAACGTCTCTCCCGGCTGCATTCCAGGAACCGCGCGCGGTGCGCCACCATCGATCCCATACAATTGCACGCTGCCTTCTTTCTCACTGTTGGCAGCGATTAACTTTCCGTCGGGCGACACTCTGCAGAAACTCACTCCCTCAGGAGTGACTGGGCGCGGCTCTCCGCCATTGATGCTCTGGATGAAGCACCGATCCGCATGCCCACCCTCGTTTCCCGCGAACAGAACTTGTTTGCTGTCGGGCAGCCAGTGGACGAACGGTCCGTAGTGCTGGATGCCGCCCCGGTCGATTCGCTTCATGGTTCCTGGTCCAGTCGGCAGCAGGACCAATTGTTCATAGGAGACAGTCGCGGCAGCCCACTTTCCGTCTGGAGAAAAATCGCCGGCCATTCCTTCACCCAGCGCTACCGGCGGCGACCCGCTCAAATCGCGCATCGCCACAATGTAGTTCGGTCCGCTCTGTTCTCCCTGTTCGTCGAAGAGCAGAGTTTTTCCGTCCGGCGAAATGTTTTGCGGAAGTGACCAATCCCTCCAGGAGAGATCCTGTTCGCGAGTGGCTCCCCGCGCCTCTGCCTTGATGCCTGCGCGCTGTTCATCGCGCGTAACCAGCACCCTTCCGTCGGGAGCAATGTCTTGCACCGTCACTCCGCCCAATGCGCGGAAGGCCAGGCGCAAACGGCCAGACAAATCCACTGCATAAACCTGCCGCTGCAATCCTGCCCTCGCCGCCGAGAACCACACTTCCTTCCCATTGGCCGACCACGCAAGTCCTTCTTCACTCTCCCAGCCCGACGAAAGAACTGTCTTTCGCCCTGCTTGATCCACAATCGCAACCACTCCCGCGTCGTCATCGTATGCGGGATGATCGAGAAACGCGACCGCGCGCCCATCCGGCGAAACGCGAGCGTGGCTAATCGACCCGGCAGTCTCGTAAAGCAAATGACCAAGTGGGAACTCAAGACGCTCCTTGCCCGGCACATCACGCACCACGGCGAGCGCCTTTCCATCCGGCGACCAGTCGGCCCAGTCCACTTTTTCGGCAAGCAGCCGCGGCGCGCCGCCAGTCAGTGGCGCCTCTGCCAGGGTCCCGCTCATTCCAACCATGAAGACCGGTTCAGCAGACTGCAACAGCGCCAACTGGCCCGTGGAGGAGACCGACAACAGATCAGTCTCCGCAAGTCCCATGTCCCGTGAGCCGGAAAACTTCAGGTCTGTCGAGAACAACTCTGCAGGCGCCCCATCCCACGACGCGGCATAAATCACCGTGTGCCCGTCAGGCGCGAATCGCGCGGAATAAATCGTTCCGCGATTCATTGTCAGTCGCTGAACTTCAGCCGGCTGCGACCGGATACTGCGGCGGCCAAGCCACACGCCTCCCACAACGAGAGCTCCGCAAATAGCAACGCCCAAAATCACCCAAATCAGCTGTCGTGACTTGAACCCCTTCTCTGGGGCCTGTCCGCCGCCAGTCGAGGGAGATTCCAAAAGCGCACCCTTACCGCTTTTTAGCGTCGGCGAGGTTTCCACCGGCGCAATAAAGCGATAGCCGCGCCGCGGAATCGTCTCTATATAGGAGGAGCTCTCGGCCGAATCGCCGAGTGCGGTCCGTAGTTTGCCCACCGCCACGTTCACCGCGTGGTCAAAATCGCCAAAGCTCACATCCGGCCAGATGCGCGATTGCAACTCTTCGCGCGACACCACGCCGCCCGGATTCTCCAGCAGCACCTGCAGAACCTTAAACGGCTGTTCCTGCAGTCGGATCCGGCTCCCCGATTTGCGAATTTCGCCGGCACGCAGGTCCGCCTCGAACTCCCCAAACCGCACTGTGTGGAATCCGTTATAACTGGCTGGCTCTTCGTTCTGAGAAAGCTCCGGCATTGTCGCGTCTGCCTCCTTCTTGATGCCATATTCGGCGGCTTTGTTCAACTCTTTTCCAGGAGACATACCTCTCCAGCTCCTATTCAATCAGTCTCCGGGCGCGGAACCGACGCATGATCTGCAGTTTAGGCCCAGTGAATTGAGGTACCAGTCCCGGTCGCCCATGATCGCTTCCGAACCACAGGAGAAGCACCATGGGTCCACGCCACTACCTGTTTCTATTCCTTCTGGCCTGCGCCGGCTGTGCCCGTCCGGCCTTCGCCGCTCATCCGACCGCTCCACCAATCGCGGCTCTGGCGACCAGGGACGTACCCACCGCCACGATCCGGTTCGACCTCTATCGCGGCTACCTGATTGTCGCCCATGGTTCCACCGGACCGCTTAAGAACCTCAACTTCCTCCTCGATACCGGCACAACCGTTCCCATCTTCGACTCCCGCGTTGCCAAAAAGCTCCATCTCGCCAGCGAGTCCTCAGCCAGCATTGTCATTTTGGGTGGCCGCGCCCAAGGCGCGAATGCAGTCCTGCCGTCCCTGGAGTTCGGTCCGGTCCAGCGGACCAATCTTCCCGTCGTCACCACCGATCTTTCTTTTTTTCAGAAGCTCCTTCCCGTCCGCATCGATGCCGTCGTCGGCCTCGACGTACTCGGGCAAAACCCCTTCGTCATCGATTACGCTGCCCAGGTCATCCGTTTCGGGTCTCCGCCTCCATTTCCTGTCTCCGTTCCGCTGCGCCTCGATGGCGGTCTGATCACTTTCGACGCTGAGATCGACCATGCCCCGGTCCATCTTGCATTCGACACCGGCACCGCTTCGCTCGTCCTCTTCGATCCAGCCTCATCGCTCGCCTCCAACGCAAATGCCTCCTCCTTCCAAAAATCAGGCAACATTGGCAACTACTCGAGAAAAACCACCCAGTTGCGCACCGTCATTTTGGGCGACCGGCAGTTTCGTCAGCAACCAGCAATCCTCGTCTCCAACCCAAAGCAATCGCAACTCGAATTCGATGGGCTCATGAGCCCTCCCGCACTCGGCATCACCCGCGTCTCAGTCGACATAAAGGGCGGAGTATTGGGATTCAGTCGTTGATGTTGCAGAATCTCTATTCGATTTTTCGGAGGCGCTCCAGCACGAAAAAATCAGGAAGCGCCCTGGCCCGGTCCCGCAAGGCAACCTTTATCATTGAGCGGCTCTCTCAACAGGTCGAAAGCTTAAATCGATGGAGTGATATTTATGCCTGAATTTACACGGAAATCAGAACTGAGAAACCCAGGTCTCACGACAGCAGATTTGGCCAACTTGAATGAACCGACATCAGCAATCGAAGAAGAAGAAATGGATCGAGATCAGGAATTTGATCGAGTCGATGTGCAGCGACGCGAGTCCCTCGATGCAGATCCCTCGATCGTCAATCGCGGAACCCCCGGCAGAATAAATGCGCCTGAGGTCGATTCTCGCAGTGAAGCTGCACCTTTATTTTCACCTGAAGAATCGAAGACGCTTCATTCACAATGGGATGCAATCCAAACTGGCTTCGTGGACGAGCCTCGCCAGGCAGTCCAGCAGGCGGATGGTTTGGTAGCCAATGCGATGAAGCGGCTTGCCGAAATCTTCGCGGAAGAACGCGGCCATCTCGATCAGCAATGGGACAGGGGAGGCGACGTGTCCACCGAAGAGTTGCGCGTGGCCCTGCGTCGATACCGGTCATTCTTCGGGCGTCTGCTTTCAGTCTAGTGTTCTGAGTCGCGGTCTCCCAGCTTCAGATTCGCCTCAGCGCCAAAACTTCGATCGGGCGTAGAATCATGCCATGAGATTCCTGGCCGCAATCGCTCTGCTCGCGCTTGCCGTGCCTGCGATCGCGCAACGCGGCGGCGCTCACGCTGGATTAACAGGGCACTCCGGGGGTTCCGGATATTCCGGCTTCTCTCGGCCCTCCGGGATTTCTGGATCCACCGGCATCAGTCGTCCCGGAAACTTCGTGCGCCCCGCGCAGCCGGTTCCGTACAGCGGTTTTGGCAGTGCTGGATTTCAAGGGAACCGCCCTCCGATTCCTTCTCGTCTTCCCGCCCCCTACCGCGGAAGCGGATTCAATTCAAGCCGTCCCGCCTACCGTTTGGGAAGCGCAGCCGAGTCTCGCGGCGCGCCAACATCAAATGGCTGGAATCGCAACGAAGATCGGAATCGCGACAGGGATCGGGATCGAGATCATGACCGGTGGGACGCCCGGCGCCGCTCCTTTGCAAATTGGTATGCGTCCATCTATCCCACGTGGCCCTTCTATGGATACCCCTACCTGATCGATCCGGGATTCTACGACTGGGGAAACTCCGACGACGCTGCGAACGACCAGGGCGCTGTTCCCGATTACCCCTATCCATATCCCGACAATGGCAACGGCGCGGGTTATGGCGGACCCGATCAGGGCGAGCCGCAGGGCTACCCCGAGCAGTTGCCTCCGTGGAACTCCGCGTACGCGAGCATCGCCGCACCGGTGATCGCGCCTTCACTCCCTCAGCAACCGCTCACAGTGATCTTCAAAACCGGCCGCACCCCGGCCAAAATCAATAACTATATGATGACGGCCAAATTGCTGATCGATCTCGACGCGCAGCACTACGAACAGATTCCGCTCGATCAGATCGATCTGGCTGCAACCGAGCGCGTGAACAGCGCCGCCGGCGTGGTGTTTCAAATTCCCGGTGCATCGCGCGATTAAAGCGGTGCACAAGACCCGCGCATCCTTCCAATTAGGTCGAAGAAAATGCGGCCCGGAACCCGCTCAGTCCGCTCGGTGCCGGTGCCGCGCAACATACCGCCCAATCATCCAACCCACGGCACTGCCAACAATCACATCCGACGGAAAATGCTGGCGCCCCAGAACGCGCGTGGCGCTCACTCCCGTCGCCAATCCATAGGCCGTCAGTTGTGTCAGCAGGCCCGGATACTCCGACGCAATGACTGCGGCCGATGACCACGCAACAAAACTATGCGTAGAAGGGAACGACGAATCCAAACCGACGCTGCTCTGGAAAAACTTGCCCCGCGCGCCATCCACCGCGGGCCGCTCGCGCATTGACACCAGCTTCAGCACTTCATCCACAGCCAGGCTGTCCACCATCGCTTCGCCTGCAAGAATTCCCGTCTCCGTCGCGTGATCGTCGTGGTGGATGAGGCCCAGGCCGTAAATGATCGCCGGAGCGGCAACGAATCCTCCGGTCAATCCATTCGAAGCCGTAACCGCCTCGTCGTTGAGCGATGCATTCACCGGCACATGGTCGGCCATCACCTGGTGATCGGTCGTCATCACCACCGCGGTTCCCAGCACCAGCAGCGCCGGCCCCAATGCGTTCGATTCGTTCAGGTGCGCCGGGCTCGTCCAAATCGCCACCTGGTCAGAGAGAATGCGTCGCGGCGTGCCGGCGATGGTCACGTTGTCGGCGGCAGGAAGCTGTGGCTGGGGCGCATCCGGAATCGCACTGCTCGCCCCTTGCGCCAATCCCCATCCTGTGCTCGCCGCCAGCAGCAACACCAGCAGAAGGCTTCCCCGCAACGGCAGCAGCGCACGCTTGCGTTGTAATTCCATACCGATGTTTAGATGCTAATTGATTTAAGAAATTGGGCTCGATGAACAAAGCGTCATTTGGATCAATCTGCTCAAGCCACCCGTCACCGCCCGCTGAATCGCCGCCCGCAATTCTTCCGGAAAACAATCCGAACTCACTCGGCCCGCGGAGTCATTAGATAGCAAGCCTTCACCAGCTTTCGTTTCCCCGATTGTCGGCCCCGGTGCCAAAATCGAGTGCTGATGCCAAAATCGAGTCGCTGATGCCAAAATCGAATACGGAGGTAAGCGGTGGCGAACCCTCATCCGGTAACGTGCCAGATTCGATACACGCTCGACTTGGACAAGCTCAGCGCGTTTGAAACATATGCGCGCACGTGGATCGTGCTCATTGAACGCTACGGCGGCATCCATCATGGATATTTCATTCCGCGAGCGTCTCCTGACGGAGTAACGTTTAGCTTTCCATCGCTCGGCTATGATGGCCCAGCCGATGTTGCCGTAGCCATGTTCACTTTTCCCGACGAAGAAAGTTATCGGCGCTATCGCGAGACGGTCGCAGCCGATCCTGAGTGCCAATCCGCCTCGGCCCTCGTTCAAGAGACTCGATGCTTTACCCGCTACGAGCGCCTCTTCCTTCAACCCGTGGCAGCAGCAGGAACCTGACCCCTGCTTCCTGACTCTTGCTCCCTGCGCCCGGAGCCTTGCTTCCTGCCCCCTGATCTCTGCTCTTGCTGCCTGACCCCTGATCTCTGCCCTTGCTCCTTTGCTCCTTGCTCCTTGCTCCCTGCTTCCTGTTCTCTGCTCCCTGCTCTCTGCTCCTTGCTCCTTGCTCCTTGCTCCCTGACCCCTGATCTCTGCTCTCTGCTCTTGCTGCCTGACCCCTGACCCCTGACCCCTGACTCCTGTCCTCTGTTCTCTGCTCTCTGCTCTCGCTCCCTGACCCCTGACCCCTGTCCTCTGTTCTCTGCCCTTGCTCCCTGCTCCCTGTTCTCTGCTCTCTGCCCTTGCTCCCTGACCCCTGATCTCTGACGCCTGCTCTTGCCTTTCGCTTCGTATCAGGGCACGAGTTTACTCGTGCCGTAAGAGACGCAAAAATGAGTCCGGCTTCAGCCGCTGAGGGGTGCCTTTTCTCCGCCGTGACTTTTTCCGCAGCCTGTTTCAGCCACCGCATAACCCATCCCCATTTTTTAGAAAGGAAATCCGCGCGCCGAAGCCGCGCACAGCAAGCCTTCCCGGAGGGAAGGCACGAAAATAGCCCAGGGTGAAGTGAGCCGCCGCGAACGGAACCCTGGGAACTAACCCCAATCGGTTTTCAGAAACAAAGAACGCGGCTTGAGCCGCGCGCCAATCACCCTGCGATGACTGATCGTCCCATTCCCAATCAGCACGATCAAGATTCATTCCCAAAAGCTGACTTTTCGTTACCGACCAGTGCATATTTCATAGTCCTACGCATCGTGGACTCTCTGGGCATCTCAAGTCTCGTTAGAAGGGGGCAATTCGTAGGCACCACTCGGAATGGCTGAGTCAGTGCGATTGCCTAACCCTGTGAGATCGACATACAGACGCCGCTGTGGACAGGAAAGGTCGCCGTGCAGTGAGTCTGCACTCGTTCATTCGGTTCTACTACGAACACTTCCGGTCAGAAAGACGCCAAATACTTGCTGCCGTGCCCTGTGAGTTTTGGATTTGCTGAGAATTGCTACCTTGCCACTCTTGCCTGAGCAATTTATTTTCCGTGCTTACAATGCACCCCCGTGTGCACCAAAGCGGACTGTATACTACCTCCGCGTCAAACCAGCAGGAATAACTCAGTACGAATCGTTTGGGCAAGGCGCTGGCCAACTTGGATATGTCTGAGGTGAATGATGAAACGTTCTTCGCTGGTGATTCCAGTACTTCTCTGCGCTGCAAGCCTGCAGGCGCAAAGCTCAGTTAATCGAACTGCATCGCACGCGCGCGCCGACAGCACAGAGGCCCTGACAACCACGAGTTTGAAGGTCGATGGGCTCACGTATCGTCGTGAGATTGACAGGATCTACTGGGGCGATTTCGAACACGTGCATCTTGACCGGAATGGACTCGAGTTCGGGCTGATGATTAGCTCGTATATGCACGACTTCGGTGTGGTTTGTGCTTCGGTTCTCCCCAAGAACAAAGTGGAGATTATGGCGCAGGAGTGTACAGAAGAGTCCTATTGGGTGAACGGCCTTGGAGTAGAGCAGGCGGGCACCCGGAGTTGCGCTCGATATAGGACCTACGGTACTGGTGTCTTTGCGGACCCAGAACTCTACAACGCCAGTCAGTTCGAAGACGGGAAAATGGCAACGGTAATGCTTGGGCAACTCGGTTCGACAATGATGAAGACCGGGGACGCAGGGATCAATGCGGCAATGGGAAACTTGATGCAGAGCATGGACGTTGCACGGCGAGCTGGCGAGTTCAAGTCTGACCTGAGGGACCTACTCCATAACAACACTTGCGGAGGGGCGCCCTTGAAACGTTTCGAGAAAAACCTCATCGCATATGCGACCAGTAAACCGCCGATCCGAATGGCCGGTATTCCGACAAACTCAGGACCATCCCGCGACTCCGACTACCAGACCTTGTTGGATGACCTGGTGAGTGAACAGGCGAGCGGATGGATGCTGAATCGTTTTGTGAACAGGAGCGTTTCGAATGTCTCGGTCGATGGGCGAGATATTGCAGGTCATCCTGTGTCGATTTCTGCGAACTATGCCTATGATGGCGCGCGAGGACGAGCAGAAGGGAAAGTCGAGCTGCGGTTCGAGGACGGAGCACCGCATTGCCTTGTTTTTTCAGATTTGCCGGACGCATGCAGGGCTGTTAGCCACAGCCTCGCTACCGCCTATGAAGACGGAAAGTATGTGACCGATCATCCGGCTGAGGCACGGAAATATGTTGCGCCGGACCTGCGACAGGTTGACGTGATTGCCGACCCCAATCAGCCAGTGCTGGTGGAGATTCCGGGCAAGGCGCTCGATATGCCCCAAGGGCGAGTATTTCCGATGACGGGCAAGCTCTTACAGGATCTTAAAGGCACTGGACCCGGTGGCGGAAGCGTGGTGCTGATGCGTGCGGGAAGCGTGGTGAACTTTTCGGTGTTCAACTCGCAAAGGGGAACGGAATTCCATCTCGGACGCGTAGGGAATGACCCAATCCAAGCCATCGATTTTCCTGGCACGTCCAAGCAATTTCGTGCTGGAGTGGATGCGCTTCCACACGATGGCAGCCCTCTGAGGGTGAGCTTTGATCTTCCACCAAATATCAGAAAGAGGATGCTGCTGACTGAATACGAGAAGCAAAAGACGACAGTCGTCGCGAGTGCATCGGCGCCCGCGGTCCCTGGAGAGCCTGCTCCTTCGCGGACTGTAGGCGGCGGCGGTGGGAGTTCTCCGCGTCGTTCGGATGGCGTGATTGAACCGCACAAGGTGTTGCCGGCTGGCACGCAGCTGCACCTGCAGTTCGCAAATTCAATCACAGTCGACCAAGTAGTCCCGGGACAGCTCTTTCCAGCGACGGTCGTGATGGCGCGAACTGCGCCCCTCGTCGCCGGGGAAGACGAGACCCTTCCCAACGGAACAACCGTGTTCGTCAGGATTACGCAAGGAAACGGGAGTCAGTATTCGCTCCAGGCTGACCATGCGGTCGTGCGAGGGGCAGATGTTCCGTTGGATACCAATGTGCAACTGCGCATGCCGATGCGTAGCGCGCCCCGTAGTGCGCCGGTTCAGGTGAGAGGGTTGGGAAATGTTCGGCTTCCGCCTGCGGCGCAGACCGCTGGACCGAATGTGCTTGTACCAGCGGCGACCGTAATTCATCTTTTGACCAAGAGCAACGCGGTCCTGGATGGTGCGCCGCAATAGACGGACAGTATGCGGGCGCGGCGGCGTAACAGGTGCACTGGGAGATTTCGCACTCGAGGAATTAAAACGCGGCGGTGCAGAGCAGTCGCTGAGGCCCCGCAGAGATTGGTCGCGATAAACGCCGTTGCATGTATGAACCGCGCCACGACGCGGCCTCCCCGAACCCGACCCAAGTCGCTGTCAAGCCCCGTCGCCCCAAAATCCCCCGCATCCCCCTCATTCCATGCACAATATAAATCTGCCAAACAGTGCCGATGATTTCCCCGTAATCGCTACACTTATTTCAGGATCAAAATCATCAGCGGAACAGCGGAGGGCATTGTGCGAAACAGCGACTCGTTAGCCTTCTCGCTCCCTTGCTCCCTTGCTGCCTCAGTCCCTCGTTTTCTCGCTCCCTCGCTACCTGCCTTACCCCACCCCCCCCACAGTTTTCCAAAAACGGGCTGTGAAACTGTGAAACTGGGTACGCCGCTAACTTCATTCGAATCAACTCCAAAACGAGAACAGCCCGAGGCGTCACAGAAGCACCGAAACTGTGAAACTGTGGACCGCTCCGCAACTCGCCCGGAATCAGTCACCTGGAGGCAGCCTCTCCACAGTCTCACAGTGCAAAACAGTGCCAATTTGATGGATTTGACCTGCAAGATCGCGACGTTTCCTGGCAATCAAAAAAGCAGGGAAGCGCCGACAATCGACAGGAACGATCGGTGTTACGAACTCCGAACTGACCACTGACCACTGACCACTGATCACTGTCCACTGATCACTGTTTCTACCCATTCTGCCGATTTGTCTGCGCTTTTTTCGTGAAACGCCCGCGAATCTGGTTCGCCGCCACAATCCACGGAACCGCAACCGAGAAGCCAAACCGTGCAAGAATCGCGCCCGCGCCAAATCGCGGCAAAAAGCGCCAATCGCGGTGAAAAGCGTACCAAATTTCGAGTAGAACAACCGAAAGCAGCGGAATCGCGCTCCAGCGCAGCAACACCAGCGCGGCAATCTCCAGCGCACAGCGCGCAGCGTTGCGAAACAGCCGCGCCCAGCGCACTCCAGCCTGTCCGTCGCTGAGCGCGTAGCGCGCCATGTTGTGGCTCGCCGAGCGGAACGTGTACATCGGCCGATAAAACGCCTTCGCGTTGTGAACGAATGCGGGCTTCGTCACGCGTCGCGCTTCCATATCGAACATCGTGTCTTCGCCGACCAGCACGTTCTCAGGAAATCCGCCGATGCGCTCCCAAAGTTGTTTGGTGAACGCCATCGAGCGCGCTGTGCATGATTTGGTCGGCTCATTCGCGCCCAGTTTCATACTGAAAAACGGCGCTGCTGCCACATCCCAAACCGTGCTGCCATCGGCATCGATACACGATCCACCAAGCGCATATTCGGCAGTTCCCGCAATCAGCGGCGCAGTCAGGTTCCTGAGCCAGTCCGTTGCGTAGGTGCATCCCGCATCGGCGCATGCAATCACATTCAGCTTCGCTGCCTTCACTCCGACATTGCGTCCACGCGAGACCGGACCAGCCGAGAACTTCAGGCTGCACGTCTCATCGCGAATCGCCACCAGCCGAGGATCGCGCGCGTGCGCAGCCTCGAGCCATTCCCATGTGCCGTCGGTCGATCCGCCATCGACCACAATCACCTCGGCGGCCGGCGGCTCCTGCGCCAACAGGCTGGCGATCACTCTGCCAATGTCCTGGATCTCGTTCAATTCCGTCACCACGACACTGGCTGGTTGCATGACGGCAGTATAGCGGCGTGGATTTGCCTGACCAGCGGTTTGCCGCGGATCTGCATTGACCCGCGCGCCCAATTGACGGTAAAATCATATGGTTTGGCGATGCACCCCGTTTCGGGTGCGCGGGATGTTTGAGGGCTCTCCGCCCTGGCTGGTGCGGCCGCTTCCCGATGCAGTCTCAGTTCTGTATCCGCCCCTATTGAGCACACAGGTTCAGGTTGAGCGCCCGGCTCCAACGCCGGCCCGCTGGAGGATTTCTTATGTACGCAGTCATCCGTACCGGAGGCAAGCAATACAGGGTAGCCCCGGGCGATGTTTTGAAAATCGAGAGCATAGGCTCCCCCAACCAGACCGTCGAGTTCAGCGATGTCCTCGCAGTTTCCGGTGAGCCGGGAACGCTGGCCAAGCCGGCGACCGCCAAAGTCACCGCCGAAGTCCTCGGCGAGGGGCGCGCCGACAAGATTCTGGTCTTTCACCTCAAGCGCAAGAAGCAGTACAAGAAGCTGCAAGGCCACCGGCAGAACTTTACCCAGGTGCGTATCAAGGCCATCGTGGTCGATGGTGTCACCTACGACGCGAAGTAATCGCGCACATCAGAAGGGAATCGAGCAATGGCACACAAAAAGGGTGGGGGCAGTTCAACAAACGGGCGCGACTCCAATGCGCAACGGCTGGGCGTGAAGGCTTTTGCCGGTCAGCTGGTCACAGGTGGATCCATCATCATGCGCCAGCGGGGTACCCGGATCAAGCCGGGCGTCAACGTCGGCATTGGCTCCGACGACACGCTCTTTGCCAAGGTCTCAGGCCGAGTCAAGTTTACTGACCGCGGCAACCGCGGCCGATTTGCTTCAGTCGAGCCCACGGCAGCCGAGTAATTTCGCCTTAACGCAAAAATCAAAAAAGGCCACGGCATGCGCCGTGGCCTTTTTGCTGTTTCTGAAATTCTCTTAGGTTTCGGATTCCTGTCCGCTCATATTCCGCGCCAGCACCTTCTCCACCACCCGCTCTACATCCGTCAGGAAGAAGCTGTTGGCCGGTTGCTGCATCGCAATCTTGGTGCCCGTATGGCCGAGTGCTGAAGCGATCTCGTTCCAGCGATAGATTGTGGAGTTGGCTGGCATCAGCACCGGCTTGGGAGCCGGCTCAGGCAGCAGGCAATAGACCGCCCACACAGCTAAGGTCGCCAGGATCACTCCTTCCGCCACAAACTGAAATGGATCGCTTAGTGACTTCAGATGCGCGATCAGTGAGGAAACGATAAAGTCGCCGGAGCACATCAGACCGAATCCCAGGGCAATGCCGAATGCAAGATCGCGCACGGTCAGCCGCAGCGCATTCATGCTTAGGCAAAGGAAAGCGAGCAGGCAAAGCTCGAGCACGCTCACCGAGCGCATCAGACCGTAAGAAACATCGGCGATGACGTTGACTCCCTTGTGCGCATAGGAGATCGAAGTCAGGCTCACGATGACTGAAACGACCGCTGCCCAGCGGAAAATGACGATCGCGAGTTTCGCTATGGAAGGGAACGCTGAGAGCGCTGAACGGAAAATCTCAATGCAGATAAAGAAGAGCAAAACCGCACTGGCCAGATACATGGCGAAGAAGCCAATGAAATACACCATCCCGAGATGATGGTTCTGGCCCCATTCACCAGATTCCAACCGCAGAACTACAAGCAGAAACGCGCCTGATACGGCGTGCAAGATCATGTAGGAAGTTGTCGCACGGAAGCGGTCGTGAAAGCCTTTTCGGAAAAAAAGAAAGGCAAGCGCGGCCCAGAGACAAATCTCCGCCACGTTCATTGCCGTCATTGCAGGATTCAAAGGCATAGTCGCTTATCTGCGATCCCTGGAACGCCTTCAGAATATCGCCCTTATGCCTTGTGGCTCAAACACAAAAGGGTAACGCGCCGCTGGCACTTTCGTGCTATGCAGCGCGTTTCGTTGAATTTGCCATCACTGTGCTGGAGCTACGCAGCTGCCGTTTGCCTGGCACGGGAGTGGATAGGGAAGCGAGAGCGGACCCGGATCAACTGCGGCGTTGGAAACGCGAGTGGGACTGGTCTGCGAAGCAGACGAACTGAAAGAGGCGGAGGCAAGGCCGGCGAAGGCCACGAACAGAGCAAAAACGCGGACAGCGACTTTCATCTTTAGTAACCTTTCATAGTTCACATTTGGGCAAGTTTGAACTACCAATGGATTCAGATGCTACCGCAATATGACGATCAAGTCTAGATTTTTCTTCAACATAATAAGCAGACGCCGACAAACATTACTAACGTAACTTTCCGATTCCTTAAATCGTTCAAATATTAACTATTTATGCACTGGGTGCTTTTCCAGACCTAACACCGCCTGCGTGATAAAATAACCACAGGTCGACACGCTTGATAGCCCTCCTTTTTTCAAGCGGTTAGTCCCGTTCCTGTGTCCAGAATCATTCCCCGTAAACCACGCTTTGCGGGAACCTTGCGATCGGAATCCTATGGCGACTGAAGTTCTTAGCGGTACCTCCATGCACGGCGACAATGACAGCTACACTGGCGAGAACATTAAGGTGCTGGAGGGGCTCGAAGCCGTACGTCTCCGCCCTGCCATGTACATTGGCTCGACGGGGGAGATGGGACTGCACCACCTCGTTTACGAGGTCGTTGACAACTCAGTTGACGAAGCTCTCGCGGGCTATTGCAAAAAAATCGAAGTTGTCATTCACGTCGACAACTCGATCACCGTCGTCGACGACGGCCGCGGAATTCCGGTAGACATGATGGATCTGCCCGGCGGCCAGCGGATGCCGGCTGTCCAAGTGGTCCTGACAAAACTGCATGCAGGTGGAAAGTTCGACGCTTCGACTTACAAGGTCTCCGGCGGGTTGCATGGCGTTGGAGTGAGCTGCGTAAACGCGCTTAGCCAGGAATTCAACGTAGAGATTTGGCGCGACGGAAATACCTGGGAGATGGATTTCAGCTGCGGCCTCCCGACAAGCGATTTGCGCAAGGCCGGAACCAGCAAGCGCCGCGGCACGAAAGTCCACTTTCTTGCGGACAAAACCATCTTCACCACCACCGAGTTCAACTACGACACGTTGGCTCAGCGTCTGCGTGAGATGGCATTCCTGAATAAGGGCCTGGAGATCACGCTGACAGATGAGCGCACCGCCGATGCTAAGACGGGTGAGGCTCGTCGCGCTGAGTTTCGCTATGCCGGCGGGATTGCCGAATTCGTCAAGCATCTTAATCGCGGCAAGACCGCGCTGCACGACAAGCCGATCGTCATGGAAGCGCTCCGCGACGGCGTTGAGATCGATATCGCGCTGCAGTACAACGACAGCTACTCCGAAACAGTCTTCAGCTTCGCCAACAACATCAACACGGTAGATGGCGGGACGCACCTTTCTGGATTTCGCACTTCCTTGACCCGCACAATCAACTTCATCGGCCAGCAAATGGGCCTGTTCAAAGACGTGAAGGAAAACCTGAGCGGCGACGATGTGCGCGAAGGCCTGGTGGCCGTGGTCAGCGTGAAGCTTCCGCAACCGCAGTTTGAAGGGCAGACCAAGGGCAAGCTCAACTCCGACATCGCCGGCATCGTCCAGGCGTTTGTGAACGAGCGCCTTGGCATGTTTCTTGAGCAGAACCCGCCAGTCGCCCGCCGCATCATTAACAAAGCAATTGAAGCGGCCCGCGCTCGCGAGGCCGCACGCAAAGCTCGCGACCTCACTCGCCGCAAGGGTGCGATCGATGGCGGTGGATTGCCTGGCAAGCTTGCCGATTGCAGCGAGCGCAATCCCGAGCGCTGCGAACTTTATCTTGTCGAGGGCGAAAGCGCAGGCGGAACGGCCAAGCAGGGGCGCGATCGTAAATTCCAGGCGATTCTTCCGCTCAAGGGCAAGATCCTCAACGTCGAGAAGGCGCGCTACGACAAGATGCTCGGCCACGAAGAAATCCGAGCCATGATCACCGCGCTCGGCTGCGGTATTGGCAAGGACGACTTCGACGCCACGAAGATCCGCTATAGCAAGATCATCCTGATGACCGACGCCGATGTGGACGGATCGCACATCCGCACGCTTTTGCTCACATTCTTCTTCCGCCACATGACGGAGCTGATCAAGCGCGACAACATCTATATCGCGCAGCCGCCGCTTTACAAGATCAAGAAGGGGCGCTTCGAGCAGTACATCAAGGACGATCGCGAGTTTGTGAAGGTGATGGTCAATCGCGCGGCAGAGGGCATGATCGTGCGCCACGGTGAATCCGCGAGCCGGATCGAGGGCGCCGATCTCACGCGCTTCATGTCGACGCTGAACGAGTATCTCGGCTTTGTCGAAAAGGTCGACAAGCGAATCCGCAACGAGAAGTTAACCGAAAGACTGGCGCGCGCTGAATTGACCCATCGCACGGATTTCACTTCGAAGAACGGCAAGGAAGTTCCGGAAAAGCTCGCGGTGTTGCACAAGCAACTCGTTGAGCTTTCCGACGAATTCCAGATCAAGGTAGAGAAGCCGGTCGAAGAAGAGGAGCACCACACCTGGTCCCTTTGTTTCATTGACGTTCAGGGGCAAAGGCGCTGTATTGACTGGACGCTCGCTTCAAGCCCTGAATTCCGGCAGATGATGTCGAAGTACTCACTGATCAAGGAATATCTTGAACCGCCGTTCCTGGTTGAATATGCTGCCAAGAGCAGCGAGAGCCACTACCGGCGAGGACGAAGAAGACGAAAGCGCTGAGGCAAAGCCGGAGGCGAAAACGCAGGGCAAGGCATCGCGAATCCCGCGCGAACCGGTTGAAAAGCAGACGGCGCGCGAGCTTTTCGCTCACATCGTGGAGCAGGGCAAGAAGGACTACCAGGTGCAGCGGTATAAAGGATTGGGCGAAATGACGGCATCGCAGCTTTGGGAGACTACGATGGATCCCGAGCGCCGCACGCTGCTATCGGTCAAGCTTGAGGACATTGCTGAAACAGAGGCGATCTTCACCACGCTAATGGGTGAAGACGTTGAGGCGCGCAGAAAATTCATTGAAGATAATGCGCTCGATGTAAAGAACCTCGACATCTGACGTTTCTGAGTTACAAGCAAAACTTGCTTACGGTTCTCTGGCGGCGAGACGGGCCTCCAACCCACAAATAAGGAGTTCTTGTCATGAGTCTCTATCGCAGATTCTTGTCGCTTGCTGTTCTTTCTGTTCTGTCGCTGTTTGCGTGCAACGGGTGCAAGACCGCAACGAATCAAGCTTCCACTCAACCCGCAGCGCAGCCTGCGCCGGGTTCCAGCGCGACAGCGCAGCCGGGTTCTCCGCAACCGGCCGCAAGCCAGCCCGGTGTTCAGGCCAGCCAACCGGCCGCTGGACAACCTGCTGCCGTTCAGCCCGGTCAAACTGCACCTGCTCCGCAGGCGCCTCCTCCTTCAGCTGTCATTGAATTGCCAGTCGGCACCCGGCTGCACGTGCGACTCGATGAAGACCTCGGCTCAAAGATCAGCCGTCCCGGCGACAACTTCCGAGCGACGGTTGCGGAAGACGTGATCGTCAACGGTCAAACTGTGATTCCCAAACATGCGCGGGCAGAAGGCACAGTCATTGACGCAAAGGCGCTGGGCCACTTCAAAGGCGGCGCCGTGCTTGAGTTGCGTCTCGAGCGCGTGCATACGAACTGGGGCAGCTATCCCGTGGAAACGAGCTCGATTGAACGCGCCGAAAAGGGCAAGGGCAAGCGGACTGCTGCATTTGCCGGCGGCGGCGGAGCCTTCGGCGCCATCGTCGGTGGACTGGCCGGCGGAGGCAAAGGCGCATTGATCGGCGGCCTTGCGGGCGCGGGAGCCGGAACCGCGGGCAGCGCTTTCACCGGCAACCACGAAATCTTTCTTCCTGCCGAGACACTGCTCACCTTTCATCTTGAGCATTCTGTGCACATCACAGAAGGCCAATAAGAAGGCCGTCGTTGCGCGCGGGCAGCGCCGGGCTTGTTCACATGCCGTAGAATCCAGAAATCCCGAAGGTGACGAGCAAGCTCCGGCCTCGGATCAGAGGATTCGATATGCGATTCCTGGCTTTGCCAGCACTTTTTCTTGTCCTGGTGTGCGCTGCCGCTGCGCAAACTCCTGACGCGAACCCGCTCGCCAGCGCGCGCGTGTTCAGCTACGACGACATGACGCCGAAGACGTCGGCCAATGGTTCCGTGGGCCGCAGCGTGTTTAACGGCACGCTGGCGACGGGCGAAGCGGTCGCCGCGCATGAAACGATACAGCCTGCGGGAATGCCGCCCAACCCGGCGCATCGTATTCAACACTCCGAACTAATTGTCGTGCAGGAAGGAACAGTCGAGTTCATGCACGACGGCAAAACCGATCGCGCCGGCGCTGGAAGCATCCTCTACGTGGCACTGGGCACGATGCATGCTGTGAGGAACGTCGGCGACGGCCCGGTCAAATACGTCGTGATCCAGATTGGCGGCGATACGAAGAAGTGACAGTCAGCGATCAGCCTTTGTCTTTGGCATTGGCGCTGCGCGGACAAACGTCGTTGTAAGGACAGTCGTTGCAGTCGTCGTCGTCATCGCAAACGTAATTATCGGGAGCGAGTTCATCGCCATCGGAGCACAGCTCCGCGGACTGGACAGTTTTCGGTTCGTGAAAATACGTCTTGGGATCGATGAAGCGCGCGGCGATCTTGAGGCCGTCGTAAAGGCTGGCAGCTTTCTTAAGGTCGATGCGGCTGTTGATGACGGCATCGTTGATGCGCGCAACCGAGAGCTGAATTGCGGCGCGGTCTTCAGGTGATGGCAGTTGCAGAGGGCCGTATTTCAGATTGGGCTCGGCGCCTATGGTGTGGACCTTGGAGTGGTAATAGCAGAATGGCCGACCTTTGAGGGCAGGTGACTCGCAGCGGAGTCCGTTGGTCTTGATGTGCCTGCATTCCATGTACATATCGGTTACCAGCTTTCGGAAAATTCAAAATGCTGCAATTGGGGTCAAAGTCCTGATTGCAAGCGGGTTGGCTCCTGATGGGGGTCCCGTAAATGACTGATAAAGAATAAGTTATCGGTCAAAGTCGTCAATCAATTTGAGTTATGGGCGAATTTTTGCGGGTTTGCACCCTTTTGGTTGCATGCCGTCCCATGATGTGGTGGGCTGCCCCAAAAAGCGAGCGGCCCGGAGGGGATAAACACTCCGGGCCGCCCAAGCGCCCAACGTCGTTATCGCTACTGGAAACAGTGTACGGATTTCGGTGAAATTATCGGCACTGTTTGCGAGATTTATTTTTCGGCGCGGATTCAATTTTGAATGAGGGAGTTAGAGGAATTCTGAGGCGCAATTTCGGCTAGAAAAAACTTGACAAGAATTCTGCGGGCGCGGGAATGAGGGAACTGGTTGCAGGCCTCGTTGAGTCGGAGTTGGCATAGGTCTCCTGCCGCGTAGCTCGCCGCGCGTCGCTCATTAAGGTAGGACTCCCGGCTTCTCTGTCCGAAACATCCAGCAGCGAGTATTGGACGGGGTCCATTCCATGCATACCTTGACCTTCTACATGTGAATGTGTATATGTAGAAGCCACAGGTATGAAGAAAATCGAAGACAAATTCGAACTGCCGCAGGGAACGCTGGATCTGCTCATCATGAGGGTGGTTGCGCTGGGGCCGATTCACGGCTATGCGATTGCGCAACGCATCCAGCAGATGTCGCGCGAGGCGCTGCAGGTGCAGCAGGGTTCACTGTACCCGGCGCTCCATCGGCTTGAATACAAGAAGCTGCTCAGCGCCCGCTGGCAACCTTCGGACACCGGCCGTGAAGCCAAGTTCTACGAACTGACGGCCAGGGGCAGAGCACAACTGCAGACCGAAACCGAAAACTGGACGCGGCTCACGGATGTGGTGGGCCTCATCCTCAAAGGAACCGTGGAGAGCGTCTGATGAGTTGGCTTGGCAGGCTTTTTTCGCGAGAGCGGATGGAGAGCGAACTGGACAAGGAATTGCGCTTCCATTTCGAATCGCAGGTTGCCGACAAGGTTCGTTCGGGTGCAACAGAGAGCGAGGCGCGCCGGCTCACCCGCATTGAATTTGGCGGCATGGAGCAGATTAAGGAAGAGTGCCGGGAACGCCGCGGAACCATGTGGCTGGAATCGATTGCGCGCGACGTGCACTACGCGCTGCGCCGGCTGCGCAAGGCTCCTTCGTTCTCCTGCATCGTGATTCTCACGCTCGCACTTGGCCTCGGCGCCAATACGGCCATCTTCTCGCTGGTGCAGGGCATTCTGCTGCGTTCGCTGCCCGTCGCCGATCCTGCGCATCTTTACCGGATCGGCGACCGAACGGACTGCTGCTACAACGATGGCTTTGAAAATGACGATGGTGACTTCGATCTTTTCTCCTATGAACTCTACCAACGTTTTCAGCAGGCATCGCCGGAGTTTGAGCAGTTAGCGGCGGTGGAGGCGGGTGGAGGGCGTTACAGCGTGCGATGGGGCGCCTCTCCTGCGAGGTCGATGCGCACGGAATATGTCTCCGGCAACTACTTCACGACATTTGGCGTGAATGCGTTCGCAGGGCGTCCACTTTCGGCTGACGACGATCGAACCGGCGCTGCTCCTGTGGTGGTACTTAGCTATTCTGCCTGGCAGCGGATGTTCGGTGGCATGCGCGATGTGGTTGGCTCGACCATTTATCTCGACCAGCATGCATTTGCTGTGGCCGGCATTGCGCCGCCCGGATTCTATGGTGACCGCATGGCGCCGTTTCCGCCCGACATGTGGCTCCCGCTCGCCACCGAACCGGTCCTCGAAGGAGCCAATTCCTCGCTCTTGCAACCTGCCCAAGGGTGGCTCTATGCCTTGGGACGCTTGCGACCGAGCGTCAATCTGGGAACACTTCAAACCAGGCTCTCCTCGGTGCTACGGCAATGGATGGCCACGCAGTCGACATTCACCGCGCACGGCGGCGCAGCAGAGATTCCCAGGCAACATGTGGTGCTGGCTGCGGCAGGCGGCGGTATCCAGAAGATCCAGCAACAGACAGGTACCGGCATCCGCATGCTCATGTTTCTGTCGAGCGTGGTGTTGCTGATTGCATGCGCAAACATTGCGAATCTGATGCTGGCGCGCAGTATGGCGCAGAGGGCTGAGATCGCCGTCCGCATCGGACTGGGCGCAACGCGCCGGCGCATCGTTCAGCAGATTGTTACGGAAAGCCTGATTCTGAGTGCGATTGGGGGAGCGGCGGGATTGTGCATTGCCTTTCTGGGATCACGCGCCATGCTGGCGCTGGCGTTTCCGCTTTCATCGGATATGTCGGTTCTATCTCGCCCATCGCCCACGGAACTGGCATTCGCCTTCGGCATTTCGATTCTGACGGGGCTGCTTTTTGCCGCGGTGCCTGCGTGGGTGGCTTCGGGCACGCAGCCCGCGGATGCCGCACGCACCATGAACAGCACGTCGCGCGATCATGCATCGATTCCGCAACGCGTGTTGCTCGTGTTTCAGGTTGCGCTTTCGATGGTGCTTCTGGCGAGCGCATTTCTAGCCACGCGATCGCTCTACAACCTGGAGCATCAGGAATTGGGTGTTGAGACGGCGAATCGATACACGGTGCAAATCGATCTGAACGGGCCGGGCTACACGACCGACCGGCTGAACGGACTTTATCGCTCCATTGAGGACCGTTTTTCAGCGCTGCCTGGGGTGACGAGCGTAAGTTTTGCGCGGTACCTTCCCCTTGAAGGAAATGAATGGGGCGGGTGCGTGATTCTCGAGGGACATCCGGCTCCGGGGCCGAAGGATAAATGCCAGTCTGACTGGGATCGGGTCAGTGCGAATTTCCTGGACTCTGTCGGGGTGCCTGTCTTACGCGGACGCGAATTCTCGCGGGATGACGAGACGAATGCCGCGCAGGTGGTAATGGTCAACCAGGCATTCGTGAAGCGTTTCTTTCCGAACAAGGATCCGATTGGGCAGCGATTTGGAGTGAATTTTCCCCAATATTCGGGCGCATTTGAGATCGTGGGAGTTTTTGCCGACTTCAAGCTGACTAATCCGCACAAAGAGATCAAGCCGCTTTTCTTACGTCCGCTTGGGCAGCAGTATGCGGGCTATAAGCCAACGGACTCGCAGGCAGCCGAAGCGAGCTCTCTTTACTTGAACCGCATGGTCCTGGGATTCAATCGGCCACAGCAGGATGTAGAACAACTGGTCCGCGCTGCAATGGCGAACGTCGATCCCAACATCCCGGTGATTCGCGTGATTGCCTATCCGGATGTAGTGGCGGGAAACTTCAACCAGGACAGGCTGCTGGCGCGGCTTACCGAAGCATTCGGGATTCTGGCGTTGCTGCTTGCATCGGTGGGCCTGTACGGAGTGATGTCGTACCAGGCAGTGCGACGCACCAGTGAGATTGGGATTCGCATGGCGCTGGGCGCCTCGCGCGCGAGGATTGCGCGGCTCATGCTGCGGAATGCACTGCTGCAATTCATTGCGGGGCTGGCGATCGGGATTCCCGCCGCTTTCTTTGCTTCTCGCATGATGGAGCATCTGCTTTACGAAATCAGCAGCAACGACCCATGGGCGTTTGTTGGCGCGACGGCCTTGCTCGGGATTTGCGCTGGTGCAGCGGCGTTGATTCCGGCGGTTCGGGCTGCCTCTGTGGATCCGATGCGAGCGTTGCGGACGGAATGATGGGCACTGGCGCGCGGTTCTTTACACTGGTTCAAGTAAAGGCGGCAACATGGCTCGATGCCGCCGGTGGAGTTCCACGCTCAAATGAAAGAGCAACCATTCGTTCTCGTGCTGTCGAATAATGCCGAAGACAGGCAACTGGAGATGCTTGCCGGGGTGCCGCACGCCGTTGTGAATCGCGCGGAGGCGCTGAATGAATCGGCCAGTAAGGCGGAAGTGATTCTTTACTGGTCCGGAAGCCGCGATCTGCTGCGGGCGGCGTTCCTGGCGAGCGATAAGGTGCGCTGGGTGCATTCGCGTTCCGCGGGTCTCGATCACATTCTTTTTCCGGAGCTTGTGCAGAGCGATATTCCGCTGACGAACGGAAGCGGGGTTTTCTCACCATCGCTTGGAGAGTTTGCGCTGGCGGCAATTCTCTATTTTGCGAAGGACTTTCGCCGCATGCTGCGCAACCAGGAAGCCGGGCGCTGGGAGCAGTTCGATGTGGAGGAGATTGCGGGCCAGACAGTAGGGATTATCGGCTACGGGGACATTGGCAGGGCCGTGGCAAGCCGGGTGCACGCTATGGGGATGCAGGTTCTGGCGACGAAGCGGCACCCGCCTGCCGAGGCAGATCCGCTTGTTACGCAGTTTTTCAAGACGAGCGAACTGAACGCGATGCTGGGCCTTTGCGATTATGTCGTCGCAGCGACGCCGTTAACGGCGGAGACGCGGCACATGATCAGCGATGCGGCGTTTGCCGCGATGAAGGCGAATGCCGTGGTGATCAACATTGGCCGAGGTCCGGTGATCGACCAGGCGGCGATGGTGCGCGCGCTTGCGGAGAAAAGAATCAAAGGAGCAGGGCTCGATGTCTTTGAACAGGAGCCGATTCCGGCGGGCGATCCGATCTGGAAGCTGGAGAACGTGCTGGTTTCGCCGCACTGTGCCGATCACACCAAGGACTGGCTCGACGATGCGATGCGCTTTTTTCTGACGCAGTACGAACGGTTCGCGAATGGGCAGGCGCTCGAGAACGTTGTCGAAAAGCATCTGGGATATTAGGGCGATTCTTCCGCAGATCTCGATGCAATGGTTCCCATCGCGACTCCTGGTTTGTCGAGATCGACTCACGCGTGGCGCGTCATCGACCTTTATTTGCCAGGAGCGTAATAGACCGGAAGGACGTGAATTTCAACGCTCTTGTCTGGCAGGTGCACCGTCAGCTTATGCCTCTTGCCGTCGCGTGCCGGGTTTGCAGCGGTAAAGTGCAATACGTATTGGCTGCGAATAGCGGCTGCGACTCGCGCGGCAGAGATTGCGGGGTCAGGATCGAGATTGAAATAACCGCCGCCGCCGTCCTTTGCGAGAAACTTCATATTGATCAACCCAGCCATCGCGTCGCTCTGCAAGATTCCTGCTTTGGAAAGCGGACACGCATAGAATGCGGGCGCACCGGGCTGCTCCATGGTCCGGAAAACCTGGGCCCTTGACACGTGCGAAGCATTGTCTTCGCCATCGCTCAAGATCACCATGGCCCTTCGCACATACCTTGCGTGCGCGACGAAATGATTCTCGGTTGCCACAACGGTGTCGTAGAGCGCGGTGCCGCCACGGCCATCGAGCCGGTCAAGGAACGAGAAATCGACTTTGGAAACAGGGGTAAACGGAAGGTCGAGAAAGGAACGGTCCGCGAATAAAACGGCCATGACTTCGCTGTCAGCCGGGAGTGCCTTAAAGATTGTAGTCACCGCAGCGAGAATCTCTGCCTTCCGCTTATAGATCGATCCCGAAGAATCGATGAGGACGGCAAGCGAAACCGGCGAGTCCATCGATCCCCGAAATTGAACCGGCCGTTGAGCGCCGTCTTCGAAAAGTTGAAACTCCCGTTCGTCGACCTGTTGCGGAGTGCCGCCTTTGTCGAGCGCAACGATGTTGAGGTTGACGTCAGGCCAGGAGTGGTCCGCGGCGAGAACGAAGGGCCTGGCGCCGCGGCACCGTTCTGGTCTTCCAAAGCCTTCGCTCCGGCAGGGACTGCCAGCAGGACAATCAGCGCCACGCCCCACGACGCGCGCCACTTTCTGGTCTGCATCTGGCCCTCTGTTTTCGCAAGATGGATTTGCGAGCCATTCTAACGCCAGGGAGTGAAATAGCCAAGAATGAGCGGAAGCAGTTCAGATCCAGTTTACGGAGTTCGGAGACTTTGGCCGACTATGCGCCGCGCACTTGCCCGCGGCCTTCGCTTTTTACGGCATACATGCGCGCGTCGGCAGTTCCGATTACTTCATGCACAGCGGCGCCGTCATCGGGCGCGGATGACAGGCCGATGCTGGCGCTCACTTTCAGCTTCAGGCCGGTCTTCATCTTGAATTCTGTGCTCATCAACTCGTGATGGAGGGTCCGCGTGAGTTCCAGTGCGGATTTCGCATTGGTCTCGGGCATCAGGATCGACAAATTCATCGCCGCCATAGCGGAAACAGTAATCCTGCTTGCGGCTCAGCTGCTGCAGGCGGCGGCCGGTATGGGCCAGCAACTCGCTGCCGATCAAATGTCCGTGTTCGTCGTTGACCAATTTGAAGTGGTCGAGATCGAGAAAGGCGAGGCTCAGGGGTTGCATGAGTTTCTTTGAGCGCTTCAATTCGCGGCCGAGCACATCGTAGAGATGGCGCACGTTGAACAGGCCTGTCGTGTCGTCGGTGATGGTCAACTGCTGAATGCGCGCCACGTCGTGCGCGTTTTCGATTGCAATGGCTGCGTGGTCGGCCAGGATGTGCAGGAAGGCGATGGTGTAGTCCGACATCTCGGCGCGCGGATTGAAAATCTCGATCACGCCCTGCGTGCCCTTGCGCCCGCGCAACGGCAAAGCAATCAACGAGCGGCATCGGAAGCTAGTCCTTCGGCATCGGACGGCCTCACGCGCGGATCGTTAAACGCTTCAGGAACGATGAGCGTTTCGCCATGTTGAACCACCCAGCCGGCCACTCCTTCGCCCACCTTCACGCGCAGGCCTCGCAAGGCCTCCTGTGCGCCTGGCCCGCGGCGATGGCGTAGTAGAGCTCCTGCTTCGGCTTCGTCGAGCATCAGCAGCGTCCACAACTCCGCGTCCACCATCCGCTCCATGTGTTCCAGGATGGTGCGCAGAATGTTGTCCAGGTCGAAGCTTGAAGTGAGCGATCGCGCTAGTCTGATGGAAAACAAGCAGATCAGCGAGCGGTATACGACCTTCCGTCTCGTTTTGCATTTCTGGCCCTGATTTTTGGGGAAGGGTTTACAGCCATTGTGTCATAGCAGCCGTTGCGCGGCGGCCAAAAGGTGTTCCTGAGCGCCTATCAATGAAACACGATCATCCTCCGATATGCACCATCGATCGGGAAGGCTTGAGGAAGTCGGGCTCGCCGATGTGATGGCGCGCCTCCTTCCCCTGCACAGTACGCACAATGTAAGTGCGCAGTTCCTCATCGCTGGCACCGGCCCGCAAGCGACCGTAAAGGTCGTGTTCCACCTGCGAAAAGAGGCAGGTTCGGATTTTTCCATCCGACGTGAGCCTCACGCGGCTGCAAGCGCCGCAAAATGCCTGGCTGACCGGGCGCGATGATCCCGATTTCGCCTACTCCGTCGGCAAATCCGTAACGGCGCGCCGTCTCGCTGGGTTCGCGCAGCGGCAATCTCGACCAATGGAAGTATCTTGCCGATCCGAGCCACGATTTCTTTCAGGGTCACAACGATCTCGGGCGTCCACAGGCGGCCTTCCTCAAGCGGCATGAACTCGATGAAGCGCACGACGACATTTTCTTCGCGCGCAAACCGGGCGAAGCCTTCGATCTGGTCGTCGTTGAATCCACGTAAAAGGACGCAATTGATTTTTAGCGGAGTCAGGCCCGCTGCGCGGGCAGACCGGATGCCGGCGAGAACCTTGGCGAAACTGCCCTCGATGCGGGTGATTCGCTCGAAGGTCGGCGCATCCACGGCATCCATGCTTACAGTGACGCGATTTAAGCCTGCCGCCTTCAGCGGTTCAGCGAGCGACTCAAGCAGGTGGCCATTGGTGGTGAGGGCCAGGTCGAGCGGCTCGCCCGTGACGGTTTGCATCAGCGCGAGATCGCGAACCAGGTCGACCACGCCGCGCCGTAACAGCGGTTCGCCCCCTGTGAGCCGCACCTTGGTTACGCCAAGGCTGACAAATAGCCCAATCAGCCGGAGGTATTCATTGTGCCCCAGCTCGGGATACTGCGCTCCGACCTCGCCTGTGCGGCAATAGATGCACTTGTAGTTGCAGCGGTCGGTGATGGAGACCCGCAAGTCATGAATAACGCGGCCATGGCTGTCAGTAAGCGGCGGATGAGGCGCCAGCGCGGGTATTTCGCTTAGGGAAGTAGCGGCCATGGGCATCTTCAAGCCTATACCTTTTTCGATGCAGCTTGCACGGCGGCGGCTCCTGGCATCCCGGAAGCATCTGCAAGACGAAGGCTTTAGCATGGTTAGAGAGATCGGCGTGGGTTGCCGATGATCACATTGGGGAACAACGGAATGGCAGCAACTGGCGCGAGGCCGGCGGGGGCGATGGATGAGGCAAGCGCAGCCCAGGCTGTGCAGCGGATGTTCGACTCGATTGCCCCGCGCTATGACTTGCTGAACCACCTGCTCTCTGCCAATGTGGATCGACTTTGGTGGCGGAAGACAGCGCGCCGGTTCAGGGCGGTTCTCGTGCGACCAGAAGCTGCCGTGCTCGATATCTGCTGCGGGACGGGCGATTTGACCATGGCGTTGCTCAAGCTGCGGCCGCGGGGAGCGCGGCCGATTCTGGCGGCGGATTTTGCTCGAGGCATGTTGCAGAGGGGAGCGCAGAAGTTTGCTGCCCTGGGGGCGCGCAATTCAAACAGTACCCCTTGCGCGATTCCGATTGAGGCCGACGCTCTTCATCTGCCGCTTCCATCGGGGTCGCTCGATCTTGTTGTCACGGCGTTCGGATTCCGCAACCTTGCGAATTACGAGGCGGGCCTGAGGGAGTATCACCGCGTGCTGAAACCCGGTGGCCAGCTTGGCATTCTTGAGTTCAGCGAGCCGGATGGCCTCATCGGCGCAGCATACGCACTTTATTTCAGGCGAATCCTGCCCGCGATTGGCAGAGTGATCTGCGGCCGCAATGGTCCATACAACTACCTGCCGAGCTCAGTGGGCGCATTTCCGTCGCCCGATGCAGATGGTCGCAATGATGCAAAGCTGCGGGTACGTCGATTGCGCCTGGCAGCCATACACGTTTGGCATTGCCGGATTGTACACGGCGGCGCGCCGCACTTAAGCTGGAATTCGCCATGACATCTGCTGTCTCCAATTCGCGCGCAATCGAGACTCCCGGCAAGAGTGCGAATGCATTTTCTGCTGAAAAGCGGCGGGTAGCCCTGGGTTCGATGGCGGCGGCAGCCGTGATGACGCTTCTCAAGATTGCTGCCGGCGTTGCTTCCGGATCACTCGGCGTGCTCTCCGACGCGGCTCACTCCGGCCTCGACCTGATAGGCGCGGCGCTCACTTTTTTCTCAGTGCGCGTAAGCGACAAGCCCGCCGACGAAGATCACACCTACGGCCACGGCAAAGTCGAGAATCTTTCGGCTTTCACCGAAGCGGGCTTGATGGCAGTCTCGTGCGCATGGATCATCGCCGAAGCTGTACATCGGATCTTCTACCACCCTGTGCTGGTGCGTCATGCGTTGTGGCCGGTGCTGGTGCTGATCGCGTCAATCGGTGTCGACTTCTGGCGGTCGCGGCGCTTGCGAGCGGTGGCGCAGCGCACGGGCTCGCCGGCTCTTGCGACGGACGCATTTCACTTTTCGTCCGATATCTGGTCGACACTCGCCGTTCTCGCCGGCCTGGGCATCAATTGGCTGGGCGTGCGCTTTCAGGTTGGCGCACTCCACTACGCCGATCCGGTCGCTGCAATCGTTGTTTCGGTGATGATCTTCCGCATGACGCTTCGTGTGGGGCATGAAGCAGTCGGCGCATTGGTTGATGAAATTCCTGCGGAGACTCGACACAAATTGGTGCGGGCAGTGGAACGGGTGGAGGGCGTGCTGGCCGTGGAACAGGCACGCGTGCGGCGCGCGGGCGCCGGTTACTTTGCGGACTTGACGATCGCGTTGCCGCGAAAATTCACCTTCGAGCACACGGCTGAGCTGGTGACGCGAGCCACCAACGCAGTGCAACGAGTGTTGCCCGGCGCAGATGTCGTCATCCATCCTGTTCCGAGGGAATCGCGCGCCGAAAGCATCTTCGATCGCGTGCGCGCCGTGGCTGCGCATCACAATATTTCGGTCCACGACCTGAGTATCCAATCGCACAGGGGCAAGCTGCAGGTTGAATTGCACGTTGAGATCGAAGAGAGCACACGGCTCCGCGAGGCGCACGGTTTTGTCACCGCGCTTGAGGCGGAGATCCGCCGCAAGGTTCCCGAGATCGACTCGGTGCTGACGCACATCGAGAGCGAGCCGGCGACGATCGAGCAGCCTGAAGAATCCGAATTGCAAGATCGCCGGCTGGAACGGGCGCTGCAATCGGCCGCTGCAGGCATCCCTGAAATCGTCGATGTCCACGCCATTTCTGTCGGGCGCACCGGCGACCACATCTCTCTCAGTTGCCATTGCACCCTGCCGGACGAGCTGCCAATGCAGCGCGTGCACGAGCTGATTACGTCGCTCGAAGACCGGCTAAAGCTGGAGTGCCCGGAAGTGTTCCGGGTGACCATTCATCCCGAGCCGGTGACGGATAATACTCGGTAGCGCCTGCGGCCGGCGGATCGAGTCGCGACCCTTTGCGAGACAGCATATATTCTCCGGGGGTTGAGACCCGTTTCGTAGATGTGACTCGTCTTCGGCACGGCTGAAGCAGTGCTCTGATCCAAACCATTCAGCGGAATTCTTCAAGCGCTGGCTGGCGTCTGTTATTTCCATGGGCTTCTGATTATGTCTCTATGAACACTCGCGCAATCGCCGGCTTTTTTCGTGTGGCCATGCTGCTGACGCTCCTGGTCGCGGTGGCACTGCTGGCCGCTATCACGACGATGCATTTCGCCATTCACGGCGCTGAAGTCCAGGTGCCCGCACTGAAGGGGATGACGGTTGCGGATGCGCGCAGCGAAACCGCGGGTCTCGGCCTGACTCTCGACGTCGACAACCGCTATTACTCGGGTGAAGTCGCCGCCGGGCATATTCTCACGCAGTCGCCGCCAGCGGGGACGGTGGTCCGCCGCGAGTGGCGCGTCCGCGTTGCGGAGAGCCTGGGTCCCCAGAGCGTTGACGTACCCAGCGTTGTCGGTTCGACTGAGCGAGCGGCATCGCTCGATTTGCGCCGCGCCGGCCTTGAGGTTGGCGAGATTTCAAGATTGCCCGATGGCGCTGCAGCGGATGGAACTGTGCTCGCGCAGGACCCGCCGGCACATGCGCAAGGCATCGAGCAGCCCAGCGTGAATCTGCTTGTGGCTGCGCCCGACGACCAGGCTCCCGATGGCTTTGTGATGCCCGATCTGGCCGGATTGCCGATTGTGAGCGCGCAAGCAGAGCTGACTCGCGTTGGCATCAAAACCACTACACCGGTTTATATCGATGTTCCGGTGGCGCCGGTCGGCACCGGAAACGCGCTGCCGACGTTGCCTGTTCGCCCAGGAGCGGTGATCATGCAATCACCACCTGCCGGCGCGCGCGTGGACCAGAACACGATGGTCAAACTGACCGTTGCGAAATAATCGAGAGCGGAAACTCGAAACAAGGGAGCAGAAAAGATGGGATTGAAAGAGGACCTGGAACAAGTTGCGCTTCAGGAACGCGAACTGCGACTGCCGCGATTCGATGCGCAGACGGCGTGGGATTTGGGTTCGCGACTGCGTGCGATGGCACTGGAACGCAAGATGATGCTGGTGATTGACGTGCGCCGTTTCGGTCAGCAATTGTTTTATTCCGCGCTCGATGGCACCACGCCGGACAATGGGGAGTGGGTGCGCCGCAAGACCAACGTGGTTGCGCGCTTCCATCACAGCACTTACTGGGTGGGGCTGACGCAGAAGTCAAAAGGAACCAACCTTCACGATCGCTACGGTCTGCCGGTGGCTGACTACGCTGCCGATGGCGGATGTTTTCCGCTGGCGGTGGAAGGCGCGGGAATCGTTGGCTGCGTGACGGTTTCCGGTTTGCCCCAGCGCGACGATCACAACCTGGTGGTTGAGGCACTCTGCGCGATGCTTGGACGAGACTTTTCGGCTTTGGGACTTGGCCCGGAGACGGGTTGATCGACTGCAGGCAGGTCGCCGGTCACCCGATTTTTTCGATCAACGCGACGAAGAAGCCGTCGCAGCGCAAAGCTCCGGGCAGCAGTCGCAGCGCGCCTTCCGGCGTGAGGCACTCTCGCAGTATTGCCGCGCCACTTGAAGTGAGAATCCCGTTCTCGAGCAGCGAATCGGGCGACGATTCAATGCCGGGTGCGAGAGAAACCTGGCGCGCGTTCGCTATTTCAGCGAGCACTGCGGCTACCACTTCTTCGTTCTCTTCGGGCTCAAGGGAACAGGTGGAATAGACAACCAGGCCGCCCGGCTTTGCTGCGCGAATTGCTGCGCGGAGAATCGCACGCTGGCGTTCGGCCTGTCGCGGCAGGTCGGCCGACTGCAGCCTGTGGCGAATCTCGGGGTTTCGGCCCAGCGTGCCGGTTCCGGTGCAGGGCACATCGGCGAGGACGGTGTCGAAGACTGAGTCTTCGGTGATCGTGGACGCGTCGGCGAGGCGGCATTCAATGCGTTCGGAAAGCATGGTCATACTCGTGAATGCGAGCCCGGATACGGGTGCGGGTCTGGAGACCCGCACGACAGCCGACCTGGGCGACGGCGCTACACCCGCCAGCGGAGCAAGACGCTCGAGCAGGTCCGCGAGCCGTTTCGGGTTCGACTCGCAGGCCATTATGTGCGCATCGGGATTTCGCTCTGCCAGGATCAGCGTTTTTCCGCCGGGTGCGGCGCAGGCATCGAGGATGTTTTTCTGGTCTTGCTTGGGATTTTCACCGCAGGAGGCGGCCAACTCGCCAATCAACTGTGATCCTTCGTCCTGAATCCGCATACAGCCATCGCGAAAAGATTCAGTCGCCGTCACGTCTCCTGAAATTACTGTGCGAGCCGCAGTGAGAAGAGATCCGGGCTTGAGTTGAATGCCTGCCTTTGCGAGTTCTGCTTCTTCGGAGGGGTCTTTCAGACGCAGCGATAATTGCGGCTGCTCTTGCCCATGCCGGCAGATCGCACTGGCCGCCTCAAGGCCATAGAACTTTGCCCAGCGCTCGACGATCCACTCGGGATGCGCCTGCGCGAGGGCTAGAGCGGCCGGAGACTCCTCATGTAAAACCTCGAGCGCCGATCCAGCAAGCCGGCGCAAGAGGGCGTTTACCATACCGGATGCAAAGCGATGGCCGGCCTGCTTTGCCAATTCAACGCTCTCGTCAATTGCGGCGTGTGCGGGCACGCGGTCGAGAAAGAAAAGCTGGAAGGCGCCAAGCCGCAGCGCGATCAGAACCTCGGAATCGAGTTTTGCATTCGGGCGCTTGAGCAGCGGACGAATCGCATGATCGAGCCGAAGTTGCCAGCGGAGCATGCCCAAGACGAGCGCAGTTGCCAGATGCCGATCAGGAACCAAAAGAGCATTCACCGCCGTGCCGCGCAGCAACTCGTCCGAGTGAGCGCGCTCGCGTTCGACCGCGAGCAGGATATCGAAGGCTGCTTTGCGCGCTGGAGAAATTGCCGCCACAGGTCAGCCTTGGCGCCCATCGGACGCAAGGCCCAGGCGCGTGCCGGGCGCGAGGGAATTGCCGCGGAGAAACTCCGCTGCCGACATGCGCTTCTTGCCTTCGAGCTGCACTTCAAGGAATTCCAGCCACGTGTCTTCGGCGCAGGCAGCAAAGAGACGGCTATCTTCTCACCAGCAGGCTCTCCCGGCGCCGCTGCATTGTCCTCATGGGCGAGCGCCATGCGATGCACGATCAGTTTCTTTCCGTTGAGCGTAGTGAACGCTCCGGGCCAGGGCTGAAAGCCGCGCCAGCGGTTGTAGAGCTCGGTTGCTGAGCGAGCGGAGAAATCCATTCGGCCGTCTTCGCGGTCGAGTAGCGGAGCGAAGGTTGCTCCCTCATGATTTTGCGGCTGCGGTTTGATCGTTCCATTCGCGAGACCGGCCAGCGTTTCGATCACGAGTGGCGCGCCTTTCGCTGCAAGGATCGGAAAAAGATCGGCCGCGGTTTGGTCCGGCCCGATTTCGATCGTCTGCTGCAGCAGGATCGGCCCGGTGTCGAGCCCTTCTTCAAGCAGCATGGTTGTATTCCCAGTGAAAGCATCGCCCATCGCAACCGCCCACTGGATCGGTGCGGCGCCGCGATATTTCGGCAGCAGCGAGGCATGAAGGTTGATGCAACCCAGCTGTGGCAGCGCGAGCATCCACGGCGGAATGATGCGGCCATAAGCAACGACTACGATTGCATCGGGTTTGATGGCTTCGAGCTGCGCGCGAAACTCCGCGTTGTTCTTGAATTTTTTCGGGCTGCGTGACGGAGAGGCCTGCAGCCAGTGCGGTTTGCTTCACTGGCGGAGCAGCGAGTTCGTGATGCGCGGCCAACAGGGCGATCGGGCTGGAACTCACAACGAGCTTAATTTCATGGTGCCGGCGGCGAGGAGCGCCTCGAGCGTCGGCACGGCAAATTGCGGCGTTCCGCAGAAGACGAGCTTCAGGTTGGCCACATCCGCCATGGCCACCTTACCAGGTGCCTTCGTTCTGCATCTTGCGAATCTTGCGCAGGTTCAGGTTGCGCTTCAGCGGGCTCATGCGGAAGATGAACAGAACTCCGTCGAGATGGTCGATCTCATGCTGGAAGGCGCGCGCAAGCAGTTCTTCGCCGTCCATCTCAAACCATTTTCCGTTTTCATCCTGGGCGCGAACGCTTACTTTTGCAGCCCGCGACTACTTTTTCGCGAATGTCAGGAAAGCTGAGGCAGCCCTCTTCTTCGTATTGCCTGCCTTCGGTGACGATCACCTCAGGGTTGACGAGCACCAGCTTCTGCTCGGGATCCTTGCCCTGGCTCAGGTCGATTACCGTGATACGCTTCGACACGCCAACCTGCGGCGCGGCCAGTCCAATACCCTGCGAGGCGTACATCGTCTCGAACATATCGGCGACAAACTTCTTCAGGTCGCCGTCGAATTCCGTTACCGGTTCGCCGGGCTGCTGCAACACCGGCTCGGGATATTTCACGATCTTCAGAACCATCGATTTCGCTTAAAAGCTCCGTATCTGTTCGATGTAACCTTCAAAGTTTCGCTTCATCTCCCCAGCGAGTCACCGCCGAATTTTTCGTGCGCCAGGTTGGCGATCACCAGGGCGACCATGGCTTCGGCAGCCACGCCGGCCGCCGGCACTACGCAAATATCGCTCCGCTCGTAACTTGCACTGGTAGTCTCGCGCGTGTCAAAGCGAACCGATTCCAGCGGCTGGCGGAGGGTCGAAATCGGCTTCAGGTAGCCGCGCACGACAATGTCTTCGCCGTTCGAAACGCCGCCTTCGATTCCGCCGGCGTTATTGTGCGGCCGCGTAAAGCGTGTGGGTCGGCCCGGCGGATTCTCCGCGGCGTATTGGATGGGATCGTGGACCGCGGAGCCGAATGAGAGGGCTGCCGCAACTCCGCGGCCGATCTCGACCGCCTTCACCGCCTGCAGGCTCATCACGGCCCAGGCGAGCAGGCCATCGAGCCGCTCATCCCAATTGGCGAAGGTGCCGAGGCCTGCAGGAACGCCATGCGCCACCACTTCAAAGATTCCGTTTACCGTGTCGCCTGCCTGGGTCGCCTTGTCGACTTCTTCTTTCATCTGCGCTTCGGCTTCGGGATCGGCGCATGCCAGGACCACTTCGTCTTTTGCGTCGATGGCGGCGATTTCTTCCCATGCCACATCGCGATCCAGTTCTGCGCTTCCCACGCGAACCACGTGGCTGGCAATCTCGATGCCCAGCGTGCGCAGCATCAACTTGGCAAAGGCTCCGGCGGCCACGCGTGCCGCCGACTCGCGCGCCGAGGCGCGTTCCAGCACATAGCGTGCGTCAGGGAAGTTGTACTTGAGCGCGCCCGCCAGGTCAGCGTGGCCGGGACGCGGTGAGGCTACGGCGCGGTGCTTCGTGGGATCGCCGGTCTCGACCGGCAGCTTCTCCTGCCAATTTTTCCAGTCGCGATTGATCAGTTCGATGGCAATCGGCGAGCCAATGGTCTTTCCATGACGCACGCCGGAGAGGATGTGCGCCTGGTCGGTCTCGATCTTCATGCGGCCGCCGCGTCCATAGCCCTGCTGGCGCCGCCAAAGCTCGCGGTTCACAAAATCCAGGTCGACCGGGATGCCGGCGGGAAGCCCGGAAACGAGCGCAATCAGAGCTTCGCCGTGGGACTCGCCGGCGGTGGAGAAGCGGATCATATAGATTCGATTGTAAATGTGCGCAGAGCCGAAGGTGGAGGGGACCGACGACCTGAAAGTTGGGCTGGGTCCATTTCGCTTTTACGTTGCCGAGAAGCCAAGCCGAGCATCCTTAAGGAACGCCGAATGCGGAATTGACGTCCCGCCGACTTCTTCGCCGTTCAGCGTGACGCGATTCAGGAATGCTCCAGGTTTGGTGCTCTGCGCATCGATGCGGATCTCCCGGCCGTCGGGGAATTTGACTTCGATTTGCTCGAAGAGCGGCGCGCCCAGCACCCAGTCCGGCTTGCCGGGGCACAGCGAATAAAATCCCCAGTGAGCTCAGAATGTACCAGGCGCTCATGGAGCCCGTGTCCTCATCGCCGGGGAAGTTGTCGGGAGTGTACAGCTCGTTCAGCACGCGATGGACCCAGTACTGCGTGCGATCGCGCCGGCCTGCGAGCGTGAACATGTAAAGAACCGATGCACCGGCTGATTGGAGTGCGGAGTACTGCCCGAAATCCACGGCTGCCATCTCGGACATTTCGTGGATTTCGCGCCCATAGGTGCCCACATGAAACGCCGGCGCCTGCGCCAGCATATCTTCCAGCGCGGCGATGAATGCGTCTCTGCCGCCCATCGCTTCCATCAGTCCCTCGGGATCGTATGGAACCGCGAAGCGATATTGCCAAGCGGCGCCTTCCACGTAGGCTCCGCCCCAGGTGTCGGATCGAAAGGCGACTGCCAGGAACCATCCGGCCATTTTGCCGCGCAGAAATTTGGTCTCCGCGTCGAAGATATTGCGCCAGTTTTGCGAGCGCTTTTCAAAGACGGCGGCCTCGTCGGGCATACCCGCCGCGCGCGCCACCTGTGCAATGCAGAAATCTCCGTAGGCGGAGTCGAGCGTTTCTGCGACTGACCCAGCGACCGCTTCGTAGGGAATATAGCCGAGCTTCAGGTACTCGTTGACCGCGGGCCGGCCATAGCCGAGTCCCGGTGCGACCGGCCTGCGTGGCATGTTTCTTCAAGCCGGCAAATGCCGCCTGCACATCGAAGCCCGTAATGCCTTTTGCCACCGCATCGCCAAAGACAAAATCGGTGGGGCTGCCCGTCATGCAGTTGCGGTAGCCGGGGCATGGGAACTGCGGAAACCAGCCGCCTTCCTTGTAGGCATTCACCCAGGCTTGAAGAATTTCGGTCAACCGCTCGGGATAGAGCAGCGCCATCATCGGATACCACGCGCGATAGGCGTCCCAGTAGCCATGGTCCGAATACATCACCCCAGGTTCAACTTTGCCGCTGAAGCGGCTGTAGTGGACGACGTTTCCGCCTGCATCGTGCTCGTGCCAGATGCGCGGATAGAGCAGCGTCCGATAGAGACAGGAGTAGAAAATCTTTTGCTGAGTCTCGTTCGCTCCGTGAATTCGCACTCTGCCCAGCGCCGACTCCCAGACGGCGGCGGCTTCGCTCTTCACCTGGTCAAAGCTCTTGTCGCCGATCTCGAGAGTCAGGTTGCGCACCGCCTGATCGAACGAGATAAAGGACGTTCCAACACGCAGCGTGACCGATTTTCCAGCCTGCGCCTCGAAGCGCAGAATAGCGACACGGCGGCCTTTTAATTCCTTCACTTCAAAACCCGAGGTTTGGCCGTCACAATGAATGGCATAATATGCGGCAAATCCCTGGGGCACCCCGCCATGATTAACGCGAGTCAACGCGGTCACGAGATTCTTGTCCGAATCGAAATGCGCTTCCGCCGCGGCTCCCGGCAGATCGATGAAGACTCCTGCCGGACCGGATTCTTCGAATGTGAATTGCATTGCGGCGCAGCGCTCGGTGGGCGCCAAGTCAAGCTTGCAGCGATAGCGCATCAGACGAACGGCAAGGGAATGCGGCGCGATTTCCAACTCTCTCGGGCGATAACTCGAGGCGCGCTCAGCGGGGTCTGGAGAGGGATCGCCGCTAAAGGGCAGAAACGTGGCATGGCCGTAGTCGGAAAGCCACGGGCTCAGTTGGTGCGTGCAGCGAATTCCCTGCAGCCGTTCATCGTGCGGCTGAAAGAACCAGGAGTTGGCATCGCTCGATTGCAGTGCCCAATGGGCCATGCCGAAGGGAAGTGCGACGATCGGCAGCGTGTTTCCACGGGAGAAAAGTGAAGTCGAATCTGTTCCTTGCAGGGGATTAGCAAGATTTACCAATCCCGCTGAGTGGATCGGCGGCGCCCGATGCGTCGCTCTTCCCGGCGGGCAACGACGGAACAACTTCAGCAACTGCGGTTGCTGGATTCAGAGACGACGCCAATGCGGCCGCCCCGCCCGCCATCTTCAGGAAGCTACGCCTGCTCGAACCCTTTCCGTCTTGCATCTTCATCTCCCCAATTCACTTCGGCCATTGCATGCAATATGAAACAAGCGGCAGCTCGGATACCGGTCTCTCAGCATGGTATCGGCTACCCTGCGGCCAGCGCAATGGAATTCAAAGAAATAAATTGATGAGATTCAGTTGTTTCAGGTGGATTCGCAGGCGCTCATCCACCGAATCAGGAACGATTTCAACTCCTCAGGTGGGCGCAACCAAACCTCGGCGGCGCTCTCACGACGCTGTCGCCTTACCAGCACTCCCAAACCGCGCCCCCTGATGGCATGGAACGCTGCCTCGTCGGTGATGTCATCACCGAGATAGGCTGCCGGCTGCGATCGAGCGTTCTCGCCCTCATCAAGCAGCGTTCTCACGGCATCGCCTTTTTCCGGTCCTGCGCGCAATTCGAGGCCTGCTTCGAACTCCAGCAGGGCAAGCCCGTATTCGCGAGCGAGTGGCTCAAAGAGTTCGCGGGTCTGTTTCTCAATCAGCTTTGCTTTTTGCGGCGGTACGCCGCGCCAGTGCATCACCGCTGCATTCGCCTTTTCCTCGAAGAGTCCGCCGAGCGGATCTTCACGCAAGCGCGTGTGGAGTTCCTCGAGCTTGTCGCGGGTTGGCGGCGGCGCCTCAGTCAGCTCTCGCCGCCCATCTACATGCAAGCGCTCGGCCCCGTGCAATCCCCAGACCTCAAGCGCCGGTTCGATTCCAAGCAGCGGTGCGATCTCATCTGCAGGCCGCCCGGTGATCACGACGATCCGCGTTTTGGCTTGCTGCTGGATGCCGGTGAGCAATTCGCTAATCCCCGCCCATGGCCGTGCTGTATAGCGATCTACTTTGAATGGCGCGAGCGTTCCATCGTAGTCCAGCATTAGCAGCGGCCTGGCGTCGCCGCTGAACGCGCCAAAGAACTTATCAAGCTTGGATTCAGTTTCTGGGAGCAATCTGGACTCGCCTTCAGGCAGTTTTCTGTTCCGCGATCTCGTGGAATGGAACGGCCACTGGAGCCATGCGGCCGGCGGTCGCGTCCTCAAGGCGGACTTCGCGCAAATCCCCCAGCGCCTTTGCGGCCCACATGTAGATGTTGTACTGGCTCACCTGGCGCCGCATCCTGTGCATGCGTTCCCGGCGGTCCGCTTGAGGCATCTCCAAAGCCGCAAACATAGCGTCGGCAACGCCATTAATATCGTACGGGTTTACGAGCAGTGCATCGCGCAGTTCCACAGCCGCGCCGGTAAACTTGCTCAGCACCAGCACGCCGTCTTCATCGTCGCGCGCGGCCACAAACTCCTTGGCCACCAGGTTCATGCCGTCGTGCAGCGAAGTCACCAGGCAGAGATCGGCGGCGCGATACCAGCGTGCACTTCTTCGTGGTTGCATTGGCGCTCGATAAGCACGATCGGCTTCCAGTGCATGCGTCTGAAACCGCGGGTTGATGCGCTCTCACGGTCTCGTCGACGCGGATTTGCGAACTCGGCATAGCTGGGAATGCGCGTGCGGCTGGGCGCGGCGATCTGCACCATCGTCAACCGCTCGCGGTACCAGGGATGGTCCTCAAAGCAGCTGCTCAACTGCATCAGCCGCTCCACAATGCCCTTGGTGTAATCCAGGCGGTCGACGCCCAACGCCAGGGATTCTGGCGCGCATGCCAAACTTGCTCAGCAGTTGTTGCCGTGCGGTTGCCCGTTCCTCTTCCCACTCTTCGTCGGTTAACAGTCGGCGGTTGCGAGGCCCCCTCGAAGGCCACGCTCACCGGATAGGGCCGCACCAGGGTGGTGTGCCCGTCGCCGGCGGACGGTCATGTGCTCGCGGTCGGTGCGCGACTCAAGCGACGCGGTCGACGGTTCCGAGAAAATTGTGGCAATGCAGCGGAATGTGGAAGCCGATCAGGTCGGCGCCCAGCAAGCCATCGAGCAGCTCCGCCTGCCAAGGGCAGATGCCAAATGCTTCGGGATTGGGCCAGGGAATATGCCAGAAGATGGCCACGCGCGCATCCGGCCGGGCCTTCTTGATCAAGCTGCGGCAGCAGCGCGAAGTGGTAGTCCTGCACAAACACCACCGGCTCCTCGCTGCCTTCCATCTCTTCAAGCAGCGCGTCGGCAAAGTTCCGGTTCACGCGCTGGTAGCACTCCCAGTCGCCGGCGCGGAAGATGGGCCGCGTGTGCGCGATGTGGCAGAGCGGCCACAGGCCTTCATTGGCGAATCCCTCGTAGTATTGCGCTTCCTCTTCCTCCGAGAGCCACACCCGGCGCAGCGTGTAACGCGGATCATCGGGCGGCACACGCAGGCGGTCGAATTCGTCCACGACCGCCGTGTCGGCATCGCCGCTGCCGCTGGCTACCCACACGCCGTCACAGGCGCGCAGCACCGGCTCAAGCGCCGTGACCAGGCCGCTGGGCGGGCACGACGCAAACTATCTCGCCGCCCCTGGCGCACATGCATGTACGGCTCGCGGTTTGAGACCACAAAGATGCGGCTCGATCCGGCGCGATTGCGAATGTGCACCGCCAGCCGCTCGGCAGTCCACAGTTGCTCGCCGGCCTCGCGCAGCCGTGCCTCTGCGGCGGCGGAGGCGCGCGCCGCTCTCAGGCTCTCCGCCATCGTCTCCACTTCTCGCGCCAGAGGCGAAAACAATCCAAAATCCGGACCAACGGCACCGTCGCTCTTCTCGACGTGCCCGGTGCGCAGCCGGCGCAGGCGCTCGGCGACGCGCCTCATCGGGCCGCATAAGGAACCACCGCACCATGCCCAACGTGATGCCCACAATCAGGATCACCAGCGCCAGGACCCGCCAGAAGCTCCGCTGCCAAAGATCCATTGCCCTCAGCGCGGATGTAGCCCGCATCGACGACAATCGCCATGGCGCCTTCAAGATCGTTGCCGTCGTGGATGGGAGACGCTTCTTCCAGCCATTGCCACTGCCGGCATGGCCGAATGCGTCCACATCGATGCCCTTCTGCAGCGACTTGTCGACAATACTGCGCGTAAGAGCCGTGATCACGTCGGGCGGCCCGCTGCTCGCCATGAGATTTCCATGCTGATCGTAAAGCGCGAGAGCCAAGGCGCCCGTCGCCGACTTTAACGAGTCGGCCAGGTTTGGCAGGGACGGAATGATCGCCCGCCGCCAATGCGTTTTGTATGTCTGGCTGAATGCTCCTGCCCATCCACTTGGTGCGGCGTTCCAGGTCTTCGCGCAAAACGTGCCGATGGGCCAGAACATCAAAATACGTGGAGGCGACAGAAACAAGCGTGACGCTCGCGATGAGAGCAAGGATCAGCCGCACGCGAAAAAAATGCATCACTCCTCCTGATACATACTTGGATGCACTTTGAGACCCGTTCAGGCACCTTAGGGAGGATTTCCATGGGCTCAATCATGTTTGTGATTGAAGGAAAAGGTACTTGTCTGTCTATTGCTCCAATTCCTGGGGGAGTTTTGCCTAGCAAGCACTGCATCAATATTCATAAGGGGTGGGTAGCAAATTCACGATCATGCGCAGGAATTGCATATCTCCTGGCGTTCAGCCATCGCCCGGGCGCTTTCCTGCGCGCCTTCTCAGTGCGCTATTCTGTCCTCTGGAGTAGCGCAAATCTCCGTTTCACAGGTAGTTAACTGATGGCGTTCAACGCGGCAAGCCGTACCGCCAAACAAATCGTGCTCACCATCCAGGAATATTCGTATTTCGCGTGGCGTGCCCTCATGAACTTTATTCGCCCGCCGATTTACTGGACTGATTTTCTGATTCAGTCCGACATCATTGGCTTCGGCTCGGTACCGATTGTCATTCTTTCCGGCTTTTTTACCGGCGGCGTGCTGGCCCTGCAGTCGGCGGCGACGCTGTCAGAGTTCGGCGCTGCCGCGTCACTGGGCAGTTTGTGAGCCTCACCATGATCCGCGAACTGGGTGCTGTGCTCACAGGGATCATGGTCTCCGGCCGCAATGCTTCTTCCATGGCCAGCGAACTGGGCTCGATGGTGGTGACCGAGCAGATTGACGCCATGCGCGCTCTGGGCGTTGACCCGATGCGGAAACTAGTGACGCCGCGCATCTTCGCCAGCATCACCATGCTGCTGCTGCTCACCATCGTCGCTGATGCTTGCGGCATTCTGGGGGGCGCAGCGGTGACCGTGTTCCTGAACCATCAGAACGGGACACAGTACTTCCACATGGCTTATGAACGGTTGCACTATCCCGACATCATCCAGGGGCTGGTGAAGCCGCTTTGCTTTGGCTACATACTTGGATCGATCGGTTGTTTCTATGGGATGAGAACGACCGGCGGAACGGAAGGCGTGGGCCGTTCGACGATTCAAGCGGTGGTGACCTCTTCGGTCATCATCATTTTTGTGGACTTCCTGGTTACGCATATCCTGCTGAGCATCTTTCCCACATGAGCCAGGCAGCAGTCCCAGCTCCGTCGACTTTCGCTCCGCCGCCGGATGCGAGCCCGGTGGTCGCGCTGCGCGATGTGTCAATCGGCTTCGATGGTCCGCCGGTGCTCAAGGACATCAGTCTTTCAGTGGCTCCGGCGGAGACCCGGATTTTGCTCGGACCTGCCGGCGTGGGAAAGAGCGTGATGCTCAAGGCCATCATCGGCCTGCTGCGGCCATTGCAGGGTAGCGTCTTCCTCTTCGGGGAAGATATATCCAGCATCCGGGAAGAGAAGCTCTTCCCGCTGCGTTCTCGCACAGGATTCGTATTTCAGGAGGGTGCGCTCTTCGACTCGCTGACCGTCCGCGACAATGTTGCCTTTCAGCTGATCCAGGAGCGCGTTCCCGACGACGTCATCGACACGCGGGTACATGAGGCGCTGAGATTTGTCGGGCTTGAGCAGACCTTTGACCTCTTTCCTGCGAGTCTTTCGGGCGGAATGCGGCGCCGCGTCGCCATCGCGCGTGCGTTAATTCATGAGCCCGAGCTGATTCTCTACGACTCGCCTACCGGTGGACTGGATCCCGTTACTTCCACCACCATCATTGAGCTGATCGTGAAACAGCGTGACGTACATTCGACGCCGGCGCTGCTGGTGACACACCGGCTCCAAGATGCGTTCACGCTTTGCAGCCACCGGTTCGATCGGGAGCAGGAACGCATGGTCCCCTTGCCGGCCGGCGAGTTTAATGCCAATACCACCTTCCTCATGCTCGACGAAGGACGGCTGATCTTCGACGGCTCACTTGAAGAGCTTCTCCATAGCAAGGACCCGTTCGTCCGCGAGTTCCTGGAATAAGGCAGCGGACAAGGTGACAAGCTGACGAGGGAACGAGCGGACTCACGGGCAGAGTAGGTCATCGAGAGCCGTGATTTCCGTCTGTTCTGATTCCTGAAGCCTGACAACTGTTCCGTCTTCCGGGCTACAATCTGATCCGTGACGACGAGCCTGTTTGACCTGTACAAGATCGGTGTCGGCCCCTCGAGTTCGCACACCATGGGGCCGATGCGAATCGCTTTCCGGTTCGCAAGGGAACTTCCGCCCCAGTTCCTTGCTCGTGTGGCTCGCGTGCAGGCCGATCTGTATGGATCGCTCGCTCTCACCGGAAAGGGCCACGCGACCGATCGCGCGATTCTGCTCGGTCTCGCCGGAAATGAACCGGCGAGCATCGACCCTGCCGCCATTGAATCCACCGTTGCCGCAATTCGCGCTTCACGGCAGATCGACCTGGCCGGCGCTCATCCTATCGCATTCGACGAGCCGCGGGATCTGGTCTTTCATCGCGATCAGATGTTTCCGCCCGGCGCGCGCACCCAGCACCCCAATGGCCTCCGCCTCACCACGTACGATGCAGCAGGCGCAGTTCTTAGCGAGCGCACTTTTTTCTCCATCGGAGGCGGTTTCATCGCCGAAGACGGGGACTCCAATGGCGCGTCCGACCAGTCGACGGTTCAAATTCCTTATCCCTTTCACAGCGCTGCAGAGCTTCTCGAAATCGCCCATACCAACTCGCTCTCCATCGACCGCGTGATGCTGGCCAACGAGTGCGCGCGCATACGAGCGATTGACCCGGGCTCGTCGGCCGAGGCCGCCGAACAGAAGGTGAGAATCGGAATCGAGAAGATCTGGCAGACCATGCAGGCTTGTGTTGAACGAGGCATTGCCGCGGAGGGGATCCTTCCCGGGGGGCTCAATGTGCGCCGACGAGCACACCGGCTGTCAGAGCGGCTCAAGTCGAGGGATTCGGGCAGCGGTCATGGAGATCCTCTGGCCCCGCTGGACTGGGTGACGGTTTACGCGATGGCAGTGAACGAGGAGAATGCGGCTGGTGGCCGCGTAGTGACGGCACCCACCAACGGCGCCGCGGGCGTCATCCCTGCTGTGGCCCTCTACTATCGCAACTTCATCCACGACTCGTCGAGCGAAGGCATCATCCGCTACTTCCTCACATCCGCGGCGATTGGCGTTCTTTACAAGGAGAACGCTTCGATCAGCGGTGCGGAAGTTGGATGCCAGGGGGAAGTTGGTGTCGCCTGCTCCATGGCTGCTGGCGGACTTACTGCAGCACTTGGCGGCAACAATGGCGAGGTGGAACATGCGGCCGAAATCGGCATGGAGCATAACCTGGGCATGACTTGCGATCCCATCGGCGGGCTGGTGCAGATTCCGTGCATCGAGCGCAATGCCATGGGCGCGGTGAAGGCGGTGCAGGCATCGCGCCTGGCGCTCAACGAGCCGGAAGCGCACAAGGTTTCGCTCGACCAGGTGATCCGCACGATGTATCTCACCGGTCTCGACATGCAGTCGCGCTACAAGGAAACCAGCCTTGCGGGGCTTGCTCTCAACGTGATCGAGTGCTGAACGTGCAAGCCGAATGCATCGCGTGCAGAACTCATCGATGCATTTCGAATTCATAGAATCGCTCTTGCGCGCGATTCGAGGAAGACGAATTCTTCGATGAGCATTTCGGGTTTCGACTCCGGGTTCACTTTGAGGTCGCTTTTTCGTCGACCCGATGTTGATCTTTTTTTCACTCGGATGTCGTTTTTTTCTTGACATCGATGTTCTATGAATCTATACATTCTTCAACTGCAATTTAATTTGCAGAATCGATGCAACCCATCGAAAAGGGAGAATAGGCAAATGGCAACCAAGAAAGCAGCCAAGAAACCAGCGAAGAAGGCCGCAAAGAAGACCACGAAAAAGGCCGCGAAGAAAAAGTAGCGGTACCAAAAACCCAAAAGGCAACACTCAGGGGGAACGCTTAAAAGCGTTCCCCTTGGTGTTTTGGCGGGAAGATTTTCAGCAACGCTCAAAAGGAACCGAATCTTCCATGCATATAGCGATTTCCCGCATGAATACAGGCGATTTACAACGCCCACTTTTTTACGGCGCTGCTCGCGGACGTCGTAGAGTTTTGTTAGTGAATATGACAAAGGAAAGTTTGCGATGACGCAGCGCCGATGGATTGCCGAGCACTGGGATGAAGCAACCGCCACAATTGCGGGCGGGCACGCAGAGCATTTGGCACGCGTTCTTCGCGCGCAACCGGGAGTGAAAGCCGATGTCGTTGCGGGCGGCCGGGTGTTCCACGCCGAGGTCGCCGCGGTCACGCTCGACGGCGAAAACAGCGAGGTGAGGTTCAACCTACTTGGCGAACTTGAGGCTGCCCCCGCACTGCCCGTTACGTTGGTACTAGCCGTCTACAAGTTCGATCGGATGGAGTGGGTGGTCGAAAAAGCCACCGAGCTTGGAGTCGCTGCGATAGCTCCCGTGATCGCACGCCGCACTGAGAAGCACCTTGCACAAGCCGCAGCAAAGCGCGTTGAGCGCTGGCGTCGTATCGCTCATGAATCGGCACAACAGGCGCGGCGTTCCGACATTCCCATCGTTCACGATCCGGCGACGCTTGCAGCGCGAGTGCGCGCTGCCACTGCGTCCGCGCGTATTGTTCTTGCCGAACAGGAGCGCACGACTACGCTCTATCGCGCTGTGAGAGAAGCAGTGGATACGACCAAAGTGGAATTGCCTGATTTTGAAATTGCCGTGGGGCCTGAAGGCGGATGGGCGCCTGACGAGGAAGCACTCTTCGATGCGAATGGCTGGCGCGCCGTATCGCTTGGGCCGCGCATCCTCCGTGCTGAGACCGCTGCTATCGCGGCGCTGGCGGTTGTGGCGTCAATGCTGGAGTAGTCCCTTATGTCAGTTGGCGACCATTGCACTGTGACTCGAAACGTATTTGTGTGGAAAAGCTGGTACGAATTTTCTGCGTGCGCCGGGCATCACAGATGCGCGTAGCGCAGAAGCAAACCTGCCAGCGCCGCACCACTTAAATCACCGACGAGCGGAATCCATGCATATTGCCAATTCGATCCACCCTTGCCGGGAATCGGAAGAATCGCATGTACGAGTCGCGGCCCAAGATCGCGCGCAGGATTGATGGCGTAGCCGGTCGTTCCACCGAGCGAAAGTCCGATGCCCCACACCAGGCTACCCACCAACCATGGGCCGAGCCCCGCGGCCGGACCGTTCATCGCCACGCCGTGAGAAAAAATCGCCCCAGCCACAATCACCAGGACCGCTGTGCCGACCATCTCGCTGAAGATGTTCGCCAGCGTGCTGCGCACCGCGGCATTGGTACAGAAGACGCCCAGCTTGGCTGCAGGATCGGGCGTGAGCCGCCAGTGCGGCGCGTAGTGCATGGTCATCAGCGTTGCGCCGGCCATCGCGCCCAGCATCTGCGCCGACCAGTAGATAAAAAGCTGTCCGTAATTCCCGCTGTCTACTGCTGAGGCCAGCGTTATGGCGGGGTTGAGGTTCGCACCGGGGCTACCGAACGCCTGCGCAACCATCACGCCGCAAAGCACGCCCAGTGCCCATCCTGTTGTGATCACGATCCAACCCGAGTCCGCTGCGTATGACTTGCGCAGCGTGACTCCGGCATTTACGCCGGTGCCCAGGAGCACCAGCACGAGCGTCCCCATGAATTCCCCAAACCAGACAGAATGCATCCAATCTTCCTTTATGGGATTTCATCCGAGCGCACATTTTCCGGGAGCATGGCCGGCGGTGGGCGCAGTCGGGAAATCAATTGTTGGAACCCAAGCATTCTTACCTGCCGGGCCACCCCTCGCCAAGAGCCGGCGAGCGGGTTACTAAAATGAATGGTGTGGCGACCGTATCCATACGCGCAGCGCAATCCTCCGATGGGCCCGAACTCGCGGCACTCTGCGCGTTACTTTGGCCCGACGGTTCGGTCGAAGAGCATCTGCGCGAGGTCGAGCAGAAAATTGCCAGTGGAAAATCGGGAACACTCCCCGTGGCTCTTCTCGTTGCAGAAGATTCAGGTGGTCGCCTCGCAGGATTTATCGAAGTCGGCCTTCGCTCCCACGCCGATGGCTGCGACACCGCCCAGCCCGTCGGTTACATCGAAGGTTGGTATGTGCATGAGACTCATCGCGGCGCGGGAGTTGGCCGCGAACTGATGCGAGTTGCCGAAGACTGGTCAAGGGAGCAGGGCTGCAAAGAGATTGCTTCCGACGCTCTCATCGATAATTTGCCCTCGCAGGAGGCTCACTCGGCGCTCGGATTTGAAGCCGTCGATCGTTGCGTGCATTACAAGAAAGCCTTGGTTGGAACACCGGAGGACACTGAATGAACCAGGCAATCTTTGTCGGACTTTCGACCATCGATGTTGTCTACGATGTCGACAAGTTTCCAGCGCCCAACACAAAAGTGGTTGCGAAAGGCCAGGAAGTTTTCGTTGGCGGGCCCGCCACAAACGCTTGTATCGCTTTTGCTCATCTTGGTGGAAAGGCGACATTGGCCACTGCAGTCGGCCGGCATCCACTTTCGCACATGGTTCGGGAGGAGCTGCAGAGGTACTCCATTCAGCTGCTTGATCTGAACCCGAAATTCGAGGAAGTGCCGGTCATCTCCTCTGTCACAGTCGATCGCAATGGCAAGCGAAACGTCGTCTCAGCGAATGCCCTGCGCGTGCAGATGCCGGCGGCCGAGGTTGACATGAATCTTCTTAAGCAAGCGCGTCTTGTGCTGGTCGACGGCCATTACATGCAGGCCTGTGAGGCCTGGGCCAAAGCGGCGCAAGCTCAGAAGATTCCCGTCGTCTTTGACGGGGGCAGTTGGAAAGAGGGAACCGACGAGCTTCTCCAATACGTACACACGGCTATCTGCTCTGCCGATTTTCTGCCGCCGCGCTGCAAGTCTCGCGACGATACGATGCAATTTTTGAAGAATGCCGGCGTGGCGAGCGTTGCCATCACTGACGGCGCTAATCCGGTCCAATTTTCCTCCGGCGCAACTTCAGGCACTTTGCGCGTGCCCGAGGTAGAGGTTGTTGACACGATGGGAGCGGGCGATGTGTTTCACGGCGCCTTCTGTTTCTTCGCATCGGCTGGGCTTGGCTTCGTTGAGTCGCTGGCGGAGGCTGCCGGCATTGCTGCGGAATCCTGCCGCTATCACGGCGCCCGCGCCTGGATGAAAGCTGTTTCCGCTGAAAGCCTGGCGATTCCCGCCTGAAGCGTTGCCTACGGCGCCTGGCTCGGCATGGTCCGTTCGTATTGCGCCCAGTGGTTGAGCAGCTCGTTCACCACGGCGTGCCCCACGCGATACGCCGCCTCGAGCGCGGGCAAGTACGCAGCATAGGCGCCAATCCGCTGCCTGGCCAGGCTTTCTGACGCGCTCAGGCCCTGCGGCTGGCGATCGAAGTTGCTCACCGCGCGCAGTACCATCACACGATTCAGATCGACGCGGCCAGTTCGCGCAAGGAATGTGAGGGACTGCAGCGTCCCCGTGTCTTCCATCGCAGTCGTCGCAAACTCGCCCTTGCCGCCACTGAAGTACTTCACCCACTCCGCGGCCCACGCATCCATCAGTTTGCCGTGCCAGTAGGTCGACGACGAGATTTCGTCTCCCAAGGTTACGAAGGGAGGTCGCTGGGCAGCATCGCCGTCAAAGTGGCTGCGAATCTCTTTCAGCTTGTCCGAGTCTTCGAGGGGCGTCGTTCGGGTTAGGTTGAACGCCCACGCCGCCAGTGCGGGATTCACTTCGTATACCTGCCCTTCAAGCGGTTCGGCCGGCGCTTCGTAAGGAATCTTTTTGCGCAGCGGCAGATAGCCGGTGGACCACTCCGGCGGAATCTCCCGAGCATCGATTTCGTAGCCCAGGTCGCCATCGACTATCCATCGCGCCCATGCAGCCGATCCTAGAGAAATGCGATCCGGACTTCCGCCCGCGATACCCGCAATGATCCAGTAGGCATGGCTGAAGTCGAAACGCGGGTCCAACCCTACAGCCATGATTGTCGATGCGGCGTGCGCGGTTCCCTGGCCGGTGAGAACCGCCATCTCGCCCTGATCGTTCATCCGCACGGGATGGTATGCGGCAGGGAGCTGGTAGATGTGGTCCAGGTGGTCGCGTTCCACCCAGTACTGCAGTTCGCCGGGTTGGTCGCCGGTGTCGGCGCCAGACTCGAACATCGCCACTACGACAACCTTTACCTGGATCGGCCGCGGTTTCGCGTTCGCCGTGCCGGCAGCGGCCGTGAACAAGAGCAGGGAAGAGGCAATCCAATTTTGCTTCGTCATTGATTGCGATCCTACCCGAGAGTAACCCGGCAGAACAAAAAACAGAGTGAATTCCGGATTGAGGTCGCGCTACCATGTGGACATCGGGGGTCACGCGTGTGCCAAAGAGATTCGGAGCTGTCGCCTGGCTGGCGATCGCGGCTGCAACTGTGACTGGCGCAGCAGCACAATCGGCTCCGCAAAAGGCCGAGGGTCACTGGGCGATCGTCATTCATGGTGGCGCAGGCGACATCCAACGCGCAAAGTTGGGCGCGCATGGCGATGCCAACTATCGCGCCGCGCTGGCCAAGGTCGTGCGGACAGGCGCGGAAGTTCTCGATCGCGGCGGCTCCTCGCTCGACGCGGTAGAAGCTGCCATACGCATTCTCGAAGACGATCCGCTGTTCAATTCATCGCGCGGCGCAGTCTTTACCGCGGCCGGCAAGACAGAACTCGACGCGGCAATCATGGACGGCGCAACGCTCCGTGCGGGCTCTGTTGCAGACGTCACGCACACGCGTTACCCCATCTCGCTGGCGCGCTCCGTGATGGAGAAGACGCCGTATGTTCTCCTCGTGGGCCCCGGCGCCGATGCCTATTCGATCCAGGCCGGGATGGAGCAGGTCCCTGCGAGCTATTTCTTCACCGAAAGCCGCTGGCAGTCGCTGGTGAAGCAACTGGAGAAGGAAGGCAAACCGGTGCCGCCGCGGCCTGAAGGCGCACCTCCGCCGGGACCGGTTGTTCCCACGGCACAACTGGAGGAAGCGGACGGCACGCATCGCTATGGCACAGTCGGTGTGGTCGCGCTCGACCGCAAGGGCAACGTAGCCGCCGGCACGTCAACAGGCGGATTGCAGGGCAAGATGCCAGGCCGCGTTGGCGATTCACCGATTGTTGGCGCGGGCACCTACGCCTCGAATCAGTCGTGCGCCGTTTCGGGGACTGGCGTTGGCGAGTTCTTCATCCGCTACACCGTGGCTCGCGAGGTTTGTGCGCTGATGCAGTACAAAGGCATGACCCTGCAGCAGGCCGCCGACGAGGTCATCCAAAAACGGCTCGCCCCGATTCACGGGGATGGCGGTGTCATTGCGATCGCGCCCGACGGCCAGCTCGCATGGAGCTTCAATACTCCAGGGATGTTTCGTGCGCGCCAATCTGAGGGTGGCAAAATTGAAGTGCACATTTACAACGATGAGCCGTAAGACGGCCGGAAAGAATAGACGGCCGGCAGGAGTTCCGGCTAACTATTTCCGACTTATTCACTACTTCAGAGCGATATGACAGTTGAACAGCAAAACCCGAAGATCAAGGCGACCGGCAAGGAGGCTTCGCGCAGCCTCCACAAATCCGATCTCGTCGTTCCGCTGTTTATCTTCTCCGGCTTTGGCGCCACCTATGTGACTTTTATGACGCTCGTGGCCTCGATCTATGACTCGCACGGGCATTCGACGAGCCGACTGGTTACTGTCTACGGAGCGGCCCTGATCTATCTCCCGTGCTTTCTCGTTGCGCTTCTGCGCCACCGCTGGACGTCGATTCCGCTTTGGCTTTGCAGCGTCTCGCTGTTAGTGGTCGGCTATATTCAGTCGCATCATCCAGCGGATGCCGGTCCGTTCCGACCCAGCATCGGAATGCTCTTTATTCCTGCGCTGGCACAGCTCGCGCGGCTGTTTCGCAACAGCCGGCCCTCGGGACGAGCTTAACCTGCGTTGGCAAAATCAATCCGAACATTCGACTACACTTTTCCCATGGCGCTCGAATTCACAACGTCGTATCTCAAGGATTCCATCGCAGTTTTCCGCCAATACAAGAAGCTCGCGGAGCGTGCAATGGAGCAGGTCACCGACGAACAGCTCTTCATCGCCATTGATGCTGAAGCTAACTCCATCGCGATCATCGTGAAACACATGGTTGGGAATATGCGCTCGCGATGGACCGACTTTCTGACCACGGACGGAGAGAAACCCAACCGCAACCGCGACAGCGAGTTTGCGGAGCCGCCTGCCACCCGCGCGGCTCTGATGGCCGAGTGGGAAAACGGCTGGTCTTGTGTCTTCTCGGCCCTTGAGCCGCTCTCCGATGAGGATCTCGGGCGCACCATCACGATTCGCGGCGAAGCGCACTCTGTGATGCAGGCCATCAATCGGCAGCTCGCGCATTACCCGCTCCATGTCGGACAGATTGTTCTTCTCGCGAAACACTTTGCCGGTGATCGCTGGCAGTCGCTTAGCATTCCGCGCAACCGGTCTGCCGAGTTCAATCGCAAAGTGGCAGGAGGCGAAGCCAGCCAACGCTAGCGCCCCGCAAGTCGGGCTCTTACACTTTGCGCCTTTTCGGGTGACTTGCTTAGAGGGATTTTGACTGTGCGGGTCGGGAGACCCGCACGACAGCCGAGCTGGAGGTCGGCGCTACACACCTTCTCGTCTGGAGATTGTTTGAGCAGGCTCCCAGCGCCCGTCTCCGGGCTTTCCGAAGCGCCGTTGCAATGCGCTGCCGCTCGGGCTCGTTCGCCAGCGTCCTTGTAAAATGGTCGGCATGGAAACCATCCAGTACAACCTGCCGCAGAACAAGATTCCGCAGGCCTGGTACAACATCCTGGCCGATTTACCCAAGCCTCTAGCGCCGGTTCTGCACCCTGGAACCCTGCAGCCGATCGGTCCCGACGATCTCGCTCCGCTGTTTCCCATGGCCCTGATCATGCAGGAGGTCAGCACCGAGCGCGAGATTGAGATTCCCGGAGAAGTGCGGCAGATTTACGCGCAATGGCGGCCGTCGCCGCTTTATCCGCGCCCGCCGGCTTGAGAAGGCGCTCGATACGCCAGCACATATCTATTACAAATACGAAGGCGTCAGCCCGGCCGGCTCGCACAAGCTCAACACCGCTGTGCCACAGGCCTGGTACAACAAGCAGGAAGGCGTGACGCACCTCTCCACGGAAACCGGCGCCGGGCAGTGGGGCTCCGCGCTCGCCATGGCATGCGCATTCCTCGGATTGCAATGCAGGGTCTTCATGGTGCGGGTCAGCTACGACCAGAAGCCTTACCGCCGCGCATTGATCGAAGCCTTCGGCGCATCGGTCACGGCCAGTCCGAGCAATGAGACGGATTCGGGCCGCGCCATTCTCGCCGAGCATCCTGACTCCAGCGGGTCGCTCGGCATTGCGATCTCTGAAGCGGTTGAAGTGGCCGCGAAGGATCCGCAAACCAAGTACGCTCTCGGCAGCGTGTTGAATCACGTTCTGCTGCACCAGACCGTCATCGGGCAGGAAGCGATCGAGCAGATGGCTCTTGCGGGTGACGAGCCCGACGTCATCATCGGCTGCACAGGTGGCGGGTCGAATTTCGCAGGCCTGGTGATGCCGTTCCTGGGCCGCAAGCTCAAGGGCAAGTGCAACGCGCGCATCGTGGCCGTTGAGCCTGCGGCCTGCCCCAGCCTTACCAAAGGCCGCTTCGCTTACGACTTTGGCGACACCGGGCACCTTACGCCGCTCGTCAAGATGCATACGCTCGGCAGCACGTTCATACCGCCGGGCATTCATGCGGGAGGGCTACGCTATCACGGGATGGCGCCGCTGGTCTCGCACGTCATCGAGCTAGGCCTGGCTGACGCTGTCACAGTTCAGCAGCTCGACGCGTTTGCTGCCGGCATCCAGTTCGCCAGGGCTGAAGGCATCGTTCCCGCGCCAGAGGCAAACCACGCCGTCGCAGAAGCCATTCGCCAGGCGCTCGAAGCCAAGACCGAGGGCAAAGCGCGCACCATTCTTTTCAATCTGAGTGGTCACGGACATTTCGACATGCAGTCCTATATCGATTACCAGGCAGGTAAGCTGGAAAACTACGACTATCCGGCGGAAGAAATCTCCATGGCGCTGGCAGGATTGCCGGTGGTGGCCGCATTGCGCTGAGCGCCGCGAGAATTCTGTGCGGACGCCCAACTTGCCGACCAGTTTCATTTACGCGTCCTGTGCGTCCAACTGCCTGGCGGAGTTTCAATACGATCTCTTTGTGCCAACCAACCCGCAGCCGGTACATTAGGAGGATATGGTTCTCATCATGAAATGCAGCCGGGTCGCATTTCTTCTGTTTGTGTTTGCCGTGGTCGGCGCCAGTGCGGCTCACGCGCAGTTCGACGTTTCGGCAAGCTTCTTCGAGTCATTTAACGGTTCCAGCTCGGGGAATGGCACCAAGGAAACCCTGACAAACGGAACTGGCGGAATGGTGGAAGCGCGGTACTTCATCAAGCCGCTTATCGGCTTTGGGGCAAGCTACTCCTACGATCACGAAAGCTTGACTCTCGCCCCGAACGGCTCGCAGTGCGGCTTTACCTGCGCCAATCCGACAACGAAGATCTCAGCGAAAGCGCAGGAAATTACGTTTGACTGGACACCGTCGATCAAAGTAGGCAAGGTTCGTGCATTCGCCCTCGGCGGTGCCGGAATCTTCCTTACTATGCCCGGCCCAAGTGTGCCTGAGGTGAGTACCGTGGTCAGGGGAGCGATTGTGTTTGGCGGCGGTGTGGACTTTGCGGTAGCGCCTCATTTCGGTGTGCGGCTGCAATATCGCGACAATCTCTACACGGCTCCTAATCCCTACCCGCTTTATCCGGCTACCGGGAATTACATATCGTCTTCAGAGCCGATGGGCGGTCTTTTCTATCGCTTCTAAGATCGGCCCGATTCCGACAGGTGCGCAGAACTTTCTCCAGGTTCGCGTGTCAGAGAATACAACGGCGACGGACGAGTGCGCTGGCGAACGCGTGTCGGCCCTCGAAGGATTACCAACGGCACTCGTTCTGAAAGTGCGGTAGTACATCACTTCTTCCCGCTTCTGCGTCCAACGCTTCATAGAGCATTGGGTGACGCTTAATTCAAGTCGCGTCCAATCCATATCTAGATGGAGGTCATGATGCAACCCCAGCATCACGTCACGAGAATCACGACAGCAATCTTCTTCGCTGCACTTTTAGCCCTGCCGGCTTTTGCGCAGACTTCAGTGGGTTTGAGTGTCTACGGCGCATTCAGCGGCACGACCGACGGCAACGGCGTGCAGCAAAGCCCTTCGAATTCCGCTGGCGGTCTTTTTGAATTCCGTCATATCTCCAATCCGCTGATTGGATGGGAAGCCACTTATTCTTACAATCGCGCGAACCAGGTGTACGCGTCTACTTCCGCTGTGAGCTGCGGATTGCCTTGCGGGACGCCGACCACGCCAGCTGCAGTCTCAGCGGATGCGCACGAGATCACCGGTGACTGGGTTCCGTCGGTTCATATTGGCAGCTTCAGGCCGTTTGGAATTCTGGGAATCGGCGCGCTGCTCAACGAGCCTGCCGGTAGCCAAAGCAACGCCACAAGCTCGAATAAGGCGGTGTATGTTTACGGCGCAGGGCTCGACTGGGGACTAATCCCGCACATAGGTTTGCGCTTTCAGTACCGCGGCAATCTCTACAAGGCGCCCGACGTGACGCGCCTTTACACGTCGACGAATGCGTTCACACACACGGCGGAGCCGATGATCGGAGCGTACTTCAGCTTTTGATTTTTTCCCTGGTTTTGGCCTGGAGCTTTCGAGACTCGCCGTATGGCAGGAACCGAGCCCCTCACCGGCTGGTGATCAGCATTTTTGGGTCCGGTACCACGGAACAGCTCTGGCGATTGGCAACATTCCACGTTGAGCCGTCGTTGTAGTCAAGGGATTCGAGATCGATGCGATCGACGGCGCTCATTCCGGGCACCCATAAATTGGCGCGCGCTTCCTGATGAATCCATGAGTTCGTGGGCGCATTCCGGTATGGTTTGGACGGAAACGGCACGGTCAGTGTTTGCGTGATGTTGTCGGGTCCGTTTGCGCCAGAAAGCGCCTGTGTTACGTGGCCGTTCGGCTTGACGCCATGGACCTTCACCGTCGCCTTCACAATCTGCTTATCGTCGCTGTCAGTAAGGGCAAGTGACAACCACTGCCCAACCCCTCTGGGGTGCGCAGTGTCGGTCTTCACAAAGCTGCCATCGGCCAAATGCGTCGCTTGCATCGAGACCGGGCAAGCAGCGGGGGCTTGCTCCGGCGCAGGGCATGGCCGCTTATCATCAAGCTTTTGAACACACGATGCGGAGGCCCCAGGCACCTGAACGCTCTGCGCATTCAGGCCCACTCCGCCGAAAGAAATTGCAGCCAAAATTGCGAATGCCGTTTTCATTGTCCGCCTCCTCACCGCTCCCGCGCACACCAACAAAATACACCTGTTTTAACCTGGCATCCAGCCAATCCGCGTATCGGCCCGCACCTGAATTATTCCCCCTTGCTGTGATACCGTTGCAATACGGTGTTCGTGCGCCGAGTTGATCCGGCGGCATCCGACCCCAGTGTTGCAATCGGCATTAAGTGGTTAGATTGCTGGAACATCGGGCTCCGCGAAACCAAGCATACGAATGCATCAAAGGCCGGAATCACTCTCGTCGTCACTTGCTGTGAGCCCGGCAACTCCGCCAGGGCCGCCGTTGGATCCTCTGCATGACTCGTCCACTCCGCCACTGACGGCTGAGCCACTGACCGCTGAGCCGCCGTCCCATCACGTGCCGCGCTGGCTTGAGCGAGTTGAACTGTTCCTGCGCGTGATGCTCCGTATGTACATCGGGCTGGCCATTTGTTACGCGCCGTGGTCGCACACGTTTTGGGATCAGAACCCGTTGTTCCTGCAGTTCCCGGGGCTTGGCGCATTTGCTCTCCACGGCGCCGTGCGCGGCATCGTCACGGGTCTGGGTCTGTTGAATCTGTGGATCGCGTTCCAGGATGCCATTCGACATCGGGATAGTGAACTATGAGCGAAGGGGATCGAGCATCAGCGACACCTATGCAGCCGGTCGCGCAACCCATTGAAGCGACTCCGGCCTCGATGGCTCAAACTGTTTCTGGATCCGGAGGAGCGACGCGCGCCGTGATTCCGGGCAATGGCATTCCTCCGCCACTTGAGATAGCGCCGCTCGCCTACGAGAATCCGGCGTTCCTCAATGGCCCTGACGGCCGGCTGATTCGCATCGTCTCGGAGTATCTCGAGCCGCTCGCACGTTTCCGCCGCGAGCAGATTCAGGACACTGTGGTGTTTTTCGGTTCTGCGCGCTTTCGCGGCCGCGAGGAAGCGGACCACGAGCTCGAGCTTCTTGATAACACCGGCTCGCGCCAGCCTGCGCCCAGCGACGAGCAACCGGCCAGCGTACCCGACATTGCCGCAGGAAAGGCGACCGACCTGCAGCGCAAGCGCGCCGTGGCCGCCGTGGAGATGGCTCGCTATTACGAAGACGCGCGCCGCCTTTCACGCTATGCTCACCGAGTGGGCCAAAACCATTCCATCAACGAAGCACCGCTTCGTTGTTACTTCCGGCGGTGGCCCGGGCATCATGGAAGCGGCCAACCGCGGCGCATACGAAGCGGGCGGCAAGACAATCGGCCTGAACATCCGTCTGCCCTTCGAGCAGGCTCCGAATCCATACATCACGCCGGCGCTTAACTTTGAGTTCCACTATTTCTTCATGCGCAAGCTCTGGTTTGCCTATCTTTCAAAGGCGCTGGTGGTTTTTCCCGGCGGGTTCGGCACTCTCGATGAGATGTTCGAGATTCTCACGCTTACTCAGACGCAAAAGCTTGCGAAGAAAATCACAGTGCTTATCTACGGACCGGAATATTGGAAGAAGGTATTCAATCTCGAAGCGCTCGTGGATACCGGCGCAATTTCTCCCAAGGATATTGACCTGTTTCAATATGCAGATTCACCTGAGCAGGCCTTCGAGTTCCTTCGCAAGGGATTGACCGACAATTATCTCGCCGCTGAAGCAGCCACCGCGGCCGCAGCGCAGGCGGGGAACAAGAAGATGCGCGACGACGATCTGATGGCCGGCTGGAACCTTGATGATTTTCTGGGGCCTGAGATCGCCAAAACCAGGAAGTAGCAGAACGGTCGTTTCGGTTCCCGCAGCGGCCCCGCGAGGAACCACACTGTTTAATTTCAGTGAATTACCAGCCGGTTCGATGAATTGTTGGTAAAACGCGCAGGTACGATTCTCAATGTGGTTGAATGCACTTTCGTGCAGGGCAGCGAACTACCCTGCAAGGCGTTCATAACTACTTTGAAATAGAATTAGATTTGGTGTTTCCTGCCTTAATTCTCGTAACTTCTTTGATTCCATCGGTGCATCAATTGAAGGGCAATTCGCACGCTCTTAACCGCATGTTTACCACTTCCCCAGGATACTGAATGTGGAAATCCTAGCTCGAATGCGGATGGACAAAGGAGCGGACATGCCCAGTTCCACGATTTCGTATCTGTGGCGCGACAAGGAGGCGCCGAAGGGTTTTCGGGCGGGAGTTTCGCTGCACAGCCACACCAATCAGTCGCGCGAGACCCTGGATTTCCTGGCAAACTTCGGCAATCAGTTCCCGGTGATGCGGCCGATCATCTCGCGCATGGAGCGTCGAGCCGAAGCAGATGCACGGCGTCCGCATCGACTACGCGGCCAGCTACTGGACGCCGCCGATGACGCCGAAACTGGCCTTCGACCTGGAAAGCCGCCAGAATCGAAAACTGAACCTCGATGCGATGGTCTCGCTTTCGGATCACGACAACATCAAGGCCCCGATGCTGCTGCGCACGGTGCCCAGCGCGCGCCAGATTCCGGTTTCGGTGGAATGGAGCGCGCCCTATGGCGGCATGCAGTCGTTCCATCTGGGCAGTTCACAATCTGCCCAGCGCACGCGCCGCAGGAATGGATGGGCACGCTCGAAGACTTCACAGCGCAATCCCAGCGATGCGCGGCTCACCGAGATTCTGGTGGCACTTCACAAGGAGCCCAACGTGCTGGTGGTCTTCAACCATCCCATGTGGGACCTCTACCTGGTCGGGAAAGAAAAGCATGAGTTCCTGGTGAACGAGTTCCTGCAAAAAAACGGCGCCTACCTGCATGCTCTCGAAGTGAATGGCCTGCGCGACCTGGGACGAGAACCGCGCAGTGCGCCGGCTCGCGGAGAAATGGAACATGCTACTGATCGCAGGCGGCGACCGCCACGGCGTTGAGCCGAACGCCAACATCAATCTCACCAACGCTGCGTGCGTTTACTGAGTTCGTTCACGAGATTCGGCGCCAGAAGAAAAGCCACGTGCTGTTCATGCCGCAGTATGCTGAGCCGTGGAAACATCGCATCCTGCAGTCCACAGTGGACGCGATCCGGCAGTATCCCGAGTTTCCGCAGGGCTCACGCACGTGGGACGAGCGCGTTTACCATCCTGACCGTAACGGCGTGATTCGCCCGTTGTGCGAACTGTGGCCCAAGGGATCGGCACCCGCGCGTGGTGTCGGCAATTCTGGCCATGGTGCAGATGATGGGTCGCGGGCTCGTGGCCGGTGGTCTGCGCCTGGCTTGGAGCGAGTCGCACCAGCTGCGCCTGGCTCTTGGCGAGCACGACGGTTAATCGCAGCGTCAAGTTGTGAGCCGACTGCTCAATCCGGCGAAAGACAGCCGTGCGAGGACAAGTTGTCGAAATCGGCTTGATCTGCCAACTCCGCTCGAAGATGATATCAAAACCACCGCGCGTCGCTTACTTCCCCGACTCGTTCCACGAAGTGAACGGGGTGGCGCACACCAGCCGGAATTTTGAAGCGTTTGCCCGCCGCCGCAACTTGCCCTTCCTCTGCGTGCGTGCCGGCGACCGCGCCCAGGCTGCCGTCGAAGAAGGAAATGTGTGGACGCTCGAGCTGCCGCGTGGCTTTCTGTCCTTCGCGCTCGAGAAAGACTTGCGTTTCGATCCCGCTTATTTTCGCCACATCCCCTTGATCGGCGAAGTCCTCGAGCGATTCCAGCCCGACCTGATCCACATCACCGGACCAAGCGAAGTGGGAATCCTGGGCGCTGGACTTGCGCACCATCTGCATCTGCCGCTTGCCGCCAGCTGGCATACGAATGTCCATGAATACGCTGCCCGGCGAGCGGACTGGTTTCTGCGGTTCCTGCCGGAGCGCCAGTCTGCCTTCACCGGCCAGACGATTGAAGACATCGCAATGGCCACCATCGCGCGGTTTTACTCCGTCGCGCAGGTGCTCTTTGCCCCGAATCCCGAGCTCTGCGGATTGCTTGAGCGCTCGACGGGGCGGCCTTGCCATCTGATGCCGCGCGGCGTCGACTCCGAATTGTTTCATCCTGCGAAGCGGATGCGCGATCCCGGCGACACCGAGCCTGTGCTTGGCTTCGTCGGCCGTTTTTCTATTGAGAAAAACGTCGCGCTGCTGGCGCAAATTCAGCAACAGCTTGACCAAAGCGGGGAAAAGTTTCATTTCATGATGGTTGGTCACGGCGGAGAAGAAGCGTGGCTGCGCGAGCGATTGCATCGGGCGGAGTTTACCGGCGTGCTGCGGGGTGATACGCTTGCCCGCGCTTATGCCAATATGGACCTGTTCGTTTTTCCGTCGCACACCGACACGTTTGGCAACGTTGTGCTCGAAGCTCTAGGCAGCGGCGTGCCGGCAATTGTTACACCCGACGGAGGTCCGCGCACGATTGTGCGCGATGGCGAGACAGGCAGAATCGTTCCCGACGAGCAATTTGCTGCGGCGATCACCAGCGTCCTTGTCGACGTTGCCCAACACAAGCGAATGCGCCGGGCCGCGCGCGCCTACGCTGTTACCGCCGGCTGGGATTCGGTCTTCGAAGATATCTACGAGGCATACAAGGAACTGCGACCCGTGGCGCATAGCAACGGGCTCGTGTGCTGAGTTGCGAATTGGCCTTAGGTTCGCTTGAGCGAAGAAGACTGCACGCCCTAATGTGGGCTAAATGGTGCGCAATCCGCTGCGGACGTCCAGTGCGAACGGCACTTCCTTGTCAGTCCGGATCTCCCAACCAGTCCCGCGCAGAACACCGGCGTCAATGCCGAGAATTGTCACACCTTCGTCCGAGAGCTTTTCCGATTCCCACGCCCGGCCTTTGCGGCCCCAGGCGAGGATCGCGTGATGTCCAACAAAGAGGAGCACGCCATCCGGGACCGCCGGAATGATCCTGAGCACCGGCCGATAGGGGATCATCGTGAACTTCTCCGGCACGGATGTGTCGATCAGGTAGACATACCCGCCTGCGACTGCGCAGATTTCTTCTGGCTTTGGGGCTGACCACAGGCCGGTGGGAGCGATTGGATCGCGAAATCCAAGAGCGCACGTGGCTAGAAACGGCTGCGCACTGGCTGAGCCCGGCCGAATCAACACTTCGAGCGCGCCGCGCTCAATCTCTTCGGCTTGCCGAGGATAAACAAAATGTCGCTGCGGCAAAATCAGCGGCCGCGCTGCAAGGATTTCGGCCTGCCATGCGTGGGGAAAGCTCAGATCGATGATTGGGTTTGCGGCCGTTTCGCTCACGGCTGCGCCTTGTAGTCGAGAATCCAACGCAACTGCTCATCAGTATCCGGAATTGGAAACCCACGCGCATTCTGGATTGCTTTCAACGCATCCTTCGCCTTCCAGCCAAGATGAATGAGCGTGCATGCTGCGGTTGTGGGAGCGCGTCCAATGCTTCCCCGGCAGTGCATTCCGATTTGTTCGCCGGAGCGCAGCCGATCGGCAAGCCCGGAAACAAATTCTCGAAAGGTCCTCGCGTCGGATGGAACGTGAACGTCGCGAATTGGATAGGAGAGGAACTTCATTCCCACTTCTTCCGCAATCAGCGACTCCTCGCTCAGGCCCAGCCACATCGCCTCGTCCGGCTCTAGAAGAGAGACCAGCGCATCAACCCCGTTCCGCTTGAAGACTCGCAGATCGTCTCTGAGCAGTCTGTCTCCCCGCGGACAAAGCACGATTGCCAACTTGATGGCCGGATCGCCTTGAACCCAGAAGACCTCGCTCACTCGTTCTTTCTCCACAGCGCATCTTTACGCGCCCGACCGCCCAGAATCCCAAGTTCTGAGCCGGAACCTGTTTAGCCGCGAACAACACTTCTGATGATAGACGCGAAGCCAGTTTCGATTCCTTACACTGCAAGCTGGCACGTGTTTCCGCAAGGTATGCATCTTGGTTCGTGGCTGGCTTTCTGCGCACCTTCTATCGCCCCAAAAACCGGCGTCGTCCCATGGCGAATGCGAGAATACCAGTAGCGCCCAGTTTGCGAATCAACCAACTCCGGCGCGAAGGGTCAAACCCAGATGCTGCGCGTACTTTCGACTCATATTTTTCTTAATCATCGATTGCATCCAGGGCTACTGGAGCACGCGGCGCGCGCCGGTGCTGAGGCGGTAGAGATTTTTGCCGCGCGACAACACTTCGACTACACGAGTCGCGAGTATGTGACTGAATTGGCCGAATGGTTTCGCTCAAATCCAGTGGAACCGTTCTCGATGCACGCACCGATTTACCCCGACCGCGAGATGGGTCGCGCCGGCGCGCCTGCGATCAACGTCCTGCATCCTGAGAAGTCGCGCCGCATTGACGCGATGGATGAGATCAAGCGCGCGATCGAGGCCGCCGAATATATTCCGTTTCGCAATGTTATCGTCCATCTGGGCGAGCGCGAGGACTCGTGGTCACCACGCACGATCGAATATGCACACACGGCGCTTGAGCACCTGGGCGCATTCGCGCGGCCGCTCGGCGTGCGCCTTCTTGTTGAGAATCTGTTGAGTGAGGCGACGACTCCGGAGCACCTGGTAATGATTCTGGAGATGGGCCACCTCAACAGCGTCGGTGTTTGCCTTGACCTCGGCCACGCAAACATCACCGTGGGTACGGCGGACGCGATCGCTACACTTGGCAATCGCATTGCTACGGTTCACGTGCACGACAATCACGGAACGAAAGATGAGCACCTGTGGCCGGGCGATGGCACCATTGCGTGGGACGCGACTGTGAAGGCGCTGAGCGCGTTGGCGACACCTCCAGCTACAGTTCTCGAAATCAGTTATTCGTTTACGGACTCGCCCACAGAGCAAACTGCGAAGATCCAAAAAGCATTCGAACTCTTCGCCTGATCGCATTCGCCATGGTTGCGCTTTTCAACGGCTCTCGGCCATTCCAAGCTTAGGCAAGGGCGATCGCAGCGGCGGCTTACATCCGGATAAAAGACTGAAGCGGGAGCAGCGAGCCGGCCGCGAAGCGATTGGGAGACTCTGCGCGTTCGAGCCCCATTCGTTCACCAGCGACTGCGGCGTCCACCGACCCCAATCCAGTGGCGAGATTGTATGTGGCGCCGCTCGCGATGAATCCAGTAACGCCGGGAACGCTGTTGTCGCCTGCCTGCGTCGCATGAAAGGGATTGTGCGCGCCGTTTGACCTCGCGTAGAGATTGGGATTTGCGTTGCCCTGCGCTGCGCCGCGCTGTTTCTCGACCACGAGCGCCATCAGAGCCGGCAAAATCCGGCGCCGCAACGGAGGTTCCCGATGCAATCCAGCGCGAGCCATTCGTCCAGCAGAAGTAGCCGTCGTGATCTGCGGCTGCCAGCGCAACGTCAGGGACTGCCTCTCATGCCGTTCGCTGCGCCCGTTCCGCTTACCTCGCTCTGCCACGCGGGCTGCGAATACACCGTGCTTGCTCCGCCGCCGGAAGCCCAAAGCCCATGCCTCCATCTGTTGCGCTTTCGTTCCAGACGACCTCGGGAATATAGCCAAGCGCCGAGCCGTAGCCCGCAGAATTCGCTGCTGACCAATACTGCGGCCGCATTCGCTCCTTCGTTGAACTCGCGTGCCGCCGACACAGGTGGCATAGGGCGAGCTGCAGAGTCCATTCACAGCCTGCTCGTGCCGACGGTGTCTGAGCCGGCGCGAACAGCCGGCCGCGCCGGCATCGCCTGATGCGACAAGGACGCTCATTCCCTCGCTTGCTGCCTGCTCCCAAAGGCTCGTTGTAGAAGGCGAGTTCCGCTGCTCCCATCTCCTGCTCGCAACTGCCGTAGCTCACGCTCACTACCGGCGCCATCGCGTGGTTCACGATGTATGCGGCGGCCAGATCGATGCCGTCGGTCGTTGCTGTTGATTGCGCGACAACGAGATTAACCGTTGCCGCCGGCGCGACTGCGCCGCTCCATTCAACGTCGAGGGTGGACTCGTCCTGATCGTTGGCAACCAGCCCCGGATCGACGCCGACGATAGTGACGGTCGGGCGTGTTGGCCGGCAGACCTGCGATGGAACGGAATGCGGCAACGTCGCTGAGCTTGATGTTGCTGCGCGCCGCGATAGCGATCGAGACTCCTGTTCCGTCGTACCGGCGCTGTAGAGCGGGTTCAGATCGTAGATCGTGGCGAAGTCGGCAGGGAACATATAGTGCGTGCTTCCGGCCGAGTACTCGGGCTGCGCGGATCGGTGCGTACGCTCGTGCATCTCGGATGTGCGGCGGAAGTCGTGCAGCGAAACAACGCCGCCGACAACGCCGGCCAGGCTGCTGGAATCTGCGGGTCTTGTCGTTGGCGAGATGTGGGTTCGCCGTTCACGCGGTAGAGGTGCAGCTCAGTGTGGAAGGTGTCGGAGACCTGGCCGGCTGAACCGGAGAAGACGATGAGTCGGCGTCCGGCGGGAATTTCGTCGATTGTGAAGCCGTGCGATGAGAGCCATGCGGTCACTTGCGCCAGGTCTGATTCCTTGCGCCGAAACGTGCGCCGAATTCGGCTGGAGTGAGCCACTGGTGATAGAGCGGCAGAGCCTGGATCCTGTTGTGCAGCGACGAGCGCGTCGAGGTCGGCTTGCTCTGGGGCCGATGGTTGCAGCACGAGCAGCATGCCGCTCGAGCGGATGTCGCGGATTCGCCACGCCTCGGTCGAACTCGCGGCCGCGCCAGCGGATGCACGTTGCCACGAGAGCGTGACGACTCTGTGATTCGTCGATTCGCGTCGTAATCCGGCGGATTGGGGCATGTGCGCATGCGCACGGAGACCGTCGCCGCGATTGCTGCGCAGCGCTCCGGTGGAGCAATAATATTGCCGAGAACTGAGAGGGATCTTATTTCGGCGGGGCATCCGACGTTGAGCCAGACAGACGCGTAGGCTGGCGGCCGCTGCGGATGCGGTTCCGCGAGTCTGTAGTCTTTTCTCATGTATCGGCGTGGAATGTGGAATAGAACTGTAATCTCAGATACGCAGAAGAATATGCTTACAAATGTAATTTGAAAAAATTGATGCGTTACTGGAGCGGATTCTTGCGGCCAGAATCCTGCAATCGATAGCCGGCAGCTGCTAGCAGATGCGCGGCAACTGCTCGCCGATCTGCGTCGGAATCACGCGATTGGCGCCCATCGCGGTGCGCGCCACCAGCATGCGCTTGTGCTCCGCGGTCACGTGGCCGATGCGCGCGGCATCGCGGCCCAGCGGATGGGCGCGCAGAACTTCAAGCACGCGATCGCGCGGCTTCCGGCGCAACAAAGAAAACCGCCTTGCCCTCGTTGGCCACATAGACCGGATCGAGCCCCAGCAGCTCGCAGGCCGACTGCACTTCAGCCCGCACCGGCAGGCTTGCTTCGTCGATCGCAATGCCGACGTTCGAAGATTGCGCAATCTCGTTCAGCGTGGAAGCCAGGCCGCCGCGCGTGGGATCGCGCATGGCGTGCACTGCACCGCCCGCCGCATCAAGCACCTCGGCAATCATGCCGTTCAGCGCCGCGCAATCGGAGCGGATCTGGCTCTCGAACTCCAGGCCCTCGCGCACGCTCATGATCGCCATGCCGTGGTCGCCGATGGTTCCCGACACCAGCACCGCGTCGCCGGCTGCGCGCGATGCGGACCGACGTGAATCCCCGCGCGCAGCACGCCCACGCCGGCCGTGTTGATGTAGCAGCCGTCGCCGTGGCCGCGCTCCACCACTTTGGTGTCGCCGGTAACAATCTTGCACGCCGGCAGTTGCCGCGGCCTTGGCCATCGCGTCCACAATGGCCGCGAGTTGCGCCAGCGGAAATCCTTCTTCGAGAATGAAGCTTGCGCTCAGGAATTCGGGCTCCGCGCCGGAGACGGCCAGATCGTTCACCGTTCCGTTGACCGCCAGCTCGCCGATCGATCCGCCGGGAAAAAACAGCGGCTGCACGACAAACGAATCCGTGCTCATGGCGAGCCGCGCGCCGCCGGTGTCGAGCACCGCCGCATCGCCCAGATTTTCAAGCGCGGGATTGCGAAACGCCGGCAGAAACAGATGCTCGACCAGCTCGTTGCCCAGCTTGCCGCCGCCGCCGTGGCCCATCACGATGGTGGGATAGTCGGCCAGCGGAAGCGGGCAGGTCCAGTTCGAAAAGTCGGGTGCTGGCGAGCGTCTTCGCAGTCGTTCAGCCATTGCGCAGCTCCGCTTAAAGCGCGCGCCGGCGCTGGCCAGCTCTTCCGCCGAAAGAAACCGCCCGTAGTTGTAGTACGCCGCGCAGGCGCCTTCGCTTGAAACCATGGTCGCGCCCAGCGGATGCCGCGGCGTGCACTCCTTGCCGAAGGCCGGCGCACTGCGGCCGGCTTGATCGCCCCGCGCAGCACATCGCCGGCGTGGCACAGCGGCGACTCCTCGGTATGAATGCCGGTGATGTGGAAGCGCTCTTCGGCATCGAACTCGCGATAGTCCGCGTTCAGCCGCCAGCCGCTCTTCGGAATCACGCCGATGCCGCGCCAGGCGCGATCGGTCACTTCAAAAACTTCAGCCAGCAGCTTTTGCGCGGCGCTGGTTGCCTTCAAAGGTCACGACGCGCTCGTAGGCGTTCTCCACTTCGTGCTTGCCAGCCTCGAGCTGCATCACGGCGCGCCGGATTCCATCGAGCAGATCGAGCGGCTCAAAGCCCGTGACCACGATGCGGCATGCTGAACTTCTCGGCCAGCGGCGGATACTCCCAGTAGCCCATCACGCTGCACACGTGGCCCGCGAGCGAGAAATGCCTGCACCTGGTTGCCCGGCGAGCTCATAATGGCCTCAATCGCCGGCGGCACCAGCACATGCGAAACCAGCACGCGAAAAATTCTTGAGCCCGCGCCGCTTGGCCAGGTGCACGCTCATGGCGTTGGCCGGCGCGGTGGTCTCAAACCCCACGCCGAAGAACACAACCTGCTTGTCGGGATTCTTGACCGCCAGCTCCACCGCGTCGAGCGGCGAATAGACCACCCGCACATCGCCGCCCGCGCCCTTCACCTGGAACAGGTCGCCATCGGTGCCCGGCACGCGCAGCATGTCGCCGAACGAGCAGAAGATGACGCCCGGCTGCGCGGCAATGGCCAGCGCCTTGTCAATCAGTTCAAGCGGCGTGACGCAGACCGGGCAGCCGGGCCCGTGAATCATCTCGATTCCGGCCGGCAGCATCTGGTCGATTCCGTTCTTGATGATGGAGTGCGTCTGGCCGCCGCAGACTTCCATGATCTTCCACGGGCGCGTGGTGACCTGGTGAATCTCGCGCGCAATGCGCTGCGCGATCTCGCCGTTGCGAAACTCGGTCAGGTACTTCATTGGCGTGTTCAGCTGAGCTAGCGAGGCTCGTCTAGCGTGCGTCCGGCGTGCACGCTTTCTTCGGCAACTTCCGTCGGGGCAGTTGGATTGCGGGCGCTGCGCGGCGCGGGCAAAGGCTTCTTCTTCGCTGGCCAGTTCTTCGTCGAGCACGCCCATGGCGCGGAAGTCGGCGAGCGTCTGCTCGGCGGTTTCCTCGTCGATTTTGGAGAGGGCAAAGCCCACGTGGACGATGGTGTAGTCGCCGACTTCGACCTCGGGCACGTAGTCGAGGCAGACGTTCTTGACCACGCCGCCGAAGTTGACGCGGCCGATGCGGATCAGGCCGTCGGTGGTGATCTCTTCCACTTTTCCGGGAATCGCCAGGCACATAGCAACCTTCTTATACCTCTGTGGCGGACGGTCAAATGTGATTTGAATCACCCGCAGAGAATCTTCTGCTCGCGGATTCATCTCATCGGGGCTTGCAATTCCGCTTTCTTGCGCAAAATCGATCCTGAAAGTCGGTGAACCGCTGAGTGCAAACGACGGGAATCAAATGGGTTGCAACTGACGCCGCAGATTCACAGCCCGTTTTTCGCGAGCATGGGGGAAAGGGGCAGCAGGTCTGCCCGGCCTTGAACTCCGCTTGTAGTGAGCCTAATTCTCGAGGATGAGCACTATGGCTCAGCTATTTCTTCAGCTACTTGGAAGAATAGGAATGAAGCGGAGCATGCGTTCTCCTCTTTCTGATGGCTCCCATGCAAAGTGAGTCGATCGCTCGTAACTTCTCGACGATGCCATGGGGCACCGAATCTGAGAAATGAATGGAGAACATGAAATGCCACTTACCACCGTCCTCATCACGATTGTTGCGGCAGGAGTCCTGTTGTGGCTTGTGAACAGATTCATCCCCATGCAGGGGCAAATCAAATCGATCCTGAATGGCCTGGTTGTCATCGTTTTGGTTTTGTGGATCGCAAATCTCTATGGTCTGTTCCAGCACCTCCATCAATTCCGCGTCGGGCGTTGACAAGATCATCCCCATCGAAGCCTGCACAGCTTCGCCCGCCAACCCAAGACAACAACGCAATACAGCAGTCCTTTGACTGCAGGAGATCTCGTGAAACACACACTATTGTTCGTGATCGGAAGCGCCCTCAGCTTGAGCGCGTTTGCTCAAGCCAGCCCGCAAGAGTCGATCGCCCTCGTACCGACTCGCCAAATGCCCGCCTATGTCGTGACCGAAACAAGCCGCACCGTTGAAGCGATTAACTATCAGCATCGCGGCGGAGCCTACGGATGTGGATCTGGCCGGAACCGCTTTGCTGCCTTCAGCCGACGGAAAAGCCAAAGTGCGCAGCAAGCGCGGCACCATGGAAGTCGAAGCGGACTTTGGGAATTTGCAAAGCCCCACGACCTTTGGCACCGAATATCTGACCTACGTGATGTGGGCGATCTCGCCTGATGGCCACGCAGTGAATCTTGGAGAAGTCCTGGTCGGCGGCAACGATCGCAGCAAACTGACTGCCACCACCAATCTCCAGGCATTCGCACTGATCGTCACCGCGGAGCCCTATTTTGCCGTTCGCCAGCCGAGCAATGTTGTCGTGCTTGAGAATGTGATTCGCGCCGACACCAAGGGAACATCCGAAGCGGTGAACGCAAAATATGAACTCATGGAGCGCGGCGGTTATATCCCGACTGGATACAAATTCGACCCCGTGGTTCTGGATGCCAAGCTGCCTTTGGAGTTTCTTGAAGCGCGGAATGCAGTGCGCATCGCCAAATCTGAGGGAGCCGAAAAGTACGCCGGCGAAAGCTATCAGCATGCCGTTCAGTTGATGAACAGTGCCGACGCATACGCTACGGAAGGGCATTCGGATAAGAAGCAACTGATCGCGAAGTCCCGAGAGACCGTGCAGACTGCGGAAGATGCGCGGGAGATAGCCGTCAAGAGGATCGAGGACGATCGCAGCGCGGCCGAACGCCAGGCTTCGGCCGATGCGCAGGCGGAGTCGCAGGCGCAAGCCGACAAAGCGACGCGCCAAAAGGAACAAGCTCAGGTTGATGCGGCAAGTGCCCAGGCCGCCGCGGCAAAGGCCCAGGCTGATGCGGCAAACGCCCAGGCCGCTACGACAAAGGCTCAGGCGGACATGGTGAACAACCAGACAGCATCGGCGGCGGCAATCAACGCGGCTCAGGCCGATGCAGACCAGTCCCGCATGATTGCCCAGCAAGCGCAGGAGGGAGAACACCAGGCGGACAGCGAAAAAGCGGCGATGCGTGCGCAATTGGAAGTGCGACTCAATGAGATCCTCGAGACGCGCGACAGCGCACGGGGACTGATCGTCAGCATGTCCGATGTGCTGTTTGACACGGGGCAATATTCGTTGAAGCCTGGCGCGCGGGAGAAGCTGGCAAAGGTTGCCGGAATATTGATCGCATACCCAGTCGCTCAACATTGCGGTCGGCGGATACACCGACAATGTGGGCGGCGATGAGATGAATCAGAAGCTCTCGGAGAATCGCGCGGGAGCGGTTCGCGATTACCTCGTGCAAGAGGGCGTAGTCGCAAACACAGTCAGCGCAACGGGCTTCGGCAATAGTTCGCCGGTAGCCTCAAACGATAACTCCGCTGGACGCCAGGAAAACCGGAGAGTGGAACTGGTCGTATCGGGCGAAGCAATTGGCAGCCCGGCCAACGCAACAACTGGAAGCCTGCGGTAGTTCGAACCTGCCGTCCTCTGCGGACCCAACAGGCCCGCAGAGGATACTAACAAGTCGACCGGGAGCGCTAGTGGGCTTGATCAAGAAGATAGACTAGCCTCGGCTGCGGAAGATTCACCAGACCGAATTGGGCGGCAGGTTGGGCGCTTGACGCGCCGCACGAGCTCGCTCAGGAACAACTTCCGATTGGCCGATGGCCGCCCGGCAGCATGAGGCTTGAATACCACGGATCGAAATCAGCCGACCAGACGGCTGGGCTTCGACGGAGGATCTCCTGCTTCGCGGGCGGGACCTTTCGAGGCGGAGGCACCATCAGCAACATCTTCGGCGATGGGCTTCGGATCCAGCATGCGAGCAAAGGTAGTTTGAGAAAGATTTCTGCGGATTTCGTCTTCCCAGGAATTGGTGTTCTCGGAATGTTTCTCCTGGACATGTTCCTCCTGGACATGTTTCTCCTGGTCATGCTCCTCCTGGGAGACCTCATCCTGCTCTTCCGGTGTGCGCGGGGGAGCAACGGCATCGGCGTCGGACGCGGTTTCAGGCTTGTCGGTCTGGGATGGAGCTACTGCGGGCTCCGGCATGTCGTCTGGAACGGTATCTTCTGTCGAATGCTGAATTGGTTCGGGCGATGGAGGCTGATCTGAACGTTGATCTGAGGCAGATGCGGAGTCAGATTCCTGATCGAAGGAAAAGGAAGCATGCTTGCGTAAGGAAGTCTCGGCCGGGTAGGCTTCGATCCACTCATCGCGGGAAGCGGCTCTCACGGGCGCGTCTATGCCGGAAAGTCCGTACATGGAACGGGTGCTTTTTTCGGGGAGATCGACTTCATCATCTTCATCATCGAGTTCATCGTCTGAATCGCGGAGTGCGCGATAGCGGGCAATGGCGATTCCCCAGTAAAGCAGGCCACAAAGGCAACCGGCCAGCGCTGCAGGCCACCAAGCCACCGGCGCGGGGAGTGCAGCCGCACGCTGCAGGTGGAGCGGATTCACCGGGACGAGAGAAGCGGATGGAGATTGCACAGAGGCCGCGGGGGCAGGCGCGGGCGCGGCTTGCGGTTGTGTGGTGGGAGGCGCGGCCGGCAGTGCCTGAACCTCGGTAGATGCGGAATCAGCGGCCTCTGCACGTTGAGCGGCTTGCTGCTGCTGTTCGACTATATCGATGTCGCGGGTCAGTTGCTCTCGCTCGTATTTGAGCTGCGCTTCAGAAGTTCCGGCGGTATTGATGCCTGCGGCGGACGGCCAGAAGAGAGCAAGCGCATGCTGAACGACATCGAGTGGAGTTCGCGCGCCAGTCGCCGAGCCGGCATCGGGTAACTTCCTGCGCAGGTCGTAGAGTTTTTGTTGGGCGGCGCGGACTTGAGACTCCAGGTATCGTTGGCGATCGTGCTCGGACCGGAAAGACGATTCAGGGCCGGCATGTTGACCGGCGGCAGAAAGCTGGGCGTGCACTTCGCCAAGAGCCGCGGCTAGTTCCGCACCAGGGATATGTTGCGGGGCGCCTGATGCGGGTGCCGGAATGGGTGCGGCCGCGGGACTGGCGGCGGGCGTGGACGCGGGGGTGGGAGCTGGAATGGGTGCGGGCGCCGGTGCGTCCTGGGCGCCGGGAATCTGAGGGGCGGGATTTGGCGCGGGCTGGATGTTTGCGGCTGGATGAGGATTGCTGGGAGACGCAGGCGTCCAACCGGCGAGAGCTTTGGCTACCGCATTGGCATTCGCGGCGGCCTGGGCCGGGTCAGGATCACGATAGCGAACCAGGAGGAGCCCGGTGGCGGGCTGGGTCAGCTCAAGGCGGGCGCGGAATTCGCCAATGGCCTGGACAGTGGAGGACGCAGCGGGATCGGCCCGGGGAACGAGAGTGGCGACAACGGAGTCGCTGAGAATGGACTGGCCGAGGACCACGGCTGGATGCGGCGCGCGTGAGAGGTTGGGATCAAGCTGCTGCGCCGCTACAGAATCGAACGAAAGCAAAGCGGCGGAGGCTTCTTGCGTATCATGGTAGCGAAGAAAGGCATAGAGGCCAAATGCGGTGGCGGCAGCGATGACAACAGCGATGAGCTTGTGGCCCAGTGGAACGGAAGAGCGCAAAACATCCTCGATGCAGAACTAAGATCCAAGGCAATTCATCTTCCAATTTGATGCATGCTTCTGAGGCAGCGATGTGTACCTTCGTTCAGTGCCAAGCCTCAGAGCAAAGCTGCGATCGTCCGAGGCCTGGTTGGCGTAACTGCCGGCCTCTGGAGGGGATCTTCTCCTTGCCTGGGGGAAGATTCCTGAATTTTTCTCAATATATCGTGACGCGCCGTGCTTCGCCGTAACAGCGCGCACGGAATTCTGATGAAAACCCGGCGGTTTTGCGCATTCGGACCCACCATCCGGCTGCAAAGAGGAAAGCGGTTTGTCATTGCGAGCCTCCTCGTGCTTGTTGCGTATAGTGCATTAGACCTTGCATAATGTATGCTTCCGCAAGCAGGCATTCTAACCACCCAGGTGCTGTTCCAGATGAAACCACTTCGATCGTTCCCGTTGGCTTCGAAGCGCGGCGTTCTGACCGTCGCCGTTGCCCTCATTGTTGCCGTGGCAGCGGCTGTCATGGCATTGAATGCCGCGTCTCCCTCAAAAACCGCAGCAGGTTCGGCCAATGTTGACTGGCCTGCGTACGAGGGAGACGCGGGCGGCAATCATTACACGCCGCTTGCGCAGATCAATCAATCTAATGTGAATCAACTGAAGGTCGCGTGGACGTACGATATCGGCTCGTCCATTTCGACAGCGAATCCGCTGGTAGTTGACGGCGTGATGTTCGTTGTTGGCAAGAGCGGATCGATTACAGCGCTCGATGCCATCACCGGCAAAGAATTGTGGGTCTCGGATCCCAAGATGGTGAGTCCCCGGCAGCGCGGGCTCGCTTATTGGGAAAGCACGGATCATTCAAAGAAACGCATCGTCTTCTTTCTCGCGAACCGCATCCGCCAGATTGACGCCAACACCGGCAAACTCGATCCCAACTATAGCGTCGATCTAAAGCAAGGCCTCGAGCGCGATCCCGACACGATTTTCAACGTGCAAAACTCATCTCCGCCGCGCGTGTGGCATGACACGCTGGTGGTGGGATCGAGCGCCGGAGAAGAATACGGTTCGCCGGTTGGCGATATCCGCGCATTCGATCTGAATTCCGGCAAGCTCGTCTGGCAGTTCCATACCGAACCGATGCCGGGCGAACCGACCGCGAACGAGTGGGGCCCGAATCCCCGCGCCTTCCATGGCGGAAGCAATGACTGGTCTGAAGCGTCGGTGGATGAGAAACGCGGCATTCTTTATGCCGGAACCGGCGCGCCCACCTATGACTTCTGGGGCGTGGACCGCCCCGGCGATAACCGCTACGCAGATTGCCTTCTTGCAATCGATATCGCAACCGGCAAGCTGCTGTGGTCGTTTCAGGACGTTCACCACGATCTTTGGGATTACGATCTGGCTTCAACTCCTGTTCTGTTCACGGCGAAGAGCAACGGCAAGCTGATCGATTGCGTCGCGGTAGCGGGCAAGACCGGCTACCTGTTCGCGTTCGATCGCGTGACCGGCAAGCCGCTGTTCCCAATTGAAGAACGTCCTGTTCCGCAGAGCGGACAAATGGAAGGCGAGAAGCTTTCTCCCACGCAACCCGTGCCCACAGTCCTGGAGCCCTTCATTCGGCAGAACTACACCGCAAATGACATTGACCCGGCCATCCCGGAGCCGGAACGGTCGGAGATCATCAAGCGCTTCAACAGTGTTCGCTGGGATGGAATGTTTACTCCGCCATCGACATTGCCCACTCTGCAGGCCGCCAGCTCAAACGGCGGAGCGAACTTTGGGATGACCGCTGCTGATCCCGTCCGCGGCCGCCTTTACGTGCTCGCCTTCAATATCCCGGATGTGATTGAGCTGACAAAATCGATGCCGCTGTTTGGATCCGGCAACACTCCCATGGAGCGCGGGCGTTCGCTTTATCAGCAAAACTGCTCGTCGTGCCATGGGACCGATCGCATGGGCCATCCGCCGATGTATCCGTCACTGGTGGGCGTGCGCGACCGCATGACACAGGAAGATCTGACCGACTTCATCCACAATGGAAAATCGCCCATGCCGGGGTTTCCGAACATCACCGGCCAATCGCTAACTGACCTGCTGACTTACGTCGGCAACGGATTTATCCCCAGCGACGCGCCGCCGCGCAAGATGATGAAGGGCCTGGCGGAAGGCGAGCCGCGCTGGCGCACCGATTATGGGTATTGGTATTCGAAGTCCACCGGAGACGGCGTCATGCGTCCGCCGTGGACCGTGCTGAGCGCGTACGACATGAATACCGGCAAGCTGCTGTGGCAGGTACCGGTCGACAGCGATCCGAACTATCCTGACAAAAGCATCAAGACGGGAACCGGTGACCTGACGAAATTTGGAATCGTGGTCTCCGCGGGTAACCTGCTGTTTGTTCCTGAACCGCGCTTGAAGAAGCTGATGGCGCTGGACCCGGACACCGGCAAAACCGTTTGGGAGACTAACCTGCCGGAAAAGGCAGTTGGCATTCCGGCAGCCTACTCCGTCAATGGCCGCGAATACATCGCGGTGCCGTCCGCCAGCGGAGCGCCTCCCAAGAACGCGAAGGGACAGCCGCCGCCGGAGATCCATAACCAATTCGTGGTTTTCACACTGCCGGAACGGAAGTGAGCGAAAGCCGGCGAAGAGGTCTCACCTTGCGAACTAGATCTCAACTTGCGAATAAGTCTTTGAGCAAATCTTCGATGGCGTTGTCCAGGCCACGGGCGCCGTGGTCGTGCATGTCGCGCAGGCTCAAGCGGTGCGCCGCCTCAATACGAATGGGGCGGATTTGCTGAGACAGGAACGTCGGTCGCCGCCGCCGGACCCGTTGACGGGGTCTGATTGGAATGTTTGGCCAAAAGTTCCTCGGGCGTCCCGGTATCCAGTTCCCCATTGTGCCGGAAGAAGACGAAGGACTTGAGAGCCACCTTGAAGTCGCAGGCATGAAACTGATCCGGCTTCTGACCGATCTCGCCGAAGATCACTTCGACTGACTGTCCCTGCTTCTTCCACTTCGCCGGATAAGCTTCGTTGCCGTTCGAGGCCATCAGGTGGTCGTCGCAGTCGTAGGTGTATTCCACGCCGTGGGGCGCACCCTGCTCATCAAACAGGTTGGCGCGTCCGTAACCGTGATATCCCGAGCCATTATGGGACCAGTTGGTCTGGTAGATGTGCAAACGCATCGGATAATCGCTGAGGCTGCGCTTGGCCAGCAGGATGGCGGGAACGCAAACCAAGACAAGGACCGTGACAAGGAAAAGGAATAAGGCTCTACGGTTTTTCATGGAGGAAATGTTAGCCTGCCGCCTGCGAGGAGACAAGGAAAAATTAGGTTTACACGAAACCGAATATTTTTTCGAAGCGTAACATTACGTCTTGCAAATGGTAACGACCCATTTGATCGTCAGCGAGAGCGGCCTAGTCTGCGATCAGTTCGCCGGGCAGGATGGGCCGGGTTCGCGGGAGCATGCCGCGCGAGGCAGCCAGGCCAAAGGCTATCAGCATCCCAACGTAGACAAAAAGCTTAATCTGGTTCGCCTCGCGCGTCTCAGGCAGCGCTTTCCACAAAATGAGAAGGACGGTCTGAGAAGCGGTTACGGCCCAAACCGAGCCGTAAAAATATCTGCGCTCCCTGCCTTCACCCTTAGTGGAGAGGCCCACGCGCGGCAGCTTGCCCAGCATTCCAAGAAGGAGAATAAAGGCACAGAGCGGTGAATAGGCATAGAAATAGATCTGCTTCAAATGCCAGGAGCCAGTGATGGCCGCGGCTGCAATCCCGGCAAAATTAAGCAGCGCGAAGTTCAGCACCGCGTTCCAGGCAAAGGTGTAGCAGACACGCCGGTATAGGGGATTCGGCCGGTCCTCGTCAAAACGCAGAATGTAAGGGGCCGGCTCAACACCCGGCAACTGGCCGTAGACGCCCGCGATGCCGGTGCCGATCAGCACTGCCGCGAGCCAAAGCGCGTTCCAAAGGTGAAAGCCGCGAGCGAAAAGGCCAAAAGTGAGAGGTCCGGGAGCCAGAAAGAACACCCAAATCCAAATGGGCCAATGAAGGACCCGATAATAGCCCTTGTTGCGGAGCCGGACCTTGCGCTCCGCGGCATATTCAAACCTACCCGTATACCCCATTGTCGAAAGTCTTTCAGAGCGGGTGGGAAGGAGTCAAATAAAAGTACGGGGAACGAGAAACCGACGAGGAAACGAGGGACCAAGGGAGCGATGGGCTTCTGAACCAGGGGCTGAGAGCGCGAGTTAGTGTTGCACGAAAGCGACGACTTGGGGGCCTATTTGGCGGGCACACTCAAGCGGAGCCAGGTGGCCGCAGCCTGAAATGACATTGAGTTGGGATTGCGGAATCAGTTGGTGAATGGTCTGCCCCTCTGCGACGGGAGTGATTCGGTCGAGTTCGCCCCACTCGATGAGCACCGGCATTTTCAGTTCGGGAAGCAGCTTGTCGGTCACGTCCTGTGCGGTCAGCATTGTGTCAATGGCGCGCCGCATGACCCAGACATGCTGGTGCGAGAGTCGCAAGATATCTCGAGCAACATACGACGGAATCTGGGGTGGATGGGGCATGAGCAAATCATAGAGCTGACCGAGTTGGGCCGCGCTGCCCGGCATGAAGAGATCGGGGTTCCAGTCCGGAATCACAAAGAGCCCGGCGGCGTCGAAAAGGATCAGGCGATTGACGCGCTCCGGATGCTGGGCAGCGATGAGTTCGGCAATCCATCCGCCCATCGACCAACCGGCAAGATTCACCTTCTTCAATCCGAGTGCGTCAAGAAAGCCGACCACAACAGCAGCCTGGTCGCGTACCGAGTAAGAAAAGTTGGCGGGCTTTTCGCTGCGGCCGAAGCCGGGAAGGTCCGGCAAATAAACCCTGAAGCCTGCACTAACAAGGTACGGCGCAAGATTGCGCCAATCTTCTGCGCGGCTGCCCAGCCCATGCACCAGCACGATAACAGGCCCGTTCGCCGGACCCTCTGCAAGGTAGTGGACACGAATTCCTTCGACGCGCACGTCCCTGCTCTCGACGCCGGAGAAGTCCTCGCGCAAGTACGTCATCGCGTTGAAGTAGCTGATGGGGCGAAGGAAAAAACCGGCAGCGATGAGCGTCGCAAGTGCCAGCAAGCTCCCGAGAACTGCGCGCGCAGGTTTCACACTCATTCGCTCATTGTCCTTCGCTCTTGAGCGCCTGCGCCCGTTGCCAACCCTTCTCGATGACGAGCACAGTAATGGGATCGAGCTTGAGTGCGCTATGAGAGTTCCATTCTGCGCGCTCGACCCAGCGCACTGCGTCGGCATCCGATGCGGCCTGCAACTCGCCGCCGGTGACCCGGCAAAGGTAGTCGGCGATGACGTAGTGGTAGCGCACGCGGTTTTCTTCGCGGTGAATGCGATCGAGCAGCTCGATGAGTTCGATGGGTTCGACTTGCAGACCGGTTTCCTCGAGAACTTCGCGGGTGACGCCTTCGGCGAGCGATTCGCCCACCTCGAGCACGCCTCCTGGAAGCGTCCAATGGCCTTTGAGCGGCTCGCTGCCGCGGCAAACCAGCAGCACACGGCCGTCGTTGACGACGACTGCGCCCACGCCGATGATCGGCGATAGAGGAAATTCGCGCTGCAAGGTGCCTCCCATCTGATTGTCCTTCACCTTGCGGCCGGCTGGCCGCACTTCCAATAAGAGACGCTGCCTGAATCGTCGCGTACCGGCTATCATCAAAATAAACAGGACAGAGACAACTATGGCTGAATTTACGCTGAAGATCGACGGCATGCACTGCGGTTCGTGCGTACGCCGCGTGAGCCAGGCCGTTGCCGCGGTGCCCGGCGTCGTGGTGAACGAAGTGCGGATCGGGGCGGCGCGGTTCAGTTCTCTCGAGGACCCGGCTCCTGTCGCTCTCGTCGTCGACGCGATTGCAAAATCAGGCTACGCTGCGCATCTGGAATCATAACGCCCTTGAGCGCAGCCCAGGTGGACGCGCCCGGATTGTGCGACTGGATCACAGGCGTCGGCAAGTGGGGATTAAATCTTGGCCACGCAAACAACAGAATCGCTCACGCTGCCCGTATTGGGCATGACGTGTGCCTCGTGCCAGCATCACGTGGAAGAGGCGCTGCGCGGGACGGCGGGCGTGGAGTCGGCGCGCGTTGACTTGATGGCGCATCGCGCGAGCGTGGTGTTCGATCCAGCGCTGGCTCCCCCGGAAAAACTTGTCGAGGCCATTCGCGGCGCGGGATACGACGCGGTGCTGCCGCGCGCGGGCGACGAGGGCGGTGTGGAGCGGGCGCTGGACGCGGCGGGGTCGCCGGCGAAGGCGTGGGTGACTCTGGCGGCGGGCGCAGTGGCCATGTTGCTGGCTATGCCACTCGGCGACCGAATGGGCGCGGCGGATCGTTGGCTGATGCGCGCGCTTCCGTGGCTTTATGCGATTCCAGCGGGGGCGTTGCGCTGGGGGCTTCTGGTGATGACGGCGATCGTGATGGCCTGGGCGGGACGCGGCATTTATACCAGTGCGATTCGCGCGCTGCGTCACGGCTCGACCAACATGAACACGCTGGTGAGTTTGGGCACGACGGCGGCGTTTGCGTATTCGGCGTACGCGACGGTGGCTCCCGCTCCGGGACGGCAGGTTTACTTCGACGCAGTGCTCCTTATCCTTGGGTTTTTGTTGCTGGGCAAGGCACTGGAAGCTCGCGCAAAGCATCGAGCACTGGGCGCGCTCGATGCGCTCTCGCGATTGCAGCCGGCTACGGCGCGCCGCATCGTGGATGGAGTGCAGACGGTCGTGCCGCTCGCAGAGGTCAGAATCGGCGACGAGATTGTCGTGCTGCCCGGCGAGCGGTTCCCGGTGGATGCTGTGGTGATCGAGGGACGCACGACGGTGGATGAATCGATGCTGACCGGCGAGGCGACGCCGCTGGAGCGCGAGCCCGGGGGCCGCGTGCTGGCCGGCTCGCTCAATTATGACGGGGCTGTGGTGTGCCGGGCCCAGTCGCTGGGCGCAGCGACGGTGCTGGCACAGATTGCGCGCATGGTGGACCAGGCGCAGGGCTCACGCGCGCCGATGGAACGGCTGGCCGACAGGGCAAGCGCAATTTTTGTGCCGGTGGTGCTGGCACTGGCGGCGATCACCTTCGTGGTGTGGCTCGCGGTTACGAATAATCTGCAACTCGCGCTGGCCAACACAGTAGCGGTGCTGGTGATTGCGTGCCCCTGCGCGATGGGGCTGGCGGTGCCTGCTGCGTTGACGGTGGCCGTGGGCCGCGGCGCTCAGCTTGGCGTGCTCTTCAAAGGCGGCGAAGCGCTGGAGCGGCTTGCGCATCTTGACGTGATTGTTCTCGACAAGACGGGAACAATCACGGCGGGAAGGCCGGAGTTGATACGGCAGGGAGCAGGGACCAGGATCAGGGATTGGAAGACCGAGAGCGGGAATTGTTGCGCATCGCAGCGGCGGCGGAAGAGCGGTCGAATCATCCACTGGCGTACGCGGTGGTCGAGCGCGGCACGGGAACGAGGGATTGAGTGGCCGGCCGCTCAGGATGTGCAGATTCTGCCGGGGCGCGGACTGACGGCTCGTGTGGAAGGACGAGACCTCGTGTTGGGAAACGAAGCCATGCTGCGCGAGTTCGGGATTTCTTTGCCCGCTGATGCTGCGTCGCCGGAGCCGGGCGTGACGCGGCTTTGGATGGCGCTGGATGACGCGGTTGCCGGATTTTTCGACGCGCGGGATCAGCTCAGGCCCGATGCGACGACCGCGATTGCAGCTTTGCGGGCCTCGGGGCTGCGCGTCGTGATGCTGACCGGTGATTCCGCGGCGGCTGCCGAGCCTATCGCACGCGAAGCAGGGATCACAGAGGTTGAAGCGGGCCTCGATCCAGCGCAAAAGCTGGCGCGGATTCGCGCGCTGCAGCAATCGGGGCTACGCGTCGCCATGGTGGGCGACGGCATCAACGACGCAGCCGCGCTGGCACAGGCCGATGCAGGCATCGCCATGGGCTCGGGCGCCGATCTGGCGCAGGAGGCGGGCGACGTAATTTTGTTACGCGCGCGGCCCTCGGCAATTCCCGCGGCGCTTGCGCTGGCTCGCGAAACTCTGCATGTGATGCGCCAGAATCTCGGCTGGGCGGTGGGGTATAACCTGCTGGGCATTCCGCTGGCGGCGGGGCTGTTGTATCCGGCATTTCACTTGCTCCTGACGCCGTGGCTTGCAGCTGCCGCGATGGCGCTGAGCTCGGTGTGTGTGCTGGGGAACAGTCTGCGGCTGAGAGGATGGCAGGCTCCGATCACGAAGCGCGCAGCCACGCTAAACTAGCCACAAGGCTTCTCCGTGCGCATACTCACGCGGTACATTCTCGGCGAGATACTCTCCCTCACGCTCATCGGGTGCGCGCTGTTCACGTTCATTCTGTTTATGCCGAACCTGCCTCACATTCTTGAGGTGGTGGTGCGCAACAGCTCCACGTGGACGGATGTGGCCCAGGTGTTTCTTTTCACGCTGCCGAATCTTTTCAAGTTCACCATTCCCATGGCGGTATTGTGGGGGCTGCTGCTTGGCCTGAGCAGGCTGGCCGCCGATAGCGAGATCATTGCCATGCGTGCCTCCGGCCTCGGCATCGGCTATTTCGTACGCGTCGCGTCAATCCTCGCCGCTTCCGCTACGGTGCTCGGCATTGGCAACTCGCTCTATCTGGCGCCCCGCGCCAACCAGGCCATCATTGAGATGGAGCAGACGCTGGCAACCTCGCAGGCTTCGTACGAGATTCAACGCGGCGTTTTTTACGAAGACTTCCGTAACTTTGTCCTCTACGTGCAGAACGTGCACTCAGGTGCAGGCCCCTCGAATTGGAACAACGTCTTTATGGCGGATGTCGGCGACCCCGTCAATCCCGTTATCACAACCGCCGCATCTGCCACAGTGGTCAGCGACAACACGCAGGAACTGCTGATGCGGCTGCGCGACGGCCAACGCGACGAAACCGTTGCCGATCAGCGGGGGCAGTCGAATATCTCCACCTTCACCACCACCGACATGCCGCTCGGGCTCGGCCAGCAGAGCGACGTCCACCTGGGGCGCCTGGATACGGCGCTCTACGCGCTGCCGATGCGCGTGCTGTACCAGCGCATCCATGACACCGAGGGCAAGCCCGAGCAGAAGCGGCTCCTGATCGAGATGCACAACCGCTTTGCACTTCCGGTTTCGTGCCTGGTGCTGATGCTGGTGGGCGTTCCGCTGGGCGCGGCATCGCGTCGCGGTGGCAAGAGTTCCGGATTCGTTTTCACAATCCTGCTCGTTTTTATTTATTACTTTCTCTCCTCGACAGGCATTGCGCTCGGCCAGCAGAATAGGCTTCCGGCGTTTCTCGCGGTGTGGTCGGCGAACCTGATATTCGCTGTCGCCGGAATTTTTCTGCTGTGGCAGATGGCAACGGGCGGCCAGATTATCGGCTCAGTTACGGCGTTGGCCTCGCATCTGCCGAAGTTGAAAGCGCGGGTGTCTGCCAATGGGTTCCAGTTCAGCGGGCTGATCGACCGGTTCCAGCCGCGCATGCAGCGCAAACCGCGCAGCATCTTCCCGCGCATTCTCGATGAATATATCGTTCGCGAATTCCTCACCATGTTTTTCCTGGTGCTTGCCGGCTTCCTGATGTTGATGATCGTCTTCACGTTTTTTGATTTAGTGGGCGACATCCTGCGCAACCGCATCCACCTGTCGATCGTCGGCGATTATCTGCTCAATCTCTCGCCGAGCCTGCTCTACCAGATCGCGCCGCTGGCCGTGCTCATCGCGGCATTGGTTGAATTCGGCGTGCTCAACCGCAACAGCGAGATCATTGCCATCAAGGCAACCGGCATCAGCCTCTATCGGCTGGTCATCCCGATTGTCTCTATCGCGGCCTGCCTGGCTGTCACGCTGTTCCTCTTCGGCGAGTACTATCTGCCGCAGGCAAACCGTAAGCAGGAAGCGTTGCGCAACGTGATCAAAGGCCGTCCGCCACAAACCTACCTGCATCCCGAACAGAAGTGGATCTTTGGGCAGGCCCGCAACGGCGAGCCCCCGCGCATCTTCTACTACCAGTTCTTCGAACCCGAAGCCAAAGAGTTTGCCAACCTATCGGTCTTCGAACTCGATCCGGCGACTTTTTCGCTTACTCGCCGCATCTTTGCCGCGCGCGCCGTTTGGGATCCCGCCTCCGACTCGTGGCGATTCGAGAATGGCTGGGTCCGCGACATTCAGGGCGCAAATGTTACGCAATATCGCGATTTCCTGAAGACGACATTTGCTGAAATTCACGAGCCTCCCGATTACTTCCAGAAGGAAGATCTCGAATCGCAGGAGATGAATTTTGGACAGCTGGATCGCTACATCCGTGACCTGCGGCAGAGCGGATTCGACACCATGCGTCTGCGCGTCGCGCTGTGGGAGAAGCTTTCCTATCCTCTGATCGCCGTGGTGATGGCGGTACTTGCCATCCCTTTCGCGCTGTCGATGGGGCGGCGCAGTTCGCTCACCGGCATCGCAGTGGCGATTGGCGTAGCGATCGCATACCGTGTGCTCGACACGTTGTTCGGCGCGATGGGAAACGTGAATTATCTGCCGGCGGCGATGGCTGCGTGGTCGGCCGATGTGCTGTTTGCGCTGGTGGGCGGATATTTGTTGCTAAGGACGCCGACGTAGAATAGGGGGCAGGGATCAGGGGGCAGGGATCAGCGGCCATGGGTCAGAGATCAGAGTCTATGGCCGGGAATGAGGCAGCAGTCACAGTGACCCTTTTTCGTCCCACAGGCGAGAGGGAGCTGGAGTTGATCCGCGCGAGTGCATGGAGTGAATTTCCGCCACGTTTGCCGGAGCAGCCGATCTTTTATCCCGTTCTAAACGAGGAGTACGCCACGCAGATTGCGCGCGATTGGAATACGCGCGATGGAGGCACCGGCTATGTCCTTCGATTCAACGTCCAAGCTGATTATCTAAAACAATTTCCCATCCAGACGGCAGGCTCGCGCATCCATCTGGAATACTGGATTCCCGCAGATCGGCTTGACGAGTTTAACCGGCACATCGTCGGACTCATTGAGCTGGTCAGCGAATTTCGGGGTCCAAATACGCTCCCGGTACAATAGAACTATGTTCGGCGACCTCGCCCCTCTATTCAGCTACATGCGCCGCTACCGCTGGGGATACGTGCGGGGCGTGCTGGCGTGCCTGGCCACGAACATTGTCGCCGTGCAATTCCCGAGCGTTCTTGGCATCGCCGTCAACAAGATCGCGCAGGGGTCGACGAAGCGGCTCATTCTGGAACTCGCGCTGCTCCTGGTTGGCATCAACCTGGTGAAGGGCGTCTTCATGTACGCGCAACGCTGGGTGCTGATCGGCATCTCGCGCGATATCGAATTCGATCTGCGCAACGATCTCTTCCGCAAACTTGAGACGCAGGACTCCGGCTTTTACCAGCGCTATCGCACCGGCGACATCATGGCGCGCATGACCAACGACCTGAACGCTGTGCGCATGCTGCTGGGGCCAGGGCTCATGTACAGCGTGAATACAATTTTTCTAAGCATCTTCGCGCTGGTTTTCATGCTGCACATCAGTCCCTACCTGACGCTGGTGGCGCTGGCTCCAGCGCCGCTGGCCAGCATCGTGGTGCAGTATCTTGGGCGCAAGATTCATGAGCGCTTCGAGCGTATCCAGGCCAGCTTCTCCGATATCTCCGCGCAGGCGCAGGAAAATTATTCGGGCGTGCGGTTGATCCGGGCCTTTGCGCGCGAGGAATCGCAGATCAGCCTTTTCGAGCGGCTTAATCGCCAGTACATTGGCCGCGCGCTGCGCCTGGTGCGGCTGATGGGCATGCTGTGGCCTACGCTCGAGTTCATTCTCGGCGTCTCCATGATCATCACGCTGCTAGTCGGCGGACACCTCGTCCTGGCCAACCGCATCGACGTGGGTCAGTTTGTCGCGTTCAACACCTACATGATTCTGCTGATCTGGCCGATCATCGCCGTGGGCTGGGTAATCAACATTTTCCAGCGCGGTACAGCATCAGTGAAGCGTATCGACGAGTTGCTCAAGGCCGAGCCCGCAATTGACGACCGCTCCGCTGATTCAGCAATTGGGCCGGAGACAGTGTTGAAAGGAGACATCGAATTTCGTCACCTCAACTTCAGCTACAGCGACGAGACCGGCGCGCCGCAGGTGCTGCGCAATATTTCGCTCGACATTCCGGCGGGCTCGAGCCTTGCCATCGTTGGGCCTACAGGCTCAGGGAAATCGACGCTTGTGAATCTGGTTACTCGTCTTTATGACGCGCCCGAAGGCTCGCTGCTGATCGATGGCCGGCCGGTGCGCGATTATCCGCTCGCCGTGCTGCGCCGCAATATAGGCATGGTTCCGCAGGAGACGTTCCTCTTTAGCGAGACGATTCGCGAAAATCTGAAATTCGGCGCTCCAGGCGCCAGCGCAGAAGAACTGCTTGAGGCTGCGAGCGCCGCGCACATTCGCGCCGAGGTCGAGGAATTTCCGCAGGGATTTGAGACTGCCGTCGGCGAACGCGGAGTCACGCTCTCTGGCGGCCAGAAGCAGCGCTCTGCCATTGCGCGCGCCCTGCTGCGCCGTCCCGCGATTCTCATCCTCGACGATGCGCTGGCCAGCGTCGACACATACACCGAAGAGCGCATCCTCGGCGGGCTGCGCAACTACACCGCCAACACGACCACGATTCTTATTTCGCATCGCGTGTCGACCGTGCGCAATGCTGATCGCATTGCCGTGCTCGACAAGGGCCGCATCGTGGAAGTCGGCCGGCACGACGAGCTGCTCGCCCTCGATGGTTACTACGCCAGCCTCTACCAGAAACAGCAGCTCGAAGAGGAGCTGACCGTCGCCGGGTAGCCTGCATGCCTGAACGCCCTTATAGACCGAGCCTCGGCACGTGCGTTTTTGGCGGCGCCGCCATCGCTCTCGGCATCATGGGGCTGGCATTTCGCGATTTTGCGACGAACTGGCAGCGCGTCGAGGCAACGGTTCCGCAGCGCGCTCTGCTTGCGTGCTTTGCCGCAGCCTGCGAGATCGCGGGGGGCGCAGCGATTCTTTGGCGCCGTACCGCCCTGTTCGGCGCAGTGCTGCTCACGATTCTCTACAGCATTTTCGTTCTGCTGTGGGTTGTGCAGGTTTGCAGGGCACCGCTGATTTACGACTCATGGGGAAACGTCTTTGAGGAGCTGTCGCTATTGCTTGCGGCGCTCGTCGTGTTCGCGTCAGCCTCGCGGCGTGACTCGGCGGCAGCACGAAGTGAGGCGGTGATCAGCCGCATCTATGGTTTCTGTGTTATTTCCTACGCGCTCGCCCACTTCATCTATCTCAGTGGCGCGAGCAATTTCGTTCCAGCCTGGATTCCACCTGGCCAGAAATTCTGGGCCGTGACCACTGCCGTCTGCTTTCTTCTCGCGGCCGCGGCTATTTTGTCAGGATTCAAGGCGGCGCTGGCGGCGCGCTTGCTCGCCGCGGAGATCATGGGCTTCGAGCTTCTGGTCTGGGGGCCGAAGCTCGTCGCCGCTCCACGCAATCATTTTGTGTGGGCCGGCAACGGAATCAATATGGCCCTTTGCGGGGCGGCGTGGGTGGTGGCAGACTCATTCAGCAGAATGGCAATGGCAAAGCGCGAGGCTCGCAGCGCCGCCTGACCGTTGCCAAATCAATCTGTGCCATTTGGCGCGTCCGCAGCACTCGCAAAAAACTGCCGCGAAGCACGGCGGAACAGCAGCGCCGCAATCAAAGCGAGGATCACGATGTGCGTGAGGAGATGCTTTGCGTCCGGCCAACTAATCACGACGTGAAACGCCATCCACGTGATCGCCAGCCAGCGCGCCCAGTTATGCGCGCGCAGCATGAACACGCCGGCAATGACCGCGATGAGTTCAACAAGCAGGATCCAGAAATCTTCGTGGTGAAACACCGCGTGCCGCGGAAAGCGGCCCACGAGGCCAAGCGCTCCAACCAGGATGTAGAGCCAGGCAACAAACAGCACTTCAATTGGACATTTTCGTTTGCTCATCGCGCAATCCGGATAACCGCCACAATCTGTCAGCGGCGTTATCGAGGATAGGATTGCACAATTACCGGCATTTGTTGCATGGCGCTTCCACTCCGCTTCAGGCCGTCCAGTTTATGCCGGCGGCGGCACCGGCCTGCGAAGCGGGTTGCGCCAACGGTCCAGGTGCGCCCGGGTTGGCTTCGGGACCGCGTGCCACTTCGCGCCATGCGTCACGCACAGTACGCACGCAGTCGATGGCGTGCTCGAACTTTGATTTGGAGGCTGATTGCGACGCCTTCAAAATCTCGGCAAAAACCGACGCATAAAATTCGGCGAGCGATTCTGCCGGCCTGCCGCCAATATCCATCCGCAACCGCGCCTGCAGGTGAATGATGATGTCGAGTGCGCGCTTCACTGCGACCCTGCGGCCGTCGATATCGCCGCGCTCGACTGCATCGATTGCCGCGTAAAGAAAGCGAATCATCCCGTCATACAATGCGACGACAAGATCGACTGCGGAAGCGCCATCAAGCGTGTGTTCCCGATAACTTCCCATCGAATGCCAACTCCCCGGCTACTAGCCCTTCTGGTTGTAGCCCGTGATTGCGGAGTAGAGTTCGTCCATGCCCGTCAGTTCCGTCGGCAACTCCTGCAGGATCTGGTTGGCTTGGTTCAGCTCCGCGGTCAGTTTCGTTTTCTGCGTTGCAATGTAGGCGTCTTCCTTCGTAATCTCGGCGTTCAACGAAGACTCAATGTTGCTGTTTGCTTTTTGTGTCAAGCTCAGAAGGCCTGTCGAAGACGTGTTTCCCGCATTATTCAGAATGTTGTTGAATGTCTGGCCCCAGCTATTCGCGTTCTGAAAAAAGCCGATCACACCTGAGAAGTCGCTGTTTAGCAGCGAATCAAGCGTATTGGCGTTGAAGGCGAGCGTTCCATCGTTGTTCACGCTGACGCCGAGGCTGGTGAGGCTGTTGATATCGGAAGAGGAGGTGTAAGGCAGAGTTGCGCTGGTTGTCTGACTCGTGTCGTAGAGGCTCGAGGTTAAAGCGATTGCGCCCGCCGAACCGGCGGAATTCGAGGTCAGCGAGAGGCTTTCAGTGCCGTCGGTGTTGGTCACCGTGGCCGCATCCACACCCAGCGAAGCGCTGTTGGAATGGATGTATTGAGCCAGGTCTTCCAGGGTCGCGCCGCCTTCGGCGGTTTGCACGTCGGCCATGGTGATCATGGTCTGCGCGCCGCCACCCACAGTGAAAGACACATTTCCGCCCAGCACATCGCTTGCATTAACAGCGCCGAATGTTCCGCTGTCGTTTGCTGCCTGCGTGGTTGCCTCCATGTCTTTATAAGCGAGGGCTCTCGGGGTAGTGGCCGCAATCGCCGAACTCACCGTCATTGCGCCGTTGGTTCCCGAAGCCTGGTTGACCAGCGAGAGCGAAGAGTCTCCGTTCTTCGTAATGACTGACGCAGTGACACCGAGACCCAGTATGACCAGGTCGGAAGCCACCGTCAGCGCGCCGTCGCCTGATGATGCCGATGAAAGCGAAAGCGTCGATGTGCCGTCGCCGTTGTCTACCACCGATGCGGTCACGCCCAAAGAGGAATTGCTTGGATCGTTGATGTAAGCCGCAACATCGGAAATCGTGTTCCCGCCTTCAAGCGCATTCACGTCGTCCATTGATATCGTTTGCGCTGTGCCCACCCCCACCTGGATTGTGAGACCGCCGACGATTTCCGGCGCTTCGCCGGTGAGCGGAGAGGTATTCGCTACCGTCATGCTGCCGCTGTCGCTGTTTGCTCCGCCAACGTAGGAAACCGATGTGTTGGTGGATGCGGCATTGATCGCGGCAGCCAGCCCATCCAGTGTGTTGTTGTTGCTCGCGGAGCCGGTGTAAAACACGCCGTTGGCCGGCGAGCCTGGTCCAACCTGGAACGTGGCCTTTGTTCCATTTCCGAGACTGATTGCCATCGAACCGGAGAGGGTTACTCCGGAGTCCGCCGCAACTGGGGCCAGGTTGCCATTGGGATTCGTCGTGTTCAAGCCGCTGAACATTTGCTGCTGCAGCAAAGAGAGAGCCGGCGAGCCGAAGAGCGGCTCGGGATTGCCGGAACTGTCGTTCCCCTCCTGCGTATTGATGGCCTTCATCAGCGCGTTGTAATCGGTGACAAACTGGTTGACCGCGGTTTCAACGCCAGAGTTGTCGTTGGCAATCACCACCTGGATTGGTTCCTGGGTGCTGTCAGCCTGCAGCGGACTGGCAGAGAGCAGTTGAAAGGTCACTCCCGGGATCAGGTTGGTCACAGTGTTCGAGGCACTCTTAAGCGGCACGCCGTCGATTTCAAGATTCGCGTCCTTGCCGGTAACCGTGGGGTTAAAGTTGATGGCTCCAGTCGTGTTTGTTGTGGTGACCGATTTCGCGTCTGTGAGACTGGAAGTGATCGTCATTTGCCCGGCCGCTCCCGAGGTGGCTGACACCAGGCTCAGCCGCGATCCCGAGGAATCAGTCAGCACATTGGCAGTCACGCCGATCCCGGCGGAGTTAATCGCCGTCGCTAAACCTTTGAGCGTCTGGTTCGACGATGACAGGTCGGATACCTTGAATGTCTGCGGATTTCCGTTCGCATTGATCGTGATGGAGCCGGCGAGCGGGTCGGACGCGCTCGACACCTCGTCGAGATAGCCGCTCGAAGTCTGGGCAAGATTCTTGACCACGATGGAATGCGTGCCGGCGGTCGCCGCCGATGTTGCCGAACTCAGTTGGAGAACGTTGGTGTCGGAACTCGATCCTTCTTTCTGCGCCAGAACTCCCTGAAAATCGGTTAGCGAACTCATGTCGGTGGAGAGCGTCGAGAGCGAGCGTCCCCAGGTTCGAGATCGCAGTGTCCTGGCTCTGGAGCGTCGTCAGCTGGTTCTTCCAGGGCGTCTCGACATTCTGGAGATTGCCGACAATCTGGGTCACGGTCGAAGCGACATCAAACCCCGCGCCACTGGTGGGCGAACCGAAACTCAGTCCGACTGTGCCCATCGCATTCTCCTTGCTGCTTCAAAGCAGCCCATCAACCAGCGTTTATCGGCAGGGATGAGGAATTCTTACATGTGCCGGAGTGAACTGTGGATTCAAGCAGGAAGGGCGCCCTTGCGGACGCCCTCTCTGTGTTTGTGTCCGCTTGTGCGGGGACCGGTTATTGCAGCAGCTTGGTCACTTCCTGCTGCACGCTGTTGGCCTGCGCCAGGGCCGAGATGCCGGTCTGGCTCAGGATTTCGTATTTCGACATGTTGGAGCTGGCCTGCGCGTAGTCGGTGGCCTGCACTGCGTTTTGCGCCGACTGCACGTTTTCCTGCTGCGTGCGAGATGACCTGGCTGACGGCATTCAGCGTGTTGATCTGCGCGCCGATATAGCCATCCTGCGCTGCCACGTCGGTGATGGCTGCGTTGAGCGTGGTCAGGGTCGCCTGCGCACCAGCCTGCGTGGTCAGGTCGTTTGTGGTCAAGTCGGCAGAGCCGTTGGAGCCCGCCTGGTAGCTGATCGTGGCGCTGCTGGATCCGGCGTGTATCGTTCGTGGCCGTGACGATATCGGCGCCACTGCCCATCTGTAACGTGGTGCTCGCAACGATGATGTTGGCGGCCTTGCCCGCTGCGGTGGGATCGCTGGCTGACGTACCTGACGTGATGTTGCCCTGAATCTCGAGGCCCGTATACGAAGGATTCGTGGCATCTCCAGCCTGTTTTGCCGTGGTTACCGTAGCCACCAAACCAAGATTCGAACTGTTGATTTGAGCAGCAAATTGGCCGCAGTGTTTCGGTCGCCGCGGCGGTGATGGTTTTTGCAACCACACCTCCCGTTAAAGAATCCCAAACGTCGACGGTAATGGCTTGCCCACCAGCTGCGGTGCCGGCGCCTGCGGTAATTCCACCGGAACTGATAAACACGTTTTGGACCGCCACTGTATTGCATCGTGCCATCGGTATCGCCGACATGAGGCGGATGTTACCTGGGCAAGATGCAGATCATCTTGCGATGCGCCTGCAGTGGAGGAATCGCCGGTGTAAATTGCCACATCTGTGCCACCGAAAACCTTTTTCTGGTTGTAGGTGGTCGTCGAGCCGATGTTGGAAATTTCCGACAGAATCGACTGGTACTCCTGGTTGGCCGCCGTAGTCCTGCGAAGAGTTGAGCGTGCCGTTCGAGGCTTCGGTAGCCAGCGTGACGGCGCGGTTGAGCAGGCTGGTGACCTGCGACAGAGCGCCATCGGCGACCTGCAGCAGACCGACGCCTTCCTGAGCGTTGGTTCTGCGACTGTGTGAGCGCCGATCTGGTTGGCCTGGAGGCCGTCGACCAACGAAAGGCCGGCAGCATCGTCTGCGCCGGAGTTGATCTTGGACCCGGAAGACAACTGCTGCAGCGTCTTCGACAGGCTGTTGTTTGTGTTGGAGAGGTTGTTCTCCGCATACACCGCGGAGAGGTTGTTTAAGACACCCAGGGACATGGGGTTCTCCTTGTTGGATGCGGTGATTTGCGGCTCGGTCCCGGATGCGCTTCCCATTGATTAACCCAGGGTTGCTGCTCGCGGTTGGTAGCCGTCGCATCTGGCAGCTTTTTCGGCGCGCCCCTAACGGACTTTATACTGCCGGAATTTGTGTCTCGGCGCGGACACTTCTGCGGGTTTGTTTTAATTTTTTAACCTTTCAATCGCTCCGCCGATAACGAAATCAAAAGGCGGAACGCCATGATCGAACTGACCCGGCTCAACGGCCGCCCCATGATGCTGAACAGCGATTTGATCAAGACGGCCGAAGCCTCGCCCGATACGATGCTGACGCTGATTAATGGAGAGAAGCTGATTGTGCGCGAGGAGATCGGGGAGGTCGTGGAGAGGATTCTTGCCTATCGCGCGCGGCTGCTGGCTGTTGTGGCGCGGCGGATGCAGCATTTGGTGATCTGGACCGCGCCGCGGCGTTGGTCGGACTGGATTTGGCCAGTCTGCCCGGCAGCCAAGGAGCCCAGCCGATTCGGATGACTGACAGGCTTAAGTAACGCGAAGCTCAAATGCCGTTGCAAAGAGGAAAGGTGCATGGATAAAGCGAGCATCGGCGGAGCGTTTCTGGCCGTTGCGGGCATTGTTGCGGGGCTGATGATCGAAGGCGGCAACGTGGGCCAGATTCTGCAGCCGACGGCTGCGTTGATCGTCTTCGGCGGCACGATGGGCGCGGTTCTGCTGCAGTTTCCGTTGACGACAGTGGTGGCGGCATTTCGCAGTCTGGCTCAGGTCTTTGCCGCGCCGCGCAAGGAAGACTCGCAACTCATTCGCCTGCTGATTGAGTTTGCCAACAAGGCGCGCCGCAACGGCGTGGTTTCGCTCGATGCCGACCTCACGGCGATTCAGGATCCGTTCCTGAAGCAGACCCTGATGCTGGCCGTGGACGGCACCGAGCCCGCGGAGTTGCGCAAGATCATGCACGTGAGCCTCGAGTCGATTACCGAAGACGAAGGAGCGCCTGCCGGCCGTTTTCGAGTCGGCCGGCGGATTCTCGCCGACCATCGGCATCCTGGGCGCAGTGCTCGGGCTGATCCAGGTGATGCAGCATCTGGACAACATTCAGGGGGTGGGGCGCGGCATCGCGGTCGCCTTTGTGGCGACGATTTACGGCGTGGGCATCGCCAACCTTTTCTTTCTGCCCTTCGCCGGCAAGATGCGGCATCCGCATCCGCGACGGCCACCGGCGCCGCGAGATGATGCTGGAAGGCGTGATTTCGATTCTGGAGGGGATGAATCCGCGCATGCTGGAGATCAAGCTGGCTGGCTTCCTCGACGACTGCGAACCACGAAGCGAAGGAGCGGGCCGCATGAATCGGCGCGTGCCACGCGAGCCGCGTGGGCCACGACCGCTGGCTGGTTTCCTACGCCGACTTCATTACGCTGCTGTTCGGATTCTTCGTGGTGCTCTACGCCTTTGCGCAGGCCGACCAGAAGAAACAGGTGCAGGTTTCGCAGGCGATCGATTCGGCCTTCCGATCGATGGGCGCGTTTGCAGGAAATCCGCGTGCGCCAGGCTCGGCAGCAGTTGCAGCGGCCGGCAGGCAGCCGCGGCGGCGACCGATCGCGTGGTGGAAGAGAATCTGGCGACTGCGGCCAGGTCGAAGGCGGATCTGGACCGGCTCCGCCAGCGACTTGCGTTAACACTTCGGAGCCAGGTTGCGTCGCATGCAATCTCTCTCGAGATGGGCCGCGGATGGCCTGGTGATCAGTTTGCGCGAAGCTGGATTCTTCGATTCCGGTTCGGCGACTCCAAAGACGGATGCGCTGCCAACACTGCGGCAGATTGCCGGCAAAGCTGGGCGCGACGCCCTACGATCTGCGCATCGAAGGCCACACCGACAATGTGCCCATTCACACTGCGGAATTCGATTCGAACTGGGAGCTTTCGTCGGCGCGTGCCACGCACATCGCGCGCCTGTTTCTTGAGATGAAGGCCATTCCGCCCGATCGCATTTCGGCCGCGGGGTATGCCGAATTTCATCCTGTGGCGAGCAATGACAGCGCGGAAGGCCGCGCGCAAAATCGCCGCGTGGATCTGGTGGTGATGCCGCGGTCGAGAGATCGACTTGCGCGGCAGAGCCGATCGAACAGCACGCCGAGCGCGTCGTGGCGCGAAAGTGACGGACGGCGGAGTCGCAGGCTAGCGCGCTCAACTGTCCGCTGACTCGGCTACTCCACGCCCAGCACCTTGACGATCACGCGCTTGCGTCGCTGGCCATCGAACTCGGCATAGAAGACACGCTGCCATGTGCCCAGATCGAGCTTGCCGTTTGTTACGGGCAGCGTGGTCTCATGATGCAGCAGCAGCGACTTCAGGTGCGCGTCGCCGTTGTCTTCGCCGGTGCGGTGGTGCTTGTAATCGGGGCGCGCTGGCGCCAGCTCCTCGAGCCACTTGCCAATGTCCTCAATGAGCCCGCTCTTCGAGATCGTTCACGTAGATCGGCGGCCGTGATGTGCATCGGTGAGACGAAGCACAAGCCGTCCTTCACGCCGCTGCGACGAACAATCTGCTCCACGTCGTCGGTGATGTGCACCATTTCGCGCCGCTTGCGCGTTTCAAAGACCAGATATTCTGTGTGACTCTTCATGAAAATCTCCTCACAGTTGCCAGAATGATGACTGCGAAATCCGAAACGTGCTCAGCCCTTATCCTAAAGAGCCGTGACGACCCGCCGAACAACCCGCACCCGCCGAGCGCCTGCGCCGCATGCACGATGCGCTTGCTGCCGCCTATGGGCCGCAGCATTGGTGGCCGGCGAAGACGCCGTTCGAGGTGATCCTGGGCGCATACCTGACGCAGAACACTGCATGGAAGGCCGTGGAGCGCTCGCTCGCGAATCTTCGCGCGGCGGGAGCGCTTACGGTGGAGGCCTGCGGGCAGTTCCGTTAGCGAAACTGCGGCGCTGATTCGGCCTTCGGGTTTCTACACGCGCAAGGCGCCCGCGCTGAAGGCATTCGTCGCAATGCTCGATGAAGGAGTTCGGCGGGTCGCTTGAAAAAACTGGCAGCCGCATCGACCGCAGCACTGCGCGAACGGCTTGCTTGCGCTTGCCCGGCGTCGGGCAGGAAACGGCGGACGCGATCCTGCTTTATGCACTCGGCCATCCTGTTCCCGTCGCCGATGAATATCTGCGCCGCATCGCCGAGCGGCACGGGCTGCTGACGCCGGCGCAAGGCCGCAGCCGGATTGCCTACGAGCACTCGCCGATCTGACGCGGCGTGCGTTTGACGCAGATCCCGCGGCGGAGCGGCCGCAGCTCTTCAACGAATTTCATGCGCTGACGGTTGCCGTGGGCAAGGCGCATTGCGGGCGGACGGCGCGCTGCGAGGGTTGTCCTCTGGCAGACGATCTGATATCGGCTGCTTAGCTCCTAGCGTCCAGCCTTCTCGTGCGAGATCGAGACGCAATGGTCACGCGTGATGAGCTGGCAGCTGAAGGCTAAAAGCTAGTGGCTGTGGTCATGTCGTAATCTGAATGCATCATGAGTCCAACACCGCAGCAGCCCCAAGTAAACCTGACCCAGACCGCCGACTACCGCGAAACCTACGCCAACAGCGTGCAGGTGCGCGTCAGCGTGTGGGATTTTCAGCTGGTCTTCGGCCTTGCCTCAAGCGAAAGCCCCGAGCAAGTGACCATCCGCAACCACCAGGCCATCTTTCTGAGCCCGCAACAGGCCAAGGCACTGTGGAACGTGCTGGGCCAGAATATTGCGCAGTACGAACAGGCATTCGGCACGCTCAACCTTGAACCGCAGAACCAGAGCTTTCCGCGCGGGCCGGTGAACTAGGCGCTACCGCCGTCATCGAACCGGAGGAGCGATCCGTTGCGCCTGAAAGAATCCTGAATCCACGGCTGGACGCGCCGCTGCCGCTCTGGATGATCTTTCCGGTCATCTTCATGGCGCTCTATGCCAGCCACTTCACGCTGCTTGCGCCTGCCCTACTACTGGGATGAGGCCGGCTACTACATTCCTGCGGCGTGGGATTTTTTCCGCACCGGCTCGCTGATTCCCATCACCACGCTCACCAACGCGCATCCCCCGCTGCCGAGCATCTATCTCGCGCTGTGGTGGAAGGGCTGCGGATATCTATCCCGAAGTCACGCGCGAGGCCGTGTTGATGGTGGCGGCATTGGCGCTGCTCGGCAGTGTGGCGGCTGGCCATGCGGCTCGTTGGCGTGCCGTCGGTCGCCTTCTGGACCGTACTGCTCACCGGGCTCTATCCCATCTGGTTTGCGCAAAGTTCGCTGGCCCACGCCGACATTTTTGCGGCTGCCTGCTCGCTCTGGGGAATGGTCTATGCGCTGCCGAATCGCGGGCGCAACGCGTGGGCCGCGGCGCTCTGGTTTTCCGCGGCTGCGTTGTCAAAGGAAACGGCCATCGCAATCCCGCTGACGCTGGCTGCGGTGAACATCGGCGAAGGCATCCGGCGCGGAGGCCCGGCGCGCAGTCGGTTATTGGCGCGAGGCAGCGTGGCTCTCGAGTTGCATCGTGCCGCTGGCCGCCTGGTATGCGTATCACTACGCGAAGACCGGATTTCTTTTCGGCAATCCGGAGTTTCTGCGCTACAACGCGGAAGCCACGCTGACTCCGCTGCGGATTCTGGCTGCATTCGGTCATCGCATTCTGCACCTCACGGCGCACATGAATCTTTTTGTGCCGGTGCTGATGGCCTGCGCCGCGATGCTGCTCGCGCCCGCGGCCCGACGCCGAGGGGCACGAGCGCGCGTCGCTCGGCACGACTGGTGCTGCTGCGGATTCTTTCGGTTCTCCTGGTCAATGCGACTGCTGTTCAGCGTGCTGGGCGGCGCGTTGCTCACGCGTTATCTGTTGCCGATGTATCCGCTGGTGTTGCTGGCTGGCCGTGTCCACATTCTATCGCCGCGTGCCGTACTGGTACGGGCTTGCTGCTGTCTCCGCCGCCGCGTTTTTTGTGGGCTGTTCATCAATCCGCCGTACGGATTTGCGCCCGAAGACAACCTGGCGTATGCGCACGTGATTCGCATGCACCAGGCTGGCATTGCGGAGCTGCACAAACGCTATCCCGGGGCGACGGTGCTGACGGCGTGGCCCATGAGCGACGAACTGACGCGGCCCGAACTGGGCTACGTGAAGCAACCGTGGGATGTGGTGCGCGATCGACGACTTTTCGCCGCCGCAGATTGATCGCGCCGCGCAGGAAGCCTGCAGAGTATTCGGCAGCGCTGGTGTTCTCCACCAAGTACGATCCGCGCGACGCCGCTGCTCAGCCTGGGCGGCGAGGCGCTCGAAGAGCGCTACTTCGGCCTGCACCACGATCTGCCGCCGGAGCGCATCGCGCAGCCAGCTGGGTGGATCGCTCGAGTGGCGGCGCGACGATATGGGCATGTGGATTGGCCTGATCCGTTTCAACCGCCCTGTGGATGCGCAAGTCGTGCCTCAACAGCTTGGTTCAGTCAATTCGCACGAATCGGGCGCGGGTCTGGAGACCCGCACGACAGCCGGACTGGAGTCCGGCGCTACTTATTTGCTGCCGCGCTTTTATTGATTCGCGGTGACGGTCGTTGCTCGATCCGCAATCTCTTTCATCTTCAGATACACGGCATTCGTCCATCCGAAGCCGATCACATTCTGCGTGTAGCCGGTGCTCACCGTTACCTGCGCGTTGCCTGCGACCACGTTGTATTTTTCGCGGATGGTGCCGTCGGCGGCAAAGCCCGCGTCGACGGTCGCGTCGAAGTGCTGCGCGATGCGCGCGGCGTCGGCGTGGAAGCCCATGGCTTCGAGTCCCGCGACAGCGATCCAGTTGGTCGGCGCCCAGCCGTAGGCTCATCCCATTGCAGGCCGGTGTTGGTGTTGCTCGTCGAGAGGCCGCCGGGCCGCTCGAACAAGTTGAGCTTGGCTTCGATCTTGTCCGCCTCTTCGCGCGTGGCCACGCCGGCCCACAGCGGATAGAGCGAAGTGATGAAGGCGTAGTCCGACGGACGTGGCGCGCACGAAATCGTAATCGGCAAAGACGCCTTCCTTTGGCGCGCCACAGATAACGCTGCATGGCCGCGGCGCGCGCGTTGGCGCGGCGATCCCAGTGCAGCGCGTCCTGCGGCTTGCCCAGCAGGTGCGCGAAGTGCGCCATGTCGCGCTCGTAGCGATAGAGCAGGCTGTTGAGGCAGACCGGCGCGTAGTGATGCGTGGCGCCGGAGAAGGGGCCGAAGCGGTCGCTGGTGTCGAAGCCCGATTCGCGCATGGCGCGATCGCCCTCGTAAAAATCGCGGCTCAGCCGGTAGCCGCCGATACCAGGCGCGCAGCGCACACCACGCTTGCCTGCACGTCGCAACTGGTCTGCTTGAGGCGCGCGGCTTCGGCCGCGTCGGGATGCTCCGAGCCTTTGACGAGAAACGCCTGCGCCTGCGGGCGCTGGGATGCTCGACCAGCGAGCGAATCACATCGGGATAGTACGTGCTGGCGTCGGCCATCTCCGGCACCGGGCCGGAGCCGTAGTCGAAGTAGCGCGCCAGGCCAGTGTGGCCGGCAAGGTGTTCCGGCCGCGTCCACGTGGAGTAATCCTTTTCGGCGACCGTGTAGGCGTGCTCGAGCCAGTCATGCGCTTCGGTGCGGCCGGCGGGCGTCGCGGGAAAGCTGGCTGGGTCTTCGTACACGGCGCGAATCATCGAGGTAAGAAACGGCGGCTGCGAGCGCGTGAGATAGTAGGTGCGATTGGCGTTCAGCACAGCGCCGTAATGCTCGACTTCGAAGAGGAAGTTATCGACGATGCCTTTGGCCAAGCGCCTCGCTGATGGTCGGACTTCCAGTCCAAGGAGAATGAAAAAACTGTCCCAGCCGTACATTTCGTTGAAGCGCCCGCCGGGAACGACGTAAGGATTGGGCAGATAGAGCAGGCCCGGCGCGGCGAGTTCTTCCGGGCGCACGTCGCCGAGCTTCTCGATGCGGCGCGGCAGCGCGACGACTTGGACGTGGCACTTTTGCTGCGAGCGCGGCCACCTCGGGCGGCGCTGGCAATTCCGCGGGCAGATAGAGGATGGACGACCTCGTGCAACTTTGGTGTCGGTCGAGCGACTGGCAATCGGTCACGGAGCGGGTGAGCGAGTCCCATGCCGCGTGAATGTAGCGAGCGTCGCCTCGGGATCGGGCGCGGCTGGAAGTCGGGCGCCTGCGCGGAGGACGCTGCAAGCGCAGCCAAAAGTAGCAAGCGAAACAGTTTCATGCCAAGCTCCGGTTGAGAGCGCGAACTCCTGGAGTGTAACGCACGTGCGCGAAATATTTTGCGCGTTCCGGGAACAGTTTCGTAGCGCCGCGGTGTCTACACAAGCACAGTGGTACCGAATGGGATGAACGGAGGGCCGTAAAAACGAGCCCACTCCGCGCTGAAGGTTGCGTGTGGAGTGGGCTCGAGGGCCGCGCTCCGCCTCCCTGCCGGCTTCGCTGAATCTGAGCGCCAAATTCGGAGCAAGGGGGAGGCAAGCCATGTTTGAAGATTCCACGTTCGAGTCCACGAGACGAATCCACACGCGCAGCCGCAGGTGGATGATCGCAACCTTCGCGTTCAACGCAGCCGATTCTGCTGGCGCTGATTCTCATTCCACTCTTTTACCCGGAAGCGCTGACGGGCAAGGCCATGATATGGCTGATCACGGCGCCGCCGATTCCGCAGGAGCAGCCAACACCTGTTGCCAGGCCGGAGCACGCCCCAACGGCGCCATCAGAGATGCAGGGAAGCACGGTTATTGCGCCTCCAACCATTCCTATTCACATTTGGGAGCCTGATCAGCAAGAGCCGCCCACGGGGCCCATCAATGTCGCGAGCCTCATTGGCGACGGCGGTCCCGGTGGCATTCCCGGCGGCATGCCGCACGGAACAGGTGTGAGTCCGAATGTCGTACAGGCACCGATTGGGCCAAAGCACATCTCCTCAGGCGTAGCAGTGGGATTGCTCGTTCACAAGGTCGTTCCCAAATATCCGGCGATTGGGATCGCAACTCGCTTGGAAGGCACAGTCGTCTTGCAGGCGACGATCTCGAAGAACGGCACCATCGAGAACCTGCATGTGGCAAGCGGACCCGCTATGTTGCAGCAGGCGGCACTCGATGCGGTGAAGCAGTGGCAATATAAACCGTACCTGCTGAACGGCGAGCCTGTGGAGGTGGAGACCACGATCAATGTGGAGTTCAAACTCAATTGACTGGTGGCCCCGGTCCGGGGCCACCTCGAACAGGCTCTCGTTCGTGGGGTGGAGATCTCGATTCCGAGACCGGGGAAACCGAGGCGCAGGACAAAGCTTGCGCGGCTGGCGCGTGACAGGTGCCATCGGTGAAAATGGCTCTGCCATGGCAAACCACACGCGCCGCGATTTTCTTCGCACATCCTCTGCAGCAACCGTCGCTTCAACGTTCGCACTCGGGGCCACAACACGCGCCGCATTTGCGGCATCGGAACATACCATGCGCGTCTTCATTGCGTCACACGCGGCGCCGGGAATCCTGAAGTACGATTGGGATCCCGCGACAGCGACGCTGACGCCTGCAGGCGTGACGACCAAGATTCCCGCCGTCGCCTGGCTCGCTTTCTCGCATGGAGAAGACTTTGTCTATTCGGCGTCGGAACTCGATACCTTCGAGGGCAAGCCGACGGGTGAGGTAGCGAGCTTCCGCCAGATCGACGGTGAATTGCATCCGCTGTCGGCGCGCAACTCTGCTGGAACCGGGACTTGCCACGTGGCGCCCGATCACACGGGCCGCATGCTGCTTGCCGCGGACTACACCGGCGCAAGCGCGGCGAGTTTTCGCATTGAAGACGGCAAGCTGAGCGAGGCGGTGTGGACCGAGCACTACACTGAGCACGGTCCAAATGCCGAGCGGCAGCCGACCGCGCACGCGCACTTCGCGTCGTTCTCGCCCGACAATCGCTTCGCCTACATCAACGACCTCGGCGGGGACTGCATTCACATCTACAAGCCCGACGTGGCGACAGCGCAGATGGCGAAGGCTGGCGCCTATCGCGGCGTGCCCGGCTCGGGTGCGCGCACGCTGCACTTCCATCCCAACGGCAAGACAGCCTATTGCATGAACGAGCTGGTTTCGACGGTCGACGTGCTCGACTGGCACAAGGCAGACGGAAGTTTGACGCTCGTCGATCGAATTGAATTATTGCCGACCGATTACAAGGGGCCGACGCGCGGATGCGACACCGTGATCACGCGCGATGGGCGGTTCGTGTATTTTGCGAATCGCGACGACGACTTTCTGTACGCGTTCAAAGCGAATCCCGGGACCGGAAAGCTGACGCCGATGGTGCGGTCGACCTGCGGCGGAAAGACGCCGCGCAACTTTACGCTCGATCCCACCGAGCAGTGGATGCTGGTGGCAAACCAGGATTCGAATGTAATTACCATTCTCAGACGCAACCGGGAGACGGGCGAGTTGGCAGACGAGGGCAGAAACGTCGAAGCGGAAACGCCAATGCGGATTTTGTTTGTATGAAGCTTTCGCGAGCTGACCCTGCGGAACATTTCCACTCCACTCTGCGTAGGGATAGGGATGACGATATCGCCGGCAGCGTTAATTCGCGCCGCCCGCAGCCTCGCGCTCTTGCTTCTATTTGCCAACCTCCCGTTTGCCGCCTTGTCGCCGCTGTTGGCCCAGCCGCAATCTGCGGCTCCATCTCCCGCGGAACTTTCAGCGGAACCGCAGCCAGTCGCTCAGGAGCCTCTGCGATTTGAAGTCGCTTCCATCCGTCCACATCAGTCTGTCGGCGATGAGCCTTCAAACCGCCAAGTCCTGCCGGGCGGGCGATTTGTCGCCACCGCCACCACCGTCCGTACCCTCATTCGCATCGCATTCGCCACGGAAGATAACCGCATGACCGGCGCGCCTCATTGGATCGACGACGAGACCTTCGACATCAATGCCATCATCGCCAATCATGCCGAAGTCAACACACCGCAGCAATTCCAGCAGCTCATCCTCACGCTCCTCGAAGACCGCTTTCAATTCAAGTTTCATCGCGAGGAAAAGGAAGTGCCGGTCTACTGGCTCGAAGTCGAGAAACCTGGCGAACTTGGTCCTGCTCTCAAACCGAGCGCAGCCGACTCGCAAGCCCAACATGAGCACCAACAGCAATGGATCCAAGGCCGCAATGAAGGCCTCGAAGATGTCGATGGCCGACGTTGCCGCCGCGCTCCGCCGCCAGGCTGGACGTCCCGTTGAGGACCACACTGGACTGAAGGGCACTTTCAGTTTTCAAATCGAATGGGCTCCCGAAGAAACCCCCGACTCCGCCGATCCGTCCCTCTTCACTGTTCTCAAGGAACAACTCGGTCTGAAGCTCACGCCCGCAAAAGGCACTGATGAAATCGTCGTCATCGATCAGATAGCGCAACCGTCAGACAACTAGGCGCGTCAACACCGGTGCGGACCTTGTTTGCCAAACGGGGTCGAGTGGCTGGCATGCTCTGCATTTGTTCCGGTGGATAGCATTTTCCGAGGAAGTAACTTTACAAACGATCATTCTTCGGACGTTGGAATACATAAGCTCGGACGACTTTGAGGCCAAAGTCCCGTATGTACGCCTTGCGGCCAATGCCGCGAACGTAGAAGTCGCGAAGCGAGGGCCCGATGACGCCATCGCGGGCCATAACGATCTTCAACCCAGCTTGTCGGGCCATGTCGCTATGGTTGTTGTGCTCGTAGTGCTCAATCTCGTGCGCAACACCAGCCTGGTCATTGAATGTGCGGCGATGCCCCGCGCGGATGGCGTCCGGATGAATGTCCGTCACAAACACGTAGCCGCCGGGAATACAGACGCGATGGAATTCGCGATAAGCCGGCGAGGGATCGCGGAGATGGCCCAAAACAAGCCGGCACCACACCATGTCAAATTGGCCGGCATCAAATGGCATCTCACGAATATCTCCTGCAATCACGGTGTGCAAGCTTCCTGCTGCGAGCATCTCGGGGCTCAAATCGATTCCAACGGCGCCTGGAATATCACGGATTCTGATCCCAGCTCCGCAACCCGCGTCAAGCAGGTGCAGTCGCGGCAGATCCTGGAGCATGGCTCGTGCCAATTCGTCATCCAGATAGTGCGGCAGGGTCTCCTCGGAATACCTCGGGGCCCACAAACGATAGGCTTGACGGACATCCAATCGATCCGTGACAGCATGCGGCGGGCGCAGAACTTTGCGCAGGATCCACCCGACGCTATTGTGCGCCAGTATCCGCTCCAGGCCGCTCACCCGATCGTTTCTTGATGATTTCATTTAGAAGATGGCCAGTTGCAGGAAACAACCGATTCTGTCCCTTCCATCTTATTTTGGACGCTCAATTCGAGCGTATTGGTATGATGTCGCGGCACCGCATCGCTCGTTGCGTCAATCTTTGCGCGTAAGCGATGAGACGGCGTCTACGTGTGCACTGCGAGGTTCGCGATCCACGCGTTGCTGCTAAGCTGCCTGCGTTTCGCCCTTCAGTTGCTCCGCCTGGTAGTGCGCGATGAGCGCATCGACAATCGGCTGCAGCCTTCCCTGCATCACAAGGTCGAGCTGGTGCAGCGTCAGCCCGATGCGGTGGTCGGTGAGCCGGTTCTGCGGGAAGTTGTAGGTGCGAATTTTTTCGCTGCGATCGCCCGAGCCAACCATCTGCTTGCGCTCCTTGGCCAGCTCGGCGTTCTGCTTTTCCATCTCCATCTCATAAAGCCGCGAGCGCAGCACGCGCATGCCTTTCTCGCGATTCTTGATCTGCGACTTCTCGTCCTGGCAACTCACCACCGTGCCGGTAGGAATGTGCGTAATGCGCACCGCGGAGTAAGTGGTGTTCACTGACTGCCCGCCGGGACCCGAGGAGCAGAAGGTGTCGATGCGAATGTCCTTGGCTTCGATCTTGATGTCCACTTCCTCGGCCTCAGGCAGCACGGCAATGGTGACGGCTGAAGTGTGCACGCGGCCCTGAGTTTCCGTCTGCGGCACGCGCTGCACGCGGTGTACGCCACTTTCCCACTTGAGCTGCGACCAGACCCGCTCGCCCTCGATGATGGCGATCACTTCCTTGTAGCCGCCCACGCCGGATTCGGAGAGCGACATCACTTCCACCTTCCATCGCTTCTGCTCGGCGAAACGCGTGTACATGCGGAAGACCTCCGCGGCAAAAAGCGAAGCCTCGTCGCCGCCGGTGCCGGCGCGGATTTCGAGTATGACGTTTTTCTCGTCGTTGGGATCCCTGGGCAGCAGCAGGACTTTGAGTTCTTCCTCAAGCGCCTGCTCGCGCGGCTCGAGCGCGGCGATTTCTTCCTCGGCCATGGCGCGCAGGTCGGCATCATTGCCGGCGGCCATCTCGCGCGATTCGGCGAGGCCCTGCCGCACCTGCTTCAAGTCGCGGAATTTCTCCACGGTCGATTCGATCTCGCGGAGCTGCTTTGCGATCTTCTGGTAACGCTCGTGATCGTTCAGGACTTCAGGCAGGGCGAACTGCGCCTGCATCTCGTTGTAGCGCTGCTCCATTTGTTCAAGGCGATCGAAAATCATGGCACTCCGTGCTTTCAGGTTTTGGATGAGAGATGTGAAAAAGGCGCAGGAGGAGTATCGGCGGCGGGCGCCGCTAGAGGAGTGCCGGGATGGGCTGGTGGAGAGTCACTGCAAGCTCTATTCTAGCGCGAAACGGTTGCAAGGAACACCGCATTTGATGCGGGAAGCGTTACTTCAGCCCCAGCCGTTTGCGCGTTTCAGCGCGCGCCGCGGCCACTTCCCTCTGAAAGCTGGGCTGAGCCATCAGGTAACCGAACACCGTGTAGGCCACTTCACGCCCGGTGGCGACGTCGCTTGGATAATGCACGCCGCAGACCAGCCGATTGTGCGCAAAGTCATCTGCGCGCGCGAGGATCTCCTGGCTCTTCTCGGGGACGATCTCGATGAGGGTCAATGCGTCAAGATAGGCGGTGATCGAGTGCCCGCTGGGATAGGAGTTGTGCAGGATGGTCGTTCCGCAAACCGGGTGCAGAGTCGAATCGAATTGGTACGGCCGCGGACGGTGAAACTCAGCTTTCAGAGCATCCGCAGCAACGGTTTGTTCGCTTTTCACATGGTCAGAGAGCGCTGCCAACAGCGGCAGATTTCCAGCCGTGAAGTTGTCGCCCATCACCGTATGCAGATAGAACATATTTTCCTGCTTCTCGTCGGCTTGTGCTGCCGCCACCTGGGCTGGCGTACGTGAGTCCTGAAGTTGGTGCAGCTCAGCCAGATCGGTACGGGTTCCGTCGGAGTTTTGTGCCGGTGGTGGCGGAATCACTTCAGAAAGATCGAGCGGAGCGCCGCCGGTAAAGTAGCCCGCTCTTTCCGGGAGGATGCCGTGGATTCCTGCGGTCTGAGAAAAACCAGCAGCGCAGACGAAAAGCACGATGGCGAGCGCGGTGCGATGAAGACGGTTCATTTTGGTGATCCTGAATGACAGATTTGAACGGAGGCGAAAGGAGAGCCATGGACCAACGCGCTGGAAGCGCATCTGAAAAAGCTAAATGGTTTTGGGACTCGTGCGATCCCTTGTCCCCAAGTGCGAGGGACCAGGGGCACCCGAATTTTGGTTAAGGGAAGAGCCCTACACGCCGCCTTTGCCCAACAGAATACCGATTCCATACGTGACTGCGCCTTCCACCGCGCCTACAACAGTCATTTCAAATCCTGACGACCACCACGAGCGCACCGTGATCAGTGACTTTGCAGCACCGACGGCGAAATGGGCAGCGAGCGAAACAACCGCAGCGGCAATGACGGCCGGCAGGCCCTGCATGAAGAAGAAGGGAATCACCGGGATGATGGCGCCGACGGCGGTCGACAACGCGCCCGATGTGGCTGAGACAAGCGGGTTGGCGAGGGCTCCTTCGCTGGAGCCGAGTCGCTCGGCAGCCAGCGCTCGCAGCAGTTGCTCCGGGTCACTGGCAATGTGGTTCACCATGTGGATGGCGTCTTCTTCCGGGCAGTCCCTTCACCTGGTAATAAAGCGAGAGCAGTTCGCGGGCCTCGGGGCCGTTCATCCGGATGGCTTCGCGCTCGCGGGTGATTTCAGCGTGGTAGATTTCGCGCTCGCTCTTGGCGGCCAGGTAAGCGCCGGAGCCCATCGACAGCGCCGATGCGATCATGCCGGAGAGGCCGGCGAGAAGCACGTACTTCGGGTCGCCTGCCGTTGCACCCGATACGCCTGACACGATGCCGAAGATGGCGCCCAAGCCGTCGTTCACGCCATAGATGGCGTCACCAATCCACGCGCCAGGCTGCTTGCGGCCCTGGTTGCGCTTGGCCAGCATCTCTTCCAGAACCGCTTTGGCATCGATCTTCGTTGTACCCGCGGGCGACTGGTAGTGGCCGCGGATCAGCGAGCCCAGTTCGCGGTAGTGGTCCTTTTCATCCTGAATCACGTGCTCAAGAATCGCGACCGAGCCTTCGTCACCGAGTGCCTTCAACTGCTCGCCATAGCTGGCGATGTGGCGGCTTTCTTCGATTTCAAGCCGGCGCAGAGCCATGCGCAGGCCGCCAGCGAGGTTGGCAAGCGAATCGGCCTGGCCGCGGGAGCCGCCGGAATACTCAGGGACGGGACCGCCGAGGTCTTTGATGCGGCCCTCCCAAAGCGCTGCATGCTCCATTTCAGCCTGCGCCAAGTGGCGCAGCACCTGGGCACGGACAGGATCTTCGTCGCGATCGGCGAGGGCTTTGTAGGTGTAGTAACCCTCCATCTCAGCCTGCCAGTTGCCCTCAAGGGCTGCCAGGATCTTCTTCGTTCGCGCGCCAGACAGGATGGCAATGGGCATTCGTCGTTCCTCGCTTCATTTGAAGGATAAAGGAAAGCGCGGGGTGCCGAGGGCCGATTGGGTGCAACTCACGGCCGAAGCCGGTGCAGAATTCGTCAACAATCGTTTGTCTTGAGCGCTTTGGCCACTCAGGCCCCAGCCGGCAGGCGCCAGCGTCGAAGATTACAAAGTCGAATCTGTCCCGTATAGTGTTGTGTGGTTCCGGAACGCGGAAAGCAGCTCGACGAACCGGCGCATCGAATCCGTGAAAGTGGGAAGGAATCCGTATGGCAGAGAACGTGAAACTTTCAGCGACAGGGTCGAGCTCGACGGCACTCACGTCGCCGGGCTATTTTGTTCCGTTCATCACGGTCACAGCATTGTTCCTGGCATTTGGCTTTGTCACAACGCTGAATATGGCCCTGGTGCCGCACCTGCGGTCGATCTTCAACGTCGGCTACAAGTCGGCGATGCTGGCTGAATCGGCTTTTTTCCTCGCCTACTTCGTCTTTTCCGCGCCCACCTCAAAGCTGATCGAGTGGGTTGGCTACAAGCGGACGATGGTGGCGTCGCTGTTCATCCAGGTGGTAGGCTGCCTGCTGTTTATTCCCGCGGCCAGGCTGGTGAATTTTCCGCTCTTTCTCACGGCCTGTTTCGTGGTGGGCGCGGGCGTCACCGCGCTGCAGACTTCGGTGAATCCGTATGCCGCCATCCTGGGTCCGGAGGCCAGCGCTCCTGTGCGGCTGACACTGGCGCAGGCATTCAACTCAATCGGCACAACGCTGGCGCCCATCTTCGCAGGCGCATTCATCCTCACTGATCCCACCAAATTTGCCACGCCGGCGGCCATTGCCAACACGGTTCGCGGGCCGTACATCGCGATTGCAGGTGCCTTGCTGGTGCTCGGTATCGCAGTGGCGTTTTCTCACTTGCCGCATATCGACCAGCCGCAATCGTCCAACCCGGCTAAAGCGGGCGGCGCTCTCGCCAGCACCAGTATCTGGAGCTATCGGCACACGGTGTTGGGGGCCCTGGGAATCTTCTTCTATGTAGGCGTGGAAGTAGGACTGGCGTCCATCGCGGTGAACTTCTTCAAGACGCAGGGCATGAGCTCGTTTGAGACCGCATCCGACGTCGCAGCGCTCTACTGGTTTGGAGCGCTCGTGGGCCGCTTGCTCGGGTCGTGGATCCTGACCAAAGTGAAGTCGGGCAAGCTGCTCGGCATCTTCGGGTTCGCAGCGGTGGCGCTGGTGCTGGTGGCGATGTTCGCCTCCGGGCATGTCGCCATTGCGGCTGTCGTCCTCTGCGGATTCTTCAACTCCATCATGTTCCCGAACATCTTTACGCTGGGCATCGCCGGGCTGGGGCAGATGACGAGCAAAGGTTCCGGGCTGATTATGACCGCAATCGTCGGCGGCGCAATTATCCCCGCCCTGCTGGGCGCGGCTGCGGATCGGTACGGCATTCAGCACGCGTTCGTCATTCCGCTCATCTGCTACGCCTACATCACCTGGTACGGGCTGTGGGGATCGAAGCCGGTGAGAACCGCTACCAGCCTCTAGCTGCTGGCTCTGTGAGGGTCCTTCGGCTGAAGCCGAAGGACCCTCATGTTTTTTGGAGGGCGGAATCGGGCGTAAGATGGAGGCGCTTCCAGCGCGGAGCGTGCGATGAAGCGCAAGGCAAATCGGCGGGACGAAAAGCAATCTGGCGGGAATCTTCTGCTGGTGCTGGTGGCGGCGCTGTTTGTGGTGTTGCTGCTGATTCGATTACTGGTGTTTGTGGCCGGACATGGAACGCATCACTAGGCAAGGACATGGCTCCCCCACGCACTGTCATCCCGAGCGCACTCCAGCGCGAGCAGGACGAAGTCGGGGGATCTGCGGTTGCTTTTAGCGATGCTCGCCCAATCCAGAACTGCAGCCATCCGGCGAAACCGAATATCGATTCCAAAATCAATCGCGCATGCAAGATGCGTGACTTTTTCGATTTCTGACGACCTGCAGGTCATCGGATCTTTGAAAACATCCACCTGCACGTCGTCTTTTTTCACCGCTCAGAATGCGACCCTTTTTGCTCGCATCACTCGCAGGAAAAACACCCACCTGCAGGTCGTGTCTTTTGAAGTCAATCCGAACTCCAAGGTCAGTGTGCCGCGTGCTTTTCCCGTGCCAGCGCCCAGGCCTTGGCAAATTTCCAATGAATATATATGGAGTGGTTGACGTGCTGCAGGAATCCTGCGCGGCCATCCAGAAAGCCCAGGCGAAAGATGTAGTTGTAGACGAAAGTTGCCGCGGGGTTAAGTGCGGCATTCCACACGAGCCACGGCCATGAGCGGCCTGCGCGGCCCGAATCGACCAGCATCTGCGCGTTGATCGTGCTGTAGCGATTCATATGCTCGATGTATTCGTCGAGCGTCGGATAACAATGATGGATCAGGGGCTCGCGCAGGCGGCCGACGGGCTCATTGCTCTCCATCGCCTCGTGGACGGGACGTTCGGAGAAACGCGCGGCTCCGCGCCGAAAGAGCCGAAGCTTGGGATCGGGCCAGTAGCCGCCATGTTTGAGCGGATGGCCGAGAAAATGATTGAGGCGCGGAATCAAATAAGCGTTGAAGGCGGGATGGCCGGCGAGGAGCGCCTTGATTTCGCCGGCGAGCGCGGGGCTGAGTTCTTCATCGGCGTCGAGCGAGAGAATCCAGTCGGTGGTGGCGCGCGAGATGGCGGAGTTCTTCTGCGGGCCAAAGCCTTTCCACGGTTCGGAGAAAACCTGCGCGCCGAATTTGCGGGCGATGTCGAAAGTTGCGTCGGTTGACCCGGAGTCGACAACGATGATGTCACCCAGGCCGCGAACGCTCGCGAGTGTGCGCGGCAGGTTGGCCGCCTCATTGAGCGTAATGAGAACCACGGAGAGGGTGTTGGGCATCGACGAAAGCATACAGGGACTTAGGGACCAGGGACTAGGCGGTGCCTGACGAACCTCCGTGAGATGGGTTCGTATCAGTGCACGAGTTTACTCGTGCCGCTAAAGGCCCAGAATGAATTCGGGGCCCTAGCCCCTGAGGGAGGCCGCTTCACCAACCCGGGTAGAGATCAAGGGAGATCACAGGACCGAAGTAACCTGAGGATTCATCGAAGAGCCGCAAAGCGATGCTATGCTCGGCTGCATGGCAGAGTTCACGACGAATCCAACGCGCCTTGACCCCTACAAGAACTTCAAATTTCGCGTGAAGTGGGACGGACAGTACGTTCCGGCAATCCTGCGCGTGTCGGAGCTCGTGCGCACGACCGAAGTTGTGGAGATCCGTGCGGGCGGCGACCCGAGTTCGAGTCACAAATCGACCGGACTCACGCAATTCATGCCGATTACGCTGGAACGCGGATTGACCGACGATCCGGCGTTTGAAGCCTGGGCGAATCTTGTGTGGAAGTTTGGCGCCGCCCTTGGCTCGGAGAGCTCGCTGAACGAATTTCGCAAGGACATCTACATCGAGCTCTACAACGAGGCGGGGCAGCTGGTGCGCGCGTACCATGTGTTTCGCTGCTGGCCGTCGGAGTACCAGGCGATGTCGCAGTTGGATGCGAATGTGGCAGCGACAGTGATCGAGAGGCTGGTGCTGCAGAACGAGGGTTGGGAACGCGATACGGCGGTCGCGCCGCCGGTGCAGACGTAGTGGCATTCCAACGAAAACAGCCGGGTGTCGCGATAAACTTGCTCTGCCAATGACTTCTCAGACAATTCAATTCCCTGGGTGCGCGACTGTTCGTCGTGCGGCGCGACGCGTGCTTTGCGGCATGGCTGCGGGTTTCGTGTTGCTCGCGAGTGTTGGTGCGCGGGCTGCGAGCAAGGAACTGCGCGTCGATCCGCCTGATACCGATGCGGCGATTGAAACAGTGCAGGGGCCGCACTTAGCTGTGTACGACCCGGAGGTTGACTCGGCACACAAGCTGCTTGTGTTCCTGCCGGGAACCAGGGACAAGGCGGAGCGAAGCCTGGCGATGTACCGTGCATTTGCGGGCTGGGGGTTCCACGCGATCGGACTCGACTATGAGAACAGCGTGATTACGGTGATATGCGCGCACAGCCAGGACAGCGCGTGTTTTGACCACTATCGCGAAGCGATTGAGACCGGGGCGCCGGAGAGCGAGCAGATCAAGGTGAACCAGGCGAATTCGATTCTGAACCGGCTGGAGAAGCTGCTGCTCTACCTGGCGAAGACGGATCCTGACGGGGGATGGGACGAGTTTGTGGAAGCGGGCAGGCCGAAGTGGGACCGCATCGTGATCGCAGGTCACTCGCAAGGGGCGGGCCACGCGGCATACATCGGGAAGATGTTCAAGGTGGACAGGGTGCTGATGTTTTCAGGGCCGCAGGATTTCTTTGACGAATTGAATATGCCCGCGCCGTGGGAGACCGAACCGAGCGCGACGCCGTTTTCAAAGTACTTTGCCTTTCTGAACGTGAACGATCCCTATAACGTCCACCACCAGCTTGCAAGTTGCGTTGTGCTTATGGGCATCGCAAACCCGGAGACGCTGATGGTCAAACCGGGAGAGGCGATCAGCGGCGAGCATCGGATCCTGGTGAACGACATGGAAGCCGCGCGGGGCCACGGCTCGACAATTTTGCCGGAATTTGAAAACGCCTGGAAATATCTGGCGACGGTGGACGAGGACACTACACCGTTGCCGCCTTCTCCACCTCAGCCCACTCCCGCGCACTGAGCTTGATCTTTGCGGCGGCAACGTTTTCTTCAAGGTGCGCCACCTTTGACGTGCCGGGAATGGGCAGCATCACCGGTGAGCGCTGCAACAACCAGGCCAGAGCAAGCTGCGAGATGCTGACAAGGTGCATGCCGGCGATTCGGATGAGTTCCTGCGCGCGGGGATGGTCAGGCTTGAGCAGTTTGCCTCCGGCGTAGGGATACCAGGGCATAAAGCCGATGCCGCGGCGCTCGCAGTAGTTGAGCGTTTCTTCGTGGCGGCGGTCTGCGAGCGAGTAGCGGTTCTGAACGGTGACGATGGGGACGATTTTTTCGGCCTCTTCGATTTCGGCGGGCGAGACCTCGCTCAAGCCGATGTGGCGAATTTTTCCAGCTTCCTGCATGCGGCTGGAGTGCGCCAAGAGATTCTTCGAGCGGAGTGCGGGGATCGATGCGGTGGAGTTGGTAAAGGTCGATGCGCTCCAGTTTGAGGCGGCGCAGGCTCATTTCGACACACTGGATCAGATAGCCGGCGCGACCGACGTACTCGGTTTTCGCAGGGCCCTGGCGCGTGATGCCGCCCTTGGTGGCGATGACGACGCCGGGCGCGTAGGGAGCGAGAGTTTCGCCGATGAGGCGCTCGGCGATTTCGGGGCCGTAGGCATCGGCCGTGTCGAAGAGTGTGACGCCGAGCTCGACAGCGCGGCGCAGAACGCGGCGGCACTCGGCTTCGTCGGCGGGCTCGCCCCACGCGCCATCACCGACCAGGCGCATGGTTCCGTAACCGAGACGGTGGACCGGAAGATCGCCGCCGATGAGGAAAGTGCCGGAGAGAGACGCGTCGATATTCGGTGCAGTCATAATTGTTGGCTTTCAGACGAGTCGCGCGAATCCCACCCTGGCGACAAAAACAAAGACGTCGCGAGACTGGGGTACCCGCGCTGGTCAATCATGTCGTGTTTGATGCTAACGAGTGTCTTCGCAGAGGACAACACGATGTTTGAAATGTGCGGGTCAGGAGACCCGCACGACAGCCGGACTGGAGTCCGGCGCTACTACTTGGGTCCGGATAGAATGCGGCAGTGGGGAACCGAGGCTTGCGGGTGTGCGTATTCTGATTAGGCCGAGCTGGATATTCTGGGTCGAACTGGGCGAGCAGAAAGCACACGCGAAGGGCACACGAGGAGAACGAGAATGAGCACGACGTACACCTATCCGAACGCGCAAGCGATTTTTTACCAGCAATTCCAGGCGATGCGGCGCGACGAGATCGTCGGCATTCTGCTGGCTCTGTTTCTGGGGACGTTTGGGGCGCATCATTTCTATCTGCGCAGGACGGGGCTGGGGATTCTCTATTGCTGCTTCTTCTGGAGCGGGATTCCTGCGATTCTGGGATTCATCGAGTGCTTCTTTATGCCGGCGCGGGTGCGCGAGTATAACGCGATTCAGGCGGCGGCGATTGCTGCGTCATTGGGAATTCCGGTTCCAATCTGGAATCCGGCAGCGGTGCCAGGGGGCCCAGTGCCGGTACAGCCGCAGCCGATGATCACGCCGGCTCCGATTGTAGTGGCGTGCCCGAATTGCCAGAAGACAAATCCTCCGGGAGCGCGGTTCTGCACGGGATGCGGGACCGCGTTGTGACGGCGGCGAAATACCGCGCGGTGATGCTGACGAGGAAGGGCGGTCCAGAGGTCCTGCAGGTCGTCGATTTGCCGCTGGAGGAACCAGGCCCCGGCCACCTGCGAGTGCGTGTATTGGCAGCCGGCGTAGGCGCAACCGATGTAATCATGCTGGCCGGCAACTATCCTTTCGCCCCGAAGATTCCGTTTGTGCCAGGTTACGAGGTTGCCGGAACCGTTGACGCTATCGGCGAAGGCGTTATCGGATTCGAGCTGGGCCAGCGCGTGGCGGCACTGACCGTCTATGGCAGCTTTGCCGAGTTTGTGGTGCGGGAGGCAGAACATTTCCTGCCTGTTCCCAATGAAGTGAGCGACCGAGACGCGGCTGCGGTGATTCTCAATTTCGGCACAGCCTGGCAAATGATTCATCGCGTCGCGAAAGTTCGCGCCGGACAAACTGCATTGGTGACCGGTGCGGCCGGAGGAGTGGGAACTGCTGCCTTGCAGTTGCTCAGATTGGCCGGCCTGAAAACTTACGGCGCTGCGTCGGAAAAGAAACACGAGATTGTGCGCTCGCTGGGCGCTATACCGATCGATTACCGCAGCGGCCGGCTGGATCAACTTGTACATGCGCTGGAACCATCTGGTGTGGACTACGTTTTCGATGCAGTCGGCGGAGCAAATATCGGGCCGTGCATTGGTGCGCTGCGCAAAGGTGGGTTGGTCGTGGGATTCGGCTTCCTGGGAGCTCCAGGGATCCTTCCGAAGATAGCCATGTTTCTTAATCTATTTGTCGGAACGCGTCTTCGCGGCCGTCGTGGCGATTTCTATGGAATTTCTGCGCTTTACCGAAAGGATCCCAAGCAGTTGCGTGAGGACTTGCCGAAGATTTTCGCGCTGCTCGCGGAAAAGAAGATCGACTCGCTCGTTACCCGCACATTCGCGCTTCTCGAAGCCAGACAGGCGATCGAACTGGTCGCGACCGGTTCCGTTGAAGGCAAGATCGTTCTCACGAAGAGTTAGAGCATACGCGCGACAGCATTACATATTTGCGTGGCCGGAGCGCATGGATTCGTTGAACTGAGGCTTGGTGAAATCGAGTGCGGATTGCAATGCGGCCTGGTACTCGGCGGCGCGGGCCATGAGCGCGGGCGTGGCTGCTGCGAATTCTCCGTCGAGAACCATCAGTCCCTCGCCGGCTTCGTCGGCGGCCATGCGGAGCAGATCGGCTTCGGTGGTGTTGAGATATTGCGCGTCGCGCGGGATCGGCGATCCAGACCGGCTTGCTGCCGCCGAGCACTCCGGAGAGCCAGTAGACCTTGCTCAGCAAGATACTTGAGGCGCTCAGCGTCGTCGGTCTCAGTGAAGAGGAACTTCTTTTGCCAGCGGCTGTAGTAGCGCGTGGTGACGGGACGGGCTGGCGGTTGCCGGATTTGAGGAACTCGAGCTGGCCCATGTCGACGGTTTTGCGGATGGCGTTGTAGACGAAGGTTTCCGCGTATGGCTGCTCCATTGCGGGCACGATCTCGGCGAAGGTGAGCGTGACGCTGGCGGCGATTTTGGCGTGGAGGTTATGCGTGCCGCCGTCGGCCAGCATGGATTTCGCCGTGCACGATGTGCGTGTCCGCGCCGGAGGTGGAGCGTGTGAAAGGGCCACTGAAATCGCCGAAGGACAGGGGCAGGCCGCCGAGGGTGACGTAGCAATCGGGGCGCGGATTGCGCAGGCGCTTGGCTTCGCCGGCCAGGTGGGCGGTCATTTCCGGCAGCAGATTCGGCTTGTCGAAGTCGAAGGCTTCGCTCAACTCAAGCTGGAGCGAGCGGCCGACGGCTCGTCGCCGGGCAGGCCGAGCTGAAAGACGGCGGTGGGATGGCCGTTAAAGTCGGCGCCCTGGCTGTACGGAGACGAGAACGAGGCCGGCTTTTTCGGCGGCCGATTCGAGCGAAGAGACGAGAGAGGTTTTCAGATCTGGGCTCATGAGAGGGGAATCCTGTGGAAGATCGATGCAGAACCATTGTAGCTGCTTGCTGTTCGCAACCTTCGACTGCGGTGAGTCAGCAGATGCGGTTGATTGGCAGGAGCGCGAAGTTTGTGCGGTGGCTGAGGCCCGGCGCAGGTCTGGAGGCCTGCGCGACAGCCGATCTGGAGATCGGCGCTACCTGACTGCTCGGCCAGAGCGCGGACCGCATTTACAATGGCAAGGTGCCGCAGGGAACGCCGCAACACATCATTCTCGCCGAAAATCTGACCAAGGTTTATGCCGCGGGCCGCATCGAAGTGGCCGCGGTGCGCGGGATTTCGATGGCCATCGAGCCGGGCGAGTTTGTGGCGATCGTGGGGCCGTCGGGGTCGGGGAAATCGACGCTGTTTTACCTGCTGGGCGGGCTGACGCGGGCGAGCAGCGGGCGGGTAGTGATTGATGGCATTGACTTTGCCACGCTGAGTGATGCCGAACGGACGAAGCTCGGAAGCATCGGATCGGGTTTGTCTTCCAGAAGTTCAACCTGCTGCCGACGCTTTCGGCGATGGGCAATATCGAGATTGCCTACGAGGTAAGCGGGCGCGCCTCGGGTCCAAATGGGGTGCCGATGGACCGCAAGTATCTGGATCATCTGAGCGAAATGCTGGCGATCAAGGGGCGGCTCGATCACCGGCCGAGCGAGCTGAGCGGCGGCGAGCAGCAGCGGGTGGCGATTGCGCGCGCGCTGATTACGCGGCCGGCAATTGTGCTGGCGGACGAGCCGACTGGCAACCTGGACACGAAGAACTCCGATGCCGTGTTGCAGATGCTGTTGCGGTCGAACCGGGAGCTGGGCCAAACGACGCTGATGATCACGCACAATCCCGAGGCGGCGGCGATTGCGGGGCGGATTCTGCATATGCGGGATGGGGAGATTGTGAAGGAAGAGGCGGGCGGGGCAAAGGCGACGGCCGCAGTTTGACGTTGCGCTCGTTTGAGCGCTTGTTTCCCGGACCCCAAGGTACAGGGGGCACTCGCACTACACCGGTCGTATGATTGGAGCGGTGACAGAGGAGTCTGCCGGCCCGATGTCTCTGGAAGATGTGTCTTTGCAATCTGGCGCTTTCCTGGTTGCCGTCATTTCGACAGCGGCTGTCGCGCTGATTTCCTGCCTGAAGCGGCCCTCGGGCAAGTTCTGGTATTTGATCGCGGCGTTTGTCGTGCCATTCGCGCTTGCTAACGGCCTTTACTGGTCTGCTGCCTGGGAGGCAACTGCCCCGTACGCATTTGCCGACTATAAGATGTGGGCGCCTGTGTTCATCATTCCCTGCTTCCTCGCAGGGGCAATTCCGTCGGTCGCGGTCGTCCTGATCGTTCGGAGACCCAAACCAAGGGCAAAACAAGATTCTCGCCCCACTTGACCGCTGCCAAACCATCAATCGTTGACTCGATAGCGCTTTCTTGTTATCTTGGAAAGGTTCGCAAGAACACCGCCTGAAGTGTGTGCATGTTGTTGGGCGGAGTAGGGAAGCCCCAGGGTTGTAGAGATTGGGGTTGTTCCCAGGGCGCGGAGCAATTGGCCGGCCCAGACAGGTTTCCGGAGTAGCTCTCTTCTTGCGGAGGGCAGGAAACAATCGCTACGGCGCCCGCGCGTTCCCCACCTTGGAGGGGCTATGCGGGCCGGAACCGGCGATACGGCGCTGGCTTTTCTGTGAGTTTGGCGGAGAGCGACTGGCGAACCGTCGCGGTTCTCGTCTGAGAGTGGAACGAAAACAGACGCGAAGCAGCCACCACGGGCTTTCTGCGTGCTTGTGCGGAGATTTCTGCCGAGCGACCGGAACTGCCCGCATCGCCGCGTGTGCGGCGGGTGGACGAATAATCGTGGACTTTTGAAGGGTTTTTGAAGTAAGGAGTTTCGGTTTGCCGACTTTTAATCAACTGGTTCGCAAGGGGCGTACGGCCCCGCGTTATAAGACGGCGTCGCCCGCATTGCAGGCGTCGCCGCAGCGGCGCGGCGTTTGCACGCGCGTTTACACGCAGACGCCAAAGAAGCCGAACTCGGCACTTCGCAAGGTGGCTCGCGTGCGGCTGACCAACGGGATTGAGGTGACCACCTACATTCCCGGCATCGGCCACAACCTGCAGGAGCACTCGATTGTGCTGATTCGCGGGGGCCGCGTAAAGGATCTGCCAGGCGTGCGGTATCACGTGGTGCGCGGCACGCTGGATTCAGTGGGCGTTGCCGGCCGCAACCAGAGCCGGTCGAAGTACGGCACGAAGCGCGCCAAGGGTGGCGCGGCGAAGAAATAAGGCAGCTATTAGCTGTCAGCTCTCAGCTATCAGCTGAAGTGGTGCTGGTGGATGATGAGGCGGACACGGGCGCGATTGAACTGAAAGCTGACGGCCGAAAGCTGTTAGCTGTTTTTTGAGGGATTTATGCCAAGAAAAGGGCACATTGCGAAGCGGGAAGTGGCGGCGGATCCGGTGTACGGATCGACGCTGGTGACCAAGTTTGTGAACTCGATGATGTGGGGCGGCAAGAAGTCGACCGCCCAGGGCATCTTCTACCAGGCGATGAAGAACCTGGAGGAAAAGGGCGGCGGCGATGACGCGCTGAAGCTCTTCAAGAAGGCGGTAGAGAACTGCAAGCCGCTGCTTGAAGTGAAGACGCGGCGTGTGGGCGGCGCCAACTACCAGGTGCCGATCGAGGTGGATGCCGATCGCCGGACCTCGCTGGCGATTCGCTGGCTGATCACCTACGGGCGCAGCCGCGGCGAAAAGGGCATGACCGACAAGCTGAGCAATGAACTGCTGGATGCGGCCAACGGACGCGGCGCGGCGATGAAGAAGAAGGAAGACGTGCATCGCATGGCCGAGGCCAACAAGGCCTTTGCGCACTATCGGTGGTAGATGGGACAGCGATCAGCTGGCTTTGGTTGGTTATTAACCGACGTGGACGCAGCTGACAACAAGCTGATCAGGCTGCAGCAGCTGGTATGTTAACCGCGGGAACGGATTTCCGCAAGGAATGAAATCGTGGCTCGCACCGTACCTCTAAATCGCTGCCGGAACATCGGCATCATGGCGCATATCGACGCCGGAAAGACGACAGCGACAGAGCGCATCCTGTTTTATACCGGCATCACGCACCGGCTGGGAGAGGTGCATGAAGGCACGGCGACCATGGACTACATGGAGCAGGAGCAGGAGCGCGGCATCACGATCACTTCAGCCGCGACCACCTGCACCTGGCGCGACGTCCTCATCAATATTATTGATACCCCCGGCCACGTGGACTTTACCGCCGAGGTGGAGCGCAGCCTGCGCGTGCTCGACAGCGCGGTGGCGCTGTTTGATTCGGTTTCCGGTGTGCAGCCGCAGACCGAGACGGTGTGGCGGCAGGGCGACAAGTACAAGGTTCCCCGGATCTGCTTTGTGAACAAGATGGACAAGAACGGCGCGGACTTCGAGCACGTTCTCGAAACCATCCGCAAGCGGCTCGGAGCGCGGCCCGTGGCGCTGCAGATTCCCATCGGCGCCGAAGCGAACTTCAAGGGCGTCGTGGACCTGATCGAGATGAAGGCGATCCTGTGGCACGACGAGACGCTGGGCGCGGAGTTTTCCATCGAGCCGATTCCCGCCAACCTGCAGAAGAAGGCCGAAGCCTTCCGCATGCAGCTGATCGAAGTGATCGCCGAGACCGACGATGTGCTGCTGGAGAAGTTTCTCGAGGGCGAGACGCCGACGGTGGAAGAGCTGAAGGCGGGCATTCGCCAGGCCACCATCGATCTGAAGGTCTTCCCGGTCATTTGTGGATCGGCATTCAAGAACAAGGGCATGCAGACCCTGCTCGACGCCGTCGTCGACTACCTGCCCAGCCCGCTCGACAAGCCCCCGTTGACGGCATCGATCCCCACGATCATTCCAAAATTGAACATCGCAAGTGCGACGACAGCGAGCCGTTCTCGGCGCTGGCGTTCAAGCTGATCAACGATCAGTACGGCAAGCTCTCGTTTATCCGCGTTTACTCGGGCACGCTCAAGACCGGCGACACGATCATGAATCCGCGCACCGGCAGGACCGAGCGCGTGGGACGCCTGGTGAAGATGCACGCCAACAAGCGCGAGGACATAACGGAGATTCTGGCCGGCGACATCTGCGCCTGCGTGGGCCTGAAAGACGTGAAGACGGGCGACACGCTCTGCGACTCCGCAGCATCCATTGCGCTGGGCGCCATCGTCTTCCCGGAACCGGTGATCTCGGTTGCCATCGAGCCCAAGACCAAGGCCGACCAGGAAAAGATGGGCGTTGCCCTCTCGAGGCTGGCCGAGGAAGACCCGACCTTCAAGGTGCATACCGACGAGGATTCGGGGCAGACGATTATCAGCGGCATGGGCGAGCTGCACCTTGAGATTCTTGTCGACCGCATGAAGCGCGAGTACAAGGTGGAAGCCAATGTGGGCGAGCCCAAGGTGGCCTTCCGCGAGACCATCCGCAAGGAGGCCGAGGCCGAGGGCAAGTACATCCGGCAGACCGGCGGCTCGGGCAACTACGGCCACTGCTGGCTGCGCATCGAGCCCAACGAGCCGGGCAAAGGCTACGAGTTCATCAACGAGATCAAGGGCGGCGTGGTGCCCAAGGAATACATCAAGCCCATCGACATGGGCGTGCGGGGCGCGATGGAGGGCGGCATTCTGGCCGGCTTCCCGATGGTGGATGTGAAGGTGGCGCTGATTGACGGCAGCTACCACGAAGTGGACTCCAATGAAAATGCCTTTAAGATTGCGGGCTCGATCGCGTTCAAGGAAGCGGCGCACAAGGCCAAGCCGGTGTTGCTGGAGCCGGTGATGGCGGTCGAAGTGACGGTGCCCGAGGAGTTCATGGGCGTGATTATCGGCGACATCAATTCGCGTCGCGGGCGCATTGAGGGCATGGAGCATGCGGCCGGCTCGCAGGTGATCAAGGCGATGGTGCCGCTGAAGGAGATGTTCGGCTACGTGAACGAGATTCGTTCGTCCACGCAGGGCCGGGCGTCGTATTCAATGCAGTTTGCGCGCTACGAAGAGGCGCCGCGCATGATTGCCGATGAGATTATCGGCCGTGCGCAAGGCAAGTAACAGATTTTTTGGGGCTGGAGCCGGACCGCCGGCGCCCCGATGATGAAACAGGCAGTACAAGCGATGAAAGGGATTTAGGACTTTTATGGCGAAGGAAAAGTTTGATCGCAGCAAGCCGCACGTAAACGTGGGGACGATCGGTCACATCGATCACGGCAAGACGACGTTGACGGCGGCGATTACGAAGGTGCTGCAGAAGCACAACCCGAAGAACGTGTTCCGCTCGTTCGACTCGATTGACAACGCGCCGGAAGAGCGGGAGCGCGGCATCACGATCGCGACGGCGCACGTGGAGTACGAGACGGCGAACCGTCACTACGCGCACGTGGACTGCCCGGGCCACGCCGACTACATCAAGAACATGATCACGGGCGCGGCGCAGATGGACGGAGCGATCCTGGTGGTTGCGGCGACCGATGGGCCGATGCCGCAGACCAAGGAGCACGTGCTGCTGGCGCGCCAGGTAGGCGTGCCCTCGGTGCTGGTGTTCCTGAACAAGTGCGATGCGGTGGAGGACGAGGAACTGATCGAACTGGTGGAGTTGGAAGTGCGCGAGCTGCTGGCCAAGTACCAGTTTCCGGATGACGCGCCGGTGATCCGCGGCTCGGCTTTGGGCGCCTTGAACGGCGAGGCCAAGTGGGAGGCGAAGATCGACGAGCTGATGGCGGCGGTGGACAGTTATGTGCCGCGTCCGGATCGCGCCATCGACCAGCCGTTCCTGATGCCGATTGAAGATATTTTCTCGATCTCGGGCCGCGGCACGGTGGTCACGGGCAGGATTGAGCGCGGCAAGGTGAAGGTGGGCGAGAACGTGGAGATTGTTGGATTCCGCGAGACGCGCACGACGGTTTGCACGGGCGTGGAGATGTTCAAGAAGCAGCTGGACGAGGGGATGGCCGGGGACAACGCCGGGCATCCTGTTGCGCGGCACGCCGAAGGAAGATGTGGAGCGCGGGATGGTGCTGGCCAAGCCGGCGATCGATTACGCCGCACACCACCTTCAAGAGCTCGGTGTACGTGTTGAGCAAGGAAGAGGGCGGCCGTCATACGCCGTTCTTCAAGGGCTACCGGCCGCAGTTCTACTTCCGTACGACGGACGTGACGGGAGTGGCGGAGTTGCCGGCGGGCGTGGAGATGGTGATGCCGGGCGACAACGTGGAGCTGCAGATTGAGCTGATCACGCCGGTGGCCATGGAGAAGGGCTTGCGCTTCGCGATTCGCGAAGGCGGCCGCACGGTGGGCGCGGGCGCGATCACGGAGATTATCAAGTAAGAGTGAACAAGTGAAGAAAGTGAAATAAGCAGTGAAGGAGTGAGACGAGTGAAAAGAGTGAAGGGCGCAGTGGGTTACTGATTCACTCATTTCACTCGTTCACTTCTTCACTGCTGACCCGAAGGGAAGCCAATGGTAGGACAGAGAATTCGCATCCGGTTGAAGGCATACGACTATCGCGTGCTGGACACCTCGACCGGCGAGATTGTGGACACGGCCAAGCGCACCGGAGCAACGGTGGCGGGACCGATTCCCTTGCCGACGATCAAGAACAAGTACTGCGTGCTGCGTTCGCCGCACGTGGACAAGAAGTCGCGCGAGCAGTTCGAGATTCGCACGCACAAGCGGCTGATCGACATTCTGGAGCCGACGCAGCAGACGGTGGACGCGCTGATGAAGCTCGATCTGCCGGCCGGCGTGGACGTGGAGATCAAGGCGTTCGAAAAGTAGGCACCTGCGGTGCGGCAGCAGCGCCTTGCGGCGCAGAAACGCACCGATTAAGAAGCAGACAAGCCCGCAGAGGGCTCCGGCAGTGCGAATGAATTCAAACTCGCATGATGAGGTGAGGACGAGATGGCAGTCACAGGGATTCTGGGAAAAAAGATCGGCATGACGCAGGTCTTCGACGAGAAGGGCGACGTGCACCCGATTACGGTGCTGCAGGCCGGCCCCTGCGTGATTACGCAGTTGAAGACGGCTGCGAAGGATGGCTACGACGCCGCGCAGATCGGGCTGGTGGAGTTTGTGAAGGCTTCGCGGATGACCAAGCCGCAGGCCGGGCACCTGGCGAAGACCGAAGCGCCGCCGGTGAAGCTGATCAAGGAAGTGGACGTCGAGGCCGCGACCGATGGTGGAGCCGAGACGCAAGGCCGGCGATCGCGTGCTGGTGGACATTTTCTCCGATGCGAAGTTTGTGGACGTGATCGGCACCTCGAAGGGCCGCGGGTTTGCGGGCGTAGTGCGCGGCATCATTTCGGCGGCGGACCCAAGTCGCACGGGCACATGTTCCAGGTGCAGGGTTCGATCGGCGCCTCCAGCTTTCCGTCGCGCGTATTTCCTGGGCAGCGCATGCCGGGCCACATGGGCACCGACCAGGTGACGGTGCGCAACCTGCGCATTCGCGGCATCGATCTCGACGAGAACCTGCTGATGGTCGAGGGAGCGGTGCCGGGACCGCGTGAAGGATATGTGCTGATTTCGAAGGCCAAGGCTCCGCCGCGCGAGCGCCGTGGCTTTGCCGGGTCGGGCACGGTCGATCCGTTGAAGGCTTCGAAGAAGGCAGCGAAGAAGAAGTAGCCACCTGTGGTGCGGGCAGTCGCGCCCTGACGGGCGCAAGAGTTTCGGGCCGGCGAGAAGCTACGTCGGCAAGAAGCAGAAGAAGACGATGGCAAAAGTGGATGTAGTGAATTTGAGCGGCAAGAAGGTGGGCTCGGTGGAGCTGGCCGACGCGGTGTTTGCGCCGGAGCAGGTGAACGAGGCTCTGCTGTGGGAGGCGGTGAAGCACTATCGCGCCTCGCTGCGCCAGGGCACGCACGCCACCAAGAACCGCAAGCTGGTCGCCGGTTCCGGCAAGAAGCTGTGGAAGCAAAAGGGCACGGGCCGCGCGCGTGTCGGTTCGGTGCGTTCGCCTCTGTGGCGCCACGGCGGCACGGTGCACGGACCGCAGCCGCGCAGCTACGAATATGCCTTCCCGCGCAAGAAGCTGCTGGGCGCGCTGCGCTCGGCGCTGGCCTCGAAGCTGGCCGACGGCAAGCTGACGGTGGTGGATTCGCTTGAGATCAAGGAAGCCAAGACCAAGCTCTACTGCAACGCGCTGAACAAGCTGGGCGTGACGCGCACGGCGCTGCTGGTGGAGAACGGCAAGACGCTCGGCCAGGGATTGCTGCTCGGCGCGCGCAACCTGCAGGGCGTGGAGCTGGTGCTGAACAACGAAGTGCACCCCTACGATCTGCTGCGCTATGAGCGGGCGATCTTTTCGAAGGCCGCCATCGAGCAGTTGGCCGAGGTCGCTGGAGAAGTCCGCGTCGAAGCGCAAGGCTGCCATGCCGACGAAGGAGGCTGCGTAATGCCGACACTCTATACCGTAATTCGCCGCCCGCTGATCACCGAAAAGGGACTGGGCGTGAAAGAGACCGAGGGAACGCTGGTGTTTGAAGTGGCGCCCGATGCCACCAAGACCGAAGTGAAGCAGGCCGTGGAAGCGCTCTTCAAGGTGAAGGTGGCCGCGGTGCGCACGGCCAATGTGCTGGGCAAGGAACGCCGCCGCGGCAAGTTTGCGGGCTTCCGGCCGGACTGGAAGAAGGCGTACGTGAAGCTGAAGGCCGGCGAGAAGCTGCCGGAGTACGTGAGCAACCTGTAAAGACAGCTATTAGCTGTCAGCTTCAGCTTCAGCTAGTTGCGCAGGCGAAGTTCGGAGCCAGCGAGAGTCGAGTTTCGGAGCAGGAGAGCTGAGAGCTAGAGCTAAGAAGCTGTGAGCTCGTCAAGGAAAAAGACGATGGCAATCAAGACATACAGACCGATCACGCCGACGCTGCGGTTTCAGACCTCGCTGGTGAACGACGATCTGACGACATCGACGCCGCACAAGCCGCTGCTGACGACGCGCAAGCGCACCGGCGGACGCCGCAACTCGGGCGACCTGACCATCCGCCATCAAGGCGGCGGGCACAAGCAGAAGATGCGCCTGATCGATTTCAAGCGCGAGAAGTATGGCGTGCCGGGCAAGGTGGCGACGATCGAGTACGATCCCAACCGCTCGGCGCGCATCGCGCTGGTGCACTACGCCGACGGCGAGAAGCGCTACATCCTGCAGCCGGTCGGGCTGAAGGTGGGCGCGACGGTGAGCTCCGGTCCCGAGGCCGACATTCTGGTCGGCAACGCGCTGCCGCTCAAGAACATTCCCGCCGGCACCACGGTGCACGCCATCGAGCTGCGGCCGGGCAAGGGCGCGCAGATGGCGCGTTCGGCCGGCGCGCAGGCGCAGCTGGTGGCCAAGGAAGGCGATTACGCGCTGCTCAAGCTGCCTTCCGGCGAGACGCGCAAGGTGCTGGCCGAGTGCATGGCGACCATCGGCCAGGTGGGCAACACCGATCACGAGAACATTTCGATCGGCAAGGCGGGACGCAATCGCTGGATGGGCATCCGGCCCACCAACCGCGGCGTCACCATGAACCCGGTGGATCACCCGCACGGCGGCGGCGAGGGCAAGACCTCGGGCGGACGTCATCCGGTGACGCCGTGGGGCCAGCCGACGCGCGGCTACAAGACGCGCAACAACAAGCGGACCGACGCGATTCATCGTCAGCCGCCGGGCGAAGTAAGAAAGCAGCCGCTAGCTATTAGCTATCAGCTATTAGCTGATCGCGGCTGAGGAAAGAATTTGAAGGCAATAGCTGAGGCAGTTGGCTCGGGAGAGATAAGCTAGAGAGCTAAGGCTAGAAGCTAGGAGCTAAGTTTTATGGCACGTTCGACAAAAAAAGGGCCGTTTGTGGATGCGCACCTGAGCGTGAAGATCGAGGCGCTGAACAAGGCCAACGACAAGAAAGTGGTGAAGACCTGGTCGCGGCGCTCGACGATCTTTCCCGAGTTTGTGGGCCACACCATCGCCGTGCACAACGGCAAGAAGTTTGTTCCGGTGTACGTGACCGAGAACATGGTGGGCCACAAGCTGGGCGAGTTTGCGCCGACGCGCACGTTCAAGGGCCACACCGGCGGCAGCCAAGGCGGCGAGCGAAGCTGCGGCCAAGCCGGCGGCGCTGGACGGTAGCGAGCAGCCGGTAGCTCGTAGCCATTAGCTGGATCGTGGCGGAGCAGCGGTAGAGGCGTGCGGGAACCGACGGGACGAACGAGAAGCGTTCCGACGGAAAGACTAAGAGCTAATGGCTAGAAGCTAGTAGCTGCAGTTGAGGAAGGCAAAGATGGCAGTCGAAACAAAGGAATACCGGGCCGAGGCCAGGTTTCAGCGCGTGTCGCCGCAGAAGGCGCGGCTGGTGCTGGACCTGATCAAGGGGCGCGGAGTGCAGGAGGCGCTGGAGACGGCGGCCTTCACCAAGAAGCGCATCGCGCCGGTGATTCACAAGCTGCTGACCTCGGCGGTGGACAACGCCAAGTATGTGGCCGGCGAGCAGGGCATCGATCTGGACGTGGACAACCTCTACGTCAAGCAGGCGCTGGCCAACGACGGGCCGCGCATGAAGCGCATCCGTCCCGCGCCGATGGGCCGCGCCTATCGCTATCAGCGCCGGCTGACGCACATTATTCTGTCGGTGGCCGAGCGCGACAGTCGGCGCGGGACTGGTGACCAAGGTGGAAGAGCCGGCGGCGGTGCGCCGGCAACCAGAAGCTGCAAGACGCAAAGAAGGCTGCGCCGAAGGGCGCAGCGAAGAAGGCTGCGCCGAAGAAGGCGAGCGAAGAAGGCCGCGGCAAGAAAGCCGGCGAAGCAGCCCGAAGAAGAAGTGCGCGTAGCGAAGTAAGGCCACACGGAAGAGGATTTGAGAGGAAAAGTATGGGACAGAAAGTCCATCCTTACGGATTCCGGCTGGGAATCAACAAGCCGTGGCGTTCGCGCTGGTTCTCAGAGCGCGAGTACGACAAGCTCCTGGTCGAGGACGTGAAGCTCAAGGCGGAGCTGCGCGAAAAGCTGAAGGCGGCGGGCGTGAGCTCGGTCGAGATCGAGCGGCCGGGCAACAAGCTGCGCTTCCTGATCCGCACCGCGCGTCCGGGCATCGTGATCGGCCGCAAGGGCGCGGAGATCGAGAAGCTGAAGACCGAGCTCGGCAAGCGCACCAACCGCGACGTGTTCATCGACATCATCGAGGTGAACAAGCCGGAGCTGGATGCGCAGCTGGTGAGCGAGAACATCGCGCTGCAGCTGGAGAAGCGCGTCAGCTTCCGCCGCGCCATGCGCAAGAGCGTGGATTCGGCGCTGCGCTTCGGCTGCAAGGGAATCAAGGTGCGCGTTTCGGGCCGGTTGAACGGCAACGAAATCGCGCGCTCGGAGTGGTATCTGCAGGGGCGTTTGCCGCTGCACACGCTGCGCGCCGATATCGACTACGGCTTTACCGAAGCGCACACGACCTATGGCGTGATCGGCGTGAAGACGTGGATCTATCGCGGCGACATCTACGAGCAGAAGCGCCGCCAGGCTCCGCCGGTTGGGAAGACGGTGTTTTAAGGGCAGCTGTCTAGCTTCTAGCTATTCAGCTGATCAGCGTAGTATGGTGCGGAAGTCGGACTGCGGCAGGAAATGAGCTAGGAGCTAGTAGCTAAAAGCTAGTAGCTGCTTTTGAGGGTTTCGTTATGTTGATGCCAAAGAAAGTGAAGTTCCGGAAGCAGCAGAAGGGCAAGCGCCGCGGCAAGGCGTGGCGCGGCTCCTCGCTGTCGTTCGGCGAGTACGGTTTGAAGGTGATGGAGTGCGGTTACATCACCGACCGGCAGATCGAGGCCAGCCGTATCGCCATGACGCGCTTCATCAAGCGCGGCGGCAAGATCTGGCTGCGGCTGTTCCCGGACAAGCCGATCACCAAGAAGCCGGCCGAAGTCCGCATGGGCTCGGGCAAGGGCGCGCTGGATCACTGGGTCGCGGTGGTGCGGCCGGGCAAGATCCTGTTCGAGATGGAAGGCGTGACGCCGGAGATTGCGGCGGAGGCGATGCGCCTGGCGTCGAACAAGCTGCCGCTGAGGACCAAGTTCGTGCATGCGGCCCGGCGCGGAGAAGACCGCTGCGAAGGCGGCGGAGTAGAAAGGCAGCTATCAGCTATCAGCTTTCAGCTGTCAGCTAGGTCGCGGTGAGAAAGATGAGGCGAGGCTGAAGCCGAAGCAGTAGCGAGCTGAAGCTGAGAGCTGAGAGCTGAGAGCTAGGAAAAGAGATGGAACTCGCAAAGATTCGCAATTTGAGCGACGAAGAGCTGACGCACCAGGAGAAGACCTCCGCCGAGCAGCTGTTCCGGCTTCGCTTCCAGGTGTCGCTGGGGCAGAACGACGGAGTGAAGAAGCTGCGCCAGCTGCGCAAGGAGATCGCGCAGATCAAGACCGTGGCGCGCGAGCGCGAGCTGGGCATTCACGGCGAAGCGAAGGAAGCCAAGCCGGCTGCGAAGCAACGCCAGCCGCGACAGCGCGCGACGAAGACAGCGAAGGCGAAGAAAGCTGCCGCGCCGAGACGCGGAGAAGAAGGCGCCGAAGGCGAAGAAAGCCGCTGCGGCAGCCGCGGAGAAGAAGACAGCGAAAGCGAAGGGAGCCCGCAAATGACGGCGACTCAGACAGAGCGGCGCAGGCGGCGCCACGGCGACACGCGGCGCAACGAGAAGGTGGGCCAGGTGGTTTCCACCAAGATGCAGAAGACCATTGTGGTCGCGGTGGAGATGCGCAAGGCCCATGCGAAGTACAAGCGGATCGTGCGCTCGACCAAGAAGTTCTATGCGCACGACGAGCAGAGTTCGGCGCGGATGGGCGACATGGTGCGCATCCGCGAGACGCGGCCGCTGAGCAAGCTGAAGCGGTGGTCGCTCGAAGAGATTGTGCGGCGCTCGGCGCTGAGCCAGATTGAAGACGCCGTGCTGCCGGGCGAAGCCGTTCCTGCTGAAAAGTAAGGCTGCCGGGAGGAGAAGAAACCATGGCTGTGCAAATGAGAACCATGCTCGCGGTGGCCGACAACTCCGGCGCGCGCAAGCTGCAGGTGATTCTGCCGCTGGGCGGCGGATTGGGCGCGAAGGCGGGCTTGGGCGACGTGGTGACCGCGGCGGTGAAGGAAGCTTCGCCGGACGGCACCGTGAAGAAGGGCAAGGTGGTGAAGGCGGTGATCGTGCGCACGCGCAAGGAGCATCGGCGCCGCGACGGAACCTATATCCGCTTTGACGAGAATGCGGCGGTGGTGATCGGCGACGATCACGAGCCGGTGGGCACGCGCGTCTTCGGGCCGGTGGCCCGCGAGCTGCGCGAGAAGAAGTTTTTGAAGATTGTTTCGCTGGCGCCGGAAGTGGTGTAAGGGCAGCTTGTCAGCCGTCAGCTCTCAGCTTTCAGCTTGTTCGTGCTGAGTTGAGGTGGCGCGGCGGAAGCAGAACGAACTGATGGCTGACAGCTAAGAGCTGAAAGCTGGAGAAGAAGATGCCGAGTTTGATGATTCATCGCAACGATACGGTCAAGGTGCTCACAGGCTCTGACCGGGGCAAGACGGGCCGCGTGCTGCGCGTCTTCCCCGACAAGGGCACGGTGCTGGTGGAGCACGTGCGCGTGGTGAAGAAGACGGTTTCGAGCAAGCCGGGCCAGCGGACCAAGGGCGGCATCGCCGAGCAGGAGTCGCCGATCAACGTGTCGAACGTGGTGCTGGTTTGCCCCAACTGCGGCACGCGCGCGTGCGGCCACAAGGTTGAAGGCGACATCGCGCCTGCGGATTTGCAAGAAGTGCGGGCAGGAGCTGCCCACGAAGAAGTAGCAGACAGCTCGTGAAGCAGTAGCTGAAGCGAGTGAAGCTAAGTGATATCGACGCTCGCCGAGCAACGGCTAGACGGCTTGGATTGTCCTTCCGAAACGGTAGACGGGCTGAGCCAATCCGAGAGCCGGAAGAAAGAGAGCAGAGAGATGGCAGCACGGTTGAAAGAGAAGTACCACAAAGAGATCAAGCAGGCGCTGCAGAAGGAGCTGGGGCTGGAAAACCCCATGGCGGTGCCGAAGCTCAAAAGATCGTGATCAACATGGGCCTGGGCGAGGCCACGCAGAACACCAAGCTGCTCGATCCGCTGGTGGCCGACCTGGCGCACATCGCCGGCCAGAAGCCGGTGACCACCAAGGCGAAGAAGTCGATTGCGGCCTTCAAGGTGCGCGAGGGCAATGCGATCGGCGCCATGGTGACGCTGCGTTCCGACAAGGCCTACGAGTTTCTCGACCGGCTGATCTCGACGGCGCTGCCGCGCGTGCGCGATTTCCGCGGCGTGTCGACGAAGAGTTTTGACGGGCGCGGCAACTACACGCTCGGCCTGCGCGACCAGCTGATCTTTCCCGGAGATCGATTACTCGAAGGTGGAAAAGCTGAAGGGCATGAACATCACCATCGTGACCACGGCGAAGGACGACAACCAGGCGCGGGCGCTGCTGAAGCACTTCGGCATGCCGTTCCGGCAGGGGGCGTAGAGACAGCTTCTAGCTGCTAGCTTCTAGCTTGATTGAGGGAGAAGCGGCAAGTGAGGCGAGACGGATTCGAATTCGGTTCAGTGGAAAGTAATCTGTGGACCACAGACGAGCTAAAAGCTAGAAGCTAATAGCTGTTGTTAAGGGGTTTTATGGCAACTACTGCAAAGAGAGTGAAGGACGCGCGGAAGCCGAAGTTCAGCAGCCGCAAGCACAACCGCTGCCAGCTGTGCGGGCGGCCGCGGGGATTTCTGCGCAAGTTCGGCGTTTGCCGTTTGTGTTTCCGGGCGCTGGCGCTCAAGGGCGAGATTCCCGGCGTCAACAAGTCGAGCTGGTGAGAAAGACAGCTGTCAGCTCTCAGCTTTCAGCGTAGTTTGTGCTGAGTCGAAGGCATTGGCAAGCACGAGATGAGCTGAAAGCTGGCGGCTGAGAGCTGAAAGCTGTCATAACCATTCCCGCTGGTTTCCGCCGCGGCGGACGAACGGGGAATGAAGGAGAAGGAATGAGTCTGACCGATCCAGTAGCAGATTTTCTGGCGCGCATCCGGAATGCAATCCGGGCGCGTCATCAGAAGCTGGATGTTCCGGCTTCGAAGCTGAAGACCGAGATTGCCCGCATTCTCAAGGAAGAGGGCTACATCTCGAACTACAAGATCCAGGAAGAAGAAGGCAAGCTGGTGCTGCGCGTGTACCTGAAGTACGGCGGCACGGAAGCGGCCATCCGCGACCTGGCGCGCGTTTCGCGTCCCGGCTGCCGCGTGTACGTGGGCCGCGACGAGATCAAGCGCGTGCAGGGCGGGCTGGGCATCTCGATTTTGACCACGCCCAAGGGCGTGATGACGGGCCGCCAGGCGCGCCGCGAAGGCGTGGGCGGCGAGCTGCTGTGCGAAGTCTGGTAGACACAGCTTTCAGCGGTCAGCTCTCAGCTTTCAGTTTGTTCGTGCTGAGTAATGGGTGCGGCTAAGGCGAGATAGAGCAAAGAGCTGACAGCTAAGAGCTGAAAGCTGCTTTCGGGCTGCAGTGGAACGAGGGATTCGAAAACTGATCATGCTTCGGGACTCGCAAGCCATGAAGGATTGAACGATGTCGCGTATTGGAAAGAAACCGATCCCGCTGCCCAGCGGGCGTGAAGTACAAGGTGGAAGGCAACACCGTGCTGGTCGAAGGCCCCAAGGGCAAGGTCTCGGCGCTGATCGCCGATGGCATCACGCTGAAGACGGCCGACGGGCACCTGCAACTTGAGCGGCGCGGCGACGACAAGGCCGCGCTGCACGGGCTGACCCGCGCGCTGGTGAACAACGCTGTGCAGGGCGTGACCAAGGGCTGGACGAGGGAACTGGACATCGTCGGCATCGGCTATCGCGCCGAGTTGAAGGGCAAGGGCACGGTGGTGTTCACGCTGGGCTATTCGCATCCCATCGAGTTTCCGCTGCCTACGGGCATTGAAGTGGCCATCGATCCGAAGCAGACGCACCTGACCGTGAGCGGCGTTGACCGGCAGAAGGTGGGCCAGGTGGCGGCCGACATGCGGTCGTTGCGCAAGCCGGATCCCTACAAGAACAAGGGCGTGCGCTACTCGAACGAGCGGCTGAAGAAGAAGGCCGGCAAGACCGGAGCGAAGTGATCGCGTTTGCGAGGCGGCTGAGCCTCGCGCGATCATCCTGACGCTGAACGCAGTGAAGGGGAAGGATCTGAATCCGAACGGGGTCGCAGGGCGGCTCCGCTGATAGGTGAGAGAGAACAATGATTACGCAGAACAAGAGAAACGAGATTCGGCAGCGCATTCACTCGCGCATCCGCGCAGAAGCTTGCCGGCACGGCCGAGCGGCCGCGGCTGAACGTGTACCGCTCGCTGAACCATATTTACGTGCAGGTGATCGACGACCAGAAGGGCGAGACACTGGTCTCGGCCTCGACGCTGCAGTCGAAGTCGAAGACCGGCGGCAACGTGGCGGCGGCCAAGGAAATCGGCAAGACGATCGCCGAGCAGGCAGTGGCCAAGGGAATCAAGCAGCGTGGTCTTCGATCGCGGCGGCTATCTGTATCACGGCCGCGTGAAGGCGCTGGCCGACGCGGCGCGCGAAGCGGGGTTGGAGTTCTAAGAGGCAGCTTTCAGCTCATCGCACTGAAGTGGCGACTGCTAACTGAGCGGAAAACAAGCTGAGAGCTGAATGCTGATAGCTGAAGGCTCAGAGAAGAGACAAAGCAATGACGATGTTGAAGAAGAAACTCGATGCCAACCAGTACAACCTGAAAGATCAGGTGGTGGCCATCAATCGCGTGACCAAGGTGGTGAAGGGCGGCAAGAACATGTCGTTTGCCGCGCTGGTGGTGGTGGGCGACGCCGCTTCGGGCGTGGTGGGCTACGGTTCGGGCAAGGCCAAGGAAGTTCCCCAGGCGATTCGCAAGGGAATCGAGGCGGCCAAGAAGAACCTGGTGAAGGTGAACCTGACCGAGACCACGATTCCGCACCAGGTGCTGGGCCGGTTCGGCTCGGGCCAGGTGCTGCTGAAGCCGGCGCCGGAAGGCACGGGCGTGATTGCCGGCGGCGCGGTGCGCGCGGTGATGACCTCGGTCGGCGTGCAGAACGTGCTGACCAAGAGCCTCGGCTCGCCCAACCCGCACAACGTGATCAAGGCGACTTTCGACGCGCTGGCGCAGCTGCGCGACCGGGGCGAAGTGGCCACGATGCGCGGCAAGCAGGTGGAGGATCTCTAATGGCTGCATTCGAAGAAGATTCGCATTCAGTACTACCGCTCGGCCATCGCCACGCCGACCAAGCACAAGCTGGTGATCAAGGGCCTGGGCTTTACGCGGCTCAACCAGATCGTGGAGCGCGTGGACAACGAATCCGTGCGCGGCATGGTGAAGGCGGTTCCGCACCTGGTGAGGATCGTTGAAGACAAGTGAAAACAGTGAATGAGTGAACAAGTAAACAAGTGAAAGCGTAAAATGAGGCGCTGGTCCTGATTCACTTCTACCACTGATTCACTTTTTCACTGCTTAACGAACGCGAGTCGGATGGAATCAAACCACCCGGCGTTATAGCGAGGAGAATATGGCAAAGAATCTTTCGAATTTGCGCGCGCCCAAGAAGGCCAACACCGGGCGCAAGCGCGTGGGCCGGGGCATGGGATCCGGCATGGGCAAGACCTCGACCCGCGGCCACAAGGGCCAGCGTTCGCGCTCCGGCTCCCACATGATGCGCGGTTTTGAGGGCGGCCAGATGCCGCTGCACCGCCGCCTGCCCAAGCGCGGCTTCACCAACATCTTCCGCACCGAATACACGATCGTGAACCTTGATCGCATTGCGGAGACTAGGTGTGGCTGAGATCGGCCTTGACGACTACAAGAAGCTGGGCCTGGCATCGAGCAAGAAGGCGCTGATCAAGATGCTGGGTTCGGGCGAGCTGAAAAAGGCGATCACCGATCCACGCGCACAAGTTTTCCAAGTCGGCTGCCGAGAAGATCGAAAAGGCCGGCGGCAAAGCCCTGGTGGTTGGCGGCGAGACAGCGCCAGCGGCGGCCTGAAGAAGCCTTAAGCCTTCAATTATCAGCTCTCAGTAGGTCGTGGGATCGGGCGTTTTGACGGTTTTCTGGACACAAGAACTGACAACTGACGGCTCTTCTTCTGTGACGCATCTCACGTGCGCAGTTCCCAGGGTTCTGTAGGCTGAATGACCGGGAACGCCGTAAGATGGGACGAATGGCAAGTTTCTCAACTGACGCCCCAAGGGGCGCCTGAAGCGGATGACCCAATATGCTTGAGAAGTTTCTCAATATCTTCCGGATTCCCGACCTGCGCAAGCGGGTACTGTTCACGCTGGGCATACTGGCCGTTTACCGCCTGGGCGCGTGGATTCCCACGCCGGGCGTGAATTACCACCAGCTTGAACTGCTTTTCCAAGGCGCGGCAGGGCGGTTCGGCACTCGGCCTGATGGACCTGTTCAGCGGCGGCACTCTGCGCCGCATGACGATCTTCGCGCTGGGCATCATGCCCTACATCACCGCGTCGATTATTTTCCAGCTGCTGACCGTGGTGTATGAGCCACTGGCGCGCATTCAGAAGGAAGGCGAGCTGGGCCGGCGCAAGATCACGCAGTGGACGCGCTACATGACGGTCGTTCTCGGCGCTTTGCAGTCGATCGGCATCGCGGCCATTCTTACCAAGCAGGGACTGGTGTTGAATCCCGGACCGAGCTTCATTCTGATGACGGTGCTGACGCTGACGGCGGGAACTGCATTCATCATGTGGCTGGGCGAGCAGATTACCGATCGCGGCATCGGCAACGGCATGAGCCTGCTGATTTTTGCGGGCATTGTGGCCGGACTGCCGCGCGGCATTGGCGATCTGGTTCAGAAGGTCCAGACCGATGCCTGGGGCCCGATGACGTATTGTCGTCGTGATAGTGCTCGTCGCAGGCATGGCCGCAGTGGTGGCGTTCATCGTCTTTGTGGAGCGCAGCGAGCGGCGTATTCCCATCCAGAGCGCGCGGCGCATAGTGGGACGGCGCATGATGGGCGGCCAATCGAGCCATTTGCCGCTGAAGGTGAACTCGGGCGGCGTGATGCCGATTATCTTCGCCAGCTCGATTCTTTCGGCTCCCATGCTATTCGGCCAGGTGGAGTTGGGTGCAGAACAGCCGCTTCCTGCAGCCCATCATGTCAGGCGCTGCAAGCCTGGCTATGCCGTGGTACGAGCTGCTGAACATCCTGGCCATCATTTTCTTCGCCTATTTCTACGTTTCGATCGTGATGCGTCCGGACGACATTGCCGACAATTTCCGCAAGTCAGGATCGTTTATCCCCGGCATCCGGCCCGGCAAGCGCACGTCTGACTTTATCAACGACATTCTGACGCGCATCACGCTGGTGGGCGCGCTCTATCTGATCCTGGTCCAGATGGTGCCCACCTTCCTCATCTCGGGCATCCGGTTCGACAAGATATGGCTGGTCGGGAGGTTATTCGAGAATCTTCCGAACTGGATGATTCACGGAATGAACGTCAACTTCTACTTTGGCGGCACCTCGCTGCTGATAGTGGTGGGTGTGGCCATGGATACAGTCAACCAGATCGAATCGCAGCTGATCATGCGTCACTATGATGGCTTTTCCCCGCGCTCCGGTCGCATACGCGGAAGGAAAACCTGGTAATGTCTTCATCTAGTTCACTGAGCTTCGATGGAAAGTGGCCGGGAAACGGAAACGAGCAACCGTTCCCGGCCCAATTCTTTTGTTGGGGGCGCCGGGCGTGGGCAAGGGAACCCAGGCCAAGGAGCTGGTCGAAGCTGTGGGGCATTCCGCAGATCTCGACCGGGGACCTGCTGCGCGCCAACGTGGCCCAGGGCACGGCGCTGGGCAAGGTGGCCAAAGAGATCATGGGCCGGGGCGAGCTGGTGCCCGATTCCCTGGTCAATGAGATGGTGGCGATCCGGCTGCTGGAGCCAGACACGGCCCGGGGCTATATCCTGGACGGTTTTCCACGGACGCTGGGCCAGGCCAACTGGCTTGACGGGCGGCTGGCGGCGCAACCTGAGTCGCTGCCGGTAGTTGCGGTCAGCATCCAAGTGAACTATAATCAGTTATTGCGCCGAATTACAGGGCGCCGGAATTGTCCTGTCTGCCAGACCATCTACAACATCTACATGAATCCTCCGAAGAAGGATGGGTTCTGCGATGTAGAAGGTGCGGCGCTGGTCCAGCGAGCCGATGACACGGAAGAGGTTTTCAAGGAGCGCATGCGCGCTTACGGGGCACTGACCGCGCCTGTCGTCGAGCACTACCGGGCGCTGGGACGATTTGCGGAAGTGGATGGAGACCGGCCGATCGCAGTGATCGCAGCCGGAATTGTTGCCGCTGTCGAGCGGTTGCGCAAGTAGCGTAGCGTTCGTAGAGGCGAGTTTGAGCGTGATGCAGCAAACAGCTGCGCGAGTTTGATGCTAGGCTGTTGGTCTGTTTCTGCTGTTGCAGCTGAAAGCTGGTTTCTTGTGGCAGTTGTACTGAAGTCGTCGAAGGAGATCGAGAAGATGCGCCGCGCGGGGCAGGTGGTCCGCGAGGTGCTGGAACTGGTGCGCAGCAAGGTGAAGCCGGGCGCAACCACATTCGATCTGGAGAAGGCGGCGGAAGCGCGGCTGAAGCGAACTGGGCGTAAAGGCAGCATTCAAGGGCTATCACGGGTTTCCCTGCGTGCTGTGCACCTCGGTCAACAGCGAAGTGGTGCACGGCATTCCGTCGCCGAAGCGGGTGCTGAAAGAAGGCGACATTGTTTCGGTCGACTTCGGCGTGGTGGTGGACGGCTACTACGGCGACGCGGCGATCACGGTGCCGGTGGGCGCGATCGACGAGAAGGCCGCGCGGCTGCTGAAGGTGACGGAAGAGTCGCTGCAGGCAGGCATTGCGGCAGTTCGAGCCGGGCGCGACGCTGGGCGATGTGGGCGCGGCGGTGCAGAGGGTAGTAGAGCGGCAGGGATTTTCGGTGGTGCGCGATTTTGTGGGCCACGGCATCGGCGTCCACATGCACGAAGATCCGCAGGTGCCGAACTTTGGCGAAGCGGGCCAGGGCATGAAGCTGAAGGTGGGCATGGTGATCGCGATCGAGCCCATGGTGAATGCCGGCAGGCCCGATGTGAAAGTGCTGGACGACGGCTGGACGGCCGTGGCCAGCGATGGAAGCATGAGCGCTCATTTTGAGCACACGGTTGCGGTGACGGCGACGGCGCGAGAATTTTGACCGAGTAGCAACACTCTGGTCCAAAAGGCTAAGGCGCGTGAAGCGCCCGGCAGAAATGGATACCGATTGTCGAAGGAAGATGCGATTGAGGTAATGGCAACGGTCCTGGAGACGTTGCCCAACGCCATGTTCAAGGTCAAGCTCGAGAACAACCACGAGGTCTTGGCCCATGTTTCGGGAAGGATGCGCAAGAACTTCATCCGCATTTTGCCCGGCGACCGCGTGGCGGTGGAACTGAGTCCGTACGATCTGAATCGCGGACGAATTGTGTACCGGTACAAATGAGCAGCTGGCTATTAGCCTTTAGCTTTTGGCAGTTCGCACGATGCAAGTGCGCTGCGGTTTCGCAGGAATTACTAAGAGCTAATGGCTAACAGCTAAAGGCTCGGTTAGAAGATTTCGCGCTGGTAGGTTCAGCGCAAAGAAGGGTAACAAAGGCAATGAAGGTTCGTGCATCGGTAAAGAAAATTTGCGTCAAGTGCAAGGTGATTACGCGCACGCGGTGTGGTGCGTGTGATTTGCGAGAACGCAAAGCACAAGCAGCGCCAGGGATAAGCGAGACCTGGCAAGAAGGGGACTTCCAAAAGTAGTTCTTAGTTCACAGATCATAGTTCAGGGTTGACCGTTCAGTTGAGGCGATACACAACCAAGAACTTCGAACTGTGAACTCTCAAGAGGCGAGTTAGCTTGAGTCAAGGCTTGCGATGAACCTCTGGAAATCTCCGAATAACCCGTGCGAACCGGCTAGGCCGGGGGCACACAACCTGAAGCAGCAGAGGAAACAGAATGGCACGTATTGCTGGCGTCGATCTGCCCCGCAACAAGCAGGCACGGATCGCGCTCACTTACATATTTGGCATCGGCCAGCCTCGCGCGCGCGAAGATTCTGGAAAAGGCGAACGTCGATGCCTTCAAGAAGATCCAGGATCTGGGCGAAGAAGAGGTGAACCGGATCCGCCAGGTGATTGAGGACGAAGGCGACGTCGAAGGCGATCTGCGCAAAGACGTCTCGATGCACATCAAGCGCCTCATCGACATTCAGAGCTATCGCGGAACGCGTCACCGCCGTTCGTTACCAGTGCGCGGCCAGCGCACCCACACTAACGCCCGCACTCGCAAGGGCCCGCGCAAGGGCACGATTGCCGGCAAGAAGAAAGCGAGCGCGAAGACCTAATGGCGAAACCAGAGCAGAAAGCGGAAGGCGCGAAGAAGGGCAAGACCAAGAAATTCAAAAAGCGCGAGCGCAAGAATGTGCCGTTTGGTGTTGTGCACATTCAGGCCTCGTTCAACAACACGATCGTCACCATTACAGACCCAATGGGCAACACGCTGAGCTGGAAAAGCTCGGGTTCACTGGGTTTCCGCGGTTCACGCAAGGGCACGCCGTTCGCGGCGCAGCAGGCTGCTTCGAACGCGGCGAGCATGGCGCGCGATCATGGAGTGCGCGCAGTGGATGTCCGGGTCGCAGGTCCGGGATCGGGCCGTGAATCAGCCATTCGCGCAATTGCGGCTGCCGGTATCGAGGTCAAGGCGATTCGCGACGTGACGCCGGTTCCTCATAACGGTTGCAGGCCGCCGAAAAGGCGCCGAGTCTAAGAAGCGCTCGGTGAGTGACACAGCGCCACTAGCGACGTCGAAACTCGCAGTCTTCTCAAGATCAACCGGGCCGGGAACGAAGTCCAAAGGACCGAAAGCCAGGACGTAAACCGGCCGACATCCGAAGTCAGGAGAAGAAATGGCACGTTATACAGGGGCAGTTTGCCGCCTTTGCCGACGCGAAGGCACCAAGTTATTTCTGAAGGGCACCAAGTGCACCTCGGACCGTTGCCCGATCGAGAAGCGCAATTTTCCGCCGGGGCAGCACGGCAAAGACCGCAAGGCCAAAATTGTGGGTTACGGCCTGCAATTGCACGAGAAGCAGAAGGCCAAGCGCATGTACTTCACGCTCGAGGGCCAGTTCCGCGCTTACTACGAAAAGGCCAACCGCGCGCAAGGCGTGACGGGCGAATTGCTGATTCAGCAACTGGAACGGCGCCTGGACAACGTGGCGTTCCGGCTGGGCTTTGCGATTTCGCGCCGGCAGGCGCGGCAAGTTGTCCGCCACGGACACGTGACCGTGAACGGACGCAAGGTGAACATTCCTTCGTTCCAGGTAAACGCAGGCGACGAAATTGCGATCCGCGAAAATGCGAAGAAGCTGGTGATTGTGGAACAGGCTTCGCAGTACGCGGCGCAGAATCCGGTGCCGAGCTGGCTGGAAGCGAACTTTGAAAATATGTCGGGACGCGTGCTGCATCTGCCGAAACGTGCCGACGTCAACCTGCCGATAAACGAGCAGTTGATTGTGGAGTTGTACTCGAAGTAACGGCTTTTAGCCATTAGCCACCAGCTTCTAGCTTCGATTTGCTGGAACCGATAACATCGGTTCAAGCGCAACGGGGCTAAAAGCTGAGAGCTAACGGCTGATGGCTGCAATTCAAACCGAAGGAGAACTTGCGCGGCCGCCGCAAAATGCATCGCGACGTACACGCCGCGCGGGAAACGAGAGACGAATATGTTGTGGAGAGGATTCCAGAAACCCAAGCGCCTTGCGGTCGATGCCGAGACGCTAACCGACACATACGGCAAGTTCAGCGCCCAGCCTTTCGAGCGGGGCTTTGGTACGACCATCGGAAACGCCCTTCGCCGTACGCTGCTCAGCTCGATTGAAGGAGCAGCCGTTACTGCAGTCCGCATTGAGGGTGTGCTGCACGAATTCCAGTCCATCACCGGCGTGGTCGAAGACGCGACCGACATCATTCTCAACCTGAAGCAGATTCCCTTCAAGCTTGCTGGCGATGGTCCAAAGGCACTCTACCTGCGCGCCGATCAGCCTGGTGTGGTGACCAGCGGCATGATCGAGGCCGACGGCGACGTCGAGATCCTCGACAAGAATATTTACCTGGCGACGTTGTCGGAAGGCGGCAAGCTCGACATGGAGATGCGACTCAAGCGTGGCCGCGGCTATGTCTCTGCCGACAAGAATTTTGACGCCGACCTGGGACTTGGTTTCATTCCCGTGGATTCGGTGCACTCGCCGGTGCGTCGCGTGAACTACGTTGTGGATGCAGCGCGCCTAGGGCAGATTACCGACTACGACAAGCTGACACTTGAAGTGTGGACGAACGGAGCCGTGCTGCCTGCCGATGCGGTTGGGCTGGCGGCAAAGTTGCTGAAGGACCACATGAACATCTTCATCAACTTCGAGGAAGAGATCGAAGCCGAGGCACGCGGTGAAGAGGGCCGGATCCTGCTGCGCAACGACAATTTGAATCGCAGCGTGGAAGAGCTGGAGCTTTCCGTTCGCAGCTATAACTGCCTGAAGAACGCGAACATTCAGACGATCGGCGAGCTGGTACAGAAGACAGAAGCCGAGATGCTGAAGACCAAGAATTTCGGCCGCAAGAGCCTGAACGAGATCAAGGAAATCCTGGCGCAGATGGGTTTGTCGCTGGGCATGAAGATCGACGAGCAGGGCAATGCGGTGCCGGGTCCGACCAGCATCCCGCCGCAAACCGCGTTGGCTGCCGGATTTGGACGCTACGACGAGGAAGACGAACCACTCGACTCAGTGGATCTGCAATTGCCCACGGAGACGGAGAATTTCTAAGAACAGCTATCAGCTCTTGGCTTTTAGTGATCAGTTTGATCGTGCCGGAAAGGGAATTTTGTTCCAGCAGGTTGAGCTGAGGGCTTGAGGCTAAGAGCGAAAAGCTCAAGCTGAAAGAGAGTTTTGTTATGCGCCATCGCAATGCAGGATTCAAGCTCGGACGCAATACCAGCCACCGTCGCGCGCTGCTGCGCAACCTGGTCACATCGGTGATCGTGGAAGACCGCGTGGAGACGACAGTGACCAAGGCGAAGGCTGTGCGTCCGCACATCGAAAAAATGATTACACTGGGCAAGAAGGGCGATCTGCACGCACGGCGGCAGGCGCTCGCCTTCCTCATGACCGACAACGCAGTCAAGCGGCTGTTCGATGTGGTCGCGCCGCGCTATGGCGACCGCAATGGCGGCTATCTGCGGATCGTACGCACCGGTTTTCAGCAGGGCGACGGCGCTGACAAGGCGTTCATCGAGCTGCTGGGCGCCGAAAAACAACTGGAAGTGAAGCGTCAGAAGCGCGCCGATATCAAAGCCAAGAAGCGCGCCGAACTGGAAAAACAGCTGGAAGAACAGAAGAAGGAATCCGAGACCGAAGGCGAGGGCGGCGAGCAGGCTGCATAAGCGGCTGCGCTGCAACTGATCTTCAAGTCTCGCGAAACCGATGTGGGCGTCCGTCACGGCGGACGCCCATGTTTTTGTTAGCGCGAATGGCCGGGCGTTCACTGCTTCGGACTGAGTTTCGATTTCATATTGGCGAGAAATGCTTCGACGTCACTCGGAGTGCGGAGTACGATTTTCTCGCCGGCAAAGTGATCGAGCTCGGTCAACAAAGTCGGCCGGTATTGCACATGAAACCGCCAGATGAAGTGAAGAAATGCCGGGTCGAGTTTTTCGCGGCACCCATCGGCCATGTCGGGACGCATGCGGCCATATTCTACGACGGACCGCTTAATTGCGCGCCAGAGGCAGCGCCATCTCGGAAAATCGAGCAGAATGGCCGTATCGGCTGACGCGAGCCGGAGCGCGACCGTGGTTCCGTAATTTCCGTCCATGATCCATGCGTTTCTTGCGAGCTCGACATCGAGTTGCGCTCGGAACTCCGTCTGTGACGCTTCGATCCAATTGGCGCGCCAGTAGAGCCGGTCGAGATGCACGAGCGGCAGGCCTGTAGTCGTGGCGAGGTGGCGCGCAAGAGTGGATTTGCCGGACGCAGGACAGCCGAGAATGAGAACACGCCGCACACTCTCACTGTATTTCACGCGAAGACAGCGGAGCAGACGGAGATCTGGCCGAGGCTACTTCTTCTGTTCTGGCGGGAACCACGTGAATTGAAACGTAACGGCCGTGTCGCTCTGAAGACCAGTCTTGTAGATTGGGGCCTTCCACCGCTCGTATTGCAGCGAGCCACGCAATTCATAGTCTTTCAAGACGCGCTTGACGGCCTCGAAGGTGAAGTCATTCTGCGTGGTGCCTCCGGGGATGAACGCGCTTGCAGCCTTTGCGTTGCGATACTGGAACTGGATTTGTTCCTGTGGCGACATGTGCCAGGTCAACCATGCCTGTCCACCTTTGCCTTGGCGGCCAACCCAATCGCCCACGAGAAAGCCATTGTTCGTGGGGCCTTGCTTCTGTAGGTATTCCCAGTAGAGGAACTGACCGGTTTGTATGGAAGCGCTTACTGTATCTGTGGTTGCTCCTTCAAGGCGGAGGTCTAGATGTTGCAGACCAGGGAACCGCGCGAGATAGATGCCAGGGCGGTAGCCAGCTCTTCGCAGAGCGCTCACCGGGCTCACATCATCGTGAACAACAGAATCGGTGTAAAGCGTAATCCAGTGACTCAGGTACGGAAGCCTCCAATTGAAGTCGAAGGTGCCAATCCGATCTCCCGGATCGTCCTTACCAAATTTTTCGGTTGCCGTGACATTTTGAAAACTGAAGAAGCTGTGCAAGAAAGTATGAAGTGTGATTGGCTCGTGCCCTTTACCTCCCCAGACCGTTAGCCGGTCAAATCCAAATTCGAGATCCCGGGTGGGTTTGAAACTGACCTTCTCCATGTGAACCCATGGGTCTCCCGGGTTGATGACATTTGCGATGTTGGGCGAAGGGTTGGCTTGATAGGCCGGGTTGGGCACGAGGGTGTGACCGTGAAGTCCTCCCAGGAAAAAGTCATAGCGGAACGGTCCGGTAATGCGTGAAAGGCCGGGCACGTGGAGAGGTTCTACGCGATTGATCTGGAACTCATATATGTCTGCTGCGTTGTTACCCCACAGCATGGAAGCGCCCGTAGCAGGTCCGAGCCAGTGGTCGTTCTTGCCCAAGGAGAATTCATGTCCGAGGAGGTGATAGGAGAGAGCAGCCTCCAGAACGCGCACATTTCCTGTGGCAGTAATCGGGCCTTCGGGAATGGTGGCGAAAGAAGAAGTGCCGCTGAAGGGTATATCGTCGATGTTTTCGGAGAGGTAAGCGGAGAGGGGAGCCGAATAGCCAGTTGCCGAGGGAGCGTATTGCGTCTCACCGCGAAAGTAGAATGAAAATCGACCTGCCATGGCCCGAGCGCTGAAGCCCGTGTAATTGTTGAATCCGCCTTCGTAGGGGCGGCCATAGTCGTCAACGATGGTTTGCCCGAGATGAAAGCTGTCGCGCAGCGGGGTTCCGCTGATACCGCGAAGGTTGGTGTAGACGCTTTCAAGTTTCAATTGCGGCGGTGCGTCGCCCGCGGAGCGATTGATGTCTGGCTGAAACTCACGTACGAGGGCGGAATAGATCGATCGCGCTTCATCGTTGCCGGTGTCGAATTCGATGCGATCTGCACTCAGTTCGAGCATGTGTGAGATGCTGATGCGGGTCCACGGGCGCAACCCAAGGTAGGCCGTATCGACGTAACCGAGAGCATGAAGCCGATCAAGTGCCGGATAGATCCAGCTGTCGACGGGAACATAAACGGAACCCTGCGTATCTTCGTCTGCCATCGAAGCATCGAGTTGGGTGTCGGCGGGGAGGGGGCGTGTAGATGTGCTCGACGTTTGCGCGCCGCACCACATTGTCCAGCAGAGGATGGCGGGTATAAACAGATAGTTGAATTTCACTTACACCTCTGCATATAACAGTTGAAGCACTCCGGGTCACTCAGGATGCTTGCCGTCCAGAAAGTTCTGTCTCGGCAAATTCGCAGTGCGTGTTAATTGAAAGAATCGCCGGCGAAAGGCTAGAAATTGTGGGCATGCCAGAGATGACCAGGAGTTCAACTAAGGCTCGTTGTAGCAGTCTCATTGGAGTGCGACGTTTGTGACAAGAACTCGAAGCGGACCGTTTTCTCAAGACCTTCGAGCAGTGAAAAAGGCGGGACGAATCCCGATTGATTGACTCGATTTGCCAGGAACTGCGTGCTCTCGCAGAATTTGCGGATGCGGATTGCACTTATGGGAAAAGTGTGGCCGGTTACTCGCGCTACCGCATCGAGCGTATAGCCGCCGGCGAGTGCCGCGGACTTCGGCAATTTGAACAAAGAGCCGGTTTGGCCGAGGCACTCCCGAATAAAGTCAACAAGCGCCCGAGTCTCCATGTCGGGTCCGTCAACGTAATTCATTATGTGGGTGCCAGGGCCAAACGTCAGGACATACGCCAAGAATGCGGCCACGTTGCCCACGTAGGCCATCGACTTGATGTTCTTTCCATTACCCACCATCATGAAACGTCCGGACGCGATCTGGCGAAGCAGAGTATAGACATTTCCGCGATTTCCTTCGCCGAAAATCACTGTTGGCCTAACGATGACAAGCGATCGCGATGGATCTTCATCGGCCCAGGCGCGATAGACATCTTCTGCTTCGAATTTGGTCCTGCCATATTCATTGAATGGTTCAAAAGGGCCATTCTCGTCAACGGGCTCTGGCTGAAAACCATAAACCGCAACACTACTGGTGAAGATGATCTTCTGGACTCCGGAATCTCGCGCCGCCAGGCACACCTGCGTGGCGCCATCGACGTTCGTTTCCCGGTAAAGCGAGAGCGGCCGAACGTTATCGTGATGCACGGCAGCCAGGTTGATGATCGCACCTGCAGCTTGCACCAGCTCCGTCAGCGACTCGCGATGGCGGACATCACATTCGGTCCAGTGATCGGGAAATATCCGGCATCTATGCAAGTCGCCAATGCGGAAAGGAATGTGCTCCTGACTGAACAAGGCTGCGAGCCGTGTACCGACGAAGCCGGAACCGCCCAGGATCAGGGTCGGAGCCGTTGCCGGACCAGCCGGAGAATGTAATCTGTTCTGGAGACTCATCACGATCGTGTCTCAGTCGCACCGTTTGCCGGCGAATTCGTAGCCCAGGGAATCAAGTCTCGCGGACACGTCAGGTTGCATTCTGCAAACGGCGCACAACTCCGCCGACTATTGGATAGCGTTCAACGATGCGGCACCGAGAGCAAATTGCGAGAACATTTGCGACCAATTCATGATGCCGTAAAGCGGCGAAGGTTTGTAGATCTTTTCAGGAACGACAATCGTGTCACCGGGGTAGATGCGAAGGCTGTTGAACTCGCTGCCCCAAGGCCCGTTGCTCGTATCACGGCTGACCACTTCTCCGTCGGCGCGAATAATGAACTCACGTTTGCGATCCGCGTCTTTAGTCGCGCCGCCGGCCTGGTGCAGGTAAGAGCCCGCGTGCAGCTGGTCAGAGTAAAGAAAGGAATTCTGATCGTAGACTGCTCCCACAACATTGACGTTGCCAGGAACATGAGGAACCACGAGTCGGTCACCATCTTCCAGAGCGAGATTGGGAAGGCTATCGAGGCCAGCGCTCGAAGGCTGCAAGGAAAGGACGAGCCGGCCGGTCGCGCGGATTTGTCTTAGGCTCGATAGCAACCCTTGTTCACTGCTTTGCGCCACGGCACCGCCAGCGAGGCCCTGCGCCACCGAGGGAGATGAAGCCAGATTGACGACGTTTCGTTGAATCGCCAGGGAAAGACTCTGAACATACTCATCGATTCGAGCCTGCTGCATGGCGCGCGCAGAAACACGAGTGAATTCCGATCCATAGAGGTAGGCATTCGGAGTAAGTCCGCCAGCGCGCTCGACAAGTGCGCGGAGGGTCTCTCCGGGATGCACGGAATAGGAACCCGCGTGAACGAATTCGCCTTCGAGACGGACAAATTTGGTTTGTTCCGCAATCGGCACGTTGATGTCAGCCTGCGAAAAGATCGAAACAACGTCTCCGGATTTCAGTTCGATATCCTGAGTGGCGTCGTGTTGAATCACGAGCTTGCCCAAGTCGAATGGCAACAAAGTTGCCTTCAGATTTTCTGGGTCGAGACGCTCAATCACCGCGTAGTCCCAGTCAATTTCAGGGGCAGTGATCTGCACCTCGGTGCGCTCTGTTGCAACCGCCGCCTGGGTCGGACTCGTAACCTGTTCGCTGGCTAGAGGAGCGGAACCAGCGCGCTGCTGAGCCGCTAGACCCCCATTTTGGTCTTGAGCGGTTCTCGATGATTCGGCGATAGTGGGCTGCGGCTGTCGCGGCAGGGTGATCGGCTGATTGTCACCAGGTTGACGCATGCCGGCAAAGCCAGTGACGGGTTCAAATTCCGGAGTCGGAAGCCCGAGTTGCGCGCGCCGCCACCAATAATTTCGGGTGATGAGCGATTCCTTGTCGGGTATCAAGTCGCTGACGTGCATGCCTTCATGCCATGCAAAGCGGCCGGGGTTGGCGATATTGCCCCTTAGGGTGACGGTCTTCTGATATTTCGGCACAATCGAGAACACACGAATCAAATCTCCGTCGGCCAGAGCCGTGCTGAGGCCGGACGCATCGTTTGCCACTTCCATCGCCAACCGTTCACGACTTTCGTCGATACGCTCGATGGAAATACGCGCCCCGGCGGCTACCGATGAAGTGCCGCCGGCATCGGCCAAAACATCGGCGAGTTTTTCTTTAGGATGAAGTTCGAAAATTGCCGGGCTTCGCACGCTGCCAAAAACCGCAGCCTGCGGACCGACGGGCGGAATGTAAATGACGTCGCCCGGCAGAAGTTTAGCGTCGTTTGTTTTGTCGCCTCGGATGAGCAGATCATAAAGATCAAAACGCGTGACAAGTGCCGCTCCGCGGCGAAGTTCGATGGCGCGCATTGAGCCTTCGACCGATGGACCACCACTGGCGAAGAGTGCGTCTGCTAGCGTGCTGAGCGAACTGACGGTGTAAACACCGGGTCGCCGGGCTTCTCCGGAAACATAGATCTGAATGGCGCGAATCTGGCCTATGTCTACGGTCAAATCAAAGTTGTGATAGACACGGCCGATTGCCTGGCGCAGGTGAGAATCGAGTTCGGAGAATGCCAAACCGGCCACGTGGATCTGGCCGACTTGAGGAAGATAAATATCGCCGGATCGATCGACACGAACATTGGACTGAATGCTGACCTGTCCCCAAATGCGGATGCGCAACTCGTCTCCTGGGCCAATAACGTAATCAGCCGGAACGGGCGCGAGCTCAACCGGAGCGAATGTTGAGGGTATATGACGAAAAAGCTCGGCGCCATAGACGGGCAGCACTAGCCCGGTGGTGGAGGCAACGAGCTTCTGGTACTCCGTCAGCGGTTCCGGTTGAAGCGGAGTGGGTGGCGCTCCTGCCTGGCGGGTGAGCTGCTCGATGTCAGAGTAGTTTGTTGGGAGGCTTCCCGGAGGATTCGGATTTGTTCCTTGAGAAGGGCTCGCAGATGGAGCGTTTAATGCCCCTGGCGCACCCATCTGAATCTGCGACTGGATTCGCTCCTGGTTCTGGCTGGAACATGCAGATGTAGCGGCCAGCAGGGGATCAGAACAGTCAGTTCCGTCTGGGTTCTGAGGATAAATTGCGGTAGCGAAAATGCCGACGAGGAGGAACAGGCTTATGCGTAGAAAAGATGAGCGGCCGCCGCCGCATCCATAACACACAACAGGACTTATGCGACCTCCATCGCTGCTTGCGCTGTGAGGAGCATGCATGTCACGAGTCTAGCACGTCGACGGAATTGCCCTGTGCTCGAAGTGCCGCAGCGTCGATGGGGCGTAACCAACTACAAACTGTCTAACTCAACACCTTAATCCGGGATCTTCTGATGAAATTCTCGTGAATGAATCGGCCATGCGGCGGTGTGACAGTGAGACTCACAGCAAATCCTCACCATGCTGGGGAAGTGATTGCCGTGTTCATGCGAGGGGTCGGGTGCTGTTTTCGACGGCTGAAAGCACCTATGGGAATCGGCTGCAGCATGGTCATGGGAAGACTGCAAAATCGTTTTTTGCGGAGATGCGCCGGTTGATAGTCGAGAATGCCAATAACTAAGTCGATAATGAGCACGTGACCATCGTCATGGATCGCAATCGTCTCAATCCGATTAGGATTGAAGGGGGAACCCTGACAGGGCCACCGTTCCGCCTTCAAGGAACCAAAATGCTTACTGTGAAGGTGGACACATAATTCAGTACGACAAGAATCTGAATATGTCATACTACGTCTAAGAAGCTTTGAAATCTTTGTTTGCGATGCTCCCATGACTGTCGTTGTTCCGCGTTTCGTTTTCAGTATTGATTGATATTTGAAGATCGACGGAATTGCGGGATATTAGAAAGGGATGTGTGTTCCCAATCGCACGCTTCTGCACATTTGAGATCGCTCACAACTGTGTTTCAACCGCAACTCTAACTGCGAAGATTGTGTCTTCATTATTTCTGCCCGGTTCTTGAGAACGATCAACTTTCCATCCTTTGGGGGATCTGCTTGAGCACTGAGCCTATTGGCCGCCACATCGATCATTCTGCCGTGTTGTCTTCATTATTCTTGTCGACTTACAGAGGTTCTGATTCCTTTGAACGAGGCGTGTGTTCTGACGTGAGGTAGACAGCCTCGAGTTGGACATATCAGAAAATTCATCGTGGTTGTTCCGGGACCAGTCAACAGCAGAGTTGCATTTTCGTCCGAGTTGGAAGCAGTTGAGTTCCTGGTCGCAGTCGAAGGCCAAGCGGCTGTTCGATTTTACTTGCGTGCTCTTATCCTTGCCGGTTGTGTTACCGCTGATATTGGTGATCGGTGTCGTGGTGCGCTTCAGCTCGCCGGGCCCGGTGCTGTTTCTGCAGAGTCGGGTTGGTCTTCATGGACGGATCTTCAAAATCTTCAAGTTCCGCACCATGACACACTCTGTCGATGCGCCGCACCGACCGATCGCCACTCCAGACAGCGAGTGCTTCACGCCAGTCGGGCCGTTTCTGCGGCGCTGGAAGCTGGATGAATTGCCGCAACTTTTGAACGTGCTCTTAGGGCAGATGAGTCTGGTGGGTCCGCGGCCGAAGATGCCAGAACACGTGATCTTCGATTTGCCCTGCAGGCCGGGGATCACGGGCATGGCGACTACGGTTTTTGCGCGAGAAGAGAAGATTCTTGCCTGCGTGCCGAAGGATCAGGTGGACGATTATTATCACTCTGTTGTTCTGCCGGCGAAGCGCCAACTCGACGCAGAGTATATGGCTCGTGCGACCTTCGGTTCAGATTTTGAACTTCTGGTCAACAGTGTTCTGCACCGTTGGGAGACCGACGTTCTCGACGATATCCTCGTGGCGACTGCGTTTCGTGTGCAGGCAAGTGCCGGATCGCCAGAAGCGCGCGCTGTCCGGGGCGTACCGATCCGGGGCAGGGGTGATCGTTCAGTAAATGCCGAAGAAGTTTCGGCCGTTTGAAACTCCCTGCGACAAACAATCCGCAATTCGATCAAGTGGGAATCGCCAGGTGAATCGCGTCACAGTGCGAAGAAACGTTCGCTGCACGGTTCAAACCTTCTGCGCACTCAGTGCGGAGACCTGTTTCCGCGTGGCGATGAATGAAATCGACAGCATGACGATGGCCCCGCAGCAATCCAGCAAAACATCCCAGGGAGAAGCCGTGCGGTTAGGCAGGAAACTCTGGTGCCATTCGTCGCAGGTAGCCACCAGAGCTGTGCCCAGTAATGCAAGGGAGGCGTGAGCGAGCGCCTGCCTGGCAGGCACCGACTTGCGCCAGGCGCGCAGCCACGTGAGCCCAACGGCACCGTAACCCAGGAAGTGTCCAGATTTACGAATCAAGTGGTGAATGACTTCCCATCTCGGGTCGCTAACCGGGCCGAAAAGGTGTTGAAAGAGCCAGCGGAGCGGTCCGGAAGTGTGATTCGCGCCGAACAGTTCGGTCGATTCCATCACAATGACAGCCGTGCTTGCGACGACGGGCCACCAGGCGCTGATCCAGAATTTCAGGCCGCGTCGGCTACTCGACATGGTAGTTGGGCGCCTCGCGGGTAATGATCACGTCGTGCACGTGACTCTCGCGCAATCCTGCGCCTGAGATGCGGACGAAGCGCGCCTTTTCCTGCAACTCGGCGATGGTGCCGCAACCGAGGTAGCCCATGCCGGACCGAAGTCCGCCGACGAGTTGGAAAACCATCGCCTCAAGGGGGCCGCGGTACGGCACGCGGCCTTCAATGCCTTCGGGCACGAATTTCGCGAGGCGATTTTCATTGGCGCGCTCACGCTGCACAACGTCCGCGGGTTGATTCTCTTTCACGGACATATCGGCCGAGCCCTGGAAGTACCGTTCACCCGATCCCTGGCTCATGGCGCTCAGCGAGCCCATGCCGCGGTAGCTCTTGAAGCTGCGCCCCTGGTAAAGGATGGTTTCGCCGGGGCTCTCATCAACGCCTGCGAAGAGCGATCCAATCATGACGGAGCTTGCGCCGGCGGCGATCGCCTTCGCGACTTCGCCGGAATACTTGATGCCGCCGTCGGCAATCACGGGAATACCGTGCTTGTGCGCGGCGCGAAAGGCCTCGGCAATCGCCGTGATCTGCGGCATGCCCGCGCCGGTGACCATGCGCGTGGTGCAGATGGAACCGGGACCGATGCCGACTTTAACTGCGTCAGCGCCGGCATCTATGAGCGCCATCGCGCCGTCATAGGTGGCAACGTTGCCGGCAAGCAGTGCAACATCGGGAAAGCGTTTTTTCACGTCGCTCACCGCGGCCAGAACGCGCGATGAATGGCCGTGCGCGGAGTCGATGGCCAGCACGTCGGCGCGCGCATGCACCAACTCTGCTGCGCGCTCGAGATAATCGCCAGTTGCACCGATGGCGCCGCCCACGCGGAGACGGCCCTGATCGTCCTTGCTCGCATTTGGATATTTCAGTTTTTTCTGGATGTCTTTGACGGTGATCAGGCCCATCAATTCGTACTGATCGTTGACGACGAGAAGTTTTTCGACCCGATGCTCATGCAGGATGAGCTCGGCTTCTTCAAGTGTGGTGCCGACGGGGACGGTAATGAGATTCTTCTTCGTCATCACATCGCCCACAGGAATGTCGGTGCGTGTTTCGAAGCGCAGATCGCGATTGGTGAGGATGCCGACAAGCTTTTTGCCCTGCGTGACAGGAACGCCTGAGATGCGGTAGCGGCGCATGACGTCGAGTGCGTCGGCGATCAGTTTTTCCGGGCCAATGGTGACGGGATCGACGATCATGCCGCTCTCGGAGCGCTTGACCTTGTCAATTTCGCCGGCCTGGTCGGCAATGGAAAGGTTGCGGTGCACGATGCCGATGCCGCCCTGCTGCGCCATGGCGATGGCCATGCGCGACTCGGTGACGGTATCCATGGCCGAGGAGATGAGCGGCGTGTTGAGCGTAATTGTTTTGGTGAGCTGGGTTTGCGTGCTCACCTGCACCGGGACCACGTCACTAAAGGCGGGTACCAGCAGCACATCGTCGAAGGTAAGAGCTTCAGGAAGATTTTCAGAGAGCATGATGGTATGAAGCGCCTGGCGGACACGGGAGACAGGTCTGTCGGGCGGTTCCCATTATTGTATCGGAGGGACTGCGGTGAGATGGGCGGCGGTGCAAAACCCTGCGCTATTGACACGCTGTCTTGCAATCAGGGGCTTAGAGCAAAAGGGCGTTACTTCTTCAGCGGCTTCCTCGCGAAAGTAGTACAGCGAGTACGCCAGCGCCGCGAAGGCCAGCTACCGAGACATAGTTGTTGTCGAGGAAGGTGTGGGGCAGGTTCAGCAGGTCGCGGTTGTCGTAGTAGGTGGCTTCGACAGCCTTGAGCGCAACGCCGATCAGGCCGGCGATGCCGCCGGCGGCGATTAGTCCTGAAGCGAAGAGGGAGCCGGGGGAGATGTCTTCGTTCTCGCTCGGCTTCGCCTGCGCGCTTGGCGGCTGCGATCGACCAGCCAGCGGACTACGCCGCCGCAGAAGATGGGCAGCGTGGTGCCGATGGGCAGATAGGCGCCGACGGCGAAGGGCAGCGAGCGGATGCCGAGCAGCTCGACGGCGATGACCAGCGAGACGCCGAGCAGGACCAGTCCCCAGGGCAGTTTGCGGCTGAGGATGCCGTTGATGACGGTGGCCATGAGCCGGGCCTGCGGCGCGGGCGCGCTGGCGGAGCCGATGCCCTGAATCCAATGGACCTCGATGCGGTGCGTCGCGGGCGAGTAGAGATATTTGCCGTCCTGGAGCTCGGTTGAGCCGATGGCGTTGAGGAGGATGTATTCGGACTTCTGGTGTGTTGGTTGCGGATTTGCCGTCCGGGCCGATGACGCGGAATTTCATTCGGGAAGCTCTGTGCGCGTCGGCTCTGGATGGAGACGCCGGAGTGCGCGGCGTTGATGTCCCAGGCTGCGAGGCGGCGTGGAACTCCTGCAGGCCGATATTCATCAGGTTGAGCGTGAAGCCGATGACGAGCGTGGAAACGACGACGCCGATCATGAGGGCGATCTGCTGCAGGCGCGGCGTGGAGCCGACGATGTAGCCGGTCTTGAGGTCCTGCGAAGTGTCGCCGGAGTTGGATGCGGCGATGCAGACCACGCCGCCGATGGTGATGGCGAGCGCGCCGAAGGCGGGAGCGGTCCAGCCCTGCACGAGGAAGACGGCGGCGGTGGCCATGAGCGTGGCGATGGTCATGCCGGAGACGGGGCTGGCCGAGGAGCCGACCAGGCCGACGATGCGCGAACTGACGGTGACGAAGAGAAATCCGAAGACGACGACGAGCAGCGATGCGGCAAGATTCGCGGCCCAGCCGACGAATGCGCCGGGGACGGGCTTGAACTCGAGAAAGATGAACATGCAGACGACGATGAGCAGCGAGCCGATGAGAACGACCGACATGGAGAGGTCGTCCTCGGTGCGGATCGGTTTGGCCTGCGCGGCGGCAGCGCCGGGGCGCATGGTTTTGATGCCGGCGGTGAGCGCACTCCAGATAGTGGGGAGGGTTTTGATGAGCGTGATGACGCCCGCTGCGGCGACTGCGCCCGCGCCCATGGGCTTGATGTAGGTGGCCCACAGATCGCTGGGGCCCATTTGCGCCGATGGGCACCTGGCCGGGATAGACGGGTGCGGCAGAGTCCTTGCCGAAGAAATAAATGAGCGGCATGATGACGAGCCACGAGAAGCACGCCTCCGGCAAAGATGATGCCGGCGACACGCGAGCCGATGATGTAGCCGACGCCGAGATACTCCGACGTGGCGTCGGCGTTGATGCTGGCGCCTTTGAGAACGTGCTGCGGGCCGAAGTCGGGCTGATACTCGGGCGAGCCGGGCCAAGCGCTGAGCAGAAACTTGGTTTTGCAGAAAGGTGTAGAGGCCGCCGAGGCCGAGGCCGAGAAAGACGCGGCTGGCGAGCGAGCCGCCTTTTTCGCCGGCGATGAGGACGTCGGCGCAGGCGGTGCCTTCAGGGTAGGGCAGCACGCCGTGCTCCTGCACAATGAGCTGGCGGCGCAGGGGAATCATGAAGAGGACGCCGAGCCATCCGCCGATGAGCGCCAGCATGAAGATGCGGGAGTACTCGAGATCGAAGCCGAGAAACACGAGCGCGGGCAGCGTGAAGATGACGCCCGATGCGATGGACTGGCCGGCGTTGCCGGTGGTTTGGACGATGTTGTTTTCGAGGATGGAGGCGCGGCCGAAGCGCGCGCAGAATGCTGATGGAGAGAACCGCGATGGGAATGGAGGCGGCGACGGTGAGTCCGGCGCGCAGGCCCACGTAGACGGTAACGGCGCCGAAGATGAGTCCGAAGAAGCAGCCGAGAAGGATGGCGCGGAAAGTGAATTCGGGCGGCTTTTGCTGGGCGGAACAAAAGGCTGAAAGTCGGGCAAAGGCAGCCTCCAGGTGCGGATAATTGGATGAAATCCCTGAAGTGCGAGTGTACGGCATCGCCGGGGGGCTTGTGTACTGTTGAGGTTGCGGTGCTGTCAGTGGCAAGATGATTTGCTGCGGCTTGAGTGGAAGGGAGACGTGATGGTGACTGGAGCACATGTGGTGCTTTATTCGAAAGACGCAGAGGCTGACCGTGCGTTCCTTTGCGATGTGCTGGGCTTCAATCACGTCGATGCGGGGCATGGCTGGTTGATTTTTCGCCTCCCACCAGCCGAGGTTGCGGTACATCCAGCCGAGCACAACGACAGGGCGGAACTTTACCTGATGTGCGACGACTTGAATGCGGAAATTGCTGAACTGGTGAAGAAGGATGTCGTATTCGAGGAGCCGCATAGAGAGCGGTGGGGAACGGTGGCTTCGATTCGGCTTCCGGGCGGGGGCAGACTGGGACTTTACCAGCCTGCCCATCCAACAGCGATTGGCTGGCCATGAGGAACGTGCTTGGCGAAGTGGGGCTCATTCGCGTAGCGTAGGGGCATTCAGGATTGATGGAGAGTCCGATCTCTATGACCGGTTCAGTTTCCGCATTGGAGAATCCGAATGTTCTGCGTGGCTCGGCGCCCGTTGGTACAGCCAAGCGGCTTGTTTCGCTGGATGTGTTGCGCGGCCTCACCATCGCTTTCATGATCATGGTGAACAACAACGGCGGCCGGGGGGCGTGGGCAGAGATGAAGCACGCCGCCTGGAACGGTTTCACGGCGACCGACCTCGTGTTTCCGACATTTCTTTTCGTGGTCGGCGTTTCCATTGTCTTTGCGTTTCAGGCTCGGCTGTCGCGAGGTGCAACGCGGGCACAACTGGCTCGTCACACGGCGATCAGGGCATGCGTGCTGATTCTCTTTGGCATCATCGTCAACAGCTTTCCTTATTTCCACTGGACGCACATGCGGTTCTACGGGGTGCTGCAGCGCATCGGCGTTTGTTACCTGATCGTGGGGCTCTTCTATTTATTTGATCAACGGGTGTGGACGAAGATTGCGGCGCTGGCTACGGTACTGATCGGCTATTGGATCCTTGTGCAATGGGTTCCGGTGCCCGGTGCGGGCGTGCCGGGGCGCGATGTTCCGCTGCTCGACAAGGATCAAAACATCGTTGCGTGGGTTGACAGGCAGTTGATGCCAGGCCATCTTTACGAAGATTCGCCCTGACCACGATGCTCGCGATCCCGAGGGATTGCTGAGCGATATTCCCGCCTTGGGGACGGCACTGTTGGGATTGCTGGTCGGCTTGTGGTTGCGCGCGGAACGAAGTGTGAAAGCAAAAGCTCTCGGATTGACGGCCGGCGCGATCGGATGCCTGGCGCTCGGCTATTTGTGGTCGATCTGGCTTCCAGTGAACAAGAAGATGTGGACGAGCTCGTACGTGCTGGTGGCGGCCGGGTGGTCACTGGTTATTTTTTCGCTCTTCTATTGGGTCATTGAGTTCAAAGGATGGTGCAGGAAAGGCTGGAGCAAGGGGCTGGTGTGGCCGTGGCTGGTCTTCGGCTCGAATGCAATTGCTGCATATATGATCAGCGAGCTGATCGGAACGCTCCTCGGGTTTATCCGCTTTACGGCGGACGGCCGAGTGATGAATCCGCTTCAATACGAGCGATTCGCTATTCTCGCGCACATTCCCGATCCGGGCTGGCGAGCCTTCGCCTACTCGGTTACGTATACTTTCCTCTGTTTTATTCCGGTCTGGATGATGTACCGGAAGAAGATTTTCCTCAAGGTGTGAAGCTGCCCCGATTCGAACTTTCAGGTATGGGGCGACCCTTCGATTCGCACGATCCAGCGCAAGCCAACACGGGAGATTTCAATGAGATTCAGCCATGCGGCATGGGTGATGTTTTTGTGCGGCTGTGCGATCGCAGCGCACGCGCAAACTTGCGACACGAAAGATTGGAAGCCGATTGAGGGAGTGAGCCTGACTGTGCAACCTGGCGGCGTGGAATTGTCGTGGCCAGGTGAGCATGGCCAGGCGAATCGCGCGCGGTTTGCACTGCGCGAAGGCAAACCAGTGGTGGAGGAGCTGGCCGCACGGAAGGGCGCCGGCGCATGGGTCGAGCTTGGCAAGAATCTCTCGCCGGATTTCGAGGTGACGACGGGGCGACGGCGGATTTCGACGACCGAACTCGACATTCTGAAGCGGCTGAACAACGACACGCCGGAGGCCGAGGAGCAATACAAGTGGAACGTGTTCTGGGATGCGCCGCTGGAGATTCCCGGACACGATTCGCATTTGGTGGGGCCGGGGCGCACAGAGGACGAGGTGGCGCGCGCGACGGTCAGCTACAACTCCAGTGCTTGTCGCGTGGAGAGTGATGGCGACCAGGTGAGCGTGATCTTTAACGGGCTGACGCTGGGGTTGTTCGCAGGCGATCTGGAATTTACTGCGTACAAGGGATCGAACCTGCTGCGGCAGGAGGCGGTGGCGAAGACCGACGCCAAGGATGTGGCCTACATCTACAAGGCGGGGCTGAAGGGATTCGCCATCAACAACAGTACAAAGCTGGAGTGGCGCGACACATCGCAGGTTTGGCAGCAGTACGAGTTCGGCGGCGAAGTGAACCAGCAGCCGGTGGACTTGCAGGCGCGCAATCGGCTGGAGATTCTGGACGCGGGCGCGGGGTCGCTCGCGGTTTTTCCGCCGCCGCACAAGTTTTTCTTCGCGCGCGAGAACGAAGTGAACCTGGGCTACGTGTATTACCGCAAGGACAGCGACAGCTCGTTTCTCGCTGGGCGTGATGCAGCCGGAGAAAGGCTCGGGCTACGCGCCGTGGGGCGTGACGGACGAGGTGTGGAACCGCCGCGTGCGCGTGGCGCGATCGCAGATTTACAACTACGCGCTCTACAACGCGCCTCCGGGAACTGTGCAGCACATGGCGGTGTACTACTACCTGAGCGCGGGCGGCGCGCACGCGACGCAGCAGCAGGTGATGGCTTACACGCACGACGACGCGTACAAGCCAGTGCCGGGATTCAAGACCGTGACCGGGCATTTTCATCTCGATTTCAACGAGATGATTCGCGACCGCGGCACGTCGGATTTTATGCCGACGTGGGTTCCGGTGTTTCGCGGCCTGGGCATCAATATTGTGTATCTCGGCGATTTTCACGACGACTCGGATCTCGCCGATCCGGGCCCGAAGCGATTTGCCGAGCAGAAGCTTTACTTCGAAGGCGCGCGCAAGATGAGCGACAAGAATTTCCTGGTGATGCCGGCAGAGGAGGTGAATTCGTTCCTTGGCGGGCACTGGTACCTGATGCTGCCCAAGCCGGTGTACTTTTCGCACGCGTGCCGCGGCCGGCGAACCAGAGCTTTGAAGAAAACGATCCGGCGTATGGGCACGTGTATCACATCGGGTCGGCGGAGGACGTGGAGAATTTCGTCAATCGCGAGCAGGGAATTATCTGGGCGGCGCATCCGCGCACGAAGAGCTCGGCGATGTATCCGGATGAGTACAAGGACAAGAGCTATTTCCTGAGCGACCGCTTCATTGGCGCGTCGTGGGAGTCGCTGCCGGTGGATCAGTCGCAGGAGCGGCTGTGCGAGGTGCGTTGCTTCGGCGTGAACGACGACATGAGCAACTGGGCGCCGAAGCCGAAGTTCATGCTGGCCGAAGGCGACACCTATATGAAGGTGCCGGGCGACGACACTTATCCGCTGCTGGCGATCAATTACCTGAAGCTCGACAAGGTGCCGGCCTACAACGAGAGCTGGGCGCCGGTGGTGGAGGGAATTCGCGCGGGGAATTTCTTCGGCACGACGGGCGAGATTCTCTTTCACAAGTGGGGTATCGAAGGCGCGGGCGCGAAGAGCGTGTACACGGCGAACATCGAGTACACGTTTCCGCTGGAGTTTGCCGAGCTGGTGTGGAGCGACGGCACGAAGGTCGATCGCAAGATCATCAGGCTGACCGACACGGAGCCGTTCGGCACAAAGACATTTCGCATTCCGTTCGACGCGACGGGCAAGAAGTGGGTGCGCTTCGACGTGTGGGACGCGGCAGGCGACGGCGCGTGGCTGCAGCCGGTGATGGTGAAGTGAGGTTGAAGCTCTCAGCTTTCAGCCTCAGCTATTCAGTACCCCCTGCGTATAACGAGGAACCTGAATCAAAGAGCGAAATAGCCGAGAGGCAATGTCAATGACGCACTCCCTGTGCTGAAAGCTGATAGCTGAAAGCGGCTTCTAATACTTCGACTTGATCCGTAGGTCACGCCCATCGTGAACTGGAACGAATTGGGTTTGGTGGGCGGATTCGAAGCGGTCCCGATGAATGGCGCGTCGTTCAAGTAGGTGTCGATCGTGCCTACCGTGAAGCTGAAATTCTTATACGCGGGAAATGAGACCGTGTCGGTTTCGCTCGCCGAATAGGCTTTGAAGTTGTTGTAGGCGGGAATGAATCAAGATCCTGGGCATAAGTGAGCAGCTTGAGATGCAGCAGATAGCTTGCCGCGAAGGTTGAGCCGATCAGATTCTGATTCGCACTTCCCGCTCCCGGCATGAACTGCTGCTTCTCGTACTGCATGGTGCCTTTCAAGTCGAATTCCTGCTTGGGGCTCTTGATGGCGGTCCAGCCGAAGCCTCCGCCATAGATCTGCTGCAGCTGTAGATCCTGCGCGAAGTTGTGATCGAAGGCAACCTGGCCCAACGCGTAAACCCGCGGCGAGAAATACTGGTCGCGCTCCGCCCCAAAATGCAGAGATCGACGACTTGGTGACCATCGATGGAACCAGGATGAGCGCGGTGAATTGAGGATTCGGCGCGTACGAGTACGCCGGCTGCGTGATCTTTCCGTAGGATTCAGTAAAGCCGACAAGCGTTTTGTTCCGCGCGTCAAGCCAGGACACGGTGGGCACTGCGCGCACCAGGCTGACGGCGCCGTTGAATGTGTATTGGTTGTCGGTGGCTGACACCAGAGTTGCGCCTGCCGTGGCCACTCCATTCCACCCAGTGAAAAAGCCGGGCTCATGATTGATCTGCTTGTCGAGCTCGGCGCTATCCATGATGAATTGCGCATCTTTGGCGGGGATGGGCGCGACTTCAGGCGCGTTGGCAGGATGGACGGTCACCGCCTGGTTTGCCACATCAATGGTTCCCTGCGGTATCTGGACGGAATTCTTTCCGCGAGCGTGCGCTGTGCTACTGAGCACGCCGAATTTCTCGTTGACGTGCATCTCCTTGATCTTGTCCCATCCAAGGGAGATGTCGCCCAGGGATCGCTATGAAACGTGACTTTGCCGGCGGTCTCACTGACGAATTTTCCGTGCAACGTGTCGCCGTTGCTGAGCACGAGAACGTCGGGATCAGGCGCCGGCGGCTTGACTTGAGCCGCGCAGACAGCTACACCGGCAAAGGTCGCGACGAGGAGAGCAGGGACGAATCCGCGAGACAAAACACGAGTGAGCACTACGATGGGGAGGGTCATTGTGTCGAATGCCTTTCGTTAGGATGCGATCAAGGCCCGGGGGACCGACAGGTGACATCATTTTCGATGGTAAAACAGTTCGATGCGGATCGGGAAAGTGGATTTCGGCCAGGCTGGATTTATGGAGTTGTGCGGGGGATGATTTGGAACGAATCGAGGAACCGGCCGGTATCCGGATACGGCCTGTCTGACGTCAACGCGACAAACTCCTGGTAGAGGATGGAGCCGACCAGATAAATGCGCCCGAACAAGTGAGCGCCTTCTGCGGCCGCCTCAATCTCAACTCCCGGATAGATACCGATCGAAACTTTCTTTGAGTTGATCAGGTGTGCGTGTACTTTCGCCACTGCCCCATTCTTCGCGCCTTCGAGGATAGCGTCAGGATCGCCGCCCTTGGCCGCATCGCCGTAATCACAAACTCCAACGTATAACGCGACGGTATCGCTCGCAGCCAGATAGGTATGCAATTCAAAGGATCCCGCATCTGTGGGCACAGCCTGCTTTTGCTCTGTCGGCTGCGTTGGAAACAAGATGCTGAATCCTTCAGCCGGAAAACTGTAGGTTTTCCACTCGGCGACCTGCGCTGGCTGCGACTTTGCGAGGGGCGTTTGAGCAGTCGGCTCCGGCTGCGACGGTGCCTGTGCGCCGAGCGAGGCAGTTGCGTAGAGAGCTAGAACGCACCCGAAGAATAGGCCAGCGACGGAATGGCAATCTGCGAGGCGCATGCCAGGTTCTCTTTCATTCACGCATCGAAAATCGAGGGAAGAAGCGATCATAGCATTTCTCAAAAGTTTTCGTGGGAGACCGGTTTTCTCGGACGTTGCCACACCTGATGACAGTCTGTAGTATGGTTTGGAACTTCAAGGGGAAATTGATGCGACTTAACTCGAACCTGATCAGGGCCACTGTGACGGGTGCTCTGGGTGGGTTGCTCTTTGGTTTCGACACGGTGGTCATCTCCGGCGCGATCGACTCCCTGGTCCGTCTGTACGGATTGAATCCGAATGAAAAGGGATTCACCGTAGCGATTGGACTGGTTGGAACGGTGATCGGCGCTCTGGGCGCGGGGCAGGTGGGGCAGAGGCTCGGCAGTCGCGAAACCCTGCGGATCACTGCGCTGCTTTATGTCGCATCTGCGCTGGGGTGCGGACTGGCGTGGAACTGGCCGGCGTTCCTTGTGTTTCGATTCGTCGGCGGCCTGGGCATCGGCGCGTCGTCGGTGTTAGGTCCCGTGTACATTGCGGAACTGGCTCCGGCGAAGTGGCGCGGCCGCCTGGTCGCGACGTTCCAGTTCAACGTGGTATTCGGCGTGATGCTGGCGTACATCTCGAACTACGTGATTCGCACGATGCACCTCGGCGGTGCCGAGTGGCGCTGGCAAGTGGGCGTCGCAACGGCACCAGCAATTCTCTTCCTGGTGATGCTGTTCGGAATTCCTCGCAGTCCGCGGTGGTCGGCCGCGCAGAATCGCATCGACGAGGCCCTCGCCGTGCTGAAGATGATGGGCGAGCCGAATCCTGAAGCTGAACTGGCCGATATTCGGGCTGCGCTGGCGCAGGAGCACGCAACGGCTCACGAGCGAGTCTTTCAGTGGAAGTACAGATATCCGTTGTTTCTGGCAATCTCGATCGGCGCATTCAACCAGTTGGCCGGAATCAACGCGATTCTCTACTACCTGAACAACATTTTTGCGGCCGCTGGATTCAATCAGATCTCAAGCGATCAGCAGGCAATCGCAATCGGCGCGACGAATTTTCTCTTCACGATTGTCGGCATGTCGCTGATTGACAAGCTGGGGCGCAAAACACTGCTGCTGATTGGCGCGGCCGGCTGCGCAAGTTGCCTCGCCGGTGTCGCCTGGGTCTACTCGACGCATTCGCACAATGGTGACTTGCTTTGGCTGCTGGTAACTTTCATCGCCTTCTTCAGCGTTTCACAAGGAGCAGTGATCTGGGTTTACATCGGCGAGGTGTTTCCGACGGCGGTGCGCGCCAAGGGGCAGGGCGTGGGCAGCGCGAGCCATTGGTTCATGGATACGGTGATCGCGCAGATGTTTCCGATCGTCGTCACCAGGATGAGCACGGCAACCCCGTTTGTGTTTTTTTCCATCATGACGGTTGTGCAGTTCATCGTGGTGCTGTTCTTCTATCCCGAAACCAAGGGGCACACGCTCGAGGACCTGCAGCGGAAGCTCATGCGCTCAGAGAGGTAAGTGTTTGAGGAAAGAAGCGCCGGACTCGGCCCTTGCTCCATGTCCGGCGCAAGTACTGCAAGATCAAAGCGGCAAATCAGGCGGCTTCAATGGCATGAATGCATTCGGTGATTTCGTGCCGCAGCACTTCACCGTCGGCGTTGAAGAGGCGCCGCTCCCGCGCGGGTAGCTCCTCAAGCAAATCGGCATAAGCAAGCGGCTCGCATCCAGGAAACGCCGCGAAGTTCAGGGTGCTTGCCAACGCACAACTGACTTTGACCAATTCACCTACGTCCCATGCGCCATCCGTGCGCCGCGGACAAAGATGATCGGCGACAACCGCCTCGAAGCTCTCAGGCAACTTCCAGTCGGCAACGAGTTGCCGACCTGTCTCGCAATGGTCGAGACCGAAGAGACTGCGTTCCGCCTCGAGCACTGAGGCCGAAGGACCGTGGTGCGACTCAAGCAGTTCGGCGTAGGCCTTGGGTTGGAGTACTGCAAGAGCCATGCGCCCGACGTCGTGCAAAATGCCGGATGTGTAGGCCATGTCGCGATCGATGAATCCTGCAGAAGCGATGCGCTGCGCTATGGTGGCGCACGCGAGATTGTGCCGCCAGAGATTGCGCATTGCCGGGCAGGCTCATCGACTTGCCAAGATATGCGCGCACTCCGACCGTGACGCACATCCCCTGCAGCGTGTTCGCCCCCAGAATGGTCACCGCCTGCAGAATGCTGGTGGAGGGATAGCGCGGCGCGTAGAGCAGGGAATTGGCGACTGTGAGAACCTCGCTGGCGAATGCAGGGTCGGAGGAGATTAGATCGCAAAGCTGTTGCAGCTGAACGTTTTCGTTGTTGGCAAGCTGGAGCACGCGGATGGCGACCTGCGGAAACGGCGGCAACCGCAGATGCGCCCATGGCATGGTGGCCGCCTGAACGCCTGGCAGATTCACCATCATCGCAGCCCCCTACTTCCGGAATCATGAATCAACGTGGATTCGCAGGCGGCAAAGTGTTGTCCGCAGCGAAATGCACATCCCGGCAAATTGTTTTTCGGCTGAGAATGGGTTTACTTCAGGGCGTATGCGGGATGACGCGCAACGGCGCAAGCCGATTTCTATTTAGCTGTCCAGTTGATGCCGTCGGTACTCTGCCAAACCTGATGTTCGTCATTCACGATTTCAAATATTGGTGCAGGCGTCGCGGTTTGGGCGCCGCCTGTCGCGCCGCCCGACAGTCCGTCGGCAGCAGGGGCCGCGGCCGGCGAAGGGGCTGACGATTTCCTGCGAATCAGAATCGCGCGGCCCTTCCATTGTGACGGGATCTGCTGCCATGCCGCCCCTTCATCTTTGCTGAGGAACAACGTGCCTGCTCGATCGAGCGCAAGCTGAACTTGGTTTATGGACGTGACCGAGATGGCATCGAGGCCACTGGGGAGCCGAATTTGTCTTGTGGCGGCCGCGCCCAAGGACGCGGCGCCGTGAAACGACCTGAGAGATCCGGCTGCTTCAGCGCGGGTCGCGGGCTTCTGTTGAAAGGCGCCCGCGGAAAGAGAATTCACTTCAGACGTACTCTGTGTGGCCTGACTCTGAGTCGCGGATGCAGTAGAGAGCTGGTCTCGAGCGTTACCCGGCTCGGCCTCTTGTTTGCGCGCGGCAAACTGCTTCAACTCTGCCTGCGTTTCCTTCTTCTCCATCGGCGAATTCGATGCTGAGGCTGCGCCTTGAAGCGCTTTCGCCTGGGCGAATTGCCGCGCCTCTATGCGCGAGAGATCCTGCGCGGAAACGGTTTGAGGCGCGTTTGCATCCTGCGTGACAGTCACCGTTTCTGTTGCGGCAGGTGGCGGCGCCGACGCAGGAGCAGCCATTGGCGGCGGCGCGGCGGCGACTTCAGGAGCAGGAACGGTTCTTGCCGCTTCGCGCGCATCGGGATGCGAAGCAGGAGGCGCAGCGGCTCCGGCAGGCGCAGGCCGAGGCGGCGCGGGTGGCTTCGTTTCGGCCTGGGACTGCGGCTTGGGCTGTGACTGCAACGCGGGCTGAGTTGCTGGAATTTCACCAGGTTGAGCGGCCGGTTGCGAGTTCTGCGCCATCTCCGCTGTTCGCTCAACGTGCACAACGTGCAAATAGGCTGCAAAAGACACGGTTGCAGCAATCGCGGCGGCGGGGATCCAAGCGAAGTACCAGTTTCGCCACCATGCACGGGGTCGAATAGGACGAATGGCGGCTGCAGGCAGGGCCGGTGCCGTAGTGGAAACCAACTCTTCGACGTCCACCGCAGCGGCCTGCTGGGCCATTGTAAGCACCTGCCGGCAACGGCCGCACATGGCAAGATGCGCGAGCACCTGGCTGCGCTCGTGATCGTCAAGCGCACGCTCAGCGAATGCGTTCAGCAGCTCCGCGTCGGGGTGAAACTCGTGTTTGGCAACCGTGCTCATCAAGAGGCCTGTTCTTTGAACGTTCCCATTTGCGACTTTTGCAGGAGGATTTTCAAATTCAAATCAAGGTCGCGCGGATCGGCGCCGAGCGCCTCTTCTGCCGCACGCCTGCTCAAGCCTGATTGTTCAAGATTCCTCAGAACTTGCTTGCGGATTTCGATGGTGGCACGTTGCAGCCTGCGGCTGATGGTGGCTTCATGCACTGCCAGCGTGCGAGCGATCTGCAGCAACTTCTGGCCGTCAAGATAGTAGGCTGCGAGCAGAAAACGATCCTCGTCAGGTTGTTGGCGCAGTGCCGCCTCAACGGCCTGCTCGAGTTGGGCAAGCGCGGTGGGCGGAGTCAGCGGCACGGGATCGGGCGCCGATGCGTCAAGTTCTTCAAGCGGCTCTTCGTGATGCGTGCGGCGGTGATGGTCCACGTGGCGCTGGGCGAGCGTGGTGCGCAACCAACCCATCAGCGACCCCCGGCCGCGGTAGGTGGCGAGTGGACAGCGGCGCGCGCCGTCGCGTTCGGTGAGGCCGTATAGCTCGGCGTAAAGCTGATCGGCAAGATCGCTGCCGAGTGTTTCGCTTCCCGTGATGGCGATGGCCGCGCGGATGAGCGGCTGGCGATAACGGGCGAGAAAGTGCTGCCATGCGCGCTCGTGTCCGCGGGCACAGGCGCGCGCGAGCACAAGGTCGGCGAGGGTGAGAGAGCGGAAGAAAGCGGCCTGTTGTGGCCGCGTTGCGATTTCGCCTGCAGCTTGGCCATAGTTTGCTGCGACTCCAACTTCGGCGAGGATTTGCGCACATTCGCCTGGAGTGAGACCCCAGGTCGCAGCGCTGCAGGAATGAAATAGCTCTGCAAGCAGAACAGGATCGAGTGCATGCGGCACGGCATTGATCCCCGCGCCGGGCACGGGCGCGACCACGCTTGCTGGGCCGGTTGCGGATTCCGACGGAGTCATCCCCACGCCCTCACGATACGCCTGCAAAGCAAACACTGCTTATTCGACGAACACGGCTGCGGCGCGGATGTTGCCCAAGTGCTCGGAGCGCAAAAAAATCCTGCAAGTGACGGGCAAGAGAGCGTTCTGTAGGGAAAGGACGTTGCACCTGAGAAGGTGCTCGCCGACTGGATCCGGTCTGAAGACCGGCGGAGGAAAGTTATGCCAAAAATATTGTGGTTGGGAACTGGGGTGGCGATGTTGTGCGCGCTGGTAGGTTTTGAACACGTGCAGGAGGTGAAAGCGGCGGGCGGGCCGGTCGAGGGCGGTGGGCCGTATCGCGTTCTTGCGCCGATTGAGAGTGGAAACCTGCTGCTGTTTCCCGTTGTGCGAGCAGATAGCAAAGCGGCGGGCGAGTCGCCATTTCTCACGCTCGATGAGGGATTTAAAACCGGCGAAGTGGAAGTGACGGAAGCGGGGCGCGCAACTGGCCTGGTCCGGCCGCGCGGCGGGCAAACGAATCGCTACCGCGGCGACCAGGTGAACACATTGGTGCTGTTGAATCACTCCAGGCGGCCGCTGCTGTTGCTGGCGGGGGAAATTGTGGCCGGTGGCAAGCAGGACCGGATCATTGCGAAGGATCGCATTGTGCCTGCGGATGCGGACCCGATCGATCTTTCGGTTTTCTGCATTGAGCCGGGACGCTGGACGGGCGCGACTGACAGCTTTGGAGCTGCCGCTAATGCGCCCGCGAAGAGCTTTATGGTGCAGCCCGAAGTGCGCAAGCAGGCAATGGCGGCGCAGGATCAGCAGCAGGTGTGGAACTCAGTGCGCGGCGCGATTTCGCGGATGGAAGTTGCAGCCGCACCGCCACCGGTGGCGGGGCCGCAATCGGCCGGGGCGATGCCGCGCGACCTGGGCACAACAAGTTACGCAAAAGCAATGCAAAGCGTGGTCGTGAGCCAGAAGGTGGACGAAGCCGCAGCGGCTGTGATGCAGGGGCGTGAGCAAGTGTTGGCGAAGCTGCGCGAGGAGCATGCCGTGGGCGTGGTAGTGGCCGTGCGCGGCGAGATCATCTGGGCAGACCTCTTTGCGAACACGGATTTGTTGGCACGGTACTGGACGAAGCTGGTGCGGTCTTATGCGGCGGAGAGCCTGGCCGGCGGCGAGGATCATGCTGCGCCGGGGATCGCTGACGCGCAGCATTTTCTGGATGCGCCGGCGAACGGCTCAGAGACGAGCGAAGGCGACGTAGGCGTCTATCGTTATCGCGACTTGAAGAGCGATCACAGCGAGACCTTTGTGCTGGAGTCGCTGTTGCCGGGTACCGGCTACGATGTGCACATCAGCAAGATGAAACTGCGCGGCGGAGAACGGCCGGGCCCGAAGCCGATTGAGAATATGCCGCCGCAGATTTTCCGGTGAAGCGATGGGCCGGTGGTATCACGCTTTTCGCCGCACACGCGCAACGCGTGGCGCGGCAATCAGGGTAACAGCAAACAGAAAGATGGACCCGGCAATGTAAGCAAGGTGGCCGTGGCGCAAATCCTCGGCCACCAGCTTTACTGCAACAAGAGCCAGTGCGGAGTAGCCGAGGCGCGTCAGCTCCAATCGGCGCCAGCGCGCTCCGCTCAATACCAGCGCCAGCGCCGCAGAGCACAGGGTGAGGGTACGAATGAAGGCAAGGTGATGCGCGCCGGGGATCACTTTGAGCGCGGTGAGTGCCAGCAGCGCTTCCACTGCGAACCCGGCCACGGCAGCGACCGCCAGCGCACCAACAGCGAGGTGAAGGCACTGCAACCCCCAGGGTTCACCGACGGGTGGCCGGGAGACGGCATAGCAAAGGATCGCGCAAACAGCGATGAGGCCTGCGGCCAGGGTGGAACTGCCCGCCTGGGGTGAGCCCAAAGAGCGGCCGATGAACGCGAAGAGGCCCGACTCGGCTGCGGCGAATCCAAGAAGCAATGCACCGCAAAACTCGAAAGTGGTCCAAGTCCTATGCCGGCCAATGAAAGTCATCGCAACCGCCGCGGCGCCCAGACACACCGCAGCCAGGGCAGGCTGGAAGCAGATCAGGCAGCCGCTTGAATAGAGAATCGTGCTCCATGTGGTGAAGACGGTGGAGGTCCGTGTATCCGACAAGAGGGTGAACACCGCGGCGTACCCTGCTGCTGCGAAAAAAAGGCAAAGTATTCCGAGAAGAACAAGATTCCAGGACGGACCAAAATCGGCCAGGCTCACAGCGGCCAGTAAGAACGCGATCGTTGTCTGGATGGTCGCAAAGATTGTGATTCTGCGCCGGTGAACGACGGTTTGCAGGATCAGGCCGGTACTTGCAATTAGAAAGATTGTGATTCCAGGGGCGAGTAAGGCGAGACTGGAAAGCCGAGGGTATTCGGCGTGCGCCGCCGGTGGGCCGAAATAGATAAAGATCAGCGTCCAGATTGCTGCATCGGCCGCGATAGCAAGCAGGGTCTGAAGTTCAGCCAAGCGATCGGCCCATGGGTCAAACTCAACAACAGCGACCATTAGGAGAAGCACAGCAACGAATGGCAGAAACGCGTGCGAAGCGATGGCCATTGCAAGGGAAAGTCCGGCCGCTGCCAGCAGGCTCATGCGGAGGACAGGAGTGAGGGCAGGTTTCCTCACAAGTCCGAATGCAGCAAGTGCGTATGCGCCGAGCACCGCGCCAGTGATGGACGCCGGAAACAGCTTGAAGCTCAGTGTCAGCTCCCAGAGCATAGGACCGAGAATCAGCGCCGATGTGCAGGCGTAGATTGGCGGAGCCAAACTGGATTCGGCTCGGGTTCGCGCGGCCCACACCAGCCAGAGGAATGCGTAAGCGATGCCGGCCCAGGCGACCGCGGCTTTTGGAAGCGAGCCTGCTTCTGCTGCCGCGCGCAGCAGATAGGCGCCGGCAACGCCAAGCATGGCTCTTCCAAGTAGGGCAAAAATGCTGGCTGTTTGCAGTGCGTTCACCGGCGGGGTCGTCAGCGCAGAAGACGCCAATTCAATCGCCGGCGTGGAGCGCGGTAGACACACTGCCAACGGATGCTCGAGCACATCCACACGATGCTCCAGGTCTTCAAGGCGCTTGGCGAGCCGGTTGATCGTGTCGGGCTGATCGCTCATCGTCCGCAACCGCCTTCAACGCGGGATCCGCGTCAGTCTCCCGCAGGAGCTTCGTGCAGGTTCTTCTCGGGCCACGGCGGCAGCAACTTGACCAGCACCCACAGGAAGAGCAGCGGCAGAATGGTCAAGCCGATGGCCGCCAGCAAGCCTTCGCGCGTCACCAGGTCCATTTTGTAGGTGGTGTACCCGAGAAAGCTCTTCGAGAACAGCTGGCCGCCGATCACCACGTTCCAGCGCATGGCAAACACGCTGATCAGAGCAGGCATGCCGCAGAAGACATAGATGCGCTTGCGAACGATCTCGGTAGACTTCATCACCTGCGTCAGGAACAGCAGGAACAGCGGCAGAAGCGTGCCGAGGCAGATCTGGAGCACGATCTGCGAAAAGAAGAGCTTGGTGTGCACCATGAAATCAAGGCTGCGGAATGATTCGTCGGCCTCGTAGATGCGATGAATCAGATCGAGCATCTCAAGGCTGAAGTCGATGATGAAGATGTAGAACATGTACATCGCGATGGTGTCCACGCAGCGGATGTCGATCGTCTGTTTGCGCAGCTTGGTGAGCGCCATGTAGAGCAGCATGACTGCGGCGATGCCCGAAACCATGGCGGAGAAGATAAAGACCACCGGCATCAGCGGCGACGACCACCAGGGATTGGCCTTGATGGATCCAAAAATGAATCCCACGTAGCCGTGCAGCAGGAACGCCGAGGGGATGCCGATCAGCGTCACGATCCAGCCCACCTTGTCGTCGATGTGCAGCGAGCGCTCGCTGATATTGCTCGAGCCCAGCGTCATGATTTTGTAGATCAGGCGCAGCAGGCCCTGTCGATTGCTGCGAACAGCAGCACGATGTCGCGCCGGTAATCGAGCCAGATCTCAAATACCAGCACGGCCATCAGGTACCACAGGTACACGTAGCCGAACATGGCCATGGCCGAGGTGGCGTGAGGAGTGAAGTACATCTCCGGCGAGCGCTCGGGATGGCCGAGGTGCAACTGCAAGCGGCAGAGGCGCAACCAGCAGAAACGCAAGCGCCGTGAGCAGCGCCAGCCGGTAAGTGGGCTTGACCGCCTGCACGCGGAACACGCGCTCCAGCGATGCCAGGATGAATGCGCCCGCCACCAGCCCCGTGATGTAGGGGTAAAGAACGATCAACACGCTCCATGTAGGGCATATTCGTTCGGATACATGTAGCCTTCAACACCGCTCATAAATACAGCTCCTAGCTTCTAGCTTTTAGCCTCCAGCTTCTTGTGCTGATTTCAGCCGCTTCGCTTGACATCCGCGAGTCGCGGCTAGAAGCCGGAAGCTGCTTTTCTCACCTCACCGATCCATCCAGACCGGCGTAGTATGCCTTGGCGCCGGTGGCCATCTGTGGCTTCAACACCTGCACGCTGTGCGTCTTCAGAAATTCGTGAATCGGATCGTCGGGATTCTTCAGATCGGCCAATTGCCGTGCGCCGGTCGGGCACGCTTCGCAGCAGGCCGTCGTCAATCCCTTGGTGATGCGGTGATAGCACAGCGTGCATTTGTCCGCGACCCGCTTTTCGGGATGAATGTAGCGGCACCCGTATGGACACGCCTGCACGCAATACGCGCAACCAAGGCAATACTTTGGATCCACCAGCACAACGCCGTCGGGGCTCACGAATGTCGCTCCAACCGGGCACACCTGGGTGCACGGTGAATCGGTGCAATGGTTGCACATTTTGGGAACGAAGAAGTACTTGCCCTCATCCTCCTTCGCAACCGGGAATCCCTCTTTGCCACCGTCGGGCGAGATGACCTCGGGATTGGTCATGTGGATGTCGTCGACGTGATAGCGCTCGACCCAGGTTCGGAAGAAGCCGTCGGGGACATCATTTTCTGTCTGGCAGGCGCGCACGCAGTTGCCGCAGCCGATGCACTTGGGAATGTCGATGAGCATGCCCCACCAGTGTTCGCCCATCCGGTAGTTGGGCGAGGCTTCTGGAGTTCCGGCCTCAACATACTTCCAGGCAACCGCAGCCGCAGGGAGCAGAACAAGCAGATGACGCCGGCTGATGTTCACTTGGCACCTCCAGCGGCAGGCGCCGCTGCCGCGCTTGAATCAAAGCCTGGGCTGTGAGGGTTATGACAGCTCTGGCAAGGGGCGCCTCCCGAGTGATCGCCAGGATCGACTTGCGGAAAGGCCTTGGGCTTGGCTGCGGTTGCCGTGTGACAGCGCGCGCAAAGCACGGCCGTGTCCGGCTTTACTGGCGTCACAGAGGTCGGATCGTCGGCGTGAGCGGCCAATGCGCCGTGGCAGGCCTCGCAGTTCACGTGCGCATGCTTGCCTTTTGACTTGGTGTCGGCGATATCGGTGTGACACGCTTCGCAGGCCTGGTGCCCCGCAAACTTCGCAGGATGTGCTGCGATTTCGCCGATTGCTGCCCCGCGATAATGCCCATATTGGCCAAAGGATTTCGGGACTACGAAACCGCGCACTAACAAGAAGACAAGGAACGCGATAACAAAGAGTCCCGCAAACCGGAAAAGATGTCCTGCATCTTTCATGAACCGCTGTCTCCGCAAAGCCATGGATCGGGAGGGCCGATGTGACGGTCCGTGTGATGTGGCGCACTCTCGATGCCTTCGAAAGTAGAGATCGATTGCGGAGTTGTATGTGAGGAGGCTCACGAGTAAGTGTGATGTGGCGCACTCGAAGCGCACACAAAGGGCTGAGGCGATACGATGAATCTTGGGAGTGAACGATGCCGAAAGTTCTGGATGGCGCGACGATTGCAGCGGCCATCAAGCAGGAAGTTGCGGAAGAGGTAAAGGCGCTTGCGTTGAAAGGTATTCGACCGGGCTTGGCAGCCGTTCTTGTGGGCCATGTGCCGGCATCGGAAATCTACGTTCGCAGCAAGGTGCAGGCCTGCGCGGAGCTCGGTCTTTACAGCGATCTGATCACGCCGCCCGACACGGTGACCACCGCGGAGATGCTCGGGATCGTGACTGAATTGAACGCGCGCGAAGACGTCGATGGAATCCTGATCCAATTGCCGCTGCCGGCGCAAGTGGATGCGAAGGCGCTGCTCGATGCCATCGCGCCAGAGAAAGATGTCGACGGCTTTCATCCGGTAAACGCGGGCCGATTGCAGGCTGGCCGTCCGGCTCTGGCGCCGTGCACGCCGGCTGGCGTGATCGAGATTTTGCAGCGAAGCGGAATTCCGATCGCAGGGCAGCATGCGGTGGTTGTGGGGCGCAGCGACATTGTGGGCAAGCCGGCTGCAATGCTGCTGCTGCACCAGAATGCTACTGTGACGATCTGTCATTCCAAAACGCGAAACCTCGGAGAGGTCACGCGCCAGGCTGACATTCTTGTTGCGGCGATCGGGCGGCCTGGCTACATCACGCGGGAGATGGTGAAGCCTGGCGCGACACTCGTCGATGTGGGAATCAACCGGATCAATACGCGCGAAGAATTCGACCGGTTCTTCAAGGGCAACGAAAAGCGGGAAGCCGCCTTTGCGAAACGTGGCTCCGTAATTGTCGGTGACATCGATCCGAATGCGTTCGAGATTTCCGGTGCGTATACCCCTGTGCCAGGCGGCGTGGGGTTGCTGACGATTGCCATGCTCATGGCGAATACTGTGCGCGCGGCAAAAATGCGGAGGGGGCTGTAGCCGATGCTGCGCGTAGGCCTCACCGGCGGACTGGGCAGCGGCAAAAGCACGGTGGCCGCCGTGCTGCGCGAGCTGGGCGCCGAGGTCACCGAATCCGACGCCCTGGGGCGAGAGATGATGGAGCCCGGCCACGCCGTCTTCGACGAGATTGTCAGGCATTTCGGGCGGGAAGTTGTGGGTGCGGACGGACGGTTAAATCGTGCGCGGCTCGCCGAGCAAGCCTTTCGCTTCGGGCGCATCCATGAATTGAATGCCATTGTGCATCCGCCCGTAATCGAAGCGCAGAAACGCTGGATGGATGAGATTATGGCGCGCGATCCGAATGCAATCGCAGTGGTCGAGTCAGCTTTGATCTTTGAAGTGGTGCGGGATGCGCTGGCTCGCGGCGAACAGAATCATCCGCTCGCTGATTGGCGCAAGCGGATCGACCGCGTGGTTGTGGTGACTGCGCCGGATGATGTGAAAGTGGCCCGCTATACCGATCGCGTCATGGCGTCGGTCGCCAATCGCGCGCCGGATTCAGTGAGCCGAGAAGCGATTGAAGCCGATGCGCGACAGAGATTAAGCCACCAGGTCCCGGACGCGGAAAAGGTAGCCCAAGCTGATTATGTCCTTGATAACTCGGGCGATACAGATACGCTGCGTACCCAGGTGCTGGCGCTTTGGCCGCGGCTCCAGGCTGAGAGCAACAAATCCCGGTAAAACTTGTCTTTAAAATAAGAGGGGATGACTGCGATCCCGAAGGGGAACTTTGCGCCGTGCCTCCCGTAGATAAGAGCAGGGCCGTCGAGCCCACCGAATCGCTGTCTCTGAAAGGTATCCAGGTGTTCGAGCAATGAAATTGAGCCGGATTCTATTGATCACTTTGCTGTTGGTGGGCGGGTTCTGGTTCGTCACCACGCATTATTCGCATGGCATGTTTGCCGATGGTTCCTCGCTGACCGGGACCGGCGGCCGCATTCCTGCGCTCGACTTGAAAGAGGCGCACGCGGCTCCGGCGTACGACGCGGAAGAGCAGAACAACATCGCCGTCTACAAGCGAGTGTCTCCGTCGGTGGTGAATATCACTTCGACGAGCCTGGTGTTCGACTTCTTTTATGGAACCGTGCCACAGCAGGGTCAGGGTTCGGGGTTCATCCTCGACAAGGCAGGCCACATCCTCACGAACTTGCACGTGGTCGCCGGAGCCAATCGCGGCATCGAAGTACAGCTCTATAACAAGCGGCGTTTCACGGCCAAGGTGGTAGGCACCGACAAAACGCATGACCTGGCGCTGTTGCAGGTCGACGCTCCCGACCTTCAACCCGTGATACTAGCCGATTCATCGCAGCTGAACGTGGGGCAGAAGGTGTACGCCATCGGCAATCCCTTCGGCCTCAGCGGCACCATGACGCGCGGCATTATCAGCGCCATTCGGCCGATCCGCAGCGAGAGTGGCGCGCCGATCGAAGACGCCATCCAGACCGATGCGGCCATCAATCCGGGCAACTCCGGCGGCCCATTGCTCAACTCAAGTGGGGAAGTCATCGGCATCAACACGATGATTGCCTCGAACGGCGCCGACCAGAGCTCGGGTATCGGATTCGCGATTCCCATCAACACGGCGAAAGCGGTGCTGGCCGATCTCACACGTTATGGACGCGTGAAGCGGCCGTCGCTGGGAATCGTTTCGTATGCCATCGGGCCTGACCTCGCCTCGCAAATGGGGCTGAGCGCTGACTCCGGTGTGTTGATTCAACGAGTGCTTCCCGGTGGCGCGGCCGAACGCGCCGGTCTGCATGGGGGCAACGAACAGGCTTACGTGGGCAACACTCCCATCATGTTGGGCGGCGACTTGATCGTGGCTGTCGACGGCCAGCAGGTAGAAGATCCGCAGGACATCAACGCCATCATGGACAAACACCAGGCGGGCGATACGGTGAGCGTGACGGTTGTGCGCGGCCGCCGGCAGATGACATTCAAGCTGATCCTCGGCGAAGCGCACGAGGCGAATACGTAGCCACACGGGAATCGAGTGAAGTGAAAAACGGATCGGGCCGCTCGAAGAGCCGGGCGGCCCGACTGTTTTTCGACTCAAAGAGCCGATTTTCGTGTACGTTTTTGATCTTTTTCGACCGCGCCTTTCTGGCGGTTCTATTGAATGCAAGAGAGTTAGCTTCAAAAAAGATCCGAAAAAGAGGTTTTTTATTTATTTATTTATTTCGCCGTCGGAATTCAGAAGCCCGCACCGATTTGCAAGTGCTCGGCCTGCGCCACCTGCATGCGAGCGAATGCAACAGGCTCGCCGTAATGTGCCGCGACGATTTGTGCGGAGAGCGAAGGGTTTAGAAATGGCTCGACCGCGGCCAGCTTGATGCCGGAGGTCGAGGCCATGTGCGCCAACTGAGCTTTGGTCGAGATGGACGCGATGAGGGACAGAATCGCGCTAACGATGGTGCCCACACCTTCAATCACTGCAAGTGCGTGCTGCTGGCTGGCGGGGTTGACGATCCTGCCTGCCTGAAGTAGTGCTGCGTTCACCTGCTGCTGCAGAGTTGTGATCTGCGTTTGCAGTTGTTCGAGCGCACTGGCCGACGGATTGGCGAGATAGGCCCTGGCTTGTGCGACGAGGAGATTCGAAGCTGCATCGAAGCCTACTGTCGCAGCGGTAAAGATCGGCGCGTCGGCGGGAGCAAGAAGCGATGCTGTCGAATCGACGGTAGCGACAGCGCTCTGGAGCGAGGGCGTCCAGTTGACGATGTCCTGGGCGACGGTTGCCGCGGAACAACCCTGTATCCACGGGAGCGGAATGAGCAGTGCGATCAGCGCCCATGCGCCGAGCTTCGCCTGCTGGCTGGAGCGCACGCTCGGCGGCTCAGTGACGAGCGCCTGTGGATCTTTGGCGAGCAATCCGAGCAACGCTGTTGCCAGTGCTCCGGCGAGGGATACGACAGTGCCGGCGCCGACGTTGCCGAAGGTCAGGCCCTGCTGCGACAAAACGCCCGCGACCGTGGTGATTGCAATCAGCAGGCCCGTCGCCGAGGTTTTGGGATGCTTCCAGATATTCGAGATAAAGTTCATTGCCTTACTCCTTTTTTGTGCCCGTTTTTGGATCGTGTTCGGAACTGGTTGCCGGCAATCCGCCGCGCCAGTTTGCCAGACGGATGAGCAGGGCCGGGCCGGCGCTTTCATGCACCGGCCATGCGCGTGGCTCTGCGCAGTTCTTTTGGCCCCAATGTCGTCGTGGTTTCGGCGCGACATCTGCCGGAGAACTGCCCATGGGTCTGCTCAGCCCAGCAATGCGAACAGGCCCAGGGCAGACAACGGCGGTCCTGCGCCCGGGAACGCTCCGTTATGCGCAGCTCATCGCACGCCTGCCTCGGAGGCCCGGAATTAAAAAGGCAGGCGCGCGGAGAGCAACGCAGGAGCGCGAACTCATTCGCCCAGCGCAGCACATCCGCTAGTTGTCTGGATGGTTATAAGTTTAGAGATTTCCGCGAAATTACTAGCACTTTTGGTGTTGCTGGGAGTAGTTGAAAACAAGCGACTTCCAACAAATTTTGCGAAAAGGGGCTTGACAAGATTGGCGGCAAGGTAAGGATTGCACTGATTTTGGTGCAGCGAAAGGAGGAAGGAAGTTACAAAGTACGTCAGCCATCCTATCGCTTCGGTGGGGCTTTCCGGGTCCCTTGTTCCCTTTTTCTCTTGTTCGCTGCTCTTACATACTGGCGGCCCTGGATCTCGTACTCGCCGCTCACGACACGCGCGATGGCTTCGGTGTAGGCGATGTGCTCTTCCGCAAGGATGCGTTCGGCGAGCGAGTGGGCGTCGTCGGTGTCGAGCACTGGAATTGCGCGCTGCAGGATGATCGCGCCGTGGTCAAGCTGCTCGTCAACAAAGTGCACGGTGCAGCCGGCGACTTTGACGCCGTAGTCGAAGGCCTGTTGCTGCGCGTCGAGGCCGGGAAAAGCGGGCAGCAGCGAAGGATGGATGTTGAGGATGCGATTGGGAAATGCGGCGATGAATTCCGGCGAAAGCAGGCGCATGTAGCCGGCGAGGCAGACGAGGTCGACGCGATGCGCGCGCAGGCAGGCGATCACGTCGGCATCGTGCTCGGCGCGCTTGCGGCCTTTTGACGGCAGGATCGTCGGTGGGAAGGCCCATTTGCTGCGCGGCAGCCGAGACCCGGCGCATCGGCAACATTCGAGATGACGATGGCGATTTCGACGTCTTTGAGACGGCCAGCGCGGATGGATTCGGCGATGGCGAGAAAGTTCGATCCGCGGCCGGAAAGCAGGATGCCCAGGCGCGTGGGAGATTTTGTGTGCGGGGCTTTCAATGGTTTCTCTTCCAGTCTGGACAGTTCTCTCTTCGGCTTCTTCACTGCGGGTCTGGAGACCCGCAGGACAGCCGGTCTGGAGACCGGCGCTACTCTCAGGTGTACTGCACCCGGCGCTCGCCCTTCACCACGCGGCCGATCACATAGAACTTCTCTTCGGCCCGGTCGAGCAGATTCTTGGCGCGGGTAAACTTGGCCGCCGGAATGACCGCGATCAGCCCGATGCCCATGTTGAAGGTGCGCATCATCTCTTCCTGCGACACCTGGCCGAGCTCGCGCAGATGCTCAAAGATCGGCAGCACCGGCCACGAGCCCAGCTCCACCTGCGCCGTCGACGTTCTTGGGCAGGATGCGCGGCAGGTTCTCGGTAATGCCGCCGCCGGTGATGTGCGCCATGCCCGACGGTGAACCCGCGCCGTCACCAGCTTCTGAATCACGTGCAGATAGCTGCGGTGCGTCTTCATCAGCGCCGCGCCGGCCTTCTCCTTGATGGCCGTCACGTATTGCGTGGGCTTGTAGCCGGCCACCTCAAACAGCAGCTTGCGCGCCAGCGAGTAGCCGTTGGTGTGCAGCCCGGTGGAGGGCAAGCCGATCAGCACGTCGCCGGCTTGATGCCCGCGCCGGTCACCATCTTGTCGCGATCCACCGCGCCCACAATAAAGCCGGCCAGATCGTACTCGCCGTCGGCGTAAAAGCCCGGCATCTGCGCCGTCTCGCCGCCAATCAGCGCGCAGCCGTTGGCCTTGCAGGCATCGGCCAGCCCGGTCACCACATCTCTCGGTCACATCGGGGTCGAGCTTGCCGGTGGCAAGGTAGTCGAGAAAGAAAAGCGGCGTCGCGCCCTGCACGGCGATGTCGTTGACGCAGTGGTTCACCAGGTCGGCGCCCACCGTCTGGTGCAGCCCCAGCTCAAAGGCAACCTTCAGCTTGGTGCCCACGCCGTCGGCCGAGCTCACCAGGACTGGGTTCTTCCAGCGCTGCAGGTCGAGCCGGAACAGCGCCCCGAACCCGCCGATTCCGCCCAGCACATTGCGATTAAAGGTCTTTTGCGCCAGGTACTTGATGCGTTCCTTGGCGCGGTCGCCGCCGGTGATGTCGACGCCGGCATCGGCATAGGTGACGGATTGAGGTGCGATTTCTTGAGGCACGATTCAGGCTTTCTCTTGAGGAGTCTTGAACGGAGCGGCGGTCCGGAAAGCAGAATTCTAGCAGCAATCGAGCGTGTATTTCCCACAAGACGGAAGCGGCGACGAACCTGGCAGGCAAAGAATAGCCCGGTCCGCTCGAGGAGTTCTAACGAAAATAAGTGAAAACCCGGCACCTTATACTGGCTTCGTGAGCAAACCAGACCGTAGCGTATCGCGAGCTTTGCAGCAGCGTGCCGAGCGATTCTTCCCCGGCGGAGTGAATTCGCCGGTCCGTGCTTTTCGCGCCGTGGGCGGAGATCCGCCATTCGTGGGGCGGGCTGAAGGTGCTTATCTCTACGACGCCGACGGCAACAAATACATCGACTACTTCGGCTCATGGGGTCCGATGATCCTGGGCCACGCATTTCCGGGGGTGGTTGAAGCGATTGAACGCGCTGCGCGCAATTCGGCAAGCTTTGGCGCGTCGACAGCGGCGGAGGGTGATCTAGCCGAACGCATCGTTGCTTGCTATCCGGCCATCGAGAAGATGCGGTTTGTCAGTTCTGGAACCGAAGCGACGATGTCTGCGATCCGGCTGGCGCGGGCCGCTACGGGACGCAAAATCATCGTGAAATTTGAGGGCTGCTATCACGGTCACGCCGACGGACTACTGGTGAAGGCCGGGTCCGGCGTCGCAACGTTTGGCATTCCTGGATCGGCCGGCGTGCCCGAGGAAATTGCGCAGCTCACCCTGGCGCTTCCCTACAACGATCTCGGTGCGGTGATGGAGGCGTTCGCCGCGCACCCTGACGCGATTGCCGCCATCATTGTCGAGCCCATCGTTGGCAATGCCGGATGCATCGTTCCGGCGCAAGGGTATCTCGAAGGGCTGCGCGCGGCCACTGCAAAAAATGGCGCACTTCTGATCATCGACGAGGTCATGACGGGATTTCGAGTTGCGCTCGGCGGGGCGTGCCAACTTTACAAGCTCGATCCGGACCTGGTGACGCTGGGGAAGATCGTCGGCGGCGGATTGCCGGTCGGTGTCTTCGGGGGCAAGCGCAAATTTATGGATCAGCTTGCGCCACTCGGTCCCGTTTACCAGGCCGGGACGCTGAGCGGGAATCCGCTGGCGATGGCGGCGGGGATCGCGACAGTTGGCTATCTGCAGGAGCACGCGCGCGAGGTGTATCCCCGCATAGACGCAACTGCTTTCGCAGTATTTGAAGGCGTGGCCGCTGAAGCGGCGAAGGCCGGTGTGACGCTCACGACAAATCATGTGGGATCGATGGGCACATGGTTCTTCACCGGCGGCCCGGTGACGAACTACGAACAAGCCGCTCACAGCGATACTGCCGCCTTCGGCCACTTCCATCGCGCCATGTTGGACCAGGGAGTCTGGCTGCCACCTTCGCAGTTTGAGGCGGCGTTTATCTCGTTTTCACACAGCGAGGCCGACGTGCAGTCGACAATCGCGGCGGCGAGAAACGCATTTCAGTCTGTTCCTGCGTGACGGCTGCGTCGTTCGGTCACACCCATGCATCGAGCGTGACGAACCGGCAGGTCTGCTTGTAGCGCGCGACCAGCGCGGCTGCCGCAGTGACGGATGGTTCTCGATTCGCGCTTGGATCGCGGTGCCCGCCATCGTGAAGCACGATGTTGGCGGCGCTGCCCTGCTTGCGGAGCTTGTCGATCTTTGTTGTGAGGTTCCCTGTGATCCGTTCCGCCAAGGGCTCGCTCCAGTCGCAAGTCATCGCATTCCACAGCACCGGCTGGTGGCCCATCTCGCGCGCGATGCGAAAGACTGCCGGCCTGCGCGCGCCAAATGGAGGGCGGAAGAACTTTACCTTGGCGCCGATGATCTGCTCGATCGTCTCGCGCGTGCGCGTTAGCTGATCGTGGATTCGGGCCGAGGGAATTCGCGCCATGTTGGGATGATCCCAGGAGTGATTGCCGACAGTGTGCCCTGCGGCCACGATGCGGCGGACGAGTTGAGGGGCGGCCTGAGCGCGCTCGCCGAGCAGGAAAAAGGTGGCGCGCGCCTGGTGACTGGCAAGCACATCGAGCAAGCGCGGCGTCCAAGTCGCGTTCGGTCCATCATCGAATGTGAGCGCTAACTCGCCGGGACGCTCGGGCGCGGTTAGTGCTTCGCCGAAGATGCGCGAGCCGGGCCAGAGCGAAGCATAGGTAAAGCCGCCGTATGCGAGGCCCGCGACAGCAGCCGTACCCAGTGCGGCACTCAGTCCGGTAACGAGCGAAGGATCCATTTGTGGTCTCAGTATGAGGCGGTCAGTTGCGCATCTGCAAATCGCAGACGAGCGTATGGCGAGGTCGAACCCGTGGGCATCAAACCGTCTTTGCCGGCAGCTTGTCGTCGTCGTGTGCCTGCGCTGCGCCGATTCGCTCAGACGCTGCGATGCGTTTCTTCGCGCGCTGCTCGCTTGAGCGCCGCGCCTGCCGCCACGTGGTCATCGAGGTTACGCCGAAGTTCCACACCGCAGTAAAGACCAGGCCGATCAGCGCGGCCAGCACCCATGGCACTCCGCGACGAAAGGCCTCGTTGGCGATGGAGACGTTGGCTGCAACGCCCAATCCGCAAGCGAGGCAAAACGTGACCAAGCCGCCTAGAAATCTCCATCCACGCAATCGGCGGTCGCGATACGTGACGGAATTGTTCAGCACAAAGTTGAGGATCATCACGATGAACGTGGTGATGGCCTGGCTGGAGGCGAAGCTCAGGCGACTAAGGTGGAGGAAGGCGCTGAGTATGAGCAGGTGCACGCCAACACCGAGCGCTCCTACCATGCCGAACAGCACGAAGCGCACATTGACCAGGTCGCCGAGATGCTTATCGACGAGCAGCTCAAAGTATTCGAGGCCCACCATGAAGTCGAGCTTGCTTTCGCCGTGCTCGCGCAACCGGAAACGGTAAGGCACCTCGCCGATGCGCAGGCCGGGGCCGGCGGAGAGCACGATGTCGAGCAGAATTTTGAAGCCGATGGCGGAAAGCCGGTGCGCGAGCCGCTCGAATGCGCTGAAGCGGACCATGAAAAAGCCGCTCATCGGATCGCTGAGCTCATGCTGGGCGCCCATCATGCTCAGCCGCTTGCCCATCTGGCTCAGCTTGATGCGCCATTTTCCGAATTCGCCCATGCTGCCGCCGGCGATGTTGCGCGAGGCGACGACGAGATCGAGATTCTCGCTGCGGATGCGGCGCAGCATTTCAGGAAGCACGCTTTCATCGTGTTGCAGGTCTGCATCCATCACGGCGACGTAGGGCGCAGAAGCGGCGAGGATTCCTTCGATGCACGCAGACGCCAGGCCGCGGCGTCCGATGCGCTGAAGCACGCGCACGTTGTCGCGTTTCCCGGCGAGAATTCGAACTGCGTCTGCGGTTCCGTCGGGGGAGTCATCGTCGACAAAGATAATTTCGTAATGAACGCCCGCTAGTGCGCTGGCGAGGCGATCGACAAGGGGGCCCACGTTCCCGCTTTCGTTAAACGTGGGAAGCACGATCGCCAGATCGTAGCCCATTATTTCCTCCGCGACGCGCTGAATCCCCGGGCTTTACGCCGTGCAGAACCCTCGCCGCCGTTTCGCCATTCCTCTTGGCATTTTAAGAGAATGTTAAATTCGAATGCACCCGGTTTGACGGTGGTTTCTATCCAATGGTACCAAGCGTATACTTGTCTTGTTCGGGTCGCATCCTGAGTTTGCGGAGCGGCACTGGAGACAACATGAGCCTTACGCAGTTCTTCCCGGGCGCCAGCCAGTCCGCGCGTGGCGTATCTCTTCCAAAAGTCACTATGCCTGCACTTGGCGAAATGAAGCGCCAGGGCAAGCCGATCTCTGCGCTCACCGCCTACGATTACCCGACGGCGCGCCTGGTGGACGAGGCAGGAGTCGACCTCGTTCTTGTCGGCGATTCGCTGGCAATGGTGGTGCTGGGCCACGACAACACACTGGCCGTTACAGTGGATGAGATGCTGCATCACACGCGAGCCGTGCGCCGCGCTGTGCGTCGTGCGCTGGTTGTAGCCGACATGCCATTCGGCAGTTATCACGGCACGGTGGATGAGGGCGTGGCCAATGCCGTCCGCTTTGTGAAAGAGGCCGGCGCAGAGGCGGTAAAGATCGAAGGGCCGCGCGTTGAATTGGTGCGCGCACTGACGGAGGCCGAGATTCCAGTCGTTGGACATCTTGGGCTCACGCCGCAAAGTGTGCACCGCATGGGCGGATTTCGCGTGCAGGCACGGGACGCGGACGCAGTGTTGCAATTGCAGGCCGACGCTTTTGCGTTGGCGCATGCCGGCGCAGGAGCGATCGTGCTCGAAGGCATTCCGCGCGAAGCTGCTGCCTCGATTACTGCGACGCTATCTGTTCCTACCATCGGCATCGGAGCCGGGCCCGATTGCGACGGGCAAATTCTCGTTTTCCATGATCTCGTCAATCTCACCTTTGCGCCTGCTCCGAAATTTGCGCGGCACTATGCGGATGCATCGGCGCTCTTTCGTTCGGCGATCGAGCATTATCGCGAAGATGTGGAGCATCGCGCATTTCCGTCCGACGCGGAGAGCTATCATCTGCCCGAGGCAGCGCGAAAGCTGTTCCAGATCGTTGACGGCGATGCGGAGCCGAAGATTGATCCGGCAGCCTTGGGGCATCTAAAACGCGCCTGATGGAAATTGTTCGCACTGCAGCTGAACTCCGTTCCTGGTCGCGCGCGATCCACGCCACACCAGGCCAGACTGTCGGGTTGGTTCCAACCATGGGCGCCTTGCATGCGGGACACGCGTCCTTGATTCGCGCTGCGCGGGCTGCATGCTCTCACGTCGCAGTGAGTTTGTTCGTGAATCCCACACAGTTTGGTCCGGGTGAGGACTTCGCGCGGTATCCGCGCGCGTTCGATGCCGATTGCGCGCTCGTCGAGCGGGATGGCGTCGACGTGCTGTTTGCGCCCTCGGTCGAGGAGATGTATCCGGCTGGCGCAGAGACTTCTGTCGATGTCGGGGAGTTGGGCCACCTCCTGGACGGCCAATCCCGTCCGTTGCATTTTCGCGGCGTGGCGACTATTGTTGCCAAGTTGCTGATCGCGGCTGAGCCTGACTTTGCGTTTTTCGGGCAGAAGGATGCGGCGCAGATCGCCGTGTTGCGGCGCATGGTTGCGGATCTAAAGTTCGCGACCGAAATTGTTGTTTGCCCGATTGTGCGTGATGCCGATGGGCTGGCGCTCAGTTCGCGCAACGCGTACCTCAGCGCTGAGCAGCGCGTGCAGGCTCTTGCATTGAGCAGCGCGATCCGGCAGGTTGAAGATCTTGTTGCGAGGCACGAGCGCCGAGGCGAGATCCTGCTTGACGCCGCACGCCGTATCTTTGATCAAGTTCCTGGACTCCGCATCGACTACATCGCACTCGTCGATTGGACGACACTCGAGCCAGTCGAAACCGCAGTTCCCGGATCGTTGTTCGCGGTTGCGGCGTGGGTGGGAGCAACGCGGCTGATCGACAATTCGATCATTCAATGAGCGAGATCGGAGAGGTCAGTGGATCGTCTTTGACCGCCGCTGCATGTAATCCATCAGCAGGTATTGGCCGAGGGTGTCCGGCGTGGTGAAGTACGCTTTGCCGCGGCACATCTCGCTAACCTTATGCACGAATTGCACCAGGTGGTAATCCGACGCGAGCATGAAGGTGTTGATCAGGATGTTGCTTCGCTTGCAGCGCGCTACCTCTTCGAGCGTCTCGCTGACGACTAATGGATCGAGGCCATAGGCATTCTTGTAGACGCGGCCGTCGGGCAGTGTGAGCGCCGATGGTTTCCCGTCAGTGATCATCACGATCTGCTTCATGTCTTTGCGTTGGCGTGAGAGCACGCGTTGTGCGACGCGTAATCCTTCGCGCGTGTTGGTGTGCCAGGGGCCGACCTTGACGCGTGCAAGCTGCGATATGGGCATCTCCTCAGCCGAATCGTGAAAGAGCACAAGCGAGAGCGAATCGCCTGGATACTGCGTGCGGATCAAATGCGAGAGCGCCATGGCGACGCGCTTCGCCGGGGTGAATCGGTCTTCGCCATAAAGAATCATCGAGTGCGAACAATCGAGCATCACCACCGTGGCGCAACTGCTCTGGTAGTCGCACTGATGGACGTAGAGATCTTCATATTCCATTTTGAGCGGCAGGCCGATGCCTTCGCGCGAAATGGCCGAGCCAAGCGTGGCGGTGGTGTCTAGATTAAGCATGTCGCCGTATTGATAGGGGCGGGACCCACCGCTGGTTTCAACGCCGGTGGCCCAGTGGCGTGTGTCGTGGTTGCCATAGCTGGACTTGCCGAGCGAGCCGAGGAGATTGCGCAGCGCCTTGAAGCCGAGAAAGTCAAGGCTCTTGTCGGTCACTTCAAAGCGGGCATCGCCCTCCGGACCCTCCTGCGATCCCACCTGTCCTTCGCGCATCTCGCCGCGCGCGCCGCGAAACGAAATGTAGCTTTCGCGTTCCATGCGTTCGATAAGCTTGTCGATCAGTTCGTCCATCTTGCCGGCAGCCATTGCTTCGTCGAGTTTTTGCCGTAAATCTTCATCGAAGAAATCGCCGGATTCCAGCATCTTCCGCAGCGCTTCACGCAAGTAATTGAGGTTGTGGTCGAGTTCGTCGTAATTCGCGTATGGATCGCGGAACCCTGAGTCGAGCAGGTAGCCAGAGAGAGCCTGCAGCAGGTCTTCGAGATCGATCTCGGATGCAAGATCACCTTTGTACTTGGTGTAATGTACGTTCTTCATGCGAAACGTCTCCCAATAACAACCGCGGATTCTTCGCTCCGCTCAGGATGACCCTGCGGCGAAACTGCAGGGTCAGTTGTATCCGCCTCGCGGAGTGCGCCTGGCGCGCTCCCAATCGTCGTATTCAACTTCAAGTTCCGTGCGCTCCGTCTTGCGCGGCGCCGTCGGCTTGCCTGAAAAGACGCGCTCTTCGCTGCGGCTCAGCTTGCGATGAGCGACCAGGCCTTCGAGAAGAAGCTCAGCCGCGGAAACGATCTTTGGCGCGATGTCTGATTTCGTGACGCCAAGCGGCGCGAGCTTGGCAATCAGGCCCTGGATCTGCTTCAGGTCGGCCAGCGCATCAGCCGCAGAATGATTGTCGCCGAGTTTGATCGTGCCGCCCAGGTTGAACCATTGCTCAATCTGCTGGGTTTCCATGTTGGCGAAGTAGCGATCGTAAATCTTGCCCACCGCGCCGCGGATCAGGTCACGCACCACCGTGTCGGTGCCTTTCATCTCGCCTTCGTACTCCAATTCGAGTTTGCCGGTCATGCCAGGCATCGCAGCGTAAATATCGCTGACGCGCGGCAATGCAACAGACTCGTGGTTCACCAGCGCGCGCCGCTCGGCGTTTGAAACGACTAGATCGAGTGTGGAGATTGGCAGTCGCTGGCTTACGCCGCTGCGCTTGTCCACCTTCTTGTCTTCGCGCGCGGAGAAGGCGACCTGCTCGACGATCTCGCGAATGTAGTTGGGAATCTCAATCGGCGCAGTGCCGCGTTCGGCCCATGCCTCCTGCGCCGTGATGGCAATGCCCTCTTCAAGGGTTTCAGGATAGTGCGTGCGAATCTCGGAGCCTATGCGGTCCTTAAGCGGCGTCACGATTTTGCCGCGCGCAGTGTAGTCCTCAGGGTTGGCGCTGAAAACGAGCACCACATCGAGCGCTAGACGCACAGGGTAGCCCTTGATCTGCACGTCGCCCTCCTGCATGATGTTGAACAGCGCCACCTGGATCTTTGCGGCGAGATCGGGCAACTCATTGATGGCGAAGATGCCGCGATTGGCGCGCGGCAGCAGCCCGTAGTGCATCGTCAGTTCGCTCGATAGATCCTGCGCGCCACGCGCGGCTTTGATGGGGTCGATATCGCCGACAAGGTCAGCGACAGTTACATCGGGCGTGGCGAGCTTTTCCACGTAGCGTTCATCACGGCCCAGGTAGGCGATCCGCGTCGCGTTGCCGCACTCGGCGATCAACTCCCGGCAGCGCTTGCAGAGCGGATTGTATGGATTGTCGCGAATCTCGCAACCGGCAACGTATGGCATCTGTTCGTCGAGCAGGGTAGTGAGTGCGCGCAGGATGCGACTCTTGGCCTGGCCGCGTAAGCCCAACAAAATGAAATTCTGCTTCGACAGGACGGCGTTGACAATCTGCGGGATGACAGAATCCTCGTAGCCGACGATGCCGGGAAAGAGGGTTTCTGTCTCTTGCAGACGAGCGATGAGGTTGGCGCGCATTTCGTCCTTGATGGTGCGCGTCTTCAGGCAGGCCTCGGGGAACTGACTACTGATGCGCAGTTCCCCCAAGGTTTGGGGAAGCGGGCGAGCTGCGGGCATGAATTTCTCCGGTTGGCCGGCCCAGAGCCGGATGCCGGCCTGTGTCTCATCAATATAGACGCACCGCGATGGGTTTGCTGTGTAAATTGTTTTCAGTAGGACAAAGCGCGCGCGAAGTTTTGTTGGTGCGGTGCTTGTTCGTCGTCGTTCTGTGGATTTAGATGCCGGAACTGCCTGACATCACGGCTTATCTCTCCGCGCTCGAGCCGCGGATTCTCGGGCAACACCTCGAAGGCGTGCGCTTGCACAGTGTCTTTGTATTGCGAACGGTCGATCCGCCGGTTTCCGCTGTCGAAGGCAAAATTGTTCGCGAGTTGCGTCGCATCGGAAAGCGCATCGCCATCGGCGTCGACGGAGACATGCCACCCCAGCGACAAGGACCTGTCGCCGGGGACCCCGGACTAGTGTGGCTGGTGATCCATCTGATGATCGCCGGGAGGCTTCACTGGCGTCCGCCGCAGGCAAAGCTTGCCGGCCGCAACGCGCTGTTCGCGCTGGATTTCCCTGCCGGCTCGCTTGTATTGACTGAAGCAGGCTCGAAACGCCGCGCGTCGTTGCATATCCTTCGCGGCGAACAGGCTCTCCACGACATCGATCCCGGCGGTGTTGAAATTCTTACGTCGAATCTGGATGAGTTTCGCTCGGCCCTCAGCTTTGAGAACCGCACTCTCAAGCGCGCGCTAACTGACCCGAGGCTGATCAGCGGCGTGGGTAACGCCTACTCCGACGAGATCCTGCACGCTGCGCAGCTTTCGCCCGTCACGCTGACGCACAAGCTGACTCCTGAACAATGGGAGCGGCTCTTTGCGGCCACCCGGTCGACTCTTTCGCTTTGGATGGATCGGCTGGTTAGCGAAGCGAAAAAGAAATTCCCTGAGAACGTGACCGCATTTCGCCCGGAGATGGCTGTACATGGCCGCTTCGGCAAGCCCTGCCCGCGCTGCGGCAATCCTATCCAGCGCATTCGCTACGCCGATAACGAAACCAATTATTGCGCCACGTGCCAGTCAGGCGGGAAGGTTCTGGCTGATCGCAGTCTGTCGCGTTTACTCGGGTCTGACTGGCCCAGAACCCTCGATGAACTGGAAGCACTGAAACGTCGCTGATTGCCCCTGAGCTACACAATTCGTGGCAGTTACCATCTGTGTGTCAGTGGTCCAAAATGCCTTGACATCGTTTCCGTGCCACGCGCAGAGTTGACTCGGCGACTCCCGTCAAGCCTGCCAGTGGTGGGCTCCCGTTCCGCAGGGCTCGTGTACGAAGGAGCCGGTAATCAATCCGATGTGGAGGATTCACGAATGCACGTTGCAAATTGCTTCGCTATGTTTTCCGCGGTCACGGTAACGGGGCACATGGTCAAGATTGTGGTGATTTCGGCCATCGTTCAGTGGCTATTGGGCGCTCTGTGGTACGGAGTGATCTTCAAGAAGTCATGGATGAAGTTTGTGGGCTTCACTGAAGGTGAAAGTCCCAAGTATCGCGGTTTCGGCATGGTTGTTTCGCTGATTGCCTGCCTGCTTCTCTCGTTTGTGCTTGCCCATGTTGTTGGTTGGGCCGGTTCCGATACGTTCACCGGCGGAGCCAAGATCGCGATCATCGCCTGGCTCGGCTTTATGGCGCCCCCTCTCTTCACGCAACATATTTTTGAGAACCGGCGCGCGAATCTGTTCGCCATCAATGCAAGCTACTGGCTGCTGGCTATGGCGATCGGCGGCGGCGTGATGGGAGCATTCCACAGCTAGACAATACTCGCTTCTCGTTTCCGGCAATCAATGCGATCAGGGGGCAATTTCGCGCGGAATTGCCCCTTCGACTTTCTGTACGCCGCCCTCGTGAATCTTCTTCTCCTTGCGCCGGCGGCAAGCCGTAAAATCTGTCCATGACAAGATCAGTCATCACCACTGATGGTGCGCCCGCCGCTATAGGCCCCTATGCGCAGGGCGTGCGTGTAGGAAACCTCATCTTTACCGCAGGTCAGGGCGCGCTCGATCCCGCTACCGGCCAGGTTGTTCCCGGTGGCATCACCGACCAGACCAAGCGGACTATCGAAAATCTCAAAGCAGTCCTTGAGGCCGGCGGCAGCAGCCTTGGCCAGGTGGTAAAGGCCACCGTCTTCATGAAAGACCTGAACGATTTTTCGGCGATGAACGCGGTGTACGCGTCTTACTTTGGGGCCGACAGCGAGACATTGCCGGCCAGGACGACAGTGGAAGTCGCTCGCCTGCCGCGCAACTTGCTGGTCGAGATCGAAGTCATTGCCGAGGTCTGAGCCGCCGGGGACCTTGCTTTCATCCAATTGATGTGTGAAGTTGCGGCAGGCTGAACGACGGTATCTTTCGCCGGTGTAGGGCCTGTTCAGCGCTCGCGAATGCATTCCCGATGGTTGGAGGTCACGTTGAACGATTCGCAGGAAAAAGTTGTCAAGACCGATGCGGAGTGGCGCGCCACGCTCTCGCCCGAGCGGTACCATGTGCTGCGCGAAAAGGGAACGGAACGTCCATTCACCGGCGCGCTTACCGAGAATCATGAGACAGGAAACTATCATTGTGCGGGCTGCGGCGCTCTGCTGTTTCTAAGCGGAGCGAAGTTCGATTCGGGCTGCGGCTGGCCCAGTTTCATGATTCCCGCCGATTCAAAATCGATTGCGGAGCACGAAGATAACACTTTCGGCATGCGGCGCATTGAGGTCACTTGCGCGAAATGTGGCGGACATCTCGGCCACGTCTTTCCTGACGGTCCTCATCCCACCGGCCTGCGGTACTGCATCAACTCGGCGTCGCTTACTTTCGAAAAAGAGAAATAGTTTGCAGGCTGCGCGGGCCAAGTCTCCAAAGATGCGGTTGAATTTTGGATTTGCGCTCGTTGAGAGTTTTGCTCTCTAATGCGCTACTCTCAACCCATGAGTTTCATGCAACTCTCCCTTGGTGCATCTCTTCTGCTGGCGTCCTCTTGTTGCCTGGCACAGACTCCCAACTCGGTCGAAGATACGCAACTCGACCAGACGCTCCAGGTGATTGCTGCGGCCCATCACGGAAAGGTTGCGCTCTGGGCACACAACTTGAAGACGGGACAGACCGCGTCTCTCACTCCCGACTTAGTTGTCAAAACGGCGTCTGTGATCAAGCTGGCGATCCTGCTGGACGCGGCGGAACAGATCCGCGGCGGGACGGCGAAGCTTGATGAGCGGCTGGTTCTCACCAAGGAAAACCAGGTGGGAGGGTCAGGCGTGCTTGGCGGATTGACGCCGCCCATCGCGTTGACTCTCGGCGATGTGCTTACCCTGATGGTTGTGGTGAGCGACAACACAGCCACCAACATGGCGATTGACCGGCTGGGGCTCGACCGCATCAACGCAACGATTCAGGCATCCGGATTGCACGATACCTGGCTCTACAAGAAGATCTCAGTCCCGGCGACGGAGCCGATGCCCGCGGACCAGCCAAAATTCGGGCTGGGCAAGACCACGCCACGCGAGATCGCTTCGATTATGGAACGCATTGCAACCTGTCACCTGGCACTTGACGGGTCGGCTGCACTATCGACAGATGGACCAATCTGCGGCGCGATGCTGACCATGTTGCGCCACCAGCAGGATCCGAATTACATGTCTCGCTATATTGAGAATCTCGACACGGGCGATCATGGGCCAGCCATCGGAGAGAAGATAGGCGCCCTGAACCAGGTGCGCAACTCGGTGGCTTTGATCGCGAGCAAGAATGGTCCAATCGTTGTCGCTGCTTTCACTTTTGAGAATGCAGACCAGCGCTGGAACGCCGATAACGAGGGCGAGGTGACTCTCGCGAAAATCGGGCAAGCTGTTGTGGAGCACTGGTCGCCGAGCGGACTCGATGCACAAACCATCAACTGGGAAAACCCGTTGGCGCCTGCTCCCCCGGCCAAACCCTGATTCTGCTCACGCGCACAGCAAAACCCCGTCCGTCGGGACGGGGTTTGTCGTTACAGATCAGATTTTCGTGCGCGATTCAAAACGCGCCCGCACATCGGGCGGAAGGCGTTAAGCCTTCGCGACCTTACCGGCCTTGATGCAACTCGAGCAGACACGCAGCCGCTTCGGTGTCCCGTTCACGATTGCCTTCACTGCCTGCAGGTTCACGTTCCAGCGGCGACGCGAGATGTTATGAGCGTGCGAAATATTGTTGCCGTAGCGCGGCCCTTTGCCGCAAATGTCGCAAGTTTGTGCCATGGTTCAACTCCAGATTGTTCAATGAATTGCGGCGCCGGAACATCAAAACTGGGCGCCTTCATGGAGCGCACCGTCAGCTAACCGAATCGTCTTATCCAGTATAACCGGCACGGGGCCTGGAGCCAAGGTGAGGGACGAGGGACTCAGGGACTAGGGACTTAGGGGCTCGGGACTGGGGAATTGGGGCCGGGCATGAGCGGAAAGCGTGCAAGGACCTCGTAGCGCGAACCTTCGGAGCCGAGGTGGCTCTGGTAGAGCAGGAATTCTTTGGCCGTGAACCGGGAGAATTTGCGGGTGCCGGTTTTTGCCACTAAATCTCGCACTCCATTGGCTCCCGCGCGGGCATTCTTGCTCCCTCGCTCCCTTGCTCGCTCGTTCCCAGCCTTTCGCGCCAGCGTAATGTGCGGATGAAACGGCCTTGCTTCAGCGACGAAGCCGCATCGGTTGGTGGCGGTGACTACCCGCTCTTGCAATGCGACGAGTTCCGGCGTGAGAGCGACATCGGCGAAGAATACGCCGGCACCTGCGAAGCTGCCCAACGAGCCAAGTTCCACGCGTACCGGCGGAGAGCGAACCTCGGCGAGTCGTGCCTTCAGCCATCGCAATTGTTCTTCTGTCGCAATACCGAGGAATTGCAATGTGATGTGCCAGGATTCGGGTCTCGACCAACGCAGATCGTCTGTCGCGGGCCTCAGTTGAGCGACCACGGCCGAAAGCTCGCCGGCAACCGCATCGGCCAGCGAAATCCCGACAAATAAGCGCATACAGGGCCAGTGGAGACTGGCAGGCAAAGAGCGGCTACGTAAGGTGCGGCCGGGAGATGAGCGACCCCGCTCTCTGCCCACCCAAACAATCAACCGTGCTCAATTCGAGGGCGGCGGTGTTCCGGCAGGCGGCGGAGTGGCGCCACCGGCAGGCATTCCCGGCATGCCCGGCATTCCACCACCGCGCGGGGCCTCGGCCGGAATTACGAACGCTTCGGGCATTTCGTGGCCGCGATGGCAGGTGCCGCAGGTGACAGGCTTACCCATGCCGTCCGGGTCCATCGCCATGGCCTTGCTGACGTAGTCCTTGTTGATCTGCTCGGTCATGGTGTACATGATGCGGGCAATCTGCTTGTCTTGCTTTGAGTCGTCAGCAAAGTTCATGCGCGGACGGCCGTTGGGTCCGGGATTGCTGGCATCGGCCGCGTGGCAAAAGTCGCAATGCACGCCCAGCGAGCCGGCGAACATTTCCATCGTGTCGTGCAGCTGTTGGCCGGTGATGTCCTTCGGCAGCACTTTCAGGTTGGTCGGCGCGAAGCTGCGCGCGGGCCGTGCTGCCCCTTGCTGTGGCGCAGCGGCCGGTGGTGCGTCTTGCGGTGGTTGTGCGCTGGCGAATACGGCGGCTGCCAGGAAACAAGCAGCGGCTGAGGAAGAGAGAAGGGAAAGAGTCTTCACGTGCAGGGATCCTTTCACGGTGATTTTCTCGAACGTAGGGATTCTACCGGCTTACCCTCATGGACGGCGCGCGCACGCAGAAAGATGCACTCGCCGGTGAGAGATTTTGGTCCGGAGACGCAGGTGTGTTCGGGCAGGGCAAAGCGAAGGGGCAGCTCCGCAGCGTGGCGAATGCCGATGCGGCGCGTAACCAGCACCTTCTTCACAGACGCGCCGTCGTCCCGCACCTGGAGCGGCGATGCAGGGTCCAGCAAGTCGAGGCCGTTATGTGCCGGCCGCGTGAGGGCCAGTGCCTGGCAAAGCCGGCCGGGGCCGCAGGTTAGCTCGGCCGGCGAGGCGCCTGAGTCCAGGCCTCGATTTCGCGCCATCTGCTCCAGCCCGGCAACCGGTTCGAGCGCGCGCAGCAGGATGCCTCCTGCCGTGGCCCGGCTTCTCGCAGGAGAAGTTCATGCAGTAGTAGAGGCCATAGATTGCATAAACATACGCATGGCCTGCAGGGCCGAAGAGAACGGAGTTTCTCGGCGTGGGTCCGCGATGCGAATGCGCAGCCGGGTCGGCGATTTTGTGATGCGGCCCGAGATAGGCTTCCACTTCAACGATCCGGCCGGAGAGGATGCCGTGGCGCGTGCGATGAACCAGCAGCTTGCCGAGCAGGCGCGGGGCGACGTGCTCGGGGGAGGCCTCGAAGAACGCTCGGCTGCAACAGGCGACCTGGAATCTTCATACTTTTTTTGACTTCTACCAATTCGGCTGAAGCCGCGTGAAAGTCCTGCGCAGTGCACACCGCCCGCTAATTCGCTGACTTGCCGACTCGCTATTTGTGCGTCTTGTTCCATTCCTTGATCAGCGCCAGCACCTCTTCGGCGTGGCCTTCGGGCTTGACCTTGGGGAAGATGTGCAGCAGCGTCCGGTCGGGGCCGATCAAGAACGTCGTCCGCTGCTATCCCCATCACTTTCTTGCCGTACATGTTCTTTTCCTTCATCACGCCAAACTGATTGCAGACTTTCTCGTCTACATCAGCAAGGAGTGTGTAGGGAAGGTCGTATTTGGCGCGGAATTTGGCCTGGTCGCGCGGCGTGTCGCGGGAGATGCCCAGCACCACGGCGCCGGCGGCCTGCAGTTTCTTGAAGGTGTCGCGGAAGCCGCAGGCCTCAATGGTGCAGCCAGGGGTGTCGGCTCTGGGGTAAAAGAACAGAATGACCGGCTTGCCCGCATAGTCGGACAGGCTTACAGTCTTGTCCTCGTCGGTCTGCAGCGTAAAGTCGGCGACTTTCTTGTTCAGTTCCATGGGGAATATCCTCGCTATAGGCAGGTCTGGCCAGGCAGCAGCCGTCAGTTTCGATTCCAGAATCGATTCGAGCCGTCAACGATCGATTATTGACGAGGGAAGCAGCGAGAGTGTCATTGCGAGTTCAAAGTAGGTTGTGGATATTGGTCGCAGCGTTGCGGCGCAGTGGCGTTGCCTGCCGCTCGCGCAGTATCCCGGCCAGATCACCAATCCAGACAAGAACACGCCGACGGTTACGAGCGGTCGCCGTGCTCGAGTGGACCGGCGACAAAGATCATCCCAAGGCCAGCCGGCTGATTCCGGTGAGCATCTTCGATGGTCAGGCCCTCGAAGACGCGAGCGTCTACATGGCGCGCCCTGAGCCGCTTGCCCTCGAAGGCGAAGTGGAATACCAGCTCCTGCTGGACGGCAAACCCATCGGCCTTTTTGACGTGCAGAAATCCGGCGAGGTGCAGGGTTCGTGGGTCGGCTTCGGCAAGTTCCGCGATCTTCCGAAGCCCAAAGCAGCGGCTCCGCAAATCGCCAAAGTCGACGAAGACGATGCGCAGAGCGACACGCCCGTTCTCCACCGCAAACATCCAGGCGGCGATTCGAGCGGAAGCGGCAACTCGGGCGCCGACTCAGGCTCGGGCTCTAGCGGAACGCCTCCCGATCCCGATCGCCCCACGCTCCACAAAGGCGGCGATGCGTCGAGCAACGATTCCGGCAGCTCCTCTGGCAGTGCGAGCGACAACTCTGGCGACAACTCTGGTTCGTCCGGATCGCAGCAGCCCTCCGATCCCGATCGGCCCACTTTGCACAAAGGCGGCGATGCCTCCAGTAATTCGGGGAACAGCACATCAAGCAAGAATTCCGGGAGCCAGGATTCTGGTTCAGCGCCAGATCCCGATCGTCCGACCATGCACCATAGCGGCGACAGCGCCTCGAACAACTCTGGCCAATCCAAACAGAAAAAGAAGAGCGACGAAGATGAGGGTTACGTCGACAACGTGGCGACCGTCACCGATCCGGAGCGGCCGCACCTCTTCCGTGGTAAGGCAGAAGGTTACGGCGGACCGGTGCTGCCTGACGTCATCGGCTTGCCGGCCGACATGAAGCAGGTGGTCGCTGTCTCCGATGTGAAGACCCAGCCCGTGCATCCGTGGGACTACACCTGGGCCAATCCCGACGACGCAGACAAAATGAAGGCCGCCATGGAAGACATTGCGCGCACCGCGCTGGGCCTCAATCCGCCGCCGCGCCGCTGCCAAAGAAGCCCGCGCCGAAGACCGCAGCGACGCGCAGAACCACAAAGCCTGCGCCTCCTCTCGCACCGGCTCCGCTGCTTGACGAGCAATTCCGCGTCTTCGAACTGGCTTACGGATCCGGAGCGACAATGGTGCTCTCGGCGCACACCGACCCCGCGAGTGGCCCCGTGAAGTTCGTCACGCTGGTCGGCGCAGCCCGATCTCTATGGCAACGTTGCGGTGCTGGTGAAGAACGTGACCGATGCGAGCCACCTTGATGAAACGCCGCGCATGCGGCTGGTCGACGCGGTAGATGCCATGGCCGACAATCGTGGTGAATTGCTCTTCGAACTGCGCGGGGCCACGCAGCGCCAGTTTGCGCTTTATCGCGTGCTGCGCGGCGAGGCGACCCGCATCTTTGTCAGCGGCGGCGACGCCATCGGCATCCCGAGCCGGCGAATAAAAGCGGCCATGGATCACTCAAAAGCGTCATAATGCGCGATATTGGACTCTCTTTATCCAAAATCTTCGATACAATTAAGGTAAACAAGTGGGCACATTCGACACTTTTCAAGGAATTTCAATATGGCATCAGTTATCACCGCGCCCGCCCCCGAAACCGTCGTCTCTAATTCGGCTCAACCCACTTCATCATCTCCAGAATTGAAGGCCACTGCCGCAGCGAACGCCGTTCCCGCGCGGCGATTGATTCGCATGGGCCGCGCCGCTGCCATGAGCGCGGGCTTAAGCTGGCCGATGGTCGCGATCATCGGGCTGTTTCACGTGGGCGCGCTGGCCGCACTGTTCTTCTTCAGCTGGCAGCGGCTGGTGGTTACGGTCGATTCTCTACGTCCTTGCCATCAACGTGGGCATCGGCATGTGCTATCACCGCCTGCTCACGCATCGCGGCTATCACGTGCCCAAGTGGGTGGAATACGTGATGACGATCTGCGCTACGCTCTCGCTTGAGGGCGGGCCGATCTTCTGGGTGTCGACGCATCGCGTGCATCACCAGCTCAGCGACCAGGAAGGCGATCCGCACACGCCGCGCGAGGGCGGCTGGTGGGCGCATGCCGGATGGATTCTTTTCGGCGAGTCATTGCACGCGCAGACCGAGGCGCTCTCGCGCTACTCGCCCGACCTGCAGCCGCGACCGCTTTCACGTGTGGATCAGCAAGTATCACTGGCTGCCCATCGTGGTCAGCGGCGTGCTGCTTGTTGGCGTCGGATGGTATTTTGGCGGACCGGTGAACGGCCATCGGAATGCTGCTGTGGGGAGTTTTTCTGCGCGTCACCCTCGGCCTGCACGCAACCTGGCTGGTGAATTCGGCAACGCACCTGTGGGGCAGCCGCCGCTTTGAAACGCGCGACGACTCGCGCAATAGCTGGTGGGTTGCGCTGCTCACCGGTGGCGAAGGCTGGCACAACAACCATCACGCGCATCCCGTCTCCGCGCGCCACGGCCTGAGGTGGTACGAAATCGATCCCAATTTTTATGGAATCTGGATCCTCTCAAAGCTCGGCCTCGCACGCAAAATCCAGATCGCCAAGTTCGATCCGGAGAACCCGAAGCCCGCGGGGCTCTGAGCGCATTTGCGTCACCTCGCGGAGGCAGCAGGGGTCTTCAGGCCCCTGACATCCGTCTCTAACTTTTCCCCTCCCGAAACTTGTCAAGTTTTGCTCGCCCCGCTTTTGGGGCCAAATCGCTCATTTCAATCGAAATAAAAAATCTCTCAAACAGTGCCGATAATTTCGCCGATTTCTTTACGCTTATACCAGTAGCAGAAAACGATGTGTCTTTGGGCGGCTCGGGTGCTTATCTCCCCGGGCCGTCCGCTTTTTAGGGCGGATTCGGCATTTCGCTGACTTGCGAACTCGCTGACTTGCTGACTCGCTGCCCCAACACCATTGCTGCCACAGTTGTGCAAGCAAGTTGTTTGTTTGCACGAATTTGCAGCGGGATACATCGCGTAAACCAAAGAAACCACAACAGTTATTTGCACAGATGGGAGGGGGGTGAACCTCAAACTGCCCGCCTCAAAAGGAGAACCTCGCCATGGGATACATGATCTGCCGGCACATTATGCCCGGTGGTCGCAAGTGCGATGCACCCGCCCTTCGCGACATGCCTTATTGCTTCTTTCACCTGAAGCTGCATCAGAAGCTTCACAACCGCAGAGCAGAAGCCAAAGCCGAGCCGGCCACAGCTCCGGTCGATGCCGAATTCATCGTGCCCGACATCGAAGATCGCATTTCCATTCGACTCGCAATCTCCGAAGTGATCCAGGCCCTCGCCTCCAACAAAATCACCTTCCAGCGCGCCGGCAGGCTCCTCTATGGCCTTCAACTCGCTGCCCAGGCCGTTGAACGAGCCAGGAACGAATACACAGGCCACTCTGTCAGGGCAATGTCGACCACAGAGAACGGCGACGAACTCGGTCCCGAAGAATTCAAGTGCGAGGACAAAGACAACTGCAATAAATGTCCTTACTCCGTCCCCGGCAAATGCGACCGCTGGCATTACGTCGACAAGAAAAAAGAGGACGCTGACGCCGTCGCCAATGACGATGATGATGATGACGACAATGACGACGAATGAGTTCGACCGTCCCGCGAATTGCCCGCGGAGGGAGCAGCAGCGTCTGCCCGCTTTGACGCCGTCGCGCTGCCGGCTGCCGCCGACGCTGCGATGCTGGTCTTCAGAAAATCTCTCCGCCGCATAGCAACCCGCCTGCCATCGAGCTCGAAAACCAGGCCAATTTCTGATCTCTGGTCTCTCATCCTGACCCCTGACCCCTGACCCCTGATCCCGGATCTACTGCACCGTCAGCGCCACCGTCCCGGTCTCCGTCATCGATCCGGCTACGCCCATGATTGTCACCGTGTAGGTGCCGGCGCTGGTGCCGGGATTCGACGAGCCGCCAGAGCCACCACCACCGCCGGTAGTCGTATTGCCACCGCCTCCGCAACCCATTCCGGCAACAGCAGCAAACAGCGCAAGCAAGCACATCGTCGCCAGCCATTTGCGCCTGCGGGCGGGCGCGATCAGCAGCACGATGCACGCCAGCGCCGCACTTCCCGCGCCCAAACCGAAATGCCGTCCCGGCAAATTCATCGCGGTCGCGGCCGTAGTCGTGATTGTGAGCGTCGCGTTCTGCGAATTCTCGTTGGTGACCGTCACTGTCGGCGTTACGGTGCATGTAGCCGGATCGCTTGCTGCAGTTGGCGAGATCGCGCAGCTCAAACTCACCGCACCCGTGAATCCATACCACGGTGTAATCGAAACCGTCGACGTATTGCCTGTCGTTGCGCCTCGCGGTAGCAAGATTGGAGCTCCAGTGAGAACTGAGAAGTACGGCGCCGGCGTCGTAGTGAACGAAAAGATGGCCCCATTCGTTGTGCCGACGTTGTTCTGCGCGACAGCCTGGTAATAGTACGTGGTGCTCGGCGTGAGGCCCGCGAGACTGGCGCTTATCGCATCGGACGCCACCGTCGATCCCAGGTCCTGTGAAGGCGTTTGCGTTGCGCCGCTCAGCGTGTTGCTGGTGGCGTATGCGAACAACGCGTGCGTATCGGCGCCGTTGGGATTTACTGTTCCCGCGAGCGTCGCGGTAGTCGCCGTGATCGATGTCGCCGCATTCGTTACCGATCCTGGCGCGCTTGCCGTCTGTGCTGCTGTCACGGTCACAGAACTATCGCCTGTGGTACCGGCATACACTGCGATGCTCGTGCTGTCAGGCGTGTAAGTGGCAGCGATCGTGTCCGTTCCGGTGGCCAGCGAACCTGCAGGAATGTTGATCGTCGCGCTGCCACTGGCGAGCGTCGCTGCCGAACTGTAAGTCCCGATTGCCAGCTCAACTGTTCCGGTCGGCGTGGGCTCGCCGCTTGTTCCGCTCACTGAAATCGTCACTGCCAACGGCTGCGCGGTTGTAATGTTGCTTGCTGAAGGAGTCACCATCATCGAAACGGGATAGACACCTGCGCCAGTCAGTCCGACGATTTGCGGCGAGTTGGCGGCGTTGTCTGTAATCGCAATCGTGGCGCTCATCGGCCCCGCCGTGGCGGGCGTAAAGTTCCCCGGGATCACGCAACTCGCTCCCGCCGCCAGGCTCGCTCCGCACGGATTGGGGAATGCAAACGACGAAGCGTTCGCGCCGGTGACTGTGATACTGGTGATCGCAAGCGGCGCAGTGCCCGCGTTGATGAGCGTTACCTGCTGCGACGCGCTGGCCGTCTGCACCTGCTGCGAGCTGAAGGAGAGATTTGCCGCTGTCAGCGATGCGACCGGCGCTCCGCCGCTGAGCGCAATCGTCTGAGTTGCATATCCCGGCGCGGCCGCATTGAGATTGTTGTCTGTCAGCTTGAGCGAGCCATAGACCGTTCCGCTCGCAGTTGGTTGAAAGCTGATGGGCAGCAGGCAAGTGGCTCCCGCCGCGAGCGAGCCGGGTTGCGAAGAACCCGGCGTGAGCAGCGGGCACGCCGAGGGAACACTGTTCCCCAAAGTAAAGTTCGTCGTGATCGCTGGATTATCGGTTGAAGCCGGGACAGCCAGACTCAGGGCGGCGTTGCCGATGTTCTCGACCTCAACGGTCTGCGGACTGTCATTACTTGTTGCGCCCACTGCCGTGGCGCCAAAGTTGATTGTCGGTGGCTGCGAGCGCACAACTTGAAGCACGCGGTTGTTCAGAGAATCGGCAATGTAAAGGTCTCCCGCGCCGCTGATCGCAATTCCAATTGGATCGTTCAGACCTTTGCCATTCGAAATTGGCGTTAGCGCGGTTGGCGCGCCACCGTTGGGCGGCACAATCACGACGCGATTGCTGGCGTCGGCAATGTACAAATCATCCGCAGCGTCGATTGCGATGCCGTATGGAAAATTCAGGCTCTTTCCATTCACGCTTGGATCGATCGCGGTTGGAGTGCCGCCGCCGGCCGGCACTGCAACAACGCGATTGGCGAACAGATCGGCAATGTAAAGATCACCGGCGCTGTCGAGCGCCAGTGTCACCGGATAGGAGAGCTTTTCTCCGCCGACCAACGGGTCAATGGCAGTGGGCGCACCACCGCCGAAGGGCACTTCCACCACGCGCCCGTTGTCAACATCGGCGATGTATAGATCGCCGGCACTGTCGATCACCATTCCGCACGGATAATGCAGGCCGATTCCGTTGACGATTGGATTCATCATGACCGGCGCGCCGCCAGTCACGGGAATCTCTACGACGAAGTTCCTGTCAAGGTCAGAGATGTAGAGATTGCCGGCGCCATCGACTGCCACTCCGCCGGGTTCCGAAGACCACTTCCGCCAACGATGGGGTCGATGGCGATGGGCGCCCCGCCGTCCGCAGGAATCTCCACCACACGCCCGTTGTCGTTGTCGGCGATAAACAGATCGCCTTTACCATCGACGGCCATGCCGAACGGATTCTTGAATGCGACGCCATTCACCATCGGATCGATGGCCGATGCAGTTCCCGGACCGAACGCTATTTGCGGTCCCGAACCCGTTCCTGCAAGCAGCGAAGTTGCCATCAGATTGCCCGAGCCGTCGAGCAGCAGGACTGCTCCAGACCGCTGACCCGCAAATGCGGGTTTGAAGACGACCTGCACGGTGCAGGTTTGGCTGGCCTCATAGTTCGTTCCGATCGCGCAGGTGCCCGCGCCAGCGGTGGCGAAATCAAGAGACGTCGCTCCCTGTGTCACAACAGAGATGCTGCCGAGCGTTGCCGTGGACGGAATCGTGACCGTCACACTATGTGTCGTGCTTGCGCCGACGTTCACTGATCCGAAATTCGTCTGCGCAGCGGTCGGTGCAGGCAAGCTGCCGCCAAGCCGACGGCGCCGAGAGCCATCAGCCGATGCAAGCGAGTTTCCCCGAAGAAAAACGTTTGAGCGGTCATGAAGGTAGTGCGTCAGAATCTGAGGAAGATGCGCAACAGGCATTATGCTTGCAGTTTGATCGGATGCGCAAGCACGGGGAAGAAACGGCGGTAAACTCGTTGCAACCGAAGACAATACCCGTCCATGCCGCTCAAAGCGCAGCGAGAAAATTCTGCAGGTCCACCTGTTGCTGCGGATTGAGATTCATTTGGAATCGCGTGCTGTAGAACTGCACTACCTGGCCCAGATTTGCCGCCGAGCCGTTATGAAAGAACGGCCCTCGCCCGGCCAATCCTCGCAATCCCGGCACCTTGATGCGGTTCACATCGGTGCATTGTCCAGTCGCCAACGCGACGCCTGGATCGGTCGTAACGTACACCGCAGTGTTTCCGCTCGCGTTTGCGCATCCGTTGATTTGATAAGCGGGAAGATTCGGCGGCGACAGCAATTGCAACCCGGCAATGATGTTCGCGTCGGTTTCGCTCGCGATCAGGTGACTTGTGCCGATATCGAACGCGAGCGGCAGCGAGTGCGTCCCGATATTCGGGGCATCGTGGCACGTGCCGCATGTTCCCACCAACACCGCTGGACTGCCGAGTGCGGCATTGTCGTTAATTCCGGGCACATCGGTGATCTGCATTGGCGCACTATTGAAGAGATCCTCGCCACGAGCGATGCTGGCCTGCGCCGGATTCGAACTGCCCTCCCATGCCTGGAAGATTGTGAACACGACCTTGTTAAAGGGCGCACCCTTCGGGTCCTGGCCGAAGGCATCGTTGATTCCCGGATAGTATGTTTGCGCGGCGAGAGCCGCGGCGCCGCCGGCCGCTCCGTTCCCGCCAAGGGAGCCCGCATTCGTGTCGGTTGCCTCGGCTGTGTAAAGCCCTTCTTCGAAAGCAATCAACTGCGAAAGCTGGGAAGCCGTCGGCGCAACGTTTCCCTGCCCGTGCGTCGCAACCGCGTTCGCTGCCTGCGCTCCCAGATCTGCATTCAGATTGGTGCTTACTGTTGCCGGCGAACCGAGTGGCGAAGCGGTGAACCGCGAATCCCACATCACTTCGCTCAAAAACATGAGACTTGATGCAGCGAGCGGCCGGCGGTAAACCGAATACTGGGTCTGCCCCGAATCTGTTGCGGTCGCACAGCCGTAAGGATCTTGATTCTCAGCGATCGTGAATTGCGCGTTCGCGGGAAGTGCCTCAGAGATGCGGATCAGCCCGTTATGCAGCATCAGGCTGTGACCGGCGCTGTCGCCCGTTGCAACTGTCGGGCAATTTGCTCCATCGACAGCAAGGAAAAGTGGGTCTGTTCCATTGGAGCTGGCAAAAAGTGCTTGCGCATTCGCCGCGCTCAGCCCCATTCCCTGGCTCAGCTGGTGACAACTCGCGCAACTGCGTGCATTGGTCCCCAGGGGTTGAAAAAAGATTCCGCCTGGATCGATGCTTCCCGTTGCGCTGAATGTCGCGAGGGTTCCGCTCGGTGCCGGATACGGCGTGAGGCTGGGAATCAGGTTGCTGGGTGGCTCAGTCGTTGTTGCGACCGGCGGCGCGCCGCTTCCCCCACATCCATCCAATACGAATGATGTCGCGCCAGCAAGCGCGAATCCCGTAATGAAGAAGAGGAATGCCCATTGCCTTGCGATCGTCAAGCGGCCTCCATTGCAAATTGCGGCCAAGGGGAATGCCGGGGGAATCGGCGCTGGCAGATTGTTCAGGTGCGGTCAAAAGAATAGACGGCGCGGCCGAAGGCAGGGAAGAGGGTTTTGCGAATTTAGCGTTCCGCGGTTTGCGCGATGCTGGCAACTTTCGTAACCGATCGGATTACCTGTGCACTCTGGCCCGCACCCACAGAACAAGGAAAAACGGCAGAGCAAGGACGAGCACGATCAAGCCAGCCGGGAGTCCGATGTAGCGGTAAGTGTCGGCATAGTTCACCGAGTGACCGCCCAGAAGGTTCCAACCCAACAGCGCAAAGATTGCGATGCAAGTGGTCGCAAAGAAAGTGAGGAATGCCAACGCGACGGTCACCAGCAGGCTCTGAAAAAGGCTGAAGCCCTCAACTGGAAATCCAAGAATCCTGCCTCCGCTGCCGTGCCTGCCCTGCGCGATTTCACCCATCTTTTCGAGGCTCCCTGGAATAGAATACAAAGTCATGGCCAGCGGTGCGCAAATCGACTTGTGGCAGGCAGAGAAAGTTGCCACGCAAGTCACCGTGCTTGAAGCGCCTAACGGTGTCCGCTATGCGGCGTGGGGAGAAACCCGCGTCTCGGATGCTGATCTCGAGCGTCTGGTCGGCGCCGTGCCCGCTTCGCTGTCTGGAGCCTTGCGCCATCGCGCCTATTATTTTGTGCCGCTCGCCATTTCCGATACCGGCGAAAATCTCGTCGCACCTTCCTACAACGTCGAGCTTGGCGATCGCGCGGTCTGCCATCGCAACGCCGCGTTCGGATCGACAGAGGCCGTATTCCTCTCGACGCGACTCGTTGAAGATCGCTTCGGCCTCGCCTTTGAATTCTTCATAAACGTCGCTCATAACTTTGTCGAAGTTACCGGTGTCCCCGAAAGCTTCGCGACTCTGGCCTGGTCGCAGGCTGAAGCGCAGGTGAGAGGCGAGACCAGCCAGGATGCGTGGGAGACACGACGCCGCGCGCAGGAGCCTGGTCCGAAAGGCGCCAAGGCTTCGATCGACGAGCGCGCGCGCAGTGGCTTTTTCGAGTCGGCATATTCCGATTCGCTCGCCGTCTATATGCTTTCGCTTGCCGTGGACTTCGATTACCACGATCTGCGCGAGCGCGAATACCCGCTGCTGGCCGCACCTGCACTCGCAGAGCGGCTGCGCCACATAGCCGGCCTGTTCCCTGCCAATCCCGGGTACGAGTTCCAGGTTCTCTACCGGCGCAAAGGCTGACCATGCAATTCGGACGGCAGAGACAATACCCTTGCCGATTGCTATTCCAAGTTCCCAAATCCCAAATCCCCGGTCCCTGTTTTTTAGCTCGCGTACAAGCTCTGATCCACAAACTGGTTGCGGAACTTGCCTTGCGGATCATAGTGCGCCAGCATCGCGCGGAACTGCGGCAGCTGCGTATAGCACGGCTCAAGCTTTGACGGCGGCAGTGTAAACAGCTTGCCCCAGTGTGGCCGCGGCTGGAACGGCTGCAATTGTTCCTCGATCATTGGCAGCACCTTCTGCACCTCCGGCCACATCGGCTTCCAGGTAAAGTGGATCGCGAGCGATGGCCGCTGATATGCAGTGCTCATCCACAGTTGGTCCGGTGCAATCGTTCTCAGCTCAGTCACAAAAAGCAGCGGCGAGACATGCCTGTGCAGTTTCTCGACAGCAGTCACCGCTTCGTATCCGCGGTCGTAAGAAACAAGATACTCCGTCTGCAGTTCCTGCCCGCTTGAGGGTGTTTGGCCGATGCGAAAGTGCGGCAGTCTGTCGTACCAAGGGCCCGGCTTGCCTTCTTGTTCCGTGACGCTCTCCGTCGGATGACCGGCCAAGGGATGCAGTTTCTCGGTCGCCAGCTTGGCTCCGAAGAGTTCCGGTTCCCAATAATTCGCATCGCTCGAACCGAGCCTGCGCTTTACCCACACCTGCGTGGCGCGATGATGCTCCCAGTCAGTAAATACGCTCACGCTGTAGCCGCTGCCGAAGATCTCGCCAAAGTGTTTTCCCAGCTCGTCGAACGAAAGATTCTGATACACCGATTGCGCCACCTGGTAGGTTGGTTGCACGTTAAGCGTGATGCGTGTGACCACCCCAAGCGATCCCAGCGCCACCACAGCTCCAAGAAACTGCGCGCCATTCTTGTCTTTCGAGAGTGTCAACTGGTTGCCGTCGGCCGTTATTAGTTCCACAGCCGTCACCGCAGTGGCCAGGTTGCCATTGTGCAAGCCGCTGCCATGCGTCGCCGTGGCGCATGCGCCGGCCACCGTGATTCCCGGCAGTGAAGCAAGATTGTGCAGCGCGTAGCCCTTCGTATCAAGCCACGGAGCAAGCTGGCTGTACTTCACGCCCCCGCCCACGGTCACCGTATGAGCTTTCTCGTTGAGAGTCATCTCGTCCAGTCGCTCCAGCGACACCTGTTCATACGCGCTGTCGGCAATGGCGTTAAACGAGTGCCGCGATCCCAGGGCCCGCAACTTGCTCGCACTCTTCACCGTCGCGCGCAGCTCATCGATCGAGCCGGGTGTTTGCAGGTTCGTCGTGCTGTAGGTCAGATTCCCCGACCAGTTGGTGCGCGGTGCCGCCTGCTGTGCTGCAGCCAAGCGCCGCAAGACGCTTCCCGCCACCAGCGCGCTGGTTGACTTCAAGAATTCCCGCTTATTCATTTTGCTTGTCGAGACCTCGTTCGCATTTGCAGCGGCGTAACAGCGCGGCCGGCTGCCGCAACAGGATAGGTGTTGCAGCGCGAACGAAGCAAATATGAAATGCAAAATGCGAATGAAAACCGACGACGGGCAGCAGCCGGCTCTTCAAAGCTTCATCAACGCGATCGGACCGCCGCCTGTCGTGAAAATTACCAGTAGCATCGCTATGAACAGCAAGTCGTAATGCCAGCCCATCGACTTTTCTCCCCAGAAGCCTGTCTTCCACTCGACGATCTTCTTGTAGATCGCGCCCAGCATGATCAAGATCAACCCAAGCGCTGCCCACTGTGTCAGCACGCCCACCACCAGCGCAAATGCCCCTGCCATTTCCGCCGCGCCAAGAAACGCAGTGAACGAGGCGCTCATGCCAATGCTCTTCGCACGCTCACTCGGCGATTTCAGATGACTGAATCCGCTGGTCCCAAACACAAGGGCTACCACGATGCGCAAAAAGAGCAGGCTCCACTCCGTGAAGTAGACCGCGCCTGGAATAGTGAACATCGGCTGACCTCCGTCGTTTCACGATGCACTCTCAGCATGCTTGGATGCGACCTGTCGTTATCTGGGCAAAACCGTGCCGCGGCGCGCGTTGCGCAACGGGTCCGCTCGACCAGAGTGGGCAACGAAACTTACGATTTCTATCCGCTACCCAATTCAGAGAACATCAAGGACTGGCCTCTGCCTGCCCGCTTGATCGAGCGATAGATGTCACTTTCGTGATTGCGGTTGCGGTACTCCATCGTCTGGCCACCGAAAGCGCCACTTTTTTCCTCGCCTCTGGAAGTTTTCCCAAGCCTGAAATCGCGACGGGACCGTCTGGGCTATGCCTGGCTGGTGTAAGCCACGCGCCCTTCGCTCACCGTCCAGCGCACCCTGCCCTGCATCGCCCAGCCGTCGAATGGCGTGTTCTTTGCCTTCGATTTTGACTCGGTTGCTTTATAGACCCAATCGGCTTTGGGATCGAAAACAACTGCGTCGGCAAAACTGCCCACGGCGAGTGTTCCGCGGCCTTTCAACCCCAGCAGGACGGCCGGCTGCGCGCTCAGCAGGCTCAGCACTCTGCCCAGCGGCAGCTTCCACTCCGTATGAAGCCAGCGCAGGCAAAGGCCGAGCGCAGTCTCAAGTCCAGTGATGCCATTTGGCGCGTATTCAAATTCAATTTCTTTTTCGTGCATCGCGTGCGGCGCGTGATCGGTAGCAATTGCGTCGACGACGCCATCGAGAATGCCTTCAATCATGGCGTCGCGATCGGCGGCTGAACGCAGCGGCGGATTCATTTTCGCATGCGTGTTGTAAAGCCCGACGTGTTCTTCGGTGAGCAGAAAATGATGCGGAGCTACCTCGCATGTCACGCGCAGTCCATTGCGTCGCGCCTGCCGTACTGCGGCGAGTGCAGCGGCGGTAGATATATGCGCAACATGTAAATGTGGGGGTGCATCGCGTAGCTCGGCCACGAGACGGATGTCCCGCTCGACCAGGTTCGATTCAGCTTCAGTCGGCATTCCACGCAACCCGAGTTTGAACGAAACCGGCCCAAGATTCATGCTCGCGCCTTGCGTCATGCGCGTGTCCTCTGCGTGTTGAATTACGGTGAGCCCAACTCGCGCAGCGGCAGCGAGCGATTCCCGCATCATGCCGTCCTTCAGGATCGGCTTGCCATCGTCGGTAACTGCTACTGCGCCGGCAGACTTGAGCGCGGCGAAGTCGTTCAGCGTTTCACCTTTTGACCCGCGCGTCGCCGCCGCAATAGGAAACACGCGCACCTGCGCGCCGCGCTCCGGCGCCTGCATCCAGCGCGTGATTTCGGGTGAGTCATTCACAGGGATTGTGTTCGGCATCGCTGCCACGCTTGTAAATCCGCCCGCTGCCGCGGCCGCTGTTCCTGTCGCGATTGTTTCTTTGTAGCCCTGGCCAGGCTCGCGCAGGTGCACGTGAATATCGATCAACCCCGGCGCAACTACGAGCCCGGTTGCGTCCAGAACCTGCGCGCCTTCCTTGCTTTTCAGCTTGCCTGTGCCGGCGATCTCAACGACTCTTCCATCCTTCAGCAGGATGTCCTTCGCAGCATCAACGCCTGCCGCCGGATCGATCAATCGCCCACCGCAAATCGCCAGAGCGCTCACGCGTGTCCTCCTTGCTCACTCGCCACGAGCGCCCGCTCCATCACCGCCATGCGAATCGCCAGCCCATTCGTTACCTGCTCGAGGATCGCCGACTGCGGTCCATCTGCGACACCGGCGGTGATCTCCATCCCGCGAATGATCGGTCCCGGATGCAGCACAACCGCATTTGGCGCATGCGCTGCCAGCCGTTGTCCCGTGAGTTGATAGCTGGCCTTGTACTCATCGAGGTCGAGTTGCAATCCGGCGATACGCTCTGCCTGGATTCGCAGCATCATCACGACCTGCGACTCACGAAGTGCGGCATCGAAGTCCCGCACAATCTCAATTCCAGGGCCTGCGCCTGCCGCTTGCTCCGGCAATAGCTCCTTAGGCCCGCACAGCACAACGCGCGCGCCGAGCCTTGGCAGCAACAGCATGTTCGAGCGTGCGACGCGGCTGTGTAGGATGTCGCCGACGATGGTGATCGTGATATCCGTGAGAGTTTGCTCGCCCACGTCGCGAATTCCCGGCCGCAAGTGCGTAAGAATCGTGCGTAGGTCGAGCAACGCCTGTGTCGGGTGTTCGTGCATGCCATCGCCGGCATTCACAACCGGCAGTCGCGTTGACTCCTCCAACAGCCAGGGCGCGCCGGAAGAGTTGTGGCGCAGAATGATGGCCTCGGCACCGAGCGCGCGCAGCGTGAGGCCGGTGTCCTTGAGGGATTCGCCCTTCTCGATGCTCGAGCTCAGGTTCGAGACCAGAGTCGTGTCGGCGCCAAGGGCTTTGGACGCCAGTTCAAAGCTGGTTCGTGTCCGCGTCGAAGACTCGTAGAACAGGAGAGCGATGCGACGCTTGGCCAGGATGTGATCGCGAACGATCGGGTCTTCCTGCTCAAGTGAGCTGGCGCGCGCCAACAAGTGGCTGACGCCTTCGACTGTGAGATCGAATACCGAGAGCAATGAGCCAGGGTTGTAGGGAAATGTCGACGCAGGCGCAGGTGGAGTGTGAAGCGATCGGTGGATGGTCTGTACGGCTGGACTCATGCTGGACTTTCAGGGAGCGTCGCTGGCTCCGGTAAGTATCGAGAAGGTCAAGCGGCTTAAGTCGTCCGCTCGACGAGCAATACCTGCTCTGTTGCATCGACTTCCTGGAACTTTACCTCGATAATCTCGCGGCTGCTTGTAGGTACGTGTTTTCCCACGTAGGTTGCCTCGATGGGCAGCTCCCGATGGCCGCGGTCAATGAGCACGCAGAGCTGCACGCGGCGTGGTCGGCCATGATCGAAGAGCGCATCGAGTGCGGCGCGGATGGTGCGGCCTGTGTAGAGAACGTCGTCGCAGAGCACCACGTCCCGGCCGTCCACGTCGAATCCCACTGCACCGGGAGTTACGACTGGACGAACATCGGCTGTCGAAAGGTCGTCGCGGTAGAACTGGATGTCAAGCACTCCTGTATCAACCTGTCGTTTCTCGATGCCCGAGATCAACTTGCCGAGCCGCTCCGCCAACGGGATTCCTCGGCGCTTGATACCGACCAGCGCTAAGTCTGCGCTGCCATTGCTCTTCTCCACGATTTCGTGGGCGAGGCGCACGAGGGTGCGCTCGATTTCCGAGGCGGACATAAGCCGCCCCTTCACCCGCAAGTCTGTCTTGCTTTCTGAGTCGCTCATGCATTTGTGCTCTTTGCCGGATGATACGAGGGGCTGCCTAGGCCGGGCAAGTTGTGGAAGAAAGGGAAGTCGATAGAAACTGGGTTGATGACACGCACCGAGTTTCGATAGCGAGCTTCCGGCGTTGAGGAAGTCATAATATAGAGGCAAGCCCGGATGGCGAAATTGGCAGACGCAGCGGACTTAAAATCCGCAGACCTTTACCGGTCGTGGGGGTTCAAGTCCCCCTCTGGGCACCATAGAATCAATAATTTACATGGACAATGGCAATGATGGAAAATATTGAATTTTGGCTCTGGGGTTAGTAAGCGGCGCTTCTTGGAAAGCATTGCGCTTGAAACTCGAAGAAGGGATATTGCCGGTTAGCTACAAAAGTAGCGGCGGTCGATGCCAGAACATCCTCACCTCATTTTGCCAAGGGCCGAAGTCAATTTCGATAGGCGCAAGCGGCCCGGTTTCGGAAAGTCAGTTCCAACAGAGCCTGGGCAACGGCGGGCGGGCCCCATGGGTATCGGGTCGCCCTAGCGATGCGCCGGCATACGCCGGAACGGATTTCATCATCGCCCGGGACGGTCGGATTGCCGCCATTTATCTCTCCTTCGACAAGCTGTCCTGAACCAGGCCCGCGTTGAACCGCTACCGATGATTACAATGTCGTACTCTTCTTTTGAGGCCTTCTTGGCCATGGGGATTGCAGATGACAGACAATACTTCGACAGCGCTTATAACGGGTGGAACGAGCGGAATCGGTCTTGCGACAGCCAAGAAACTCGCTCAGCTTGGTATTCACGTTTTGGTTGTGGGGCGAAATGCGGAGCGCGGGAAGAAGGCAGTCGACGAAATTCGGGCCGCAGGAGGCAAAGCGGATTTTATTTCTTCCGAGCTTCTAGGCGCAGACAGCGCTCGCGAAGTGGCCAGGAAAGCGATCGAACTCGGAAATGGCCATGTCGATATTCTCATCAACAATGCCGGCATCTATCCTTTCGGGCCTACGCATGAAATGACGGAAGAGCAGTTTGACCGCGTCTTTTCAACAAACGTGAAGGCGCCGTATTTCCTGGTCGCGGTGCTTGCCCCACTGATGGCCGAGAGAGGCAAAGGGGCAATCGTGAATCTTTCGACGATGGTTGCTGATTACGGAGCGCCCGGGATGAGCCTCTACGGTTCGAGCAAGGCCGCCATCAATCTGCTGACGAAAACCTGGGCTGCCGAATATGGACCGAAGGGTGTCCGCGTGAACGCAGTGAGTCCCGGACCCACTCGCACGGAGGGTACGGAGGCGATGGGCGAGGGTCTCGAACAGCTAGCCGCCCAGGCGCCCGCGGGCCGTCCGGCAACAGCCGAGGAAATTGCAGAAGCAATTGTCTTCCTGGCGACAGACCGCGCCAGTTTCATTCACGGCGCAAAACTCGCCGTGGATGGAGGGCGCACCGCCATCTGAATAAATCCGGCAACTCTGCCCCTTTCAATCCCCCAATTCTGCTCGCAGGTCTCACCTGTGCTTGAGACCCAAGGCAAAGGTTTGGGCAAAGGTCTACAGGGCAGAGGTCGCGGGTTCGATATGGGTTCGATAACGGTTCCCGAGACTATCTCGGAGCGCCAAACGAAGCCATCCGCGACGCTTAGTTGTAATTGGTTACTGCCCGCCTCTGTACTGTCAAGGCAGAGGCCTACAACCACTTGGCCGCATAGTCGTTAGCCTTGATCGGAAACCAATTACCTTCGGAGCGGTCTTCCCCATGTAAGGCATTTCCGGCGTGACTTTCCGACCCTTTAGCGGCGACCACGGCTCTAAGAAATACCCGTGCTCATCGAAGCCGATGCCAAAGTGCCCGGTGAAGAGCGCGTCCACGCCTTGCCAGTCCTCAGGCAGATAGCCTTCGCCGCGGCCGCGTGAGCCGTCCCACACGTAGAACGCGCTGCCCACCGGGTTGCGTTGCTTTTGTCCCGGCAATTCGATGCCGGCGTTGAAGGTCCCGTTTTCGTACGACTGCATCAGCGGCCACAGTAGCCGTTCCGCGTCGTCTACCAAGCCGGTTTGATAGAGCGACTGAATAAAGTAATACTCGTAAGGCGGCGTCGCTCCCCCGTTCATGTAGACCTGCCAGGTATCCTTCCCATCGGCCTGCTTCGGCGCGCCGCTCGTATGGGGAAAATAATCCGCCGGGCTCATCGGAATCAGATTCGTCGGCAAACCGAATTGGAACGATTGGAAGCCGATGCTCTGCATCTTCGCCAGCATGGTTTGCAGAATTGATTTCGCCCGCTCCGCCGGGACCAGCCCCTGGTAGATCGCGAATCCATTCACCCACGGGAACATGTAGTCGTGCAGCTTTCCGTCCGGCGACTTCCAGCCCGCCAGCACTCCCGTTGCGGGATTGAAGAAGGTTTTGAAATAGACTGTCTTGATCCGTTCCGCATCAGCGCGATAGCGCTTCGCCCGGTCCTGCCGCCCCGAGAGCGCTTCCACATCGGCCATACACAGGAAGGCTCGGTAGTCGGCTGCATTCGTCAAGGCATCGGGCCCCTCAAAGTCATAGACGTCGAACCACTCCTTGCCCGGCTCATCTACCAGCCCGTCGCGGTCGAAGTGCGATTCGATACGATTCGTCACCGCCTCCAGCGGCTTCAGCCACTTGTTCGCCTGTGGCAAGCCTCCGATGGTGCGAATCACGTACCAGCCCGAAATCACCAGGTAAGCCGCCGTCTCGCGCGAGGACCTCCACTCCGGCGATTCGACATTCACGTTGGGCATCATGTACCCGCGGGCGCCATCGAAGTATCGGTTCACCGAAGCCCAACCAGTTCCATCGGAGAAATACCGCTCTCGAGATGAGGAGCCCACACCGCCTGCTCTGCGTAAAACAACATTGCCAGCCCGCAGTTGATGCTCATGACGCTGTTGCTAACAACGCCGGTATCAGGTCGCCACTGCGTCATGTCCAGCGAGTATTTGGGAAAGCGGGCAAGCCGCGCATCATGCTTCAGCAGCTCGGGAAACGGCTCGACCGCCTGTACGGCGAAATGCAGGGTCGTATGCCATGGATGCGGTCCGATCTCGTTCAACCCGTCTTCGCTCACCGGCAGGTGCGGCGTGATGTCCACCGCGTACGACGTGGCCGGGAACAGCGACGACGGCCTGCGATAGAACGCCGCTGCATCGCCGGTGCGCGTGACGTAGGCCGTGCCGAAATCCGGCGCGGCGAGATACGTCGGCACTTCCACGTAATTGATCAGCTTCGACGGATGGCAGACGAACGTGGTCGGCGTCTGGTTGGCCGCGAACTCGAAGCGGAACAATCCGCCCCGCATCATGACCGTATGCTTCGCCGTGACGGCGAGCGACAGATCAAACCCTCGATCGTCTGCTTGGATGGCAACTTGTTCCAGCACGCCCGGGCGCAACCTCCACCGGCGCATAGCGGAACACATTTCCGGCGCGCGTCAGAGCGCCCTTTCTCGGTGGCGTCGCGCTCTCGAATGGCCGATCAAGCACCGGGTATGCCCCGCTTTCCTGCAACAGATTCACGCCCAGCTCGCCTTTTCCCAGTGAATCCATCGCGAGCGATAGGATGCGTGGCTGCTGCTTGTCCAACACCAGGCGGTACCACGGAGTGCTGATCGCCAGGCTGCCACCCACCTTCTTCGATCTTCGGAACATACGCCGTCGGAGCCAGGCCGGCATGAGGCGGGGTCGCGCCCTCCGCGGCCGATTCGGTCGCGGAGGCGGTGGCACCTTCAGCCGCATCTGTTCCAAAAACCTCCAACTGCGCCAATTCGGCCAGCCACGATTGTGGCGTCACCTTGAGCCGAATTCCGCTCGATCAGCAACCGAAAATTGTCTGTGGTCACCGGAGCGAAGTGAACTGTGCAAGTGAGTGTCATCGGGTCGAATGCGTGCGTCCTCGGCATGAAAGAAGGTGTGGAATGCGGCGCCGTGCTCCAGATATTGTCCCGAGAACTCGACCGGCATCGTGGCCGCACTGGCAGCGTGCAGCACCACTTTGTCGATTCGGCGCGGCCCCGCAAAATGCACCCATACCCACTGTGGCAGGTGCTGAAACTGGTTGCTTTGCCAATGGCACGGCCCAAGCGCATCAGAAGCATCCGTTCCCTGATTCACGGGGCAGGGAATCTGCTCTTCGGCCTTCTTGCTGCGGAACTGGAACGAGCTGTACTCGACCCGCGTCCCCGGTTCACGCGCAGACGCCACATCCCGGTAGCCACTCGGCGACTCGGCTTCTTCCGCTCTGACTCAGCATCAAAAATGCGAGAACAGAAGCAGCAGACCCGACCATCTTTTTTTGGAAGAATTGCACGATACTTTTTATCCGCACTGTTTTTGAGGTCCGCTGACTTCTTGCGCAGTTACGACACATGCCAGTGAATCAGAGGTATACGACTCGCTGCACGGCCGTGCTGCCGTCTAGTGACAGTTCCAGACTAAAGCGTGGAGATCGTCAGCTCCGTGGATTCGGAACAGAAAACAGTGCGGGCTCCGGAAGCCAAGTGGCTTCAGTCCGGGTGGAGTGCACAACATCGCAGTGAGCAGACACATTTTGATCGGATGGAATCTTGGCGAGCCACAACGAATTTGCTTTCTGAGTGCGTCATGGGAATCAACGTATCGGGAAGTAATCCGCAGATTCGAGTTCCCCACCCGCTCTTCCCCTTAAATCACCTGAGGCTTGAGACTATTTTTCGAAGAAATCATATTGCAATTGAGTTCGTGAGATGCGGAGTCAATTGCCGACGCATGATTCGGGCGGGCGCAAACGAAAGGCAACGACTTTGGGGTTGTCGTATTCTGCGGGGAGCGAAGTGATTTGGATGAGCGCCTCAAAAGGGGCTACATTGGTTCCCGGTTTGTGACCGATGCCTCTGAGGAGGGCGTCAAGACGCTGAGGGTCGGTAACCATATCTCCCGCAGCCTGGGTGGCCTGCATGTTCAAACCCTCGGTGAGCACAGTCAAGCCGCGGCTGCCGCATCCTTTCAGCAACGCAACAATTGCGTAGCTTGTGAATTCCCGCTCCTCGGTCCGCCGCGTATCAAACATAGCGGGGATGGCATACATCGGCGACTCGTGGGGCTGCGGTGTTCGGTTCCGGAACATCGGCGCGCCGGTTTGCGGATCCTGCGCCAGGTCGAAGTTCAAGCTGGGTTCATAAATCTCAACCCAGGGATTCGAGCGATGGCTCCCGATGAGAACCGCGTTGCCGTAACGAAGGATCTCGGCTGTTGTGTCTCGCGCGAAACGCGCATTGGCCTGTCCGCCGAGTTTTCCCGCCAAAGTGGCCAAATGTACGCTTATGGCGATATCGGCCGGGCTGGCGACGCGCCGGGCTGCCACATCAAAAAGCTTGTCGCCATTTACGTTCAGATATTTGTGATTGAGGTAATCGCCGAGATCGAGGGGCTTGCCACTCAAATCCTGCCACAAGGCAAAACTTGTGTCAGCATAAATAATCTTCAGCTCTTCATTCGGCTTGTCGAAGAACTGCCCCCAGAAATCGCGAACCGCACCGCCCGATTCGGCGGTCGATCCTGAGCTTCCTTCTCGCAGAGCCGACTTCATCACGAACGCAGTGGTTAATACGGCGATTGCCACCGATGCGGCCGTGATTAGCCAATACTTTCTCGACGAAACTTGCGGAAGGACTTTGCCGGCTAGTTGCGTCGCGAGGGCCTGGGTGCCCTGCCGTTCAGCCCCGGGAACAGCCGCAGGTTCAGCCACCACTGACTTCCGCGGAGCAAATTCAGGTGCATAGGCGCCGCGCGGGATCGTGATCAGGAACGGCTCTCCAGCTCCTTCAGAGGCGAAATACTTCTCCAGGCGGCTGCGCAGCTCGTGCGCCCGGACCCGGACGATATTGTCGTCCGCCGGATCATAGTTTGGTTTGCGGCCCAGAACCTCTGCACCGATCGCCTGTTCCTTCAGCTTTTCAGCGTGGCCTGCGATCTCGTGATCGGTAATGTACAGGAGAAATGCCCGCAGCGCGGGCGTTCTGGTAAAGACCTTGCTGGAGACCACTCTCTGAACGAGCGCATGCTTCTGATGCGGCGTGATCGATCCAGATTCTGCGTGTGATTCAGCGGTCGGAGATTGGCTAATTCCATGCACGAGGAGCGATTTTACTGTAAAGAGTTAACAGACAGCAAGGCGCAATTGCCCGAGTTTCAGAGAGCGTACCCTCAGAATGCCTCCCATCGAACAAACCGGCCAATTGGCCCGCGCGAGGCTTGAGCAAGAATTTCGGACATGAGCAATCCGTGGCCAAATTGGCCCGACTGAATTTGAGACTTTTCCATGATGAATAAAGGGTTGACAGGTCGGGAAGGGTGCGGGCCGCGATCCCCTTGACCGGTTGCAATTGCTCACATGAATCATCCGGCTTGGCGAAATTAGGCTCCCGGTGAACTGGCGGATCAGTTGCGCGCTGGTTCGCCTCAAGCGTGTAAATGGAGCAGAATACGATTTTTACCGTTAGTTCACTTCACAGGATACGCACAGAGAGTTCAACTGATTATCGAGCGCAAGCGAAGCACTTCTCCCTTGAAGAGCTCTCCGGGTACCCGCCACTGCGGTCTGGTCGGAAAGATCAGGTTTGCAGGTCGGACGAATTCGATGCGCAGGCCCATCGAACTGGTTGGGCAGTTTGTTGAGAGACCGGTTACATGACTTACCATAAACTACTAGCTTATAGCCTATATCAAATGAATACGTTTACCGATATAAATTGTTTATTATAAACATGATAATGTTAGTAGTATCTCTCAAGAAATAATTCTTGACAATGGAGAGACCGGTCTCATAATATTCCCGGCGGACGTGAAGAAGTGTGTCATGCCTCGTCAAATTTTGGAGGAAAACCTGCATGTTCGCGCAATCCATTGCAAGCGGTTATCCAGTGAGCGCTACAAACAAACAATTGCGGTGGCCTGCTCAGGGCAACATCGCACGGAAACACATCACGAAAGGGATCCTGATCGCAATCTGCACTGCCTTCCTGATCGCCTTCAGCGGCCAAGTTGCTGCACAGATCGACACAGGCAGCGTGACCGGAACGGTAAAGGATCCAAGCGGAGCCCTGGTTGCGGGCGCGCATTGCACGCTCACCAACGCGGCCACCAACATCTCCCAAACGGCCCTTTCGACTTCCGCCGGAGCTTATACGTTTGAAGCCGTCAAGGCTGGGACCTATTCGCTGAAAGTGGCGGCGCCCGGATTCAAGGAATACAGACTGAATGGGGTCGAGGTCCACGTGCAAGACACTGTGACTGCCGATGTGTCTCTGCAAATGGGTGCAACGAGCGCGGAGGTCACAGTAACATCGGCTGTGCCACTGCTGCAAGCACAAGATGCCTCTGTGGGCATGACGATCAACAGCAAGATGGTGAACGATCTGCCGATCCAGGGCGGCGGCGGCGGGCGCAACTTTACCACCCTCGCGGAGTTAGCGCCCGGCGTTTATTCGAATGGCAATCCCGATACAACCACAATTCTGGCTTCGGGCGTTGAAAACGGCCAGGTTGACGTTCGGTTTAATGGCGTTGACGACAACGCTGGAGTTTTACGGCGGCACAACCGTTCTTCCCATTCCCGATGCCATTCAGGAGTTCAAATTCATGAATGGCGACAACAGCGCCGAGTTTGGTCACTCAACCGGCGCGGTGATCAATGCCATCACCTACACCGGGACGAACCAATTCCACGGCCACGTTTGGGAGTATTTCCAGAACGAGGATCTGAACGCCAACGACTACTTCAACAACTTGAATCACGCAAGCCAAGATCGATACTGCGGCACAATGAATTCGGCGGTCTGCTCGGTGGACCGGTCTTGCTGCCCCATTACAACGGGCGGAACAGGACGTTCTTCTTCTTCGATTTCCAGCGCACGATGCACGCCAATCCGAATGCGTACACGCAAACAGTTCCGACAGCGACCATGCAGAAGAGCGGTTTTACGAACATGCAGGATCTGTTTACGCTGAGCACCAGTACGCACACTGACGCGCTGGGCCGCAAGTTCCAGTACGGCACCATCTTCGATCCGGCGACGACGCGCGTGATCCCCGTGAGCGGAGTCGATCCGGTGACCGGGCTGACAGGCAAAGCCGGATCGTATATTCGCGACCCCTTCTACAACTGCACGCGCGACCGGCGGCTGCCCGCTGAACGACAACATGACGGGCAATACCACAACGGACTACACAACGACTCCGCAAATGGCGCTCCTCAACATTCTGCCGTCATCGCGCCTAGACTCCGAACGCGGTTGCGCTGCTGGCGCTTGTTGCCCAACCCGAACGTGACCGTGACTTCGGCAACCTGCTGTCGAACAACTGGTATTCAACTCCCACCAAAATATTCAGCGCGAACCAATACGACGGGCGAATCGACGAGAAGATCAGCAACAAGGACTCGCTCTGGGGAAGCTACTCCCACTACAATCCGATTGCGTCGGCTACGGCTGCCTATCCGGGGCCAGCGGAAGGTGCTTTGTCGGTCAATCATGCGAGTTCGGGTCCCTTTTATGTGATCGTCACCAGCTGGACGCATGTCTTTTCAGCCGAACCTGATCAACGAGTTCCGATTTGGGATCAATGATCACCAAAGCCACGTCGGCGACCCCTACGCTGGCCAATTGGGCCTGCCTACAAAATACGGAATTCCAGGTATCCCGCAAACTTCAGGCAATGGCGGGCTTCCGGTTCTCCACACCGGCGTCATCAGCGATTGGGGTGCCCACCGGTTTGCGCCCACCATTGAAGATGCCACTGCCTTTGAGTATCAAGACAATTTGACGAGGATCTTTGGCAAGCACGAATTCAAGTTCGGAGGCCAGTACGATCATTTGACATCAAGCATTATTCAGCCGGCATACCCGAGGGGCTGGTTCCAGTGGACAGAGGGATACTCGGATGTCCCGAACAACAACTCCGGCGACACCGGCATGGCAGACATGGTGCTGACCCCCATGCCTGCCAACAGCCTACTACACGGGCAATGGTGGCACCAGTTCATCCACGAATACGGTAGGCGGCCTTTCGGCCTTCTCGGGGTCCAACTACGCGCAGTCCACCTACCGTGCGCCCTACGTCGGCGTTTACTTGCAGGACAATTGGAAACTTACTCCGGAACTAACGGTCAATCTGGGGCTTCGCTGGGACTACTTCGGCGCCTATGCTTCGGATAAGGGCCAGGCGGCGAACCTCGTGATGGGCGGCAACGGGGTCATACAGGATGGGAACGGTCTTGGCGCCTACTATTTGATTGGGCATGACGCATGCAAGACCAGCCTGGGTACCCCCTTCACCAGCTTGATGGCCAGCGAAGGGATTCCGGTGGTTTGCAGCCCCAACAATGCCGTGACCAGGGCTCAGCGCGACAATTTTGCTCCACGCCTGGGTGTCGCGTACCGCATCCATCCGAACCTGGTCGTGCGCAGCGGTGCAGGCATAGCCTTTGGAGCACTCGACTCGGTGGGCTACGGAGGCACGCTGGGCACCAATTATCCATTCCAGTTCACCTACTCTTCGCCTTCGACCAATACCTCGCAGGTACCGCTGCAACTTCCCGGCACAACGACCACTGCGACAATGGAGACCGCCTTTAGTGCGGTCAGCCTCTCGAACCCGACGCAGACCAATCCGGCCGGCATCGCACTGACAGGAAAGACATACAACTACCAGACGACGTACGATATCTCGCTCAACTTCCAAGTGCAATGGCAGTTCACGAATCACGACTCGATACAATCCGGTTACGTGGGAACCTTGGGCAGGCATCTGGATAGTCCCAGCACAAGTCACAATTCCGTGAGTGAAATGCTGATTCCTGGTACGGCCATTCAGACTCTCAACGTATCCAATCCGGGCGCCAGCACTGGCTTCCTGCCTTACAACGCGCTCGGTTCCGGTTCCGAGTTGCAGATGACCAACATGATCAGCAGTTACCACTCGTGGCAGACCGAATACGATCGCAGGTTCGCAGATGGCTCCAGCCTTTCCGCGAACTACACCTTCAGCAAGTGCCTGTCTGACAACATTGGCAAAACGGGCCTCGGTCAGGGTATCCGCGCCCTGTGGCTGCCGGGGATGGGCGCGCGCGCAGATTACTCCCCCTGCACTGCGGACATGCAACAAATCGTCAAGGCGAACGGAGAACTTGCCGTACCGATTGGCAGGGGCAGCGCCTACTTATCCAAAATCAATCCGGTTGAGGATGCATTCATCGGTGGCTGGCATGTCGATTTCAACCTGACACACTACAGCGGTATGCCTTTCAATGTTGGCTGCCAGAATCCCTCGCAGGGCGCGAACTTTGCGGGTGGCTTCGGCTGCAATGCGCCCCTATCTGGCACAAACCCTTACAACGGATTCAAGACGAGGCTGCAGTGGGTGAACCCTGCCGCATTTGTCCGATCAGCCTATAATCCTGTGACCTTGAACGGGCAGAATATTCTCTCCGATCTCGGTGCCACGTATGACCAGGTACGCGGGCCGAGCTTGTTCGCACTCGATGGATCAGTCCACAAGTACTTCGATACCGGCGAAGGCACGAAATTCGAATTCCTTCTGGAAGCGTTCAATGCTCTGAATCACGTGGCATTCAGCAACCCGAGCAACACGAACTTCCTGCAAACCAATCCCGGGCAATTCGGAGTAATCACCGGCGACCGAACTGGCGCGCGCATAGTGCAATTGGCCGCGAAGTTCTTCTTCTAGGAATCTCCAAGCAACCGGAAGAAACTTAACTGCAAGCAAACCCGGCGGTGGAGTTCCAATCGATCTTCACCGCCAAATTATTCAAAACTGAATTCGAGAGACGAAGACACCAGGGGACTCTCCTGCTTACGGGTTTCGCCGCGGCCAGATACAGGTCGACCAACAATATTGGAGAAGCTAAAAGTGGGTGAACGCACAATGATGCGCTATATGAATATCCAGTCACCCACCGTACGGCACTACGTTCGCGAAGAGATCCAGCGCCGCATTCTTTCGGGTGAAAGCCGTCCCGGGGAGCGCGTGGCCCAGCAAAGCCTCGCCAAAGAACTCGGCGTGGGGCAGGGAACCGTTCGCGAAGCTCTCGTAGAACTGCAATGGCTCGGGTTGGTGGATGCCGTCGACCGCCTGGGAGTTTTCGTGGGATGCCTGGATGCGGCGCGGCTGCGCGAAGCTTATGAGGTTCGCGAGTTTCTCGAGGGCTTGGCTGCTCGGCGGGCGTGCAACCATTCCTCTCCTGCCGACGCAATTGCGCTTCGTAACATTGCGAATCGCATTCTGGCGCTTTCAAACGAAGACAAGGTCGAGGAGATGGGCGCCGCGGATCGCGCTTTTCATCTGCAGATTGTGAGTCTAGCGCGAAACAACATTCTGACAAGGCTGGCAGAGGGTTACCGCGTGCTCGGCATGGCCGTGCGTGCCTCGCGCGATCCGGAGATCGTACACAAAGAGCATTTGCAGATTGTCGATGCGATTGAACGAAATTTGCCTGACGAAGCGGAGAGACTAGCACGGAGGCACGTCGAAGAAGCGCGGCGAATGATCGAGCAGCAAGCCGCTGCGAACGAGTTTGTCCCCAAATGGGTTCTTGATCCAAGGGAATAGTTTAAGCGGTAAATCTACGTCAGGCTGAATCTGCGAGCCTGCTTCCCAAAAAGCTGATTGGCAGCGTCTGTTAATCGCTCACCGAGATTGCATGCCGCGTAAAAGGGCGAGAGGAGAAAAAGTTGATCGCAAGGATGGCTTGCGGAATCGCCTTAAGTTTTTGTATATCAGGAAGTGCCTTGGCGCAGGCTCCAGTCAAGCTCACGATTGACGCATCGAAACGTGAGTTTCGCATTCCGGACGACTTTGTTGGGCTTGGCTTTGAAACCAGGAGTGTGGTGCCTGACGAGTACGGGGTTTCTGGCTATTTCTTCTCCCCTTCAAACACGCAACTCATTACGCTGTTCCGTAACATCGACATTAGACAAATTCGCGTGGGCGGGGGAACGGTGAATGGCTCAGGCAGCGACGAGCAATGTGTGACGCCGATCCCAAATTACAAAGACATCGACAATTTGTTTGAGTTTGCGCGCAAGGCGAGCATTAAGGTCATTTACTCCGTGCGGCTGGAAAATATTAGCGCCTGCGCCAACCCGCATCTCGCCGAGGACGACGCGAAGATCGTTGAACATATATGGAGTAAATACCGGGCGAACCTGGACAGTTTCTCCATCGGCAATGAGCCTGACGTGCGCCAGTATCACACCTATCCCGGCCAACAACTTGATCCTGCCGTCATTGAGACAAAGCCCGGCGTGGCGGGGTCGGCCTATCCATCATATTTTTCTGACTGGCGGCATTTTGCTGAAGTGATCCACAAGGCTGTCCCCGGCGCCAGGTTTTCAGGACCCGATACTGCTGTCTCAGGCACCAGTAGTTTTGCGCCGAATCCTGCGATTGGAGTTTCGTGGACGGTGCGATTCGCAAGAGACCTGAAGGGTTCCGGATTGCTGGTGGAAGCCCTGCAGCATCATTATGTATGGGGAAGCCCCGGCGACACCACTGCGCAGGAAGGAATTGACGACATGCTGTCGAGCGCATGGGATGAGGACGATACCCAAGGCATGCAACCGGCGAAGAATGGCGGCAAGGCGGAGTTTAATCCATACCCGTTTGTCTACTCACGCGTGTTGGCGCCACTTGTTGCGATGGGCGTGCCTTATCGCATGACCGAGGCCAACGATTGTTTGCATGGCGTTGTCGGCGCGAGCGATGGATTTGCAACCGCGCTTTGGGCGCTCGATTACATGCATTGGTGGGCTGCTCATCGCATCGCAGGCGTTAACTTTCACAACAACCCCTGGATTCCGAGTGACACAATCGTTCCCGATCCGAACCCATGCGACCCTTCGGGATGCGGCAATTATCGAACGACTCCGAAGGGTTATGGTATGAGGGCATTCGCTCTCGGCAGTCATGGTTGGGTCGAGCCAATCGAAGTCTCGAATCCAAACAAGATCAACTTGACCGCGTATGCAGTGGGTACCGACCGGAATCTTTATGTCACGATCATCAACAAGACGCATTCCACGACACACGATGTCACCGTTGCGCAAGCCGTCATTCAGGCAGATCATTTTCGTCCGGGCAGAGCATCGACTATCGTTTTGACCGACGGAGAACCGGGTAATGCCGCGCTGATGACAGCGACGCTGGGCGGTTCGACGATGACGAATGACAGACCTTGGCGGGGAACCTGGACGCCGATCCCCGTGAACAAAGACGGTACGATTACTTTGGATGTACAAAGCACCACCGCGGTTGTGGTAAGAATTCAAGCGGTACAATCAACGACCAAGCCTTCGCGGCAGGCAAGATGAATCATCACAAAGGCTTCTGCTCCATTTCATTCTTCGCGCGGCTTGCTCGGTGTCCGTACCGATAAGCACCCAAGGCAACGCCGATTCTCCAGGCCTGCTTGTTCACGAGATTCCGGTCGCCATGCCGACTTGTCTTTACTGATTTCGAGCCTTTGTTCGAAATGAATCAAACGTTACGTTCTGGTCCCTGACTGAGGCAAAATATCCGCGCGGTAGAACCGCCCACGGATTAGTAAATTCTTGTTGAATTCCACAATTTTAAATTGAAGGATTACCTGGAGCTGGTGTATGGTTGCATCGTTGCGTTTGTCGAGTTGCCGTGAGCAGCGCTAGAGTGTTAGCGGGTTTTAGCCTGCCGAGGCGTGAAGGCTTGCTCGGTCTTAGCTCGATCGAGAAGAACCCAAAATACAGCAATGTAAGCTGGCCTCTGTCTCTTGTCGCATTTCTTCTCCCCAGTTGAATAGTGATGCAAGGTCCTAGGAGGCTTCTCGTGGCGACATCCAAACGAGCTCCGTCGTCGACCCGCACAGCCGCGTCCACTGCGGCAAACGTGCCCGACGCAGTGGTGACTGCCCCGGCAATCAATCTTCAGCGCGTCGTTAAGTCGGTCGATCCCCTCGGCCCGGCGGGCGCGGAGCTGGAGAAGACTTTAACTCCGTTGCGCGCGACGGCGGTGACCAAGATCTTCGCCGGCTTCGACCAGGTTCATCGCAGCTTGCTCAACATCGGGGCGATCCTGCTGCGCCAGCCGCTGCCGGCGGTGTTGCTGGGGATCGTGCAGCAGCCCGGCGGTAGCCCGGCCATTGGGGTGCAGGTCGAGCTGTCCCCGACCGCCCTGGGCGCTACGGGCGATCCGGTCTGGGCGCTTACTGACAGCACGGGTCACTTCCAGCTCAATTCGCCGCCGGGCCTGCTGATTCCGGCTGGCGGCTTGCCACTGACCGTTCAGGGCGCGACGGTGCGCGTCAACGTGACGGTGGCAGCGAATCTGATCGCCTCCAACGGGGCGCTCGGCGTGATCGCGCTGCCGCAGGCGGTTTCCCCGATGCCGCAGAGCATTATCGCGTCCCTGGCCAACATCGCCGGCGGCCTTTCGGGCGGTGGGCAGCCAGCGCCGGCTCCGCCGGCCGCGGCCGTTCCCACCGTCACGCTAGGCGAGGACAATGGCTGCCAGCTTACCTACAATGGCCAGGCTGCGATCGACCGTTTTCCCTACGGGGTGTTCTTTCGTCTCGTCGCGCCACAGTTGAGTATCTTCCAGGCGTTTCACCTGACCCGCTTTGGCGGCATTGATATCCCTTTGCCAATTTACGCAGGCCAGGCCGAAGGCTTGCTAGGCACGTCGTCTTACGCCGACCGGGTTCCAGTGGAGCAACCACTTGGGATCGACGGTTTTCGTGACCAGATCATGGGCCTGGGCGCCGGCGGGACCTTCGTCAGCGACGAGACGGTGCCGATGGCCGCAACGCTCGGTCTCGGATATGTCTTGAGGCTGGCGCAGCGCTGGACCTTCCAGGGCCTGGCCCTGGGCGATCTGGTTTACTCGCTGCCTCTTGCGCCGGGCGAGCAGCAGCAAGTGGCCGTGTTCGAGCGCACTGACACTGCGTCGGTGTTCGAGAGCGAAACGCTTTCTGAGAGCCAAGCGCAGCAGCAGCTCGCGCTCGCCGACACCTCGACCAACGCCACCTTCAATTCCGCTTTCGATGAGGCCGCGAGCGGCGGCAGCAGCTTTTCGACACATTCTGAGACCTCGAGCTGGGGCGTGAACTTCCTGGTGGCTGCCGGCGGCGGCGGCAGCTCCGATTCCAACGGCGTCTCAAATTCGTGGATGCAGGGCCAGAGGGACGCGGCCGAGAACGCCGCCCAGACAACGCATTCGGCGGCAGAAAACCAGGCCAGCGCCCGGCGCACCGCCGCTCGAACCGGCATGCGCCTGGCCACGTCCAGTGAAAGCGAACAGGTCACCACCAAGACGATCACGAATCACAACCACCTGCATGCTCTCACCATGCAGTACTGGGAGGTCCAGCGGCTCTACGACGTGCGCACCGTGGTTGAAGATCTCGAGTTTGTCTGCCTGGTGCCGATGCAGGTCGTACGCTTCATGCCGCCGGGACAGCCGCTCACCGTCGGCGACCCAGCCGCGCTCACTGCCTCGCGCCAAGCGGTGCTCAACCGCTATGCGGCCATCATCAAGCACATCGACGTTCTAGCCACCGCGTTACCGCGCGCCTTCCAAAAGGGACTGTCGACCCTGCGCCAGTTCGCGGGCGATCCCTCGGCCCAGGTCGAGCCGTTCGGCGGAGCTGCGGAGGATGTGATCCAGTTCACACTTCTGGGCACCTTCGTGCCCGGCGAGGAGGTGTGGATCAACGGCGTGACCGCGATGGGCACCCGCGTCGGTCCGGCGAAGCTCGCTCCTGCGGGCGGCGCCTTCAACCTGCCCGACAATACCTATCAGAGCGAGGATGACGTGCTGGGCGCTCTGAGATTGCTGCGACTCGTGCAGAGGAATTTCAGTGGCGCCCTGGCTCTGCCGCCGTCGCTGGACAGGACCCAGATCGTAGGTTTCGAGATCACCCGGTCCTTCCGTCAGATCGACTACACGCTGGCTTCGCCGGCGCTGCAAAATCTACAGAAGATCAACGACACCTTCGGGGGAACAGCGGCAGACTGGCTGGCGGAATTCTTCGCCGCCCAGGGTCCCGCCTTGAGCGTCCCTCCGGTCACCTTGCATCTCAACCCCTCGCAGCTCGAACGCGAGCTGGGCGGGCCGATGGTCTTCCAGTTCACCGCCAAGATTGAGGAGTTCGACGCCTCGGGAAATCCGCTCCCGACGGGCAACGGTGAAACCTACGCGAACGACAGTCTGTTTGGCGTCACCCTGCCGCCGACCCCCTATCCGGTGCCGGCCCTGCAACTGGCGCCGATGCTTCGCTACAACGAGATCCTGACCATTGAAACGATGGCCCAGCACGTGGTCCGTAACACCACCCGTTACTCCAAAGCGGTGTGGGCGTCGCTAAACGATGAGGAACGGGCGATCCTGTTGGACCAGTACACGATCGGCGTGCCGCCAAACGGAATCGCCGATGCTTCGCAGATGATCCCGCTGCTCGACTGCGTGCAGAACAAGGTGCTCGGATTCTTCGGCAACTCCATGATCCTGCCGTTCTCCATCCCTCAATCCGTGACAGACACCATCAACCAGCAGGCGAATGCGAACCAGCCGCCAGCGAACGGGGCCGCGGCAGGGCAGGCGACCGCGACGGCACCTGCGTTCGACCCTGTACAGATCAAACAGTCACTCCTGGCCTATCAGCAGCAGAGCTTCGTTTCGCCCCAGTCGATCATCGCTCTACCGACACATGGTGTTCTCGGCGAAGCGGTGCTCGGCCACTGCTCCGTCGGGCGAGAAGCTCGACCTGACAAGGTTCTGGAACTGGCAGGACAGCCTCTCGGACTCGGCACCTGCGATCTCCCCGGTCACACTGCCGACGACGACGCCTTCGATCGCCAGCACACTGACCGCTCCCAATTCGCTCGGCCAACTGCCCAGCCTCATCAACAATGTGCTGACCGCGCCCAGCCCCGACACCACCCTCCTCAAGGCCATGGGTCAGGCTGCCGCCAGCCAGAAGGACTTCGACACCGCGCTCACCGGGCAGACCCAGCTTGCTGGGTTGCTCACCAACGCCCAGAATGTCTCCAATTCGGCCAGGGCCGACGCACTCAAGGCGGCGACCGACCTGCAATCTCAGGCCATGGCAACCGTGGGCAACATCGTGGGTGGAATCTATGGCGGCAATCCCACCGCCGGATCGAGCGCGGCCTCCGCGGTCAAGGGTGGCGGCTCTGCCAGCAAGCCCGCAGCCACGGACAAGGCGGCCAAGGATAAGAAATCCACCACCGATAAACCCAAGGCTAAAACCACCACTGACGATAAATCCGGAGACAAACCCGACGCCAGTGATACCACGACGGATACATCAGACGCCGCTGATGCCGGCGACGTGATGGACGTTTAATTAAGGAGATTGCGCAATGGCCAACACCACTCCCGCCAATCCCAACGCCTCGATCGAGGGCCAGGCACTACAGACGCTTCTCAACGTCTTAACTGCCTCGCAGTCGCCGGATATGCAGCAGGCCCAGGCCTTCCTGCTCCGGCGTCTGGCGCTCGAAGGCGACGTCGTACCTTCGAGGCTTCCGGCGCCGCTGAACATCAGCGAAATGGGTGGCTATATTAACCTGCTGGGGACGCTCGGCATGACCGACGCCCGCAGCCAGATGCTGGCCAGCGCGCTCGGTATCGCCGGACCCTCGCCTGCACTCGGCACCTTGGGCGAACAGCCGCCGATCGCCTGGCTCACCTTGCCCAACGATCGGCCGATTGGTCCGCAGCAGGGCTCAATCTCCTTGAGCATCCAGGTTCGCGCTGATTTCGCTCCCGCCTTGCAGATGGCGATACAGGCGCTTCACGACCAGGGCTGCGCCTTGCCCCTCTTTTCACCACTTCAGGTCCTGCCGCCGTCCACTGCCGCAGCGCCAACCGACCTGCTGCCCCTGATCGGCCGCACGATATGGCTTGCCCCCGGCCAGGCGCTGGTCAACCCTGACACCGACGCGTTAGCTGTGGCGCAACTGGCCGCCGGAACCTGGCAGGCAGTGAGTCGAGCCGCGAGCGCCGGACCGATACCGGTCGCACCACAAGCGTGGAGTGCACAGACTTGCACTGCCTCAGCCTGCACTGTCTCGCCGCCGCCGGCTACCGGAAGAGCCTATGTTCCCTTGAGCCCGGTGCTCGCCAATGCCGGCTTCGTGCAAACCACTCCAGGCGTTCCGCCGGCCAACGCTCTCGACTACACATGGTCCCGGTTCGACAACGGGACCGGCCTCGTCCCGAACGTGACGACCTTTGGCGCTGAGTTGGCGTTGCTATGGCCGCAAGCAGTGATCGCCTCTTCGTCGGTAGTCAACCTGCTCGGCCGGGTCTGGAACGGCACAACCTTCGCCTAGGAGACCGCAAGTGGCCGCCCCTCAGATCATCAGCTTCGAACCACCGGCGAGCGGCACCGCAGGCGGACAGATCGTCAGCATCTTCGGGAACGATCTCGACACCGTGACGTCGGTGAGTTTCGGGGTGCAGCCGGCGCTTGTCTTTTCGGCCTACAAGGTGGCCGGCAACCCGGCCTATAACTCGCGAATCGATGCTGTCGCCCCGCCGGGCGAAGGGACTGCGGTCATCAGCGTCAGCGGCCCCGGAGGCTCGACGAGCACCGCGCAGGGGAGTTTCGTTTGGGGCGATCCGGCAACTGGCCCAATGGTGACCGGTGTCTCTCCTCTTAGCGGCGGAGCGGGAACGGCAGTGACGATTCAAGGCAGCGGTTTCTCCGGGGCAGTGGCCGTGGACTTCGGGACAACGACGGCGGCAGATTTTGAGGTCCTGGCCGACAGCAAGATCGTGGGATGGGCTCCGGCAGGGGTCGTAGTAGGGCTGGTTGATATTACGGTGACCGCCCCCGGCGGCTCTTCAGCCGCCTCCATCGCCGACCAGTTCACCTACCTTCCGCTCAAGGCACCCAAGCCGGCGCCGTTATCCATCAGCCCGAACTACGGTTCGACTGCTGGTGGCACCTTCGTCACCCTGCTGGGCTCGGGCTTCTCCAACGCCACATCGGTCACCTTCGGCGGCGTGGCGGCGCAGTTCGACGTACTGTCGGACGGGAAGATCCTCGCAAGCTCCCCACCGGCGCCGGGAGGAACGGCGCAGGCTGTGGACGTCATCATCACGACGCCCATCGGAGTCTCCACCGCTGTTCCAGGCGATGGCTTCACTTACACCGTCGTGCCCGTGGTGAGCCAACTTACGCCGTCCGAAGCGCCCTATCTGGGAGGAACGGCCGTGGTGATCGGCGGGTCCGGCTTTTCGGGCACCGATCAGGTCCTCTTCGGTGTGACACCGGCCGTCTTTCAGGTTTGGTCCGACGGCGTGGTCACTGCGACGGCACCTCCGGGGATCGGGACCGTCCAGGTCGTGGTCCGGACCACGCGCGGGTTCTCCGCAGCCGGTCCTGGGAGCCAGTTCGTCTACGCGTCGATCCCAGCTGTAGCGCAATTAACGCCACAGAGTGGGCCGGCGGCGGGTGGCACGAGTGTGGTCATCCACGGTCAGGGCTTCACCGGAGCAACAACGGTGGCCTTCGGAGGCGTGGTCGCCGCGGCGTTCACAGTCGACTCCGATACTCAGATCACCGCGATCTCGCCCCCCGGTACGGGAGTGGTGGATGTCACCGTGGTCACCAGCGGCGGCATCTCGCCGGTGACGGTGGCGGATCAATATAGCTACCTCTGATCGATCAGCTTCGAACGCAACTCCTATCGCCGAATTTGCAGAAACAATGGCGCCCTGTGCAGGCTCCACTGCAAGTCCTTCGGAATACGGAAAGTATTGAAAAAGTAGGCGATAAGATCAGCCCACTCCTTACGGAGTCATGAAGCTACGGCGAATGCTTCGATCTCGATGAAGATCTCTGGCCACACAAGCGCCGGGACGACAACGAGCATTGAAGCAGGACGATTGTTGCCAAGCCATCTCGCACGAATGGGCGGCGTATTCCCATGCCCCAATTCGATGGGCCGGCCCTTGAATTCGAGTAGCTGAAAGGCCTCGTGCTCTCACGAGATGCGGGGGCACACCGGGAAATGAGACTCCAACCAGGTGTCAACGGCCGGTCTTCAATGCCACCGTGGTTCTGATCGCGTTTGCTGCATTAAATGTAGTTTTCTTCTGAAGATGATCAACGATTCTTGAAGGATGATTTGGAAATACCACTTTTCCTTATTGTGATCGCGGGTGGAACTGCTCCAGCAATGACATATCTAGAGATCTAACGCGACGATGGCGAGGGTAAGTCTTCGGCATAGTCGCATACCATCTCCGCGCATTCCCAGGTCTCTACCTTCCGCCCGCGGTTGACTTCAGCAAGGTAAAGAGTCCCCCCACAAGTCGGACACTCTCGAGAAGACAAACGAGACGCATCAAACTGCCCGGCAGCAAAATCCGAATAGCCGTGACCATCGCGGAAGACGCGACGACAGTCACGCCGCTCGCATTGGTGGAATGATTGCCTTTCTTCCGCCGCTGAACCCTCAAGCATGACACGTCGCATCGAACTATGGTGGAGATCACACAAAGGTGAGAAGGTCATCTTTGGATGATGGTCCATGGTTCCTCCCTGGAAGGAACACCAGGCGGCCAATCAAGATGAAAAGGACATGCGAGCCTGCCGCAGACTGCGCCGAAACGAACAATCTTAGCTGGCGAGTGCCGAGTCGCGGAAGGAGCGAGGAAGGTCTGAAAGGTTGAACTGCACTCCCTCGGCAACCAGTTGTTTCGCCGTCTCCGCAAGGGATGCACGTTTCGTGATCAACTTGCTCTCGGCCTCTTTGCGATCGGCTGTCGAAGCGAACTCGGCATACTTTTCGAGATAGGCCAGCTTACGATCGTAGAGATCAATTTCCTGATGGAGCGATTTGAGGAAATATTTGTCGTGCGGCACTTGTTTCTTCTGCGGCACTTGTTTCTTCATGGGGGAACTCCTCGAATGAATTTGAAAGTTGAAGGTTTCGAGCGTTCGAGCAGCGATGAATTGAAGTCTCTCGCTCGATTCCGCCTTCAAGTAATGACTCGTGATCCCGTAAAGCGGGCGAATGCCACTGCAGGGGATCCGCAAACCGCAAGATTTCTAAAATCGAAGCGGAAAGCTTCATCCACGCCGCTGGAATCGTAATGTACTAACGACCCCTACCAAAGTTCCGTCGACCGCCGCCGCCGGTATTGGTCTTCCTGCTCTGAAAGCAGTTCTGGCAGTACACCGGGCGGTCCCCACGCGGCTCGAATGGAACGGTTGTCTGCTGTCCGCAGCCAGCACAGATCACGCTTGTACCTTGTGATGAACCGCGGTTGTACCCGCCGCCCCCGCCGCCCGATTGTTCGTTTTTCTTCGCCTGGCGGCATGCCTTGCAGCGCTTCGGCGCCGAATAACCACGATCGCGGAAGAACTCCTGATCCTCCGCCGTAAAAGTGAACGACTGCCCGCAATCGCTGCACATAAGTTGCTGATCTTCAGCCATAAATCCCCTTTGTCCGTGCTTCATGTGTGTGCTGCGTTTGAAATCCCGTCGGACCCTGCTGGATTACGCCGATCGCCTGCAATCGCGGTCGACTGATTCGCAGCAAAATCCGTTGAACTCATTGACTGGTTTTCCAGCGATTGGGACGTCAAATGAATTCGTCTTGAGTTGACCAGACAAAAGTTTCAAATCTGTTTCCGTGGGCAGGCAAGGGATTGGGGGACTATCCGCGAGGCCGGGCCTTCCAGGACCCCAGCACCAGAGGGCAACAACTGTGCCGGCTAGTGCTGGAATTCTCAGGTGAACCAATGAGAACCGGGGAGATGTCGAAGACCACTTCTTCCCGGTGACTCGTTCAACTAGACCGCGCGGACGTTCTCGGCCTGAAGCCTTTCGGTCCCTTCACGACGTCGAACTCGACCGCCTGGCCTTCCTTGAGCGAGCGAAATCCCTCACTCTTGATGGCTGAATGATGCACGAACACGTCTTCGCCGTTGGCACGGCTGAGGAAGCCGAATCCCTTCGCGTCGTTAAACCATTTCACTGTTCCCTGTTCCATAGCAATTCCTTTGTTGCGTGATGTATCGCTGAACTCAAGTGGAATTGATTGCGAGTTAAGCGGGAAGCAGAACAGGCAAGAACGCCAAGTCGGATTCGACGACCAGCCTCCAGTATATCACCCAGAGTTGGCAAGACACTGGTCACGTGGAATTTCAATCCAAAGGAGTTAGACCCCGATTTAGAGGAGTCCGCTGAGGTCTGGCATCAATTAGGAGAACTGCCCCAACAAGCGTATGCTGACTGAAAAGAGGACCAGCAGCAATTTTCTCACTTCAGCCCTCTCCTCCTCGTGTTTCCGGCACAGACCTCGAAAGAACCAACCTGGTTAGCGGACTACACCGAGACGAGCCCGGCTCTGTAGCAAACGCTCACCTACCGAGAATTGGGGCACAAATGCGATCTGAATTGGTGTATCTGGCTGGGCTCAAAATAGAAAACCGCTTTCTTTTGTCTTCCACGGTGATACGCGCCGTGCGCATGCTGCATATTGCCTCCGGCAGGACTGAAGACACAGTCAATCGAGTGTTCGCCGAAGTGGCTCAGGGCCGCTACGTCGACGTGAAATTACCGCCGATCGCGCCTCCTCCTGCCATCGACGAACTTCTCGTCGCTCCGCTTATTTGAGCGACGCTGCTGCCTTTTCGCTTCTGTAAACCTCGGGCCCGCAATGCGGCGATGCGAGCCCTTTGCAATCCTGGCGGATCCTATCCGTCAGATGCCGCTCCTCAGTACGAGGTGATCGATGAATGCTCTCCTGATTTACCCTCGTTTCCCAGATACCTATTGGAGCTTTAAGCACGCCCTGTCTTTTCTGGGCAAACGTGCTGCGCAGCCCCCGCTGGGCCTGATGACCGTAGCCGCCCTGTTGCCTGGCTCCTGGAACAAGCGCCTGGTCGATGAGAACGTCGAGCGCCTTCGCGACCGCGATCTGGGTTGGGCCGACATTGCACTGATCAGCGCGATGCATATCCAGAAAGAGGCGCTATTCGTAATCCTCGCGCGCTGTCGCGCACTCGGCTTGCGCACCGTGGTCGGTGGTCCCATCGCCAGCAGCCTGCCCGCTGCGGAGATCAAGGCCGACCACGTGGTGATCGGCGAAGCTGAAAGCCTGATTGCCGATCTGGCACGCGACCTGGAACAAGGCGCTGCCAAACCCGTTTACCAGGCCACTGAACGGCCGGCGACTCGAGACGAGCCCTCTGCCCGATGTCAGCCTTATCAAGATGCGCCGCTACTCCACGATGGCCGTGCAGTATTCGCGCGGTTGTCCCTTCAACTGCGAGTTCTGCGACATCATCGAGATCTACGGCCGTCGTCCGCGCGACAAAGTCTGTAGAGCAAGTGATCGCCGAACTCGACCAACTGCACGCCGCCGGCTGGCGCGAGAGCGTCTTCATCGTCGACGACAACTTCATCGGCAACAAGGCGCGGGCCAAGGAACTGTGCACTGCGCTGGCCAAGTGGCGCAGCCAATACAAGACATGCTTCGGCTTCAATACCGAAGCTTCACTGAATCTCGCCGAGGACCCCGAGCTGATGCAGCTGATGAGAAGACGCGGGCTTCGTCTCGGTCTTTCTGGGCATCGAAACGCCCGACGAGTCGGGTCTCATGGCCGCCAACAAGCTGCAGAACACGCGGCGCAGCCTGCTCGACAGCGTCGCCATCATCCAGAGCTATGGCATGCAGGTGATGGGCGGCTTCATTCTCGGCTTCGACACCGACCGCGAAGACATCTTCGACCGCATGATCGAGTTCATCCAGAAGAGCGGCATTCCCATCGCCATGGTTGGGCTGCTGCAGGCCATGCCCGGGACGCAGCTCTTCCGCCGGCTGCGGCGCGAGGGGCGCATTCTGCACACCGGCGGCGGCAACAACACCAGTATGAGTCTCAACTTTCTGCCCCGCATGGACGCGACCAAACTGGTGGAGGGGTATCGCTCCGTGCTGAAGCAGATCTACTCGAGCGACGCCTACTACAAGCGGGTCAAGCTCTACCTGAGAAGAACTCAGTCTGCGCCCGGCGAGAAACGCTTCAAGCAGCGCTGGCTGACTCGAGCCAACGTGCGCGCGCTCGTCACTTCGATTGTCCGCCAGGGAGTCTTCGGCCGGCAGCGCTGGAGCTACTGGAAGTTTCTCGCGGCCGCTGCCACGCGGTACCGGCGCTCCTTCGGCACCGCCATGACTCTGGCTGTGATGGGATATCACTTCCAGGTGATGACGCGGAAGCTGTCCAAATTCAAGCTGCCGGAGTTGCCGACTGCTGGGACTCAAGCAGACCTTGCCACAAGAACGGTCCAGCCGAAATAAGAATTGCCATATTGGATTCGAGGTCGCCCGCACCGGCATGCGATCCTTTCGAATCGCCGCCAGTCATTTATTCCAATGCTCACAGATTGTAGGAGTTTCGGAATTGCTAATTTAAAACGTCTGAGGGCCGGGAGGCCCTCAGTAGAGCCAGTCTGGAGACCGGCGCCAAAATTACGCCGCGTTCTCGCGTGCCGCTCCCGCATTCACGCCGCGCACCCTGAAATGCGTCATCTGAATCGAAAGCGCGCGTTCGATCTTGCGCAGATCGTTGCGCTCGGCCGGTCCGGCAAAGGTTGAAGCTACGCCCTTGGCCGAAGCGCGGCCGGTGCGGCCGACGCGATGCACAAAATCTTCCGCCACTTTGGGCATATCGAAGTTGACCACGTGGGCTACGTTGGCCACGTCGAGGCCGCGAGCGGCCACGTCGGTGGCCACGAGCACGCGGTGCCGGCCATCGGAGAAGTTGCGCAGAGCCTGGTTCCGTTGCGATTGCGAACGGTCGCCGTGAATCTGGATGGCCGCGTGGCCGGAGCGGATCAGCCGCCGCGCTACCCGGTCGGCGCCATGCTTGGTGCGCACAAATACCAGAAAGCTGCCCTTCTCGGCATCCAGCAAGTGCTCCAGAAGCTCCTGCTTCTTGTCTGCATCCACGCTGAAGGCGCGCAGTTCGACGTTCTCGGCCGGCTTCATGGTCGAGCCGATCTCGATGCGAACCGGGTTCTTGAGATAGTTGCGCGCAACGTCCTTGACCGTGCCTTCGAGTGTGGCCGAGTAGCACAGGGTCTGGCGTTCGGCGGGAATCATGGACGCGATGCGGCGAATGGCCGGTTCGAAGCCCATATCGAGCATGCGATCCACTTCGTCGAGCACCAGGATCTTGATCGTGATCGAGGCGAACGAGGCGGCGCTTGAGATAGTCTTCGAGGCGGCCGGGCGTGGCGACGATGAGGCGGACGCCGCGGCGAATAGATTCGAGTCTGCGGACGTTCATTCATGCCGCCCACCACCAGCGCCACCGAGTACACGGGGCTGGGCCGGACGGCCTTGAAGGCTTGCTCGACCTGCATGGCCAATTCGCGCGTGGGCAGAACGATGAGCGCCTGCGCTCCCAGTCCTTCCATCTTCTGCGAATCCGGCTTTTGCAGCATTTCCACGATGGGAATGAGGAAACTGAGGGTCTTGCCGGTTCCGGTCTGCGCCGTGGCCAGCACATCGCGGCCTTCGAGCGCGGGAGGAATTGCCCCGGCCTGCACCGGCGTGGGGATTTCGAATTGGTTGGCTTCGAGCCGGGCCATCAAAGCGTTGGAAAGTGAAAACTGAGAAAACTGAGTCGTCAAAATAGACAAACTTCCTTTGGGCTCCGGGAGCCCCGATTTCATAGGGGCCTGCAAACGGAGCCGGACATAGAGGCGCGCAAACCCAGCAAATGGGCGCGAGCCTTCTTCAAAAATACGCGTAAGGAAGAACCGAAACCGTCCCTGGGACTGGCGGCAAGCATTCAAAAAATGCCCGCGGCCCGGAACTGACCCACGCTACACGAACCGCCAATCGGCACACTGCCGATCGGCACCCTTTTGCCGCGCAATGCATGCGCTGTCCCGAGCTGGACTGCCAACCCACTCTGGAGTGGCAAAGCCGCTCAGCATTCCTGACCCTTTTTCAGATCAAGAGCTGAGTCACCGGGACGGAAACTCAAGGGTTACGCTGTAGGGGCTTGGGGAAATCTGTGCAAGGCAGAGTTGCCTTCAGAAGGCAAAACGCCGCTCACGACCAAATCACTGAGCGCAAAGCCAGTATAGCATGGTCCGCACTATCGATTCCACTTGGGTTGGCGGTGCTCGGTACATTTGTGCCGATTAAACGCATCCGCTACTGCCTTTGAGGGCACATCCGGGGTCGGTTCGAGGCGCTTCACGAACGGCTGCGACCACGCACAATCAGAACATTTCCAATTTGCGGATACTTTTGTCGGCCGTAAAATCGTTCGTGTAGTCGTCGTTTCCGTCATACCTCCCACTGTACGCTCATTTCCGAAATAGTTCTGTCGCGTAGATATCGTCAGGCTGAAGGTAACTTTTGCGGAAAGCTGATGGTGAACTGAGTACCCACATCCCGAACCACATCCATGCTTCCGGCCAGTTGGAGAACCAGTAGCTGAATCAATTGAAGGCCCATCGGATTCATGTTCTGCGGATCGAATTCCGCCGGGAGCCCGATACCATCATCGCTGACCTTTAACTGCCAATTATTTTCATTCGCACCGAAAGAGACTTTGATTTTGCCTCGGCGCCCGTCTGGGAAAGCATGCTTTAGAGCGTTTGTCAGGAGTTCATTGACAATCAGGCCGCAGGGTACTGCTTGAGACATTTCGAGGAGCGCCGATTCTGTATCGGTTTCGACCTGTACCCGGCTTGAGAATTGGCGATGGACGGCGATGACATCTCTGGCCAGCTTATCGACAAAGCTCCGAAACTCGATTCGGGAAAAATCTGCAGCAGTATAGAGCAATTCATGAATCGCCGCTATAGAGCGCACTCGCGTCTTCATCTCAATCAAGGCATCCTTCATATCGACTTGGTTCAAGAACTCCGATTGCAAATCGAGCAAGCTTGCGATGATCTGAAGATTGTTCTTTACCCTGTGGTGAACCTCCTTCAGCAGTGCCTCTTTCTCTGCGAGAGATGAGCGAAGCTGTTTGTCCTGCAGTTTGAGTTGCTGGTCAGCCCGATGCCGCTCAGTAACATCGCGGATGTTGATCTGCACGACCGGTCGAGAGCCAAATATGTACCGATTGGCCAGAATATCGGCCTGGATGGATCGACCATGCGCGCCGACCAAGGCCACTCCATCGAGGCGAGCGGTTTCTCTCGCCGCAGCATCGGCAACAATTGTGATTTCTTCACCGGCCAATCGGAATCCATTGAATTCACGGAGGGAACGGCCAATCACCTGCTCACGTCGATATTCGAGAACCTCGAGAAAGTAGGGATTCACATCAATGATCTTCTCGGATTCCGCGTCACAGATGACAATGCCGTCTTTGGCGGTCTCAAACATCCGCTGATACCGAACTTCCGCTTGTTCATGACGTTCGGTGACGTCTTCGATCGAGAGCAGAACGCTGCGCTTGCTCTCCCCATCGGGAGAGATGCGCTTTCCATTCAGACGCATCCTTCTGCGACCGATATGGGGAAATGTATGTTCGATTTCCAGATCTTCAAACGACCGGTTCTGGAAGAGAGCTTCGCCCAGAAGCTCGCGCAGGCGTGGAAGATTCCACTGTCCATTTCCCAAATCGTAGAGGAGTCTTCCCTCAGTTTCAGCGCGGGATATGCGAAATACCTCGTAGAACGCCGAAGTGGCTCGCGCGATGCGAAGATCGGCGTCCAGTACGATCAAGGGCTCCCGAACCGTCTCGATCAGTCCTTCGGCATAATCGCGCGCTTCTTCGGCGGCGCGCAATGTTCGTTTCAGGGTATCGATATCGAAAAAAATGATGACTACACCGTCGATCCGATTATCGATGGTTCGATACGGGCGGACGGAAACGGAATACCAATGCCCCGCTTGATCCCGAATCTCTCGTTCCTCACTGTGAAGTGTGTCAATCACAGTTTGCGCCAACGGAACCAATTCGCGAATATCAATGGTGCCTGATATGCCGGTGATGGAATGCCCCACGTCAAACGTTTCGATTTTGAATAGCTTTGTCGAATTGACGTTGAATCGCCTGAGTCGCAGTTCGTTGTCAAGCATGAGGAATGGGATATTAACGGCAGTCAGGAGATTTCCGAAATCGCTGTTGGCAGTATTCAACTCGCTGTTCCGGGTTTGGAGTTCCTCATTCAGAGTGGTCAGTTCTTCGTTTGCGCTCTGAAGCTCCTCTTTAGTTGTGCTCAATTCTTCATTTGTGCTTTGCAGTTCCTCATTTGCGCTCCGGACTTCCTCGTTTGAAGCTCTCAGTTCCTCCACGTGCGCTTCGTGATCCTCATTTGCATTGCGAAGCTGCTCGCGGAGCTCGAGGTTCAGCCTCTCCAAATCACGGTTTGAGATCTCCAAGGCCGCCTGGTCGGTCGCAGCTGCGGCTGTCGGAGAGGGGCTCGAATTCTCTGACAGCTCCTTTTGAGCAAGGGATTCTTGAAACGCCACGACGAAGTACCGCTCATCGGGCACGGCGCCACTGATTGGTGTGACTTCAATAGCGATTTCTCTCTTCTCGCCGCGATGTTCGACAATGATCCCTGTTTCTCGAATCGAAATGTTCCCTGAGGATGCGGCCTCCACCCCCCTGCGCAGTGGGCTCACAAGAACGTCGCGTGCCATGCGAAGGACATTCAAAGTCGCCTGCCCTGGAGTGGGTTCCAGGTAGAAGCCTGTTTGACCGCGAAAGTGAAGAATCTGATAATCGCCGTCGATAACCACCGCGGGCGGAGAATACTTGCTCTGCAGAACGAGATCGGCTTTTTTCTGCAAATCCAGACCGTGAAGGGTCGCATGCACCTTGGGAATCTCGAATTCTGCACTGGCCGATAGATGCGGCGTGAGCATCATGGTGAGGCGTAGTGGGGCCGCCTTGCGTGTGTAGATGCGATTCTGTTTGTCAACAGCAGAGAACAGATCGCTTGCCTCCCCGATGGACTCAGCAGAACCGAGCATCAGCAGACCCTTCTCATTCAAGCTGTAATGGAAGACCGGCAGGATTTTGCGCTGGAGAGTGGAATCTAAGTAAATCAAAAGGTTGCGGCAACTAATCAGATCCATGTGCCCAAAGGGCGGGTCGTTGATCACATCCTGCCGTGCAAAGATGCAACTTTCGCGGATACTTTTGGAGACCTGAAAACCGCGGTCCACACGATTGAAGAACTGCCGCAGCCGTTCTGGAGAAACGTCCTGATCGATCGAATCGGCATAAGTTGCGGCCCGCGCGCGCTCGAGCGCCAGATCGCTGATATCTGTGCCAAACAATTGCAGCGGCACGTTGAGTTCCAATCCCTGAATGAGTTCTTTGAGACAGATCGCGAGGGAGTAGACCTCTTCACCGGAAGCACACCCCGGTACCCACACCCGAAACGGTTCGCTCGACTTGCGCGTGGCAAGGGTATCTTTGATGATCAGCTTCAGAGCGTCGAATACTGCGGGATCTCTAAAGAAATTGGTGACACTGATGAGAAGATCGCGATAAAGCTCGCGCGCTTCAACAGGATCCTTTTCGAGCACCTGAATATATTCCTGAAGGGCGGCACTCCTCTTGACGATCATCCGGCGGCCAATGCGGCGGCGGACCGTGTTGGCCTTGTAATGAGTAAAATCAACCTGGGTTCGACTGCGCAGTATCTGGAAGATTTTCGTCAACTCGCCATTCCCCGCCGGCAGAATTTCTGCTTGCGGTTTTTGCGGCTGAGGCCGCACATAGGGATGCCCGGATAATCGCGCAAGTTCCCTGGCAATATCTGCGGGCGGAAGAACATAATCAATGCCTCCGGTTGCAATCGCACTTCGGGGCATGCCAATGTGCTGAGCCGACTCCTCGTCTTGCGCAAATGTGATGCCGCACTCTTCTTTGATCGCTCTGACTCCCTGACTGCCGTCCGACGCATTGCCAGAGAGAATTACGCCGATGGCACGGCCGCCCTGGACCCGGGCCAGTGAAGAGAAAAATGCGTCCACGGGTAAATGCAGGCCAGTAGTGCGGGGAGAGAGCCGCAGGACACCGTCTTCGAGAATCATGGTCGCGTTGGGCGGAATTACATACACTTCGTTTGGCTGGATCGAGAGCCCGTCTTCTACATTGCGAACAGGCATGGATGTGCTTTTGGCTAATATTTCGGGGAGATGGCTCGAATGGTGTGGATCCAGGTGTTGCACAATCACGAAAGCCATATCGGTGTTGTTCGGCAGAGCCTGCAGCAGCCTGGTGAACGCCTCCAAAGCGCCGGCAGATCCTCCAATTCCGACAATGGGAAACAGGTGTCCTCGCGGTGGGCTGACATCCGACTCGTTTCCGCGGCTGATTTCAATGGGGCCCGGCTCGAGTTCTGCAGTTTCAGGGGAGGACATGTTCGTTTGATCTTTAGATTCAGGCATTCGGCGCAACCCTTTCGTTGTGCTTTTCGTAAAGACGATCCTGGATGCTGTCGGAGCCATCTCGGCTGGCGACCCTCGTCTCGGAGTCCCCCGCAAGCGGAACACGGACACGAATACACGTTCCCTGGCCCGGGACGGACTCTATTGCCATGCTTCCACCGATCAAATCAGCACGTTCAGCCATGCTCTTGAGTCCGAGTCCATGCGAAGCCCTCAGGTCATCTTGATCGATACCCGATCCAGTGTCGCAAATTGAGAAATCAAGTCCCGAAGCCGTGCCCTGCAACGTAATCGTGACCGTCACGTCTTCGCCAGCGTGACGAACTACATTGTTTAAGGCTTCCTGGGCAATGCGATAAAGTTCGACCGACAAATCTAAGCTGATTTGCTCGGGAAGATTTTGAGCGATGACACGCGTCGGGCTCGCATAACGGCTCTCGAAGTTTTCTGCCACGTTCCTGAGTGCGGCGACCAGTCCCAGATCGTCCAGAATTGACGGATGCAATCGATGTGAAATATCGCGCAATTGCCAGGAAAGCTTCCCGAACTCCGCGACAATGGCATCGAGGTCAGCAGAATGAGCGGCGCGGAAGTCAGGGGAAAGCTTCTGCCATAACATTTCAATCGAAATCTGGAGGAGGGCGACCCGTTGGCCGACGTCGTCGTGCAGGTCTCGGGAAATCTGCGCTTTTTCTTGTTCCTGTATTCGAAACAGCCGGGCGGTAACGCCGCGTAACTCCTCTTTGGTGTCCGACAACACTTTCGTTGCCGCACGGGCTTCTTCGCTCCTTCTCCTCCGAGAAGCTTGCTGCTGCAGCGCAATCTCGATGGTCGCGTGAAGTTCCTCCTCCACAAAGGGCTTCACGATAAACCCGTATGGCTCCGACGTGCGAGCCCGGAGGATCGTTTCCGGATCGCTGAATGCAGTTAGGAAGACCACCGGAATGTCATGGTCTCCGCGAGCCTGCTGGGCAATCTGAACTCCGTCAATCCTGCCCGGAAGTCCAATGTCAACCAGCATGAGATCCGGATGGAGTTTCTCAAGCAGATTCAGAGCTTCGGTTCCGCTGCCGGCAATCCCGACGACCATATAGCCGAGTCTTTTCAGGAGCCGACGGAGATGGTCGCTCGTAATTCGCTCGTCCTCGACAATAAGAATTCGCGACTTTACGTTCTCGTTCCCGTCGATGCGCAGTTCCGAAACTTCTTTCATTTTCGACAGCCCTCTATTGCGCCCGACCTCATTATGCACTCGGACGGCTCGCACTCGTCGATAGCCTTTGATGCCGCCAAATTCTGAAGAAGCTGCTGCTTACAATGCTTCGGAAGGGAGTTTCTTCGACACAGCACAAACTGCGCCATTTCTCCTTCCCCCGTCCGCTGCGGATTTTGCTGGTGGCACAACGGCTGCTCAATTGGAAGCGAAATTCAATTGCCGAGAGACTAGTTGCGTACAGCTGTTCGACAGGTCAATCTGCCGGGTATGGCAACCGAGCCCTCTGCTGGGAAATTGAGTAAATAATTGATTATAAATAGTTTGCTGTTAGGTGACTGATGGCGGCTTGAATTTGGTCGACCTTTAGTGGGCCATTTTTTATTCCAACTTAATGCGCATTGACCTTTGGGCAGGTGACGATGTATCCGGAACTCACCGATACACCTTGGTAATACAACTAGTGGTTATCTTAGTTCCATATTGACCTCAATTTTGGGTACTATCTTTGCACACATACCTGTCGGACAGGTAGCTATAAGTTGATGCTTGCATAGGGAGTTCTCGCCAGATCCCCCGAGTTGTAATCACTTCGTCTCGGCCGAAAGCACCCGTGAATTCGGCACGAGGGCCAACTCATCATTTGAGATTTGGCTGGGCAGGCGGATTGTTTCTCAAGGAGCACTGAACACTGTGAGTTCTGCAGATATATCACGTGATTTCGACACGAAACGTGCCGACACTTTTAGCGCCGATACTTTGTCGGTTGCATTGATTGGTCCAAATGAGGAACGTCGCTCGGCGATGCGCAAAGCGCTTACCGGAACGAAGCGGGCCAAAGTCCGAGAGTTCGATTCCTACCCCCCGGAACTCGACCACGTGAAAAGACTGCTCGCATCGTGCGATCTAGTCATGCTTGACCTCGACAGCAATCCCGATGTCGCGCTGAGTTTGGTGGAAAAGGCCAATACCAGCGACGCGGCCAAATTCATCGTCTACTCGGAGAATTCCGATCCGAAGCTCGCCGTTCGAACCATGCGCGCTGGGGTACGCGAGTACCTGCTTCTCCCATTGGAGCGAGGTGCCTTGGAGGATGCCCTTGCGCGGACCACAGTCTTCCTTCGTGAGAAAGCTGACCCGTCAGAGAAGTCGCTGGGCAAATTGCTCGTGTTTACAGGTTCTAAAGGCGGATCGGGCGTAACGACAGTTGCGTGCAATGTTGCCATTGCCCTGGCTCAGCGATCAGACCAGCGCGTCTTGCTCATCGACCTGGCTCTCCCGATCGGAGACGCAGCACTGTGCCTGGGGATTGCCGCGGACTATTCAACAGAGGACGCGCTTCGGAATTTCGATCGGCTGGATGGGAGATACCTGCAGAATCTTCTGGTCCAACATCGGTCGGGAGTCTTCGTTCTCGCGGCTCCCACCCAGGTTCCCGAGATTGAAGTTTCGAAAGCGGCCGTCAACAAGCTGATCACAATCGCGCTCCACGAATTCGATCACGTGGTGGTCGATGTGGGATCGAGGATCGATGTCGCGGCCAAGATTCTCTTCGAGGAAGCGTCGACTATTTACCTGGTCACGCAAACAGGCATTTCCGATCTGCGCAATTCGAATCGGGTGATCTCTCAGTTTTTCACCGATGGTGGTCCGAACCTTGAAGTCGTGATCAACAGGATTGAGTCTCGATTTAACGAGACGACAAATGGAGACGTCATTACCAAAGCGCTGGGCAGACCGGTGCGTTGGAAGATTCCTGACGATCAGACCGCTGCCCGTGCCCTGCAGTCAGACGAATCCGGCCTCGCGGATTCGCGGATATCGCGCATCAGCCTGGAGATGGCAAGCTCGATTACTGGACTCCCAATTCCGAAACCAAGAAAGAAGGAAGCGGAACTTAAGGGATTCGGTCATGGCACTGCGCATGCGAGTTTCGGCAAAGATGGACCGGGCGGCATCCCGAATCTGGCTTCGATGACTTCGAGCATCTCATGGCCGACGCCCAACGCAATTACTTACGGTGAGGGGCTCACGGCGGTCCAACTGAATGCCACAGCATCGGTTGCGGGAGATTTCGTCTACACTCCCGGCCCAGGCTATGTGCTGCCGGTGGGGACGCATACACTCTGGCTCACATTCACGCCCGCAGCCTCTGAAATTGGCAGCCCCGTACAGGCTGCCGTTTCAATTCTTGTCGTTAAGGCAACACCGGAGATCGACTGGCCCACCCCAGCCGAGGTTGCAGGTGGCACCGCGCTGGACGAGACCCAACTGAATGCTTTGGCGCCAATACCGGGAGAATTCGAATACACACCTGCTTCGGGCGCCGTGCTGCCGAGGGGAACGCACACTCTCTCGGTTAAGTTCACTCCTGAGGACAGCGCGAATTACACCACATCGCAAGCCACTGTCACACTCACTGTGGCGAAGTTGCCCTCGCCGATCGAGTGGCCCACACCTCAGCCAATTACGTATGGGGCGAAGCTCAGTGAACTTCAGCTTCGCGCAAAAACCTCGGTGCCGGGGTCATTTGAATACACTCCGGGCGTGGGAGCAGTACTAGCCGCTGGAGAGCACAGATTGTCAGCGGCTTTCCTCCCAACTGATGCGCTGGAATACTCTTCATCGCAGGCTGCCGTTTCACTGTCGGTGGCCAAGGCGACACCTACGATCGAGTGGCCGATCCCGGCTCAGATCGCCGAAGGCACGAAGCTCAGCGCTGCCCAACTGAATGCCACTGTTTCTGTGCCGGGTTCGTTGGTGTACAGGCCGGCATTGGGTGCAGCTCTCGGACCGGGAGTGCACAATCTCACCGTCACTTTCACTCCGACGGATACTTTGAACTACACAACGGCCGATGCAGTAGTGTCCCTCACGGTCAACGAGAAACAGCCTTCGCACATTACATGGGCGGTTCCCACCGGGATTCCATACGGAACGGCATTGAGCGTCGCGCAGTTGAATGCCACGGCATCTGTTCCGGGGAAGTTTGCCTACACTCCCTCTGCAGGCCACGTGCTCGCGCCTGGGAAATATACACTCACGGCTTCGTTCACTCCGGACGACACCGAGAAATTCGCGACGGCGCACGCCAGCGTCGAGCTTGCAGTAGAAGGTACAGCCGAGATCGGTTCGCAGCCGACTTGCACCGTTCAGACGGTGACTGAATGGAGCGTCCTCGATACTCCAACTGTTCCGGCAAATTCTGCGCCTTTACCCGTCGAGGTGGTTAAAGAGGCGGAGGTATCACCTGAAGTTGTTCCAGTGCCGGCCGAAGGAGCTGATCCCGCGTCCGAGTGGAGCTTCCTCACGACGGCTTCTGTCTCCGCAATTTCTGCTCCGGCGAAAGGTGAAGCGCCTGCGGTCGAAGAATCGACCGACGACGGTTCGTTACAGGGCGCAGCCACCGATCCCGAGTCCGAGTGGACCTTCACCGCAGTCGATGCTGGCCCGGCAGTTTCGGCGAAAGCAAACGGAAATGGCGGACGCAATGTTTCTAAGCCGGCTGCGCACGAAACGCGCAAGTACAAGGGCGCTGTCTACGAGAAAGGAGATGACGGTCAATGGCACCTACTGAGAAAATAGCTCCGCTTCCTGACACACTTCCCGAGGATTTTGGCGAATGGGATGGCGACGCTTCTTCTGCGCCTGCGCCGGTCAACTCCAATGAGTGGGAACCGACACCTGACCATGGTGAAACTGGCAAGAATCATGGGCAGTCCGGCTACCTGGAAGAAATCCTGGCATCGTTCGACACCAAGTCGCGCGTGTGGCGGTCTGATTCGCAATCGTCCAGCCGCGTAAAGCAGGAAGGCCAGTTGGAAGTATGGCCAAAAGAAAGTCTCCGCGCGCCGTCGCCGGTCAAAGGTGATGATTGGGAATCAGCCGCAACCGTCGTCGAGCCTGCAAAGCGAGTTTCACAGCCTGCTCAACCCAAAACAGTCTTGTCACCCGCACTGGACGCGCCTCTTAATACATGGCCCGACTTGTCTCAACCGGTATTCGCCAAACCACAAAAGGCGATGAGCGAGGTGGCGCCAGAGATTTCGACCCAGGCCTCAAATAAGCCCGAAGGAAATCGTGGGACAAAAGGAGCTCCGGTTGCACGGGGCGAATCAAATTCCCCCTCGCCGGACGGGGAAGCGGACTCCCCGGACTCCAAGAAGGAGATGATCCGCGAAGCTGACAGCGTTCTGTTCCAAGGCTTTTCATCGAAGAAATACGATGCAGAAGAAGATGAAAATTCATCAAAGAAGAAGCGGGTGATCCTGGTTGCAGCAGGCGCCTGCTCGCTCTTGCTTCCGCTCATTCTCATGATCTCCTTCGGCCATCACGGGACGAAGGCGGCGGTGAAACAGACTGTTCAGCCGGTTCCGGCGGCAACCGATACTCAGGCCGTCACGACTCCACCAGATCAACAGGTCATTGAATCCTCGCCTCAGGATAAGCCGCAGGCGGCGACCCCAAAACAGCAGACGCCTGATAGCGAGGCTGTCTTAAAAGAGGACGCAGCGAATTCGACTCAGCCGGCGTCAGAGTTGCAGACGCAAATGATGAACGACCAATTGACGGCGCCCAGAATGATTTCAGGAGACATGAAGAAGCAAGGTGTCGAGAATGCTCCTCCGCCTCCAAGCCTTGGTGCAGGTGCTGCGGATGGTCTTGGTGGTGGCAGCACAATGGCCAGTGTCTTTGGTGGTCATAACCAGCCCATCGTCAAATCCGCCAGACCAATCACGATCTCATCGGGGGTCGCGACCGGAATGCTGATCCAGAAGACACCTCCCATCTATCCGACGATTGCTAAAGCGGCTCGAGTCTCCGGCACCGTGGAGTTGCAAGCTACCATTTCCAAGGCCGGGACGATCAAGGATCTGCACATCGTAAGCGGGCCTGCCATGTTACGGCAGCCTGCACTTGATGCCGTTCGCACATGGCGCTACAAGCCATACAAGCTCAATAACGACCCAGTGGAAGTGGAGACGACAGTGAATGTCGTATTCACGCTCGGCAATTGAAGTCGCGTTGTGCGCGAAGTTGGATACAATGCTGACACGGTTCTTCCCCGCCAGCAGAAGGCAACTTCGCACACCGATCAATGACGACATCGATCGCGCAACCAGAATCCGCTGATCCACAATCCCGCACCCAGATGACGCAGAGCCTTGGGCTCTTCAGCGCGACCACGCTGGTGGTGGGCTCGATGATCGGCAGCGGCATCTTCATCGTCGACAGCGATATTGCGCGCGGCACCGATTCGCCGGCGCTTTATCTGGCGGCGTGGGTCGTGACCGCGGTGATGACCATGATCTGCGCGCTGAGCTACGGCGAGCTGGCGGCGATGATGCCGAAGGCCGGCGGGCAATATGTTTACCTGCGCGAATCGCTGGGGCCGCTGTGGGGATTTCTTTACGGCTGGACGCTGTTCCTGGTGATCCAGACGGGGACGATCGCCGCGGTGTGCGTGGCGTTCGGCAAGTTTCTCGGCGTCTTCTTTCCCTCGGTGTCGAGCACGCACTGGCTGTGGCATATCGCGCATGTGCCGGCGATTCCTGGTTGGGCCCATGGTGCTGGGCAACATGGAGATCGGGGTGAGCACGGCGAACCTGGCCGGCATCATCGTCGTGGCGATTCGTGGCCAGCAGTGAACATCTCGCGGCGTGAAGCTGGGCGCGCTGATGCAGAATGTGTTCACGTGGCAAAGGCGCTGTCGCTGGCGGGGCTGGTGGTGCTGGGGTTCACGGTTGGGCGCAACAGCGCGGCGATTGCGGCGAACTTTGGCCGAGCATTGGAGCCAATTCTGGCGGAATGCGGGCTGGAGCGCGCTGCATCCCGTGCAGGTGGGCGCGGCAGGGCCGATCGTGCTGGTGAACCTGTTGGTGATTCTGGCGGTGGTGCAGGTGGGGTCGCTGTTTTCTGCCGATGCGTGGAACAACGTGACGTTTACGGCGGGCGAAATCAAGAATCCGCGGCGGAATATTCCGCTGTCGCTGGTGCTGGGCACGGGGTTTGTGCTGACGGTCGTATATTCTGGCGAGCGCGGCTTACATGATGGTGCTGCCGCTGCACGGCGATCCGCACGGCGCGACGGTGTTTGCGCGGGGCGTGCAGTATGCGGCGGAGGATCGTATCGGGGACGGCGGCGCTGCAGCAGATTTTTCCGCACGGTTGGCGGCTACCTGATGGCCGCGGCGATTCTGATTTCAACATTCGGCTGCGCAAACGGGATGACGCTGGCCGGAGCGCGCGTTTATTACGCGATGGCCAGGACAGGCTGTTCTTTCAATCGGTCGGCAAGCTGCATCCGAAGTTACAAGACGCCGGCCGCCGGGCTGGTGGTGCAGGCGATGTGGACGATGTTCCTGTGCGTCAGCGGCAGCTACAGCCAACTGCTCGACTACATCATTTTCGCGGCGCTGTGCCTTCTACATTCTGACCATCATCGGATTGTTTGTGCTGCGCTTCAAGCAGCCGAACGCGCCGCGGCCGTACAAAGCGATCGGCTATCCGTTTCTGCCGGCGCTTTACATCGTGATGGCGACATGGGTTTGCGCGATGCTGCTGCGCTACAAGCCGCAGTACACATGGCCCGGGCTGATCCTGGTGCTGCTGGGGATTCCGGTCTATATGTATTGGTCGCGCGGCGGAAGACGCGAGCCAGCAAATCAGTAAGCGGCCGAGCGTCGATGGCGCGATGAGGAGGTCTCCCACCCTAAACTCGTCGCGATGCGGCCAGCTTAGGATGGGGCACCCCGCCCAGGAACTTGTATCCGGATAGCGGTTCGTTGCTTTCACTCGGCGGACGGTAATGCCACCCCCCTCCCATCTGTGCAAATAACTGTTTTGATTTCTCGGGTTTACATAGTGCCTTGTGCTGCAAGGTCGGGCAAGCAAAGGAGTTGTTTGCACAACCGTGACGGCAAAAGAGTTAGAGGCGGCCATCAGCCGTCAGTTATCAGCTCAGCCGAAAACTTGCAGTGAGCGTTCCAGAAAGCGGACAGCCCGGAGGAATGAGGCACTCCGGGCCGCCACGATCGAAGATCATTTTTTTCTACTAAGACAAGTGTAGAGAAATCCGCGAAATTATCAGCACTTTTTGCGAAATTTATATTTTGTTTGGAATGAAGCGGATGAAGGGGTTTGGGAAGATGGCGGGACTTGACAAAGAAAAACAGTGGTCACGGATCAGTGGCGAACGATTCGGAATCAGTGATCAGTTTGCAGGAGTCAGAACAGCGATTACCGGGAGGCAGTGCTCGAGAGTAATGCGGGGTTGGTGACCGCAACGGCGTTCATCACTACCGATCCGAGGGATGTTTCCTTAACTATAACTAATGGGCTGGTCCGACGCCTTTTGACTTTCCGGTTAAGCAACGAACCTCCCACAAACTTTAAAAACGGAGAGTCTCCCGACCACCGACGACCTTGCCGTTCAGAAATTATGGATGCAGCTTCTGCTCTAAATCCGGCACATACAGCGGCTGGGCGTCGGCTTCCAATCGATGCGCCGCCGCCAGCGCCAATTCATAGGCGGCTCGTGCACTGTTTTTGTCGCCTAATGCCGTCTGGGCGTCTCCCAAGGCCGTCTGCGCCAGCAAATTCTCCGGCTGCAAAGCGACAGCCTTCTTTGCCGCAACCAAAGCCTCCGCGGGCCTCTTTTGCCTCAGCAGGATATTCGACTTTTGGACTGCTGCCAACGCCGCCGCTTCAGGGCACATGGAAATCGCCATGGTACACAAACACGCTGTGATCGATCTGCTCCGCCATCGGCATCCACCGAAATCGCTCGAAGACATTCAACTGGTCGCTGGGCCAGTCGCAGGCTTCCAGATCGTCTGCGCTTAACAGGAGGTTGCCATGGATGGTTTCTGGCACGTCGACCGGCAGGATCTCCCATTCGGTATGGGCCGTGGGGAGCGGGTGGCAGGGAATGCCGTAGGCTTGCGGACGAAGATCCGGATAAGCGGAATAGGCGAACCAGCACTCCTCGCCAGGATGGGCGTCAACCCATTGCTTGACGTGTGGCAGTTGCTGCGCCCAATCCACACTGGAGTCGCTCAGATATTTGTGTGTGTTTGCCGTTCCGCCCCAGGCTTCGTTGCCGTACGCCATCTCTGCCGGAAACACAGCCATGAGCAGAAACGATATGACACGCCACCAATCCTCCACCGATCCAAATCCAGCGCCGGCTATGCTGCGCGAGCGCCGTGAGACCCGCTGCAGCCAGCAACGCGGCCAGTGGATACAAGAACAGAACATGACGAGTGCCGATGTTCATACCGCTGAGGATCGCCGCAGTGAGATAGATAGCGCCAGGCACAACCAGGTACGCCAATTCTCTTCTCTGCCTGAGCCGCCTGCTGATCAGCGCAATACCGGCCAAAACCACCAGACCGATCAAGCCCAGAGTGGTCTTGATGGACAGCGCGACTGGAAAGTACCACCAAACACCGTGAGGATAGTCGTGCCCCAGCAGGAAGATGGCATACTGCTGCGCTGCATAGTGGATGTCAGTGATCCCCATCAGGTAGGATTCCGGCAGCAACCGCCAGTTGGCGAGATGACCTATCACCCAACTGTTCACCCCCGTGAGGGGTGCAGCGTATTCGCTCAGCGTCGGGTTCATCACCAGCCCTGCCGGTCTGGCCGCATAGCGAAAACCGTAGAAAGCCCAGAGCACCACGACCGCAAGGACCACGATGGCTGCGCAATCCGCCAAACAGTGTGCCAGCCATCCGCTTGCGCCGTCCCCGCTCGGCACAGGCGATCTCTACCAGCGTCAATCCCAGCAGCATCGGAGCCAGCAAAATCCCGCTGTGCTTGGCCGACAGCGTGAGTCCCGCGGCCAAGCCGGTGAGCAACAGACGAATCACAGATGGCTGCCTTGCGTAACGGTAGAAGCAATAGATTGTGGCCAGAAAGAAGCAGGCGACTCCCATATCGGTGGTGACCAGATCACTGTTGGCCAACACATTGGGCTCGAAGACCACCAATAGCAAAGCCAGCAAACCAGCGGACTGGCCAAAGAGCTCGCTCCCCATGAGAAATACCATCACTGAGAGGCCCACGGCAAAGACACCTGCTGCCAGGCGCATGCGGAAGAGCAGGCCATGCTCTGGGCCATCGTTCCGCTCCATAAAATCGCGGCCGTCCCGGTACGCCTCACCTTGAACATTCGCTGTTGCAGCGGAGGCACCCAAAGCTTCTCGTGCAGCAGAGGCAGTGTCGCCACCAGCTTGACCAGCGGCGGATGCTCGGGATTCAGACCGTAGTCGCCGCTATGCCACATCATGTAGCCGGCGAAAATATGGTCGCCCTCATCGAAGGTGAGCGACTCGCCATGAACGATGATCGCAACCAGGATCATCTGCAAGATGATCAATCCGACTGCAAGAGACCAGACGGGCATTTTCAATCGATTCATCGACCCTCCGCCTGAAGAGATTTACGCGTGCGGCGCCGTAGCTGATGAAGACGCTATACGCAATTCTTGGCGCGTCCACCTTTACCGATACCGACTCCGGACGAATGATAATTTGCCCATGCGCTCAGCGACACCGGATGGTTAACTGGCGGCGGCTATTGCAGCAGGGTTCCTTGCGGGTCTTCGTCTTTGCCGTTGAGTTCATCGGGTGGGATGATGACGGCGGCGGCGACCTTGTCGTCGGGTTCGAGGCTCAGCAGGCGAACGCCTTGGGTAGCGCGGCCGGCGGAGCGGACGGTCTTGGTGTCAATGCGGATGATTTTGCCGAACTGGCTGATGACGACCAGCTCCGAGGTCTCGTTGACGAGAAGGATCGAAGATGTTTTGCCGACCTTCGGCGTGGCCTTGAGGTTGTTGACGCCCTGAGCTCCGCGCGCGGTGAGGCGGTATTCGTCGACGTAGGTGCGCTTGCCGAAACCATTTTCGGTGACGGTGAGGATCATCGACTTTGGCATGCCGAGTTTTTCGTCGAGATCTTTTAGCGCAGATTCAGCATCGTCGCGACGTTTCTCCTGTTTCTTGACGGCATCGGCCAACTTGGCATCATCCTTGGCGCCAGCGCGCTGGTTCTCGCGAGCCTTCTGGAGATCGGATTTGGTTTGTTCAAGCGCCTGTCGCAGTTTGGCAAGGTCCTTGATGAGTCCAACTTTCGCAGCCAACGCATCGCGCTCTTTGTCGCGGATCGCGTCCGAGTCAGTGATGGCTGCGCCGATGACGTAATCGCCTTTCTTGAGCGAGATGCCGCGGTTGCCGGCGGCATTGCGGCCCATGGGACGCAGGCCGGCGCCGCTGCGTTCGGAGTCGTACGCTTCATCAAAACGGATGGCCATGCCATCGCGCGTGCCGATGAAGATGGTCTGTTGGCCGTTGGTCAATCCTGCGGAGACGAGCTCGTCGTTCTGGTCGATGGCGATGGCGATGATGCCGCGAGACATGACGTTGGAAAAATCTTTGAGCGGAGTTTTCTTGACCGTGCCCTGCTGCGTAGCAAAAAAAACGTATTTGTCTGCTTCTTCAAGATCGCGCACGGCAAGAATGGCGCGGACGTTCTCGCCGGTCTGGAGGTCGAGCAGGCTCTGCATGGATTTGCCCTTGCCGGCGGCGCCGACGTCGGGAATTTCGTAAACCTTGAGCCAGTACACGCGGCCAGTGTTGGTGAAGCAGAGCAGGAAGGCGTGCGTGGAATCGATGATGAGTTGTTGAACGAAATCTTCTTCGCGCGTCTTCATGCCCATTCGGCCTGAACCGCCGCGGCGCTGCTGGCGGTAGATAGAGATGGGGGTGCGCTTGAGGTAGCCCTGATGGCTGACGGTGACGGCAACCTGCTCGTCGGCGATGAGGTCTTCAAGCTGAATCTCGGCGCTTTCGTCGATGATTTCGGTGCGGCGCTTGTCACCGTACCTGTCGCGGATGTCTTCGAGCTCCTTGATGATGACGGCGCGAAGCTTTTTCTCGCTGGCGAGGATCTCTTCGTACTCGGAGATTTTTTCTCTGATCTCGGACAGTTCTTTCAAGATTTCATCGATCGAGAGCTGGGTGAGGCGGTAGAGCTGCAGCTCGAGGATGGCATCGATCTGGATCAGGGTGAGGCCGCGCTCTTCGCTGCGCTGGATTTCGCGGTCGAGCTTGATGACGATGTCTTTGCCCTTGCCCCAGGCGTAGAGGTTTTCGCGGGCATCGGCGCGGGAGTTGGAGGCGCGGATGATCTTGATGACCGCGTCGAGATTGTCGAGGGCAATCTTGTAGCCCTCGAGGATGTGCTCGCGCTCGCGGGCCTTGCGTAGCAAGTAAACGGTGCGGCGCTGGACGACGTCGATACGGTGATCGATGAAGACCTGGATGGCTTCGGCAAGGCCGAGCTCGCGGGGCTGGCTGTTGACGACAGCCAGGAAGATCATGGAGAAGCTTTCCTGTAGCTGGGTGTGCTTGTAGAGCTGGTTGAGCACAATCTCAGGCTGCGCGCCGCGCTTGAGGCCGATGACCATGCGCATGCCGTCGCGATCGCTTTCATCGCGGGTGCGGTCAGAGCCGATGTCGATGTCAGAGATGACTTTGTTTTCGACGAGCTCGGCGATGCGCTTGAAGAGCGTGGCCTTGTTCACCTGGTAAGGAAGCTCGGTGACGATGAGGGCCTTTAGATCCTTGGTGACGTTCTCGATGGCGACGCGGGCGCGCATGAGGAAGCGGCCGCGGCCAGTGCGATAAGCGTCCACGATGCCGGTGCGGCCGTAAAGAATACCGCCGGTTGGGAAGTCAGGCCCCTGGACGTACTTGAAGACTTCAGCGAGGCCCGCCTTGGGATTCTTGACGAGCGCGATGGTCGCGTTGAGGACTTCAGTGAGATTGTGCGGCGGAATGTTGGTGGCCATGCCAACGGCGATTCCGTTGGAGCCGTTGACGATGAGCGTGGGAATGCGCGTGGGCAGAACCGTGGGTTCGACCGTGGACTCGTCGTAATTCGGCACAAAGTCCACGGTTTCCATGTCGATGTCGGCGAGCGTTTCGCCGGTGATGCGCTCCATGCGGCACTCGGTGTAACGCATGGCAGCGGGCGGGTCGCCATCGACTGAACCGAAGTTGCCCTGGCCATCAACGAGCGGATAGCGGAGAGAGAAGGGTTGCGCCATGCGGACGAGCGTGTCGTAGATGGCGGAGTCGCCGTGCGGGTGATAGACGCCCATGGCCTGGCCGACGACTTTGGCGCACTTGGTGTACTTCTTGTTGTATTGGAGGCCCATCTCGCTCATGGTGTAGAGCACGCGGCGATGGACGGGCTTGAGACCGTCGCGGGCATCGGGCAGCGCGCGCCCAATGATGACGGACATCGAGTAGTCGAGATACGAGCGGCGCATCTCTTCCTCGATATTGATGGGAATGAGTGTGCCGCCGGGAGGGTTTGCTCCGCCGAGAGGAAGCTGGGGATTCTTATCGTCTGCCATAAGTTGTTCGAAGCCCGCAAGATGGCGGCAAAAAGGCGAGAAAAAGCGAGGCCGGTTCCGCAGGTCTTGAGTTCATTTTATAAGGTGAGGCGGGGTAAGGGCAAGAACGTGGAGTGGAAATAAGGCCTTATTTTGCTTTGGGTTATGAGCTAGCGAGTCAGCGAGTTAGCAGGACTGCAAGTCAGCGCGCCGCTGCACCGCGAATCAGTTATCCGAGTGCCGAGAGATTTAGGACGCAGAGGACGATTTGCAGGAGGATGATGGCTGCTGCGGCGCCGCGTGCGATGCGGCCGCGCGGCGTTTCATAGACGTCGGCGAAGACTCCGCCAATGAATGTGAGGAGAAAGGGGATGGCCCAGAGCCAGGGACTGCCGGGAGCGCCAGTCATGACGAGCGCGATGAGAAGCAGGGCGCAGAGGAGCGGAGCTGTGTTGCCGTAGTAGCGAGCGCGGGAGAGAGCGAGATAGAAGATGAAGGCCGCGACAGCAGCAATGGTGATACCGGCGTTGGAAAGTGTTGTGAAAAAGCGGTGAGCGGGATCGAGTGAGAAAGTGATGAATCCTGCTCCAGAGCGGAAAACGAAGCTGAATGCGTCGGGAGAGAAACCGTAACAGGCGAAGAGAAGAGCGAGTCCGCCGCCGGATGCTATGAGGACAACTGGGAGGGCCTGGCTGCGATGGCCTTCAGCGACCCAAAGCATCAGGCCGAGTCCGAGGAGCGCGGTGACGGGCAGTGCCACGATGTGCGAAGAGGCAGCGACACCGAAGATGACGATGAGCAGGAGAATACGCGGGCGCCATTTGCGCTTTGGTCCCTGCATTGCGTGGGCAACGCCGATACAGGTATAGACTCCGCCGTAGACCGCGAGAGCGGCGAGGATTTCGGGGTCGGGGGCGACGCAGGCTTTGAGGATGGGTGGCGAGAAGCAGTAGAGGGCCAAAGCCGTGTAACCGCCCAAGTTGCCATAGAGGCGGCGAGTAACCCACCAGAGGCATCCACCGAGAACGAAACCTGCAAAGAGGAACGGGAGACGCAGAAGCAGGAGGATGTGCGTCATCTGGTGGCGGAGCTCCCACGTGCTGAGTTCGCCTGTCTCCTGGACGACGCGGTTCTCGGGCTTGCGGAAGTGATCGATTCCGCGTTGGGCAAGGAGATTGAGAGTGAGAGGGAGGCCAGCTACACGATAGGCAAGGATGCCGTCATGAATGTTGCCACAGGAGGTGTAGTAACCAGCGAGAGGCGAAGGCCTTTCCCAGGTTTCGCGGCCACAGCGCGCGTACTGATAGTCGCGATCGGCAAGTGTCTGGTGGCCGATGATCCAGAAGCCCTGCAGGAGGAAGAGGGACAGCATTCCGGCCGCGATTCGCTGCGGCAGATTGAAGTGGAAACGGCGAAGCTTGCCAAACCGGTGGGACATTACGTTCGAGGCGACATTCCCAGTCTAAACGGCGGCGGGGGTGGGGGACCTTAGGCCTCCGGCGATTTTGCCTGAAAATGCCGAGCTGGTTCTGAGCACACAAAAGCCGCCCCGAAGGGCGGCTCTCGCGGTATCGAGGTTGGGGTTAGTTGAAGATCGCACCGACGGTGTCGTTGGTTGTGAGGAACACCTCGCAACTGTTCGGACCGGCGGCGGTGCTCGGTGCGAGCGGCGTGCAGTTATATGACCAGCCGCCGAAAGCTGCCGAGGTTGCAGGCGCAGTGAGAATGACTGCGCTGCCGATCGGATAGGAGGCAACGCATACTGAACCGCCAAACCCAGCTGCATTGGATCCAGGCCCGCAGTGCAAGACGTCGGGAGTATTTGTGGCCGAAGGCGCGGTGACCAACCAGCTGGTGGTGTTGAGGCCCTCGTTATAAACAGTGAGTGTGGCGAGCAGGGCAGGCGCCTGAGAGCCCGGATAGCACGAACCTGCCGTGGTTGCCGTAGGCAGAACCAGCGGACAGCTAAACGTCGCCGTCGCGCTCTCAATGGAACCAGTGGTTGGATCCTTGGCTTCTGCGATGATGACCGCATCGCCTGTTCCTTCAGCCGTGACAACGCCAGCGTCAGCGCCGGGGTTGGCCGTGCCAGTTCCATTGGTGAGCACGGGAAAGACATTGGGTTCGGACGATTGCCAGGTGACCTCGTTGGTCAGATCCCGGACCGTTGGCGTTGTCGAATACGTTCCGATTGCAAGGAACTGCCCGGTGTCCTGCAGATTGCCGACAGAGATGGAGGAGGGAATGATTTGCAGCGATAGGAGCGGTTCTGGCGCGGGCGTGAGAGTGACTGTGATTCCCGCCTGGGCAGTGACAATCGAACCATCGCTATTCTTCAATTCGACGGTGACATTTGTGCTGCCTTGGCTGACGCCGGTGACGACACCATCCCCTGTGGCGAGCCCTGAGGTAACAGTTGCGATGGTGGGAATACTGGAAAGCCAAATGATACTCGGCGAGTTGGTGACGTCTTCTTCGAGCCCGTTGCTGCCAACAGTGGCGAGAGCAATGAACTGCCCGGTTTGACCCGATGCTGAAACTGCCTGCGAACCGGGAATGATCTGAACTTTTGTGAACTGTTCGTTGTTTCCGCTTGCGACTGTGAAAGTGCCCGATCCAGTGATGGTGCTTCCACCACCCGGATTGGTATAGATGGCGGTGATGGTGACAGAGCCCTGTCCGACCGCAGTAGCCAAGCCGGTGTTGCCGCCAACCGTGGCAATCTGGACGCTGCTTGACGACCAGGCAACCTGGTTGGTGAGGTTCACCGTAGCGCCGCTTGCAGCGGTTCCAATGGCGATGAACTGGCTGGTCTGGCCCGGAGAGTTGACGGTCTGCGAATCAGGGATCACGCTGAGCCCGGTAATTCCAGTAACCGTTCCAGTGCCACCGCTCGAACCCGCAACGGTGAGGGTGGACGATGCGGAGAGCACGCCGGTAAACCCGCCGATGGTTGCAGTGATGGTGGTGCTACCTGAGGCGACGCCAGTTGCGATGCCGGAAGAGCTGATGGTAGCCACACTCGGCACACTCGATGTCCAGGTCACCTGGTTGGTGATGTTCGAGGTGGTCGAGGGATGATTATTCCCGTGCCCGACGGTACCCGTCGCGGTGAATTGGAAGGTCTGACCGACGGCAACAGTCTGTGCCGATGGTGAAACACTGATGGTGTCTACCAACGGGTTCGTGCAGCCGGCAATTGGGGCCGCAAGAGCGACGAGAAAAAGCGCCCGCGGCCAAAAACGATCAAGCATTGTGGAACCTCCGGAGTCTGCAGCCGGCATGGGCAGCGGACCCAACATTGTCACGGCAGACTCTCGCTGGTCTATATGCCATTGACTATAGGACAGGTATAGGTGGAAAGCCTCTGCCACAAAGGTGTTAATGGGTATTCCGCATCAAATCAGTCACTAAAAGGCAGGTTGTGCCCGGCTAGCTGTCATGCCCGGCCGGAGCGCGGCATGGCGGATGAAGAAGTGCGGCATCACGATCATGCGAAATCAGGCGGCGCGGGACGCGATTTGTACCATTCTGGTTACATTACGGCGTGAAGTTACTGCGGACTTTCTCAGCTTTCGCCACGCAAGAATCGCGAAGATAACGCAATGATTGCGTCACGAGGCCATCTTTTGCTCGCGTTAGAGAGAACGGCTAAACTTCTCCTGAGTATGACCATCGCAAGCGACAACTTTCCTGAACGACTTGTAAGCGCGGCGCGTGCCGACGAAGAGCAGGGATTTGAACTGAAGTTGCGGCCGCGATGGCTTCGCGAGTTCATCGGACAGCAAAAAGCGAAGGAGCAACTCGAGATTGCTCTCGAGGCGGCGAAGTCGCGCGGCGAGCCGCTTGACCATGTCCTGCTGTTCGGACCTCCGGGGCTGGGCAAAACGACGCTGGCAACGATTATCGCCAACGAGATGGACGTCGCCTTCCAGCAGACTTCAGGACCTGCGCTTGTGATCCAGGGCGACCTGACGGCGATTCTGACAAACCTGCGCGAGCGGCAGGTGCTGTTCCTCGACGAGATTCACCGGATGCAACCAGTGCTGGAAGAGAAGCTGTACACGGCGCTCGAAGATTACAAACTGGACATCATTATTGGGCAGGGCCCGGCGGCGCGCACGCACGTGATGGAACTTCGGCCGTTCACATTTATTGGAGCGACGACGCGGCCGGGGCTTTTGAGCTCGCCGCTGCGATCGCGCTTCGGGATTCTGCTGCGGCTGGAGTTCTATACGGAAGAAGATCTGCGCGTGATTGTGGAGAGATCAGCGGAGGTGCTGCAGATTCCGATCGATGGTGATGGCGCTGCGGAGATTGCGCTGCGAAGCCGCGGGACACCGCGCATCGCGAACAGGCTGCTGCGGCGGGTGAGGGATTACGCGCAGGTGCGGGGAACGGGCGTGATTGACCTGCCAACGGCGAATGCTGCTTTGACACTGCTGGAAGTGGACGCCCACGGATTCGACGAGATCGACCGTAAGCTGTTGCTAGCGATCATGCAGAAATACGATGGTGGGCCCGTGGGACTGGGCACGCTGGCCGCGACTCTGGCTGAGGAAGAAGATGCACTTGAGGAAGTGTACGAGCCATTCCTGATTCAGATTGGATTTCTGGATCGCACGCCGCGCGGGCGCGTGGCGACGCGACTGGCGTACGAGCACTTCGGGATCAGGATGCCGGGGCGGCAGGCGGGGCTGTTCTAGAGCAGGGAGCAAGGGAGCGAGAGACCCAGGGAGCGGTGTCGATCTGAGGGGCGTGCTTTCCCAGGTCCCCAAATGTTAGGGACCCAGGGCACCCAGCGGATTGGTAAGCGAGCGAGTTAGAAACGAGGAGATGGAATTATGGCGTTGACGGAATCGACGATGCTGGAGCTGGGGACTGTGGCTCCGGATTTTGCATTAACGGATGCTGTGAGCGGGAAGATGGTGAAGCGGGACGATTTTCGCGGCAAGCAGGGATTGCTGGTGTTGTTTATTTGCGCGCATTGCCCGTATGTGAAGCACATTGAGAGGTCGCTGGGGAAGCTGGCCGCGGATTATGCAGGTAAGCCGCTGGCGATTGTGGCGATCTCCTCGAATGATGTGAATACGCATCCGGCGGATAGCCCTGAGGGTTTGAAGAGGCAGGCGAAGGACAACGGATTTACGTTCCCGTATTTATACGATGAGTCGCAGGCTGTGGCGCATGCGTACAACGCGGCGTGTACGCCAGACCCGTATTTGTTCGATAAGGATTTCAAACTGGTTTATCGCGGGCAGTACGATGACAGCCGACCCAGTAATGGCGTGCCAGTGACGGGCAAAGATCTGCGTGCGGCAATCGATCTGGTGCTGGCGGGCAAACCAGTTCCGGCGGAGCAGAAGCCGTCGATCGGGTGCAATATCAAGTGGAAGGAGTGAAGCAGCCGACAGCAATCAGCCGTCAGCTCTCAGCCTGATTGAGGCGGATTAACATCCGCGGCCATCCCACGTCTCAGAATCAAGACGTGGGGTACGGATCTTTGCTGGTGAGTGGGGTTCGTTAACGGCAACTGCAGATCCCTCGGCTCCGCTTACCCTGCATTCGCGTTGCGAATACGGGGCCCCACGCGCGCTCCGCTCGGGATGACACGGTATTGAGAGAGCGTTCACCCTGCCAATTCCTAGAGCGTGGGGGAGTTGTCGCCGAGCATGGCTTCGCGGACGATTTTGATGGGCGGAAAGCCCTGGCGCAGAAAATCGTCGTGGAATTTCTCGAGCGAGAAGGCTGCGCCTTCCTTTTTCTTCATGTCGTCGCGGAGCTTCATGATTTCAAGCTTGCCGAGAGTGTAATAGAGATAAGTTGGATCGCCGGCGCCGCGCTTGGTTTCGACAATTGCGTTTTCCTTCGACTGAAAGCCTTCCTTCTGAAAGAATTCTTCGGCCTGCTCGACGGTCATGTTGCCGGTGTGCATCTGGATGCCGACGATGAAGCGTGCGTTGCGGAGCAGAGCATCCTGCAACTGGCCGAGGCGAAGGAATTTGGATTCGCGTTCGTCCTTGGCGCCAACGCCAGGCTGGCCATAGCCTTCGTCGAGCATCATCTGTTCGCAATAGTGGGCCCAGCCTTCGACATCGGTGTTGGCGCCGAGAAGCTTGCGGACTTTGCTGGGCGCCTGCGGGAGCCAGAGGAATTGAACATAGTGGCCGGGGTACGCCTCATGCACGGCGGTGGAGATGAGGGTGCCGACGTTGAAGCCGTGCATGTAGCCGTCGACTTCGGCCGGTGTCATGGTAGGGATCGGGCAGCGTGACGTTGAAGTAGGCCTGGGTGGAGTGGGTCTCGTAGGGGCCGGGCGTGTCCATGCTGGCGGTGGTGGTGGCGCGCATGAAGGGCGGCGTTTCTTCGAGGATGGGGCGCACATCGGAGGGAAGAGTGACGATGTGGTGCGACTTGATGAAGTCGACAAGGCCGTTGAAGGTGGCGCGGAAGGAATCGAGGAGCTGCGCGGGCGCGGGATGCTGTTCGCCGAGCTCTTCGAGGACGGCGCGCGGGATCTTTGCCGGGCTCGAGCTCAGCGGCGATTTGTTTGAAGTGCTCCTGATTCTCGCGCATGTCGGCCCAGCCGATTTCGAGCAGCCGGTCGAGAGGAATGTCGACCATCTCGTCGTAGAGCAAGTTTCTTGCGGAAGGTATCGGCGCCGATGCGGAAGTCGCCGTTGGAGCGCGGGAGCACGTCGGTTTTGAGCCATGTTCAGTAGTCATTGAGCGCGGCGATGACGGCGGCGTTGGATTGTGGCGAAGGCGGCTTTGAGCGGCGGGGTCTTTGGCGTCGGTGAAGGCGTGCGGGAACGTCGTGCTGGAAGAAACTGATGTCGCCCGGGAGCTGCTCGATGGCGATGTCGGTGAAGATGTGCGGCGGGTTCTTGAGATTGACGCGGGCGGCGGCAAGGAGGGCGGGCATCTGCTTCTCGCGCGCGATGAGCGAACGCAGACGATCGTCGGGCGGGGCGAACTTGCGCTCCATGAGAACGAAGGCTGCGTTGGCGCAGGTGCTGGAGTAGGTGTCGGCGTTCTTTTCCCAGGGGCGGATGGTTTCGAGTGTCAGGAGTTGGGAGCGGATGTTGGCGAGGACGATGTCGCGATCGCTGCGCGGGACGAAGTCGGCGGGAGAATTGTTGGGCGTGATGGCTTCGATGCGCTGTTCGAATGATTTGAGAGCGGCGATTTCGGCGTCGATGGCTTTGCGCGAAAAGTCTTCGAGCTGCGCGTCGTACTGGTGAAAGCCTGTTTGCGTGCCGGCGGACGGTGCGTAATGGAAGTAGACCTGGTCAAAATATTCGTCGGTAGTTCGGGCGAATTGGGATTGCCAATTGGGAGTCGCCGTTTGCGCGGCGGCGGACGCGGCCATCCAGGCTCCGAACGCGATAAGTAGAGTTCGATTTCGCATTGCGATCATGGTATCAAGGGCGCGCTCGGAGCGGAATGTGCTCGCACCCGAATACGCAATGAAGTTTGGTTGCGAAAGACAACCGCAGATCCCCCGGCTCCGCTTACCCCATGATCGCTTCGCGATCATGGGGCCCCAGACGCGCTCCGTTCGGGATGACACGATCAGTTAAACGATCGGGAATCAAGCCAGCGACAAAGGCGTCGCGAGTGCGTCAGGCGCTGACTGCGGATGGCGCGAGGTTGGCGAGGAGTTCGCGGATTTCGAGGAGGACTTCGTCGGGGCGCGTAGCTTTGAGCGGAAGTTTGAGAACACCCTGCGGCGTGAACTGTGCGCCGCGTTTTGCATTTCGCGCGACGAGTTGCATGAGATGAGCCGGATCGACGGCGGCGTTCTCTGTGAAGCGGATCTGCAGTTCGCCGCGCTTGCGATCGACCTGTGCGATGCCGAGGCGTTCGCACTCGAGGCGAAGCTGCGCGGCTTCGAGCAGATAAACGGTGGCGTCGGGCAGATGTGCCGTAGCGATCTTGCATCTCGGAGCGGACTTCGTTGATGGCGCTCTCGGTGGCAGCGCCCGCGATTTTCTTGTAGAGGCGCAGGCGTTGGTTTTCTTCGGGGACATAGCTCTCGTCGATACGGAGAGCGATGCCGAGATTGAGCTGCGTGGTGGGGCGCTCTTCGCCGCCTTCGCCCTTGAGCTCCTTGACGGCTGCTTCGAGCATGGAGGTGTAGAGCTCGAAGCCGACGGCTTCGATGTGGCCGCTTTGTTCGCCGCCGAGCATGTTGCCGGCGCCGCGGAGCTCGAGATCGAGAGCGGCGATTTTGAAGCCGGCGCCGAGATCGCTGAATTCCTTGAGTGCGGCGAGACGGCGGCGCGCGATTTCAGTGAGCTCGCTGCTCCGGCGGGATGAGCAGGTAGGCATACGCGCGGCGATTGGAGCGGCCGACGCGGCCGCGCAATTGATAGAGCTCGCTGAGGCCATGGCGGTCGGCGCGATTGATGAGGATGGTATTGGCGAGCGGAATGTCGAGGCCGTTCTCGATGATGGTGGTGGCGACGAGGACGTCGTACTCGTGGCGCATGAAGGCGAGCATGACTCTTTCGAGTTCGTTCTCGCTCATCTGGCCGTGGCCGACGACGACGCGCGCGGCGGGGACGAGCTCCTGAATGCGCGATGCGATTTCGTAGATGGATTCGACGCGGTTGTGCACGAAGTAAGACCTGGCCGCCGCGCTCGAGCTCGACCTCGACGGCGGAGCGGATGATCTTCTCGTCGTACTTGGCGACGACGGTCTGAATGGCCATGCGGTCTTTGGGCGGCGTTTCAATGACGGACATGTCGCGCAGGCCGACGAGCGACATGTGGAGGGTGCGCGGAATGGGCGTGGCAGACATGGCGAGCACGTCGATTTCCTTGCGGAGCTGCTTGAGGCGTTCCTTGTGGCGCACGCCGAAGCGTTGTTCTTCATCGACGACGAGCAGGCCGAGGTCCTGGAACTTGAGTCTTTTGAAAGCAGGCGGTGCGTGCCGATGAGGATGTCGACCTTGCCATGAGCGACGCGCTCGACGATGTCTTTCTGCTCTTTCGGCGTGCGGAAGCGCGAGATCATCTCGATATGGATGGGGAACTGGGAGAAGCGCTGCTTGAAGGTTTCAAAGTGCTGGAAGCTGAGGACGGTGGTGGGGGTGAGGACCGCGACCTGCTTGCCATCCTGGACGGCCTTGAAGGCGGCGCGCATGGCGACTTCAGTTTTGCCGTAGCCGACATCGCCGCAGAGTAAGCGATCCATCGGCGTGGTTGACTCCATGTCGTTCTTTACGGCGCGGATGGCGGTGGCCTGATCGTCGGTTTCGTTGTAATCGAATGAGTCTTCGAACTCGCGCTGGAATTCGTTGTCCTGAGAGAAGGCGGTGCCCTGTGCGGTGTGGCGTTCGGCGTAGAGCTTTAGAAGTTCGGCGGCCATGTCCTGCATGGCTTTGCGAACGCGAGCCTTGGTCTTGGTCCACTGCTGCGATCCGAGCTTGTTGAGGACGGGTGCGGGACCGGTGTCGGTGGAACGATATTTCTGGATGAGATCGAGACGCGTGAGGGGGACGTAGAGCTTTGCGCCCTCGGCGAACTCAAGAATCATGAACTCGACGGAGAGGCCGTCCTGGACAATTTCCTTGAGGCCTTGATATTGGGCAATGCCGTGCTCAACGTGGACGACGTAGTCGCCGATGTGAAGATCGCGGAAGTCAGAGACGAAGGCCGCGGTTTTTGATTTTTTCGGTTCGGGTCGGGCGGCGACATCGGCTTCGTCGGAAAGGTCGTTGGCGCCGAAGACGATGAGATTGGTTTCGGCGAAGCTGACGCCGGAGGCGAGCGGCGAGCGCACGATGACGGGCACGCGCAAATCGCCGGCGAGGAAACTGCCTTCGTCGAGAATGGTTTCGCCGGGACGGGGAACGCGGCTGCCGAGGCGGTAGGGAATTTCGTAATCGCGAAGGACAGTGGCGAGCCGTTCGACGTCTCCCTGATGCGGCGCGGCGAGGACGATGTGCATTTCCGCAGCGATCAGGTTCTTCAACTGCTCAGTGAGCGCGGGAATTGAGCCGTGGAAGCGAAGCGTTGGCCGTGTGGGTAGCTCAATTTCGCCGAGGGTCGTGTCGTGATTCAAGGACATCGATTGCGCCGAGTTGATCGAGGTCGAGGCCGACGTGGGATTCAAGCGAAGCAGAAAGAAATTCCGGACGAAGGTAGAGATCTTCAGGCCGGATGAGCGCGCCGATGCCGGAGCGTTCATGGCGCTGTTCGACCTTACCCCACCAGCGATCAATCTGGTTATGGACCATCGCCGGCTCATCGACAAAAAGAACGCAACGCGGGAGGAGGGTGAGAAGAGTGCGCTCGGCGCCCGCGACGGGGGTGAAAAACTCCCAGCCGGGAAAGACACTGACGCCACCGGCCGCGGCGGCTTCGATGGCCAATTCATCGTCAGTTTCGATGCGCTGGCGGCTGAGGCGTGCATTGACCGCGGCAAGGAGAGGTTCCGTAACCGGGGCTTCAGTGAGCGGAAGCAATTGCGTTTCGTCGAGGCCGGATTGCGAGCGCTGTGTTTCGGGGTCAAATTTGCGAATGGTCTCAATCTCGTCGCCGAAGAATTCGACGCGGACCGGACGGTCGGCTTCGGGTGAATAGATATCGAGAATGCCGCCGCGGCGCGTGAAGTGGCCGGGCATTTCAACAAGGTCCATCTGCGTGTAGCCGACACTGGCGAGATGCGCAGTAAGGACTTCGATGTCGACCTCTTCACCCCGCTTGAGCGTGACAGCGAGGCCGGCGTAGTAGTCGAGATTGAAGAGCTTGAGTGCAGCGGACTCGACGGGTGCGATAAGAATGTCGACTGCACCGGTGGCGAGTTTCCAGAGGGCGGCAGCACGTTGCTCCTGCACGTCGGGGTGCGGGGAGAGATTTTCGAAGGGAAGGACGTCGTGCGCGGGAAAACGGACAACGCGTGCAGGATCCGTGGCGCCGGTGAGCTCGCAACCTGCTTTGAGCAGCGGCTCCAGAGTTTCCGCAGCCTTGTTGTCGGCGACGATGACAATGACTATCTGTTTGGCGGCCCGCGCCATGAGCGGAAGGTAGAGGGCGCGTGCGGTAGAGGTGAGTCCAGACACACGCCGACGCCCCGCACCCAAGCTGAGGTGCCTGCGAACGCGTTCGAAGCCCGGAGTCTGCTCCAGCTCCGCGAAAATCTCGCGGACAAACGGCAGGATCATCAGGTTCTAGTTTAGCAGTGGAACCACTGGCTCAGAAGGCGCACGGTGTCGCCGACGCGCGGAGCCTCAAGTTTTTACCTGGAGTTTACTGGCCGCCCATTTTCCGAGCAAACGCATACCAGAAGTCGAGCGACTTCCAATACGAATCCACAGGCAGGCGCTCATCCCGCCCATGCGCACGCACATCATCGCGCTCGAGAGCGATAGCAGAGTAGCCGTAGCTGGGAATGCCAGCCTGGGCGAAGTAGATCGAATCGCTTGCACCGGTTTCCATTTCCGGCGTGACCGTGATTCCCGGCCAAATCGCCTGCGTCAAGCTTGTCAGCGGCCCCCAAACTTCTTCAATGGGCGCAGGGGGAACAATCGCTTTGCGGTCGGGCGCAGTGGCCGACACGTCGCCCAGGCTTGAGATGTACGCGACGTTCAGCTGCGTGTCGTCGAGAATCGCGATGAGTTGCTTTCGAATTTCTTCGGGCGAATGGCCGGGAAGGATTCGGCAGTTGACGGTTGCCTGCGCGGTTTGCGGGAGCGCGTTGTTTGCATGGCCGGCGGCAAGCCGGGTGGCAACGCATGTTGTCCGCAGCCTCGCGTTGAAAGCGGGATCCTTGCTGACCCGGTCAGCTGCAGCGCGGTCGGACGGAGAGTTCAACATCGCACGCATGTCGGTTGCTGTGTTGCCCTGCTCATGGGCGGCGAGGTTCGCAAAGTAGGTTCGCGTTACTTCGTTCAATTCGAAGGGAAACGCGTAAGCGGCAAGGCGATTGAGCGCCGCAGTCAATTCGTAGATGGCATTGTCCGGCCGGGGCAGGGAACTGTGGCCGCCGCGATTGGTCGCGGTCACCTGATAGTCGGCGTAAACCTTCTCAGTGGCTTCGACCTCGGCCACTACAGGCCGACCATCTTCCAACTCAACGCCGCCGGCATCTGGATTGATGACAAACGCGGCCTCGACCAGTTCACGATGTTCGCGGACCAGCCAGTCGGCACCGTTGAATTTGCCGCCTTCCTCGTCCGCCGTCAGAGCCAGTATCAGATCGCGATGCGGCTTATATCCCTCGCGATGCAGGCGCAGAAATGTCTCGACCAGCGCGGCGTCGGAGTCCTTCATGTCCTGCGTGCCGCGACCATAGTAATAGCCGTCTTTCTCTACAAATTCGAATGGATCAGTTGTCCAGTCGGAGCGCAGAGCCTGCACCACATCTATGTGACAAAGAAAGAGCACAGGTTTTTGTGTAGGGGTTTCCGCCGCGAGGTAACGCACAACAAGATTCTGCTTGCGCGGGTCCGGTCCCAGAAGGCGAACATCTTCAGGCGCGAAGCCCGCATCAAGAAAACGACGCTGCATTGCCGCGGCGGCAGTGGTTACATTGCCCTGCGGCGTATCGGTGGTGTTGATTTCGATGAGCTGCTTAAAGATCGCTTGGGCCACGGCGCGGTCGTCAGCGGAGGACTGCGGCAGGGATGCCTGAGCCCCGGCGGACGAGCCGAGAGCGGCCGCCATACATAGCACAACGAGCATGATGAGAAATCGGTTCACTGCCTCACCGTTTCGCTTCGTTGAGTCTGTGGTTTGTTGCCTAATCGAGGCGCGGAGTGCCGCGGCGGAGGACCAGGCCAGTGATACCGAAGCCCACGATGAGGATGAGGGCCAGAAAGAAGTAGTAGGCCATGGGATGCGCCCAGCCGGGGGAATACTTGAGATCCTGGCCGACCCAGAGAAGCAGAACCGTGGCGATGACGGAGAATTGGCAGGCGATGACGAGGAAAGTTTGCCCGAGGTCGCGTCGTTTGTCGAGCGCTTCAACCTGGTCTGGTGTCAGATTGCGTTCTTCAGGGGGAAGCAGAAGATTTGCCATTGCGATTCGTTTTCTCCTTCACCAGATCTGCGGGCGACCTCCGATCCGGCTCTCGTCTATTTCGATTCAACCATATAGCCCCCGCGCCGCGCCAGTGGAAGCAGACCGCGGAAAGCAAAGGGGCCCGCATCCTGACGGGTGAGGATTCTTGTGGCAAAGAATCCCTGCGCCAAACGCGCGGCTGACGGTCTAATCCGAAAGAAAAGCCAACGACTGAAGCGTTGAGATTTCAAAGGGTTTGCGGCAGCGGATGTTGGCGCACTGGAGCTTGTCGTCGCGGCGGACCATGTAGGACTGCGCCTTGGCAAAGCGCGCGCGATCGCGCTCGTCAGCGTTTCGAGGCAGTTGCGCGCGCTTGCGGCGAACGACCCAGGTGACCTTGTAATCGCCGGCCTGTCCACATTTGGGACAAGTCAGGCTGTGCGTCCGCTGCTCCGTGGTTTCGTTGAAGAATTCGCGCTCTTCCATCTTTGATTGGCCCGGCATCCATTGTCGCGCCGATGGGTGTGACCTGTAAATGCGGGCAGAGATTCCTGGGGCTCAATTGAGGCGCGAAAGGTCTTTTGTGGCGAAGCGATTTGCGGCATACTCAGGGTTGCCATGGCGAAAAAGAAGAAGGCGGTGTTTTCGGCGGCGAAGGCCGTGAAAGCCAATGCGCGGGAGCGCGTGGGACAGCCAAAGGCTTCGCGAGTTGTGCAGGACGGGCCAAAGACAGGCCGTCAGTCGAAGTACAAGGCGAAGGTGGAAGATTTGGTCCAGGGAGAAGAATAGAACTACAGGGAGCATGGGAACGAGAGAACAAGATAATTGGGAACTATCGAGTGAGGAGGTAGAGAGTGGCGAAAGCTGTAGGGTTTGGTGGAGTTTTTCTTAGGGCGCGCGATCCGAAGGCGCTTTCAGAGTGGTATGCGAAAAATCTGGGAATTCCGGCGCAAGATGGGGGCTCGCTGGCGTTTGACGGGCCGGAGTCGATGGGTATGACGGTGTTTGCTCATTTCCCGCTGGAGACGAAGTACTTTGGCGAGGGCACGCAGCAGGCGATGGTGAATTTTCGCGTGGATGACATGGATGGGTTGCTGAGCAAGCTGGAGGCGGCCGGAGTGCGGATCGATCCGAAGCGCGAGGATCACGAATACGGAAAATTCGCGTGGATCTGGGATCCGGAGGGGAACCGCGTGGAATTGTGGCAGCCGATGGGGTGAGATCGGCGGGGACGCCGACGTGGAGGTGGCGCTAAAAAACGCCGCCGGGCAGGAGTGTCCGGCTACTGGTGCTGCGCACTGTAGGGGCCCGGCGTAGATGGAGTGCTGGGCTGATTTGCAGTTTCTGGTCCCGAGGCGACGGCAGTGCGCTTGGAATAAATGCGGAACTGGACGACGAGGTCGAGAAGCACTGGAACTGGTTTTCCGTCTTTCATGGCCGGTGTGAACGTGGCTTTGCGAATGGCGTCGACCGCGCTCTCGTCGAGCCCGAAGCCGATGGGGCGCGCCACGGAGATTTCACCGGGCTTGCCGTCAGCACCGACGACCACGTGATAGAGCGACATGCCTGCCACTCCGCTATCCTGCGCGTATTGATTGGAGGCCGGCTCGAAGTTCGAAGCGAGTTTGGCCTTCTGGTCGACCAACGTCTGGCGGAGCACGTTGGGATCCTGTGGCCGGTAGTCGGATTTAGCCTCGACGGCCTGGTAGTAGAGCTTCCAGAAGCCTGGCATCGAGTCCATCAACCGCGCGTCAAAGCCCTGGGCAAAAACGTTGCCGAGCGCGTCGAGCAGAACCTTGTTGGCGTGGGCGGGCGAGGTGGTGGTGGTGATGCTCTTGGGATCGGCAGGGCGCTCGGCCGCGGGAGCTGCGGCGATCTCGGCTTGGGCTTCGGAGTCGGCGGAGGGTTCGGGTGATGGACCTGGGGCGGTTGCGGCAGGCGTTGGTGAGGCAGCCTGGTCGGCAGGCGCAGAGGATGCGGGTGCGGCTGCTGGTCCGGCTGGCGAAGGTGGGCTGGATTTAAGCGCCGGATGCGGTGCGTTCTTCGCGGCCTTTTTCTTGTCTTTGTCCTGCTTAGGTTTGACCACGAGCTCGCGGTCGACCGTGATTCTTACTTCTTTCTTTTTCGGCGTGATGTTCACGCGGTCGACGGCCTTGGTGGGGTCTTCGGAGGGTAAGGCGCCGAGGAAGTGTAGGCCGAAACGCTGGCCTTCGAGCTCGACCTTATGTCGCGTAAGGTGAACCTTGTCGATTTGAATGCAGCTCAGAGTGTAAGAACCCTGCGGCGAGTGGCCGATGAGCACTCCGTGTTCGTTGAAGCTGAGAGCGTTGTCGAGGTAGCCGCCGCGAAGAAAGAGTTGCTTGCCGACGAGGAGCTTGCGGACTTCGTCTTCAGAGATTTCGCCGGGCTGCGCGGATTGAGATGAGTCGGAAGGCGCCGCTGCAGGTTGAGTTGGCGCAGGTGTTGGCTGATCTTGTGCGGCTGGGGCAGATATGGGCTGCGGTGGCCGGTTGTCAGCGGACGGTGTTGCCGGTGCTTGTCGGGGATTCTGCTCGACCGCCGGTTGGCTGCTCGTGGCCGGCGCCGGTTGGGGCTGCTGGGTTGCGGAATCCTGGCCGGCCCAGGCGGAATGCACGAGAAAGAATGCCATTACGCCGCAAAAAACGAGCCCGGCAATTGCTGCCGGAGAGGCGGCAAAAAAGGAAAAACGAGAACGAACTTTGTGTTGCGCCATGGAGGAGCCTTTCAACAAAACTCTAGCAGGACCGGAGTTAGGAAGGCGCGGAAAAGGCTATGTTCAAAGTTACGAGTGTGTTAGGTCATTGACCGGATTTGACCAGAACTATTTTGGTTCTGAGTCAGCTTTCGGGTACCGCTGAAGCTGCCAGAGAATGCGCCGGAACAATCCGAGACTGCGACGCGCGTCGGAACGCGAAAAAGCAAGTCGGCGGAGAAGCAGATGCAGCCCGTGTCGATTGGCGTTGTGCATGGCCGAAGGAGAGTAGTTGGCGGCAGCTAAAGCCTCGGCGATGACAGCGCCGAGCCGGTCGAGATCGAGGGAGGTGGCGGGTTGGTTATTGCGCGTTTCACTCGTCGATTCGCAACACTCTAGCTGAAGGGTCGTCTTACCGGTGCCCGAATGCGAGGCACCGGGGGCGCCCGGTGTCTGCGTGGTTCCGAGACGTGTCGCCAATTCGTAGAGACAAACGGCAACGGCCTGGCCGAGATTCATCGACGGTTGGCTGGGATCGGTGGGGATTTCGACGAGGAGGTGGCAGAGCGAGAGATCATCACGGGTAAGGCCGTGCTTTTCCGAGCCGAAGACGAGAGCGATGCGGCTTTTGCGAGCGAGTTCGGCATGAATTACAGGGACGAGCGAGGGAAGCAGGATAACGGGCTGCTCGGGTTTGCGATGGGTGAGCGTTCCGGTGCCCAGGACGAAGGTGCAATTGGCCACCGCATCGGCTAGAGTTTCGCCTTTGCGAGCGGAGTGCAGGATTGTTTCGGCGCCGACGGCGGATTGAGCTTCGCGCCAGTGAGGCTCGTAAGGCGCGACGACGGTGAGGCGCGAGAAGCCGAAGTTAGCCATGGCGCGTGCGGCCGCTCCTATATTGAGGGGATTGCGCGGCGAGACGAGAACGACGGTGAGCGAGTCGCGTTGGGCTTTTGAAAGCAAGGATTGATTGTAGAGCCAGAGTGGAGGGGTTGTTACACTGTCAGGGTTTCCTCGGAGGTCGGCAGCTCGGATGGCATTTGGCAGGGAAGCCCTGGAGTCAGAGATCGAGCGGTTGTGCGCGTCGGCGCGCTGGTGCTACGGACGCGGATGGGTTCCTGCGACAAGCGGAAACTTCAGCGTAAGAGTGGTCGATCGACAGTCGGAGCGAATCTTCATAACGCCGTCGGGGCTGGATAAGGGAATCGTGACTCCTGCGCACCTGCTTGAGGTCGACCAAGAGGGACAGGTGCTGAAGGGGCATGGAAATCCATCGGCGGAGACTGGATTGCACATGGAGATTTATCGCGCACGGCCGGAGATGGGTGCCATTCTGCATGTGCATACAGTGTGGAATACGCTGGTTTCCGGGCGGTACGCAGGACAAGACTGCGTGCCGATTGAAGGCTACGAGATTCTGAAGGGGTTGGCTGGCGTTGCAACGCACGAGCATGTAGAGCGGATCCCGCTGATCGAGAACACGCAGGACTATGCGGCGCTTGCGGTGAAGATGGGCGAGGCGGTTGGAAAGCACGCCGATGCGCATGGAGTTTTGCTGAGCCGACATGGGCTTTATACTTGGGGGCAATCGGTCGCCGACGCCCGCCGTCACCTGGAGGCGCTGGAATTTCTGTTCGAGGTGGAGGGGCGGCGAATGATGGGCGGTGGAGGTTGAGTCTCCCCGGTCCCCAAAAGCGAGGGACCGACGGCACCCGATGAGTGAGGGCGTGGACGCCCTCACGACAGCCGGACTGGAGTCCGGCGCTACAAGCAAGAATCCAGCGTTACACGAACGTGAAGGGATCTCTTTCTGAAGGAGGACGCGATGGCGGTACTTCGCTTTCCTGAGACAGACCAGAAAATCGAGAACGAGGAGGAGATTCGCGCGACGCTCGGCGCGATCGGCATCGACTATGAGCGTTGGAGTTTGGATCGTGTGCCGGCCAATTGCTCCGCAGATCTCGTTTTGGAAGCGTATCGCGCGGAAATTGAAGAGATGAAGCTGCGCGGCGGTTACGTGACTGCGGACGTGATCGATGTGAAGCCGGAGACGCCTGGGCTGGAAGCAATGCTCGCGAAGTTCGACAAGGAGCACACGCACTCGGAGGATGAGGTGCGGTTTATTCTCGCGGGTCGCGGGATCTTTTTTCTGCACTTGGGCGGAAAGGTTTATTCGGTGGAGGTGGGTCCGGGAGACATGCTGCGGGTGCCGCGAGGTACTGAGCACTGGTTCACCCTGTGTGAGGATCGGCGGATTCGCGCGATCCGATGGTTCCAGCAGATCGAGGGCTGGACTCCGCAGTACACCGGCTCGGGTGTCGATCAGGGCTATCAGCCGCTCTGCTTCGGTCCCGCATATCTTGGGCCGCGAGTCGAGTCTCGAATTTCCGTCGACCAAAACGCATGAGGGCTCGAGCGCGCGCGACTGTATCTGCTCGACGTGGAGGGCACGGTTGCGCCGCTGACGCTGACTACGGCGCAGCTTTTCCCTTACGCGCGCAAGCATCTGCCTCAGTACTTGAAGGAAAACCTGCAGGATCCGGACGTGCAGGCCGATCTGCGGCTGCTCGCCGAGGAAAATCGAGCCGAGGAGAGTCAGGACAGCCCGACATACGGCGTTGAAATCAGAAACGAGTTGTTTGCGCGCTCCTACCTCCTGTGGCTGATGGACCGCGACCGCAAATCGACCGCGCTCAAAAGCCTGCAGGGCAAGATCTGGAAGTCGGGGTTTGAGAGCGGCGAATTGAAGGGAACGGTGTTTGACGATGTTCCCGACGCGTTCCTGCGTTGGGCGGCTACGGGGAAGGTGGCGATTTATTCGTCGGGAAGTGTGGACGCGCAGATGCTGCTATTCGGGCACACGGTATTCGGCGATCTACGGCCGCTCATCTGCAGGCTATTTCGATACGCGAACCGGCCCCAAGTTCGAGAGCGCCAGCTACGCGGCAATTGCGAAGTCGATGGAAGTTGCGCCGGGCGATGCCGTTTTCTTCTCGGATGTGGTGAAGGAACTGGACGCGGCGCGTGAGGCGGGGATGCAGACGCGTCTGGTTGTGCGCGAGGGGAATGCATTGGTGGACGATGCGCAGGGGCATGGGCGGGTAAATTCATTCGCGCCGAGTTGAAGTTGGGGGCCAGTGCCGGAGCGCGGGATCTCGCCCCCACCCTTGCGACAAAAGCAAGGGTGTCGCGAGGGTGGGGCACCCAGTTTTGAGCTCCCTCCGAGTGATAGCCTCAATATCGTGCTCTGGACCAATCCAGCTACGACGGCTTTGAACGATCTGAGCCAGGCGCCGATTGTGCGCTTCTCGCTGCTGGCGCTCAGCTCCATCTTTTTTCTGGTCGATCCGTTTGCGGCGATTCCATCGTTTCTCGCGATTACAGAGAGCGCCGATGCGGTGCGGCGCAAGCGGATGGCGCGCAAGGGTGCGCTGACGTGCTTCATCGTGCTCACAAGTTTTGCGTTGCCGGGCAGCTGATCTTCAGGATGTTCGGCATTACGCTGCCGGCGTTTGAGATTGCGGGCGGGCTGATTCTGCTGCTGATCGGTCTTGGACATGCTGGAGGCGCGGCGCTCGCCGACGCAGGAGACGCACGGCGACACGGAAGAAGCCACGGCAAAAGAAGACGCGGGCATCGTGCCGCTGGGCATTCCCATGCTGGCGGGGCCGGGCGCGATTTCGTCGGTGATGGTGCTGGTGGGCCAGGTGCCGTCGCTGTGGGGTTGGCAGATGGGCGCGATTCTGGGCTCGATTACCATCACGGCGGTGGTGACCTATTTTGTGCTGGCGGCGGCCGGCCGGGTGCGCCAGGTGATGGGCGAAACGGGCATCCGCATCCTGGTGAGCATCATGGGCCTGCTGCTGGTGGCGCTGGCCATGCAGTATTTCGTGAAGGGATTACGGACTTGGGGATCATTCCCCGGCACTGACGCAGCTAGCGGAGCTAGCCTCGCTGCGCGTGGGTTGGTGGCGCAAGCGGAGTTCGGCGCCTGGCTCATGGGTTGGGAGCTTTGATCGAAATGTCCGGCTTGTCAGGCTGCCCCATGCAGTGGTTTCCCACAGAAACGAAAGGGTTTCCACAGGGCTGCGTGGCGCAGCTTGAAAGCCGATTTGAGAATTGTTTCTAGGTGTTGCAAATAAAGGGGCTTAGCGGCCTGCGAATGTTTGCATCCTGGAGTGCCTGTGCTACTCTAATGAAGTTGTAAGTGAGCAGTGGAGCCTCCCGGTGGCCTTGCGCGAGTGAGCGCTGAAAGTTAAAGGGTCTGCCCCGATCGATACAGGTTTCCGATGATTCGATTGAGGGAAGTGGGAAGCAGATTTGGTTCGTTGGGTCGGACGTGATGCGAGACCGCACCGTTAAACCCCTGTAGGGAATCCCTAGAGAGAACAAGCCATTGCATGACCCGGGAGTGATCTCCCGCGAGCCCTAGCGGCTCGGGCAATTTTTGCTGGCTGATCTTTGATATTTTGCGCAGTGCGAACTGGTTATCGAGTGATGGTTCGAGGCGAGTTCTTAGCTTGACCTGGAACCGATGCTTTGATAACTTTAAAAGGTTCGCGCCAAAACGCCGTAGCCTGCAGTACAAGCAGACACAATCAGCGTTGCGCATCAAGTTCGAGGACAGCCGGACGCAAGTTCGGACCTCGATCCCAAGGGGTCTCGCTCAGGCGGATCGCCCTCAAGGATCTTTGACAAATTGGTTGAACGTGCCAGTCGTGAGATGCGATCAGGTTTGGCTTGATCATCTCACAAGGTAAGGTGCCCCGTTCCTTTCGCGAGAAAGTTGCGTGGGCACGGTCGACCCAACCGACCTCCGTCGGGGTGGGTAGACATCAGGCTTCAAACGAGAGTTTGATCCTGGCTCAGAATCAACGCTGGCGGCGTGCCTAACACATGCAAGTCGAACGAGAAAGTGGTAGCAATACCATGAGTAAAGTGGCGCACGGGTGAGTAACACGTGACTAACCTACCCTGGAGTGGGGGATAACTGAGGGAAACCTTAGCTAATACCGCATAATACCCACGGGTCAAAGGAGCAATTCGCTCTGGGAGGGGGTCGCGGCCGATTAGTTAGTTGGCGGGGTAACGGCCCACCAAGACGATGATCGGTATCCGGCCTGAGAGGGCGCACGGACACACTGGAACTGAAACACGGTCCAGACTCCTACGGGAGGCAGCAGTGGGGAATTTTGCGCAATGGGGGAAACCCTGACGCAGCAACGCCGCGTGGAGGATGAAGTCCTTCGGGACGTAAACTCCTTTCGATCGGGACGATTATGACGGTACCGGAAGAAGAAGCCCCGGCTAACTTCGTGCCAGCAGCCGCGGTAATACGAGGGGGGCGAGCGTTGTTCGGAATTATTGGGCGTAAAGGGTGCGTAGGCGGTTTGGTAAGTCTTATGTGAAATCTATGGGCTCAACTCATAGACTGCATGAGAAACTGCCGGGCTCGAGTGTGGGAGAGGTGAGTGGAATTTCCGGTGTAGCGGTGAAATGCGTAGATATCGGAAGGAACACCTGTGGCGAAAGCGGCTCACTGGACCACAACTGACGCTGATGCACGAAAGCTAGGGGAGCAAACAGGATTAGATACCCTGGTAGTCCTAGCCCTAAACCATGATTGCTTGGTGTGACGGGTACCCAATCCCGCCGTGCCGTAGCTAACGCGTTAAGCAATCCGCCTGGGGAGTACGGTCGCAAGGCTGAAACTCAAAGGAATTGACGGGGGCCCGCACAAGCGGTGGAGCATGTGGTTCAATTCGACGCAACGCGAAGAACCTTACCTGGGCTCGAAATGTTAGTGGACCGGGGTAGAAATATCCCTTCCCCGCAAGGGGCCGCTAATATAGGTGCTGCATGGCTGTCGTCAGCTCGTGTCGTGAGATGTTGGGTTAAGTCCCGCAACGAGCGCAACCCTTATCTTCAGTTGCTACCATTTAGTTGAGCACTCTGACGAAACCGCCTCGGATAACGGGGAGGAAGGTGGGGATGACGTCAAGTCCTCATGGCCTTTATGTCCAGGGCTACACACGTGCTACAATGGCCGGTACAAACCGTCGCAAACCCGCGAGGGGGAGCTAATCGGAAAAAGCCGGCCTCAGTTCGGATCGCAGTCTGCAACTCGACTGCGTGAAGCTGGAATCGCTAGTAATCGCGGATCAGAACGCCGCGGTGAATACGTTCCCGGGCCTTGTACACACCGCCCGTCACATCACGAAAGTGGGTTGCACTAGAAGTCGGTGAGCCAACCGCAAGGGGGCAGCCGCCCAAGGTGTAATTCATGATTGGGGTGAAGTCGTAACAAGGTAGCCGTAGGAGAACCTGCGGCTGGATCACCTCCTTTCTAAAAGAGAAATGATGGCACTTTGCATCCTTCCGCGATAGCGGACTCGCGCCCGATGAGAATCGGTCGCGAGCGGATGCGAATGTCATCTAACCTGCAAGCGCCGTTCCTGACGGCAGGAGCAGGAATCCTGAATCAAGCCTTCTTTGCTTGATCGACCATTGCACGATGGTCATGGGCGGCGTAGCTGCCCAGCACGTTCAACCTTGTCCTCGAAACCCTTTTAGAGAATGAATGAGGTTTTGTGAGAGCCGCCGGGCTTCACACGGCGAGGTAGCCGGCCAGCTTCGAGCAACATGGGCCTGTAGCTCAGTTGGTTAGAGCGCACCCCTGATAAGGGTGAGGTCGGTAGTTCGACTCTACCCAGGCCCACCATACTCTGCCGCAGGTACCGAAGTGGGGCTGTAGCTCAGCTGGGAGAGCACGTGCTTTGCAAGCAGGGGGTCACCGGTTCGATCCCGGTCAGCTCCACCAAATCTTCATTCGCTGTTCTCATCACTGTATCTGGCTCGCTGCCATCAGCAACTGATCGTGTGACGTGCGACCCAGAGACAGGCTGTCGCCTGTCGAGACTGGTATCGGCAGGTTTCAAGAGCCTCAGGGCTCGGCTTCTTCGGCAAAAACGAAGAAGCAATGATGTTTGACAACGAAATTGATTGGGTAACGCGTTTGAAGCGCGACTTAAGTCCGCCGTGAGGCGCGTGAGTGGCGAGTAAGCTTCGAGCGCGTTTAAATACAAGGCCGAGCACATGCAACGAGTTAGTGCAAGTTACTAACTCAGGCAAGTGTTCAAGTAAGAAGAGTGTCTTTAGGAGTGCGACTCGATAGCGCGTGAGCGCAGCGAGTTCGTTCTCAGGCGGATTTATACGTAGGTTGACTCTTGATCAGGACCGAAGTGATTCGGCTCCCTGCGCTGGAGTTAATTCTATGGTCAAGCTACTAAGGGCGCACGGTGGATGCCTTGGCAGAGACAGGCGATGAAGGACGTGGCAAGCTGCGATAAGCTTCGGTGAGCCGCACACAGGCGTTATAACCGGAGATCTCCGAATGGGGAAACCCTCCTAGGCAAACCCTGGGAACTACCCGCTGAATACATAGGCGGGATAGAGCGAACTCAGGGAAGTGAACCATCTCAGTACCTGAAGGAAAAGAAAGAAACCTCGATTCCGATAGTAGTGGCGAGCGAAATCGGAACAGCCCAAACCCGTAGCATTTCGGTGTTTCGGGGGTTGTAGGGTCCGCAACAGTAGAGTTACCAATCTGGCTGTTAGCCGAATCCTCTGGAAAGGGGATCCATAGAGCGTGACAGGCGCGTAGGCGAAAATAGTCCAGACTCGAAGCGGATACCTGAGTAAGGCGGGGCACGTGAAACCCTGCTTGAATCTACGGGGACCATCCCGTAAGGCTAAATACTAGTCTCTGACCGATAGTGAACCAGTACCGTGAGGGAAAGGCGAAAAGAACCCCGTCGAGGGGAGTGCAAAGTACCTGAAACCGTGTGCCTACAAGCAGTGGGAGGGCTATGCCCGCAAGGGAATGCCTGACCGCGTGCCTATTGCATAATGAGCCGGCTAGTTATTCTTGTCAGCAAGGTTAAGCGTAAGCGAGCCGAAGCGAAAGCGAGTCTGAACAGGGCGTTCAGTTGGCAGGAATAGACGCGAAGCGGGATGATCTACCCATGGCCAGGTTGAAGGTGGGGTAACACCCACTGGAGGACCGAACCGGTGTTTGTTGAAAAAAGCTCGGATGAGCTGTGGGTAGGGGTGAAAGGCTAATCAAATTCCGTGATAGCTCGTTCTCTCCGAAATAGCTTTAGGGCTAGCCTCGGATGAATTGCGTTGGTGGTAGAGAGATGGATGGACTAGGGGGCTTTCCGGCTTACTGAATCCAACCAAACTGCGAATGCCAGCGACAACATATCCGGGAGTCAGACGGTGGGGGCTAAGCCTCATCGTCGAGAGGGAAACAGCCCAGACCGCCTGCTAAGGTCCCCAAGTTACAGTTAAGTGGGAAAGGAAGTCGGAACGCTCAGACAGCCAGGAGGTTGGCTTAGAAGCAGCCATCCTTTAAAGAAAGCGTAATAGCTCACTGGTCAAGCGGTCCGGTGCCGACAATACAACGGGGCTAAAACTGTACACCGAAGCAGCGGATGCGCACCTTAGGGTGCGCGTGGTAGGAGAGCATTCTCAACAGCAGTGAAGCCAGACTGAGAAGACTGGTGGAGCGTTGCGAAGAGACCCTGCCGGCATAAGTAGCGATAACGGAGGTGAGAACCCTCCGCGCCGAAAGTCTAAGGTTTCCTGAGGAAGGTTAATCCGCTCAGGGTTAGGCGGTCCCTAAGGCGAGGCCGAAAGGCGTAGCCGATGGACATCCGGTTAATATTCCGGACCTCCCAATGTTCGTTTGACGATGGGGTAACGCAGAAGGATAAGCAGGCCGTCCTATGGCTATGACGGTCGATGCGCGTAAGCTGGTTCTGGCAGGCAAATCCACCAGGGCTTAACAGTGAGGCGCAAAGCAGGCCCGTATGGGATTCAGCTGCTGATTTCACGCTGCCGAGAAAAACCTCTAAGGAGAACAAAGGGAACCGTACCCCAAACCGACACAGGTAGACGAGGAGAATATCCAAAGGCGCTCGAGTGAAAGCTCGTTAAGGAACTCGGCAAATTGGCTCCGTAACTTCGGGAGAAGGAGCGCCCGCGTAAGCGGGCCGCAGTGAAGCGCGTACGGCGACTGTTTAACAAAAACACAGGTCTCTGCTAAGTCGAAAACGACGTATAGGGGCTGACGCCTGCCCGGTGCCGGAAGGTTAAAAGGAGAGGTTAGCGCAAGCGAAGCTTTGAATTGAAGCCCCGGTGAACGGCGGCCGTAACTATAACGGTCCTAAGGTAGCGAAATTCCTTGTCGGGTAAGTTCCGACCTGCACGAATGGCGTAACGATCGTACGACTGTCTTAACGAGTTGCTCGGCGAACTTGTAGTACCGGTGAAGATGCCGGTTACCCGCAGCTAGACGGAAAGACCCCGTGCACCTTTACTACACCTTAACTATGAGTTATGGTTCTCGCTGCGCAGGATAGATGGGAGGCTTTGAGGCCAGGTTCTCGGACTTGGCGGAGCCAACGGTGAGATACCATCCTGCGAGTGCTGTGATTCTAACCTCCTCCCGTGATCCGGGAGAGGGACATAGTTAGGCGGGTAGTTTGACTGGGGCGGTCGCCTCCTAAATTGTAACGGAGGCGCGCGAAGCTACTCTCAGGCTGTTTGGAAATCAGCCGTCGAGTGTAAAAGCATAAGAGTGGTTGACTGTGAGACCTACAAGTCGAGCAGGTACGAAAGTAGGCTTTAGTGATCCGGTGGTTCTGTATGGAAGGGCCATCGCTCAACGGATAAAAGGTACGCCGGGGATAACAGGCTGATCAATGCCAAGAGTTCATATCGACGCATTGGTTTGGCACCTCGATGTCGGCTCATCGCATCCTGGAGCTGTAGAAGGTTCCAAGGGTTAGGCTGTTCGCCTATTAAAGCGGTACGTGAGCTGGGTTCAGAACGTCGCGAGACAGTTCGGTCCCTATCTGCTGTGGGCGTAGGAGATTTGCGGGGGGCTGTCCTTAGTACGAGAGGACCGGGATGGACGAACCTCTTGTGTTCCAGTTGTCCTGCCAAGGGCACGGCTGGGTAGCGAAGTTCGGTTGTGATAACCGCTGAATGCATATAAGCGGGAAGCACGCCCCAAGATGAGATCTCCCTGAAGGGCCCAGGAAGACGACCTGGTTGATAGGCTGGGTGTGAAAGCGCAGTGATGCGTGAAGCTTACCAGTACTAATCGCCCGTTTGGCTTGTCCATAGAATTAACTCCGCGCAGTAACAAGCGCGGATGCTCTTCTAACAAGCCTTGTAACACCCAATCAATTTCGTTTCATCGAGCGCGTCGTTCAACGCGTTCGGCAATTTTGTTGGCGCCAGTTTGCTGTCCGCGTTCCTGCGCGGCCCGGGAGAAACCATCCGGGACAAAGCAGATGTCGCGGCCGGCTGCGGGAGAACCACCCGCCAAGCGCCATCCAAAGAATCAAAGGCGAACCGCAGATCCTTCGTCCGCCGACAGCGGACTCAGGATTTCGGCTCGCGGGCTCAAGACGCCTCGCAAAACGCCTCAATTTGCCGGTGACCATACTGCGAGGGATCACCCGTTCCCATCCCGAACACGGAAGTTAAGCCTCGCTGGGCCGATGGTACTGCACGGGCGACTGTGTGGGAGATTAGGTGATCGCCGGCATTAATTCAACAAAAAGCCCATCCCGAAAGGGATGGGCTTTTTGCGTTTGTTTATAATCCACCGCAAGCTTATTCTTGAAATCAACCTGTTTATGATCAACGCGACACACGCAGAATCGCGGTAAGAAACGTAGCCGAACCGATTGCGAGATTACTACTTGATAATCGTCGCCACGACAGGCGCGGCTGCCGGCTTCGTGATCGCTTCGCGCACCTTCGCCATTGGCGCGTCACTTGAGAGCCTGATTCCGCCCGGGCCTGCAACGACGCCCAACTCGGCCCAGAGTTTGGGCAGGTCGACCGGCACGGGATTGTCCTTCCACTCGTTGTACTGGCTGCTCAACACATGCGTGCCCGTTGCCTGGTCACCGACGGCGAGCGCGCGCGGCAACTCCCAATCCTGATCGATGGTGCCACCGGCGGCGACGATGGCGCGCAGAGCATCCTGCAGTCCTTTCTTGTTGTCGGTCTGGCGTCGAATCTCGACGTCGGCGGTTAGACAGAACAACGCGCCTCCCCAGTAGGTTCGCCCCCAGGTGTGGGTATGGTCGATGCCCTGATCGTCGGCGGCGGGCTCGCCTTTGGGCATGTCGCGGAACATATCGCCCCAGACCTTTTGCGCGGTGAGTTCGCCGGTCATGACTCGCGCGATGGGCTCGATGTAGGTGGCGAGGCCTTCTTCGATCCAGTGCTGGTCGTCCTGCTGGTTCGGGAAGGCCATATGAGTGAGTTCGTGAGTGGTGGTCCAGTCGTCGGCCAGATCGGCAGTGGTGGTGTGCTCGCCGATGCGGAGGCGGGTGAAGCCGGGAAATCCGAACCGCCCGCCCCACGTGGTGCCCTGCAGAATTCCATGACGGTCGGCCACCGGAACAAGGAGAAGGCGCGCGCGGGGCACGGGGAAGCGGCCATAGAAGGTGGCGACAGCGGAAGCAGCGGCTGCGACATGCTTGAGGAATTCGTCCTTTGGCAGGTCGAGGGGGCCTTCGGCAAAGTCGACTTGGAGCGTGGCGTCGCCGATTTTGATCTGGTATGTGGCGGCGATGGGGATGTTGCGGAGATTGTGCTGCTGGTCCGATGGCTGCGCCGCGGAGGGCTTCGAGTGGGTAAGGCCGAGGAGCAGGCAAGCGATAAGAAGCGGGAGGCGACGAGAGGGCATGTAGTTTGTTGGACGGGGAAATCGGGAGGATAGACGAGGGCGCAATACGGCGAGGCAGCAAGTTGGCAGGTCAGCGGCCACGCGTGAAGGCCTGAATGTTCTTGCCCTGTTTTCAGCGGCCTGAAGGCCATTGCGCCTTCCGTGTTTTCGGCTGCGCTGCGGGCCGTTACACTAAAAGCATCATGAAAATTCGCTCGGGAAATGAGATACGCGAGCTGTTTCTGCGCTTCTTTGAGACGAAGGGGCACCGCCGGGTGCACTCGTCTTCGCTGGTGCCGCGAACGATCCGACGCTGCTGTTTACCAACGCGGGGATGAACCAGTTCAAAGACCTTTTTCTGGGCGCGGAGAAGCGGGATTACACGCGGGCGACGACGCGCAGAAGTGCGTGCGCGCGGGCGGCAAGCACAACGACCTGGAGAACGTGGGCTTTACGCGGCGGCATCATACGTTCTTCGAGATGCTGGGGAATTTTTCGTTCGGCGACTACTTCAAGCGCGACGCGATCCAGTTTGCGTGGGAGCTGGTGACGAGCGAGGAGTGGTTTGGGATTCCGAAGGACCGGCTGTACGTGACGATTTTCGAAGGCGACGGCTGGACGTTCCGCGCGACGACGAGGCGGAGAAGTTCTGGATGGAAGTGGGCGTGCCGAAGGAGCGGATCTTCGAGTACGGGGTGAAGGACAACTTCTGGCAGATGGGCGAGACGGGGCCGTGCGGGCCGTGCTCGGAGATTTTCTACGACATGGGGCATCGAGGCCGCGGAGACGCCGGGCGTGGATAAGCCGTTTGGGCAAAGACGATGCGCGGTACGTGGAGATCTGGAATCTGGTTTTCATGCAGTTCGACCGGTCGCGCGGTCGTCGGATGCGGCGGGAAAGACGACCGGGTACAAGCTGGCGCCGCTTGCCGAAGCCTTCGATTGATACGGGGATGGGGCTGGAGCGCGTGGCGGCGGTGCTGCAGGGGAAGGTGAGCAATTTTGAGACGGATTTGTTTACGCCGCTGATTGCAAGCGCGGCAGAACTGACGGAGTCAAGACTGACGTGCGAGAGCTTCGCGAGCGATTCAGCAGCTGGACGAAGAGCAAGCTGCCGAGACAGCCGACTGACGATGCGGCCAGCCTGCGCATCATCGCGGACCACGCGCGGGCGGCGACGTTTCTGATCAATGACGGCGTGGTGCCTTCGAATGAGGGACGCGGGTATGTGCTGCGCAAGATTCTGCGGCGCGGCGATTCGGCATGGGCGATTGCTGGGGCAGGAGAAGCCGTTTCTGTTTGAGATGGTCTATGCGGTGCGCGATCTGATGAAGGGCGCTTATCCGGAGCTGAGTGGATTCGGCGGCGCGCGTGGCGAAGGTGGTGGAGGCGGAGGAGAAGCAGTTTGATCGCGTGCTGAAGATTCGGGCTGACGCGGCTGGAATGAAGAGACTGAAGAGCGAGACTTCACCGGCGAGCAAGGCCTTCCATCTTTACGAGACCTTCGGATTGCCGCTGGACTTCATGGTCGATGCGGCGCGCGATGCCGGCGTGACGTTTGACATGAAGGGCTTCGAGGCGCGCGAACGAAGGAGCAGGCGCGCGCGCGCGCTTCGTGGAAGGGCGGCAGCGCAGAAGACGGCGAGCCCGGCGTTTCGCGATTTGCCGAAGACGGTGTTTGAGGGCTACCGGCAACTGACTTCGACGAACTGCGAAGTGCTGGCGATTGTGAAGGGCGGCGTGGGCGTTCCGGCGGCCAAGGCGGGCGATGAAGTTGAAGTGGTGCTCGACCACACGAGCTTCTATGGCGACTCGGGCGGGCAGGTTGGCGATACCGGAGTTTTTCTGACTGTGGATGGGAATTCAGTCGGTGGCCGAAATTGTCGGCTGCGTGCTGCCGGTGCAGGGCGTGCGGGCGCACAAGGCGGTGCTGAAGCAGGATCTTGCGGTGGGCGATCACGTGAATACGCGTGGTGGATGGAGAGCGGCGCGACGCGATCCGGCGCAACCATACGGGGACGCATCTGCTGCACGCGGCGTTGCGGCAGGTGCTGGGCACGCATGTGAAGCAGGCGGGATCGGCGGTGCATCCGGACCGGCTGCGCTTCGATTTTTCGCACTTTGCGCAGGTGGCCGACGAGGAGCTGCAGGAGATTGAGGACATCGTGAACCGCGAGGTGCTGGCGAACGCGAAGGTCGAGACGCTGGAGGATGTGCCGATCGACGTGGCGGTGAACGAGTACCACGCGATGGCGCTGTTCGGCGAGAAGTACGGCGACAAGGTGAGGGTGGTGAAGCTGTCGGATGGATTTTCGACGGAGCTGTGCGGCGGCACGCATACGGCGGCGACGGGCGAGATCGGGCTGATGAAGCTGACGGGCGAGGAGTCGGTTTCGTCGGGCGTGCGGCGGATTGAGGCGATCAGCGGGATGGGGTCGCTGGATACGTTCAGGCGAGATTTTGAGCTGGCGCAGGTGGCAGGGCAGGTTGCTGCCATCGCCCGATGGCAATTTGTCGGAGGGTCTGCGGGCGAAGTTTGCTGCGCAGGAAGACGAGCTGAAGAAGCTGCGGCGCGAGATGGAAGAGATGCGGATGAAGTCGGCTGCCGGAGGGTTGGATGAGGCGGTTTCTCGCGCTGTCGAAGTGAAGGGCGTGAAGGTGCTGACGCATCGCGCGGACGAGCTGGAGCGCGGGCAGCTGCGGACGCTGGTCGACAACCTGAAGCAGAAACTCGGCGAGGGCGTGGTGGTGCTGGCATCGGCGCAGCCGGAGGGCAAGGTGGCGATCATTGCCGGCGTGACGCCGGGGCTGATGAAGCGCATTCAGGCGGGAAAATTGGTGGGCGCGGTGGCGAAGCTGGTGGGCGGATCAGGCGGCGGCAAGCCGGAGATTGCCGAGGCCGGCGGCAAAGATCAGGCGCAGATTGACGCGGCGCTGAAGGCAGCGCCGGGGATTGTGGGAGAGCTGCTGGGATAAGTTGCGTTGCCATCCCCGGTCCCGAAAAGCAAAGGACCCGGGGCACTCAGTTTCTGATGAGACAGAGAAACTATTGTGGGCGAGCTACCTGGCTCACCGGTGCCGCCGCGCAGCGTGAAGCTGTAGGCGATTCCTGTGGTGAAGATCGGATAGATCTTCAGCGGATTCAGGTCGTTCTGATACTTGGCTTGCTGCGCCGCCAGGTTTGACTGAATCTGCGAATTACCAACCACGTTCATGCAGCCGATGGTGCCTGCCGGATCCTGGCAGACCTGGCCGCTGGTAAGTGCCATGTTCAGCGCGGGCGTGCCCACAAACGCTGCGCCGATTTCAACTGGAACCGAGAAGTGGCCGCCGCGGCGCGGAATCATGTTGCCCCAGCCGGTGGTCATGGTGAAGGCCTGCTTGTGCGTGTTCAGGCCCAGGCCGGCACTACCGCTAACGGGGTTCGACCTTTGAAGAGTAATAGGTGTAGTCGTCGAGCGTGAACGATGTCCCGCCCGGAGCGGTGACGCTTGCCGAGACCTGGTTCTGGTTATAGAAGAGGACACCCGGGCTCAGGCGAAAGCCGTGGAACGGGAAGGGGTAGAAGTCTACCGAGACGCCGGCGCTGGCGAAGTTGAGTTTGCCGCTGACGAGCATGCCGTTCGTTGAAATGTTATTGAGCGAGTAATTGAAGAAGTTGCCGGTGCCGCGAATGTTGATATAGCGGTTGGCGTTCACGGCGACCTGCATATTGATGCCCATCGTCGAAACTCCGCCGCCGAAAGCCAGGCGCGAAAACGGCGAGGGGGAATAATTCGGGGGCGTCCATGTGTGCGGGGAAGCCGAGGTAAGGGCGTACTGGCCGCCGATGGGGACAGTCGGCTGGGAATCGTTGCTTGCAGTTTGAGAGGTTTGGGCCGTCAGGATGGCTGAAGCGGCCACAACGGCAAGGGCCACGCAAAGAATTCTGCTTTTCACAAGTGCCTCCAAGGCAAGTAAAAGGTCGAACAACGCAGCGAAATCAATTCATTCTTCGGCTGAAAGAGCGTAGATAATGAGGAGAAACTACCGCCCCCGCGACCCCGGCCACCCCGCCAAATGTCGATTCGCTTTTGAAAAGCGTAGCATTGAACGCGGTTGGGAAACGACCCTGGTAATCACTGTGCGATTACCTTTGTCATAACAAAAACTGGTGAGAATTCAGCTGCCACACCAGCCGAAATTGAGACCGAAATGAACTGTAAGCCGCTTATATGGTGAGGTTTGACGAGGATTCAGGTAAAGTTACTGCGCTCCGTGCGCGCCTGCTCGAGTGGTACGTGCGCAACCGTCGCGACCTTCCTTGGCGGCACAGCAGCGATCCGTATGCCATCTGGGTTTCAGAGATCATGCTGCAGCAAACCCGCGTTGCCGTCGTGGTCGAGCGCTACCAAGCCTTCATGTCACGTTTTCCAACACTGGTCTCGCTGGCTCTTGCGCCGGAACAGGAAGTGCTGGCGCTTTGGAGCGGTCTGGGCTACTATCGCCGCGCGCGGATGCTGCACAAAGCAGCGAAATTTGTGGCGGAGAACCTGGGCGGCAATCTGCCTGTGCGGTCAGAAGATTTACAGCATTTGCCGGGCATCGGAGCTTACACGGCAGCCGCGGTGGCCAGCATTGCGCATTGCGAGCGCATCGCGGTCGTCGATGGCAACGTGGAGCGCGTGCTTTGCCGCCTCGCCGGTTGGGAAGCAGGCAGCCGGAAAGGTGGAGGGGCAGCGCTGCGCCGCAAGATTACAGAACTCGCCGGCAGGCTGCTCGATCCCATTCGTCCCGGCGACTTTAACCAGGCGATGATGGAATTGGGCGCGACAGTTTGCACGCCGCGCAGTCCGCAATGCCTTGTGTGTCCGCTGTACGCGGACTGCATGACGCGCGGTGAGCATAAAACCCCACGCCGCGCACCAATGATAAGCCGCGTGGTGGCGCATGCGCTTCAGCGTGCGCACCAATCGGGTCAGTGGCAAGCGCCTCGACCCCGGTGTGCGCGAAGTTTTGCTTGAACAGCGGCCGGAACAAGTGACGGTGATGCCGGGATTGTGGGAGCTGCCGCGCCTTCGCGACTCGAAAGTGCCGCCAGCAGAATCTGCGCATGACGGTGCGTCACGCCATCATGCAGGTCAACTACTACGTGCACATCCGCACGGTGTTTGAAGACGACATCGATGCCCTGACGGCGAAAGGCGGCGAGCGCAGGTGGGTCCCGGCGAACGAGGCTGCCACCATGGCGCTCACCGGCCTGGCTCGCAAGGTTCTCAAGCGCGCTCAACTGCTGCCCACGGCAACGCTCGATGCACTTACTGCGGAACGAGAACCCGTCACGCGGAAATCTCCCGCTAAATGAATCCGCTTGATCGCCCTCGCCAGATAAAACTTAGTAGTAGTCGGCGCAACTCAGGTAGTAGCCGCATTGGGTGCAGACCAGCTTGCAGTGGTGGCCGGTGAGGCGATGGCTGCAGGTGGGGCAGACCTGGCAATGATGGTCGACTGCATCCGAGGCGGAGGCGCTCGCACCACTTTGTGAGATTTCCGCCGCGGAATCGGCGTCGAAAGTCCGGAATTCAGGGCGCGGGGCCGCTGCGGCAACATGCCCGACAGATTAGCATGGAGATAGAGGCTGCCTGCCGCTGGAATTCCGGGCAGGCGCCGACGACATCAACAGCAAAAGCGGCGCAACGATCTTCCCCGAAGCGCACCGCGCCGAAATCCCACAGACAACCACAGGATCTCGAATCCCCAAGGAGGGACTATGGCAAGCAAGGCAAGTGCGGTTTGGACAGGATCACTGAAGGAAGGCAAGGGCACGATTTCAACGGCGACGGGCGTGCTGAAAGACGCCAACTACTCGTTCGCCACGCGGTTTGAGGGCGCCGACTAGCGGCACCACTCCCGAAGAGCTGATTGCGGCGGCGCACGCGAGCTGCTTTTCGATGGCGCTGGGCGCGCAACTGGGCGGCGCGGGCCTGACGCCGACGAAGATCGAAACTCAGGCGGCGGTGACGCTGGCCAAGGTGGACGGCGGCTTCGCGATCACGAAGATCGCGCTGACCACGACGGCCAGCGTTCCGGGCGCGACCAAGGAAGTTTTCGACAAGGCCGCGGCCGACGCCAAGGCGGGCTGCCCGATCTCGAAGCTCTTCGCGAACAACACGGAGATCACGCTGGACGCGAAGCTGGTGTAGCGTCCGGTTTACTGCGGGCACAATGTCCCATCTTCGCTCCTGCGCCGAAAGCCGGCGCGAAAGATGGGACGTTTGCTTTCTTGCCTTCCTTGTCTCAACGCGCGTGACTTCTTCTTGCGCCTGCTCCGTGATCGGCGAAATTGTTCGCACGTGGAAGCGAATGCTGGCGGATCTGGAGGCAAAGGTCCATGAAGAAGTATAAATTCCAAGCCGAAATGATTGAGGGAGTAGGGGTGGCGCTGGCGTCGCATTTCCCTACGACGTGGAGAAAGAATTCGGAGGGCGCGGAAACGTGCCGGTGAAATCAACGCTCGACGGCGTTGCCTATGCCGGTTCTCTGATGAAATGCGGGCCCGGACAGCATATGCTGGGCGTGCTCAAGGCCATCCGCGAGCAGATCGGCAAATCTCCTGGCGACACAATTCAGGTGGTGGTCTGGAAAGACGATGCGACTCGCACGGTCGAGATTCCGCCGATGTTGAGGGCGCTGCTCAAGAAGGAAGGTCTCCTCGCCGGCTTTGAAAAGCTGAGCTATACCCACCGCAAGGAATATGTCCGTTGGATTGCCGAGGCAAAAAAGGAAGAGACGCGTCAGAGCCGGATGGCGAAGGCAGTTGCGATGCTTCAGAAAGGCGTTAAGACCCCGGGTTAGTGCGATTCATGACGGCGTTTATACAGGAATAGTCGGATCGAAGACTCAAATAAAACGATCAGACGAGCACTCAACTAAAACCATCAGACGAGGCAGGTGACGATCGCTCGTTGTTTGCTCGCCGCATCCATGTAGAAATTGCGCAGGCGGCGAAACGCATCCATCACGGCGCCGGCATCTGAGGACCTCCATCCCGGATAGATGTTCAGCTTTGTCATCTCATCTGCATCAAAGCGCGCGGCCATCTCATTTTCAAGCTCGAGGCGGCTAAGCGCCTTCGCGATCTCGGCGACTTTGTCGGGAGGGAAGAAGCGCGCGGGTCCATATCCTGAGAATCCCTCATCGTCCTCTCCCAACGCCACTCCGCCCATCACTGCCTGGCTCAGCAACTCCACTCCCGGCTCCGCTTTGCCGCAGAGCACGAAGTGCACGCCGTGCCACTCTTTATCGAGGGAGAGCTTTTCTCGCGAACCGGAGAGGTGTGATTTTGCGGCAGCGCGCGCACCCCTCTCCTGCATCAACTTCAAAATCGCATCGCCTCCTTTGCCTCCGGCAAGTTCCGAAGTCGACTGTCCCAGCCGCTCTTCGAGCTTCTGCCGGATCCGCGGGTCGAGCTGCGAAAGCTGGTTTGCGAGCAACTGCGGGCCCATGTTCTTCACCCGTTCCCGCATTTTCTCGTCCAATCGGGCGAATACAGGCGGAATCATCGGGCCATCCTGAAAAAGTGCCTCCACCATTGACGGGTCGGATTGGAGCCGCGTCAGCTCCGCAACATCAACCTGGACGAAGTCGGCATTCATCGACATGGGATGCAATTCCTTTCACAAAGCGATAGTGCGCGCTTCGTGCTCTTAGCGCCAACGCATTTGCCGGCAGGGCAACAGTCTACCCGAAGAGTCCTGGGTCGGAACGTTTATGGTGTCGCATCCGTGACCGACATACTTGATGGTGCGCAATTTGACACCACGAAGCAGCTTTGCGAAACTCAAAGATGCTGCCTGTCGGGCCATTCGCGCCTGACGAGTCTCTCGTGCCGAAGTGGCGGAATTGGCAGACGCGCGTGGTTCAGGTCCACGTACTCGCAAGGGTGTGGGGGTTCGAGTCCCTTCTTCGGCACCAAATCATCTTCAAAGGAACAGAGCGAGCGTAAATCGCCCGTATTAGTCCGGGCAATTGACTGTTTCTGCCTTCGAGTGGTGACGCGCCCCGGCCAACTGCCAGGCAATCCGCCAAAGGAATGCAGGATTGTTGATGAGGTAGCGCTTCCCAAGGCGGCGCGGCTCCTGCGCCAGTCGATGCAGCCACTGCAGGCCCGCGCGCTTCACCCAACCGGAGCAATCTCGAATTCTGCCTGTGTGGTAGTCGAATGCGGCTCCCACGCCAACCAGCAGCGGAACTTCAAACCGGTCCACATACTGCGCCATGAACAGTTCCTGATGAGGCGCACCGAGCCCGACCCAGATAATGTCCGGCCTCGCCTCCCTCATTTCTCGAATCAATTCCTCCTCCTCGTCGGGACTGAATTTCCGGTGGACTCCTGTCCGAGTCCCTACTACCTGAATGCCTGGAAATTGTTTCTGCAGCCTTTCTTTCAGTTCCTCGGCTACTCCGGGCTTGCCGCCGTAGAGGAAGTGCCTGTGACCTTGCTCAACGGACACACCACACATCTCCAGCATGAAATCCGGGCCGAAGACACGGTCCATGTGACGGTGGCCTTGAAGCCGGCCGACCCAGGTTAATGGCATCCCATCTGGCGTATTCATCATCGCCTCATTCAAGGCATCGAGTACCGCCGGTTCGCGCTGCGCTTCCATGATCACGTGCACGCTTGAAACGCAGACGTAACCCGGCCTGCCGCATTCGATCCAACGTCTCGCCAACTCGACGGCATCTTGCATATTGATCGCCGACACCTTGACGCCCAGGACATCCGCGTACTCATGGACGATGAGAGATCCATCGAGCCGGGCGCATTCCACGGAACAATCGCATCCGTAATCGGGCTTCGACGATTTTTCCTCAATCATCAAACTATCGCTGATTGCGGTCATACTCCTCCACAGAGTGCAAATACGAGAGTGTGAATCAGGATTGCTGCGTCCATCGAGAATGTCCGGTTGCGGATGTAGTAGAGGTCGTACTCGGTGTTCTGGTGGATGGGAAACGCGCGATCGGCGCTAAGCTGCCAAAGACCAGTGATGCCTGGCTTTGCTTTAAGGCGCTTTCGCTGGCGGGCGTCGTAACTTTCTACGATGAAGGGCATCTCCGGCCGCGGCCCAACCAGCGACATCGTGCCCACCAGTACATTGAGCAACTGCGGCAATTCGTCGAGACTCAAGCGCCGCAGCACTCGCCCGACCCGCGTGATGCGCGGATCACTCGAGGTAGTCGGAGATCTTGCGTATCTTGGCGCGTCAACGAACATCGACCGAAACTTGAAAATGTTGAAAAAGTCTCCATTGCGCCCCACGCGCCTCTGCACGAAGAGTGCCGGCCCCGGCGAGTCCAGGCGAACGAGAATTGCAATCAAGGCAAGAAGAGGAGCCAGCAACAAAATGAGAAGCGACGACGCGACGATGTCCATGATTCGCTTGGTCAGCGAATAGAGCCAGAGACCGGCACGCTCCCGTGATGAATCGAACTGGACTCCATCGATATCGATGGTTTCGCCCGACGGTTGATCGGAGAATTCCGGAGTACGCAACACAGCAACGTCCGACCCGGCCTGGTACGCGATGTGAAGTGCTGAGTCCAATTCGCTTGCTGAAAGATCGGGCGCCGCAAGCAGCAGCATGTCGCACCGGTATGACTTCAGGAGCGCTGTTGTCAAAGACCGGTTCACCACTGGTATCGTCGCGCGACCGCGGTATCCCAATTCGAGAATGGGTCCACCGCTGCGAGCTGGATTGTCGTCAACCACTGCAATCGGATTGAAGTCGATCCTTGGTGATTGCAGGAGGGCGGAAACGGCGCGCCTTCCCGGCTCACTGGCGCCGTAGATCACGGTCCTGCGACGGAGATTCTGCCGCCTTTGCATTCGGATTGCGATCGAATTCAGCACCTGCTTTTCGAGAATCATGAAAGTGGATGCGGCGAACAATGCAGCCAATGATTGGAACCAGGAAACGCCGGTTCCCAGGAGCAATTTGATTGATAGCAGCAGGAAGAGCGCCTGGGCAGGGACTCGAATAGCGCGCTCGGTTTCGCGAATCTGCAAGAGGCCACCGCTTTTGCGATAGGCGCCATCGCGATAGGAAAGGGTAACGACGATGAGGCCGAATGCAACTCCCAGGGGGCCGGCAATTCGTAGAAGGGCGGGTGTAAATAAGGGCGTGATCCCGAATCCGGCGAACGCGTACGCCACGACAAAACCGGTTGTACAAGCGGCAAGGTCAGCGACGATCTCGGCCGCCATCATTCCACTGTTGAAAAACCCTCGTACAGCCGTGCGTTGCACGGCGCGTGGCTGCGCGATGGTCTCAACGTAGAGATTGGAGGCAATAAAGTCTGGCGCGGCCATGGCTATTTCCCTCGATACGCCAGTGCCGACTGGCCTTCTGGAACGGCGATTGAGATGGATTCGGTCGCCGAGGCGCCGGCTCCTGGTGCTGAACTCAACCACGCTGGCGATGCGGATGCAATGAGCGTGCGATAAAGCGCAAGGTATTGGGTCGCGAGGACGGGAGCAGAGAATTGCGGCAGTGCGATCGGTTTCGGTTTGGGGTCATTGAGCGCATCGGCGATGGCTGCCGCGAGCGCCTGGGCCGCATGCTCATGCAGCACAACGAAACGGCAACTTCCGTTGCCAATTTCCCGATGGGCAGTGATGTTGGAGCAGATAATTCTGCAGCCCGCGAGCAGACCCTCTGCAACGGGAAGGCCAAAGCCCTCGGTGAGAGAAGGCGCGACAAGCGCTGCGCAGTTGCGATAGCACCATTGCAGTTGGGCTTCAGAGAGCCCTTCGAGGAAATGGATTCTGCGTTCCACGCCCGATTCGCGGGCCAGGTGATGAATGCGTGCCGTCTCGGGCCCGCGCATGCCAATCACTACCAACTTTGAATTTGAGTCGATCCACTCCGAGCGAACAAGGCGATCAAATGCGCGAATCATTGTGGGAATGTTCTTGTTGCGGCGATGCTGTGCGATGCAAAGTAGAAAGGGGTCACCCTTCCAGCGCGGAATCGGCGATTCAGATGTAGAACTTTGTTCCGGTTCAACGCAGTTATACAGGCGAACAGCTTTCTTCCACACGGCTGCGGGTGCGTATTGTTTGAGGCGCATGCGCGTCGCATCTGAAACGCAGGCAATTACATCCACTGCGTGAAGACATTGGCGCAACACCGTGCGATTGAAGATGAACTTTGGAAAGCCGAAATTCATAGGGATTTCATATGGATACAAATCATGCAGAGTGACGACCGTCGGGCAGGAGAAAGCCCTTGAGTTCACCGGCATGGGATAGGAAAAATGAACAACATCCACGCGCAATCGCTTCGCCAGTCGAGGCAGCTCGCGGTAGTGCCATAGATTCCGGCTCAAAGATCCCCGATCGATTTTTGCAATATGGATTCGAAGCCGCTCATCCCGAGGAAGTCCAGCAGCTTCGAGCATCCCGCTTTGCCAAGGCGCAACAACGAAATGAATTTCGGAGATTTCCTGTCGCAGCAAAAGGCAGCGCACCATATTCAGGGCGTGACGTTGCACGCCAGAGATGCTTGAGGCGTAAGAAGCCGCAGCAATCAGGATCTTCATGGTTTTGACGCCTCCCTCGCTGCGATCGAAATGGCGGGAGCGGAAACGCGCGAACGGCCGCGGCTTAAATGCAGCTCCTTTGCGAGTGGCAGGTAAACCGCCAGAGCGACGGAGCCATACAACAGGCGCGAGAGCGCGAGGCCCTGCAGGCCTTGGTGGCGCAGCATTTCGATCATCAGCAGAAGCATCACCGCTCTTCCAGCAAGGCTGATGAGCGCGACGGTGCGAAACTGGCCGAGCGCTTGCATGGCGTAGGTGCCGGTGACACTGAGGCCCATGAGAGCCGACCCGATGACGATGGGGGGCAGAATGCCCGCCGCGCTCTGCGCAACTGCGGGCCCGGCCCAGATGCGGATCAAGCGATCTCCGAAGAGCAGCAAAAGCCCTGCTCCGCAAGCGACGATCATCAAATTGCAAAGGAACGCTTTGCCAACCGTTCGCCGTAGCGCCTCTTTCGAAGCGATCCCTGCACGCGAAGAAAGGTAGGGGAAGAGAAAATTTAGTCCCGAAGCTGCGAGCCCATAAATGGGATGTGCAAACTGAACGCACAGAGCATAAGGAGTGACCGCGAGAGCGCCGAGCGCAAGGCCGAGAAAGATTCGATCAAACTGCCCGAAGACAACGCCGCCCAGAGCCTGAAGCCACACAAAGAATCCCTGGCCCATCAAAAGCCGTGTCTCCTCCGGTCGAAACGCCGGCCAAAAGGAGGCGGTCTTCATCAGATGGGAGAGTTGGCGGAACTGCAAAGCTGCGCCGAGTGCGAGGAACAGCGTGGTCGCGACGAGAATGCTGATGGTTCGCAGGCCGAGGAGCGCCAGAACAGCGGCCCCAGCCAGTGTGAGTAACCTCATGGCAGTGCTGATCTGCACCGTGCCGCGATACCTTTCGAACGCACGCTGCCCACCGACCGCGACGCTTTCAATCGTGCGAAAGACGATCGCAATCGCAGCGATGCGAAGGCAGATTAGGCACTCTGCAGAAGGTGCAAGCTGCGAAACGGCGACTCGGGCGGCTGCAAATGGAGCAGCGAACCACACGCCAGCGCATAGCATCAAGCCGAGGACAAGGTTCACTCCCAACAGGCTTTGAATTGCTCCGGGCATCAGGCTAAACTCGCCGTCTCCGCGCAAACGTGCAACACGCTGGATGCACGCGTCGCCGAAACCTGATGCGATGATGCCGCCCGCACTGATCACCGAAGTCGCGATCATCCACAAGCCGTATTCGGCAACGCCCATCTTGCGCAGCACGAGCGGCGCCACGAGCAACATGCCGACGGGATATGAGATATAGTCGAGGACGCCGAAGCCGGCGTTGGTCAGATGCCGTCTCACGCGGCACCTCGACCGATGGCGAAGATCGAACGGACGCGACGCCGCAGAACCGGCACCACCTCGGCAGCGAGTTCCTTGCGCGGGTCATGATCGGAGATAGCAAACCAATAGTGGCGGCTGAGCAGAAATGCCGAAGCACATGCGAAGGCAAAAAGCGTGAGGCCGAGGGTGACCCAAAGCCTCGGCGGAAACGACTTCTTCTCGGGGATTCCCGGCGGGTCGATGACGTTCACGGGCGGAACGTCTTTCGCTTCCTCGATGCGCGCTGTTTCATATTGCTGCGTCAGTAGTTGGAAGACAGCTTCCTGCACTTGAACGCGCCGATAGAGATCGGCATAAGGCACAGCCAACCTTGGAAGCGAGCGCAAAGGCGGATATAGATCGGATGCGCTCCTGTTTTGGCCCGCATTCATTCCGGAGTCAGCCTGGCTTGTGTCAGTGGGTTCGGTTGAAGAGCCGGCCATGCGTGCGAGTTGCGCCTGCAGGCTGGCGATGCGCGCCTGTGACTCGCGGACGCGTATGTTGCCATCGCCGTAGATCTGCTTCAGCGACTGCAGTCCTGACTGCTCGACGATCAACTCGGCTTGAACACGCGCGCCGGCATCGACCATCGCGCGCGTCTGTTCTTTGATGTCGATTGCATTTGTGTTGCTCGAGAATCGACCGAGCTTCACTTCCGCATCCTCAAGATCGGACTCGACCGTGTGCAGGCGTTGCTCAATGAAAACTCTCTCGCGATGCGCAGCCGATGTATTGGTTTGCACAACCAGTTGGTTCAATTCGTCGAGATAGCCTTGCGCAAGATCGCGGGCACGGGTTCGATCGGTGTCTTCCACCTCAACGGTGATGACGCCGCTCTTCTTGTCATCAGTAATCTTCGTCTGGTGTGCCAGGTGTTTTGCCGTGTCGACGCGATAGCGCTTGTGATAGACGTGCTGCAGGTTGAAACGATCAATGAGGTGCCCGCTCACGGTCCCGCTTCGAAGCAGATTGATAAAAAGATCGGCAGATGTGTGCGCGCCCGCAAGGCCTCCGGCCAGGCTTCCTAGCGCTCCAAGACTGCCTAGCCGCCCAGAGAGTGCGGCCAGCATCATCGCGCTCGAACCCTGCTGATCGGGCGGCATGATGCTCGTTGTCGATTTATACTGCTTCGGAATTGCAAATGCGATTCCCAGGCTTATGAGGAGCGAGATTCCTGTAACTCTTGCGAGCATTCGCCGGTGCCCCCACAGCACTCTCGCGTGAACCACCCAGCGAGGCTCCGGCGCAAGGACGATCGATTCGTTCCGATCGAAGGTTGCCAGTGAGGCGTTCGGCGTCATCTCTATTTCGCTCCTATAGTGCCGCAGCCGCTACGCCCGCGGTGATGGCTACCGAAGCGGCAAGCTGTCCAGTGGAAAGCAGATTTCTCCAGAAGAGCGATCCGCCGATGATCTTCTGAGGAACCACGATCACGTCGCCGGGATTGAGTTTCGTCGAGAGGACGTCAGTGGCAAATGGCCCTTCGGAACGTCGGCCAACAACCGATCCATTGGCGCGAATGATGAAGATGTCCTTTCGGTTAGCGGCAGCATTCGTGCCCCCGGCGCGGCCAAGATACCAGCCTGCCGATTTTCCTGGGGTGAATGTCAGCGCGGTCGCGTTGTAAACCTGACCGGTAACGAGTACGAAACCCGGCTGCTTGGGAATGGTGAGCACATCGTCACGCCGCAACTCGATATCGGCAGGCGTGTTTGCCCAGCTATCGATGTCGGCCGAAATGTGGATCACCATGCGGCCGGTGGGCGGATGACTCTTGAGATCTTCAATCACCTGATCCTGTTGATCCTTGATGAGCTGAAGCGCTCCGCCTGAATTATTTGGCGAGAGATTTGGAGAGAGCCGTGCCGCTGCAGAACTAGTTTCAATCTGGCGAACCAATTCATCCCGACTGCTCTGTTCAAGTTGCTTCACCTGATCTCGAACCAGCACCACACCCGCAGGGTAGGCGGCCGTGAGCAGACCTCCGGCCCTGCGCAAAACTGAGCTCAGCCGTTCGCCATCGTGAAAACCATAGCTTCCGGGATACTTGACTTCGCCTTCGATCGTGACCGACTCGCCGATGTCGTTCCAGTTCGTTATCTGGTGGATCGCTAGTATGTCGCCTGGCTTAAGCGAGACGTCAGCGCCAGGTTCGCTTCCTGTAACTGCCGCTCCAATGTGCACAGTTGCCAGGCTCTCGGCAATCTGGCTTCCGCCGCTCACCTCGTAGCTGGTCAGATCGGCGGTTTCTACCAGTGCATCGCGTTTGAATCCGCCCGCCATGCGCACCAATTGCGCTGCGGTCATTCCCTTCGACATGGGATAGCTTCCAGGCTGCAATACTTCGCCGCGGATCGTCACAGTCGGCGCGTCGACCTGGTAGCGGCCGAAGACGCGGATCGTGTCAAAGGGCTGCAGATCGAGATTCGCATTGCCGATGAGTAAATCTGGAACGTCGAATGCAATCGTCTCGGCATGCAGGTCGGGCGGAACGAGCCGGACAATCTCACCCTGCGCAGCGGGTTCCGGAAGAAGATCCTGGTAGCTGCGAATCACATCGCTCAGCTTCATTCCATCGCTGTAAGCCAGCCGCCCGGGACGCACGACGTGGCCTGCGAGATAGACGGCGCGCTGGCTGTAGGGCAGGATGGGTTCGACACGAATCCGATCGCCGTCTTTCACTTCGAACTTTGCGATTGCGTCGTTTTCTTCCTGCGTGCCGCGGCTGCCGCCGTCAGGCAGCGTTACCGTCACGCGCTGGTGCTGATCGTCGATTCGTTCTATGCGAATATGACTAATTGACGCAGCCGCTGTAAAACCTCCCGCATCGTCAATCACCGTGGACAGCACGGTCTCTCCGGCCTTCAGTTCATAGATAGCCTGGCGTTTGACCGCGCCGGAAATTGCAATTTGCGGACCGGCCGGGGGGACCAGAAGCGTGTCGCCGCTCTCAAAATGCGCGCTCACATTCCGCAATCCATGCAGCAGAAAGTCATAGAGGTCGATATCTTCAACCAGTTGCTTGCCGCGATAGTGATGAAGCACGCGCAATGAGCCTACAGCCGTCGGCCCGCCCGCCGTATAGAGCGCGCTCAAGGGTGTCGCCAGCGAACCGATGTCGTATCCGCCAGGGCGTTGAACGTCGCCGACCACATACACGCGGACTGAACGCAAACCGGAAACAGTTACGGCCACCTGCGCATTGCGGAATTGCTGCTTGAGCGCGTCGGCAATCAGGCCCTGAGCTTTTCCTAGCTCGAGTCCCGCAATCTCCATCGCGCCAGCCTCGGGTAGGAAAATGCGGCCGTCACGATCGATGGTGCGCGAGATGCTCTGCGTGGTGCCACCCCAAAGATCGATGGTGAGCTTGTCGCCCGCACCAACAACATAGTCGGGACCCAATGGCACATCGAGCGGTGTGCCCAGGCCCGATGCTGCGCGCGTCGCCGCGCCGGCTGAGCGATTCACGAAAACATCTGAACCGAATCTCTGAAGCTTGACCGTGTCGTTTGGGATTTGCGAATAGAGGTCGCGCATGGATTGCAGGTTGAGCGGTGTTGGCTGATGGAGAACTGCAGGCGCATCGGTGGATGCATTCGCCTTTTCTTGCGCGCGCGGATTCGTTTGAGCACTCGGCCGACCACTACCTGTGCGCGCAGTCGTCGGAGCCATCCCAGGGCCGGTCCGGTTCGTATTCGACGTGCCGGCGTCAGCCAATGAACCAGACTCGAAAGCGATCAGCGATCCGCCATCCTGTGAAGTGAGCGCATCCTGCGCCGACGGTAGAGTGCCGAGTGCGAGGTCGTCAGTGCCCGATTGTGCGGGCTGAATTTCATTGCCGGTTTCGTAGCCGCGCGCTTGCAGAACGGCAGTAATGTTCGCCCGGAAGCTTGAACTCGTCGCGACCTGGTTGTAGATCATCCGGTCGGAAATATCGTCCGGGTTCACCTGGACCCCTTGCTGACTCAGGCGTTCTGCCATTTGCGACTTGAGCTCAGTCAAAAGATCGGGGTTCTGTTCCAGGATGTCATCGATTTGGCTCGCCGGGAGGGCCGAGAACGGCGTAGCGTTCGCATTGCCAAACAGGGAATCGCGATTTCCGTCATCTACCCCCGTGCCGCTTTGCGTACTCATCGACGCGCCCATACCCGCACCTGAGCTCGACTGGCTAGCACCTTGCGCCGAACCATTCGGATCGGGGAACTGCCCGAAAGCTACTTGCTGGCTGATGAAAAAAAGGCCAATCAAGCTGAGCGACGCAACAAGCGATAGCAACGGGCGAAGAATTCGGCCCGTTTCGAGCGTATCCGCGAAATGTGGAGAAGGGTGCGGCATAGGCGAGTTACTCGTACTACTCGAACGTAGAAGAACCCCAACCGGCCCCGTGTCATGCGGCAGTCAGCTAATTGTCATTACTTTGTTGAGTTCGTAAACCACAAGGCTTATTCGGAGACAAACGGGCATTCGTCCTCGATTACGACCGCAAGCGAAGGCTTCTTCGGCTCAGCGCCCTCTTAAAGCGGTGACAGGACAAAAACAATTCGCTGACACTTGCACCGCGCTGGATTGCTATTACTATGTTGGCGGCGAATTTACTTCTCAGCCGTCGCGGGCAGTTCGCCTGGCCATGGAGCGCAGTGAATGCAGGAAACCGGTTCAGCGACGGCGGCGACGTGCGTGCCGCCGGGCTCGAAGGATGCGCTCCTGTGCGAAATGGCGTTGCCCTACCGAAGAACCTTCTTTCCGCTTGGTTATTCGGTCGAGATATATGCGAACGATCGTGCGGTGCTGGCAGCTGCTGAAGAAAGCTTCGGCCATGCCGAGCCTACAGGGCGACAAACGGATCTGCAGATTCGAATTGGCATCGTGGATCGAGAAGGCGCTGTCTGTCCACCTGAGCCGGCTCGTCGTGCATTCGACCGCTTGTTTTCGCTTGTAGCAGACGCTGACAATCAGGCGCTCCTCGACTTGGAATCCGGCACGAATTTTACGTGGATCACTCAAGCTGCACTGAGAAATCGGCTGTACTTCCGGACCAACTTTCTTGAGAAAGTTGTCTACTTGCTGCTTGGTGCCTCAGTGGTCACTGATCTGCATGCTGCGTGCATCAGCAGAAAGGGCAAGGGAATTCTGCTTTGCGGACAATCGGGTGCGGGAAAGTCGACACTTGCATATGCTTGCGCGCGGGTCGGATGGACATACACATCGGACGATACGAGCTACCTGATCAACGAGGCCGCCAGTCCGCGCGTGATCGGGCATTGTTATCGGGCTCGATTTCGCCCTGCTGCGCGCAGCCTGTTTCCGGAACTTGAAGGTCGCGCAATCACACCGCGAATGGAAGGGAAACCGTCGATTGAGGTTCCGATCGCCGAGCTTCCGGTGCAACGCACTGCAGCGGAAACCGATATTCATGCAGTCGTTTTTCTTGAACGTCGCGATCGCTCGGCGTGCAGCCTTGTACGGCATCCGCGAGGGACAGCGACGAATCGCATGCAGCGCGAGCTGTACTCTACCGGCGCAATTCGCGCCCGGCACGAGCGGATATTGAAAGTGTTTTGGAATGTTCCCGCTTACGATTTGCTGTATTGCCAGCTGCAAGACGGCATGGAAGCGCTCGAGTCTCTATCGCTGCAAATATGACGCGGTCACAACGTCGGACTCAACTCGCTCTTGCTCATCGGCAGTCCACTTTGCCCGCATTGTCATTTGATGCTGCGCAACATGGCCCGAGAGTTCCACTGCGATAATATCTGCCGCACGTTTCGATCCCTGCGTCGACTGCATGGTCGATTGAATTCGTTTGGCTGCTTCGCGATATTTCGGATCATTCAGGACACTGGCAACCGCTCGCCGAATGCGGGCTGTCGAGAGCCTCATCACTGGAAGTACTTCCGCAACCTTCAGCCGCTTGAGGCGCGCTGCCATGGCTGGCTGATCATAGGCCAATGGAATTGCGACCATCGGTGTACCTTCCATCAGGGCCTCAAGTGAGGTGTTCGACCCACCATGCGTGATGGCAAGCGACGCCCGTTTCAGCAATTCAAGTTGGGGCGCAAATTTAGCCACCACTGGCCTTCCAGGCAAATCGCCCAGCTCTTCCAGATCGAATCGATTACCAAGCGAAATGATGAGCTGCACGTCGAGGTCGTGGCATGCCTCGGCAATCATCCTCAGAATCTCCAATTGCGCGTTGCGCGTGGTGCCCATCGTTGCATAGACGATCGGCCGGCCGTCGAGCCGATCCCACTGGAAATCGACTTTCTTTCGTGCGTCGCTGCTCAACCAGGGGCCGGTGTAGTAGAAATTGCCCGTATGTCGCGCGCGCGGAAGATCAAGGCACTCCGGCAGCTGACTGATGTGCGCAAGGCAGGGATATTCCTGAACAATTCTGCCAGTGGGCCCCAGCCCCGCGCTTCTGCGAAACCGGTCAAGTGCACGACGGATCGGCCCGCGCACGCAAAAGGCAGAGACTTCGAGGAACCAGCCCTGAAGCCAGGAAACTGCGGTTGCTGAAAAGCGATAGCCCGTCAGCCACGACGAGCTCTTCCACCCGAATTGATGGGGGACTGAAGTGGAAAGGATGAAATAGGGCAGCCCGAGCAATTGAGCGACGGTGGGGCCGGTTAGTGCGATCTCGTTGATCAGCAGCGCATCGACGCCGGCTCGAGCGATGATGGCAGGCGTTTCCTTGAGATAGTGCTCGACGTCTCGCGTAACGCGATCGAGATTGAAGCGCAGGGTTGCGAGTTCGCGCCGCATGCCGGGTTTGTTTTCACTCGACGCCGCCGGCATGGTTTGCGGTAAAGCAGGAATCGAAGCGAGTTCCAGACCCGCAGCGCAAACGCGTTCCTCGATTTTGGCCCGCTCAAAGAATGTAACTTTGTGGCCCCGGCTCTTTAGTTCCTGCGATAGCGCAACCAGCGGATTCAGATGCCCGGTTCCGGTAAACGACAGCACGCCGAAGTGCCAGCTCTTGGGTTCACGTGGCATGGCATGCCTCCACAGGAGCAGGCGATGAAATGCTTCTTTCCGCGAAGTGCACATTGTCCTTGCCGAGAACCGCTTCGGCGCAATCAAGAAGCCGGCGGACCGGCGCACACACCCATCGCCTTATCCCACCAACTTCTAACGGCTCCAATTCTTGGGTCGCGTGGATTGGCAGCCGCTCGCGCAACGCGTCGCTGACGAGTCGCACGCGGCCGCCTATCATCGCCAGTTCCACATCCATTGCGGACAGATTGCGCAACCTCGCTGCCGGCGTCTGACCGGTATCGCGAATCGCAATCAGATCTGCCACGCCCAATTCGCGCAGTGAACCTTCTCCATCCTCGAGGCGAAATATCGATGCCGGAACGGTTGTCACCATGCGATAGGCCTGCGCCGGCGTGATTCTGCACGCGTCGATTGCGAATCGGACCTCATCGAGCAAATCGCCTTTGGCGCTTAAGGGTGAGTCGTTCCCGAGGGCGATTTTCTCAACTGCGCCCAATATTTCGAGATTCGGAAATCTGCCGTAGAGATAATGGTTCGATGATGGGCAAAGAATGAGTGCAGTGCCGCTTTCCCGGATTATTTCGGCGCCGTCGCGATCGATTGCAAGCCCGTGCACGATGACCGTATTTCCATCGAGCAAACCCATATCATCCAACTGTTGGAGCTCACCGTGCGCAAGATCATCTACTCCCTCGCATGCATGCACGATAAACGGGCGGCTCTGCGGCGTAGCGGCGTGTGCAGCACGCAAATCGCCGCCAAGGGCAGGCGAATGTGCCCACCCGCACTGATTTACTACGCGAACCGGAAAATCTGGATTCTGCAACTCCGGCCAAAATGGATTGTGATGGCACACAGTTGTGACCCCGCAAAGCAGATTGCGAATTGCTCCCCACCACAAGCGCACTTCCTTCGGCACCGCATGTTGCTTTGCGATGGCATCGGCAAACTTATTGTGGATGTCTTTACCCCATTCCACGTAGTTGCGATAAGGCGGATCTGCCAATCGCGGATAAAGCGAGAACTCCAGGTGATCGTGCGCATTGATCAAGCCGGGCAGAACGAGATAACCGCTCATATCAAATCCGTCGGCCGGCCACACGCTCAAATGCAGCGGCTGTGCCGTTGCGACAAGCTGGACGATGCGCTCGCCGGCGATCTCAATTGAACCGTAAAAGCTTTTTTCGGCCTCGATGGCGAGGCGTGCGCCCACCAGGACGGTCGTCGGTCTGAGGGGGCGATCGAGTGCGATCTCGCCGTTCATTGGGCCTTTCGAGCAACATAGGTCCGGAATTGCGCAGGCTCGCGCCGGCCGCGGATCTTCGCGACCAGAGAACGCATCGACCAGCGAAGACCGTATCGCGGTGAAAGAACTGTCCACCGAATCGACAGTTGATCTTCGAGCGATTGCAGTCGTTCGTCAGTCAAGAATTCTATGCTGTCAATTGAAGACGAAGCAGTTCCGTAACGCGCAAGAAATCCTGCGCGGCGCTCTGAAACCATTTTGCGGCCGCTTTCTTCGCTCGTATACCACGGTGTGTCGCAGATAATTACCAGCCCGCCAGGCCGGACGCACCGCAAAGCTTCGCGCACAACCGCCAGGTCGCTCTCAGCATAATGGAGCGATGCGTTGAAGACTGCGGCATCGATTTGATCGTCCTGAAATGGCAGGTGGGCCAGCTCGGCTTGAAAGCGTGGAAACAAGTTGGGCAAATAACCTCGATAATGTTCCGCCGCGCCCAGGCCGTCAAATCGATTGGTCAATAGATCAATCGCGATCGGGTTGTAGCCGGCCAGCGCCAGGCGGTAGCTCAGCCAGCCATTTCCGGCGCCAAGATCAAGCACCCTTCCGCCGAATCGAATCCCACGCTTCAACACATGATCAACCAGATGCCGATAGGTGCATGCCCTGATGCGCCATTGGGCGCAGTTCGTCCCCGAAGAATCCCGGAATGGCAAACCAAGATAGAATTCATCGCCTGTGCTGCCGCGCCCTTCTGCAGCTCGAATGAGCTCATAGTCGCTGATGAATTGAGCGTAATGGTTTGCACGTACGGGCGGCAGAGCGCGGACAATGCCATTTTCTTTTGACAGGCTGAGACCGCACTTGGTGCAGTCGAGCGAAAGAAGATTAGCGCTGCAACGCGGGCAACGAAGGCGGGTTTCCGGCGACCGTTCGGCCCGAATAATCTCGCGCGCACCAGAGAGCCCCGCGTTCCGATCTCCGATCGCCGCCTCCATTTATGCGCTCCTCGACGGCACTAGCTGTTCGAGGGGAACAATCGTCGTAGAGGTAAACGCGGTGACCCTCTCAGGGAATGCGAAGGCGTCCTCGTCGCGGCTGACCGGCTCAAGTTCCTGCACCTTGCGCCAAAGCAATTCCACTTCTTTGTCAGCTCCGGCTGTTCTGAGCCGCCACGAATCTACCTCGGCATGCAAGGCGTCGCGGACGGCGCGATAGAAGTCAGTCTTATATGCTGCCCTGTACATGATGCAAAGGTCGTCACTGTCGGTCCAGTTGCGCTTGTAGCCAAGCTGTTGGCGCACTCGCTCGTAAAATACGGTGCCGGGCAGTGGATAAGAGAATGAGATGCCGACATCGTCGGGACGCGTTTCCCGGACAAAAGCGATCGTCTCCAAGAGCTCTGTCCAAGTTTCCCCCGGATAGCCAAACTGCAGAAAGAAGCAAGCGCGAATCCCCACGGCATTCAGGCGCTCGCGCGCTGTCCGAACAGAATCGAGATTCAGCCCTTTGTCCATTGCGTCAAGCACGGTTTGCGATCCGGATTCAACTCCCATCCAGACTTCAGCGCAACCGGCAGTTTTGAGATGCCGGACCGTTCCCTCGGTCATTAAATTGGCCCGCGACTGAATTTTGAAGGGTACCGAGGCATCGCTCCTTTCAACTGCAACAGCGAACTCGCCCATCCACTCCTGGTTCAGCGCGAAAATATCATCGCCAAACCAGATGTGCTGCGCACGGGCTGACTCCTTGAGCCATTTCATTTCCGCCGCAACCACGGTTGCTGGCCGCAAATGAAATTTATTTCCGGAAATTGGTTTTGCGCACCAGTTGCAGTGGTAAGGGCATCCGCGGCTCGACACCATATTGATGGAGAAGTATCCGTGCGCATCTGTCCAGGCCCGGCGATAAGGCTCGAGATCGACGAGATCGCGCGCAGCCAATGGAAGTTCTGCCCACGCTGGATTCTTGGCCAGACGCTGTGGGCTCTGAATCAGCCGGCCTCCTTTATCGAGCCGCGCGAGCCCATCAAGCGGCGGCGGTTCTTCACCACGCTGAATCGACTGGCAGAGCTGCACGAGTGCGTGCTCCGCTTCTCCGCAACACACAAAATCAAAGCCATTCTCAAGGAACAGCGCGGGACTGTCGGTTGAGTCGGAGCCGTGAACGATGGTGACAGCTCCGACTGCCCGCGCAGCCATCGCCATTGCCCACGCCACCTCTCTCATCCGCGTCAGGCACATTTTTGAAAGGAAGTTGAAGTCATCTTCATAGACCGCGACAATCCGCGGACGATGCGCCGCGAGCGCTGCGGCAAATCCTTTTGACGGTTCTTCAAGCATCGAATCGAACGCCGCGACGGAAAACCCGTTCTCCCTTAACGCCGTAGCCGCATAGAGAGTGGCAAGCGGCAGATAGGGTTGCATCTTGCGCAACTGTTTTGCGTCGTAAGGCAGATGATAGGAATGTGTGACCAGAACATCTACCACGTGTCACCTCGATAATCTGCGCGGATCTCCAGGAGCGGCGCAGTTACCTCTGTGCATGCGTCGCCAAGAAAGGAACGGTGACGGGAAGATTCATCGCGTTGGAATGACTGAACAGGTGAAGCGGTGAGATGTCCGAGCTTTTCGCGTTTCGTGGCCATGTAGCCGGCGCAATATGGATTGTCCATCACGTCAGCCTGGAGCCGCTCGATGATCTGAATGCCGGATGCCTCGACAGCGTGGACTTTTTCCGGATTGTTCGATAAGAATCGCACCGAGCGAACTTTGAAGAAATGCAACACTTCGACGGCAAGCGCATAGTCGCGAGAGTCGACGGAGTGCCCGAGCTGCAGGTTGGCCTCGATCGTGTCGAAGCCCTGATCTTGTAATTCGTAGGCTCGGAGTTTCTCCATCAACCCGATGCCTCGACCCTCCTGCTGTTCGTAGATCAGCAGCCCCGCGCCTGCCTCTGCGATACTCCTGAGCGCCAGGTGGAGCTGGTCGTGACAGTCGCAACGCAAGGAATGAAAAACTTCGCCCGTCGCGCATTGCGAGTGGATGCGAACCAGTGGAGGAAAGCGATGAATGTTTCCGAGGACCAGAGCCAGCGCAGTTTCCTGGTTTTCATTCCCGGATTTCCTGTTGGTGACAAGCGCTTCAAATCCGAAAAGGCGGAAATGCGCCCAGCGCGTCGGAAAGTTCACATCGGCAATTTGCTTCAGCATCATGTGAGCGGAGAGGCTTTCTCAAAACGGGTTTCGCCGCGCATCTTCCTTTAACAGCGCATGGATGAAGCCTATCCCGCAGTCTTTTGAGCGGTGTCTCCAGAATGTCTTGTTGTCGTAATTCGATTGTTTGGCGCTGCTTTGGGGGTCACTGCTCGCCAGTTCGGCGAAATTTATAGAGCACATGATCGCCCAAGAATGCGAGTGGCCGGCTGAGAACTTTGTCGGCAGCTTCCATGACTGAAAGCAAGCGTGGATGTTGGCTGATCCACGGCTCAGCGGCGCTGGGCGGCACTGTAATGCCGATCCCAATTCGTTCCTCCAGCACAAACCATGGCGCGAAAGTGCGGCGTAACTGGCGATGACAATGGTAGGTAACACAAAACTCGTGACCCGACAGTCGCGCCGGCGCCTGCTTACGCCGCAAACGCCGGAATGCGAAGCCGGGCCGCCCGCGAACGATCTCGGTGATCATTTCGCCTGGACAGAATGTTCCGAAGACCACAAGCATTGCCGCTGCGCCGGGTTTGAGCAGGCGCGCCAGGCCTTGAACTGCGGGCCTGAGATCGGCGACGCAGTTCATTGGCGCGAAATTGGAGAAAGCTCCGTCAAAAAGCTCGCAGCCAGCGGAGAAGTGTCGTTCGGCAAACTGCTCCATATCCTCTGCGGCAGCCACTTCAGCCGCGCTCTGCAAGGGCGAAAGCTTCGAGCGCGCAAGCGACACCATTGCCGGTGAAGGGTCAGTCAGCAATACGTGAAATCCCCGCGCTGCGAGGAATGCGGCGTCTTCTCCTGTACCTCCGCCAAGCTCAAGAATTCTGCCGCCCGAAGGAAATGCACAAATCAGTTGGGCGCGAACTGCCCTGCGTTGCGCGGCCACACTTTGCCAAGCGCCAAAACGCCGATCGAATTCCGGCGCGATGGCATCGAATGCGGTGGCTGCTGGGTTGATGGCGGGCATCATTCAAATCCCTCTCCCAAAAGCCGGCGCCAACGCCGCTTTTCCCATGCAAGCCGCAATCCTTCCACGCAGTAAAAACGAAGACGGCTCGGGATGAGATCGAGCTGCATGCGATAGGGAATCAGTCGCATGAATCGGATCAACCGATCAAACAAAGGTTCCCTGAGAAAATCAGGTCTCACAGGAGCCGTCAGCCGCGAAGGAATAGTCGACTGTGGAGGAGAGACTTCCGTCGGAATATCTTCTGCTGGAAGCTCTCTTGCTAGCAACCGATACAGTTTGCTGCCGGGGAAACTGCCCAGCACAGATCTTCGGCCATATGTTGTTACCCAGAGGCGCGCAGTCCGCGGCAATCGGTCGACCGTCCAATGCGTGAAAGCCTCTGGTGCAAACTCGCCAATTACTTGCGTGATCAAGAGTGTAACCACGCCAAGTCCCAGTGCTGCCTGAGGATTTTCCCTCACTTCCCGGTGTAGCGCTGTCCAAAATGTATCGTCGTCTTGATAGAAGAGCACATGCCGGTAAAAATCCACCAGAAGCGAAACACGGAAGAATTGAGAGCAGACATCTTTGTAAGCGTGAAGCCCCTGGCGCAGAAACACTTCTACGGAAGAAAGCGTCGGCATCGAAAGACCGAACATCTCGCGCCGCTGCAAGCTCAGCAATGGAGAAGTTCGCACAGAATCGGCGCGCACCTCGTGTAATTCAACAACCCAGGATCCGGTGTCTTTGTAAACGTCTTTGAGAGTAAGGCACCGCGGTTCGTTTCGTATGAATTTCCAGCATCTTTCGCTCGACGCGCGTGGTCGGTACCCTCTGTGTATCAGAATGGTTTGGGCTTCCTGCATGTCGTCATCGGCTAAGAGGTAATCGAGATCGAACTGCAATCGCAACTCCGGCCTCGGCACGGAATTCGGCCACAGAGAGAGGCCCTTAACGACCGCGTAGCAGAGGCCGCTCTTTTGAAATTCGCGCTGGATTGCAATCGATTCCTCAATCATGCTTCGTGTTCGCTGCGTGTTATCGATCAATCTCCGTTCCAAGGCCGAGAATACTTCATCCGGTAAGTGATCTGCCCATTGCGATTTTGCGATTCGATCGAAGAAGTACAGAGCCAGGCCGCTCAGGTCGAGCCACCGCAATATGCTTCTCCATTGCTTTGGGGTAAGCGAACGCAGCCACGCGTAGTTCAGGGAGCGTGAATCACAAATGAGAAGCAGTAATGATTGGCGAATCAACCGCTCGTCTTTCAGTATTTCGGATTGATTGTTCAGGAGCAGCGCCGGTCCTGCGGAACTTCGCAAACCGTCGATTCGTTCACTCTGTCGAATCTCAACAGCCCGTCGCGTCGCATCCCAGGTTTCTGCTCCACTCGTGCTCGCTCGACTAGGTCGCAAAGTCAATGAGAAAGCACCTTTCATGATCCAACCCTGTTCGCGTCCCGTAAAGGCAAGCTACGCTGAAGACTACCGGGCGATAACCCGGATTTTGTCATGACGAAGTAAGGCGAATGTCAGCGCATTGTCGGAACCCTCTCAGGCGCCGAGATCCTTCTGGACACGTCACGAGCTCCTTCTGGGCACGTCAGTTGTACTGTAATATCGCGTTTCGATCGCCGCTCCGCGATTGACAATTCAATGACAAAAACGAGACCCGTTTGGGACACAATTCTCAGCGCCAGTCGCTATCGTAACCTCAATCCCGTTGGCGCTGCGCTCAACTGGCGGAGGATGATTCGATGAAACCTTTCTGCGAATTTAAGGCCGAAGACCTCACTCAGCCCGCGCTGCATTCAGAAATCGCGGAGAAGGGCTATTTTCTGGTTCGTGGTGTATTGCCAGGGGAGGATGTGAAGCAGGTGCTCAGCGATGTCACGCAGATCCTCTCTGAAGCCGGTTGGCTTCAGCCCGGCCACGAACCAGTTGAAAGAATTGCTAACCTTCGGGCTGCTTGCGGGGACCCGGATCCGGGGTTCAAGCAGACCTATCAACAGGTTTTCAATCTGGCCTCATTTCACGCACTGCCGCATCATCCATCGCTGCAACGCGTGATGAAGACGCTGGTAGGGGACCACCTACTCATTCACCCCAAACCGATCGGACGCTTGATCTTTCCAAATTGCGAGCGCCTTACAGTTCACGCGCACCAGGACCATCGTTTCATGGGAGGCGATCCAGAGTGCTATACCGTCTGGATTCCGCTGCATGATTGCCCGGTTGAAATGGGGCCGTTGCAGGTCATGGAAGGCTCGCATCGATTCGGATTCCAGGATCATGAAGATGAAAACCTCCACGTCCCTGAAATTCCCGTTCAAAGAGCCGCTGGCGGCGAATGGGTCGGCGGACAAATCAACGCAGGTGACGTGCTGATCTTTCACAGCCTCACCATCCACGCTGCTGCACCGAATCGTTCCAGCCAGCTTCGCATATCGCTTGACTGCAGGTTTCAGGATTATCGCAGGGTGCTCAACCCGTCGAACCTCGCCTTCGCTGGTGAATCAGGCAAATCATGGGAGAAAACTTACGCCGGCTGGCCGTCGGATGCTCTGAAGTACTACTGGAAATCGCTGCCTCTGAATTTGCAACCATCGAAAGCGGAGCTTGAGGCTCTGGCCATGAATGCGGACTCCGACGCGCAGCGGATGCGTTACTCCAGAATCCTGAGCCAGCTGAATTGATCTGCGGTTCAAAACGGAGCGGGACTTGTCAGGCCAAGAGTGGCGATCAAATCCCTTGTGCGAGTTCTCTCAGTCCGCCGCGATCATGCTCTCGATGTTGACCGCGCGACGGATGGGGCGTTCCAGCATCAGTCGATACTGGATCAAATCCGCCACCGTAATCATCTTCAGCGAGTGGTGTGCGCAAAATTTAACCAGGTCCGGCACACGGGCCATCGTCCCGTCATCGTTCATGATCTCGCATATGACCCCGGCTGGAGTGAGGCCGGCCATGCGAGCCAGGTCAACCGCAGCTTCAGTCTGTCCGGCACGCGCCAGCACTCCGCCTTCGCGTGCGCGAAGCGGAAATATGTGCCCCGGTCGTCCGAGGTCTGACGGCTTCGTGGCCGGATCGATTGCGCAGAGTATCGTTTCCGCACGATCGTAAGCGGAGATTCCGGTCGTCACTCCGCGGCCTAGCGCGTCAATCGACTCAGTGAACGCAGTGCCAAAGCGAGCGGTATTGTGCTGCGCCATCTGAGAGAGATGCAGTTCGTCAAGCCGCTCCGCAGTCATTGAAAGACAGATCAGGCCGCGTCCAAATCGGGCCATAAAATTCACCGCTTCCGGTGTGATTTTCTCGGCCGCAATTGTCAGGTCGCCTTCATTCTCGCGGTCTTCATCGTCAACCACAACAATCAGCCGACCCGCGAGAATCTCGTCGACAGCGCTCGGAATATCACTGAAAGGGGTGCTTCCTCGCATGCGTTAGCCTCTTATTCCACCTGGACCCAGTCAATCTTCTAAGTAATTCCGCAAAGACGCCGTTTCAACGGCTCGGCGAAGTTCCAGTTCTTGAACCTACCGGCAAATCCATATTTCTGGATCCGCATCGCGCTTCTTCAAACGGGCTAAAGGAAGGTTAGACCCTCGCGAATTGGCAGTTGTCAGCACTCTGTCATTGGAATGTCACAAGCGGTCGATCCGGATCGGCCGCGGACGCCGGAAGGTATGATCTAACGCCCGGTCTCAATACGTCGTTTGCGACTCTGTGTCATAGGGATCGCCGAACTTATTCATGTGTGGCATATCGCGCGGCTGAACGATAGGCGCATTCACGGTCCCAAGGTCCACTTCGCGTCCTGAAACGTGCACGGTTCGAGTGAGGCTCTCGAGCGACGATTGAGGCACACCTTCGATCCAGATGTGCATTTTGTACTCACCTGCGGGAACTCCATGCAATGCAAACGCATCGCCAGGGTCTGCCAAAGCGTACAGTGGAGTAGACAAAGCGAGAACAACCGCGCTCATCTCAGGATGAATATTGCAGAAAATATACGACACGCCTTCGCGTGGAAATGTAACAGACTTGCTGGATCCGGCTTCGTAAAGGCCAAGATCGAACTTTTTACCTTCAAATAGCGAGAACACATTGTGGTAGAACGGGTCGGCGTTGGGAAACTGGACAACGGCGCCGACCGGAATTACTTGCAAATGCGGAATGAAAGTACGATTCTTCTGCATCAGCGTGTAGTGAGCTTGCGGGGTAAACGGGGGAACTTCGGTTCCTGCGAGCGGCATGAGCCAGACGACACCAGGCACAGCACGATGGTACCAGGGAGCGATGAAACAACTGCGCAGATGAACTTCAGCCCTTGATTTCTCAGGTGAATGCTCCTGAGCGCACGCTAATCCTGGCGCAGCCAACGCAAGACATAGAAGCCAGCACCACCTTGCACTCCGAACTATCAAAATCTGTACCCCGCGCCTACACCAATAATATTGCTGCTTGCGGCGCTTCCATCTTCGACCGGCGCGCTGTCTATTCGCCTGTATTCAAGCGAGAACAGCAGATAGGCGCTCGGGCTGTAGATCACGTTGCCGGTGAACGATGCGGTTTCGTGTCAGATTCTGAAGCATCGATCCGGCCTGTGAATAGTAGCGGCGTAGTTCGTGCGCAAAAACATTATCCATGCCGTAGGCTGCGTTGAATTCCAGCCTTTCTGTTGCCCGTTCCTTCAGCTGAGCCCATCCACCCACGTCGTCAAGCGGACGGAAATAGTAGCCGCCGGCAGGATTGGGGCTGTAAGCGAAGTCCTTGTAGCCTCCCCCACCGAGTCCGCCAAGCGCTGCGCCACGATAGAAGTTTCCGCTCAGTTCGAGGTGGGCAAACAGAGGCAGTCGCGCATCCAGTGTCGATGCCCACGAATCATAATTCCGCCCAAGCGCACTATCATGTTCAGCGAAGTAGCCTCCAAGACCGACGTGCATGCGGCGATCGTCCAGGCCCGAACCGAGCAATGCTACGCGCGCCTCAACTCCAGGCCGGGAACTTAGTTCGGAACTTGTTGGCGGAACGTATATGACAGTTGAGGTGGGTGCAACGGCCGGCGTCAGCGGAGCATCGCCCGCGTCGATGATTGCAGCCTGCAGTTGGACGCCCCGCGAACCAGGCGGCGAAAGTGTCTGCGTGAAGACGGCCTGCGGGTTCCAGGTCCACAAATTGCCTGACCACGCGAGCGCCGGCAGGGCAGTCGCCGTCAGCGAAGTCGGTGTGTCCGGGCTGATGATTGGATGGTCGAGGGCGAAGTAAATTTGAGTTCGATCCCACTCAAGACCCGCGTGGGCGGTACGCAGCCGCAAAAACGCGGAGTTAGTGTTGTAATAACCCGAGTAACTCGTCGTGGTCGCACTTGCAGCTTGGCTGCCGAAAAAGTCGACCCGAAGATCAGCGAAACTGCGCGCGCCGAACAAATGCGGCCCGCTCGCGCCGAACCCAAGAATTGTCTGGCGCAGTGTCGCCCCTGCACTGCCCCGGCCGCCCACCGCAACCGACGGGGTCGCGGGCGTATCCACCGCACCAGTATTGACGAAGCCGTTGATTAAGAGCATCCCTGTTACTTTCACGGGATACTTTGACTCGCTTTCCACCTTGCTTTGCGCTTGCGTTGCCAACTCTGACTCATGCATGGCCTGGCGCTCTCGAAGGTCCTCGATTGCATCCGCTGAATCCGATGTGCCTTCTGTTTCTCCAGAAACAGACGGACCCGAAACAACTGTCCCGTTCGCCGCCATTGCCCGCTGCAATTCAAGCAGTTGTTGGTGCATCCCTTCCAGATCGCGCTGCGTGCGTTCCAGTTGCGCCTGTGCACGCGTCATGGCATCTGTCAATTGCGTCACCTTCTGTGCCAGGTTCGCCTGGTTTTCAGTCTGCGCGTTTAGCATCGGAGCGGCAAACAACGCCGCCAGCACGAGCGCTCCTCCTTTACCGAGATAGCTCGCGCCTGAATGTGAATTGCCCTTATGTTCGAACATTTTCATCTGGGATCACCTGTTCCTGCGGGCCGTGCACCGATGTGTCCGATCCGTCCTGCACCGAAAGTGCTCGCGCAACTTTCATCTGGAAGATTGTTTCGCCAGGCCGGCTGCTTAGTAAAACTACTTCCCCGCCGTGCTCCAACGCAATGCAGTGAGCCAGCGTCAGGCCCAGGCCTGTTCCCTTTTGCTTGCCCTCGCTGACAAAAGGATCAAAGAGACTCTTGCGGATGTTGTGTGGAACGCCGGGGCCATTGTCGGTTACGTTGACAAGAATTTGACGATCTTGAGCTCCACGGTTACCGCAACGCTGGCAGCTGGTCCCACTGAGCGTGCTGATTGACACGCGTTCAGAAGCAGATTGGAAATGGCCCGTTCAATCTGCTTGCCGTCTACCGCCGCTCCTGATTCCGAGGGTTCGCCCAGGCTTGCCACCAGCTTTACGCCTTCGGCATCCGGATGCGTTCGAATTAGCGACGTTGCTCGTTCTACCAGGGCCGCCATCAGTTCCGGCTGCCGACGAATGCTCGCACCGGTGCGGCTGAAGATTAGCAGCGACTCAAGCATTTCCGTAGTTCCGGCGACTGCAGCACGAATCTCGGCAAAGATTTCGGCGCGCTCCTTGGGTGAAAAGCGGTCCGATGCAAGAAACTCCGCATTGGCATAAATTGCGGCGAGATAGTGGCGCAGATCGTGCGACACCGAACTTGCCATGCGGCCGATCGTTGCCAGCCGCTCCGACTCCAGTACCGTCTGGTTGGCTTTCTGGATTTCATGCCGCATTCGCGAGAACGCTGTACTGAGTTCGCGCACTTCCTGCGTTCCATGGCGTGGCACACGGTGCCTCACATCGCCGAGCCCAAAGGCATGAACACTTCTCGATAGCTCTTCCAGCGGACGGGTCACCAGCCGCGAAACCACAATCATCAATGCCGTGCCTGAAAGTAGCGCCAGCAAGCCGACGATCAGCACCATGCGGTCAATGTCGTTTATAGTGCGTTCTGCGGGCTCGAACGACTTCATCACAACCAGTTGCAATGGAGAGGTGGCGGCGGCCGTGAGATCCTCCCTTGCGTAAAGAAATCGTGTTTCACCCAGCATCACAGCCGCGGGGTTTTGCATCGTACCCGACAGCGAGGCGATTGTTGTGCAAGGCTTGCCTGAAGGGGCTGTGCGAGTGTGCTGGCTACAACCTGTCCTCCACTCAGAAAGGTTGCCTCTGCACCGGCGGGTTGGCTCATTTCGCGCACTGTGCGCTCAATGGAAACCCCGCTGACAACATATCCCAGCAGCGTTCCTTCCTGGTCACTTCCAAAATAGAGCGGCCGCACTGAGCAGGCGTAGAGCGAGCCGCCGTCGATGAGATAGTGCTTGTCCGGCGATGCCAGCAGCAGCTTTACGCCCTGGTGAAGGGAAGGGTCGATGACTGAGCTTTTTGTATAGTTCGCAACCATCCTGCCACTTGCGTCAGTGAGCGCAAAAAGATCTGCTCCGCTCTGGCGCCAGAATTCCGCGGCCTCATTTTGAATAGTCAGATCGTCGCCGCTCGTCATCAGCGCCTTCAGAGTAGGCAGCCGTGAAAGCAGTTCGTTCTCGTGCTCAAGTGTGCTCAGCCGCTCGGCCTGCAAATTCTGGAAGGCGACAACGGAATGATCGAGATCCTGCGACAGATCGTCAGTCACCTGGGCGAGCAGATGATGTCGGATGAGCAGCAGGCTGAGGCCGGAGACGACCGCAATAATGACGGCCATCGCCACAACCAGCAGAATATGCGTGCGAATTCCCTGTTTTTGGCGCACTGGCCCAACTCCCGCGGGAGAATTGCTCGCTGGGGGACGACCGGGCAGTTCATCAAGGGACAAATTTGTATCCTGCGCCGTAGATCGTCAGCAGATGCTTCGGATTCGCCGGATCCGGCTCCAGCTTCTGGCGCAACTTCAGAATCTGATTATCCACCGTTCGTGTGGTTGGATAAAAGTTATATCCCCACACCTCGTTCAGCAGGACGTCGCGAGTGAGCACGCGTTCGGCATTCTCAGTGAAGAACTTCAAGAGCTTGAATTCATGGGCCGTGAGCACAACCGGATGCCCCGCGCGCAGCACCGTCATCTTCTTGAAGTCCACTTCGCAATCGCCAAACCGATAAGTATTCTGTGCAGCGGGCTTGCGCTGGCGGCGAATGGCTGCTTGAACCCGGGCCGTCAATTCGCGTCGGACTGAAAGGCTTGGTCACGTAATCGTCGGCGCCGAGCTCGAGCAGCAGCACCTTGTCGGCTACTTCGCTGATCGCACTCAGCACGATGATCGGCGTCTCGCTCGAAATCTGCTTGAACAGGCGGCACAACTCCCGCCCGGAGATATTGGGCAAAATCAGGTCGAGCACCACCGCGAGGGGGTGTTCGCTGCGAAACATGTCCAGTCCGCTTTGCCCGTCGCCCGCAATTACCGTCGAGTAATGCTCCTGCGCGAATGTGCGCTCGAGCGTCCGCTGCATGCGCGGATCGTCCTCGACAATCAGGATGGTGCCTAGGTTGGCTGTAGGCGCAACACCGCTTTGCGAGTCCGGTGCGACTTCCATGACATTAACCATATCTCATTCGCCTTTCTGGCTGTATTGTCGACGATCCAAAGACAATTCGGATGGGATACCGCGAGAAGTTACAACAAGATGACATTTCTGGGAAGCCGCAGAGACATTTGCCAGTCGCCATAAGTCTTTTGGAGCGATGTTATGCCGAAGCGCCGGCTATTTTATCGGCCGATGATCGAATGCGGAAAGATGCAGGCCAGTAATGGCAGTCGCGTTTTCGTGCTTCGAAGTTACCCGCGGGGCGGCCGCCTGTTCGTCGCGTACCTGCTCGATAACCAGGCTCAGCATCACGATTGCCCACAAGGGCAGAGACAGATCGAATCGCTCGGTATCGGCGAATCCGCGCACCATGACAAAAATCAGAAAAGCAACGAGGAAGGTTCTCAGCGCGCCCTTGGGGAGCCGTCGGATCTGCCGAAACATGCTGAAGTAGATCCCCACGAAAAGGAGCACACCAGCCACGCCGTATGCATAAAATTGCTGGATCAATTCATTGTGTGCGTGAGCGGCTTCAAACTGGTCAGCGCCAAACGGCGGTATCACCTTCCATATGGAATCGAAGCCATGTCCGATCCACGGTTGTTGAACCGCTTCGGCCAGGATGTAAGCCCATATGCCAATCCGCCCTGTGAGTGTCGTCGATTGATTGCCGGCGCTGGAGTAGACATCGTAATAGGCCGACAAAAGGCTCCATGAAGCGACGACTACAATCGAAGCCACCACGACAGCGAGGACTTTATTTCTGCGGCTGATCGATTTGTCACGAAGCAGCAGGAATCCCTGGCTCACAAGGAACGCGGCGATCGTGGTTTTGCTCAGCGTCCGTAGCAGGGTGACTGCCAGAAGAGATGCCGGTCCGATGAGCCGCCGCTTCTCTTCACGGATGAGATATTGCGCGAAAAAGAAGGCGAAGCCGCAAAGATAGCCGATTTGATTCGCCCCGAGTAGTTCCTCGTCTCCAAGTCGCAGATCCGATTGCGCGGGCATGATCCAGGCGATCACCGCCACCATGCTCGCGCCCCAGACATAACCCTCCATCAGATCGCCGGCAAGTTGCCTCGCTGGACCTGTGCGAAGGAGCATGGCCACGATTGCAACATCGGCCGCCATTCCGCACCAATAAGCGATCGAAGTCGACAGCGAAGCGGTGCTGCTCCATAGCAGGCTCGCCCCAGAGAATCCCAGAAAGAGGAGTGCCCACCGGACACACGTCGGCCGGCACATCTCTCTGAATGAGATGGAGGATTCGCCAATCGTGCAGAAGGCAACAAGGAGCAGTAGACAATAGCCGGTGGCGAGATTGAGCGCAGTGCCGACGGGTGGATCAACACCGAGAAGATGAACTGAGAGAACTAGGATGAACGAGCGAAAGCCGAAATAAAAGCCGACTAGGCGGGGAAGAGCCCTGCGTGTCGAACTCGCGTCGTCGGTATGCTCGAGTAAAGCTGCGGCTGCCGGCATATTGACCTTTTAATGCGTATACATGTCCGGAACACCCTGGCTGCCTGCCGGCGGCAGGTGCCGCAAATACATCACCACCGACCACAGCTCTTCGTCGCTCAGCGTTCCTCTTGAGCCCGGCATTCCCGAGGGCCAGATGCCATAATCGAGAATTCTCTTCAACTGTCCATCCGTATAGCTCTGCACCTCAGGCGAAGTGAGAGGCGGAATCGGCGGTGAAATATGGTCGACAAACGGAACTCCCGTATTTTGCCCATCCATTCCATGGCAGGCGACGCAATAGTGTCCAAAGGCCTCCTTGCCGTCAGCCAGAGTTTCGGGCGACATCGGCAGCGGATTCCTTTCATTTTTGTTGCCGATGAAAACATGGTGCTTCGCGAAATTCACCGTGGCTGTCTCGAATCTTCCCGGAGGCTTCGCCTTGCAGCCGGGGAGCCCCGCGATCAGGATCAGGCTTGCCGTCAGAAAAAGTCGCTGCATCCTTAGGCCACCACGTGCACTTTGAAAGTCATCGACCCGTGGCCCGAACCGCAAAATACCGTGCAATGCCCGACAAAGTCCCCCGTCTTGCTCGGAGTGATGGTTACTTGCTTGCTGCCGCCCGCATCCACCTTTAAATCCACACCGAGGTCGCGAATTCGCAAGCCATGCCCCACGTCCAAGCTCTTGAGCACGAGAACAACTGGCTGGCCTTGCTTCAACGTAATTTCGCCCGGGGTATACGTGAAACGTTTCGCTGAAATCTCAATCTGCTGGGGCGCAGCCTGTGCGCGAATTTTCGGGGAGGGAAGCGCTGCAGCCGACATTCCGGCTGCCAACATCAAGAAAAAAAACCTGCGCGTCATTAATTCTCCTTGGTTTTGTCAAAGCCGTGGCCGCGCGATTATCTCGCCGGCTTTGGCCTAGGGGTTGAGAAATTTCATCAGCGCCTTGTAATCCTCGTCGCTCAATCCAGCTCGCACGCGCATGTGCTTTGCAATCGTGCCTGAAACCGACTGCGAGAATCCTCGCGGCTCCTGGTGGCAGCGATAGCAGTTCTGCCTGAAGACTTGCTGGCCGCGTTCGGAATTCCCCGTCGCTGTCTTTTGCGATGTCTTTTCCGGCTTCGGCTGTTGCGAGGCGTTGCTCATCTGTCCAATCGCTCCAGTAGCGGTGATTGCCAGGCACCCGACTATCAAGGCTTCCACGATCTTCATGGTTGCTCCTCAATGCAGAGGCTAGAATCCCACCCGCCCGGGCGTGTCACGAGAGCGTCTTAAGGTTGTCATCAAATTGTCGAGCGGTCCCCGGCGGAAATCGTTCTTTCGAATCGGTGTGCAAGTTGCGATGCAGCAAGCCGCAGTGACAATTTCCTGACAATGGAACGACCCATACCTGACAACTCTGTCCAAGACGCATGAGTAGTCTGAGGCGGAGAGGAGTCCGCCGCAATGAATGTTGCTAAAACCGAAATGGCCGGTGCTCGCTCGGCGGATGGCGCAAAGGCACGTCTTGCCATCGCACTTCTCACAGCCTCCCAGCGCCTTCGGCTTGCCCTGCTCACGGTCGCTCGCATTCTGGTTGGCTTCTGCGATCTCGGGTCTGGCTGCGGCAATGTATGTTCTCTTCCTGCTTCTGCAGGGCCGTGCACCGGCCCATCACTACTCGTGGATGCCGAATAGCATTTTTGCCGTTTCTTCGATCGCGGCGTTGCTCATCGTCGTGCGCGTCGCGGCCGACATACTCTCAACTTTTGCTGTTTTCCGCGAGATTCAGAACCTCGCCACAAATTTCTTGCTTCGGTTGACACGAGGCTATTGCGAGATGCAATGGAGTCGGTTCGTTGAGCTTAACCGCAGCGAGCTGACGAATATTACGATTCACACAACGCGTGAAGCAGCCGACTTCTATCATCGCTGTGTGGAAATGATCGCCGGCTTGGTCGTTGTGATAACAATGACTGTCGCTCTTGTTTATCAGAGCGTGGAAACCGCCATGTGTTTCGCTGCCGTGCTGGGCGGACTCTACTGCATTCATCGCCTCATCATTCGCAAGCGCGTACAAACATGCAGCCTCGATGCGCGAAGCGGCACTCGGCGAGCTCCAGCGAGATCTCTCGGGACTCTTCTCGTCGGGCAAGGAGATTCGTACCTACAGCAATCAGGAATTCTTTTACCATCGAATTCGCCGCGAGGCCACGCAATTTGCAGTGGGCAGTCGTCGCGGTCTATTTTTTTCGCACGTTTCACGGATCGTCGCTGACCAGGGAACGATTCTTCTCTTCCTTGGCCTCATCGTGGCTGTTCAATTGCGGCAGGGGGATACGCACCAACTTCTCTCCCTCCTGGCGTTCTACTTTGTGCTGTCGCGCCGTCTGCTCCCTCTTGTCAGCCAGCTCTCGCTCATAGCCGGGCAGATGGATAGCTCCTTTGAAAATGTCCGTATCGTCGACGCAGAGCTGAAACAATGCCACGGTTTTCGAACGATCCCTCGTCCTTCTATGAAACCGGCGCCCGGGTTTGCACTTCAGCTTCAGGGAGTCAGCTTCGCATTTGGCGACGGCGCCTCAATTCTGAACAATGTGAACCTGCATCTTCGCGAGGGCGAAATCGCGGTTATGCGCGGGGCCTCTGGAATTGGAAAATCCTCGCTCCTGAATATCATCTCCGGCGTTCTGCAGCCGAGCTCAGGCTCAGTGCGAATCAATCGCGCTGAAGTTGCGTATGTCCCGCAAGAAGTTCCATTGCTCGATGACACCATTCGCGGAAACTTGTTATTCGGGCTTCCGGAAACCGGCGATGAAGAGCTGATGAAGGCTCTCACTGTGGCTCGCCTCGACGAATTTGTTTCGTCCCTGCCGCGCGGTCTCGACACCGGCGTCGGAGACAACGGAGCCTTATTTTCGGGGGGTGAGCGGCAGCGTTTCGGAATGGCTCGCGCGGTTTTGCGTGGCAGCGGGGTTATGCTTCTTGATGAAGCGACATCCGCACTCGACGAAGAGAACGAGCACCGGGTGCTCAGCAACCTTGCGGCAACCGGGGCGGCCATTCTTCTGGTCACGCATCGTCGACATACAACCCGATGGGCGCATCACGCTTACCGACTCGACGCTGGGCAAATTGTAGAAGAGCGCTCACTAACCGCACCGCAGATTGATGAATTCGCCGCAGCAATGCTCGAGACCGTTTAGTCGCGACTGAATTAATAGAGGCAGGGGAGGATGCACGTGAAGCAAGGTACGGCGATCATCATCGGAGCAGGCCCCGCGGGACTTACTGCGGCCCTCGAGTTGATTCGCCATACCGGCATCAAGCCCATCCTTCTTGAAGCCGGGAATCAGGTCGGCGGCCTCTCCCGGACTATCCAATACAACGGCAACCGCATGGACATTGGCGGCCACAGATTCTTTTCCAAGTCCGACCGGGTGATGCAATGGTGGCTCGATCTGCTGCCGATGGAATCTGTCGCGCAGGGCGGTCGCCTTTGCTTATCAGGGCATGCAACGCGAAATCCCTCGCGGCGAGCGCGCCACACGATTCTCACAGTGACGATCACGTGATGCTCCTCCGCCCGCGCAAGAGCCGCATCTACTTTCTGCGCCGCTTCTTTGACTATCCCATTCGCATTTCTGCCGGCACGTTGTTCAAGCTCGGAGCAGTCCGAACGCTTCGATGCGGCTTCAGCTATTTATGGTCCGCTCTCCTGCCCAAGCGCGAAGAACGCTCGCTCGAGGACTTCCTCATCAACCGCTTCGGCAGGCAGCTTTACCTGATGTTCTATAAGTCGTACACCGAGAAGGTGTGGGGAGTACCTTGCCGCGAAATCAGCGCGGAGTGGGGCGCGCAGCGAATCAAGGGGCTTTCGCTCAAGAGAGTCATCGCGCATCACTTCAAACAGATGTTTCGCCGGCCGCACGCGTTGGATACCGCTCAAAAGCAGATCGAGACATCACTGATCGAGAAGTTTCTCTATCCCAAGTTTGGCCCTGGACAACTGTGGGAGCACGTCGCCGATCTGATTCGTGACGCAGGAGGCGAAATTCATCTTGGCGTCTGGGTCGATCGCATTCACACCCAGGGCGACACAATCGTTTCGGTCGAGGGCGTTAACCCAAGTCGGAGAACGCAAGCATTGGGCGGGCAACTATTTTTCTCCACGATGCCCGTGCGCGATCTGATTCGCGCAATGGGCGACAGGCCGCCGAAAGAAGTCGTGAAGTCAGCGACGGCCTGATGTATCGCGACTTCATCACTGTCGGATTGCTTGCCCGCAAGCTCTCCGTCACTCGAAGAAGACGGATCGCCGCTCAAAGACAACTGGATCTACATCCAGGAGCCGGATGTAAAGGTTGGCCGCCTGCAGATCTTCAATAACTGGAGCCCATGGCTGGTCAGCCGGCCTGACCGCATGTGGATCGGCCTCGAATATTTCTGCAACGAGACCGACGACTTGTGGAACTCACCGACGAAGAGATGTCAGCGGCTCGCGATCGAGGAAGCGGAGCGCATCGGCATCCTCAGCGCCGAGGACGTTGAAGACACGCATGTTGTCCGCGTCCCCAAGACCTATCCCGCATACTATCGGCAGCTACGACCGCTTCGAAGTAATTCGCAACTACACCGACGGCTTCGCCAATCTCTTCCTGGTCGGGCGCAACGGCATGCACAAATACAACAACCAGGACCACTCAATGCTGACTGCGATGACCGCGGTCGAAAACATCGTGAATGGCGTCAAGACGAAGGACAATATCTGGGCAATCAACACTGAGATGGAGTACCAGGAGGAGGCCGAGTTGCGGCAGACAGAGAGAGAGCCCTTGCGAGCGCCGGCCAGCCGCGAAGTCGCAGTCGCCGGCACAAACGTCAAGTGACCGCCGGATGACGAACCTTTGACAACCGCGCCGCAATTGCGAAAACCGGAGATGATCTCGGGTCCTACCGAGGGCGTTGCTGTGCGCTGGCTTGAGCGTGCCGCACTGTGTGCACTGATCCTTTACTTTTGCGTTCACACCATGCCGCGTGCGTGGAAGAGTCTTGTTACCGATTTTCCCAACTATTACATTGCAGCTCAGCTCGTTCACGATGGCGCTGACACGTCACGCATGTACGAGTGGCAGTGGCTTCGAGCGCGAGAAGGACCATCGCGCGATCCCGATCCGCGTCATTGGTCTCGTGCCGATCACTCCGTTCTCCACGCTGTTTGTATGGCCGCTGGCCGCGCTCAAAGCTCTCGCAGCAAAACGAGTGTGGATCATTACTGAGCCTCGTGCTCCTCGTTCCCGATCGGCTGGATGCTGCGCTCGATGACCGGCCTGAGTTACCGGCGCATTGCGCTCATCTTCGCGCTCAATGTTCCCCTCTATCGCAACATCGAGTTCGGGCAGTTCTATTTGCTCCTGTTGTTCTATGATCGTTGCCGCCTGCTGGGCCTACGCTGCGAGGGCCGTCATGCGCTGGCCGGCGTCGCTGGTGGCGATCGCCGCGGCTGCAAAGATCTTTCCGTTGCTCCTCTTCGTCTATCTTCTTCCGGCGGCGCAATTGGCGAGCCCTGATTGCCGGCGCGCTCACCGGAGCGGCAGTCATCGCCGTTATCGATCGCCGTCTTCGGGTGGAATGTGCACCGCACCTATCTGCAGGAAATTCTGCCGTGCACCTCTTCACGGCGAAGCCATGCCGCCATACGTCGCCAGTCGCATCTATCTCCGGCATTCTTCATCGTTCTTTTTCTCTCGCGAGCCGCAGTGGAACCCGACATCCCTGGCATCCATCGATTGCGGCGTTCTCCATTCTGCTGCCGCTCGTGTCGATGGTCGTACTCGCGCCCGCGATCCTTCTCATCAGGAAAGCAGACAGCTCGCCAACGCGTATTTTGCTGGAGTGGTCCGCGCTTCTCACTGCGTCGCTGGCGGTCTCCACCGTTCCCGCTTCGTATAACTTTGTGCTCATTACCCTGCCCGCATGCGTCGTGAGCGCGATCCTGCTGCAACGTCAGCGATACGCCTGGCTTGCGGCTTTCGCGACGGCGTATATCGGCGTCTGCTTTCCCGTTCCCACTCCGGCTCATGCGGTCGGGCTCCGCATTTTCCTGTACACGCCGCGCCTGCCACTCGTGGTCACGATGCTTGTTGGAATCTACGCGCTCCTGTGGAACGACAAGCCGGTTGAAGAACACATACGTAGCTGGAGCAACTACGCGTGGGCCGCAATCATGTTTTTCGCAGTCGTGGTCAATATACATTCGACATGGGCGCGCGAAAGTGCCATACGCCGGGAATATGCCTACCGGCTGCCGATTTCCCCGCAGGGATACTTGAACGAGTACCCGCGCCAGGTCGGCGAAAGAGTACGGTCCATCTCTTTCACTCTCGATGGCTATCACGTCAAGCCGGACGACCCTGCTACCGCACTTGCCCCCGCCTTCAGATTCTGCTGAAGACGATCTTTCATTCGCAGCCAGCTCCGGCCGGCTGCTCGTCGAAAAAGGGCGCGCTCCACAGTCAGAGATCGTCGATGCGGCAGATCCAACACATATTGTCATCGATAATGCGCGGGATCCCTTGCCATCAGCAGATGGCATGAGCCTCGCGTTCATTCGCGATGACCATGGTCGCGGACAGCTCCTGATTAGGCAGAAACCCGATGACGCTGCGCAGGTCGATCGCCCGCTGACTCCGACGTCGCTCAACGTCTACGAAGCCTCATATCTCTCGCCCGGGAGCTTTGCATTTGCAGCGTCAGATCGCGGCGGACCGCCGCAGATCTATCTCACGGATGCGACTCACGCCAGCTCGCCGCTCGCCCTGGGTGAAGCACGTTATCCGGCGCTTTCGCCTGATGGTGCCTGGCTCGCTTACAGTCGCATGGAAAATGGAACCTGGAATCTCTGGATCCGCGACGAAAAGACCGGGGTCACAAAGCGTATCGGCAACGTGCCGTGCAATGAGATTCAGCCTTCATGGATGAGCGATTCGAAGACACTGCTCTATAGTACCGATTGCGGGCGCAACCTCTGGTTCACCGCAATCGCGCAACGCAAAGTTATCCCGTAACCAGCGCCGGCGAAGCTGCTAATCCCTCGCTGCGCACTTGCAAGCGAACTAGCTTAGTTCGCTTTCCCCTTCCAGGTTGGAAAGAGGAACCGGTAGACTATGCCCGTCTCAAAGATGTTGGTGTCGCGCGTCGCGGTGAACTGCCGTCCATAGCTCGTCAGAATACGGACCTCATGCGGGAAATTGTAGTCGAGTCCAAAGTCGGCGCGTTGCGTGTTCACTGAGGGCGCACTATCGCTTCCCTGATTGTTGATGCGGAACGTTTGCGACATGCGAAACACCGGTTCAAATCGTCCAACCCAGTTGTCCGGCCCGCCGAATGCGTGCGTGCGATAGTCGCTTTCGATCCAATAGCCCTGCGCGTGCTCGCCGTGGCTATATTCCGATCGCAGGCGAAGACCCGTATCCTTTGGCTCCCACCACACATGCGTCCCAACGAAATTCTCATGCTTTCCTTGCAACAGGCGATCGTAAGAAAAGCCTAGCTCCAGTCGCGCTTCCGGCAGATATAGGCTTCCGCGTCCGCCGGACGAGCGATCCGAATTGAAATACATGTTGCCACTGCGCGCGGAGAACCACACATTATAGCTGAGGTTGAATTTGTCTGAAGACGCAGCCGATCCGCTCAACATGCCACCAACACCTGTTCCGGTCCCCATCGTGCCGACTCCCGCGGTCAACGGTCCATCCTGCAGATCTTCGATCCAGATCTCCGTCAGTCGATCGTTGTACGTGTTGAACGGTATCAGATAGCTGCCGGCGACGACTGTCAAATGGCTTGAGGGTGTGTAGTCGCCCTGCAGATAGAGAAGGCTTGCGAAGTGGCTGTGATCGTAGCCTGGCTGGCCGCCGCCCTTGGGCGAGAATTCTTCTAGAAGAATGCCGCGTCCTTCCACTAGCAAGGATTTCCCAATCGGCGCTGCGATCAACGGCTCGATGTGCGGCTGATACGAAGTGCTTCCGGTATTGGTGCTCGTAAAAAATCCAACGCCACCTGAAATCAAGGGCGTGTCCTGCGCTGCTCCCTGGTTCACCGCGCACATTGCGGCTCCCGCCAGCAGAGAAATTCGGGCCACGCGGGAGAAGCAAACAATCGCTGAACGAAATTCTCGATCTCTCATATCAGCAACCTACTCCAGCACTATCCCGCGCGTGTCTCAAGAAGGTCTGATCATTGTCAGTTGATTGTCATCTCCAATGTTGTCAATGGTCGGGAGGAAAATGCGCGGTGCAGAATGGGAACCGTGATCGTCGCCAGAGGCCGCAAATCCGCGATGCCAGTCACTTTGCACGCTGCCCTAATGGATGACCGCGCCCTCGCCGAAGAACAAGAGGAAGTCCCAATCCGCCCGAGGAGGCGCTCTATCTCTGCATCATTGCGGCTGGGTGACTTGCTGGTCCGTGGAAAGCTCGTCACCGTCGACGACATTGACCGTGCCCTCGCGCATCAGTCCGCCCATGGAGGCAGACTGGGCGAGTGCCTTGTCGCCATCGGTGTCATCAGCCAGCAGCGGCTCAACGAATTCATTCATCGCCTCCCAGGCGAACCCACCAACTTAAAAGCCACCGGCATCGACGAAACAGTTCTCCTTGGCCTTCTCATGAAACTAATTGAGGCCAGGCGTCTTGATTCGACGCGTCAGTTCGCCGAGGCTATCAAACTGCCGTATGCGATCGTTGCCGACCTGGTCCACATGGCCATCGAACGCAAACTCCTGATGAGCCTCGGAGCGCGTGATTCGAGCGGCCTCGCTGAGTTGACCTACGTAATGACCGAAGAGGGCCGCCGCTGGACTCTCGACTTGCTGCGTCACTCCGGCTACGTCGGACCCGCGCCAGTACCGCTCGAGGAATTCACTCACCAGGTGAATCTGCAAAAGCTCTCAAACGAGGTGATCACGTTCGAGCGTATCCGCAACGCCACGTCAGCGCTCACCCTCGAAACCGCACTGATCGAGCAGTGCGGGCCAGCCATCAATTCCGGCCGTGCCATGCTGCTTTACGGACTCTCCGGTAATGGGAAGACTTCGCTTGCGCATTGCCTGGCCAGCGTCTTCGATGACGTGATTTACATCCCTCATGCAATCGATGTTGAAGGTCAGACAATTCGCGTCTACGACCCAAGCCTCCACATTGCGGTGGATCCCTCAGGCATTAGTGACGACAATCCGCTCTCAATTATCCGGCGAGAAGCATTCGATGCGCGCTGGGTAGCCTGCCGCAGACCATTCGTCATCGCTGGCGGTGAGCTCACTCTCGATATGCTCGATCTGCGTTACGACACCGGGGGCCACTTTTATGAGGCGCCGCTCCACGTCAAGGCGCTCGACGGCTGCTTCATCATCGACGACTTCGGCCACCAGCTTATTTCACCCACTAACTTGCTGAATCGCTGGATTGTGCCGCTCGAAAATCGCGTCGACTATCTTAAGCTGCACACCGGAAAGACCTTTAGCGTGCCTTTTGAAGAGCTCATCATCTTTTCCACTAACCTTGAGCCGCGCGACCTGATGGATGCCGCTTTCCTGCGCCGTCTGCCATACAAGATTGAAGTGATCGGTCCCACCATCGAGTCGTATCGAGAGATCTTCGAGAAGGTGTGCACGAAGGCCGGTCTCGAACTGACGCCCGAAGTCTTCGAAAACATTATCTACAAACTTCAGAGGGAGAAAGGGCTCGAGCTCGCGTGCTACCAGCCGCGATTTATCGTCGACCAGTTAGTGGCCGCCTGCCGATTTATGCAAGAGCCGCCCCACTTCGAACCCCGCTTCCTCAACTATGCGCTCGATAACCTCTGCGTCAACGAGACGCAGCATTCGATGGCGAGGGCCGCCTGAACGTGACAAGTTGGACATGTTGCTTTAACTGTGGTCGAATGCCAGCGGCTCTTAGCGCGGCGTCGGGTTGCATACTCAAGGATTCAGTTTCTACGATTTGCAATTCCGGGCGAAAAGCGGGCGCTGCTACGACCTCGGCGCGCAGGTGGATTCACGCAGCACAAAGCGCGTCTTGTACTCGAAGTTGGTCTTCTTCTCCACGTGCTGAATCTCTTCAATCAGGGCGCGGAATGCCAGCGCGGCCAGCTCGCGCGGCGAAAATTGGATGGTGGTCAGCGGCGGCTGCGTGAACTGGCAAATGGTCAGGTCGTCAAAGCCGATCAGCGCGATATCTTTGCCCGCCTGCAGACCGCGCGCCGCCAGAGTCTTCAGAGCGCCCACGGCGGCCACATCGTTGCAGCACAGCACCGCGGTGGGCGGCTTGGGCAGGCTGAGCAGCGAGCCCATGCCCTGCGCGCCGCCCTCCCAAGTGTGATCGCACTCCGCCACCAGTTCCTTGTCGAAGTTGGCGCCCGGCCATCTTCATCGCCTTGCGCAGCGCGTCGAAGCGGGTCCGCATGCTGCTCCAGCTCATCCGCCCGCTCAAGGTAGCCGATGCGCTGATGTCCGAAATCCACAAGGTGCTTGACGGCGTCGCGGAACCCCGGCAGATAGTTGATGCGCACATTGCGCACGCCATCCAGATCGTGATCCGCTCCCGCATAAACCACGGGCACATCGATCGGCGTTGTTGCCAGCTGTTCTTCCATGCCGAAAGTAAGTGCGGCGATGCCTTCCACCTGGCGTTCCTGCATGCGCTCGGCGCAGACCGCGATATGATCCGGGACGCGTTTCGGTGTCGGCAAAGCTCACTAGCACCTCGTAGCCCTGTTCCACTGCCGCGCGCTCGAAGTAGAGAATGATTTCAGAGAAAAACGGATTGCCGCCGGTTAGTTCCGAGACGATGAGGCCCACAGTGTGGCTGCGGCCCCGCGCCAGCGCGCGCGCCTGGAAGTTGGGCCGGTAGCCCACTTCCTGAATCACCGCCTGCACCCGGCGAACCAGCTTTGGGTCGACGGTTTCGACCTGGTTGATCACTCGCGATACCGTGGAATGAGATACCCGGGCCCGTCGTGCAATCTCCCGAATGTTCATGAACGTTCCTTCTACGAACTGCTGCTTTACTATCCCGCTGAAACCGGTTTCTCGATTACCCGAATCCGGTTTTCATCGGGAAGCTAGAAGTATAACAGTGTCAAAGGGAAACTGCAGGTTATCTCTCTCGGAAACTGGTGCTGAAATCCTCCCGTGCCGAGCCGCGGGGCTGGAAAACTACTTCATTGCGGCCGCTGCAAGCAAGGCGTCAATCGCTGAGGTTTGCCGGGTCGCGTCGCCTCGGTCGAACGGTCCCTGCCAAAGCCCGCCGAACTCCCAGTCCGGACCCTGATCATTCGCCACAATACTCGTCGCGTTGGCGTCGGCGAATACTTTGTATTGCGGATTGGGCGCCGCCGCATTCAACTCCGCCAGGTTCCGCATGAAAATTCCCTTGAATTGCGGTCCGTCACTGCCGGAAAGAGTTCCATGCTCAGTCAGAATCCCGTTTTTCGCCAGGGCAACCATCGCGGCGTTTGCAATCGACTCCGCCTGCTGGCAGCAATGTCGGATCCTTATCGGCGTTGTAAAGTTCCACCAGTCCGCCTAGGATCACGCCCTGGTTGTAAGTCCACGTCGTCCTGCCGTTATTCGTACAGGCATTCGGATTGCTCGAATTCAACCCATCATTCACCAGGCTTTGCGCATTGATCATCCCCGATGCTTTGAACCAGGCCCATCCCTCTGCGCCCAACTCAGGTAATTTGCCTGAGCGCCCCGGTTGTCCGGTTCGCCAGCTTGGCCGCAATCGACAAGAACAACTCGTTGGGGATTGCATTCTTGTAGGTTCTAGACGCGTTCCACCATACGCCGCCGCCGCAGGTCGAGTCCCATGCGCCTGTCATCGCGGTGAAAATCGTCTCAGCCATCGAGAGATACTGCGCATCGCCCGTAACATCGTAGGCTTCGATCCATGCCAGCGCCCACCAGCCATCATCGTCGTAATAGTTATTTAAGAAGTTGGCGTGTTGCGATTGCGCCGCCGCAAACGTATTTGCAAACACAGGCTCGTACGTCTTACTGCCCGTCACCTGTTCGTAATCTCCCAGCGCTGTGATCGCGTTGGCCGCATTCCACCAGCCGGTTGGTGAGGCGTACAACCCGCTTTGCTGCGAGTACCAGCTTTGAAGCGCAACAATTGCTGAACCTGCCTGGCTCGAGTAGTTTGAAGTTGTACTGATCGGGCTTGTCACCCCGGGTGGTGTATTAATCGTCGCGCCGCCGCAGCCGGTGGGCAGAAAGAGCATCGCGAACAACAGAAGTGGAACTCGAATAATTTGAATATGAGCTTTCACTCGTATAGCTTCCTCAATCGAAGGCCGGCTTTTGTAGGGCATCATCACACCGCGATTTGTCTTGTTACCGGTCACCGAGCGCAGTCATGCCTGCGTGGCACTTGTTGCTCTCTCATCCCACAATCATCATAGCGCGGGACCGGACTGCTGCCCGAAGAATCCGGTTTCTCACAATTGCATATCTTCGCTTGGCAGCGATGTTCTACGATGACTGCAGTGCATCCCAGGGGTCGTTGAGTTACCAGGCAATTCAAACCTCCAGTTATGGCATTCAAACCCGATGAAGAGGAGAAACGGCAGCGAATGAAGCGGCGTGATGTTTTGAAAAGTCTTGTCGGCTGTCGGCGTTGGTGCCGCACTCCCGCGATCCACCTGGTCAATGCTGGCGGCCCAGCAACCCGCTGGCGCAGTCACGCCGCTCGCACTCCCGATTCGCGGTCTGAAGCGCGTCAACGGCCGCCTCGTGCAGCCGATTCAAATCTCAATTCCGCAAGCGGTGGCCGGCGCTACCGCGATCACAAGTGTGAATGGAGCTGAGGTCGACAGGCGGCTGCTCGCAGCGGGCCAAACCACGTTCCAGGTTTTCACCGACCCAGTCAGCGCCCCGCAAGATGCCCGCATCGTCGTCAGTGTTGGCGATTTATTGTCGTCGGAGTCGATCAAGCTCCTGCCCGTTCGCAGAATGACGGTTTACATTCTTCCCCACTCGCATCACGATCTGGGCTACACCGATATCCAGGCCAAAATCGAAGAAAAGCAGATGCATAACATCACGCTGGGCATCGATCTGGCACGCAAAACAGCTGGCTACCCTGAGGGCGCGCGATACGTCTGGAATCTCGAAGTGCTCTGGGGAGCAGATCTCTTCATGCGGCGCAGGTCGCAGCAGGAAAAGGCTGACTTCATCGATGCCGTTCGCAAAGGCTGGGTCGAGTCTGAACGGTATGTACGCCAACGAACTCACCGGGTTGTGCCGTCCTGAAGAACTTTCTGCGGCTGTTTCGCTACTCTCAGGACCTGGGCCGTACATGCGGCGTTACCGTCGATGCCGCGATGATTAGCGATGTGCCCGGCTACACATGGGGCTCGATTTCTGCAATGGCACAAGCAGGCATCCGATATTTCTCGCCCGCGCCCAATTGGTTCGATCGCATCGGACGGCTCATGGTGGACTGGCAGGACAAGCCCTTCTGGCACATCTCGCCTTCCGGAAAAGAAAAAGTCCTAGTCTGGATTCCCTGGAGCGGGTACGCCTTCTCTCACGTCCAGCATGAGATGAGTGGCGAACTTGTCGCGAAGTATCAGGACCGGCTCGATTCCATCAACTTTCCCTACGACATTTCCTATGAGCGGTGGTCAGGACACGGCGACAATGCCGAGCCGGATCCGCAGATAAAGCGAGTTCATCAAGGATTGGAGCCAGGAGTACGAGTGGCCGAAGTTCATCATCTCGTCAACGAGCCAGGCGTTTGCGGCATTCGAGAAGAAATACGGCAATGTTATTCCGAAATACAAGGGCGACCTCACCCCCTACTGGGAAGATGGCGCAGGTATCTTCCGCGCTCGAGACGCGAATCAACCGCAACGCGGCCGATCGTCTTAACGCAGGCCGAGGCGCTGGCAGCAATGTATGCGCCTCGCAGCGGTCGCACTGCGGATTTCAATGAGGCGTGGCGCAACGTCCTGCTCTATTCCGAGCACACCTGGGGCGCGGGGAGGCAGCGTCAGCAATCCTGAAGCTCCCATGACCAAAGATCAATGGGAATTCAAGCGCGCATTTGCTGTGAATGCGGAAAAGCAATCGAAAGAGCTGCTCGAAGCGGAACTGCGCGCCTACGCATCTGGCTCCGGCTCTGCGCCCCCCTCGCCCGCGGCGATTGATGTGCACAATGCCACATCATGGTCGCGATCGGAGCTTGTCATCCTCTCGAAGGAGTTTTCGGCGGCCGGCGATTCCGTGGAAGACATTCACGGCGCGCTTGTGCCTTCACAGCGGCTTTCTACAGGCGAACTGGCGTTTATCGCACATGGCGTGCCGGAATTTGGCAGCGCTCGTTTTCATCTCTCCGCAGGGAAGGTTCATCCGCCCGCAGTGCCTGTAATAGCCAAAGAAGGCGTTCTCGACAACGGAATCGTGCGTGCGCGGGTGGATGCGGCTACCGGAAATCTGGTGGAGTTAACCCTCCATGGGCAGCCCGAAAATCTCATCGACACCAGCGACAATCAGTCCTTGAACCAATATTTGTTCCTGGCGGGAAGCGACATTTCGAAAATCGAGACGAGCGGTCCGGCCACCATCACAGTTGTGGAATCAGGGCCCGTAGTCGCCACGCTGCGCATTGAATCTTCTGCACCGGGCGCCAACAGCTTGGTGCGCCATGTGCGCCTTGTCGCGGGCGCCGACTGGATCGAACTATCCAACGTCGTCGACAAAAAGCGCGCGGAGATCAACCCGAATCCGAACGATCGCGCGGCTTCGAGCGCCTTTTCTCAGCATGGCGGCAAAGAGAGCGTACAGTTTGCATTTCCATTCGCAATCCCCGGCGGTGCCACGCGCGTTGATATTCCGCTGGCCGAGATGCGTCCGGAAACAGATCAACTTCCCGGCGCATGCAAGAACTGGCTGCCGGTCGGTCGCTGGGTCGATGTCTCAAATCAGCAGCGCGGAGTAACTTGGGTCTCGCTCGATGCGCCGCTTATTGAAGTCGGAGAAATCTCGGCGAACCTGTTGGGATCGGTACGCGATCCCAACCTTTGGCGCGAATACATTGCACCCACGCAAAAGTTCTATTCATGGGTGATGAACAATCACTGGGGCACCAACTATCGCGCCTACCAGGAGGGGCCTGTCGAGTTCCGCTACGCGCTTCGCCCACACCGCGGATTTGACGCGGCCGGCGCAAGCCGCCTGGCCATCGGTCTTTCACAGCCGCTGGTTGCTTCAGCTTCTCGCGATGGCGCTCCAGTCGGTTCACTCGTGCAGATTGAGCCGGCCGATGTACTCGCGCTTTCATTGAAGCCGAGCGATGACGGCAAAGCGACGATTCTTAGGCTCTTCGGTGCTTCAGGTCAGGACCGCGTGGCGCATCTGCGATGGACTGCAACGGCAAAACCAAAACTATGGCTCAGCAATACTGCCGAAGACAGGCTCAAACTCTGGCCGGTGAGATAGCCGTCGCCAGCTTGGATGTGGTGACAGTCCGCGCGGAGTTCGCGCAGTAACGCTCGTCATTCCTGGCGGCCTCCATCATCGACCGGTACACTGGACTAGTCGATCTTCTCTATAAACTATGCGGCTCAACGCAAAATTCTTGCTCTCGGCACTCGCGGCCGCGCAATTTCCTGCGCCCGGCCGTGCCTGAAGTTGCGTTCCTCGGCCGCTCCAACGTCGGCAAATCGAGCCTGCTGAATGAGCTGGTCGGCGAAAAGCCGCGGCCAAGGTCTCGTCACACTCCCGGCCGCACGCGCGCCATCAATTTTTTCTGCTCTGGATGAACGGCAGACGAACCCAAACTGGTCTTTGCCGATCTGCCCGGCTACGGCTACGCCAAGATTTCCAAATCCATCTCCGCCACATGGCCGCCTTCATCGAGCCCTATCTCGCCAACCGTCGGACGCTCGGGCTGTGCGTCTGCCTGGTCGACTCGAACGTTCCGCCCAGGCCAGCGACCGCCAGCTGCTCGATTGGCTCCGCGCCGCCGGTCGCGATTCGTCGTCGTCGCCACCAAGATCGACCGCCTCAGCGGCAACGAGCGCGCCGCGCAACCTGGCCGCGCTTAAAGATGCTCTCGAACATGGATGAGATTCTGCCCGTCTCCGCAAAGACGGACAACGGCATCAACGAACTCTGGTCGCGATTAGAGGATAACTGCAGAGGACCACAGTCGCGATTAGTCTGCGTCATTCCGGATTTGTGTTTTGACAGCTAAGCCGATCTCGCCACTTTCCGTCGCGCGTGAAATCTCCATCGGCAATCCGAATCGCATCCTCTTCATCGCAGTGCAGCACACGAAACCCCTCGCCAAGCCTGCCAAGATAGCGCGGTGCAAGTCGCAGCCACCTGCGCGCTTGCCAGGCCTCTTCGGGCAGGCTCTTGATCGCGATCGTATCGATCTTCGGTAGCCACTGCGCCGGAGCCGAGTCCACGGTCCAGGTCATCCACTTCATTGGTTGTTCCAGCGGCGCGTGGCTGCCGGCTCTCGCGTCGCCACGCAGCAAATCCGGCCGCACGCCGCGTTCGCGCATCTCCATTTCAACGGCCACCGGGTCCAGGCCCACACACACGGCAACCGGCTCGCGCTTGCGAAGCTGATTTTTCAGGATGCGAAGCGCTTCATCGAGCGAATTCACCGGAAAATCGGCAACCCCATCGCGCAGCGCCTGTTTCTGCGCCGTTCGATCCGCTGTTGCGGCCAGCGATGCAGCACCGGCGATGTTCGCCGCCACAATTAACGCGCGGCTATCGCGGTCGAGTTCGCCTGCATACAGGAGTGATCCGCCCAGGCCGATCCCAGCGTCTGCGAGGTCCGTCGCTAACAAGGCTAAATACGCGCGCTCCACTCGTACAACAAACTCACTTGCTTCCGCCGATTGCGCTTCGGACGCCAAACGATCATCTGCTCCAATATTTGATTGTGCGGCCCGTCCGGCCCCGGCTGTCTCGCTCACCCTGCAATCCGCGGTCACTCGCTTCAACGCTTCGAATCCCGAAGCTACTGTGCATCCATGTTTTTCAGCCGGTCGAAAGCGGTTCGCTTCCGCACAAAGAAGACAAACTCGCCGGGCTTCGCCTTGTACTCCGTTTTGCCGCATTCGTTCGGCGCTACCACTCCGGACTTCATGATAATAGTCGATCGGATACCAGATCTGGCGTTCCTTGTCGCTCTGCTTTGCGACATCGCAATTGATATAGGTATCCATTCCTTCTGTCATAGGTAGCCTGAAAGGCCAAATCTCTTCGCGTCGTCAGGCACCGTGACCGTCACCGTTCCATCGTCGTTGATCTTCACCCAATCGTTGTGAAAGGTGTCGTGGTGATCGACGCGCAACAGAAAATTCGATGGCGTAACCGGCAATGCCGGTTTTGCCGTCGCGCAGCTGGACGGTGATGAGTTTGTAGTCTTGCGCGTGCAGCGAAGCGGAGATCGCAATCGTCCACGTAATGCGGACAAGCGTGCGCGAATTGGCATGGCGAATGTCCTCATAAGGCCTGATTGTTCTAACAAAAATAGCAGACCATAGGGACAATTTATCAGCACAGAGATTTGCCGGAACCAGGAGTTACCAGGAGGAATAAGGCTGGCCTCGTGCCCGTTTCGTCGGAGCCGGAGTGGACATCGTTGATCCCGGGCTCGGTCTCGTCGAGCGAGTACATGGCGTCGCTGGTGTCGGTGACCCAGGTGTCTTTGCTGTGGGTCATGGGATCTTCGGGAATGGCCTTGAGGTAGCCGTCCTGGACCAGGTCGTCGAGCGACTGCGGCGCCTTCTGCTTGTCCATGGTGTAGGAGTCGATGGCCGTCGCGCATGGTCTGCAGGTCTTCATGCAGCACCGCTTCGCGCGCGTGCTTGATGGCGCCGCGCGAAGTGGGAATCGGCCAGCGTGGCCAGGATGCCGATGATCGCCATCACGATCATCAGCTCGATGAGCGTGAAGCCCGCGATTGTGTGCGTCGGTTGCGCATTGTCTGCACTCAATCGCTTCAGTTCCTTATCCGCGTTTCTCACCACGTCGAGTATTTCGTTCCGTCCAGGCCGGTGCCCTGCGACTTCGAATACACATCGAAGACACTCTGCCCGCCGCAGGAGTCGGAGTCCGGATCGTCCTGCATGGAGCGCAGTCCCCAGTCGGCCTTGCCGGTCATGGGATCGATCGGGAATCTTGCGCAGAAACCTCAGCTTCTTGCCCTGCACGTCGACGCCGTTCACCAGCGTCTCCAGATCGGGCGGATAGTTCTGGCTGTCGACCTTGGTCTGGAAGGCGCCTTTGTCGGCCGCGTCCTTGTATTTGTCGATGGCGTCGCGCATCTCCCACAGATCGTAGCGCAGCTCGCGCTCCTTCTGCCGCTTGACCTGGAAGCGCGCCAGCGGCAGCGCAGCCGAAGCGAGAATGGTGAGGATCGCCACGGTCACGATCAGCTCGACCAGCGTGAGGCCGCGCTGACCGCTGCGCGGATCCGATCGCGGTCGGTCGGAATGGGGCGTTGATCGCTCATCGGCGCTGTCTCCTACTTCACCACGATGCTGGCTTGCGCGCTCTGCGACCGGCAACTGCTGCTGCGCGCTGTTCACCACCGAGGCGCGAGTGATGGCCAGATCGCTCGGGCCGGCAGCCTTGGCCTGGAAGGTGAGCACGCACACCACGCCGGTGCCGCTGATGCCGTGTGTTCCCGGCGGCCGCGACGATGCCCACGATCAGATTTCCCGCGGGCTCGTCGGCTGTGAATCGGCGGCGCGGCCTGGCCATCGCGGCTGAGGAAGTCGCCGGGCGACACATTGACCAGCTGAGCTTTGCCGGGTCGTAGTGAAGCTGCAGCGCGACCGAAGACGACATCCGCTCCGCCGTTCAGCACGACGGAACCTGGAAGGTTGCGCCGGAAGCCAGCGGCGCGGACGGCGCATTGAGCGCAAAGGCTGCGCCGCCCGTGGCGGGCGGCAGTCGCAGTGGCGCGTTGAGCTGGCCGGTTGCAGCCGCAGTGGGCTGGCGCTGCCGGAGCTGCGCCGGAGGTGGTGCGGCCGGCGGTGGCGTTGGCGCGGTGGCGCGACTGTGCAGCTGCGCGAGCGGATCGGCGTTGCGCGGCGCTGGCCGTTGCGTGGCCTCCATTCGACGGCCATGTCGGAGCGCAACTGCGCCAGCATCTGCGGCGCGGCTTCGACCGCGCTCTGCGCCGGGCATCGAGCCCACAATCGGCGCTGCCGTCGCAGGCGGCTGGCTGCAGAGCCGCAGGGCGCACCGCTGGCAGTCGGCGCTGGTACCGCGCCGTTGCCTGTCAACGTGCCGCAAGATCGATGGACTGGCCCGCGCCGGTGTCGATCACGCGCAGATTCGCCTGATCCAGTTCCTGCGAGCGCACGATGTGCGGCACCACCACGAAGACGATGTCGTCGTCCTGGATGGTGTGATCCCTGCGAGCCGAAGAGGTATTTGAGGACGGGAATCGAGCTCAGGCCCGGGAATGCCGCTCCAGTTGTTCTGCTCCTGCTTGTTCTGGATGCCGCCGAGGATGCTGGCCTCGCCCTCGCGCAGGCGGATGACCTGGTCGACGACGCGCTGGCTGATGATGGGCTCGGTGACGCCGCTGATGGTCTCGGTTCCGCTCTCGGCCGAGACTTCGATCTTGATCTTGAGCGTGACGTCGTGGTCGTAGTGGATGGTGGGCGTCATCTCGATGTTCACGCCGACGTCCTGATACTGGAACTGCGTATTGACCAGCGAGCTGACCAGCGCCGTGGCCGCGCCGGTCTGGTAAGAACCGGTGGCGATCGGAATGCGCGAGCCGATCTTCATGGTGGCTTTTTGCGCGTCGGTGGCGCGGATGCGCGGGCTCTGCAGGACCTTGGTGTTGTTGTCGGTCAGCAGCAGATTCAGCGTGGCCGAGCCGACGGTCACCGCAAAGTTCGTGGAGTTGAGATGGGCCAGGTTGTAGAGAGTCGGGCTGACGGTGTCGGACTGGTGCCGGTAGTGCCGGTGTCCGTGCCGGAGTGCTGGAGGTGGACTGCAAGTGTTGCTCGCCGCGCAGTTCGGCTGCAGCGCCACGCCGAAGCTGCTGGGCCAGGCGATGCCCAGCGTCCTCTCCCAGTTCTTGCTCACTTCGAGCACGGCGATGTCGACCACGACTTCGGCGCGCGCCTTGTCGAGGTCGTCGATCAGCTGCTGCGCCAGCAGAAGCTCGTCGGGCGTGCCGCGCATCACGATGGCGTTCTGGCTCTGCCACGCCGTAAGACCTTGGCGTTGGGCATCACGTTGCGCAGCGCGGTCTGCACGTCGTTCAGATCGTTCTGCTGCCAGGCGTTGGTCAGATAGAAGGTCTGCACCGCCTGCTCGTCCAGCTCGTGCGCTTGGTGCGGGTGTTCTGCGCCACGAAGATGGTGTTGCTGGTGACCGGCCGCCAGAAAGTGTTCGACATCGCGCCGACGATGCGCAGCGCATCGAGCAGCGAAACGTTGTTCAGGTCCACCTGGATGCGCTTGGAGTTGTAGTCGGGATCGAAGAGCACATTGATGCCGGCGGCCTTGCCGACGGCCTGGTAGACGACCTTGGCGTCTTCGGTCATGTGCAGCGAGAGCGGCTCGTTCGAGATCGGCTTGAGCTCCGGCGGGCGCTCCCATCTCCTCAAGCTCCTGCCGCTGCTGCCGGCGCCTCGGGAAGTCGCAACTTCGGGCGACGCGCTGCGCTCTGGCCCTGCTTCTGGCGGACGTGGGCAATCTCCTGCTGCGCGGCTTCGTTGCTGGGGTCGATTTCGGCGGCGTGAAGAAACTCGGCCAGCGCGCCCTGGATGTCGCCCGCCTGGCAACAGCTTGCGGCCCTTGGTCATGTGTACCGACGAGCCGTGACCCGCACCCGGGCCAGCGCGATCTTGAATCGCGCATCTTTGGGATTCTTGGCAAGCGCCTTCTGAAAGTCGTCGAAGGCCGTGTCGTAGTCCTCGCGCGCCTCGGCGGTCTGGCCCTGCTTGAAGTCGGAGTTGGCCGACTCGGCATGCAGCCGCGCGCAGCTCGGTCCACCGCACGTTACGGCGGCCAGCAGCGCAATGGGGAAAACGAGCTTTCAATAGATCCGGCCGAAGCCGGTGCGGGCGTGCGGCGGTTCATCCTGCTCCCCGTTCTTCTTTGAGGTCCGGCGATATACTTCCCAGCGCACTGCCTGGTGGACCCTTCCAACGTTCTGTACATTTCGCAGGCGGCCTTAAGTCTAAGTTCTTCCGGGCCAAACGCCTGGCGAATTTGCTTCCTCATTTTAACACATCCCGCATTGGCCAATTGGCCGGACAACCCCGATGCTAGGATGAAGATTCAAGGACGCTTTCCGGTGCCCCGCCAAACCAGCCATGTCGTTACCCAGAACAAAGAGGCTCCCGGCAGCCAAAAAGCCGGCCAAGCCGCGCGATCCCGTGGCCAGCGGCGAGCGCGATGCCGCGCACAACCGCGCCGCCAGCCACAACTACTTTCTGCTGGAGAAGTTCGAGGCCGGCGTGGCCCTGCGCGGCACCGAGGTCAAGTCCATCCGCGAGGGCAAGGCCAACCTGAAAGACTCCTACGGCCTGATCAAGGATGGCGAGGCGTTCCTGCTGAACCTGCATATCGGGCCTTACTCCCACGGGAACATCGCCAACCACGACGAAACCCGCACACGCAAACTGCTGCTGCATCGCGAAGAAGTTCGCAAGCTACTCTCCAAGACGCAGATCAAGGGGCATACGCTCATCCCGACGCGGCTTTATTTCCGCAATGGGCGGGTCAAGTGCGAGCTGGCGGTGGCCAAGGGCAAGCAGGACTGGGACAAGCGGGAGAACCGAGCGCCGCCGCGAGGCCGACCGCGAAGCCACTGCCGCAATCAAGGCCAATAAACACAGAAACAGCCAGTAAGGAACCGGGAGCGGGTGCCACGGGTCCAGGTCCCCACGGACAGGTCTTGGTCTGTGGGGCCGAGGTCCGGATTCTTTGACCTGGGATCGCATGAGCTTTCGTCGATCCCGTCTCAGGCAAGCTTCTCGAGCAGAGTCGCCAGAACTTCGGGCTGGTCGATCATCACGTCGTGACCGCACGTAACGGTGCCCGTCTCCCAGGAGCGGTCGGCGCGGCACCGCTCGAAGAAATCGTCAAACGCAGGCATCTTGAAGAGTGGGGCGCGAATATAAACCTTTTTGGCGATGCTTTGATAGGCGCCCGTGACGTTCAGCTTTTCGGTAAAGCAGCCGGTCGGATGCGGCGTCAGTTTGCTGTCCACCCATGGGCTGTCGGCTGCGTTCACGTGAAAGTACGCGGCGGGGTGCGACGGAATCGCAGCGCTCGCCGGCGCGGTGGTGTGGGTAATGTCGAACAGCGACTGGCCATCGGCGGGCAGAAAGGCATCAAGGTACACGATGGCCGAGATGCGTTTGCGAAGCTGCTCGGCTACTCCGGTAATTACCATCCCGCCATAGGAATGACCGACCAGTACGATCCCGTCGAGATCCTTCCACTTGATTTCACCGACCACATCGTCAATTTGAGTAGAAAGGTTAATCGGACCAGGAGGTAGATGCGAACGCTCCCCAACGCCCGAGAGCGTTGGAGCGACGACGTAGTGGCCTTTGGCTGTCAGGCGATCGGCGACGCGCCGCCAGCACCATCCTCCGTGCCAGGCACCGTGAACCAGCACAAAGGTGCGGCTTCGCCGAACCGCGTGGGCCAGGGGAATCGAGGCAATTTCGGTGCCGGCAAGAAGACCCAGGCCCATAGATACGAGTTGGCGGCGGGAGAGAGGCGATGAAGCAGGCTTGCGCAAAGGGTTCTCCTGAGATGGCAGAGCAGTCCAGGCCCAAATGATCCACGAAGCATATACCCACAAGTCCTAACGTGTCTGGAAAGGCGCATGATCTGCGATAGCTGGGTGCCCCAGCTCCGGATCCCATGGACAGGTCTTGGTCCGTGGAGTGGAGGTCCGGATTCTCTGACCTGGGATCGCCCCAGCTTCCGCAATCTGGTTCTGTATCAGGGCATGACTTCAGAGCCCCCAGGAAACAACGATTGTCCGGGGGGATTTCCCGGTCTACCCTGTTCCGAGTGAACCGTCGCCAACCATTCCTTACCAAGAATGGTGCAACTTCCGGATTGCTGGTCATCCGCCAAAAACCGCATTCTAGACCTAGCGCGCTGCTTCGCGAATTCGCGCTCATCGAGTTCGCGCGGACCTAGAATTCGTCGCTGGACTGAAGCGGTTAGCCGGTACGAATCAGTCTGAGGCTCAGACACGCTATATTCGGACAGACTGATCGGCTCCTGGTCAGTGACTGGTGCATAAGAGCAGTTACGTTCGCGCTTCTGTCACTGGCTCGCATAATATGGACTACTGGCGGGAGGGCTCCGCGTTAATGGAGAACCAATCGCGGTATCTACCTTTGAAATGGGGAAACTGTATGATGGACCGCCGTCAGGCATTGAAGGGAATCTGTGCACTTACGTTGGGGCCCACGCTGTTGCCCTTGAAAACTCTTGCACAGGCCGCACCGCCTAAGCTAACCCTGCCTCCGGCAGGTGCGGACGGATGGATCTCGCTGATCAATGACCGCGACCTGACTGGCTGGTATTCCATGCTTCAGAGGAGCGGCAAGGATGTGGCGGAGAAGAAGCGCATCGTCACCATGGAGAACGAAATGCTGCATATCATGGGCGCTGACGTTGACGAGACCCAGTACGAGCCGGGTTACTTCGCAACGCACCAGGAGTTTGAAAACGTACGCATTCGCGTGGAGTACAAGTGGGGTGTTAAACAGTTCGCGCCGCGTACGCTCAGCAAGCGCGACAACGGGCTTCTCTACGGGCTAGTGGGTGAGGACAAGGTCTGGCCGCGCTGCGTGGAGTGCCAGATTGAAGAAGGCGATGTCGGAGATTTCTTTCTTCTGGACGGCGTTCGTGGCGTACAGTCTCCGCATGGCGCCGGCTTGTTCGGTCAGGGCATCAGCCCCGTAGATGGCTGGCCTGCGCCAGGCAGCGATGCCGAAAAGGCTGGAGGCAAGCCCAGCACAGAAGATCCAACCCCTGGCCGTAAGATCAAGGACGGCAACTTCGAGAAGCTGGATGATTGGAATACGGTCGAGGTGCTGTGGCAGGGCGATCGCGCCACGCATATCGTCAATGGCCGCGCGGTCAACACCATCACACGGCTCCAGCAGCCGGACCCGGCCAATCCTGGCAACTTCATCCCGCTGACGCGTGGCAAGATCGCGATCGAGATCGAATACGCCGAGATCTGGTACCGCAGGATCGAGGTCAAGGCCTTTGCTTAAATCAGGGCCCCTGCACGATGCAGATCGGTGATGACGAAACTAAGTGATCACAATTCGACCAGTGTCCAGTGATCTTCATCGCTCGATTTCTACTGTTACCAACGTGTCGAACGACTCATTGACGCTACTTTGGAGATCGCCGCCAATCCGGAAGTTCCTAGTTGTTAAGCAAGGCCCAGACAGCAGGCTGCGCTCGCATCAGGTAGCAGATTGACTTGGTGCAAGAAATGACGGGCATCGCATCAGGTCTGCGACTGGGGAACCGCCTCTACCCAATCACTTCCACCTCAACTCGAACGTCGAGCTTCTTCCACCCCGCGCTCGTCGTGTGCACTGTCGCCCTGCGCTGAATTGCCAGCGCCAGGCAGGCGCGATCGCCGAAAGCAAGGTTAGAGTTTTGCGCTTGTTCCGCAAGTTCACTGGCCAGCTGCGCATGCACTTCATCAAAGGGACAGACCTCAAGGCCCAGGTGCTGAAGGTTCTTCCAAGCCAGGTCCGCCTTGACGCCGCGACGAAGAAGTTGCGCGTACACCTCGGCCAGGTTCACAGCGCTGACGGCGGCGTTTTGCAACAGGGGCAGGATCTTCTCGCTGCCCGGCTCATTAAAAAGGACTGCGAGGATCGCCGTCGCATCCAGCACCACTGCGCGAGAGTCGACCGGCTTAGCCAAGCCACTCCTCCATCTCGTTACGGGACTCTTCCCGGCGCTCCGCAGCAAGTTCGTCGGAGGCCAGCGCGCCGGGTCGGGCGAACTTCTTCAACTCGTTCTGAATGCGCTTCACCTTTGCTTGATGCGGCTCGATGCGCAGGACTCCGTCTTCCAGCGCCATGGTGACGGTGTCCCCCGGTTCAAGCCCCATCGCTCGACGGATGCGGAAGGGAATTACCAGCCTGCCATTCGCATTAATCTTGTTTCTGACATTTTCTGTTAGTCTGACATTTCTTGCCATATTGTCAGATTAATGAAAACTGACACCACTGCAATCGAAAACAGGAGCTGCCGGCTTAAACAGTGCTCAAAGTTGTCAAGTCCCGGGCTTCTTCCGTCACAGGTAGAATTCCGCGCTAACCCATTCCATTTCTGCCGATTGCCGCCTATCAAATTTCTTCTCTGAACATTGCCGATAATTTCCGCCTTTTGGCGCACAATAGATCCAGCCTCATAAAAAGAGCGCTCATCCGTCCGCCCCTCCGCGGCATGGCTGGCTCGCTAATCTACTGGCTGATTCATCCGCCAACTCGCTGCTTGATTAACTTGTTTCTTTTGAAGACTTTCCCAAAATCGTACCTTTAGAATGAGGAACTTGCACAGACGCCCTTGCCCTAACGTGTTTGCTTTGAAGACTTTCATTAAAAGGACCCCTTTTCGCGGACCCGAAAATGACGACCTTCAGGTCATTTTCCGCCGCTTTTGTCCCATATCCAGGGACGTCAGCACATCCACACTCAAGCACGCTCGCACACTGTCCTGTGAGCTCTGTCCTCGGCCGCACCGTGGGCTGGAAGCTAATAGCTAGAGGCGAGAAGCTGTGAACAGCCCCTCGTCCCTATGCCATGAAAAACCAGCCTGTGAAACTGTGAAACTGCGCAGCCCGCTAACTTCGTTCGAATCAAGTCCAAAACGAGAACAACACCAAGCGCCACAGAAACACAGAAACTGTGAAACTGCGGAGGTTCCAGTAACTCGTTGATTCAATGCGTCATCCAACTTCAGGGAACGACATTCGAGGAAGGCTGTTTGTTTGATTCTGCAGCATCTCAAACTTCCTGGATCGCCAATCCTGTGCGCGCGGAGATCAGGCGAACAACCTTCTTCGGCCGGAAAAAGGTATAAGACGAAAACCTGACTTCGCTTCCGTCTGTGCTCTGCACAAAGTAGTAGTGCGCGTTGTTGATGCGCTCATGCCACAAAGCGGCGATCTGATCCCACGCGAGAAACACGTCGACGGGTTTCTTCTTCGTGCCGAGTTTAAAGGTGACGCCATGAGTGTCGAGCATCACGCGGTGAGCGGACATGGAACTGGCCATCTTCCAAAGCCAGGGGCACATGTAACCGATCGAGAATGCGCTGAGAGCCCAGACCATGGCGCTGAAAAGATTGCTGAGGCCGAATCCCGAAGAGAAGATGGAAAAAACGTAAAGAACCATGCAGATGGAGATGAAGCCGGCGCTAATGCTGATGCCGAAGATGGTTGCAACGGCGATGCGGCTGTTGTGCACGGCGACGGGAATGGCGCGATGCGCCGCAATCTCGCATGTGACGCCCGCGTCGAACCCGGAGATCTGACCGGGGGACGGAAGCCCAGGAGCATTCATAACGCAACCTCCTCGTTGGCCGGCTTCTTTCGGGGAAGGAGTGAGCGCGTGACCGAGCTGGCCGCCTCTGTCGTGTGCCTTTACGTCAATATATAAGGACTACAGAATGATCGGAGATATGCGTCGAAACGTGAAGTCGCCGCCTGCCACTACTCTTCCAGGCGGTAGGTATATTCCTCGATGACGGGGTTAGTCAGCACTTCGCGGGCGATCCGCTCCACCTGGGTTCGGGCGCCGGTTGCATCTAATCCACTATCGAGCGAAAGGGCGAAGTACTTGCCTTGTCTGACGGCAGTCACATCGGCAAATCCGATCTTATGCAGAGCGTTTTGAATGGTTTGGCCCTGCGGATCGAGGACCGATGACTTCAAAGTGACATAGACATGCGCCTTCATGATCACTGATTATAAGAGCAGTGACTGAGAAATAGAGAACAGGGAAAAAGGTTCGGAGAGCAGGCGTCGATTGATGCGGGCCGGAATCAAAACAGAAGTAAACAGGAAACAGAATTTCAATTTGCGTTGGACAGGCGAAGAGATTTTGGCTCCATGATTCCCCAAGGAGAGACGAAGAAGAATGGTTAATTATCTGGAGTTGCCGGTAGGCGATCGCGCGCCGGAGATTTTCCGCGTGGTGGTCGAGATCCCCAAGGACGGGACGCAGAAGTTTGAGTACGACAAACAATTGCACGTATTCAAGCTCGACCGCAATTTGCATTCGCCGGTGCACTACCCAGGCGATTACGGATTTATCCCCTCAACACTCAGCGACGACGGCGATCCGCTCGACGTGCTGGTGCTGGTGCCGGATGCGAGTTTCCCTGGATGCGTGCAAGAGGTGCGGCCGATCGGGCTACTCGAGATGCTCGACCAGGGCACGCTCGACGAGAAAGTGCTTGCAGTCGGGAAGAACAATCCGCGGTACACGAACATCTGGAACTACACGGATATCTATCCGCACATGTTGAAAGAGATCACGCATTTCTTCGCGATCTACAAAGATCTTGAGGGGAAGCGCGTGGAGATGCGTGGCTGGCGCGATGCAGCTTATGCGCGCGACCGCGTAGTGTACGCGATGAACAAGTTCAAAGAGAGCAAAGGGAAGCACCACGAGAGCAGGAAAAAGGTCGCAGTGTAAGAGCAGGGAGTAGCCGGCAGGGAATCGGGATGCGGCTAGTCCGTCGAAACGGTTGCTCGGTCGCTGCGCGAGCGGCGCAGAGTCGCAGCGGTCAGTGCGTAGAGCAGCGGACCAAGAAGCGCAATTGCGGAAGCAAACACAAGAGCTGAAACGTTGGCGAGCGAAGAGTTTGGTGCCCCAAGCTTTTCATCGCGTGAGGCGTAGAGCGCGTACGCGATGAGCAATGCCGGCCCGACGCCAAGCAGACATGCGAAGGAGAAACTGCCGGCGCGGAACGGGCGCGGGAGCTCTGGCTCGCGGACGCGGAGAGCGACGAGGGCCGCGAATTCGAGAAGCAAGCTCGTTCCATAGAGAATGAGGTCGATGGAGATGAGGCGCTCAAACGGCAGCTTGAGCGCAAGCGCCCACGCAAGCGAGCAAAAGAGAACGCTGACCCATGGAACGCCGCGATGGTTGCGACGAGCGAAGAAGGCAGGGAGCATGCGATCTTCCGCCATGGCCATAGGCAGGCGCGTGTAACTCATTCCAAGGGCATTGAACATCCCAACGCCATTGATGCAGCCGCCGGCGACGACGGCGAGGGCGAGTGCTGCGCCGATAAATCCGGCGCCTCCGATCTGACGTGCTGCATCAGCCCAGTCGCCGGTGGAAAAGCTTGCTGAGGAAAGGCCGGCGAGAGCCATGGCAGCGAGCGGAAGAATATAAGTAATAGCGGTAAGAATCGCAGCCGCGGTCATGGCGCGCGGATAGTTGCGCTGCGGGTTCTCGACCTCCTGCGCGATCGTGGAGGCGTTGTCCCAGCCCATGTAGTTCCACATGGCGACGAGCACCGCAGTTGAGAAGGGGGTGCTTGCGCCGAGGCCGCCAGTATCCACAGGTGCGGCAATAATCCACTCAATGGGCGGATGATGCAGCAAAGCCTTTGCAAAACCGAGAGCAACGAAGACGACATACGGCGAAAGAAGCAGAACAAAGAGCCACACCGAGCCTTCACCAACTGCCGGTGCGCCGCGGAGATTCCATAGGCCGCACAGGAAAACGACGGCGAGAGACCAGGCGTAGCCTTTGTAGCCGGCAGTCAGCGAGGGCGCAAATTTGCTGAGGTAAAGAACGAAGATCGAGGGGTAAAGCGCCATGTCAAAGATACTGGCCGAGAGCGAGAGCCAGCTCTCCTGGTATCCCCAGAAAGGGCCGAGTGCCCGGCGTACCCAAACGTAGAAGCCGCCTTCAGCAGGGATGGCAGAGGCGAGTTCGCCAATCATGAGTGTGGTGGGTAAGCTCCATATGATGGGCAGTACAAGCAGAATGACGATGGCCCACGCGAAGCCCGCGCCGCCGAGAATGTCTTCGATGCCATAGGGCCCGCCCGAGACCATGAAATAGGTGGCCGCGATCAGCGGGACGAGACGCATCTTTCGCCGGGCTTGATTGCGAGCGGGGAACATGGATGTGTCTATAGTATTGGGGCGTGGCTTAGCTCGTGGATTTTGGCTTAGCCAGCATTCGATATTGCGCAGACCAGGCCGGGGAAAAGAAGGTTCCGGTATAATCATCTGAACAACGCGGAGAGATGGCCGAGTGGCTGAAGGCGGCGGTTTGCTAAACCGTTGTACGGTCAAAAGCTGTACCGGGGGTTCGAATCCCCCTCTCTCCGCCATAGAGTCACTAAAATCGGTAACTTGTAAGCAATTCTCCTGATCTTGCTACGATCCCGGCCAATTTCGCTCATTTCTAGCCGGAAAAGGCACGGGAGAGAAATCTCTGAAGGCCAAATCCCTTCGAAAAGTCTGCCAATTCTCTTCCCACCAACCTAGCGGGACCCTTTCATATGGCCCAGCCTAACGCACGAGGGTTGGGCCCGAGGCGGCTTAGGCGCGAGGGTCTAGAGTTCACCGGCGAAAACTGCGTTTTTGGGGACTAATCCTCTGGAAGTCGCTGTCGGGTGAATTCATCAGCATCCCGAAGGAGGTCATTGGGATGGCAACAACTTGTGAAGACAAGTCTCGAGCAGTGCCAAAGGTCATTCGGAGTGGAGTGTAGTGATCGGATCGAGGCGCATGGCGCGCAGCGCAGGGACGTAACTGGCGGCGATGGCGACGGCGGTGAGCACGGCGGTTACGCCGGCGAAGGTGGAGAGATCGTAGGGCGAGACTCCGTAAAGCAGGCCGGCCATGAGATGAGAAACAATAAGCGCGCCAACCAGGCCTACGCCGGCGCCGGCGCCGGCCAGAGTGAGGCCCTGGCGTCAGAACCATCCTGAGGATATTGCGCCTTTGCGCGCCTAGCGCGAGGCGAATGGCGATCTCGCGCGATTGCTCATTGACCAGGAAGGAGATGGTTCCATAGATTCCCAGCCCCGCAAGCAGCAGGGCGGTTACGGCAAACAGCGCCACCATTTCCATGGAGAACCGACGCACCGAAAGCGAAGAGGAGAGAACGTCGTCCAAGGTCTCCGCGCGGAAGACGGGAAGCTCCGCATCGACGGCCTGGATTTGTGTGCGCACCTGCGCGGGGATGGCGGCGGGATCGACCTGTCCACGCAGGTAGAACGCAAGAAACTTGGTGGGGCGCTGGTAGATGTCGAGGTAGATCTGCGGAATGCCGGCGTCCGCGAGCGATTCTGTGCGTGCATCGGCAATGACGCCGACGATGGTGGTCCAGTCCGGCCTGGCACGGCCCAAACGGCCCAGCAAACGGACTCGCTTGCCGACCGGATCCTCGCCCTTCCCATCCTTGCCTGGCCAGTACATGCGGGCTGCGGCCTGGTTGATGACTGCAATCAAGGGAGTGTCTTCAACGTCCTGGTCGACGAAGAGGCGCCCACGCAAGAGAGTCATTCCGAGCACATGGAAGTATTCCGGTGAGACGATCGATGTATCGATCAGCGGAGGCTGGCTGCTCTGCACTTCCTGGCCTTCGCGAACCAATGGAATCGCTCTGTGATCGCTCTGGCCATAGCCGAGGGGAATGGCCGCCCGATCACTGACGGCGGTTTCTTCCACGCCCGGAATCGTCCGGTTTCGGCGCAGAATTTCGCGCAGCAACACGGCTTCCTGCGCGGCGGTGTGGTAAATGTCGGTTTTGGGATCGTTAGGATTGGGCAGCGAGGTCTCGATTGCCATGACTCGAGTGGGATTGAAGCCGAGTTGCACCCTGAACAAGTCCCAGAAGCTGCGCAGCAGAAGGCCGGCGGCGACCATCAGCACCAGGGAGAGGGCTAACTCACCAATCACCAGAACATGGCGCAAGCGCGAGCGCCGCCGGGAACCGTTGGAGCCACGACCTTCCTGCCGGAGCGTCGCCGTCAAATTAGGGCGGCTGGTGAGCCACGCGGGGGCAAGGCCGAAGATGGTTCCGGCGGCGACGGAGACGACGATGGCAAACGCCAGCACGCCCCAGCTGATGGATATGTCATTGATGCGCGGCAGACTTTCGGGAACAAATCGCAGCAGAAATTTCCGGGCGCAGAAGAGAACCGCGAAACCGCTGATGCCGCCAAGCACGAAGAGCAGCAAGCTCTCGGTGAGGAGCTGACGAACGAGGCGCGTTCTTGCGGCTCCCAACGCCTGGCGAACCGCCATTTCGCGTCCTCGCGCGCTGGCGCGGGCAAGCAGCAGATTGGCGACGTTGACGCAGCTGATCAGCAGCACCAGCCCCACCGCGCCGAACAGCAGAATGAGCGATTGGCGAACGTTGCCGACAAGAGTCTCGGCCAGGGGAGTGAGGTGGAAAGCCCATTCGGCCTGGGGCGGATAATCCGCCGGATACTGCTTCTTCAACGATGCAACCAGGGCTTCGAGGTGCCCCTGCGCGGCCTCAGGCGAGAGACCAGGCCGAAGGCGCGCGATGGTCTCGAAGGGGAAACGCGTGCTTCGCATCGGCGGCGGGGCGGGGTCGCCGGAAAATCCGGCCGCGGCCCATAAGTCGGTACTGCGCTCCTCGGTGGTTTGGCCCTGGTCGCGAAAGCTGGCGGGCATGACGCCGACAACATGATAGACATCGTTGTCCACGCGCACACTCTTGCCGAGAACGTGCGGGTCGGCGCCAAATGCGCGCTTCCAGAGCCCATCGCTGATGACGACTTCAGGGATGAAGCCGGGGGTGGCGTCGTGCGGATCCCAGGTGCGACCCAACTGGGCGTCGACGCCGAGCACCGCGAAGTAGCTCGGGGAGACCGACTTTGAGGCGATGCTCGCGGGCTGGGTGCTGCCGGTGAGATTGTTGGTGCCGAAAAAGGATAGGGACACATATTGGAAGATTCCCGAGTTCTGAAGGTCTCTCAACTCAGGGATGGAGATGCCGATGTCGTGCGCGCCAACGCCGGGAAGGTTGGCTTCAATGCGCACCAATTCGCTGGGGTTGGGGTAGGGCAAGGGATGCAGCAGGGTTGCGTCGATGACGCTGTAGATGGCGGTGGTGGCTCCGACGCCGAGGGCCATGGTGGCGATGGCAATCAGGGAAAATCCGGGAGACCGGTGCAGCATTCGAAAAGCGTAGCGGAGATCGGCGAGGAAATTCTCAGCAAGTGGAAGACCCTGCTCGGCGTTGTGGTGCTCGCGAATGGCCTGGGCCGCGCCAAGCTTCAGTGCGGCCTGCCTGCTGCGCCTCGGCGGGCGACATGCCGGCACGCAAATTCTCCTCAGTCTGCAAGGCAAGATGCTCGGCCATCTCTTCCTGGAGGCGCTGGTCGGCGCGCCTTCCGGCGGCGAAGTTCGAGAGGCGAATGAAAAAGCGGCGCAGGAATCTCATGGCAGGTCCTCGGCTTTGACCTCAAAGAAGCGCGCGATGATAGCCGCGGTCTGCTTCCAGTCGCGAGCCTCTGCCTGCAATTGCCTTCGACCGGTCCCGGTCAGGCGATAGAAGCGGGCGCGGCGGTTGTTTTCCGATGCTCCCCATTGCGAAACAATGGAGCCCTCATGCTCAAGCTTGAGCAGCAGGGGATAGAGCGTGCCCTGGTTGAGAGCCAGAAGGTCTCCGCTGATCTGCTCAATCCGTCGGGCGATTCCGTAGCCGTGCTGCGGACCTAGAACATCGAGGGTTTTGAGGACCATCAGCGCAAGCGTGCCTTGCAAAACGTCGGGCTTTTCCTTCATGAAGGGACCACCCTTTAGGTTTCCAACAGGAAGGATGGCACGGTTCCTTTTGGAAAGCAACAGGAAATTTTTGCGCGATCTTTCGACGTCAAGTCCAAGAGATCTGTCAGGAAACTGCCGGGAGATTGTCTATTGAGGACGGCGTAGTTGTGATTTCAAAAGGAGGGTCGGCTTTTCGTTATCTATTTCCTTTCGTATCGCATCCGGTCGCGGATAATGGCCGCGGGATGAGCCCTGCGATGCGCCGCGGGCTCCTATTCAGTGTCCTGGATTCCTACAACTCGGCGAACTCTGTCCTGGCCTCTTTGAGAATCGGAACATCGGGGTCGGCATCTTTCCAGAGCGTGAGGAAGTCGTGATAAGCCGCTTTTGCCTTGGCCTTTTCTCCAGCCTTTGCCAATGCCCTCCCCAATTCCAGGCGCGCCCGAGGTCCGACAGGGTCGGCGAACAAAAGGCCCGGCCGATCAAGAATCCTTTGAAATTCGGCGGCGGCTTGGGCCGGTCTATTTGAGGCCATGTAGGCTTCACCACGAACATAGGCTGGATACAATGCTCCAAAAAATGCGAAGAATGCACACCCAGTTACCCCATCCTCGTGCGGGGCGGGAATCTGCAACCGTTGGATTGCACGTGAAGGATCACCATGAGAGATTGCGAGAAGTCCATCGAGCGTCGGCAAATAGTTGTAACTCACAGACGTGTCTTCCGGAAAGCGCTTCTCCAGATCCTTTGCGAGTGCCTGGGCTCTCTGACTGTCCCCGGAGACCGCAAACGCGAATGCGGCAGCAAATTCCACGTCACGGCCGTTGGAAATCGTAAGTGCTTCGGTCGCGGTTTGCCTTGCCGCGGCCGCATCGCCGAAGAAAGCCTCCCATACCGCCACTCCGGCTTCATAGTTCGCCGCTCGCTCTCGTTGGCCTGATTGTTGAGCCAATTCCGAGGCACGCGCTGCCACTTTTCTTGCCTGTCGCAAATGACCAGTACGTGCGAGCACAAGAGCCTGAGAGTTGGTCAGCCAATCTTCCGCTCCCGGCTTGCCTGAAGCCATCGTCACTGCGCGGCTCATTCCCAACGTATCCCCTTTCAACAGCGCGAGGTGATAACGCAGGAGCAATATCTCCGGCAATTCAACGTTGCGTTGCGGAGTGCGCTGCAAGGCAGTCTCAGCTTCGGCGAGCGATCCCATGTAGGTGTAGGTATATGCGAGATTGACATGGCCAAATATTAAGTCGGGATCGAGCTCGATCGCCTTTTGAGCGTCTTCGATCGAGCGCCGATACTGCCCGAGGCCCTGGGTAATGAATCCTGACGCCAATCCGCGAGCAGCTGGGTCACGTGGGTAAGCTTGCTCCCACTGACTCGTGGTTTCCAGCGCATTCTCAAGGTTTCCCGTTACCTGTCTGTCGTAGAGTGTCGTTATGAACAGCTTTTCCCGTTCGCTTGTTCGATCACGAAGCCGATAAGCCTCGGTTGTGCTGGCTGTAGACGAGACGGACTCGCCCAAATCGCTATAAGAAATCCCAAGCTGGGCGTAGGCGGTTGCGAAATTGGGATCGATTTCGACAGCGCGTTTCAGAAAAGGCAGGCCTGCTATCCAACCGGATAAGAACCCAACCTTCACCCCAGTACTGTAGGCCTTCCAGGCCTCAAACGATGGGGTCGTGGCTTCGACCAGCGGAGTCGAATACTTTTCCACGGACGCACTCGACTCGCCAACGCGTTTTCTAAACTTTACCGCGATCTGACTTAGGGCGTTGAGCACATCCTCCTTTTGTGCGGCCTGCACCTGCTCTTCATCCAGAACATCGCCAGTCTGGCAGTTCTTCGCTCGAAGTCCAACCACATACTGACTACCGAGACTCGAAATCGAACCTTCCAGAACGGCTGCACTTCCAGTGCGTTCGCAGATTTCTCGAGCAACACTGGGGCTAAGCGGAGCGTCTGGCGGCCGACCCATCAATTGCAGCGTCTGCCGGATCCGATCTTCAGAAATGAGGCTGAGGAAAGGCGACTGTTCCAATTGCACATCCATGCCCTGTCGCAACGTCTCTTCAAACGCGGGATCTCCAGTGGAATTGGCAAAGTCGGCCAGCACCACCGTATCCCTCTCGGTCAGCACGCGCGGTGATTGCCGCGTCAGACGGAATATGCCAAAGCCAACTGAAAGAACCAGCAATACCATCGCTGCCGTCCAGCCCCACGATCTGCCTTGCTCGATCTGCACCTGGAATGCGGAACGGCTCACTGACGTCAGATCGAGTTCCTGCTCTGGAATTGCGACCACATCGGCTGCCAAACGATACCCGTGTCCGGGAACAGTCACGATATATAGATGGTCCTTGGGAGTCTCTCCCAGTGCCTTGCGCAGCATGAATATTGTTCGACTGAGGTTGGCCTCCTCGACAAACGTGTCGGGCCAGACTTCTTTCATCAACTGGTCTTTGCTGACCCCCGCTGAGCCATGGCGAAGCAAAATCACAAGCACTTGAAATGTCTTTGGCGTGAGCGAAACCGCCTCGCCCGATCGAAGTAGGATTTCCCTCTCAACGTCAACGTGGAAAGGTCCGAATTCGTAAAGCTCTTTTCCCGGGCGGTCGATCGTCGCGGACATTGATGGCAGACTCCTGATCGTCCCATCGTGATTCGAGGTGACCGAATTCTAGCATGCCTTTGAATCAACCTCCGACTCGTCTTCTCTCCGAAACGCAACCTGAATCTCCATGTTGATAAAGCACTTAACGTGCGAGGAGAATTTCAGAGAAGTTTTCATCGCCGCTGTAAGGACTTTTCAGAGCTCTCTCGGCCAAGCTGGCAACGTTTCATCCGGAATCCACAGGCAACACAGGGAGAAACGTGACCAAGCAGACCACCATCACAGTTGAAACCGAATCGCGGCTCGTCCTCCGAACCCGCGGGACACAACGCGCCTGGTGCTCCCAATGCGCGGCCGAAACGGAGGTAATGGCGCCGGGCCTCCCCCTCACATCGCCGTTCCTGCGCTATGTGCGGCAACTTCTTGAATCCGGTGAGCTGCACCAATTCGAAGCAGCCGATGGCTTAGCACGTCTTTGTCAGAACTCGCTGCTGGCCTTCGTGCGGAAAACGAAAACCGATAAATCGCGGTAGCGCCGCGCTTGAGCACCACCCTTTAGGAGGGAAAAATGAACTTAAGACCGTTGTCGAATGGCTCTGCCATTAGCCTGCTGACCCTACTCACTATTTTTTGCGGCGCAGCCCAGGCGCAGACTCGCAAGCCGAAACACTACACCGTCATCGACCTTGGTACGTTGGGGGGAACCTATAGCGCTGCTTATGGAATCAATGATGCAGGGGTAGTGTCCGGAGGCGCCGCCACACCGAGCCAGACCAATGGTCTCGCCCAAACTGCATTCCTGTGGTTCAACGGCAAGATGAAAAACCTCGGGACTCTTGACGGGTCAAAGTGTCCTCAGTGCAGTAGCGAAGCGGGTGGGCCCAACTCGGAGAACGAGTCTGCGCTCATTTCAGAGACTGCGCTCACAGATCCGAATGGCGAGGACTTTTGCGGGTTTGGGACTCACCGTCAATGCCGCGCCGCCATTTGGAAGGAAGGTGTGATGACCGCGCTAAGGAACCTGCCTGGCGGACTCAATTCCCAGGCATATAGCATCAACAATCGAGGCCAGGTCGTTGGGTTTGCGGAAAATGGAATCTTCGATTCCACCTGCATCGTACCCTCTCAAACAATGCGTTATGAAGCAACGCTTTGGGAACCTGACGGCTATGTCACGGAGTTAACTCCACTGCCCGGCGACACGGTCAGTTTTGCTTTCTCGATCAACAATGAAGGCGAGGCCGTCGGCGTATCGGGGCGGTGCTCAAATGTCTCGCTGCCACCCACAGCTCCGGGAGGACCTCACGCTGTGCTCTGGGAACGGGATGGCCATGTCATCAACTTGGGCAGCCTGCCAGGAGGCGTAATGAATAACATTGCAGGCAGCATCAATAACCGCGGCGAAGTAGCCGGCACTTCGGCGCTGTCAGATGGCACCGTGCATAGTTTCGTCTGGAACAGAAAATCCGGTATGAAAGACATCGGTTCGCTTCCCGGAGCAGTTGTGACCGTGACACCTTGCTGCGGATCGATCAATGACGAAGGTGAAGCTGTGGGCTTCTCAGTCGACGGGACTACCGGGAACCTTCGAGCCTTTGTCTGGCAGAATGGCGAGATCACCGACCTTAACTCGCTCATTCCCGCCGATTCTCCGCTCTATTTGTTGATGGCGAACATCGTCAATTCCCGTGGAGAAATTGTGGGGCTTGGCCTGACAAGCACCGGTGAAGTTCACGGATTTCTTGCAAGACCAATCTGAGGTCTGCCATACGAACTCAGAATTACCCCGATCAATGAATCCAGGAGAGGCCCTCCGCTTCTCCTGGTTCCCGCGTCCAAGGTAGTCCGCTAACCGGAATGTCCCATTCCCCTTCTCGGAAAGTAGTGCTAGGCCCTCGAAACGTGGATTCTCTGGGAATGCAAATCGTCTCGAGGTAACGCCGTTGTCCCGTGGGTCGATGCGTCCGAGGTCGATGAACTGGCTCAGGAATGCGCCACTCGTCTTGGGTTCTGGACAGTTCCCAGGCGAAGGTTAGTCAAGGATACGAGTAGGCAGTACACACCACAACACCGTCAATCTTCCTTATCGTTGGATTGGCGACGAGTATCGTCGCAGTGGATTCGGAGTTCCGAAGATCAGCGATAGACCCGTAAGCCGGGGGAGCATCGCTTCAGTTGATTTCTTTTTGCGAATCCAAACTTTACCCTGCGCGCCTGGAGAAGCCATGCTCTTACCACGTTTGCAACTTTTCGAATTTGAAGATCTGACTTGGTTTCCGCGCACGATTCGGGGTCTTGCGACCGACTACCTGCACTTGATGCAGACATGCTTCGCACTGCACGAGGCCGTAATCCCGCTCCTCAAGACAATGCTCGAAGAATCGAAGGCGTCAGAGCTCGTAGATTTGTGTTCGGGCGGAGGCGGTCCCGTGCTGGCTGTATTTGAAACCCAACGGAATCGGCGGCGTCTCACGTACAACTCCACACGCCGTCAAAGAAAGACGAGACGCAGTTATTCGCTCTCGGGTTTGCAGCGTCGAATTGTGTCATTTTGAGTTTCTCGGCTACCAGTTCGTGATGGACCCGTCGGGTCGATAGTAAATTTGACCGCGCTGAAAGTCCGGCTCAGTCCATTCGACAATCTGTTCGAGCTGTTTCAAGTCGAGTTCAACTCCAAGGCCGGGACGATCATTCGGATAGAGCTTGCCCTCCTTGAAATCGAGGCATTGCGGCAAGTGGGGCAAGGCCCGTCCCTGATAGTTGTATTCCATGACCACCGGGCCGGAGAACGTGGACATCGTGTTCACTAATGCCGCAGTGGCAATTGGCCCGGTGAAGTGCGGCACCATTCCCACGAAGTGAGTTTCGCAAATGGCCGCAATTTTTAGCATCTCCGTGATGCCGCCCACATTCGGTAGAGAGGCGCGGCAGAAGTCAATATTGTGATTCTCGACCAGGGGATTGAAGTCCCAACGGTTGCCCCACTCCTCTCCCGCAGCGATAGGCACGTTTACCTTCTCGCGCAGGATGGGAAGGTCCTGCAGGAAGGCCTCGGTGCGAACTGGATCTTCGACAAAGAATGGCGCAAGGTCTTCAATCAACTTGCAGCCTCGTATTGCGTCCGACAAATCGAACCGCTGATGAAAATCGATGCACCAGTTGCCGTCGGGGCCTACTCCTTCACGAGCCTGTTCGCACACTTCTCGCATCTTGCTCAGGCGTTCGCGTGTGTCGTAGGTGGTGTTCGCTGGCACCGAAAGCGCGTCGAAGCGAAAGACACTGTAACCTGCCTCGATCGTGAGCCGCGCACGCTCCTTTATCGGTGTGTCTCGAGTGACACCCGGAATCTGGCCGGCAGTGTTGTAGCACTCAACGTAGTTGCGCACCGCCCCGCCTAGCAATTGATGAACGGGTACATTCAGCGCCTTTCCTTTGATGTCCCACAATGCCAGATCGAGTGCACCAATTGCGTCGGTTCGTTCGCGGCCCGGCGGATAAAAGTAGCCGCGATTCATATCCTGCCACAAATGCTCAATGAACTGCGGATCGCGGCCGATCAGTCGACTTGCTCCGGGTGCGAGTAGATCCTTTGATCCACCTTCGCCGACGCCCGTGATTCCCGCATCGGTTTCGACTGTGACGACAATATAGCTCTGGTTGAAGATGTCATTGCCACGCGGAGCCGACTTTGGAGGCTCATAGGCTCGAATGCGGGTGATCTTCATTTTGGGGAGCGCTCCAAAAGCCGGAAGTGAACTGGCTGCTGTGGCGGCTGCCGCGGCGGTAAGAGACTTTAAGAATCTTCGGCGTTGCATTAAGATGAACCTCCGAGTTCGACCGAAATCCTAACACTTATGCCTCGCCGTGCAGACCAATTCTGCCGTCACCACTTGTCGCCTGCGAAACGGCGGCGGACCATACATTCCTGATTGCCGGCGATACATCCAGAATCCCGTTACGGTTGCCGGGCCTTAAAAGGCGGTAGAAGCCTTGTTCCTTGCTCGACAACTCGAATTCAAAGAGCACTCGCCGGACCCGCTGATCGAGAAGATGAAAGCGATCGAAGAGGCAGTGAAACAATTTGACAGGTTCTGAATCTCAAGAGGGCCGATCAAATGCAGCAAGATTGGCCGCGCCGGCCTGCAAACCGGCGCGGTGCCGTATTTAGCCTGATCTCTTCTCGAGCGCCAATCAAGCTCCTCAGCCGCAAGACCGAGGCGCTTAAGATCTTGCCGTGGAGCTAGAACTGGTATTTCGCGGCGAGCTGCAATTGCCGCATGGCACCCGTGCCGGTGATGCGGCCGAAGGTGGTGGTACCGGGCTTGGCCAATTCCGTGCTGATGTTATTCAAAGTGGGATTGTTCCAGTTCGGGTGATTGAGCACGTTGAAGGCTTCAAAGCGGATGGACAACTCATGCTTCTCGTTGTAAGGCATCGCGAAGTCCTTGTGCAGCGAGGCATCCAGGCCGGTGAAGCCGGGGCCAGTGAAGGTTCCGCGCTGGAGAGAGCCGAACGTTCCAGGAGTCGGCTGTGAATATGCAGCAATGTTGACCCAGCGATTCAGCGACCTTGCACTGCCGCTCAGATAAGGGCTGCTTCCCGTCGGATTGGGCCGATCGAAGCCGCCGAACGGAGACGCGATGCTGGCGTTGTCGGTGCCTAACAGCGGCGTGGCAACCTGACCGGTCTGATGGGTGAAGATTCCCCCGACCTGCCAGCCGCCGGCAAATTCGCCCACAGCCTTGTTGGTATTGAGAAGTTTGCCAGGCCCGATGGGTAATTCGTAATTTGCGGAGCCCACGATGCGGTTCTTGACGTCGAAGGCCGACCGGCCGTATTCGCAGGGAATGCACTCGCTGTTCTGCGGATACAGGTTGTCGTTGCCCTGGTTGCGGATGCCGCTTGTGTCGTCGAGCGACTTGCTGAAGGTGTACGAGGCGATCACGGTGAGGCCTTTGCTAAAGCGCCGCGTCGCTTTTACGTCGAATGCGTTGTAATTGCCAGTGCCACTGTCGTGCTGATATTGGATACCATACTGGGCGGGAGTGGTACCGCTCGCGTACCCCACATAATAGGGGAGCCGCGACGCGACTGTCGTTGCGGCGCCGGTGCCGAGGTATCCGAATGGAGTCGGTTGATTTGCATTCAGGAACCCATAGAGATGCCGGCTCAGCGCGCCCTGGTATCCCAACTCAAACGACCAGTCCTGCCCAACCTGCTGCTGGATGTTGAAGAGGAATTGCTCGGTGTAACTGGTTTTATGGCTGGGCGCGTTCGCGTACTCGGTGGTGGTCGGGCCGAGCTGTACAACAGTGCCGCCGGCGGCGCCCGGCGAGGCGTTGGCCCAAGTCAGGTTGGAATTACCGTAGATCTTGGTCGCAGTGTCACTATTGGTGATTGACGCGCGCCCGGCGATGTTGCGCGCCAGGTCGAAGTAGGCGTTGCCGATATCCTGCGTGTAGAAGATGCCGTAGCCAGTACGAATCACCGTGGTAGGACTCGGCGACCAGGAGATGCCGAATCTTGGCGCAAAGTTCAGGTAATGGGTATCCATGAGAGGGCCACCGGGCACGATGCCGTTGCTGCATTGCGGCGCCTGACCGAAGGTGCTCGTCCATTTGATGTTAAGTCCGTTATAAACACCTGAGGCCGGGCACCTTCCCTGGCGGAGCTCGACGGGCCACTGGCTCTGCGGGTAGGTGGCGCTGGTGTCGCCCATCTTCGGCAAGTTCGGAACAAACGTGTTGAAATTATTCCCGAACGTATCATTCCAGGGAGGAGTCAGCTCGTATCGAATGCCCGCGGAAATGGTGAGATTGGGAAGAATCTTGTAGGTGTCGTCAAAATAATACATTTGCGTGTTGCGCACGAAATTTGCATCTGCTACGGCAACCGCAACCGTGGCAGAGGCAAGATCGCCGAGCAGAAAATCGGCCATTGAATCGCCCCCAGACAGGGTAGCGTTTCCGGGAGTTCCCGACTGCAGAGCGGTTGAAATCGGCTGGGCAGAGAACTGGCCGCGCGAGAACTGATTGCCCAGCTGATTGAAGGTCTGGCGGCTGTACTCGAAACCGATGCGGAAAGAATGCCTGCCTTTCACCAATGAGACGTTATCGACGATCTGCCAGTTAGGGTCGGTGACCACATAAGGGCCATCCCCGCCGATATCTCCAATCTCCTGCCAGATCGCTGGAGTCGTACCCGCGGGCCCGCTACCGAATGACTGATCGGGAATGCCCCATGTGGAGGGGTCGCCGCCTTTCAGTCCCGGAATTCCGATCGCATCGACCACATCGTTGGTGTAGGCCGACAGCAGGCCAAGTGAGTTGAAGAAATGGTTCCAGCCGAACCGCGCCTCGTTCACGACTTGCGGATTGATTGTCCAGGTATTCGAACCCATGTACTGGTAGTAGTTTGTGACGATCTTGCTGCCCGCTCCCTGGAATCCTGTTGACAGAATGTCCTCCTTGCCCGAGCTGTAGCGGAAGGCAAACTGCGACCTCTGCGACTGGATATAATCGCCGCGGACGGTGAGCCCCTGGCGATCTTGCGGCGAGTTGGTGCGGTATGCATAGTTCGCGACTTTTTGTCCGTTAGCGTAAAACGGCGTAGTGCTCGTGCCCTCGAATTTCAGCAGCGCGGCGGACTGGGTGGCGATTCTGCCCGGCGGGATGATGTTGCCTGGAAAGGGCTGTTTCCCGAAGCCGTTGGCATCTCCAGTGTTCGGATCGTAGATGGTCACTGGAGTCCCGTTGGCGGTGGTGAAGCCTGCGAAATTACCGCTCGCTATGGCTGGGGACGGAATCGTTGCCGAACCTTGGCCGACCGTACGAATCTTGCGCCACTCGTCGTCGACCATGAAGAAGAACTTGTTCCGACCGTCGTATAGGTGGGGAATTCGGATGGCGCCATCGAGTTCGAATCCGTAGTCATTCCATTTGTAAGGAAAGACCGACGGAGGCTTCGCGTTATATGGAAAGTAGTACGGCGTTGCATCCGCAATGTTATTGCGGATGAAGTCGTACATGCTGCCGTGATAGGTGTTCGTGCCGCTTTTGGAGAGCACGTTGACCTGCGTGGCCTCGTGACCGAACTCGGCGGAATAGACGCCGGTCTGCACCTTGAACTCCTGGATGCCGTCGAGAGAAGGCAGTCCGATATAGGTATTGAAATCGGGGTCGGTGTTGTTGACTCCATCGAGCGTGTAGTAGTCGAACATGATGCGCTGGCCGCCGACCGAGATGGCCTGGCTGGCACGATCGCCGCCAAGGCGCGAACCTGCCTGGCCCGAGGCCGAGGACAGCGTGTTGGCGTTGGATGAAAGCGCAACCAGCGACAGGTAGTTTCTGCCATTGAGGGGCAACTGGTTGATGGACTCGTTTTCAACGACGGTGCCCAAAGTAGCGTTCTCCACCTGAAGCATCGCTGCAGCAGCCGTAACCGTCACCGATTGAGTGACCTGTCCGACCTCGAGAGTGAAATCTTGACGCAGCGACTGCTGGACCTGCAATTCGAAGTCGCTGCTGGTTTCGGTCTTAAATCCCTGGTGCTTTATTTCAATTCTGTAAACACCTGGCGGCACATCGGGAAACGAGTAGTCGCCGGCTCCAGTGGTCACTGTGCTGCGGATCGTACCCTCACCGACGTTGGTCAAAGTGATCGGAGCGTTCGGGATGACAGCGCCTGTGGAGTCGGCGACGTGTCCCGAGATGTTACCTGCAGTCTGCGCGTGAAGGCCCATGGCCGACAAAATCGCGAATACCAACGCAATCAGAAATTGGCTTAAGATGCCGCGGCGTCGGCCAGTAGATACATTCGCGGTCAGAACGTTCCGGGCCTGGCGTGACCATTCGGTCGCGGCCCTCACGAGGAGCAGCGAAACGCGCACAGCTTCAGATGTATCACTATTGCGATTGTTCAACATGGATGGTTTAACCTCCGCTGCTGAAAGCAGCCTCCTTGAAAATTGATTGGGACAAAGCCCAACTTCCTGGCCTGGGGAAGCAGAAATCTCTAATTCGAAGGATTGCTTCCGCTCAGAATTTCCTCAATCGTGGACTTGGGTACGGACAAGTGATCCTCGTTTTCCTTCAACCATTGGTGACAGTCCGCCACAATCTCCGGCGTCCACCGCGCATCGATTTGTCCAGCGTCTGTGTAGATTCGGATGTGCGTCTGCGGACCGTGGACGTTTACCTGCGCCGTCCGGACATCGGTGATTTTGAGTTTCGGTCTCTGATAGGTCATGCTGCTGGTTTCGATAGCTCTTGCCTGCGTGGGAAGTGAAAAAGCAGACAGTGAGCCAATCGCCTGAAGCGCAGAGCCTTTCAGCACGGTTCTTCTTGAGAGCTGAATTATTGCTTTCAAAGACCTTTCCTTCGTTGGTCGGGGTTTTCGATGCGGGCCATTCTCTTTTTGGAATTGTCCGTTGTAGCGGGCTGGACCGTTCCCACTTGCGAGCCAGCGCAAGTTTGAAACCGAATGCAGCCTCTACTAAATCGCCTTACTCAAGGCATGGGGTGCATCCTACTCACGCGAGAATTCGACTGACAAGATGAATTATTCAAACCAACGCATCGAGAAATTCGATCAATCGGCGGACGGATGTGGGTCGCCTTTTTGACTATTTGATTGTCATGGGTTGCTGACGGGCGTTCGTGCGAATTCGACGTTCGGTTCGTATCAGGCTTTTCGCATCAGGGTTTCGCAAACTAACTGCCGACCAGAGCGATCCGCCGAGGCCGGCGATGGTGGCGGCAGTCACGGACGACGTCCGATCCAACGGTTAGCCGTCAGCAGCAAAGTTGAGGTTTTACGGCAGCTTATTCGTGTTCGCCGGCCGCAGCTTCGCGCAGGGGACTACACCCGAGCCCTCCTCGATGCAATAGATTTGGTCGGCTGAAAGATCTGTCAACGTCTCGTTGATTCCTGAAGGCCAAATGATGTCGATTTTGTCGGCCCGGGAATGCTCGCCAAGGCCAAAATGGAGGCGCAAGTCCGACTGAGACATGTAACTTCCTCCGCTATGCACCTCATCGGTCTGCGAGAGAGAGCCTGCAGTGACTCTAACCTGAGCATTCAGAGCAAGCCGGTTGCTTTTCGTTCCAGCAAGCTCAAAGCCGATCCAATGGTTGTGGGGCAAATCGACTGGGCGGAGGATCATTGGCTCTCCTTCCAGATTCTCGATGACTAAATCGATCCGGCCGTCGTTGAAGAGATCACCTGCGGCGACACCTCGGCTCACCTGGGGAATCTGAAGGGCTTCGCCTGCAAGCTTGCTGACGTCCTGGAATCGACCGTCATGCCGATTCAAAAAGAGTAACTTCGGTTCGCGATACTTTGACAGCAGCGGGACCGTATCGACTTGAGGGTAGACGTGCCCATTGACGAGGAAAAGATCCGTCCATCCGGAGTTATCAAGATCGACGAAAACGTCGCCCCAACCGACATAAGGCAATGTGCTGCGTGCAATTCCCGAAGCGTAGGAAACGTCAGCGAATGACATATTGCCATCATTCCGCCAGAGCGTTCCGTAGTCCTCACTGAAGTGGCTGACAAAAATGACGGTTTGCCCGTGTGGTTGTAGTCAGCGACCGCAATGCCCATGTTGGCCTGCTCATTACCGTCCTGACTGAAGGCGACCCCTGAGTTGTACGCGATTTCTGAAAATGTGCCATCTCCATTATTCCGGTATAGGTAATTGGGCCCGCTATCATTCGTGACAAATAGATCGATATGATCGCCGCCGCTTAAGTGCGACCAGACTGATCCGAGCCCGAGTAAACCTTGTGCATCAGAAACCCCTGCGGGTTCAGCAACGTTGGTAAAAGTTCCATCACCATTGTTGTGGTAGAGGGCATCAGGAGACCCGGGGAGCCCCCGCGGTCCGCATTGAACCTTGATCTTGTGATAGGTGCAAGTGATCTTGGATCCGAATTCGGGAAGGTCTGACAAGTCGAGTTTGGCGTAATGCGGTACAAAGAGATCTGCCCATCCGTCGTTGTCATAATCTCCAAAAGCTGCCCCGCTCGCCCAGCCGGAGTCCTTGTCCAAGCCGGTTTGTCTGGTTACATCGGTGAATGTTCCATCACCATTGTTCCTATACAGTACGACGCCGTTGAAACATGTAATAAGCAAATCGGGCCATCCGTCATTGTTGTAATCGCCAACGGCGGCTCCCATCGCCCAACACGGGTATCCGACGCCTGCTTTGTCAGTGACGTCGGTAAAAGTTCCGTCGTGATTATTATGAAAGAGTGCGCTGCGGGCCTTCTTGCCCGCCAGCTCCATCGCAACGTCTGGCGCGTTGGTGAAGTAGATGTCAGGCCATCCATCGCGATCGAAGTCAATGAGCGCGACACCGCCACTCATTGATTCGACGATGTACTTGCTCTCCGGGGAAGATAAGTGGTCGAATCGAATCTTAGTTGAAGAAGTAATATCGATGAGCTTTGGGACGACCTGACCGTTTCCTTCAAGAGCGCTTGCCGTCGTAGTTAAGCGCCGGGCATCCTTACTCGATTGCTGGCCGTGCAAGAAGAAGCACGACAGAGCTGAGAGAATGGCGCTGATTGCGGCCACATGGCTGAGTCGATTGGGAAATGTCGTCGTCAAAGCGTCGAGTGCGAGAGGAACGTCAACTACTGTGTCGATGAGTGATGAGTCGCGCCATTCGAGGCATCCGAATGACGAAATTGACGAAATACGTTGCCGAGTTTATCTCTTACATTCTTATAGTGAGAAAACTCATCCATTTCGTGCTGAGCATCCGTCGCGCGGCCGGCCTGACGGTAGAGCGAACTGAGTTGGTAATGAGCCACGGCGTTAGTGGGATCATCCTTGACTGCGCTTTCCAGAAGAGATGTTGCGTTCCGAGTGTCTCCATGAGTCAGTAGCAGCTTAGCGAGATCGGTCTCGGTTTCTGAATCCTTAGGTGCCAGAGCAAGCGCCTTCGAATAATCCTCCTTCGCAGCCGGGAAATCGTCCTTGTCCGCCATCACTTCCCCCAGTGCCCGCCATGCTTTTTCGTCGAATTGATTAAGAGCGGTTGCCGCCCTGAACTCGTGCTCAGCCTGAGCCTTGAGCGCCGGATCTGACGACGTTTTCAGTTGTGCACCGAGTTCGAAGTGGACCCCGGGAAGATTAGGATTCAGGCGAATCGCCTCGCGATATTGTGCGATGGCGTTATCAGGATCGCCCATGAGTGCAAATTGATCGGCCATCATCATATGCAGTTGAGCAGAATCGGGAGCTGCGATTGCCATGTTCAGGATCGACCGGTCAACCATCTGAGTCGAGATCTGATAGGCGACAAAGATCAGTTGCGGGTCCTGGGGCGCGGTCTCTTCGAGTTTGGAAATCACTTCAGCCGCCTGATCCATTTCACCTGAGGCAGAGGCGAGTTCAATCAGTTCGAGACCAGCTTCCCGCTTGATTTTCGCGTCATCGACCTTGGCGAATGACTCCTCCAGGTCGTTGCGAGCCGCGGTCGTATCTCCCGTTCGCTTCTCCGCGATACCAAGCAAAGCCTGAATTCTCCATGGCTTCGGTTCTAATTGCATCGCCGCTCGCATCTCGGTAATGGCTTCAGGGTAGTTGTTTTGGAAGAAGAGGAGTACGCCAAGGTTTCCATGCGCACTGAGATTCGCCGGATCAAGGGAGACGATTTGGCGAAAGACAGAAATCGCGAGTTGAGGCTTTTGTTCTTGAATGTCTTGCTGAGCCTGGTGCTCGAGTTCGTCGACCTTTGCATTCAAGCTGGCGCTGCCTTGTCCGGCAAGACTTAACGAACAGAGAGTAATGAGAAGGCCGATGAGAAGTCCGGGAAGAAAGCGTTTCATTTGCATCACGTACATCCACATAGGTGGCGAGGAGTTAGTCGCGTTCCAAGACTCCAGGATCGCCATTACTAGCTGGCGCTGAGCGCGAGAGTACACGCAACGTTCGGTTGAAGTCCAGCGGGCCAGCAGGATTTTGCACTTGACATACAGAAGCCAAGCCGCTAATTTCCATTCTCGGTAAGCGTTTTCTAAAAATTTCATTTGGCAATTTAGGCAAGATTCGAATTGTCCGCGGCCGGAACCATCTTCCGGTGATCACCTAACAACAAGAAAGCTCAAGGAGACAAAATGTCAAGACTTGATCATGAAGATCGTCCTGGACTTAATCGGCGCGAGGCGTTGAAGCTCTCAGCTGCAGCTGGATTTGTTGCTGCGTTTACTCCTTCAGCGAAGGCTTCTGACAGCATCAAGACCGGTGCGCATCAACAGGAGCCTCCATTCTGTTCAACTCCGCGGTCGGCGATTGCAAAAACGCAATATGGCAGAGTTCGCGGGTTTGTTTGCGGCGATGTTTTCACCTTCAAGGGCGTTCCCTACGGCCAAACGACGGCAGGAGAGAACCGTTGGCTGCCGGCAAAACCACTTGAGCCTTGGAGCGATGAGTTTCCCGCATTGGTCTACGGCGCGAACTGCCCCCAGAATCTGCATACCTGGACCGGTAGCGAGCAGACGTTCATTCAGGACTGGGATGATGGTTGGCAGAGCGAGGACATGCTCAAGCTGAACATCTGGACACCGAGTCTGACGGGCAAACGTCCGGTGATGTTCTACATCCATGGCGGCGGATATTCGTTTGGGTCGTCTTATGAACTCCCATCTCACGAGGGAGCCCAGATGGCGAGGCATCACGATGTGGTGCAGGTTTCGGTCAATCACCGCCTCAACATCCTCGGATTCTTTGATGTTTCGGAAATTGGCGGCGCCGGATATGAAGATTCGGTCAATGTGGGCATGACGGACCTCGTTGCCGCTCTCAAATGGGTTCACGAAAACATTGCGAACTTCGGGGGCGATCCAGATCGTGTGATGATTTATGGCCAATCGGGTGGAGGCTCGAAGGTGACGACGCTTGATGGGCATGCCCTCGGCCGTGGGACTCATTCATCGCGCCTCGGCCCAATCCGGCGGGGGCGGAAACATCCCGAGCAAGGAGCAGCAGCAGGAAGTTGCGCGCCAGGTGATGAAGGACCTCGGCCTTGCAGCCAAACGACATTGCCTCATTGCAGAAAATGGAGTGGGCAAAATTGGCAGCTGCGGGAAATGCGGCCGTCGCAAAAATCAATCCGCCTGGGCCTGCTTTCCTGGGACCGGGCGCTCCGGGTCATCCACGCGTTGGCTGGTCACCGAGCGTAGACGGCAAGGTGATCAACTGCCGTTCATTTTTCGACGTCGCGCCTGACGTTTCGAAGAACGTTCCCATGCTGGTCGGCTCGGTGAGTGAAGAGGGCAACCGCATGTCCTCCCGCCCAACGGAAGAAGAGTGGCACGCCAACCTCGCAAAAGCGTTCAGCGACGACAAGGCAACTGCGATCGTCGCCGCACTCAAGAAAGCCTACCCGCAGAAAGCGATTCAGACGCTTTCTTATATCTGCGCCGGCGCCGGAGGCTTGAACGGCCTAGGCATGCGCAACAATGTGGTGAAGATGGCCGGGCTCAAACACGGGCTGAATGCAGCGCCCGCATATGCTTACTTCTTCCAGTGGCAGACGCCGATTCTCGACGGTGTGCCCGGTGCTTGGCACACAGCGGAGCTGCAATTCTGCTTCGACAACACAAAGCGCTGCGAGCAAGGCACGGGAAATACGTTGGAGGCGCAGGCGCTCGCGAAGAAAATGGCCTCATCGTGGGCAGCGTTCGCCGCAACCGGCAACCCCAGCACCGCGGATGCGAAATGGGAGCCTTCGGATCCCGAAACGAACAAGACGATGGTCTGGGATAACGAAATCCGAATGGAAAACGATCCGCTGGCTGAAGCGCGAAAGATCATTCTGGGCTGAGTGCTCGTGATGACTCTCTCGCGGATGCCCTCGACAGAAGGGGAATCGCCAAACTGGAAATCGAAAGGCAGACGAGGTAGAAGCTTTAAAGGCACAGATCGTTGAGCCCAAATGTGCGGGCGCAATCGCTAGATCACTTCTACCTCGCGATTTCCTCCGAATTGGTCGGCAAGATAGTTCTTTTCTTTGCCGGCACTGTCGACTTCACGAAGCACGAGAAAAATTCGGACAAATCGCTCGCCACCCAGGGGGAGGCGAAGCCCTACGAGTTCGCCCGACTCGAGATATTGCTGGATTCTGTAGACCGGGAGCCAACCAAAGCACATCCCGTTTCGCACGGCTTCAATCGCCGATTCGATAGAAGCAACGGCCAGATGCCGCTGCGAAGGTGAGTGCGGTTGCCGCCTGTGCTCAGGGTCGGTCGCTCCTTCAATGATCACGGCGAGACGCTGAACCAAGTCCATTCGAGTTAATTGGCGCTTGCTCTCGGCGAGCGGGTGATCCGGTCGCGCGACAGCTCTCATGCGTATGTCAAGGATCGGCTTGATCATGTGCTCACCAGTTGGTGTGCCGGCAATGCAGATGTCTGCGCCGAAGTTTGCAAACTCAAGAGCAGTCGACAGCAACGTGCCTCTGTGAAGCTTGAGATAAACGTGAGGGAACCTCTTGGAGAAATCGGCCAGAATCTCGAACAGCCGGTCGTCGGGAAAGACGCTATCAACCGAAAGGTGAATCTGTTTTTCGCCTCCAGCGGCAAGCGAGGCGCCGCGCTGCTCGAGCGCACGGAAGCCGGTGAGGAGTGGTTCGGCATCGGCGAGGAGAGCTTTTCCGGTTTCCGTCAGCCGGGCCTTTCGGCCTTTGAGTTCGAGAAGAGGAATTTTGAAATGCTCCTGCAACCGCGCCACCGCATAGCTGATCGTCGACTGCGAACGATTCATCTTCGCGGCAGCAGCAGCAAAACTGCCTAGCTCGACAACGGCTTCCAGAACCTCCCACTGGTCGAGGGTCGTGTTCATAAGGTCCTTTCCTGCAACACAATTTTTCGGCGTATTGCCGCCCAATTGCGAGAACGCATCGAAATTATCGATCAGCTGTCTTCGAAAAATAGCACTTGTCTCCGATATTTTCTATGAATAACATGCCGTTGATCTGAAAAGTGGATGAAAGTGCTCCACTTCGGTAAGCGTTTCCCCGTCCCGCCACTTTCCCCAATCCGAGGCAGAACTTCAAGCAAGATAATGCGCGCACGCTTCGGGCATAACTGGCGCGATTTAGTAAATCGATTTGGAGGCGAAAATGAGAGTTCGAGTTGGAATGTCTACCGCAGTCATGGTGTTGAATGCTGGTTTGGTTTTTGGACAAGCCACAAACTCGGCCGATGTCACCGGCACCGTGACTGACAAAACTGGGGCGGTCATTGCCGGGGTGACGATTAACATCAAGGACCTCGACAAGGGCCAACTGCGAACGATTACCTCGAATGGAGCGGGAGCATACGATAGCGGTCCCATCGTGCCTAACGACAACTACACCATCACATTCAGCCGAGAGGGATTTGCGATCACTGCAGCGTGGGCCGATGCTTTTGCAGGTCGGACAAATCGGTTTGAACGTGCAGTTGGCCGTAGGACAGACCACGCAACAGGTTGTTGTAAACGAGAACGCGCCGCTATTGCAGACGACAAGTGCGGAACTTGTCGACGACAATTCCCACTGACACGCTGCAAACATTGCCGCAGTCTGGAAACGCCGGATTGGCAGTCGTTCCTTACTTCTGCTTCCCGGGACATCAGGAAATGCACGGAACCCAGGCGAACCCCGGAATGGGTAGCCTGGCGGCGAACGGGAGCATGCCGTTTTCAACCGCGATGCTGGATGGCTCTTCGATAAGCTCGCCGATGAGCGACAACGTGATCAACACGCCCATCTTCGAGGCGATCGGCGAAGTGAAGATGAGCGACTCGAACTTCTCGGCGCAGTACGGCACCGGTGGAGTCATCTTCAACCAGATCAGCAAAGGCGGATCGAATACCTGGCACGGCGAGGGCTACGACTATTTTGAAAACAACGCTTTGAACGCCGCCAGCTATGGATTCGGATTCGGCAAGGTTCCGGCTCTCAAGTTGAATAACTTCGGCTGGCAGGCCAGCGGCCCGGTGATCAAGAACAAGATTTTCTTCCTCATCGACTGGGAACACAGGATCCAACATTCCGCAGGGTCCGTGACTACAATTACCTTGCCTACGAATGCGATGAGGACGGGTGATTTCACAGGTTTCCCGACGATATACGATCCGACTACCGAAGTTGTGAGCGGCTCCACGGTGATCCGCCAATCATTCGCCAGCGAATACGGAAACGGCAACAAGATTCCAGCATCGATGATCGATCCGGTTGCCAAGACCATCCAGGCGCTGTATCCGAGCGAGAGCTGCGACAAGTTTTGCAACCAATAACTACAGGTACCTCTTGCCCGCGTCTCCGACGACCGAGCAGAAGTGGTTTGGCCGCTTCGACGCAGATATTACAAGCAACAATCGACTGACAGGGTCGTCGGCCTACAACTATCCGACAACCTTCAAGCCGGTCAGTCCAGTCTTTCCGCTCAATGCCACGATCGTCGACGTGGAGAACATGAGCGGGCAGCTCTCCGACGTCCACACCTTCAGTTCGCGGACGATCAACGAAGCGCGAGCAGGCTGGATGGGAGAGTATGACCTGCTCCAAGTCTCCGACCATCGGCGAAGGTTGGCCGACGAAGCTGGGCCTGCAGTATGCGAAGACTGACATCATGCCGCAAATCAACATCACCAACTACTATGCCCTCGGTCCAAACTCGCCCAGCAAGGCCAACTACCGCGAGAATATCTTCAACGAATCGGACGTAGCTGACGATGATCCGCGGCCGCCACAGCCTCCACTTCGGTGGCGAATTCGTCGCTTTTCGTGCCGACTCAACTCAGTGGGGTAATCTCAACGCTGCCACTCTCGGGTTTACGGGCGTCTACACCCAGGAGGGGAATACGAGTGTCGACCGCAGTCGGCGGCGATCCTTACGCCGACTTCCTCCTTGGCATATGCGCAGAACTGGTCGGCAGGTGTTACGCCGACCTACTACGGCAGACTGAAGAACCCGGCATTCTTCGTTCAGGATGACTGGAAATTTACTCCCAAGCTGACGTTGAATCTGGGCGTGCGCTGGGAGGGAAGAACTGGTTGGACGGACCCCTCGAACAATATGCGTTCCTTCGACACGACGATTACTAATCCCGCCACCAATGCTCCAGGGCGGCATGTGGTACGCGTCCACTCACACCAACGGCAGGACGCGGTTGCAGCAGAACCAGTTCAACAACTGGCTGCCAAGAGTTGGCGCTGCCTATCAGCTTGGCGCGAAAACTGAAGTGAACGCCGGCTTCGGCATGTACACGTTCCCGTGGAACGTGGATAACTACGCCAGTTGCTGCCTTGGAAATGCGATCGCTCAAAGCGGCAATGAGAATGATTCTACCGGCGGGATTCTCGCCGGTCGCTTTCCTGAGCGGCACCGGTAATGAAAATCCCCAGGGCGCCGCCGGGCACTAGCGTCAACACGCTCTATGTGAACTCGCCGACCGCCCCGCAGGCCTACAACGGGCAGAATGTCTCCTACATGAAATACAACCAGCCGATCCCGCGACTCTACAACTGGAACGTGACCGTGCAACGCCAGCTCAACGGGAGCATGGTGGCCAGCGTGGGCTACGTAGGCGCCCACGGTACAAACCTTCTCTACAACAACGACATCAATCAGATTCCGGCGAGCGAACTGGGGCCGAATGACACTACAACAGGGTGCAATGGTGGGAGTTGTCGCCCTTATCCGGAGTACCAGGCCATCAGCGGATTTTCGACGCAGGCCACCTCGGTGTACCATGCATTGCAAGGTGTGTTGCAGCGTAATTTTGCCAACGGCCTGATGATGAACGTCAACTACACCTGGTCGCACATGACAGACGCCCAGGATTCTTCAGGGTGGGGATCTGAACAAGGGACCTCTGTCTTTCAGAATTCCTATAGTCCCAGGTCGAACTGGGGCGCTGCGAACTTCGACATTCGCCAGATGTTCAAGGCCTACGGCACCTATGACCTGCCATTTGGCAGAGGTCGCAAGTTCCTGAACAATAATGCGGCGCTCGATGAAGCCATCGGCGGCTGGACGATGTCACTTACGTTTGTGGGCCAAGGCGGCCATCCCTTCACGCCGGTCATGGCGAGCTCCACGAACTCTTTTGAGAACACGGGGGCCAGCGACTTCAAATGGTACCCGAACCAAGTTGGGAACCCGATGGCATCAGGCCAAAGCGGAACTATCAACCAGTGGTTCAATCCCGCCGCGTTCGCGCACGCCGACTCCAGGAACGCTGGGCAACAACCACCGCAATGACGTATATGGACCGGGCCTTCACGTGATCAACGGATCGATTCGCAAGACGTTCCGGATCTATGAGCGGGTGAGTTTCGACTTGGCCGCAAATGCAACGAACCTCATCAACCACCCGTCCTTCTCGAATCCTGACCTCAACATCGGCACGGGTCACCACGGTCAAATCACGGCAGTGAACGTGGGCGGGCGTGTTGTCGAACTGGTTGGCCACGTCCGGTTCTGACGGCAAGAAAAAAGAGAATTCGGCGGCTGCGCAGAAGCCGGCAAAGTGCATCTTCTGCGCGGCCGCTTAACAACAGGGTTCCTGAACTAGACTGACGGGTCTCATGCAATTCAACTTAGAGTCTCGATCACGGAATTGCCCGAGAGAATAGAACGTGCGCAAAGGAAAATCTCGATTCGGCGGCTGCTTTATCAAGCGGGCTTTTCGAAGGTCTATCATTCAATCTATGTTTCATGTCCGCCTGTATTTTCTTAAATGCAGTCGCGGAATTGTGCGGTGACGGGATAACACGAGATAACTTGAAGTGAAAAGACAAAGGGGGCTTAATCAGATGAAGTTGGGTTTCGCACTTTTCGCCGCAATTCTGCTGGAGGGATGTTCCGTAACTGCGTCAGCGCAGCAAACGCAGCCCAGCGTGCCGGACCAATTGAAGGTCACGATCGACACTCAGCAGACGGCAGATCCGGTATCGAAATATATTTTCGGCAGTTTTATTGAGCATATCGGTACAACCATTTATCGCAGCATGTGGGCTGAAATGCTCGATGACCGGAAGTTCTATTTCCCGATCTCATCAACTGATCCCGCTCCCCCCGCACGACCGCAAGGGCAACCCAATGGGCATGCAAATGCGCAAGTGGCGCCCCGTGGGGCCCGACGAGCACGTCATCATGGATTCCGAACATCCGTTTGTTGGCGATCACAGCCCCAAGATTCAGCTCGATGCGTCCACTCCGCACGGCATCCGGCAGGCCGGTCTCTCGCTTGTAAACGGCAAACAGTACACCGGCAGGATCTATCTGCGTGGCACTCCGGGAGCCAAAGTGAATGTTTCGCTGAGTTGGGGCAGCGGAGACGACGATCGCGAGACGAGCTCCTTTTCTCTTCACAAGCGATTACAAGAAGTTCCCACTCAGCTTTACGTCGAAGGCCGATACTGCCACTGCTGCCCTCGAGATTACCGGTACCGGCTCGGGTGACTTTCACATCGGCACGGTTTCGCTGATGCCCGCCGACAATGTCGAAGGATTCCGGCCAGACACTATCGCGCTGCTGAAGGGAGCTTCATTCCGGTATGTGGCGCCTGCCCGGCGGCAATTTCCTTTCCGACTGGGATTGGCACCAGGCCATCGGGGATATCGACAAACGGCCGCCCATGTTTGACTACGCCTGGAACGCCATGCAGGTGAACGACGTGGGCATGGACGAGTTCATGACATTTTGCAAGTTGATCGATGTCGATCCGTACGTGACGGTCAACGCGGGGCTGGGCGACGCGAACTCGGCCGCAGAAGAAGTCGAGTATCTGAACGGCTCGGCGAGTACCTATTTGGGCGCAATCCGGGCGAAGAACGGCCATCCCGAGCCCTATCACATCAAATACTGGAACATCGGCAACGAGCCCTGGGGAACATTCCAGATCGGCTACACCGACCTGAAGTATTACGTGATCAAGAACAATGAGTTTGCCAAGGCAATGCGCGAAGTCGATCCGACAATCACGTCTGATTGGCTCGGCAAAGATGATGGAGCCGATGTGGCTGAAGGGCGAGGATCGCGCGAAATACGTCGACAATCTTGAACCGATGTTCGGATCGGATGACGACTGGACCGGCGGCTTGCTGGCGAAAAGCTGGGGCACGTTCGACGGCATCGCCCAGCACTGGTACGAAGGCGCGGGAAGGCATTTCGATTTGAATCAAGGCCAAGGCTTTGCCGCCGGATGCACCCAATGACGGCGCATACGTGAAATACGACCCAACGACGCTGGAGTATGCGCGCTATGCCGGCGATGTGATCCGCCGCCACGCTGAAGAATGGGAAGGATATCAGAAGCGCTTTCCGCAGATGATCGACAAGAAGATTTTCCTTCGATCGATGAGTATGCATACGGTCTGGGTGGTGGCGGCAGACCAGGAGGCCCGAATCTCAAATCGTCCCTGGCCTACGGCAATGCTCTTCAACGAGATGATGCGGCACACCGACTTCATCACGATGGGAGCGCACACCATGGGCACGTCGTCGCTCGACATCACACCCACCGACGTCCACGTATAACGCCGTCGGGCTCGTTTACAAGCTGTATGGCGAGCATTTTCCTGGACGATTCCGGTGGCTGTTTCCGGCAATTCGCCGCAGCCGCGCTCAGAATCCTCTGTATGCCGATGAGCCAAAGATGAGCTCAGGCAGCCCGACGTATCCCCTCGATGTGTTCGCCGCGCTCACGCCCGACCATAAGTATCTGAATGTCGCCGTGGTGAACGCGACGGAGAAGGAGCAGAAGTTCGATATCAGTGTCGCGGGGGCGCACCTGGCCGGTCCGCCGAGCAATCTGGCAACTCACCGGCAGCAGCCTGGATGCCGCAAATCACGTTGGTCAGCCGCGCACAGGTCGGAGATCAAGGAGATTCCGATCGAGCGATACCACGGGGAAGATTCCGGTCGCGCCAATCAGCGTGAACGTCTACAGGTTTCCAGTGCAGCAATAAACGGCAAGTCTTCATTGAAGACGCTGATTTGAAGTCGCGCCTGAGATGTATTGTTGGATGGAGCATCGGGCACAGCTTCGCCGGCAGACGTGGCATCTTCGGTCTGAAGGATGTGGTTGAGTGGCTCAGCGGCGGCGTGCAGCGGGATGCGAGAAATCCGCACAAAGAATCGGGGAAATCGAATGAAAGAAAGGAAGTCTCGTTCGCAACTGGTTGCGCTCTGTCATTTGCGCTCAGTTGCGTGGCGATCGGATTCGCGCAAGTTCAGACCGAGGTGCCGGCGGTCGTACCGGGGGCAAAGCCGGTAACCGTTGAACATATCAAGATCCATGGAAAATCGCTCGAAGGCAATCTGGAAGGCGACGCCGTGGATCGCGACGTGATTGTCTTTCTGCCTCCCAGCTATCAGCAAGACAAGCATCGCCGCTACCCGGTCGTCTACGCGTTGCACGGATATTCGATCGGCGCCGAGCAATGGAGCCATGAAATCCACGTGCCGCAGACGATCGAGGGCGCATTTGCGCTGGGCGCCAAAGAGATGATCGTGGTGCTGCCCGACTCGAAAACCATCTACAACGGATCGATGTACTCGAGCTCGCAGACGACCGGAGACTTTGAGAACTTCATTGCGCACGATGTCGTGCAATATATCGACGCGCATTACCGCACGATTCCCGATCGAGCGAGCCGCGGCCTGGTCGGCCACTCGATGGGCGGTTACGGCGCTTCGCGCATCGGGATGAAATATCCCGAGGTATTCGGCAGTCTCTACATCATGAGCCCATGTTGCTTGTCCCCGATGGGCGGCGGCGCCACACTCAACGATGACCAGAAAGAGCGGGCGATCGCCAACGAAAAAAAGGTCGCGGCGGCGAAGTCGCCGATAGATCTTGCAGCTCAGTCGCCGGGGTTCGGCGCCGTGCAATTTGCATCTGCGGCGGCATGGGCGCCCGACCCCAAAAATCCTCCGCTCTATTTTGACCTGCCGACTAAAGATGGTATTCCGCAACCGGAGATTCTTGCCAAATTCGCTGCCAACGCGCCACTCGCATTCGTCGATCAATACATTGACAATTTGCGCAAATATAACGCGATTGCGATGGATGTTGGCGACCAGGACGGTCTGAGAGTCGATGCCGGGAAACTGCATGCGATTTTCGACAACTATGGGCTGAACAACACCTTCGAGATCTATCACGGCACTCATACCAGTGCAGTGGCCGATCGATTCCAGAATCATGTGATTCCGTTTTTCAGCAAGAACCTCTGTTTCGCTGCCAGTTGCGAATGAGCGAGGTGAACGCTGGCAGTGCACCAGGTGCTCAATTTCACTGATCGAGAATCTGCTCTTAAGAACCGACCACGCGGGAGAGAAAGATGCCAATGAATCGACGCGAATTCATCGCGGCGTCTGTGGCCGGCGCCACAGTGTTGCGGGAGGACATAAAGGCTTTCGCCGCCCCGTCCGCCGACATCCATGTGACCGTTGACGCATCGAAAAGCGGCGAACAGGTCAATCCGATGATTTTTGGCGGCTATATGGAGCCGGCGACGACGCAAGTATGGGCGGAGATTTTGACTGACCGAAAGTTTGCCAACGCGATTAGCAGCGCGCCAACGCCTCCGCCGGTTAATCCTTTTTTCCGGCGCTTCTTTGGCGAGCCCTTTAAGCCAGTGGGGCCGGAGGGAACAGTCGAGATGGATGCGTCGCGGCCATTCGTCGGGAAACACAGTCCGCGCGTGAAACTCGACAGTTCTGAGCCGCGCGGCATTCGACAATCCAAGCTGCGAGTCGGCGGCGGCAAAGCCTACGAAGGCAAGGTGATTTTGGCCGGAGAACCGGGCGCGAAGATCACGATTCGCATGGTTTGGGGTACCGGCGCTGCAGATGCGCAAGCCATCACGATTCCATCGCTTACACGCGAATTTCAGAAATTCCCGTTCAAGTTCACGCCTGGTGCAGATTCGGAGGAGGCCATCCTGGAAATTCTCGGCATCGGGACTGGCTCGTTCCGCGTGGGTGCTGTATCACTGATGCCTGCCAACAATATCCAGGGCTTTCACGCCGGCATGATTCAACTGTTCAAAGAAGCTGGCTTCAAGATGTTCAAGTGGCCGGGTGGGAATTTTGTTTCTGCATACGATTACCGGGATGGGCTCGGCGATCGCGATAAGCGCCCTCCGCGCCTGCAGCCGATGTGGTCTGACAGGGTGGAGTCGAATGATGTTGGTCTTCACGAATTTGTTGCTCTTTGCCGGATCGTGGGGGCGGAGCCGGATCTTGCAATCGACAGCGGCTTCGGTTCGGCGCGGGAGGCAGCAGAACAGGTCGAATACTGCAACGGCTCGGTCGAGACTCGCATGGGAAAAATGCGTGCGGAGAACGGTCATCCCGAGCCGTTCAATATTCGCTGTTGGACGATCGGCAATGAAATGTATGGCCCTTGGCAATATGGTCATATGTCTCTCGATCAATATTGGGTCAAGCACAACTACATCGTCGAGGCAATGAAAGCAGTTGATCCGAAAATTAAAGTGACGATATCCGGAGCCAGCGTCTGCGAGAAATCTGTAGGTGGCGCAGAGAAGAAAGGGAACTTTTTCCCCAGTATCTGGGAGCCGGCGATTACAGAGAAGCTGCCTTACGAGTTTGGCTCGATCTACGACTGGGATGGATGGCTGCTTCAGAAATGCGCTGACAACATCGACAATCTTTCAGAGCACACCTATGCTTACCCAGATCTGGCATTCGATGAGGAGAAGCAACTTTATATCGATGTCCAGGATCCACTCCAATTCAGAGTTCGCCGGCTTGCCAACCGCATTGGCGGTGCTTTCGACTGTTGGAACAAATACGTGGAAAAGATGCCATGGATGAAAGACAGCAACATCAAGTTCATATTTGATGAATGGGGCAATCGTCCGCGATTGGCAGGCGGCCAGAATCATCCATTGCCAGGTATGCTCACGCCGCTTTCGTATGCGCTGTGCTTCCACGAAATGTTTCGACACTCGGATAGGATTGCGGCAAGTTGCGCAACTGGCGGCCTTCGCCTGCTGACCGATGCCACCGGCGATGCAGTCGGATTTCCTGCCGAGGGACTGGTGATGAAGTTGATGCAAACTCACTTCCTTGAGGCATTCCCAGTTTCTGTTGACGGAGATTCGCCGCAGCAACAGGTTCCCGGCACAGCTTTTGTCGACAAGGGGCCCACACCCACGGGCAGCCCGACTTATCCGCTCGATATTTTCGCTGCATTTTCGAGTGATCGCAAAAAAATTATTTTGTCCGTTGTGAATCCAACCGAGGAAGAGAAAACCTTCACGGTAAGGATCGGCGGCGCGAAATTGCGTGGTCAAGGAAAGTTGTATCAAATTGCTCCCAGCGGCTTAAATTCCGCTAATGAAGCCGGCAAGGAGCCGGCTGTGAGAATCGCTGAAAGCGAACAATCAGCGATTCCCGAGACTGTAAGTGCGCCACCCGTGAGTGTGAGCTTGTACGAATTTGAAGTGGAGAACGGGTAAGCGCTTTCAAAACATGGTCGCGAAATACTGGTCGAGAAGAAGCTGAAGCAGATTTTGTCTACTTCGGAAACACCCGCATTTAAAGGAGCCTCATGAAAATAGCCGCGACGTTTTTGATCTTATTCGCTTCAGGAATCTGCATGGCCCAACCGCCTGCCGACTGCAAACCGTCTTCGTTGAATATTCCTGGCGCTCCGTATCCTTGCGTTTTTCCTGATCATCGTGCCATGTTCCGTGTGGCTGCGCCCGACGCGCAAAAAGTACGTGTCCGTGTTGGCACCGGCTTCGACATGACAAAAGAGGCCGACGGGCTGTGGTACGTAACCACGACGCCACTCGTTGAAGGATTTCACTATTACATGCTGAACGTCGACAGCGTCGAGTGCCTCTGACCCGGCTACTGCAACCTTCTTTGGCGGCGGCCAGTGGAGTAGTGCGATTGAGATTCCTGCGGCCGATGCAGATTTTTACAGCCACAAGGATGTCCCCCACGGGGTGGTGCGGGACCAGTGGTATTTCTCCACAGTCACGCAGCAATGGCGCCGCTGCATGATCTATACGCCGCCCGATTACGACACGAGCACAAAGGCGCGCTATCCGGTTCTCTACCTTCTGCACGGATGGGGAGAGAACGAATTGGGCTGGACCTTCCAGGGGCACGTCGATCAGATCATGGACAACCTGATCGCCGCCGGAAAGGCGAAGCCGATGCTTATCGTGATGGACAACCTGAATGCGGTGAAGCCAGGCGAAGATGGGTCCATTTACAACGCGCGCAGCGTGCTGACGCAAGCGGTTCCTCAGCCGCCACCCCCGCCACCTGCACCCGGTGCGGCGCCGGCTCGCCCGATGTTTCATTTGAGCACGACGTTCACCGAGATGATGTTCACTGATCTCATCCCGATGGTCGAGAAGAACTACCGGGTGGCACCCGGCCGGGAAAACCGGGCGATGGCTGGGCTGTCGATGGGCGGGATGCAGACGTTTACGACCGGGCTGCAGAATCTCGACAAATTCGCGTACCTGGGTGGATTTAGCGGAAACTGCAATGGCTTTGGCGGCGCGCCCTTCGATCCGAAGACGAGCTGCAGCGGAGCCTTCGCAGATGCGGCGGCATTCAACGGCAAGGTTAAGCTGCTGTTTCTTTCCACCGGCTCCGTTGAAGGGCCGAGGGTAAAGCAATTCAGTGACGCACTGGCTGCGGCCGGAATCAAGAACGTCTATTTCGAGTCGCCGGGGACGGCACACGAGTGGCTCTCATGGCGACGCGCGTTAAACGACTTTGCTCCAAGGCTTTTCAAATAGCTTTCCCGAATAGGCGGAAGCTCGCCCCGGACCGTTGCGGGCCACAAACGACAGGAGTCATCGTCAAGTTCTCGCATTAGAAGACCGGACCAAAAAACGCAGCACGGCGCACAAACAGAGAATTTTGTTGTTGCTTCTGTCTCGCGCCAAAGTTCCGTCCGCGGACGAAAGTGCCGAGTTCTAGTGGTCCGGTGTTCCAAACAAACGGAAGAGGTTTGAGCGGCAAGTCGATTGCGATGTTGCAAGCCGCTTGGTCTCGGCGAGGCCGCAACCGGACAGGACTTTCGTGAGTGAGCTTGCATTATGTGTCCGACAAAGGTTCCCCCCGCCAAGCCAAGATGCCTGCGGTCAAAGTGGTAATACGGAGCGAAGTCGACCCAGAGTCGCTTCATGTGGCGGGGCGTTCAATACGGTTATGCGATCCGAGATAAGCGGTTGGCGGTATCGCTTTTCCATCTTCTTGCTCAGGCATTTTTCCATATTTCCAAGTCGATATTTCCATATTCCGAGCGCCACTTCGTTCTCGAATTTATTTCAGAAAACGACCAAGCGGGGTGGAGTCGAATCCGTGCGAAGCTCAAATTATTCCTTGTTACGTCTTGAACCCCCCCTGTTCGATTTCAGTCGAAGTCAGCCAAAAGGCTTGCGTATCAGTTTGTTGGCTGGGTTCAGCGCCTTGGATCGCAGAACATTCCTTGTTTATTTCCCTGTTAACTGGAATTTTCATTCAGAGAGCGGTTTGCTTAAGACTCCGTCCTCCGCCGTATAAATACTTGTCGTCTTGGATCTGCCTAAAGACCGTAACAACAGCCATTTCCATCCAATCTCCTTTTATCGTGAGCGCACGACAACGGAGTCGGACCACAATCAGTCGACCATGACGGATACTTTGCTGGCCATGAAGTTCAAGTCATCTTCGCCGGTCCGTGGCGTGCCGTCGCTGCCCGCCGGGGAATCCTCATGCCGACTCAACGAGACCTCGGCGGTTGGATGGACGAGATTGAATCGTACGGTCACGAAAGTAGTTGACGGAAGTAGTCGTTAAGCAGTCGGTCCTGCGGATCGTATTGCTTACGCGTATCTGCGAGAACCTTCAACCTGCTTCCAAATGCTCCTTGCACAATGGCAGGCGTCAGACCAGGAGTCTGATTCATCAAGGGCTTTCCGTTGAGGTTGACGCAGAACTGGTTGTACGCCGCGAGGAAATCTTCCCATCCAGGATTCGCGGTCGAGACCGGATCAATCGTCATAACCGTTCCGTCATAGGAGTAGGAAAGCAGCGCCTTCTGGTCCTGCGCGATGCGATAGCCGACGTAAAGAAGATTGGAACGGTATCCCTTCTGCGAGTAGTAGTCGTTGCAGAATTTAAAGAAGCTCGTAGCCGCAGCTGGAAACTCATCCTCTGGAAATGCGAAGAGGCTGAACGTGTAGCGGCTGTCGTTCGAGACCGGCGGATACTGGATGATCTGATCGGGTGGCAGAGTGTAGTCGCTTGAAACAATCGTTTCCAACTGCAGACGCCATCCCGCGTTGAACGCATCGATGATGCCATAGCGGATGGACGGAATGGAGACGTTCTGCTCGGTATCATGCCCAAACTTCGGCCCCGATGTGCCCCAGATGTGATTTCTCAGTGCCCAGGCGGCGCGGTTTGGCTCGCCAGTTGCGCCCGGATTGTATTTGCGAAACTCGACCGTGATCTTGTTCATCAAACGGAAACATGTAATACATCATCGAGTAATTCAGGGCTTTCAAATCGGGAAGCGCGGTGATGAAGTCCTGCGAGGCTGTAGGTCGTGTGGTGCACATGCATCGGGGTGAACGGACGAATCGAATACGTGACTTCGTAGATGATTCCAAAAAGCCGTAGCTGCACCTGATCTTCTGCATCAGATCGGGCTGCGCGTCTTCGGTAACTTCGAGCAGATCACCGCTCGGCAACACCATCTTGACGCCGGTGATGTAGGAGCCCACCTGCCCGTATTCGCCGGCGAAGGAGGCATCTTTTGTTCCCGCGCACGCCGCACTGCCGGCCGAGAGGCTGCCGATCTCAGTGTTCACATAGAACTGCAGATTCTGCGCCTGCAGAGCCTTTGCCATGTCGAAGTGCACGGCATCCGCCTGCACGGTGAGAGTGGTTGGCGTGATGCTGAGGATCTGGTTCATCTTCATCTGGATCAGCGTGCCACCGTCCGCAACCCCGCATGGAGCCGTGGAATGATTCGATCCGACTGCGCGCACCGGCGAAGGATACTTCACCGGATCTTTCATCACGGCGACGATGTCATCGACGGAGTTTGCTTCAACAATCACACTGGGGTGCGAAACGATATTGCCAAACCAATTGGTTACTGTATTCGTTGCCATCTTTCCTCCGCGCGAATCTGGGTTATTTGAACAACCGCCGTCGCCGCTGTATGTCAGAGTTGCGTTCTGAGCGCCTAGAGAGTTGACGGAAGCGCTCATTCATTGCAGGAGCACCTGCTATTGGTTTGCGAATGAATCGTCGGACTCCGCTCCCGGGCGCGGCTTCCACGCCAGGCTGTAATACTTGCCCCGGTCTCGTGCCCATGGATCGAAGGCGTTGACCACGTTCTGCAATTCCTGATTCAGTTCCGGAATGTTGCGCATCAGCATCCGCTTCATCGGCGATACCGGCTGCACATGGCCGTTCGGAGCGCCCTGTTCCATCATGCGCCGGACCGGGCCCGTTGTTGTTCACCCAGTCGATGCCCAGCGTTGTATAAAACTCCGGCCGGAAGGAAGATGTAAAGAACCGGTCGCTGAAAAGCCTGCGCGAGGCATTCAGAATGAAGACGACGAACTGCGTTTCGGAGATGGCGAAACCATGCGGGTGCCGGAACTCCGCCAGGTAACCGACAGCGGTGTCGACGTCTTCAATGTTGTCGACGACGGTGCCATTCGCGATGTCCGAGGCAGTCGTTGATCGGCGTGCCATCCTCGTTGACCTGCGCGTCGGTAATGACCTTCGATGCGTCGCAAACATGCTGGCCATAGACTTCCCGCAATGTTTGCACCGTCGCCTGCTGCTCCGCTCTCTCGGCTGATGCCGGGGGCGACGCCGGGATCCATGAAATCGTCGAAGCTAGTCAGCTGGCGCAGTCCGTATTGCCGCCGAAACTCATTGAAGCGCGGCACGCCGTGTTCGCGGTCGCGAATGATATCGAGCGCAACTACATCGATCTGCTGCGTCTTGCTGTCGAGCCTGCCCAGCTTCAGGTTTTGGAGAAACAGCGGCGAGTTATGCAGCGTAGAGCAGTCCCAGCCTCTGCCGGCCCAGTGTCAGTCCCCAGTTTGCCAGCCCCATGGAGTGCGTGAAATCGGTGGCCTTTCCCTGAAACGTATCCACCACTGGGACGCGTTCGACAATCTTGTTTGGGTCGGTTTTCAGATCGCGATACTCCAGCAGATCGGGAACCAGCGGATGCAGGCGGTATACCGAGACAAATTCTTCAGGGAAATTGAACGGCGAGCCGAAATGATTCACGCCGCCATTGGTGTATTTCGGATTGGTGATGTCGTAGCCATGCACCTTGCTGCCAAGGCCGAAGATTCCCGGACCCGAAGCGAAGACCGAATACCACTCGGTCGCTTTTGCGGCGTCCTTTGACTTTCCGAAGTTGTTCACGACTACGTCGCTCAGTGCTTTCGAGAGCAAGCCCATCTTGATCGCCGAGCAAGACCGTTCCAGTTGCCGTTCATTCCCAGGTAGAGCGGCTCGTCATAGAGCAGTTGCGGCGTCCACTCGATGGTGTGGATCTTGGCGATTTCGGCAGCGACAACCAGGCGCGCAATTTCAAACAGCTCGTCCGGCGTTACATCGCGATATCGAATCACCTGCTTGGGCTTGGCCGGATCGCGAAGGCCGCTGTCCGCGTTGGGCGTCTGCAGCGGCGATCCGCGAAACTCGGCGACAAACGAGTTGTGCTCGCGCGCGAAAAGGTTATGCAGGAAACTGAGTCCAACGGTCCAGTTGTCTGGAAAGCCGGCAGCCTCCTGTCCAGCCCATTCGGGATTGATCGGGTCGCTCGGAGCCGAATACGGCAGATATCCGGGGCCGGTCTGGCCGTCGACCGGAACCAGCAGCAGCTTTGCCGGGTCGGCTGGATCGCGCTTCACGCGCTGGCGGGAAGTATCGTCAAAGCCGTAAAGCTGCGAAGCGTCCCACCAGGCCGTGTTGGTGTTGGTCATGGTCTTTGGCGCGCGATCGAGATAGGTGTGGCCGCCTGAAGTAAATGTGCCTGGCGCGGAATCCTCGGCAACATAGCCCTTATCGATTTGATCGTCGGGACGGCAGCCGAGCTTCTCAATGTCCTCGGGCGTGAGCGGCTGCTTCGACATTATTCACAAGCTTGGTCTCGCAGCCGACTTTCATGTATTCGGCTGCATTGTGGCCTTCTTCGAGATGCGAGAACCAGTCGTGGGTCATGAACTGGATCCAGTAATGCCGCCAGCACATTGAAGAAGGGCGCCTTCGCGTAATCGCAGTTGGCATCCTTGGAGTAGCTGGGCAGGCCGTAGCCTTCCATGCATTTGTCGGGATTGCGATTGCACCCGCGTGAAGAGCCGGCGGCTGATCACCTGCGGATCGGGCTCGCAGCAGCGATAGCCGATTGCCATGGCGATTGCGCGTTAGTTCGTTCAACCCAAGGTCGGGAAACGAAGTCTCGAACTCTACATTTCGCGCAAATAACATGCCCGTGGAACCCATGGCTGGATTCAGAATGTCGTTGCAGATGCCGGTCACGGTGCGCCAGCGGATAAGATCGCCCTTGCAGACCTGCGGCCCATCGCCGCCCACATCCTTGAACGACGGGTTTGCAGGCTGTAGCCTCATCTCCGGCCAAACTTTGAGCGCGCTTCCGCTCACTCCATTTCGGCCCTTCACATAGTCTGCAAACGTACCGGAGTTTTCAAACAGATTGAATTTGATGAGCTCAACCCGTTGCAATTCGAGATCGAGCAATGCGCCGATAACGCCGCGCTGTGCGGGAAGCTTCGCAGAGATAAAGCCGGATGGCAGCGAAGACATATCCCCCGTGCCCCAGTAGTTTGTCCAATCCACCCAAGGAGTCGCGCGGAATTGAAGAGCCTGATCGCCGCCGCGGCAAAGTGCAGTCGCTTCTGAAACCTTGCCTTGGAACCGCAGCCCGCGCTCGTTCGGAATCTTGATGTCTTTGAGCTGGTCGTTGACCATCTGGGCGCAAGCTAGCAATGCTTTTGCTTCCTCACCTTTATCCGTCGGCGCTGAAGACGATGCTTGATTTGATGCGAGAGACGTTTGCGCAACGAGCATGAACGGCGCGGCTAGAAGGAACAGAACTAAACGGAAAACCCTCATAGACCCTCCGAATGCGATGCACGCAGCGTCGCGCACTTTCGCTTTGCGAAACTCGAAAAGGGGGACCGACTTCATTCTCGGTAATTGCTGCGATAGAGAATGTGTGCACATCGAATTCACGTCGACTTGATCGTGGTTGGCATCAGACAGAGAACAACCCTCTCAAAACAAAAGCAGAGAATTTCGCAGCAGGAACTCACTTGTGTGGTTGTGCGTAGATTTCACGGAAGATCGGGGAAAGTATTCCTACAGTTATTTCTAGTCGGGCCGTGGGATAAACCGAAGAGCCGGCCGAGGAACGAGTGGGGAAGATCCGACTGTCCAGTCTCGTGCAATTCTGCTGCTAAAGAATCTGACAAGCAGGATAGCAATTGTCAAGAGATTTTTGCGATGACAAAGTCCGGAGACACGCTCCGCGACATCCTTCCCTGGCCTTTTTGTCTCTTAGTCGGCAGAAGAACCTCGCCGCAACCTATCGGGCCCGTCAATCCGGGATGCTAATTGGAACGGCATTCCTTCAACTTTGTGCCTGGGGAGCGCAAGCTCGCCGCCAAATGCCTTGAAGCAGTGCTGGTACCCATTTCTCTGCCGGACACCTGCTCCAGGAATCCCGTAGAAACGCTAGATTCGCGTCAGCCGTGTTCGCGTTGGCGGTCTGGAGACTAAGAATCAAGAGCGTTCCAGTCTCAAGGTCGCCACTCGCCGAACTTTCCCGCGCCGTCGGCTGCCTGAGAATATTGACCGGCGCGAAAAGGCATCGGCTGCCCGCCGTCTCCGGAGACAGGGCAGATCGGGTCGCAGGATCGCTGTAGAGCTGTCGCATGAGATTCACGCCGCTTACGATGTTGTGGAGTGCGAAGCCGATAGCGTGCACTGCGGCCAGGTCGCCCCCCACCATGTCAAAGAGGAGCCGTTTTGCCTGATCGATTTGACCGGTCAAATCCTGCCATACATTGAGGGTGGGATTCAAACTGTGCAATGCTTTATCGAGTAGCAAAGCTGCATTCCAACTGGCCTCCGTCGCCTGGAAGTCGGAAGCAAACAGCTGTCCCACCACCTGCTGTACGTGAATGCCGCAGGAATCGTCCGGTCCAACACCACGGACAAAAGCTGCGAGGTTTTCAAGTTCATCCGGACCGGTTGAATATGAGGGCGCCAAAGCGTTCAAGCGATTCCAAAGCTCATCTTGTGCTTCGGCACGGCCGGGTGCGTATTTGGACGCTACGGTTGGAAGCGGTTTTCCGTCGATTTGAAGAATCTCCAAAACACGCTGGAGGATTTGCCCATTCGTCAGGATGGAACGATCCGCGAAACCTCGATCGAGATTTGGGTCTAGAGCGAATGCCTCAATTTCGGTTGCGTCCTCTGAAGTGACAATATCAACAAGTCCCGGAATACGAGTCCTCTTCATGCGCTCTCCCAAGAAGCGTCCGAGCAAACGGACACTCCTGAACAGCAGAGTCGGTTGTTTGCTGTCCCTGTTTCCGCCGGAAATGACTGGCGGGAGCAGTCGTCTAGAATGCGTTCTCGTCGACGATCGTGATCAAGTGATAAGTGTCTGCGAGTGCGCCATTATTAACGGTCAATGATCCCGGCACATACGTTAGCGCGTATTTCAGGCGAACGGCGACGCCATTTGATATTTCGGCGTCGGGTGCCACCGGGCGTAGATGCTGCGGTCCGTCTGCCGGAGTCCATGACTCCCGAACTGCATCGAGAGCATACTCGGCTTTTAGCGTTGCAAACTGCGCGGCAATCGCCGGATCAATCGTCAACCCGAGTGCCAGCGCCTTGGAAACCATCCATCCCATCGTAATGTCGCAAAGCCTCGTCCCCGCATCCACTCCTCCCGCCAGCGCAGTTCCGCCTCCCACATCACCATGGCAGCCGGAGAACCAGACTTGCTCCAGCGTCTGGCCTGGAGCTGGAGACGAGGTCCAAAGCGTTGCCGGAAACTGCGCCCGTTTTTCATCCAGTGCCAGGCATTGATAAGCATTCTTGACGTCAGGATGCAGGCTCGTATCGAGAAACCCATACTTGGTCTCGTCCACTCCGCCAAAGATGGCCGGAATACCAAGCGATCCCACCGTATCCCACACCCCGACCATTCGAATCGTCGCCTGCCCTAGCCCGCATGCTTTCAGATCCGGCAAGAATCGCAGCCCGGTTCACCGGATCACGATAGGCCGCAAATGCCTGCGTCACGCAGTTGTCACTGAAACTGCCCGTCGGCATTCCGCAATTCGCAATCATTCCCGCCAGACTTCGCGCCGTGTACGCTCCGCGGCTGAACCCAAAGAGAAATATCTCGTCGCCGGGCTCATACACATGCGCGATTTTCGTGTAGCCGTCCTGTATCTTCTGCAGCAGTCCATCACCGAATGCGCCTTGCAGCACGCGATTCAGACCGTTGGCGTCCGCACCAACTCCGTCATCGTAAAACGTCACTTGGTCGGAACTTACAGTCAATGCCTTGTAGAGCCGGTAAACGTTGGTCTTGTTCAACGGGGCTTGCCACGTCCCATCCGCACAAAACACAATTCGTTTCGACATTGAGACCCTCTCTTCCATCTCCGCCGCTTTTCCGTCTGCATGCTATCACGGATTGCATTGTTCGCACCAGCGACCAAAATTTTGTACTGGCGCCGAGTAGCTTTTCGATTGACAACCGCCGCGGCCCGTATTGCATTTGGTCATGCAAAGGAAGCAGTCCCCCCTTCTCATTTGCGCGCCGCGTCTTGAAGGCCGGATTCCGCGGTCGTGTTCAGCTCGCATCTGATGGTTGCGTCACTCTGGCAGTAGCTCTCTCTCGCTACTGGGTGCTTGTCCCCGCTGGCAAAAGCATGCCGCAGCCTTTTCAGCCGCTACTGCAACGGTCGTCGATGGCTCGGAGGATGCCTATCAATGCGGCTATGCAGCTTGCGCCTTCAGGAGCAGGCTTCCGCAAGCGTTTACGCCTATGACAAGGACCCCGCCTGGAGCCCCTACAAGGACCTGACGCCGCTGCTTACTCCCGCGCAGCTGGATGCACGGATCAAGGTCCTCGAAGGTCTGAAGGCTTATGCCGACACTCTCGTCGACCTGACTTCTGGCAAGCCATCGCCCGATCTCGAAAATGCTGCGGAAGGCGTTGGGACCAATCTCCAGGGACTGAATCAGAACGTCGCCACCGAATTCAGTACAGCGATTCCCAATCATTCCTGTGATGACGACAGACTCAGGGCAACCAGGTCAGTACAGCTATCCTCGCCTTGGGCGAATATCTTATCTCGCGTAAAGTCAAGAACTCGCTTCCCAAAGTTACACAGGACATGAATCCCGACCATCCTGGCACTTTGCGAGGTTCTCAATAGCGATGTCGTGATCCTTCGCCGTCAGGCCGATGTGGATTATCAAACCCAGATCACGCAACTGGACCAGTCCATTCGCCATGAAGGGACTTCCGTCAGCCCCATATGAACACCGCCTGGAGATCCGCACTCTCATCGAACTTGCCGATCAGCAGAAGGCAAATGACGATCTGCTCGTCAAGCTCCAGACTGCTCTCCACACACTTGCCATGACGCACCAGGCACTTGCCGCTGCTGCACAAGGAAACAATCCGGAAGCGATTTCGCAGAAGATTGCCGAACTCGCGGCCGCCGGTCACGACCTCAATGTTTATTACAAATCGTTGCCCGGCGCCTTTTAACGTGCACCGAAGCGCCATCAATCGATTCTCAATCTGATCACTGACTGGAGAAAGCGTATGAGTACCACTTCCCCCATCTTGCAGAATCCTGACGCCGCTGCAACCTACCAGGCAGTCTACGACGCCCTCGGAAGAGCTTACTGGGAAGCCTCCGACATCAATAGCAAGGATCTGATTTATGGGGCACAGGAAGCAATCGGCGAGATCATTACCGCGCTTGACGAACAGGATCTTGCTAACAACACCAACGTGTTCAACCAGCTCAGGCCAAAAATCGTAGCTGTCAATGCATCCCTCGAGACGATTCAGGCTCAGATATCTACGATCACTAAGAACATCAATACCGCATCGACCGTTATTTCGGCTATTAGCAAGGCCCTTTCGTTGTTTCCTAGCTAGCGCCTTGCGACAGCAAATGGAGGTATGAATGCGGCCGTCTCGAACAATGCGGCTAGCGCTTTACTTTCCCTTTTTTGAACCTTGCGGCAATCGCGCCTTCTTCTACGCCACGAATAGTCCAGAAATCTGAAGCCAGCCGACTTGACGTCAGATATGCATAGGGGATCGTAAAATAACCCTTCTTTCCCCACTTCGGCCCCCACGAGTTTCGAATCAGAAATGTTTGCTTGTTATCGTCGTAACCCACGGCCATAACCGCGTGTCCCCCTACGCTCTTCTCCTTCAGCGCCGGCATCTGCAGTACGCCCGACTTCGCTACTGCCTCGGTTTCAAAGGATTGATACACAGTGAAGCCGAAAACGAAGGGATATCCCGAGGCAAGACATCCTTTCATTGTGTTGAGATCTTGAATCAATCGCTGGTAGAGGATTACCAGGTCGGATTTGGCGGCTGCCTGCGATGCGGGAGAAGGTGCGTCGCGAAATTTATCGATTTCGTAAGGCCATAATCTTTCAGGCGGCGCTCCCTGGGTGGCCACACTCTTGATGCCATCGCGAATCTGCGCTCCAGAATCGCTGTTAACCGTACCTTCCATCGTGCGCTCGTTATAGTAAATGAAGAGCCTGGAAGGCATGAATTTCTTCTTCTGGGCGAATTCAATTGCCGCAGCGATGGAGTTTGCTGTGCAGCTGCCAAGTTGGCCCTGGTCATACACCGGAGCACATCTTTTCGAAAGATCCGCCCTGGTCGGGATCCCGCGCTGGAATGGAGTCGGCGCAGTATAGAGCAAGTCTCGCTGGTCGGGAAGATCGGGAATCCAGCCGTAGCGCTGAATCGTGTGGGCGCCTGAAACTTTGGCTGCGGGCAAGTGAATTCTCCTATTCTTTGCGAAGTCGTTGGGTTATCGGACGCCGTGCGATGTTCCCCCACTTACCACGTAGCTTGCTAGCAGTCCGATTCCGGTATGACGGTCACCATAGCATAACTACTCGTCGATTTGTTTTGCAGATTTTCGGGCAAGTATGCCGGATTCCTATCCATTCGCATCTTGACGGTGTTAGACAGAACGGCATTTGCCGGGATCGTTCTATGTTTGGGCAGACCCCACGGGATAATCTTCCATTCGTCATGAGCGGGGCCTCCGGGATCGAACGGCTTTGGCCCGAGGCAGGAGCCGACTGCCGCGTCGTCGAAGAGCAGGCCCTGCGCCTTGGCATTGTCGATCATCCATCGCAGGGTGATGTTTGAGAGTTGACTCTCGGCGTAGCTACCTCCTACATCGCAGTGCACACCTGGAAACCACACCTGCTGCACCTTATCGTCATTGGCTCGTGGAGTTCCATCCGGATTCGACCAGAGCGTGGGGAGAAAGGAAGCTCGGCGCTCGTCGATGGCAACGGCGTGAAACGCCTTGTCAATACAAGGATTCAGCGTTGTGTCGAGAAACCCGAATCTCTCCTGGTCGAACTCGCCGAAGAGGTGTCCCGGTATGCCAAGCGCGCCAACTGTGTCCCATACTCCGACCATCCGGATCGTGACATCAGACAAGCCGTAATCCGCATTCAGGCTATTCTTCGCCGCCAAACGCAGTGTATGATCGGTAATTCGATAGGCATCGAAAATGCGCTTCACCGTTTGATTATCCAGATTCTTATTAGGCACACCGAAAGTTGCAATCATTCCGCCCAGACTTCGGGCCGTGTAAGCGCCTCGACTAAAGCCGAAAATATAAATTTCATCACCTGGATCCCACACGTAAGAAAGAAACTCATACCCGTCCTGAACCTTCTGGAATAACCCGGCACCCATGCTTCCACCAAAGAAATGCTCGAAGGGTGTACCGTCCGTGCCCACGCCACTGTCGTAGTACTTCAACTGAGAGGGACTGTCCAGCACCAGTTCGTAAAGCTTGCGCACGTTGGTGTCATCGGGTTGCGCAGCAGGGCCGTGCGGAGTATTCCATGTGCCATCGGCGCATAAAACGATCTTCTTGCTCATGATTCTCCTCCGTGTCATCGCAATGGTCGACTCACTAGCGATGCGATAGTCTCGCTATGGCCTGGTCCACCGAATCCGCTAAGTTGCTTCCCTGATTTTTGAGCTCGTCGTGCAACGCACGATACTCGCTTAACGACTTCTGCTTATCGCCGGATATCTCTGCGATGTTGGCCGCGATGAAGTTGTGGATTAGCTGTTGATGCTTCGCATCCTCCCCCGAGGTTTCCTGATCGTCGAGCCACAAGTAAGTTTGCCAAGTGTCGTCCGCTGAAACTGCAGAGAGCGATTCGGTAAGTTCTGCGTGGTCGGTCACTCCGGGATCGCAGCAAAAACCGAGGATCCTGTGCTTGGCCTCTGCGTCTAGAGTCTCGCTGTTCCTGCGCATCTCATTCACGGCTCTCATCAGGGCTGCTCTGGCGCCGGGTTCATCTCGATTCCTGAGACCATCCAATTGCAATGTTCTGACAAAAGAGCGTTCTTTCCCGCTGGCGACCGCACTGTCGAAGTGCTGGACTGCCTCGGTCAAACTTCCTCCGTTTTGGGTAATCCAGTTGCCGAGCATTGCATTTGCGTAGGCGTTTGAGGGATCAGTCGCCAAGGCCGCGCGAAAGTTCCTTTCCGCAGCCGAGTTGGGAGGAAACTCCCGCCTCGCAATGTGTTCGTTCAGCCAGTGCGCCCAACCAATGTGAGCCTGAACATCGGCAGCCGCATTACCTTTTGTGCGGATGAGAGCGGCGTCAAGAATTGCGATGATTTGATCCAGCTGCGACGCGACGGCTTCGCCGGGATCCTCGTCCGGCTTCAAGTAGACGTGGTAGTTCTCAACCCACAGCATCGTCGACTGTAGCTGCTGATCGAGCGCCGGATGGTAAAGTGGTTCGGTTTTCAGGATGTCGGCGCAGGTCTGCACCGATGCCTGATAGTCCCCCTGACGAGACTGCGACTGAGCGACGGCCATTTGCGAGTCGAGTTGAGTGTTGTGATGGAAATGACTCTGAATGTTTCCGAAGAATCCTGTTACGGCTCCGATGAAGCCCAGCACCGCTGAGATCCCGCCTATCCACGCAAGGATGACAGTCCAAGCTCGTTTTATGGGCGGTCCGGATTGTTGCGTATCGTTGGCCATCGGTTGCTTTAGCGAGGATCAACCAGTCCGAGAGCAATCATGCCGAGAGCCGTGATGCTCGGCATGAAAAAGTAGTCGCCGCCACGAAGTTCAACGAAATTCGGCAGGTGGCTGCATACGAAGGGCGGGTTTGTCGGTGAATTGTCGCCCTGGATAACGAAGCGTCCATGCCCTCCGTGGTTCCCCATCAGGACGTCTTTGTCGTTACCCAAATGCGAGTCGTTGCCGTATTGGATCCACTGCTGTTGCACGAATTCGAACTGCCGGGAGAGGCTGGCATTCAGCGCCATGAAAATCACACCGCGATCGTCTGTGTCCGCAACCTGCTGATCTTCGCTGGCGAATTGCCCATAAGGCAGGCCGCGACGCGTGATGCGGCGTCGATCAATTAGCCGCCCATTGAAGCCGAAGGCATCGCGCGGATGAGCCCGGCGAATGTGTGCGCCCATTGGGCAGCGAGTGCCTGCCGCATCGGCGCCATATGTGAAGTTTGTGCTTCGGGTGGGATCTTGCGTGATAGTCGGATCAGGCTTTTCGGGAGAAAGTTCCATCGGCGTGCCATCACGCCAGCGCCCGACGAGTTTTGCGGCGAATTTTTCCTTGCCGCCGCCGTACAGTCTCGATTGCTGGTCGAGCCACGAGCGGAATGTGGCTAGGTTCTGATGGAGTTTGCGGTAAACCATGAAGGTTCCGTTGGCCGCGAGCAGGTGAGGCACGGGCGCGACGGGAAGTTCGCCCGCCTCATCCGCGTACCCGAGCAGGAGTTCGCCGGTAGCAAGCGGAGCCCACGTCTTGCCGTCGTCAAGAAGTTTTCCCTGTCCAGGCTGCGAGCTGCGTTCGACGCCGAGGTATTCAGGATTGCCGAAGCCGTCAGTGAAACCAAAATGTTCGCTCGTCGTGGGCTTGCCGTTGATGACCTCGGCTGCCGCATTCTGCGTGTCGAGCAAGCTTGCCCCGCCGGTCTCGTCGAGAACTGACTGAACAGACGTCTGGCAGGCATCGAGCGCCTCGACGGTTTGGCCGTTGATACCCAACCATACGTCGACAGTCTCGCCGCGCCAGATGGAATCCCAATTGCCGGGTGCGTTAACTCCGGTATCGCCCAGAAGCTCGGCGCGCTGCCGCATGCCTTGTTGAAATTCACCAGGGAACGTAATCAACGACGCCAGCGGGAGGTCAAGCCGCTTTAGACCGCGGAATGTAAATCCAATGTTGAGGGTACTCGACGGTTTTCCCCCATCCCAGCGCTGGCCGGTAGTGATCTGGCTGAGCAGGAGGCGAACAAGGTTGCGCGCCTTCCTCGCGTCTTCCAGCCGCAGGAAGAGATAGCGACCCACAGGCAGGTTATAGCCGCGCAGAACGAATCCTTGAATGTCGGTGGCATTGAGTTTACTCATTGTGACCACCTGACTTGATTGCCCGATGAGGTCCCATCGATCCAGCTGGCGGCAGGGGAAGAGTCTTGACTTGCGCTGCGAAGTCGATGAAGTCGCGTTGCAGTGTCACCTGATCCGCTCCTTGGTGAGCAGCAATAAAATCAGCCACGGCAGTTTGAATCTGCAGCGCGCGCAGCGTCGCCGGAACCGACTTGTCATTAACCGCTGCAAAGTAAAAGGTGGTTTCGAGCTGACACGATTTCATGTAAGCAATAAAGGCGTCGCGGTCGGCTGCGCCCCGCTTCGGGTAACCGACACAATGGCTCCAAATAGAATCCAGGTGCTTCGGAATACTGTCTGACAAGCCTGCGAGATAGGTGTCGAGGTCGCCGTCGCAGTTTGACTCAAACACAAGATATTTTGACTTGAGATGCTCTTCGCAGGATGGCATGCCCACGTAAATGACATCGTCCATCACCACCAACCGCGCAAGATGTGTGCCCGGAGCAACCGCAAAGGGACTGTCTTCGCGGGTTGAAAGTTGGGCCAGGTACGCACGAATCTGTAAATCGTGGGAGGGCGTCGCGCGATCATCATCAATGATCGGCGAGAGAATTGTCAGGCCGTATACGCTGCCGTTTTGGTTAGGCATAAGGTCCTTATCCGACCGAAGGGGCTTCGCCGGTTTCGCCGAGATGAGCCTGAACCTGGAGCACGAACTGGTGATAGGCGGCCGCAAACTGCTCTGGGGAAGATTGAGTAGCGACAGCACTCAGGCTGTCAAAAGAACTCTGCACAACATGCGCCGACTTGAGATCGTTGGCCGTAGCGTGAGGATACGCTGTGTAGTAATAATCCGTGTCAAACTGGACACGCGCGATGTACTCCTTGAAGAGTGTCACCGGGACTGATCCGGGAAATTTCTCACTCCATCGCCAGATCAAATTGAGTCCGCGACTGAGCACGGCAGAGAAAGCGTCGATGTACTGATTCCAGGTGCCATTGAAGTTGCTGAAGAACAGCAGGTAGTCGTACTTTAGTTGTTCCGGGCGTTGCCCTTTGCCCAGGCAGGGAAACGCCTGGCGTGGAATGATCACCCACCGGGCAAACTCAATGAAGGAAAGGTTGATCAGGTCGTTCTGTAGTGGCTTGACGTGTCCCAGGATAAAAAACGCCGCGCGTAGGATCCACGTCTTCCACGGCTTCATCGGGGTGATGGCGTTGAGCGCATAGACCTTGCCGTTAATGTTGCTCATCTGACCTCTCGGGGTAAGGGAAGAATGGCAAACAAGCCCAAGGCGTCTTGCTTCAAATCGGCTAACGACCTGCTGGTTATTTCGAGGACAGGGAAGCGCCCGTTAGCGAATTATCCCATAATCCATGACCGGTAGACACGGCCCTCGCAGTATTTGCCGGGCCCAATGTCTGAGAGAACGCTGCCTGGAATTCGAAACTACAGCACGTAGTCGTCGGGGTCAGAGAGGATCGCTCCGAGAAAATGGGCAACCCGACCGATGATAGATGGCGGGATCACACAGTGCAATGCCAGGAAAAGTTCGATTGGCCTTGCTTCGCGCATACGATCGCTAGCAGCGCTTAATCGTCGGTGAACCCATCCTGCAAGATCGAGATCCAACTGAGAACGACGACGAGCGCACATCCGATAAGACCAGCGAAGAACATGAGTTCAAGGATTCTGATGACCCAGGTTCCGAGTTGAATCGACACGTTCCACTTCCCGCGGCGACGCAGGGCGCGCCAGATATCCGACCAAGTCTATCTACACGCAAAACGGGCTTCAAGCTATACAAAGGTATAGTTGCCTTGGGCGCCTGGGCTCCCTACACGCCGCCTATGCATCTGTCCGATGAAGATTATTGCAATGAGTTGATTTGGTCTCCACTCTCCCAAATCGTTTCCAGAGCGAGACCTAATTGCTTTCCGAGTTGATACGCTGCCCAGAACTTCGGAATGGCGCCCGCGTTCAATCGCGCGAGGTTGCTTGGCCCTCTCTCCGCAAGACAATGCACGCAGCACCGCGAGCATTTAGTCTCCTCAATTAAGCGAATGGCCAAACCTGCTGGGCGGTCCCGCCAAGGATCCAGCCTTTGTCGTCCTCGTTGAGGAACTTCATTTCGGCGCGAACGACGCTCAGTGTCTTTTCGTAAGTTGTCCAACTCAGATCTATCGGCCAATCGGAAGCCCACATAAGACGCCGGGGACCGTAGGCTGCATGTAGACGCTTCACATGCTCCTGCGCGTCGAGCCAGGGATATGCCTGGCGGGAGATCGACCATGTGTGCGAGATCTTGACGAAGATGCGCGGATAGCGCGCCAACGCAATCAGTTTTTCCAGCTCCTGCGGACGATCCACCGGGCAGTCGGCCATGTGGTCGATCACGACCGTCAGATCGGGGCATTCCTCGATGAGCGGTACAAGATCGGGCATGCGCGTGATGGGCGCGTACACCTGCATCGGAATCGCGAGCGATTGGGCGCGCTTCCATAGCGGTGGCATAAGCGGCCATGGATCCAATCGCCAGTCGCACCGGCAGCGGGACTGATGCGTACGCCATGAAATCCCTGCTCGGTGAGATGAGAGAGTTGGTCGGGCGCAGCAGGATCGGAGGGATCGACGCGGCACACGCCGCGAAAGCAAGGCGCGTACTTCTTGATGGAGTGGAGGCAGTAGCGATTGTCCCACTTGTAACCGATGTATTGCGCGATGACGGTGCGGTCTACACCATTCGCTTTCATTAGTTCAAGGGCCATCGCCGGAGTACGATCTTCTTTCGGCGGATCTTTGGTCCCAGGCGCCCAGGGATAATGCGGGTCGTTGGCCCAAACGTGAATCTGGGCATCGACAATGCGGTATTTGGCAGATGGGATCGACGCCGCGAGGGCAACGCTTGCCAATGAGAATTCCCGGCGAGTCATGGTCATCGATAGATCGGCTCCAGTTTGCTAACGATGTAAGCACCGCAGCGGTGAAAGTCAGCGAGTGGACCCAGTCGGGCGGTGTCAAGGTCGACGCAGATCCAACCACGATAATCGACGCTCTTTAGAACTCGGTGACAAGCGGGGAAATCTACTTGCCCATCTCCGAGGTCGAAGCTGCTGTTGAAGAAGCGGGCGTCTTCTGAATCCTTGAGAAAGACTTTTCCGTTCGGCTGTACCCAATCTTTCGACGGGCTCGTCCATTTCGAATCTTTGTAATCGAGAAATCGAATGCGATGCTTATACCGGTTGAGTGTCCTCACCACATCACAGCCCGCAAGGTTCAGGTGACAAGTGTCTGGTGAAAGCCCGAATAACTTGGGATCGGTCATGGCCATAAAGCGGTCGACTTCGTCCTGATTCTGAACCATCTGGCCCATGTGATTGTGCAAGCCCGCCGTGAAGCCCATCTCGCCAGCCAGTTCGCCGATCTGATTGCAACGCTCGCACAGCTCGCGAAAGGCTCCTGGAGACTGTGCCGCGGGCAGCTTGCGGCTCGGCGAAAAGACGACGAGGTGGTTGGCACCGAAGTCGGCGAGAAACTTCATGGCATTGCGGGCACTATCGAGGACAGTCTGCTGCTGCGAAGGGTCGTGCAATGCGCCATTCCAGGAAATTGTTACGACATTCAGATGACGTTTCGACACTTCAGTCAGCATCTGCGCAGTTGTCAGATTGTAGTCGCTGAGAACGCGGGGGAAATTCGCAAGGCGCACGCCCACGAAGCCGGTCTGCTGCATAACATCCAGCATGACGGTGAAGGGAGCAGGCGGATAGTATCGCCACAGCGCTTCAGACAGAGCCCACTTGATGTTTCGATTTGCGGGTACGTTGAGATCGGCGCGCGCCAAATTAGTTGCCAGCATAGATAAGGCGGCGATCAGTTCCCGGCGATTCATCTTCATGCGATTCCTCGGGATATTAATCCAGCGGTTGGCAACGGCAGGCCTTATTCCAGTCGCAGGATCCTGCGCTGAATTTGTAGGAGATGATAGCAGCTGACAGAGATTGCTACGGCGGGACAGGGTAGGCCACTGATCCGAAGACCTACCCGAAGGCTCTGGCGGCAACCTGGAGCCGGTTCCGTAAAACATCGGCATCAACACGCCAAAAACGTGGGATCTGCGTCGTTGTTGGCCGGATGACGGGCATCAGACAATCGGGGAACTGAACCAATCGCCGGCTACCTGGTTTTCGATCCAACAACCAATGAAGGCTGGCCTTTTACTTCGGCAATCATTTGCTGAACTTTGTCCTTTTGATCATATGCAGGGTCGGTCGCCAACAATTTGTTCCAGTCAGCCAACGCGCCAGCAGCGTCCTTTTTGCCCTTCCACTTTACAAGGCCGCGATTGAACAGCGTATTGGGATTGCCAGGGGCGAAGGTCAGAGCCTTGTCGAACTCCGAGAGGGCCAAATCCGCATTGCCCATATACCAATAGGCGGTCGCCATATCCGTCCGCACCGCAGCATCCGCAGGCTTCACCTTAAGAGCACGATGGTAGTAGTCAACAGCCTCCGCATACTGCTGCGCGTCATAGTAAAGGTTGCCGAGTTCAGACAACACTTGAGGATTTTCCGGATTCGAATCGAGTCGTTCAATCAAGGGCGCGGCCTGCGTATCGGCGGAGACCTTCAGTTGAGCGGACTCGGCCTGTGTTGCGGTGGATGGCGACTGTTTGATCGCCGACGGCGCAATTCTTGAAGATCCGGTTCCGGGCGATGCAGTATGAGCATGAAATCCCTGAATCGACCAGCCTCCGGCAACTCCTGCGCACAGACATGCGACTGCCAGCATCGTGGCCTGTGTTCTATTCCATTCCAAGAGAAGAGTTCGGTTCCGATGACTCATCGGCTGCTCACCCGACCTTCATTCCGGCGCTGTGCGACGAGCGACGTTTGCACTTCGGCCATCATTTTCCGTACTTGGGCCTTGCGATCCTCACTCAATTGCTGGTTCATCTTCAGCAATTGGCGCCACGCGCCTAATGCTCCCGAGCCGTCATGTTTTGCATGCCAGCGAATCATGCCCAGGTTGAACAGCGAGTTAGCATCGCCTGGGTCGTCTTGGAGCGTGCGATTGAGTTGCGAGATCGCGCCGTCAACGTCGCCGCCTCTGTAGAGACTGATGGCAAGCTGAGTGCGGGCAGTGATGTTCTTCGAATCGACTTTTGCAGCCTTTTGATAAAAGCCTGCCGCCTGCTTGAACTGGTGCGCAGAGTGGTAGACGGCACCGAGCTGCATGAGCAGAGCGCTGTTGTTCGGATCGCTCTTCAGTTTTTCGAGCAGAGGTGCTGCCTGCCGATCGGCCATTTGCTTCATCTGGTCGAGGCTTTGAGGATTCCCGGCGAAGGTCCCACTCGGCTTCGTCCTTTCAGGCCCGGCAACGCTGGCAGATGCGATCGGCAGGACAGACGACCGTGACGCATGCAGCAGATATCCGATCGCAAGGCCTGCAACGAGGTAAATCAAAGCCATCGAGTAAACCCGCCATGCGCGTAACGGCGCTGGGGTTGTGGTGTGAGGCGCGCCTGAGTCGATCGCCATACCAAGTCTGCCTTTTGCGGAGCCTGGCTGATCACGAACGGATGTGATGCATTGCACAGGGATCGCTGAGGTCAGTCAACCATGCAAGGCGGGTTGGAATTGTGACATTTATCACACAAGAAACGTGGAATCTGGCCAAGAACAGATGAGTCGTGACGTGAGTCACATCGAGGCAACCTCCGGCGGTGGTGACATATGTCAGTTGCTGTGGGGTATCTCACCAAGCCATGGACTCGAGCCAGACTGGATCAGGATCGGCTTCCGTCCGAGGCTAAAAGCAGAGGGTGGGCGAAATTCAAGCGACGTTCTCTCCGGGATGGATCGGCGAAGAAAGTCCACCAAGAGGATCCACAAGGCAGCGTGAATCGTGCACCGAATTCGCAAACGGGACAGTCGTGTGAAGAAAGCTGCGAGGCCAAAGTCACGGTTCAGGTAACAAACCGGAACGCCCGCAAGGAGGAACTACCGAATGAAACGGAATTTAGCAATTTTTATTGTTCTACTGGGAGCCGCGGCCTTCACGGCCGCTCAGAATTATTCGCCCTCGACAGACGTCCTGGGCGCCCACCTCAACTACGGCCGTGGCTGCACGGCCTGTCACGCACCGCATAGCGGTGCTTATGGTAACGGAGCACAGAAGGGCTTCGACGCCACAGCAGGTAATGTTGCTCTCTGGGGCGAGGATGTTGGCAGTCTGTACGGCAAGACAATCACTACTGGCGGAAGCGGCCACGGCACTTATGCTGAGACGTTGCCCGCGGCTATGTCCACCTCGTCGGAAGCCTTCGGACTGCTTACTTGCCTAAGCTGCCACGACGGCAACTATGCAACGGGCGCCATGATGAAGAACGCGGTCTATGAGCCTCTGCCTTCAAGTTATGGTACCCACAACACCATCCCGACCCTGCTCGGGAACGATGGCACCGGTGTCAATAACTATCTGAACGATCACCCGGTTGGCGCAGCTGCTACATTTGGTTGCAACACCGTTCCGACTGGCCAGACTTACGGCGAGAGCGGCTACAACTGGGATTGTGCGATCAGTGGGACGACAATTACTGCCGGACCAAACATGGCCCGCTTCATCAACAACTATGGGTTCTTCGTTGCGTTGGGCACGAGCACCAGCACTACCAGCCCCATCGTAGTGTGCACAACCTGCCACAACCAGCACCTGATGACCGTAGTGAGCGTTTCTAACACCGCGAACATCGCCGCTGGAGCATCGGTAAAGTCCGGTGTCTCCGGCCAACCCGCGGGAACCTATCAGACGATGTTCTTCCTGCGCGGCCCCTACAACCCATGGAACACCGCCAGCAACTCATCAGCCCAGTTCTGCCGGCAGTGCCATGGCGGCGAGTCAAACGAAATGAACAACGGAACAGCGGTTACCACGTACTAAATCGAAAAACTTGATCGATGGGGAGGAACCCGAAATTGCCCTCCCCGTCTTTCAATCACCGGGGGTCGATTATGAAATTGAATTACGCAGCTTCCGCCTTTTTTCTTCTGATCGCAGCAGCAGCGACAGGCCAGGTTGCATCTCACGCGCCGACGGCCTTCACGCAGAGTCCAATTTCAGCCGCCGCGGCCCTCGCTCCGTTGGTGCCGACAAGCAAGCCGGTGGCGCACATCAATGGCGCAGTGCTGACCGAGGCTGACCTGGTACGCGAGGAATTTGCGATTTTTCCCTACGCGCGGCAGCACAACGGCATTCCCAAGGAGCTGGCGCCGGAAGTCCGCAATGGAGCCATGAAGATGATGGTCTTCGAAGAGCTGGTGTATCAGGAGGCATTGCATCGAAAGTTGACGGTGCCCCCCGCGAAGATTCAGCAGGCAGAGACAGATTTCCAGAAGACCTTTGCGAACCCCGACGATTTTAAAGCTTTCCTGCAGAGTGAATTTCACGGTGCGCGGCAATCGCTGGACGAGAAGATCAGACGCTCGCTGCTTATCGACGAACTCTTGAAGACCGAAGTGCAGAACAAAAGCACAGTTTCGCCTCGCGAGATAAGGGCATTTTACGACCAAAACCCTGAGCGTTTTCAGATTCCAGAGTCTTTCATTTTCCAGACGATCACCGTGCTGGTTCCAGACAAAGCCAGCACCGAACAAATGAACGAGGCGCGCGGTCGCGCCGGCAAAGAGCTGCCCCTGGCCAGAGCCGCCAAGACGAACAATGAATTCGGCCTTTTAGCAGAAAAACTCTCTGACGATGACTACCGCGTGATGGAAGGACAGCACAAGTCCACGCCGGCGAGCCAACTGCCACCACAAGTTGTGAAAGCGTTCAAGGCGATGAAAGTGGGCGACGTAAGCGGAGTGATTGAAGTAGGGCAGAGCTTCACCATCTTGAGGTTGAATGCGCACACACCGGCAGGTGAGGAAAAGTTTGACGATGTGAAAGCCCAACTTGCCAAGCAGCTTCAACAGAAGAAAACAAATCAACTGCGCGCTGCCCTTGACCAAAAACTCCGGCATAGCGCGACGATTGCAGAGCCATAGGGGCGGAAAAGGGATGACCTTGACCGGCCGCTGAAATAGAAGAATTTCTTAACCGCACGATCAAGCAAGAGAAGTGATGGATCACAAAGAGTGCCGGGTGCCATTCGAGTTGCGATGCTTATACAGGCGGGGATCCTGCTGGCAGCTCCGCTTTCCGCGCAGGTAAAGTACGGCCTGTTCAGCTCAAACCTGAGCGGGATGCTCTCTTCTGGATATACGGCTCAATTCGGAAACGTGACGGCTTCAGATCACAACTGGTCAGTTGGCGGCACAGCGAACTTAACGGGAAATTACTATAAGCCAAGTTTTTTATCTTATACCGGCTCATTTTATCTGGATCAGTCGCGCGCCAATTCCGACTTCCAATCCATCTCCAACTCAAGTGGACTTTCGGTTTCCGCCAATATATTTGGCGGCAGCCGCTTTCCAGGATCGATTTCCTACTCCAAGGGATTCAACAGCGACGGAAATTACGGACTTCCGGGTGTAGCGAACTATGTTACTCACGGGGACAACGATGAGTTCGCAGTTTCGTGGAGTCTTAACCTGCCCAAGGTCCCAACTCTTACTGCCGGATTCCAGATGGGGAACAACCAGTATTCGGTGTACGGAACGAATAACGAAGGAAACAGCGCATTCCACACATTCAACCTCCGCTCCGCATATGAGGCTGCCGGCTTCAATATGAACGCTTTTTACAGCCAGGGCGGCAATCACTCCCTGATTCCTGAGATAGTGAGCGGCCAGGCGGGTACTGAAATCCATTCCGATTTCGATGGCGTTGGTTTTGGCATATCGCATCGGCTGCCGCTGCAGGGCTCGATATCTGGGAATGTGAACAGGTCCAGTTGGAATACGACCTACCAGGGCACAGATACCAGCGGAACGATCGACACCGCGAACGTGTTCGCTGCGATGCGCCCGGCCGAGAAGTTGACGTTTTCAGGAAGCGTGCAATACTCGGACAATTTGACCGGACAACTTCTGCAGGCGGTCTCTGGCGCGGGGGGAGTGGTTACGGGGATTGAAGGCAACCAGGCCTCCAATTCGCTGGACATGCAGGCTATTTCCACCTACCTTCCAACGCATGATCTACAGACCGATGTTTTTGTCGAACGCCGCTCCCAGTTCTTCGAAGGGGTGGATTACGGAGTGGATTCCTACGGTGGAGGTGGCAACTTTACACATCGAACGAGAGAAGGAACCCTTAATGCCTCGCTATCATTTGTTGGCAATCGATCGGAGCAGAACGGCGGGGATACGTTGGGCTTTTCAACGACAGCGACCTATTCCAATGTGATCGATGGGTGGCATGTGAACGGGGCGTTCGGATACGCACAGAACATGCAGACACTTCTCATCACTTACCTGAATTCATCTTACAACTTCTCAGGGAATGTGAGGCGGAGATTTGGGAAACTGAGCCTCAGCGCAGGGGGAGGCGGCTCCAGGACAGCTCTGACCGATCAAGCAGGCACTTCGAGCAGCAGTGAGAGTTACAACGCCAGTCTGGGCTACAGCTCGTGGATCAACGCCAACGGAAGCTATTCCCAGTCATCAGGACTGGCGCTGGCAACCGGAGCCGGGCTGGTTCCGGTTCCTGTACCGATCCCAATAGTGCCTTCAAATCTAGTGACCCTCTATGGCGGCAACAGTTATTCCTTCGCGCTTTCCAGCGCTCCTGTGCGCGGTTTGACCATCTCCTCAAGCTTTGCCAGGTCCGATAGCTCTACCTCCAATACCGGTAATCTGTCGGCAAATCAGAACCAGCAGTACAATTCCCTTATCCAATACCGAGTACGCAAACTGGGTTTCATCAGCGGCTATGCCCGCTTGCAGCAGGGCTTTAGCCAGTCGAGTTCGGCGCCACAGGTTATTTCTACCTACTACTTTGGAGTGTCGCGTTGGTTCAATTTCTTCTAAGACCCCGCCGACACCTGAGCGCAGTCTTGATTCTGATGTGTGCGGCGCTGCCGGTGGCATGCAGGGCTGCGGAAAAAACCAAGCCTCCTGCTTCTTCGGCGGAGCTATGGGAGATGTCTCTCGATGGCGGACGCAAACTCACATGGGAGCGCAGTTTCAAATCGGAGTCGGAAGTTAAACCGAACCGCGGATTCTGGAACAAGATGGTCGATTTCATCGCCGGGGCTCCGGAATATCGCTCGCTGGTTCGCCCATATAGCATCGCCGTCGATTCGCACAGGCGCATTCTTGTTACCGATCCGGGCGCACAAGGAGTGCATGTATTCGATTTCATCGAGCGCAGGTACAAGTTTATTCAGCGGACCGGCAAAACAGATGATTCAATGCTGACGCCACAATGCATTGCGATTGATGCCCAGGACAACATCTACGTAACCGATTCGGACGCGGGCAAGATTTTTGTCTTCGAGCCGAACGGTAAATATGTGCGGACCATTGGCAAACTGAAAGGCGGCGAAGGTTACTTCAAACGACCGACGGGAATCGCCGTCGACTCGGCAGCCCAGCGGATTTATGTCTCCGATACGCTCCGTGACAAAATATATGTCCTGGATATGGAAGGCAAGATTCTGAGTGCTATCGGCAAAACGGGTGTGGCGGAGGGGGAATTCTATTACCCTACGGAATTGCGGCTGGTCGGCGGCGACCTGATTGTGGTGGACGCGTTGAACTTCAGAGTCCAGGCGTTTGACCGGGACGGCACTTTCAAATATGCCATTGGAAGAATCGGCGACAGCACAGGCGCCGTCTTTCGGCCGAAGGCTGTAAGCGTCGATTCCGAAGGCGACCTTTATGTTGTGGACGCTTTGTGGGGCGTCGTGCAAGTCTTTAACCGCCAAGGGCAATTGCTGTATTACTTCGGAGACAAAGGAACGCACGCAGGTCAATTCCAGCTGCCGTCAGGAATGTTTATCGATCACGAAGATCACGTCTTCGTTGTGGATTCGTTCAATCGCAGGATCCAGGAGTTTCAATATTCGGCTCTGAAGAAGCCACTTTCAGAGGCGACGCAGTGAAACGGCTTAGCTGGTTGGTGGGGCTAGCACTGTTACTGTGCAGGATGACTTTGACCGCACAAGTGATCGGCGGCGAAGTCATGGGAATGCACAACCTGGGGCCGACCGGCACCTCGCCCATCGTTGGAGCCCGCCCGGACGCATGTGCTTATTGCCACGCGCCGCATTCGGGCCTTAATACCGGCCTGTGGAATCAGAAACTCACCACGCAGGTTTATACGACCTATTCAAGTAACACTCAAACCAACTTGACCGCGCAGCCTATGTTGGGTGGCGAGAGCAATCAGTGCCTGAGTTGTCACGACGGGACGGTCGCTGTTGGATCCACTGTGGCGTATGGGCAAGTGATGACCTTTGGGTCGATGCTTTCGAGCGATGTGTTTGGCAGCAACATGCAGACCTCGCATCCGTTCAGCCTGGTGCTTCCCATTAAAGACAACGTGAACCTGGCGGCGACGCTGGCGGCGAGTGGCCAGACGGTGGATCCGACAAAGTCGATCAAGCTCATCAATGGAAATATCGAGTGCACGTCGTGTCACAATCCGCATGTGCAGGCTATTGACCCGATCTCGCAGAATTTTCTGGTGACGAGCAATTCCAGCGGCCAGATGTGCCTGGCTTGCCACGATCCGACGCGCGTGATCGGCGGCAAGGTGAATCCCATTGCCGATTGGCCCGCAAGCGCGCACGCCCTTTCTACCGGTAAGATTTCGCCGACAGCTCAGCTTGGCAGCTACAGCACGGTATCGGCGGATGCGTGCCTCTCATGCCACGCGGTGCATGATGCCGCCAGCAGTTCCCGGCTGCTGCGCGGGCAGAATGAGCAGGATTGCATTGCCTGCCACAACGGCGCGAATGTTTCGCCAATGGCGCCGTACGCCAATGTTTTTGCCGAGTACCTGGCACCTAAAGTAGGGCATCCGTTTCCCAGCTCGACCAACCTGCACGACGCAGGCGAGGCGACACTACTGAATACCAATCGTCATGCCACGTGCGTGGATTGCCACAATGCACATGGATCGGAAGTTGTTGGAATCTTCCCGCCTGCGCCATTAATCCGCATATCGCAGAAAGATATTGCGGGCATCAGCGCCACGGATGGCGTAACGGTGCTAACTCCGGCGGTGAACCAATATGAGAATTGCCTGCGCTGCCACGGCACGAGCACCGGCAAGCAAGCGCAGCCAATTTACGGGTATTTTCCGGTGCGCGCGGTTTCAACGGGCGATCCGTTGAACCTGATTCCTCAGTTCGCGGTGTCGGCGACCTCAAGCCATCCGGTGATGCACACCCGGAACAGCCCTTATCCGCAGCTCAGCCTGCGGCCGTACATGTTGAACCTGGATGGCGTGACCCAGGGCCGCGCGATGGGCACACAGATTCTTTGCACCGACTGCCACAACAGCGACGACAATCGCGAATCCGGCGGCGCCGGCGCGAACGGGCCGCATGGATCAAGGTGGACGCATATTCTGGAGCGCCGTTATGAGTTCAGCCTGGCTCCCACGCCGGGGCAACTGGTTACAAATCTGTTCCCCAATCCTGACCTGAGCGTGAATGGGCCTTACGCGCTGTGCGCCAAGTGCCATGACGTGGCGGGCCAGATCATGCAAAACACCACCTGGAATCGTCACAGCGATCACATCGGCACCGGATTCTCCTGCTCCACCTGCCACACCGCGCACGGCATGGGAGCGGCCAGCGGAACGATCACGGGCGAACGGCTTGTGAACTTCGATGTGAACGTGGTGGCTCCGAACGGCGGCTTGCCGATCTCTTACAATCGCGCAACGAACACCTGCACGCTGACGTGCCACCAGGTGGCGCATAACGCCGACGGCAGTGTTGCAGCCGGCAACGCGCGGCGGATTGCCGGTGTGATGAAGTAGGCGGGGAGAACGCGCGGCCAGTGGCTCCTGCATAAGTAATGTCCTATGCCGCGATTGTTGTGCCGAGGTGAGTCATCCGGCCAAAGGGCAGTCCAGAAGAATTACAGCGTAAACGCAAGAATGCTATTCGGCTGATTGAACAAGGGCTGAGTCAAGCCGAGATTGCGCTCCGGCTAGCTGTCGATTCGCGGAGCGTGCGCCGCTGGAAGCATGACCTAAGACTTGGCGGCTGGGCAGCCTTGCAAGCGGTAGCCGCGAGCGGCAGGCCACTTAAACTCTCTGCCGGCCAGCGGCAGCGGCTGGAGAAACAACTGCTCAAGGGTGCGCAGGCCGCCGGATTTCCCAACGATGTTTGGACTTGTCCCCGGGTGGCCGAGCTCATCGAGCATACTTTCGGCGTTCGCTATCACGTCGATCACATCTGCCGCCTGTTACACGCCATGAACTGGAGCCCGCAAGAGCTCGCACGCAAGGCCATCGAGCGCGACGAAGAGGGCATCGGGCAGGGGTCAAGCAGGCGTGCAAGGCTATTAAAGAAAAGCGCGCCGGCTGAAAGCCTGAGGCATGGCTGAAGCCCTGACCTACCGCTGTTTTGCGGGGTGGAGCGTCGAAAAAGCGCGGGAAAGGTCGACCTGCAGGTGGAGGTTTTTGGATGGGGCGGACGGTTAAAAAAGTGACGCATTCTGAGCGGCGAGAAAACTCGACCTGCAGGTGGAGGATTTGAAGGAATCGATGACCTGGAGGTCGCCGGATTTTCGAAAAGTGACGAATGTTGCATGCGTGATTCAGTTCGTGTCGCCATGAGGGTGCGAGATGGGCGGATCTGCGATTGGGCAGCGTCGTCAGGCAAATCAGCGTGCGCTGTACGCTCGACCGGCACAAGGTCTTGGCCAATTTGGCCGCGGGAATCTCGTGCGCCTTCGCCGCAACTATTAATCAATGAATGACTTCCGGTTTAGGCGGTTGTTCGCCCAGAACCGGCAAAATTCATGGTTACAGTCGCAAAGCTGACTCGTCGGGACTTATTCTTCCTCGATGAGTGACTCGGCGATTTGCACTAACCCGCTAGCGCGGGAGGGGAGGCTTTTGTGGCATTTGGATAGAGTGTTGGACACCCGAGGAGGTGTCCATGACTCATCTACGCCAACGCATGCAGGAAGATCTCCGGCTGCGCAACTTCTCTGAACGTACGGTTCGCCATTACACCCACACCGTCGCCGAGTTCGCGAAGTACTTCCACAAGTCGCCTGATCAACTCGGCGCCGAGCATGTTCGCACATTTCTTCTGCATCTGCTCAACGAGCGCAAGCTTGCCTGGGGAACGATTCAGGGGGCGCGATCGGCGCTGAAGTTCCTTTACACGCGCACGTTGAAGCAGACCTGGTTCGATCAGGAAGTCATCAAGCCCAAGGTGCGGCGCAAGCTGCCCACGGTCTGGAGCCGGGAAGAAGTCTGCGCTCTGCTCGATGCAGAGATGAACACCAAGCATCGCGCGCTGCTGGCCTTGTACTACAGCGCAGGTCTGCGCTGTCAGGAAGCGCTGGATCTGAAGGTGACCGACATCGACAGCAAGCGGATGGTCATCCACATCCGCGAGGGCAAGGGTAAGTTCCCGCGTCAGGTGATGCTATCGCCGAAGCTGCTGGAGATCTTGCGCGTGTATTGGCGCTGGCGCAAGCCCAAGGACTGGCTCTTTCAGGGGAAACGGCCGGGAGAACCGCTGAAGGCGAACGCAGTCCGTGTCGTCTGCCAGAAGTTGCGCAAGCAGCTGGGCATCAGGAAGCCACTCAGCCCGCACGTTCTGCGTCACTCGTTCGCGACACATCTGCTGGACGCCGGCACGGATCTGCGCAGTATTCAGCTGTTGCTCGGTCATCGGGATCTTGAGACGACCTCTCGATACCTGCACGTATCTGAAGCCAGGCTGCACGCCACGCCAAGTCCGCTCGACGATCTGCCCATCCAGATTCCCCGAACAGCACAGGGAGGGAACAGAACCGCATGACAGGACATCGGCTCCCACCCCAGCAAGCGAAGTGCGCTTGCCGGGGACCCCGGCTCGAAGTGGCCGATGTCTTCCGTGCTCATCAAGACCAGTTCCTTCAACGCTGGGGCTACGCACTTTCGGACCAGCAACGGAAGGTGCTGCGCGATATCGGCCTGTGCCGCACAGCCGCGCTGGGCATTCATCTCGAACGCTGCGATCGATGTAGCTACGAAACGCTGGCATACGACTCGTGCCGCAACCGGCACTGTCCCAAGTGTCAGTCTTCAGCACGCGATCGATGGCTGCTCAAGCAGGCTTCCAGCCTGCTGCCGGTGCCCTATGCTCATGTAGTCTTCACCGTACCTGAACAACTGGGGCATCTGGCTCTGCGCAACCAGAGACTTTTCTATTCGGTCCTGTTTCGCGCAGCTTCCGAGACGCTGCTCGAGATCGCCACCGATCCGCGCCATCTCGGTGCGCGGATCGGTATCCTCGCTGTGCTTCATACCTGGAGCCAGAGCCTCCAGCTTCATCCCCACCTGCACTGCCTCGTCCCAGCCGGCGGACTGGCGTTCGATCACTCCCGCTGGATCCCGACCAAACGCCACGGGTTCTTCCTACCGGTGCGTGTGCTCAGCCGCATGTTTCGCGGTAAGCTGCTCAGCTTCCTCAAGCAGAGCTACCAACGCGGCGAGCTATGCTTTGCCGGCAAGCTCTCTGATCTATCTACGCCACGAGACTTTTACTCTCTCCTCGCAAGCCTTCGCCGAAAAGACTGGGTAGTCTATTCGAAACCACCCTTCGGCGGACCCGAGCATGTGCTGAAGTATCTGGCCCGCTATACTCATCGCGTCGCCATCTCCAACGGGAGACTGCTCAACCTCGAAAACGGACAGGTGCGCTTTCGCTGGCGCGACTCGAGGCACAACAACCGCAGCAGCACGATGAGACTCGATGCGGTGGAGTTCATCCGTCGCTTCCTGCTCCATGTTCTGCCTGCGGGGTTCGTGAAGATCCGCCACTTCGGTCTGCTTGCCAACCGCAACCGTCGCCGGGCGCTGGGCTTGTGCCGCGCCCATCTTCGCTCCACCACCAACGATCTCGCCTCACTGCTCAGCCAACAGCAACGATCTGCACTGAACCGGTCCTGTCCCAAGTGCCAAGGCGGAACCTTGCATGTCATCGCACATTCTTGCGTTGGCCAGCTTATCTGCACGTCGGCTGTGCCTCACTCTGTCATAGTCGACTCTTCTTGAAGGCAACGATGCTCACCTTCCCATCAACTCGATTCCTTACCGCCGCGGCTTCTCAACCAGTCTTCGCAGAAGTGTGCGTCGAAAGTGCTCTACAGGCATCAACCGGCTCATTCCACTTCACATCGAGAAGTCATCTTCGATCGCCGATCCTCCGCCGAGCGTTCGCATACGCTGCATCCCGGGCGCGACCTACCGAATCGGCTCCCGGCAAAGTCTATTCAATCCCCATACATCCACCGCGCTAGCGGCTCAGCGCAAATCGCCGTATCAACACCGCTCCGCCTCAACGCTCAGGCGCGCGCGGAAGCTGTTCACGCGGAACGCCGTCGATACGG
>CAWAIL010000009.1:0-191453 GCA_963782085.1 uncultured Acidobacteriaceae bacterium
GGCAACATTCAGCCGGAGGTGACGCTGCCGCTGCAAAAGGTGGTGACGCGACAGATGCGATTGCAGGGATCGTGCGCGTCGTCGGGAGAATATCCGCAGGCCATCGAGTTGATCGCCAGCGGCAAGATCAAAGTGGCTCCGCTGATCACGGCCGTTGCTCCGCTCGAAGAAGGCCCGCGCTGGTTTGAGCGCCTGCACTCGCGCGAGCCGAATCTGATGAAGGTGATTCTGACGCCGAACAAGCAAGTCGCGCCATCGGCTCGATGAGACGCCGGATCCGAGCGCATTTTTCAGAGCGTTCTTCTGGACTCCGCGGCCGAGCGAATTCGCGAGGGAAGAAATGAGCGAAAACCTTTTCGATCTGACCGGCCAGGTGGCGATCGTGACCGGCACCAGCCGCGGGCTGGGGCAATATTTTGCGCGCGCGCTGGCGAAGGCCGGCGCTGACCTGGTGATCACCAGCCGCAAGCGCGAGACCTCGCCGGATTTGAGGCGGAGATGAAGGCGCTGGGCCGCCGCGCCATCTCGCTTGAACTTGACGTGCGCGAACAGGAGAGCATCGAGCGCATGGCCGCCGACGCGGAGGCTGCGTTCGGGCAGATTCATATCCTGGTGAACAACGCCGGATGCAATATTCGCAAGCCCGCGCTCGAAGTCACATGGGCCGACTGGAACCAGATTCTCGACACGAATCTGCGCGGCACGTTTTTTGTTGCGCAGGCCGTTGCGCGGCGGCATGATTGCGAAGGGATACGGCCGCATCGTCAATATCGGCTCGGTGACAAGTGTGTTTGGCTATGCGGGCCTCGCGCCCTACGGCGCGAGCCGCGGCGGCGTGCGGCAGTTGACGATGAGCCTCGCCGACGATTGGGGCAAACACGGCGTGACCGTCAATTGCCTCGCGCCCGGCTGGTTCCGGACCGAGCAGAACAAGGTGCTCTATGAAAACCAGGAGTGGGTCGAGTATCTCATCGATCGCATTCCCGTGAAGCGCCCCGGCCAGCCGCACGATCTGGATGGCGCCGTGGTTTTTCTCGCCTCTGAGGCCAGCCGCTACGTGACCGGCCAGACGCTGCTCGTGGATGGCGGCATCTCGACCGGCTCGATGCGCGCGACCGTGGCCCCGCGAAGCAATCGTGAAAGGCGCCGCACGCTTCCAGTGCTCGATGCGTTGAAGACAAGGATCGTTTCCATGAAAGCTGCATGATCGGCAGTATCTGCGATCTTTGTTCTATGCCTTGCTTTCGCAATGTGCAGCTTTCGTCGCTGCGCAGGCGCCGGCCGCTGCCAGCGCAAGCCCTACCGCTCAGCAGGACGCATTGCTGCGCGGATTTCTCGATCCGCCCAACGGAGCGCGGCCGCGCGTGTGGTGGCACTGGATGAACGGCAACATCTCCAGCGAGGGCATCAAGCTCGATCTCGAGTGGATGCATCGCGTGGGCCTGGGCGGCGTGACCATCTTTGAAGGCGCCATCAATACGCCGCAGGTGGTTCCGCAGCGGCTCATCTACATGACGCCGGAGTGGAAGCAGGCATTCAGCTACGCGGTGACCACCGCGCGCGGCATGGGCATGGAGGTGGCCATCGCCAGCTCGCCGGGATGGAGCGAGACCGGCGGACCGTGGGTGCCCGCGGCGCAGGGCATGAAGAAGATGGTGTGGAGCGCGACGCGCGTCGAAGGCGGCAAGCCATTCAGCGGGCAAGCTGCGCGCATCCGCCGCAGGTCGATGGAACATTTCAGAACTTTCAGGTGCCGGGCCGGCGCGCGCCCGACGGAACCGTTGTCGACGCCGCCGGAGTTTTACGCCGACGCCGCCGTGATCGCGTACAAGATTCCCGATGGCGACAAGACGCAGGCAGGAGCTGAATCCGCAGGTGACTGCGAGCGGCGGAACGCGTCGAACGTAGCCGCGCTCTCTGATGGCGATGTGAATACGGTCGCGCTCGATCTGCCGGCGAGCGCGCCGGGCAACGAAGCGTGGGTGCAGTTCGACTACGGCCATCCGCAGACGATTCAGGCGGTCACGCTGGCCAGCCTCGAACGATGCGATCAGCGTCTTCGATCATGACAGCAACGCGATTCCGCCGCGCATCGAGGCCAGCGACGACGGCGCAGAACTTTCGCAAGGTTGCCGACATTCCATTCAGCAGCATCGTGCGAGCGCACGGCTTCGTTTCGATGCGGTGACGGCGCGCTATTTCCGCGTCGTCTATCCCGCGCAGCCGGCCGGCGTTGCCGATGCACGACCACAGAATCACCGAGCTGGTGCTGGCGAGCGGCGCGCGCGTGAATGAATTTGAGAAGCGCGCCGGATATGCCAACGCGCGCGACTTCTATGCGATTCGCGATCCCAAAGTTGCGCCGCGAGTTCATCGTGCCGCAAGACGACGTGATCGACCTGACCGGCAAAGATGAAGCCCGATGGAACGCTCGACTGGACGCCGCCGGCCGGCAACTGGATGGTGCTGCGCATCGGCTACTCGCTCACCGGCCATGAGAATGGCCCCGCTCCGGCGGAGGCCACCGGCCTCGAAGTCGACAAGCTGAACCGCGATTATGTGAAGAACTATGTCGACGGCTATCTGAAGATGTATGCGGATACCGTCGGCCCGGAGATGATGGGCAAGGACGGCATCTCGTGGCTGCTGACCGACAGCATCGAAGTCGGCCCGCAGAACTGGACCGATAACATCCTCGACGAGTTTCAGAAGCGGCGCGGCTACGATCCGCGTCCATGGCTGCCGGCGCTTACCGGCGTCGTCATCAAGAGCACCGCGGATACAGACCGCTTTCTCTGGGATTTCCGGCGCACCATCGGCCAGTTGCTCGCGGAAAATCACTACGGCGAGATCGCCGACGACCTGCACAGCCACGGCATGAGATATTACGGCGAGGCGCTTGAGTATCATCGCCCCTCGCTCGGCGACGACATGGAGATGCGCAGCAAGACCGATGTTCCGATGGGAGCGATGTGGACCTGGGCAGGCAGCCCGGGGCCGGATGTCGATTACATCTGCCGATCTGCGCGGCGCGGCATCGGTGGCGCATATCTACGGGCAGAACCTTGTCGGCGCGGAGTCGATGACCTCGCGCGGGCCGGCGTGGTCGTTCTCGCCCAACAATCTGAAGAAGGTTGCCGACCTCGAATTTGCGCTGGGCGTGAACCGCTTCGAGATTCATGAGTCCACGCATCAGCCCGTGGCGGACATGGCGCCGGGCCTGACGCTTGGGCCCTACGGTCTCTGGTTCAATCGCAACGACACCTGGGCCGAAGAAGCGAAGCCGTGGGTCACTTATCTGGCGCGCTGCTCCTACTTGCTGCAGCAGGGGCATTACTCCGCCGACGTGGCGTACTTCTACGGCGAGGAGGGTCCGCTGACCGCGGTCTTCGGATGGAAGGCGATCGAGGATGCGCCGGATGGATACGGGTTCGACTTTGTGAACAGCGACGTGGTGCTGCATGAGCTGTCGGTCAAAGATGGGCGGCTTGTGACTCCGGGCGGCACGAGTTATCGCATTCTCTATCTCGGCGGGCGCAGCCAGCGCATGACGCTGCCGGTGTTGCGCCAGCTTAGAGAGTCTGGTTGCGCAGGGCGCGGTGCTGGTGGGCAACCGGCCCGTCGGATTCGCCGAGCCTCGCCGATGATGAGAAGGAATTTCAGCGCGATCGCGGATCAGCTTTGGGGAAGGAAGGCGCGCGCCGAATCACGGCGATGCGCGAAGTCGGGAAGGGAAGAGTGTATGCGGGCATGAGCGCGAACGAAGTGCTGACGGCTCTCGGCGTGGCGCGCGATTTCGAGTACACGAAGCCGGAAGCGGACACCTACGCTGATGTTCCTGCATCGCAAGCTCGATGACGGCGACCTTTATTTCGTCGATAACCGCGAGGACCGCGCGGAAAATGTGGACGCGACATTCCGCGTGGACGGAAAAGCGCCGGAGCTGTGGGATGCGGCGACGTGGCGAGATCGCAGCCGGTTTCGTATCGCATCGCCGATGGCCGCACGACAGTTCCGCTGCATCTCGATCCCTATGGGCACGACGTTCGTGGTGTTTCGCGAAGCCGGCAACCTCGCCTTCGATGGATTTACCGAAGCCGCAAGAACGCGCCTTGAGTGGGGCGCTTGACGAAGCGCTCAATCACGATTGGACCGTTCAGCTTCGAGCCGGGACAGCGGCGCTCCTGAGACTCGGTCGATTTCGACCGGCTGCAATCCTGGAGCGAAAACCGCGAACGCCGGCGTGAAGTATTTCTCCGGGACAGCGACATACTCGAAGACGATCGATATTCCGGCAGAGCGCCCTCGCGCCTGGCGCGCACCTGTGGCTCGATCTGGGCGACGTCGAGGATCTCGCCGAAGTGATCGTGAACGGCAAGGACCTCGGCATTCTGTGGAAGACGCCATACAAGATCGATGTAACCGGACGCGCTGAAGACGGGCAGCAACCAGATCGAAATCAAGGTGACGAATCTCTGGGTGAATCGCATGATCGGCGATCAGCAGCCCTGGGCGCTGAAGAAATATGCATTCGCCGATTTCACGCCGTACAAAGCCGATTCGCCGCTGCTGCCTTCGGGATTGCTCGGGCCGGTGCGCCTGGTGGAGACGGCGCGGTGACGAGCATCCGCAGCGGGGCTGGGTCGAGTTGATCTGTGGTCTTCCACCCAAAAGCGCTTCGGCCCCCCACCCCCTTTTGGGGGTTAAATGATTTGGTTTCAGCGGTTTATATTTCGATGATTTTCTCTAGCCCATTGAAAAAAAAGGACTTAAAATCAAGGTTATAGAAAACAAAGGGAGTTAAGTGCAGCTATCGGTAGCGTCCTAATTTGGTTTTCACGACTTTGTCCCGCCAAGTTTCGCAATGCGGTTGCAGGTCTATTTGCGCTTGCCACTGTTCTTGTAAAGCGCCTCGGTCACAAGTAGAACCAATATCGCGACGATGAAGATAAGGAGAAGTACGTTCGCGATGATGGAAACCACTTGAGGCGCATCCTTTCTGTTTAAGTGCCAGTTGTCTCAAGGAGCGTATTCCGCACCCATGCCGAAAGGGTCAGCTTGCTGGCCTTTGCTGCGGCCTCATTACTGGCCAAAAACCAAATTAGGACACGACCCAGCTATCAGCCGTCACGAATCAGCTGTCTGCAGTACTCACGCCAGTTTGAGCTGTTGCATTGATTGTCGGGTTTCTATTTGCATGTCACTCACTCCGCGAACTAGCCTTTTTCGAGTAAAGTCCTGATTTCGAGTGGGTTAGCAGTTCAGCGGCCTCCCGTAAACGATAGATAACAAATAGCTTAGAAGGCAAAGTCCTCATAAATTGGAACTTGCTGATGCGATTCGAGGAGAATGCACCGTTTTTGCAGCACGGTGTCTCATAAAGTGGGGTGACTGTTCCAAGAAGCGGACGGCCCAGGGGAGATGAGCACCCTGAGCCGCCGGAACGCCGCTCGTCGTTTTCGCCTACGGATATAAGTGTAGCGAATTCGGGGAAATTATACGCACACTTCGGCAACTTTATATTTCGTTTGGACTGATAGAGATGGCCAGGTTTTGAACAGGTCAGGTACTTGACAACATTTTTGGGTAGGGACCGGCCAGATCCCTGACATTTTGAACCGGGGACATGGCTGACACTGCGACGAAGCAGCGAGGGAGCGAGTCAGCAAGGGAGCAGGAGGCGAGGGACTGAGGGCCTGAGAGGCCTCACGACGGCCGGTCTAACCACCCCACGGAACAAGAACTGTCCGGGGGGCGCCGAGTTGGAGGTCAGCGCTACAGTTTCGTTCGAGCTGCAAGAAATGCGCTAGTTCACGGTGAGGTTGACGATTCCTGTTTGCGCTGTCCCCGACTGCGGTGTGCCGGTAATCGTGATCGTGTAAGCACCGGTCGAAGTGCCGGCGATTGCAACGGCAGAGCATGCCTTGGTCGAACTGCCCCCGCCGCAGGCAGCCAAACCAATGGCAAGCGCGAAGCACAGAGCGACTAGCCCGAAGAAAGTCTGCCATTTGCGCCGTTTCGCGGGGATGCCGAAGAGCAGCAAGCAAGCCAACGTCGCGCCACCCGAGTACCAGGGCAGGCCACGTTGCGGCTGATTTTCTGCGGTACATGACCCAGATGTCGGCGCAGTCGTCGCGATGGTTAAGGTTGCCGTCGCGTTGCTTGTCCCGTTCATGACTTACCTGGGCGTTGGCCGGAGTCCAACTGAAGGTCGGCGGTAGGTTCGAGCCAGGACTCTTCGTGATTGCGGCCGAGAGGGTCACTGCTCCCGTGAATCCGCCGGATGGGGTGACCGTGATTGTGGATGTGTTCCCCGAGGTCGCGCCCGCCGTGAGAGTAACGGTTGTGCCGGAGATCGTGAAGCTGGGAATCACGGCGGCCGGAGTTGTAAAGTTCAGAATCGAACCTTGCGTGGTCCCCGAAGAGTTTTGCGCGACGATTTGAAAGTAATAAGTCGCGGTCGGAGTTAGTCCGCTCAGGTTCGCGGTGACCGCAACGCTTGACGAGCCAGGTCCTATGTCCTGCGAAGGCGTTTGGCTGGCGCCAACCAGCGAAGGAGTTATTCCGTAAACGAACCAGACATGTGTGTCGGCCCCGTTCGGAGTTACTTGCGCGTTCACTGTCGCACTCGTTGATGCGACGGAAGTCGCGCTTCCGGTGCTAGCGCTGGGCGGCGGAACTGCCGCGGTCACCGTGAGCGTCACACTGGATGAAGCCGCGTTGAAGTCGGTTGCATCAGTTGGGGTGAATGCCGCAGAGAGAGTGACGCTGCCAATGCTCGACATGACGGTCCCGGCGGGGGGAGTGTAGACGAAGGTGCCGGGCGTGCTTGCCGACGCGTTGAGCTGCGCGGAAGTGAGCGCCGTCCCCACCGAGACCGATGCGGGCGTCGGCCAGGTGATAGTGGGCGCCGCTTTGTTCACAGTGAGAGTTACCGTGCTGGTTGTCGCCGCGTAGTCGGTTGCGTCAGTTGGGGTGAAGGTTGCTGTCAGGACTGCCGGTCCTGCGTGTGGCGTTGAGCCTGCTCCGGGTGAATATGTGAACAATCCAGGCACGTTGGCCGTGGCGTTCAGTTGCGCGGCGCTTAGCGTCGTGCCGTAGGTGATGGGCGCGGGGGTGGCCCAGGTGATGGCAGGAGTTGCCTTGTTCACAGTAAGGATGGCCATGTCAGTTGCCGTGGCATAGGTCGCAGTGTCGGTCGGCGTAAAATTGACCGTCAACACCTGTTGCCCCGCACTCAACACGGTCCCGCTGGAGGGGTTGTAGACAAAGGCGCCGGGCACGTTTGCAGTAGCATCCAACTGCGCGGGCCCCAGCGCGGTGCCGTAGGTGATCGGCGACGGGTAGCTCCATGCGACCAGTGGGCTGGTCTTGCTCGTCGCCGTCACGGTCACAGCGGTGGTCCCCGTTGCGGCGCTGAATGTCGCCACGCTGCTTGTATCGGGGGTGTAGGTAACTGTCACAGTGTCCCCGCCCACAGCAAGCGAGCCTGCTGGAATCACAAACACATTGTTCCCGTTAGTGAGCAGACCGGCGTTGGCAGAATAGCTTCCGCTGGAAACAACGAGGCCTCCGGTTGGCGTGGGCTTGCCGGTCCCACCGTTCACGGTGATCGTAAGGGAGACCGATTGAGCTGTGGAGATGCTCGTGGCGGATGGCGTTACCGTCACGGTGGGCGTTGTGAGAGAGGACGTGATCGAGATGGTCGTCGTTCCCGTGGCGTTGCTGTACGTACCGGAATTTGATGTGAAGGTCGAGGTCAGCGTATCGGTTCCTACGGGAAGTGCGCCGGCAGGAATCGTGAACGTGATGCTATTGCTGCTGCCGCTGGTTCCGGAGAGGCCTGCGGTTTGAGTAGAAGAGCCGCCTGTAAGTTGGATTGTTCCGGTCGGAGCAGGGTTCCCCGTTCCGCCGTTTACGGTGACCAGGACCACCACCGATTGCGCATTCGTGGCGGTCGGCGGAGCGCTGACGGTGACCGTGGGAGTTATTGTGGCGACGGTGTTGGAGTAGTTGTTGATGTATTGGCTTACGTCGAGCGAGCCCAGTCCAGTCACCTCGCTGTAGCCTCCGGTTGCGCCGAGCGAAAATCCAGCCTGTCCGCCGGTGAGCCCCGTGGGCGAGGGGATGCTGTTGTTGCACATGCTCGGCGTCGCAACGGAACAGTTACTCACGCCGCTGGTGGCAATTGAGACCGTGTGGAAGGCCGCAGGTGTGCTCGTCGCCAGGGCGTAGGTCGCGGGGTTCAGGTTGCCCTGCGCGCCTCCAAGTTTTTGATCGAGCAACGCAGCGACACCGCTCATGGATGGTGCCGCCGCTGAGGTGCCGCCAAAGATCTCGAACGGAATGCCGCTGCCGTTGCTGACGCAACTGCCTCCGCCGGCAGCGAAGCAACCGAGATAGCCGTCATGGCCTGCTGCAGGAAAGGCAACGTCAGGCGTGTAGCGTCCGAGGCGCGCTGGAGGCACGCCGCTTCCGGTTTGCCAGCTCGGCGTGGCGATGAAAACACTGACCCCGCCGCCAGTGGCCGCTGCCTCGGTGCCTCCTCCCGAGGTGAGAGGCTCATTCCACGCGCCTTCAGGGATATAACCCAGCGCAGACAACTGGGTGGTCGAATTGCTTGTCGAGTTCCAGTAGAGCGATGGGTTCGCGGAATCGGCAAATTCCGTTCCACCCACGCAGGTAGCATAGCTCGACGAGCATATGTAGTTCGGACTGTTCGGGCTGGGGCTTACCGGAGGCGTCGTGAAGTAGCTGTCGCATTCTGACGCACCTGCGTCGCCCGAAGCGACAAAGATAGAGATGCCTTCGCCGGCTGCCATTTTGAACAACGAATCCCAGAACATTACGTTGCCAGAGCCTGCTGCAGTTTCGCATGCTCCAAAGCTGATGGAGATGACCTGCGCTGGCACGGGTGAAGTATCAACGAGGTATTCCGTATCAGCGGCAATGCCGCCGCTTGCGGCTGTTGCTGTCACCAGCAGGATCGATGCGCCGGGAGCAACGGTGCCCGCGCGGGTGACGTCGAGTTCTGCTTCCGATTGGGCATCAATCAACTGATTCACTGACGGCGCGCAAGTGTTTGTAGGGACAGCGCATGCGGGTACGGCGGTGTACGCAGATCCGGGATCTGCGCCTCCCTGGAGCGCGGGAATCACCTCAGTAGGATTACTGAATGTCGAGCTGGTCAGCGACTTGAAGTTGACATAGTCCGCCATGTCGGTGCGCGCCTCGCCGACGATTCCGATGGTTGTCCCGCTGCCGTTTTGCGCGGCGGGCAAATCGTAGATCAGCGAGAAGTCAGCCGGCGCAATGAAGTGATAGGTGGTGCCGCCGCTGGTGATCGTCATCCCCGGTTGGTTGGAAATTGCCGGCGAGGCAAGATGAAATGCGTGGTCTTCGACGGTGTAGAACCCACGCACCGCCTTGATGAGAGGGGCGAGTGCCGACGGAACCACCGGATCGGAAGCAACCGAAATGCGCTGCTTGTCGTTGACTTTGTAATTGTGAAATTCGGTCTGGAAGGCGCGGCCCATGTCCCCAGCGGTGCCGCCAAAGTTGATGAGGATGCGGCTCTGCGATACCCAGCTCACGTGTAGACCCTGCGATTGCAGCCACGCGGCAATCGCAGAAATGTCACTGTCGGAGATGCCGAACCGTTGACCGATTTCCTGCGGCGTGAGCCACCGGTGATAGTCGGGCGATGCAGGATTGAGCTGGTCGGCGAGCAACTGGTCAAATGCCTGCTCCTGCTCGTCCGATCGCGCCAGCACGAAAGTCAGATTTTCCAGCGGCTGATTGGCGGGAACGGCGCCGAGATCGTTCGCCGGATTGGCCCACGCAGGATGATGATCGGCGAGCAGTTGCACCTGCGCGGGGTCGAATCCTTGCGCAATGCGATCGGGAGCTTGCGCGCGCACATGCGGTCCGGCGAGTGAAGAGGCCGCGAGAGAGAGGAAAAACAGAATGATCCAAGGCTTGAAGGAAGTCATAACTCCACACTGGCTGAACCGGGGAGGGAACGGTGCAAGAACTTGCTTAGGCCTGCGCATGGGTGGACGTGCTCCTTGGCGCAAGGGAATTTTTTGTGAATCTCTACAATTGTCAGCTTTCTTCCTGCATAATTCAATACCAAATGGGTGTTACTTAAGGGTTTAGCTGCGACAGGGCGAGATTCGCTTGCAGAATGCAAGGGAAATCGGAAAGAATCGCTTAGCGGCTCTCCCCGATTCCTTCGCAGGTTGCTCACTCGAAGGCAAAGCCCAATGAATTTGTCGATTGGAGGTTACGAAATGAGCGGTGTGCGCGTGCTGGTTGGAACGCACAAAGGCGCGTTCGTTCTGACTGCGGACGGCAAGCGGAAGGATTGGAAGGTGGACGGCCCATTCTTTGCCGGCTGGGAGATCTACCACATGAAGGGTTCGCAGGTGGATCCCAACCGAATTTACGTTTCGCAGACCAGCGGCTGGTTCGGGCAGCTGATTCAGCGCTCGGACGACGGCGGCAAGACCTGGCATCAGCCCGGGGCTGCCGAACGAGGCGATTCCTGCTCCTGGGCCGCCGACGGCGCTGCCCAACAGGTTTGCTTACGACACGTCGCCGGAGACGGGCAAGCCGCTGACCACGCATCAGTGGTACGACGGCACGCAGCATCCGTGGGAGTTCAAGCGCGTGTGGCACATTGAGCCTTCGCTCACCGATGCGGAGACGGTGTACGCGGGCGTGGAAGATGCGGCGCTGTTTCGCTCGACCGACGGCGGCGAGAACTGGCAGCGAGCTTCCGGCTTGCGCGGGCACGGCACCGGTCCCAAATGGCAGCCGGGCGCGGGCGGAATGGGACTGCACACCATCATTCTCGATCCGAGCGAATCCGAAGCGGATCTACATCGCCATTTCGGCCGCGGGCGCGTTCCGCACCGACGACGGCGGCGCGACTTGGAAGCCGATCAACAAGGGGCTGCGCTCGCAGTACATTCCCGATCCGAATGCCGAGGTCGGCCACTGCGTGCATCACGTGGCCATGCACCCGTCGCGGCCCGGATGTGCTGTTTATGCAGAAGCACTGGGACGTGATGCGCACCGACGACGCGGGCGAAAACTGGCGCGAAGTGAGCGGCAATCTGCCCACGGACTTCGGATTCGCCATCGACGTGCACGCGCACGAGCCGGAGACGCTGTACGTTGTGCCGATCAAGAGCGACTCGGAGCATTATCCGCTCGACGGCAAGCTGCGCGTTTACCGCAGCCGCACGGGCGGCAACGAGTGGGAGCCGCTGGCCAAGGGACTGCCGGAGAAGGACTGCTATGTGAACGTGCTGCGCGACGCGATGGCCGTGGACACGCTCGACGATTGCGGCGTTTACTTCGGCACAACGGGCGGCCAGGTGTATGCTCTCGCCGACGCGGGCGATAGCTGGGCGCCGATCGTGCGCGATCTGCCGGCCGTGCTGTCGGTGGAAGTGCAGACGCTGAACTAGTGGCAACGGAGTTAGCAGTGTAGCGGAGCTAGAATCGACAGAGAAGGGGTTCGATGACCGAGAGAAGATTGAGATGAGGCGCGGTGAAAGCGGAGCGCAGCGCGACGGTGCGCGTAGCGCTGCCGTATCATCTGCGCAACCTGGCGCAGGTCGAGGGCGACGTGCTGCTCGAGGTTTCGCGCGCCGAGTGACGATTCGCGCCGTGCTCGATGCGCTTGAAGCTCGCTATCCCATGCTGCGCGGGACGATTCGCGAATATGAAACCGGCAGCGCCGCGCGTTTCTGCGCTTCTTTGCGTGTGAAGAGGATATGGTCGCTCGAATCGCCTGATAAGCACGTTGCCCGATGCGGTTGCTTCAGGAAAAGAGCCGCTTCTGATTCTGGGCGCGATCGCGGGCGGATAGCAAAGCGATTTCGCTGAAAGCCCGTGACCGAAGGGGAGGTTTTCAGCGGATCAGCCTATCGGGTATTCTCGCCAAATACTTATTCAGTAGGATCCCAATAGCGCATGTGCCATCCGGGATCAAGGTGGTCGAAGTCCGCCTTGGGGAAAGCCAGTGTGGTCGAGCGCGAGAGTGGTTCCACTGGCCGAAGCCTTCAATTCAAAATGGACGACGGAGTAGACGCCCGAATCCCACGACGTGGGGCGCCATGCCTGCACAATGCGACGGTTGGAAATGATCTCGATGTTCCGTCCCTCGATCAAGCCGCCGAAACGTATTGAATGCGCCGCCTGGGGTGGGGTCGATGGTCGCCGGCCATTCCGGTGCATGCGGCAAACTCTTTTGAATCCAAAAGAATATGGAAGATGCGTTCCGGCGGGGCGTTCAGCTCGATCTCCTGGTGGAGAGAGGTGCGCGTTTGGTTGGCGTAAAGGGAGGACTTCTCGCTCCGTCGGGCTGTTGCGCGAGCGCGGGCCCGCCTGCTGCGGATAGCGCGATTCCGGCTGCGGCTGCCGGCGATCGCCCTGCGGCGGTAACTGATTTGACACACTCGTCCACTGCCTCATGATGGTGACCTCTTGTTGCAACTGGCGGATCATCGGAACACGTCGACAACGTTATGTTCAAGAACATATTTTGATCGACAGCCGAAAAGGCAGGGCGCAGACACTTTTCGATCAGAGATCGGAGAGACGAGATTGAGGGGATTCCATGCCATATCCGGAAGGACACCGCGTTGAAGTGAGGAGCAGGATCGTTGAGAGCGCGCGCAGGCTTTTTAACCGCCATGGCTTTGAGCAGGTGTCTCAATCGACGAGATCATGGCTGGGCGCGGGACTGACACGCGGCGGGTTCTATAGCTACTTCAAAAGCAAGAGCGATCTGTATGTGGAGGCGCTGGATTGCTTTTTCACGGATCCGGAATGGAAGAATTGCTGGGCTGGCGTAGAAGATCAACCTGAAGGTCGCCGGACTGCGGCTCGCAAGTGATTCGCGCGTATCTTTCGCACCAGCATTTTGAAGATGTGGAGAATTCATGCCCCATGGTTGCGCTGCCTGCCGACGTAACGCGAGGCGATGCGCGCTCGGTGCGCCATTTGAAACCGTGTTCGCGGCGATGGTGAGGATTCTGCGAGCGGAGCAGAAAGCCCCAGGGAAATCGCGGGAGCCGGTCAAAGGCTCAGCGTCGCGGCGATATGTGTTGGTGGCATGGTGGTCGCCCGCGCGATGGAGAATCGAGCGCCGGCAGATGCGTTGCGCGATGCTTGCATGAAGTTGCGTTGGATCTCGGCGGAAGAACCGTGAGACGCGCGAAGGAACCCGAACCAGGCGGTTCGGTGGGCACGACAAGGGGCCGGCAAGCACGACGATTACATAGATGAGAAGGCCGGAACAGTCCCTAGCGCTCTTCTTTGCCAGGGCGGAGCATCAGGGCGCGGATGGCTTCGCGGGGGTCCTTGCCTTCGTTGAGGATCAGCTCCATTTGCTCGGTGATGGGCATTTCAAGGCCGTGCTTGCGGGCGAGGCCGAGAGCGGCGTGCGTGGTGAGCACGCCTTCAGCCACTTTGCCGCCGAGCGAAGCCAGAATCTCCGGCAGCTTGCGGCCCTGGCCAAGCTGCCTCACCGACGGTGCGGTTGCGGCTGAGCGAGCCGGTGCAGGTGAGCACCAGATCGCCGATGCCGGAGAGGCCGGCGAGGGTTTCGCGGCGCGCGCCACAGGCTACGGCGAGGCGCGTGATCTCGGCAATGCCGCGGGTGATGAGCGCGGCGGTGGAGTTGTGGCCGAGGCCCACGCCGACGGCGATACCGGCGGCGATGGCGATGACATTCTTGAGCGCGCCGCCGAGCTCGACGCCAATGACGTCAGTCGACGTGTAGAGGCGGAGGGTCTCCGATGAGAACTCCTGCTGGATGAGGGCGGCGACTTCGGGATCGCTGAAGGCAACGGTGAGGGCGGTGGGTTGGCCCTGCGCCACTTCCATGGCGAAGCTCGGGCCCGAGAGCGCGCCGATGGAGAGCAGAAGGCCGGCGGGCTCGAGAGTCTCAGAGAGAACCTGGGTCATGCGAAAGAGGGTGTCGGTCTTCGAGGCCCTTGGTGGCGCTGACGACGAACTGGCCGATGCGCAGTGCAGGAGCGGATGCGGAGAAGGTGGGCGCGCAGAAACTCCGAAGGGATGACGGAGACGACAATGTCGGCGGCGGTGATGGCGTCGCGATCGCCGGTGACGGTGACGGCGGGCGGGATGGGAAAGCCGGGAAGGAATTGCGTGTTTTCTCCGGCGTCGACGAATCTGTCGCGCAAGCTCGGGAGTGTGCGCCCAGAGACGTGACCTGGTGGCCGCCGCGGCGGTGGAGCGAGAGCGCGATGGCGGTTCCCCAGGCGCCGGAACCTAGAGATGGCGATGCGGCTCATGCTGGTTTGTGGCTCCGAAGCGGGATTCGGTGCCGCGATCAGGCGGCGGATGTTCTGGTGATGCTTGACGATGATGAGCAGGGCGACGAGCGACTGCGCGGCGATGAAGAAAAATGGCGGGCGCGCGCCGGTGACGAGGAACCAGGCAAAGACAGGAAAGCTGAACGCGGCGACGATGGATGGAGACTCAACGAAACGATAGCGGCTGATGGCGAGAACGACGGCGAAGAGTCCGATGGCAGACAAGCGCAGCCCACGGGCGAGACAACCAGAAAGACTCCGAAGCCGGTGGCGACGCCTTTGCCGCCGCGAAATCGCAGCCAGACGGGGAACATGTGTCCGAGAACGGCGAAGAGCGCCGCGAAGGCTTCGGCGGTGCGCAGGGGCATGGAAGGTGCATCCAGATGCGCGGCGAGGTAGCCGCCGAGCCAGACGGCCGCGCAGCCTTTGAGCACGTCGAGGATGAAAGTGGCGACGCCGAGCCCCTTGCCGCCGGCGCGAAGCACATTGGTGGCGCCGATGTTGCCGCTGCCGACGGAGCGGATGTCCTGGCGGCGGAAGATGCGCACAGAGCAGGTATCCGATGGGGATGGACCCGAGCAGATACGCGACGATGGCGATCGCGGCGAAGGCAGGGAGCACAACGAGTGAGTTTAGCAGGTGAGGGCAACAGGACGGCTACGTGACCAAGTGCCACAGGTCGACGTGGCAATCGTATGCCAAACTGTCTTCACACGGCGCAGCCCCTGTTTAATGCTCTGAGATCAATAGAGCGCCTGGCGCGCAGTGCGGACTTCGGCGGCAAGCACTTGGAGCATCTTCAGCGAAAGCTGCGGGTCGGCCTGCATGAGAGCGAAGAAATCGGAACGGCTGACAAAACTGACCTTCGCGCTGCTAGCGCGATGGCGGTGAGCGAGTAGGGCTGGTTGCTGATCAGGGCAGGCAGGCCGAGAAGTGATCCCGGTAATGCGGCAATGGAGAAAATCCGGGCACCGTCCCTCGCATTCATCGTGAGTGTGACTCCGCCCTCCTGGACGATATAGACACCGACCGCCGGAGCGTCCTGGTTGAAGAGCAGCCTTTCGGTTTCGCAGACAAAGGGAGTCGACCGCGTCTCGAGGGCACGAATAAGTTCCGGGTCGGCGACAAAAGCAGAGGAGTCGGGCTGCAAGGTGATCCTTTCTTCTTGGATCGTGGCGAGAATGAAGGGCCCTTTAGTGGAAATAGCGACAGATTCATCATTCCATTGGTCTGATCTGGAAATGTGTGATCTGAATCACTTTTGAATGTTCAGAACGTGCGCGGACGGCTATGGAACTTGTAAGTTGATATAAATAAAGAGCTAATCGCGGGATTTCCATGAGTAGCCTTTGCCCGTTTGAGGCGTTCGGCCAACTGCTAGACTGCCATCAGAGCTCACCAATGGCGGGAATTCTCAGCAAGATCGGCATCACGCTCGAAATGATCAAATGGGAGCACTCGATTTTTGCCCTGCCGTTTGCTCTCACGGCTATGCTGCTGGCGGCGCAGGGGCTGCCCGGTTGGCGTACGTTTGTTTGGATCGTTGTGGCGATGGTCGCGGCGCGGTCCGCGGCCATGGCCTTCAACCGGTGGGCCGATGCAGATCTTGACGCGGACAATCCTCGAACCAGCAGCCGGGCGATTCCGGCCGGGATTCTGTCGCGCCCGTTCGTGCTGGGATTCACCTTGGCGGCGGTCGCTGTGTTTCTGGTTGCCGCAGCCGAACTGAATCGGCTGACGCTGGAGCTTTCACCGATTGTCCTGATCGTACTGCTCGGCTACAGCTATCTGAAGCGTTTTACGCGGTGGTCGCACCTTGGATTGGGACTCGCGCTGGGACTGGCGCCTTCCGCAGCATGGATCGCCGTGCGCGGCAGCCTCGATCCGCGCATTATTGTGCTCACGGCGGCGGTGACGCTGTGGGCGGGCGGCTTTGACGTTCTTTATTCCTGCCAGGACTACGAGCACGATCGTGCGGCTGGTCTGCACAGCTTTCCGCAGTCGATGGGCCTCGGAACTGCGTTCTGGACCGCGCGCCTGATGCACCTGGCCATGCTCGCGCTGCTCATCTGGTTTGGATTGCTCTTCCAATTTCGTACGATTGGCTGGGCCGGCATCGGCGCAGTAGGTGTGCTGTTGGCTTACGAACACTCGATTGTTTCGCCTCGCGATCTGCGCCGCATGAATGCCGCTTTTTTCACGATGAACGGCGTCATCGCCATGGTGTTCCTGGCGTTTGTGTCGGCGGACTTGTGGATGCGCCACGGCCACATCTGACATTGGCCCCAATCACTTAGCAGGCAAGGAACAGGACAGGCGTTCGCGACGCTATGGTATGGTGCGAAAGGGAATTGCCGCTGGATGCCGCGTTGCATCGGGCGGCATTCAACAAGATGAGAATTGCGATTCAAGGAGAGCCCGGTTCGTTCAGCCACGAAGCGGCACTGAAGCTTGTGCCAGGCGCGGAGATCGTGCCGTGTTCGCTCTCGGCGGACGTGTTTGCAGCACTGGACAGCGGCAAAGCCGATGCCGCTGCGATTCCCATTGAGAACAGCCTCGCCGGCTCGGTCCTCGAACATTTTGACCTGCTTGCTGGCCCACGATGTGACCGTGGTCCGCGAAACGCTGCTGCGCATCCGGCACAACCTGATCGCGGTCGCAGGCGCTATCGTTGATGAAATCGATCGAGTATTTTCGCATCCCGTGGCGCTCGCGCAATGCAGGCGCTTCCTGGCGGCGCATCCTAGGATGAAGTCGATAGCCTTCTATGACACCGCGGGTAGCGTGAAGCACTTGTCGAGCAGCACGATCTTAAAGCGGCGGCAATCGCCAGCGATGGGGCTGCGCGCGCCTACGGTGCGCAGATTCTGAAGGCGGACATCGAAGACAACCCGGAGAACTACACGCGTTTTTTTCTGGTGCGGCCTAACGGCGAGAACGCCGCGAAACCGAAACAGATTCGGCGCCCAGCAAAATCAGCATCGCCTTCAGTCTTGAGAACCGGCCGGGATCGCTAGTCGCGGCGCTCACTGCGCTCAGCTTGCAGGGAACCAACCTGACCAAGATCGAATCGCGGCCGGTGCAGGGCAAACCGTGGGAGTACATCTTCTATGTCGATTGCCAAATTGCCGGCGACGAAGAAGGAACCCGGGCCCTCGAGGCGTTGCATGCTCATTGCGGCATGGTGAAAGAACTGGGCCGCTATCGCGAGGCAGCGATGCAGCAGGTCAGCCAGTCAGCGAGTTAGCGAGTTAGCGTTCCGCCGCTGGACGAATCACGGATTTCGCCGAAGCGATCCGCGAACTTCTTCGGAGCAAAAAAGAGGACCGGCCTCATGCCGGTCCTCTTTGTTCTGATCCGGAAACCTGTTTCCTGCTGTTAGAAGTGATAGGCTACGCCGACGGTGGGAACCGAGATGTTGTACCAGCGGTTCGTAGTGAACTGCGAATCACCGAAGGTGGGAACCTTTGTGACCCATCCACGATATTCGGCGCGAATATCGAAGCTGGGGCTAATTTCGTAAGCAAATCCCGCGCCGTACATGCCGCCCACTTGCGTCTGCTGCTTCACGTCCAGGTTTGTCGTTCCGGAGTTTACGACCGGCAGAAAGATGAATCCGCCGGGTCCAGCCTCGACAAAGGGATTGAAGTTCTTGAATACGAATGACCGGACATACGCTGCGGAGATTTCCTGCGTGCGCGTTAGAACCTTGTAATGGTTCGGATTGACGTAGTATCCAATGCTGTTCTGATAAGTGATGCCGTAGTTGGCCTCAAGCGCGCTGGTCGGCGTAAGCATAAAGCGATAGCTGATCAGGGCGCCGTAAGCCGGCGTGGAGTTGACTTGCACAGTGGTGGACGATGCCATAAAAGGCTCGATCAAACCAGAACCACTCAAGCTGACGTCCTGGCGGCTTTCCTGAGCATGGGCTGCGGCCACACATCCGGCCAGCAGAAAAGCACAAACGACAATCCTCTTCATCCGATCTTGATCCTCACAACTGCGCAACCTGGGGCTGGCAACAAACTGGGTCGATTCCGGCGCGATTTACGCCTCTCAGCATTGTAAATGGCCGGGCCGGGCCAACGGGACTTTCGGTCGAACGGAATCTTCTGGGCCTTTAGACGCAGCAGGTAGCAATTCGGCATTCAGTGCGGCACCCTCCTCGCTGTCTTCGCTTTCTTGCTCCCTCGTCCTCTCGTTCTTTGTTCCCCGGCCTTTCTCAACCCGCCCGCTCCACGTGATAGAAAAATGGCGGCCCATTCTGCTTCGCCAGGTTCTTCAGCGTTTCAAGAAAGGCCTTGGCCGCATAGGAAAGCGCGGCATTGCGACGGTAAACCAGCCGCAGGACGCGCTTAACGTCCAGTTCGTCCACCGCCACGCTGACAAGTTCGCCCGCCTCAAGCTCACGCGCCACGGAGAGATGAGGGACGAGCGCCACGCCGTTGCCCATGGCGACATAGCGCTTGATGGCTTCGATCGTCGGCAGCTCGATGGCCATGTTGAGAGGGGTGCGATGGCGTTGGAACGCTTCAATGACCTTGCGTCGAAGCGGCGATGCGACATTATGAGCGACAAAAAGCTCGTTGCCGAGATCGCGGATAGGAACGCGCTGCACTGCCGCCAGCTGATGCCGGGGGCCGACGATAAAAGCCAGGCTGTCGCCATAGACGGCGATCGTGCGAATCTGAGGCGAGATCGGGCCGGAAGGAAATGACGCCCAGCTCGAATGTGCGCAGGCTCAGTTCTTCGGGTATTCGCGAAGCCAACATGCGCTGCACTGTGACTGGGATATGGGGAAATTCGCGGCGAAATGCGTCGATGGCCGGCAGCAGATACATGCACGTGTACTCGTTTGCGGCCAATTGCAAATGCCCACGCTCCAGGCTCTTCAGCTCGTCCAGTGCGCTCGAGGCTTCGCGGCGCAGAGCCAGCAGGCGCAGCGCATAATCTCGCAGCAGCTCACCGGCCGCGGTGAGCGAGCCGTCGCGCGCGGCGCGGTCGAAGAGGGTCTCGCCGACGTTTCGCTCCAGCTTGCGGATCACCTGGCTGATGGCGGGCTGGGTGCGATGCAGGCGCAGCGCAGCGCGGGAAAAGCTGCGCTCCTCGGCCACGGCAAGAAAGGTTTCGAGCTGGCTGAGTTCCATGATTTCTGATCTATAAGTAATATTAATTGAATCTAAAAGAATATATAACTTTGCCTTATACTGGTCAAGATGGGTGACAATAGAGATGCTGGATTGAGGTCGATCTTCCCCCAGCAGGCGCACAATGAGCTCAAATCAAGTAGTTTTCTTCGACACAACCCTGCGCGACGGCGAGCAGTCGCCCGGTTGCAGCATGACCACGCAGGAAAAGCTCACCATGGCCCATGCGCTCGAAGACCTGGGCGTGGACATCATTGAGGCTGGTTTTGCCATGGCCTCAGAGGGTGACTTTGCTGCCATCGCCACTATTACGCAGGCCATCCGCAAGCCGCGCATCGCGTCGCTGGCTCGGGCAAAGAAGGAAGACATCGAGATGGCTGCTCGCGCGCTGCAATTCGCCGACCGGGCGCGCATCCACGTGTTTCTGGCGTCGAGCGACCTGCACCTCGAATACAAATTGAAAATCGGCCGCGCCGAAGCGCTGGAGCAGTGCGGCGAGTCGGTGCGCCTGGCGCGCTCGCTGTGCGACGATGTGGAGTTTTCACCGGAGGATTCGACGCGCTCTGATCGCGACTTTCTTGGTGGAGATGGTGCGCATTGCGGTCGAGGCCGGCGCGACGACCATCAACATGCCGGACACCGTGGGCTACATGACGCCCGAGGAATACGGCCAGATGTTCCGCGAAGTGCGCGAGCGGGTTCCGGCGATCGACGAAAAGGGCGTGGTTCTCTCTTCGCACTGCCATGACGATCTGGGCCTGGCGGTGGCCAATTCGCTGGCGGCAATCCAGGCCGGCGCGCGGCAGGTGGAGTGCACAATCAACGGCATCGGCGAGCGGGCCGGCAACGCGGCGCTTGAAGAGATTGCGGCGGCGCTTTACGTGCGCGGCGATCATTTCGGCTGTGACGACGGCCATCAAGCTCGACCAGCTTTATCCGACCAGCGAAGTGCTGGGCCAGCTCATCACCTTCAAGCCCTCCCCCAACAAGGCAGTCGTGGGCGCCAACGCATTCGCCCACGAGTCGGGCATTCACCAGCACGGGATGCTTGGCCAATCCGCTTTGCTACGAGATCATGACGCCGCAACTTGGTGGGCGTGGCGCGGACGCATCTGGTGCTGGGCAAGCATTCCGGCCGCGCGGCGCTGCGGCACAGGCTGGAGCAACTTGGCTTCACTGTCTAGCCGCGACGAGCTGCAGCACGTCTATTACCGGTTTGTGGCGCTGGCCGACCGCAAGAAAAACATCTACGACCAGGATCTGGTCGGACTGCTGCCGGACAACATTCGCGAGCGGCGGAACGAGCCGGTGAGCGAGCTGGACTGAATCGGGCGGTGTTCACTCATTCACGGTTTCACTCATTCACCTGGAAGATTGCAAATGAAACTGAGGATTCTAGTTACGGCCGGCGACGGCATCGGCCCCGAAGTGACCAACGAAGCAGTTGCTGTGTTGAAGGAAACCGCGGCGCTGGGCGGCCACGATTTCACGTTCGACTGAGAAGCGCATCGGCGGCGTGGCGATTGTGCAGGACGGCACGCCGCTGCCTGAGGACACGCTGGATGCGGCGCTCGCGTCCGATGCGGTTTTGTTGGGCGCGGTGGGCGGCAATGAGTTCAATTCGCTGCCGCCCGACAAGCGGCCTGAGGGCGGGTTGCTTGCGATTCGCGCGGCGCTGGGCGGATTTGCCAACCTGCGCCCTTGCTTCTCGTTCAAGGAGCTGACGGTCAACAGTCCGTCTGCAAGGCCGAGGTCGATCGAAGGCACCGATATCATGTTCGTGCGCGAGTTGCTGGGCGGCGCGTACTTCGGCAAGCCGCGCGAGTGGAACAAGGAAAAGGGCGTCGGCTACAACACGATGATTTACACGAGGGACGAAGTGGTCCGCGTGGCGCGCATCGCGTTCGAGCTGGCGCGGAAGCGCCGCAAGAAGCTGACGAGCGTCGACAAGGCCAACGTGCTCGAGGTTTCGCAGCTTTGGCGCGCGACGGTGAATCGAGGTGGCGAAGGAGTTTCCCGACGTGATGCTGGAGCACCAATATGTGGATGCGATGGCGATGCACATCATGAATCGCCCGCGCGACTTCGACGTGGTGGTGACGGAGAATCTCTTCGGCGACATTCTGACCGACGAGTCGGGCGTGATTACCGGTTCGCTGGGCATGCTGCCCTCGGCGACGATCGGCGGCAAGGTCAATCTGTATGAGCCGGTCCACGGCTCGGCGCCGGACATTGCGGGCAAGGGACTGGCGAATCCGCTGGGCGCGATTCTGACGGCGGCGCTGATTCTGCGCCACTCCGGCGGGCTGGAGGCCGAGGCGGCGGCGATTGAGTCGGCGGTGCGCAAAGTGCTGGAGCAGGGATTCCGCACGCCGGATCTGGCGCGCGGCAACACGCAGGGAGTGACGGTGCTCTCGACGAAAGAAATGGGAGCGAAGGTGAGAGAGACGGTGAAAGAGCAGCTTCTAGCTGCTAGCCGTTAGCTTCCGGCTTCAGGCGGAAGAACAGGCGAAATCGGCAATTGGAATGAAAAGTTTTGCTTCTTGCGGAGCGATGATCGGTTGAATCACCAGGAACAGGCTAGTAGCTAGAAGCTAGCAGCCAGGAGCTGCATTCATGAGCGAAGCAAAAACATTATTCGAGAAGGTCTGGGAGCAGCATGTGGTGGTTGAGCCGAAGGGCGAGCCCACGCTGCTCTACATCGATCTGCAACTGGTTCACGAGGTCACCTCGCCGCAGGCGTTTGAAGGGCTGCGGCTGGCTGGGCGCAAGGTGCGCCGGCCTGATCGCACGATCGCGACCGTGGACCACAACGTGCCCACGACGATCGAGGGCCGGCTGAATATCGTCGACCAGATTTCGGCCAAGCAGATTGCCACGCTGCGCAAGAACTGCGCCGACTTCGGCGTCGAGCTCTACGACGTGAACTCGCGCGAGCAGGGAATTGTGCACGTGATCGGGCCGGAGCTGGGACTGACCAAGCCGGGCATGACGATTGTGTGCGGCGACTCGCACACCTCGACGCACGGCGCGTTCGGCGCGCTGGCGTTTGGCATCGGCACCAGCGAAGTGGAGCACGTGCTGGCCACGCAGACGCTGCCGCAGGGGAAGCCGAAGACCTTCCGCATCGCGGTCGAAGGCAAGCTGCCGCTGGGCGTCACGGCGAAGGACATCATTCTGGCCATCATCGGCAAGATCGGCACCGACGGCGCGACGGGCTGCGTGATCGAGTACGCCGGCTCGGCGATTCGCGCGCTCTCGATGGAAGGCCGCATGACCATCTGCAACATGAGCATCGAGGCGGGCGCGCGCGCGGGCATGATCGCTCCGGACGAGACGACGTTTGCGTACTTGAAGGGCCGCCAGTTTTCGCCGAAGGGCGCGGACTGGGACAAAGCGGTCGCCGAGTGGAGCAAGCTGCCCACCGATCCTGGCGCGAAGTTCGATCGCGAGCTGGTGATCGACGCGGCGACGCTGGTGCCGTACGTGAGCTGGGGAACGAGCCCCGGCATGGTGGCGCCGGTGGCTGCCAAGGTGCCCGATCCGGCGAAGGCCGCGAACGAGATCGACCGCAAGTCGTTCGAGCGCGCGCTCGAATATATGGACCTGAAGGCGGGAACGCCGCTGGAGGAAATCGCGATCGATCGCGTCTTCATCGGCTCCTGCACCAATGGCCGCATTGAGGATCTGCGCGCGGCGGCGAAGATTGCCGCCGGCCACAAGGTCTCAACGCACGTGAGCGCGATGGTGGTTCCCGGCTCGCAGCTGGTGAAGGCGCAGGCGGAGAAGGAAGGCCTCGACCGCATCTTCAGCGAAGCCGGCTTCGACTGGCGCGAGCCGGGCTGCTCGATGTGCCTGGGCATGAATCCCGACATTCTTTCGCCGGGCGAGCGCTGCGCTTCGACGAGCAACCGCAACTTTGAAGGCCGGCAGGGACGCGGCGGACGCACGCACCTGGTTTCGCCGGAGATGGCCGCGGCGGCCGCAATTGCCGGGCACTTCGTCGACATCCGCGACTGGAAAGTCCGTGAGGAGGTAAAGGCTTAATGGAACCGTTCAAGACATTCACCTCGCTGGCCGTGCCGCTCGACCGCGCCAACGTGGATACCGACCAGATCATTCCCAAGCAGTTTTTGAAGCGCATCGAGCGCACGGGCTACGGCGATTTTCTGTTCTTCGACTGGCGGCAGACGCCCGACGGCACGCCGATCGCCGATTTCGTGCTCAACGATCCGCGCTACAAGGGCGCGAAGATTCTTGATTGCCGGCAAGAATTTCGGCTGCGGATCGAGCCGCGAGCATGCCGCGTGGGCGCTGAGCGACTACGGATTTCGCGTGGTGATTGCGCCGACCTTTGCCGACATCTTTTTCTCGAATGCGGGCAAGAACGGCATTGTGCTGGCGCGGCTGAGCGAGGAGGAAGTCGAGACGCTGCTCCAAGAACGCGCAGAAAATTCCCAACTATCAGCTGACGGTTTCGCTTGAAGCGCAGACGGTGACGGATGGACGCGGATTCACGGCGAAGTTCGAGATCGATCCCTTCCGCAAGTTCTGCCTGCTCGAAGGGCTCGACGATATCGGCCTGACGCTGCGGCACGCGGCGGCGCTGGACACATTTGAAACGAAGCACGACGAAGCGGGCTGGCTGAAAGCGAAGTGAGAACTGCAGCCTCTAGCTGCTAGCTTCTAGTCTTTAGCTTTGATCCGTGAGAACAGATTAGGTCAAAGGTGCCTGAGAATTGGTAGTTCACTTTCAAATGATTTGAAGCATTTCAATTGCAGCACGAACAAGCTAGGAGCTAGAAGCTAAGAGCTAGGAGCTAGCGATGAACAAAGCGAAGAGCTAATGACCATCGAAGGCAAGCGACAAAGCATTCCGTTGACTGAAGGGCCCAGCCGCGCGGCGGCGCGGTCGTATCTGCGTGGAGCAGGATTCAAAAAGGACGATCTGCACAAGCCGATCATCGGCGTCGCGAATACATGGACCGAGATCGGCACCTGCAACGTGCACCTGCGCGAAATTGCGGAAGCGCTGAAGCAGGGCATTCGCGAAGCGGGCGGCACGCCGATGGAGTTCAACACCGTCACCATCTCCGACGGCATCACCATGGGCACGCAGGGCATGAAGGCGTCGCTGGTGAGCCGCGAGGTGATCGCCGACTCCATCGAGCTCGTCGCGCGCGGCAATCTTTTCGACGGCCTGGTCGGCATCGGCGGCTGCGACAAGAACATGCCGGGCATCATCATGGCGCTGTGCCGGCTCGATATTCCGGGCATGATGCTCTACGGCGGGTCGATCGCGCCGGGCAAGCTGGATGGTCCCGACGGTAAGAAGATCGACATCACGATTCAGAACGTCTTCGAAGGGATCGGCTCCTACGCCGCGGGCCGAATCGACGATGCGGGGCTGGAAGCGCTCGAAGCCAATGCCTGTCCCGGCGCCGGCGCATGCGGCGGCCAGTTCACGGCCAACACCATGGCGATGAGCGGCGAGATTCTCGGCATCTCGCCGATTGAGCTCTCGGGTGTTCCCGCAACCTCGCCGAACAAGCTGGAAGCGACGCGCGAGGCCGGCCGCATGTTGATGGATGCAGTTCGCGCCAACCGCAGACCTTCGCAGATCATCACCCGCAAATCCCTTGAAAACACGATTGCCAGCGTGGCCGCAAGCGGCGGCTCGACCAACGCCGTGCTGCATCTGCTGGCCATCGCGCGCGAGATGGGCATTCCACTCAGCATCGACGACTTCGACGCAATCTCGACGCGCACGCCATACATCTGTTCGCTCACGCCGGCGGGCAAGTATGTCGCTTCGGATTACCAGGCGGCGGGCGGCTCGCGTCTGCTGGCGAAGCGCATGATCGACGCGGGATTCGCGGACGGCTCGGCGCTGACCATCAGCGGCAAGACGCTGGCCGAAGAAGCTGCATCGGCGAAAGAAACTCCGGGCCAGGACGTGATCGCCACTTTCGAAAAGCCCATCAAGCCCAACGGCGGCCTGGTGATCCTGAAAGGCAATCTGGCGCCCGAAGGCTGCGTGATGAAGATTGCCGCTGCGGGGCGTTACGAACATCGCGGCCCGGCGCGCGTCTTCGACTGCGAAGAGGATTGCTTCAAGGTTGTGCAGGCGGGCGGCATCAAGCCCGGCGACGTGGTGGTGATTCGCTACGAAGGCCCGAAGGGCGGGCCCGGCATGCGCGAGATGCTGCAGGTGACGGCGGCCATCAGCGGCAATGCCGGAACTGAGCTCGCACGGTTGCGCTGCTCACCGACGGGCGCTTCAGCGGCGCGACGCGCGGATTCACCGCGGGCCACGTGGCTCCCGAGGCATTTGTCGGCGGACCGATTGCGGCGGTGCGCGAAGGCGACATCATTCATTTCGACATTGCCAAGCGCACGCTGAATGTGGAAATCAGCGACGAGGAGATGGCGGCGCGGCTCGAGGAATTTCAAGCCGCCCGCGCTGCGCTGGCCGCAAGGGCGTCTTCCGCAAGTATGTGGATCGCGTGAATTCGGCGTCAGAAGGGGCAACGACGTAAGAGGCAGCTACTAGCTGCATCGGCTAGGCGAACGAGGCCGAGTTGAGCAAAGACGATTAAGCCGGCACGGGTACGAAAAAACTGAAAGCTGACAGCTAATAGCTAAAAGCTGGTTTTCGAGGAGCAGCACATGGGAACCAAGACAGACACAAACGCAGCGAACGCGAATGACCCGCAGGCCAACGCGCACCTGACCACGCCCACGCGCGCTCACCGGCGTCGGAGATTTTCTGGGCCACGCTGGTCGGCGAGGGCGTCACACGGTCTTCGGCTATCCCGGCGGCGCCATTCTGCCGGCCTACGACGCGCTGCGCAAGTTTCCCATCCGGCACGTGCTGGTGCGCCACGAGCAGGGCGCGGCGCACATGGCCGACGGCTACGCGCGCGCCTCGGGCAAGGTGGGCGTGGCCATCGCCACCAGCGGGCCCGGCGCGACGAATCTCGTCACCGGCATTGCCACGGCGATGCTCGATTCGATTCCGATCGTCTGCATCACCGGCAATGTCTCGAGCAAGGTGCTGGGCACCGACGCATTTCAGGAAGTGGACATCACCGGCATCACGCTGCCGGTGACCAAGCACAATTTTCTGGTGAGCAAGGCGGAAGATATTGCGCCGACGCTGCGCCAGGCATTCCAGATCGCGCGGTCGGGCCGTCCCGGGCCGGTGCTGGTCGACATCACCAAGGACGCGCAGCAGGCTACGGCCGATCTTCGACTTTGAAGCCGCCAAGCCGCGCGCCTATCGTCCGCATCCCATGCTGCACGTCGACGATCGCGGACTTGACGCAGGCCGCCGAGCTGATTCGCAACGCCAAGCGGCCGGTGATTCTTGCCGGCCACGGCGTCATGGAGTCCGGCGCGATGGAGCAGGTGCGCACGCTGGCCGAGCGCGCGCAGATTCCCGTGGCGCTCACGCTGCTGGGCCTCGGCGGATTTCCCGCATCGCATCCGCTGAACCTGGGCATGATGGGCATGCACGGCGAGGCGTGGGTGAACACGCCATTCAGGAAGCCGATCTGCTGATCGCCTGCGGCATGCGCTTCGACGATCGCGTGACCGGCAAGCTCACGTCACTACGCGACTCAAGGCGAAGAAGATTCACATCGAAGTCGATCCGGCGGAGATCAACAAGAACGTGAAGGTCGATGTGGCGCTGGTCGGCGATCTGCGCGAGGTGCTGGAGCAGTTGCTGCCGCGCATTGCCGGGCCGCGACGGCTCGGCGTGGCTCAAGACCATCGAGGCCAGCAAGGGCGCAGTCGCGGTGCGCGACATCAAGAACCTGCCCGACTCCGGCCACCTTTACGCGGCGCACGTGATGCACGATCTGTGGCGCATGACCGGCGGCGACGCCATCATCGTGACCGACGTGGGCCAGCACCAGATGTGGGAGGCGCAGTACTTCCACCACGAGACATCCGCGCACGCTCATCACCTCCGGCGGCCTGGGCACCATGGGCTTCGCGCTGCCCGCGGCGATCGGCGCCAAGTTTGCCTGTCCGGAAAAGGAAGTGTGGGTGGTCGCCGGCGACGGCGGATTCCAGATGACGGCGGCGGAGCTGGCCACCATCGTGCAGGAAAAAATCAAGATCAACATCGCCATCATCAACAACGGCTACCTGGGCATGGTGCGGCAGTGGCAGGAGTTTTTCTACGAGAGCAACTACGAGGCCACGCCGCTGGTGAGCCCGGACTTTGTGAAGCTGGCCGATGCGCACGGCATTCCGGGGCGCGCGGTGCGCACGCGCGCCGAGGTCGAGGCTGCGGTGAAGAGGCGCGCTCGGCGCACGGGCGCGTTCCTGCTCAACTTCCTGGTGGAGAAGGAAGACTCGGTGTACCCGATGATTCCCGCCGGCAGCGCACTGCACGAGATGATTCGCCGCCCGGGCAACGATCCGCTGGAAGAGTCGGCGGACGACAAGTAGGTAAGACAGCTTCTAGCTGCTAGCTTCTAGCTGCTACTTCATGCAGCGATGGAGCTGGCATCGGCAATCCGACGGCAAGAGCTAGAAGCTAGGAGCTAGAAGCTAGGAGCTCGATTTATGCTGCACACATTCGTTGCATACGTTGAAGACCTGCCGGGCGTGCTCACGCGCGTGGCTTCGCTGTTCCGCCGGCTGAACATCAACATCAACTCGCTCACCGTGGGGCGCAGCGAGCGGCCGGGCCTGTCGCGGCTCACGCTGGTCTGCGAGGCATCGGCCGAGGCCGGCCATCGCATCCGCGCCAGCCTGTTTAAACTGGAAAACGTCGTCGACGTGGACGACATCGCCCAGGCGCCGTCGGTCACGCGCGAACTGGCGCTGATCAAGGTGGCCGCCACGCCGCGCAACCGCGCGCAGATCTTCGATCTGGTCGAGGTCTTCCGCGCCCGCATCGTCGATCTCACTTCGGAGTCGCTGATGATCGAGATGACCGGCGTCGAAAGCAAGATCGAAGGGCTCATCGAAGTGCTGCGCGAAGACGATGGACGCATTCTCGAAATTTGCCGCAGCGGCAAAATGACCATGCGCCGCGGCCATCACGTCAGCAGCGTGCTGCAAGCCATGGGCGCGAGCGAAGCCGAGCGACGGAAGACGTGCCGAGGACAGGCGCGAAGCCGAACGAAGTCTGAAGACGTATCGAGGAACTCGCCGGCAAAAGAGTCCCGCATGCGCGACAGCTGCAGCTTCGACGCAATTCGAACAACTCAACCCGCAATCACAGCAAAGGAAAAACAGAGAAAATCATGGCGAAGACTTACTACGATCACGATGCCGACCTCTCCCTGATCCAGGCCAAGAAGGTGGCCATCATCGGCTACGGCTCGCAGGGGCACGCGCATGCTCTCAACCTCAAGGACTCCGGCGTGCAGGTGAAGGTCGGCCTGGCGGCCAACTCCAAGTCGATCGCCAAGGCGCAGAAGGCCGGCCTTGAAGTGGCCACCGTCGCCGAAGCCACCAAGTGGGCCGACGTGGTCATGGTGCTGGTCCCCGATCAGACCGCGGCCAAGCTCTATGCCGAGGAGATCGGGCCCAACCTCAAGCCGGGCAAGCTGCTGCATGTTCGCGCACGGCTTCAACATCCACTTCAAGACCATCGTTCCCGCCGCGGGCATCGACGTGGGCATGGCCGCGCCCAAGGCGCCCGGCCATCGCGTGCGCGAGGTCTTCACCGAGGGCGGCGGCGTTCCGGGCCTCATCGCCGTCCACCAGGACGCGACCGGCAACGCGCACGCGCTCAATCTCAGCTATCTCAAGGGCATCGGCTGCACGCGCGCCGGAGTGCTCGAAACCACATTCAAGGAAGAGACCGAGACCGATCTCTTCGGCGAGCAGGCCGTGCTGTGCGGCGGCGTCAGCGCGCTCATCAAGGCGGGCTATGAAACGCTGGTCGAAGCCGGCTATCAGCCCGAGAGCGCCTACTTCGAAGTGCTGCACGAGCTCAAGCTCATCGTCGACCTGATCTATCGCGGCGGCCTCGCTTACATGCGCTACTCCATCTCCGACACCGCCGAGTGGGGCGACTACGTCAGCGGCCCGCGCGTCATCAACGCCGAGAGCCGCAAGGCGATGAAGCAGATTCTCACCGAAATTCAGGACGGCACATTTGCCAAGCGATTCCTCGCCGACCAGAACTCCGGCCGCAAGGAATTCCTGGCCTTCCGCGAAGCCGAAGCCAAGCACCCCGTCGAGATCGTCGGCAAGAAACTGCGCGCGCAGATGCCGTTCCTCGATCCGGTGACGGTAGAGGAAGTGGCGAAGACGCGGTAGATTCCGATTCGCGATCGAGGGCCGAGGGAGCCAGCCTCCTTCGGCCTTTTCGTTTGTTCGGTCTGCGTCGCTCAGATTGTTCACTAGACAATCGGTTGTCGTTTCGCGGATGATGGCTGCGACCGAATTGATGCTGCACGCGCCTGCGCTGAAAGTCGCGCACGCCGCAAGTTTCAATCGAAGGGAAGGCCGGAATGATGCGAAATGCACTGCAAGTTGGCGCGTGTCTGTCGGCGCTCGTGACATGTATGGCTGCTGCTTCAAGCGCAGGGTTCCTTGCGCACTACCGGGGAACTTCGTTTGAGGATAGCCGCTATCACGGTGGTTCGCAGCAGATTCCCGGCAAAGTGATGTGCGCGTACTACGATCTCGGCGGCGAGGGCGTGGCGTATCACGACTCGGACGCTGTGAACAACGGCAGCGGCAAATTGAATCCAGCCGATGGCAGCTACCTGAACGAATTCCGGATGAAGGAAGGCGTCGACATTTCGTACACCAAGTTCGGCCGCGATCCGAAGATTGACGACACGGAATTCGACAAGGTGCAGCCACCGCCCGACCTATTCTATGTGGGTTGGACTGAGCCCGGCGAATGGTTCAACATCACGGTCGACGTGAAAAACGCGGGGTGGTACACCGCCGATCTGCTCTACACCTCGAATCGCGGCGGGGCGATCTCACTCGACGTGAACGGCAAGCCGGCGACCGGGCCGCTGACGATCGCGTCGACTTACGACGAAAAGGATCCGGTGGCGTGGCGGCAATGGCACCATTGGAATGTCGCAGCGGGCATCGCAAAGCTCAAACTCGAAGCCGGAAAGAACGTTCTGACGGTGCATATCGTTGCGGAAGGGCAGATGAACCTGGCGTACTTCGACTTCAAACGAGTCGGCTAGGAGCGGCAGGCTGCCCCGGCGAATTCACGGTCAACATCGTAACAACGGAGTTTCCTCGCTGATGCCGCGTCGGATCTGTGAGGCGCGCTCCCTGTAAAATCATCCTGAATCTCCGCCTCAATCCGGCATTGGAGGCTCCTTGCTTTACTGGCTGCTCTACGAAAAGCTGTTTCCGTTCTTTCACCCGTTCCGGATCTTCCGCTACCTCACTTTTCGCACGGCGTTTGCCTCGCTCACGGCGCTGCTGATCGCGCTGTTCATCGGGCCGTACGTGATTCAGAAGCTGCGCGAGTTCCAGATCGGCCAGTTTGTGCGCGAGGACGGGCCGCAGTCGCACCTGAAGAAGACCGGCACGCCGACCATGGGCGGCGTGCTGATCTGCATCGCGATTCTGCTGCCCACGGTGCTCTGGTCCGACCCGGCGAATCCGTTCGTGTGGGTCACGGTGTTCTCCACGCTGGCGTTCGGCGCCATCGGTTTTGCCGACGACTACATCAAGGTGGTGCAAGCGGCGCAGCCTGGGACTGACGGCGCGCGCCAAGCTGCTGTGGCAGGGGCTGGCCGGCGCTGCTGGTGGCCGTGGCGCTGGTGGTGCTGGACCAGTTCAAGATGTTTTCCACGCGGCTGTCCGTGCCGTTTATCAAGAGCCTGCGCCCCGATCTGCTGTGGCACCGGTGGCCGGCTACGCTTCCGCACCTGGCGCTGTTCGCGTTTGTGCCGTTTGTGATCTGGGTGGTGCTGTGGCTGGTGGGCACGTCGAACGCGGTGAACCTGACCGACGGGCTCGACGGCCTGGCCATCGGCTGCACCATCATTGCCGCCGGCGCGCTGGCGGTGCTCACGTACGTCAGCGGCCACGTGGTCTTTGCCGACTATCTTGAGCTGCAGCGCATGCCCATGGTGGGCGAGCTGACGGTGTTTTGCGGGTCGATGGTGGGCGCGTCCATCGGCTTTCTCTGGTACAACGCGCACCCGGCGGAGATCTTCATGGGCGACGTGGGCTCGCTGGCGCTGGGCGGGGCCATCGGCACGGTGGCCATCATCATCCGGCAGGAGCTGCTGCTGCCGTTTATCGGCGGCATCTTCATTCTGGAAGCGCTTTCGGTGATGCTGCAGGTGGGCAGCTACAAGCTGCGCAAGAAGCGCATCTTCAAGATGGCGCCGCTGCACCACCACTTCGAGCAGCTGGGCTGGAGCGAGTCCAAGGTGATCGTGCGCTTCTGGATTGGCGCCCTGGTGTTTGCATTGTTTGCACTCACCACGCTGAAATTGCGCTAAACACAGCGCGCAGCGCAGCCGCCAGCGGTGCACAATAAAATTGGTAGACTACGCAGTGCGCGACAGCGGTCGATAGGATCGACCAAATGATGGAACTGAAAGGCAAAAAGGTTCTGGTGGTGGGCCTGGGGAAGTCCGGGCTGGCGGCGGCGCTGTTTTTGCGCCGCCAGGGCGCGCAGGTGACGGTCTCCGACGTGCGCTCGGCCGAGTCGCTGGCCAAGGAGATTCCCGCGCTGCTCGAAGAGGGAATCATGGTGGAGGCCGGCGGCCACGGCCTGCTGACCTTCCGCCGCCAGGACCTGATCGTGGTGAGCCCCGGCGTGCCGCTCGATACGCCGGAACTGGTGCAGGCACGAAGCTTCGGCCGCCCGGTGATCGGCGAGCTGGAACTGGCGGCGCGCTTTCTGAAGGGCAAGATTCTGGCCATCACCGGCTCGAACGGCAAGACCACCACCACGGCGCTGGCGGGCGAAATTCTGAAAGAGGCCGGGCTATCCGACGCTGGTGGCCGGCAACATCGGCGTGCCGGTGGTGGGGCTGATCGACGAGAGCACGGACGACACGTGGTCGGTGCTGGAGGTTTCGAGCTTTCAGCTGGAGAGCACGGAGGAGTTTCATCCCGACGATCGCGGTGATCCTGAACATCACGCCCGATCATCTGGACCGGCACGGCACCTTTGAGAACTATGCGCTGGCCAAGGAGCGCATCTTTGCCGCGCAGGATGCGAGCGATTGCGTGGTGCTGAACGCCGACAACCCGCGCACCGCCGAGGCCGCGGCGCGTTCGCACGCGCCGGTGTATTGGTTTTCGGTCGAAGCATCGCGGTGACGCAGGGCGCGTGGGTGGAGAACGGCAACGTGGTCTATCGCTCGGCGCCGGATGCGGCGATCGAGACGATTATGCCGCTCGACGAAGATTCCGCTCAAGGGCGAGCACAACGTGGAGAATGTGCTGGCGGCGGTGTGCGCCGCGCGGCTGGCCGGCGTGCCGGCCGAGGCGATCGCGCGCGGCCATCGAGAAATTTCAGGCCGTGGAGCATCGCCTGGAGTATGTGGCCACGATCAATGGCGTGGAGTACTACAACGACTCGAAGGCCACCAATGTGGATGCGACCGCGAAGGCGGTGGCGGCGTTTCCCGGCGGCATTCACCTGATTCTCGGCGGCAAGGACAAGGGCTCGGACTACACGACGCTCGCGCCGCTGCTGCGCGAGCGCGTGCGCGCGGTCTACACCATCGGCGCGGCGGCGGCCAAAATCGAATCGCAGCTGCGCGGCGTGGTCCCGATCCACTCCTGCGAGACGCTGGCCAACGCGGTGAGCGCGGCGGCCGCAGCGGCGCGGCCCGGCGAGTGGTGCTGCTGGCGCCGGCCTGCTCCAGCTTCGATCAGTTTGAGAACTACGAGCAGCGCGGCCGCGTCTTCAAGGAACTGGTGGCGGAACAGCGAGATTGGAAAGTAAGGCAGAACGCGTAAGGCGGCAAGTTATGGCGAAAGCGAGTCGGCGTAGACAAATGGCTGTTCTTCACCACGCTGGTGCTGGTGGTCGCCGGGCTGGTGATGGTCTTTTCCGCTTCGGCCGTGGTGGATCAGGAGCGCTATCACTCGGCCTACACCTTCGTCGCTCACGCAGGCCGTCTGGGCGCTGCTGGGCGTGCTGGCGCATGCTGGTGCTGATGCACGTCGACGTCAGCCGCTACAACTCGCCGCGCTTCATCTATCCCGCGCTCTGCGTCACCACGCTGCTGCTGGTGCTGGTGTTTCTCATGCCCGGCTCGCACCACACGCATCGCTGGATTCGCTTCGGCAATTTCTTCACCTTCCAGCCATCGGAGATCGCCAAGCCGGTGCTGGTGCTGTTTCTGGCGTGGTTTCTGCACAAGCGGCTCGGACGCCATGCGCGACTGGAGGCACACGCTGCTGCCCGCGGCGCTGATTCCGGTGCTGTTTATCGTGCTGGTGGTGGCGCAGCCCGACCTGGGCACGGCGCTGGTGCTGGCCGGCGTGACCGCGATGATGCTGGTGCTGGCCGGCATGGAGTGGAAGTATCTGCTTGGCGCCGTGCTGCGCGGCGTTGCCGGCGCTGGCCGCGCTGCTGCTTATGGTGCCGTGGCGGCGCGCGCGCATGCTGGTCTTTCTCAATCCCGAATCCGATCCGCAGGGCGCGGGCTACCACATCTACCAGTCGCTCATCGCCGTGGGCACCGGCGGGCTCACCGGCCGCGGCTACATGGAAGGGATGCAGAAGCTGTTTTATCTGCCCGAAGCCTCGACGGATTTCATCTTCGCCAACATCGCCGAGGAGCTGGGATTCATCGGCGCCATGTTCATTGTGCTGCTGTTTGTCATCTTCGGCGTGCGCGGGCTGCGCACGGCCTTCCGCTGCAGCGATCCGTTTGCGCGGCTGGTGGCGTTCGGCATCACGACCACGATTCTGCTGCAGGCCTTCTTCAACATCAGCGTGGTGCTGTCGCTGGTTCCCAACAAGGGCATTCCGCTGCCGCTGATCTCGCACGGAGGCACGTCGCTGTTTTGCACGCTGGCCAGCATCGGCATTCTGCTGAACATCAGCCGGCAGGCGGAGTGACAGAGACAGGGAATCAGGGATCAGGGATCAAGGAACCAGAGAACGCTGAGGCGGCATTTGCGAACGTGGCTCATCTGAAAATTCTCATCGCCGGCGGCGGAACAGGCGGGCACATCATTCCCGCGCTGGCGGTGGCGCGCGAGCTGGTCGAGCGCCACGGCGCCGAGGTTCTTCTGGTCGGCACGGCGCGCGGCCTTGAGATCGCGGCTGGTTCCCGAGGCCGGTTTCGAGCTGAGGCTGATCGATGTCGGTCCGCTGAACAGCGTGTCGCTTGATGACGCGGCTGCGACACTGTCCTGCGTCTGCCGGGCAGCATCCTCGACTGCAAGCGGCTGATCCGCGAGTTCCGGCCCGGCGCGGTGCTTGGCGTGGGCGGCTACGCGTCCGGTCCGGCGATGGCGGCGGCGCTGTGGCTGAAGATTCCGGCCATGGCCTATGAGCCGAACGCCATGCCGGGCCTGGCCAACCGGCTGGTGGGCAAGCGCGTGCAGGCCGCGGCCATCAACTTTCCCGCGGCGGCCAAATGGTTCCGCAATGCTGAGGTCACGGGCGTTCCGGTGCGGCCGGAGTTCTTCTCGCTCGACCGCCGCCGAGCGGGCGCGCCGCATCTGCTCGTCTTTGGCGGCTCGCAGGGCGCGCGCATCTTCAACACACATCTGCCGCACATCGATTGCGCCGCTGCTTGACGCGGTTCCCGGCCTCACGGTTCTGCACCAGAGCGGATTGCGCAACTTCGAAGCCACTGCAAGCTGCGTACGAGGCCAGCGGCGCCGATCCCGCGCGCTGGGAGGTGCGGCCGTTCCTCGACGATATGGCGGCGCAGTTTGCCCGCGCGCATCTGATCCTGTCGCGCAGCGGAGCGACCACCGTGGCCGAGGAGGCGGCGGCGGGCAAGCCCGCGCTGCTGGTGCCCTTTGCCGCCGCCGACCGACGAGCACCAGCGCCGCAATGCCGAAGCCATGCAGGCTGCCGGCGCAGCAGTCGTGCTGCTCGAGCCGGATCTCGACATTTCTGGAAGGTTGTTCGACACCCTTGTGAATCTTCTCGGCGCACCCGACAAACTAGCCGCAATGGCGCAGGCTGCAAGAGCTCAGGCCCACCCCGGAGCAGCCGAGCGAATTGCCGATCGGCTGGCAGAGTTAGCAGGCAAATCGCAACTTCGCGCCTCTGTTTGTCGGCGAGTCGGCATCTGACAATAGATGAGGGCCTTCTCCCCGCTCATCCACTTCTTGTTTCACATCGGTTACCTTGGCCCCTTTCTGATGGGGGTTCTCGATTCCTCTTTCCTGGTCCTGCCTTTCGGCAACGATCTTCTGGTCGTCGGCATGGTTGCCCGCCATCCTCGGGAATTCCTCTGGTATGTGATTTCAGCCGCCTCCGGATCGACAGTCGGGGCGTTTCTTCTGGCCTCAGTCTCCAGAAAGCTAGGCGAAGACGGCATCTGCAAGATCTTCGGTCAGTCACGATGCAAAAAGTTGAAGAAACGAGTTGGTCGCCGATTCGGAGTTGCCGTAGCTCTCGCAGGACTCGCTCCTCCGCCGTTCCCATTCACCGTCGTCATCGCTGCCGTCGCAGCACTTAGCTATCCGCAATGGAAGATTCTTGTCATCAACTTTTGCGCTCGTGGCGTGCGGTTCACCGTCCTCTCCTTGCTTGCGTTGAAATTCGGACGCGATATTCTGAGTATCGCCCAGTCCGTTCCGTTCAAATGGTCGATGGCTGCGTTCATCGTCCTGTGCTTTGTGGCGAGCGGTTTTTCAATTGCCCATTGGCTCCGCGAGCCGCGGACTCGAAAGGTCGCACATGAGACCGGAGACTAAGGCCGGGGCTCCGTATTCATAAGCGCATGCTGGCCATTGGGGATTGCCGCGTCGCATGAACCAGGTCTTTATTTTGAAAACTGGCCGGTGAGAGAGAGATCAATCGCGACGCTATTGTCTGCCTTCCAGATCAGGAAGTTTGGACTCTTCAGTCCCCACTGAATGTAAGGCACGACAAAATGCGCTTTGGCCGTTGCGGATGTGTTTTCGAGATGGACCACGATCGGGATGGTGATCTCGTGAGGCGTGCCCAACAGGGTGAAGATTCCAGTCACCTGGATGGTTGAGTCGCCCGAGGCCGCGATCGTTCCGGTAAACGTCTTCGGCTCAAAGGAAACCGTTGCGTAACGTTCTACCTCCAGGATGTCTTTGTACATTTTCCTGTCCCGACTGTCATTGCCGGTTTTTCCGCTGCCGGCGAGGACGATGATGGAACCAGACATTTTGGGACTGCTACGGTCAAACTCAATCGACCCGGTTTGGATGTGAAAGGTGCCAATGACGAGCTCGTGGGTGGTATTGAGCGTCATCTTCACCTCGCTTGCATCGGGATTGACGACGAAGGTCTGATGCTGGGCGAGTGCGACGGGCGCGAGCAGGATTGGCAGCGCGATGACGGCGAGGGATTTCATTGCATCTCTCCTAAGGAGCCGTTACTTCAGAGAATTGTTTGGTTCCGCAAGTTCGGCAACCAGGCACTGGGCTTTGCGTCGAGTAGTGGCTTGCATTATGGCCCAAATTAGCCGGCGACTGCATGTGGGGTAACAGAAGCGTGCGCCGCGACGCGGGTGAGGCGTGCCGTCACGCGCATCACTCCGGGCCAGACCCTGAGGCAAAACGGCAATACGGCGCGCGCAAATGAATTGTTCAAGCCATCTGCGGCGAACTCAGCAAGGCGCATCTGGCCTATGAGAGTCGATCGCAGTTTCGCCTGGAAGGACGGTGCCGGCTCGCCTGCAAGATAAGCAGCGACGGCGCGGCGCGCAGTGTGCAGCGCGATGGAAATGCCGTCGCCGGTGAACGACGGGATAACGGCTGCCTGGTCGCCGATGCAGTAAAGCCCGTTCTCCGATGTGCGGCGGATATATCCATACGGGATGTGGGTGACGGCGATCGGCTTGGTCAGCAACGGCTCAGCACCGGCAAGTCTCATCGCGAGATGTGGGCAATCCTGCTGCATCTTCGCGAGAAAACTCTCCCAGCGATTGCCCGCGCGTGCGAGATACTTTTGCTGCACCACCCAGCAAAGGTTTGCGATGCCACCCTCGACCGGCTGAATTCCACCGTAGCCTCCGGGATAGAGCATCAATTCAGAAGTGCGCACCAGCTCAGCGGCCTGCCCAGGCGCCAGGCGGAAATACATCTTGAAAGCGACCCATCGCTGCGGGTCCTTCGGACGTATATGGCCCCGTAGATCGTGCTTTCCTGTCGCAAGGAAGGCAGTTGGCGCCAGACGAGTGGTGCCGTCGTCGAGCGTGGCTTGCCAGGCGCCGCTTGTCGTGCGCTCGAGCGACTGCACGCTGCGACCGCGCTCCATGCGGACCCCTGCGGCGATTGCTTCAGCGATGAGTGCCGTATCAAGCGCTTTGCGCGTGAGCGAGGCCGCGGGGAAAGGCAACGGAGCTTCCGCGGCGCGCCGGGCAGCGGCAAGCCGAACGTAGTTGATGGGAACGGCGCCAAGGGAGGCCACGTCAATGCCAAGCGCGTGCAAATCCTCAAGCGCTTCGCCGCTTAAGAATTCTCCGCAGACTTTGTGCTGGCATGTTGGCTCACGTTCGATCAACCTTACCGCTCGCCCCTTGCGGGCGAGGGCAATGGAGGCGGCACAACCTGCTACACCTCCACCGAGGATGAGAATTTCGTCTTGCGATGGAATCCGATTCAAAAAGGACGTGCTAACTGGAATCTCCTTTTTTCCGACCCGACTCGTTGAAATTGTACGGCTCCTGAATCTGTGTCTCATGACGAACGCGTCATCATGACGATCGATTCATCTGGATAGCAGTTCGATCCGAATTCGAAACCGCAGTGCACCGTTTGACTGTATGGAGCGGAAAATCGTGAGCCAATTCTTGCCTGTCCGAGTTTTGCTCGATCGAGATCATTTGCACCTGTGATCATGCACGACGCGTGGTGAGCTCGCGCCAGTTGAGGCCGAGGTCGACGATAAGAAGTGACGCCAGGGTAAACGCGATCACTCCGACGGCGGAGAAAGTGTCTCCAAGATGGCTCCAGTAGCGGGGCCAGAGATTCAGAACACGGCTGGAGACGAACGTAAACGTGACGGCGTAGGAACGGGCCATCCACTGCCGATGTTGAACGATCTGGCGATTACGCGCGGTGATGAAAGCGGCAGTAGTGCAGACGATCCATGCAGCGGCCTGCATCGACGTTCCCGGCAACCCGGGCCGGCCGGAGGCGAGGGCGATCCCGGTAAATGCGCCGATAAACACGCAGACAACATAGATGCGGCCAACGACGCGGTGAATTCTCAAGTGTCGCTCGCGGAAACGCGAAGAGAACTGCAGAGGCCCGGCCAGCAGAGCAAATACCCCGCTGAGCGTGTGCGGAATGAGAAGATGGCGGTCGGCGATCACCTGTAGACGGTAGGCGTGATACATGGGAAAGTCGGTGACCAGAAGAACTTCTGAGGTGATGAAGACAAAGAGTGTCGTGAGGCCAAGCGAGATCCAGAGAACGGTCTTGAATTTTGAACGGCTGGAGGTCGGTGTGACCAGGGTGGAGGTTGCCATAAATTACCCCTTGAGTCGATAGACGCACCGAAGCGCGCGATGAAGGGAGATGTGACAAAAACTTCATATCGATGTTGATAGCGTCTCATAGCCGCTGATCGTCAGGCACGAATCGCATCCGCGATTCCTGTTTTGGCTCGCGAAGAGCATTCGCACATTCGTCGCTCGACCTGCGCAATTTCAGCGTTTCGGTTTATTGAGTCGCAGCCTACAAACAAAAAGCCCGCCTGCCGAAGCAGGACGGGCTTTCTCAATATGCCGAAATCAAGACTTACCGGTGTCCGCCGCCACCACCGCGGGAGCCGCCACCGCCTCCGCCATGGAATCCGCCGGCTGCGCCACCACGGAAGCCGCCACCGCCGCCGCTAAATCCGCGCGAGCCGCCTCCACCTGCGTATCCGCGCGCTACCCCGCCACCTGCATAGCCGCGTGCGCCGCCACCCGCGTATCCACGGGCAACACCACCACCAGCATAGCCGCGGCCAGCGTATCCGCGGCCTGCATAACCGTATCCGCCGCGATATCCATAACCGCCGCGATATCCGTAGCCGCCGCGGAATCCGTAACCATATCGGCCGCCCCAGCCCCAGTGATACCACGGGCCAACACCGATAAAGAGACCACCGTCAAACCAGCTGGGACCGTAGTAGCCGTAAGGCGCGCATGCGTACGGATAATACGAGTAATAGCCCCACTCGCAATCCGGGGGACCATAATATCCGGGCGCCGCAACCACTGCCGGCCCGACGCCGACTCCAACCGCTACCTGGGCATTCGCCGTCGACACAACGGCGAATGGAATAACAACAAGCATTGCCAATAAAACCAAACGGAATTTCCGCATGACATCCTCCTTGTGCTGCCCGTGTCCGTTCGCCAGGACTCGGAATCCGGAGTTGCCTCCGTTTCAAGCACTTGCCGGCTACTTGCGGTCTTCTGCCGGCCTTCATCTACTTAAACAGCATTTTCGCCTTTTTGTTGCGGTCCCGTTCAAGCATGATCCCAGCAGCTCAAAAACCGCAACACCTGCCTCTAACTCCTTATTTCTTAGGCGCCTCGAAATTGCGCAGTCGACCCCTTTCTAGAGACGCTTCACAGGCCTGAACGATACAGAAAAAACGGCCTCTCCAGTTTTGGAGAGGCCGTGCAGTGCAAGTAGCAGAAGGAGAAGCTACCTGCGGAAAGGTGCGGTCCCGAAATGCCGGTAAAAGACCGGCCCATGGCCGATTACAACTCCGCCGCGAATGAACGGACCACCCACGCGCACGCCCACGAAATTCCAATAGCCTGGAACCCAAACGCCGCGATTCCAGTAGCCCGAGACCCAAACATACCCAGGGCCGGGACTCGGCGGAAGGTACGCCATTGGCGCGCCGACATACACTCCGATGCGGGCTGCCTGGGCCGGCGCTGCGCTCATCCCCAGGGTCCCAGCCAACATCGCTGCCGCTAACACGAATTTCTTCACGAATGTCATAAATCCTCCAGTCCAGGTGGTCCTTTTTCGGACGCTCCGGCTTGCCTTGTTCTGGTAGCTTGGCTCTTTCTGCTTCCCCGGCTCGCCGGTTCTGTCCTGAATAAACACTGGCGGGCAAGAAGGTTGCGGCTTCAGCGCGAAAATAATCTCGCGCAACTTTCTATTGAAATCGTGTTGATCTTGCCCCGACTTCCCGCAGAAATGGACGTCAAATTCATACCGCCGGGTTATTCTGAAATTCGCTTGAGAACACTCGCTGCATTCGTCTTGCTCGCCTCGGCGTTCGTCGCGTCGGCAGCTCTCACGCAAGCAAAGGAGATCCCGATGCATCATGCACACGGCACATTCAATGTCGACGTTCACCCACTTACGCCCCCTCCGGCCGATGGCCTCAGCCGCTACAGCATTAACAAGGTGATTCATGGCGACATGGAAGCGACGACAAAGGGCGAGATGTTCGGCGGCGGCGATCCACGGCAGGGCGCAGCGGGTTACGTGGCCATCGAAATGGTCACCGGCACCCTCGGCGGCAAGCAGGGCAGCTTCGCGCTCGAGCATTTGGCCACCATGGACACGAACGGACCGAAGATGCAGGTGATCGTGGTGCCGGGCTCGGGAACCGGCGGCCTGAAAGGCATCGCCGGCACCTTCACCATCAAGATCGAAAATGGCCAACACTTTTACGACCTCGAGTACTCGCTGCCGGAGTGAGAACAGGATTCAGGTGTCAGGTTTTAAGGGGGTCAGTAAAAAACTTCGGCAGCACCTTAGGAAACTTCGGTATGACATTCAAGCAATGATTGCGAAGACTTCCATGTCCTATACGCTCGATCGGAGAACTGAAATCTGACCCTTGATCCCTGATCCCTGACACCTGTCCTCTGTTACCCTGATCCTTCATCCTAATGTTTGCCACTTCGCAGCACGCGCACTTCATCGGAATCGGCGGCATCGGCATGAGCGGCATCGCCGAGATCCTGCTCAACCTGGGCATAAGAGTCTCAGGCTCCGATCTGAAGCGCAGCGCAGTCACCGACCGCCTGGCGCAACTGGGCGCAACAATTTATGAAGGCCACGACGCCGCCAACGTCGCCGGCGCGACGGTGGTTGTCACCAGCTCCGCGGTCAACGCGAAGAATCCCGAAGTGCTCGAAGCGCACGCCCGCAAGATTCCCGTGATTCAGCGCGCGGAGATGCTGGCCGAGCTGATGCGCCTGAAGTACGGCATCGCCATCGCCGGCATGCACGGCAAGACGACAACCACTTCGATGGTGGCAGCCGTGCTTTCTGCAGGCGGTCTCGATCCCACGGTCGTTGTCGGCGGGCGCGTGGACGCGCTGGGCTCGAACGCGCGGCTGGGAACAACGCAGTATCTGGTCGCGGAGGCAGACGAGAGCGACCGCTCGTTTCTGAAGCTGTCGCCGATTCTCGCCGTCGTCACCAATCTCGACCGCGAGCACATGGATTGCTACCACGACATGGCCGACGTCGAGCGCGCCTTCGTTGACTTCATGGATCGCGTGCCGTTTTATGGCGCGGTGACGGCCTGCATCGACAATGCGCTGCTCAAAGGAATTCTGCCGCGCGTGCGGCGCCGCGTCTTCACCTACGGCGAATCCGCAGACGCGGACTTCCGCGTGGAAATGCTCGTAGCGGAGCAGGGAAGCGGCTACTCGCGCTTTCAGGTGCACACCGTTGCCGGTCTGCTCGGTCCGTTCGAATCTGCATGTTCCGGACATGCACAACGTGCTCAACGCAACGGCGGCCGTCGCCATTGCGCGCCAGCTTGAAGTCGCCCCGGAAAGATTGCCGAAGGCCTGAACAATTTTCGCGGCGTCGATCGGCGCTTCCAGAAGCGCGGTGAGGCGCGCGGCGTCACCGTGGTCGACGACTACGGCCACCATCCCACCGAGATTCGCGCCACGCTCGCCGCGGCGCGCGCGTGCTCGCACGGCAAAGTCCACGTCGTCTTCCAGCCGCACCGGTTCTCCCGAACTCTCGATCTGTTGGACGAGTTCTCGGGCGCATTTAAAGACGCCGACACCGTGATCGTTCTGCCGATCTATGCTGCAAGCGAGGAACCCATTCCCGGCGTGACAGCCGAGCTCCTCGTCGATCGCATCAAGTTGGAGAAGTCCGGCCCACGCGTTGAATTCGCTCCGGATTTTCCCGCCGCAGTCAGCGCGATTGCAGCGCAAGCGCACAAAGGCGACATGATTCTGACGCTCGGCGCTGGCAGCGTCAGCCAGTTGGCCCCGCAGATTCTCGCAGCGCTCGAAAACCCTTCGCTCTGAGTGTCACGCAAGCAAATTCCCGCGTCTATTTTCATCCCGATTTTCCACACCCGTAACGCGTCTGGTTCCCCCTCTTTCGTCGCGAAAAACCTTTATCAGACACCGGGCTATAGTGAAATCTACGGCAACTAAAGGATTGCTGTTTTCGCGAGATAGCGTACGAGATTTCAACAATTTGTGCGTGCCCATCGCGAGGCAGAATTCCTCTAATTGCGATGGCGACTCTCACGACCCTGCTCCGGCGTGGCGAACCATAGAGATACGACAAATCGGCCCCTGTTGTGGGAAGAGGATGTGCCTGCGGAAAGTCGCGTAAGGCGCATGCAGCAGCCCACACCCCGCAGTGGACGCAATCTGCCGGGAATGCCTCTGGAGTTTGACGATCCGGAGAGCGACGGTGACTCGCGCCCCGATTTGCGATTCACTCAGCGCCGTTTCGGAGTCGATCGCAAAGACAAGTCGAATAACCGCTGGTGGCGTCCGGCCAGCACCGTTGGCCGCGTCTTTCTTGCGGTCGGCGCGCTCTGTGTTATCGCGGCATTCACCGCGGCATACGTCACCATCGAACATTATCTTGAGCGCGATGCTCGTTTCCGGATTGGCGGAACAGGAAACATCCAGGCTGCCGGCCTCACTGAAGTAACGCGCTCACAACTGCTGCCTGTATTTGGCGAAGACATCGGTCGCAATATCTTCTACGTCCCACTCAATGTGCGGCGCAAGCAGCTCGAACAGATCCCCTGGATTCAGCAGGCGACGGTCATGCGACTGCTTCCCGACCAGATTCGCGTCACCGTGGTCGAACGCAAGCCTGTGGCCTTTACACGCCACGGCCAGCAGATCGGCCTTGTAGATCCCGACGGCATCCTGCTCGATATGGCGCCCGCCACCATGGTTGCGCATCATTATTCATTCCCCGTCGTCACCGGCATCGACCTCGGTGATCCGGTTGGATCCCGCAGAGACCGGATGGCAATGTACCTTCGCATGATGGCGGAGCTGGACGCGGACGGCAAACACAATTCAGAGCAAATTTCGGAAATCGACCTCACCGATCCCGAAGATGCCCGCGTTCTCATGCCGGAGCAGGGATCTGACATTCTCGCGCACTTTGGCGAAGACCATTTCCTTGAGCGGTACCTGCGATTCCAAGCACACATTGCGGAGTGGCGTCAGCAGTATCCCCACCTTGCTGCGGTCGATCTGCGCTACGACAACCAGGTTGTTCTGCAGATGACTGGCGGCAAGCAAACCGCCGACACTTCGGCCGGAGCAGGTGCAGCTCCCATCGATGCGTCGAGTGATTCGACCGCGTCAACCGATCAGCCGAAACCGCAAGCCAGCACTCCCGCGCCGAAGAATGCGAAGCCGGCACACGCGAAGAAGCACGCGGCCGTCAAGCGCGCTGCCATCAAAACCAACCGGCGGAAGCCCGCCACCACCACGCATTCGGTCGCAGTTCCCGCGCCGGGCGTAGAGCAAGGCGGGTGATCGGTATGGCGCAGCGGCAAGACAACATGATCGTCGTGCTCGATATCGGCAGCGCGTGGACGCGCGTCCTTGCTGCCGATGTCAACGAGCAAGTGCTGCGCTATCGCGGCCACGGCGCAGTGGAGTCAGCCGGCATGCGCAAAGGCGTCATCGGCGAATTGGGGCCGGCCGCGAAAGCCGTTCGTGCCGCCAACGAACGTGCCGAAAGCCGCGCTGGCGCCAATATCGACGAGTGCGTCGTCGGCATCGGCGGTCCGAATATTCGCGGCCTCAATTCGAATGGCGGCGTCCAGTTGGCCCGTGGCATGCGCGAGATTACGCGTGAAGATGTTCGCGCGGCCATCGATCACGCGCGTGCCATCGAGCGTCCGCCAGACCGCGAAGTCATTCACCTGTTGCCCCGCCAGTTCATCCTCGACGAGCAGCCCGGCATCTTCGATCCCGTGGGTATGGTGGGTGCGCGGCTCGAGGTGGATCTGCACATCGCCACCTGCGCCGGCAGCGCGCTGCAAAGCGTTGTCACCTGCGCCAATCGCGCTGGACTTGCAGTTTCTGAAGCAGTTCTTGAGCCGCTGGCCGCCGCAGAGTGCACGCTCTCCGCCGACGAGCGCGAACTCGGCGTCTGCCTGCTCGATATCGGCGCGCACTCCAGCGATCTTGCGGTTTTCTTCGAAGGTGCGGTCGCACATACTGCTTCTGTCCCGATCGGCGGTGCGCACTTTACGAACGACCTTGCCATCGGCCTGCAAATGCCGGTCGCCCAGGCTGAAGAACTGAAAAAGCAGTATGGCAACGCTGTCGTGACATCGGTGCCGCAGCTTGCTGAGATCGAGATTGCCAATCCACAGCCGCAGATGCTTTCGCTGCGCACCGTCGCCGAGATTCTTGAGCCGCGCGCCCGCGAGCTCATGCATTACGTCAAAGAGAGCCTGCGCAGCGGCGGAGTCGTCGACGCGCTGGGCGCCGGCTGCGTGCTCACCGGTGGCGGAGCGATGCTTCCCGGCATGCTCGATGTAACTGAGAGCCTGTTGCGCGTTCCGGCGCGCATCGGATATCCCGTACGTCTATCGCAGATGCCATCGGAGCTGAATCACCCCTCGTACGCCGTGATGCATCGGAACGCTGCTTTACGCGCATCGCACCCGGACCACGCGCGCCGCAGGAAGACAACAGCCTGCGCGCCAAACTGCGCGACCTGTTTGCAGCAAGTTTCTAGAAACGAGAACGGAAGACCATAGACCAGGAGCGGAGCCGATATGGAACACGAGAATCAGGAAGCCGGAGAAATGCGCATTCAGTTTCACGATGAGAGCGTGCGCGGCGCGCACATCAAAGTGATCGGCGTGGGCGGCGGTGGCGGCAACGCCGTCAATCGCATGATCCAGGCCCGCATGGAGGGCGTGGAGTTTATCGCGGCCAACACCGATATGCAGGCACTCAAGCTTTCGCAGGCCCCGGTCAAGCTGCAACTCGGCGTGCGCCTCACCGCAGGCCTCGGCGCGGGCGCCAATCCTGACATCGGTCGGCGTGCCGCGCTCGAAGATTCAGGCAAGATTATTGAAGCGCTCGAAGGCGCGGATATGGTGTTCGTCACTGCAGGCCTCGGCGGGGGCACCGGCACTGGCGCTGCTCCGGTCATCGCGTCGCTCGCTAGCGAAATGGGCATCCTCACCGTCGCAGTCATCACGCGCCCCTTCGCGTTTGAAGGCAAGCGGCGTCTGCAACAGGCGGAACGCGGCCTGAAAGAGCTGCTCGAGAGCGTCGACACAATGATCGTCATTCCCAACGAGAAATTGCTTGCCGTCGCCAAAGACGCTGGCTTCTTCGAAAGTTTCCGCATCGCTGACGATGTGCTCCGCCAGGGCGTTCAGGGAATAAGCGACATCATTACGATTCCCGGCATCATCAATCGCGACTTTGCCGACGTGAAGACCACAATGGCAGGCATGGGTCACGCCGTGATGGGCACGGCAGTTCGCTCGGGTGAAGATCGTGCCATCGAAGCGGCGCAGGCGGCCATGGCATCGCCGCTGCTCGATGCCGGCGCCATCGATGGAGCGCGCGGCATCCTGATCAACATTACCGGATCCAGCAACCTCAGGCTTTCCGAAGTCAACGCTGCTTCGTCGCTCATTCAAGCGGCCGCGCATGAAGATGCAAACATCATCTTCGGCGCCGTACTCGATGAGCGGATGGGCGAGGAGGTCAAGATCACCGTGATCGCTACCGGCTTTCGCGACCAGATGCCGGAGCGGCGCGCGCGCATGCTGAATGTCGATGACGTGCCGGTGGTCTCAGTCCCGGTTATTTCTTCCGGAAGCTGGATGCGCGAAGCCGATCCGGAGCTTGCTCCTGCCACTCCGCGATTTCTGAGCGAGGAGGAAGATGAAACCGCAAGCACGGAAGAGCCCATCTTCTTCGCATCGGCTGCTCCGATGGTTTCTACAACGGTGACCGTATCGAGCTGCCCCGTCGATGTCGACCAGCGATTATGCAAGGGAGTATGGAGTTGAGTGCGAGAAAGTATCGGCGATGGCTAATTCGCAATCCGGCATCGTTGAAGCCTCCGTCGACTCCAGGCCCGCGCCTCGGGATTTTGCTCCGGAGTTCGCTCAGTCGCAGCGGGCCGTGCAGGAACCGACCGAGACTGCCGCGCAAGCGAGTCCCACACTCTTCACCGAGCAGGGTGTTGCGCCTGATCGGGATCTCGACGTGCCGACTTTTCTTCGCCGGCTTCACTTCTAATCGAGCATCAACGTAACTAAACATGGACGCGCATACGTCCTGCCTGAGTTCCAAATCAGGCGAGAAACCGGTATAGTTACCGTAAAGACCCCGAAAGTTGTACGAACGAATACCGAAGATCGAAGGTTCTCGTCGCATTCCGGGTTATTGTTAAGGGAAGCTTCCGCGGACGAGCAACCCAGTCGATCGAAGAGTGAAAGTGTCAATTGACGATGGGGCCGTCAAATTAAGATTCTCAGGCTGCGACGCGAGACTAAGGCAATTCACGAGTCTAAACAGAGGAAAGAAGTGCGGCGCTCCATGGAGCAAATGCACGGCAAGCATCCAAATGAATTGAAGGGGTATTGGCTGGATGAAAACGTCCTGCGTTTGGGCCTTTGGCCTTATAGCTATAGTTTGTGGAATCGGCTCTGTTCGTCTTGCGGCGCTTGACGCTCCGCAGCAGCCTTTGCACCACTCAAAATCTTCTCAGCATCTATCGAGCTCGCGTCGAACCACCACTCATCGCGTCGCTTCTGTTGCGCGCCCCGCCACTTCAACAACGCACACTTCCCGCTATCATTCAGCGGCTCATGCTGCCGTCAAGGCCACATCCACGTCTCATGCGTCCACGGCCACGGCCGGAGCGCACATCCGCCGCACGGCTCTCGTCCGTCGCCATCATTATTATGAGCGGTTCACCGCCAGCTCGTTTGTGAAAGGCGAAATCGGCGCCGGCGATGTCACCGCCGGTGAAGATCCGGTTGTCCGCCAGGCGGCAATCGACGCGCTTGGCGACATGAACGGCACCGCCTTGGTCATCAATCCGAATAACGGCCGCATTCTTGCCATGGTCAACCAGAAGCTAGCGCTATCACCCGGCGCTGAGCCGTGCTCCACCATCAAGCTCACGGTCGCTCTTGCGGCGCTTTCTGAGGGCCTCGTTACAAACGACACGATGGTGCAGCTCCCCGGCTTCCGCATGAACATGACTCAGGCGCTGGCCAAGAGCAACAATCTTTACTTCGAAGAGATGGGCAGGGAACTGGGTTTTGAACGCGTTCGTCACTATGCCACGCAGTTTGGATTGGGCGAGCTGGCCGGCTACAACATTCAGGGCGAGCAACTGGGCGAGTATCCCGACCAGGCGATTCCTGAGTCAGAAGGCGGCGTCGGCCGAATGTGCAGCTTCGGCCAGGGCGTTTCGCTCACCCCGTTGCAACTGGGCGCGTTTGTCGCCGCCATTGCCAACGGTGGCACGCTCTACTACTTGCAACATCCCACCACACCAGGAGAGGTTTCAGCCTTCCAGCCGAAGGTCAAGCGCACGCTTAATATCGCAAAGTATGTTCCCGGTCTCGAAGACGGCATGGCCGGTGCCGTCGAATATGGAACCGCGCGCAGCCTGCGCGCCAACTTCCGCGAGCTGCCGGTTTTCGGTAAAACCGGAACCTGCTCCAACGATGGAACCCGCTTTGGCTGGTTTGCTTCCTATTCTGACTCACCGCAGGGAAGCCTCGTGACGGTGTTCTTCCTCGAAGGCGGCCGGCCCACATTCGGTCCGCGCGCCGCAGAGCTCACTGGCGAGTTCTACAGGAACCTTTGGGACCATGACTATTTTGCGGTGAAGAATCAGGAAGCCATTTCATCGCCGTCAACCTCGCCTGGCGGCGCAGTTCAATAGAGAATTGCTCGCGCCGAGGTCTCCGATCCAGAAGCCGCCTTCGGGCGGCTTTTCTGTTCTTGCTCGCAGCACAACGCGATATTCTGGCCATGCCATGAGCAATGTGAACTGGGTTGTCGCCGGCATTGGCGACATCGCACGCAAGCGCGTCATTCCCGCAATTCAGGCCGAACCGCGCAGCACTCTCTACGGATTTGTCACGCGCGATCCGGACAAGGCGGCGGCCTGGCCGGGCGCGCGCACCTGGCCGACGATCGAAGAAGCCGTCGCCGATCCCGCTGTGGATGCCATTTACGTCGCGTTGCCGGTCGCGCTCCACGCCGATGCGGCCATCAAGGCCTTGCGCGCGGGTAAGCATGTCCTGTGCGAGAAGCCGATGGCAATCAATATGTCGCAGGCGGCAGACATGATCGCTGCGGCGCATGTCACCGAAGGCTTGCTCGGAGTCGCATATTATCGGCGGTTGTACCCCAAGCTCATCCGGGCGAAGCAGTTGATCGCTGATGGCGCGATCGGGCAGCCGGTTCTGGCTGAGGCAAACAGCCACGGATGGATGCAAACGCTGGAGGGCCGCGACTGGCTCAAGGATCCCGCGCTGGCAGGCGGCGGCCCGCTCTACGACGTCGCCTCCCATCGCATCGACGCCATGAACTTTCTCTTCGGGCAGCCGAAGCGCGCCACCGGGTTTCTCTCAAATGTGGTGCATCCCATGGATGTCGAGGACTCCGCGACCGTGGTGATCAAATTTGCCGGCGGCATCCACGGCGTTGTCGATGTGCGCTGGAACTTCGCATATCGCGCGCGATCAATTCCGAATTATCGGCGACGGATGGCGAAATAAACCTCGATCCGCTGAACGGCCCTGAACTGCGCGTCGACGGCCGAGTTGAGAATCTGCCGCCCCACGCAAATTTGCACTATCCCGTTGTCGAGAATTTTGTCAGATGCCGTCCTGGCAGGCTCGCCTGAGCGACTGGCCTGCCCGGCCGACCAGGGCATTTGGGTCGATTGGGTGATTGAGCAGGTAAAGGAGCCCAGCGCTGCCGATAACATCGCTCGACCCGCCGTCCCGCTCGACTCCAACTCTTGCAAGTGAAACGAAACCGGTTCGAGTATCATCCCATATACGAGGCTGCCTTTCCCCACCGCTCGCGGTAGACCCGGCGGCCTGATTCCTGCAATTGGAACCGCCCGGTACCCGCCATGGAACTGCCTACTCAATTCTGCTCATGTACGGCTACCTGCTGCTCTTCGCCTGGGTGCTGGTGGAGCAGCTCGGCATTCCGTTGCCGGCCACGCCGGTGCTGCTGGCTGCCGGCGCGCTTGTCGGTCGATGGCCAGTTCAGCTTTCACACTGCGCTCCTTGCACGGCGTCGCTGCAACGCTGATCGCCGATAGCTTCTGGTTCCTCGTCGGCCGCAGGCACGGGCCACCACGTGCTGCGCATGCTCTGCAAGCTGTCGCTCGAGCCGACCACCTGCGTGCGCCGCACGCAGGACTCCTTTGGCCGCCGCCGCGGCGTCATGCTCGATGTTCGCCAAGTTCGTGCCCGGCCTGGCCACGCTGGCGCCGCCGGTTGCCGGCCAGAACGGCATGGGCTTTGGCCGTTTCTGTTTTTCGACGGCATCGGCGCCGCGCTCTGGGTCGGCGTACTGCTCACCATCGGCCGCTTCTTCGGCGACCTGCCTCAAGCGCGACCCCAGCCTGCTCAACTGGGTGGGCCGCTTCTCCGGCGCGCTGCTGCTTCTCGGCATCGTCGGCTTCTTCATTGGCCGCCTCTATCGCCGCCGCATGGTGCTCGAAGAGCTGGCCGCCTCGCGCCTCGAGCCCGAGGAACTGAAGCGCAGCTCGACGCCGGCGAGCAGGTCTATATCGTCGACCTGCGCCATCCGCTCGAACTGCTGCCTGACCCATTCACGCTGCCCGGCGCGCTGCACTTCTCGCCCGACGCGCTCGCCGCGCGCCACGGCGAGATTCCGCGCGACCGCGATGTGGTGCTCTATTGCACCTGCCCCAGCGAGGCCACGGCGGCCAAGACCGCCATGACGCTGCACAAGCTGGGCATCGAGCGCGTGCGCCCGCTGCGCGGCGGCTTCGACGAGTGGAAGCGGCTCGGCTATCCCGCTGGACGCGATTCCGCCGGTCATGCCGATGGTTACCGTCCATCGAGCCGGCGAAATAACCAGCTCACGCCACTTCGCAAACAGCGCGGCGATGCTGTTGCCGATCGGCGAGCCGATGCCGCTGCATGGGTCGGGCCCAGCGGCTGCGTTGTAGAATCCGTTGCTGCCCACCGTGATGTCGTTGAACGCCTTCTGATTCTTCCAGAGCGTGGGCGTCACAAAGCCCAGCTTGGTTCCGAACGCCGCAAACAGGCCCGCATAGAGCGGCGCCACCGCGCTGGTGCCGCCCACCACCGTCGCCGATCCGTGCACAAAGATGTTGTAGCCGGTGTTGGGGTCGGCATTCGCGCACACATCGGGCACCATGCGCCCTGTGCCGTACTGCGTGTTGGCTGGCGCAGGCGGCGCGCCGATCTGAAAGCTCTGCACCGGGAAGATTGTCGAGTAGCCGCCGCCCGTTCCTTCGCCGTTCGGTCTGGCCGGGATTGTCGTTCCACACCGTCTCGCTGGTCGCTGTCTTTGTTGGTTCCGCCGCAGCCCACCACGTGCGGACACGAAGACGGGCAATCCACATTCGCCGGCGTCGGTCCGCCGTCGCTCGAGTCGTTATCGCCCGACGCGCCAAAGACCACCATGCCGCCGGCCGTCGGCGGCCTCCGCCGCTGATTCCATCTGCTCGCGCTGCGGTCGTGCCCCAGTTCGCTTCGTCGGCGCCCCACGAGATGCTGCACACGTCGCATCCGTCGGCGGCGGCCTTCTGCGACCGCCGTGCCGATGTCCTGCGACCAGTACACGCGAATGGTCGCGGCCTGGCCCGTGGCCGCGTAGTACGCCGCGCCCGACACCTGGATATCGAGCGCGACTTCGTAGTCGGCGTCGCCCGCCGATCCGCTCTGGTTGGGCGTGTTCTGGGTGCCGTCCACCGAAACATCGGTGATCGACGGCGCCGGCTGGCCGATGGACTTGAAAAAGGCAGTCCATGTCCGACTGCGACCCAGCCGCCGCCCAGCTCGACAATGGCGATCACGCCGCCGCCCGGGTCGACCGGTGGGCCAGTTGTATGCGGCGCAAAGGTCGGGCACATTCCACGATGTTGCGGCCGCGGCTCGCGGATCCTTCGGCAGCTTGAAATAGGGCTTGGTGCCGAAGCTTGCTGAGTTTGATCTGCGGATGTGCGCTTGGGGGATTGCGTCATGGAAATCTCCTTTCTCATCGCGAGCATCGCACAGTGGCGACGCGAAAACGCAAAGTCGATTGCGGTTGTTTGCACCAAGCTTGTGCACCGCCTAATGACAGCTCCGCACGTACTGCGATCCCTGATCCCTGAATCCTGACGCCTGTCTTGCTCCCTTGCTCCCTCGTTGCCTGCATCATCGCTCCCTGCCTTACCATGGTTGAGGAACGGTCACCACCGGTCGGAGCACGCCCTTGGCCTACGACGATCTGCGCGACTGGATCAAAACCCTCGAAAAGCACGGCGAACTGAAGCGCATCCGCGAAGAGGTTTCGCCCGAGCTCGAAATCACCGAGATCACCGACCGCGTGTCAAAGATTGGGGCGCGTCACGGCAGCGCAAAAGTCGGGCGCTAGCGACAGAGAAATACGCGCCCGGCGGGCCGGCGCTGCTGTTTGAAAACGTCAAAGGCCATCCCGGCCACAAGGTTCTCATCAACCAGTTCGGCAGCGAGCGCCGCATGGCGCTGGCGCTGGGCGTCGAGCGGCTCGACGAGATCGCCGAGCGCATTCACGGCCTGATGAACGTGAAGGCTCCCGAGCGGCCTGTTCGACAAGCTGAAGATGCTGCCGCAACTGGGCGCGCTGACCAGTGCATTTCCCAAAACCGTGAGCGCCAAAGACGCGCCATGCAAGGAAGTGATTCGGCGCGAGAACTTCGACCTCAACTATTTCCCGATTCTCAAGTGCTGGCCGCACGACGGCGGCCGCTTCATCACGCTGCCCTGCGTGCACACGCGCGACCCGCGCACCGGCAAGCGCAACATCGGCATGTATCGCATGCAGGTCTACGACGGCCAGACCACCGGCATGCACTGGCAGCGGCAGAAGGTCGCCGCCGAGCACTATCGCGAGGCGCTGCGCGAAGCCGCCGCGACGAGCTCGATCCGAGCAGTCCGCTCCGAAGGCTGCACGCGTGGCGATGATGGCCGAGTCGGCCGGCGGCGCGGTCAGCGATTCCCGACGGCCCCATCGGCGGACTGCCGCAGGTCTCGCTCGGCAATCTGAAAGGCTCGCGGCTCGAAGTCGCCGTCGCCATCGGCACCGATCCCGCGACGACCTTCTCCGCCATCGTTCCCGCGCCGCCTGAGGTCGAGGAGTTCCTGATCGCCGGCTTCCTGCGCGGCAAGCCCGTCGAGATCGTCAAGTGCGAGACCGTCGATCTCGAAGTGCCGGCCCACGCCGAAATCGTCCTCGAAGGCTACGTCGAGCTGGGCGAGCTGCGCGCCGAAGGCCCCTTCGGCGACCACACCGGCTTCTACACGCTTGACGACGAGTACCCGGTCTTCCATCTCACCTGCATCACCCATCGCAAAGACCCCATCTACGCCGCCACCATCGTCGGCAAGCCGCCCATGGAAGACGCGTGGATGGGCAAGGCCGTCGAGCGCATTTTTCTGCCGGCGATGAAGATGACCATCCCCGAGCTGGTCGACATCCATCTGCCCGTCGAGGCCGTCTTCCACAACCTGATGATCGTGTCGATCAGGAAGAGCTATCCCGGCCACGCGCGCAAGGTGATGAACGCCATCTGGTCGCTTGGCCAGGCCATGTTCACCAAGTGCATCATCGTGGTCGACGAGGACTGCGACGTGCAGAACATCGGCGAAGTCGTGCTGCGCGTGGCCAACAACATCGATCCCGAGCGCGACATTCAGTTCACGCTGGGCCCCGTCGATTCGCTCGATCACGCCTCGCGCCTGCCCAACTACGGATCGAAAATGGGCATCGACGCCACGCGCAAGTGGAAGGCCGAAGGCTTCGAGCGGCCGTGGCCGGCGATGATCGAGATGGACCGCGCGACCAAGGCCAAGGTCGACGCGATGTGGGCGAAGCTGGGGCTGTGACCAGCAAGATAACATGTGTTACGCTCCCGTTGTGCCTCGCTTCCGATTCCTCCAACCTCCCAAACAACCATCTCTGAATCGGAGGAGCATTGTGCGCAGCTCGAGAGTTTCCGTCTGGCATTCGCCTTCTTTCTCATGTCGCCTCTTCTGTGTGTTGATCTTCTTGGCCTGCGCCTCGTTTGCAAAAGCGCAACAGCAGACGAGTGAACCCGGTCAATCCTCCCAGCCCGCACCACATCGGCCGGAATACCACCCAGACGCTGGCGCGCAGGCCGAGGTTCCAGATCAGGCAAACGCCACCGGCAAGACGGTCATCAGCGATCAAGCCGAGTACAACGCCTTCATGGCTGCATCGAACACACAGGATCCCAAGGAGCAGGCAGAGGCCTTCGAAGACTTTGCGGGGAAGTACCCGAAAAGCGTTGTCGCAACGAATGCGCTGGAACAGTCCATGGCAGACTGGCAGACGGTTGGCGATTCAGTGAAGGTCCTGGAGGTTGCCAAGGAGATTCTCGCCGCCGATCCAGCCAACATCCGCGCCATGGCCATCGTTGTTGCGCTCGAACGCGTGAGCGCTGCCCAGGGCGATTCATCTGCCCTCGAAGAAGTGTGCCTTCAATCGACGGGTGGGATGCGCGAAGTCACCATGTGGCAGAAACCCGAGGGAATGGCCGACGCAGCTTTCTCAAAGTTGCACAGGCAAATGGAACTCATTTTTACCGGTGCCGCAGGTTACTGCGCGCTTCAGCAACGTAATTTCTCTCAGGCGCACGACTGGTTCTTGCGCGTGGTTCAAATGGAACCGAACGACCTTCAGGATACCTACCTGCTCGCTATCGCCGATTTGGAACTCGACCCGCTCGACGCCAACGGCTTCTGGTATTGCGCAAAGGCGGTTCATCTTGCCGCGGCCTCGACCAACGCGGGTTCCGCAGGCGGAATGGAATCCTATTGCAAGCCGAAATACGTTGCATATCACGGCAGTGACGAGGGCTGGGATTCTGTCATGGCAATGGCGGCCGCGCAATCAGCGCCGCCGGCCGAATTTGCCAAAGCAATTTCAGCAGCTCCGCCAAAACCGCCTGCGCCACCGGCATCACCTGATAACTAATCGAGACTGTGCTCTTGAACAGCCTCATGTCTCCGACGCAGTCTCCTGCTCAGCAAACTCTGAGGTGATTTCTGTGCGTTTGGTTTGCGAGTTCGGCCGAAGTTCCAGTAAGTTGAATGTCAATATGAATCGAACCTTTCTGATTCTCACCATTGCAGCCGTCGCAGCCGGTTCCGCATGGGCACGGCCGCGCGCGCTGTTCTACATGACGAACGGCCCAACTTCGATTCGGTCATTTCTGGCGCATTCCAACACAAATTGATCTGCTCGTTCCCACCTGGTACCAGGTGGACGAAAACGGCCTGGTCACCGGCGCGCCCAACCGACCGGTGCTCAAGCCGCGCACAAAGCGAAAAGTTGCCCGTCATGCCGCATCGTGGCACTCTTCAATAAGAAGAGGCTTCCATGCGCTCGCGACCAATCCCGCCGCTCAGGCCCAGATGAACGATGCCTTGCTCCGCGAGTGCAAGCTGCATGGCTACGTCGGCTTCCAATTTGATTTTGAGAATGTCGACTACCTGGATCGCGATCTGCTCAGCGCCCTGGTCAGAACATCGGCCGACGCGCTGCACAAGGCCGGCCTGCAACTGACCATTGCCACCGTGCCCAACGCTCCCGGCTATCCCGGCAGCGGCGGATTTGCCAAGTGGATTTACACTGACTGGCGCGGCGCCTACGACCTGGCCGCCCTCTCAAAATCCGTCGACCTGCTCTGCCTGATGACCTACGACCAGCACACGCGCTGGACCATGCCTGGCCCGGTCGCCGGCTGGCAGTGGACCCTCGACAACCTCGAATACGCGCTGCAAAGTCGTTCCCAAAGAGAAAGCTCTCGCTCGGCATTCCGCTCTACGGCTATCACTGGTATCACGGGCGCGCCCATCGAATGACAAAGTCACCGGCGACGAGAAGCCCAACCCGCCGGCCGAATACATCAGTACACCCGATGCTCTGCAGCTTGCGCAAGCATACGGCGGCAAGGCCCGAGTGGGATGCGGACGACCACACCGCGTTTTTCTACTTCTATCGCGACCAGATGCGCGAGTGGATCTTCTTCACCGATCTGCATACCTTCAAGGACCGCTATGAACTTGCCGAAGAAAACGGGCTCGAGGGATTCTGTTCGTGGGTGCTTGGCGAAGAAGACCCGTCAATCTGGACCTTCCTTCCGCAGCGGCAGTAGTCTGGGCATCGGATGCAGGCTTCACGTCCACGTCGGTCCGCCCGCATAAAACATTCGACGTTCGCCCCGGGCGGGCTTCCCAAGACAACCTGAAGGGTCCCGCATTCGGTTTGAGGCAATGCGGCTGAACCGTCATGGGGCGCTACACAAATTCTGAGATGCGCGAAAGGCCTGGCGCCGCCTTTTTGTCGCTAGTGCCGGGCGAGACTCTCTTGCTGCATCTACTCCAATTTCGCGAGCTGCCTTGCGGGTACACCGGGCCGGTTCAGTAATAGTCCTATGAGGCTTGGGCTTGACAAGTCAGATGATTTTTACTACAAATATGACCAATAGTCATAAATGGCTATGAGTCGCAAATGAGAAACAATCCCAAGTCGGCCAAATTAAGCGGTCCGACTAGCCAAGCGAATAAAGGAAAGCATCCAACACCTGGGTTGAGCCTTGGCAGACGCGAACGGCGCGCTGCTGAGACCCGTATCAGGCTTTTCCGTTGTGCACTAGAGTTAATTGCCGAGCGCGGCCTCGCGAATGTGACTGTCGAAGACATCACTGAAGCTGCAGATGTGGGCAAGGGAACCTTCTTCAACTACTTCGCCGGCAAGGATCATGTGCTTGGGGTCATGGCCGAGATTCAGCTCGGCAAGGTGAAGGAGGCGGCCAGTGCGGCTCAAAGCCAGCAACCCATTCACGCCGTGCTGCAGCACCTTCTGCATCGCCTGGCCGAGGAACCGGGCCGCAGTCCTCGCCTGGCGCGCGCTCTCATCTCCTCGTTCCTTGCCAGTGAAAGTGTTCGCGAAATCCTGAAACGAAATATGCAGGAGGGCCGTAAGACGATTGCGGAGGTTGTCGCATTGGGCCAGAAACGTGGCGAAATCGACCCGCAGTCTCAAAAAGGAGAAAGTTGCCACTCAATTGCTCCAGGCCGTGATGGGAACCGTTCTTCTCTGGTCACTCCACGAAAAACCAGCGCTCGCCGAGTGGATGGACGACAGTTTTCAACACGCCTGGAGGGCGATCGCGGCTCCAGGAAAGAAGCAGCAACGATGAAACGCCGAGTTCGGATCGCCGTTCTTATGTCGCTCGCATGCTGTGGCGCAATTCTGCTCGTAGCTCTCATTCAGCCGCCCAACAGCCCGCGCCCGATCGCCTCACCCTGCAGGATGCGATTCAGAAAGCGCTCCAGGCAAATCTCAATGTGCTCCTCGCCGGCCACACGCGTCGATGAGAGCGAAGGCGCCCGTGAGCGGAGCTTGTCTGCGGCACTGCTGCCGCGCGTCAGCGCGCAGGCTTATGCCAACTACCAGAACCGCAATCTGCGCGCCTTCGGCATCTCGGTGCCCGGGCTCCCGTTGCCCAACGTGGTCGGTCCGTTTTCCAATTACGATTTCCGCATTTATGCGCAGCAGAACGTCGTCGACCTTGCCAGCTTTCGTGCTCTCAAGGCTAGCGAGCATTGCGCTTGACGCCGGCAAGATGGACGAGCAGGACGCGCGCGACCTGATTGTTCGTGCCGTCGCGGCGCTCTACTTGAATGCGCAGTCGGCTGCGGCGCGCGCGTCATGCGGCGCAATCGCGCGTGACGGACTCGACATCGCTGCTGCAAGCTGGCAACAGACAAGCACGACGCCGGCACGGCGACCGGCGTCGATGTTTTCCGCGCGCAGGTGCAGCTGGCCAACGACAGGCAGGCGCTGCTCGAGGCGCAGAACGAGCTACAAGCAATCGCTGCTTGCGCTCGCGCGCAACCTTGGGCATGAATCCCGGCACGCCGTTTGAACTCGCCGAGCCGTTGCGATTTCAGGCGCTGGCACAGTCACAGCCCGAGGACCTGTTGCCATCCGCGCTGGCTGCCCGCGCCGATCTATCTTTCGCTCGCCAGCCAGCGCCAGGGCCTGCTTGAGCAGCAGCGCGCCAACCGCGCGCGCTTCTATCCCAAGGTCAGCATCAACGGCAACATCGGCGAGCTGGGCCGCAGCATCGGCGGCGTCGCAGACGACCGGCCTGATTCAGGGCCAGATCGACTTCACCATCTTCGATCGCGATCGCGAGGGCGAGGCGCAGCAACTGGCCAGCGCGGCTCAAACGCATCGACGACCAGATCGCCGATCTGCGGCGCGGCGTGGACGAAGACATTCGCGAGGCGCTGCTCAATCTCGACTCGGCGGCGGAGCAGGTGAAGTGTGGCCGCTGAGGGACAGGAGCTGGCGCAGCGCGAACTGCAGATGGCGCAGGATCGATTCGCAGCCGGCACGGCCAACAACGTCGAAGTGGTTACGGCGCAGGATGAGCTGGCCCGCGCCGAGGAGAATTACATTCTTGCCGTCTCGAGCCACGTGGATGCGAAGTATGCGCTGGCGCGCGCCCTGGGAGACACGGAGAAAAACATTCTGAAGTTTGCAGCGAATCCGTAGACTGCTCTGCATCAGGCGCAATTCGGAGTTCGCTTGCGAGGGTCGAATGCAATGAAGCGACTGATTCCGATTTTGATTCTGCTGGTCGCGGCCATCGCCGCCGGCATCTACTTTTATCCGCGCTTGACGAAGAAGCCGGCGCCTGCGAACGAGCTCACGCTGTCAGGCAACATTGAGGCGCACGAGAGCCTGGTGGGCTTCAAGGTGCAGGGCCGCATTGTCGAATTGCCGGTCGAAGAGGGTCAGCAGGTGCAGCAGGGCGCGTTGCTGGCGCGCCTTGAAGACGCCGACTTCCGGCAGAAGAGTTCGCATCGACGAAGCCAGCTGTCGCGGTGCGCGAGTCGAATCTCGCTCTCACGCTGGCCGGCACGCGCGAGCAGGAAGTGAAGGCCTCGCAGCAGGCCGTGATCGACGCGCAGGCCGACCTCGACGCAGAAGAAGCTCGACAACGATCGCGCGCAGCAGCTCTTTGCCAAAGATGAGATTTCTGCGCAGGATCGCGATCTGGCTGCAACCGCTCTTAAGCGCGCTGAGGCCAGCTTCAAGGCCGCCGCAGCAGCGTTACAACGAAGCGTGGAAGGCAGCCGCAAAGAAGACATCGCAATCGCCCGCGCCAATCTGAAGCAGGCCGACGCCAATCTGGGCCTCTCGCGCATCGACTGAGAGCTACACGACGCTGCGCGCGCCTTCCACCGGCGTTATCACAGTGCGCCAGGCTGAGCTTGGCGAGGTGGTTTCGCCCGGCTCGCCGGTCGTTACGCTGGCCGATCTCGATCACATCTGGCTGCGCGCCTACATCGCCGAGACCGATCTTGGCCGCATCCACTGGGGCCAGGACGCGACCATCACCACCGACACCTATCCCGGCAAGCAGTATCACGGGCGCATCTCGTTCATCTCTCCCGACGCTGAGTTCACGCCCAAGAGCGTGCAGACTTACAAGGAGCGCGTCACGCTCGTCTATCGCATCAAGATCGACATCGACAATCCCAATCACGAACTCAAGCCGGGCATGCCGGCCGACGCGCATATCGAACTTGCGCTGACAACCAGCGCAACCCGCTCGCAGTCCGCGCCGGCAAAGCAATGACCAGACGCACGACTCGCAAACCGCAATTGTGGCCGAAGGGCTCACAAAGAGCTTTCCCGGCGTTCGCGCCGTTGACGGTCTGAGCTTCGATGTTCGCGCCGGCGAAATCTTCGGTCTGGTCGGTCCCGATGGCGCAGGGAAGACGACGACGCTGCGCATGCTGGCCGGCATCATGCCGCCCGATTCGGGCTCGGCAACCATTGCCGGATGCGATGTGGTCGCGCGATCCCGAGCGCGCCAAGCACTGGCTCAGCTACATGCCGCAGCGCTTCGGGCTTTATGAGGACCTGACCGTCGACGAGAACATTCGCTTCTACGCCGATCTCTTCGGCGTGCGCAAGGCGCGAGCGCAAAGCCCGCTCAACGCAATTGCTCGACTGCCGCGGGCATGAGCGAGTTCCGCACGCGCATGGCAGGCAATCTTTCCGGCGGAATGAAGCAGAAGCTCGGCCTGGTCTGCGCGCTCATTCACCAGCCCAAAGTGATTCTGCTCGACGAGCCGACCACCGGCGTCGATCCCGTCTCGCGCCGCGACTTCTGGCGCATTCTCTACGAGCTTGCTCGCCGAGGGCGTCGCGATTCTCACTTCGACCGCCTATCTCGACGAGGCCGAGCGCTGCCATCGCGTCGCGCTCATGCACCAGGGCAAATTGCTCTTTTGCGACACGCCGGCGAACCTGAAGGGTCGAGTTTGGCAAAGGCGTTCTTTCTGTCACGTCGTCTGAGCCGCGCCGCCTGCGTGCGGAGCTCGAACACGCTGACGGAATATCGAGCCTCGTGCTCACCGGCGATGGCGTGCACGTGGTGGTCGATGACGCCGCGCGGCGCATTCCTGAATTCGAAGCGCGTCTGAAGAACGCGCAGGTCGCCTTCGACTCGATTCAGCAGGTTGTGCCGACCATCGAAGACCTGTTTGTCGATGCGGTTGCCGGCGGAGCGGAGCCATGCCTGATCCAATGCCTGCAAGCCTGCAGCGAACTCCGTCGTGATCGAGAACCTCGTCAAGCGGTTCGGCAGCTTTGTGGCCGTCGACCGGCTCAATCTCACAGTGCGCAAGGGCGAAGTCTTCGGATTTCTCGGACCGAACGGCGCAGGGAAGTCCACCACCATTCGCATGCTGTGCGGCCTGCTCAAGCCAACCTCGGGCCGCGCGCCGTTGCCGGATTCGATGTGGCCCGCGATCCCGAAGCCGTCCGCCAGAACATCGGCTACATGTCGCAAAAGTTCTCGCTCTACAACGATCTCAAGGTCATTGAAAATCTGCGTCTCTTTGCCGGCCTTTACAGCGTGCCCGCAAAAGAACTGCAAGAGCGCATCGAGTGGGCGCTCGAAATGGCCAATCTAAAGGGCAGGAGAATCTCATCACCGGCACTCTGCCCGGCGGCTGGAAGCAGCGCCTCGCGCTGGGCTGCGCGGTGCTGCACAGCCCGCCCATCATCTTTCTCGACGAGCCGACCTCCGGCGTCGATCCCATCTCGCGCCGCCAGTTCTGGGACCTCATTCACCAGATGGCGCAGGAGGGCGTGACCGTCTTTGTCACCACGCATTACATGGAAGAAGCCGAATACTGCAATCGGCTCGCGCTCATCTTTCGCGGCAAGATCGTTGCGCTCGGCACGCCCTCGGAACTGAAGCGCGACTCGATGAAAGGCGAACTGCTGCTGGTCGAGTGCGAACCGCTGGGCCGCGCGGTCGAGGCGCTGCAATCGGCGCCCGGCGTGATGGATGCCGCCGTCTTTGGCAACGCGCTGCATCTTGTCGGTGGCAGATGCGGCAGGCTGCCGCGCCGCAAATCGACGCATTATCTGCGCAGTCGCGGTGTCACCGTCACGCCGCATCGAGAAGATCCGCCCCACGCTCGAAGACGTTTTCGTTTCGCTCACCACGCACGCGAGCCGCGGCGGAGGCGCGCACGCGCATGAGCCTGCACGCGCTTGCTCGCCGTGGCCAGAAAAGAGGTGCTGCAGATCCTGCGCGACTCGCGCAGCCTCGTGCATCGTCATCATCATGCCGGTCACGCTGATGCTGCTCTTCGGCTACGGCGTCAATCTCGATCTCAAAGGGCTTGCCGGTTTACGTCTACGACCAGGACGGCAGCCAGCAGAGCCAGGACCTGCTCAAGCGCTTCCAGGCGAGCGAGTATTTCCACATCGTTCGCGTCGTCGACAACTACGCCGCGCTCACGCGCGCGCTCGATGATGGCAACGCGAAGATGGCCATCGTGATTCCGTGGAATTTTTCGCAGCGGCTGAGCGACGGCGGCGCCGGTTCAGGTGCAGGCGCTGGTCGACGCGACCGACGACAACACGGCCAACGTGCTCATCGGTTATGCGCAGGCGGTGGTGCAGGGTTACTCGTCGCAGATTCAGCTCGACTGGCTCGCGCAGCGCGGCATGCCGTTCAGCCGGCGCCGGTCAGCGTCGAGACGCGCACCTGGTACAACGAGGATCTTGAAAGCAGCGCCTTCATCATTCCCGGCGTGCTGGCGCTGGTGATGTCGGTCATCGGCGCGTTTCTCACTTCGCTCACCATCGCGCGCGAGTGGGAGCGCGGCTCGATGGAGCAGCTGATCTCCACGCCGGTCACCGCGATGGAGATCATGCTCGGCAAGCTCGCGCCCTATTTCGTCCTCGGCATGTTCGACGTGGTCGTCTGCGCATTCATCGCGATCTGCTGGTTCCATGTGCCGTTTCGCGGCTCGTATCGTCACGCTGGCTCGTCAGTTCGGCGCTGTTCATGATCGTGGTGCTTTCGCTGGGCTTTTTCATCTCGGTGCTGGCCAAGAATCAATTTGCCGCCAGCCAGATCGCGCTGCTCATCACGTTTCTTCCGGCCTTTCTGCTGTCGGGATTTCTTTTTCCATCGAGCAGATGCCGCGTTGTCCTGCAATGGATCACGCGCATTATTCCCGCGCGCTATTACGTTTCGGTGCTCAAGAAGATCTTTCTCAAGGGCACGCCGACGGCCATGCTTTACGCGGACCTGGTTCCGCTGGCCGTCTTCGCGCTGGTGCTGGCGATCGTGGCCACGCGTTCATTCCACAAGAGGCTGGAGTAGAGGAGAACGACCGATGTTCGCGCGGCATGAAGCAGATGCTCATCAAGGAGTTCATCCAGGTCTTGCGCGACAAGCGGACGCGCTTCATCCTGATTGGCCCGCCCATCGTGCAGATGCTGATCTTCGGCTACGCGGCCACATATCGAGATCCATCACGTTCCGACCGTGGTGCTCGACCTCGATCACAGCCAGGAGAGCCGCGAACTGGTTTCGCGCTTCACTTCGAGCCCCTACTTCGACGTGCAGCGGCAGCTCACCGATCGCAGCCAGATTCGCGATCTGATCGACGCGGCGATGCCACCGTGGGGCTCGAGATCGACGCCGGCTTCGCGCAGAAGCTGCGCAAGGGCGAAACCGCGCCGTTGCAGGTGATCGTGGATGCCACCAACTCCAATACCGCGCTGATTGCCTCGGGCTACATCTCGCAGATCGCGCTCGGATTTGCGCAGCAGTACGCAGCGGGATCGCATCGGCCGCATCGCGCCGCAGCTGATCGACGCAATGCCCGTCGGTCGCGCTCGACGCAGCGCCCCTGGTACAACGCCAGATCTGAGCAGCCGCTGGTTCTTTGTTCCCGGCGTCATCGGCAGCCTGACGCTGGTGCTGGTGATCACGCTGACCGCTTTTGCCGTGGTGCGCGAGCGCGAGATCGGCACGCTGGAGCAGATCATGGTCACGCCCATCCGGCCGGTCGAGTTCATCCTGGGCAAGACGCTGCCGTTTTTCCTGATCGGACTCTTCGATGTCTCGCTGATCGCGCGTCGTCGGCACGTTGTGGTTTCAGGTGCCGTTTCGCGGCCACATCTCGGTTCTGCTTGTGGGCGCGGTGCTGTTTCTCATCTGCATGCTGGGCGTGGGACTGCTCATCTCCACCGTCTCCTCCACGCAGCAGCAGGCGATGGTCACCGCGTTTTTCTTCATCATGCCGGCCATCACTTTTTCCGGCTTCGGATTTCCCATCAGCCACCATGCCGCAGTGGCTGCAATATGTCACTTATCTCAGTCCCGCTGCGCTATTTCCTGGTCGTGCTGCGCGGAACGTATCTGAAGGGCGTGGGAATGGACATCCTGTGGCCGCAGATGGCGGCCATGGCGGCCTTGGGCTTCGGCCTGCTGACCATTGCCATTCTGCGCTTCCACAAAGGCGCTGGATTAGGTCCCGAATCTCCAGCTCCTTCGGCTCTCAGTTCGATCCCACACCGATGGCGAAGCGTTGAAAGATGTGAGCCGTATTCCCCTTTACAATCACAGTTTCCGAGCGGCATTTACCTCATGGTGATTGTACCTTGATCTGTGGCTCTTTATCGTGCCACAGGCCGAATCCGGCACAAAGAAAGCGAAAGAGACCGGGGCAATACTGGCTCGATTTCGCGCACTCGAACAGGGAATCAGGGAGTTCGCGTCTTGATGATGGAATTTCACATTTCGCGCAAGGCGCGCGAGCGCTACCAGTTCGCGGAGTCCCTTTTTTCCTACAACGGCAACGTGATTCTGGCCAACATGCCGGCCTGCCGCGAGTTCGCGCACCGCATGAACCAGGTGCGCGACGTCGAAAAGCATCCCGAGCAGGCCGTTCACGCCGGCCAGCTCTTTGCCATGGGCCTGATCGACGAGGCCAGCCACGTGCTGATGGCCCGCTATCGCGAGCAGTTCGATCCCCAGGTGATGACCGCGGCGCTCGACTGGTTTGGCGCGCAGGTGGGCACCGACAAGCTCGACAAGATGCTGCTCGCCTTTGTGGAGCAGTTTCCCGGCCAGAGCGTGATGCGCGGCCAGGAGACTCCGGCGCAGTGGCTCGCCGGCGCAACCGACGGCATGCCGCACCGCGCCGCCGCGCTTGAAGAGCTGCTGCTGCTCTGGACGGCCAATCGCAATGAGGCGTTCAAGCCGTTCGAAGAGCTGTTTGAAGACACGCACCCTCGCCGAAAAGACCGTCTACCGCCAGGTGACGGCGCAGATGCCGGAGTATTTCGCCACGCGGCCGCTGATTCCGTTCGCCGGCGCAAAGCCGATCAGCCTGCTCGATCTGTTGCGCGCGCCGGCGCTGCGCTCGCCCGCGCTCGCTCAGCGATCAGCTTGAGCTCATTCGCAAGCTCTGGAAGCCGCTGCTCGGCGACAGCCTGGAGCGCTTTCTGCTGATGGCCGGCGAAATTCTGCGCGAAGAAGAACTGGCCATCTGGATGCAGTTCAATCCGCCGGCGCACAGGCCGCGCAGCCGCGGAGCGCCGTCGCCAGACCGGCCAGCAGCAGTGGCCGTCGGTCGTCAGCCATGCCGAGGTGCCGACCTTCGGCGATCCGGCGCACGAGTACGAAAAATTCTCGCCCGATCACGGCCTGGATGCCCGGCGCCGTGCTGATCGCCAAGAGCACCTACGTCTGGCTGGCGCAGCTGAGCCGCCAGTACGGCCGCCACATCGGCCGCCTCGACGAGATTCCCGACGAAGAGCTGGCCGCGCTCGCCCATCGCGGCATCAATTCGCTCTGGCTCATCGGCGTGTGGGAGCGCAGCCGCGCCTCGAAGACCATCAAGCAGCTCTGCGGCAATCACGATGCCGTGGCCTCGGCCTATTCGCTCTTCGACTATCGCATCGCCGACGATCTGGGCGGCGAGGCGGCCTACATCAACCTGCGCGACCGCTGCCTATCGCCACGGCATCCGCCTGGCCAGCGACATGGTGCCCAACCACATGGGCATCGATTCGCCCTGGGTCATCGAGCATCCCGAGTGGTTCATCTCGCGCTGGGATTCGCCCTATCCCGCCTACAGCTTCAACGGCCCCGATCTCTCCCACGACGGCCGCGTCGAAATCAAAATCGAAGACCACTACTACGAGCAGTCCGATGCCGCCGTCGTCTTTCGCCGCCGCGACAAGTCCACCGGCGAGACCCGCTACATCTATCACGGCAACGACGGCACCAGCTTTCCCTGGAACGACACCGCGCAGCTCGACTACCTGAATCCCGCCGTGCGCGAGCAGGTCATCCAGACCATCCTGCACGTCGCGCGCCTCTTTCCCGTCATCCGTTTCGACGCCGCCATGACGCTCGCCAAGCGCCACTTTCATCGCCTCTGGTTTCCCGGGCCCGGCATCGAGCGGCGCCATTCCTTCGCGCGCCGAATACGGCATGAGCCAGGCCGAATTCGACCGCGCCATGCCGCACGAGTTCTGGCGCGAAGTGGTCGATCGCGTCGCCGCCGAAGTTCCCGGCACGCTGCTGCTGGCCGAGGCCTTCTGGCTCATGGAAGGCTACTTCGTCCGCACGCTCGGCATGCATCGCGTCTACAACAGCGCCTTCATGATCATGCTGCGCGACGAGGACAACGCCAAGTACCGCTCGGTCATCAAGAACACCCTCGAGTTCGATCCCGACATCATGAAGCGCTACGTCAACTTCATGAGCAATCCCGACGAGCGCACCGCAATCGACCAGTTCGGCAAGGGCGACAAGTGCTTCGGCGTCGCCGTCGATGATGTCCACGCTGCCCGGCCTGCCCATGTTCGGCCACGGCCAGATCGAGGGATTCACCGAAAAGTACGGCATGGAGTACCGCTGGCCGCGCTACGAGGAGAACCCCGACCACTGGCTCGTCGAGCGCCACGAGCGCGAGATTGCGCCGCTGCTCAAGCGCCGCTGGCTCTTTGCCGAGAGCGAGCAACTTTCTGCTCTACGATTTCTTCACCGGCAACGGCTCGGTCGACGAAGACGTCTTCGCCTACTCCAACCGCAACGGCGGCGAGCGCGCGCTGGTCGTCTACAACAACCGCTACGGCTCGACGCGCACGGCACCATCGATTTCTCCGCCGCCTATGCCGACAAGGGATCGGGCCAGCTTCGCCAGCGGCGGCTCGCCGAGGGACTCGGCCTCAGCGGCGACCGCGGCGCTCGTCGTTGCCTGGCGCGATTCGCTCACCGGCCTCGAATATCTGCGCCGCGCCGACGATCTGCTCGACCGCGGCCTCACGCTCGAGCTCCACGCTTATCAGTGCCACGTCTTTCTCGATTGGCGTGAGCTTCAGCCCACGGCGCAGCAGCCCTGGGACAGGCTCTCCGATTGGCTCAACGGCCGCGGCGTTCCCAATCTCGACGACGAGCTCGTCAATCTCGAGCTGCGGCCCGTGCACGATGCGCTGCGCCAGCTCCTCGATCCGGCATTCGTGCGGCATTTCGCCGATCTCGCCGAGCATCCCCGCGCCGCCGCCGTCGATGGCAACAAGGTCACCGAATCGCAGCGCACGGAATTTCTTCAAGCAGGCCTGGCGCTCTGGCGGCGAACTGCTCCAGCTTGCTCAGGGCGCCTACGCCGCGCGCCTTCGCGTCGAAAATCAGCCCGCGCTTGCTCATCCGCCGGCCGCGCCTGAATCGCAATGGCCGGGGTTTCACAAGTGCCTGCGCGCCGCCATGCGCATGCCCAGGATCGAAGCGCTGTTTCCCGCGCCGTGGACTGCCGCTGCGCGCCGCATGTTGCCCAGTCCCAGCCCGCAGTTCACGGCCACGGCCATGTGGGGTCCGGTCCTCGCCTGGTGCGTGCTTGAGTGCTCGCCGAGTCCATCGATGCGACTCACCCGGCAACACACGGCGCTCGATCTCTTCGACCGGCTCCGTCTCCGCGAGCCGTTTGCCCACGCCTTCGCCGCGCTCGGTTTCGAGGGCGAAGAAGCATGGCGCGTCGCCGCCCGCATTAAAATTCTTCTACTCCTTCGCGCCGGCGTCGGCGTTCCGTCCGTGGCCAAATCGGTCGCGATGTCCCCACAGCCAAGGGATGTCACGTATCCGGATCGAGTAGCGCCGGACTCAACTCCGGCTGTTTCTGCCGGGTCTACGCTGCAGCATGCGGATACCCCACATCTCGATTCTGAGATGGAGGATAGTACGAATCTTCGACCGGCTCCTGTTTCGGGTGCCCCACGTATCGACTCTGAGCCCCTCCGCAAGACTCTCGACAACACTCCGGCTCTGAACGGCCACGAACTTCCCCCCACCCTCTGGTCCGATCCCGACGTTCGCTGGCTCACCGGCGCTCACGAGGCTGAAGGACATACTTATTTCATTCAGGAGCGCTACGAGGAACTGCTCTGGTGGCTGGAGTTGCCCAGCCTCATGCGGCTCGCCGGCAAAACGGCTCCCACCGCTTCCGACGCCGCCGAATTGAATGCCGAAGTAGACGCATCACTCAAGTCCGCCAAGGCTGCCGGTTATCGCGTCGATGTGCTCACCGGCCAATCCGCGATCACCAACCAACCGGACACTCCTCCCAAATCCGAAGAAGCTCCAGGACCCATCGAGGCCAAGACGAAATCGACAAAACATTAGTGTCAGGTTCACAAGGCACCTCCTACCTTTCAGTTCGTGTGATCCCGCGTGTCACACCCGGCTGTGACACAAGGCACATCGCACGCTCCCTGTTCGGCGTCAAAGTTCCACCCGGACCCACTCTGGGAAGGGGTTCAGCAACAAGCGTGTGTTTCTCAAGGCTCTTGTAAACTCTTTGCGATACAAACGCGCCCTGCTCGCCATCATTCTTATCAATCCCCTTCCGCAACACGGGTCGATGCCGTGCTCCACGCGACTTCTGTATGCGCCGCCGGCGAGGGAGGGGCAATGCAAAGTGCCGCCCAGGAATCCGCCCACCATCCGGTACTTGACCCGAACGAGAAACTGCTGATCGATCAGGCTGTCGCCAAACATGAAAGCCGCCCCGGCGCGCTGCTGGGAATTCTCGAAGCAGTCCAATCTGCCAATGCGCATAAGTTTCTTTCCATGGACTCGCTGCGCTACATCGCCGACGACACCGGCGTCCCGCCTGCTCGCGTCTACAGCGCCGCTACTTTCTTTGCGCTGTTCAATCTCGATCCGCAGGGCGACAACGTGATCTGCGTATGTCGCGGAACAGCCTGCCATACGCGCGGTTCGCGCGACCTGCTCGACAAACTCTGTCTCGACCTGGGTTCAGCGATCGTGAGGCCGACGAAAACAGCGAGGCCGACAAGCTGGCTCTCACCACGACCGACCGTCGCTTCACCGTCCGCACCGTTGCCTGCTTCGGCCAGTGCGCCCTGGCGCCGGTGGTCGAGGTCAACCACCACATCCTCAGCCACGTGAACGAGCGCACTCTGCAGCGCGAAATCAAATCGCTCACCCAAGGGAGGAAGTAATGCCGCGCACCAGTTCGCATTCAGGATATTGGCGCATTCAACGCGGTCCGTGAATCCGGGCTCGCCAAGCTCACGCCCTCCATTCCGCGCATCACCGTCGGCATGGGAACATGCGGTCGCGGCAACGGCGCTGAAGAGGTCTTTCACGCGCTCAATGAAGCCATCCAGCGCAGCGGCCTCGACGTTGTCCTCGCCAGCGTCGGCTGCTTTGGCGCCTGCTTCCAGGAGCCGCTGGTCGGCAGTTCGCCTCCCTGGCAACCCCCTCGTGATTTTGCGCCGCGTGCAGGCCAACGACGCCGACCGCATTCTCGAAGGCGTCTCCACCGGCACCTATGCCGCCCGACCTCATCTACTGCAAGATCGAAGAGTGGGATCACATCACGGCGCACGTGCGCTATGGCCAGGGCTACCCTGAAATCCCTGCATGGAATGCGATTCCGTTCTTCAAAGGCCAGAAGAAGATCGTTCTGCGCAACTGCGGACTTATCAGCCCCTCCGACATCGAGGAGTACATCGCGGTCGGCGGTTACCAGGCGCTCTACAAGGTGCTGATCGACGGCCGCGCCGACTCGGTGATCGAGCAGATCAAAGCCTCGCGCCTGCGCGGCCGCGGCGGCGCCGGCTTCCTCACCGGCAACAAGTGGGACTTCCTTGCCAAGGCCAAAGGCGACATCAAATACATCATCTGCAATGCCGATGAGGGCGATCCCGGCGCCTACATGAACCGCAACGAAATCGAAGGCGATCCGCACTCGCTGCTCGAGGGCATGATCATCGGCGCCTACGTGATGGGCGCGACCGAAGGCATCATCTACGTACGCGCCGAGTATCCGCTCGCCGTGCGCCGCCTCAATCGCGCCATCGAGCAGGCGCGCGAGTATGGGCTTGCTGGGCGCGAACATTCTCGATCGCGGATTCAACTTCAATATCGATCTTGTGCAGGGTGCGGGAGCCTTTGTCTGCGGCGAAGAGACCGCGCTCATCGCTTCGCTCGAAGGCTTCGCCGGCCGCCCGCGTCCTCGTCCGCCGTATCCCGCGCAAAAAGGCCTGTGGGGCAAGCCCACCAACATCAACAACGTCGAAACCTGGTACAACATCGCGCCCATCGTCACGCGCGGCCCGGCTGGTTCGCTGAAACCGGCAGCGCGAAGAGCCCCGGCACCAAGGTCTTTTCACTCGTGGGCAAGGTGCAAAACACCGGCCTGGTCGAGATGCCGCTCGGCACGCCGCTTAAGAGCTTCATCTACGACATTGGCGAGGGCGCACTCGCCGGCCGCCGCGTAAAAGCCGTGCAAACCGGCGGACCTTCCGGCGGCTGCATTCCCGTCGAGATGTTCGACACGCCCGTCGACTATGAAAGCCTCGCGCAACTCGGCTCCATCATGGGCTCCGGCGGCATGGTGGTCATGGACGAAGACAACTGCATGGTCGACGTGGCTCGTTACTTCATCGAGTTCACCCACTCCGAGTCGTGCGGCAAATGCGTGCCCTGCCGCGTGGGTCTCAACAAGGCGCTGCGCATCCTTGAACGCAGTCACCAACGGGCAGCGGCACCGCGGAGCACCTCAGTCTTCTCGACGAACTCGGCCGCATGATTCGCGATTGCTCGCTCTGCGCGCTCGGCCAGTCCGCGCCCAACCCGGTGCTCACCACTATCCGTCACTTCCGCGATGAGTACGAGGACCACATCGTCGCTCATCGCTGCCGCGCCGGCGTCTGTCAGGAACTCGCCGTCTCGCCTTGCGAAAACAGTTGCCCGCTGCGCATGAACATTCCGCGCTTCCTCGAACTTTACAGCGAAGGCCGGCTCGACGACGCGTTCGAATCCGTCATCCTCGACAATCCTTTGCCCGCATCCACGGGCCGCGTATGCCAGCATCCCTGTGACAACCGTTGCCGCCGCCAATCTTTCGACGAAGTGGTGAACATGCGCGAGGTGCATCGCCTCATCGCCGACAGCATTTACCAATCGGATCACTTCGCACCGATGCTCGAGCGCATTCTGGCTCGCAGACTTGCATCTACCGGCCGCAAGATTGCCGTCGCAGGCGCAGGCCCCACCGGCCTCACTGCTGCGTTCTATCTCGCCATGCTCGGCCACGACGTGACTGTGTTTGAAGAACGCGAAGCGAAGCCGGCGGAATGCTGCGCTTCGCCATTCCTGAATATCGACTGCCCAAAGCCGTTTTGCGCCGCGAGCTCGATCTCATCGAAGCCCTCGGCGTGAAGTTCGTCTTCAATACACGCGTCGGCGTCGATCTCCCACTCAACGATCTTGCTTCGAACTTCGATGCGGTCTTCATCTCCATCGGAACATGGAAGGAGTCGTGGCTCTACCTGCCCGGCACTGAGCTGAAGAACGTCTTATCCAGCGTTGCCATTCCTCGAGGCCGTCGCCACGGCATGAACGGCCCGCCATTGGTTCGCGCGTGGCCATTATCGGCGGTGGCAACGCCGCCATCGATTCGGCGCGCACCGCTCTGCGCATGGGCGCTCAGCCCACCATCCTCTATCGCCGCGAGCGCAAGGACATGCCGGCGATCGACGAAGAGATTCAGGCGGCTGAAGAAGAAGGCGTGCGCTTCGTATTTCTCGCTGCGCCGCACCGCATCCTTGGCGGCCCGAAGGCAGCGTCAAAGCCATCGAGATCGTGAAAACGCGCCTCGGCGAATACGACAAATCGGGACGCCGCCGCCCCATTCCCACCGACGAGGTCCAGCGCTTCGAATGCGACAGCGTCATCCTCGCCGTTGGCGAGACCTTCGACATGGATTTCTGCCGTGCCTCGGGTCTGGAGCTCAAAGAAGAAGGCACCATCGTCGTCGATCGCTTCACGTCTCGAGACCAGCCGGCCCGGCTTCTATGCGGGCGGCGACGTCATCACCGGCGCTTCCAACATGTCGAACGCCATGAGCGGCGGCAAGCAGGCCGCGCGCAAAATTGACGAGCGGCTGATGAACCAGGAGTGCCGGCCAGCAATCGGGTATCGGCCGCTGGGAGCCAGATCTTTCCCGACTTCGAATTCAGTCACCAGGCGCCTGGCGAGCCCAGCCTCTCCCGCCGTCATCGCGGCGCATTCGGTGCCCGTCGACGTTCGCGCCGCATTCGCAGCAGGAAGTAGTCGTCAGGCCTTACCCCGCAGGAAGCTCTCGAAGAGTGCCGCCGCTGCCTGCGTTGCGATTTGCGCAACACGCCCACGGCAGGTTAGCGTGCTTCGGGCCAAGGTGTGAAGTTTTGCGTCAGGGCACGGCTCTAGCAGTGCCGAAACCGGTGCTGAGTTGATCGGGGCTTTAGCCCCTGAAGGAAAGTCGGTTGGCATGGAATCTACAACGAACCCAACAAAAACATCTCCGTTCGCATCGATGGCGAGCTGGTGACCGCGCACGAAGGAGACACGATTCTTGAAGCAGCGCGCGCCAATGGCAAGCACATTCCCACGCTCTGCTATCTCAAGGGCCTGAGCGCAGTCGGCGCATGCCGCGTATGCGTCGTTGAGCTCGCCGGAACCGACCGCTTGCTGCCCGCTTGCACCACTCCCATGCAGGAAGGCATGTCGATCAAGACATCTTCGGCCCGCCTCACGCTTTACCGGCGCATGGCCATCGAACTGCTCCTCGTCGAGCGCAATCACATCTGCTCTTCGTGCGTCTCGAACGGCCACTGCGAGCTGCAATCAATGGCGCAGTCTCTCGGCGTCACGCATGTGCGCTACGCCTACAACAATCCGCGCCTGACCGTCGACATGTCCCATCCGCGCTTCGTCCTCGATCACAACCGCTGCATCCTCTGCACGCGTTGCGTGCGCGTCTGCGCCGAAGTTGAGGGCGCGAACGTTTGGGAGGTCTCGTCGCGCGGCATTTATTCGCGCATCGTGAGCGACCTGAAAGACGACTGGGGCAAAGCCACGAACTGCACGGCTGCGGCAAATGCGTGCAGGCCTGCCCCACCGGTGCGCTCGCCGAAAAGGGATTCGCGGTTCACGAAATGATCAAGCAGAGCGAGCTTGTTTCGCGTCTTGCCACGCAACGTGCCGCACGCGGTAACGTAGCGCGATAACCAGCGCCACCATCGTTGTGTGAAAGCGACTCCTTTTCCGAACGTCGGCTGATAAGATTCCGCTTTGGAGTCTTGCTCGTGCCCCATTCTGATTTCGAGGGCATGCCCTCGGAAGCTGCTTTCGAGAAGTGCGGAATCTTGTGGCCCAAGCGTCAGTGATCTTCCCGCTCCCTCGCGCCCCGTCCTTCCCTGTAGAATCAACAGGAGGGCCGGTGGGCTTGCTCACGGCGCCGCAGAATCAATGAGCGAACAGGAAACAGGGGTTCATCCCCAGGCGCAGCCCGTTTCGCCGGCATGGGACAGAATCGAGCGGGCGCGGCATCCGCAGCGCCCTTATCCCATGGAATTGATCGAGCGGATCTTTACCGATTTCAGCGAGATTCACGGGGATCGCGCCTTTGGCGACGATGAGGCCGTGGCCTGCGGCATGGCGCGTCTCGGCGACGAAGAAGTCATGGTGATCGGCAACCGCAAGGGCGGCAGCACCAAGGAGCGCGTGCGCCGCAACTTCGGCATGCCGCATCCCGAGGGCTATCGCAAGGCGCTGCGCGCCATGAAGATCGCGGAGAAGTTTGGCCGCCCCGTCATCACTTTCATCGATCTGCCCGGCGCGTATCCCGGCCTTGGCGCCGAAGAGCGCGGCCAGGCTGAAGCCATTGCCCGCAACATTCGCGAGATGTCGCGCCTGCGCGTGCCCACCATCTCTGTCATCAGCGGTGAAGGCGGATCGGGCGGAGCGCTGGCGCTGGCCGTTGCCGATCGCGTGCTGATCCTTGAAAACGCGCTCTATTTTGTCATCACTCCGGAGTCCTGCGCTGCGATCATGTGGCGCGATGCGGCGCATAAGCAACTGGCTGCGGAAGCCATGCGCATCTCGGCGCCCGAAGTCGCTGCGATGGGTTGCGTCGATGAGATCATCGCGGAGCCGCCGCGACGGCATCCATGCTGATCGCGAGGCCGGAATCGGCATGCTGGGCTCGGTGCTGCAAGAAGCACCTGGCCGAACTCAAAGCCATGCCGGTCGATGCGCTGGTGGCTGCGCGGCAGCAAAAGTTCCGCAACATTGCGCAGTTCTACACGCAAAATTGACTGCGGAGCCGCGATTCACACTGCATGTTCGAATCGCTTCACGAGATGCGCGGATGCTTGCAACGGATCCGAGTGCCGGATTCAAATTCGCTGGCATTGACCTGACTGACGATGAATCTGTCGATTCAATTCGCGCGCACTGCGGTGCATCGTGCGGCGATTTCGCCGGCTCTCAGCCCGGCCGGAGGCGCGCATGACTGCGCGCCACTACAACTGGCGGCCGGCTTGCGCGCCTACCTGCATTTCGTCGTCGCGATTCTCTACTTTTTTTTCGCCCGCGTCGCTGGCCCATCGCGGCGCTCAGGGATTCGCCAGCGACGCGTGGCTTCCGCTGGTCGAACAGGCCATGCTGGTATTCCTGTTGCTCGTTGGGTTTACGCCGCCATGGGCTTCTGGATCGATCGCCAGATCGACCCCATCAGCGAGCAAGGCTTGCCGCGCCGCGCCGGCTGGCTGCGCGAAGTCGGTCTGGGCCTGGCAACAGGTTGGGGCTATCGCGCTGGTCTGCGTGCTGCCCATGTTGATTGCGGGCGGCATCGCCATCTCCTATTCACGCCGGCCTCAGCATTGGGGATGGCTTGTCGCCGATACGGCATTCTTCGCGGCTGGCCGCGCTGGCCGAAGAGATCGCCTACCGCGGCTATGCTTTCCAATGCTTCATTCGCGCGGTCGGGCCGGCTTGGCGCCACGCTCGGTTTCGCCGCAATTTACGCCATCGTGCAGGCGCCTCATTCCCGGCTCCAGCAACGCCAGCTTCGTCATCTCGCTCGCATTCAGCCTTCTGCTTTCCACGGCCTATCTGCGCACACGCGCCCTGTGGGTCAGTTGGGGAATCAATTTCGGCTGGAAGGCCAGCCAGGCGCTCATCTTCGGTCTCGCGGTCGAGCGGCGTCAGCAGCCATTCGCCGATCGTGCAGGGCGATCCCATGGGACCTTTCTGGCTCACCGGCGGAGCATTCGGTCTCGACGGCAGCTGGCTCGCGTTCTTTGTTCTCCTTGCCGCCCTGCCCGTCGTCTTCCGCATCACGCGCGATCTTGACTATCGCTACAACGCGCCGGTGATTGTGTCCGGCTGGTATCCCGGTCGATCTCGATGCCGCTGCTAGAAAACAGCACGAAACAGCAATGAGCTCTACTGCTCCCGCAGAGCCGCAACTCGTCCAGATCGACCCTGCAGCATCATTGCCGCCCACGCCCATCACAACTCCGCCATCTGAAATCACCTCCGATCACTCATGACTTTCTGGCTCCCGGTTCAGCTGTTCGCACCGGCGAGCGTCGAGAATCGTTTCGGCCCCGCATATAGACTGAGAAGCAAGAAGCCAGTAGCTAAAGGCCAATAGCTACGGCCAATGCTTCTTTCTATGGATAAGTTCGTCATTCGCGGCGGCAATCCGCTGGTCGGCACCATTCGCGTCTCCGGCGCGAAGAACTCGGCGTTGCCCTGCATGGCCGCGGCCATCCTCACCGAGGATGAAGTCACGCTCGAAAACATTCCTCAGGTGCGCGACATTGAAACCGAGCGGCGGCTGCTGGCCTCCATGGGCGCGGAGGTCGAGCTGCGCGCAAGGCGAAGCAGCAAAGACCAGCACCACCATCAGTTGCCGCACGCTCTCCGATCCCGTGGCGCGTTACGAGATCGTCAAAACCATGCGCGCCAGTTCGCTGGTGCTGGGCCCGCTGATTGCCCGCGCCGGCGTGGCGCGCGTGGCCATGCCCGGCGGCTGCGCCATCGGCGGCCGGCCCATCGACCTGCACATCAAGGGCCTGGAGAAGATGGGCGCGGCCATCGCGCAGGAGCACGGCTATCTTGAAGCCCGCGCGGAACGCGCTGCGCGGCGCGCACATCGTCTTCGACAAGATCACCGTCACCGGCACTGAAGATCTGCTGATGGCCGCGGTGCTGGCCGAGGGCGAAACGCTGATGGAAAACTGCGCGCGCGAGCCGGAGGTCGTCGACCTTGCTGCGCTGCTCACCGCCATGGGCGCGAAGATCGAGGGCGCGGGCACAGCCACGATTCGCGTGCACGGCGTGACCAGCCTGCACGGCGCGCGCTACCGCATCAATCCCGACCGCATTGAGGCGGGAACCTTTCTCATCGCCGGCGCCATCACCGGCGGCGACCTCATCGTCGCCAACTGCAACCCGTCTCATCTCGGCGCGGTGATCGCCAAGCTGCAGGAGGCCGGCGCGCGCATCGACGTGCTCGGCCCCGATGCGGTTCGCGTGCGCGCCGCCGAGCAACTGCGCGCCGCCGACATTTCCACCGAGGAGTATCCCGGTTTTCCCACCGACATGCAGGCGCAATACATGGCCCTGGCCACGCAGGCCGAGGGCGTCAGCCATGGTGCGCGAAAACATCTTCGAAAACCGCTTCATGCATGTGCAGGAACTGGTGCGCATGGGCGCCAACATCAAGGTGGACGGCAAGCACCGCCACGGTGCGCGGCCCGGCGCGGCTCTCCTCTGCCGCCGTCATGTGCTCCGATCTGCGCGCCTCCGCTTCGCTGGTGCTGGCCGCGCTGGTTGCCGAGGGCGAGACGATCATCGATCGCGTCTACCACATGGATCGCGGCTACGAGCGCTATCGAAGAAAAGCTGCTCGGCGTCGGCGCGCAGATCCAGCGGCTGGGCAATGTTTTTGCACCCGGAGCTCGGAAAAGTCCTCGCCGACTGAACCATCTCTGTAGCTGAATGCATCTAAGGCATTCAGGATCACCTCGAAGCGCTTCTTTTCAACAACGCGCAACGAATCTCGTCGCCCTTGGGTTGATATCATTAACCGCCCGGAAAAGCTTCCCGATATCCGGCACGATCCAAACCACTGGAGGTTAAGATTCCTGTGAAGAAGAATTTTTTGGCAGGGCTGCTTGCTCTTGTCTCGCTCCTGCGGTCGCAATGGCGCAGATTGTCGTCCGCGTGGCGCCGCCCGCGCCGATCGTCGAGCACCATGACCATCCACCGCATCGCCGGATGGGTTTGGAACGACGGCTATCACCGCTGGGATGGCCACCGCTACGTCTGGGTTCATGGCCATTGGGCGCACCCGCCGCATCCCGGCGCGGTCTGGGTTGCCCATCACTGGGAACAGCGCGGTGACGGCTGGGTCCTGATCGAAGGCCACTGGCGCTAAGCTGCAGATTCACAACGAGAAAAGCGGGGCGCAAGCCCCGCTTTTCTTTGCTCCAATCGAATCTATCCTGATCGCCCGTTACTCTCATCTCTGATCTACTTGATCTCGATCACATCCGTCGCCGCTGCCGCCGCCTCTTCGGCCTGCTCCATCACCTTTTCCGCGATGGCGTAGAACGCCGCTGCCTGCGGGCTCTTCGGCCCGGCCAGCGCCACCGGCAATCCGCGGTCGCCGCCTTCGCGAATCGCCGGCACCAGCTCGATCGCTCCCAGAAACGGCACGTTGAACTGCTTGGCCGTGCGCTCCGCGCCGCCGCGCGAGAAGATGTCGATCTCGTTGTGGCAGTGCGGGCAGGTAAAGTGGCTCATGTTCTCCACGATGCCCAGCACCTCCACGTTCACCTGCGCAAACATCTCCAGCGCCTTGCGCGCATCCTCCAGGCTCACGTCGCTCGGCGTCGACACCACCACCGCGCCGGTCAGCGGCACCGTCTGCACCAGCGAGATCGCCACGTCGCCCGTTCCCGGCGGCAGATCGACGATCAGATAATCGAGCTCGCCCCAGTTCACCTGCTGCAAAAACTGCCGGATGATCTGGTGCAGCATCGGCCCGCGCATCACCAGCGGCTTGTCGCCGGGCGAAATGTAGCCGATCGAAATCGTCTTGATGCCGTGCGTCAGGTTGGGCTCGATCATGTTGCCCGGCGCCGACCTTCGGCGACTGCGACGAGCCCATCATCAGCGGCACATTGGGCCCGTACACGTCGGCGTCCATCAGCCCGACGCGCTGGCCCAGCTTGCTGAGCGCAATGGCCAGGTTCACGGCCACCGTGGTTTTGCCCACGCCGCCCTTGCCGGATCCCACTGCGACAATCTTCGAAACGCCGGGCAAAGCCACCGGCGAAGGCATGGCATGTCAATGAGCCATTCGAATTACTCCTTTTCCTGCAATCTTTCAGGACTTGCAGGACTTGCTTGCGCGATTGCGCGGCTCGACGCGAGACTAGTCTCTCTCTAAAAGTTTACAGGACCGATGCGTCAGCTTCGCGGCTCAAGCGCTGCAACTTCCGCGCCCACACGCGAGCCAGAATCGCGTGAATCTGCCGCACGCCTTCCGTCAGCGACGCCGGTCCCGGCTGCAGGATGCACGTCCGACGGGATCTCGTAGACATGCCCATTGCGCACCGCGCTCGATCTCAGCCCATCCCGGCCGCGAGCAGATCTCGTCTGTTGTTCACTTTCTTGCCGCACCACGAGGCGAGAATCACTTCGGGATCGCGCCGCGACCACTTCCGCCGGATCGACCACCCGGTCCTGCGCCTTGCCGCATCGCGCGCAACTCCGGAAAAATCACCTCGCCGCCGGCAATCTCGATCAGCTCCTCAACCCACTGAATGCCACTGATCAGCGGATCGTTCCACTCCTCGAAATACACACGCGGCCGGCGCGGAAACGCCTTCGCCGACTGCGGCGATCTCGTCCAAGCCCGCGCCGCAGCTCGTCCGATCAGCGCCGCTCCCTCCGCCTGCTTTCCCACAATGCGCGAGAGCACGGCGATCATGTCGAGAATCTCCGCAATGCTGCGCTGGTTGAAGTTCAGCACCGTCACGCCGCGCAAGACCAGCTCGCGCGTAATCTCCGCCTGCACATCGGAAAAGGTCAGAACCAGATCCGGCTTCAGATCGAGAATCGTCTCGAAGTTTGCGTTCTTGAATGCCGACACGCGCGGCTTGCTGCGCGCCTCTGGCGGCCGCATGCGCGTAGCCGAGACGCCCACGATCCGGTCCTGCTCGCCGAGCAGATACAGAGTCTCCGTGGTCTCGTCGGTCAGGCAGACGATGCGCCGCGGGAACATTCGCGCAACTCCGCGAGGTGAGGGCAGGGAAGTTGACATAGGGACGATCGAGCGATTGTAGTGCTCATCAAGTTCGTGCGCAGAAAACCAGTGATGGCGCCCAGGAAATTGCCACTGCGCGTCAGGATGATCTGTCCAGCTCGCCGCGATGCGCAGCCGTCGCCAGCTTGCCTTCCTTGCGCCGCGCGCTCTCTCGCTCGCGATGCTCGCGGCGCCGCAGCGCGTCTTCGTAGCGCCGCATCTCGTCCGGCGTCTCCGGCTTCAGTTGCGGAACCTTCTGCACGCGCCCCTGCTCGTCCACCGCAACAAACACCAGGTACGCGCTGGCCACATGCGAACGTCGCCGGTCCGCGTATTCTCCGCCCACACCTTCACTCCCACTTCCATCGAACTTGAAAAGGCCCGGTTCACGCTCGACTTCAGCGTCACCAGATCGCCCAGGTCGCACCGGCCGGATGAAGTCGATGTGGTCCATCGCCGCCGTCACCACGTGCGTGCGCGCGTGCCGGTACGCCGCCATCGCGCCGGTCAGGTCGATAAAGTGCATCAGCCGCCCGCCCAGCAGGTTGCCCAGCGTGTTCGTGTCGTTGGGCAGAATGATCTCCGTCATCTCCGATTGCGTGCTGGCCACCGTCCGCACCGTAGGGTTGAGTCTCCTGACTGTTCATCGCATTCTCCATTCTCGCGCTGCTCTTTTCTTACCGTCTTCATCTGCGCTCCGGCTACAATGAAAGTTAACGGCGGCTTGGTCTGCAAGGCGTTGTTGCCAAGGTCATCTTATTTCCAGTTTCGGCAATTCCAGCCAGATTTCGCAAATCTCCACGGTCCGAGTCAGCTGAATCGGGCCGAGACGCGAGCAAGATGGATAAGATCGCAGGACTGAAAGAGATTCTCGCGCTGGATCCCGAAGAACAGTTTTGCCCGTTACGGAATCGCCATGGAATTGGCGAGCCGGGGCGAAACCGATGCTGCGCTTGGCCGAATTTGAAACACTTCTAGCCAACGATCCGGATTACACCGCCGGGCTACTTCATGTCTGCGCAGACCTTGGCAGGCGCGGGCAGAAAGCCGAGGCGATCGAGCGGCTCAAGGCCGGGATCGGTTGTGCCGCGCGAAGCGGTAACAGTCATGCCCTCAGCGAGATGCAGACGATGCTTGACGAGCTGGATCGCTAGTAGCTTTGGCATTGCCGCAGTCTGCTTCTGGTCATCTTGCAATCACGGTCACTTTGCGATGCGAACGCCCGGAGTCGCGCATCGGCTGATTTTTTGGAATATCTCGGGTATCCATCGCGCATCAAATTAGCGTCTAAAGGAGCAATATGGCGAAATACTCGATCGTTGTGCCATTTCACAACGAAGAAGAGAACGTAACCGTCCTCTATGCCCGGCTCAAGCAGGTCATGGAGCAGGTGGACGATTCCTTTGAGATGGTTCTGGTCGACGATGGGTCGAGCGACCGGACCTACAAGCTGCTCGAAGAGATTGCCGCGGTCGACAGCCGCGTGCTTGATCGTCAAGCTGCGCCGCAACTTCGGCCAGACTTCGGCCCTGGCGGCCGGCTTCGACCACGCCTCGGGCGAATTCATTCTGGCCATGGACGGCGACCTGCAGCACGATCCCAACGACATTCCCGCATTTCTTGAAAAGCTCGACGAGGGCTACGACGTCGTCTCCGGCTGGCGCAAAGTCGCGCATCGACAACTTCATCCTGCGCCGCATTCCCTCCGCCTTGCGCCAACTGGATCATGGCGCGGCTCTCCGGCGTTCCCATCCACGACTTCGGCACCACCTTCAAAGCCTATCGCCGCGAAGTCATCCAGAACATTCCGCTCTACGGCGAGATGCACCGCTTCATTCCCGCCCTGGCCAGCTGGTATGGCGCATCCATCTGCGAAATTCCCATCCGCAACGTGAACCGCGAGCGCGGCAAGAGCCACTATGGCCTGGGCCGCACCTTCCGCGTCTTCTTCGACCTGATGACCATTCGCTTCCTGCTCAAGTACATGAGCCGGCCCCTGCATTTCTTCGGCGGCTGCGGCATCCTTGGCATGTTCGCCGGCAGCAGTCATGGCCGCTGGTTCTGCTGGGCATGAAGATCTTCAATCCGCCAGCTGGATGTGATGCACTACCACGGCCCCATGTTCGTCATCGGTTCGGTGCTTATCGTCTCCGGCATTCAGTTGCTGGCGCTCGGCCTGCTCGGTGAGTTGCAGGTGCGCCACTACTACAGCAGCCAGCGCCCCGCCTCCTACACCGTCGATCGCCTGGTGCGCCTGGTATCCGCCGACGAGCAGAGCCTGCTCTCCGAGCGCCCGGACGGCATGCTGTAGCTCGCGGAGAATGCAGAAGGGACTGATTGATCGCAATAAACCTTCGTCGAAACGCCCCGCCCTCTCTGTTCTTTTCTTCTGATTTCTCTTGCTCGATATCCCTTATCCAATCTCTATTCTCTGTTCTCTCTCTTGCCAGCCCCACCCTCAAGGTTCATTCTTATCCCAGTCATGAAAGCCATCCAGATTCAGTCAACTGGCGGGCCTGAGGTTCTTCAGCTCGTCGACCTGCCAATTCCCGAGCCGGGACCGGGTCAGGTTCTCATCCGCATTGAAGCCACCGGCGTCAATTTCATCGAGATCTACTTTCGCAAAGGCGTCTACAAGGCTGCGTTCCCGCTGATTCCCGGCAGCGAGGCCGCGGGAACGGTTGAAGAGCTCGGTCCCGGCGTCACTGGATTCGAAGCCGGCGATGCTGTCGCCTCCACCAGCGTCATCGGCAGCTATGCCGAGTACGCGCTGGTTCCCGCCGCGCAGCTGGTCAAGGTTCCGCGAAGGCCTGAGCCTGGAGAGCGCCGCGGCCGCCATGCTGCAGGGCATGACCGCGCACTATCTCGCCTACTCCACTTATCCGCTCAAGGCGGGCGAAACCGCGCTGGTCCATGCCGGCGCCGGCGGCGTCGGCCTGCTGCTTACGCAGATCGCAGCGCGCATCGGCGCGCGCGTCATCACACTGTTTCCACCGAGGCCAAGGCCGAGCTCTCGCGCGAGGCCGGCGCCTCCGACGTGATTCTCTACACCGAGCAGGATTTCGAGGCCGAGGTCAAGCGCCTCACCGGCGGCAAGGGCGTCGACGTCGTCTACGATTCGGTGGGCAAGACCACATTCGACAGGAGCCTCAACTGCCTGCATCCGCGCGGCATGCTGGCGCTCTTCGGCGCATCCAGCGGCCCCGTTCCGCCCTTCGATCCCGATCCAGCTCAACAGCAAGGGTTCGCTCTTCCTCACGCGGCCCACGCTCTGGCATTACATCGCCACGCGCGCCGAGCTCGAGTGGCGCGCCGGCGACGTGCTCGGCTGGGCCGCAAAAGGCGAGCTCAAACTGCGCACCGAGCACACCTATCCGCTGGCCGAAGCCGCCCAGGCCCAGATCGACCTGGAAGAGCGCAAGACCACCGGCAAGATTCTGCTGGTGCCGTAGACAGCTTCAGATCAGCTCGGTCAGCGCTAGCGTAGCTGATTGCAAGCGTCAGAGGAACGCTGAGCAATGCTGAAGCTACACGATCATGTCCATCTCCATCGCTCCCACCGACCGCGTCTTCGTCCTCACCGGCGCCGGCATCAGCGCCGAAAGCGGCCTGCCCACTTTCCGCGCCGAAGACGGCTTGTGGGCCGGCTACCGCGTTGAAGAAATCTGCACACCCGACGCATTGCGGCGCGATCCCGCGCTGGTCTGGGAGTTCTATTCCACGCGCCGCGCCGACTGCGCAAAAGCCAAGCCCAACCCCGCGCACATCGCGCTCGCCGAACTTGAAGCGCAGCTCCCCGGCCGCTTTTTTCTCTGCACGCAGAATGTCGACGACCTGCACGAGCGCGCCGGCAGCGTCAATCTTCATCCACATGCACGGCGAGCTGGCCAAATCGCGCTGCGAGCGCGAGTGCGGCCGCCCGCCCGTCGAAGATCGCGCCGTCTACGCGAGCCTCGATGAAGTCGGCCGCTGCGCCTGCGGAGGCCGCCTGCGCCCGCACATCGTTTTCTTCGGCGAGATTCCCCTCGAAATGCCGCGCATCGAGCGCGAGATCGCCGAGTCCACGCTGATGATCGTCATCGGCACATCGGGCAACGTCTATCCCGCGGCCAGCTTCGTCCACTGGGCGCGCCAGGCCGGCGCGCGCACGGTCTACATCGGCCCCGAGCCCCCGCTCAACGCCTCAGCCTTCACGCAGATCGTCGAAGGCAAAGCCGGCGAAGTGCTGCCCGGGCTGTTTCAGGTCCAATCCTGACGGTGCGAGCCTGCGAACTCCGCTAACCGCCGCTAACCCTGCTAACTGCCGCTCCGCTAAAACTTGAATCTGTACCGCGCCTCCACCGCAATCATCCGCGGATCGTTCCAGTGGAACCCGCCGATGGTGATCGAGTTATCCAGCAGCACGCGATGATTGGTCACATTGATCGCCGTCGCCGACAGCTTCCAGTTCTCGCCGAACGAGTGCCCGATCGACGAGTCGAACGTCGTGTGCGCCGGCAGATATGCTCCGTAGTATGGCCCGTTATCCGGGCAAGCCGATGGATCGGCGCAAGCCAGCCCGTTCGTGAATCCCGACCCGTAGTACACATTGGTCGCAAACCACGTATGCGCCGGCAGATTCGCCGTGAACCCCGTGTTCAGCGTGTCGCGCTGGTCGTGGTCGACAGGAGAGTAATCAAAGTCGCCCAGTCGAACAGGCAGGATCGCCCGGGATCGCTGCACGTGAATCCGCCGATGATGTTGCCGCGCTGCTCGGCAATCTGGTTCGAATACGTCACATAAAACTGCCCGTAGCGCCACAGCGACGGCGAGTGCAGCGTCATCTCCCACGCGCGCACCAGCGCGCCATCCACCGCGATCGGGAAGTACATATTCGATTCGCCCAGGTTCGAGTGATCGAGGAAGTTGTTCACGCGATTCTTGAACGTGTCCACATCCAGCATCCATCCCCGATAGGGAATCTCGATGCCGAACTGGTGCTCCTCGTCGCGCTCCGAGGGCAGCGGCGTAAAGGTGTTTTCGCCTCCTCCCAGGCTGCCCGCGTAATTCAGCACCGAGCTCGAAACCGTAAGAATCGGCGCAGGCTGGAAGAAGTGCCCGTAGAATCCGCGCAGCACCCAGTTCAGCTTCGGAATCCGCACCGTCGCGCCGATGCGCGGATAGGTTGCGCTCTCGTTCAGCTCCGCGCGGTAGATCGAGAAGCGCTCGCCGCCCAGCAGCGTCACATATGGTCCCAGCCGCAGATGATCGCCAACATAGAACTCCACCAGGCCCGCATTGGCGTTGGCCGGCTGTGTTGGGCTGCGACGGTCGCGCTGCCGTCGTTCACCTGCACGCCGAACAGGTCGTTTTCTTTCTGGTAGAACGAGTACATCCCGCCGGAAAAGCTGTTCCATCCCACATCGCAGCTGCGCATCGGCCTGCGCGCCCGCATAATTCGAATTCTGATGCCACGTCGTCGCCACCGGCATGGTCCGTCGGCGTGCGAATCGTAGTCCGACTGGTTGAAGTGGTAGAACGGCGCCACCGAAAACAGCGCCTTGGGCGAAATCGTATGCACCCAGTTCGCAATCACAAACGAATCGCGCTCCGTCTGCCCATCTCGCAACCCATAGCGAGCAGTAGTAGCCCGATGTCGCATTCGTAATCGGTCGGGCTCGGGTCGTAGGGAACCTGAAAGAAGTCCTGCCGGTACTGCCCATCCACGCGCAGTTGATCCTTCGCCGTCTGGTTGCGGATCACCGACACAAATCCGCTCTCCGAATTCGTCGCGTCGTGATAGATCGCGGTCACCGGCGTCGCCAGCCCGTAATTCGATCGCGACCCCGTCGCGCTCGCGTACCACGCAGTCTTCTCCGAGTGGTCGCCCAGCGAAACCTGCGCCTCGCCCGTGTAGAGATTGCCCGCCGTAGAGCAGCAGCTCGCCGTCGCGGTTGAACTCAAATCCATTGCGCGGCAGCACGTTGAACATTCCATAAGTGCGGTCGCCCAGGTCGGCGTCGTAGCTGCCGCGCTGCGTCTCCATCGAATCGATGTCCTTGGGATCGATCTGCGGCCCCACATTCGACGCGATCTTGGTATTGGGAATCGCCACGCCGTCGATCAGCCAGCTGGTCTGGTGGCCGCCGCGCATGTGCAGCATGTCGTGCGTCATGTACGCGCCGGGAACGTAGTCGGTAATCATCTCCGTCCCGATGGTGCGATCCGCGCCAGGCGTTTCGTCGATCGTTTGCCGCGTGATCAGCGTCGTCGGCGTCACCGTGTCGGCCGCGCTCGCCGTCGCCATTCACCGACCACCGACTGCGTTGTCGCCGCCCACTGCGAGCGGAATATGCAGGACCGGATTCGTTCCCGAAGCGACGTCAAGCGTCTGCGTTGCGCTTTCAAATCCTGCCGCTGTCACCGTCAGCCGATAGACGCCGATGGGCGCCTTGCGGCAGTTCGAATTCGCCCTCGGCGTTGGTTGTCGCGTGCAGCACGAAATCCGAATCCGCGGCCTTGCAGCGTCACGTCGCTCCTGCGATGGGCCGGTGCTGCGGATCGTGCACAACGCCGTGCACAGTGGCGAACACGGTTGCAAATGCGGGAAGGGAAGCGGCCAGCAGTCAACGACCGCGCAATAGAAAAAGACGTCGCATGAAAGAAAACCTCCTGATACGATCTCGCTCGAACGGCAGGTGATCGCCGTCGCTGAGCCAGCGTCGAGGCGAACCGGGGCGAAGTTCCTGCGCGCCGGGACTTGGAGAATTCGTTGAAGGCTGGCCTGCTCAGGGACGACATTGCATCGATGGAAATGCAGCACAAACGCTCGTCCGAATTGAGCGGACGGGCAATACCGTCTCCCCGGCGGATTTCAGGGCAGCCAGTTCAGCGCAGTGCTTTAGCCGAGGTTCGCTGCAGGAGGTCCGCGGCCGGCGCAATGCGGTCTCAGGCGCCGACTCAGGCGCGGCCGCGCCTGCTGATGCGCACGTTCACATGCTCGCACAAGAATCGACACACTCGGTGCGGATAGCCGTCAGAGCGTGGGCCGGGGCGCAGCATGCGGATCGCAGCGTCCGGATAGTCGGGCAGGTTGGCGGAGCAGAAGAACCGGCGTCGAGCACCGGCGCCCTCATCGCCCGTTGCTCGCACGTTCATGGCGCAGTGGTGCGCTCCGTGCCGCCGGCAGCACGCCGGCAGACTTGCATCCTCGCTGCCGTCGACAAAGGCCGACAGCGGCCCGAGCCCGAAGAACAGGATCAGCAAGATGGAGAAGCCGCGCCGCATCTGTAATCGATGGCTAGCACGGAATTCATGCGTATTGGAACCAGCCAGGAACCGATCCTGCTCGGCTCGATGCTATCATCGAAACTAGCTCGCGATCATCTGTCGCTCATTCGCATCATTCACAAAACAAACGAAAGTCCAGGTGCCTGAAGTGCACAGTTCCGCATCGTCGATCTGAATCTGCTGCTCCGCACGCGCCGCACGAATCCGCGCTCAGCGCACCCTTTGCGCATCGCCATCTTCGGCTTTGGCACGGTGGGCAGCTCGGTGGCGCGCATCCTCGTCGAATCGAAGCCCACGGCCTCGAGCTGACGCACGTCTTCAATCGCAGCGTCGCCCGCAAGCGCGTGGACTGGGTGCCCTGCGAGCGTCGTCTGGAGCGAAGACGCCGATGCCGTGCTGGCCTCCGATGTGGACGTGATCGTGGAACTCGCCGGCGGCCTCGATCCCGCCGGAAGCTGGGTGCGCCGCGCGCTCGAAGCCGGCAAGAGCGTCGTCACCGCCAACAAAAAGCTCATCGCCTTTCACGGCATCGATCTCGAGCGGCTGGCTGCGGCCAAAGGCGGCCATCTCAAGTACGGCGCCGCCGTCGCCGGCGGAATTCCCGTCATTCCCGGCCTCGAACAGGGCCTGGCCGGCGATCGCATCGAGCGCATCGAAGGCATTCTCAACGGCACCTGCAACTTCATCCTCAGCAAAATGGAAGAAGGCGCGGAGTACGCGACCGTGCTGGCCGAGGCGCAGGCCAAAGGCTACGCCGAAGCCGACCCCACTGAAGATGTCGGCGGATTCGACGCGCGCGCCAAGCTCGCCATCCTCATGCGCCTCGCGCTGCGCGTGCAGGTCGATCCCGAGGAGATTGTTCCCCGGCCCATCACCACCATCACGCCGTCGACTTCAGCTATGCCCGCGATCTTGGCTGCACCATCCGCCAGGTCTCGCGCGCGCAGCAGGTCGAAGGGCCGACTCGCGGCCACTGTCGGTCCCATGCTTGTGTCGCATGCGCTCGCCGCTCGCCTGGTCGCAGGGAACGGAGAACATGGTCATCGCCAGCGGCCATTACGGCGGCGATGTGGTCTTCTCCGGTCACGGCGCGGGCGGCCATCCTACGGCGGTCGCAGTGGTCAGCGATCTGCTCGCGCTCGCCCACGGCTCGCGCCGCGTCGAGATTCCCTCGGCCCCGGCCCGCATCGGCGCCGAGTTCGAAGTTCCCCATTACATCCGCTTCCTGGTGAAGGACCGGCCCGGCATCGTTGCCGCCATCACCACCGCGCTCGCCAAGGAGCAGATCAACATTCGCGCCATCGTGCAAAAGCCGGGCTATCCCGCGGATGCGCTGCCCTTCGTGGTCACGGTCGAGCCTTGCAAGACTTCCGCGCTGCAGCGCGCGCTGGCCCCGATCAGCGCCATGGATTGCATGCTCGTCGAGCCGCTCGACCTGCAAATGCTCGAGTAGAATGGCTTGGAAGGCCGAACAGTCATTCGATCCGCATCAGGCTTCCGATGTTCCTTGTTCCCTCGGTCCCTGTCTTTGTGAGGTCGCATAGTGATCGACACTATCTATCGATGTGAAATCTGTGGCGAAGAGAGCGACAATCCCGTGCGCTGGCTCGTCGTCCACTGCAACAGCGCGCAGCTTAACCGTCTACAAGTGGACCAAGGAAGCCGCCGATGCGCCCGGCGCGCGCCACTACTGCGGCGAAGCCCACGCGCAGGTCTACGTCAGCCGCTGGCTTGAAGCCGCCTGCTCCTGAAGTCACATCCGCTTTCATATAGTCCGGCTCTTTGCCGGCCCGGTCGACTCGCGCACCACCAGCTCGGGCTCCATCACGATCTCGGTGGGAAACGCCTTCTTCCCGATCCGCAATCCGCTCCAGCAGAACCTGTGCCCCGCGCCGGCCCATCTCAGCCAGCGGCTGCCGCACGGTGGTCAGCGAAGGCGTGGCATAGGCCGCCGACAAGAATATCGTCGAATCCCACCACGGAAACATCTCCCGGCACGCTCAGCCCCGCATCTTTCAGCGCGCGAATGGCGCCAATCGCCGCAATGTCGTTGAAGCAGAACACCGCGGTGAAATGCGCGCGTCTTTTCCAGCAGCGCCTGCATCGGTTTGTAGCCGATCTCCGGCGCCATCGGGTGCTGTCCGGCCTTCATCGACCAGCCAGCCGCGTCGATGCGGATCACCAGCTCCGGATCGAGCTTCAGATCCATCTCCCTGGCCACCTGCTGGAATGCTTTCCCAGCGGAACTCCGAGTCGGGAATGGCGCGCGGGCCGCGCATGAAGCGATCCGCCGGTGGCCCAGGCTGATACAGATGCGTCAGCGCCTGCTGCACCGCCAGGTGATGATCGAGAACGATATTGGTCACATTTTCCGCCGCGCAGTGCGCCGAAATGGCCACCACCGGCACCGGCACCTCGAGCTCGTCGACGGCCGTATTCAGCAGCAGGAATCCGTCCACGGCGCGCTCCACCAGCATGCGCGGATACTTTTCAATCAGTTCCTTGTTCCAGTCGTGGCAGGCGGTGAAGTAAAAGTAATGGGCCGCGGTCAGTTCCTCAACCACGCCGCTCATCACGCGCGTAAAGTAGCCTTCGCTCAGGTCCGGCGCCAGCACTCCCACGCTCATCGACCGGCTTTGCCGCAGCGACCGGGCAAAATAATTGGGCCGGTAGTTCAGCCGGTTGGCCGCCTCTACCACCCGGTTGCGCGTCTCCTGCGGGATGGACTTGGCCGACGGCGAGTTATTCAGAACGAGGGAAACCGTCGTCTGGGAGAGCCCCAGATGCTCGGCCAGCATGCGCAGGTTCACATGCCCAGGCGGCGTGGCGCATCTTTCCCTTTGCCATGTTGGAGTTGTACCATGCTCCACCGGCCACGATGGACTACTGCGTTTCCGTCAGTACATCGATTTTCTTATCGGGATGCGTCGCAGGGTACCGGTGCCGTCGCTCCTTGCGTAGGCAATTCGGCCAGTGCTACGCTCATCTGTCCGCAGCAGGACGAGCTTTGAGACCATTCCGCAGCGCCGAGACCAGGATTCCACACAATTTCCACCCGTATGCGCTTGATTTTGCAACCTTGTAACCTCGCATTCAAATTCACCGGTAGCCTGATCGCTGTGGACGCCACCGTGCCTGAGATTCGCATCCCTCAACCTCAGCCTCAACCGAAGCCGCTTCGAGCCGCCGGAGCCCGGGCCGCGGCGGTTGCGCCGCAGGAGCACTCGGCGATTCGCCGCTTCCTGCTCGCGCGCGGCAACTCCGCCATCGCCGACCGCGGCTTTCAGCTGCTCATGGTGCTGTGCGCGCTCAGCATCTTCGCCATCGTCGCGCTCATCGCCTATGAGCTGGTCGCAGCGGTCGCAGCTTACCTGGCACAATTCGGCTTCAAGTTCTTCTATAAGACCTACATTGATCCCGACAACCGGCCTGCCATCCATACTGGGATCCGGTCAATGGCTACTTCAGCGCGTTGCCCTTCGTCTACGGCACCCTGGTTTCCTCGTTTCTGTCGCTGCTGCTGGCGGTTCCGCTGGCCATCGGCGTCGCCATCTTTCTCACCGAGATGTGCCCGGTTTCCTGCGCGGCGCCGCTGGCCTTTCTCACCGAGCTGCTGGCCGCCATTCCCAGCATCATTTACGGCCTGTGGGCAGTCTTCGTCCTGGTGCCACTGCTGCGCGAGCATGTCAATCCTGCGCTCATCAAGGCTCTTCGGCTGGACCGGCTTCTTCACTGACGACAATCCCACCGGACTGGGCTATTTCGCTTCCGGCAGTCATTCTCGCCATCATGATTCTGCCCATCATCTCGTCGCTCACGCGCGAGGTGATGACCGCCGTGCCGCACTCGCAGCGCGAAGCCGTGCTGGCTCTCGGCGCCACGCGCTGGGAGATGATCCGCATGGGCGTTCTGCGCAATGCGCGCATCGGCATCGTGGGCGCCGTCATTCTCGGCCTGGGCCGCGCGCTGGGCGAAACCATGGCGGTCACCATGGTCATCGGCAACACGCCCGAGATTCACCGCTCGCTGCTGGCCAACGGCAGCTCGATGGCTTCGGTGATCGCCAACGAATTTACCGAGGCCATCAGCGACATGCACCGAGCGCCTGATCGAAATTGGCCTGGCGCTGTTTATCGTCACCATCATCGTGAATGCCATCGCCCAGCTGCTGGTGTGGGCGGTCACGCGCGGGCGACGCCGTCAGCAGGCGCAGCTGACGGAGATCGCGAAGATGGGCACAGGAGTGCAGTGCGAATTGCAAATTGCGATCCACGATTCCGCGGCGTGACCGACCAGGCGGTCACCGTCTCTGGCCATTCTGGCCACGCTCCTGGTCATCGCGCCGCTGGTGGCCATCTTCGTCTATCTCGTCTATCAAAGGCGCCAGTTCGCTCGAATCTGGACTTCTTCACCAAGATTCCCGCGCCCGACGGCGAAGCAGGCGGCGGCATGGCCAACGCCATCGTCGGCTCCGGTCGTGCTGCTCGGCCTGGCCAGCCTCATCGGCGTTCCCATCGGCATCGGCGGCGGCATCTTTCTGGCCGAGTTCGGCCGCGGCACCAAGCTGGCCAACGCCGTCCGCTTCACCGCCGACGTGCTCAACGGCGTTCCCTCCATCGTGATGGGCCTCGCGCTTACGCGCTGATCGTGCGTCCGCACGTCAGCATCCATTTCTCGGCATTTTTCAGCGTTCCGGCGGCGTGGCGCTGGGCATCATGATGATCCCCACCGTCTGCCGCACCACCGAAGAGATGCTGCTGATGGTGCCGCACGCGGTGCGCGAAGCGGCGCTCGGCCTGGGCGTTCCCAACTGGCGCTCGGTGCTCTCCATCACCGTCAAGCACCGCCTCGCCCGGCATCATCACCGGCTGCATGCTGGCCTTTGCGCGCGTCGCCGGCGAAACCGCGCCGCTGCATCTTCACCGCGCTGGGCAATCGAGTTCTGGAGCACCAGCCTCAACGAGCCCATCGCCGCTCTTCCGCTGCAGATTTATGTTTACGCCATCTCTCCCTACGACGATTGGCACCGGCTGGCCTGGGCGGGAGCGCTGGTTTTGATTGTTCTGATCGTGCTGGCCGTTTCGCTGGTGCGTTTTGTCACCAGCCGCGGCGTTTTGAAAGGGGCAAGCTAAGTGGGCGTCGGCATCGAGGTAACGCAACCTGAACGCGTGGTACGGCACCAATCACACGCTGCAGGACATCAATCTGAATATCCCCGCCAACCACGCCACGGCGCTGATCGGCCCCTCCGGCTGCGGCAAAAGCACCTTTGTGCGCTGCCTCAACCGCATGCACGAGACCAATCCCATCGCCCGCGTCACCGGCACCGTCCGCATCGGCGACCTCGACATCTATCGACGACGCCACGCCGGTCGAAATCCGCCGCCGCGTGGGCATGGTCTTCCAGCGCCCCAATCCCTTTCCCACCATGTCCATCTACGACAACGTCGCCGCCGGCCTCAAGCTCAACGGCTACTCCAACCGCCATTCCCTCGACGAAATCGTCGAAAAGTCGCTCAAGAACTCGGCGCTCTGGGACGAAGTCAAGGACGACCTGAAGAAGAAATCCGGCGCCAGCCTCTCCGGCGGCCAGCAGCAGCGCCTCTGCATCGCCCGCGCGCTCGCCGTCGATCCCGAAGTCCTGCTCATGGACGAGCCTGCCTCGGCCCTCGATCCCGTTTCCACTTCCAAGATCGAGGACCTCATCTTCCAACTAAAGTCGCAGTACACCATCGTGATTGTGACGCATAATATGCAGCAGGCGGCCCGCGTGGCGGAGAAGACCGGCTTCTTCCTCAACGGCCGCATGGTCGAGTTCGATTCGACCCACAAAATCTTCACCAATCCTTCTGACAAGCGCACGGAGGATTACATCACGGGCAGGTTCGGATGACACGCATACGCTTTCAACAGAGCCTGGAAGATCTGAAGGAGAATCTCCTGGTCATGGCCGGGCTCGCCGAGCAGGCGATCCAGCGCGCCATTGAGGCCTACCGCGTTCGCGACCTCTCCATCTGCGACCTGGTCAGCCGCAGCGAAATCGCCATCAATCGCATGGAGCGCGACATCGACCAGGCCGCGCTCGACCTGCTCGCCATGGAGCAGCCCATGGCCATCGACCTGCGCTTCATTCTCAGCGTCATCAAGATCAACGCCGATCTCGAGCGCGTGGGCGACGCCGCCAAAAGCATCAGCGACCGCGTCCGCAACATGGAGCGCCTGGCCGCCGTCGATCTTCCCGTCGACATTCCGCGCATGGCCGTCCATGGCCGCCGACATGGTGCGCAAAAGCCTGCAGGCCTTCATCGAAGGCGACGCCGAACTGGCCCGCGGCGTGCTCACCATGGACGATGCCGTCGACCAGATGAACCGCGCCGCCTTCAAGGCGCTCACCAAGGTGATGGAAGAGCAGAGCCATCTCGCGCCGCAGGCCCTGAACGCGCTCATGATCTGCCGCAGCCTCGAGCGCGTCGGCGATCACGCCACCAACATCGCCGAAGACGTCATCTTCTGGGTGCAGGGCGCCGATGTCCGCCACCACAAGAGCGTAATGGCCGCTGCTGCGGCATCCTCAACCGCGACACCGACCCAAAGCTGAATCCAACCGCCAATTGGAGCCATTACAAAGCCGGTGCCCCACATCTCGATTTTGAGATGTGGGATAGCACGACCTTCAGCCTCGCACGAAAAAGCTGGAAGCTAGGAGCTAGCGGCTAGCGGCTGCCTTACGTGCCGCGCGTATGCGTACCAAAGCAGCCACGCAGGCGCCGTCCATACAAAGAACCCCGACGTCAGCAGGATGTCGACCATCATTGCGTACACTCCGATCCCGGCAATCAGGCCGAAGAGCGCCCACGAAGTAATCGACTTTTCGCTCTCGCTCAGCCCCAGCACTACGGCCGGCAACACAATCGCCTGGTCCGTGTACCACGAATACGGCGAGCAGGCCACCGACACCACGATCACTAGCAACCCCTGATCCATCCAGTCCCATCGCTCGCGCCGAGTCCAGAAGTACCACGCTGCCCAGAGGCATCCCGCCGCTTCAGGAATGAACTCAATCCATTTCGCGTTGCGATTGATCAGGAAGCGCGCCCACACCCCAAGCGTCGGCAAGAATTTGTCCATGATCGTGCTGGAGTGCATCATCTGTTGATATTGCGACCAGATATGCGGGTCAAATGCCAGCGTGAGCGCGCAACTCACCGCCACCGCTGAGGCGAATCCGCCCATGACCCGAAACTCCCGCTTCGCTATCGTCCAAAGCAGCAGCACCAGGAAACATGGCAGGAACAGGTGCGGCTTCAGAGTGCAGAATACGAGCGCCGCTCCCGCCCAGAAAGGCCGCGACTTCTGCAGATAAAGGAACAGCACAATCTCAAGCAGAAAGAAGACGCCCAGTTGTCCGGCCATGATGCAGCGCAGCACAGGAGGGAAGAAAATTCCAATCAGGTGATAGCGGCTGTCGGGCCGTCCCTGCAGCAGCCACACAATACCCACCGAGGCCAGCATGCACGCGAACATCAGCAGCATCCAGACCATCAGCCCGGAATTCGGGCTCACCCAGGCGAGAGGCAGCGCAAAGAAAAAAGCGACTGGCGGGCTCAGTGTGATCAACGGCTGATTTTCCTTGAATCCAACCGAGCGCTCCAATTGCAAAGTCGCCGCCACGTCATACGGATTTCCGCCGTGAGCCAGCAACCGCTCCGCGCTCCAGTACTGGAGAAAATCCTTGGTGGTTGCCGCGTGGCGATCCAGGCCGAAGACGACAATTCCGATCACGAGCAGGACACCGACCAACGCGATACCGGCCGCTGCAATCTTGCGCGCGCGGCTTTCTTTCGTTGGCGGCTCCGGTAGATGGGTAGGCATGGGAAATCAGATTCGCTGCAGAATCGTCTGAGCGATGATAGCAGTGGCCAGCTCCCGCCGAAATAACACCTTTGGCCTCGGGCGAACCTTGTCTGCAAACAGAAAAGCCTCGCATTGCGCGAGGCTCTACATCGTTTCTTCGGATGCTCCATGTCTCGATTCTGAGACGTAGGAAGCCACGTTCCTGACCACCGCACCGGAAAGGTGATAGCTAACAGCTAAGAGCTGTCCGATCACTTCGTCGCCGTGATCCGCACACCCATTCCATTCAGCTTGCTGCGAGCGCGGGCCGCTTCCGGCGTCTGTGGATGTCGCTGGATCAGAATCCTTAACTCGCGAACGCCGGCATCTTTCTTGTCCTGCGCTAGAAGCGCCAGGCCCTTGTGCAATTGGGCTGCGGGCGCCTTGGCATTCCCGCTGAACCCTTCCAGCACGGCGTTGTAAAAGTTGATTGCGTGATCGTAATCCTGCTTCTGATAGGCGATCTCGCCCAGGTAGAACTGCGCCGTCCCGGCGGCATCGTCCAGTGGATAGTAGTGCACCACGTCCTGGAACTCGCCGGCGGCTACGTCGTAGCGGCCAGCATCGAAATCACGCTGGCCTGACTGCAGCGTCTCCTGCAGCGGCGGCTTCTGGTCCGCCATCGGTGCGCTGGCAGCAGCAGGCCCACCCGGCACATAGTTCGCGGCGCCTGGGCCCGGGCCTTGCGCCCCCGGTTGGGCACTGCCTGGCATTCCGCCTGGCTGCACGCCCTGCGGCTGCTGAGCCTGTTGCAGCGCCTGAAGCTGCGTTTGCATGTCCTGCAATGTCTTATCCAGCTTGGCAATGCGCGACTTCAGCTCATCGACGGAATCATTCAGCGACTGAACCTGTCCTGAAACAGCATCCACCTTGCCGGTCACCGCTTCATTTTGCGTGTTCAGTTTCTGTTGAATCGTATTGACCGTGGCCGTTACCTGGTTGGCCGCGTCGGCGGTCTGCTCCGCAAGATGCTGCATCACGCCAAAGCGCGAATCCATCGTGGACTGCAACCGTTGCACCAGGTCCATCAGTTGCTGCACCTGCGTCTGCAACTCCACGATCTCTTTTGAAACTGCATGTGCGGGCTTCGCAGCGGGGACAAACAAGAGACACAAAATCGCCGCTCCCACAAGGCGATTGCGAATTGCGCGAGATCTCGGCATCTTCAACCTTCCTTACATTTTCAGACGGCAGTCCGGTTTTTCCTCGGACTGCCGCATCGTTCCATTCTTAGTTTGCGTGGCTCCGCGTAACAGCTTATCGATCGATTGAGAAACCCGCGCGGCGGTTCAACTGCCAGCATTCCTCGTTCGATTCGGTGCAGAACGGCTTTTCCTTGCCGTAGCTGATAACCGGATCCGGTCCGCAGCCACGCCCGCCGTCACCAGCGCCGACTTTGTTGCCTGCGCGCGGTTCTGGCCCAGCGCGAGGTTGTACTCATCCGATCCGCGCTCGTCGCAATAGCCGCCGATCACAACCTTGATGTTCGGGGTGCTTCACCAGGAAATCTGCATCCTTCGAGAGCTTCGCCTGCGCATCCGGACGGATGTCATATGTGTCGTAGTCGAAGAGAATGTCTTCCACCTGCGCTTTGAATTCCTGGTCCTCACTCATTTGGGTGCTCGGCACCGAAACCGAAGGCGTCCCGTTCACCGTTACGCGCGCCGAGGCATCCGTCGCTGCCGTCATCATCGCGCGCCACCAGGTGATAGGTCGTCGACTCGGTCGGCGTAACCGTTTTTACGCCGACCGAAGGAACATCGCCGAGGCCGTCAATCGAAACTGGGTGGCGTTTGTCGTCCGCCATGAAAGCTGCACTGGATCGCCGGCCGAAACCACGGTCGGCGTGGCCGTGATCTGCGCAGTTGGTGGCGCCGATGGTGCTACCGGAGCACTTTCTTCCGGCGTAGATGCAGGCGGTTTCTTGTGGCAGCCGGAGACGACGGCAATGGCAATCAGCAGGAGACTGCATGTGAAAAAGTTCTTACGCAGAATCAGTTGCTTCAAGGGAATTCTCCTTCCGAAAAATCGTTAAGGTTTGCCTAACGGGCGTTCGGGCTTTCTTGTCACCCCAGGCGCCGTCCTACAAGTTCTTCACCCATAAAATGATAGTTCATCGCCATCGGATACCGGTTCCCATGCTGGAACTCTCGTATCGCCGGACTCGAGTCCGGCTGTCATGCGGGCGTGCTCGCCCGTATCTGAATTAAATCCATCTCGAATTTGAGACGCGAGTTTCATTTCCAGCTCCAGTTCGGCATCGAATTGTCGCCCGTATACGTCAGTTGATGCTGCTGCGTTCCGTCGGCCAGCATCGTCCCATATCTGCGTGCGGTGACCGATCTGGCGCTGGAACACGATGTGCCGCCCATCGGGCGACCAGGAAGGAAAATCGTTGTTCCCGGCCTCGTGCGTGGCCTGCAGCCATTTCTTGCTGGCGATATCCATCACGTAGATGTCTTGCCCGCCCGGATCGCCCGGCCCATACTTGCGGTTCCAGGCAAAGCTCAGCATGCGCGCCATTCGGCGACCACGATGGCGAGATCGCATAACCGCCGTCGGTCATGCGCTGCACATTGGCGCCATCCTGGTCCATGATGTAAATCTGCGGTTCGCCAGTGCGACCGCTCACCCACGCAAGCTGCGTTCCGGTTCGCGGATTCCACACCGGCGAAACATCGCGGCCGAACGAGGTCACGCGGTGCAGCATTGCCGCCGCTCGCAGTCAGCAACCCAGATCTCCGGATGTCCCGACGCGATCCGAAGAAAATGCGATCTTCGATCCGTCGGCCGACCACGCCGGCGACAGGTTGCTGCCTCCCGCCGTACCCGCGGGAAAGCTCACCGTCCGGCCCAGGTCGAGCGAGAACATGCGGATCGCCCAGCCACGATTGCCGTCCAGCGAGGAAAACGCAATGCGCGAGTTGTCGGGCGAGATGCGCGGCGAAATCGAAATCGTGCCCAGATGCGTGACGGCGTGCTGATTTGCGCCGTCGTAATCCATCACCCAGATCTCTTTCGATCCAGTGCGATTGCTCACAAAGTAGATTTTGGTCTCGCAGATGCCGTTGATGCCGCCGCCCAGCCGCTAGATGATTTCGTCGGCAAACCGGTGCGCGATCGTCCGCGCCATATCTTCGCTGGCCGCTTCGTTATACTGCTGCGCCAGCACCTGCGGATTTGCCGTGTTGGTGGCGTCGAATAGCCAGCCGTACACCACCAGCCTGCCGTTGGTCGCCGAGAGCGCGCCGAATGCCACCATTGCCGCGCTTGGCAGGCGCCGCCGACCATTGGCTCAGCAACATCTCCTGCGGCGAGCCAGGCATGGCCTGCGGCGCCAGGCTCTTCGACACCATGTCGAAGATGCCGGCGTTGCTCAAGTCGTTAAAAAGAGTGGTATCGAAGACGGCCTTCAGTGGCGGCAGTTGCGGATCGCTGCCCACGGGCTTGAAATCCGCTGCAGCCAGGCGGATCTTGCCCGATGGCCCAGATTGGTTCCCGTATGGACCCAGTCCTGGGCCGGCAGTTGCGGCGTCGAAAAGATACGCCAGGGAAAGCAAAAACAGGGGCAGAACCCTAAAAATTGCCTTCATGCGATGTGCATTCCTTCCTTTTGACGAACCGTGGTGGCACGCTCCTCAAAGCGCCTTTTGGCATGACGCTGAATGCGACAAAGAGTTAGATGCCTGTTCTCGGCCCCAGGGAACTCATCTTCTCTCCGCGGTCGATGCAAGTTATGATTTTTCTTCGACTTCTGCAACAAAGCTCGGCACCCAACTAGTCAATAGTCAAAGTCTCTGCCGTGTTGCCAGGTGCCCACAAACTGCCCTGTGCCAAGTCGAACAGTCTCGATTCTGAGGTGTGGAAAACCTCGACCATCAAACGCGCAAGAAAAACCCAATCGCCAAAAGCTAACAGCTGATAACTGTTTTTCAATACTCGCAGTAGTACGAAACCTTCAGCGTCTTTGATTATAAGCTGCGGCAGATTTCCAAATGTCGTCACGCGCTGTGCCGCAATAAGGCATGAACGATCCAGAGTCGGGCTACCGCTCGAGCGATCAAGTTGCTGGTCGGTGGGCGTGCCGTCCCGGTGAATCGTAAAGATCATGTACACGCGCGAGCCCTTCGGCGTGCGGCTATCCACTTGCCGGTTGTTCCAGTTCTGCTGCATCGTTCGGTTGATCTGGTCCACATACCACGGGTAAAGGCTGGCAAAATTGTTGTCGCCCACAGTCGTCTGGCCCGACCGCCCCCGGCTGCCATCTGGCGCGGCATCACCGACCCCGACTGTTCGCCGTAGTGCCGCCACGTTCTGTCGCGGCTCGGGTTGGTGCGGCTGTGTCTTGGGCGTCGTCTTTTGTTGGGCTTGGCCTGCTTGCCGATGATCGGAATCGCCTTCTCGTCGATGTGCTGTTGTTCTTTTGGGCTTGGCGGCGCCGGCGCATGGCTCGGCTTCTCGGTCGCCAGCACGTTCTGGTTCACTTCTGTCGGAAGGCAGGGGAATCGAAGCTCGTCAGGTTCACCTGGATCGCTCCGCCCGCGCCTGGGCTGCCCCAGAAGTTGTGATGAAACAGCCCCATCAACCATGCGTATGAAAGCACGAGCCCAGCCATCGCCAGATGCAGCCCAAGCGAACCCGCCGCCGGCCCGCAATCGGCTCGCCGGCAAGTTCCCGTTCCAGATGATCGCTGCCTTCAATGAATGCGCTCATCGCCCGTCAGCTAACTCCGCCAGCTGTTCACTTGCCAGTCTTCGTCGTTTCCAGCGGCTGCGTCACGATCGATACATTCGTGATCCCCGACTGCTTCACCGCATCCATCACGCTGGCGAAATCCCCAAACGGCACCCGCTCGTCGCTGCGCAGATAGATCGCCTGGTGCGCCGGATCCACGCCCGCCTGGTGCAGCTTCTGCCGGCAGATCGTGAATGTTGACCGGCTGATCGTTCAGGAAAATATTGTCTGTCGCGGTCGATCGTCACCACCATCCGCTGCTCGGTAATCTCTTTCACGGTTCGCGTCTTCGGCACATTCACTTCAATCCCCGACTGCAGCACCGGCTCGGTGATCATGAAGATCACCAGCAGCACCAGCACCACGTCCACCAGCGGCGTGATGTTGATCTCCGCCAGCGAAGTCCGCGTCTGTCCGGAATTTGATGTAAATGCCAAGCTCTTACCTCAACACTGAGTGTCCCAGGTGTTTGTAGCGCCGGTCTCCAGACCGGCTGTCGTGCGGGCATCCTTGCCCGCACCGTGCCTATCTACACCCGCGCCGTCGGCCGTTCCCGCGGCGGCGCCTGCCGGTCCGGCATCTCCTCCAGCGAATTCAGCAGCTCGCGGCAAAAATCGTCGGTCGCCGAAGCAAAAATCCTGATGCGCGCCGTGAACTGGTTGTAGGCCACCACCGCCGGCACGGCCACAAACAATCCCGCCGCCGTGGTGATCAGCGCCTCGCTGATGCCCGGCGCAACGGCGCGCAGCGTTGCCGCGCCCGCCGTGCCCAGCCCGTGGAACGCGTCCACTACGCCCATCACCGTTCCGAACAGCCCCACAAACGGGCTGGTCTGCGCGATCGTCGCCAGCCAGGTCATGCGCCGTTCCAGGGCCGTCACCGCTTCGCTGGCCGCGGTCTGCGCCGAGCGCTCCAGCGGCGCCAGGTTGCGCGGCGGCCCCGATCCGCCCGTCTGCCGCTTGTAGGTCTCGTAAACATCCTCAAAGACCTGCGCCAGCGGGCTCGCGCTGTAGTCGCCGGCCAGCGCCGCAATCTCCTGCAGCCGCGTTGCCTTGCGGAATGCGCGGATGAAGCTGCCGGCTCTGCTTCGTCGCCTTGCTGAACGTCGAAGTCTTGCCCAGAATCACAGTCCACGAATAGAGGCTCGCGACCAGCAGCAGCCACCAGCACACAGATGGCGATCGGCCCCATGTTGCTCATCAATTCGGCCAGCGCGCCAAATCCTTGCGAGCCTTGCGTTGCGCCGGGGCCAGCGCCATTGTCAGCCTGCAAAAAGAATGCCAACGCTGCAGTAAAAATCGCCATTCACCTCAACTTCCACGGTATCAGACCCCGTTCCCGTCGCCCAAGTGACCGTCTGGGTGCCTCATCAAGCTGGTACCAAACGACTTCACCCGGTCCTGACCCGCTATTCGTGCTATGCTGCGCTCGGGTCCGCCGGCGCTCCAATCTTTAGATGCGTTCAGACTTTTGGGTGCCCCATCCTCGCCGGGTATTTGTTTTTTCGGCTAGGTGGGTTGCAAAGCTGGGTCTCCATCTGAACCAACCGTGTTAGAACGGAAAAAACATGCTCGTCGAACTGCGCGCTGAAAACTACGCCGTCATCGATCACGCCATCGCCTCTTTCGGTCCCGGCCTCAATCTCCTCACCGGCGAAACCGGCGCCGGCAAATCCATCCTCGTCGACGCGCTCGCCCTCCTCATGGGCGGCAAATCCTCCGCCGACGTGGTCCGCCACGGCGCCGACAAAGCCGTCGTCTCCTGCGTCTTCGAGTCCACGCCCGGCGCTGAAGCCATCCTCGAAGAAAACGGCATCGATGTCGAAGGCGCCGAAATCATCCTCCGCCGCGAAATCCTCTCCAACGGCAAGGGCCGCGTCTTCGTCAACAACCAGCCCGCCACCGTCGCCGTCCTCAAGCAGCTCGCCCCCGAACTGGCTCTCGTCCACGCGCAGACTGAAACCCTTTCCAGCTTCGATCCCGCGCAGCAGCGCATCCTCCTCGACCGCTTTGCCGGCAATCTCCACCGACGCTGCGGCCGAGGCTCACGCTCGCTGGCGCGCCGCCGCCGCACAGGCTCAACGATCTTCTCCAGGGCGAGCAGGACCGCCTGCGCATGGTCGATCTCTGGACCTATCAGCGCAAGGAAATCGAAGTCCGCGCATCTGCAGCCCGGCGAAGACGAAGCCCTCGAAACCGAGAAGCGCGTCCTCGCCAACGCCGAAAAACTCTACGCCGCCGCCATGAGCGCCTTCGACCAGCTCTACGAAGGCGGCGCCTCCGCCGAAGCCGCTCTCCGCGCCGCACTCCGCAACGTCGAAGAGCTGGCCCGCTACGACGCGCGCTTCACTGAATCCGCCCAGCAACTTGCCGTCCGCCCGCGCCACCTTCTCCGACATCGGCGCCAGCCTCCGCGACTACGCCGAAGGCATCAACGCCGTCGCCCGAGCGCCTCGCCGAAATCGAAGACCGCCTCGCGCTCACTCGATCGCCTCAAGCGCAAATACGGCAAGACCGTCGCCGAGGTCATCGCCTTCGGCGAAGACGTCGCTCGCAAACTCGCCGAAGTCGAAGATCGCGACGAAATCCTGAAGACACTGCGTGCGGCAGCTCAATGAGGCTGCAGAGGCCTACCAGAAAGCCGCCGCCGCGCTCACCGCCGAGCGGCAGGCCGCCGCGGCGAAACTCGCCAAACTCGCCGAAGCGCAGATCAACTCCCTCGCCATGAAGGTCCGCTTCGAAGTCGCCGTCACCTCCGACAATCAGGAAACCGCGTGGACCGCCGCCGGCTGGGACACAGTCGAGTACCGCATCGCCACCAACCCCGGCGAGCCGCTCAAGCCCCTGATCGAAATCGCCTCCGGCGGCGAACTCTCCCGCGTCCTGCTTGCACTGAAGGTTGCGTTGAAGAGGATTCATCCAAAATCAGCAAGAATCCAAAGAAGAAAACCACGCCGCGCACCCTCGTCTTCGACGAAATCGACATCGGCATCGGAGGCCGCGCCGCCGAAGCCGTCGGCCAGAAACTCAAAGCCCTCGGCCGCGCGCCAGCAGGTCCTCTGCGTCACCCACCTGCCGCAGATCGCCGCCTTCGCCGATCAGCATCTCGCCGTCGAAAAGCGCGAGAAGGACGGCCGCACCAAGACCCACATCCGCGTCCTCGACGACCGCGCCCGCACCCACGAAGTCGCCCGCATGTTCAGCGGCGCAAAAGTGACTGACACCAGCCTGCAGCACGCCGCGCAGATGATCGCTGCCAGCCGCTGAGATAGTTTCTTCCTGCAAAAATTCAATTCCATTCATCGGGCAACCCCACCTTGCCCTCGCCGCTCCAACACTCAGAACCCTTGGCCACGCAGTCGCGCGGCGTCTTTTGTTGTGCGACTCCGAGGCAATGCTCGGTGCGTGCAAACGCAATCGGCAATATTCTCAAGGAGCCGTTCATGAACATGCCGGATCTCACAACCAACCAAATTATCGCGATCGTCGCAGTCGTCGCGCTCGCCGTGATCGTCATCATCGTGTGGGAATTCAATCGCCATCGCACCAAGCGCCTCCGCGCGCAATTCGGCCCCGAATACGAGCGCACCGTCGCCGAAGTCGGGCGCAGATCCAAGGCTGAAGCTCGTCTCGCGGAACGCAGCGAACGCGTTCATAAATTCGATATCCGTCCGCTCACTCCGGACGAGCGTACCCGATATGTCGATGAATGGGGTCGCGTCCAGGCACACTTCGTCGACGCCCCCGCAGGAGCCGTTGCAGAAGCGGACCAGCTCCTGGGAGACGTCATGGCTACATGCGGCTACCCCGTCGGCAACTTTGAGCAGCGCGCAGCGGACATTTCCGTCGACCACCCCGTCGTCACGCAGAACTACCGCACCGCCCATGAAATCGCGCTGCGCCAGGCCAGCGGTCAGGCCACTACCGAAGAACTGCGCCGCGCCATGATCCACTATCGCGCTCTTTTCGATGAACTGGTCGGTATGCCACGTGCGGTCGATGCTCGTCCTGTCGGTGAAGTGCAGACCCTCCGTTCCGAATTCGACCCGCGCCGTCGCGCCAGCTAACGTCCCCAAAATTCCGTCCGTTGCCCCATCCCCCGGGTCCCCACAGACAGGTCTTCGTCTGTGGGGATCGATCTAAGCTCCGCTTGGGTGGGATCCCACGAACCTCAATCGCCAACCTTCCATTCGGCGCAAGAACACCTCCCCTGCAACGAAAGACGCATTGAAACTCCGCCACGATTGACGTTTTCATAGAAGATAGCCGCGCATTGGATTCGAATTGCTTCCTTTTCCATGTGCCCAAAATTCCCGGCCCACTGACGGGTTGCAGCCTTCAACGCGCCCCGAAGTCAAACGAGGCGTAAACACTATGTCGCGCATCAGGACCCTCCTCGCAAAATCCGGACTATCGGAACGCCGCAAGGACCAGCGCATGGATGCAAAGGGACTCACCGTTTCTTATTCGGCGGGGTCTCAGCAAAAGTCCGTTCGGATCGGGAACATAAGCCCAACCGGCCTCTATCTGGCCACCGAAGAGCGCTGGGCCCCCGGGACGTCGATCCTCCTCACCCTCGGGGAAAAGAGCGTTTTCGAGTCTTATTCTCGATCGCAGGTCAAGCTTTTCGCCAAATGCGTTCGCGTCGACCTAAACGGCGCAGGTCTCGCGTTCGCGCATGCGCACGTCGATCGCGCCAAATGGTTGGACGCCATGTCCAAGGCGCCTTCCATGATCGCCGAAAATCACCCAGTCCACGTTTTTCGCTATACCAGGGCATTGGCTTTTCTCTTTCACATCTCGCCTTCTTCTGAAGGCCAGATTCTCAAGCTCATGACCGAGACCTTTTCGCGCGAAAGATGCGAGAGAGCCGTCGAAATTGCGCTCATGGCCGCCGATATTCTGGAGTCGGAGAGCTGCAACAGCAGATCGGACCTCTCTCCAAACATCGTCCTGCAGATCCTCGAACGCGCAGTCGAGGTTGACGAGGAAGAGGCAAGAGGATATTGGGCTCGACTGCTGGCAGTGTGCTCCCTGGCCGACTCGCAGGACGACCTGAATCTTGCCCTGTTGAATTCACTCGCCACGCTGAATCTCTTCCATTTGCGAATCCTCACAGCCGCCTGGTCTCTGACCAGCGAGGCGGAGCAGAAGGCCAGCCCGGCCTCATCCGATGCGGCTGTTTGCACCGTCGAGGAAATTCAGGCGATCGCCGGAATCGCGAATGAAGAAAGCGTCGAATCGACGGTCCACGATTTGCATGAATTTGGCTTGCTCGCCAGCACAGTCAAAGCGGCTTTTGGTGTCCGGTTTACCAAATTGAATCTGTCCCTCACCGAACTAGGCATCAAGTTTTGCGATCGCTGCTGTTTTGAACCCGAGCCTGCCATCGAAGAAAGCCCGGATATCGTTTACTACGAGCCGTACATTCCCGTCGAAGTCGATTTCGCCTTTTCAGCGAGTGCCGGAGAGGAAGTGTCGAATTCCCTGGCAGGCGAGGCGCAAACCATGCGCCAAACCGGCAGTTTAGCCCTCGTTGACTGAGGGTAGAGGAGATCACCAAAGCCCGCTCGATCGATCTCAACTCTGCTTTCCAGGCTCTGCAGAAGAAGGTTGTCAACCCTCTGGTTCAAAAAATTGCGCGCAACCGATTGAAAACAATAGATAAATAAATATCGCCAACAGTGCCGGTTATTTCCCCCAAAAGCGCACAATCATTTCAGATCCGATTTCGCCGAATCGCTGAATCGATGAATCGATGACGACCCCACCCCCCCACATCCTTTAAGAAACCCGCCTGTGAAACTGTGAGACTGTGAGCCGGGCAAAACCGCCTTGGAATCAATAAGATCGGGGCTCATTAAAACCTGCTCACACAAACACAGAAACTGTGAAACTGTGGACCCATTCGCAACCCTTTGATTACGCAAGGGTTCCGGAAGGTGCATTCACAGTTTCACAGTTTCAATTTGAGCCCGAAACCGCAATCTGACCGCTCTCTCAGCTACTTATACGCGCCCTCACTTTTCGCAAGCCCATCGCGATGGCCGCTGTCGTCCGTGTAGGATCCGAAGGCCTGGAAGCCGAGCGCGTGAGCCTTTACCGCGTCTCTCACCGCTGCCTGCACCGTGTCGATGCCTTCAGGCGTCGGTGTCAGGTAAACGATCGCGAATGTGCCTGGAGCGTCCGTATGAATCGCCGCCGTGTCGATCTCGTACTCGATAACGGTGCCGTCGGCAAAGAGTTTTTCAAGCACAGGCACGAGAAGGTGTTGGCTGAGACTGTCGACCGCATCGTCCGCCGCGTCGGCCTTAAGTTTGTAGATTCCGACGTGGGTGTAAGCGTTCTTGTAAGGGCCGGTCTTCCAGTTGTAGTAGTGGCTGACCCAGACTTCATCCCAGTGTTTGGCGTTGTTCAGAGCCGCGGAATGTTCGTCGGAGTTGCCGCGCGCCGAGTCGAGTGCCTTGATGATTCCCGCCATCGACATCGAAGACCACCAGACATCGTGCGTTGAATCCTTTTCCGTGTGCACCAGGTTGATGTCGGTTCCGTGGCCGATGATGGTCCCGTCTTCCATCAACTTCTTCAGGGCGTCATTTACTGGGCCGTTCAACTTGTCCATGTCGCCCCAGTTATCGCGGGCAACCTGCCAGTTGGCGACATAGGAATACATCGCCGGTTTTTCTTTCACTTCCTGCATCTGTGCAACAGCAGGAATTGCCGAGAGTGCGAGCGAAGCGAGACCACATAGTCCCGCAAGGAAATTCCCCAAGTTCCGGTTCATCTGCTTCCTCCAGTTTGTCGTTAGCCAGCAGTACTCTGGGGATGCCTGGCAGTGCGGAGTATACAGGGCGGCTTCCGCCTTGGGATACGAAGAAGTTTGTGCGCTGCGGCAGAATACGCGCAGCAGGCCATCGACACACGCGAGAGGATAGTGAGTCTACGCCGGAACAGTTTGCCGATTGCCGAGATTCGTGACCGGCCCAATGGCCTCCATGCGGAGGAACGAAACGCGGATCGCGGTCACATCGTCATCCTGTCCGTACGCCTGCACTTCGCTGATGATCTCGGCGGGAGATTTGAGGCTGAGCACGCGCGCCTGCTCAAAGCCCAAAAGCTCGCCGTGTTTGTTCTTCGCTTCCGGAATGCCGTCCGTGAAGAAGGTGAGAATATCGCCCTGGCGAAGCTGGAATTGCTTTTTGGTGGGGCTGTGCTTGCCCGCAATGCCCAGCGGCAGGGAACCTTCTAGATCGATCTCGCAGCCGTTGAGGTAGGGCGGAATGTGGCCCGCGTTGGCAAGTCGGAGCACGCCGTTTGGAAAGAGTTGAGCGGCGAGACATGTGGCGAAGCTTCCGCCGGAGTGGCCGTTGAGCCGCTCATCGAGTGTTTGCAGCATCGCGATCGGATCGAAATCCTGCGCAGCGCGCGTGCGGGCGGCTCCCACGAGGACGGCAACAAGCATTGCTGCGCCGATGCCTTTGCCGCTGACGTCGCCGATCACCACGCACAGGCTGCCATCGCGATTGACAGACGTCATGAAGAAGTCGCCGCCAATTGCTGGCGATGCGCTATAGCTGGCCTCGACTTCGAAGTTGGTTGAGTGGATATCCTCTGGCACCAGGATCTGCTGTTCCAGTGCATGGGTCTGCTTGATCTCGTTTTCCAGCACCACGTGCGCGAGCCCTTGTCTGATGCTCGATTCAAAGAAACGGTGCGCAGCAAAGGCCGTGAGTGCAATAGTCATCAGGATCTGCTCAAAGTCAGTTGCAGAGAAGCCCATCCCGAAGATTCGGAAGAAGTACGGGAAACTGAACCACAAGCAGAGATAGCGCGTATAGCCGGCAAAAATCAGCATCAGGACAGGCAGAGTCGCAAAAATTGCTTCCGATTCGCGACGGCGGAAGCCATCATTCAGGATGATGATGAGCAGGACCGCCTGCGCGGTGACGGCGATGACAGATGCGATGTTGAACCACTGCAGATGCGCGGATTCAACGATGTCAAACCCGAGCACCGACGAGATGGCGACGAAACGGGCGTACATAAACGCGACGGTGAAGGCGGACGCGGCGATTGGGATCCGGCGGTCACCTTTGGGGCCGAACCAGCTCCACCAGAAGAGAACCCAGAGGAGCAGGTTGACGGGTCCGAGAATAGCGTCGACCCAGAGGTCGGCGAAAGCTGCCGAGAAAACAGTGGTGAGGCCCGCCGCAATCCCGAGGAGGACTTCGATGGCCTGAATCGCCAATGCGATTGTGAGCCATAGCCAAGCGCGTTCGTGGGGATTTCGGGACAGCGCCCACAAAGCGAGCGGCAATGCGAGCAGCGTGAAAAAAGCAACAAGAAAATCGCCGAAGTAGGCATCTACAAAGAAGTCCCGGTCGACAGTTTGCAGCGCTCCGATGGTGGCAGCCGTGCCGAGGATGGGTGGGCCATGAAGGCCGCCTGCGTCGGGCTCACGGGCGAGGGTTGAAGGCGCCATATGAACGCGAAGCGCGAGCTCAAGCTGTCCGTCCGTGGGAAGTTGCGGAAGTTGAAAGGCCGCGGGCTGAGGGTAGTAGGGCGTGAGGTCGTTCGCGGTGAAGTTTCCGAAACTGCCCACGAGCTGGCCGTTGGCGTAGACCTCATAGGCGTCATCGAAGCTGCCGGGCATCTTGAGCCAGAGGGTCTGGCCGGGGTTCGCGATGGTGAGGCGGATGCGATACCAGGCAAAGCCGGTCAGGTCAGGATAGCCGCGGCGTGTCCAACCGGGGATCCAGCCTGGCGTATTCATGAGGCCGCCGAAGGAATCAGAGGCGGGAGTCAGGTCGACGCTAGCCCAGCTTGAATCGTCAAAGGCAGCGCGAGTCCAGATGGGAACTCCGCTTTCCAGATTGGAGGTCCAGGGCGAGTCGCCGGGAGAGAATTTCCAGGGGCCGTTCAGGGAAATAGCGGAGTCACCCAGCGTGATGGCGAGGCTGGGGGGGGCGGGAGCAGACTCCGGCGGCCGTTTTGCGCTGTGCAGGGAACTGGAAAGAAGCGCAAGCAGCGCAGCGGCAAGAAGTTGGGGGCACCTCAAGCGCATTTTCGTTGAGCGTACCATTTTGCGAATACGCTAAGAAAGACAAAAAACCGATTAAGGAAGCTGATAGTAACGTCTTTGAAAACAGGGCCCCGGAGAGGTTAGGTCATCCTGGCAGGCGTGAAGGCGGGTGGCGGTGAGGGAGGCGCGAAGATGACGGAGAGAAGACGGCGGAGGTGCGGATTCGAGGCAACTCAGCTGCCGAAAGCGGGGTCGTGGGCCTCAGGCGGTCCGGCTAAAGCTCGAGGCTAAATCGTCTTGTCGTCGACGCTGTCGAGGGTGGTGTCGGCGGCGGCGCGGCTCCAGCCGACGCGCAAATCTTTCGCGCCATGCAGAGCAAAGGCGCCGTCGGCGGCGCGAGGGGCGGTGATGGCGAAGAAGTCGGCGCGGTTGACATCGTATAGCGCAAACGCGAGGGCGCGCATCGGCCGACGAATTGGCGATCTCGACATGGCTCATCTCAAGATTCTTCATGTGGCGCAGGAAGAAGCCCGAGGAAGGCGTGGGTCCGAAGCGGCCAGGCTCGGGATAGCCGTCTTCCTGCTCGGTTGGGACGGCCTGCGCCATTTCGGCCGTGCCGCCGCCGAGCGACTCGATGTAGATGTTCGAGAGCTTGACGTCTTCAATCAGCGAACCGGGAATGCCGGAGAGGATCGAGGCCTGGCGCATGGGTGCGTTGTAGCACTCTAGGTTGCTGATGAGGACGCGCTTGAGCGTGCCAATCTTCGTCGTATCCTTCGGGCCGCGGAGACGCGCCCCGAGGCGAAGGAAAAGAGGGCCGCAGCCGAGATCGCGCATGGTGGTGTTGCTGATGGTGATGTCTTCGAGCAGGGCGCCATCGACGGACTCGAGCGCGTAGCCGAGGCAGCCTTCGAAGACATTGCCGGTAATGGTGATGTTGATAAAGCCGCCGTTCGACTCGGTGCCGCACTTGATGCGGCCGGTGCCGAAGGCGCGCGCGCCGGGAGGGAATTTCTTGAAGGTGCCGTCGAGAACCGATGCCGAGCTGATACCAGCCGGTGACAAAGTTAGTTGGCGATGGTGACGTTGCGCGTGGGGCGTGCGTAGCCGAGCGCGAAGCTTGACTTTGGGCAGATGCCGTCGTCCCAGGGCGAATTGACCGTGCAGTTGGAGACGCGCACGTTCTGGCAGCAGTCGATGTCGATGCCGTCGCGGTCGGTGTCGATCTTGATGTTGTCGATGGTGCAAGTTGTCGACGCCGGTAAGCAGAAAGCCGAAGTGGCCACCTTTGAGGATCGAGAAATCGCGGAAGACGACATTGCGGCAGTTTTTGAGCGCGATGGCTTTGTTGCCGACGCCAGGCTGTTCGGCCTGATACATCGGATAGTCGCCCCGCGTGCGCATAGCAGGAGGAGTTCCAAGTGCTGGAGGTTGGCCATTTGCGGCAGTTGCGCCGGAGCGGGTGTTGCCGCCAGCGGGTCCCGTGCCCTTCTTGCCCGGCAACGGGAGGACGTCCCGGGCCGGCGCCGAAGCTGAGGCCTTTTCCGTAGATGAGGCCAGGGCCTGTGATGCTGAGATCGTGAAGGTCTTCGCCCCAAATCAGCGAGTTGTGCCAGTGGTTATGGCCGTAGTCCTGATAAGGGTCCCATGCGGTCATTGGTTCGGCGGCATCGTAGGTGCCTCCGTTGTAGCCGGTGGTTTCGCCGGGCTTGGGACTATCGGCTGCAAGGATGGTGGCGCCCTGCTCGATATGCAAGGTGGACCTGGCTCTTGAGGCGGATGCTGAAACAAAGATACGTCCCAGAAGGAAAGAGGACCACGCCTCCGCCTGCTGACGCAGCTGCTTCGATGGCACGATTGACGGCGTCGGTGTCGAGAGTCTTTCCGTCCCCGGTCGCACCGAATTGGTGGACGTCGAATACACCAGGTTGGCCCGTCACTGGTTTGGACTTGGCGGCGTACGAGATCGCGGGAATGGCAGCGCCTGCGAAACCAAGACCACCGGTTCGCAAAAAATCACGGCGCAATGAATTGAAGCTTTTCATCGACAAAATCCTCCGGGAGCATTCTTCTTGGTCGGTGGGGTTCAGGTCAATCGAGGTGGAAGATTTCTTCGAGCGGCGAAGAAGGAGTCGTCAACGGCAGTGCCGTTGAGCGATTCGACGAGGGGCGCCATCTCGGATTGCCAGCGGGCGTTAACGGGATGGTCCTTCATCCTGGCGCGGCATGCTTCAAAATCGTCGGCTTCGAGATAGCCGACGACCAGGCCGTCAGGCCGGAGGAAAAGCGAATAGTTCTGCCAACCTGAGACCTGAAGAGCCTGTTGCATCTCGGGCCATACCTGCGCGTGACGGCGCTTGTACTCCTCCAGTTTGTCCTTGCGGACTTTAAGCAAGAAACAGACCCGCATCAACCTTCCTTTTCAGCTAGGAAACTATTTCAGATTCATTGCGCTGCCATCGTAACTCATTGAGCAGGGGATAGGGAAGTGAGTCAGGGTTAAGGTGTGAGGTTCGAGGTTTCACGTTTCCGGGGTCAGGCGAGCTGGAGAGCTGGTTGCCATGTTGATAAATCCTCGATCGTGGTTCTCAGCCTAATGGGCTATGAGCTGGGTGAGGGCGGGAACATACGCGAGCAGCGAGACAGCTATGCCGGCAAGGCAAGCCAAAGCCAGGCTATGCAGGAAGACGAAGCGCAGGATCGAGCCCTCCTGGCCGTAGATTTTCGTGGCGGTGCTGGCGACGACGATGCTGGGTGCGGCGATCATTTTGCCCATGACGCCGCCGGCGGAGTTGGCTGAGGCCATGAGGATGGGAGAGACGCCGATCTGGCGGGCGGTCATGACGCTGCAGGCTGCCGAAGAGAACATTGGCAGAGGTGTCGGAGCCGGTGCTGGCGGTGCCGAGCCAGCCGATGAGCGTTCCGAAGAAGGGATAGAGCGCGCCGGTGCGGGCGAAGGCGAGGCCGAGCGTGGCGTCGAGCCCGCAATAGCGCGTGACGTAGCCGATCGCCATCATGGCGGCGATGGTGACGAAGGTGTAGCGGATGTTGAAGATCGGTTCGCACGAATGCAGCGGCGAGCGAACGCGGTCCGAGCCCCATGAGAAGTCCGGCGAGGAGCGCGGCGAGCAGGATGCCGGTGCCGGTGGCGGAGAGCCAGTTGAGATTGAAGATGGCGGCTTCGGTGGTGGCGCGGCGACGACGGGCGGAACGCGCTGGACGACGTTGTGGAGGCCGATGACGGCGAATCTTGATGGTGGAGTGCGCGTCCATCCAGGCGGAGATGCGGCGGAAGTCCCCAGAGAAAGACGACGAGGCTCAGAACCAGCCAGGGAAGCCAGGCATTGAAGATGGTTGCGGCGCTGTGGCCGTGATGCTGGCGGGCCTGGCCGGTGATGTCTTCGAGATCGACGTTGAGCGTGCGCGCGGCTGCCAGAAGCGGAGAAACGCGACGAGCACGACGATGGTGGCGGCGGCGGCGACGATGGCTACGAGCCAGGGGCCGCTATAGATGGCCATGAGATATTGCGCGATGGCGAAGGTGACGCCGGCGACGAGGATCGCCGGCCAGATCTCGATCATGGCGGCGAATCCGGCAAAAGCCCAGATGAGCCAGAAGGGAACGAGGAGATCGAAAGGGAAGAGAATGACGGCGGTGGTGCGCGTGAGAGCAGAGAGATCGAGGCCAGTGACGCCGTGCAGCGCGACGAGGGGAATGCCCATGGCGCCGAAGGCGACGGGCGCGGTGTTGGCGAGCAGCGAAAGGCCCGCGGCCTGCAGCGGCTTGAAGCCGAGACTGATGAGGATGGCGGAGCAGACGGCGACGGGCGTGCCGAAGCCTGAGGTGCCTTCAAAGAAGCGCCGAGCGCGAAGGCGATGAGAAGAAGCTGCAGGCGGCTGTCGGCGGTGATGCCGGTGAGGCTTTGCTGCAGCGTGACGAAGCGGCCGGTCTTGCACGGTGAGGTCGTAGAGAAAGATGACGGGAAGAATGATCCAGCAGATGGGGAAGAGGCCGTAACCTGCGCCGTACGCGGCGGCAGTGAAGGCGAGACGCACAGGCATGTGGAAGACGACGATGGCGGCGAGAAGTGCGGTGGCGAGTCCGGCGAGGGCGGCGACGTGCGCCTTGAGGCGCAGAACGGCCATTGCGCCGAGAAGAACGACGATGGGCAGCGCGGCGATGAGCGTGGAGAGAATCCAGTTGCCCGTGGGGTCATAGCCCTGCTGCCAATGGCCCGCGGCGGGATTGGTGGCGAACAGATAAATGATGGCGATGAAGAGCGCAAGCGCCGCGAGAGCTTCGAGGGTGAGCGGGAGCGCGGAGGGCGACTTGTGTGTCGTGGCAGGAGCGGGCGGGTTAGCGGGCATGTAACCTCGTAAGGATTTTCCGAACTAGGATTGACGGACTGAGTCGACGATGAGCGAGAGACATTTCGCTGCAAGGAAAGCCGCGACTTCGTACAACGCCGCCAGCACTATAAACGCCAGCATTGTTGCGACGACGTGAATTCCGCCGGCAGCGGGATGTGCCATGGATTGATTGAACCGCTGGCCCTGATACTTGAGAAATGCGTCACGGCCAAGCGCGTGCCATTTTGCATAGTCCGCATTGATGCGCTCGCCGAAGAAGACACCTGCAATGATCGCAAAGAATAGCTTGAGAGCGTACGCAGATTTCATGCGAGATGGTTATACCAGATGAAACGAAGGTTGCGCCGAAGTGTGATTGCATCGTGAATTATGCAGCCATCGTCTGAGCCTCGCGGCGCACGGTCAATACAGTGATATCGTCCTGTTGGCCAAATGCCTTGGCCGCCTCAGCAAGGTAGAAAGCCGATTGCTGGCTGAAATTACGCAAACGGTCAAACCCAAAGAGCTCCCCTGAAGGTAGGCGAGCCTCAACCACTCCGTCAGAGAGCAGCAACATGCGGTCGCCGAGATGGAGGAAGAATCGCGCTTCCTCGTAGGTGACATCGGCCAAGACTCCAAGAGGAAGTCCGCCGGGAAGAGTGATCTCCTGGCTGTTCAGGTAAGGCGGAAGATGGCCGGCGTTGGCTATGACCATCTCGCCGTTGACGCCGAACCAGACCGCCTGGCACGTCGTGAAGCTCTGCGTTCCGACCAGCACGCGATTGAGCGAGCCTAGGATCTTTGCCGGACCGCGCTCCTCCGTGTGGCGCAATGCGCCCATGATGAGCGAGACATTCATCGCCGCCTTGAGGCCTTTGCCGGCCACATCGCCGATCACGACGAGGATTCCACCGCTGTAGGTTTGCACGTGGAAGAAGTCGCCGCCGACCTCGTTGGCAGGGCTATAGACGGATTCGACTTCGAACCCCGGAGTGGCGATCTTCTCCTGCGGGATGAGCAACTCCTGCACTGAGCGCGCTGCAGCGAGTTCGTTGGTTGCGCGCTCCTGGTCGCGATGGATGCGCAGAAAGCGGCCGAAGATGATCATCACGATGACAAGAATTCCGGCGAAGTCGCCAATGGACGCGAAGTGAATGGGGACAGGTCCAGCAAGAATCGTAAGCGGCGAAATGTAAGGCCTGCCGGTGTCCTCGCTGACGATTGACGTAACGATGGGTTCGACGAGTCCCACAACGCTGAGCACGAGGGGGATGAGCAGGAGACCCGCTTCAAAGTTGCGTTTGAAGGCGGCAGAGATCAGGGTGAGGAAAACAAAGATGGTCCACCCGATCATCCACAAAAGGGAGAAGAGAAAGATGACGGCGAGCAGCAAGACGACCGCGCCGTGGTGTCCTACGAGGAGAAGCATGGGGCCTACGCCAGCGAGGACCGGAGCGGTATAACGCAGCCAGCGGATGTACCAGCGGCGCTTCAAGGCGAGGAAAGCAACGAGAAATTCGAAGAAGAGATAGGCGGCAGCAAGGGCCAGCTCAATGACGATGGCGGCGTACCAAAGGCTGTCAAGGCGCGCAGAGCTGCCGGCCAGCTCGACAAAACCAATGGGAGCCTGCGCCAACTCGTGGAGGGCGAGCCAGAGGTATTCGTTGTGACCTTTCTGCGCGAAGTAGAGAGCAAAAAGAAACGCGGCGAGAACGGCGAGCAAGCTCGAGTAGAGGAGCCGGGGCAGGCGCTCGAAAAGGCTGCGATTGGACCAGAGATTGAACTCTCGCTGGAGGTCGGAAGGATTGCCGAGTTCGAAAGTGCGGCCGGCGAAGAAGGTGGTGTAGGAGCGGTAGCCAAAAGCTACGTCGAGTGTGCGCACCGCAATGACCAGCGATGTTTGTGAAGGCGGGATGTTGAGATCGTAGACGCGCGAGATGGTTTGAAAGCGTTGCGGGCTGCCGCCGTGCGGGCCGTCGGGAGCAATTTCAACGCCGTTGGCGAAGACGTCGGGGGTGAGTCCGGTAGAGGTGATGCCGAAGGACGAGTTCTGCGAGACCGGCACTTCAACCAGCAACGAGATGGGCCCGTGGTTGGGTGCGAGCTGGATATGAAGCCGAAACCAGGCGTAGCGCCGCGAATTGGACGTGTTCGATGAGTTTGCTGCGCTGGACTGGCTGGATGAAGTTGAGGAGCCGCCGGGCGCATCTTCGTCGGGGAAGTCGGCGATCACGGATTGAGCGTCGCGAATCGCCCAGCCGGAATCGTCGTAGCTGGGGGATGAAACAGCAGGATCGGAGGTCACTCCGACGCGCCAACCTTTGTCGAGCACGATTGGGGAACCCATGGGGGATGCGTCGATGAAATTTGATGGTGGTGTCGGCGTTGGCGCGGATGAAGTGGGCTTCTTTGCGGTGTGGAGCTCTGGCGCGGCGGAGTGCGCCAGCGTTTGCAGCGGGAGCGTAGCCTGGGCCACGAGCGGGACGGCGGCGCAGACGCTGACACAGACTACGGTCAGAAATGTGCGTCGCAGAAAGTCCACCTCGTCTCCAGTGCTTCCCACTTTACTCGCCGAGGTTCGTTGGCACCAAGGAAGATGCTATGAGTCGTTCCCCTTCGCACCGGGCTTGCAATTGGCAGCGAGCAGTTGGGCCATAGACTCCATCAGGGGCACATGAGCCTTACTTGCCGGGAGGTTTGTGGAAAAAGCGCAAATATTTTTCGTATTTTCTTCGCCTTTTTGTTTTGAGTTAAGCTATGCTGTCTGGGCAACGAGGAGGTTGCACGATGGACGCACAGAAAGAACTGATCGCCGAATTCGATCGCGAGGCCGCGCGGACCCGGAAAATGCTCGACGCAATTCCGGCCGATGCCGATTTTGAATACAAACCGCACCCGAAGTCGATGGCACTGGGCCGCCTCGCTGGCCATTTGACCGATATGACAGGAGATTGGGGCATGCATACCCTAACCCTGGACAAGTTGGAGTTTGCCGCCGACCACAAATGGGAGCCGTTTGTTCCAAAGAGCAAAGCGGAGATCCTTGAGAAATTTGACAGCGAGCTGAAGAAGACGCGGACCGAATTGGAATCGACGACTGGGGACAAATGGGACCGCAACTGGAAATTCGTCTTTGGCGGACAGGCCTGGATCGACCAGCCCAAGCACCAGGTGTTTCGCGAACTTGTGCTGAGCCACATGATCCATCACAGGGCACAACTGGGCGTGTATCTGCGCACGCTGGGAGCGAAGGTGCCGGGAATGTACGGGCCGTCTGCGGATGAAATGTAGAGGCAGGGGACGAGGGACCGAGGGAACAACAGAACAAGGGAACTAGGATGCAGAGAGCTGGGACCAGGAATAAGCGAGCCTTTTGCGGTGTCTCTTACGTTGTTCCCTCGCCCAGACTTACTGCGGGATCTGGCTCATCGGCAGCTCCATCACCGGGGCGCGCTTGCCATCTTTTTCTGCATAGGCCCATAGGCCGTGGAAGTTGGCGCGCAGGCCGGGCTGGGTTTTGAGGAATGAGCTGAGGACGGCGGTGGCTTCAGTGCGGAGAGCTGCCGGATCGGTTACGCCGGTGGACTCGTAAACCACGCCAAGGTCGGCTTCATGCAGAGACGGATCGAGGGCGACAGCTTCGACCTTCCAGGTGCGATCGCCATCTTTGAGTGAAAGCGGGAATGCGCTCTGCGGTGAGGGTGCGATCAACGTCTGCTCCTGGCGGAGCTTGTCGAGGTTCGGCGATGACAGGAAATCTACAGGAAGCAGGAGGTAGCGCGCCGCGTCGTAGCTATACCACGCGCTCCAGGGGTCGGGTTTGGCCAGCTCGCGGCCCCGCGTCCAGTACCAGACTCCGTCGTGTCCGCTGAATACGCCGGGGCGGATGTTGAGGCCAGCGAGCTTCCAGGCAGTAGCCGGTGGATCCCAGGCAAGAACCAGGCCCATTTGCGGTGCGGACTGTGTGGCCGCCGCGTCGGCTAGTGCAATTGCGTATCGGCCCGGAGGCAGCGCATTCATGTTGATGGAGATGGTGAGCGAACCGCTGGCATTGGAGCAGAAGAACTGGGTGTCGGCGGGAGCAGTTTGATTGCTTGCATCGAGCAGGTAGAGGTTACGAATCTGGAACTTGCTTCCCCTGACAAGCGACACGGACTGCTCAACCGCCGAGCGAATGCTGGGCCATTCGTTGGCTTCTTCCGGCATGAGGAGCGCCTGGAGGGTCGTGAAGTCCTGTGCGGCGACGGCATTCGCCAACCGACTAGCAACCGAAGAGAGGGCATCCTTGTCGAGCGAACCCAACTCGGCTTGCGAAGTACAGCTGGCAGCACGGCAGGCCACCGGCGCGAGCAACGCGGCAGAAAGGACCAAACACCAGAAACACATCGCTCGTAACATTATTTCTACTCCCAGGGAATCTCTATTTCGAGCGTTCCCCGGCCACTGCTAGTCTATAAGAGTGAGCGGCAACGCATTGCGCAGGTCAAACCAGTTAGACGCGGGTTTGATTGTCGCGAGCTGCCGGCAGCGAGGAGTTGAGGCCATGCAATCGGGCCCCAGGCAACAAGTTGAGACGATGCGCGTACCTTGCTGGTGCAGCGGGAACATGTGTGTCGCTCTGCTTGGGCAGGGATTTGCGGGATCTCTTCTGCTTACTTCGATTGCAATTCTGGGAGCACTCCCGATTACGGCACAAGGGAGTGGTTCGACTGGGCCGGCATCGACGACGATTCACGAGAAGAAATCGTCCGTTCATACGAACGTCGCAGCTTCGCAGGCGCCGAGCCAGGCCGCTCCAGCGGCTCCAGTCACTCCGCCACCTCTACCTCTGCCGGATTGGCCTGCAAACGATCACCCGTCGGATGCGACAGTGACATGGGACAGCCACGGTCTTAGTGTTGTGGCTGCCAACTCGAGCCTGTCGCAGATATTGAAGGAGATTTCGACGCGGACCGGCGCAAGCCTTGAGGGGCTGGGCAGGGATCAACGAATCTTCGGGGTATACGGGCCAGGGCCGGCGCGCGAGGTAATTGCGCAGCTTCTCGACGGGTCAAGCTACAACGTGCTGATGATCGGCGATTCCGGGCAGGGAACTCCGCGACAGATTATTCTGACGCCTCAGCCGGGTGGCGCCGCGCAATCGCCGGCGATGAACAACCAGAATTCTTCAAACGAAGACGACACCGAACCTGAACAACAGGCGCAGCAGCCTGAGCCGCCCCCTCAACAACAGCAGCCGTCGATGGTCCCTGGAGGAGCCGCACCCGCGGTTCCCGCTCGCTCGCAGCAGCAGATTATCGAGCAGTTGCAGGAGCGGCAGCGTGAGATTATGCAGCAGCAGCAACAACAGCAGCCGCAAAATCCGTAAGCGGTCAGATCTCGGGTTGAATCAGGAGACGCGCGCCGCCTCGGGTTGAGGTTTGACAGGAGCAGGCTTCTCTGCCGGGCGCATAAGTGCGAAACTGGCTCGAAGAATGAGGAATGCGGTCAATATTCCGAATGCGATTGCTCCCAAGCACGCGCAAAACAGCATCGACAGATCTAAAAGATTCGCCATTTTATGTCCAAAAAAGTCTGGAGCTAACCTTGGCTTCAGCGACCGAATCCAACCGGCGCAAATTGAATCAAATAGGGGTCAACTCGCGCTTTTGCCTCTGCGATTGTCTCAGAATTCCAGTCGCGTTGACCCGATTTTCTATTAACAACTAGAATACCCCCATAGTGTTGTTCAGCTTCGCGTCTGAGCGAATACCACTTTGGCAGTACCCGCCTTCAAACTCATTCAACCATGTCAATTACGCACATTTCGGTGCGCGGGGCGCGCCAGCACAACCTGCGCGATATCAACGTCCGCATTCCTCGCAATGCGCTGACGGTGGTGACGGGTCTGTCCGGCTCAGGGAAAAGCTCGCTTGCATTCGACACGATTTATGCCGAAGGCCAGCGGAGATACGTCGAAACGCTCTCGGCCTATGCGCGGCAATTTCTCGATCAAATTGAGCGGCCCGATGTGGATTCGATTGAGGGTCTTAGCCCGGCGATTTCGATTGAACAAAAGACCACCAGCCGGAGTCCGCGGTCGACCGTTGGCACAATCACCGAGATTTACGATTATCTGCGCCTGCTGTATGCCTCGGTGGGCACGCCCCATTGCCCGAATTGCGGTCGGCCGATAGCCCGGCAGACAGCCGAACAGATCGTGCAGCGCATTGTGGAACTCGGCAAAGGCGAGCGCGTGACGGTGATGGCACCCATTGTGCGGGGCCGTAAGGGGGAGTTTAAGGACTTGCTCGATCAGATTGATCGGCAAGGATTTCGCGCCAGAGTAGATGGCGAAATCGGGGATCTCTCCGAACCGCCGGCACTCGACCGGCGCAAGAACCATACGATCGAAGCGATCGTCGATCGAATCCTGCTGAAGATGGGGAGCGGAGGCGCGGCACCGGGAAAGGCGTCCATCGAAAAGCGACTGGAGCAGGCGGTGGCGAAGGCGCTGCAACTGGCGAACGGGCTGGTGCTGATTGCATTCAACTCGGGCGAGGAGCAACTGTTTTCCTCGTCGATGGCCTGCCCGGATTGCGGGCTCGATGTGCCCAAGCTCGAGCCGCGCAGCTTTCAGCTTCAACTCAACCTTTGGGGCCTGCCCCAACTGCCACGGTTTGGGTTCGCTTTACGATTTCGATCCGGCTAAGGTCATCACGGACTGGTCGAAGCCCTTGCTTGACGGCGGACTTGGACCCGGATCCGCGTCGCAATACCTGGTCAAACTGATTCAGCTTGCTGCAGATCGCTACAAGATCGATCTGAAGATTCCGTTCGAGGAACTGCCGGCAAAACAACAGCACATTCTCGTCTACGGACCGCCCAAAGGCGAAGCACCGCGCACGGGTTTCCACGGCATTCTGGCGTACTTGCGCGACAACGTGGAGGAGGCGCGCAGTGAAGGTTATCGCGAGTACATGATGGGCTTTATGTCGTCGACGCCGTGTCCGGTGTGCCGCGGCAAGCGTCTTCGGCCGGAATCGCTCGCCGTGAAGATCGGAGGTCTTTCGATCGCGGACTTCACTACGCTGCCGCTCAATCGCGCTCTCTCGGCGGCGATCAATTTGAAATTCTCTGAGCGCGAAGCTCTGGTCGCGGACCGTATCCAGAAAGAGATTGTCGAGCGACTCGATTTTTTGTGTGCCGTGGGGCTGAATTACCTGTCGCTCAATCGCAATGCTGCGACACTCTCAGGCGGCGAAGGCCAGCGTATCCGGCTAGCGACGCAGATCGGTTCACGGCTGCGCGGCGTTTTGTATGTTCTGGATGAGCCGTCGATCGGCCTGCATCAGCGTGACAACGGGAGGCTCATTGAGGCACTGGTTCGGTTGCGCGACCTGGGGAATACGGTGCTGGTGGTGGAGCATGACGAAGACACAATCCGTCACGCCGATTTCGTGCTCGACCTGGGCCCTGGAGCAGGGCGGCTCGGCGGAAATGTGGTGGCGGAAGGTACACCAGAACAGATTATGGCGTCGCCGGCTTCGCTTACCGGGCGTTATCTGAGCGGGGCTGAAACCATGTTGCAGCGGGCCAAGCCACGGCCGCTGACCGGGAAGTGGCTCACGGTCACCGGCGCGCGCGAGCACAACCTGCAGGAACTGAATCTGCGGATCCCTTTGGGTGTGATGACCGTGGTCACGGGCGTGAGCGGCAGCGGAAAAAGCACGCTGGTGAACGACATTCTTTACCGGTCACTGGCCAAAGCGATCTATGGCTCGCGCGAGGAGCCCGGTGCGCACGATGAGATCCTCGGCGCGGAACAGATCGACAAGGTGGTACGTATCGATCAATCGCCGATTGGGCGCACGCCGCGCTCGAATCCAGCGACCTACACACAAGTGTTTTCGCCGATTCGCGATCTGTTTGCCATGCTGCCCGAGGCGCGCGAGCGCGGCTATAAGCCGGGGCGTTTCAGCTTCAATGTGACGGGGGGCCGCTGCGAGGCATGCCAGGGCGATGGCCAGCGGCGCATCGAGATGAATTTCATGCCCGACGTCTACGTGCAGTGCGAAGTTTGCAACGGCCGCCGGTACAACCAGGAAACCCTCGCGGTGAAATTCCACGGCCACTCGATTGCCGACGTGCTCGACCTGACTATCGAGGATGCTTTGCCATTGCTGGCGGACGTACCGCAGGTGCGCCAGAAGCTGCAGACGCTGGTGGATGTGGGGCTAGGCTACGTGCACCTGGGGCAGAGCGCGACGACGCTTTCGGGTGGAGAGGCACAGCGCATGAAGCTGGCGCGGGAATTGTCAAAGCGGCAGACGGGCAAGACGCTCTACCTGCTGGATGAGCCCACGACCGGGCTGCACTTTGACGATGTGCGTAAATTGCTTGAGGTGCTTCACCGGCTCACCGATCTGGGCAATTCTGTAATCATCATCGAGCACAACCTTGACGTGATCCGCAACGCCGACTGGGTGATTGATCTGGGGCCGGAAGGCGGTGAGGATGGGGGAAGGATTGTGGGCGAGGGTCGGCCTGCAAAAATTGCGGCAACGCCGGGTTCGTACACGGGGCAGTTCTTGAAGCGGTACTACAAATCGGATGGTGAGCGCCTGGCGGAAGCGGAATTGACGGAAGATGCAATTGTCGTGGCGGGAGGAAACGCCAACGTCGACGCGGGCCGGAGCAATGGATTTGCAAACAAGGCAACGAATGGTGCGAAGAATCCGGGGCTGCGAATGAAGGGGAAGAGTCAAAATCAAGCAGAGGCTTCTGTTTCACGCCGCCAGAAGACGAGAAGCTCATGAGTACCCTTCCTGACGACCAAATTCCGGAAGCGACAAACTGGCCGAAAGACGGCCAGACTGTGTTGCGCCAGGAGCAGGCAACTTTGCAGGAAACAGCGCCGATTGAGGCCGCAGCTCCGGAAGCCATGCCGGAGGCAACGGAGACGGCATTTGTTGTGCCGACGGTTCCGACGGGCGAGCCCCCGATGTTTCAGTCCTGGTCGCAGCCGGCGCCGCCCAAGCCAGCGCGCATACCGAACTTCGGGCATCTGGCGATCCTGTCGGTTCTTCTTTTAATGGGTTTTTCGGTGGCGATTGTGATATTTCTTATCGCCGCGAAGGTTCACCTCTTTGGCGTGTCTACGTTGCAGCAGGCGGGCACGGATATTCACTACATCCTCGGCACCGAAGCGGTGATTTATCTCGCTACCCTGGGATTCGCCCTGTTTGCTTTCCCGCCTCTGTGGCACAAAGGATTGTTTGCTGGGCTGCAATGGAACGGCCAGACTGCGATTCGTCTCCGCTGGCGTTTGTGGGGCTTGGCGATTGTCTGCTTTTTCCTAGCGTGGCTGAATGGCGAATTCATGCCGAGTCCGACAAATACGCCAATTGAGAAGATCTTCAAGACGCCCGGTGCCGCGTGGTTCCTGTTCGTCTTCGGCGTCACCTTCGCGCCGTTTTTTGAGGAGACATTCTTTCGCGGTTTTCTGCTGCCTTCCCTTTGCACGGCCTACGACTGGATTGTCGAGAAGATCAGGAATATTCCCGCGGCCCCCCTCGGCCTGAACGGCCATCCTCAGTGGTCGGTTCCGGCGATGATCGTGGGTTCGGTCGCGACCAGCATTCCCTTTGCGGCGATGCATGCGGAGCAAACCGGCTACGCGATCGGACCGTTTCTGCTGCTGGTGGGTGTAAGCCTGGTGCTGTGCGGGGTGCGTCTTATGACTCGCTCGCTGGCATCGAGCGTTCTGGTGCACGCAAGCTACAACTTCCTCTTGTTCTCGCTGATGCTGATCGGCACGAGCGGGTTCCGGCATTTGGACAAGATGTAGGGAAGACAGGGAACAAGGGAACTAGAAGGCGACATCTGTGGAAACGGCAGAGAGTTGTCGTCCTGCTGGGTCATTAAAATCGAATCTGATGACAACGAAATCCCACGCAGACCAACTGCTTTCGATCCTTGCCCGCGTCAGCTTCCGGCTTGGCCAGTTCAAGCTCTCCTCGGGCGGGACCAGCGACTACTACATTGACTGCCGCACGACGACGCTGCACGCCGAAGGCGGGCGGCTAACGGGGCACGCGATTCTGGAACTGCTCGAAGCGAACAAGATCGATGCCGAAGCTGTGGGCGGATTGACGATGGGCGCAGATCCGATCGTCTCGAATGTGGCTACTGCAAGCGCATGGCGCGCTCATTCAAATCCGACAGCGCCGCTGTTGCATGGCTTCCTGGTGCGCAAAGCCGAGAAGGCGCACGGAACCGGCCGGCGTATTGAGGGATTTTGCCGCGAGGGCGCGCGCGTCGTGATTGTGGATGATGTTTGCACGACAGGAGCGTCAACAATCAACGCGATTGAGGCTGCGCAGGAGGCCGGAATGACCGTCGCCGCCGTTGTGTGCATTGTGGAGCGTGAAGAGGCCGGACGGGCGGCCTGCAGTTGCGGATGCTGCGAAGGATGCGCCGTTTCTCCGGCTGTTTACCGCGCGGGACGTGCGGGCTGAGCACGAGAAGCAGTTGGCTGCCGCAGAATCCGGACATCGTGCGGTGGGCAACCTGCCGTGCGGCATACAAAAAGGCAGACCCTGAGGTTCGGGGTCTGCCTTTTCTACATTGAGCAATGATCTGAGTCGTTCGTGCGTGCCGGTATCCGCGTTACTCAAGATCCGGAGCTGGAGCCGGGGTGGGCTGCTGTCCTGACTGTCCCGTCGGCGCCGCTTGCGTTGCCGGTGTGTTCTCTGCGCTCATATTCGAAAGCAGTTGGATCTGCACGCGCCGATTTTCCTTGCGGCCTTCGGCGGTTTTGTTGTCGGCCACATACTGATCCTTGCCGATGCCGATCAGGTAGAAGCGGTGCGGCGCAATGTTGTACTTCGCCGCCAGGTACTGCACTACCGCGTCAGCGCGGCGCTGGCTCAGGTCATAGTTATACTGCGCCGGGCCAACCGAATCCGTTCCGCCGGTCACTTCAAGGATGTAGCTCTTCGCCGAGCCAAGCGAGCCAGCAAAAGTAGTCCAGCTGCGCTTGTCGTCGGTGGTCAGCACGGCCTTGTCGAAGCCGAAGGTGACCGAAACATTGGCAACCTGCTTGTAGCTATCCAGTCCCTTCACCACGCTATCGAGCGAGTCGGCGCGGTGCGCCACGTCGTTCGCGGCCATATCCGCCTGATTCGCAGCCTGGCTGGCATTCTGTGCATTCGAGTTGGCTGTATCTGCCGAACTCTGCGCCTTGCTGATGCCGGCCTGCGCGCGCTCATCCACGTCGTGAATGGTCCGGTTGTTTTCTGCCGTTTTTTGGCCGAGCTGATCAGTATGGTCGACAAGCGGCTGTGTCTGTTGGCGAACGTAGTTCTTCGTTGCGCATCCCGTAATACCGAACAACGTCAGAGCCGCGGCTGTCAACACGTACCCAAATCGATGATTGGTCATTGTCCTCACCTTTTTTGTCCGCCAAGCTGACTCAGGGATTGCCGCTCAGCCGCCCGGTCGGTTAATCTTCTTCGCCTTTAAGATGAGCACGCTCGCGTCCAAGTTGTAGAAGCATTGCAACCGGCTTAAAATGATGGGTTTGCAGGGACTTCCAGAAGGCCAATCTGCAGACCTCGCTGTGTATTTTTTACCAAAAAGGGTAAGGTTTGCGCGATCTCGACGCACGCCCACGTGAAGTGTCTGACGCGGTGCCCGTTGTGTCCGCTCAATTCGACTGTTCCCGCTATTCTAAGAACTAGATTAAAGCAGTTCGAACCTCCCCATGGATCTCTACGAAAAAATCCGCAAGCTTCCCACGCAGCCCGGCGTTTATCTCTACAAAAACGCCGAGGGCGAAGTCATCTACGTCGGCAAGGCCAACAACCTTCGCTCGCGGGTGCGGTCGTATCTGCTGGAGGCTTCGCAGGCCAACGCCAAGACCGGCTCGCTGATGCGCGAGGCAGTGGATCTCGACTACATTCTGGTTGCCAACGAGCACGAGGCACTGGCGCTCGAAAACAACCTGATCAAGCAGCGCAAACCGCGCTTCAACATTCTGCTGCGCGACGACAAGACTTACCCATACGTGAAGCTCACGCTCGCCGACCGCTTTCCGAAAGTCTTCGTCACGCGGCGGCTGCGCAAAGATGGCTCGGCATATTACGGCCCGTATTTTCCCGGCAACCTCGCCTATCGCGTCGTCGAGTTGATTCATCGCAGCTTTCTGCTGCCCAGTTGCAAGGTCGATCTGTCGCGCTACCATCCGCGCGCCTGCCTGCAGTACTACATTCATCGCTGCCTGGGGCCGTGCGTTGAGGGGCTAACCACGCCGGAAATTTACAAGGACGCCGTGCGCGACGCGCAGCTTTTCTTGGAGGGCCGGCACGCGGAGCTTGAACGCACGCTGACCGCGCGCATGATGGCTGCCGCAGAGGCTGAGCAGTTTGAGGCCGCGGCGCGGCTGCGCGATCAGCTCTCCACCGTGCACCAGTTGCAGGAGAAGCAGCGCATCGCCACAGCTGAGCAGGATGACGACGCCGACGTTTTCGGCTATCACTTCGAAGATGGCAGCATGGCCGTGAATCTCTTCCACATGCGCAACGGCAAGATCGTCGACCGCCGCGAATTTTTCTGGGAGGACCTGCCGGAATTGATGGAGCCGGGAGAAGGAAGGGAACAGGGATCAGGGACCAGGGACCAGGGAACAGCGACAGACACCAGCGGAGCCGGCGAAACAATTGGCGATGCTGGCCACGTTCTGTCGGCGCTGCTCAAGCAGCTCTACATCGATCAGCAATACGTGCCGCGCTCGATCCTTGTGCCCGTGGATTTCGACGATCGCGAGACGCTGGCGGCGTTGCTCGCGGAGCGGACCGGCCACGTGTCGAGATTGCGGTGCCGCAGCGCGGCGACAAGAAATCGCTCGTCGATCTTGCCGGCCAGAACGCCCACCAGTCCTACACGCAGCGCTTCCGCGTGCTCGAGCCTTCGCGCAAGGCGATCCAGGAGGCGCTTGCCGACGTGCTGATGCTGCCCGAACTGCCGCGCCGCATCGAGTGCTTCGACATCTCGCACATCCAGGGCGCCGAGACGGTTGCGTCGCTGGTGGTTTGGGAAGACGGCAAGATGAACAAGTCGGCTTATCGCAAGTTCAAGGTGAAGACCGTGGCAGGCGTCGACGATTTTGCCTCGATGCGCGAGGTGGTCGAGCGCCGTTACCGCCGGTTGAAGGAGGAAGACAAGCCGATGCCGTCTCTGGTGCTGGTCGATGGCGGGCTCGGACAGCTCCATGCTGCAGCCGAGGCTCTGGAGTGCCTGGGCTTCACGTCGCAGCCGCTGGCTTCGATCGCGAAGAGGGAAGAAGTGATCTATCTATACGGCAACGAGGACGAGCCGATCGTTCTCGATCGCCGCTCGCCGGTGCTGCATCTCATCCAGCTCATCCGCGACGAGAGCCATCGCTTTGCCGTTGGCTATCATCGCCAGCGCCGGGCCATGCGCGACCGCGAACTCGGAACTGCTGAACATTCCCGGCGTGGGCGCGCAGACACGCCAGCGGCTGCTCACGCACTTCGGCAGTCTGCGCGATGTGCAGCAGGCTACGGCGGAGTCGTTCGCCGCGGTGGTGAGCCGCAAGACGGCGGAGGCGATATGGCGGCACTTTCAGAAACGCAAACCGCAGTCTGAGGCCCGGTCCGGCTCCTGAAGTTCCGCGGCATGCGAGTGCGGCGCGAACTGTATGGAACCATCCCATGGCGCGCGGTGTCTAACTCGACAGGCATAGCCGCTTCCTCAATGATTGATTTGAGTGGATGTCTCTGTGCTTTGATTTCAAATCGATAATCCACGCAATGCGACGCAGATTGAGCCGGCAGAATAAGCCGGAGGAGGAAACCCATGCACGCACGGGCTATGTTGAGGCAGGCGTCTTTGTTTGCGTTGATCGTTACGCTCAACAGCCAGGTTCAGTCGGCGGACGGGCAAGTCGTCGCCCATCCGGGCGACGTTCTGGCGGCCCTGGGGATGAATTTACCTGATCAGACGCGGCCAGCTACCCCGGTGACAGATCAAACAGCCGCCGATGCCGAATTGCCTGGAGCAATCTACAAGGATGCGATGCATCCGCTAGACGTAGTGAGGCAGTCGCTGGACAACTGGTCAGACTCCGAATTGAATGCTCTGAGCATCGGGATGCACACGGCTCGTGAAGCATGCGGCAGCATGAAGCCTGAGAATTACGCCGGGGATGATTTGTATGACCTGGCGCATCTGTGCGCATTTGGGCAGGATTGGAATCCGGCAAACACTGCGGCGCAACGCTACATTGCCAGCAAGGTGCCGGAACACAGAACACAAGCATACGCCATTAGTATCGGGGCATTCGTCCACCTGGATGCGTTGGACCTGGCGCTGGCGACAGCGCGGGAGATGATGCGCGTTGAGCCGTATGACGCGGAGGTTGCATATTCGGTGCATTACCTGAAGTCCTACCTGGAGACGGTGGGAAACCCAAATGCACTGCAACTCGCCGAGGATGAGCACGCGAAGATTATCGATGCACTTACGAAGGGGGCACCACTGAAGGCAGAGTATGGCGACGCCGTTGTGCAGATAGGACTTCTTTACGAGATGGCCGTCGAGGCGGCCTTTTTCGAGCGGTATGCAGGCAACAACGCACAGGCGGCAGTGGACTGGGATGATGTGGAACGTGCACTGCCGGCGAACGCGATGCTGACCGGCGAGGATCGCCAGGAGATCGACAGTGCAAAGTTGCAGTACCACTTGCTGGGAACCGAGTTGGAGCATATTTCGGCCACACGGTCGTTCAAGTCCGCGAAAACGAAGGCGTGGATCGAGGAAAACTTTGGTGCGGCCACGGTGCTGGTCGTCTTTCCCGATTGGTGCGTCCAGTGCAAGAAGATGATGCAGACGATGACGCAGTTTGGAGCAGCGAATGCGGACACGCCGATCTACGCCTACGGTCTGATCTTCAAGGAGAGCGGCGAAGAGACTGCGCCAGACTCGGAGAAGGAACTGATCAGCACCGACGTCATGGAAGTTTCACAGGAAACAGCGCGCAGCTTCGGCACCACCGACTATCCGCTGGGGATTGTTGTCGATCATGCTGGTGTCATCCGCTTCATCGGCGTGATTCCGAGCGATGCATTCAAAGGTGATGGATACATGGAGAAAGTAATCACTCGAATGGTCGGCGTCCAGGTGAGATCGCTACCAGGCGGTCCCCGAGGGGAGTAGCACTGCGAACGTTTTGTCTTTTTCGGTTCGCTCAATTGGTTGGGAAGCACGTGAGTCTTGCGGTCTATGATTCTTGAGTCATGAAAATCTTCTGTAAGTCTCTCCTCCTGATGGCCGGTGTGGCCTTAGCGTTCAATGCAACTGACCGCCTTCATGCGCAAATGGTTTCCCCATCGATCGACGTGCCGGGACAGCCGTTTTCCTATTTCTCAAAGCCCACCGACGAGATTGGCGTGATGGATGCCGAAGCGGCCACCGAGGTGACGCCGGAGGGCTATCTGCGGACGGGATTTGGCGAGCTGATGTTTTTTGCCGGCCCGGAGATGGAGCCAACGAGCGTGCGCATCCGTACCCTGGAAAATGGACGCCTGCCGATCATTCGTTACCAGTTTGAGCGTGAAGGCATCGATTACCGGTTCACGCTGTTTGCGGCGACATTGGATGGCAAGTCCGACGGCACGCTTGTGAACTTCATCCGCGTGGAAATGAGGAACACTGGCAGGCAGGCGACGCGCGCGATTTTCGCGACAGGGATTCGCTACGACGCTTTGAGCACAACCGGTCTCCCGCATGGGGACAATCGGTTCCGGCGTCCTGTCGAAGGAAGCTCTCCGGGCTCCTATCGTCAGATCGGCGAGGCCTTCAACCGCGACTGGACAAATACTTTCGATGCTGGACATTTCTACCGCGACGACCGGCTGCTCTACACCTTTCCCTCAAGCTATTCCTCGCGTGAATTCACGTTACGCGACGGCATCCGCGACCGGCACGCACCGGAGCTGGACAAGCCGGCCAGCCTTCATGTCGAGCCGGAAACCCCAGTTGGCATCGTGACGTATTCGAGCTTGTTGCAACCAGGAGGCGAGTGGTCTCTGGACTTAAAGATGCCAGTGGTGCCCACGAACGACCAGACCACGATTACGGCGATCGACGAAGCGAAATTCGACGAAGCCAAGACTCGAGTGACGGCGTTCTGGAACGGGATCTTTGCTGAAGGCATGCAAATCGATTTGCCAGAGGCGAAAGCTGTCGACACGTTTTACGCGAACCTCGCTTACGACCTGATTGCGCGCGATCACATTGGCTCGGACTACATTCAAACGGTAAACAAGCTGCACTATCATGCTTTCTATTTGCGCGACGGCGCCGACATTGCGCACAGCTACGACGTGACGGGCTACCCGCTGATCGCCAAGCAAGATCTCGAGTTTTTCGCGAAGTCGCAGAAGCCGGACGGCAATTTTCTCTCGCAGGCGCAGCAATACGACGGCTGGGGCGAAGCGGTGTGGGGCTACGCGCAGCACTATCGAATGACGCAGGACAAGGAATTCGCCGAGTGGGCGCTGCCGCAAATCAGCCGGGCTGTCGACTGGCTGCATCAGGCGCGCGCCGCCGATCCGCTCCACATTGTTCCGGCGAGCGATGTTCGCGACAACGAATATGTCCCCGGCCACCTGACGGGCTATAACTTCTTGGCGCTGAGCGGACTCAAACTGGCGATCGAAATGGCCAGAGAGACAGGGCACGCCGACCTGGCGCAAGACTGGCAGGCGGAATACGACGACTTTCATCAGGCGTTTTTCAAAGTGCTGGATGCGCAGGCTGCCTCACACAACGGCTACATTCCACCGGCGCTCGACGGACAGACGGGAGGCTACGACTGGGGAAACCTGCTCTCGGTCGATTACGAGCCGATTCTCGATCCGCACGATCCGCGCGTGACGGCGACGCTGAAGGCGACGCAGGCAAAGTATGCGGAAGGCATTATGACTTATGCCGACGGATTCTTCCTGCACCACTACCTGACAATCAAGAACACGCTGACGGAGACGATTCGCGGCGACCAGGAGCAGGCGGTGAAGGAGCTTTATGCGATCCTGCTGCATACGAGCTCAACGCAAGCCGGATTCGAGTACAAAATTCGTCCCTGGGGCGATCGCAACTTCGGCGACAACCTCTGCGCCGCATGGCTGGTTCGCGGCGGAGTATCGTACTTTGCTGCGGAACATGCTTGTACGGGAAGAGGGCAGCGAGTTGCACCTGCTCTCGGTGGTTTCGCCGGCCTGGGTAGGGAAAGGGCGAACGATCTCAGCCCAGCAAACGCCGACGTGCTTTGGGCAAGTAGGTTTTACACTTGATCAGCCTCTAGACGGCTCGGCGGTGCTTCACCTAAAGACACATTTCACCTCAGCGCCTCGCGAGATCGTAGTTCACTTACCTTGGTTTGTGGCGCTGCGGTCAGCTGTGGCTGACGGCAGGGCGGTACCGGCCACAAAGGGAGAGATTCGAGTGCCGAGCGCGACGCGAATCATTGAACTGCATTGGATAATTAAATCGGATACTCCGCACTTGAGTTACGACGCTGCCGTGTCTGACTACAAGACTGAATATGCACGCCGCTATCAGGCGTTCATGCACAGCACATCCAACCCGCAGCCGTAGCTGCGGGGGATCCGGGCCGGGGACGGGATTATCGCGCCGCGAGGGTTTGCTGTGCTGTGGGGACCGCTTGTGGATTGAGGTGCTCGGCCACCATCGCCAGGAGCCGATCTGGAGCGACGGGCTTGCTCAGCAAAGTGAACCGGCGGACATCGTGACTGGCAGACGCCAAAAGGTCGATTGTCGAGGCTTGCCCGGAGAACAGCAGAATCTTGCAATCCGGGTAGACGCGTTTGATAGTCTGCGCAAGCTCAATCCCATTGATTCCGGGCAAAATCACATCGGTGAGAAGGAGATGCGGTGGCTTGAGAAGGGCTGACTCGAGTGCACTGTCTCCGTCGTAGGCCGCAGTCGCGTCATACCCGTTGAGAGAGAGAATCTTCGTGATGGTATCGGCAATTACTGTCTCATCGTCAACGACGAGAACGCTTGGACGAAATTGGACGGTCCGATGTGATTGCGTTGCGCCAGGGGATACGATGGAGGAATTGCGTGTACTGTTCATAGGCACTTTTCGTGACCTCGCTTTATTTTCTGGGGGAGACTTCAATGATTCTGTTGGATGCAAGTTTTGTACCAAACCATCGTGAGTCTTCCAAAAACTTTCGCGATCTTCAATTCGGCAAGATTTTGAAAGCCTTACCTAGCAAATAATGACTTGACGCTCATCAAAATTGGATGCAAGGAAACCGAGAAGTTTTTACTGCGACTGGATTTTTTTACTCGAACGATAGTTAAAGAGAACGTGCGACTGGCCCTCTTGACCACCGAATACCATGAACAGCTTAGATCGCTGAGCTAAAACAAATTGAGGAGACGAGACTAAGGGCAGGTGAAGAATACGACCATGGCAGCAGATGAAATATGGATTGAGACCCAGGATTCCTGTCTGTGGAAATCGGACGCTCATTCCTGATACGTTCTTTGCAGGAAAGTGAATGGACGAGACGCGGATCGACAAATGGCTGTGGGCTGCACGCTTCTTCAAAACTCGGAGCCTTGCCTCGAAAGCCTGCGATATTGGACGCATTCAGTCGAATGGAGTGCGGGCCAAGCCAGCACGCGATGTTCACGCCGGCGACCAGCTGCAGATTGAAAACGAAGGCGGCACATTTATTGTCGACGTTTTGAGGGTGGGCCAGCTGCGCGGGCCGGCGAGCGTTGCGCAAACGCTTTATCGGGAAACCGATGCGAGCCGCGATGCCCGGATGAAACTCGCGGCGGAGCGGAAATCAATGGAACAGCACTTCCCGCTCCCGGTGGGCAGGCCCACGAAACGCGACCGGAGGCGGATCATCCAGTTTCGACGGGGGACGTAGCGTACTCAGCATCGCGCGTGTTGCCGAAGGGGGTCACTTGCCCCGCGCGCATTTTTACGTCCAGGGTATTGTGATGGAACTCGATTGCAATGTCATCAAAACGTGGTTCGCGCCACTCGCGAAACGAGCGCCAGAACCCTGACGGCTCTTTTGGCCCGAACGCGCCGATATCCCTTTCCGCGCCGCTCGACAGACGATCATGAAGTCTCCCCATGCCAAACCGCCTCAAGCGGGGAGCCTTTCCGCCGGACGGCGGTGCGTGTGGAAAGGGGAGAAACGGAAGCTGCAAATCGAGCCGAGCGTGCCGCGGCAATTTTATCGAGTAATCTGTCGATTTCTGGTGTGGTCGCACCTCGTTTCCAGACAGAGCTCAGCACAAAACAAAACGGCCCGACTCAGAGCCGGACCGTTCATTTGATTCCTGCCTTAAAGACTCGTTAAGCGATCATTACGCCAGCAGCTTCTTTACCTTCTCCTCAATCGCTTCAGCGGGGTTCGGCGGGAGCCCTACCATCTGGTCGGCCACCTGACCGTTCTTGAAGAACAACAGTGCGGGAATACCACGAATCCCATAGCGCGATGGCGCTGCACCATTCTGATCCACATTGACCTTCGCCACTTTCAGCTTGCCTGCGTAATTGGCGGCGATGCTATCCACATAGGGCGCGATCGCTTTGCAGGGGCCGCACCAAACCGCCCAGAAGTCCACCAAAACCGGCTGCTCGCTGCGCAACACTTCCTGGTCAAAGTTTGCATCGTTCACTTCCAATACACCTGCTCCAGCCATGCTCCTCCTAACGGCCTCCGAAGTTCCATTCTACAGGTTGCCGCCCAGCACATCTGATGCGTTAACCATCCCCAAAGTCGCAGACCACCCGATGAGCGCTATCTGCTTAGAAAAATCGTTTCAGGAGAATTGAGAAAGGCGGAGCTAGCATCGGGGTTTAGCACAAACAGAAGCGCCCGGATCCTGTTCGGATCGCGGGCGCTAGAGCAGCCCTCCCCCAGAACTGCTCACGGAGCGAATGTAGTTATTTAATAGATAAAGATCAAGCAAACTTAGGTAATTTAGATAGTAATCCTTAGTTCTATGACTGCCGATCTAGACAATAACGGTAACTCATTGATAACGCATCGGTTGATCTTTCAGAACTCGCAAAATTTGTCTAAGTTTATGTCATTTCAATAAGATGCGAAGCGCCGTCCTTGGAAAACCGAGTGTTAACCAGTTCTGCGTGAATGTTGTCAGTGAGCGCCTTCCGAATGGTTGATGAGGCACCCGGGAGGTTCATTTCCCGCTCTACTACAACGAGTACCGCCGGGCCGGCACCGCTAAGAGCCACGCCCAAAATCCCTTCCTTGCCCACCAAAGGCGAAAGCAAAGGGAGCAGAGGGCAAAAGGGCGCGCGGTATGGTTGGTGTATGCGATCAGTCATCGCGAGGTGAAGCAGGTCACCTCGTGCCTGTGCAAACGCAAGGCCAAGGGTCGCGACCGATTGCAGATTTACGACAACGTCTTCGATCGGATAATGCGACGGCAGCATGGCACGCGCCTTACTAGTGGGTAGAGGTTCCGAGGGAAATACGACGATCGCTCGCCAATGCGGCGAAGGTTCCACCTGAATGGCGTGAACGGATTTGCCTTCACAAACAGCGGCGACAAATCCGCCAAGCCAGCAAGCCGCCACGTTGTCGGGATGCCCCTCAAGCGCGTAAGCCTCTCCAAGAATGCGATCGGAGTCCCAATCGAGGCGGCCGAAGTGATTTGCAAGCGCGATGGCGGCCAGCCGTCCCGCTGCAGATGAGCCGCAACCCATGCCAAGCGGAATTCCATTGGTCATGCTGATCGCAAGTGGAACTAATACGCGTTCGTGGTCGCTGAGCAGTTTCTTGTAGGTCTCGAGGATCAGGTTGTCCTCAAGACGCGCGCATCGCTCCGCGTCGCGGCCTGTGGCTGCAATCGAAAACTCCGATGAGGATTCTGCTTCGATTTCCAGGTAAAAATCCAGCGCGACTGCGACGGCATCGAAACCCGGACCTAGATTCGCTGAAGTGGCAGGCAGGCGAAGCCGAATGCCGCCGGACTTTCCCTGATCGTTCATCCCACTTTGCCCTTCAGCAGTTCCAGCACAGCCGCCGGCGTGGCATCCACAGTAACGGCGTCGCGGCGCAGCGCATCGATCTCCGCTTCGCGACCAGATTTTTCTTCATCGGTGAGCAGTGTGCCGCGATGGAAGTCGATGGTGTAGTCGGCGTCTTTTAAGCGTGTGGCCTGTCAGAACGAGAACGACTGTCTGGCCGGAGTGAACGACGCCTTGCGCGCGGAGTTTCTTCAGCCCAGCGAGTGTGACAGCCGATGCGGGCTCGCATCCGAGGCCCTCAGCTCCGATCTCAGCTTTGGCGATTGCGATTTCTGCTTCCGTGACGTCGAGGCAGAAGCCGCCACTTTCCTGAATCACTTTTGCAGGCTTTGCGCCACGAAGCTGGATTGCCAATGCGAATAGCAGTGGCACGCGTTTGCGCCTCCACCGGCTCCAGAACCGCACCATGATTTTGCGTGATGCTGCGGACCAGCGGATTGGCTCCTGCAGCCTGAATCGACTGAAATCGCGGCAGGCGCGCGACGAGCCCCAGTTCTTTCAATTCGCGGAAGCCCTTGCCCAGCGCGGAACTGTTGCCCAGATTACCGCCAGGAACGATCATGTGGTCGGGCACGTTCCAGTCAAAGGCCTCGGCGATCTCGAAGGCCGGCGTCTTTTGTCCCTCGAGCCGGTAGGGATTAACAGAATTCAGCAGATAGATCGGCGCCTGGCGGCACGATTTCCGTCAGAACGCGCAGGCATCCATCGAAGTCCGTCTTCAATTGCAGCGTCACGGCGCCGTAGTCCATCGCCTGCGACAGCTTGCCCCAAGCAGATCTTGCCCTCAGGAATCAGCACCAGGCTCTGCATGCCGGCGCGCGCTGCGTAGGCTGCCATGGCTGCCGATGTATTGCCTGTGGACGCGCACGCTACCCACTTGAAACCGCGTTCCCGCGCCACGCTCAGCGCCGCGGTCATGCCTGTATCTTTGAACGACCCGGTTGGGTTCATGCCCTGGTGCTTGGCGTATAGCTGATCGATTCCGAGGCGCCTTGGCGGCGCGCGGCAGGTGATAGAGCGGCGTGTTGCCCTCGCGCAGTGAAACCGCTTCACCAAAGCTATCGAGGATCGGCAGCAATTCGCGAAACCGCCAGACGCCGGACTGATCGAGAGACTCAGAGGAGCAACGGCGCTCGCGCCAGAGCCATTTCAGCGCACCCGGATTTGGCCGGTCGGGGCCTCCGCGCTGAACCCAGCCGGGATATTCGACCTCAAACAGGTCGCCGCAAACAGCACAACGAAAGTCGGGCTGCGCCTCGGCGCCCGCAATCATGCTGCCGCATCCGAAACAGCGCAACTGATGCAAATTATCGTTCATACCTGGTGTTAGCGTACCAGTGGAGGGGCAATGTTTGCTGTGGATGTGAGGTTGTGCGAAGAGAGTTCGGCAGGTTCCAGATTCAGGCGAATTTTCGCCGGCGGTTTTGTTTTTCTGCGTGCGGTTTTGCTTCATGCGCCCGTAGTGCTTTATGCACAAGGCCCGCTGCGCGTGGCTGCCGCCGCTGACCTTGAACCGGTTTTGCCACCGATCCTGAGCAATTCGAGCACTCGACCGGCATTCACGCGGAGGCCACGTATCAGGCGTCGGCGATGCTGACGACCGAGATTGAAAACGGCGCGCCGTTCGATCTGTTTTTGTCGGCGGACCTGAGTTATCCGAAGCGGCTGATTGAAGCGGGCCTGGCCGATGGTGCGCGGGTGGCGGGCGGGATGGATGTGGCGCATGAAAATGCGCCTATTACTTACGCCAAGGGGACACTGGTTCTGTGGGAGCGCAAGGATTCGCACCTGCCACCACCCTCTCTCGATCTTTTGCGTGATCCGAGACTCAAGCGCCTGGCAATCGCCAATCCTGATCGTGCACCGTATGGCCGAGCCGCGGTCAGCTGCACTATCGAGCCTCAAGCTTTACGACTCACTGAAGCCGCGCATTGTGACTGCCGAAAACATCGCCCAGGCAGCGCAATTTGTCGACTCCGGAAACGCCGATGCCGGTCTCATCTCGCTGACTTCGGCGATGACGCCGCGCCTCGCCTCGACGGCGACGTACTTCGTGATTCCGCGCGATCTTTATCCGCCCATCGAGCAGGGGGCCGTAATTGTCTCGAAAACAAGACAGCCTTCGGCCGCGAGAAAGCTGCTGGATTTTCTGCTCTCGCGCGCCAGTGCAGGCGGAGCTCGCGAAGAGTGGGCTCACGCCGGTGAATTAGTCGGACGCTTGCATGGTCATTTCGCCGTTTGAGGAGTCCGAAATGTTGGGCCGGTGAAATCGATAGGAAACTCAGGAGCTGAACGATAGTCTGTTGATGGTCACTCATGGACTGGCAAGCCTTCGCTCTCTCACTTCGTCTCGCGACTGTCACGACCGCAATTCTGCTCTGCATTGCCGTGCCACTTGCGGCGCTGCTGGTGCTGGGCCGCGGCCGCTGGCTTGCAGCAGTGGAGGCACTGGCAACGCTGCCCATGGTTTTGCCGCCAACCGTCCTTGGATTTTTTCTGCTCGTGCTGCTGGGACCGCGGACGGCATTCGGGCGCGGCATGCGACCCTGCTCGGCCACCCGCTCGCGTTTTCCTTCAGCGGCCTTGTCGTGGGCTCGGTAATTTACAGCCTGCCTTTCGCGGTTCAGCCGCTAGTCGCCGGATTTACCGCCGTTGATGCCGCGCTCGTTGATGCAGCGCGCCTGCTTGGCGCAGGCCCGGTGCGAGTCGTCTCCAGCATTCTCGTTCCGCTGGCCGCGACGGTCGCTGCTGGCTGCCATCGTTCTCAGCTTTCTGCATACAATCGGTGAATTTGGCGTGGTCCTGATGCTAGGCGGAGACATTCCCGGCGCTACGCGCACGCTCTCCATCGTGCTTTACGACCAGGTGGAGAACTTCGATTACGCAGCAGCGGGCCACACGGCGGCGCTGCTGCTTGGCTTGAGCGTCATCGCACTCGTCCTGATCTATGCCTCAGCTCGCGGCCGGTCCATCGTGCGAATCCGCGGAGACCGAAGCCGTGCTTGAGTTTGCTTTCGATGCGCGCCGCGGCAGCTTCCACCTCCAGGTGGAGTGCAGGCTGGCGGCAGAATGGACGGTGATCTTCGGGCCTTCGGGCGCGGGCAAGACCACATTGCTGCGTCTGCTTGCCGGGCTTGACCGATCAAGAAACAGAGAGCGGCCGGATGGGCGCGTCGTTTTGAATGGTGACGCGCTGACTGAGACTGCGCACGGCTCGTGGCGCGCGCCCGGCCGGCGTCAGATTGCGCTCGTTACTCAGCAGCCGGCGCTTTTTCCTCACCTGACCGCTGCGGAGAACGTTGCCTATGGGCTGAACAGGCTTACTCGGTCAGATCGTTTGACCCGCGTGAACGAGATGATGGAACTGGTAGACGCATCGGGCTTGATGGACCGCCGCCCGCATGACCTTTCGGGCGGACAAGCGCAGCGCGTCGCGCTGGCGCGTGCGCTGGCAATCAGCCCGCGCCTTTTGCTGCTCGACGAACCGTTTTCTGCTCTCGACGGCGTGGCCAGCGATGCCCTTCTGCAGCGATTGCAGAAATGGTTGAGCGAGAGCAAGGTACAGGCGGTTCTGGCCACGCATGATGTAACCGATGCGCTGGCGACTGGCGCGGAAGTACTTTTGCTGCGGGAGGGGCGGCTCGCGGCGCAAGGAGCTGCCGCGCAGGTTCTTGCCGGGGAACGAAATCGCTTGCTGGGTCGATTGCGTCCCGTCTAGAAGCCGACTTTCTCGGGTTCCATCTCGAGGCGAATCCCGAATTGCCTTTGAACCGCCGCAGAGATCTTATCCGCCAAAGCGATTATTTCCGCGGCCGTCGTGCCGCCTTTGTCATCGTCCCCGTAATTGACAAGTGCCAGCGTATGCAATCTCGAAATGCCCGCTCTACCAAGCCGGTATCCTCGATAAAAGCCAGCCTCCTCGATCAGCCACGCGGCAGGCAGCTTTACGAGGCCGTCCCCTGCCGGAAATTGAGGCGGATCCTTTGTCCAGCTCACTCCTTGACCATGTTCGACAATCTCGCGAGCCTGCTTCTTCGTAACGATGGGATTCTTGAAGAAGCTTCCCGCACTGCGGCAATTAGGATCGCCCTCCACGATCAGCATCCCCTTGTTTTGGCGAATTTGACGAACAGCCGCAGCGATTTCGGCGACTGTGGGTTCTTCTGTTTCCATCAGCGCCCTCGCCAGGTCTGGATAATGCACCGCTGGCTCGCCGCCGGGCCGCAGCCGGTATTCGACGCGCGTCACGATGAAGCGGCCGCGGTCGGTGGTGTTGAATCGGCTGCGGCGATAGGAGAAGCCGCATTCCGCGCCAGAGAATTCAACGAATCTCTGCTTGCCGATGTCGAAAGCCCGCACGCGCTCGATGACGCTCGCGACTTCCTGACCGTAGGCGCCTACATTTTGTACCGGCGTTCCGCCGACGGTTCCGGGGATGCCGGCGAGGCATTCCAGACCCGCATATCCACCCTCAATGGCCTGCTGCACGCAGTGCTCCCATGGCTCGCCTGCGGCTGCACGAAGTACGTCGCCCTCCCAGGCGATCCCTTGCAATTCCACATGCATCACGAGGCCCGGAAAACCGGCATCGGCGACGAGGATGTTACTGCCGCCACCGAGCACAAAAAGTGGGATATTGCGGCTGCGCGTCCACTCGCACGCCTCGGCCACGTCTTCTTCGCTTTTCGCTTGGACAAACCAACGCGCCGGGCCGCCAATACCGAATGTTGTAAGGGGCGCAAGCGGCTGGTTTTCACTGAGCTGCATCGAGTCAAGGCTACATCATGGGATGCGCTCATTCCGGAGTTGATAGAATGGTTGCAGGCAGCTTCTCCTGCCGGAGGCGAACATGTATCCAGAATTAATGGTGATTCCCATGCGCGAAGAACTGGTGCGCGCTGGGATCAAGGAAACTCGCACCGCCGAAGAGGTGGATGCGGCCGTGGCCGAACCCGGCACAACCCTGGTCGTCGTGAATTCGATTTGCGGTTGCGCGGCAGGGAAGATGCGTCCCGGCGTGCGTTTGGCGCTGGCCAACTCGGCCAACCAGCCCGATCGCAAGATCACCGTGTTTGCCGGGCAGGATCGCGAAGCGACGGAGCGTGCCCGCGGCTATTTTGAGGGAAATCCGCCGAGTTCGCCGGCTGTTGCAATCATGCGCGACGGCAAACTGGTCTACCTGATGCAGCGCTTCATCATCGAGCAGTCCACGGCACAGGATATTGCGGCCGAACTGGTTCGCGCATTCGATGAATTTTGCGCAAAGACGACGGCGTGAGGCAGCTTCTAGCTGTTAGCTGCTAGACCTTAATTTCTTCGGCGGCCATTTTGTCGTCCACAATCAGAAACGGCCTCCAGCAATCGGAGGCCGCTGCTTTTGTATCCCGTCGCTGATTTCAATCGGCCGCTTCCGCTTTTGACATCGCCTGCACTTTGCTGTGCTTTATGGAGTAGCCAAAGTAGATCAGCAGGCCAAAGATCAGCCAGCCAATCATCACTTCCCATGTAATCGCCGCCAATTGCGCCATCAAGAAGATCGCCGACCCGATACCCAGAATCGGCACCAGCGGCACGAAAGGCGCCTTGAAGGGCCGGTGCATTTCGGGATGCCGCACGCGCAGCACCCAAACTCCCGCGCACACAATCGAAAATGCCAGCAGCGTGCCGATGTTCACTAGATCCGCGAGCCTCGCGATCGGCAGCACCGCGGGAAACACCGCCGCAAAAAGCCCGAACACAATCGTCGTGATCCACGGCGTGCGAAACTTTGGATGCACCGCCGAGGCCCACTTCCAAAGCAGCCCGTCTTTTGACATCGAGTAGAAGACGCGCGTCTGCCCCAGCAGCATTACCAGCATCACCGTCGCCAGCCCGAATACCGCGCCAATCTTCACCAGCAGCGATCCCCAGCTCACGCCCGTTACGTCGATTCCCAGCGCCACTGGAGCGGCCACATTCAGCGTCTTGTAGCTCACCAGCCCGGTGAGCACCAGCGACACAAGGATGTAGAGAATTGTGCAGATGAATAGCGACCCGAGAATTCCGATAGGCATGTCGCGCTGCGGTTTCTTGGCTTCCTGCGCTGCGGTCGACACCGCGTCAAATCCGATATAGGCGAAGAAAATCCGCGATGCCGCCTTTCGCAATCCCGCCCCAGCCAAAGTTGCCGTCTGCGTCCTTCGGCGGAACGAATGGATGCCAGTTCAACTTCGCCACCTCGGGATGACGGAACAGAAAATACCCCCCAATAACCAGAAAAATTGCCACGACGCTCAGCTTGATAAATCACAATCGCCGAGTTGAAGTTCGCCGATTCCTTGATGCCGATCACCAGGATCGTCGTGATCAGCCATTACGCCCAGCATCGCCACAGATTGAAGACCCCGGTCGCATGCGGCAGGCCGGCGTCGCTCACTCCCGGCGGCAGCGACATCACTGGCGTCCATATTCCTTGATACCGTACTAGCACGGTTCCGGGAATTGCCGTCAGTTGCGGCGGAATCACGATGCCGATCTGCTGCAGCAGGCTGTTGAAATATCCCGCCCATCCCGATGCCACCGTCGCCGCGCCAAACGCATACTCCAGCACCAGGTCCCAGCCGATAATCCACGCCACCAGCTCACCCAGCGTCGCGTAGCCGTAGGTGTACGCCGATCCGGCGATGGGAATAATCGAAGCAAACTCTGCGTAGCAGAGGCCCGCAAACGCGCAGGTCAGTCCCGCGAGCACAAAGCTCAGTGCCACAGCCGGCCCTGCGTAAAGCGCCGCGGCTTGACCCGTCAGCACAAAAATGCCGGCGCCGATGACGGCACCGATGCCGAGCGTGACCAGGTTAACGGCACCAAGCGAACGCTTCAGCGTGTGTTCGCCCTGCTCGCCAGCTTCCTGCGGAGAGCATCGACATCGGTTTAATGCGCAGCAGTCGCGATTTCAATGAGGTTTTTCCTCCCCGGCTTGGGAATTCGTATCGCAATCATACGATACAAATGCCCTTATTCCGCGCCAGGGGGTGGGAGCAGGGTTTGGGGCATGCTCGTTTTCCGAGGGACCCTGGCGTTCTGCTATTTCAGCTCCGCAGTCCAGCGGCGAAACTCGGCCACCGGGTCGTCGGTGCGGAAGATTGCCGCGGCAACAGCGACGGTGGTTGCGCCGGCGGCTAAAACTGCTGGCGCGGTTTCAAGCGTGACACCGCCGACGGCCACCAGTACCGGCTTGGCCCCGGCCTGTTCGCGGAGCTTGCGAACTCCCTCAATGCCGATCGGAGCACGCGGGGTCTGCTTGGTCTTGCTTTCGAAGACAGGGCCAATGGAGAGATAGTCGACCGGTTCGGAGAGAATTCCAGGCAAAAGCGATTCGCTGCCGCCAAAGGTTCCGACGATGTGCTCAGGGTCAAGTAGCCATCTTGCGTCAGTCGGGGTCACGTCCCCGGCGTCGACGTGTACGCCGTCAAAGCCCAGTTTTTCAATCAAATCTGCTCGATCATCGAGAATCAGCTTCACCTTTCCCCGGGGTAGGGAGCGCCGAAGAAGTCCGGCATCGGCCAGCAACTGCGTTTCGTCGCCGCTCTTGTTGCGATACTCGAGCAAAGTGAGGCCGGCCTCCGTAAGTCCGTCGCCGAGCCAGTTCAGAAATCGCTCGCGGTTGATCTCCGATATCGCATTTACGTCGAGGATCGGGTAGATGCGCGGAAAGGAAAACGGCATGACAACAGAGTACAACCGACGTTGTGCGGGTTTTTCCGGTTAGGTTGTGGAATTGAAGGGCAGAATTTGTCCGCTCTCATGAGCTCCTGCGTGATGATCAGGCCGGGGGAGCCACGGATGTTGGGTTTCGCGCGACGTGTGAAAATAGGGATTCGAAGCCGGGAAGGGAAAACCATTGGCTGGAACAATTGATCTGCGTTCGGACACGGTAACGCGCCCCACGCTGGAGATGCGCGCGGCGATGGCTGCGGCCGAAGTGGGCGACGACGTTTACGGCGAAGATCCCACTGTCAATCTGCTGGAGCGGCGCGCGGCGGAGAGGTTTGGCCGCGAGGCGGCGCTGTTTGTGCCTACGGGCACCATGGGCAACCAGATCGCGATTCGCCTGCTGACGCAGCCCGGCCAGGAAGTGATTGCCGAATCGCGCGCGCACATTCTCGACTACGAGATGGCGACGACGGCAGTCTTCTCCGGCTGCCTGATTCGCGCCGTGCCGGCCGAGGGCGGCATTCTGACATGGAAAGCACATCGAGCCGGCGATCAGCCCGTACGGCGGGTTCCGCGCAGCGACGGGGCTGATCGAAATTGAGAACACGGCGAATCTTGCCGGCGGGCGTCTGCACGCGTGTGGAAGTTTTGGAAGAGATTTGGGCTGGAGCGAAGGCGCACAAGCTTCCACTGCACCTCGACGGCGCGCGCATCTTCAATGCGGCTGTGGCGCTGGGCGTCGACGTAAAGGCGCTGACGCGCGGCTTCGATACGGTGATGTTCTGCCTGTCGAAAGGGCTGGGCGCGCCGGTGGGATCGATGCTGGTGGGTTCGGCGGAACTGATTGCGCGGGCGCGGGTTTTCCGCAAAGCATTGGGCGGCGGCATGAGGCAGGTGGGCGTGCTGGCTGCGGCTGGATTGATCGCGCTCGAAGAAGGACCGAAAGCGCCTGGCCGAACGATCATGCCAATGCGCGGCTGCTGGCCGAAGCGCTGGCGCATACCGAGGGCGTGTCGATCGATCTGGAATCGGTCGAAACGAACATCGTGATCTTCCGGTTGGCGAGCGGGGAAGGGCGCGAGCGGAACTCGCGGCGCGGCTGAAGGCCGCGCGGAGTGCTGGCCGGCGCGTTCGGGCCGGATGCGATCCGCGCTGGTGACGCATCGCGATGTGAGCCGCGAAGACTGCATCGACGCGGCCGAGGCGCTGACCGAGGAGATTGAGCGCGGAGATCGAAAACGCCGCTGGCCGAAAGTGAAAGGCCCAGCCTCTCATGAGAGGCCGGGCTTTGCAAATTCCGACAAGAATCTTAGAACAGATTCCAGAGCGACTGGTTGTAGACCGCGTGGTGGAACTGCACCTCGGAGCCTTTGACGATGGTTCCCAGTTCGCGCGGTGAGCGGTTGGCGGCGGCCTGTTTCAGGTCGGCATAGCGGCCCTGCACATCGGCGCCGAGGATATCTGCGCAATCCACTTTGAAGCCTTGAAGTCGTTGATCGCCTGTCTGGATGTTGTCGGGCAGGTAGCGGCCGCCGCCGCGCAGATCCTTGGCCTTGGAGATCTCGCCGTCGATGCCGGTCTTGAAGATGCCGTAGAGCGACAGGTAGGGGTTGGCGTCGGGCGCGACCGCGCGCACCTCGGTGCGCATGGAGCGATGGTTGCCGATGGGCACGCGGACCATGGCGCCGCGGTCGACGGCCGAGGCGCGAATCTGGTTCGGCGCTTCGAAGTGCGGATCGAGGCGGCGGTAGGCGTTCACGCTGGAATTGAAGACGAGGCAGAGATCGAGCGCATGGGTCAGAATGCGATCGAGGAAATCCCAGCCGAATTTGGAAAGCTGCTCTTCGCCCTTTTCGTCCCAGAACAGATTGGTCTTGCCCTTGGAGACCGAGACGTTGGTGTGCATGCCGCTGCCGTTCACGCCCACGATCGGCTTGGGCAGGAAGCAGGCGGTGTAGCCCATGTTGGTGGCGATCTGGCGGCAGAGCAGCTTGTAGAGCTGGATCTGATCGGCGGCAGCCACCACTTCGGCATAGCCGAAGTTGATTTCGAACTGGCTGGGCGCAACTTCGGGGTGGTCCTTCTCGTTCTGGAAGCCCATGGCGCGCTGCACTTCGGCCGCTGTGTCAATGAACTGACGCAGCGGATCGAGCGGCAGCACGTGGTAGTAGCCGCCGGTATTGATGAACTCGAATTTGCCGGTCTGGTGGTAGATTTGCTCGGCATCTTTTCCGGCGAAGAGGAAGCCTTCAATTTCGGTGGCCGCGTTCAGGGTGTAGTTCTTCTCCTTGAAAAGCTCCTGCGAGTAGTTCTTGAGCACGCCGCGCATGTCGCCTGAATACTGCGTGCCGTCCTTGTCGATGACATCGCCAAAGACCAGAACCTTGCCGTTTCCGAAGACGTCTGCCGGCACCCAGTAGAATGCGCTCCAGTCGATCCTCAGCCGCAGATCGCTTTCCTTCTGCGCGGTAAATCCGCGGATCGAGGAGCCGTCAAACGTAAGGTTTTCATAGGAGCCCAGCAAGAATTTCTTGTCATAGTCGAGCAAATGGAGCCGGCCCTCGAGATCGGAGAACAGCACCGTGACGGCTTTAATGCGTTTCTCGTCTTTCAGGTACTTCAATCGTTTCTCGCGAACATCACCGGCTGCGACGCGGTTCATCCTGTCGGCCTTGGCTGCAAGGTTGAGATCTTCCAACTCGGAATACGAGAGGGCAAGGAAGTCACGATAGTCGGTAGACATGATTCTCCTTCTGGGTCTGACGGGAATGGTTTCGCGCCTTGTCGAACAGCATAAACCAAAGGGGGCGGCAGGATTTCAACCGGGAAAGAACAACAGGGAAGCGCGAGTACCGAAGGCACTCGCCGCTTCCCTGAAGATAGTTCTTTATTTAATCGAGCTCTATGCCATTACTGCAACTTGAACGCTGTTTACTGTCTTTAAGATTCGCGAGACGATCTGGTACGGATCGGCTTCGGAGTTCGGACGGCGATCTTCGAGATACCCGCGATAGCCGTTCTTGATGAAGTTGACTGGCAGCCGGATCGAGGCGCCGCGATCCGAGAGGCCATAGCTGAACTTGTCGATGGCCTGTGTCTCGTGGAGCCCGGTGAGGCGCAGGTGATTGTCCGGACCGTACACGTCAATGTGTGCGGAGATGTTGTTCTCGAAGGCCTTCATGAGGCTCTCGAAGTACTCCTTACCGCCGGTTTCGCGCAAATACTTGGTCGAGAAGTTGGTGTGCATGCCGGATCCGTTCCAGTCGCCGCGAATCGGCTTGCAATGCAGCTGCAGGTCAACTTCGTATCTTCTCGCAGAGGCGAGCCATCAGGTAGCGCGCGATCCAAAGGTCGTCGGCTGCCTTATGCGATCCCTTGCCGAAGATCTGGAATTCCCACTGGCCCTTGGCCACCTCGGCATTGATGCCCTCGTGGTTGATGCCGGCGTTGAGGCAGAGATCCAGATGCTCCTCGACAATGGTGCGCGCGAGGCTGCCCATGTACTTATAGCCGACGCCGCAGTAGTAGGGCCCCTGAGGTCCGGGATAGCCTTCTTCGGGGAATCCAAGGGGACGGCCGTCCTTGTAGAGGAAGTACTCCTGCTCAAAGCCGAACCAGAGATCGGGATCGTCTTCGGCTGTGGCGCGCATGTTTGTCGGATGCGGCTTGCCATCGGGGAGCATCACTTCGGCCAGAACGATGTAGCCATTCTTGCGAGCACCATCAGGGTAAAGCGCAACGGGCTTCAGGATGCAGTCGGAGCTATGACCGGCGGCCTGCATTGTTGAACTGCCGTCAAATCCCCAAAGGGGCAGATCGGCAAGCGTGGGCGGCTTTTCAAAGTCCTTGATCGTGGTTTTGCCGCGCAATTCAGGGATGGGCTTTTTGCCGTCAAGCCAGATGTACTCAAGTTTGTACTTTGCCATAGTGCTCCTTTGGGAGGGGTGAAGAATGAGGTGTATGCAGGGAAATCGTAGAACCTTTCGTATAAGGATCCCGTGAAGATTTGGCAGGAGATTTGAGGAGAATTGAGCCTAGCGGCGGTGAGCTACCAGGACCATGACCAGCAGAATCACCACAGGAATCAGGGCCAGTGCGCCGTAGTAAAGGATCTTTCGGAGGAGCTGTGATTTGCGCTTTTGCCAGTTGTGGATTTCCGGGCGATCCTCGACGCCGACCTGTTCAGGATGCTCCAGGTCTCGGATGAATTCGGAGGCGTGCGCGTACCGATTCCTCGGATCTCGCTCCAAAGCGCGGTAGAGAATCTCCTGCAGCTGCGGCGAGACGGAAGGGTCAGCAACCCTGGGCGGGACAGGTGGATTCAGCAGCCGATCATTCATGGCTGCCAGTGGTGACGGGCCGGAGAACGGGAGTTTCCCGGTCAGCATTTCGTAGAGGATGACGCCGATGGAGTAGAGATCGGAGCGCCCGTCGCCGCGCTTGCCTTTTACTTGCTCGGGCGAGATGTAGTCGGGCGTGCCGAGGGTTGCGGTGAAGTTGGCGTAGGTGAGCCGCCGGGATGCCGTATCGCCCGCGATGCCAAAATCGATGAGCTTGATATGGTCGTTCTCGTCGACCATGATATTTTCCGGCTTCAGATCGCGGTGGACAACACCGTTCGCATGGATATAGTCGAGTGCTTTGAGCACTTCAATCGCGATGCGGATGGCGCGGTCCTGAGTCATACGGCCCTCGTCCAGAATGCGGCGCAGCAGGCGTCCTTCGCACCACTCCATCACCATGTACATACGCGAACGGTCTTTTTCCTGATAGACCCGCATCACGTTCGGGTGGTCGAGCCGTTCGCCAATGGCTGCTTCGCGCTGAAATCGATCGAAGAGAATGGGATCGGCTTCCATATCGGGATGCGGAATTTTGAGTGCGACGACGCGATTGTTGCGGACATCGGTAGCGCGAAAAATCGAAGCCATGCCGCTGCGAGCAACCGGGGCATCGATGCGGTAGGAATCGACTTTCGTCCCCGCTTCCAGTGCGTCGTAGAAACCCATAAGATCGGTGTGCTCCGTTGAAAGACCGATTCCAGTTTATAGGTCGCGATCGCAGAATTAGTAAGAATTCCATAAGGCAGGGAAAAAGGGATGGAGGAAACCAGGAAACGCGAACAAAGGCTCTACGCAGGCAGTCGGTATGGACGGCCGCGATACATGCCGACCTGCTCCACAGAGCGAACGCGAATCACCTGCGCGGTGGTGTTGTCGCCGCCGTCGATTTCTACCGCGCGAGCGACGAGTTCGCGGGCGATCTGCGCGGCATCCTTCTTCTGCGAGGCGATCGCGGCAATTTCGTCTTCGTTCATTTCATCGTGCAGACCGTCGGTACAGAGCACAAGAACGTCGCCGGGCTGCAGGGTGAGCGCGGTGGTGTCAGGCGAGACGAACATCTCCGGCCCGAGCGAGCGAATCAGAACGTGGCGCGAATCGGAGGTGGCAATTTCGTCGGCGGAGATCAGGCCCATCTTGCGCTGCTCGTTTACCAGCGTGTGGTCCTGAGTGACTTGTCGCGCCTGGCCATTGCGAACGAGATAGCAGCGAGAATCGCCGACATGCGAAACGACTGCCTGGTCGTAGCGCAGGGCGCAGGCCACGATGGTGGTGGCCATTTTCTTGCCGCGATGTGCGTGCGAAAGGGTGCAATCGTGCACCGCCGAGTTGGCCTGCTGGATGAGCCGCGGCAGCAGGCTGATGAGCATGGCGCCCGATTGCGCCTTGCCGAACTGCTCGGTGAGGACAGAGATCGCGGTGGCGGAGGCGACTTCGCCCAGATCCAGTCCGCCGACGCCGTCGGCAACCACAAAGAGAAAGCCGTGAGAGCGTGCCTGCTGGCGCGAGGCGGGGACAAACGAGCCCATGGCGTCTTCATTATTGGTGCGAACTTTGCCAAAGTCGCTTGCCTGGCCGAACTGTACATCCAACATATGCGCCGCCGAATCGGCCATCGGGCAAATTGCAGTGCCGCCGATGCCTTACATGGGGAGTTTAACTACTCGATCTGATGCGAAGAGCGTAAATGCAATCTGGGTGGCTGCCTCTCCGAGCCTCCTCTTAATCAGGAGGCCAGGAGAGAGTTCCACCCAGAGGATGTGGCTAAGTTGACGATCGACCTACGAGACTGTCTGTTTTGATTCGAGCAGAACCGCTTTGCCTTTGGCCTTTGAGGATCGGAGGAAGTAAATCGCTCCGTAGAGGCCCCAGACTGCGGAGATGCCCAGCGCTGTGAGTGGTTCCATCTTGGTGCCGAGGTTGAAGAACGGGCCTGCCAGATAGAAGGCCATGCAGGTAAGGTTGGCGAGCAGACCGAATCCCGGAATCAGCGTGTGCTTGACAAAGCTGTGGTCGGGCCGCTTGTGGTAGGCCACGATGCACAGGAAGCAACTCAGCGCGTAGAGGATGAAGGTGCCGAAGTTGGAGGTGAGCGTAATGGCGAGCAGCGAGTTGGGCAGCGCGGCCATCTTGTCGTGCGTCGAATAGCCGAAGCTGGAGAAGATGCCGTGAGGCAGCGCAGCGATGGTTGCGTCGGTTGGCGCGCCGGCATCGCCGAAGGCCAGCGAGACGGCGACGACGCCGATGACCGCGGAGATCACGGCCAGCGTCCAGATGGCGCGCCGCGGCGAAAGCGACTCGGCGTGCAGCATGCCGAAGTGCTCGGGAGCTTCGTCGTCCTTGCCCATGGCGTAGGTGACGCGAGCGCCGGTGTTCATGCAGCTCAGCGTGGTGCCGATGAGGGCGAGGAAGACCGTGAAGGCTTCGGCCAGCATGAAGTATTTGCCGTGGCCCTGGCCGAGCAGCGCGTCGCCGACGATGATCATCATGTCGCCGATGGGCGCAGCGGAACCGGCCGCGCTTTGCATGGTGTACCCCGAGTTGAGGAAGTAATTGGCGCAGAAATACTCAAACAGGTAACAGAACAATCCTTGGATCAGCAGCGAAGCGATGACGGCGATCGGAATATGTTTGGTTGGATTTTTTGCCTCGCCTCCCATCGAGGTGACCGATTCGAAACCGACGAGAATGAGAATGGCGACCGTTGCCTGAATGAACATGAAACTGAATTTGTGAACGCCGATGACCGAAGCAGCGTTGGGGTGGGTAAGGAAGTTGCCGCTGGAGTCGGTGGTCGGATAGGTGATCACGAAGGGAACCGGCTTGCCTGCCGAATCGAGCAGCGGCAGAGGAGTGCCGCTCGAGTCGCGCATGATGGAGCCGTCTTTCGGTTCGTCGCGAACTGGTAGGTGTAGGTGGCGAGGGTCTGACCGTCGTACTGGAAAGCCGGCGCGGTGCCGGCGGGATGGTTGGCGCGATAGCCGAGCGCCAGAACGCTGAAGACGACCAGAGCGGAGATCTGGATGATGTTGATGGCGATGTTGACGGCCGTCGATGCGCCGGCGCCCTTGGAAGCGATCCAGGCGACGAAGAAGGAGAAGACGACCGCGACCAGCCCCATGAAGACCGGCCCGGGGTTGGAGCCGCTCATGAAGTTGGGATAGAGGAAGCCGACGACGTAGCCGACGAAGATGCCGGTGACGGCCACCATCACGCCGGGATAGACCCAGTAGTAGAGGTGCGAGCCCCAGCCGACGATGAACTTGGCGATGCGGGCATATTTGAAGGCCGCGTCTTTGGAGAGCATGGCCTGCTCAGCGTAGTAGTAGCTGGAGCCGGTGCCGGGATAGAGCTTGGAGATCTCGGCGTAGGCAACCGCAGTCGCCAGGCAGAGCAGCAGAGCGGCGAAGATGCCGATCCACATGGCGGGAGCGGTGGATGGCTGGCCGGCAACACCCGTTGTGGCCTGGATGAAGAAGGTGAGCCAGAGGAAGGCGCCGGGGGCGATGAGCGCCATTGCATTGCTGGTCAGCCCGGTTAGGCCCAGCGTGGCCTGCATCTGAGGTGCTTTTTGATCTGCCATGAGCATTCTCCTGAGATTTGAATTTCGTTTGGCTGCTCCCGGCGGATGGCCCCCGGGCACTGTTTCAATTCTTCTCGTCGCTGGCTCGTTTGCCCGCGGTCGGATGAAGAATTGCCTTCGGCGTAGCGAGGCTAACGTTCAGCCCATGAGGGCTGAAATAAGGAATTTCCAATCATTGGTCCGCGACGCTGAATTGCGTTTGTGCAGTCTCACAGGAGTCTTCAGCGGCACAGTTCCCGGCCAGTGGACGGTATCCGGCTCTCGCAGCGATGTGGCTTCGTGAGGCCACATCGCCACCAGGTTGAAGTGTTACTGGTGAGGAGCGAGGATCAGGATCAGCCCAACGCTTACGGTTGACTGTGCGTCCACCATGGCTGTGCGCGTTCTTGTGGAAGAAGGTTCAGTCGGACTGGTCATGGCGATATTCAACTCGCGTCACCAAAGCCTGCGGCATCTTGAACCTTGTACTCATAAGGTGCCCGTGAATTCGTTCAGGTGCTGAGCAGTGCCGGTCTGGAACCCGTTGGGATCGTTGAAGTATTCAAAGCGGCCCGCCACGGCGATGGCGTCCGTTGATCTGCTGATGTGCCGCGCCTGCCACACCCTGCCAGGTGTTGCATCTTGGTGTCGCCGCTGGCTGCGAGGCCCTTGCCGACGATCGCATCGTGGTTTCTGCCGTAGTCGTAGTTGATGTACGCGTTGAATTTCCCGGATTCGGCGTCAACAGCAAAGTGGTGTCGATCAGGTTGCGAAAGCCGCTGGCTGGTGTTGCGCAGTTTTCGGGCCCGATGTAGATAGTTCACGTTCCAGGTGTACTTGGGCTTCACCAGGGCGCTGGTGAATCCGACCGGTGACGCCGCCGTTGTTCTTGGAGACGTTATTCCAGCCGTTGACCACCTGGAAGCCGATGGTTTCGGTCTTCGAAACCGGCATCGAGGTGCGCACGCCGAAGTGCCAGTAGGGAATGGCGCCATGCGAACAGCAGCGAACGCGAGTAGTTCCAGTTGTCCTTGGCCTCGATCACTTCCGCTCCGGCCGAGGTGACGAACTTGCCGAAGTCCAGCTCGAATCCCTTGGCCTTGGGCGGCTTGAGGCTGAGAAATGCCTGCTCGATGTAGGAGTCGCCGGCTGGCGTATGGCCAGCGACGTTGATCAGGTCGTTCGTGCGGCCATAGATGAAGTCGACGTGGGCGCCGACCGGATCGGGATCGTGATTCAGCGTGAGCTTGGCCGCGCTAAGCTCGAACTGATCCGTCTTGTCGTTGAAGTTATAGAGCTGGTTGATCTGGTCGTTCTTCCGAGGTGGTCGGGTCGGTTGAAGTTGATAGCTGTAGTAGCCGTCGATAAACCCGCTGAGATCCATGGGGCCGACGCTCCAGTGGGAGCTGCGGGGGGCGGCGGCAGGTGCTGGAGCTGCAGCGGCCGGCGCCTGAGCTGCCGGCGTCAGCGGCAGGTGTGGACGCAGGCGGTGGCGCGGGTGCTTGCGCACCAGCCACGAGGCGCGAATGCCATCGCGGCTCCAGCGATGGATCGAAGCATTGATCAGTACGTTTGCGTTCGAATGCATCGACACGATTCCTCCAAGAAATGATTTGTGCGTTGACAAGGCACGTGAGACTTCAGGCGCAGCAGGACACGCTCACTCGAGCTCTCGATGCAGGAATCGATCTGGAACCGGACAAAGGCGCACGGTCATCACATTGCAGCTTCGGATCTGCCAACAGAATGAGCCGGCAATCGGCGTGCTGTTGACAGCGCCGTCGGGTAGGAGCGTGTCTAGCTAGAACTAGTAATGCAAACAAAGCATAAAGAAACTATGAAGAACAGCAAAAAGAATTCTCTATGAGCTGATCGACGACGTGATATCCTTGTGCTGTGCACGGCTTGCGGTGCATTCGAGAAGCATGGCCGCTGCGCCCGTAAGCGCACGCAAGTGAAAAAGCAATGAAGAACCTGCTAAAATTTTATTTTCCTTGCTCGTGCGCCGAATCTGAGGGCAATCTCCGCGTTGCATCGGCAGCTGATCTCCCGATTGGACGTTGAGGTGCAAGGCTGCATGGCACTTCGAGATCGCTGACTTGCGCGAGTGTCGCGCAGAGCATCGAGAGCAGAAGGTGAGTGTCCGGTTGATCAGAGCTCATCCATGCGTTCGGTTCTCGGGCCAGGCGCTCGCGCGGCTCAGGCTCGCGCGTCCTTCTGTTCACGCTGGAGTGCGCGCTGGGCATTGTGGCCGTGATCCTGATGGCGGCGCTGGCGCACTGGTCCAGCTGGCTGCTTCCGGTCGCCGCGCTGCTCTATCTGCTGATCGTGGTTCCCACCGCGCTGCTGTGCGGATTCTGGCAGGCGGTGATCGTTTCGCTCTCGGCGGTGGTGGCGCAGAGCTGGTTCTCCGCGCGGCAGCCGGAGCTGGCCCTGGCCGAGCCAACCCGGCCAACTCGGTCACGCTGCTGGTCTTTGTGCTGGTGGCGCTCACCGTGAGCCGGCTCTCGGCGCGCGTCACCGAGCACGCGCGCGAGGCCGAGTCGCGCGGCGGCCAGATGGAGGATCTCTACGAGTTCACGCGGCGCACCCTGCAGATGAATCTGCACGTGGAGCCGGGACCGCAACTGGCCGAGCTGGTGCACGAAATCTTCGATCTCGAAGCGGTGGCGGTCTTCGACGCCGATCTGCACGAGGTCTATCAGGCCGGCTACTGGAACGTGGATCCGCAGGAGATGGCGCAGAACGTCTACTACTTCGAAACCTCGGACGACGATCCGGAGACCGGGATCGGCCGCCGCGTGGTGCGGCTGGGCACGGTGCCCATCGGCAGCCTGGTGGTGCGCGGCGACACCAGCCCGCTGACCAACAACGCCATTGCCTCGCTGATCGCCATCACCTTCGATCGCTATCGCGCCTTCGCCAACGAGAGCCGCATTGAGACCGAGCGCCGCACCGAGCAGCTGCGCGCCACGGTGCTCGACAGCCTGGCGCACGCCTACAAGACTCCGCTCACGGCGATTCGCGCGGCTTCGACAGGCTTGGGCGAGATGGGCCATCTTTCGCCGGGGCAGGCGGACCTGGTGGCGCTGATCGACGAGCAGACTGGGCTGCTGGGCGACCTGACCACGCGCCTGCTGACCACGGCGCGCCTCGATGCCGGCGAAGTTGCGATTCACGTCGAGCAGGTGAGCGTGGGCACGCTGATCGAAGAGGTCGTGGCCGGCCTGAAGGACCGGCTGGCCAGCATGAAGGTCGCCATCGAAATCGAGGACGAGGACCTGGTGCTGAGTTGCGACCGGCAGTTGATGATGATGCTGCTGACCCAGTACATCGACAACGCGTGCAAGTACTCCAATTTCGGCACCACGATCACCATCCGGGTGCTGGCTGCCGGGGCGGAGGCGATCTTTTCCGTGCACAGTTTCGGCCCGGTGATCCCCATGGCCGACCGCGAGCGCATCTTCGACCGCTACTATCGTTCCTCGACCTACGCCAACCGCGCTCCCGGCACCGGAATCGGCCTTTCCGTGGCCAAGCGCGCGGCGCAGATTCACGGCGGCTACGTGTGGGTAACCAGCGATGAAGAGGAAGGCACCACGTTTTTTGCAGCAATTCCGCTGACAATGGAGAAGGAGAGTTCGTGATGATGCAGCCAGCGATTCGCGTTCTGGTGGTCGACGACGAACCGGCAATCCGCCGGGCGCTGCGGCCTCCGCTTGATGGAGCTGGGCTTTCAGGTGGCCGAGGCCTCGCGCGGCGAAGAGGCGCTGCAGGTGCTGCGCAGCCGCGCACTTACGATGTGGTGCTGCTCGACATCAATATGCCCGGCATCGGCGGCATTGAGACGCTGCGGCGCATTCGCACCTTTGCGCCGCGCCTGCCGGTGCTGATGCTGACCGTGCGCGACGAGGAAGAGGACAAAGTGGAGGCGCTGGAACTGGGCGCCGACGATTACGTCACCAAGCCGTTCAGCACCCGCGAGCTGATTGCGCGCATTCGCACCGCCGTGCGCCGCGTGCGCGCCCCGGCCCGGCCTGAAGATGCGCCGATCGAGATTGGCGAGATTCGCCTGGAGCCGGTGAAGCGCCGCGTGACCAAGCGCGGCGCAGCCGGTGCACCTCACGCGCAAGGAGTTCGACATTCTCTATTGCCTGATGAGCCGCGCGGGCCGCGTGGTGACCTACTGCCAAGCTGCTGACCGCGGTGTGGGGCGCGGACTGCCGCGAAGAAGTGGAGTACTCTGCGCACCTTCGTCCGCCAGTTGCGCAAGAAGATCGAGGACGATCCGTCGAATCCGCTCTATCTGCTTACCGATGTCTACGTCGGGCTATCGCTTCGCCGATGCGCAGATGTTTCAGGAAGAATCGGCTGGCGAAGACGCAGAACCCGACGAGCCGAGACTGTGCCTGAGGATGTCGCAGTAGCGGATCCAGGCGCGCAATTTGCGATGAAATCAGACTCCGCTACTCGTCGTAGTGCAGCAGGCTGAAGACGTCGTATTCCTTGAAGCGGTCGCGGCCTTTCAGGAAGTCGAGCTCCACGGCGAAGCCCAGCCCGGCAATCTCGCCGCCCAGTTGCTTCACCAGCTTGACCGTGGCTTCCATGGTGCCGCCGGTGGCGAGCAGATCGTCCACCAGCACCACACTCTGCCCGGGCTGCGATCGCGTCCATGTGAATCTCGAGCGTGTCGGAGCCGTACTCCAGGTCGTAGGTAACGCGCGCCACCGGCGCAGGCAGTTTGCGCGGCTTGCGCACCGGAACAAATCCCGCATTCAGCCGATAGGCCAGCGCCGGCCCAAAGATGAATCCGCGCGCCTCGATGCCCAGCACCAGGTCGATCTTGCGCTCGATGTAATGCGCCGCCAGCGCGTCGATCAGCTGCGCAAAGCCGGTCTTGTCTTTGAGCACGTGGTGATGTCGTAAAAGAGAATCCCCGGCTTGGGAAAATCGGGCACCGTGCGCACCAGCTTCTTCAGATCTTCTACATTGATGGGCTTGCGTTCTTCGGGCATGGCAGTGCGTGGCTCCTGGAGTATCAGTAATCAGTGTGATGTGGTCAATTGTTCAGTTTATAGTTGCGAGGCTTGAATGCGGGAAGGTGAACATGACGCGCAATCTGCGACGGTTAACAGTGAACTCACGAACCGTGAGCTACTGATCTCTTTCTTCACCACGCCCCATCAATGCGGAACGAAGACAAGTCCTTCGGCTTCGCTGCTCGTCGAGATGGTGCTCGACGAGGCGATCGACGCGGCTGCCGCGCGGGCCGCGGCGAAGGCTGGCGCGCAGCTCGGCCAGGTCATCGGGCTCGCCGGCGGCAACCACTTCCACGTCGCCGTCTTCGGTGTTGCGCACCCAGCCGCGCAGGTCGAGCTCGCTGGCCTCGCGCTGCACAAACCAGCGGAAGCCGACGCCCTGCACGCGGCCTTGAATGAGGAAATGAAGAACCATGCGATCTAGTCAACGCCAGTTTTGCAGATGCCGCCGAAGCAGCGCAAGCTGAATCGACATCGCAGAGCGATCGGGCCCGTAGGACGGCATCAGCGGCGCTTGCCGCGTCGCGCTACACTGGAATTCACGATGGTCTTCGTTCTCGACAACTACGATTCGTTCACCTACAACCTGGTCCAGTACCTGGGCGAGCTGGGCGCGGAGGTCGTGGTGCGCCGCAACGACGAGCTGACGCCGGAAGAGGTCGAAGCCATGAAGCCGGAGCGGATTCTGCTTTCGCCCGGGCCCTGCACGCCGCATGAGGCCGGCATCCTGGTGCCGCTCATCCGCCACATGGCGGGAAAGGCGCCGATTCTGGGTGTCTGCCTGGGCCACCAGGCCATCGGCGAGGCCTTTGGCGGCAAGGTGGTTCGCGCGCAAACGCTGATGCACGGCAAAACCAGCGCCGTCGAGCACGATGGCAAAGGCGTTTTCGCCGGGCTGCCCACGCCGCTCACCTGCACGCGCTATCACTCGCTGATCGTGGAGGAGGATTCGCTGCCGGCGGAACTGGCCGTCACTGCGCGCACTTCATCGACGGCAACGGCGGCCGGAATCTGTGATCATGGGCCTGCGTCATCGCAGCTTGCCGATCGAGGGCGTGCAGTTCCATCCCGAGAGCGTGCTCACCGAGGGCGGCCACCAGATGATCCGCAACTTCCTCGGAATGTAGCGTGGCGCTGCAGGAGATCGACAGACCGAAAAAAAGCTGCGCCGCTGGGAACAGTCGGTCGATTCGCCCTCTGGGATACGCAACACTCTACCTGCTGACATCTGCGCTCGCGTTTGCCCAGAATCCCAACGGACCGGCCCAGATGCCGCCCGATACGCAGGCACCCGCAGCTACTCCGGCTCCAGCGCAAACTCAACAACTTGCGCAGCCGCCCGCACAATCTTCGATGCCCGCGCCGGCCGTCGCTCCCGCAGATGCCAACCAGCCACCATCTTTGACTTCTCCGCCGATCGCCATCGTTCCGCTCGACAAATCGATTCCCGGCGCGGCGCTTTCCGTTGGAGGAGCGATGCAGGCGTGGAACGGCAGAGCTACATCACCGGCAGCGGAGCGATCACCGCCGGAGCGGACCACGGCGCAGGTCACGCTGCCGTATCGCGGCACGCTGCACGTTTGTGCCTCCACGACTGTTCACCTCACGGCCGATGCAAGCGCGCCAGCGGGAGAGGTTCCGGGCTTGCTGATTGCGCTCGACCGCGGCGCGGTCGAGACGAGCTTTGCGCTGTGCACGCGCAATGCCGATATGCTACTGACGCCGAATTTCCGCATCATGATCGGTACGCCCGGAGCATCCGAAGTGAAGGTGCGGCTCGGCCAGAACGGCGACACGTGTGTCGACAACTCCGGTGCGAATGCGCCCTATGTCGTCGTCACCAGCGTGTTCGATGGTGGCCTCTATCGCGTGCAGCCGGGGCAGCGCGTGATGTTTGAGCACGGCAGCCTGCAGACGGTGGTGGATCAGGAAAAGGAACCGTGCGGATGCCCGCCGCCCGGACAAAAGCCAAATGAGTTTCCACTGGCGCAGAGCGAGGGCCTGACGCCGCTACCGGCGCTGCCGCCGCCCACGACTCCGACTCCATCGAAGCAGCCAGCCGGCAGCGGAGAAGGATCGACGACGCTCGTCTATAACGCACCGGGCAATCAGACGCCGCAGCCCGCCGCGATTCCGCAACCACCGGCAGCGCCGCCACGGTCACCGCTCCGGCTGCGCAGGTCAAAACTCCGCAACCCGAGCAAAAGAAGCCGGGATTCTTCGAACGAATCGGTCAGTTCTTCAAGCGTGTGTTTGGAGCGGAGTGAAAGAGGCAGGGAACAGAGACCGAGGGAACAAGGGAACAAAAAGCAGGGAGCAGAGAAAATCCGACTTGACGTTTCTTCGGCTCTGCCGGGCTCAGAACTACGAACTGTGAACTTGTTTGGTCTACATCTCTCGCGCGCGCTCGATGGCGCGAATCACGGCCTGCGCCTTGTTGATCGATTCCTGGTATTCGAGCTTCGGGCACGGAGTCGGCCACGATGCCCGCGCCGGCCTGCACGGAGCCTTTGCCGCCGACCGACAGCATGGAGCGGATGGCGATGCAGGAGTCGAGGTTGCCGGAGAAGTCGGCGTAGAGAACCGCGCCGCCGTAGGTGCCGCGCCGCGCGGGCTCGAGCTCTTCAATGATCTCCATGGCGCGAACTTTGGGCGCGCCGGAGAGCGTGCCGGCAGGGAAGCAGGCGCGCAGCGCATCGACGGCTGTGAGATCCGGCCGCAGTTGGCCTTCGATCGAGCTCACGATGTGCATCACGTGGCTGTAGCGCTCGACGAACATCAGCTTGTCCACTTTGACGCTGCCGAAGCTGGCTGACGCGGCCCACGTCGTTGCGGCCCAGGTCGACGAGCATCACGTGCTCGGCGCGTTCTTTCTCGTCGTGCAGCATCTCTTCGGCCAGCGCCTGGTCTTCGCTTCGGTTGCGCCGCGCGGGCGCGTGCCGGCGATGGGCCGGTACTCGACTTTGCCCTGATGCACGCGCACCAGCAGCTCGGGCGACGACCCCGCCAGTTCGAGGAATTCTCCGAGCCTTTTGATCTTTTGGAGGAGTGCTTCGGCCGTGCCGCGTCACGCCCAGCGGGCCCTCCGGCGCGAAGCGCAGGAAGAACATGTACGGGCTGGGATTGACGGTGCGCAGCGCGCGATAGACCTGAAAGCTGTCCACTCCCGGCTCGACGTCGAAGCGCTGCGAGAGGACCGCCTGAAAAACATCGCCGGCGCGATGTACTCCTTGGTGCGCGCGACGGCGGCCAGATAATCCTTCTTCGCGGTGCGGTGCTTCACCTTGAGCTTAGCCGTGCTTCGCGCGCTTTCGCGCGAGCCAGTTCGGCAGCGGCTGCGCCAGGCGCTTTTCCAGCTTGTCGAGCCGCTTCACGGCGCGATCGTACGCGGCGGCGGCGTTGCCGCTGCGACACATCGGCGGTGACCACCAGCCAGATCTCCTTGCGCACATGGTCGAAGGCCAGCACCTCGTCGAAGAAGAGCAGGCAGGCGTCGGGAACGCCGCAGTTCGTCTTTTGCGCAGAGCGGGCAGGCGCTCGATCTGGCGCACCGCGTCGTAGGCGAAGAAGCCCACAGCGCCGGCGGTGAACGGCGGCAGGCCCGGCAGGCGCGCCGGCTTGTGGCCGCCGAGCGCCTCGCGCAGCACGGCAAAGATGTCGCCCTCGATGTGCGTGGTCTTGCGGCCCTCGGTGATGGCGATGTCGCGGCCGCGCGCCACGATGCGCTTGAACGGCGTGAGGCCGATGAAGGTGTAGCGGCCCACCTGCTCGCCGCCCTCGACCGATTCCAGCAGAAAGCACTCGCGCTCCGCCCACGCCGCGCGCAGAAAGGCCGAGACCGGCGTTTCCAGGTCGGCCATCAGCGTGCGGCAGACGGGAACGAGGGTGTGCGTCCGGGCGAGGGCCAGAAACTCCTTGCGGGTGGGCTGAGCTGATCGCGGAAGAGGCTTTCACAGCCTAAGTGTAACTGTTCCAGCGGTTGCGCAGGCTTGACCGCTCGGTTCTCGGTGGCGAGGAATTGTTGGGGTTACTTCGGCATGGACTCTCGTGCAGTTCGAGTGTCTGCCGAACTTGACGATCACTGTCAACGGGCCTAGACTCACTGAGGTTTGGGCTCAATGTTGAGTCTGAACGAACTCGACCGACAGGCGCGAAGAGACGCAGACTGAGCGCTGCCGGCAGGGAAATCGATCGGGCAAATGAGTGTCGCGCGTTATATCCTTGAAGAACGGATCTGATTCTGCCGCATCGAGTGATGGACGCAATAGGAAGTGGAGAACGATATGGCAACTGGAACCACCAATGTGACCTTGGACCAGGAGATCAATCCCTGGGAGGCGCAAAGCGCGCGCTTCGATTTTGCCGCGCGCAAACTGAATCTGGATGAGGGACTGTGGAAGGTGCTGCGCTCGCCGTCGCGGGAAGTCATCGTGCATTTTCCCGTGGCCCTCGACAACGGCATGATCGACATGTTCACGGGCTTCCGCGTGCAGCACTCCATGGCGCGCGGTCCGTGCAAGGGCGGCATCCGCTACGCGCCCGATGTGACGCTGGACGAGGTGCGCGCGCTGGCCAGTTGGATGACCTGGAAGTGCGCGGTGGTGAATATTCCCTTTGGCGGGGCCAAGGGCGGAGTGATCTGCGATCCCAAAGACGATGAGCCACGGCGAACTGGAGCGCATGACGCGCCGCTACACGTCGGAGATCATCGAGTTCATCGGGCCGGAGAAGGACGTTCCCGCGCCCGACGTGAACACCAACGAGCAGACCATGGCGTGGATCATGGACACCTACTCCATGCACATGCGGCAAACCGTGACCAGCGTGGTGACGGGCAAGCCGCTGAATATCGGCGGCTCGCAGGGCCGCATTGAGGCCACCGGCCGCGGCGTGATGGTGGTATGCGACGAGAGCCTGCGCTATCTGAACATGCCGGTCGAAGGCTGCCGCGTCATCATCCAGGGATTCGGCAACGTGGGATCGAATGCCGCGCGCCTGATGCAGGAGCAGGGCTACAAGATCGTCGGCATCGCCGAGCGCGATGGCGGCCTCTACAACTCCACCGGCATCGATATTCATCAGTTGCTCGAGTACAAGTACCGCAACAACACGATTCTCGGCTTCCGCGGCGCCGAGGCCATGCCCAGCGAGGAGCTGCTGGTTTCGGACTGCGAGATTCTGATTCCGGCGGCGACGGAGAACGTGATCACCAGCCGCAACGCCGACAAGATCAAGGCGCGCATCGTGGTGGAGGGCGCCAACGGCCCCACCACCGCCGTGGCCGACGAGATTCTGGCCGAGAAGCGCATCTTCATCGTGCCCGACATTCTGGCCAACGCCGGCGGCGTCACCGCCAGCTACTTTGAGTGGGTGCAGGACCGCCAGGGCTACTTCTGGAAGGAAGCCATCGTCAACGAGCAGTTGGAGAGCATTCTGCGCGACAGCTTCGACGACGTGGTGCGCTACGCCGAGGCCCACGACGTGAACAACCGCATCGCGGCGTACATGCTGGCCATCGACCGCGTGGCGTTCACCATCAAGCAGCGCGGCATCTACGCGTAGCCGATAGTCGGGAATCATGACAGCTAAGCGGGATGGCTCGAAAAGCCTTCCCGCTTGTTTTTTGCGTTTGATAAAGGTCCTGTTACTTCCGGGTGACAGGCCTCCGAACGCAACCGGTGCAATAATGGACTCACGCCGCCAGAGAGCCGAGACCGCGGTGCGAGCCGCATGAACCTGCCCAACTCCATCACGATGAGGCGGATCATCATGATCCCGCTGTTCTTGTGGATTCTTTCGCCGCATTTTCCTGGCAGGGACCGGCGGCGAGCAGGAGATTGCGGCGTCGGTTCTCTTCGTGCTGGCCTCGATCACCGACGGTCTCGATGGCTATCTGGCCCGCAAGCGCGGCCAGATCACGACCATGGGCATGCTGCTCGATCCGCTGGCCGACAAGATCATGGTCACGGCCGCGATCATCGCGCTGGTCGCCTACAACCCCGAAGTGGTCAAGGTCTGGATCGCCGTCGTCATCATCGGCCGCGAGTTTCTCATCTCCGGCCTGCGCTCGATCGCCTCGTCTGAAGGATTCACCATCACGGCCAGCGAGCTGGGCAAGCTGAAGACCGTGGTGCAGATTGTCTCGCGTGGTCTCTGGCCATCCTTGCGCACCACTGGGATCACTGGCAGTTCGGCGTTGTTGTCATTCCGGTCAAGTGGTACGCCATCGCGGCCATTTACTTCACTGTGCTGGTCTCCACTATTTCGGCGATCGATTATTTCATCGGCTTCTGGAAGAAGATCGACCACGCCTCAAAGGACCGCCGCAAGGCCGCTGTGCTTTCGCGCGGCAAAAGCGTTCGCATCTCGTAAAGCCAGTTCTCAGTTCATAGTTCACGAGATCTGGCGACAATCTGCGAACTGCGACTTTCCTCACTGCTCCTCACTGCCCAACCTCATACCGCACAACGGCCAGCGCTGTCTGATAAGAATATCGCGCATTTGTGTTCGCGATTTGTGCTTCAGTTTGGTTCAATTGGGCCTGGCTGAGGTCGACAATTCCGCTCAGTCCTATCTTGTAGCGCGCCGATGCCAGGTCAAACGCCAGGTTCGCCTGATCGAGAAGCTGCTGAGTCACGGCGATGCGCTGGTAGGAAGTTTGCGCATTCAGCACGGCTGTGCGCACGTCGCGCGCAATGGTGTCGCGCAGATTGCGTACGTCCTCCTGTGCTGCCTGCGCGCGCAGCTTGGCTTCCTTGGCTTCCGAGTTGTAGAGGAAACCGTTGAAGATGGGGATACTGATGTTCGCGCCAGCAGCGCCATACCATGATGACTCAATCTGATCTGCACGCACCGGCGTGCCACCCACCGCACCAATCGCTGAAACCGTCGGCAGCCACAGGTCTCGCTCTGCTGTGCTGTATTGCTGTGCCGCGATGGACTTGTCATTCGCGGCTGCCAAATCGGGCCGGGTAGCAAATGCGGCTAGCACCATGGCCTCGGGACTGTCGGGAACCGGCGGAGGGTTCCCGCTGGTGTCATCGACAAGCGCATACTGCTGGTCCTGGTCAGACCCGAGCACGTTGTTGAGCCCTGCCATCGCGGACTGCTCGCTGTTCTGCGCGTCCAGCGCCAGCAACTTTGCCTGTGAGAGTTGCACGTCGGCAAAGCTCAGATCGAGGTCCGAGCGAATCTTCGACTTCGTCAGAGCGCTCACCTCTTCTGAGGTGTCCTGGCGTTCGGACACGGTCGACGTGTGCAACCTTGAGGACGGCTTGTGCCGTGAGTGCCTGGTAAAAAGCCTGATCGACGGCGAGAACGATGTCGAGTTCCGTCGCGCGTTCGCTCTCCAACTGAGCCTTTGCATTCGATTGCGCGCTGAGCACGAGATTGTGTGTCCGGCCGAAATCGGTGATAAGCTGACTCACCGTCAGTCCTCCAGCCGCACGATCGAAAACCGATGAGTTGCTAAGATAGCCAGCGGTGATGCGAGTGTTGTCATGCGCGCCCACTGCCGTGAGAGCGCCCGTGGCAATAGGCATCTCGGCGGACCGCGCTTCGCGTGTCACCTGCGCCTGGGCCATTGCCACCAGCCGGGCGACGCTGATATTCGGATTATTCTTGATCGCGATTTGCTCAGCCTGAGCCAGTGTCAATGTGGGTCCATTGATTGGCGAGGCGGCTGCCTGTTGACTCAGTGATGCGGTCTGCGACGCTGAAAGTGGGGCCGGACTTTGCGCGTCGGATGCAATCAATCGGGCTTCGGGGGCGTCTGGCAACGCCTGCGAATGCGCCAGCACGGCAGAGCACATGAACAGACCCAATCTGAGGAGAGCTGAGAAGTAGAAACCGAGACCGGGTTGCTTTCTGAGATTACACATGTTCCAAGCCCTCCGCATTTTCGTGCTTCGCCCCGTGGCGGCCATGGATGAGCAGGTACACGGCAGGAACTAAGAACACGGTGACGATGACCGACGCGGCAAGCCCGCCGATTACAGCGCGCGCCAGCGGAGCATATTGCTCGCTCCCGGCTTCACTGCCGATCGCCATAGGGATCATCCCCAGCAGCGTGGCAAGGGAAGTCATCAGAATCGGCCGCAGACGAATCTTGCACGAGTGCACGACTGCTTCGAGCAGCGGCTGACCCTGTTTGTGCAGGATACCGGCGAACTCCACGATGAGAATGCTGTTTGAGACGACGATGCCGGTCATCATGATCACGCCCATCAGCGACATAATGTTGAGCGTGCTGCCAGTCAAGAGCAAAATCAGCACCACACCGGCAAGCCCCGGTGGAACGGCCATCAGAATGATGAACGGATCGATGAATGAGGTGAACTGTGCCATCAGGATGAGGTACACGAGCAAGATAGCGATCACCAAGCCCAGGCCGAAATCCCGAAACGAGTCGTTCATGCTGACAACAGCTCCGCGCAAGTCAATGACGGTGTTCCGGTCGTGCTTGATTCCGTTGAGGAGCTTGTTGATTCTGGTTCCCACTCCTTGCAGCGCTTCGGTCTTCGTCGAAACGTAAATGTCGATTACGCGGCGAATCTGGTAGTGATCCACTTCGGTGGGCGTGTTGATGCGCTGAATATCGGCGACTGAACTGAGCGGCGTGTACCCGCTGGTGTGGCCGCCAATGAAGTCCTGGCTGGGAAGATCGCTTGCCCGGCGGCCATCCTGCTCGGGGCCATAGCCCGCAGGATGCGTGCCGCGCAATGGAATGTTGCGGAAGTCTTCCATCGACATATTGTTGATCCAACTGTTTGCGTATTGAACCGTCACCATGTAATTGTTTCCGCTTCTAGGATCGATCCAGTAGCTGGGCGCAACCATTCCGTCGGAGGTGAGAGCCGTGATCACATTGTCCACCACATCACGCGCGGACAGTCCAATGAGGCTGGCGCGTTCGCGATCGATGTTCAAAGCCAAGCCGGGGAAGTCGATACTCTGCGGGATGTAAACGCTGCCAACGTTCGGGATGGCTCGGATCCTGGTGCCGATCTCCTGCGCCAATGCGTAGGAGTTGTTCATATCCTGTGACTTGATTTGAATGTCGATGGGTGCTGCGAGACCCTGGTTGATCACGCTGTCGATAAGGCCGCCTGTCTGGAAGTAGGTCGAAAGCTCTGGCATTTCGCTCGACAAACGATTCTGCACCCGCTGCATGTATTCGTAACTGCTGATGCTGTGACCTTCTTTCAGGCTGGTCTGGACAAACGCTGTATCCATCGAGGCGTTTGTGGTGTAAATCGCGGAAAGATCGGGATAGACACCGATATTTGACACAATCATGTCAAGATCTTTCGACGGCACGACGCTGCGGATTATGGTTTCGACCCTGGCGATGTATTGATCGCTCACTTCGAGCCGGGTGCCACTAGGCATGCGCACATTGATAAGGAATTGTCCCGGATCAGTGCGTGGAAAGTAGGCGCGCCCAAGAAATGGAAAGCTCACAACCAGCACGAGGACGAGTCCGCCCAGAATCACCGATGTGACGAAGCCAGGTTTCTCAAGAATCCGGAAGGCAAACACTTCATATCGTTCCAGAAGGCCATGAAAGGCATCGTTGAAAACAATGAGGAATCGTTTGAAGAACGAGGGCTTGCGCCCTTCCACGGCATCGAGGTCTCCCTCGTTGTCCACGCCGTGCGGATCAAGGCGGACGAACTTCGCGCAGAATAGCGGCACCACGGTCATGGCAAAGAAGAAGGATGCAAAGATCGAGAGCACCACGCCCAGTGCGAGCGGCGTAAAGATGTACTTGCTCACACCCGTGAAGAAGGTGACAGGGAAGAACACAATTGCCGTGGTGAACGTTGCAGCCAGAACAGCCATGGTCACTTCAGTTCCGCCCTCATCGGAGGCGACCTGTGGCGATTTGCCCATCTCCATGTGACGGAAAATGTTCTCGAGCACAATGACGCCGTTATCGATAAGCCGCGAGAAAACAAGGGCCAGGCCGCCGAGGATCATGGTGTTGATTGAGCCGCCCATGGAGTTTGTGATTAACAAACAAACAACCATCGAGAGGGGGACCGCCAAGAGGACCGCAATCGTGGCTCGCGGGCTGCCAAGAAAGATCAGAATCATCACGGCAGTCAGCGCCAGTCCGATCGCCGCCTCGCGTGTGACACCACTGATCGCAAGCTTGACGAAAACCGATTGATCGAAAACTACGGCGGTGTGCAGCGATTCAGGGATGTCGACGAGTTTCTTGGTAGCCGCCTTGATTCCATTGACGATTGAGATCGTGTTGCTGTCGCCGCCTTGCTTGAAGATCGGAACGTAGACCGAGCGTTGTCCGTCAATCCGCACGATGTTGTATTGCAGAGCGCCTGCGTCGACAGCTTTTCCAACGTCGGCGACCAGCACGGACGAGTTGCCTACGGACTTGAGGGGCATCTGGTTCATCGCGTTCGCGTCAGGGAACTGGCTGTTCGCGTAGATATTGAAATCTTTAGAGCCGATGCGCACGTCCCCGGCCGGCAGAATCAGGTTCGAGCTGTTGACTGCGGTGACCACATCGCTCAGGCTCAGGTTGCGCGCCTCCAGCTTGAGCGGGTCAACGTAAATCTGGATTTGCCGGTAAGTGCCGCCATACGGTTGGGGAACCGACGCGCCCTGTACGTTCGAAATCTGGTTTCGTACCTGGAACTGGGCCAGGTCTTTCAACTGCGTTTCATTTAGGCCCTGGCCTTTGAGCGTAACGAGGCAAACAGGCTGCGTCGAAGCGTCCATGCCGAGCACCACAGGGGGCAATGTTCCCGGCGGCAAGCGCCGAAGATCGGCCATGGCAAGATTTGCGATGTTGCTGAGGGCTGCGTTCGCATCTGTACCGGGCTTGAAGTAGATCTTGATCAGGCTCACACCCGTGAGTGAACGCGATTCGCTATGGTCCACATTGGCGGCGAGCGTGAAGAATCGCTCGAATGTATTGGTGATGTCGGCTTCGATTTGCTGGGGCGGCATGCCGTTGTAAAACGTGGCCACCACAACCACCGGCATGTCGATATTCGGGAAGAGATCCACCGGCATCTTCACAATGTTGACGGCGCCCACCAGCGCCACGATCAGGCACAACATGAGAATGAAAAATGGAAATCTGAGAGCAAACTTTGGCATCAGTGATTGTCTCCGGCGTTCTCCTCGGCCTTCATGTCGATCGTTCCGCCCGACTCCTGAACCGTTTCAGATACGGGTTCCGGCGTGACGAGCGGGTTGACTGTCTCGCCAGCCTGGTACTTCTCCTGTCCGCCGACGATGACACGGTCTCCGGGGCTGATCCCGGTGGTGATTTCCGCGAGTTTTGAGCCTTCGACTCCTACTTGCACGTTGCGGATATGCACTCTATTCGTGGCATCGAGCACATATACGGCTCGCTGCCGCCCGTTCAGCACCAATGCCTCCACTGGAATGGTCACGACATCGTGCACGCGCCCTAGCTGGAGCGCCGAATTGGCGTACATACCGGGCGCGATCGATAGATCCCTGTTCTCGACATCGACTTCGGTCTCCATCGTGCGCGTTTCGAAATTCACATTGCGCGTGAACCGAACGACTTTGCCAGTGAACGAGCGGTTGATGGCATCTACCCGCACTTGGAGAGAATCGCCTTCGTGCACGTACTCGACGTCATCCTCGGGCACGGGCACTCGCAGCCTTAGCAGGTTGCTCTGCGAAAGGCGCACGATAGGAAGGGTCGAATCATTGGAGGTCGTTCCTCCCTGGATCAGGGCCCCGGTATCGGCATAGCGCCAGATCACAACGCCGGCGATTGGCGCGGTAACGACGGTGTAGTTTTCAAGCGCCTGCACGCGCTCGCTGTCGGCGCGCGCCGCTTCCGCATGCTGTTGTGCCGCAGCCAATGCTGCCTTTGCCGAGTCAATCTGCGCCTGCGAACTCAGGTCCTTTGCCTGGGCATCATCCAGCTCCTGCTGGGCAATCAATCCGGGACGCGTTGCCGCTGCCTGCTGAAGGCGCGTCGATTCGGAGTGCAGCGCGGAGCCCATTGCTTCGGCGCTCTTCACCTCGTGTTGCGCACGTGCGATCTCTTCCTGGCTCTGCTTTTGCTGGAAGACGGAACTCTCCAATTCCGACTTCAGCTCGGGAACTTCGAGGACTGCGAGTGTCTCGCCCTGATGCACGATGTCACCGATGTCGACGTTGATCTTTTTCATATAACCGCTGACCTTGGGGTGAACGTCGACCACCTGATAGGGCTGGAATTGTCCAGCGAGGGTCAGAACGCGAGCGATGTCTCCCCGCTGCGCCGCCGCAACGCGCGCTGATGGAACCGAGGCCGCCTTTGCCTCGGAATCGGGATTACCAGAGCGGCAGGAAATGATTCCTGTAGCGATGCATAACAGCACCGCGGCAACCGTCAGAACATGATTCCGTTTATTCATTCGGAGCTAGCTCCTGATTCAAGACGCTGAAGAAACTTTCCACGCGGATGCAGGAAGGAATATAGGAAAATGCCAACCGCGAAAAAATAGGATGCCGTAGGACCGTCGAATCGTTTACCGTCTCAATCGAGCGCATTACTGACGCGAAACCTCAACCAGACGCTCATTCCGAAGGGGCTCCTTTAGCGCCGCGCTGGCACCAAACCCGATAATCGCTTCCAGTTCGGAATAAATCGCAAGTGGCTGCGCGTGCAAGGCGTCACTCGGCGTTGCTGATTCTGCCCTGATGTCTTGCGGTGAGCCTTGCCTGAATTCCAACAGACTTATCGCGCTGGAGGGGGGCGGGAGTCGACGGGGGAAAGGAGATAGAGAGGTAAGTTCGCAGCAGAATGACTGGATAATGCGCGTTTAGTTGAAGATTCGCTCACGACCATGCATAATGCGATGAAAATTGCAGTCGCCCAGAATCTCGCATGAGGGCCAATGCGGTCCGGGGCGGGTGCACCATGGAACACCTGGGCGGGAGCATCCACACGAAGCGCCTTGGCTGCGGACACTTGGCTGCTGGTTTCGCTCGCCGGACTATACCAGAGGAACTTGGCTTCAAACGCGAAAAGAAACGCCAGAATGCATAACATTCCCGCCAGTATCGAACGTTGTATTGGCTGGGCAGTTGCGGAACATCCTGACATAATTGAAGTGTAACATGCATGGAAACTTACAGATTGGCGCCACACGCGAAGCGCCTTGCGCCGCATATCCACATGTTCTGTGACGTACTGCGCCAGGATTTGTAAGCGGAAGCGCCGCAACCGCTCGCAGCTACACCCGCGCCATTGCGGCCGTTTGCGCTTCGATCTCAATCGCGATTTCTGGACTGGATAGCAGTGTGTTGTGCACCAGGCAGTGATGGACCGACCGCGACATTGCTTCATTCTGTTCCATGGTCAGCGGAATGGGACTGTAGACGTGAATGCGAAAATTGCCGAGGCGCGCGGGCTTCAGCAGCTTTTCTGCATTCACCGAGACTTTCAGACCTTTTTCCGCAAGGTTGCGCGTCCTTAGATATTCCGCCGCATAGAACGCGGCGCAGCTGGCCAGCGACGCAAGCAGAAGCTCCGGCGGCGTCATCCCGCCGTCTGTCCCATGATTTTCTGTTGGCTGGTCGCAGAGGATGGTGTGTGATCTCGCCTGAACGGCGAATTTCACGCCTTCAAGCTGGGATACTCGGACTTCCATGAAACCCCGCTTCCGACCTCCGTCAATAGTCTTTAACGGGGAAGCTTGGTTCTAGAATAGCCGAATTTCTCTCGATATTCCACTTACCTACGGGAATCGGCTCCTGGGCTTCAGATCCCACCATGGTGCGAATGCAGTCAATCACCAACTCAGGTTCGTCGAGATGAATCCAGTGCGCGCTCCGCTCTGCAATGACCTGCTTCACGTTATCACCGATGTGATCCAGTTGATTTTCCGTCAGCGGCTCGGCCTTGGTCGGTGTCAAAACCGTGACCGGAATCGAACGAATCGGTTCCGCAACGTGCATCTCTCGCACCGTATCGGGGATTGAATGAAGGTGGCTGCGCACTCCTGAATAAAATGCCGGCCGTGACCACTGTGCAGCGACGATGGGCCAAACCACCGGCGGCATTTTTCTTACTTCAGTAGTTACTCGATCGAATGCATGCCTTCCGTTCGGAACGGCGGCTCCTGCAAGATGCCCTGTCACCCTTCGCGCGCGGCAGAACAGCAGTGATACCGCAAGCCGCGCCAGTCCGCATCGCGTGACAGGAATCGCGTAACGGATCATCTTTTTTCCCAGCTCGATCTGATCTTGCTTACTGGGATCAATGGGCGGCCATTCTTCGCAGCGCATGGGATCGACAAGCAGCACGCTCGCAACTTCATCGGGATAAAGCAGCGCAAAGCGGCGCATTACCAGGCCGCCGAAGGAATGTCCAACCAAAAAAAACGGAGGTTTCAGCCCGGCGCCAAGCAACATCTCGCGCAGCTCTGCGGCAATATTGGTGGGGGTGCGAGCACTTCCGCAACGGTCGCTCCATCCGAGCCCGCCGCGATCGTAGGAAACCGTAGTGGCAAACACGCCGACCGATTCCTGAATGCCGCGCCAGTTGAGATGGGTCGCTCCTATTCCGGATTCAAAGACTACTGTAGGCTCGCCGGCTCCCATCTCGAAAACAAATAACTCGCAACCATCGCCTACGCTCACCCAGCGCCCCGCACCGGCATATTTCTTCCTGTCGCTGAGGCTCCCGAGATGTTGATACACGATGCCTGTCAGGATGAGAACAGCTACTGACGATGCGATCCAGAGGGCAATAACCATTGTTTTCCTAGAAGTGCGTGAGTTGGGCAGGGCTGAAATCGTTGAGCGTAAGGTTGGCCTTGGGAGAACCACGATCGATGATGAGCAGCGTTGAGCCGCCTTGGCCCCGCGTTTTCATCTCAATCTGATGTGCCGACCACACTCCGCTGTCGTGGCGCAAGCCGAAAGACGTGAATTCCTTCACCGCGCCGGTCTCCTTGACCGTTTTCTCCACGTAAACCGGATAAGTGATCGTTCGGTCGAACCATGTCTTTACCTCGGAGTAGTGCGTCTTGTCGGCCGGTCCGGGGGTGCTCTTCACCACATTGCAGTCGCGCGCGCCAAACTTCGCCTGGTCCACGAATGTTTGCCCTGGCCAGAAAACCTGCTCTTCAAGAAAATCTTCGTAGCTGAAAGAAGACCCGATCGGACCTTCGCTCCACTTGCTGAAGGGCAGGGCAACAGGCGCTTTGTCTCCGGGATGCGCAAGCCAGATCTCGTTTTCGCCGCTGGGCCGCATCTCGATCAGCGCGTGCATTGGCGTTTCGGTTTTTGCACCGCTTCCCAACTCCGCTTTAATCCGTAACACTCCTGGAAACCAGCGCCCCTTGATGGAAATTGGGTAACTGGTGCGTGCTCCGCTCGCCTGCACCCGGACCAGGTGGCCTGTCGCGCTGAAGTCAGCAGCTTCTACCAGCTGTTTCGCCGTACCAATGATCGAATGTACGTCGGTGGGCTGCGCGCAAAGCAATGGCGCGATCAGTCCAAATCCAAAGGCACGCAGCACCCTCACGATTCGATCCTTCCGTCGCGGATGCGAATGTGGCGCGGCGCGCTCTTGGCAATGTCGTTCTCGTGGGTCACGATGATCAGCGTCATGCCGCGCTTCTCTTGAATGCCCCGCAGAATCTCCATGATGTGCGCCGAATTCACGCTGTCGAGATTGCCGGTGGGCTCGTCGGCCAGCAAGATGGTGGGATCGTTGGCCAGCGCGCGCGCAATGGCCACGCGCTGCCGTTCGCCTGCGGAGAGCTCGCTTGGATAATGCTGCATGCGATCTTTCAAGCCCATCTCATCGAGCAGCGCAGCGGCGCGCTCGGCGCGATGATTGCTCTTCCTGTTCAGCGCCAGCATGGCCACTTGCACATTTTCAACGGCGCGCAGCGTGGGCAGCAGGTGAAATGCCTGGAAGATGAATCCAACCTGTCGCGACCGGTAGCTGTCGAGATCGACCGCCGTCCCCAGCGGCGATCCGCGGAACAGAACCTCGCCCTGCGATGGCGTATCGAGCCCGCCCAGCATGTGCAGCAGCGTGGATTTGCCGCTGCCGCTGGCCCGCTGATGGTGACGTACTCGCCGGCCTCGATCGTGACATCCACGCCGCGCAGAGCCTGCACGCGGCCATCGTCGTAGCTCTTCATCAGCCCGCGTACTTCAAGAATCGGACTACTCATAGCGCAGTGCCTCCACCGGCGAAAGCCGTGCGCCGCGCCATGCCGGGTAGGCTCCGGCGAGGATTCCCGAGGCAATGGCGATGAGAAGCGACTCGAGCAGATGAAGCGGCGAGACGGAAGCCGAAACAACGCTCGCGGTCTGCGGCAGCGCTGCGAGAATCCGCAATGCGCCCCACCCGACGGCGATGCCGAGGAGGCCGCCGACCAACCCTAGTGCCGTGGCCTCGGTAAGGATCAGCAGAATCACGTGCCGGCCCTTCCAGCCCAGCGCGCGCAGAATACCGATTTCGCGCGTGCGCTCAAACACTGACATCGCCATGGTGTTCGCGATGCCCAAGAATGCCGATCAGCAGGGCGATTGACGAGGTGCCCCACGCCACGGAATGTGCCAGCGAAACAAACTGGTTATTGGCTGCGCGGTCGGCCGCAGGATCTGCATGGACACCCGGCACGGCCGCTTCGATTTCTTTCTGCCGCGCGCTTCACGTAGTCGTCATACGACATGCCATCCGGCACTGGGTGAAGCTTCACATGAAATGCAGTCACCTTCCCTTCCATGCTGGAGATGTTCTGCATCTGGTCGAGAGGCATGATGACGGCGCCGTCTTCCAGCGCCGTGCCTCCATGAAAGATGCCCACCACCGTGAATACTTTGCCCTGAATGGGAAGGGTATCGCCGGCCTTCTTCTTCAAATCGTCGGCCAGCAGATCGCCGAGGATTACTTCCGTGCGTCCGTCGTGGAACCGGCCACCTGAAAGGTAGGTCAAGCGAATCCAGCTCGTAGGAGTCGGCCGGCCAGCCGTAAACCAGTGCATTCACATCAGGCGTCAAATCAATGAGATTAAAGATCATCGGCGCCACGTGATCAACAACGGGAACGGCCCTGATTTTCGAGCCAAGCGACTGATTCAATGAACGTATTGATGAAGTTTGTCTCGACGACTGCAATATCGGTGCCCGCGCTGGAATAGAGCCGCATCCACTCATGCTCAAATGCGCGCGAAAATCCCACCAGCGCTACGAATGCGCCAATGCCCATCGTGATTCCACCAGAGTAGGAGCGGTTCTGAGGCGCCGCCGCCAAAGATTCTTCCAGGCGAATCCCGTGAACGAGAGTTGGGAGGCCATCGGGGTCGAGTGTTCCTTGTCCTAATAGAACTACGGGAGGGTCTTTGAGGCTCAAGTGTAACGGGCGAAATAGGTTCTGTCTATTGCAGAAATGAACCGCTCTCTGCGATCGCCATCGAAGGCTTTTGCAGTCCAAAGCCAACCGGTTTGAGAGGCTTGATAGCTCCGCGGATCGCAAAGAATTTCGCTTTTCGATCCGCGATACGTAAGAATTTAAGCGCGCTCAATCGCAGATGTAACTATAACTCGCTCTCGCCCTGGCAGAGCGAACGCTGCTGGCATTCCGCACACTTACCCCAAGGCCGCGCGACTGCCGCGACTTGGATTTCCCTGGTCAGGTTTTTCGATTTGTCGAGGTCACCCTGGCAGAGGACTTTGTATTGCACGAACCGGCGTGCCGAATCGCTAGCGACGGCCCCCGCCGCCGGTGCCTTTGCGCGCCGTGTAGCAGTCGCGGCAATAAACCGGACGATCGCCACGCGGCTCAAAAGGTACGGTTGTAGGCTGGCCACAACCCGAACAAATCACAGGTGTTCCCTGTGAAGGAGCCGAACGGTGGCCCCGCCCGATCCCCCCCTGGTCGTTCTTCTTTGCCTGGCGGCAAGGCTTGCAACGCTTTGGGGTCGAGTAACCGCGTTCCTGAAAAGAACGGCTGATCGGCAGCGCTGAAGGTGAAATCCTGCCCACAGTCGCTGCACGTAATTTGCATGTCTCCGGCCATAAGACTCCTTGTGAGGGGATTGTACAGCCCAAGTGCTCGATTTTTTGCAAGGAATCTTTTTGAAAAGACAAACTTAGCGGAAACCCCAAAATCTGCCCCCTCGGTAGTGTCGCAAACCGTCTGCGCGTTTCATCGCGTATCAGTGGAAGGACCCGAAACCTCCCCTCCCGTGGCCTATAGTTCACTTCAGGAGTTTCTTTCCGTCCCTGGCCCGGTCGGCAGATTCGCGTCGGAGGTCCGCAGCGCGATGAGAAGCAACCCAATCCGGAGTTCGAGGCCGACTGCATCCGCCGCATTCTGGCTGGCGAAAAGCAGCTTTTTCACGACCTGATTCGCCCCTGCGAGCGCCTATTTACTTTCTCTTGCTTTCGATTCTGCGCAACGAGGCCGATGCCGAAGATGCCGCGCAGGAGACAGTCATGAAGATCTACCGCAATCTGCACCTGTTTCGCGGCGAGTCGCAGTTCCGCACCTGGGTGCTTTCCATTGCGCGCAATGAGGGCCTGGGCCGCCTGCGCAAGGCCGAAACCCGCCGCGAGGACTCGCTCGACGCGCTTACCGAGACGAGGCCGGCGACTTTACGCCGGCCATTCTGACCAGTTGGCGCGAGGTTCCAAGCGAGGCGCTGGAGCGGAAGGAGCTCCGCCGCCTGATTGCGGCAGGCCATTGACGGCCTGCCGGAGATTTACCGTAACGTCGTGCTGCTCAGAGACATCGAAGAAATGGACGTGCGTGAAACGGCCGCCGCGCTCGGCATCTGCCGAGGGAGCGGTCAAGGTGCGCCTTCACCGCGCGCGGGCCTTTTGCAGCGCAGCCTGGCGCCGCGGCTGAAAGGGTTTGCGCCCAAACGAGGCAAGCTGTTTCAGGAGTGGCTGCAAGATGAGAGATCGACTGCAAACACGTCTGGGAGCACATCTCCGCCTACATCGACGGCGAGGTGGATGCGGACCTGCGCGCCGAAATCGACAAGCATCTCGAGACCTGCGAGATCTGCTCCGCGGTGCTGGACTCCACGCGCAATCGTGGTCGTTCTAGTTGCCGACGATCGGGTCTTCGAGCTGCCCGCCGGATTCAGCGAGCGGCTGCACGAGCGCCTGGAAAAGGAAATGGCCACCAACGGAAAATGAGACCGGATCGGAGCCGCGGGAGATCTGATCCGAAGTTACAAGCTTCGTGTAACCGGCACCGCTGGAACTGATGCCTGTCGATGAAGAATCGCGTGCGTCCAGATTCGAGCCCGACCAGGAGCAGCGTAACAATGGCCATCGCCACTTGCAACCGCTCCGATCGCTGTTCTTCCTGACATTCGCGGCGCCGCCACTGTGCTTCAGGCCGGTTGCGCAGATGCCGCACCCATGCCAGCACAACGAAGATTAACACTGAGCCCGCCACCGCGATGACAGCATGGGAATGCGAATGGCGTCTCTATGCAGAGGAACCAGAGGCGCGGCGATACTGCTGGCGGCCAACGCCGCCAGCCCGATGCCAACGCGGATGCTGTTCATCGTGAGAACTGCCGTGCAAAGGCTTTGCAGCAGGGCCAGCGTCATGCTGGCGCCAGTCACAATGCCCATTCCTTTCGTGCTTTCCAATTGCCCTCCCGTCGTACGGGGCCAGCCAGGGATTGCCCCAGGCTCAAATAGGGTATCGCACCGGCCTGTCTATTCATGAACCAGATCGTCAACCTTATGCCCGCTCCGCAACTTCGAGCATTTCGCACAAATTTCTTCCCACTTCATCCCTTTAGCTGTAACCATTCCTTGGTTCGGCCACTCCAAGGTTCGTACGCCGAATTCTGCAGGATGGGCTCCCGCTCTACCTGCTTCCCCCAATCGCGGAGAGCCTCCGCCCAACCCACACAGCGAGGTCGACAATGAAGAACCAACTGAATGCTCTGCTCCTCACTGCTGCGCTGGCTGGTCTTACCGGTGGAACCGCAGTGGCTGCCCACGCGCAAAATTCGGACCCAGTCGAACACCGTAAAGGCCGCCAAGGCGGGTCTTCGCTATACCGGTTTTGACCAGGACACCACTAAACACTCCTGTAAAGGCAAGAACGACTGTAAGGGCCAGGGCGGCTGCAAGAGCAGCGACAACGGCTGCAAAGGCAAGAACAGCTGCAAGGGCAAAGGTGGATGCGCCACCGACGGCTCCAAGATGCCGAAGGCGCACTTCGCCTAATGCACATCGGGGACCGGCGACAGTGCGTTGGTTTTGCAATCCCTGTCTTCCGGTCCCCAATACCCAAATTCTCCAAGGATCCAACAAAGTTAACCTCTAAACTCTGACCCTCTCATATGCCCGGCAATCGATTCAATGCGTTTCAGGACCACGGCGTCGGAATCGGCCTGCGCATTCCGCACTACGAGCACATCTTTTCCCGCAAGCCGGTGGTCGACTGGTTTGAAATCATCTCGGAAAATTACATGATTGATGCCGGCCGCCCGCTGGCATCGCTCGATCGGATCCTCGAACAATATCGAGTCGTCCAGCACGGCGTGTCCATGTATTTCGGCTCGGTCACCGAGCCCGATCCGGAGCACCTGCAGCCGGCTGAAACAACTCGTCCGCCGCACCAAAACTCCATGGCTCAGCGACCATCTTTGCTGGGGCAGCGTCGACGGCACTTACACCCACGATCTGCTCCCGCTGCCCTACACATGGGAGGCGGTCGATCGCACTGTTGAGCGCGTCCGCAAGGTGCAGGATTATCTCGAGATTCCCGTCGCTGTCGAAAACGTCAGTTCCTACGCTGCGTTCACCGGCTCCGAGATGACCGAGTGGGAGTTTCTCACTGAAGTCGTCGAACGCGCCGACTGCGGCATTCTCCTCGACGTGAACAACATTTACGTTTCAGCGATGAATCACGAATTCAATCCTCTGGACTATGTGAATGCGGTTCCGGCCCATCGCGTCGCGCAGATTCACATTGCGGGCCACTCGAAGTACGAGAAATACATTCTCGACACGCACGACCATCCGGTGATCGATCCGGTCTGGAAACTCTACGAGCGAGCCATCGAACGCTGCGGGCCGACGCCAACGCTGCTCGAGTGGGACGATCATATTCCGAGCTTCAACGAGGTTCATACTGAAGCAAAAAAGGCGGAGCGTTATTTGCATCGCCAGGCGCCACACGAAGCAGAGGTCGCCCTATGAGCAATCAGACGACTCATCCGCCCGAGATGCGCGCGCCAATGGATCTGCTGACCTTGCAGCGCGAAATGGCGGCTGCAGTAATGCAGCCGCTCGCGCGCAACGAAGGGATGCAGTCGCGCTCGACCAGCGGCCGGCCCATGACCGAGGTCGCCGAATCGTTTATCGCGCCAAATAGCCGGCTTACCGCCTTTGAGCGCCTCGAAATCTACAACCGCCAGTACTGGTTTCGCGTTCTCGGATCGCTGGCTGAGGATTTTCGCGCGGTTCGCGCCGTGATTGGCGCAAAACGTTTTGAAGCTCTTACGATTGCTTATCTGGCCGAGCATCCGAGCCGCTCCTTCACGCTTCGCAATCTCGGCTCGCACCTGCCGGAATGGCTGGCCGCGCATCCAGAGCTTGGCGGTCGCCGCAATCGTCTCGCGCTCGATGCCGCGCGCATCGAATGGGCTTTCATCGAAGCCTTCGACTCTGCAGAGCGCGAGCCCCTGACCATCGAGCAGATCGCAACTCTCGATGGAGACTCACGACTCGCGTTGCAACCGCACCTGCAACTCATTGCGCTGAATTTTCCGGTCGACGACCTTGTGCTCGAGCTGCACAAGCGACAGAAGCGCCAGGCCAGTGAAGCAGGCATCCAGCACGAAGACGAAGAGCGACAGTCGGTCAAGGTGCCCCAACTCCGCCCGCGCCCAACCTGGCTTGCTGCGCACCGAGTCGATCTGAGTGTCTACTATCGCCGTCTCGAGCGCGAAGAATACCAGATGCTCACCGCGATACGCCAGGGTCTCGCACTCGCGCAGGCGATCGAGCCCGGCTTTGCCAATTCGCGTATTTCGGCAAATCGTCAGGCGGAGAAAGTCCAAGCTTGGTTCGGCGCGTGGGCCGAACTTGGATGGATCTGCGCGCCCGAGTTGGAATCCTTGATCAGGTCGTAAATGATCAAATCGTGAACGATGAGGCCGTCAACTCGCTGCACGCGGTCGATTGCCGCACCACGGTCCATTTCCTTCGAATTGAAATCACCTGATCGCGGATTCAACCGCCGGGTCGAGGAGTTTGAATGCAAAGAATCGTCAGCATGATTGGGACCTTGTATTCCCGCGCCGTGCGCGCTCTCTCCTTCTTGCAAAGCCCGCTGCTGCTTGCCATTCGCCTCTATTGGGGATGGCAGTTCGCGCAGGATGGCTGGGGCAAGCTCACTCACCTGAGCCGCGTCGCCAGCTTCTTTGCCTCGCTCAATCTTCCCGCTCCGGCAACAACTGCGCTCTTTGTGGCGATGGTGGAGTTCATTGGCGGCATTCTCTTCGCGGCCGGAATCGCGTCACGTCTCGTATCGCTCATCCTTTTTGTGAACATGACGGTGGCGTACTTGAGTGTGCCCGACGACCGCGTCAACTTCTCTCATATCCTGTCAAATCCCAGCGACTTTTATGGAGCCACGCCCTACACGTACTGGTTCGCCGCTCTCCTCATTCTGATCCTTGGTCCAGGCCTGATCGCTGCCGACACCTTGCTTGCCCGTTTCTTTCATACAGAACAGGCAGCTTAAGACTAGACGTCCATCACAGACGGGCCCGCGCAGGTTGCGGTATGATTCTTGAAAACGATCCAATAGGATGTCTCGGGCCCCATGCGCATTCTCTATGTGCTCACTTCGCTCGGAATGGGCGGAGCGGAAAAACTCGCTCTCGCTCTCTGCGAACAAATGACGCAACGGGGCCATGAAGTTTCCCTGCTGGTCCTCATGCCGCGACTCAACGAAGAATGGCCGGCGCCTTTTCCAAGGCTTCATCTCGATATCAGGCGTTCCCCGGTTAGCCTGGCTCGCGGCATTGCGCGTGCCCGCAGGTTTGCCGCGGAGTTCGAGCCGGACCTGATTCATAGTCACAGCTTTCATTCCAACTTTCTCGCGCGCCTGCTCAAACTGCGAACACCGCGCCCGGCTGTCATTTCCACCATCCACAACGTCTACGAGGGCGGCAGTCCACGCATGCTAGCCTATCGCCTTACAGATCGACTAAGCCGGCGAACGGTTGCCGTGAGTAAAGCGGCTGCTGAGCGCTTCATGCGGCTCAAGGCCGTTCCCGCAAAAAAGTGCAGTGTGATTGTGAACGGAATCGACGTCTCCCAATTCGTGCCCAATGGAGGATCGGCGCGCGAGCATGCGCGCACTGATGGCAACCGACGCCGAGCCCGGAGGCAGGCTTCGTCTGGCTTGCGGCGGGACGCATTGCTCCGAGCAAAGGACTACCCAAACCTGTTGCGTGCTTTTTGCATGGTGCGCGCTGGTGCGTAGCGATGCCCAGTTATGGGTGGCCGGCACTGGCAGGTCAACGGAGATTGGGCTTGCTTCAACTCTCGTGGATCACCTCGCTAAATGGCTACGTTCGCTGGCTCGGTCTGCGGCGCGACATGCCTGCCGTGCTCGACGCAGCCGATGGCTTCGTGTCGTCGTCGGCCTGGGAAGGAATGCCGCTCGCCGTGGGCGAGGCGATGGCGATGGAAAAACACGTTGTCGCCACCGACGTGGGCGGCGTGCGCGAACTGGTCGGCGGTGCCGGCGTATCGTTCCTCGCGAAACTCGAATCAACTCGCGTACGCTATGCTCAATGCGATGCGACGAAGCAGCGGAACCGGCTGGCTCTCGGCCGCGCCGCACGCGAGCGCATTGTGCGCGAGTTCGGCATGGACGCAAACGCGGACCGATGGGAAGCACTCTACTGGAATCTGCTCGAGAAGTGCCTCATACGCGCAATTGACGCGCAAAGAAAAGCGCCGGAGTGTTGTGCACCGGCCCGTTGTTTCTGTCCCACCGCTTCTAGAACGTGAAGAAGACTTGGAACTGCATACGCCGCGCAGAGGAGTTGGTCGGCGACGCGAAGATGCCGCCTGCCAGGCTCGTTGATGTACCGAAGCGGCTGCCCGGTCCGGTATACGCCCGTTGCCGGACTCCACTTGGGGGCAATCGATGCCCGACGGCGTTCCGCGGTCGATGTCGTTGAATAGATTCAGTGCCTGAGCACTAAAGGTCAGCGAATACTTTCGGCCGGTATTGGACATTCCGCCGCGGCCACCACCGCCGCCAAATCCGCCCCCGAAACCGCCGCCGCCACCGCCTCCGCGGCCTCCGCCGCCACCTCCGCCACCGGGTCCGCCAAACCCGCCGCCGAAGCCTCCGGGACCACCGGGGCCGCCGCGTCCGCCTTGCGATGACCCACCACTCTGCTCAACCTTCGGTCCGATACCAAAGGCACGGCTCACGCGCAAATTCACCGCAACGGCTGCGGGCCCATCGCCGAAATTCACCGGAACGAGTCCTTCTCCTGGCTGCGGAATCGTGTCGAGGCAACCGAATGGCGTCAAAGCATACTGGGAAGGATTCGGTCCCGCTGTCGCCGCGCAGTCTGCGCTTGTGCCGTAAGAAGGTCGACCGTTGAAGAAATTGTCGCCCGTCAAGTCGTAGGTTGAAGTGAAGTTGAAGGAGCGCCCCGACTGCGCAGTAAAGAAACGGATTGAACGAGAGCGCCCAGGGTCCCGTGTAGTTCCCAATCAGGACAAGAGTCTGCGGGTGCACGAATCCGGCACGGCCATAATCCTGGCTCAGGTTGTAGGAGTTTGATGGGTTCGAGCCGCCTCCGCCATCCGATTTGGCGTTTGTCCAGTTGTAGAAGCCAATCACACTGAACTTCGGCGAAAGCCGTGCGTTGATATTCACAATCACCTGGTTCTGCTTGAAGACTGCTTCAGGGAAGTACTGGTCCACTAATGCCGAGGTTAGGATCGGGCCGCGACGCCGGTGAGGGTCGGACTGCCGTATAGGAACGTCCCCGGCAGGTACGCGTTTGCGTCGCGTGGACCATCTGGTGCACGCCAAACGAGTGCAGATACGTCACGGTGACCGTCATCGCCTTGCTCACCTGTCGCTCCAGGCTCATGCCGAACTGCTCGGTATAGGGCGAGTGATAGTTCGAATCGGCCGTTTCGATCTGATTTGAGACGGAATTACCCGACCCGCAATTCGCCGCGACTGCGGGCGAAAAACTGACCGGATTGAAACAGGATGAATTGCTGATATTCCTGATCACGGTTTGCGTCTGACTTGTCGCCGGGTTTCCGTTGTATTGTTCAAGGTCCATGAGGTTCGAAATACCGAATCGATCGTAGAAGAGACCGAAGCCGCCGCGCAGCACCGTCTTCGAAACCTTCCCTTTTTTGTGTCCATCAAGCGCATAGGCAAATGCAACGCGAGGCGCCCAATCGTTGTGATCCGCCACATGATTCTGTGTTTCCCATCGGATGCCGCCGGATAGCGTCAGGTACGGCCGGAACTTCCAGTCGTCCTGAAAGAACAGCGCCGCATCAAATAGGTTTCCCCGAAATGAAAGCGGCCCGGTCGTGTAAACAAGTTTCTCCGGGGTGTTGGTCGTGCCGCAGTCTCCGTTGGCTTGGGAGGCGCCTGCGGGGCATGCACTGTGGAAATAGTACTGATTCAGTGCACCCGCGTAGTCGGCAACGGTGGGGAAAGTGTATTGTCCATTGAAGTCCGAATCGGTCGAGGTAGCCTGACGATTGTCGCGGATCCAGGTGCCGAATTTGATCGCCTGGTTTCCTTCCGTCATCGTCGTAAAGTTCTGCAATTCGTAGTGGTCTCCGTGACCCGAGGAGGATTGCCCGTTATTGCCGCCTCCGTTGAAGTATCCGGGGACGCCGATCGTCGGTGCCGTGCTTGTCGGGGTCTCCGATGTGCTTTGCCGCCTGTATTCGAAGCGCGTCTCATTCACGACGCGGTCGCTGATGATCTGCGAATCGTCAAGCTGCACCGTGTGTTCAATGGTGGTTGCAGTGGAGTTCTGAGTCGGTAGCGAGGTCGAGCCAATCTGCCCGCTCACGTTGTTGCGGAAAAACTGATAGCGCGCTGTGAGTGTGTTCTTTGTGCCCAGCTGAAGGTCGATGCGCGGCGAAATCTCGGTGTGCGTCGCCGGCGTGAAAAGTCCACCGGAGATCGTGTCCGGTCCATAGAAGCCCGAATTTAGCAGCGCTGTCGGTGTTCGCGGTGTAAATGCTCGCATCCTGGTTGTTCCGCTGTTCGACGCTGAAGAAGAACGAGGCCGTCTTTGAGAACGCGCCGCTCACCGTTCCGTTGATCATGATGCTGTGATACGGCGGAATCACCTTCGTGAACGGGTTGCCGGTGTTGAAGACGCTCGTCGTTCCCCTGTCCGAAAACGCGCCCGTGCAGCGTGTCGGTTCCCGGCTTGGTGAGAATCTCGATGCGGCCGTAGCCAAGCCGGTCGAATTCCGCCGAGAAACGGATTCTGGTTGATGCGAATTTCGCGGATCGCGGATTTGGGCGGCAGCTGCCCGCCGGTGAACCCGTCAATGTAAATCTGGCCGCCGTTCGGGCCCGCGGAAGGGCCGGCTAGCGCCGTCAAGTTCATTCGAGAGCTCGTCGGGATCGTCGGAGAGCGCATCGAGGTCGCTGCCCTTGAGCACGATCGCATTCGCGTTGGCGCCGGCTTCCGTGCTGACCGTCGGTCCGCCCTCGTCCGTGACGACAACCTGCACATCGGCTGCTTCAATCGCCAACTTGATGTCGACGTTCTTGGTTTGTCCGGCGGTCAATTGGATCGGCGTCGAGACAAACGGCGCGAAGCCCTGGTAGTTGGCCTGGATCACATAACTTCCCGCTGGCAGCCCACGCACCTGAGTACGCGCCTGATGCATCGGCGGAGATCGTTGGTCCCAGTTGTTTACCGTTTGATGCTGTCGACACGGTAACCTGCGCGCCGGGAATCAGCGCGCCCGTCTGATCCGTGATGTGTCCGTGCAGAACGCCGGTCGCTGGACCTGGAGCAGTGGTTGCCGCCCCTGGAGTCACCGGAGGTGCCTGCATCGGAGTAACCGCCGGTGCGGGAGTCGGCGCATTAGGAGTTTGCGCTGCAGGACCAGTTACATCGGACGCCGCAGGAGCTTGAGATGAGGGCGCAGCTTGCGCTCGCGCAGCAATTCCCGCGAGAGCCAAGGCAAGCGAAAGAAGCAAAGCATAAACAGCACTGCGATTTTAGGTACACGACTCCCTCTTTGGTTCGCAAATAAAAAACAGAGAAGAAAACTGATGAAACTATTGGCCAGCGTCAGGCGCACCCTGATTCAGGCTCCAGCTTGCGAGCAGGTCCTGTGCTTCGGGTGCTTCCAGCAGTGGCTCCACGCCCGCCAGCAGCTTGATTGCGTTCACACCGGTTGAATCTTCGGTGGCCACAATCATCACCGCTTCGTTTTTCTGCAGGCTGGAAAGTTGAATTGTCTGTGCACGCTCAAGAATGGTTTCCAGATCGCCCCCGGCTCCGCCCCCGCTCTGGCTGAAGCCTCGCTGTCCACCACCCTGGCCTCCTTGACCCTGCCGCTGCCCTCCGCCGTTGCCGCCCTTGGTTGCCCTTGAGCCGCGTCGCGATCATGGTCGCCATCCGTGTCATCCAGCCGGCGAAGTTGTGCGTCGGAGCTCAGATGCACCGTCACCGGCTTCTTCGTCGCCAGATCTTTCACGGTCACGTCGATCCGGAGGCATCCGTAGAGAATCGGGTTCCGGCAATGCTGAGGAAGCTGCCTGAAACGACTCCGTTGCGCCGCAATCGAAGTTCCGTCCGCGCTTTTTTTCCCGCGAGCACAAAATCTGATCGCCAGGCTGAATCGCCGCTAATCGGCGCCGGCTGCGCCTGGTCGAAGGTGACCGAACCCTGCGCGTAACGTTTCAGCGTTGTAGCTTGCGTGGTATTCACTGCCACTGGCTTCGTGTCGCTCCGGCGCGCGCGTTCACGATGATTGATGCCGCTTGCTGCATCGACACTCTTCACCAGCCCATGCACGCCCGCCGCCCACTGCTGCGGCTTCCGCCTGCTGCATTTTTGTGACGTCGGCCTGCTTGATGGCGATGATCCGGGCCGCCTGCGGTGTGCTGCCCGTCGCATTCGGGATCGAGTGTTGACCAGCACGCGGTCGCCCACGGCCAAGCTGCCGAAGTCGAGTGCCTCCGCTTTACTCAGGTCGGTTTGTCCCGGCGCGATGCGTTTCAGCTGCGCGGTGGAAGGAACCTCGCACTTGCTGCAGTCACCCTTATCGGTCTTCACGGTCAAAGTGTCTCCGCTGATTGCCGTGATGGAACCCAGGTAGCGGGTCACCGCTTGCGCCCGCGCGGTACCAGCCGTACCCGCCAACATAGCCAGCCCGGCTAGTGCAATCGCGCACGCGGTGCGCATCCGTCGTACCGTATTCATATCGAGTTGCTCCGCGAAGTACCGACCACCGGGCGCGAGTCGCAGCGCCGGCTCTCATTTCCTAGACGAACAAAGACCCTAAAAGGTTGAAAACCGTTTCCCATCATCTACGGCATCGGTCTAAGTTGCCTCGATGACAGCATTTGCAACGTGGCCCTTTCTGAAAACGGTCATATCGATTGCTGGGCTGGGGACGGCGCACCTGCTGACCGCGTTGACCTGAGCAATCGGCCGGCAACTTGCAGCCTTCAGCGAGACTTGTGCTGTTAGGACTCATTTCCAGAACGCGGTCTGAGGCGGGGAAACCAAGCTAATGGATGACACCTGCTCTTAACCCCACGCGCCCAACAGCCGCCGCACCAGGACCATTTCGCCGATATGATAGGCATTGTGATCGGCGACTAGTAACGCTTCGCGCAGAACGGTCTGTCCGTCGCCGTGTGGAATCTTCGCGAAGAGATCGGTAGACGCGTTCTCCACCAGCTTGCACATTCCATCGAGATCCTTCCGGAAGGCGCGCACGCTTCGGTCCCATGACTTCGCATTCGGTGGCATGGCCGTCTTCGGCCAATAGCCCTCGGGCCAGGGAATGTGCTGGTAGTTTGGATTGCGCGAAAATTCGAGAATATCCCACTGCGCGATGCGCAAGTGCTCGAGGATCTCCCATGGGCTGTGTTCGGCGCCCTTCGGGCGCTTGCCGCGCAGCACTGTGGGAAGGTTCTTGACCGCCGCATCAAAAGCGGCATGCGCATTCCCGCCTGCCAACAGTTCGACCAGGTGCCGCCGCAGTAACTTGTCTGGCACGGTGGTGGATGGCTTCTTCTTTGTCGGCATAAGACATTCTCCAAAGCTTTCTCTGCTGATTCGGCGAAATTGAGGGAAGATTCGTTTAATTTTTGTGGGAAGGGAACCACGATTTATGAGCTTCGATATCGTTTGCAAAATCGGCAGCAACGAGAAGGTCACGCCAGTCTTGCTTTGCGAGGTTCACAGCGGTTCTTAGCCTTTCCACGTCTCCCTCGCTTAATTTCAGCGCTGCAAAATGGAATCGCTCGAGCGCAATTGGATCGAGGGTCTCGAGAAAAGGGAGGTTGTTACCACATTCACTTGCCAGAATTGCACACACGGTTTCTTGTTGATCTGGAGGGAACAAGAGAGCAACTCGATCAATGGTGCCGGCGCTGAGACTGGCTTGATTCATGGCTCAGAATACTTTCTGCATTGGGTCTAAGGCTGCAGGGCCGCGCTCTGAATCGCAACAATCTCCTTGATCCCCGCCTCCGCAAGATCGATCAGGCGATTCAGTTGCGCGCGGGAGAACGATCCCTTTTCGGCTGTCGCCTGCGTTTCCACCAGGCCGCCATCGGCGGTCATCACCACGTTCATGTCCACTTCAGCCTGCGAGTCTTCCTCGTAGCAAAGATCGAGCAGCGCCTCTCCTTCGACGATCCCGACTGACGTTGCGGCCACCAGATGTTTCAGCGGCGACTGCTTTAGCGTTCCCGCCTTCACCAACGCATTCAGCGCCAGTGCCAGTGCCACGGCTGCCCCCGTGATCGCCGCGGTCCGCGTGCCGCCATCGGCCTGGATCACATCGCAGTCGAGGATCACCGTGCGCTCGCCTAGAGCGTGCATGTCCACCACAGAGCGCAGGCTCCGGCCGATCAGTCGCTGAATCTCGTGCGTGCGTCCGCCGATCTTGCCTCGCTCGCTCTCCCGTGGCGTGCGCGTCAGGGTCGACCGCGGCAGCATCGAGTACTCCGCCGTGACCCAGCCGCGCCCGGAGTTACGCAGCCAACCCGGTACCCCTTGCTCAATGGTGGCGCAGGTCAGCACGCGCGTATTGCCGAGCGACACCAGCACCGAGCCCTCGGCGGTTTGAACAAAGCCCGGAGTGAGAGTGAGCGGCCGAAGCTGGGCTGGCGCTCTTTTGCCGGGGCGAAAGGAAACAGCGGTTGCTTGCATATGAGAATTGTAGGGGACATTGCCGCGAATGGGATCGAACACCTGCAAGTCCCGGTGCGGGAATTGGATGGGATAGAAGTTCCAATTCCGTAATGTGTGCCAAGCCATTGAGATAGCGAATGTTGTCCCTCATCCGACCATCTCGGCTGTTCCGTTTTGGGATCGTACGCTCTCCTCTGTTCCCATCCCACCCCGCCGCGCAGAAGCCCGCAGCGTTTTTAATCAGGTACTTACGAATACTGTTCGGGTTTGGCATCTGGCGTGTAACTAAACGGGACAGGATTCGGACTCGAAGCGAAAACCGGAAGCTGGAAACTTGGTCGCGATTTAGGAAGGATGAAGATGATGCAGCAATTAACTGACACAACGGGCACCAAAACGAATCGCTTGAGCGATCGCCACCGCGTGGAGAAAGTTGTCGAGGCGCTGGCAACTGTCGGCAATCTCGGGGAAACGATTGAAGAGTTGGCACACGATGCCAGAAACATGGTCACTGCGCTGGGGCTTTACTGCGACCTCCTCGAAGAGCCAGGAGTTCTCGCGACTCCTTTCGCGCACTACGGCCCTGAACTGCGCCTAATCGCGGTGGCCAGCCGGCGCCTCGTCGAAAAGTTGGTCGCGCTCGACGCCCACGTCCCTCCCGGCAATGCTCTCTCCGTCAGCCACCCAAGCGCGCGGCCGCCGGACCCAGGACTTGATTCGCGCCACACTCTCAGCGGCGATTCCAACCCGGGATCAGACCTGAGTTTTGGATTTTTACCTCAATCGGGGCCAAACTCAGCGCATATCTCAGACTCCACCTGGCGCCGCGATCTTCTACCTGCCTTACCGGTTGCAAATCTCGCCGCTGAGTTGCTTGCCAACCGTAATCTGCTTGCCGCTCTCGCCGGGCCGGCAGTCGCAGTCACAGTCGATGCCCAGGGAGGATCGCAGCCGGTGCGCCTTACTACTGAGGATCTAACGCGAGTGCTCGTCAATCTGGTGAAAAATGCAGGCGAGGCCATGCCGAAGGGCGGTCGGATTCACCTCTCTCTGTCAGAACAGCCACCGGCCAATGGAACCCTGCCGAGCGTCATCCTCGCCATCGAAGACAACGGGCCAGGCATTCCCGTCGAGGTCCTCGACAAGATCTTCTCTGCGGGATTCACCACAGGCGGAACAGCAGATGCCGGCCCCGGCAATTTTCTCTGGGCCCATCGCGGCCTCGGCCTCTCGATCATACGATCCATTGTCGAGGCCGCGGGCGGGCGCGTCTCTGCCTCAAACCGTCCTCAGGGCGGAGCGCGCTTCTTGATCGAGCTTCCTGTGCGGAAAAGCAGCTTTCAGTCGTCAGCTTTTGGCTCTTAGCCCATCGTAGTGGCTGCTTTTCTGTTCAAACCGAACCGCCGCCGGCTCGAAGTGATCGCGAAGAGATGCCGGGTCGCTCCACGCGCCCGAAGTGGCCTTCAAAGTCCCCGGGTGCTTGCCAGGGAATGACAGCGGATATCTGAAAGCTTGCCGCTGATATTCAAAACACACTGTTCACGCATCACAGCGAGGTATATATCATGTTCGATACAGTCTTCAACAAACAGGCGATGGAGTTCCTACCCCAACTTGCCGAACCGCCGGTCCGCCTGCACCTGCTTGTGGTGGACGCGGATGCGGCGGTGCGCTCGGCCTGCGCCGAGATCGCCGCGAGCCTCGGCTATGCAGTCGAGAGCACCGGCGACCTGGGCCAGGCGCGGAGCCTGCTGTGCGGCCACGCCGCCGACATCCTGCTGGTCAACCTGCCCGCGGGGTCGAATGAAGGCCTGGAACTGGTCTCCGAGGTCAAGCTGCTCTACCCCGACACCTCGGTGATTGCCATGACCGCCACGGGCTCGGTGAACGCGGCCGTTGAAGCCATGCGCTGCGGCGCCTCGGACTACCTGACCAAGCCCTTCGCCATGGACGAGCTTTCGACGTGTTCTCGACCGCGCCGCGCAGGATCATATGACGCGATACCGCGACGCGCCAGTTGCGCGAGCGCCTGCGCCTCTCTGAGGGCCTGGGCTCCATGATCGGCCGCTCGCCGGAGATGGAGAAGATCTACCGCATCCTTTCGAAAGTCGCGCAGAGCACGCATCCGGTGCTGATCCTGGGCGAGAGCGGCACCGGCAAGGAACTGGTGGCGCGCACCATCCACGCTTTCGGCCCCAACTGCGCAGAAGCCCTTCCTGCCAGTCGATTGCGGCTCGCTGGTGCCCACGCTGATCGAAAGCGAGCTGTTCGGCTACGTGAAGGGCGCCTTCACCGGGGCCAACTCGCTCCAAGGACGGACTGCTGGTCTCGGCCGAGGGCGGAACGGTCTTCCTCGACGAGATCGGCGAGCTTTCGCTCGAACTGCAGGCCAAGCTGCTGCGCGCCCTGCAGGAGAAAGAAGTGCGGCCGGTCGGCGCCACGCATCGCGTTCCCATCAAGGCGCGCATCGTGGCCGCCACCAACCGCGATCTGGCCGCGATGGTCGAGAAGGGAACTTTTCGCAAGGACCTCTTCTACCGGCTCAACGTGGTCAACCTGCGGCTGCCGTCGCTGCGCGACCGCCGCGAGGACATTCCGCTGCTCGCGGCGCACTTTCTTGACCGCATCAGCCGCGAGCACGGCGCGCAAGTTCACGCTCAGCGACGAGGCGCTGCGCACCATGATGCGCCACGACTGGCCGGGAAACGTGCGCGAGCTTGAAAACGCGCTGGAGCGTGCCTGCGCGCTTTGTTCCGGGCCGGTGATTCACCTGGGCGATCTGCCCACGCAGTTGCAGCAGCAGCGGACTCGAAGCCCGACACACTGCATGCAGTCGCGGGCGATGGGTATCGGAAGCGACGGCGCAGTCAGAGGTAAAGACGCTTGCCGAGACTGGAGCGCGACAGCGATTCTCAGGCGCAATTCGCGCGCTCAACGGCGACAAGCTGCAGGCCGCGCAGCTGCTCGGCATCGGCAAGACGACGCTCTACCGCAAGCTGAAGGAGTACGGCATCGCCGATCCGCTGCAGGAAGAGTAAGAACAGCTTTTAGCTCTTAGTTTTCAGCCTATCTTCTCCTGCGTTGGACGTTGGAAAAGAAAGTCTAGAAAGCCCGCAGGCCGAGCAAAGTGCTATGCGCTCGGAGGCTAGAGCTAGAGGCAGAACTGGGAGCCGAACTATGAGCATTCTTTTGGTCACCGGAATTGAAGGCGCGCAGAACTGTGCCGCCGTCGTGGGAACTCAACTGGGAATGGCAGTCGAAGTAGCTGCAGGGCGCAAAACAGCGCTGGCTGCCCTGCGCGCGAAGGAGTATGAAGCAGTTGTGATCGACGAGACTCTGGCCGATGCGATCCGGCTGCCGCCGAGCACATCTGCGAGCAGGCCGGCCTGGCGATTCCCCTGCAGATCAACTTCGCCGTCTCCGGAGCGGCACGCCTCATCCGCGAGATTCGTGCGGCGCTGCACCGCCGCGAACGCGAGCAGACTTTGGCCCGCCGCGCTGCAATGGCCGCAATGGAGGCGGAGCTGAAGTCGACGGTTGCCGGCCTGCTGCTGCACTCGCAGCTGGCGCTTAGCGGTGAGCAAATACTGGGCCCAGCAGCCGAGCGGCTGCGCGTGGTTGCCGATCTGGCCGCCAGTCTGCGCCAGCAGTTGAGCGTCCCGGTCGAGACTCGCATGGGGGTGCCCATCGGCCAACGGGCGCGGCCGTCTTCGTCTGCGCCGCAGAAATCCAACGCTCCTGCCCGCACGGACCGAGCTTTGTCAACGCACGCTTAACTGGCCGCGCCCTCGCTAAGTTGCCAGCCGCGATCCCGAATCGAATACCCTAGAGTCTGGAATGAACTTTCCCGCGCGGGAGTTCGACGCAGACTCCGGTCTGCAGGGAGATGGGAATGACCGTCATCCGGCAGGAAGATTTCATCGCGAGCGTTGCGGGCGCGTTGCAGTACATCAGCTACTACCACCCGGTGGACTACATCACCTCGCTGGCCAAGGCCTACGAGCGCGAGCAGTCGCCGGCCGCGCGCGACGCCATGGCGCAGATTCTCATCAACAGCCGCATGTGCGCCGAGGGCCACCGGCCCATCTGCCAGGACACGGGCATCGTGAACGCCTTCGTCAAGCTGGGCATGGACGTGCGCTTCGAGCCGGCCCCGGCGAGGAGCTCTGCTCGACCTGCAGCAGATGGTCGACGAGGGCGTGCGCCGCGCCTATCTCGATCCCGACAACAAGCTGCGCGCCTCGCTCCAGGCCGATCCCGGCGGGCAAGCGCAAGAACACCAAAGACAACACGCCGGCCTGCGTCTCCGTCGAACTGGTGCGCGGCGCCACGGTCGAGGTCACCGTCGCGGCCAAGGGCGGAGGCTCGGAAGCCAAGTCGAAGTTCGCCATGCTCAATCCCAACGACTCGGTCGTCGACTGGGTGCTGAAGACCGTGCCCACGATGGGCGCCGGCTGGTGCCCGCCGGGAATGCTCGGCATCGGCATCGGCGGCACCGCGGAGAAGGCGATGCTGCTGGCCAAGCAATCGCTGATGGACCCCATCGACATTCAGGACCTGAAGGCGCGCGGCGCGAAAACCACCGCCGAAAAACTGCGCCTCGAGATTTACGACAAGGTGAATCGCCTCGGCATCGGCGCGCAGGGGCTGGGCGGGCTGACCACGGTGCTCGACGTGAAAGTGCTCGACACGCCCGCGCACGCGGCCAATCTGCCCGTCGCCATGATTCCCAACTGCGCCGCCACGCGCCACGCGCACATCGTGCTCGACGGCTCGGGGCCGGTGTTTCTCGATCCGCCGTCGCTCGACGACTGGCCGAAGCTGACCTACGACGTCGAGCGGCGCGCGGCGCGTGAATCTCGACACGGTGACGCGCGAAGAAGCGGCGACTTGGAAGCCGGGCGAAGTGCTGCTGCTCACCGGCAAGCTGCTCACCGGCCGCGATGCCGCGCACAAGCGCATGAGCGAAATGCTGAATCGCGGCGAGAAGCTGCCCGTCGATTTCCGCAACCGCTTCATCTACTACGTCGGCCCGGTCGATCCGGTGCGCGAAGAGGTGTCGGCCCTGCCGGCCCCACGACGGCCACGCGCATGGACAAGTTCACGCGGCAGATGCTCGCCGAGACCGGACTGCTCGGGCATGGTCGGCAAGGCCGAGCGCGGCCCCGAGGCGATCGACGCGATCCGTGAGTTCGGCGCGGTGTACCTGATGGCCGTCGGCGGCGCGGCGTACCTGGTGTCGAAGGCCATCCGCGGCTCGCGGCTAACTGGCGTTTGAGGACCTCGGCATGGAAGGCAATTTACGAGTTCGAAGTGCGCGACATGCCGGTCACAGTTGCCGTGGACTCGAAGGGAACCAGCGTGCACCAGACCGGGCCGGCGGAGTGGCAGCAGCGGATCGCGGGGATTCCGATACTGCAGTGATCAGTGGTCAGTGGTCAGTGATCAGAGGCCAGTGATCAGAGAGCAGCAGGACAGTGATCAGAGAGCAGAGACCAAAGAGCAGTGATCAGTGGTCAGAGACCAGAAACTTGAAACCAGTAGAGCAGTGAGCAGTGATCAGTGATCAGAGAGCAGAAACTTGAAACCAGTGAGCAGTGAAGGGCAGTGATCAGTGATCAGAGACGAGAGCAGAGAGCGGGAAACGAGCTCGCGGTGGATAGCTTCCCGACCCCTGGCTTCCTGCCCACCTGGCTTCCCGCGCCGTGGCTTCCCGCGCCAATTGACGGACTGGTTTTGAGCCGGTCGCTTTTGGCGCGTGTTAAGCGCTTGGATTGGGCAGATGGTCACAAAACGGATCTGTGAGACTGTGGAGTGGGTTGCTGCACGCGATTGATTCGGTGCGGCTTCCGGCATGGCTCACAGGTTCACAGTTTCTGTGTTTCTGTGGCGCGTTTCGCGCCCTGCTGGATTTAGTTGATTGCATGCGGGTTACGCTGATCCACAGTTTCACAGGTTCACAGCCCGATTTTGCATTGTGCAAGGGGGGGTGGGTCCCGTTCAGATGATGGGATGACGGGACCCGTGTTTGCTCAATAAGTCATTTATATTCAGAGAAATATCTGCAGAACCTGTGTGATTCATCTGTTCATTTACCTCGTTTATCGTGCCGGGAATCAGCTCGAAAACTTATCCAAATTGGAGACTTAAGGCCGAATTCCGGCTGAATCGATCAAATTGGTGAATCAGGGCGTTGGTGAACCAGGAACGCTGCGAACTTGCGGCGCCGCCAGGTGGAGAAGCGCATCGATCGCATTCGACCCTTATCCAAGGGTACTGAATTGCGCGAAATAATCGGCACTGTGATGCGAAGAAATTTTCCGGGGCGCAACCTATGGGCCGGCAGAGACTTAGGGTTCGGCGAGGGATGTGATGTGCTACGCGCAGGTCTTGACACGCTGAATCGGTCTCGATTCCGGCGCAATCCATTTCGCTCATTCGATGGTCTTTTTTTCAGCCTGGGAAAGACGCATTTCCGGATTGGTGCCCAACCAAATGTCCGCTTTTTCCCGGGAGCGGAACGACTTTACGAGCGGTGTCCTAATGCACGCTCAATGAGTGCGCTTGGGCTGTTGGCAACGATCCATAATCGCCTCCCTGCAGATCAACGGAGACTAGCTGACTTATGGGTTCCAATCCACCAGCGATGGGGTATCGGCTATTTGGCATTCCCCAGGAAAAATAGCCTGAGGTTGCGAGGTCTGGCTAGCTCAATGCCTTTGCAAGTCGAATGAGTCCTTGCTGCATCGCAGATTCGTCGAATCCCCCAAAGCCGAGGAGCAACGCATTTGGATCAGGACGTTTCAAAGTGCATCGATCGACGCCGATGACCTCAATACCCCGGGCCCTCGCCAGCTTT
>CAWAIL010000010.1:0-96396 GCA_963782085.1 uncultured Acidobacteriaceae bacterium
CACCAATTGCTGCTTGCCAATTTCGATGAGCGGCAAAAGGCGCTCGACGACGAGGCGCTGCGCGATGACCGACTTGAACTCGTTGTAGACGATATAGGCCGCGTCAATTTCTTCGTGCACGTAGCGCTCGATGATCGAGTGCGCGAGCTCTTCGACACGCTTGACCTGCAGGTTGATCAGCATGCCCGGATGGTCGCCGGTGACTTCGACGTTGCCCTTGCGTGCCTGCCTCACTTCTCTCTTGTTGCCGTGTTCGTCGGTCTGCTCGGCGTAGCCTGCCACCGGATAGCGGCGCCGCAGCTGGTCGCGGCTCTTGCGCCCGACGGCCTCGACGTCGATTTCCTTGTCAGGATTGCCGGTGATGAACTGGTAGGCCGTCTTAAGGATGTTCGAGTTGAACGCGCCGGCAAAGCCCTTGTCGCCGCTGATCACGACGAGCAGGACGCGCTTCTCGGGCCGGGTAATAAAGAGAGGATTTGAGGTTGCCGGTCTTCTCGTCGTAGAGATCGACACGGCGCACCAGCGACTCAAGGACACTGGTGATCATTTTGGCGTAAGGCCGCGCCGCCAAAGCGCGCTCCTGCGCACGGCGCAGTTTGGCCGCCGAGACCATCTTCATGGCCTTGGTGATCTGCCGCGTGTTTTTGACGCTTCTTATCCGGCGTCGGAGATCGAGTACGTTTGCCATTATTCTCAGCTCTCAGCTATCAGCTTTCAGCTGTCAGCCCAACTTGCTACTACCGGGTACTTCGCCGATGTCACATTTCGATTTCTCGACTGAGAGCTGAAAGCTGACGGCTGACAGCTCTTTGGCGAATCATTTAGCTGCGACCGCCGACTCAAGTTCTGCTTTGAAGTTTGCCGCGTACTCCTTCATCGCCGCGTGCAGCCGGTTCCTGATGTCGTCGTCCAACTGTTTCTTCTCGGTCAGGTCGCTCATCAGCGCCTGCTGCGCATCATCGAAGTACTTGTAGAGCCCATCCTCAAAGCCGCGAATGTCGGCAACCTGGAAATCGTCGAGGTAGCCCTGCGTCCCGGCAAAGAGCACCACCACCTGCTGCTGCCAGGTGAGCGGATGGAACTGCGGCTGCTTCAATAGCTCGGTCAGCCGCTGGCCGCGGGCCAGCTGCTTCTGCGTCAGCGGATCGAGATCGGAGCCGAACTGCGCGAAAGCCGCTAGTTCGCGATACTGCGCAAGATCGAGCTTGAGCGTGGAGCCAACCTGCTTGACCGCTTTGATGGCCGCCGAGAATCCTACACGCGAAACGGAGAGGCCAACGTTGACGGCGGGACGGACGCCAGAGTTGAACAGGTCAGTTTCCAAAAAGATCTGGCCGTCTGTAATCGAAATGACGTTGGTCGGAATGTAGGCCGAAACATCGCCGGCCTGGGTCTCGATGACAGGCAGTGCGGTGAGCGAGCCGCCGCCCTTCTTCGCGCTCATCTTGGACGAGCGCTCAAGCAGGCGCGAGTGGAGATAGAAGACGTCTCCCGGATAGGCTTCGCGGCCCGGCGGACGGCGCAGCAAGAGCGAAATCTCACGATACGCCATGGCGTGCTTGGAAAGATCGTCGTACATGACCAGCGCGTGCTTGCCGTTGTCGCGGAAGTACTCGCCCATGGCAGTGGCCGCGTAGGGCGCGAGAAAAAGCATCGGAGCGGGCTCGGAGGCGGAAGCGGCCACGATAATGGTGTGGCCCATGGCGCCGGCTTCAGTGAGCGTCTGCACCACCTGCGCGATCGACGAACGCTTCTGGCCGATGGCGCAGTAGATGCAGATCAGATCGTTCTTCGCATTGTTGATAATGGTGTCGAGCAGCACCGCAGTCTTGCCGGTTTGGCGGTCGCCGATGATCAGCTCGCGCTGGCCGCGGCCGATGGGAATCATGGCATCGATGGCCTTGAGCCCGGTAGCCATCGGCTCGCGAACGGCCTGGCGGTCGATGATGCCGGGGGCCAGGCGCTCAACAGGCAACGTATCCGTAGTGGCAATGGGGCCCTTGTCGTCGATGGGCATGCCGAGCGCGTCGACCACGCGGCCGATCATGGCCGACCGACGGGCACCGAGAGAATCTTGCCGGTGCGCTTGACCTCCTGGCCTTCCTTCAGCTCGGTGTAGTCGCCAAGGATGACGGCGCCCACCTGGTCCTCCTCAAGCGAGAGCGCCAGGCCAGCAATGTCGTGCGGAAAGCTGAGCAGCTCGCCGGCCATGACCTTGTCGAGGCCGTGCAGGCGCGCTATGCCGTCGCCAAGCGTGGTGATGGTCCCGACTTCGTCGACCTGGACCTTGGAATCGTAGTTCGCGATCTGCTCGCGAAGAAGTTGTGTAATTTCGTCTGCTTTGATCTGAGCCATTTTTACAGTGAACAGTGATCAGTGATCAGTGGTCCGTTACTGGACCCTGGTCCTTGCCGATCGCCTGCCTCCCTTATCCTGTTCTTCAAACCGTCGTGAATCTTGAAAACCTCAATAATCAGAAACTGCGTTTCATTGATTTGTCTTCTAGAGAATTGAGTGAATCATCTTGCCAACCTCGTGCGATAGACCTTCTGCCTCATCAATCAGTCCCGGATTTCCAAGCTTCAGTACACGTGCGATCTCGAGTTGAGTTTGCAATTCACAATTCGAACCACGCGCAACACCGAGAAACTGCCGAAATTCACCTGTACTTAATCTTCCCTGGCCTTCCGCAATGTTGCTTGGTACTGAGACAGCCGAACGGCGGATTTGGCTAGTCAGGCCGTATGTCTCCTCTTTGGGAAATTCGCGAGTAACCCGGTAAATCATCGCTGCGAGTTGAATCGATCTTTGCCAAACTACCAACTCCCTAAAGGATCTCGCTGCTTCTTTGCCTTCCATCTCGCACTTCACTTCCTGATTGGCGTCCGCCATCACTGACCACTAATCACTGACCGCTTGACGAGCACTTCCTTTAGCCGTTCCAGACGGCCCTTCACGCTGCCGTCATAGACGGTCGATCCGATGCGCACCACGGTGCCGCCGAGAATGGATTGGTCGAGCTTGAAACTGCGTCGATCTTGCCGCCGGCGAGTTTCGCGACTTCAGCTACGAGCGAATCACGCTCATCTTTGGTTAGCTCGCGTGCAGTGACAATTTCGGCAGGTCGAATCCCATCCACTCCTGCAGGATTCTGCGATACGCTGCAGCCACTTCGGCTACGTGGGCGATACGATCGTTGTCGATGAGCACGGCGATCAAATTGCGAGTATCCTTTTGCATGCCGAGCTTTGCGTTCAGCTTGTCAGGATTTCAACTTTTTGCCGGGGCAGGACCGCTGGATTGACGAAGAAACGGAGCTAATAAGACTGCCGTCCCAGGTCGAGAAAGTCGGTGAGTTGGCGATCGATGGCAGCCGTGTCGAGCTTTACGTCGGTGACAACTTCAGGAACGCAGTTGCGTAGCGGGAGACAAGGCTGGCATTTAGTTTTTGCTCCTTTGGCAGCGCCATCGGCTGCGACTTGCGAAACAAACTCGGCGATCAATGCGCGGTCAGTCTCCGGCGTCAGCTTCAACTGCTTTCCGGCATGGTCGATGGCAAGCTCCGCAGCAAAGTTCGCGCAGTCCTCGCCGCGCCTGCGCCGCTGCCATAGTGATTTCCTGCTCTGCGGAAGTGACGATGCGCGCACTTTCTTCAACGATTGCCGCCTTGATGCGCTTCTCGTCTTCCAGGCTCTCGCGCTCAATTTGATCGCGGAACCTTTTCATCTCCTCGCCGAGGCCTGCGAGCTTGGCTTCGATGGCGGAGAGGCGGGCGTTGGCGTCGGCGGTTGCATCGCGCGCCGTTTTCAGATCGTGGCTGATGGTCTCAGAGCGCTTGCGGAACATCCGCGGCATAACCCGTGCGAGAGGAATCACGATGGCGAAGAAGATGACGGCGAAGTTGATGACCAGAAAAATGTGCGACGCCGTGTTCACGTCGAGGTGAAAGCGCATGCGCAATGGATTGCACCATGGACGAGTGGAGGAAGGCGTCCTCTTCGCTTTCGGCGGCCTTGGAATTTTCGGTGGTAGCGGAGTTTGTCGACGCCGTTTGGGATGCGGTGGGTGCGGTGGGTGTTGCGGAATTCTGCCCAGGGCGCGCCAAGGCGCGAATGCCAGCGACAGGGCGAGCGCAGCGATGGTGACCGGACGCAAACAATCAAGAAAATTGAAGCGCATTTTCAGTTCGGACTTTCTCAACGGGAACCCCCGGCCACGGCAGGCAAAACCGCGCGCACAGCCTGACCGGCCAGATCGGATACAGAGGCTTGAATGGTTGCCCGGGCTGATTCCACTTCAGCGTCGAGCGATGCCTTGGCCTGGCGGACTTTGTCGCCGGCCGAGTTGCGCGCTGCGTGGAGCGCAGCGTCGCGCTCAGCATTCCACTGCCTGACGCGCTGCTCGCGCACCTTGAAGGCCTCGCCACGGGCCTGACGCAGGCGATCAGAGTATTCAGCAGTTTTGGTTTCGGCCTGTGCGATGGCTTTGCGGGCATCTTCCATGGCGCCTTCTGTAAGGGCGCGGCGGCGGGCCAGAGTCGCGGTCAACGGTTTCTGAATCAGAAACTCGTAGCAAATAACGAGAACAATAAAGAGCAGGGCCGTAGGGATGGCGCGTAGGAACAGCGTCGCGAGTTGTTGGATGATGTCTGCATGACAGTATTGCGGCGTTTTCAGAATAATTCAGTGCTTTTGACATTTTACAAGGTCGGCGCTCTCTGGCGGGCGCGCCAACTTTGCGTTCAGGCTCCGGCCTTCGCAATCTCTGAAGATGCGATGGCTACAGCAGCGACGAGAAAGGAAAATCGCAGGCGGAACAACTTTCCGCATCAGGGACAGGCCCCCAAGTCAACGCAACTGGGGCTGAGGAAATGACCAGCTGCGACAGCAGTCACGAAACGGGAAATTAATGCAAAATAAGGCTTGCTTTTGCCCAAAACAGGCCGAGACTTAGAAGTACCACCTAGACTCAGTCCAGGGTCCAGCGGGCGAGCCGATTAAAGGAATCCTTCCACTCCTTTGGTCGGTGGCTGCCGCCTTTAATTTTTTAGGGGCAGTTTTAAGGGCGGGACGGGCTTCTGGGCTGGTTGTTCCCATTGGCCGGCGAGCTCCAGCGGTAGGCGGGCCTCGATAGGGTGGGCGCTGTCAAAAGTCGCGCCCGTAACGCCGAGCTCATCTGGCCGGAACCCACCAATCGAAGCTGCCGCCTTGCCGCATCCAGACCTGTTCTCATCTCCCCGCCAACTTGCATCCTTATCAGTAACGTGAGGAAGTCCGGCGGCGGCCAGCCAGTTTTCAGCAGGTCTGGGCATTGCCGCCAGGCTAGGTTCGGCCTTTACCGTAGGCCAGTGCGTGAGCGAGCCGTTGGCGAACATATGCAAAGCTTCCCGAAGGCAACGCCCGCCTCAATAAGTGCATGTAGAAGCCAGAAAGGCCGTCGACGGAACCGTCTGGTCAGTTAACGTGTGGTAGATGAAGAGGCGGCGGCGTCTTTTGTTACTAACAAAGTCCGGGAGCATGTGATGGGCACCAGGCTTCTTACCGGCTCCATTACGTTGGCGACTTTGCAGTAAATCAGGTGCGAAGTGAATCAGGGAGATCTGACGCCATCCAGGGACAGCCGAGGACGAGGTAGTCAGGACGGCTGGAGGCGCGGTCGATGGGTCTTCGGCGTCGGCGTTGCCGGGAACGAATTGGGTTCCGGCGAGCGCCGCGAGGTGGCCGCCGGCGGAGAAGCCAATGACGACGATGCGATTGGGATTGATGTGGTAGTCCGTGCGCGCGGCGCGGACGGTCTGGATGGCGCGTCGCGCGTCGATAAGCGGAACGGGAAGCAGATAGCCGTTTGAAGCTGAGGCGGTAGCTGAGGATGAAGGCGTGAAATCCGCGGGCGGTGAACCAGTCGGCAACTTCGCGGCCCTCGAGATCGCCGGCAAGATGAAGATATGCGCCGCCGGGAAAGATGATGACGGCCGATCCGTTGCCGCTGCCCTGGCGCGGACCAAGATGGTGAGCGCGGGAACGTCGTCGCACGCGCGCCCTTTGCCTCAGGCGCGGTTCCCGGCCATAGGCGAATGGTCCGAATGCCCAGAAATGCGTTGTCGGTGCCGGGTATGGCGCAGCTTGGAGTTTGCGCAGCGGCGATGCCGGCAAGCAGAAAGAAACGCGAGGAGTGGGAAGAACTTTCGCATGAAGACCTCGATCAGGTTCCGCGAGGATTATAGAACCAGCGGTCGGTGATGAGAGTTACCACTGACCCACTGCCTTTCCCCCATCACCTTCGCCCGCACCAGCATGTACTTCACCGCCGCCTCCAGCTCCGCCGCCGTCACATCCTCCACCACGCCCGCATCGCCAATCCCCACCGGCAGCACGAACCGCCTCACCCCGCCCACATTCTTCTTGTCGCGTCCCGTCGCCGCCATCACGCGCGCCGCCCTCACCTTCAACTTCGGCAGCGGCCCGTAGCGATAGATCAACTTCTCCATCCGCTCCATCTGCGCGCCGGTAATCGTTCCCCGCCGCCGCGCCACCGCCAGCGCCGCCACCATGCCCCACGCCACCGCCTCGCCGTGCAGCATCGCCTTGTAGCGCGTCGCCTGCTCCAGCGCGTGCCCCACCGTGTGCCCGAAATTCAAAATCATCCGCAGCCCGCTCTCGCGCTCATCGCTTCCGCACCACCTCGGCCTTCATGCGGATCGACGCCGCAATCACCCGCTCCAGTGCCTTCGGTTCGCGCGCCAGAATCTCCTCCGCGTGCTCCTCCATGAACCGCACCAGCGCCCGGTCGCGAATGAATCCCGCCTTCACGCTCTCCATCAATCCCGCGCGCAGCTCGCGATCGGGCAGCGTTCCCAGCACGCCGATATCGGCAAACACCGCGCGCGGCTGCAGAAAATTCCCGACCAGGTTTTTGCCCTCGGGCAGGTTCACGCCCACCTTGCCGCCCACGCTCGAGTCCACCTGCGCCAAAAACGTCGTCGGCACCTGCACATAAGGAATTCCGCGCATGAACATCGCGGCCACAAATCCGCCCACGTCGCCCACAATCCCGCCGCCAAAGGCAATCAGCAGCGATCCGCGATCGCCGCCCGCCTGCACCATCTCGCGCAGCAGCCGCTCCACGCTCTTCATTGTCTTGTGTTGTTCGCCGGGAGGCAGAAACAGCGCCACCGGCGGCTTCATCGAAACGACCGCAGAAACTTCTCGCTCCACAGCGCCCAAATCTCCGGCGACGTCACCACAAACACGCGCCGCGGCAGCCGTTCCACCGCCCGCTCAATCCGCGGCGCCAGCTCCGCGAGCAACCCGCTCCCCGCAATCACGTCGTACTTCGCCGAAGGCGTCTCTACCCGTATCGTCTGCACAATGATTTCATTCTAGTTTGCTGCGCCCAAAGGTTTTGGGGGCTCTGCGCGGCCCACCCCGAAAATGGGTGCCCCACGTCTCAGACTTCGAGATGCGAGACAGCAAGAACTCCAATCTGGTCGCCGTCTACCGCTGCTCGCACGGCACTTCGTGCAGCGCGTCCACCGTCAACTTGTAGCCCTCCGGCGGCTGAAACATCGACGGATCCGGATCGCCGATTGTCAGACTCACCACTTCGCGCGTCTGCCTGCCGCTCTGCTGGCTCTCACTCACTGAACGCAGAACGATTCCGCCGAGGCTTGGCGCCGTCCAGCTTTCATCCGTCATCACAATCGGCCGGTCGTTCCCGATCTGTCCCACAGGAATCGTCCGCGTCATGCGGAAGCCTTTGACTTCCACGCCCTGGATCACATCTGAACCCAGCTCCTCGCGCACCGGCGGGTTCGGCATCGTACGTGGCATCGTCGCAGGCAGCGGTGGGGTCACAACTGTTGAACCTGGCGCCGCTGGTCCACTTGAAATCACTACGCTGCTCGCGAACACCGTCCCCATCGCGCCACCGCCTGCCGGCTGGCCCGGCTGCCGCAATGGCCCGTAGTTCGCCCTGTAGTTCCCTGCGTCATTCACCCAGCATCCGTGCCGCTGATCTTCAGGTGGCAGCTTGGTTACACGCGCCGTCTTGTTTCGGGTATCCCAGGTGGCTTCCGTATTTTCCACTGGGTCATGAACTCTGGTTTGCAACATTTCGCTCAGTCCTGAAAGGGCTCCGATCTGGATCGAATTCGCATTCATTCTGCGCCCTTGCGAGTCCACCGCCGTCAATTCTTTCGTCTCTCGCGTGATCGTTGTCCCATCTGCCAGCGTTTGCACGTGGGTGATTTTGAACTCGGCCGAATACGGTTCAGCTTGCACTTGATTGCACCGCGCGCATGCTGCGCTATTCTGTCCCATCGCCGGCAGAGCCGCCGCCAGCACAATTGCTATCACCACGGCATTCTTTTTAGAAGCACGCATCGCAAACGCTCCTTCCCGAGTGAAACGAAATGGTCAGCTCCTGAGCCACGGTTGAGGATTCGCCCTCGGCTGTCACAGATAAACAGAAATTGTTGAGAGGAGGGCGCGACCGAATTCTACCCCAAGCTGACTGAATAGACGTGAAAACTCGAAAAGAGGTGCCATTCGATTCGAACAACGACGATCGCTAGCTTGCTGGCCGTTTTTCGTGGCTGGCCAGCGCCGAAAAGATCGCACACGCCGCCAGCACTCCGCCGATCACTGCCAGCGACACCGTCGCCGGCACCTCAACCCATCGAGCCGCCAGCATCTTCAGTGCAGCAAATCCGAGAATCGCGCCCAGCCCGATGTGCAGGAAGCGAAACTTATCCAGCATCCCGGCCAGTGCGAAATAGAGCGAGCGCAAGCCCAAAATCGCTGCAACATTCGACGTGTAGGCGACGAACGGATTGTGCGTCACCGAGAGCACCGCGGGAATCGAATCCGTCGCGAACAGCAGATCCGTAATCTCCACGGCCACGATCACGGGCACAAGCGATCCCTTCGCCGGCTGCAGCTTCGTGATCCACTCGGGAATCGCCGAGCGCGGCGAACCGCTGCGCACCAGTCGCCATGCTGCATACAAAAGGAACGCGCCGAAAACCCATGTCACCCACTGCAGCCGCTGCAGCAGCGCAATGCCCGCCGCAATAAACGTGGCGCGCAGCACAAACGCGCCCCACACGCCCCAGAGCAGCGCCTTGTGCTGTTGTTGCCGGTTGATGCGGAACCCCTCAAACAGCACCAGAAACACGAACAGATTATCTACGCTGAGTGACGCTTCAATGGTGTAGCCGGTCGCGAATTCAAGTGCCGTCTGCCGCCCCATCGCCACGGCAATCCATCCCGCAAACACAGCGGCCGCAACCGCCAGCCCTAGCGTCGTCAGCCACGCAACCCTCTGCGAATGGCGCGTTTCACGACGGTGACCCGGCAATAGGCTGTCGGCCAGCAGCACCACCGCCACCACCACGTGAAATCCCACCCACCAGGCCCACGAAACGCCCGCAATCATAGCTGGATGCTACAGCAAAGTAGCGTGCCGGGAGGTCAGAGCGTGGCCCCATCCTTTTTCGCTGCCTCATCGCAGAAGGGCTTGGACGGCGCCCAGCTCACCGCTCCTCAACTAAGCTGAAAGCTGGCAACTAATGGCTGAAAGCGGCTCTCCCGTCCCACATTTCGCACCTTGATTCCCCACAATCTGCCACTCGGCGGCCCCTTGGCGCATCTCCTTGATAGAGGTGCTGCCCGTGAGCGGCCCGACGCCAAAATCCGAGAATGCAGAAGCTCGCCGGCCCCGCGTCGTCATCATCGGCGGTGGATTCGCAGGTTTGCATGCGGCCAAGGGGCTCGCCCACCTGCCCGTCGACGTCACTGTCATCGACCGCCGAAACCACCACATTTTTCAGCCACTGCTCTACCAGGTGGCTCTGGCCGTCTTATCACCCGCCGACATCGCGCAACCCATCCGCAGCATCCTGCGGCGGCAGAGCAACACCCAGGTGCTCATGGATGAAGTGGTAAGCATCGACGTGCGCGCGCGTCAGGTAGGTCTCGCCAGCGGGTCCCGCATCGGCTACGACTACCTTGCGCTTGCCACCGGCGCCACGCACTCCTACTTCGGTCACGATGAGTGGGCGAAGCTTGCACCTGGCCTCAAAAGCATTGAAGACGCCACCGAGATTCGCCGTCGAGTGTTGCTCGCCTTTGAACTCGCAGAACGGCAAATGGTCGAAACCGGTTCGCATCCTCCGCTGAACTTTGTCGTCATTGGCGGCGGCCCCACTGGCGTCGAACTCGCAGGCGCCATTAGTGATATTGCGCAGCTTTATATGCGCCGCGACTTTCGGCACATCGATCCCACCAAGGCCCGGGTGATGCTGCTCGACGGCGGAAGGCGCATTCTCGCCGCCTACCCTGAAGACCTCTCAGCCAAGGCCGAAGGCGAGTTGAAACGCCTGGGCGTCGAAGTCCACACGCAGATGCAGGTCACCGGCGTCGGCCCCGGCTGGGTCGAAGCCAAAACCGAGGGGGGCGTACAACGCATCGAGGCCGTCGTCACTCTATGGGCTGCCGGGGTGCAGGCTTCGCCACTCGGCAAGCTGCTCGGCGCTCCACTCGACAAGCGCGGCTGCGTTTTCGTCGACAATCAACTCAATCCCCCCAGCCTGCCTGAAGTCTTTGTTCTCGGCGATCTCGCACACTTCGAACAGGACGGCCATCAGGTCCCCGGCGTCGCCCAGCCCGCCATGCAAATGGGAGATTTCATGGCCAAGGCCATCGCCGCCGATCTCGCAGGCAAGCCCCGTCCCGGCTTCCACTACTTCGACAAGGGCGACATGGCAACGATCGGCCGCATGTCTGCCGTCGCCAAGGTTGAATGGCCTTTCAAGGCGCACATGAGCGGCTTCCCCGCCTGGTTCATATGGGTCACCATCCACATCTTCTTCCTCATCGGATTCCGCAACCGCCTGGCGGTAATTTCCGATTGGATTTGGACCTACTTCACCTTCACGCGCAGCGCCCGCCTCATCACCGGCGACCAGACGCTTCCCGGCTGGCGCGAGGAAGTCGCAAAGAGCTCCAAAGCGGCCAAAGCAGCAGACTGAAACGCGCGAACCACGAACTATTCCTTTAAAATAGGAATGAAATGCTCGATTTATCCTTTGTTCGCGCCAACCTGGAATTGGTGGAAGAAAAGCTGCGCGCTCGCGGAGCCGATCCCGCCGCTCTGCTCGGCGATTTTCGCGCTCTCGACAAGAGCCGCCGCGAAGCCATCACCAGCTCGGAACAGTTAAAGGCTCGCCGCAACGAACTTTCCCAGCAAGTGGGCGCTCTCAAAAAGGCCGGCAAGCACGACGAGGCCGCGGCCATCATGGAAGAGACTCGCACCCTCAAGGAAAAACTCGACGAGCTCGATAAATCCGCGGCCAGCCTCGACGAACAGATGCGCCTCGCGCTCGCCCGCGTTCCCAATCTCACCAGGGACGAAGTCCCCACCGGCCTGTCAGAGACCGACAACAAAGTGGTCAAAACCTGGGGCGAGCCAAAAAAGTTCGACTTCACGCCCAGGCCGCACTGGGAAGTCGGCGAGGCCCTCGGCATCCTCGATCTCGAGCGCGCCGCCAAGCTAAGCGGCGCACGTTTCGCAGTCTACATGGGCGCCGGCGCACGACTCGAACGCGCATTGATCAGTTTCATGCTTGACCTGCACACGAGCAAGCACGGCTACACAGAGGTGCTGCCGCCGTTCATGGTCAATTCCAAATCGCTCTTCGGCACCGGCCAGTTGCCCAAGTTCGCCGACGACCTCTTTCGCTGTTCCGACGCCGACGCCGAAGCCGCCACACGCGGTGAATTTAGAGACAACGACCATTGGCTTATCCCCACCGCCGAGGTGCCCGTCACCAATCTCTATCGTGATGAGATTCTCGACGATGCACGCCTGCCGATCTTGCTCACCGCATACACGCCCTGCTTCCGCGCCGAAGCGGGAGCCGCCGGTAAAGACACGCGCGGCATCATCCGCCAGCATCAGTTCCAAAAAGTCGAGCTGGTCAAGTTCACGCGCCCTGAAGAATCTGACGCCGAACACGAAAAGCTCACGCGCAACGCCGAAGAAATTCTCGAGGCCCTCAACCTTCCCTACCGGCGCGTTCTGCTTTGCACCGGCGACACCGGCTTCTCTTCCGCCAAAACCTTCGACCTCGAGGTCTGGCTGCCGGGGCAAAATCTCTACCGCGAAATCTCGTCCTGCTCAAACTTCGACGCATTCCAGGCGCGCCGCGCCAACATCCGATACCGGCCTGCCGTGGCCGCAGGCGCCAAGGCAAAACCCGAATTCGTGCACACCATCAACGGCAGCGGCCTGGCCGTCGGCCGCACCTGGCTTGCCATCCTTGAAAACTACCAGCAAGCTGATGGTTCGGTGCTGATTCCTGAGATCCTTCGTCCTTATATGGGTGGGCTCGATAGAATAGTCAGGGAGAACTAATGGCGTCATCCACATCTTCACCTGGGGCCGCGTCAGCCCCAAATGCATCAGTCGAACCTGCCATCAGGCCCAAGCGAACCCTGGGGCAGATCATTAGCAGCTACTTCTACTGGACCTATCCCCGCGGAGTGTTCCATTACGACGTGATGGTCACGCTGATTCTGCTGTTCATCTTCATCACTCCGCACCTGTGGGACTACGGAGCCAAGCCCAGCCCCTTCGCCAACTCCGGGCATTCGTTCCAGGTCGTCGGCAGCGGCCGCGGAGTCATCATCACCGTGCAAGCCTCCGATGTAAGCGTCGCGCCAGGCGCCTCCAACAGAGAAGTCAAAAAGGCGCTGCGCAAAGCCATTGAGCCCGTCACTGGCGACGATGTTTTCGTTGAAAAATGGGCGACGGCAACCGACGCCCAGGGCAATCTCACCTGGAAAGTCTGGGCCCATCGCTAGCGCGAATCCAACCTTCCTCTGCTCCCGCGCGCGCATCCAACTTGGCTGAAAGGAAGCCCATGCATCCGGCAAGGAAACTCGTTCATTTTGCAATCATCGCTGCGACTTTCATCGCTGTCCGCCCCGTCCGGGCCGACGATCTTAATTCGGTGCTGCAACGCCTCGACGCAGCGGCAAGGGATTTTCATACCACCACGGCAAACGTCGAGTTCGACACCATTCAGACCGATCCCATTCCCGACACCGATGTCATGACGGGCGCCGCCTATTACGAACGCAAAGGCAGCAGTTTCCAGATGGCCGCACACCTCCATCAGCACAACGGTCGTCCCGCTGAAAAGACCTATGTCTTTTCCGGGGGCGTGTTGAAAGAATCGGACACGGGCAAAGTCGCAGATGTGAAAACCTACACGCAGGCCGGCAAATACGAGAGCTACCTGATGCTCGGATTCGGCGCCAGCGGCAAAGAACTACAGGAAAAATGGGACGTCAAGTATGTTGGCTCCGAGAAGATCGACGGTGTCACGGCCGATAAGCTTGAACTCGTCGCAAAGGATCCAACCGTTCGCAAGAATATTCCAAAAGTTACCATCTGGCTCGACACATCCCGCGCCGTCAGCCTGAAGCAGGTCTTCGATGAAGGCGAAGGAATGTCGCGCGTTTGCCACTACACCGACATCAAGGTGAATCAACCCTTGCCCGCAGGCGCATTCTCATTCGACAAGTAGCCGCGTCGGCCTGCGCGGCTTATCGCCACTCCACCCAGCGCAATCAGCATCGGGAAGCACTCCAGCGTGTACCGCGCCTCAGGCGCCTCCACCGTCAGCAGCAACGCGCTGCGCAAGACCATGTATGCCAGCAGCGCGCCCCAGAATCGCGGCCGGAACCACAATCCCGCTAGAGCCAGCAGCAAATACATCGCATTCAGCCCGACATACGCCCAGCTGAACTCCGTCTCCTTGTGGTGGCGCTTGTATACCCACCAGTCCAGATCGATCGGGAGATTTTCTAGCCGCGGACGCAGCCACATGTCTGCCACGCGGCCCACCGGAAGCCAAACGTAATATCGCAACGGGCTCGCCGCAATCCGCTCCTCTGCGAGCTTGTCGAATCGCGCGTCGATCTCCGGCGTGATTTCCATCCCGGTGTTGTTGTAATCGGCGGCCAGCGCGGCAGTTTCGGTGTATTGCGCCGGCGAATCAAACGCCCGACTCGGCAACTCATTCACATTGAGCTTGTCCCAGGGCACATTCCAGAAAATCTGGTACGTCGAAACAAAATCGAGGCACCAGCTCTTCACCCATCGTTCCCAGCCCGGGTTCGTGCTTTCGCCTGGATCATTTGCCAGCCGCGGCGCAAGCGGCTCAAAAACGTGGAACACGCTCCAGTTCCGCGCCGCCCACACAGCAAACGGCGCCAGCGCCAACACGATACAGACTGCTGCCATGCGGGTCAGTCTGCGAACCGGAATTCGTCGCACGCCTGCTTCGCTGCGCATCCCAATCAGCAGCGCCGGGGCAAAGCAGATTCCCGCCAGCACACCGTCCGGCCGCAGCAGTGTCGCACCGGTCGCCGCAAACGTAAAGCACAGCGCGTCGCCCCAACTCGCATGCTCGCGAAATCGTGCCATCGCCCACATGGCGAGCGCCAGCGAACAAATCGTTGGTGTCTCCGCCATCGGGAACGCAACGTACGAAGCAGTAAACGGACAAAGCGTCGAAAACCAAAGCGTCGCAATCCCTGCATATCGCTTGTACCCATCCGGCGCAATGCGCCTCGCGAAATCCGCAAGCAGAATGCAGCTCACCAAGTCCATCGCTACTTGCACACATGTCGCGGAAAAATAATTCTCCATCCCGAACAGCCTGAAGCAGAGCGCGAGGAAAAGCGGATAACCCGGCAGCCGGATGAGCGTGGGATACATTTCCCCGTTCGGCAGCGTCAGGTCGTAATGCCCATGCAGAAGAAGATTCTTGGCGATTCCGCCATAGATCAGCGCATCGCCATTCACCTCGAAGAGCGCTTTCAGCATCCAAAGCCGAAGAACAAGGCCTGCGGCGAGAGGCACAGCGACCAAAAGCACGTTGCGCCACTGAAAAGCGGGTGGCGCAGTAAGTTCTCGGGGCTCGGTTGATTGACTGGCGCAGGCGGCTTTCATTCGCTTCGTACTGTTTACCGTAAAACCAGCCTCTCAGCGGCAAGACGGCCGGCGACAGAGATTTTTGAACGCCGGCAAAGCAGGCCACAAGTGCAAACAAATAGAAATCTCAATGAATCAGGCAACTTCTAGAATATCCCGATGGTTTTCGCGTAGCCTATCTATATACCGCTTCTCATGCCCGACCGCCAAATCTTTTACGACCCCGAACGGAAGCGCTGGAAGCGCTTGCGCCGCATTCTCGATGCCGCTGCCGTACTCTCCACCCTGGTCGTAGCAGGGTTTATCTTCAACATCTTACGCACCCAGCGGCTTCCCGAATTGCTGTTGCCTATCCCCAGGCACAACTACCGCGCACTGCCTGATGACCGCTCGGTGCTTCTCCGCGCAGCAAAGAGCCAGCTCCCCGCCCGCCGCAAGTCGAACAAGAGACCCTCCGACATCACCCTCAACACCGGTGAAGGATTGCGCGCCGCCTATTACGTGCAGGACGATGCTGCCAGCTATTCCTCGCTCAAAGAGCATGTTCATCAAATTGATCTGCTCTTCCCTCAGTGGCTTCATGTCGATTCGCCCAACGGCACGCTGATGATGATGAGCGGCGACAACCTGCGCGAGTTTCCCGTAATTCAGGGCAACACCATCCACGATCCTGACGATCTCACCAAGGTAAAACGCGTCATTCAAGAGTCCCGAACCGACACTGAAATCTTTCCCGCCCTCAACAACTTCAATCCCCATACGCAGGATTGGGACACAGGCGTCGGTGACGTGCTGAGCGATTCTGTCAAGGCCAATACATTTCTTCAGCAGGTGATGCGTTTCCTCATTGCCTATCCCGTCTATCGCGGCCTCTCGCTCGATATCGAAAGCATCCCCGACCAGGATGAGGCCGCTTACCTCACCTTCATTCGCGCGCTTTACTACCAGATGCACCAGCGCAATCTGCGTCTCTACGTCAACGTCGCGGTGGCCACCAGCGATAGCGATCTCAAGCAGATCGCTGCCAATTCCGATGGCGTGATCCTTATGAATTACGACGAGCATCAGACCACCAGCAACCCCGGCCCCATCGCCAGCCAGGCATGGTTCATCGGTAATCTGCAGCGCGTGCTCAAAATCGTACCCAAAGAAAAACTCATCTGCGCCTTGGGGAACTACGGATACGACTGGACCCTCTCGATCCCCAATCCAAAAGATAAGCACCATCCAAAGCCCCAGGTCCTCAATACCGACAATTTGTCGGTCTCCGATGCATGGGAGCGTGCCTCCGACGCCGATGCCGATCTCGATCTCGATTACGACACTCTCAACCCGCACTTTGAATACATCGATGAAGACAACAACCAGCGCCACGTCGTCTGGTTCCTCGATGGTGTCACGGTCCTCAATGAACTGCGCGCTGCGCGCCAGCTTGGCTTGCAGACTTTCGCTCTTTGGCGGCTCGGTGAAGAAGACTCATCGCTGTGGAGCATCTGGGACCACCCCAGCGATCCCGGCGCATTGCAGGCGCTTGGCAAGGTGCGGCCCGGTCACGATGTCGACACCGAAGGCGACGGCGACATCCTGCGCATCACCGGCCTGCCCCAGGACGGCAAGCGCACCGTCGAGGTCGATGACGACGAGCCCGATCCACGCAAGAAGCTCATCGTTGATGAGCACATGGACGTTTATCCACGCACCTACACAGTGCAGCAATATGGATATCATCCTAATGAGGTTGCTCTAACCTTCGACGATAGTCCTGATCCCACCTGGACTCCGAAAATTCTCGATGTTCTCAAGGCAAAAAACGTCAAAGGCGCTTTCATGGCCATTGGCGCCGAGGCGGCCGAGCATGTTGGGCTCATGCAGCGCATCGTGCGCGAAGGCCACGAGATCGGCAACCACACCTGGACCCATCCCGACATCAGCGAAATTTCCAGCCGCCAGGTCGATCTCGAGATCAACCTCACTGAACGTCTCTTTGAAAGCAAGCTCGGCGTCCAGCCTCTCTATTTCCGCCCCCCTTACGACATCGACGAGGAGCCTGACACCGATGACGAAGCCGGACCTGCGTGGCGTATCCAGCAAAAAGGCTTCATCATCATCGGCAGCAAAATTGATACCGACGACTGGGATGAACATCCTCGCAAGACTCCGCGAGAAATTATCCAGTCGGTTTTCAACCAACTTGAAACCATGAAGGCCAAGCCGCAGTTTCGCGGCTCCATCATCCTCATGCACGATGGTGGTGGCGATCGTTCCGTCACCGTTGCAACTCTGCCCTTGCTCATCGACGCTCTGCGTGCTCGGGGCTATAGCATCGTTCCCGTCTCCCAGCTCATGGATAAAACCACCGCGCAGGTCATGCCGCCACTCACCTTCGGTCAGCGCCTGCGCACCATACCCGACTCCATCGCCTTCTCCGCACTCGACATCGTCGGCAACTTCATTGTCATGGTCTTCTTCGTCGGCGATATTCTCATGAGCGCGCGCCTCATTCTTGTCGGCCTCTTCGCTGTCATCGACCGCCTCGTCAAGCCCCATCCCGCTGCCGCGCCCAACTACAACCCGCGTGTCGCCGTGCTCATCCCCGCCTTCAATGAAGAGACGGTCATCGTCCGCACCGTACGTTCGGTCCTCAACTCCGACTACAAGAATCTCCACGTAATCGTCATCGATGATGGATCAAACGATCGCACCGCCGAAGTCGCCGCTGCGGCATACGCCCAGGAAATCGCCGCTGGGCGCGTGCAGGTCCTCACCAAGCGGAATGAGGGCAAGGCCGCCGCACTCAACTACGCGCTCGATCGCATGAACGAGGAAATCTACGTCGGCATCGACGCTGACACTGTGATCGCCACCGACGCCATCTCCAAGCTCATTCCTCACTTCCAGGATCCCTCTATCGGCGCCATCGCCGGCAACGCCAAGGTCGGCAATCGCCTTAACCTGTGGACCCGCTGGCAGGCTCTCGAGTACATCACCAGCCAGAACTTCGAACGCCGCGCGCTCGATCTCTTCCACGTTGTTACAGTCGTCCCCGGCGCCATCGGCGCGTGGCGCACCGCACCTGTCAAGGCTGCCGGCGGCTACCCCGTTAACACCGTTGCTGAAGACGCCGACCTCACCATGAGCCTCCTCGAGCAGGGCTACAAGGTCGACTACGAAGACCGCTCTCTGGCATTCACTGAGGCGCCCGTCAGTGCTCGCGGCCTCATGCGCCAGCGCTTCCGCTGGTCCTTCGGCACCCTGCAGGCCATCTGGAAGCATCGCCTCGCTTTCGTCCGCAACAAGGCCATGGGGCTCTTTGCGCTGCCCAATATCCTTATCTTCCAGATGTTCTTGCCGCTGGTTTCGCCGTGCATCGACATTCTGTTTGTCGCCGGCGTCGTGAACTACTTCGTCAACCGCCACTACCATCCTGAAGCCGCCTCCGCTGCCAGCTTCGAAAAGCTCGTCGTCTATTTCCTGGGATTCCTGCTGATTGATTTTGTGACGTCGACAGCGGCCTTCAGCCTGGAGCGCCGTCATCCCGCAAACAAGGGCGATGGCTGGCTGCTCTTCCACATCTGGCTGCAGCGCTTCGCCTATCGACAACTCTTTTCCGTCGTCCTCTTCAAGACCCTCAAGCGCGCCATCGACGGCAAGCCCTTCAACTGGGACAAGCTGCAGCGGACCGCCAGGATGAGCAAAAGCACTGATGCCCTGGTCGAAGCCGCCCGCAGTAGCTCATCCAAGACTGGGTGCCCACCCTCCGGATCCCCGCGACAGGTCTTCGTTCGTTGGGTGAACGTTCGCGACGCCTATTTCTTGTCGCTAGGGTGAAGGCAGCGATCTCGCTCCCGCACTGTCTCCGCCATCTCATCCCGCACGAACAAGCTGAGGGCTGATAGCTGACGGCTGATAGCTGTCTCTCATATCATTCCCGAAGCATGAAAATCTTCCGTGCGCTTCTCTTCCTCTGCCTCTTGATCCTCTCCTCACTCTGCCCCGCGCAAAAGAAATCCGGTCAACCCGTCGAACCCGCGCCGGCGACAGTCGCGAATCAGCCCCAGCCCGCCCATGATTCTCTCGACCTCACCATGTATGGCCGAATCCGTGAAGAAGGTCTCATTCACTCGCACGTCATGGACTACGCCACCGGGCTCTTCGACGACATCGGCCCGCGCCTCACCGGCTCGCCCAATCTCACCAAGGCATACAAGTGGACGAGCCAACAGTTCACGGCGATGGGCTGCGCCAACGTACATCTCGAGAGTTGGGGCGATTTCGGGTTGGGCTGGCGCCAGATTGCCACATCGGTCGACATGGCTTCGCCCGACACCGCAGTCCTCATCGCGCAGGCCACGCCCTGGTCACCACCTACGAACGGTGCGATCCACGCTTCGGTCATCGCAGTCCCCAGGCTTGAAAGCGAAAAAGACTTCGACGCGTGGAAGGGAAAACTCGGCGGCAAAATCGTCCTTTATGGCAAGGCGCCCGAGATTAATCCCAGCCCCGGGCCGCTCCTCGAACACTACGATTCCAGCAAGCTCCGCCAGATCTTCGACTACCCGATCGACCTCGACTTCAGCGAACAGCACATCGACAACCGCACACCGGACCAATGGGCGCAGTATTTCAAGCGCATCGTCTTTGGCGAAAAGATCGCAAAGTTCTTCGCAGACTGAGGGAGCAGCAGCGGTGCTCGTTCACGGCTGGGCAGGAGATGGCGGCATCATGCGCGACGACAACGGCGAGATGCTCGACGAATTCGCCTATCGGCTCGATCACAAGCAAATCGTCCCCGAAGCGGTCATCGCCCACGAGGCATTCGGACGCATCACGCGCCTGCTCGAACACAACATCCCAGTCACATTGGACCTGAACATTCACACCGAGTTCACCGGTGACCACGAGCAGGGTTACGACACCATCGCCGAAATTCCAGGTACGGATCCTGCGCTCAAAGGTCAAATCGTCATGGCCGGTGGCCATCTTGACAGTTGGATCGCCGGCACCGGAGCCACCGACGATGGCGCAGGCGTTGTCGTCACCATGGAAGCTATGCGCATCCTCGCTGCGCTTCATGTTCATCCGCGCCGCACCATTCGCGCCGCGCTATGGAGCGGCGAAGAGCAAGGTGAGCTCGGCTCGCTCGGCTACGTCAAACAACACTTCGCCACCATCGGGTACTCCACCGATCCCGATCAATTGCAAATTCCCGAAATGCTCCGCCAGCCCGTCGGTCCGGTTGCGCCAGGGGCCGAATATCCGCTCATCTCCGCCTACTTCAACGTCGATAATGGCGGCGGCAAACTGCAGGGCGTCTACGCTGAGAACAATGCCGCTGCGGCAGCCATCTTTCAGCAGTGGATCGAGCCTCTGCGCGACATCGGCGTCACCACCATCACGCTGCGCCCCAGTGGTTCATCCGACCAGGATAGTTTCGATGCCGTCGGCATCCCAGCCTTCCAGTTCATCCAGGATCCGCGCGACTACGAGACCCGCAGTCTGCACTCCAATCAGGATGTCTATGAGCGCCTCTCGCCCGACGATCTCAAGCAGGCCGCGGTCGTCGAAGCGACATTCCTCTACAACGCCGCCGTGCGCGATGACATGATCCCGCGCAAGCCCATGCCTTTCTCAGACAAACCCATCGACGTCAAAGTCACCGGCCCCGACGCCCAATCAGCAAAATAATGTGTGTGCTCATCCAAGTTCCGCTTGGGTCGACAGCACCCACCACAACTCCATGGAGCAAACGGCTGAAAGCTAATGACTGTTTCTCATGGCCCCAGGTACAAACTCGTCCCCGGCGGCGCAAAGCTCAACGTCCCCGTGTGCGGGTCGTACTCCAGGTTCAGCGCGTCGGTCTTCCGGCCGTTGATCAGCGAAGCCACCAGCACTCCGTTGCCGTAGTGCCCCGCCAGCACCACCTTGTGGCTCTTGATCGCGCCGTACTCGTTGTCGGGGCTGCTGGAACTCCAGTCTTCCTGGAAGCGCGTGAAGGGATAGGTCGTGTACTGCTGCGGATGCTGCTGCCAGTTCTTGTCGTTCAACCAGATGCCGTACGCCTTATTCAGATCGTTGGCCTCTACGGCGGTCAGGAAGCCATTTACTTTGGAGCGCCCCATCATGTAATGGTTCCAGTTCCACGGCCAGTCGATGGGCCGCCCAGCCACCAGCCACCACGCCACCAGCAAGACAAGCACTCCCGCTGCCGAGAGGCGCAGGATCAGCGTGTTTCGTTTTTCACGCGTCGCATCGAATTTCGGAGCATCCAGCAATGTCATTGAGTTCTTCCCCGGCAATCAGAATACGGCAAGGACCAGGTTTTGGGCTTAGGGCGCCGAAGCGTCCTCAGTTCACACTTTTGGTTCACACTTCGTAGCGCAGATCTCGCCCCGGCGATCTTTAGCCGCCTGATGGATTAGACACCACTAGCGCCACCGCTGTTCCCTCTTCCCTTGTTCCCTCGTTCCCTTGTTCCCTGTCTTTCTCATTCCTCACGGCTGTAGCTCGTCCGGTTCTTTTCCGTTTGCCGCTCCAGCGCCAGTTCAATCAGCGTCGTAATCAGGTCCTTGTACTTCAGGCCCGTCGCTTCCCACAGCTTCGGATACATGCTGATTTGCGTGAATCCGGGCATCGTATTCACTTCGTTCACATAGATCCACTGCTTCCCCTCCGGCTGCATCAAGAAATCCACCCGCGCCAGCCCAGCCAAATCACATGCTTTGAAAGCCTTAACTGCCATCTCGCGTATCTGTTTGTTCTGCTCGCGTGTGAGCTTCGCAGGAATCACCGGCACCGATCCTTCGCTCAGATACTTCGCCTCGTAGTCGTAAAACTCCTTGCCCGGAACGATCTCGCCCACTACGCTCGCCTTCGGATCGTCGTTGCCCAGCACGGCCACTTCGAATTCGCGCGCGCGGCCTTTCGTTCCGCCCACGCCCTGCTCCACCACCAGTTTGCGATCGTACTTCGCCGCCACCATCAGCGCCGGTCCAAGCTCCTTCCGGTCATGCGCCTTGCTGATGCCCACCGACGAACCCAGGTTCGCCGGCTTCACGAACATCGGATACTTCAACGTCTTCTCAATCTCCGCGATCGCCTTGCGCGGCCGCTTCTCCCACTCTGAGCGCAGCAGCGTCACATGCTTCACAATCGGCAGCTTCGCCTCGAGGAAAAGTCTCTTCATCGCGTCCTTGTCCATGCCCGCGGCCGAGCCCAACACGCCCGAGCCAACATACGCAATGCCCGCCAGCTCAAACAATCCCTGGATCGTCCCATCCTCGCCGAACGTCCCGTGCAACACCGGAAACACCACATCCAGTGGCTGCCCACCCACACCTTGCGCTTGGCTTAATGCGGAAGACCGCCCCGGCTCGGGCGCCAGCAGCGTCGGAATTCCCTCGTGCAGCAGCTTGGCTCCCGGAGTCGCCCGCGGATCTCCGGCACGCAGCGGCCGCGCTCCGCCAGCATTATTAGCTTCGAGCATCCCCTGTGCGTCGCCCGCCGCCAGCCATCGCCCTTCTTTGGTAATGCCAATCGGCGTCACATCGAATTTGTTCCGATCGATCGCTTTCAAAATCGAGGCTGCCGAGAGCAGCGACACTTCGTGCTCGCCGCTTCGCCCGCCAAAAATCACGCCAACTCGCAGTTTCTTCGCCATCACTCAATTTTAGGAGCGCCATCCACTGTTCAGAATTTCAACACCAGCGACTTCGCATCCGATTCAACAACAGAATCTTGCTCCCTTGTTCCCTCGCTCCCTTCTTCCCTTTTTCCCTTATTCTCATCTTCCCTTGTTCCCTGCTTTTAAAGTATCTTCTTCCCAAACGCCGAACACGCCAGTTCCACCGCGAGATCCGCAGTCCGGTTGTGCTCATCGATCACCGGATTTACCTCGACGATTTCAAAGCTCAACAACCTCCCGTGATCGGCAATAATCTCCATGGCGAGGTGGGCTTCGCGGTATGTCGCCCCGCCTCGCACCGGCGTGCCCACCCCGGGAGCCTCCTCGGGATCGATCCAGTCCATATCGAGCGAAACGTGATAACCGGCTGTGCCGCGACCCGCTGCCCGCAGCGCTTCTTCCATCACCGCCCGCATGCCTCGCTCATCAATGTCGCGCATCGTATACACTTCGGTCATGCCGGCACGCCGCAGATTCTCACGCTCCGCCGGATCGATATCGCGCACTCCAATCAGCACTGTATTCTCCGGTGCAATCTTCGGCGCATAACCAAAGATCTCTGCAAGCGGCCCCGGCCCCAAACCTAGCAGTGCTGCCAGCGGCATGCCGTGCACATTGCCTGAAGGCGAGGTGTCCGGCGTGTTGATGTCCGAGTGGGCATCGATCCACAGTAGCCCAACCTTCTGCTCGTGACCCCTATAAAATTCAGCGAGGCCCGAGACCGATCCGGCTGCCATCGAGTGGTCACCACCAAGCAGGAGCGGCGTCATTCCTTTTTCCAGTGCCGCAACCACCGCCTCGGCGGTGCGCGTGCACGTTTCCGCAATCTCCTTCAGATAATGCGCGTTCTTGCTGCCCGGGCTTTGCGTTTCCGCAATTTCTACGCGGATGTTCCCTGAATCCGTCACGCGATGCCCAAGCGCCTCAAGCCGTGCCTCAAGGCCAGCGACTCGCACCGCCGACGGCCCCATATCCACGCCGCGGCGACTGGCGCCGAGGTCGAGTGGCACGCCGATCACACGAATGTGCCGCACCGGAGCCGCCTGGCCCGCACCCGAAGGTAACTTGCCGGTCCTTTCTTCGATGGGCGGCCTTTCATGCTTCTTCATGACTGGCTCCCAGTCTAGAACCCTACTACGGCCCCTAGAACGTTGCTTTCGAATCCCACATAAGGGCATCCCCGATAGCAGAGAACGGTCTCCTCATATTCGCACCAAAAGTGTTATTTTCAATCACTTCCGGCAGGTTAAGATAGGTGCAGCAGACGCCCCCATTTTTGCTCCCGCGCGCGGAATTTGAACACTTCCTGCGCAGTTGGACGAGGAAGCCATCGGATGGTGGCGCATGCGGTTTGCCGAGAGCAAAGTTCGCAAACGCGGAGCGAAGTCATTTTGAACAGGAAAGATCTCATCGGGCTCGCGGTTCTCTTGGCGCTGATCCTGACGGTCACTCTGGATGCGCAAACGCCCCTGACCTCGCTGAAGGCCATTCACGACCTTGACAATGTTGAGGCCGGCAAAGGCCTGCCTGTTTCCATTGAGGCAACTGTCACGTATTTCAACGCCGTCCGCGACGACCTTTTCGTTCAGGACGGGCCAATTGGGATCTACATCTGGAAAGCAAGCGGCTTCCAGTTGGAGCCCGGCGATCGCGTTCTCATCAAAGGCGTCACGGCGCCCAGTTTTCGCCCATTCGTCACCGCAACTGCCATCACGGTTCTCGGCGAAGGCAAATCGCCCAAACCGGTGAAAGCCACTTTTGATCAGCTGATCAAAGGCCAGTACGACTCGGTCCTCGTCACAATCGGCGGCAAAATACGCGCCGCCAATTCAGCTGTGGATTCGGGTGCTAACAAAGGCTCAGGCGCTACTCTCAGGGTCCTTACTGATGGCGGAATCGTTGAAACCGTCGTCAATCGCCTTGGTTCCGAAGACATCGATAACCTGCTCGACGCTGAGGTTGAGATCACTGGCGTTGCCGGCGGTTCCTTCGATGGCAAGCGGGAACAAACCGGCGTCGCGATCCATGTACCCAGCATCTCCAGCATCAAAATTATTAAACGCGCAGCCGTCAGCCCTTGGTCGCTCCCGGAAACACCCATTGATCGCATCATGACCGCCTACCACATGGATGACCGGAGCAGCCGGTTAAGAGTGACAGGCGTAGTAACGTATTACGAGCCGGGCGCAGCCGTGGTTTTGCAAAATGACGAACGCAGCGTATGGGTCAGCACGCGAATCGCCGGCCCCATCCACGTTGGCGACAAAGCCGAGGCCACCGGTTTTCCCGCCTTGAGCAACGGTTTTCTGAATTTGACTTCGAGTGAGGTCCGAGACAGCGGGACGACGGCGCCAATAAGCGCAAAAAACGTATCGTGGCAGCAGCTCAGCCAGAGCCAGCACATTTTCGATCTCGTTTCCATCGAAGGAGTCGTGGCTGTCTCCGCCCGCGAAACTGCGCAGGACGTCTACGTTCTCTCGGCAGACCACGAAGAGTTTCCCGCCGTCCTGCGATACGTTGCTGGCGCGAGTTCCGAATCGCTCCCGCCCATAAAGGATATTCCGGTAGGCACGCACGTCCGCGTCACAGGCATCTGTGTTCCTGATAACACAAACCCGCTGCGCCACAACGTTCAGTTCAGCATTCTGCTCCGCTCGGCCGACGACCTCACCGTCCTCTCCGGGCCAGACTGGATGGATGAGCGTCACACCATGATGATCGCAGGATTGCTGCTGACCATTGTGCTCGTCCTCGGTGGACGCGGATGGTACCTCGAGTACAAGATTCGCCGCGAAATCGGGTCTCTTGCCTATGTGGAGCAGCGTCGCGGACGCATCCTTGAAAGTATCAATTCTTCCGAACCACTGGCCGAAATTCTCGAACGAGTTACTGAACTCGTCTCTGTCAGGCTGAATGGTGCACCATGCTGGTGCGAGATCGCCGACGGTGCGGCGCTCGGCAATCGTCCTGCGCATCTTGACCCATCCTCAATGCGCACCGTCGAATATCCTATCGCCGCTCGCTCCGGACCGCCGCTCGGCACCATCTTCGCCGCCTTCGACGCGCACACGAGGCCCACAACCCTCGAGCGCGAAGCGCTGGTTATGGCGGCCGGCCTGGCCACGCTCGCCGTTGAAACATCGCGGCTCTACGCAGATCTCGTGCGCCGTTCCGAGTTCGACGTACTCACCGACGTCCAGAATCGCTTCGCGATGGAGCGGACCCTTGATGCGATGATTCACAACGCGCGCCAGTCCGCCGGCATCTTCGCAGTCATCTTCATCGACCTCAACGAGTTCAAGCAGGTGAACGATGTGCACGGCCATCTCGTCGGCGATCTGTACCTGCAGGAAGTCGCCCAGCGCATGAAACGGCAGCTTCGTCCCTGCGACACATTGGGACGCGTGGGCGGCGATGAATTCGCAGTGTTGGTCTCCGAAGTTCGAAACCGCGCTGAAGTTGACGAGATCTCCGCGCGGCTTGAGGCGTGCTTCGTTGAGCCTTTTATGGGGGATGGCTACGTGCTGAATGGATCGGCCAGCATCGGCGTCGCCCTCTATCCAGAAGATGCCACGACAGCAGATGGCCTCCTCAGCGCGGCTGATGCTGCCATGTACATCGCCAAGTTCAGGAAAAAGGGCATTCGGCCCGACAGCCCCGATTCAGAGTTTTCGCAGAGAAACCGCGCCTGACTCAGCTCCCTCACCGGGCATCTCCATCCCTCCTTCTTTTCGTCGATCGCACCCCTTTCAAATGCGCGTCAATCCGGTACCCTGCGATCCATCTTTGCCTCGGTCCACTTCCATGCCGCTCCAGCCAGCGCCGCGACTCCGGCGCTGATTGATTTTCGAAGCGGATCTGCCGATGAATCTCTTGGGAAGCCATCTTCCCATTGCATGATGCTTGTTCAAACCACCTCCGTGAGGAGGGCGTTCCTCGTCCTCTTTGTAGCCGTCGCCGGATGTCTTTACAATCTTGCGGCTGAGACCCACCCTGCTTTGACTACTCTGCAGGCACTCGCCGCTCTTTCGAATGACCAGGCCCGTCAACATCCCGCAGCGAGCTTTCTCGCCGTCGTCACCTACTACCGCGGCTTCGACCAGGACCTGTTCGTCCAGATGGGAAACTCAGCCATTTACGTCCACGCTGTCACTCCACTCAAACTTGTTCCCGGCGATCGCATCTTTGTCCGCGGAACATTGCAGGAAAGTTTCCGGCCATTTGTCGTCAGCCATGACATCACATTCCTCAGCCACGGATCGCTGCCCAAATCGGTTCACGCCACCTACGAAGAAATGATCCGCGGCGAAATCGACTGCAAGCTCGTCACCGTGCGCGCCCGGATTCTGGCGGCCAATATCGTTGCCAACTCGCCTGTGGCCAATATGACCTTGCGCGGGCCTTTTACCTATCTCCAGATGCTCGTGGACGGTGGGGAAGTAGACGCAAATGTCGATACCAAAGATCCCGGTGCCCTCCCAAATCTGCTCGATGCCGAGGTGGAGATTACCGGAGCTGTTTCCGGTCATTTCGATAACAAAATGCAACAAACCGGCGTTCTGTTTCATGTGCAGACCCTCGAGGGAATCAAGGTCATCAGGCGGGCTTCAGTTGATCCCTGGTCACTCACCATAACGCCGATGGATCGACTTATCGCTGGGTACCGTGTCCGCGAATTGTCGCAGCGCACACGCGTGCATGGAACCATCACCTACTATGAACCGGAATCGGCGCTCGTGCTGCAAGACGGCTCGAAGAGCGTGTGGATCGCGACCCATGCGCACACCTCCCTTCGCATCGGCGACGTGGCGGATGCGGTGGGATTTCCCAACGTGCAAAATGGTTTCCTTTTGCTCACTCGAAGCGAGATTCGCAGCGGTGGTGTCCAGAGCCCCGTCGTGGCTCCTCTGCTCACTTGGCACGATCTGGCAGCTGGAGGAAACACGTCGCACAGCCGCGCCTTCGACCTGGTCTCTATCGAGGGAGTCGTGGTCACAAAAGTCCGGCAGGCCACGCAGGATGAGTATGTCCTCCAGGCAGATGGACACTTGTTCTCCTCGATCATTCGAAATGATGGAACGGCGAACCACAGCTCGACTTCGCCGATGATGGGAATCCCCATCGGCTCGCGCGTTCGCGTCACCGGCATCTGCTTGCTCGAAAACGCCAATCCATTTGATGGCGATGTTCCCTTCAACATTCTTATGCGTTCCCACGGCGACATCGTGGTCGTCGCCAAGCCATCCTTGGTCAACGTACAAAACCTCATGATTCTTGCCGGCGTCCTTCTTCTTGTGGCATCTGTCGCCGGCGGCAGAAGCTGGATGCTCGAACGCAGCGTGCGCAGGTCTTCCACTGCAGCCGCCTATCTCGAACACCGCCGCGGCCGCATCCTTGAAGAAATCAACATCGGTCGTCCACTCAATGAGATCATTACGCAAATCACCCAGTTGGTCTCCTTCCGCCTGCGCGGTGCGCCATGTTGGTGCCAGATAAACAGCGCTCGCGCTCCAATCGGCCAGTGTCCCGCAAAATTGACCGCCTTGCGCGTCGTGCAGGAGCAAATCTCTTCCCGATCTGGCTCTCCGCACGGAACCCTCCTCACGGCCTTCGACGCGCGCATCAGGCCGAAAGCCGTTGAGCGGGAGGCGCTCGCCTTTGCTGCAGGATTAGCCTCGCTGGCGATCGAAACCTCGCAGCTCTACGCGGATCTAATTCGCAGATCGGAGTTTGATCTCCTTACCGATATCCAGAACAGGTTCTCGCTCGAAAAGACTCTCGACGCACTCATCCTGAACGCACGCGGCGATGCCGGTATCTTCGGCTTCGTCTACATTGACCTCGATGGATTCAAACAAGTGAATGACCGTCACGGTCATCAAGCGGGAGATTTCTATCTGCAGGAAGTTTCGCAGCGCATGAAGCGTCAACTGCGCCCCGGCGACACGCTGGCGCGCATCGGCGGCGACGAATTTGCTGTTGTTGTCACCTCTGTCCGCTACCGCGCCGAGGTGGAAGAGATCGCGCTGCGCCTGGAACGCTGCTTCGATCAGCCCTTTGTCCTCGATTGCGGCAACATCCACGGCTCGGCAAGCGTCGGCATCGCCCTCTTCCCAGAAGATGCCGACAACAAAGATGGCCTCATGCGCGCCGCTGATGTCGCCATGTACGTGAAGAAATATGCAAGACGCGCCACAAAACATGAGATCCCGGCGCTTGTCTGAATGCGTCCCTTCCTGCGTCGCCAAAAAGAAAGGCCCGGCAATTTTTGCCGGGCCTTCCACTTCTGCAAACCAAAGGTCTGCCCCACCACAGGTGGTTATTCCGCCGCCATCTCCTCTGCCTCGCCTTCCTGGCGCATCATCTCCAGTTCGCGCTCGGCAGCCTCGATCTCGGCCGTCACTTCCTGTTGTACGCGAGCCGCAGCCTCTTCGAGTTCGGGGCTGAGCTGCACGTTTCGGTAGTACTCCAGGCCCGTACCCGCCGGAATCAGGCGTCCGACGATTACGTTCTCCTTCAGGCCGCGCAGGTTGTCCACCGCTCCATTGATGCTGGCTTCGGTAAGCACGCGCGTCGTCTCCTGGAAGCTGGCCGCGGAGATGAAGCTGTCAGTCGAGAGCGACGCCTTGGTGATGCCCAGCAGCAGTGGACGTCCGATAGCCGGACGGCCGCCGTTGGCCAGCACTTTCTCGTTCTCTTCTCTGAAGCGGAAACGATCCACCTGCTGTTCGAGCAGGAAGTTCGTGTCGCCCACTTCGTCAATGCGCACCCAGCGCAGCATCTGCCGCACAATCACTTCGATGTGCTTGTCGCTGATGGCCACGCCCTGCAACCGGTAGACTTCCTGGATTTCGTTCACCAGGTAGGCCTGCAGTTCCTTCTCGCCCAGCACAGCAAGAATGTCGTGCGGGTTCAGAGGGCCATCCATCAGAGGATCGCCTGCCCTCAGCCGCTCGCCTTCCTGCACGTTCACGTGAATTCCGCGCGGCACCGAGTATTCCTTCTCGTCGCCGTTGTCGGCCGTCACGTAAATCTTGCGCTGGCCCTTGGTCACTTCGCCGAAGCGGACCACGCCGTCGATCTCGCTGATGATGGCCTTCTCGCGCGGAGTGCGAGCCTCAAACAGCTCGACCACGCGGGGCAAACCGCCCGTGATGTCCTTGGTGCGCGTGCTTTCCTTCGGAATCTTTGCCAGCACGTCGCCCGGACCCACTTCGTCGCCATCCTGCACCATAAGGTGCGCTCCGCGCGGCAGCAGGTAACGTTTGTTCGCCTTCGCATTCTTTACCACGAAAGCCGGCTGCCGCTTCTCGTCGGGCGAATCCGCAACCACCCAACGCGACAGGCCTGTCACTTCGTCCACTTCTTCGTTCAGCGTGATCCCTTCCTGCAGATCCTTGAACGTGACATTGCCGCCAATCTCGGTCAGGATGGCGTAGGTATACGGATCCCATTCGGCCAGCAGTTCGCCGAGCTTTACCGCCGAGCCTTCCTTCACCCGCAGGCGCGCACCGTAAACCACCTGGTAGCGCTCCTTTTCACGGCCGCGCTCATCCACGATTGCTAGCGAACCCGAGCGGTTCATCGCCACCAGTGCACCATCCTTGCTTTCCACGGTGTTCAGGTTGATGAAGCGCACAAATCCGTTGTTCTTCGCGTCGAGGCGCGATTTGTCCTGCACGCGGCTTGCCGTACCACCCACGTGGAAGGTACGCATCGTCAACTGGGTTCCCGGCTCGCCGATCGACTGCGCCGCAATCACGCCGCAGGTTTCGCCCAGTTCCACCAGGCGGCCCGAGCCAAGGTTGCGTCCGTAGCACAGCGCGCAAACGCCGCGACGCGACTCGCAGGTCAGCACCGAGCGGATCTTCACCTTCTCCACGCCGGCGCCCTGGATCGCCGAAGCAATGTCTTCGTCGATCGGCTGGTTTACTTCAACCACCACGTTGCCGTCGTAGTCCTTGATTCTCTCCAGCGACACGCGCCCTATGATACGGTCGCGCAGCGGCTCGATGATCTCGCCCGATTCAACGATCGATCCAACGTAGATGCCTTCCAGCGTGCCGCAATCCTGCTCGGTTACGATCACGTCCTGCGCCACGTCGACCAGGCGGCGGGTCAGGTAGCCCGAGTCGGCAGTCTTCAATGCCGTATCGGCCAGGCCCTTGCGCGCGCCGTGCGTCGAAATGAAGTATTCCAGCACCGTGAGCCCTTCGCGGAAGTTCGCCGTGATGGGCGTCTCGATAACCTCACCCGAAGGCTTGGCCATCAATCCGCGCATACCGCTCAACTGGCGAATCTGCTGCTTTGAACCGCGGGCGCCGGAATCCGCCATGATGTAGATCGGGTTCATCGCGCCTTCATCGTCGGCACGCTTCATGTTCGAGAACATCTCGTCGGCCACCTGGTCCGTTACCGCCGACCACATCTGGATGACCTTGTTCGAGCGCTCTCCGTTGGTGATTGCGCCATCCATATACTGCTTCTGGACTTCGATCACCTTCTTGTCGGCGTCGCCTACCACTCTGTACTTGCTCTCGGGGATCACCATGTCGTCCAGACCCACCGAAAGCCCCGAGCGCGTGGCGAAATTGAAGCCCAGTGACTTGATGCGGTCCAGCATGCCCACCGTCACCTCGAGACCGAGGTTCTGGTTGCAATAGTTCACCAGTTGGCCGATGCCCTTCTTCTTCAGCAGGCCGTTGATATACGGCATGCCTGGCGGCAGCGCGTCGTTCAGGATCACGCGGCCCACCGTAGTCGACACGTACTCCTTTTCGAAATCCACCGGCTCGGTATGCGTGATGTCCTGGTCGTCGTACGCCGTCGTCATGTCAAGCACTTTGCCCGTATAGCGCAGGCGGATCGGTGACAGCGTCTCCACTTCGCCGGCCTCGAGCGCCATCAGGATCTCTTCGCTGTTCGCGAACACGCGGCCTTCGCCCTTGCGCACCCTTCTTTGCCTTCGTCAGGTAGTAGAGCCCGAGCACCATGTCCTGCGTAGGAACAGTGATCGGCTGGCCCGACGCGGGCGAAAGAATATTGTGCGAGGCCAGCATCAGCACGCTGGCTTCAATCTGCGCCTCAGGCGACAGCGGAATGTGCACTGCCATCTGGTCGCCGTCGAAATCGGCGTTGAACGCCGTGCAGACCAGCGGGTGAATCTTGATGGCCTTGCCTTCCACCAGCACCGGCTCGAATGCCTGGATGCCCAGCCTGTGCAGTGTTGGAGCGCGGTTCAGCAGCACCGGGTGGTCCTTGATCACTTCTTCAAGAATGTCCCAAACCACCGGCTCCTGCATCTCCACCATTTCCTTCGCCTGCTTGATGGTGGTGCACTGCCCCGTCTGCTCCAGCCGGTGATAGATGAACGGCTTGAACAGTTCGAGCGCCATCTTCTTCGGCAGGCCGCACTGGTGCAGCTTCAGCTCCGGACCCACCACGATCACCGAACGGCCTGAGTAGTCCACGCGCTTGCCCAGCAGGTTCTGCCGGAAGCGGCCCTGCTTGCCCTTCAGCGTGTCGCTCAGCGACTTCAGCGGGCGGTTGTTGGCGCCGCGCAGCACGCGGCCGCGGCGTCCGTTGTCAAACAGCGCGTCCACCGCTTCCTGCAGCATGCGCTTTTCATTGCGCACAATCACTTCCGGCGCGTGCAGGTCCATCAGCTTCTTCAACCGGTTGTTGCGGTTGATTACGCGACGATACAGGTCGTTCAAATCCGATGTGGCAAACCGTCCGCCATCCAGCGGCACCAGCGGGCGCAGCTCTGGGGGAATGACCGGCAGCACATCGAGAATCATCCACTGCGGCTTGTTGGCGCTCTTGCGGAAAGCCTCAACCACCTTCAGCCGCTTGGCATACTTGAGCTTTTTCTGCGCGCAGGTCTCGGTCTTCATCCGCTCGCGCAGTTCCATCCCCAGCTCGTCCACGCTCACGCGCTTCAGCAATTCCTTAATCGCTTCGGCGCCCATCATGGCCTTGAAGCCGGAGGGCCGGAACTGCTGGTCGAGCTCGCGGAAACGGGTCTCGTCCTTGATGATCTCGCGCTCGCGCACCGGCGCGTCGCCCGGATCGACCACTACATACGACTCGAAGTAGAGAATGCTCTCCAGGTCGCGCAGCGAAATATCCAGCAGGTGCCCGATCCTCGAAGGCAGGCCCTTGAAGAACCACACGTGCGAGCAGGGCGACGCCAGCTCGATGTGGCCCATGCGCTCGCGGCGCACCTTGCTTACCGTCACTTCCACGCCGCACTTGTCGCAGATCACGCCGCGGTGCTTCATGCGCTTGTACTTGCCGCACAGGCACTCCCAGTCGGTCACCGGGCCAAAGATGCGCGCGCAGAACAGGCCGTCGCGCTCCGGCTTGAAGGTGCGGTAGTTGATGGTCTCCGGCTTGGTAACCTCGCCATGCGACCAGCTGCGGATCTTTTCCGGCGAGGCCAGCATGATGCGGATGGCGTCGAAGTCGGTAATGGGGCTGGTAAGCTCAAACGGGTTCGAACGGAACAAGGCGACCCTCCTTGGCAGGCTCTCTATTGCCCGCCGCGGTACTTCCCGGGATTCTTTTGGGTCCTTCCTTCCCGGGCAGCGGCGTTTACCGCTTTCAAGAAGAACCCATGAAAACAGTGGCCAGTGATCAGCTGTTCAGTCGTCGCATCGTCATTGCCCAGGCCGTGCCAGTTTCAAGCTGCACGATCCGTCTGACCACTGATCACTGTTCACTGATCCTGGCATTAGTCCGCTACCGCCGCCACTTCCGGCGTCGGCAGCTTCTTGATCAGGTCCGCGCGCTTGATCAGCTCCACGTCCAGGCATAGCGACTGCAACTCGCGAATCAACACGTTGAACGACTCCGGCACGCCCGGCTCAATCGCCGCTTCGCCCTTGACGATGGCCTCGTAGATCTTGGTGCGGCCATATACGTCGTCGGACTTCGCGGTCAGCAGCTCCTGCAGGATGTACGCCGCGCCGTATGCTTCCAGCGCCCACACTTCCATCTCGCCGAAGCGCTGCCCGCCGAACTGCGCCTTGCCGCCCAGCGGCTGTTGCGTGATCAGCGAGTACGGCCCGATCGACCGCGCGTGAATCTTGTCGTCGACCAGGTGCGACAGCTTGAGCATGTAAATGTAGCCCACCGTTACCGGCTGCTCGAACTGCTCGCCCGTCAGGCCGTCGAAGAGCGCCGTCTTGCCCGAAGACGGCAGCCCGCCGACGCCAGCAGCGCCTTGATCTCGCTCTCCTGCGCGCCGTCGAACACCGCCGTTCCGAACCAGATGCCCTTCTTCATGCCTGCGGCAACGCGCAGCAGCATCTCGTCGTCCAGCTCCAGCAACTGGCGCAGCGTTGCCGTTCCGGCGAACTCCTTCTTCACCAGTTCGCGAACGTAGTTCGCGCATCGGAGTTGGCCTTCACCAGCGCGGCAACCTTCTTGCCCAGCGCGTGCGCGGCCCAGCCCAGGTGCGTCTCCAGGATCTGGCCCACATTCATACGGGAAGGCACGCCCAGCGGATTCAGCACAATCTCCACCGGCGTTCCATCGGGCAGATACGGCATGTCTTCCTCGGGAAGAATGCGCGCGATCACGCCCTTGTTGCCGTGGCGGCCGGCCATCTTGTCGCCCACGCTCAGCTTGCGCTTCATGGCCACGTACACCTTCACCAGCTTGATCACGCCCGGAGGCAGCTCGTCGCCCTTCTGCAGCTTGGCCACCTTTTCGTTCGTGATCTTGCGCAGCACTTCGATCTGCCGCGACGTCATCTCTTCGATCTCGTCGATCTGCTCGTTCACCCGCGGATCCTTGTCGTTATAGCGGATGCGCTTCAGATTCTTCGTCGAGATGCGCTCGATCGTGTCGCGGTCGAGCAATCGCGCCCTTCGTCAGCAGGCGCTTGTTGGTGCGCTCGTCGTGCAGATCGGCCAGCACTTCCTTGCCGCCCAGAATCGCTTCAAGCCGCTTCAACCGCTCGTCGGTCAAAATGCGGATTTCGTCGCCCAGGTTCTTTTCGAGCTTGGCCACGTACTCGGCCTCGATCAGCTTGGCGCGCTCGTCCTTCTCCTGGCCCTTGCGGCTGAAGATGCGCACGTCCACCACCGTGCCCTCGATGCCCGGAGGGCAGGTCAGCGAAGCGTCGCGCACGTCGCCGGCCTTTTCGCCGAAGATCGCGCGCAGCAGCTTCTCTTCCGGCGTAAGCTGCGTTTCGCCCTTCGGCGTCACCTTGCCCACCAGAATGTCGCCGTGCCCGATCTGGGCGCCGATGCGGATCACTCCGCTCTCGTCCAGGTCGCGCAGCGCGTGCTCGCTTACGTTGGGAATGTCGCGCGTGATCTCTTCCGGTCCCAGCTTCGTGTCGCGCGCCTCGATCTCGAACTCCTCAATGTGCACGCTGGTGTAGTAGTCCTCGCGCACCAGTTGCTCGCTGATCAGGATCGCGTCCTCGAAGTTGTAGCCGCGCCACGGCATGAACGCCACCAGCACGTTGCGGCCCAGCGCCAACTCGCCCTGCTCCGTGCAAGGTCCATCGGCAATCACCTGGCCCTTGATCACGCGGTCGCCCTCGCGCACCACCGGCTTCTGGTTGATGCAGGTGTTCTGGTTCGACCGCTTGAACTTGATCAGCTGGTAAATGTCCGAACCCACTTCGCGCGAAAGCTGCGTCGGATGATGCTCGCCCTCGACGCGCACGATAATGCGCTCCGAGTCGACCGAATCCACGATGCCGTTGCGCTTGGCCAGGATCACGGCGCCGGAATCGCGCGCCGTCACGCCCTCCATGCCCGTGCCCACCAGCGGCGCCTCGGCTGCCAGCAGCGGCACGCTCTGCCGTTGCATGTTCGCGCCCATCAGCGCGCGGTTGGCGTCATCGTGCTCAAGGAACGGCACCAGCGATGCAGCCACTGATACCAGTTGCTTCGGGCTCACGTCGATGTAGTCCACTTCGGCCCGGTTCACCAGCACAAAGTTGCCCTGCCGGCGCGCGTTCACCAGGTCTTCGGTGATCTCGCCCTTGTCGTTGAATTCGATGTTGGCCTGCGCGATGGTGTGCCGGTCCTCTTCCCATGCCGAAAGGTAGAAGCTGAAGGGAATCGAGTCGATCGCCCGCTTGCCCGCTTTCTTCAGCTGCGCATTCAGCCGCGCCGCCTCGTCCTTCTCGATGTGGTCGCCCACGCGCAGTCCGCTCTCGCCGGCGTTCACGATCTCAACAAAGTCGAGAATCTTCGAGTCCTTCACCTTGCGGTAAGGCGACTCGATGAACCCGTACTCGTTGATGCGCGCAAAGCAGCTCAGCGAGCTGATCAGTCCGATGTTCGGGCCTTCCGGCGTCTCGATCGGGCAGATGCGGCCGTAGTGCGTCGGATGCACGTCGCGCACTTCGAATCCCGCGCGCTCGCGACTCAGGCCGCCCGGCCCAAGAGCCGACAGGCGCCGCTTGTGCGTGATCTCCGACAGCGGATTGGTCTGGTCCATGAACTGCGATAGCTGCGATGATCCGAAGAACTCGCGGATCGCCGCCATCACCGGCTTGGCGTTGATCAGGTCGTGCGGCATCGCCGTATTCAGTTCCTGATACACGCTCATCTTTTCCTTGATGGCGCGCTCCATGCGCACCAGGCCGATGCGGAACTGGTTCTCCATCAACTCGCCCACTGCGCGCACGCGGCGGTTGCCCAGGTGATCGATGTCGTCCACCATGCCGATGTTCTTGCGCAGCTTCAGCAGGTAGCGGATCGTCGCATAGAAATCGTCCGGCGTCAGCGTCCGATGATCCAGCGGCGTCGCATCCTGGTTTTCGTAGAGCTTGATGTTGAACTTCAGCCGGCCCACGCGCGAAAAATCGTACTTGCGCGAGTCGAAGAACATGCCTTCGAACAGCGCCGTCGCCGTGTCCAGCGTCGGCGGATCGCCCGGCCGCAGCTTGCGGTAGATCTCGATCAGCGCCTCTTCCGGCTTGTGCACCGAGTCGCGCTTCAGCGTGTTCGAAATGATGTTGCCCACGTCGTCGCGATCGGGGAAGAACACCTCGAAGCTCGTCGCGCCGCTCGACAGCACCTTGTGCAGCCGGTCGGCGGTCAGCTCCACGTTGGCTTCCACCACCACTTCGCCGGTCGTCGTGTCCACCACGTCGGATGCGGTCAGCGCGCCGTCCAGCTCGGCGCGCTTCCACTTCAACCTGCTGGATCGACTGCTCGCGCGCAGCGCTTTCAGCGCGTGCGCTGTGATCTTGCGCCCCGCGTGCGCGATCTCTTCACTGCCGTGCTTCAGCGCATGCGCCGGCTTCACGCCGACCAGGTGCGTGCCCTTCGCCGCATCCTGCTGCACTTGCCATAGCAGCTTGCCGTCGGCAATATTCAGCCGGTCGACGGTGTAGAAGGTCTTCAGAATCTCTTCGTTCGATCGCAGACCCAATGCGCGCAGGAAGATCGTGCCCAGGAACTTGCGCTTGCGGTCGATGCGCACATACAGCGTGTTCTTCTGGTCGTACTCGAACTCAACCCACGATCCGCGGTAAGGAATGATCTTGCCCAGGAAGTAGGTGCGGTTGTTGGCGGTCTCAAAGAAGACGCCAGGCGAACGGTGCAGCTGCGAAACAATCACGCGCTCCGTTCCATTCACGATAAAGGTCCCATTCGGCGTCATCAGCGGAATATCGCCGAAAAACACCTCCTGCTCCTTGATGTCGCGAATCGTCTTATTGCCGGTCTCGGCGTCCTTGTCGTAAATGGTCAGGCGCACCGTCACCTTCAAGGGCGCGCTGAACGTCATGCCCCGCTCTTCGCACTCCTGCTGGTCGTACTTCAGTTGCAGGCTCACCGGGTCGCCGCACTTGTTGCAGAAGTCCGGCGTGTTCTTGTTGTATGTTCCGCACTTTTGGCACAACACATCGCCCGGCAGGAACGGGTTGGTAATTACCATCGCCCCGCAATGCACGCAGGCCGTGCGCAGGTGATGCAGCCCTTTCAGGTGGCCGCACTTGCACTCCCAGTTGCCGATCGAGAAATCGACGAAATCCAGCTGCGAGATGCCGCGGAAGTCCGTAATTGGAAACACCGACACAAACACCGACTGCAAGCCATTGTCGTCGCGCTCGTTTGGCAGTTTGTCCATCTGCAGGAACCGCTCATAACTGCGGCGCTGCACTTCAATCAGGTTAGGAATCTGGGTTGCCGTGGGAATCTTTGAAAAATCGAGCCGGCTGCGAATCGCGCGCTTCTCGTTAGGCATGTTCACTCCTGAGCCTCGTCAATCCAGCGTCTGCCCGTAAATTCGGTGGCCGCGCCGGGCCGGCGCCCGAGTCTCAACGGTGCCGGCATCGTTCTGGAAGAATCGAGTTGCAAGGGAGCGGGCGCATCGGAGCCCCGCTCGTGTGTCCGGTTCGCCGGAATCAGCTTTCCGGCCAGCCGTGTTGAACCCTGGGTCAGATGGGTTCTGTGAGAGCCGCGTCAATAACGCGTCGTGGATATTGCGTCGATCGGACAGGTGCGCTAGACTGCGCACAATTGGGAGTCGAGATCACAACGGTTAAGCCGCGATGCTCAAGGCGAGACCAGTAAGGGAATCTGTGCGCTCTTGTCGGCTGACGCCGCAAGATTTGCTCAAACTTCGCACCCGCGAGACACAAAAAGCTCGCGAGGACGCAATGCCCCACGAGCGCCGCTCAACGCCAGTGCTCCCATTCGAATTCGATGATTCCGCCCTCGCCGATCGCCAAATCCGCTTCCGCCGCGAATTTCCCTGCTGCCAGACCTTCGTCAACGGCTCTTTGCCTGACCGCAAAGTCAACCGTTGACCCAAAAGAGCTTGTCGTTCTCGGTTTGCTCGTGCCCAATAACCTGCACCCCGTCCTGGGCTACGAACAACTGCGTGGAATTCACGCCATTCTTGTTTCCCGCGCCTTGCGGGCAATCCACTCAACCGGCAAGCAGGATCCCCGGGACGCGCACTCTTTATCTTAGCGCGCCCCGGCGTCCCTTGCAAGTCTCGTGCCGTTTACTTGATTTCGACCGTCGCGACGCCCTCAAACTTCTTCTTGATGGCCTCCGCTTCGTCCTTGGTCGCGTTCTCCTTCAAGGCCTTCGGAGCGCCGTCCACCAGGTCCTTGGCTTCTTTCAGACCCAGTGACGTCACTTCACGTACCGCCTTGATGGTGTTGATCTTATTTGCGCCAGCGTCCTTGAGGATGACCTGGAATTCGGTCTTCTCCTCAACCGCTGGAGCCGCCGCTCCCGCGCCCGCTCCGCCGGCAACCATAACCGGCGCCGCCGCCGCCGCTGAAACGCCAAGACGCTCTTCCAGCTTCTTGACCAGAGCCGCCGCTTCCAGCAGGCTCAGGCTAACAATTTGCTCTTCCAACTGTGCGATATCCGCCATATTTCCCTCTCCATTCGAAATCGTTTGAATTTGTTTGTCCGAGCCAAAACTCTCGTCCAAAAGGCCGCTCCACGCAGTGGGAAAGTTTCCGTTGCGCCAGACCAGCGCCCTTTCTCCTCGCATCCCGACCAAAACCATTACCGAAACTCTGGGTGCCCCCCCTCGCCGCGCCTTTGTCTTTGCGGCTAGGGTGGGCGGCGGCTTATGCCGCCGTAAACTTTTCCTTCTCCACGCCCTGGCCCAGCACCACCGCCAGGTCGCGTCCAGTCGCATTGATTACCGTGGCGAGCCGCTGCGCGGGGGAATTGATCAGGAACAGGAGCTTCGAGAAAAGCTCTTCCTTGCCCGGCATCGTCGCCAGCGACTTGACTTCGTTCACACTCAGCAGCTTGCCGTCCACGATGCCCAGCTTGAACTGGAACTCTCCTGCATTGTCTCCCGCCCACTTGGCGAAGACCTTTGCCAGCGCCACGGGATCACCCGCGGTAAACGCCACCGAATTCACGCCCTTCAGACCCTTCAGCGCGGCTTCCACCTGCGTGCCCGTGCCCGAAATTGCGGCCAGCTTGTTCTTCACCACGCGGTACTTTCCGCCCGCCTCGCGAATCACTTTCCGTAGTTCGTAGTCCTTGGCAACCGTCAATTTGTTAAACGTGCCGATAATCGCGGTGGTCGAGGTCTGCAGCTCCGCCGCCAGACCCTTCACCTTCTCCGCTTTCTTTCCTTTTGAAATCGCCATCTTCCTGCTCCCCTCACGGGCCAGCGCCGAATCCGGCGCTCATCTCGAAATCTCTGCGCTTTCCAACCTGCGCGATCAAAACCATTCCAGATTGATCAAGGAGCAGCCTGATCCCTGACCCTTGAAACCTGATCCCTGTTCTTAGTGCTTCCCTGCCGCATCTGCTACAGCCGAATCCAGCGGCACGCCCGGGCCCATCGTCGAGCTCAGTGTCGTGCTCTTGATGTACTTGCCCTTTGCCGCTGCAGGCTTCGCGCGCACTATCGAACTGATCACCGTCGTCGCGTTGTCAATCAGCTTTTGCGCGTCGAAGCTCAGTTTGCCCACAGGCACATGCACCAGGCTGGTCTTATCGGCGCGAAACTCCACCTTGCCGGCCTTGATCTCTTTCACCGCCGCGGCCACATCCATGGTCACTGTGCCCGTCTTCGGGTTCGGCATCAGGCCCTTGGGTCCCAGCACCTTGCCCAGCCGGCCCACAACCTTCATCATGTCCGGCGTCGCAATCAGCGCGTCGAAGTCGGTCCAGTTTTCTTTCTGGATCTTCTCCACCATCTCTTCGCCGCCCACAAAATCCGCGCCCGCTTCCTGCGCTTCCTTCTGCCGGTCGCCGGTGGCAATTACGGCCACCGTCTTGGTCTTGCCCAGTCCATGCGGCAGCACGACAGTGCCGCGCACCATCTGGTCCGCATGCCGCGTATCCACGCCAAGACGCATCGTCAGATCGACGGTCTCGTCGAACTTCGCGTACTTTACTTGCTTCAGGAGACTCACTGCTTCAGGCAGCGGATACGCCGGCTTGTTTACAGCAGCGCGCGCCTTCGCAATATTCTTGCCAGTCGATGCCATGTTCCCTCGTCTCCCACCGCTTTGCCAGCCCCTTTTCGGGGAACGCCGCCATTCAGGCTTTTCGCCGTGCGGCGCTCAATCAGCCGTGGTGCAATTGACAGCACAGGGATTTCCCCGTGCACATCTTTGTATGGTACTGAATTGGCCCCGGAATTGCAAACCGCTGTCCAAATCGGTAAGGGAGGCAACTACTAATTCCGAGCTGTCAATTCTTGGCGCATCAGTTTTTCCAAATCATCAAGTCCAGCGTATATATCTGACTCACCCGGCGGCCTTCGGCAAGCTTCCTTGTAAGCCTGAATCGCAGCACTCTCAGCGCAGAGGGAAATGTAGTAGGAAAAGACCGCGTAGACCTGTTTTTTAGTTATTCGATGTTCTCTCAGATAGAACGCAACGTCCTGCAATGGCCCGAGGATTAAGTCGTCAAGAGAATATGTGCTGACGGTGGATTCGGTGATCCCAAGCTCTCTAAGGCGCGGCTTCAATTCTGGCTTGTTGAAGTCGGGAATTGAAAAGTAGGGAATTTCTGTATCTTCAAATCTGAGCAGGTCCTGCTCAATAAGGAATACGAGTTTGCGAGCCTGCTCTGTGAAGAAATCGCTCTTCAGGCGAAAGAGAAAATCCGAGGTGCTGGATTCCGCCAAGTCGCCGAGTTGCTTCCACGCTACCCAAGCAAGAAGCGCCGTGATGACAGCTGTCGCGGCTGTCCAGAATATCGCCGGGTCGGACCATGTCTTCTCCCAAAACGAACATGAAAACATGTCGAGATGTTACGCGAAAAGTTCCGTGACGTTCGATTAATGGTCTCTGACTCCGGTCCCGCCGGACTCGGATGCTCGCAAGCCGCGTTGTCGGGTTGACCTGCGAATCGCGACGGCTAACGCCCGAATTGCCTTCGCGCCGTGCGGGTTCGCCGCGGCGACTTTGTTAGCCCGCGCTTCGGCGAGGAGACCGCGGATTCAGTAAACGTGGAGGCTATATGAGGACGACGCTGGTACACATGATGCCAACCGGTGATGCCTGGCACACTCAATCTGGATCACCGCGTCTAGACTGAGCCCGCTTCCTCGAAGTGCGGCAGGCGTGGACTGAACAAGTTCATTGCCCTAAGCCAGCCTTGATTTGTGTACACAATTGTGTTCACATAGGAGTCGTAGCCGGTGCACGGGAAAGAGCTCGATTTTGAATGGGACGAGGCTAAGGCCAAGACCAACCTTACGAAACACGGCGTCTCATTCCTTACGGCCGCGGCGATTTTCTCGAGCCCGCGATTGGAACGCATTGACGACCGCGAAGACTACGGCGAAGATCGGCTCATCGCTCTCGGCAGAGTAGGAACGGAGGTCTATCGTGTCATCTTCACATGGCCCAGTGAAAACCGCATCCGCATCATCAGCGCGCAAAAGGCTAATCAAGAAGAACGGGAAACCTACTACGGTCAGATATTCCCTTAGCGAAATCGACACCATCCGCAATCGCGACGGCGATCCAACTCGCTATGACGCCCCGGAAGCCAAATCTCTCGGCAAGGATTTCTGGAAGTCTGCGCGTGTCGTTCTGCCTTCCGGCAAGACCTCCGTTCATCTGCGGCTCGATCGCGACGTCGTCGAGTGGTTCCGCGACCGAGGCAAGGGGCACCTCACCCGCATGAACGCCGTACTCCGCGCTTATGTCGACGCGCAGAAGCGCAGCGCCTGAGACCTCCTCACTTCTCCACACTCGCCCACGGTCGCTCCTCACTCCTCCCGCTTGCACCCCTGCAACCAGAAATCCTCCGTATCCGGATAAAACGCCGGCACCTTGAACGGTTGGCTCACCATGTGAAAGCTCGTCCAGGATGATGGCAAGAACAGCGAATCATCGATCTTGCTCGCGTCGAACCCGATATGCGCACCGTGCACCACCAGCGGCCAACCATGCCGTGTCACATCCTCTACCGCTTCCGCGCCTATCCGCACAATCGCTCCAGTCTCCTCGTCCAGAACGATCGTTCCTGCTAGCGCTTTCGCCACCCGCTCCTCGTCCGTCTGCGCTTTCAACTTTTTGTCGCCAATAAAGTCCAGTTGGATCGCCTGCCGGCTGTGATACATCAGGTGCTGCTCATTCCTGAAGATGCTCGTCCGCACGACGGAGCCCTCTACCGTCTGCGCAAATCGATGCGTTCCCGGCGACAGAATCATCCCGCCCGCAAGGCCAACCACTGCCGGGGGCGATTTCTGCTGATCGGTCTCGATCTCCGCGCGAACGCGAGACTCTTCCTGATCTTTCTGCGCAGCGGAAAGACCAACGCCATTCATGCCCAGCAATCGTTGAATCTCGTACCCGTTCACATAGAAGGACTCGTAGATTCGCACGGCGTGCGTCGTGAACTTCGTGTTTTTGAAAACACATCTATATTTCTGGCGCAGGATCGCAAAAGAATCTTCCTTGTTCGCGGCCTGCCCAAGCAGTTCAGCAGCTCGAGGCGAAAGCTCGGTCCCTTGCGCGAGAGCACAAATCGAACCCAACTCAACCGCTGCACAAACAACAACAGACGCTGCAGCCAGGCGCCGGCAACTCCAAATACGTGACATTGTGTCCGCTCCGAAGATCGCCAACTAAGATACGCCTCATTCGCTCCTTTCGCCGTGCCCTCTGACACAAACCAGGTACTTCTTTTACTTGAGTAGGCAGCAGCGGCGAAACGCTGCTTGCCTAATTTTGTGATGGCTCTACCACGTGGTCGATGACAAGCACATCGACTGGCGCTTTTCCACCCGCCATTTTCAGGCCGAGCTCATCATTCAATGCAGCTTTCAGGATGGCCGTCGTATCCGGCTTGGTTCCGTCCATGTTCTTCGTCGGGTCGGGCAAATAGGGTGTGAAGTCGATGGTGAAATCGTATTTTCCAGTGAGGCCTGTCTGGTCGACGACCGGGATATCAAGCGGCCCCGAGAGAAAGTCGGCGAACTCACCAATCGGCATGGATTTCGCAACTGTGCCATTGAGCGAGTTCTCGCGGAAGGGTTTGGCATCGGGTGCCTTCGTGGGCGTGAGTTTCGCTCCGTTGTTTGCCACGGTAAGTACGATGACTTTCATCTCTCTCGGCTCGCGATGGAAGCTGAGTCCAAAACGATCGGCCAGCAGAGATTGAAGCATCTGCTTCATCGTGGCCTCTTCTATAGCGCCTTCGGCTTTTGCCGTAATGTCGAAGCGATCGGTCTCGAGCCAGCTCGGACCCGCGATCTGGCGGTCCTGGACGTGGTAGGCGAGCTTAATGCAAGTGTTGACCGTTACGTCCTGCATGCGAAGCGTATCGCCTGAGAACTCTGTCTTTCCGTCGTGTTCGAATTTTACGGATTCTCTGCTGGGCCTGATCGTTGCCACCTCGAAGGCCGGTTTTTGCGCCGCAGCGCCGGCAAGGAACGGCCCGACAACGAGGAAACTGAAGATGATGAGATTGATTCTGGAGAATCGGCTCATGCAGCTAATACGCACGAGCCAATGGGTTGGTTAACCTGTCCAGCCATTTTCCTCGCCAGGCCTAGTGGATGCCCTTTGTGTACGAGTTCCATCGACGACCTGAAGCTTCAGGTCGCTACACGTGAATCGCAAAACGGCGCGACACGCACTAATGCAAGCCCCTCAGTTCCCCGTGCTCACCAGCGTCAACGCTACATGCCGTCCCGGCCGCAAGTTTGTCTTCGTCGTCGTGGGCTTCAATAGATCCGCAAACGGCAGCTCGCTCACTGTCATATATAGGTGCGGCTCCAGGCCCACAGGCGCATCGGCTACTCCATACGGTTTTTCGATCGGCTTCTCGCTCTTCGTGCTGAAGAATTCGCGGTTATTCGCACTGAAACCACCACCCGATGCTGCCCCATCCACCCGGTAACCCCATCCCAGTTGCGTGCGGATCTCAAAGCTCACGCCGGCAAGCTGGCCACCTTCACCAAAGCAATACCGCGTATAGGTCCAGTAGCTCTCGCCCGGCGTCACAATCGTCACCGATGGGATCTCTTTCTTGTGCTGAACCACCTGGGCCGACAAGCCGCTGTCGAGACGCACATCGGGCATCTGCGCAGCATTCGGATACTCTCGCCATGCGCTCTGATCATCGGCCTTGGCAAAGATGCGCGCCGCCGAGGGCACTTTATCCTTCACACTGCACGTAGAACCCAACATCGCAACCGGCGAGAGACCAAGGAGAGAAACAGTAAGAGCAAGGGGGAATCTCTTTGTTTTCATGAGGGCATTATCTTTCTTGGTTCCGGCCCTGAGCCATACAACCGGTGTTGCACACCCACCCCTCACCGGTGCCAAATTCCGCGTGACTTAGGTACCGGCCGGCCGGCGGCCTTTCATCGGCCGACGCACGAAACTCCAACGCCGGGAGCTGCCCCTCTCACCTTTTCCACTGTCTTTACAGGGCTTGCAGCCTCGACCGTCCATGCGGATCAATTTGGGCATCCCAGATCCAGAACCAGACCGTATCCACCAATAACTCCTTTGCCCCTTACCTGCGTAACACGCAAATCCGCGCAACGGGTTGGTTGCAACGGCCGTAGCGCCGCTTTCAGGGTCGCATTCCTCCGCTCAGAATCGTTCTTTCGCCCTGCTACCATGTCTGCAATGAAATCGAACGACGAGATTGAACCGTGCCTCACGGCAATCATGCCGGCCTACAACGAGGCCCCTACAATCGTTAAATCCGTTGAGCGAGTATTGGCGCAGCGCCCCGTCAAGCAGCTTATCGTCATCGATGACTGCTCGACCGACGAAACATGGGCCCTGCTGCAGCCTCTCGCCGAACGCGACAGTCGCGTCACCCTCTTCCACCACGAAGTCAATCAGGGAAAGGGCGCTGCGCTTCGCACCGGGTTCACGCATGCCTCCTCCGACATCGTCATCACGCAGGATGCGGATCTGGAATACGATCCCGAGGAGTATTGCTGGCTTCTTGAGCCGATTCTCCGAGGCAAAGCCGATGTCGTCTACGGTTCAAGATTCCGCGGCGGAGCCGGCGCTGCCCGCGTTTTGTACTACTGGCATTCGGTTGGCAATGGCTTTCTCACCACGTTTTCCAATATGGCCACCGATCTCAACCTCACTGACATGGAGACGGGATACAAGGCCTTTCGCCGCGAAGTGCTCAAGGGCATCCAGATTCAGGAAAACCGCTTCGGCTTTGAGCCGGAAATTACAGCCAAAGTCGCAAAACAAAATGTGCGCATCTACGAAGTCGGCATCTCCTACTCCGGCCGCACCTACGACCAGGGAAAGAAGATTGGATGGCGCGATGGTGTTCGCGCCATCTGGTGCATTGTGAAATATAACTTCTGGGCCAAATGACGTCGCGAGCCATCGCCGTCCCCGCCGCCCGCTGAACTCGCCCAGGGTCACTCCGCCTCCACGTCCCAAACGGTAAACTAGAGTCAGGAAGCACTCCTTCCGGAATCGAAACGGGACTCTACGCCTTGCAAACCCTCCTCCAGCATCTGAATCCCGAACAGCGCGCTGCTGTCGAAGCCACTGAAGGTCCCCTGCTCATCCTCGCCGGCGCCGGCTCAGGTAAAACCCGTGTCATCACACACCGCATTGCCTGGCTCATCGGCGAGAAAAACATCGCGCCCGATTCCATCCTCGCCGTCACCTTCACCAACAAGGCGGCCAGCGAGATGGCCGAGCGCGTTAGCCGCCTCATCGGTCACTCGTCGCTCGCAAAGCCGCTCATCTCCACTTTCCACTCGCTTTGCGTGCGCATCCTCCGCCGCGACATCGAGGCTCTGAAAGTTGGTGGTAAAGGTGTCACCCGCACCTTCGCCATCTTCGATGAGAACGACCAGCAGGGCATCGTGAAGCAGGTGATGAAGCGCATGGGCCTTGACACCAAGCAACTCACGCCGCGCACCGTCCTCGGCCGCATCTCGTGGGCCAAGAATCACATGGTCGATCCGCAGGATTATTTCCTCGGCTCCAAGGATCCAAACAGCGAGCGCATCGCCCACATCTTCAAGGCCTACCAGGACGAGCTGCGCAAGAACAACGCCCTCGATTTCGACGATCTTCTTCTCGATGCCGTGCGCGTCCTCAAAGTATCGAGCGAGGTTCGCGAGCGTTATCAGCGCCGCTGGCGTTACCTCCTCGTCGACGAGTACCAGGACACCAATCGCCCGCAATATGAGCTGATGAAACTGCTCGCCGGCGAACATAAAAACGTCTGTGCGGTCGGCGACGAAGACCAGAGCATCTACTCCTGGCGCGGCGCCGACATTCGCAACATTCTCGAGTTCGAGAAGGATTTCCCCGAGGCTCACATCGTCCGCCTCGAACAGAACTACCGCTCAACGCAGATCATCCTTGAGGCCGCCGGTGCCGTCGTCGCCAACAACATCCGCCGCAAAGGCAAGAAGCTCTGGACCGAGCGCCAGGGCGGCTCGCTCATCGGCTACTACGAAGCTCCCGACGGCGAAAATGAAGCCCTCTTCATCGCTGACAAAATTCAAAAGTTCCTGCGCGAATCGCACTCCTCCGAAAACGAAGGAGTCGCTGCCGGCCATGTCGCCGTCCTTTATCGCACCAACTCCCAGTCACGCCTCGTCGAGGAGGCCCTGCGCCGCTACAACATCAGCTACACCATGGTCGGCGGATTCAGTTTCTATGAGCGCCTGGAAATCAAAGACCTGCTCTGCTATCTCCGCCTCGTCCGCAATCCGCACGACTCGATGGCCTTGCAACGCGTCATCAACACACCCGCCCGCGGCATCGGCAAAACCACGCTTGAAACTCTCGAGCGCATCGCCCTTGAAACCGGCCGCTCCACTTGGGACGCGACTGCGGCGGCCATCGCCAACCATCTCATTCCCACGCGCGCGCTCATGGCCCTCGAGTCCTTCCGCCAGCTCATTCTCGATGCCCAGGCCATGATGGATCCCGATTTCGCCGGCAAGCTCGCAACTGATGTCGCTGAATCCCAGGCCGACGACACCGACACCAGCTTCGGCTTCGGTTCCGCAGAATCAGACGCAACGGTAGGTCCGGGCTTCAGCCCGGACAACCCCGACTCTTCTTCGCACGGAGCTTTAGCCCCTGAGGCAAACGAATTCGCATTCGGTCAAAATACCGACAGTGCTCAAATCCCCCTCCTCGACGCCTCGCATTTTGCTTCCACCGCCAACACGCCGAAGCGCCCCTTCCTTGTCATGCCGCCCCAAACCCAGGGGGTGCCCCCGGTCCCTGGCACTTGGGGACCGGGGAACGAAATCCCTCCGAGCGACCATCCAACGCAGGAAGAACGGCCCGAAGGTTTCAGAACCCCCGGCGATTCCGCTACCCTTCCCGAACTCATTCGTTTCATCATCGATCGCACCGGCTACATCAAAGCTCTCGAAACCGAAGGCACGCCGGAAGCCTTCAGCCGCATCGAGAATCTGAAGGAACTGGCCAACGCGGCGCATGACGCCGAAGAACGCGGCGAAACTCTGGCCGATTTCCTTGACCACGCAGCTCTCGCCTCCGATACCGACCAGTACGATCCCAACGCGCGCGTCACGCTCATGACTCTCCATGCGGCCAAGGGTCTCGAGTTTCCGCTCGTCTTTCTCGCCGGCCTTGAAGAGGGCCTCTTCCCCCATTCGCGAACCCTCAACAATCCAGAGGAACTCGAAGAGGAGCGCCGCCTCTGCTACGTCGGCATGACGCGCGCCATGAACACGCTCGTCCTCACCCGCGCTCACTATCGCCGCCGCTACGGCAACGACTTGCCCGAGATGAGCATTCCCTCGCGCTTTCTCGAAGAAGTCCCCACACAACTCGTGGAGAACCTCAGTGGGCGTAGTCCCGCGTGGTCTACGCCTGCCTACGGCTCTGGCCGCAATCGCCGCAGCTTCGGCGACGCAGATTCACCCCACTTCAACTACGAAGACGAAAGCCAGGAAGCCCCCCGCGCCAATGTCCGGGACATCTCGTCCAGCCCAAGCTCTCGTCCAAAAAATAAAAGCGCGCAAGCGCCGGGAGCACCGCCGCCGAACTCGATCGATAACATCGCCCGCTTCTTCGGCGGAAAATCAGGAACCGGCCGCCCCGCCTCCTTCGCGCGTCCCACCATGGAAATCCCCACGCCCAACGGCGCCACCGGTTTCAGAAAAGGTCAGCGCGTCATGCATGCCAAGTACGGCGAGGGCACCGTCCTCATGCGCGAAGGTGAAGGCGAAGACGTCAAGCTCACTGTTCTCTTCACCCGGCATGGCATGAAAAAGCTGATGGAAAAGTTCGCCAACCTCAAAAGGGTCTGAAGCCTCCGCCAATGAGCCGCAAGTATTGGTAGCGCCGGTCTCCAGACCGGCTGTCCTGAGGGCCTCCAGGCCCTCAGAGACCTCGTTGCCTCACCCTTTTCGTTCGCCCCGGCGAGCGAATGAGTCGGCTACAACTCTCCTCATCTCACCTCTGTGCCCCGTCCATTCGTCCGCCCCAGCGAGCGAATGGGCGGGATACCACTCTCGGCAAGCGCAACCCTATTTCATCGCCGCCCAGATTCCCAGGTTCAAACCGACCATCACCACAGCGAACGCTGGAATCAGCAGCAATGCTTTTTTCAGGCGCAACGGATCGCCGCCGGCCATCGCGCCGATCATCCGGCTGCTCACGGCAAGTCCCGCCCAACCGCACGTGATCACAAATCCAATGGCCGTCCCGGTCATGTGCGGAAATGCCGTGCCGGTGATCGCGAGCGCAGTCGGAAATACCGGCGCCATCGACAGCCCGGCAATGAAGACCAGCGCCGCCGCAACTGAGGCCCTCTCTGTTCGCAACATCAGGAATGTGCTGATAGCCATCGCGATGGAGGAAACCAACGTGACTTCAATCGCCGGCACATGGATGAGGATTGGCGAAACCCCAACGCGCCCAACAAGCAGGCCGAGTGCGAACCCGAGCGAAAGAATGTTCAGCGCGCGTTTTTCAGGTATGCCCCGCGCAATCAGATGGCGTGGCAGCCAGTTCCACACGCCCACTTCGCAAGAGACATAGAGGAAGAGAAACAATCCCAGCATCAGGAGCAGTGGCCGGCCAAGGATCGGCCCAACTTGCGCGAGAACGAAGCCCGATCCGCCGGCCGGAACAGGCATCTGCGTGAAAGATTGCACGGCCAGCGTCGCAACCGTGAGCGCTGCAATCGAATAGCAGAGCCGACTCCAGTTGCGCTTGAAGAGATTGGCGGCAACAAAGGGAGTAGCAAGCCCGCCAAGCCCAAAAAAAAGATTCACCAGGTTGAGTGCCGTAGCACGGTGAACATCGCTCACGCCGCTCACCAGGGCGTTGGCACCGGTCACGACAATGCCGCCTCCCACCCCGAGAAGGAAGAGCAGAATCACAATTCCGCCGAAGCCCTTCGCGCGCGGCAGAAGAAACAACGACAGCGCGATGCACGCCAGGCCGAGAATGAGCCCAATCTTGTCGCCTTCCGTATCCAGCAGCGGACCAACGGCAAGCGAGGCAACCATCAATCCCAGGGCCTGCGCAAAGGCAATGGCGCCGTTCTGCGACGGAGTCAAGCGGAAGCGATCGGACAACTCCGGCAAAATCGTGCCCAGCATCGCGGCAATCATTCCGTAGACAAAAATTGCGAGGATAGCGCAGAAAATAAGCACCGCTCTCAGTCCTTTCAGTGAACGCGTTCAAAATTACAGGAGCACAGATACTCGCCGCAAGAACGGAATGGCATGTCCGATAGACTGGTAGGGAAATGCAATCCAGCCTGTGCTTCAAGAAATGGTTTTGTAATAAGGGCACGGCTTCAGCCGGGCCAATTGAAGCACAGGATGTTTTTGGGCTTCAGCCCCTGAAGAGTGACAACGCTGCGGGAGTGCCCTCGGTCTTGCCTTTAACACCGGGAAACGAAGACCGCTTCGCAACAACATGGGTGCCTTCGGTCTCGCGTTTGAGACCGGGGCGGGATTTCTCCATCGCGATACTCCTCGCTGCCCTCCTCGCCCTCACCGGCTGCGGCATGCCCGGCGCTCCTCAGCCGCCTTCCCTCAATCTCCCAAACCGCGTTTCCAACCTCAACGCCGTCCGCACCGGCGATCAGGTCGCGCTCACCTGGAAGATGCCCGTCCGCAACACCGACAAGTTGCTCCTCAAAGAGTCCATCGCCACACGCGTCTGCCGAAACGAAAATGCAACTGGCGCCTGTAACGCCGTAACGACTCTCCAGCTCGCTCCGGGTGATGAAGCCAGCTACGCCGACTCACTTCCTTCGGCTCTCGCCTCCGGAACGCCGCACGCGATCACATACTTCGTAGAGCTTGTCAATCGCAGGAATCGCTCAGCCGGCCTCTCCAACGGCTCAGAAGTCCTGGCCGGACAGGCGCCCTCCGCCGTCGAGGGCCTCGCCGCTGAACTCCGTAAAGACGGCGTCCTCCTTCACTGGTCGCCGGCCCCGCCCGAATCTCAATCAAGTGCGATCCGCTTGGTCCGCACACTGCTTACGCCGCCCATCAAAAAGCCGAGCCAGGGCCCACTCTCCGCTCCACCCGAACCAACCGTCCGCAATCTTCTCGTTGACTCCGGCACCTCCGGCCGCGCTCTCGACAAAGACATCCGTTTCGGCGAGTCCTATGAGTACCGCGCGCAACGCGTGACCCGTGTCAATGAAAACGGCAATTCGCTCGAGCTCGCCGGGCCGCTCTGCGCTCCCGTTCAGGTCGACGCCGCCGACATCTTCCCGCCTGCCGTTCCCAAGGGACTCGCCGCCGTCGCCACAGCCGGCGAAAACGGCAACGCGCCCGCAATCGACCTCAGTTGGCAGCCCGATTCCGACCCCAATCTCGCCGGCTACATCGTCTACCGGCAAAACGACAGTGCAGGCTGGCAGCGCATCTCCCCCGCCCAGCCGGTCATCGGACCTGGTTTCCACGATTCCGACGTGCAAACTGGCCGCTCCTATATGTATGCTGTCAGCGCCATCGGACAAAATGGGCACGAAAGCGCGCGCTCGGTCTCCGCCCAGGAGACTGTCCCCGCGCCTTAAGGACTGTTATTCACTTTGGCACACACTTTTCGCAAGCGGCCCCTGTGCATGCGAAAGTGGATAACAGGCTCCAGCCCGATCCGACGGTGAGGAGGTCTCGCATGAGATACTGCCGGTTCCTGTTTGGCGGACAATCGCACTACGGCACCATCGACAATTACAAAGGGCATCTTCGAATTCTCCGCCAGATGGACACGCCCGAAGAAGACCTTCGCTCGCACCTCGAGCACGCGGGCATGGCATCATGGTTCCTCTCGTTCGCGCCCACGCCTTTCGACGAAGTCGAGCTTCTTCCTCCCGTCACTCCGTCCAAAATCATCTGCGTCGGCCGCAACTACCGCGACCACGCCAGCGAGTTGGGCAACGAAGTTCCCGCCGAGCCGCTCATCTTTTTCAAGCCGCCTTCGTCCATCCTCCGCCCCGGTGGCGCAATCGTTCTCCCCTCTTTCTCTGAGCGTGTCGATTACGAGGGCGAACTCGCGCTGGTCATCGGAAAGCGCACGCGCAACTTCAAGCCCGACGGCGAATGGCGCGAATTCGTCCGCGGCTTCACACTCGCCAACGATATCTCCGCTCGCGACCTGCAAAAGAAAGACCTGCAATGGACGCGCGCCAAGGGTTGCGATACGTTTTGCCCCGTCGGTCCAATGGTCTCCGACGAGCTTGATCCCGACGCCGGCATCATCATCGAGACGCGGCTCAATGGAGAAGTTCGCCAGCAAGCCTCCACCCGCGACCTCATCTTCTCGATCCCCGTTCTGCTCGCCTACATCTCTGCGGCCATCACGCTTGATCCCGGCGACCTCGTGCTCACGGGCACTCCCTCCGGCGTTGGACCACTCGCACCCGGCGATCGTGTCGAAGTATCATCGCCAGGCCTCGGCACATTGTCCAATGTCGTCCAGAGTGAATCTCAGTAATCCGCGCATCTCTCGCATTTTCAGCATCTCCGGCATTCTCAGCGGAGCCCGCTTTTTCGACGCGATCATCTACGGAGCCGTAACCTGGCCCCATCTGCGAGTTCAATTCGACGCCGGTAAAGTATCGGCAACCGCTCGCGGCCGCCCAGGCAGCCGCTGCTTCAGCCAGCTGCGTAACTGGTCCGTGTGCCTCTCAAATAACAGGTACACCACTCTTACATAGATGAGAATCACGGCCATTATTCCAAAACCGATCAGCAGCGTTGACCACGAGGGTTTGAATTGTGGCACGTGCAGCATCGCTTTCAGGAAAACGAGAAACGGCAGATGCACCAGGTAAACCGTATAAGAATTCTTCGCTGCTCCATGTGCCAAACGGGCATACCAGCCAGTCACAGGCCCGGTTGCGCTACTCGCCGCAATCCAGATGAAGGCTGCTGTGCACTCAGCAAAGAGTGAGTCAATCGCCCATGCGGGGCCGGTTCGCGTTGCGATAAAACTCAGCACCATCACACCGGCCGCCACCACAAGAGCGATGCGACGCGCCCATGGCCGCTGCGCAGGAAATGGGGGCAGGCTTCGAATGGCAACTCCCAAAACCCAGGAAATACTGTAGATAATTACTATTCGGCCGACAAACCACCCCAAAGTCAAAAGCAGAACTAAATAGCCGAGCCGAAAATACCATGACCTCTTGTGTGATAAAGCAAGAACTGCGCAAGGGAACGCCAGATAATACGAAAATTCAAAACTCAAACTCCAAAGGGGAATGTCGGATCCGAATGTCGGAAACGCCTGGCCCGGCTTTCCTGGCACGGGAAGGTCTTGAAGGAAAAATGCGTTCTCGATGAATGCTCGCGGCGTCAACCACGGACTCACATTCAAGTCGATCGCCCCGGCCCGTCCATTCGCCGCATAAATTGCATCCTGCCCGGAAAAATGCATGCCGACCCAATCCAGGCACCCGGCAAGCACCAGCGCAGGTAAGAGCACAATGTAAAGTCTCGTGAGCCGCGCTAACAGATAGTCCCGCCAGGACCAATTTCCCGCATTGACCGCGCGCAGAACGCTGCCGCCCACCAGGTAACCGCTGAGCACAAAAAAAATCATCACCGCCTGATGGCCTAGCGCCGTCACGCCGTAAGCCATCGAAACCAGGAAACTATGATGCAGGGGCGTCTGAATATCCTGAAAGAACGCCTGTCGCCAGTGAGAGACAAGGACGAGCAGCGCCGCGACCCCGCGCAGCGCGTCAATATGAATCGAACCGCTGCCTTCCGGCGGGCTGAATTTTGCTGGAGACCTCTCGATCGTGTTTTCACGAACTTCGAGTTCGCTCATCGTGATCCAGATCCGATCGAATCCGAGGGAATGGAAGCTAGACTAACAGGAACCCTCCAATTCTCCATAGCACTTCTGGTTTATCTCGGCGCGCACTGAACCTGCGATTCGACGGGCTGCCGTTCGCTCAGCTCGTCGTCCCGTTCAATGCAGCCCCGGCGTCTCTACTCGCCTCTTACCGGATTCCACCATCAACACCTCTTTTCGCCTCCTCTACACAATGGGGTCAACATTTCCGGTGTAAACTGGCACCGAATGCGCATCAGAGCATCCAACTAAGTGAGAATTGTCCCCGAGGAGGAATAAATGCCGCAGAATTTACTGGAACAGTTGCGTAAGTACACGATCGTCGTGGCCGATACCGGCGATTTGGAAGCGATGAAGGAATTTCATCCCCAGGATGCCACCACCAATCCATCGTTGATTACGACCGTCGCGCAGCTGCCGCAATATCAGCCCATCGTTGACGGCGTCTTGAAGGATGCGCGCAACGAGCTCGGCGAAAGCGCCACCGATCAGGCCGTCGCCAACCTTGCCTTCCAACGCCTTGCAGTCGCCTTCGGCAAGAAGATTCTGGGAATCATTCCTGGCCGAGTATCTACTGAAGTCGACGCTCGCCTGTCGTACGACACTCAAGGCTCGATCAACATGGCGCACAGCATCATCAAGCAATACGACGATGCCGGCATCGGCCGTGATCGCGTCCTCATCAAGCTCGCTTCCACCTGGGAAGGCATTCGCGCCGCCGAGGTCCTTGAGAAGGAAGGCATCCATTGCAACATGACGCTTCTCTTCGGCATGCATCAGGCCGTCGCCTCCGCCGAGGCGGGCGCCACGCTCATCTCCCCCTTCGTCGGCCGCATCCTCGACTGGTACAAGAAGGACACCGGCAAGGACTTTCAGGGCGCCGACGATCCCGGCGTGCAGTCGGTCACGCGCATCTACAACTACTTCAAGAAATTCGGATACAAGACCGTCGTTATGGGCGCCAGCTTCCGCAACATCGGCGAAATCACCGAACTCGCCGGCTGCGACCTGCTCACCATCTCGCCGCAGTTGCTCGGTGAGCTCGAATCCACCCAGGCCGATCTGCCGCGCAAGCTCTCGCCCGAAGCCGCAAAAACCATGCAGATCGAGAAAATCTCTATCGACAAGGCCACATTCGACAAAATGCACGCCGCCGATCGCATGGCCTCCGACAAACTCAAAGAAGGCATCGACGGTTTCTCGTCTGCACTGGTCAAGCTCGAAGGCTTGCTCGCCAAGCGCTTAGCCGAGCTCGAGCAACGCCAGCCAGCCACCGTTTAGGCGCCTGGTTGCAAGCCACAACCTAGAATTTTGCACCCCAACACCCGCGGGCGGCGACAACTTGCGCGCCGCTCGAATTATCTCGCCATTCCCAAAACGCAGGAGCCGGACCGCTCCACTCGCCCCTTCCTCGTTCCCTTGCTCCCTCGTTCCCTTGCTCCCTCGCTCCCTTGTTCCTGCTTCTCCCCCTGCCCCTTTTGTGTTATTTCGAAACGAATATTTGCAATCCAAGCAACCTTCTGCCAGGAAATTTCACTTGCCCCCTTGCGCAACGCAACCATTTCGGTAATCTCAGTGTTAAAGCAGGATAAATAGGTCGCGGCTGGATCGCTCCCGGCGCAGCGTAAATGGGAACAGCCACTGCCTCATAGCAGGACGGCTGTTCGCGCGCAGCCTTTTCGGCATCTGAATAAGTAGTCGCCTTCGCAGGAGGAGACGGGCTTGATGGGTTCCTGCACAGGCACACTTGCTCCGATTCCGTTTCACGGGAGGTGTGTATGTCCGCTCAGGCTCATCCACTCGAACCGTTCTTCCAGCAGGTCGTCCGCAACAGCTACGAGGGCAAGCTCGGTCTGCACGATCCTGATGTTACCGGCTATATCGCGCGCCTGCTTTGCGATTTTTCTGACGCAAAGAATCTCTACAAGGTCCGCGGCCCCGAAGGCCAACCGATCGAAGAGCTTGAAGAGATGGTTCGTGCCGCCGATCCCGTTAACGGCTCTGCGTCTTCCTTCGACGAGGAGCGCGCACTCCGCAAGCACATCGGTGACTACGCTCTCTTCGTGGGCGGCATGTATCCCGAGGCAACAGACTCGACCCACGCGCGCCGCCGCCACCAGCCCAGTCTTGAAGACCTGATTCGTGCTGGCAAGGAAAGCTACTTCATCGTCAGCCAGTTCAACCTCTTTGAATACGAACAGGAGGCGCCGCTCTTCGCCCGCCTCTCCGATAGCTTCGAGCGCTGCGTCCTCGGCCTCACGCTTGTCCGCGAAGAATTCGCCGCACGCAAGACGCTCCCGCCGCCCGCGCCGCCGCGCGTAAATTAGCTCTGCTCACCGAAAACTCACCCGCCCCCGGACCGTCATCCCGAGCGACAGCCCCGTCTTTCCGCTCTCCCTGAGCATTGTCATCCCGAGCGACAGCCCCGTCTTTCCTCTCTCCCTGAGCATTGTCATCCCGAGCGAAGTCGAGGGATCTGCGGTTCTTCCTGCTTTCCAGAGGCCAAAACCTCGCAATCAAAGCCCCCTCGCTCCCTGTTTCTTACTCCCCGCCCTTCCCCAGCACCACCGCAATCCCGCCCATGATCGTCCGCGGCGGCATGTTCACCCCGTCGATCTCCTGGTATCCCGTATTGCTCAAATTCGTCGCGCGCACATACGGCCGCACCTTCCACGCGCGATAAGTCAGCGTCGCATTCCACACCGGGTACACAGTCTGCTGGTAGCGCTGCGCCAGTTGCACCGCATTCATCAGCGTGAAATTGTGTGCCATCTTCCAGGTCCACGATGCATGAATATTCTCGACCGGATAATTGAACACGTACTCTGACTCGAGCCCATGCAGGGCCGTCTGCGCGCCATGCAGCGCGGTCCACGCAATCCGCACCGCCTGTCCTTTCCCTGGCAGCCACGTCATCGTCGATTCCACTCCCACAAAATGCAGCCCATTCAGGTTGTCCGCGCACCAGGTGTTTGCAGCCGTGCACGAAGCAGGCAGGTAGGCATTCGGCAGCGTCGCCGCTCGCACGTAATCGATTGTGTCACGCTGCTGCGAATAGAATTCCGTCGCCGAAAGCATCAGCTTCGCAGACGGCGTCCAGTCCACGCCGGCATCGCTCGACCACGCCGACTCCGGTTTCAATTTCGGATTCCCCAGCGAGGTCGGATCTGAGTAATACAAGTCTGTGTATGTCGGAATCCGGAACCCGTACCCTCCGCTCGCGCGCAGCTTCAAACTTTCCGTCAATCGCAGGCTCCCCGCCAATTCCGGCGAAAACACAGCCTGCGCTCCGCCAGAAAAAATCTCTTCTCTCGCGCCCGCCGACAAGCTCCACCGACTCTTCGCCGGACGCAAATCGAAATCGACATATCCCGCGCCTCGATTCCGCGCATGCAGTCCGAGATTGTTGCTGTCGATGCTGTCGCCGTCCGCCTCCAGCCCCATCAGCATCACGCTTCGTTTACCCAGGTTCTCTGTCCGCCGCAGCGACCCCTGCCACGATCCGTCAATATGGTTATTCTCATAAAACGTGGGATTGTGACGTAAGAGCACAAACTCGTCGGTGTGGCGCCGGTATCCAAACGCTGCAACGGTCTGGCTTCCAAGTTCCTGGCGAACCGACGCGAACCACCCTTTGGTCCGCTCCCAAGAGTTATATTGGCCATAAAACTGGTTCGCTCCAAACGACCTGTCACTGCCCGCAAAAAGCACGTCCGTCACGCCCAGCCGCGAACCAATCCAGCTCTCTGCCGACGCGTCCTCATTGCGGTAATCGCGATCGTCCTTGCAATCGCGATACAACTGCTGCGGATTGCAACCGGCGGTGTATGTCGGAGCTGTATATCCAGGGGTGGCCATGAATCCCGTCGAAAAGTTCCGCTCCGCCGTCGCCCGCCCGCTCCATCGCCCGCGCGTCGCGCCCGCCAGAAGCGACTCTTCATTCGATTCAAAGCTCCCTTCGCCGGCTCGCAGCAAAACTGAATCATGATCCGGAGCCGCCGTCAGAAAATCCACCACGCCGCTCAGCGCATCAACTCCATGCAGCGTCGAACCCGCGCCCTCCAGCACCTCGATGGAATTCATCGCCTCCAGCGGTACCGGCAAATCGAGATTGTGGTGCGATGTCTGCGCATCGTTGATGCGGAACCCGTTCAGCAGCACCAGCGTCTGCTCAAAGCTTCCCCCACGCAGCGCCATGTCCGCCTGCCCGCCGCCTGCGCCGCGCTCTTCAAGAAACACCGACGAATCCTCGCGCAGAAAATCCTGCGGCGACTCGGCCGCCAGCGACTCACCCTTCAGCGGAAGCACATCGACCACGCGCGTCGACTCGGCCAGCGGCACTGGCGTCGCCGTGCCCAGCACCACCATCGTCTCCGTCGCGCTCTTTACCGGCGCCTGCTGCGATCCGTTTGTCGCACCCTGCGCCACTGCGACGCTCAAACCAGGACCGAAAAACACAATCAGGGGAAGCAGCTTCATAGAAGGCCTGGTTCCCATCATTTCAGCCGCCGCAGCCGCCGCCAACTAATTTTGTATTGTCTCGAATAGTTGAACTGCTAAACTTTATTTACCGGCTGCGCCAACTCCGCTGGCCTCGCTTATCCATGCGCATCGACGCTTTCCTTCGCGAAAGTCCCATGTTCGCCGTCAACCGCGCCGCGCGACGCTTCGAGTCACTCGCCTCGCGCGTCCTCGCCGCCGATAGCCTCGGCTTTCTCGAAGCCCTCGTCCTCGCTGCGCTCTTCTTTGAAGCCCCCCGCCCAGTCAAGCCGTCGCAACTCGCCGAAACCTTCGCCACTACCCGCGGCAACCTCAGTCATTGCGTCTCTTCACTCGAGGCCAAGGGGTTTCTCCAGCGCAAAATCGATCCCCGGGACGCCCGCGCCTACTTGCTCACACTTAGGCCGCAGGGCCGCCGATGCGCCCTCCGCGTCATCGCCGCACTCGATCACCTGCAAAAGGAATTCGAGTCCGAAATCGGCAAATCCGCGCTCGCTGAAATGCTCCGCTCGATCCGCAAACTCGAAGCCCGCGCCGCACGCTAGCTCCGTCGCCGCGCCTACGCCGCCGCTCTCTTCCGGCCGATCTCTTCCCACTTCACCGGCTCCACGCGCCGCACCAGCAAAGCCCACGATAGTCCGCCGATCAGCGCCACCACGCCGGTCACGGTAAACGCCAGCCGGGCGCTCCCGTAGTGCTGCATGATCCATCCCGTCAGTACCGACGCCACAATCCCCGAAAAATTCGCCACCCCATTTTGCAAACTCGACCACCGCCCCGCCATCACCGGCCCAGCCAGTGTTTGCGTAATCGCCCAGTGATTCGACGCATACGCGCCCTGCCCCATGCACGCAATCGTCAAAAGACAAAGCGCCAGCATCTGATGCCCGTGCACGATCGAAAACAAGATCAATGTCGAAGCCACCACAAGTCCGCCTGAAGCCAGCGATCTGCGAACAATCGTCGGCGACACACCTCTTGCGATTAAACGATCCGAAGCAAATCCGCAAACCAGCGTCGAGCACGCAATCACGACAAACACTGCCGATGTCAGCCGCGACATGGTTCCGATCGAGAGATGCACTTCCTGCACGAGATATGTAGGCAACCAGCTCAGCAAAAAGTAGTAGAAATAATTCCCGCAGAAATGCCCCACAAACGATCCCCACGCGCACGGCAACCGCAACATCTTCGCAATCGACGGCTCGGCAGCAACGTCCCTCGCCGCTGCATCAACCTCGGGGTTCTGCTCCACTGCGTCCGCCGCACTTCCACTTCGACCGCCTGCAGGCATCGCCCAATACCAGAACGGCAGCCATATCAACGCGCCCAGTCCGAAGGCTGCAAACAGCATCCTCCATCCCAGGTGTACCAGCACGATTCCGCCCACAAAAGCCCCTGCCGCCGGTCCCAACTTTGTCCCCGCATCGATTAATGCATTCGCGCGCCCGCGATGCTCCTGCGGCATCGCCGCAAATACGCGGCTGTAGCAGGGATACGCCACTGACTCGCCCAGCCCCAGCAGCAGTCTGAACGCAAATAATGCAGCAAAGCTCGTCGTCAATCCCGTCGCCGCCGTCGCCAGTGACCAGAGCAGGTAGCCGATGAACAGCACCCATCCGGCGTGAAAGCGATCCGCCAACCATCCGGCCAATCCCACCACTTGGACCAGTGCATACGTCCAGAAAAATGCCGACAGCAGCTCGCCCGCCTGCCACGACGAAAGAGAAAACTGTTTTTCCAGGATCGGCACCGCCAGCGACAAATTGCTGCGGTCCACATAGTTGATTACCACCGAGAAGACGAGCAGCACCACCACCGTCCACTCGCGGCGCGACATTCCAACGCGATTGTTCCCGATTCGCTCAGCTGAATTGATCACCGGTCGGTCAGCTCATTTCGGCTCGATCGCAACCACCAACAGATTTGTGTCGCCGAGGTTATGTCCCTTGTGCGTCTGCGCCAGCCGCCACGACACTTCATCCGTCTTCAACGTCGACGGCTGAATACTCCCATCCGGCAAAATATGTTCCAGCTTCGCGCCGCTCAGGCAAACCACCACTCGATCGTGATGCGAGTGCTGCGGCTCCCACTCGTGTGCGGCCACGCGAATGTTATAAGTCCGCTCCAGCTTGTCCTCGAAGATCATCTGCGACGTCGGCGAAAAACCGCTTCTCGCCCAAATCTCGTTACTCCCCGCCGTCAAAAACTCCACCCGCACCAGGTGCAGCGCTTCATGCCCCGTGTTCGTCAGCACACCCGCCTCGGCCGGTTCTTGCAACGTTTCGCCGCGCACAATCGATTCGCGCTTGGTCTTCCCATCGTCGAATTTGATTTGCGCCTCGTAGCCCGCCAGGTACACCACCACGCTCGGATGGCGTCCTCCGATCGCTTCATGCTCCCCAGGCGCCAGTTTTACTTCCGTCACAACCACTTTGTCGTTCTTGAAATCTTCCACCGTCGCGGCAAACAGCAGCGAAACCCCCGCCATCCAAACTGCAGCCGCGCCTATAGCGATCTTCCCAGCACGCATGACAACTCCTGGTGCCATCAGATTTGCTCCCACACTGCGAACTCGCTCAACTCCCGCAGTTCCTGCCGCAGCGCAGCCATCCTATCACGCTGCGCACGTCGTTATCCCCGCAATCCTGCAAGTCTACTTGGGCGGCACCACTGTCGACCCGGGTATGTTCAGGTTCCCGGTAATCAATCGCGTACGGGCCTCATTCAAAATGTTCATAAGCGATTCCGCCGTAAACGGTTGCTGTAGAAAATTCTCCAGGTTCGTGACCCCGGCAACCTCCATTCCGTAGTTCAAAGTTCCCCATCGCACCGACGATGGCGACAGCGCCTTGATCTCGCTCGGAGTCAACACCATGTCAGGGTCATGAACAATCGCTTTGAAAGTGTCTCCCACGGCCTGCAACGTGATGTTGCCGGGATTCACATCCAGCAACACGTAGCCGCCGCGCGCGATTGCGTTGTTCATATTTGTTGTCGCATTCAGTACCTGCCCTTGTTGCGTCGGCGTCAAGCTCTGATACTTCGAACCCGACAGTTGAAACGACCCCGGATACTTCTGATTCACATCTTCTGCAATCACCGAAGCAGGTTGGTCCGCTCCTCCGGCCTCGAAACCCGACGTCTCCGGCGTGTTCACGCCAACACCTTGCAATCGCGCTGCGCCGCTCTGCTGACCTTCAAGTGACTCCGGCCCATATCCCAGCGTCTCAGGATTGTTCCGGCTTAGCTTGATCACGTTCGTCTTGCCGTTTTTGAAGACACTGGCAAAACTTCCCTGGCCCGCATAATCGCCTAGTTGCGTCGGCCCGTTTGCGGTCTGTACCCATTTGTTCGCAAGCGTCTTTGGACTGCCGTTCACCGCATCCTGCAGCGCGCTCCCCTTGATGGGATTCGTAAACGTCGATCCCGGTGAGATCGCACCCTTCGCCAGCGTACCCACTGCCTTGGTCGCGCCCGGAATCACCGCATACTGGCAGAGCCTGCGTCCCGCCGTCACTCCGGCTTCGTACGGCGTCACGCCCTGCCCGACTGAAGGCGTCGTCAGCTCGGCGTACATTGTCTTCAGCGTGATGGATTGGCCTGGCTCGAGTCCCCACGCTTTTGCCGCATTGACAAAATCTCCCTGCGCGAAAAACCCCGCACCGGCTGCCAGGCTGCCGATTCCTTGAGCGCAATTGCCAAAGCCCGCGACAATTCCTTGCAGATACTGCCCTGCGTCAAGGATCGGATTCGACGGTAGCTTTGGCGTGGGCTTCGGCGTGGGTTTCGACTGCGAGCACACGCAACCTGCCGGCAGCCTTGCTCCAGGCCCGTTCTGGCAGTAGTCGTAGCCGCCTGGCCCTTGCGGCAGGCATGGATTCGCGCCCGGCACGTAGCCGATGCCACCGGCGGGCCCAGGAGTCGGCGCGTAACCCGGTGGAGGTCCGCCCATGGGAACACCCGATTTTAAATTCGGTACCGGTCCAGGCTTGAAACCCGACCCTACGCCACCTTGCACTCCCGGCGGCGGCGTGAATGTTGTGCCACCGCTGCACACTGCCATGCACGCATCCGCTTGATCCGCGCCGCACCGGAAGCCCTGCTGCCCCGCTGCTCCCACCTGGTCCGTCGGGACGATAATTCCCTTGATCGGTGGATTGATCGGGCTGCAGTAGTAGCAGTAGTTGCCCTCCTTCTTCCACACCGGACCGAGATTCAGGGTGCATCCGCCGTTTGAATCCGTGGGCGCCATCTCCCCGTAGCACACCAGGGGGTTCATCCCGACGTACGGATTGTTCGCGTTCTGTTCCTCGCAGCTCGCCGTCGACTGGTCCGTATACGAGACTCCGCCCTTCAGCGTCATCTGCGACTGCGTGGGCGCCTGCGATTCCTGCTGTCCCTGTGCCCCCACGCCAACAAACATGGCCATCGCGAAAACCGTCAGCGCCGCCCACACGCCGGCTTGCCTTTGCTTTGTCATTGCGGTGTCTACCTTGTCTGGATTTCCGGGGGGAACGTGCTGCCCAGGATTCTATCCCAGCTTCATCAATACCCGTCCACTGCACTGTGCGCCAGTGCCTCCCCGCCCGCATGGGATACTGTTCTCGCAACAGCTTGAGGATTTCGTGACATGAATCCAGACTTCTCCGAAAAAGTCGTCCTCGTCGCCGGCGGGACCGGTGGACTCGGTCGTTCCGTCAGCCTTGCATTTCTCCAGAGCGGAGCCAGCGTCGCCGTCACCTGGCGCCATGAAGAAGAATTCGCCTCCCTCGCGAGCGCCGCTGCCGGTCGCGCCGGCAACCTCGCAGGATTCAACGTCGACGTCACCGATCCCCGCGCCGCCGCCGATCTCGTCAGCCAGATCCTCGTCCGCTGGAATCGCCTCGACGCACTGGTCAACACCGTCGGCGGCTACGCAGGCGGCATTCCCCTCTGGCAGGTCGAGCCAGACGTCTTCGACCGCATGCTCAACCTCAATCTCCGCGCCACCTACGCACTCGCCAAGGCCGTCGCGCCAGCCATGATCGCACGCAAATCCGGTTCCATCGTTAACGTCGCCGCCAAGGCAGCTTGGGATCACGCCGCCGGGGCATCTGCCTACGCCGCATCGAAAGCTGCCTCAGTCGCACTCATCGACTCGCTCGCCGCCGATCTCCTCGGCACGGGCGTTCGCGTCAACTCCATCCTGCCCAGCATTATCGACACAGCCGCCAATCGCAGCGCCATGCCAAAATCCGACTTCTCGAAGTGGCCCCAACCTGATGACATCGCCAGCGTCATCCTCTTCCTCGCGAGCGATGCTGCCCGCGTCATTCACGGCGCATCGATCCCCGTCTTCGGCAACGCCTGAGGTACATTTGTTGGTCTATTGGAATTCGCCGGGAGTCGGGGTTTTCATCCTGTGAATCTTGCGCTGCCATTCATAACGCAGGTACCTACTTGGCCTCACCAGTCACTCCTAGTGCAACGTGCGGCCATCCGCCGTCCCAGGTAATTGTGGAAACTTGGAGTGCGGGTTTTCCGGTTTGCGCATCGTACGCGTGAAAGACCATTACATCGCCGTCCGCTTTTTGAAGCACCGACTCGCCGCCCGGCCCCAGCCATCGCGCATTGCCGGCAAGCAACTGCGTGCCGCCTCCAGCGAGCATCGCCTCGCTCTCGGCATCGACATACGGACCAGTCACTTTCTTAGAACGCCCGACCATTGTGCGGTAAGTACTGTGGATTCCGCGACAGCAAAGATCGAAGGAGACAAACAAATAAAAGCGGTTCCCGTGCCGCACGATGAAGGGTGCTTCAATCGCTTCCCAGTTTGCAGGCAGCCCGGGCTTGGCAGGTTCGGCGCTATCGGGTTTCGCTCGTGTCGCGAGCGCGTAGAGTTTCGGGTCCGATGCAGCAAGCTTCCCCGTCTTCGCATCGATCCGCCGCATTTTGATCCCGCTCCAAAAACTGCCAAAGCTCAACCACGGTTGGCCTTTCCCGTCGAGAACGATATTCGGGTCGATTGCGTTGAAGTCATCGGTTGCGACTGACTTCAATACCAGCCCCTCGTCCTTCCACGCATAACGCGGGTCGGTCGGATCGAGGGTCTCGTTCGTCGCCAGCGCGATCCCGGAAGTGTTGGCGCCGAAGATGGAATAAGCGTAATAAAGATGATAAGTACCGTGAAAATAGGAGATATCCGGCGCCCACAAATCTCTCGTGCGCGGGCTTGACTTGCGAATCCACGCGGGGACTGCCGCGAAAACATGTCCGCAAAATTTCCAATCCGTCAGGTTCTTTGAGCAACGCACCGCAAACTGCCCGCCGTCCGGTGCCTTGCCCGTCGCAAAAACGTAATACGTTCCGCCCTCCATCGCGATCGACGGATCATGCGTAAACGAATAGTCCCCGCTCAAAGCGAGCGCCTCGGGCGCCTGGCTGTTCAGCACCGGAGCAATCACAAAAACCAGCAGCAATGCAAAAACGCGCGCCAGGAACATTCGATCCTCTCTTCACTCGAGTCAATCGCCCTACGATACAGCGCATGTTTGCGCAGTTTCGAAAATTGTAGCGCCGACCTCCAGGTCGGCTGTAGTGAGGGCCTCCCGGCCCTCATAGACCTCGCCGCTTTCCGTCAAATCTTTCTGTCCCTGCGATTCCAGTGCTAGTAGTTGATCCTCAGCATGAACTGGATGTTCCTCGGCCCCAGCAGCGTACTCCCAACTCGGCCAAACCCCGTGTCCTGCACGCCTGATTCGGGTTTGTTGAAGGCGTCGCGATTGAAGGCATCGAACATCTGCCCACTGAACTCTGCCTGTATCGATTCGTGGATCGGAATGATTTTACTGATGCTGATGTCCTCATCGTAAAACGGAAACGACCGAATGTCCGCCGAATTCCGGGGCATGTTTCCGAAAACGTAAGGAAAATTTACGGCGGGACTCGGATTCGGATCGGTAAACTCGCTGCAGTTCCAGAAGCAGGTCGATCCATGCCTTGACCCGCTCCGCTCCGACCCGCGATTCGACGACCTGATGCACCGCGTCGGCATTTCCAAATAGATGCAATCGTACTGCCGGTTTCGCGGCCCTCAGCGGCCCCCGCAGAGCCCGAGAATCGCCTCTCCGAACTTTTCCGCCTTTGCCTCGCCGATTCCCTTCACCGCCTGCAGCTCGCGCAGATTTGCCGGCCTCGCGAACGCCAATGCCTCCAGCGTACGGTCGTGCATCACCACATATGCCGGAACCCTCAAACGTTTTGCTTCTGCCGTCCGCCATGCACGCAGCCGGCCGGCCAGTTCCTCATCGTCGGCACTCAGCGCCGGCGCCTCGGCGCTCTCGGAGAGTTTCGCCGGTTTATTCGCCGGTCCGCTTTTTCTCGCACGTCCCGCTCTCGCGCCGCCTGCGCCGAAGCTCTCCGCCACCCCATCATCGACGAGCAGGTCCGTTCCGTCCACCGTGCCCAATCTTCTTCCTGCCTCAGTTAGCATCACTTTGCGAAACCGCCTTACCTCACCGTCCTTCTCATACTCGGCCTCTTCCAGAACTATCAGCCCCGCCCGCGCCAGTGCTGCCAGCAGTCCATCAAACGCACCACGGCTAGTCCGCTCACTCGGATCCAATGTGCGTTGCAGTGTGCCTGCCGCCTTGTAATTCACCGGCCGCAGCTCGTTCATCAGTGCGGCCGCCATCTTTCGCTCAGCGGCCGTCGCCTTACGGAAAAGTTTCAGCACCGCGCCCGCAGGATCGCACACATCGCACTTCTCGCATGCCCGATTCGCGTCTTCCATATCGCCAAAGTGCCGCACCAGCGCGCCCATCCGGCACCCGTGCCCCGATGTGAACTGCAGCACTTGCTCAAACTGCCCGGCCCGGTGCTGCGCCTGCGCTGAATAACTCTTCTTCCAGCCCGGGCCGCCCACCATCACGTTGCCGCCAAAATCCACCCGCGCCCCGCCATGAATCTCAAGCTTCTCCAGCGCCTTGTCAAACTCTTCGTCCTCCATGCGCATTCGTACTCGCAGCGCCTCTATCGTCTGCGGCTCCTCGCCCAGCGCCGCATATAAATGATTCAAGCCGGCCACCGGCGGATAATCGCGGTTCAGAAAATAGTCGTGCGTCCTCTGGTCCGCATAGGAGTGCATCAGGTAGGTGCGGCTCGGCATCCCGTCTCTGCCCTGCGCGGCCGATCTCCTGGTAGTAGCCTTCCACCGTCCCCGGCAGCCCTGCGTGGATCACCGTCCGAATATCGGCTTTGTCGATCCCCATTCCAAAAGCGATCGTCGCCACCACAACCTCAAGCTCGCCCGCCTGAAAAGCCTTTTGCACGCTCTCCCGCGTCGCGGCCTCGAGTCCCGCATGATACGCCGCAGCGTTGATTTTCGCAGTCTGCGCCAATTCCTCAGCCAGCCGCTCCGCCTGCTTGCGTGAAGTTGCGTACACAATCGCCGGCCGTCTCGTTGCATCGCTTAGCAGACTGCAAATCACAGTCGGGCGCTGCGGTACCGGAACGTCGACCACTTCGATCGCAAGGTTGTCGCGCCGGAATCCATGAATGAATAGCTCAGGGCGCACCATACCAAGCTGCTCCACGATGTCGGCTTGCACCGCCGGCGTGGCTGTAGCTGTCAGCGCAACCACGGGGATTGCCGACGCCCCGCCAGGTACCGCGCCACGTAGCCCAGGCAAATGTTGTCCAAGCATCCGGTAATCCGGCCTGAAGTCGTGACCCCACTGCGAAATGCAGTGCGCCTCGTCGATAGCAATCAGCGCCAGCCGCCCTTTGGCCAGCATCTCCGCAAATCCCGGAACCCGCAGCCGCTCCGGCGCGATAAACAGGAATTGCAAATTCCCGCTCAGGTAATCCACGCAGGCCTGTCGCGCCGTGCTCCTCTCCAGTCCCGAATGAATGCGCGCCACCTGTAGTCCCAGCGCTGCGAGCTTGGCTGCCTGGTCTTCCATCAGCGCAATCAGCGGAGAAATTACCAGCGCGGTGCCTCCGCGCGCCAACGCCGGCAACTGGTAACACAGACTCTTTCCGGCGCCGGTCGGCATCACCAGTAGCAGATCGCGTCCTGCCACTGCCGCTCTGCACACTGTCTCCTGCCCCGCCCGGAATTCCGCGAACCCAAACACGGTTCCCAGCAGCGCCCTGAGTTCATCCTTGAGCCCATCTTTGTGAGCGGGTCTTTCTTTATTTGATGCGGTCGTCAACGGCTACTCATCCCACTCATTCGCGTCAGCTCGCACGTGCTGCTCAGAGTCGCCAACAGAAAGGCGGGACTGTAACGCTATTGCTGCTTTGAATTGAAAATAAAAAACTATACGTAGTGTAAGCTACGCACGAATTTCGGCCGGGACATCACCCACTGATGCCCCGGCCGAGTCAACTTACAAGTTTTTCTTGATGCGGTCTTCTAACTGCACCCGCTAGTCGATCCGCAGCTCATGCAGCGATAGCAACTTCCATTCCGCACCATGATCGCGCCGCATACATTGCAGCTTGGCGCATCACCCATGTCGTACATGCCGCGCATCGCATCCGCCGCGTGATAGAGCCCCCGATCTTGCATCGTCGGTGTTTGCGCCCCGCGCGCCGCTTGCGTCTGTTTCGGCTGTGCCTCTGGCGCAATCCCGCCGCCCGCCGTCGCACCACCCTGCGCGCCGGAAGTCGCCACGCCGGTCGTCGATACCTGCACCTGGTTCAGTCGCTTCACCACCTCTTCCGCCAGCCGCGCAATCTGCTGTTGCGTCGTTGCCGCCGCAACTTCTTCTTCCGCGTCGGTCTCCGGCGTCAGGCTTGGCGAAGCCACCAGTTGAGGCGCCTGCCGAGCGAACCCCGCAAATAGCGTCAGTTGCTCGCCCGATAGGAACCGCAGGTTCAGCCACCTGAAGATGTAATCCATCAAACTCTTCGCGTAGCCGATTTGTTCGTTGCCCGTCCACCCCGAAGGTTCAAACCGCGTGTGCGCAAACTTCTCGCAAAGCACCTTCAGTTGAACGCCGTGCTGCAGCGCCAATGAAACCGAAGTCGCAAATGCGTCCATCAATCCCGAAACCGTCGAGCCTTCCTTCGCCATGCGGATGAAGATCTCGCCTGGCTGGCCATTGGGATAGAGTCCCACTGTGATGTAGCCCTCGTGCCCCGCGATCGAGAACTTGTGCGTGATCGACGCACGCTCCTCCTGCAGCCTGTGGCGAACAGCGCGGGGCGGGCCATTGAGATCTTGTTCGTTGGCCCGCTCCGGTGCAGCCTGGAGGGAGGGAGTCGGTGTTAATACCGGTACTGCCGCTGCCGCCGCAATCTCGTCCAGCGATTTCTGGAAGGCCGCAGCCACAGCTTGCAACTGCTTCGCGCTCACTTCCACCTTGTCGCCCGCATGCGCTTCAAGCGCCTTCAGGTCGGCATCGGCAGCCGCTTGCGACAATGCCAACTGGCTCAGGACGCGGCCGCCCACAACATCGATGGCTGAAGGTTCCTTCTTCTTCTCATCCATGCTCGTGTTCAAGGGCTGCGTTCCCTTCGAACCGTCGCGATAAATCGCCACAGCCTTGATGCCCTGCCGCCAGCTCTCCGCGTACGCCTCGGCCACATCCTCCACCGTCGCTTCGTGCGGAAGGTTCACCGTCTTTGAAATGGCGCCTGACAAAAATGGCTGCGTCGCCGCCATCATCTTGATGTGACCCATGTAGTGAATCGACCGCGTCCCCTTCGACGGCTTGAAGCTGCAATCGAACACTCCCAGATGCTCCGGCTTGATTCCCGGCGCACCCTCGATTGTGCCCGTCGCGTCGATGTAGCTCACAATCGCGTTCACTTCATCGCTCGAGTAACCCAGTTTGAACAATGCAGAAGGCACCGTGTTGTTCACGATCTTGATCATGCCGCCGCCCACCAGCTTTTTGTACTTCACCAGCGCCAGGTCCGGCTCGATGCCCGTCGTGTCGCAATCCATCATGAACCCGATCGTTCCTGTCGGAGCCAGCACCGTCACCTGCGAGTTGCGGAAGCCGCAGCGCTCCCCATACAGCAGCGCCATATCCCAGCACTCGCGGCTCGCATCGATCAGCGAATCCAGTTGCGGTACGCGGAACGGCTCGCTCGACGCCGCCCTCGACTTGCCAATGTTGTTCACCTCCGCGCGATGCATGCGGATCACGTCGAGAAACGGCTCGCGGTTCACATAATATCCAGGGCACGCACCGCCTTGATGATCCACTGAAGCGGTCAACGGCGTCGCCGAGTTCAGCGGCGGGCACGTCGCTGCAATCACCGCAGACTGCAGATACGCTTGTCCGCACATGATCGCCGTCATCGCCGCCGCCAGGTCGCGCCCGGCTTCAGAGTCATACGGCAATCCGAACGCCATCAGCAGCGCGCCCAGGTTCGCATAGCCCAGTCCCAGCGGCCGGTAGTCATGCGAGTTCCGTGCAATCGACTCCGTCGGATATCCCGAGTTATCCACCAGGATCTCCATCGCCGTGATGATCACCGAGATCGCGTGCCGGTACGCAGGAATATCGAACGATCCTGCTGGCGTCACGAACCGCAGCAGATTCAGGCTCGCCAGGTTGCACGCCGAGTTGTCCAGGAACATATACTCACTGCAAGGATTCGACGCGTTGATCCGCGATGTGTTCTTGCTCGTGTGCCACCGGTTGATCGTCGTGTCGAACTGCATCCCCGGATCGCCGCAAAGCCAGGTCGACTCGGCGATCTTGTTCATAATGTCGCGCGCCTTTTGCGTCTTCACCGGCTCGTGGCCCTTCACTGTATATGTCGTGAAGTCGCCATCGGCTTCGTACGCCCGCATAAACTCGTCACTGACCCTTACCGAATTGTTCGCGTTCTGGAAGAAAATCGACGAGAAAGCTTCGGAGTCCGGCCCCGATCCGTCGTAGCCCGCCTTGATCAGCGTGTGTGCCTTCTGTTCTTCCTTTGACTTGCACTCAATGAATTCCACAATGTCTGGATGGTCCACATTCAGGATCACCATCTTCGCCGCGCGCCGCGTCTTGCCACCGCTCTTGATTACGCCCGCAAACGCATCGAATCCGCGCATGAAGCTCAACGGTCCGCTCGCCTGCCCGCCGCCCGACAGCAACTCCATCGAGCCGCGCAGCGACGACAAATTCGTTCCCGTTCCCGAGCCCCACTTGAACAGCATGCCCTCGGTCTTCGCCAGCGTCAGGATCGAGTCCAGCGAGTCGTCCACTGCATTGATGAAGCACGCCGAGCACTGCGGATTCTTGTAACCCGTCGCCGCGTACTGCACGCCGCCCGTCACCGGATCCCAGTGCCAGTTCTGTCCATCCGCCTCCGGCTCAAGCCGGTCGCAGCCCACGTTGAACCATACCGGCGAATTGAACGCCACCCGCTGCGTCAGCAGCATGTGCACGAGCTCGTCGTGGAAGATCGCCGCGTCCACTGGCGTCGCAAAGTATCCGCCCTTAATACCCCAGTCGCGCACCGTCTCCGCCACGCGCGCCACCAGTTGCCGCACGCCCGTCTCGCGCTCCGGCGTGTCCATCTGCCCGTGCAGGTATTTCGAAGCAACAATATTGGTGGCCGTCATTGACCAGTCCACCGGCACTTCCACATCTTTCTGCTCGAAGATTGAGTTGCCCTTGGTATCGGTAATGGAGGCGGTTCGCCGCTCCCATTGCATCTCGTCGTAGGGCGACACGCCCTCTCGTGAAAACTTGCGGGCGAAGGTCAGGCCTTCCCGCGGTTGTGTCGCGGACTGGAAGGCAGCACTCGAAGTCTGAAGTTGAGCCTCGTTCATCTTGTTCCTCTCATCATTTGATTCTGTCGAGCAAAAATTGGTGAAAAATACCCCTCTTCCGGCGCACGCGTCGGGAGCTGACAACCTGCATCATCCTGAAAACAACGGGAAACGGGGTTCTAAGAACTGCCGTGAGCTTCTCTTCCCCTCACGGATCTTCCGGCGTGTACCGACACCGTTTTTTCTCTAAAGTCCGTTTCTTCCGGCAGCCCACTCCTGACATGCAGTCGCTGGTCCAATACGGAGGCTTTCGGGGGTGAAAACCGGACAGTATTGTGGGTCCAAACTGCACTCAATTGTGAATCTGCTGTTAAGCCGCAGATGCAAAAATACCGCTGTCCATGGTGCGTGTCAACACAAAACCACAACATCTAGTATTTTGGTCACATTTAGCGCATCCGCCCATTAAACACCGCATTTTGCTTGTGGAAACCTGCAAATAGCCTTATCCAGAGCGGATTTTTCGCGCTCAAAATGCACAAAATCCAGTGAAATTCAGCCTTCGGAAAGCCTCATTCCACGTTTCCCAGCCTATGCCCGCAATTCCGGCCGCACAAGGCGCAAAAACAGTGCAGTTTAAGCGCTCTCCCTGTGCAGATTGTGGTTTCCCCTGTGCAGATGTGGACATCGGGAATGAATCCTCCCAAAGTCACTCTTCTAGGCGAATCTTTGTAGGCACCATGCGCTCATGGAGGACACGAATGATTGAGATCCCGGCCGCCGCAACACGAAAAAAGACCACGTGCTTCCCTTGTTCGTAGCGGTACAGCCCTGGGCTGATGGAATCACAGGCTCGGCCCAAACCGGGATGTCCGGCAAGCAGCCTGAAGCACTTTCGCAACTCGGCGGCATACCTCGCCGCCTGCTCCCCGCTCCATTTCATCGTTGTATAGCGGATAATGCTGCGAATATCGGATCCCGCCGGAGCAGAAACGAGATAGCTAGGCAATTTTCTCGCCCTTACCCTTTGCCAAATCGTGAATGTACGAAGAAAGCCCTTGGAAAAACTCCTCCCCGTCCATGAACGCGCTCGCATCTCCCTCGGCAATCAGAGAACGCACAGCTGCGAGTTTCTCGTCGTATTCGCGTTGTTCCCGCTCAAGTAAGCGCAAGGCTGACCGCATCACTTCACTCGCATTCGAATAGTGGCCGCCCTTTACACTTTTCGCGATAAACCGGTCCATTTCCCTGGTCAGATTCACATTCCTCGTCGGCATCCGCGCACCTCTGCGTTAACTATATATTTATTGGCATACTTTGCCAATCATCGGCAGCCGCGAGACCCCGTTCCCGCAGAGACCCCGCTTTCACCCAACAGAGCGGGTGCCCCATCCAAGATTTGCTTGGGTGGGGGCGACACTCCAATCCCGCACAGACTCCCTGCACCTCCGCGAAATCTCATCTCCTTCACTCCACCTCCGTGCTACAAAAAAGCATGCGCCCCTTGTCTCTCTTCCCTGCTGTCCTGCTTGCTGCTTTGCCTCTCCTGGCCCAGGAGCCGCCGCCTGCTCCGCCCTCGGCGCCCGCTCCGCTCCCCACAATCGCCGCGCGCACAACCAATATGACGCGCATGTTCGGCCTCCTCTCTCTCGACTGGGACGCGAAGGCCGGCAAGCTCTACATCGAGATTCCCACTCCGACTCAAGCGGCCACAGCCCCGACATCCTCTACACCCACTCCCTGCCCTACGGCACCGGCTCCAACGACCTCGGCCTCGATCGCGGCCAGATCTCGCGCGGCCAGCATCGTCCACTTCCAGCGCACCGGCCCCAACGTCCTGCTCGTCGAGCCGAACCAGATGCTTCCGCTCCTCCTCCGCTGACCCCGCCGAACAGCTCGCCGTCCGCCAGTCATTCCCCGAGTCGGTCCTCTACGGCTTCAAGGTCGAAGCCGAAGACCCATCCGGCACAGTCCTCGTCGACGCCACCGACTTCTTCCTCCGCGATGCCCACGACGTCAGCCGAAACCCTCACCCAGCACTGCAGCAGGGCGCCTACAAGCTCGACCCCACCCGCTCCACCATCGCACCTCGACGCCACCAAAGCCTTCCCCAAAAACACCGAGGTCGAAGCCATCCTCACCTTCACCACCGACGGTCCCTGCCCGAGGCGAGTTCGTCACGCGACGTCACCCCCGATCCCCACGCCCTCACCGTCCGCGAGCATCAGTCCTTCCTCGAACTTCCCGGCCCCGGCTTCACCCCGCGCCGCTTCGATCCCCGCGCCGGCTACTTCCCCACCATCTGGCGCGACTACACCGTCGCCCGTCAGCGAATCGCTCGACCAGCACTTCATCATCCGCCATCGCCTCATCAAGAAAGATCCCAACTGCAAGACCGAACTGCGAAGCCGTCGCGCCCATCCAGTACTACGTCGATAGCGGCGCCGCCGAGCCCATCCGCACCGCGCTCCTCGAAGGCGCGCGCTGGTGGGATCAGGCCTTCCAGGCCGCAGGCTGGGCTCAAAGGCACCTTCAAAGTCGACATCCTGCCCCGCCGGCGCCGACCCCATGGACATCCGCTACAACATCATCCAGTGGGTCCACCGCTACACCCGCGGCTGGAGCTACGGCGCTGCCGTCGTCGATCCCCGCACCGGCGAGATCATCAAAGGCAACGTCACCCTCGGCTCCCTCCGCGGCCGCCAGGACTACCTCATCGCCGAGGCCCTCCTCAGCCCCTACGTCGACGGCAAACCTCTCCCACCCGCCAACGATCCCATGCTCGCCATGGTCCTCGCAGCGCATCCGCCAGCTCGCCGCGCACGAAACCGGCCACACCCTCGGCCTCGCCCACAACTTCGCCGCCAGTTCCTTCCCGCACTCACCCGAGCAATCCGTCTCCGTCATGGACTACCCGCATCCCTGGATCACGCTCGGCTCAGAACGGCGTCGCCCGATCTCTCGCCACGCCTACGCCGCCAACATCGGCGACTGGGACAAGGTCTCCATCAACTACGGCTATCGCGAATTCGACAAGTCCGGCAAGCCCACCGAAGACCCACGCCGCACTCGACAACATCCTCGCCGACGCGCAGAAGCGCGGCCTCATCTTCATCACCGACGAAGACGCCCGTCCCGCTCGGCAGCGCCCACCCCCACTCCCATCTCTGGGACAACGGCGCCGATCCCGCCGACGAACTCAACCGCATCCTGACCGTCCGCACCGCCGCCCTCGCCCGCTTCGGCGAAAACGCCATCAAGCCCGGCACGCCCCTGGCCCAGCTTGAAGACACGCTCGTCCCCCTCTATCTCCTCCACCGCTACCAGACCGAAGCCGCAATCAAAGAGATCGGCGGCCTCGACTATCGCTACAATCTCCGCGGCGACGGCCAGCCCATCCCCGAAATCGTCTCCGCCGCCGAACAGAAAAAGGCCCTCGCCGCCGTCCTCAAAACCCTCTCGCCCGAAACCCTCACCCTCCCCGAATCGCTCCTCAAGATTCTTCCGCCCCGTCCCCCCGGCCTCGACACGCACCCGCGAGTCTTTCCCATCTGAAACCGGCCTCACATTCGACCCCATCGCCACCGCCGAATCTGCCGCCGACCTCACCCTCACCGTTCTCCTCGACCCCGCGCGCGCCTCGCGCCTCGTCGCAATACCACATGCGCGTCCCCGACGCACCCATCCCTGCGCGGCGTCCTCGAAGCCGTCTCCAAAGCCACCGCCGAGCGCCCCGAAGGCGGCCACACCATGTCGTCCGAAGTCGAGCGCGCCGTCGAATTCCGCGCCCTCGAAGCCATGCTCTCGCTCGCCGTGAATCCGCAGCCTCCAGCCAGGCGCGCGCCATCGCCCGCTCGCACATCGACGACCTCTCACAGGAGTGGACTACCACCGCCACCGCCCACCGACACCGCCGAAGCCATTCATCGCAGCCGCGCTCATCGACCGCATCAACGAATTCCAAAGCGATCCCGCAAAATTCGTACCCGCCAAACCCATCGAAGCCCCGCCCGGCATGCCCATCGGCGACGACGACGACTTCGAATAACGGGATCCGAGATTCCGAGACCGGAAAACCGGGCGCTTCCGCGCGCGATGCTTTTTGTATTTGTCGCTAGGGGACACCAAAGCCGCGAGCATCTCCCCCACCAGATGTCATCCCGAGCGACCACACCATCGCCCGCTCCCCACGAAGTGTCACCCCGAGCGACCGCACCATCGCCCGCTCCCACACGAAGTGTCATCCCGAGCGACCGCAGGGAGTCGAGGGATCTGCGGTTCCTCCTGCTTTCCAGAGGCCCGCACCTCGCGATCAAAGCCGCGGCACTCCCCCTACGCCATCGACTCCGTCAATACCGCATCGCGTCCCAGGCCCGCCGCCTCACGAGCGCGTGCCCAGCTCAACGTCAACACCGTGATGTCGTCATATTGCCCAAACTTCTGTGCCGCCTCGGCAATTTGCTCCGCCGTGTCCGTCGCAATCTCCGCCGTGCGCTCAAATCCAAACAATTCCCCGCTCCGGCTGCGCGCTTCGACCACCCCGTCCGTTACCAGCGTCAACTGCTCGTTCGCTTCAAGTTGCAGCGTCGACTCGTCGTATCTCGTATCCGCCTCCAACCCCAGCGGCAATCCATATTCAATCGCGATTTCCTTGTTCTTCCAGTACGGCGCCAGGTGCCCCGCGTTCGCAATCGTCGCCTTTCCATCGGGATCGACGCGCAGAATCAGGCACGTCGTAAATCCGCCCTGGCTGCGCTGCAGCATGCGCTGGTTCATCGCCGCCAAAATCTCCGCCGGTTTCTGTGTGTAGTGCGCCAGCGTCCGCACTGTGCCCACCAGAAGTGAAACCGTCATCGCTGCCGGCATTCCCTTCCCGCTCACATCGCCGATCACCACCAGCATCCCGCCACCCTGCAACGGCAGAATCTGGAAGAAATCTCCGCCCACCTCTTCCGCCGGCTTGTAGACGCTCGCCACTTTGAATCCCGGCACCTCCGGAATCGCATCCGGTATCATCACCTGCTGCACCTCGCGCGCGTTGCGAATCTCTTCCTCCAACCGCGCCTGGTGCTTCTGGTTCTCCGCCGAGTAGCGATAAACGGCGTACGCCAGCGCCAGCAGTAGCAGCGTGTCTGTCAGCGTCCGCGCGCTCACAGAATTTCCCACAACCGTGAACAGCGGCGCACCGATCTTCTTGTAAAAAGTCCAGTGCGTAAAGCGGCTCCCCTGCGAAAACGAAACAAGCATGACCATAATGGTCCGCCCCAGGAAAGCCAGCACCGCCACCATCCACCGCGACGCATCGAGATTCCGCTTCCGTATCACCGCCAAACCAATCAAATAGAACGGATAAAGTTCCAGCAGCGTTACCACCGGCATCAGCGCCAGGTCGAGCACCTGCCACGGATACGGGTGCGCACTTGCGAATCCAAACGACAACAATCCATCGACAATTGCTTCAGAAAAGGCAATGATCGCCAGGATCTTCGTCAACCGAACCAGTCGCGCTTCACCATGCAGGTCCAGCAGCCACAGCAGCACGTACCATAGCGACACATCGCCCAGCACATACACCGGCTGGTTCAGCCCGATGCCAACCACCATCGAGATCGGCAGCTTCAGACTCAGCAGAATCACAGCCAGCGGCCGCGCGACTGCAAACATCGCCATCCAGAACGCCAGCCACTGCCGCTTGTCACGCAGCCACACCAGGAATCCGAGCACTGCCACAAGTCCATAGAGCGATTCGAGCCCGAAGATCACTTGCCGGCCGCGCAGCCAGCGATAATCCACCATCCCCATCGCCGCAGTAATCGCAACTGGGCTTCCCAGCATCGCCGGCGCATAAAACCCGCCCTGCCGTCCGTCATCGTTCGATCCAAACGGCGCCTTCCATACCCGCACCGCCAGCACTCCCGAGCGCGCTGGTCCCAATCCCCACGTATGCGGTCTCTGGTCGAAATACCACACCGGGTGCGGCGGCAACGCGCCGTACGTCCCCACCAGCTTCCCGTTCCAATACAACTCGTACGCGTCTTCAACCGCCGGAACCAGCAGCGCAAGTTGCTGCGGCGCCGCCCCGCCCGCCGGCAACTGAATCTGTTTTCGGTACCAGCCAAATCCATCCTTGGCAATGTGACCTTGCTCGCCCCACGGTTTGTCGACCGTCAGTTTCTCCCACCCTGAGTCGTCAAACCCCGGCGCCGCCCACGCCGCATCGTCCCCCAGGTGAAACTGCCATGTGCCGCCGAGCAGCGCCATCCCCCCGTCGAAGCGCACGGTTTGCTGCGTGCCTGCCTTCGGCCCCGCATGTGCCCCGGCATTCGTCGCGCCTTGCGCAACCAGGCCAGTCGCCACCGCACAAAGCAAAATCGTCAGGAAAAACTTGCGGGGAAGCAGCATGCAGGAAGCATAACCGCGCCCCAGCGCGATTCACAATGATTTTCTGCATCTCTTCATCGCAACTCTCCTCACTCGAACTTCGCCCTCGCTCTGCGCTCCTCCGCCACGCAGCGTAATCCCGATCGCCCACGCCACCGTTTCACTCTCCCCACGGAGTGTCCTCCCGAGCCGTTCCGCTCTCCCACGGGAGTGTCATCCCGAGCGACCGCAGGGAGTCGAGGGATCTGCGGTTCTTCCTGCCTTCCAGGGGTCCAAACCTCGCGATCAAGCCTCAGAAACTCCGCGCGCGCCCCACACATCCCCAAACACAATTCGGCCCCGCGCACCTTTGCACGCGGGGCCGAATTCATTGACGATTCCGCCGACGAAGCAATCCTGGGCTAGCGGCTAGAAGCTAGCTCAGCCGCTTTTCTGTACAAGTTACTTGCTCCCCGTGTCGATCCTCATCCCATAGAACGATTTGTGCACGAAGAACACCGACACCAGGAAGAACGCGACTGCCAGCCCGTGTCGTGAGCACCGGATTCTGCGCATTGAGCGTCACCGCAAGCTCGACAGCAAGCAATCCGAACAGCGTCGTGAACTTGATCACCGGATTCAATGCCACCGACGAAGTGTCTTTGAACGGATCGCCAACCGTGTCTCCGATCACGGTTGCGTCGTGCAAAGGCGTCCCCTTCTGTTTCAGGTCGACTTCCACAATCTTCTTCGCGTTGTCCCAGGCGCCGCCGGCATTGGCCATAAAGATCGCCTGGTACAGCCCGAAGATCGCAATCGAGATCAGGTAGCCGATAAAGAAGAACGGCTCAACGAACGCGAACGCAAGCGTGGCGAAGAAGACGGCGAGAAAGATGTTGAACATTCCCTTCTGCGCGTACTTGGTGCAGATCTCCACCACCTTCTTGCTGTCCGCGACCGATGCCTTCTCCACGCCTTCCAGTTTGATGTTCGCCTTGATGAACTCGACCGCGCGGTAAGCGCCGGTGGTCACCGCCTGCGTTGAAGCGCCGGTGAACCAGTAGATCATTGCCCCGCCGGTGATCAACCCGAGCAGGAATGGCGCGTGCAGCAGCGAGAGGTTCTCGCACGTCGTGCGTCAGTCCGCCGGTCAGCGCCATGATGATGGAGAAAATCATCGTGGTTGCGCCCACCACGGCCGTGCCGATCAGCACCGGCTTGGCCGAAGCCTTGAAGGTATTGCCGGCTCCATCGTTGGCTTCCAGCAGGTGTTTTGCGCGTTCGAACTTCACGTCGATGCCGTAGTCCTTCTTCAACTCGGCTTCGATGCCGGGAACATTCTCGATCAGCGACAACTCGTAAACGGACTGCGCATTGTCGGTAACCGGCCCGTAGGAATCCACGGCAATCGTCACCGGACCCATGCCCAGGAACCCGAACGCCACCAGGCCAAACGCGAAGACCGCCGGAGCCAGCATCAGGTCCGCCATCGACGCGCCGGTACTGAAGTAGTAGCCCAGCGCCATCAGCGCGACCATGCTGAGTCCCAGCCAGTAGGCCGAAAAATTGCCGGCCACAAATCCCGACAAGATCCCCAGCGAAGCTCCGCCTTCCTGCGCCGATTTCACCACTTCTTTCACGTGGCCCGACTTGGTTGAAGTGAAAACCTTCACCAGTTCAGGAATGATCGCGCCCGCCAGCGTTCCGCACGAGATGATCGAAGCCAGCTTCCACCACAGCGTTCCGTCACCGAGCGTCGGGGATCATGAAGTAGGAGACGATATAGGTCAGGATGATGGAAATGATGGACGTGATCCACACCAGCGAGGTCAATGGCGTCTCAAAGTCCATTTCGTCGGAGTTCGCGTATCTTCGCATGAGCGATCGCGCCGTTCAGGAAGTACGCGCCCGCGCTCGACACCAGCATGGCCACGCGCATCACGAAGATCCACACCAGCAGTTGCACCTGCGTCGTCGGGATCCTTGACCGCCAGCAAAATGAACGTGATCAGCGCCACGCCGGTCACGCCGTAGGTTTCAAAGCCGTCGGCGCTCGGGCCAACCGAGTCGCCCGCGTTGTCGCCCGTGCAGTCCGCAATCACGCCCGGGTTGCGCGCATCGTCTTCCTTGATCTTGAAGACGATCTTCATCAGGTCGGCGCCAATGTCGGCAATCTTGGTGAAGATGCCGCCGGCAATACGCAGCGCCGCCGCGCCCAGCGATTCGCCAATCGCGAATCCGATGAAGCACGGCCCCGCATAATCGCGCGGGATGAACAGAAGAATGAACAGCATGATCAGCAGTTCCACCGAGATCAGCAGCATGCCGATGCTCATGCCGGCCTTCAGCGGAATCGCATAGACCGGATACGGCTTGCCGCGCAATCCCGCAAACGCCGTCCGCGAATTCGCAAACGTGTTCACGCGAATTCCGAACCACGCCACGCCGTAGCTGCCCGCGATGCCGACCAGCGAAAACAGCAGAATGATCGGCAGCGTAACCGCAACCGATTTTCCCGGCACCGGCGCCAGGTAGCCGAAGTACAGCGAGATAATCACCGCGATGAAAGCCCACAGCAGAAGAATGAACTTGCCCTGCGTCACCAGGTACGTCTTGCAGGTCTCATAAATCATTTCGGAAATTTCGAGCATCGTGCGATGAACCGGCAGGTTCTTCAACTGCACATAGATCGCCAGGCCGAACAACAGCCCGCCCGCGCAGAACAGCAGCCCGATCATCAGCAGCGCGTGCCCGTTCATGCCGAAAAAATTCACGGGGCGTCGTCAAATCCGGCAGCGTCAGGTTGGCTTCGCCTCCGCCCCCTTGTTCCGGCTGCCCAAAAGCCAATGCCGGCAGCAGCAATCCCGCCAGCGCCGTCAAAGCCTTCGAATGCCGCTTCATCGTCGCCCAAATCTTCTGCATCTTCAACGTTCCGGCAGCCGAACCGATCCCCGGCCCCCAAAAATCATCGAAACAATGAGCGACAACGCGCCCACACCGAGACAAAACCCAACCGAGCTCGTTACAGTCACATTTCCTCCAACCTGCATGTTTTGAAGCCGAATGACAAATGCCACTTGGCAGATGACCTCGTTCCGCCCGAAAATGGCCACGGGAAGGCTATCATCCGGATACACTGCTGTCGAGTGACTACTATCACGGCCTGTTTACCGTTAAATTTCTGTTGGATGCATCGGCTCGGCTATGCGTTTAAATGACTTCTCAGAAAGGATTCCGCACTCATGTCCTCGCCCACTCTCTTCACCCCGCGTCAGGCCGCTGAAAAGATCGGCATGAGCTACCCGGCACTCAAACACTGGATCCTCGCAGGCAAAATCAAGACCATCAAGACTCCCGGCGGCCACCATCGCATCCCCGCCGGCGCTCTCAGCAAATTCCTCCCCGCGTCGCAGGCTGCTTCACCGCGCATCAGCGGCCGAAACCAGCTTCTCGGCACTGTCACGCAGGTCAAGATCGAAGGCCTCCTCGCGAAGGTCGTCCTCTCCATTGGCGACCAGCGCATCACGTCTATCATCACCGCTGACGCCGCGCGCGAGCTCGCCCTCAAGAAAGGCGACTCCGCCGCCGCCCTCATCAAGGCCACCGAGGTCATGATCATCCGGCCGTAGATCCGATCGCAACGATGGACTTCGTTTTCCTTGCGTCTCGGCGCTCCCTCTCTCCCTGCCTGCTCGTTCCCTCGCCAACCTCTCCTCCTTCTCGTCCTGCACTCCCCGATTTCCCGTTTCCACACGGTTCATAGGAGGAAATTCGATAAAATCGTTCTGGAATCGTTCATATTTTCCGGAGCTTTGATGCCTTCCCCAGAAATCATCCTTCCCTCACTTTTTGTCTTCCTCGCTGCGTCTTTCGTCACCGCCCAAACCGCAACCCCTCCCTCGACTTCCTCCCATCCATCCTGGGTCGCCGAATGGCTGGCTCACGTCTCCGCCACGCAGGCTGCACAGCCGCATTGGATGACGCCGCTCGCCACCGTTACGCCGCGCCTCGAACAGGAATTCCGTTTCGACGTCCTCCACGAAGTCACGCCCACCGGCAACATCACCAACATCGACAACGGCAAAGGCCTCGAGCTCATCCCCGCGCACAACATCGAGCTCCTCATCAACGCCCCACCCTATCTCTCCCACGAAAACCCGAAAACTCCAAACGGTCCCGGCGACGTCTCCTTCACGATGAAGTACCGTTTCCTCTCGCGCAACGAACAGCACGGCAACGCCATCCTTACCGGGTTCCTCGCCGGCAGCGTTCCCACCGGAACCTCCAAGAACGGATCAACCAGCGCCATCGTCACGCCCACACTCGCTGGCGGCAAGGGTTGGCGCAAATTCGATCTCCAATCCACCCTCGCCGGCACGCTGCCCGTCAACAGCGTCAACATTCTCGGCCGCACCATCGCCTCTAACACCGCATTCCAATATCATCCCCAACGCTTCCTCTGGCCTGAGGCGGAAATCAACTCGACCTTCTGGAAAGGCGGCGCCAACGACGGCAGGAAGCAAACCTTCGTCACACCCGGTCTCATCTTCGGCCGCTTTCCCATCCACCATCGAGTCGCCATCGTCGCCGGCGCCGGATTCCAGATCGCCACCACCCATTACCACCAGTACAACCACGCCGTCACCACTTCCATCCGCATCCCCTTCTGATCGCGATGGCCCACGCGATCTCGCCGCAAATCCATGAAGATGCCGACGCAAACCGCAACGCGCGAAGACCAGCTGCCGACTCCATCGCTCCCTGCCTTCTCGCACGCTTGCTCCCTGCCGTCTCGCTCCCTTGCTCCCTGTTCTCACTCCACCGGCACGTCGATCTTGTCATCCGGCAAAACCGCCTTCATCGCCGGGTCGCCCGGATCGCGCTCCGTGCCCTCCGCCAGCGGATGAAGCTTGAACAGCACCAGCAAATCCCGGTCGGGATCGTCGAACGCGTGAAACGTCGCCACCTGCTCCAATGAATAATTCATGTGCAGGTCCAGCAGCGTCCCCGGATCAAGGTCGTTCCACGACGCATACCACCCCGGCTCGTACTGCGTGAGCTTCGGCGTCAAGTCTTCGGTCCCAAAGTCGTCGCACAGCGTCTGCAAGTGCGTCAGCAGCGTGATCTCGTCCCCGCTGATCGACACCATCAATCGTTTTCCATTGGGATGCGCATCAATATAGTGCGTCAGATTCTCCGCCGCATTCACAAACGAGTACTCCGGATGCATTGCGTAGCTCACCGTGCGCGCTCCGTGCACTGCCGCCGCACCCAGCGCAACCACCAGTACCGCACTCCCCACCCACCGCGCCGCTCCCGGCAACCGCAGCAGCGTCCCCGCGCCCAGCGACACCACAAAAAAACAGAAGAACGCCGGCACCGCAAAATACCTTGGCTGCGGATGGTTCTGCACCGTCATGAAAAGCACGAAACCACCCACCGCCCACAATGAGCAGCCAAATAGCGGATCGCGCCACAAACTTTTTCCCCACTCGCTCCGCCACGCGATCGCCGCGGCCGCCGCCACCGCTCCCGCCATCAAGATCAGGCTGTGATCCACCCACAGCAATCCGTGCAACGACCACCACAAACTCACCGCAGGCCAGTAGAACTCCGTCGGCTTCTCGTATTTGTTCACAAAGAAAAAGTACTTGTAGTCCTTCATCAGGCCCATGCTGGCCACCACAATCATCCACACGCCATACGTGGACGCGGCCTTCAATCCCGCAACCAGCGCGCACTTCATCGCCAGCCGCTTCCTCTGCCAAAGCGGCGCTACAATGGCCCAGCCCACTGCCGGCGCCAGAAAAAGCGACGTAGTCTTCGTCAGCATCATCAACGCGAAAAGAAATCCGATCCATCCTGCTCCCAGCAGCGGCCGCTTCATCTTCTTGAGCCGGAACGCAAGGTTTAGCGCCGCCAGCGTCAGCACCGTCTGCATCGGCTCCAGGATCGCCAGCCGGCTGAAGCAGTAGAGAAACGGGCTCGTCACCACCAGCGTGACCGCCAGCAGTCCCAGCCATTTCGGCATCACCTTCGGCGGCTTTTCATCAGCAGCTTGAAAGCTCGTCCCGCTCGCCCGCACCAGCATGTAGCTCAACACCAGGCTGGCAAAAAAGCACGCGATCGCCAGCCCGCGTGCCGCTTCAACGCGAACTCCCGTGAAGAAATACAGCACCCACTGCGCAAACGGCCACACCGGAACGGCAACCGCCGGATTGAAATCACCCGCCACATACCAGTTGCCAAACAAATGTGCACGCGCAGCCGCATTTCCATACCAGCCCTCATCGGTGTATTTAGCCCAGTCAAACACCCACGGCGATCCGTTTGGAAAATCCGCTCCGAGGTGCACCGCATGCAGCACCGCGAACGCCCCGATCGCCACCACCCACACCGCATAGCCCCAGCGGCGCAATTCATGCGCTCCGTTTGTCACTGCTCCTTTGCTCTCCTTAAACTGCGCCGCATTCCATAAGCACAGTCCAGCACATTCATTGATAGAAGACCCGACCGCCCTTATCGCCAGTTCAGACGAAACTCAAAACATCAAAACAGCCTTCAGTGAGAATGCCCCTGAGTATACAGTCCCCTCGCTCCCCGTTCCCTCGTTCTCTCGTTCCAGTCCCTCGCACTTTCTTCTCTCATTCCGAACTATATCCAGTCGCGTATCCGAGCTAGAGGCTGGAAGCTAGAAGCCCCCTCGCTCCCTCACTTCCTGCCTCCCTAACGTTTCCCCCAGCACCGCCGATGAATCCTGTGTCGGTTTTGCACACGCCAGTCTCACCACCGGGCAGTGCTCAACCGGCGCGACCGACGAATTGCCCGATCGCTCCATCGAACGATCGGAGCACAAGCCGTTCGCAACACCGGCGCGCAACTTTGCCCATTTCCTGAATTCCGGATATCGAGTTTTGATATCCGGTCATCGACGCGAGGCACCTTGAATCCCATGCAGACCCCCGGCCCCTATCGCGCGCAACTCATCCACACCGGCCTCACTCTCGTTGAGCTGGCCGCCGCTGCCAATCATGACGTCCGCCCCGCCACCATCCACGTCGTCGGCGTCAGCGCTGCCTGGCGCAAGTTACTGATGCAGGCCGAAATGGCCGCGCCTCATCTCCAGATCGCCGCCATTGAAGGCGAACACGGCACCGGCAAACAAACCCTCGCCCGCTATCTCTTCAGCCGCTCGCCACTCTCCGCTTCCCAGCTTTCAGCGCCGCGACGCGCGCGAGTGGCTGGCCACTGATGCCGATCCCACCACTCTCGCCGGCTTCACCTATCTCGATCGCGTCGACCTGCTCGCGCCTCCCGGACAGGGACTGCTCCTCGGCGTCCTCAAATCGCTGCAGGACCGCCCGCCCGGCCGCGCCGTCGTCCTCGCCTCTTCTCAAACTCCGCTGCGCCAGATGGCCGGCCAGGGCCTGCTCCTCCCCGACCTCGCCTTCCGCCTCACCGCCATTCGCTTCGCCATTCCTCCGCTGCGCCAGCGCCGCGAAGACATCGCCCCCCTCGCCCAGTCCCTGCTCGACCGCATCTGCGCCCGCTATCAGCAGCGCCCCGTCATCCTCGGCCCCGGCGCGCTCGCCCGCCTGCTCCAGCACAACTGGCCGGGCAACGTCCGCGAGCTCGCCAGCGTCCTTGAGACCGCCCTCCTCGAAGCCGGCAACGGCGTCATCCGCGCCACTGACCTCGCCCTCCCAGACGATCCGCCACCCCAGCCCGATTCGCAACTCTGCTTCGCAGGCCGCCATGCGCCCCGCAGACCTCTCCCTCGACGCCGTCATCCGCCATCACGTCCAATACGTCCTCGACCTCAACCGCGGCAACAAGCTCCGCGCCGCCCGCCAGCTCGCCATCAGCCGCTCCACCCTCTACCGCATCCTCGCCAACGAAAACCCGCTCGCATAAAACCATTCTCAAGTTCAACAGGTTAAACGGGCATTCACAGTTCGCAAAAAATATGAATCATCACCCTGAGCAGAGCGCACTTCAGGAACAACCATCGCAACACGATCTTCTGGAAAGCGGAGCGAGGCCCCTCAGTTGCTCACTTGGTAAATTGCTGACTCGCTGGCTCGCCGATTCGCCGTCCCAACGGCACGCACCCACAAAAACCCACGCCCGAAGCTGCTAGCCCCCGGCTACAAGCTGTTCCTCTCAGTTGGTATAAATCCGCACGTAGTCCACCAGCATCTGAGCCGGAAACATCGTATTCACATCCGGATTCCCCGGCCAAGATCCGCCCACCGCCATGTTCAATATGATGAAGTTCGCCTGGCCCCCGTCGAACGGCCACACAGATCCGCTCAGTCCGCTGATGCTCGACGGCGTATACGTCACATACGGCTGCGCTGGAGTGTCCACGTAATATGCCACGCTCCCTTTGCTCCAGATCATGCCGTACGTGTGCCAGCCCGCCGCTGTCTGCCCCGTTGGAAAACTGAATCGCGTCCCCAGGTTCCCGCCCGTAAATCCCGTTCCATGAACCGAGCCTTCGTTCCAATCCGGCGTCCCCGCCGCATCCACGCGCTCCAATACGTCCATCTCGCCGCAACCCGGCCAATTCGCCGTCGCTATGTTATTGCCCATCAGCCATGCCGCCGGCCAGAATCCCTGCGCTTCCGGCACCTGCGCGCGAAACTCGATCCGCCCGTACTGAAAACTGAACAACCCCTCCGTCTTCAATCGCGCCGACGTATAGACGCCCGCCGACGGCTGCTGCGCCACAATATGCAGATATCCGTCCGTGCCCACATACGCATTCGGCGCGGCCGTCATGCACGGCGATGCAGATGAATTCCACCCGCAATAATCTTCGAGTTCGCTGTTGCCCCATCCGCCCGCGCCTGTGTCATATGTCCACACCGCGGCGTTCGGTTCCGTGTTCGCACTCGTCGTGTTGCTGAATTCGTCGCTCCACACCAGCGTCCCCGATGGAATATTCGCCGCAAAGGCCTGTGACGTCACACTCGAATTCGTTTCGCCCGTCGCCGTAGCCATCGCATTCACAGTCAGGTTCGAAGCCACCAGGAACGGCGCTTCGTAAATCTGCGAACTTGTCGACGGAATTGTCCCGTCGACGGTGTAGTAAATTGCCGCACCCCCGGTCGCGCTCTTCAGCGTCACCACCACAGCGCCATTCTGCGCCGGCGCGGTCGCAATCGTCGGAGCCGTCGCCTGCACGCTCGCCGGCCCCGTCTGCATCGTGCTTCCCCCGCTTCCGCAAGCAGCCAGCGCAAACATTCCCGCGGCAAACGGCCCCCAGAAGCGAATCTTCAAACGACGCGGCATGAATTCAATTCCTCGATTTCGATCCATTTTTCTCTCGCTCGACAACTGCCGGCCCGAACGCTTTCCCGACTCCAATTCCCGTGAAACGAATCTTACTCTTACTCCGCGCAGAGTCCACTCGTCCATGCGCCTTCACACCCCGGCATCGCGCAAAAAACAACCGGAGCTTTCGCCCCGGTTGCTTCTGCACACTGACCACTGTCTGATCCCTGATCCCTGAAACTTGATCCCTGTTCTAGCTCGTCGGCGTCACCGCAACGATCGCGCAATTCACTGTCTTCACGTATTGCTGCTCTGCCCCCATCAAAAACGGATTGTAGGTCGCAGTTCCCCCCGGCAGTACCGGCCCATTCAGCTTCGTCCGGATCTGCGAAAGCACTTCGCTCGTCACCGCATACTGGTCGCACTCCAGCACAGCCGAATCAAGCGGCACCGTCGATCGGTTCTGCCAACGCACGTTATAAACCTGGATGTAGCCGCCATACGTGCGCCAATCCCCGCCAAATCCCTGCTGCGCCACCAGGTTCGCATTCGTTTCGCTTGGTCCCGCGTCGCCCGGCTGTACTGGCGTTCCGGATGGCGCGTTTGCGGGCGCCGATCCCGGATTCGTCCCCGAGGGCGCGCTCCCTTGCGGCCCCGATTGTGAGGGTCCCGTCCCCGGCTGCGAAGGCGTGCTTGCAGTCGTAGCTGGATGGTGCTTGTAATACCACCACCCACCCACAGCCAATGCAATCAGCGCCACGATCCAGAACATGCCGCTCTTTTTTGCGGCCGGAGGCGGCGGCATCATCACCGGAACCCCGCCCTGCGGCGCCGCAAATCCCGGAGGAGCGTATCCCGGCGTCGGAGCGAATCCCGGCGACGGCGCAAATCCCGGACCCGCTGCCACCACATGCTGGGGCGCTGCAACCGGCACAACCGGCGGTCCCGCTACGCCCGTCGCCACCGGCGCCGCGACCCCCACTGGCGTTGCCGCCCCATTCGCCGCCACTGGCGCTCCGCACTTGACGCAGAACTTTTCAGTTCCTTCCAACTGCGTGCCACAAGCCTTGCAAAATGCCATAGAACCTTTCTCCTGATTAGAGCGCTGATCGTGTCCTTATTCTTCCCCGTCGACAATCGGGTGCCCCACCCTCGCGACGTATTTGTTCTTCTCGCTAGGGAAAGGGACGCCCTAAATCGTCGAACAGACCTCTGCAACCGATTTCTGTTCTCTCTTCCCTCGCTCCCTTGTTCCCTCGTTCCCTGTCGTCACGCCACCGGAACCGGAATCCTCGCCGCACCAGGACCAAGCGTCGCTTCCACGTGTTCCAAAGTGCTCTGCAATTGCGCCTTCTGCACATCCCGCACCTGGCGCAGGCCCTGCTGGATCAAGCCGAACAGCACATACCAGGTCGTCAGTCCCGTCCCGATCCATAGCAGGATATTCACAATCGACGGAAGATTCGGGAAGAGAACCGACGCATCCCAAAGCGTATGCATCAGGACGGGAATCGCAAGCGTCTTCAGGAAACTCGGATCCATCAGCATCGAAAAGCTCGTCGGCTTGTCCTGTTTCACGCGCCAGAATGCGCCCGCCGCAATCGCCGTCCACGGCATATGGCCAAACGGCGCCAGCCCCCCGCGTATCGCAAGCTCGTCCACCATCGCAGCCGTCGCATTGCTGAATGCCGCCTGCACCTGCAGCCCCTGCTGCACCAAGCCCTGAATCAACGAAGGTAGAAACGATTGCATCGCGTACCAGCGTCGTCTCGAACGATGCAAAACCCGCGCCCACCGCCGCCCCAAACAGGATTCCATTCAGCTCATATTTGTAGCGCGCGCTGCGCACCACCAAAATCACCGCGGCCAGCTTCGCCGTCTCCTCCACAATGCCCGGCAGTTTTCCCGCCATCGGACTCATGTACTCGAACGAAACCGCGCAGATCGCCGCCAGGCCCCCCATCACAAAGAGTTTCCCCACCAGCAGCAGTGATACGTTGCGCGGCGTGTTCATCTCGAACAGAAACACCAGCACTGATATCGGCACCGCAAATGCGCCCATGAACATGATGGCCGGAACCAGCGGCTCGTTCCCGGTAAATTTGAAGACTCCGTAAAGCACTGCAAACGCGATCGCGAACAATCCCAACTGCCTGAAAAACATCCACGGCTTCGGCCAGCCCGTCTCCACTGTTTCAATCGGCGGTGTCGTTTTCGACGAGCCCACCATCATGTACTCTTCCAGCTCGTCGGGCCCGCGCTTCTTGAACGTCTCGCTGAACGTCTGGCTCAGGCTGAATCCCTCCAGCTTGTCCGTCGCTGCCAGGTCCCTGATCTTCGACCGCACGTTCTCCAGCAGCCCAACACCGGAGTGCGCCGCCCCCGCGACCGGCACGTAATAAATCTGCTGCGGTCCGCCAGGGTAAGCCTGGTACATCACCGCTGTGTAACCCGGAGGAGGAGCCACTGGAGGAATCGCTGCTGCCGGCGGCACTTGCTGTGCAGCGGGTGCTGTATAAGCTGGTGGCGGCGCTGCTGCCGGTGCTGTGTACACTGTCGGCGGCGCCTGCACCGCTGCCGGAGCTGAATAAGCTGCTAACACGGGTGCAGCCGCTACGCTCGCCGCCGTACCCTGTCCGCTCGCAGCGCTGCCCACAGGCGCGCCACAACTCTTGCAGAATCTATTATCGGAACTGGACTCGGTTCCACACTTCGCACAATACATAGGAATAGGCTCCTGAAGGGTCAGGGGATGAAGGCCGGGGGGATGGGTTGCAATGTAGCATCCCCCCTCCAGCCAAGTAAAGTGCCAAATCGTGAATTGAAATCTGGCTCAACGCCATTGCAGCGGAGCTTCAATCCGGCAGGTAAAGTCATTCACTGCCTGCAGTCGTAGCGCCGGTCTCTAGACCGGCTGTCGTGCGGGCGTCCACGCCCGCACCTCGTTCACCGCTTCCCCGTGTACTCCTCAAACAGCTCCGGAAACTCCCTCCGCAGCGCCTCGATCTTCGGCCGGTCGCACACCTGGATGTACGGATTCCCCGGGTTGTGCAGCGCGTAATCCTGGTGGTAATCCTCCCCGCGATAAAATCCCTTCAGCGGAGTCACTTCCGTCACAATCTTATTCCCGAACACGTGCGCCGCATCCAGCTGCGCGATATACGCTTCGGCCAGCCGCTTCTGATCGTCGTTCTCATAAAAAATCGCCGACCGGTACGACGTGCCTACATCCGGTCCCTGCCGGTTCAGTTGCGTCGGATCGTGCGCTACCGAAAAGAAAATCCGCAGCAGCGTACCATACGTGATCTCGCGAAGGATCGTAGACCACTTCCACCGATTCGGCGTGCCCCGTCGTCTCCGTCGTCACCTGGTCGTAAGTCGCCGTCGCCGCCGACCCGCCCGCGTAGCCCACCGTCGTATCCACCACGCCCTTCAGCCGCTCGAATACCGCCTGCGTTCCCCAAAAGCACCCTCCGGCAAACACCGCCTTCGCTTTGCCCGGCATCTTCGCCAGCGCGTCATCGGTAGTCGCCTGCGGAACTGGCCCACTCGCCGAAGCTGTCGTCGTCCGAGTAAACATGTACCCTCCCACCACTCCTGCTACCAGCAAAACACACAACACCCGCCACACCATCGCCACCCCTCCAGTGTCCATTCTTTAGATACGATTCCATGCACCGCGGTTACAGCGGTTCATTCTTCCCATCCTTTGTCAGATCCCTTGCCATCATCGTTTTTTTGGGTGCCGATGAGACCCCAGGACGATCAAGGTCACTCCCACTCCGGCAGCCGCCGCACCGCCTCCATACAAGGCCGCTGCCTTCCCCCCGGACGTCCTGAAACCGGTGGAGTTGAGTGCCGCGGTAAATCCGATCGCGATGGCGCCGGCTCCCAACAGAACAACGCCGCCGATAATCTCGCCTTTTCCCGCAGCCGTAATTTTGCCCGCGTGAGCAGGCTGGCTGGCGGCATTGCTGGCGTCCGTCGTCGGCGGTGCAGCGGCCGGCCCTCCTGCCGCTTGCATCATGGCCTTGAACGGGATCGGATCCTCGGCCACCGCCAGCACCGAATTGAATATCAATCCGGCAACCAGCAGCGGCCCCAAAAGAAACTTGCTCGTCCACTTGATCTTCATGGAATCCTGCCTCCTCATGCGAAACTCCATTGCATTCGAAACGAATCGAGGGAAGGTTTGTTGGGGAAGTCCGATCCGCATGTACTTCGGCCGTGCACGCTGCATGCCTTTCATTGGCACGAGTCGCATTCAAGCTAAGCGCAAATCCGCGTCGGCTTGAGCAACATCGTACTCTCAATCACACAAGGGAGGGGAATACTTGCATCGCAGTGCGCCGGGGATCGGCACAGTCGGCTCACAGGTGGGTCCGGTTACGCCGCTTCTTCCTCGCCCGCGCTCTGCTGACGCTCAATCAGTGCGAGCATCATCTCAAGCGCCTCCAGGTGCTTGACGACGGCATTAAAGCGGCGAGCGACCCGCGTTCTTTCCACGCTTGAGGGAATGCTCTCAAATCCAACGGCGAGCGCGGCGCTGTAGTTCCGCATCACTTCAATCTGCGCTCTCAGTGAGTGAATTGTAAGTTGACTAAGTATCGCTTCCAAGGCCCGACTCCTCTATCAATTGCAATATCCCCATACAAAAGCCAGCATCGTTTTCCCAGCCGGTGGGTTCAGGCAGCCAAAGTAAGTTTAGGAATAATTTCGGGTATAGAGATGTGATTTAAATCACTCGAACTTAGTTTCGGGTCGCCCTCGATCCACCCCTCCGCCACAGCAAAAAAAATCCACGGAATGGCAAAAATTCACCAACGCCGCGAAAATTTGGTTCGATAAATTGTTGATGCAGCAACCGTTACGCCAGACATGCCGGCTCCCAGTTCCCTGTTCTTTTCTGTTCTCTATCCTCCGTTTCTCGGGCTCACCTCGGCAGAATCAACGGCCGAATCTGCCCGATCCGGCCGTGCGAAACTTCGGAAAGATTCAGTCCAAACGATTACCGATTGCCTTCGGCGTGTGGCCCCAAAAACGGGAACCTTATCCTCGGATCGGCAAACTCTGAATTAGCATTGCGAACTACCCCGTGGATCGGCTGCGCGCCAAAATGCTTGATTGCGGGACTTCCCGTCTGAAATTGCAGCGTTATGTTCGAGTAGGGAATCGAGTCTGCATTTTCTCCGCCGCTCACGCAAATCTGCAACACTGATGACGGCGGTTGCGTTTCGAATGCTGCGTTGCTCCCATTCCCTGTCAGTTGGCTCACTGTACCCGTCACTTGAAAGCCCCCGAAAGTGGCAGGGCTCAATGCGGGGCAACCATCCGTATTCCAAGTCACCTTCATGTTCGTCAATTTAACGTGGTGTTCATGCGGCGACGCGCCACCCTGCGTCGGATCCGCCGTGCCGGCTGCGGTCTTCCCATAGCCTGACATCGTCATTACGGCTGAAAAATCTGCCGTGCTCGCTCGCTCGTTCAGGTCCATTGTCCATTGCCCGTGCATCTCCCACGGACCTCCGCTTACTGTTGAAGGTGAGTAGTCGTTCAGCAGTCCACTGAAGTGGACGATAAACAAACCCTGGGCGACCGCGCCTTGGCTCGCAAGCAAACCGAATAAGGCCAGAAGCCCTGCCATCGCAATCCATCGAATGCCTTTCATAAAAAACCTCCATGTCTGAGCGTTGTGCTTCTACCGCCGGAACCCTCGTCCTCACGTTTGGGGCCACGTCTTGCCCGTTCGGCTTTTTCACCCAAAGATCACGTTTCGGCGATGTCGCGCTAGGATTCCGAGCCCAGACTCGGCCTTTCTCCTGGCAGGGTCAAACGGCATTGCGCCCTGCCTTCCACTTGCGGCCTAACACCGCCTTTTGCCGTGCTGCGCCTGCCGGAATACAATCGCTTCACCCCGTTCTCCATCTCCTCCACAGGCTCTGATACTGCGATGACTGAAGCTTCCTTGAACCCGACCTCCAGGGAAAAACCCACTGATCGGTGCCTGGACTCCTGGAAGGAAATCGCGGCCTATCTCAACCGCGACGTCACCACCGTCCAGCGCTGGGAGAAACGCGAGGGGATGCCTGTCCACCGCCATGCGCACGAGAAGCGTGGCTCGGTCTACGCCTTCGCCTCCGAACTGGATCGATGGACGCACAGTCGGAAGTTCCCTTTGCCTGGCGAAAAGGACAGCAAGATCAACAAAAATGGAGCCGGCGACCTCGCGCCAACTCCGGCAGCAACGTTGCCCTTCGCCCCGCGATGGAAGTTCATCTTGCCGCTGCTAGCGTTTGCGCTGGGCTTCACGGCCTGCGTTTTGCTCTGGATGCAGAGAACCGACCGCTTCTGGCGCAACCCGATCGCCGGTGCGCAATTCCAGGCCGTCACCGACTGGGGCGGCCGCGAGCATGCCGCAGCGGTTTCTCGCGACGGTCAATTCGTCGCGTTCCTTTCTGACCGCGACGGACCCATGGACGTGTGGGTTACGCAGATTGGCTCAGGACAGTTTCATAACCTCACCCACGGCAGCGTCGCCGAGTTGGAAAACCCCTCAGTCCGTACCCTTGGCTTCTCACCTGACGGTTCTCTCGTCACCTATTGGGTCCGCAAGCCCGGCGTCTCACAGGGCACCGACATCGGCATCTGGGCAGTCCCAACCCTAGGAGGAGAGCCGCATCCCTACCTCGAAGGAGCAGCCGAATACGATTGGTCCAGTGACGCACAGCGGCTTGCCTTTCACACACCCGGCCCCGGAGATCCCCTGTTTATCTCTGCCGGAAACCAGCAGCCCGCGGGCCCGCCTGTCTTCACGGCGCCTGCCGGCCTTCACTCTCATTTCCCGCTTTGGTCGCCGGACCAGAGATACATCTACTTTGTTCAAGGGTCTCTGCCCGACAAGCTGGATGTTTGGCGCATCCCCGCCACAGGCGGACCTCCCCAACGAATTACCTCGCAGAACGCGCAAGTCAGCTATCCAGTCCTCATCGACCGGCGCACTCTCTTATATCTTGCCTCCCGCCCTGACGGTTCCGGCCCCTCGCTCTACAGCATGGATGTGGAGCACCGAATTCCCCATCGGTTGACTGCGGATCTTGAACGGTACACCTCCCTCGCTGCCAGCAGCGACGGACGCCGCCTCGTTGTTACGCTTTCAAAACCAAAAACAAGTCTTTGGCGCCTTCGCATCGATGCGGCACAAGGCGCAGTCGCCGCGCCTGCTCCGATCGTTCTCACCACCAGCAGCGGCTCTCGACCACGATTCGGGACCGATTGGCTTGCCTACCTGTCCGACAACGGTACGAGCGAGAGCATTTGGAAGCTCGTTCAAGGTGCCTCGACGGAATTGTGGCGCGGTCAGGGAGCAGTCATCATCGGCGGTCCTGCCTTCTCCAGCGACGGCCTGTCGCTCGCATTTTCAGTTCGCCAGAATACGCGCTCGCTTCTCTACGTGATGCAGTCGGACGGCACAAATCCTCGCGTCGTCGCCGACTCGCTCGATCTTCAGGGTGATCCCGCTTGGGCGCCTGACAGCAAATCCCTCCTCACCGCGGCGATGGATCACGGCGTGCCTCGTCTCTTCCGCGTACGGCTCGACGGTAATCCTCCCGCTCTCTTTACTTCCGAGTTCGCACTCGATCCGGCATGGGCGTCCGACGGCAGCTTCGTGATCTTTTCCGGGCCCGACATCGGCGCAACGCTTTCCGTTAAGGCCGCCGCGCCCAACGGCTCGAACTTTCCACTGCCGCCGCTGGTGCTCACTCGCGGAGCTCGCCACATGGTATTCCTGCCCGGCAGATCTGCCGTGGTCGTCTTGCGGGGAGAGATTCAGCACAAGAATCTTTGGCTCGTCGATCTCAAAACCGGCGCCCAGCGGCAACTTGCCGAATTGCCTTCCGATTTCGACGTTCGTGACTTCGACCTTTCGCCCGACGGCCGCCAAGCAGTCTTAGAGCGGGTTCAGGACCACTCGGAAGTCGCGCTGGTCAAGCTGGCTCCGCGCTAGCCGCATCTCGCTGAGTAAACGTTAGCGTGGCTCGGGCTAACCTTACTGGCCTACCCCATCGGCCATCCAGGAGTACATTGAACTGAATGGCCAGGGAAACCCTCCGCTCAACTGGGCAACCAAATCTCGCGGAATCCTTGCGTGCATTTCACACCGAATCAGGCCGGCCGCTCACTGATCTGCTCGACGAATCGCCGGTTCTACTCGTCTTTCTTCGCCACTTCGCCTGTGCTTTTTGTGCGCAGGCTCTTGACCGCGTCTCCCAGGTGCGCGCGCAGATCGAGGCGAAAGGTGTTCGTCCCGTCTTCGTCCATCTCGGTTCGCCCGAACGCGCCAAGCCCTACTTCGACTACTACCACCTCTCCGATATCGAGCGGGTCAGCAACCCAGACGCCACGCTCTATCAGCTTCCGAACTTCGGCTTATCGCGCACCAACCCGTATTTGCACTCCTTGCGTCCGGCAGTCCTGATGGCCTGGCTTAAGGGCGCTCTTTTCAAGTATGGAATCGGCGTCATCAAGGAAGATGCGGAACAGATGCCGGGCGTCTTCCTTCTCAAGGACCGCAAAATCGTCCGCGCCTTCCGCCATCGCACCATCGCCGATGAACCCGACTACCTGAAACTGGCCGGCGCCAGTTGAGCGGATTCCGTATGACTGCCTTTTCGAAACCTTGTCCGGCAGCCTCAATCCTGCGATTCGAAACATCATGAGCCCATTTCCCGAGTCCGCAAAAGTAACCGGATCCATCATTACCACGACATTACCAGTTCGAAGTTGACGCACGGCTATGGACCCGATAGACTCGGTGCTCTTCCCCCTAGATTCAGAATTCCCTGCTCTTTCCATTTCCAGAAAGGACCGAAATGAAAAACCTGTTTCTCAATATGTATGTGAAGTTCCTGAGCCTGAAAGACGGTGAAGAGGCTCAGGATTTGGTGGACAAAACTCAATACCGGCCACGCGCAGCCGCTCGCCGAAGGCGCAAATGGTCCGGCCCTGGATGTTTTGCGCGGTGTTCAAAAGATAATCCGCGTCCCGCTTCCGTCCATGCCGCCGGCCATGCGGTGCAGCGCCTTGGACAGCCACAGCGAGCCTTCGCGGCAAGGCGTGCATTGGCCGCAACTCTCATGCGCGTAAAAATCCGCGATGTTGGCCAGCGCCGCCACAATGTCCGTGGTGTCATCCATCACAATGATCGCCCCGGAGCCGGACATGCTTCCGGCCTGTTGAAGCGAATCGAAATCGTACGGCAGGTCCAGCATATCGACATCGACCGCAGCCATCTGGCCGTCCGGCCCCTTCCGCTTCATTTTGAATTTTTCGCCCGCCTTGAAAACCTTGGCCGATGATCCGCCCGGGATGACCGCCTTGAGTTTCCGCCCGTCGCGCAATCCGCCGCCGAAATTCTCGTGAAAGATCAATTCGCCCAGCGTCGCCTTGCCGACTTCGACCTCGTAATAGCCCGGTTTCTTGACATGCCCGCTGACACTGACGATGCGGGTGCCGGTGTTATTGGGCGTGCCAAGTTTGGCGTATTCCGGGCCGCCCATCGTGCAGGATATGTTTGACGGTGGCCAGCGTTTCGACGTTGTTCAACCAAATGGT
>CAWAIL010000011.1:0-551065 GCA_963782085.1 uncultured Acidobacteriaceae bacterium
TGGTTGGTGGCTGATTGCAAATCCCGCGGTGGCACAAGTTCCTTCGCCGCATTCTGCAATCGGGGGATCGCGGACTGTCGATTTACGGTCTGCGATAGTGAGGCCGCACCTGTGACCAGAGAGAGAATGACAAGAAATAAGGCGCGGCTCGTGCTGGTAGAAGGGAACATTTAAGGATTCGCCTTGCGGAGCTCATCGACCGGTTCGGTAACGGTAAGGATTGCATCGACCTTTTGATTCGTCAGCACCTGACGAACGCCGCTTGGCCAGCGAATATCGATCTCGCGAACAGTATCTGCACTGCCGAGGCCAAAATGCAGCCGTTTATCTGACGACGATTGATAGCTTGCAGTAGTAGTGACCGTCGCGTACTGTTCTCCTGCGGACGTAAGCACTCTTACCTCAGCGCCGATCGCATCACGATTGCTTTTCACTCCGACGAGCCGGAGTGTGATCCAGTGATTCGCAGTCTCAGTCTCATTCAGCAGCACCAGCGCGGGCCCGTCATTCGATGTAACCACAGCATCCACTTTCCCATCGTTGTTCAGGTCGCCGATCGCCATACCGCGCGAAGCCAACAGTTGATGGAATACGCTGCCCGACGCTGCCGAGACATCAACAAACTTTTTTCCCTGCTCATTGTGCAACAGAGACGGAGACTCGCGATAATGCAGGCTCGGTTCGCTGTTTTCTATCGTGTCCATTACATGCGACTGGACAATCAACAGATCCTTCCACCCGTCGTTGTCGTAATCCATGAAGCGAATGCCCCAGCCCGAATGCAACATTGAGATCGGCGCCAATCCCAGGATAGAAGTCGAATAATCGAACGTGCCATCTTTAAGGTTTGTGAAAAGAGCGTATCTCTGGTGGGCCAGGTCCGTAATGATAATGTCGGGCCAGCCGTCATTGTTATAGTCGCTGAAGTCGGCTCCCATTCCTGAAAAGGCATGGCCCTCGCCGTCGAATCCTATGCCTGAGGCCAGACCGACCTCCTCAAAGGTTCCGTCGCCCTTATTGTGAAACAGGTATTGCTGGATCGCATCGTTGGCGATCAGGATATCCATCTGCCCATCGCGGTCATAATCGGCTATTGCGACGCCCAGGCCCTTGCCCGGCTTATCGATGCCGGCACGATGAGACACTTCAGTGAATTTTCCGCCGCCGTCGTTATGAAACAACAAGACCGATTCAGGCTTGAACAGATCAGGATGGCAATACCCTCGGACTCCTTTGGCATCAACACAAGTAATGTCGTCGAAGTCCCACTGCATGTAACGTGCGACGATCAGGTCGAGACGGCCATCGTTGTCATAGTCAACCCAGGCAGCGCTGGTCATCCATCCTGAGCCCGCAACGCCGGCGGCATCGGTAACATCGGTGAAAGTTCCGTCGCCATTGTTGTGGTAGAGCGTGCCTCGCCCATACCCGGCAACATAAAGATCTTCGAATCCGTCGTTGTCGTAGTCCCCAACAGCCACTCCTGTGGAATAGCCGTATCCGGTCAGGCCGGCTTTTTCCGTCACATCTTCAAAGGTGCCGTCGGGTTTCTGATGGTACAAGCGGTTCCAATATTTTGGTCCCTCTTTCTTTGGAACCGTCCCCTTGGGTGTTGGGTCGGTGAGCGGCGCACCGTTGGCAAGAAAGATGTCGAGCCGGCCGTCGTTGTCGTAGTCGAACAGAGCAACTCCCGAGCCCATGGTTTCGGGGAGATACTTCTTCGCAGTCGGCGACGCTTGTTGGCGGAAATGAATTCCCAATCGTTCCGTTGCATCGACAAATTGCCCGGCCACCGGGGGCGCTTGTCCGCGCAATGGGAAAACCCACGCGACGGCACCCGCGACAACTATAGCGGCACAAATCGCCTTGAGCCCGATCCTGGGGTGTGGGTTCTTCATGAGACGGGTTCTAGGTCTCCCGGTACGCAAGGCGCGAGACGAATCGCAAAGTGGCACGCACATGCTGCTGCCAATAAACCCAGTCATGGCCGCCGGGGTGCTCTTCGTAGGTGTGCGGAATTCGTTCCTTGCGAAGCTTTTCGTGTAAGGCTCGGTTGCTGTCGTGCAACGCATCCTCGGTGCCGCAATCGAACCGGATCGGCGGAAGTTGCTCGCGGTTCAGCCGCATCCAGTGGAGCAGATCCGTGTCGCGCTTCCCTGCCGCTTCATATTCACGTATCGGCTGCTGCACATGCTTCATCAAGTCAGCCAGGCTTGTGACCGGCGAATGTGCAGAGATTCCGGCAACCCGTGCCGCGTATTTCGCTCCGAGCCGGAGAGCGCCAAAGCCGCCCATCGATTGCCCCGCAAGAAAAATGCGTTCTCGTTGCACTTCAGGACACACCGCCCGAACGCATGCGGGCACATCGTCCATGATCCACGATTCCGCGTCTAGATCACGGTGAATGACGTAGCCGCTTCCGTCCCCCCACAGCCCGTCGGACGGCATCGCGATCGCGAATGGAGCGATGCTTCCTTCCTTGATCATTTCCATTGCAGTACCGGCAGCGTTTCCCAGCACCGCCCAGTTCCAGTGGCTTCCGTAAACACCATGCATCAGAATCAGCAGCGGCAGCGCCCGATTCTGATGTTCCGGCGGAACGAAGAGCGTGATGTCTGCGCGCCGGCGCAGCGCCGGCGAGTACAGCGTGACAAAAGAGACGCCAGGCAGTTCTGTTACAGGCGCCGAAACAACGTTGCGAATCTGTTCGATGGGTATCGCCCCCGCTCGCACGATCTTCGGCAAATCCAACATCTCTTGCGCCGCCGATCAAACCTCGAATTAGCCTGATTCTATAGCTCGTCGCGCTTATTGAAGGGGCATTGACCGGCGGACTGCGCGCGGAAAATAAATGTTCAGGTTCGTCGCCAGCTTCGGGACGTCAAATGTATTGCAAACATATGTGAAAAGCAAATCGCCTTGCTCGAACTCCGGATGTTCCTTCCCTGCGTAGCAAAACGTGTTCTTGTCGTAGTCCGGAGTCTGGAGCTGCATTTCAGGAACCTGGTAGATGACCTCGCCTTGCGTCCACGGCCCCGTAAGCGAAGGCGCGGTGCGGAGCAGGATCTTGCTCGAGAATGCATCCGGCTCGAACATGATGGCGATCCACTGCTTGCTTTCCGGGTGATAGCGAATCGAGAGTTCCGGCGACCCCTTCTGCATTACGGGCTGTGCCTGCGCCGGATCAAAGCCACCACGCCACTGGCCATCTTTAGCCAGATATTGCAAATTCTTCGCCGGATCACTCAGTCCATCCAGCGGAATGCGCGTCGCCACTAGAGGCCGCGTTCCACTTTCCTCCAGTGCAAAAATATAGGCGTAGCCGCCGTCCACCACCGCCGTTGCTGAAGGATAAGCATCCGCACCGTCCAGCACCAATGGGAAATAGTCAATCTTCCATCGTTGAGGATCGGACCCCGGCGAAGAAATGCGCGCCAGGTCCGTGCCGCAACTCCTAAAAGCCATCGCCGCCGATTGTGCCGGAGCATTCCTCACACACAGCAGCGTCACCCACAGATCCTTACCCGAAACAAACCCATCCATCGCCCAGTACCAGGTGTCTGGATGCTGAGCCTTGAAAAAATCCGCTGCATGACCCTGCGCGTCTTTCCTGATCACATAGTCCAGCTTCCAGCGGCCCTGTTTGCACGTGGAAATGCCGACGCTGTTGCGAACCATCGATGGCGTGTTGTCACGCACAACGCGATGCTCCCCATACAAAGTGTCGCCGAAGATCCACACGTCGCGCCCATCGGGCAAAGGGATGGAGTACGCCGCATCGGCGCCAAGCCAACCTTGTGCCATCCCCTGCTGCAGCGGAAATTCTGGGGTACACAGCGACTTGGCGGCATGAGCGTCCGCGCTGCCGCAAGCCAGAAGCAATCCAAGTAAACCAGGCAGACCCCGCGTATGGACCCAAAGCTTCATTTTTCCAACTCCTGTCTTCATAAACACAATCCGCAGACGACTCCTCGCCGCATCTATTTGCTCAGTAGAGTCTGTGCGGCCACCACCGGATGTTAAAGACTCATATTGTTGGCGGTGTCACTTGTCCCTGTCGAATTGCAGGTGTAACTAAGAAAAGCTGGCCTGTATTGTCGGAGTCTATGTGCTCCTTCCGAAGCGCGACGGGCGAAAGGGGTACCTTTCGCCCGTCGGTTCGTAGGAACGCGTTGCTTCAGCCCTAGAAGATCACTTTCAACGACAGTTGAATCTGGCGATTCGTACCCGAACCGACAAGTGAACTGTCCTGGCTGGCGATGGTCGCGCCGACCTTGCCGAAGTTCAGATTGTAGTTCGGGTTGGTGCTGGTAGCACCGGTACAACTCGCCGGCGTTGCACCGTTTACCAGGGTGATCGCTGTGCAGATTCCCATGTCGCCGGGATTGCCGAAGTTCGGGTGGTTGAGGACGTTGAACAGATCACCGCGGAACTGCACCTTGACCTTCTCTGTCACCGGGAAATTTTTCATCCCTGAAAAATCCCATTGGAAAAATGCAGGACCCGGAAGGCTGTTGCGCGGCGCGGTTCCAAAGGTCGACGGATCGCCAGGATTGCCGTTGTAGCCCGGCTCTACCGCATACCCAGCCGTATTGTAGACACCATTCGGCCACGAGCCGCCGGATTTGCGAATTGGCGCTTTGGTGAGATTCGGTCTCGTCGGAAGGCCGAAGAAAGTGCCGGTGATTTGAGGGTTAAGCGCTGCGCCGGAGCGAGTCTGGATGATGCTCGAAGTTTGCCATCCACCCAGGACGGTACGCTTCAGCAGGTCCGCGCCCTTCAATTCGGGCAGATTATAGGTGACGCTGCCGGTGAAGTTTTGCCGAATGTCCCAGTCGGCGTTCCCCATGTCTTTTGTCGGGTCCAACGGATCGGAGTAGTTGTTAAGGAAGTTCACCATGTCGTTGATCGTGTGCGACCAGGTGTAATTCGCTTCATAATTCAGCTTGCCCACGTTGTGGCGCATCCCCACTTGCAATGAATGGTAAGATCCAGCCAACTCACAGGCTTCAAGATTTTCATTGGCGAAACCGGAGTACGGACGACCCGTTTGATTCACCAGGTTCCCCGGATTCAGATTGACTCCAGCAAAATTCTGGCCGGCTTGCATCCGCTTGGTTTCGTTTCCTACGTAGTTGACGGTCAATACCGTATCCTTCATCACCTCTTGCTGAACTCCAAAGAGCCAGTTATCCGAATATGCGTCGTGCACGTCCTTGGGCATGATGCTCACGTTTTGTGTGCCTGCCGGCAGAGCGGGGTCGGCCTCGGGGTATGCAACTGCCGCCTGGAAGATGTTGACGCTGTAACTTTGATATGCGGGATTATTTGCGACAAAGTTCGCGCCGAATTGCAGCGGCAGGTAGAACAATCCGTAATACCCGTGAATCACGGTCTTGCCGTGACCAAACGGATCGTAACTCAACCCAAGACGCGGCGCTGCATCCACAGTCGGGCTGTAGAGCGGCTGACTCGACGGCAGAAACGCCTGGGTCTTGAAGTTGAAATTCTGCTGCAGATGGTTTCTTTCGCTCCAGACAGAGTTGACGTCAAGCCGCACTCCAAAATTGAACGTTAGCCTGCTGTTCGCCCGCCAGTCGCTCTCGGCATAAAGGTCCCAGTTGGAATTGCGATTTCCATAGAAACCCGGAAATCCGATCTTTGAAAGGAGAAATGGCTGGTCGGCTTCCAAATCATTGAAGCTGCCGAATTCAAATTCTTGTTGCGGACGCAGCCAACCGTCCAGTCGATTGAACTGGATTTGCGCGCCGAACTTGAACGACCAGCTTCCTGCGGTCTTTGTGGCATTGTCCAGAATGTTGAAAGTTGCCTGATCGTTGATCTGATTGAATGTCGCCGGACCAGGCAGCGAGCCAAGGTTCGTGAAGAACCCTGAGAAACCGACAAATGGCTGCGGCGTATCCGAATTAGTATCGGAATGAAACTTCTGGACCGCCACGCTGAGCTCGTTGATGAGGGTCGGCGTGAACGTGTGGGTTTCGTCCACCACTCCATATTGATTCACCAGGTCCAGTGGCGATGTCTGTCCCTGGTTTAGCCCGTATGTCTGGACGGTCAGCCCGTCGTCGATGGTGTAGCGGCGAAGATCCGATCACTGTTGGTGGCACTGTAGTCGACGCGAATTGCGCCGCTGTTTTCACTCACGGTCGTGGGCAGCGCCGCAGGTTCATACACCAGGTCGGAGCCATTCTGCGGTTGTGGAATCACGTCGCCAAAGATGTCCGTAATGTAGTCTGTGTAGCCCGGCGGAATGCTGCATGTTGCCGGGTTAGCGGGAATCGTCTGGCAGCCGCGGGCAGCGGCGCCAATTGCTTCAAAACCGGTTGCATCGCCGCGTTGAACTTCGAACGGACATAAGCGCTGAGGGTCGTATTTAGATTGTTGATCGGAGTGGTGTGTTGTTGAAGGCCCTCGTAGTTGGCAAAGAAGAAGAGCTTGTTCTTTGCAAGCGGGCCGCCTGAGGTTTCCGCCGAATTGATTCATCCGCAGGGGAACGCTGGGAGTATTGATCGCATTGTAGAAATAATCTTTCGCGTCAAGGGCGTCGTTGCGGAAGAAATCGAACAACTCGCCATGATACTGATTGGTGCCGCCCTTGGTAATGATATTCATTTGCGGACCAAGGGAATGGCCTACATCTGCGCTGTAGCCGCTGTTGGCGAAATCGATTTCCTGGATGCTGTCCACGCTGGCGCGCGTCATCCGGTTGGCTTCGTTGCCCTCGGTCTCATCGAATCCGCTGATGTCCGGCCGCGATGCGTTTTGGCCGTCCAGCGTTACGTCGATGCCAGACATGAAATTCTCCTGGCCGTTCACGCTGCCCTGGAAGTAGCCGGTTGAATTCACCGAACCGGGAGCGATGTTCAGGAAATCCATCACATCGCGCCCATTGGTGGGCAGGTTCTCAATCTGATTTTCATTCAGCGTGGTTCCCGCTGTGGCGTTGCTCAGATTCACCGTCGCCATTGTGCCCGTTACCTGAACACTCTCAGATACAGCGGCCGGCGACAGTTTCAGATCGACGCGTGCGGTGGCGCCGACATTCAGCACAAACTGCGATGACGTGGCTTTTCCGAAAACGATCGGCCGAGGCGCTCACCATATAATTTCCGAAAGGCAGCGCTGGCGCCGTGAAAAGCCCGTGTGTCTCCGGTTGTAGCAGTCGTAACAATTCCCGGTGCCGGTATTCGTAATCGTCACCGAGGCGTGCGGAATCACTGCCCCTGTTGGATCGCTCACCGTGCCGATAATCGTGCCGGTGTCGAAGTTACCGGCGCTCTGCGCGCTAACCTTCCACGCCGACGAAATGATGAGAAATCACCAGAATGCTTGTATAAGCCCGACAACTCCGACTGGAAATCTTCCCACAAAGTCAGTTGAAATCTGTCTCAATCGCTTCGACATTCTTGCCTCCGCCAAAATTTCCGAACTATTGCCCACTGCTCACAGAACACAACTCCGCATGTTCCGTTTACAGCGGTAAAGATTACTACTAGTTTCTAATTGGTGTCAGCGAAATTATTTGCTTTCGTTTTTTGCATGGACGGACATAAGTTCCTCTGCGCTTTACAAAAGCAACGGACCAGGCCCGCGCCGGACTTTCAGTCCGAACAACTGCCGGTTTTCGAGAAAAAGACAGGTTTGGCGCGGAAACGGCTGGTCGCTTGGAGGCTTCCAGCGGCTGCGATGCTGAATCTAAGCCTAAATTGCCGCCCGACTCGTTCGCCGGATTAGGACTTCGCCTGTGCCACCATCGGAATCGCCCCAAGGAGCGCAGCGCTTTCACCTAGGTCAGCAGCTCGGATCTCAACCTTGCCCCATGGCGTCCAGGCATACTTTTGTACGTGGGACTTTATATATGGAAGGATCACTTCCGCGCTCTTCATCACGCCGCCGCCAAAAATTACGATCTCCGGGTCGTAAGCGTGAACCAATCCCACCGTCACTGTCGCCCAGACTCGCAAACAATGTTCGCGGATTTCGCATGCGATTCTGTCGCCCCGCGCTGCCTCTCGAAATAATTCCCGGAAACCAACGTTTTCGGATTGACTGAGAGAACTGTCTGCAAAGCCCACCCACTCCCTCGCAAGCATCGGCAGTGCCCATCCTGACGCTTCCGCCTCTGCGCATCCCACCGCGCCGCAAGTGCACATGCGGCCATCAATTCTCACCGGCAGATGCCCGCCTATACATCCTGCCTGCGCATGTTTCCCGCGGAGAAGCTTTCCTTCGATCATCGCAACTCCGCCGATTCCTGTCCCCAGCGTGATCATCACGATGTCTTTGAATCCTCTTCCCGCACCGGCATAAGCCTCCCCAAGCAAAGCCATGCGCGCGTCATTTTCCAGGTAGAGCGGCAGACCCAGCGCCTCCCGGCTCCAAGCCCCCAGGTCAAGCTGGTCCGCGTCGACATACTTGCCGTTGCTGCCGAGGGCCTTTCCGCGATAAAAATCCACGATCACGGGAAGCCCGACAGCGACCCCACTCATTTCTTCTTTCAGAGGGATTCTCCGCCGCCCAGTCGCTTCAGCGACTCAGCAAAACGGGGCAGGATTCCCGCAAGATTTGTCGCGTTCTCGACATCCAGAGTCTCTGACGCGAGAATCCTGTCATCCTCAACCAGACCGCACGTGGCGTGAGTACCGCCAAGATCGATGCTGAAGCATTTCATCGTTCCAGTTCCTTATTCCGGCCTGATCTATTGCGGCCCGGCGTTCAAATCGTTCTTGCCATACGGAATTGCCAGTTGCAGCGTCAGAGTTTCGTGTGCACCAATCTCGAGAGCGCTTTCGTTCAACCCCATGTGAAGAATAACGTCCTCAGTCATGGCCGTTTCTGCAATGGCGCTGATCGCAAAAGCGGAGTGGAGCTCAAACTTCGTCGCGTTTCCCGCAATCTCCTGCAGGCGAAGTGTAAAGTGATCCGGGTTCCCATCGTCTGAAGGCTTGAAAGCGATAATTGCCACGTCGGGCGCAGAAATCGAAAAGAACGATCCCGTATTCTCATCCGGCTCTCGGTCAGCCGGCAGCAGCGCCGTGATCAGCGGCACGTTGTAATCCCAGCCGGCGCGGTACGAAGCAACCGGATCGAAAGTCGCTGACGAGGTAATGCCGAAAGACGAAGTGTAACGAGGTCCATAGCCGGGCTCGACCGTCGGCAGCGTCACCACGCCGGCATCTTTCGTGTCACCCTGGTCGGCTTTGCGCAACGCCGTCACCCGCACAACATTCGTGAAATCTTTCAGCGCTCCGGTTACATCGTAAGCGCGCAGCGGCATATCAAAGAAGTCTTCCCGTTGAAGCAGACTTACTGAGTTTGCCCGCGCGCTGCCATCTTCCATCAGCGCGAGCGTGTGGATGGGCGTGGCCGCATCGGTTCTCGCTCCCGGCAGGTAATCTTTGGGCAGATCGTGAAAGCCGATTCCATCGTCCACCATGATTTTGGCGGGATTATCAAAGTGAAATGGAAATTCGAAGCTATAGTATTCGGCCCCTTTGACCAGCGGTACCTGGGGCATGCGCGAGCGATCAAATACCTCGTCGAGTCTTATAGTTCGCTCCCCTGCGTCGAGGGCGACGGTCGTCTCTGGCCACCAGGTGCCCGGCCGCTCAATCACCAGCTGATCCGTCAGGGGGCCGCGGAAGCGATGCACCTTCGGTTTCCATTCCTCGTCCGGCAAGTAGTTCGCAAATGTCCACCGGACAAGTTGCCCCGCACGTTGCGGCGATTGTGGGTTCACCAGTTCGCGGCCCAGCCGCTTGTCCCAGATGCTATCGATCGACCCATCCAGCGCCCGTAGCCTGACTTTGTAAAACTGGTTTTCCAGCACTTCGCCGCCGACTTCCTCCTCCTTCGCGGGCGGAGTTGTCGAGTGTTCAAGAAGATATGTGCGAAACCCGACTGGCGGAATATCCTCTGCCGCGAAGCTGATGCTCCCATCCAGGTTCAACTGCGAGGCGACAACCTTGCCCGTCGCGGCATCGCGGACTTGTATGAGATCGGTGCTGGGAGGATGCACGCGCGTTACGCCGCTGCGCTCCCAGCTGAGCGGGTTATAGACAACGCATTTTGGGATCTTTTGCGGATCGCTCTTCGCGGCGAACATTCGCTCCACGCCCACCATCATCATGTTGCGGGTTTCCGTGCGCGCCGTCCGGGCGAAGTTTGCATATTCCTGGTTCTGCTGGTTTACCTGGGCCAGCGTCATCACCTTGGGCCAACCCGGCTGCCCTGCGCCTGAGTGCTCGTCGTAAGTGAGCATTTTGGTCGCGGCATCAGCAATCGTGTTCGCTGGGTAAGGCGTTCCTGGTCGAAGTGAAAGCAGTGACCACAGCACCTCAGCCTGCGGCAGATAATCCTGCACCCAGCGCGCGTCGCCTGTGATGCCCGGCGAGTTCATTTTGACCTCCGACCACAGTCCGCTGAAATCGCCCGCATACGTCGGAAATGGATCACCATAGCGACGTTGCATTGCTTCGAAAAATTCCTTCGGGGTTGCCACCACGAGCCGCGGTTGTTTCCCGGCCGCGTTCCACGCCCGCACCGCCGGCAGAAGTCCATCCTCTTCATACGACGGCGGGACAAAATCGTGCACATAAAGAACCATCATCGCGTCGTAGGGGTAACCTGCTTTGTGGTATTCCGCCAGCAGTTTGTCTACACCGCGCTGCATGATCTCGAGCGGAGGCATGTTGTCCCAGGCTTTCGGATAAAAGTGCGCGTTCGCCGGAGCGCTGTAGTAGTGAGCACTGGGATCGAGAAAATAATCAGACATCGCCTCGGTGTACCCGCCGCTCTTGCTGCCTGTCTGCCACGTCAGCACGGTGCTTCCATCGGGAGACTGCCAGTGAAACGGCATCTTTCCCGGATGCAGGCTCGTGCCTCCACCGATAAATAAATTCGAGCCTGTCACGAAATAGCGGACTCCACTGCGTGCCAGCACCTGAGGCAGCCGCAGCGTGAATCCCGGCACATCGTCCATCATGGCCAGGTCAGTCGTCACACCCAGGCGCTTCTCAATATCGCGCATCGGGTCGACGATCCGGTTCAGTTGCTCGGTTCCCATGAACTCCGTGTGCTCGCTGCCCCACACCGCCGACAACTCGATCTGCCCGCTTCTGACCAGGTTCGCCAGGTCCTGAACCGCCTGAGGGTCCTTGGTCCGATCGAGCCAGGCCTGCACCTGCCACGCGCTCTCGATCACCCAGCGGAATTGCGGATCCTCTTTCGCCGTCCGAATCACCGCATCCAGGTGCGGCTTGATGTCATCCAGTTGTTCTTGCGGAGGTAGTTTGAAGCCCAGGTCCCAATGGCTGCTCGGAATGATGTAGATCGTCTGGATCCCGGAATTGCTCTGAGTGTCCTTGGTTTGCTGTCCGGCCAGCGTGCTGCATACCGTCCCCAGCAGTGCCGCACAACATGAAAACGATCTGAATCGCATGTTTCTCCCGGGACTGCGTCGCTTCACCGCGACAGGGCAGGCTGACTTTCGAATAGGGAAAGCCACCTCGATGGAGCAAGCCAGAACGTGATGAGCATTCCCAAAGCTATGATCGGCGTTTTGCAGATCCGCGCCGAGCGAGCTCGATGCTGCTCAAACCAGCTTTTCTATTAGCATGAAACATAATATTATTTGTTCGTTTGCGCGTCAATCGAACGTTGATGGCTTCAGGGGCCATAAGGCTCCATGGAGTTGGCGACTGCAATCGATTCATCGACGGCACACGCTGATCCCGGCGGGCGCACTGTAAAGACGCGGTACGGAATGAAATTCCACGCTGCAATGATGCATCCAACCGAATGTCGGCGCTGAACCTCAATCTGCCTTCAATCCAAATTGACAAGGAAGCGAGAAATCATGGCCACAACAAAGAAAGCTGGCGCACCCCAGATTCAACCCGGGCAGTCAAACAAGGGTCGGATCGAGCAACTTATAGATGCCCTTAACGAAGATCTGGCCCGCGAATATCAGGCCATTATCGCGTATACGGTTTACAGCAATGTGCTCACCGGGGCGGAATGGATGAAGATCGCAGATGAATTGAAACTGCACGCCGCCGAGGAACTGCAGCACGCAATGATCATTGCGGACCAGATCGACTACCTGGGGGGCAAGCCAACGGCTACCCCCAAGCCCGTCAAGCTCTCAGACAAAGCAGAGGAAATGATCCGATTTGACCTTGACAACGAAACCGAAACCATCAGGAACTATCGCCAGCGCATTAAACAGGCCGAGGCCATTGGTCACTACGCGCTTGCGGAGCAGCTTCGCAAGATTCTCGCGCAGGAACAGGAACACCAGCACGACCTTGCCACAGCACTCGGTGTCGATGTTCCGAGAGTCTTTGAAGATGGCGCCTGACGCGTCACTCAGAACGCGGCTCACAGCGCTCAATCCGATGGTTGAAGCGATCCTTAGTCGTTGCGATGATGGCGGGCTCGATGCGCGTATTGAACCAATATTGGATCAAGCACGCGCAGCCATCGTTGTATTTGGAGTCATTCGCTTCCCAGCAGGTTAGTGGTTCCTGCCATTCATCTCCCGCTCCGCCTCCAGCGACGTTCGCCCGTCCGGGAGCTTCCAGCGGCGACAGATCATGATGAACCACACGAAATTGGCCGCCGCTACAACCCACGCTGCAATATAGACCGGCCAGAAATAAGGGCTATTCATTTTGCCAAGCGCGATGGGACCGATCACGATCAAGCACTCCAGCGCAGCGAAGCCAAGCGCGAACACAAACTTCGACCAGCTCCACAGTCCGGCCCGCTGTTCCTGCTTGATGCCGGACCAGATGATCAATCCCTGCAGTAGAACAAAGGCGATCCACGACATGGTTCCTCTCCTCTTATGTCACGACTCGGGTCCGTTTGAATCTCCGACTCCAGAAGCCGAAGCCCGTTGTGCCGCCAACAGTTTCCTTCGATAGCGTACCGCCCACACCATCATCGCCACAAAGAGCAGGCCGTCCAGTACCATCGCCGCGTCAAAAATCGGCTTGTACTGCGGGCCTTTCTGGTAGAGCATCGCCGCCGGCAACCCGATAATGTACAACAGCAGAACCCAGCCCAGCGCGATCGGCCACAGCCTCCAGTTCATCTGCCCCTTGCGCGCCGCATCGCGCAGCACAACTGCGTCCCACATCAGCTTCAGCAGCTCAAACATTCCTGGGCCCCGATTCTCTGGATACTATGCGGATCGCTCCAGCCTCACTTCGCTGTTCCGTTGCCATGCACCTGGGTCGTTTGAGTCCAGTTCCCTGACAACGCTCCATTCGGATTCGCATTCGGATTGTTCGTCTGGTACCACTGCGTCCCGTTCGTCCACGTCTGTGAGTACGCGCTCGAAACCTTTGCCGTCGATCCATCAGGACTCATCACCGTCTGCTGATCCAGCGAGTAGTCCACCCAATCCGACGCCGCAGTCGACTGCGCGTTCATCGATGCGTTGGCGTTGTTCATCGCACTCTGAAACTGCGATTCCTGCTGCTGCATGAATGCCTGATGTTCAGCTTGCGAGCGCGCCATGATCTGCTGGAATTGCTGATAGATCATCTGGCTCTCCGCCTTTTCCTGCGCCGCCAGTTTCGCCAGCATTGCATTGCCTTGTTGCTGTTGCCGCTGCATAAACGCCTGGCCCCAGGTGGGATCGAATACTCCGTGAGGCAGGTTATTGCTGTCCACAAGCTGCACCAGAGCATCCAGCTTGCCTTGAGGCGCAGTCAGGACATCCACCCGCGCCCAGCAAGTGCCCCCGTTCATCGTCGTAGCGCTGTTATTCACTCCGCACATCACCACTGTCCTCAGCCGTTCCTCCACTACAAACGACCCGTTGATCACTTGAATCCGCATCGCAGCCGTATCGGCCGTGTCTTGCGATTGCAACGCCGGCGCAAGCCGGCTGTTCATCTGATTTGCCTGCGTCGCCAGCCCACTTGCCCACTGCTGGTACACCGCCGGCACCGGCATCGTCCCCACCACGTGCACGCCGCCCTGCATCGTGCTCAGGTAGTACTGCAGAAACTGCGCTGCCGTGATCGTGCCCGACAATGGCGCGCATCCTGATGTGTCCAGCGCATGCACCTGCGGCCGCCAGCGCCATCCAAATACCGGCTCGTAGCGCATCTGCATCAACCCGTCGGGAGAATAAGAGCGGAACACCGGCCATGGCGTCGAATTGCAGGGACTTACCATCATCACGCCCTGCAACTTCCATCCAGCGGGAATCGTCAACGTCGCCGCCGTCATGTTATTCAGCGTCGGATCGGGAATTGTCGCCGTCGTCATCTGCGAACTCAGCCCCGACGTGTACGTTGCTATCCCGGCTTGCGTGCCGCCGGCGCCGTTTCCATCTGGGCTGGTTGCAGAATGACAACCAACAACGAACATCAATGCACAAATCACCGCTGACGCAAGCCGAATTCCCCGCATTTTCTCATTCCTTCCATTTTTCGCCGTGAATGGTGCTGTCCAATTTGTTCCCAAAACAAATCCCTTATTCAATTGTCGATTGCGCCTATTTGCAAACCTGCTTCACACCCTGATTCTCTTTGTCAGCTTCCGCGACTCCCCGCTCGCTTACATGCTCGTTGTCGGGCAAATGGAACCTGCGGTAACCTGACTTACCCACCGCTAAGAAAGAATTATGGACGATGCAGCGTCGGGCTCGAACCATCGTGGCCCAAACTCTCACACCCTCCAACCGGTGCGTTGTTGTTCACGTTGCTGAAAGGCTCCAAGAGCTTGAGCCGCGCCAAGTTAGTCCGCGCGGCAGTTCTTACGGTTTCCGGGTGGAGAGTGGACGCGGCGATGAGTGCCGCGGCAAACATCAGAACAGCAGCAATCCGGATCTGAATACGCAGCACAGCTTCCGACATCGGCACAGCCGCACTGTCAGTTTCAGGGTCGTGGATTGGCTGACGATGCCTCCAGCAAAGTATTACTTTGCGGATCACGGGGAATCTCCTGCACCGTACGCGTTGTGCGCAAGAGAAATGAATCATTGAGTTGGGTTTTTTCGGGCGACACCCAAATCCTGTATTGGGCAGATCAAAAAGTCAGTTCGTGATTGGGGTGGAGGCTTTGCCCGGATATTGGGAAGCGCCCAGATGGGACCGAATTTCCGCAAGGAGATGATTGAGATTGGAGATCCGCCGGTATCCTTCTGGGCTAATTGTTATGGATTTTGGGATAGCGCTCCAGTCTTTAGTGGCGTTCTCGGCATGCGACAACGCCTGCTCATAGCTGTGCTGCCCGGCGAGGGAGGCCGCCCAAAGATATTCAAAATATCCGTGATTCCATGGCGCCGAAAAATTTTCGACGCGTTTCGACACCGCGCTGATCAGCTCTTCAGCCTCCTTGCAGCGGCCCACTGCGATGTAGGCATGCGACAGGGAGATTGCAAAGACTGCCCAACGCCCAAAATGATCGGGCAGTTTTTCCCAGAATGGTTTGGATGGCTCCAGCAATCGAACAGCATCTGGCGCCCGCCCCAACTCAGTCAGATCGTTTGCCTCGTAGGCAAGCATCGAGATTGCCTCCCGGCCGTCCGCACCCGAGCACGTGCTGTAGCCGCTATAGGAGCGTTGCCACATTGGGAGGGCGCCCTGGAAATCAAGGCCCATTTCCTTCACTTCAGCGAGTTCCCCGAAAATCTCCGATTGATCGCAGATCGACGAGGGATCCTGGTTGAGGAGCGCCAGCGCTTCGTCATCCAGTTGCTGCGCTTCAGCGAGTTGACCACGGAACAATAAGTTGTTCCCGAGCTCGTGGATTGCTTCGGCTTTCTCATGCAGTGGCAGGGCACTACGGCGTGCTTCGTCTGCCGCGAACCGCAGCAAGTGAAGGTCCTCATCGGAGGTGAAACCAAGATTTTCTCGATTCCAGGCATAGTAATCTGCCGCCCGCACACGGACCGCGGGTGAAACTCCTGGTCGTTGGGAAGCCCGCAAAGCTGCGGCCGTTAGCTGGTTCCCTTTGGACACATCTCCCTGGGAGAAAGCGATGTGCCCCGCGAATGCCTCTGACTCTGCTTCAGCATCAGCATTCTTCATCGACTGGGCGGTTGCTGCGGTTTGCTCAAAGATGGTTTTGGCATCGTCCAGATCTCCGTTGTCGAACATCGACTCGGCCAGCGCGACCTTGGCCTGCAGCAGGTCCTCTGGATTGCGAATGTAGTCGGGGAGCATTTTTATGCCCAGCTGCAGAAACTCCGGGACGGTGACGGCCGGTTTGCCGGTGTAGTTGGAGTTGGCGAGCCGGAAAAGTTGGTGCATGAAGGTCTGCATCCGCTCTGCACGCTGTGCTTCCCGCAGCGCCTGCTGCTGCCTCCAAACGCCGAAACTGACACTGCCCGCGAGCAGAATTGTAATCACCGAGCCTGCAGCCACTCCGACGCGATGGCGGCGAACGAATTTGCCGAGCCGGTAGATAGTTGTCTGGCGCCGCGCCGACACTGGTTCGCCGTCAAGATAATGACCTAAATCCTGCGCTAACGCGTCGACTGAAGCATACCTTTCAGATGGACGCGACCTGAGGCATTTCTCAGTGATTGTTTGTAAATCGCCGCTGAGAATTTGGCGAAGCCTCGCTTCTGACGCGCTTCGATTCTGCGCTCCTTCGACAGTGATTGCGCCCAGGAGATTTTCCGGGCGTTGTTCCGTGATTGCCCGTTCGATCATGGCTGCTACCGACGATTTTGCGTAAGGCCGCTGCCCGCAAAGAAGCTCGAAGAGTACGGCGCCCAGCGAATAGACATCGCATGCGGTAGTGACGGGCTCATTGCGCAGCTGTTCGGGACTGGCGTAAGCAGGTGTGGCCATTGCGGTTGTAGTGAGCAAGGCGTCGGCTCGGATGAGCTTGGAGGTCCCGAAGTCCAACAGCTTGACAATGCCTTCCTGCGACACAAGGATGTTCGATGGCTTCAGGTCGAGATGGACAACAAGGTTGCGATGGGCATAGGCCACCGCATCGCACACGTCTAGAAACAGGCGCAGCCGCGCCGGAATCTCCAGCCTCCGACGGTTGCAGTAGACGTCGAGATGTTCACCATCGACATACTCCATCACGAGATATTGCTGCCCCGAATCGGTGAGACCAGCATCAATCAGTCGAGTGATATTGGGGTAATCGAGTGAACCGAGGATGTGCTGTTCCCGACGGAACCGCTCGATAAACAACGCGCCGGCGGCGTGCGGAGCGAGCATCTTGAGGGCTACTCGCTGCGCCGCACCTCCGACAATGCGCTCAGCGAGGTACACGCTTCCAATTCCGCCTGAGCCAAGCAGCCGTAATAACGTGTAGGGTCCAACACGAGCAAGCGAATCCGTCGGCCTGGGCATAGGAACGGTTTCGTCCAGTGCGACTGAACTGTGGAAGATATCAAGCGCGCGCCTAATAAGTTCCGGATCGGAACAATGCTCTGCGAGCACGCGGTCGCGATCCTCGGCGCCAGCTTCCTCGGCCAGGTGAAATAACGTCTGCAGCAGATTCCAGTTTTCCGTGTCTGTTTTCATTCTCTGACTTTGTTGAGGTTCGCGCGATTGAACGGAAAGTTGAATCACCCAGAGTGCAGCCGCTCATACAACCATGCACGGACAAACCGGAGTTCACGATCGACCGTCGCTTTCGACGTGTTCAGCAGTTCTGCTGTCTCCTCCGCAGTAAACCCCAGAAAGAATCGGAACTCGACCATGCGGCATTTTCGCGCATCCAGTGCCTCGAGCTCATTCAAAACACGATCCAGATCGATCGCTTCAACCGGTTTCGCGTCAATCCAGGCCAGGCCTTCCTCGAAGGGTACAGAAACTCCCCCATCGCGCTTGTCGCGCAGTTGGCTGCGTGCGTGGTCCATCAGGATGCGGCGCATGAGCCGGGCAGACAGACTATAAAAATGTTCGCGATCTTCAAAGCGGATGCTCCGCTGCCGGATGAGCTTGAGAAAGAGCTCGTTTACGACGCTGGTCGGCTGCAGAAGGTGCTCGGGCCGCTCACCGCGAAACAAGGCGCCAGCTATCCGGCGCAGTTCCGGATAGACGACGTCAAACAGACGGTCCAGCGCCTCCGGCTTGCCAGCCGCCCATTCGCGAAGAAGGACAGTAACCTCACCATCCTGGTTCCTGTTGTCTGTCAAACGATACCTTCCTGCCGCAGGTTGGGTACCCTACACGATTGAAGTCCTAATCGCCTTGTCACAGGGCACCTTGCTGAGAAGATGAACGTTTCCTGCGCACCGATTCTCACGACCCTTCTCTTCGACGGAACGCGATGAACTCTGCTCGGTTGCTCATCAGAATAAACCTGCCGCCCGACATCGGCCATGGAGAGCTATCGCACAATCGATCTCGACTCATTCAAGTAGAGTTTTGCGGTAGCGAGCGAGACATAGACGGTGGCCCGGCAATTCCCCTGAGCTGGACGGCCACCGATACCTGAGGTTCTAAAAGTGAGTGCTATGCTTGTCGATGTGTACGAGCAGATTGAACGCGTCATCGATCTTACCGACCCCGCACTGAATCACCTTTACGGGATGACCGTGGAAGAGGCGCGGGCGTCTGGTGCTCGACGGGCCGGCGGAGAGCGTGAGCCGGATTCGCGGCTCCTTTGCCTTGCTTGCCAAGCGCGGCCGCACGGTGAGAATGGCGCGCTCGCTCGACCGGCCGCTGCGTTACTTTCTGGCCAAGCGCAAAGAAGGCCCAGCGCTCATCGTCTCCGATCGCATCGACAGCATTTACGAGTGGCTCAAAAGCGAAGGGCTGCACGAGCAGTTCCGGCCCAATTACACGCGCATGGTGCCTGCGCATTACGTGGTTGAACTGCAACTGGTGGGCTGTCCCGATCCCGACCCCGTGTATCAGCGCTTCTTTACGCCCGCGGCTGGCACATTGCCCGCCGATCTCGATGTGATCGGCCGAGCGTACATCTCCGCACTCGCTGATGAGATTGCGCAGTGGCTGCGCTCTCTTCCGCAGGATGAGCCGATTGGTGCATGTTTTTCCGGCGGCATCGACAGCGGCAGCGTTTTCCTCGTCACCTATCACGTGATGCGCAAACTCGGGCATGAATCCGGGCAGGCTGAAGGCGTTCGTGCTTGACCTCGGCGACGGGCCCGACCTGCGCCAGGCGCGTGCGTTCCTCGAGCCGCTCGGGCTCTCGCTTTTTCTCGAGGCGATTGAAGGCGATGCGTCGGCGCTTGATGTGAGCGAGACGATCCGCGTGGTTGAAGACTACAAGCCGCTCGACATTGAATCGGCCACGATGGCGCTTGCGCTGGCGAAAGGGCATTCGGGCGCGCTACCCTGACTGGCGCTATCTGATCGATGGTGACGGCGGCGACGAAAACCTGAAGGACTATCCGATCGAAGCCAATCCCGAGCTCACGATTCGCAGCGTCATCAACAATCCCATGCTGTACCAGGAGGGCTGGGGCGTGGGAAAGATCAAGCACTCGCTTACCTACAGCGGAGGACTCAGCCGCTCCTACGTGCGCACCTACGCGACCGCGCGCCGCTACGGCTTCAGCGGGTTCAGTCCATACACCATGCCCGGCGTGATCGCGGTTGCCGAAGCCGATTCCGTTCATTGAACTGACTAACTACGATGTGGAGCGCCTCTATGCATTGAAGGGCGAAGTGGTTTCGCGCGGAGTGGAGGCTGTGACCGGAATGAAGATGCCGGTCTTTGCCAAGCGGCGTTTTCAGCACGGCGCACTCTCTGAGGATTCGCTGCGGCAGCGGCTGCCCTACCGCGAAGCCGAGTACCGCAATCGGTTTCTTTCGCTCTACGAGTGATGCTTCCCCTGCTGTCTGCCTATCCCAATGCCGCTCGCGAGCGCGATGAGTGGATTCTGGCGCGCCGAGGCATCGCGCAATGCCGTCGATCCTCGCGTTCCCTACGCGTACTTTGTCGAGGACGAACGAACCGCTGCGGGCGAAATCGTGCCCACGGCAACCATTTTCCTCACCAATCGCGAGTGCCCGTGGCGCTGCCTGATGTGCGACCTGTGGCGCAACACGATCACTGAGACAGTGCCGGCCGGCGCGATTCCGCAGCAGATTGATTACGCGCTTGAGCGCCTGCCCGCGGCGCGGCAAATCAAGCTCTACAACAGCGGCAGCTTCTTCGATCCGCGCGCCATTCCGCCGGAAGACTACGAAGCGATTGCGCGGCGTCTCGACGGCTTCGACCGCGTGATCGTCGAGTGCCATCCGGCGCTGGTGGGCGATGCGTGTGTTCGATTCAGGGACTTGATTCGGGGCAAGCTCGAAGTCGCAATGGGACTGGAGACGGCGCATCGCTGAGATCCTCGAGCGGCTCAATAAGCGCATGACGCTGGAAATGTTTGCGGAATCGGCGCGATTCCTGCGTGAGAGCGAGATCGATCTGCGCGCCTTTATTCTTGTGAAGCCGCCTTTCATGCGCGAGGAAGAAGCAGTCGAGTGGGCGGTGCGCTCGCTCGAGTTTGCGTTCGAGTGCGGAGCGACCGCAGCGACGCTGATTCCTACACGCGGCGGCAATGGCGCGATGGAGGAGCTTGCTGCCGCCGGCGATTTCTCGCCGCCGGCGTTGCGAACGCTTGAAGCGGCATTTGAGCAAGGCATTCTGCTTAAGAAAGGCCGGGTCTTCGCCGATCTCTGGGACGCGAGAGAACTGGCCGGGTTGCCATGCCTGCCGCGAGCGGCGCATTGCCCGGCTGCGAGCCATGAATCTTGAGCAGAGAATCCTCGAAGCAGTCGCCTGCGAACATGTGCAAGGACGAAGCATGAACGCGCAATACGACATTGCGGTGGTCGGTTCGGGCTTTGCAGGCTCGCTGCTGGCAATGATTGCGCGCCGGCTCGGGCGCTCCGTTGTTCTGATTGAGAAGGGCACGCATCCGCGCGTGGTGATCGGCGAGTCGTCGACGCCGCTGGCCAATCTGCTCTTTGAAGAGCTGTGCGTTCGCTACGATCTGCCAACGCTCAAGCCGCTGGCCAAGTGGGGAAGCTGGCAGCGTGCACATCCGGAGGTTGCCTGCGGGCTCAAGCGCGGGTTTACATTTCATCATCATCGTGCTCGACGGCGAGCGCTTCCTTCGACCCGAACATCGGGATCAGTTGCTGGTTGCGGCCAGCCCGCATAACGAAATCGCCGACATGCACTGGTATCGCGCCGACTTCGATCACTTCCTCGTGCAGGAAGCCGAACGGCTCGGCGTCGACTATTTCGACCGCGTCACGCTCCGAAGCTATCGAGGACGAAGCAGGCGGAGATTCGATTGCGCGGCGAGCGCGACGGCAGCAGCGTGGAATTTCGCGCCCGGTTTGTCGTCGACGCCACCGGCCCGCGCGGTTTTCTTCATCGCGCCCTGGGCTTGCGCGAGATTCCGCTTCCCGATTATCCGGCGACGCAGAGCCTCTACAGTCATTTTTCCGGCGTAGGCCGGCTTGGAGAATCCGGACTTCAGCCGCATCGACGGCGCAGCCGCCTTATCCGATCGATGACGCCGCGGTTCATCACGTCTTCGACGGCGGATGGATCTGGGTTCTCAAATTCAACAACGGAATCACCAGCGCGGGCGTTGCGGCGACGGATGAGCTCGCGGCGCAGTTGGGCTTTCAAGAAGGCGCACGCGGCGTGGCAACGGCTGCTCGATCGCATTCCGGCTTTGAAGGCGCAGTTCGCCAACGCGCGCGCCGAGCGGCCGTTCACGCACATGCCCCGGCTCGCTTTTCGCAGTTCTGCGATCGCCGGCGAGCGCTGGGCACTGCTTCCGTCAGCCGCCGGCTTCGTCGATCCGCTGCTCTCCACCGGCTTTCCGCTTACGCTGCTTGGCGTCACGCGTGTTGCTGAGATCATCGAAAGCGCATGGGGCAGCGATCAATTTCGGTCCGCGGCTTCGAGAATACGCACAACAAACCGATCGGGAATTGCTGGCCACGGCGCGGCTCATCGGAGCGCTCTACGCGAACATGAATCGATTCGATGTGTTTGTCGCGCTAACGCTGCTCTACTTCGCGGCGGCAAGCTTTGCCGAGTCGGCGCGAAGGCTCCGGAAGCCGCAACTCGCGCCGTCGTTTCTTCTCTGCACGCATCCGGAAGTTCGGCCCAGCTTTCGAGGAAATCTGCGCACGAGCACGCATGAAACTCTCCGATACCGATGCAGTCGCGTTGATCGCCCAGATCCATGCGGCAATTGACCCGATCAACGTTGCCGGCCTGGGAAGACCCGATCGGCGCAACTGGTACCCGGTTGAAGCCGACGACATGCTGAATGCAGCGCGCGAAGCTCGATGCCAGCCGCGATGAAGTGCAGGCGCTGCTCAAGCGTTGCGGCTTTGTATGCGAGCCACGCTACAGGTCGCGCCGCTATGGCTTAGATTTCGGTGTGAACGCGATCGGACGGCGCCGAAACAATACCTCTGTCCTTCTTCGATGACGAGAAACTGATCGGGCTTGACGTGCGAGAGCGATTCCTTGCGGCCGCTGGGCCATGCGATCTCGAGATTCACTTCGCTCACGCTGCCCGGTTTTCCGAGTCCGAAGGTCAGCGGAAATTCGCTCTGCGAAAGATAGCTTGAGCCCGACTTGACCATCGCGAGTTGCCGCATTCCGCCTGCCGCGGTGAGCGTGACTTTCGCGCCGATGGCATCGCGATTCGACTTTGTGCCGATCAGCTTCAGCCGCAGCATGTCGTTGCGATTGCCATTGTCGTTGCGGAAAAGATGCGCGGGGCCGTTGTTGGTGGTGACAACCAGATCGAGATCGCCGTCATTGTCGAAGTCGGCGTAGGCCGCGCCGCGTGCAACCATGGGGCGGCGCAGCGCAGGGCCAACGTCTGCTGACACATCCTGGAACTTTCCCTGGCCGATGTTATGGAAGAGCAGCGGCGGCTCAGCGTAATGAAGGTTGGGGCGCACAACGCCGATGTCGTCGGCAACGTGGCCGTTTGCGGCAAAGATATCGAGACGGCCGTCGAGATCGTAGTCAAAGAAGAAGCAGCCGAAGGTGAGCGACTGCGCCGATGGCGAAGCAATTCCCGCGTCCGCCGATTGATCGGTAAAAAGGCCCGAACCGTCGTTGTGATAGAGCGCCATGCTCTCGTCGGTGAAGTTGCCGATCACCAGGCTCTGGCGGCCTGAGCTGTCGTAGTCGCCGGCATCCGTGCCCATGCCCGCGCGCGCCTTGCCGGCATCGCTGAAAGCGACGCCGGCGGCAAAGCCCGCCTCAGAGAACGTGCCGTTGTGATTGTTGTGGTAGAGCTTGTTCGCCGCCGTGTCGTTTGAAACAAAAAGATCGATCCAGCCGTCGTTGTCGTAATCCAGCAGCGCCACGCCAAGCGACTTTCCATTCGGATCGTAGAGGCCGGCTCGTTTGGTCACATCCTCGAAATCTTCCGTTGCCAAGGTTGTGAAAGAGCCGCGCGCTCTGTCCTTTGTAGACTTCGGGCGTGCAATACGACTTGTGCTTGCCGTCGAGCGAACAGAACTGATCGGTCTTCAGCGACCACTCGACATAATGCGCGACGAAGAGATCGAGCTTGCCATCGTTGTCGTAGTCGAACCACACGGCGCCGGTCGGGAAACCTGAATCGGCGAGGCCTGCCTTGGCGGTAACATCGGCAAACTTGCCGTTGTGCAGATTGCGGAAGAGATGGCTGCCGCCGATTGCGGTGACGTAGATGTCGTCGTAGCCGTCGTTGTCGAAGTCGCCCACCGCGCAACCCATGCCATACATTTCAATATCGAGCCCGGCCTGGCGCGTTACATCGGTGAATGTGCCGTCGTGATTGTTGTGGTAGAGCGCGGGGTACGATTTCCCTGTTGTGTGACCGGGCCAGTCCATCGAATTGACGAAGAAGATGTCGGGCCAGCCGTCATTGTCGTAATCGATGATGCAGACGCCGCTGCCCATGGTTTCGGGCAGATACTTGGCGCCGAATGCGCCGCTGTTGTGTTTGAAATGGATACCGGCCTGCGCGGTTACATCGGTGAAGGTAATTGGGCCCGAAGGACGCGGCACTGCCGGCTGCGCGGTATTCACAGGCGAAGATGCGGCTGAAGCCGGCTGCGCAATGCTGCTTTGTTCAGGCTGTTGAACGGGCTTTGATTTGCAGCCACTCGCATAGTGCGCAGTGACTGCGATGAACACAGCAAGGCGCCATGTACTCGAAGTTGCACGGCGTTTGCAACCGAAAGAAAGCGGAGTCTGGCACATGGATGGCTACGCACGGGCCGCCTTCTGTTCGGGAATTGCGAGTAGTCTCCGGCAGCGCGGGCTCGCCGCGAGTCAATCGCCATCTCAATCAACAGCGCCGCGGGGCCAACCCAGAAGAGCGCGTAGAGCGGCGCGTAGATGCTGCTGTCGAGCCGGAAGAAGAATTCGAGCACCGCAATAGCGACGGCCACGATGCACTGGCCCATGCGCGAGCGCACCGTCGTCTTCGGATCGGTGATCATGAAGAAGATGAAGAGTTGATACATGGGCCCGGTGATGGGCGAGATCTCCGACTGCCAGGGATCGCCGGCGATGTGCGCGCGCAGAAACGAGAGCGCAATAAAGCAGACCACATAGGTGAGCGTGATGTGGAAGCCGCTTGGCGCGCCAGACGATCACCGAGCCAAGCACCCAGATCACGACGAGCGAAGCAAAGTTGTTGCCCCACTGAATGCTGAGCGAGGCCACGGCCTGCGAGGCAAGAATCAGCATGGCGCAGATGCCGAAGTTGGAGGGGTTCCAGATGTGGCGCCCGCGAACGCGCAGCGCATATTTCGAAGTGATGGAGAGCGCGCTGCACAACGCGTAGGGCCAGAAGGCCGGCGAGCGAAGCAGAATGCCAACGCTGATGCCGGTGATGTAAGAGCTGGCAGGGTGCGGCCATTTATGCAGAAAGATGCGGCCAAGAACCATCTCAACGGCGATGGCGGTAGCGATCGCGAGCAGCGTCTTCGAATAGCTTTCGAGAATGCCGAACGACAGGTTGCCGACGAGCAGAATCAGCGTGATGAAGATGGGCGGCAGATACGGATTGAGGCGGCTCGATAGAGGCGTCCATCCCCTGAATTGCGGCTTGGCCGTGGTTTGCGGCAGCGGCGGTTTGATTGCGCGGTTGGCTGGCTCATGATGGTTCCTTCACAGTGTAAAGACGGTCGGGCGTGAGATTGTCGAGCGTTTGCACGGCGCCCGAAGGCCAGCGAATCACCGCTTTTTCGATCTGCGGATTCTTGCCCAGGCCGAAGTGCAGGCGCCGGTCGTTTTGCGAGGCGAAGCCGTTGCCGCCCGAGACCTGCTGCAACTGTTCTTTGCCGTCCCAGTACAGCGTGATCTCCGCGCCAATCGCGCTGCGGTTGCTCTTTGTGCCTTCGAGCGAAAACTCGATCCATCGATTGTCCGGCGAAACGGTGTTCTTGTAGATCAGCAGCGGCCGCGCTGGTTGGCGACAACAACGTCGAGCACGCCTGTGTTCCAAAGGTCCGCCAGCGCGACGGAGCGGCCGTCGTAGGTATCGGTTGCGCCCACGGCCTGCGCAACATCGACGAACTTGCCTTCGCCGTCGTTGAGCCAGACATGCTTTTGCTGGTAGCCCGAGAGGCTGCGGCCGTTGAACGCCGGCCAGTTCGCGGCATCGCCGATGATGGAGCTGTTGCCGCCGGCCACCTTTGCAAAGTCGTACCAGTAGCTGCGCTGCGGTCGAGCGAGACGAAGCCGTTGGCGAGATAGAGATCGAGGTTGCCGTCGTTGTTCAGGTCGCCGAACTGCGCGCCGAAGCTCCAGCCGCCGAGCTCGACGCCAAGGTCGCGCGCCAGGTTGTCGTACTTGAGCGCCGGAGCCCGCCTGCGGCACCCACAGGTTGTTGCCCTGAATCAGCACGCCCTCTTCGGAGATGTTCGAAACATAGATCGGAAAATTTGCCCTGGTTGAAGATGTCGCCGAAGGAGACGTTCATGCCGCTCTTGGGCGCGAAGCCGACGCCGGTTTCTTTGCCTGCCTCGTGAAAGTGCCCGTGATCGTTGATATAGAGCTCCGAGACGCCGTAGTCGTTGGCGACGAAGAGATCGGGATAGCCGGTGCCGCGCAGATCGGCCGCGGCGCAGGCCAGCGCCCAGCGGCGGCTGTTGATGCCGGCCTTGGCGCTCACTTCTTCAAAGTGGCCGTTGCCCAGATTGTGGAAGAGATATTTGCGGCCGCCGTTCTTGGCGTACTCAAAGCTGTCGGGCATCATGCGCGTGTCGTGCAGGTGCCACAGGTCGACGTCTTCCGGATAGTAGCCGCCGACGAAGAGATCGAGCTTGCCGTCGCGGTCGTAGTCGAGCCACACGGCGGTGTTGGCGTTGATCCACGGCGGCAGCCCGGCCTGTTCGGTGACGCGCGTAAAGTGCTTGCCCTGGTCGTTGTGAAACAGCTCGGGCTTGCCCCACTTGATGAGGAACAGATCTTCATAGCCGTCGTTGTCGTAGTCGCCCCACACCGCGCCCATGGAGACGCCGGTGCCGGGCTGGTTGACGTCGGCGATGCCCAGCTCCTCGGCGACGTCGGTGAACGTGCCGTCGTGATTGTTGCGGTAGAGATGATTCTTGCTGCCGATGGCGCTGTTGGTCACGTAGATGTCGGGCCAGCCGTCGCGGTCGAAGTCAACGATGGAGACCGAAGCGCCCATCGAGGCAACCTCGGCATGATGCCGTCGAGCTTTGAATCGAGCGTGGGCGCCTGGTGAACAAAGTCGATGCCGGCAGCGTGCGAAACTTCCTCGAAGTGAGAATCCGTAGCGGGCAAGCGCGGCCTGCGCGTCGGAGTTCTGTCGCTGGTCTTTGCCGCAGCCGAGAAATGGCGCACCATCCAGGGCACAGCGAGCAGACCAGCAAAGAACAGATGTCACAAGGATTCGCGCAATCGAGACTTTCTTCATTGCGCTCGCCCCGTTGCGCAATGCATTGCGGAAGATGTCCGGAGATACATAGCGCGTCTGATAAGTTCTGCCAGTCCTGCGGGATGATGGCGATAAACCCACTCGTCTTCGAGCGTGCCCGGCGGTGTGTCGTATTCGGTGCGCGCGTGATAGGGCAGCGGCTGCACGGTGCGCGAGAAGGTGGAGTTGTAGTCGCCATCCTTGACCCAGCCGTCGCCGGCGATCACATAGTCGCGCACCCATCCCGCGGGCGGCGGCGGCGGAGCGGCAAAGCGCAAGCGCAACTCGTCGCCGGCGTTCATAATCACGTAGCGGTCGTCAGTCGCCGCAAGCAACTCGCGCACATCGCCGTAGCGCGTGTAGAAGCCCTCAAGATCGCGCCAGATCTGCGTGGTTGCCGCAAGCTGGTTGTAATCGGGAATCTCGGGCGACGAGGCATTCGCCTGATGAATGGCCGAGAATCCGCGATAGTGCAGGTCGGCCGCTTGCGGATCGAGATGCGTGATCTACGGTTGCAGCATCGGGCAGTCCCTGCGCCCACTCGATCTGATCCCAGTAGATTTCGAGATTCGTGCGCAGGCGCAGCTTGTGCGGCACTCCCGCGCGGAAGAGGCCAGTGAGATCGATGAGGCAAGTCTTGTTGCGGCCCGCGGGAAAGCCAAGATTGGCGCGCGCGACTTTCCAGCCGCCGTGGCCGTCGGGAATTTCCAGACTGAGCGGCTGCGGATGAACGCTGGTCACCCTGCGACATCGCGACATTGATCGACGAGTCGGAAGGATGCAGCCAGCCGCGCGCGATGAGCCAGAGCGGGCCGCTCGCGGGCAGATCGTCGCCCAGATCGATTTCGACATAATGGTCGCGCGTGACGCCCTGATACTGGCCGCGCCCAAAAGTGTCGAGATACTTGCCGTCGAGGTCGCGAAGAGTTTCCGTTACGTCGTTGCCCGAGTCGTCGATCGCGCGCGCGATTGCGTGCGGCTCGGCAACGGTGGTCACCGCCAGCTTCACGGGCGGCACTGCGAAGCGTTCGTCGGTGAAGATCTCGGTGCCCGCAGGGTGGTCGACGGCCATCAGCGCGAGAGAGTCGTAGTAGTAGGTCTCCCACAGCTCGCCGGTAATACGCAGGTCGAGCGAGCCATCGCGAGGCGCAAGTGCGCTGCCGGGAATCTTGTACCACTCCTCGGTTGCCGCAATGCGCGCGGGGCCCATGGAGTCGATGCGCAGGCCGAGCGCCGCGCCCCACGGAACGGTGTCTTTCACAAACTGCATCGACGTGCCGTTCCAGGCGAAAAGGAACGGGCAGGAGCCTTTCAGCCGCTGCTCGGTCAGCACTTCCTGATCGGCCTTGAGCGCGAACTCCGCGCGAACCGTGCCGTTGGGCCACACGATGCGTGCGACTTCCGCGCCGGTCTCGTTGCCCAGGCCAAAGTGGAGCTGCGGGCCATTGATGGGCTGCATCTGCACGAGCAGCCCGGAGCGGATTTCGATCTGGCCGCCGATGCCGAAGGAATTGATGCGCTGGTCGCCGGTCGCCTGGTGTGCGCGCGGGCGAATGATCTGCCAGTGATAATTCTTCGTCGTGCGATTCACGGCATCGATGGGCTGCCCGTCGGCTGTGAGTCCGAGCAGGTCGAGGCGGCCTTCGGCGCTCGCCGGGGCTGCATCGAACACGCGCGCCGGGCCTTGCGGAGACGGAAGAAGCGTGAAGTGCTCGTTCTCATCGGCAAGCCAGATGAGTGCGCCCGGAGTGTTGTGCCGAGGCGTCAACGTTTGCCAGCAGCAGATCGAAGGCGCCGTTGTTGTCGAGATCGGCGGCGTGCAGGCGAACTTCGCCAGCCAGTGCGTGCGTGGCATCGGGAACCTGCGCGACTGTCGCCGGCTGTCCACGCGCCATTAATGTTGGACAGCCGGACGATTGCGCCGCTCGACTGCACGGCAAGCAGATCGAGAACGCCATCGTGATTGGCGTCGGCTGCCGCAATGGCCTTCACATCGTCAAAGCCTTCAGGCAGCGCTGAGTTCAGCAAAGTTGCCGAGGCGCTGATTGATGAAGACGTGCAAGCTGCCCGGCGCCGTCAATGAGCGATGCGTCGGGATTGCCGTCGCCGTTCAGGTCGGCCCATACAAACTGGCGAATTCCCGAGATCGCGGCGAAAGGATGGATGGGCTTGAAAGTGCCGTCGCCGTTGTTGCGCAGAACAGTGGGCAGGCCGCTCGCCGCGCCCAGCACAATGTCGAGATCGCCATCGGCTTCAATGTCCACGGCCCACGCGCCGGTGTAGGCCGCGGCAAGAATCTCCTTCGGCAATTTGGTTTGCGCGGTTACGTCGGTGAACTTCGCCGGATCGTCCTGCCGCATGAAGCGCACGCCGCCCGCGCCGGCAAGCACAAGATCGGTCTTGAAGTCGTAGTTGAAGTCGATGGGCAGAACGGACTCGGGCGATGGAGCCGACATTTGCCGCGCCACCCGGAAACGGAAACGATGCGCCCGTTGAGAGCCGCACCGTCGTGCGAGTTCGCCGTGACAATCGCGGGACGCGCCTTCGCCGTTGAGCGAGACGGCGCCGATCCAATCCCATTTTTCTCCCGCCGGATTTGCGAGCGGCTGATTCTCAAAGTGCAGTGCGGTGTCTGGCGGCGCAGGCTGACCCGGAGGGGACTCGAGACGCAGCAGATGCGTAAAAGGCTGGGCCTCATCGCCGGGCGCGGGCTTGATTTGCGCAAGCTGCTGGCGGAACGCGGGAAGCTGCATGAGCACATTGCGCAGGAACACACTGCGAATGGCCGCGCCGCCGCAGGCCCTGAAGCCGCCGCGGCCTGTAACTGCGCGAGCTGGTCGCGTGCATCCTGCGGCCATGCCGCCGACTGTGGCGCGATGCGATCAACCGTCGGACGAAGCGTTGCCGTGTCTCCGCGTTTGGCGGCGATGCGGCTCAGTTCAAGCAGCGCAGCCAGGTTGTTTGGTTGCGCGCTAAGGATCTGCGAAATGAGTTGCTGAAATTCGTCTTCGCTTCCCTGGCCGCCCTGGCGCTCAACCTCAAGCGCAAGCTGGTACTCGGCCTGAAGATTTGAGGGGTTGAGCTTGACGGCTTGGCGCAGATTCGCGATTGCGCTGGCTGGATCGCCGCGGTCGCTGCCCAGAATTCCGAGCAGGTAGTAGATGTGGTCGTTTTTCGGCGCGAGCTTGCGCGCGTGTTCAAAGCGTTCCGCGGCAAGATCGAAGTTGCGCTGGCGCAGCGCCAGGATTCCCCAGTCGGCCCAGGCGGCGGGCTCGCCCGGGGCGAGTTGCGTGGCGTGAGCCAGCGAGCTTTCAGCCCGCACATCGTCGCCCACCTGCAACGCGGCCAGGCCAACATAGAACGACGAGATGAATTCGTGATAGTCCGCCGAAGACGGCGAGGGCAAGCCGCGGTGGCATCCGGCGACGACGGCCAGAGCAGCCGCAAGAGCGGCCGCAACGAACCGGGTCGAGGAACGGGGAAGAATGGATTTCATCTCGTTCTTGCTGAGAAGGATTCTAATCATTCCCGCATGCTGCTCGATACCACGCCCCAGATATATCGCCCGATTGCGCCACGCCGCCCTGCGCGGTTCGTCTGCGCCGCCCGGCGCGTGCGCTTTACCGATGCTGCCTTGAACCACAACACGCCAATGCCCACGAATGGCAGCAGGAAGAGCAACAGATTCCAGCGGCCCAGCAGCGTCGGGGTAACCGGAACATCGGTATCGGCCTCGCCATTGGCCGTCGAGCTTGCAAACGTGATGTGGACGTGCCACATTTCTTCCTTGTCGAAGGGCACCAGCGTCTTGAATTCGACGTGATCGAGGAGTTTCTCGCGCCATGCGCTGTAAACAGCCACCGGCAGACGCTTGCTCACCGGCTGCACGGCCACCTGCACCTTCATGTCGGCAGGAACGGTAAGCCCGCTGCCCTTGGGCGGATCGATAATGATGTAGAAGCTGCCCGTGCCAACGTCGGGATTGCTCCAGACTTCAACATTGAATGGGCCAACCTTGCGGTTCTGCATGATCGGGTAAGGCGGGCCGATGTGCGCCCATGCCGGCACGCAGAGGCAGACCGCAAAAAGCACCAACGCAATCGCCCGCGCGCGCAAACCGGCAGCGCGACGGAGCATCGATAAACGGCGAAAAGCGAATCCCGCAATGCTCAAAATGAAGAACGCATCATGATTATCCGGCCATCATGGTGGCGCGCATGTCCATGGGCTGAGTCATCAGCCACACGCAGCAGAAGAACAGGATCGACGCACAGCACTCCCCACGGAGCGAAGGCGCGCACAGGGTGCTTTTCTGAGTCGTCCTGGGCCAGCCGCCAGGCAACCAGCAATGAGCCGGCAAGGCCGAGCAGCAGGAATCCGAACTCGAGTGGCTCGACCACGGTCTTGGGCAGTCCGACCAAGCGTCCACCGCGGATCGCCCAGGATGGGCCAGCCGATCTCAACAAAGGCATTTTGCGTGACGGGAACGATGGTATAGAGGCCGGTGAAGAAGTGGTAGCCGTAGTGCGCCAGCCACATTCCGAAGCCAAGCGGCGAAAGCGCATAGGCGTAGCGAACGGCAATGCCAGCCAGCCGCTCTTTACGCCGGCCCAGGCGCGCGTAATCCATGCGGCCAGCCCGAGCAGCAGCGCCGGTTCCACTACGATCACCGCGGTAAACAGGATGCCGAGCACCGTGGCCTGGCTTTGGAAATGCAGCGTGCGCTTCAGCCAGCTCTCGACGGTGTAGACCGGGCTCACCATGCCAAATGCGTTCATCAGCGCGCCAAAGCAGAAGACAATGGCCAGCGCGGCAATGTCGTTGCGGCGCGAAAAGCGGCCGATGCCCGAGCGCTGCGGATCGCTCATCAGCTCGCCGCCAGGCAGGCGGCTCAGGATTCCAACATTGTCGTGCGGGCAGGCGTGGACACAGTCCAGGCAAAACGTGCAGTCCATGTTGCCCACTTTGGCCGGCTGAAAGAGCGCAAGTTCGCATCCGCGCTGCAGCACGACGAGCGGCGACGAAGGCTCGCGGCGGCCGCGAATGCAGTCTTTTGTCCGGCAGCCGTCGCACACTTCGTGGTCGCGGACTGCGACTTCAAGCGGCGACGCGGTGGCGGCGATAAAGTTGAACTGGCCGATCGGGCAGACATATTTGCAGAAAGTCGCGTGCGTAAAGAGGCCGTCGACAATCAGCACCGCGGCAAAGTAGCCCACGATGACCCACGCGGTGAGCCACGGAGAAGCCCACAGGCCGAACAACTCATAACTGAAAAGCAGCGCCACGAAGAGCGCAATCGGGAATCCACTTGTTGCGCAGGCGCCGCGGCCAGGTAAAGCGCGGATGAATCCACTTGCGCATGAAGTTGCGCGCCAGCATGAACGGACACGCCAGGCAGAACAGATTGCCCGCGCAGAGAATCGCCAGCACCAGTGCTCCGCGAAAATGAACCCAGGTCAGCACTGTGGCCAGATTCTTTGGCGAAAGCGTCGGGCCCAGCAGCCCCTCAACGATCATCACAATGCTGACCGCGAACAGCGGAATCTGCAGGAAGGTGCGCGAGTGGCGCCAGCGCAGCAGCGGCCCGATCACCGGGACCGTGAGCAGATCAAACGGCTGCGCTTCAAGGAATTCCTCTTCCTCGCGTGCAGATCGCTCCTGGCTCCGCGTGCTCGGGGAATGCGCGGCGTGTCGGTCTGCTCAATTCGATTCGACCCCCTTCACATCCATTTGCCGTTCGATCTTGCGGCCATCGCTCAAATTAATGTGGAACAGCACCACCCAGTCGCCGCCCATGCTGAAGTTGAGCGGCGCCTTGTAGTTGCCCGGCGCCAGTTTCATAGGCGTCAGCGAAAACCGGCGCCATGCCGGGGTGGCTCATGTCGCCTTCCACCTGCACGCGCGCGCCTGCGACGGCTGGTGCGACGCATTCGTCAGTACTAAATGAAATCGTCTCCGATCCCGGCGCGTACCGGTTGTGGCGCAATCGATTCGTCAATCGAAATTCCGCCCTCAATCGTTCGCTGGCTTGCGGCAGCCGGCGACAACAAGCAATGGTACGGCGGCCAGAATCAACAATGCGCGAAAAACGCTGAGAGGCCGCCCTCCGGCGACCTCTCGAATCAACCCAATTCATCCTGAGTGTCCCAAAATTGCAGATTGTTGCCGACCGATGCTATGCGCGGCAGTCCGCTTCTTCTTGCGCGTCATCCTTGTACCACGAGCAACTGCAGGCGGCCGGCGCCTCGCCCTCGGGCGGAAACATGTGGTAGTACATGGCGATCACCATGGGGATGAACACAATCGAGTTATAGAAGAGGTGAAGCTGAACGCGCGGAATGAAGAACTGGATCATGCTGTAAGGCACCGGCTTGCCCATCAGATTGTGATGGATCGTGGCCTGGGTGATCAGCAGCAGGTGCTCGATGTGATGCCAGAACTGGATCCAGAACGCGACCATCCACCAGGTGCGGCTGCGGCCGGCGAATCCCTTGCGCAGCACCCAGATGCCGATGAGCATGACCAGCGCGTAGCCGTAGTGCAGAGCCTCTGACTTGATGAGCCACGGATACCAGAGGCCAAGAATGCCGTTTGCCTTGGCAACGGGCCAGCCCATCACCCAGATCTGGTAGGCCTGGGCCAGGTGCTCGCCCCAGTGCGCAAGCACAATTGCCATGAAGACCCACAGCGCCTTCTCGTGCCACTGTGCCGTTTAACTTTTCAGAAAGCGTGGCGCGCGCCGGATGCGGGCAAAACATGACCGTGAACATTCGGAACGGATGCAGCCATTTCGATTGACCTCACAGGAGAACGAGACCAGGGAGTGTCTCTGAATCGAAACCAAGTGTACTTGAGAGTCAGTGCAATACGAGTCGGTTGAAAGGGTGAACTGCTCTCCATCTTTAGGTGGAGGCGCCGCACACAAGCGATCTTCAAGCAGGTAGTCAGGTGTGTCGTCCTTTCCGCTTATCGGCAGATGGAGCGCCATCTCAACCTTTAGTTGGTTGTTTCCTGTTGCCCTCACCTGTCATGCTCCTTTGGATTCGTTCCCCTGTAACTCTTGTGAGGTCAAAGCATGCAACGCAGGCTACTTGTAGTCGCAACTTTCCTTGCCTTCTGCGCCACGCTCCCGGCTCAGACCGGCTTTGCTACTAAACCCAGCAACGGCCAGCAGGATAACTTCTTTACTGACTGGGCGCATCGCACCAGCGCCACGCAAGCCAAACAGCCCGCCTGGCCGCCTCCGCTCATCACCACGTTCGTTGGACTGATCCAGGTGGAGCGCACAGACTTCATTCGTCAGACTGCTTCCAACCACGTGCAAACCTGGAACCTGGATGGCAACAAGGGTCTCAACCTCATACCCTTCGCTAACACCGAAATCGTCACCAACCTGCCAGGCTACTTTCTCCACAGCTCTCCAGCAGTGAAGAACGGCGCAGGCGACATGTCATTCCTGCTCAAATATCGCTTCCTCGCCGGCAACGCCAGTCATGGCAACTACGTGGCCAGCGCATTCCTCTCCGGCACCATCCCTACCGGCAGCTACAAGAACGGCAGCGCCGATGCCACCGTTTCTCCCAATGTCGGATTCGGCAAGGGCTTCGGCTGGTTCGACGTGCAGACCACCCTCGGCGCAACTCTGCCGGTGATGGACACAGCGACGCTGGGGCGCACCATTGCATCGAACACTGCGATGCAGGCCCACGTTGCGAAATATTTCTGGCCTGAAGTTGAGATCAACTCAACCTTTTTCAAGGGCGGCGCCAATGACGGAAAAAATATGACTTTTGCAACGCCGGGATTGCTCTTCACCCACAAGCTCCGCCCCGCGGAAAAGAAGAGCCGGTTGGGACTGTGCGTGGGTGTCGGCGAACAGATCGCCACCAGCCACTTCCACAGTTACAACCACGAGATTGCCATTACGACGCGCTTATTGTTCTAGTTTTCCAAGGACTTGTAGGCAAAGTAATTAATTCTGTCCGCGGACCTGAACAAACTGCAGTGGCGGCTTATTGCGTCGTGAAAGTTAGGAGAAATCGCCTCCGCAGGATAAGTCCGCTATCGGGGGGGCTCTGGATCGGGCCATCGTTCCGTCCGACGCTGACATGCCGCGATAGAGATCTAGTTTCGCTGCAATTCCCAACCTCCAGCGACCCCTCAAAAGCGCCCGAATACGCCGACACCCTCATAAACTCCTGGCACGGCGTATTCTCACCTTCCATATCCGAGCACAGCTCTAGCTCCGGCCCAAGAAATGCCTTTCGTTTCTCGCGCATATAGTTGAAACTGGTATTTCCCGATTCCTGATACGAAGCTCCCCCGAATTCCTTCATACTTGAGTTGTGCCAGTGTGAGGACACCACAGGAGGATAATGGCGCGGCTGGGCGCATTCTGTTTCCCCGGATCTGGACATATCAACCCGATGACGGCGTTGTGCCACGCCCTCGAGGAGCGCGGGCACAGCGTCGTACTCTTCAGCATCGCCGATGTGGAAGAGCGTGTTCGAGCCGCGGGCATCGAGTTTCATCAAATCGGTGCGGATGACTATCCTCCAGGTACGCTCAAGGTCCTTGATGACCGGCTCGGGGAGATGAGCGGGTTCGCGGCTATGCGGTTCACGCTTGATCGAATCATGGATACCGGCAGAATGGTCTTTCGCGATGGCCCTGCCGCCATTCGCCAGGAGCGAATCGATGCGCTGCTGATCGACGAGACCGACATGTGCGGCACGGTAGCGGAACATCTTGGAATCCCCTTCGTCTCCATCGCGATCGTTCCGCCAATGAATCACGATGGCCGGCTTCCGCCGTTCTACTTCGGATTTCAGCCGGGAAAGAATTGGTTCAGCCGACACCGCAATCGCATGGCGATGCATCTCCTTTCCCTGATCGCCAGGCCCATCTCCAAGTTCGTAAATAACCAGCGAGCAGAGTGGGGACTCAAGCCATTCAAGGGAATCAGCGATGCCCTCAGCCCCATCGCCCAGGTTTCTCAACTGCCTCGGGTTCTGGAATTCGAGATGGACGCGCGCCCGCCGCATCTTCACTTCACTGGGCCCTGGGTCAACGCTGCGCAGCGGAGAGAGATCCACTTCCCCTGGGACCGGCTCGACGGCCGCCCGCTCGTGTATGCCTCGCTCGGCACGCTCCAGAACGGTTCGAACTCAGTTTTTCGAACCATCGCACAGGCCTGCGCCGATCTCCCCGTGCAGCTCGCGCTTTCGCTCGGCGGTGGCCTCTCTCCTGAGGAACTTGGGCCTCTGCCCGGCAATCCTCTTGTGGTTTCTTTTGCGCCGCAACTGGAAATCCTCAAGCGCGCCGACCTCGTCATCACCCACGCAGGCATTAATACTGTTCTGGAGGCGCTCTCTGAGGGTGTACCGCTCGTTGCCATTCCGCTCGGCAACGATCAGCCAGGTGTGGCAGCTCGCGTCGTGGCTCGTGGCGCCGGCGTCGTTGTTCCTCGCCGCAAGTTGAACCCGGCGCGTCTGCGACGTGCGGTTCGCCTTGTGTTGGAACATCCGGCGTACCGCGTTCGGGCTGAGGAACTCGGCTGCGTCATCCGGCAAATTGACGGCCCAGCCATGGCTGCTGAAATCATCGAGCGATCGTTGCAGCTGACTTCAGCTTCTCAACCTGCCGCCGCGTCAAGGTCGGCAGGCCGCTGAGAACAGCGCAGCTTCGCATACCGGCCTTTATTCCACGTTCACTGTTGTGCTCGCCGCAATATCGCTCGCCGAGTTGCCAATCATCACGCTCACAGGCTCAGCCTCCACGCGGAATCCCGGCAGTTTCTCATCCCACCACGCAAGCGCCGACGCCTTCAGTGGAATCTCAACCGTCTTTGTCTCTCCCGGCGCGAGCATCACTCGCTGAAATCCTTTCAGCTCTTCGCGCGGCCGCACTACCTTCGATCCCAGATGCTTCACATACATCTCCACTACGTCATCGCCGGCCAGGCTACCTGTATTCGTAACATCCACGCTCACCGTCACCGAGCCATCCTTCGCGATGCGCGCTGCGCTCGTCCGCAGATTTGTGACCTTGAACGACGTGTAGCTCAAGCCGAAGCCAAACGGATAAAGTGGCTCGCCCTTGAAATACATGTAGGTCTTGCCGTCGCGAATGTTGTAGTCCATCATCGGCGGCAGTTGGTCGAGCGACTTCGGCCAGGTCTCGGTCAGCCGTCCTCCAGGGTTGAATTTGCCGAAGAGCACCTGCGCCAACGCCGATCCTTCATCCTGCGAAGAATGCGTCATGTGCAGAATCGCGGGCACGTGCTCTTGCGACCAGTTGATTGCGAACGGGAAGCTCGAAACCAGGATCACAACGGTCTTCGGATTTACGGCGTAGACCTGCTTCACTAACTGCTCCTGCGCCAGGTCGATGCTCTCGCGGTCGCGCCCTTCGCGTCCGTCGCTCGGCACCGTGCAGGCAATCGTCCCGCCGCCGTCCACCGTCTTGTACCAGTCGTGCGCCATGTCCGGCCCGCACGTCGGATCGTTGCCGATCACCACTACTGCTACATCTGAGTCCTTCGCCGCCTTGATTGCAGCATTACCCAGCTCGTCCGCCGCGTAGTTCACTTTTACTTCCCGGCCCCAACTCCGCTTTAATCGCTTCAAGCGGCGTCACCGTATATGGCGGGGTGCCGCCGTACCAGTCCCAGTGCACCGAATCGGCGAGGGGTCCGATCACCGCAATCGACTTGATTGCGTTCTTGTCCAGCGGCAAAAAGCTCTTCTCGTTCTTGAGCAGCACTACCGATTCAAGTGCCATCTTGCAGCGACACGTTGCGATCCTTATCGGTGTTCCACGGCTCTGGCGAGTCTTTGATCTTCGCGTACGGCACCATCTCCGGCGGATCGAGCAAACCGAGCCGGATAGCAATCCGAAATTTGGGCCGCAAGAGATTATCGATCTCCGCCTCGGTGATCTGACCCTCTTTCAACGCGGCCTTCGTTTCGTCGGCGTATCGGTCGAGGAACTGATTGAGCCCCGCCTTCAGGCACGCCACTACGGCCGCCTGCTGATCGGGAAACAGATGTCGCGGATCAACAAGCTCGTGCACTGCGCCGCCATCGCTCGAAATCACATCCACGCCCCACTGTTCGCGCACAATGCTGCGCAAAATCGGATTGATCCCCATCGTCGTCCCGTTCCACGCGTTGTACGAGGCCATCACCGCCTTCGCTCCACCGTCAAGAAAAGCCATGCGGAAGGGAACGGAATAGTATTCCCAAAACAGTCGCTGATCGAAATCGCTCGACGAGCTGTCGCGATGATTCTCGTTGCTGTTCGCCAGAAAATGTTTGAGCAGCGCGGCCGCCTGCCAATACTTTGGATCGTCGCCCTGCAGTCCCTTTACGAATGCAACGGCCATCGTCCCGTTCAAGAACGGATCTTCGCCGTACACTTCTTCACTGCGGCCCCAGCGCGGATCGCGCGCCAGGTCTGACTGCGGTCCCCACTGCATCAAGAATCTGCCGGTCGTACTTCGGCGTCTGCGTGATGAACCGCGCCTCGTATCCTTCCACTCCGGCAGCCTGCCGCACCAACTCTGGATCCCACGATTCGCCCAGCCCTGTCGGCTGCGGAAACTGCGTTGTCGTGATCGGCTGCCGCGTCCCACGTGGCTCCCGCTGCACCACTCCGTGAATTCCTTCGGAGCTTCCGATGTTGGGCACGCCCAGTCGCGCGACGCTCGTGTTGGTTCCCAGGCACGCCACCTTCTCATCCCTCGTCATCAGCGATAGAAGATTGTCGATCCGCTTCTCCATCGGAAGCGAAGGATCGTTGAAGGGGTAGTGTTCCTGCTGCGCCTGGATTGGAAGACTTGACACTCCAGCGACTGCCGCCAAAAAGCACAAAATCAAACAATGACGAAGACTGTCGCGCAGAAACGTCATCCAGTTCTCTCCCTCGATTAGAAGGAGAATTCTATCGTGTTTCCATTGATCGGGAAGGTTGGGAGAGTGGGCGGGATGCAGTATGACTCAAAGCGCTATACGTTGCCACCACCTTGAGACCGGGAACTTCCGAAGACTCGCCGCGCGTTCTTTCTCAAAGCGGTCGAGGCTACACAACGGACATTGAATCAGCAGGTTACTCTGCGCTAGTCCCCTGCGAATTTTTCCATCAGGCTGTCGAAATCTTCCAGCCGGGCGTACTCAATGATCACTTTGCCGCGGCCATGCTTGTCCTCGATCGTCACCTTCAGCCCAAGCGCGCGCTGCAGCCGCTCCTGCGCGTCGCGCACATTGGGATCGACTGAGCCGGCTCCGGCTTGGCTCCTTCTTCTCGTTCCGGGTCGGATCAAGCAGGCCCTGCACATAGGTCTCCGTTTGGCGAACAGAAAGCGAAAGTGCGACGATCCGCTGCGCCGCCTTCTCCATCTCCTCTGCGTGCTCAAACGCCAGCAGCGCCCGCGCATGGCCGAAAGTCAGCTCGCCCGCCTCGACGCGCGCCTGCACGCCCGCCGGCAAGCTTCAGCAGGCGCAGGAAGTTAGCAACCGTTGCGCGATCTTTGCCGGTGCGCTGCGCCATCTGCTCCTGGGTCATGTGGAACTCGCGCGAAAGCCGCTCGAAGGCGCGCGCCTGCTCCATCGGGTTCAGGTCGGCGCGCTGCAGGTTCTCGACGATGGTGATCTCCATCGCCTGCTCGTCGGAGACCTGGCGCAGGATTGCCGGGATCGTCGTCTTGCCCGCCAGCTTCGAGGCGCGCCAGCGCCGCTCGCCGGCGATCAGCTGGAAGCGGCCGTTCGCCAGCGGCCGCACCAGGATCGGCTGCACCACGCCGTTCGCGGTGATCGAAGCAGCCAGCTCGGCCAGCTGCTCTTCGTTCATCTGCGAGCGCGTCTGGAAAGGGTTGGGGTCGATCAGATCGAGAGGAATCTCGCGCGGCTTGCCCCCTTCGGCCTCGGCTGCGGCGCGCAGGCTTGCACACGCGGAAGCAGGGAATCGAGGCCTTTGCCCAGGGCGCGGCGTTTGGGGTCGGCTGCAGCAATATTCATCATGCAAAATCCTCAGTCCGGTCTTCAAGCCGGGGTCTCTTGTCGTGCTCGCAATGTCGAGAGAAGAGCCAAAGGCGATAAGTCAATCAGCGATAAGGCCAGAAACGTTCCTCGACGGGCGCGTGGGCGCAGGTTCCAACCTCCGCTCCGCGGCCCGCGGACTTTCGATCTGGTTGCGCGCCAGAAACTCGCCAGCCAGCTCGAAATAGGCTTCGGTGCCGCGCGAGCGCGGATCGTACAGGGCGACCGGCTTGCCGTGGCTTGGCGCCTCCGCCAGGCGCACATTGCGCGGAATCACGGTCTGGTACAGCCATTCGCGGAAATATTCGCGGAGAGTTTCCGTCACTTGCTGCGCCAGGTTGGTGCGGTCGTCGTACATGGTCAGCAGCACGCCCTCAATGGTCAAGCTCGGGTTGTAGGCGGCGCGCACCCGTTCCAGCGTCGAAATCAGCTCCGAGATCCCTTCCAGGGCAAAGTATTCGGCCTGCATGGGCACGATCAGGGTCTCCGCAGCACACAGCACATTCAGGGTCAGCAGATCGAGCGCCGGCGGGCAATCCAGAAAAATCAGGTCGAAGTTGTCCTTGATCGGCTCAAGCGCCTTTCGGAGGCGCAATGCGCGGTCCTCAGCCTGCGCCAGCTCGATATTGGCTCCGGTCAGGTTCTTCGAGCCGGGAAGCAGCCATAAGGTTCCGATCGCCGTCGGCAGAATCACCTGCTCGGCGGGGCTGTCGCCGGCGAGCACGTCATAGACGGAATGGCGGTTGTCATCGCGCTGAAGCCCGAGCCCCGAGGAGGCATTGGCCTGTGGGTCGCAGTCGACCAGGAGGACTTTGAGCCCCTCGAGAGCCAGGCAGGCGGAGAGATTGATCGCCGTGGTGGTTTTGCCCACTCCGCCCTTCTGATTCACGAGTCCGACGATCTTGCCCATGGCATTCCAGAGTAAATCTACGAACAGATTCCGTGGGCAGACTTGCACTGTGGGAAAATCGCTGAACTTGTGGAAAGCACCTGGCGAGTTCGGACGTGATTTGTCACCAACTCCATGCTGGGGAAGAATTTGACCCTCATGATGAAAAATCCTGAATCGCACGGGAGGAAAGGCTCTTGCGGTGGAAATCTGCTTGATTTTTGCCGTGATTTTGGTCCGTTTTTTGAGGGGTTCCGATTTGGTAACGGTAACCGAAATGGAGCCTGCTCTCGGCAAATATCAATGTTCCACGTGGAACGCTGGAATCTTCCTGCAATTCACAAAGCCAGGATGGCAAGTTCGGATGCATCCATGTTCCACGTGGAACAATCGGTCGGGCATCGAGTCCGGACCTTCCTCGTCTGTCCTTTGTTTGGCGCAGCAGCGTCGACGCTTCGACTCGTGCGCAGATCCCTCAATTCGCCGCGAGAGTCGTCAGGTGTAAGATCGATTCCGAAATCCAGGAAGAAGGTAAGAATGGATTTCCCGAACGCTTTCATTGGCAAGAAAAACAAGCCGTCAGCCAAGAATCTTTCCGCCACGCTCGGCCCCGCGCTGTCCGCATGGAATGAACTCGTCGAATGGCTCACAGGCAAAGGACTCAATTGCAGTACCTGGCACTCAGTCTCGCCCAAATATGGTTGGGCTCTGCGACCCGCCCTCAAGGCAAGAAATATCCTCTACCTGGGGCCATGCAATGGGTGCTTTCGCGTCTCGTTTGTTTTGAGCGACAGGGCGGTCGCTGCGGCAAGCTCTTCGGATCTTCCACCCGGCTTACTCAAGCAGATTGCGGAAGCCCGCCGTTACGCCGAGGGAACCGGAATTCGGCTCTTGGTCAAGACTTCGGATGATCTTGGCAACGTCAGGCAGCTCACTGAAATCAAGTTGAAGTGTTAATCCCGGCGACCGAGCGCCAGGATCCGGTCGTCGCTGAAAGGCAATCTTAGTGGATCACTCCAGGAAAACCCTGCGCCCGCCGCAGCTCGCAACCGATCCACGTCGGCGTTGGTCGTCATCAGCGCGAGCCAGCCATGTGGCGCTACAATTTCCGCCGCCGATGCGACGGCGTTCGCCATCTTGTCCACGGCCCGCAAGGTCACGCAATCAAACTGCTCTCCAAGCGATTCGGCCCGGCCCGCGTGCACCTTCGCCTCAATGCTGAGCTTACGCACCGCCTCTTGCAAGAACGCCGCCTTCTTGTTTTGAGACTCGGCCAGAGTCACCGCGATCGCCGGCTTGCAAAGCGCAATTGGGATCCCCGGAAACCCCGCTCCCGATCCAAAGTCTAGCAGTGTCCGAACCTTGTTGGGGATCGCCCTTGCGCACGCAACACATTCCGCTAAGTGTATGGATAATATGGCATCTTCGGTCCGCACCGAGGTCAGATTCAATCGCGTATTCCAGCGAAGAATAAGCGAAAAATAGGCCTCGAATTTCGCAACTACGGCGGGGTCCAGTGGCTCGATTCCGGCGTTAGCCAACAGCGCATTCAACCTGGCTCCAGTGTCTTTCCCTTCCATCGGTCAGTTCTCCGCCTCGGACCCTTGCGGGCGCTGCCAATGCTCCGCTGTCTTTACGAACTCCTCGAAGATCGCCCGCGAAAACGCGCTCTGCGCAGTTGTCCGTTCCGGATGCCATTGCACTCCAACAACGAAATGATTCGGCGCGTCGAGTTCGACCGCTTCAATCACTCCATCTTCCGGCGACACGGCAGTCACGCGCAGGTTGTCTCCCGCCATTCGAATCGCCTGGTGGTGGCTCGAGTTCACCTGCACCTCATTCTCGCCTGCCTTCGCCCGGATCTGCGTCAACCGCGATCCATCCGCGAGCACCAGTGAGTGGGCTTTCACCACCTCGCGCCCGGGCTGATGGTTCACTTTCGTCTTCAGATCCTGGATCAGGGAGCCATTGCGCCACACATTCAACGTCTGCACGCCTTGGCAAATCGCAAGAATTGGTTTCCGCAGATTGAACGCGTCCTGCAGCAACTGCTGGTCTGCTGCGGTTCGTGCCGGGTCGTCCTCAGCGCATTCCGGCTCGCGCGCTTCGCCATAGTGCTGCGGATCTACATCGAACTTGCTTCCGGGCAGCAAGATTCCCTGCACATCCGCAAGCAGACTTGCCACGCGCTCCTGCGGCGCACTCAGCGGCACAACAACCGCATCTGCGCCTGCGGCTTTCAGTGCATCCACATACTGCGGCAGCGCTCGAGCGTTGTACTCCGCATCTTTGCTTGTCGGCTCAGGGATTGCAATACGAACAGACATACGCCAAGTGTAATGCGCGTGGGATGCGAATCATGATTGCGCTCAGTGTTGTAACGTGAGCACTCTGCATGGGAGGAATCAGCAAACGCGATCGCAGGATCGGATTTCGGCCATCAGGAGACAGCAGCAGACGTAGTCATCTCTGCGGCGGCACGCTCTGGCTCGCTCAGCATCCCGGCAATTGAGCCGCGCAGCCGCTCAGTCAGCTCTTCGATCTGCCGCACCGTCATGCCCTTGGTCTCGATCGGTTCGCCCACCTGCAACGTCAGCCTGCTGGGAAAGAAATGATGCGTGTGAATTGGCAGCAGGTCGTACACACCACTGAGCGCAAGTGGCACCAGCGGCACCTGCGCGCGAATCGCCAGGTATGCCGCGCCGGACAGGAACGGCTGCAGCTCGCCTTCGGTTGTCCGTCCGCCTTCGGGAAAAACAAACAGTGGCATTCCCCCGCGCAGCGCCTTCACACCGCCGCCCAGGCTCGACAGCGTCGCATGCGGATTCTCGGTGTCGATCGGCATCTGCCCGGAGCGCTGCAGATACCATCCGATGAATGGCCAGCTCCAGAGCGATTTCTTCGCCAGGATGCGGAACTGAAAGGGCAGCGAGGCAAAGATCACCGGCGTATCCATGTACGACGTGTGATTCGACGCGTAAACCGCGACTTTTTGCTTTCTGAAATTCTCCGCGCCAACAACCGTCACTCTCGACCACGAAGCCCACAGGCATCCTCGCGCCCAAATCCGCGCAATGTGATGCTGCACGCGGCCGTTCTTGTCCACCAGCGAAACCACCAGCGCAATCGTACCGCACACCGCTGTTACCAGCGCAAGCGCCGGCGCCTGCAACACATTCGATCGCCAGCGATAGGATCGCGGCATCGGATTCGGCCGCGTGCTCATCTCTCGTCGCCCGTGTCTTTCATCAGCAGCGCTCGCGCCTCTCCCACCAGGTAAACCGATCCCGAAACGACAGCCACGCCGCCAGCTGAGCGATCCTGCGCCAGGCGCAACGCCTCGCTCACTGACTCCGCGGCGATTGCCGGCGTTCCTGTTCCTTGGCTGCCGCCAGCAAATCATCCAGCGACGCAGCGCGCGCCGTATGAATCGGCGGCAGCAATCACGTGGTCGAACAGCGGAAACAGAATCTGCGCCATCTCCGCCACCGGCTTGTCGCGCAGGCAACTGAAGATCAGTGTGCGCGGATCGTCTTCGCGAAAATGCTGCGCAGGCCCGCGCGCAGAGCCCATGCGCCAGCCGGATTGTGCGCCACATCCAGAACCCATTCCACTGCCGTCCATCGTCAGCCGCTCCATTCGTCCCGGCCAGCGCGTCTAGCCGGATCCCTTCTTCAATCGCCGCCGGCGTAATGCGGAACCGATGTCGCGCCGCCAGCTCCACCGCCGCAGCAATCGCCAGCGCCACATTGCGCTGCTGGTGCGCACCGGCTCAGCGGCGAATCCACCTCGATCGTCTTCACCCAGCGCCTCGACGTGTATACGGTCCCTTCGTCCCCGGCTGCCGGCACGTACGGCACTGCGCTCACACCGCGCACACCCAGCTCTGTCGCCACTTCGCCCAGCACCTGGTTCGCCTCTGGATGCTGCGGCAGCGTAATCATCGTCCCGCCGCGCCGCAGAATCCCCGCCTTCTCGCGCGCGATCGCCGCGATCGTCGAACCCAGCCACTCCATGTGGTCGAGCGAAATGTCGGTAATGATCGAGAGCAGCGGCTCCACGACATTGGTCGCATCCAGCCGTCCGCCCATTCCCACTTCCAGCACCGCGATCTCTATCTTCCGCTCGGCAAAATAAAGAAATGCCAGCGCAGTCAAAATCTCAAAGTAGCTGGGCAGTTGCGGCAACTTGCCATCGCGCACCAGTTCCTCGCCCGTGTCTGAAACCAGAAAAAAGAGGCGCGCGAAATCCGCATCCGCAATCTCGTCGCGATCCACGCGAATGCGCTCGTTCGGCCGCTCGAGATGCGGCGAAGTGTAGAGCCCCGTGCGGAGACCCGCCGTCGTCAGAATCGATGCCAGCGTCGACGCGGTCGAGCCCTTGCCGTTCGTTCCCGCAATCAGCACAGAGGGAAAGCTGCGCTGCGGATTGCCCGAGCGCCCGCAGCAGGATGCGCACCTCATCCAGCGAGAACTTACGCCGCGGCTCGCCGGCGCGGGCATACAGCTCCGGCACCATGGCATTCAATTGATCGATTGCCGCCGCGTAAGACATTGGAAACTTCAGTATAGAAGGGGCGCGAAGTTGCGGCTCGCCTGAAAGTGACACTCCTCAGTTCGCCGTCGGTGCCTCGGCGCGATCGATCACAAACGCCTGCACATTTCCCCGTGTCGCCTCCAGCCTTAATCCCAACTGCTGCTCGATCGCGGTGAAAAACGGCGGCGCCTGGGCGTCGGCCGGGGCGACCGGAACCTCCCCGCCAAACTGAGTCTCATCCGGAGCCCAGTCCAGATCGAAATCATACCTTCCCGTCAGGCCCGTCTTATCCACCACCGGACGGTCAAGCAGCGCTCGTTGCAGCAGCGAGGCAAAGTCGCCCATTGTTGCATTCTTCGCCGGCAGATGGATCCGTTGCGGATAGACCGTCGATATCAATTGCGCTGGATCGCTTGCGGCAGCCGCGCTCTCTTTCAGTTTCGGCCCACCCTTGTCGACGCTCGAGCGCATAAATCGAAAACTCCTTCTCCTCGCGATGAAAGCTAAGTTTGAACCGATCGGCGAGCAGCGTTCGCAGCATCGCCATCTGTTCTGGTTGTTGAGGCCGAACGTCACCTGGCGTCAGCGCGACAATATCGAAGTGATCGCTATCAACCCATGCCGGACCACCGGAAATCACTTTCGGGCTCAGGTTGTACGCTGCCGCAATCATCAACTTCAGCGTGTAGTACTTCACCACAAAACGATTCGTGCCCTGCATCGTGATGTAGCGCCCAGCCTTCGCATCGGGAGCCGTCGGCTTGATCGTCGCCACTTCAAACGTCATGGCAGCAGCGGCATTGCCGACCGGAGTCTGCCCGTACGCTGCACCCACTTGCACCAACAGTGAAGCAATCAAAATTTTTCTCACGCTGCACCCACCATTCTCCCGATCCTTTTCCTTTTGCTTTCTTCCCATCCATTTCAGCTTCGCTTAGTCTTCGCGCACAATCAAGCGATGTGAATCGCATGTTCTCTCCAATCTGTTCACATCACTCCTCTTTGACGCCACATTCACAAAACCTCAACACATTCCACAGCCAGTTTTCTCGCGCATGTGGGAGACGTGGGAAACAAGCTGCATCATCCACAGTTCTTCACCCGTTTTTCCAAATCTCCTGAATTGCACAGCCAGGATTTAGAAAACTCTCACCTGCTTCAAGCCCTCTTCAATTCTGCTCTTCGCCCCGATTCCCACTTTTCCTATGCACACTACGGGTACTACTATCTTTTCTTTAATACACTCTCTCCTTTTCATCACCCCCGGTCATCCAAATCGGTGCCCGACTCAAATCTCGCTTCAGCGCCAGCACCCAGGCAAACTTCCACCGTGGCCTCCGTGCCGGGGTTTATCCGCGAAATTTCAGAGAACTGACCGGTTTTCCACGCGCACACTTTCCTGCTCATGGCTACAATCAAGAGGAAGAAAAGACAGCCGTTTCCGCCAAGCCGTAGCGTGTTGTAGAGTGAGGCAAGAGCGGACTTCGGGCCTTTTCGAGAGCGTCTCTGGTGGGGAGATGCCGAAACTGGGGTGGGGCCCATGCCGAGTGCAGAAGCTGAAGTTGAGAAGCCGGCCGCTCAGGGGGCAGCGATGGAGATTACCGTAAGCCGCCAGGATCTGGTCAAGGAACTCACGGCAACGCAAAGCGTAGTCGAGCGCAAAACCACGATCCCGATTCTGTCCAACTTTCTCATCGAAGCCGATGGAGACCGGCTGAACATCACCGCCACTGATCTCGACCAGGCCATCCGCACCAGCGCAGCCGTCAAGGTAAAAAAGGCCGGCGCCTGCACCATCCCCGCGCGCAAACTTTACGACTACATCAAGCTCCTGCCCGATGGCGACATCTCCATCAAGCTGCTCGAAAACCACTGGGTGCAAATCCGCAGCGGCCGCTCCAACACCAAGATGGTCGGCATGGCGCGCGCCAACTATCCCGCAGGTCCCTGAGTTCCCCACCATCGCCGTCACCAGCATCCCGCTTACATCGCTGCGCACACTCATCGCGCGCACCATCTTCGCCATCTCCAACGAAGAATCGCGCTACACGCTCAACGGCGCGCTTCTCATCCTCAAGGCTGAATCGCTCGCCATGGTCGCCACAGATGGCCATCGCCTCTCGTTTGTCGAGAAGCCCGGCGAGAATCTCGAAGGCATCAGCGGCGAGAAGCGCGTGCTCATTCCGCGCAAGGCACTCCAGGAACTGCAGCAGTTGCTCGCAAACTCCGAAGCCGAGAAAGTCGAATTTGCCGACGACGAGCACACGCTCTTCTTCCGCGTCGGCCATCGCACACTATCAAGCCGCAAGCTCACCGGCCAGTTCCCCAACTTCGAAGCCGTCATGCCGCGCGACAACACCAAGTTCGCCGTCGTCCGCTCCAGCGAGCTCTCCGCCGCCATTCAGCGCGTGGCCCAGTTCGCCGACGAGCGCTCCGGCGCCATCCGCATGCGCCTTGAAGACAACGAGCTCAAGGTCAGCGCCAACTCCACTGAGTCCGGCGAGAGCGAAGACACCATCGACACGCCCTATTCTGCGCGAGGCCATCACTGTCGGCTTCAACTCCGGCTACATTCTCGACTTCCTCAAGGCGCTCGACAACGCAGGCGAAGTCCGCCTCGAGTTCAAAGACTCGCAGTCCGCCGGCCAGATGCGCCCCGAAGATCCCGACGCCGAGTACAAATACCGCTACGTCCTGATGCCCATGCGGATTTGAGCGGCTGAATCGTAGGTTCGAACCCAAGGCTTGAATCTAATCGAGCCGTTCTTTCCAGCAGCCCGGCCCAGCGCCGGGCTTTCTGTCTCCAGGACAAACGCCCCTTATCCCCGCCGCCCCCATTTCATTCAAAATGTGCCGCTTTTGTGGCATTACGCAAGCGCGTCACTTTTGTTTTTATTCTTTACTTAGGGATGAATGGACTACATACTCGTTTCTACACCGGCCTTGGTAGGTAGCTCCCCCTTTTTACTTCACCGCCAAACCCGGTTTAACGACCGAAAACCAATGCACTTAGCACCACTCCTCCAGCTCAATGGGAGGCCTCACCTTTGGAGGCAATTCATGCGACGTCTGATAACAGAAAACTTGCTTTTGTCGGGTCTTCTAGCCGCCTTTATGGCGATCTTCGCCAGCTCTTCCCATGCGCAGGATCTCGCATCGATCACCGGAGTCGTCAGCGACGCGAGCGGCGCGGTGATTGCCAACGCCAACGTCATGTTGGCGAATGACTCAACGGGCGTGGCGTACAAGGCAGTGTCCAACTCTGTGGGCTCATACACCATCGCGAACGTCTCGCCCGGACCTGGATACAAGATCACATTCACGGCCAGTGGATTCAAGACGGTCGTCATCACCGGCATCTACCTTAGTGAAACCAACACGCGCACGCAGGATGCCAGGTTGACCGTCGGTGCGGAGGCCCAGACCGTCGAAGTCTCCGCTGCAGCTGAAAATGTCACTCTCAACACTACAGATGCGACTGTTGGAAACAATTTTCAGGTCTCCGAACTGAATGATCTTCCCGTCGCAAACAGAGACAGCCCGGCCGCTCTTTTCCTTCAACAGCCCGGAGTGACAGTGCAGGGCGCGGTCACAGGCGCACGCACCGATCAAAGCAACGTGACGCTCGACGGTCTGGAGATGAATGACAACGCGACAGGCCAGTTCGGCGCGATTGTCGGCAACGCCCCGGTCGATTCCGTTCAGGAGTTTCGTGGTGTCACAGCCGATCCGCTGGCAAGCTCAGGACAGGGAAGCGGTGGCCAGTTCGAGCTCGTGACCAAGAGTGGTACGAATAGCTTCCACGGGGCGGCGGTCGAGTATCACCGCGACACTGATACACAAGCCAACAACTGGTTTAACAACAATAGTGGCACTCCGCGTCCTCAGCTTATTCGCAACCAGTTTGGCGGCAACGTCGGCGGACCTATCTGGAAAAAGAAAGCCTTCTTCTTCTTTGACTGGAACAGCAGAAAAGACACTCTGAGTAATATTGTCGACCGCACTGTTCCCATTGGAACCAACACCTCAGGATATCGCGGCGGCCAATTGTCCTACGTGAACACTTCGGACAGTATCACCACCCTTGATGCCGCGCACGTCGCACAGCTCGATCCCAATCACGTGGGATGGGATCAGGCCGAGCTCAGTCTCTTTCAAAAACGGTATCCGGTCGCGAACGATCTCACAGGCGATGTCGGCGATCTCATCAACACCGCCGGCTTCCGTTTCAACGCGCCTTTTCCATTCACCGAGAATGACTACGTCGAAAAGATCGACTTCACCCTGAACGACAAGATGAAGTTCTTCGGCGTTGGCCACGTGGCCAGAGAGTCCGCAACTGAAAGCGCGATTCAGTTCCCTGGAGATCCCGCAACGTACCCTTTCTTCGATCACAGTTATGCCTGGGCAGTGGGCAACACCTGGACAATCAGCAATAACAAACTGAACCAGCTCGAATACGGCGAAACTTTCGAAGACTATGAATTCAATGTCATCTACAATCCACAGGGCGCAAATCAATACGCATTCAGCGGACTCAGCGGACCCTATGCCGGAGGGAATAACTCCCAGGCCCGCACCTATCCAATTCCCGTGATTCGCGACGATTTCAGTTGGGAGAAGGGAAGACACAGCTTCACTTTTGGCGGCACTTTCAAATGGGACACACCCAACGAATTCGCGGCGGAGGATTACAACTTTCCCAGCGTGGGCATCACCGGCAATACCCATCTCACAGGACTAACCGCCAATTTGAGGCCAAGCGATATCGACAGTGGTTCGACGGCTCCATTCGACAGCGCCTTTACCACCGCACTTGGCGTCTTTGCGGCAGTCAACAGCAACTTCAATTACAACAACAAAGCTGCCGCGCTGCCCCAGGGCTCCGGGCTCGACCTCAACTATCGGTATTACGAGACTGAAGTCTATTTCGGGGATACCTGGAAGATCACTCCCGACCTGGCCATTTCCTATGGCGTCCGGTATCAGAACTACACTGTGCCCTACGAAACGAAGGGTGAAGAAGCGATCACCAATCTGAACAACAACGGAACAACCTCGAAGTTCAGTTGGGATACATATTGGACCGATCGCGAAAAGCAAAGCGCTGCCGGCAATCAGGATCCGAACGGGATCCCACTGCTCCAATTCATCTACGGCGGTAAGGTCAATCACCAGCCGAGCTACTTCAACGCCAGCAACAAAATGTTTGCGCCGCGATTCGCAGTTGCTTACACTCCTGGGTTCGACAGGAAGTCTGTCTTCAGCCTCGGCGGCGGAATCGTCTACGATCACTCGCTGATCAATGCGCTGCAGTTCCAGCAGCTGCAAACTTCCTACGTATTCGAGTCGAGCAATGTGAATCTCTTCGGCGTCGGCGGAAACCCAACTGCGACTCTGCAAACCGCGCCGAGATTTTCTGCCATCACCACACCTCCGCCCGCGCCCGCGGCGCCCAACGTTGTCACACCGTTTATTCCCTTTTACGATCCGGTTGACGGTCCGTATGGATTACCCGAAGGCGAATTCAACCTGATGATGGATACGAACCTCAAGACGCCGTACAGTATCCAGTTCAACACAGGATTCGAGCATGAGTTTCCTGAGGGTTTTTTGCTCAAGATCGACTATGTCGGCCGGCTCGGCCGGCGATTGCTCGCCGTTGCCGACGGCAGTCAGCTTCTCGATTTCCCGGATACCTCCGGTGGCTCGACCCAATCCATGGGAGCCGGCATGGCCGCCATGGATACTCAGTTCCACCAGAACAAGAATCTGAGCGCTCTCAAGGCTATCAACGCCCTCTCCCCGCAACCATGGTTTGAGGACATGGTTCCCAATCTCGTTGCATATACCAACGGTAACTACGGCACCAGTTTCACAAACAACACACAAGCTCTCGCATACCTGTTCTACCCGTTGCCGCAGCGTGGCGACTTTGCCGACTACATTCAGGCCCTGTCTGCTTCCGGCCTGCTCGGTTATAACGTCGGCATGGCCTCGCAGTTCGGCAGCAACAGCGTATGGACGAACAAGGGATCATCCGTCTATCACGGCATGTTGGTGACTTTGCATAAGAACGTCGGTCACGGACTGCGCTTCGACTTGAACTACACATGGTCTCACTCGATCGACAACACTTCGAACATTGCCAACGCCATCGCATCCAGCAACGGATTCGGATTTATCTGCGACGTCCAGCGCCCGCGCGAGTGCCGTGGTAATTCCGACTTCAACCTGACAAGTGAGCTGAATGGCAACTTCATCTACGAACTGCCCTTCGGACGCGGCAAGGATTTTGGAGCATCGATTCCTTTCTGGGCCAATGAAGCAGTGGGTGGGTGGGAGCTGAGCGGTCTGCCGACTTGGCACAGTGGTTTTGTCTACAACGCAACTTCGAATGCATTTGTCTCCAGCTTCGCTAATGACGCACCGGCGACGCTGATCGCACCTCCGGGAGTGCTCAAGGCCAAAGTGCACGGCGGCGAAGGAAACCCCGTCTATGCCTACTCAAGTCCGACGCAGGCACTGGCAGCGTTCAATGGCCCGACCGGTTTCGTGGTAGGCAGCCGCAACAACCTCTATGGTCCCGGCTACTTCGATCTCGACCTTGGTCTCGGCAAAACTTTCCCCATCTACGAAGACAAAGTCAACTTGAAGTTCCGCTGCGACGCATTCAATGCACTCAATCACCCGAGCTTCAATGGCCCGAATGATGGGCCAAATGGATCAGTTCCACTTTCCGCGGACGATATCACCCAGGCGGACGGGGATTCCGTTTGGTACCATCACCAGCACTGCAAGCGGTGCACGAGTATCTGCAAGGTGCGCTGCGGTTGGAGTTCTAAACAACCAACTTCATCAACGGCTCCAAATAAAAAGCCCCGGAAAATTCGCCAGGGCTTTTTCTTTCACCGCAATTTTCATGTCAAGCCCGTCCTTGCTCCAAAACGTACGCATATTCTTCATTCCGCTCGAAATAATAAATTTCGCAAACAGTGCCTGTAATTTCTCACAACTCGCTACACTTATCTAAGTAAGCAAAAAACGAAACAGGACATTTGAGCGGCCCGGGGTGTTCTTCCTCCGGGCCGTCCGCTTTTAGCGAAAGCGCGATACGGTCTTTCTAGGTTCCGCTGGCGCCGCTAACTCCCTTTGTTTTCACGAATGTAGACTCTATGTCGTTTGTTTTCAGTAGGATGGAAAAAATGATCAGGGGTACAAACGATTGAAAGATAACCACTTAACTCAAATTGGGACGGCGGGGGGTAGAGTAACTACTAAATAAACAACCTGCCGGAATATCACGCGAGGCATTCGATGTTGGGTGCCGCAGCGCTTACACCTTCATGAACTCGAGCGCGCGAATCAGATACGCCTTCAAATCCCTGCGATGCACGACGGCATCGAGGAATCCCTTTTCCAGCAGAAACTCCGATCGCTGAAATCCCTCGGGCAGCTTTTGACGGATCGTCTGCTCAATCACGCGCGGTCCAGCGAATCCAATCAACGCGCCCGGCTCGGCGATGTTTAAGTCGCCCAGCATCGCAAAGCTCGCTGTCACTCCGCCTGTCGTCGGATCAGTCAACACGCAGATATATGGCACGCGCGCATCGTCCAGTTGCCCCAACGCCGTCGAGATCTTTGCCATCTGCATCAGGCTCACGATGCCTTCCATCATGCGCGCCCCGCCTGACGCTGCGACGATGATCAGAGGCTTGCGCGTCTCACGCGCGCGATCCACGGCCCGGGCGATCGTCTCGCCCACTACAGCGCCCATCGAGCCGCCGATGAAGCCGTACTCCATCGCGCTCAGCACGACGTCGTGCGGGCCAAGCCGTCCCACTGCGTTCAGAATCGCATCGTCCAGACCCGTAACTTCCCGCGCTTTCCGCAAGCGTTGCTTGTAGGACTTCACGTCACTGAAATTCAGTGGATCGGTCGAGCGCAAGCCGGTATCCACCAGCTCATAGCCCGGCTCGAGCAGCATCTCAATGCGCTCTTTTGCACTCATTTTGAAGTGATATTGGCACTTCGGGCACACGCGCAGGTTCGCGTCGAGCTCGGCTTTGTAGATCGGCTGCCGGCAGCCGGGACACTTCTCCCACAGGCCCTCGGTGCGCACATTTTTCATGCCCGCTTCGGCGCCATTCTCCGGTGTCTGCCCATTTCCGGCACCCGAGTCTTCGTTTTCCTCGCGCTTGAACCACGACATACCGAACCCAATTGTATCTTGGTGGCCCTACGCCAGCCGGCTCAGGCGTCTCGTATCGATGATTGTGCGGTTCAGCCCCTCAGATATGCGTCATCGCCGTCAATCCAGTCCTGCCGCGGCGGATTGAAGATGTCCAGCGCAACAGAGTCTTCGAGCGTAATCACTCCATGCGGAACATTCGGCGGAATGCACAGGATCTCGCCCGCGCGCACGATAACTTCCTTGCCTTCCATAAGAAACTTCAGCGCCCCTTCCACAACGTGACTGATCTGCTCGTGGAAATGCTGGTGCGTCGGCACCACTGCACCCTTCTTCAGCGCTAGTCGCGCAAGCATTGTGTTTGTTCCCACAATGTATTGGCGCGTCACCAACGCGTTCATTTGTTCCGGCTCAATTTCGTCCCAGCGATGAAGTTTGCTCGTGGCTGCGTTGTTCTTCTCGGGCATAAAGCACCTTTCGGAATCCTTATACTATAGCGATGACGTTCGCACGAAAACTTGCCCGCAACGCGAAGTCAGTGCTCGGCAAGTTTCGACCCGGAGGTGCACGGTCTCAGAAAGAAAAATCCTGGAGTCATGAGCGATCGCCTGAGCTGGTTCACAGCCGCGTGCAACCGGCAGCCACTTATTCGCCATGGCTCTCCGATGCGGAGTTTCTCGCTGCGTATGAACGCATCCGGCGCAACACACTCGTCGACCAGTATCGCTGTTATGAGTTGTGGCAGCTTGCCAGGCAATCGGTCTCGGTTGAAGGGGCGATTCTCGAAGTGGGCGTCTGGCGCGGTGGAACAGGATGCCTGCTCGCCCTGGCCGCACCGAGCAAGACGGTTTATCTCTGCGACACCTTCGCAGGAGTCGTAAATGCCGGCGAGCGGGACACACGGTATCTAGGCGGTGAGCATGCCGACACTTCAGAAGATGTCGCACGCAAACTTCTCGCCTCTGCCGGAGTTACCAATGCACAAATTCTGAAGGGAGTCTTTCCCGCTGAGACTGCTGCATCCGTCGCAGACCCGATTTCGCTTTTGCATGTCGACGTCGATGTCTACCAGTCGGCCAAAGACACCGTTGAGTGGGCTCTGTCGCGGCTCCTGCCCGGCGCCACCATCATCTTTGACGATTACGGTTTCTTCGGATGCGAAGGCGTCACGCGCTATGTACACGAAATACGCGTTCATCTGAAGAACTTTGTCTTTCTCCACAACTTGAACGGCCATGCAGTCTTCGTGAAAATGGCAAAAGGCGCGCAGGTGTAGCGCCTGGCCTGCAACAGCTTGGTGCGATCGCTGCGAGCCTCACTGTAACGCGTCACTCAGTATTCAATCCCGCGCTGCGCCAGGATGCCCTTCTGGTATGCGTGCTTCACTTCGCGCATCTCCGTCACCGTATCGGCAATCTCCACCAGCAGCGGATGCGCATTGCGCCCGGTCAGAATGACGTGCACCATCTCTGGCTTTCCTTTCAGCGCTTCAGCCACAATAGCCGGATCCAGCATCCCGTAACTGATCGCGTAGTTGATCTCATCCAGCACCACCAGGTCCCACTCGCCGCTGTAGATTGCCTCGCGCGCTTCTTCCCACGCCGCCTCGCACCATGCGCAGATCTTCAGGGTCCGCTTCCGCGCCGCCGATCTTCACAAAACCGCGCCCCATCTGCTTCAACACGAAGTTCGGGCCAAACGCCTCCGCCGCATCCAGCTCGCCATAGTGCCACGACCCCTTGATGAACTGAAGCATCAGCACGCGCATGCCGCAACCCACAGCGCGCAATGCGGTGCCCAGCGCCGCCGTGGTCTTGCCTTTGCCGGCGCCGGTGTTGATCAAAATCAGTCCGCGCCGGCTGTTTGCCTCGTCACTCATATGTCTCAGCCCCTGTGGTACGGATGGCCCGTGAGAATTGTAACTGCGCGGTAGATCTGCTCTGCCATCACGAGTCGCGCCAGCGAATGCGCCAAAGTCATCTGCCCAAGCGATAACAATCCGCCTCTGCGCTTCGCTTCAGCTCGAGTCTCTTCAGACCATCCATTCGCCGGTCCGATAGAGAAGACGACGTGCTGCGAGCCCTCGTCGCGGCGCTTGCCCAGCCAGGCTGCCAACTCCTCTGAGCTCATCTGCCGACCGCGGCCGTCCAACAGCATCACCGCCGCCTCCGTTCGCCCTCGCTGTTTTCCCAGCCATTCCAGAAGTGCTTTTTCGCTCCGGAAAGCTTCTATCTCGCAGCGCATAAATCCAGCGCAGCGTTGCAGATACTCGCGCACCAGCATTTCGTAGGCGTCTTTCGTTCCCGCCTGGGAGCCGACATGCGCCAGAGTCAACTGCATGAGATGGAGAATATCGCACAACTCCACCACGTACGGGTCTGGAGCGAAAGCGTTTGCCTTACAAAATCACGCAAAATGCCGGGATTTGTCCAATTTCAGGGAGATAGCCCTTTAGTTGTATGAAATTCCATAGTGGGATTGGGGAGCGTAAATTACCATCATGTGAATAACTAGCTTAGTTTTATTCAATTTATGAGCAAAAATCTCCCGTTTCGGAGAATGGCAATCCTCGTGCAACAAATGCGGCGGAAATCTTCCCCAGTCTTCGCTCCGATACGAACCGAGCGTATTTAGACCCGCATTCTTCGATTTCCGGACGGTACGGCTTCCAATTATTTCTGGTTTGCAGATGGGGCTCACCCAAAAGCTCCTAAAGCTCCATGAAGTTTCGTCAGGCCTCAACGGCCGCGATCGATTTGGGTTCCTTACAAATTCAAAAGGTCTTTAGGAGAAATCACGAATATGAAATCAGCCGTTAGCCTCCTCTGTTGCTGTCTTTTGGCGCTGTTTGCGTTCGCAATGCTTCCCGCGGCTCACGCCCAGCAGGATGTCTCTGGTATGACCGGAACAGTCACCGACCAATCGGGTGCCGCCGTACCAGGCGTCACCGTGACTCTGACGAACACGACCACGGGCGTCAAAGTACAGCCAGACAACGAATGCTACCGGCTTCTATCGATTCGCAGAAATCCCGCCAGGCCAGGGCTACGAGGCTCACATTCTCCGGCCAAGGGTTTCGCGACGCTCACTGTGAATAGCATCTATCTGACTGTCGCGGCAGTCCGCACGCAGAACGCAACGCTCGCCGTCAGCGCCCATCAGGAAGTGGTTGAAGTCACCGCCACCAACTCTGAGGTGACAATCGATACGACCAGTGCTACGGTTGGCAACACATTTGACGTAAACGCCCTCAACAATCTTCCCGTGCAACAGAGGAACGACCCAACCGCCCTCTTCACGATGCAGCCTGGCGTCACCGAAACGGGTTCCGTGGCTGGTGCGCGCGTGGACCAGAACGACGTAACACTGGACGGTCTTGACGTGAACGACTTCGCGACGGGCGGGGCCGTGCAAAGTAATACGGGCGCCGGAATTCAAGAGGGATTCAGCGGCAGCATCGTTGGACATGCCCCGATCGATTCAGTTGAAGAATTTCACAGCAATGTCGCCGGCAACGAGGCCTCCACCGGGCCCGGCAGCGGCGGCCAGTTCCAGCTGGTGACGAAGGGCGGCACCAACGCGTTCCACGGTAACCTCAACGAGTATCACCGCGACCCGGATCTGGTGGCGAACAGCTGGTTCAGCAACAACGCCACACCGATCGTGCCCCGCAATCACCTTATCCAGAATCAGTTTGGCGGCGATATTGGCGGCCCTATCAAGAGAGACAAGCTCTTCTTCTTCTTCGACTACGGCAATTCAAAGATCATCAGCCAGGCGGTCGTGAACCGAGTCGTGCCGCTCGACAGCTTGCGCAATGGCCAGGTTGGCTACCACAGCACAGGCGGAAATACTTGCTATCTGAATGCGACCACCACAAGCACCTGCAACGGCGATACAAACGCTTCGGTCAATTCGCATGACCCCCTCGGGCTCGGCGAAGACACCAAATGGCTCGCCTTCGTCAATTCGCGCTTCCCACATTCCAATGCCAGCGGCGGAGACGGCGTGAACTCCGGTGGGTACACCTTCAACGCTCCGAATGACGACTACGAAACCAACTACGTCGGCCGCGGTGACTGGAACATCAATGACAAGATGAAGTTTTTCGCGCGGTTCACCATTGCCCGCGAGAATGCAGTGGAAGCTCCGAATGAGTTTGGCGGCGATCCGGTAACCGACCCGCTGGTCGACCGTTCCTATGCTTTTGTCATCGGCCACGACTGGGTGATTGGCAGCAATAAAGTGAACCGCGTTATCCTCGGCGAAACCGTCCAAAAGCTCTCCTTCCCGAATAACTACAACCCGAAGAATGCCTACAACCCCGATGGATCCACGTTTTACACCTTCGGAACGGGTATCGGTGCGGCCCTGTCTTCAAGTCTCTATCTTCAACCCACCTTTCAAGCGCGCCGCATCCCCATCCCAATCCTGAGAGACGACTTTAACTGGACCAGCGGAAACCATAACTGGCAGTTCGGAGGAAGCTTCAAGGATATTCTGGCGCATTCGACAGATGCGATCGATTACAACACGGTCTATGCCGGGCTCGGCGGCACCACAACGGGCCTCGACCCGAGTCTTCGTCCGGCTGACGCCAATCCGTCCAAGTCTTTCCAATACGACCAGGCCTTTACATTCCTGCTGGGCCGCATCGGCCAGGTCCTGAGTGACTACAACTACAATGCCCAGGGCACAGCGCTCAAGCAGCTCACCGGCGACCAGCGCTTTTACCGGTACTATCAGACCCAGCTTTATGTGCAGGATTCATGGAAGGTAATTCCGAGCCTCACGTTAACTTATGGCGTGACCTATCAGTATTTCTCAGTCCCCTACGAGACGCGAGGTCTTGAAAGCACCGAGCCATTCACGTTCGACCAGTACATGCAGGCTCGCGTCACCCAGAGCAATCTCTCCCAATCGGGGCCCCAGGCGGTTCCACTCATCGCGTATTATCTTGGCGGAAAGGCGCAACGGCAACAGCGCTCCGCCGCTCTACAAGCCTGAGTACCGCAACTTCGCTCCTCATTTCGGATTTGCCTGGAATCCCGGCTTCGACAAGAAATTGGTCGTCAACGCCAGCGCGGGCATCGTCTACGATCGCACCGTCATCAACGCAGTCCAGAATCAGCAGGACGCGGACTCCTACCTCTTCCAGCAGACCAAGCCAAACGTCTACGGAGGCTCAACCGCGACTGCTTCGCTCATGAACAGTCCGCGACTCGACCCCAGCAATCTGAATGTACTTACCAACGGCGGTATCACTCCGCCCGCGACGCCAAGGCCGCCCTACGAGCCTTTCGGCACGGATGCGGTTGCGCACCATCGGCCTGACCGGGCCGTGCGGCATCCTCACCTATCAGGCATATAACACCACCATCGACCCGTCCCTGAAGACACCGTACGACATCATCTTCAACGGCGGATTCCAGCGCACGCTCCCACAGGACATGATCGTCAAGGTCAGCTATGCCGGACGACTTGGGCGCCGCCTCCTGGCGCAGGCTGACGCGAACCAGGTTCTCGACTTCCCAGACCCGGTTTCCGGCCAACTCTTCTCTCAGGCCTTCGCGAACATCACTACCCAGGCCCGGGCAGGAGCGGCGGTTACAGGCCTGACCGCGCAGCCATGGTTTGAGAATGTTCTCGGTCCCGGGTTGGGCGCCGCCAACGGGTTTGCCAACAACACGCAATACGTCGCCCAATACAACAGCGGTTACTCATATGTAGGGAATGGCGACATCGGTGACTTTGTGGCCTTCAACATGGCTCCGATCTGCTCCGCCGAACGTGGGGTCGTCTGCGCAGTTCGATGAAAACACGTTCTATACCAACAAGGGATTCTCCACCTACCACGGCCTGCTGGTCACCTTGCAGAAGAACCGGTCGCACGGGCTGAATTACGACTTCAACTACACCTTCCAGCACTCCATTGACAACATCTCGTTCTTCGCCAACTCTCAGGGCGACACCGGGATCGGCGGCGTCGCACTGGTTTGCGATGTCGTGCGGCCCCGCGAGTGCCGGAGCAACTCCGACTTCGATATCAAGCATGTGATCTCCGCGGACGCGGCCTACGAACTGCCCTTCGGCAAAGGGAAGATGTTCGGCGGTTCTGTGCCCTGGGGCGTGAACGAAGTCATCGGCGGCTGGAGCCTCAGCGGCGTCACCAGCTTCCACACCGGTCAGGCCTGGGGAGCAATCTCCAATGCCTTCGTGGCCAGCTTTGCCAACGATGCTCCTGCCATCCTGGTGGGGTCCAAGAAAGTATGTAGCCACGCATCTGACCAAGCTGCCAGGAGGCGGAGTGAATGTCTTCGCAAACAGCGCCCAGGCCGCCGCAGCAATATCAGGGCCCCATCGGATTCAAGGTCGGCGCCCGCAATGGACTACGCGGACCGCACTTTTTCAACGCCGATATGGGGCTTGGGAAGACTTTCCCCATCACGGCGGAAAGAGTCAACCTCAAATTCCGGGCAGATGCCTTCAATGTGCTGAATCATCCGAACTTCGAAATCCCGGCTGAGAACGGCTTCAACGGCTACGATCAGTGGGACGCTATCGATGGCGGGTCGGGATTCGGCAAGAGCAGCTTCACGGTAATCCCGGTTGGAAACCTGAACGGCGGCGCCCGCGTGCTCGAACTCTCGCTGCGCCTCGAGTTCTAAGGCGCTTCAACCTGGCTTATTGAGAGGGACCGCTTCGGCGGTCCCTTTTCTATTCCGGCGACAATTTATGGCAGGGTCCGTGGCCGACCCCGATCATCGGTACCATGCCGGTACCATGCCCGCCCGGACTTCATCGGGATAGTCATCGGCACGGTCCTGCCGGCTCGCCTAACCGCCTCATCCTTAAGCCACTTCAGCACAGATTTGTTTGCGAACTGGAGATTTATGACCCGCAGCTCCATATTTCCATATATTGCGACGTTAAATCTGCAAATTGGAAACCATAACCCATTTATTTTCAATATTCATACAGTCACTGAACTCAGTTGGCAAAATGGCCCCTCGATTGCTTCCGTATGGAAATAGCATCCCCGTAACTTAGGCCCCTACCAAGCAAGCACGCGCTTACAGCGGCCAGAGTTTTCTTGCACGAATCTGTACGCAGCTAGTCCAAACTCGCACGATCGGACTTGTTCTCCCCATCGAGTCTCCGAAAGCGCCAAACCTGAACTGCGAAGCTCACTCGTTTCCCGTTTCAGACCGGTATTTGGAGGAGGTACGATGCGATTCTCCCGCTTGTTTTCTGCGCTCATTGTCATCAGCCTATTGGCGATCGTCAGCATTCCATCAGCAAATGCGCAAACATCAAACGGCACCATTATCGGAACGGTTTTAGACGCTACAGGCGGCGCGGTCGCCGCGGCAGTCGTGACTGCGACCTCCATTGAAACCGGAGCCATTCGCACCACCACGACAAACCAGGTTGGCGTCTACCGCATTGAGTCGGTCCTGCCAGGCACGTATGACATTTCAGTCGTGGGCACAGGTTATGAGACCTCCGTGCACAAGGGCCTCGTGGTTCCCGGCACGTCCATCGTCACCGCAAACGTGGAATTGAAAGTCGGAAAGGCAAGCGAAGTTGTACAGGTATCCGCTGACAACGCCAGCCTCAACACCGACGACGGCGAGATCGCAGGCACCATCAGCGCCCTCGAGATCAACAATCTGCCCGTCGGGACGTTGAGCCCGTATGAACTTGCCCTCACCCTCCCCGGCGTTATGCCGGCCACGCAAGGTGGATTCAGCAATGGCGTTAACTTCGAAGTGGGCGGCGGCCGTCCACGCGCGAATAACTTCCTCATCGAAGGCCAGGATAATAACGATGCCGGCCTCGCCGGCCAAGGATTGCAGCCTGAAAACCTCGAAGCAGTCGACGAAGTGAAGGTTCTGCAGGACAACTACACCGCGGAATTCGGCCACGGCGCCGGCTCCGTCTCCAACACCATCTACAAGAGCGGCACCAATGAGTTTCATGGCGCCGTCTGGGAACGCGCGGAAAACAACTCGCTCGACGCCGTTGACAAGCAGGATCACTTCAATGGCGTAACCAAGCAGACCAAGTACCGCGAGAATCTCCCCGGTTTCCGCATCGGCGGTCCGGTCATTCGCAACAAGGTTTTCGGATTTGGTTCTTATCAGTGGGACGATTACCGCGCTTCCGCCAACCTCGCAGTGCTTTCCATTCCCACCTCCGCCGGCCTCGCAACGCTCAAAGCGCTTCCCGCTAATCCTCGCCTGACCAATCTGCTCACCGCGTGGGGTAGCCTCGTAGGCACCGTCAATCCCAGCAATACCAAGCCCTCTATCCAATTGGGGCCTGACCCCACCACCGGCGTCGATCGTGGCACCGTTCAGGTCGGCACCGTTCAGCGCAATCTTGGGGCCGCTTCCAATTCACCGGAAATGGATTTGACCGGAGACTACATCGCCAGCAAGAAAGACACTCTGCGGCTGCACCTCATCCGTACCTCGTTTTCTACCCCTTTCGACGTAACTAACTTCAGCGCGCAGTTGCCCGGCTTCGACACCGACCAGGACGGAGTCTCTTACAACTCGGGAATCGTCGAAACCCACGTATTCAACCCAAAACTCGTCAACGAGGCCCGAATTTCCTACGGCCGCATCGGATTCATTTTCGGCTTACCCGCATCCACGACGGCAAATCCTCTTTACAGCAAGCCCATCGTCTCAGTAAGTGGCGTCACCGGCTACGGTATCCCTGGCAACGTTCCTCAAGGCCGGTTCCACAATACCTATCAACTCCAGGACACACTGAGCTTGACTCAGGGCAAGCACTTCTTCAAGGTCGGAACCGATCTTGAAAACGTGCGCGTCAGGGACGCAATTCCCTTCATCTTCTACGGCGAAATTGGGTTCGGCAACGACACGGGGTCAACTCCGTATCCCGGCGGCGGAACCTTCGTCTATAAAGGGCTTGGCAACCTGATTGATGACTACGGCGGTCCCAGTTCAAATAGCCTTACTCAGAACTTCGGCAGTCCCACTGCCCGCCCCAACCTGTATTCCCAGAATTACTTTGTTGAAGACACCTACCGTCCGATCCCGACTTTGAGTATTGATATGGGTCTCCGCTATGAGTACAACGGCGCTCCGTTCAACACTCCCGCAACCCCCTACCCCGGCATCGACGAGACCCAGATCGCCTGCTTCCCGTCGGCCAGCAACTCTTGCAACTCCCACCAGCAGGCGCAAACCAAGTCCTGGGGGCCGCGCGCCGGCCTTGCCTGGAGTCCTGAAGTCTTCGGCGCACGCAAATCGGTCATTCGCGCCGGCTTCGGCGTCTTCTATGATGTCGTCTTCACCAACATTATGGACAACATCCAGGGCACTGCTCCGGCAGCTGCCGCGCCCCAGATCTTCAGCACCACAACCGCCAACAGCAATCGTGGCACTGCCACCTGGTTCGAGCAGTTTGCAAACCTGAACAAGAGCCCGCTGCCTACCAACACCTCAGACCCGATCATCAACAATCTGCGCACTCCCTTGACCATGCATTGGAACCTGGACGTCGAGCAGGAGCTTCCCTGGACAACCTCCGTGCAGGTCAGTTACGTCGGCGAGCGCGGCGAGCATCTCTACGGAAATACCAACCTCAATCCATTTGTCAACGACTGGTTTGTCAGCAGCCGTGTGGTGCCAGCTCGCGGATCGATCGTTGTTCGCGACAACTCCGATGATTCTGAGTACGCAGGCATGTGGGCGCAGTTGGATCACAAGATCAACCACAATTTCCTGGTCCGCGCAGCCTACACATGGGCCAAGGCGATGGATGACGGATCGGAGGTCTTCACCACGCTCAACCAATCGTCCTACCAGTTCAGCAAGTATCCCACGCCGCGTGGGCGAACCGACTGGGGTCCGTCAGCCTACGATCACCGCCAGCGTCTGGTCCTTGCCTACACCTGGGCGCCGTCTGTCTGGCACACCGAAGGCGGGATGCAGCTCCTCGGGAATGTCGTCAACAACTGGGCCATCTCGGGTGTAACGCAGTTCCAGGCTGGTAGTCCCATGAACGTCGAGGACGGCTATGACACTGACGGAGATGGCATCAGCAACGATCGACCCGTGCTGGGCAATCCCAAAGCGCCGAAGACCACGTACGCCTTCGACGATTCCTGGTTTTCCGGCGGCCCCTCGGCAGGCACACTCTGCTCCGGTCCAAGCCTCTGGTACACCAGCCTTCCCTGTGAGGTAGTCAGCCCGAGTTCGGTTCATTGGATCATTCCCGCAATCGGAACCCACCCGGCTGCCCCGGTCAGCCGCAATACCCTCGTCAGTCCCAGGTACCAGCAATGGGATATGAACATCGCACGTGGCTTCAAGCTGCATGAGAATGCCACGCTTGCCTTGCGCGGCGAGTTCTTCAACATCTTCAACCACGGCGAAGCCGGCATTCCGAACGACACCCTGATTAGCGGAATCAACACCGATGCCTACAGCAACAACGGCACGAATACCTTCAATGATCAGGACCCGACGGTTTCGGGCCACCGCCATATCCGGATCGTCATTACCGTATCGTTCTAGATAGAAGCTCAAAGGCTCAACCAGGGGCGTCCTGCAAAGGGCGCCCTTTGCTTTTTCAGTGAGCGAATTGCACTTGCCGCCTTTGGGCGGTTGATCACGGCAAAAACGCAACTTGCGGGTTTCGGTTTTCCGCAAGACTGGATTCAGAGGCTACAGAATTTCATAGCAACCTGATGCATCTCGCAAATTCGGGATGAGGAAGCGGCTTTGTTTTCAGTAGATATTCGAACAGACTACAAACATCTTCAATTGGCACATGAATTGCTACAAGTTTCGGTATATACCCCTGCAGCACGTTGAGGTCGCATCCAGTGAGTGCCAACTCGCTCGGGTGGCGTTTGCAGGACTCCTTCGGCTTATTTCAGCCGATTTGACCTTACTTGCACGATCGGACTTGTCCTCCCCATCGAGCCTCCGAAAGCGCTCAACCTGGATTCCGGGTTTCTTTTTGCTACTCGGATTCAGCGGGTTTTGGAGGACTCTTCCATGCGTTCGTTCCAGTTCCGGATCTCCGCGCTGCTTCTTTCCTTCGCTTTTGTTCTTGGATTTACTGTTGTTGCATTCCCGTCATCGGCCTTCTGCCAGGAAACTACTGGCAATCTGCAGGGCACTGTAAAGGATCCCTCGGGAGCGGTGGTTCCCAGGGCCACGGTTACCGTGACCACGCCGACACTTGTCGGCGCCAAGGTCACTGAAAGTGATGCGAGTGGATACTACCACTTCACTAACCTGCCCCCCGGCTCATACTCCATCAAGGTCGAAGCTCAGGGTTTTGAGACGCTCAAGCGCGATGGTCTTGTTATCGAGGTTGGCCATTTGCCTACAGTCGATCTGACGATGAAGGTCGGCTCGGTGAGCACAGTGGTTGAAGTGAACGAGAACGAAGCGCCGATGATCGACGAGACCACGACCACGACGCTGACCAATATTCCTCAGGAGGCCCTTCTCAACCTCCCGCACGGAACGTCGTTCCAGTCGGTGATTCAGTTTGCCCCTGCGGCACGCAACGAGCCCCTGATGGGCAACGCCGCGTCAGGAAATGGCAGCGGCGGTACATCTCCCGGCAACGGCAGCAACGGCGGCGCTATCGGCTTCTCGATCGGTGGCGGCTCAGACTCTGAGAATTCTTACCTGATTGAAGGGCAGGAGACTGCTGACATTATCGGCGGCTACTCCCACACCAACGTCCCAATGGATTTCGTCGAAGAAGTACAGATGAAGACCTCGGGCGTTGAGGCCGAGCACGGCGGCGCACTGGGCGGCGTGGTCAACGTGGTCATGGACAAAGGCACCGGCTCATGGCATGGCTCGATCTTCACCACTTTCGAAGACGGCGCAATGAATGGTTCGCCGAGACCGACCTTGCGCTACGATCCCAATTCGAGCAGCACCAAAACCTCTTGGGGAAACATCGACCCGGCAGTGCAGGTCAACCAGCCGATCCGTCCGCACACCAGCGACTTCTTCCCTGGCGTCACGATTGGCGGTCCGATCATCGATCTTCTCCCAAGGCTGTATGGTATTTCAGATTCCGCTTACGAGAATCTCAAAAAGCGGATCACCTTCTTCGGCGGCTACAATCCCGATTTCAACTCTTACGAGAGATTCGTGAACTACGGCCCCAACGGCGGAGTCATTCCGTTCAGCCAGAATACCCACACCGACTATGCCTATGCCCGCATCGACGCTGAGGTGACGTCGAAGATTCGCATCTTCGGCTCGTGGCTGGCCCAGGATCAGAAGCAGTTCGGTTCGAACCTGCCGACACAAGACTCAGTCCAGGGAAATTTCAATGTCGCCACAGGCTGCTCCGGCTTGGGCTCCAAATTCACTTGCAACGGCAACTACGAGGATCCTTCGAACTTTTCACACATATACGGATTTGCGGCCCCGAACTTGACGCTCAATATTGGCGCGGATATCACTTTGACGAACAACCTGGTATCTACCACCCGGTTCGGCTACTTCTTCGCCAACTACCACGACATTGGATATCCGACCGGTGGCGTCCTGGATGAATGGGAAACAAGCGGCCAAGGCGTCAATGACACCAACGGAAATCCGCTGCCTTCCGCGCTGGCCGAAGGCACAGGTTTCGTTTCAGGACCGATGAACCAGAACTTCACCCACTTCAACGCCAGCAAGGCCACCCAGTTCGATGAAGCCTTCTCCTGGTATCACGGCGGCAGGCACAACACGCACAATGTGAAGTTCGGCTACCAGATGCACAAGAATTACAACCTGATCAACCAGGGCTACAACGAGCCGGACGTCCAGTTCTTCCCTGGCGTCTCGGGTCCCTACGAGCCGCTGAGCACGAATCCGCCATCCCTGGGCGCAACTAATTGCGGCACGATCGGAGATCCTAACGCCAATCCTCCAATACCTCCTTCCGGCCTCGAAAAAATCACCGGATACGACGGTTGCACCGGCACCTACGGAGTGGTTGACGTCAATGACTATGGCACCACCGGCACCGCGACTGCCTTGAATCATGGCTTCTTTGTGCAGGATGCCTGGACGCTCGGACAAGGGCCTCACCATCAACGGCGGCCTGCGCATCGAGCGCGAGTATCTGCCGGCCGAGAACCAGCCCGCCACCCAGAAATTCACCCGGCCTATCAACTTCGGCTGGGGATCTAAAATCGCTCCGCGTATCGGCGCGGCGTGGGATGTCTTCCAGAACGGGAAGATGAAGGTCTTCGGCGGCTATGGCAAATTCTTCGACCAGATGAAGTTGAACCTGGCCATCGGTTCCTACGGTGGCGAAATCTGGGAAGAGTGCTGGTATGCCCTGATGGACCCCTCCCTGGCGAGCGTTACTCCGGCATTCAACAGCACCGGCGCCTACTGCATCGGCAGCGGAACCAGCGCCACGGTGAACTGGGCTGGCGGAACGCAGCCCTCCTCTGTACTATTACCTGGAAAGCCAAAACAAGCGCGCCAACCCGACAACCTGCTCCACCTGCACCCTCACCGAGGAGGGAACGGCGCCGGATCTCAAGCCATATTCACAGCACGATACAGACTTCGGTGTGGACTATCAGATTGGTCCAACGCTTGCCTTCGAAGCGAGGTGGGACCGAAAACGTCTGGATTCGGCTATCGAGGACCAGGCCATCTACAACCCCGCGGCTGTAGGCGAAACTTTCGTTATCATCAATCCCGGCCAGGGTGTCAACAGTACCTTTAATGGATTCTGGACATTCCTGTACGGTACTGCTCCAGACTGCGTAGCCAACAAACCTGTCCCGCGGCACAGAAGGTCAGCCCCGCCGCTCGCAGCTACGATGGACTGGAATTCAGGGTGACGAAATCTCAAACCCATGGCTGGGCGGGGATGTTCTCCTACACCTGGAGCAATTTCCGCGGCAACTACACCGGCCTGACAAGCTCCGACATCTCGCGACGGCGGCTGGCGGCCGTAATGCTCCGAACAACAGCCGCGCCTTTGACGAGCCGTACTTCCAAATGAATGCCAATGGCGGATCATCCAGCGGCCTGTTGCCCACCGACCGGCCAAACGCCCTCAAGGGCTATGTATACTATGACCTGCCGTGGCTCATAAGTTCACCACCGACTTCGGCGTATTCCAGGCGGCTTATAGCGGTACCCCTCTCAGCAGCCAAATCGATGTGGGCTCTTCCGCTACTGGCCAGCCCGTCTTCCCAGTGGACATCGTCAATCGCGGCAAGTGGATTGACGTGAAACAGGATGCGAGCACAGGCGCCATTACCACTGGGGCGCCCTATACCAAACGCACGCCATGGTATACCTCGACAGACTTCAACTTAAAGCAGACGGTTAAGCTCGGCGAGAAAACTTCCATTTCGTTCGACGCAGCATTCACCAACCTTTTCAACGAACATAAGGTGGTTTCGTATTGGCAGCAGATCGACTCCGACTACACCTCACACAACTACATCAGAGCAGGAGCCAACGGCTATAGCCTCGGAAGTGGCCTCAACTTCTACTCTGCCGCCATGGCGCCCTACGACTATACCAAGGCTATGAACACCGGCGTGTTGAACGGCACCAAGACCACCACCAGCGGTCCGATCACAGTCGACGGATGGTACGGCAAGCCCTACGAGTACCAATCGGCACGAAACGTTATTCTGGGCCTCCACATCAACTTCTAATTCAACTAGGCGCCATCAACTTAAGAGGGGATCCGCGGTCGCGGGTCCCCTCTTATATCGCTTCGATCAAATGTCGCTGAGTATCTCGGTTCCGCCGGCCGCTGCCTGTCTATCTCATTGCGGACTCGGTTACTTTCTGGCGCCCTTCCTGGCAGCGCCTTTCCGTGCGGACGCTTTCTTCTTCTTTACCACGATCTTCCTCGCTGAAACAGCTCTTGAGATTCTCGCCGGCATCTTCGCGGCCTTCGCCGAGAACTTCTGAATCGCAGTTTTGTCCGCGGCCGGTTTCACTTTCTTTCCAACAGCCGCTTTCTTTACCGCCGGCTTCTTGTTTCGCGCCGCGCGCGTCTTCGCGCTTAGTGCGGCTTTCAATTCTGCATCGAACTCCGCCGGCGTCAACGGTCGCGCCGATTTCCGCAGCCGCTCGATGTCGTAGAAAGCGCGGCGCTCCGCCAGAAACACATGGACCACAAAGTCCACGTAGTCGAGCAGGATCCAATCGCCCTTGCGCCGGCCTTCCACCGAGTGCGCATATACGCCGAATTCGCGCTTCAGCCGCAACTCAATCTCGTCGGCGATCGCAATGGCCTGTCGGTCGTTCGTCGCCGAAGTGACCAGAAAAAAGTCGGCAAGCCCCGAGTCGACCGGATCGAGCTCGAGAATGCGTGTGTCTTGGCCTTTTTTGTCTTCGCAAACCGCGGCTGCGGCCTGCACCAGAATGCGCGTCTGCTGATGCGCTTGCGATTTGCTCATGCGGTTGGCTGGCTCTCCACTCTTCATCGTAGTCCGTCAATTCGCCGCGCGGCAAGATCGACCCTAAGAAGTGCTGGCTTAGCGGTACAGCCCGTGGGCCCGGATGTATTCCTCTACCGCTGCCGGAACCAGCTCTCCATCCGTTTCATTACCTTCGGCCGTGGGCCCAGTGCCTTCGCTCACCCGTCTTCGAATCTCTGAGGCGCTGATCTCCACATGCAACCCCGGCAAAACATAAAACGGCGCTTTCTCCGCGCGCGCATTCACCAGCTGGAAACGTGCGAACCTCCACTCCTGTTTCGATCTCGCTGCGATCCGACCGCATCTTCAAACTTCAAGTCTTCCGGCAAGCGCCGCCTGCAATTCGCTTCAGTGGCTCCCCCGGCCGCGACGCCACAATCAGCGGCGCCACAAAGGGAATCTCTGCCGCGCGATGCCAGTGCCGCAGCCCGAAAAACGAGTCGGCGCCCATCAGGCAAAACAGCGCGCTCTCTTCGCCAAGCTCCGACCGCAGATCCAACAGCGTCTCCAGTGTGTAATTCGGATCGCCGTCTGGCTTTGGCGCATCGGCCAGCGAGACCGCAAAACCCTGCTCGCCAGCAATCGCCAGCCGCGTCATCGCCACCCGGTCCTCGAAAGCTCGCCGTCGAGCCCTTCCGGCTTCAGCGGCTGCGCGCCCACCGGCGCAAACAGCACTGTATCCAAGCGCAACGCCGTGCGCGCGGCGCGCGCCACGGCCAGATGGCCCAGATGCGGCGGGTCGAAGCTGCCGCCAAAGAAAGCCACGCGCGTCCCGCGCGTCCGCTTAGAACGGTCGCGCCTCTGTTTCGGGCAGGTTCATGGCTTCATCCTACGCGGTCACCGCTGCCGCCGCGCCGCTGATCGATGGCGCCGAGCCACGCGGTCGAATCAGATAGAATCAATTCGGCAGTTGATACCCCTCATCACCACTACAACCATGCGATATCTCCTCATGCTTTCTCGCCCTCGCCGGCGTCGTCGTTTCTGCCTGGCACTTCAAGTTCACTACTCCACCGGCACCGAGCCCTGCTCCATCAACGAGCACTGGGACTGCGGCATCGTGAACCACAGCTCTTTCACCGAGTTGCCCACGTTCCTGTCGCCGCCATCGGCATCGCCGGCTATCTGGTGCTCGGCCTCTGGCTTGGCTTCGCGCGCCGGCGTCTTCTCGTCACCTTCTCGCAGTTATCGGGTTCGCCTTTGCGCTCCGTCTCTCCATGCATCGAGCAAAACGTGCTTCAGGTCTGGTGCCTCTACTGCGTCATCTCGCAGGCCATCATCGCCCTCATCCTGCTGCTCAGCCTCGGCTGGTGATTGCGCCGAGTATGTCAAAGCTCGCGCGCGGAACGCACGCCTAGAGTCCGCGCTCAGTCTCACATCGCGCACGCTCTCACGCTGATAAACTTGAATTATCGACATGTTCAAGGACTGGTACGCGCGCTGGATGTACGCGTGGGAGACGCGGCTGACCACGCGCGACGAAAATCGCGTGGTGCGGCCGCTGGAGTGGGGCTTCGAGTGGATTGCGCCCTTTCTCGAGGCGCACGGCTTCGGCGTCCGCCGTTCCCGGCCCTGAAGTCGAGCGCGACGATGCCGCCGCCGAAGCCGCCATGGTGCGCATCAACCAGCTTCTCATCCGCCACAGCGACAAATTCTTCGGCTACGAGCGGCCCACGGATTTCCGCCTGGAAGAGCGCCATCCGCAGCTCTTCCCCACCAACGTGCGCCCGGAGACGCTGGCCCAGGATGCGGCGATCAAGCGAGCAGGCCGCCGAAGGCAAGCTCCGCCAGGCGCAGTTTCTGCGCTTCACCTCGCCGGAGCGCACGCCCTATCCCGAAAACGACCTGGTGAACGCGCGCTGGTATCCGGCGCCCGCGCACAAAGATCCCGCGCGGCCCAAGCAGGCCATCGTCGTGATGCCGCAGTGGAACGCCGACGGCTTCAGCCACAACTCGCTGTGCACCATCTTCAATCGCATGGGCGTTTCGGCGCTGCGGCTCTCCAAGCCCTATCACGACATTCGCCGGCCCGCCGAGCTGGAGCGCTCCGACTACGCCGTCAGCGCCAACATCGGCCGCACCATCTCCGCCTGCCGCCAGGCCGTGGTCGATATTCGCTGCTGCCTCGACTGGCTCGAGGAGCAGGGCTACGAGCACTTCGGCGTGCTGGGCACCAGCCTCGGCTCCTGCTACGCCTTTCTGGCCAGCGCGCACGATGCGCGCCTGCGCGTGAACGCCTTCAACCACGCGTCAACTGCGTTTGGCGACGTGGTCTGGGCCGGGCAAAGCACGCGCCACATCCGCCAGGCGGTCGAAGAGGCCGGCCTCACGCAGGAGCGCGCTGCGCGCTCTGTGGGCCGCCGTCAGCCCGGTCAGCTACTACGAGCAAATTCGCGAGTCCCGAAGCCAACGGCGCCGGCAAAAACGTGCTCGCTGGTCTACGCCAACTACGACCTCACCTTTCCCGCGCGAGTACTCGCTCCAGGTGGTCGAAGCATTCCGCCGCTACGGCCTGAACTTCGAGCCGCGCGTGCTGCCCTGCGGCCACTACACCACCGGCGAAACGCCCTACAAGTTCATCGACGGCTGGTACATGGGCTGGTTTGTCTATCGCGCCTTCAAAGCGCTGCGCAAAGAGAAGGCCGCGGCGCTGAAGGCAGGCGTAAGAAATTCAGCCGAGGTTGAAGAAGAAGCTCTGACGAGTTAGCGGGCTGCGTTGAGAAAGCTTGCCGAAAGGCTACTTTACGCCTGGCGTTTTCGCAACAATCGAACAATGTTTGTTTCCGCCGGGCGCTTTCTTGCATCGATCCAACGCACCCTCGTCGGCGAGCGATTGATCGAAGCCCGCTGCGAATAGAAACAATTCGCCGCCTTCATTCACAGCGAGCGACTTGAAGGGAGGAGCAAGCACGAAGCGTCTCCACGTGTCCTTATCCTGATCCTTCAACCCGGCCGGCATCGGAATATCAGCCGGCTCAGGCGCCGGCAACACGGTATCGCCGAGAGGCAACAGATTCTGCGCCTTCAAAAATGCAGTCACCGTATCGGACCACGCTGAAACGTGCGTGTATAAGTGGTGTCCATCATCTCCGTCGGGCGGAGCCATTACAAACTGGTTCGTGCCACCACCCTTCTTGTACGCGGCATCAAATTGTTGTGCCATCGCGGGCGGAAACCAGTGGTCATTTTCTGAGTAGATCCATAGCATCGGCAGATCACCATGTTTGTGCGCTTCCTTGCCGAAGTTATGAAACGCGTCGACTATTCCGCCAAGATTGCAATTGTGCTCATGCCCGTCGCCGCCCCTTCCTCCGGCAAAGCTGATCGCCGCCTTGAGTCCTTTCGGGGGATTAGCGGAAAGCGCCGCCTGCGCAAAGCCCCCTGTTGAAACTCCGGCACTCAGGATCATGTTGGCGTCCACCTCTGGCAGGCCCCGCGCGAAGGTCATCACCGCGCGTAGATCGTCCGCGCTCGCCTCGCCGGTTTCCTCAAAGCTTCCCTTTGACCCGCAGCCGCCATTGGTCGAATCCTGTTGTCCCCCCGAGCGGCCATATCCTCTGCGGATAACGACCAGGGCCAAATACCCGCGCCGGGCAAACCACAGCGCTTGTCCATATTGTCCCCAGGGAGTCAGGTGTGCGCGGACATCGGGCTCGCCTGATGTGCCATGTGTGAGCACCACAAGTGGATGCCGTCCTGGCAGGTCAATGTACACCTCCAGAACATCCAGCCCGCCCGGGAAAGTGCCCGGCATTTGCACCCGTTCTTCCTTCGCGACCAATCGCGCCGCTGCCGGCGGCGCCTGTGCCGAAGGCGTGCCGGCCGACGTGGGCGCCGGTTCCTGTGTGATCGCGAACGCGCCTGTTGTTGCGGCCAGAACCGCAGGCAACAGCAAGACCCAGAATGTTCGCATGCGCAACAGTACAGTCCATCGTCGGTTCCATGTCAAGAACGGGTCTGCATCGGATCGAACTGCACGCGTCACGGCACCGATGAATCGCGGATGGCAGCAGCATTGCGCGCTATCTCGCCGCATTCAAATCCATCCGCAGCATTTTCGCGGGATCGAGATATGCATCCTGCCAGCGCACTGCCCAATGCAGATGCGGCCCCGTTACGCGTCCCGTCGCTCCGCTCAAACCGATGCGCTCGCCGAGCTCTACATGCTGGCCTTCCTTCACGTCGATGCGGCTCAGATGCATCGAGACCGTGTAGAGCCCCAGCCCGTGATCGATGACCACGCAGTTGCCTTCGTAATAGAGCGGCCGCGCCAGCACCACCACGCCACTGTTCCCCGCGCGCACGGGCGTTCCCGTCGCCGCGCGAAAATCCATCCCCTTGTGCACGCTGGCCAGCTTGCCATTGAAGGTGCGCCTCGTGCCGAAACTGTCGTCGCGGCGGCCGTTACCGGCGCGCGAAAATCGCCGCTCCATAATGGCTCGGCCGCACTTGCCGCAAATACTTTCGACTTCAGCTCACTCTCCGCCTTGATGCGCGCCAGTTCTTCCGCGGGCGGCTCAACAAACTTCGGCGCCACGGTGAGCACGCCGGTGGCATAGTGTGCCGCGTGAATCTCTACCTCGCGGCTCAAATCGACGGCGGTGCCGCCGGAGTTATGCTTTAGAACACGCAGCTTTGACGGACCAATCGTCGCTGTCACGTCGACTCCCGCCAGCGCAAACCAACTCTTTCCGTCGCGCCCACGAAAAAAGGCGAGCTTCTTGCCCTGCCATTCTGCTTCGAGATTCGCGCTCGCCGGGGCGTCGACGCGAATCAGCTCTGGGGAGCCCGCCACCACGATCGCCGGCGTCAAGGTCAGCTGCGGAGTCTGCGACGATGCAGTGGAGATCCCGGGCGCAAATCCAAGGGCGGCAACGAGGGCGCGCCGAAGAATCGATTTTGTTCTTTGAAATTGCATTCGTGATAGGATAATCCCGTTTCCCGTCCGAAGTATCGTCTTGTAAATTATGTGGTCTGCTTCGGTGATTCATGACTTCCCCTATTCTTACCTTGATTCTTCGCCGGCCCTTTGCAATCCCTCTCGTCATTGCAATGGGTACTCTCGCTTCGCAATTGCTCTCCCAACCATCGCATTCTCCCGCGCAGTCGTCGACGCCTCAACCCGTGCTCGTCGAGCTGTTCACTTCAGAGGGGTGCTCTGACTGTCCGCCAGCCGACGCCTTGCTCGAAAAGCTCGACACACGTCAGCCCGTACCCGGAGCGCTGTCCATCGTGCTCAGTGAACACGTCACTTACTGGAATCACCAGGGCTGGAGCGATCCATTCTCATTCGATACCATCGACGAGCATCAGGAAGACTACGTGCGGGAGTTCTCGCTGCCTTCACCGGCAACGCCGCAGTTTGTCGTGGATGGCGCTGCGCAGGTGGCTGGCGCCGATGCCGGAAAGCTTGCGCATGAAATCATGCAGGCTGCGGCAAAACCAAAGCTGGGAGTACAAATCGGTGATGCGCACTTTGTTTCGGATGGCGCAATTGATTTTTCGGTGAAGGCAACGCCTCGTCAGAAAGTGAGCCTGGTTGTTGCGGTTGCGGAGAATGCAACGCAGTCACAGGTGGCTCGCGGCGAGAATGCCGGCCGCACGCTTCACTATGTTGCAGTGGTGCGCGCCTTTAAGGAATTTGGTTCGAGCGCACTCGACGGGCGGCCACTGCACCTCTCCGGCGCCGATCTGCAGCCCGCAGAAAAAGACGGCGAGCCCATGCGGCTCGTCGTCTTTCTCATCAATCGCTCCAGTGGCCAAGTGCTGGCTGTTGCGCAGCAAACACTCAAGCCCTGAACTTCAGTTATTTTCCATTGTGCTTCTGGCGGTAGATCTGGCGGCTGGCGCCGTTCTGCTCGCGATTGATCTGCCGATGTTCCTGCCCGGTCAGCTTTCCTCCGTTCGCCTGGCGGTCAGCGTGAACCTGCTGGTTGATCCCCTGTTCGCGATTCTCAGTGCGCGCCGCCTCGCCGGCGTTCATTGATGCCGTTGCGAATGCCGTTGGCAATGCGGTCCTGCTGGTTCTCGCGCCGCTGGCCGACTTCGTTGTTGCCATAGTGCGCCGTGTTGGCATTGTGCTTGTCCTGGTAGATCGAGTGGCTCAGGTTGTTCTGCTGGTTATTGATCTGCTGGCGTTCGGTACTCGTCAGGTGCCCGTCGTCGGCTGAGCGATCGTCTTTGATTTCGCGGTTGAGGTTGGCTTCGCGCCCTTCCAGGTTCTTGGTTTCGCCGGTGGTCAATTGTCCCGAGTCCACGCCGTTCGCGATGCGGTCCTGTTGATTGTCTTTGCGCTGTCCCACTGTCGGATCGGTTTGGTTCGGCTGTGTCTGTTGAGCAAAGGCCGGGCCCGAGGCGATCAGGGCGGCCACGGCGAGCATAAGCATTCTGCGCTGCATGTGGTTCCTCCGGGGCCTTAGATTTTGGGGTTTTTCCCGGCCCACGTCACTGCAAAACACATGCCGGAGCCCGGAGTTGTGGCGAATGGTAGATTTTTTGAAACAAAAGTCAATCCCGGAGCGTCAAAGATAACTCGCTCAAAATTGCCCGTCCGCATCCGCAACTATTCGTTCCCAGATTGTGTTTAACGGGCGCGCCTACGTGGGAGGGTCCGGGCCGAGGATGCGTCGCCTTCCACTTGGCCACGCGATCCTGCACATCTGCGAGGTCGTCGGCCGTGATGTGCTGGCCGACCATCTGGCGCTCCGCCGCGTATTTCTCCTGGTTCGGGCCGCTCACGTCAGCCGCGAGATCGAGCCAGAAATACGCGTCTGCATTGCTCAGTTCCACTCCCTGGCCCACGGAATACAAAACTCCCAGCGTCGCCTGCGCGTCTGCATCGCCTTGATCGGCTGCTTTGCGATACCATGCCGCTGCCTGCGTCATGTCGCGCTCGAAGCCCGTTTCGCCGTCTCGATAGAGCGCCGCCAGGTGTAGCTCGCCCGCAATGTCGTTTTGGTCGGCGGCCTTGCGGTACCAAGCTGCCGCCTGCGCGTAATCCTTGCCGGCTTCCTCACGGTCGTGCGTCGATGCACCGATCCGCGCGTAGCTCTCGCCCACTTGCACCTGTGCCGCCGCATCACCTGCGTTAGCCTTTGCCAACAGGGCCGCGTCTACACTGACCGATTGTGCCGATCCGATCGCCGCGCCCAACGCAAGAACGCAAAACAACGCCGTCGAGACAGCGACGAGTTGTGTGCGAGAAGTCATACGAAAATAACAAAGGCAACGGAGTCGATATACGTACTTTAACCCGCCAGACCCGTGGGAATGTTACTCCGGCGCGAGCGCCGACTCTCGCCTCATCATTGCACAATGGAATTCATGGTAGTTATCGAGCCCATTACGCTTCGGAACCTGACTGCATTCATGGAGACTCGTCTTCGTGCACTCGAGGACACTCCCAGCGCCTTCGGCTCAACCTATGCACGCGAGAGCCGGTTGACCGATGACGAATGGAAAGATCGCGTCACACGCTGGAATGGAGAGACGGGCATTGGTTTCCTCGCGATCGACAGTGGCGTCGCATGTGGAATCGCGGGCGCATTTCTCGATCCTGGCAATCCGTCGCACACGCAGCTTATCTCGATGTGGACCGCCCCATCACATCGCAAGCGCGGCGTTGGTCGCATGTTAGTCGACTCAGTTGCAGCCTGGGCCCGCAGCCGAGGTGCCACAACCCTCCAGCTCCTCGTGACGTCAAGTAACGAATCAGCCATGATTTTCTATGAGCAACTCGGCTTCTCCAGGACTGGCCGTACCGAACCGTATCCCAATGATCCCGCGCTTGTTGAGTTCGAAATGGCGAGACAACTTTCCTGAGCGGGTATTTCTTCCAGACAGCGATTCCGCACCCTTTGCCGTAAAATCTTTTGTATGACTGACCGCATGTCGCTCACCCTCGCCCAGGCCGACCCCGAAGTCGCCGCCGCTCTTGACCACGAAACCCTCCGCCAGCACGAGGGGCTGGAGATGATCGCCAGCGAAAACTTCGTCTCCGAAGCAGTGCTTGAAGCGGCCGGCTCGATCTTCACCAATAAATATGCCGAGGGCTATCCCGGGCGCCGCTACTACGGCGGCTGCGAGTATGCCGACGTCGTGGAGAACCTGGCCCGCGATCGCGCGCGCCAGATCTTCGGCGGCGAGCACATCAATGTGCAGCCGCACTCCGGCTCGCAGGCCAACGCCTCGGCCTATCGCGGCGGTGCTGCAGCCCGGCGACACCATTCTCGGCCTCGATCTCTCGCACGGCGGCCACCTCACGCACGGCCATCGGCTCAGCTTCAGCGGCAAGCTTTATCGCACCACCTTCTATCACGTCCGCCGCGACACCGAGACCATCGACTACGACGAGATGGAGGCGATTGCCGATGCAGGAAAAGCCCAAGGTCATCATCGGCGGCGCCAGCGCCTATCCGCGCCTGTGGGATTTCGCGCGCATGCGCCAGATCGCCGACAAGGTGGGCGCCTATTTACATCTTCGACATGGCGCACATTGCCGGCCTGGTCGCGGGCGGCGTGCATCCTTCGCCCGTGCCGCACGCGCACATCACCACGACCACCACGCACAAAACTCTGCGCGGCCCGCGCGCCGGCCTGATCATCGTCGGCAACGCAGGATCTGGCGCAGCCGCCGATCGACAAGGATCGACGTCTTTCCCGGCCAGCAGGGCGGCCCGCTGATGCACATCGTCGCCGCCAAGGCGGTCGCGTTCGCTGAGGCGCTGCGCCCCGAGTTCCGCACCTACGCCGCGCAGATCGTCTCCAACGCCAAGGCCCTGGCCGAGGCACTGCAGGCGGCAGGCTTTCGGTTGGTTTCCGGCGGAACCGATAACCACCTCATGCTTGTCGATGTCTTCGAGAAAGGCATTCTCGGCTCCGAAGCTGAGCTGGCGCTGGGCAAGGCCGGCATCACGGTCAACAAGAACTCCATTCCCTGGGACACGAATCCTCCGCTCAAGCCCTCGGGCATTCGCGTCGGCACTCCCGCGCTCACCACGCGCGGCATGAAGGAGCCGGAGATGCGCACGATCGCCGCGTGGATCGCCAAGGCTCTCGAGCAGCGCAACGACGATGCGGCGCTCGAGCGCATCCGCGGCGAAGTGGCCGAGCTGGCCAACCAGTTCCCGCTCTATGCGTGGCGCGCGCGCAGCAGTTACTGTGAACGCATAACAACCTCGAATAGCTTCTTTTGGCCCTTTGATATCCGCCAGCGACTTTCTGTCGGAGCAAGAAAATATTCCCTGCCAAGCAGAACCCCCGGTGTGCAAGAATGCCGGAGTGCATCTTACGTTGATGTGCACGAGGTAGTTGTGCATCTCGTCAACTTTTCCAAGGTGCCAGGGAGGGTCCTATGAAACCGATCCAATTTGCGGCTATAGCAGTACTCGCGCTTGCGATGCCGGTTTTTGCGCAGCATCAGAATGTCGGACATATAAGCGGCGCCCATCCACCGATTCCGTCGCACGGACCGGCGCCATACAAGGGCACACCCCCGGCACAACCGCATGCGCAGCCGCAACCTCCGGAGCATACACAGCCGCCAGAGCATAATCAGCCGCCGGCACACACGCAGCCCGAACCCTCCCAACCGGCGCCACAAAGAAACTTCAGCGACCAGCCGGGCCACCCCAATTCTCCACACGTAGATAACGGTAAAACCTGGGTTGGTCATGATACCGGGCGCAACGATCCGGCCTATCATCTCGACCAACCATGGGAGCATGGCCACTTTTCGGGCGGTTTCGGCCCGAAGCATACCTGGGTCATTCAGGGCGGTGGTCCCGGCAGGTTCTGGTTCAATGGTTGGTTCTGGTCCGTCGCTGCAGCCGACCTCGCCTTCTGCTCTGACTGGCTCTGGGACTCTGACCAGATCGTCATCTACGAAGATCCTGACCACCCCGGCTGGTACCTTGCCTACAATGTGCGCCTCGGTACCTACGTGCACGTTGAGTATCTCGGCATGTAATCGGCCAATACTCTCCCAACCATTCGAGGGACAGGGATCTCGCCTGTCCCCAAGTAATTTCCAGTTAATTCATTGTTACTCAGTTAAGCCGGACGCCGTCGATCCCGCACGCTCACCGTTACGGTGAATCAGCTCATCGGCCGCCGAATCATAGTTGCAGAAGTCCCGACGATTGCTATCGCGCAAGTCGGCAAGGACGAGGTAGTTGTTCCGCCCATATTCGCCGCAAGCTGCGCTTCGCTGACAGAGTTTGTCCAGCCGCCTAACTCCCAAAATTCCCGTGGACAATCGTTTTCCAAACCGGCATTCCTGAGTTATCCTTCCCTCATGGCGATAGAAAACATTCTCTCCCAAATAGACGCCGAGATAGCAAGGCTCCAGCAAGCTCGCAAGGTGCTGGCCAACATCGGTACTACTTCAACTAAAGTTGGACGCAAAGCTGTCAAAGCAACAGTAAGTGCTAAGCCCGGAAAAAAGCGCAAGATCAGCGCTGAAGGGCGCAAGCGCATTGCCGAAGCTCAACGGAAGCGTTGGGCCGCGCAGCGCGCCAAGGCTAAAACAAAGAAGGCCTGACGTTGGGTTAGAGTTAGTCCTTCTAACAGGAACGGGCCCGGGTCCATCGAAGGATCTAAAAGCAATTCCAGTGGATGCTCTGCGGCCTGCAGACAGACACAATGCCGTCTCCTTTTCTAAGGAAACCTCTCTGAACGACAGCAGCTCACATTCAGTTTTATCCCACCGCTCATTACAACCCGCAAGCCAGTTTCCGTTCACTATCTGCAAATTATTTTTGCCGGGCTCTTGACCTGTCTAAAGGTGGAGGGTTCACAGTAAGGGTGGACGATGTTCACGGTGACCAAACTCGCCCGCCGGTGCGGCGTCAGCCGTACGGCGCTCCTCTATTACGAATCGATCGGTCTGATGCCCCCGCCGCTGCGCAGTGGCGGCAACTATCGCTGTTACGGTGACGCGGATTTCAAGCGCCTGCTTCAAATCCGTGCCTACCGTGACGCAGGTCTAAAACTCGAAGATATCCGCGCGCTTTTGAACGCGAGTTCAGATTCACGTGCGGGTGGTGCGGCCAATGTGCTGCGTAGGCGTCTGCTGGAACTGGACGCCGACATCGGCACATTGCGCGCGCATCAGCAGGCGATCTTGAAACTGCTTGAGCACAAGGCGCTCGGAAAGGCAAAGATGATTACTAAGCAGAAGTGGGTATCAATTATGAAGGGATGCGGATTTAACAATGAACAGATGCGTGCCTGGCATGCAGAATTTGAACGCTCCGCCCCGCAGGAACATCAGGAGTTCCTTGAGTTCCTGCACATTCCAAAGGAAGAAATCCAATCCATTCGCAAACAGAGCCGGTCTCCCTCTTGAGACCTCAACTCCGCTGGGGGGTGCGCGATTCCTCCGCGCCCTCCTGCAGGATTTCGAATCCAATTCCAGTTTCTTCGCGCTATCGCGGCGCCGTCATCACCAGCATGCGCGGCTCGGTCATCTCTTCAATCGCCCAGCGAATGCCTTCGCGCCCCAGCCCCGAATCCTTCACTCCGCCGTAGGGCATCGGATCCAGCCGCCAGCGTCGGCGTGTCGCCCACAATCAGCGCGCCCACTTCCAGCTCGCGATATGCGGTGAGAATGCGTCCCGGAGTCGCGCGTCAGCAGACCCGCCTGCAATCCATACTTCGAGTGATTCACCGCAGCCAGCGCCTCTTCAAAATCGTCGTAAGGCTCAATCGCCACCACCGGCCCAAAGACCTCTTCGTCGCGCACTTTCATGCCCGGCTTGGTCGCGGTCAGAATTGTCGGCGTCGATCATCGAGCCTTTGCGCTCGCCGCCGGCCACCAGCTTGGCGCCGCCTTCCACGGCTTCTTTCACCCACGCCTCCACGCGCTCCGCTTCGCTCTGCCGGATCAGCGGACCCACTTCGGTCGCCTCGTCCGACGGGATTGCCGGTGCACCATCTTGGCCGCCAGCTCCACCACCTTCCACAGGAATGTCTGAAAGATGCTGCGCTCCACAAACACGCGCTGCACGCTGATGCACGACTGGCCCGCGTAGCCGAAAGCCGCATGCGCGGTGCGCTCGCGCCGCCTCGTCCAGGTCGTTCCAGTCGCTGTGCACAATCAGCGCCGCGTTGCCGCCCAGCTCAAGCAGCACGCGCTTGCGGCCGGAGTGCGCCTTCAGCTCCCATCCCACCTTGGCCGAACCGGTAAAGCTCACCAGCTTGATGCGATCTTCTTTCTCCGCCAGCCACGCGGTGTCGGCATTGGCCAGCGGCAGCACCGCCAGCGCCTCCTCCGGCCAGCCCGCCTTCAGAATCACTTCGCCCAGCGCCAGCGCGGTAAACGGCGTCTTGCGGCGCAGGTTTCACAATCACCGGGCAGCCCGCGGCCATGGCCGGCGCCACCTTGTGCGCCACCAGGTTCAGCGGAAAATTGAACGGCGTAATCGCCAGCACCGGCCCCACGGGAAAGCGCTGCACCAGTCCCCAGCGGCCCTCGTTGCCTTCGGTCAAATCCAGCGGAATGCTCTCGCCGCCCAGCCGCGCAGCCTCTTCCGCCGCGGTCTTGAAGGTCAGCACCGCGCGATCCACTTCAGTCCGCGCCAGCCGCACCGGCTTGCCCGCCTCGGCCACAATCAGTTGCGCAAACCGCTCCTTTTGCTCAATCAGCGCGGCGGCCACATCTTCCAGAATCTCGCGGCGCTTCCAGCGCGGCAGGGCGCGCGTGCGGCGCAGGCTGGCCACGGCATGATGCACGGCCTGGCGCGCGTCGGCCCGCGTGGCCACGGTCACGCGGCCCACCAGCCCCTGGTCCCACGGCGAGCGCACTTCCAGCGCTTCGCCGTCAGTCCATTCCTTGCCGCACAGCAGAAATCCCGTTTGCGTTCCCGGCCGCATCTTCATAAACAAGCTCCCATGAGTTCGATACAAACTAGATGGTAATGCCCGCAGGCTGGCCTTGTCCGTCGCGGGCCGCCTTCCGGGCCGGGCCCCTCAGCTGAAACGAGCCTGCTAATTCCATCACAATGTCTTGCGGAATTCAACGACTGGGGCACCGCGAATAAGGTATAGTTTCTGCAACTAATTTCCGGTCCCCTATTCGGCCTAGTCCAAACTCACTCACCAAAGGACGTGATCATGCCCGACCTACCCGACAATCAATACCCGCCAACCGCCCCTCCTCAGCCCTTTGTACCCGTGGCCCAGCCCGTTGCCGCGCCTCCGCCCAAGCAGGGATCAAGCGCGCTCAAGATTGTTCTCATCATCCTGGGTGTTTTTGTTTTTCTTGGTATCCTCGTCGCCGGCGTTGTCGGCTATGGCATCTACAAGGTTGCGCATGCGGTGAAATCGGCCGCCAACGGCCAGGTGACCATCGGGACACCAGGCAGCAGTGGCTTCAGCGCCAACACCGCGCAGTCGGTCAGCGAAAGCGACCTCGGCATCGCCATTTATCCAGGCGCAACGCAGGGTAAGGGAAGCCTGCACATGACGATCGCCGGAAAGTCGATGATTTCTGCCAACTACCTGACCAATGACACTAAAGACCAGGTAATGGCTTTTTACAAGGACAAAGCGGGGCCTGCCGCGCAGGTGATGAGTACCGACACCGGCGGCACCATCACGATTACCAACGGCAACGATTCCATCTTGATTACGGTGCTGCAGAATGACAACTCGAATGAGGGCAAGACGCGGATCACGATTATCCATACATCGAGCTCGTAGGGTTAGCTGGAAGATCTGTTCCGAGAGGCCTCTTTCGCCGCTTGCGTGCGCTGGATGCCTTCTTGTTTTCCGGCGGTTCTACGCGTGAATCACATACCGCGCCAGCAGATCCTCGCCATACCACATCACGTAGTTCGTGCCCCACGCGTTGTTGAACAAGCACGAGTGGATTCCCTTGCTTAAATCGGGATGATCGTTCGAGAAGTAAAGCGGGGAACGCTCGCCAAGCGCCACTACGGGCGCATCCAGAGTGTCGACCGCGAACCGGCGCCCGCCGGATTCATTGGCAAATCCCTGCTGCAGGGCGTGCATGTGTCGGTTGCCCGATGCCACCACTTCGAAAGGTGATATCCACTCGCCTGTCTTTTCCAGCTTCCATTCTTTCGCGTCGTCCACAATCGGATTGAATGTGAGCCAAAGCGCCTCGGGCATGCGCGTTGCCGGCTTGCCGAACGACGACAGCGTTATATGGATTACCGGTTCGGCTTTTGGCAGCATCAGTTCAAGAAAGGCATGCCGCGGAAATGCAGCCCGGCCCGAAACGGAAGCCTCATCGTCGCTGAACCTCAAGCCGATCAGAATCCGATGCGCTGCATCTGTTTCTTCCACGCTCACTTCAGTCCCGTTGGGATGCCACTCCTGGCTCTTTGCTCCGTAGCGCTCGATATTCGGCTTGCCGAAATCCTTCTGCGCCCAATCCGCTTTCGTCGTCAGATAACTTGCGATGAAGCGCTGATAGTCATCCTGCGAAAGCGTCTGGTAAGTGAACAGCCCAATCGGATTCTGCTCGCTTGCCCACTCGCGCCCAGTTGCTTTGTTGCGTAACTGCGTGATCGCGCCCGTCTTGCATCAATTTGCAAAGTGAAATGCGCCGTTTCAATCGGTTTGCCCGCGGCATTGGAAATCGCCTTTGGCGAAGAGACCGGCCGCACGGCATTCACGCTCTCGACCGCCAGCAGGGCTTCTTCGCGCAGCGCTTCGGGGAGAGTCGCCACGCCTTCCAGCAGATCCTGCCGCTTCTCAATCCAACTGAACTCCACCACCTTGTAATTCTTCGTGTCGAGCTTCGCCGCCAGATCCGACGGGATGTAGTTATTAAAGTCCAGCCACGTCTTCGTGTCCGTTCCCCAGGTGTGCTCCGCCTCCAGCAGAATGTGCCGCAGCAGTTGGAGGTCAGTCTCGTTGCCCACCTGCATCGCGCCGCGCGCAATCCACGCCTCGCGCAGTCGCGCAATCTCGCGATAACGGGCCACTTTCAAAGGATCGCTCGCGACACCCATAGATCCAGGTGTCGGCAATCTCCTCGGTAACCACCGGCAGCTTGTCGTGATGCGGCGCCAGCGCTTTCGCCATGTCGCTTAGGCTGGCCGCGGTGATCTCCGCACTTGGGAATCGCGCCGCCAGCGCTGCGTGAATCTTGTCGATCTCTTCAAGCGTATTCGGTCCGCTGTTGTCGCCGCGCACCTCGGTGACCAGCGCAAGGTCGGAGCCGGGAACCACCGCGACGTCGCCATACTCGTGGTGATACATCACTGCGAGTGTCGCGCCCTGTCGGATTCTTCCACAAAAATAACGGCGGCAATTTTGCAGGCGTCGAGCCGCCATTCACTCCGATCTCGAGAAATGTGACGCCGTGTTTTGCCAGCGGCGGAATAAGACCGCGTGTGTGTCCCGGCACATCGGTCATCTTTGCGCCGGTCGTCACTTTGCCGAATCGATTGTCAAGCGAGCCGGAAATTGCCAGGCTGCCTTCGATCATCGAAGGGCTCAGCATCTCCGTCTGCCAGGTAAACGGCAGCGCATGCCACGCAATATCGCCCCGCGCAATCGCCTCTTCCATCGTCTTACGATCCGCAGCCGAAGCCTGGTCGAGATACTCGAACAGCAGCCACGATCCTGTTGTCCACACATAGCGCCGCTTGCCGCCGGCATTCGCCGCGCGCGCCACCTCGATTGCCTGCGGGAAAAACTTCTCGAAGTAGCGGTGATGCACAACGTTGTATTGCGTGTCGATGAAGCCCGCGTCGAAGTGGCATTTGAACATCACCAGCACGCGTTTCACGGCCGGGTCTGGCTTCGCGTCTTCCGCGCGCAGCGCAAGCGGATCGCCACGCCGAAGCAGCATTCCGGTTCCGGCAGCGGCCGCAGCCTTCACAAAATCACGGCGCTTCATAAAAAGGAATTCTCCTTGTACTCAAACCGCACGAAGTGTATCACTCTACGGTCACACGACTTCCTCAGCTCGCCCACTGGTGACCGTTAGAAGTTGGTTCACCACAACTTCTTTACCGATGGTCGCGGTAGCCGATCAATTCCTGCCATGCCCGCTCATAGCCATGGCGGAAACCATCCTGGTACATCTGCACGCGGTCATACGGAACATTCGGACGGCGGTACTCATCGCGATTGTTCGGATCGGGCTGCCGGTTATTGCCAAAATCTTTCAGCGCTCCTTCAACTCCATCCGAAAACGCACGCCGCATCAAATCGTCACCACGCTGCGGCCCGTTCGTTAGCAGATCGATGCCGCGATCGTAGCCGTGCCGGAATCCATCCCGATAAGCGTCCTGCAGGCCATATGGAGCGTTTGGGTGCCGGAATTCATCGCGATTATTCGGGTCCGGGTTGCGATGATTCTCAAGGTCCCTCAACGCGCCTTCCATTCCATCCTGGAATCCGCGACGCATCACGTCGGCGGCTGGACCGTTGGGCATGCCCATTTCCCCGCGTCCGGGCGGCGGGGGTGGCTGCATCGGCGCAGGCTGGGGCGCAGGCTGTGGATTTGTCAGGTACTGGATGCCGCGATTGTAGCCGCGCCTGAATCCGTCGCGATATGCATCCCACATCGGGCGAGGAACACTCGGGTGCCGGTATTCATCGCGATTGTTCGGGTCCGGTCTGCGATGGTTTTGTAAATCCCGTCTCGCTCCTTCAATGCCGTCGCGGAATCCCTGCCGCTGCACGTCGGAAAGCTCTTGCGGTGGAGCATCCCAGTCTCCCTGGTGCTGGCCATAGCCATTCTGCGCAGGTGCAGCTGGAATGCCGTTAGCTCGTGCCGCGATCGGGGCGATCGATATCACGACAAGCGTAAACAGGCCCAGGACGAGCGCAAATACGGTCAATGCAAAACGATGCAATTTCATGACTCGATTTCTCCTTTGCTCCTGTGAACTCCCTGCATCTTACTACCGCCGCCGCACACCTGGTTTGTGTCAAGAGGCGCGTGTCTTGCCGCCTCGCCTCACCATTCCGCACGTGCGTTACACTCCTCCCATGATTCACAACGGCCGCAGCCGCAAACTTCCCTTCGATCCCGACGAAGCCCTCGCGCATCTGCGCGCCAGCGATGCCAAACTCGCCGCGCTCATCGATCGCGCCGGCCCATTCACGCTTCGGCTCGATCACTCGTCTTCGCCCTTCGAGTCGCTGCTCGAATCGATCCTCTATCAGCAGTTGCACGGCAAAGCCGCGGCCACCATTCACTCGCCGCGTGCGCGAGTACTTCGGCGGCGACCCCGCGCCGCAACTCTTGCTCGACACTCCCGACGAGCCGCTTCGCGCCGCCGGCGTCTCCGGCAACAAGATCAAGGCGTTGCGCGACCTGGCCGCGCGCACCCTCGACGGCACCGTGCCCTCGCACGCCGCCATTCGCAAAATGTCCGACGCCGACATCGTCGAGCGCCTCACTGAGGTGCGCGGCATCGGCCCATGGACCGTCGAGATGCTGCTCATCTTCCGCCTGGGCCGGCCCGACGTGCTTCCCGTCACCGACTACGGCGTGCGCAAAGGCTTCGCGCTCACCTTTCAGCGCGTGCCCAAATCGCGCCCGCTCGAGGCCGCCGACCTGCCCAAGCCCGATGTCGTCTTCCGGCGCGGCCAGCGCTGGGCGCCGTTCCGCTCCGTGGCCAGCTGGTATCTGTGGCGCGCCTGCGACCTGGCCAAAAGACTGCATCCTGCCGGCCGTTCCAGCGCGATAAACGCCTCCGCCATGGCACGTAAAATAGCTTCAGCCGTCCGGAGCCTTCGGCGGCGTTCGCATTCGGACTCTTCATGCCTCCTGGTAAGCGTTTTGTCTGCATTCACGGCCACTTTTACCAGCCGCCGCGCGAGAATCCCTGGCTGGAGACGGTGGAGACGCAGGACTCGGCCGCTCCCTACCACGACTGGAACGAGCGCATCTGCGCCGAGTGCTACGCGCCCAACGGCGCCGCGCGCATCGTCAACGACAAAAACCAGATCATGCGCATCGTCAACAACTACGCGCGCATCAGCTTCAACTTCGGCCCCACGCTGCTCAGCTGGCTCAAGGAGAACGCGCCGCGCACCTATCGCATGATCCTCGACGGCGAGCGCCGCAGCCGCAAGCGCTATCGCGGCCACAGCTCGGCCATGGCGCAGGTCTACAACCACATGATTCTGCCGCTGGCCAGCACGCGCGACCGCATCACGCAGATCCGCTGGGGCATCGCCGACTACCAAAGCAGCTTCGGCACGCCGCCTGAAGGCATGTGGCTGCCTGAGACCGCGGCCGACACCGAGACGCTCGAGCTGCTCGCCGCAGAACGGCATCAAATTCACCGTGCTCGCGCCGCACCAGTGCAAGCGCATTCGCCCGCTCAAAACCGAAGACGGCAAAATTGGCGACGGCGACGGACGCCGACTGATGGACCGACACACCCGACGCGACCGTCGATACCACGCGCCCCTATCTCGTGCGCTTCGCCTCCGGCGCATCCATCGCCGTCTTCTTCTACAACGGGCCCGCCTCGCGCGCCATCGCCTTTGAAGGGCTGCTCAACTCCGGCGACAATCTTGTCGCGCGCCTCAAAGCCGGCTTCAAAGACAGCGCGCAGCCGCAGCTGGTTCACGTGGCCACCGACGGCGAGTCCTACGGCCATCATCACAAGTACGGCGAAATGGCGCTGGCCTACGCGCTGCGCCTGCTTGAGCAGGACAAGACCGTCAAGCTCACCAACTACGGCAGCTTCCTCGAGCAGTTTCCGCCCGAGTTCGAGTGCGAGATTGTCGAGAACACTTCGTGGAGCTGCGTGCACGGCGTCGAGCGCTGGCGCTCCAACTGCGGCTGCAACGGCGGCAAGCCCGGCTGGAACCAGGCATGGCGCGCGCCGCTGCGCCAGGCCCTCGACGAGCTGCGCGATGCGCTCGGTCCCGCTCACCGAACGGGAGGGCGGCAAGCTCTTCAAGGATGTGTGGGCCGCGCGCGACGCCTACATCCAGGTGGTGCTCGATCGCAGCACGGAATCCGTCGACCGCTTCTTCGCTGCGCACCAGACGCATCGCGCTCTCAGCGAAGCCGAGCGCGTGCGCGCCCTCGAGCTGATGGAGATGCAGCGCCACGCGCAGCTCATGTACACCAGCTGCGGCTGGTTCTTCGACGACATCGCCGGCATCGAGACCGTGCAGATCATCGCCTACGCCGCGCGCGTGCTGCAGCTTGCCGCAGCAGCTCTTCGGCGAGCAGGCCGCGCCGCTTGAGCCCGCATTTCTCGCGCGCCTGGCCGAGGCCCACTCCAACGATCCCGAGGCCGGCGACGGCGCCAGAATCTACAAAAAGTGCGTCGCCACCATGGAGCTGCACCTCGAGCAGGTGGCCGCGCACTACGCCATCAGCTCGGTCTTCTCCTCGTTTGCCGATGAGACGGAGCTCTTCTGCTATCGCAGTCCGCCGCATCTCCTACGAGATTTACACCTCGGGCCGCGGCCGCCTCGCGCTGGGCCGCGCGCATGTCGCCAGCGCCATCACCGGCCACGCGCAGAGCTTCTCGTTTGCGGTTCTCCACTTCGGCGACCAGAACATCACCGCCGCGGTCAAGGCCTACAGCGACGCCGATGCCGCCGCCTTCGAAGCCTTCTCCGCCGAGGCCGCCGACCACGTGCAGCGCGCCGACTTCCCTGAGGTGATTCGCCTGCTCGACCGCTTCTACGGCCACGCCGACTACTCGCTCACCTCGCTCTTCAGCGACGAGCAGCGCCGCATCGTGCAAGCTCATTCTCAACTCCACGCTCTGGGACATCGAGAACTCGCTCACCACCATCTACCAGGATCACGCCAGCCTGCTGCACTATCTTTCGCAGGCCGGCCTGCCCAAGCCGCCCGCGCTCACTCTGGCCGCGGGCTTCGCCATCAACGCCGGCCTGCGCCGCGCGCTCGAGGGCGATCCCATCGATCATGGCGCAGATGCGCTCGTTTCTCTCGCTGGCCAAGGCCGACCAGGTGCCGCTCGAGACCGCCACGCTCTCCTACATCGCCGACCAGCGCATGAAGCGCGCCATGGTCGAGCTGCAAATGTCCTCGGGCTCGCTCGAGATGCTCGATCGCGCGCTGGCGCTGGCCCGCACGCTCACTGAGCTGCCCTTCGACCTGAATCTCTGGCAGGCGCAGAACATCTGGTACGAGATTCTGCGCACCTCAGGCTACGCGCTCACCGCGCTCTCCGCGGAAGATCGTCCGCGCTGGGAGAAAGACTTCAACGAGCTTGGCACTTGCCTCGCCATCGACACTGAAGCCATCCGCGCCGACGATGAACTCGCAACCGCCAGCGCCGCCGCCGACTAGCGCTTTGATTCACTCCCATCTCCGTTGGCATCCCTTGACGTCGTCGCTTTCATCCTGACGATTGAGTTGGAAACGAAGATCGGAGTTCCGCGCTTCCTGCCGGTGCACCATCCGCAAATGACACATCGCAGCGCTCGGTATCGACCGCCGTGATCCGCTCCAGACCTCGATCGAAAGTCGCTATCGATAATCATGATGACGTTGGCTCCTTCCTCCTGGACGTGGCCGCCACACACAGTCAACCCTCCCACTCGACCTACCCCTAAGGTTGTTATGAAATCATGCGGGTTTGGCGTTCTTTTCACCAAAACGCGTCGAAGCACCTGCATTTGGTGTGTCCACTGTTGCAGCAAACTCAAGATTTACGACGCCAGGGCGGCTAAGTTCTCCACTCAATGCCGACCGATCCATGGTTTCCATCCGCTACACTTCTTGAATCGCACCTGACGCAGCCGAGGAACGCCGCGGATGTCTGCACTCTATGTCGTCGTTCTCGTTGTGATCGCCGCCACGTCTGCTGGCCGTGGCCAGTCTTCCGCGCGCTCGGCGTCAAGACCAAGGCCGACTACCTGGTCGCCGGCCGCTCGCTCCCGGCCATGGTGCTGGTGCTCACGCTGCTTACTTCGTGGATCGGCGCGGGCTCGCTCTTTGCCGGCGCTGAGAACGCCTACAAAAACGGCTTCGCCGCGCTCTGGCAGCCGGCCGGCGGCTGGCTCGGCCTGCTGCTCATCTACTTCATTGCGCCGCGCGCGCGCAAGTTCGCGCAGTTCACGCTGCCCGACCTGCTTGAGGCCCGCTACAACCAGGCGGCGCGCGTGCTCGGCACCATCGCCATCCTCTTCGCCTACGTGGCCATCACCAGCTACCAGTTCAAGGGCGGCGGCAACGTGCTGCATCTCATCTTTCCCGACACGGTCACGCCGGAGCTGGGCACCTATATCATTGCCGCCTTCGTCATCGTCACCACGGCCATGGCCGGCATGTCGTCGGTCGCCTATATGGATGTGGCCATCGGCTCGCTGGTCACGGTCATCTGCATCATCGCCACGCCCATGCTGTTCTTCAAGGCCGGCGGATGGGCCGGCCTGCACGCCGCGCTGCCCGCAACGCACTTCGAGGTGCTCGGCAACCTCACCCTCGTCCGCGGCCATGGAGTTCCTGGTGCCGACCATGCTGCTCATGCTCGGCAACCAGGTGATGTACCAGAAGTTCTTCTCCGCAAAATCCGAGCGGGACGCGCGCATCTCCGTCATCGGATGGATTCTGGGCACCCTGGTGCTTGAAACGCTGATCGTCGCCATCGCCGTCTTCGGTTCGGCGCTTTATCCAAACCGGCGAAGTCGCCGCGCCAGCCGTACGAGATCATTCCCTACACGGCGCGCCACGGGCTGCCCGCACTCATGGGCGCGCTGCTGCTGGGCGCGGTCTTCGCCAAGGTTATCTCCACGGCCTCGAATTATCTGTTTTCGCCGGCCACGAATCTCGTTGAAGACGTCTTCGTGCGCTACATCGCGCCCGGACGCCTCCAACAAGCGCGTCCTCATCGTCTCGCGGCTTGCCGTGGTGCTGCTCGGCTGCTGGGCGCTCTACCAGGCCATCTACGCGCCCAGCATTCTGGCAAAGATGCTTTACGCCTACACCATCTACTCCGCCGCGCTCACGCCGGTGGTGCTGGCCGCGTTTTATTCCAAGCGCGCGACGGCCTGGGGCGCGGTGGCCGCCATCGCGCCGGCACGGTCGTGACGCTGGCCTGGGACGCGCCCGGCGTGAAGAGTCTCTTTCCGCCGATTCTCGCCGAGCGCGACGCGATCTTTCCGGCGCTCTTTGCCGCCGTCGCCGCGATGATCGTCGTCAGCTTGTTCACGCCAAAGCCGACGGCCGAACAATTGGCGAAGTTGGCGGAGTAGGCAGTCCAAGAACCGAGAGCGGCCGCAGCCCAGCGAAAAAATTTCCTCTGTCCCAGCAGAACCGTCTTACACTGTCCGTGTTTCATCTACTATACCCCTATGCCGGTGGCTCAACTCACTCTCGAGATTCGCATCGAGCACGCCCAGTCGCTCAAGGACAGGCGGCAGGTGGTGCGCTCGCTCAAAGACCAGTTGCGGCAGGGCTTCAACGTTTCAGTCGCGGAGATGGACGAGGCCGTCACCTGGCAGTCGGCGACGCTCGGCGTCGCGGCCATCTCGCGCTCGCGCGATTACCTGCACGGCCTGATGGAAGAGGTGGAGCGCGCCGCGCGCCGCATGACCACCGAACTCGGCGCCGACCTGGCCGACTCGTTCTGGGAGTACATCGAGAGCTGAGACGTGGCCGCGTTCGACTTGCCGCACATCCGCATGCTAACCTGAGACTTCCGCACCCTGGAGGCTCGTTTGGATCCACCGCCTTCGTCATCGCCGTCTTCGAGTTTGTCCTGCTGCATTTTTTCGCTCAGTTTTCATGAGTGCGCGCATGCCTGGATGGCATCGCGGCTGGGCGACCAGACGGCGCGGCTGCAGGGCCGCGTCACGCTCAACCCGATGTATCACGTCGACCCGATCGGCACGCTGCTGTTTCCCGCGCTCGTGATCTTTGGGCCGTTCATCGGGGTCGGCTTCCTCGGCGGCTATCTCATCGGCTGGGCCAAGCCGACGCCGGTCATCACGCGCAACTTCCAGAAAAATCGTCCGCGACGACAACCTGGTCACGCTGGCCGGGCCGGTCTCGAATCTCGTCTGCTCGCGCTTGTCCGGCTTCCTTGCGGCTCATCGTGCATGCCATTCCTGGCGACGCGCAATCGTGCGCGCAATCCAGCTGGAGACGCTTTCAACAGCGGCATCGCATCGCGCTGGCTCTGCTCTGCGAACTCTGGCGATCCAGGTCAACCTTGCGCTCTTCTTCTTCAACCTGCTGCCCATTCCGCCGCTCGACGGCAGCCGCCTCGTGCGCAACATGCTGCCCTACAACGCGCTCGCAACAGTACGACCGGATCGGCGGATGGGTCAGCTACCTCCTCATGATCTTCGTGGGCGGCCTCATTCTCGGACTTCTGCTCGGCCCCGCGATGGGCCTGATCTATTTCGTGCTCAACCGCATCCAGGGGTCGTATGAAGACTGGACCGTCGAATTCCGACCGGGCCGTTATCCACCTTTCTCCCGCTACAATGGATAGGAGTATTTCGCTCGATTATTTGAGCTTGGCGGCCTTCTTGAGGCACGCACCGGGATCGAATCGCAGAATGGCTGAAGACCAGAACTCATCGCAAGATCCCAGCGAACACATGCACCTAACCGAGCATCGCGCCCGCGCGTGCTCAGCGGCATGCGTCCCACGGGAAAGCTGCACCTGGGCAACTACATGGGCGCTCTGGCCAACTGGGTCAAGCTGCAGAATGACAATGTCGCCCAGTACGAGTGCTACTTTTTCATCGCCGACTGGCACGCGCTCACCACCGACTACGCAGACACCTCGCAGATCGCGCCGAACACAATGGAAGTGATGCTCGACTATCTCGCCGCCGGACTCGATCCGGAGAAAACCGTGCTCTTCTTGCAGAGCCGTGTGCAGCAGCACGCCGAGTTGGCGCTGCTCCTCGGCATGATCACGCCGCTCGGCTGGCTGGAGCGCGTGCCCAGCTACAAGGAGATGCAGGAGAACCTGACCAGCAGGGACCTGACCACCTACGGATTTCTCGGCTATCCGGTGCTGATGGCGGCCGACATTCTGCTCTACCAGGCCGATTTTGTGCCGGTGGGCCAGGACCAGCAGGCGCACGTGGAGCTGACGCGCGAAGTCGCGCGGCGGTTCAACCAGTTCTACAAGATGCAACGGCAGAGAAGTCCTGCCCGAGCCGCAAGTCCCTGCTGACGCCCTCGCCCAAGCTGCCCGGCACCGACGGCCGCAAGATGTCGAAGAGCTACGGCAACACGATTCTCCTCAGCGATCCCGAGCCGTGGTGCGCAAGAAACTGAAGACCATGGTCACCGACCCGGCGCGTGTTCGCCGCACCGACCCGGGCGATCCGGACAAGTGCCCGGTGGGCGACTTGCACAAGGTGTTTTCGTCGCCCGAGACGATGGCCAAGGTTTACGAGGGCTGCCGGTCGGCGGGAATCGGGTGCATCGAATGTAAGGGCTGGGCTGCCGATGCGCTGGTGAAGATTCTCGAGCCCATCCAGGAGCGCCGCGCCGAGCATGACCGAGGCGCAGGCGATCGAGATTCTGAAGGAAGGTTCACGGCGAGCCGCAGTGCGCGCCGAGCAGACCATGATTGAAGTGCGCGAGGCGATGCAAATGACGCTCTGACCACGGTCGCGCCGGCGCAGGGCGCCTGAAAATGCGAACGCGGTCGAGTTGCGAGAATGACCGCGAGAAAAAGTTGTGGTCTAAAGGGTCAGGAAAGCGCAAGATGGAAGGGAAAGTCCCGTGGTGGCGCAAAGTGCTCGATTTTGCGCTTAGCGGAGTTCGAACTGGATTTGGTTTGTTTTCGCAAGGGCGGAAAGCCGGACGAAGTAGTGCAGGTTGAGAGCGCATTCGCGGTTCTAGAGCCTCAGCCTGTTGCATTGAAGTTGCAGAGCCGTCAGTCGCAGAGGACCGAATCGTTTGCGTCGGAAGATTGCCGAGCGCGAGCAAGCCGCTCGAACATGCAGCGGAGCCTGACCCGGACGCCGAGAGCCTGAGCCCGTTGCCATGCAAGAACCAGTCGACGTTAAACATGAAAGCTACCGATCGAAGTTGTTCCCGTCGAAGCTATCGCACCGCACGAAATCGAAGTTGAGGTCATCGAATTGGAGTTTGTTGCTGCCGAGGTTGAAAATCAAGAAGACGAGAGCGCTTTGACAGAATCTCCCTCTCAACCCGAGAGAAACTTCAGCCGAAGAACCTTCGGCCGATGCTGTTTCAGCGACGCCAGAAACGGCAGCCGACGCAAAAGCCAGCCGAGCTATCCTTCGATCGGTCTCCCGAACCGGCGGAGCCCGAAGGACCCGCGCCGCGCGCCGAAGAAACAGCGGCAGAGCCGCCAGCTGCTGCCCCTCAACCCACCACAGAAGCCTTCCAGCAATTGCTGCCCCTCCCCGAATCGACTCGGAGCAGAACGACCGCTGAAAAGTCGCCGCGGCGCTCAAGGCGCGCGGCGCAGGACGCCGAGCAGTCGCCCTTTTCTGTCTTCGTCGGCCAGGTCTACGACGGCCCGCTCGACCTGCTGCTCGACCTGATTCGCAAGCAGGACATCGACATCTACGACATCCCCATCGCCAAGATCACGGCGCAGTTTCTGGCCTACGTCGACCAGCTGCGCGCGAGCGACATGGATGTGGCCGGCGAGTTCATCTACACCGCCGCGCTGCTCATCCACATCAAGAGCAAGATGCTGCTGCCGCGCGCCCCGGTCGGGCCCGGAAGACTCGGCCGAGGATCCGCGCCGCGAGCTGGTCGAGCGGCTGCTCGAGCACGAACGCTTCAAGAACGCCGCGCAGATGCTGCATGAGAAGCAGATGCTCGAAGCGGCCACGTGGACCAATCCCGGCGTGCGCGAGTTCCGCGAAGACGCAGGCGCAGAGCCGGAGATTGCCGCCGACACCACCGACCTGGTCCGCATCTTCCGCGACATTCTCGACCGCGCGCGCAATCGGCCCATCCTCAATGTGCGAGGAGGACTCGGTGACCGTCGGCCAGATGATCCAGTTCCTCGCGCGGCGGCTCACTATGGAAGACAAGCCCGTGGCGCTGCGCCGTCTGCTGAGCCACACGCATTCCGAGCGCGCGCTGATCGCCATGTTTCTCGCGCTGCTTGAGCTGGTGCGCCTGCAGGCCATTCTGCTCCGCCAGGACCGGCACTTCAGCGAGATCTTCATCAAGAAGCACACCGGCTTTGACGCGGTGATGAACCAGGGACTGGCCGACGCGCGCGACGACTGGCGATAGCGCGCTAAGCGTCCAAATGTCCGATGCCCTCGTTCTGCTTTTGCGAGCAGAGCAGCTCATCCGGGCGCCTTCGGCTGCAATGTAAACTGACGGTGATGAATTCGCTTTCCCGGCAAATCTGCATTGCAGTCGCGCTTGGTCGCATCGCTGGCTGCGCTCTGTGTCTGCGCCGCGCAGCCTGTCTTCGCTCTGCGCGCAGCCGGCGCATCTGCTGGCGCTCGAGCGCGAGCTGGCGCAGGTTCCGTTGCCTGAGCCCCCGGCGAAGCGCTGCCGCTGCCTGAAGATCGCGGCGCCGCCGATCTGGAGCAGACCCTCAAGCGCCTGGGCACCACGGCCAGCGTGCTCTTGATCGTGCCGCATCCCGACGATGAAGACGGCGCGCTGATGACTTATCTGTCGCGCGGGCTGGGCGTGCGCGTCACGCTGCTCACGCTGACGCGCGGCGAGGGCGGCCAGAACGCCATGTCCGCCGAGAGCTACGATGCGCTGGGCCTCATCCGCACCAACGAATTGCTCAAGGCCGACGAATATTACGGCGCGCGGCAACTGTGGGGCACCGAGGCGGACTTCGGCTTCTCCAAGACGCAGGAAGAATCTTTTGCAAAGTGGGGCCACGACCGCGTGCTCTATGACGCGGTGCTGGCCGTGCGCATGGTGCGGCCGCAGATCATCCTGTCCACATTTGTCGGCGGAGTGAGCGACGGCCACGGCCAGCACCAGGTCTCCGGCGAGATCGCGCAGGAGGCATTCAAGGCCGCCGGCGATCCCAAGGTCTTTCCCGAGCAGTTGAAAGATGGACTGCGAGCCGTGGCAGCCGCTGGCCGTCTACTCGCGCGCGCCGTTCGCGCCCATCACCAACGGTCAAATGTTCGACTACGCCACCGGCAAGTGGGCGCCGGCGCGGTTTCACAACTACGTCACCGGCGAGTGGATCGAAGGCACGCTTGCCGGCCGACGTGACGATTCCCGTCGGCACATGGGACCCGGCGCTCGGCCGCACCTATGTGCAGATTGCGCGCGAAGGCTGGGGCGAGCAGAAGTCGCAATACGGCGGCGCCGATCCCGGCGCTCAGCGGGCCGGATTCGTCGAGCTATCACTTGTGGGCCGCTGCGCCCGGCCGCCGCAGTGCGAGCGCACACAGCAGGCGATGCGAGCCTTTTCAAAATCCCAAGGTCAATATCGATACCGGCATCGCGGGCCTGGCGCGGCTGGCCGAGGAGCGCGCCGCCCGCAGTGGCTCAGCGATGGACTGCAGAAATTCAGAGCGGGCCTGAACGCATTCACAAGCGATTGCAAAAACCGAGTGCGGCGTCGAGGGCGCGCACAAACTCGCGCCCATTTATCGCGCAGACGCTCGATCTCTACGCGCGCGTAAAGTCGAGCGATCTCGACGCGGAAGCAAAGGCGGGCCTCGAATTCGAGCTCGGCGAGAAGATCGAGCAATTCCAGGCAGCGCTCAAAGATCTGCTCGGCCTCGACCTGATCGCCTTCACGACCGGCGGCGGCGGCGCAGGCGGTTCGGTGGCCGCGGCGCGTCGGCCGATGAGACTGCGCGCAGCGTTTGGCCGGGCGAGGACTTCGGCGTGCGCGTGCACATCTGCAGCGCAACGAACGGCGCGCAGTCTGAGCCGAGATGTGGCTTGAGACGCAACGACGGCGCGCCGTGGAAGATCGACGACACCGGCGGACCGATCGACGCAGAGCAAGCGCGACGCGACCAGCGACCGATCGCACCTTCCATGTCACGTTCCCGCCGATGCGCAGCCGACTGAGCCGTACTTCACGCGGCCCACCACCGAGCAGCCCTATCTACGACATCTCCAATCGAGCATTGGCGCGAGCGCTCTTTTGCGCCTTATCCGCTGGCGGCCTGGGCGGAGTTTACCTTCGACGGCGTTCCCATCCGGCTCGGGCAGGTGGTGCAAACACTGGCGCATGTCACCGGCGTCGGCGGCGTCTATGAGCCGCTGGTGGTCACGCCGGCCATCGGCGTGCGCGTCGAACCTGAGGCGCGCATTCTTCCGCTCGATGGCTCGCCGCTGCCGGTCAGCGTCACCGTGCACGCCGAGCATGCGGCCGACGGAACCGTCGATCTGAAGCTGCCCGAGGGCTGGCGCTCCGATCCCGCGCAGCGCGACTTTCCAACTCAAGAGCGCAGGCGACACCGAGCCGCTCGTATTTTCGGTTACTCCGGCCGGCGACGTGCGGCGCGCGCCTACTCCATCGAGGCGGTCGCGCACGTCGGCGATCAAAAGCTACTCGACTGGCTGGCAGAGCGTCGGCTATCCGGGCCTGCTATCCCTACAACCAGTACAAGCCCGCCGAGCTCACGACGCGCAAAGTCGACGTGAAGGTGGCGCCAGGCTTGCGCGTGGGCTACGTCATGGGAACCGGCGACACGGTTCCCGAGGCCATCGAAGCGCTGGGCATTCACGCCGCATCTGCTCACCGACGACGGAACTTGCCACCGGCGACCTCTCGCAGTGGAACGTGATCGTCATCGGCATTCGCGCCTACTCCGTCGACGCCGCAGCTGGCCGCTGCCCAGCCGCGGCTCGAAGAGTTTGTCGAGCGCGGCGGAACGCTGATCGTGCAGTACCAGGGCGGCACCTTTCCCGCGCCGCTGCCGCTCGCGATGGGCCGGATTCCCGAGCGCGTGGTCGATGAGCAGGCGCCGGTCAAGCTGCTCGATCCCGCGAACCCGCTGCTCACCTGGCCCAACAAAATCACCTCAGCCGATTTCGATGGATGGTTCGAAGAGCGCGGCCACGGATTCCTCGATCATTGGGACCCCGGCTACACGGCGCTCACTGAAACCGCCGATCCCGGCCAGGATCCGCAGAGGGGCGGGCTGCTCGTGGTGCATCGCGGCAAGGGAACCTATATCTATGTAGCGTTCGCGCTTTACCGGCAATTTCCTGAGCTGGTGCCGGGCGCCTATCGCATGCTCGCCAACCTGTTGAGCGCGGGCAAAGAAAGCTCCGGCATCTGCGGCGGCTCTCGTCACGCATCCCTGATTGCCCGGAACTGATCTCCCGGAACAGATCGCTGGGCCCTCGATCGCTCAACGTCGTTCGCATCCTGAGTCGCGCACTTTCGAGCCTCAAAGTTGACGCTCTGTTTCGCCCCCGCGCGCACACTTTCCGCGTGAATAGCCGCATTAAATTTTTCTTTCTTTCTCTCATCAATTCAGGCGCATACGCTGGTCATTGTGAATTCTATATGAATTCGTCAAATCTTAATCTGGCTCTGCGAGTCTTGGATGGGAACGTAAGCACGTTTTGTCTTCGCAGAATTCCCCCTTTTTTGTTCCTTAACTCGTGTACTGATGGGGATACCGCAAATCTTCAAAATGTCAATGAACGCGGGATACAGGATGTACGTCGCAAAATCCTGCGCGCAATCACTGTCACGACCCAACCCAAACTCAGAGGGAAAGAGAGGCCCGAATGAAATTCAGAATGTAAGCGGCTGCCGTTGCGTTCTGGCAGCCAGTCTCGTTGTTTCTTCCGCCAACGCTGCAAGCGATCGTGACGCCGGCAAAGAAGCATGCCGGCAAAAAGAGTTCAAGCTCCTGCTGGTCCGACGTGCAGAGTCAGATCGATGCCATGAAGCAGGAATTCCAGGGCCAGATCGACGCCTGAAGACCGACCTGGCTACCAAGGACGCGGAATTGCAGCAGGCGCAGCAGGCTGCGGCCGACGCGCAGGCTGCGGCAGCCAAGGCGGAAGCCGACGCCACGGCGCAGCAGCAGGCACGTCACCGAGAACGCGGCTGCCGTTTCCACGCTGCAGAGCACGGTGAAGCGATCTGAAGGCCAACCCGCTTCGCTCGCCATCCACAGTCTCCGACGAAACCACGAGCATCAAGAAGGCGATCGCCAACCCTGACGTCCTTCATTACAAGGGCATCACTCTCTCGCCAGCCGGCAGCTTCCTGGCGGCTGAAACCGTGTGGCGCCAGGGAGCCACGGGCGGCGACATCAACACCGCATTTACCGGCGTTCCGCTGGCAAACTCCGAGGCTGCGCAGTTGAGCGAGTTCCAGGGTTCCGGCCGTCAGTCGCGCGTTGCCCTCAAGGCGTCGGCAAGGCTGCAAGCTTCACCATGACCGGCTACTACGAGGCGGACTGGCTGAGCGCCGGCGTCACCTCGAACAACAACCAGTCGAACAGCTACACCATGCGCCAGCGCCAATTGTGGGCCGACGCAAAGACCGACGAGCGGCTGGGACTTCTCCGGCGGCCAGGGATGGTCGCTGGCGACGGAAACCACGCAGGGCCTGACGCGCGGAACTGAAATTCTGCCGGCCACCATCGACGCGCAGTACGAAGCCGGCTTTGTGTGGGCCCGCCAGTACAGCTTCCGCGTGTCCAAGGACATTCGGCAAGACGTTCTTCATCGGCGCTTCGGCTGAAAACGCCGAGACGCTCAACCCTGCCGGCCAGAACCTGCCCACCAATTATCTCTTCGGCTCAACCGGCACCGGCGGCGGCCTCTACAACAGCCACGGCCAACTACTCCTTCAACTACACGCCTGACTTCGTCGTCAAGATGGCTCTGCAGCCCGGCTGGGGCCACTGGGAGCTCTTCGGCATCGAGCGCAACTTCCGCGACCGCATCTATCCTGCCAACCGTACGGCCGCACGTCCACGCGGTCGCCTATAACGACACGGAGATCGGCGCCGGCATCGGCGGCGGCTTCCGCGGACCGCTCGCCGGCAAGAAGGTCACCATCGGCCTGAAGGGCCTGTGGGGCCAGGGCGTGGGCCGCTACGGCTCGTCCACCATCGCCGACGTTACGCTTCGGCCCAACGGGCCAACTCTCGCCCCTCCACGGCTTCTCCGCTCTCAGCACGGTGGAGCTGAATCCCACGCCCAATTTCACGCTGTACTTCAACTACGGTGGCGATTACATCGATCGCGACTACGTGCTCAGCGGAACAACCCAGGTTGGCTACGGCACGCGCAGCGTCAGCATGTCGGGTTGCAATGTTGAGCCCACCACGCCAACTGCCGGCGCAACCGGCGCGGCGCCTGTCGCTCCATCCAGTTGCGGCGCCAACAACAAGGACGTGCAGGAGTTCACAGCCGGCTACTGGTGGAACATCCACAACAGCGCGCAGGGCCGGCTGCGCCAGGGCATCCAGTACAGCCTGTTCCGCCGCGATCTGTGGTCCGGAGCGGGCGGCACCGCCAACCCCGGCAACGGCGCACACGGCGACGACAACATGATCTTCACGTCGTTCCGCTACTACTTGCCGTAAAGCAGCAAAGCAGCGAGTCGGCAAGTCAGCGAAGGGCAGCCCAATTCATCGGGCTGCCCCTCTTTTTTGGGTTTTCTATCCCCGTGGGCGAAAAGACGACCTGCAAGTGCACAGTAGTACCCCCCTCCCATCTGTGCAAATAACTGCTTTATTTTCTGGTGGTTATGTGATGCCTCACGCTGCAGATTCGTGCAAACAAACAGCTTGTTTGCACAACCGTGGCAGCAAAGGAGTTAAGGACAGTCATCAGCCGTCAGCGCAGCCGTCAGCCGTCAGCCCTCAGCTTTCAGCTCTCAGCCGTCAGCTCTCAGATCTTAGAAGAGCGAATCACGAAAAGCCTTAGGAATTGCCCTAAAAAAGCAGATGGCCCGGAGGAGATAGGTGCCCCGGGCCGCCCGAATTGTCCGCATGGTGTTTTTTGCTGTTGAGAAAAGTGTAGCGAAAACCGGGTTAATTCCAGGCACTGTCTGCGAGATTTTTTATTTCAATTCGAATGAGAGAGATGAGGCGGTTTTTGGGGTCGTAGGGGGTTGACAAGGAAAACGGTGGTCAAGAATCTTTTGCCCCGCCTCGCCGGACTGAAGTCGGCGATTCGGGGTGTGTGGGGAGGCAGGATTTGCAATTCGGCCTGCCGCTGAATTTGCAGCTCCTCGGGGGCTATTGCTCAAACAGTGACTGAGGGGTAGGAGACGACACGCCCGCTGGACGAAAAGTCTAGTTTTCCGACGGCTTCTCGATGTGATCGATAACCGTGACCTGTGCGGGAGCCTTTGTGGCAACGATCTTGAGTCCGAGTTGCTCCTGAATGGCGGTGTAGATGCCGGGCGGCGCATTGGGATCCTCATGGGAGCCCGCTGAATCAGGCGGACAATAAGTTTGCGAGTCGTCGGAAGTCCACTTGAGATCGAAGTCGTAGCGGTTCGTCAACCCAGTTTGATCGACGACGGGTCTGTCGAGGAACGCTTCCTGCATGACTTTGGCAAATTCTGAAATCGAGTAGTTGCGGTAGGTGAGCACCGGTGGGCAAGTGTAGGAGAAGCTGGTTCCCGCTTCGGGCTTACGCGTAGTCTGGGCGAGCTTAGGTCCGCCTTTGGCAATTTGGATTGCATAAACGGGGAGTTCACGGGATTCGTAGTGAAACGCGAGCTTGAATCGAGAGACGAGCAACTGTTGGAACATCAATCGAGACTGACTTCGATTCGGGCGGCCAACGACGTCGGGCAGGCCGTCTATATCGAAGTGCTCTGCCAGCAGCGACGAAGGACCATCGACGACTTGGCTGACTTGGATGCTATAGGCGTAGGTGATCAGGTTTTCAACAGACATGTTGTAGGCAATCACGTGGCGACCATTGAGACGAAAGAACCTGCCATGCGGCGCGGACGTGTCGCTGGGCTTAATGGTAGCGACATCGAAGGCAGGTTTTGCGTCGGCGGCCATGGGTGGGAGCGGCTGATTGGAGGGGCCTTGGCTAGATGCCAGCGGTCCATTGGATTGGGCGATTTCCACGGTTGGAATCGCACAGATCGCCAGAGAGACGATCGTTTTACCTATGGCCGCTACGGTAGCATTCACGCGCCAATTCTAGTCCCGGTGCAGCGTTACGGGCGAGTCTCCGGCAATCCGGAAGTAATCCCAGGTTGGGCGAAGGATTGTCAAAGTTTCGAGGGGACGACAAGCCGCCAGCAATCGGCCTTCTGCCCTTTCCCTGGCCGTTTAGAGGTAGACTTGTTCGCGATGAATTTCTGGAGGAGCGAATCATGAACTTGCTCGAAAACAGATCAAGATGCTCTCGCCTCCGCGCTTTCACTTCATTTGCAGTTGGCTCCTCCTTTCTGCTTGCGACATGCGTGTTGTGTGCCGGCCTCGGCTTGAAACTTTCGAATGCGCAGTCTCTAATTCCAACGATCAATGCTCCCCCCGGTTGGTTCCTGGCTGGCAGCAAGCCGTCAAGCTACCAAACGAGCGTCGATAAAACGATGACTCAGAACGGGCTGCCGAGCGCATATCTTAAATCGATCGTGCCGGTGACCGATGGATTCGGCACTCTTATGCAGCAATTCAGTGCCTCGGATTACGCTGGCAAGCGAGTTCGCTTGCGAGCGTGGGTCCGGTCGCAGGATGTTGAGGAGTGGGCTGGAGTATGGATGAGGGTCGATAAGGAAAAGACGACGGTTGCATTCGATAATATGCAGAATCGTGCCATCAACGGAACCCAGCCGTGGAAGCAATATGATGTGGTCTTTGACGTGCCGCAAGATGCAACGGGCATTTTCTTCGGAATACTTCTACGTGGTTCCGGCGAGGTTTGGATGAACGATGTCAGCTTCGAAGTCGTAGGGATCGAGGTTCCGGTTACAACTCAATCGCCCCAAGCGCATACGCTGCCGACGCAACCTACGAACTTGAAGTTTACCGAGTAGCTTGCTCCGGGGGCGGTACTCGCAACAGGAAGCTTAGCTATTTATGAGACCGGTTGTAGTCTTTCAGCCAGAGCAAGCCGAGGACTCCGCCTGCTATGAACCGACGCAACTTCCTTATCCATTCGACCGCTGCTGCTGCCGCGACCGCCTCACTTTCCTCCACTTCGCTGATTGCGAGCGTTGCCGCGGAAGCGCCCCATGTTTCCGTCCTCGTGGTGGACACGGACCGCGCGTCCGTCCCCATCGACAAGCGCATCTATGGCCAATTCCTGGAGCACATCAATCACTCGGTTGAAGACGGTCTCTTTGCCGAACAGATCCGTGGCGCGGGATTCGAAGGCCCGGACTTCACGACTTATTGGGAACCCATCGCGAAGGGCGGCGATGTCGAAGTCGCTGAGCTCGATTTCCAGAACGGCAAGAAGAGTGTCCGCCTGCGGCCCACTGGAGGAGATGCAGGCATCAGGCAAGGGCGCATTTTTCTCGAGGCAGGCACCAAATACGAAGGCTCTCTCTGGGTGAAGAGAGAGCAGGCTGCCGCAAGGCTGGCGCTGCGCATCGTCGGCTCCACTGGAAGCGTCATCGCTTCGCTTCCGCTGGCGACGACTGGAACCGAATGGCACGAGCTTTCATTCGCCTTCACCAGCGAGGTTCGCGATACTCAGGCCTCCATCGAGATCGTCGCTTCAGGGCATGGCGCCCTGCTCGTCGATTTCGTTTCCCTCATGCGTTCCAATGTCCGCCACGATGGGATGCTCCGCCCCGATCTTCTTGACGCGCTGCGCGGCCTGGAGCCCTCGTTCATCCGCTGGCCTGGCGGCTCTTATGCCTCCACGTACAAGTGGAAAGAAGCCATCGGCCCTTATGCGGCCCGCGGCTACCACCCTAACGTTTACTGGGGCAACTACTCCGACTACGCCGGATTCGGGACCGATGAGTTTCTGGGTCTGTGCAAGCGCCTCAACTGCGAACCGCTCATCGTGCTGGCCGCGCCGAGCACCAAGCCGGAGGATCTGGACTACGCGATGAGCTGGGTTCACTACCTCAATGACCCGGCCTCAACCGAGTGGGGCCGAATGCGCGCGCAGAACGGCCACACTGAGCCGTATAGCGTCCGCTATTTTCAGATCGACAACGAGCCGATGAATAACGGCTTCACGCCCGAGTCCTATGCTGAAATCGTCAATCTCTACGGCAAGCCGCCTTCGCGAATTAGTTCCTAACGCCCGCATCGTGGCCTGCGGCCAGAAGCGTTCCAGCGACATGGACTGGAGCGAGAAGGTTATCGACATCGCGGGCGACAACTTCGATATCCTCGGCTGCCACAACTATGAGTACGAGCCCGACAACTTTGCCTCCGGCATCGACCGCATCCGTGGCTACCTCACCAAACTCCGCGATTACATTCGAGCTTCGCAGCACCAGAAGATTGAAGTGGCCGTACTCGAATGGAGCCTGCAGCACACTTACGATTGGCGGGCCGGCCTGCACGCCGCCGGCAGCCTGATGATGTACGAGGAGCTGAGCCCCGGCCTCACCATGACCTGCCCGGCGCTGCTGATGCGCAACACGACCGACGATCCGAAGTGGACCGCAGCCATTTACCATGACCACGTCTCCTGGTTCCCGGGAAGCAGCTATGTGGTCGAGAAACTATTCCGACAGCACTTTGCTCCGCGCTATCTGGCCTCTGCCGCCGGCACCGTGCAGGACGTGACTGATCGCAAGATTCTGTTCGACAGAATTTCCACGCAGATTCCGTCGGGTTGGCTGCCCGACTCCGTCGACGCCATCGCAACCGCGAGCGACGACAGCCGCCGCATCGTTATTAAAGCTGTCAACTATCGTGGCAACCGCAGCAGCCTTCTCGTCCGCCTGAAAGGCAAAGCTGCTCCAGAGCACGGCACCGCGACTCTGCACACCATCACTGCGGGACTTAACGATGAGGCTTCACTCGAAAAACCTGAGGCTATTGCTCCGGTGTCTCGTCCGTTCGAGTACGCAAAAGATCTGACGATTGATCTGGATGCCTACAGCGTGGCCGTCCTGGAGATTCGCGCGACTTGAGGAGGACGACGGGTGGGTGGATTCCAGCAGGGCGCTGAAACAGATAGCGAGAGGGCAGGCGAGAGGGATGCGCGGGCCGGCTTTAGAAATGCGCCGGCGTGCGCTCGCTACTCCGCGGCAGGAAGATGGAGATTCAGGTTTCTCTCGCGGTTGAGCTTGAGGGTTGCTGCGCGGTCAACCTGACTCATGGAAATGCGCAGGTGTCTCTCATCCGGGTCGATGTAATGGAGGCCGTCGTCAGCGGAGTAGACCATGACAGCGGAGAGAGTGGAACCGTCTTTGAGGATGATGGCGAAAGACTGCGGCTCGGGCTCCGGCGTTTTCTGAGATGCGGAGAGGGAGGCGGCCACGGTTGCGGCCGGCCATTTGTATTCCGTCATCACTGGATGCACCGGTGTCTCGACGACGGGCGGCGCGGGCGGCTGAACGAAGAGAGGCGGCTGCTGAAGATAAACGGCCGGCTGGGGTGCGTAGGAGTATCCCGAATCAAAGTTGTCGTAGGGATATCCGAAACCCGAACCGTAGGGCAGGTAGGCATTGCCGGTGCGATAGCGCGGCACAGAGCGCGCGCGATTGAAACCGTAACCGCCGCGGGAGAAACCGGGCGCCATTCCACCACGGCGCTGGGCAGACACATCGTGCGCCACACCGAGACAAAGGAGCACAAACAAGCTGAGCAGGATTGGCCGCCGCATGACCCAACCTCGTGAGGGGCAGTCTAGCACCAGGGGATGTGGTTGTACAGATGCCTGATGCGGGTGGACGGGCTGGGGAGTCACCGAGTTGCGGCCAGACGTGAATTGGGAGATTTATTCGCCGGGAATCATCAGGTGCGACGTTGATGTTCCGGCATTCATCACCCAGATGCCGCCCTGCTTGCCATCTTCAGGCAAGCCCAGCGATTTGCCGGTAGCTCCCGGTACCGCGATGGTGATGTGTGTGCGTGTGTGGTCGGCATCGGCGCCATTGACGTGATACCAAACGGAGCCGAATTCGGGCTTCACGCGGGTGCCGTCCTTTTCTGCGGCATCGAAGGCAGCGAGGCTGGCCTGCTTATCGGGAATGGCTTCGAGCTTCAAGTTCTGGGCAACGCGGTCAAGGTTGCCGATGCTGGTGCATTCAACGGCAAACGGTTGCTGGCCGGGCTGACCGGAGCGGTCATAACACACGAGCCTGTTGGTGCCTTTCCTTAGCGTCTCGTAGGTGAAGTCGGATTTCCATTTGATGACAGTCGCGTTGTCTCTGAGACGGAGAGGCGCGGCTTTGAGCGCGAGTTCGATGGGGTCGGCAGGGCTTTGTGCGAAGGCCCCAATAGAGAGCGTTATCAGGCTCAATAGAGCGCATGTCTGAAGTTTCACTTTGTAACCTCTCGAAGAACAGGTGAAAGTATACACAGCGAGAGGCGATGGGCAGTTTGTCCTGGAGGTTCGCTTGTAGGCAAACTCGCTGGCGCATTCGATGACGCCGCAAAATTGCTCGCGGTCAGAACAAATCGGGAATGCTGTGGAAGGCGATGCGCGTGGGCGCGGCCTTGTAGGCGGTGAGCATGGCGGCGGGGGCCAGCGTGCTCATGCCGTATTTGTCGTTGAGCTGGTCCATGGTGGCGAGCAGGCGGGTGCGGCTCTGCTCGTCTTCGAGGGCGTCGAAGAGCGTTGAGCGAGTGCAGGCGGTCGGGGACCAGGCTGTTGAGCTGCACGCCGATGAAGTAGGGATGGTCGTACTCGCTCGCCGGCTGGGCCGCGACTCCCAGAGGCGGCGCAGCGCGGCGATGAGCGTCTGATTGTCCTGGCACTCGCTGAGCTTGATCTCGCTGCGCCAGCCGCGGGTGGGCACGCCGAAGCGGCTAGACGGGCGTGTTCTCGCCGCGCGGCACGGCGAAGCCGATGGCGAGGCCGATGCTGCTGGCCCACAAGTCCCGCGGCGCGCAGGCGCATGGCGGCTTTGTGGAGCAGCTTGTGGGCCACGGCCCAGGCTTTTTCGGCGGTGCGCATCTCGGGCGCCAGCACGTGCGAGTGGCTGATGGACTTCTGGTGCTCGGTCTCGGCCATGTCGAAGTCTTCGCCGCGCAGCCAGTGCCAGAGCCGCTCGCCCCACACCGATCCCCAGAGCTCGCCGGCCTGTTCGCAGTCGAGCGCGAGCAGATCGTCCATGGTGTGGATGCCTTTTTCGTTGCAGGCGCTTCTCAGTGCGCGCGCCGATGCCGGGCAGGTCGCGCAGGGTGAGCTGGTGCAGCGCTTCGGGCAGAATGTCGAGCGGCAGCGCGACGAGGCCGTCGGGCTTTTCCATGTCGCTGGCGATTTTGGCGAGATAGCGGTTGGTGGCGAGGCCCACGGAGCTGCGCAGCATGGGGCCGACGTGCTCGCGGATGCGCGTCTTTGACCGCGCATGCCGAGGTCGAGGGCGGCGAGCAGCGGCCGCTCGCGGCCCATGAGGCGGCAGGCCATTTCGTCGATGGAGCAGACGGCCGTGACGGGCACGCAGCTTTCGACGGCTTCGACGACGCGGTGGTGGTAGTCGGCGTAGATTTCGTGGCGGCCTTCGACGAGGACGATGCTCGGGGCACATGCGTTTGGCGTCGGCGACGATGGTGCCGGTGCTGCACGCCGAAGGCCTTGGCTTCGTAGCTGGCGGCGATGCAGCAGGTGGTGTCGGCCATCATGGGGACGACGCCGACGGGACGGCCGCGCAGCTCGGGCCGGACCTGCTGCTCGACCGAGGCGAAGTAGGAGTTGAGATCGACGAAGAGCCAGTTGAGCAGCGGACTCCGGCGATCGCGGCTCAGCCGGATGCGCGTCCGTCTGGCTCCGGAGCTCGGCAGCTGTCCGGCTGGACCGCAAGCTCCGCAAGCTCTTCAGGCCACTCGTCGGGAGCGGATGACGAGGGCCGGGATTGGGCATGGCGGCCATCTTCGTGCATCTATTTTCGCCTTTTCTTCGCTATTTTGCAATGCAAATCGTCTTCGCATAAGTCAACCGATACATTACCCGAAAGCGTTCTGGAGATACTAACCTCGAATGGCGGATAGCGTCTAAATGTCAGCGGTGCGTAGCATCTTGAGATCCAATCATCTCGGATTTACAGGATCCGGATAGCGTCAGGAATGGTGACCGAAGATGCAGACACCTGACGCATTGGATCGCGGTGAACGGAAGCATTCTTGCCGTGCTGGTCACGGTGGGCGTAGCAGTGTTGCTGGTCTGCCTGCCTGGAGTGCACCCACTGCCCAGCCGCGAAAGGACGATCTCTTCAATCGCCACGAAATTTAGGCTCGCAGTCTGCGCACGACATTCCTGAAATCGATCGTGATGAAGTCTGAGCCTGATCCCTCAAATTCTCGTGCGCTACTTGTCCGCCTGCTGCTGCAGCTCTCCGGCTTCAGATAAGTTTCAAACTGCGCCAGGATCCGGTTGTAGAGCTGTGTCTGCACATCGGGTCCTGCGATGGAGTGGGTCTTGCGCGGATAGATCTGCAGGTCGTAGGGAATGCCGGCGTCAATCAGCTTCTGCACGAACTGCACGGTGTTTTCGATGTGCACATTGTCGTCGCCGGTTCCGTGCGCGAGCAGCAGACGGCCCTTCAGATTCGCCGCTGAGTTGACCACGGAGAAGTCGTGATAGCCGTCGGATTCTCCGCGGGCAGGCCCAGGTAGCGCTCGGTGTAGATGGAGTCGTAGTTGCGCCAGTCGGTGACGGGAGCCACGGCAACGCCGGCGCGGAAGCGGTCGGAGTGCGTCATGGCGTAGAGCGTGAAGGTGCCGCCCCAGCTCCAGCCCCACCAGCCGAGGCGCTTGGGGTCGAGCTGCGGATACTTCGCCAGCGCCGCGTCGACCACGGTCAACTGATCTTCAAGCTGCACGGGGCCGAAGTTGTGATAGGCGGCCTGCGCAAAGGCGCGGCCGCGGCATGCCCATGCCGCGATTGTCGGCGTGGAGCACGGCAAAGCCGTGCTGGGCGAGCAGCTCGTCGAAGAGCAGATGTCGTGCTCCAGTGATTCGGCGACGTTCCTGTCGGGCCGGGCCCGCCGTAGGGATTCACGATCAGCGGAACGCTGGCGCGGATTGGTCGTGCCTGCGGGCAGCAGCAGCGTGGCGTAGAGCGTGGTTCCGTCGTGCGCCTTCACTTCAAGCTGCTCCGGCGCGTGCAGATGGTAGGGATCGAGCGCATGCGTCTCCCAGAAGACGTGGCATGCCGCCGGCGGCCGACGCCTCGCGAGTGCTGGCAGACGCGCATGTCCGGCGGCGTCATGCGCGAGGAGAATTTGTCGGTGAACGCGCTGCCATCGGGAGCGAAAGTTGCCGTCATGAAATCCCGCGCCTGCGCTCAACTGCTTGCGCTCGCCATCGAAGCTCACCTGCCAGATCTGCTGCTCCAGCGGATTGCCTTCGTTCGAGGCGTAGTCCACCACCTTGTGCTCGGCGTCGACGCGGTACACGTCGCCCACTTCGAAGTCGCCGTTGGTCAGCTGCCGCTCCAGCTTGGCAGTCGGCCGCCAGCGGCTTCGTCCTTGTCGTAGCTGTAGAGATAGATATGATTGTGCCCGTCGCTCCAGTTGGTGAGCACGATGGCTCCGTCGCCCACGGTGACATCGTAGTTTTCGTCGAGGAACTTGTCGTCGCTGATCTCGAGCATCGAGTCGCGCTTCGCCGTAGTCGGCGTCGGCAAAGTAGAGCGTCGCGATGCTTGTGATCGCGGCTGAGGGTTTCGATCCAGAGCGTTTTGTCGTCGACCCAGCCGAAGCGCGGGATGTAGTCGTCGCCCTGCGTGGATGGGCAGCTTGACCCAGACGGTCTTGCCGCCTGCGCGCTGCACCACGCCCAGATGCACATCGGGATTGGGATCGCCGGGCTGCGGATAGCGCTGCCAGTCCACCGTCGGCGTGGGTGGGAATCCAGTCGGTGATGCGGATACTGCGGCACCTGGGTTTCGTTCATCTGCAGGTAGGCAATGTTCTTTGAGTCCGGCGACCAGAAGTAGTTGCTGCGCACGTCGAGCTCTTCTTCGTAGACCCAATCCACTTCGCCGTTGAGAAAGACCTGGCCGTCTGCGCCGAGGGAGCTGGGTGCGGAGCGAGCGGCATGGTGGGCGTGCCGGGCTCGTGCAAGCGGATGACGGCCAGGCCGTGATCGCGAATGAACGAGATGGATGACCGTCGGGCGAGAACTTGGGATCGTCGCCCGAAGCCATTCCCGAAAATGCCGATCTCGACTCCCGTGCCGTTGTGCAGGTCGTAAAGCCACAGGCGGCCGTTGGAGTCGAAGAGAATGTGCGTGGAGTCCGGCGCCCAGATATAGCTGGCCATGTTGTAGCGCTCGCGATGGTCGCGGTCCTGCTCGCGAGTCGCTGCTGCCCTCCAGCTGCGCCATCTTGGCCGCGCTCACCAGCACATGCGTCTTGCCGGTGACAGGATCCACATCCATCAATTCGCCGCCATCGAGATAGGTCAGGTGCTTTCCGTCGGGCGACCAGGTGAGCTCGTCGGGCGGCTTGCCGATCGAGCGATCCATGGCGCAAAGATTGCCTCGACGGTGAGCGGCTTTTCAGGCGCTTGCGATTCGACAGAAGGCGCAGATGCTAGCGACCAGAACGAGGCAATGCGAGCAGCCGAAAACAGAAAGCGGGCTTTTCGCGTCAAAGAGGTTTCTCCTAAATGCGAGCAGACCCGAAGTGGAATTCCGGCATGGCGGGCAGTGAAACGGAGTGAGCCGGTGACCGGAAGAATCAGTGTAAATCACCAAGCGGACTTGGCGCTGGACAGATGGCGTACGTTGACACGCTCCGATGTGCCGCTCTCCGGGCATCGCCCTCTGAAAATAAATGCTTGCCTTGATGTCGGCGAGACCACATAAATTCAGGAAATCCCCCGGGAGGAAAAAGCATGTCGACAACGTTACGATCTTGCCATCGCCGGCGGCGGCCTGGGCGGCGCGGCTCTGGCCAAAAACATGGCGGAACACGGCGCCAGGGTTCTCGTCATCGAGCACGAGCGGCAATTCAAGGATCGCGTTCGCGGCGAGGCGATGTTTCCCTGGGGCTACGCTGAGGCTCAGGCCCTCGGAGTCGCGCGATTGCCTTGCCGAAGCCGGCAGGCACCATCTCAACTGGCTCGACACATACGTTGCGAGCGACCTGGTGGAGCATCGCGAAGTTGTCCCCAGCACAAAGCATCAGCTGCCTTTCCTCACCTGCTATCACCCCGCAATGCAGGAGTCGCTGTTGAAAGCGGCGGCAGCAGCGGGCGCCACGGTGCGACGGGGCGCGGCGGTTCGCGAAGTGCGAGCCAGGGCGCGTCGCCGGAGATGGTCATTGACGAAAATGGCCGCGTTGAAACGATCTCCGCGCGGCTGGTGGTGGGAGCCGAGGGACGATCGTCCGTGGTGCGCTCTTCGGCGCGCTTCCCCGTCCAGCGCGATCTCGAAGACATGATGATCGCCGGAATTCTGCTCGAAAATGTTCCCGCGGCGGAAGACACTCTCCAGGGCATCTACAACTTTGCGCTGGGGCAACTGGTGATTGTCGGTACCGCAGGGCGGCGGCCGCGTGCGGATGTATCTTTGCTACCACGATGCAACGCAAGCGCGCTTTCAGGGGCCCGGCGACCTGGCCAGATTTGTTGACGGCTGCAAGAAGACAGGCGCGAACGCCGCGCTGTTCGAAAATGCCAGACAGGTCGGCCCGCTTGCCACCTTCAGTTGCGCGCATAGCTGGGTCGATCATCCCTTCCGCGATGGAGTGGCGCTGCTCGGCGATTCGGCCGCATCGAGCGATCCCACATGGGGGCAGGGCCTTTCGCTTACCTTGCGCGACGCTCGCGTGCTGCGCGATCACCTGATGCGCAGCGACGATTGGAATGCCGCAGGACACGCCTACGCCGACGAGCACGATGGCTATGCCGGCCGGATGCACACCTTCCACCAGTGGATGACTGCGATGTATCTCGCCACGGGACCGGATGCCGATGCGCGCCGCGCGCGGGCCATGCCGCTGATCGCGCAAGATCCCAGCCGGCAGCCGGACGCGCTCTTTGTCGGACCCGACCTGCCGGTGGACGAAGCGGCGAGGAAGCGCTTCTTCGGCGAAGACTGACGCCGCGCGTGTCATGTTGCGCGCGCTTCGCATTGTCCTGCCTGGCTTCGCCAGCGCTTTCCGAAAAACGAACATGTGCCGTTTGATGCCGCGAGGGTCGACGAGTGTATGTTCCGCAGTATGCACTGGGCAACTCCTGAAGAACGGCGCGCGCTGGGCCAGGCGCGGCGCAAGCAGGTGGGCCGCCACCAGCACGATGCAGCTGCATTCGCAAAGCGCGGCCGGCTCCGGCGCTGGAGCTGGTGGAGCGGTCGATGCGCGGCCGCGTGCCGGCGCTGATCCAGCTCAAGTATCAGCTGATGGCCGAGTCGCCGTTCGGCTATTTTCGCGGCGCGGCGCCGGTGATGGCCGCGGACCTGGCGCAGCTGCCTTCGACCGGCATCGTGAGCCAGCTTTGCGGCGACGCGCATGTGCGCAACCTGGGCGCATATGCCGCGCCCGACGGCCGGCTGGTCTTCGACATCAACGACTTCGATGAGACCATTCGCGGCCCGTTCGAGTGGGACTTGAAGCGCATGGCGGCTTCGCTGGTGCTGGCCGGGCGCGCGGCAGGGCACAAAGACGGCAGCCGCGCGCAAGGCCGCCGAGGCCTGCATCGAGCGCTACGCCGACGCAGATGCGCGCGTTTGCCCGCATGCCGCAGCTCGAAGTGGGCCGGTTCCAGGTGCACCGCATGGATCTGGCTCAAGCCGGTGCACGACGCGCTGCTCAAAGGCCGAGCGCGCCACGCCGCTGCACACGCTTGAACAGCTCTGACCGAGCCTCGTCTCGGTCAAGCCCAAGGCGCGCCGCGACGCTTCAAGGAATCGAAGCCGATGCTCGATGCGCGTGACAGGCGCGCGCGCGGCGGCGGTGCTGGCCTCGCTCGGCGCCCTATCGCGAAATGCTGGAGCCGCAGCGGCAGCACCTGCTCGACGTTTTACCGGCCCATCGATGTGGCCTTCAAAGTGGTGGGCACCGGCTCGGTGGGCTTGCGCGACTACTGCATCTATATCGAGGGCAACGGCCCCGGCGATCCGCTGTTTTTGCAGATCAAGGAAGAGGCTGCGTCGGCCTACGCGCCGTATCTGCCCGACGCGCATCCGGCGCACCACAACGGCCAGCGCGTGGCCGAGGGGCAGCGCGCCATGCAGATCCAGACCGATCCGTTTCTGGGCTGGACGCACATCGGCAGCCGCGGCAATATCTGGTTCGCCAGCTCAACGACCACAAGGGATCGATCGAGATTGAGGACCTGGCCGGCGCGAACCTGAAGGCCTACGCCGAGGTCTGCGGCGAACTGCTGGCCCGCGGCCACGCGCGCTCGGGCGATCCGCAGGTGATTGCCGGCTACATCGGCACCGGCGACGCATTTGCTGAAGCGATTGCCGAGTTCGGCGTCGCCTATGCCGACCAGACGGAGAAGGACTGGGAAGAGCTGAAGCGGTCGGGGAAGGCGAAGCGGAAGCGGGCATAGGCACCGCTCACTCCGCCGGCTTCGCTCGATACACGTCGTATCCGTGCAGATGCGCCGCGAGCGTGAACTCTTTCATCAGTAGCATCCAACGTCGCGGCGCGGTCGAGGCGTCGGGATCTTCTTTGATCTGCAGATCGCGCTTCACAATCAGCCAGCGAATGTTGTCGTGCGCGCGCCATCGCGGCAATTTCGGCCGGCGAATACGGGAGGCCGGTGATGTCGCAGATGGTTGTGGGAAAGGGCGGCGCGCGGCCTGTGGCAAAGAAGAAAGGATCTTCGCCAGGAATCAGCATGACCCCGTCGTCGAATGGAATATTCGCCTGAGCGTAGCGCAGCAGCTCATCGAGGTTCGGCAAAAACGGCCCGGGCGTGGCCATGCCCGCGAGAGCCGGAAATGCGGAATGCGCTGGCGGGCCCATCGGGAAACTGCGCATACGATAGACGTTCTTCGCTGGCTGTGTAGAAGCCGCCGCACACCAGCATCGTCGCGGAAATGAATGCTGTGAGCGCAAGCGTGAAGCGGGGTGGGGCGATTTGCGCAGCGCCGGCGCGGACGACAATTCGATCGAGGACGGCGAATAATTCGGCGAGCAGCAGGATGAGCAGCGGCCAGATGGCGTATGTCGATCCCCAAAGCTGCTGCGACATCATGGCGCCGTTGATTGCAGCGAGTACAACAAGAGGCAACAGCGCGCGCAGTGAAGGTTCGCGCCAGGATTGCCAGAGATTCACGAGCGCCATTGCCGTTGCCAGCACGAGGATCAGCGGCCAGATCATGAGGAAGTTGTCGCCACGCGTATCGGGATCGTCGGAATAGAGAAAGAGAGCGGCAAGCGCAAAGAGAAATGGGGCGGCGAGGAAGAGAAATGCGGCAATCTGCGCCCAAAGCTTCTTTGCAAATCGAGTGCGCAGCAGAACGAGTCCGGCGATCGCGCAGGGCAGCATCCACTCCAAGGCTGGATAGCCATAGACGCCGAGCATGACGTCGAGTCCCGGCATGCGTCGTTGCCCGGCGAAGATGATGGTCCAGTGCAGGTAGTTGCCGAGGCCAGCGGTAAGCTGCAGCAGCAATGCGCCGGCCAGGAGCGCGGCAATCACGCCGCAGAGGGCGGCAAGCGCAGCTCGCGTTTCCAATCTTGTGGAGTCGGTGGTCTGCCGGCGATTGAAACGCGCCGCGAGAAGCACGAACAGAATCGCGCAGACGCAAGTGAGCAGAAATGGCAGGCCTATATTTTGCTTGAAGAAAAGTGGGATGCAGAGGGCACTGCCGGCAAGAATGGCGCGCAGAATCTGAAAGTTTCCGAAGAACAGCCGCAGATTCTTCGACTCCGATTGCCGCGAAACGCGCGGCAAACTCCGTTTAGGATGACAAGTTCCTTTTGGATGCAAACTTGCGAGGCGAGCCCCGAGTTTAATGCATGTGATGCGTTGCAATCCCCGGACCGCGACGAGAATCGAAAACGCGCAGTCGGCGTCGTACTCGGGATTCGGCATGATCGAATACACGCTGAGGAAGATGAGCGGCGCGGCGAGGAGAAGAGCGACCGTCCAGGCGTGCGCAATTTGGTTGCGCAGTGTTTCGAGTGCGATGCGCCACGCGAGAACAGTGCTGAGGCCGCCGATCGATGGCGACATACAGAACGTGATGACAGAAGACGCGGCCAGTGAGGCGGATGATTGCTGCCTGTACCAGAAACGTGAGCGGCGGATGCGCGAGCGGGAAGTCGCGATAGGGAACCTGGCCGCTAGCGATGCGCTCGGCGGCATTCAGCATATAGCTGATGTCGTAGAAAACGGCGACGTGCGCGTTCTGCCACAGGATCACGCCGGCGGTCGCTGCGAAGAGCAGAATGGCCGCGATCAAATCGCGCAATGCCCAAGCGGTCGCGCAGAGTCCAACATTTTTCTGAGGGCTGAGCCCCAGTTTCTACCATCCGCGATGATAGTAGCAGGCGGCGTAGGGAGCCGAGCAGATGGCCATGAGGAGCGCGACGAACCAGCCAATGCCGGTCCAGCCGAGGAAACAGGTTCAGCATGAGGACGGCCATGGCGTTGTGCGTGTGCCGAGCGGCCGCGATGATGGCGGGCAGGAAGTAAAGTGCGATGCCGAAGATCATGAAATGCATAGTTGCTCCAGCTCTTGTCCCAACATACTACGCAGGTTGCTGTGCCGATGTTCCCAAAGGGAGTCTGTGCATGAATCAGGCCCCACCCCTACCCAAGCAGTCTTGGATGGGGCATCACCCTTTTCGACAAGCTGTTGGTGTGCCTGCCACTCCGAAGCTGCCGGGCTATCCCGCTCAGAAATTTCACCTTGCACGCGGCATCACTCGCGCATATACTCCCGCCGTCCCTTAAAAGTGAAGGAGGAGTGATGGGAAAGATTAATGTGGTCCGACTGATCATTGGCGGAATCGTGGCGGGAATTGCGCTGAACCTGATCGATTTCCTGGTGGATGGGATGTTGCTGACAAAGATGTGGAACGGTCAACTGGCAACCTGGGGCCGCGGACCCTTTACGGGTGGGCAGATCGGCATGTTCATGGGCTTCGGAATCGTCATCGGGATCGTCACGATCTGGATCTACGCCGGCATCCGGCCACGATTCGGACCCGGCGTGAAGACAGCAATTTACGCAGGAATTGTGAGTTGGATCCTTTCGGCGCTGCTCCCGAACTTCGCTCTAATGTGGGCTACGCATTTCTTCTCAGGCCACCTTACTTCGTATACGACCCTGGGCGCTTTCTTCGAGATCGTGATCGGCGCCATCTGCGGTGCCTCGGTCTATAGGGAAGCCTGAGGGCGGCTGCGCTGGGGAAGTCTCTGAGGGCCAGGAGGCCCTCAGGACAGCCGGTCAGGAGACTCGGCGCTACAATGTCCGGCGACCTTCGGTCAACATTTCCGCGCCAATCGCCCTTCTACAATAGGTTCGTATGCCGACCCGAGTCCGCTCGCACGCCAAGATCAATCTGGGCCTCTTCCTCGGGCGCGCCGCGCGCCGACGGATTCCACGCGCTGGCCACGGTCTATCAGACCCTGGAAATGCATGAATTGGTGACGGTTACGGCCCGGCCGGCCACTGAAACGCGCATGCGCATCACCTCAATGATCCCCGCGTACCGACCGACGAGCCGCAACACCGCCTGGAAAATGGTTGCCCTGGCTCTCGAGTACTTGAATCAGACGGCTGAAGTCGAGATCCATATCGAAAAACGGCTGCCGGTGCAGGGCGGGCTCGGCGCCGGGTCGGGCAACGCGGTCGCGGCGCTGGTCGGGCTGGACGCGGAACTGGGCACGCCAGTGTCCGCAGCCTGTTCACCCAGAAAACTGGAGATTGCCGGCCAAAGTCGGCTCCGATGTGCCGCTTTTTCTGATCGGCGGCACGGTGCTGGGCGTCGATCGCGGGCAGGAGGTCTATCCGCTTGCCCGACATCGAGCCGACCTGGTGCGTGGTCGCCGTGCCGGAGATCGGCGTCTCCACGCCGCAGGCCTTTCGCGACTGGGACGCGCTCTGCGCCGCGGAAGGTTTGACCGCGGAGGCAGGTACCGATAGACTAGAGAAGTTGAGCCGTGCCTACGCCAGCGCCTTTCGGGGAGAGATTCCCGAGGGCGGGTTTGGAGCAGGCTCCTCCGGTGTCTTCTCCGTGGGAGAAGACCTGGCCGGACCGCAATAGAGTCCGCGCTTGTCCGCACCGGGATCATGAGCTGGATCGAGAACGACTTCGAACGAGTTGTCTTTCCCCAGCATCCCTCCCTTGCAGAGATCAAGCGTCTTCTTGCGGCTGCCGGCACGCCGGAGGCAGCCCTCTTTGCCTCGCTGTCGGGGTCCGGTTCGGCGCTCTTCGGGTTGTACCTGACCCGCGGAGATGCTGAAGCGGCAGAAGGACCGGATCGAGCGAACAGAGTGCCGGGACCTGGAAGTGCGGAGCCGACCATCACGCGCACCCTGCCGCGATCGGCATACTGGGATCAAATGTTGAAAGACACAGTCTGATTGACAGTCGCACCGTTGGGCAAGCGAGACTCACCCACGGCTGACCGACATGCTGGGCGATCGTTCAATGGTAGGACAATGCCCTTTGGAGGCATTTATCCAGGTTCGAATCCTGGTCGCCCAGCCAGAAAAACAGCTTTTAGCTATTAGCTATCTAGCTTCTAGCTCTATCTTGCGGGAACGCGAAGTCAGTCGGCTTCCGCAGCGAAAGAGCTAAAAGCTAAGAGCTAGAAGCTAGAAGCTCGAATAAGAAACGCAGCCATAGCCAACCAGCATGGAGGTGCTCTCAAGATGGAAGCGGGAACGTTGACGGTGACACTGGAAGAACAAGCCGGGCAGAAACCAAGCCCGCGACAAGCCCGAAGGCGGCAAAGGACGCACCGAAAGGCGGCAGTCCGGCGACGGCGGCAAAGGCAAGGACGCAAAGCCAAGGCTCCAGCGCCGGAGCGCAAGAAGACCGCGCAAGCTGAGCGAGGACAAGCGCTTCAAGCTGTTCAGCGGCACGGCGAATCCCGAAGCTGGCTCAGCCGATCGGCGAGCATATCGGCGTCAAGGTCGGCGAGGCCAAGATGCAGCGCTTTGCCGATGGCGAGGTTTACTTCCAGCTTCTCGAGAACGTGCGCGGCGTAGATGTATTTGTGGTGCAGCCCACCTGCTATCCGGTGGACCAGCACCTGGTGGAGCTATTGGTCATGATTGATGCGCTCAAGCGGGCTTCGGCGGCCAGGATCACGGTGGTGGTGCCCTACTACGGGTACGCCCGCCAGGATCGCAAAGACCGTCCGCGCGTGGCCATCAGCGCCAAGCTCATCGCCGACCTGCTGACCACCGCAGGCGCCAATCGCGCGCTGTTTGTCGATCTGCATGCCGCGCAGATTCAGGGCTTCTTCAACATTCCCGTCGATCACATCTTTCGCCAGCCCGGTGCTGGTGAGCTATTTCCGCGAGCTCAAGCTGCCCAACCTGACGGTGGTTTCGCCGGATGCGGGCGGCGTGGAGCGGGCGCGCTTCTTTGCGCAGAAGATGGGAGCGCCGCTGGCCATCGTGGACAAGCGCCGCACCGACATGAACGTGGCCGAAGTGATGCACGTGGTCGGCGACGTGAACGGCAAAACCTGCCTGATCATCGACGACATTATCGATACCGCCGGCACGCTGGTGAAAACCGTCGACGCGCTTTACGCATCCGGCGCCACGGCCGTGTATGCCTGCGCCAGCCACGCCGTGCTTTCGGGCCCGGCCATCGACCGCATCGCCAACTCGCGGCTGGAGCAGCTGGTCGTCACCGACACCATTCCGCTGCGCGAGGCGGCGCAGAAGTTAGCCCAAGATCAAAGTGCTCTCGATTGCCGGCCTGCTGGGCGCGGCCATCGAGAGCATTCACATGGAAACCAGCGTGAGTACGCTGTTTTCGTAAGCTGTCAGTGATCAGGTTCTCAGTGCTCAGTGAGCTCGGACAACCGATTCGCCGGTTAACTGAGCGTCAGCGAGTATCAGCGGAGAGTTTTGCTGACCACTGAAACTGCAGCTGACGCACTGGCCTTCACAAAGGGAGCGGAGCAATTCAGCTTGCAGCTAGCACGAGCTAGGGCTGGAAGCTGAGTAGCTAGGGAGCTGGAAGCTGCTCTTCCCGTGCCCGATCTTTAAAGAAACGAGAAAAGCGAAATGCCAGAAGTTGTCGTAGCCAAGCCCCGTGAGGGCAAATTCAACAAGAACGCCGCGCGCCGCGTGCGCGTCGCAGGCAAGATTCCTGCCGTGCTTTATGGTTCCGGGACACGACCCCGTCGCCGTCGAAGTGGATCCCAAGCAGATTTCGCGGATCCTTTACTCCGAGACCGGCCACAACACGATTTTCGATGTCGAAGTTGCCGGCCAGCCCGCGGCCAAAGCCATGATCGTCGACTGGCAGCGCGAGCCCATCAAGGACAAGCTGATTCACATCGACCTGAAGCGCATCGCGCTCGACAAGGTTCTGCGCGTGCGTGTGCGCGTCAAGCTGCTGGGCATTCCGATCGGCGTCAAGACTGAGGGCGGCATTCTGGACCAGGTGCTGCGCGAAGTGGAGATCGAGTGCCTGCCTGCGGACATTCCCGGCCACATCGATGTGGATGTGAGCGAGCTGGGGATGCACCAGGTGCTGCGCGTGAGCGGCCTGCCCCACTCCGACAAGATCAAGTACCTGACCGCGGAAGATGCGACCGTGGCTCACGTTGTCACGATCCGCGAGGAAGTGGTTGCAACGCCGGAGGCGGCGGAAGGCGCGCGGCATGCAGGAGCGGCTGCGGCGGGTGATGCGGGCTGCTCCGGCCGAGCCTGAAGTGGCCAAGAAGGGCAAGGGCGATGCTGAGCGCCGGAGGCAAGAAGCCCGAGGCGAAGAAGTAAGCCTTGCCTGAAGCAAGCGAGTACCGGCCTTCCGGCGACGAAGCGAGTCCGGGTCACCGGCCGCGGCCCTTTCCTGATTGTGGGGCTTGGCAATCCCGGTCTCGAGTATCTGTGGACCCCGCACAACGCGGGGTTCATGGCCATCGACCGCATCGCCCAGCAGGAGGGCGTTGTGGTGCAGAACCGGCGCTGCCGGGCCACTACCGCAACCTGCCGTATTGCAGGGCGCGCAGGTGGTTCTGGCCAAGCCGGAGACGTTTATGAACCTGAGCGGCGTTGCAGTGGCCGCTCTGGTTGAAGAGTTTGAAGCGGACCCGGCACGGGACTTGCTCGTGATCTACGACGAGCTGGACCTGGTGCTGGGGACCTTCAAGATCAGGGAGCGCGGTTCGCCTGCGGGGCACAACGGAGCCCGCAGCGTAACCGGTGCCCTGGGCACGCAGGAGTGGTTGCGCTTGCGCATCGGCGTGGGGCTCGATCTGCCACCGGAGGCAATTGCAGCCGGAGGCGGAAAACGGCCGGGCAGGGATTATCTGCTCTCGCCCATGCGCAAGGCGGATCTGGCGGTGCTGGACGAGGTGCTGGACCGGGTGGCGACGGCCACGCGGCGCATCCTCGAATGGGCCGGCGGCCGCGATGAATGAGTTCAACCGGAAAGAAGACAGGGATCAGGGAGCAGGGATCAGGGATCAGCGAATAGAGAGCTGCGAACTGATGAACTGCGAACTGAGAGCTGTTAGTTGTGAGCTGGAGCAATGCGCTCCGGCGGAAAAGGAATACCGATGTCGCGTTTGTATGAAGTGATGTTTATCGTTCGGCCCGATGTGGACGACGAGGAAGCCGACAAGCTGATCGCCGGCTTTACCACCACTGTTACACCGGCGGCGGCGTGGTGAAGACGGTGGAGAAGATGGGCCGCCGCAAGCTGGCCTACATGGTGCGCAAGTTCAACGACGGCAACTACGTTCTGCTGACCATTGAGGCCGACGGCGCGGTGGTGCTGGAGCTCGAGCGCCGTCTGCGCGTCACCGAGCCGGTGATCAAGTTCATCACCGTGCGCATGGACGAGGAAGAGAAGCGCCTGGCCAAGGTGAAGGCGCTGCGCGGCGTGCGCCGCAAGCCGGCCGCAGAGCACGCGCGGCTCCAGCGCCGCACCAGCTGCCGCTGCGCCTGCGGCCGAAGCCGCCGCGCCGGAGCCTGCACGAGCCCGTGCAGGCCAGCGCGTAAAGACAGGGAACAAGGGAGCAGGGAACAAGAGAACTGAACTCGCGATCGCATTGCTGTTACCTCTGATCCCTGAAACCTGACCCCTTAAGAAGATTCTCCGGCGAGTGCCGGAACAAAGAGATGGAAGAGGAAACACGATGGCTGAAGAAACACCAAGCAAGAGCGCCCGCTGCGGCGGACGCAGCCACAAGTTCATCAGACCGGGCTCATCCGGACCGGGCTCAGGTCCGCGTGGCCAGGTCGCGGCCCGGCGGCGGTCCCGGCGGACGCGGCAAGTTCTTCCGCCGCAAGAAGGTGTGCAAGTTCTGCACCGAGAAGATCGACGCGATTCCTTACCGCGACGTGCGGCTGCTGCAGGGGTTTGTGGCCGAGCGCGGCAAGATTGTTCCGCGGCGTCTGACCGGCGTTTGCACCACGCACCAGCGCCGCCTGACCCGCGCCATCAAGCAGGCCCGCAACATCGCGCTGCTGCCGTTTGCCACCAGGCACTAAGCGGCGGGTCGCAGCCGCATTGTCCGACGTGTGCGGACGTTCGGCGTCTTGTATCGTGGCATGGTCTTAGCCATGCCGGAATCGGCGCGAATGCAATGGGCTTCGGCTCTGCGCGGCTCGTCGGCAAGCCAGGACGATCGCCTCGCGAAGAGGAATTGGAGAGTTTCACATGGAAGTGATTTTGAAGGAAGACGTAGCCAACCTGGGCTTTCGCGGAGAAGTGGTGAAGGTGGCCGACGGCTACGCGCGCAATTATCTGCTGCCGCGCAAGCTGGCCATGCAGGCCACCGCGGCCAACAAGGCCGTCATCGAGCAGATGAAGGCCTCCGCCGCGCGCCGCTCCGCCAGCGAAAAGGCGCAGGCCGAGGAGCTTGTCGCCAAGCTCGAGCCGGTCGTGCTCAGCTTTACCCGCAAGTGCCGGCGAGGCAGGCCATCTGTTCGGCTCGGTCACCTCGGCCGACATCGCCGCCGAGCTGGCGGCGCAGGGCTTCGAGGTCGATCGCCGCAAGATTCAGCTGGGCGAGCCGCTCAAGAGCCTGGGCGACTTCAAGGTGGCCATCCGGCTGCACCGCGAAGTCACCGCGCGCGTCACGGTGAAGGTGTCAGGCCGAAGTGACAGAGGAAGACGAAGCAGCTGCGGCCGCAGCCCGCTGCCGAGCGGAACCGCTGCCGAAGAAACTGCGGCAGCGGAGTAAGCTCGACTGCTAGCGCTCAAAGAACGCTGGCCGCGCCCATCGGACGCGGCCAAGAGTCCTCACCTGTCTGCAAGATCTTACGACGGAAACAGCGATCCCGATGCGGCCCGAATGGGCGCCAGCCGGCTGCGGCGGCGTGCGGGCTGCTGCGCGTGCGAGCCCAGCAGGCCGGCAATCTCGCGCAGCTCGGCGCGCGCGTGGCCAATGGCCGCTGCTACCGCGTCGAGCCGCTTGCTTTCGATCCGCGGCCAGCGGCAAGGCAGCCTGCGCATCGTGCTTCTTGTGCCGCTCGGCTTGCGCTGCCCTTGCTCGAGAACCGTGCGCGCGCCGGACAAGCGTGTAGCCCTCGGCGTGGACCAGGCGCTTGATCTCCATCGCCATCTCCACGTCGCGGCGGCGATAGAGCCGCTGGCCGGTTCCGCTTTTGTTGGGCTTCAGTTGCGGAAACTGCGACTCCCAGAAGCGCAGGACGTAAGTCTCCACGCCGCAGAGTTGCGCGACATCTCCAATTTTGAAGTAGAGGCGATCCGGGATCGGCGGTGGCTCGTAGGCGCGCTTCCGATTGATTGTGTTGCCATAAATTGCGGCGAGGCGACGCAGCAAAGGGGAAAAAGCCTCGCGCTACTGGCAGTATAGGCCACAACACTGCGGCTTTGTGAAGCGAAATCGGGTGATGGAACCTAACTAGACAGAGGAAAACTCAGGCGATTTTCTTGGTGCAGTTCGGCGGTTTTTGGCTAGCGCCTCAGCTTCGATCGATCGCCGTCCGCGCCGGTGATTGGCCGGCGCCGCGCGCAGATACTGTTTCGGCCAGCTGGTACTGTTCGCCCAGTGCGGCCGCCGCGTGCACCGCCCAATAGGGATCGCGCAGCATGGCGCGCGCCAGAAACACCAGATCGGCCTCGCCCTTCGCGATGATTGCGTTGGCCTGCGCGGGCTCGGTGATCAGTCCCCACCGCGGCTGTTGCGATGCCTGCTTCGCGCCGGATTCTGGCGGCAAACCCAACCTGATAGCCGGGCGCCAGCAGGAATCTTCGCGTTCGGAACCAGCCCGCCCGAGGAGCATCCACCAGATCGACGCCGTGCTCGCGCAGCACGCTTCGCAAGCTCGACGGATTCGTCGATGTTCCAGCCGCCTTCCGCCCAGTCGGTGGCGGAGATGCGCACAAACAGCGGCAAGCGTTCCGGCCACACGGCGCGCACGGCATCGGCCACTTCGAGCAAGCAGCCGGATGCGATTGTCGAAGCTGCCGCCGTAATCGTCGGTGCGGTGATTCGCGAGCGGCGACAGAAATTCATGCAGCAGGTAGCCGTGGGCGGCATGAATCTCAACAAAATCGAATCCGGCCTCAAGCACGCGCTGCGCTGCACTTGCGGAATCCCTCGACGACCGCGCTGATTCCGGCCTGATCGAGCGCGGCCGGCATGGGGTAGTCCGGCGCAAACGCGATCGCGCTGGGCGCGACCGGGCTGCCAGCCGCCCGTCTGCGGGCTAACCGCACCGTCTCCATCAAAAGGCGACGCTCGTGCTGCCTTTGCGCCCGGCATGCGCCAGTTGCATGCCTGCGCGCGAGCCCTGCGTATGGAGAAACTCCGCAATCCGCTCGAGGTCGGGAATGTGCTCGTCCTTCCAGATGCCAAGATCGTGCAGGCGAGATGCGGCCTTCCGGCAGAACGGCCGCGGCCTCCATCTCGACCAGGCCGGCGCCGCCCTGCGCGCGGCTGCCCAGGTGCACAAGGTGCCAGTCGTTGGCAAAGCCGTCCTACTGGAGTACTGGCACATGGGCGAGACGCCGATGCGATTGGCGAACTCGACCGAGCGAAGCTTGAAAGGGAGAAAAAAGCGGAGCGGTCATACCTTGTTGGATGATCGCAGCGCAGCCGTGATTCACCGAAGAATGTTAGCAGTGTGGCGAAGCTGAATCTCACTGTCTTGAAGTGGAATTTGCCCGGAGAGCAAGCAACCAGCTTCTCTTAATTACTCTCTTGGTTTCTCAATCTTATTCTTTTGCCGGTCGTTGAATCGTGGTAGTAGCATACGGCTGGGCTTCCCAACGACCCGATTCAAACAGCCAGGAGGTTATTGCCATGGGTTTGAGGAACATCAAGCGTCGCATTGTGAGTTGTGTTTTGGCCGGTGCATTTCTGTCCGCAGTGCCGGCTTTTGCGGCAATCGATGCCTACATGGTCATAAAAGGCGAGAGGCAAGGGCAGATTAAAGGCGAAGGGATGTCGGAAAAGATCGCCGTGACGAGTGTGAGCCATGACGCGACAATGGCTGCGGGGATGACGTCCGGCAAGCGCCAGCATGGTTCCATCACCATACGAAAAGAAGTGGACTCGGCATCTCCCAAGCTGATGCAGTCCATGAATACGCATGAGCCGCTCAGTGATGTGATGATCGTTTTCAAAACCTCCGGAGCGGGTGCGGGAAAAGTCGCGCAGACGATCAACCTGAAAGACGCCATGATCTCGTCTGTCCGAGTGTCCGGGCGAACCGAGACGATCACGATCGATTACGGCACAATCCAAGTGACGTATACCAACGGCAACAAAACCGCCACCGATGACTGGAATGCGCCGAACTAAGCAGGCTATTGCTTCTTGAGCACCGCCGTGCCCTTCTCGTCGGAGAGGATCGCCGACTCGAGTTTGCGGAACTCGGCCGCCTTGTCTGGCGGAATCTCCACCTTGCGCACCACGTATTCGCGCTCGTAGTGCAGCACGTTGCCTTTGGCAGTCACGGTCGAGTGATAGCTGGCGAAGTCCAGATCTACATTTACCGGGTCGGGCGTCTCGTCGACTACGTATCCGGCAGGCAGCGCGATGTCGAACGCTGTCGCGCCAACGCCCGGTTGCTGCAAGATCAATGGGATACTGCCGCGGCTTGTCGTCGAAGCGGCATGGCGATGTCGCCCACAACGCGCGGCCGCACCAGCAGCAGCGGGCCGGCCTGGTGCGCGTACTGGGGCACCGTCACCTTGTAGTCGAGTTCCAGCGGCTTTTCGAGGTCGGAGGGCTGCGATAAACTTCACGCCGTCCAGCACGACACGCCGGGCAGATCCTGCGCCACGGACTTTTCTACTGCGTCCCGCTGCTCTTTCTCGGTGGTTTCTTTCAAGCCGAGGCGAAGGTCGGCGCCCAACGAGTCCGATGCTCGATGTATCGACAGTTCCCGTCAAGCGCGCCGTCGGCGCCAGCGTGAAGCTTCCCGTGCGCACCTTGCCGTTTGCGTCGGGCGGAAGGACGGGCAAGTGCGATGAGCTGGCTCGACGCACCTGCTGAAAGAATTCCGTAGCCGCCCTGTTCGTAATCGGGCAGATTGCCCACCGGCGTGCGCTCATTGGTGGGATCGAAGATCAGGTAGCGCTTGCCGTCGCTCGCTTTCACCGTCGCCATCAGCCGTGGATCGTTCACGTCCGCCGGAACCTCGATGGCGGTGATCATGTGGTTGCCGTAGAGCGATGGCGCATCCGGATCGACCACGCCGCGGCGATCATCCACCGAGACGGACAAGGCTTTGATGCCGACAGCCTGAAGCATCGAGATCAGCAATGTGGTCTTGTCTTTGCAGTCGCCGTATCGATTGCGAAGATGTCGCTGGCGGGATGCGCCTGAAAGCCGCCGATACCCCGCTCCACGACAAAGTATCGATGTTTTTCTGAATGTACTCGGTGATGCTCTTCAGCTTGGCGTAGAAATCCGGCGCGCCGCCAACCAGCTCCTGACCTTGGCGGTGATCTCCGGCGTGGGATCGGGCCGGCTGGCCTCGAGAGTCGTCATCCACTCGCCGAATGCGCGCCACTGGTTGTCTTTTCCGGCGACTGCCGCATCGCCCCATGTGACCGATCATCCGCGCCGCCAGCGCGGCCCATTCCGGGCTCGACCTTCACATCCGCGGAGGTCGAGCTTCTGCATGTCCTTGATCTCCCACCGCCAGTGATTGGGGGCAACCTCGACGGGCTTCGACCGGATGTGTAGCGGTGCCAGGAGACGGCATAGGGACGGCCGGGCGGAAGATCGACTTCGAGAGCCTCATAGACGAACGGAATGCCGGTTTGAATGTGCCAGACCTTTTCCTGGTCCCAGGGCGCCATCAACTCTTCTGTTTCGCAGATGATCGTTGCTCCGACGTCTGCTGCGGGCGGATGGACCACTACGCGTCTTTCTCGGTTGAGCATGCAGTTCCCGGACTCGTCTGCTGTCGCCCTCGTCTGACAAAGTCGGTGTCCTTGGCCTGGTAGGTTTTTTCGTCGGCGCCGATCGTCCACTCGCGGAAGTAGTTGATCTTCTCGTCTACGTCGTATCCGCAGCGCACAGCCTTCCTCGCGCGCCTTGCGGCTGCAGAATGCGGATGGCTTCGCGCTCGCGTTCCGTGGCGCGGCCCTGCGCCGTCGACGGATTTCGAGGTACTCGTCGAAGAGGATCACCGAGCGCGGAATCTTTCGCGTAATCCGGCGTGTGGGTTCTTGCGGCGTCCAGCCCCCACTGCGGCACGGGGCTGTCTTTGCCGAACATGCCGGCGTGCGCGGGCCGAAGCCAGAATGACAGCAGCACCAGCGCGACGCCAGCAGATATGAGCGAAGAGCTGCACGCGCGACGCATCAGTTGCCTTTCGCTGCAGCGGCCGGCGCGGTGGTCAGTACCAGTTGCCTGCTCGGCCGCGGCTGCCACTTTCTGGTAAAAGCCGCGCAGGTCCTGGTATTCCTCCGGCTTGGCCTGCGTGAAGCTCTGGCGAGCGAGTCGGCGATGATGATCTGACCGGGATCGGTCTTGCTCTTGACGACGAAGACCGCATGGCCCTGCCAGGAGACGTTCGCGTCCTGCGGCGCGCCCTCGACGGCATCCCGGCGGCAGGTGATAGGTCACCTCGTCGGTGACGCGGTCGGCATAGTGCATATCGACCGGCTCCAGCCGCTTCTCCTCGTTCACAAACGGAACGTGTGCCGCGGGTCTCAAAGAAAAGCCGGGCAGCATCAGGCGCTTGGCCGTCGCCGTGCCCAGCGATCCTGTCACCTTGACCATCGCCATCAGGTTCGAGTCCGGACTGATCGATCGCCAGAAAGTGATCGACGTGCGCCTCCACGCCTTCGGGCAACAATGTCTCTCCAGCTCGCGGTCGAACTGCTTCTTCAGTTCGGTGTCGTCGTTCCGCAGCGCAACCTGCCGCCAGCGCAGCGCTGCCTGCCCGGTCATCAGATGCTGAATGTGCCCGGTGATGCCGCCGTGCGCGTCGAGCGTCAGGTCGCCGTACGGCTGATCGATGTTCTCCTTGTAGATCTGCGCGGGTGTGTCGCGATGAGCGAGTCCCTGCGCGCTCTGGCCGATGCCGCCGGCGTCGGAGTGCCGCCAGTTCACCGTCCCGAACGGGCACATTTTTTCGCCGGGATCGAGAACAATTTCCTTGCCGCCTGATGCTTAGCGATCACCAGCGTCGTGTCGAGCTGATCCAGGCTCATATAACTCGGATCGAAGATGCCCCGATCGCGATCCACCACTTTGATGGCGTAGGCCGTGAGCTCCCGCCGCGCGCAGCATGGCCAGATAGAGCATGGCGATGTCTTCGCTGGTGCCGCTCTTTTGTCGCCCAGGTGTCTTCGGCGTGCTTGGCTTCCTTGATCTTCAGCTGCTTCATCTCCGATCTCGCTCTTCTTGCGCGAGTAGTCGGTGTTGTCGAGGGCCTCGACGGCCGCGTAGAGTTTCTGCGCCTTGTCGAGGTCGCTGTCGCCCGGGCGCGACAAGGCCGGCCACGGCGTCCTTGATGGCCTTCGACGGCTCGGCAAACTTGTCTACATCCTTTGACCAGAACTTGGCCTCGTTCACCCAGAATTCGCTGGCGTGTGCTGGCGGCATTGTAATAGAACTGCACCTTGTAAAGAAAGCTGTCGATCGGCGGCATCCACTCTTCGTCGGGAATGGGCGGAACGTCGGTCACATCCACGTGTAAGAGCCGTTGACGCTGGTCTTCATGGTCACGCCGGGCGGCAGGTGATTCCACCAGATCAGGCTGTTCACCGCCCGTCCGCGCTCGTCGGTCAGAATACATGCTGGTGGCTTTGCCGGGAGTGCCGCCGGGCATGAAGCCTTGAAGGGCGTGAACTGGTAGTGCGCCTTGTGAACAAAATAAGGTCGCTGGATCTCCCAGATCGGCGACGAGATAGTCGTTGTCGTCGTAGCGCAGGTCGTAGCGGTACTCCAGAATGCTGCCCACTTCCACGCTGGGCAGCGTGAAGACCTTCTTGCCGACGCTGCGTCTCGCCGCTCTTTTCGGCCAAGCAGGTCTTCCGGCTTTACGGTGAGCGGAATGATGGTTCCGTCGGCATGGATGGTGCGGCCCTTGATGTCGGTGACCTTCATGTTGCCCTTCAGATAGGGCACTTCGACCGTGGCCAGCTCCTTGCCCTTCTCGGTGAGCACCTTGATCCGCGCGTAGTAGCTCTGGTAGTGCATGCGGATCGTTGGCGATTTCCTCGATGTCGAGGTAGACCGCATCCGCCCCGGGAGCTTTGGGGTCGGCGGTCATCTTCAGCTCGTCGTCGGTTGGCTGCTGGAATTGCGCGCAGAACCAAGGCAGGCGACAATGCGGCGAGCAATCAGAACTGCACCGCGCAAGAAGAATAGATTTCCGCATAAAATTGGCCCTGGCTTTCGAAAGTGCGACCATTCTACCGCCAAATCCGGCGAGCATCATTACGACTTTCGGGGTTGCGCAACATGTGTGCGCTGCATCACGCAAGTTATTTTGTGGCTCGCTTTGGGGAGAGGCGCGGCGCAGCCTGCGGCGCGAGCGAAGCCCGCCATTGGGGCAGTGAATGGGTGGCCCATCTCGCTTCGGGGGTAGAGTCGCTGCGTTGAATCCGTTCCATCACATACGAAGATTTGGTCCGCAACCGCCGTGAATTTCACCTCATGAACACCAGAGAGTGTCTGGCGGAACTCATTGAACAAACAACGATTCTTCTCGTGCCCCAATCCACCAATCCTGAGATAGAATTGCCGCTGCTTCCCGAACCTAACGGACTCGGCTGCCAAAGATCTTCCCCCTGCAGCCGGCCCAGAATACCGAAAACCTAGCTGCGCATTCCTGTGCCCTCTTGCCGGATAAGAACCCGGAGAGGCCAGAGGAACAGGCTGCAATTGAACTCCAACTCAATGAACTTTCAAGAAGGGCTCTGAAACATGATTCGATTAATTGCCAGCACGATCATTTTGTCTGCCCTTCCGGCAGGAACACTAGCGCAGACGTCTCCGAAACCTAATTCGGCTTCGCACTCTCAAACCTCTCAGAGCTCTGCTCCGCACGCGGGTGTGCGGCCAAACGATGGGCGCGGATCTCTAGCCAACGGTCCAAGTGGAGCCGACCTGTACGACGCAATCCAGGTGCGCGTGGACAATTGGAATGCGAACTGGAAAGAAACAGTGCAAAAGTGTAAGAACCTTGGTTCCGACAGTCAGCAGGATCCTGTGCTGGGTGTGCAATGCATGACCTTGTTTCTTGCGAATGGAGATCCGAGAAACCCGGCTAACGCCGCCAAGTACGACTTCACGGCGAAAATTACAGAATTCAAGAAGGTTGAGTGCGCGAAGGCGGTCGGTGTTCCGGGATTTGTCTGCGACTATGAAATCGCCGTATCGCAGAACAATCCAGCGTTTACGGGAACTCTCGGGAAGATCATGGAAGGAACCAATCTTACCGAAGCCAGATTCCTGTATACGGGCGAAGCCCGGATCATGGCTCCATAGAAACTTCTATCGTATTGCCAACCGACTCGCTCTTGGATCGGGTGCGACGTGCTGGACTATCCCCAAACCCTTCGATCGCGAGAACTGTCAATCACTCGATTAACCGGGCCCGACAGAACAAGTGTCGGCGAAAGGACAAAGCTTTGAAACACACTTTTCGTATTATCATTCCCTCACTTATGTTGTTGATGGGTGTTAGCGCCGTGGCCCTTGGGCAAGCGGCAGGCTCAGCATCTTCGTCAAACGCAGCGGCCACAGGCGAGGAAACTCCCGCCCAGGTGAGAGCAGACGAATCGAAAGATCCGCGGCTGAAAGCGATGTCTGCGAGCGATCAGAAAGCCTATTTGGATGAGGTGGCTTCCTCGATGCAATATTGCAGCGACAACGTGACCTTGAGTAACTTTTACAGTTGTCCGTGTTTTTCCAAGGCGGTCTTTAATGCGCGCATGGATCCGAACGCTCATAAGGTGAAGGTTGCCGGAGGAATGATTGTGAATCCTCTTGTGAACCTGATTGCTAGCCTGGATTATTTCTGCTTGTGTCGCTCCTGCCAAGATCCCGGCGTATGCCACCAATCGCACGCAATCGATTTTGAAAATGGATACGCAGAGTTTCTCCCGCCCAGCTCGATCAGATTTCCGCTTGCGTCGGTACTGAACTGACAACAAGCTTCGTGGCAAAGCCGTATCCGGATATGAGCGCGATAAACGGCTACTTTAATACGGCCATGGTTTCATGTCGGGAAAAAATCGTCACAGGAAACGGCGCGGCGAGCTCACCAGGGAATCCGGCGACAACCCCAAGTCAAAACTCAGGCGGAACGACCTGCACCCGCAGCCAGGGCGCCAGCACCCACGCAGCCAGGGCGCCGATACCTCCAGTGAAGACGGGGGGCCTCATGGGGCGATTGAGCAGCGCAGTCAATCGCGCGAACGGCGCAATCGAGAAAACGACTGAGACTCATCTCGCAACAACGCCCGTGACAAGCCAAGCGGGAAATGCCCATCCCCTGGCATCGACGCCAACGGCACCAGCGATGGCGACGACGAACCAAGTGCTCAAGGCAAATGATGCGCTGTATATGGCGATTATTCGAGATGATGCGGTTGCCTGCGCGAACGCGGTTGCCCAGGGCGCTCAAGTAAATAGCCTCGATCGCGGGGTCACTATGTTGATCACGGCGGCGAGGCAAGGATTGCCTGCCGCCCAGTGTCTCGTCGATCATGGTGCCGACATCAACCAGCAGGTGACGGAAAGGGGCAACCCCATGACTCCGGTTTGGGCAGCGGCCGAAGCCAACAATTTTGACGTGATGGATTATCTGGTGGAAAAGGGAGCGCCCGCTAACGCCATGAGCGGCCAGATGTCATTGCTCATGTTCGCCGTCGAAAATAATGGAACTCTGAAGGATGTGGAAGTTCTGGTGGAGCACGGCGCGGACGTCAATTATGTGATAAAAGGAGTTAATTCGTCAGAAAGCGCACTCTCGGACGCGACCCGCCTTCGTCACAGCGATGAAGTCGCATACCTTCAAGCGCATGGTGCCCACCAATAGCTACCAGTTCGTGAGGGAAGCGCACGAACTTATTCGGGGCGAATTCCGCTCGCATCGATTATCGAACACACCAGCGCCAGCGGCAGTCCCATCACGTTGAAGTAGCAGCCTTCGATGCGCGGGATCCAGCGAGCGGCGCGGCCCTGGATGCCGTAGGCGCCGGCTTTGTCCATCGGCTCGCCGGTCGCGACGTAGTCGGCGATCTCCTGCGTCTGAGAGCGTGAGAAATCGCACGGCTGTTGACTTCCGCGGCAACTTCTGTGCGCTCCGCGGTCACCAGCGCCACGCCGGTGATGACGCGATGCGTGCGGCCCTGAAGCAGGCGCAGCATGCGCGCAGCGTCGGCCGCATCTTCGGGCTTGCCGAGGATTGCGTTGTCGAGCGTGACGGTGGTGTCGGCGCCGAGCACGGCCGTTTCTTCCTGGTTTTGGACTGGCGGCTGTGAGCTTCGCGAAAAACCGCTTCGGCCTTTTCTCGCGCCAGCCGCGTGACGTACGCGATGGGATCCTCGCCCGGCAGCGGATCTTCGGGGATATGCGCCGGGTGCACCTCAAACCGGTAGCCGGCCTGCGTCAGCAGTTCGCGGCGGCGCGGCGAGGCGGAGGCGAGAACCAGCATGAAGGAATTATGGCAGGCGCGGGGCGGCGCAACTCTTGCGGCCAGCCGACACCTCAAGCCCAGCCGACTCGTCCAATTAAACTAGTTAGGGCCTCGCGCACGAAACCTCTAGCCCGGCTCAAGGATCCAATGCACTTTCAATTTCAATTTTTCGGCCGCCCAAATTCTCTGGACACTCACGTTTGCGGCCTCTGGTCTTACTTGTTGTTCTGCTGGGCCGCGACCGGGCGCGCCGCTTTCCGTGGTTTACCGCAAGCATGGTGTTGATGGCTCTGCGCATGGTGGCCTCCCGGCTGCTTGCGCAGCGACTGCCACAGATTACATTCACCGAAATCTTCTTGGGCTTGTCGGATCTTGCCGCGATCGTCGCGCTGGTTGTGGTGGTCGAAATGGCGCGGCGCGCCTTCAAGGGCGCCAGCCGCGCCGCTGGATCGTCGGAGCTCTGGTGCTGCTCGCCGTGGGCGGCGTGATCATGGCCAAATGGGGCCCGTGGCCCGCATGGAAGACGCTGATTGCCGGCTCGGAGCTCTCCGCGCTGCGCTTGATGCAGCTTTTCGGCGCAGAAGGCCGATCTGCTGGCCGATCTGCTCCTCATCCAGCTTGGACTTGCTGGTTGTGCTCTTCGGACGGCGCTTCGGCGCCGGCTTGCGCAGCCACACGCAGCAGATCGCCATCGGCCTCTCCACTGCGTCGATCGCGCAACTGGCGGTGCGCCTCATCTGGCAGCAGATCGCAGTGCACACGACGATTCACTCGCAGGCCGAATACGCGCACGTGATGGGCCTGCAGGACAAGTTCTACAGCGCCAACAACGTGCTGTATCTGGTGGTGCTGATGTGGTGGATCGTTTGCCTGTGGATCGACGAGCCGGGGAGCGTGGCGGCGGGCACCGCGGTTGCGACTGCGGAAATTCCCGCTACCGCAGATGAATCTACGCCGCAGTCAGACGAGGCGCCTTCCGAGCCTGACGCGAATGCAGAGTCCTTTGGGAAGACGACCGAACTCTGATCTCTGAAACCCTGCTCTCTAGATGTGGCAGCTTGCCTGTCCGCGCTTTTCCAGATAGCGCTGGTGGTATTCTTCGGCGCGCCAGAAGGTCTGCGCCGGCTCCACCTTGGTCACAATGCGCTTCGGCTTGTAGCGGCCCTCGGCGGTGAGCTGCTCGATCTTGGCGCGCGCCTGCGCCTCCTGCTCCGGCGAGTGAAAGAAGATCGCGGAGCGGTACTGCGTGCCCCAGTCCGGCCCCTGGCGGTTGAGCGTGGTGGGGTCGTGCAGCTCGAAGAACGCGTCGAGCAGCTTCTCGTAGCTCACTTTTTCCGGGTCGAAGTCGAGCTCGACCACTTCCGCGTGGCCGGTCTGGTCGGTGCACACGTCCTTGTAGGTGGGCCGGTCGAGCGATCCGCCCTCATAGCCCACGGCCGTCGCCGTCACGCCGGGGATGGCCGCAAACGCAGCTTCCACGCCCCAGAAACATCCTGCTCCAAATGTCGCTTTTTCTGTGCTCATATCTTAGATGCAGCTTCAGCTCTAGCTTAGCCAGCCCATTTGCGTAATGCAACGTCTGTATCAAGAGCATATCGTGAGCTTGACCGAGGCTGACCAGAGCAAGCTGCAGGCTCAAGCCTGTTCTCAGTCAGCGGCGCCAGGTGCTTGGTGTTCTGGTAGGTGTAAACGACGCGGTGGACCACGGTGATGGTCGAGAGCACGGCCAGCACCCACAGCACCGGAGCCATCACGCCCCAGTGGTTGAACAGCGCGCCCAGCAGGATCAGCACGATGCGCTCCGGCCGCTCCATGAAGCCCACCTTGCACTGGCCGATCAGCGCCTCGGCGCGCGCGCGCGTGTAGCTCACCATCAGCGACGTCACCATGACAAACGCCACCAGCACCACGTAGCGGAAGCGATTGATGCGCCCGTAGTAGACCAGCAGGCCGAAGAACAGCACCACGTCGGAGTAGCGGTCGATCACCGAATCGAAGAACGAGCCGAAGACCGTCACCTGGTTGTTGCGCCGCGCCACGCGGCCGTCCACCATGTCGAAGATGCCGGCGCCGAAGATCACCAGCCCCGCGTAGAAAAACATGCGGTCGGCGTTGGTGGCGTTGGCGTGGCCAAACAAAAACGCGGCGACGATGTTGATGACCAGCCCGATGAAGGTGAGCACGTTGGGCGAGATGCGGGTGAGCGCCAGCCCATGCACGATGCGGTCAAGAAGCCAGCCGCAGGCGCGGCCAAAAGCGCTGGTCCAGGTCATTCCAATCTTCCTTGCTAGCTCTATTCTGCGCTAGGCCGCGAAATTCTGACGTCGCTCGTCCGGCAGCGCTTCCGCCTGCTGCGCCGGCTTCGTCGTGAATGGTCGTCAGTTTCAGAATTTCCAGCTCGCGCTTGCCGTTGGGCGTCACAATGGTGGCCACGTCGCCCACCTTCTTGCCCACGATCCCGCGGCCGATCGGCGAAGTGGTCGAGATCAGCCCCTTGGACACGTCCGACTCTTCGCTGGTCACCAGGCGGTAGACAATCTCTTCGTCCTTGGTCGAGTCGTAAACCACCACCGTCGATCCGAATCCCGCCTTGTCGCTGGGGAATGTTCGCAAGATTCACCAGCGAAAGCTCGGCCATGCGCTTCTTCAACTGGCCCAGCCGCGCATTCACAAACTCCTGCCGCTGCTTGGCCATGTGGTACTCGGCGTTTTCCGACAGATCGCCCAGGGCCCGCGCCTTCTTGATCTCGGCGGGCAGCTCGTGGTCAGCTCGTGCTCGAGCTGCTTGATCTCTTCGAGAAGCTTTTTTTTGATGTGTTCGGGCATCCAGGTCCGGTGGCGGGGAGGGGGCTGCTCCAGCCGCAGAGATGCGATCAAAGTTCCTGACATCTTCATTATACAGAGCAGGCGGAAAGAGCAGCGATGCGTCGCCGTCGGGCTCGACTCGAGCTGCTTCTTTCGTCCAGAAATGACTGCAGAATCAGCGTCGCCGCCACCTGGTCCACCACTTGCTGTGCTCCTGGCGCTTGCGGCCGGCTTCGTAGAGAATCTGGTGGGCCTCGTGGGTGGTCAGCCGCTCGTCCCACAAATGAATCGGCAGGCCGGTCAGCTCGCCCAGCTCGGCCGCGAAGGCTTGCGTCTTGTCGGCCTGCGGGCTTGCGTCGCCGGAGAGATGCAGCGGATTGCCCACCACGATGCCCGCCACGCCGAAACCGCCGGCAAAGCCGCGCCAGCGAGCGCAGATCCTCTCGCCGGCTCGCGCTCGCCGCTCCAGCGTCAGCACCGGCTGCGCCGTCAGGCCCAGCTCGTCCGACACGGCCACGCCGATGCGGCGATTGCCGACATCGAGACCGAGATAGCGCGGCTTGATTGAGCGGAGATCCACTATGTCACTCCTCACTATTCAGCTTACGGTCCTGCGACACGCCTCGTGCAGACGGTTTGCATCCCGATACAATCGAAACGATAGGGGATCCCGGTCCGGATTCTCTTCGCGATTCACTATTCATTCATGGAAGGGTCCACAGCGGCAGGATGGCACGGCGCAGACGGAGAGGCGGCAAGAAGAAGGGTTCCGGCGTGGCCGGTATCTTGCTGGTATTCTGCTGGTCGTTGCATCCGCGTGGCGGGCGGCGGCGTGGCTGGTCCTTACGCCCTACGGGCCCTGAACGGAGACCTTCGTGAACATTGCGCCCGGTTCTTCCGCTAGCCGCCATCGGCCGCAAGCTTGAAGCGGCGGGAGTCGTGCGCAGCCGGTATGCCTTCGATCTGGTGCGCTGGTCCGTCACGGAAACTGCTCAGGCCGGCGCCTACCGCTTCGACCATCCGGCGCCGGTGACCGAGGTCTATGCGCGGATCGCGCGCGGCGACGTGTACACCAAAGCCGCTGACGTCCGGAGGGCGCAAACATCTTCGATATTGCGGCGCGCGTGGAACAGGCCGGCTTGGGCACGCGACCAGGATTTTCTGGACGCGGCAGTAAGCCAGACAGCTCTGGTGGCCGATCTCGATCCCGCGGCGACAAGCCTGGAGGGCTACCTGTTTCCGGACACTTATCGCTTTCCGCCGACGATGACCGCAGCGCAGATCGCTGCCGCCATGGTGCAAGCGCTTCCGCGCAGGCGGCCGCGCAATTGGGATTGAAGGAGAACGTGCATCAGGTGGTCACCATGGCTTCGCTGGTGGAGCGCGAAACGGCCGTGGATGCCGAGCGCCCGCTGGTGGCCAGCGTCTTTGAGAACCGGCTGGCGAAAAACATGCCGCTCAACACCGATCCTTCTGTCATCTACGGGCTGGAGCTCGCGGGCAAGTGGCGCGGCACGATTTACGAGAGCGATCTGACGCGCGACACGCCCTACAACACCTATCTGCATGCCGGCCTGCCGCCGGGCCCGGTTGCCAATCCCGGCATTCCGTCGCTGCGCGCGGCCATGGATCCGCGCGAAAACCAACTATCTCTACTTTGTGCCGCCGGACTCGACGCGCAGGGCCATTCGCTTTTCGCCGCACTCTCGACGAGCACAACCGCAACGTGGCCGAATTACCGGCACGCGCAGAAGAAGGCGGGTGAGCGATGAGATCGCTGCCATCGCCTCTGCCGCTGCGCCGCGCTCTTGCTCTTCCGCTCCTGCTTTCCGGCTGCTCCTACTTCTCCCCACCAAGCGCCATCTGCCCGTGCCCAAGGCGCCGGCCATTGTGCAGACGGCTACGCCGGAGGAATTGGTGAAGCAGCTCAACCAGCGCTGGGACGCGCTCGAACACCCTCACGGCCACCGTTGAGATTTACGCCACGGAAACCAAAACCGCAGAAGGCGATGGCAAAAGACTTTCCCTCCTGCCGCGGATACATCCTGATGCGCAAGCCGAAGATGCTGCGCGTGTCGGGAACGTATTTTGGCGTGAAGATCTTCGACATGGCCAGCGACGGCAATCACTTCACGCTCGTGATTCCCATCAAAGAACATGGCCATCAAGGGCTCAAACACCGTCACGGAAAAATCAGCCGAATCCGCTGGAAAACCTGCGCCCGGATTTTTTTCTCGACGCGATCGCGGTGCGCGGGCTGGACCCGGACGACGAGTACATGGTGGCCAGCGATACGGAGACGGTCGAAGACGCCGCCAAAAAGCATCTGTACATCGAGCCGGAATACGTCCTGAGCGTCATGCGGCCAAAAGCCGGCCAGGAAATTCTGCCCGTCCGCACCATCACGTTCCATCGCGACGACATGCTGCCCTACGACCAGTACGTCTACGACAGCGAAGGCGTGCTCGAGACGCAGATCTTCTACAGCAACTACACCACCTTCAGCGCCGGCAAGTACCCCTCCAAAGTCACCATCAAGCGCCCGCAGGAAGGAATCCAGATCGTGCTGACTGTCGAGAGGGTCGAGGAGAATGTCGGACCTTCCCGCCAGCCAGTTCGAAGTGAAGATTCCCGACGGCGCCACGATCAAGAATCTGAAATTAGCAGGCTCGGCCGGATGCCGCCAGGCGCGCAAGGTCCGGTCGAAAAACTCCGGCTCACGGAGAAAGACACATGCGTGCAAGCTCAATCGAGTTTCGTCTGCGGATGTTGATTCAGATTGTCATCGTCTTCGTCGGGATTCTGGGCGCCCTGGATCGATTGCCGTCGCTTGGCGTGTTGATCTTGGCCGGCGCATCTCGACGCTGGAGTGGCTGGCGCTCGAAATCAGCCGCACGGAATTGTTCAGCTTCACCGTTGCCACGCCGGTCGTGATCGTTGCCGGCGCGCTTGCTGCCGCTGCTGGGCGCGGTGTTGCGCGTGTGGGGCGCGGCCTATCTGGGCTACGGCACGGTGCACCACGGCGAGATGCAGGCCGGCGCGGTCATGGCTGCCGGGCCTTACCGCTACGTGCGCAATCCGCTCTACCTGGGCGGCTGGTTCATGATGCGGCCATCTCGCTTCTGATGCCGCCCACGCGGCGCGCTGTTTACCATGGTCGCTGGTCACTGTCTTTTACTTGCGCCTGATTCTCGGCGAAGAGGCATTTCTCACCGGGCAGCTCGGCGAGCCCTACCGGGAATATCTGCGCGCGGTGCCGCGGCTCATTCCGCGCCTGCGCGATCGAGCCTGCCGCAGCCTGCGGCACAGCCGCATTGGCTGCATCGCGCTGCTCACTGAAATCAATCCCATCGGCGTTTTCTTCACGCTGGCCTTCTGTCGTGGACGCTACGACAACCTGCTGATGCTCAAGGCATCCTGGTCAGCTTTGGTCTGTCGCTGGTCATGTGCGCGCGCTTCATGCCTGGCGCGAGCGAAGCGATCGCAGCATCCGCGAAGCCAGCCTGATCACGGCTCTGCGCCTGCGCCCGGTGCGGCCAAGGTGCGTCCATCCGAAGCCGTCGGCATATTTGAGCCCGAAGCCCAGCAGCCGGTCGACGCCGATGTGGTTGATCCAGATGAGCGCGAACGGCAGCAGGCCGTGCGCATGCAGCAGCAGCGCGAACAGCGCCAGCAGCGCCGGCAGCAACGTAGGTGTGGAAGGCGTTGTAAATGCGCGCGCCCCAGCACGGCCGCCTGAAGATAGCCGAGCATGGAGAGATCGGGCGCAAGCCACAGCGCCGCAAACAGCCACCAGCTTGCGCCGGTGCGCGCGTAGAGCACGCGCTGAAACTGCAGCCACGGCCAGCCCTTCAAGCCGCAGAAGAAGGACAACGGAAGAACGGCGACTGCGGAACAGCGGCTGGATCGATCGAGGGGCGTAGATGCAGCTGCCATGGACTGTTAGATGAGACGCGGCGTACCGCGGAGTGCAGAATATCTGCAATGCTGAACGCGCGGACAGCGGACGGCGCACGACGCAAAGCAAAAGGGAGAGCCTGCGCTCTCCCCGTTTCGCTGCCCCGACAGTGCAAGAAGAAAGCTACTTCTTCGGGGGCGCGATCACGTCCTTGGCGGCCTTGGCCACGCGGAACTTCACAACGGTCTTGGCCTTGATCTTGATGGCCTCGCCGGTCTGCGGGTTGCGGCCCATGCGGGCCTTGCGCTCTGCCTTCACCAGGCGGCCGATGCCGGGGATCACGAATACGCCGTTCTTCTTGGTTTCCTTGATGGCGGTCTCCGCCAGCAGGTCGAGGAAGGCTGCGGATTGCTTGTTGGTCAGTTCGAGCTTCTCGGCCAGTATGCCGTGTAAGGGCGGTCTTGGTCAGTCCAGTTGCCATGTGTATGTTCTCCTTCTGGGCGAGCCCCTTCGGGCTGCCGGTGTTGAGGGGCTTCTGCCGCGGAAATACTTACCGCATGGAGGGAGTGCGATCAAAGGCGACGTTGCGCGAAACCCCTGTATTCATGCGGCTACGAAGAACCCTGCCGATGGTTACAATGCGGCTTTGGGGTGGGCAAAGTCAATGGAAAAACTCCGATTTCCACAGTTTTCTTAGGTTTTTCTAGGTTAGCGCCGATTTTTGCCGGTTTTTGCGGGTTTCGCGCGCTTCGAAGGCCGCAATTCGGCGCCGGTTCGGCGCTCGTGTGCAGAACCGCATCGATCGGCCTTGCGAATGAGCGTCGCTAATGCAGCCCGAAAAGCACCTTTTTCTTCGGTCGCCAGCGCCGCGGCAATCGGCGTATTCAGCGCGTCCACCACCGGCGCGGCGATCTTGAAGTGGCGAATCACGACGTCGCGCAATGTCCTTCTTGAGCGCGGCCTTCGCCGGCAGCTCGCGGCCAGTCCCCATTGGCGGCAGCGGATCAGATCCATGCCCGGATGCTCCGCGGGAAAGCCCTTCGGCGGCCGCGTGAGCGCGTTGCCTTCAAACTCGTCGTAAGTGCTCCGCACTTTTGGGCTTCGGAGAAGTTTGCGAAACTCCGCGTGATGATCGAGCAGCCAGTGGCGAATCGCGGCGAGCTGATCTTTCTCCGGCATGTAGGAGCCGGCGGCGATGATCACTTCCTTCGCGCTGACGTGAAAGTAGTAGCCCGCGCCGGAAGTCTTCTCGAGTCCCTGGTGCGTCCACCACGCGGCCACATGCGTTTTGTAGGGCCGCTTGTCGTTCGAGAAGCGCGTGTCGCGATAGATCCGGAACAGCGACTTCTCCGCCGGCCGCACGTGGTTCGGCGCAAAGTCCATCATCGCGTCGGTAATTTTGCGGACGATGGCCAGCATCGGCTCCTTCAGCTCGGCTTCAAACTGCGCCTTGCGCGGCTGAAACCACTCGCGGTCGTTGTGCTTGGCCAGGTTGCGCAGAAAGGTGAGCGCTTCAGGGCGGAAGTAGGGAAGAGCAGCGGCAGGCGCGGGCTTTGCTTTTGCAGGCATTACAAGGAGAAGTTTATCGCGAGAGAGCCAGGCGGGTGCGGTTCACACGAGGCAGCTCGCAGGTGCCGTGTCGTCAAGAGACAAATTCGATTCGCACCTTGGGTTCTAAGGCCGTCCCCAGGTCAGCTCGGCGATAAGGAGCTCCTGCCCAAACGGTTTGACCACAACTATCACTGCTTCGGTCCATATTGCAACATATGCCCAACCTTTGCCATCCAGAGTTGGATCCTGCAGGTCACTGTTGTCCATCACCTCGATGGCCGGGACGTCAGGGAACTCGTCGGCAACACTCATCATTTGGTCGAAACGCGCTTTCAGGCCCACTACGGAATATTTAAGTTTAAGGTCCGCACTCAACATGTCGTGGGCTTTATTGAAGCCGCCTTTTAGCAAAGCTTCGGCGAAGTCGAAGGCCACGATACCGTGAGGCATGGCTTTGGTCTTCAGGTGATCCCCCAACAGGAGCGGGATTAGCGCACCTCTGAGAGTTTGTCAAAGGCGGAAGGAGCAGGGGCCTTTCAGGCCCCTGAATATTGCTTGCCGATAGAGGAGGCCTTCAGGCCCGGATTGCTTTCCGGAGATGCGCGGGCATCGGATCCATTGCTTCAACGGCTACAGAGCTGTACGGGTATTCGGCCGCCGTTTGGGCAAGCCCGCGGCGGACTGGATTCGCTTCAATATACTGCACTGCGGCCGCGAATTTTTCTTCGCTCAGAATCTGCGTCTGGTTGAAACTGCGCAACCACACATCGAGCTTGCTCTTGAGACGAAACGAGAAACCACCTTTGATGTATTGCATCGCCTTTTCGAGAGAGATTTCACGAGCAGGCGTAATGATGGCATGAAAATGATCGGGCATGATGACATATGCATGCAGAAGAAAACGGTTCTGATTTCGGTAGTCAAGGAGAGTCTGTTGCATGAGTTTGACATTCGCGGCGACCTGGAAGAGCCTGCGGCGTTGCGCCGTGACGCTGGTGACAAAATACGTGCGAGTTTCTTGCGGCGCGAATCGCATTGCCGGGAGCATACAGAGAGGCCCGCGGCTAAAGCCGTGCTCTACGACACGCCTATTCAGGGGCCTGAAAGGCCCCTGCTCCTTCCGACGAGAGCCTGCGGAAAAGGAGCTCGGCGCGGATCACTTGATTGTGGCAAGGTCTGAGCTGGCAGCCGTCTGCTGGAAGGATTTCTGCACTACGGTGCTTCTGTAGAAACGGGTGAAGGCACTGGCGCGGCGCTCCGGTCCAGCTCCGCTACGCGCAACATCTTGGCGCGGTGCTTCTTGATGTAGTGCGCTGCGATGTCGGGATAGAACTCGCGAATCGACGTGAACATAACGTCGCGCATGGCTGAATAACCGAATTTCGTTGCCAGCACAGAAAAACTGGTTGCGCCAGTCGGATAGTAGGTGCGGGAGACAATCTGCGTCAGCACCTTGCCGCCGAGTCCGGCGATGTTGGGCGTCTGATGACCGCCGTAGGTGCGGGCTACGCCCTGGCGGCTGATGACATAGAGCGCCCGAATTGGGATGCTGTGCGTATTGCCGAGCGCATAAAAGCGCGTGTCCTCATGCAGGATGCGAGGGCATCAGCCATGCAGCAAGATAGGTGCCGTCCGTCTTGTCGAGGAATCCGCGCCACGTATAGGAATAAAAGCCGCCTACACCTTTGCCCAGAACCGGATGCTCGTTAATGCCTTCGGCGCTGAGCGACGTCAGGCCGAGAAAAATGAAGGAGGAGTAGTCCCACGCCTGGTGGGTGGCGACAGTGAAGTTGTACTTGAAGCCCGGAGGATGCGGCTTGGCTCCGCCGGAGACGGAACGGAAGTTGGGCATGAAGCCAAGAATCCGTTTTGGCTGCAGGCGTTCGAGCGGAATTGGGTTGCCGTCGGCGTCGACTTCGACACTGACCTTTGTCGGTTTGGGAGGATCGGCAGGTTCCCGCGCCTCAGTAGATTGCGGTGTAGCGACAGAGTCTGAGGATGTGTCGATAGCCGCTTCGAGGGGGGCATCCGGCAGTGCATTCATGTCGGCCGCTGTAAGATTCATCGCGTCCAGATCTGTCGCACCCGGATCATTGCCGTTATCGATTGCAACCCGGCCGGACGGCCACTGGGTCTTTGGCAGGGGCATTGCCCCTGCGCGGACACTGAGGGCGACGACGATACCCGCGACTGCTATGGCAAAACGCAATCTGGCCTTCCTTCAATTTGTGACGAAAATGATTCCTAGTTCAAATAGACGATCTTTGGTCGCTTTGGATTCACATCTCTCAGTCGAACCGGGAGCGATCTCATCCATGCCGGCAAATCTGGATTTGCCTGAGACACCGATCGGGGAAGCAAAGGGGGCCAACCGTGGTCGCGTGCGGGATGTCCTGATAGTCTACCGGATAATCTTTAGCGGCACCGCGAAAAAGTGCATCAAAGTCCCCGGCGAGGGCCTTTTCTTTGGCGATAGCCTGCTCGATGGCCTTTTCCGAGGCGGGGCGCTGGTAGCCGAGGTTTGTCAGGGCCGAGAGCACATCGTCCACTGCCGGGCCCTGCACGGCCGCCCGCGTGGGAGCGACGGCAAAGTCGTCGAGCTTGTCTTTGAGCTCGACAACCAGCCGCTCGGCGAGTTTTTTGCCCACGCCTGGGATGCGCGTAAGTTGCGCGTGATCCTGCGCGCGGATGGCCTGCACCGTGCGCTCAGGCGAAAGCCCGCTCAGCATCTTGATAGCGAGCTTTGGTCCGACTCCGCTCACCGTGATCAGCCGCTCAAACAGCCGCTTTTCTTCGCGGATCGAGAAACCCATAGAGTGCGATCTGGTCTTCGCTCACCTGAGTGTGAATGTGCAGCGATGCCTCGGCGCCGACGGAGGGCAGCGCCGTGAACGTCGGCACGGAGATGGCGACGTCGTAGCCGACGCCTGCCGGCCTCGACCATAGCCTGGCCGGGTTGCTTGTAGATGAGCTTGCCGCGCAGATGAGCGATCATACGATCCTGTGGCGCGCGTGCCATTGATCGATTCGACGCGCGCGTTCTTCCCCTCCTTACTATAGTGTCGCGATCATACGGCAGCCTGTTTACTCTTTTTGAACGAACTCTGGTTACTTGACTTAGCCATCGTTCGCGCTATCCTTGGTTCGTTCTCTCCAGATCAATCCGCTCCCTACGAATGCGGCATTGGTTCTCCTGAAGCCGCTCAAAGCCTAATCCATGAAAACGTCCATCGACGATTGTTTGCAGCCGCGATGGGCCGACATGCTTCGGTATATTTTCTTCCCGGAGACGAGTCATGTTCGATGCGCTTCTCATTGTTCTTATCGTCGGGCTGCCGGCCGCGCTTCTCTTCCGGATCGGTCTCGCGAGAATTGTTGACTGGCTGCACGAATCGTCACGGCTGGTGCGCTACGCTTATTTTCTTCGCTTCAGCCTGATCCTCTGGCTCTTCGCGCCAATGCTGTGCGCGGCCAACATGTACAGCCAGACCCTGACCAGCGGGATTGTTGCGCCGGAAACCTGGGAACAATACCTGTGCGTTGGATTCTTTCTGATCTCAGCCGGTTTTGCCTCGTTGATCCTGGCGCGGATTGTGCTGATCAATGGGCCTGAAAGATGGGACCATGGGTACAACGAAGAGAACGATGCCCGGCCGCAGTGGCTCGCCAGTTTTTTCGATAGCGACACCGGCGAACATGAGCTTGCTTCGTTACTCACATGGCAAACCCCCAACTTTCTGGTGTTTCTGTATCTGACAATAAATGGCTGCCGCCAGGGTATCTCCGCGGGAGGCATCATCGGCGGGTTGCTTGCGGGTACCTTCGTGGCTTTCTGGTTCTGGTGGATCGCGAACGCGTTTTACTATTTGACGTTCGTTGCAATCCCGCAGCCGCCTCCAGCCAAAGATGCGCCCGCGGCAACCTACACTCTGGGTTTGAATGCCGCGCGGACCATTCTTTTTCCGCGAAGATGGTTCCGGTTGAATAAGATCGGGGACCCATATCCAGGGGAACGGGCAACCATCGAACAGGCAAAAACCAAGCTGCCTCCCATCAAGATTCGCGACAAAACTATTGTGCCTGCCGGGCTGGAGGGTTACGGCTGCACGGCCGACGGGGCCTTCTATCTTTACGAAGCCCAGTATTTCGCGATCATTGCGCTGTTCTCGTTTCTCACCCTGTATGGCGCCTTCTGGCCTCTGACTGCGCCGGTGCCGGCCCCGGTCGTGTCGTGGATTGTGATCGGAATCCTGGCGCTGATCGGTGTGGGATGGCTCTTCATTTTCTGGACAGCGACGGCCAGAGTTGGAACACGGCTGACGGGGATGCAGGTTTGGCTTAGCGTAGGCGTTGCCGTATTTCTAGGGGCGGTAATAGCGCTTTATCAGGTCGCTGACTCAGAAAGATTCCCGATCTTCGCGACGATCCTGATCCTGGCGACGTTTGTCTGCTGGGCATTGGCCGGCTTCGCATTCTTCTTTGACAGGTATCGCGTTCCCGTGCTGACGCTGATTGTTGCGATTATGGTTGCGCCCCGGCTCGCCCACCTTGATCGCACCGTCGTTTGGCACAACGGGCCGCGCATCAGCCAGGTAGGCCGGGAAGAACACTACCTGTCGACGTTGACGCTTACTGAGTCCGTTGCCAGGAGTCACGCGGTTTCGTCGCCTGCAGCAATCCTTCAGCAGAGGCTCGACGACGGGGATGACAGACCGTTGATTGTGGTTACAGCTACGGGCGGAGGCCTCCACGCTTCCGCGTGGACGGCGGCGGTCCTGGCCAATCTGGAAGCGGATTTCGGTGGCGATTTTCACAAGCATGTTTTGCTTATGAGCACAGTCTCGGGCGGCAGCGTGGGATTGCTCGCGTACCTTCGCGAACTGCACGAAGGCACGCTGGACGGCAATCCGCAACTGGCATATCGCAGAATGCAGAGCGCGGCGAGGTGTTCCGGCCTCGAGAGCGTGGGATGGGGACTGATCTACTTCGACCTGCCCAAGGCCTTCTTGCCGGTCTTTCCTTACTTCATCAGACCGGCTCGGGGTGACGACGATCTCGATGCCAGCCCACTTGGGAAAGATCGCACATGGTCCTTGCGCAAGTCCTTCGCCCGCAACCTCAACAACAGCTACTGCGATTGGCTTTTTGCCAGAGACACGAACATCGATCCGAAATGGAATAAGGATGGACCGGGCAATTCTCCCGGCGCGTGGGGCCTGACCTTGCGGCAACTCGCAGCAGGCAAATCGGGGAGCGCGTGGCTGCCGGCCTTCGCCATGAATACAACGACTGCGGAAGGCGGCCAGCGCTTCCTGCTGGCCAACTACGATGTTCCTAACCTTGGCGTGGACGATGGGCTGAATTACCGTGCCAAATCGTTTCTCGGTACATTTGGCCAGATCGATCGCCGCGACGGCAGGTATTTTGATTTGCCGCTGCCCACCGCGGCGCAAATGTCGGCGACGTTCCCGTATGTTTCCTCGGCGTCCCGTATGCCAGTGGATGTAGACAATTTCGTTGGCAGCATGCATTTTGTGGATGGGGGCTACTACGACAACGACGGCACCGCATCTGTGATCGAATTTCTGCGCTATGCTCTGGCTCCGTCCACAGTGCAGAGTGCGGAATCGAACCCTTCGCCCCCAGACGTGCAGGTGCTGACACAGGAGCAGGGCAGGCTCAAGGCGATCGAAGATTGGATCGCGAAAACGAAGCACCCGGTGCGCGTGCTTCTCATCGAAATTCGCAACAGTGGAGACATCTCGCCTACCGGGCCTGAACAGCCAGGCGACCGTAACGGCGAAAAATATCCTGGAAATGTGCTGTTTCAGGTGAGTGCTCCGGCGACGGCACTTTGGCAGGCGGGTCACGAGAGCGTTACTGCGCGAAATCGCACGGGACTGGCGCTTTTGAAAAGGCGCTTTCAGGAAAATTCGAGGTGCATCGCATCACTTTCGCCGACGGACGAGCGCAGGATGTGACAGGCACCGATCCGCTGAATTGGTCGTTGACGCCGGCGCAGCGCACAGAGGTGACGCAATCCGCAGATCCGAATGCAATGTTGAAGGCGCAATACGAGGAGGCGAAGAGCTGGTTCTACGAGGCTCCAGGACAATGGTGCGGGCGCGGCGATGGTGAGGCACTCGCGACGCCGTGTAGCCCGAAGGCTGATGCGGCGAAAGTTCCCGGGAGGAAGCCCTAAAGAATCCCCATCCGCTTCGCCACGCTCTCCAGCGTTTCCAGCGCCTGATCGAGCTGCGCGCGCGTGTGCTCGCTGGTCACGATGGCGCGGATGCGCGCCTTGCCCTCGGGCACCGTGGGAAATGCGATGCCCGTCGCCATCACGCCCTCGTCGAAGAGCGCGCGGCTAGAACTCCATGGCTGCGCGGCCCTCGCCCACAATGATCGGCGTGATCGGGCGTCTGCGTCGCCGGCGTGGTTACGCCGCCGATGTTGAAGCCGGCGCGCTTGAGCTCGCCCTGAAAGTAATGCGTGTTGTCCCACAGGCGCTGAATGCGCTCCGGCTCCGCCTCGAGCATGTCGAAGGCCGCAATGCATGTGGCCGCGACCGACGGCGGATGCGACGTGGAAAACAGGAACGGCCGCGCGCGATGGTAGAGATAGTCAATCAGGTCCTTCGATCCGCAGACGTAGCCGCCCAGCGCGCCGATGGCCTTTGACAGCGTGCCCACCTGCACATCCACCTTGCCGTGCATGCCAAAGTGGTCGACCGACCCGCGCCCATTGCGGCCCAGCACGCCCGAGGCATGCGCGTCGTCGACCATCATGATGGCGCCGTATTTCTCGGCCAGCGCGGCCAGCTTGTCCACCGGGCCGATGTCGCCGTCCATCGAGAAGACGCCGTCGGTGATCACCAGCTTGTGGCCCGGCTCGTTGTCCAGCTCCTGGAGCAGCTCTTCGCAGTGGGCGGCGTCCTTGTGGCGGAAGACCTTGATCGTTGCCCGCGAAAGCCGCGCGCCGTCGATGATGCTGGCGTGGTTGAGCTCGTCGGAGAGGATGAAGTCCTCTTTGCCGAGAATGGCGCTCACCGTGCCGGCGTTGGCCGCAAAGCCGCTCTGGAAGACCACGCAGGCCTCGACATTTTTGAAGCGCGCGATCTTTTCTTCGAGCTCCATGTGGATGCGCATGGTGCCGGCGATGGTGCGCACCGCGCCCGAGCCCACGCCGAACGTCGCGCGTGGCCTCGATGCGCTGCCTCAATGAGCTTGGGGTGGTTGGCCAGGCCGAGGTAGTTGTTGCTGGCCAGGTTGATGACCTCGCTTGCCGTCGTAGTGGCACACCGGGCGCCTGCTGGTCGTCGAGCACGCGCAGCTTGAAGTGCGTGCCCTTGGCGCGGAGATCGTCGAGAGCCGGGGTCAGGTGGGCGAGTTGCGGGCGAGTGGCGGCCTCAGTCATGGCGATTTCACCTCAAGGAAAAAGCATAGCGCGACAGCTGACGAGGTTTCGCAACCTCGATTTCAACAAGCAATAGACCGGCCTGAAGTACACTGCGGAATACGCTGAGGAGGTTTCGCCATGCCCCTGCCCAACGACGAGCGCGTTCTCGCGCTGGCAAATGATCTGCTGCAGCAATTCGATCGGCTCTTCGGTGTCCACCCCGGCTATCGGGCGGCACACGCCAAAGGAACGATGCTCACCGGACACTTCACACCCTCGGCCGGCGCCCAGAAGCTCACCGCTGCTCCGCACGTCGCGCGTGAAAGCACGCCTGTGACGGTGCGCTTCTCCAACTCCACCGGCTTGCCGCTGATCCCCGATTCTGCGCCCGACGCTAATCCGCGCGGCTTCGCCATCCGATTCAACCTCGCCGAGCATGTGCACACCGACATCGTGAGCCACTCGTCAGACGGCTTTCCTACGCGCGACGGCTACGAGTTCCTCGAATTCCTGCAGGCAGCAGCCGCCAGCGGGCCAGACATTCCATCGCCCAAGCCCGTCGAGATATTTCTCGGTTCGCATCCGGCCGCCCTGGCTTTTGTGCAGGCTCCCAAGCCGTTCCCCGTCAGCCTTGCGCAGGAAACTTACTACGCCGTCACCGCTTACTCATTCACGAATGCGTCGGGAGAGAACAAAGTTTGGCCGGTACCGCATCGTTCCCGTGTCGGGCAACAAGTATTTTGCCGATGGAGGGGCGGCGGCACTCGCCCCGACTACCACTTCGATGAACTTCTCACCGCGTGGCAGGGTCCCATCCGGTTCAGAATTCTTGTGCAGGTTGCTGCGCCGGGTGACGTAACCGACGATGCCACGGTGCACTGGCCGGAAAGTCGCGAGCTGGTGGAGCTTGGTATCATCGAATTGGCCGGCCCGTGAAGGACAATGCCGCGAACAGAAACAGATCATCTTCGATCCCATTCCACGAGTCGAGGGCATCGAAGCCTCGGCCGATCCTTGCTGGAACTTCGGGCGGCAATCTACTTGCTGAGCGGGCGTCGCCGCCGCGCCGCAAAACCGGAGGCATGAGCATCGAACGTGCCGGCTGGATCGGCCCATAAGCTGGACCGCGAAGAACAACCTAGGCCGGAATGGGCTTGTGAAACGGCGTGCATGTCATAAACCAGGCGGGATGTGCGGGCAGGGGCGGCGTAATGGGTGGCATGCGGCGCCGGCCCCGGGGGTGCGGGTTCGGGCGCGGCGGGGAACGATTGGCGGCGAGGGAGGCAGTGGTGGATGGCCAACCGGGGCGGCCAGGCTTTTCTGACAATTCGGGCTCGGAAACCGGCGAACTCGGCATTTCCGCTTCGATGCGCGGCCGCAAGCCGAAGGTCCCTTCGGCGGCAACTTCCGATTTCATCGCCGCCACCGTCAAACAAGCAGCGGGGAATCGATCGGGTAAGAGCGCAGCATTAGGAGGTTTTCGGGTCGGCCAGCCGGGTTGGCCGATTTGCGCCTCCGCCGGATACAATGGAAATCTACATAAAGGTGAACAGAAGCTCGAATTTTCGGCAGTTCGCGAATTTTTCTACGAGTTGGAGCAGGTGCACGTGAGAGGCATGGACTGCCGCGGTTTGCGGCTTGAATTGCAGTTGCATTGGCTGGCATGGCGCTTGCCGCTGCTTTGCCCGCCGCGGCGCGCAGGCATTGCGACACAAACCGCCTTGAACGTTCAGACCCACGACCCGAGCGGGCGCACGCAGGCGACAGCGGCGATTACCGTTGACCGGAGTTGACGGCGTGCCCGCCAGCGGCGTGGTGAACCTGATCGATGGAAAACGGCCGCCAACTGGCGCAACTTGCGCTCGACGACAAGGGCAAGGCCACTTCCGTTGTTTCGCTGCCGGCCGGGCGATCACGCCCTGCGCGCCGTCTACGTGGGCGACGCGGCACATCTGGCTTCGATCTTCGGCACCAGCAACGTGACCGGCCAGGTCAGCTCGACGCCGAATTTTGCAATTTCCCTGGCGGCCGTTGCGCCTTCCACTCTGCCGCTCACCGTGTCACGTGGCGGTTCCGGGCACGTCGCCGTCACCATCACACCCCAGGACAACGCTGCTCTCACGCGCCCATGTTCGTCACGCTCTCCTGCTCGGGACTGCCCGCGCTGGCGTCGTGCGCATTTACGCCGGAATCGATCGAAATTCTGCCCACCACGCCGGCAAGCTGCCCCTCCGGTTCGCCGGCCATCGGCTTGCCCGCCGGTCAGCTCCATGCTGATTCAGACGCAGCGTCAGGGACTCACCGGAAAGTTAACGCCTGCGCCGCTTGGACATCGCGCACAGCCCCGTTGCATGGGCCATTCTGCTGCCGGGCATGCTGGGGCTTGGCGGTCTTGCCTGGGGAGCTCGACGCGCACGCTGGTTGAGCCGTCTGGCGCTGGTGGCGCTGATTGGCCTGGTCACCACGCTCGGAACTACGGCCTGCAATCCGCTCTACTACTACTACAATCACGGTCCGCGGCCAGCCCCCCTCCACGCCGACCGGCACTTTCAATATCACCGTTACGGCGCAGTCGAACAACGGCGTCACCGCCATCACCAACTCCACCACTTCGTGCTGACCATTCAGTAAGTTCCGGCCTCGCATTTCTCAACACCACCTTTGGGTGCCCCAGGCCCGGATTCTCTGACCTGGGATACTTCATTGCTCCCGATAAGAAATCAGTGCGTTAGAAGTCTCAGTTCTGGTCCTGACATCCTGCTGTCAGCGATACTGCCAGCATGAATCGCCGGCATCCCCTTCCCGCGGAGGTCTATGCGCTGGTGGAGCAGACGCCGGCCACGGTGCTGCTCGAAGGCGGAAAACCGGACAGTCCGAAACACGAGCGAAAAACCATGGACGCAACTGTTCATGGCTCCCTTGCGCGTGTGCGCTGCGAATTCCGCAGACGAGATTCCTGGGCTCTTTGCCGAAATTGAGGCGCGGTCGCCGCTGGCCAATTCGCGGCGGGATTCTTCAGCTACGAGTGCGGAAGCTGCTTTGAGCCGAAGGCCGAAATTGCCCGCCGAGCGTGAAGGCCAACCGCTGGCCTGGTTCGGAATCTACGAGCGCAGCTATGTTTTCGATCACGCGACCGGTGAGTTTGTTGGCGGCGAGCCGCCGGAGCTCGGTTCGAACTTCGAGCCGCAAGCGGAACGCTCAGCCAATCGGCGCTTCCGATCGGAGCGCTCCGCGCGAAATCATCGCGGCGTTTGCGCTCACCGAGAGCCGAATACGCCCAGCGCATCGCCGCAATTCACGAGTGGATTCGCGCCGGCGACGTCTATCAGCTCAACTTCACCGCGCCTCTTCGCGTGAGCGCCCAAGGGCAGCATTGCGGCGCACTACGCGCGGCTTCGCGCCGCCAGCCGGTCGACTACGGCGCGTTTCTGCACTGGCAGCAGGGCCGGCACATTCTCTCCTTCTCGCCGGAGCTGTTCTTCCGCATCGAGCAGCGACGAGCGACACGCGCCGCATCGTCACCCGGCCCATGAAAGGCACTGCGCCCCGCGGCCGCACCACGCGCGAAGACCGCGAGATTGCCGAGTGGCTGCGCAACGACCCCAAAAATCGCAGCGAAAACGTGATGATCGTCGACCTGCTGCGCAACGACCTGGGCCGCGTCGCGCGCTTCGGCACCGTGCGCGCGGAAAATCTCTTCGCCGTCGAGCGCTATCCCACGCTCTGGCAGATGACTTCGACCGTCAGTGCCGAGCTGCGGCCCGAAGTCGGCTTTCACGACATTTTCCGCGCGCTGTTTCCCTGCGGCTCCGTCACCGGCGCGCCCAAAGTGCGCGCCATGCAACTGCTCGCGGAACTCGAAGACGCGCCGCGCGGCGTCTACACCGGCGCCATCGGCTTCTTCTCGCCGCAGCAAACGGTCTTCAATGTCGCCATTCGCACGCTGGAGCTTGCACGGCGGCCGACGGGACTATGGGCGCCGGCAGCGGCATCGTCATCGACTCCGATCCGGCGGAGGAGTTTCGCGAGTGCCTGCTGAAGGCGGAGTTTCTCACCGCGCTCGCGCATCAAGACCACTGGCAGCAGCCCGACAAGTTCTTCCTCATCGAGACCATGCTCTGGAACGGCGCCTACCCGCTTCTCGAGTTGCATCTCGACCGGCTCACGGATTCGGCGGAGTATTTCGGCTTCGCCTGCGATCGCGCAGGCGATTCGCGCGGCGCTCGAAGAGCACGCGCAGCAATTCTCGGATGCATCGCCGCGCAAGGTGCGCCTGCTTCTCATCGATGCCGACGGCAACTTTGCAGCATCAACAGCGAAGCCGCTCACGCCTGCGGCGATCCCGATCGCATCGGCCGCGTGTGCATCTCGCTGCAGCGCACCGATCCCGCCGACCCCATGCTCTACCACAAGACGACGCAGCGCGCCGCTCTATGCTCTCGACCAGCTCGAATCGCAGCGCAGGGGCTTCGACGACGTGCTCTTCCTCAACCTGCGCGGCGAAGTCACCGAAGGCGCCATCAGCAATGTGTTTATCGAGAAAGACGGCCGCTGGTTCACGCCGCCCATCGAGTGCGGCCTGCTCGCCGGCGTCTACCGCCGGCATCTGCTCGAAACCCGGCCGGAGATCGAAGAGCGCGTGCTGACCATCGACGATCTGCGCACTGCCGACGCGGTCTACATCAGCCAACGCCGTTCGCGGCCTGCGCCGCGTCGAGATCGACTGGTAAGTCGCAGCCCTCGGAGTCGTATTTATTCGTCGCTCGTTCCCTTTGTCCCATTGTTCTCTGCCTTCAGGTGGTAGAACGTTGTAGGGGAGCAGGCAGCGATGGCAAACACGTTGGCTTCGCAGTCCAGAAGAAAATCGCTTTTTTCAGTCGGTTTCTGAATGGCGTTCGCCATGAGTGCAAACCCTGCGCGTCCGCGCCCAGACTGCCGACCAGGCCTGGCTGCGACTACACCGATCTGGGCACGGCGCGCAGCCGATTCTCTACCCCATTCATTCCCTTGGCGAGGATCCTTTGGAACGAACGGCTGCTGAAGAACTCGCAGTGGGATCGATCGCCTGTACGGATCACACGGTCGAGCAACGACGACTTTTCGGATCAGATTGTCGATCGGGACGGCCGACGAGGTTCGCAAAGCTTACCCGCCTGTCCAGTTCCGGCGCATCTCACCTACGGATTCTTACTGGATCGGACGTTTCACACGCGCGGAACGGCGGTCCTGGTCGTCGATTGCGGGCTCGAACGCGCACGGAGCGCTCTTACGGAGCGTTTGCTCTGCTGCGCCGCATCGCGCAGAACAACGCGCTTACCCAGATCGACGATCGAAGGCCCCGCCATGCCCATCCGCTGGGTCGACGAGTGGGACAACGCCAACGGCACGGTCGAGCGCGGCTACGGCGGCCGGTCGATCTTCTTTGAGGACGGCAAGGTGCGCGACGATCTGAGCGACGTGAGCGAATACGCGCGCCTGCTCGCGTCGGTCGGCATCAACGGCTGCAACGTGAACAACGTGAACGGCGCCGCGCCGTTTCTTGACGCCGACATGATCAAGGGCCTGGCGCGCATCGCCGACGCCATGCGCCCCTGGGGCGTGCGGCTCGCCATCAGCGTCGACATCGCCAGCCCGCAAAAAATCGGCGGCCTCAAGACCTTCGATCCCCTCGATCCCGAGGTGAAGGCGCTGGTGGGCCGCGAAGGTCGACGAGATCTACGCGCTGATTCCCGACTTCGCCGGCTTCACGGTCAAGGCCGATTCCGAGGGCCAGGCCGGCCCGGCGAGCTACGGCCGCAGCCCCGCCGATGCCGCCAATCTGCTGGCCGAACGCTCTCGCGCCGCACGGCGGCGTGGTGCTCTATCGCGCCTTCGTCTACAACAATCACCTCGACTACAACGACCTGAAGGCCGACCGCGCGCGCGCCGCCTACGACATCTTTCATCCACTCGACGGCAAGTTCGCGCCCAACGTGATCGTGCAGATCAAAGTACGGCCCCATCGATTTTCAGGCCGAGGAGCCGGTCTCGCCGCTCTTTGCCGGCCTGCACAAAACCAACGAGGCCATGGAGCTGCAGATCACGCAGGAGTATCTCGGCCAGCAGCGCCACCTCGTCTATCTCGCGCCGCTGTGGAAGGAGAAACTCGACTTCGATCTGCACGCGGAAAATCGATCGACGCCGGTGAAGGAGATCATCGAAGGCAAGAGCCTTCAATCGCCCTCTCGGCGGAATGGTCGGCGTCGCCGATGCGTGGGCCGCGACGGCTGGCTGGGCGCGCCGCTGGCCATGGCGAATCTCTACGCCTTCGGCCGCCTCGCGTGGAATCCGAATCTTGACGCCGGAGCAGATCGCCGCGGAGTGGACGCGGCAAACCATCAGCACCGATCCGCAGGTGGTTGCGACGGTCGACAAGATGCTGATGCAGTCGTGGCCCGCATACGTCGACTACACCGGCTTCCTGGGCACGCAGACGCTCACCGACATTACCGGCAGCCACTACGGCCCGAACATCGAGGCGAGCGAGCGCAACGGCTGGGGCCAGTGGCACCGCGACGACGCCCAGGGCATCGGCATGGACCGCACGCGTCGCAACCGGCACTGGCTTCGTCGGCCAGTATCCGCCGCAGGTGGCGAAGATGTATGAGTCGCTCGCCACCACGCCCGACGATCTGCTGCTGTTCTTCCATCACGTGCCGTAGACCTACAAGCTGCACTCGGGCAAGACCGTCATCCAGTACGTCTACGACAGCCACTACCAGGGCGCGAAGAGGCGGCGCAGCTTGGCGACGAATGGGCCACGCTCAAAGGCAAGATCGACCCGCAGCTTTTCGCGGACGTGAGCGCGCGCCTCGAGTACCAGGCCGGCCACGCCATCGTCTGGCGCGACGCGATCGTGCAGTACTTCCTGAAGGAGAGCGGCATTCCCGATGCGCAGGGCCGCGCCGGCCATTATCCCGGCCGCCTGGAAGCTGAAGACGCGCGCCTCACCGGCTACAAGGTCATCGACGTCACGCCATGGGAAGATGCCTCGGGCGGAAAAGCCGTGACCTGCGCAGCGCCGACGCCTGCAGCGCCGAACGCGCAGCTGGATCACTCCCTCGACGTCGCAGCACCGGGCACCCCGACATGCACAGCAGAGTGGACATACGATGGTCCCGCGGGCCGCTACAACATCGCCGTGCAATATTTCGATCTTCAGCCTGGCACGGGCCACTTCACGCTCGATGTGCAAAACCAGCAGTTGGTTTCATGGACGGCAAATGATTCACTTCCCTCGCGCCGGCCAGACGGAGACAACTCCACGCGGTTCACGTTTCGCGGCGCAGATTCTCGCGGCGTGGATCTAAAGCCAGGCGACAAGTCTGCGGTCGAAGGCACGCCGGACGTAAGCGATCCAGCAGCGCTGGATTACATTGAGCTCGAGCCGGCGACTTCAGCGATTGCTCAAAAATGAACTGCGTTTTGTCCAGCCGGGCGACTTCCAACCCCCGACTGTTCCGCGCAATCCTACGCAGCCGCCGGATCAACTGGCTTCCGCATCATGTGAGCTTCGGTCGATCTCCGCGATCAGGTCCCGTACCTGCTGCCGTTTCCGCTCACTCAGATCCAGGAAGCGAATGCCGATGGTTTTGCGATCATGAATATGCCTGGATGACGCCGCCGAGCCGGAATGACAGGCCGTCGAGACGAAATTCGGTTTCGACGCGAGTGTAGATGCCCACCGGGAAACGGTCATCGGTGTGGATGCGGCATCCGCCAACGCTCAGGTCGAGAATCCGGCCCCGCAACCGCGACCCGACATTCACAAGAAGAATTTCCGCGGAAGTATCGACTTCCTGGCGAGATTCCCACCGGCGTTCACGGTGGCCGGGCTTTTTTTGTGGGGATTGCTCTTCCGGTCCATTCGTGGCGTCGACTATTCCACTCGGTGCCCCCGGCTCATGAACGGCGGCCGGCATTTCGGCCCCGCCGGCTTGCTCCTGTTTGCTCACATTCGATCCCACGTTCCGCAAAATTTGTTCGCGCGAGATCGGTGTTCCAAATCAATGCCGGTCGGTCAGCGCCGCACGGTCAATGTCCGTCTGTCAGGGCCCACGGCTGACTTGGCTCCGGGTCGTCGGCTTCACGGCCCTTCAGCCGGTCGTAGCGGTACACATCGCTTGTTGTGCCCAGGGCCTCGTTGTACAGGCTGGTGGCGCCGGTCAACTGCTTCAACTCCTCGCTGAACGCGTGTATCGCCTGCAATTGCTGGGCCGTCGCCGGTAATTCATATTGGGAGGATCTAATGAACTTCTGGTACCCGCGATCCAGCAGCCTCGCCACCTCGCCCCGCACCATTACGCCTGGTGCGATCGCCAATGCTGCCACCGGGGCATCCGGGTCTTTTGTTTTCGGCGCCGGTGTCAGCACTGCACCAACTCCGCCCTTCGTCACCAGGCTAGCTCCCGCCACGGCGCCAAAGGGATTCACCTCGAAGCCCTGCGCGCGCAGCAGTTCCAACATCTGGTCGAAGTTGGGATGCTTGGATTTCCTTCTCATCGTCTCAATCCTGTCGGCAGGAAAAGCCGATTCTTCACTTTCGTCTGGCAGCCGCAATCTGCGAAAATAATCGAAAGCCTTGGCGATTCCTTTATCTCCAATCTCGCACACCCGCGCCACCGGCTGCAATTTCGCATGAGCTACTGCATCTCACACTCCTGCCGATCGCGCAGCAGGAAAGGGCCGCAGCATCGCAGGAAGGCCATGAAGACCCTGCATTTGTCCCGCTCCCTCTACGACGAACTTCGCGCCCACAGCGAAGAAGTGTACCCGTACGAGTGCTGCGGGGCGCTGCTGGGAAGGCCAGTGGCCGATGGCTGGCGAGTCGAAGTGCTGGTGCGCGCAGCTAACGTCCGGACCGGAGCGGCCCAAATCGCTACCAGATCGCACCCGCTGAACTGGTCACGATCGTTAGCGAGGCACGCGGTCTGGGCCTTGAGATTGCGGGGTTCTATCACTCACATCCGAACCATCGCCGCCGAACTTTCAGTCACCGACTTCGCCGAAGCTCACTGGATCGGCTGCGCTTATGTCATCACTGAAGTCAGTGCAGGAAAGGCCGCCGCAACAAACGCATTCCTGCTTGCCGGCGCAACTGAAGAGAGTAAGCGATTCGAGCCGCTCGCGCTCGATGCCCACAATCAGGCCGTTAGCCCGATTCGTAATTGACCGCTTGGCCCAATCTTCACCATTGATTCTCCGTGATTCTTTCGCCGCTCATCCGAACTTCACCGCTGCATTCGTCCCTAAACCAGAAACTTCTTTACACTTGCTGCCACGGCGCCTCATAATCGCTTTACTCTGGAGAGCCTGCGCTTCCCGTTCCCATCCCCCATCGCACGCCATCTCCGAGCAAATCAAGGAGGATAATCACGATATGAAAATCGTTGGCTCAGTGCTCTGTTGGCTCTGTCCCTCGCGGCTGGTGGAAGCTGTTCGCCGCGGCACAGGAAATGCAGCATCCGCCGAAGGTTCTCCAGATCACGCGCGAGTTCGTCAAGCCCGGGAAAGACCGGCGCTCATGCACGACAAGTCGGAAAGCAAGTTTGTCGCCGCCATGGCCGCCGCCAAGTGGCCCACGCATTACTTCGCGCTGAACTTCAATGTCGGGCAAGTCGCGCGCCTTGTATCTCATCGGCTATGACACCTTCGCTGCGTGGGAGAAGGACAACAATGCCACCATGAAGAACACAGGCGCTCTCCGCCGAGCTGGACCGCGCCAGGTGGCCGATGGCGAGCTGCTCGACGGCGTCGACCAGTTTGTCTTCACCCACGACGACGAGCATGAGCCTGCGGCCCCGACGTCACATTGCCGGCGCGCGTTATTTGAGATTTTCACTCGTTCCACATCAAGCCGGGCCAACGGCAAAGAGTGGCACGAGATGGCGAAACTGGTCATCGATGCGCACAAGAAGGCGGGAACCAGCGCGCATTGGGCCACCTATCGAGCTCGCTTATGGCGGCGACGATGAATACGTCTGTCTTCAGCGCCGACAAATCGCATGGCCGAAATCGACACCGGCTTTGCCGAGGACAAGCAATTCCGCGATGCCATTGGCGAAGACGGGCATGAAGAAGCTCCGCGAACTCGAAGCGGACTGCGTCGCAGAGCACCGATTCCGAGTTGTTCGCCATCAATCCTGCCCAGAGCTATCCACCTCGACCGAGTGGGTCAAGGCCGCTCCGGACTTCTGGAAGCCGAAGCATGCGCCGGCCGCAACGGCAGCCCGGCCGCAAAGCCTGCGCAGTAAGCAGCCTCGATCCAGGCGGAACGTCAGGCGGTTCAGCAATCAACTTGAGCCAGTTCCCGCTGTCGGCTTCCCGAGGCGACTTCGGGACCGCCCCTGATCGCCACTTGCGATCCGCTCGCGCCGGCCCGATAAACTAAAGATGCTGGAGCCGCCGCTCATGGCCGCCGCCATCTTCCCAACCCGCGCTACCTGAACTGACCAGTCGCCGATCTCGCGCGCTACTCGCGCCACCTCATCCTGCCCGAAGTGGGCATCGAGGGCCAGCAGAAGCTCAAGGCCGCGCGCGTTCTGTGCGTCGGTGCCGGCGGTCTCGGTTCGCCGCTCGCGCTTTATCTGGCCGCGGCCGGCATCGGCACCCTGGGCCTGGTGGACTTCGACGTGGTTGACGCGAGCAATCTGCAGCGCCAGATCATCCACTCCACGAACGACATCGGCCGCAACAAGCTCGACTCCGCGGCGGAGAAGCTGCTCGCGCTCAATCCCGCGTCAACGTCGTCAAGCACGAGACCATGCTCTCCAGCGCCAACGCCCTCGAGATCCTCAAGGACTACGACATCGTCGCCGACGGCACCGACAACTTTCCCACGCGCTACCTGGTCAACGACGCCTGCGTGCTGCTGGGCAAGCCCAATGTCTACGGATCGATCTTTCGCTTTGAGGGCCAGGCCAGCGTCTTTGCCACGCGCAGGGGCCCTGCTATCGCTGCCTTTATCCCGAGCCGCCGCCGCCCGGCATGGTGCCGAGTTGCGCCGAGGGCGGCGTGCTGGGCATTCTGCCCGGCCTGGTCGGCGTCATTCAGGCCACTGAGGTCATCAAGCTGCATTCTCGGCAAAGGCGAGCCGTTGATCGGCCGCCTGCTGCTCGTCGATGCGCTCGCCATGCGCTTCCGCGAGCTCAAGCTGAGGAAGAATCCCGAGTGCCCGGTTTGCGGCGAGAATCCCAACCGTCACCCAGCTCATCGATTACCAGCAATTCTGCGGCATCGCGCCCGCAATCCATCAGGAGAAAACATTGAAGAACGGAATTCCGCAAATGACCGTGCAGGAACTCAAGCAGCGCCTCGACGCCGGCGAAGATCTGTTCATCCTCGATGTGCGCGAGCCTTACGAGTACCAGATCGCCAACATCGGCGGCACGCTCATTCCGCAGAATGAGGTGCCGCAGCGGCTGGCCGAGATCGACCGCAACCGCGAGATCGTTGTGCAGTGCCGCTCCGGCGGCCGCAGCCAGCGCATCGCCGAGTTCCTCGCGCAGCAGGGCTATCCCAACGTGAAGAATCTCGCCGGCGGAATTCTCGCCTGGGCCGACCAGATCGACCCGAAGGTGCAAAAGTACTGATGCACGCACTGCACCGCGTCCGATTCATCCGGCGCCAGCAGACCCGAAAGAATATGACCCTCGAACTCTCCAGTCCTCACCGGCAGCCACATTCGTCTTGAGCCGCTCTCGCCGTGCCCACGCTGACGGCCTCGTCGCTGCGTCTTCCGGCGATCCCGCGCTCTATCAATGGAGCGCCGTGCCCATCGGCCGCGACGCCGTTCTCCGCTACATTGAAACGGCGCTCGCATGGCGCGAAGCCGGAACGGCGCTGGCCTTCGCCACCGTCCGCATGGCCGACGGCGCCGTCATCGGTTCGACGCGCTTCTTCGATATTGACCACTGGGCATGGCCTGCCGGTCATCCGCGCCACGGCCGCCAGCAATCCCGACGTCTGCGAGATCGGCTACACATGGCTCACACATCAGGCCATCCGCACCGCAGCGAACACCGAGGCCAAGCTGCTGATGCTCACGCATGCCTTTGAGGTGTGGCAGATGCTCCGCGTCTGCCTGCACACCGACGCGCGCAACAAGCGCTCGCAGGCCGCCATCGAGCGCATCGGCGGAAAATTTGAAGGGATTCTCCGCGCGCACCGGATGGCCGCGGACTTCATTCCGCGCGATTCGTATCGCTATTCGATCGTCGCGGCAGAGTGGCCCGAAGCAAAGCAGAAAATCGTCGATCGCCTGCGCGACGTTTAGTTGTCGACGGAGTGATCGCGGCAACTTTAACAGACGAGCTTACGTCGCCTACCGAAGAGCCTCTGAAACCAGTTAGGCTCCCGTTCACAAAAAGGCGGACGGGGCGGATTTGTCGCCGGTGATACGTTCGGCATTCCGCGCAGAAGCCGTGCCGCGGGCAATTACGCTTCGTGCAAGGGCAATCGATCATCTGCAGGTTCGTGCTAAACACCGGCATGGCGCCGCTCCTTCCTACAGGCAGTTGGATCTACCGTGCGCTTTCCGCCGGCTTCGCAGCAACGGCCTTCCGTTCTCGTCCATCTTGCCGAAGATCATTTTGCCGCTGGCAGTTTGCAGCACGCTGGTCACCGAGATCGCGACGAGCGCCCGATGAGCTTGCGCGCGTGATCCACCACGACCATGGTGCCGTCGTCCAGATAGCCCACGCCCTGGTTGTACTCCTTGCCTTCTTTCAGGATCAGTCACGTTCATGCGCTCGCCGGGCAGCACCACCGGCTTCAGCGCATTGGCCAGGTCGTTGATGTTCAGCACTTCCACATGGTGCAGGTGGGCCACCTTGTTCAGGTTGAAGTCGTTGGTCACCACCTTGGCCTCCCACTTCTTGGCCAGCTCCAGCAGCTTCAGGTCCACTTCGCGGATGGAAGGAAAGTCGTCGGGCACAATCTGCACCTGGATCTTCTCGTTGGACTGCATGCGCTGCAGCATATCCAGGCCGCGGCGGCCGCGCTGCCGCTTGGAGCCGTCGGTGGAGTCGGCCACCACCTGCAGCTCGCGCAGCACAAACTCCGGCACCACCAGCATGCCATCAATAAAGCCGGCCTCGGCGATATCGGCGATGCGGCCGTCGATGATGACGCTGGTATCCAGCACCTTGGCGCTGCGGCGCGAGGGCTTGTCGCCGGAGAAAACAGTGCCCAGCGCGGCGGGGTTCAGCAGGTCGCCTTTGCTGGCGCCCACCAGCAGGCCGACGTAGGTCATGAGCAGCAGCACGAAGATCTGCAGCACGGCGGAGTTGGAGCTGGAAAGCGGCGCCGAGCGCAGCACCAGGCAGAACAGCGCCGCGCCAAAGATGCCGAGCACGCTGCCCACGACCGCGCCGATCAAGCCGCCGCAGGGTGAGCGCCCGCACGCGCAGTTCGAAGACGATGACCGCGCACTGCCGCGGCCGCACCGGCGACTGCGCCTTCCCAACCTGTCTGCAACCCGAAGGGGCGAAGGAAGTAACAAACCGCGGCAAGCAGAGGATCACAAAAAGAAGACGTAAAACAACCAGGTCCATAAGGGCCTACTTTCACCGGCGGCATAAAACGCCACGCCAGCATGGGGCACCGATGGCGAGTATGAGCAATAGCCGCGCACCATCGTCAAGAGGAAAGGCGGCAATACAGGGAATAGGAACCGAAGAGACCAGGGAACAGATGTGACAGCTCGGCGGGCACGTCCTGAAACTGGTGCCACTCATGCGGTCTAATCGCCTGCTCCCGGAGATCCCTGATTCGAGCCTGTCTTTCTACGACGCGGCCGCCAGTTCGGTCGTCCATACCTGGATCGAGCGCTGCGCGCCCTTGCGCGGGCCGCGCTTGCGCGCGCTCATCAACTTCACGCGCTCCAGCAGTTCCATGCGAGGAGCAGTTCTTCCCACCACCTGCATCGGCCAGCATGGATCTCGCCGCCTGCGGCCTGGCGCATCGCCGAGCAGGATCATGGGCACATGCGACCGCATCCGCTTCAGCCGCTCTAGCAAGCTGGATTCCGCTCATCTGGGGCATGTTGGTGTCGGCCAGCACCAGGTCGATTTGCGGCGCCTGAAGCGAAAACCGCGATCGCCTCCTGGCCATTTGAAGCCGCAAGCACGCGATAGCCATTCGTTGCCAGCATGAACTTGAGCACGGAAAGCTCTTGTTCGTTGTCATCTACACAGAGAATCACTTTCTTCGGACGCATGGTATGGGGATTGACTCCTTATTCAATTTTTTTGGCCTTCGTTCAAGGCAACACATCCCCGTCCCGCTGGTGGCGGGTTTACGTGCTCATGGATTCTGGCCCGGTTGCCGCGAAGGAGGCGCCCGCATCGTTTCGGATCATGCCCGCAGGGGTCTGCCCGTCGCAATCGCCCACACCCTGTCGGGCATGGCACGTCGCACGAATCTGCAGTTGACCGGCACGGTTCCCTCTGCGGGTCAGCCGTCGCTTCGCGGTCAAGTGCTCAACGTTTTGGCGCTGTCCCATGAGCAACAGGCCCGAGATACGCGCCGTTGAATTGTCTGCAACGAATCGGAAGAGTACGGGACCGGAATCGCGTGGAAAGAGAGAACAGATAAGCGAAGATGATGAAAATCCGAGTGAAACAAGTGGAAAAATCGGCTAGAGTCAACACACACTGTCACTTGCGATGATGAATATCTGTTGAAAGCATGTGCATCACGGCAGGAAAAGCTGTCCTTTTGCAACAAGAACAGTGCTGCCCGCCACGCGCACATCGCTCACCCTCGCCGATTCTTTTTTCGCGGAGAGAAAAAGATCGCTGGGCCGGCCCATCTCCACGCCCTGGCGCACGTGCACGCGCACGTCCGAAGGCACTGCGCCGCGAGCCGACGAGATAGCTGATCGCGCATCCCGCCGCCGAACCCGTGGCCGGATCTTCGCCGCCGTAAAACTGCATCCTCGCCCTGTACCGCTTCGCGGCGTTTTGGTTTTGGTCCGGCTCTGGCGCAAGAACATAGAACCACCGCGCTCCGCGCTCGCGCAGCCAGGCCGTGGCCTTCGTCCTGATTCACCTTCAGGCGCCCCAGCGCCTCCACCGAGCGCAGCACGACAATCGCAAAGGCGTTCCCGTGGAAACCACCTGCGGCGGCAGCGCAGGATCAAGATCGTTCTCGCGCAGCCCCAGCAGCGGCGCAACTCGCTTCGCATCGAGCTCCGCGCCAAACTCCGGATCGCGCTGCGTCATCTCGCCGAAGAATCCGATTGCCGACCCTGTTCGAAGCGCACCGGCACCGGCCCACATTCAGCGCCAGCGTCACGGTGTCGCCCTGCAGCGTCTCCGGCGCTGTCATCTTCAGCACGCTCGCCGTGCCCAGCGTCGGATGGCCGGCAAAGGCAGCTCTTCCTGCGTGGTGAAGATGCGCACGCGCACGCCCTCGGCCTGCTCCACACTCGCTGCTCTGCGCTCGACGAACGTGGTCTCGGAAAGATTGAACTCGCGCGCGATCGCCTGCATCTGTCGGTCGTCAAACCGCACGTATTCATCACCACTGCCAGCGGATTGCCCGCCAGCGGTTCGTCGGTGAAAACATCCACGACAAAGTAGTCGAGATTGTTCTGCGAGTCCCGATTCATTTCAATCGAATCTTATCGCGATTGTGGATTCGGCGAGAGAGCCACGCAGCAGAAAGCGAAGCGCAGACTGTGAACTGCGAACTACGAACTGTGAACCGTTTTGCTTACCACCCAATCAGCGGCCTGGGCCCGCGCGTCTTGGCGCGATCCAGAAACAGGCGCATGCGCAATGCTTCGGCGCGCTGTGCCGCGATCAATCGCATCTGCCGGCGGATGTGGTCAATGTCTTCCAGCCGGTTCATTTGCTCCTCATCGAAGTCGGCATCCCGCTCCAGGCGCGCAATCCGCTCTTCCACCGTTTGACGGAACTTCGGACTGATCTCAACGACTTCCTGGATTGCGGATTTGATCGCCATCGCCTGCACCTCGGGGAATGGAGAGCCGGAGGCGAAAATATTTGACGGGCAGCCTCAAGCTTTTTCTATTGCTGCCGATATTAACGAATACTCAGCGTGCGGGTCTAGATAACGACTAGCCTGACTTCGGTAATAGATTGTGTAAAAAAAGGACACTATTCGGGAATCACGCATCCCCACCTGGTGACTCATCCGTAGTTACCAATGGGCTGCGTTCCGACCACTGACCACTGATTGCTGATGCCTGTCTTTACCGGTCGGCCACCACACCGATCTCAAATCGCGTTCCGCTCGCGAATTCAAGATCGCGGCGATCGGCTTCGATCAGCAGGCCTGAAGCCGTGCTGCTGCCTGCCAGCATCACGCCGGGGATCCACGTATTGTGCGGCACAGCGCGCGCCGCTGCCGCCGCATGCGCGCCGCCTTGAATCGGCGCATCGCCGTGACCGGCCAGTTGCACCGAGCTTTCAGGATTTCCGCCAACTCCAGCGCCGACATTGCCAACGCCCGGGTTCGCGCCTACGCCGGTCCGGTCGACCGTCCCGGTGCGATCGACTGTACCGGTGCGATCGATACCGCCGCCCGAGATCCCTCCGACCGGTCCAGCGCCCAGGCTTCCAGTTTCAGTAGTCGCCGTTCCACCTGCACCAAGGCCGCCGCCCAGCACGCCTCCGCCGCTTCGGCTGCCTCCCATCCTGCCGCCGCCCATACTCGCGCTCATCATGTCATCGTTGTCCATCGAATTCATGCTGGAAACGCTTCCGCTGGGCCGCACGGTTCTGATCAGCGAATGCACCTCAATGCTGTGGCCATTTTTCAGCTCGACATGATCGAACGCGATAGCAATCTGAGCGATTGCACGGTCATTGTTGTGCGCCTGAACGGCGGTAATATGGCCCACGATGTGCGATCCGCGCGGAATGACCGTGCCGTCTTCTGCCTGCACTTTGTCCGCAGTCTTCAGCGTTATGCGATCGCCCACCTTTGCTGTGTTTGAGTCGAGTTTGCCTTCGAGCTCGCCCGAAACAGCAGCCATCTCCCAGGAGCGCGACGCAGCATCGTCGCCGAAACCCGCAGCCGCGGGCGCATATGTCGTCTTGGCAGATTCACTCGCATCCACGTCGGCCTGCTGCGCTGCGAGCGGAAAACAGGCGAAGGCAGCGATTGCCAATGAAAATAGTGGAGAGGTTTTCATCCCGAACACCTCCAGTCCAATGATTCGTTTTGATGCGCGGCTGCCGTCAGGCGCGATTCAGTTCTTTGCTCGCAAGGTAACTTAAGTCAAATCGACGCACAGATCAGGCATCAGGAATGCAGCCAATCAATTCCCAGGGGCGGGCGCGTAGTAGCCTTTGCGCACCTGCACCTTCAGGTTCTCGCCTCCGTCGCCTTGCATTCCACCGCGATGTGGCGGAAGGTGCCGTCGGCTTGTCATTGCTCGGCGTATAGCTGGCCACATACTGGGTGCGCAGCTCGTCCTGGATCTGCTGGAACGCGGCCTGCAGCTTGTTGCCGTTGTTGCCCACGTCGATGATCCGGCCGCCGGTCTCGTCGGAGATCCGCTTCGCGGCCGAGTAGCCGAAATAGCCCATGCCCTGGCCCCAGTACATCTCGCGGTCGGCAATCAGGATCACGTAGATGATCACGTTGTTCTTCTGCGCCGCGGCAATGGCTTCGCTCGATCTTGTGTCGGCTGCCTTCGTCCTCGCCGTCGGTCAGGATGATCATGGCCTTGCGGCCGGTCTCCTGGTTCAGCTTTTCGTTCGACGGCCAGGTAGATCGCGTCGTAGAGCAGCGTGCCCTTGGGATCGCCGACCGTGGGAACCGTGCCGCCGCCCAGCGCCCGGAATGCCCGATCCACCGTTGCCGCCGGCGGTGTTGATCTCCGCCTTGTCCATGGCGCGCGCCAGCATGCGCGGGCTGTTGGTGAAGTCCTGCAGCAGGTCGACGTTCACGTCGAACGAAACCAGAAAGGCCTCATCCTTCTTGCGCAGCACCTGCTCAAGAAACTGGCTGCCTGCCTCCTGCTCCAGCGGCAGCACGCGCTGCTGGCTGCCCGAGGTGTCCAGCAGAATGCCCAGCGTCAGCGGCTGGTTGGTCTCGGCCACAAAGCTCTTGAGCGTCTGCGGCGCCTTGTCTTCCGTCACCGTGCACATCGTCGCTTGTTCAGATGCGGAACCAGGTTGCCGTTCTTGTCCTTGACGGTGAAGAACAGGTCCACCAGGTTCACGTTCACCTTGAAGGTGGCCACCGGCGTCTCATCCGGCGGCGGAGCGGGCGCGGTGCTCACCGGCGGCGCGTCGGGCGAGGGCGCAAGCTGAGCCCATCCTGCCACGGCAACGCCGGCAGGCCAACCAGAACGGCGGCAATGCCAATCCGGAGATGCATGCGATCGAGTTAGACGAAAACTCGACCTCTAAGAGAGCATACACGGCGTAATGCTTCTGCATGTCGCGCTGGCAGGCAACCTGCGAGCGCTCTGCCGCGTCTGATACTCTGTCAGGTGCGGCTTTTAGTGCGCTTGCCGCGTGATTCCGGCAGCCGTGAACAAGCCGTTTCGCGGGAGGATGAAATCGCAGTGAATGTGCGTTCAGGAAGCCATTGCGCTGGCAGCACTTCTGGGTATCGGACTGGTTCTGATCTGCAGGGGTTCTGGCTCAGCAGCAGCTCCTGTTCCCGATGCACCCACCCCGCAGGCGCCCACCGCCGCTGCCCGGACGCGATGGACCCATCACGCCCGGAATTGGCGCCGACAGACGGCTCTTCCAGCTCAACGAACTCGTCCAAGTGCCGCTACGCAACCGCCGGCCCCAGCCGAAACTGCTCCGCCACCCCCGCCTCCGAGCAACCAGTCGCCCGCCAGCCGGCTCCCGATCAGCCAGCCCGCCGGAACAAGGCAATGCGGCAATGACCGAACTACGTCGTGCAACGTGAACGAAGTTAGGTTCCGGTCACGGTCAAGGACTCCAAGGGCAATCTGGTCGCCGGCCTCACCTGGCGCGACTTCACGGTCTACGAGAACAACACCCGCGAGCCGTTGCGCGTCTTCAGCGTGGATCCCGCGGCCGCTCTCCGTCGCTTTTGTCATCGACCAGACATTGCCCTCGAACGTCATGCGACGAGGTGAACAAATCCATGGGCGCCATCCAGGGCGCGCTCACTCCCTACGACGAGGCCGCGGTCTTCACCTACACCAACGGCGCCAAGGAGTGGACAGGCTTTACCGGCGGCGCAGAGTTCGCGCCTGCCCGCCGTGCTTTCGCTGGCGCAGGCCACCGGCACCGATCCCGATGGTGCCGATCCAAGCGGCGCCGCTCTGCCGGCTGCACCATCTCGATCAAACGGCAATTGCGCCTGACCCCAATCTGCAGCCCGGCGATTCCACGCAGACGATTCGGGAACTCAATATCCCCAAGGAGATTCACACCCTCAACGACGCCATCCTCGCGCGGCCAAGGAGCTTTCCACGCGTCCCAAGGAGCGCCGCCGCATCATCTACGTGATCTCCGACGGCAAGGAGTACGGCAGCAAGGCCAGCTGGAAAGAAGTCGTGCGCTACCTGCAGACCAACAACATTGCCGTCTACGCCACGCTGGTGGGCGACTCGGCCCGCTGGGGCGAGGAGTGGCTCGACCGCTTCCATCTGCCCTTCGAGATGTACGACAACATCCTGTACAAGTACACGGCTGCCACCGGCGGCGACATGTTTACCGAGGGCGGCATCAACAGCATCGAAAAGAGCTACGCCAAGATCGCCGAAGAGGCGCGCAACCAGTACACGCTGGGCTACCTGAGCCACGAGTCGATCTACGACGACAGGTACCGCAACATCGATGTGCGCGTGGACCGGCCCAACGTCGTAGTGACCGCCAAGCCCGGCTACTATCCATCCGCGCAGGATTACAAGTAAGCTCGGGATCCTGGCAAATAAAGCCTCAGAAACAGAAAAGCCTGTGCCGAAGCACAGGCTTTTCTGTGGTGTCGTGTTCCGCGCCAAACCCAGCGCGACCTTAAGAATTAACCGGCGAACCGGATTTGCCGCTTTGACAGCTGGTTGAGTTACCGCTGTTCAACCGGCGCGTTTGAAGGCGGTGGCGGTGGCGCGGCCTGCTGGGCTTGGATCGGCTGTGCGGCGGAGGCGGCGCCTGGGGCTGATCGCCAATTCCCTTCAGACCTTCCTTAAACCCTTTCAATCCCTCGCCCAGTCCTTTACCCAGTTCCGGCAACCGCTTGGCGCCAAACAAAACCAGCAACAGAATCCCGATCACCAATAAATGAGTCGGTTGAAGAAGATCGCCCATACCTATTCCTCCGCGCGCTTTTAACGGACCGACGCGCCTTCTCAACTGTCTATTGTCGCACAAAAGCGCGGAATGGTCGGTCCGGTGCGGCATCGGGCTGCGCCGAAGTACTTGAACCGGTTGATGCGCCCACCTCCCAGTGTGGCAGACTGAAAGCAACCGGGATGGATCCTCGTTGATCCAATCTGGCGGAGGTCTCCAAATGAAAAACCTCAAGGTCCAGGCGTTGATCGCATTTATCCTTCTTACGGCCGGCCTGGCGCGGTCCGCCGGTCCTGACATATACCCCGATCCCTCGCATGCACGCGCCGACATCGCCGCGGCCCTTAAGAATGCCGCCGCAACCCATCGCCGCGTCCTGCTCGACTTCGGCGGCAACTGGTGCGGCGACTGCCGAGTCCTCGATATCTACATGCACGACGACAAGAACAAACATCTCGTCGATGCGAATTTCGTAGTCGTTCCCATCAACATCGGGCAGATGGATGCGAACGTCAATCTTGCTGAGAAATATCAGATCCCGCTCCAGCGCGGCGTACCTGCATTGGCAGTTCTTAGCGACCACGGCAAACTGCTCTACAGCCAGAAGAACGGCGAGTTTGAGGCGATGCGCCGCATGGAGTCGGCGTCCGTCACGGAGTTCCTGGTTCACTGGCGCCCGATGCGCGCCGGCTGCTCCGCTGTCGTGGTGAACTGCTGACAGAATCTCGATGAAAGTCCCCAGCATCACCACGCTCTCAAGCCGCGAGGTCTATCGCAACCACTGGATGCGCGTGCGCGAAGACGAAATCCTGCGCTCCAACGGCCAGCGCGGCATCTACGGCGTCGTGGAAAAAGACGACGGCGCCATCATTATTCCCATCGATATGATGGCAACGGGGCCGACCGCATCTGGCTGGTGGAGCAGTTCCGCTACACCATCCAGGAACGCGTGCTCGAGCTGCCTCAAGGTGCATGGGAACGCGCGATCGAAAACCCTGAAGAACTGGCGCGCGGCGAACTGAAGGAGGAGACCGGCCTTGAAGCCCAGCGGATGGACCACCTCGGCTTCAGCTGGATCGCCTACGGCTTCACGCGGCAGCGGCATCACGTCTTTCTCGCCACCGGCCTTACCATGACCGAGAATAAGCCCGACGCCGAGGAGCACGACATCGCCGTGCGCTCGATACCCATCGCCGAATTCGAGCACATGATGCTCGAGGGAAAAATCCGCGACGGTTGCACCCACGCAGCCTGGGCGATGTACCTGATTTGGAAGGCGCGGCAAGCCTGAGGGCACGACTGTTGATCTTGTAGCGCCGACCTCCAGGTCGGCTGTCGTGCAGGCCTCCAGGGCCTGCATAGTTCTTGGTTGCCCATCCGTTTCGGTCGTGTCGGGACTGAAAACGGTGGGAGAAAGCTCTGATAAACGCTCGTCACGAATGCCGATACCGTGATTCTCATCACAGGTGCCCGGCCCGATCCCCTGAATAATCAAGGCAAAAGCAGGAGTCGTTGTTCTCTGCGCCGTGCCTCTCCCTGTCACATTGACCGGCCGGAGACCAGGCTCTTTGCCAAGTCGCGTTTCGCCTGGAGGGGCGCCCACGATGTTCAGGATCGTGGAAGCCCGCACCGTCGGCCTCAACATCCGGCAATTCGACGATCGAGGCGCCGCGCATCGCGCGCAAGCAGCGGCCCGGGCCAGTTCGTCATTCTGCGCCTGCACGAAAAGGGCGAGCGCATTCCGCTCACCATCAAGAGCGCCGATCCCGCGGCCGGCACCATCACCATCGTCGTGCAGGCCGTCGGCAAAACCACCTCGCTGCTCAATTGCCTTGAAGCGGGCGACTCGATTCTCGACGTCGTCGGCCCGCTCGGCCATCCCTCCGAAATCAGAAACTACGGCACCGCCGTGATTGTGGCCGGCAGCGTGGGCACGGCCATGGCGCTGCCCACGGCCAAGGCGCTCAAAGACGCCGACAATCACGTCATCTTTATTGAGGGCGCGCGCAGCCGCGAGATGGTGGTCTTTGAAGACGAGGTGCGCGCGGCGAGCCACGAGGCCTACATCCTCACCGACGACGGCAGCTACGGCGAACAGGGCCTGGTGACCAAAAAGCTCAACGAGCTGCTCGCCGCCGGCCGCAAGCTCGACTTTGTTCTCGCCGTCGGCCCCGTGCCCATGATGCGCGCCGTCGCGCAGATCACCGCGCCGCTCGGCATCAAGACCATGGTCAGCCTCAACTCCATCATGGTCGACGGCACCGGCATGTGCGGCGGCTGCCGCGTGCTGCTCGGCAACCAAAGCAAGTTTGCCTGCGTCGACGGGCCCGAGTTCGACGCCTCGCAGGTGAACTTTGAAGTCCTGATGCAGCGCAACGCCATGTATCGCGGCCAGGAGTGCCAGTCGCTGAAGGACTTCGAAGCGCACAAGCAGGAGGAACTGGCGCAGCTGCGCGCCGCGCATCGCCACCGAGAGAGAAAGACAGCGGCGCAACTGCGCGCGCGAGCTCGAAGCGCAGGAGGCGGAAGCAACATGTCTGACGTGCCACTGCTCTGCGTCAATTCTCTCCCTTGAAAGAACGCATGAAGATTCCGCGCGTGCCCATGCCCGAGCTCGACGCCGACGTGCGCTCGCGCAATTTTGACGAAGTCAACTTGGGCCTGCGCCGCATCCGACGCCGTCACTGAGGCCACGCGCTGCATCGCCTGCGCCAAGCCCGGCTGCCAGATCGATTGCCCCGTCGGCGTCAAGATCAAGGAAGTCGTCGCGCTCATCTACGCCGGCGAATTTCTTGCCGCCGCCGCAAAGATGCGCGAAGACAACGCGCTGCCCGCCATCACCGGCCGCGTTTGCCCGCAGGAGAGCCAGTGCGAAGGCGGCTGCGTCCTGGGCAAGAAAGGCCAGCCCGTCGCCATCGGCAACCTCGAGCGCTTCATCGCCGATTTCGAGCGCGAGAGCGGCCAGCTCGGCCTGCCGCGCCATCGCTCCGCCGACCGGCAAAAGCGTGGCCATCGTCGGCAGCGGTCCTGCCGGGCTCTCCGCCGCGGGCGACCTGATCCAGAAGGGCCATCGCGTCCGCGTCTTTGAGGCGCTGCACGAGCTGGGCGGCGTGCTCGTCTACGGCATTCCCGAGTTCCGCCTGCCCAAGTCGATCGTCAAAGAGGAAGTCGACAACCTGCGCCGCATGGGCGTCGAATTCGAAACCAACGTGGTGGTCGGCAAAAGCGTCACGCTCGATGAGCTGATGCGCGTCGAAGGCTACGACGCGATCTTTGTCGCCACCGGCGCGGGCCTGCCCGTATTTCTCGGCGTGCCCGGCGAGCACTTGAACGGCGTCTACTCCGCCAACGAATTTCTCACCCGCACCAACCTGATGCGCGCCTACAGATTTCCCGAGTTCGACCAGCCGATCTACGACTGCCGCGATCGCGACGTGATCGTTGTCGGCGGCGGCAATACCGCCATGGACGCGGTCCGCACCGCGCGCCGCCTGGGCGCGCGCACGGCCACGCTGGTCTATCGCCGGTCAGAAGCCGAAATGCCCGCCCGCGCCGAAGAAGTGAAGCACGCGCGCGAAGAGGGCATCGAGTTCCGCATGCTGACCAACCCCGTCGAGTTTCTCGGCGACGAAAAAGGCTGGCTCACCGGCGCGCGCTGCGTGCGCATGGAACTGGGCGAGCCCGATGCCGACGGCCGCCGCCGCCCTGTTCCGATCGCCGGCTCGGAATTCGTTCTGCCCGCCAACGTCGCCATCATCGGCGTCGGCACCACCGCCAATCCGCTCATCCAGAGCACCACGCCCGACCTCGACACCAACAAGCGGAACTACATCGTCGCCGATCCCGAAACCATGCGCACCTCGCAAGCGCGGCGTCTTTGCCGGCGGCGACATCGTCACCGGCGGCGCGACCGTCATCCTCGCCATGGGCGCCGGCCGCAAAGCCGCGAAGTGCGATCGACGAATACCTGCAAAACGGAAGCTTGGTAAGTCGAGCCCGTAGCCCCTATGCAAAAAAAGGGCGGCAAAGCTTTCGCCTTGCCGCCGCCCTGTCCCTGGGTTGTCTTGAAGTTACTGCAGTTCTGCAAAAATCTGATTCTTGTCCTACACAACCGAGCTAATAGCTGACGGCTGAAATCTAAGAGCTGTCTACTGCAAGAGCTTGGTCACTTCCTGCTGCACTCTGTTAGCCTGCGCTAATGCGGCGATGCCGGTCTGGCTCAGAATTTCGTACTTCGACATGTTCGAAGTGGCCGAGGCATAGTCCGTCGCCTGGATCGCGTTTTGCGCCGAAACCACGTTCTCCTGCTGCGTGCTCATCACCTGGCTGATCGAGTTCAGCGTGTTGATCTGCGCGCCGATGTAGCCGTCCTGCGCCAGCCACATAGGTGATCGCCAGGTTGAGCGCCTCCAATGCCGTTTGTGCATCGGTCGAGCTCAAAAGATCGGTCTGCGCCAGGTTTGCCGAGGCGTCTCCGTTTAACGAGAATTTGTAGCCGATGCGTTGTCGTCGCCGCCGTGTTTGCATCCAGCGCCGTTACTCCGAGTGACGTCGTATCGCTCAAAGCAGTCGCGCCTTCGCCAATCGTCACATTCGGGTTGGTGTTCGTGATCTGGATGCCCGTGTCGGTGGCTGCTGTTGTTCCGGTTATCGCGTCGCCCACTGCGCCCGCGGTGGTAAAGCTGGCGGTCACTCCCGGAATCTTCTGGGCATTGATCTCCGCGATCAGCGCGCTGACTGAGATCGACGACGTTGTGTAACTCGTCGTCGTGCCGTTAGCGCCCTCGATCGTAAATTTCAGGCCGCCGGCCATTACGTTGTTCGTCTTCGCGGCGTGTGGTTGTTACGCCGGCAGCGTCGAGGGACAAATCCACGAACACGCCTTTGCTGTTCTGCTGCACCGAACCACCGGAGTCTCCGAGAGTCGACGAACTCATGGTGCCAAAGTAAATGTTGTCGATGGACGAGCCATTCACCGACGAATCACCCGTGTAGATATCGACGCCGTTCACCGACCCAGTGAAAACCTGGATCTGGTTGTAAGTGGTCGTCGATCCCGATGTTGTTGATCTCGGAAAGAATCGACTGGTACTCCTGGTTGGCTGCGGCCTCCTGCGAGGTGTTCAGCGTGCCGTTCGAGGCCTCGGTCGCCAGCGTAACGGCACGGTCCAGCAGGCTCGTCACCTGCGAGAAAGCGCCGTCGGCCACCTGCAGAAGTCCCACACCTTCCGTCGCGTTGGTGCTCGACTGTGTGAGCGCCGCAGTGTTTGCGGCCAGGCCATTCACCAGCGAGAGACCTGCGGCGTCATCGGCTCCGGAGTTGATGCGTGAGCCGGATGAGAGCTGCTCCAGTACCGTCTGCAGGCTCGCATTCGTCTTATTGAGATTGTTCTCTGCGTAAATTGCCGACAGATTGTTCAAGACACCGAGGGCCATTGGACCAACTCCTTCTCGGATGCCACTTCTTCTGCCCTTCGCGTTGCGCCCTGCTTCCTCTGCGCTTGCCGCTGTTTTTCCTATTGGGCCTTTCGCATCCACACATTTCATCGGTCCCCGACCAATTTACTTTAGTCATTTTCTTTAGGATTCTTTCGGCCCCGTTTTGTCGCGCTCCGAATCAGAGTGTCCCGCTCGACAACAATCGCTGTCCTGATCCGCGCCAATCGCTGTCGCGGACCGATGCAGAAAGCTGCTTCGCTTTGAGCCATGACATCCGACTTCCAACGACCGAATCTGTCGCATGAGTCCGATGGTCCATGGGATCTCCACACAAAGAGAAACCCTCCGGTTTCTGCCGGAGGGTTCACTTGAAAGCAACTTCATCTGCCGCCTACAATCGGTCTCATAAATAGGCAAGCGGCTTGTGGAGCAACGATGGGACTCGACAACAAGGCGGGTCCCAGGCCTTTGGCAAGTTGATGCCGACGGTTTATGAGACCGGTTCTAGCGGCTCGGCTTGAACCCTGCAATTCCGTAGTACGCCACGTAGAGATACCCGACGATCGGAATCACGAACGCGTATTGGATTCCAACCTTGTCCGCCAGCAATCCAAAAAGCGGAGGAATCACCGCTCCGCCCACGTTGCCGATGGTCAGCACGCCCGAGCCCTTGCTGGTCAGAGGTCCCAGCTCCGCTACCCCCAGCGCAAAGATCGTCGGGTACATGATGGAATTCGCAAGCCCGGTCAACACCAGGCAGGCAATCGCGACTGTTCCGTGAGTGAACATTGCGGCGAGCAGAAGCAATACGCCGCAGGCTCCCAGCAGGATCAGCAGCTTGTCGGCCTTGATCCACACCATGATGAAGCTGCCAAGCAGGCGGCCCACCATCATGCCCAGGTAGAAGAGGCTCAACATCAGGCCCGCGGTCGCCACCTTTGTCATGCCTTGGGCAAGGCAGAACTGGATGGTGATCGATGCCAGCGCGATTTCCAGCCCGACATAAAAGAAGATGCCCACCATGCCCAGCACAGTGTGCGCATAGCTCCAGATGCTTTTCTCTGCAGCGCCCGCCGCGGGCCTGAACTCGCGCGTCATGGTGATCGCCGGCAGATGTAGCATCATCACCGCGAAACCCAGCAGCAGCAGCGCCACGGCAATCGCGATATACGGGCCCTGAAGCATGTGCGCCGTTGCGGCCGAATCAGCCGCCGAATTGGGGTTGGTGAGGATGAAAATTCCCGCAATCCAGGGCGCCGCGAGCGAGCCGATCGAATTCACTGCCTGCGCAAGCGTGAGGCGCGCTGGCGCGCTGTGCTCCGGTCCAAGAATCGACACGTAGGGATTCGCCGAAGTTTGCAACCCGCACACGCCGGTCGCCAGCACGAAGATGGCAAAGAGAGTCATGTTAAAGCTGACCAGGTTGGCGGCGGGTAGAAAAAGCAGCGCACCGACGACCATTACGAACAGCGAGATGACCATGGTCCGCTTGTAGCCAACCATCTCAATTACCTTCGCTGCAGGCACCGAAAAGACGAGATATGCGAAAAACCACGCCGCAGTCGCGAGCATCGCCCGGCCATGGCCGAGACTGAAAACGCCTCAAGCTTGGCCACCAGCACGTTGTTCAGGCTTGTGAGAAAGCCAAAGATTCCAAATAATATAGCGACTGTAATGAATGGCCCGGTGTAATTCGGAGCGGTCTGCTTCTGCGCTGAGGTCGACTGCGTTGCCATGAAAGGGTATTCCTTCCTTTTCCCGAAAGAAACTTGCAGGAAAACTACCGGAACCACTCTACGCACTGCCGGGGCAGCGCGTCCAGCGGAAATTGAAAATGTTTTCAGCATTGCATCGAGCTTCTATTCTGAGCAATTATTTTGGATCGCGTCATCGATCTATCGACGCTTTAGCAATTCGACAATTCATTCCCCTTGCCTTCTCGTCTCTCATCTCTATTCACGCGATTGCCTCATGAATGGTCCCATCCTGCACCGGAAATTGCATCGTCTGGCAGCCCTGGACCATCCCACCCTCTACGGGGTTGAAGCTTCCCCAATCGCCACACTTCCAGGAGGACCTGTTTGAAAATTGCTTCCCTCATCGCTCGCATTCTGCTCGGCGCACTGTTTATCTTCGGCGGTGCCAATCACCTCTTCAACTTCGTTCCCGCACAGCCGCTCCCTCCCGGCGCAGCTGGCCAGTTCCTCGCAGGCATGATCGGCACTGGCTATCTGGACTTCATCGGTGTGATGGAAGTCCTCGGTGGTCTGCTCATCATCATTCAGCAGTTCGTTCCTCTTGGCCTCACCATTCTTGGCCCAATCGTCGTCAATATCTTCGTCATCGAGGCTTTGATCATGCCCAAGGCCATTCCGGTTGCGCTTGTCATGGTCACCCTTTGGATCCTGGGTGCATGGCCCTTCCGCACGCTCTTCTTCCCGATCCTCCAGCGCAAGCCCACAAACTAAGCCGAAACCAATTTCGGATCTTTACAGAACTTCGGATCTGTACAAAAGGTGTGCCTTGCCCCATCCTTTCGACGAGTCTGGCCGGAAGGGTGGGATACGATCCTGCACTGGCGGACGAGTCAGTCTTGTCGCGCCCTCCGCATCCTACAATCAAATCAGAGCGATGATCCAGTACCTCTATCTCGGCCGCGTGGACTACGACGAAGCCCTGCGCCTGCAGGCGGAGCTGGTCGCGCTGCGCCACGCACGGCCGCATTGGCAACATGCTGCTGCTCCTCGAGCACCCGCCCGTGCTCACCCTGGGCCGCAACGCCAACCGCGCCAACATTCTCGCCTCGGATGAGCTGCTGGCGCCGCCGCGGCGTCACCCTCCACGAAATCAATCGCGGCGGCGACGTCACCTATCACGGCCCCGGCCAGCTCATCGGCTATCCCATCTTCGATCTGCGCAGCCTGCGCAATGCCGAGCGGCGGCACCGCCTCGGCCCGGTCGATTTCGTTCGCCTGATGGAAGAAGCGCTCATCCGCCTCTGCGGCGAATCTACGGCGTCCGCGCCGGACGCATCTGCGGCCTCACCGGCGTCTGGTGCTGCCTGCGGACGGCAGCCCTTTGGACGAGAGTTGTGCGAGAACGGCCAAAGATCCACCCGCAGGGGAACGCAAGATCGGCGCCATCGGCATCCACGTCGCGCGCGGCGTCACCTCCCACGGCTTCGCCTTCAACGTCACCACCGACCTGCGCGACTTCCCGCTCATCAATCCCTGCGGCATCACCGACCGGCCCGTCACCAGCCTCGAAAGGGAAGTCGCCGACGCCGCAGCCGACTGCCCAGCTCTCGAATCCATCGCCCACCAGGCCGCCCGCCAATTCGGCCTGGTCTTCGACCAGCAGATCCTGGCCGTCGAGAATCTCGACCGCGCTCCGCGCGCAGGCCGGCTCCACGTCCAAGTCGCCTGGAAGCGAGTCCGCCGCACCGAAGTCCACCGAGCGCAAGAATTTCCCGCACGAAGATACGCCGCTCCGCAGTTCCGGCTGAGATCGAGTGCCTGCGCCGAAGCCAAGCCTGTCCCAGCCTGCCGCCATGAACCGCCCACGCGCCCGCGATTTATAATCCGGCAGGAACTGGCGCGCCTGCAGGTCCCGACTCGCGGAGAGAGGATCCATGCCAACCGACGTCATCATGCCCCAGATGGGCGAGTCGATCTTCGAAGGCACCATCACCAAATGGCTCAAGAAGGCCGGCGACGCCGTCGAAAAAGACGAGCCGCTCTTCGAAATCTCCACCGACAAGGTCGACGCCGAAATCCCTTCGCCCGTCGCCGGCGTGCTCGCCGAAATCAAAATTCCCGAAGGCGCCACCGTCCAGGTCAACACCGTCGTCGCCGTGATCGGCGGCAGCGGCACGTCCAAGCCGACCAGCAGCGTCCGCAGGCCGCAGATGGCGCCCGCACCCGGAGTGCCGGCGAAGGCGTGCAGTTGGCCCCACCGTCAGGCCCACCGCAGGTGGAGTCGTCATGCCGCAGATGGGCGAGTCCATCTTCGAAGGCACCATCACCAAATGGCTCAAGAAGGCCGGCGACCAGTCGAGAAAGACGAGCCGCTCTTCGAAATCTCCACCGACAAGGTCGATGCGGAGATTCCCGTCGCCCATAGCCGGCAGTCCTCACCGAGATCCAAATTCCAGAAGGCGCACCGTCCAGATCAACACCGTCGTCGCCATCATCGGCGTGGGCCTGGCAACGACCTCAGCTCGCATAACCCCGCCGCAACGCGGTTGTCCCCACCGCAGGGGTCGGCTGCGCAAGCACAGCATTCGCACCCAGAAGGCGCCGCATGTCGCGCCAGCGTCAAGGCTGTTCCGGCAAGTGCAGTCGCCGTACCCGGCCGTCGCATCCGCTCTTCGCCTCTCGTCCGCCGCATCGCCAAAGAGCATGGCATCGATCTCAGTCGCATCGCCGGCACCGGCCACGAGGCCGCATCACCAAAGACGATATCCTCTGCACTGCAGCAGTCTCCCCAGCTCGCAGAGCACCTCAACCAACAGGTGCCCCGCCGCCAGGTGCCGGCAGGCGGTTCCCTTATCCCGCATGCGCGCCATCATCGCCCAGCGCATGGTCGAGAGCAAGCGCATCAGCCCGCACGTCCACACCGTCTACAAGGTCGACATGACGCGCATCGTCCGTCTGCGCGAGCGCCGCAAAGACCGCCTTCGAACAGCGCCACGGCGTCAAGCTCACCTACATGCCCTTCATCGCCGCGGCGGCCGTTGACGCGCTGCGCCGGTTCCCCATCGTCAACGCCTCGCTCGAATCGAGGCAAGCGGTCTCCATCCACTACCACCAGAACATCAATCTCGGCATCGCCGTCGCGCTCGAATGGGGCCTCATCGTGCCCGTCGTTCGCCAGGCCGAAGGAACGCAGCTTTGCTCAGCTGGCCCGCGCCATCGACGATCTCGCCGGCCGCGCCCGCTCCAAGAAACTCATGCCCGACGAAGTCGGCGGGTCCACCTTCACCCTCACCAACTCCGGCGTCTTCGGCGGCGAATTCGGCACCCCCATCATCAATCAGCCCGAGTCGGCCATCCTCGCCATCGGCGGCCTGCGCAAGGAGCCGGTCGTGCTCACCGACGCCGAGGGCAACGACACCATCGCCATCCGCTCCATGCAGTACTTCACGCCTCGGCTTCGATCACCGCCTCATCGACGGCGCCGACGCCGGCAAATTCATGCTCGAGCTGAAGCGTACGCTCGAATCCTGGGATCAGGAACTTTGAGCTCACGTTGCCTGAATTTTCCTTCTGAATAAGCATCAGTTGCGCTCGATGTACGCTAAGTTATTGAAAATAAGCGCACTACATGAAAGTGATATCACATCATATATGATGTGATATTATGGGTTCTCGTGAGGCTCGTGCTCGATACTGACGTCGTCGTGGCCGCCATGCGTAGCCCAACCGGCGGTTCAGCCGAGCTGTTGCGAAGGATTCGCGTGGGCAAGGCAAGAATGCTTATGACAGTTGCCCTTGCGCTGGAATACGAATCCCAGTGTCTGTTGGCAGAACATCGACTGGCCGCTGGGCTCAATGCAGCGCAGGCGACCATCTTTCTGGATCGGCTGATTTCAATGGCGGAACCCGTGCACTTGTACTTCCGATGGAGGCCGCAGCTTCACGATCCAGGCGACGAACTGGTTCTGGAAGCTGCCGTCAATGGCCAGGCTTCTGCGATCGTCACCTTTAACGAGCGTGACTTGCGCGATGCACGGACCGGCTTCGATATCGAAGTGCTTCGGCCGGGCGAAATTCTTAGGAGGTTAGAAGCATGACCACTCGAGTTGCCACATTTCCCTTGCGTCTTCCGGTTTCGTTGAAAGCCGCGCTTGAAAAAATCGCCGAGCGCGATGGTACCAGCCTGAACCAGTTTCTCGTGATTGCAGCGGCCGAAAAGATTGCCGCGATGGAGACGGAGAACTTCTTTGCCGAGCGCCGTGAGCGCGCGGACGATGCAGCCTTTCTCCGCATCCTCAATCGCAAAGGCGGCGACCCACCCCGCCCCGAAGATCGCATCGAATAGGCGCGGGTCGATCGACAGGCAAAAAGCGTCTTCGAAAGCTGGGTCCGGAAAACTTGGTCCCTGCTTTTCTCACTGCGTTTTCTTTTTTCCGAACAAACTCGTCACGCCGCTGATCGCACCCGCCGCTTTCGCCGCGTTGCCACCCAGGCCGCCAGCCGCATTTCCCATGCAGCCAAGTTGCGACTTGAGCACGCCCGCGGCCAGCCCGCCCACATCCGGCACAAACTTCGGATCGGACATCGTTCCCTGAATCATGAAGGGAACCGTCGTCCCGTTCTTGCAGCTACTTTGCGTTCCTGTCGCCTTGCCCATCAACGCAGCCACACCGGTCACAGGCGATGCGATCGAGCCCAGAGCGCTCGTCAACGTCGCCGCCATTTTGAAGTCGAGTTGGTTGCTCGCATTCACCTCTCCGCCACCCGCCAGATTTCCCAGCGAAGGAATCACCGCCTGAAAATTGCTCACCTCGATTCCATTCGGCGCCATGCGCAGAACCGTCGTCACCTTGTCAATCGCAAGTTCATTCCCGGTCTTCAAGCCGGCGAGCGATGAGATTGCTCCCATCTTCGACCCCAGGTCGAACCCGGCCAGCTTCGCCGAGAAGAGGCCGACATTTCCGGTCGTCACCAGGTCGTTCGTCGGGCCGGCAATCGCAAGGTCCGCGTCGATCGTTCCCGTCTGCAGGCTCGCACCTCTCGGAAGATTCACGCCCACCGCCGGCAGAAACTTCTCGAGATCCGTCGCCGGCATTCCTTTTGCGTCCAGCTTCACGTTCACCGTCGTCGCATCGGCCGCCATCTGATAGGTGCCGCTCAGTTGCGCCGCCGCATTGCCAATCTTCAGCGTCGACGGATTCAGCACGCCGGTGCTCTTCGTAAGGTCGTATTTCGTATCGAAGTGCAGAGTCACCGGCACCGAAGCCGCGGAACCTCCGGCAACGAGCAATGCCTTCGCCAGTGTCGCGTCGCCACTCGTCTCCGCCACGCCGCTCCGCGAAGTGAAGCTCGCATCAACATCCAGAAGCCCGCCAAGCCCAGCGGAGGCGTTGACGAGCCCGCTGGACGCGATGTTGAGGCCGTGCACCTTGAGTGCGGCGTCGAGCGGCGTCACCGTCGCATTTCCCAGGTTGATCGGCCCCACACTCCCTGCCAGGCTGAACGTTCCTCCGCCCGGCAGCGACAAGCCTACGGTTACCGGAAACTTCGCCGTCATCGACACGTTCGACGATCCGACCTCGACGTGATCGTAGGTGCTTCTCTTTTGCGAATTGGTGGAACCGATGTTGATGCGCCCATCTTTCAGCGTGAGTTTTTCGATCACGAACGAACCTGCCGACGAGCCAGCATTCTGCGTGCCGGAGTTTTGTCCTCCGCCCAACGATGCGAAATTCCAATTACCCGCGGGATTCTGCAGCAGCGTCAACTCGGGTTGTTCGATCGTGATGCCGGTGACCTCGAGTGATCGCGAGAAAATCAGCGGCATAATCTTGACGCCGACATTCAGCGTCTTCGCCTGCAAGAACGCCGATCTGCTGAAGTTGGGATCGTCGGCGATCGAGAGATCTTTAGCCGTCACGGATCCGCGCAACAACGAAAAACTCAAATCGCCCAGTTGCACCTTGCGGCCGAGCGCCTGCGAAGCCTGCGCCTCAATCGTTGGGCGAAATTGGTTGACTGGGATAAAGAGGGGAACAACGACCAGCAATACGATCAACGCAGCCACGCAAATGGCAACGATTTTCAATGCACGATTCATGGGTCCTCCCATGTTGGGATCCCGAGGGATCACAAATGGCCCGGATTATAAGACTCGTTGATTACTGCAAGAAACGTTCGCTAAGCCCAGACCCTCGCAGGATCTGATCCAAAGGTCCGCCCCACGCAGTGGCTACGCCCACGCTTTCGCGCGCTCCACGGCCTTTTGCCACGCGCGCGCCGCTCTGCTCGTTCGGTTGCGCTCATCTTCGGCTCGAAGCGCACGTCGCCTTTGCGTTCAGCGCGCAGCGCATCGGGGCTGGGCCAGAATCCCGTCGCCAGCCCGGCCAGATACGCCGCGCCCAGCGCCGTCGTCTCGGTCACGCGCGGCCGCACCACAGGAACGCCGAGAATGTCGGCCTGGAACTGCATCAGCAGATCGTTCACCGCCGCGCCGCCGTCGACGCGCAGGGCCTGCGAGCGGCGCGCCTGTTTCGCTGTGCACCGCTTCGAGCACGTCGGCCACCTGGAACGCGATGGCTTCAAGCGCCGCGCGCGCAATGTGTCCCGGCCCGGTGTCGCGGCGCAGGCCGATCAGCATGCCCGCCGCGTGCGCGTCCCAGTGCGGCGCGCCGAGGCCCACAAACGCCGGCACAAACACCACGCCGCCCGTGTCCGGCACGCTCGCCGCAAGCGCTTCCACATCGGCCGAGGCGCCGATGAGCTTCAGATTGTCGCGCAGCCACTGCACCACCGCGCCGCCAATAAAGATGCTGCCTTCGAAGCGCGTACTCGAGCCGCTTCTGCGCGCTCGCCGCGACCGTCGTGATCAGCTTGTGCTTCGACCGCATGAACTCCGTGCCGATGTTCTGCAGCAGAAAGCAGCCGGTTCCGTAGGTGTTCTTGGCCTCGCCCGCGCTCCAGCACAACTGGCCGAAGAGCGCCGCCTGCTGGTCGCCGGCAATGCCCGCAATCGCCACGCCGCCGAGGCCCGAGCGTCGTCGTCACTTCGCCCACGCGCTCGCTCGACCACTTCACTTCCGGCAGCATGCTCGCGGGAATCTCCGAAAAGCTTCAGCAGTTCCTGGTCCCACTCGCCCTTCACGATGTTGAAGAGCAGCGTGCGCGAGGCGTTGGTCACGTCGGTCACGTGCTTGTGGCCGCTGGTCAGGTGCCAGATGAGCCAGCTATCCACGGTGCCGAAGGCCAGCTCGCCGCGCTCGGCCCGCGCCCGCGCGCCGTTCACGTTGTCGAGAATCCAGTTCACTTTGGTCGCGGAGAAATACGGATCGAGCACCAGGCCGGTTTTCGACGAGACTGTTTCCCCGGCGCCGCTCTCTTCCAAGAGCCTTGCACAGCGCAGCAGTGCGCCGGTCCTGCCACACGATCGCCGGATGAATCGGCTTGCCCGTCGCGCGCTCCCACACAATCACCGTCTCGCGCTGGTTGGTGATGCCGATCGCGGCCACATCGCGCGGCCGCGCGCCCACCTTGCCCAGAGCTTCCACGGCGCAGCTCATCTGGCTGGTCAGGATTTCCGTCGGATCGTGCTCCACCCATCCCGCCTGCGGATAGAACTGCTGAAACTCCTTCTGCGCCACGGCCGCAATCGCGCCGGCCTGCGTCAAAGAGAATCGCCCGCGAACTCGTCGTTCCCTGGTCCAGTGCAAGAACATATGCCATAAGCGCTCATCACCTTTCCGGAAACCAGACCATCACGCAAGGCAGGGAAGCGCGCTGCTACTGCACTTTCCCCGCCTCATTCTCCAGCACCACGTTGGACAGCACCGCCGTGTCCACCGTCTCCGGCTGGTGCGAGCAGAAGCCGATGCCCACATAAAACGGCGCGTCCAGATGCAGCTTGATCGGCGGCCCGAACTGGTGCATCGGCTCGCCGTCGAGGCTCATCCAGATCGAAAACTCGTCGCCGTGCTTTTCGATCCCGATCCGCTTGGCGCTGATCGTCACCAGGCTGTCGGGACTCGCGCCGCCCGGCCGTCCGCGCCCGCCCATGCGAAACTCCATGTCGGTCACGCGCACGTCTTTCTCCGGCCGCCACGCCAGGTGCACCATCCCCGCTCCGTGCTCGGCCACCATCGCCGCCTTCGAATCGTCGTCGAGGCTTTGCCGGATCATCAGCACGGCCTTGCGGTCGCCGTAGCCCTTCGGATCGGGAAAGTTGATGTCCGCGGCCAGCGAAACATCGCCCGACATGCGCTTCCACAGAAACCGGAACTCGTCGCGCGTGTACCAGACGTTATATCCGGCGGAGTTGATGGTGTACTGCCCGGTCGCCGCGTCGAAACTCGCGCTGCCCGGCACCAGCGCGCTGCCAATGTCCGACTGGCCATCGAAAATTCCGATCGGCGTATCGAAATTCGTGCTCGGCCGGTGAAAGTCCGCCGGCGGCGCCACCTGCTGATGCGTTGCCGAACCGGGCTGCGCCCAATCCGGCGCAGCCGGCGGCAGATTCTGCGCCGACTGCGTTCTGTGCGTCGGCGGCGTCTGCGCCGCAGAGCAGCAGCGACTGCACTCGCAATCGCCAGCGCGGCAAGACGCAAGCGTCGAAATGGCACCAGTCGGCGAAGGTTGCGAATTCTCATGGCAACCCACTCTAGCAGACGCGCGTCCTGCGCTGCGCTGCCCATGAAGCTCGAACCTGTATCTGACCTGATACTGTTCTAAAGCCCTCGTGTTGTACCATTCGATTGAATCCACAGCCTGAAAAGGCTCTGATTGATGACCTCCGCATCCTCTCCCACACTTCTTGTTCTCGCTGCCGGCATGGGCAGCCGCTACGGCGGCCTCAAGCAGATCGACCCCGTCGGCCCCGCCGGCGAAACCATCATCGACTACTCCATCTTCGACGCTCTTCGCGCCGGCTTCGGCAAGCTCGTCTTCGTCATCCGCAAGGACATCGAAGAAGCAATTCCGCGAAACCGTCGGCGCGCGCTTTGAAAAGCGCGTTGCGGTCGAATACGTCTTCCAGTCGCTCGAAGACATTCCGCCGCGCTTCACCGTTCCCGCCGGCCGCACCAAGCCGTGGGGCACCACGCAGGCGATTCTGCTCGCCGCCGACGCCATCCACGAGCCCTTCGCCGCCATCAACGCCGACGATTTTTACGGCGCGCGAGGGCTACCGCTCGCTGGCCGGGCATCTGACCTCCGGCTCGCCGGACTACGCGATGGTCGGCTTCGTCCTGCGCAACACGCTCTCCGACTTCGGCTCCGTGGCGCGCGGCGTTTGCCAGGTTTCCGATGACGGCTACCTCGAGCACATCGTCGAGCTGACCAAGATCGAGCGCGACGGCAACGGCGCACGCAACACCGATGCCGCCGGCAACGTGACCAAACTCACCGGCGACGAGCCGGTCTCGATGAATATGTGGGGATTCACGCCGCGAGTCTTCGATCAACTGCGCGAGCGTTTTGAGAAGTTCCTTGAGCGCAGCGGCTACCGACCTGAAGTCCGAGTGCTACATCCCCAATACGGTCGGCGAGCTGGTTCGCGCCGGGCAGGCGCGCGTGAAAGTGCTGCGCACGCGCGATTCCTGGTTCGGCGTCACCTATCGCGAAGACCGCCCGCGCGTGGTCGAAAGCATCCGCGCGCTGATCGCCGACGGTCATTATCCTGAAAGACTCTGGTCATGAGCGAACCGACCCGACGTCCGCGCCGTCGGCGCAGCCAATTTCAATTTCACGGCGAGGTCTTCGGCATTCGCGCCGCACGGCAGCGGCCACATCAACGACACTTATCTCGTCACCTGCCAGCGCCGGGCGCGCCGGTTCGCTACATTCTGCAGCACATCAATCGCCACGTCTTCCACGATCCTGTCGCAGTGATGCAGAATATCGAGCGCGTCACCGCGCATCTTGCCGCGCAGGCAGCCGGCGAGCCGGACGGCGCACGCCGCGCGCTTCGACTCTGATTCCCGCGCGCGACGGCCGCGACTGGTACGTCGATGCGCAGGGAGAAACGTGGCGCGCCTATCGCTTTATTGAAAACGCGCGCACCTACGAAACCGCGACGTCCGCGCGAACAGGCCTTCCAGGCGGCGCGCGCATTCGGCCGTTTCCAGCAGCAGCTCGCCAGCCTGCCCGCCGCCGCGCCTGCACGAGACCATTCCCGACTTCCACAACACGCCCAAACGATTCGCCGCGCTGGAGCAGGCGATCGCCGCCGACGCCGCAGGCCGCGCCGCGCTGGCCAAACCGGAGATCGAATTTGCCGCTCGCGCACAATCCATCACCGGCGTTCTGCTCGACGCCGAATCTGCCCGAGCGCATCACGCACAACGACACCAAGTTCAACAACGTGCTGCTCGACGACGCGACCGGCGAAGCCATCTGCGTCATCGATCTCGACACCGTGATGCCCGGCCTGGCGCTCTACGATTTCGGCGACATGGTGCGCACCACCACCAGCCCGGCCGCGGAGGACGAGCAGGATCTGTCGCAAGGTGACCATGCAGTTCCCGATGTTCGAGGCGCTGGTGCGCGGCTATCTTGCATCGGCCGGCGGATTCCTGACCGCGGCCGAGAAAAGACTTCCTCGCCTTCTCCGGCAAGCTCATCACGTTTGAAATCGGCATCCGTTTCCTCACCGATTATCTGGCCGGCGACACCTACTTCAAGAGTGCATCGCGAAGGCCACAACCTCGACCGCTGCCGCACGCAGTTCAAGCTGGTCGAGTCCATCGAGCGGCAGGAAGAAGAGATGAATCGCCTCGTCGAATGCAGATCGCTGGCTGAGCGCTGCGCGTGGTCGCTACAATTCGGAACGGGTTGCAGTGAACGCTGCCCTGATTGCGGATCTCCCGGGACTGCTGGGATGGCTGTGGAACATGTGTCCAAAATCCACCCCGAACTTCGGGTCTTCGCGCGTTCCCTTCACATGGATTGGCACCACAGTTCCCTCGCCATTTTTCTTGAAGAATCGGTCCGCCGGCTTCAACAGGAATCCCTTCCAGCCGCCCACAATCTTCGAAACAGTGGCCTCGGTCGTGCCGTTCCCTCAAATTCGAGCGTGCCGCCTTCCAAGCCATATTTGCCCGACAGATCGATTTCCGCTCCAGGCACGGTGTATTTCAGGTTATGGAAATCGTAATCATGCCGTTGGCCATCTTGAAATTGCTCTCCATCGCCGAGCGCATCTGTCTCCTGGCATTTTTCGCGTCCTTCGGGTCGCCTTGCCCGCGCATGCTCAGCTGTCCCACATCGTTCTGAAATTTCGCGTTGGTAAACTGCGCGCCATTCAACGTAAAGCTCCGTTCTCCAGTTTCATGCGCTGATGTACCGGCTGCTTGCCCGGCGGAATTTCGAGCGTGGTCTTCAGCTTCAGATCGCCGGTCATCAGCGGCGTCCCGATTTGCTCGTCAGCCGCATGAAGTCCTCCATTCGCCCATGCGGCATATTCACCTTCAGCGCAGATGTCGTGACCCGAGGCCGCACGATTGTGCCGTCGGCTGCAGTTACAGCCTGCGATCCGAACCACTTCCCCTTCGGCCGTGAAGTGCGAATGCCCAAGCGTGCCTCGCACAGGTTGCAGCCACGTGTCCCCGTTCGTGCCGTCCACTGTTGCGTGAAAAGTCGTCTCCAGCGGCATAGGCGTGCCGAAGTGCGTCAACTTGAAGTCCGGTACCTCCGTCTGCCATCCACCGTCATGTTCCGCAGCACGCCCTCGAATTCTCCCTTCGAGTTCCAGAATCCCCGCGATTCCCTTGAAAACGCCAAGGTCCGCGTGATCGAAGAGGTAGTCACCTCGCACCGGGGTCTCGCCCGGGTCCTCGACGTCCCACGGGCCCAAGCTGCCTGAAGTATCGATCGACCCTGCAGGTCGCGGATTTGTCAGCTGCGCATCGAAGTGCATCGATTTCTCTGCGTTCACGCCGGTCAGCTTCAGCTGTGCGATGTCAAACTCCAGCGGCAGCTTTCCCGGCTTGGCGGTTTCCAGGGTCAGGTGCGCATCTTTGCATTCGATGGTGTTGATCACAAAATGCATCAACGCCGATCCGAACTGCTTCTTCGAAGGTCCATTGCCCGCAGTACCCGTCGGCGGGGCATGGGTATAGTGCGTCTTCGGTGGGACGTCTATCGTCAGCCCCCTCAGCTGCACCACCGAAATCCTGATCGGTTTGCCAGGATCGTAGTGCAGTGGGGCATGGAACCGGAACTCATCGAGTTGGATCAGCGGCGTTCCCAGGTTGGCTCGGGCGGCATCGAGTTCACCCGGCACAGTTACACCAACCACTTCTGCCGGCGGCCAGATCTTAAGCCCCTTGCCTTCCGCCCACAGCCCATTTACGAGAGAGATGTGAAAGCTGCCCAGCTCAACGCGTGCATGGAAGTGATCCTGGAGCTTGTCGACAATCACTGCCCGCAGCATGGGTTCAGCGCGGTGCAGCGTAATGGCCACCACCACCGCAAGCGCGAGCAGAATCAATACCAGCGCGCTGCCAACCCATATCAGCCACCGATGCCCCCGCCGCTTCCTTGCCCCCTCGCCTTCCACTTCCACCCTTTCCGCCTCCATTCTCGCAGCATCGGCAGCAAATAAAACGCTGCGGGCCCATTTCGTTTGATGCATGTTCGCGTTTTATCTCGTGTTTCCAGTTTCCGTTCCCTCGTTCCCTGGCTCCCTCGCTCCCTTACTCCCTCGTTTCCCTGCTCCCTCGTTTCTTTACCCCCCATCCCTTGTTCCCTGTCTTCCTTTGGCTTAGACTCGATTCACCGATGCAAGAACTCGTCGAAAACCTCGTTAAGCTGCAAGCCATCGAACTTGACCGTGCGCGACTGGCTCAGCAACTCCGCTCACTTCCCTCCGAGATTGCCAAGGCTCAGGCCGCTCTCGTCGCTTCTGAACGTCAATCTGCTGAAGCCAACGCCGCGCTCAGCCGCGAGGAAACGCTCCGCAGCCGCCTCGATCGCGAGATCGCCGAACATCGTCAGAAAGCAAAGCGATTCCGTACGCAGCTCGACTCCGTTAAGACTGCCGAAGAGGCCGCAGCGTTCGAACACGAGATTCAATTCTCAACCGCCGAAGCCGACCGCCTCGAAAACGAGGAATTTGCCAGCCTGGAACGCACTGAAGCACAGGAAACCGCGCTTGCTGGCACCCGCAAGGAAGTCGAGTCTCTTTCTGAAGCTCTCGAAGCTGTCCGCGCGGACGTCGCAGCCCGCCAGAAGCAAATCACAGCCGAAGCGGCGGCTCTCGATGCCTCGCGCTCCACGGTTCGTTCAGTCATCGATCCCGACAGGCTCGCCCACTTCGATCGCATCGCTTCCTCGCGTGGTACTGGCATTGCCCGCGCAGAGAATCAGCAATGCATTGGGTGCCGCATGGGCGTTCGTCCGCAAGTCTGGAATCAGCTGCGAGAAGGTGAGTTGCTCACCTGCGACAGTTGCAATCGGCTCCTTTATTGGGATTCGGCGATGCAACCCGCTCCCAAGGCGCCGCAGCCCGAAGTGGTTCCCGGCGCCGGCCGTGCCGTCCGCAAACCCCGACAGGCTGAAGCATAGGCCACCTCACTTTCTCCATCGCCTCGCGCACATCGTCGCCCCCCCGGATTCGCTATACTCGCCGCCATGAAGCTCTTCGGTCGCACGCTTGAGGGGTTCGCCCAGGCACTCGTCGCCCTGGTGGCCATCTTCCTCGTGTCTTGCGGTCTCTGCGGCCTTTTCCTCGGAATTGCAAGTGCCGGTCAGCAAAACGGTCAAAGTTCTCCCTTAAGCGGCTTGTTTGCTGCCGCCGGACTTGCTTTCAGTGCCGTCATCGTCGTTTCTTTCCTGGGCATTGCGATCGTTGGGATTGTCTGGCTCATCATCACCGCCATCCGAAATTCCTCGCGGCCGCAGCATGACCTGCAAAAAACGCGTAGCCTCGATCCGGACGCGGAAGACAAGCTTTCGCGTTAGCAGAAGTTCCTGCTTTCTTCGTTTCGGCCGCGATTGGAGTCGCACTCCCATCCCCTGCTACGCTTTTCTTTGAATCATCTTTTCTGAGGAGCAAGCGTTGAAGCGCATCTGCGTCGATATGGATGAGGTCATGGCCGATACACTGACCGAGCACCTCCGCCGCTACAACCAGACATTCGATGAAGCTGTGACCGCAGAAGACCTCGTTGGCAAAGGTCTATGGGAAATTACTCCGCTCGATCGCCAGGCTCGGCTCCGCGCATTCCTCGATGCAGAGGACTTCTTTGAAGACCTGCCCCTCATGCCCGACGCTCAGACTGTCCTCAAACATCTCTCCGCGCGCTTCGAACTCTTCATTGCCACGCAAGCCATGGCCGTGCCCAACTCACTCGGCCCGAAGTATCGCTGGCTGCAGCGTCACTTTCCTTTCATTCCGCCCACGCACTATGTCTTCTGCGGCGACAAGAGAATTCTCCGCGCCGACTTCCTCATCGACGACCAACCCAAAAACCTCATCCGCTTTGAAGGTCAGGGCTTGCTCTACTCAGCACCGCAAAACCTCACCGCGACGGGATTCGTTCGCGTCAACAACTGGCTCGAAGTTGCGGATTATTTCGCCTCGATCCCGGACGAACCGTAAAATCGCGCCAATCTGCACAAAACCAGCCCACTCTGCACACTGGGCCCGCCGTCTCATTTCATCCCGGTTCCCACCCAATGAAATTCGATACCATGGAGTGTGACAGTGCTTTCCGCTCTCCCACAGCGCCGCATTACGCGCCGCAGATTCCTCAAGACAAGCGCGTACATCGCCGCCGGTGCAGCCATCTATGCAGGCGAAATCGAGCGGCACTGGATCGAATTCTCCCACAGCGATGTAACGATTCCTGGACTTCATCCTGCATTTGATGGTTTTCGTGCCGTCCAAATCAGTGATATTCATTTCGATGAATTCACTGAGTCATTCTTCCTGCAGCGAAGCGGTAAATCGCGTCAATAAGCTGCATCCCGACGTGGTCTTTCTTACTGGCGATTTCGTCACCCATTCACCGATTTCAAGAAGGATCTTCAAACAAGGCGCGTCGGAATGCGCTGCCGTTCTCAATCAACTCACTTGCTCATCGCGCTTCGCATGCCTCGGCAATCACGACATGCTCGTCGGAAAAGAGCAAGTCGAAAGAGCGCTTGGCCGCGAACGCAATCACGCTTCTCAACAACAGCTATTTGCCCATCGAGCGCGGCGGCGGCCGATTCTGGCTCGCTGGCCTCGAAGATCCGCTGGAAGGCAAGCCCGATCCGGATGCCGCGATTCCCGCTTCAATTCGCAATGTTCCCAATGAGCCTGTTGTTCTCATGTGCCATGCGCCCGACTATGCTGACAACCTGCTGGCTCAACCCGAAGGCCAATCGGTCGCCCTCATGCTCAGCGGCCATACGCACGGAGGCCAGGTTCGCCTGCCGTTTATTGGTGCGCTCAATCTTCCCGAGATGGGCAAGAAATACATTGAAGGATGGTTCCGGCTCGGCAATCTGCAACTTCACGTCAATCGCGGCCTGGGCACCGTCGCCCTTCCTTTCCGCTTCGATTGTCCGCCGGAAATTTCCGTAATCACCTTGCGTGCGCCCACCTCCCGCTCCTGACTGTCCTTCCCGCACAACTCCGCAGTGTCTTCCCGCATCTTCCTTTGCATTTGCTCGATCTTCGCAGGTATAGTGAGATAACTTTTCGCAAGCCCCAGGGCCAGATCATCTGATTTGCCTTCATCAAAGCGGTCCACCGCACTCATCGCAATGACCTTTCAACGCGTGCGCCATCTCGCGCTTCTCCTTGTGCTGCTGGCCGCATGGCGCCAGTCCGCGCGGGCCTACTCGCTCCTCACCCACGAGCAGCTCATCGACCTCACATGGCAGGACGCGATCGTCCCCATGCTTCTCAGTCACTATCCCAATCTCAGCCCGGCCCAACTCGATGAAGCTCGTTCCTATGCTTATGGCGGTTGTGCCATTCAGGACATCGGGTACTACCCCTTCGGCGACCAGTTATTCTCCGATCTCACCCATTACGTCCGCACCGGTGATTTCGTTCTCGCGCTCTTTCGCAACGCGCATAACGCCAACGAACTCGCCTTCGCAATCGGTGCGCTCACGCACTACATCGGCGACTCACTCGGCCATTCCCAGGCCACCAATCGTGCCGTCGCGCTCGAGTTTCCCAAGCTCGCCGCTCGCTACGGCAACACGGTCAACTACGCCCAGGGCAAGCACCAGCATGTCCAAACCGAATTCGCCTTCGACATTGACCAGATCGCACACCATCGCCTCGCCCCGCTCACCTATCTCCGCCACATAGGCCTCAACGTTCCCATAAAACAACTCGCACTTGCCTTCTACGAAACTTACGGTATTACTGAGATCTTCACCGGCCGCGGGCGCAGGTTCAACATGACCAGTTATCGTTTTGCCGCGCGCACGCTGATTCCGCGTACGGCTTACGCTCTCACATTGCTTCATCGCAGCCACGAAGTCGCAGATCCCGCAACTCCCGATGGCGACTCAATCGAGAAGCAGTCGGCTGCCATCGCAATCGAAAATAACTGGGCCGCGTTATCGCCACCGCAGAGCCAGTTTCGAGACGCACCTTCTGGCTGATCCTCGTCGTCATTCTTCCCAAGTTCGGGCCGCTTGCCATGCTGGCAATCAAGGGTCCCACCACCGCGGCCGAAGCCGATTACATGCACAGCGTGGTCTCGGCCACATCGATGATTCGCAACCGTCTCTATCTCTTCACGCCGGTCGCGAACCGTCGTTCCGCCCCCGGCCGGGTTCTCGTCACACCATTTCCAGCGCAGTCATGAAGACGCAGCAGCATCCCCTCATCAATCGCGACCTCGACACCGGTCAGCCTGTCGAAGCCCGGCGGATACCCGCTCACCGATAACACCTACGCCACGCTTCTTCGATCGCCTCACCAGCGATCCCAGCCAGCCCATTCCGCCCGGCATCAAGGAAGACGTGCTGGCCTATTACGCCGACCTCACCGCGCCCATCATCACAAAAAAGGATCCGCAAGCCTGGCAAAAAGTGCAGGACGAGCTCAAGACTCTCGCCGCGATGCCAACCAGCACACGAGCCCGCACCCTATCCCACATATGGGGATGATGCCGAGAAGGCCGCTCCGCCGCCGGAAAAACCACAACCCGACAAGCTTCAGCCCGCTCAGCCGGATAACACACAGCCACCGGATAAGACGGATAAATTTGCTTCGGTATTTCGGCTTTCCCGCCGGATCACTTGCGGAGTTCATGCCCCCGCGATCGTCATTCCATCAATGCGCAGCGTCGGCGAAGCCACCGATCCGCGAAACACCAGGTCGTTGCCGATGGCCGTCACGTTGCGCAGCATCTCGGCCAGGTTTCCGGCAATCGTCACTTCTTCCACGGCGTGCGTCAGCTGGCCGTTCTCGATCCACAAGCCCGGTCGCGCCGCGCGAGTAGTCGCCCGTCACCAGGTTCGTGCCGAAGCCCATCAGGCTCGTCACGTAGAGCCCCGCCGTGACATCTCCGATGATCTCTTCCGGCGTCAGCGTTGCCCGGCTCGAGAAAGAGATTGCCGCAGCCGATTCCCGGCGCGCCCGCCAGTCCGCGCGCGGCGTTGTGCGTGGACTTCATGCCCAGCTTGCGCGCGGTGTAGGTGTTCAGCAGGTAATTGCGCAGCACGCCGTTCTCCACCACAACGGTGCGCTGCGAAGGCAAGCCCTCGTCGTCGAACGGCGAAGTCCCAAATCCGCCCACGCCCGTCGGCAGCAGCATCGTGTTGTCGTCCACGATGGTCAGGTCCGATGCGCGCGATCGTCTCGCCCAGCTTTCCCGCCAGAAACGATGCGCCGCGCCAGATGGCGTCGCCCGATGCGGCCTCGAAGATTGAGCCGATCAGCGTCCGCGCCGTCTCCGGCGCAAAAACAATCGGAACGCGCTGCGTGGGCACGCGCCGCGCTCCCAGCCGGCGCAGCGTGCGCCGCGCCGCTTCCTTGCCGACAGCTTCAGGCGATTCCAGATCGCCAAGCCGCCGCGCGCTCGACCACCAGCCATCGCGCTGCATCTTGCCGTTCGCATCCTTGGCCAGCGGCGCCGCCGCAACGCCCGCGTAGCTGGTGCGGTAGCTGCCCACAAATCCGCGCGAGTTGGCCAGCGCCTTGCGCCCGGTCGCCGCGTCAAAGCTGCCGCCGTCGGAGTTGGTGATGCGCGGGTCGGCGGCCAGCGCCGCCGCCTCAGCCCGCCGCGCCCACTCGATCCGCTCCGGCCCGCTGCAGCGAGTACACGTCGTCGTAGTAAAGATGCAAGATCGCCGTCGGCCGACGCCAAACTCGCCCGCTTCCGGCAGCCCGGCGAACGGATCTTCCTCCGTCACCTTCGCCAGCGCCAGCGCGCCTTCCACAAGCTGCCGAATTCCCTCCGCCGTCAAATCGCTGGTCGACGCCGAGCCGGATCCGCTTGCCCAGAAACACGCGCAATCCCAGCCCGCGCGAGCCCGACTCCTTCAGCGTCTCCACTTCGCCCATGCGCACATTCACGCTGAACTCGTCGCCTTCGCGCGCCACAGCCTCGGCGTCGCTCGCGCCCGCTTTCATCGGCCAGCGCCACAACATCAGGAGACGAGAGATTCCAGATCGATAGCAGTTTCGTTGTGCTGCGGAAAGAGCCGATTCAGGCATGTCCTCAAGCTATCAAATGCGCGTAAGAGACACTTCGCCTGCCGAGATAAACGATTGAAATAGGGAGTGAAGGAATTTACGAAGCACGTTCTACGCCGTCAGCCGCTCAAGCTGGTCCGGCTTCACGATCGTCAGGCTGGTGCCCTTGATGGTGATCCACTGGTCGCGGCGGAACTGATTCAGCAGCCGCGTCACGGTCTCGCGCGAGGTGCCCGCCATGTTGGCGATCTCCTCGTGCGTCAGCGCCATGGTGAAGCGGATCTCCGGCTTGCCGTTGGCTGATGCGCGTCCCCAGTCCAGCAGCAGGCGCGCCAGCCGTCCCGCCGCCGAGCCCGAAAGCGCCAGCCGCTTGGCGTCGTGAAACACCGTCAGGTATTCGCCCGAAAGCGACTGCGCCGCGTGCATTGAAGCGATGCCGTGCCGGCCCAGAAACTCAACGAACTCCTGCTTGCGCACCGTCTTCACCTGGCAGGGCTCGATGGCCTCGGCCGTCACTTCGTGCGGCACATTGGCCAGCACCGCGCTCAGTCCCATCACGTCGCCCGGCCCGGCAATCTTCAGGATCATGGTCTTGCCGTCGCGCGAGGTGGAAGAGATCTTCACCTGCCCAAAGCAGATCACAAACACATTGCGCGCCGGATCGCCCTCTGAGAACAGCTTGGCCCCGCGAGCATGGCTCATCATGATCCCGATCTGGTCGTAGTCCGCCAGCGCCTCCGGCGTGAGATTGCAGAACATCCGCAGATGCCGATGCTCGCAATTCAGACAATCTTCCGGAGGGTGATGGGAATGGAGCGAGGCCATACCTATCCTGTTGTGGGCCAATGTTAGCCAAAGTATAGCGCACTTCGATGTCAACCCATTTGCGGCTCGGCAAACCAGAATCACTTCGACAATTCTTTCGGGGCCCTGTCTATGCTGATTTGCTGCGTCCAGCCTGTGCTGCGCTGACAGCGACTTGCGCACGATCCACTGTACGCGCCGCTAAGCCGACGTTTTGTGATTTAGATCACTCTGGATGAACGCGAGGCCGCCTATAGTAACCTTCAATGCGCGCTCGAGTCGGCCAGGGCTGGTGAAGATGAAGGTCCTGCCCGCTTCTTCCAGCGCCGAATCGATCAGCCGAGCGAGACACAATGGACTCAATCATTCAACGTCTTCAAATTGAGGCTCTTAAATCGCAACTCTCCCTGATGCAATTGGGGCAGGCATACCTTTCGCAGAGATGCGAATCGGCGGAGTGCCTGGATGAGTGCGCTTGGGAAATGTTGAAATTACTCAAGAATGTCCGCCGGGAGCGCGCTGTCTTGGAATGCGTCCTCGAACTGAGTGAGGGCAAAGTCCGACCCATGTGGGGTTAAGGCAGTTGTCGAGCGGTGAAAATCCCCCTCACCTGTTTACAACGGTGGGGTTTCGCTGCACTCTAACTGGCTCTCGCGTGACGGCGCGCAGGAACCACTCGGCTCATTGAACAAGTAATATATGCGCGCGAAACCTCCCGGGCCAATTCCTCCAGCAGGCGCATGCGCAGCGGAGGATAATTTTGAAACGCTCGTTCGAGTGCTTCCATCGGCAGCAGCAACACCGATCCTGGAGTTATGGCGCTCAGCGTGTAGGTATGCCGACCGTCGCCCAAAGCTGCCGCAAGCTCCAGCAGGTCTCCCGGCCGCGCCGTGCCAAGCGTCACTCGCAAGCTCATTCGCTCTGCTTTTCGTGCGAACTCACCTGACACGATCACGTACAACCCAATCGTTGATGCATTCTGGCGAAACACCACCTGTCCCGCATCAAAGTCCATCGTGCCGGAGACGTTTGCCAGCAAGTTACCGGCATCGTGCGGACAGTCAAGCAGCTCAGCCAGCGGATGCGCGGCCGCTGCGGCCAGACGCTCCAGCCGCGAACCAGATTGTAGGTTCAAATCGATCATCTTTCTTGCTCAAACCCAAATTCAGCGGCCAAGTGTATCCGTTACCAACGTCTTCGCCGTCGCCAACGATTCAAGGGTGTGCACCACAAATCGTGTTGATTACGCGGCCCCATTACTCAGCTCTTCATTTTCCGTAATTTCGGGTTGACTTCGATCGGCTCAAACGGTGCGGTTTCCACTTTCGCCCGCTCGTTCCGACTTGTGTCTCGGCCGCCGATCGCTCCCGTTAGAGCACCCGCTACAGTGCGGCGACCGGTTGTGCAGCTTCCCGTTCCCTGCCTGTCTCCGCCATCGCCGGCGGAACGCAAAGAACCGGCACGCGAGAGATCGAAAGCATAGCAAACGCGGTTCCATGCGGCCCCGGCGTATCGCTCGCGCGTTTCACTCCCGCCACCAATATGCACGGGTGGTTTTCGGCAATCGCTTCAGCTACGGCATCGGCCGGATTGCCGTCCTTCACTAGCCAACGTGCCTGAATCGCAGCTTCAAAGCTGATTCCCTGGTCCTCCATCACTGTGGATGGATTCAGTCCGGCCACTTTTTCTGTCTCCGTACGAACATGAAGCACCAACAGAGGGCGGCCAAATGTCTGAGCCAATGACGCCGCGGTAGCGGCTGCTTCTGCCGCTGCGTCGTTCCGCTCCACTGTCAGCAGCACCGGTCCGCCCGGAATTGGCCGATTCGGCCCTGCATTCCAGTCGGCGGCAACTGCCAGCACCGGGCACGGCGAAATCCGCACCAACCGTTCGGCAATGGCGCCCACCACAACCGGACCTGCGCCCTGCATGCCTTTCGTTCCGATCACGATCAGCCCGGCCCTGTATTGCCGCGCCACATCCGCAAGCATCTCGGCCACCGCGCCTTGCCTCACTTCGCTGTGGCTATGGATTCCTTCGCGGAGCAATTCTCCAGCGAGCTGGTCGAGTACCTTGCGCGCCTCGTGTGTCAGCTCCTTCAACACCCCGCCAGGAATCCCATCCACCGCGGCGTACTCCATCGGGTCCAGCCCATGCGCCAGGATGATCCTGGCTTTGTAGCTCATGGCGAGCTTGCGCGCATACTCCAGAGCCCCTTCCGCCTGGCCATCCAGGTCCGTCGCCACCACGATCGTCTTCAAGCCATTGGTCAAAACTCATGGTTGTCTCCGACCTGAGCCTCGCTTCTCTCTCTGGGCTCATTGAAATCTGAGTCTGCTCTTCCAGAGGAGGCATGGCAGTGACACTTTACACTCCCCCTTGTGATTCGAGTCACAAGGCCCAATCTTGATCATCGTGCAAGCCTCTCTCACCCTGCGGTCAGAACTTCATGCCCATTCGCGCCCGCAATTTCGCTGCTCCCAAAAACCAGTCAACAATCGTTTGTTTTAAGGAGTTTTTATAATTCACCCTATACAGCTGGCCATGCTTTGAGTTAACTTGGCCGGTGATGAAAAACTCGAAGTCTTGCTCTTCTCAAACGATTTTGGCCGCGATTTTGGCCATTCTTTCGCTTGCTTGCTTCGCCGGAACCTTCTCCGCTGCACAGGCCCCGGCCCCCGACTCGCCCGCCATCGAAGCCCAGGCCCACGCCATGATCGCCAAGCTCACGCTGGAGCAGAAAGTCGAGCTGCTCGGCGGCATCGACAACATGTTCACGCGCCCCATGCCCGCCATCGATCTGCCGCGCTTCAAAATGTCCGATGCCTCGGTCGGCGTGCGCACCTGGGGACCGACAACCGCCTATGCCGGCGGCGTCGCGCTGGCCGCCACCTGGGACACCGATCTTGCGCGCAAGCTCGGCGAAGGCCTCGGCCGCGACGCCCGCGCCCGCAGCGTCAACTTCCTGCTCGGCCCCGGCGTCAACATCGCCCGCTCGCCGGTCAGCCGGCCGCAACTTCGAGTATCTCTCTGAAGATCCCTATCCTCAACTGCCACCATGGTCGTTCCCTTCATTGAAGGCGTGCAGTCGCAGGGCGTCATCGCCACCGTCAAGCACTACGCGCTCAACAATCAGGAGTTCAATCGCCACAACGCCAGCGTCCGACGTGGACGAGCGCACCATGCGCGAAATCTATCTGCCCGCCTTTGAGGCCGCCGTCACCAAGGCCCACGTCGACGCGGTCATGAACTCCTACAACCTCGTCAACGGCGTCCACGCCACGCAGAACGACTTCCTCAATCTCAAAGTGCTCAAGGGCGAGTGGGGATTCCAGGGCGTTCTCATGTCCGACTGGGACGCGACCTACGACGGCGTGGCCGCAGTGCAACAACGGCCTCGATCTCGAGATGCCCAGCCCGCAAATTCATGAACGCGAAGAATCTGCTTCCCGCCGTCCAGAGCCGGCCAGGTGAAAGAGTCCACCATCGACGACAACGTGCTGCGCCTCTTCCGCACCGAACTGCGCTACGGCTTCACCGATCGCCCGCAGTTCGATCCCGCCGACTCCACCTATTCCGTCGCCGATCGCGCCGTTGCCTTGCAGGGCGCTCTCGAAAGCATCACGCTGCTCAAGAACGAAGGCCATCTGCTGCCGCTCGATGCGGCCAAAATCAAGACCATCGCCATCATCGGCCCCAATGCGTGGCCGGCGGTCCCCGGCGGCGGCGGTTCGTCCGAGGCACGCCTTCGAGCCGGTCAGCATCTCACCGGCATCGCCAACCTGCTCGGCCCCGATGTGCACGTCCTCTACAGCGCGCGGCCTGCCGGAGATGACCGACAGTCTTCAGAAACACGCACTGGCAGAACGGCAGTAAAGGTAGAGACTTACCCGAGCAACGACTTCACCGGAACGCCCGAAACCGGCACACGGCACAACGTCGACCGACTATCAGAGATGCGCAGTGGTGGGGGCCGGCCGATGCAAAACCCCGCGCAGCATTCGCTACACAGCGACCTACAAAGCCGACAAAGCCGGCAAGTATCTGTCCTTGTCGGTGCGGCCAGCGGCGAAGACACCTTCAAGGATCGGCGTCGATGGCAAGACTGCTGTTGGCCAGCCCCACGCCGAAGGCCAGCTTCCGAAGTCAGCAACACTCGATCTCGCCGCCGGCCAGATGATCAACGTCGTAGCCGACTACATGCCGCATTCGCCGGCTCGCGCTTCGGCCTCGGCATCGTCGCGGCAGCCTGAACTGTTCTGCCAGACGCAAAGAACTTCGCTTCCATGGCCGACGTCGTCTTGTCGCCGTCGGCTTCAACGCCCAGCTCGAAGGCGAAGGGCACGACCGCACCTTCACGCTGCCCTGGGGCCAGGACGCGCTCGATTGAAGCAGGTCGCCGCAGCCAATCCCCACACCATCGTCACGCTCACCGGCGGCGGCGGCATGGATACCAGCCGCTGGCTCGACAAAGTTCCCGTCCTGCTCCACACCTACTATCCCGGCCAGGAAGGCGGCACGGCCGTCGCGCAGATCCTCTTCGGCAAGCACAATCCCGAAGGCAAACTCCCCGTCAGCTTCGATCGCAGTTGGGACGACAATCCTTCAGCGAAGTGGTATTACGGCGATCCCGCCGACAACACCACGCTCCACACCATCGGCGCCGACGGCCAGCCACTCGACTACACCGTCGAGCACATCAAGTACGGCGACAAGCTGATGGTCGGCTATCGCTACTGGACCACAACCGGCAAGCACCCGCTCTTTCCCTTCGGCTTCGGTCTGAGCTACACCACATTCAGCTTCTCCAAGCTCGAAGCTCCCGTCGACGGCCGCCTCAGGCTCGACGGTCACAGTCAGCTTCGACGTCACCAACACCGGCAGCGTCGCCGGCGCAGAAGTCGCCCAGCTTTACGTCTCCGATCCATCCGCCAAAGTCGACCGTCCCGAGCGCGAATTGAAAGGCTTCGCGAAAGTCCGCCTCGCTCCCGGCGAGAACGCAGCACGTGACGCTCACCCTCGACGCCCGCGCCTTCAGCTACTGGGACGAGGCCGCGCACAAGTGGACCATCGATCCCGGCAAATTCGTGCTTCGCGTCGGCGACTCCAGCGAAAACACACCGCTCACCGCCGACATCGACCTGCACTAACGCGCGTCGCTCACATTTCGCCGAGAATGTAGCGCCGACCTCCAGGTCGGCTGTCCTGAGGGCCTCCCGGCCCTCGGAAGTTGTTGCCCCATGCCTTCTGTGTTTTCAGCGGAATGGGTGGGATAGCACGAACTTAGTTTTCCAAATGATCCACATCAATCTGGCTGGGACAGCACGAAATCCACACGCGCGAATCGAATCGGGCCGCACTCCATTCCGCCTTTAGAAACCTCTCACTCCGCTCAACCAGCCCCATTTGATAAAGTGGTCAACCGGAGCCCCTGAGGAGTTCTACCTGCAGTCTCTGGAGGAATAATGTTCAAACGCTGCTGCCTTGTCGTCGCACTCGCCGCGCTCGTCTTCGTGCCTGCCCCTTCGTCTCGCGCTCAATCCGCGCCCCATCCGCAATGGGTGGGCACCTGGGCCACATCGCCCTTGCTCGCCGAAGGGCCCATGAACCTTCGCATGCTTTCCGGCGTTACGCTGCGCGAGATCGCCCACATCTCCATCGGCGGGTCGCAGGTTCGCGTGCGCTTTACCAATGAATTCGGCCAGGATCCGCTCACCATCAGCGACGCGCACGTCGCGCTCAGCGCAGGCGGAAGCGCCATCCAGCCCGGCAGCGATCACGCCATCACCTTCGGCGGCGCAGGCACCGTCAACATTCCGCCGGGCGCCGCCATCTTCTCCGATCCCGTAGCGCTCCCGGTCGCGCCGCTCTCCGACGTTGCCGTCAGCTTCTATCTGCCGCCGCAGGTCATGCGCGCCGAAACCTTCCACTGCTTCGCTGACCAGGACAACTTCATCGCCACCGGCGACAACTCCACCGCGCAGGATCTCGCGCAATCGACAACCATCCCCTCCTGGTATTTCTTTGACGGCATCGACGTTGCCGCTGCTCCCGGCTCCTACGCCATCGTCACCCTTGGCGACTCCATCACCGACGGCGCTCTCTCCACGCACAACGCCAATCTTCGCTGGCCCGATCTTCTGGCTGCGCGCCTCCAGGCCGATCCGAATCACAAAAATGTCGGCGTGCTCAACGTCGGCATCGGCGGCAATCGCGTGCTGAATGAGATCGCCGGCCCCAGCGCCATCTCGCGCATCGATCGCGACGTGCTCTCGCAGAGCGGCGTGCGCTACGTCATCGTGCTCGAAAGCATCAACGACATCGGCCGCCTGGCGCATAACCCACATCCCGGCGGACGACATCACCGCCGAGCAAGTTGGAATGGGGTCTCAAGCAGATTGCCGACGCCGCGCACGAGCACGGCATCAAGGCCATCGGCGCCACGCTCACGCCCTACGGCGGCGCGGGCTACTCCTCCGACAAGGGCGAGCAGGTGCGCGAAGCTGTCAACGACTGGATTCGCACCAGCGGCACCTTCGACGGCGTCGTCGACTTCGACAAGGCCACGCAGGACCCGGCGAATCCCACGCACTTCAACGCGGACTTACGACTCCGGCGATCACCTGCACCCGAAAGACGCCGGCTACAAAGCGATGGGCGCAGCATCGATCTATCGCTCTTTGCGAAATAAACCACAAAAACCGAGTGCCCCATCCATTCGCCGTCTTTGGCGAATGGATGGGATACCACATATCTTCCACAGCACAGCTCCGCTTTAATCCCCCACCTTGGTCAACCTTACCGTCCGCCCCGTCCGCGCCGATTCCCGCGCCGCATCCAGAATCTGCATCACCATCACGTTGGTATCCAGCGCGCTCAAGTCGCCCTTCGGCTTGATCTTGCCCGTCAGCACCGCGGCCAGGTAATTCAGCGAGTCGTCTTTCGTTCGCGCCCAGCGACGGCGCCGTCATCAGGTGCTCCGCCGCATCATGCTCGTGCCGCATGCGCAGCTGGTCGGCGCCCACCGTGATGGCGTAGCCCGTTGCGCCGTAGACTTCCATATCCTTGCGGCTGAACGGCCAGTTCCACGAGGCCTGGATCACCGCCTGCGCATGCGGATACGTCAGCACGATCGTCGCGTCGTCATCCACGTGCGGATAAATCTCCGGCTTGTCGTGGTTGGCCACAGCGGTCACTGTCAGCGGCGTTTCGCCATGCATCAGCCACGTCATCAGGTCCACGCCATAGCAGCCAAAGTCGTAGAGCGCGCCCGCGCCATTCTGCGCCGGGTCGGTCAGCCAGTTCAGAAACTCCGGCGGCACGCCAATCTCCTTCGGCCCCTGGTGGCCGTCGTGGACCACCACGCGCCGCATCGCGCCCAGCTCGCCATGTGTCGCTCGTCGTATGCCGCGCGGTTGCTCGCGTACCAGGTGGTCTCGTAGTTCACCAGCACCTGGATGTGGTGCTCGCGCGCAACCTTGCGAATCGCCAGCGCATCGTCCAGCGAAATCGTCAGCGGCTTCTCCACCATCACTGACACGCCATATTGCGCCGCGATCTCAATTGCGTGGCGATGTTCGCCCATCGGCGTGTAGACCAGCATCGCCTGCGGATGGCACCGTTCGATCATGTTGGCCATGCTCTTGTAAAACAGCGTGTCGGGCAGCGAGTACTTCGTTCCATATTTCTTCCACAGCGCCGGGTCCGCGTCGGCAATGCCCACCAGCTCCACATCCTGGTGTGCCGGCAGCGCATGCAGAAACCCTTCCACGTGCCCGTGCTCCAGGCCCACGATCGCCACGCGCAGTGGCGCATCGTTCACCTGCGCCGCACGCGCACTCTGCGTTCCCGCAAGCCAGATCGCCAGCAATGCACCGCTTAAAATGAATGCGCCGCGAAGCGAAGGATATCCCCTGAAAAATCTGTTCATCATAAATTCCCGCATCTCCTCGTTCAATTTAGCCCGATTATATGAGGGAGACATTGGGCCACGTTCGGTGGCGTTCTTCCCTTCGCGACAAATTCACAGCACCAGCTCCTCCATATGCGACGCACCTCATTATGCGACCATAAAGCTGATAGCTGGCGGCTGAGAGCTGACGGCTGCTTTTCTATGAAGCGAGTTCTTCTCTCCTGGAGCAGCGGCAAAGACAGCGCATGGACGCTGCACGCGCTGCGCCGCGACCCAACCATCGAACTCTGCGGCCTGCTCACCACACTGAACACGGAATTCGATCGCGTCGCTATGCACGGCGTGCGCCGCACCGTTCTCGAAGCACAGGCCGCCGCCGCAGGCCTTCCGCTCTGGGCCGTCCCGCTGCCCTGGCCGTGCACAAATGAAATTTATGAACAGCGCATGGCCGATGTTTGCCAACGCGCCCTCAACGAAGGCATCAACGCCATAGCCTTCGGCGATCTGTTCTTGGAAGACGTCCGCGCCTATCGCGAAAAGAATCTCGCGCCCACCGGCCTCGAGCCGCTATTTCCGCTCTGGCAGATTCCCACCGACCAGCTCGCCCGCCAGATGATTGCCGGCGGCCTGCGCGCGCGCATCTCCTGCGTCGATACTGAAAAACTCCCCGCCAGCTTTGCCGGCCGCGAATTTGACGAAGACCTGCTGCGCGATTTTCCCGCCGGCATCGATCCCTGCGCCGAGCGCGGCGAGTTCCACACCTGCGTCTACGCCGGCCCCATGTTCTCCGCGCCGCTCCCCATCGCCACCGGCGAAATCGTCACCCGCGAACGCTTCGTCTTCGCCGACTTCCTGCTGCCTGCCAACCAGCCTGCCAGTTTTTAAAACCAGCTACTCAATTTCAAGTTTTGAAAGGGCAAAATGCAATCGCCAAAGGCCGCGAGCGCGATGCTCATTCAATGCGCAAGGCCCGCACCGGGTCAATGGATGCCGCGCGTCGCGCCGGAATGATGCCGGCAATTGCAGCCGCAAGCACCAGCACTCCTATGGAAATGATCAGCACCGGCACATTCATGCTGGTGATCTCATAAAGCTGCGACTTGACGTATCGCACGCAGAAGATTGCCACCGGGATGCCAATAGCCAATCCGACGATGGCCTGCAGCATGGCGCCTCGCATCACCATCGCGATCACCCGGCCGCGCGCCGCTCCCAGCGCCATGCGGATGCCGATCTCCGGCGTGCGCCGCACCACGGTGTACGCCGTCACGCCATAAAGGCCAATTGCCGCAAGCAGAAGCGCCAGCAGGCCGAAAAGCGAAGTCAGCCGCGCGATAAGCCGCTCCCCGATAAAACGATCGTCGATCTGTTGCTGGAATGTCTGGAACTTTACGATGGTGAGGTTGGGATTGATGCTCGCGAGGGTGTCGCCGACCGTTTTCTCAAACCCGGGAATCGGATGGGCGGTCTGAATGACGATCGCGCCCGCATACAAGGACAAATCTTTGTCGAGTGTGTTGTGCGGGTCGTTCGCGCTGCCGGCGCGCTGCGTGAGCGGCAGAAAATACATCGAGTGGTTCTTCCAGTAGACGCTGGTGTAGGTCGTGTCTTCCACCACGCCCACGATCTCATGCGCTCCATCCATGCCCGCGTTGCCAGGGCCGGAAAAACCAAAGCGATGGCCGATAGGGTTGCGGTTGCCGAAGAACTGTTTGACGAATTCCTGGTTGACGACAGCCACCGGCGGCGCATTCAGCGTGTCCTGCAGCGTGAAGCCGCGTCCCATCACCACGTGCGTGCCCACTGAGTCGAAGTACTCCGCAGTGCCTTTCACCCAGGAAGCGCCTTTGTTCAGGTCGGGCTCTCCCTGAACCTTTACGCCTGATCCCCAGTTGTTCTCCTCCATGGGCGTGTACGTGGCGAGGCCGACTTTCAGAACGCCCGGGATGGCATGGAAGCGGTCAACGATCGACTGGTAAAGCGGCTCGACCTCCGTGTTCTTGTAGCCGGCCGCTTGCGGATTGATATGCGCGATGTAGCGGTTCGTCGCGTCCAGCTTCATGTCCACGTTCTGGGCCTTGTTGAGGCTCTCTGCAAACAAACCAGCGGCAACCAGCAGCACCAGCGAAAGAGCTGCCTGCAGCACAACCAGCGAACGCTGAACGAACGATGCTCCATGAGCGGTCGTTCGAGCGTTCGACCGCAGAGCTTCAATTGGCTGCGTGCGCGCGGCCATCAGCGCCGGCGCAAGCCCAAACAGGACCCCCGTAACCAGCGAAAGCGCAAACGCAAAGCCAATGACCAGCAGCGAAGGCGAAGCGCTCACCGGCATGTTGTGCTGATCAGGAAACGCCAGCGCCAGTAGCGCGTGTGCTCCAAGAAAGGAGACGGCGAGGCCCAGCAAGCCGCCCGTTCCCGACAGAAGAACGCTCTCGGTAAGTAACTGGCGCACAATACGGTTGCGCTGAGCGCCCAGTGCCGAGCGGATCGAAAGCTCTCCGCGGCGGCTCATGCCGCGCACCAGCAGCAGGTTCGCGATATTGGCGCATGCCACCAGCAGAACCAGCGCCGCAATCCACTGCAGCAGCTTCAGGTGGTCTTTGTAGCCGTCCTGCATATTCTGGATACCGCCGCCGCCGGGAGTCAGCACCACATGGGTGCGTGGCAGAGCCTTCTGGGCACGCTGGTCGGTGAATGTCTTCAGCGGCGTATACACCTGCTTCAGCAGCGCACTGGTCTTGGCCTGCAGAGCTGGGATCGACGTTCCCGGCCTGACTCGCCCGATAATGTAGGCCCACTGGGTGTCGGGATCGGTGAAGTACGGTGCGCCGCTCACTTCATCCATCGCATTCATGGGAAGGAAATACTTGGGCGGATTGGTGTCGATACGGTCCCCGTAAAATCCCTTTGGCGCAACTCCAATAATTGTGGCTGGTTTGGTATTGATGTAAAACGTGCTTCCCACCACGCCCGGGTCACCCGCGTAATCCTGCCGCCATGCCTCGTAGCTCATCACGGCGGTAATGGGTGCGCCCTTCTGGTCGTCCGCATCCACAAACAGCCGGCCCGCCGCCGGCGAAAGACCAAACACGCGGAAGTAGTTGCCCGAAACAAAAGTTGCCGTCACCGATTTCGCTACCGTCTGCGGCCCCGCGCGGCGAACCGTGATCGGCCGCCATGCGTAACCCGACTCCATTGCGGCCAGCTCTTCAAACTCAGGCAGGCTCTTCTTGAATGTGTAATAGGTGTCCGTGGCAAAAAGCGAGTAGTCTCCTTTATCATTCCACCCGCTGTTCACGCAGCAGTCGTCTGTGTCGCCGATGCGGATCAGGGTTTTGGGATCGGTTACCGGCAGGTTATGCAGCATGATGGCATTCACCAGCGTAAAAATGGCCGAGTTGGCGCCGATGCCCAGCGCGAGCGTCAGCAGTACGGTAACCGTAAACCCCGGCGTCTTCCGTAATTGGCGGAATGCAAACCCAAGATCCTGCAGCAGAACTGTCATCTACCTAACCTCCACACACGTCGGCTTGTCCTAATGCGACAGCACGTAACATACCAAAGAGCAATTGGCGCCGGCCGCTTGGAATCAGCAGCTTATCGATTTCAATAGCTTGGACTTGCGTTCACAACTGGGAAACAGTGTTCAAAATCGAACGCTCTCGCGGGCTTCACAGCCTGCGGCAAAACTCGATGTTTTGGAAGGGCGTGAGTCAAATACCAGCGCCAATTCTAAATAAGCCGCAGCGTGTCCGCCCTCGCGAGAGAAGCCGGGTGCCCCACCCTGGGGTCCCACGGCCAGGTCCGCGTTCGTTTGCCACGACCTCAAAGTTTCCCGACGATCTCATTCGCCACGGTTTGCTCCGCTTGCGCGGCCTGGGCCAGGGGAACTCCGTGCACATTCACCACAAACCACGTGCTCCCCTTCCTCACGTGCAGCACCGCAGCGTTCCCTACCACTGTCTGGATCGCCTCATCGCCTACTCCGCCCACGGCAGTCCCCTGATGCAACATCTTCGCGCCGTCGTTCGCGCCTTCAATCTGCACCGTAAGCTCTCCCGCTCCCTGTCCATTCTTGGGAGTCCAAATACACCTGTTCGGCCCCGGCGCCGCCTTGGCATCCGGCACGCCCAGCGCCGCCGCAGCCTGCGCAGTGGTCAGCAATGAACACGGATCAACCGCCCACGCTGCCTGTCCGCTTAACATCACCGAAGCGAAAACGACGCATCCTGCCAATGCCATCCTTCGTCTCAGTTCCATACAACCTCCTCCTCGTCGAGTTCACGTCTGCGCAAGCGTCTCAATCTCGAGACATGGAAACGCCTGCGAATCTAATGATGATCGCAACGTTTTCAACTGGCCGCAAGTGAGTTGGCGGTTGGCCACGATCGCAGGGCGGATAACCCGACTGAAGGTGCCCCGAGGGTGCCCCCGCGTCCCTCGCACTTGGGGACCGGGGAGGCCGCCCCAAGAGGTTGAATTGTCGTGTACGAATCCCAATAAGTCCCGGCAAACGCAGCTGCGGTCCCCAGTCCCGCCTCACGTCACCCTCCGTCGCGCATCTTCCGGCCGTTCTGACCGCTGACCACCGACCCACTGTTTTTTTGTCAGCCCCTGCGAAGGGAGCAGCGTTCTTCAGGCCGCTGAATCAACACGCCCCATTTTTTCTCGAAAGCAATCCGCACGGCGAGGCCGCATTCGAACATCGCCGAATCGTCGAAAACTACGTCGCACAGACTAGAACTCTTCGTCCCGAGTCAATTTGGTCTTTTCGCTACCCATGCCGGTGTGGCACCATTTCGGAACCATGCTTCTCCGGACCTCGACGAACTTCGCAAGAGTGTCTCTCGCCTTCCTGGTCATCATGGCAGGTTGTAGGACCCAGGCCCAAGTATTCGATTTCGCGAACAACCACCCCAAGTTCGTTAGCCTTGATGGCCAATGGCGGTTCCATTTGGGCGATGATCCGGACGGAAAGCTCGGCTGGGCAGACCCGGCGTTCGACGACTCCCAATGGACACTGTTGCGTTCAAGCCGCACTTGGGGCGAGCAAGGATACAAGGGCTACAGCGGATTCGCATGGTATCGGTTCAAAATCATAGTGCCCGCACAGTCCGAACATTTGGGAATCCTCATTCCTCAATTGCGCACCAGCTACCAAATCTTCGTCGATGGCAAGTCGGTCGGCCAGTTCGGCGGAATTCCACCGCACGGCCGGTATGTGATCGGCTTCGATCAGATTTTCCCTATCCCGACTGACAGTTCCTCATCTGGCCGTCCGACCCTAATCGCAGTTCGTGTCTGGAACATGGATTGGTTCGCCCGATTCGTCGGAGGCCCAGAGGGAGCGTCGACGATCGGCGAGATGGGCGCGTTGAAGGCCTTGAAAACTCAGAATGACTGGGGAAGATTCTGGGCAGTCACTGCGGGAAATGCGCTGATGCTGATGAACCTCGTGGCAGCTTTTGCTGGGTTCTTCCTGTTCTGGATGAGGCCTGCCGATCGCGAATACCTCTGGTTCGGGCTGTATGAGTTGCTCACCGGTGTTCAGCACTTGTGCACAGACTGGGCGAGGTTCTTTCCCACTGACTGGAAGACGGATTGGCTGATCGACGATTTCCTGGCTACTGCCAGCTGGTTCTTCTTTCTTGTTTTCGTATTCAGGATTCTGAATGGCCGCAGAAACTGGCTCTTTTGGACTGCAGTTGGGACGGCAGCCGCAACGATGACGGGTACTGCGGCTTCTCTCGCCGAGTGGATTAGTTGGGACCAATGGCGGATCGGCTCGATCGTCTGCCTCGTTCCTTATTTTGCCTGCATTCTGTCCCTCCTCTACCGGAGAGCCCGTCAAGGAGTCGCCGATGCCCAATTGATGTTTGCGCCAGTTGCCGTCTGCTATGGCTCATGGTTTGCAACACTCGTTTTGGGCGTCTTGAACGCACATGGTCATGCCTGGGTCGTGCGCGATTTTGGCTGGCTTTTTCAGTTGTCCCGATGGCCGTTTCCTTTCTCATTCCAGGATGTCGCCGACATGATCATGCTATTGGCGGTGGTTGCCGTCCTTCCCTTGCGATTTGCCCGTTCACGCCGCGATGAAGAACGGCTGGCTGCAGAAATGGAGTCGGCGCGCACTGTGCAGCAGGTGCTCATCCCCGTTGATATTCCCACGGTTTCCGGCTTCGACATTCAATGTGTCTACAAGCCTGCCGGTCACGTCGGCGGAGACTTCTTTCAGATCATCCCGATCGCTTCTGGAGGCCTCTTAATTGCCCTCGGTGACGTAAGCGGCAAAGGAATGCCTGCTGCCATGACCGTCTCCCTGCTGGTCGGGACCTTTCGCACCCTTGCGCATTTCACGCACAGCCCATCTGAGATTCTCGATGCGATGAATCAACGAATGCTGGCGCGGAGCCAGGGAGGCTTCACGACCTGCCTTGTCCTGCACGCATCACCGGATTACACTCTCACGGTTGCGAACGCCGGACATCTCGCTCCTTATCTTCAGGGAGCGGAGGTGGAAATTATCAACGGTCTGCCACTCGGACTTACGAAGGAATCTGTCTATCCGGAAACCAGGCTCAAGCTGCCGGAAAATGCTCAGCTCACCCTTCTCACCGATGGCGTTGTCGAAGCCCGCGCTCGCACAGGTGAGTTATTAGGATTCGAGCGTACCGCGGTCCTTTCGAAGCAAGCCGCCGAGTCCATCGTCCGTGCGGCCCAAGACTTTGGGCAAGAAGACGACATCACGGCTTTGACATTGTCGCGCTCAATTGGCGGAGCCGCAAGCAGCCCTGCCGTTGAAGTCAGGGAAGTCAATTTCTGAGAAGTGACGAACTCGTTTGTCCAATCCCCAAAAACCGGAAAGTGTCTCCTCGCCACACTCTTGAGATTGCGAACGGTCAGTCGCCTGCTCTTCAGTTACTGTTTGAGCAGTAGCCCACGAGGGGCTGTAAATTCAGCGGCAGGCTGAATTGCAAATCCCGGCTCCTCACTCACTCCGAATCGCCGACTTCAGTCCGCCGGGGGAGGCGGGGCGAAGGACCACTGACCACTGTTTTTCTGTCAAGCTCCCGCCACTCCCAAATCCGCCCCATCCCCCTCATTCCACTGCGAATAAAAAATCTCCCAAACAGTGCTGGTAATTTCTCCGAAATCGCTACACTTATCTCAGTAACAGAAAACACGAACGGAACATCTGGGCGGCCCGGGGATTTATCTTCTTCCGGGCCGCCCGCTTTTTCGGGCAATTCTTGAGGCTTTTGGTGATTCGCTCTTCTAAGAGCTAAGAGCTAAGAGCTAAGAGCTAAGAGCTAAGAGCTGAGAGCTGAGAGCTAAGAGCTGAGAGCTGAGAGCTGAGAGCTGACGACTGAGAGCTGAGAGCTAAAGCTGAAAGCTGAAAGCTGAGGGCTGACGGCCGATGACTGTCCTTAACCCCTTTGCTGCCACGGTTGTGCAAACAAGCTGTTTGCTTGCACGAATCTGCAGCGTGAGGCATCACATAACCACCAGAAAACAAAGCAATTATTTGCACGGATGGGAGGGGGTAAGCATCCCTCTCGCAACTGAAAGGAGAATCCCGGCATGGCATCCACGATCCGCCGGCACACCAAGTCCAGCGGCCGCAAGTGCGACGCTCCTGCGCTTCGCGGCATGCCCTGTTGTTACTTCCACATGAAGCTGCACCACGCGCTTCACCAGCAACAGGCCGCTCCGCCATCGGGCTCCGCCCCCGGCGCCGAGGCAGATACCAGGATCGACTTTCCCGTCATCGAGGACCGCGCGGCCGTGAAGCTCGCGCTCTCCCAGGTCATCCAGGGCCTCGGTGCCAACCGGCTCGATTTCCGCCGCGCAGGCCGCATCCTCTACGGACTCCAGATCGCTGCTCAGCTCGCCGAAAGCAAAAGATACGAAGCCACTCACGACTCGGTGGGGGACCTCGCCATCGGCAGGTCCGGCGAAGAACTCGGACCCGCCGAATACAAATGCGACAAGCACGACGACTGCAACAAATGTCCCTTCGCCACCAAGGACCAATGCACTGACTGGCACTACACCGACAAGAAAGAAGAGAAACCCGCCGCCGCCGCCGAGGATGACGACGATGAATAAACTTTCGGCGCAGCTACCGGCCTCTGACCCCTGACCCCTGATCCCTGTTCCCTAATCCCTGTCTTGCTAATCCCTGTTCCTTAATCCCTGCTCCCTGCTTCTTTCAGCGCCGGATACAGCTTTCTCCACTGCGCGTAGCCGGCCTTGTACGCCGCCACATCCGCCGCGTCCGGCTCGATGCTGCTGCGCCACTTTGATCGCCTGCGCGCACGCCTCATCGAGATTCTTCCAGTGGCCAGCGCCCACGCCGGCCATCAGCGCGCAGCCAAACGCGCCGCCTTCTTCGGCCGCCAGCACTTCCACGGTTTGCCCGTAAATGCCGGCCTGGATCTTGCGCCACAGCGCGCCGCGCGCGCCGCCGCCGCCCAGCCGAATCGCCGTCACCGGAATGCCCAGCTCGTGGAAGAGCGTGAACGTGTCCTGCAGCGAATACGCCACGCCCTCCAGCACGGCGCGCACAAAATGCGCTGCCGTATGCTGCACGCCGATGCCCGCAAACGCCGCACGCACTTCGGGATCGAGATGCGGCGTGCGCTCGCCAAGCAAGATACGGCGCCCACTCCAGGCCCTCGCTGCCCGCGGGAATTTTTTCCGCGCCTTCGCTCAGCGCGTCGTAGCTCTGCCCGGCGAAGAACGTGCCGCGCAGCCAGTTCAGGCTCAGCCCCGCGCTCTGCGTCACGCCCATCACGTGCCAGCGGCCCGGCACGGCGTGGCAGAACGTGTGAATCCGTCCCTTCGGATCTTTCGTCGGCTCGGCCGTCGCCGCAAACACCACGCCCGAGGTGCCGATCGTCGCCGACACGCTTCCCGGCTGCAGAATGCCCATGCCCACCGCGCCCGCGCCCTGGTCGCCCGCGCCCGCCGCCACCGGCGTTCCCGCTTTCAATCCCGTCAGCCCCGCCGCCTTCTCGCTGATGCGCGCGCAAATCTCCGGCGACTCGTAGACCTTCGGCAGCCAGCTCATGTCGATGCCCGCCGCCTCGGCCACTTCGCGCGACCAGCGCCGATGCGTCACGTCCAGCAGCAGCGTGCCGCTCGCCTCCTGCACGTCGATGGCGAACTCGCCCGTGAGCCGGTAGCGCACATAATCCTTCGGGCACATCACGTGGCGGATCTTCGCGAAGATCTCCGGCTGGTGCGTCTTCACCCACAGCAATTTGGTCAGCGTGAAGTTGGGCAGCGCCGGATTGCAGGTGAGCTCGATCAGCCGCTCGTAGCCGATCTTCTCCGTGAGCCAGTCGCACTCCGGCTGCGTGCGCGTGTCGCACCAGATCAGCGCCGGCCGCAGCACCGCGCCGCTCTCATCCAGCATCACCGCGCCGTGCATCTGCCCGGTCAGCGCGATCGCCGCGATCGGCTCCTGCGGCTCGGGCGTCGCAGCCAGCGCTCCGCGAATCGCCTCCTGTGCCGCGCGCCACCAGTCTTCGGGGTCCTGCTCCGCCCATCCCGGATGCTCGGCGCGAAACGGCGCGTGCTCGCACGACGCCGCGCCCATCAGCTTTGCCGGTTGCCATCCACCACCACGGCCCGCGTTCCGCCCGTTCCCACATCCATCCCCAGGAACCACATGGCCGTCTCCCTTCCGTAAATCGCTTTTCCGCTGCGCCCGCAGCATAGCAGCTTCCCAATGTCCCCGGAAAGCCGCACGCGTGTAACACCTTGGGAATCCCCACGGTCGCACACTTTTGCTCCGCGGCGTAATACGATGCTCAAATGTCGCGCGCACCAGAATGGGAAAGAGGAGAACGACCAGAATGAGAAAGCTATGCGTGTTTGCCGCAGCTTTGGGGTTTGTGTATGCGCAGGCAGCCTTTGCCGGCTCGCCGCTCAAAGGCGTCGACGTCAAGCTGGGTAAGAATCCCGGCGGTGGCTGTGCAGCCCGCACCACAGACGCGGGCGGCAAGGCCGACTTCGGCATTTGGCCCAAGGGCAGCTACACGCTCGACTTCACGCCAGCCGCTGCTCCAACCTCGGCAACGCAGGCATCAAGCCGCACGCTCGTCATGCCTGCCTTGATGAAGATGCACGTCGTGATCACCGGCGCATCCACGGGTAAGTTGGAGCGCGACTTCCCCACAGGACAAGCTTCAGGTCGCTTGGCTCCGCTCGTGTTCTCAACCGACGGGAAGCAGAGCCTCGTCGTCGCAGTCAGCGCAGGCGACTAGTTCACGCTCGGCTGGGCCATTGCAGTGGCAGCCGCAACCTGCGCGGCGTCCAACGTCACCGGGCCGTCAAGCACCATCTGGAACTGCCAGCCGACATCGAATACTGCGAAGTCGTAGCTGTTAGCGCGGTGGTGCGCCCACACCAGCATTCCGATGGTAATGGCCGCAAAGCCGCCAGCCACGCCTCCGATCACAGCCCCCATCGGCGGCCCCACAGGTTGCAGCGGCGGCAGTGTCGGCAGAGTCTGCTGTCCTGCACCCATCGCGAAGTGCTGCCCCGGAAACTGAAGCGGCTGGAGTTCGGCGACTTCGTTTGACGGTGCACTTGCCTCAGGCGAAACCAACATCGCCTGCGAGTTCTCCGCGCTTACCGGTGCCGAGTAGCCATTGGTAAACACCAGCCGCGTGAAGTGAACGGCAAGCATCGGCGCCTGGTTGCTGAGCGGCTTCGCGGTCACCTTGTTCACAACGCCTTCAACATAAGTTCCTGCTGGAATCGCCAGTTGCGTTCCCAGAGTGACGGGAAACGCAACCACCGCGCGCACCGAATCTCCCGGCTTGGTCGATTTGCTCTTGATCACCGACATCAGCGTGAGTGGAATCGCTGTACCGGCAGGAAGTGTGATATTTCGCATAACCGCTGTCGAGGCAGCGGGCGCATTCTCCGGGGCCGGATCGGGTGCGGTCTGAGTCGTCGTGGGCGCGCTCTGCGGTTCTTGAGCCGGAGTCTGCGCCGTCAAAATGGAAGCAATCATGAGAGCGGCAACTGAATTCGCAAACATGGCAGAGTCTTCCTTTCTCGGTGCGGTTGAAAGGTGGATGCGGCTAACTAGTTCGCCGCTAATGGTTGAGACGTTGGCGATAGGATTTTCGGCGAAATGGGATCGCTCGAAAGCACCAGCGGCGCCGGCGGGCAAGCGATGCCTGGCGTATCCGGTGTTCCCGGGGTTCCGGGACTTCCAGGAATCACTGTGTCGGGAGTGGCAGGCGTTCCCGGAATCACAGTGTCCGGCATCCCAGGTCCACCCGGAATGGTTGTTGACGGCGTGCCTGGCGATCCGGGTATCACAGTGTCTGGCGTCCCAGGCGTACCCGGCGTCCCCGGGCTTCCAGGAATGTAACGGCACATGGTTGCCGACTTGAATAGCTGCGGCTGCGGCGCGCGTTCCAATGGAATTGCCTGCGCAACCTGAGTCGCATTCAAAACCAGTGGAGCTTGGAGCGTCATCTCGACGCTGGCGCCGTTATCGAGGAGCAGATCGTTCGAAGTGGTGACCTGCACTTTCACCGCGGACAGGGACTTACCTTGCATACCTGTGGCAGGCGTTGCGCCGCCTTGCGCGCCGGGAAGCATCACGGTGTAGCCGTTGGCGAGGATGATCTTCGTGAAAAGCACGTCGATCTCGCCGCGATTCGTTCTGCGCGTGGGTTTGGTTACTGCTTCGATTGTTCCCAGGACGTACGCGCCTGCGGGAAGCGCAACATGATTGTCTGTCACGGCCGGAAATGAGACCTGTGTGTAGAACGGATCGCCAACCTTGGCAGAGATCGCCCAGACCGGTCGCAAAACGGCCAGCTCTATCTTTGTTCCGGATGGGAGTGTGACGGAAGGGAACGGGCCCAGAGTGGACGAGCTTTGAGGGGAGGGCTGACTCCGGGCCGCTGAACTGTTCGCTCCAAGGCAAAAAACAAAAGGCAGAAGCAGACTGGCTGCAAAGTGTTTCACGATACCACCTCCACGTACTGCGGTATCACTTGGAGTCGGATGCACGCAGACCTTCAATTGGTTGTCTGGCCGGCGCTTCGGACACATCGACGCCTGTGTGCTTTATCACCCCCGCAGTAGAATCACCCTGAGCCCGCGCCATCGAGCGCGTTGCGAGAAGGGGAGCCCCAGCGCAATTGCCTAGCGAGTCTCAAATCGGAAGTCCCGAACCGCTGCACACGTCTGCGCCGTGGCAGGTTCTCGCGTTCGACCCCGCCGATCCGAAGGCAGCAATCGCTCAGTTGCCGGCAGCATCGGCGGTTTTCGCGTTGTATGGAGAGGATCCACGTGCCGAGCCCTATATCGGTCGCACGCCGAATCTTCAGTCACGGCTTGCTCGGCTACTACAACCTTCGCAGCGTCATCCGCGTCGGCTTCATCTTGCAGGACTTGTCCGCCGCATCGAGTGGCATCCCACTGGCTCAGAGTTTGAGTCTCTGCTCGCGCAGTTTTCTCTTTTGGAGAAGGTTTTCGGCCCGAAAGCATTGGAACGGATGCATCTTCGGCATCCGGCTTTTGTCCGCTTTCTCGGCGGCAATCCTTATCCGCGCGTCGTGGTCACGCATCGACCAAGCCTGCGCGAGGCTGACTGGGCGTTTGGGCCGTTCGCTTCGCGCGCGTCAGCCGAGCGTTATGCCGACGAGATGCTCAAACTGTTTCTGCTGCGGCGATGCATTGACGATCTCAATCCCGACCCGAGTCATCCAGGGTGCGTTTATTCCGAAATGAAGATGTGCCTTGCGCCTTGTTACAAGGGCTGCAGTGACGAGCGCTATGCGGAAGAAGGCGCTGCGGTCGAGAGATTTCTGGCGACGCGTGGCGAGAGCCGCCTGGTTAAACTTCGCACCGAGCGCGATGAGGCGTCGGCAAATCTTGAATTCGAGTCGGCTGCCGCACTGCACGCGCAGGTGCAACGCGTGGAGAGCGTCCGCGCGCTGGCCTCGGAACTCGTCCGGCCCATGAGCAAGCTACGCGCCGTCATTGTTCAGGCGTCGGCGAATCCCGGTGAAGTGGCCGTCTTTCTGTTTGAGAGCGGCGCACTGCGTGGACCGGCGAATTTCTCAACCCTCGGCATGCGCATTCAGAATGAGCAATCGGGGTCAACCTCGCTTTTTGCGCAGCCAATGGAACTGGAACCGGTGGTGGAAGAACAGGGAGCTTGGGAGCCAGGGAGCGAGGGAACGGAAAAGCAGGGAACTGGGACTAGTGAGCAAGGAACGGCAGAGCAGGGAGTGAGCGAGCAAGCGGGCAAGGTAGCGGAAAAAGCCTCTGCGAAGTTCGCTCGAACAATGCTGGAGTCGCGGTTTGAGGGCGCGATTGCGCAACTTGCTTCTGGATCTGGCTCGTCGAATCCTACAGAGCGGCAGGGGCATCTGGCGCTTATCAAGCGCTGGTACTACCGGCCAGAGGCAAAGCGCTCGGGCGAAATTTTCTTTCCTGATACCGAGGAGCGTTGGCCGGTCCGGTTGATTCTGCGTGGCGTCGGTCGCATCGCGGCAAAATCGCTCGCGGCCGCTGATCGTTGAATCTAGTTCCCGGTGGCAACTTTACCTAGCAGTTGAGGTGCACAAACCAATCAAGGTCGAAAAACTCGTGCGCAAGAATGACCGGAGTAATCCGCTTGGTGAATGCATACCAGGTTGAAAACGCGAGTAGGCAAAAGTTCAGGCTGATCACGACCCTTCAGCGGTACACGAGATGATCGGAGGTTTGTACGGCAACGCTGGCAATTACCGCCAGTGCCGGAGAGCCTGTGAGTCGTCGATGAGGAACTTTGCGATGCAGCCACTCTCGGCAACACAATTGCAGCCGATGAATGAAATGCGTTCAGTTTTTCGCTTCCGCAGTTGGTGTACGGATTTCGCGGTGTCGTTTCCACAGGCTCAGATTTGCGCTTGAGGCCACGCCGACATCCACGCGTGGAGCGACCCATTATGCGGAGGAAGTTCGCATGAAATCCGGCCGGGTTCTGTTTGTTGACGACGACAAGAATTCCCTCGAAGCTTTCAAGCGTCTTCTTCATGGTGTTTTTGATGTGGAAACCGCGTTGGACAGTAATCAGGCCTTCGCCGCGATTCAGGTTTTCGGGCCGTTCGAAGTTGTCATCTCGGATATGAAGATGCCGGGAATGGATGGCGCAGAATTTCTCGCAAGGGTACGCAAGCTCGCACCGAACTCGGTGCGCATGGTTCTCAGCGGTCAAAAAGATATCGAACACGCAATCCAAGCAGTGAACGAAGGCCGCATCTTTCGCTACCTCACCAAGCCCTGCAAGAAAGATGACTTGGTACGAGCCATCGACCTCGCTTTGGAGTATCACCGCAAACGCACTGAGGAGAAGAAACTCGCGAAGCAGTCCATCGAAATCAAATCGCGAGTGGCCTCGATCAGCAAGTCACTGCTCTCTCACGATCTGCTGTAGTAGACCAGCATTTTCAAGTCGCCGCACTCATTCTAGAAAAGCCGGAAGTCGACCTCGACGGTGATTGTCGCCGCCACGGGCTTGCCGTCTTTCTTGGCCGGCTTGAAGCGGTACTTGTGAATCGCTTCCAGCGCTTTTTCGTCGAGTCCCATCCCCAAGTGCTGCACAACGTGCAGGTTCTGCGGATCGCCGTGCGCGTCCACGATCAGCGAAACCATGCAGATGCCCTGGTATTTCTTGCGTCGCGCTTCATCGCTGAACTCCGCCTCCGGTGTGTAGATCGGCACCGGCGCTGTCACACCGCCGCGCCCCGGTTCGAAGACACCTGGATCAGCCCCCGGCCCATATCCTGGCCCATTGCCAGGGCCAACGCCATCACTTCCACGCCAGCCGATGCCCGTGTGAGACCCCGGACCATTCGAACCCAGCATTACGTTTGGGGATTTTGCCACGCCGATATTCGGCAGGTTGATGTTGTCAGGAAGCCTTATGTCAGGCAGCGCTGCGATTGCAGGATCGACGGCTAACTTTGGGTTCTGAATGATTGGAACCTGTAGCGGCGTGAGCGGAGTCAACTCGAGCTTAGGCGGTCTGCCTTCGGTCGGATCGATAAGATCGTTCGATCCTCCGCTACCGACACTGTGATTCGCTTTCGCCAGCACTGGGAGTTTCCATTTGCTCAAATCGATGGGACTAGACCCTGTTGGATTCGAGAAAGGTCCGCTCGCTACTCGCAGACTAAGCAGAATTACGATTGCCAGAATGCTGCCGTTCACAATCGTTGATGTTCCCACCGCCCATGGATTGGTCTTCGAAGCCATGCGATCGATCACCGGAATCGGAGTCGAAGTCAGCTCGAGCGGAGGAAATCGTGGCGGGAAGAGCGCGTCGTGAACACTTTCGTACAGTCCGCTCCAGATCGGCTTCTCTTCAAGATTCATGCCGGGGAACAAATCGCCCCGATCGTTTCCCGCGCCGGGGCCAGCGATGCGTTTCCGCATACACACGTCTCCTCTTTGCGCGCACCTGCCCCTTCAAACACGCAATCAGCACCGCAGGACTTCTCCTGAGTTCCATTGTCGATTCTTCAATGTCGGAATAGACGGAACGAATGCAAAGTCGTCACCGCAGCACTCGATCGATTCGCCCGGATTCAAGTTCCAGTAAGGCGCTCGCCCCTCGATGGCGGCACAATCTGGCACGCGTCACCTCGCCTCTTTGCGTGCTCGTCGTTATGGCATTCTTGATTCCATGTCGACGTCCGTTCCCCAACTGCTTCGCGATAGCACCGTGTTTCAATGGCAGAACCAGACCCTGCGCGTCGACCTCATTCTCACGTTGCCCATTGCCATCTGCCTCGCGATTGGCCTCGCCATCGGCCATCCCGGCGTCGGCCTCGTCGCTGCAGGCGGCGCCATGAATACGGGCTTCGGCCAAAAGCATCGCATCGACGACTCTCATCTTGTCCCCATGATCTTTGTCACCGCTGGCATGGCCTTCTCGGGTTTCGTTGGAGTGCTTATCGGTCACGAAAATCTTGGGTTGGTGTTCTGCGCTGCGCTCTGGGCCTTCGGCTACGGCCTCTTAACGGCGCGCCCTGAAGGATATGCATGGGTCGGCCAACAGTGCGTCGTTACATTCCTTGTGGCTTCCGCGTTTCCAGCCTCGGTGGGCGCCGCCGCTGCGCGAGGTTTGCTGCTGCTCGCGGGTGGCGCCGTGCAACTCGTGGTTTCATCGCTTTTGCTCCGCGTCTTTCATAAGCTGCGCGATCACCTTTTCGAGCTATCCTGCTACTTTCGTGACGAACAGGCCGCGTTCCTGACAGCACTCGCAGAGACGGCGCAGTCCGTTCGCCAGCGCCGGTTTCTCAACTCAACCATGCCCTACGCGCTTCGCCTCGCGGTCACGGTCGGGGTCGCAACGGAGATCTATCGCCGCCTGCATTACCAGAGCGGCTACTGGATTCCGATGACGGCTTTGCTGGTGTTGAAACCGGGTCTCACTGACACGGTGAGCCGGGCCATTGCACGCCTGCTGGGAACGATGTGCGGAGCTATCGTCATCACTTTCTGTCTCGCACATGTGAATGCCACGCCGATCGAGCTTGCCGCGTTCACGGCTCTCTTTGCGTGGCTCTCGTACGGATTACTTAACGTGAACTACGCGCTCTTCTCAATGGCCATCACCGGCTATATCGTCTTTCTTCTTTCGCTGAACCAGATACCTGGAAACGAGATTGCTTTGCACCGGACGGTCGCCACGGCCCTGGGAGGCGGCATCGCTCTCTGCGCGCGCATCCTCGTCATTTCATTTAAGCGCCGCCACTGGTTGCGGGCAGCTGCCGTCGCGCGTCCCGTGGCGTATCCGCGGCGCACTCCAGCAGACTGATCGAACTTGTCGGGTGACGATGGACTCGTGATGCAGACTCCGCCGTTTGCAAATCACTTCGCGTTAAGCGGAGTGCACTTCGCACTTGGTGAGGGTAATCTCTGCCGATTGGCGAAGCGTATTGTGAATCTCCGCCACGGAATCCGTGTAGGTCATCAGATCGAAGATCTTCTCTTTGGGCGCTGCAGTTATCACCGTTGCCCGGTAGCTGATGTTAGAGATGGGCTGGCCTTCCCAGCCAAAGTCACCCACCACTTCCACGTCTACACCATCGAGCACATACCCACGCTTTCCGGCTTCGCGGTAAAGATCATTGCAAAAACACGTTGCCAGTGCCAGCAGCAGCAACTCGCCGCCCGTTGCATACGACCCGAAACCATCCGGCCTTGGCGGAATCGAAACAGAATGTTCGCGTTCGCCCGACTTCAGTTGCACCGCGTGGCTTCCCTGCCGGTTGATCACGTTCGCCGTGATGATCATCGCTTCCCCTCCGGGACCCTGAAATGAGGCTGCTCGAACTGATTATTACTCGGGTCTTGCGCCGTTGATACACTGTCCCCGCGGGGAGTTACCCCCTTTAGTACTTGTGCAAGTTGCGGCCCTTCCTTGGCTTGAGAGCGCAGGTTTTTCGCGGAGGATCGTGTGTGAAGTGGGCTGATTGCTCTCCTCATTGCCCTTTCCGCAACGATCCACGCGCAAATTGTTCAAGTGCCGATCGACAAATGTGTCTAAAAGCTCGGTGACAACCCCGCATGGGCCGCTGCCGATGTTGACCTGAGCGGCTGGAAGCCTTACTCCGATCGTCGAGGCGGGCAATTCTGCTGGCGAGCTTTTCGGTTTCGATCGCACCCGCGAAATCAGCTCTCAGCTTGCTGAACAAATCGCAAAAACGGCGGTCGAGTTCGGACAACAAGACGACATCACGGTGCTGACGCATAGCCAGGCGCCCGCTCACGTAATGGCGTGAGCCGCAGACCTCATCCGGACTCGCCTCTTCGCTGATACACTGTCCCCGCAAGGAGTTACACCATTCGTCGTATGGTCGAGCTGCTGCCCTCCATCCTCTCCGCGGATTTTGCCCACCTGGCCGACCAGATTGCCGCGGCCGAGCGCGGCGGCGGCACGGCCATCCACGTGGACGTCATGGACGGCCACTTTGTGCCCAACATCACCATCGGGCCGCCCGTGGTGGCAAGCCTGCGCAAGGTCACCAGCCTGCCGCTCGACTGCCACCTGATGATCGATAACCCCAATGAATTCATCGCCGCCTTTGCCGATGCGGGCGCCAACTGGGTCAGCGTCCACTACGAGGCCTGCCCCCACCTGCACCGCACGCTGGAGATGATCATCCACCACGGCATGAAGCCGGGCGTGGTCCTCAATCCGGCCACGCGCGTCGACCTGATCATCGAAATCCTGCCCATGGTGCACCACGTGCTGATCATGAGCGTGAATCCGGGCTTCGGCGGCCAGGAGTTTATCCCCTTTTCTCTCGACAAGATCCGCCAGCTGGCCGAGATCCGCAGCGAACTGGGGCTGGAATTCAAAATCGAGGTGGACGGCGGCGTGGCTCACGACACGGTCGCCGCCATCGTCCAAGCCGGAGCGGAGCTGCTGGTTGCCGGCAACGCCGTTTTTGGCGCCGGGCAGCCGGAGCGCGATGCGCGCGCGCTGCTGGCCGCGGCCCGCAAGGCCGCAGACAGTGATCATCGGCGAGCAGAAGCTAGCGGCCGGAAAGAGTAAAATTCACTGAAAAGCGAGCACGCAATGCAGCCGGATGGCCCCACCCCGGGGTCGCTCCTCCAATGAGGTGGTATGAACCGGTTGTCTCTGAAGATTGTCGTCGTCGCACTTGTCGCGTTGTTTCTGGGCAGCTGAGCTCATCAGCCGATCGCCGCAGCACCAAGAAGAAAGCAGAAGAAGGCCTACGACCTGAACGCCAACCCGCTGGCCGGCGTGCAGTCCAAGCAGCCCGACAAGGAGCTCTACGACAAGGCCATGGTGGCCATGAAGAAGGGCCGCTACGACGTGGCCCGCCTCGACCTGCAGACCCTGCTCAACACCTATCCCGAGTCGGAATACCGCATGCGCGCCAAGCTCTCGGTCGGCGACACCTGGTTCAAGGAAGGCGGCTCGGCGGCGCTGACCCAGGCCGAAGCCGAGTACGAGGACTTCATCACCTTCTTCCCCAACGCTCCTGAAGCCGCCGAAGCCAAGATGAAGGTGGCCGACATCTACTACCAGCAGATGGAGAAGCCCGACCGCGACTTTACCAATGCGCAGCAGGCCGAGAAGGAATACCGGGAGATGATCAACATGTTCCCGGATTCGACTCTGGTTCCGCGCGCCAAGCAGCGGCTGCGCGACGTGCAGGAGGTTCTGGCCGAGCGCGAGTTCCAGATCGGCAGCTACTACGAGAGCCGCGAAGACTACATCGCCGCCATCGCCCGCCTTGAAACCGTGGCCGACACCTATCCGCTCTACTCCAAGAGCGACCAGGTGCTGATCGGCATCGGCGACGCCTACGCCGGCGAGGCGCACAACGTCGAGATCGCTCCCGGCCTGCCCGGCGCGATCCGCGAGCGCCTGCGCACCATCTACCAGGACAAGGCTGCCGCGGCCTACGCCAAGGTGATCACGCGCTATCCCATGGCGCCGCACGTTGAGGATGCGCGCGACCGCCTGGTGGCCATGAACCGCCCCGTTCCCGAGCCGACCCAGGCGGCCATTGCCGAGAGCGACGCCGAGGAGCGCAGCCGCCAGCCGCTGCACTTTACCGACAAGACCCTCGGACATCATCAAGCGCGGCCCAACTGTGGTTGAGGCCGTGCACGTGGGCGAGCCCACGCTCGACGATCCCACGCGCACGCTCGCGCCCGACATCACCAAGGAGAACATGACCCTCTTTACGGAGGCCGTGAACGAGGGCAAGCCGCCAGCCCTGCCGCAGCCGTCACGCCCACCGGCCCCAACGAGCCGCCGCGCAGCGACCAGCCCTCCAACGCTCCGCTGCAGATGCAGGCGCCCGGCGGAGGCACCGGCGTTGGCGTTGAGGTGGTGAGCGCGCCGAACGGTGCGGCAGCGGCGCCGGCCGACTCGCTGCCGCCGATCCCAACGCACTGGTGAAGCCGGTCGGCCCGGCCAACACAGTCTCTGCCCGCGGCCGAGAAGCCCGCCGAGGCGCCCGATCCAGGTCAACGACATCAAGCCCGGCGAGAATCCGCTCAGCCGGCCACCGACGCGACGCACCAACGGCAAGACGAAGAAGCCCAAGGCCGACCTGAGCGACGAGTCCTCGAGCAAGAAGAAAAAGAAGAAGGGCTGGGCAAGCTCAACCCGTTCTAAGTCGGAATCGATTGCAGAATCGAGAAGGGCCGCAGCCGATCGAGTGCGGCCTCTGTTTTTCTGACCGTATTCAACGGCATATCGGACGCTGATCGCTGCTGCTCAATCTGCTAACCTGAAAAGTAGTCCCTTCGCGCTGAAAGCCCCTGTCTTCATGGGAGTTTTCCCGAAATTCACGGGGCTCATCCGACGACAAAATGCCTCACGACCTGCCCAAAGCCTACGACCCGACCGCCATTGAAGATCACTGGGCCGACTACTGGGTCCGCGAGAAGCTTTTCGCCGTTCCGACGCCCGATCCCGCCGCGACGCCTGTCCAAAACCAGAGCCTGGACGGCACAGCCGCCGACGGCCAGTCCCCTTTACGATTCTGCTGCCGCCGCCCAACGTCACCGGCCGGCTGCACATGGGCCACATGCTCAACCAGACCGAGATGGACATTCTCACCCGCTGGCGGCGCATGAGCGGCCGAAGCGCGCTGTGGGTGCCGGGCACCGACCACGCCGGCATCGCCACGCAGATGATGGTCGAGCGCCAGCTGGCTGAAGAAGGCACGTCGCGCCAGAAGCTCGGCCGCGAAGCCTTCGTCGAGCGCGTGTGGGAGTGGAAGCAGCACTACGGCGGCGCGATCCTCGAGCAGATGAAGCGCCTCGGCGTCTCCGTCGACTGGAGCCGCGAGTACTTCACCATGGACGAGCGCCTTTCGGTCGCCGTGCGCGAGGCCTTCGTCCGCCTCTACGAGCAGGGCCTCATCTATCGCGGCGCGTACATCGTCAACTGGTGCCCGCGCTGCCAGACCGCCATCAGCGATCTCGAAGTGGTCCACGAGGAGCAGAAGGGCCACCTCTGGGAGATTCGCTATCCCGGTGCTCGGCGACGGTGGCAAGGACACCGGCGAGTTCATCACCGTGGCCACCACGCGCCCCGAGACCATGCTCGGCGACACGGCCGTCGCCATTCATCCCGAGGACGAGCGCTACCTGCATCTGCACGGCAAAAAGCTGCGCCTGCCGCTGATGAATCGCGAGATTCCCATCGTGCTCGATCGAGTGGGTGAGCCGCGAGTTCGGCACCGGCGCGGTGAAGGTGACGCCCGCGCACGATCCCAACGATTTCGCCATCGGCGAGCGGCACCATCTGCCGTCGATCAACGTGATGGACGATCGCGCGCACATCAACGAGAACGGCGGCGCCGTACGCGGGCCTCGACCGCTATGTGGCGCGCAAGAAGATCGTCGCCGATCTCGAAGCGCAGGGGCTGCTGGCCGGCATCAAGGACCACACCAACAACGTGGGCCACTGCGACCGCTGCAAGACCGTGGTCGAGCCGCGCCTCTCCACGCAGTGGTTCATCGCCGTCAAGAAGCAGCCCAACAGCGGCGGCGCATCATGGCCGAAAAGGCCATCGCCGCCGTCAAGCCTGATGCCAACGGCAACAAGGCCATCCGCTTCACGCCGGAGAATTACGAGAAGATCTATCTCGACTGGATGGACGAACATCCACGACTGGTGCATCTCGCGCCAGCTCTGGTGGGGCCATCGCATTCCCGCGTGGCACTGCGCCGCTTGCCACAAGATCACGGTGCCCAGCCCGGCGCGATAGCGATCCCACCGCCTGCGCGCACTGCGGGTCAGACGAAGATCACGCAGGAGACCGACGTTCTCGACACCTGGTTCTCGTCGGGCCTGCTGCCGGTGTCTGTTTTCGGCTGGCCGAACATCGACCGCGGAAACGCGCGCCGACTTCGACGCGTTCTATCCGACCAGCCTGCTCGTCACCGGCTTCGACATCCTCTTCTTCTGGGTCGCGCGCATGATCATGCTGGGCTGCTGGTTCTCGCGCGATGTGCCCATGCCCGACGGCAGCCCGCGCCCGCTCGCCGAGATCGGTGCCGTTCCGCGAGGTCTACATCCACGCCCTGGTGCGCGACGCCAACCGCGAAAAGATGTCGAAGACCAAGGGCAACGTCATCGACCCCATCGAGATCGTGAAGCAGTACGGGACCGATGCGGTGCGCTTCACGCTGGCTTCGATGGCTTCGCCCGGCACCGACATCGCGTTCAACGTGGCGCGCACCGAAGGCTATCGCGCGTTTGCGAACAAGATCTGGAATGCCGCGCGGTTCATCTTCATGAATGTGGACCGGGCGGCGGAGGTTGGCATCACAGTTGATCCACGCATCGCTCGGCTCAGATGCCCACCGTTGCTGCAGACGCACCGCTCGAAGCCCGCTGGATCGTGGCCGAGCTGCACGCAACCGCGGCCAAGGTCAACGAGTCGCTCGAAAACTACCGCTTCGACGACGCGGCCAGCATCGATTTATCAATTCTTCTGGGGCAGCTTTTGCGACTGGTATCTCGAGATCGTCAAGCTGCGGCTCGATTTCGGAGCAGATCTTCTCAATGCGCCAACCGGTGAACTGCTCGGCGAATACAAAGGACCCGCGCCGCCCTCACCACGCTGGTCTCGGTCTTTGAAGCGCGCTGCGTCTGCTTTCGCCCTTCATGCCGTTTCTCACCGAAGAGCTTTGGCACGCGGTCTACGATGGCAAGCCGCCGGCGAAGTCGATCGCGCTGACGCGGTTATCCGCAGGCGGACCTCGTAACGAAGAGATCTGCCGTCGTTCGATCAGATGGCGCGTCGTCCAAAGCGTCAGTCATCGGGCATCCGCGCGCTTCGAAAGGAGATCGGAGTCGAAGAAAAGCGTGCCGGTCAAGGTCATGATTCGAGCGTGCGCTCGGTGGTTCCGGCGCAGCCGAGGAAAACTCGGATATTGTAATCGAGACATCATCGCAGGCATCGCAACGTTGAGCGATAGTCTGCTTGACGATCGAGACAAATGCGGAACATCTGCAGACCTCGCGTGGCACTCGATCGGGCCGACTTCGACGTCGCGTCGATCTACGAGGGAACCATCGACGTCCCCGCCGAGCGCGAGCGCTTGACAAAGGATATCGCCAGGTATGAAAAAGGCTTGGCAGCGCAGAGCGGCAACTAGGAACGAGGATTTCTGGCCAAGGCTCCCGCGCAATCGTCGAAGGACTGAAAGAAGCAGGAAGCGGAAAATCGACTGCTGCTCGAAAAAGCGCGGGCCGCGCTGAAGGCGTTGCCGAATGAATGAGGAAAAGCAACTGCAGATCCTTCGACTTCGGTCGCTCGCCGAGACGACAGCCTTGCTCAGGATGACGACGCTTGGGAACTGAAACTGAGAACTACGAACTGTGAACTGACAACTGATCACTGACCACTTATGGATTGGAAGAGCCACCGCATCGACGCATTGCTGGAGCAGGCCCTGCTGGAGGACCAGGCCGCCGGCGATGCCACCACGCAATCTCACCATCGATCCCAGCCTGCGCGCCGCCGGCTCCATCATCGCCCGCGAAGAGCTGGTCGTCGCCGGCCTCGGCGCCATTCCGCGCTTCTTTGAGATCTTACGCCCGCCTCGACCCGCGGCCCCAGGCGCAGACGCGCTTTGAAGTCGTCAGCCATCCCGAAATGTTCGATGGCGTGCGCGCGCATGCCGGCCAGGTGCTGGCCGTCATCCGCCACAACGCGCGCGTGCTGCTCAGTTGCGAGCGCGTGATTCTCAATCTGCTGCAGCACCTGAGCGGCATCGCCACGCTCACGCGCAAATACGCCGACGCCATTCAGGGCACGCACGCCCGCGTGCTCGACACGCGCAAGACCGTGCCCGGCATGCGCGCGCTTGAGAAATACGCGGTGCTCTGCGGCGGCGGCACCAATCACCGCATCGATCTCGCCTCCGGCATTCTCATCAAGAACAATCACATCGCGCTCGGCGGCGGCATCGCCGCGGTGCTCGAGCGCGCGCTCGAGCAGCGCAAGCCCGGCCAGCGCGTGCAGGTGGAAGTGCGCACCGCGCAGGAGCTCGAAGAAGCGCTCGCCCACGGCGCCGAGGCCATCCTGCTCGACAACATGACGCCCGCCGAGGTCCGAAGCATCGGTCGAGCGCATCAAGAGCCGTGACAGCGAGCCAGCCGCGGCCGCTGGATTCCCACCGAAGCTTCGGGCGGCATCGTGCTCGACAACATCCGCGCCTATGCCGAGACCGGCGTCGACTTCATCAGCGTGGGCGCGCTCACCCACTCCGCCCGCGCCGCCGACATCTCCATGACCATCGCCGCGGAGCACGAGTCAGGCAGCCCGGTCATGATTAGCCTGATTCAGTGTACAACTCATCGCCGACCACTCAAGAATGTTCGATCTCGCGCTCTCGAACCGACTCGCAGGCACATCTTCGCCGGCAAGCTGCACTTCGCCCGCGTCACCGGCTCAACCAACTCCGACGCCGCTGGCCGCCGCACGCGCGTGGCGCGCCGCACGGCTCGGTTTACTTCGCCGACGAGCAGACGCCGGCCGCGGCCGCGGCGATCACGGCTGGCATCTCCGCTGCCGGCGAAGGGCTCTACGTCAGCGTGCTGCTGCGCCCGCAGATTCCCGCCGCGCGCCTGCCGCTTCTTGCCGCTGGCCGCGGGCCTGGCCGCCGCCGATGCCATTCGCGCCGTCTCCGGGCTCAGCTGTCGATCTCCGCTGGCCCAACGATCTCCTCATCGGCCCGCGCAAAACCGGCGGCATTCTGGTTGAGGCACGAACCGACTCCGAAAGGTCTGCCCCACGCAGTGGTGGTGGGCATCGGCATCAATGTGCACCAGCGCGCGTTTCCCCGGATCTCGCCACGCCCGCCACTTCGCTCGATCTGGAGACCGGCCGCCGCATCAGCCGCCAGGCTCTCCTCGTCGCCCTGCTAAAATCGCTGGAGCGGGAGGCGTCTCGCGCTGGCCGATCCGGACGCGGCAAAAGAATTCCGGCGCGCGTCGAACAGGCTTCCACCTGGATTCGCGGCCGCAGCGTCGAGGTGCACGGGCCGCAGGCCTGCACGGGCGTAACGGCCGGCCTCGACGAGAACGGATTCCTGCGCGTCGAAACCGCGGAAGGGCTGGTCACCGTGCAAACCGGCGGCCTGCGCGAGAAAAGCTAGCGCTAGCTTCTAGCTTTTATTATCGTGGCTGGCGCTGAAGGAAACGATGATGCCCGCTACAGCAAGAATGAGCTAAAAGCTAGAAGCTAAAAGCTAGGAGCTACAATAAACATGCTGCTCGCTCTCGATGTCGGCAACACCAACACGACTCTCGGCCTCTACAAGCTCGATGGCGAAAAGCCCGAGCTCGCCGCGCACTGGCGCGTCACCACGCATCGCGCGCAAACCGTCGACGAGTACGGCGTCTTCTTCGTGAACCTCTTTGAGATGCACGGCATGGCGCCCAGCCAGGTCACGGACATCATCATCGCTTCGGTGGTGCCGCCCGTCGACTCCACGCTGCGCCAGGTGTGCGAAACCTACTTCCACGTCGAGCCGATGTTCGTCGAGCCAGGCATCAAGACCGGCATGAAGATGCTCATCGACAATCCCACCGAGCTTGGCGCCGATCGCATCGCCGACTGCATCGCCGCCTTCGAGCGCTACGGCGGCCCATGCATCGTGGTCGACTTCGGCACGGCCACAAAATTTGAAGTGATCTCCGCGCGCGGCGAATATCTCGGCGGCGCCATCGCGCCCGGCCTCGGCCTCAGCGCCGACGCGCTCTTCACGCGCGCCGCGCGCCTGAGCCGCGTCGACATCAAGCGCCCGGCAAAGGTCATCGGCACCAACACCGTCGGCCACCTGCAGAGCGGAATTTACTTCGGCTACATCGGCCTCGTCGACGGCATCATCGAGCGCATTCTTGCGGAGCTTGGCGCCGACCCCGAGAAGCCGCCGCGCATCGTCGCCAGCGGCGGCCTGGCGCGCATGATCGCTGCCGACTCGCGCTACATCCAGGAGATCGACGACATGCTCACGCTCGACGGCCTGCGCATTCTCTTTGAGCGCAATCGCACCGCGCGCCCGCGCGGCCGCGCGCACTGACGCATTCACCCGCGCAATCACAACCCCGTCAACGAATCTCCTGCGTCCTGCCGGGTCACATGCTACGCGCAAGCTCTCCGCCGTCAGCTCATCGGCCTTGCGCAGATCGGGAAACATCCCGGCCCACACTCCCGCCACGGCCAGCGAGCCGATTCCGCCGATCACCGTGGCTCGCACCGCGCCCCACCACTGCGCCGTCAGCCCGCTCTCAAATTCACCCAGCTCGTTTGACGCGCCGATGAACAGCGAATTCACCGCGCTCACGCGGCCGCGCATCTCCGGCGGCGTGGCCAGTTGCAGCAGCGAACCGCGAATGATCACGCTGATGGTGTCGGCCGCGCCCGCGATGGCCAGCGAAGCCAGCGAGAGCCACAGCGTGTGCGACAGACCAAACACCACCGTCGCCGCGCCGAAGATTGCCACGCAGATAAACAGCCAGCGCCCCGCGCGCCGCTGCAGCGGAAACCGCGCCATCACCAGCGACATCGTCACCGCGCCCACCGCCGGCGCCGCGCGCAGCATGCCCAGTCCGCGCGGTCCCTGGTGCAGAATGTCGTGCGCAAAAATCGGCATCAGCGCCGTTGCGCCGCCCAGCAGCACCACAAACAGGTCCAGCGAAAACGATCCCAGCAGCATTGGCGCGCGCCGCACATATCGAAACCAGCCAGCACCACTTTCAGCGAAGTCGTCGCGGTGCTCCATGCGCCCCGGCCGCACATGCAGCGAGACCACCATGACCAGGAACCACACCAGCGTAGCCAAGCGTGAACACATACACAATGCCCGCGCCCTCCAGCCGCGACTCCGGCACAAAATGCGTCAAGCGGAAACGTGAACAGCAGTCCGCCCAGCGCCGGCCCGGTGATGTTGGCAAACTGAAAGATCGCTCCGCCCCACGTCACTGCGTTCACAAAGTGAGTCTCCGGCACAAGATGCGGAATCAGCGCCGAACTCGCCGGCCCTGAGAACGCGCGCCCCGTGCCGATGAAGAACAGCACCGCATAAATGGCCAGAATGTTCTGCGTGTTGTTCCGCGCCAGCACGCACCAGCGCGCCCGTGCAAAACAGCTGCAAGCGCATAGCAGGTCAGGATCACGCGCCGCCGGTCGAAGCGGTCGGCCACGTGGCCCGCCGGCAGCAGAAAGAGTAAGTGCCGGCAGAAAACAGCGCCAGCCCCGTGTAGCCCAGATCGATGGCGCGGTGCGTGATGGAATACACCTGCCACGCCACGGCGACCGACTGCGCCTCAGCGCCCAGGATGGCCGCCACGCGCGCCAGTTGGTATCGCCTGAAATCGCGGGAGGCAAAAGCCTCAAGGCCGCGCCGCGGCTGATGGGGAAGCGGGCTCCATCGTCTGCTCTCAGGGTATAACGCGCGCCCCGCGAACGTGCCGCGCCTCTCGGTAACGCGGTGATATACTCGGCTGCGCCGCCTCACCACTCGCCAAGGAACTCATCCAGGACCAATAGAAAAACTCGCCGGGAATTCTTCAGGCTTCTGCCGCGGCGCTCGTCGCCTCACGCATTCCGCTTTCCGCCCAGAGCTCACTCTGCGGCCCGCAGCGTGATTCACGGACGCTCGTCGCCATTCCCGATTCGGGCTGGCGCATGTGGCCCGATCAAAAGGCCGAGTGGAAAAACGACACAATCTATCTGCCTGACGACGTCCCTCTCGCCAGCCTGCCCGTCAACCCGCCCACCGGCGGCTGGGATGCGCTGAGTGCCTCGCAGGGTATTCCCGTCACGCTGCCTTGCACGGTGGAGCAATATTTCTGGGGCCTGCAGGGCATGCGCCCCTATCACGATGAGTATCGCTTCGAAACCTCCGACGACGAAGTAAGAAACGGCGCCTACTACGGCGTCTCCTGGTGGTGGCGCACCATTGAAATTCCCGCGGCGTTTCAGGGCAAGCGCATCTTCCTGCACATTCGCGGCGCGCGCCAGCGCGCCGAGGTCTATCTCAACCAGAAGCTCGTTGGCTACAGCATCATGGAAGAGCTGCCCTTCGAGTGCGACATCACCGCCGCAGCGCATCCCGGCGCAGCCCAATCAGCTCGCCATCCGCATCACCAATCCCGGCGGCCGTCTCGATTGGGTCGACGGCAGCCGAATCACGTGGGGCAACGCAACATTCCAGAAGAGCCACGGCTTTGGCGGCCTCGATCGCGCCCTGACGCTCAGTGCGCACGGCCCCGCGCGCATTCGCGATGTCGTGGGTGCTCAACACGCCCGAGCCTCACACGATCACCGCGCACGCCGAAATCGAAAACACCGGTGCTGCCGCGCCGCGACGGCCGCCTGCGCTTCTCGGTCCTCGATCTCGTCACCGGACACGAGCTTGCCCATGCTGAAATCCCCGCGCCCGCTCGAAGCCGGCCAGACCGCCGCATTCCAGGCCGAGATCTCTGTATCCCGCCGCGCGCCTGTGGGATCTCGATTCGCCGCAACTCTACCGCATGAAAGCCGAGTGGAGCAGCGCGCCCAAATCCGCGGTACCAGCGCAGTTGTCTCGGATATGCGCACGATCGACTTCGGCTTTCGCTGGTTCGCGCCTGAAGGCATCGGCACCAATGCGATGTTCCGCCTCAACGGCCGCCGCGTTCGCATTTACACAGCCATTTCGTGGGGCTACTGGGCGCTCAACGGCCTCTTCCCCACGCCCGAGCTCGCCGACAAAGAAGTCTTCGTCGCGCAGCAGTTCCATCTCAACTGCCTCAACTTCCATCGCAACCTCGCGAAGGAAGAAGTTCTCGCCATTCAGGATCGCCGCGGCCTTCTACGCTGTCTTGAACCCGGCGGCGGCTATCCAGGCTGTTGGCCGTGCGGGCCAGCCCGCTGGCTTCGCCGAGCGCTATATGGAAGCCAAGATCGTCGGCATGATTCGCGCCTACCGCAGTCATCCCTCGGTCGTCGAATACATTCTGCAGAACGAAGCGCGGCCGGATCTCTCGAATCCCAACCTCGAGCGCATTCTGCGCCTTATGCAGGCCGAGGATCCGAGCCGCAGCATCGTTGCCAATGACGGGTTTGCATCGCGCGCGCCGCAAGCCTGGATCGAGCCTTACATCGATCACATCCGCACCTCTGCCGAGGGCGGAGCAGGCGGCTGGTGGGATGAGCACCAGGGCCAGCCCTCCGACGTCTGGCAGGATGCACAGTACATCAGCCCGACCGAATACCTCTACTACTCCACCAACCGCAAAGAAATTGTGGAGTGGGGCGAGATGAAAGGCGCCGCGTCGATCGACGATCATGCGCGGCTCATCAAGCAGATCAAGATTCATGGCGACCATAGCTACGACCTCGCCGATCATGAAGAAATCCTCGCTGCCTACGAAAAGTTTGTCGACAAATGGGGGTTCCGCAAAGCTTTCCCCACTTCAAGCAGCCTGTTTCAGTCCATCGGCCGCCGTGCCTATCAATCCTGGGGACAGTTCCTCGAGAACATCCGCATCTGCGACGTGAACGACTACGCCACCATCAGCGGCTGGGAATCCACTGCGATGGAGGATCACTCAGGCCTCGTCGACAACTTCCGCGATTTGAAATCGAACCCGAGCCAATCCGCAACTCGCTGCTACCAGTGCGTCCAGTCGCCAAGCAGAAAGCCCTCGTCGCCGCAATCGGCGAGAAGATCGCATTCGATCTTTACCTCCTCAATGACTCCAATCGTCCAGCCTCCGGCGCGCTCGCTTTTTCCATCACCGATCCCACCGGCACGAGTCACGCAATCGGCAACTACGGCGCGCCTGAATTCGTTAAGGATCAGCTGTCGTATCTCATCAATGAAAACGTCGCGAGTCCCGCACTCGACGAGGAAGGCGTATGGACCACCCATTTTGCTCTCGGCAGTGACACCGAATCCGCGCATTCGCAAGCCATCTGGGTCGTGAATCCCACGCCACACCAGTTCAACAACCTCCACGTAGCCACGCTTGGCCTCGTCCGACGAAATGACCGCGCAGCTTGCGCCAATTCCAGGTCTCCTGCTAACGCCTTACATTGCGGGCCAGCATTACGACCTGATCATCGCCTCGCCGCCCACAGCAAAACCCACTGACACGGTCAGCACGGACGATGTCGGCGCCGATCGCCGCAGCCGCTCCATTCCCCCCACGCAATTTCCGCCGGAGATCGTTGCGGCATTCAACTCTGGCACGTCGCTTTTCGTTCTCTGCACCAGCGATGGTCAGGCGACCGGCGCCGGGGCGCAGCTCGCCACAGCAGCGGGTTTCCGTTTCGACGGTATGGTCGGCTCTTCGCGCGCTTCCTGGATGGGCACTTGGTTCTTCGTGCGCAAGCATCCTGTCTACGACGGTCTGCCCGTCGATCGCGCCTTCAGCGTCGAGTACCAGGTGAAAGGTTCCGACTCGAATGGCCTCATTGTCGACGGCGAGGGACTCGAAATCATCGCCGCCTACAGCCGCGACCACGACCGCAAGATCGGCGCTGGCACATTTACCTACGTGGGCAACGGCCGCAAGCTGCTCTTCCATCGCATCACGCAGATGCACCGCACCTTCCACCGCCGGCTGCTCTCAAACGGAATCCGATTCCTCACGGAGAATGCGTGACCGGCTCTCGCCATGAAACAATAGGCGCGTAGCCCATGACCGACGAAATCATTCCACCCACTCTATCCATAGACGCAGAAGCAATCGAACACCAGGGCCAAGACCAGCAGTCCGGTAGCGATGCCGTAGTCAACCAGGCGCCCGCGGCTGCGGAACCTGCGTCCAGCACCGAGGCTGAAGACCAGGACCTGGGCGCTCAGTCCTCCTTTGCCGACCTGCTTTCGGAATTCGAGCGCTCGCACACGCATCGCGCCGAAACCAAGCAGCTCGAAGGCACCGTCGTCTCGCTCTCCGCCGATCAGGTCATCCTCGACGTCGGCTACAAGATGGAAGGCGTTCTGCCGCGCTCCGCATTCGAGAACAATGCCGAAGCGCGTCAACCCGGCGACACCTTTCCCGTCTCCATCACCGGCCGCAATGAAGAGGGCTACTACCAGCTCTCGCGCTTCCGCGTTGCGCAGCCGCGCGATTGGTCGGCGCTCGAAGCCGCCTTTGCTGAGAAAGTCGCCGTCGCCGGCACCGTCACCGCCGTCATCAAGGGCGGCCTGAGCGTCGACGTCGGCGTCCGCGCCTTCATGCCCGCCAGCCGCAGCGGCACGCGCGACGCCGCCGAACTCGAAGCTCTTGTCGGCCAGCAGATCACCTGCCGCATCACCAAGCTCGACGTCACCGACGAAGACGTCGTCGTCGATCGCCGCGTGGTTCTCGAGGAGCAGGCGCGCGGCGAAGTCGCAGGCCGCCGCGCCGCGCTGCAAGCCGGGCGACACCGTCACCGGCACCGTCCGCACCCTCATGCCCTACGGCGCATTCGTCGAAATCGAGCCGGGACTCGACGGCCTGCTGCATATCAGCGACATTTCGCGCGCGCGCGTCGCCAAGCCCGAAGACGTGCTCTCCGTCGGCCAGCAACTCACGCTCCGCATTCTGAAAATCGATCCCGAAACCAAGAAAATATCGCTCGGCCTCAAGCAGCTGCAGCCCGAGCCGTGGGAGACCGCGGCCGAGCGCTATCTGCCGGGCCAGCGCATCACCGGCGCACGTCACGCGCCTCATGGACTTCGGCGCATTCGTCGAGCTCGAGCCGGGCCTCGAAGGCCTCATTCATATTTCGGAGATGTCGTGGGCGAAGAAAGTCCGCCACCCCTCCGACCTGCTCAAGCCAGGGCGACCGCGTTGACGCCGTCGTTCTCTCCGTCAAGCCGCCGACGGCACAGAGCAGGCCGCATCGCTCTCGGCCTCAAGCAGACCCTCGCCGACCCCTGGCTTGAAGTCGAGCGCAAGTTCCCCGTTGGCTCGCAGGTCGAGGGCCCCGTCACCAAGATCATGAACTTCGGCGCCTTCGTCCAGATCGCCGAAGGCGTCGACGGCCTCGTCCACATCAGCGAGATCGTCGCCGACCGCCGCATCAATCATCCGCGCGACGTGCTGCGCGAAGGCCAGCGCGTCAAAGCGCTCGTTCTCGCCATCGATCAGGAAAAGCGCCAGATCAAGCTCTCGATGAAGCAGCTCATCCCCACCAGCATCGACGAATACATCGCCGAGCACAAGCGGGCGACCGCGTCTCCGGCCGCGTCGTCGAGCTCACGGCTTCCGGCGCGATGGTCGAACTCGGCGAAGGCATCCGCGCCACTTGCGGTGGGGCAGCCGCGGCTTCGCCGCAAGAACCTCCAGCGTCTGCGACACAATCCAAGCTTGCGTCGGGACCGGGCGCCGCGCCCGACCTCTCGCAGCTCTCCTCTATGTTGAAGGCTCGCTGGAAAGGCAACGCGCCCGCGCCAACGGCCACACCTGAACCGCTGGCCGAAGGCCAGGTCCGAACATTCAAAATTCTAAAGCTGGATCCCGACTCAAAGAAGATCGAAGTCGAGCTGGCATCTAACTAGAGATACGCCTCATCCACGTAGCACCAGCGCCAGTCCTCGCCGCGCTCGGCACTCTGGATCAGCGGATGCTTGGTCTCGTGAAAGTGCGCGCGCGCGTGCCGGTTCTTCGAAGAGTCGCAGCAGCCCACATGCCCGCACTCCAGGCACATGCGCAGATGCAACCACGTGTCGCCCATCTTCAGGCACTCCTCGCAGCCCTTCGTGCGCGGCTTTACGCCCTTCTTGATCGTCTTCCACGTGCGTGCATTGCGCTGCCATCTCAACCCCCATTACTCGATCGTCCTTACTTCCCCGGTTCCTCGGTCCCTGCATCATTTCGCCCACCCCAATCCATCCGTTCCGTTGCCCGTTGCAATCATTGCGCGACACCTTCCACGTCGCCAGATCGATCTCCGCCACCTCGTTGCCGCCCATGCACGAAACGTAGGCAGCCTTCCCATCGGGCCGCACCAGCACTTCCTGCGGATTCTTGCCCACATCCACTGTGCGCGCCAGCGTCATCGTCTTCAGGTCAATCACGTCCACTTTGTTCGCGTCGGGAATCGCCAGCAGCAGCCAGCGGCCGTCGGGTGTAGGCGCGCCGCCGTAGCCCAGCCCGTCGAGCTTCACCCACTTCTTCACTGTAGTTTGTTGCGGTGTCGATCACTGCCAGGCGCGGCTGCGGTCTGGTCCGAGGTAAACACCCAGCTGTCGTCATTCGAAATCGCGATTCGCTGCGTGTTGCCCGAGACGGGAATCACCGTCGAGTGTCTTGCGCGCCTTGATGTCGAGCACGCTCACCGTTCCCGGCCCCACATTCGCCGTGTAGCCGCGCAGTCCGTCGTGCGAGATCGTGAGCATGTGGCTCTCCGGCTGCCCGGTCGGAATCGAGCCCACGATCTTCAGCGTCTTCGGATCGATGATCGTCACCGACTGATCCAGCTCCGTGGTCACATAGAGCAGTCCCGTCCTTCGGCCCAAAGACCGCGCAGTGCGGCCGCACGCCATGGTCGAAATCGATCTCGCCCACCACCTTGCGCTGAGCCACGTCGATCACAACGATGTTTTTGCCGTCGGTTCCCGGCTTGCCCACGCCGCTGTTCCCGTAGATGGGCACAAACGCGAGCCTTGCCGTCGGGCGATGCCGCCACTTCGTGCCCGGTGATGCCGTCCTCCGCCACGTCGGCCATCACTTTTCCCGCTACCGGATCCACGATCGCCAGACTCCGATCGCCCTTCTGATCCACCAGCAGCCGCTCCTGCTGCGCGTGCGCTGCGCACGCTGCCAGCGTCAGCACTGCTCCAGTCCAAAACCAGAAAGAAAACTTCAACGTAAACCTCCGGGAACCACCCACTGACTATATCGTGCGGCGCTCAGAACCGGGAAGCGTGAAGGCTTTCACTTCATGTTTGAAATGATCGCCGAACTCGTGTCATTGACCGACTTCAAGACATTCGAAAGCGTCTCAACAAACTTCGATCGCCGATCCATCGCCATCTGCAGCCGCATCGATGACATCTCGCTCATCTCGTTTATCGAGTCCAATGAGTTGCTGACTTGCGATTGAAGTGCCCCCAGCTGTCCATATGTCAGATTCGACGGCACCTGCAGTCGAACCGGTCTCGAAATCCGTGCCGTCTGGTCTGCAATTTGTGCGAGGCGCACAGGCAGCGCTTGGCAAAATGCCGTCGTACACTTCGCATTGCCCATGTTTTTTCCGGAAGAAGCGAGCGCTGCATTCACCGCAGTCAACAATCCACGCAGAGACTGCTTTGCCTGCGTCTGGGCTTCCATCTCTTGCATCGCCGTTTGCAGGTCGGTATCCTGGTCCTCCGCCGCTTCGGCCAAAACCGCGAAAACCAGAGCATCCACATCGGCTCCGGCCAGTGATGCGCCGAAGCGTTGCCGGATCGCTGCTTCCAGCGCGTTCAAATTCAAGGTAGATTGCTGCTCTTCGAACTTTGCCTGCTGCGTAACCCAGGCGGCCGCCGTCGGTTTCAATGCTGCATGCAGCGTCTGCGAGCGGCGCTGAATGTCGGCAGGTACAGGTTGCAGTTTGATCGCAGGCGCATCTGTCGCCTCACGCACCTGTGCTGCAGCGCAAATGGACAATAGCGTCAACAACACTGGGCCCAATTTCATTCTTTGCATCGGGACCTCCCTGGTAAAGCAAAGCTCATTCGCGATCATCGCCTATCAACGAGCCGCTGCATCACAGTGGATCGAATGCCATTTCCGATCAACCCTTCGCCGCCCACGGATCGTAGGTTCCCACGCTCCACGAGTGGCCCTCGGGATCCTTCACGGTGAACTCACGGCTTCCGTAGCCCGTGTCCTTCAGCGGCCGCACCACCGTTGCGCCGGCAGCCTGCGCCCGCGCGAACACGGCATCGGCATCCGCCACTACGATGTAGGTACTGCGCGTCTCCACCCCGCCCAACTCCTCGGGAGCTTTGAATCCGCGCCCGTAGGCGTCATCGCGCGCCGAGCCAAGCATGATCATGCCGCTTCCCAGCGAGAGCTCCGCGTGGTCGATCATCCCATTTGCGCCTTCATACACAATGTGACGCTCGAACCCCAAAACCCGGCAAAGCCAGTCAATTGCAGCGGGAGCGTTGCGATAGCGAAGCGTCGGCATCACTGTGCTGTGGGATTCGGCCATGAGGCACCTCCGCGGTAAGGTTAGCTCCCCGGCGAATCGATGGGCAAGCACAGGTTTTCATTTCAGTTAGGATTCGCCGGATACCACGACGCTGCTCCCCATGGTGGAAGGCCCATCCCACCGGATTATCCTTTCTTCTATGCTTCTGCCCGCGCGCGATGCCGAACTCATCCAGATCGTCGATGCCTCGCTCGCCGACGCGGCACGCCGCGCCGGAGATTTTCTCATCTGCCGTATCGGCTGCACGCAATGCTGTCATGGAGCCTTCGCCATCAACGCGCTCGATGCGTCACGCCTTCGCGTCGGCATGGAGGCTCTGCGCGTATCCGATCCCACTCTCGCCGAGGAGATCGAGCGCCGCGCCCGCGCCTGGCTCGTCGAGTACGGGCAGGATTATCCAGGCGATCGGCAGACAGGCACACTTGGAACATCTGCAGAAGAGCGCGAGCGCTTTGAAGACTTTGCCAACGATGCCGCATGTCCTGCGCTCGATCCTGCGACAGGCCGCTGTGATGTGTACGCGTGGCGCCCCATGACCTGTCGCGTCTTCGGCCCGCCAGTCCGCGCAACCGGCGATGACGGCAGCGAAGGCCTGGGCCATTGCGAGCTCTGCTTTGTCGGCGCAACGCCGGATCGGGTGGCCGCCTGCGAGTTGCCGGTTCCGCACGCGCTTGAGGCCGAACTGCTCGCCGAGATCGGAGAGGAATCCAGTCGGAATTTAGAGACGGTCGTCGCCTACGCGCTACTCTCGTAGAAAATCTCGCCCGCATCGCAGGATAAACTGTTCTTTGCCAACCCCCATGCCAACGCGCCCCTGCCGGGCCGAGATTCGCACCCGCTCCCTTGAAGAAAACTTCCGCTTTCTCGCCGGCCTTGCCGCTCCGCACGCTGAGCTCCTGGCGATGGTCAAGTGCAACGCGTACGGCCACTCGCTCGCGTTGTGCGCGCCAGCCCTCACTCATGCAGGCGCAAAATGGCTCGGGGTCACCACCATTGAAGAGGGCATTGCTGCGCGCGCCCTTTGCCCTGATGTGCGCATTCTCATCATGGCCGGAATCTTTCCAGGCCAGGCCGCGGCCGCGATTCAGTTTCAGCTCACGCCTGTAGCGTGGGAACAGTGGCATCTCGATGAGCTGCAAACCGCAGCGCGCGCCGCAGGTGCTACCCCCGAATCCCTCTCCGTTCATCTCGAAATTGATACGGGCATGAGCCGCCAGGGCGTCCTTTCCGATCAGCTTGATGCGATACTCTCGCGATTCGGCGCTGCGTCGCCGCTGCGCCTCGAAGGTGTGATGACGCACCTCTTCGCCGCCGACGAAGCCGGAGGCGAAATGACCCGCGATCAGCTCATGTGTCTCGAAGAAGCCCTCGGTCGCATCTCAGCTGACGGTCATTTTGCCGAGTGGCTCAACGTCGGCAACTCCGCTGCGCTGCTTGCCGGGCAAGCAAGTGCGCTTGCTGATCTGGCCGCTCGACACGGCATGAAGGCGCTTCTCCGTCCCGGTCTGGCGCTCTTTGGCGTCGTGCCCAATTTCGATCCCGCGTTCGACCCGCCGGAGCCGCCCTCACTCGTTGCCGCTCGCGCCTCCTTGCAACCTGTTCTCGCGTGGAAAGCCTCGGTCGTCGGAGTCCGCTCCATTCCAGCCGGCGCGACCATCGGCTACAACGCAACGTTCATTGCCACGGAGCCAATGCGTGTTGCGCTCGTATCGGTAGGATATGGCGACGGCCTCGACCGTACGCTGGGCAACCGTTTCAGCCTGCTGGTGCGCGGCCAGCGCGCGCCGCTCGTGGGTCGCATCAGCATGGATCAGGCTGTTCTGGATGTCACTGAGATTTCCGGAGTCGTGGCCGGCGACGAAGTCGTCATCATCGGCGCGCAGCACGACGAAACTATCACGGCCTTCGATCACGCCGCAGCCACAGAAACAATTCCCTGGGAGGTCTTTACGCGGATCGCTTCGCGCGTCCCGCGCATTGCCGTCTAGCGAGCTACGGTTTCCGGTACTGGCGCGCACAATCCCGCAGCGCACTGCACGGCCGATATCATCGCTTCGGTTCCGATGCAGGAATTCAGCAGCATGTGGTAGAGACCGCGCGAGCACCATTCCTGCTGGTAGAACTTGCGAATCACCGCGGCGCGTCGCTGGTCGAATGCCTGCAGGTCCTGCTCAGCGTGTTGCGCTCGGTGCGGAAACGCGTGCGCGAACCACTCCTTCTTTGCGCTTGCCGTCGCGTACACAAAGGCATGAAAGCATCCTGGCTTGCCGGCCAGTGCGCATGCCGCTCCGCGCCCAACCAGCACGCAGTGGCCCTCATGGGCCGCATCCAGAATCTCCTGCTTGATCAGCGCAAGCATACGTTCGGAGTCGAACATGTGTTCCTCGCCAGTCGACGTCACATACATCGGCTCCTGCCAGAAGATCTTGCCATAGCGGTAGTACCAGGGATCGAGCCGCTCGTCGAATTTTGCAGCGAGCTTGGGATCGATGCCGGCCATGCGCGCCGCGCCCGCCACAAGTTCCGAATCCAGCAGCCGCCAGCCCAGCCGCTGAGCCAGATCGTGCGCAAACTCCGCTCCGTGCGAGCCGTACTCCCGTTCGACCGTAATTACTGTTACCGGCGTATGCATCGCAATCCCCCCTTCGCGGCGCTACCCCAACTGCCGCATGCCCAGCCCGGTCCAGAATGTGGAACAAGCCCGCTGGAACCGCTCTAGCTCAGGAGCATACATCTCTTCGCCCCCAAAAAACAAAGGCGCGGGAGAAACCAGCTCCTCCCGCGCCCGCCCTTGCACAACCGTCAATTTCGGTGGTTTGCCTGACCTTACTGCGCAACCGGCTGCTGCTGCGGCGCCCCCTTCGCTTTCAGGTGCTTGCCAGTTGCCGCGCCTGGTTCGCTCGCGGTTGCCGCGCTCGCCGGCTGCCCCTTCTTTATGTGCAGGTCGCCGTTGTTGGTGCTAAGGTCAATGTGCGCCGCGCCCGAACCGATCTTTCCCGTCACAGTCTTGTCCTCGTCGCCATTCACGCTCAGGCTGAATTCAGACATCACCTCGCCGTTGTGCGTGTGACCGTTCACTGTGGCGGCGGCATCAGGCGGCAGAGTTACGTTCACGTCGCCTTTGTCGTTTCTTGCTTCCACGCCGTACGATCCCGTCGGTTCCACGCTGATGGTGCCGTTACGGTTTTCAACATAGCTGTCGCCGGCGATCTGGCTCAGGTCCACGTCTTTCGAGTGCGTAATCACGCGCACCGGGCCTTTGGCTTCAGTGACGCGCAGATCATCGTTGTCCAGGGTCAAGTCGCCCGGCAGAGCGGCGAGATCGAGAGTCGTAACTGAGGTATGGAGATGTAGCGCTCCCGAAATATCCTCCACATGAACGTCGCCGAGGATGTTGCCATTCTGCGTGACATTGCCCTTGACTTGGGAAAGGGTAAGGTCGTTGACGTCGCCGTCCAGGGTGATGTCGCCCTGCACATCGTGAGCTGCGAAGGTGTCATGCTTTCCATTAACGAAGTGGCCCCGCACCGGACCAATGATCGAGCCGAGGTGAATGTCACCACGAGCCGAAACTTCGATTCCCGCGCCAAGACCGGCTGCCGTCACATCGCCCCATCCGGAATTGACTGTCACGTGCGCAGATTTGGGAACCGTAACGGTCAGGTTGACCCGTCCTTTGTTGTTGTTCTCTGACTTGATGACTACGGCGTTGCCGCTTACTGTCACATGCGCGGTTTCGCTGTCAAAGATCTTTTTCGCGCCCGAGTCGGAGTTGGCGTAAGCAACGTCATGCGCTTGTACTTCAAGGTTGGGTCGTCGCTTGCCGTAATGCTCACATCTCCGCGCGGATTTTCGATATCAATCGTTGCGTTCGCAGGGATCTGCTGATTCACCGCCTGCTGATCCAGATCATGCTCGGGCTGACCGAAGGTGTTGAAGAAATCGCTGTTGCCGCCCCAGGGGCCCCAAATGTGGTTGTGTCCCGCGGCGATTGCGCCGATAAATGCCAGCAGAATCAGGATCCCGATAAAACTGCTGCTGCGCCGGACAGGAGTCTTGCGCCGCATATCCAGCGCCCACTCTCCCAGCAGCGCCAGGCCGGCGCCGATCAGCAGCAGCGGCCACCACTGCCCGTACCAGTTCCAGAACGAATCGGCATTGACATGGCCCGTGACCACAAGCAGCGCCACTCACGCCGACACACACCAGGATCACCGGACCCACCACCGAAGGCACGCGCGGCCCGTAGACGCCGCCGTAGCTCGCCTTCCATGCGTGGCGCTGGGCCCGCCATGCATCGCGCTGCGCCCGCCACGCGGCCTTCTGCTGCTCGCGATAGACCCGCCACTGCATCTTCGGATCGTAGGGTGGAGGTGCTCCGCCCCCGGAGGCATATTTGGAGGTACGCTGCTCATGGTTGTCCTCCGTTCGCATCGTTCTCAAATCCCTCGTGCCGCTTTGCAACTAACGCAGTCTCTGTTGATCCTGCATCCTGCATTTGTTGGCCCACACCACCGTGAACATTCGCTCCGGCATACGGCATGCCCGGATATCCGTCAGCGGCAAGGGCTGCACGTTCCGCCAGCAACAGTACGCCGGCCAGGATCAGATAAAAGGGCCAACTCTGGCTCCAGCCAAGAATGTTTGCTTGCGCCAACAGGGCATTCACACCCACCAGCAGCAGAAACGCCGGGCCACGCAAACGGCGAATGAGAATATACCTGTTCATTTTTGTCCTCCTCGCGTATCACCCACTCTGCGGACGATCAGCCATACTCCCAGCCCGATCAGGACAACCGGCCATGAGAATTCAAACACGCGGCCTGACAGGAAATCGATCTTGTCCAGCAGGAACAGCAGTCCCAGCGCGATCAGAATGATGGCACCGACTGGTTCCGGTCGTCGCCAGGAAGTTGGCGGAGCAGGCGGTATTGGAGGCATCGGTGGATACGGAGGATAGCCCGGTCCGCTCACAGTGCCCGGTCCAGCGGGGCCCACACCCTGACCCTGGAACGGCTGCTGCCACTCCCCTGGTGTCACACCAGGCTGTGTCGCGCTCTCGTAAGGAGCCTGATACGCTCCTGCCTGATAGCTCCCCGCTTGAAAACCTCCAGCCTGATACGTGCCCGCAGGTCCTGTTCCCGGCTGGTTTACCCCCATCGGACTCATGCCAGGTGTTGGAGGCGCACCCGGCGGTCCCTGCATGTGCGGCCCGATGCCGAACCAGCGGCCCACATCGTTCAGTCCCAGCGGATCGGGCAACGGCTCGCCGTCGCGCCGCGCCTTCGCCGTGTGATACGCCTCGAAGACCTGGTAGCAGACCCAGCCCGCGATGAAGAGGCCGAAGATGCCGTACACATGGGCTGCGCTCACCAGCACCGCAAAGATCATCACGTGTGCCAGTCCTTTGATGAACTGGCCGTTGTACATCGCGCCCACGCCGGGAATCGACTCCGAGCACGGCAGCAAGACCGGGTTCGGCGCGCCCTGAGTCGGCAGTCACGAACGGCTTCTGCGCGCTCTGCCACGCCATCCAGCATGGCTCGCAGAAGATCTGTCCTCCCGGCGCACGTGTGCGACGCATGCCTGGCAGAGCGCCTTTCCGCAATTCTGGCAATATGCTGTCGCATTTATGCCGCTATGATTTACGCAATCCATACATTGCCCCTTTCGCATGGTTGCTGTGCGGCGTTCTGTCGCCCAGGTCCAAAGTTCATCTGTTAACGACGCTTCCAATAATTCACTTCCCGATTCCATCGCCGGCTCCGTTGCTGGATACCCCGGCTTCTCCTGAGGGCCCGCGCGCAAGCCCTCCATCCTTGCTGCCTGGGATTCTGTTTCGTCTCTCCTGGCTTCGACTGGTTCTTGCTTGCGCTGCCTTTCGTTGTTGTCCTCGTTTTCGCCGCGCAGTTCGCGAACCCGCGATTCCACTTCGTACACAAACCGCAGATGGTCGTAGTAGCGCACGATCGGCACCGATGCCATCGTCAGTTGCCGCTCCATGATACGCCCGCACCGCTCTGGGCCGAAGATCGGCAAGCCGCAAAGGCGTGACGTGCACATTGGCCAGACTGAAACCCGTCAGGTTCAACGTCAGCGCGATCGAGAAGAACGCCATCGCCGCCGTCATCATCAGCCGCGGCTGCATTGCTGCCGCGTGTCCGCGCAATGAAACCGGGCTGCTGCCACACCGGCGGTACAAATGCCGGAACCGTTCCCGCTCCCGCCGGTACGGGCAGCGCATTACCCATCCATCCGTCTGGCTGATTTCCCGGGCCCGTATTCGCCAGAATCTTTTCCAGCAGTCCTTCAGGCACCTCCGGCCCGGGCGAAGAAACTCCAGCCACTCGCGTCCCTTGCGCGCTTCCTCATACAGCGCCGCGCATGCCGGGCAGACGGCCTTGTGCGCGGCAAACTGCGCTTCGTCCTCGGGCTTCAGCAGCCCGTCCAGAGCGTCCGCCAGCAGCGTCTCCCATGCGCCGCATGCGGGAGTACTCGGAATGTGTCATGCGCTCTGCCATTGCTACATCACCTCCTGCTTATTACGCTCTAGGAGCCGTGCAAGTTCCGCACGGCCTCGGCTGATGCGGGACTTCACGGTTCCTTCGGGAATGCTCAGCACTTGCGCAATCTCTTTGTAATCAAGATCTTGCAGATCCCTTAGGATCACAGCCTCGCGCAGTTCCACGCTTACCTTGGCCAGCGCACCCTGCACCATGTTGGCCAGTTCCTTGCGCGCTGCCAACTCATGCGGTGAGGGTCCCGTTGCCATCAGCCGGTCCGTCGGCTTCAGGTCTTCTGCCTGGTCCCAGCCATCGTCCAGTGAGCCTGTCGCCCGCTGGTTCTGCGTCCGCCGGAAGTTGTCCACCAGCAGGTTCCGCGTCATCGTCGTAATCCACACCGGCAGGCTGCCGCGCGCGGCATCAAAACTGCCCAGATTCGAGTAGATTTTCAGGAAAACGTCCTGCGTCAGGTCTTCGGCGTCGGCTGGCGTTCCCGGTAAACCGGTAGCAAAGCCCGTAGACACGCTTCTGGTGCGTGCGGACCATCTCGGCCCATGCGCCGGAGTCGCCGTCCATGCAGCGGCGGACGATTTGCGACCAGTCTTGCTCCAGCGCTCTCACCTCCACGCGCATTGCACGCGACTCCGGCGCCATGGCCGCCGCTGAAAACTGGCCGCCTGGCTGCTTCGGGTCTTCACCCTGGTCTCTTCCAAGAGTCTGCCGCACCGAATGTGGCGCGGGCGCTTCTGCCTTCAAGCGATTACGCCCCAGGTTCAGCCCCATCGCCGGTGCCATGTTCCAGCTTAATGTAGCCACGCACTGCATAACCGGATGTACGCACCATCACGGGTATTGGTTCCATAGGACCTTGCAACATGCGCACTGGGGTAAATGGCAAACCCTCTTCCACCCTACCTTGCCGAATTCCCCAACCACGGGGATCCCGTCGTTGCACTTCGTCAAATTTAACTTGTAATTTGCAAGTGATAGTGTAAGCCTGACCTCGCTGTAGAGAAAATTCCCATTTTTCCCTCGGAGGTAAACCATGAAAAAACTCTTCGCAATGGTGTGTGCGTTCATGATCTTCAGCGTCGCGGCTTCAGCCCAGGAGCTCTCAAAAGAAGATCGTGATAAAGGCGTCCAGTACCTTGAGCAAACGCGCGATGGTGTTGTTGCGTCGGCTTCTGGCATTTCTGATGGGCAAATGCACTTCAAAGCCGGCCCCGATCGCTGGTCGGTGGCCGAGTGCCTTGAACACATCGCTCTGGCCGAAGACTTTCTGTTCAAGAACGTCACGCAAAACGTAATGAAGGCAGGTCCCGGCAAGCCCGATCGCGATTATGCGAAAGCTGACGCTGGAGTCCTGGCAATGATTCCCGATCGCAGCCACAAGGCACAGGCGCCGCCGCAACTTGTTCCCACCGGCCGCTGGACGCCTGACGAGGCCCTGAAGCACTTCCTCGCCAGCCGCGAAAAGACGATTGAATTCATGAAGACGGAACCGGGTTTGCGCGAGCACGTCACTGAAGGCCCGATCGGCCAACCCCTCGATGCCTACGAGTGGCTGCTCTTCATTGGCGCTCACAGCAAGCGCCACACCGAACAGATTGATGAAGTGAAGGCCGATCCCAACTTCCCCAAGATGTGATCCGTGATTCCCTCGAATTCAGGCTGGGTGCCTGTTCAGCCGACGGGAACGCGCAAGCCCTAGCTACGTGGCTGGCGTGCGCACGTCCTTGTCCCCGCCCCCGACTGCAACTGACCACTGATCACTGACAACTGACCACTGACAACTGTTTCAGTACCTTTCCTGAAACTCCGGATCCACAGGGTTCTCAAACAGCGATGCATCGCGCGTCACGATCGTCAGCCCCGACGGCGTGACAAAATACCGCCGCTTGTCTTCCACCGGGTCGTAGCCGATCACCGTGCCCTCGGGAATGTGCACGTCGCGGTCGATAATCGCGCGCCGGATGCGGCAATGCCGCCCGATATTCACGTGCGAAAAGATGATGCTCGCATCCACATCGGAGTAGGAGTTCACGCGCACATCCTGCGACAGCACCGAGTTGTACACCGACGCGCCGGAAATGATCACGCCGGCGGTGATGATCGAGTTCACCGCCATGCCCGACCGTCCCGGCTCGCCGAAGACAAACTTCGCCGGCGGATACTGCCGCACCCGCGTGCGGATCGGCCAGCTCTTGTCGTACAGGTTGAAGATCGGCGAAACCGAGCACAAATCCATGTTGGCGTCGTAATACGCGTCCAGCGTGCCCACATCGCGCCAGTAGAGCGCCTGCTTCTTGTTCTCGTCCACAAAGCTGTAGGCCATCATCTTCTTCTTGCCCAGCAGGTTGGGCAGGATGTTGTGGCCAAAATCGTGCTTCGAGTCCGGGTCGTCGGCATCGGCGATCAGCGCCTTCAGCAGCGTCTCCGTATTGAAGATGTAAATGCCCATCGACGCATCCACGGCATTGGGATTGAACGGCGAACGGAAGCTCGTCGACGCCGGCTTCTCCTGGAAGCCCAGGATCTCGCCCGTCTGCGCCCACCTCCACCACGCCGAAGCGCGAAACCTCGTCCGGCGCAATGGGCAGCGTGGCCAGCGTGACTTCGGCGTTCGTCTCCTTGTGGTGCGCCAGCATCCGGCTGTAGTCCATCTTGTAGATGTGGTCGCCGGAAAGGATGATCACGTGCGCTCGGCTGCTCGCTGCCGATCGAGTAGATGTTCTGGTAAACCGCATCCGCCGTGCCCATGTACCAGTTGGCGCCGGTGCGCTGCATGGGCGGCATCAGCTCAAAGAACTCGCCCAGCTCCTGCGCCACAATGCCCGTCCAGCCTTCGCGGATGTGCCGGTTCAGGCTGAGCGCCTTGTACTGCGTGAGCACGTACACCCGCCGCAGGCCGGAGTTGATGCAGTTTGAAAGCGTGATATCGATGATGCGGTAGTGCCCGCCAAACGGCACTGCCGGCTTGGCCCGGTCGCGCGTCAGTGGAAACAGCCGTTCTCCCGCTCCGCCCGCAAGCAATACGCCGAGTGTGTCTTTCATATCCATAAGGCTCCCGTCCGGCCCTTCACTTACCCTTGTGACCTCGTGGCCCATGCATGTTCCGGCAACTCGGGGAGTGTCGCTATCCGGAACGGCATACTTTCAGGCGGCATATTTTTCGCGGCCGCCACTGAACGCAGGAGAATACCACACCAAAGCAAAGTTGACAGCCCACATCCCACGACGGTTGCCTGCGGACTTCGTTGACCAGAGACGGCGCGTGACAAAATAGAGTCCGCCCGTTTCCACGTGCGCTCCACCCAGGCGATTCATGAAAAGTACTTGATTAGATAGCTGCGCGGGCATGGCTTCAGCCGGCACAACCAGAAACTTTGATGCGCGGAATTTGCTTTTGTGCCTTCTACAAGGGCGTCATTCAAGCTTGCCTTTGCGAAAACGAACACGGCTCAGCGGCAAGCTCGGCCTTCAGTCTGCTTCTGGCGCTGCGACAGGTTCGAGAAGCGTCTGGCTCTACCAGCCAGCAACCCAGTTGCCCTTCTTCGTCGATCGCTTGATCTTTGTGAACTTGTATTCCAGTCCCACTGATATTGCGAAATTCACGTCGAATTGCGAATAGGACGAGTTCGAAAATGGCGCGTCGTTGAACGTGTAGTGCGTCATGATCGCGTCGGGAGTGATGCGAAAGACCCAGTGATCCGAGCGGTTCAGATCGATGTGTCCGCCAATAATCGCTGCTGGCGCAATCTGGTTGGAGTAGAAGTCGAAATTCGCCGGTGGCTGTCCCAGCAGGTCCTTCTGGAAATTTCCGTATACCCCGCCAAACATGGCGTGCGCCAGCAGGGCACCGTGCTTGTTATGCGGTCCCAGCCATTCAAGGCCGCCGACAAAGAAATACTGCTTCACCATCGGGCCCCTGACGTTGTTCGGCGAATTGGGCGCCGTGCCGCTCGTACCCACATAAGCGCGTCCCGATCCCTCGAGCGCCAAGTTCTGAGACAACCAGTACGAGCCGTTCATGTCGAGGCCGCCCAGGTTCGCGCCTTGCAGCAACGTCGGTCCGGCCTTCATATGGTCGTACGCCGGTGCCAGCGACAAGTCCCAGCGGTTGTCATACCGCACTCGGGCAAGCGGGTCGGTGGCTACATAAACCCCGTAGCTCTGCCTTTGTGCGTCAGGGCTCTGTGAGGCAGACGTTGGCGTCGGCTGCGTCTGCGAAGAGGAGCTCGAATCCTGAGCCTGGAGGTGGCTTGCGGCACACGCACTCAGGGCGAAAAGGGCGGCAAGAATTGCAGTTAACTTGACTTTTAGGTGCATCATTAAACAGCTTACAGGAGCCCCCCGATAGCGGACAACGCGCTCTAATGGCATTCCCTCTTAGACTGCTCGGAACCCCTTTGGGCTAGCGACCTTCCATTTCTTCGGTGGTCCTCCGCAAGGAACTTCGACCCGCCGCCAACCAGAAACCGCAAAATACGAACTCTGAACTAAGAACTATGAACTGCCAACTGCGAACTCTCTCTACAGTGCGCAAGGCTCCGTCTGACGCGACCAAACCAGGTAATGAACCGTCTTTAGAATTTCCATCACCGTCGTGTCCGCCGTGAGCCAGCCAGGCTCCGGTCCCGCCGCCGGCGCCTTATCCATTCGGAATTTGATCGGCAGCCGGCCGAATATCATCGCCGCCCGTGGCAGGTGATTAGGGCTCGTGATCACCTCTGCCGACTCCCAGCCATGGCTGCGCATGATGTGCACGCTATTGCACGCGTTTTCGATCGTGTTCATCGCATGCTCTTCCTCGATGAGTGCGCCGGCCGGAATTCCGTAGGCCTCGGCGGTCCGCGCCATCACCTGCGATTCGACGAACTGGTTATGCGCGGCTCCTCCAGTGATGATGATCCGCGGCGCAACACCGAGTTCGTATTGGCGCACAGCTTCAGTTACTCTCGCTTGTTCCGTTGGGCTCGGGTTGCCATCTGAATCTGCTGGGTAACCCAGAACGATCAGCGCATCGAATTTTTCCTGGGTTGTGTTTTCTCTTGGAGCCAGTGCTCGCGCCAGGGCGGCCCACGCAACGATGCCCATAACCACCAGCACGCACGCAAAAAGACCGCGCACCGCCCAGTTCATGCGTCTCCGCCGCGGCGGCGCCGACACGTGCTGCACTCGCCGCCCGCCTGCCGGTCTTCGTAGGTTCGTGGAAGTCAACGGGGAACATTCTCCACTTTCACTTTATCGCGCCCCCCGCTCCGCTCCCCACAGTCGGACTCTTCCCAGTCACAACCTCGCCGGCTCGCCCCATGCGGAAAACGCAATCTCGTTCAGCGGCTTGCGCGTGCGTGGCTTCGTCTCCTGGTCGAGCATCTTTTCGTCGGTCAACGCTTCAGGCTCGCCCTGATAACCCAGCGCAATCACCGCACCGATGGCATACTCCTGCGGAATTCCCAGTTCCTTCCGCGCTGCTTCAGGATCGAATCCCGCCATCTGGTGTGTTGCAAGTCCCAGCGCCGCCGCTTCAAGTGTGAAATACGATGCCGCCGCGCCCAGGTCGTAGAGCGCGACGCGGTTTTCCGCGCCGCTCTGGGTGAACTTTGTCTTCGTCACCCCAAGAATCAGCACCGGTGCCATCTTCGCCCACTTCTGGTTGAACTCACCCATCGATTTGAAGATCTTGTCGTACGTGCTTGATCCGCGCAGACCCACCAGGAATCGCCATGGCTGCTCGTTGTAGGATGATGCCGCCCATCGCGCCGCCTCAAACGCCCTCCGCAGCAGATCCGGGCTCACATCGCGATCCGCAAACGACCGCGGACTCCATCGCTCGCGAAAAATCGGCAATATTTCTTCTGTCGTGGGAGCCTTTTTGATCTCGTTCACTTCCCGTGAATTTAATGTTGTCTGCATAAACTAAACACCTCTCCATATTTCGTCATACATAAAACCGCGCTGCGGATTAGATTCCGCCGCCCCCAGCGGAGATTCCCGCGGACGGCGATTCGCCGTGTCTCAATGTTGCCTCTGCTTCACCGCGTTATTCTGGAAAGTCCTGCCGGGCCACTTGGATTACCTTCCCGGCAAAAGGAAGCACGATGCCTGAAGAAACCACTCCCGCTGAAGTTCAGCCGGCCAACGCAACGATCGCCGAAATCGGCAAGCACGAAGGTCAGTCGGTCGTCATCCACGGATGGCTCTACAACTCTCGCGAAAGCGGCAAACTCCTGTTTCCCATCTTTCGCGACGGCACGGGTTCTATCCAGGGCGTGGCGCACGTGAAGAGCGTGCCTCCTGAAGTCTTTGAAGCGCTCAAGAATCTTACGCAGGAATCCTCCGTTATCGTCACCGGAAAAGTCCGTGCCGATAAGCGCGCGCCCGGCGGCTATGAACTTGACGTCGAGAATATCCAGGTCGTCCAGCGTGTGCCGGAGTCCGATCCGTACCCAATCACGCTCAAGGAACACGGTGTCGACTTCCTGCAGGAGAAGCGGCACCTGTGGGTGCGCAGCCCGCGCCAGGCCGCTATTCTACGTATCCGTGCTGAGATCATGCGTGCCGCGCAGGAATACTTCGACTCGAACGGCTTTATTCGTACCGATCCTCCGATCCTCACTCCTGCCGCCTGCGAAGGTACATCCACGCTTTTCCCCGTCGACTACTTTGGCGAACCTGCCTTTTTGACGCAGAGCGGCCAGCTCTACATCGAATCGACGGCACTCGCGCTCGGCAAGGTCTACAGCTTCGGGCCTACATTCCGCGCGGAAAAATCAAAGACTCGCCGTCACCTCACCGAGTTCTGGATGATCGAGCCGGAAGTCGCCTACATGGACCTCGACGGCTTGATGGAGCTCGCGGAAAACTTCATTTCGCACATTGTTCAGAGTGTGGTGAAGAATCGTGCTCCCGAACTACAGACCATCGGCCGCGACGTGGAGAAGCTGAAAACGATCGTTCCGCCGTTCCCACGCCTGCGCTACGACGAGGCTGTAAAGATGCTGAACCAGGCGCACAAAGACGGCCACCTCGAGCAGCAATTCGAATACGGAAACGATTTTGGTTCGCCCGACGAGACGTGGCTCAGCTCGCAATACGACCGCCCGGTCATGGTTCACCGCTATCCGGCTGACGTAAAGGCGTTCTACATGGAGCCGGACCCCAAAGATCCCAAGTTCGCGCTCTGCGTCGACGTGCTAGCGCCCGAAGGGTACGGCGAAATCATTGGCGGTTCGCAGCGCGTTTCCAGCTACGAACTGCTCAGCTCGCGCATCGACGAGCATGGGCTGCCGCGCTCCGCATTCGAGTGGTACCTGGACCTGCGCCGGTACGGCAGCGTGCCTCACGCCGGCTTCGGCATGGGTATCGAACGCCTGGTCGCATGGGTTTGTAGTCTCGATCACGTGCGCGAAACCATCCCATTTGCACGGACTCTGCATCGCATGTATCCGTGAGCTTCTAAGGAGTAGTCCGTCAATTTCGTGTCATGGCAAAATGTTTTGATCTAGACAACAATCTGGGCCGAAGTGCATCCTAGTTACGGTAGGAGTGGAAATGACGGAACGGCCCGAAAACAACGGCGACGAGATGCACAAGACCGCGGCCGATGCCGATGCGGCCGAGCGGTTTATCTCCGAAAAGCACCTTGGCGAGCGCATTCGCCGCCTGCGCCTAAAAAAGTCGATGGGCCTGGTCGAGTTGGGCAGACACACCGGCCTCTCGGCCAGCTTTCTTTCCCAGCTCGAAACTGGCCGCGTTGTCCCTACGCTCCGCAACCTGGCGCGAATCTCCATGGTTTTCTCAAAGGATTTGTCCTATTTCTTTGAGTCTGATCCAATCGCAATGTTCCGCGTGCACCGCAAAAAAGACCGCGTGCGAATGCCGCAGACAGGCGTCGAGCCCCCCGCCTACACATTCGAGAGCCTTGGGTACATGGTGCCCGACCGCTACATGGATCCTTACTTTGCCGAGTTCTTGCCGCTGCCCGCGCAGGTTGAACCGAAGGCGCATGTTCACGCCGGATATGAGTTTCTCTATGTCCTTGCGGGTCAGCTTGGACTGTTGCATGGCGGCCAGGAAACCGTGCTCGACGCGGGCGATGCCGTCTACTTTGACTCCGCCACCCCGCACTCCTATCGCTCCGTCGGCGGAAAGCCATCAGAGGCGATTATCGTTGCGCTGCACCAGCTCCCGGCCAATCAGCCTGCCGCTCAGCGGCCCGGCGCTACGGCCGTGCCGCGCCCCGCGCCGTTACCCGGAGCCACGCCTCTGCGCACCAGTGGAACTTAAATAACCTTCAATCCAAGCGTAAACGGAACATTCCGTCCCCACATCCTTCCTGCATTCTCACCGGAAGGATGGGAGGGCTCAAACTAAAGCAGGCTGACTTTCCTGCTCGCTGCCTCATTATTTACTTTGCTTCGTCCACCAGCTTCCCATGGATGTCGCGCACTTCCACCGGGCCCAATCCTGCATCTTTCAGAGCCGGCTCAATCTTCGAACGATCGCCCGCCGTCACAATTACCAGTCTGGTCGGGATGGAGATACTGCTGTGCCACTCGCGCCACATCGGCCTGCGTCACTGCCTCGTATCTGCCGGGAAGCTTTGCGTAGTAGTCCAGCGGGCGACCGTAAAGGAAAATGCTATCCATCGCACCCGCCACCGACGCATTCGTTTCGAATCGCCCAGGCAGCGACCGTATCGATGACTCCTTTGCGGCTGCCAGTTCTTCGGCAGTCGAGGGCTTGCCTGGAAAATCGCGCAGCTCCTTCATTAATTCCTTCGCCGCCGGAGCCGTTACATCCGTTCGCACCAATCCGCCGGCAGAAAACAAGCCGCCATCCAGATACTCCGTGTAGGTGGAACGCGCGCCATAGGTGTATCCGTGTATTTCGCGGAGGTTCATGTTGATGCGACTGGCAAAACTTCCGCCCAGCGTGTAATTCATCACGGTCAACGCGTCCACATCAGGCGAATTCGCAGGAACGCCCAGGCTGAATGCCTGCAGCGCCGTCTGAGGTGCGCCCGGCTTGTCCACAATCACAACGTGAGTAGGCTGTGGCGCCGGGGGTGCAGGCGGCTTCCCCCCGGCTTCGGTCTTTCCGGCCCATTTACCGAAATACTCTTTGGCCAGGCTCTCCGCCTGGGCGCGCGTTACGTCGCCGCTGAAAATCAGCGCCGAATCCTTCGGCCCAACGTGATCGGCGTAATAGCTCGAAATATCAGATCCCGTGATCGATCCCACACTCTCCGCGGTTCCCGATCCGCTCCGCCCGTATGCTTCGTCACCGAAAATCAGCTTCGGCCCCACGCGCGCCGGCCATGCTTTGCACGTTATCCGTCTCCTGGCGCGATGCGCACCAGCCGTTGTTTGCGCCGCCGGTCCACATCCTCGGCGCGGAAGCCAGGATGTTGCACCACATCGGCTAGCAGTTCCATACCGTCCGACGTGTACGAGCTCAGCATGTCCATTGACACCGTGCTCGATTCCATCCCCGCGCCCGATCCAATGCGCGTTCCAATCTTTTCCTCGTCTGTCGCCAGTTTTTGCAGGTCGCGCGAGGCCGTTCCGTCGCTCATGATCTCCGCAGTCAGCGAAGCCACGCCGCTTTTCTCTGTTGGATCGTTCATACTGCCGGCGTGCGAAACGAGTTCCGCGCTCAAAACTGGCAACGAGTGATTCTCTACCAGCAGAACTTTCAGCCCGTTTTCCAGCGTGAACTCTTCCGGCGTTGGCAGATGAATTGTCGGCGCAGGACCCGCTTCAGGCTTGGTCTTCCGCCAATCCTGCGGCGCTCTCGAAATCCGGCTGTGTAGGGATTCACCAGCTTCACATTCGCATCGGTATCGGCCGGGCTGCGCGGCACGTCATCCAAAACTTTCTTGCCAGGAACGCAATACACCACCACAGCTGAGTCCTTGTCGAGATACTTTACCGCCGCTGCCTGCACGCTCTTCGCCGTCACCGCTTCAGTCATGGCAACGTCCTTCGGCAGGAATCCCGGATCGCCCGTGTACTGGTTGTAGGCGTCAAGCGTGTCGGCCACGCCGCCGAAACCGCCCAGCCGCTGCAAGCCCGGTGATCTTCTGCGTCAGGTTCAGTGCCTTGGCGGAAGCCACTTCATCCGCGGTCGGCCCATCCTTCTGCAATTTGGCCAATTCCTCCAGAACGAAGCTTCCAGATCTTCCAGCTTCACTCCCGGCTTGGCGGTAATTTCGCAGGTCGTGAATCCGGTCAACTTCAAACTGTCTGACCCGCAGGTCACGCTCTGTGCGGTCTGCGCCTTGTAGACCAGCGCTTCATCCAGCCGGCTGGCCTTGGCGCCGCCCAGCGCGAACGTCGCCGCATCCACGCTGTAGGCATCGGGCGTAAACGCTGGCGGCGTCAGCCACGCCACTCGCATCTGCGGCAACTGCACCGTGTCCGTCACCGTCGCGCGCTTCTGCTCGGTGATCGGCGGCGTCGTCGCCGTCACCGGCGGCACCGTCTGGTCCGCTGCGGAATCGGTCCAAAATACTTCGTCAGCAGCGCCTTCAATTTCGCCGGGTCAAAGTCCCCGGCAATGGCGATCGATGCGTTGTTCGGCGTGTAGTACTGCTGATGAAAGTCGCGCACATCGGCGATCGCGCGCCGACTCGATATCCGCGTGGCTGCCGATCACCGCGCCGTAGTACGGATGATCCTTGGGGAAGAGCATGTGAAACATCTGTTCCTCGGCCACGTAATAGGGCCGCCCCTCGCCCTGCCGCCGCTCGTTGCGCACCACATCCTTCTGGTTGGTCAGCAGCTCGCGGTTCAGGCCTTCCATCAGAAAGCCCATGCGGTCGCTCTCAAGCCACAGCGCCAGCTCCAGCTGATTGCTGGGCATCGTTTCAAAATAATTTGTCCGGTCAAAGTCTGTGGTTCCATTCACATCGGTCGCGCCCGCCGCCTGCACATCCTTGATGTGCGACTTCTCGCCCACGTGCTCCGAGCCTTCAAACATCATGTGCTCGAACAGATGCGCAAACCCGGTGCGTCCCGGCCGCTCGTTCAGCGGGCCCACGTGATACCACAGGTCCACTGCCACCAGCGGCAACCGGTGATCCTCGTGCGTAATCACCGTCAGCCCGTTGGGCAGTGTGTATTTCGCATACTTGATCTCAGGCAACTTGTGCATGGCAGTCTCATGGTTGCCTTGGGCGTTTGCGGTCGTACATGCCACTGCCAAAACCAATAAAACGCCAAGCATGCCTCGAAAAACACGAATTGCTTTATTCATGGGATTCTCCAATAAGGCGGGATTCGAAAAGGATCGCGCAAACAGGATAATACTTAGCGGCGGAGTCTGGAGATCAGACTCGCCCGGAGCCGGATTCGTCAACCGGAGCACTCTGCACTTCAGAGGCGGGTCTTTCTCGCGCCATCTGGCTAGCTTGCCGACTTGCTTTCCTGTCGGAAGCTCTTGCCGATAGCCACCATCAGCACTGCCGAAAACGCCATCATCCCCGCCACAAGATTCAGCCCTCCGACGTAGCTGCCCCAGGTGCTCTTGATCCATCCAATCAGCAGCGGTCCAATAAACCCGCCCAGGTTGCCCAGCGAATTGATCAGTCCGAACCCCGCCGCCGCCCTCTGGCCCGACAGGAACTGGCTCGGCACCGCCCAGATGGGTCCCTTGGACGCATTCACGCCAAAGCTCGCCGCGGCCAGCGCCAGAATCACCGCGGTGGTCGCCTGCGCATAACCCGCCCACACCAGCCCCGCGCAACCAACCAGGCAGGGAATCGCCACATGCCACACTCGTTCAATCGTCCTGTCGGAGTGGCGCGCCCATAGCACCATGCCCACCACCGCCACAACTCCGGGCAATGCGTTCAGCCAACCCACGATATGCGCCGAGTGGCCAAACTGTTTGATCAGCAGCGGCGCCCAGAATCCCAGCGCATACAACCCTGCCGAAGTGCCGGAGTAAACAAGCGCCAAGGCCAGTACGCGTGGCTCGCTCACCACTGACCACGTCGCGCGAATTCCGCCTTCGATCGCTTCGCTCTCAGCGTGCTCCGCAGCCAGCGTCTTTGCCAGCCACGCGCGTTCTTCATCTTCGAGCCAAACTGCCTGCTGCCGGCTTGTCCGTGAGCACACCAAGAGTGAGAAATCCAAGCAAAATCGCCGGCAATGCTTCAAGAATGTAAAGCCACTGCCAGTTCGCGAGGCCCATCATGCGCGGGAGTTCCATCAGAGCGCCCGAAATCGGCGATCCGATCGCCGTCGACAGCGGAGCGGCAGCCATGAACACAGCAATCGCAACCGCACGTTGTCGCGCCGGAAACCACAGGCTCAGATACAACAGCATCCCCGGAAAGAATCCAGCTTCCGCCACGCCCAGCAGGAACCGCATCGCGTAAAAGCTCCACGGTCCCACGACAAACGCCGAGCAAAGCGACACGATGCCCCACGCGATCACCACGCGTGCGATCCATGTCCGCGCTCCCACGCGCAATAGCAGCAGATTCGACGGCACCTGTACGAGAACGTAGCCCACAAAGAACAGGCCGCCGCCCAGGCCGTACATCGCCGGAGTCAGTCCAAGCGCCTTGTTCATGGTGAGCGCGGCAAACCCGACATTCAGCCTGTCGAGAAAGCTCACCAGGTAGAGCAGCATCGCGAAGGGAAGAATCCGTAGCTGAAGCTTGCGCGTGACGCGCGCTTCCATCGCATCGCCGAACGGCCACTCCGGGGGCATCGCTCTAAGCTCGCTCACGCCGTGGCTAGCGGCCGCCAGGTAGCAGCCGCAATCGTCGCGCACACAGCATCCGTCACGTCGGCTGTGGTTGCCGTGCCGCCAAGGTCGCGCGTGTGCAGCTTCGCATCCGCCGTCACACTCTCGATCGCCTGCATCAACCGCTGCGCCGCACCCATCTCGCCCAGGTGCTCCAGCATCATCGCCGCCGTCCAGAAAGTGCCTATCGGATTCGCAATGCCTTTGCCCATAATGTCGAACGCTGATCCGTGAATCGGTTCGAACATCGATGGATACGCGCGCTCAGGATTAATGTTCGCCGTTGGACCGATGCCCAGGCTCCCTGCCAGCGCTGCCGCCAGGTCACTCAGAATGTCTGCATGCAGATTCGTTGCGACGATCGTGTCGAGCGTCGCCGGCTTATTCACCATGCGCGCCGTCATCGCGTCCACCATCTCTTTGTCCCAGGTCACGTCTGGGAAATCTTTCGAGACTTCCGCCGCAATTTCATCCCACATAACCATGCCGTGCCGCTGCGCATTGCTTTTGGTCACCACGGTGAGTCGTTTTCGCGGGCGGCTCTGCGCCAGGCCGAAACGCATACCGCTGGATACGCTCCACGCCCACGCGGGTCATCACCGAAACCTCCGCCGCCACCTCCATCGGGAATCCCGTGTGCACCCGCCCGCCCGCGCCGGAGTACTCGCCTTCGGTGTTCTCGCGCACGATTACCCAGTCGAGATCTCTATTGCGCGCATCGTTTCAACGGCGCGTCAATTCCCGGGAGAATCCTTGCCGGTCGCACGTTCGCATACTGATCGAGTCCCTGGCAAATCTTCAACCGCAGGCCCCACAGCGTAATGTGATCGGGAATCTCGGGGTCGCCCGCCGAGCCGAACAGAATCGCATCCTTCGTCTTCAACTCGTCCAGCCCGTCGTCCGGCATCATCACGCCGTGCGCGCGATAGTAGTCGCCGCCCCAGGCAAAGCTTTCGAACTCAAAAACTGGACCACTCGCCGTCGCGGCCAGCGCCTCCAGCACCTGCCGCCCCGCGGGAACCACTTCCTTGCCAATTCCATCTCCCGGCACCAGCGCAATCCGGTATCGCTTCATCGCCCGACCCCCACAAACGAACACGGTAATTCTACAGGTCTGAAGTTTCAGCGGGCCGGGAAGAAGTTCAGGCCAGTGTAGACTCGGCCGGCCTTGGGAGGTTGCGAGTGCTGCCACCTCGTCCGCCCAGACAACATCCGCTTCCGCGGCACGATTGTGAACGCTGCATAGCGGCAGGTATCATGATCCTTCATGGGAACTCCGCCACCAGTCATTATGGCCAACCTCGGCATGGCCGACACGCTTATTCTCATGGTGTTGGCGCTGGTGGTTCTGGGCCCGCGTCGTCTCCCTGAGCTCGGCCGCCAGATCGGCAAGCTGATGTACGAATTCCGCAAGGCATCCAACGACTTCAAATTCCAGATGGAAGAGGAGTTGCGCCAGTCCGAAGAAGCCGATCGCCGCAAGAAAGAGGAAGCCGAGCGTCAGCGCGCCCTCGCCGCAGCACCGCCTGCCCCGCAATTAGCTCCGCCCACCGAAGCTCCCATCCAGTCAACGGACCCCGCACCAGCGCCTGAGCCGCCGGCCGAGATCGCTGCCGACATTTCTGACGCCGGCTTGACATCTTCCGAGCCCGCTTCTGAATCCGCCTCGGAGTCGCCGCTCGATGCCGTCATCCAGCGAGCCGTCATCCTTCGATACAGCGTCTGTTGAGTCTTCGCCCGAGAACTCGTCTCCGGCCCCCGCAGAGCTCGCTGCCGCGCCGCCCGAACCGGTTTCAACCGGACCAACAAACCCGCGCATCGCACCGCCTTCAATCGGCGAGAAAGTCGCCGCCGATCGTCCCGGCTCGAGGTCCACGCAACAGGAATTATTTGGCGAAGAAGCCGGCAACACTCCGGAAAACATCGGTCCTGATCCGATCAGTCCAGAAGCGGAAAGATCGGAGCCGGCAGCCCACCATGGTTGATCCGCAGGAAGCCATCGACAAAGCGCGCAAGGCCGTCACCGAGCGCGCCGAACTCCCCGGCATGAGCCTGATGGAGCACCTCGAGGAGCTCCGCAAGCGCATCGTCCACTCCGCCATCTATCTCGCCATCGGCTTCTTCGTCGCCTACGTCTTCCACGAGCGTCTCTACGGCTTCGTCCAGGCCCCGCTCGACCAAGCTCGGCATCAAGCTCAACTACACCCACCCCATGGATCCGCTGAACCTCTATCTGCAGGTCTCGCTCATCGGCGGAGCCATTCTCGCCTCGCCCTTCATCCTCTACCAGGTGTGGCTTTTCATCGCGCCCGGGCCTCTACCAAAAAGAAAAGCGCTTCGTCATTCCCTTCATGGCGGCCACCGTCGGCCTGTTTCTTGCCGGCGCCAGCTTCGGCTACTTCTTCGTTCTTCCCGGCGCGCTCAAGATCCTCATCCTCGGTTTCGGCAACAAGTTCAACCCCATCGTCACCATCGAGGAGTACACCGGCTTCTTCCTCTCCATCATCCTCGGTCTCGGCATCAGCTTTGAGCTGCCCATCCTCATCTTCTTCCTCGCCCTGTTCGGCATCGTCAGCCCGAAGTTTCTCTGGAAGAACATCCGCTACGCCATCCTCGCCGTCTTTCATCGTCGCCGCCATCATCTGCCCCAGCCCCGATCCCGGCACCATGTGCATCTACGCCATTCCCATGCTGGCGCTCTATCTCATCGGCATCGGCGTCGCCTGGTGGGTGCACCCCTCGCGCAGAAAGAAGAGAAGGAGGCCGCGGGATGATTTCTTCTGCTCTGGTCTTGGACAGAGAGTCGCGGCACGAAACCGACGAGGTGCCCCACGTCTCGATTCTGAGACGTGGGATAGCACGAACCTCAATCTTCCTCCTTCGCGCTCCTCTCGCTCCTCTCGCCGCATCCGCCCAACAGCACTTCGACGGCGCCAACGCCTACGAATACGCGCGCGAGTTCGTCGCCATCGGCCCGCGCTGGCCCACCGGCCCCGGCCACGTCAAAGCCGAGGAGTTTCTCCGCCAGCATTTCTGCGCGACCACGATCAGTTTGAAGAAGACACCTTCACCGCCGACACGCCCATCGGCCCCGTGCCCATGTGCAACTTCATCGTGCGCTTTCCCGGCACCAAGCCCGGCGTCATCGTGCTCGGCACGCACTACGAAACCAACTACCCGCTGCGCAACATCAACTTTGTCGGCGCCAACGACGGCGCTTCCACCACCGGCCTGCTGATGGCCATCGCCGACCGGCTCCGCGCCGAGGCTGCGCACTGCCCGCGACAAGAAGCTCGACGGCTACTCCGTCTGGCTCGTCTTCTTCGACGGCGAAGAGGCCATCCAGCAGCTGGTCGCGCTTCCGACTCCACCTACGGCAGCCGCCATCTCGCCGCCAAATGGGGCCGCGACGGCACCCTCAACCAGATCAAGGCCTTCATGCTCGCCGACATGATCGGCGACAAGGATCTCGACATCCAGCGCGAAACCCACTCCACCGCCTGGCTCGTCTCGCTCGTCGCCGAGGCGGCAAAGAAATTCGGCTACCAGCGCTATTTCTTCCAGCAGGAAATGGACGTCGAGGACGATCACCTGCCCTTCGTCGAGCGCGGCGTGCCGTCCATCGACATCATCGACCTCGACTACGGGCCCAACAACAGCTATCACCACACCGCGCAGGACACGATGGATAAGATCAGCGCGCACAGCTTGACGATCGACGGCGATGTGTTCATGGAAACCATCCGGCTGATCGATCAGCGATGAAGCAGCGATCAGATCTTAGCCATTACGCTTTGCAAATCTTGATTAGAGCCGCGATCGTGTTTCCAGCCGCGCGGAGCAAACGGCTAAAGCTACGAGCTAAAGGCTCAGAGCTAACGAGGAGCAGCAATTGTCTCAAGCAGAAATCGGCATCATCGGCGGCAGCGGGCTCTACTCCATGCCCGGATTCACCAACGTTCACGAAGAGCGCGTCGAAACGCCCTTCGGCGAGCCCTCCGACGCCTTCGTTCTCGGCGAGCTCGAAGGCCGCAAGGTCGCCTTTCTCGCGCGCCACGGCCGCGGCCATCGCATTCTTCCCTCCGAGCTCAACTTCCGCGCCAACATCTACGCCTTCAAGAAGCTCGGCGTCGAGCGCATCCTCTCCGTCTCCGCCGTCGGCTCGCTCAAGGAAGAGCACAAGCCCACCGACTTCGTCATGCCCGACCAGTTCATCGACCGCACCTTTCATCGCGTCTCCACTTTCTTCGGCGACGGCATCGTCGGCCACGTGGCCTTCGGCGATCCCGTCTGCGCCACCGTGGCCAAAGCCGCCGCTGATGCCTGCGCGACCGTCGGCGTCGTCGGCAAGCTCGGCGGCACCTACGTCTGCATGGAAGGCCCGCAGTTCTCCACCAAGGCCGAGTCGAATCTCTATCGCAGTTGGGGCGCCGACGTCATCGGCATGACCAACCTGCAGGAGGCCAAGCTCGCCCGCGAAGCCGAGATCTGCTACGCCACCATCGCCATGGTCACCGACTACGACTGCTGGCGCGAAGGCCACGACGCCGTCACCATCGAAGAGATCGTCGCCGTGCTGCACAAGAACGCCGACAACGCCTGCAAAGTCGTCAAAGCCGCCGTCGCCGCCATGCCACGCGAACGCAACTGCGCCTGCGCCTCGGCCGCAAAGTTCGCCGTCCTCACCGCAGCCCGACGCGATTCCCGCAGCCGCCAAAGAGCGCCTCAAGCTGCTCTTCGGCAAATATCATCGGCTGGTAGAGCTGCAGCTAACTCTGCTGACTCGCTGTCTCACCACAACTCTCATCTAAGACCAGGAGAAACAATGTCCATCACCGTAGTCGGCAGCGTAGCATTACGATTCCATCGAAACCCCCGCCGGCCGCCGCGAGCGCTGCCTCGGCGGCGCCGCCACTTACTTCTCGCTCGCCGCCAGCTTCTTCACCGACGTGCGCGTCATCGCCGTCGTCGGCGAGGACTTCGGCCCCAGAGCAGGAAGCCGTCTTCGACGCCCGCAACATCGACACGCGCGGCATCGAGCACACCGCCGGCAAAAGCTTCTTCTGGGAAGGCTCCTATCTCGAAAACCTCAACGAAGCCAAGACGCACAACACCGAGCTCAACGTCTTCGCTGTCCTTCGAGCCCAAGATTCCCGACGCCTATCGCGACTCCGAATTTCTCTTCCTCGCCAACATCGATCCCGTTCTGCAGCGCCGCGTCCGCGAAGCCATGCCCAACGTCAAGCTCGTCGCCGGCGACACCATGAATTACTGGATCAAGGATCATCGTCCCGCGCTGCTCGAAGTTCTCAAGGGCCTCGACATTCTGCTCATCAACGACACCGAAGCGCGCATGCTCGGCCGGCAACAACAACCTCGTGCAGGCCGCGCGCGCCGTCATGGCTCTCGGCCCGCGCATCGCTGGTCGTCAAGCACGGCGAGTACGGCGCGACGTTATTCCACAAATCTACTCCAAAAGGCCGGAAGCCCGGAGCGCCGCACCTTCAGAGCTCCGGCCCTGCCGCTCGAAGAAGTCATCGATCCCACCGGCGCGGGCGACAGCTTTGCCGGCGGCTTCTTCGGCTATCTCGCCTCGCAGCCCGAGCTCACGCCCGCCGCCTTCCGCCGCGCCATGTTTTACGGCAGCGTCATGGGCTCCTTTGCCTGCGAGCGCTTCGGCACCGAGCGCCTGCAGCAGCTCTCGCGCGCTGAAATCGACGAGCGCTTCAATGTCTTCCGCGAGACTCACGCACCTTGACTGAGAACAGCATCTCGCAGTGCCGAAAGCTGGGCCGTCCTGGCCTTCTGCATGGCCGCCTCCGTCGGCCGCCATCGTCTGGAGCTGGCGTCACGGCGCGATGCTCAACTACGGCGACGCCGTCGCCCATCTGCACATCGCGCGCCGCGTCTTCGATTCGCGCACGCCGCGTTTCTCGCAACTCGGCTCGGTGTGGCTGCCGCTGCCGCACATTCTCCTCATTCCCTTTGTGCAGAATTACCACTGGTGGGCCACCGGCCTCGCCGGCGTCATTCCCTCGGCGCTCGCCTACATCGCCGCCTGCGTCGGCATCTATCGCCTGGCCCGCCACTTCGTCTCGCGCGCCGCGTCGGCTGCTCGCGCTCGTCTTCTTCGCCCTCAATCCCAATCTGCTTTACTTGCAAACCACGGCCATGACCGAGCCGCTTTTTCTCTGCGAAATGATCTGGATCGTGGTCTGGCTGGTCGAGTGGCGCGCTGCCTTCAACGTCGAAGAGGAAGTCGCCCGCCCCGGTGCATCCAGTGCAATCTCTTCCTCTGCTTCTCAAGCCGCTGCGCATCTTCGAGGCTGCGGCATCTCGCCGTCGAGGCAATTGGCTTCCCGCGGTGTATCAGCGACCCGCGCCAAAGTTGCGCGGCATCTTCAAAGCGCGTTCCAGCCGCTTCCTCGCCGCCATCGCGGCCACGCTCGTCGCCGCCATCTTCACACGCTACGACGGCTGGATCATCGCGTTCATCGCCTGGACCGGCATCGGCCTCACGCTGCTTCGGAGCTACCGGCGTCTCAGCTCGCGCTGCTTTCTGGCTGGCCACACTCGCCGTCGTCGCCGCGCCGCTCTTCTGGTTCGTCTACAACTCAGTCTGTTTCGGCGACTGGCTCTACTTCGCGCGCGGGCCCTATTCCGCCAAAGCCATCGAGCTCCGCACCGCTGCACCCGGCGCATGGCCGCCGCATCCCGGCTGGCACAATCCCTGGGTCGCGCTGCTCTTCTATCTCAAGGTCTCGGAGCTCGACTCCGTCGCCGCCGCGGCCACTGGGCAACACGCTCGGCAAACGTCGTCCTCGCGCTCGCTCGCCTCGGCACCGCCGCCGTCTGTCTGGTCCGAAAATCCGCTCGCCGACGCGCTGCATCTGCCTGGGTCTTTCTCCTCTGGCTCCCCGTCCCGTTTTACGCATGGTCCGTCGCCTACGGTCGGTGCCCATCTTCTTCCCCGCCTGGTGGCCCTACACCTCTACAACACGCGCTACGGCCTCGAGCTGCTGCCCGCCCTCGCTCTCGGCCTCGGCTTCGCCGCGCATGCGGTCCGCCAGGCGGTCGATTCACTCCGTTTGCCACGCGCCTTCATTCGATTGCCGCCAGCCCGGTCGCCGCTTTCCTCTTCTTCACACTTTTCTCGCCCTCGTAATTCTCAACTTCACTCAGCTCCTGCGCGACGGTCCAATCGTCTATGATCGAAGGCACAAAAAACGTCGATGCGCGCCTGCCGTACGACGAATCCATTCCTCCGGTTCTGCAGGATCTCCTCTCTCTCTTTCCACGCGCACCGGTCCTCATGAACACCTCCGCCTATCCTGAGATCGTTGCCTACACCGGCATCCCCCTCCGCCAGACCATCAACGAAAGCGACCTCGGAATCTTTCGCGCCGCGCTCGTTGATCCCGCCCGCAATGCCGCCATCGTCGTCTGCTTCCAGGGCGACGACATCGACCGCGCCGTCCAAACCCACCCTCAGAGCCTCACTGTCGCCGCGCATTTCGCGGCCAATGCCCAGCCGTCCGCCACGATTTACTTTTCCTCGCAATGGATGGACAAAAGCCCCTATCTAAAGCTTCCGCATGTCACCGGGCCGCTGCTCAAGGACCTCACTCCACCTTCAGACGTCCTCCAACCGAAAAACTGAACCCGGTAGCAGAAACGAGGTACCCAGAGTCGAAAGAATTGCGCTTGCTGTCTCGCTGACTTAATGACTCGCAAACTCGCTGTCCCACCCTCAACAACCCGCCGCGCACAGTGTTAGCATCGCCCTAGGCCGAGCTATGTCCTTTGCCATCGCCCAGTTCGCGGAGCCGTTTAGCTTTAACTGGCTCCAACAGATGAATGTGGTTAACGGCGCAGTCGGCCGGCTGCTTGTAGCCACAGCGCTTGGCAGCATTATCGGCATTGAGCGCGAGTTCAGTCACAAGGCTGCCGGTCTCCGCACCAATCTCCTGATCTGCCTCGGTTCTGCCTTCTTCACTCTCTTGTCGCCTGTGCTCGCGGGCGAAACTGGTGCAAACCGCGGACAGGTTGCCTCGAACATCGTGCAGGGCATCGGCTTCCTCGGTGCGGGTCTCATCATCCACAACCGCAGTCGCGTCAGCGGTCTCACCAGCGCCGCCAGCGTCTGGGTGGTCGCCTCCATCGGCATGGCCTGTGGCGCCGGCCTTTACGCTCCTGCCGTCGTTGCCACGCTCACCGTCCTCGTGGCTCTCTTGTTCGTTGGGTTTCTTGAACAGCGTGCGAACCTCAAAATCTATCCCATGATCTACGAGGCGCGCGGCCACGATCAGACGGCGATGCTCGAGACGATCCTGGACGCGATGGACAAGGCCGGTGAGCGCCTTAGCGACTTTGAAAAAGACGCGATTGGCGCTCTGCAGCGCGTCTGCTTCACGCTCACGGCAACCAAGAGGCAGCATCAGCGCATCCATGCCAATTTGCTCGCTCAACCTGCCATCGACGCGCTCCTCACCTTCCGCGATCCGGAGGAAGATTGATTCCCTTCACCAAGGCCCACGCCTGCGGCAACGATTTCCTGATCGTTCCTGAAGAAGCTGCAAATCTGCCGGCGATCTCGCTCCGCTTACCCGCCGCCTCTGTGTCGCGCAACACCGGCATCGGCGCCGACGGCGTCGAGTTTTTCTGCCTGGACCGGGCTCGACCTCCGGCCGCATCCACCTGCACAACGCCGACGGCTCCGTCGCCGAAATCAGCGGCAACGGCACGCGCTGCGTCGCCGCATGGATGGCCGAAACACTGGACTCGCAAGCCTGGCGACTCGCTCGCGATCGAAACCGATGCCGGCCCACGCATCTGCCAGATTAACGCACGCGAACGATCGGCTCACCGTCGAAGTCACCACGGGCATGGGCGTGCCCGAAATTCGTGCCGCACACCCTCAAGCTCATCGACGGCGCGGAGATCGTCGGCGTCGAAGTCTCCACCGGCAATCCGCATTTCGTCGTGCTCGTCGACACAGCCGACTTCTCCGGTCGGCAAATCGCGTCCTGGACTCGACTCGGCGCGGAAATTTGCTCGCATCGCGATTTCCCGCACCACACCAACGTCGAATTTGTGCGCATTGTCAGCGATCACGAGATCGAAATTCGCATCTTCGAGCGCGGCGTGGGTCCCACGACATCCTCCGGCACCGGCACCTCCGCCTCAGCCACCGCGGTGCTCGCCTTGCGCCGCTGCATCTCGCCGCTCATAGTCGTCGCTCCCGGCGGCGCGCAGACTGTCGCCTGGACCGGCCCCGGGACCGAGTTGTATCTCACCGGGCCGGCGGCGCTCATCGCCCGCGGAGAGGCCTGGTGAAGACCATGGGCCTTCTCAAACCGCCTGCCGTCGTCCCCGGCTCGGCGTTCAGCATCGTCGCGCCTGCCTCGTTCCGCCAACCTGAGCGCATCGATGCGCGGCCTCGACAGCACTACGCACCTTGGGCTATCGCGCCGGAATTCGGCCGCAACGCTCTGGAACGCGAGCCGCTCTACTTTGCCGGAACGCCTGAGCAGCGCCTCGCCGATCTTCACGCGGCCTTCGCCGATCCCGACACCAGCGCTATCATGGCTCTTCGCGGCGGCTACGGATCGAACTACCTGCTCGACGATCTCGACCTTCGATGTCATCGCCGCGCACCCCAAGCCATTCTTCGCCTACAGCGATCTCACCGGCATCCAGCTTCGTCTGCTCGATGAGCTCGGCCTGCCTGCCTTTCACGGCCCCATGCTCGCTGCGGATTTCTATCTCGAAGACGGCGTGCATCTTCGAAAGCTTTCGCGCCGCGCTGGCCGGCGAACCCTACAGCGTCGGCGCCGCTGAAGGCCTGCGCATGCTCAAGCCGAGGCTCCGGTCACCAGCGTGCGCGGCACCCTCTACGGCGGCTGCCTCAGCATTCTCGTCTCGCTGCTCGGCACGCCGTGGGAGCCATGCACCGAGGGCACGCTGCTCTTTCTTGAAGACCCGGCGTCAAGCCCTACCAGATCGATCGCATGTTCTGGCAACTGCGTCAAGCCGGCAAGCTCGAAGGCGTCGCTGGCATCGTCTTCGGCGAAATGCTCGATTGCGTTTCGCCCGGCGCCCCGCCCGATCTGCTCGACGAAGCCATTCTCCGCGCGCTCGATGGCTTCGAAGGCCCCATCGCCATCGGCCTGCGCAGCGGCCACGTCTCGCGCCAAAATGTCACGCTGACCTTCGGCGTCGAAGCCGAGCTCGTCACCGACGGCGACACCGCGCCTCCACCTGCTCGAACCGGCGGTGACGCCATGACGACATCGCCGCGCCACATTCATCTCATCGGCATCTGCGGCACCGCCATGGCCTCGCTCGCCGGCCTGCTTCAGCTCCAGGGCCATCGCATCACCGGCTCCGACAAGGCCGCCTATCCGCCCATGAGCGATCTGCTTCGCTCGCTCGGCATTCCCATCCTCGAGCCTTACGCCGAATCGAATCTCGATCCCGCGCCCGATCTCGTCGTCATCGGCAACGCGCTCTCCCGCGGCAATCCTGAAATCGAGCGCGTCCTCGACGAGCGCATTCCCTTCACCTCCATGGCCGCGCTGCTGCGCGAAGAATTCCTCACCGGCCGCGAATCGCTCGTCGTCGCCGGAACCCACGGCAAAACCACCACCACCAGCATGCTCGCGTGGATCTATCAGGTCGCCGCGCGCAAAAATCCCGCGCTCGAGCCTTCGTTCCTCATCGGCGGCGTCGCAGAAAACTTCGGCACCAGCTTCCAGCTTCGCCCCACGCGCACCTTCATCGTCGAAGGCGACGAGTACGACACCGCCTTCTTCGACAAGGGCCCGAAGTTTCTCCACTACTTTCCTGACGCGCTCATCCTCACCCACGTCGAGTTCGACCACGCCGACATCTACGCCGATCTCGAAGCCGTCAAGACGCGCATTCAAGCGCCTCGTCAATCTCGTCCCGCGCCGCGGCCTCATCGTCGCCTACGATGGCAGCCCCAACGTCACCGAATGCGTGAGCCGCGCCTTCTGCCGCGTCGAGCGCTACGGCTTCAGCGAAGCCGCCAACTGGCAGCATCCGCAATCTGCGCTACGAAGACGGCCGAATGCACTGGGAGGTTCTTCGCGCCGGCGCGCCTTGGGCCGAATTCGAAATGCAACTCGCCGGCGAGCACAACGCGCTCAACGCCACGGCCGCCGCGGCACTCGCCGCCGGCGCAGGGCATCGCCAAAGAGTCGATCGCCGCAGCTCTCGCCACCTTCAAAAGCGTCAAGCGCCGCCTCGAAGTCCGCGCCGAGATCAACGGCATCACCATCATCGAAGACTTCGCCCACCACCCCACGGCCATTCGCGAAACGCTGCGCGCGCTTCGCTCCGTCTATCCCCAGCGCGCGCCTCTGGGCCGTGCTCGAGCCGCGCTCCAACACGCTGCGCCGCAAAGTCCTCGCGCACGAACTCGTCGCAAGCCTGCGCCTCGCCGATCGCGTCGTTCTCGCCGGCGTCTACCAGCAGGAGCGCATTCCCGAAGCCGAGCGCCTGCATCCCGAAGAAGTCGTCCGCGCGCTCAACGCCGCAGGCACGCCCGCCGAGCTCCTCGCCCGACGCCGACGCCATCGTCGACTACTCTTGCGCCGCAGCCTCGCCTCCGGCGATGTCGTCGCCATCCTTTCCAATGGCGGCTTCGACGGCATCTACGAGAAACTTCCCGCGCGCCTCCGCGAGCGCTTCCTTTCCGCGTCCGCCGGATAGCAGCCCAGGTTGTTTCAGGTTTGTGAACCGCCGTCCGCACCGCCATTGTTCCCGCACACCCAGAGTCGATGCGACCTTAGATCCTGAGGCCTCGATTCAAAGCGGGCATGCGAACTGTGAACTATCAACTGCACAACTGACCACTGCCCGCTGACAGTGCGATACTGCCGTAGACGCCTCCTTTTATTCACCGCATGCTCGTTTCGCTCTTCGTCTTCGTTGTCATCGTCGTTCTCGCGCTGCCTGCGTCAATCGTCCTCATTCCCTTCACGCTCGTCACGCGCAACGTCACTCCGCTTTACGCCGTCGGCTGTTTCATCACCCGTCTCGGCATTCGCGCAGGCGGCATCCGCATCGTCTTCGCAGGTCGCGAGCACATTCCTGCTCATCGTGCCTGCATCTTCATGGCCAACCACGTCTCCAACCTTGACGCGCCGGCCTTTATTGCCAATCTCCCTGGCCGCACGTCGGTCTTTCTCAAGCGTTCGCTCATGAGGATTCCCATCCTAGGCTTCGCCTTCAAACTCGCCGGCTTCATTCCTGTCGATCGCGATGGACAGGTTGAAACCGCGCAGCTCGCGGTCGCCGACGGCCGCTGCGTGCTGGAAAGCGGTCTGCCCATCACAACATTCGTTGAAGGCAAGCGCTCGACCAACGGCCAGATGTTGCCATTCAAGAAAGGTCCGTTCTATTTGGCGATGGAGTCCGGCGCGCTCTGCATTCCGGTGTCGATTTACGGTACAGAGAGAATTCTCCCCTGGGGCAGCATGCGCATCCATCCCGGCGTCGCTCAGATCGTCTTTCAAGCGCCGATTGATCCCGCCAACTTCGCCACGCGCGACGAACTCTCAGACGCAGTCCGTGCTTCCATCGCCTCCGGCCTGCCCGAATGGATGCGTTCATAGCTCCACCTAACCGAAAGATATCTGCGTGTTCATGTGCAAGGAGCGCGCCGAAAAGCCTGAGAGGGGCAGTAGTCAGAAGCTAATAGCTAGCAGCTAAAAGCTGCTTTTACGGCTGCACGATCGCGTTATACCCATCATTCAGCAGCTTCAGCCGCCACTGGTTCGCTTCATCGCGCGTGGGGAACGGCCCAATGCGCACATGAATCAGTCCATCCCCCGAATCGCGATGTGAGATCACTGGGTAGCCGCGCCGCCGAAGCGCATTCGTCAGAACACTAGCGTCTTCGTCGTTCTTCACCGCCGCCACCTGCACCATCAGGGCGTTCGCTGACGGCAACGCCGGGCGTACATTCTGAGCGGCTGGAGCCTGCGAATTCCCGGGAGCAATTCCTCCCAACGCCGGCTTCACCAAAGGCGACGCGGGCGACGCGGCCGCCGGCGCAGTCACAGGAGTCGCCCCTTGCGCCGGTCCCGGTGCAGCCGCTTCCGGACTCCCGCTACTTTGCGCGGCGGGTTGTGTGTTCTGGTCTGCTTGCGGAGGTGGAGGTGCTGCAGCTTGTGCCGTGGCCGACGGCTTGGGAACGGATCCGCTCCCAAGCAACGGCTCCTGGTCAGGAGCGTTTTGCTGCGAAGCACTTGGTGCGGCCGGCACTGCATTCGAGCGTCCGCTATGCCCCACCATGTATCCCAGCCCGAAGCACACTGCGCAAATCGCCAGAAGTCCCAGGGCAATCCCGACCAGCGCGCCCCAACTCAGCGTCACCTCGGTGTCGTGTCGCGGCTCCTCAAACTCCGGTTCTTCGTCTTCTTCGAAATACCGTGCCATGCACCGCCTATTGAACGATTTCTTTGGAGTCCCACCCTCTCGGAATTCGCCTATTCGATTTCCAGATGCTTCGTATCTTGCACGAAGAAGCGAATTGCTAACGGCTAGAAGCTAGTCGCTCGCCCCTCTACGGCTTCTCAGCCGGCTTCATTTGCGCCGAAAACTTGTTCAACAGCGACATCAGCTCCATCGGCAGCGGGAAGACGATGGTCGTGTTCTTTTCCACGCCGATCTCCGTCAGAGTTTGCAGATAGCGCAATTGCAGCGTCATGGGCTGCGTCGCCAGCAGAGCGGCCGCATCCACAAGCTTTTGCGCGGCATTGAACTCACCTTCCGCGTGAATGATCTTCGAACGGCGTTCGCGTTCCGCTTCGGCCTGCTTGGCCATGGCGCGCGTCATGGTCTCCGGCAGATCCACCTGCTTTACTTCCACTGAAGTCACCTTCACCCCGAACGGTTCCGTGCGCTGGTCGATGATGGATTGAATCCTGCAGATTGAGTTGGTCGCGATGGCTGAGCAGAGTGTCCAGTTCCACCTCGCCCAGTACGGAGCGCAGCGTCGTCTGCGCAAACTGCGAGGTCTGGTAGACATAGTTAGCCACCTTAATCGCTGCGTCATTCGGGGTCGACGACGTAGAGCGTCACCACCGCATTCACTTTGATCGTCACGTTGTCCCGCGTGATCACGTCCTGCGGCGGAACTTCCAGCACTTCTTGCCGCAAGGCTGATGCGCACCATCTGGTCGATCGGGCGGAATACAAGAATGATGCCGGGGCCTTTGGGCTGCGGCAGCGCTCGTCCCAACCTGAAGATCACTCCGCGCTCGTATTCGCGCAGGATCTTGATCGAGTTCAATAAGTAGAGAACGACAATGGCAATGATCACCAGCACCGGAATGGAAACCGCATCAAGCATGGAACAGTCCTTTCCTTACCCAGCACGGATTGTACTCCAACATTTTCTCAGCGCGATGCGTCAAATTGATCTAACAGCGCCAGTCCTTTCCACGGCCTCATCGTGGAAAAGATGAAGAGCGAATACCACGCAGTACCCACTCGCTCATCCCGATCTGCAAACTCGCTAACTCGCCAACTTGCTGACTTGCTGGCTTGCTAGCATCACCGGTTCCACCCGCAGCAGCATCTGTTCGTGCCCCACCACGCGCATCGCTGTTCCCGCAGTTACCGGCGCCCCGGAAACCGCCCGCCAGATTTCGCCCTCCACCAGCACGTGCCCTTCCGGCGCAAGTTGCTCCATCGCGGTGGCCGCGCAGCCGATCATCGCGTCCACGCCAAGCCGCGACTTACGCCGCCGCGCACGCACAGCCAGCCGCACCAGGAACACTGTGATAGCTCCAAATGCCACGCTGATCGTGATCGCTATCAGCGGACTCACGTTCAACTCTGGCACCGGCGCCGCCACCAGCGTCAACATTCCGAAAGCCAGGCACACAATGCCGGCGATCGCCAGCGCGCCGTGCCCGCCCACCTTCGCCTCAAGTACGATCAGCGTCACGGCCGCCAGCAGCAGCATCACCGCGGTATAGCGAATCGGCAGCAAATCCAGCGCAAATACCGCCAGCAGCACCATCAGTGTGCCGAGCGCTCCTGGCACAATCGTTCCCGGGCTGTTGAACTCGAGATAGATCAGCAGCGCACCACCAACCAGGAACAGCAGCGCGATATTGGGATTCACCAGCCATCCCAGCACTTCTTCGCGGAGCGTCGGCTTCACCACCACGATCTTTGCGCCCGCCACGTGTAGTGTGGTCTTCGACCCATCCATCCGCGTAATCTGCTTGCCCTCAAGTTTGCTCAGCAGATCATTGTCGTTGTTCGCGATCACGTCAATCAGGTGTTGATTGAGCGCCTCTTCGGCGGTATAAGAGTGTGACGACTTCACCGCCGCCACCGCGGCATCGGTGTCACGCCCTCTTCGCGAAACGTACGAGCGCAGAAACGCCTCTGCGTCGTTTTCAACCTTTTCTTCTTCGGTGGTGTCTGGCTTCCCGCCCTCAAAAACCACGTGCGCGGCGCCCGCTTCCGTGCCCGGCGCCATCGCCGCTATGTCTGCCGATTCCATGATGAAGAATCCCGCAGAGCCGGCGCGGGCGCCGGAAGGAGAAACATACACAATCACCGGAACGCGCGATCCGAAAATGGTTGCGACGATGGCACGCATCGAGTCCACCAGCCCCCCTGGCGTGTCCATTTGGATGAGCAGGGCGCTGGCTCCGTCGGAGTTGGCGCGCGAAACGGCCCGGGCCAATTCGTCCGCGCTCACTGGCTGAATCGTGTCGTCCAGCACCAATTTGTCCACAGCCGGCTGTTCGGCAAGTGCACGCTGCGGACCCACCAACCCGGCGCAGACGAGCAAGACCACCACCACGAGTCCAAACGAAATCTTTCTCCGATCCAATCGCTGTCCCATGGCTCACCCCTTTCGTGCCTATGTTGATCTATCGGGTAGACGGTGCCCCACCCTCGCGACGTTCTTGTTTTTGTCGCTAGGGTTGGGTCTAACCGCGCTATCTCCGCTCGCTCTTCGCCGCAATCTCACGCAAAATCTCCTGCGCTCCGCGGTTCGCCGGGTCCAATTTGATTGCGTCCTCTGCTTCGGTGTTCGCGTCGGTCAACGATCCCGCCGCAAAATCAACCTGCGCCAGCACGACGTACGCATCGGCCGAGGGGCCCAGTTCCAGCGCCTCATGTGCTTCCTTGCGGGCAGCGTCCGCATCTCCGCTGCGCTCGCGAACCTCGGCCAAGCCAGCATGCGCCGGCACATTCTGAGCGTCTGCCGCCATTGCGTCCTGGTAGAGCCGCTCCGCTTCAAGCAGCAACCCGCGATCGAGATAGCCGTTCGCCTGCATACACAGTGCCTGCGCTCTTTGGTGTGGCGCCAGTGCGGCCAATCGACCAGCATTCATCTCGTCCAGCATTGCCGCAGCCTGCTTGAATGCCGTTGCATTGAAGCCGCGCTCAATCCGTTCAAGCGGATCCGCTCTCGTGCCAGCGGCCGCCGCGCCTTTCCACGCTTCTTCCAGCGCCACTGCCTCACTATCGTTGGGCCGCAGTTTCAGACACTGCGTCAGCTCGTTTTGCGCGCCGGCCGTGTCGCCGTGCCGCTTCAGGCTCACCGCCAGGTTGAAGTGATAATCCGCTCCCTTCGGATCAGCAGCCGCGGCCTGGATGTAAAGCGAGGTCCCGTCCTTACCCTGCCGGCTCAGCGCCACACCTTCGTTGTTCACCACTTCTGCCAGCGGAAGCTCGCGCGCCACATCGGCGAACGCCTCCTGCGCATGAGCGTAGTCGCCCTGAAACATTAACGAAAGTCCCCGATAGAAGCCCTCTTCCAGTCCATCCGGTCCGTTGCGATCCACTTTCGCGAAGGCCGCCGCCGCATCCTGGTACTGTTGCCCGATATATTCCTCGCGCCCCAGCGCCATCCACGCCTCGCCGAACGCCGGGCTCAGCTTTACCGCCTCTTGCAAATGGCGCAACCGCTCTGCCTGGTCCGGTTCTGAGATTCCGCGAATGTACTGCTCAAATGCGGTCAGCGGAACGCTATTCCCCTCCGCGGCAAATGTTCCCTCCGCTACTTTGAAGGTGGGGTCTAACTGCCGCGTCAGCTTCCACGCCAGGTCGCCGAACACGCCAACCAGGTTGCGCATCTCGCCGCGCGCGCTTATCGTCGGCATCATGCGCAGATTGGTCACATCCACCAGCGAGGCCTCGGCCACAATTCCCGTCCCGTCGGTAGTGTAGCTGCCCACCACGATCGAATCCGCGTCCAGCGTCTGTGCCAGTTTCAGTGAGCTTGCTCTCGATGGCTGAAATCCCTGCGGCAGTCCGAGATGATCGAGCGCATAAATCCGGTCCGCGCGGCTCGTTGGCTCAAATCCCGCTGAAGCGAAACGCGTGCTCAACACTTCTGCCGCTGCCTCGCGAATCCATTCGAGGCTTGGCTGACCGGTACGGTTGTCGAAGGGCAGCACCAACAGCACGCGGCCAAGGCCGGTCTTACTTTGCGCGGCGGCCATTGGGTTGTCAGCGCTCGACTGCGCGCACGCGCCTGCTGCCATTAAAGAAAACGCAAGAATGGCGGTCGCACGGGCCGCGGCCCTCCGCACGGCTATCCATCGCAATGAAACTGAATGCATCACTACAGCAAAATTATAGGCTTTGTACCGTTTACTCGCGCTGCGTCGACTCGCCTGCGTTTCGCTTCCGAATTCGCTTGGGACAACTTGCGCGCGCCGGTATCATCGAACCTGAGTTCGACATTTGAATTCTTCTCCCCGGGGTAAACCATTAGAAGCACGTGGAACTTCACTTTCAAATCGTTGCACTACTGCTCGTCGCGGCCGTCGTCGCCCTGCTTACCAGGCGGCTCCGCATTCCTTACAGTGTCGGCTTGGTTGTTGCGGGCATTGTGCTGGCATTTGTCCCGTTCGGACCGCGCATCGCACTTACAAAAGATCTGCTCTTCAGCGTATTGCTCCCTCCCTTGCTTTTTGAGGCCGCATTTCATCTCCATTGGCAACAACTGCGCCGGAATCTTCCCGTCATTGCAGTCCTGGCCACTCTTGGCGTGGTCATTTCAGCAGGCCTTACCGCGGCCGGGATGCACTACTTCATGCATTGGGAGTGGATCGGCGCGCTGATCTTCGGTTCTCTGATCGCTGCGACCGACCCGGTTTCAGTAATCGCTACTTTCAAAGAGGCCAGGGCCCACGGCCGCCTGCTGATCTTGATTGAGGCGGAAAGCCTGCTCAATGATGGAACGGCTGCCGTTGTGTTCAGCGTGGTGGCGGCTCTCGCGGTCGGGGAGTCGCTCACTCCTGCGCAAATTACGGGGCGCCTCCTCGCGTCCATCGGCGGCGGCATCGTTTGCGGCGCAGTCGTCGCCTTCGGAGCTCTCTTGCTTGCAGGGCGTACCACTGATCATCTTGTCGAGATTACATTCACCACTGTGGCCGCCTACGGCTCCTTCTTGCTCGCGGATCACATGGGTTTCTCCGGGGTATTGGCCACGATAACCGCGGGTCTCATGATGGCCAACCTCACACAGTTTGAATCCATCTCTCCGCGCGGCCTCGAGGCAGTCCACGCTTTTTGGGAGTACGCCGCATTCGTTGCCAACTCACTGATTTTTCTGCTCATCGGCATGCACGAGGCGAGTCAGAACCTTATCGCCGTATGGCTTCCAGCTTGTACCGCCATCGCTCTCGTCACGTTTGGCCGGGCCGCCGCTATCTACCCCAGCTGCCTGCCGTTCGCGCGATCGTCGCTTCGCGTTTCCATGCGCCATCAGAACGCTCTTTTCTGGGGCGGTTTGCGCGGTGCGCTTGCCTTGGCGCTCGCGCTTAGCCTGCCTGCCAAGGTTCCTCTGCGCGAGCAGATCATCACCATCAGTTTCGCGGTCGTGGCTTTTTCGGTTTTCGTGCAGGGGCTTACGATGCCATACTTGCTGCGCCGCATCGGCGAAATCCCGCGTCATCATGTCGCACATTAGGGAATGAAAACTCAAACAGGTCTCTATCTGCACTTTCATCAGCAGCTTCGTCTGCCGCGTTTTTCGAATACCCAGCGCAAAAAATTCTAGAGCCTGCCACGGTCTTCGCTTTCACGAAAACCAACAGCAGGCTCTTGTAGGTGCCCTTTAATCCCTATTTCCTAATCTCTGTTTCCTGTCTTACTCAATCCGCGAACGCCGCCTCTTCCACCTTTGCCGTTTCCGGCAAGCGCTCTGGGTAATACGCGTTCCGCGTGTACTGCTTCACCATGCGGTTGGTGTTGAAGTACGAGCCGTTGAACGCCAGCGTCGTGCGCATCAGCCGCGCCCACTTCTCCGGCGCATCGCGATACAGCGGAACCACCGCCGTTCTCCAGCTTGGCGTAGAGCGAGTTCGCTTCTTCCGTATCGTTGGCGCCGTCTTCAATCGCCCATCCGGTCACGCCTTCGATGCAGCCTTCAATCCACCAGCCGTCCAGAATCGACAGGCTCGGCACGCCGTTCATCGCCGCCTTCATGCCGCTCGTGCCCGAAGCTTCATACGGCCGCCGCGGCGTATTCACCCACACATCCACGCCCGCCGTCAGCAGCGCGCCCAGGTCCCACGCGTAGTTTTCGAGATACACAATGCGCAGGTCGCTGTCTGAAAGCTTTGCTGCCTCTTCCACCACCTGCTGGATCAGCGCCTTGCCCGGCTCGTCCTGCGGATGCGCCTTGCCGGCATACAAAATCTGCAAGCCGCCGGCCTTGCGCGGCAATCTCCTTCAGCCGCTCCGGATCGGTGAACAGCAGCGTGGCGCGCTTGTAGGTCGCCGCGCGCCGGGCAAATCCCAGCGTCAGCACCTTGGGATTCAGCACCAGCCCCGTCCGCGATCCCACCTCGGCCAGCAGATTCTTCCTTGGCGCGCGCGTGCGCCGCCAGCATCGCCGGCTCCGGCAGATCGATGGCGTTGCGCAAAGTAAGATTGTCGCGCCGCCACGCGGGAATATGCTCGTCCAGCATGTGCTGCACCGGCTCGCTGATCCACGTCGGCGCATGCACGCCGTTGGTGATCGAGTCGATCGAGAACTCCGGAAACATGGCGCGCGAAACTTTGCCGTGCTGCATGGCCACGCCGTTCGCGTAGCGCGAAAACTGCAGCGCCAGCAGCGTCATGTTCAGCAAGCCGTCGCGAAAGCAGCCCAGCTTTTCCAGGCGCGCCGTCCGTTCGCCGCCCAGGATGCGAATCGCCTGCTCGGTCGAGAAGCGGTCGTGGCCGGCCGGCACCGGCGTGTGCGTCGTGAACACGCACTTCCGCCGCACCATGCTCGATGTCCGCATCCGTGGCCGCGCCTTCCGGTCCGCCGCCCAGTCTGGCTCTCCAGCAGCGCCAGCGTCAGCAGCGCCGCGTGGCCCTCGTTCATGTGGTACACGTTCACGCGCAGTCCCAGCGCATGCGCCATGCGCACGCCGCCCATGCCCAGCACAATCTCCTGCTGCAGGCGGTAATTCGTATCGCCGCCGTACAGGTGATCCGTCAGCCCGCGATCCCAACCGGAATTCTCGTCGAGATCGGTGTCCAGCAGATAAATCGGCACCATGTGCCCGAAGCTGCCCCTCCATGTCGTAGCGCCACGCGCGCACCGTCACCGTGCGGCCTTCCATCGCAACCGTCACCCGCGCCGGCTCTTCCGTGCAGTAGTCCGCCGGATTCCACGGCTGCACTTCTTCGCTCTGCACGCCCGTGCGGGTCCAGATGCTGCTGGAAGTATCCCTTGCGGTGCATCAGCGAAAACGCCACCAGCGGAACGCCCAGGTCCGCCGCCGAGCGCAGCGTGTCTCCCGCCAGCACGCCCAGGCCGCCCGAGTAGGTCGGCATCGCCGGACGGATCGCGATCTCCATGCGAGAAGTAGGCCACCTGGCCGGCGTTGAGGAATGGTTTCGTAGGAAAGAGGGTTTCGAGGGATGTCGGTTCCATATATTTTTGTTCTCGCGCTACCAGTCGGCCAACGCCAGCACCGAGTCAATTCGAACCCGCCAGGGTCGCGACACACGTTGCTCTATCCTTCATCGGGGCAAATACCACCAAGTTTAACAAGGAATCCGTGCCGGACAATGTCCCAGCCCGGTTGCGAACATGGTTCTTTTGTGTCAGTTACTTACCGGCTTCCGGCCTTACCAGATAAATCATTTCCACAATCTACTTGGATGCAGCAATGTCGCTATTGTCCGAGCCGCATTCACGGTCTGTGCCGCCAATCGTCCGCCAATCTAGCGTCATCCGCGAGCTCACGCCGAACTCCGCTGACTCCGCAACGCTCCTGCTGCCTCTACTCCAGCCTGTGCGCTCCGCCCGATGCATGGCAAATGTGAATCTGCGGCACGATGCCCGTCTTCGCGGCGTACCGCGCGCCCAGCGCCTCGGCAAACTCCGCCGCCTCGTTCTGTTCGACCAGATTGATCGTGCAGCCGCCGAACCCTCCGCCCGTCAGCCGCGCGCCGATCAGGCCCGGCAAATCCTGCGCCAGCTCGACCATCGCATCGGCCTCCACGCAGCTGCCTTCAAAGTCCTTGCTGTAGCTGCGGTGCGCCTCGGCCATCAGCCGGCCCAGCTCCTTCATGTCGCCCTTGCAGCAGCGCTTCGCCGCCGCCACCGTGCGCAGGTTCTCGCTGATCACGTGCTTGCGCGCGCAGATAGCTCTTGGGCTCCATCTCGTGGCCCCACTTCTCCAGATCCTCGAGCGTCGCAGTCGCGCAGGAACTTCACGCCCGGCCTGTGGCTCGCAATCACCGCGCACGCCGCTTCCGACTCGCGCCGCCGCGTCGGATAATCGCCGCCCGCCACCGAATGCTTCACCATGGTGTTGGCGATCACCAGCGCCACGTGATCCGGAATCGGCGCCAGCTTGTAGCTCAGGTCGCGGCAATCCAGCAGCAGCGCGTGATTCTTCTTTCCCGTTCACGCTGATGAACTGATCCATGATGCCGCAGTTCGCGCCCACAAACTCGTTCTCCGCCCGCTGGCAAAGCCGCGCCAGCACCGGGCCCGGATAGCTGGCGCCGATCAGCGACAGCACCGCCAGCGCCGTCGCCACTTCCAGCGCCGCCGAGCTCGAAAGCCCCGACGCACAGCGGCACATCGCTCCAGATGCTCAGGCTGAACGCCGGGAATCTTGTGGCCCTCGCCGGCAAGAATCGCACACCACGCCCATCGGATAGTCGGTCCAGTGCTTCGCTTCCCTTGCGGCCAGCACCGCCGTCAAAGACCTTCTCCTCGCCCTGGTTCTCGGAGTAGATCGCGATCTTGCCGTCCGTGCGCGGCGAAATTCCCGCCAGCGTGGCGAAGTTGATCGCCGCCGGCATCACAAAGCCCTCGGCGTAATCGGTGTGCTCGCCAATCAGGTTCACGCGCCCCGGCGCCACAAAAATCGCCGGCTCGGCCTCGAAGCGCGTCCTGGTGCATCGAACGAAATGCTTGCTGGATCGTGCATCTTCCTTTACCTCTTCTTCGAATCTCAAATCGTGTGCTCAGGCTCGATCGAGACCGGATCGCAGATCACCGCACTCCGGTGCATCCTGCCATGACAACGTTTTCTCGTCAATCCGGCCACCATTCCGTTGCAGCACTTCTTAGCCCTTCACAACTTCATCGCATCGCCGCGCTCAGCCGCTCCCAGATCTCGTCCATCCACGCCTCGTGCTCCGGCTTCATCAGCACGCTGCGCAGGCAGGTAACGTGCCTTCGTCATTCGCGCCAATCCGGCAGCCTCAAACCACGATCCCGGCAATTGTACAAGAGCCAGATGCAGTCCGCGCTGCGCGCACGCGTCGAACACTTTCTGTGCTCGCTCAGATGCCTCTCCGAAGGTCTGCTGCACGCAATGCCAATGCCCAGATCGACAATGTCGAGTTCCGGGCTTTGCCGGCGAGCCGAGCGGCAACGAAACCGTCCATCGGCGCGCAGTCTCCGGTCCAGCTCCAGCGCCGCGCGCCGTCCCTTCGCCAGTCCCTGCGCAAACTCCCCGCCGGGCACAAGCGGCAGCAGTCTCTGCGTCGCCCACAGCGCCACCGCCGCCGCTCCGGCGCGTGAGCACTCCAGGCTGATCTCGCCGAGATGCAAGCTCCTTCGATGTGAAGTACGTATACGGCGAATCATGCTTGTAAAACCGCCCCACCGCCGGATCGCGAAACAGCACGCATCCGCATCCATACGGCTGCAGCCCATGCTTATGCGGATCGATCACAATCGAGTCGGCCTGCCCGATCGCCGCGTATGCCCGTCGCGCCGGCTCGTCCAGCGTCTTCGGCAATCAGCCCGAAGTAGCCGCCATATGCCGCATCCACATGCACCCGGAATCCGTACTTCTCCGTCAGCTCCAGAATCTCGTCGAGCGGATCGACGGCGCCCATCGCCGTCGTGCCCAGCGTCGCCACCACCGTGCCCACATCGCCCTTGCGCAGTTCGTCTTCGAGCGCATCCAGACGCATCCGCCCGCGCTCATCGGCCGCCACGCTCGCAAATTCCAGCTTCAGCACCGCCGAGATCCGCTGGTGCGTGTAGTGCGCCTGCTCCGACCCCACAATTCGCTGTCCCGGCGCCAGCTGCCCGGCCATCCACAGCGCTTCGAGATTCGCGAAGGTCCCGCTCGAGGTCAGATGGCCCAGAAATTCCGTCCACCCGAACATCGCGGCGATCTCCCTCACCGCCTCAACTTCCATCGCCGAGCTCGCCCGGCCGCCGTCCAGCGCATGGTTGTTGGGATTGATCTTCATCGCCAGCGCATACGCGGCCCGCGCCACCGGATGCGGCGGCTTCAGCATCTGCCCGGCATAGAGAGGATGGAAATACGGATAGTTGTCGCCCAGCCGGTGCGCCGTCTCTTCGAGAACTGCGGCCATGGCTCGCCGGATCGCCCGGCCCAGCTCCGCCTCAAACTCCGGCAGCGCACTGAACTCCGCCTCCAGCGCCTCGATGGCGCGAGCCAGCAATTCGGGCACAGGATCGTGCGGCCATGGCGACCTCTCACCATATCACAGGTCGCTTCAGGCCGACAGTCAGCCGTTAAGCTGCCAATCGATTCAGTAGCTAATCCGCGCCTAACACGAACGGGTGAGATCGAGACACACAATTCCTGCGTGATTATTTTGACGAGAATGATAGAATATGGTCAGCGTTAGAACCGAACCGGGCGTGAGCAGTACTCGCCCAACCAAGCAAGATTCTGCCAGTGGTCGCTCCGATTCATCCAGCGCAATTCAATCCAGGAAATACGAACAAAATGGAACAAGGTACTGTGAAGTGGTTCAATGACGCGAAGGGCTTCGGCTTCATTTCGCGCCAGAACGGCGAAGATGTTTTCGTGCACTACTCTGCAATCAACTCAAGTGGTTTCAAGAGCTTGCAAGAAGGCCAGGCCGTGCAGTTCAACGTTGTAAAGGGCCCCAAGGGCTGGCAGGCTGCTGACGTTCAGCCTCTCTAAACCCAAGTCAGCCGGATTCCGGCAGAATCTAGCTCGAAACAGCACCAAGGGCTGGGAGCGCTCCTGAGCACAATCTGGAGTGAACCCGGCCCTTTTGCGTTTTTTCAGGCGTCGTCACCTGATCCAGCGTCACGCAATACCTGGCTCTCCCAGCTCGCGCTTGCTGGCCTATTCCAGCTCGCATAACTTTCCGGCTTCGCTAACTTGCGGCCGCTCTGCGCTCGACTTCGCACCTCCAAGGCCCTCTATCCTCAGAAGTTGGCCGCCAACTCTTCATTCCGCGGCCGCAACGGATTTCATCACCTCATGAGCACGAACATGATCGCCGTACACCTGCCCGACGGGGCCATTCGCGAAGTGCCCTCCGGCACAACGCCTCTCGAAATCGCCAACTCCATCTCGCCGCGCCTCGCCGCAGCCTCCATCGTCGCGCGCATCACTCCCGTTACGCACTGAGACCAATCAAAACTTAGCCAGCGACGGCCAGTTAGATGGCCAGCGCCCGAAGGCTCGCTGAAGCCGCCATGTACGCCGCCGAAGACGCCGCCGCGCCGCGCCTCGTCGATCTCTCCGCGCCGCTCACCGCCGACACGCGCCTCGAGCTCGTCAAGGAGAACGATCCCGACGCGCTCAAAGTCGTGCGCCACTCCGCCGCGCACGTCCTGGCCACCGCCGTCCTCGAGCTCTTTCCTGAGACCAAGCTCGGCCACGGCCCCGCCACCGACTCCGGCTTCTTCTACGACTTCTATCGCGAGAAGCCCTTCACGCCCGAAGACCTCGCCGCCATCGAAGCCAAAATGGCCGAAGTCGTCGCGCGCAACGAGCCATTCGTCCGCGAATACGAGCCGCGCGAGCAGGCTCTCGCCGAATTCGAGAAAGACGGCGACTTCATGAAGACCCACTTCGTCACCAAGTTCACCGCGCCCGGCGCCCAGGTCAGCTTCTATCGCAACGGCAAATTCGTCGACTTCTGCCGCGGCCCGCACGTGCCCTCCACCGGCCGCGTCAAGGCCTTCAAGGTCACCCGCCTCGCCGGCGCCTACTGGCTCGGCGACGAGAAAAATCCGCAGCTCCAGCGCATCTACGGCACGGCCTTCTTCTCGCAAAAAGATCTCGACGCGCACTTCGCGCGCCTCGAAGAAGCCGCGCGCCGCGACCATCGCGTCCTCGGCAAGCAACTCGACCTCTTCAGCATTCAGGAGCTCGCCGGCGCCGGCCTCATCTTCTGGCATCCCAAGGGCGCCATCATCCGCAAGGTGATGGAAGACTGGATGCGCGAGGAGTGCCTGCGCCGCGGCTATCTGCTCGTCTACACGCCGCACGTGATGCGCCGCGACTTATGGAAGGTCTCCGGCCACGACGGCGTTTACTCCAAAGACATGTTTCCGCCCATGAAGCTCGACGACGCCGAGTACCGGCTCAAGCCGATGAACTGTCCCGGCCACATCCTCATCTACAAGAACTCGCCGAAGAGCTATCGCGATCTGCCGCAGCGCTACGCCGAGTTCGGCAATGTCTATCGCTACGAGCGCTCCGGAACCATGCACGGCCTGCTGCGCGTGCGCGGCTTCACGCAGGACGACGCGCACATCTTCTGCACGCCCGCGCAGATTGAAGGCGAAGTCGTCGCCTGCCTCGATTTCGCCGAAGCGGTGCTCAAGACCTTCGGCTTCAAGGAGTATCGCGTCGAGCTCTCCACGCGCGATCCGCAACAAGGGCGGCGAATTCTTCGGCACTGCGGAGAATTGGTCGCACGCCGAAGGCGCGCTCAAGAACGTGCTCACCGATCGCGGGCTCACTTTCAAAACCTTTCCCGGCGAAGCCGCCTTCTACGGCCCCAAAATCGACGTCAAGCTCGTCGACGTCCTCGGCCGCCTGTGGCAGCTCTCCACGGTGCAGTTCGACTTCAATCTTCCCGCGCGCTTCGAGCTCGAATACGTCGGCGAAGACGGCGAGCGCCATCAGCCCGTCATGGTGCACCGCGCGCTCTTCGGCTCGGTGGAGACGATTCTTCGGCGTGCTCATCGAGCACTACGCCGGAGCCTTCCCGCTCTGGCTCGCGCCCGTGCAGGTCGGCCTCGTCCCCATCAGCGAGAAGCACACAGCCTACGCCGCCAAAGTCGAAGCCGCGCTCAAGGCCGCCGGCCTCCGCGTCGAAACCGATGCTCGCAACGAAAAGATGAACTCCAAGATTCGCGACTTCGCCAATGCAGAAGACGCCCTACATCCTCGTCTTCGGCGACAAGGAAGAAGCGGCCGGCGCGGTCAACGTGCGCACCCGCGGCAAACACGAGCAAGCTCCATGCCGCTCGCCGACTTCATCGCGAAAGCCAAAGAGTTGGTCGCTTCGCAATCAACCGAGCTCTGATTTCTCTCCCCTAGATTTACGAAGGCCCGCTCCACGGCGGGCCTTCGCAGATTAGGCGCCTCAAGTACGGCCCCTCAGCTCCGGGTACCGCGTAAAAATAATCCGCTGATCTTCTGCATTGAAATCGCCGAGCCGCTTCGGCCTGTCCCGCGGACGCGTGCCCTTCTGGTTGAGCACATTCATCAGGCTCCATTCCCGCTGCAACCCTTGCGGTTCAGTGGCCGGCAAATCGTAGCGCGTGAAATCAATCGCCTTCCACGGTCCGCTATCCTGCCAGTTCCGCAGCAGCGCCAGCCGGAATTCGTGGTTCATGAACCACTCGATCTCCAGCTCATTCTCCGAGCCCGGTGCGCCGGTGCCCTTCTCGTCAAATCGATAATTCAATCCTGCATTGCTTTTGTTGTGCTTCCGCCACTCCAGCCCGAACGCGCCTTCGGTCATCACCCGCGTATCAGGCCAGCGCTCTCGCACCGCCGCGAGCCACCATGCGAGATCTTCGTCATGTCCGACGGATGTTTCCCAGATTCCCGTCACCCAGGCAAATCCATTCAGCGCGCGGCCGCCGTCGAAATGCATAGCCGTCGTGTCCATCATTTCTTTGCGGCCCGCATTTGTTCCCAGGTGCCCCACCGTCTCGATCGGACCCACACCGAGCCGGCTGTTGAATCCGCCTTCAAATCCGTTCCGCCGCGCCGTGAGGAAATCGCAGGTCCAGCCATCCAGGCACACGCAGTCGACAAAATCTGCCTTACCCTGTGCCGGCTTCAGATAATGTTCCCGGCTCGGGTAATACGGGTAGCAGATTCCTCCGTCCCCGTCGCCGTTGTCGATCCCGTGCTGGCTCCAGATCTCGCCCTGGCAAACGTGAATGCCTTCATCGGCGGCCAGCAGTCGCATGTTCTCCGCGTCCATGTACCCGGCCACAAGGCACTCTGGACGGTATCCTCTGCCCACCATCCTCTCGACCATCCCCAGCGCATCGTGAATCGTCTGTCGGATATGTTCGCGCGAATCGAACATCGGTGCGAAATACCCGCCCGGGATAAACGTGATCTCGTCACCGTATTGATCGTGAAAGCTTGCCAGTAGCCGGCGCGCCTCCCGATATTCCTGGCGATCGTCGCGCAACGCCAGCCAGCTGATCGCCCAAGTCATGCGCCCATCCGGGCAATCGCGCGCAAACGCTTCGCGCCGTCCCCGGATCCGCTCCGGCCGGTTGTCGACTGCCTCATCCTGGCCAAGATTGCGTGTGGGGGTCACTTCAATCTGGTTCACGCGCACAACTGACATGTGCGTCAGGAATCGACCGAGCAGCGGCGTGTCCACTGCCGCCAGTCCCGGCTTGGCGAGCGCGAGCGTTACCCCCGCCGCCCCCCGTACGAACTCACGACGGCTCATGCTCCCGCTTAGCTGTGGCACTCCCATCATTCTGGTGGATTCATCTTCATTTGTTGCAACACTGCCCATCGCGACTGCTTTCCATCGCGGATTGAGGTTCCAACCCTGCTAACCAGCCAACCCCGCTTACGCGCGCGCAGCGCAGCCAACTCCACTCTTGGTTTCTGATACGCGCTCTTGCCGCGCGAGCGGCGGCCGCCCCACCGCAGGTGGTCACGCGTTAATCGCCATCCCCTCCACCGCGCCATACCCATCCAGCATCGCTTCGCTCAGCGTGGGGTGCGCGTGGATGGTGAACATCAACTCGTCCACCGTGCCTTCGAGCTCCATCACCGCGACGGCTTCGGCAATCAGCTCCGTGGCCTGCGGCCCGATGATGTGCACGCCCAGAATCTCGCCGTACTTGGCATCGGCAACCACCTTCACAAAGCCGTCGTGGCTGCCCACGATCGTCGCCTTTGAGTTGCCCGCAAACGGAAACTTGCCCACCTTCACTTCGTGGCCTTTTTCCTTCGCCTGCGCTTCGGTCAGTCCCGCGCTGCCAATCTGCGGCTCGGTATACGTGCAGCTCGGAATGCGATCGCGCCGCACCGGCCGGTAATTTCTGCCCGGCAATCTTCGCCATCGCCACCATGCCGCTCATCGCGCCCACATGCGCCAGTTGCGGCAGCCCGGCCACAATGTCGCCGATGGCAAACACGCCCGGCTCCGCGGTCTCCTGCGCCTCATTCACTTTCACAAACCCGCGTTCGAGCTCGACCTTCGTTTTCTCCAGGCCGATGTCCGCTCGTCAGCGGCCCGCGCCCCACGGCCACCAGCACCTTCTCGGCTTCTTTCACCTGCGCGCTTGCCGTTCGCGTCGGTATAGCTCACCTGCACGCCGTCGCGGTCTTCTCCACCTTCTCCACTTTCGCGCCGGTGTTCGTCTCGATGCCGCGCTTGCTGGAAGACGCCGCGCCAGCTCCTTCGAAATCTCCTCGTCCTCCACCGGAACCATGCGCGGCAAAAACTCCAGAATCGTCACCTCGGTTCCGAAGCTCCGGAAGATCGACGCAAACTCCACGCCCACCGCGCCCGCGCCAATCACGATCAGCGACTTCGGCGGCGCGCTCAGCTCCAGAATCTCGATGTTGGTCAGGATCCGATCGTCCGCCTTCAATCCCGGCAGCAGCTTCGCCTCCGACCCCGTCGCGAGCGATCACGTTCTTCGCCTTCACCTGGCTCTTCGCGCCGTTCGCGTCCACATCCACCGTGTGCACGCCGTCTTGCGCGGGCCCAGTCAGCCGTCCGAAGCCAGGAATCACCGTGATCTTGTGCTTCTTCATCAGGAACTCGAGGCCCTTCACGTGCTTCGTGATGATGGCGTTCTTGCGCGTCAGCACCGCGGCCCAATCGAGCGTCCGCGCCTCGACGCCCTTGATGCCGAACTCCTCCGCTTCCTTCAGGTGGTCCCAGAGTTCGGCGTTGAACAGCAGCGCCTTGGTCGGAATGCAGCCCACGTGCAGGCACGTGCCGCCCAGCTTCGGGCTCGCGTCAATCAGCGCGACTTTCAGCCCGTACTCCGCGCCGCGAATCGCCGCCGTATATCCCGCCGGCCCGCCGCCAATCACCGCCACGTCATAAATCGTTTCTGCCTTTGTATCTGCCACGTGATTCTCCGTTCCCGCGCGACCAAAGTTGCCCGATCCTAAACGCACTCTTTGCGTTTAGGATCGGATGCACAAACCTCACGCCACCGCTGCTAGTTCCCAAAGGTCGGGTGACCCAGGTCCCGATTCTGGACCAGGGATGCACGAACTTCGGTTGCCGATTCTCAACTAACACAAACCGGTTGCCCCATCCTAGAACTCGAAGTGAAGCTATGAGTTATAGGATCGGATAGTACCTATGCCTAGTCTAAATTGGCCGCGCCTTTGATCAGTGCAATCGCAGTCTGCGCCGTCTCCGCCTCATCGCCGAATCCCGCGATCCATCGACCTCCGGCTCGCGCCGGAACCACGTCATCTGCCGCTTCGCATAGTTGCGGTGTCCCTGCTGCGCCGCCGCGACCGCCGCTTCCTCACTCAACGTCTCCGTCCAGCACGCCGCGCGCCTGCCTGTACCCAAGCGAATCCAGCGCCTTCACCGGCACCATACTTCGCCAAGCAGCCCGCGCGTCTCTTCCACCAGCCCTGCCGCAAACATCGCCGCGCAGCGCTCATTCAGCCGCTCATAGAGTTTCGCTCGCGGCGGATTCAGCCCGATCCGCAGCAGCCGAAATCCCGTCAGCGGATCGCGCGCCAATCCCTCACTCTCGAGAATCGACATCGGCCTCCGCGCCGCCACGCACACCTCAATCGCGCGAATCAGCTTCGCCGTATCGTTCGCATGGATCCGTTCTGCCGTCGCCGCATCCAGCCTCCTCAGCACCCGATGCAGCCATGCGTTCCCGTCGCTTCTGCGCGCTCAATCGCAACCGCGCCCGCAGATCCTCCTGCCGCGCCGGCCCGGCAAACAAGCCCTTCCGTCAGCGCCCGCAGATAAAGCCCCGTTCCGCCGGTCACAATCGGCAAGCGCTTGCGCCCCGCGATCTCCTGCAGCGCCTCGCGGCCAAGCCGGCTGTATTCGCCCGCCGTAAACGCCTCATCCGGATCGGCCACATCGATCAGATGATGCGGAACGCGCGCCCGCTCCTCGTTCGTCGGCTTCGCCGTGCCCAGCTCCATGCCGCGATACACCGCCACCGAGTCGCAGCTCACAATCTCGCCGCCGAAGCGCTCCGCCAGCGCCAGCGACAGCGCCGTCTTCCCGCTCCCCGTCGGCCCCAGGATGATGACTACCAGCGGTAGATGGTTCATATCTTCAACGGGCGTTTGCATTTTTTCCGCCCAAAGATTCGCCACACAATGTGCTCACGACAAGTGGCAGCTTGCTCTCATCGGCTCCAGCGCTCCTTACCGCGGATGACTTCCCACTGGCTTCTTTGTTCCCTCGTTCCCTTGGTCCCTGCATTACGGTCTCCACCAGCCGGCAGGGAAGATCCACTTCGGATTCGTATGCCACAGCCACCACGCACAGATCGCCGCCGCAAGAATCAGCAGCCCAAACACCTGGTTACGCCGAAACGCGCGGCGTTGGTCGTCGCGCTTTGCGCGTTCGGCTTCCTGTTCGGCATACGGCCTGATGCGCATCTCAACCATAGATGCAACCTGTGAAAATGCTTACTAACGGCCACACAACTTGAGTTTTGAAATGGCCCGGCTTTAGCCTTGCCGCAAAGAGATAAATAAACATTGGGATTTAGCCCCTTAGGGTTGGTTCAAGTTGTTCTCAAACCATTTGTATAACCATATCTAATTCCGACGCCAAAGAACCGCCTCTTTATTCGCCACAGCTGATATTTCAATCCGTACCGAGACAGCTGAACTGCGGGACCGCTGATGATGAGTATTTCAGCCTGAACTGCGATCCGAAAAATGCCTGGCGGTGCCTTATCGAGATGTACTGGATTGCCACCATCACTAAACGAGAATTCGGCAATAACTACAGTTTCACTTGGCTCGTCCCCAATGGCGTCTGTTCGAATTGTCCATCCCATAAGCCGGTCGAGTCGCCGGCGCTGATTAACTTTTCCTGGGCCTCTTGTAGAACGGGAGCGGCACCTGCTTGGCGCGGACGCGATTGCCGCGCACATCGACGAGTACGTCGCTGCCTGAGCTGGCGACGCGTGGCGGGCACGAGCGCCATGGCGATGTTGGTCTTGAGAAACGGCGCGGGCGAGCCGGAAGTGACCCGGCCGATGCGGGTTCGCCTGCAAGAGTCAGGACGGAGTACCCGTCGCGGGCGATGCCGCGCTCGACCATTTCGAGGCCGACGATTTTGCGCTTCGGTCCGCCGGCTTGCTGCGACGGCCAGCAGCGCGTCGCGGCCGATGAAATTCGCCTTTGTCGAGCTTGAGCCAGCGGTCGAGGCCGGCTTCGAGCACGTTGATCTCCTCAGAGATTTCGTGGCCGTAGAGGCTCATGCCTGCTTCGAGGCGCAGCGTGTTGCGCGCGCCCAGGCCGCAGGGGCGGATGCCGAATTCCGCGCCCGCTTCGAGCAGCGCGTTCCACATTTTCACGGTGGTGGGCTCGTCGGACGGGATGTAGACCTCGAATCCGTCTTCGCCGGAGTAGCCGGTGCGCGCGATCAGCACGTTGGGAATGCCGGCGACCGTGCCCCACGTGAACCAGTAATTCTTGATCGCGGCGAGATCGACTTTGGTGAGCTTGGCGAGCGTCTCAAGCGCGCGCGGGCCCTGCAGCGCGAGTTGCGAGTAGTAGGGCGAGTAGTCGCTGATGTGAATGCCGGGCCAAGCTGCCGACCTGCTGCCTGATCCAGGCGAAGTCCTTGTCCGTGGTGCCGGCGTTGACGACGAGCAGGTAGTCGTTGGCGCCGAGGCGATGCACGAGGATGTCGTCGACGAAGGTGCCCTGCGGGCGTGAGCAGCGCGGAGTAGTGCGCCTGGCCGTCGGCGAGCTTCGAGGCGTCGTTCATGGTGATGTGCTGCACGGCGGCGAGCGAGCCGGGGCCGCGAAACTGGATCTCGCCCATGTGGCTCACGTCAAAGAGGCCCACGCCGGTGCGCACGGCCATGTGCTCGGCGATCAATCCAACGCAGAGGCCGCCGCCGGAGGCGGGATATTCGACCGGCATGTCCCATCCGCCGAAGTCGACCATCTTGGCCTTGAGGGCGCGATGCGTGGCGTTGAGTGCGGTCTTCTTGAGGCGGCGTTGCGGCGGGGGCGATGGGTAGTTGAGGTCGACATGCGGATTCCTTTCGGGCGAGCGGCTGTCACCTTTCACCATAGGGACTGGCGCTGGCCGGGTCAATTGCGGCGGACGTGAGAGAACCAGAGCCGATGGGAGGATACGATGATGAATGGCTGGCGCGAGCGGTGATGCGCGCTGCCGAGCGAAAGGGCGCAGCGTGAATCGGATTCGAGGCATCGTGATGCTGCTGGCAGCCGCCGTGGCCATCTGGAAGGGCTGGCAGATTCATCGCGGCGAGACGGCGATGCTGGCTTATGGGCTGGCAGTGCTGGCGCTGGCGTTGGGCGTGTGGCACCTGACGCGCAAGGCACCGCGAGTCACGACGTGTGAACCTGTCGAAGCGGTTGTTCACCTACTGCACTGCGACTAGGGCTATAATTCCGGCAAAATTCGCCTATGGATAATCATTGTTTTGATTCTTGTCCTGGTTGGATTCGCCATCATCGCGCTGCCGATCATTGCGATCGTGACTGCGAACTCGCGCGCGCGGCGAGATGCGCGAATGCGGTCGCTGAGCTGACCAAGCGTGTGTGGGATGTGGAAACGAGGCTGAGCCGGCTTGCTGCGGAGCCGGCGGGCGAGCCGATTGCGGCGGCTCCGCGAGCCGAAGCGAGTGATGCGCCGCCGGTTGGGATGGCGCCGGCGCAGCAGCCCGCACCGGTCGCAGCGCCGCCGCAGGTATTTAGCTCGCCGCTGGCTGCTCCGAGTCCCACGGCCGCACCTGCTGCCACCGCGCAGCAGCCGGTTGTCACCCATGCGGTTTCTGCACCGAGCGAAGCCGCACTGTTTCGATCGGTCGAGCCACCGAGCCTGGAGATTCGCGCACCCTTGAAAACCGCATCGGCTCGCAGTGGTTCAATCGCATCGGCATTCTTGCCGTGCTGATCGGCGTGGCCTGGTTTCTGAAGCTCGCCTTCGACAATCACTGGATCGGCCCGCTGGGCCGCGTGCTGATCGGATTGCTGGCCGGCGCGGCGCTCATCGCGTGGTCCGAGCGCTTTCACAAGCGCGGATACGCGGTGTTCTCCTACTCGCTGAAGGCGATTGGCAGCGGCACGCTTTATCTGTCGCTGTGGGCGGCCTTCCAGCTCTATGCGCTGATGCCCGCGGGCGTCGCATTCGCGGCCATGATCGCGGTGACCGCCTTCAACGGCTACATGGCGTGGGCGCAGGATGCCGAGCTGCTGGCGCTTTACGCCATTGCCGGCGGCCTGAGCACGCCGCTGCTGGTTTCCACGGGCGGCAATCACGAGGTCGCGCTGTTCACCTATCTGCTGATGCTGGATCTGGCGGTGCTGGTGCTGGTGGCGCTGCGGCCGTGGTCGCGACTGCTGTTTGTGTCGTTCGCGGGCACCGCGATTTTCGTCTTCGGCTGGTGGAGCTCGTTTCTACTCGCAGGACCAGGCGCCGCGCACGGCATTTTTCCTCTGCTGTTTCTTCCTGATCTTTGCGCTGGCACCGCGGCTGGTGAAGATCACGCTGGATGCCGGCGGAATCCTTCAGGGCTGGGATGTGCTCGTCTGCGTTCGTGCTTCCTGTTGCCAATGCAGCGCTGGGATTTCTGGCCTTCTATTCGCTGTTGAGTCCCGTCAACTGCCGATTGGGCGGCGCCGTGGCTGGCGGTGGCGTTCGCCGCGTTTTATCTGCTGCTGATGCGGCTGCCGGAGAGCGGCATTCTGCACGGCGGCGCTCCGCGCCGCTGTCGTCATTGCACCTGGCTGCGGCGATCGTCTTTCTCACCATTGCGATTCCGCTGAAGACGCAGGGCCGATGGATGACGATCGGCTGGCTGGTGGAGGGCGCCGTTTTGTTGTGGCTTTCGCGGCGCGTGGGGTCGATGCTGCTGCAGCGCGTTTGGTGCTCATCGCACGGTTCTCGGATTGGGCGCGCTTGCTGACGTGAATCCGGCAGCGGCGACGCGGCCAATTTTCAACGAGCGGTTTGGAACCTACTGCGTCGCGATTGCCGTTTGCGCGTTCATCGCGTGGCTGGCGAAGAACTCGCGGGATGAGGAGGTGCCGCGGCGGGCGAAGCCGGACTGTTTTGCAGTTGGCCGGCATTGCTGCGGTGGCTGTGCATTGCGGTGAATGTGCTCGTGCTGCTGGCGTTCAGCCTTGAGATTCACAGCTACTGGTGGCTGCAACGGTGGCAGGGCGGCGGCAGGTTTTACAGCTACTATCTGACACGCGAATACTGGATGTACGCGCAGTTCTCTTACTCGGCGTTCTTCATGCTTTACGGCGGCATCCTGCTGGCGGTGGGATTTGTCAAGCGGTCCGCTTTTCTGCGCTGGCAGGCGCTCATCCTGCTTGCCGCGACCGTCGCCAAAGTGTTCCTGATCGATACAGAGCAACTGAACCAGGGGTTGCGCATCCTGAGCTTCATTGGCCTGGGCGTGTTGCTGCTCTGCGTGAGCTATGTGTACCAGCGCGACTGGCTAAACCTGCGCGGTCGGAAGGACGGGAATGATTTTGAGAGCAAGTCGCCGCGCTGGGGCTGTTGCTGCTGGCGGCGCCGTCGCCGGAGATTCGCTATTTCCATTTTGAGCGACCCATCCAGACGCCCGCGCAGTCAGCCGGGCAGAGTTGCCTCGTCGTCGATCCTGGCGTGTTTGCGCATGCCTCGGCCCAACTTGCGGATCTGCGTGTTTACCAGGGCATGACGGAGACGCCTTACGTGGTGCGATCGGATGTGCCGGTTGCCTCGACCGACCAAACGATCCCGATGCTGAATCTCGGTAAGACGGGAATGATACGGTCTTCGATGCCGAGATGCCTGAGCGGGCACTACAGCGATCTGCAACTGAAGATCACCGGACACGATTTTCTGGCGACGGTGAATGTTTCCGGCAGCCAGACGCAATCTGGCGGCTCGCGAACGAGGCTCGGGGCGTTCACGATTTTCGATCTGACTGCGCAGAGGCTTGGCCGCAGCACTGTTCTGCATCTGCCTGAATCGGACTTTCGATTTCTCCATTTCCAGATTGCTGGACCGATTACGCCCAGAGGATGTGACCGGACTTTCCGTCACGCATCTGCCGGCGAGCAAGCCGAAGTTTGTCGCCGTGGCCGGGGTACGAGAACGCTACGACGAAAGAATCGTCACTCGGTGATCGAATTTGTTGTACCCGCGCACACGCCGGTGGATCGCATGGTTTTCGTGCCGGGGCAAAGTCCGGCGAATTTCAGCCGCGACGTCGAGATCAGCATTGCAGCCAGTTTCGCGGCCTGCGCCGAATGATTCGACCGAACCGCCTCAACCTTTTACGACCTCAGGCAATATTCTCCGCGTTCACTCTGTGCAGGATGGTCATCGCATCGACGAAGAGCACCTGGCGGTTGATGCGCCACAATATTATTTCGACGGCTCTGCCAAGTGGACGATCACGATTGAGAATCACGACGACGTGCCGATCCAGAATTTGTCGGCGCGGCTGGAAATGCTCGAGTGGCGGCTCTGTTTCGATGCGGCTGCCGGAGCTGCTTACACACTGTATTACGGCGACCCCGCATTGACGCCGCCGCAGTATGACTACGCTTCGCTGTTTGTGATGGAGAGCAATCCGGTTGTGGCGCAGTTAGGCGCGGAGATTTCGAATGCAGCGTGGCAACCACGGCCGGACGAGCGGCCATTCACTGAGAAACATCCGATCCTGTTGTGGATCGCGCTGGTGCTGGTGATTGGGTTGCTTGGGGCGGTGGCGTTTCGGTCGTTTAAGACGGCACCAGCAGGTCCATCGTCGAGATAGAAGGTGGCTGAAATTGGGAGCGGGGCGCGTGCGGTTTCGTGGAGAGAACGAAAGGTGCTAGCGAAGAATTGAACCGTCGCAACCGCACTAGCGGCGGCGGGCTTGCCAGAACGAACTGATGCTCAAGTAGAGAAAGACTGCGATGACTATCGCGCTGACCCAGAAGGTTCGGTGGTCAGTGGTGTGGGGATAGCCGACGCTCGCCTTCCAGAGAGTTGGGCCAAACACAATGACCGGCAGAAGGAAGAAGGCGCCAGTGACCTCAAGCCAGAGGATTCCGCCCACGCGGCGAAACGAGCGCACAAAGCCGCCGACGCCCTGGCTGACTCCGCGGCCGGCGTGCGTGGCGATGTGGCTGGCGGTTTGGCTTATAGTCGGGCCGATTGGAGGCGCGGCGGAGGCTGCCTGACGTTGCGGCTGGCGAGCCCAGGACGACGTCGATTCGTTGACGCGCTGGCCGACGATTCGCCCTGCGACACGCACGCCGATCCCCAAAGCGCGCCCGATGTACCGCGATCTCATTCCGTTTATGATGGTAGCAGTGGCTTGTGGCATGCGTCGCTGAACTGGACGGTGGCACTCGGTTGCTCTTGAGCCAAAATGGCTGTAAGGTATAGATTCCGCGACGTAACCTGCGCTTAAACGGGCAATCGCCGCTCTGGAGGTTTCGATGACATCGCGTTTGCGCGAACTGATCCAGCAACTAGGCGAGGCCATCCACGAGTCGGTGATTGAGAGCGAGCAGATTGCCGGGGTTGTCCAGGACATCCGCAAGCATGGCTTCGATGTTCTGCTGATGCTGGAGGCGACGATCGGCCTCAATGAAGTGACTGCGGCGGGCAAGAAGGGCGAGTCCGATGAGTCTACTGGCGATGCGGGCGCGGAACCCGGAACTTTCACGCAAAACGACCTGCATTTCCTGAAGTCACTGCGGATCTCAGTTGAAGGCGACGACGATGCGGCGACGGACGTCGGTTGAGATTTTGAACGCCGCGGACAGAATTACCCGGACGCCAAAGTATCCATTCTGAGCCGGGTTTTAGTCCGACTCTGCATTTTGGCGTGGTTGCCGGTGATTGACCCTCGTTCATCAGCTTGATAAGATGGATGTGCGGGGTGGAGCAGCCCGGTAGCTCGTTGGGCTCATAACCCAAAGGTCGCTGGTTCAAATCCAGCCCCCGCAACCAATTGATTTTGCAAGGCTAAGAATTTAGAGAAGGCCGCTACCGGGCGGCCTTTTCTATTTGATCCGGATTCTGGCGTTTCTCGTTGCCAATGGGATTGGGCGAAGCGCTTCGCACGGAAATCGAAGCGGGTTGAAACGGTGCGACGGCAAGGGATCAGGACCGCAGAACTCCTCAGTGCATCGAAACCGGCTTGCCATTGAGGATGGTCTCTAGAAGCTTTCCGGCTGAGCTGACCGCGACCAGATTGGCGGCGCGGCCGATAGCGACGGCTCCCGCACGATCTTCAACACCGATGAGCGCGGAGGGATTCGCGGTTAAGAGGCGCAGCGATTGTTCGACAGTTGCGCCGGTGAACTGGATGCAGTTGGCCAGGGCGCGATCGAGAGTGAGAACGCTGCCAGCGAGAACCCCATCTCTGGTTGCGCGGCCGCCGGCGACATTCACGGCGAATCCGCCTAGCTGGTACTCGCCGTCGGGCATGCCGGCGGCGCTCATCGCATCAGTAACAAGAATGGCGCGCTGGGGGCCCTTGGCGCGCCACCAGAGCCGCGCCATCTCAGGCGCGGAATGGATGCCGTCGCAGATCAGCTCGGCGCAGAGCGTAATCGTCAGTGAGCACGACGCCGAGAATTCCGGGCTCGCGGTGGTCGAGCGGGCGCATGGCGTTGAAGGTGTGGGTTGCGCTGGTGGCGCCGGCGGCGATTGCGGCACGGGTTTCAGCGTGCGGTGGCGTTGGAGTGGCCGACAGAGATGCGGACGCCGCGCCTGCGTTGCGTGGGCGGCCAGCTCTGACGCGCCGGGAAGCTCGGGCGCAAGCGTCATCAGGCGGACGTGGCCTTCGGCGGCTTCAAAGAGCGGTCGAAGATGTCGCGATGCTCGGGTTCGAGCAGATACTCCGGCGGGTGCACGCCGCGCTTTGACGTGGGAGAGAAACGGGCCTTCGAGATGAATGCCGAGGGGACGTGCAGTTCCGTTGAGATGCGGGTGCGCGATGAGTTTAGCAAGGCCCTCGAGCGAGCGAAGAGTTGCATCGAGCGGAGCGGTGACGGTGGTGGCGAGAAAATTCGCGGTTCCGCGCGAGGCGAGAAACTGCCCCATCGTGCTGAGGGCTTCAGGAGTGGCTTCCATTACGTCGTGGCCGGCTGCGCCATGAATATGGATGTCAAGGAATGCAGGCGCGAGCGTGGCGCCGGGAAAATCAAGCACGTGGGCATCGGGAGGCAGAGCGGCTTCAGTGCGGGATGAGATGGAGGCGACGCGATCGTCGTCCAAAGTGATGACTGGATTTTGAACGATGCGGTTCCCGTCGAAGAGAGCACTTGCAGTAAGAATTGTCGGCATATTCGATACGAACTTCTTCCATTATCGCGCTTGGAGTGGAGTGGTGAATCCGAGGTTCATTCGTTGATTCGAGATCGCAAACGCAGATCCTTCGGCTCACCACCCCCAAACTCGTCCTCAAAGAACAAGGATCGCTCATTGGGGGCTCCGAAAACATTTGGGCCCGTTCGCTCAGGATGACAGCTTCATTTCACGTCGCGGCTTCAGACTCAGGACACTAGAGTGGCGCGCAAAATGTTCGAAGCTCGAAGGCGAGGCTTCGAGCTTCGAGAGTTGGTGCGCTCCAGTCAGCTTCCTGCGCTGGAGCGCATTTGATTGCCGGACACGTCAGAACTGCAGCTTGAGTGACAATTCGATCTCGCGACCGGGATTCGATCCGTCCATCAAGCCATAGACACCGACCGTGTTATATCCGCCGCCGTTAGGGCCGGTGGTGCGGACGCCGGTGCAGTATTCGCACGAGCTGTAATTGTCATCCCAGGTATTCGGAATGCTGAAGATCGGCGTGTTGGTCAGGTTCATGAACTGGGCCATAAAGTTCACGTTCACGCTTTCGGTGATCGGGAAGGCTTTGCCCAGGTTCAGGTCGGCCGTCTTGAGGCTGGGACCGCGCAGCGAACCCACCTGGCAGTTGCCGAATTGTCCGTCCGCCTGGTCGCTGACCGCGCCGGGGTTGAGGTTGGTCACTCCGATGCTCGACCCGATCTGCGTGGTTTGCAGGCTCTGGCCAAAGCCGCGATATGCGGAACCACTATTGCAGCTGGCGCGTGGCACATAGGAAGGCGCAGTGAGGTTTGAGGCCGCAGCCGGATTGAAGGAGCCCATCCACTCGCCGGCATACGGAGTGACCGCGAATCCGGAGCGGAAGGTGGTGTCGAACGCAACATTCCAGCCGCCGACAACTTCGTCGAGCCCTTTTGGAATGTCGCCGCCGAACATTTTGCCGCGACCGAAGGGCAGATTGTAAATGGCGTAGCCGTTGAAGGCGGATGCGGCGTCGATAGTGCACTTGCCGTAGTCGCCCATCGGATTGTATTCGTTCTGGAAGAAGTTGCCACCGCCTTCGTTCTGTTGTTCGCCGATGCCTTCTTCATCGCCATAGGATCCGAAATAGCCCAGCGAATTGCTGAGGCATTTCGACCAGGTGTAGTTCGCCTGGAAATCGAGGCCGTGGAAACTTCTCTGCGCCACCGTCAATTCCATCGCCTGGAACCGAGAGACGGCGCTGGAATCGTTGTAGCGCGCCTGCCCCACACCGGCGGTGACGAGCTTTTGCATATATGGGCCCGCGGCAACCGAGGGAACGGTAACGATGTTGCCGGCGCCGTCGGTGACTTTTTGGGTCCCAGAGGTGAGAACCTTCTGGTTGTACCAGAAGATGTCGGACATGTGATCGTCTTTGTCTGCAACGTACCCGATCGATGCGGTGAGATTGTTCCGGAACTGATGCTGCACGGTCAGGTTCCATTGCTGATTCATAGCTGGCCGCAGATTGGGATCGGTTGCGTGAGTGGTTTGTCCGCTGATGCAGGCGGGTGCAAGGGCCATGAGCAGAGCCGTGGTGCAAGAGGCCTGATAGGGCGCGTACCCGTTGCTGAAAGTGTGCGCGGGATAGTTGGAGTTGCGGAAGATTGGTCTGGCTGATGGTGCTGGAATTGGGAGGATTGATGACGGCCATATTGCTGATGCCGTTACCTTCCATGAACGACTGGAAATGTCGTACGCACCACGCACCACTGTCTTTGGCGCCCAGGTGGGCTGCCAGGCAAAACCAATGCGCGGCTGAACGTCGCCGATGCCGTAGTAAGTGTTGTAATTCTTCCCGATCTCGGGCGTTCCCGTCACCAGGTCGAAATTAATGTTGTTGGCCGAGTTTCTGTCGCCGCGCGGTGTGTTTACCTCGTAGCGAGCACCCAGGTTCAACGTGAGCGTGGGGCTTGCCTGGTAGTTATCCTGCACATAGCCGCCGATGAGGCTGTTGACCAGGTGGAAGTGGATGGGCTCGCCCACGCCAACCGATGCCGGCAGACCGAGAAGGAAGTCGGCGTACGGCAGACCGCCGGCGACTCCGGTATTGGTTGTGTATTGCCCGCTGAAGTTCCACGAGCCTGCTTCTCCGTTGTTACCTGCATAGGTATCGTTCATGTCGTAGTGCAGGTATTGGAAACCGCCGTGAATGGACTGCCTTCCGTGGGTCCATGTGAGGGAGTCTTCTATTTCGTTGGTGGTGTCGTGGAAAACTTCGGGACCATCGCTGCCGCCTACCGTTCCATATCCCATGCTGATGGAGGGCAGAACGTTCACCGGAACATTAGGAAGTCCGATGGACGTGTTGATGTTGCCGCTTACAGCCGAGGTATAAATCTGGTCATTAGCGGGGAAGATCTGCGTGCCGAGGCGGAGATCGTTGATGAGCGTAGGAGTGAATGTACGCACGTAATCCGCAACGATATTCTTCAGCGGATACTGGCGCTCGAGGTTCGGGGTAAGCACATTGGTGCCGTTGCTTTGGATCACCTGTGTGTACATCTGGGTGTAGCGGCCCATGATGTGATCGGCCTGAGTCGGCTCCCAATCGATTTTGAGATCGCCCTGGGAGTTATGCGTGTAACCGCTGGTGAAATAGTTCAGCGTCGATACCTGGTTTTGGAAGGCGGAAAGAGCCACGAGAGCTTTGGCCACTGGATCGACCGAGGCTATCGGAATCTGGTTGTAAGGAATGATCTGGCGGCTGCCGTAAGCCGTGCCTGCAGCCGGCATGTAGAGCTGCCCTCCGCCAACGCACTGACCAGCGCTATTGAAGGAGGCGCCGGCTGTGCTGGTACAGAACCAACCGAGGTCATAGACCTGGCCGCCGACTTTGCCGGCGCTGGGAGTATAGAAGTTCGCGTTCGGGACGAGAGTGTTGGTGTTTCCGGTGCGAGGCTGATTAAAAATGGAAGTCTCTTCGTCGGCGAAGAAGAAGAGCTTGTTCCTGATGATCGGGCCGCCAACGGTGCCCCCAAATTCGTTCCACTGCAATGCCGGACGCGGTAGCGTGGTGGCTGCGCCGAAACCGGTGACGAAGGCATTCGCCTTGTCTTGCCAGGTATTGGCGTCGAGATCGGTGTTGCGGACGTACTCGTAGAGATTGCCGTGGAACTTGTTTGTGCCCGACTTCATCGATTCGACAATTACGCCCCCTGCGTAGTTGCCGTAGTCGGCCGGCGCGTTGCTGACGATCATGTTGAATTCCTGCACCGCGTCGGGCGCCGGTGTGTAGGCAACGTCGTCATTATCGGGCTGGTTGATGTCCATGCCGTCGAGGATGAAGTTGTTGTCCTGCTCGCGCGCGCCGTTTACGTAGGGGCGACCGGTGCCGAATGTAGTCTGCGGCGACTGAAACGCAAAGATGTTGGCACTCAGCACGCCCGGCGCGAGCAGGGTCAACTGATTGACGTCGCGGCTAGCCAGAGGCAGAGTCGAAGCTGCGTCAGCGTCGATCAGCGTGCCCACTTCAGTGGAGCCAGTCTGCAGGAGCGGCGGAAGATCGCTGACAGTGACCGTCTGGTTCACCATGCCGACCTTCAATTGAAAGTCGACGCGAGCAACCTGATTGAGCACGAGGGTGAACGGATTGCGGACCGTTGTGCTGAAACCTTCTGCTTCAACCTTCAGCTGGATTTTGCCAACCGCGACGGTGGGGAATTCGTAGAGGCCAGCAGCCGTGGTCTTCGTGGTCCAGGTGGTTGACTGGTCCACGTTGACGGCGGTCACCGTTGCATTCTGAACCGCAGACCCAGAAGCGTCAGTGACGAGACCTGTAACGGAGCCCGCAGCCTGTTGGGCCTGCGTGGTCTGTGACACTCCCAAAAGGAACAGAAGCAGGCAGGCGGTGCCGGCCGTAATCAACAACATTTTATGAGTAAGCTTCACTGGAATTTCCTCCTCCTCAATAGAGGTCCTGGTTGATGCTTCGACCTGGAAGCGTTGCTCCGACGATGACTGCTCACCGTGCTTGAGCTTTTATCAGTGCATCGGCGATGGACTGGCCCATCGAGCAAACGGACCCGGCTTTGATTCTTCCTGCCCAAATGCGGAGGAGCCCGGACCCCAAATCGGATCTTCGATCAAGTCGCCTCGAAACGCACAATCATCGATGCGACGGATACTACCGCAATGTTTCAGGAAAATGCAAGAGAGAAAATGAAATATTTTAGCCAATATGATCATTTTTGTGATTTGCGGCTTGCTATATGGACTCAAGCTCTTGAGAATCTGAGAGCTGGAGCGGCCGAGGTCCAGCTCGATCCGGGACCATGGCTTTGATGCGAGCTTGAGCTGCGAGCCCGTTTTGCTGATCCGGAAAAGCGGATATTTATCCGACTATTGCTATGAAAATAAATAAGTTGGTGGCAGATCGATCCTGACGAGAGCGGAAGCCAATCTTCCTGACGGAGGTTCAAAGTGGGGCAACCTGGCCTGTATCCTGCAGTATCGGAGTTCAAAACCGACATCTTGGATGAGCTAGTCATCTAGCTGAGTTAGGTGCAAAATGTGCAGAAATTGATCATTACATAAAAGTATGATCAAATATTTGCATGATTAATATTGATATGCTATAAACTTTGAAACCGGAGATTGTTTGGCCGAAGCACTTGGGGGTTTGCGAAATACTGAACGAAATAGGTCAGATGCTTCATTGCTTAGTATGTCTTACGTCGCACCCGATGGATCATGCCCGGCGTCATGGTGTTTGCAGCGTACTCAAGGTTTGAAGAAAAGCACAATTGGAACGCGTAAAGATCCCTATTCGGAACGGAATCATGAATCCTGTCTTCTTTGAGTTATGCGTGGAAACGTTGGACGCCGTTCATGCGGCGGAAGCCGGTGGCGCCGATCGAATTGAATTATGTTCAGCGCTCGATGGCGGCGGCATGACGCCGGCAGCCGAGCTGGCGACCGGAAATTTTCGCACCCTTTCGGTTCCTGTGTACGTGCTGATTCGTCCGCGCGGCGGCGATTTCTGCTTTTCGCGCGATGAGTTTGATGTGATGCGGCAGCAGATCGAACAAGCAAAAGCGGCTGGCGCCAGTGGCATTGCCGTCGGAGTGCTTCTTGAAGATGGCCGCGTGGACGTGAAGCGCACACGCGAACTTGTTGAGCTGGCTCGCCCGCTCGCAGTGACGTTTCATCGCGCATTCGACGAATCGCCCGATCTGCGCGAAGCGCTCGAGGACGTAATCGAGACCGGGGCCGACGGTTTGCTGACGTCGGGTGGAGAGGCTGATGTGTTGAGGGGCGCGGAGGTGATCGGGGGGCTGAAGTCTCAAGCGGGCGAACGCATTCAGATCATCGCCGGCGGCGGGCTTCGATTGGAGAGCCTGGTCGAAGTGGTGCGGCGAGCCGGAGTCTATTCACTTCATGGATCACTCACGCGAAAGAATGGGAATCACGCAAGAGGCAAAAACGGGCACGTGCTTGAATCCGATGTACGCGAGGCGATCCGCTTGCTGAACGCCGAATATCGCACGGCGACGGCGCCAATGCTGCAGAAATAGCGCTGGCGTGCAAGAGGGCTGCGCTTTACGGAATGTGGGTTAAGCGCGAAGCACTGTGATTCCCTGGCGCTCAAAGGGCGCGATTGCTTCAGCAGTCGCCGAGTGATCGGTGATGAGCACCTGGATTTCGTTTGCGGCGCAGATAATAGCGGGACTGACTTTGGCGAGCTTGCTGGAATCGCAAGCGACAATTACCTGCTTGGCCTGCTTGATCATTTTCTTGTAAACGAGAGCTTCGTCTGTTTCCAAAGTCGTCGCGCCGCGCTCCGCGTCGAGGCCGGTGACGCTGAGGAAGACCTTATCCATATATACGTTGTCGAGGAAGTTGAGGGCGGCGTTGCCCGTCAATGCGAAGGCCCAGGCCCACAACACTTCACCGCCGGTGAGGTAGGTGCGAATCGCCGTCTGGTTGCACAACTCCATGCCGATGTTGATGGCATTCGTGATGACCTGAATTTTTTCGCGATGGCGAAGGCTTCGTCCGATGTGAGTGGTCGTAGTGCCGGCGGAAAGGCCAACCGTTTCGCCGGCCTGAATTAATTCGGCTGCAGCGAGACCAATGCGACGTTTATCCGCAGCATGACGTTGTTCGCGGGCCAAAAACGAACTGTCAAATCGGAAAGGCTCATAGAGCAACGGCTCGACGAGTTCTGCCCCGCCGTGAGTGCGGCGGATCAGTCCTCGGTTTTCAAGCCGGGCCAAATCGCGTCGAATGCTTGGCGCCGACGAGCCGGCAACGGTTAGCAACTCTTCGATCGTGGCACTGCCTGCATTGAGCAGAAACTTGACGATCTGCTCAGATCGACGGTTGATCGACTCTGACATGGCACCGTGATTCTACAGCGTCAGGCGTTGTGTCAACCAGCAGAAATCAGTGGATTTATTTGGGAATCGTCGAATTTTAAACATATATTGGTCAAGACATTGATCATTATGGCAAGATATGATCATGAATGAGCACCATCTGATTTTGGGCAAAAGCGCTGAAAGCGAGCCGTCAGGGGATTCGGCTCACTTGATGCTGGATGAGATTGGCGAGCAGCCATTGGCGCTGTGGCGGACGCTCAATCAATATGTTCTGACCGACCAACTTAAGCCGGAAATCCTCGACCGGCTCCGAAGTTGGATCAAGCCTGGCGGGCACGCGATCATTGCTGCTTCCGGTTCGAGCCGTCACGCGGGCCTGGCAGCGGAGATCTGGCTTGAGGAGCTGGCCGGGATGGCGGTGGATGTTGAATACGCGAGCGAGTACAGCTTCCCCAGCCATTGCTCGACAGATAAGCCCGCATGCCTGGTGCTTTCGCAGTCTGGAGAAACATCGGACACGCTGGGAGCTTTACGCGAAGCGAAGAGACTCGGATGGAAGACGCTTGCGATTACAAATGTGGCGGATTCGACGATGGCGCGCGAGGCGGATGTTTCGATGCCGTTGAATGCGGGATCGGAACGAGCGATTCCGGCAACGAAGAGTTTCACCTGCCAACTCGCCGTGCTGTATATCCTGGCGCTTTGTGAAGGCGCGCGCGCAGGAAAGATCGATGTCGTGAAGCTGCCCGCTTTAATTTCGGATTTGTGGGCGCAGTGCGCGCAGATGGAGAGACAGCTCGCTGGATGGCAGACACGCGTGGAGGCTCTCGCACGCAAATACAGAGACGCTTCGACATTTCTCTTTCTGGGTAGCGGAATTCATTACGCGATCGCACGCGAAGGTGCATTGAAGCTGAAGGAGGCCTCGTATGTGCACGCCGAAGGTTATCCGACCGGGGAAATCAAGCACGGGCCAAACGCGCTGGTGAGTGATTCGGTGCCGCTGGTGATCATCGCGACATTCGATCCCAGCGTGAAGGAGTCGGCGATGCGGTATGAGAAGACTCTTCGGCTGCTCCGTGATTTGAAGACTCAGCGAGCCAAAGTGATCGCGATTGCGAATGCGGGTGACAAAGAAGTTGCAGGGCTGGCGACGGATGTTGTGGAGGTAGAACAAGCGCCGGAGTATCTTCTGCCCATCTCTGAAGTTGTGCCGCTGCAATTCTTCGCCTACTTCATGGCTATCGAGCGCGGCGTGAATATGGACCGGCCGCGCAATTTGTCAAAGGCAGTCGTCGAACAATAGGCTGCGCGAAATCGAAAGAGTCGCTGGCCGAAGCGGTTCGCTGCGGCGTTATTTCTGCTGCTCTTCCAATTGAAACGCGATGCTGCGCTCCGACTCGCGCTGGACGGCGCGTTTTCGACCTGCGAGAAGCTCGGCGGTTCCAATCGAGCCGGATATCTTCCCGGTTTCGCGATCGACAACAGGCATGCTGAAGACTCCGGTGGTCGCCATCTCTTCTGCGACGGCGCGGCAGGTTTGATCGGAATAGGCGAAGGTATCCGGAAGAACGTCCAATTCAGTTTGCCGGTGTAGCGTGCCTTCAGGAAGTTCGGCCATCACCTCGGCGACAGTGATGGTTTCGAGCGGGTCGACGCCGTATTCGCGCGAAAGATGATATCCGCGACGGCTCAGTTTCTCAGTGAGGATGGACCGCGGCATAAAGAGCGACGTGACGAAATAGGAAGCGATGCAGGCGAGCACGAGGGGAAGCAACGCCGGGAGAGCGTGCGTGAGCTCGAGCGCAAAGACGGCAGCGGTGAGTGGTACGCCGAGAGCGCCGGCCAGCATCGCTCCCATTCCCATTAACGCCCAGAGCGCTTGCGCTTCACCAGGCATGTGCAACAGGCGCGCCAGGAATTCGCCAATGGCGGCACCGATCATGAGCAGCGGAGCGAGCACGCCGCCCGATGTGCCTGAACTGAGAGAAAACGCCCACATGAGGGACTTGGCGACGAGCAAGCCGACAAGCAGACTCAGCGGAGCGTTGCCGCGCAGCAGCTCGGCGATATTGTCATAACCGACGCCGAGTCCGCGCGGGAAGCAGAGACCGCCGACACCGATGACAATGCCGCCGACCGCGGGCCACCACATCGAGTCAAAGTGAAAGCGCTCGCCGAAATGCTCGAAGACATCTTCGAAGCCGTACATCAGGCGGCTGAGTCCGGCGGAAGCAAAGCCGACAAGAATGCCGAGTGGTGCAGCGACGAGAAGAGTGCGATCGAGGTGAATGCCCGCTGAGAGGTCCACGGGAAAGAGCGGGCCTGGCCCAAGCCACCAGATGCGAAGCGCTCCGGCCAAAACGCTTGCGACTGCGACAGGAACGAGCGAGCGTGGGCGCCACTCGAAGAGGAGCAATTCAACGGCAAGCAGGATGGCAGCGAGAGGGGCGGCGAAGGTTGCGGACATGCCGGCTGCAGCGCCTGCTACGAGGAGAGTGGTTCGCTCCGCGTCAGAAAGTTTGAGCCATTGGGCGATGAGCGAGCCGAATGCGCCTCCAGTCATGATGATGGGGCCCTCTGCGCCGAAGGGACCGCCGGAACCGATGGCGACGGCAGCGGACAGCGGCTTGAGGATTGCGACTTTGGGATCGACGCGCGCGCCGTGCAGCAGAATCGCTTCAATAGCTTCGGGGATTCCGTGGCCACGGATTTTCTCGGAGCCGTAGTGCGCCATGGCGCCGACAATCAATCCGCCAACAACTGGAACGAGCAGGAGAACCCATGCCGGCTCAGTGGAACCCGCGGGCCTGACCATTGCAATGCTGATGCGGTGGTAATAGAAGATGTTGGTGGCCAGCGCGATTGCGCGCAAGAGCAGAACGGCGAGCGCCGCGCCGCCTGCACCGATGACGAGGGCCACAGCGCTGAGAAGCCAGGTGCGATGGTCGACTGTGAAATCGCGAAGAGCAGACGGCCGAGATTTCAATTGACCTCCAGTGGGGAGGCGGCAGCCCTCATGCGGATCTGGTGCAGCGCCTTAACCAGGCGAGGAGCTCGCTCGTTCAACTCGCGGGCGTGATCGAGCGATAGCCGAGCGAGGATTCTTTTTCCCTTTGCAGTCACGCTGAGCAGGGCGCGCCGCTTGTCGTCGCCATCGACTTTTCTTACCAGAAGGCCTTCACGCTCAGACCGATCGACGAGCTCGACTGTGCTGTTGTGCTTGAGGCTGAGGCGAATGGCTGCATAGGAGATGGTGACCTCAGTTCCTTCGGGTGCTCCGGCAACCTGCAGTAAAAGCTGATGCTGCTGCGACTGCAGGCCGGCTTCTACTGCGGCCAGCTCGCTGAAGTGCAGGAAATGGCGCAGTTCGTGGCGGAAATTGGCTAGAGTGCGGAGGAGGGAGTCGTCGGCTTCGTCGGATCTTTTCACAGTTATATCGTATCACGATATATTTTCCGGAGGCAACGTATACTGCTTGCTGGTAGCGGCAAGCGACCATCGACGCTGCTGAAAACAGGAGACTTTGCGATGCTTCGTTCATTGCCTCGCGGTATTGGCAAAATGGTAGTGGCGGTGGCGGGGATTGTTCTCCTCGCGGCGCAAGCGTCCGCGCAGAATACGACTCCCGGGCGGCCGAAGATTATCGGCGTTTCGCATGCCGGGTATTTCGTTTCGGATTTGCCGAAGGCGATTTCTTTCTGGCACGACCTGCTTGGATTTGACGAATACACGACGCTCAATCGGCTGGGAACCGACCAGGTTCGCATTGCGTTCATCAAGATCAACGACCATCAGCACATCGAGCTGTTTACCGATGCGCCGCCTTCGCCACCAAGCATGATGAGCCACTATTGCTTCAGCGTGAACGATGCGGAGGCGATGCGAACGTATCTACGATCAAAGGGATTCGACGTGAAACCGGGGAACGGGGCGAAGACGCGCACAGGGGATTATGCGTTTGAGATCAAGGACCCGGACGGGACGCTGGTGGAGTTTGTGCAAAGCCTGCCGACGGGAGTGGAGGCGCAGGATGCCGGAAAGTATCTGCCTGCGACGCGCATCGCTGACGGGATTTATCATGTTGGATTCCTGGTAGGGAACCTAGACAAGTCGCTGGCGTTCTATGAGGGCGTGCTTGGATTCACAGAAACATGGCGCGGTAGCAGCGATGGAAAGCAATTGAGCTGGGTGAACCTGCGTGTGCCCGAGGGAACGGATTACATCGAACTGATGCTTTACGATAAGACGCCTTCGGGCTACGGGACGAAGAATCACGTGTCGCTGGTGGTTCCGGATGCAGTGAAAGCGGTTGCGGAATTGGAGTCGCGGCCTGCCTACAAGACTTATCTCACATATGGGAAGCCACTCACCGTGCAGGTGGGGAAAAACGGGAAACGGCAGGTGAATCTTTATGATCCCGATGGGACGCGCGTGGAGTTGATGGAAGCAAAGACGGTGGACGGCAAGCCTGTGGCGCCGTCGACTGCGCCGGCTCCGGCGGCGGCGCATGAGTAGGGTGAGCAAGCGGGTTGTTGCGAGGAAGCGAAGTGAGTTGGAGTTCTGGCTATCCCAGGTCCCATAATCGGGAACCAGGGCACCCGGGAAAAATGAAACTTCAGTGCGGGTCTGGAGACCCGCACGACAGCCGACCAGGAGGTCGGCGCTACACCGCGCAGCGAGAAACCAGAACGGCTACGGCACGACGAACAGTGTGATCGACTGGCCCGGGAATGAGTAGCTGCTGATGGTGCTGGTGGTGCCGCTGCCGGTGGGCGGCGTGACCGTAACGGCAGGCTGAGAAACGACCGCGCTGAGATTTGCGTTGCTGTACTGGTAGACCTTCGCAGTGGTTCCACCGGGCGCGGAGAAATTTTGAAGGTTGATGGTTGAAGTGAGCGGGCCGTAGGTCTTGTTGATGACCATGACGGTGATCGCGCTGTCAGAGGTGCGTTGCGCCGCATAGACGGCGAGTTGATTCTCTCCGTCTCCGCCGCCGGAAGGCGTGCTGGTTGCCTGCAAATACGTGTTGCCAAAGACAGAGTTGCTGCCGTCGTAATTGCGATACATAGCAAAGGCGTAGTTGCCGGGACCTTGCTGGAGGTAATTCGTCGATGGCCAGAAGGCCCCCATGTCGAGATCCTGGCGACCGAAGATGCCGAGAATGTCAGCCTGAACGACGGCGCCGTTGATCGACTCGAGACCGCCGAAGTTGTATTCGTCGATTGCGGTTTTGGTGCCGGGATAATCGTTGGCCACCCAGGTCTTGAGCATTGGAATCAACTGAGGCGCCTGCAGAGGGGTGGAGCAGCTCGATCTGTAATTCGGGTCGGTGAGGTAATTCGGCTGCGGATAATTAGGGTCGGTGTACGTCGGATCCCAGAAGACGCGCGTGCCGTTCATGCGGGCGATTTGTTCCTGTGTATCTCCAGCAGTGGTGAAGGCCACCGAATTCCCATTTAAGTCGGGAGCGAAGTAGCCATGGATGTCGACGTAGTCGAGAAGGCGCGTGTTGTAGTAAGAGGGTCCGGAGTACTTAGCAAATTGCTGCAGGTAGTACTCGATCAATGGAATGCCCGCATGGGCCTCACGATCGGTGGGATTGCCCCAGGGCTGATAGCAAGGAGAACCAGAGCTCCAGCCGGATTCAATGTCCTTCTTTGAATAGAAGTAGGCCCACCAGTTGTCGATGACCGGACCGCTGACGAGCGCGGTTGGGTCGGCAGTTTTGATCGCGAGGGCGGTGCCGATGCCATTGTTGGTGACTTCGTCGTAGGTAAACGGGATTGGGTGTACGTCGCGATGCACGGCATCCCACCATGTCGGCTCGTTATCGAGATCCCACATGGCGACGCCGGTGCCGCTTCCTGCGGTTCCGAGACTGCCTGCGATCGAGTTGACCCATCCGCCTGACCATGTGCCGTTGGCCCATGTGGTTGTCACCGAGCCGGGACTCGGAATCGGGTTGCAGGTTGGATCGGTTGTAGTGGTGGCGGTGCACGGCGGCGGCTCAGAGACGCTGGTGATGTTAGCGATCTGCGTTGGAGTTGTGCCGTTGCTTCCATTCAAGTCAGCACCGCTGGTGAGCACTCCGTTGCCGCAGCCATTCTGGAATGTTTGCTGCGTGGGGAATTGCGTTTGGGTGAAGCTGCATGCGTATTGCGTGTTGTTAGCGACCCAGCCGAGCACAGGCACTGTGCCGAGGGCAGCGGAACCCGCGGCGTCAGTGGATTGGACGAACTGCGGAAAGTTCGTGCTGCCTGTGGCGTTGGGAAATTGACCGCCTGCGCCCGAGAAGTTTTCGAAGTAGTAGTCGCTGGCGGAGTTGGTCATGTTGTATTGGTAGTTGTAGCGGGAGGTGTCGTCGCCGCCCCAGCGCAAGAGACCTGGGTTGGCGATCTTCTCAGAGGCTGGATCTAGAACATAGGCATTCATTCCGTAGACGTACGGGCTGATGGTGTGCGGATTCTCGCTGGGAGTGTTGGGCGTGTTGAGGTCGACGCTGAGCGCGGGGCCTGCGGTGGTTGCCGGCGGACTGAGCGTGACGAGAGTGCTGCCGAACTTCGTCGTGTCCTGCACGCTGGTGGCGGTGATGGTGACGTTGGCGGGCGCTGGGTATGGTGTGTTGTAGAGACCTGTGGAGCTGATGCTGCCCGCTCCGGTTGATGGAGTCATGGACCAGGTGACCGCCTTGTTGAAGCTTCCGGTGCCTTGCACGTTAGCGGTGAACTGCTGCTGGGTTCCGATGGTCGCGGTGCTGGGAGTGACGGTGACGGACGTGATGGTCGACTGGTTGTAGTTGGCGATACGGTGGTATTGCCGCTGAAGGTGATGGTGCAGATACTACCGCTGCTTCCGCTCGTCATGGTGCATCCTGTCCAGGAAACGAACGAGTAACTGTTCGCCGACAGGGCGGCGGTGAGCGTGACCTGCGTGCCACCGTTATAGGTGAGCGCGAATGGCGTCACGCCGCTGGTTTTGGAGTTGTTGTCTGCTGGACTGGCCGCGATGGTGATGCCGCTTGAGGGCGCGAGCGAATTGACGGTGAGCGCATAGGGCGTGGGAGAGCTCACTGTGACCGGAGCGGTTCCCGTTGCGCTGGCGTAGATGCTCTTGCTTGAAGTGTCAGGTGTATAGCTGGCAGTGAGAGTGATGCTGCCAGTGGTGGTGAATGAGTTGGCTGGAACGGTGATCTGGGCGCTGCCACTGGCGAGCGTGGTGGCGGAAGAATTGTAGCCGCCGCCGCTGAGCGTGATAGAACCGGTCGGCGTGAGAGCGCCACTGCCTCCACTGACAGCAACTGTGACTTGCAGGCTCTGGCTGGTGACGATGCTGGAAGAGCCAGGGGTGACAGAGACGGTGGGCACCGCAAGATTGACGGTGACCGGCGCAGTGCCCGTGGAACTGTTATAGATGGCGGAGCCTGCTGAATCGGGCGTGTAGTTTGCGGTGAGCGTACCGCTACCGGCGGTCATCGCTCCGGCGGGAATGACGATTTGCGCAGTTCCGTTGCTCAAGGTAGCGCCAGTGCCGGGAGGAAAGAAACCTGCGCCGCTAATCGAGACTGTGCCGGTCGGGGTGGGCGCGCCGGTTCCGCCGCTGACGGTGATGGTGGCAGTCTCGCTCTGAATAGTGGAGATCATTGGCAGGGATAGCAAGACACTTACGGTTGGTGTCGCTTTCGCAACCGTAACTTGTGCCGTGCCGGACGCGCCGTTGTAGCTGGAAGAAGCTGAGGCGTCGGGCGTGTAGGTGGCGCTGAGAAGCGGAGTGCCTGCGCCGAACGTACCGGCAGGGACGGTGATTGACGCGCTGCCGCTGGCGAGGGTGGTAGCGGAAGACGTGTAGGTGCCGCTACTGAGAGTGACTGTGCCGGTTGGCGTGCCGCTGCTTCCGCTGACGGCGATGGTGACAGACAATGATTGAAGTGTTGTGATTGTTTGTGCGCCCGGTGTGACCGTGACTGTCGGCGTGACTTTTGAAGGGGGTGGCGTTGTTGTGGTCGATCCTCCGCCTCCGCCGCCGCATGCAGTTACATACAACGCTGCAACAATGCAAAGCCCAAGCGCCTCAAGCCATCTGGCCGTCTTCATTTGTCAGAATTTCCCTTCACGTGCACAGAATTGTCTTCGTTGATTTCAACGATTGGCAAGACAGGAATCATGTATGAAGTTACTTTCGATCGAAAGCAGCAATCGTTCAGTCATGCCGCGATTAAGTTACAAGTCAGTGCCAGAGAAGTATGCTAGCGATCTTATGATGCGCCGGAGCCTCTCCACCAAATACGTCACGCGCGGAGAGGCTACGGATTGTTACGAGCTAAGCGATGTAACGTGCTACTTACTCGAGAGTGACACTCAAACTGGAAGTGGCCGTTGTGCCGCCGCCAGTGGCTGTGATTGTGGCTGTTGAAGTGACCGGAGCTGGAGTGGAGCTGCCCGAGCTACCACCGCAACCTGAGATCATGCCGAACCCGGCAAATACCATGACTAGGAGCAGAAGCAGTTGCAGGCGGTTCCGCTTCTTGAAGCCCAGGAAGCAAAGGGCTACAGCGAAGGTGACCGGGAACAACGGCTTGAAGTCGTGATGCACAAGAGCAGCCGTTGCAGGCGGCGTGACCGTGAGCGTTGTAGTGGCGGATGCGCCCGCGGGCAGACCAGTGGAGCTGCTGGGAGCGAATGCGGCAACGGTGCTGGGATTGAAGCTGCAGGAGTAACCCGTTGGCAAGCCGCTGCATGCGAAGGTGATCTGAGTAGCAGCGAAGTTGTTGGTCGAGTTGATGGTGATTGTCGTGATTCCCACGGTGCCGGGCTCGATTGCCAGGGAGGGCAGCGAGAGATTCAGGGCCATGCTCGGCGCCATACCAGCAGGATTGACGGCGAATGTGACCGTAACCGGGTTTGCGGCAGCGAAGTACTGGTTGTCGCCAGGCTGCGAAGCGGTGATGGTGCAGGGGCTTGCCGACGTCACCTTGGCGAAGGTGGCTACGGAGCCGTTGACCGTGCAGACCGATGAGGTGCTTGAAGTGTAGATAACTGGGAAGCCCGAAGTGGAAGTGGCGCTGAGGGTCAAGGTTGCGCCGCCCACTTGAGTCTGCGGTTGACTGAAGGTGATGGACTGAGTGGGAAGCGGCGTACCCACGGTGATGGTGAACTTCGTCTGCGTTGCAGCCAGGTAGTTGGTGTTGCCGGGCTGGTTTGCGTCGACGACGATCGTGCCTGAGGTGGGGGTTTGGTTCGCCGGCATGGTCAACGTGGAAGTGGAGACTGCTCCGCTGACTTTGCTAGTGGAGAAGGTGCCCTTCATCGTGGACGCCGGATCAACAGTGAAGACGATGCCGCTGTTGGATCCGCCACCGGTCGCCTGAATGTTGAGCGTAGCTCCCGCGGAGATGTAGTAGAACGGCTGGCTGAGCGGCGTGAAGACGATGGACTGAATCGCCTGATTGACCACGATGGTCTGCGCTGTTTGGGCCGCAGCCGCGTAGTCAACATTCGCAGCCTGATTGGCGTCGACCACGATATTGCCCGCGCCGGTGACGGTTAGTGTCGCGGTGGAAGTGCCGCCCGCGAATGTGGAAGTGGAGATGGTGCCGGCGCCGGCGCTCGACGGATCGACGGAGAAGGCGACGGGATTGCCCGAGCCGCCGCCGTTGGCGCTAAGCGAAACAGTCAAGGTCGGACTATAGGTGACCGGCGAGAGCGGCTGCGGGAAGACGATGGCCTGCGGAGCGAGGCCGACCGTGAGCGTGAATTGCGCCTGGGTTGCCGGCTCATAGAAGACACCGCTCGCCAGGCCGCCCAGTTCGTTGGCGTCGATGACAATGCTGCCCGCCTGCGTAACGGTCAGCGTGGCCGTCGAGTGGTGCCGGTCACGGTGGTTGCGGAGAAGGTTCCAGCGCCCGTGCTGCTGAGTCGACCGTGAAGGTGACAGGATTGTTGGACCCGCCGTTGGTTACGCTCACTGCGATCGTCACGCCCGGCGAGTAGGTGTAAGGTGGTTGTTGCGGGCGCAGTGAAAGTGAGGGTCTGCGGAGTTGTCCTGGCGAAGCCAGTCACCGTTGCAGTGCCCGTCGCCACCGTTGGTTGTATCGGTGACGGTCAAGGTTGGCAGTTTGCGAGATTGGGCTTGGTCGCCTGTGAAGGTGATGGTCGCCGGATAGGCTTGCGCCGGAGACCGGCAGTAGAGAAGGCGGCCGAAATCGCGGAGCATGTGGTGCCGGCCGTAGCGCAGAACTCCGCGTTGGAGGACGCGATGGCGAGGGTCGCAGCGGTTCCGCAACCAAAGGCATTGTCTACGACAGTGGCCGAGGCGTTGACCGGGGCGCCATCGTACTGAGCGTTAGGTGTCGGCCAAGTCGCCGAGCAGAGCTTCGCCGAGGTTATCGCCGCCGGCATGATAGACGACGACCCACTCGTTGCCGTTGCGCGTCGAGCTCCATTCCCTTCGCGCCCAGCGCCGACACAACGTATTGATGCGCGAGTGTCGGGACCGCCTGCCTTCGTATTGGGGATGGCAAAGGTTCCCGTCGTTCTGGTCTGCGTAGTAGATGGTGCCAGTGGAGGTTACGGCAACACCATCCAATTGGTTGTCGATAGCCGCCAGGAGAGGCGACGGTTAGGGTTTGCAGAAGGGCGGGCGTTGCAGCAAAGCCCGTGCCTGCCGTGTAAGGCAGTTCGTAGAGATTGGAACTGCGAGGCTTCGACGTTGCTGAAGTTGGTCGAGCTGGTGTAGACACCGTCGGTGAAGAACAGATTGCCCCAGGGATCGAAAGCAATCTGGCTGACTGCGTTCGCATCGGAGTAGACCAGCGTTGCGGTGCCGCCAGTCTGGCAGACTCGCGGCGCACTCGTAAATTGCGCTGGCGCCAGTTGATCCTGGAACCGTGACCATGTAGAGGTTGCCGGACGGATCGAAGGCGATCGCCTTGACTCCTCCGCTGGGACTCGGGCGACGGTGCACAGAGTCGTATCCGTGCCGGTGCAGTTTGGCGGAGAGGCAGTCGCTCAAAGTCGCATACGCGCCGTTGACGTATGGAATCTTCAAGACCGGCGGGCCATAAAGATGCGCCATGTAGAGGTTGTTCTGGCTGTCGGTTGTGAATCCGCCCGGCCCGCTGATCGCCACCTGGCTGACCAGGGCGCCGGTGCTCGCATTTACGAAGTCGGCCTTGTTGTTATAGGTAGGTGCCGACGACGATCAGGCCGTTCTGCGTTACGGCAAAGCTTCCGCCGGCTGGATTCTGCCCGTCGGTGAATGCGCCGCTCTGGTAACTCCAATTGATCTGGTTCATCAGCAGCGCGGGCACGTCGGCCGCGACGACGGTATTGGCTGATGGTGATGGCGGCTTGAACCTGTGTGCGCCGCGGCGTATTGATTGCCATTGGCCGCACCGCCGGCCTGGTTGGCGTCAACCTTGACTGAGCCGACCGAGACTGCCGTCAGCGTGCTGCCGGCGACGGTTGCGCAAGTGGGACACGCAGAGGATGGGTCGATGCTGAAGACGACTGGATTGCCGGATGCGCCGCCGGTAGCGGACAGCGTGACCTGCTGGCCGACCTGCAGACGTGGTGGGCGGGTTGAAGCCGGTGATGGTCTGCGGCAAGGATCGACGACACGGTGGCTGTGCCGCTCAGGCTGACGTTGAATGCGAAGCCGGAGTGGCGATATTGATCGTCGCCGTGCCAGTCTGGGTCCGTTGGCAGTCGCGGGCGGCGGGGCGAAGGTGGCGGTGAATTGGCAGGAATTTCCGGGAGCGCCGGTTGAGCCGCTGGAGCATCCGTTGGTCGCCGCCGGACCAGAGTGAACATGGTGTTTGCGGGTTCTGTCACGTCAGGGGTTGCCAAGGTCGCCGATGCATTTCCGGCGCTCTCAAGGTAGATATTTGCGGAGTTGCGTCACGCCGTCCTGGACGGTGCCGAGATTGAGAGCGGCGGCGGTGCGCTGGATCGCATACACCGCTTTGCCGGTGGCGTCGGTTGCATAAAGATTGCCGGAAGCGTCAGAGCGAAATTCCAAGCGCGGAGCTTGGGTTCTTCTCGATCGTGACTGCGTTCGCGGGGGTGAGCGTTCCGCTGACATTGGGAACCCACACGATATTGCCGCGAAGCGTGGTCGGAGACGATCAAGCTGCCGGATGGCATCGATGGCAATTCCCCAAGGGGCAGATACGTTCGGGCACCGTCAACGTGGATTGAGCGCCCGGCGCTTCGATAAGAACGTTGCCATTGCCGGTGTCGGCGACGTAGAGGTTGCTCGATGAATCGACGGCGATTCCCCATGGGTTTGTCAGGCCGGTGAGTGGAACCGCGGTCTGCCCGTGACGAGGTTGTAGCTAACGACGCGGCTGTTGCCGAGGTCGGAGATGTACAGCGTGCCATCGGGCCCACTGCCAATCCGCTTGGCTCGCTCAGCGCCGTTCCGTCGAAGACCGATCGTGGAGGAGATCAGTGTTGATTGTGACGCTGGAACCAGAGCGCCGCTCACGTAAGGAATTTCGACGACATTGTCGTTAGAGAAATCGGCGATGTACAGGTTGCCGCTGGCGTCGAAAGCCGTAGCTGAGGCGCGACAAATCCGGAGCCGATCGACGTGGGGGCTGGTGCCGTCGGCGATCCTGCAGGAATCCAGAAGACCTTGCCCGCTCCTTCATCGGCCACGGCCATGTCTCCTGCGGCATCTGCTGAGACTGCATAAGGCGTGGTGAATCCGGTGCCATACGCTGTCGACACACCGGGATCTACATTGCCCGGCGGCGCCCTGGCCCACGCCCGAGAGCGCTGCTGTTCCGCTGGCGCTGATTTGCGGAGTCAGCGACGGCCACGCCGCGTTGCGCTCGCCGACTGCGGTGGGCGTGAAGGTCGACAGTTACAGGGAATGATGCGAATGCGGCGGCGGTCAAGATGGCCCCGATGCGAAGACGCCGTTCCCTCCACCGAAGGTCGGTGGAACAAGTGGTGCCGGCAGCTGCGGTGAATTCGGTGGTAGGTACGCCGAGCCAGTACGGAAAGCGTCGATGTCGGAGGCGTAGTGCAAGAGGCGGCGCTGTCGAAAGATCGTGGCACTTAGTGCCGTTGCGGCGGTGCCAGTGGGAGAAGCGCCAAGGCGAAGCTGCCCACCGGGATATACGAAACGACGTCGCCGCCGTTATAGGGAATTCCATAGAGGTTGCCCTTGGAATCGATCGCAACGCCCTTTCCGCCCTGCGTGGAAAGCATGATAAATCCCGCCTGCGTTGGGGCCGCCGGATTGCGTGTTCGGAATGGCAAAAATGCCGTCGCCGTTGATGGAGAAATACAACGTGCCGTTGCCGGCGATTGCGAGGCCGCTGATGCCGTTGCCAGTAGCCGGCCTCGTTGGTGTAGCTCTCGATGACGGTGGGCGAGGCGGCATACGATCCCGAGGAAAGCGGGATTTCATTCAGGTTGGTCGCCTTGCCTTTGCTGTTGTTGCCGTCGACAAAGAAGATATTGCCCCACGGATCGACTCGCCAATGCGCCAACTGGATTCGCGTCCGCATAAATCAGCGTCGGAGTCGCGGAGGAACTGGCGAGGCAAGCCAGGTTGCATTCGAAGATCGAGTTGGGATTGGTGCCGGGAAGCGTGTTCGATTCGAAGAAGAAGTTGCCCTGCGCGTCAAAGGCGACGCCGGCGTAGCCTGAATTTCCCGAGCCGGCGAGGGTGCCGCTCATGTATGCCGAAACTGCGGGCGCGAAGAGACAAGGCCGCCGTGTCCTGATTGCCGCCAAGGCAAGTCGGTGGTCGGAGCCGTTGTGAAGCCGACATACTGGTCCAGTCGCGGCGTTGTAGGGAAGTTTGTAAACGTTGGCGTTGTAATTGCCGCCAAAATACAGATTGCCGTAGCTGTCGAGCGCAGCGTGCGAAGCGCCGATGCCGGCGGCTAACGTAGTGTCCGTCCCGGAAGGGGTGATCTGAAGAAAGTTGGCTGTATATCCGTCACCGACGAGGACGTTGCCATTGACGCCGATAACAAACGTTCCTCCGACGGGCTCCTGGGAACCATCCCAGCCGCCGCCGGTGAGCGCGCCTAACTGTACGGGCGTGCCGGAGACAACAATTGGGAGCTGCGCGTAGGCGCGAGCACCGAGGCAAATAGCCAAGACGGCAAACAGCGTCAGACGGGATCCCGCGCCAAAGAAAATCGCCGGGAACTTCGCTGGACTCGTCAGTTTCATCAACTTCGTTTGCATCACTTTCCTCCGACTTCTTGTTCTCTCTAAATGCGGGAGTCGGCTACGGATCGGTTCGTCCCGTTTTGCCCATTGCTTTTCTCAGGTGCGTAATGCGCCGGCCAGGATCGCTTCGCCTGCCCGGCGTCCCGCTAACACTCAACGTGGTCGATTTCGCCTTAATCCCCAACCTTTTTTCAACGACAGAGTCCGCGTTTAGAAGCAACTCATGTGAACGATGAAGCCACCGGTTGCACGTTCAATCGAAATCGCGAACGGAATAAGCCACGATAAAAGTCACCCCAAGAACCCAGCCGTAGACTCAGCAGGCACGCGAACGCATGCCGGGCTGGCAAAAAAGAATTGCCAGCGAATTCACATTCCAACTGAGTGACGGTAAACGCTACCCCACAGATTTTGCGGTTGTCAAGTAAAAAAACGTTTGAGTAAACCGACTTAGACGCGCGTTACGAGGAGATGCACGGCAGCGCGTTTCAGTCCGGATTGAAATCGTTAAGAATCCTGCAAATTCGTGAGCGGTCTTCAGGTGGAATTCCGTTTCCTTACAAGTTTCTGAAGGGTGCTTGCAGGTCATACAAGCGAAATGAGCCAAGAGGGTCGGCCTTGGTTGTGCGTTTCAAAACGGTACAGAATTTCAGGAAGCTGGCGGCTTTGCTTGAGGTTCAAGAAATACCAAAAACTCCAGTTTCGCGAGAAGCAGATATGGGATTTGGAAGACCGGGTTCTTTAGTTAAGAGCACGCTATTTCGAGCCGAGCGACACAGAGCAATTACCCGCGAAGGAACTGCACAGTGAAGCGATTTTCTGCTTGCCAAACGTCCGGGCAATGTGGCTTTATTGCTGGGGTAGCGAAACAGGCTGAAAGCCTCCATTTGGTTGCAGGGCTGGCCCCCTAGCCGACCGCATTTTGGGGATCGATCGGAAACGTAACTTTGGCTCAGCACGAAGGATTGTGCTGCGGAGGTTACGTGTGTACAGAACGTGACTCACTGACAGGTCCCGACTGAAGGAAGACCGACCGAAAATGGCGGCGCACTATCTGATTCGAACCCTCGAAGAAAACTTCGAGGTTTTCGCTTGACAGATTCTAATCTCAAGATTCACAATGGCGTGCCATCACAGAAGAAGAATAATCTGCGTTCGTGTACTAAAAGGCTTAAGTAGCGTAATGTGCATGGAACCACGAGTTTCATACACAAACGGAATGTAGCCGACGGGGGGACTACTATGAAGTTCTTTTCAGGGAACAGGCCGACTGCCTCGTTGCTGGTGATGCTAACCGCAGTGCTCCTGCTGGCGCAGACGGCGCTCTATGGGCAAGCGACAGGAAACGTGACTGGCGTTGTTGCGGATACAACAGGCGCCGTCATTCCAAAAGCCACGGTGACGTTGACCGACCTGGCGAGGGGAGTCAAGCGCACCGCGACCAGCAACGGCGATGGCGCATTTGCATTTGCCGGCGTCATCCCCGACCTCAGTTACCAAGATCACGGTGACAGCGCCGAAATTTCGAGCCGCTGGCAGTCCCAGCCGTTCGCGGTTCACGCCGGAGATCAGTTGAGCTACGACGGATATCAAGATGAAGGTCGGCGCGGCAGCCGCCGCAGTCACCGTGGAAGCGCAGGTCGATTCGAATCTGGCCGCGCTCGACACTGGTGAGCGCAGCGACATCATCACCGCGAAGGACCTGAACACCCTGACCATCGTCGGTCGCGACGCCGGCGAGCTGGTGAAGATGTTGCCCGGATATGCAATGTCGACCGGCGATCAGGGACTTTTTAACCGTCCCGGATACAACAACGCCGTGGTGGGCCTGAGCGGCCCCACATCGGCTTATGTCGCCAATGGCTCCGGCCCGGCCGGCATTGCCATCGTCAGCGACGGCGTTTCGCTCACCGACATCGCCACCAACTCGGGTTCGGTGCAGCAGATGAACATCGAGATGGTGCAGAAGGTGAAGGCCTCCAACTCTTCCTACGGCGCCGCAATATGCGAAAGGGCCGGCGCTCATCAGCTCCTCGACCAAGACGGGCGGCGCGACATTATCACGGCGCGGCCTATCTGGTGGCCCGCAACGCGATTTTGAATTCCAACGACTGGTACGACAATTATCTCCGCCAGTCGCGCCCGAACGAGCAGTACTTTTATCCCGGCGGCAATTTCGGCGGTCCGCTGCCGCTTCCGTTTACGAGTTTCAATCACAACAGAGACAAGCTGTTCTTCTTTGCAGGGTTCGAGTATTACCACCAGATCTTTGAGGCCAATCAGCAGGCGATTTCTGCCTGGGTACCGACCGCGGCCGAGCGCCAGGGCGATTTCAGCGCCGCCTCGCTCGATGCCGAGCTCTGCGGCGCGCGCCCCGACGGCAACGCCCAACCCCAATGCCATTCTGCCGATGTGCTATGTAGATAGCTTCCTGCCGAATGGAACCGCAGTGGCAAACAACAATGCCAATCCCTACGTCAACGGCGCCGGCGCGGCGCTGGTGAACTGGTTCCCGGCGCCCAATGCGGATCCATTCACCAATCCCTTTGGCTACAACTACATTAAGCAGCTCCAGCAGAACCAGAACGGGAGCGTGTTCAGGTCCACGCTGCAATACAACATCAATTCGAACAATAACCTGTTCCTGGTTTATGGACTGCAGAGGGAAATCGACGAGGATCCGGTCGCTCTCGGCTACTTCCCGACCGGCGGAGTGCCTTATCCCGGCGACATCACCACAGGCGACGTTTCGAATGTGCTTTCCGCGCGCTACACGCGCTTCTTCGGTTCGACCGTAACCAACGAGCTCTCCGCCGCGATGTCCTTCGTCAGCTTGCCAGGGAAGATGGGCAACCCGACGGCGGTGGATCGGTTTGACATTCCGCGGAAATGGCGGCCTGGGATTCGACTATCTGGGCGAGTACAAGAACAACAACGACTATTCCGTGCCTGCGATCAGCAATGGAGGCAGCAACGGCTATCCGAACCTGCTCATGCCCGGCGGGTTCTACAACAACCGGATCCACACCAAGAAGGTCGATCCGATTCTTCAGGACAACGTGAGCTGGGAGTTGAAGAACCACTTCCTGCAGTTCGGTTTCTACGGGGAGCAGGGCACATACAACGGCATCGCGGATCCCGGCGCTTATCCTCAGGGCGAGTACACTTTCAATCCCGGAAACGCGTACTTCGAATATTCGTCGACCAATCAGGCGCCATATAACGGCTGCGCAGAACCCGAACCCGGCCGGCAACCTGCGCAACTCCGGCGCCGCTTACCTGGGAAGCTGCTATAACCCGACGGCGATGATGTACGAGGGGTATGCCGATTCGTTTACGCAGACCAATTTCACGCCCCTGGTTGACATGCGCTACACGACCGTGGCCGGGTTCGCCATGGACACGCTGAAGCTTCACAGGCTCACGCTTGATCTTCGGCGCGCGCTTCGAGCATCTCGGCCCGTGGACGGACCGCTATAACAATGGCCTGGCGACATTCTCCGACAGCCTTTACAACATCGCAATGCAGCGGCTACACGCGCAACTGCACCAGCGCCAGCTTCCCGGGCATCACGTGGGCTTCGCAGAAGACCGGCGTGTCGAACTCCGTCAACTCCCCGCCAACGATCTATGTGACTCCCCGCGTGGGAGCATCCTGGGACATCTTTGGAAAGGGCAAGACCGTACTGCGCGGCGGCTGGGGCATGTATCGCAACCAGGAGCAGTTCAATCCCTATGCCCTGGCGGCGGCGACAGCCCAGGGATACAAGACCACGTACCTGCAGGGAGCGCTGACCTACAACCAGATCGACAGCCAGTCGCCCATCCTGCCTCCCGATTTCAGCGCCTACACGATTTCGCCGAACGACACGGTTCGCCCGATCTACTACGAATTCAACGGCGGAATCGATGAGGCCATCCCTGGAAGGTTCCTGCCATGGCACTTCGCACCTGTCGGTCGCGTACGTGGGCAACGAAAGCGTCAATCTGGGATCGTATAGCGGCAGCAACAGCTACAACAGCGCATCGGACATCAACATCATCTGCGGCATCGAGACGCGGTTGCCCGACCAATAACAACCCGAACATGGCGGGCACGAACGACAACCTGTTCAATGTCACGTTATTCGGCTATCCCCTACCGACTCTGCGTGGCGACTCTACGGCAATCCCAATTGAGCGATGGCATCGGCTAGCTTGGCACGCCGGAATACGATTTCTACCGTCCCTACCCGTTCTACCAGCACGTCTACCAGCTCAAGCACGATTTCTACTCGAACTACAACAGCGCGCAGATCGAATGGGACAAGAACGCGGGCATGGTCACGTGGGGCGCCAACTACACATTCGCCAAGAACCTGGCCACTGCCTCGTCGTACAACAACCAACTCGTCGATCCGGTAAATCTGCGCAACGATTACAACCCGGTGCCGTACGACCGCACGCAGACGTTCAACATTCATTATCTGATCGACCTGGGCAGGCGCTACAAGGGCGGGAACTGGTTGCTCTCCGAGGTTGCCAATGGCTGGCAGATCTCCGGAATTTCGCAGGTCACGAGCGGTTTCCCGCTGGCCTCTGAGAACGGCAAGAACTTCGGCTTCGGATATGGCGGGTTCGCGAATGCCGTGCAGGTTCCGAATCCAACCCAGACGAACTCCGCAGATCGGAGCAGCAGTGCCAGACGTTTACGGCATCTCGCCCGATAAGAACGGCGACACTTACTGTGTCACCAACATGAATCCGGTGGTTTGGCTGGGCACGCCGGACGTGCAACTGATGCCCACGCTGGTGAAGGGCGTCAGCCCAAGGGTGGCTCGCATACGCACCAGTTCATCAATCCGCTGGCTTTCGGAATTCCGCAGCCCGGGTACCAACGGGGTCTACCGGTTGCCCTACCTGCGCGGTCCGGCGTACATGGATCACGATGTGACGGTGCTGAAGGATTTCTCAGTGGGAGAAGGAAGAACCTGCAGTTGCGGATGGGCGCTTTCAACTTCCTTAACCACCCGCTGGTTTCGTTCAACAACAACAACACCAACAACCTGAATCTCGGTTTCCAGGATGGGGTCGTTGGTCAGGCGCTGACGCAAAGCATGCTTCAGTACCAGGATTTCGGCGTTGCGGACATCAAGGTCGGAAACAGGCTGGCGGAGCTGGAAGCGAAGTTTACGTTCTAATGTATCCTTGTCCGGGAACCGCTGCGTGAATCTGGCGCGGCCTCCGGAAGAGGAACTGGCAAACGGCCGGGAAGGGCGGAACGGCCAGCTGAGCGAGCAATAAGAAGTGCGGCATCCGCCTTCTGCCGAATCCGTTTAAAGCGGGCAGACGGGTAAGCCGCTCGTAATGGGATTCTGATTGAGCTTGTGGGAGGAAGTGTATGGCCATCGAATCTGACAGTCATGTTTCGTAGGGTTGCACGGATCGCTTGCCTGGTTCTTGTTGCCGGCCTGTTGCCAGCCGTTGCCGCCAAGGCCCAGTTGCCGATTAAGGCGCCGGCGCCGGTCACGGTGGGCTCGGTCGTTCCCTTCAGCCACGGCAGCACCGGCATGTGGATTCAGATCTATTCCATGAAGCAAGACCCACTGCACGGCCATATCCTCTTCCTGGATTCAGCCGGCAGCGTGATCTACGATCTGGCGCCCGGCGCATCGTTACCGACCGAGATCGTGGGGCCGGAACCGTCCAATAAAGATGCCTCCGATTGTTCGCTGCTGGAGTACAAGGGCTCATACTGGAACGCCGCCATTGCATTCGACAAATGGGACAACCTTTATGTCACGGATCGCTTTGGCTCTGCCGTTCAATTCTGCCGGGTTCCGTACAACGCCGAGTTCGGGAACATGGACTTTCAGCAATGCGGACATTTGGACGGGTCCCACCTACACCAACAGCAGCGGCCAGACGCAGTGGCGATTCCGCCCCAGGATCTTCAAGTCGGCCGATGACGGCGTCACTTTCTATGTGAGCACATCCGACACCTAGTCGATCTACAAGTATCGAAGTGGATATGAACGGCAACGTAGTCACAATTCGGTGACGCCTTTGGCCACGGGCCTGGAAGGCTGGGGCTACCCAACTTGCGGTGGATCACGCTGGCAATCTGTTTTTCATTGAGAACCAGGCGCTATGACTCGCCGAGCAACAATGTACATGGCATTCGTGAAATTCCCGCCGGTTCTCCCACCGATCGTCGGCGACGGAACGGGAACTGCCGAATCGGCGCTGCCGCGGATCGACCAGGGCGGCTGGAACGGCATCAATGGCATGTGCTTTGACCCGCAGGGAAACATGTATTTCGGCAGCACGAACAACATTTCATACGGCGGGCAAGCCGATGGCGTTTTCATGATTCCCAATGAGGGCACGCCGACGAGCCCGAAGCTGGTATGGGCGGATACGGCAGATGGTTTCGCCGGTTGATGGCGGATATCCGCCGATGGTCGATAAGAGAGGGTGATCCTTCTGGGTCGCCACCAGCTATTACAACAACTGGGCGCCTGCCGGCGTGAACGGTCCGCAGTGCGACACGACGACCCAGCAGACCGCGACGGCCACATGTTTGTATTCCTCGATCGTGTTGTGGAAGCCGGGCGCTCTCGGCTGGGGAGTTCTCCCGGTGGGCGGACCGAGCGCTGTGCCGATCACGGCCTATTCGGTAGCAGCGGGCGGCGGAACGATGACGCTGACTGCGAAGAATTCCTTCACTGAAAACCAGGTGGTCACGATTTCGGCGAAGTCGAGCGATCCCCTGTATCGCACTGAACGGGCTCAGCTTCTACTGTGCTCGGGAACCGGCTTGAGCAGCACGGCCTTCCAGATTTCGACGAGTGCGATCGCGGCCGGCGCGAGCGGCTCAACGATCCGCGACGGCTGCCGTCAACTCAGACGCAGGCCCTGTATTACATGTTCAACCAGCCCACGACGCCGGCCAGCATTGCTATGGCGCAGCCGAGCAATACAAATTTCACGTGCTGTCGCCAACACTCCACTGTTGAACAACCCGCCGCCGACAAATCCGGTGCTGACCCTGCACGCCGGGCACCTCGTATCCGGCATTCAGCGCCAACATGACGACAACCAGCGCATACAGCTGGTGCCCGATATTACGTGCAATTGAATACCACCAAGGCCGGCCCCGTGGAGGGCGAAGTGCAGTTGCTCGACTCCGGCAACAACGTCATCGCAGGAAGCAATGCCTACCTGAGCGGCGACCGGGCAAGGCGCGGCAGTTTCGGTGGTTTCTTCGGCCACCGTTCAATCCATTGCTTCCGGGCTGAACGAACCCGAAGCAAGTGGCGGCCGATCTTTATGGCAACACGTATGTTGCCGATGCGGCCTTGAAGGCCATCGAGAAATATCCTGCCGGCACAACCAGCCCGGCATCGGGCAAAGTCATTGGCAGCGGCTTGTCGGCGCCCACCGGCGTGGCGGTTGATGGCGTCGGCAATCTCTATATCGGAGACTCCGGCAACGTCTACATGATTCCGTATGTCAATGGCGCTTTGGCCACAGCGCAGCAGACGAAGATTGCCTCTGGTTTGGGCACAGGCAACCTGAATCTTGCCGCCGATGGCGAAGGAGATGTTTTTGTGGCGGATGAGGCCAAGAAGCAGGTGGTCGAGATTCCGAATCCGCAGACAGAGCTGATGCTGCGCAAGACTATCCGCAGATCACGCTTGGATCGGGCTTCACAGGCCCGTCGGCGATTGCCACCGACAGCTCAGGAAATGTATGGGTGGCCGATGGATCGAACCTGTGGGAGATCACAATTCCTTTTGGCGGCTCGACGAAGGTTGCGAGCGGCCTCCAGGCTCCGGTGACCGGTTTAGCCGTGGACCCATCGGGTTCTGTCTTTGTCGGCAGAAGCCAATGGGCTGGTGTGGATTCCGTATAGCACGACTACGGGCGCGCTGAATATCAACAGCCAGATTCTGTTGACGCAGCGGTCTGGGAAGCGGCCCCGCCATACCATGGGGCGTGGCGCTTGACGGCACGCAGAATGCCTACGCATCCTATGGATCCGGGTCAACGCGCCGGCTTGGCGCAACTCGGCATCGGCGGCACGTTACAATTTCAGCAACTACGGCAGAAGTCAATCCCAACGTTCCGTGTCGAAGTCGATGCGCAGATTCTCAATCTGGGCAACGCGCCACTGACGGTTTCCGATAACCCAACCGTCGATCTTGTCTCCGGGGCCGATGCCAGCGATTACACCGTGGCTCCGGCGACACAAAACTCGCCCGCCTGCAGCTCCACCACGAACACTCCTCCGGGCGGCTCCTGCTACCTCGGCATGGTTCTGCAAGCGCCGGCCGCAGGCCAGACGAGCGCGTCGATCGCTGTGATCAGCAACGCCGTGAATGCCACATCGGGCGTCAATATCGCTGTATCGGGCAATGTGATCCAGGATCTTCGGCCAGCGGCCACGGCTGCGATCGCGGTCACCCCCGTGACCAGCACAGGTTGCGCGGGCGCGACTTATCCCGGATGCAATACAATCCAGGTGACCGTAACCGCCGGCGCAGGCTTCGGTACGCCGACAGGGACGGTGACGCTTTCAGTGGGAAGCGCCAACGGCAATCAGCCGCAAGCAAACCCAAACGCTGAACAGTGCCGGCGTCGCCACATTTAGCTTACAGCGGGCTGCTCGGCGGAACCTACACCATCAACGCGGACTACAGCGGCGCCGGCACAGCAGGTGCCACTCAGAACACTTGCGCGACGAGCTGCCGCCTGCTTCTCAGGAGCTGCAGCCAAGGGCACATTCACGATCGCCCGGGCATCCCGACGATCACGCTCGGGGTGCCGGTGACGAACAGTCAATGCCTGAACTTACACGACATTGACCAGCGGAGCTGCGTCGCCGAACTGCGCCGCCAATCCGGAGTTCGTGACTGTCTGGGCCGGAAATACCTATGTGTACTGGACAAAGCCGGTTTACGTTTCGGCAATTGTGAGCTTCGGCGGTGGGAACGCCCTCGGCACCGTAACCTTCACGCAGAATGGACAGCCTGCCGATCCAACCCAGGGAGTCAACGGTGCCATTGCGCCGAATGGCAATGGCGTAGCGACCTTCCTGCTGCAGAATCTCGGCCTGGGTGTCTACAACCTGTCGGCGGTGTACAGCGGCGACGTGAACTACGCCCCTGTAACGCGTTCCGATGGCAAACTTTCTATGTAGATCAATCCAGAGCGTTCAGATCACTGTGTCTGGAGCGGCGACCATCACGCCCGGGAACGCCAGCTCAAGGTGACACTGACGCTGATGCCGCTGGTGGGCTTCAGCGGAAACGTGAGCCTGGAGTGCAATTCGTCCGATGCGCCTATCAAGCTGGCTGCGACCAACCCTGCGACCACGTTGCCCAGTACTCCGAGTGCACATTCAATTACGCCAATCCGAGCACGGGCACTGAGGCCTGTGGGCGCGAGCGGCGCGGTTCCGTCGACCATCGTAATGACCATCAGCACCAACGTAGCGGTAAACGGCGGCACGACGGCTTCGATCGCGCGGCAGTCGCCCTGGGCGCTGGCCGGCATGTTCGGGCTTGGGTTTGGTTGGGCTAATTGCCGGCCGCAAGAAACTCTACCGTTCGATGGCTGTGATCTGCATCGCGATGATGCTTTCCGGCTTGTTCATGGGCATCACCGCTTGCACCAACGCCGGATACTCAACGCCGCCGCCAGCGCCAAAGGTGACGACGCCCGCGCGGAACCTACAACGTGCAGATCATCACCTACGATCCAGAGGCGCTGATTCAGAACTCTCTGACGACGCCGATGTTCACGTTGCCCGTCAGCGTTCAGTAGGGGTTGCGGAGACAGGCGCGGAGTAAGCAGTGACTTTCCGGGAGTTGGAGGCGACTCCCGGAGAGCCGAAAGAAAAACGAAAGCCTCGACCCGCGAGTGGAGTTGAGCCGCCGCGGAGGTTAGACACGAGTTCTTTCGGGAGGAATGCAATGGCCACCACGTCGTTCACCGCTATTCCGCCGGTTTGCCGGCTTTGCATTTACGCTGATGCTGTTTAGCTTGTGCCTGACGGGAATAGCCACGGGCCAAGGGTCGCCGCTGGTGACCGCCAGTTCTGCCGCCGGCTTGACTCATCCCACTGGGTGGGGGACCATCCAGGAGTCGGCGATCGACCAGGCTGGCGACTGGTTTGTGGTGGATTATGCGAACGGCGCGCTTGTACGAGTTTCCCGCGGGCGGAGGAGCGGCGATTGTCGATTGCTGGCGCGAGCCCATCGGCGAGCCTCGGGGGCGGCTACCAAAATCCCGTCGATTGCCATCGACCCAGGCAACAATCTTTATCTTGGGGCCAACTGGAACAACTGCATCGTGATGTTCCCGTGGAATGCGGCGACAAAAACCTGGACCGGCCTGAACACATGAAGGCGCCAACAACCTATCGCCCGCTAACCCAACCACGACGATGTGCACCAACTCCGGAATCGAACAACGAGCCCGAAGCCTGGGCGCAGTACAGCGTCTCCGATCTTACAGGCTGGGGCATCGGCTACTTTCAGCCGTGGGGCATGGCCATCGGCAACAACAACAACTTGCTCGTCGGCGATCAAGGCGGCGGCAAATTCAACGACATTCGAGTCTGTCCGTGAACGGCGCATGGGCCAATCCCACGACAGCGGATGGAATTGGGTGCCGGCAATCAGCGGGATGACGCGCTCGCCCGATCTCGGTTGCGCAGGATCCGGAAGGCAATATCTTCTTTGTTGAAGACTCAGTGCGAGCAGTTATCTGCCCGGCGTACTTGAAATCCCGGCAGCGCACGACCGCGAATTGGCCGCAGACACGGGCCTATCTGCGCGTGGACCCGAATCTGCCTGCCGTAAACGGCGTCATTACCGATGCCGCCGGCAACCTCTACATCAGCGATTCGCAAGTCGGCGTGGTGATGGTTCCGAATCCGTCGGGAACTCCGCAAACCGCTTCGGCGGTCCTGGTTTCCGGCGTGCCTGCCGGAGGCGAAGTGTCCATCGATGCGGCGCGCAATCTCATGTACGTTCCCACCTCGCAGTCGCAGACCAACGGCCAGGCAGATGTGGCCAAGGTCGGTTTTGGTTATGCGCGAGTTCGGCTCTTCCGCCGTGGGCACGACCGCGGCCGCCGGGTCAAATGTCGTCTTTGGCTTTAACGGCGCCGGCTACGCCCGCGAGTTTCTCCATCGTTGAAGATGGCGTGTCAAACTCCCGATTTCGCCATCACCGGCGGGACCTGCACCACCGGAGTGGCCTACGCAGCGAGCAAGAGTTGCCTCGAAAACGTATCGTTCACTCCGCATTCCGTCGGCAACATCTCCGCCAAGCTGCTGATGCTCGATGCAAAGCAGAACGTTTTGGCGTCCATGGTGCTGCATGGACTCGGGATGGGCGCGAACATCCAGGCGACTCCCGCGCTGCAGTCCGCTATCGGCTCCGGCTTGAAGACGCCCAGCCAGGTGGCGACTCGACGCGCTGGGCAATGTCTACATTGCGGATCCGGGCCAGGGCAAAGTTCTCGAAGTATGCGCCTGGTTCAGGTGCTTCTTCAACGCCAGTCTTCCGTCGGCACCGGATTGACGACTCCGACCGGCGTTGCCGTCGATGGCGCAGGCGATGTCTTCATCGCCGATAGCGGCACCGGCAGCGTGTACGAAGTGCCCTTTGGGCCGAGCGGCTTGAATGCCGCGGGCCAGGTGACCCTGGTGAGCGGCCTGGGCACTACCGGGCTGCAACTGGCTGCGGATGGGATGGACCACTGTATATCAGCCGATCCGAGCAATGGGCGGGTCGTAAAGCTGAGCGATATCGGAGCTTCGACCACTTCGAATCTGGGACAGGCTGAAGCCTTGCTGACCACCGGCTTTACCGCGCCCTCCGCTGTGGCTGTGGATGCAGCCGGCAATGTCTACGTGATCGACGGCGTGAATCTTTTCGAACTCGCTGGCGGCGCGGGTGCTCCGACAACGTTGCTGAACAATCTGAGCGGCGCTACCGGTTTGGCTGTCGATCCATCCGGAGCGGTCTATATTTCCTCAGCGAGCGGGACCACGCGCGATTCCCTATGTGAGCGGCGCTTTGAATCCCGCCGACGAAACCGCGGTTGCATCTCGGTCACTAATCGGTACTTCGTCGGTCGCTCTTGACCGCCGAACAATGTCTATCTGGTGCAGGCCGCGGGCGGCGCGGTCACCGTGGTGAGCACCAACGGCACGCTGACTTTGCCCACGCCCGCTACACTCACATCTTCAACAAATGCAACCGCCACGGTCACCAACACCGGAAACTCGCCGCATTGACAGTGACCGGCTACACCAGCACCAATGCGGTGGACTACACGGCTGCCGATACGGCGACTGGCGGCTGCGAAGCCGGCAGCCCGGTGGCTGCGGGCGCCACCTGCACGGTGAATCGTGACCTTTGACCCGGGAGCTGGAGAGCAAGGGACGCTTACCAGGCAGAATCGGAGTCACGAGCAGCTGCGGTGAATTCGCCAATCGCGATCACCGCCACTGGCACGGCAGCTGACTCTCTGGCCAACTCCGCAACGAACGTTGCTGGCGGAGCCAATGCGAGCACAGGTGATCAATACGCCACTCACAATCGCTGTCAGCTCCGAAGAGCGGCGCTGGCGTTGCCCCACGTGGTACAGTCACGGTGACGCTACACCACCTGGACCGTGATCATTCCGAGCTCGGGACGCGAATGCGGGCATTCCCACCATTACGCCGCAATACAGCCACGGCAACGTCGAGCTTGAGCCACGTGGCAGCGCCACTTTCGCTCTGTCGCCGGTATTGGCGGGAACGCAGACCATGACCGTGTCTTACAGCGGCGATCGAGTCTACGGCCGATCGACGGGAACGATGTCCGTTAACGTGGCGAAGTCCGCGATCACGGGGATCGCGCTGCCCACGTTCCCCGATCCGACAGATATCGATCTGCCGTTTGTTCCGGCGGGGAACTGGCGGCTGGGACCGTTCCGTACGACGGATCGGAACAGCCCTTCCAATACAACTTCATCATGAAGGTGAACACGGCCGCGGGCGTTCCCACAGGGTGCGATCACGGTGATGGACAACTCGAGCAGTTGTCCTCCGGGAACCTCCGCAGCGGGAATCGGCGCGGCAACCTGCAGTTCTGGCCGGATACGCAGCTCCGGGCGGATATTCAGGCGTTGCATGCCCGAATGTCGTCCGGCGCCGGAGTGCTGACCATTCGAGAACGCGGGAGGCGAACACCGGCGCCCAGGCAGCATTCCCAACGTCTGCTTGTGGTATGTGCCTCAGGGCATCAGCTATTCGCCGGTGATCTTCACGCACTACATTTCTCCGGTGTATAGCGGAGATGCGAATTTCCTGGGTCTGACGGGACCAACCGCAACTGTGCTTCAGTCTGTCCGCGGACCGATGCTGCAAATCACCCAAACCGGCAATGCGGCATCGCTGACTGCTGCCCCATCGCTGACAGTGACTCGCCGGATCTTCGGCGAGCATGAATCTAACTCTCACCTCGATCGCTGGGTTATGGGATTTCCGGAGCTGAACTCCCAGTTGAATGCTTCAAACTTCCCGGTCTCGCTGACCTGCGACAATCTGCCGCCGCACACACAGTGTTCGTTCAGCTATCCCAATCCGGATCCGAACGTAGCGAACGCCGTGGATATTCCGTGCCCCTCCGGCGCAACGACAACACAGATTGCGAACGGCTCGGTTCAATGCACGCCGGGACAGGTGACGGTGACTTTCTACACCGACGTATCGGCGGGCACGACGCACCAGCCAGAATGCTCGCACTACCTCCGTCACGCTGGCGGCAATCTTTGGCTTCGGAATGATCGGGCTGTTCTTCCGGCGCAAGGCGTTTGAAAAAGGCCGGCTGATGATGATGGTGTTCCTGATGATTGTCGGAGGCGCGCTGGCGGTCAGCATTACAGCATGCAACACGACAACCCTGGCGCCCCAGTCGTCGCTGTCAACGCCTGCCGGAGCTTATCCGGTGACGATCACGGCCGATGAAGTGGGACGTTGTGCGTCTCTGAGCCCGGCGGCTGCCGGTGACAATTGCATCGTTCCAGGGAGCGGATGCGACATCGAATAACGGCATCATGGTTTATGGCACGCAAAACCAGGTTTCGATTGCCGTTCTACATCAACGTCACAGTGCAATAAGGCGCAGATCGGAACAAGCTAGAGATTGGCACATCGCGCCGCGCAAGCGGCGCGATGTTGTCTGCGGCTGAAGTTTGAGAGTTTTTCAAGCAGGGTTTGGCGAGTCAATTAGTGCGAAGATTCCGGAAGGGTCGCGGCCTTGGAAGCTGTTCCGAATAGGCGTCCGTCGAGAGCTAAACTTGCGATTTCGAGCATGCAAATAGAAGGTTGCAAGCGTTTAATAAATTGATTTACTATTGCTCCGCCGCAGAAACGTGTTCGTATCGCGAGCCTGGCGAGGAGACTCACCTCCTTTCCGGATTGAAGGCACGACCAAGTCCTTCGTTCCCGATTTCTGTGCACGAATTCGGGGAGCCGTTCGGCACCCCACGAACTATCCTCGTCGAATCAATGCAGCGGAATGGAGTGATTATGCGAATCAGGATTGCCTGGGTTGTTGGTCGTGTCTCTGATGCTCGCGGGCTGCGGTGGCGGCTCCGAATACGCACGACAACTCCGCCGCCTCCGCTTGCGCCTACGGTAACGGCTACGACGCCGGCGAACGCGGCAACGGGTGTCGCGATTACATCGGCCGTCACGGCTACGTTCAGCCAGGCGATGAATGCCTCGACGATCACTTCGTCAACATTCACACTGACACCGCAGGGCGGTGCGGCAGTCAGCGCGACCGTCACTTACGCATCGGCAGCATGGCAACACTGACGCCGAACGCTCCGCTGGCCAACGACACGACAGTACACGGCAACGATCACGACTGGCACAACGAATGCGTCGGGCACCGCTTTGGCGGCGAACTACACATGGACCTTCACGACTGCGACTGTGTCCCGCACCGACGGTTACGGCGGTGACGCCGGCGAACGCTTCGACGGGCGTGGCGATTACATCGGCCGTCACGGCAACCTTCAGCCAGGCGATGAATTCGGCGACCATCACCGGGTCGACATTCACATTGACGCCGCAGGGCGGCACGGCGGTGAGTGCAGTGGTTAGTTACGCATCGCAGCGTTGCAACACTGACGCCGAACATCCCGCTGGCCTACAACACGCAACTACACGGCGACAATCACCACTGGAGTGCAAAGCCCGCAGGCGGGCTGCGCTGGCAGCCAACTACACCTGGACATTCACGACCGCGGCTGCACCGCCTGCGCCGCACTGTGACCGCTGTGACTCCAGCGAGTGCCGCAACGGGCGTCGCGATCGCAACCGCGATTTCCGCGACATTCAATCAGGCGATGAACTCGGCGAGCCTGAACGGTCGACGTTCACCCTGACCGGGCCGGCGGAGCACGTCTGCAGGGCACGGTGCTTACAGCTCGGCGACGCAGACAGCGACTTTCGATCCGGCCGTCAACCTTGCTTATAGCACGACATATACAGCGACGATCACCACCGGCGCGACAAGCAGTGCAGGACTTGCGCTGGCCGCGAATTACACCTGGTCCTTTACGACGACGTCCAGTTGCCAACGGTTACCGTAACTACGAGCCGACAAGTGGCGCGACTGGTGTGAATACTCGCCAGCGCACTGACAGCGACTTTCAGCCAGCCAATGAACCGTCGACCATTACTGCGTCGACGTTTACGCTGACTGGACCGGGCAATACTGCGGTTTCGGGCTTGGTCAGCTTACAACACCGGCACTTCGACAGTGCGACATTCACGCCGAATGTGTCGCTGGCTTACAGCACGTTCGTACACCGCGACGATCACGACGGGAGCGCAGAGTCGGCCGGCGCTGCATTGGCCTCGAATTACGTGTGGACCTTCACAACCGGCGCGAGTCCGAACCAGGTGACGGTGGATTTCGGAACGACCTACCAGACGATTCGCGGATTTGGCGGCTCGACAGCGTGGCTCGGACAAATGCCCTCAGCCGTGGCCACGGCACTGTTCAGCCCAACGAACGGCCTCGGCCTCAGCATCCTGCGCGTGCGCATCGATCCCGAGGGTTCGTCAACAGGCGGTGGAGCCAAGGGGGATCCGTATGAAACGCGGCGAATGGGACTACGAGGCTGCCAACGGCGCGGAAGCCGTCGCCGCCAATCCAAACGCCATCGTCTTCGCCATCGCCGTGGACGCCGCCGGCCACCTGGAAGCTGAATGGCACCACGACCACTGTGAGTGGCACAATCTTTAACGAGGCATTCAACACCACTTGCGGCGAAGGAGCAGGTTACTGCGGCGGCTATCTCGATCCCAACGCACTATGCCGACTACGCCAACTACCTGGAGGATTTTGTCAACTTCTTCAATACCACCGAACAGCTTCACATCTCTACGCCATCTCGATGCAGAACGAGCCGGAGGAGAACGTCACCTACGAATCCTGCGTCTGGACTCCGCAGCAGATGGATACCTGGATAGCAGGCAACGCCTCCACAATCACCTCGGACGCATACTCCACGAAGCTCATCATGCCGGAGTCGGATAGCTTCAACCCGGTCGATGCCGCAACGGCTCTCAGCGACCCGAATGCGCAAGGGCTCATCAGCATCATCGGCGGCCACATTTATGGAGTCCAGCCGGCGCCATACTCCATTCCTTCGGGAGACAGCCCGAAAGAAATCTGGATGACCGAATTCGGCCCCCTGAGCACGACGACACTACCTGGGCCCAAGCCTTGACGACCTATGGTGAATCGATCCATAACTCGATGGTCACCGGCCAATACAACGCTTACGTCTGGTGGGGACTTTTCGGCGCGTCCAGCGGCAGTTGCGCAACAGCCGCCGGCACCTGTGGCCTGGTCGACGACGCCGGGAATGTGCAGCCGATGGGCGACGTGATGGGCCAGTACTCGAAGTTCATCCAGCCTGGCTATGTGCGCGTGTCGGCAACGGCAACGCCCGGTCGCCGGAGTGTATCGTTTCGGCTTACAGCAACGCCTCGCCGTCGCACTACGTGATCGTGGCGATCAACTCCAATACGACTTCGCAGAATCTCACATTCGTGCTGAACAGCGGGAGCGGCGTGACTTCGCTGACGCCATACCAGAGCACGGCGACAAGTGGACTGGCGGCAGCAAACCGCGGTCACCGTTTCAAGCGGGCAGTTCAGCTACACGCTTCCGGCGCAGAGCATTATCACGTTTGTGCAATAGAACGAGCAGTGCCTCCGTTCGCGTTTGTCGCGACATTGGAATTGCGGGTCGTCGGACCGCGCGGAATCTGCTCGGGACGGCGCCTCTAGGCATTGGCAGCCTTTTCCTGTATCAATGGTGAGTGCAAAAGTTCTGGCATTCAGACCTTAGGTAATGCACTGTCGTCCATAGGCAGCGAAGAGCCCAAATGCATCTTCATGTTCTGGATATTTCGATCGTCCTCGTCTGCCTGCTAAGCACAGTTATAGTCGGGTACTGGGTTTCGAACCTCGCCTCGCGAGACATATCGAATTATTTTCTCGGCGGGAACCGAATGCCCTGGTATGTGCTGGGCATTTCAAATGCGTCGGGCATGTTCGACATCAGCGGCACCATGCTGCTGGTCTACTGGATGTTTGTCTACGGCTTGAAGAGCGTGTGGATTCCCTGGCTCTGGCCGACCTTCAACCAGATTTTTCTGATGGTTTATCTTTCGGCGTGGCTGCGGCGCTCAAATGTGATGACCGGCGCGGAGTGGATCAAGAACGCGCTTTGGCACGGGCGCGGCGCGCAGTTATCGCATCTGATCGTGGTGATCTACGCGTTTGTCAGCATCATCGGGTTTTTCAGCTACGGCTTCAAGGGCATCGGAAAATTCGCGGCAACGTTTCTTCCCTGGCACTTTTCGCCCAATGAATATGCGCTGATTCTGATCGTGCTCACGGCGATCTACGTCATCAAGGGCGGCATGATCAGCGTGGTGATTACAGAGGTGGTTCAGTTCTGCATTCTTTCAATTGCTTCGTTCGCGGTTGGCATCATTGCCATGCGACGGGTGGCACCGGAACTGCTGCATCGCGTGGTCCCAGGTGGCTGGGACAATATCTTGTTCGGTTGGCGCTTGAACCTCGATTGGTCGACCCTCATTCCGGCGGCCAGCGCCAAGATTGCGCAGGATGGATATGGGTTGTTCGGCTTTTTCGTCATGATGCTTTTGTTCAAGGGGCTGATGGTATCGGCTGCCGGGCCGGCGCCGAACTACGACATGCAGCGCGTGCTCTCGTCGAAGAACCCGCGCGAAGCTTCGATGATGAGTGCCTGGGTGAATATTGTGCTCACGTTTCCGCGTTACTTTCTTGTCGCAGGGCTGACCGTTCTGGCGGCTGCGTTCCTGAGCGACAAATCCGTGCCATGGGTGCGGGCATGGACTTCGAACTTGTGCTGCCCTACGCTTTGCAACGTTTTGTGCCGGCGGGACTGCTGGGCTTCCTGATTGCCGGATTGCTCGCAGCCTTCATGTCGAATTTTGCGGCCACGGTGAATGCCGCGCCGCCCTACTTCGTTAACGACATTTACAAGCGATACATCCGCCCTGATGCTTCACCGAGGACTTATGTGCGACTTAGCTATCTCAGCTCCATTGCTGTGGTCGTGATTGGCGTTCTCATCGGGTGGAATACTAATTCGGTGAATGCGGTCGTGATTTGGATCGTATCCGGACTTTGGGGGGGATACACAGCTTCAAACGTTCTGAAATGGTATTGGTGGCGCTTCAACGGATACGGATATTTCTGGGGGATGATGACCGGCATGGCTGCCGCACTCACATTGCCGATTGCGCTGCCAAAGCTGGCTTTCGCACAGACTCTGACCGCTCGCCTGCCGATCAACTTCAGTGTTTCGATTCTATTTCCGGCGATATTCTTGATCTCGCTGGCTGGTTGTCTTGCCGGTACGTTCCTGACCGAGCCTGACGACATGAAAGCGTTGAAGGATTTCTATCGAAACGCGCGGCCGTGGGGGTTCTGGGGACCTGTCGCAGAGCGAGTAGCTGCTGATGATCCATCGTTCGTGCGCAATCTCGATTTCCGCCGCGACGTTTTCAATGTCGTTATCGGCATGGTGTGGCAGGTCAGCCTGGTGGCCCTTCCAATGTATATAGTGATTCGAGAATTCGAACGCACGGCAATTTCGCTGGCGGTCGTTTTAGCGACTTCAGTCATTCTCAAGTTCTCCTGGTTCGACCACCTTGCAGTTCGTGAGATCAATTCAGAACATGGTCCGGTTGCTGCTGCGCCAATTTCTTCCGCTCCAGACGACTCTCAAGCGTGTTACAACAAGATGTAATGGCCAAGAAAAACAAGCCAGGTCGCGAGCCGGAGCCTGGGCAGCCGATTAGTTTGCGGATACTGGGCGAGTATCTCAACCTGTCTCCAGCCTCAATTTCGCTGGTGCTCAACGATGCGCCAGGTTCACGCGCCATTCCGCCGGAAACCAGGGAACGCATCAAGGCAGCCGCTGCAAAATTTGACTACAGGCCTAGTTTCTATGCGCGATCGCTGCGCAAACAGCAGACCTATTCGATCGGCGTGCTGGTTCCTGAGCTAAGCGATAGTTATAGCGGCCAGGTTCTGACAGGCGTCGAAGAGATTCTCATCGAGGAAGGCTATTTTTATTTGACCGCGAGCCATCGGCGCAAGCCTGATCTGATCGAGGGCTATCCGCACATGCTGATGGAACGGTCAGTTGAAGGATTCATCCTTATCGACACCGTCCTGCAGCACAGCCTGAAGCTTCCTGTGGTTGCAGTAGCCGGCCATCGCGATATCGAGGGCGTCACGAATGTCGTGCTTGATCAGCGGCGCGCGGCGGAGCTGACACTGCGGCACCTGCATCAACTGGGCCATAGGCAGATTGCATTCATGCGCGGCGGCAGCCATAGTTCCGACGCCGACGACCGCTGGAAGAACCTGAGAGCGGTAGCGCGGGATCTGGACCTAGAGATCAAGCCTGAGTTGACGATGCACTTGAAGGCGACGGTTTCGACTCCGGAGCTGGGATTTGAGCCATCCTGCGATCTGCTCAATCGCAACGTTCCCTTCACCGCGCTGGTTTGCTACAACGATATCGCCGCGATTGGCGCGATGCGCGCGATTCGCGATTACGGGCTGCGCGTTCCGGAAGATATTTCCGTTGTCGGCTTCGACGACATTCAAAGCGCGGCATTCCAGAATCCAAGCCTGACAACCATCAGGCAACCGCTGCATCACATGGGAACGGTGGCCGCACGGATCCTGCTGCAGCGCGTGCGCAGGCAGACGATGTATCCGCATATCATGCCCATCAAGCCTGAACTCGTGATCCGAGAATCAACATGCCCCCCGCAAGGCCGCCCTGCCCGGATGAAACATCCCTAGGGCCGACGATTGGGGCGAGGCGGCGTGTCGGGCGTGACTCTTGAGTTTCCTTCGATTACGAAGGGGATTGGAAGCAGAGCCGGTTCCCTTTCTTTTTTCTCAATTCGTCGTATCCTATTTTTATCCGGGAAACCACTGATGAAGACTTTCACAATCGACGAAGCTCAGTCCCTTTTGCCAGTGCTGGAGTCCCTGCTGAAGCGCGCGATGGACGGCAAGCGCTCGGCACAGGCGGTTGAGATCGAGCTGAATGGGCTTGCGCAGAGGATTTATCTCTCTGGCGGGATGCGAGTGAACGCGGGGAGCATTGCAAAACAGCGAGCAGAGATGGAGGAACATCTGAAGCTTGTGCGCGAGAGTATCGCTGAGATTGATGCGATCGGCGTGCAGGTGAAAGATCTGGAATCGGGGCTACTCGATTTTCCGTGCCGCGTTGAGGACGAAGTGGTTCTGCTTTGCTGGAGGATCGGTGAGCCTGCGATCGAGCACTGGCACACGGTGGACTCAGGATTCCAGGGACGCCAGCCCGTCGATGAGCGTTTTCGCCGACGCGCATCGCAGGGCGGTCGGCCGAACTAAGGCCTGCGACATTTTCCAAGATTGCAATTCTAGAATCTCCGCGCCGCCGATGGGATTATCATTGCCGTTATGTGCGGACGATTTGCGCGCCGGTCAACGCGCGAGGTTCTGGCGGAATGGTTTGGCGTAGATCTGGAAGACGTGCCCCCTTTCGCAGCCAGCTACAACATTGCGCCGCAAAGCGTGCAGCCGGTGGTACGTCTGGGCCGGGACAGCGGCGAATCGCGAATTTGCGCTCATGCGCTGGGGCCTGGTGCCGTTCTGGGCGAAAGACGCGAAGATCGGCTACTCCACGATTAATGCGCGTGCAGAAGAAGTGGCAAACAAGCCCGCGTTCCGAGAAGCGTTGCGCAAGCGGCGCTGCCTGGTTCCCGCCGACGCTTTTTACGAGTGGGCAGCGAATCGATGCCAAGAACAAGCAGGCCGTTCGCCTTCGGATTGAAGAGCGGCAATCCGTATGCGTTTCGCCGGGTTGTGGGAGAGTTGGCGTCCGAAGGAAGGTGAGCCGCTGGAGACGTTCACCATCCTTACTACCGATGCCAACGAAGTGCTCGAGCCGATCCACAATCGCATGCCGGTAATCCTGGAACCGAAGGACTACGAGCGCTGGCTGGAGCCGGCGAGCTTGGAACGTTTGCCCGTGGATCTGTTGCGGCCGTTTCCCGCGGAACAAATGACAGCGTGGCCCGTAAGCGAGCGCGTGGGAAATGTGCGGAACAACGATTCGGAGTTGTTGGCTCGAATCGGCTGAGGGGCCTTTTAACTCTTCATGCGGAAAGGCTTGCCACCAGCACGATGCCATCAAGTATTCCAACGAATCCTCAGGTAAACCTGCCCACCTTGAACTTCATCTAAAAGGGTGAGTTCGATTTCTTCGACTAATACCGAATCGATATATATGGATAACGTCGAAGGAACTTTCACTTCTTAGAGGCGAAGGCCACTTTCCCGCAAATGGCCGGCGACAGACCTGCCGGTCGACTACTCGCGTGCTATCAAGCGGCTACGCGAAGCCATCACGTTCCGAGTGGCAATGGCTGATCTATTCCCGATACCCAATCCCATACGAGGAGTTTCAATTTATGAATATGCGCATCGTTTCAGGAATTTCTCTTTTTGTCGCATGCGGTGTCCTTCTTTTTCCAGCGATTTCAAAGGCCCAGGCGGCAGATCCTTCGAACACCGGCAATAACGCCGTCTCTGCGGACGAGCAGGGTATGGCCTCACAAATGGTTCCAGCGCGGGCGGTGCTTGATAAAGCGCTCGATGCGAAGAAAGCTCAGAAAGGCGAACAGTTTCGCGCAACGCTCACTGATAAAGTTCATTTGAAGAATGGGACGGAACTTCCGCGGGGGACCGCGCTGGTGGGAACGATTGCGACCGACAGCATGCAGCAATATGGCGCCAAGTCATTGCTGGCGCTGCGTTTTACCCAGGCACAACTAAAAGATGGCAAGACGATTCCGATCCAAGCCACCATCGTTGGTGTGGCGGCGCCGGCGACGACCGATTCATGGGATCAGACCTCTGGCGGCGCTCCGCCGGACTCCTGGAATGGCAAGGCGATGCAAATCGATGTGGTTGGCGTCCTTTCGGGAGTCGATTTGCATAGCAGGATCGCTGGCGAGAATTCGGGAGTATTTGTGTCCACGAAGAAGGACAACATGAGGCTGGCAGCGCAAAGCCAGTTGTCGCTCGCGCTTACCACCGAACCATCGGGCGGAGCGAGCGGCGGACTCTGAGGCATTTTCTGGATTGGCTGGGACCAGGAATTCTGTGCTATCCCACCCTTTCCGCCGAAGAGCGCGGAAAGGATGGGGCGCGGGCATCCAAAGTGCCTAATTGAAAAATCGAGTCCGTCGGGGGCGTGCCGAGCACAGCGCCGTGTGTGCTGAGCGCGAACGATCCTTCCTGCGTCAAATCATTGAACCTACTGCCGGGCTGCGCGCTCGTTTTTTGCGACGGCTTCATGGTTGATGCTTCGTGACACGGCAGGCCAGAAATTGCTGTAACCTTTTATTGATAGTGATACTTTCGTCGAATGGCGATGGCCAGAGAATGAAAATGAAGATCCGCAGTTGGGCAGCACTTTGCCTTGTTGCTCCCGTGCTGATAGCCGGATGCTCCGGGTTCTGGACGCTGCCTGCATCGACCGGTGGAGGGGGCACGACACCGACGACGCTTTCGAGCGGCGTCTTCTACGTACTGAATCAAACAACCAAGCAGATCGCCGGATACGCCATTTCATCGGGGACGCTGGGCGCGGTTTCCGGCAGTCCCTATAGCCTGGCTGCCGCTCCTTATTCGATAGCTGTCGCGTCTGGCGGAGGATTCCTTTACGTCGGGACAGTGAACGGAATTTACCTCTACTCGATTGGGACGGACGGATCACTGGCCGTCGGCAACAACGGCAACCCGATCTCGACGGATATCGCGTCGGCGCTGGTGACGAGCGGTTCCTGGCTGGTGGATGCGTTTGTTACAGGCAGCGGGAATGTGCAACTCGATGCGATTCCGATTGATTCGTCCAGTGGAGCGTACACGGGTTCCGGCGGAACACCGCCCTTTCAATCGTTCAGCATTGCCAATGCGACTGTGAAGCAGATGGTGCTTTCGCCCGATGGGAATAACCTGTTTCTTGCGCTTGGTTCGGGTGGAACGATCGTGGTTCCATTTTCTTCAGGCAGCTCGAATCCTCTGGGATCTTCGGCGACGACGATTGGTGTGGTGAGCAGCAACGGTTCGGCTCTGTCGGTCGCGGTCGATCCGAATAACCGCGTATTTTACATTGGTGAAACGCTGGCAAACTCTTCGGCAAACTCGGGAGGGTTGCGGGTTTTCAACTACAGTTCCCTTGGCACGGGAACACGGCATCCGATTCCGACACAGATTTCCGGATCGCCGATTGCTACGGGCGGGCTGGCACCGAACGCGATTTTGCCCCTCGCATCCGGCGACTATGTCTACGTGGCGAACGGTGCAGGTAACACCTCGATCGGAAACGTTGCGTGGTTTCCATTGACGGCATCGGGTAGCACCTACACGATCGCTGCGGGCAAGAGTGTTTCATCGGGCATTCAGCCGATCGGGCTGACGGAAGACAGCAACGACAACTTTGTGCTCGCGATCGCGACGGGTGGTTCGACGTCGAGCGGCAACCCCGATCTCGATGCGTACACGATGAGCTCAGGAGCGCTGACTTCGGCGCTGACGTCTACTACCGGGACAGATCCGGTAGGAGCGGTGGCGATTGCGGCGTTGCCTTAGAAACAGGGGTTTCAGGGATCAGGGGTCGGAGTCCGTCAGTGAATTCGTTTGTTTGTCTCGCCTGGTCCGGAGAAATTTTGTCCGACGTCTCCAGCCTGCGTACTGACACCTGAAACCTGACCCCTGATCCCTGTGGAGTGCTATTCTCAAGGCAACGCCACGAGTTGTGTCTGACTGCCTTCCCAACTTGATCGAATCTCAACAGCGCATCCGCGCCATCTCGCTGATATTGCTTGCTTTCTGCGTACTCTGGTTCGCGACCGGATGCGGCCGATTGAGGCATGAGCAGCAGGAGATGGTCTACGTCTCGATCCGCGCAGACCTTTCTCCACGACCGCGTGGCGCCGGTTTCGAATCGGGTGGCCGAGGTGACGAATGGCGCAAGCGCTACAGGTGATGGAGCATGGCCGGCGATTCCTGAAGGTGAAAACCGACAAGAACGAGATCGGGTGGATTGAAGAGCGCGCAGTCATCGACCAGAAGACCTACGATGGCTTCTCGCAGCTGGCTAAGAAACACGAAAACGATGCCGTGGCCGCGACGGCGTCGCTGAACGACGACCTGGCGATGCACTTGCTACCAGGGCGCGAGACGGAGCGCTTCTATCTGCTGGCCGGCAAGACAAAAGTACAACTTCTGGCGAGGGCTGCGGCGCCCAAAAAAGCTGCGGAGGCGGTGGTACCACTGCCGACGGTAAATACTGCGAAGCCGCCAAGCGCAGGTGCAGCGAAAACGGGACCGACTGCAAGCGCCGGCAGCGCAGTGGTCGAGGCAGAGCCGCCACAGATGGAAGACTGGTGGCTTGCGCGCGATGATCAGGGACACACGGGCTGGCTGCTTTCGAGCCGGCTGGATGTGGACGTGCCGGACGACGTGGCGCAGTATGCCGAGGGTCAGCGAATCATTGGCGCTTGGATGCTTACGAAGGTAAACGATCCCGGCGCAGATCCTCCGGGAGACAAGCCCGAGTACGTAATGGCACTTACGCCCAAGTCTGGGTTGCCTTTCGATTTCGACCAGGTGCGCGTGTTCACGTGGAGCCTCAAACATCATCGCTACGAAACTGCGTACCGGCTGCACCCGATCCAGGGCTACCTGCCGGTTCGCGTTTTCACCGAGACGACTCCGAAGGGCACAGTGCCGGCTTTCAGTTTTCTGCTCGCGGCGAACAACAATGTCAGCACCGATCCCACGACAGGCATTACGCGACCGGTGTCTCCGCGAACGATCAATTACGAAATGAATGATACGCAGGTGAAACGTATCGGGCCGGACATGGCGCAGATTCCGATTACGCACGAGCCGGGAGAGAAAGCAAAAGCAGGGAGCAAGGGAGCCAGGCAGCCGGGGAGCAAGAAGGCGAAGAAGCGCTGACCGGATTGGGCCTGAAGACGCACTTTATGGGTGAGTTTGCGGACGTTTTTGATGTTTTTTGACCGCAGTTTTGCGGGTGCAGTGTTGATGATAAATGAGTTAGAGAGAAAAGCACCTCTTTTGGTGCAGGAAAAATTGGTTTTTGTTCCGGGCCTAATCCCCGATATAACTTACTGTCCCTCCCCATTTCTTCCATCGGTTACAGCGCCGGTCGGATCGGCTCGATCTCTTGATTTCTGACGTTCCCGCCTGAGAAAGCACATTATTTCGAGCGGGTTATCTGCTTCGGCCGGGTAACTGGCGAGAGGTTTAGCCTTTTTCATTTACCCCGGATTCATTGTGCGCCAAACGCAGAAATTATCGGCACTGTTGCTGAAGTTTATTTTTTGCGTCGGAATTTCCAAGATCTATTGATGATTGAAGGGGTTACGAAGCGGCGCCAACGAAGTCTGAGACGAGCTGCCTCTTGACATGGGCGTCGCGGAAGGCGAAGCCAGGCAAGCAAAGGGTGAGTACCCGGGTAGCAAACCACCAATTCATGTCAGCGCGTACCCACACACTGTGTGGTTGCAATCCTTCCGGAGCCCAGCCGCCCAGCAACAATCTCGAAATCTCTCCTTGACGCACTAGGAGAGCTGGGGTACGCTCTTCCCTAGATCGTCGAGGAGTGACTGAATGGCGAATGCGAAACAGGAAAAGCAGATTGATTTGCTGCAGGGAACTCTGGACCTGCTGATCCTGAAGGCGGTTTCGCTTGGGCCGCTTCATGGCTATGGAGTCCTATTGCGCATCCAGCAACTTTCAGGTGAGGAGTTGGTGATCCAACAGGGTTCGTTATACCCGGCTCTTTACCGTCTGGAACACCAGGGCGTGATCACCAGCGAGTGGGGCGAGAGCGAGAACAATCGAAAGGCGAAGTACTACAAACTCTCGCGCACTGGCCGCGAACGGCTGGCTGGAGAGACCGAAAAGTGGAACCGGATGGCCGGCATTATCGAGGGAATTCTGCGTGCGACGCCGGAGGGAGCATGAGCTCCACATCATTTATTACCCGCTTGTTGTCGCAACTCCGTTCCTGGTCGAGCGGCGTAGTTCATCGTCAGCGGTTGGAAGAGCGGATGGAATCAGAGCTTGCATGCCACCTCGAACTCCTCACGCACGATCTGATTCAGTCTGGCCTCTCGCCCGAAGAGGCGGCGCGGCGTGCACGGATCGCGCTCGGACCCATGCTGAAGCATAAGGAAGAGATGCGTGCTTCGAAAGGCCTTCGGTGGTGGGACGAAATCTGGGCAGACCTTCGCTACGGTGTGCGGATCCTGCGCAAGAGCCCCGGCTTCACAGCGGTTGCCGTCGGATCTCTGGCGTTGGGAATCGGCGCAAACACAGCGATCTTCACAGTGGCGCAGCACATGCTGCTGGACCAGTTAAATGTCCCGCATCCCGAACAGTTGCGCATGTTCTATTTGAGCGAGTCCCGCGACGGAGTCATCGATGAACTGTGGGGATGGTGGGACGACCACCCGAGCGGCGGCCGAGTTACTACCTCGTTCACTTACCCGGTGTATGAACAAATACGAAGCCAGAACAAGTCGCTCGCGGATGTCATGGCATTCAAACCCTATGGCCGCATGACCCTCACCATTCGCGGTGAGGCCGAAGCAACAGAAGCGCAGATGGTATCGGGTAACTACTACTCCGTGCTGGGCGTGCGGCCGCAACTGGGGCGTGGCATTCAGGAATCGGACGACGGGGAGGTAGGCAGCGGGCCAGTGGTGGTGATCAGCGATCGACTGTGGAGGAACCGGTTCGGGCGCTTGCCCGATGTTGTTGGAAAAGTCGTTTTAGTGAATGCAACGCCGATGACGATTGTAGGTGTGAATCCGCCTGGATTCACAGGCGCGTACTCGGCGCAGGGAATACCGGACATTTTTCTGCCCTTTAGCATGCAACCCATTGTGGCGCCGCAAAGTATTGGTTCCGATCCGTCGACATCGTTGCTCAGGAACAAAATGCTTTGGTGGGTACTAGTGATGGGGCGGGCGAAGTCGGGCGTGAGCTCGGCGACGGCCGAGGCGGAGTTAAACGTTGCGCTGAGCGCGGCGGTGCGCGCGACGATGCCGGTGAAAACGGAAAACCAGTTGCCGCGGCTGCTGCTGAAGGACGGGAGTCGCGGGCAGAATCCAAACACGGATGAGTTTGGGAAGCCGATGTATGTGCTGATGGCGCTCTCGGGGCTGGTGCTGCTGCTGGCCTGCGCGAATCTGGCGAACCTGCTGTTGGCTCGCGTGGGCGCACGCCAGCGGGAGACGAGCGTCCGGCTGGCGATAGGCGCGGGTCGGTGGAGGATTCTCCGTCAGTCGATGACGGAGAGTTTGCTGCTTTCAGTGATGGGAGGAGTCGCGGGACTATTGCTGGCCTGGGCTGTCCGGAATGCGCTGCCGCGGATGCTGGCCAACTCGTGGGCTCCGCCGGCATTCGCCGCGAGGTTCAGCTGGCCGGTCTTTTTGTTTGCGGTTGCAGTGTCGATTGCGACGGGATTTGTGTTTGGGTTGGGGCCGGCGTGGCAGGCGACGCGAGTGCAGGTGAGCGCGAGTCTGAAAGACAGCGGGCAGATGCTGACCCACCGCCGGCGCGGGCTTGGAGGAAAGGCGATCGTGGCGCTGCAGGTGGCGCTTTCGATGATGCTGGTGGTTGGGGCGGGATTGTTTGCTCGGACACTGATGCGGCTGGAAGGATCGACGCTCGGGATAGAGTCGCATAATCTTCTTCTGTTCAGCGTGGAGTTGCCGGAGGCGCGGTATCCGAAGACAGCAAGCACAGTGGTTTTGCAACGACTTGAAGGGAGGCTGGCCTCCGTACCGGGAGTTCAGGATGTGACGCTGACACGCGAGCCGCTCTTCTCTGGGAACGCGGTCGTCTCGACCTTTCTTCCCGAGGGTTGGAAACGCAAAGTGGAGGGGAATCCGAGCGTGCTGGTCAACCGCGTGGGAAGCGATTTCTTTTCGACGTTTGGAATTCGGATCCTTGCAGGGCGCGGATTTGACAGCCACGATACCCCGACTTCGCGCGACGTGGCGTTGGTGAACGAAACCCTGGCAAAGAAGTACTTTGCGAAGATGAATCCTATCGGCAAATCGTTTGAAGAAGGGCGGAATCATCCAGTGACGATCGAGATCGTCGGCGTGTGCGCGGATGCGAGATACCATCACGTACGCGCGGAGACGGAGCCTACGTACTACACGCCGTACTGGCAGAATAATGACGGTGTGCACGATGCCACGTTTGCGATCAGGACGAGCGTGGCTGGCGAAGCGCTGCTGCCGACGCTGCACGATGCGGTGCGGCAGGTGGATGCGACTTTGCCGATGCTGGATGTACGGACGCAAGACGAGCAGATTGCGGCGAACCTCGGGCAGGAGCGTCTCTTTGCGACGCTGACGAGCGGATTCGGCGTGCTTGCACTGATACTGGCGTGCGTGGGCGTGTATGGCGTGATGGCGTATTCAGTGGCGCGGCGAACGAACGAGATTGGCGTTCGGTTGGCGTTGGGAGCTGTCCCCCTGCAAGTTTTGGAGATGGTTTTGCGTGAGGGTTCGTGGCTATCGACAGTGGGGATTGTCATCGGGTTTATCGCATCCGTTCTGCTTGCACGGTTCGTCCGATCCATGCTCTATGGCATCGCGCCCTACGATCCAATGACCTTTGCCGGTGCCGCTCTGTTGTTGCTGCTGGTTGCACTCGGAGCAAGTTGGATTCCTGCACGGCGCGCGGCGGGGGTTCAGCCGATGGAGGCTCTGCGCCACGAATAACGACCTCGACAGTGCTCGGCAAGCCGCGTGCCTATTTATGAGACCGATTGTAGCCAGTTGACGGGGCAATTGATTCCCGACTCCGGGTGGATGCTAGCATTGCGGCGTGTTCAATTTTGGAAATCCAAAAACGCCTGGCCAATGGATCGGCCACTTTGTCGTTGCGCTCGTCGCACTGTTTCTAATCTGGTGGATGCTGCGTTTGTTTGTCTTTTGATGTTGTTTCCCGCGCGATTTTTAATGAGAAATCGGCCAAGGCACTCCAGCGGTTGCTCGTCGCTCTTCTATGAGAAGCCATTCAGGGCTACTTCGGTGTCACGCGAAACACGCCACCTGGCTTTGCATCCTCGAGCATCCACAGCGCACCATCGGGAGCTTCCTCGACGTCGCGGATTCGGTGACCAACATCCCAGCGTTGGACAGGCTGGGCCCCACCGTTGCCGTCGAAGGTAATGCGAGTGAGCGACGTGGTTGCCAGTCCGCTTACCAGGCCAGAGCCCTTCCATTGGGGGAACATTGAACCGTGATAGAACATGAGGTTGCCTGGCGCGATGACCGGCACCCAGTAGATGACGGGCTTTGTCAAATCGGGTCGCGTGTCAGGGCTTGGAATTGGCACTCCGTTGTAGTTCTTTCCGTAGGAGACCAAAGGCCAGCCATAGTTCTTGCCCGGTTCGATAAGGTTGAGTTCATCGCCGCCGCGCGGACCGTGTTCAACCTCCCATAGCTGGCCATCTGGCGCAAAGGCCAGGCCATAGGGAGTGCGATGCCCGGAGCTCCAGGTCTCCGCAGGTGTGAGGTTCGGCCCAGGGAAGGTGTAAGTCTTGACGACTGCGGCGGTCTTCGCGGCTTCAGTATCCCTGGGCGGATCAATCACCGGCACGCTGGCCGCACCCGTTTTCCCGGCCATCGGATTGCCCGGAGCGGGCTTGCCATCCAACGTCAGGCGCAGGATTTTGCCGAGCGGCTGGTTTGGATCCTGGGCCGGCGTCATGCGCTGGCGTTCGCCAACCGAAAGAAAAAGATAATGGCCGTCTGGTGAAAAAGCGATCTGGGCGCCGAATTGTCCGCCCTGGCCTCGCTCTCCATCGCGCCAGATCACCTTGAGATCCTCAAGGCTCGCCGAATCCGTGCCGATCTTAAGCTCGGCTCGCGCAAGCGCCAGGCTCGAACCGCCATCGCCCGGCTCCGCATAGGTGAGGTAGACGCTGTGGTCCCTGGCATAGTGCGGCGAGAGAAATACGCCCAGCATTCCTCCTTGCCCTCTCCAGAGAGAGGCAGGCACGTTCGCGACCGGAGTTTTGTTTCCCTGCTGAGTGACCAGCCACAGCGCTCCAACCTTTTCGGTAATGAGCATTCGCCCGTCGGGGAGGAAAGCAATGCGCCAGGGGAGATTGAGGGTGGTTACCTGAACCATGTTGAAAGGCAGGGTGGGCTCGGGCTGTTGGTCGCCTGCATTGATCTGCGCATGTGCCTGGGTTGCGGCGAGGGCTACAAATAGCCCCGTAATCGCTATTCGATTCATCTGGTTTACCTTTTACCCTTTTTCGTTGATTCGCCCCGGACGGGATGGGATGGCTCAAACGATACAATCGCTTTGAAATTATATTGAGAATTCCTCACGAGGAGAATGCGTGCAAGTGCCAGCAAATCGAATTGTAATGCTGTGCGGTGGGGTCCTGGCAGCGGGGCTGCTTTACTGCGGATTGCGAGTGCATGCGGCGGGGGATCAGCCAGCGGCCCTGTATAGCACGGCACAGGCCAAGCGAGGCGCGGTGCTGTACCAGTCACAATGCGCGGAGTGCCATGGGGCGGATCTTGGTGGGGTTGCGGCGTCGCCGCCGCTGAGCGGGGACAATTTCTTATCTGTTTATTCGGACCATAGCATCCTGGTCCTGTTCGACAAGGTTCAGCAGTCGATGCCACAAACCAACCCGGGATCGCTGACTCCTGCGCAGACGGCAGATCTGCTGGCCTTCATGCTGAGCGTGAACAAATATTCTGCCGGCGATGAGGAGTTGCCGGCGGACCGGGAGAAGTTGAAGGCGATCCAGTTGCCGAAGCCGGGGAAATAGCGGCTTCAGGACGCCCTTTTGACCGATCGATTTATTTTGGCATCGGGATCGATTCGGCTTTACCGATGGCGCGCTCGGTGAACCAAAGAGTATCGCCTGCCGGTTCGATTCCGGTGGGTGTTTTAAGCCCTTCCTTGAGCACAGTGACGCTTGCCTTGTCTCCATTTACGGTGATGGCGGAGATTATGCCGCTGCCATTTTCGGCGACGAAGAGTTTGCCATTCGCCGCACGCATGCCGTCAGGCCCTCTTACCGGCTGGTCCATCCAGATATCGACAGGCGTTCCCGGCTTGCCGGCGGCGTCCACGGGAATGCGGTAGAGCTTGTTGAAGATCACGTTGTTCACATAGAGCGTGCCGTCGAGGAAAGTGATGCCATCGACGCCCATCAGCGTCCGGTGCTCCAGGTAGAGTTCCGCGGTAGAGGCGCCAGCCGGGAGCCTGTAGATTCTGCCGTTGGCCGTGTCGGTTATATAGAGCGCTTTGTCCGGTCCGATTGAAAAATCGTTGCAGGTGCTATCGTCGCCGGGCAGATTCCAGCGGATCTTCGGCGCGCCGGTAGAAAGATCGAAGCCTCGCAGCGCGGTGTGTTTCTGGACTGGAGTGGTGTTGGGCACCGGGGTCAGCTGACAAGTCCATAACGTATTGCTGGAGGCATCGGCCAGCATGCCGAAGAAACAACGTGCCTGGGCCTTCAGCGCTGGCGTCGATAAATTTCTCGGCGGTCGATGAACCCGGACTGCACCTTATAGACGAACGGCGAGCTGGCGCTGCCGACAATCACCGCGCCTCCAGGCGCCACGGTCAGACTTTCCGGTTGCGATTTCGCATCGCCGATGAGGATGTCAGCGGCGGAAGCGGCTTTTGCAAAGCTGAACAAAAGCGCAATGCAAGCGGCGACAAATCGAATCTTCGAAATGGACAATGTCAAATCTCCTGGGAGTTTCGGATGAGATTCTCGGTCGCGGAGCGAAGCTGAGTTCTATTGAATTCAACTTGCTTCAAGAATGCGCATAGAGAAGTGGGCGGTATCCGCTGCTTCTCCAGAAGTAGATGAGGATGATGACACTCGCGACGGCGGCATAGGCGCACCACACAGACGTGAATGCGTAGTGCTTGATCGCATCGACAATCAGGAGGATTGCCAGGTTTGCCACTCCGAAGACAACCATCGCCCTGACTTTTGAGAAAAACAGCGAACCGCAGGTTGCGATCACGTATAAGACAGCAACAGCCATATTGTTAGTGGCTTGATTGATGTAGACGATGCTGTTGTCTCGGACGGATATGATCGTTGGGTAGGCGGTGAGAGCCCACAAGACATAGAGCCCGGTTGCTCCGCCGATCACGAGGAAGGGCACCATGCGCCTGCGGCTCTTGCCGTTCGGCTCGAAGAGCAGCACGCTGATGGGTAACAGGAAAGGGAGAAGCCCCTGCGCGTAGAGCATGTATGCGGCGCCCATGTTGCGCGTCACCGTGGAGGAAAGCGTTCCATCCAATCCAAGCCAGACGAACCCCTCGATGAACTGATGGACAGCAAAGAGCACGGGCAACGAGGCGAAAAGTAATTCGCGCCTGTGCTTCACTTTGGTCAGCGTGACGACGCCGACGGCGCCAAGAACTCCGCTGCCAACAAAATTGGCTGTGGCTGAAAAACACATGGCGCGCCGTCTCCCCTGCGAGGATTACACCGATCTTCCTGGAACACAACACATTTCAGTTGGATCGTAGCGTTAGAGAAGGATCACGGATGAGCCGCTTGCGGTTTCACGCTTGACTGCCTCGAGGGCGCGGTTGGCCTCCTCGAGCGGGAAAGTAGCGACGGCGGGACGGAAGTCATGTTCGCAGGCGAGCGAAAGGAAATCGCGCGCGTCCTGCCGTGTCATGTTGGCGACGCTGCGGATTTGCCGCTCACCCCAGAGCAGGCGATCGTAGTCGAAGGCCGGAACCAGGTCGAGATGGATGGCGTTAATGGCGACCACTCCGCCCTTACGCAGGGCGGAGAGCGCACTGACGACGACCTTGCCGCTGGGGGCGAAGGTTATGGCCCGGTCGAGTGCGACCGGAGGATGAGCGTCTTCGTCGCCAACCCAGTGCGCGCCAAGCGAGGCAGCGGCCTTGCGGTGCGACTCGCCGCGGGTGACCACGTAGACCTCGCAATCCCAGGCATGAAGGACTCGAATGGCAAGCGAGGCGGAGCTGCCGAATCCGTAAAGGCCGACTCGCTCGCCGCGCTCGACGCCGGCGACACGAAGACTGCGGAATCCGATAACACCGGCGCAGAGAAGCGGCGCGGCGACGATGGGTTCGAGCCCGGCCGGAAGCGGATTGGCGAAGTCGGCACGTACCGCTGCGAACTCTGCGTAGCCGCCGTTGACGGAGTAGCCGGTGAAGACGGGATGGTCGCAGAGATTCTCCATGTTGTGGCGGCAAAACCAGCAATCGCCGTCGACGCCGCCAATCCAGGAGACACCGACACGCGTGCCGAGTGGGAGGGTCGGATTTGCTCCTTCAATGACTTCGCCAACAATCTGATGGCCGGGGATGACACGTGGCTGGAACGGCGCGAGATCGCGCTCAACGATGTGCAGATCAGTGCGGCAGACGCCGCAGGCGAGGACTTTGAGCAGGACTTGATCGGACGCGCGTTGGGGGCAGGGGACGTCTTGGAGGGAGAGCCATGAACCAGGTGCGGGGTTGGAGGTGGAATCGAAGACGGCGGCGCGCATGGGGAAAGGATAGTATGGCGGGTTAGCGGAAAGCGGATGTTCACACAATAAGTTGGAATCTCTGTCAGATTCGCCGGGGACTTTATCGTCTATGCCAGCACAATCCCTTTTGCCAAACCGCCTACATAGGTAAGGCCATGGGGCGAATCCGCACCGGGTTGTAAATAAACCCGGTTCCGACGAGTTCCCTGAATGACGCGAAAAGCAAGATTGCGCCGGAAGAATGAGGAACAACCCAGAGTCCGCTGGAGGCCATTCGCGGGTCCGGCGATCATTGTGCTCGCGGCAATCGTCGCCGTTTGGCCGCAGTTGATAACCGGCCCGACGTGCAACGGCGACTTCTACTTCCATTTTGTTTCCTGGTCGGATGCTCAGCAAAGCATGCTTCAGGGAACTCTTTATCCGCAATGGGCAAATAGCCCGAACTTCGGTTATTGGCGAACCCCGCTTCGTTTTCTATCCTCCTTTGACCTGGATGGCGGGCGCCTTGATGGGGCTGGTGTTGCCGTGGAAGGATGTCTCAATCGCGTTCGCTTTCCTGCTGCTTGCGGGAACCGGTTTTGCCACCCGCTGGTTTGCGCGCGAGATGCTGGAGGACGGTCCCGCGACCCTTGCGGGATGCGCTGCCATTTTCCTTGGCCGCGGCACCTCTGACATATCGCTGCGTTGCGACTATGCGGAACTCACCGGCGGCTTCTGGATCCCATTGCTGCTGATGTTTCTGCTGCGGGATCGGAGGCCGAAGGGGCGATGGTGGGAGCGAGCTTTCGATGGCTCGACCATGCCGCTGGCGCTGGTGATGGCGGGAATATGGCTGAGCAATGGGCCGCTGGGCATCGAGGCGAACTACCTGGCAGTTGCAATGGCGCTGCTGGTGGCGTGCCTGCAAAGGTCGTGGGCGCCGATTGTTCGGGCGACAGTGGGCGTGGCGCTTGGCATGGGGCTGGCTGCGTTCTACCTGGTCCCGGCTATCTGGGAACGGAGCTGGGCAAACTTTCGCGAGGCCGTAACGAGACAAACTTTTCGTGTGGAGAACAGCTGGCTTTTCGGCCATCATGCCGATCCGGTATGGATGACGCATGACGAGATGCTGTTCAAGATTTCATTGATCGCAACGGCGATGTTCGTTGTGACTGCGGTTGCGTTGGTGGTGGCTTGGAAGCGCGGCACTTTGCCGCGAGAGCGCGGATTGCTGGTCCCGCTGATGGCGATTCCTGCAGTCGTTTTCTTTCTACAGCTTCCAGTTTCCCTTCCTGTGTGGAACTTGCTACCCGAACTCAGGTATCTGCAGTTTCCGTGGAGATGGCTGTTGGTGATGCAAGCGCCGCTGGCGATTTTTTTTGCTGCGGCGGTTTGGGTTGAACCGATGCGTAAGCGGATTCCGATATTGATTGCGTGCGCGCTGGCATTCGGTGCAGTCAGCACGGCCACGTGGTCGCTTTGCTTCAGCGATTGCAAGGTATTCGACGCCAGCCTCAAGGACTGGCAGGAAGAAGGCGGAGCTTATGGGAAGCCTGAATATTCGCCTGCCGGTGTGCAATACAGCCTGGTAGTGCCAGACACACCCAGCAACTGCGTGATCGGCAGTCTTGATGATCTTAAGAACATTTCAGGCGAACCGGGGGAGAACTTGCATGAGGTGCGGGCAGGGAGTGACAAGATTTGCAAAGGCGATGTGAAAGAGGAACTAAATCTGCCTGAGATGAAGGGGTTCAGTGGAGTAGTGGATCAGGCGGGATACCTGGTTTTGCGGTTGCGGAGTTTTCCGGCATGGAAGGTGATGGTGAACGGACAACTGACAACCACGTCGATGGAGCGCGGGCACGGGTTGCTGGCCGTACCAGTAGCGCCGGGTCGCGTGAATGTGGTGGTGGGATGGGCAACTCTGCCGGATGTTGTGGCTGGACGCTGGATGAGCTTGTTGGCGCTTCTTTTGGCTGCGGGATTGTATTTTGGTGAGCGACGGCTGGGGGGGAGCGGGTGGCAAGGATGGAATCCAGTGTGGCGGCGAGCGGAAAGAACAAAGTCGAACGGCAGCGCAAGGAATCTGAGCGGAATTGAGCGGACGTGTACTCTGAATTGAGGGTGCGAGATTGAGGCTCATGCAATCCCATGTCTGAAAGGCGAGACATGGGGCACCCATTTTTCGTGGTGAGTTCGATGACACCGGTCACTGCGCGCGTTTGCGGAGCTCGAGCTCGACGACGCGGAGCATTTCGGTTTCGGGGGCGGGCTTGCCGGTCCAGATTTCGAACTGGCGCGCGCCCTGCTGCACGAACATCTCAAGGCCGCTGATGACGGCGAGGCCGCGCGACTTGGCCAGCTTGAGCAGCGGCGTTTCGATCGGCGTGTAGACCATGTCGAAGACGAGCGAGGCGTTGAGCTCGTTTTCCTTTGATGGGCAGCTGCTGCTTGATGCCGGTCATGCCGCAGGGCGTGGTGTTGATGATGGCGTCAAAGCGCTGCTTGGCGAGCAGCGTTCTGCTTGAGGACGTGGGCCTTGGCCTTGCGCGCCAGGGCGACGGCTTTCTCGTGGGTGCGGTTGACGATGAAGACCTCCGCGCCCTGCTCGACGAGGCCGAAGACCGCAGCCCGGGCCGCGCCGCCTGCGCCGAGCACGAGAATGCGCGCGCCCTTGAGGCGCATGCGCCGCTCCAGCGGGCGAACGACGCCGGCCACGTCGGTATTGAAGCCGTAGAGCTTGCCGTCGGCGCCGGTGCGCAGCGTGTTGCATGCGCCGATGCGGCGCGGTGAGCGGGTCCATGTTGGCGAGGTGCGGCAGCACTTCCTGCTTGAGCGGCATGGTGACGGCGACGCCGTCGAGAGGCAGGTCGCGGACGATGGTGAGCAGATCGTCGAGCGTCTTGACCTTGAGCGGAAGCATGACGGCGTTGACGTTTTCGCGGCGGAAGGCCGTGACGTGCATGAGCGGCGAAAGCGAGTGGGCGATGGGATTGCCGGCGACGCCGAAGATGCGCGTGGCCTGGTCGAGCTGCTCGAGGCGGTAGAGATCGAGGAGCGTGCGCGCGGAGACCTGGCCGGGAGCGGTTTCAGCGCCGTCGGCTGACGAGGCGAAGGTGAAGGCCGCGCCGGCGCGCGGGCTGAGCACGCGGCTGATCAGGCCCTCCTCGCCCATGGCGATGCCGACGACGTGGGCGTCGAGCGACTGGTCTTCGATCATGCGCAGGACGGAGAGGTTGTCGGCCAGGGTGCGCGCGGTGGTGACGACTTTGACGAAGTCGGGCTCGTAAGGCGGCGATGCGCTGGGCGGTCTGGTTGAGGCCGTCGGGCCGGCGGGTGCGGGTAAAGTCGTGCGAACTGATGAGCAGAGCGGCGCCGGCGGCGCGAAGGGCGGCGCGGAACTTGGCCAGCTGCGGCCGGGTGCATCTGCTCGGCCGATTCGACCTCGAGATCGACGATGTGGCAGCCGGCTTCGGCGGCTTTCAGCAGGATTTCGAGCTCGGCGTTGAGGGAGCCGGTGAAATGGCCGCCAAAAGGCTTGCGGCGGCAGGTGGCGATGGCGGTGACGTCGCGGCGGCGGTCGAGAAAGGTCTTGAGCTCGGGCAGGGCGGCGGCGGGCTTGGCCAGGAAGTCGAGGCGAAACTCAATGAAAACAGAGTCTTTAATGGCGGCTTCGGCGCGGGAAAAGAGCTCGGCGGGCGTGGCTCCCTGGACAGCGATGCACAGCTTGCCCACGCGCAGGCGCGGCACTGCAGCGGCGCGGGCGCGGGCGTGGTGTCAATCGGTACTGGAGACGGCAAGAGGCATTTCCTTCAATTGACGCATATTAAAGGGCCTTTGTCGCTGGTTGCAACCAAGAATGTGGCAACTGGTTAGTGCCCTAAATTGCAGTATTTAGGCTCACAGCGGATTACCGGGGAAACTTTGGAGACCATTTGGCAGGGGGAGCGTGGCCGCGATGTCGGCACTGCCCGTCAGGACTGAGCCGCTGATGCCGGTGACGGGATTGATCGTAAAAGGGGTCCAGGCGCACACTTGACAGGATTCCGACCGGCAAATGAAGATGGCTCACGCGTCCTAAGTGGACTGACCACTCGCGGCAAGAGGCAAGCGGACGTGTGTCTCGCCTTTATCCCAACAACAAAGAAGCGAGGAATTGAAGGTGAAACCAGGAGAAACTTCTTGAAGACGGCGGCGCAGGGAGCCCTGGCGGCGCCGGTTGTGGCTTCGCTGGAGGGCAATTGGTTTAGGCGCAAGCCGCGAAGCCAGGAAAGCGCCGGCCGCGCGAAGTCGCACGCGGCTGCGGCAGCCAAAGGCGGGCCCAAAGGTCACGCTGAACGTGAAGGACTACGGCGCGACCGGAGACGGCAAAACCAAGGACACGCTGGCGCTGCAACTGACGATCGAGCGCTGCGCGGTGCTGGGCGGCGGCGAAGTGGTGGTTCCGGCGGGCGATTACTGCGACGGGCGCGCTGGCGTTGCGCAGCAATGTGACGCTGCGCATCGAGGACGGCGCGAGCCTGCTCGGCTCGGGCGATATGGCTGATTATCCGATTGCCGAGGTGCGCTGGGAGGGCCGCTGGATCAAGGGCTACAGCGCATTCATTTCGGCGATGGACGCGGAGAACATCGGCATCACAGGGCCGGGAAAGATCGTGGCCAGCGCCGGCGATTCGGGGACGCGTGGAGCGGGCGACGGGGATGCGGCTGCCGGCGCTGCTGGAGTTCACGAACTGCCGCAATGTGCGCGTGGAGAATTGCTTCACCAGCCAGTCGGGGATGTGGTCGATTCATCCTGTGTATTGCGAGAACGTGAAATTCAAGAATGTGACGTTCAACAGCGGCGCGGACGGCATCGACGTGGACTCGTGCAGGCACACGGTGATCGACGGCTGCACGTTCGACACCGGCGACGATTGCATCTCGCTGAAGTCGGGGCGCGGCGAAGAGGCGTACACCATCAACCGGCCGTGCGAGGACGTGCACATTTCGAATTGCACTTTCAACGACCGGAACTTTGCGTGTATCGGGATTGGCAGCGAGACTTCGGCGGGCGTGCGCAACGTGGTGATCGAGCATTGCAAGTGCGTGGGCGCGCGCAGCCACGCGATTTATATCAAGAGCCGGCCGGGGCGCGGCGCGTACGTTGAGAACATCACGGTGAACGACATGGATGTTTCGGGCGCGAAGCAGGGATTTCTGCGGCTGAACAATTTGAACAGCGGCAAGCAGGATGAGTTTCCTGTTCCTGGCGATGCGGGGATTCCGGAGTTCCGCGAATTTCCGGTTCTCGAATATTCGCGTGACCGATGTGCCGGTGCTGGTGCAGGCGACGGAGATTCATCCCCGCAAGCCGCTGGTAGGTTTCTCGCTGACCAACGTGACTGGAACATGCAAGAAGGGAATTACGCTGGCGAATATGAAGAACGTGGTGATTCGCGACGTGAAGGTGACGGGATTCGATGGGCCGCTGCTCAGCATTGAAAACGTAACAGGCGTTGGACTGGCGGGCGCGGCGAAGATCGACGAGTCGAAGATGCCGAAGGTGCCGGATGCAGTGGCGGAGCCGGAGAAGGCGTACGAATTGCATTAGAGCAGCCATTCGCTCTTAGCCCCGACGATACGAGTCGAGGAGGCGAGATGCGAATGCGGCCGTGGAATGACCGGAGAAGGTTGGAGATATCCATGAGATGGATGCGAAGTGGCGTTGCGGTTTCGGTGGCGGGGGTGCTGGCGTGCGCGATGGCCGCGCAGGAGTCGCAGTCGACAATATGGCGGTTCGATCGCATTGACTCGATTGGCGGCCACCCGACGACGGTGCTGGGCCATCCGCACCTGATCGACTCGCCATATGGAAAAGCGGTTGCGTTCAACGGCGTTGACGATGCGCTCTTTGTGGATGCGCACCCGTTGGCTGGCGCGAGCACCTATACATGGGACGTGATCTTTCGGCCCGACGCGGACGGCGCACAGGCGCAGCGGTTCTTTCATCTTGCCGAGGTCGATCCCAAGACGGGGCAGGATACCGAGAATCGCATGCTGTTTGAAATTCGGATTGTGAATGGCCAGTGGTGCCTGGACAGCTTTGCGCAGTCGAGCAATGGCTCGCACCGGACATTGCTGAACTGCGACGATCTGCATCCGCTGGGCAAGTGGTATCGCGTGACGGCGGTGTATGACGGCAAGATGTTGCGCAATTATGTGGGCGATGAGATGCAGGGTGAAGGCGAATTGGATCTGGTGCCGCAGGGGCAGGGACACGCGTCAATCGGCACGCGCATCAACCGGCGCGATTACTTCAAGGGCGCAGTGTTCGAGGCACGCTTCACGCCACGTGCACTGAAGCCGGAGGAATTTCTGAAGATGCCGCCGGTGGTGGATGCGGCGAAATAGCGGGTCAGCGAGTCGGCATGCTGGCGGTGAGTTCAGCTTCGCGCTATCCCACGTCTCAAAATCGAGACGTGGGGCACCCGGCAACCGCTAGTGGATGGTCCAATCGCCATAGTGCGATGAAGAGTAGTATCGTGGGCAGACAGCCCTCCCGAGGAAATGCGGAAAGGACGGCGCCATGCGCAAGTGGGGCATCGTCATCAGCGTGGTTTACACTGCGCTTGTTCTAGTACTTCTGGTGCCTGCGGCCGCGCTTCTTGCGGGGGACAAGAATTCTCTCCATCAGATTTTTTCAAACGATGTGTTCGCTGCCTATGCCGAGTGGCTCACCTGGGTGCCAATTGCAGCTGTGGTGGCGGGGCAGGCGCTGCTGCTTTTTCTCTCGGTCGACACAACGCAGAAAAGGCTGAAGCCGCGGACACATCTTGCCGTTTCGGTCATCGTCGGATCGATGCTGTTTGCGCTGCTCGCGTTCGCCGTGTTTTCGGCGGTGGGCGCTGCGATCTACAGCGACAAATTCATCGACAGGTTCTGGGTGACGGAAGCGCAAGTGCTAACCATCTGGGCAGGTCTGTGGGTTGCGTGGGGAATCATTTTTTCTATTTCGCTCCGCAATTCTGCGGCGGCTACCACCCGCATGGTTTCCTGGCTCTTGAAAGGCAGCGTGCTGGAATTGTTGATCGCGGTGCCATGTCATGTATGGGTGCGGCGGCGCGGCGACTGCTCGGCGCCGATCGCGACGAGCTTCGGCATCGTAACGGGAATCGCGGTGATGCTGCTGTCGTTTGGGCCGAGCGTGCTGCTGCTCTATAAGAAGCGGTTGGATGGGTACGCGGTACGCGATTCGAAGTAGACGCGATTCGAAGGCTCGCTCCAACCGCGGGCGCGAAAACAACGACGCGCCGAGGGCGAGGCACCCACTTCACTCCGCGAGTTCTCGCATGACGCGGATCAGATCGCTTTTGCCTTCGAAGCCAATGCCGGGAAGTTCGGGCATGGTGATGTGGCTTGCTTCGACGCGCACGCCGTCGGGGAATCCACCGTAGGGCTGGAAGAGATCGGGATAGCTCTCGTTGCCGCCAAGGCCGAGGCCGGCGGCGATGTTGAGCGCCATCTGGTGGCCGCCATGCGGCACGCAACGATTCAGCGACCAGCCGGCAGCCTTTCATCGCTGCAGCCGTGCGCTCGAATTCGACGAATCCATACGACAGCGCAGGATCGAATTGCAGCCAGTCGCGATCGGGGCGCATCCCGCCGTAGCGCAGCAGATTGCGCGCGTCCTGGTGGCTGAAGAGGTTTTCGCCCGTGGCCATCGGGCCGGGATAGAACTCGGCGAGCGCGGCCTGTAGCGCGTAGTCGAGTGGATCGCCGGCTTCCTCAAACCAGAAGAGCGGATAGTCGCGCAGCATTTTTGCGTAGGCGATAGCGGTCTCGAGATCAAAGCGGCCGTTGGCGTCGACGGCAAGCTGCGCTTCTCTGCCGATTTCTTCGAGGACTGCGTCGATGCGGCGGCGATCGTCGTCAAGGGGCGCGCCTCCGATCTTCATCTTGACGACGGTGTAGCCGCGATTGAGATAACCGCGCATCTCCTTGCGCAGAGCGGCGAGATCTTTGCCGGGATAATAGTAGCCGCCGGCGGCATAGACGAATACGCGTGGGTTTGCCTCGACATCGTGCCGCGCGGCGATGAAGCGGAAGAGTGGCTGGCCGGCTATTTTAGCGACGGCGTCCCACACGGCCATGTCGATGGTGCCGACCGCGACGGAACGTTCGCCGTGGCCGCCGGGCTTCTCGTTGCGCATGAGTGTCGTCCAGATGCGAACCGGATCGAGGTTGTCGCCGGCATCATTGAGCAGCGTTTCGGGCGCGGCTTCGAGCAGGCGCGGGGCGAATCGCTCGCGAATGAGGCCACCCTGGCCATAGCGTCCATTGGAGTTGAAGCCATAGCCGACGACACGGCGGCCGTCGCGGATCACATCGGTGACGACCGCGACCAGCGAGCAGGTCATTTTGGAGAAGTCGATGTAGGCGTTGGCGATGGGGGAGGCAATCGGCGCGGTGATCTCGCGCAATTCGACGATACGCATGAAGCCGGTCCTCTGGGCGGATTTGTCAGACAATTCAGCGGTACGAAAGCATGATAGCGGTTGGGCCGCACAGGGGAAAAAGCGCTGATAGTCTAGAGATTGCTGAGGTTTGTAGGAGGTTTGCGCATTGGACGCTACCGGAGTCCCCGCAATTGCGGGTGAGTCACTGCACGTGTGGGAGGCGGGCGGCGCCGCGTCGGCCGAGGCGCTTACTGCGTGGGTGAGCGCGCGGCTGGCGGCGCACGAGAGCGCACTTGGCCGCGCTGCTGGCCGTGAAGGGCGAGCGCACGCCGGAGAATTCGCTGCTGCTCTATGACGCGGCGATCGAGCAACTGAGCCTGGCGGGAGCGCAGGCGGGGATTCTGAATTCCGTGGCCGCGGACAAGAGCGGTGCGCGACCAGGCGCAGATGGAGGCGCAGCGCGTGGCGATGGCGGGCAGCGCGCTGAGCCTGAACCGCGAAGTGTATGACGCGCTGGCGGCGATCAAGCTGGACGGCGCGAGCCCGGCGACGAAGCACTATGTGGAGCGCACGCTGCTCGGGCTATCGGCTGGCCGGCGTGGACAAGGACCAGGCGACGCGCGACCGCCTGCAGGCGCTGCACGAAAAGGCCACGCGGCTCTCGCTCGAGTTCAGCCGCAACATCCAGGAGGGCGGGAAGACGATTGAGGCGACGCCCGAGGAGCTGGAGGGCTGCCGGCCGATTACATTGCGCGGCATCCGGCGCAGAAAGGGCGAAGACGGCACGGAACGCGTGACGCTGACGACCGATCCGCCGGACATGAGCCGGTGATGACGTTTGCGGCGAGCGCGGCGCTGCGGGAGCGGATGTTTCTGGCCTACAACACGCGGGCGTATCCGGCGAACCGGCAGATTCTGCTCGATCTGCTGGCGACGCGGCAGGAGATTGCGACGATTCTCGGCTTCCGCAGCTGGGCCGATCTGGCGACGGCGGACCAGATGATGAGGTCGGCGGCGAATGTGCGCGACGTTTCTGGCGAAGCTGGACGAGGCCAGCCGCGACGGCGCGAAGCACGAGCACGAGCTGGTGCTCGAGTTTGCGCGCGGAGCGGCAAGCCGGAGCTGAGCGAGATCGACATTACGAGCCGCGGCTATTGGTACGAGCAGTTCCGGCGCGCGGCGTTCGATTTCGATTCGCAGTCGGTGCGGCCGTATTTTCCGTATGCGCGGGTGGAGGCGGGCGTGCTGGAGACGGCGGCGCAGCTGTTCAAGGTGGAGTTCCGGCCGTCGAACGCGCCGGCGTGGGATCCGGCGGTTTCGGTGTTCGAGGTTTTCGACGGCGGGCGGCATGGTGGGGCGGTTCTATCTCGACATGCATCCGCGCGAAGGCAAGGACAAGTGGTTCTCTGCTGCGCCGGTGGTGACGGGCGTGCGCGGGCGCGCGATGCCGGAGGCGGCGCTGATCTGCAATTTCCCGGCGGGCGATGCGAACGATCCGGGGCTGCTGCAGTACTCCGACGTGGTGACGTTCTTCCACGAGTTCGGCCACCTGATGCACGCGATTCTCGGCGGGCACACGGAGTGGGCGGGGCTTTCGGGATTTGCGACGGAGGGCGACTTTATCGAGGTGCCGTCGCAGATGCTGGAGGAGTTTTTCCGCGACGAGAAGCTGCTGCAGGCCTTTGCGAAGCACTACGAGACGGACGAGGTGCTGCCGGCGGAGCTGATCCGGAAGATGAAGCTGGCGGGCGCGTTTGGGCGCGCGGACTGGATGCGGACGCAGCTCTACTACACGACACTCTCGCTCGATCTGCACGACCAGGATCCGGCGGGGATCGATCCGGACGCGATGACGCGCGAGCTCTACAAGCATTCCAGCCGTGGACGTGGCTCGAAGGCAACCGCATGTATGCGAGCTTCGGGCATCTGACCGGCTACTCGTCGAACTACTACACCTATATGTTCGACAAGGTGATTGCGCTGGATTTCTTTGCGCAGTTCGATCCCGCAGATCTGCTGGGCTGCGAGGCGGGCGCGCGCTACCGCAAGACGGTGCTGGAGCAGGGCGGATCGAAGCCGGGACGAGAGATGGTGCGCGATTTCCTGGGCCGCGACGAGGAGTTTGCGGCGTTCAGCAAGTGGCTGAATGAGGAGTTTGAAGGCAGCAGGCGAGCGTTAGCGGATCAGCGGCACCTCAGGGATGCAGTGAGTGCCGATGACGGCGAAGGATTTCGGCGGATTGCGTTGAGCCTGGAAGGCGCGGAAGAAGGCTCGCACATGGGCGCGGCGGATTTTCGCGTCGGCGGGCGGATTTTTGCGACGCTGGCTTCGGTGAAAGAGGGCTACGGCAATCTGATGCTCACGCCGGAACTCAGGCGGAGTTTCTTCGCGAGCGGCCCGATCTGTTTTTGCCGGTTCACGGTGGATGGGGACGGATGGGCGCGACGCATATTCGGCTTGCGGTTGCCGACGAGGAATCGTTGCGCGGCGCGCTGCACTCGGCGTGGAAGCTGCGAGTGGAGAAGAATCGAAAGAGCGGCAAGTCGGTGAAGCGAGACTAAGGCTGAGCCCGCCCTTGCGCCAATCGTCCGCCGAAGGATCTGGCTGCACAAGTGAGGCTGCTGACTCAACCAGCCTGAGGCTAAGAGCCTTCTTTCGAACAAACCTCAAATGCCGGTTCTCGATTCGGCGGGAGGGGCTTGCGCATCCGCAGCAGAAAGATCGGCGCCTGCATTTCAGCGCCAGGAGTTTTGTCTGCCTGGATTTCCAATTCAGCGATAGCGAGAACGAGGCGGCGTTTCAGATGCACGGACGCAGGATCTTCATGATCAAAAGTTCCAGTCTCTTCTAGCCGCTGAAGCGTATTGCGGAGAACGCTTATTAGGTGGGTGGTAGAAAATGATTGCTGCATGATCGGTTCGAGATATGAAAATACACTTTATCTGTAAAACTCTTCCAACGTATGATGCGCGGGCAAGACCAGTGGTTTGTCCGATGAAGTAGAAGGGAAAAGCGGATTTCCAGTGGATGAAACGAAATTGAAGGCAGGCGGGTTGGTTCTGAAGAGGTCGGGGCCGGTGCATTGGAGAGTTGGAATTGCCGTAGTTGCGGCGGGCACCTCAGCGGACATCACTGGCATTGGGTAAAGCTGATCGCCGCGGCAGTGAGTTGCGCGCCGGGGTTGGCCTGAAGCAACGATGTGCCGTTCTGCTGGTAGGGTGCGATTCCGATTGGAGGAACGCAGGGGTTGGTTGGCGTGGCGTTGATCAGGTAGAAAGGCGCAACCGCAGGCTGGAGATAGCCCCCGGTGACGCGCTGCACTGGGCTTTGCGATGGCAACACGAAGGAGTACGTGGTGCAGTCCGGAGCGGAGGCTGGACATAATCCGGCGAGGGTGCGGAATGATTCAACCTGGGGGGAATTGAAGTTGGGCATCGCCAGTGCCCAGACGATTGGCCCTCCTGTGGAAGTCTTCGAGCCATCGAGAGACTCGGTTGCATATTGAGGAACCAATGTGCCCGATGCCGCGGCGGGCGCACTGGTGATGGTTCCGGCAATGGTGGCGGGAACCGAAGTCTGCACGGCTCCCAAAGCACAGGTCATGTTGCATCCTCCCATGAGAATCGTCCCGAAGTCGGTGGAAGCTGAGACTGCGGAAACGAAGGGCGGATAGGCGTTGCCCGAGGCGTCTAACGCTTCGATGACAAGGGCAGAGGGGCTGGCGAGCGATGGAGCGCAGATCTGAAAAGCTCCCTGCGTATTGGTGGCGGATTGCTGCGAGGGGTAGAACTGGAAGGCGGCCTGGCTGCCAAGCTGCGTGCCCGATTCGAGCACAGCAGTGCCTTCGGTGACGGGCTGGCTGGTGAGGGAATCCTTGAGAAGTCCGGTGATGAGGATGCCCGTGCAGCCGCTGGCGTTTGTGATGCGCGGCGCGGGATTTCCGCCGCAGCCCGCGAGAAGGAGCCAGACTGCACAAGAGAAACGTTGCCGTTCTGCCGATACGCGCCATGGTGATGCCTCGTGCGGGCCACGTGAAAAGCAGCTACGGGGAAGCGAATTGAGTATAGCGCCGATTCGGTGGGGGTGTTGTGATGGCTGTTCGACAGACGGGCTAGTCAGGCGCCCCACCCAAACGGAGGTTGGATGGGGCACAAGGCGGGTTGCTGTAGCTTCTCGTTTTCCCGCTTCGGCAATTGGCGCACTCGGCCCGTCAATTCATGCTAGACTCGTCCCGTCTTGTTCCCCTTAAATGAAATTGCGGAGGCCGTTCGTGGTTCGTTTCCCTGTCGTATCTCTTAGTGTTGTCACGCTCGCAACACTATCGATTTCCTGCTTTGCCGCCGACCGAATTCTTGAAGACCGCCTGGGCCCGACACAAGCCACGCTCTATGTTGCAAACGCCGATGGCGCGGGCGAGCACGCTTTGAGCCAGCCGGGATCGTTCGACTACGATCCGTCATGGTCGCCCAAGGGCGACTGGATTCTGTTCACGTCGGAGCGCACAGGGCCGGCCGAACTCTTCCGCATCCATCCCGATGGAAGCGGCCTGGAACAACTGACCGACGTGCCAGGTTACAACGACCAGGCGGCATTCTCTGCTGATGAAAAGCGGATTGTATTTGTCTCGACGCGAGGCGGCGGATACGCGAATTTGTGGATTCTGGACGTTTCCACCCGCAACGCGACACCGTTGACTTCAGGAGACGGGGGCGACTTTCGTCCGTCGTGGTCGCCGGACGGGAAGTGGATAGCGTTTTCGTCGGACAGGGGAAGTGACAATCCACCAGCCAAGGGTAGATGGGAGCGGCTGCAAGTGGCGGATGTGTACCTGATCCATCCGGATGGAAGCGGGCTGCGGCGGCTCTCAGAACATGGAGGATTTTGCGGCAGCCCGAAGTGGACACCGGACAGTAAAGCGGTGGTTGCATATTGCATGCCGGCGCAGGACACGTGGACCTACCGCTCTGCCGACGAAGACGGCAACGACATGCTGGTGAAGATGGACATTGCCACCGGCGCGGCTACGGAGATGGAGGCTGGACAGGGCGTGAAGCTAATGCCGTCGGTGCTGCCCTCGGGCGAGATTGCATACCTGCGCCGGGACAAGACGGTGAAGGGCGTCTTCTATGGAAAGGGCACGCCGGGACCGAAAGGAGACGACCTGCGCACGCAGTCGTGGTCGCCCGACGGCAAGCAGGTGGTTTACAGCCGATTTGTTTTCAAGCAACCGTCGATGCTGATGAAGGAATGGAGCCGGAACAAGGACTTTGAGCTGTACGGGACGGCGTGGCTGCCAGACTACGATCGCAGCGGACGGCACCTGGCAGTAACGAAGATTATCGCGGAGGACTCACCCGGCGTCTTCAGTACGAGCCTGTTCATTGGGGACGACGGTAAGGAGCCACAAAGCGTACTGACGCGCAAGGGGCTGATTTTGGCACCGTCGTGGTCGCCGGATGGCAAACAGATTGTGATGGGCGCCGGCGATTTCTCGGCATTCCTCGATTTCGAGGTGGGCGACAAGAAGCCGGTCGATCCGGTGAATGGCGGGGCGCAGGTGGCTATGGTCGCCGCCAATGGCACTGGGTTTCACCTGATCACTTCGGGGCCGGACAACAACGCGTTTCCTGCATTTGCTCCGGACGGGGAGCACATTGTCTATCGTACGCAAGGCCCGGATGGCGCAGGGCTGCGGATCATGAATCTCGAAGACCACTCGGTGAAGACGCTGACAGAGGCTTACGACAACTTCCCGGTGTGGTCGCCGCGCGGAGACTTGATCGCTTTCATGCGCAGGATCGATGGATACTTCGAGATCTGCACAATTCATCCGGACGGAAGTTCGTTCAAGCAGCTCACCGACACAAAGGGAAATGAGGCGCATATGGCGTGGTCGCCGGATGGTGAACGACTGCTGTTTACCAGCTCGCGAATGGGATTCAAGGACGAGGTTTTTTACACAAATAATCCGCAACCATATGGCGAAATCTTTGTGATGCGCTATGACGGAACGAAGGTGGAACAATTGACCGACGATCAGTGGGAAGAGGGCGCGCCGGCATGGCAACCGAAAGTGACTTTTCCGACGGTGGTCAACGCGGCGAGCGAGTGAGTTGAGGGCCGTGCCATCCCAGGTCTCAGAAGCGAGACCTGGGGCACCCAAGGTTCTTGCAATAATCCGCGAATTAGGATGGTTTCGCGGTCTGGAAGCCGGCCATGATCTGCGTCATCAGGTCGTTGACGGTGCCGGGCGAGCTGGGCAGAAAGATGGTGCTCGACTTGCCCAAGACGCCGACTTCGCGCATGGTGTCGAAATATTGCGTGAGAAGCACCATGGCCATGACGTCGCGCGCGGTGGAGCCTTCAACGGCGGATTTGAATTGCTCGACCGAGGCCTGCAGGCCCTTGATGATGGCCTGGCGCTGGCGGGCGACGCCGTCGCCTTGCAGGGCTTTCGATTCGGCTTCGGCTTCGGCCTGCTTGACCTTGAGAATCTTGTCGGCTTCGCCGCGGGCCTGCGCCGCGATCTGCTCGCGCTGCGCGGCGTTGATGTCGTTCATGGCCGCCTTCACCTTGGCGTCGGGGACGATGTCGGTGACGAGCGCGCGCAGAATGTTGTAGCCGAAAGTGTCCATCACTTCGTCGAGATCTTTCTTGACGGCGGCGGAGATTTGCTGCATCTGCTCGAAGGCCTCGTCGAGGGTGAGCGTGGGCACGTGGCCGAGGATGGAGTTGAAGACGTAGCTCTCGATCTGGGCCTGCGGATTGCTCAGCTTGTAGTAGGCGTCGAAGACCTTGGCTTCGACGACCTGGTACTGCACCGAGACAGGAATGGTGACGAAGACGTTGTCCTTGGTTTTGGTTTCGACGTTGACGACGGCCTGGCGCACCTGCAGATCGACGAAGCGCACGGTTTCGCACCAGGGCAGCAGGAATTGCAGGCCGGGATGCGCGATGCGATTGAATTTGCCGAAGCGCTCGACCACGCCGGCCGAGTAGGTGCGCACGGTGTACATGGTCTTGAGCACCGTGACGAGCACGAAGATGGCTACGATGGCAACGATGATGAACAGGAAAACGGCAAGTGTGGAGTCCATGGCTGGCCTTTCATGCTCCCGAGGTGGAGCGGAACTGTGCGCGCGGGTTCGCGCGTGATTTTGCGATGAAGGAATGATAGCGCAGAAGGAAGACAGCGGGGTTAGCGGGGCTAAGGCGGATCAAGGATGATGGCGATGAAGGACATGGCTGTTGATGTCGGGCCAGAATTCGCGGAAGACGTTGGTTAGCGCATCGCGGCCGACCGCGTATGCATATTTTTCAGCGAAACCGCTGGCGGTCTGCGTCTGACTGGGGTAGTAGGCGAGCGAGATGGCCTGCGATGCGCCGCGACCCAGAATCTCAGAGACGTTGAAAGTGTTTTTGCCATTGTAGTTGGGCGTGATGAGCTCTCTTGAGGCCGCGTAGATTCCGCGCTTGAAGAATCCGCCTTCTCCCATGGCGTAGTAACGCTCATCCTGGTGAACGATAGTGGGCACGATAGCGTCGACCCAGTAATTGCCGTCTGTTTTGTCGAGGTAGCCGCGCCAGTAATAGGCCCAAAAGCCACCCACACCTTTGCCAAGCTGGGAATGCGCGTTTGTTCCCTCGGCAAGCAGCGAAGTGACGCCGACGAAGACAAAGGCCGAATAGTCGAAACTATTCTCCGTGGCGATTTTGAATGCTTCACGCGGTGTGGGAGGGGGAGGAACCTCACCGGCGCTGACGGCACGATAGTTGGGCATGACGCCGAGAATACGCTTGGGTTGGGGAGGGGGCGTGTGTTCGGGCGCCGACTCCGCCGGCTTTTGCGGGCTTGGATCTTTTTGCACCTGAGCGGAAGACGATTGAGCGTCGCTTGGAGCGGACTGCTGCGGCACGGGCGCGTCAGGCAATGCCGCGGACGCGAGCACGATCGGATTCGGCGATTGAGCGGAAATTTGGACTGGCATGGTCAGGACGGCCAGGCCGCATATGGCTGTTGCAAGAATCAGCCAGAACTTGAAGTGCATTTACTCACCAATTCTCAGGCGGCGGGAAGGTGATCTGCGTGAGTTGCCGGATCTGCCCAGGGGATAGCCGCTGTATTTTAGGTTGAATGTCTAAATAGCGACTCCGATCGAGCTGGAGGCGCATCGAGTGATGCCCTTACTTAGACGCATCTGGCGGTCGTCTGGAAACAGGAATCTCCCATGTTGGGAGACAGGGAGACAAACGGAAGCCTGCGACCTCGGACGAAAATGAGGTCCGCTGGAAATTCACAGAAAACAGGTTAGTTAACTGCGAAGTCGATGTAGCCGCGCTGCGGGTCGGTGTTGACCAGCTTGACGGTGACTTTGTCGCCGACATCGAGGCCTTTGCCGCCCCGCACGACCATGCCTTCGACGTGGGGATCGAGGGTGCGCACGAAGGTTCCGTGGTCGGTGCGCGCCGGTGACGATGGCCTGATAGGTCTGGCCGATGTGCGGATGAAGGACGACGGCGGCGATGCGCTTCTGCATCTCGCGCTCCACTTTGCGCGCGGCGTCTTCCATCTGGGTGCATCGCTGCGCGATGGCGTTGAGCTCGTCTTCAGAGTAGGGCTGCGGTTGACTTTGCAAGCAGCGCTTTGAGCAGCGCGCTGCGTGACGACGTCGGGAAAGCGGCGGTTGGGCGCGGTGGAGTGCGTGTAGTCCTGCACGGCGAGGCCGAAGTGGCCGGGCGAGGGCTGATTGGGCTTGACCAGAACATATTCGCCGGGGCCCATGAGCTTGATGACCGTGAGCGAGAGATCGGGAAAATGGTCGGGATCTTTCTGCTTTTGCGCGAGGAGAAAATCGTTGAGGGCCTTCGAGTCAGGATCGGCGGGCAGCGTGACGTGCCCTTTCGCGCGGCCAGCTCGACGATGCGGTCCCAGCGCTTGGGCGTGCGCACGATGCGGCGGATGGAGGCGACGCCGGCATCTTCAAAGGTGCGCGCGATGACGCCGTTGGCCGCGACCATGAACTCTTCAATGAGCGACGTGGCGCGGTTCTTTTCGATGGGCGCGATGCCGACGATCTTGTCGGTGACCAGCACCGGCCGCGTCTCGATGGTTTCAAGATCGAGCGCGCCATGCTGGAAGCGGCTGCCCGCCATGCGCTGCGCGGCTGTGTCTTGCAGCTTGAGCTGCGCGGCGAGATCGGCGTTGGCGGCGACTTTCGGCGGAGGCGCGCTTTGCCCTCGAGCCATGCGCCGACGCTGGGATATGCGAGCTGCGCGCGGTTGCGCACCAGCGCGCGATAGGCTTTGCCGTCGGAGGTGGCTCCGCTGGCGTCGACGGAGAATTCGATGACGATGGCCGCGCGGTCCTGATTTTCGTTGAGCGAAGTGATGCCCTCAGAGAGCTCCGTGGGCAGCATGGGAAAGATGGTGACGCCGGTGTAGACCGAGGTGGTTTCGAATGCGCGTGCTTGTCGATGACGGTGCCTTGATGGACGCGCGCATCGACGTCGGCTACGCCGATGAGCACGCGGATGCGGCCGTCGGGCAGTTGCTCGGCCCACTCGATCTGGTCGAGATCTTTTGAGGTGTCGTTATCGATGGAGGACCAGAGCAGGTTGCGCAGGTCGACGACGCCATCGGCTGGGTTGGGCAGCGGGCTGCGCTTTGATTGCGGCGAGTTCGGTTTCGGTTCCGGCAGGGAAATCGGGCTGAAATCCGTGCTCGATCATGGAGGCGTGCGCGGCGGCAACAAGATTGAAATGGGCGGGCTGATTGGAATGCATGAAGGATCGTGCTCCTGAAGGCGAAGAGCAAGGCTAACACAGCGGAGTTGGCGGAAGAGCGCGGCCAGCTGCGGCATGTCGCTGAGTTTTCGGAGTTTGCCGAGATTGCGTGATTGTTAACTAAATGGAATTTCCGAATAGCCGACAAACCGCCCGTGTGACGGTGAGCGGCCCACAAAATTGAACATTCAGTTTGTGAGATGCCATTTAAGGCAGATTCTTGCCTGTTCTCCCGCACCATTGCGACGACTTGCGATCCTTCGAGCGGATACCTCCAATTGAAATGCCAATTCCGGGGTTGGTCGCTCATTCTTAGACGCGAGCGTTTCCTGTTGACATCCGACCCGAAGAGTGAAATGCTTTGGTCGGATGCCTACCCGACAGAACTCCGATGACCGCATCGCCCTTTTGCAGGGAACGCTTGACCTGCTCATTTTGAAAACGCTGGTATTGGGACCTCGCCATGGCCAAGGAATTGCCCACTCCATCCAGCGCCGGTCAGAGGAAGTTTTTTTTGTGGACCACGGTTCCCTCTATCTGGCATTGCAGAGGCTTGAGGACAGGAAATGGATCAACGCCAAGTGGGGTGTAAGCGAAAACAACCGCAAAGCGCGGTTCTACTCGCTCACTTCGAAAGGGCGTGAGCAGCTTGCGCAAAAAACGAATGAATGGCAACGACTGACGCGGGCAATGGGATTGATTCTAAGCGGACAGCCAGGCAGCGAGGAGGCTTGAAACATGTTCAGGCGCAAGCGGAATGCGAAGGATTTTGAGGACGAGATCAAGGCGCATCTGGCGCTGGAAGCGGACGAGCTGAGGGGCCAGGGGTTGAGCGAAGACGAAGCTTACCGCAGGGCACGGGTAGAGTTTGGCAACGTGCAATCTGCACAGGAACGATTCCGCCTCAGGGGTCGCGCCGAATGGTTCGACAACTTTTTACGCGACTTAAAGTTTTCACTCCGCCAATTGCGCAGGAATCCGGGCTTCGCGATTACCTCGACTCTGATCGTGGCGCTGGGAATCGCCTCGAGCGTGGCGATCTTCGCTTTTGTGGATGCGGCGCTGATCAAGCCGCTGCCTTACAAGGATCCAAATCGATTAGTTCATTTGTACGAGAGCATTCCGCTCGGGCCGCGTTTCCATCTCTCCTACCCCGACTACCTTGACTGGAGGCGGGAGAACAAGGTCTTCAGCTCTCTCGATGTGTATATGCCTTACGGATTCATGATGAAGACCGCCGATGGATTGCGACAGACAGACGGAGCGCGGGTGAGCGCCGGTTTCTTCCGGACACTGGGGGTGGCGCCAATCCTGGGGCGCGACTTCTACGAAGGGGAAGACGATCCTAAGGCGGCAGGCACGGCGCTGCTGAGCTATCCGGCGTGGCAGAGGCGATACGGCGGGAATCCTGGCGTAGTTGGGCAGTCAGTCGTCCTCGACGGAAACCCATACGTCATCATTGGCGTTTTGCCGCCAGCATTCAGCTTTGCACCTGCCGAACCGGCGGACTTCTGGGCGATCCTTAAGCCAAGTACGTGCCGAGACTGCCATGGCCTGTTTGGCGTGGCGCGCCTGAAAAACGGCATTAGCTTTGCGACGGCATTCGCGGACATCAAGACGATTGCGCAGAATCTTTCAAAGCAATATCCGGATTCAAACCGCGATCAGGCAGCGTATATGCTGCCGCTGACCGAGGTCATCGTGGGCGATATCCGGCCCATTCTCCTAGTTGTGCTGAGCGGCGCAGGACTGCTGTTGCTGATCGCAGGCGTGAACGTGGCGAATCTGCTGCTGGTGCGGGCTGAGATCCGCAAGCGCGAAATGGCGATACGCCGCGCGCTTGGCGCCTCGCCACGAAGAGTGATGACGCAGTTCGCTACGGAGGGAATGATGCTGGCTGCGATCGGCACCTCGCTGGGAGTTCTGGGCGCACAGCAGTCGATGCGCGTGCTGGCTGCGCTGATCCCGAAAGACATGATGATGAGCATGCCGTACCTGCGGGGGCTGGGATTGAACGGGCACGTGCTTTCATTCGCGTGCGGGTTGGCCGTGCTGGTCGGAATTCTGTTTGCGTTGATGCCGATGACGCGCTTTCGTTCTGCCGAGATCGGGGAAGGATTGTCTGAACGGGGCCGCGCGTCGTCGGGCGTGACGTGGCGGCGCTTTGGTGCCAACCTGGTGGTAATTGAACTGGCTACGGCGATGGTACTGCTGGCCGGCGCGGGGCTGCTGGTGAAGAGCCTGCACAACCTGCTGCATACCGATCTTGGAATCGAGCCGGATCATATCGCCACTGTTCACGTCCAGGCGCAAGAGGAAAAATACGGCAATCGTAATCAGCGGGTGGCGCTGGTGCGCGAGTTGCTGGGAAAGGTAGGCGCTTTGCCGGGCGTAAAGTCTGTGGGCGTGACCCAGAAAATGCCGATCGAAGATGCGGACTTCACTTCGAGCTTCACCATCGTGGGGCGCCCAGACAATGGAGAGCACAAGGAAGTCGCGATCCGCTTTGTGAGCGCCGGTTATTGGACGACGCTGAAAACGCGGTTGCTGGGCGGACGATACTTCACCGATGATGAAGACACTTCGAAGCCCAGAGTCGTGATTGTGAACCAGACCATGGCCAGGCAGTATTTTCCTGGAGAGGATCCGGTCGGCAAACAGATTGACTTCGGCAACAAGATGCCGGTGCTGGTGATCGGGGTCATCGAGGATATTCAGGAAGGACAGTTGGACGCCGGGCCGCGAGGCGCTACGTATACGCCGTTCTACCAGACTCCGAATACGGGGTTCGTTGTGTTGGCACGCACCGCGGGGGATGACCGCAGCCTGCTGCCGTCGCTCAAGTCTGCGATCGCATCCGTCGATCACGGCATGGCGATCTACAACCCTCTGACCATGGACGAGAAGATCCACGACGCACCGGCAACATATCTACATCGCTCTTCAGCGTGGCTGGTCGGCGGATTTGCATTTATAGCCTTACTTCTTGGTGTCGTGGGCTTGTACGGGGTGGTCGCCTACTCCGTCGGGCAGCGGAAAAGAGAGATCGGCGTCCGCATGGCGCTCGGCGCGCAGAGAAGCACGGTGTATCGCCTGATCCTGTCTGAATCTGGCCGCCTGATTGTGGCGGGAGTTTCCATTGGCCTCGTGAGTGCCATCGTGGCTGCTTCGCTGATGCACAAACTTCTTTTTGGCGTGAAGGCATGGGATGCCACCACGCTAGTTGGTGTAGGCCTCATCCTGGCGGCTGCGTCGTTGCTAGCCAGCTTTTTGCCCGCAAGACGTGCTGCCTCGATGAATCCGACCGAGGCGCTTCGAGCGGAATAATCTCAAAGGGGGCCTTGACCAGTCCTTCTTTCCAAGACTCGAGATCACTGACATCACGTTCTGACGTCTGACATATCTAGAATCGTTTGCGTTAATTTGCGAAATGCTTTCTGAAAACGCGTTGAAATCTGTTCAAATGAACCTCGCGCAGTCTGCGCATCGCGTATACCGAGTCTCAACAAGCGCAATCGCTGAATCACTTGTTAAACCGAAACTCGAGTTGTGGGCTGGTCACCGGCAAACCGGAAATTAGCAGTTAGTAAACACCGAACGCAACCTGCTAGAAGAGCTAGCTACCCGCATTTCTTAGGCCCGGTCACCTGGCTATTGAATGCCAAGGTCGGCGAGGACTTTTGGTTTGGCTTCTTCGACGGCTAGAAGATTGTGGCAGGCCGAGCAATCCTGCGTAATGCTGGTGCCATCCTTCGCTGCGTGATCGCCATCGTGGCAACGGAAGCAGCCGGGATATTCCTGGTGACCGATGTGATTGGGGTGCGTGCCCCACGTCACCTTCATGAACGGAAAGACATTCTGGTCGTAGAGGCTGACGAGTTCTTCGCCTGCAGACTTGACGAGCGCGGCTTTGCTCGCTAGCACTTCAGGATGCTGTGTGCGATAGAAGGCCTCAAGCTGCTGCGGGATTTTGTTATGCGCGTCGTCCTGGCTGTCGTACATGCCCTTGAGCAGTTCGAGACCCTCTTTGTGGACCCAGGGTAGTGACGGGCTGATGGAGCCGTCGACCATGGCGGAGTTGATGGCTTCTTCCGCGGTGACGAAGGTATGCGCTGCGCGGTTATGGCAGTCGATGCAATCCATCACGCGGCGAGCGCCCTGCGGCTGCGCAGCCTTGAGAGCTGAAGCGACATAGGTGGACTTCGATCCGTCAGGATTGGTGCGCTCGACCCAGGGGATATTGGTGCGGGTTTCATCGGTCGAAATGTACTCGATGTGGCCGAGGTGAACGCCGTGAATGCCTGTGCGATGCGACAACGAATCGACGCCGCCGAGGTGGAGAATGAGCACAGTCTGCGATTCGGAGTTCTGTGCGTCGTCGGCGAAGCTGGATTTCACCAGCAACTTGTCGCCATCAAAGCGCGTGGGCGTGTGGCAGGCTTCACAGGTGTAGCGCGCAGGGCGAAGGCTGGTGACGGGTGATGGAATCGGCGTGGGGTAGTCGGGAATGAGCTTGGGGACCATGGGCGCCAGGGGATGAAGGCTGACTTCAATCAGCTGCTTGGTGCCGTTGACTTTGGCGTTGACGTAGGCCTGCGCGCCGGAGCCGATATGGCACTCGACGCATGCGACGTGCGAGTGCGCGGAGATTTTGTAGGCGGTGTACTCGGGCGCCATTACGTGGCAGGAGCTGCCGCAGAACTGCGGCGAATCCATGTAGGCTGCGCCGTGATAGCTGGCTGTTGCGACAACTAGGAGATTGACGATGGTAGCGACGAAGACGATGTCGAGGCCATGACGGAAGATGCGGTCGTTGAGGTCGACTTTGGGAAATGCGGCAGGGATCTCGCCGGCTTTTTGCAGCTTGCGGCGGCGAAACCACACACCAATAGGAATGAGAATGAGACCGAGAAGAAAGAGCCCAGGCAGAAGGAAGAAGAAGATGATGCCGAGATAGGGATTCTCGACGGGCCGGCCAAAGAGCTCGACCAGCCAGTAGCAAATCATGGTGACGCCAGAGGCAGTGGTAATGGCGCCGCCGGCCAGACTTATGGGGTTGTTGCCGAAAAAAAGCGCCGGCCTTACCCAGTTTTCACGAAATTTCTGAAGGAATGACACCTCGGCCTCCGCACGAGATCAAAGGACCTGCCCAGGGAAGGCGGGCCAGGCGTAAATGAAATTGCAAAGAATCCGCTCCCACCCTCTTCACTGGATTTCAAGAAGCAGATCCTTCGGCTCCGGTCGCTCACATTGGCGGGCGATCTTCGCTCAGGAGTGAAAAGGGTAGGCGCTGAATTCGCTTACTTGAGACTCTTGAAGAACGTGGCGACGGACTTGACATCGCCATCGGAGAGCCCGGAAATGGGCTTCATCTTGCCCTTGCCATTCTTGACTGTTGCTGAGATCTGGTCGACCGAAAGCGCGGCCATCGCAGGATCGGAAGTTGGCTTGATCCCCATGGCCTTGGCCATGCCTGCGCTCGGCGTGCCGGTTGCGCCGTGGCACATGGCGCACTTTGCCTTGTAGATTGCTCCGCCGTCATCGGCGAAGCCCATAACGCCAGCCAACGCGAGTGTCGCGGCCAGCACAACTTGTGAACGGATTTTCATTGGATGACAAACTCCTTTTCTTTTGCTGGCCCGAGCGCAGTCTGCGCGTGCCATGTGGTCTTGCTTGAAATCAGAGCCAAATGAATAAGCTCCGGAAGTCCGAGGAATTGGTTACAGCTAACGTATCAGACAAGCAGGCGCAACCGAGGCATACAATCCGACAATCGCGCCGGCCTGCTCGTACACTTACACTTACTTGCCTACCGCCAGACCTTACTTACCGAGTGAGCGGAAGTAATCCACCGAGTCCTTGATCTGAGAGTCCGTCAGCTTGCCCTTGAATGCCGGCATCTTGCCTTTGCCGTCGGTAGTGTCGGTGATCATCTGAGCTTCGCTGATTGATTTGACCGAGGGATCGTTGGCAGGCTTGACGCCCATCGTCTTCGCGATTCCGGGATTCGGCGTGCCTTCTGCCCCGTGACAGCTTTGGCATTTTGCCTTGTAGGTGTCGGCTCCTGCATTTTGCCCGAAGGCGCATGCACATGTGGTTGCTGTCATTAAGGTCGCAAGGGCGATTCCAGTCCCGATTTTCATTGCCAGTTTCCTTTCTCTTTCTGTCGGCCTCCTGGGCTTCGGGGTTCAAACACTCAAAACTCGTAATGCACTCCAAGGGTGACGTTGTTGGCATGGAACGCGCGGGGCGCCGTTGCGCCCGGCGGTTCCTTCAGTCAATCCCGTTGGAAACGGCTCGGATGCGCAGGGAAGGATGGTCGCTGTGGCGGATGTTGCCGTGCTGCACAACGGAGAGCCGGACGGTCCGCCTTCGCCGTATCCGAAGTAGTTGAATTGCGCTTTCCAGATAGCCCGGGATGCATGGTGTACGCCAGGCTCGCAAACGGAGACTGGTAGAGCGATACCATCGAGCCGTTCACATCGCGCGCGTCGTTAAAGAAGCGGCTGCCATTCACGTCGCTCGCGGTGTAGCCGAAGTGAGTGCGAACTTTGTCGGTCGGGATCCAGGAGAATGACGCAGAACCGAACTGCGTGGGTGCATCCATGAAGTCCCTGCCGTACCAGGTGCTGGGCGTGGCAGGCGGTGCCACCGGACAGAGGTTTGGCGCGCCGCTGGCGGTTACGGTGGCCGCACCAGGAGCGGTGGCTGTGGCACCACTGGAGAAGCAGATGTTGGTTGCTGCGTAGACCCGATCGTATGAGTAGCTCACGTCAAAGCTGTAGTGCTCGTTTGGCGAAATCACCGTTGTCACGGTGCCGATGCGGGCGTAGTCGATATGGTTGACGGGGCCGACGTATGGTTCGTCCTGGCTGCCAACGTATGTATTGTTGTGGCGCTCGCGATCGCTGTAGGAGCCGGAGACGGTGACTTTTCCATTCGGCCGGTAGATTGTGTGCACGCGGTATTGCTTGAACTGCCGCGGAAGGACCGTGGTGAATGAGTTGTCGAAATATCCGACCTCGACGCTGCCATTCAGATCCCAGTTTTTCGCGGGATGAAGCGTTGCATTGAAGATTCCCGTGTCCTCGTTGATCGAAATCTGGCCGGCCACCGGATCTGTGGTTGTAGTAATGGGTCCGTTGTGCGGCACGCCCTCTCCAATGATGCGATTGCTATAGCGATAGGTGAGTGCGAACCGTGCGCGCGCCGAGACATCCCAGCGAAGCCGTGGCGCTGTTGATGAAGTCCATCTGGCCGAGGAAGTCGAGGGTGCGCGTTCCATTGATACCATGGGGCAGCGAGGCCGTTCCGGCAACCAGCGTGCCGGAATAATTGATGGTTCCGTTGCCCGCTCCGGCCGGATCTGCCAGCGCGGTCTGTGGCGGAATATAGCGAGTAGCCTGGCTGATGCATGTTGGAGTACGTCGACCTGGTCGGCAAGGCTGACCCTGGGAGATGCCTGCCAGATGATGCCGTAGTCAGCGCCAATGACGGCGCGATGGGCACCGGCATAACCGCCGCTCCAAGTGACGGAGCGATTGGCGGTTCCATTAGCGTTCAACGTGTTCAGGCCCGTCGCGTTCTCATAGTAGGACGGCATGCTCATGGTGCCGTTGGTGTAGTGGAAGTCGCCGTTCATGCTGATGTTCTTGAGCGCCGAAGTTTGCATGCGCAGTGTTTCAGTCGGCGTCCAGATCCGGGTCGGCTGCGTGCGCAGGTAGCTGGTGACAACAGCGCAGGCAGGATTGATGATCGGCAGGCCGCCCGGCTGATTCGGATGGCGAAAGGATTGTATAGACTGACGAGCTTGTATACGCGCTACCCATGCTGGTGGTGTTGCAGGACGAGATGCCGTAAGGAGCAAAGCTGGTGTAGTTGCCCAGGTAGGCGGGCGTTCCGTCGGCTTCCTGCACAAGGAATCCGGCGGGATCGAGCGTAAAGAACGTGTCGGCCTTGTAGTGGTTGGCCTGCATCTCGATAGGTGAATTTGGTCGCCTGGTGCGGCTTCCAGTCAATCGCGCCGAGGAAGTTGTCGTTGCCGTTGCGCTCGTACTGCCGCAGCAATGCGTTGTACTTGAGGATCGTGTAAGACGGGCTGTAGCGTCGGCCCTTCCATGGTGCTGTGCGAGTATGCCAGCCGGTAGCTGAAGGCGGAGAACGGCAGCAGGGTGAGGTTGGTGTCGGTCATGCGGCGCACGGTGTTGAACATGACCGGCGAATGATTCACCTGCGGCCATGCGAGCGACCAGTCGGCGCATTCGAAGGACCGATGGGAATCGAATATCCGCTGGGGATATTCGGGTTGGCCAGCAGATCGTAGTCGGAGTAGAGCCGATCGCGGCGGAACAGCCCGGAAAACTCGTATATTTTCGACTTCGAAGAGTCGAGCTTGGCGAAGTTGTTCGGATCGCCGCCAAAGCCGCTGCCGAAGGCTTTGAGATCGTCGAGCAAGATTGTGTTTGCTGCCCGGCAGCGCATGCATCTCAAAGGTTTCGCCCAGATACGCGAGGCCCCGAATGCAGATTCACCATAGTAGTCGTACATCGGCGCCGCTGCCCGCGAGGTCGGTCATGCGTCCGCCGAGGTCGACGGAGTGGTGGGCAGAGTAGCCGTTCGGAATCGACATCTGAGATTCCGGCGCTGCGCGATGGGCTGCGCCGCGTTCTGGCCGAATGCAGCGCCTGAAATGCAGGAGCAGCAGGGCGATCGCGCTGCCCACAGCAATGCGCCGACAGACATTGCGGAGAGGGCTGTCGATTAATAAGCCGTGAAAACCAGCCTGTGTTCTTCATATGAAGCCTCACTTGAAAAAACTTGCTCATGCCAAACCTTCGACTACGTTGCAAAACCAAATTCGGATTCTCGCCGCGCCATGCAAAGATCGCGGCGGAATTTCGCTCATCTGACAAACGCCTGGCTGGCATTTGAGCCATGAATCAACGTGTGGCAGGTAACGCACGGTGTCACTGTCGTTGAACCGGGTCCAGACCGTGCCGGGCACCTGCACACAGCGGACTGTGGCACTGGTTGCACAGCGTCGTGATCGATCGGCATATTCAGCAGCCGCGCATTCTGCGAACCGTGCGGCGTGTGGCAGCTAAGCAGCCCTCGGCCTTGACCGGAGCGTGCTCATATACAAACGGCCCGCGCATATCGGTGTGGCACTTGGTGCAGATCGCGTTCTGATCTTCGGTGGACCTCAGATTGTTGTTCTAGAAGGTGCCGTGCACATCGTGGCAGTCAGTGCACTTGACCAGGCCTTCGTTCACCCTGTGGTGAAGGGCATATTGAACTGCGCCTTCTGGTCGGCGTGGCACTGGAAGCAGAGCGTGGGCTGCGGAGCTTTGAGCAGCGTCTCCTTCTCTTGCTGCTTGTGAATGCTGTGGCAACTGATGCAGCTCACATTGGCCTTGGCGTGCGGCGAGCGCTCGAAGTCAGGATGCGCGCCGGCGTGGCAGCTCAGGCACTTGGCGTCGACCTCCTTGGTGGAGGCCTTGGCGGGATCGAAGATCTTGGTCACATCGCCGCCGCCGGCCACGTGCTCGCTGCCCGCGCCGTGGCAGTTCTCGCAGGTGACGCCGTTGGCGTTGCCGTGCATCAGGGCCATCTTGGTGTGAGGATTGGTGGCGAAATTCTTGGCCACCTCTTCGTGGCAGGTGGCGCAGGTGTCGGCGCCAACGAAGTCGGCGTGACTGGCCGGAGCGGCCGCTTTGGCCGGCGCATCTGGGCTTTGGCTCCCGGCGGCGGAGCGGCCAACGCCGTCGCGCACAATAGTCCGGCGCCCAGCAGCAAACATCAAAAACACTCGCAGTCCCGGTCGTTTCCCGGGGCCGCACATCGAACGCAACTGCGTTACCGGCCTACTGTATGCATGCAAAATACCGCCTTCAAAGAACTTCCGTGGAACAGCTTGAAAGCACATCAGCAGCCGCTTCAGCGGCTGAATGCGGTGGATTCTCCTATTGTGAGCGTCGAGCACGAGACGCTTGATTAGTTGACCTTGGCGAAGACGCTTGCCGGTGCGGAGCATCACCACATGCACGAAAGATTACGGTTTTAACGTGAAGAAGGCGGTGATGTCCATCACATGCGATAGGGAGCGGGCTGGCGTAGAAGCCCATTGATTCCTGTGGCTTAACCAGTTACTTGGATTCGGACAGAGTTTGAGATTCGGATGTCGATCACATCGACTCATATTGGTCACGACTGCGCTGTCCATCAACGTGAGGCCCATCACATCCAAAGCGCCGGCCATTCAAGCAAACTCTGAGCTGGGTGCCGCTGTTACGACGAAGTCAAGCGGGACATTTGGATCTCAGCTTCGCAAGCTTGCAGTGGGCTGGAAGGCAAGCCGACAAGCGCTGAGAGACGAAGGGCCGCGTCGGGAATGGACAGAAGGAAGACGATGGCGGACACGCAGATTTCGATTGAGGAGCCGACGCGACCAAGGCATCAGGGCCGGACTATCGCCATTGGGGTGCGCGGCCTGCGCGAATCGGCGTCCGGGCTGGTTTTGCTCGCTGGGAAGCGCCGTTTTGGCCGATCTGGAGCTGGCAACAAGCACGATTTCGCTGCCCGCGCAGGCTTCGCTCTTTACTGAGGGCGAAGATGCGCGCTGTTTATACCTGATTTGCAGCGGCTATCTAAAGTTGACCGCGGGACGGCCGGAAGACCGGCACATGATTGTGCGCGTCGCCGGCCCGGGATCGATGCTGGGCCTTTACGCGGTGCTTTCGCACGGCGTTTACGAAGTTTCAGCCGAATCGTTGACGCCGGCCCAGTTGCGGCCGGTGGAGCGGGAGCGGTTCCTGAGTTTCCTGCGCAACCACAAGGAAGCCCAACTTCGCGCTGTGCAATGCATCTGCCAGGAGTATCGCTTCGCGCTGCAGGATGCGTGCCGCATCGCGCTGGCTGAGACCGTGGCCGCGCGGCTGGCGCGCCTGCTGCTGGAGCTTGCGCATCAGATCGGCGAACACACTGAAGCCGGCGAATTCCGGTTTCCGCTGCTGCTGACGCACGAAGAGATGGCCTCAATGACCTGCACCACGCGCGAGACCGTCACCCGCACGCTCGGCCAGTTCCGCAAGGATGACTGGATCTCGATTGAAGACTCCAACGTGACCGCATTCACCAACCTGGTCAGCTGCAAGGCACTCTGCTAAGATCCCTCCGCGCACGTGAGGTCCGGCCGGACGGCGTCTGGACTTTTCTGCCGGACTGCCCTTCCTGCGCCCCGGTTGCCGAGTCCAAAGAGCTATCATTCTTACTGGAATACTGTTTTCCGAGTTGGAGTTCGAGTTACGCATGAATCGCTTTCTTTTGTCCCTTTCTGCTGTTCTCCTTTCTGTGTTCGACCGCATCCGCCCAGAGCCCTGCCCCCGATCCACGCGTCAGCTGCTCCGCCGACGTGCCAAGCCGGGCGTGACCGCGACCATCAGTCCCGAGATCCGGAATTCCAGAAGATTGAAGACAGCTGGTCCGACGCCGTGAACCGGCGCGACCAGTACGGACTGGAGCTGGTGCTTTCGCCGCTGTTTGTCGATGTCTCGGCAAGCGGCGACGTGACCACGCGCAACCAGCAGGTGGCGCAGGTGATCAGCGGCGACGACAAGACACTCTATCTGACGCAGAAGGTCGTCACCGTGCGCATGCTCGGGGATATTGCCGTGGCCAACGGCACCTACACGCTTGCACCACAAAGTCGGCTCAGGCCAGGTGGACGAAAAGGGCATCTTTACGCAGGTTTTCGAGCGGGTGCACGGCGGCTGGCTATGCATCAACTCGCAGCGCACCTGCTGCGGCAGGAAAACAGCACCAAGAAGGGGCGGACGAGACCGCGCCGGACCCGTTCCACATTCCGTTATTCTCAAAGGGCGACAAGGGGCCGCAGTAAAGCGATGCGGCGTGAACTGGCCGGAGCCGCGCTCCCATGCCGCCCATGCCTACACCAGCATGCGGATGAGATCCTGTTCGCCGTCGAGCAGATAGCACGCAATAAAAGTCATTGGAGCCGAGTTCGAGGCGTTGTCGAATCGGGCAATCACCCGATCTGCGGGTTCGAAGAAAGCTGAACCTGCCAGCAGCGTTTCTTCCTGCTGTCCTTCGATCTGAAAGACAGCACTGCCCTCAACAATGTAGCCGACCACCGCGCACGGGTGAAGATGACGCCCAGTTTCCTGCCCTGGCTGAAATTTGATCTCTCGAACATCGACTGAAGTGACGTTTCTTCCGCCGATCGCTGCAGTCAAGAGCGGGCGCCGCTCAATGGTTCCGATCGTCATAGCAACATCCAGCGCAAAGAATTCCTCATTGCGTTAGATGATTGGTGAATGACAGGTGGCGAATTTAAAGCGCGGCCATCGCCTCGGCCTGGCTTGGGAACAGGCGCGCGTACTTGGTGATGCCCACCATGGTGAAGACCTTGGTGAAGTGCGGCGAGAGGCCGAAGGCGTAGACCTTCTGCCCGGCGTTGGCGGCTTCAATCAGCAACTGGATGACCAGCGCGATGCCGCTCGAGTTGATGTAGTCCACCTTGGTGAAGTCCAGCAGGATGAGCTTGGTCGTGTCCTTGGGCAGCGCCTGGTAGGCGCCCAGGACCGCGTCTTTCGAGGTGCTGGCGATATCGCCCTCAAAGCGGAGGACGGTTACCGGATAGCCGGCCGGGGAAGTGAGCTGGTCAACGCGCGATTTGGTTTCGCTCTGCACTTGTCGATTGCCTCCGCTTTCGTTTTGCTTGGTACTGCTTCAGATCTACTCACGCCGTCTTTATCCAGCTTGATCACCAGCCGGACATAACTGCTTTTGCCATCGGAGCCGGCCACCCACTCTGCTTCGTCGACCAGCGCCTGGATGAGAAACATGCCCATGCCGCGCGGATCTTCTTCGCCGTGCATCTTGCGGTCGATGTCGGGCTTGGCGGGCTGCGTCTTCATGCCCTTGCCGTCGTCGATGACCTTCACTTCGAGCGCGTCGGTATCGGCCGAAAGAACCACGCCTACCGAGAGCTTTTCATTGAGCCGGTTGCCGTGCTCGATGGCGTTGATGCAGGCTTCGGCCACGGCGGTCTTCAGATCTTCGATGCGGTCTTCGGGGAAGCCCATCAGCTTGGCGACCGACGCGGCCGTGCTCATGGCCACTTTCTCGTAGCCCATGCGCGTGGGCAGCCGGACCTCGACCGTGGTGGTTTTCGGCTCGGTCATGCCGGCATCTCCGTCGCTCCGCGGCACAGCGCCAGTGCGGTCATGTCGTCTCCCTGCGGGCCGCCCTCGGCAAACGCCTCGATGGCTGTCCACAATGCATCGAGGATACCATCGGCATTCGGCGACGGGACACGTAGAAAATTCATTCAAAAGCCTTTCCGGCCCAAATTCCTCATCCCCCTTGAAGACTTCGGTGAGGCCGTCGGTATAGAAAAGCAGCCGGGCGCCGGGCGCGAAAGCGTGCCGTTCGCTGGTGTAGCGCATGCCGGGCAGCAGGCCCAGCGGCGTGCCGGCGGCGTCGAATTGGATGGCGGCTCCGCCCGGGAGCGACGCAGGAATCCGGGATTGTGGCCGGCATTCACCACCTCGATTTCGCCCGCTGTCGGGGTGCAGCCGGAGGAAGATCGCCGTCACATAGCGCCGGCGCGCCTCTTCGCCTTCGGCCCAGTGGTGCTGGTTCATGCGCGTGGCCAGCTCGTCGAGCGGCAGGCCGGTGACCGCCATGCCGCGAAACGCGGCGCGGAAGCTGGTGGACATGATGGCCGAGGCCAGGCCCTTGCCGGCCACGTCGGCCACCGCCATCAGCAGGCTGCCGTCGGGCTGCTCCACGATGTCGAGATAGTCGCCGCCCACTTCGTAGCAGGTGACGGAGCGAAAGGCGAGCGAGTAGCCGGGGATCTCGGGCAGCTGTCTGCGGCAGCAGCGAGCGCTGAATCTGCCGCGCCGCGTCCAGATCCTGCTGCACGCGCGCAAACTCGACATTGCGCTTGTGGTTGCGCGCATTTTCAAGCGCGACGGCGGCCTGCAGCGCCAGGCCTTCAAGAAAGTCGGCTTCGTAAAGCGTGAGTTCGCGGCCGTCGGGAGAGGCGACGACCAGCTCGGTCATCTTGCGGCCGTCGCGATCGGCGAGCGGATAAATGAGCAGTTGATCGGCAGTTCGCGGCGTCGGCTGCGGCCTTCCGCTCGATGCAGAGTCGTGGCTCCGTCGGTGAGCCGTACCAGCACCGGTGCCGGGAAAGGCCGCGCCGGCCATCTCCAGCTCGCGCACCACGATGCGCAGCACGGACTCCAGCACTTCCTCTTCGCGGATGGTGGAGTGCACCTGGCGCGAAGCCTCAAGCAGCGCCTGCAGCCGCGCCACCTGCTGCTGCAGTTCGATCGTTTCGCCGCCGGTGGCAAGCTGAGCGTCCAGCTGCCATCGATGACCCCCGTGGAATCTAAATGTAGCACGGAGAGGCAGGGAGCGAGGGAACAAGGGAACGAGGGAACCAGATAGCAGGGCCGAGGGTTGACGGTGCACGTGCGCTGGTCCTCACGATGCCGCTGATCGCGAGAGAGCAGTAAGGAGTCGTGAGCCCGGAGTGCACAATTGCGACATCAATCAGATGAGGCCGAGGTTGCGTTCTGCTGTCTGGATAACTTTGTCGAGCCTGCCGCTCCATACCTGCTTGGCAAAGCTCAGTGTGAATCCCGTGGCCGTATGGAATGGAACGTGGGACGGGAGAGAAAGTGCGAGCGGGTCGACAACCGCATCGACAACAACGGGCCCCTCACTGTGCGCGAGCGCCTCGCGAAGCCCCTCGCGCACGTCGCCCGGATCCTCGATGCGAATGCCCTTGGCGCCCATGGCTTCAGCCACCTTGGCGAAGTTGGGATTCTTGAAGTCGACGCCAAAGGGAACCATGCCGGCCTCCTGCATTTCGATATTCACGAAGTCGAGGCTCTCATTGTTCAGGATGATCTGAACCACCGGCGTTTTTCGCTGGACTTGTGTGAGCAGGTCGCCGAGGGCAAGCATGGTGAATCCGCCATCGCCGCAGAGGGCGATGGTCTGGCGGCCGGGGAATGCAAGCTGCGCGCCGAAGGCATTGGGTGCAGCGTTGGCCATTGACGCCCACGAAAATGACCCAAAGAGGCGGCGATTCTTGCCGCCAGTAATGTGACGCGAGAGCCACATGCAGGCGGTTCCTGTATCGGCGAAGAACATGGCGTCGTCATCTGCGAGCTCGCTGAGTGTTGCGGCGAGATATTCAGGGCGGATGGGCTTGATGCCAGGCCCTTTGATCACGTAGTGCTGCAGCAGCTCGTGAAAAGACTTTGTACTTTCGAGATGCTTGTCGAGAAACCTGGTCTCCGATTTTGGCTGAATGCCGGGGAGCAGCGCCGCGAGCGTGGCCTTGATGTCACCGACAAGCGCGAGATCGACTGCCGTTCTGCGGCCGAGATGCTTGGGATTCTTGTCGATCTGGACTTTTTTCACGCGATCCCGGGGCAGGAACTCCTTAAAGGGAAAGTCGGTGCCGAGCAACAGCAGCAGGTCGGCTTCGTTGATGGCGTCGTACGCTCCGCCGTATCCGAGAAGGCCGGTCATGCCGACGGCGCAGGGGTTGTCGTGCTCAAGCCACTGCTTGCCGCGAAGCGAGTAACCGACAGGAGCCTTGAGACGCTGGGCAAGCTCGACCACTTCATCGTGGGCGTCTCTGCAACCGTCGCCTGCGAAGATGGCCACGGTTTTGGCCTCGTCGATCATTGCGGCGAGCTGGTGCAGATTCTCGTCAGTGGGCCGAAACACGGGCGTGCACGGAATGCTGATTTCGGCGGATGGCTGGGGCGCATTAGTCGATCGCGACATCACCAGGAATCGAAATGACCGTGGGACCCTTTTCGAGAATCGCGGTAAGGATTGCGGTCTGGATGACCGATCGCGCCTGCGCGGGATTGACGATCCGGCCCGTATAGAGTGATGCGGCTTCAAAGAATTGGTAGGGGTTCAGCTCTTCCAGTGCAGAAGTGTCGATCAGGCTGGTTTCCACGTCGCCTGCGATGGCAATAATCGGAGCTCCCTCCTTGCGGGCATCGATCAGGCCGTTGAAAAGATGGACCACGCCGGGGCCGGCAGTTCCGCAGACGGCAACAGGGTTCCCGGCGAGACATGCTTCTGCGACCGCGGCAAAGACGCCGTATTCCTCGTGGCGGACGTGGATAAACTCAATGCGGCCGCTACGATGGAGCGCGTCGACGACGGGATTGAGGGCATCACCCACGATGCCGTAACAGCGCTTGACTCCGGCGTTCGCGAGCATCTCCCACAGTAGATCTGCCACCTTCTTCGCCATGTAAGTCTCCTGTTTTAGGTAGGATTCGGGTTTTCGATGGGAGGATGTGAATATTACCGGAACTTTTGGGAACTGCGAGCCCGATTCCGTCGCCCTGTGCCACTCGATCTAAGGTGGCGCGACGGCTCCTTTCGGCTCCCTTGCAACTTCACGCGCCGTCGTTCCGCAGGGAGTATCCTGTGTGCACCACTCCGCCAGGGGGAAAACCAAGATTATGGACTACTACGCCTTGTTTGTTCGTTATGGCTGGATACTCCTTGTGTTTCTCGCGATCCTGCTGCATAAGGCCATTCTGCGTTACTGGTGCGGTACGGTGATTGTTTCGAAGGATCAGATCGGCATTGTGAACAAGAAGTGGGTGCTGTTGGGAAGACACCGCACCCTGCCCGACGGCGCGATCGTCGCGCTGAATGGAGAGGCCGGCCTGCAGGCCGATACGCTGGCCCCGGGAATCCATTTGGTTTGTGGGCGTGGCAGTACGCAGTCACGCTGGCGCCTTTCACCACCATCGACAAGAGCCAGATCGGCATTGTGGAAGCGCGCGACGGCAAAGCGCTCTCGAATGGGCGCGTGCTGGCGCAGGGCGTCGACTGCAATTCGTTCCAGGACACGCGCGCGTTTTTCGCGAACGGCGGCGAGCGCGGGCCGCAAATTTCGATTATTCCGCCCGGGACCTACCGCATCAATACCGCGATGTTTACCGTGCTGCCGGCCGAGGTGCTCGAGATTCCCGACAACTCAGGTGGGCATTGTGACCGCCAAGGACGGCACGCCGCTTGCCACCGGCGAGATTGCCGGCAAGGAGACTCCCGGCCACAACATGTTCCAGGATGGCGAGGTCTTTATCCAGAATGGCGGGTACAAGGGATTGCAGGAACAGGTGATCCTGGCCGGGCGATACTTCATCAATCCGCGCTTTGCCACGGTCGAAATTAAGCCGATGACCGAAGTGCCCATCGCCAACGTCGGCGTGGTGATCGCTTATGTGGGCGAGGAGGGAGTGGACCAGAGCGGCGACGCGTTCAAGCACGGCAACCTGGTGAAGAAGGGCCAGAAAGGCGTGTGGGTCGACCCGCTCGATCCGGGCAAGTATCCCATCAACCCTTACACGCACAAGGTTGAGATTGTGCCCACGGCCAACATCGTGCTCAACTGGGCCACGGGCAAGAGCGAGGCGCACAAGCTGGACGAACGGCTGTCGACGATCACCGTGCGCTCGTCGGATGGTTTCACGTTCAACCTCGACGTGAGCCAGATTATCCATATTCCGCGCAACGACGCGCCGAAGGTGATTGCGCGCTTCGGCACCATGGCGAACCTGGTGACGCAGGTGCTCGAGCCGACCATCGGCAACTACTTCCGCAACGCGGCGCAGACTTCCGACGTGATCGAGTTCCTGAAGAAGCGCAGCGAGCGCCAGTCAGAGGCCAAAGAGTGCCATCCAGGCGGCGCTGGTGGAGTACAACGTGAACGCCATCGACACGCTGATCGGCGACATTACTCCGCCGGAAGCGCTGATGAAGACGCTCACCGACCGCAAGATTGCCGAGCAGGAGCAGGTGACCTACAAAACGCAGCAGCTTGCCGAAGAGACGCGCAAGGATCTGCAGCAGGCCAAGGCGATGGCCGACACGCAGGCGCGCGTGGTGGATGCGGAGCGGAGTGTTTCAATTGCCGAGTTTGCCGCGCAGGCAGTGGTGAAGCAGGCCAGCGGCGAGGCGCAGTCGAAGACCATCAACGCCGACGCCGACGGCAAGGTGATTATCACAGTGGGCAACGCGGAGGCGGAGAAGACCAAGGCCGTGGGTACCGCCGAAGCCGACGTAATCAAGATGAAGATTGCGTCGATGGAGTCGGGCAACTACGCGGCGGTGCAGATTGCGCAGGCGCTGGCGATCGAACCACATCAAGCTGGTTCCGGATATCAGGCCGGGCGGCGGCGGAAACGACCAGGGCGGTCTGATCAATGTGCTGCTGGCGAAGATGCTGACCGGTGCGAACGGCGTGACTGGGAATGGATCAAATGGCTCGTCCGGGGATGGAAAGTAGGGAAACCGGACCACGACGCACCGAATGACTGTCTGATCCCACCTTAGGCGCAAAAAAAAGGGCCGGAGTTGGGGCACTCCAATGTTCGCCCAAATTAACATTGTCGATTTCTTACGCGGTCTTTAGAGGCACAGACCTAAAGTATGCTTTTGGGGTCGCGGACCCCACGGGAAGGTGTCGGCAAATTTTGATCATGGCGCTTTATGGTATGGTCGAAATTATCCCCGAAGCGGCGGCGTGAAGTCCTCACAGTATCTATAACATCGCCCGCCAAAACGACATTGCTTTTGCTTGTCCTTTGATTTCTTCTTTGCCTCGAGCGGCACTGGAAGGCGGAGTGTTTTCTATCTCCAGCGGAAACTCTAGCGAAAGGCGGCGGCACCAACGATGAATCCAGTGGGCGAAACCATCGACGGCAATCGCATGTTCACCATCGACGAGATCGCGCGGCTGGCGGAAGCAGGAGGGCAAGCCGGCCGATACGCTGATGAACGTGGTGGCGCTGATCGCCGCGCGCTTCAGGACCGACGTCTGCTCGGCGTATCTGCTGGAACCCGACCGGTCGAACCTGGTGCTGGCGGCGACGCTGGGGCTTCATCCGCGATCGATTGGCACCTTGCGCATGCCGCTGCACGAAGGGCTCTCCGGGCTGGTGGCGGAGCAGTTGCTGCCGGTGGCCGTGCGCCGACGCGCGCGAGCATCCGCGCTACAAATACTTCAAGGAATCGGGCGAAGAGGAGTACCACTCCTTTCTCGGCGTGCCGCTGATCGACCGCGGCGTGCTGCAGGGCGTGCTGGTGGTGCAGACCAAGGAGCCGCGCGTCTTTCGCGAGCAGCGAGATTCGCATGCTGGCGGAGGCGGCGAGCCAGGTGGCGCCGGTGGTGAGCGAGGCGCGCACGCTGGACCGCTTTATTGCGCCGGCGCAGGAGAAGCTGTGGGAGCTGGCGCGCAATGTGTGGTGGAGCTGGGACCACGAGTGCGTGAGCCTGTTTCGCGATCTGAATCCGGCGCGCTGGCGCGCAGCTGAATCAGAATCCGATTGCGCTGCTGAACGAGATGCCGCTGGGCGAGATCGAGCGGCGCGCCACGGAACTGGTGCTGCACAGCCGCATCAATTACGCCTACCGGCGCCAGCAGGAGTATCTGAACGACGACCGCACCTGGGGCGCGAGCCATGCGGGCGTGCTGCGGCCGCGGCCGGTGGCTTATTTTTCCGCCGAGTTCGGACTGCACGAGTCGCTGCCGATTTACTCCGGCGGCCTGGGCGTGCTGGCCGGCGACCACATCAAGAGCGCATCGGACCTGGACATTCCGCTGGTCGGCGTCGGGCTTTTCTACGGGCAGGGCTATTTTCTGCAGCGGCTGGACGAAGACGGCTGGCAGCGCGAGGAGTATCTCGAAACCGACGTGAATCAACTGCCGATGCAGCCGGCGATCGGCGTGAACGGCGAGCCGGTGGTGGTGGAGATTGCCACGCGCGGCGGCGTCGATTCGCGCCAAGGTGTGGCGCGTGAAGGTGGGCCGCTGCGATCTGCTGCTGCTCGACTCGAACGTGGCCGGGCAACGCGCCCGAAGATCTGGAAACCACTTCGCGCCTCTACGGCGGCGACGCGCGCACGCGCATCCGGCAGGAGCTGCTGCTGGGCGTGGGCGGCTTTCGCGCGCTGAAGGCCATGGGCATTACGCCGGGCGTTCTGCATTTGAACGAGGGCCACAGCGGATTTGCGGTCTTCGAGGCGATTCGCACCCGCATGGAAGAAGAGGGCCTGGACTTTTATGCCGCGGCGCGGCAGATTCCGCGCGAAGTGATCTTTACCACGCACACGCCGGTGCCCGCGGGACACGACCGCTTCAGTCGCCGACCTGATCGAGGAGCACCTGGGACCGCTGCGCGATGCAACTGGGCATCTCGCACGAAAACCTGATGGGCTTTGGCCGCGAGCATCCCACCGACTACGGCGAGACTTTCTGCATGACGGTGCTGGGCCTGAAGCTGGCGCGGCGCGTGAACGCGGTGAGCTCGCTGCACGGCGAAGTTTCGCGCGCCATGTGGAGAGGCCTTTATCCCGACGGCCCGGAGGACGCAGTGCCGATCGGCCACGTGACCAACGGCGTGCATGTGCCCTCGTGGCTGGCGCCGCAGATGCGCCGGCTTTACGACCGCCATCTCGGCGTGGGCTGGCAGCGGCAGAGCGGAGCCGCGCACACCTGGGCGGCGATTGAGACCGTGGACGACGGCGAGCTGTGGGAGACGCACCTGAGCCTGAAGGCGCAGCTGCTTCGACTTTGTGCGCCGGCGCGCGCGCGAGCAGGCCGAGCGCCGCAGCGAGCCGGCCGAGGCTCTGAAGCGGCTGGACAAGGTGCTCTCGCCCGATGCGCTGACCATCGGCTTTGCGCGGCGCTTTGCCACCTACAAGCGCGCCAACCTGCTGCTGAAGGATCATGGAGCGGCTGGCCGCGATGGTGAACGACGCCAAGCGGCCGGTGCAGTTTGTCTTTGCCGGCAAGGCGCATCCGCACGACGAGCCGGGCAAGCGCGTGCTGCAGCAGATTGCGCAGATGATGCGCAACCCGAAGTTCGCCGACAAGTTCGTCTTTATTGAGGACTACGACATCAACGTGGGCCGCTACCTGGTGCAGGGCGTCGACGTGTGGCTGAACAATCCGCGGCGACCGCTGGAGGCCTCGGGCACGAGCGGCATGAAGGTGGTGCTGAACGGCGGCTTGAATCTTGTCGGTTCTCGATGGATGGTGGGCCGAGGCCTACGACGGGCTGAACGGATTCGCCATCGGCACGGGCAGAACGCACTCCAACATGGATGTGCACGACAGCCGCGACGGCGAAGAGCTTTATCGCGTGCTGCTCGACGAAGTGATTCCGCTTTACTACCAGCGCGATCGCGACGGCCTGCCGCGCGGCTGGATCAAGCGCATGAAGCGGACGATCCGCACGCTGGGATGGCGCTTCAACGCCGACCGCATGGTGATGGATTACACGCTGAAGTGCTACATTCCCGCGGCGGGCGGCACATCGAGCGAAGTGCGGACGCTGGCGTAAGAGCTGCTGTGCTCGGCGACTACCACTCGCGGCGGACGCCGAAGACGTCGAGCTGCTCGTCATTACTGATCAATGCCAGATCTTCGTAGATGGCTTGCGCAGCAAGCATGCGGTCAAAGGGATCTTTGTGGTCGGCGGTGAGACGGCCCGCGCGCAGCGCATGTTCAAGGTGATCGGCAGCGCAGTATACCCAGCTGATTGGATGGACGGACACGAAATCGTCGACGAGGACTTGCGCTTTGGGGAGTTTGCCCAGGCGATATTTTGTTGCAATCTCCCAGGCCGAAACTGCTGAGACGAAAACCTCGTTTCGTTGCGGTTCAATCAATCGACGAGCGCGAGGGCGAAAGCAGGTCCTTCCGAAACGCAGCCCACAACAAGCGCGTGGCGTATCGAGCAGAACTCTCATTCACCTTCGCCATTCCAAAGGCGGAGCTCATCCTCGGGCAGCGGCTCGAAGAACTCCGGCCCAACATCGACCTAGCCCTTCGAAAAACCCGAGGCGGCGGTTGGCGCGAACTGGTTCGATCGCGACGAGCGCACAACGGGCTTGCGCTCGCGGCCGGTGGTGATCTGAACGTCCTCGCCTTGAGCGCGCGCTGAACCAGCTTAGAAAGGTTCGTCTTGGCTTCGAAGATCGTGGCTTTGTGCATAGTGCTATCCTGCTAAGTTAGTTAGCTAAGTTAGCAGTGTTGTAGTCAAGATATGACGGCTGAATGCTCATATTAATCTTCTGAATTGAATGAACTTGATCGAGCGCTCAGCTCACCAGCTCCATCTCTTTGAGCGATTCGGAATACGGCGCGCGCAGCGCGCCGCGCTCGGTGATGATGGCGGCGATGTATTTGGCCGGGGTCACGTCGAAGGCGGGGTTGCAGATGCCGACGCCATTGGGCGTGAGCTGCTTGCCGGCGTGGTGGGTCACTTCCTGCGCCGGGCGCTCTTCGATGGGAATCGCGTCGCCGGTCGCGGTGGCGAGATCGATCGTGGACCACGGCGCGGCCACGTAAAACGGGATGCCGTGCTCGCGCGCCAGGATGGCGACGTTGTAGGTGCCGATCTTGTTGGCGGTGTCGCCGTTGGCGGCGATGCGGTCCGCGCCGACAACCACGGCCTGAATCTTTCCCTGGCGCATGAGGCTGGCGGCCATGTTGTCGCAGATGACGGTGGTGGGAATGCCGTCGGCCATCAGCTCCCATGCCGTGAGCCGCGCGCCCTGCAGGAACGGCCGCGTCTCGTCGGCGTAGACATGAATGCGCTTGCCGCGCTCGACCGCCGCGCGAATCACGCCGAGCGCGGTTCCGTAGCCGCAGGTGGCGAGAGCGCCGGCGTTGCAGTGCGTCAGAACGCCGCCTTCGTCGGGCAGCAGTTCCGCGCCGAATGCGCCCATCGCTTTGCAGGCGGCGATGTCTTCGTCGTACATCGCGTTGGCTTCGGCCAGAATCTTTTCCTGGATTTGGGCGAGGGTTGCGCCGGAGGCCAAGAGCTTCGCAAACAGCGCCTTCATGCGGTCGATGGCCCAGAAAAGATTGACCGCCGTGGGGCGCGTGCCGGCGAGCCGCGCGCAGATTTTCTCGAACTCCGGCGCGAATTCCTGCCGGCGTCTTTGCCTTCGTTTGCTTTGGCGCCGAGAGCGACGCCGTACGCCGCGGAAACGCCGATGGCCGGAGCGCCGCGCACGACCATGGTGACGATGACGTCGGCCACCTGTTCGTAGGTTGTGGCGAGCACGTAGCTCTCTTCGAGCGGGAGCTTGGTCTGATCGATGAAGCGGACGCCTTCCGGGGTCCAGGTGAGGGTGGGAATCATGCACTTCCAGTGTAAATGGGGCGACGATGAAAGAGTGATTGCGAGGGCATGACGACTGGAACGCAGTAGGAATTGCAAGTCCCTCGACTTCGGTTGTTCGCAGGTGCGAATGGCGTGACTGGTGTCCCGCCTCAGCAAGCCGGGACGGGCACCCCCGTCTTTCGCGCCCTTCACAGACCCTTATTTAGATGGGTCGACGAGGGCCTGGTAGACGAGCGGGCGGCTCGAGTACTCCATGTTGGGCTGGCCGCCGAGCAGGCGCTGGATCATGCCGACGAAGACGATGTCGTTGGTGGGGTCGACCCAGAACCAGGTGCCGGCGGCGCCATCCCAGAAGAAGGTGCCCTTGCCGTCGGGAAGGTCGGCCGCCGGCGGATCGAAGACGACGGCGCAGTCGTAGCCGTAGCCGAAGCCGGGGCGCATGATGTGCGTCGCCGATGCCGAATTCGCCGGTGAGCAGCGCAGGCGGGCAGATGGTTGGAGGTCATGAGCTTGACGGTGCACGGCGCAAGGATGCGCGCGCCGTCGAGCTCGCCGCCGTTCGAGAGCATCTGCGCGAAGCGGTAGTAGTCTTCGGCCGTGGAAACCAGGCCGCCGCCGCCGGAGGGCTGCGTGGGCTGGCGAGAGAAAGTCGCCATGCCGCTGCCGTTGGAGGTGTCGGCGACTGCAGGCCATCGTGGTCCGTCGTTTTCGTAGAGCGGGGCGAAGCGGGCGCGCTTGTCGGCGGGGACATAGAAGCCGGCGTCGTTCATGCCGAGCGGCGTGAAGATGTGGTCGCGCATGAAGTCGGGCAGCGACTGGCCGGAGAGCTTTTCGACGATGTAGCCCTGGATGTCCATCGACAGGCTGTAGACCCAGCTTGTGCCGGGCTGATAGAGAGCGGAGCCTGCGCGAGGCGGTCGATCATGCTCCTGAAGGTTGCGGCATGCCGTAGTGTTCAGTTCGTGATACATCTTGTCGACCGGGCGTGTCGCCATTGCCGTAGGTGAAGCCGGCGGTGTGCGTCATCAGCTCGCGCATGGTGGGCGCGTGGTCGGGATCGACGAGGATCATTTTGCCGTTGGCGTCGAGGCCGTTGAAGACCTTGAGGTGGGCGAACTCGGGAATGAATTTGGAGATGGGGTCGGAGGGCAGCCACTTGCCCTGCTTCGTAGAGGATCATCATGGCGACGCCGGTGACCGGCTTGGTCATGGAGTAGTCGCGGAAGATGGTGTCTTTCGTCATGGGCGCATTGGTGGCCATGTCGCGCACGCCGTAGGTGCGGTAGTCGACGATCTTTGCCGTGGCGGGCGAGGATGGTGACGGCGCCGGCGAGTTGCTTTCTTATCGATGACCTGCTGGATGAAGGCGTGGAGGCGTTCGAGGCGCTCGGAATGAAAAGCCGACGGACTCGGGCTTGACAGGGGTCATGTCGAGCGCGGGGCCGGTGGGCTGCTGGGCGGGGAGGACGGTCAGGGCAAAGGGGGCCAGAAGTGAGGCGGCAAAGAAAGCACGGAAGATCAGTCGCATGGGGTTCCTTTGGGGCGCGGAAAGTGAAGCGAGCGCGGCGCGGGACCTTTATATCAAAACGCGTCGAACGTGCATCTTTTGTGGTCGTCGGTGCCAGCGTGGCGCGGACCTAATTCGCGGTAAACTAAGTCTGGCAGGAGGACCGGGCGGTCGCTGCCGGAATCCTTGCGCAAGCGGGGTTGCCGGGGGAGGAAAGTCCGAACTCCGCAGGGCAGTGTGCCGGATAACGTCCGGGACGCGGGCTTCAAGGCCCGTGGACGGCCAGTGCCACAGAAAACATACCGCCATTGCGTGGAGCAGCCTCTTGGTGGGGCAGTCCTGGGCATCCTTGAGAACTCTCCAAAGGTGCTGCTCCACGCAGTGGTAAGGGTGAAAAGGTGCGGTAAGAGCGCACCGCTCCGGCAGTAATGCCGGTGGCAGGGTAAACCCCACACGGAGCAAGACCAAATAGGGAGGGAAGCGCGGAGCCAGGAGCAAGGCTCGCGCCCGGCATCGGCCCGATGCGGCAAGGCGGCTCCATGCAGTTGCCGGAACCTCCGGGTAGGTCGCTGATGAGCGTCCGCGGCAACGCGGCGCCTAGAGGAATGACCGCATAGAACAGAATTCGGCTTACGGGTCCTTTTGTCAGACACAGACAGCCCCGGCTGGGGACAAGCCCCGCCGGGGCTGCCATTTTTTGGAAAGAGCAAGTTGCCGAGTGAGCGAGTCAGCGAGCGGCCGCATCGGTCCATTACCATCGAGACATGTTGCGAGTGAAGCTGCTGGAGGCGGGTGCGCGGGCGCCGGTGGTGGCGCATCCGGGCGAGGACCTGGGGTACGACCTGTTTGCGCTGGAGGCGGCGGTGCTGCGCCCGCGAGCCACGGTGAAGGTGCGAACGGGGATCGCCGTGGAAGCGCGCGATCCGCAAACAGGCGCGGCGCTGGGATTGCTGGTGCGGGACCGGTCGTCGATGGCGGCGCGGGGCCTGGCGACGACCGGCGGCGTGATCGATGCCGGCTACCGCGGCGAGATTCTGGTGGTGATGACCAACCTGGGCGATGCGGCCGTGGAGCTGAAGGCCGGCGAGAAGATTGCGCAGATGGTTCCGGTGCCTGTGCTCACGGGTCTCGTCCAAGAAGTAGAAACACTGGAAGAGTCGGCGCGGGCGGCGAAAGGGTTTGGGAGCTCGGGATCGTAAGCGACTGGGCGACTAAGATCGGCCAGGGGTCGCGTCGGGAACCCGCGCGTAGGCGCAATGTACGTATCATCTAGGCAGCAAGATCATGCCATTCGAGAGGCCTTCAAACTCGCGCTGCAATCGCTGTGGGCCAACAAGCTGCGCACCATTCTCACGCTGATCGGCGTGGTGATGGGCGTGGCCTCGGTGATCATGGTGATCACGCTGGTGAACGGCGCCAACCGCTACGTGAGCCACGAAGCTTTCCGGCTACGGCGCCGATGTGTTTCAGGTGTCGCGGATGCCGAGCGTGATCTTCAGCGCCCAGGATTACTTCCGCTATCCAGAAGCGCAAGATCGTCCGCATGGAGGACTACGAGGCGGTGCGCGACGGCTGCACGGAATGCAGCGAAGTGGGCGCGACGCTGAACAAGTCGACCAACGTGGTCTACAACGGCCACTCCAGCGACAACACCGAGGTGCGCGGCGTACACGTGGACGATGCTGGCGCTGAACAACATCGATATTGCGCTGGGGCGCGGCTTTACGCCGGCCGACGATGAGCACGGCACGCACGACGCGATCGTGGGCTACGACATTGTGGACAACCTGCTGGGCGAGGGCGATCCGATCGGCAAAGAGATTCGCGTGGACGGGATTCCCTACACGATTGTGGGCGTGGGCGAGCGCCAGGGCAAGACGCTGGGCCAGTCGCAGGACAACTGGGTTGCCGTGCCCATCAGCACCTATCAGCAGATCTACGGGCTACAACGATTCGATCGATATCTATTGCGCGCGTGGCGGCGGCGCAGAGGCGATGGAGCGGGCCGAGGACCAGGTGCGCGTGCTGATGCGCACGCGGCGCCACGATGCGCCGGGAACGCCGGACGACTTCGAAATCGAGACCAACGATACCTTCCTCGACATCTGGAAGCAGATCAGCTCGCTGTTCGCCAGCGTGGTGCTGGGGCTGGCGTCGATTGCGCTGGTGGTGGGCGGCGTGGTGATCATGAACATCATGCTGGTGAGCGTGACGGAGCGGACGCGCGAGATTGGCGTGCGCAAGGCGCTGGGCGCCAAGCAGCGCGATGTGCTGCTGCAGTTCCTGATCGAGAGCGCCTCGATGGCGTTGATCGGCGGAGCGATTGGCGTGCTGTGCGGAATCCTGGTGGGCAAGCTGATCACGATCGTCATCGGGTTCCCGACCAGCGTGCCGTTGTGGGCGATTTTTCTGGGGCTGTTCCTGGCCGGCGCGGTGGGCATCTTCTTTGGCGTTTATCCGGCCAGCAAGGCTGCCAAGCTTGATCCGGTGGTGGCGCTGCGAGCGGAAATGTGAGAAGCGAGTTCACAGTTCGCAGTTCAAAGTCCTCAAAGCGAAGCCACGGACCGGGAACTGCGAACTGGCAACTTTGAACTAAGAACTACGAACTGACAATGGCAAGAACCGGTCAAACCCGCGAATCCGTGAAGATGGCGCTGGATACGCTGCGCACGAACAAGCTGCGCTCGGGGCTGACGATTCTTGGGCATCGTGATCGGTGTCTCCACCGTGATTGCGATTTCTTCGGTGATCAACGGGATCAATAACCGCGTCTCGAGTTTTATCAACTCGCTGGGATCGAATGTGATCTGGATTGTACGCATGCCCATGATCGGCGTGCGGCCGACGGCGGAGATGCTGGCGCGCAAGAAGATGACCGATCGATGACGCTGGCGCTGCGCGCGACTGCCGCATGTGGTGACGACCGACGCCGAGGGCGACTACATCAAGAGCTTTCAGGTGGGCGATGTCGAGCGCAAGATACAACGGCAAGAAAGTTGCGGGGACGATTCTGGCGGGATGCCTGCCTGAAGTGATGGATGTGACCGAACTCTGACTTCTGCGAAGGGCGCATGTTCACCGACGCCGAAGATGCGCGCGCCGCGCACGTGGTGGTGCTTGGTCACGACACCTGGCAGGAGCTTTTCGGCGACGATCCGGCAGTGGGCAAGGAAGTCGCGATCGAGTCGGGACTCTACACCGTGATCGGAGTGCTGGATAAGCGCAAGCAGCCGTTCGGCAGCGGCAAGAATCCGCGCGACAATATCATCCTGTTTCCCGCTTGGCACCTTCCACAATCTGCACCCGGAAGATCAAGGACCTGAACCTGATCGTGAAGTACGACGAGCCCGAAGAACAAAGCACTGGTGCAGGAAGAGATTCGCGAGATGCTGCGCATCCGCCGCAAGGTGCGCGTGGAAAAGCCCGACGATTTTGAGATCTTCGGCCCGGATTCGCTGACCAGGCTGTGGGATCAACTGACCGCGGGCCTGGTCATCTTCATGATCGCCGTCTCCAGCGTGGGCCTGATGGTGGGCGGCGTGGGCGTGATGAACATCATGCTGGTGAGCGTGACCGAGCGAACGCGCGAGATCGGCGTGCGCAAGGCGATCGGCGCGACCAGGCGAACCATCCTGACGCAGTTCACCACGGAAGCGGTGACGCTGTGCGCGATCGGCGGCATCGTGGGCATTCTGCTGGGCGCGGTCGTCACCTGGATCGTTTACTTTCTGCCCATCGGCCTGCCGGCCACGCTTTCGACCATGTGGGTGCTGATTGGCTTTGGAGCTTCCTGCGCGATCGGGTTGGTGTTCGGCATTTATCCGGCATGGAAGGCGGCGAATCTCGATCCGATTGAGGCGCTGCGATACGAGTAAGGCAAGGATTAGGGACGAGAAGGCAGTGAGAGAGAGACTACCGGGCTACGGGACTGCGGGGCTAAGAAGCTGGCGGGAGGGTATGAACGTCTAGTGGCCGGAGCCGGAATGCACGCTGCTCTCGTATGATCTAAGGCAGGAACATGTTATTCGGGAAGCCATTAAACTCGCGCTGCAGTCGCTGTGGGCGAACAAGATGCGCAGCATCCTCACGCTGCTTGGCGTGGTGATCGGCGTGTGCGTCGGTGATCATGGTGGTGACGCTGACCAATGGCGCGAAGAAATTTGTCACATCGAAGATCGAACACCTACGGCGCGGACGTGGTGACCATCAGCAAGATGCCGCAGACATTCATCACGATCGAAGAGTATCTCGCCTTCCAGAAGCGCAAAGACGTCACCTTCGACGATTACAGAGCGATTCTTTCCGATTGCAAATCCTGCGTATCAGTGGGCGCGCGGCGCGAGCCGACGGGCAAGGTGGTCTACGGAACGAATTCCACCACCGACACGGATATTCGCGGGTGGACGTGGACCATGCCTGCGATCTCAAACCTGAACATCGCGCTGGGGCGCTCGTTTACCGAAGTCGGAGGACGAGCACAGCGCGCACGTCGCGATTGTGGGCTCGGACATTGTGGACAACATGCTGGGCCCGGGCGATCCGCTGGGCAAGGAGATTCGCGTGGACGGCGCGCCCTACACCGTGATCGGCGTGGGCGAGAGCCAGGGCAAGATGTTCGGCCCGAGCATGGACAACTGGGTGGCGATTCCGCTGACCGCGTTTCTCGAGACGCACGGCTCGAACCAGAGCCATGGAGATCTATGTGGATGCGGGCGGCGGCGGAGCGGTGATGGAGATCGTGCAGGACGAACTGCGCACGATCATGCGCGCGCGCCGCCACCTGGCGCCGGATGACGCCGGACGCGTTCTCGATCGATACGAGCGCGACATTCCAGAATATGCTGGGCAAGATCCTGAACAACTTTGGCGCGGTGGTGGCAGCGATCGCCGGCATTTCGCTGGTGATTGGCGGCATCGTGATCATGAACATCATGCTGGTCTCGGTGACGGAGCGGACGCGCGAGATCGGCGTGCGCAAGGCGCTGGGCGCGCGGCGGCACGACATCCTGCTGCAGTTCCTGATCGAGTCGGCGGTGCTGGCCCTGATCTGGGCGGAGTGATTGGCGTGATTGCTGGGCATTGGCGGGGCGAAGGTGATACGCTGGCGATCGCGTTTCCTTCAGTCGGTTGCGCTCTGGTCGATCCTGGTCGCTTGTTTGTGGCCACGGCAGTCGGGCTTGTTTTTTGGAGTTTATCCGGCGCACAAGGCGAGCGCAGCTCGATCCCATTACCGCCCTGCGAGCGGAGCTTGTAGCGATGCGATTCAGCGATCTCCAAAGGAATCGGTTCGGCTGGCGCTGGATACGCTGCGCAAGAACAAGCTGCGCTCGGGCCTGACCATTCTGGGAATCTCGATCGGCATCTCGACGGTGATCCTGATCTCATCGGCGATCAACGGACTGAATTCCAACATCGACCATTTTGTGCGCACGCTGGGCACAAACGATCTTGTGGATCTTCCACTTTGAGCCGTTCGGCAAGCGGCCCACGACCGAGGAGCTGAATCGCAAGAAGCTGACCTACGAGGACGGCGTTCGCGATGCGCGCCCTTGCCGCACGTGGTCGCCGTCGATCCCGAGCTGACCTACCAGAATTTTCAGACCGGCCTGGGCAGCGTGTCACTTAAGCACGGCACGCACAAGATTCAGAACACCATCCTGAACGGCGACTACGACGGCCGTGACACAGAGACGACGGATGTCGAACCTGCTGGAAGGCCGGATGTGGACTGAAGCGGAGGAGGAGCGCAGCGCCAATGTGGTGGTCCTGGGCCACGACGCCGCGGAGGATCTTTTCCCGGACGAGTCTCCGATCGGCAAGGACGTGGAATGCGAGGGAGACGTTTTCACGGTGATCGGCGTGCTGGACAAGCAGCCGCAGCCGTTCGGCAGCGGACGCAACACGCAGGACAACTCGGCGTACTTTCCGCTGGAGACATTCCGCAAGATTCATCCGGAGATCAAGGATTTCTGGATCGTGGTGAAGTACGACGACCCAGGCCAACAAGGCAGCTGGTGACCGAAGAAGTGCGCGAACTGCTGCGCGTGCGGCGCAAGGTGTACGCACGCAGCAGGACGACAACTTCGCGATCTTTGGCCCCGATTCGCTGACGCGCCTGTGGAACTCAGCTGACCGGCGGACTGTTTCTCGTTCATGGTTGCGGTGTCTTCAGTGGGCCTGATGGTGGGCGGCGTGGGCGTGATGAACATCATGCTGGTCTCGTGACGGAGCGGACGCGCGAGATCGGCATCCGCAAGGCGATTGGCGCAACGAGGAAAAATATCCTGCTGCAATTCACGCTGGAGGCGGTGACACTTTGCGCGGTGGGCGGCCTGCTCGGGCATTCTGGCCGGAGCGCTGTTTACGCTGATTCTGCATTTTGCGGTGTCGTTTCTGCATGCGGCGCTTTCGCTCGACGTGGGTGGTCATCGCGTTTGGCGTTTCGTGCGTGATCGGGCTGATGTTCGGCATTTATCCGGCGTGGAAGGCGGCGTCAACTGGATCCGATTGAGGCGCTGCGGTACGAGTGAGGCAGCTTCGAGCCGCTAGCTTTCAGCTCAGTTCTCAGCTCTGACATGTCAGCTGCGAGCATTTCTGCTGCAGCGTGCAATTCAAATCAAGACCGGCGCACGAACCGCATAGCACCCCAGGCAATAGCTGAGAGCTGAAGGCTGAAAGTTAACAGCTGGACACCGCCCTGTACGCTACACTAACGCTGTGATGCCGCACGCTTTGGCCCTGGCCGTGGAGGTGGCGACCACGGTGCTGGCCGTGGCCGGGATGGGCTACTTTCTGGCGGCGATGGTGGCGGCGCGGATTTTTCTGCGTCGAGCGCGCGCAAGCCCCTGCGCGCCATTTGCTCCCGGCGTGAGCATTCTGAAGTCGCTCAAGGGCCTTGACCCCGGCATGATGGATGCATTCCGCAGCCATTGCCGGCAGAACTATGCGGGCGAGTACGAGTTGCTGTTCGGCGTCTCGTCGCTCGACGATCCCGCAGCTGCGGCGGTGGAGCAGTTGCAGCGCGAGTTTCCCGAGCATGCGATCCGGCTCGATCGAGTGCCCCGAGCGGCTGGGGACGAACGGCAAGGTGAGCACGCTGGTGCAGCTGGCGCCGCATCGCGCGCTACGATTTTCTGCTCATCAACGATTCCGACATCACGGTTGGGCCGCGTTATCTGGAGCGGGTGATGGCGTTGCTTCGCATCTCGGCCGCAAGGATCCGGACTGTGAAGCCGCATGAGCCCGCAGCCGGTCGGGCTGGTGACGGCGCTGTATCGCGGACGCGCGCATGGCGACGCTGGCGTCGCGGCTTGAGGCGCTGGGGATCGCCACGGATTTTCAGGCTGGCGTGCTGCTTTCGAAAGTGATCGAAGGCGGACTGCACTACGGCCTCGGCTCCACGCTGGCGGTGCGGCGCGAGGCGCTGGAGCGACGGCGGGCTGCTGCCGCTGGTCGATCATCTGGCCGACGACTACGAGCTGGGCGCGCGCGTGGCAGCGGCCGGCTATCGCGTGGAGCTGAGCGCTGAGGTGGTGGAGACAGCGATTGCCGGCGTACGGCTGGCGCGGATTCATCGACCACCAGTTGCGCTGGCTGCGGACGGTGCGCGATGCGCGGCCCGGGGGCTATGCGGGGCTGATCTTTACGCACGGGCTGGCGCTGGGCGCTGCTGAACGTGGTGGCCAGCGGACTTGAGCCCGCTGAGCTTGTGGCTGCTGGGATTGAGTTTCTTTCTGCGGCTGGCGCTGGCGATGACGGTGGGCGCCGAGGTGCTGGGCGATCACCAGGTGCTGCCGAATCTGTGGCTGCTGCCGCTGCGCGACGTGGTTGCGATGGGATTGTGGGTGGCAGGATTTGCGGGAAACACGATCGTGTGGCGCGGCGAGCGGTTTGTGGTGAAGAGTGGGAAGCTGGGGAGAGCGAGTTAGTGAGTCGGTGGGGGCTCATGGCCCTGGAGGAAGCGGCCAGGGGTTTTGATTGCGAAATTCGGCCTAAAGGAAAGCAGGAGCAACCATAGTTCCATCGAATTCGCCAGGCTTCGCCCGAGATGAAAGGGCTTTGATGAGTTAAATTTCAGATGAAGACCATCAGTACGCTCCGATTCCGGTGAGATGTTGACCGAGGATCAGCGTGTGAATGTCGTGCGTGCCTTCGTAGGTCTTCACGGATTCGAGGTTCATCATGTGGCGCATGATCGGGTAGTCCTCGGTGATGCCGTTCGCGCCCAGAATGTCGCGGGCCATGCGCGCGCACTCGAGCGCCATCCACACGTTGTTTCGCTTGGCCATGGAGATGTGCTGGTGGCCCGACTTTGCCCGCGTCCTTCAGCCGGCCCACGTGCAGCGAGAGCAACTGCGCCTTGGAGATTTCGCTGGCCATCCACACCAGCTTTTCCTGCACGAGCTGATGGCTGGCGATCGGCTGGTCGTGAAATTGCTTTCTGGTCTTGGCGTAGTTCAGTGCCGTGTCAGTAGCAATCCATGGCCGCGCCGATCGCGCCCCAGCTGATGCCGTAGCGCGCCTGGTTGAGGCACATCAGCGGGCTCTTGAGGCCGTCTGCGCCGGGCAGCAGATTGCCTCGGGCACGCGCACATCCTGCAGCGACAGGCCGCTGGTGACCGAAGCGCGCAGCGACCATTTGCCGTGGACGTCGCTGGGCGCTGAAGCCCGGCCGATCGGTTTCGACCAGGAAGCCGCGAACGCGTCGGCGTCGTCATTCTTGCCGTCGCCTGCGCCTTCGAGCTTGGCCCAGACCACGGCCACATCGGCGATGGTGCCCGAGGTGATCCACATCTTTTCGCCGTTGAGGATGTACTCGTCGCCCGATTTGCGCGCGCGCGTGGTCATGCCGCCCGGGTTCGATCCGAAGCCCGGCTCGGTGAGCCCGAAGCAGCCCAGCTTTTCGCCGGTGGCCAGCGCCGGCAGCCAGGTGTTCTTCTGCTCGTCGGAGCCGAAGGTGAAGATGGGATACATGACCAGCGCCGACTGCACGCTGACAAAGCTGCGCAGGCCGCGAGTCGCCGCGCTCCAGCTCCTGCATCACCAGGCCGTACTCGACGTTTGACATGCCGGCGCAGCCGTAGCCTTCGAGGTTGGCGCCGAAGAAGCCCAGCTCGCCCATCAGCGGCACCAGCTCGCGCGGAAAGCGCCCCTCGCGGAAGCATTCCTCGATGATGGGAACGACGTTGTCGTCGACAAAGTCGCGCGCGGTGCGGCGGACGAGCAGTTCGTCTTCGCTGAAGCTCGCATCGAGATGGAGAAAATCGAAGCCCTGAAATTTGAAGGCCATGGTTGTACTCGTCGTCCCGGCGGATCACCGGGACAGATGAGGGTAACAGTCCATGGCCTGCTTTTCAATTTGCGTGTTGGCAATCACCCGCGTTTTGCGCAGCCAATTCGCGCGCGGCATCGGCTTCTCGTGGATAACCATCCAGTTGATGCCGAACTTGTCGCGGAACTGGCCGAAGCGGTGCGCGAAGAATTGCTCGCCCATCTTCATAAAAACTTCGCCGCCTTCAGTGAGCGCATTGTAGATGCGCTCAGCTTCTTCATTGCTGTCGACCGAGAGCGAGAGATAGGCGCTGCGCATTGGCTCGACACTTCGGGCCGTCGCTCGCCATCACAACGTGTCGCCAAGTGTGAAACCGCGCGTGAAGGATGCCTTCGGGTTTGAGGCCGGGCGGCAGATTCTGGGGCGCGCCGTGCGGGCTCATACTCGCAAAAGTTGACTTCATGAGGATCTTTGCGCCAAGGTGCTTCGCATAAAAATCGAGCGCTTCAGAACAGTTGCCGGGGAAGTTGAGATAGGTGTTCACCTTCATTTTCTGGATTTTCCTTTCGGGGATTTTCTTATTGGCTTTGGAGCGGTTTCGTCTTTAGGGCCGCCGACGAACGGCGGAAGCAGAGGCGTGCGATCGCGCTGTTCCCAGCGGCGATAGGCTTCGGCGATCGTTGCGTGGCGATTTTTCTCCATGTACTCGATCGCGGCGCAGGGTGCGTCGGTCGGCTCGTGGCGCGCGCCCCAGATGAGCAACTCAAGCAGCACCGGACCAAGCGCGATGCCTTTTTCGGTGAGGCGGTAGTACGTGCTACGGCCATCTTGTGCCGATTGCTCGTGAGTCAGGATGTCGCCTTGCTCGAGTTTCTTCAGGCGGTCAGTGAGGATGTTTGTCGCGATTCCTTCGCCGGAGTGCTGGAACTCACGAAATGTGCGATAGCCACGCACCATCATGTCGCGCACAATCAGGAGCGACCACTTGTCGCCGAAGAGGTCGAGCGACATGCTGACCGGGCAACGGGAGCGGTGCTGCGCGCTGGATTCTCTGGCCACGAGGTCATCTTAAGTATCTCGCTTGCATCTTGCAAGTGAATTATGGTAACACTGCGGCGTGGCTGCCGAAGGGCGTCTCGACGCGATTTCGCCTCACGGCATGCGCGCCAAATTCGGCAAGGATCAGGTGCTTTCCCCATGAGCGCACTTCAGGATTTTCCTCGTATCACACCGTTTCTCTGGTTCGATCAAAATGCCGAAGAGGCTGTCGAGTTTTACCTGAGCATCTTCAAGAACTCGCGCAAGTTGGAGGAGCTGCGAAACACCGGCGACGCGCCGGGACCGAAGGGCGCGATTTTGACCATCGCATTCGAGCTGGACGGGCAGCGGTTCACGGCGCTCAACGGCGGGCCAATTTACAAGTTCACTGAGGCGGTCTCGTTCGTCGTTCGTTGCGACACGCAGGCCGAAGTGGACTACTACTGGGAAAAACTGACGGCCGGCGGCCAGGAGATTCAGTGCGGCTGGCTTAGAGACAAGTATGGACTTTGCTGGCAGGTAACTCCGTCGCAGCTGCCCGCGCTCATCCGGAATCCTAAAGCGATGCATGCGATGATGAAGATGAAGAAGATCGATCTGGCGGAGCTGGAGCGCGCGGCGAAGAGCTGACCGAGCTTTCGATTAGCGTTGCAGGTCGATTTTGACGGATCGACGCGAATGATGCGAGGGATGTTGTGAGCACGAGAAATTTGTTTCAAGCGGGGCGAGCCGACGAAATGAAGCAAAGGCTGCAGCATTTGAAGCCCGACAGCCAGCGGCAATGGGGAAAGATGAGCCCGGCACAGATGCTCGCGCACTGCTCGGCAGGGCTCGAGATGGCTGCTGGCGAGATACGTCCATCGCGCGCGCTGATCGGCCGCATCATTGGACCGGCCGTGAAGCGAATCGCCTTTCGTGACGAAGAACCGTTTCGGCGCAATTCGCCTACATCGAAAGAGTTGAGAATGACCGGGGAAGTGGATTTTGATGCCGAGCGGAAGCGGCTGAGCGGGTTGATTGACCGGTTCGCTGAGTCCGGGCCCTCAGGCTGCACGGATCATCCGCACGCATTTTTCGGGTCTCTGACGCCAGACGAGTGGGCGATCCTGATGTACAAACACCTGGACCATCATCTGCGTCAGTTCGGCGCTTGATCGGCATTTTCGGAAAGTTGTCGTCTTTTTGGATTTGCCGGCGTTGGCGAGAGATCACGGAATTGCGTAGCCAAGAAACACCGACGCGGGGTCTTCGCCTGCGCACCCCGGATTGGTACTTACGAAGTGATCGTGAGCGCCGGAGCAACGATAGAGCGGGACAAGGGATAGCCCGGCATGCGATTGAGCATATCCATAGCCGTCGATGCCAAGCACACGCTGCCCTTCGCAGGAGCTCTCAGTTGAAACGAAGTAATCGGTTGCGCCGCGCTTGCACGCGTAGAAAGCCAGCGTTGCGCTCTTCTGCGGACTTTCATACAAATGGGCGAGGGTCGACTGCTGGGCAAACCCGCCGTCAGGATCAATCCACCCGGTTGTCACTTCGCGCACTGATTTGTTGGCATAAAGGTTCAATGGTAGCAACGGCCGGCCCGGCGTCCAGGCAAGGTGGCCAATGTCCCAGGATTCCGGGGTCGCCGAGCCTGCAGCGTCACCAGCGGAAGAATTCCATGCGGGCCTGGGATTGGAGACCGACGTAAACAGCTCGATAGTTGGATAGGATCCGACATTGATGTTGCCGTATTGATCTCGCAAAAACCCAGCGATGAAATTTGATTCGTTTCCTGTGGCATTCGTGTCGAAAGAATGGAGCTGTTCCCAAGCGCTGGTGCCAGTCAGCAGCGAATCGGCAGGAATGCGATAAAGCGTGACGCCCAACTGGCCCCGTTCCTGATTGTTCTCAGTGGTTGCAGGGTTGCGCACCGGCATATTGAAGGCGGCATACCAATAGTTCGTGACTGGATCATAGGCGATATCGCCCCAGCTTGCCGCGGGATGGTTCCGGTTCATTCCATTTGTTGTGAGCGCGCCTGCAGTTTGAAAGTGCACACCGTCGAGTGAAGTGGCTTGGAAATGCTGCGCGACTTCAGACTGTTGAATGTCCTCGTAAAACAACCAGATTCCCGACTTGCGATCGCTGTTAAAGGGCGCAGGCTGCCCGACTCCATAGGAGGTTTGCGTGGAAGCAAAGACGACCGGACGAGCGTACTTTTTCCAATGAATGCCGTCGTTGGAAAATGCGACGCCGATGCTGTTGGCGAACCCGGCGTGCGATGCGGTTCCAACGTAATACATTGCGTAGGAATAGGTTTGGCCGTCTCCAAGCGGATCGGTGAAGACGCCACCGACGACCTGTGGATTGCAAGTGTAGACCGAGTCCCATGCGCCGGGTGTTTCGCCCAGGACTGTCGTTGGCGTTGAAGTTTCGCCAGTGGAAAGATCGATGGTGGCGTACAAAATCGCGTCGGTATTCTGCGAGGGGTTGTTTGGATTTCGCGCTTGCCCGCACCACCAGAACTTTTCGACGGTGCCGGAGAGGATCACGGACGGCGAGTAGTCGTAAAGCCCGATTCTGCCTATCAATGCGCCGGGGGTAGTACCGGTGAAATATGCCTGGCAGCCGGCGAGCAGAGCGGTCATGATCGCACAGGAAACCACAAGCCTCAGCATACGCCGGAACTCGGCGATAGCCAGGCACACGAATCCTGTCAGGCCGCTTCGATCCTAACCGGGCAACAAAAACGTTTCTATCCATGGATTCCAGGAACTAAAAAGTGAGCGGCGGACGCTGCAATTTCCTCAACGCTCTTCTGGCGGATCCAATGTTCCAGCCCAAACTCTCTGAGGTTTCAACAGGAGACGGCGAAGCATCCCTACAGAGATCGGGTCTGAAAATGTCGGGGTAATTGCAAGTGATGACACCGGAAATCGACAATCTCGCTGCTTCATTCATTGGAGCCACAAGCGGTCATCGCCGGGCGATAAGGGCCTCGAAAATTTCGGAGGGTGCGCGGCGCAGCATGCCGGAGCGGGGTATCGTGATCAAATGGCAGAGTCACGGGAGGCCGCGAACATGAGCAGCCGCAGAGAATTCGTAAAGGGATCGGCACTGGCCGCAACCGGATGTCTTTTGCCGGCGAGCGCGGCGAAGGATAGTCTACGCGGCGGGCGACGACGGCCGCATCGGCGACAGCCTCGAACGGAGCAGCCAGGCTGGTACAACCGGCCCATGCGCTGGGCGCAGCTTGCGTTTGTCGAGGACGATCCCGGCAACTACGATCAGCAGTTCTGGCTCGACTACTTTCGCAGCGTTCATGCCGACGCGGCCTGCCTGAGCGCGGGCGGCGTGGTGGCGTTCTATCCCACGCAGATTCCGTTGCAGCAGCGCAGCGCGTGGCTCGGCGATCGCGATGCCTTCGGCGACTTGCTGGCCGGCTGCCGCGCGATGGGCATGAACGTCATTGCGCGCACCGACGCCCACGCCTGCTGGCAGAAGGTCTACGACGCGCATCCTGACTGGATCCGCGTGGATGCGAGCGGCCAGCCGGTGCGCCATCCCTCCGATCCGCGCTATTGGGAAACCTGCGCTCTCGGCCCCTACAACTTCGAGTTCATGACCTCCGTGCATGAAGAGATCATGCGCATGTACAAGCCCGACGGCATCTTCACCAACCGCTGGGCGGGCAGCGGCATGTGCTACTGCGAGCATTGCCGGCGAGAATTTCCGCGCAGCCTCGGGACTTGGATCTGCCGCGCACCAACGAACCCGCAGGATCCGGCGCGAAAGCAATACATTGTCTGGCGGCAGCAGCGCCTCTTCGACCTCTGGCGTCTTGTGGAACGAGAAAATCCGGGCCATCAATCCCGGCGCAAGCTACATTGCCAACGCCGGCGGCGGCGCGCTCAGCGATCTCGACATGAAGACCATCAACGAGCTTGCGCCCACGATGGTCGCCGATCGCCAGGGCCGCCGCGGCCTCATGGCTCCGTGGGCCAACGGAAAAAACGGCAAAGAGTATCGCGCGACCATGGGCAGCAAAGCCATCGCCGGCATGTTCAGCGTGGGCATCGAAGACGAACATCGCTGGAAAGATTCAGTGCAGAATGGCGACGAGATTCGCATGTGGGTTGCCGACGGCATCGCGCAGGGGCTTCGGCCGTGGTTCATCAAATTCAACGCCAAACCCATCGACCGGCGCTGGCTGCCGGTGGTCGAAGGAGATCTTCGACTGGCACTACGCCAACGAAAAATATCTTCGCAGAACGTGCGCCCGCTGGCGCGCGTGGGCCTGGTCTACTCGCAGCAGAGCGCGTTGTTCTACGGCGGAGAAGAGGCGCGCGAAAAGATCGAGGAGCCCGCGCTGGGCTTCTACCAGGCGCTGGTTGAAGCGCGCATTCCGTTTGAGATGGTGCACGACCGCTGCCTCGACGCCGAGCATCTTGCGCCGTTCCGCACGCTGATCCTGCCCAACATCGCCGCGCTGTCCGACGAGCAGTGCGCCAGCCTGCGCGCATTTGTCGAGCGCGGCGGCGGCCTGGTCGCCACCTACGAGACATCGCTCTACGACGAGTGGGGCGTGCGGCGCAAGGACTTCGGCCTCGCCTCGCTTTTCGGCGCGTCCTATGCGGGCAAGCTCGAGGAAAACATGCTCAATTCGTACCTGAGCCTGGAAAAAGATCCCGCAACCAACGCATCTCATCCGCTGCTTCGCGGATTCGAAGACGCGGGCCGCATCATCAACGCGGTGAACCAGGTCGATGTGACCCCGCCGACGCCAGGCCAATTCACGCCGCTGCGCATCGTGCCGTCGTATCCTGACCTGCCCATGGAGTCGGTCTTCACGCCGCCCGGCGGCGCGCATCAGCCCGGAGTTTATTTGCAACAGGTCGGCAAGCGGCCGCGTGGTCTATTTCCCCGGCGACATCGATCGCACCTTCTGGCAGGTGCTCAGCGTCGATCACGGAAAGCTGCTGCGCAACGCGGTCGACTGGGCGACCAACGAAGCCCGCTCCGTGACCGTCGAGGGCAAAGGCATTCTGGATGTGGCCGTGTGGGAGCAGAAGAATTCCATGACCCTGCACCTCGTCAATCTCACCAATCCCATGATGATGAAAGGCCCGGTGCGGGAGATCATTCCGATTTCCGCGGCAAAAAATCTCGTTGCGGATTCCCGCCGGCCGGCGCGTCGAGCCGCGTTCATCTGCTTGTCGCCGCGAGAGACGTTCCGTATCGCAGCCGAGGGCGACACGCATCTTCCTCGAAACGCCATCGATTGGGCTGCATGAAGTGGTCGCGGTGGATTTCTCGAGCCTAGCTCGCGCCAACTGCCGCTGATGCCGTCGACATGACGCAATTCGCAAATCGGCCATTCCCGACGCGGTCCACTGCGAATCGTGCATTTCGATCAGCGTTTCCTCAGATTCGGGTCCATCCTGACGGAGTTTACTGGGTCAAGGAGGGAGCCATGCCGGAGCATCAGGGCAAGGAAGCATCATCAGGACCGGGTGGCGGAGACGCTGCGCGAAGAGATCGGCGCCATGATCGAGGGCGAGCTCTCCGACCCGCGCATCGATTTCTGCCACGTGAGCGAAGTGGCGCTGAATCCCGGCGGAAAATCGGCGCGCGTCTACGTGGCCGTCGACAGCACGCGAAGGACATCGCCAAGGCCGAAGCAGGACACCATCGCCGGCCTTGAGGCGGCCAAGGGATATATTCGCCACGAGCTGAAGGAGCGCATGGGCGTGCGCCACGTGCCCGAGCTGAGCTTTCTCGCCGACCGCTCGGGCCGCTTCCAGGCGCGCATTGAAGAGCTGATGAGCCGGTCGCGCAAGCACCGGCGCGGCGCAGGCACAACAGCACGCCGCGTAGAAGCATGGGCCCGGTGCAATTCGAAGCTGACTGCCGAACAGGGCGCTCAACTCAACTAGCTCGAATGAATCCGCATCGTCCAAAACACCGTCATCGGCGGCCAGGGTGATCGGCAGTGCGCGGAGTATGTGCTGCCGGCAACTCACGCCGCTGCATGGCGACGATGCGCATTGCCGCAATTCTCGAATGTGCTTGCGCGAGGGCGAGCGATTTCTGCGTCTGCTCCCATTCGCGGCCCGATGGCGATGCGGTGGGCTCCATGCTGGCCTGGGCATGGTGCTCGAGCAGATGGGCAAGCGCGCCGACCTGGTGACCGCCGACCGCGTTCCCGCCCTCTACCGCCGACTTCCCGGCGCCGAGACGATTCTGACCACCATGCGTGTCCACGGCCCCTACGACGCGGCAATTCTGCTCGAGTGCGACGGCCTGGAACGCACCCGGCTGCGCGGCCTCGAAGATTTCTATCGTCAACATCGATCACCACGTCACCGGCCAGGAATTTGCGCAATCTGAACTGGATCGATCGCAAGGCAGCGAGCGTTGGCGAGATGGTCTATCGGCTGGCGCGGGCCGCCGGCGCCGACGTCACGCCGGAGATGGCGACCTGCCTTTACACCACTGTGCTCACCGACACGGGAGGCTTCTGCTACGGCACGGTGCACGCATCCACTTTTGCCCTGGCCCGCGAGCTGGTCCAGGCCGGAGCCGATCCCGATCGCCATCGCCCAGGATGTCTACTTCTCCGCGCCCGCCTCCAAGCTGCTGCTGCTGGGCGCGGCGCTGCGCAGGCTGAAGCGCGAAGGGCGCCTGGCCTGGCTGTGGGTGACGCACAGGACATGATCCGCACCTGCGCCACCGAGGAGGACTGCGAAGGCATCGTGAATTTTGCGCTGGGCGTCGCAGGCGTCGAGGCCGCGGTCTTTCTGCGCGAACTGCCGGAAGGACGCGTCCGGCTGAGCCTGCGCAGCAAGGGCAAAGTGAATGTGGCCGCGATTGCGGCGAGGCTGGGCGGCGGCGGCCACGAAAACGCCGCCGGATGCACACTCGATGGACCGCTGGAGCGCGCACTCGATCAGATTCTGCGAGTCTTTCGCGATGCGGTCGCTCCCGGCGGCGGCAATCGAGCTTGACGCGGTACTTCACCTGCAAAGCTTCTAAATCTGTTAGCCTTGTCCCTGTCGCAACGCCGTGCGATTTCAGGAGATGAAGTACGCTGGCCTCGCAGGACATGAGACCTGAAACTCTCCGGAATCGTCAGCAAGAGCATCCGCGCAGGCTGAAGCGGAAGGTGTGCAGGTCCGGCTCGATCCTCATCCGTCCTGCGTGAAACCGAAACTTTCGTTCTGCGCGACGCAGGCTGTCGCACGCTGTCTTGGAGAATTGCCGGAGATGGAAAATCCCGTGGAATCGCCGGTCCGCAATTGCCCGACACGACTGACACTGGCGATTTGCCCCGCTGGGCCACTCTGAACGAGGCAGTCGGTCTTTCTCGTCTTCACTATCTTCTTTCTTCTTTATGGGGTGACGCCCATGCTCGGCGGCGACGGCCTGGGCCTGGTGGGCGCCGACGAGCCGCGCTACGCCCAGATCGCGCACGAGATGCTGGTGCGCTTCGACTCGGCGCACACGCTCAAAGACCGCTGAGCGCCTGCGTCACGCCCTACCTCTACGGCCGCCCGTGGCTTGAGAAGCCCGCGCTCTACTACTGGCGGGCCATGTTCCTCTTTCAGGACTTCGGCGTGCACGACTGGAGCGCCCGCCTGCCCTCGACCACCTTCGCCTTCATCATGGTCGGCGCTCATCTACCTGCACATGCGACGATTCCGGCCCGGCGGACACCTGGATGCCGCGCTGATCACCGTGGCCTGCGCCGGCATCATCGGCTTCGCGCGCGGCGCATCGACCGACATGCAGATGGCCGCGCCGCTGGCCATCGGCCTGCTGGGCTGGTATGCGTGGTACGAAACCGGACTCCAAGTTCTGGCTCTACGATATTTACTTCTTCACCGGCCTGGCCACGCTCGCCAAAGGGCCGGTCGCGCCGTTTCTTGCGCTGCGTCATCATCGCTGGCATTTGCATTCTCTGCGCCGAGAGTGGAAGATTCATCTACCGCTCGTTGTGGTGGCCGGGCATCGTGCTCTACTTCGCCATGGTGCTGCCATGGTTCATCGCCGTGCAGCACCAGAATCCGACCTTCTTCCGCGAGTTCTTTCTCGAGCACAACCTGGAGCGCTTCGCCACCGACCGCTACCAGCACGAGCAGCCTTCTGGTACTACCTGGTGGTGGTGCTGCTGGCGCTCATGCCGTGGACCGTGGTTGCCGTCCGCGCTCTGATTGACGGCATTCAGACCTCGGTGGCAGAGTGGCGGCTGCGCCACTCGCAGGGCCGGCAAGCCGCTGCCCACCGGCCCGGCGACGCATTCCCTGAGTTTCTGGTGCTCTGGGCGCTCATTCCCGTCGTCTTCTTCTCCTTCTCGCAATCCAAGCTGCCCGGCTACATTCTTCCCTCCATTCCGCCCATCACCATTCTCACTGGCGACTATCTTTTCCGCCGCCGGCAAGCCGGGCCTGAACCGCTGGATTCTGCTCGGCCACGCCTTGGTGTGCGGCGCCATGACCATGGTGGTTCTGCTGCTGCCGTGGTTTGTGGTGCATGGCGCGCAGATGCCGCCTGCGCATGCGCTCATCGCGCCGCAGCTGCTGGCCGCCATCGGCGCGGCGCTGCTGATCCTGGTTGTGACCAGGCTTCGGCGTGGCCCGGCTGCGCCCGGCCACCTGCTGGATTCTGGTTGTGCTGGTGCTCTTTCTCTATGGCGTCGGCCCGTTTTTCGGCATTCGGTGAGATTCTTCCACCAAGCGCGTGATCCATCTGCTCGACCGCACGTACTCCGCGCGGCCGCTGGCCTGCAGATCGGGCAGATTGTGCCTGCAGACGAGACCGTTGCCGTGTTCCGCGTGCGCCGCGACATCGAATACGGGCTTTCGTTTTATCGCAACCACGAAGTGGTGAACTACGACGAGAGCGGCGTGCCCGATGAGGAGCACATTCTTGTGGTGCGCGCTTACGGCCGGCACGGGGCCGATCTCCACACGCAGGCGGACCTCGAAGAGTATCTTGAGGGCCGCCAGTACGAGCAGCTCTTCACTTGGCCTGAGCAGGGGCTGGAGATCTACCTGGTCGGCAGCCGGTAAAGTATTTTTTTCTTTAGACGCACGCCGGGAACTCTTGCAGACGAGTGAGGATTTTCAGGAGAAATCGCTGCTTTCTCCGGGATGAGCAAGAGCTGTTTTTGCAGGGAAGTTGTCCTAACTCACAGCAAAACTTGCGGTTTAACGCTCAAACGTGGCAAAGTTGCCGGAAGGGCTTTTCCGCCGTGAAGCCGCGACGAGCTCTCTTCGATTCCGTCTCGATGATGCGAATCGGAAGTGATCTCCTCCGCACGTCATCTCTTCTGGTTGTGCGGCCTGCGATGAACAGACTTGTTGCGCTGCGAATTGAGTGCTCCGATCGCCGCTGCAACCTGCACGCAATCAGAAGGAGAAGCGCCGCCATTGGACTCTTCGATCGAAATCCTTGACCTCCGGCACTTCTCGGCTCCGGCGATGCGCGCTGTGCTTGAGTCGGAGGGCGAGCTGTGGGAACAGCGGTTGCACTGGGACTACCGCGCTTCGGCGCGGCTGCTGATGCAGTATCTCGACAACCACATGCTACCGGGATTTGCGGCAACGCAGGCCGGCAAGGTGACGGGCTACGTTTTCTGCGTTTATGAAGAGACCAAGGCGGTGATCGGCGATGTCTTCGCGATCCACGAGAAATCCGAATCCAAAAGCGAGACCGTTGCGCCGGGCCAGCGCGTCGAGGAAATACTGCTGCGCCATCTTTTTGAGCTTCTGCTGAACTCCCCTCACGTCGACCGCATCGAGTCGCAAATGCTTTTGCATCCCTCCGGTTCTTACGCAGGCGCTTTTAACGGAGCAGGTTTCGAGATTTATCGCCGGCTTTTTCTTGTGCAGCCGTTGCAGGGCCGATGGAGTGCGCCGCATACTGATTTGCCAGGCAATTTGGAGTTGCGATCATGGCGCGAAACGGACCTTGCGCCCGCTGCTCGTCTCATATGTGAAGCCTACCGCAGCCATCCTGACAGCCTGATCAACGATCAGTACCGCTCTGTGCATGGCTCAATGCGTTTTCTAAACAACATTGTGCATTACGCGGGATGCGGGAGTTTTTCGCCGCAGGCGTCGCACGTGGTGGTAGAGCGAGGCAGCAGGGAATTGGCGGCTCTGGTTCTGGGCTCGCGCGTGAGCCCGCAGAGCGGCCATCTGACGCAGGTTTGCGTTCATCCTGCCTATCGGCGGCGCGGCATCGCGCGGCTTTTGCTGAATGTCGCCGCCTTCCACTTCATGCGCCTCGGGGCCACAGAGATTTCGCTCACCGTGACTGAAGCGAATGGCGGTGCAATCGAGCTGTACAAAGATGAAGGCTATGTTTGCGCGCACAGCTTTGACGCGGCTGTCTGGCAGCGCGATAGCACCGCTTGAATCCCCGCTCAACAGGGGAATAAAACCTTTGCGCCCCTCCAGATTCGTTTTCCATGATCTCGCTTGCTGTGCGACGCCTACGCCGCGTGCTGCACACTGCCCCGACTGACGGCTTCGATGATTGTGCGGCTGAACGCGGGTATGTCGTCGGGCTTTCGGCTGGTGATGAACTGCCCGTCGCTCACCACTTCCTGATCGACCCATCTGGCTCCGGCGTTGAGGAGGTCGGTTTTGACCGAAGGCCACGAAGTCATCGTCTTTCCCTTTGCGACACCGGCTTCAATCAATGTCCAGGGGCCGTGACAGATGGCCGCGATCGGTTTCCCCGATGCGGCGAACTTGCGCACAAACTCCACCGCCTTCGGTTCCATACGGAGATGGTCGGGGTTCATCACTCCGCCTGGCAATACGAGTGCGTCGAATTCCTGCGGATTGGCTTGATCCAGAGTTTGGTCCACGTCGACGCTTTCGCCCCAGTCTGTGTGGTTCCATCCCTTGATCGATCCGCTTTTTGGAGCAATGACCACGGTCATGGCGCCCGCGTGGTCGAGCGCGCTGCGTGGATCCATCAGTTCCGATTGTTCGAATCCGTCGGTTGCGAGGATGGCAATTTTCTTCCCGGCGAGGTTTGAAGGCATAAGAATCTCCTGCGCCCTAAGACGCTTTCTCAGGAGGGCAGGTTGCCGGAGTAGCAGCATTGCGCCATGCCGCAAGGTTGGCATGATGAAAAGAATTTCAAAAAGCAAAGGCCGCCTCGATCGAGAAGCGGCCCATGAGTCGATAAGGAATGAGTGTTATGCTTTCGCCGACGTCAGCGCGCCCAGGTCGGCGGCCATCTTCTCCGTGCTGAAGGCTTCGATCAGGTCGCCTTCCTTCAGGTCGCTGAAGTTGGCGATGCCGATGCCGCACTCCATGCCGTTGGTCACTTCGCGCGCATCGTCCTTGAAGCGCTTGAGCGAGCCGATCTTGCCCTTGAAGACCTGCTCGCCGTCGCGCATCACCTTGATTTCGGCATCGCGGCGGATCACGCCGTCCTGCACGCGGCAGCCGGCGATGGTGCCCACCTTGGGAATGCGGAAGACGTTGAGCACTTCCGCGCGGCCCACGTAGTTCTCCTTGAAGGTCGGCTCGAGCAGGCCCATCATGGCCAGGCGAATCTCGTCCTGCAACTCGTAGATGATCGAGTGCAGGCGAATCTCCACGTTCTCCTGCTGCGCCAGCTCGGCGGCCTTGCGCTCGGGGCGCACGTTGAAGCCGATGATGATGGCGTTCGACGCCGTCGCCAGCAGCACGTCGCTCTCGGTGATGGAGCCGACGCCGGAGTGCATGCACCTTGACGCGCACCTTCTCGGTCGACATGCGCACCAGCGAGTCGGCCAGCACTTCCACCGAGCCGGTCACGTCGCCCTTGATGATCAGCGGCAGGTCTTTGATGCCCGACTGGCGAATCTGTTCCGCCAGTCCTTCGAGCGAGACGCGCGAGCTCTTGGCCAGCTGCGCTTCGCGCTCCTTCATCTTGCGGTACTGCGCGATGCCCTTGGCCTTGTCGCGATCGGCAACCACCAGGAAGGTGTCGCCGGAGTCGGGCATGGCTTCGAGGCCGAGCACTTCGACCGGCGTCGACGGGCCGGCTTCTTCGAGCGCGCGGCCGCGATCGTCGAACATGGCGCGAACCTTGCCGAAGGTGTTGCCGACAATGTAGCTGTCGTTCAGGTGCAGCGTTCCGTCCTGCACCAGCACCGTGGCCACGGCGCCGCGGCCGCGATCGAGCTTGGCTTCGAGAACGCAGCCGACAGCCTTGCGTCCGGGCGTGGCCTTGGGCGCCTTGATGTCGCTGACCAGGCAAATCATTTCGAGCAGCAGATCGAGATTCATGCGCTTCTTGGCGGAGACCTCGACGAAGACCGTGCCTTCGCTGGCCCGCGCCTGCCCACTCTTCAGGAATCAGGCCGCGATCGGCGAGCTGCTTCTTCACGCGATCGGGATTGGCCTCGGGCTTGTCGATCTTGTTCACGGCGACGATGATGGGAACATCGGCGGCCTTGGCGTGATCGATGGCTTCGAGGGTCTGCGGCATCACGCCGTCGTCGGCGGCAACCACGATCACCACGATGTCGGTCACCTTGGCGCCGCGCGCGCGCATGCGGGTAAACGCTTCGTGGCCCGGCGTATCGAGGAAGACGATCTCGCGGCCTGAGGCAGGCGAGCCTTCCTTGGCGAACTTCACCTTGTATGCGCCGATGTGCTGGGTAATGCCGCCCGCTTCGCCCGCGGCAACGTCGGTTTCGCGGATGGCGTCGAGCAGCGAAGTCTTGCCGTGATCGACGTGGCCCATGACCGTGACCACGGGCGCGCGCGGCACTTCGAGCTCGTCGGTGTTCTCGGCTTCGAGCACTTCTTCGATGGCCTGGTTGGCCAGCTCTTCTTCGTAGCTGATGACGGTGGCCGCCGCGCCGAACTTGGCGGCCACATCCTTCACCATCTCGGCATCGAGCGACTGGTTCACGGTGACGAAGACGCCGCTCATCAGCAGCGTCGCGATCAGGTCCTTGGCGCGGACTTCGAGCTTCTCCGCCAGGTCCTTCACGCTGATGCCTTCGGTGACGGTGATCTCGCGGGTGATGGGCAGCGGCTCGTTGCTGTATTGCATGCCGCCATAGCGTGGCGGCGGCACAAAGCCCTTCATCGGGCCTTCTTTGGTCTTCGGATACTGCTGCTGGCCACGTCCGCGGCCGCGCGAAGGGGCGCGCTGCGGGCGAGCCGGCTTCTCCGGCGGCGGTGCGCCGCCAGCGCCTGGGCGCGCGCCAAAGCCGGGGCGAGCGCCAAATCCGGGACGTGCGCCAAAACCGGGCCGTGCGCCGGGAGCCGCCTGGTCCGCCGGGCCCGCGAATCCGCCCGGGGCGGTGCGCGTGGGATGCTTGGGCCGCGGGCCGCCGGCGAATTGACCGGGAGCGTCCACCGGCCGCCAGGCGGAGCGCTGTCCCGGACCGCCGGTCCGCTTGCGGGCCTGCGATCGAAGATCGGTTTGCCGCGCTGCAATCCGCGCCGGTGCCAGTGCCGCTGCGGCAGCAGGCGGCGGAGCAACGATAGACGCCTTGTAGACCGGCCGCGGCCCGGTTTGCGGCATCACCATGCGGCGCGGCAGGCGGCGCAGCCGGCGTGGCGACTCTTGGCGCGCAGCTGGCAGCGGTGGACTCGGCGGCAATCGTCGGAACGGAGCTCTGGCGACTGCGGCGACGGCTGCCGGAACTTCAGCGGCGAGCGCAGATTCCGCTGCAGCGGTGCGCTGAACCGCAGCAGCTGCTGGCAGCCGGAGGCGTGGCTGCAGCAGCCGTGTGCGCGGCGGCTTCTCTGCGACAGCGAGGCTTTTCTTCGCGCGCAGGCGGCGCCGCGGGCGGCTTGACCACGACGCCGGCCGGAGGCGGCGCGACGACAACCACCGGGCGCGCAGCGGCAACTGCGCCTGCAGGCGGCCTTGGCGACACGGGCCGCAGGCGGGCGCGAGGCAATGGCCGGAGCAGCTGGCGGAGGCGCGATGATCGGCGGCGCCGAGCGCGGCTGCGGAACAATCTTGCGCGGTTCGGGCGTGGCGGCGCGGGCAGCAGCGGGCGTGCCGCGGCGGCGCGGCAGTGCTGGCTGCGCGGCGTGGCGCAGCTGGCTTGCGCAGGCGCGGCTGCAGCCGGCTTGGCCGGCGACGCGGCGTGGCGCGCCTCTTCTTCCTCTTCCTTCTTCTTGGCCAGAATGGCCTTCATCACATCGCCGGGCTTGGAGATGTGCGAGAGATCGATTTTGGGGACGATGGCTTGCGCGCCTGGCGCGAGGACGCGCACCTCCGTGCTGCCGGCAGGCGTCGCGATCCTGCGCTAAAGTGCGCGCGAACCTTCTCGGCCTCGTCCGCCTTCGAGCGAACTGGAGTGGGTCTTGCCCGCAGCCACGCCGAGTTCCGGCAGAACGTCGAGAATCGCGCGAGACTTTACTTCCATCTCTCGTCGCGAGATCGTTGATTCGAACCTTACTCATCCGCCTCTTTTCAATGTCGTGCTGCCAAAGCCCTTAGTCGCTCATAGCTACCTCATGGCAATGGCTGCTTTTAAAACTTCCGTTTCGTACAACGAATGCCTGTCGCAGGACGCGGCGCATCTTACGCGCCGTCCTCTTTCGCCGCGTTCTCTTCCGCTTCTTCCTGTTCGCTTCCGCATCAGCTGCGGGCACGTCTTCAACCGCCAACTCTGCGGCGTGATGTTCTGCCTTCTTCCGCTTCCTCGGCCACAGCCTCTTCGCTTCCGCCGGCAGATTGGAGCTCGTTCTCATCGTTTCCGCCGCCGCCGCAGTGCCGCTCTCGGCTTCTTCAAGCACTTCGGCCGCGTTTTCAGCTTCCGCTTCTGCAGTCGCCAGCGCAGCTTCGGCAGTGGCCGCTTCGGCTCGCCCTCGGCGGCTGCGGCCTGTCTCGGCCGCGGCCGGCCGCGCCTGCTTCGCCTTCTTCAAAATGGCCGAAGTAGTGGCGCACGGCAACGCTGATCTTCTCCAGCGTCTTTTCGCCGATGCCCGGAATCTCTTCGAGCTGCTCGGGCGTCATGTCGGCCAGGCCTTCGACAGTGGTGATGCCGGCGGCCACCAGCTTCTGGATGATGCTCTCGCCCAGCTCGGTCACCTGCTCGATGGGCGTGGTGGGACCGCCGGCCAGAGCCTGCATCTGCTGCTCGACTTCCTGGCGCTTCTCTTCCTCGCTCTTGATGTCGATCTTCCAGCCCAGCAGCTTGGCCGCCAGCCGCACGTTCTGGCCCTTCTTGCCGATGGCCAGCGAAAGCTGCGTGTCGTCGACGATCACTTCAAGCTGCTTTTCGGTCAGGTCGGTGATGGAAACGCGGCTGACCTTGGCCGGCTGCAGCGCCTTCTCGGCAAAGGTCGTGATCTCGTCGCTGAACTCGATGATGTCGATCTTTTCGCCGCGCAGTTCGCGGATGATCGACTGCACGCGCATGCCCTTCATGCCCACGCAGGCGCCCACCGGGTCCACGTCCTTGTCGCGGCTCTGCACGGCGATCTTGGTGCGCTCGCCGGCTTCGCGCGCAATGGCGCGGATGACCACGGTGTTGTCGTAGATCTCGGGAACTTCCGACTGGAACAGGTTCGACACCAGCTCCGGCGCGGCGCGGCTCACGATCACCTGCGGGCCCTTGGCTGCGCGATCCACCTTGAGCAGCACCACGCGCACGCGCTCGCCCACGCTGAACTGCTCCAGCCGCGACTGCTCGCGCTTGGGGCAGCGGGCTTCGGCCTTGCCCAGGTCGTAGATGACGTCCTGGCCTTCGATGCGCTTCACCGTCGCGTTCAGCACTTCCTTTTCGCGGTGCGCGTACTCCTGGAAGACCGTGTCGCGCTCGGCTTCGCGCACCTTCTGGAAGATGATCTGCTTGGCCAGTTGCGCGGCGATGCGGCCCAGCGGGCTGGTGTCGCGATAGATGCGAATCTCGCTGCCCACTTCCACGCCGGGCGCCAGTTCGTTGGCCTCGGTCCAGCGTGATCTGGTTGACCGGATCTTCGATCTGTTCTTCGTCGGCGACCACCGTCTTGTAGATGTAGGCCGTGATCTCGCCGGTCTCCTTGTTCAGTTCGCCGCGCATGTTTTCCTGGGTCTTGTAGAACTTGCGCGTGGCCAGGGCGATGGCCTCCTCGACCGCGCCGACAACGATGCCGGGGTCGATGCCCTTCTCCTGGCTGAGGAGCTCGATACTTTGATACAAAGCGCTGGTGGCCATACTCTGCTTACTCTCTTCAGATTCTCCGGCGCTGAACTGTCACGCCGCGTCGGTGGTGATTTCTTACGTTCATATTCGGGGGTCATCGAGCGGGGCAAATCTCGCTCGCAACCCGCACGTCTTCCTGTACCTGGTTCCGATGTTCCCTGATCGCTGTCTTCTCAAATCTCCGGCACCAGATTCGCTTTCTCAATGTTGCTGAGCGCGATCTCCACTGTGTTCACGCCGGTCTTGCGGCTCTTGCTGTTCTGCTTCACTGCCGCAAGATCAATCGTGATCTTTCCTGAGGCTCGCCGAACTCTCCAGCCCAGCCATCAATCTTCCCTGCCAGTGCCGGTTGTTGCGGATCGGCTCAAAGGTCTGCACCTTCACCAGGCAGCCCGCGAACCGCTCAAAATCTTCCGGCCGGCTCAGCTTGCGATCCAGCCCCGGTGAACTGGCTTCCAGCGTGTACTCCGCGCCGGGAACCAGGTCTTCCACATCCAGCAAAACGCCAAAATCGCGGCTGAAAGCTGCGCAATCTTCGTGCGTGACGCCGGAAAGCTGCTCAACGCTCAGCTTTCCCTCTCGTAAGCCGTTCCGGCAGCTTCTCGGCGCCTTCCCGCTTCCAGCCGCTGCAATCGCCGCTTTCAATTGCGCTCGCCCCTCGGCGTTCTTCTCGAGAGAAACCCGCAGGGTGCGTTCTTTTGCCGGGCCGGCAAACTCGATATCCACCACGTCGAGCCCATGCGAGGCGGCCACCCGTTCCGCCGCCGATCCGAATTTCTTCCAGACTCACTGCCATCGTATTCCACCCCATCAAGCGGAAAACAGCTTGATGGGAACCCGAATCTTCCGCCCCGGGCGGCAAAAGCCGTGGCCGGGAATCCTGTTGCCACACCACGCGCATATGGCTGATTATTTAAGGGTTATGCGCCAAAACTACCCAGTGCGCAACCCCTGAATTTGCCCCAAATAAAAAGTGGGCTGTAAGCCCACTCATCTCTCCGCCAGCCGGTAACCCCACGGAACACCTGGCGGACAAACGCGTCTGCCTTCCTAGAATACGGCCAATTGCCGGGAAATTCAACCTTGTGCGGTGGGTGCTCAGGCCCTGCGGCCGGCTGAATCCTCAAGAATCGCCGCAATCGTCTCTTCGCGGACGCCATGTCGCCGCATGCTTTCCTCGATACCGGCTAATTCAGGCCGATCGAGCCGAGCCAGATCCCGCCGCAATCCCTGGCCAATGTAGGCGCGAATCAATGGTTGGTAACCGGAGAAATCGAGCTTCTTCGCAATCTCTTTGAGATCGTCAACGACGTCTTCAGGAATGCGCATGCTGATTGTCGTCATGGGCCTGTCGCGCCGCAGGCGGGCGTGTACTCTCTGACTACTCGTTTTCATATAACCTCCGCTCCTCGCGAGTTCCAGGCCGCGCAGAAATGATTCGAATTGTCTCTTCTTCGCGAACGACGTGGACTACAAAAAGCAGCGCCCATTCTTCTGTTAACCCTAAAGCCGCTTCACGTGCCTCATCTTCAGGAGTCGCGTCGACCAAGCGAACAAAGGGATCGAAAAATACTTCACATTCCTGCTCGAACCGGACCCCGTGCTTCATGAGGTTTGACCGCGCTTTTTCCGAATCCCAGCGAAAGCGTTGGCCAGCGTAGATAAAGTGCACGTCCATCTTGCAGGATAATGTATATATGATGTATATACGTCTGTCAAGTGAGTCATTCCAATTAGGCCCGAGGCGCATTGCCGCGTCCAAATCAATCTGCGATACTCACGGCCATGAATCCGAAAGTGGTGTGGGTAGCCGCCGGGTTGGCGCTCTGCTCGCCGCTCGCGGGCGTCGCTGACGACTCGGCTGCTTCGATTGCTGCCGGTGGCCTGGTGTCGCGGCGCGAGACGCGCATCGTGATGGCTAAAGAGATTCTGCGCATCAGCCCGGAAAAAGTGGTGGTCGATTACGACTTTCGCAATGACTCGGCGGAGGATGTAAAGACGGAAGTTGCGTTTCCTGTGCCGCCATACAATTACGGCCCGGAGAGTCCCGCGGTTTCTGACGCTTCGTTTTCCGATTTCAAGCTCACTGTCGACGGAAAGAACGTGGCGTTTGAAACCGAGGCGAAAGCCACGCTGAAGGATAAGGAGGTGACGGCGATTTTGAACGCGGACAAAATCGATATTGCATCGTTCGGTCACGTTCATGAGCCGACGGGAGCCGAGACTGACTATCGCACTCCGGACATCGACCGCCTGCCGAAGGTGGAGCAGGAGCGCCTGGTGCAATTGGGACTGTATGACGCGGAAGACGGATGGGGCGCCTGGACTGTGCAGTTGCAATATCACTGGACGCAGACGTTTCCGGCTCACTCGACGGTTCACATCCGGCACGAATACACGCCGGTCGAGGGATCAGAGCTGATGCTGCTCGACACCGTCGAAAATGTTTTCGCGCACAAGCAGCCGACGGGGGACGCGGAGAACGTAAAGTACGCGCTCCAGGACATGCAGCTTCTCGAGGAATTCTGCCCTGACTCATCGCTGCTCCAGAGCGTTATCGAGCACGCGAAAGCATCCGGCCCTGAAGCCGGGCAGCTTGCCTATCCCCACTGGGTCGACTTCATCCTGACCAGCGCAAACACATGGAAGCAGCCGATCGAGGATTTCACATTGATTGTCGATCGCGGCAAAGCGGTGATGGAGAAATCGCACCCGGTGGTGAGTTTCTGCTCCGTAAACAATGCGCCGATTGAGAAGCTGGATGCCGATCACTTTCAGATGCACCTGACCAACTTCGTTCCTAAAGACGAGCTGCACATCGGCTACTTCGATCTGCCCGACAAGAAATAATCGCGGAGCTGAATCAGGATCGGACTTTGTGGTTGGGTGGTAGACTCGGCTCAAATCAGGACTGTCTCCATGTCATCTCAAACCAGGAAAGAACGCACCGAAAGCGCAACGCGGACAGCGGTGCTTCGCCAGGCGGCCGATTCTGCGGTCGCCTATCTTGACGGCCTGGATAGCAGGCCAGTTGCGCCAACGCCTGAATCCGTTGCGGGGCTGCGCACGTTGTGTGGTCCTCTGCCCGAAGAAAAAACCGATCCTGCCGAGGTTGTTCGTCTGCTCGGCGAAGTGGGCGGACCGGCCACGATGGCGATTTCAGGCGGACGCTTCTTTGGGTTCGTGATTGGCGGTTGCCTGCCGGCCGCGATGGCGGCCAGTTGGCTGGTGAGCACATGGGACCAGAATGCGGGCTTTGGATCGCAACTCCAGTTGCGGCGGAACTGGAAGAGACGGCGGTCGACTGGGTGCGCGAGTTGTTTGGGCTTCCGGAAGGAACAGCCGGCGGGGTGGTGACGGGCGCGACCGTGGCGAATTTCTCTGCGCTGGCCGCGGCGCGGCATCGCTTGCTTGAACGCGCCGGCTGGGATGTGGAGGCGGACGGGTTGTTTGGCGCGCCGGAACTAAAGGTGGTTGTTGGCGAAGAGGTGCATCACTCGCTGCTGAAGTCGCTCTGGATGCTGGGCATGGGAAGGAAGCGCGTCGTGCGGGTTCCAGTTGATAGGCAGGGACGTATGCGCGCCGATGCGCTGCCGCATCTCGATGCGCGGACGATTCTGTGCCTTCAGGCGGGCAATGTGAATACTGGCGCATTCGATCCGGCAGCGGCGATTTGTCCGGCGGCGCATGCGGCGGGTGCTTGGGTTCATGTGGATGGCGCATTCGGAGTTGTGGGCTGCAGCGTCGCGAAAATATGCAGACTCTTGTGAAGGGATTCGAACTGGCGGACTCGTGGGCGACCGATGCGCACAAATGGCCGAACATTGGCTACGACTGCGGGCTTGCGTTGGTGCGAGATGCAGCGGCTTTGCGAGCGGCGATGAGCCTTCGCGCAGCTTATCTCGAGCGCGGGGAGCGGCGCGAGCCCTCCGAATATACGCCGGAGCTTTCGCGGCGGGCCCGCGGCATCGAGCTTTGGGCTGGGCTGCGGCAGTTGGGAAAAGCGGGCATGGCGGAGATTGTGGAGCGGACTTGCAGCCATGCGCAGCGATTTGCCGCGGGGCTGAGGGCTGCAGGCTACGAAGTGCTGAACGAGGTTGTGCTCAACCAGGTGCTGGTTTCGTTTGGCGATCGCCGGAGAAGACAAACAGAGTGATCGCGCGTCTGCAAGCCGATGGGACGTGCTGGTGCGGTCCGACGGTGTGGCAGGGAAAGACTGCGATGCGCATCAGCGTTTCAAGCTGGGTGACGACCGAAGAGGATGTGGAGCAAAGCCTGGCTGCGATGCTCAGAGCGGCAGAAGGATCATCCTCTTGATCGGGGCGATTGCGAACCGCGCGTATTCTCATGTCACTCGATACTGAATTCGAAGGGCTCGTTTCATCCGTTGACAGCGAAGCTCTGCTGACTGCGGTTGAGGCGCGGACAGCGGACCCCAACGCTGGCATCTTCGGTCCAGATTCCGTAAGCTGGCGCATCAACCGCGAATCGGCGCTTTTTCTGGGAGCGGGCCGAGCGGCACTGTTGCAACTGGCGCACCCGTGGGTGGCTGCGGCGCTCGCCCAGCACTCAACGCTTCTCAGCGATCCCATCAAGCGCTTTCACGGGACGTTCCGCGTCGTATTCACCATGGTGTTTGGCTCGCTCGATCAGGCGCTGGCTGCTGCGCGCGCGCTTCATGCGCTGCACACGCGCATTCGGGGTGAATTGCCTGAGCAGGTTGCCGGCTGGAGTCGCGGATCGCAATACGAAGCGAACGAGATTGCGGCGTTGCGCTGGGTCTACTCCACGCTGGTTGAAAGTGCTGTGCTGGCGTATGAATGGGCGGTGGCTCCTCTGCCTGAATCGGAACGCGAACAATATTATGCGGAGAGCCGGACGATGGCCGCGCTTTTCGGGATTCCGACGGAAGCTCTGCCGGAGGATTGGGAATCCTTTACCGCCTACAACCAGCAGATGCACACATCCGATGTGCTTGGCGTGAGTGGAACAGCGCAGACCATGGCGCAGAGTCTGCTGGGCGGAGCCGGCTCTTGGATCAAGCCGCCTTTCTGGTATCGAGCACTGACCACGGAGTGGCTGCCGGCGCGATTCCGCGCTGAGTTCGGGCTGGAATTCGGGTTTAAAGAACAGGAAGCCGCTGAGCGGGCCCAGCGCAGATTCCGCGCCTTGCACAAGAGACTTCCCGCTGTTGTGCGATTCACAGGGCCATGGCGCGAAGCGGAGGCGCGGCTCAGAGGCCGGCGTGCAGACGCATTCACGAAGCTGAGTAATCGCTTTTGGATAGGCCAGCCGTTGCTTCCGCTTGCCGCGGCGAAGACGCGAAGGTGAGTTCTGGAGGCGGCGGAGCATTGGATCATGTTTGCTGACGATTTGTGCACAGTCTCCGCGGATTTCTTTTTGCGCTGTAGGCAGGCACCGGCGACAATAGCGGAATGAAACCATTGCGCGCGATTGTCGTCGGTCTGCTTCTGGCGGGCTCGGCGCTGCCCGCTCTTCACGCGCTTGAGAAGCAGCCGGCAAGCGTGTATCACGCGCGGCGAGCGGCCCTCGCGGTGAAACTGCAGGGAGGCGTTGCAGTTCTTTTTGCTGCGGACGAGCCTCTGCTGGATTTCATGCCATACCGGCAGGATTCGGATTTCTACTATCTCACGGGCTGGACTGAACCGGGCGCCGCGCTGATGGTCGATCGCGGACGCGCCGCATGCCTCCACTCCTCGCACCTATAAGGAGATTCTGTTTCTGCCGGCGCGCAACCTCCGCCAGGAAAAGTACACCGGCGTGAAGATGGATGCAGCCACACCCAGCGTGAGAGATGCGACCGGAGTCGATGCCGTCGAATCGATGACCGAATTGCCTGCAGATCTGAGCCGAATGCTCGCTTCCGATCGTGCGCTTGTGAACAATGTGTGGACGCAGCCGAATACTGCACCGGCCAGGGCGCTTCTTGGTTTTACAGCGACGACGCTGGGAGTGAGCGGGTTAGCGCAACCTCACGATGTGACCTCTCTGACCGCACAGATTCGCATGTTCAAGGATGCGGGCGAGATCGATCTGCTCAAGAAAGCGTCGGCGGCATCGGTTCTCGGGCAGCGAGTGATGATGCAGTGGTGGGTGAAGGCCGGTATGACGGAACGCGCGGTCGCAGGCGGCATGACGGCAGTGTGGATGGAAAATGGCTGCGAGCGGCCGAGTTACGCGCCGATCGTTGGCTCGGGAATCAACTCAACGATTCTGCATTACTCGGCCAACGACCGGACCATGCAGGATGGCGACATTTTGCTCGTCGACGCCGCTTGCGAATTTTCGATGTACGCCGCCGACATCACGCGCACGGTTCCGGTGAATGGCCACTTCACGCCGCGGCAGCGCGAGATTTACGACATCGTGCTGGGCGCGCAGCAAGCGGCGATCGACGCGTTTGTCGCGGGCAAGTCGACGCATCAACGATCGCGATCGCCACGATCCGAATTCGCTCGACACCGTGGCCTACAACTACATCAACACACACGGCAAGGATCTGCACGGCCAGCCGCTCGGCCAATACTGGTTGCATGGACTGGGGCACATCTTGGGGATCGACGTGCACGACCCAGCGACGTACCCGGCTGTGCTGAAACCCGGCATGGTCTTCACCATCGAGCCAGGTGTTTACATTCCCGAAGAGAAACTGGGCGTGCGCATCGAGTGCGATTTCATGGTTGGCAGCAGACGGGAACCTCATCGATCTGGATGCTTCTCTCCCGCACACCGCGGATGAAGTGGAAGCAGCGATGCACACAAAATAGCTCTACCTGGAAGCTGCCTTGGCAAATCCCAACCCCCGGCGCAGAGTGAAAATGCAATGATCGATCCCCGCGACGAGATGGCTTCCGATCAGCTCGAATCTCTAGGCCGCGTCTTCAGCGATCAATTGCTGGCGTGCCTGGAAGAGTGTGCACGCGGGCGAGAGGGTCTCTTTGCGGAGCAAGTGGGCCGCGAAGACGGAGATTGGCCTGAAGCCACACGCCTTCGTGAGCTGGCCATCGCGCTGCAGCAAATCTTCGCTCAGAGTGAGCAGCGCAATGCGCTCTGCGATGAGTTTCTCGATCTCTGCACGATGCACGGAGAGAGCCATCCCGGCGAACGCAAACTGGCGCGCGCATTTCTCACGAGAATTGAGCGAGGAGAAGCGGGAACGCCGACGGAAGCAGAGAAAAAGCTCTGGTGAAGCACGGAACGAAAAGGCAGGGGCCGAGGGCAGGGAAAAAGGGAAAAGTAAGCACCCTTCAGCAGAGCAAATGCGGAAGGGCGCTTCTTAGAGACTCAATTCAATCGGTGCGCTGTTAGAAACGCAAGCCGACGCTTACGGGGATCACCTTGGTATCGGCGGCGACCGCCGTTGTTCCCAGGCCGTTCGGATTACTGACCGAGGCCGGACTCAAGATATCGAGATAGCGGCCCTCGACGAAAATCTTCGTATTGCTGGATCCGTAGTCGCCGCCAATCCGATGATAGAAGCCGGCACCCACGTTGAAGCCGCCTTGATTCGAGGAGAAGTGGCCTACGACCGCCGGGACCACGCCGACCTCGCAGAAGTAGTAGCAGAACTCCTGCTCTTCGGGATCGGTGAAGCTGGTGACCTTGCGATAGAAGCCGCCTCCGCCCGTGATGTAGACTCCGTTATTTGCCTTCGGCGTCAGATCGACTACCGGAGCGAACGTCAGCGACCAGATGTGCGCATATCCGCCATTTGCGCCGGTTTCGGCGATCAGGTAGCCGGGCAGCTTGTCGTCCAGGAACTGATATTCAATCAGACCTGACAGATATTTATTGAAGTTGAGGCCAGCGCCGACGGTGAACTGTCCGCCATAGGTGATCGATTTGCTTTGCGGAGCATTGAATCCGCCGCCGACCTCAAAGGTCCAGTGGTGCAGAATACCCTTTCTTTCTCCGCCGTAGCCTCCGCCATTGCCGTACTGGCCCGACCCGCCTTCAGCGGCGGCCGAGCCTCCGGGATCCGGAGCATCGGGCAAAGCATATTCGGTTAGCTGCAAACCGGTTGCGCTCAGCCCGGCCTGGCTTGATGAGTAACCGGTTGAGTCGAAGGAATTGGGTGAAGAAGCGGACTGGGCATTTGCAACGCCGGCTGCAAATAGACCGAGGCAGCCCAGAAAACTGACATGCCGCAACAGCGACACGAAACGGGGGAAGATCATGTCGGAACCTCAAGGATCGAATTGATTTAGACGTGCTCGGACCGGTCTTTACCCGGCACTTGAGTTAGACACCAAAATCTGCCGGAGGTTGCTTTTTCGGTCGAAAGCGAGTGCCACGAATTGAAGATGTCCCACTTTGTAAGTAAGTGTCACTTGGACAGCAGGGTGGCACGTGAGGGCCTGGGGGAACAGACGGAGCTACGCGGATTCGAGGTGCACAGGAGCACAAACTAAAGGTGATTCTGCGTGGAGTCAGCCTTCCAAAGGAAGTGAGCGCTCGCCTTGTCCTACCGTTATCGCCGCTCGACCTTTAGGTCCACCGCCACAGATGGGCTGTCCATCGAAGATAGCCCGTTGCCGCACGGCAAATGCTGCAGGAACCGCACCGTTCCGTCCTGGTCTTCAAAAGCCAGCCCGTAATCTGAAGCGCCCTTGAAGGTGCCCCACGACTTTGGTACAGCCGCGATGCATCCGCCGGGGATGGCGTACTTCTCTTGTGCATGCACCGCCACTGCGGGCTGTAACTTTCCAATCGCGTATCCCAGCGAAATGCATGCCAACGCGATCAGCACTCCACGCCAAGTTTTCATTCTTCTCCTTCAGGCTCTACCCTTCAGCACAGACGCATTCGAACTGCCCACCGCTTGCGGCAAGGACAAACAAAAGGCCGGAGCAATCGCCCCGGCCTTCGCTTGACTTGCCGACTTGCTGTTCTTACCCCTGAATATCGAACTGCTCCGGATGCAGCGTCGGATCGCTCTTCACCAGGATGTTCTTGCCGACCAGCTCTTCGAAATCGGTCAGCCAGCGGTTGCGTTCGCCTTCAGAACCTTCACCGTCTCCGGGTTCACGCGCAGCATCACGTCGGCGTTCTCAAAGTGCTTCCGCATCTTGCGCATCTCGATGTAGATCTCGTTGCACACCGTGGCCGGAGCTCTTCACCATGCCGGTGGCCTGGCAGGTGGGGCAGGGAACGCTCAGCGTCCGCTCCAGCGATTGCTTCACGCGCTTGCGCGTGATCGCCACCAGGCCGAAATCGTTGAACTGCAGAACCTTGGTCGGCGCGCGATCGCTCTTCAGCGCCTCTTCAAGCGCGGCCATCACCTTGAAGCGATTCTTGCGCTCGTCCATGTCGATGAAGTCGATGACGATGATGCCGCCCAGGTCGCGCAGGCGAATCTGGCGCACGATCTCCGGCACCGCATCGAGGTTGGTCTTGAGGATGGTGTCCTCAAGCCGCGCCGACTTGCCCACATATTTGCCGGTGTTGATGTCGATCGCCACCAGCGCCTCGGTCTGGTTGATCACGATCGAGCCGCCGGACTTGAGCCACACCTTCGAGCGCAGCGCCTTCGAAATTTCGTCCTGAATGCCGAAGTGCTCGAAGAGCGGCGTCTCCTTGGTGTAGAGCTTCACGCGCCGCACCAGCGACGGGCGAGAAGCGGTTGAGGAAGCGCACGATGCGCTCGTAGTCGGCCTCGCGTGTCGACCCAGATGTCGAGAAGTTGGCGCTCACCTGGTCGCGCAGAATGCGCTCGATGAGCGACAGATCGTGATAGATCAGCGCCGGCGACTTCGACGACTCCGAACGCTGCTTGATCTCGTTCCAGAGATTCATCAGGAAGCGCAGATCGGCGCGCAACTCTTCTTCCGAAGCGCCTTCGGCCGCGGTGCGCACAATGAATCCGCCCGAAGCACTCGCCGCGCTCGTGCAGTCAGAATCCGCTTCAGGCGATGGCGCTCCTCGTCGGAGGCGATCTTGCGGCTCACGCCCACGTGGGTCACGGTCGGCATGAAGACCAGGAAGCGGCCGGGCAGCGCGATGTGGCTGGTGATGCGCGCGCCCTTCTTGGCGATCGGCTCCTTGGCAATCTGCACCAGGATCTCCTGGCCCGGCTTCAGCAGGTCGGAGATGATGGGCAGGTCGGAGGTCTGCGCCGAGCGGCGCGATGGTCCGCGGCGATTGCTCGGCGCGCCGCGGCCACGCTGTCCGCGGCCGCCGCGATCGCGGCGCTCGCTGGCCGGGCGCGGGCTGGTGCACCGGCCGGAGTTTCTTCTTCCTCTTCGCTTCGACTCTTCTTCCTCGCCGCCCTTTTCGTCGAAGTTCAACTGGATGCGGTGGTCGAGGTGAGCCTCCTGCAGCATCTCGCCCAGGTCGCCGGTGCGCAGATGGCTGGGCAGCGTCTCCTCTTCGTAGTCGTCCAGGTCGTGCTCTTCGGGCTTGTGGCGGCGCCATGCGGCGCGGCGTCGAACTCCTCGCCTTCGATCACTTCTTCTTCGACCACGCCCGTCGCCGGGCGCGTAGGTTGAAACCGGAGCTGCTGTCGCGGTGGTCGTCGTTGTCGCAGCTGCCGCCTCTTCGTCCTTCTTCTTCTTCCGCCGAATCCGAACAGCCGGAATCCCGTCGGCGCCGAAGGATCGACGCGATGCGAAGCGGATGCGTCTGTCTCTTCTTCCGATTCTGTGACGATCTCGCCTTCAGGCGAGTCGGTCGCTACCTCGGACCAGCTTTCGATCCGGGATTCGGCTCGCCGGCGGCTCGAATTCTTCCGGAGCATCGCTTTCGGTTCTTCAAACTCCTCGTCGTCGTCGTCGATCTCGTCTTCGGAGTTTCAATCGAATGCGGTACTTCTTCCGTCAGCGTCGAACGAACTCGATTCAACCGTTTCCTCTTCGAACTCTGCAATCGGCTCATGCGACGAGGCGGCTTCAATCTCGCGCATCGCCGGAGGATCACTCCTCGCTCTCCTCGAAGGCTTCTTCCTCGGGGCTTTCGGCATGATGAGCAGCTGTATAGCTTTCATGTGACTCCGCTGGCGTTTCAACTTGCGGCTCCGACGGCGTTCGCGATGCCGCGAGAGCGACTCGCCGGGCAACAAGCCGCTGCCGTCCCAGGTGAGGGGCGCTTCAATCAGCGTGGAAGGCTTGAAAGCTGGACCTGCGGCGCGACTGGCGGCAGCCGCTTCCGGCTTAGCAGACTCTGCGGCCGCAGCGCCGCCGTACTTCGAAAGCGACTCGCCGGGCAGCACGAAGGCCGGCACGGCACTGTTGCCGCGCGTTGCTGGCTGCGCTGCAGCCTGAGGTTGCAGAAGCGTAAGGCTCGCCGGCGACGGTTTCCGCTTCGGATTCAGTTTCCTCAGACGGCTCGTCTGCGCTGGCCTGGCTTCGGCTGGACCGTCTTGCGGGCCGCCCTGTCCGCGGCCTCCGCGACGGCGACGACGCCGCCGCGCCAGCGGCCATCCGTTCGACTTCGCCGCGATCCTGCGCCGGCACTGTTGCATTGCCGGCAGCGGGCGCCGACTCGAGTACCGGCGGGATTGCGGACTCGGCGTCTCTGTCGCGGGCCGCGATCTGTCCGCGGCCGCTCATCCTGCCGCTGGCCATTGCGCGGTCCGCGGTCTTCACTGGCGTCCGCCGTTGCGCTCACGGCCGCTGCTCGACGTGCCCTGATCGGATGCTGCACCTCGCGCGGCGCCTGGCCGGCGCCGCTCGCCGCGGCTCTTCTCCAGCTCGTCGGTTTCTTCCTGGTCTTCGAGCTCGATGAAGTCGGTTACGTAGAGGAACGCGTCGCGCTCCAGGCCCAGGTCGACAAATGCCGACTGCATGCCGGGCAAAACCGTGTGACGCGTCCGTTGTAAATGGAACCCGCGAGGGTGTACTCGTTTTCGCGTTCGTAGTAGATTTCCGCGAGTTGATCGTCTTCAAGAATCGCAAGCCGCGTCTCATGCGGCGTGCTGGAAATACAAATTTCCTTTGCCATCGTACCTTTCCGTCCGGCAGCCTATGGCTGTCGGTACACGCGGCAAGGTCGGATGGAGACGCGCAGGAAACGGCAGGAGGATGGGATGGGCGGATAACCCGGCGAAGTGCTCGAGGGCGGGCCTCTGTCGCGAGGTCCTTCTCCAGGGGCGGCGAACCAATGCGGATGTCGATGAAAACAAGCCGAACGGGCTGCTGGTGCATGATGGTCGATCCGATTGCAGAGAGTTTGTGGCCGTCACATGCCGGAGCTTTCCGGACTCCGGCGGGGCCGTTTGACCTGCAGCTCCTGCAACGAGTTGCTCGCAGCCGGCAATACAGTGCGAACCTCGACTCCCGAACTGCCCGCGCGATCCGTTGCAATCATGCGAGCCGCAAGCGGTCTTCCCGTCTCTGCGTGCTCATGAACCCAATCCTGCCGGGCGCGATCCATCGGGACCATGCCGGCGAAATACTTTAAAATACCTTCTCTTGCGGTCCGGAAACAATCGCCTGATCGTCTCGGGCCACGCAAGAGCCAATCCTTTAGGACGACACCTCGACTCGAATCGGATCGAGACGCGTCAGTTAACGAACCGGCGCATGCGGACATTCATCGCCACGCCCAGCGCCAGGAACGTAAACAGCACCGAAGATCCACCGTAACTCATTAAAGGTAAAGGGATTCCGGTGACGGGCATAAACCCGATGACCATGCCAACGTTGACCGCGATCTGAAAGGTCAACACAGCCACGATTCCCATGATAATGAGGGAACCGGGCAGGTCGGCGGCTGTTTGAGCGTTTTGAATCAAACGCATCAATATGAGGAAGTATAGCAGCAGCACAAAAACCGCGCCCACAAACCCGTGCTCCTCGCTGAAGGCGGCAAAGATGAAGTCCGTGTAGGGAATGGGCAGGAAATAGCCCTGCGTCTGGGTCCCTTTTTCCGGCCCTTGCCCCAGATGCCGCCCGAACCCACGGCAATCTGCGATTGCAGCACCTGGTAGCCCGCGCCCTGCGGGTCGTTGTCGGGATTGATGAAGCTGGTGAGCCGGGCCTTCTGATAGGGCTTCAGAAGCTTGCCGCTCGACCAGACCCCGCCGACCAGAACGACGCCCGCAGGTGATCAGGATGGCTGCCTGCCGCAGGTTGATCCCGCCCAGAAACAGCCCGGCGATCAGGATCGGCGCGTAGGTCAGCGTCGTGCCCAGGTCCGGCTGCTTCAGCACCAGCAGCATGGGAACCCCGACCAGCGCGAAGGCCTTGAAGATCTCCCTCCAGGTCAGGTTGCGGCCGCCGAGGTTGGCAAAATAGCGCGCCACGACCAGGATCAGCACCAGCTTGACCCACTCCGAGGGCTGGAACTAGCATGGGGCCGAGCTTGATCCAGCGCCGCGCCGCCGAGCGCTTTGTGGCCCAGCGGCGACAGCACGGCAACCAGCGACAGCAATGCCGACTCCGTAGGCCCAGGGCGCCCAGTCGAGCAGGCGGTGGTAGTCGATCTTGGCGAAGATGAACATGACCACCACGCCCGCGCCGCATAGCAATCAATCTGCTCTCGGTTCGAAAGCTGCGCAAACTTCGTGTGCACCGTGGTCGAGTGAACTTCGAGAAGCGAGATCGCGCACATGCACCAGCACCAGGCAGCAGCAGGGCCCAGTCGAAATCGCGAAAGCTCAGGAAGCGGCGCATGGCTATGGCGGTCTCTTTCCGTCGCGCTGGCAGTGCGGCTGCCAGTTGCGCAGGGCCTGGTCGGGTTAGCTCGCTGGCTTGGCGGCGGAAGCGGCAGCTTGCGTTCTTGTTGCGTGCAGGCTTTGGGTGCGGGCTGATGTGCGCCGGAGCATCCTTTGCGGCGACAACCCCGTGGCCATCGACAAAGAAATGTCCGCTTTGGATGCTGCGCAGTCACCGTGCGCCCGGCTGGTCCGGAGCTGTCCACACTGCGCCCACTTCCACCGGCTTTGCAGCGTGCAGGCGTGGTTGCAGCTTTCTCTGGCGGCAGGTTGCCCGCCTCGCGCCGCTTCTTGTCCACGTAGGCCGCCACCACCTGGGCGCCGATGCCGCGCCGGGTAATAGCTGAATTCGCCGTTCTGCCACAGCACCGCGACCACCAGCTCGGGATTGCGCCGCGGCAGTGACGCCCACAAACCACACGTTGGGATACGGTGCTCTTGCCCTTTGTCGGTTTTTTCCAGCGCTTCGTGGCTCATCTCCTGCGCGGTTCCGGTCTTGCCGGCAAAGTCGATGCCCGTCAAGATGCGCCGACCCGGCGGTGTGGTAAAGACCCGGCTGCGTCACCTCGTACATGCCGTCGGTGATGATCTCCAGTTCTGCCGGATCGATGGGAACATACGCATCGCCCGTTCCCGGAAAGCTGTCATCAGCGATCTTGCGAAAGTCCGCCGGAAGCTGGTCTGGGAAACACCACATGCGGCCGCACCATGTGCCCGCCCGATGCGATGCCGCCGATGATGCGCGCCAGTTGGATCGGCGTGGCTTCCACCGCGCCCTGGCCGATGGCCACGTCGAGCGTCTCGTCGGGATACCAGCGGTGATGGAAGTTCTTGATCAGCCAATCCGGCGAAGGCATCAGCCCGGCCTGCTCGCCCGGCAGATCGATGCCCGTCTTCTGTCCGTAGCCGAACTCGTCGCGTACTTCACGATGCGGTCGATGCCCAGCTTGTCGCCAAGCATGTAGAAGAACGTGTCGCAGGAGTAGGGAATCGCGTTGTAGATGTCCACCGCGCCATGATGCTCGTCGCAGTGGTGGAAGTAGCCGTACGGTCCCCATCCGCCGTTGCACACGATGTGCATGTTCTGCGCAATGCCTTCCTGCAGTCCCGCCACCGACATCAGGATCTTGAACGTCGATCCCGGCGCAAGCTGCGCCTGGATGGCCTTGTTCATCAGCGGATGGTCGGGATCGGTGATGAGCTTGTTCCACGTCGGTGCGGTCGATCTTGACGGCGAAATGCGTTGGGATCGAAGCTGGGCCGCGAGACCATGCGCCAGAATCTCGCCGTTGCGCGGGTCCATGGCCACGATGGCGCCGTTGCGGTCGCCCAGCGCGAGCTCGGCCGCGCGCTGCAGATCGTTGTCGATGGTGAGCCTCAGGTCCTGGCCCGGGTTCGGCGTGCTGGATGCCGAAATAGCCCACTTCGCGCCCGTGGCTGTCGACGATCACTTCGCGCGAGCCGTCCTGCCCGCGCAGCAGCTCGTCGTAGGTCTCTTCCACGCCGGCCTTGCCCACCACGTCGCCCGGCTCGTAGTAGGCAAAGCGCGGATTGTTCAAGTCGTCTTCGCTCACTTCGCCCACGTAGCCGATCAGGTGCGCCGCAAATCCGTCGCGCGGATACAGCCGGCGCTCTTCATCGATGGTTTCGAGCTCAGGCAGCTCGTTGCGATGCGCCGCGATAAACGCCTGCTCGTCCGCGGTCACGTCCTGCTTGATCGGGATGGGCTGATAGCCGGGCTCGGAGCGGTAGTGGTGCAGCGTCGCGCGCAGTTGATCGAGGTCGAGATCGAGGCCCTTGGCGATCAGCGGCAGATCGGCGTCAACATTTTGGTTCTGCTCGCGCACCAGGAAGCAGGAGACCGACGGGTAATCGTCGACGACGAGGCGGTTCTCGCGGTCGAAGAGCTTGCCGCGCGGCGCCAGGATCGGCTCTTTGCGGATGCGATTCTGCTCGGCCAGCACGCGGTAGCTGTCGACGTCCAGCACCTGCAGCCGCCACAGGCCCGCAGCCAGGGCGAGCATCATGCAACAGAATGCCGTACTGCACCACCGCCAACTTGAGCGGTGGAGAGCTTTTCGCCGCGATTGCTGCTGCTGAAACCATGACCCCTACGCCTCAGAATACCGCGACTTCAGTTTTTCGACTCGCCACCCTGGCAGTTGCCCAGTACCAAAGTCTCTACATCCCTGCCGTTTAGTCCAACATCAGCGGATGATCGAGCGATGGAACCTGGACCAACCCGGATGGAGCCTGCGACCTTCGTTCAAAAAACCTCAACTGCGGCGGTATGGCCGGGCGCCCTGGCTATCCGGCGATCCCGCGTGATTAAAGGAGCCTTCAGTTCTTCGGCTAGCGCCACGTAGGCCGCGTCGTACGCGCTCAGGTTTTGCCGGAGGCGCCAGATGCGCCTGAGCATCAATACAGGTGCGTATCGAGTGACGCGCAGAGCGCCCAGGTCATCGATTGCCTCTTCGGCCCGCTTTGGCGTCAACGCCCTTTCCCGTACCAGGCGCCGAAGAACTTGCGCTATCTCCACATCAAGCAAATGGACAGAATGCAGAGTGTCGTTTCGAGCATAGATGCGACGCTCGATATGCTGTCCTGCCGGAGTTTGAAGCAGCCAGTCAACCGCCGCGGAGGCATCAAGAACAATCATCGAGCTGTACGTTCCTCATGGAGCATACTGGCGGTATCGAGGGCAACAGCCACCGGTTTTCGTCCGTGCAATCGCTCTCGGAATTCGGCAAGGGTTGGGCGTTCGGCGATCTCCCGCAACTCCCCGAGCAGATAGTCGGAAAGAGACATGCCCATCGTCGCGGCTCTGGCTTTCAGGCCGCGGTGAAGAGCATCCGGGACATTGCGGACTTGGATCATCTGTGCCATGCTCTGAACATACTTGCATGTGCTGCACATGTCAATTCTACTCCTTGCAAATCGCCAGAATCGAGCATCGTTCCGGGTCAGTCCCTCACCTGCAGACGGTCGAGCGCCGGGAACAGCACAACCGCAATCAGCGAATTGCCGATGGCGCGGAAAAGCTCCGTCAGCCAGCTCCACTCGATCGGCAGGTCCAGCATGAAGCGTGTCACGAACAGGTAGATTGCGCTCGATACCAACGAGAGGCCGAAGTTCATCAGCAGGCGGACGAGGTGGTTGTCGACCTCGACGCGAATGCCCACCGACGCCGCCAGAAAACCAACCACGGTCTTGGCGATACCGTTGATTCCGATGGGCGCGATGCGAAAGCGCGTCTTCAAACAGGCCCATGGCCGCGCCCATAAGTGTTCCCTGGACGGGATTGCGCCTGCCCAGCGCGAAATAGACCGTGACCACCAGCGGCAGATCGAACCAGTCATATGGGCTGGTAACACGCGGCAACCACGCCTGGAGGATCAGCGACGTGAGGGGAACTAGCGCGTAGACCAGCAGCGGATATCGGTGGATCTCAAAATCGCGCCGGGCGTCGGCGCCGAGCAGAGCCATGACTATTGGTTCCTCTGCTGCGGCGCTTGTGGCGCTGCTTTCGGTGCGGACGGGGGGCCAGCCCCATCCACCGCTGGACGCCCAGTCTGACTCTTCGGCTGCGACACTCCCGCATCCGTGTTGGGATCGGGTTCAACGCCCGGCGGCGTGTATTCGTGGCCTGGCGAGTATTTGTCAGGTTGCAATGGTTGCGGCGGACGCGTCGCTGGATTCGGATTGCTGGTGTCGTGGAGCGGCTGCTGATCGGCAGGCAGATTGGGATCGATCAGCCCCGGCAACTTCTCGGCCATGATCTGCCGAAGCTTTCACGGGATCATTGCGCTGCAGCCTGCGTTGCTGTCGGTCACATCCTGCTGTTCCTTCGGTGAGAAGCGCGGCTGAGTCGAAGTGATCACCAGCACCTCGTCGAGCCGGTCAAGATGGGCAGCCGGTTTGACAATAATCTGGATCAATCCATCGCGATCTGGATCGGGAACCACTTTCTCAACCACGCCTACCGGCAAGCCGCGCGGAAAGATCAGGTCGCCCCCGGCGGTCAGCACATTTTCGCCGGGCTTGATGCGCTGATCTGCCGTAACGTCGACAACCTCCAACTGCCCTGCGGCGTTGCCCTTCAGGACGCCGCGAATACGCGTGGTTTCGAGAATCACGCCCGCGCCGCTGGTGGTGTCGTTCACCGCCAGCACCTGCGCAGTATGCGGAAACACGTCGCGCACCTTGCCCACAATGCCGTCGGCGGTGATTACCGCCATATCCTGCTTTAGACCGTCATGCGCACCCTTGTCGATGTAGAACACGTGCGACCGGTCGCTGCCGCTGGAACCGTAAGCCTGTGCCGCAAGCGTGGAATAAATGTATTTTTCCTGAAAGCCGAGCATCGCCTGCAGCCGTTGGCCTTGCCGCGCGTCTTCAAGCAGCGCCGCCTGCTCAAGCCGCAGCCTGCCCACGGTGTTCTGCAGATTCCTTGTTCTCGCTGGCGGACGTGAACCAGGTCGAAATAGTTCGACCAGGTGCCCTCGATGCCGAGCTTGGTGGCGTGGAGCAATCCGCTCCGGCGGAGAAATAATGGCATTGGCCCAAAGCCGGATCAGACGCACTCCGCGTCGGGTCATCGGGATCGAGAGTGTTGGTCCCCGTGCTCGTCCGGCGCACCTGCATGGCAAGCCCGGCGATCTGCGCCACCAGGATCGCCAGCAGCACCACGAGGTTTCGATAGCGGGAGAAGAAGGATTCCATAAAAGCCAGTGGTCAGTGGTCAGTGAACAGTGCGCAGTGGGAGGTTAGCGGTACGCGCCGCTTTTGCTGTTCACTGACCACTGATCCACTGACCACTGTTTAATCGATCTTGATCTTGCGCAGCAGCCGGAAGTCCGAAAGCATCTTGCCCGTGCCCAGCACCACCGAAGCCAGCGGATCGTCGGCCACCGAAACCGGCAGCCCGGTTTCTTCGCGGATGCGCTTGTCGAGATTCTTGATCAGCGCGCCGCCGCCGGTCAGCACAATGCCGCGATCGCTGATGTCGGCGGAAAGCTCCGGCGGCGTCCGCTCCAGCGCCACGCGAATGGCGTTCATGATCACCGCAATGCACTCGCCCAGCGCCTCGCGAATCTCGCTGTCGTCGATGGTGATGGTCTTGGGCACGCCCTCGATCAGGTTGCGCCCCTTGATCTCCATGCGTCAGCGGCTTGTCCAGCGGGAACGCCGATCCGATCTCAATCTTGATCTGCTCGGCCGTGCGCTCGCCGATCAGCAGGTTGTATTTGCGCTTCAGATAATTGGTGATGGCCTCGTCCATCTGGTTGCCGGCCATGCGCACCGAGCGCGAATAGACAATGCCCGAAAGCGAAATCACGGCGATATCCGTCGTTCCGCCGCCGATATCGACCACCATGTTGCCCGAGGGCTCGGTAATCGGCAGTCCGGCGCCGATCGCCGCCACCATCGCCTGCTCCACCAGATAGACTTCGCTGGCCTTGGCGCGATAAGCCGAGTCTTCAACGGCGCGCTTTTCTACCTGCGTAATCTCAGAAGGCACGCCGATCACGATCCGCGGGTGCACCAGCATCTTGCGGTTGTGCGCCTTCTGAATGAAGTAGTTGAGCATCTTCTCCGTGACTTTGAAGTCGGCGATCACGCCGTCCTTCATCGGCTTGATGGCCACGATGTTGCCGGGCGTGCGGCCCAGCATCTCCTTGGCTTCTTTGCCCACGGCCTCCACTTCGCCGGTGTTCTTGTTGATGGCGACAATGGAGGGCTCATTGACGACGATGCCCTTGCCCGCCGCGTAAACAAGAGTGTTGGCGGTGCCTAAATCAATGGCCAGATCGCTCGAAAACATGCTGAAGAGCGAGCGAAAACCGTGCGACCGCGAAGAGCGAGAAGGATAACCGTTCGATGACATGGAAAGGGTAATCTACCTCTGAAATATTGTACGGCTAGACTGCATCACCCGTTGCGAAAGCACAAGCTCGATGCGGAAAGCGCATTCTAAGAATAACCTGTACTTATGCGGAGTGTACGCTCACACCAACGGGGCACGCCATTACCACGGTACCGGCAGAGCGGCGCAGACTGATTCGAGGACTCGAGATGCGTTGACCTGGCAAGGATGGTTGGGCGGATCTGTTCCTGACTGCCGACAATTGCTAACTAGGAACTGCGAACTGAGAACTCTGACATGACCTATCCCACCTACCACAACCTGATCGGCGGCCAGTGGCTGCCGGCTGCGAGCGGCAAAACGATCCTGAACCTCAACCCCGCCGACCACTCCGACGTCATCGGCGCGTTTCCGTCTTCGCATGCGGAAGATGTTGCACAGGCCGTAGCCGCCGCGAAGAAGGCCTTCGCCACCTGGCGGCTGGTTCCCGCGCCCAAACGCGCCGAGATTCTGTTCCGCGCCGGCCGCGATCCTCGTCCAGAACAAGGAGAAATACGCGCGCGATATGACGCGCGAGATGGGCAAGGTGCTGGCCGAGACGCGCGGCGACGTGCAGGAGGCCATCGACGAAGCCTTCTACGTGGCGGGCGAGGGACGGCGGCTCTTCGGCGTCACCACCCCCAGCGAACTGCCCGACAAATTCGCCATGAGCGTGCGCATGCCGCGTGGGCGTCGTCGGCCTCATCACGCCGTGGAACTTTCCCATGGCCATCCCGAGCTGGAAGCTCTTTCCCGCGCTCGTCGCCGGCAACACCTGCGTCATCAAGCCGGCTGAGGACACGCCGCTCTCCACCTACAACCTCGTCCAGGCGCTGGTCGATGCGGGCCTGCCGCCGGGCGTGGTCAATATCGTTTGCGGGCACGGGTCCCGATGCGGGCGCGGCGCTGGTCGAGCACCCCGATGTCCGCGCCATCAGCTTTACCGGGTCAAGCGCAGTCGGTTCGCTGGTCGCGCAGCGCGCCGCCGCCACCTTCAAGCAGGTCTCGCTCGAGATGGGCGGCAAGAACGCGCAGATCGTGCTCGACGACGCCAATCTCGATCTCGCGCTCGACGGCGCGCTGTGGGGCGCATTCGGGACGACAGGGCAGCGCTGCACGGCCACCAGCCGCATCCTGCTGCAGAAGGGAATTGCCGCCGAGTTCACCGAGAGATTCGTCGCGCGCGCCAAAGAAGCTCAAAGTTGGCAACGGCCTCGACGAGTCGGTCGAAGTCGGCCCGCAGGTGAACGCCGAGCAGATCGAGACTTCAAAGAAGTATGTCGAGATCGCGCTGCGCGAAGGCGCGAAGCTGCTGTGCGGCGGCCACGCGCTGACGGGCGGCGCATACGCGCACGGAACATTCTTCGAGCCGACGGTCTTCGCCGGTGTCACGCCCGAGATGCGCATCGCGCGCGAAGAAGTTTTCGGCCCGGTGGTTTCGCTGATCGAATTTGCGACATTTGAAGAAGCTGTCGAGATCGCCAACTCCATCGACTACGGCCTCTCGACTTCGCTCTACACGAGGAATGTGAATCGCGCCTTCGCCGCCATGCGCGACCTCGAAGCCGGCATCACCTACATCAACGCGCCCACCATCGGCGCTGAGGTGCATCTGCCCTTCGGCGGCGTCAAGCACACCGGCAACGGCCATCGCGAAGGCCTCGGCGCGCTCGACTTCTTCACCACGTGGAAAGCCGTCTACGTCGACTACTCCGACAAACTGCAGCGCGCGCAGATCGATAATGCGGAGTAAGCGGTCCCCACACCGCCGGAGCGAGATGTAGGGTTATGCCGCTCTAGTAATTCACCGTGTTCGCCGTTGCCAGACCACTGATCTTTAATAGCTTGTTGGTCTGGCTGTCGAGAGCCCAGATGTTCCCTGACCTGTCGACTCCAAGCAGCGAAACGCTCTCTGCCTGATTGAGGATCGAGCCACCGGTGGAAGTAGCCGTTGCATTCGTACCGAGCCCGGCCGGTTGCAGTCCGTACGTTCCCGTTGTGGCGTTGAATGGGGTCAGCAACGCCCCGCTGGGGCTCAGCTCGCCCAGATAACTGGAATAGCTGACCGTGCCGTTGAAGGTTCCCGCTGCGGATCCGACTGTGCCGGTTGCCGCGACTCCGTTGGTGATGAACCAGAGATTTCCCGCGCCGTCCAGCGCGGCTGATGTGATCAGGAGGCTGCCTGCGGAGTAAGGATCGCCGGGCGTTGTCGACGTGCTGGCATATTCTCCGATGAAAGGCATAGTTGACCCTGCCACATCGCAGAAAAGTGCTGCCCCGGCGTCAGTGATGGTACCCGCGCCTGTCTCTGAAATTCCCCAAAGATGATTGTTCACATGGTCGTACAAAACGCTGATTGTGGCCACGTCGGGATCCAGGTTCAACGTGAAGACGTTAAACGTTGGCTCAAAACAACTCTGGCTTGTCGGTGCGGTAGCCGCCAGTGCTCCCGAAGCATTCACCTTTGCAATTGCCTCCTCTCCCGACGCCCAGGCACTGCCAGAACCGTCGGTTGCGAAGCCAGAGAATGCCGTGCCAATCGCGGTGCAGAAAGCAGTGATATTGGATGGTGTGATGTTCGTTCCTGTCTTACTCAACTCGGAGTAGCACGCGGTGGTTGAGGCAAATGGCCCGGTCACCCAGATATTGCCCAGAGCATCCACACTGATCGGGCCGACGCTGGACGGATCCTGGTAATATCCGTTGCCCGTACCGATCCCGGTAAAAGCGTTGGTGAAGCCCGAAGGCCACCCACCCGCCGGGGATATCGCCGAGGGCCCCGAATTAAACTCTGAAACTGTGTTGTTCGCGTTGATTGAATAGACATTGCCCGATGCATCGGGGGCCAGGCCGGTTGGAAAATAGAACCCGGCATACGGCGAGGACAGAGAGAACAACTCGTTGAAATTGTTGTCGTAAGCGAAGATGGAGCCCTGTGTATCAGTACTTTGATCGGTAACCGTGTTGTAGTTGTACCCACCCGTATAGAGCCAGATATTGCCGTTGGAGTCGAGAGTTCCCGATTGGACATTAGCCGGGAGGCTAAAGCCGACAACCGCGGTAAAGTCCGTCGGCACCGAACTAAAATACGGCTGGAACGGTGCAGAGGCGGGGATCAGTCCGTAAAGCTGCGAGGTGTTATTTCCCGGCGATTGCGCCATGTGAAGCGCCGCGGTTGCCGTGTCCGCGCTACTGGTCAGCGAAAGCAATTTTCCGCATGGTGAAGTGTCGCCAGAGACTCCACCCGTAGTGTTGACGCAGGCGGCAAGGATGTTTGCAAGGGTATTCAACTGCAATTCCGGCAGGTCGAGGTCTACGCCATTGCCGTTAAAGTTTCCACTTGAGAAATCATACGTCTCAGAAGCAGTCGCGAAGGCACCCGCGATCCCCACCAGGTTCGAAGGCGCCGAGCCCACATGCGCGTAGTCGCTCATGAATGACGAAAGAGCTTGAACGCTTGCCACGGTCGACAACTCATTCAGTACGATATAAGTGGAAGTCGACAATGAATTGCAGGGACCTAGCAGGGACATCAAGGTCATATCGGTGTTATTCACCGTGCCACTGAGCCCTGGGTTGCCGCCCGTTGAGACAATGTAGACCAGTGGATTCGAGGGCGGACATGTGTAGTCGCCATTGATGTTAAATGTGCCGCCGGGCGAGGTTGTCGTAACGGTTGTTGTCAGCATCGACGTCGACGCACCCTGATTGGTCGTCGTATTCGCCGCATAGAGCTGAATTGTGGCGCCTGAGACGGGCTGCTGCCCACCATGCACTTTTCCCGCAATGTTCAGCGTCGTCGAGCCTGAACTCGGCATGGTTGTCGTGGTGTGGAAGTTGCCCAGGGAACACCCAGTGGCAAGAACGCACAGGCAAGAAAACACAGAAAGAGGAGCAATGATCCGAGAGGACATTGTGAACACCTCAAATTCCATCAAGGTAAAAAAGCCGGATAGTAAAGGGGGAAGGGGCCGATTGCAGTGAATTCTGAAAGTTGATTAAACCACGTCGATAGGGAAGCCGTCGAGACAATTAGCACTCGAAAACAAAAGATGCGACGATTGCGCGGTCGCGTCGCCGGTTTGAATTCCAATTACCGGTTCAGCCTATGCTATGTGATTGGAAACAAGTACGGGGCCACGCCGGTTCAAGGCACTAGAATGCGAGTGTTATGGAAACTGCCTACATTCCCAATCCCACCCGCTACGACCACGCCAACTTTCGCCGCTGCGGCAACTCCGGCCTCGTGCTGCCGGCCATCACGCTCGGCCTGTGGCAGAACTTCGGCGGCGCCGACGTCTTCGAGACCGGCCGCGCCATGATCCGCCGCGCCTTCGATCGCGGCGTCACGCACTTCGACCTCGCCAACAACTACGGCCCTCCCTACGGCTCGGCCGAAGAAAACTTCGGCGCGATTCTGCGCAAGGACTTTGGTGTGCGCAAGGCACTCGCGGCCTGCGCAACGAGCTCGTCATCTCCACCAAGGCCGGCTGGGACATGTGGCCCGGCCCCTACGGCATCGGCGCCTCGCGCAAATATCTGCTCGCCTCGCTCGACGACAGCCTCAAGCGCATGGGCCTCGACTACGTCGACATCTTCTACGCGCACCGGCCGTGGAAGGACTGCCCGCTCGAAGAGACCATGGGCGCGCTCGCCACCGCCGTGCACCAGGGCAAGGCGCTCTACGTCGGCATCTCGTCTTACAGCCCGGAGCGCACGCGCGAGGCCGCGAAGATCCTCAAGAGCATGGGCGTGCCGCTGCTCATTCACCAGCCGTCCTACTCCATGCTCAACCGCTGGATCGAGAAAGGCCTGCTCGCCGCGCTCGAAGAACTCGGCGTCGGCTGCATCGCGTTTTCGCCGCTGGCGCAGGGCCTGCTGACCAGCAAATATCTGAAAGGCGTGCCGGAAGATTCGCGCGCCAAGCTTGAAAACTCATCGCTGCTCAAGGAATTTCTGAGCGAGAAAAACCTCAAGCGCGTCCGCGCGCTCAACGACATTGCCAAGGGCCGCGGCCAGACGCTGGCGCAGATGGCCATCGCCTGGGTGCTGCGCGACAAGCGCGTCACCTCGGCGCTCATCGGCGCGCGCAACGTGGAGCAGCTCGACGACTCGCTCGATGCGCTCAAGAAACTCAAGTTCACCGCGGCGGAGCTGAAGGAGATCGATCGCCACGCGCAGGAAGGCGATCTCGATCTCTGGCGGCAGGCGCGCGTGAATATGGACTAGAACTGCCGGGGACAAGGGCACGAGGGAACAAGGGCACGAGGGAACAGGCACGAGGGAACAGGCACGAGGGAACGAGGGAGCACCATAACAATGGGGTGCCCCCGGTCTCGATTTTGAGACCGGGGACAGCAACAGTCTCAGTCGTTCGCAGTTTCCAGCACATCCCTCAGCGCGAAGCTCGTCTCGAGCCGCGTCACTCCCGGCAGCCGCGCTGAGCTCGTTCTGGTGCAGGCGGCCATAGTCGTCGATTCCCGCAACGCGCGCCACCAGCATGTAGTCGTATTGGCCGGCCATCAGATGGCAACTCACAATATCGTGGCAGTGCCGCACGGCCGTCTCAAAGGCGCTCAGCACCGCGGCCGACTGCCGCTCCAGCGTAACGCGGATGTACACCGTCATTTGCTTGCCGAGCACCCGGTCGTCGATCAGCGCGCGATAGCCGCGGATCGCCCCCGACTGCTCGAGCGCCAGGATGCGCCGCGAAGCCGCCGATGCGGAAAGGCCGACCGCCTCACCCACCTCATAATTTGTTGCCCGGCCCTGCCGTGCCAGGTAGCGCAGGATGGCGTCGTCCAATTCGTCGAGGTCCACACCTCCGTCGTCGCTAGCCCTTGGATTCACCGCGTCCGGCGTCTCCTTACTTTTCGGCGATTGTTGCGCGAGTTGGTCATTTTCATCACGTTTCGTTCCCATTCCGCAGTTTTATCACGAAACTTGCACACATTCGAACTCATTTACGCCGTAAAATTCCTTCGAGTTGGGAAACCGTCCGGGAGCAGCCCTCCCTATATTGATTGCCCGGATTGGTTCCAACTTCAGGCAGCCCTCCCCGGCGTCGAAACGAAGTGAAGGAGCAGCGATCATGATCGTCGGCGTTCCCAAAGAAATCAAGGACAACGAAGCGCGCGTTGGCGTTACGCCGGCTGGCGTAAAGGCGCTCACCGAAGCCGGCCACAAGGTTCTGGTCGAGACCCAGGCCGGCGCGCAATCCGGTTTTCCCGACGCCGAGTACCAGAACGCCGGCGCGGAGATGGTCGGCGACGCCGGCTACGCCTGGGGCAAGTCCGACATGGTGGTCAAGGTCAAGGAGCCCATCGAGTCGGAGTACGTCTACTTCCGCGAAGGCCTGGTTCTCTTCACCTATCTGCATCTGGCGCCGCTGCCCGCGCTCACCGACAAGCTGCTCGAATCGAAGGTCATCGGCATCGCCTATGAAACGGTGCGCGACCGCCAGGGAACTCTGCCGCTGCTGATGCCCATGAGCGAAGTGGCCGGCCGCATGAGCGTGCAGGTGGGCGCCAGCTATCTTGGAAAAAGAACGCGGCGGGCGCGGCATTCTGCTCGGCGGCGTTCCGGGCGTTCCTCCCGCGCATGTCGCCATTCTCGGCGGCGGCGTTGTGGGCACCAACGCCGCGCGCATCGCGCTCGGCTTCGGCGCCAAGATCACGCTCATCGACGTGAACCTGAACCGCCTGCGCGAGCTCGACGACATCTTCGGCGGCCGGCTCTACACGCTGGCGTCCAACAGCTACAACATCGCGCAGGCCACGCGCGAAGCGGATCTCGTCATCGGCGGCGTGCTGATTCCCGGCGCCACCGCGCCCAAGCTGGTCACGCGCGCCATGGTTTCGCAGATGAAGAAGGGCGCGGTCATCGTCGATGTGGCCATCGACCAGGGCGGCTGCGTTGAGACGGCGCGGCCCACTTCGCACTCCAACCCCAGCTATATGGTCGATGGCGTCGTGCACTACTGCGTCACCAATATGCCGGGCGCGGTGCCGCACACTTCCACGCTGGCGCTCACCAACTCCACGTTCCCTTATTTGCTGCGGCTGGCCAACCTCGGCGCGCGCGAGGCGCTTCGCGCAGGATGCCGGCCTGGCCGAAGGACTGAACACCTGGCTGGGCACGCTCACCCATCGCGGCGTGGCCGAAAGCCAGCACCGTGAGTGGACGCCGCGGCGAGCGTCATTGGCTGATCGACCCGTTGGTGCCTGATTTTCCGCGAACGAGTAACTGTCATCGGGCCGCGCCTGCAAAATTCTTCTTGACACGCTAATTGAACGTTTGTTAGTTTCCACTGCGCGGAAAAAGATTAAGAGAAATCCACCGCCAAATACAGCTTCTTCTGAACCGGGCGTGAGTATGCCCGCGTCTTGATTTCTCAGCTGATGTTTGGGGTGGATTTTTGTCGTTTGCGGAGTTTTAACTTGGCATTCTTCTAAATGTAACAACGTGACCAAGGATGAAAGCTGAATCGTGACAACGGCAGATGCAAAGTCGAATGTATTCAGATTCACGCCGGTCATGGAGCGCCTCCATCGCCGCTGAAGTTCAGCGCAACCTTCGAGTGAGTCCTTTTTCTCATTCGCAATTGGAAGATGCGGCAAGACATGGGATCCTCTCCCAGCCTTAGCTTGACTCCCTCTTCATCGTGTTGCACGCACCAACCGACCCTAAGGAAAGGACTACGGAGACGCAATATGAAATCGATTAATACGATCTGTTGAGGCTAACATTCGAATTCCCACAAATCCGAAATACAGGCTATCGCTGGGCGCTGGCTCTTCTTTGTACTCGTCGCTTTGATGTTCTCTCGCCGCGCTGCGTTTGCTCAATACGATACGGGCAGCGTGGTCGGAGTCATTCAGGACTCGACCGGCGCAGTCGTGCCCGGCGTGAGTGTCAATGCGGTCAACAAAGCCACCGGCGTGGTTTCCGACGGCGTTTCGGGCACATCGGGCGAATACGAAATCCCCAACCTGCACACCGGAACCTACAAGATCACTGCCGAGCATGCGGGATTCAGCACAGCCGTCGCCGACAACGTTCTGGTCTCAGTCGGCGTGCGCCAGCATATTGATCTGATCCTGAAGGTCGGCCAGACCGCCACCACTGTCGAAGTCAGCGACGTTTCGCTGCAGATCGACACCGAGACCAGCGAACGCGACCAGACCGTCTCCGGATATCAGACCGAAGCGCTGCCGCTGGTCAGCCGCAATTTCACCGACCTTCTCGCCCTGGTCACCGGTTCGCGCCAGGCGCCTACAGCGGCCACGACCAGCTCCATCTCGAGCCTGGTGCGTGCAAGGCGCATACAACGTCAACGGCCAGCGCAGCATGTTCAACAACTTCCTGCTCGACGGCATGGACAACAACGCATATGGCGAAAGCAACCAGGGTTTCGACAACCAGATCATCGCCATTCCGCCCGATTCGGTTGCGCAGTTCAACGTGGTCACCAACAACGAGAGCGCGGAGTACGGCCGTTCTTCCGGCGCGACAATCAACGTGGCGTCTGCGAGCGGCACCAATGCTTTCCACGGACTCCTCTATGACTTCATCCGCAACACCGATCTGAACGCTGCCGGATTCTTCAAGCCGACGCTTGTCGGCAGCACCGGCGCAGCAGTTCCATTTCAAAAGCCAACGCTTCAATCGCAACCAGTTCGGCATGAACTTCGGCGGGCCCGATTATAAGGAACAAGATGTTCTTCTTCCTCGATTACGAAGGCTTCCGCCAGACCCTCAAGCCCGCTCTACGTTTACACCCTGCCCACGCAGAATGAGATCAATGGCGTCCTGGTGGTTCCTGTCAGGAATCCCATCGACCGGTGTCACCTACCCAGCGGGAAGCGCTATTCCCGCCGGCGCAGTCAATCCGCTCTCGGCAAAAATCATCAGCTATCTACAAGCCGTTCGCCAGCACACTACCGGTTGCAGGTGTGGCCTCAACCGGCCTGTTCAGCAACGATTACGCCAAAGAAGTTCCCTTTACCGACAACTCCGACAAGGGCGATCTCCGCCTCGACTACCAGCAGTCGCCGAACACTTCCTGGTTCCTTCGCATCAGCGATCGTAAGGAAAACGGCGTCAACTACCCTGTAATTCCACTGCCCCTCGACAGCACGGCCAACGGCAAGATCCGCATTCTCGATCAGCAGGCTGCGCTGGGCTTCACGCATGTTTTCAGCGCCGATAAAGTGCTTGATGTCCGGCTGGGCCTGTCACGCACCAAAGCTGGAAAATTCACTCTGTCGATCGGCCAGAACGCCTTCACCATTCCCGGCCTTCAAACTGTCCCCGCGGGAATCGCGGGCGGCCTGCCGCAGGTGTCCATCACAAACTTCACCACTTTTGGACGGCAGAGCACGAACCCGCAATGGCAGGATCCTGCGCTCCTCGATCCAAAGTTCAACTTCACCTGGATCAAAGGCAAGCACTCACTCAAGTTCGGCTATGAGTACGAGCACATCTGGATGGCTGTCAACGACAACAATCCTCTTTACGGTTCATGGACGTAGGGCGGCGGGTACAGCACATGCCCCGCTGGAACAGTGATTCCAGGCGTTGGCACCTGCTCCGCTGCGACCGGAACTCCCACCAATCTCTCGACGGCCAAGGTTGCCGACACGTATTGGGCCGATTTCATGTTCGGCCTCACCAGCAGCTACCAGTTGGCGAACTACTTCGTCGTCCATCTCCGGCAGTCGCTTGATTCGGCTTACGTGCAGGACGACTGGAAGGTTCTTCCCAACCTGACGCTCAATCTCGGTTTGCGCTGGGAGTACGGATCGCCGTTCTCTGAACAGCACAATTACATCTCCAACTTGGATCCGGCCAACCAGGTTGTCGACACCATCTCGCCGGGAGCTGTGGCGGGCAACGGCATCCTGCCAGTCACGCCTGGCGGAATCTATGGCAAGACGCTCGTCAATCCGCAATTGCACTGACTTCTCGCCTCGCATCGGGTTCGTCGTACTCCATCACTCCAAATACGGTTCATTCGCGGTGGCTTCGGCACCGGCTACGTCCACTACACGCGTGCCGGCTCGGGCGATATCACCGGCATCAATGCCCCGCAGGCACAATTCGCCGCTGTTCCACAGCCGACTCCAACAGCAACGAACGTCTGCAACCCGGTTCCGGCGCAGATCATCGCCGTTGGCACTACGACACCAAGTTGCTATGTCACCGCGGATCAGGGATTCCCAACCGGGCTGGTCACTACCTTCAACTCTGCCACCGACAACATCACCTGGGTTCCCAAAGACAGCCGCGACAGCTACGTTGAGAACTTTTTCCTCAGCGTGCAACGTCAGTTGACAAAGAACACTCTGCTTGACGTGGCATATGTGGGCAACCACGGACTTCACCTTGAAGGATTCGTCAATGCCAACCAGCGGGTTCTGGCTACTCTCGGACCCGCGAACGCCCCGAGGCAATTTTCCAAGTGGCCCAGCGATATTACAGAGGCCCTCAACGAGTTCTTCTCCAACTACAATGCGCTTCAGGTTCGTTACGAGCAGCGTTTCGTGGGTGGACTTACTTTGCTGAACTCGTTTTACGTGGGAGCATTCACTCGACAATGCTTCGGCCTCACTCGAAGGCAACACGCCCTCGCCACAAGATGGCACAAATGTTGCGGCCGACTACGCGCAGTCCGACTACAACCTGCCAGTTGCCAACGTCACTAGCCTCGTCTACGACCTTCCATTCGGTCACTCGCGCCGATTCGCTTCGAATGCGAATGGCGCGTTGGACGCAGTCATCGGAGGCTGGCAGGTTAGTGGCATCGTCACGGCGCAGGCTGGAACGCCCTTCAACCTCACCTACACGCCAACAGCCAATCAGCAGGTTTCTCCGCAAATTTCCGCCACTTACCGCGGAGCCAACGAATACCGGCCGAATCGCGTTCCTGGTGTGGCGATCACGCAGGGAAAATCCAATCGCGCAGCCAATACTGGCTACGTAAACTACGTCAATCCCGCTGCCTTCGTGTTTCCGTCTGCGTCGCAAAACTCCTCAGGGATTTATTCCAGCCCCTTCGGCAACGCGTCGCGCAATCCCGGCAGAAACCCCATCTTCAACGAGACGGACCTCGACTTGAACAAGAGATTCAACACTCCTATCGAGAGTCTTAAGATCGAGTTCCGCGCGGAAGCCTACAACGTCTTCAACCACACGAACCTTTACCTGCCGGGCAACATCAGCTGGCTACGCAGGGGCAACGCGTTGCCACCGGCGGTGGCCAGATTACGTCCACTTTCGAGCCACGCATTCTGCAATTCGCGCTGAAAATCATTTACTAACCCGAACCAAGTCGGAGCGCCAGTCATGCAAAACAAACCAAAGTGACTGGCGCACTCTTCTTATTTGTTGGTTTCGTCGTAACTCGCCGTAGAATGGAAGAAGGACGCACGTTTCCAGCGTCCAACCGCGAAATCGGCCCGCGAGGGAATCAGCCTTGCACACATCGGCGCCGGGATCGCGAGTTCAGGCGATTCAGCTCTTGGAAACACGCCCCCATAGAGAAGAGATCTGGGCGGAAAACACCAACATTCAATCCTTGATGCAAGGCGGCATGCGGACTTGTTCGTCTGCCTCGACGCTCTGATCATGCGTGTTTTCGGCACCCTGCGCGATTCGCGCGTTAACCAGGTTTCCGTTTCACAGAAAGGAGAGAGCGGCGTGCCTACTCGAGAACAAATTCTCAAAGAATGGCAGCAACGCAGCCATGGGATGTAGTTGGTGATTGGCGGCGGAGCCACTGGCCTCGGCGCCGCGGTGGAAGCCGCCGCGCGTGGCTATCGCACTTTGCTCGTGGAGCGCTCCGATTTCGCCAAGGAAACCTCCAGCCGCAGCACCAAACTCGTTCACGGCGGCGTCCGCTATCTCGCAGCAGATGAACCTGACTCTGGTTCTCGACGCGTTGCGCGAGCGCGGCCACATGCTGCGCAACGCGCCGCATCTGGTCCACGATCTCAGCTTTGTCGTTCCCGCTTACAGCTATTTTTCGCTTCCTTACTACGGTGTGGGCCTCAAGGTCTACGAGCGGCTCTCCGGCAAGTTGTCGTTCGGCCATTCGCAAGTTGCTCTCCCGCGAAAACACTCTCGAAAAGCTTCCGGGCATCAACGAGCGACCGCCTGCGCGGCGGCATTCTCTATCACGACGGCCAGTTCGACGACGCGCGTTACGCCATCGCGCTGTTGCGCACCCTCCAGGATCTCGGCGGCGCTGCCATCAACTATGTTGAAGCCACAGGCCTGATGAGCGCGGCGGCAAAGTCGTCGGCATCCAGGCGCGCGACATGGAAGAGCGGCGCCGACTTCGACTTGCAGGCAAAAGCCGTCATCAACGCCTGCGGCGTTCACGCCGAGGAAACGATCGCTCTCAACGGACGTCCAGCGACGAATCGTTGCTGGCCATCAGCCAGGGCTCGCATTTTGTTTTGCCGCGCAGCTTCCTGCCCGGCAATACCGCGCTGATGATTCCCAAGACCGCGGACGGCCGCGTTCTTTTCGCGATTCCCTGGCACGGTGCGCTCGCTCGTCGGAACCACCGATGTTCCCGTCGACTCGACATCGCCTGAGCCGCGCGCCCTTCCCGAGGAAAAGCAATTCCTGCGCGACCACATCGCCCGTTACATGGGCCGCGCGCCGCGCCCTGAAGAGATTCTCAGCGTCTGGTCGGGACTGCGGCCGCTGGTGCGCAAAGGCAACGCAAAAACCTCAAAGCTTTCCCGCGATCACACCATTCTGGTTTCGTCTTCTGGCCTGATCACCGTGACGGGCGGCAAGTGGACGACCTATCGCCGCATGGGCCAGGACACCATCGATCGTGCCGCGCAGGTTGCAGCCTTCGCCAAGCGGTCCTTCAACCACCCTCGAACTGCAAACTGCATGGCTGGACCGCGGAACCGCATCCGCGAACTTCGCCATGGGAGAGGTCTACGGATCCGATCTTCCCGCGCTTCAGGCGCTCTCTGATCAGGAGAACGAATCTCGAAACATTGCTTCACCCGCGTCTGCCCTTCCGCCTTCGCGAAGTGGTGTGGGCGGCGCGCAATGAAATGGCGCGCACCGTGGAGGATGTGCTCGCCCGGCGCACGCGCGCGCTGTTTCTCGATGCGCGCGCCGCCATGGAAGCCGCGCCCGCCGTGGCCGGCATCCTGGCCAACGAACTCAATCGGAACGAAGCCTGGAAGGCAAATGACCTCGAGAGCTTCACACAAATCGCAAAAGGTTATCTCTACACCGATTGATTCCGGTGGTCGATCTGCGTGATGAAGTGCCATGGGGTAAATCGTGAGTTGGAATTTGATTCGGCCTGCGCCGCACATTGAACGTGTTCCTGAAGAGGTAGCAAAGCGCCTCTATCCCAGGATGCGCTGGCAGATCCTCGAATCGACTTTCATCGGTTACGCAACGTTCTATTTCGTCCGGAACAATCTGCCCGTGGTCTCGCGCGAGATGGGCCAGGCGATGCATTACACGCAGGGGCAGATTGGCAACATCCTCGCGATCACGGCTATCACCTATGGCGTCGGCAAGCTGTTCATGGGCGCCTGGTCCGATCGCAGCAATCCTCGCCTGTTCATGCCGCTCGGCTTGCTCGTTACCGCACTGTGCAACTTTGCATTCGGAGCGGCGAACAGTTATCACGTCCATCTCGCGCTCTGGGCTTTGAATGGTCTGGCGCAAAGCATGGGCTGGGCGCCTTGCGGCCGTTCGCTCGGTCACTGGTACAGCGTCAGCGAGCGCGGAACCACTTTCGCCTTCTGGAATGTTGCGCAGAATGTAGGGGGCGGATTGACTGGCCTGCTTGTCGCCTACAGCACACTTCTACTTGGCTGGCGTTCGGCATTTTATGTTCCAGGCGTTCTTGCGCTCATCTGTGCTGTCTATTTGTTGATTCGTCTGCGCGACACGCCTCAATCGGTCGGTCTTCCTCCCATTGAGGAGTTTCGCAACGACTATATTGCGGGCGGCCAAAAGATCAGCGAGAGCGAGCTCGGAACGCGCGAGTTGCTGATGAAGTACATCTTCACCAACGGCTATATTTGGCTCTTCGCGTTCGCCAACTTTTTCGTCTACATCGCGCGTTACAGCATGCTCGACTGGGGTCCGACCTACCTGAAAGAAGTCCGGCATGCGACGCTCGGCGAAGGCGGCATCAGCACGGCGGCACTCGAGTTCTCAGCCATCTTCAGCACCATTCTTATGGGCTGGCTCTCTGACAAACTTGGCGGCCGCCGTGGGATGATCAGCGTCTTCTGCATGATTCCCGTGCTCCTGTCATACCTGGGAATCATTTACGGCCCATCGGACAAGCTTTGGGTCAGCCTCAGCTTGTTTGGCGTCATCGGCTTCTTTGTATATCCCGCGGTCCTGCTGCTGGTGGTGAGCGCGCTCGATTTCACATCGAAGAAGGCGGTCGGCACCGCTGCCGGATTTCTCGGTTTGTTCGGCTATTTGGGACGCACCGCTGAAGGCAAAGGCATCGGCTGGCTTGCCGAGCGATTCGGCTGGAACACTGCGCTCTTTGCTGTCGTCGGTGCAACCGCTCTGGCGATCGTCCTGCTTCTGTTCACGTGGAAGCTGTCACCGCATCATGCAGGCCGCAAAGACCGGCAGTCGAAGCCGGATCGAATGAAACAGGCCGCGTGAGTCGATGCTCCGCGCTTACGGCTTCGCGCCCGGCGGAATAAGCAACGTGAGCGAGTCCGGCACCACTTCAAGCCGCACCGGCAGCGAGCCGAGCACTTCGCCATCCGCTTCCACAAATATCGGTTTTGAACTTCCGTTGCGTGGTCGGCATTCCACTGAGCTCGCATTCCACAGCTCTATGTCGCGAAGAAAAGTGTGACGCCCCGCAAGCACCGCGAGCAGAAAACTCAGGTAGCGCAGGCGATCCCGGGTTTTGAAGGCGAGCAGATTCAAATTTTCGCTATGCAAACTGGATCCGGGGGCAAGCTCCCGCAGAACGCCGCCGAACGAGCGCACTCTTACCGCCAGCAGTTGCGAAATCTCCTCAGCGCGCGCGGCATCATGGCCGTTCTTTGTAAATGCAGCCTGGAAAAGAGGGAACGGGTCGGTGGCCCAGATGCGAAATGCTTCCATCAGGTAGAGCACGTATCCAAGGCGGCGCTTCAATCCCGCATCCATACGCGACATCAGCAGCGCGTCGGCGCCCACTCCAGCTGCGACAATGAAATACCGCGACCCAGGATTTCCTTCGCTGTCGTGAAAATGGATGCGGCCCACTGGAATGCGTGCCGGAATCGCTTCGAGCAGCTTGCGCGTCACCTTTGCCGGCGATCCCAGCAGACCCAGATTGGAAGCAAGGGCATTTGCAGTCCCCAGAGGAACCACGCCAAGGGCGACATCTGTGCCCACCAGGCTTTGCACCACCTCGTGCACAGTGCCGTCTCCTCCGCAGGCAATAACGGCGTCGCAGCCGGCTTCGATCGCCCTTCGCGCGCAATCCACGCCGCCGCCTGCACTTTCCGTCTGGAATTCTTCAGTCTCAACGCCTGCGCTGCGCAACACATCCAGGGCGTCCTGAATGGCCGCAGCTCGCCGGGCAGAGTATTGGCCTGAAGCCGGGTTATAAACCAGCGCCACATGGCGCACTGCGGGTGTCAAGTTCGCGATCTTCCTTGTGTGTTGAGATGCCGAAGGGGGCATCTTCATCATCTCAAATTAGGCGAAAGAATGAGCAGACTTCAGTGTCCCTCTTCTGGGGTATGAATCAGCGTGTATATTTGGAGCTCAATGTAAATAGGCGAAGCGGTGATCGCGCCTTAATCGGCAGGAACAAAAGGGATGAGGCAGGACGAAGATGCAGCTGCAGGGACGGCACTTGGCAGTCGCATCCATGCGACGAGCTTTGCTCAACTTGCTGAGAAAATCCGTGCAACAACAGCCTTCCCTCATGAGGACAGGAAAAGAGAGGATGAAACGGGCTTTCGACCGCAAGGTTGAGGCTATTTTGGGGAATGGACCAGACCGTTAAGCCTCTAGATCATCTTCAAGGCTGAATGGAAGCGTGGTCATCACCTTTGTGGCCGTGCTTTGATCTCCCGGTGTTCGCATCCACCGGAATGAAATGACGCCGTTTTCGGTAGACACGGCAAAAATGCCCTTGTACGAGCCGAAGGTGTCGCCGTTGTGCTTGTAAATCGTGATGGATTTCATTATGCCTCCGAGGAGGATTATAGGGTGGCGCGTATCGCAGCGGCGTGAGTGGCAATCCAGTTTCAAATGAAAAAGCCTTTCGTCCCCTGGAAGAAGGCCTCAACGAGCCACATTCTGCTGAGCCCGCATTCTTGTCGGGACCTGGCGTTTCGAACCGCTTACAGCAGTCGCACCAACGCCCAGACCGCGTAAACCGCCAATGCGGCCACACCCTCGATGGCGAATGCCCACCTGATGCATCTGCCAATATTGTTGGTATCTACTTCGGAAGCCGGTCGCTGGCGAAACTCGCTCTCGGCTGGTAAAGGACGAATCAATCTTAATGGGGCAGCACACCCGCTCATCAATAGGGTTCGCGCAAAAACCGACTCAGGGAATGCTCCCAGGCTCGCGTTATCAAATTGTCGGGTAGCCATAAAGACACCCTCCTTCGACACATATCGGCAATCCGTTGATCTGGATTCACCAAGGTCGATGAAAATGCTGCAACGCTGCAGTTCATCGTCTTCGTTCGATTGCCCATTATCACGGCCTCTTCGCCTCGGAGCCTGTGATTTGAATCACCTGTTGGAAGAGACGTTCCATTTTGAACATTCGCTCCGCCAAACAGCCCAATTTTGCTTATCTGATGCCCCTGGGAGCGCCCAGGGTGCATCCTGCTGCATAAACTTTTCATAACACGGGATCAATTAAACCTGATAATCATCCAGGTTGAGGCAACACCGTGATGAATCAGACAGGTAACACTATCCTGATTACAGGCGGCGGTTCTGGCATTGGCCGCGGACTCGCTCAGGCTTTCCACTCCCAGGGCAACCAGGTCATCATCGCCGGCAGACGCCCGCATGTTCTCGACGAGACCCTCGCCGCTAACCTCGGCATGAAATCGCTCACCGTCGATATCCAGGATGCTGCGTCGCTGAGGGCCTTTGCCTCCAAAGCCATCGCCCAGGTTCCAGCGATAAACGTGCTCATCAACAACGCAGGCATCATGCGCCGCGAGAAGTTTCTTGGTCAGCAGCACGATTTGGCCGATGCCGAGAGTATCGTCGCTACCAACCTGCTCGGTCCCATCCGCCTGACCGCTGCGCTGCTGCCGCATCTCGAAAGCAGGCCGAGTGCAACCATCATCAACGTTTCTTCAGGACTGGCATTCGTGCCCATGGCCATCACGCCCACTTATTGCGCCACCAAGGCAGCACTGCATTCCTACACGCAATCGCTTCGCTATCAACTCCGCAAAACCAGGATCGAGGTCCTCGAACTCATCCCTCCCTATGTCCAGACAGACTTGATGGACGGGGCCGATGACTCGCATGCTATGCCGCTCAAATTATTTATCGCCGAAGTCATGGAGATCCTGAAAAAGCACCCCACGCCACCCGAGATCTGCGTCGAAAACGTCAAACGCCTGCGATTCGCTGCGGAGAACGGCAATTTCGACCAGGTCTTCAATGGAATGAATGGGGCATTTGCCAATTAAACTCCCGGGCAGAGCAAACGTGACATGCGTCACCTAACGAAGGGGAACGTTACCGCCGTCACAGCACAAACCTGTGCGCTGCCTAGAATTTGGACAACTTGCCTTCTGGTTTGCGCGTCAAACTCAACACGAATTTAGAAGAAATTTAAAGGCGCACCCGTGAAATCGAAAGTGCTGTGTCTTCTTTTGGGGAGCATTGCGCTTCCCCTTGTTGCCCAGGTTCCAGCCACTCCGTTCATCACGGAGCCAGTCGATTCCGCCCAACTCGTCGCGCTGCGTGGTTCGGTGTCTCCCATGGCGCGGCCGGAATACGATCGCGGCGCGGTCAACGAGTCCACTCCTGCGCAGCGGCTTCTTTTGGTTCTCAATCGTCCGCCGGAGCGCGAAGCGATCCTCCAGCAACTTCTCAAGGATCTACACACGCCGGGCTCGCCCAGCTACCATCACTGGCTCACGCCCGCCGAGATCGGCGCCCGGTTCGGCCCTGCGGACTCCGACCTCGATGCCGTCAAAAGCTGGCTCAATACTTCGGGCTTCACTGTCAGCCGCACGTCAAAAGCTAGGCGCTTCGTTGAATTCTCCGGCACCGTTGGCCACGTGAACGCTGCCTTCCACACCCAGATTCACGAGTACATGGTCGACGGCGTTGCGTATCATGCCAATGCAACCCCGGTGCAGATTCCAGATGCGTTCGAGTCCATCATCGCCGGGCTCACGCCGCTCAACGATTTCCGCCCGACGCCACAATATCAATCCGCTGGGCAGGCCCACTACGACCGCGCGGCCCGCAACTTTCAACCTGAATTAACGCTTCCTCCAAGCTGGACTCCGCTGCTCTACGCCGTTGCGCCAGCCGACTTCTACACGGAATACGATCTCAGCCCGCTTTACTCCGGCGGCACCAACGGTGCCGGGAAAACCATCGGCATTATTGACGAATCGAACATCGACCTCGGCGTTGTGAATGCCTATCGAAGCGTCTTTGGGCTCCCGGCAAATGCCGTCCAGGTTGTTCTCGATGGCGGCGATCCCGGCCAGAATTCGAGCTTCGTTGAAACCTACCTTGACGTGGAACTGGCGGGCGCAGTGGCACCGGCGGCAACCATCAATCTTTATCTTTCGGACGGTTCGCCCTACTACCAGGATCCTCTTGCACTTGCCGCCCTCCGCGCCGTGGAAGATAACCAGGCTGACGTGCTGAGCATTAGTTGGGGCGAGCCCGAGCAGATGCTCGCCACCAGCGGCAACGAGTTCTGGAACGCTCTGTGGGAGCAGGCCGCGGCCCAGGGCCAGACGGTTGTTGTCTCCGCGGGCGATTACGGGCAGGTGCCCAGCGAAGAGTATTTGTTTACGGGAAGCCTCATTGGTCCGGCGGTCAATGGCCTTGCGTCCACGCCCTGGAACATCGCAGCTGGCGGTTCGGATTTCTACTACTCCGACTACGCATCCGGTGCGCCCAGCGCCTCAACCTTATGGAACGCGACCAACGATCCGGTGACAAAAGGCTCGTTGAAAGCGCGCTTGCCTGAGCAGGTTTGGAACGATCCGTTCGGCCTCGATGCCATCTCCAACGGCCTGCAACGTGGAGAAATTGCGGCTGGCGGAGGAGGCGCGAGCAACTGCTCCACTACGATCACCACAGCCTATACCTGCGTCAGCGGCTACTCCAAGCCCGCGTGGCAATCTGGCCCCGGCGTGCCCGCCGACGGCGTGCGCGACATTCCCGATGTCTCGCTCTTTGCTTCGAACGGCGCCAACTTCTCGGGCTTCGCGATCTGCGACTACGAGGGCTCCTGCACTCCCGATGCCAGGGGCAACTTCGGCGTCGATATTGTCGGAGGCACTTCCGCCTCCTCTCCGGCACTGGCGGCGATCCTCGCGCTTGTCGATCAGAAGAACGGCCGGCAGGGGCAAGCCAACACGGTGCTCTATCCGCTGGCGCAACAAAAACCGGCAGCTTTTCACGACATCACGCTCGGCGGCAATTGGGACATCTGCGTCCAGGGCGATTCCGACTGCAATCTGAATGCCGGGATTGGTCAGGGAGCCGGTGAGTCCACCGTTTACTCCGCTACGCCCGGTTATGACCTGGCCAGTGGCCTGGGCAGCGTTGACGCTTCGCAATTGGTCAACAACTGGGGCGCAATCTCCTTCGCGGCCACGTCGACAACGCTGCAGGTGACTCCGGCCAAGGCGGTGCATGGCAGCAACGTGATGGTTTCCGCGAATGTTGCTGCGAGCTCTGGATCCGGCACGCCGACGGGTGCGGTGTCCATTCTCACCACGTCAACCTTGCCTTCGAACGCCAGTCAGACCGCCATGACACTGACCGGCGGAACGGGTTCTGCCAGCATCGATTCTTTGCCAGGCGGAACCTATCAGCTCACGGCGCAATATTCCGGCGATCAAAAGTATTCCAGCAGCACCTCTGCACCGCAGACCCTCACTATCACGTCAGAGGCGTCCATTCTGAGCCTGAACATAGACGCCATCAATTCAAAGCAATTCGGCTTCAGCTATGGCGAGCCCATCACGTTCACAGCGCAGCCTGAAGGCACGAGCTCCAGCCCTGCAGCCGCTACAGGCACGGTGGCCTTCACGCTCGACAGCGCAACTGCGACGATTCCGGTCAACGTGGGCGGAATGGCCTCCTGGATTTCGCCAGCGTCTTCCGTCGGGACTCACACCATCAGCGCCAGCTACTCCGGCGATGCCAGCCTCAACCCGTCCTCGGCCAAACCCGTCACTTTCAAAGTTGCGGCAGGTGTTCCCAACGTCAACATGAACATCATTGCTCCTCCGCTGCAGACGGCGCCAGGGTTCGACGTTGCACCCGGTGGCAGCATCACCCTCACGGCACAAGTAGCACCCGAATACGGTGTGCTGTCCGGGACGACCGCTCCCGTTGGCACCCTCGCTCCCACCGGAACCGTCACCATCTGTCTTACGCAGAACTACAATGTTGGCGGCAATGTCTGCCCCAGTCCAACCTACTCTCAGACCGTCTCGCTCACGTCTCCCAGCGGAATTTACAGCCAGTACTCCACGGCGACAGTCACCTTTCCCAATCTCGCTGCCGGCTCGTACATGCCGGAATTCCAATACAACGGCGACGCCAACTGGGAACCTTACGGCCTTTTCTATATCACGTACATTATGGTTGAGCCTTTCACTCCGCTGGCGGCAACCACCACCACTCTCAGCAGTTCGACGAATTCGATTACGCAGTCGCAGGGCGCGATCTTGACAACGACTGTCGCCGGCTCCGGATCCTCGGCCCCGACTGGAATCGTCGTGTACTACAACAACGGCAGCGAGCTGACATACGCGTATTTGCCGACTACAACTTCAGGCAACACCGCGACAGTTTCATTCGCCATCGTCCCATCGGAGCTTTGGAATAACGGATCGAACCAGATCACGGCAGTCTACTACGGCGACCAGAACAATGAGGGATCCACGAGCAATGTGTTGACTGTTACGGCGGCGCAGAGCCGAATAGGCGATTTCTCCATAGCCCCGCAAATCCCACAGATCACTGTGCAATCGGGGAGCACGGGCAGCGCTGGCATCGCGCTCACATCGATCAACGGCTTCAACGCGTCCATCGCGCTTACCTGCACGCCGTCTTCAAATCACTTCTCATGCAGCGTGAGCCCCACATCCGCCGCGCTCAATGGCACTGGCACAGCCACGCTCACGGTTACGGCGACGCTTCCCGGCACAACGGCACAGCTTGCCGCAAATCCCTGGCGGCAAAAGGGAACCTGGACTCGCGCGTCGGCCGTTCTTGCCGCATGCCTGGTGCTTTTCCTGCCGTGGCGCAAACGGCGTTCACTTTCGCTCTTCTGCCTTGTAGTTCTCTCCGCACTGGTTGTCAGTTGCGGAGGCGGCTCAGGCGGCGGATCGACGACGCAGCCACCACCGGTCAACGGCACGCCAACCGGAACCTACACCGTCCTGCTCACTGGCACGGCGAACGGCATGGTTCACACTGCGCAGGTTACCGTGCGCGTGGACTGAGGCTGAAACGAAGCGCCCGGAATCTGATTACCGGCGACTGACCGGTGGCTCTCGCCTTGACACTGTCCCTGCGCCATCGTGTACGGTTAGGTGCGAGACCGGAAACGTTTACGAAAAAGGGGCTTAATCCATCATGAATCGCCGGGAATTTCTCGCCTCCGCGGTCGCCGTGCCGCTTGCGTCTTCATTCGCCATTAAATCCGCCACCGACGCTCCCGCAACCGCCGCCGCTGTGCCCCAGGTTCCTCCCTTCGATCCGTCGCGCATCCGGCCGAGCGATTTTTCCGACACTGATCTTGACATGCCGTACAACATCGCCTACTTGGCGCGTATTGCCAACGCCGTCGAAACCGACGGCCCCGATCGCGGCTTCATCAACATCTCTGTCTGGCGCGGCACGGCCCAACTCCATCCCTACAACGCCCGCATCATGGAGAGCATCCTCACGCTCGCCTGGTTCTACGCGTCGCCGCGCAAATGGAACCAGTACTACGCCAACAAAGCTCTGCGCGCGCGTCTCGAGCTGGCACTCGAATACTGGTGCAACCTGCAATCGCCTGATGGCAAGTTCAGCGAATACGGCCCCCAGCAGTGGAACCTGGCCGCCACAGCCTTCGCCGTCAAATTCATTTCTGAGGCTCTGCGCCTGCTCAAGACCGGCCCGCCGATTACGCCGGCGCTCCACACGCGCGCCATCGAATGCTGCCGCAAAGCCGTGCACGCCACGCTCTACGATCCCGATCTGCTGAGTCACGGTAAGAGCTACTCCAACCAGTTCACCAACATCTTTGCCGGCGGCGCGGCGTTTCTCGCCATGTATCCCGACGCCGACTCTGTCGGCGCGACTTGAAGGAGCAGGTCGAGGCAAGTCCGCACGAACTGCAAAGTCCCTGCGGTTACATGTACGAGGCGGACGGTCCCGATCTCGGCTACACGCTCAATACGCATCACGAAAATCTGCAGATGGCCTACAGCTACTGGCGCGGAACGCATCTGGGCGACTTCCTGCTCGTCGAAGAAGAGCGCTTCGGCAAATGGCTCTCCTACAATTTGCTGCCTGAGACCGGCCAGCCATTCTGGGTGGCGAATCGCAGCATCGAAACGCGCCAGCAGCACTCCATCTTTCGCGCGGTCGACACTTCGCTCGCCGACAAATGCGTAATCATGCGCGCCTTTGCCACGCCGCCCGATCGCCGCGCCGATGACATCAAGGCTGCGCGCGAAAAACTCAACGCCAACTGGCCAAAAGTTGAACCGCTCAACGTAGGCGTCTTCGAGGCGCTCTCGCCTTACCGTTTTCTGCAGCGCGCGCACTACGACTGGCACCCCACCGCCGAGCAGATAGCCGAAGCGCGCAAGCTGCTGCGCCCGGTGAATGAGAATTCTTTTGTTGAGCAGATGAAAGACACGCGCGAGCCGATTATCTTCACCTACATTCGCCGCCCCGGCTACTATGCGGCCTTTGCGTCGGCTCCCAAGGCGATCACCAAGCAGCAGCGTCTTGGCCTCACGTTCGTCTGGACATCGAACGGCGGCGTTCTGCTACAGTCGCAGACCAATGGCACGGAGTCGGCGTGGGGCACGACCGTTGGCGGCGACCTTCCGGTCGAAGCGTCGGGCCTCGATGCCGAATATTCGCAGGACAACACGGTGGCGCGGTACCCGCTGCCGGGCGGCGGACAGAAAACCGTGACCTTCGCGCCTGATCGCATTCGCGTATCGGTTGAGCGTGCCGGCGACATCGTCGAACGCGTGCCGGTCTTCGATACCGCGAGCGTGATTTCGGATGCGGGTTACGCCACGCGCCCCGCGCCCGTGCGATCGGCGCCTGCCAGCGCGGGTTGCGCGAACCCTGAAGCGGCCTGCGATGCGGAGGCCGGACCCGTGCCAGGCCAGACACTGTCGATCGTCGAACTCACGGCGACTGGAAAACTGGAGTACGAAATTCGACCGACGGTGTGAAAGAGGCAGGGAACAAAGGAGAACTCGCATTCGACGCGGAAGCTTCTCAGCAATGATTCCACTGCCAGGAAAGCCCGCAAAAGATGAGTTGTCCTCCCGAGCGACCGAAGTCTGCCGCAGCAGACGCAGGGAGTCGAGGGACCTGCAGTTGCTTCTAATCGCCGGTTGATCTAAGACAACATTCGGTCCGTCGCCCGCTTGAAATCGGCGGGCTCCACGTCGTACCAATCCTTGCTCAAATCCACCCAAGCTGGATTCGTTTTCATGATGAGAGTGAGCTTCTTCTCGCGCCTCCAGGCCTTCAATTGTTTTTCTCGCGCGATTGCCCTCGTCACATCCTGATGGCTTTCGAACCAGACGAGACGATCGCACTTGTACTTCTCAGTGAAGCCCCCGTGCTCTCCCCATTTGTGCTGGAAGAGGCGCTTTAACAGGTTCCCAGTCACGCCGACGTAAAGCGTGCGGCTACGGCTCGCGACAATATACGTGAAGTTGCTGCCCTCGTGCATCGTCGGCATGATACTCAACGCCAAAGTGTTAGCGCTGTGATGGAAAAGACAACTGCAGATCTCTCGGCTCCGATCGCCGCGGCGACCTCCGCTCGAGATGACAGTGCCTAATCGGAAACAATCGAAAAGTCGGAGCGGAGCGTAAGAGATTGTTTTTGAATCTCCTGCCGAGTTTTCCGCGTTACGGTGCCTTTTTGCTCACTTGCTCAGCGTGCCCGCAAGCTCCACACTCTTACAAGTACATCTCGAAGAGCAACCACCTACATGGCCACCATCCCCGACCTCACCCTCGAAGCCGGCCTGCCCGCGAACCTCGACGCCGAGAAGACCATCCTCGGCGCGATTCTGCTCGACAATGCCGCCCACGCCGAGGCCGCCGAAGTCCTCAAGCCCGACGACTTCTCGCTCGATTCGCATCGCCGCATCTTCCTGCGCATGAGCGAGTTGATCGACACCGGCCGCGCCGTCGACATCGTCACGCTGGCCAACGAGCTGGCCCGCTACAAGGAGGTCGAGTCCGTCGGCGGCGTGGCCTATCTCGCCTCGCTCACTGAGGGTTTGCCGCGCCGGCCGGTCATCGAAGACTACATCCGCATCGTCAAAGACAAGAGCCTGCTGCGCCGGCTCATGGGCATCTGCTCGGCCGCCATCGCCAAGGCCGCCGACCAGAGCGAGGATGCCATCGGCGTTCTCGACGCAACCGAATCGCAACTGCTCGAAGTCAGCGAGACGGGCCTGACGCAGGGCCTGCAGCCGATTCGACATCATCGTCCGCGACTCCTTCGGCATCATCGACAACCTCTACAAGCAGAGCCGCGAGGTCACCGGCCTGGCCACAGGCTTTTACCGATTTCGATCGCATGACCAGCGGCCTGCAAAAGGGCGAACTGATCATCATCGCGGCGCGGCCCTCCATGGGCAAAACGGCGCTGGCCATCAACATCGCGCAGAATGCCGCCGTGCATCACAACGCCATCGTCGCCGTCTTCAGCCTGGAAATGAGCAAGGAGTCGCTGCTGCGCCGCATGCTGGCCTCGCAGGCTCGCGTCGATCAGCGCAAACTGCAAACCGGCTTCCTGGGCCGCGAAGATCAAGGAAAGCTGCAGGACGCGCTGGGCCAGCTGGTCGAGTCGCGCATCTTCATCGACGACTCGGCCGGCATCTCGCTGGCCGAGATGCGCGCCAAGGCCCGCCGCCTCAAGCAGAACTCCGGCGGGCTCGACCTGGTCGTGGTCGACTATCTGCAGCTGATGTCGGCCACGCTGCCCGGCGCTGGACAGCAAAGGGCTACGAAAACCGCACGCAGGAAGTCTCGGCCATTTCGCGCGGCCTGAAGGCCATGGCCAAGGAACTGAACGTGCCCGTCATCGCGCTCTCGCAGCTCTCGCGCGCCAGTGAACGACGCGGCGACGACAAGCGGCCGCATGCTGAGCGACCTGCGCGAGTCGGGCTCCATCGAGCAGGATGCCGACGTGGTCGCCTTCATCCATCGCGAGTCCTACTACAACCGCGACGAAGAGATGACGGACGAGCGACCGGGCCAAGTCGGAGATCATCATCGCCAAGCAGCGCAACGGCCCCACCGGCACGGTGCATCTGAATTTCATCTCGCAGTTCACCTGCTTCGACAATCCCGAGAGCGGGCACGACGTATGACGACAATCACGAGAAAAACCAGTGCGGGCGTAGATGCATCATTTTGAGAGTAGCGCCGACCTCCAGGTCGGCTGTCGTGCGGGCGTCCTCGCCCGCACCTTCGAACCGCTTGAGCGTCCCTAGTAGCAACCGTTAAAGCCAGTCCACTTCTCCTTCAGTGCTCAACCCGCCCATGCATCCCCGCCTCAAAGCTGCGGCGGTCGAGCCGGGGCAGCGCCCGCGCCACCTTGTCGGGAAAGAGCGGATAGTGCCGCGCCGCGATCAGCAACTCCGGCACGCACCAGACGATCTTCCTCCGCGGTCATCCAGTGCTGGCTGTCAAGGCGCGCCAGATTCACCGGCACGGAGTAGGCGCGCAGCGTGCGTTCGCCGCGCAGATTGTAGTAGTGCTCAAAGTAGCTCAGCGCCAGCTCGCGCAGCGTGCGGTAAATGGGCGCGCGAAAGCGCAGCCCCGCGAAGTTTGACTTGGCAATGCCTCCCCACAGGCCGCGTTCGCGGTAGAGAGCGACCACGTGGTCGTCGTCGCGCACAGCCTCCAGATCCATCAGCAGCGGCGGATGGCCGTTCACGCGCAGCGCGGCGGCGGCCAGCAGCGCTCCCTCCATGCAGTGGCCCTTGCGCTCGCGCAGCACGCGCGCCGGCGACCAGCCGTGTCGGCGTATTGGTACGTCAGCGCGTCAATAAACTTCTGAATCCGCGCCGGCGTCTTCAGCGCGCGAAGTGTGCGCAGATCTTCCGGCGACAAGCCGAAGCTTTCACTGCCGACCCGCTCTCAGGCCTTTCGCGACATACCTGTCCGTTTCGAAGCCAACGAAAAGAACTCCAGGAAAAGCTGCGGCGATTATATCGAGCGCAATCAACCCGGAATCTCAATTCGAAGAATCACCAGCCGATCCCAGCTTCCAGGTTTGAACCGAAACTGGTGCAAATTCGTGATGCAATTCTGCGCTACGATTCATTCGAAAAAAATTCATCGAATCACCGGCCTTCCCCGAAGCCAACGTTCGAATCTGCGTGCTATGCTTTGTCATTCGGTTCGGGTCTCATCCCGAGATTCCGCCGATCAACATCACCCCAGAGGGAGGAACGTTATGGGCATTCTTGAAGAAGCAGCAGGCGCATTTGCCGCAGTTGAAGGCGTGAAGAAACTGGATCCCAACGCAGGGATTATCACCGAAGGCGTCGCCGCTGTTGCCGGATTCGAAGGCACCGAGGCGATCACCAACTTTATCGAGAAGAAGGAAGAGAATAAGGACAACCAGGGCTAATTTCCTCTCCTCAGCAGGCACAAGAAAATCCCACCGTGCGCCAATTGTTCGCGCAGGTGGGATTTTTGTTTGAGAAAAGAGCTCGGATGGAAGCTCGATCGAGGGTGCCCCATCCTCGCCGCGCGTTTGTTTTTGCGGCCAAGGTAGGGCGGGACCATCTTTACGCATAGACCTCCGCCCCTAGTTCGCCTGTCCCTGCGGCGTCATCTTGTCGATCACGCCCGGCAGATGCTGCGCGATCAAGCCGCTGATCTGGTCCGGCTGCATGCCAAGCTTTCCGGCAATCTCATTCAGCTTGTCCTGCCCCAGGACCTGGGTAATCTGATCGCCCGAGATGGGTTGATTGGCGCTGTTGCCGACCCATGAGTTCACCACTCCACCGAGGCCGTTGCTCTGGAACTGCTGCATCAGCCCTTGCAGGCCGCCGGTTTGCGGATTGTTCACGAGGTCCATCACGTGCCCCATGATGCCCGCCTCGCCTTGCGCGTTGCCGCCTGCAAGGCTGCTCACTTCCTGTTCAAGATTGTCAAAGAGTGACATAAATATCCTCCATTCATCGCGAAATGCAATGTCGATTGTAGAGATGAAGTGTGACGATTGAGTGAGAAAGAACCGCCGGCCTGTCTCAGGAGCGAAGTCCCGGAACTGCGGCCGGCAGCAATTTCTTGATCGGGCGAGCTGAACTACTTGCCCTGTTTGGCAATCACCAGCGCGGCGATCTTGTTATAGGTGGCTTGCGGCAGAACCTTCTTCTGGACGAGGTCAGTCTTCTTGTTGTACGGCCGTCCCTTGACGATCTTCGATGCGTAGGTGTCGCCGATGCCCGGCAACGCTTTCAGCTGGTCGAGACTGGCCGTGTTCAGGTCCACCAGGTTGGTTGCGGCCGCGGCTGTGGCGGGCTTGGTCTGGGCCGCGATCGTGGGATTTAGCGAGCCTGTGCTCAACATCAAACCAAACACCAGCGCCAGCGCCGTCAACGACAAAATGTTCTTCTTCATAATTCGTTTCTCCTTTGCTGAAGGTTGCGGTGATTAGTTTGAAGCGGCCTTGTAACCGGCCTTCTGCGCGTCGGCTTCATTCATCCACTTGCCCTGCTTGGTGCTTCCGTAATATTTCGAACCCGACTTGTGATAGACCTTCGTGTTCGTGTTCACCCACACCATTCCGGGCGAAGGCGGAGTCTGAGGCGCCGTTGTCGTGGCGGGCTTGCTCGTGGTGCTGGCCGTCTTCGTCGCCGTGGTAGTGGCTGGAGCTGTGGACGTTGTGGTTGCCGGCTTGCTCGGCGTCATGGCTGCAGGAGGCGGCGTTGCCGGCTTCGAGGCCGTAGTAGTAGTATTCGTCGGCTTTGAGACCGTTGTGGTCGTCGCCGTCTTCGTGGTGGTGGTTGGCGCCGTTCCCGGCTTTGAGGTTGTGGCCGTTGTCTTGCTCGTCGAGGTGGACTTGCCCGTTGTCGAAGAAGAGGTTCCGGTCGTGGGCTTGGTCGTCTTTGTGGTCTTCGTCTTGGTCGTCTTGCTCGAGCTGGTGGAGGAGGTTGAGCCGCTTCCCGTGCTCTGCGCGAACAACGCGCCGGAGGCGACCGTGCCGATGAGCAGGGCTCCGAGCACGAGGGAAGCCATTTCTTTTCTTACAATGCCTTTCATTCTTTCTCCTTGTTTTCGGCCATGAGCGGCCGTAAGCGCATATCAGGTGGGGCCCGATGGGGGATCGCATCCGGGTGCCGACGCAACCCAAGATATGAAGCCGTTTAAGCCTCATCCAGGTGCCAATATTCCTTGCGCTGGAAGGGGGTTGTCAAGCGAAAAAACTTCTGGGGAGGAAGTTCATAGAGCTGTCATCCCCCATCATCGCCCCGCGTTTCCTGGCGTGGCCGTGACGGCACCAGCCATCCTGACTCGAGATCGCTTCGAGGCGGTCGAGGCCCTCTTTTCGCGGGCTCAGCTCTTCTTCTTTGGTACTTTCGCACCCGCCTTGCGCGCTTCAGACAGCCCAATTGCGATCGCCTGCTTGCGGCTTTTCACTTTCTTGCCGCTGCGGCCGTTTTTCAGCTTGCCGCTTTTCATGGCGCGCATCTCGGTTTCCACTTTTTTTCCGGCAGCCGGTGAATATTTCCGGCCCGACTTTTTCGCCGACTTCTTCCGGCCTGTCGATTTCTTCTTTGTTGTTTTGGTTGCCATCACCACTCCTCCGTCCGTGTGATGGCGGTGCGGAATGATGCGGTTGTCTCCGCCCGGTTGTCAACAAAGATTCAAATCTGACAGGGTCGCCGCTGGTCGCTGGCGGAATCTGCGCACCTTTCGCCTCTGATGCATCCGGCTCGCGATTTGTCCGACAGCCCTCCTTACAGCTCGTTGAGGATCAGCGCCACGCGCCCGACCAGCAAATCGTTCGGCAAGGCCTCCGGATCGACATCGATCAGTTCCAGCGGAAAGCCAAGATTGTGTGGACGCAGCACCAGGCGGCTCGACAAAAACTCCGCGTAACGCAGTGTGAGATGGGAAAGATGCCGCACGGCGTATAGATTCGCCCGGTTCGGCCGGTACGGGAGCAGCGAAGTGTAGTGCCGGTCGATAAGTGCCAGGGCGTCCGGCTGCACCAGCGGCTCCATCGGCAGCGCGTCGCCGGCGGGAATGCGCACGGCCACAAACCGCTGCCAGGCGCGACGGGAGGTGACGGCGCGGGGATGCACCGATTCCAGTGCGTTTGCAGGCAACTGAACCATCGATTGCACAGAAGATGGCCGGATGTACGGCTCAAACAGGGCCGCTGCATGTGAAACCACCGGCACGGATCCGCTGTCTCCGGGGTCCGGCCAGAAGCTTCCCTGGCGGATCGCGGGAAGCAAATCGGCAACCGTCAACTGCTGTGCGGTCAGGACACGGTCCATCGCTGCCAGCGAAAGCTGCCGCTTGCTGCGCAGGAAATTCGAGAGATGCGACTGGCCAAGGCCCGTCTGCCGCGCCAGCAATGACACGCTCAACGTACCCCGCTGGATTCTGCGCAGCATTTCCATGCGCAGCCGTTCGTGCATCTGGGTAAAGTTCATTTGTGAATAATTTGCCGAGAGCAATGGAAACGGTCGCCCTTGCGTTTCCGTGGGCAAAGTGATCCGGGCTCGATGGCCTTCAAATCGCACGCCTGTCCGGCGAAGGCAACGCCGCGGCGCCCCAAAGACCTTAAGATGCGTTGACGCAGATCAGATGAATTCCTACATTGGGTTTAATTCATCACGTACTGGCTTGTGGGAATTTTTTGAGAATCGTTCATTGCCGCCAGGCGGAACGAGGGCGCAACTCTGTCTTCGTCCGCCGCGAATGAACAACCGCCGCCGATTTTCGGACCGTCCGGCTCTTTCCTCCTCTCAGCGATCTGTCCCGTTATGGGATAGAGGCGGCAAGGCAATCGTGAAATTCCAGGATCTGCGCGCCGATGGTCATGACAGAAAACACGAGAACCCAGGCGGCAATCCCCTATCAGGACACAAGAAACCTGAGTTGTCCGGCCTGGTTCTCTTCACCCCGGGGAACAACATGCATCACAAAATTCCGTCGGGAGAAGAAAGATATGCGGAGAATCGGTCATGGAAGTGCGCGTTCAATTGAAAATTTGCGAAGGGTGTGGTTGCCTTTGGTTTCGGGCCCAGGCTCAAGGGAGTGTTTATTGCAGGGAATGTGAATCTAAACTAAGAGATTTTCCATCGCCGGAAGTCGCAGGCGGCGCGGACGTCCGCGCCTCAGGCAACTTTCCAAAGTTTGGGCATTGGCTGAAGGCATTCGGGGGTGTGCAATGAGCGCAGCCTTCCAGTTGCCAATGGAATGGGAACCGAGCGCCGCTGAGGCAGCCGTGGCAAATCGAGCAAAGGAGATCGAAACGACAGACCGCGGAACGGCAGCAATTAGGGCTTGAGAAACACGGCTATCAAGCCTGCCGCCAACCTGGCGTTTTACAGGAAGCACACGGAGAAGCTTGCTGCGGCGTTATCTTTACGCGTCCATGCAGGTGGGCAGGGCGCCATCAATCCTGGGCGACCCTGTTGGGCGCGGTTGGGCTTCCAGCCGGCCCATTCGAACGTTCGAAGACGCAGTCATCTTCGTCCTCGATATCGAGAACTGCCTGAGCCAGCTCAATCAGCTCGATCGGGAATCCTGAGCCGAGTCGTGCTTCAGGACTATACCCAGGCAGAAACCGCAATGATGCTTGGCATTGGGCATCGAGGACAATTGGCCACAGGTTCCGTTTGGCCCTCGACCGGCTGACGGAAAAATTGCTGGCGGCCGACTTGCTGGTTCTTACCGCATTAATGCAAAGCGCAAATAAGCATCCGGGTGCAAGGGAGCGCGCACTGCGCTCCCTGGCCCGTAAGCATGACCACCGAAGAATCATTTGAGACTGCATGCTTCGTGTCTTATCTGGCTGCGAATCGATTTGCCTATTCGACAGGCCGATGCTCCGGGAGCGCCTTCAAGCGTGCTGGACGTTCTTCGCCCCGTCGTGACAGAATCCGTATCTGTTGGCAACTCACCGTGAAGGATCTACGCCCATGTGTTCTGCGACTCCGCACTGTCCCCGTCGTTGTTCCATTGGTCACGATGTCTCTCGGCTGCCCAGCAATCCGCGCCCACCACCGCGGCTCAAGCACCCAACAGCGACACAAGCTACATTGACGCGCAGGGAACAGCTCATGTGACACGCGTGGTCCCGGTGCCGGCCACGATCAGCCCTGAAGCGCAACAATGCTGGGCCACGCCGTTCCGGATCAGGCTCCGCCGGAGACACTCGCCGAGCGTCGCGCGCGAACGTGACGCCTGCACGGCGCCAGGCGCGCGTCGCCTGGAGCAAATCTGCCCCAATCAGATCGTCGAGGACAAGATCGCCGGAGGTCCCGGTGCACATCGTCACCCCGAGCCAGATCCCGAGTCGGCCGCGGGACAAAGTGCTTCGTCAACCTCCATGGCGGTGGCTTCAACTCCGATTCCGGTTCTTATAGCGAATCGATTCCCATCGCCAGTTACGCCGGAAGTCAAGGTCGTCGCCGTGCTCTATCGCCTCGCGCCGGAAAACCCATTTCCCGCCGGCATCGACGACGCGATCGCTGTCTACAAAGAGCTGTTGAAGACACACAAGCCGTCGGACATCGTCATCTATGGGACCTCGGCCGGAGCCATCATGACCGGCGAAGTGGCCGTGAAGCTGAAGCAGTTGGGCCTGCCCATGCCGGCGCGCTTTGGCATTTTCAGCGGCATCGGCGACTTTGCGCGCGCCGGAGATTCGGCTTCGTCTATCTTATTCGCTGCGCGGCCTTTCCGGGCATCTCGATCCGCCGCCGCCCGGCCCGCATGATCCGTACTATATCGGCAACACCGATCCGAAAGATCCCGTACTTTCGCCGATCTATGCCGACCTGCACGGCATGCCGCCCACGCTTTTCGTCACCGGCGAGCGCGACGCCCTGATGAGCGGCACGGTAAACCTGCACCGCGCTTTCCTGCGCGCAGGAGTCGATGCCAGCCTCGTGGTCTTCGACGCAATGCCTCATGCGTTCTGGTACAACGCCAATTGCCTGAGTCGATCGAGGCCAGTCACATCATGGCGGAGTTTCTGCGGAAGCATGTTAGCCAGTAGCGAAGGGTTCCGGTGAACGGTGGCGAACTTTTCGCCGGGGGAAGCGCAGTTCCTTTACGCTGAATCGGGTACAACTTTGGTGATTCCATGACCGATTCCGGCGATAAACACTCGGGTGCCAACTGCATTAAGATGGACCCAGCGTGGAGAAAATCATGAACGAGCTGGTGCTGGAAAAGCTGCTGGAAGGGATCGCGGTTACGGAACTCGTAGCGCGCGACTCTGCTCTGCATGCCACGCTCACCCATGCTGCAGAGACGACGGCGGAAGCCCTGAAATCCGGCCATAAGTTGATGGTTGCCGGAAACGGCGGTAGCGCTGCCGATGCGCAACACCTTGTGGCGGAGTTTGTCAGCCGCCTGGTAGAAGATCGACCGGCAATGCGCGCCGTCGCCCTCACCACCGACACTTCGATCCTGACCGCGATTGGCAATGACTACGGCTTCGATCGCCTCTTCGCGCGCCAGGTTGAAGCCATCGGCCAGCGCGGCGACGTCTTCTTCGGCATCTCCACTTCAGGCAACTCGCCCAACGTGCTGCGCGCCCTCGAGCTCTGCCGCCAGATGGGCATCACCACGATCGGCCTGACTGGAAGGGCCGGCGGAAAAATGCCGCCCCTTTGCGATTACTGCTTGCGCATGCCGTCCGACGTGACCATGTATATCCAACAAGCGCACCTCGCGCTCGAGCACATTTACTGCCTGCTTGTGGAGCGGTTATATTTCGCTGCCGACCAGGCACCAGCGGGCGTCGCAGCGGCCACGCTCAAAGGCTAATACCGAATGGAAGCGATCGTTCTTGCCGGTGGTCTCGGCACTCGGCTGGCGTCACGCTTGCAGGGCTTGCCCAAGCCCATGGCGCCTGTTGCAGGCCGTCCCTTCCTCGAAATTCTGCTTCTGCAATTGCATCGCGCAGGCTGTACGCGAGCGATTCTTTCGGTCGGCCACCTGCACGAGGTCATTCAAAATCACTTCGGCTCTTCGTTCCAGGGCATGCAGGTGGATTACGCGATCGAGACTTCGCCGCTCGGCACAGGCGGCGCCATTCGATTGGCTCTCGAGCAGGCAACGGAAAATGCGGTGCTCACGATGAATGGCGATACTTTCCGCCAAATCGACTACGCGGCGATGATGCAATTCCATTTGGCTGAGGGTGCCAGCGCGACCATGGCTGTTGCGCATCAGCCGGACATTGCCCGCTATGGCGGCGTAGTCGTCGAAAAGAATCACGTGATTGCGTTTGTCGAGAAGGGTCGCTCCGGCCCCGGCCAGCCTCGTTCGGGATTGATCAATGCCGGCGCTTACGTGCTCTCAAGAAATCTCGATTGGCCGAAGCAGCTTGGCGAAAGGTTTTCAATCGAAACCGACTTCTTCATGCACGAGGTTGCGCAGTTGCGTCCCGCGGCGTATGAAACCAGCGGATATTTCCTCGACATCGGCATCCCGGAAGATCTCGATCGCGCGCAAACCGAGCTTGCTGGTTTTATAGGGTAGGCCAGAGAAAGTTTGGGTCGGCGAGTTCGGCACGAGACGTGATGAGGGCGTATTGATTTGTCTGATCCCTGATCCCTTCCCTGATCCCTGATCCCTGATCCCGATCCCGATCCCATCCTGCTTCTAAACCACTGCGTTCTTCGCGATCACTTCGCGATACCACTCCGCGCTCAGTTTCGGAATGCGCTTCTGCGTTTCGAAGTCCACATAATGAATCCCGAAGCGCTTGCTGTAGCCATCGGTCCACTCGAAGTTATCCAGTAGGCTCCACAGGAAATAACCCTTCACTGGGTAGCCCTCGCGCGCGGCGCGATGCAGATGTGTCAGGTGGTTGCGCAGGTACATCACGCGGTCTGTGTCTTCAACTCGGCCTTCGGCGGTGACCACGTCGTCAGAAGAGCAGCCATTTTCCGTGATGTAGATGGCTGGCGGATTCCAGATGTCACACACGTTGCGCACCGCCCAGTAAATGCACTCGGGGCCGAGATAAATCCACGGTGAAGCCATGCGCGGATACGACGCCGGATACTGCTCAATCGCATAGCCGCGCTTCGAGCCGTCGGCGCGAACATAGTAAGGCGTGTAGACGTTGTGCCCGATGAAATCGAGCCGGCTGCCGATCGCCTTCATGTCGCCGGATTCCACCTTGGGCGCATTCGTTCCCTCGCGCTCCAGATAGGTGTCGGGATATTTGCCTTCCATGATCGTCGTCAGAAACGGCGCGTTTCCATCGCGCGTCGCGCGCCGGGCGGCTTCAATATTTGCCTGGTTCTCGATCACGGGGACGTAGACAGTCGCGTTCTCGGCAATGCCAACGTGTGCAGAAGGTGCGCTGGCGCGGATCGCCTGCACTCCCAGTCCGTGAGCAAGAATGCCATGGTGCCGCACTTGGTTGACCTGGGCCGGCGGCAGTTTGAGTCCCGGAGCAAAACGGCCAATCTGGTAACCGTTGTCGGTGAAGCAGATCAGCTCGTTAGTGGTCATGAAGTGCTTCACGCGATCCTGCAGCTCTCGTGCGACGTAAGCGGCATAGTCCGCATAAGCCAGTGAGGTATCGCGCGACTGCCATCCTCCGGGCAAAGCCTGGGGCAGGTCCCAATGAAAGAGCGTGACATAGGGCGTGATCTTGTTTTCGAGCAGTTCATCGACAACGCGCTTGTAGTAATCGAGTCCCGGCGGAATTCGGCTGACCTTTGCCTTCGGGAAAAACGCGCGGCCAGGAGATCGACATGCGATACCCGGCAGCACCAATGTTCTTCAGTAGCTGGACGTCTTCTTTGTAGAGGTGATACGAGTTGTCGGCAACATCGCCAGTATCGTCATTGACGATTTTGCCGGGAGTGTGCGAGAAAACATCCCAGACCGACGGCTTGCGGCCTCCCTCCTTCGCCGCTCCTTCAATCTGATAGGCCGCAGTCGCGCATCCCCAGACGAAATCCTGTGGAAATCGAAGTTCGTTTGGATGCGCCTGAGCATGCGAGACTTCCGGTAGTCCGACGCCGGCAAGCGCCAAGCTCGCGGCTGCGGTTTTACCAAATTCCCGGCGGCTTATGCCTTTCATTTTCTTCCTCTTCCTCGCACCGGACCGCGGCGCGACAGTTCAGCAAAAACGTTTTAGCAGAATACTGAAACGAGTTGCAAGCAAATTCTGATTCCCTGCGGAATTTGCGGATTCAATGGCGCTTGCGGTGCAGAAGAACTTCTCCAGAATCCTAACTGGGCCGCATTTGTGCCTTAAGCGCACACTTCGCAGGGATCAACCGCTGGCGCGGTAGCCTTTGCTTCCTATACGGAAGCCCAGACCAGTGGTTCCAAACTTTCTTTGGACAATCCTTGGGAATTTCAGTAAAAGCTTTAAGTCATAGACGGAATCTGACGGGCCTGCGCTCGCTCGTGACAGAAGGATGGCAGACGGGCCGACTGCATTGGCTCGTCTGGAGTGAACAAGGGTGGCTGTCGCTGAGCAACGAAAGAAAAAGGCCGCAACCCCGGTTTGCCGGGTTGCGGCCCCTCGTGCCTGGTTGCTTGGCTGCGGGACATGGCGCGCGAAACACGGCCGCCTCACCGCATTCGGTTACATCTCTTTCACGCCTTCAACAAACGCCTTCAGCTTGCGGCTGCGGCTTGGGTGCCGCAGCTTGCGCAGCGCCTTGGCTTCGATCTGCCGGATGCGCTCGCGCGTCACCTGGAAGCTCTGGCCAACTTCTTCGAGCGTGTGCTCCGAGCCGTCTTCCAGGCCGAAGCGCATCTTGATCACGCGCTCCTCGCGCGGCGTAAGCGTGCGCAGAACCTGCGAGGTGTACTCCTTCAGGTTCACGCCGATCACTGCTTCCGAAGGCGACACCGCCTGGCGATCTTCGATGAAGTCGCCAAGGTGCGAATCTTCTTCTTCGCCGATCGGCGTCTCCAGCGAGATAGGCTCCTGTGCGATCTTCAGCACTTTGCGCACCTTGGCCACAGGAATATCCATGCGCCGCGCAATCTCCTCGCTCGAAGGCTCGCGGCCCAGCTCCTGCACAAGCTGACGGCTGGTGCGGATCAGCTTGTTGATGGTCTCGATCATGTGCACCGGAATGCGGATCGTGCGCGCCTGGTCCGCAATGGCGCGCGTAATCGCCTGCCGGATCCACCACGTCGCATACGTCGAAAACTTGTAGCCGCGCCGGTATTCGAACTTGTCCACCGCCTTCATCAGGCCGATGTTGCCTTCCTGAATCAGGTCGAGGAACTGCAGTCCGCGATTGGTGTACTTCTTCGCGATCGAGACCACCAGCCGCAGGTTGGCCTCGATCAGCTCGCGCTTGGCCTGCTCGGCGTCCATGTCGCCCTGGATCATCTCGCGCTGCGTGCGCTTCAGCTCCGCGATCGACACGCCCGCGTCGCCTTCGATTTTCTCGAGGTCCGTCCGGCAGTTTTTCTGCTGGCGCCGGTACTCCTTCTTCAGCTCCTCGCTCTTCGAGGCTTCGTACTTCTGCTCCAGCGAGCGAATCTGCCGCTCCAGCGTGCGCATGGTGTCCACGGTCTTGTTGACCTTGTCCAGCAGGCGCTTGCGCTCGAGCGCGCGTGTACTTCAGCTCGCGCACGATGCGCGAACATAGCACTTTTTCGCGCGCGATCGGCCCAGCGCAGCCGCCGCGCTTCCTTCACTTTGGCCTTGTTGCCCGGCGAGATCGCGGCCAGCTTCTCTTCAAGCTGCGCAATCTTCTTCTGGTGCTTCACCAGCGTGTCGGTCCGCGCCACGGTGGCCTTCACGCGCGTCTGCACCACTTCTTCGGTGAGCTCTTCCTCGTCGAAGATCACCACTTCTTTCACGTTGCGCACGCCGCGCTTCAGGTCTTCGCCCAGCGCCGCAATTTCGCGAATCACGATCGGCGAGCGCGAAATCGCCTTCAGCACGCGCATCTGCCCGCGCTCGATGCGCTTGGCGATCTCCACTTCGCCTTCGCGCGTCAGCAGCGGCACGGTGCCCATCTCGCGCAGATACATGCGCACCGGGTCGTTGGTTTTCTCCAGCGTGCCCGGCGTCAGATCCAGCTCGACGTCTTCGCCCTCTTCCAGCTCAAAATCCTTGTCGCCGGGAAATTTGGGAGTGTCGAGCAGGTCAATGCCCTGCGTCGCCGATGGTCGTGATCAGATCGTCCAGATCGTCGGCAGAGCCAATCTCATCCGGCAGCGCGTCGTTCACTTCGCCGTAGGTGAGATAGCCCTTCTCCTTGCCGGTCTCGATCAGACCGTGCACATCTTCTTCGAATTTGTCTGTCAATCGCCAAATGTATCCCTGCTCTCTTCGGCAATCGACGCACTCGCGCGGTGCGTCTCGCCCGATTTCATCTCTCTGCGCAGTGCCTCGGTCGGCCCGATTCGCAATCGCCGTCGCAGCTCAGCCGCGCCAATCTCAATCGCATCAAATCCACGCCGCATTCGCGCTCCCGCAGTCGCGCCAACGATGCAGCTTCAGGACGCACGAAAATGAAGACTTCCGCAGGAAATCCTCGCTTGCATGACACAACCGCAAGCCCGCAAAAGCGGTGATAATTTTTCTCGGAACAGGATGGCAGCGCTTCAGGTTTCGCCTGGGTCGCCCGCGAGCCGAAGCTCATGTGTGGGGCAAAGGGGCGCGCATCCTCACTGAGATCAATAGATTACCACAACATCGCTTGCCAGTGCCAGAACAAATCGGCACAAATTCAGCCCCGAACCACGGCTCCGGAGTCCTCAGGCGCGGCTTCCTAACCTTCCGCTCCTGCTTCCACTCATTTAGACGCCGCAGAGCCTCTCTACGACGCAGTTTTCCGGCACATCGGTAGTCGCGGAGAATCAGCGCGTAAACCCTACAGTTCCGGCGCTCTTGTGCCTCTGCAGCTCGCCGCAGCGCCCGGTCCAGTTCCAGCTTCTTCTGGGTCAGCAACGCCAGGTCCGCATAGTCGCCACTCCGCTCGGCCTGTCGCGATCTGTGCCCGCAGGTCCCGCAGCCGGCCTTCGATGGCCCGTTCCTCGAACTTCCTGCAGCGCGCTCTCCACTTCGTTTTCCTCCGGCGGCCGGCTTTCGCCCAGCAGTGCCTCGGCCAGCAGCGCCCGCTGGCCCGGATCCTCCACTGCCTCCATCGGATCGCTGGTCTCGCGCGGCTGGCCAGCGCCTGCATCGCCCGGAATGATGCCCAGATGCTCAAACCACGACGGCTGCTTTTGTCAGAGCTTCTGCAGCCAGCAGCCGCGCTTCCGCGCCTTCAGGTCGGTGACGGCGAGGGCCCGCAGCAGCACCCGCTCCACTTCGGTCAGCATCGCCGGCCGCTCTCCACCCGATCCCGCCGCTTGCAGCGCCGCCTGCCGCAGCTCTTCGCGCAGCACCGCCGATCCGAATCCCCAGCTTCTGCGCCGCGTCCGCCGCAAACTGCTCCCGCGCCAGCGTCTCCGGCATGCGCCGGATATGCGGCAGCAGAAAATTCATCGCCTTCACCTTCTGCTCCGCGCTCGCCGCCGGGAAACAGATTCCGCGCCCGCTCAATCAGGTAATCGGCCTGCCGCCGCGCCCCGCGCAAGCGCTTCCTTGTAGGCCTCCACGCCCCGCTCGCGGATAAACCGGTCGGGATCGAGTCCGCCCTCGAGCGTCACAATCTTGATCGCGAATCCCTCTTCGGTCAGCAGCGCAATCGACTTCTCCGCCGCATTCGCGCCCGCCGCGTCAGGATCGAAGTTCACAATCACGTTCGAAGTGTGCCGCTTGAGAATCGCCACCTGCTGCTCGGTGAAAGCCGTCCCGCTGGTCGCAATCACGTTCTGGATTCCCGCCAGAAACACGCTGATGCAGTCCATCTGCCCTTCCACCAGCAGCGCAAACTCCAGCGCGCGAATCGCCGGCTTCGCCTTGTCGAGATTGAACAGCACCTGGCCCTTCGAATAGAGCGGCGTCTCCGGCGAGTTGATGTATTTCGCTCCGGCCTTCTCGCCGCGTCTCCAGCGTCCGCGCCGTAAACGCAATCACCCGCCCGCCCTCGTTGCAGATGGGAAACATCACCCGCTTGCGGAACCGGTCGTAGATCGGCCCCTGGCCTCCATCGCCCTGCTCCTTCGAGCTGAACAGGCCGCTCGCGCGCAGCGTCTCCTCGTCGGCCATGCCGCTCAGCCGGTCGCGCAGCGCGTTAAAGCTGTCCGGCGCATAGCCGATTCGGAATTTCCTGATTCCCTCATCCGTCAAGCCCGCGGCCTGCCAGATATTCCCGCGCCAGCGCTCCTTCCGGTCCGCGCAGCTGTTCTTCAAACCACGCCGCCGCCGTCTCGTGCAGATCCAGCAGCTTCGTCCGCAGCCGCGCCTCCGCCGCTTCTTCCGGCGAAGAGAACTCCCGCTTCGGCAGCGGAATGCCGCACTTCTGCGCCACAATCCGCACCGCCTCGGGAAAGCCCACATTCTCAATCTTGCCCACAAACTGAACACGTCGCCCGACGCCTGGCAGCCGAAGCAGTAAAAGAACTGCTGCGACCCGCCGTTCACGTTGAACGACGGCGTCTTTTCCTTGTGGAACGGGCACAGCCCCTTGAACCTTTGCGCCCCCGCCTTGCGCAGCCGGATGTAGCCCTCGATCACCTTGACGATGTCGGCCTGCTGCTTCACGGATTGGGCAAAATCCTGCACGCGCTTTTCGGTGGGCTCATCATGAGCATACGGCCCGCAAGGACTTCAACCCATGTGGAAGCGGTGGATTGCGAAGCAACTTCCCCGGCGAGTGCAGCCATCTAACAGAATCAGCAAGATGCCTAACGCTGCGGTCCCGTTTGCTTCGCCATTTGGCTGGTTACTCCACGAAATAGGGACTGCGCTAAGGCGGGCCCTCTGCCCCGTCAAAAAATCCCTCCGGAGGTTGCTCAATATGTGCTCGATCCTTTTGCGGATTGCTCGTTCTTTCGTGGGCGCCGTGCTCGTGGTTGTTTTTCTCATTCCTCAAAACGCAGTCGGCCAAACGGCGCAACATGTCGTCAGCCCAACGGATCTGCAAAACGCCGCCATCGATGCATCGCAGACTCGCCAGCAGAATCGCGATACGCTGAACAATTTCCTTTCCACGGACAAAGCAAAGGAAGCGCTCGAATCGGCGAAGATCGATCCGCAGCAGGTGAAGAAAGCTGTCGCCGGACTCAGCGATGAAGACCTGGCGAATCTCGCCTCGCGCGCGCAAAAGGCGCAGGATGATTTTGCCGCCGGCAACATCGGCGATCGCGACCTGCTCATCATCCTGGTCTGCATCGCGGCGCTGATCCTCATCATCGTTGCGGTCCGTTAAGATACGCTCAGAGTTGTCCTCGATGTTGCGCAAAACTCTCAGATCGGCTGTTGCAGTTGCCGCCCTCATGTCTTCCGCAGGTTCCTTTGCGGCTGGATCCGCGAACCTGTGGCTCGACGTGCCGTTTGTTGAGCAGACGAAAGATGGATGCGGCGCCGCCAGCATTGCCATGGTGATGCAGTATTGGGAGCACAGCAAAGGCAGCCCGCGAAGCCCGAGGCGGAGCCTGTCCAGATTCTCCATGCGCTGTACTCCGAGGCGGCGCACGGAATCTACGCGTCGGCGATGGCGCGCTACTTCCAGGCCAATGGCTTTCGCGCCTTCGCCTTCGCGGCAGATTGGATGGACATCGAGCGGCAACTACATTTCGGCCGTCCGTTGATTGTCGCGCTCAAGCCCGACTTGGGTTCATCGCTGCATTATGTTGTGGTTGCGGGTCTCGACGAGCCGCAACAGGTCGTGCTCGTCAACGATCCCGCGCAACGCAAGCTGCTCAAAGAGGACCAATCGCAATTCGAGAGGGAATGGAAGGCCGCCGGCAACTGGGCTCTGCTCGCCGTTCCGCAGACGAGCGCGAATTGATCGGATTCCGGCGCTGGACGTTGAGCGCCGTTCTCCTCGGCGGTTCGATGCATCTATGGGCACAGGTCGCCGCCACGCAGGCTCCAACCGAACAACAATTGCAAACGTTGACGGGCAGTCGGCAATGGGCCGAGATTGTTGCCGTGCTTGCAGCCGGTTTCGCCGCGCACCGCGGCGATGGACTTCTCGCTCGGCATCGCGCTGGCGCAGCTTGGAAGAATCGGCGAAGCGCAGACAACTCTCGAAGCGGGACGGCGGCTTGCGTCCGTCCGATCCTCGCTTTCCAGTTGAGCTCGCCGGCATTGCGTTCAAGCAGAAGAACTATCCGCTCACCGTTCGCCTGTTGCGTCAGGCGCTTCGCATCGCTCCCGGAGATGAATACGCAAACGACTTTCTCGGCACGGCGTACTTTGTCGAGGGCAATCTCGAGGCAGCGCTCAAGTACTGGAATCGCCTCACAGAATGGAGAATTGCCAAGCCGCATATTTCCCGGGTGAACGAAGACCCAACGCCGCGCCTTTCGCCTGCGCTGCTCGATCACGCGTTCGCCTTTTCGCCGGCTGCGCGGATGACTTTGCAACAATTGCTCGACTCCGAATCGCGCGTGCGCGGCCTGGGCGTCTTCCCGCAATTCCATTTCGATCTCAACGCGCGCACCGACGGCGATTTTGATGTCTCTTTCCGAAACAAGGAAGAAAACGGGTTCGGCGACAGCAAGCTCGAAGCGCTTGTCCGCTTTTTTCAAGGCATCCCGTTCCAGGAAGTGAATCCGAGCTACTTCAACCTGCACGGCGACGCCATCAACTTCACTTCGATGTTTCGCTGGGACGCGCAGAAGCGCCGCATCGCTGCCGATCTCTCAAGCCCGTTCGAGCGCAGCGCAAAAGTTCGCTGGCAGATCGATGTGCGATTTGCGCAATGAGAACTGGGCGATCCGCAATGGCTTCACAGGCCCGGCTCCGGTTCTAGCCGCGTTCAATGTGCGCGACGAAAGAGCTGGCATTCGATCTCGCATCGTTCGCGAGCGATCGCCTCAGCTGGACGGTCGGAGCGGAAGTCTCGCATCGCAACTTCCGCAGCATCCAGCCGGGAACGACGCCCTCGGGCGGCACTTGTCTTACCCCGCAAATGCTGGCCGCCGGCTACGAACTTCAACAGCACGCTCAAGTCGCAGCAATCTGTGGCGTGTGCCCGAGCGCCGCTTCACGCTGTCGGCGCACCGCGACTTCCGATGCAGGCCGGCTCTGGTCGCAATCGCCAGAGAGTTTCGAAAAGCTCACCGGCTCGCTCGGCTGGCATTGGTTTCCGCAGATCAAGGGCGACGATTACGAGACGTCGAACAGCTCCGCGCCGGGCAAACCTTCGGCCAGGTCCCGTTCGACGAGCTCTTCATCCTCGGCCTCGAACGCGACAACGATCTTCCCCTGCGTGCCCACATCGGCACCCGCGACGGACGAAAGGGAAGCGCGCCGCTCGGCCGCGACTATCTGCTCCAAAACTGGGAGACGAACAAGAACATCTACGGCAACGGAATCATCAAGGTGCAGCTCGGCCCGTTCGTCGATATCGGCAAAATCGCCGATCCCGGCTCCGCTCTTGGCTCGCGCGAATGGCTCTTTGACATCGGCGCGCAGGCAAAAGTCCGTGTGTTGGGCGTCGGTCTGGTTTTCAGCTATGGAAAGGACCTGCGCACCGGCAACAACGCTTTCTACTTGGCTCCTTTACACTGAAGCGGAAACCGCAGCCAAGTGAACGATTCAATAGATTCAGTAACTTGACGCGGCATTTTGGTTAGCCAACGTCCCCTCGACGCAGGTGGACGCCCGCTCCCAAAAGGAACTCCAACTCCTCAAGTCATGCGATTTTCACAGGCTTCGCCACAAAATCACAAAATACTTGTTGCAACGAATATCTACCTGGCGCATCCATAAGGACAAAGGAGCAACACCCATGACGCCAACCACTCACCCGCAACCACCACCTGGAACATCGATCCGGCCCACTCGTCCGCCGAGTTCAAGGTGAAGCACATGATGATCTCCAACGTAAAAGGCAGCTTCACCGGGCTCACCGGCGTGCTGACCGAGCACGACGCCGACCACACTCTTCCTCTCTCGAAGCCTCGGTTCCCGTCGCCACCGTCAACACCGGCGACCCGCAGCGCGACGGCCATCTGAAGAGCGCCGACTTCTTCGACGCGGAGAAATTCCCCACCATGACTTTCAAATCCACCAACGTTGTGCACGAAGGGCGAGCGGAGTACGCCGTGACCGGCGACCTGACCATCCACGGCGTGACCAAGCCGGTGACCTTTGCCGTCGAAGGCCTCAGCGCGCCCGGCAAGGATCCCTGGGGCAATACCCGCATCGGTCTCTCCGCCACCACCAAGATCAACCGCAAGGACTTCGGGCTGACCTGGAACGCGGCCCTCGAAACCGGCGGCGTGCTGGTCGGCGAAGACGTGGCCATCACGCTCGACGTCCAGTTCATCAAGGCTGCCTAGGAAGGCTGCGCAATAGAATCCTGCGCAGCGAGCTGAATCGGCTGCGAGATCGGGCTGCCCAGATCCGTCTCGCGTCGCCGGAAATTACCTGTTGCAACGAATATCTCCCCCGCGCATCCAATAGATGTAAGTTCAAAGCGCAATCAGGGATGGCACTTGAGAGCCGCCCGCGACCATGCTGGCTTTTTCTTGTCTGAAAGAGTCATGCTGAGGTTGCCGCGCGCTACCCGCTAATTACGAAACCGGAGGTCCACCATGTCACTCAGAGCAGTGAAAGAGATCTATGCAAACCAAGCCCACCATCGAAGGCGCAGGCGTAAAACTGCAGCGCGCCTTCGGCTTCGGCAAAACGCACGAGTTCGACCCGTTCCTGTTGCTCGACGATTTCCGCAATGAGAATCCGGCCGACTATCTCGCCGGATTTCCCTGGCACCCGCATCGCGGCATCGAGACCATCACCTATGTCCTGGCCGGCGAAGTGGCGCACGGCGACAGCCTCGGCAACAAGGGCCGCATGACCGCGGGCGACGTGCAATGGATGACAGCCGGCAGCGGCATTCTGCACCAGGAGATGCCGAAAGGCGATGCGAAAGGGCGCATGCACGGCTTCCAGCTTTGGGCCAACCTGCCTGCGCAGCTCAAGATGACCGATCCGCGCTACCAGGACATTCCGGCTGCGGCGATTCCCGAGGTCACCGAGGATGACGGCACGCATGCGCGCATCATCTGCGGCGAGTTCTGGGGCAAGACCGGGCCCGGTGGAAGGGGTGGCGACCGAATCAACGGTCGCTGCACGCTACGTCGACATTTCCGTTCCGCCGTTCAAGCGCAAGCGCATCAAGGTCGAAACGACGCGCAACGCCTTCGCTTACGTCTTCGCCGGCTCGGGAACCTTCCGCGATGCGTCGCAGCCGCAGGCGGTGCTCACTGAGTCGGCCGTCGATCCAAATGCTCAGCCGGTCTACGACGCGAAAAACCACTCGCTCGTGCTCTTCGATCGCGGCGATGAGATCGTGGTCCAGGCCGGGCCGGAAGGCATTCGCTTCCTGCTCGTCTCCGGCAAGCCGCTTGAGGAGCCGGTCGCGTGGTACGGTCCCATCGTGATGAACACGCAAGCCGAGTTGCGCCAGGCGATGACCGAGTTGCAGAACGGCACGTTCATCCAGCACCGGTAAACGACCACACGAGTCCGCATCAACTCCAGCAAACGCGGCTCGAACTATTGTGCGGCGGAGAAGTGGACCTTCTCTGCCGCCGTGCTATTTAGAGATTCGGATACGCCCGGTATGCGATCAGCTCTGCGTTGAAAAACGTTCCGCTCAGCCGAGAAGTCTTCAACAGGACTTCAAAATACGGAAAGCGATCCGCGTGCAGCGTCTTCCGCAGCATCTCCATTTGTTCTTCATTGGTTAGGAACGCCGCCGCTGCTCCGGTGGCGTCGGAGTCCGTGCCCGCAAGGATGATCACGTTTCCTGTGTGGCTCGGATTCGGCATATAGGCGATCACCGCGGAGGCCGCGGGGTCGGAGTAGACTGCCTGCTCTCCAGGCTTCGGGTGTCGGTTGCGAACGATCGCTACGCCTCGCGTGAAATCGTAGTCCGTGATGAAGTTCAGTTGATCGTCCACCAGGTCATCCCACGGAACTGCCTTCTTTCCGCCGATGAGAATCACGTTGTCCCGTTTGATCTCGTCCGGGGTAAATTGGCGCGCCATTGTGACGTAACGCGGGTAGGTGGCCGGAATCTCGCCCAGCACCGCCTGTGTGGCGCGTACCGCTCCAAAGGTCAGCAGGTTATGTCTCAGAACCTGGACCACGTCATTTTTACGGTCGATGCTCATGTTGGAAGATTGAACCTGCCGGACAAATGCGCGCGAGATGTAGTCATCCAACGTGACCGGAGTTTGCGTGATGTCCTGCGTCACGCTGAGCGAGTCGTCGGGCAGCACCAGATCAGTCTGGCGCTGCTGGTCAAGGAAGCCGCTCCAGAATGCGGTCAAAGCTGGCTGGCCTTCCCATGGGTGAAGCGCTTTGTGCATGGTGCGGTTTTCAAGGTAGAGCGCCACACAGGCAATCGCGAGAGACAAGCTCAGCAGGGGCCAAATCCAACGCCGGATCTGTCCGGGAACCCGAGATTGATCGCTATTCACCGTTCCGGCCGGCGCCACGGCTTCCTGGGGCGATTTCCCCAGCGCCTCTGCCACGGTGGCTTCGGATATCCGCCGGTGAAAGACAGGCTTGTACGCTCCGCGCGGAATCTCGAAGATTAGCGGCTCACTGGCGCCATCCTGCGCGAAGTACGACTCGATCCTCTTCCGCAGCTCGGTCGCATTTACCCGGACAATATTGTCTGAGGCGCGGTCGTAGGACTCAGGACGGCCAAACACCTTGGCCCCGATCTCCTGCTCATGGATCTCAGGGCACCCCTCTTTGAGCGACTGCCTTCCGACGTAAAGAAGAAAGTCGCGGAGCCGCGCCGACCGGCTGAACTGCTCGCTCGCAGCTACACGCTCAATCAGGGCCCGCCGGTCTTCAATACTTGGTTCGGATTTTGCCGCTTCTGGTGCCGGCTTTTCCGCTATCGATGCCATTCTGGCCTCAGAGTTCCGCTCCCAAGTCTACCGCCGTGTGAGTTGAGGAGCAATCAATCCTTAATCTCTGGCCGGGAATTGTGCACCGCCGTCCCCTTCGCCCAGGCGAACATCTGGTCATCCTATGGGGTCATCTTATTGTTGAATTGTGACTTACCGAACTCTTAACGGTTAAGACCCGAGAACTCTTCCGGTGAATTAACTTGCGGGTCGTGAATTCAGTTCATGAGAATCCGTTGCGGATTCAAATGGAAATGGATTTCCAAGAGTAATTCAAACTTTGCTGCGGCTCCTCAGCAGGCACGGCGAACCGGGTTCGATCGCATGATGGCCCGGAGCAAGAGGCGGCTAGATCAAATTGCAGAAACCCCGAAGGCATACAAGACCTTCGACTGACGACACGCGACAAACCATTCGACAAGAAACGCGAAAACTTACTGGAGGATAGTGATGAACGCAAGGTCAAAGGCAAACAACGCCGTGGCGGAAACGCATCATGGAAGGCTCTTCATTCCTGTGCTGGCCACAGTTCTATCGGCCGTTTTCTGCTGGGCTCAGCACGGCAATGCGCAGGCCAAGTATCTGGGCGCAATCAGCGGCGTAGTCACCGACTCCGCCGGCGCCAGGATTCCCGACGCAAACGTGATCGCGACGGATACGACAACGAAATTCATCTCCAAGGTCGTCACAGACGCATCGGGCGAGTACACGATTCCATTCATCACCCCCGATACCTACGACGTCGACCATTTCAGCCAAAGGGTTTGGCTCGCAAACCAAGACAAGTGTTGTTGTGACGGCGGGCGGCACTGCCGATGTGCCTTTACGTTCTGGTTGTTGGCTCCGCGACTACCACGATGTTGGTGACTGCGGATGCGATCCAGTTGGATACCGACTCAGGCCAGGTGGCCACGACGATCAGCACCCAGCAGGTTGTCGATACGCCGCTCATCGGTCACAACCCGTTCATCTTCACGACACTGGGCGCCGGTGTTTATTCCGGGCCAGTACATGCAGTCCAAAGCGAGCTCGCAGGCAAACCAGTTCAGCGGAACCGCAGTGCAACTGGTCATCAACGGAATCAGCAATCACGTGCGGCTGACGCTTGACGGAATTCCTGACGATCCGGCGGAGCGGTTTTCAGGCACGAACTATCTGGGTTTCGTTCCTTCGATGGAGGCAGTGCAGGAAGTCAAAGTGCAGAACACGCTCTTCGATGCGCAGGTTGGCCACGGAGCCGGAGTTGAGAACACGGTCTTGCGCGCAGGCACCAACCAGTATCACGGCGCAGCATATTACGTCTTCCAGAACACTTACATGGATGCGAACACGTCCGAGCGCGTTCCGACTCCAGCATGCAACGACCGGCGCCACACCAAGAACCAACGACCAAACCAGCCAGCCTGGATTTGTGATCGACGGTCCGGCCTCGATTCCGCATATCTACAACGCTCATGACCGTACTTATTTCATGGTCGCCTACGAGCGCGTGCAGGCGAAGTTGCCGATTACCTCAGTCGCCACGGTGAATGGAATTGTTCCCACCGCGGCCCAGCGCAAAGGAGATTTCTCCGGCCTGTGCACGAACTTTGTAAGCGGGATCTGTGCAGCCGGAGCAGGGCAGCAGCTCTACGATCCCACGCAGCCCACGGCCGCGAATGGCAACCGGGTGCCTTTCTTGAACAATCAAATCCCGTCCAGCTACTTCACGAGCACAGTGGGCGCGGCGTTGATGGCTTTGTTCCCGCAGCCGAACGCTACGCCGACCACGTCCTCGCCGAGCAACTATATTCCAACCAGCGGTTTCACCTATGACGAGAAGTACTTCTCGATCGTAGGCAGAGTCGATCAGTCATTCTCGAATAACAACAAGATGAACGCCTCGTTCTTCAAGGCGATCTTGAATCAGCTCGTGCCGAACGACAATTCCCCACGCCGATTGGCCAATCGGGCATGGACTACACCGTCTATCGCAATAACGTTGGAGGCCATCTGCAGGATCTTTGGATGCCCTCGCCAACTCTTGCAATCGATACCCACATCGGGTTGATCTATCACCCATTCGGTCTGGTTTATAAGGGCCTGAACTACAACCTGAGCTCTATTGGCATCAATGGCAGACGGCCTCGCCTATCAATCTTTTCCTGGAATAGCCATCAGCGATCCGCTCGGCACCTCCAACAATCCCTTCTTAGGGCTTGCAGCTGGAGCAGGCGGCCAGGTCAGCACCTTTACGCTGATCTCTCCCGGCGCCGTGATTTCAAAGACGCGCGGAAAGCACAACTTGCGGATTGGGTTCGATAGCAACTTCGACCGGTACGATGTGCAGAATCCGCAAAGTGGATTTGGCACATTTACTTTCAACCGCCAATTCACCCAGCAGAACTCGACCAGCGGCACTTGCCCGGCCGGCGAAATCTGCTCGGTCAACGGAGACTCTAATTCAGGATACGGGTTGGCCTCCATGTTGCTTGGCATCCCCTCCGCTACATCAGCCGGAACTTATGCCAATAACATTGCCTATGCAATGCAGGAGATTTATTACGGCGGTTTCGTCCAGGACGACATGCGCGTGTCAGAGAAACTGACATTGAATATGGGATTTCGCTGGGACTACGAGTCGCCCTTTACAGAACGCTATAACCGCCTGGTCAGCAGCTTCTGCAACTCTTGCGTAAATCCCATGCAGGCCCAGGTGTCTGGTCTTCCGTTACTCGGCGGCCTGCAGTATGTGACCTACGGGAATCGCACACCCTACCCGAAGAACTACAGCAACTGGCAGCCGCAGGTTCGGCGGCGCGTATCAGTTCACCAATCGCCTTGTGCTTCGTGGCGGATTCGGCATCGTCTATCTCAACACGCTTGAAAGTCCCATCAGCACCGGTTACAGTGCCTCAACAAGCTACGTGGCTACGACAGACAATATCCACCCCGCCAACAATCTCGCGAACCCATTTCCAACCGGTGTGGTTCAGCCCACTGGCAGTGCGCCGGGCTGGCGACATCGCTTGGACAAAGCGTCTCGTATAACGATCCGAGCCACGTTCAACCGAGGGATGTCGAGTGGTCGGTCAGCACCGAATACCAATTCCCCTGGAACGTGCTTCTCTCGGTAGCCTACGTCGGCCAGAAGGAATCGCGAGAGGAAGTCAACAAGAACGATCAACGGACTTCCAATCCAGTATTACAACAATCTCTCACAAGCCACTTACCTGAATACGAAGGTGACGAACCCGATGTACGGAGCTGCGTTGCTCCCAACATCCTCTTCGCTGAATACGCCAACCATTCTGCAATCAACGCTGTTGCTTCCGTATCCTGAATTCACCGGCGTAACAGCCAACTTCGCGTCGGTCGGAACCCAGCTCTACAACTCTCTGCAGATTGCAGCGACCAAGCGCTGAGCCATGGTTTGAGTCTCCAGGGGAACGTGACCTGGGACAAATTGATGGATCAGAACACCTACCTCAATGCCGGGCAAAATACGTTCAACCAGTTGTTCCGCTATCAGGACTCGAGCCCCACTTGGGTTGAAAATTTCATCGCGACTTACCAGATTCCGACGTTTCTTCATTCCTACGTGGGAAAGACGATCGTCGGCAACTGGACACTGAACACCGTGCTGCGCGAAACCAACGGCACCCTGGTTTCTTCGCCGAGCGGCTATACGCAGATTGCGAATCCCAAGCTGTCGAATCCCACCAACGGCCAGTACTTCAACACCTGCTATCAGACCGTAAGCATTGTGAATAATGCTCCCGTCTACACAAACAAGGTGGGTGCAGGCGCCTGTGCCAGCGCATCATCGACTCCGGCGTTCCAGCAGAATCCCTCGGGGTTCTGGCTGGCGACGATCGGCTCCGATATGGAAAGCGTCCGCTTCCACGTCCATCCGCTTCTCGATGCCTCGCTCTTCAAGTCATTCCAGCTTCACGAAAACTACACGTTTGAGATTCGCGGCGAGATGCTACAACGTTGCCAACACACCGAACTTCTCGAACCCAAGCAACAGCATCGGGGGCAGCTCGTTTGGTTCGGTATCCGCCACGCAGGCAAACGACCCGCGCATCCTGCAACTCACCGCGCGCTTCAACTTCTAACCCAGCAGCGTTTATGCAATCTTGGACGGCCGAATCTTAATTGATTTGTCCGTCCACTTTCTTCCGGTCTCGTGCCGGCATAATTGAAGTGCGTCGCCTCGACGGGCCGGCTCACTAGAATGGATTCGCGGTCCGGCAGGTACAGATGAAAGTGGCAGACAGATCGATCCTGGCGCAGGTGACCCGAATGCTGCTGCCTGCGGTGCTGGCCGGCTTTGCGTTCTGCATCCCATCCGGGCGTGCGCAAACGTCGCAAGCTGATCCATTGCGCGCCGGTTTCGCGCAGCCTCCCGATGCCGCAAAAGCCCGCTGCTACTGGTGGTGGCTCAACGGCAACACCACTGAAGCCGCGATCACGCGCGATCTCGAAGGAATGAAAGCGAAAGGCTTCGGCGGAGCCATTCTCGTCGATGCCGACGGATCGGGCCAGGGCGGCAACATTGAAGTTCCCGAAGGCCCGCCGATCGGAAGCCCCCAATGGATCGCGCTCTTTGTTCATGCGCTCGCCGAAGCGCAGCGGCTCGGCCTCGAGATCAGCCTCAACGTCACCAGCCGCATGGACGTCGGAGTCATTGGCGGACCAACGGTCACGCCGACCGATGCGATGAAGCTGCTTACCTACTCGCTTCTCATTGTGGATGGCGGCGGCGCGAAGACCGTGCAACTGGCACAGCCTCCGCAGCAAAACGGCTTCTATCTTCCCATCGCCACGCTCGCCTATCCGTTGCATCACGGTGCGGCGCTTCCCGGCGCACCCCAGAGCGGGCGGGCAGCAATTCGCGAATTGCGCTTCAAAACTGCGGCCGCGGAGACCGGATTTTCCATGCCGTCCTCCGATCAGGTGGAGCGCGACGCTCCGTCGGTTGCGGGCGAACAGGATGCGGACGTCCGCCAGGTCGTCGATCTCAGCGCCGACGTCGACGCGAAGGGAAATCTCACCTGGACGTTTCCCGCCGGCACCTGGGAAGTCTTGCGGATTGGTTACACTGACTCGTCCAAAACCCTGACAGATTCTTCGGGGAAGCACGGCCTTCCGCTCGACGCAATGAGTACGCGGGCATTCGATGACTACTGGCGCGATGTGGTGGCGCCGCTGCTCGCCGCCGCCAAGCCCTACATCGGAACAAGCTTTCGTTATGTTGTCACCGATAGCTGGGAGGCCGGCGGAACAAACTGGACCGAAGGATTTCGCGAGGAGTTCAAACGGCGACGTGGTTACGACCCGCTGCCTTATTTGCCAATCGTCGCAGGCCGCATTCTGGATTGCCGCAAAACCAGCGATCAGTTTCTGTTCGATCTGCGCCGCACGGTAGCCGATATCATCGCGCAGAATTACTACGATCGTTTTGCGGACCTTGCGCACAAGAACGGACTTGGCACGCATCCTGAAGCAGGCGGTCCGCACGGCGCGCCCATCGATGCGCTCCTCAACTTCCGCGACACCACATTTCCGCAGGCGGAGTTCTGGGCAGCCTCAGCTACGCATCGCGTGAAAGAGGAAGAGCGTTTTTTTGTGAAGGAAGCTTCGAGCGCCGCGCACATCTACGGCAAGCCATTCGTGGCCTCAGAGGGCCCCACCAGCATGAATCTGGCTGCATGGTCTGAGTCGCTCGGCGACAATGTGCAGCCCACGCTCGACTACGCCTTCACCGAAGGATTGAACCGGATCTTCTGGCACGAGTTCACTTCTTCGCCGGCGCAATACGGTATCCCCGGCCAGGAGTACTTTGCGGGCACGCACCTGAACCCGCAAGTTACCTGGTGGCAGCAGGCGGAGCCATTCCTCGCGGCGCAGAATCGGGCCCAGTTTCTGCTGCAGCAGGGAAATCCGGTCAGCGATCTGCTCTACTTCTACGGCGACCAGGTTCCTGGATTCGCTCGCCTGCGAAATGGCGATCCAGCTCACGTGTTCGCGGGCTATGACTACGACGTCACCGATGAAGACGCGCTGCTGCATCGCATGATTCCCGACGGCTCGGGCCTGCGCACGCCTGAAGGCATTCACTATCGCGCGCTGGCGCTTCCCTCGTCGCGCAATCTTTCGTATGCAGCGCTCATGTGGGTCAGCCACTTCGTTCAACAAGGCGGCACGGTCATCGGGCTCAAGCCGGCCGGGCCACTCGGCCTGATCACGCCCGAAGAACAATCGGAATACGATCGCACGGCAAGCGCCCTGTGGGCCGGCTGCGATGGTCACGGGGTCACTGGTCGCTTCGGTCGCGGAACCATCTACTGCACCGGCGACTCGCGGAACGCTTTAAACGCGATTGGCGTCGCTCCGGATTTTTCTTATCAACTATGCGAGACAGACCAAGTCCCGAAAAACTCGCCGGCATTCGAATACATTCACCGAACTCTGCCCAAAGCTGAGATTTATTTTGTGCGCAACACACAGTCGCGTTCTCTTCAAACCACGCTTTCATTTCGGGTTCAGGGTAGGGAACCGGAGTTGTGGAATGCCGGCGACGGCACCGCAACGCCCGCACTTCTCTATCGCGAAACCAGCAACGGCCGCACCGAAATTCCTCTGGCATTTCCGGCGAAGGGAGCGGTCTTCATCGTTTTTGAACGAACGCCAGCTCGCCACCTGGTCAAGCTTGAGAAGGATGGCAGCCAAGTGTTTCCGTCCATCGACCAGGGCGCCGGAATATTTTCGAGCGACGCACACGAACTTATCGCAACTGATCCGGGGACGTACGAGGCGACAGATTCCGATGGAACAAAACGGAGCATCGTCGTTCAGCCGGCAGACCTCGAAGCGCCGGCCACATCATCCTGGACGCTTTCGTTTCCCGCCGGATGGGGTGCGCCACCGACTGTTCCCTGGAATCACTTCCAATCCTGGACGGAATCAACCGATCCTGGCATTCGCTACTTCTCCGGCACGGCCACTTATCGCACTGTGCTTCACATTCCGGCCGATCGCGCCGTGTCGGGCCGTCAACTCTGGCTTCAGCTTGGCCAGGTGCGCGAAATCGCAACAATAACCGTGAATGGCCAACCGGTCCAGACAGTCTGGCGCCAGCCGTTTGCCGCGCGCATCGATCGCGCCATCCATCCGGGCGACAACACCATCGAGATCCAGGTGTCGAATCTATGGACCAACCGGCTCATCGGCGACCTCCAGCCTGATGCGCGGAAGAAATTTACAAGTACAAATATCCGCGCCTATACGAAGGACTCTCCGTTGCTGCCCTCCGGCATCCTGCAGCCGGTGACGCTTGTCGTGGGGCACCAACTGAGCTGGCAATAGTTTCTGCGGAAGATTCCGTAAGAACTGTCCGCCCTCGCCGGCGCTCTCAACAGTCTACGTTTCCGCTGCAAACGCCCAGTTGTCTCCCAGCCAGAAGTTCACCAGCGAACAACACAGAATCGCGATCGCATTCGCGGCGACGACAGGCAAGCGCATCCCGCGCATCAGCGACGGCATCAGAGCGAGGTTGCCGACGATCGATACCAACCCATTCGAGAGATGAAAGCGCACAAATTGCCCAGCCAGCTTGATGCGAATTTCAAGTTGCCTCATCCTAAACGCGTTTTCTCCTTTTCGGGTGGGGAAGGCGGTCGCGCCACGTGGTATGCAGATGCCAGATGAAGTTGTGTATCAGCGTAAGTTCGATCGCCGCCGCAGTGGCCGCGAGAAAATGCCCCGGCCAGCGCTGGTTCAGCAGAGCCAGCACGCCCAGTTGCACTATCATGCCCATCGCTCCCACCAGGTTGAATTTTCCCCATCGGATGAAATTGGTTTTGCCCGACTGCAGCAGCACCTTCACGGCAGCGGCTCCTGCCGGTAGAGTTCCGCGGTATGTCGTACGGCGACGACCAATGCCATCGCGCACATCGCCACGGTTGCGATGGCTCCGCCTAGATCGAACAGAAGGAAACGGTGGCCAAAGACCGTTGACCACGGGCTCCGCAGCGCAGCCAGGCTCCGGCTGCCAGCAGAATGCGAATCTCCGTGGGGCCGAAGAAGCCCTGCGAAAGCTGAAAACACGAAAGCGCGTATGTCGCGAGATAGCTCTCGGCCGACAGCACAAGAAACGCGAGCAGCATTGCGATGGCGACCGGCCAGTGCAACAGTCCTGAGCAGCCAAGTCCGCACATCAACGCCACTGCTCCAAAGACATCGACGATGTGGTCGACATAAAACCCGTAGCGCGGCCGCTCTTGATGGCGGACACGGGCTAGCGTGCCGTCGAGGCTATCGCCCAGCCAGTTCAGCGCCAGGCACACAATCGCGGCCAGCAAGGCACGACGATCGAACCGGGCCAGCGCGTAAGAAAGCCCAGCGCCGATCTGCGCGGCGAGGCCTGCCAGCGTCAGTTGGTCGGAAGTGATCCAGCCCGGGGCGCGCTCAGCCATCCAAACCAGAACGCGTTTCTCCAGTTGGGCCGTCAACGATCGATTCACGCGCCGCGCTGGCTTAAAAGCTGTTTCTATTTCCACGATGCTTGTCTGTGAGCTCATCTTTTCCCCCCCTTGGTTTTCGCTTTTGCCCGCATCCGCCGGCAGTGAAATTGCCGCAGGAATCCCTTGGAGCATCGCCTCCGCGGCGAACCCATCCTTAATCGTTTTGAGTTGAAATTCGCTGGCGCTATCTGCGCAATGCAGTGCGCACCGAGCGCAGCGTGAACTCCAGAGACTCGCGCGGAATGCTCTCGATGAACGGCTCGATTGCCCAGCCCAGTCCCACTGGCACCGAGCGCGTGAGCGAAACCGACTCGACCTGCATATAAAGTCCGCCGTCGCGTTCCTCATAGCTCCAATAGGTGTTCATTCGCCACAGAAAGCCATGGTCTTCACTAGGGCTGAGGGCGCGCTCCTGCGCAGTTCCGGGCGCGTCGATCTCTGCCACTTCCGTGCTGCGCGAGATGCTGTAGCCGCGGCTTGCGTTTGCCCCGCGCAGATCCGCACGCGCGAAAGTCACGTCGTAGTTCGTGTCCATCACCACGGTGAGAATATGTTTCTGCTTCACACGCATCGCCACCTGGTAGCGCTCGCCCTGTTGATTCAGCAGCCGTGCTCGCACCACCTGCGGTGAAAAACGCTGCGGATAATCGCCGAAGTCCTTCATCACCCGCTCAAAATCCGCCGCCTTCGCCCCAGGAGCAAATGCAGTCCCGCGCCAGTCGTGCAGCAGGGCTCCACCAACCTCCTTGCCTCCGCCCGGCGTCAGGTCCTCGACAATCAACTGGCCCTGCCGCAGTCGCGAGGAATCAGCCGGCGCCAGAAATCCAGACAGCGAAGAGTGTTCTTGCGCGAGTCTTGTCTCGACTGTCCCTGTATAAGCGTCAAACGCTGCCGTCGCGGCGGCCGTCGGCGCGGCCCGGAGACGGGACGAAACCAGCGCCACCAGCAGCAGAGCCGCGACGACCGGATATCTCCCAACGGCCGAATTCGAATCGCCTTTCATGCTTTGCACATTACGCCGCGCCCATTCACAACGCAATGCAACCCGTCTCATTTGCAGGAGTTTGATTCTCACCGCACAAACCATTGCATCAAGCGAACTTAGCCTGAGTTCTCATCCGGGAGGAACCATCAGGCTGCACGCAAAATCGTCTACACTGATGCACGGATATGCCAGCGGACAATTCAGAATCGCGCTCAGGCGGGCGTTATCGCTTTGGTGTTTTCGAAGCAGACACGGCCAGCGGGGAGCTGCGCAGGCAGGGAATGCGTGTAAAGCTCAACGCGCAGCCGTTTCAGCTTCTCTGCATGTTGCTGGCCCGGCCCGGAGAGATACTCGCGCGCGAAGAGATCGCGCGCGAGCTCTGGTCCGGCGACACGTTTGTAGATTTTGAACATGGCGTCAATTCGGCCATCAACCGCATCCGCGAGGCGCTCGGCGACACGGCCGCGAACCCTCGCTTTGTTGAGACTCTCGCGCGCAAAGGTTATCGCTTCGTTGCTCCAGTCGAGTTGATCGGCAACGGGCAGCCGAGTCGGCTTGCGCCAGCCGAATCCGCGCCCACCGCGGTGCAGACCTCGCCTCATTCGTCGGCTGAACCGATTGCCGAGGCTCCTGAAGCCGTGCGTGCGCTCCGCAGCCGGATTCTCTCCACACCCGACGAGCTGCCGAAGATCTCGCATCCGCTAGTGCAGACCATTTTTGTTCTATTCCAACTCATGTATCTGGGCTTTTATATCGGAGCGCTCGCCAACCTCGTGGAGATTGACGATCTTATCGCTCCACTGTCGCATGCGGCGCTCGTCTTCGACGTTCTTGTTGCCACAGCGGCCATTCTCATCCCCGTACGCGCCTTCATCCTCACAGCCGCGATCATGCGCGCCCCCGCGGTCCGTAAGAACTTCCTCACGCTCTGGCCGTTTTTGCTGCTCGTCGATGTGCTCTGGGCGCTTTCGCCATTCCTGCTTCTGCACCACATCAATGCAGGATTGGCGCTGGCCTGCACCACGCTACTCGTCTACTCGCCGTTTGCGCAGCGCTCGCTCATTCTCATGGGCGCGGGCAGCACGCGACGCGACGTTTCCGCAACCGATGTTTGATCGCCAGCATGCTCAGGCGTCGCTGCGCTCTTTTAGAGACGGAGCACAGATCTATCCCTACTTGGGTTTCGGCGGCGCACTCGTCGGCGCATTCTGAGGGTTGTCTTCCTTCTTCACTTCCTGGTTGCCATACATGATCTTCGTCTGCGTGCCGAAGCGCTTGTAGTCGGTGTACTTCACCGTGTCGCGTATGTGCACGTCCTGGTCCATGTAGCCATATCCGCCGGAGAAGTGCAGAATCCCTTCGCCCTTCGTATAAACCGGGAACCAGTAGTGGCCATCGATCTGCTGCCGCCACGTCATAAACGGCGGATGCAGATCCTCGTGTCCCTTGCGCGTGTCATCTGGCACCATGCGGCCGTTCGTCACCACAATCTGCAGGTCGGTCGCATCCACCCAGATGCGTCCATCCAGGTACCGTTTGTTCTTCTCGATCACTTTCGGCGACACATCGAAAACGTAGCAATCCAATTCGTCCACTTTTTGCCGCCCGACATACTTCATGTCGTACTGCGGGCACGTCGGCAGCGGTCAGCACAAACGGATAGCCGTGCTGGATGTCCTGCAAATCAGACGGCGACATCATCACTGCGTGTCAGCGAGTTGGCCGGCGCAAACACGACCTTCTCCAGTCGCGCGCCCGTCGGATCGAAGATCACGTCATCCACTTCGTACCATTCGCCATCGACCTTGTTGTCGTCGTCCAGCGTCTGCACGCGGGCGTCGCGGCGGTAAGTGTAGTGGTTCAGCGCATCCTGGAACTCGGTTTCTTTTGCCGCAAATTGCTTGATGATCTGCTCGGGGGGAATCGAAGGCGGAGTAAGATCCATGCGGCCGAAGCCGGAATCGAGCGGCATGGGAGTGAATGAATCTTTATCCTGCGCCGCAGCCGTCAGCGCAATCAAGCCCGCCAAGGCCAGCGCAATTCCTGTCTCTATCCGCACCATGTTTCTCCTGCTTCTCATCACCTGTATTCCCAATTGATTCACCGGGTTGTCCGGTGCCTTTGCAACTTTAGACGCATGTACTTTGCAATCGGGACACCTCAAGCTAGCAACAAGGCTCCATGCGGCGGCGCGAAGGCTCGACGTACCTGCCCGCAGTGCGCAAACGCGCTCGTCAAAACCGGGCCTTTGATTGCAAGCATATAGCTCTTTGAGAGCTTCGCCTTTGGCGAAGGAGATTTGTTGCCTTCATGCCCGATTATTATCACGCCCCGGCGTTGATCTTGACGGCGCTTTTGCTGCCCGCCTTCGGCTTCCTCTATTTTCGCTCCCGCGACACGCGCACCCTGCTCTGGTTCCTCGGCTTTTTCTTCGCCCTGGCCGCCATGGTGCTGCTCTATCCGCTTGGCCCGCAAAGTTTCATCTGGCTGAATCGCCCGTGGACTACGGCCGCCGGGCAGACCGCAATCCAGATCAGTTCCGCGCTATTTCTCGGATCCTTGTCGCCGCTCCGCTTTCGCATTGGGCGTTTCCAGGTGCTCTACGTCATTCCCTACACCATTCCGCTTGTCGCGGCTTCCATCCTCCTGTATGGCGTCTTTCACGGAGAGTCCGTAAGCGGCCCGCGATTCTTCCTGTTTCCCCTGCTGCTGGCCATGAGCTTCTGCACCGGCATGATCTGGGGAACAGCCAAGGGCGCAGTTCCGCAATGGCTCGGCGTTTCGTTCAGCGGTGTCCTTGGTTGCGGAGCGATTTTTGTCTGCAATATGCAGGGGCCGGCGGATGCGCTCGTCTTTGTCGAATGCATCAACCTGCTGATGACAGTTGTGATGCTGATCTTTGCCACCCGAAGGTTTTCTCCTGGAATCTTCCTAAGCGTTCTGGGCTTTACCGCCTGGTCGCTTTCTTTCCTGCGGCTGTTTCCCTGGGTTAGCGATCACGCTGGCTTCGACCTCAATCTCATACGCGTCATCGCTTTGAGCAAAATTGTGGCCGCGGTAGGCATGATTGTCCTTGCGCTCGAAGATGAACTCAATATCAACCTCTCCGCGCGCGAGCGTGAACGCCGTGCACGGGTACAGCTTGAGTCCTATACCAACCTCATGCTCACGCGTCGCAGGATTGAGGATTTCGACCGCCAGGGTGCCGATATCTGCGAGATTATCGTCAAGCACAGCCGATTCTCGCAGGCTGCTCTACTGCTTGAGAGCGGCGGTCGTTACCAGCTTGCTGGCAGCGCAGGAATCGATCCCGCCGTGGAGAAGGCACTTACGGAACTCGCACGCCGGATTCCAGTCCGCGACTTTCTCTCACCCGAATCCACGCCTGCGGCGGTCGAGCACAGCATGACCCGCCGCCTCGATCTAAAGCCGTGGCTGCAGCCCGGCGACGATCTTGAGCGTCTGTGCTTTACCTCCGTTCTCGCGGTGCCCATGTGGAGCCGCACGCGCGCTGAAGGGGCTTTGCTTGCTGAAGGGGCTGCGCACGACCAGCAGGCGTCGCTTCCGTTTCCGCCGTCGATATGCCCGGCACTGACGATCTGCTGCCCATCGAGATGCTCGTTACGCGCATGCAGGCCACGCGCAGCCAGACCATGCTTTTCGAAAAACTGATTGATGCAGAAAAATACGCCAGCGTCGGCCAACTTGCCGGCAACGTGACGCAGCAACTCAACAATCCGCTGACCGTAATTCTTGGATACGCGACGCTGCTCGAAGAGTCGTCGACGCTCGATCCGCAAGACCGCAAGGCCATCGTATCGATCGTCGAAGAGGCGCGTCGCATTCGATCCACGCTCGAGAGCCTCTCGCGTGTCTCGCGCGAACACGCCGACCAGCCATCGGCCATCTCAGTTGGCGAGCTGCTCGCGGATATCGAACAGCTCTATCGCACGGAATTCCTGCAGCGCTCCATCGAATTTCAGGTGAGCGTCGCGCAGGGCCTGCCCAGGGTGCTGTGCGGCGCCCAACAGTTGCGCCAGGCCGTGGTGCATTGTCTGCAATACGCCATCGGCGCAGTCGAGCGCGACAACCCCGCTTCGCAGGACAAAACAAAAACCATTCGCCTTGATGCCACCAGCGAAGGCGGCCTGGTACAAATCTCGGTCAGCCACTCCGGTCCTGGCTTCCTCCATCAGGAGCGCGCCTTCGATCCCTTCGTCCCCGCGCAGGCCGGCAGCGAAACCGCGGGTCTCGGCCTCAGCCTCTGCGCCACCATCCTCAGCGATCAGAACGGCCGCGCTTCGGCAGTCAATCTCGAGCCGCAAGGCGCAGCCATCATCCTCGAGCTCAGAGCCGCATAGCCGAATCTGGCTCCCGGTTTTCGAGCGCGCCGCATCCCCTCCAAATCCTGTACAGCCGCGCTTCCAATTCAAGCGGGACATCTGCGTCCGTCGGTAATTGCGATTTTGATTACTGGTGGAAGTCGCTGGCGCCATGACTACCTAGCCGCAATTTACCGGGTTTGCACTCACCGCAGTTGAGGCGCGCGCAACATAATACAGGCCTTTTGAAGCCGCCCCCGAACGCCGCCGGTAATCTCGCGCCCATTACGGTTTGGGCCTTCCGCTCACACATCGGCACCCCCCTGTTGCAACTTCTTAGCCTTTTACTTCATTGGTTCATGCGTAGAATCAGATTCACTCGGTTGGCATCAATCCCCGATGCTTTTCGTTTCGCTCAGCGATTTTGCTTGGCTCGATCTGCATTCGGCCCGGAGGCACAAGCAGTGATGCAATACCCTCGTTGTACTTTTGTTTTCTCTCTTGCCTTGGTCGGCGTCTTCGTCCCCGTTGCTGGTGCGCAGCGCAATTCGGTCGCTTCGCAGCTCGCCGCGCCCATCGCCGTCTACAGCCACAACTCCGCCAGCCAATCGGCCGCACTCGCGCCCGTTGACGAGCAACAGGCTCTGCGCGATCTCGACGAGCTCGATCGCTTGAAGAAAGCTGGCGTTCACACCGAATACGACTTGATTGAGGCTTCGTGGTTCGCGCCAGAGAGCGGCTACCGTTCGCTGCGCGCCTCCGCGTGGCCCAATGGTCCCGGCGCGTGGCTGGCACGCTGCCGCGCCCACGGCATCCGTCCCGGTATGCAGATCGAGGGCAATGCAATCCCGTCGCAAGCCGCATCCGCGCAGTTTCCTTCAGCACAGTTTCCCTCAACATGGAAGAATTCGCTTGCCGAAGACGGCCGCAGCCTTTCGCTCTTTGAAGGCGGCTATTTGCCCGACCTGATGGCCGCTTTGCAAACCTGGTACGACCGCGGTGTTCGCCTCTTCGATTTCGACTCCATCGATCTCACCGCGGCAACACCCGCCTCTGTGGCCAAACTCAGCCAGCCCGACATCGCCTCGCGCAACGCCACTGCCTTGCGCCAGGCTCTGCAAACTTTCCGTGAGAAAAATCACGATGCCGTGTTCGTTGTTTCCGTCGAGCCCGGTGTTCATCAGCATCTCCCTGTTTCATCTTTGGCGAGCGCCGGCTCCGGCGATTCCAGTCAGCCCGCGCATGCTGACCTCGCTCAGCTTGGCGCCTTCACGGTTGTCGAGGCCAATATGCCGCTGCCTTCGACGGAGCCGCAGGCCAACCTTTGGCGCGCCATCGATATTCAGAATGACAATTCCGTCCGCTTGCTCGAACAGTCGGGTCTCCCGCTCGCACAGATCGATTCCGCCGGATTCACTGCAACAGGAAGCGCCGATGCAGGAATGCACGCCTGGAAGGGTGCATTCCTGCTTTCTTTGGCTCGCGGCGGATGGGTCAACTCGATCCACGGCGACCTTGCGCTGGTCGAAAAGGACGATGCCCGCTGGATGGCCCGCGCACAACATCTCTTCATGAATCTGCAGCAACAGGGCCGCATGCGGAGCTTCGGCAGCCAATCTGGAAGCGGCGAGCCTTATGGATTTGCCGGCATAACTGAGAACGGCTCGGTGTATGTTGTCGTCAATCCCGGCGACACTGCCGCATCGCTCGCCTTGCCCGCGCTTGGTTCCGTTTCGCACGATCAATCCGTGGCACGTCTGCAATTCAGCGATGCAGGATTTACGCCGGTGCTCAACGCCAACTCCATCACGCTCGGTCCGGGCCAATTGGCGATGGTCGGCTACGGCAACTATGCCGCATCGTCCTTCAGTTTCGGCGTGCAGCAGGACGTGATCATTCCTCACGAAGTCGAACTGGTGAACGCCGCATTTTACGCCACCAACGCCGGCGATCTCGAAGCCAGTTTCAATCCCCCAATGGACGGTGTAGTGCGAGTGATTCTGCGCCCTCGCTTCTCTGCCGGTGATGCGCTGCCCATGCTGAATGTGGGCGGCAAAGCATCGCAGGCCTTCACTCTCGATGCCTCGCAGTACGGCCGTCCGATCCCTGTGCGCCTCGACAAGAGCAACAAGCTTGAAAGCGGTTTAGGTTGGACTGTCGGCGAAATCGACGTGAACGACCTGACGCCGGGCGTCCCGCTTGTCGTAAGTTTCCACTCGAAAGACGTCGACATGGCTTCCCTCGAAGCCAGCGCCTACGCTGTCGAATACTGATCGCTCTTTGCTTCTGGCAGACTTGGGGGAGCCTGCCAGTTGTCACCGCGACGTTGCGTGTAGCGGCGTCGCGGCGTCACTCTTCCAGCTCACCACGCGCCCATTCTTGAAATACACTTCCGAGCTGCCATATCCAAATGTGCTCTGCGAATAGGTCGTCGGCGTTCCTTGCACTACCAGCACGTCGTTCTTCGTCGAGCCCACTCCAAACGACTGCAGGTTCTGATCGACGACACCGTCCGGCCACAGCTTCACGCGCAATGGTGATGACGGATCGATCTGCCAGCCGACGACAGCGCCATCTGCGAAATACAATTTCGAGTTCCCGTAGTCCAGTTCATCGGCGCCCTCAGCCGTCGGCGCGCCCTGCGCTGCAATCACCTCGCTTTTGGTCAATCCCGCTGTAATCAGCGGCAGCACACGCCCCACCACCGCGTGGCCTGCGCCGGCTCGCACTACGACCGTTCTGCTATCGCCTTGCTGCCGAAGCGAACTTTGCTGCGCGCCAGGCGAGTTGCTTCCGTCCGCTTGCCGTTGCTGATCGGTTTCACCAGCAGCCGGCACGGGCGTGCCCGATCCTCCGCCCAGGCCAATTTTGTTTTTCAAGTTCTGAACGCTGCTCCGGAACCCCGTCTTGCATTCCGCGTAGACCTTGCCCGCAACCGGAACCCTCATCAGCGCGGAATCGAGCGGCGCGAACAGAAACCATCCCGTCACAACAGCCGACAACACCACGCCGCAACCAATAAGCAAGGGCATCGGCAGACGTACCCGCGCGGCCGGCCCCGCGTTGTACGCAAGCCTTCTCGCCTTTCGGCCGCGCTTCGGTTGCTCCTCCTCGGGCGTCGCGTAAACGAAGGCCGGCTCCGGCACACTCGTCGATTGACTGCGAAACGGGCCAGTCTGCACCGCGCCGCGAACCAAAAGAGCGTAAGCCGCGTTGATTTCCTTGAGCTTCTCCTGGGCCTTCGCCTTCATCTTTTCGTCGTCTTCAAAGCGATCGGGATCCCAGGCCTTGCTCAGCACCCCAAACGCACTGTGGATCTCCGCGCTTGTCGCGTCGGTCTTTAGTTCCAGGGCGCGCAAAGCGTTGCATTGCGCACAACGGATCCCGTCCGCTTCCACCGCGTTACCGCACGAGCAAGTCGTCATGCCAATCCGCAAACTCCCGCGCAACCATTGGGTTTAAGAGTGCCCCCATTATAAAGAACAACCGGTTTTCGGCCGGTTTCAAGCATCCGTGCGCGCGAATCCGTAGAATAGAATTGGATGGCTTTCACCGAACAATACGATGTGGTCGTAGTGGGCGCCGGACACGCCGGCTGCGAGGCGGCCATGGCCGCCGCGCGCATGGGCCTCAAGACCGCGCTCATCACCATGAATCTCGACCTGATTGCGCAGATGAGCTGCAATCCGGCCATCGGCGGCGTGGCCAAGGGCCACCTGGTCCGCGAAGTCGACGCGCTGGGCGGCATCATGGGCGAGGTGGCCGACGCCGTCGGCATCCAGTTCCGCCTGCTCAACTCCTCGCGCGGCCCGGCCGTCTGGAGCCCGCGCGCCCAGTGCGACAAGCAGCTCTACCGCGTGAAGATGCGCGAAGTCCTCGAATCGCAGCCCGGCCTGCACATCCGCCAGGCGGAAGTCGTCGATCTCGTGATCGAAGAGCAGGTCCGGAATCGGGGCCAGGGATCCGAGCTGAGCACGAAATCGGGTGCCCCAGGTCCCTCGCATTTGGGGACCTGGGAGAACACGACGCTGACTCGCCGTGAACTCCCGCGTCCCACTCGCCCCCACCGCCGCGTCCTCGGCCTCAAGCTGCGCGACGGCCGCAATCTGCTCGCCGGCGCCACCATCATCACCACCGGCACATTTCTCAACGGCCTCATCCACTGCGGCGAAGAGCGTTATCCCGCCGGCCGCAGCGGCGAGCCCGCCTCCGTCCTGCTCGGCGAAGCGCTCCGCGCTCTCGGCCTTCGCACTTGCCGACTCAAGACCGGAACGCCGCCGCGCCTCGACGGCCGGACCATCCATTGGGAGACGTTCGAAGAGCAGCCCGGCGACGCCGATCCCACGCCCTTCAGCTTCCGCACAAAGAAGATCGTGCAGCCGCAGGTCAGCTGCCACATCGCCTTCACCACGCCGGAGACGCTGCGCCTCATCCGCGAGAACGTGCACCGCTCGGCCATGTACTCGGGCCGCATCGAGGGCATCGGCCCGCGCTATTGCCCATCCATCGAAGACAAGATCGTCAAGTTCCCCGACAAGACGCAGCACCAGTTCTTCCTCGAGCCCGAGGGCCTGAACACGCACGAGGTCTACGTCAACGGCATGTCCACCTCGCTGCCGATGGAGGTGCAGTGGCAGATCGTCCACTCCATCCCCGGCCTCGAACAGGCCGAGATGCTGCGCCCCGGCTACGCCATCGAATACGACTCCGTCGACGCCACCGAGCTCGACCGCACGCTGCGCGTGAAGTGCATGGACAGGCCTCTATCTCGCCGGACAGATCAATGGAACCAGCGGCTACGAAGAAGCCGCCTGCCAGGGCATCATGGCCGGCATCAACGCCGCGCTGTGGCTCAAGGGCGAGCCGCCCTTCACCATGGACCGCACCGAGGGCTACACCGGCATCCTCATCGACGACCTGATTTCGAAGGGCACCAACGAGCCCTACCGCATGTTCACCTCGCGCGCCGAGTTCCGCCTGCATCTGCGCATCGACAACGCCGACCGCCGCCTCACGCCGCACGGCCGCCGGCTCGGCCTCATCAACGACGAAGCCTGGGCCGAGTACGAGCAGAAGCAGGCGCGCATGGCCGCGCTCGACCGCGCTGCTGACCACCGGCAAAGTCGATCCCGAAAAGCTCGAGCGCGCCGGCTTCGGCGAGCTTCCCGCAACCGCCGGCCTCACCTGGGCGCAACTGCTCAAGCGCCCTGAAGTCACCATCGAGCCGGTGCTCGCTGCGCTGCGCGACGACCTCGCCCGCGACCCGCTGCTCGCCGAATTCGCGGTCACGGACGTCATAACGCCGGTCTCCAGACCGGCTGTCGTGCGGGCGTCCAGCGCCCGCGCGTTCAGGTTCTATCAACCGGCGAGACCGCTGCCTCCATTGCACGCGCCACGCTCCGCAACGAAGCCCGCGCCGTCGAAACCGAGATCAAGTTCGCCGGCTACCTCGAGCAGCAGAAGAAGTCCATCGAAAAGCTCAAGGCTGCCGAGGCCGTCGCCATTCCCGAGTGGATCGAGTACGGCGCCATCAGCGGCCTCTCGCGCGAGATGCGCGAAACGCTGGAGCGCGTCCGCCCCATCACCATCGGCCAGGCCAGCCGCATTCCCGGCGTCACTCCCGCCGCGCTCACCCTGGTGCACGTGTCGATTAAGTTGCAGGGCAAGCTGCCGGACGCGAAGCGCCGCGCCACCGCCTGAGCTCGACGAGCTGCCAGCACTGCTAACTCGCCTCCGCGCGTATCCTATTCCCGTATGAATCTCGACGCCATTCAAACAGCCCTCCGCGAATCCGCAGCTCGACGGCTGGCTCTTCTACGATCACCATCACCGCGATCCCATCGCCGCGCGCATTCTCGGCCTCGATCCCAAAGCCCACATCACGCGCCGCTGGTACTACTTCATTCCCGCCACGGCGAGCCGCGCAAGCTCGTGCATCGCATCGAGCAGGGCCGGCTCGACGCGCTGCCCGGCGCCAAAACGCAGTACTCCAGTTGGCAGGAACTGCACGCTGGCCTCGAAGCATGCTGCTCCGAAGCCAGAAAAAAATCGCCATGCAGTACTCGCCCAACAACGACATCATGTACGTCTCCATGGTCGATGCCGGCACGGTCGAATTCCTGCGCTCGCCTCGGCAAAGAAATCGTCAGCTCCGCCGATCTCGTCAGCCAGTTTGAAGCCGTCCTGACCGAGGATCAGATCGCCAGCCACTCCGCCGCGCAGCGCGCCATCGACGCGATTCTCGCCGAGGCCTGGGCCGAGATTGGCCGCCGCCTGCGTCCCGCCTTCGGGCGCAGCGCCCGACGCGCTTCACCGAATACGACATGGTCGTCTGGCTGCGCGAAGCCATGCGCCGCGAAGGCCTGGTCTGGGAGAACGGTCCCGACGTCAGCGTCAACGCCAACACCTCCGACTCGCACTACGAGCCCACCGCCGAGCACTCCGCGCCCATCCGCGAAGGCGACTTCCTGCTCATCGACATCTGGGGCCGTCTCGACACGCCGGGCAGCATCTACTACGACATCACCTGGACCGGCGTCGATGGGCCGCGAGCCTTCCGAAGAAGAGCAGCTCGTCTTCGACACCGTGCGCAACGCGCGCGACGCCGCCATTGCAGCCGTCGAGAAGGCCTTCGCCGCAGGACCGCGCCATTTGCGGATTCGAGGCCGACGATGCCGCCCGCGCCGTCATTCGCGACGCCGGCTTCGCGCGAATTCTTCACCCACCGCACCGGCCACAACATCGCCCACGAGATTCACGGCTCCGGCGCGCACCTCGACAATCTCGAAACCCACGACAAGCGCCGCATCCTGCCCAACACCTGCTTCTCCGTCGAGCCGGGAATCTATCTGCCCGAGTTCGGCGTGCGCAGCGAAATCAACATGCTCACCGCCCCCGGCAAAGCCTGGGTCACGGGCCGCATCCAGCAGGAACTGGTGCGCATCTGACGAGCTGCTCCTGAATCTTCGCTTACCCAAACTTGTCATCCTGAGCGGAGCGCGTCTGGGGCCCCATGATCGCGGCGCGATCTTGGGGTAAGCGGAGTCGAAAGATCTGCAGTTGCTTTTTGCGAGGCGCCGGTGAAAAGTTGGGCTTTGTCGTCTCAGGCGCACCGGATTGGACGCGGATCTAGGGGATGATCAATCTGATGCCAGCGTCGCAGCGGAGATTCAACTGCACTGAGGTCGAGCGTTTCACTCTCGTGCGTGGCTAGTTGCTCACGGGCTCGCGTTGCTGTCGCCCTCGATTTGCAGCGCGCAATCGTGGCCCCTCGGTCCTTTTCAGCGGCCTGTGGCAGTGCCCACGATTCAGCCGAATCCCGCCGCAATATTCCTTGATCCAATCACGCACGACGAAGTCCACTGGGAGACAGAACACACATTTAATCCAGCGGCCGTCGTCAAGGATGGAAAAATCGTGCTGCTCTATCGCGCGGAAGACAACAGCGGGCGCGAGGCGATTGGCGGGCACACTTCGCGTTTGGGAATGGCGACGAGCGAGGATGGAATTCATTTCTCGACATTGCCATCGCCAGTGTTCTATCCCGCGAAAGACGCTCAGCATGAACGGGAATGGCCCGGAGGAGTCGAAGATCCTCGCCTGGTCGTTACCTCAAGCGGCAAGTTTGTTCTCACATACACCCAGTGGAATCGCAGGACATATATGGTCGGCCTGGCAACTTCAGATGACCTGATCCACTGGCGAAAGCACGGCCCAATTTTTGCCGATGCGGCCGGAGGAAAGTATCGCAACCTCGCCTACAAGTCGGCAGGAATCGTCACGCAGGTTGTCGATGGCAGAATCGTCGCAGCAAAGCTGCATGGCAAATACTGGATGTATTGGGGCGAGGGCCAGGTCCGCCTCGCCACGTCGAAAGATCTTGTCCACTGGGCTCCTGTAGAAGATTCCGCCGGTTCGCCCGAGGTGTTGCTCGAGAAGCGGCCAGGAATGTTCGACAGCGCTTTTCCTGAGGTCGGCCCTCCGCCGTTGTTGCTCAAGGAAGGCATTGTCGTCATCTACAACGGCAAGAATTCAGATGCAAATGGAGATCCCGAATTCGCTCCCGGCGCCTATTCGGCAGGCCAGGCGCTGTTCTCCGCCGATGATCCGAGTCATCTATTGAGCCGAACAGATCGTCCGCTCCTGACACCCGAGCTTCCTTTCGAGAAGACCGGCCAGTATGTTGCCGGTACCGTTTTTTCTGAAGGTCTGGTCCTCTTCAATGGAAGCTGGTGGTTGTATTACGGCGCCGCTGACTCCTTTGTCGGAGTGGCGAACGCCCCCGTCCGGTAGTAGATTCTCTGTGGATAGTTATTACGCCATTCAGCGTAACGCCGTTTAGCGTAATCTCTCTTGCCAATTACGCCATTTAGCGTTACGCTCTTTAGCGTATGCCCCTGCCCCCCGAAAACCCGTTTGTCTTCGGCGAAATCGTGGACGATACCAATTTCGTCAACCGAACCGAAGAACTCCGCCAGCTCGTTCGCGACCTGGCCGACGGCCAGAAAATCTTCCTGCTGTCTCCACGGCGCTTCGGCAAGAGTTCCCTGGTTTCAGTGGCCATGCCGAGGCTTAAAAAGCGGCACATTCGCACCGTCAGCCTCACCGTAAGCAGCTACTCGAGCTACACGCAGTTTCTTGAAAAATTCGCAGAAAAAGTTCTGCGGGCTGCCGGCCCATGGAACCGCGTCAAAGACTGGGTCACACGGTTTGGCCGCCAGGTAAAGCCCGAACTCAACTACAACATGAACACCGGGGAAGTGAGTGTATCGCTCGGCCGGGGATCGAGGCATTCGATCCTGCTCCCATTGCGCCCGATATTTTTGCCTTGCCCGGAGAATTAACGAAGAACGCCGGATTTCGCATGGCAATTTGCCTCGACGAATTCCAGCAAATCTCCCAATTCAATGGCGGCTCTGTAGAAAATGCCTTGCGGAACCAGGTGCAGGAGCAAAGAGAAGTAGGTTATGTATTTGCGGGCTCGCAGCCATCCCTGATGCGGGAGATGCTTTCATCGCAGCGGCCATTCAATAAGGCTGGCCCTCAGATGTTTCTCGACAAAATCGACGCCAGCGACTGGAAGGAATTCATCACTCGCCAATTCCGCAAGAGAGGCCGGAGCCTCGACGAAGCAGCCCTGGAAGCTCTGCTCAACGCCGCCGATCTGATTCCTTACGACGTTCAACGCATCGCCCACGAACTCTGGGACCATGCCGAACTCAGAGACAAACGCCGGCTCGACGCATCCGACGTACACTCCGTGATTGCCGATCTCGTAACAAGCCAATCGACTTACTACGAACTGCTCTGGGACCAGCTCTCTGCCCGGCAACGCGCGGCTCTCCAGGCGTTGGCAAATCACGGCGCCTCCAACATCTATTCGCAGCAGGTTCGCGAACAGCTTCCGTCTCGGCCCCGCTTCTACAGTCCAAAAGTCCCTTCAGTCTCTCGATTCCAGAGACGTGCTCGACCGCTATAAGGGCACTTACTTTTTCATCGATCCGCTCTTTCCCTCCTGGATCAGGAAAAGAGGAGCATAGCTTATTTCCCATCAGGCTCACCGCGCAGCTTCTGTCTGCTATCCTCCCCGCAATAGCAATTCCGGGCTCCTTGCCCAGCAGCCTTAACCGTAAGTGCCCGGAAATTGTTCGAAGGAGCAGTCATGTCCTCCACTCCCGCTTTCCCCTACGAAACTCGCCTCAACATTCTCCACAAGCCGCTCGAGCTCATCGACATCAACGCATTCCTGCGAGCCAACAACTACAAGTGGTTTAATCAAACCCTTTGCAAGGTGAATGACTCGGTCGTTCGCGTGGGCATCATTGAAGGCGAATACCACTGGCACAGGCATGACAACGACGACGAGTTCTTCTACGTCGTCGACGGCAAGTTGCTTATTGATCTGGAAGGTCGAACTGTTGAACTCACTCCCGGCCAGGGATTCGTCGTTCCGAAAGCGATCGTCCATCGCACCCGTGCGCCGCAGCGCACCATGATCCTCATGGTCGAGAACGCCGGCATCATCCCCACCGGCAACTGACCACTGACCCTACCCTGATCACTGAACCCTGTTCTTGTATATTCAATAAGGAATGTCCACAGCCCCAAACAAGCCCGCGCGGCGGGCAAACAAGCGCAACAAGGCTTCGTCTATCTTCCTCTCATCGCGGGATGGCTCGTTCCCGGCGCCGGTCATTTCCTGCTCGGCAAGTGGATTCGCGGCACGCTGCTCGCCGTCTCCATCATCGCCATGTTCATCATGGGCCTTGCCATGCAGGGCAAGCTCTACACCAGCGCGCAGGACATTCTCGACATCCTGGGCATGGCTGGCGACCTGGGCAGCGGGCTGCTCTACATCGTGAGCCGGGCGGCGGGCCTGGGCGCGCAACCCACGCCAGACCACGATCGCCGACTATGGCAAAGGTTCATCGTCGTCGCGGGCCTGCTCAACATCATCGCCGCGGTCGACGCGCACAATCTGCGCACGGGGAGGAAGTCGTGATCTTCCACCCCCCACTTCGCCGCGGTTCTGCTTTTCGCGCTCTGCGCGTCAACTGTCTTTGGCATCACCATGCGCGACAGCCGCGCAGAATGTTCCGCTACGGCAGCCTACTGCTTCGTCCTCTTCGTCGGCTCCGCCATCGTCCTCAGCTGGGTCATGTTCCTCATCGCCCGCTAAAGCGCGCTGCCATCCACATTCTTCACCAACTGTGAATTTGTCATCCTCAGCGCCGGTCACTCGACACGTCGAGCGACCGAAGTCGACGGATCTGCCCTGAAAACTGCCGCGCGAGTCGTAGCGCCGAGCTCCGGCTCGGCTGTCGTGCGGGCCTCCAGGCCCGCACTTGGGTCGTGCGTTCCGCGGCGCAGAATCCTCAACCTCTTACTCCCAATCCACGACGATCCTTCGAAGCCCCTGGTCTCGATTTTGAAACCAGGGAGTCCGCGTACCAAATCTCCGAGCGAATTCCGCCGCGCCGCGTCCCCTACATGAAACATTCAATATGATCAACGAGGCGAGGTCGCCGATGTCTGCAAACGCACCGCTCATCCCGGCATTTTCCGCGCGGCAGTCACTCGCTGCACCGATTGCTCTCGCCGCGTTGATTGCGATAGCCCCTCAAACATCGTCCGCACAATCCGCGATTGCTCCGCCGCAATCAACCGCACCGCAGGCTGCCGCTTGGCAAACCGCTGCCGGCGGACACATGGAATTTGAAGTCGCATCGATTCGCCGCTCCGAGCCCGGAACCTTCCTGCGGCCCAACATGGTGCTCAACGCTGAAGACACCCCGGTTCCTACGGGCGGCACCTTCGTCGCGAATTTTTCTCTCCTCATCTTCATCGAATTTGCGTGGAATCTCATGCCCACGCGCGAGCAGGAGAACGGCATGGTCGCGCATTTGCCCGGGTGGGTTTCGTCCGATCACTTCGTCATTCGAGCGCAATTCAGCGGCAATCCCACGAAGGATCAAATCCGGCTCATGATGCAGTCGCTGCTGGCCGAGCGATTCGGTTTGGCAGTGCGCTTTGAGTCCCGTGAAGCTCAGGTCTTTGCGCTCGTCGCGAGCAGGCCGGAAAAGCTGGGTCCGCGCATTCGGCCTCATGCGGAAGGGCCCGCGTGCGATGCGGCTGTCGCGGCTCCCGCTGACCCCGCATCCCCAACTCTTCCGCCGGGCGGGTTCGTGGCTGCCTGCGGGCGTGTGTTGACTGTTGACGGACCAAACCACACAGTTGTCCTCGGCGCGCGCAACATCACCCTCGACCACCTTGCCGGATACCTGGGCGACATCGCGAACATGGATCGTCCTCTGGTGAACCAAACGGGACTCTCCGGGACCTATGATTTCTCGATGAGCTGGCTGCCCGAGCACGACAGCCCGTCGGCAGCACCCAATGCTCAACCCCCCGATGCGCAGGGGCCGTCGTTCAATGAAGCGCTCACCGATGATCTCGGCCTGAAGTTGAAGCCCACGCGCGCCGTCATTCAAACCCTCGTCATCGCTCACGTAGAGCAACCCACGCCAAATTGATCGATGCCAGGGCCGGGAATTCGCCGCCATCGCGCCCAGTGCTACAATTCCTCCCGATTGCCGCGGGCCCCCAGTCTCGTCCGCCGCGGCGGATGAGACCGGCGAAATGCGCCGCCAAAGGACTTCAGATGCTCTCATCTTTCCGTTCGTCTCTGCTCCCATCTTTCGCTCTACTTCTCGCCGCCCTCCCCGCCACCGCCCAATCCGTCAATCTCTTCCCTGCAAATCATGACGACCCGCAGCATGAAATCTGGACGCGCATCGCGATTCCGCCAGACCATCCGGCCAGCGACGGCGCACAGTGGCATATCGACTACGCGAACAAGCAAATCCTCTGCGACGGCAACGGCGGCCACGAGTGGCTGCGCTTCAACAAGGAAGTCACCAACTTCACCTTCCACGTCAAATGGCGCTTCACACCCGTCACCACACCCAATCCGAAATACAACTCCGGCGTTTTCTTCCGCAACAATCTCGACGGCTCCATCTGGCACCAGGCGCAGACATCACTTTCTGGCGGCTACATCTTCGGCGTCACGCCTGTCGACGGCAAACTCACGCATTTCAATTTGCAAAAAGAGATGAAAGAGAATCGCCTCAAGCCGCCGGGTGAGTGGAACGTCTACGACATTCGCTGTGTGGGCGCAACCTGCACGCTGGCGGTGAACGGAGAGATCGTGAACACGATGCAGGTCGGCCTGGACAAGGGCTACGTCGGCCTCGAGTCCGAGGGCTATCGGATCGAATTCAAGGAAATGAAGCTGCGAGAGCTACAGTGACCTTCGTGACGCGCGTCGCGGTGATTCTGCCGCAAGAATCCGTCCGTACAGAAAATCGGGGCGCGGTTCTCAGAACCACGCCCCACCGGTCGCAGAGACCCGATATCTAGATGTTCGGCCCGGTCGGGATTTCCGGAGGCGGTCCCTCCACAGCTGCAACCAAGGTTAATGCTCCCTTATTGCTAAACAAAGCCTGTCGAAGCGATGGTCGATCAACAGACGCAGCACAAGCCCCGAGCGCAGACTCGCCGCAAATCATTCCTCAAGCCCCTGGTAAGGTCGGCCCAAAACACACCACGAACTGACTATTTCGACGGCTTCTTTTCAGCGTGGATTACCGATATGCACTGAAATTGCAACTTTCAATCGAGACGAGTATCGACTTGCCGTTCCCCTGGCGCAAATGCAATTCCCGGCAGTAAAAATGCCGCCATTCTGAGAATGGCGGCCATCTTCGACTCAATCCCGGGTAGTGGGCTGCTTTGAATCTTGCGGCGAACGCCGAAACCGTTCGATCTTGGAAAGATGTCTAAGTCTCACATCGCGCTTCGCATTACCAAGGTCGCTCTGGCTTAAATAATCAGCTAACTCCTCGCCCTTGATCCCAGTAGCCGGAGTCATCCTAGCCGATCATCATGCTTTCTGTTGGATTGTTTTGTGCTTTGAGCTTGAACTGGCCCACTACCCGATCCCGAGCGGTATTCGCTCAAACCCTTACAATGATCCTTCACCCGGAGGACCCATGGAACGCCGTCAATTTATTACCTCGTCGCTTGCGGCTTCTGCTCTCGCCGCAGTTGGCTCTGCGCCCGCCCAAGCCTCGGCCCAAACTTCTTCTGCAGAGCGCGAGTTCTATCTCCTGCGCCGCTACAACCTCGTGAGTGGACCTCAGTCAAGGATGGTCGAGACTTTCCTCGCTGGCGCCCTCATCCCCACCCTCCAGCGCCTCGGATTCGGCCCAGTCGGCGCCTTCAGGGTCGACTTTGGTCCTGAGACCCCCACTCTTTACGTGCTGATTCCAGGGTCTGCCGTCGACCAGCTGGCCACACTCAGCTTGAAGTTGTCCACCGACGCCCAGTTCCTCCAGGCGGCGGATGCATTCTGGAATGCCCGGTCGTCCGCGCCGCCGTTTCAACGCATCGAAGACACGCTCCTCGCCGCCTTCACAGGCTGGCCGAAAGTCACTCCGCCCGCCTCCGCGGCCACCCGGGGCAAGCGCATCTTCCAGCTCCGCACATACGAGAGCCCCTCTTACGGCGAACACATCCGCAAGGTCGAAATGTTCCACTCCGGCGAGTTCGCCTACTTCCAGGCCGCCGGATGCCGGCCTGTCTTCTTCGGCGATACCCTCGTCGGCTCGCGCATGCCTTGTCTCACCTACATGCTCACCTTTCCCGACATGGCCGCACTCGAAGCCGGCTGGGACGCCTTCCGCAGTAACCCTGACTGGAAGAAGCTCTCCGCCGATCCGCGCTTCGCCTTCGACCAGATCGTCAGCAATATCACGAACCTGACCTTGAGCCCGCTCGACTGTTCGCAAATCTGACCTGCTCAACCTCTAGGCCGTACTTGCGTCGCCGCGGAAAGGAAGCCTGCAATGCAATCCGATCAGGTAACCCCGCCGACCCAACCCGGCCTCCCGCCACTTCCCGCCGGCGAGCTCCACCCCATCGCCTCCATGCGTCACTTCCTCGGCCTGCTCTTCATCGGCGCCTGCACCGTCGGTTTCGGCCTCTACGCGCAACACGCAAATGCCGGTGCCGCTCCAACCGGCCAGCTCGCCAGCCACGGCGTCGCCATCCGCATTTACCTCTTCGCCATCTCTCTCGACTGGGCGCTCTTCTACTACTGCTGGGCCGGTGTCCATCGCCGTGGTGGCAGCCTGTGGTCCCTCGCCGGAGGCCGCTGGGACTCCTGGCGTTCCGTCGCGGTCGATCTCGCCATTGCGCTCCCGTTCTGGCTCATCTGGGAAGCTGCGGCTTATGGCGTCTGGCGCCTGCTCGGCGCCAGCAGCGCAAAATCCGTCCAAAGCCTGCTGCCGCAAAGCCTGCTCGAAATCCTCCTCTGGACCGCAACCTGCACCACCGCAGGCATCTGCGAGGAGATGGTCTTTCGCGGCTATCTGCAGCGCCAGCTGCACGCCTTCACCGGCAGCCACTTCACCGCAGTCATCGCGCAGGGCATCATCTTCGGCCTCTTCCACGCCTACCAGGGATGGAAGAGTGTCATCGTCATCACTGTGCTCGGCATTCTCTACGGCGTTCTCGCCGCCTGGCGAAGAAATCTTCGCGTCAACATCATCTCCCACGCCTGGAGCGATTTCTGGGAAGGCTGGCTCAAGTTCGTTATCTGGCGCTAAGTTCAACCTGACCCCTGCCCCGACCCGTCAACCCCGAACCCTGCCGGAACTATAATCGCCCCATGTCTTTCCTCGGCGATCCCAGGCGGCGATCGATGATCCTCCTCGCAGGCGGGGTCGTCGCTTCTCTTCGCTTTGCTGGGTGCGCTGCAGGCCTTCAATCTCTCTGAAGTCCGCTTCCTCAATCCGGAGACTTCCGGCGAAACCCTCGCTTTTGTCGGCCTCACGGTTCTGCGTTTTTCTCCTGCTGATGTTGCTCCTGACCCTGCTCTTCCGCAACATTCTCAAGCTCTACGCCGATCAAAGCGGCAGCGCCCTGGGTGCGCGCCTGCGCACGCGCCTTGTCGTCGGCGCCGCACTCATTGCTCTCATTCCCGCCGTCTGCATGTTCCTCTTCAGCTTTCTGCTCATGAACCGCTCCATCGATCGCTGGTTTTCGCAGCCGACCGCCGATTTGCGCGAGGATGCGGATCGCGTCGTGCTCGAGCTGGCGCAGTACGCCACCGGCGATGCGCACGTCGAGGCGGAATCCATCGCGGCGTCTGGCGCGCTGGACCACGAGCCCGCGAACTGCAGCAGGAGCTTGCTTCGCACCGCATCACCCTCGAAGGTGGATTTGCTGTCGTCTACGACAAGGATCGTCATATCCTCGCGGTCTTCCAGGCACCCGCAGCAATCGAGCCCGGCCAGCCTGATGGCGTGGCTCGACGGCCAGGACCACGCAGGGAGCGTTGCTGCAGGGATCGCCTGCCCAAATCCTGCTTCCCGCCGCGCAACGCAGCGATGAAACCGTGCTCCGCGTCGCGGGCCGGGAATACGCGCTCGGCATGGCCAGCCAATGCTTCGGGCAAGAATCGTGGTGGCTGCGCTGCCCGTGCCGCAGGGGCTCAGCCAGACCACTGCGCAAATCCGCGCCGGCGCTGCCGAATATCGTCAGCTTCTTCGCTCCCGCAGGACACATCCGCACCACGTTTTCCCTGATGCTTCTGCTGGTTACGGTCTTCGTCTTTTTCTCCAGCGTCTGGCTCGCATTGTTTCTCTCCAAGCAAATCACGCGCCCCGTCGAGGCGCTGGCCGACGCCATGGACGAGATCGCCGCCGGGAAGTACGAATATCGCGTGTCCGACACTGGCCACCGGCGAAATGGGTGACCTGGTGCGCTCCTTCAATCACATGGCCGCCGACCTCGATGCCAGCCGGAAGCTTGGCTGAGAGCTGCTCAGGCGCAACTCACCGCGGCCAACCGCGCCGTCGAGGAGCGCCGCCGCGAACTGGAGACGATCGTCGAGACCATTCCCTCGGGCGTGGTCACGCTCGACGGCGCAGGCGTAGTGCTGCAGGCCAATCGCGCCTTTGCCGCGCTGATGGGGCTCAGGCTGAAGATGCTGCCGCTGGCCGGGGAGAAGCATCGAAACCCTTCTGCCCGCCGAGTGCGCCGAAGAACTGGCCGGCGTCATTCGCCGCGGCAATCGCATGGGCGCGGCATCTACTGAGGTGGAGTTCCATGCCCGCGGGCGCACTCTTCATCTTGGCCATCACCAGCGCGCGTCTCGATCTCGGCCGCGGCCAAACCGGTTCGGTGCTGGTGGTTGAAGACACCACGGAACTGCTCCGCGCGCAGCGGCAGCTGGCGTGGAAAGAAGTGGCGCAGCAGGTGGCCCACGAAATCAAGAATCCGCTCACGCCCATCGCGCTCAGCGCCGAGCGCATCGGCCGGCATCTCGATCGCGGCCAGCCCGATTCGCCCAACATCATCCGCAAGTGCAGCGAGGTGATTCTCGGCTGCGTCGGCACTCTGCGCACGCTGGTCGACCAGTTCTCCGCGCTGGCGCAGTTTCCCGCGCCGCAGCCGCGCGCCTTGCGACATGAATCAGATTGTCGAAGAAGCCCTCGCGCTCTTCGGCGGCCGGCTTGAAGGCATCACCGTGCAGCGCAATCTCGAGTCCGGATTTGCCTCCGGTCCTGGCCGATCCTGAGGCCATTCGCCGCGCGCTCGCCAATCTGATCGACAACGCCGCCGAAGCCATGCAGGGCAGCCTGCTGCGCGTGCTCGGCGTGCGCACCGCGCTCAGCGAAGATGGCGCCGCCGTTGAAGTCACCGTCTCCGATACCGGCCCCGGCTTGACCGACGAAATTCGCGAGCGGCTTTTTCTGCCCTTCTACTCCACCAAGCATCGCGGCACTGGCCTGGGCCTCTCCATCGCCGCCAAAATCGTGCAGGAGCACGGCGGCTCCATCAGCGCCGAAGCCAACGTCCCCAAGGGCGCGCGCTTTCTGCTGCGCCTGCCGCTGGTGGAACCCGGCGCGTCGAATCGCAGCCGTAGCCGCGACTCCGTGAAGCGGTGAAGGGCTTCGCCTCATGAACCACATCCTGGTGGTGGACGACGAAGCGGAGATTCGCACCTCGCTCGAAGAGATTCTGCGCGAGGAGGGCTACGGCGTTGCCGGCGCGGCCGACGCCGACGAGGCCATGGTGCTGCTGCGCGACACGCCCTACGACGTGGTTCTGCTCGACATCTGGCTCCCCGGCCGCGACGGTCTCGAGGTGCTCGCGGAGATGCGCGATCTCACGCCGGAGATGCGGCCTGAAGTCGTGATCATCAGCGGCCACGGCACCATCGAAACCGCCGTCAAAGCCACCAAGCTCGGCGCCTACGACTTTCTTGAGAAGCCGCTCTCGCTCGAGCGCACCCTCATCGTCGTCAAGAATGCCGTCGAAGCGCGCCGCCTGCGCACGGAGAACGAAGAATTCAAGCGCCAGTTCAGCGCCGCCGCTGTGCTCACCGGCGAAAGCGTGCCGCTCAAGGCACTGCGCCAGCAGATCAGGCTCATGGCGCCCACCAATGGCCGCGTGCTCATTTATGGCGAGTCGGGCACCGGCAAGGAGCTCATCGCGCGCTCCATCCATGCCGAAAGCCTGCGCCGCGACAGCGTCTTCGTCGAGCTTAACTGCGCCGCCATTCCCGAAGCGCACATTGAGGCCGAGCTCTTCGGCTATCGCCATGGCGTCCAGCCCGGCGGACCGCCCGAGCAGCGCGGCACCCTGGAACGCGCCGACGGCGGAACGCTCTTCCTCGACGAAGTGGGCGACATGAGCCTGAAGACGCAGGCCAAAGTGCTCAGCGCGCTCGACGAACAGATGTTCACTCCCGTCGGCGGCACGCAGCCGCTGCGCGTCGACGTGCGCCTCATCGCTTCGACGAACAAAGACCTCGAGGAAGAAATCGCCAAAGGCAATTTCCGCGAAGATCTTTTCTATCGCCTCAACGTGGTGCCGTTTTTCGTGCCGCCGCTGCGCGAGCGCAAGCAGGACATTCCGCTCCTTGCGCGCGAATTTCTCTCTGAGTTCGGCCGCCAATATGGCCGCCCGCGCGTCGAAATCGGCGAGGAGGCGCTGGACGCGCTGGGCCGATATCACTGGCCCGGCAACGTGCGCGAACTCAAGAATGTCATCGAGCGCGTCCTCATCCTCAATCCGCGCGCGCTGCGCATCGAGCGCAAGCATCTGCCGCCGCTCACGCACAAAACCGGCTCCCGCTCCACTGAGGAGTTCTCAAGCCTGCAGCAGGCGCGCGACGCCTACGAGCGCGAATACATCCAGAAGAAGATTGAAGAGGCCCGCAACAACATCAGCCACGCCGCCGAGTTGCTGGGCCTCGAGCGCAGCCACCTTTACCGCAAGATGAAGGCTCTCGGCATCGCCGCGCGCGAATAAGAGTGGTCACTCAAATCCAGTCGGGCCACTCCATACATTTTTTCGTGAAATGTCATTCCGAGCGAAGTCGAGGGATCTGCGGTTCCTCCTGGTTTCCAGAAGCCCATCCCTCGCGATCAAATCCAGTCAGTTAACAGGCGGCTTCCCATCCGAAATAAGTCGCCGGTCTCTCACGTTAATCCGCCGCTCTCCCTTGAATTTCCGATTATCCGGCAGACCCACCCGACGGTCCGTCTTGCCGAAACGCCGATCGTAGTCCATCTCCATCGACGACGGCAGCACAATCGTCGACGCTGCTTTCGGAGCTTCCTGCCTTGCGGGCTTCGCCTCCGGCGGCGGGCCGGCCGCTATCTCCTCGTTGGCTTTGACAATGTCCTCGGTCGGAATCTCCGATCCGGCGGTAAGCAATTTGTTCAGGGTCGGGAAGCCGACGCGTTCCTTCTCCACAAAATCTACGCCCTCGGCCGTCAGCGCGTACTGCGCGTTATCCGCCTTGGCAACGTATCCCTTCTTCTGCAGGTACCAGAGCGTAAAGTCCAGGTAGTCGCGAGGGAAGCCCATGCGCTCTTCGATCTCGGCAAGCGAAACCTCGGGGAATACCGTGTTCGATCGCCGCTTGTGGTAGAGAACCGCCAGCACTGCCAGGCGCCGGTTCAGCTCTCCCTCCATGTTGTCCATGAAGTCCACTTGCTTCGAAAACGGTTCCTGTCTGGCACCCCGTGTGCGCGTCGCATCGTACTCAGCGCGGCTCATGCGGTCGGCCAGCACGTCGTAAGCCGTCTTCAGCAGTTTGAACTGCTCGGGATCGCCCGTTGATGGATTGTCTGGATGCAGCCTGGCCGCCAAAAACCGGTAGACGCGGTGAATCGTGTCCACATCGGCGTTCGGACTTATTTGCAAAAACTCGTAGTAGTCAACCATCCAAGTTCTTTACCCTTCTCTAGTGCCCTGTCTTTGATACGGGATCAGAAACATCGCCGTCATCCCGACCGGAGGTCGCCGTGGCAACCGTATTCGAAGGATCTGCGGTTGTTCCTTGCGATTTAAACCACTAACTTCTTAGAGCGCCACACTAGGGATATCGCCGGATTGTAGCCTACCCCTTAATCGGCATGGAATCCCACATTCGATACCAACTTCCCCAGCGTTCCAAAGTGGACTCGTAACCCCATGATAGGCTTTGCACATGCTTCCAGCGGAGTCTGTGCCGGCGCCCGCCGAAACCTCATCTGCTGCGCATGAACGCCCTTGGCTCTTCGCCTTCCTCATCTCCGCGGATGCGGTCATCTCCCTCGGCCTCATTGGCGGAGGCCTCTCTTACCTTTTGCGTCTCCATGGCGTCGATCCCTCGCGCAGCGCCAGCATCATCGCGTTGCTTTCCCTGCCGCACGCCATCTATTTCCTCTGGGGCCCGATTACCGATTTCTGTTGTGCGCCGCCGAACCTGGCTCATTCTTGCAGCCGTAGCCGCGGCAACCACTTTCATCGTTGCATTCCTACAGCCCAATCTGGGTTCCTCACGCGCAGTCGGGCTCATGTTTCTTGGCGCATGTTTCGGCGTCGTCGTCCCCGCCGCATGCGGCGGCATGATGGGCGGTCTCAGGAGCGAGGTCAATCGCCGCCGCGCCGGCAGCTTTTATCAGACTGGCTCGCTTGTCGTGGGAGCCATCGGAGTCTTTGCGCTCGTCGCGCTCTCCTCGCGCCTCAGCGTCCCCACGCTCGGCCTCATCTTCGCTGCAATGATCGTCGTGCCCTCACTCCTCGCGTTTGCCGCCCCGCCCCAGCAAATGATCCGTGAGCATAACTTTCGTCAAACCCGCGCGCTCATTTTTACTGAGTTCAAACAGACCTTTCTCCACTGGAAGGCAATTCCTTATTTGCTGCTCGTCACCGCGCCATTTTGCAGTGGCGCCCTCATCGGCCTGCTTCCCGGCCTTGCCGCTGACTACGGCATCACCGGCGCGCAGGTTGCATGGATCAACGGCCTGGGCGGTGCATTGCTCACTGCCGCGGGCGCAACAGTGGTCTCGTTCATTCCAATTCACATCCGCGCTTCCATTGCTTTCCCTATCTCAGGCCTCGTCAATGCTGCGGCTGCGGCAATCCTCGCCCTCGGCCCGGCGCGCCCCGCGGTCTACTTCGTGGGCACCGTGCTCTTCCTCTTCACCATCGGCGCAGGCTACGCTTTGTTCACAGGAGTGAGTCTCGAGTTCCTCGGTGGCTCCGGCAAGAGCGGCAGCTCGCGCTACGCCATCATCAATTCTCTCGGCAACCTGCCGGTTGTCTATATGTCCTGGTTCGACGGCCGCGCCTACGCCTGGTGGGGCCCGCGCGCCATGCCCGCCGCCGACGCCATCCTCGCTGCCGCCGGCGCCATTCTCCTGTTCGCGCACTTCGCCTTCAGTCGCAACCGCCAGCAGCCCAAACCCGCATGACTGCCACGGCGCCCACACCAAACAGTCCTGTCATCTCGAGAGAAGTCGAGGGATCTGCGGTTGCTCCTGCTTTCCCGAGGCCCATCCCTCGCGATCAAATCCCAAAGAAGTCCCGCTCACTCTGCATTGTCATCCCGAGCGAAGTCGAGGGATCTGCGGTTCCTCCTGCTTTCCAGAGGCCCGAACCTTGCAATCAAAGCCCGAACCGAAGCACGCACCCAACATTCGCCACTTTTTCCATTTCTGGTGACACGCAGATCGTCGAATTTCTCGATTCGCCCACCTGCAGGTCTACTTTTTCGCATGTTGAGAATGCGTCACTTTCTGGCCAGCACACACGAGTCAGAAAGGTGCACCTGCAGGTGCACGAAAAGGAGATGGGTGTCCCACCCCGGGGTCCCCACAGACAGGTCCTCGTCTGTACGGTGGATCCTCGCCGGGTTTTTGTTTCTCCGGCTAGGGTGGGTAATCCAAACACAGCAGTGACTGTTACTGCTCCCTCGCCTGCCGCGTAATCGGCTGAATCGACCCCACGTTGTCCGGCAGTCGCGGATCCACGCGAAAATCCCACACCGACTCGCTGATGTCGGAGGGCGAAAGAATCTCCACCAGCGCGTACTCGCCAATTGACAGGTTTTGGTCCGGAACAATCTTCATCCAGTGCTTGCCCGGCAGCAATTCAACCTTTGCGGCAACCGTATTCTCATCCTGCGTGACAGTGCCCGTCGGGCTCATGTGCACCGCACCCACAATCCGCACCGCCTGTCGCTCGTCCACCCGTACGATCGCAAACCCTGATTGCACCGAGTGTGCCCCGTGTTTGCCGCCATTCACTGCCTTCGCGCCGCCCGTGTTCACCGTAATCGGGTGCGTCAGCACCGGCTCCTTCTCATCGTCCACCCCCAGCGAAAGGTAAATCGCCGGATCGTTCACGTGCAGGTGAACCCTCGCATGAGCCCCCTCCATCTCCAGACTTGCCGTCTTTGCGGCAATTGGATTCAGTACCGCAACACCTTTCTTGCTCTTCGTTTCCATCGAAAGATCGGTTGGCACCAGTTCCACAAGCTCCGGCATGCCATGGAATGTGTCGAGTACATAGACGCCGTCTTCATCCGGCAATTCCAGTCCTTCGGCCACTTTGGGCATGCGTGCGTTCTGTTGCGCTCGCTCTTCGCTCTCTTCCTTGTCGATCGTCTCGGCCTCTTTCATCGCAGGCGACGTATCTTCTTCCACAAGATCGGCGTGTTCCTTCTCCCATTTCTTCGTTGCATCCCAGTCGATCAGTTCCGAAGGTAGCTCTTCCCATTCGCCGCGTTCCTGCGAGAGGTATCGCACACGGTCGCCCACAACTTGGTAATCGCGCACCATCTGGTAGGAGCCGTCTTTCAAAATCAGGCGAAGATTGCGCCCCGTCCCAGGCACTCCCGGCTTCAGCGGCAGTGGCTTCGAGTTGGAGTTGGTCTGCTTTTGCGGCTGATCTTCACGTTGGATCTCGATCGTTTTCGTGCTCTGTCCATCCGAATTGGTCTGGCCGCTCTGCCCCCAGGCCGCCGCACCCGGCTGCAGCAGGAGAAGAGCCAGCGAAACCAGCATCCAGAACCGAACTTGCTGATAACCAACCATGGCAACACAGTTTAGACGAACCGGAGTCTCGAGCGTTGGTTTCATAAGAACCTTTGTCGCTGCGGCGTGGGATGTCTTCAAATCGTCGGTTCGCAGTACCGGCGCGCAACCACCCGACCCAAAGATCGTCCAACCAATTGCCTTTCTTCTGTAGAATAGCGACATACGGGTCGTCGTTGAGGTCGTGATTTGAAAGCAGTTCGGGCGTTTTTCCGCGGCCAACACCGCGGCCGGCTCAATCTGTTACCGGTCGTCGCGGGCCTCTGCCTCATCCTTCTGGCAATGCTCTCTGTTGCCCAGGTCACACACCTCCACTCCAGCGCCGTACGACGCCGACCACTGTCAGCTCTGTACTGTCATGCATGCGGCGGTGCCCGTCACCGCCATGGCTGGCGCTGTCGTTCTTGTACAAATGGGAGCTTCCGAACCCCAGGCCGAGCCCGTCTTCGTGGCACGGCAACTTCAGACCTGCCTCTTCATTCGCCCCCCTCCCGCCTCCTGCTAGGGCAGCTCTCCGACTTCAATTTCAGCCTTTCTATCGCAGCGCTCCCACAGGAGCGCGCGATTTCTAGGCGCATATCCAAAACTTGAAGCGGTCTGATGCTCCTCGAATGCTCTCAGGACGAACCGCAGAATCATTCGCCGCGTTCTTACCGCATTTTTCAGCTGTCCATGAGGTTGAACGCCTATGCGTCTTTCACTTCCAGGCTCCTTCGCAACCTTGGCATCGTTGCTCTTCATCGCGATTGCCGGCGCCCAGTCGCCGCCCCCTCAAGAATCCTCCTGCGCCGCAGCCCAATACGCTGGCCCAGAAGCCCGGGCGCACCATTGATCTCGCTCGACGACGCGATCCGGATGGCCCTTCAGCACAATCACAACCTGCTGGCTGCGCAAACCACGATTCAGCAAGACGAAGCCGAGGAAACAACCGCCAATTTGCGGCCTAACCCAGTGCTCTTGTGGGACTCGCAGTTCCTGCCCATCTTCCAGCCCGAGCAATTTCAGTTCCGACTACATCGACAATTCGGCGCAGTTCGATCTTGGCGTCAGCTATCTGTTTGAGCGCGGCCAGAAGCGGCAGCACCGTCTGCAGGCGGCCCGCGACGTTACCGCCCAGACGCGTTCCCAGGTTGCCGACAACGAGCGCACACTCACTTTCAACGTTGCCTCCCAGTTCATCGCGGTCGAGCTCGCGGAATCGACCCTTGAGCTGGCAAACGAAGACCTGAAGAGCTTCCAGAACACGGTCGACATAACTGACGCGCGATACAAAGCCGGGGATATCGGCGAGGACGATCTGCTGAAGATCAAGCTCCAGATGCTTCAGTTCCAGACCGATGTCTCCCAGGCGCAGCTTGCCAGGACTGCAGGGACTTTCAGACCTGCGGCAGTTGCTTGGATATGAATCGGTAAGCGCGGACTACGACATTGCGGGAGATTTCGATTACCAGCCGGTAAGCGGCACTGTGGACGATTTTCAGGCCAAGGCGCTGCAGAACCGGCCGGACCTGCGCGCGGCCCAGTTAGGAGTGACGGCCGCCAATAGCCAGCACGAACTGCAGAAGGCCATCGGCAAAAGAGACGTTACCGGGCAAGTGAGTTACACCCATCTCGCTTATCTCAATGACGTTTCGCTTTTCGGGCAGATCCAACTCCCGATCTTCGACCGCAACCAGGGAGAGATTGCTCGCACCGGGTTTGCCATTACGCAGGCCCAGGAGCAGGAAAAGTACGCTAGGCGGGCAGGTGTTGACCGACGTGAGAGATGCGTATGAGGGCCTGCACGCCAACGATCAGATCGTTACCCTCTATCGCTCCGGATACCTCGATGAGGCGCAGCAGTCACGGGAGATCACCGATTTCGCTTACCGGCATGGCGCGGCCAGTCTTCTTGATTTTCTTGATTCCGAGCGCAGCTACAGGGCTACGCAACTCGGCTATCGACAGGCGCTGGCAGCCTATTTGCAGGCACTTGAGCAGCTTCGCCAAGCCGTCGGAACCAGGAGCATTCCATGAAGAATTCATGCAACAAATTGCCTTGGCGGAAAAATCGCAAGCTTGCCTGTCTTCGCTTCCTTGCTTGTGCTCTCGGCCTGTCACTCCAACAGCGGCGAGAAAGCAGAAAAGATGACATCTTTTTCTCAGAGCGCTTCTTCCTCGGCTACCCCGCAGCTCTTTACCATTCCGCAGGATCAGATGGCTCACGTGCAGGTGGTGACGGTTCAGCCCGCCGCGTTGAAACACACGCTTCGCCTCACCGGCGCGGTAGAGTACAACGCATTCGATACCACGCCCGTGATCACCCAGGTCGGTGGGCCTGTCAGCAGAATTCTGGTGGTGCCCGGCGAGCATGTAAAGAGCGGCCAACCGATGCTTGAAGTCAGCAGCCCCGATTACGCCCAGTCGCTCGACTCCTATTTGAAAGCCGAGGACTCCTCCCGGCTGGCACAGAAAAACTATGACGCGCGCCCAGGAGCTTTATCAGAACCATGCCATTGCTGAACGTGACCTGGAGCAGGCTGAGTCCGATCGCAACCAGGCCCAGGCCGACCTGAACGCGGCAGAACAGGGCATGAAGATTCTCGGCATCAAGAATCCCGGCTGACCTGGCAAAGGCGCCGTCCTCATCGCAGATTCCTGTACTGGCTCCCATCAGCGGTGAAGTCGTCGAGCGGCTGGTCTCGCCCGGTCAGGTTGTGCAGGCAGGCCAGACGCAGGCCTTCACCATCTCCGACCTCGGCACCGTCTGGGTTCTCGCAAATGTTTACCAGGCCGACCTGCAGTATGTTCGCAGCGGCGATGACGTAGTTGTGCAGACTGACGCTTACTCCGGCAGCTTCCACGGAAAGATCTCCTATATCTCGCCGGCGCTCGACCCAAACACCCGGACGCTGCAGGCGCGCATCGTGGTACGAGAATCCCGGCGAAAAACTGAAAAAGGATATGTACTGCACGGTGACGGTCACGGCCGGCGTGCTTGCCAACGCACTGGCGGTGCCCAACGCTTCCGTCTTGCGCGATGACAATAACCAGCCCTTCGTTTATGTCCTCAAGGCGAAAATCAATTCGGCCGGCGCGACGTGGAACTGGGCGAGGTGCAGGATGGCCGACGCAAATCGTAAAGGGCATCTCCGCTGGAGAGAAGGTGGTCGGCAATGGCAGCCTGTTTCTTCAGTTCGCGAATTCGTTGCAGCACTAAGGGAAGCAGGATCCGATGATTCATCGCGTCGTACAATTCGCGCTCCGCCAGCGGCCCATCGTCCTGTTTCTCGTGGCCTTCCTTTGCGTTGCCGGTGCGGTCGCGTTCCACAACATGCCTGTGGACGCATACCCCGACCTGTCTCCGCCGATGGTCGAAATCATCACCCAGTGGCCCGGCCATGCAGCTGAAGAAATCGAGCGGTTGGTCACGGTCCCCACTGAAGTGGAGATGAACGGCGTTCCCAGGCTCACCGTGATGCGCTCGATCTCTCTCTACGGGCTCTCTGATGTCATCCTCACGTTTGACGATGGCGCCGACGACTACTTCGCACGCGACGTGGTCTTTCAGCGGCTGAGCGAGGTTACTTATCCGCAAGGCGTTGCGCCCACGCTTGCTCCGCTGGCCAGTCCTTCCGGGCTTGTCTATCGATATGTTTTACAGAGCCCCGACCGCTCGCCGCAGGAATTGAAGACCTTCGAGGATTGGATCGTTGAGCGCGAGTATAAGCAGGTGCCGGGAGTGGCGGACGATTCCGGCTTCGGCGGCACAGTAATGCAATACCAGGTGCTGCTCGATCCGGCAAAGCTCTATGCGTACCACATCACTGTGCCGACCGTGATTCAACAGCTATCCGTCAATAATTCCAATGCCGGAGGCGGGTTTTACTCGCAGGGTGATCAGTTCTATTACGTGCGTGGCATCGGCCTCGTCCGCGACACAGCAGACATCGGCAACATCATTGTGGGTACACAAAATGGCGTGCCGGTGCGTGTCCGACGACATCGGCGACGTGGTCATTGGAAACGCCCCGCGCCTGGGCGAGTTCGGCTTCAATCAAAACCGATGACGCCGTTGAAGGCGTCATCATGATGCGCCGCGGCGAGCAGACGCAGAACGTTCTGAAAGGCGTTGAAGCCAAGACTCAGGAACTCAATCGAACAAGTGCTGCCGCCCGATGTCAAGGTGCGTCCCTTACTATGACCGCAGCGATCTGGTTCAGTTGACCATCGACACTGTCGAACACAATCTGGTGCTCGGCATGGTTCTGGTCCTGGTCGTTCTGATGGCCTTTCTGGTCAACTTCCGCGCAGCGGTGATTGTGGCGCTCACCATTCCCCTGGCATTGCTCTTTTCCTTCATCTTCCTCCACGCGCGGGGAATCCCAGCCAACCTGCTCTCCATCGGCGCCATCGATTTTGGAATTCTCATTGACGGGACCCTGGTCATGGTCGAGAACATCTTTCGCGAGCTGGGTGCCCGCGAAGGCCAGGACTACAACCTCGAAGAAGTCATACTCAGTGCCGCGAAGGATGTCGATCGCCCCATCTTCTATTCCGTCGCCGTCATCATCGCCGGTTATCTGCCCATTTACGCGCTCAGCGGACCCTCGGGAAAACTGTTCAAGCCGATGGCCGACACGGTCGCAATCGCGCTCGTCGGCGCACTGATCCTTACTCTTACTTTCGTTCCCGTCATGTGCGCCTATTGGTTCAAGAAAGGGCGTTCACGAGACCCGAGAACAAGCCCTTCGAATGGGTCAGCGATCAGATACGCGGTTTGGCTCGATCTGGTGCCTCGACAATCCCAAGGCGACCATGATCGTAGCCACAGCAATCTTCGCCGCTACGCTCCTCCTCGTTCCCTTCATCGGCGGCGAATTCATGCCGCATCTCGACGAAGGCGCGCTGTGGGTTCGCGCCACCATGCCCTACACAGTTTCTTTCGACACAGCGAGCAAGTTCTCGCCGCAGGTTCGCGACATTCTCCTCAAATATCCGATGGTCACCGACGTCGGCTCCGAGCTTGGGCGCCCGGACGACGGCACCGACCCTACCGGCTTCTTCAACGACGAGTTCTACGTCGGCCTCAAGCCTTACGGCGACTCGGTTTGGAAAACCGGCTCCATCCACAACAAGGCGGAGCTGACTGCTGACATTCAGAGCCAGCTTCAGGCATTTCCCGGCGTGATTTTCAATTACACACAGCCCGCCGAGGATGCGGTCGATGAAGCGCTGACCGGCCTGAAGAGCGCGCTCGCCGTGAAGATCTACGGCCCCGATCTGAACGTTCTCCAGAACAACGCGCTCGAGATCAAGCGCCGGCTCAGCCAGGTGCCGGGATTCACCGATCTCACCGTGGTCCGCGAGCTCGGCCAGCCCAGCCTGTTGATCGATGTCGATCGCGATAAGATTGCCCGCTATGGAATCAATGTTGCCGACGTAGAAGCGGTCGTCCAGGCCGCCGTGGGCGGACAGGCCGCTACCCAGGTTATCCAGGGCGAAAAACTCTTCGATCTCGTCGTGCGCATGAAGCCTGAGTTCCGCGAAAGTGAGCAGCAGATTGGTAGCCTGCTTGTGGGCACGCCCTCTGGCCAGCAAATTCCTCTCAGCGCGCTCGCCGATATTCACGAGGCCGGCGGCGCGTCTTTCATTTACCGCGAAAATAATTCGCGCTATATCGGCGTGCAATACAGCATTGAAGGGCGCGACCTGGAGAGCGGCTGTTCAGGCCGGCCAGCGGGCCATCGCCGACATCCAAAAGAATTTGCCACCCGGCTATCGGCTCACCTGGGGCGGAGAATACGACGAGTTTCTCGCCGCCGAGCACCAGTTGGCCTTCATCGGTCCGCTCGCCGTGCTCATCATCTTCATGATCTTGTTTGCGCTCTATGACAACTTCAAGTTCCCGGTGGTCATCGTGTCTCGGTGTCATCCTCACGGTTCCCGTGGGCGCGCTGCTCGCGCTCAAGCTCACCGGCACGCCCTTCAGCGCATCGTCGGGCCTGGGCATGCTGGCGTTGATTGGCGTTTCAGTCGAGACCGCCGTGATTCTTGTCTCCTACATCAACAAGCTGCGCCTCGAGCAGAATATGGACATTCGCTCGGCCACGCGCGAGGCATCGCTGTTGCGGCTGCGGCCCATCATGATGACCGCGCTCGTTGCATGCCTCGGGCCTTCTGCCGGCAGCGCTCTCTACCGGCATCGGTTCGGATACGCAGAAACCTTTTGCCATCGTCATCGTTGCGGGCCTCGTCTCGCGACTCTTCCTTGGCTTCTTTGTCAACCCTGTGCTCTACCAGATGGTCGCCCGCGACGGTGACGTTTTGAAAATCTAGGTCAGTGAGACTTGCTTCATGCAAACTGTTAGCCGAAGTCAACCGCGGGGCAACCACTCCCGGCTCGAAAGCGTCAAACTCAATGAGGCTCTTTTGAAGAAAACCGGAAGGAACGATTGACAGGACTTAAGACAATTTTCCGCGGGAAACGCGGCGCCTGGTCCGGCATCTTGCCGGCCGTGGCGATGTTCTGTCTTGTCCTGCTTGCGCTGCTGGCCGTCGCTCAGGTGGCGCACCTGCACCCGATCAATCCGACGCAGACCATTGCCAGTTGTGCATCGTCATGCACACGCTGGTGCCCGTCGCCGCTGCTGCTGCCGTCATCGTCATCGTGCAATTGGGAGCTTCCACGCCCCAGGCCGAGCCCATCGTTGTTGCCCGCAAGCGGCAAGTCCGGCTCTTCATTCGCCCTCCTCCCATCTCCTGCTAAAGCATCTTCTCGTTTTCATTCAAGTTGTCGCATCGTTTCGTCGCTCATTTCATCGGGCGATGCTTCGGCGCATTTGCACAACCTGATTTTGAAGCGGACCGATGCTCCTCCAATGCACTGAGGACTCCGCGACGGCACACCTCGCGGTCGCATTATCCCCATCCTTCAGCCATTTTTCAGGAGACATTTTCATGCCGATTCATCGTGGCGCAATGCTGCGCTTCTTCCCCTCCTCGCCCTCATCTTCGCGGCGCTGTCCGCGTCCGCGCAAAGCGGCAACGCCGGCGCCGTGCGCGGCACCGTCACCGATCCGTCCGGCGCCGTGGTTCCCAACGCAACCGTCCATCTCACCAACGCGGTCAGCGGATTCGACCGCACCACAACCACCGACGCAACCGGCCAATTCGTCTTTTCCAACGTTCCTTTCAACCCCTACCAGATCGGCGTCTCCGCCAAAGGATTTGCCCCGTTGAGCCAGAACGTCGAGATTCGCTCCGTCGGTGGGAATCAACCGTCAAGCTGGTTCTGCAGATCGCCGGCGGCAGCCAGACCGTCACCGTCGAGTCCAGCGGCGACCTGATCGAAGACGACCCCACATTCCACACCGACGTGGACCGCGACCTGTTCAACAAGGTGCCGCTGGAGAGCCAGTCCTCCACGCTCAGCTCGCTGGTCACGCTGACCACCCCCGGCGTCGCGGCCGACTCCAACGGCCTCTTCCACGGCCTCGGCGACCACGCCTCCAACTCCTTCTCCGTCGACGGCCAGTCCATCACCGACCAGCAGAGCAAGGTCTTCTCCAACCAGCTTCCCGTCCAACTCCATTCAATCCATCGAGGTCATCAGCGGCGCGCCGCCGGCCGAGTACGGCGGCAAGACCAGCCTCGTCATCGTGGCCACCACGCGCTCCGGCCAGGGCGTCACCAAGCCCACCGGCAGACATCTACGCCTCCTACGGCACCTTCGGGTCGGCCAACGGCGGCTTCGATCTCTCCTACGGCGGCAAGAACTGGGGCAACTTCATCGAGGTCGACGGCCTCAACACCGGCCGCTTCCTCGATCCGCCGGAGTTCACCGTCTTCCACGACAAGGGCAACGAGGAGAACTTCTTCGACCGCGTCGACTACACCTTCACGCCGGCCGACTCGATCCACCTCGACCTGAACTACAGCCGCTCCTGGTTCCAGACGCCCAACTCCTTCGACAACCTGAATGTGCAGAATGTTGCGTCAGCGGACGGCGCAAGCGCCAGCCCCGTCTTCGGCAACGTCGGCAACACCGACCAGCGCTCCAAGATCGGCACCTATCAACATCTCGCCCACTTACACGCGCGTCATCAGCAACAACTCGGTCTTCAACCTGGGCGCTTTCGTCCGCAGGGACGGCTACAACTACTACCCCAGCGGCAACCCGCTCGCCGACCTGGGCCCGGCCAACCTGCAAACCTCGTCCATCTCCCAGTACCGCACGCTGACCAACGCCGGCGGTCCATGCCGACTACTCCTACGTCAAGGGAATCAACAACCTCAAGATCGGCGCGCAATACGGACAGACCTTCCTGCGCGAGCACGACAGCCTGGGCGTGGTCGATCCCACCTACAACTCGCCCTGCGTCGATGTCAACGGCAACCCGCTGCCGGGTTACACCAGATCCATCCGCAGTGCGACGGCGTCACGTCGTTCTCCGAATCCGCAACTATCTCCCGGTCCTGGCGCCCTACGACCTCACCCGCGGCGGAGCGTACTACAACTACTTCGGCCACACCGACGTAAAGGAACTGGCCCTCTACATTGAAGACGAGATCAAGGCCGGCAACTGGGACTTCAACCTGGGCCTGCGCGAGGACCTCTACAACGGCCTCACCGACGCCAACCAGGCCGAGCCGCGCGTGGGCATCGCCTACAACATCAAGCCCACCAGCACCGTGCTGAGCAGTCTCCTACGCGCGCACCCTGGAGACGCCATTCAACGAAAACCTGGTGCTCTCCAGCAGCGGCTGCTCGAATGCGGTGCTGACGCCGCTGCTCGCTCTGCACTCCGGGCGTTTCCGGAACGCTCGAGCCCGGCTTCCGCAACGAGTTCCACGCCAGCCTGCAGCAGGCCTTCGGCAAGAATGTGGTGGTCAGCGGCGAGTACATCTGGAAGTACACCCACAACGCCTTCGACTTCAGCGTGCTGGGCAACACGCCCATCACCTTCCCCATCGACTGGCACAACTCCAAGATTCCCGGCTATGCGCTGCACGTCGAGGTTCCCGAGTTCCACAACTTCAGCGCCTACACCGTCATGTCCTCGGTGGCCGCGCGCTTCTTCCCGCCGCAGTCGGCCGGCGCCGGAGCTGCCCCGGGCCAAGGCGGATATGCCCTTCCGCATCGACCACGACGAGAAGTTCAACCAGACCACGCACCTGCAGTACACGCTGTCGCACGACGGCAGTTGGGTGAATGGCCTCTGGGGCGGCTTCAACTGGCGCTATGACTCGGGCCTTGTCGCCGGCTCGGTGCCTTGCTATAACGTCACCGACCCGAACAGTCTATGCAATCCGATCAACGGCGGTACTTCCATCACGCTCGGCGGCCAGCCGGGAGTCGATCTGAGCGGCCTGACTCCCGACCAGCAATTCGAGGCTGGCATCACCTGCAACGGCGTCGCGGCCACTCCCGACTTCCGGCTTCGACTCCTGCCTTGCGTCGCAGTACACGTCGCAACTTGTGCAGATTCCCGCGCCCGGCACGGAGAACGACGACCAGAACCCGCCGCGCATCGCGCCGCGCAACCTGTTCGACGTCACGCTCGGCAAGAACAACATCTTCCACGAGGAGCACTACAAGACGAACCTCGACCTGACCGCCATCAACGTCACCGACAAGTACGCGCTCTACAACTTCCTCTCCACCTTCAGCGGCACGCACTACGTCACTCCGCGCGCGCTGACGGCGAAGATCACGTTGAACTTCTGAGGTGTTTTCTCCCAGGCTGCAAGCCGCTTCAACCGCTGCAAGTGCTGAAACCCTGGGAGGTATTAACTAAACCATCAAAGGCCGGAACACTCTGGTAAGTGTTTCCGGCCTTTCTCTGTTGCCTGCTGCCTGTTTGTCGAGCACACTGGAATCATGAGCATCCCCCTTCGACGTTTCCTACTGCTCGCCTTCATTGCCTCGTTCCAGTTTCAAATCCTGTTGCATAGCAAGCCGCCAAAGAAAAACGAAACAGAGGGATTGGTCTACGCCATGTTTCCCGGCCAACCCGGTCCTGCAAAGCCGTTGCTCGATCTTCTGGTTCGCCAGGTACGCTGGGACAACGGGGACCTGGGACTTGGGAATGATCAGCGGTTGAAGTTGCGATTCGAGAAAGCGGACGACCAGGCCGCGGCTAAGAGTGCTGTTGCGCGTTACCGAGTCTTTGCCGTCGGTGCTCCCGAGAACAAGGTCTACGTGTGGAGGGTCTGGCAGGCCGGTGAAGCGCCCAAACCCGATCCCGGCGATCTTTACGTGAATGCTCGCGGTTTGATCATGACCCGCAGGCCCCAACCCGGTGAGGAAAACAGCCTTCGCGCTCCAGGGGGCGAGTTCTACCTGACGCCTGAAGCGGATTCCGCTGTGCCTCTGCGGTACGACATCTCCAGCCGCGACAACCAGCTTGCCATTCCCGGCACCCTCGTGCCGCAGCCCGTTGCGGGCGAAGATCATGGTTGCAGGCTTGAAGTGAGAATCGCGCAGCCGAATGCCACAGCCGTTCTCTTCGTTGCCGACGGATTTCCATTGGAAAGCAAGATTCCGGTTGTGTTGGAGTCCGAAGGCAAGACCGCCAACATGGTGATGACGACCGACAGCGCTGGACACGCCATCGTGGCCGGCTTCCCTCATGTTCCGGGAAAGACGCAAGGAACCTTGCGCGCGACTGCCGAGGGTCCAGACTGTCTGCCTTCCGTGTCTTTGCCGTGGGCTGAGCCAGCTCCGCAGGCTACGAAAACACAGTAGCTTGATACGCTTCGTACACCTCATCGCCGAAGCAAGCGAAAATTATCTTCTCGACATCGGGGCTTCTCGCCAACTCCGCCCGCGTCTCGCGCACCGCAATCTCCACCGCCTCCTCAATCGGATATCCATAGATCCCGCAGCTGATCGCAGGAAACGCCAGAGTCCGCAGCCCATTCTCCCGTGCCAGCGCGAAGCACCATCGATAGCAGTTCGCCAATAACTCCGCCTCGCCGCGACGCCCGCCGTTCCAAATCGGCCCCACCGTGTGAATCACATGCCTCGCCGGCAACCGGTAGCCCTTCGTGATCTTCGCCTCTCCCGTCGCGCATCCGCCCAGTGTGCGGCACTCGGCCGATAGCTCTGGCCCAGCCGCGCGATGAATCGCTCCATCCACGCCGCCGCCGCCCAGCAGGGAAGTGTTCGCCGCATTCACAATCGCGTCCACATCCAGATTCGTAATGTCCGCCCGCATAACCTCGATTCGTCCCGCCATCGGCGCCTCCCTACTTGCCCTGCGTACTCCCCATCCTTTATCTCTGTCCTATGCGGTTTCTCGTCCCGCTTTTTTTCGCCTCGTCCGTCATCCTCAACGCGCAATCGCCCGCTCCCCAGCCCGCAACGTCGTCCGAAGCCGCACCTATCCAGATCTCTTCCCAGGAGGCCCTCGCGCACCGCATCGGCCACGACCGGCCCGCCTATCCGCCCTTCGCTCTCGCCGCCGGAGTCGCAGGCGCTGTAAAAATCCAGCTCACCATCTCCGCTGAAGGCCGCGTCCAAAGCCAATCCGCACTCTCCGGTCCTCCGTCGCTCATTTCTTCCGCGCAAGCCTGGATTGCCGCCAGCCAATTCCGCCCCCTCCAGCGTGACGCCCAACCCGTTGCCGTTACCACCACCCTGCCCGTCGTCTTCACTTTGCCACCCGGCAGCCACTCCGCCCATCCTCTTCCCGCCCTTTATCAGCGCAACATCACCACGACCATCGATCGCGAAGGCCGCGACAATCCTCCTCGCGTCAGGGGATCAGCGCTTTCTCCGCAAATGGTCGACTGGCTCGCGCGCTATGAAGCGGCCATGGACGACCAGACAATCCAGTCGGTCGCGTTGCCGCTCGATCAGGTCCTCGCCCGCGAAAATGCTGCTCCAAAGCTGTCGCACATGCCTGTTAATCTCGCCCTTTACCAGGTTCCTACCACGGTTCCGCATCACTCCTTATTTGTCCTGTTCGAATTCAGCGCACGCTTCGGCAAGACCAATTGCCCGCTCGCCATTCTCGAGGAATCGCCCGCCGGCATTCAAACGCTCATCAGCCTGAAGGGCCTCGAGGTCGACCTGCACCGTCGCCACGACTCACCCTACCCCGACTTCCTCATCTGGACCGACTCCGGCCGGCCCGGCATATCTGCCATCTCTGGTTACAGTTACTACGGCGGTAAATGGGGCCAGCTTTACTGCGGAACCGACGATGCGGCTGAGGACTCCGAACGCGACGAAGCCATCGCCGGTCGCCGCGCCCACACACCGCAGCCACCCCTCGTAACTCTTTGCAAATAACGTCCCTGTTTTTTCACTTTCCCGGCAAGCTCAAACTCTGCCATACTTGTATGTGCCCACCAGGTACGTCCAACCACAACAATCCAATTCTGAGGTTGCATCCATGTCGGCAAAGTATGTCTTTGTGACGGGCGGAGTTGTGTCCAGTTTAGGTAAGGGTCTAGCGGCCGCTTCCATCGGCTGCCTGCTTGAAAGCCGCGGCCTCCGCGTTAACCTGATGAAATTCGACCCTTACCTCAACGTCGATCCCGGCACCATGTCGCCATTCCAGCATGGCGAAGTCTTTGTCACCGACGACGGAGCTGAAACCGACCTTGACCTCGGCCACTATGAGCGCTTCACCCACGCGCCCCTCTCGCGCGACAACAACTACACCACCGGCCGCATCTACGAGCAGATCATCCAGAAGGAGCGCCGCGGCGACTATCTCGGCAAGACCGTCCAGGTCATCCCCCACGTCACCAACGAAATCAAGAACGCCATGCGCAAAGTGTCCGCGAACGGCGCCGACGTGACGATCGTCGAAATCGGAGGCACCGTTGGCGACATCGAATCGCTTCCGTTCCTTGAAGCCATCCGCCAGATGCGCCAGGAACTGGGCCGAGAAAATACCGTCTTCGTTCACCTCACGCTCGTGCCCTGGATCGCCGCCGCGCAGGAGCTGAAGACCAAGCCGACGCAGCACTCAGTCAAAGAACTGCTCTCCATTGGAATACAAGCTGACATCCTGCTCTGCCGCTCCGATCGGCAGCTGAGCCGCGAGATCAAGCAAAAGATCGCCGCCTTCTGCAACGTCGAAGAGAAAGCCGTCATCGGCGCCACCACCGTCCCGTCGATTTATGAAGTCCCGCTCGGCTTCGCCGGGGAGGGTGTCGACGCGCTCATCCTCAAATACCTGCACAAAAACGCGCCCGAAGCCAATCTCACCGCCTGGCAGGAGCTGGTGGAACGCGTCCGCCATCCCAAAGACGAAGTCAACATCGCCATCGTCGGCAAATATGTGGAGTACGAGGACAGCTACAAATCGCTGAAAGAAGCGCTCACCCACGGTGCAATCTCGCAAAACCTTCAACTCAAGATTCACTGGATTGAAGCCGAAGGCCTCGAATCGCAATCGCCCGAGGATCGCAGTTACGAGTCCCAGCTTTCGAGCTTCGACGGCATTCTTGTTCCTGGCGGATTCGGCAAGCGCGGCATCGAAGGGATGCTGAACGCCATCCGCTACGCGCGCGAGAAGCACGTGCCCTACTTTGGCATCTGCCTCGGCATGCAGACCGCCTGCATTGAGTTTGCCCGCAACGTCTGCGGCCTCAAAGACGCCAACTCCAGCGAGTTCGATCCCGCTACCGAGCATCGCATCATCTACAAACTGCGCGAACTGCTCGGCGTTGAAGAGATGGGCGGCACCATGAGATTGGGTGCCTGGGCTTGCCAGTTGCAGCCCGAGTCGCTCGCCTCAACGGCGTATGGCGGCGCCACCGAGATCAGCGAGCGCCACCGCCATCGCTACGAATTTAACCGCGAGTATGAGGCGCTGCTCACTGGCGGCGGCCTGCGCATCTCCGGCTCCACGCCCGACCAGACCTACGTCGAAATCGTCGAGATCCCCGGCCATCCTTACTTCCTCGGTTGCCAGTTCCATCCCGAGTTCAAATCGAAGCCCCTCGAGCCCCACCCGCTTTTCCGCGAGTTCATCGTGGCCAGCTACAAGAATCGAGTAAAACGATTCGGACCTGCTGCGCAAAAATCTGCCGAACTCACGAGCACGCTGTCATCCTGAGCGCCTGCGGTGGACCTCAGGAGGCCGAAAGCTTGCCTTGAGTCAGGACCGCGAAAGCGACAAGTCTCATGGGATCTGGGGTCTTTGGAAGTCCCCGGTAACGGGCTGCCTTGCGTTTAGGGGTGGATTATGTTGATATTAAAAGGTTTAAAATCGAGTCCATTCCGCGGTTTTCCCTCGTTCGGGATTCCACCTTGAATTTTCAGCTAAGACAGCTGCAATCCACAACTCCCCGCCAAGCGTCTTCGCTCCCTCTTCCGTCTACTCCAACGGGGCATATGCCCGGTGAGAGGAATCACGAATACGATTCGTATTCCACAGTTAATATGTACTCAACTTCGTACCAGTCATCATCTTATGAACCAGACCGGTACCCGCCGAGAAAAACCCTGTCAGTGTTATTGACAACCTTTTTCTCGCGGAACTATCGTGACTAAGTTTTGGGGTAGTGTGTGTGTCTCAAATAACCGGAAAAAGCTCGCCACAATCGGCAATGAAACCGTCTACTAAGACGGGTTGCAAATGCTGTGCGGCGCGCAATGCCGGGTTTGAAGCACGTTCAATGAAAGGAAGGAAAACTCAAATGGTCGCCTATTTCCAGCTGCAGCCGCTGAAGCGGAGCTGCAGGAGTTGGCAGAGCAATACTGGCAGAAAGCTGGCGAAAAGGAGCATGAGCTTGAAAAGGCTGCATTTGAAGCCGGAGAAGCCATTCGCAACGGGGACTATTCGCTGGCCAATCTTGAAGCGATCGTGCGCTGGAAGTCGGAGCGCGCTGTGCAGTACCTGATCGGCAACAGCAACGAGAAGATCCGGCGCGTGCTGGCGGTTGCCGCCTCGCCCGAGTCCACCACTGAAGCTGCCGTCAAGGCCCTGCTCGAACTGCATGGCGTCGATATCGCCCGTGGCCTCGGCGATTCTGGCCGCGATCTACCCCGAGCGCTACACGGTGCTCGATTACCGCACTCTTGAAGCGCTTGGCCACGCGCGCCACGACGTTCACTTTTACGAGGAGTACCTGGCCTTTTGCAAGCGGCTGGCCGAAAGCAACATCGTCAAGCCGCAAAGCGAGCTGCCCGCGTCCACGCCGCTGCGCACGATCGACCGCGCGCTGTGGGAGTGGTCGCGCAGCCACACGCGATTAACTCGACTGTCAGCGCCGGCACTCCAGTCCTTGGCATGCGTACCGGCAGTCGGGTCTCTCGCTGCCGGAGCTGGGCTCGCTTAGCTCGGCGGTCCAGCACGACGGCCGCGATCACGATAGAATCTCCTTCGTGAGCACCTCCTTCGAAATCGGGCCGGTCCAGGTCGGCGCCGGCCGGCTCTTCCTCATCGCCGGTCCCTGCGTCATCGAGTCCGAGACCCACGCCCGCTCCATGGCCGACGCCATCCAGCGCATCGCGGCCGATCTCGGCATCCCTTTCATCTTCAAAGCCAGCTACGACAAGGCCAACCGCACCAGCGTCAAGAGCTTTCGCGGCCCCGGCCTGGTTGAAGGCACGCGCATCCTCGGCCGCATCGCCAAAGACACCGGCCTGCCCGTCCTGACCGACGTCCACGAGCCCGCGCACTGCGAAGTCGCCGCCGAGGCCGTCGACGTCCTCCAGATTCCCGCCTTTCTCTGCCGCCAGACCGACCTGCTCGTCGCCGCCGGCAGAACCGGCCGCGCCGTCAACATCAAAAAAGGCCAGTTCGTCGCTCCCTGGGACATGAGCCACGCCGTCGAAAAAGTTCGCTCCACCGGCAACGAGCGCGTCTTCCTCACCGAGCGCGGCTCGACCTTCGGCTACAACAATCTGGTGGTCGATTTCCGCTCGCTCGCCATCATGCGCGACTCGCGCCCGTCGTTTTTGACGCGCACGCACTCCGTGCAGCAGCCCTCGGCGGCCAACGGCGTCAGCGGCGGCCAGCCGGAATTCATCCCGCTGCTGGCCCGCGCCGCCGTCGCCGCCGGCATCGACGGCCTCTTTCTCGAGGTCCACGACGATCCCGCCAACGCCAAATCCGACGGCGCCAATGCCCTCGACCTCAAGCTGCTCAAGCCGCTGCTGGAAACGCTGCTTGCCATCAACGCCGCTCGGACCGGATCATCGTAATAAGAACAGACTCTACAGCGGATTTACACCGACGCCCACAGCTCTGGCTACCTTTTCTAACGCGCCATCGCGAGTCCACAACTGCGTCCCCGGCGTTAGCAAGCACGACGCAATCAGGTGGGCATCCGTCAGGCCAATCCCCTTCGAATAGAGACCATGGGCTTCAATCATCTGCCGCACTTCGCTCAGTTGTGCCACCTTCACCTCGAGCAGTGCCTCCATATCGCCAAGTTTTTTCTTCCGATCGTGCAGGGAGCCGAGCGCGATTTCCGCAACGATAAAAGGATGCGTCACAACCTGTCCTGTGTTCAGTTGCTTCACCATTGCCGGGTTCTGTCTCCGGAAATGATCCACCCAGATTGATGTGTCCGCAAGAATCACAAATCGTCTGCCCGCACGCGCTTAATATCCCCAAGATCAGGCATCGTGCCTCCCAGCGCGGCCAGTCTGCGCGAGGCCTCCAAGTGAATCAGCGCCTTCAATGCCTCGCGGAGCAGAGCGCTTCTCTCCCTCACGCCCGTAAGCTCTTGAGCTGTGCGAATCAACTCGTCATCCAGCGCGACCGTTGCTCTCATTGAATCCTCCGGCACCAATTTTATCACTATTTGGTGATAGATTTGGTGCGAGTCCTCTTTTTCAGCCAACTTACTGCACTCCGCACCCTTCCGCAGTGGCCGTTTTCCCATCCAGAACAAAGCACGAAGCACCGTGAATGTCCGTCCGAAATGTCTGCACATGCGCCGTCTGCAACTCTTCCAGCACCTCCTCCCGCGGATGTCCGTAACGGTTGTGCAACCCACTCGAAATCACCGCCCATTGCGGAGCAACGCGCGCAAAGAACTCCGGCCTGGTCGACGTCACGCTGCCGTGGTGCCCCACCTTCAAGAGTGTGCTCTGCAAATCCGGCTCCGCCAGCATCGCCTCTTCGATCGGCGCTTCCGCATCGCCCTCCAGCATCACGCTTGTGGCGTCGTACGCCACATGCAGCACAAGTGAATCGTTGTTCGCCGGAGCGTCACCAGGCACATAGTCGCGGAACGGCGCGAGCACCTGGACCTGCACATCGCCAAATGCAAATCCATCGCCTGCTCGAAAACTCTTCACCTTCACGTGCAGCGCCACCGCCTCGTCCAGCAGCGCATCGTATGCGCCGAATCGCGGGTTGTTGCCCACCCATAGCTCATCGGGATGGAAATTCCTCAGCACCGCCGGCAATCCGCCCATATGGTCACTGTGCGCGTGGCTCAGCGCCACCGCATCCAGATGGCGAATCCCGCGCGCCCAAAGCGCAGGCGACACCACTTCCTCGCCGATATCAAAATCCTGCGCCGCCTGCCTCGGTCCACCGCCAAACCCGCCTCCATCCACCAGTAGCGTTTTGCCGTCGGGAGTGATCACCAGGAGCGAATCACCCTGCCCCACATCGATTGCCTCCACCATCAGCGCATGGCGCGGCCGATTCACAGGCCGTGGCATCACCGCTGCAAGCGCCGCGAGCACCAGCATCGCCCAGGTTCCGTAGCGTAACCGTCGGCCATCGCCGATTCGAATGGGCACAAATTTGACCCTTCCAATAGCGCGATGAGGAAGAGACGGCTTCAGCCTCTGAGGAATGTTCAACATCCTTTCTGCCCAACCGCTCCAGCTCACAATCGCATGCGCCAGGCCCCAATGCGCCAGCACAATCGCCGCGGCCAGCAACCCCATAAACCCCGCCGATTGCCACACCAACGGACCCGGAATCCGGAAGTCTCCTAGGGACATCGATCCGAAAAGCCGCACCAGGCCCACGCCGAAGTGCAGCACTACCGCGACCACCGCAGCCGGAACCGCCGCCGCCGCCGGCCACACGACCAGCGCCAACAGTGTCACGAGCGCGGCTGGCATCAGCACCAACAACAGCGGCAGAATCACCATGTTCACTGGCAGCGCAAAAATCGTGATGCGATGGAAATACACAGCCATCGGCAGCGTCATTGCGAGTTCCACCACGCACGACACCACCAGCAGCTCCATTACGCGAATCGCGAACCGCGTTACCCACGGAAATGCGCGCCATGCGATCGCACCGCTTGCTGCCCGCTCCAGCCGCTCTGCAATCATCCGCATCGTCACGCGAAACTGCGCGATCCTCGGGGAGAGCTTCATGTCAATCGCCACCAAACGCAGATCCTTCGTCGCCTGAGCGAACGGATGGATTGTCCCTTGCAGCAGCGGGGCCGCCACTCCCGCAATCGCAATCACGGCCAGTAGCGTCATCTGCAGGCTCGACTCAAACAAACTGCGCGGGCTCAATACCAGCAGGCACAGCGCCGCAAATCCAATCGTGTTCAGCGCACTCCGTTCGCGATACACCAGCCGGCCGACCAGGTAAAGGGTCACCATCCACAGCGAACGCTGCACCGGCGTCGCAAATCCCGTAAACAGCGCATAGCCAAACGACGCGCCAATCGTCAACAACGTCGCCGGTACGCGTGGCACCCGCAGCTTTCGCGCGATCCAGAGAATGAATGCAGCAACAATTGCCAGGTGGAAACCCGACACCACCAGCATGTGAAATGAGCCAGTGCGCTCGAAGCCAACGCGCAGCCCGTGTGTCAGGTAGGTGCGATCACCTGCCACCATCGCTGCCAGCATGATTGCATCGTCTTCGCTCAAGCGCAGCGCCGCAGGCATTCCATGCATCGCCATCGGCAACGCCAGCAATCGTGTTGTCGTCGCGTGCTGCCATCCGCTCAGCTTGCATGCGACAAACCCACCTTGTGCAGGCCCCAGCCGTTCCACGCTATCCATCGTCGCTGTCCCCGTTGAAGTGATTCCCTGGTCAGCGAGATAATCCGAACGACTCCATGCGCCGGGGTCCCGAAAGTTCTCAGGCGGTATAAGCCGAAGGACAGCGCGCACACGTTCGCCGCAGCGCAACCCATGCGAGCTTGCCTCCGTCGCAGCATTTTCTGGCCAGTGCAATGTAAGTCGAATGCCACCGCCCACTGCCGCTTGCGCATCGGTCTTGTCAGTCACCACCTCGACGCTCTCCACGCGCAAATCAACGCGTTGGAACGGCGTCACACCTATGGGCTCATCGACATTTTGCTCGGTCTCTATGCGCACCGCTCCTGCATCGACGACGGTGCCTTCAACCGTTCGCATCAGTCCGTCAGATAGTGCAGCCAGGGTTGGCGCGGGCGCCGGATGCGGCTCCATCTCTGCACACCAGGCGCCAAGCAAAATCCAAAGCGCTGCAATCGGAAACCACGCAACCCGCTGCGCTTTGAGCGAAGCCAATGCACACAGTGCTGCGACCAGCACCAACGCCCACAGCACCAGGGGTGGCCGCATCCAGAACCAATTTGCGATGACGATCCCCGCTGCAAACAACCATGCCGAGTGAAAAAGCGGAACGGCGGTCAGGCGAATCGTAGGGGGCCCGGAGTGGTTTGTGACAGCTTCCATTGCGCCTGATGTGGAACCTGGGATAGCCACCAAGCCTATCAGGAGCGAAGCGCCGAAACCGTGATTTGCAGCACCCATCCGCACGCCACGTCGATCCGGGCCGGATCGGCGAGCATCACCGCTTTAACCGCACAACCGTCTCCAAGTGAAATGTCTGCGGAAACAGATCGGCGAGCGTGATGCTTTCGATCATGTAGCCCGTTCCCAACAGCGCGCGCAAATCGCGGGCCAGCGTTGCCGGATCGCAGGAAACATACGTCAGCGCCGGTGCGCCGATCTCCGACAGCAGAGCAGTCGTCTCTGCACCCAGCCCGGTCCGTGGCGGATCGACAACAATCAAATCGGGCCGCTCGCCCCCGTACGCTCCACGAAGAAAATCCGCCGTCGCAGCCCGTACCGCCGTCGCCCTCGTCCCGCGCAAGTTCTCACCGAGCCCCTTTGTCGCAGCCGGAGCTGACTCTACCGCAATCACATGCTCGAAACTCTCTGCCAGTCGCCGTGCGAAGAGTCCCACGCCGGCAAACAAGTCCCACGCGAGTTTCCCTTTCTGCCCGCTCGTCACAAGCTCCACCAGTCCGTCCACCAGCCACCGGTTCACCTGGAAGAACGCGCTATGATCCACGCGATAATCAAATCCCGCTGCTCGGTAAGCGATCGACTCGGCTCCGGCCCGCGCAACAACCCTCTGCATCCCACTTTGTTGCACTTCAACCAACTCCACGCCGCGCAACGACGGAATCTGCGGCAGAAGCGCATCGAAATAGTCCACAAGTGGAACCCTTGGCGCGCCTGCTGTGAATACGCTGGCCAGCATCGAATCCTCGGCAGCATTGCAAAACAGCGACAGCTCCACGGGCCGGCTTGCGACTGCGAACAGCTTGAACAGATCCGCTGCAGTCAGCGCGGCTTTCACCAGCTCTGGCGCAGCAATCGGGCACTCTGCGATCGGAATCACCGCGTGCGATCGCCGCCCGCGATAGCCGGGCCGTCCCTGTGCATCAAACGCAACGCGGATCCGATTGCGGTACGCCCACGGCTCTGCAGCCAGTACCTCAATCTCTTCGGCCACGCGCACGCCACCACGTTCCAGCGTCTCGCGAAGAATCATCTTCTTGTATTCGAGTTGCGCGGAGTAGCTCGCATGCTGATACTGGCATCCGCCGCAGGCGCCAAAGTGTTGGCACGTTGGTGCGACCCGTTCCGGCACCACGGCAACAATCTTTTCCACTTCGGCCGTCGAGTATCCGCGCTTCTCATCGATGATGCGCACGCGCGCCTGCTCGCCCGGTAAAGTCAGCGGCACAAATACAGCCTTGCCCTCCATGCGCGCCAAAAACGCTCCACCATAGATCGCCTTTTCAATCTGCACGAGTTGCGCCGGCGCGTCGGGTCCGCCGGTCGCAAGCTCAGGCTTGACGCTCCGTGCCCCATCCTTTTCGGGTTCTTCGCGAAAAGGGTGGAAGCCTCTTCTTTCCTCTGCGAGGTCGTCCCCACACGCTCTCGTCCCTGCCCCTTCATTGCTGACTCATATAAAACAGGCTCAGTCGCGGTAGGTTGTAGTACACCAGCAGTTGCTTCCGTTCGAACTGCTCCTTCACCTGGCGCAGCTGCACCGCTCCCATGCGACTGCGATAGGGAGCCAGCTCTCTCGTGGCGTGCTCATCCAGGCGCACCAGCAAATCCTCCGGCGCTGCGACTCTCAGTGCCGCGAACAGTTTTTCTTCCAGCACTGTCAGCGACCGCTCCAGCGCCTCCAGGTCCACAGTCTTCTTTTCGCCCACGTGCGCCGTCACTTCGGCCGCAAGCTCGCGCAGCCGCACAGCAGTCGCCCTGCACGCTTCCGGCGCAGCCGCAGCCGCATCCAGTGCGTCGGCAGCCATCGTCAAATGATTCGCCACACGCTCCTGCTCAAATCCCGATTCACGCGCCGCCTCCGCATCGGCCGCTGCCCCGCCAGCCGATCCAATCGCTGCCTCACTCAGCTCCATCGCCGCCTGCATCACCGCCTGCGCACACCACGCCAGCCCGTTAATGCGCCGCATGGGTGGCCCGCTTCTGCCGCGACTCATACTTGTCGAATGCCGTATCGATCCCCCTCAGCGCCGCCTCCAGCGGAATCCCCGCCTCCTGCCAGGTTTCGATCAGAGCCCAATCCAGAGTCGAAAGCAGCAGCACTGACCCGCGTCGCTGCTGGAAGCGCTCCTCGATCTCGGTGAAATAGTTAAAATAGTTCTGCACTGCTTCATCTTAAATTCCTCGCGGGAGAAGATAGATGGCCACCATCGGTTTCGTCGGGCTCGGCATCATGGGCCGCCCCATGCTCAAAAACCTCTTGAAGGCGGGCCATACGGTCATCGCCTATGGCCGCACACCGGCAAAGGTCGATGCCTGTGTTGCCGACGGTGCCCAGCGCGGCGCATCGAATGCCGACGTCGGCGCCCGCGCTCCCATCGTCGTCACCATGCTGCCCGACGGCCCCGAAGTGGAAGAAGTCGTCCTCGGCCCCAACGGAATTCTTTCCGGTGCAAAGTCCGGCACGCTCATCGTCGATATGAGTTCAATCAGTCCGCTGGTCTCGCAGAAGATCGCCGCGGCCTGTGCCGCCAAGGGTGTCGACTTCGTCGACGCACCCGTGAGCGGTGGCGAGCCGAAGGCCATCGACGGAACTCTCGCCATCATGGTCGGCGCCAGCGACGCCGCATTTCAAAAAGCCGAACCCATCCTCAAGTGCATGGGCTCGAGCGTTACGCTCACCGGGCCGGTGGGCGCGGGCAACACCACCAAGCTCGCCAATCAAATCATGGTCGCGTGCAACATTGCCGCCATGGGAGAAGCGCTCACGCTGGCCACCCGCTGCGGCCTCAATCCTGAAGTGGTCGTCAACGCCGTTAAGGCGGCCTCGCCGGCAGCGCCGTCCTCAATGCCAAGGGTCCCATGCTCATCGCGCGCAACTTCAAGCCCGGCTTCAAAATCAATCTCCACCAGAAGGACCTGCGCAACGCGCTCGAAACCGCTGAAGCCAACAACGTCTGCCTGCCGCTCACCGCGCTGGTGCAGCAGATGCTCTCATCTCTCATCGCCGATGGCAAAGGCGACTTTGATCACTCCGCCATCGCGACCTTCGTCGAGACCGCCTCGCACGTAGAAGTCAAAGTGCCCACCGCCTAGACCCGCCTGGCCGGAGTAATTTGAATGGCAAATATCGGATTCGTCGGCCTGGGCATCATGGGCCGGCCCATGCTCAACAATCTCCTCAAGGCCGGCCACACCGTTGTTGCCTACGGCCGTACTTCCTCCCGCCTCGATGCCGTCGTCTCAGATGGCGCCCAGCGCGGCGCATCCAATTCGGATGTCGGATCGCGCTGTTCCGTCATCATCACCATGCTGCCCGACGGCCCGGAGGTGGAAGAAGTTGTTCTCGGCCCGAATGGAATTCTCTCCGGCGCAAAACCCGGCTCGCTCATCATCGACATGAGCTCCATCAGCCCGCGTCGTCTCGCAGAAAATCGCCGCAGCCTGCGCGGCCAAGGGAGTCGCCTTTATTGACGCGCCCGTGAGCGGCGGCGAGCCCAAGGCCATCGATGGAACTCTGGCCATCATGGTCGGCGCCAGCGACGCGGACTTTCAGAAAGCCGAGCCAATCCTCAAGTGCATGGGATCGAGCGTCACGCATACCGGCCCGGTCGGCGCAGGCAACATCACCAAGCTTGCCAATCAAATCATGGTCGCGTGCAACATCGCCGCCATGGGCGAAGCACTCGCGCTGGCCACGCGCTGCGGCCTTAATCCTGAAGTGGTCGTCAACGCCATTAAGGCTGGACTGGCCGGCAGCGCCGTCCTCAATGCCAAGGCTCCCATGCTCATCGCGCGCGACGTCAAGCCTGGCGGCAAGATTCGCTTTCATCAAAAGGATCTGCGCAATGCGCTTCAGACTGCCGAAGCGAGCAACGTTTATCTGCCACTGACATCGCAGGTTCACCAGATGATGTCATCACTCATCGCCGACGGCAAGGGCGACTTCGATCACTCTGCGATCGCCGCCTTCGTCGAGCGCGGCTTCGCACGTCGAAGTCAAAGTGCCTGCGAAGTAAACCGCTCCATCGGGTGAGGGACTATTGGGTGCCCCATCCAAGCCTTGCTTGGGTGGGGAATTGAACTCCAAGGGGGTCGCCTGGGTCCAAGTCAGGCTCGGACCTACGGGGTCTGCCCGATGCTTCAGCTTTCTCGTTCCACTTAATCCACTGTTCCCTCACCCCTGTGCTTGCCCCACCCGCCTCCGCCCGGCGTCTCGATGCGCAGCACGTCGCCCTTCGTCAAATTCCGGCTGCACTTTCCCGGCAACTCGATCTCCTCGCCGGTTGCCGCTGCGTCACGAGCCGCCCGTCCCGCCGCGCCATCCCCGCCACCTGCCAGTCCCCAGGGCCGGAATCGTCTGCGGTCGGCCAGCAGCGTCATCTCCGCATCGGCCAGCAATTCAATCTCGCGAATCAAACCATCGCCGCCGCGAAACTTGCCTTCGCCGCCCGAGCCGTAACGATACCCATAACGCCGCACACGAAAAGGATACGCGTACTCGAGCGCCTCAATCGGCGTGTTGAGCGAATTGGTCATGTGCGTCTGCACGCCGCTGATGCCATCCATCCCCGGCCGCGCGCCCATGCCTCCCGCAGCGGTTTCGTAGTAGGTGAAGGCCTCACCCGTACGCGGGTCGACACCGCCGATCGCCAGGTTGCTCATGGTTCCTGCGCTGGCCGCGGGAACACGCTCCGGCGCTGCCTTGGCCAGCGCGCGCATCAGCACATCCACAATGCGCTGTGAGGTCTCAACGTTACCGCCCGCAACCGCCGCCGGCGGCACGGCGTCAACAATCGATCCCTTCGGCGATTGCAAGTCGAGCGGCCGCAAAATTCCTTCCGCCGCAGGCGCATCTTCGTTCAGCAAACAGCGCAGCACATAAAAGCATGCGGAAAGAGTAATGGCCCGGACCGCATTCACGCTGCCCGCCACCTGCGGCGACGACCCTCGAAAATCAACTTCAATCGCGCCTGCCTTCGGATCGATCCGCAGGCGCACCGCAATCTTGAACGGCTCATCGGTCACGCCATCGGAATCCATCCAGTCTTCAGCCGCGAACTCGCCTGCGGGCAGCGTTCGCAGCTCAGCTCGCACCAGCCGCTCCGCGTAATCGAGCAACTCCTCGACCAGCACATTCAGTTTTGTCCATGCCGTATTTCGCGGCCAGTCTGCAGCATGCGCTGCTCGCCGGCGCGGCATGCGCCGATCTGCGCGTCCAGATCGCCGCGCCGCTCCTCGGGCGTGCGCACGTTCGCGAGAATCAGTCTCGAGCAGTCTGCCATCGACCACCCCGCCACGCACAATCCGCATGGGCGCAATGCGAATGCCCTCTTCATCAATGCTCGTCGCCGGCCCCATGGATCCTGCATACTTGCCGCCCACATCGGCGTGATGCGCGCGATTAGCCACATAAAACGCAGGCTTCGCATCCCGATCCGCAAGAAACACCGGCAACACCATGGTGATGTCGGGCAGATGCGTGCCGCCCGCGTAGGGATCGTTCAGGATAGCCATATCTCCGGCGCAAACTCGACGGCCGCAATCGCCGCCTGCACGCTCATCGGCATCGACCCCAGATGCACCGGCATGTGGTCGCCCATCGCAATCACGCGCGCCCGCCCGTCGAAGATCGCGCAGGAGTAATCGCGCCGCTCCTTGATATTCGGCGAAAGCGCGGTCCGTTTGAGCGCCGCGCCCATCTCTTCGGCAATGGAGTGCACCGCGCAATGAAAGATCGAGAGGTCTACCGGCCCCGGCGTAGTCTCGCTCATGCGTTCACCTCATCGCCCACGTCGATGACGATATTACCGAACGCATCGACCGTGCGCCGTCGCACCGGGCGGCACCAGTGTCGCCGAAGTGTACTCGGTAATCATCGCGGGGCCGCCGAAGCGTGTCGCCGGGATGAAGCTGCTCGCGCCTGTAGAAGCGTGTCATTCTCCATCCGCCCATCGAACTAGACATCGCGCTCGGCGTAGCATGCGGCCGCGCCATCGCCAGGCAACCAGCTCACGTCTCACCGGCTCATACGGCTCGCCCGCAGCAATCATCCGCAGGCGCAGATTCACAATCTCAATCGGCCGCGCTCGCATCGGCGAATCCGTAACGCTGCCGGTGCAGCTCATGAAATGCCGCGAGAGCCCTCGCCGGCTGATGCGAATCGAACGCCACATTCAGTTCGTATCCCTGCCGACGATAGCGCAGATCGAGGCTACGCTGAGCATCGCCCAGCAAGCCCCTCGGCCGCAAACTCCGCCGCACCCTTCGCGTTCCAGCTCCGCAAAAATGCCGCCGAGATTGCCGATCTCTTCGCCCGCCAGCATCACCGTTCGCGAATAGTCGCGCACCGTATCGGCAAGCAGAATTCCCACCGCCGAGAGCGCTCCCGGCATCGCCGGCACCAGCACCCGCGGAATGCGCAGCGCGCGCGCCAGTGAGCAGGCATGCAGCGGGCCTCCGCCGCCAAACGCTACCAGCGTAAAGTCGCGCGGATCGTGCCCACGCTCGACGGAGATGACGCGAATCGCCTTCTCCATCTGCGTTTCAACCACGCGCACAATGCCTGCAGCAAATTCTTCGGCGATTGCCAGCGTGCCCTTCTGCTCGGCAAGAATCTTATCAGCGCGCTCGCGATCGAGCTTCACGCCCCCGCCCAGAAAGCTTTCGGCATCGAGGCGGCCCAGCAGCAGATTCGCGTCGGTTACAGTCGGCTCGGTTCCGCGGCCAAAGCAGATCGGTCCCGGGATCGGCCGCCGCAGACTCGGGCCCAACGCGCAGCATTCCTCCCGCGTCGAAACGCGCAATCGAACCGCCTCCCGCGCCGGCCGTATGAATGTCGAGCATGGGAACGCCAATAGGCACGCCTGCCACCACGCTTTCGCGCGTGCGCTCCGCGCCCTTCGCGTGCATTGCGCGCGAGAAAGACATCGGTCGAAGTGCCGCCCATATCGAATCCGATGACGCTCTCAAACCCAGCCAGCGCGGCCATGCGGCACGCGCCCACCACGCCGCCCGCGGGACCCGAAAGCACCGTGCGCACCGGCTCGCGCGCGGCCAGGTGAGCCGGCACAATTCCGCCGGAGGACTGCATTACATCCACACGACCGCCTTCGGCCGCGCCGCGACCCTGCGCTCCAAGGCCAGACAGGTACGAGCCCACGCGCGGCGCAAGATACGCGTTCACCACGGTCGTCGATGCGCGCTCGTATTCACGAAACTCCGGCAGAATACGATGCGACGCAGAAACCGGAATACCGAGTTGTAGCAGTGCTGCCTCGACGCGCTTCTCGGTGCTCCGGATTAGCAAACGAAAACAGTAGCGAAATTGCTACAGCCTCAGCGCCGCTCGCACGTACCGCCTCTACCAGCGCGTCCAGTTCTTCATCGGTGGGTTCGCGCAGCGCCTCTCCCTCGGCGCTCACACGCTCGGCGACGCCAAAGCGCAACTCGCGCGGGACGAGACACTCAGGAATCGGCGCAAACCAGTCGTACAGTTTCGCCGCGGGTCTGCCTGCCAATGGCAATTGTGTCTTCGAATCCGGCGGTCGTCACAAACGCAACCCGCGCGCCCTTGCGCTCGAGCATGGTGTTCGTGCCTACTGTCGTTCCGTGGCGCACCTCGGCGCGCTCGCCGCCGGCGCAGCTGCCGCACGCCCTCCATCACCGCCTGCGAGGGATCGGCCGGCGTTGAGAACACTTTGACCACGCGCAGTTCGCCATCCGATAAACAGACACAGTCAGTAAACGTGCCGCCGGTATCGATCGCGATGCGCAATTCAGCTCGCCTCCGCAG
>CAWAIL010000012.1:0-100724 GCA_963782085.1 uncultured Acidobacteriaceae bacterium
TGCTATCGCAGCCGTTGGGCAGTTTTGCTCCAATTGATGGTGCGGCCAGCGGCTGACCTCAAACCGCAAGCGCTTCGGTGTAGACCGCCATGCCCACCACCGCATCCGCGCCCAGCGCATCCAGCGCATCCACTTCCTGCTGGCTGCGAATGCCGCCGGCCACGATCAGCTGCCGCTTGGTCAGCTTGCGCAGCCGCGCCGCGGTCTCGATGGGAAAGCCCTGCATCATTCCCTCGCCGTCCACATGCGTGTAGAGAAATGCCGCGGCGTACGGCTCGAGCTGCGGAATCGCCTCGTCCGGCGTCAGCTCCACCTGCGCCTTCCAGCCCTTCACGGCGATGCGGCCGTTCTTCGTGTCGATGCCGGCCACCACGTGCTCCGCGCCGACGCTCGCGGCCAGCTCCGCGGCGAACTCCGTGTTCACCGTGCCCTCGGCCGAAAAAAGCGCCGACCCGATGATCACGCGCTTCGCGCCCGCATCCAGCACCTGCCGCGCGCGCTCGATCGGTGTGGATGCCGCCGCCCGCCTGCACCGGCAGCCGCTTGGCAATCTGCTCCACCAGCGCGGAGTTGTCGCCCTGCCGCATCGCCGCGTCCAGGTCGATCAGCTGCACCAGCGGAAAGCGCGAGAACTTCTCGATCCAATATTCAAAATCGTCGAAGGCCAGGCGCAGCTTTTCGCCCTGCACAAGCTGCACAATGCGCCCGCCCAGCAAATCAATCGAAGGAATCAGCATGGCAGCCTCACCGGAACGCCGGCCTGCGCCAGCTCTTCTTTGAGCGAGCGCGAAGTCGAAACGCCAAAATGAAAGATGCTCGCCGCGAGCGCCGCATCGGCCTTGCCGCGCGCAAACACATCGGCAAAGTGCGCCACCGTTCCCGCGCCGCCCGAGGCAATCACCGGAATGCCCACCGCCTCGCTCACCGCCGCGGTCAGTTCGCAGTCAAATCCCGCGCGCGTTCCGTCCGAGTCCATCGAGGTGAGCAGAATCTCGCCCGCGCCGCGCTGCTTCCGCCTCGCGCGCCCACTCCACCACGCGTCGGCCGATCGGGCTTGCGCCCGCCCTGCACGAACACCTGCGCATCGCGCACCGGATCGGCGGCCTCAGGATCGCGCCGCGCATCGATGGCGACCACGACCGCCTGCGCGCCAAAGCTGCGCGCCAATCGCGCTGATCAGCGTCGGGATCGGCCAGCGCCGCGGAGTTGATGCTCACCTTGTCCGCGCCCGCCTCGAACACCTGCTCCGCATCGCGCGCCGATCGAATGCCGCCGCCCACGCAGAACGGAACAAACAGCTCGCGCGCCGTGCGCCGCACCGTATCGAGCAGCGTCTGCCGGCCTTCGTGCGTCGCCGTAATGTCGAGCAGCACAATTTCGTCCGCGCCTTCGCGCGCATGGCGCGCCGCCTGCGTCGCCGGATCGCCCGCGTCGACGAGATCGACAAACTGCACGCCCTTCACCACGCGGCCCGCGTGCACGTCGAGGCAGGCGATGATGCGCTTGGTCAGCATGCGTCGCCTTCGCTTCCCACGCAAGAAAATTGCGCAAGAATCTTCAGCCCGGTCTCGCCGGACTTCTCCGGATGAAACTGCACGCCCATCACGTTGCCGCGCTCGACGGCCGCGGCGAAGGGCTCGATGTACTGCGTCACTGCTGCGGTATCGGCCGTGACCGGGCCTTTGTAGGAGTGCGTAAAGTAGACAAACTCGCCCGGCTCAACGCCGGCCAGCAACCGCGAGCCATTGCGCACTTCGAGCGAATTCCAGCCCACGTGCGGAACTTTTTCCGTGCTTTCGGCAAAGCGCGTGCACGATTCCGGGAAATGTCCAAGCCCCGGCTGCTGCGGCGCTTCGGTCGATCCCGCATAGAGCCACTGCATCCCCACGCAAATTCCCAGAAACGGCACGCCGCGCGCAATCGCCGCGCGAATCGCGCCGGTCAGCCCCGTCGCGTCGAGCCGCTCCGTCGCCGCAAAGTGGCCCACGCCCGGCAGCACGATGCGCTCCGCCGACTCGACCAGCGACAGATCGCCATCGGTGACGATCGGTCTCCGCGCCCAGATGCCGAGCGTCTTGAGCACCGAGGTCAGATTGCCGGCCTTGTAGTCGATGACCGTTACGCGCATCAGAGCAGCCCTTTTGTCGAGGGCAGCATCTCGCCCAGTTGCTTGTCGCGCGAGCAGGCCACGCGCAGCGCCCGCGCGAATGCTTTGAAGATGGCCTCGATCTTGTGATGATTCGAGCGGCCGTACATCGTCTTCACATGCACATTGGCGCGCGCTCCGCGCGCAAAGCCCTCAAAGAAATCCGTCACCAGTTCGGTCTGCAGATCGCCCACCAGCCGCGTGCGCACCTTTGTGTCGACAGCGAAGGCCGCGCGCCCGCTCAGATCAACCGCGGCAATCGCCAGCGTCTCATCCATCGGCATCACGAAAATATCCGGCGCGCAGAATGCCGCGCTTGTCGCCCAGCGCGCGGTCGAAAGCCTCGCCCAGCGCGATGCCCACGTCTTCCACCGTGTGGTGCTGGTCCACATCGAGATCGCCGTCGCACTTGAGGTCGAGATCGAATGCGCCGTGCCGCGTGAACAGCTCCAGCATGTGATCGAAGAAGCGAATGCCGGTCGAAACCTTGTATTGGCCGCTGGCCCTCAATGGTCAGCTCGAGCTCGATGCGCGTCTCCGTCGGTATTGCGCACGACGGTTGCGGTGCGCGGACGCGTTCCGGCTCCAGTCGGGCTTGGCCTGTCTTTGCTTTTCTTGTCGTCATCGCTGTCTCGCCTTCCGCTTCGCAGCGCGGCCAGCGCGTCGTTCAGCGCCACAACCGCCTGCCTCATCTGTTCGCGCGTTCCAATCGTGATGCGCACGCGTCCGTCGCAGCCCGGATCGCTCGAGCGGTCGCGCACCAGCACGCCCGCGTCGCGCATCAGCCGCACAAACTCCGCATGCTGCGCGCCGATCTCGACCAGAATAAAATTCGCGCGGCTGGGCCAGCGGCGAACTCCAGCCGCATCGAGCGCGGCTTCGAACTCCGCTGCGCGCGGCCAGCACTTCGCCCACATACCAGTCGAGATACGCCGTGTCTTCGAGCGCAGGCGGCAGGCACGCCAGCGCCAGCGAGTTCACGCTGTAGGGCGAAAGCACGCGGCGCACCCAGCGCATCAGTTCGGCGGGCCCGGCAAGCAGGCCGAGCCGCAATCCCGCCAGGCCGTAGGCCTTCGAGAACGTGCGCGCGACAACCAGATTCGGCACCGTGCCCACCAGGTCCATCACCGTCTCGCCGTAGAAATGAAAGTACGCCTCGTCGACCAGCAGCACGGCCTGCGGCGCGCGCCGCGCCAGCTCAAGAAGCTGCTCGCGCGTGGCCACGGAGCCCGATGGGCTGTTGGGATTGGCGATCGCAATGACTTTGGTCTGCGGCGTGATCGCCGCCAGCAGCCGCTCGAACGGAAACTGCAAGATCGTCCGCAGCCTGCACCGTGACAACGCGCGCATCGGTTGCCGATGCGTAGACCTCATACATGGTGTACGTGGGCACCGGCAGCAGCAACTCGTCGCCCGCTTCGAGAAACGTCTCGAAGAGCACGTGAATCGCTTCGTCGACGCCGTTGGTGAGCGCCACCTGCTCCGGCTCGCAGGCCGAGATGCGCGGCCACGATCGCCTCCACCGGCTCGCGCTCGGGATAGCGCGTCAGCGCGCCGGCGGAAATCTGCGCCAGCACTTCGCGCACCTTCGGCGAGCAGGCCAGCGTGTTCTCGTTGAAGTCCAGCCGCAGCGCATCGCGGCTGCCGAGCGGAGGGTGATACTCCTTCATCGCCTGCACGCGCGCGCGCGGCGCGGGAGCAGTTGTCGTCGCAGTTTCAGCCACGGGACCTCCTTGCTTTGCAGGCTTTTGCGGAGGCGCACGCGAATCGCCTCGGCGTGGCCGATGAGTCCTTCGGCCTCGGCCAGCAGCGCGGCCTTCGGCCCAAGCGTGCGCAGACCCTGCGCCGTATACTCCTGCACCGTGATCAGCTTCACGAAGTCGTTCACGCTCAAGCCGCCGCGCACCCGCGCCATGCCGCCCGTGGGCAGCGTGTGATTCGGGCCGGAGATGTAGTCGCCCATGGGCTGCGCCGACCAGCGGCCGACAAAAACCGAGCCCGCATTCTCGACCCATTCGAGATCGCTCGCCGCATCGACGGTCAGGTGTTCCGGCGCAAGACGATTCGTGATCGCGCGCGCTTCCTCCAGCTGAGCCGCCACGAATCACAAGGCCGTTGCGCTTGAGCGCTTCGCGCGCAACGGCGATTGTTGCGGCTGCGCAGCTTTGTCTCGGCAATCACTGCCTGCGCCAGATCTTCGCGCGTGGTGACGAAGATCGCCAGCGCCTCAGGATCGTGCTCGGCCTGCGCGACGAGGTCGCTCGCAATGTCGGCCGCATTGCCGCGCTCGCTGGTGACGACAATCTCCGTCGGGCCGGCGAGCATGTCGATGGCGCAGTCAAAAGCGACCAGGCGCTTGGCCGCGGTGACGTAAAGATTTCCCGGCCCGACAATCTTGTCCACGCGCGGCAAGGCTCGCTGTTCCGTAAGCCAGCGCCGCCACGGCATGCGCGCCGCCGAGCCGATAGAACTCCGTGATGCCGAGCAGGTGCGCGGCGGCCAGAGTTTCCGGCGCGGGCTTCGGCGAGACCACGACAATGCGCTCACGCCCGCAACCTGCGCGGGAATCGCCGTCATCAGCAGCGTCGAAGGCAGCGGATGCCGGCCGCTGGGAACATAGCAGCCGACAGAGCCGAGCGGCCGCACAAGCTGGCCGGTCGTCAGGCCTGTCACGGGCGAATCGCTCCACGATTTCGGCAGCTGGCGCTTTGCAAATCCGCGAATCTGCTTCGCCGCCGTCGAGAGCGCATCGCGCAGCGCAGGATCGAGCGCCTTCCACGCCGCCGCCATTTCTTCCGGCGTCACGCGCAGCGCTTCGGGCCCGGCGAGCCCATCGAACTTCGCCGCGTAGCGCAGCAGCGCGCGGTCGCCGCGCTTGCGCACATCGGCCACGATGCGCTTCACCGCGGGCAGCACAGCGTCGAGCGCCGCGCCGCCGCGCCGTTCGAGCGCCGCCAGCGTTTCTGCCGCGGCTCTGCGCTGCGTCCTGTTGTCCGGATCAGTTTCATCGTTCCCGCATCCTTCTCGATACTCTTGCAATCAAGCTTGCGTGGCCGCGCTTCAATCGAGTTGCGCCCAGTTGCAGCCCAATCGTCCTTCTGCTTGAGCAGGTCATCAATTTCCAGGGGTGCACGTCCTCATCGAGGCGATCCACAATCTCGTACTGAAATGCCGATTCTCCCTGGGAGTTCCATTCTTCCTGCAAGCGACTGTCCTGATGCAAGCTCATTGCGCAAGTTAGAACCAGCAGCGGTTCCTCGTTGCTTCAAGATTTTTCGAAGCGCCGACCCAGACATGTCCGGTTACTTTGCAGCGCACGGCGTAGACGCCAATCGTCCGGTTTCTGTTCCTTGAATCGCCGTGATTACTTCTTTCCTGATTCTCTCGACAGCACAAGATATCCTCCCTCAAATATCGTGTCTCCTTGCTTCGAAACGCGCGACGATCACAGCACAACCTTGTTCAGCGGATACTCCACAATGCCCGCCGCGCGCGCCGCCTTCAGCCGCGGAATCACGTCGCGCGCCACGCGCTCTTCAAGAATCGTGTTCACCGCGACCCACTCCGAATCGCTCAACTGCGAAATGGTCGGCGAATTCAACGCCGGCAGCACGGCCAGCACCGCCTCAAGATCGTCGCGCTTCACGTTGAGCATCAGTCCCACCTGCGCCTGCGCATCGATCGCGCCGCGCAGCATGAGCGCAATCTGGTCGATCTTCTGCCGCTTCCACGGATCGGCCAGCGCGGCTTTGCTCGCGATCAGGTGCGTCTCGCTCTCCATCACCGTGTCGATGATCTTCAGGTGATTGGCCTTCAGCGAGCTGCCCGTCTCCGTCACTTCAACAATCGCGTCGGCCAGCATCGGCGGCTTCACTTCCGTCGCGCCCCAGCTGAACTCCACCTTCACGTTCACGCCCTTCGCGGCAAAGTAGCGCTTGGTCACTTCCACGAGTTCGGTGGCGATGATCTTGCCTTCCAGATCTTCGGCCTTCTCAAAGCCGCTCGCCTCCGGCACGGCCAGCACCCAGCGCACTTTGCGCCGGCTCTGCTTGGCATAGGTCAGCGTGGTCACGCTCGGCCACGTCGAGGCCGCTCTCGACCACCCAGTCGATGCCGGTCAGCCCCGCGTCCAGCACGCCGTGATCGACATAGCGCGCCATCTCCTGCGCGCGAATCAGCATGCACTCAATCTCGCTGTCGTCGATCGAAGGAAAGTAGGAGCGGCCGTCGGCATAGATGTTCCATCCCGCGCGCTTGAACAGCGCAATGGTCGCGTCCTGCAAACTGCCTTTGGGAATTCCGAGTCTCAGTTTGTTAGCCACGGCTCACCTCCGCATGCCGATCGCGCAATGGGCCGCGTAAAGCAGCTCACCGTGCCCTCGTGGCACACCAGGCCGTCGCCTTCCACCTCCACGCGAAACAGCAGCGTGTCGTTGTCGCAGTCGGTCGAGGCCGAAATCACGCGCAGCCGGTTGCCGCTGGTCTCGCCCTTCATCCACAGCTTCTGGCGCGTGCGGCTCCAGAAGGTCACAAAGCCGGTCTCCTGCGTTTTCGCGTAGCTGGTCGGATTCAGAAATCCCAGCATCAGCACCTCGCCGGTGCGTCGCATCCTGCACGATTCCCGGCACAAGGCCATCCATCTTGTCAAAATCAATTGTCGGTTTCGTCGCTCATCTTCGTTCCTGTCTTCGGTTGAGATTTTGTCCGAACATGAAAAAGCCCACCAGCGTCATTCGCCGGCGGGCTTGGGTGTTTCTTTCGATCTCTCTGGCCGTTTAGTTCAGGCCATGGCAGTCCGCCGGCATGGATGTCCCATGATGATGGTGGTGGCCGTGATGGCGGAGGCTCTGCATCTGTTTCCAAACTAAAGGCAATCGCCACCGTGCTGTCAAATCGAATTCTTCGCGCGATTGCATGCGGCTCAGGCTGCACCGTTGCCCGGCACTTTCGCATGCAAGCAGCTCCACCACGCGCTGGTACAGCCGATTGCGCAGGTCAAACCGCCCGAAAGCCGACGTCACATAGCGTATCTGCAGATCGATCCCGGAGCCCGAGGGCCGCACATTGACTACCGGCTCCGCGCTGAAACGGCTGAGCCCTTCACCGCGGATCGCATGCTTCCACTCCTGTTCCGCGAGCGCTTGAATTCTCCTGCGTTTCTTCCGTCGACGGCTCTTTGAACTTTCTCCATCACCGCGTGAATATTCGGCGTCGCGGGCACGCTGACTGAGATTTCGTCCCACATCCACTGGCCGGCGGTGGAGAAGTTGAAGTACTGCCCGCGAATGGCGAATCCGTTCATGAACGAGATGCGCCGCCCGGTCGGATGTCCCTGTTCGGCGAGCCCGCCCGTTTCGAGCAGAGTGGTCGTCATCAATCCGATCTCGGTGACTTCGCCGCCCACGCCGTTGATCTCCACCCAGTCGCCGACGTGGATGCCGTTCTTGCCCACCAGAACGAACCAGCCGAGGAACGCGAGGATGTAGTCCTGCAGCGCGATGGTGAGGGCGGCGGTGGCAAGACCGAGAATGGTCGGCGTCTCGCTGCGGCGCGCCAAAGATGACCAGCAAAATCAGCACAACGCCCAGCACCTGAATGCCAGATCTCAAGAACGCTGCGCAGCGTTCCCATCTGCCTGCGTTCGATGCGGGCTGCGCCATCAATCGCCGCACCAGCGCATCGCAGACGAGCATTCCCAGCAGGATGACGAGAATGAGCATCCAAGCGACTGCAGAATCAGGTGCAGCACGATCTGATGCTGCAGCTTCACCTGGGCGAGCCACTTGGTATACACGCTCGCCAGTTGCTGCTCGGTTTGGATGCGGTCGTCGTCGATGCTCAGGATCTGGCGCTCCATGCTGCGATTCTTCAGGAACGCGAGCTGAGCCGCGCGATCCATCCCGGAGCCGGCTGCCATGGCCGCATTGGCTTTGGCTTCAAGCGCATTGTGCTCCGCGGTCAGGCTTTGCACATCGTCTTGCGCTTCTTGAAGTGCCTGCTTGATGAGCGCTTCGCGTTGGCGCTGTTTTAACCACGCACTGATGCGCGTTGCCAGCGTGCGGTTCTGCGCAGCAGAAAGCACTGCGACCTGGCCGCCGCCCGCCGCCTGGCTGTCGTACTGCTGCATCGACGCTTCGTGCGCAGGCGAGTTCTTCCTGGATCTGTTCGCTGTGATCGCCGGAGGCCCGGTCAAGGTCGCGTCTGCGCGTCGGCCAGCTCGTCGCTGTCGAGCCCGAGCTGCGCCTTGGCAACTTCCAGGTCGTCAGCCCCGGAGTTCGGTTGTGTGCCATTCGATGACGACTTGCCGCCGACTCTCTCTGCCGTCCGAGGCTGTCGACCAGCGCCTGGTCCTGCTGCCTGAGTTGCTCGAAGCTGGGCAACTTTTTGCGAAAGAGCCAGCGCATCGCCCGTCAAGCTTGCGTGTGTTGCGCATCCAGCCGCGCCTGGCGCAGAGCCGCGGCGAATGCCTGATCCACTTCGTGGTCGGCGAGCCGCTCGGCTTCGCGCGCGTACTCGTTTTCTTCTGCGCTCACTGCCAGCGGCGCCAGTGCCTGCGCGGTCTGCCAGGGCTGCAGATCCACGAGCGATTGCGATGCGGTTGCACTTGGCCCTCGACCTTTCTGGTTGAGGTAGGCCATCGCGCCGCGCGTGACGAACGAGAGGACGATACACAGCACCAAAAGTGCGAGAAGTGCGACGAGCAACAGAAGCCTGGTCTTACCGAAAAGACGCATACGGCCCTGGCCGTCGGCCGGGGAAGCCGCGGGGGAAGATGCCATGAAGTTATTGTTGCAGGTTTATCGCTGGGCACAATCGGAAAGCGGCAGACGAAGATTCTCAGATTGGCTTGCAGGGAGAACTGCGCCGCAAACCGCTGATTTATATTGTTTTCCGCTGGCAATGAGGGACGCCTTTGCGCATTCGCACATGTCGGGGCTCGAACGTCTGTCGTGTGTCTGGTCACATCATGGCAGCGCACCTGTTGGCGAGAATCTCGATGTGCGGAGCCATCCAAGATTCCTGCTATTGGTCGCGGGCCTTTGTCTGCTCAGGTTGGGGCAAATGCCGCTTCGCGCCGAGTCCCGGCCCGCGAATCTGAACACCCATCCGGTTCCACCGCCCGAAGCGCGCGTCGACATCAACCATGCCAGCGCTGCGGAATTGCTCAAGGTTCCCGGCATGACGGCCACGTGGGCTGGGCGCATTATTCGCTTCCGCCCCTATCGCACCAAGCGGATCTGCTCGAACGCGGCGTCTTGACAGGCGAGGTCTACGACCGCATCAAGGACTACGTGATCGCGCATCGCGAGAAGCAGTGATTGCCTGCGGAGACGCATCTTCCTCAGGGCTTGAAACGCTCATCGACACAAATTCACAATCTTCTCCAGTGCACCCGCCGCGGGCGGGTAAACTGTCCACTATTGGAGCTAGCCGAGGAGGACATTGCCATGCAAACGCGAGTACTGGGCACCACGATGCCGGTGCTCGAAGTGCAGCTTGAACCGAACGAGAGCGTGTTCTCTGAGAGCGGCGAGCTCTCGTGGATGACGGCTTCGATCCAGATGACCACGCACACGCAGATGGGCGGGGGCGGCGGCATCTTTGGCGTGCTCAAGCGCGTTGCGGCGGGCGCTAGCATCTTCATGACCGAGTACCGCGCCGTATCAGTATCCCGGCGTCGTTTCTTTTGCGACAAAGGTGCCCGGCCACATTGTGCCGGTCGAACTGGGCCAGGGCCCCGAATATCTGGTCCACCGTCACGGCTTCCTCTGCGCCACACCGCAGGTAACGATCAGCCTCGGTTTCCAGCAGTCGCTCGGCGCGGGCATCTTCGGCGGCGACGGATTCCTGCTGCAGAAACTGAGCGGCGTGGGCACGGCATGGCTTGAGCTTTCAGGCGAGCTGATCCAGAAAGACCTTGCAGCCCGGCGAGATGCTGCGCGTGCATCCAGGCCACGTGGGCGCGTTCCAAAGCTCGGTCGGATTCCAGATCACCACGGTTCCCGGCATCAAGAACATGATCTTCGGCGGCGACGGGATCTTTCTCGCGCAGATGGTCGGTCCCGGCGCGGTATGGCTGCAGACACTGCCCATCTCGCGCCTGGCGCACCAGATCTACGAGTACATTCCGCACGGAGATGCGCGTTCCAGCGCTCCCGCGGCTGTTGGTGGAGGGCTTCTTGGCGGCATCGTCGGCTCGATCCTGAGCGGCGACCAGTAATCGGCGCGGGCCGGGCGCCCCGGCCTGCCGCTTGCCAGCAGCAAATGCAGCATGAAACGATGCTTCGCATATGCAGCATGGAACGATGTCTGGCATGTGCGGCATGAAACGATGCCTCGCATGACATTGCCACAGCAGAATATAAGCAACATGCGCGGACTGATCGTGTTCGCCTTTGCGCTGGGCCTTGGCCTGTATCTGGCGTGGCTTATCCGCGATGACCTTGTCCTGCTTTACGTTTCTGCGCTTTTCGCGGTTGTTTTGTCGCCGGCGGTGCGCGCCACGTCCAATGTGCGATTCGGCAAGTGGCGCCCTTTTGAAGGATCGGTAGCGATTTTCATACTGGTGCTGGCGGCGGGGGCGCTCATCGCCGTCTTCTGCAGCCTCACGATTCCGCCCATCGTTCGCGATCTGCAGGGATTCAGCGGCGAAATGCCCACCCGGCTTCCAGCGTTGCTGGCGAAGCTGCAGAAGGTACCATTTGCCGACCGCATCGATACCGACCAGATCATTGCCAATTTGCAGGATTCCGCGGCGCATGGCGCCGGATTCGTTCTCTCATCTGCGAAGAACTGGGCCGGCTCCCTGGCCCGAATTCTTGGTGGTTTCGTTCTTACTCTTTATTTCATTCTTGAAGGTGAGCAGGCGTATCGATGGGTTCTGTCGTTTCTTCCCAACCCGAGACGCCAGCGTCTCGATGCCGCCCTCAAGCGCGCCTCGGTCCGCATGGGCAAGTGGCTGCTCGGCCAGGCGAGCCTGATGCTTGTGCTGGGGATTGCCAGCACCATTGTCTTTCTCTCATTGCACATGCGCTACGCCTACGCCCTCGGCCTTCTCACCGGATTGCTCAACGTCGTTCCAGTACTCGGCGTGACAATTTCGCTCGTGCTCGCCGTCCTGATTGCTGCCATCGATTCGTGGGGGCGCGTGCTCGGGGTGGCGATCTTCTTTCTCGTTTATCTGGCGATCGAGAATTACATCCTGGTTCCGCGCATTATGAAGCACCGCGTCAACCTGCCCGCTCTCGCTATCTTTATCGCGCTGCTGCTTGGGTCGGCGCTCGAAGGGATCCTTGGCGCAATGGTGGCGATACCCACCGCTGTGCTGGTGTCGGTGCTTCTGGATGAATATCTGGTGCGGAAAGACCCGGGCCTGAGCTGACTCGATCATCATTCATTCTGTGAATCCATCTCCGGCGCTTCCGTTTCCGACATGAGATGCACGGGGCGGAAAATGGCGGGATGACCTCAGGAGTCGTCTGCATAAATGTAAGGCAAATAGCATATAATGTAAGGAGGAGATGTTATGCCTCTAAACACTAAAACTTCCATATCAAAGTCCGTCGAGGCCACGATGACCTCTAAAGGCCAGGTTACGCTTCCCAAGGAGTTGAGGAAACGATTCGGTCTGCAGAAGGGCAGCCGGATCAGGTTCAGCATCCCTTCGAGAGGTGCCGTAAGGTTCGAGCCAGTCCGCTACAAAATTGCAGATTTGTGGAGGATGGCCGACGAAGGGGCGAAAACGGAGGAAGTCATGTCCTTTGACGAAATGAACAAAGCAAAAGCTCAGAGGAAAGCGTGATGTTAGCTGCCGATACGAATGTCTGGGCGCGGGCCTACTTGAACGACGACCGGGCGCAGGCCAGGAAAGCTCGGGCTGCCATTGAAGCTGCGTGCCTGAGTGATGGAATATTTGTGCCTCTGATTGTTCTGGCAGAGCTCTTTTGGGTTCTCAAGAGCAAATGGAAGAAAGAGAGGGTTCTTGACGCAATTGAGAACCTGTTGGAAACCGACGGTGTTGTCGTTGAATCTCCGACCCTCGCTGCCAAGGCAGTGGAAGAATCCCGCTCGGGTGCTGTTGGGTTGGCCGATCTCCTGATTGCACAGGTTTCTTTTTCCAGTGGAGTGAGCGAAATTCTCACCTTCGACAAGGCTTTTGCGCGGCAGGCACATGTACGACGTTTGGATCGATAGCTTGATTTTGCAATGGAACTGGTTGCACAAATCCCGAACCGGGTGCCCAAAACATCCGTCAGGGGCTGAAGCCCAGGATTCATGTTCCGTTAACGGCACGTCTGAAGCCGTGCCCTTTCAAGGCGGGATTTATGCCGCCAGTTCCGGGGCGTGATGGGTCTGCCTGGATCAGCACTGAGAACTGCGAACGGGGTCTACGCCGGCTGGCGCATCGTTTCCAAAGCGGAGGTCAGGTCGGTGCCGAGCTTAACCTGCTCCTCGGGGTCCAGCTTTTCGCCATGGCTGGTCAGGTAGAAGACGTCGATGGCGGTTTCGCCTTCGGTGTCGATCAGCGCCACCTTGATGTTGCACTGATGCGAACTGAGGGTGAGCGCAATCTGGCGCAGCAGGCCGGGCAGGTCCTGCGCCACCACCTGCAGCAGCGTGGAGTGCGACGAGGACTCGGAATCGAATTCGAGCTTGCGTGGGCACCTCGACCTTGAGATTGCTGGGATGGTTCAAATGGCGGCGCGCTTCGAGCAGTTGCTGCACCGAGACTTTCTGCGCCACCACATCGTGAACATTGGCAAGGAAGCGTTCCTTCTCGCTCGGGTTCAGCTCGATGGTGCGAAAGACGTCGGAGAAGTGGAAGCTGTCGACAATCACGCCGGCATCGTTGGAGTAGGCGCCGGCGCGAACAATGTTCATGCCCCACGCAGCCAGCACGCCGGCCACGTCGGCAAACAGCCGCGTGCGGTCGCGTGTAATCACCGTCAGGTCGAAGAGCTGGCGGTTGGGGCGCAGGTCAAGCTGCACACTGATCCTTGTCGAGGTTGAGCGCCATCTGGAAGTGATTGCGAATCTGCTCGGGCAGGCGGGTTTGCAGATAGCGTTGCGGCAGGCCTTCAAGGAATTGCTTCAGCTGCGTCGTGCTGCGCGGCGGGAACCATCGATCGGATGCGGTTCAGCAGCGTGGGATCGATCGCGGCGTGATAGCGCGATCTCGTCCACCGAGCGGTCCATGAAGTTCGACGTCGACATGTAGAACTGCCACAGATTCTCGGCCTTCCACGGAGTGAGCGCGTCGGGATTCACGGCCTTGATGTCGGCGAAGGTCATCAGGGTGAGCATCTTCAGCAATTGCGGGCTGCCGATCTTCTCGGCAGAAGCCGCGCACATTTTCGATGTCGAAGATGTCGCGGCGCATCGCCGACGACATCTCCAGATGCAGGCGGATCAGCTTGAGAACGGACTCGCGCTCCTCGGCGTCGAAGTCGAGCCGGGCCAGAAAGCTGTCGGCCAGCTCGACGCTTGGCTGCGCATGTTCGCCGGTGCGGCGCGCCTTGCCGGTGTCGTGCAGCAGCAGCGCCAGCAAGAACAGATCGAGCCGGTCGATCTCCGGCAGCAGCTGCGCCAGCCGCTGCTCGTACTCGATGCGAGGGCTGGCGCAGGCCGTGCACATTGTCGATGACGAGGAAGGTGTGCTCGTCGACGGTGTAGCGGTGATAGCTGTCGCGAATCACCAGCGCGTCGATGCCGTGGAACTCGGGAATCAGCATCTCCAGCACGCCCAGCGCGTGCATGGTGCGCAGAGCGTGCGCGGCATGCGGGCCGAGCAGCACCTCGCGCAGCGCATTCCACAGGTACGGCCCTTCGGGAATGGAGATGGCAAGCACCGGCAGCGCGTCGGTGATGCGGTCTTCGGCGGCCTGCGAAAGCGTGTAGCCGTGCGTGGCCATCAGCGAGAAGATGCGCAGGATGGCGGCGGTGTCGTTGAACTGCGCGCCGGGCTGAATGTCGATGCGGCCCTGGTCGAGCAGGAAGTCGGTTCCGGCAATGGGCGTGCGGCGGCGGCGGAACTGGCGATAGAAGCTGACCGGCGCCGGCAGATGCTCCATCAGCAGCGCGGCGCGGCGATAGATGACGCGCGCATGCCGGTAATAGGTGCGCATCCAGTAGCTGGGATCGGCGGTGCCGCGCGTTTCAAGGCCGATGGAGCGCGCCGCGGCCTCGTCCTGCGACTGCCAGTCGAGCGTGTTGTCGTCGCGCCCGTGGCGGAAGTGCAGAAAACATCGCGCCGCGGCCAGAAAGTCGAAGGCCGCTTCGGCGTCGCCGCGCGCGCTCTGGAAGACGCCGCCCCGCTGCCGCGGCCACTCCTTGGTGTCCTTGAGATGGAACAGCACGGCGAACCAGACGGCGAGGTGGTAGTCGCGCAGGCCGCCGGGACAATCTTTCAGGTTGGGCTCGAGATGAAAGATGGTGTTGCCGTATTTGGCGTGGCGCGCGCGGGCAATCTCGCCCAGCTTTTGCGTGATGTCGTTCCACTCGCTCAGCACCAGGCCGGGAAAGGTGACCTGGTGAAGTTGCTGGTAGAGCGGAAACTGGCCGGCCAGGAAGCGGCGATCGAGAGTGGCCAGCGTGAATTCGAGATTGTCGGGGTCGAAGCGGCCGGCTTCCTTCACCGTGCGCGAGCTGGGGCTGGCGCGCAGGCCGATGTCCCACATGCCCTGGATGATGGCGCGCACCGCTTCGCGCGACTGCTCCTCGGTTTTTTCGTCGGCAAAGGCGAACAGCACATCGATGTCGGAGTAGGGGAAGAGATCTTTGCGGCCGTAGCCGCCCAGGGCCAGCAGGGCCACGTTCTGCGTCGGCAAGTCCGGCAAAGGCCCGGCGCCACATTTCAATCAGGATACGGTCGACAACCGCCGATCGCCGCCGGATGGCGGCCGTGCCGTCTCCGGTGCGCTCGCAGGTCTGGCGGACAAGCGCCATCTCCTTGAGATACTGCTCCCGAAGATCGTCGACCGCCAAAACGACTGGATTCATAGGAGTTGTTTGCGTGGCCTGCCGAAGCAAGAAGGAATTGTTACAAGCATAAGCGATAAACGCCGAAAGTGGGAGATTTGGTGGGGCCGGGGGAGGGCTTCAGGACTGCGGGACTGAAGGGCTACGGCGACGGCCAACTCTCGACAAGGCGGTCCGTGACTGCTGTCACGAAGGGAATCTCGCACACAGACCTAGACTTCGGGCAAGATTGCGGCACTTTCTGCTTTCTTCCAGCGCCGAGGGGGCGCGCTTGTGCTCAGGCTGGCGAACGTGGCCAGTTTGCCTGGCCTCGTGCGGGGTGGAACAAGATTGTGGCGCGTGCAGATGAACAGGAAATAGGCCGGGTGGTGAGATGTGAGTTTATATGGCAAAACGGATCACCAGAACAATCGCACTGATTCTGGTTCTACTCGTTGCGGCGCTGGCAAACGCACAAGGTGGCGATTCCGCTCCGTTCTTTATACGACCAGAATCGCTATTTCGAGCTTCGCGATGCTATCAAAGATCAATCTGCTCCTGCGCTCTATGTTGGTGCAGTGGCCTCAGCTTTCAACGATACGAAACGTGCTGAGAAATATCTCAATCGTGTCATCAGGCTGGAACCTGGTTCTGATGATGCTTACGAAGCCCACGGGCAGCTTGCTTACCTCTATGCCCGCCTGGGCCGGAATCACAAAGTGGTGCAGCGGTTCGACCGAATGCTTGCGATCAAACCGGGCAGTTTAGATGTACAAACAATGCGACCGATGTTTGCAGCTTTCAGCCGTTATCCCAATGAGGCTATCGGAAAGAAACATTCCACCCGGATCAGCGGCTGTACGGTCAGCAAGGAAGAACTGACAATCCCCGTTTCCATTCATGGAAAAGCATTGGATTGGGGCCTCGACACTGGGGCGAATTTCTCAGTGATCAGCGAGGCGGAAGCCCGAATGCTTGGACTTTCGATTGGCGACGAGAAAGCAAAGGTGAATGACGCCAACGGTGGCAGTGTTACCGTGCGCACCACTGTTGTGGATCGGTTGTCTATTGGAGAAATGGAAATCCGAAATGTTCCCTTTACGGTAATCCCCGATTCACAACCACCTTTTAAGAACATGCAACCAGGGACGAGAGCAATCCTGGGATTTACATTTTTGTCGGCGTTGAAGACGATTAGCTGGACATCCGATGGAACATTTGAGATTGGGTTTCCCTCTGATCCCAACGAGACCGGACAAGCTAACCTCTGGTTTGACGGACTTTCGCCTGTAACCAGAGTTCGGTTTCAGACCAGGGATCTGGATTTCGCTCTCGATACCGGCGACGGCGCAGGGACGCAACTGTGGAGTCGATTCTCGGAAGATTATGGTTCCCTCTTGAAGGAACATGGAACGAAATCGACGAGGAAGGTCACACAAATGGGAGGGTCGCAGGAGAGGGAAATTGTCAGCCTGCCCGAGTTGCAATTACAGGTCGGAGGATTTGATACCGTGCTCAGGCCGGCTCAGGTTTTCTCCAAGCCGGTCGGAAATGATTCCCGCTACGGGCTTCTCGGCATGGACCTCCTGACCCAGGCCCGCAAAGTGAGAGTCGATTTTAGATCCATGACGGTTCATCTTTTACCATGAGAGTCTGCGATCGCGTCGTTTTTCCAGGCTCTTAAACCATCCCTCGGCGGCTAAAGCCGGCCTCATTGAGTCGGCGTTAATGGCACGGCACAGCTTGTCTGGAGAGCGGCGCTACAAAACTTATTGCGGGAAGGGTACGAATTTCTCGGCGCACGAGGCGGGGTTCCTTCGGCCGGCTTCCCTTTGATCGTGGAATCTTCTCCCTGAGGCAGTTGCAGGTTCGTCGGTTCCGGGCCGAGCGTCAGGTCGGCGTGATTCACTTCGTAGGTGTATTTCGCTGTCGTCGGTAATCTGCACGCCGTCGAGCGTCGCCGCGATGCGGTGGGTGTGGTCGTAGCCGTTGAAGGTGAACTTGCCGCCGCCGGAGACGCGCACATTGTGCAGCGTGATGTCGCGCATGGTGGGCGGCGAGTTGCCCTGGAGCGTGCCGGCGGCGGTGTAGGCCGTGTCGAGCGTGATGGGATTCGGCGAGTTGCGAATGCAGACGTCGTCGTAGACCACGTCCTGCGTGAGGCCGCCGCGCGAGCCGTTCGACTTGATGCGGATGCCGTTGTCGGGCCCGTCGAGCGAGAGATCGAAGACGCGAATCTTGCTGACGCCGCCGTTGGTCTCGCTGCCGATGGACATGCCGTGGCCCCAGTAGAAGTGGTCGTGGCTGACGGTCATGTTGGTCGCGCCGCCGGGCCCGCCTTTGATGGCCACATTGTCGTCGCCGGTGCGGATGTAGCTGTGCGTGATGGTGATGTTCTTCGCGCCGTCGCCGGGATCGACGCCGTCGGTGTTGCGCGCCAGTCGCTGCGGCGTATCGATCTTCAGGCCCCACACCGTGAATCCGTCGCCGTGGTTGATAGACGACGTGGAAGTTGGGCGAGTTCTTCAGCGTGATGCGATAGAGCGTGAAGTTGTCGGAGTAGTCGGCGACAATGAGCCGCGGAACCTGCTGGCCGCCGCCGGCGCGCGCCTGCTCGGCCAGGTCCCACCAGGAGTATTGCGAGCCGAGCATCTTCTCGCCGCCGCGGCCGTCGATGACGCCGTCGCCCATGATCGCCGGAGTCGGGCGCGTGGTCGACCGAGATCAGCGGCTTGCAGCCGCGTGGCCCCGGTCGCATGGCTCACGATGCCGCAACTGCCCGGCGAGACGGCAAAGAGCGCGGGATCGCGCGAGGCGAACAGCGTGACACCCACTGCCGACGATCAGCGTGACATCGGGCTTCAGTTCGAGCGGGCCGCTGAGGAATGCGTTATTGGTTTCGTTCACGTGGAGCATCACGGCGCGGCCTTTGCCGCATTTGTCGATCGCCTTCTGAATGCGCGCGGTGTCGAGCTTTTGCTCGTCGGCCGGGGCGAGCGAGTGGCCGACCGTCTGAAGCTGGGCGTCGAGCGTGGTGCAGAGCTGCGGGAAGAACGGCTCAATCACCGTGCGCGTATCCTGCGCGGCGAGGAGCGGCGCGATGCCGAGTGCAAGAATCGAGAAGATGGACGTACCGGGGAATCATCAATGGCCTCGTTCCATTGCAATCACAGGCTTCGGATGTCAAGTTCGCAAGCTGAATTGCGACACGATTGGTTCAACAAGGCCGGCCACTTCTGGCACATCCGGGCACACTTCGCCCTGCAGCGGAAGAACTGCGCCCAGATCGACGGCTGTCTGATCTTACAGCGCGTTTTCGCCGCGCTCGTCGTTGCGGATGCGGATGGCTTCGTCGACCTGGCTGACGAAGATTTTGCCGTCGCCGATGCGGCCGGTGCGGGCGGCGCCCACGATGGCCTGAATCGCCTTTTCCTTCAGATCGTCGTGAATCACCATCTCGATCTTCACCTTGGGCAGAAGATCGACGGTATATTCGCGGCCGCGATAGAACTCGGTGTGGCCCTTCTGGCGGCCGTGGCCGCGGGCTTCGAGAATGGTCATGCCTTCAATGCCCGCTTCAAGCAGCGCATCTTTCACGGCATCCAGCTTTGAGGGTTGGAGAACAGCTTCAATCTTGAGCATAAACAGAAATTCCTCGTTCGATAGCGTAACAGGCGGGGCGGGCTCATTGGCCGCCGCCGGTCAGAAAGATACTTTTAGCGCTGCCCGTGCGACAGTGCCGGAGCAAGCATCAGTCCGCAACTCGGCGAAGCTGACTGCAGGTATTGAAGTCGTAGCCTTCTTCGCCGTGCTGCGAAAGATCGAGACCGGCGGCTTCGTGCTCGGGCGTGACGCGCAGGCCCATGATCTTATCGACGACGAAGAGCAGAACCAGCGTGCCGACGATCGAGATCCCCCAGGCGATGCCGACGCCGGCAAGCTGGTTGAGGATCTGGCTCCAATGGCCGTCGATGGCGCCGGTCGGCACGCCCTTGCCGTAGATCGGGATTGATCGACGCTGGCGGCAAAGACGCCGGTGAGGATGGCGCCCAGAGTTCCGCCCGCGCCGTGAACGCCAAAGGCGTCGAGCGAGTCGTCGTAGCCAAAGCGGCTCTTGACCTGGAAGACCATGAACGAGCAGAAGAAGCCGGCCGCAAGGCCGATGAGCAGCGCCGACATGGGCTGCACAAAGCCCGAAGCCGGCGTGATGGCCACCAGGCCGGCCACCGCGCCTGAGATCGCGCCCAGCGCCGTCGGCTTGCCGTTGTGGAACCACTCGAAGATGGTCCAGCCCAGCGCCGCGGCCGCAGTGGCAAAGTGCGTGTTGACGAAGGCGCTGGTGGCCAGCGGGCTGGCGCCCAGCGCGCTGCCGGCGTTAAATCCGAACCAGCCCACCCACAGCAGGCACGCGCCGATGAAGCTCAGCACCAGCGAGTGCGGCGGCATGGCGGTGTGCGGATAGCCGATGCGCTTGCCCAGATAGAGCGCGCAGACCAGCGCCGAGACGCCGCTGGTGATGTGCACCACCGTTCCGCCGGCAAAATCGAGGCTCGGGAATGTGACCGCCGGTGGCGTTGAGCAGGCCGCCCACGCCCCACACCATGTGCGCCATCGGGCAATAGACGAAGAGCGACCAGAGCGAGAGAAACACCGCCATCGAGCTGAACTTCATGCGCTCGGCAAACGCGCCGGTGATCAGCGCCGGCGTGATGATGGCGAACATGAGCTGGTAGATCATGTAGGTCTGCTCGGGAATGGTCGCCGCGTAATCGGGATTCGGGCTCAGCGAGACGCCGCGCAGGAAGACGTGCTCGAAGCCGCCGATAAAGAGGTTGCCGTGGCCGAAGGCCAGCGAGTAGCCGACGATCGCCCAGATGATCGTCACCAGGCCCATCATGGCGAAGCTCTGCATCATGGTGCCGAGGATGTTCTTCCTGCGCACCAGGCCGCCGTAGAAGAGCGCGAGGCCCGGGCCGGTCATCAGCAGCACCAGCGCCGCCGAGGTCAGCATCCAGGCGTTGTCGCCGGCCGACTGCGCATTCTGGACGGCCTGCTGCAGAGCGGCGATCTGGCCTGCGTCGCAGGCGCCTGGGCGATTTGAGACTGCGGCGCGTAGATTGTGCCAGGGCCAGGCGGGGAGAACTGCAAGAGGGCAGAGAGTACAAGAGATCTTGCTAGACATCGACAGGACATCAGTTTTTCCGCTCCGAGAGCTCGTTCACGCGCGCTGGCGCGGTCGAAGAAGTTCGTGAATGCTTCGAATACTGGCAAGTGGCCCAGCCGCTGCCAGCCAAATTGCACGACGCCGGAGAAACCGGCGCGAGGCCGCCGCACAGAATCATATGAAAAGCGATGGCTGCAGTGACTTTCGTATCATTTTCATAAAGACAGCTGAATAACGCAAGTTTCTGCAATCCTGATTGCTTCTTCATGGTTTGACTGGCAAAGAACCGGTTCGGTTCAGTTGCTCAGCTGCGGCACGAAATCTGCACCGACTGGCGTTATACTGGAGCTATGGCGGCCTCTGTAGAGCGCGACCGCTATCTCTTCGGCAACCTGGAGAGCAGCGCAAAAAACCGCATCAAAGTGAAGGAAGTGAACTACGGCTACGAGAGCCGGAGGGCGTCTTTCTCACTTCGCTGGATTTCGCGGTGAACTGGGTGCGCAAGAACTCGGTGTGGCCCATGACCTTCGGCCTGGCCTGCTGCGCCATCGAGATGATGTCGATGGGCGCGTCGCGCTTCGATATTGCGCGCTTCGGCGCCGAGGTCTTCCGGCCCTCGCCGCGCCAATCGGACCTGATGATCGTGGCCGGCCGCGTTTCGCAGAAGATGGCCCCGGTGCTGCGCCGGCTCTACGACCAGATGCCGGAGCCCAAGTGGGTCATCTCCATGGGCGCCTGCGCCACGTCCGGCGGCGTCTTCAACAATTACGCTCTGGTGCAGGGCGTGAACCAGGTGGTTCCGGTGGATGTCTATGTGCCGGGCTGCCCGCCCCGTCCCGAGCAACTGATCTACGCCATCTCGCTTCTACAAGAGAAGATCCAGCGCGAGCCGCGCAGCCTGTTGAAGACGCTGAACGTAGGTTGAACCCGGCCGCCATAAAACGCATATAGGTTTTGCCGGTGTACCAGCATCGGTTTAGGCATTGGTTTCAACGGCCCTGAATCACTCCGCCGAAAAATCACAACATCATTAACCGAAGCCAGCTCGAGAAGAGCGAAGACGGTAAGTTTTTCGCGTCCACTTCGAGGTCGCAAGAAACTAAAGTTCGAGACCGCATGAGTCGAAGTGTTTCCCAATCTGCGATGCTGTTTCTGACGTGCGCTGTCTGCGCCTTTGCGCCGCGCGTGTACGCCCAGGTCGCTCCGGCAGCCAATCACAACTTGTCTGCCGATCCTCCGCCAAAGTGGGATATTTTCTTCGGTTACAGTTACCTCGATCCATTTCAAAACGTAGTCCAGGTCCCAAAACCCTTGGGAACAAGCATCGATACCAATTTCGACGCGGTCAATCTCGGCGGCCTCTTCAGCGGATCGTATTTCTTCAACCGCTTCGTCGGAGTGCAGGTTGAATTCGGCGAACATGAGTGGGGCAACACCCGCTATCCCAATCCAATCGGAACGGAAGGCAACGACGATGGATTCCTGACAATCGGCGCAGGACCGATTGTCCGCTTTCCCATGAAGTACGTCGTTCCGTTTGCGCATTTTGTTGCTGGCGGTGCCTACGTCAACGGTCCATACTTCAATCCCAACGTCTGGAGATCCGATCTGACGGTCGGCGGCGGCCTCGATATCAAAACCCCCTGGTTCAACCATCATCTCAACTACCGGATTATTCAGGCCGACGATGAGATTATGCACATGGATTACGGTCCGACGGTGAGCGAGGGAGTCATCAACCTGAACGCTCTCGCGGCTCGACACGGGGCTCGTCTTGCATCTCGGCCCGGTCGCACCCCCACCGTCCGTCACGCTGGAATGCACGACAAGTCCTCGGCTTAACGCCGTCGTATTTCCTGGTGACCCCCTTACTGTGACGATGCAGGCCAGCGGCTTGAACCCGAAAGATCACGTCTTCTACAGCTGGTCTGGGACAGGCGTGACGGGGAATGGAATTACGGCCACGGTCGCCACCAATACGCTCGCTCCAGGTCAGTACACAGTCACTGGATCAGTGAAAGAAGGCAAACCTGGAAAAGAGGGATTGAAGCCCTGGGATGCAGCGGTCTGTACTGCCAGATTCACGGTTAGAGCCTTTGAGCCGCCGACGATCAGTTGCACCGCGAATCCGACGGTCATTCCGCCGGGTGGAACCAGCACCATTACTTCAGCCGCGACCAGCCCGCAAAATCGGCCGCTCACTTATAGCTACACCGCGACTACGGGAACGATCACCGGGATCGGGCCGACGGCGGAGTACAACTCCGCGGGTTCGCCCACGGGTGCAGTCGGAATTACCTGCGACACGACCGACGACAAAGGCCAGTTGGCCACTTCGCAGACCAGCGTGACAATCGAGCCGCCGGTCGTGCCCGCTCCTCCACAAGTCCAGAAGCTGTGTTCCATCACGTTCACCACCGACAAGAAACGACCCCGTCGTGTCGACAATGAAGCCAAAGCCTGTCTCGACGAAGTTGCGCTCGACTTGAAGCAGCAGGCCGATGCGAAGGTTGTGATCGTGGGCGAAGAAACGCCCGACGAAAAATCTAAGGCTGACACCAGTCATGGCAAGGTTGCAGACTTCGCCGCGCAGCGCGCGGTGAATGCGAAGAGCTATCTCGTGACGGAACAAGGCATTGATGCCTCGCGCATCACCGTTGTCACCAGCGGCGCGGCGAGCCAGACGGTTGAGAATTATCTCGTGCCGAGCGGAGCCGATTTCAATCACGATGAGCCCGGCACAACTCCGGTGGACGAGAACGTTGTGAAACCGGAAGTGCGAAAGGCCTTGCCGGAACGGCATCATGCAGTGACGCCGCAAAGATGAAATGCGATGATTGGGCGCGACTTTGTCAGACAACGAAACTGGCGCGCGAAGCAACTAATATTTGCTTCCGCGCTTCTACAAAAAATAGATACGACACGAGACCACGCAGTTTGCCAGGCATCAGAATGCCGTGAGCGATTTTCATTAGACCGCGTGCGTAGGTAAGCCAAGGGGATAAGCGAGCGATTGCTACCTGAAACCCGCGGCCAACGATTTTCCCAAATTCACTCGTGATCTGCTTTACGGGCGGAATTAGTGCGCGTATTCTTACAGATGGTTTCAGGGCGCGCATGGTTTGCAGGTATAAACCATTGGATCGAAAGAAGTACGTCGACTCGGCGAGCCTCCGGAACCAGGCTTCTTCAGGAATTTAGCGCACTCGGGATTCTCGCGAAATATGTGTCTTTTCTTGGGGATGGGCGGTTTCGCCCTCTATACTGATTTGTTGCACCTAACGCTGTCTTCAAAATCATGAATTTCAGAATTTTCTAAGCCGACCTATGGAGGTGGAGTTGATGTACGCGAAAGATTTGAAATGGACTTGCCTTGTACTCCTTGCGGTCCTGGTTGCACTTGCACCTGCGGCGACGTTCGCCCAGGGCCCCAATGGCCAACCGTCTCGCTGGGACATCTTTGCGGGTTATAGCTACCTGGCCCCGAAAGGAACCGTGCAGGTTCCGCAGGCCAATGGGAGCACCGCAGCCTATTCGTACGACGCCGTGAATCTCGGCGGAGACTTCAGCGTGGCGTACTACTTCAACAAGTATGTGGGCGTGCAAGGCGAGTACGGCGTGCATGAATGGGGCGATTCGTCTGGATTTCCCAAGAACGTCGGCACCCACGGGAATGATGACGGCTTCCAGACGTTTGCCGGCGGACTCGTCTTCCGCTTTCCGCAGGATAACATCACCCCGTTCGCTCATGCACTGGTTGGTGGTGCGGTCGTCAGCGGCCCGTTCTTCCAGCCGAACAAGTGGGGCCCGGATATCACGGTGGGCGGCGGCATGGACTATGAGACGCCCTGGCTGAACCATCATTTGGCGATCCGCCTCTTCCAGGCCGACTACGAGTACATGCACGCAGACTTCGGTCAGCAGGCGGTTCCTCCGGCGGCCGCGCCAACATCAATGCGGCGCGGTTGAGCGCGGGCATTGTGATCCATGTCGGCTCGATCGCGCCGCCTCCGCCGGTCACTCTGGCCTGCTCGGCGAGCCCGCAGATCGGTCTTCCCGGGCGAGCCCGTTACGGTGACGGCGACGGCCGGCGCGCTGAATCCGAAAGACAACGTGATCTATACGCTGGTCCGGAACCGGCGTTACCGGCAACGGCACGACGGCGACGGTGGCCACCGCGAACCTGGCTCCCGGCGACTACACCGTGCAGTGCGCGTGTGAAGGAAGGCAAGCCCGGCAAGGAAGGCCTGAAGCCGTGGGAAACGGCAACCTGCTCGGCCAGCTTCACGGTGAAGGAGTTCGAGCCGCCGACGATCAGCTGCTCGGCCAGCCCCACCACCATCAAGCCGGGCGACACGGCGACCATCACTTCGGTCGGCGTGAGCCCGCAGAACCGTCCGCTGACCTACAGCTACACGGCCTCGGCGGGCACGGTGACGGGCAGCGGCACGACGGCGGAGTACTCTTCCGCAGGCGCGCCGACCGGCGCAGTAGGGATCACGTGCAACGTGTCTGACGACAAGGGCCACTCGGCCAGTTCGCCGACCAACGTGACCATCAGGCTCCTACGTTCCGCCGGCTCCGCAAGACGCAGGCGCTGTGCTCGATCAGCTTCTCGACCGACACGAAGCGGCCGACGCGCGTGGACAACGAAGCCAAGGCTTGCCTGGATCAGGTGGCTCTGGACCTGAAGCAGCAGGCTGACGCCAAGGCGGTCGTGGTGGGCGAGCAAGCTGCCGACGAGAAGGCCAAGACGGCCAAGGAGCAGGCATACCAGGCCAAGCACAAGCGCGCCAAGGTGGAGATGTACGCCGCACAGCGCGCGTGTCAACGCCAAGGACTACCTGGTGACGGAGCAGGGCATCGACGCTTCGCGCATCAGCGTGGCCACTGGCACGACGGACGGGCAGACGGTGGAGAACTACCTGGTGCCCGCGGGCGCGACCTTCGGCCCGACGTGACCGGAACGACGCCGGTGGACGAGACGGCGGTGAAGCCGCAGGTGCGCAAGCCGCTGGCTGAGAAGCACCACAAGTAAGCCAAGGCGCGGCAACAGTCGTTTGATTGGTCCAGACCTCCGCGCGCTTCAGGCAAAATCCCTGAGGCGCGCGGAATCGTAATCGGCGCAATTTCGGTACTGACTTGAGGCTGACCGGCCAAAGTGTCCGGTCAGCCTCTTCGTTTTTTCGCTCGGTTTTGTCTATTCTTGAAGGAGATGCGCAGGAATTTGGTTTACTTGGTGAGCAGTTCGATGGGTCGTCGAATCAAATCCCGCTGGAAGCAGCTCCCCGCGTGGATCTTCTGCCTTGTCTTTGGTTTGTCAGCGGCAGTTTGTCTCCGGGCGCAAAGCTCGTGGAGCGTTGTAGGCCCCGACGGCGGGGATGCGCGCTCTTTTGCCGACGTTCCCGGCCAGCCGAATCACCTGTATCTCGGCACGACCAACAGTTGGCTCTACGAATCCACTGATGGTGGCGCGGCGTGGCATCGGCTGGCCAAGCTCGTCCAACGCGACGGCTTCGTGCTCGACAGCATCGTGGTCGACTCTGCGCATCCCTCGACTATTTATCGTCGGCGCATGGAAGGACAGCAACGACGGCGGATTGTGGATCAGCCACGATGGCGGCCACACTTGGAACGAGCCGGCGATCTTCAAAGGCCAGCCGGTCCATGCACTCGCCCAGGCTCCGTCCGATTCGCGTGAATCTGGTCGCCGGAACACTCGAAGGCGTCTTCCGCTCCAGCGACTGCGGCGCGACATGGAACGAGATCAGCCCGGCCGGCAGCCACGAGATTCACGAAATTGAATCGCTGGCCATCGATCCGCGAAACCCGGACAGTCGTCTACGCCGGAACCTGGCACCTGCCATGGAAGACGACCGATGGCGGCAAGACCTGGCACAACATCAAGCAGGGGATGATTGTGGACTCCGACGTATTCTCGATCATCGTCGATCCCGAACACATCCACAGATCGTTTACCTCAGCGCCTGCAGCGGGATTTACAAGAGCGAGAACGGCGGACTGCTTTTCCGCAAAATTCAGGGCATTCCCTCCGAGGCGCGACGCACGCGCAGCCTGATGCAGGATCCCGAAAAGCGCGATGTCGTCTACGCGGGAACCACCGAAGGCCTCTACAAGACACTGAACGCCGGCCGGAACTTTCGAGCGCATGACCGACGCAGACGTCGTCGTCAACGACGTCTATGTCGATCCCAGCGACTCGAATCACGTGCTGCTGGCCACCGATCGCGGCGGCGTACTGACGAGTACACGACGGCGGCGCCAACATTTACGCGGATCGAACCAGGGCATCTCCGAGCGAAAGGTCGCGGCGCTCCTCGTCGATCAGTAAAGATCCGCAGCATCTCTATGCCGGCGTGGTCAACGACAAGAACTTTGGCGGCGTCTTCCGCTCGAACGATGGCGGCGCGCACTGGGAGCAGCTCGGCTCTGGTCTCGATGGCCGCGATGTCTTTTCGCTTGCGCAGACGAAAGACGGAACAATCGTGGCCGGGACCAGCCACGGCGTCTTTGTGCTTGATCCGCCGAGCACCTCGGGTGCTGCGGACCCGCCGTCAGGAGCAAGCGCTGAAGCAGCCGGCGAAGTTTCCTCGTGGCAACCGCGCAACACAGTCGCCAACACCATTACCAAGGTCGCGACTGAAAATATTCGCGGGACGCACGTGAACATCGAGAAGCAGGTCAAGGCCGCTGCGATCGAACTCGAGAGCACTGTGAATGCTCTCGATGTTTCAGGCGACGTATGGGTGGCCGCGACTGGCTATGGGCTCGTCACCAGTCACGACCAGGGCGCAAGCTGGCAAGGCGGCCCGGTGATGGGGCTCGGCGACTACCTCTCGGTTACGGTGCACGGCGAGGATTTTGTCGCGGCGCGCAACGACAGCGTTGTCATCTCGAAAGACTTTGGCCAAACATGGTGGCCGATGGGCCTGCCCACGATGCTCACCCACATCCACCGCGTAGCCTTCTCGCCCGATGGCACTCTGTGGCTGGGCGCCCGCGAAGGCGTTTACTACACACGCGACCTGGGCAAGTCGTGGATGTGGATTCAGCGCCTGCCTCTGCGCGATGTGGACGATCTCAGCTACGACGCGGGCTCGCACAAGCTTCTGGTCAGTTCGCGCAGCAGCGACATTGTTTATTCGATTGATCCCAAGACCATGAAGTGGGATTGGTGGCAGACCGGCTATCAGATTTCGCTGATCCGCTCAGCAGGCGACCGCCTCGTCGCTGCATCGTTGGATGACGGCGTGCTAGTCGGCCCGAAGCTCGCGGCCGCGCAACCGGAATCCGGAGCCACGGTGACCGCGAAGCAGTAAGCGCGAACCTGTACGCTTATTTCGCAAGCTGCGTCAGTCGTAACATCACCACACCATGCCCCGGCACCGTATACGTCTTCTCGCCACTCAAGAGCCCATCGTCCTGGTGATTCCATAAATCGCGCGCTACCGCCGTTCCCTTCCATCCCACGTCCTTTAGACGTAGCGTCATTTGCGTGGCTCCGGTGGTACGGTTGAACAACGCAACGGCCATCGCGCCACCTGCGAGGGGTTTCGACCAAACTTCCAGCGGGCCGACCGCAGAAACGCGATCTCCTTCTTTGCCGAGCGGGTCTTGATCGACCGCAATAATTTCCTTGTTGAGCAGGATGCTCTTTGTTTCCGGGCTCATGTTGGTCAGGTCGTTCCCGGCAATCAACGGCGCAGCCAACATCGCCCACAGGCTGAAGTGCGTTCGTTCTTCGTCGGGCGTCATCCCGCCGTTGCCCACTTCAAGAATGTCGGGATCGTTCCAGCGGCCCGGCCCGGCAAACGGCGCCAACCCCGCTTCGCCGAATCCATTCAACGCCATGCGATCGTAGGTGTCGTTGATGTCGCCGCTGGTACGCCACATGGTGCCGCCCACCTGCGCGCCCCATTCCCACACTTCGCCCCATCCGTATTGGCAAAGGCTGAACACGATTGGCCGCCCCGACGCCTCGAGCGCGCGATGCATCTTCTCGTAGGCGGACTTCATCATTGCGTCGGACTTCGCGACGTCGCCGCCGGAATCCTGCTTCATCATCGTGCGATAGCTGCACAGGTCGTATTTCAGGAAGTCGACTCCCCACGCAGCAAACATCTTCGCGTCCTGCTCTTCAAATCCGTAACTTGTCGTGGCTCCGCCGCAACTCTGCGGTCCGGGGCCCGAGTAGAGTCCGAATTTCAAACCTTTCGAATGAATGTAGTCGCCCAGTGCTTTCATGTCAGGAAAGCTGCTGTTGGGATGCAGCACGCCGGCCGCATCACGAAATCCCTGCCATCCGCCGTCGATGTTCACATACACATAGCCTGCATCGCGCATGCCGCTCGCCACCATCGCATCGGCCTGCGCGCGAACTGTGGCGTCCGACAGATCGTGCTTGAAGTAGTTCCACGTGCTCCAGCCCATCGGCGGCGTGGGTGCCAGGTTCTCAATCTGCGCCGCGGCCGATTCCAACCCGGCAAAGATCATGACAATTGCCGCAAAAGCAACCAACATCCTCTGCATTCAGCCCACCTGCGCCTGAAGGAATTCCGAACTCCTCACTTTAATTCATGAGGGGACAATGGCGATTTCCAGCTTTGATGATGCGGGAGTGCGCAGGCGCACTGACCTACTGCACAGTGAATGCCTTGTCGACGAGTGCATTCGGATCGCGGCCCGCGGGCAACAGTGTGAATGCAAAGCGCTCTCCAAAGTTCGCCGGAGAATTGGGACGTGACTCCGATTCGGTGCGCACTACGGCCACATCGCCGGAACGGCTGTCGGCTACAAACAGCAGATGTCCCGCTGCCGAAAACGCAAGCGCCGCAGGCCCGTCACCCACGTGAATTGAGCTCAGCCGCTTGCCATCATCGATCGAATACACGGTTACTTCCTGCGAACGCAGATTGGCCACATAAAGCAGAGAATTGTCGCGCGACACAAGCCCACGCACAGGATCCGCGCCGATCATGTACGTGTCGCCCACCTCGTCGGTGCCGTTGTAGATTTCAGAGACCGAATCGGAGAGCGAATTCGATGCGAACAATTCGCCGCCGTCCGGCTTCAGCGCCAAATCGATGGGCGCGCGGCCCACATCCATCAGCGCTTCGAGGCGGTCCGGTTGCGATGCGTGCCCATCGGGATGCGCGAGCGCGATGACCATCACCTGATGACCGGTCGAGCAGGGGAAGAAGGCCTTTGATGAATCCGGAAGAATAATCGCGCCGGCTGCTCCGGGGCAGCCATCGAAGACCGCGCGCACTTTGCCTGTCGCGGGATCAATCAGCGAGACGGAATTGCCTCGCCGGTTCGCAACTGCCAGCGTTTTTCCATCCGGCGCGAGGCTTGCCGCGACCGGCTCTTCGCCCGCTCCTATTTGCGCACTCTCGCGCCGCGATTTCAGATCGATCACGGAAACCGAATTCGATCCGGAGTTCGCTACGTAGGCAGTCGCGCCCGTCGCGTCAATATCGATCGAAACCGGCTGCTTGTGAACAGGAATTGTTGCCACGACCGCGTTGTGTTCGGCATCGATCACCGAAATCGAACCGTTCGCACCAGCTGCGCCTGGGTTAACGACATAAATCTCGTTGCGCGTGGGGCTCGCAGCGACAGCCAACGGATTGTGGCCCACCTGCAACTCACGATCCACGCGCACATTCACAACGTCGAGAACCGTGACGGTGTCACTGCCGCCGTTGGTCACGTAGACATATTCGCGATAGTTGGCTGGATATTGCGGAAAGTCGTGCGGGCGGCACGCCGAGAGAAGGAGCGCGGGCAGCCCGAGCGCAATCGGCCACGCTCGAACTGCACTCCTCAAGTCCATCGCGAATGTCCGTCGTTCACTTCGCAACCGCTGAAGCAGTGTCGTCGCCGCTTGCGAAAGGTCGCGGCCCACGATCGGCGCAATCTGCTCGAGCTCCTGCATCATGGTGGCGAACTGCGCGGGATACACCGACTGCGGCCCATCCGAGAGCGCGCTTCTCGGGATGATTGTGCACCTCGACCATCATGCCGTCGGCTCCGGCTGCAATCGCGGCCCGCGCCATGGGCAGCACGCTGTCGCGGCGGCCGGTGCCGTGGCTGGGATCGACGAGGATCGGCAAATGGCTCACGTGCTGCAGCGCGGGCACAATGCTCAGGTCGAGCGTGTTGCGGGCATGGTCGGCAAACGTGCGCACGCCGCGCTCGCACAAAATCACCTCGTAGTTGCCTTCGCTCATCACGTACTCGGCGGCCATCAGGAACTCTTCCAGCGTCGCGCTCATGCCGCGCTTGAACAGCACCGGCTTGCGCAGCCGCCCCGCCTTCTTCAGCAGCGAGAAATTCTGCATGTTGCGCGCGCCAATCTGGATCACGTCGGCCCAATCGGCCACCAGTTCGAGAGTTTCGGTATCCAGCGCTTCGGTCACAATGCAGCAGGCCGAATTTGTCGCGGATTTCGGCCATGATCTTCAACGCTTCAAGCCCAAGACCCTGAAACGCGTATGGAGAAGTGCGCGGCTTGTATGCGCCGCCGCGGAAAAACTGCGCGCCCGCCGCTGCGATCTGCCTCCGCGATGGCAAATGCCTGCTCGCGGCTCTCAATGGAGCACGGTCCGGCAACAACCGCCAGGCCGCGGCCGCCGATGGCCGCTCCATTGGCGAAACGGACGACGGTGTCTTCTTCTTTCACATCGCGGCTGGCCAGTTTGTAGGCTTTTGAAACGCGGATTACTTCCGCGACGCCTGAGAGCGACTCGAGATTTCCGCGGTCCACCTCGCCCTGGTTGCCGGTGATGCCGATGGCCGTGCGTTGCGCTCCGGGAAGAGGATGGGGACGGAAGCCCAACTGAACAATATGGTCGCAGACCGCCTGGATTTCTTCCGGCGTGGCCTGCGCCTTCATGACGACCAACATGGAGTACCCTCGATCCCTCAGTCTACCGACTGCGAGGGCGAAGGGCAATTTCAAGGGAGGTCTTGAGAGGAGGGCGCGCCGGCGGAGTGCCGCGCCAGATGCTTCTATTTTCAATAACAACGCAGATCGGGGAGCGCTACGAACGCACGGCAACTAACGCAGGTCAACATACGCAAATCCGGGGAAAGGAGTTCGGCGGGCGGGGGGGGACGCTTTAGTTATTTTTTGCCGTCCCCAATTTCAACGCGAGAGGTTGTGGCAACGATCGCTGGGGCTATGATCATTCCAATAAACGCCAAGGCAAATAGAAGGTCGTGCACTGTTATTCTCCCGGTCCCGCATTCAGAGGTTCTTCGATTTTGCTCCCGGTCTCTTACTTGTCACTGGCTCGAATCAGCCGGGCGCGTCTTATGCTTTTGAAGAACTGCTCTTGAATGTTTCTACTGAATGAATGATCGACCGGGGAACCAAATGTTGAAATAGCACGAAAACCCTTGCCCTCGAACAGCCGTGTTAGCGCCTGATACGTCGTTGGTTTTCATTGGAGGTTACCGATGGGAAAAGTAGTCGATGCCGGGCGCTCGGACGGATCGATAACTCATTTATTTTAAATAGTTTATGCGACATATAGAACAGTGACCACTATCGTTTCGCGGCTCGTTTTTGAGCCCGCCATTTTAGACCCAACCAGCCCAAATAGCCCAGCTGAATGGCCCACGTCATCACGTACGCGGCTACCCGGAATTGGTGATCGAGAATTGCTGCCTGATCCATTTCCCTCTCCTGTTCCCTGACTTAGAACGTTCCGGTTAAGCCATCAGCGCGGCTTCCGCTTCCTTTTCGGCAATTTTCTGCTGCCGGCGCTCCACCTTGTAGCGGATCGCGAGGATCATTACGCCCCAGGCAAACCACGCCAACAGGTTCCATAGGAACGGGCCGACCATCGATGGGTCCATCCCCGAACCGGGGCTCCCACCGAACACCGGCGCCGGGTGCTGCGTCCGCCACCAGCGATTCGACATGTAGACGATCGGCACGTCCAGCGCGCCAAAGATGCCCAAAACGGCGGCCAGCGTCTGCATCTGCGGTCCGGCGGCAAAACGCCGCAAAAGCAGGTAGCTCACATAGATCAGCCACAGCACCAGAGTCGTGGTCAGCCGCGCATCCCAGGTCCACCAGATGCCCCATGCGCGCCGGCCCCAGAGCGGTCCCGTTGTCAGCCCAACGGTGCAGAAGACCACGCCAACCTCGGCGCCTGCCAGCGCCCACGCGTCGGCCATCTGCGCCCGGTCCGGGTGACTTGCGCCGGAAGGCCAGAAAGCCGATCGAGCCGGCCAGGCTGATGGCAAAGAAGAGGAAAGCCACCGCGCACGAAGGCACGTGGTAATAAATAATGCGGAAGATTTCGCCTTGCATCGCGTCGTTCGGTGCGACATAAATGGCCTGGTAATAGCCCCAGACCATCAACGCGATGGTGAGCATGACATAAATGCCGATGGCGAGTTTTTTCATGGGGAAACCTGACTTTTCCAGTTTACGTCTGAAATGGCGGCTGGATGTGATTCAAATCACATGCGCCGCGTCGTCCCGGCCCGGGCTGCCGCGTCTACTCTGAACGGAAAGCGGTTCGCCGCGCTGCTCCTGTGCCAACGCTCGACTTTGGACACGCATCGTACCGGCGAGGGGGACGGACGAATGAAAGCAGTATTGCTATACGAGTACGGGCCGCCGGAAAACCTGCGCTACCAGGAGACAGCGGATCCCAAGAATGGCGACGACGAAGTCCTCGTTCGAGTAAAAGCAACCAGCATCAACCCGATTGACTATAAGCTTCGCAGTGGCGCTGCGCAGGCGCGCATGCCGCTGAAACTTCCCGCAATTCTCGGGCGTGATCTGGCGGGAGAAGTGGTGGCGGCAGGCCGCGGCGTCACAGGTTTTCCGAAAGGCATGCGGGTTATGGCCCTGGCATTCGGCACCTACGCTGAACTGGCAATCGCCAAAGCCCAGGTGCTCGCGCCGATTCCAGATGCGCTGAGCTACGAGCAAGCGGCTGCGTTGCCCCTGGTGGTCACCACCGGCTGCCAACTGATTGAGCGGGCGGTAAAACCAACGGCAGGCCAAAAAGTGCTGGTTACAGGGGCATTGGGTGGCGTCGGCAGAACCGCAGTCCATGTGGCGCGGCAGCATGGGGTAAGAGTCCTGGCCGGCGTTCGCAAGAGCGAAAAGGCAAAGGCGTCCGAATTGAACGCCGATAATGTGATCGCAATCGACGATGAACAGGAGGTAAGCAAGCTCCGCGATCTAGACGCGATTGCCGACACAGTGGGGGGAACGACCATCGAACGCCTGCTGCCTGCAATTCGCAGTGGCGGCGTGCTTGGCTCAGTGCTGGGCAAGCCGGCGGCAGCAGACAAGTTTCCCATTCGCGTGGAAGCGTTCATGGCGCAGCCGGATGGCCCACGTCTCAAGCAATTGGCTGAAGACGTTGCTCGCGGAGAATTCCAGATTCCCATTGCCCGCACGATGAAGCTGGCGGAAATCCAGGAAGCACACAAGCTTGCCGAACATGGCGGCATGGGGGGCAAAATCATCCTTGTGCCCTGATCCGCGATGGAATAGTGAGAAACCTGCGCGATCCGTCAGCCGATCAGTTCACAAAGTGTCACATCGCATCGCAGTCGCCGAGCATCTGTACTGATAGCATGAATTCGCTGGAGACCGAATGCGCGACCACCTGGCCACACTGATCGACGATTTTCGCCGCTTCGACCGCGAAATTGCCGTAGTGCGCTACCAGGGCAACCGCCGCCGTGTCACCACATACGGCGAAATGGCGCAGCCTGGCCGGCCGGTTCGCCGCTCTGCTTGTCGCGCGAAGAATCGGGTCGGGCGACCGCGTGCTCATCTGGGCCGAGAACAGCGCCGAATGGATCGCCGCATTCTACGGCTGCATGTTGCGCGGCGTGCTGGCCGTTCCGCTCGACTCGCAATGGCACCGGTGAATTTGCCGCTCGCGTTGCCGCCGATGTCGAATCCCAAGCTCGCCGTCGGCGACTCGCAGCTCCTTGCCAAGGTTGCGGCAGCGCTGGCGGCCACGATGGCGACCGCGTCGCCAACGGCCCACTTTCCGACTCTTGCCTTCGAAGATTGGCACGCCGAACTGCCCGCACCGAGGCGGGGCCCATTCCGACGCTGGCCAACGACACGCCGCTGCAGATTCTCTTCACCTCCGGCACCACCGGCGATCCCAAAGGCATCGTGCTCACGCACGGCAACGTGCTGGCCAGCATCGGCCCAATCGAAGACGGCGCCAAGCCATACATGCGCTATGAGCGGCTCGTTCATCCGCTGCGCATTCTGCACACGCTGCCGCTGAGCCACGTCTTCGGCCAGACCATGGGCCTCTGGGTTCCGCCATTCTCCGCGCCGAGGTGCATTTTGAGAGCCGCCTGGCCGCGCCGCGCATGATCGAGATGATCCGCAGCCGAGCGCATCTCCGTGCTGGCCGCCGTGCCGCGCGTTCTGGCGCTGCTCAAGGCGCATCTTGAAGCCACGCACGCCGGCCTCGCCGAACGCGTCGCTGCACGAGAGCCCAAGAAGCTCGACGGGCTGCGGCGCTGGTGGCGCTTTCGCAAGGTGCATCGCGAGTTCGGCCTCAAGTTCTGGGCCTTCGTCTCCGGCGGCGGCGCGCTGCCCGGCGCCGCTCGAGCAGTTCTGGAACGCGCTCGGCTTCGTGCTGGTGCAGGGCTACGGCATGACCGAAACCACCGCCATCATCACACTCAATCATCCTTTCCACGTGGCCAGGGCACCATCGGCAAGCCGCTGGCCGGGCGCGAAGTCAAGCTCGGACCCGACGGCGAGGTGCTGGTGCGCGGCGCCGTCGATCTCCGGCGCCACCTGGCAGGACGGCGCCTTGCGTCCGCGCGACGAAGAGTGGCTCGCCACCGGCGATATCGCGGAGCGCAGGCCGTCCGGCGAACTGCGCTTCCTCGGCCGCAAGAGCGAAGTCATCGTCACCGCCGCGGGATTCAACATGCACCCCGAAGATATCGAAGCGGCCATCGAGGAGCAGCCGGAAGTCGCCGCCTGCGCGGTGGTGCCGATGGAGACTGCAGCCGGTCCCGAACCGTGCGCGGTGCTGGCGTGTCGCGGATCGGGCGGCCAGGCAGCGGCCGTCATCGAGCACGCCAACGCCAAGCTGCCGGAGTTCCAGCGCATCAGCCGCTGGGTGCTGTGGCCGGAGCCGGATCTGCCGCGCACTTCAACCGGCAAAGTGAAGCGCAAGCCGGTGGCTGCGTGGCTGGCGCGAATTCAGGCAACTGGCGGCACGGCAAGCAACGGTTCAGGCAATCATCGCACAACGGCGCAGGTCACCATGCGAGCCTCAACGGCCACCATGTGAATGGAGCATCGGGGCCGTCGTCGGACTGGTTGCTCGCGCTCATCGCACAGATCTCGGGTGAAACGCCAAGTGACGCCGGCGACGAGCAGCGCCTCACTGAAGATTTTCATCTCGACAGCCTGGGCCGCGTGCAACTTTCCGCCGCCATTGAAGAACGGCTCGGCATCGTCGAGAGCAACGGTCTGCTTGAAGAAGTGCAGACGCTGGGCGACTTGCGAAAACTTGTCGCCGGCGGCGCACTTAGCGCCAACGAAAAAGACGAGGCAGAAGCTGAGGTTAGAGAGCAGAGTCCGGAGATAAGGGATTTGGGGCGTAGCAGCGCGCAAGCTGCTGCTGTTCCTTCGAGATCCAGCGGCGCACTCCAAGTGCAGGTGAATGCAGAGCAATCTGCTGCGCCTCAAGATGCCAACGTGACGCCACCATCCACTCGGAACTTCGCGCTGCCCACCGCTACAACGGTGACCGATGAGCTTCTCGCACAGATCACGTCGCGCCGCCGCCGCTTCGTCTATCCCATGTGGGCGTGGCGGAAGCCCGTCCAGGCTCTTCGCTGGTTGTTCATCGAGTGCATCATGCGACCGCTCACCTGGTTCCTCGCCAATCCGCAAGTCGTAATGACAGGCAAGCCGTTGCCAAACGATCTCAATGAGCCGATGCTCATCGTCGCCAATCACATCACAGCCTACGACGGCCCCCTGCTCGAATACGCCTTGCCAGCGCCCTTGCGCAGCCACATCGCTGTCGCCATGTCAGGAGAAATGCTGGAGGCTTTCCGGCACTGGCGGAATCCGAAGCATCTGCCTCTGGATGGCGGATTCTACATCTTCGGTTGGCCTGCGTGGTTTCTCGTCACCACGCTGTTCAACGTCTTTCCGCTCGCCAGCACGCGCGATTTCCAGACGAGTTTCTCGCACGCCGGCAAGGCTCTCGATCGCGGCTACAGCGTGTTGGTCTTCCCCGAGGGAGCGCGCTCGCCGGGCGGCAAAATTGCGCGCTTCCGGCCGGGCATCGGGCTGCTGGTCAAGCAGAGCAGCGCGCCTGTGCTGCCCATGGCGTTGCGCGGCCTGGGCGAGCTGAAGCTACAAAAAGAGGGCTGGTTCCGCACCGGCGATATCGAAGTCGTGGTTGGTGAGCCGATCACATTCAGGCCTGAGGATAGCGAAGCCACGATCACGGCGCGCCTGCAACAGGAAGTAGAAAAGCTGATGGACAGCGCCGCGGATCGCGTAGAAGCGCCCGAACCGGTTGCCAGTAGCCGATAGATTGCTGCCGGTTGCGGACGGCGTGCACTGACTGTGGAGAGTGAACTCAGTGCACCGGGACTGGCGCCATTTTGGAGCCCGCTGATTCAACAAAGGACCCAGCAACCAGTTCCGCAGTCACATTGTTGCAAGACTCGCTTTTTTCGCTGATTCCCCGCGCGCGCGATTTCACACTTGCGGTCTGATCGCCTTTTCAAGCACCGCTGTGATCCACGTCGTCGGAATGAAGCGCGTCATGAACGCAGTAAATGCGCCCCTGAAATTTGGAACAATCGTCCGCTGGCCGCGCGCGAGCGCTTCAACAGCTTTCCGCGCGACCTCGGCCGCGCCCTGCATCCCGCCGATGCGCCGGAAAACGCCAGCACCGCCGGAAACATCGAAGAACTCCGTTTCGGTTGTTCCAGGACAGAGCGCGGTGATCTTGATGCCGAACCGCTCCACTTCAGCTGCGAGACCAAGCGCGAAAAATCGGTCGAATACCTTTGTGGCGGCATAGACGGCATTGTAAGGAATGGGTTGGAAACTTGCGGTAGAAGCGACAACGAGCATCCATCCGCGGCGGCGCTCAACCATCCGCGGAATGAAAGAGGCGCGAGATGCGCACGACGGCCTCGCAGTTCACGCGCACCAGGCTAAATTCCTGCTCGGCGTCGAGCTTGTAGAACTCCCCGTAGTGGCCGAGCCCGGCGTTGTTGATCAGGATATCGACGATTATGCCGGCGCCTTCTGTGGCGTCGTAGATCTGCTGCGGCGCGGCAGGATCGTTCAAGTCGGCGGTGACGATTCTGGTTTCCGTTTTGTATTTGCTGGAGAGTTCGGCGGCCAGAGTGTCGAGGCGATCCCGGCGGCGCGCGGTGAGGATCAGTCTTACGCCGTGAGAGGCAAGCTCACGGGCAATGGCGACGCCGATGCCTGCACTGGCGCCGGTGACGAGAGCCCATTTGCCGCGGAAGTCGTTGAGAGTTGACATGGCGGAATCAGGATAGCGGACTGGACGTGCGCGAGCAGGTTTTGCGCAAGAAGAGCGGAGGTCCCTTTGCCCGGATGGTGGAGGCAGGGAGGCCCGCACGACATTCGGCTCAGAATTCGCCGCGACTTGAAAGAGCCCGCAGTTTATTGCGCGCTCACACTGACATTCGTCGGCGACGAAGGAGGCGCCGGCGTTGCGGCTACGCCTTTCGAGAAGGTGCGGATATAGATGATCAGGTTCCAGACATCTGTATCTTTGGCGCGGCCTTCGCCTTCGGGCGGCATCTTGTCACCCTTGCCGTTGCGGATGATCGAAAAGATATCGGCGTCGGTCTTGTTGGCCAGCGAGGCCGGATTGGTCCAGTCATCCATGGTCAGGTTCATGCTGGTTGCAATGTCGGTTTTGCCACTGCCTTTGTCACCGTGGCACATGGCGCAGTCGATCGTATAGAGTTGCTTGGCCTTGGTTTGAGACTCAGCGGTCGGCTTGACGGGGTTTTTGGCCTGCACGGGCGGGACGGGAGCTGCTGCGGGCTGCTGCACGACTGCTGGAGCAGGCGTGCCCTGCTGCGCGCTACTGCCCTGAATGGGCAGGCAAACAGCAACCAACAATACGGCTGCAAGAGGAGCAACGACGACTTCAACATGGAACCCTCCTGTACCGATGTCAGCAAACGGGCATCCGTATCTGGTTCGGAATCTGCGAGAAATTATAGGCCCGCAGGAAGGGAAAGGGCTATGCGTTGGAACACAGCGAACCAGTGTGGGGTGTGAGTTGAAGAGATTTTCCACGTTTCAAAATCGAGATGTCCAGTGGCAAAGTGCAGAAATAGCGCTAGTTTCAGTGCATGCCCCCGCCTCCACTGGGGCCCTCTCCAGGCTTGTCTTTGCTGAGCATGAAGGCAAGAACGATCAGCAGGATCGATGCCTAGGAAAGCTCCATGTAGACGTCCTGGTAGCCCTGCGTGCGCGCCTGCGCCAACATCTGGTTATAGATCTGAGCGATCGCCATGCCTGCCGCCGTTCGGCCGAGCCGAATGCGCCGTTGAAGAAGCCAGTGAGCGCACTCAGATGCTGCAGGTCAAAGGCGATAGTTCCGGACTGCATGGCCTGCTGCAAGATGCTGCTCGTGCCACATGGCGCGGCTGGTGACCTGAGCGTTGGTGATGGCGATGAGGATGGAGCCGCCGATGTTGCGGACGAAGTTGATGAGACCGGCGACCTGGTTGCTCTGCTCTGTCGGCATGCCGACGTATGCGGCATTGGTGATGGAGATGAAGCAGAAGGGCAGCGGGAACATTTGCACGACGCGCAGCCAGGAAGCTTCAGCAAAGCTCATTTGCAGATTGGTGACGCTGCGGCCGCATAGCGGAAGGTGATGACGAGCATCATGAAGCCGAATGCGGCGAGATAGCGCGCGGAGATTCTTCCGGTGGCAATGCCTGCGAGGGGCATCATCACAGACGAGCGTGAATCCACCGGCGGTGAGCGCCAGGCCGGCAGTGGTGGCGGTGTAGCCGAGCAACTGCTGCGTGAACTGCGGCTGCAGAACGGTGTTGGCATTGAGCACGCCGCCGACGAGCATCATGAGGAAGCAACAGATGGCGAAGTTCCTGTAGCGGAAGAGGCGCAGATTGATGAGCGGATCTTTCTTCCGCCACTCCCACACGAAGAGCCCGATTATGCCAACGATGAAAAGTATGCCGAAGAAGCAGATGAAGGGCGAGGAGAACCAGTCGTTCTCTTCGCCCTTGTCGAGCATGATCTGCAGGCCGCCCATGGCGATGGTGAGAAATCCGAGCCCAACGTAGTCCATGTTGCGCAAGCGCGAGCGATCAGCCTTGATCCACGGCGGATCTTCAACGAGACGCGTGACGAGAATGAAGGCAAGAATGCCGACTGGGAATATTGATGAAAAAGATCCAGCGCCATGTGAAATTGTCGGTGATCCAGCCGCCCAGTGTTGGCCCGATCGAGGGTGCAAGCACGGCGACCAGCCCATAGAGTGCAAATGCCTGGCCGCGCTTGTGCGGCTCAAAACTGTCTGCCATGATGGCCTGCGCCATCGGCTGCATGCCTCCGCCGAACATTCCCTGCAGAACGCGGCAAAGGAGCAGGATGGGCAGCGAAGGCGCGGCGCCGCAGAGGAAGCTCGCGACAGTAAAGCCCGTAATACAAAGTGCGAAGAAGTTCCGCCGGCCAATCACGCTCGATATCCATCCGCCGAGCGGAAGAACAATGGCGTTTGAGACAAGGTAGCTGGTCAGAACCCAGGTGGCTTCATCGGTGCTGGCGCCGAGTGAGCCGCCAATGTGGGGAAGGGCGACATTCGCAATGGAGGTGTCCAGCACTTCCATGAACGCCGCAAGTGCTACCGTCATGGCAATCAGCCATGGATTAACCCTGGGCTTCCAGAGCACCCGCGCATCGAGATTCGGATTCTCGACAGTCTTCGCCGGTACGTCTGCTCCTGCAGCGGCGGGCAATGTAGTAGCGCTTGCTGACAACAGTCTTCTCCGTCAGTTTCTGGCGTTCTGTTGGGTTGGTGTTGGCCGGGGAAGTTCGCGTTCGGGCAGCGCCGGGCGCACTAAGGAGCCGCCGATCCTCGATCACTACCCGCTTTATGCTTAGATTCGCACAAGTTTGATTTTGGTGCAGGATTCGAGCCGCGGTCCGCTTCCTACTTGATTTTCGGGGTTTCCGCCGATTGCCCACCGGAAGAGCCTCGCCAATACTTCTCGCGCTTCGAAGCACCATAAGAAATGTCATCACAATGTCATTTCGACAAAGCAGTCTTGCGCTTGTAACAGACAATTCATATACTTAGCGACAAGTCACCGAACTGGCTTCGCGCTAATTTCGGATGCTCCCCTGGTCTGACCGCGATCGAATTTGAATCTTTCATCAAGCCTGCCCGCGCGGGCGAGCGTTTGAGTTTCCCTTTTTCGGGGTCATTCTGCACCGCTGAAACCCCGGCTGTCGGTCCCCTGACAGCAAATCGACACCAACTTAAGTGCGCGGAGGTTCTGCGCAGCGAATCAGAATCGGCTAGCGTTCGCTGGATGGTTGCCACACCTTTCAGATCCGGAACGACCAGCGACCGCGGCAGACTCAAGCTTGCCTTAAACGGATCTGACCGGCGAATCGCAAGTTAGCCAAGTCAACGGAAATTACCGAAAAACGAATCAACGGCATGCAGCGGTTGTAAGCCAGTTGCAGGCCGAAGGTGTTTCTGAAACCGTCGAACAAAACTTTTTTGGAGGTTCTATGAGACTCAATCATTGGAGTGCAGCGATCTTGTCACTGGGTTTCTGCGCATTGACGGCGCGGGGCCAATCAACAGCTACCCTGTCAGGTACGGTGACCGATCCAAGTGGCGCCGTGGTTGCCGGAGCGCGCGTGACAGTACACAACCTGGGAACCGGCCTTGACCGCCTCGTCAACACTGACGCTTCCGGCCTGTTTGATGTGCCATCGCTGCAGCCCGGCGACTACAAAGTTGTTGCCACGGCCACCGGCTTTAGTAACTATGTCGTGCCCAAGGTCACTTTGGACGTGGACCGGCAAGTAACAGTGAATATGCGGCTTGCTGTCACCTCCGCAGGAGAGACAGTACAAGTGGAAAGCGCGATTCAGCAGATCGAGGCCCAGACGATCACTGTCGGCCAGGTAATCGACAATACCGCGGTGCAGGAACTCCCGCTGAACGGCCGGCACTTTCTGGATTTGACGGTGCTGACGCCGGGCGGCGTTGTGGCTCCAACTGCAGGCAGCCTGACTGCGGCCAGTCGCGGGCTTGGTGCAAATTCCTTTATTACCGCTGGAAATCGCGAAGACAGCGTGAACTTTCAGATCAACGGAATCAATCTGAACGACATCAGCCAGAACCAGATCACATTTCAGCCGTCGATCAGCACCACCTCGGAATTCAAGATCGATAACTCCACCTTCAGCGCGCAGTACGGCCGCAGCGATGGTTCGATTGTGACGGTAGCCACGCGTTCCGGCACAGACCGTTTCCATGGCGAGGCTTTCGACTATTTTCGTAACGAAGCCTTGGATGCTCGTAACTACTTCAACCGCGGCTTTAACCCCGGAACCGGTTTGCCACTTACCGCTAACACTGGTAACAAAGCTCCATTGAAGCGCGATAACTTTGGCGGTTCAGTAGGCGGACCGATCTGGAAGGACCATACTTTCTTCTTTGGCAGTTACGAAGGCTTGCGCCAGCATCAGGGCATTCTGCAGAACAGCCCGGTGATCACCCAGGCAAATCAAACAGCGATCGCAGCGAATAAGACCAACCAGCCAATCGCAGCTGCGTTGGCTGCGCTTCTTCCGCTGCCTAACAGCGGATTAACGAACTATGTGTCGTTCACGCCGGGCCCGGTGCAGATTGACCAGTACACCGGCGACGGCTTGCAGCAGTTCGGCGCCAGCGATTCTCTGCACGGTTTCTATGCCTTCCAAAAGGATGTCCGCACTGAACCTTCGTTGCAGGGCGACACCATTCCCGGCTGGGGCGACCACCGTAACGCGCATCGCCAGATTGGTACCCTCAGCGAAACTCATATCTTCAACCCGAACGACGTGAATGAAGTGCGTTTCGGCTACAACCGCATCGCCATCGCTTTCAATCCGGCCAACACCATCGACCCCACCAGCGTCGGACTCGGTGACGGCCTTAGCGGCAAAGTCGGAATTCCCCAGACCACGCTCTCCGATATCGGCCTCGTCTTCGGCGGCCCTTCAGGCTTTCCGCAGGGCCGTACAGACACTACAGGCGTCCTGGCTGACACGGTGACCATGCTCAGAGGCAAGAACACCATCAATTGGGGCGGCGAGTTCCGGCGTTACCTGGTGGCCAGCTTCACAGGAAACATCGGCACGCTCACATTTACCACTTCGACAACTCCGACCAGCCTCTTTCAAACCGATCAAGCGACCGTCTTCAGCATTCAACCCAATATTGTCTCCAGCCGAATCTATGCGGACTCAACCGGGGGATTTGTGCAGGACAACTTCAAGCTCACGCCCAGCCTGACCCTGGAAGGCGGCCTGCGCTTTGAGTGGAATGGAACGCCTGTCGAAGGAGCGAATCGTTTCACCATCTTCAACCCCGCAACTGTGACCCTCACGCCAGGTAGGTACCAACGGGCTGGCAGCCGACTCTGCGTACAAGCAGAACTACAACTTTGAGCCGCGGGTAGGATTTGCATGGGATGCTTTCGGCACAGGCAAGACCGTCCTGCGCGGCGGCTACGCTTACCTGGTGGATCAGCCGGTTTCCGGCGTAGTTACTGCGCTGGCATCGAACCCGCCATTCAGCACAGCGGTTTCGTATAACAGCGCCACCCCCATTCCACTCTCTTCGCTCTACACATCGGCGGCCGCTTCGGGCATCTCGTTATACGCCGTCAACCCGAACTACAAGAATGCATACATCGAGAGTTTCAACTTGAATATTCAGCAGGCACTGCCCTGGGGGATGGTCGCACAGTTGTACTATGACGGGTCGGTGGGACGCCATCTCGAAGTTGAAGCCAACGATGAACCAGGTGGTGGGAGCCACCAGCGCTGTACAGGTGCATCCGTTTACGGCACTCGCCGCCAGCAGCCCAGTCCGGCCTGGTGGTGCGATCGCGTCCAACATTGGATACAGAAGCAGCATCGGCCACTCCAGCTACAACGCCATGTGGGCCGTACTCAGCAAGAACATGAGCAATGGCCTCGAATTCAACATGAACTACGAGTGGACCAAGTCGCTGGACATCAACTCGCTCGGTTCGCAAGGTGGCTTGACGCTGCCCGACAGCAGCAACCCCAGCGAAAACTATGGCCTGTCGGACTTCGACGTGCGCCAGCACTATCGCCGGCACGGCGGTCTATGAGCTGCCGTTCAAGGGCAACGAATTGGTGCGGGCTTCCAGTCTTGAAGCCATCATGCAATACCAGACGGGCAATCCGGTAAACATCGTAGCCGGCAGTTCGAGCTTCAACGGCGTCACAGGCCTTCCCCGTCCCACGCAAGTCGGCACATCGTTCGTTCGAAGCAGACAACTGCCCGGAATCGCCAACGTAACCTTATTCCAGAGCGCCGGACTGGCTTACGGTGGCACGATCTGCGACGTCACGAACTACACCTCGGCCTGCAGCCTTGCAAATTCAGGAACACAAGCCAGCGCGACAGCGACCACGGCACCCACTGTCTACACCGGCCTGGGCACGATGCAGCGCAATGCGTTCACCGGGCCGGGCTTTGCGGATCTCGATATGTCAGGCGAGAAAGAAACGAAGATCTTCGAGGGCTTGTCGTTCACTCTGCGCGCCGATGCTTTCGACATCCTCAACCATCCGAACTTCGGCCAGCCGTCGGGCAACGTGCAGTCCGCAACTTTTGGCCAGATCACTGGAACCCGATTCGCCACCAGCGATGGCGGATCGTCGCGGCAGCTGCAGATCAGCGGCAAGTTTACCTTCTAATCAACTGATACACTCCGAGGCATGCGTTCTTCCGCGGATTCACGCGGTGAGCGTATGCCTCTCCTGATTTTTTAGCCTCAAGATTTTCCCAAGGAGCAAACACAGCTGATGCGCCGCCGCACTTTCATTCAGACACTTCCTCTGGCAGCCGCTGGAGCCGCGGCGACTATGCCGGACAAAGCAAACGCGCAGGCGCAGGGTGTGCACGCCACCACGATAGCTGGCCGATTTGCCGAAGTTTCAAGCGGCGGACGCGGAGCAATTCGTTCGGCCCGACGTTCATCGCCGGCGATCGGCCCTTCGGGCGCGAGCTTTGCCACGCGCTCGCCGGCGCTGGGCTTGAACGGCGCCGCGGGAACGGCGCATCCGCTGGCCACGCAAACCGCAATCGCGATGCTGAAGCGCGGCGGCTCGCGCAGTGGACGCGGCGGTCGCGGCGAACGCCGTGCTGGGATTTGTGGAGCCGGTCAGCTCCGGCCTGGGCGGCGACTGCTTCGCGTTCGTCTGGGATCCGAAGGTCGGCAAGCTTGCGGGCATGGCCAGCTCCGGCCGGTCGCCCAAGGCGCTGACGCTCGAGACAGTGCGCTCGCGCGCCGTGAATGGCAGCATTCCCGGCGCTGGGCGCGGTCGCGGTTTCAACGCCGGGCGCGCTCGACGGCTGGTGGACGCTGCACCAGCGCTACGGCAAGCTGAAGTGGGCCGAGCTCTTCGAGCCTGCGATCCACTGCCTGCGAAGACGGCGATCCCACGCCGCAGATCATCGGCTACTACATCAAGCGCAACATGGCGGCGTTTCTGCGTCCCGGCTCGGGCGTTGAAGAGACGGCCAACGCGGTGCACACCTACACGCCCGGCGGCGTTGCGCCCAACGAGTACGACGTGCGCCGCAATCCCGACCTGGCGCACACCTATCGCATGATCGCCGAAGGCGGCCGCGACGCTTTCTACGACGGCCCGATCGCGCAGACCATCGACGCCTACTTCAAGCGCATCGGCGGCTGGCTCTCCGCCGAAGACCTGCGCGAGCATCATGCCGAGTGGGTTGAGCCGCTGGTGACGAAGTATCGCGGCGTGGACGTCTACGGCATGCCGGCCAACACGCAGGGCCTGGCGACGCTGCAGATGCTGAACATGATTGAGAACTTCGACATGCGCGGCTTCGGCTTCCAGTCGCGCGCAGTCGCTGCAGGTGCAGATTGAGGCCAAGCGGCTGGCCTACGAAGATCGCGCGCGCTACTACGCCGATCCGCACTTCGCGAAGATTCCCATCGAATGGCTCAACTCAAAGGAGTACGCGAAAGAGCGCGCCAAGCTGATCCGGCTCGATCAGCATTCAACGACCACGTGTATCCGGGCCAGGCGCCGAGCCACGGCGACACCACCTACTTCACCACCGCCGACAAAGACGGCATGATGGTCTCGATGATCCAGTCGAACTTCCGCGGCATGGGCTCGGGCCTGGTGGCCGATGGGCTCGGCTTCATGTTCCAGGATCGCGGCCAGCTGTTTTCGCTTGCAGGATGGCCACCCCAACATCTACGCGCCGGGCAAGCGGCCGTTCCAGACCATCATTCCGGGATTCGCGTGCGAAGGACGGCGAGCCGTGGATCTCGTTCGGCGTGATGGGCGGCGACATGCAGCCGCAGGGGCAGACGCAGATCATCCTGAATCGCGTGGACTACGGACTCGATGTGCAGGCCGCGGCCGACAGCCCGCGCTGGCACCACGAAGGCTCGTCGCAATCGATGGGCGAAGACCGCGCCAGGCCTGGGGCCGACGCGGAATTGCTGCGTCTTGAAGCGGGCAGTTCCGCGCGGAGACGCGCAAGGCGCTCGAAGCGATCTGGGCTGGCCGATGGGCGAAAGCGACGGCGGCTTCGGCCGCTACGAGTGCATCGAGCTGCGCAAGCAGGGCATCGGATCGCGTCTATGCGGCGGGCAGCGAGATGCGCTGCGACGCGGTGGCGCTGGCGTACTGAGTGTTACAGCGCTGAAACGAAAATGAGCGCGCGGGCTTCGGGCCAGCGCCTCGCTAATTGTCTTGTGGGCAGCTTATTGCTGCTGCCGGTGATGCACGTAGACCTGCTGCGGCGCATCGACCTTCCCGGAGCGCTCAGTTTCAGCTTCAGATTTGCAATCTGCGGCTTGCTTCCCAGCGGCGCCATGAAGTCGAGCTCATACTGGTTGTCGAGGCGCCGGTCGATGTCTGCGAAGTACGGCTGCGAAGCTGACCGGATTTCCGTATCCCTGCCAGTAGCTGTTGCCGCCCGTCGCTTCAGTCACTTCGCCAGCAGGTTCTGGCCGGTCGTTGGCACCGTAGTCCGTGCGATCGAAGCGACCCGCATTGCGCCAGTAGATGGAGTAGACGATCAGCTGCGCGCGAACTGCATCGTAGATCGCGGCCTGCACGTAGGGATCCTCAGGATCGTAGCGGCGATCTGTAGTAATCCACGCCGTCAGTGACCATCACAACTTCACGACGCGCATTTGCGTCGCTCGATGGCCAATTCTTCGCGAGATCGGAGAGGCAGAAATACGGGACTCGCGCTGATGCCGGGCATGCCTGCCATCGGGAGATGGAGTTGGCGTTCAACTGCGGAGCGATCGGAGCTGAGCGGAGCCGAGAATGCGGCGCGCCCGTTGATCATGTAAGCGACGGCCACCTTCGCATTAGGCGGAAGAGTCTGAATGAATTTTGCGATGTCGCTAAGCTGCGTGCCGAGGCTCGTGCGCGCGCCATCGTCGATGAGGACGACAAGCTCGACCTTGCTCTGCGGCCCGAGCGGAGTCCAGCCGGTTACGCTCGACTGCTTTCCGTCGACTTTGAGTTGCAGCGACTGCTGAGGAATTCCACCGGGGACTTCATGGCCATCCATCACGGTGACAACCGCGCGGCCCTGACCTTCCATCGGATTCGAATCTGCGGCAAAAGTGAATGGCGTTGCGAACAACGCGGCCGCTGCCAACGCGGCAATTCTTGGTGTGGGGATTTTCATTTTACATCTCCTTTTTTGTAGACGCTCGCCCGCGCGCCCTTCCCTTCGTCGCGCAATAAGTCGCCTCTTGTTCGATGATCGGCGCCGCAATCCGTTGCGGCCCCGGCACCCGTCAAGCACGGTGCAGTGTGTGAAACACGCATTCCGTCATAAGGTTGCGGCGACGCGTTGCTGCGAAATTGTGGCAGGAAAATATGTGCCGGAGATGATGCGAAATTGATTTTGATGCGTCTAAAGCGCCACCCAACTACATCGCTTTTTGAGCGGTTGGATCAATTCTCCACTGGCGCGCGATCAATATGATCGATAACGAGGATCGACTCGGGAACCTGCTGCGACTTGAGTTCCAGCCCCAGCGTCTCTCGCAGTGCCGTGAAGAGGCTGGGTAGTTGAGAATCCGGCGGCGTGTCGGGAGCGAACAAGAGTTTAACGTCGTAGCTGCCGGAAATGCCGGTTTTATCCGCGACAGGAATTTTTGTAGCGCGCTGGAGCACGCTCGCCAGGTAGGTCATTGTCCAGTTCAGACCTTCGAGATGGCCGGAGCTGGTGTCGATGCGCCATCCAGGAAAATGATCGCCCTTGGTGGGCTGCAGTTTGGGTCCGCCTTTGGCTGCAACCAGCGCATAACCTCGGACCATCTTCGTTTCGAAGTGCGTGGCGAGATGGAAGCGCTCTTCAAGCAAATTCTGCAGACGCGGCTTCAGCTCGTCGGGCGACAGCTTGACGCCTTCTTCCGGCTTGGCTTCGATGTCATAGTCATCGGAATCGAGCCAGGCGGGCTTGCCGGCGATTTGATTGCTCTCGACTCCGTATGCAAGCTGAACGAGGAATTGGACGGAGAGACCGTGGGCATAAAAGCGGCCGATGCCGGGACGACTCCAGTATCCATTCGCGGGATCCGCGCTCTGGGCTGGCTTGATCGTGGCTGCTTCGAACGACAGTTGCTCACCGACCGGCAGGCTTTGTGCGACCGGGGGCGCAACGAAGAGAACGAGCGCACCTGTAACGGCGCTTCGTGCCACTGCAAGCAAGGCGTAGGCATTGCGGGGAATGCCCTTCGGCAGACGGCTCTTCGGTTGATTCATTTCTGATCCTGATGGTAAGACGGGCCGCCGGAAATTTGATCACTCCTCGACAAATGTCTTGAGACGTGCGAGCGCCTGGTCCCACTGCCGCGCCACGCGGTCAAGATATGCCTGCATCTCCTGCATGGGCTCAGGATCAAGTGCGAAGAGGATTTCGCGGCCGGAGCGCTTGCTGTGCACGAGTCCGGCGCGATGCAGCACGCTGAGGTGCTTGGCGACAGCCTGGCGTGTGAGCTGCGTGCTGGCCGTAAGCTGAGAGATCGACGCGGGTCGACCTGCGCCGAGCCGAGCGACAAGAGCGAGACGCGTCTTGTCGCCCAGCGCAGCGAAGAGGACTGCATCCGGCGCGCGATGACGGTGCGTTCGACTAGGGCTTTTGCGTGACATGGCGTTCGATGTTTTGCACTTGTTGCGCCCAACCGCCATCGTTCATGCGGAAGGCTTCATCGCGGCGATGAGCTGGAATCTTCTCAAAGCCCGTTTCTGTAACCGTAAGCAGCGTACCGGTCGCGGTCTTTTCAAGCCGGAACTCCACGAGCGTCGGCGGCTCGCTGGAGTAATCGGTGTTTGGATCGACTGCATAGGGGTGCCAAGTATACGAAAATAGGCTTTCCGGTTCGATTTTCTGGATTACAAACTCCATCTTCAGATGCTCGTAGCCTGGATAAAGAATATTTCCATGCGCAGTCTGGCCGGCCATAAACGGGCCCTCGAGTGCAACACGAAACCACTCGCCAAACTCGCGGTAGTCCGTGAGCGCTCGCCAGACGCGGCTGACAGGTGCTTTGAGCTCGATCCGTTTTTCGATGCGGTTTTCCATAAAACGCAACCTCTTGGTTGCATATTAGATCAGGGTGAGCCAAAATGCAACCTATTGGTTGCGTGTTTCGAAAGTCAGAAAAGTAGTTGAGTGAAAATGTGAAGGAGTGAAGAAACAGCAACTGGTCTGATTGGATACGGTTCAAAAGGAATGGTGCGCCCGGAGAGATTCGAACTCCCGACCTAACGCTCCGGAGGCGTTCGCTCTATCCAGCTGAGCTACGGGCGCGCTTAACTAGGATACCGCAACCACGATCGGCATAGCGCAAGAGACGCAAACCGGAATCTGGACGGCAAGAGCTTTGGGTGGAAGGAGGATGGTGGACGCGGAAGGAATCGAACCTTCAACCTGTCGGTTAAGAGCCGAATGCTCTGCCAGTTGAGCTACGCGTCCAGGAGGTCGGAAAAGCCGCGCCAATCGTATCCTTGCGCAAGCTTCGCGGAGCGAAAATCAGTCCGCGCCTCACAAAATATATCACAAAACAGGGTCGATCCCAACCAAGGCAGCACCATAACTGGTGCAGCGGTCGAAACACCTTAGCCGCGCTGCACGACGCGAATGTGCAGCTCTTTCAACTGCTGCTCGGTCACAGTCGTCGGCGCCTCCGCCATCAGGTCGAGGGCCTTTGCCGTCTTCGGGAAGGCGATGACTTCGCGCAGGCTGGGCGCGCCGGCCAGCAGCATCACGATGCGGTCCAGGCCGAGTGCGATGCCGCCGTGCGGGGGCGTGCCGTACTCAAGCGCGTCGAGGAAGAATCCAAAACGTGCGCGGGCTTCGTCATCACTGATTCCGAGAGAAGCAAAAATCTGCTGCTGCACGTCTTTGCGATGAATCCGGATTGAACCTGAACCGAGCTCGAGGCCGTTCATCGCCAGGTCGTAACAGTTGGCGCGCACACTTGCCGGATCGCTCACCAGGTTCGCCATGTCGGACTCATAGGGCGCAGTAAAGGGATGATGCGCCGGTACCCACTTGCCCGATCCGAGCTCGTATTCGAACATCGGAAAGTCAGTGAGCCACATGGGATGAAAAGCAGCGCCGCCGTCGATCAGACTACTGGCGTCATGACTCCGCGCTTCCTCGACCACCTGTTCGGTCACGCGAAAAGCCCCGTGCCGATCGACATACTTCTTCGCCAGTTCGGTGCGGAAGTTTCCAGCGGCGGCGTAGACGTTGATCTCGCGCTCGGAGAGGCGGCCCGGGAATTTCGTGTCGCTGGCCTTGACGTGGTGCGCAGGATCGCCGGCGACGATGATGACAAAGTCGGCGTCTGCCGCTCCGGCAAACTCGCGCGCTTTCGCCGCGGCTTCAGGAAAGCTCTTGGCGAGGCGCTTGAAGTCGTCGATGAATTTGGCGCCCTTCTTTTGATCGAAGAGCGGGTGATTGTCTTCACGTTCCTTACGACTGAGTTCGCCCACGTTGGGAATGCGCACTGCGACGACGGGCAGCGCGGGATCGATCTGCAGCGTTGCGAGCGCTTCGTCAGTAAACGCCGGGCGCACGTCGGTCAGGCCAGGCAGCCGCAGGTCGGGCTTGTCTGTGCCGTACTGGCGCAGCGATTCGTCATATGTAATACGTGGAAACGGAATCGGCAGGTCGATGCCGGCCGCTGCGAAACCGGCCTTGAGAAACTTTTCGACGACCTCGAACACCATCTCCTTACGCGGAAAGCTCATCTCAAGATCGACCTGGGTGAACTCAAGCTGACGGTCGGCACGCTGGTCTTCATCGCGGAAGCAGCGCGCGATCTGGAAATAGCGGTCGAAGCCGGAGATCATGAGGATCTGCTTGAAGATCTGCGGCGACTGAGGCAGCGCATAGAATGGCCGGGGTGCACGCGGCTGGGAACAAGAAAATCGCGCGCGCCCTCTGGTGTGCTCTTGTTCAGCATCGGCGTTTCGATCTCAAGAAATCCCTGCCCGCTCAGGCTCTCGCGAATGGCGCGGGTAATATCGTGGCGCAGCTTGAAATTGCGCTGCATCTCGGGCCGTCGCAGATCCACATAGCGATATTTCAGGCGCACTTCTTCGTTCTGAATCGCCTCGTCAGAAGGCGAGAACGGAGCGAGTCGCGTGTCGTTAAGAACGCGCAATTCGGTGGCTTCGATTTCGATTTCGCCGGTGGGCATCTTGGGATTGATAGCATCTTTGTCGCGCAGACGCACCTTGCCGACGGCGGCGACGACGTACTCGGGGCGCACCTGCTCGCCCTTGGCGTGGCCGTCGGGCGTGAGTTCCTTGTCGAGAACAATTTGCGCGATGCCGGTGCGGTCGCGAAGGTCGAGAAAGATCAGGTTGCCGTGATCGCGGCGGCGGTTAACCCAGCCCATGAGGACCACTTGTTCACCGGCATTGGCGGCGCGCAGTGTGCCACAAAGATGCGTCCGTTCGAGGTTCCCTAAAAAGTCGAGCACTACCTTGTTTCCTTTGGTTTGTCGCCGCCAGATGAGCGCAACTGCCTGTTTTCCGCTTATTTAGCGAGAAAGGCAGCCAGCTCAGCGCGGGGAATCTTGGATTGTGAGCCTGAGGCGAAGTCCTTCACTGTCAGAATACCGGATTGAAGCTCGTCTTCGCCCAGTATGACGATGCGCCGGGCTGTCTTGTCGGCGATCTCAAAGGACTTTTTCAGGCGGAAGCTGCCGTCGCCGAGCTCGATGCTGAGTCCCGCCCGGCGCAGCTCGCGCGCAAGGGTAAGGGCAGCAGAGTTGAGATGTTCGCCGAGCGGCGCGATGAATGCATCAGTCTTTGCCACCTGCCGTGGGGCAGAGTTCTCGTTAGCTTCAGTGGTCTGGAGCGTGAGCACCAACCGGTCAAGCCCCATGGCAAAGCCGATTCCCGGCGCCTTCGGTCCGCCAATAGCCTCGCTCAAACCGTCATAGCGTCCGCCGCCGAGCAGCGCATTCTGCGCGCCGAGCCCGCCGTGCGTGAATTCAAATGTCGTGCGCGTGTAGTAGTCGAGACCGCGTACGAGGCGCGAGTTCAGCCTGTACGGAACATCCGCCGCATCGAGCGAAGCTGTCACCGCGGCGAAATGTTTCTTCGATTCGTCGTCGAGAGAATCAGTGATCTTCGGCAGGGATGCAATGATCGGTTGATCCTCAGGAACCTTGCAGTCGAGCACGCGCAGCGGATTGGTGACGGCGCGGCGCTGGCAGTCTGCGCACATTTTTGGCGCGACGTCGACGAGAGCCGCACGAAGGACTTCGTTGTATCGGGCGCGGTCGGCGGCCGAGCCGACGGAGTTGAGTTCGAGCGTCGAGCCGGTAATGCCCAGCTCGTCGAGCAGCGTGGCCAGCATCTCCAGCACTTCCGCATCGCGCAGGGGGCTTTCGCTGCCGGCAGACGGCGGCCCGATCACTTCCGCGCCGATCTGCCAGAACTGGCGGTAGCGGCCCTTCTGCGGGCGCTCGCGGCGAAACTGCGGTCCGATGTAATAGAGCTTCTGCAACTGGCCGGTCTCGCCGAGCTTGTGTTCGATGTAGGCGCGGACGACGCCGGCGGTGTTTTCGGGGCGAAGGGTGAGCGACTGCGCCTTCTCTGACTGCGCGCGCGCCCGGTCCTCCCACGTGTACATCTCCTTCGAGACGATGTCGGTCTCTTCGCCGACGCTGCGGGCAAAGAGCGAGGTGTCTTCGAAGATCGGGGTGCGGATCTCGCCGAAGTTATAGCGGGCAAAAACAGCACGCGCCGTCGCTTCGATGCGGTTCCACAGGGCCGTTTCGGGCGGCAACAGGTCGCGGGTGCCGCGCACGGCTTTCAGAATGGCCATAACCTGTCTAGTTTAAATGGCGAATGAGAAGCGTCCCGCCGTCTGCGGGAACTCTACCCCAGAATCCGATCCGCGATCTTCACCCACCAAACGGAAGTATGCTCCACCGTGCGAATCACGAAGAGGTGACATACGAAGAGCACGGGCAACGCCACCAGATAGACCTTGTGAATTCTCCGGCTCACAACGAGATCACGGATGACGCCCAGGAAAATAAAAGCGTCAACGCCCATGTAGACACGATCGCCGATATAGGGCATCCGGCCGAATGCAGCCGCCAGCAGGCCGCATGTGGCAATAAAGATCAATCGCCGATGCAACTCCGGTTTCCTGCGCAGCGCGATTGCAAGACCAAAGAACGTGGCAAAAGCCACCATATCGAAGAGCGGAACGATCAAGAAAGCATCCGCACCTTGCTGGTGAAGCGTATACGTGTCAAAGCGGCCCATCACGATGGCGACGGCCACGCCCAGCACGATCATCGTCGTGCCCAGCCCTGCGCCGAACCAACCGAAGAAACGATGAAGCTTTACGTTGTGGGTGCGTACCAGCGCCGCCTGGAATATGAAGAAAAGCACCCACAAAGAAAATGCCGCTCCGTGGAACCAGAGCAACAGCGGGCGCGGAGGCAGAGCATGGAAGAGGTTGCCCTCAACCGTGCGGCCGAATCCGAATACAACGATGGCCGCGGCCAGCAGCGCCGCGAAGAGATAGAAGTATTTGTCGACCAGCCCGTTGCGGCCAGCGATTCGATGCGCGCCGGGCGCGATTGCGGTTTGCGATGCAGATGCCATCACATCTGACCTCCAGCTGGTTCGTCCACGCAAGGATCGACGAGGAATGCAGACTGTATCTGCAGGGGAAGTGGGCAGAGTGTAGCACGGCGGGAAGTCTACTCACAATTGCCGTGACTCGTATCACGGAGAGGACGAGGCCAGCCTCGCTAGCCTCTAAGTGTGGGCGCGAGATCGACGCAGCCCCGACTGAGGAGCAATTTCAAATGGCTTATGTCGTGACCGACGCCTGTATCAAGGATTTCGTTTGTGTGCCGGAGTGCAGCACCGCTGCGATTGCGCCGGCGGTAGACGACCCTGCGGCAGCAACCGTAACCCAGGTTTACATCAATCCGGACGAGTGCATTGACTGCGGCAACTGCGCATCGGTGTGCGAGCAAAATGCGATCTATGTTCTGGAAGAACTACCTGCCGAGAAGGCTGCATTCGCTGAGAAGAACAAAAACTACTTCAACTAGAACGCTGATCGCACGAACTGTGCGAATCCCCCGCCCAGATCGATCGCTTCAATTCGGCTTCTTCGCTTCCGGCGGAGCGGGAGTTGATGCGCATGGAGCGCTTGGCGTTGTGGATCCTTCCGAACTGGGTTGCGTTGATGGAGCCGGAGGAGCGACAGGCTCAGCCTCAGGGGCCGGCTGGCTGGCGCCTGCGACGGGCGCGGGCAAACCTGGCGGCAGAGTCGAGTGCGCTTGCGATGCCGCAGGAAGCGAGAGCAGAGTCACTGGTAAGGTGACCGTCTGCACCGTCGCAGGATCGTCGCGCAGCTTCACATAAAGTATTCCGGCAGTTGGATGCGGCACGATGAGCTGCGTCCCGGTGAACTCCGCCGGCACATCTGTGGGAGTGTCGAATGTGGGCGTCGCGGAAACTGCCGTGGCCAGAAAAAGATTTGTCCCATCGAGCAAGCATGGCTTGGACGCAGCGCGCGGACAATGCAGGCCGATAAATCCCGGCAGGCGCACGAGCGTGCCCAACGGCAGCCAATCGCCGGCTACGCCGTCCGCGGCGATGGCTCGCACACGCACTGGTCCGAAGGCTGAGCCGCCGAAGCGCGCGACGGGCTCAATGTTGCCTACAGCAGTGGCCGCATCTTCGAGCATCAGGCTGCTATCACTCAGGGCCAGATCTGTGTGGAAACTACCATCTGTGGCAGCCACTTCAACCTTCTCATCGCGCGGGAAGGCAACAGGCACCGTGGACTTGATGAAAAAAACGATTTTGCCGTCGACGGGCAGATCGTTGGGGCTGCCGAATTGCACGGGTGGGAGCGGGTCGGTTGAGGCAGGCTGAATGCCCTTGCTGAGGAGCGTGACCTGCGGGCGCGGTGGATCGACCGTCACCGGCGCATCGAGCGCCCGGCCATCCTTGAGATCGACATGCGCGGTATAAGGCTCGCCGGGTTCAAGGTTGGAGGTCGCCTCCGCGGCATTCATTGTGAGCTGGTCAGCGTCTTCCACACGGTTCAGGGTTGCGGGCTGGAACATGATGCCGCCGATCTTCGCGTTGGCCACCTGGTCGAGCCGGGTTCCCTTGAGCAGCGCAACCTTGTCGCCGGAACTAAGTGTCAGTCGCTCGAGCGATGCCGCAGCGTCGTAAGCCACGAGCGAGAGCCGATCAGGCTTCGCCAGCCCATATTGGTAAATGGCTACTTTCACAGGGCCTGGCGCCGCTCCCTTCATTGGCACGGTCACATCCATTACGTCGGGCCTTGGCGACTTCCAGGCAAGGGTGGCTTCATGACTTCCGCCTGCCTGCTCCGCGACTTTGAGCACACAGACGGAGTTGACGCCATCGATGTGGAGCGTGTCAGTGCGACCCACGACCAGGGCCGTCTGATCGTCTGTGTCGAGTGTCCATTTGCCAGCCTCGGCCGAGAAAAGCTGGTATTCCGGCCCTTCCCAATCATCGAATCCCCACTTGCCTCGCACGACGCCCAGGAATTCGCCACCGGGTAATTGCTTGACCGGCTCGCTGGGAATGAGGCCGCCAGTCGTTGCGTCGACGGTGAGAGGAATATCGGGAAAAGTGGTCTTTGCGCCAGCCCCGGGTTCGACATGGAGAACGAGACTGTGCGCCAACTGCGTGGCAAAGACGAGTGGAGCACCCTCGGCGGGGAGAACGAGTCCCGGCTTCATTGCGCAAAGCGTGTCTTCAGGATTGACAGGGTGAAGCGGCTCGGGTTTTGCCGGGCCGACAGATGGCAATGCAACCACTACGACCGACTTCGGGTTGCGGAATGAAGGCGGCATATTGAGGCGCAGATTCATGGTGTCGGAGCCGGGGAGCGCGAGAGCCGGGATGTACTGGAAATGCGCTGTGTGGAGCGAACTGAGAATCCTGGCCGTATCGACGATGGCGCCAATATAGGGGCTGTAGACACCGCCGCCCCCGAGGGTCGTTGAACTGATCTGATTCATCAAATCGAGAGTCGATCCAGTCGCCAATTGATCGACCAGGGATTGCGCGTTGGTGTCGTCGAGCACGATGCCTTCGGAATTCTGCGAAAGACAGGTTGCCTGTTCGTCAACCGGCTTTGCAAAACAGTTCTCGTTGACTTTGATTCCGAGGCTGCGCGCCGACATCTCAGCACTCGTCTTGAGCAGAGCAGGGTTGTAGCGCGAGGTGATCTTGACGTCAGAGAGATAAGATTCAAGCCGCATGCGCTCCCAGCTTGCGGCTTGCAGGTCCTGCGCTGCGCGGACAAACGATCCTGGACGACCGCGTACAGCGGCACGCAGCGTATTGAAGTCACCGCCGGTCTCCGGCGCGAGAAACAGTAACGCCTGTTGCGCTTCGGCGGGAACCGTGACGAAGACCCCCTCGTCATGTGCAGCACGAGTCCAGGTTTCGACACGAGTGAACCACTCCGGCGGAGGCGGGTTTGTGGAACCTCGCAGGAATGCAACGACCAGTACGAAGTGCGCGGCCTGGCTTTCGGGCAGGTCCGGATGGATCCAGAGCCGGTCGCCGGGCAAGAGATTCGGCACCTCCGAGATGGGCAGGGTGACATTCCCCCGTTTTACGTGAAGATCTACCTTAGGGCCGGAGAGATCGAACGGAGGCCCGTCAGCGCACATTAGAGAGGAAGCAAAAGACAGATAAAGCAGGAAAAGAAAACAGCGACGCATACCCCTATTTTACGGATTTCGCGGTTCCAGTGTCTGATAAGCCGGGCCGCGGACCGGGTTTCCGACAAGAAATCCTCAGATGGCCACAATTATTCGTTGCCAAATGGACCGAAATGGAATAGTTTGCGCTAGAATTCTGTCACGAAACCAGCGGGCTATGGGAGAGGTCTGGAAACGACCCGACGGAATAAGACGCACCACGGATCGATGCATTAAGAATTAGGTTGAGCCGCTGATTTTCAGGTCGTATAGAAGTTTGCTTATACAGAGACGGCCGATTCAATGCTGATATTGCATTCTTAATGCACGGCAAGGACAGGGTGGGGCCTGTCTTCCTCATTCCAAAGAACTTTTGGATGGATTAATCAACGAATTCCGCCTCGCGCGCGTGCAGGCCGCTGCATGTGCCGGGCCTGTGGGCGTCCCAATGGGATGAGTCCCGCAGGAGAAGTGGCAGTTATTAAGGGGGAAAGCAATGAAGGGGACCAGAGAGGCAATAAGCGGTCTAGAGAATGGCAGTCTGACCATTCCGGCAGCGGAAGAGATGATCGAAGAGGCATTGAACGAGCTTGCGTATTCGCAGGATCCAGGCCTGGTACGAGCGCTGCGATTCCTGGCACCCCCAGGCTACCAGGCGATTGTCGAACTGTGCAGCGAGAACGGACGCAGCAAGCGCCGCAACGGTTTGGCCGACAGTTGGTCGCCGGAAGATGATGAAGTGCGCATCTACTTTGAACGGATTGACGGCGACGAGTCTGTTGCGCGTTCGAGCCGAGTGCCGCGAAGCATCGTAAGCCACACCGTCGCAGATGAGGACGAAGACCAGGAGGCGCTGCTTCCTGCCGACCTGGATGCGCGCGTCAAGGAGCTTTGCTCGGCACTGGCCGAAGCCGAACGGGGAGGCCACGCGTTTATCGCGTTGAAGTGGTTCCGCGACAGTTTTCTGCCGCGCAAAACCTACCGCTGGAATCAGCATCCGGAGACGCGCCAGGCCATCCTCGCCGAGGCAATACAGCGTGGCGTTGTGCTGACAAGCAAGATTGCCAATCCCAAGACTCCCGCTTATCCCACGACGACTATTCGGCTGAATCGAGCTGAGGCGGGAATGCCGGAGGAGGTTCAGCGTTTCCATCCGATTGAAGCGCAGGGCGAACCGGTTGCCGTAGCGATCGATGAAGAACGGGGGAGCGAGTGAGCTTCTATTTTCTGGAAGCAACCGCGTTCGCCAAGTTGTTTGTGCGCGCGGCCGGCACCGATGCGCTGATCGAGCTGCTGGAGCCGGTAGAAGACAACCGTAAGCTAATCTCGGCCGCGACGCCGCTGGAGATCTACGCGGCAATCCGCCGGTGCGAGCGCGCAGGACAGATCGCGCCCGAGGCCGCAGAAAGCGCTCTGGAGCTGCTTCGCAGTGAATCTGCACGGATGGTGCAGCAGCCGTTGAATCCGGCGGTGCTTGAGTTGGCGCGGCAATTGCTCGATCGCACCACGCTTCGCTGGCCTGAGGCGTTGCAACTCGGCTCGGTACTCGCGGCGCGCGACATGTTCCCCAGCACCGAAATTGTCTTCGTGACCGCTTCCTCCCGGCTGCTTACGGCAGCCAGGGCGCAGGGACTCGATACGATTGACCCCGTTACGCTTTCTCCAGCCTCGAACGAGTCTCGTGAAGAGATGGAACTGGCGAAGGAAGCGGAGTAAGCCGACTCGTCTACTGCGCCGATTGGTTCACTTCCACAATCATGAACGTGTCGGGCTTGGGGCGCGGGCGCTTCTGCGCGGATCCTGGAACCGGCGCTTCGAAATCCGCCGTCGGCAGATAGATGGTCTGCGTTGAGGGATCAAAGCCCATGGTGCGCGCACCATTTGGCGTCTTGACGATCTGCTCGACCTGCCATTTGCCGTCTTTTTCACCGGCCACGATGAGAGAACCATCACCGCAACTTGCGAAAGCTTGTTTGCCGTCGGTCGCGGTTGCGTCGACGCCTGCGCCGATCGGCAAATCGGCGACGACTTTGCCGTCATCAGTGCTCATCACGATAAGTTTTTGCGGATTGCGGCAGCCGATGAACAGCAGATGGTGTCTTGTTGTCGATCGCCATGCCAACCGGATGGCCCCCGGGTGCAACCGGCCAGCGCGCGATCACCTTCGCGTCTTCAGATCGACGACGGCGACGAGGTCCTTGTCTTCGAGGTTGATGTAGGCCTTGCCGGCGCCGTCGGCGGCGAGAAATTCCGGCGCGCCGCCGAGGTCGATCGGCGGATCGATCTTGCCGTTCACAGGATCGATGTCCGGCTTGAAGGTCATCAGCTTGCCGCCGTCGCCGGAGACCGCGAGAACGAGATTCATCGCCTTGTCATAGATGATGCCGTCGGAATCAGGCATGGTGGCGAGCTTGCCCAGCGTTGCGTAGGTCGTCAGGTCAAAGACGAGAATGGCGCCGGCGCCACCGCCATCAGTGATGAAGCCGCGATTCAGCGATGGAACGATCGCCGTGCCATGCGACCGAATCTGCCCCGGAATGTCGCCTACAACCTTGCCCGTTGCGCCGTCGATGGCCTGGGTGTGCGTGCTGCGCGTGACAAAGAGACGGTGGCCTTCAGGATCGACGGTGAGATAGTCCCAGGCGCCGTCGCCGCCGATGTGCACCGTGTTCGTGACGCTCCAATTAGCCTGCGCCGACGAGGGTGGTGCAACGAAGAAGAGCATGGCCGGCAGAGCAAACAACATGACACGAATGAAGCGCATTGAATGACTCCTGTTTGGTCGATTGATCGATTGAGTGATTCGATCGCATCATCGCGATATGTGAATCGACAGCGTTACGGTAGCACGAAGGCCTGAATCGACTTGGAGATTGGTGACGAAATTGTCATTTTCTTGTTGCGATGACTGAGGGCGCAAAACCCAGGGCGAGCGTGTGCGGTCTAATCTGAAGGTGCGTAAAATATGAGCTTCTTCCCTTCCCTCCGCAATGCCATTGCCGGGGTTGCGCTTCTCCTCATTGGGGTGGCGTTCGCGCCCTGCGAGCAGGCGAATGATACTGCCAGTTCCCCCGCGGGACGATGGAAGACCTTTGACGATGCCACGGGAAAGTTGAAATCGATTGTCGACATCCGAGAGCGGGATGGAGTTTTCGATGGGACGATCGAGACTCTGTTCGATCCGCCGGTTCCCCATCCGACGTGCTACCTGTGCAGCGGAGCGAAGAAAGACGTTCCGCTTGTCGGGTTGCAAGTCCTGTGGGGGTTTCATGCAGACGGCAGCCAGTGGTCCGGTGGGCAGGTACTCGATCCGGAGACGGGCAAGATTTATCGTGCATCCATGGCGCTTGAAGATGGCGGCAAGAAGCTGCGGCTGCACGGATATATCGGGATTCCGCTACTGGGGCGAACGGAGCGTTGGGTGAGAGCAGAGTGAGAGGAACAGCTTTTGCCGTTACCTATTCGCTTATGACGGTCACCCGACCATTGCGGGTTCGGGCCGGATCGAGGGTCGATATTGCCGATCCAGCACGGAAGAGCTAACAGTTAATGGCTCCCTTTCGCTATCATTGCCGCATACCGATCTCACCCCAATTGCGAGTTCAGATAGCTCCATGACCATGCCTGCGCCGCCCGAGCGCGACTCGAAAACAGGCCTGCGCAAGGCGATGGGCTTCTGGGATGTGCTGCTGTTCAACATCGCCGCGGTGCTGGGGCCGCGCTGGATCGCCGCCGCCGGCCACAACGGCACCTCGTCCATCAGCCTGTGGGTGCTGGCCGCGCTCTTCTTCTTCGTCCCCGGCGCGCTGGTCATCAACGAGCTCTCCTCGCGCTTCCCTGAAGAAGGCGGCATCTACGCCTGGGCTCGCGACGCCTTCGGGCCGTTTCACGGATTCATCGCCGGCTGGACCTACTGGATCTACACCGTCTTCTATTTTCCCGGCCTGCTGCTGGCCAGCGCCTCGATGAGCGCATACATCATCGGCGGCCGCGGCGCTGGTGCTGGCGCAGAATCGCGCCTTTCTGTTTGTGGTGTTCGCTGGCCCTGCTGCTGGTTGCCGTGGTGCTGAACATCATCGGCCTCAACATCGGCAAGTGGCTGCAGAACGCGGGCGGCGTGGGCACCTATGTGCCGCTTGCTGATTCTGGTCGGCGTGGCATTGCATGGTTGCTGCGCCACGGCTCGGCCACGCACTTCACCGTCGCCAACATGATGCCCACGTGGAACTGGGACACGGTCAATTTCTGGTCGCAGATCGCCTTTGCGTTCACCGGTCTCGAACTCGTTTCGTGCATGGCCGAGGAAGTGCGCGATCCGCGCCGAACGCTGCCGCGCGCAGTCTTCGGCTCTGGCGCCTCATCGCGCTGCATGTACATTGCCGGCACGTTCGCCGTGCTGCGCTGCTGCCTGCAAACGACATCGATCCGCAAGAGCGGCGTCTTTCACGCCATCGCCGTCGGCTCCGTCGCGCTACGGTCTAGGTTTCCTCGGCATCATCGCGGCGATCCTGGTCACAGCTGGCAATGCGGGCGGCGTCGGTTCAACCGTCGCCGGCGTATCGCGCGCGTGCCATTCCAGGTCGGCATCGATCGTTATCTGCCCGCAGCCTTCGGCAAAATTCATCCGCGGTGGAGGACGCCGTGGATCTCGATCCTCGTGCAGGCGGTTCTGTCCGGCGCCATTTTGCTCGTGAGCCAGATCAGCGACTCAATGCGCGGTGCGTATCAGTTTCTGGTCGATGCCGCGATCATTCTCTACTTCATTCCATTCCTCTACATGTTCGCTGCGGTCATCAAGCTGGCGAGCCGCAAAGATCGCAAAGGCAATCGCGCACGCCGTGCTGGTGCCGGGAGGAATGCTCGGCGTTTGGATCTGCGGAGGCCTGGGATTTCTCGTCGTTCTGCTGGGAATCTTTGTTTCGCTCGTACCTCCCGGCGATTCGACAAACAAGCTGGGCTTCGAAATGAAGCTCATCGGCGGCACAGTAATCTCGATTCTGATCGGGCTGGCGCTCTATTGGCGCGGCGCACGAGCGCAGCGGGCCGATTGATCTGCCAGCAACGATTGATCGCGGTCGCTCACTTCGTGATAATCTGGGCCTCTCCCCCTGCAGGTGTTTAAGAGTCACAAAGCTTCTCGGCCACTTGTGCGCAAATACATCGGATTGAAAGTGAGAAATTCCGAAATGGCCCTAATCACCAAGTTTCATCTGCTTGTTCTGCTCTTCCTCACCCTCGCCACTTACCCGACACCACTGGCAGCCGAGACTGGCGAGCAGGCGAAAACGGCGCTTGGCAAGGCCCTGCTGGGCAAGGATGTGAAGGCGCTGATGGACATGCCCGCATATAAGGACGGAATTGACCTGTATGTGAACGCGAAGACCGACAAGCGGCTGGACGAGCGAGGGATCGATATGAAGGACCTGGCAAAATTCCTGAAAGACAAGGGAGTCGGCGTCGCGCGCGATGAGTGGGTGACGATTACCGATGTGAAGGTAGACAGCGACCGCGTCGAGGTCCACCTTGGCGGCGGCGGCGAGGGCAATGGCGCCAGCAAGAACGCCGAAAAGAAAGGCGCGGGTCTTATGCGCGCCGGCGGCTCGCGTATCAACTTCCGTTATGGCCGAGACGTGTCGGATATCGACCTCAAGATGGATGCCTTTCTACCGCTGATGGCGCGCGTACTGGACACCGGCAAGATTCAGAACAACATGGATGTGCAAGGTCTTGCGCCGGAATTCCAGGAGGCCATTCGCGCCAAAGATATTATTCAGGGCATGACTTACCAGATGGTGCTATGGAGCGCCGGGGACCCCGACCAGAAAAAAGTGGAAGACACAACCGACGACAGCCTGCACGAAACCTGGTACTACCTGCGCGAGGGCCATCGCTGGGTGGTCCGGTTCGTTAACGGAAAAGTGGCGAAGGTATTGGTGTACTGAGTCTCTGCGACGATGTTATTGGTCGCGCCGGAATTTGTTGGCTCGTTCGAACTCATCACGCAGGACGGGTGTGCGAAGGTTCTCGCGAATCAGAGCAAGGCGCTGCTCCAGGGCGAGCAACGCGCTTTCGATGGCCTCCGTGTTGGTGTGGGCAATGTCACGCCACATGCTGAAGGGGCTGGAGCCGAGGCGCGTCATCTCGCGCAGCGCGCGGCCGCCCACGTCTTTCAGTTCGGGCGCGTCGCCCATTTCTTCTTCAAGCAGAGCGCTGAGCGCCGTGGCCGTGAACTGCGGCAGATGGCTGACCCATGCGACGAGTTCGTCGTGGCGCGTGGGCTCGATATCGAGAATTTTCGCGCCCATTGCAGTGACAAGCGCGCGGCAGTCACTGACGAGCTCTGCCCCGCGTGGTGACAATTTGGCTGCGGGATCGGAAGTAAAGAGCCACACTGCGCCACGAAAAAGATTCGCGTCGGCGAGCGACGCGCCGCCGCGCTCTTTGCCCGCCATCGGATGACCGGGGAGAAAAGCCGCACGGCCGGGAGTGTTATAGAGACGCGCGGCCGTTTCGGCAATCATGCCCTTGGTGCTGCCGACATCGGTGACGAGATGATCGGGGCCGAGGACGGGCGCAAGCCTTTCCATGAAGTCAATGGTGGCGAAGATGGGAACGGCGAGAACCGTCACCTCGCTCGCGCGCGCGGCTTCAATGGGATCGGTTGCGACGGAATCAATGGCGCCCATCTTGAGAGCGAGCTGCGCCTGCTCCGGGCTGCGGTTCCATCCAACGATCGTGCCCTTGAATCCCGCAGCACGCAGGGCGAGGCCTACCGATGTGCCCAGCAGCCCGGTGCCGAGGATGGAGATGCGGGAGATCATGAGTAGCGAGTCAGCAAGTCAGCGGGCCAGCGAGTCTGCCTGAAAGAACAGCAGCAACTCGAACTAGGAACTATGGAGCGCTCCAGCGAGTCCATTAATAAGCCGGGCAACTTCTTCGCACTGTTCCATCAATGCTGCAACATCCACAGAATCCAACAGCTTCAAATCTCCGGCGAGCTCAAGTTGAGTTTGCAGCTCGAATAATGAACCACGAGAGATTGCAAGAAATTGTCTGAAGTGTCCGTCGTTTAATCTTCCGTGGCCCTCGGCAATGTTACTTGGAATTGCGACTGCGGCTCGGCGCATTTGCGATTGAAGACCATACATTTCGTTCTTCGGCAGGCATTCCGTCTCTCCGTAAACCGTCTTGGCCAGGCTCATCGCCTTCTTCCAAACCACCAATTCCCGGTAATGCCGCGTCCGTTTGGTCACTCCCGTTTCACTGCTTTCCTGCGTGGGCCCACGTCCTTCAGCCGCCAAGTTCAAGGCTCTGACTTGCTGACTCGCTGACTTGCTGGCCTGCTTCATCTTACAGCGTCCGCCCCACCGCCTCTGCAATCACCCGCAGCTCGCCGACCAGCTTTTCAAACTGGTCGAGGAAAAGCGTCTGCGCGGCGTCGGAGACGGCCTTGTCGGCGTTGGGATGAATCTCAAGATGAGCGCGTCGGCGCCCGCGGCCACAGCGGCCTTGGCCATGGCGGGAACCATGTCGCGCCGGCCGGTGCCGTGCGAAGGATCGCCGACGATGGGCAGGTGCGAAAGCTTCTTGACCACCGGGATCGCCGCAGATGTCCATGGTGTTGCGCGTCGCGGTTTCGTAGGTGCGGATGCCGCGCTCGCAGAGAATCACGTCGTAGTTGCCGCCGGAGAGGATGTACTCGCTCGAAAGCAGCAGCTCTTCAATGGTGGCGGCGATGCCGCGCTTGAGCAGGATCGGCTTGCGCACCTGGCCCAGTTCGCGCAGCAGGTTGAAGTTCTGCATGTTGCGCGCGCCCACCTGGAAGCAGTCGACGTACGGCAGCATGGGCTCGATCTGCGCGATCTCCATGACTTCGCTGACCACGCACAGGCCGTTGGCTGTCGGCGGCTTCGCGCATCAGCTCGAGGCCGGGAATGCCCAGTCCCTGAAACGAGTACGGCGAGCTGCGCGGCTTGAACGCGCCTCCGCGCAGAAATCCGCCGCCGGCAGCCTTCACGCACTGCGGCGATCGTGAAGATCTGCTCGCGGTTCTCGATGGCGCAGGGCCCGGCGATGATGGCCACCTGCTCGGCCGCCGATCTTCGCGCCGTTGGGAAATTCGACGACCGTGCCTTCGGGCCGGAACGCGCGGCCGGCCAGTTTGTAAGGCGCGCTGATGCGGTGCACGTGCAGCACGCCCGGCAGCATTTCAAACTTGCGTCAGGTCGAGGCCGGCGGTCGGGCCGACGCCGGCCAGAATGGTTTGGAACTCGCCCGTGGTGCGATGCACATCCACGCCGGCCTCTTCCATGGCGTTGATCACGGCATCGATCTGTTCTTCGGTGGCTTTTTCCTGCATTGCGACAATCATTTTTCTTTCCCTGTCTCGGGCGCTGGTGCGCCCGCGGCATGGCCCGGCTCGCGCTCTCGATTGGGCGGCCTGGGCGTTTCTCTGGCTGAAGCCAGCTCGTTCCGCTGCAACGCCCGCATCACGTCGATGATGCGCTCGTAGATATGCGTCAGCTCGATGTCGGGCAGCGGGCCTTTGTTGGCCGCGCGCACGTTGGCGTAGATGATCTTTTCGCGGTCCGGCTCGTACACCGGAAGCGAAGTGGCGGCCTTCAGGTGGCCGATCGTCTGCGCGGCGCGTGCCCGCTCACTGAGCAGTTCGACGAGCTGGCGGTCCAGCTCATCGATTCGGATTCGCAATTCTTCGATGGTCATTGCATACCTCTAGCTGCTAGCTTCTAGCTTCTAGCTCGCTAGCTTCGTCCTGCTGGCGCGAGCCTCTACGGCTCATTCTGCCGCCAGACAAGCTGGAAGCTAGAAGCTAGAAGCTAGAAGCTGCTTTCTTCACCGGGCCAGCGCCGCGTGCGGCAGGCGCAGGCCCTTGATAAATCGAGCCACTGCGCCGGGCGCCTGTCTCCGGTGTCGAGCGCTCAACCAGCTCGACAATGGCGCTGCCGATCACCGCGGCATCCGCGAACTCCGCCACCTGGGCGACGTGTTCCGCGTTGCTGATGCCGAACCCCACGGCCACCGGCAGCCTGCGTCCATCGCCTGAATGCGCGCGACCAGCGCGGCGGCATCGGCGGCGACACTTTGCTGCGTGCCGGTGATGCCGATGCGCGAGATGGCGTAGACAAAACCTTTTGAGTGCGTCGGCGATGGCCTCGAGCCGCTCGTCGGGACTGGTGGGCGCGGCCAGAAAGATCGGCGCAAGATCCACGCGGCTCATCTCGGCGAGATATTCGGCGGCCTCTTCGACAATCATGTCGGTGGCCAGCACGCCGTCGACGCCGGCTGCCTTGGCATCGTCGGCAAACTTGCGCAGGCCGTAGCGCAGAATCGGATTGAGATAGCTGAAGATGACGAGGCCGGCAGCGGGCCGCGCGGCGCGAATTTCGCGCGCGAGTGCCGAGAACATCTTTGAGGCGCGTGCCGCGCGCCAGTGCGCGCTCACTGGCGCGCTGGATGATGGGGCCGTCGGCGAGCGGATCGCTGAAGGGCACGCCCAGCTCGATCACGTCGGCGCCCGCGTCGATGGCCGCGATGGCGATGTCGCGCGTGGCGTCGAGGCGACGGATCGCCGGCCGTCAGATAAACGACCAGGCCCGGCTTGTGATCGAAACGGATCGGCATCTGGATGTGCGGTTGCGACGTCTCTAGAGTTTCAACTCGCGGGCCAGGATGCCCATGTCCTTATCGCCGCGTCCAGAGAGGTTCACCACCAGTATTTCACGCGGTCGGCATCGAAGGAGCAATGCGAATGGCCTCGGCCACTGCGTGCGCGCTTTCGAGCGCCGGCAGAATGCCTTCGGTGCGCGCCAGCTTCACCACCGCATCGAGCGCCGCGGCATCGTCGCACGAAACGTACTCGGCGCGGCCGGAGTCGTGCAGCATGGCGTGCTCCGGACCGATGGATGCGTAATCGAGTCCCGCGGAAACCGAATGCGTCAGCGCGATCTGGCCGTCCTCATCCTGCAGCACGTAAGAATACGTGCCCTGCAGCACGCCCGGCGCGCCGCCCTGGAAGCGCGCCGCGTGCTCGCCGAGCGCGGTGCCGCGCCCGCCGGCTTCCACGCCGATCAGCCGCACCTGCGCGATCGGGAATGAATTCGTAAAACGCGCCGATCGCATTCGACCCGCCGCCGACGCACGCGATCACCGCCGTCGGCAGCCGGCCTTCCTTTTCCAGAATCTGCTGCTTTCATTTCGCGGCTGATGCAGCGATGGAAGTCGCGCACCATGGTCGGATACGGATGCGCGCCGAGCGCGCTGCCCAGCAGGTAGTAAGTCGTCCGCACGTTGGTGACCCAGTCGCGCATCGCCTCGCTGATCGCGTCTTTCAGCGTCTTCGAGCCCGACGAGACGCCGCGCACTTCCGCGCCCAGCAGCCGCATGCGCTTCACGTTCAGATCCTGGCGCTCCATGTCCACGTCGCCCATGTAGATGACGCACTCCAGGCCGAGCAGCGCGCAGGCCGTGGCCGTCGCCACGCCGTGCTGGCCCGCGCCGGTCTCGGCAATCACGCGCTTCTTGCCCATGCGCTTCGCCAGCAGGCCCTGGCCCGAGCGCGTTGTTGATCTTGTGCGCGCCGGTGTGCAGCAGGTCTTCGCGCTTCAGATAAATCTTTGCGCCGCCCAGCTGCTTCTGTCAGCCGCTTGGCGAAGTAGAGCGGCGTGGGCCGGCCGGCGTAGTCGGTGAGCAAGCGAGCTGAGCTCGGCCTGAAAAGCGGCGTCGGCCTTGGCGCTCTCGTATTCGTGCTCCAGCTCGATCGAGCGCGGCCATCAGCGTCTCCGGCACGTAGCGCCCGCCGTAAACGCCGAAGCGCCCGGGGCGCGACTCGGAGGGACTTGCCGGAAGAATGATGGACGCCATGGGAAGCTCCTGATGGGTGCCGCAGGATGCGGAACTCTCATTTTACTAGGAGTTTGCCCGATGAACGCCAAAACGCCTTCATTTCTTACCCTTTCGCGCAATGTCGCACAACATGTCGGAATGAATATTGAGCCCAATATTCGTCATGTTGTAAACATGCTCGCTGGCCACCAGCCACACAATTTCGCAAATGGCTCGCTCGGAATAGTGCTCAGCAAGATCCGCGAAAGTTTCCGGATTGACTTTCTTGTCCCGCGTTAGTTCGGTCACATAGTCGAGCAGTGCGCGTTCCGCGTCACTGAAGAGCGGGCTGGTCGCATATTCATTCATCGCATCAAACTTGGCCTCATTCAGCTTCGCCTTGATGACAAACGAGCGGCCGATATCGATGCAGAACTCGCAGACATTGATTTGCGCCACACGCTCGCGGACCAGCATTTGGGTCTCCAGCGGCAGTTCAAGCTTCTTGTCGAGTTTGGATATCTTTCCAATAAACAGTCCAAACGCAATCGGCATGCGCGAATAGACGACTTTCACCGGCGTCGGAACCTTGCCGAATTGCTTCTTCGATCCGGCGTAGGCCAGCTTTTTGATCAGTCCTCGCGGGTGTTCGATTGCGGGAAGATAGGTGCCCATCGGCAAACCTCCAGGGGGATTCGCTTTGTCGCTCTTCTGCCTATTTCGATGTTTCAGGGCGCGAGTTCGACCCAGCGATGTTCTGTAGGATTTACGATGCTGACGCCTGGACGGTTACATTTCGCCATTTGCAGTGAGCGCAGCGGACTTGATTGCATCGGCGCGCTTCTCAGGAGTGCCAGGCCTGATCCAGGCGATCTCGAATCCGAAATTGCGGTAGGTTTCTTCGTGAATCCGCTCAAAACGCAATGCATCGTCAAAGTTGATTCGCCGCGCCTGCGTGTTCGAGATGAAGCCAAGATTCTGCACAAAGAAAACCTGCTTTTCGTAGATGGCCTCTTCGCGGATCCGGTCCAGCTCGCGCCTCAGCGCAGGAGTGACCGGCAATTCCAAATAAGCCGCCAGGGCCGCCGTACAAACCGGCGAACGGTCGTAGAACTGGATCGCAGCCTGCTCCCGAGCCGCTCGAATCTGTCTCTGCTTCTGAAGATTCGCCAGCTCGTCTATAAAAGACGCCGCTGTCCAGGGCTCGGCAATACCCTGCGCCTGCCGAAGCGCGATAAGATCGGTGGCCGCCTCTTCAACCACGCTGAAGCCATCGAGTTCCAGTTGACGCAGAAGGATCGTCTTTCCGGAACCCGGTGTGCCGGTCAGGATGTACCGCCTCATTTGTCGGCAGCAGCGCGCGCACTCGCCACGAACGCGCGGACCTTCCCGGGGTCCTTTCGGCCCGGTGCCAATTCGACACCGCTGACCACATCGACGCCCCATGGCTTCAACGTGGTGATCGCCGTAGCGACGTTCATCGGCGTGAGTCCTCCGGCCACAACAAGTTTGCGGCCTCCCGTGTTCTGGAAGAGGCTTTTGCTGGCGCTATCCCAGTCGAATGTAACGCCAGTGCCGCCGGCGGCATAAGTGGTGTGCGAGTCGATGAGAATGGCATCGACGCTCGCCGCGGACTCCGGCCCGAAAGCCACCGTTGCACCGCCGCCATCGGAATAGACGACCCGCAGAATGCGAACCTTTGCCCCCAGGCGCATGCGCAATTTCATCGGCATGTCACGCGGCGCATCCCAGTGAAGCTGGACGCCGGTGAGGCCCGCGTTTCGACTGTCGACGTGATGTCGTCGAAAGATGCGTCGACAAAGACGCCGATCTTCTCGAGCGTCGCCGGCAGATGCGGCACAATCGCGGCTCGACCTGCTCCGCCGTCACCTCGCGCGGGCTGGGCGCAAACACGAATCCCACCGCATCGGCTCCGGCTTCAGCGGCGAGCTGCGCGTCGGCGAGCGAAGTGTTGGCGCAGATTTTGATCCAGAGGCTCATGGCTTGCAGCAGCTTGCAGCAGCCAGCGCCGCGCCGGGATCGGGCTGGCGCATCAGGCTTTCGCCGATAAGAAACGCGTCGAAGCCGGCCTTGCGCAGGCGCGCAATGTCCTCGCGCGTCGAGATGCCGCTTTCGGTCACGCGGACCACGCTCGCCGGAATGCGATCGACAAGCGCCAGCGAAGTTTCGGGAGCTGACTTCAAAGGTCTTCAGGTCGCGATTGTTCACGCCGATGGCATCCGCGCCGGTTTCGCCCAGAGGCAGTCGAGCACGCGGTCGAGCTCATCGGCGGTGTGAACTTCCACCAGCACGTCGAGCGAGAGCGCGTGCGCGACCGCGGCAAAGCGCTTCAACTCGGCGTTGGTGAGCGCGGCGGCGATCAGCAGAATGGCGTCGGCGCGATGCGCGCGCGCTTCGACGAATCTGGTACTCGTCGACGATGAAGTCCTTGCGCAGGCAGGGCAGCGGCGCGGCCGCCGAGGCCAGCTCGAGGTTGCGCAGGCTGCCCTGAAAGTACGGCTCGTCGGTGAGCACAGAAAGCGCCGCGGCGCCGCCGGCGCGATAGCGGCGCGCCAGCCACTCCGGATCGAAGTCGGCGCGAATCAGTCCTTTCGAGGGCGACGCTTTCTTGATTTCGGCAATGACTGCGGGCCCGTTGGCGGCTCTGGCGGCGCAGTGCGGCGGCCCATCCGCGCGGATGATGCTCGGCGGCGCGGCGCTCCAGATCGGCGACGGGCACATGCCTTCCTGGCCGCAGCCAACGTGGCGCGCGTCGAGGCCAGAATCGTCGAAAGAAATGTGTCGGTGCGGGTGGACATGCGTCTGGGTACGAGTATACGCCTTAGGCAAAGTAGTACGAGGAACCAAGGTTAAGCGCTTTGGCTACCACTTGGGTTGCAGCGTTCGAACCCGCCAGCTCCCGCGCCGACCTGGCGGCCCAGCCGAATGCAGTCGGGAACGCCGATGCCGTCGTAGGCATTGCCGGCGAGCCGCAGGCCCGGCAGCGTCGCCAACTCGCGCGTTGATCCGCTGCATGCGCTCCTTGTGGCCGACGGCATACTGCGCCATGGCGCGCCGCCAGCGCGAAACCTGCGCGTGTTCCGGCTCGACAGCGGCACTGAAGATCTTCGCCCCGAGAATCTCGCTCAACTCGCGGCGGACGGTCGCGACAGCGCCTCGTCGCTCTCGCGCCAGCAGCGCTTCGTTGTTCATGCCGCCCAGAAAGGCGCGAAAGACGGCCTTGCCCGGCGGCGTGCGGCCCAGAAACTTGCGATGGACAAAGGTGCAGGCCAGCATCGCGCGGCCTTCGACTGGCCGGAACCAGAAACCCGAATCCCTCCGGCAGCGCGCCGATCTTCGCCTCGTCGTAAACCAGGTTCACCGTGATCGACGAGGAATAGGGAATGCCGCCGAGCTCGTCGCCAAGCGCGGCGTCGACCGGCGCGAGCAGATTCGCCCGCAGCCCAGGCCGGCGCGGCCATGATGACGCGCATCGAATTCCTGCTCGCGCCGCCGCCGGCCTCGACGCTCCAGCCGTCGCCTGTTCTTGCGATCGCGTTCACCGGCGTGCCGCGTCCGCAGGCTGGCCGGATCAAGCCGCGCGACCAGCGCATCCACCAGCTGCTGCATGCCGCCGCGCAGCGCCGTAAAGATCGCTCGGCGGTCCGCCGCTTCGTGCTTTTTGGACGGAGATTCTTCGTCATGGCCCTCATCTTGCTGGTGCGCGGCCAGCATGCCGCGCGTGAGCGAGCCGTACTTGCGTCTCCATCTCCACCAGGCGCGGCAGCACGGTTTGCGCGCTCAGTTGCGCGGCGTCGCCGCCATAGATGCCGCTGAGCAGCGGATCGGCGAGCCGGTCGACGGCTTCCTGCGCCAAAGTGCCGCTCGACCAGCGCCGCAACGGACTCGTCGCCGTCGCTGGGCCGCGGAGGATGCAGCAGCTCAAGCGCCATGCGAATCTTGGTGCGCAGGCTGAACAGCCGCGTCAGCGCCGTCGGAACCAGCTTGGTGGGAACCAGGAACATCAGCCCGTCGGGCAGCGCCACCAGCCGGTTGCGCACGACGATATAGGTCTTGCGGGCCGCGTCGTTCGAGGGGATCAACTCGCCGCCGAGGCCCAGCTCGCGGCACAGTTCCGCCGCCGCAGGCTTTTCGGTGAGAAACGAGTCCGGCCCGCGCTCGAGCACCGCGCCATCCACAATCTCGGAGGCCAGCGAGCCGCCCAACCGCGGCCGCTCCTCAAAGAGCGTGTACTCGACCGGCGCGCCCGCCGCGCGCGCTTTTTCGAGCTCATAGGCCGCCGCCAGTCCCGCAATGCCGCCGCCGATGATCGCAATCCGCATCCTTGACACTTCCATCATCCATGCTTTACAGCAATTTGCGGATCGACGCATGCGCGGAGGGGAACTGACGCGGCCTCGCACCTGAATGCGAGTTCGAACTCAAGGATCAATGCAACGCAGTCGACGTGCATGTGATCTAAAGTCACTGGACGGGCTAGAATCGTCAGCTAGGCTGAAAGCCTGCTGACTCGTTCCGCGTGGTCTCGTTGCAGTTACGCCAGCTGGTGTCACTCTGAACCTCAATCTCCGAGCGGCTGCTCATCTCGCCGTCCAGGCTCTGCCTCGCCTGCAGGAGGCTCTTGCATGACCGCCGAAGTTGATTCACCGGCTTCATTTTGCCTTCACCGTCACCTTCCACTATCTGTTTCCGCAGCTCACCATGGGCCTGGCCCTGCTGATCGTGGTGCTCAAGACCGTGGCGCTGCGCACCGGCAGACGAGACACTGGGATCGCGCAGCGCGCTTCTGGGGCCGCATCTTCGCCATCAATTTCGTCTTCGGCGTGGTCACCGGCATTCCCATGGAGTTCGAGTTCGGCACCAACTGGGCGCGCTTCTCGCGGCTCTCGGGCGGCGTGATCGGCCAGCCGCTGGCCATGGAAGGCGTCTTCAGCTTCTTCCTCGAGTCGGCCTTCCTCGGCCTGTTTCTCTATGGCGAAAAGCGCCTCTCGAAACTGATGCACTGGTTTTCGGCCGTGATGGTCTTGCTCGGCTCGTGGATCTCGGGCTTCTTCATCATCGTGACCGATGCCTGGATGCAGCATCCCGGTCGCCTACGACCGCCTGCCCGACGGCCACTTTGAAGTGCTCAGCTTCTGGCAGTTGCTGCTGAACCCTGGGGACTGCTGCAGTACGCGCACAACATGACCGGCGCAGTCGTCACCGGCTCATTTGTCATGGCCGCGGTGGGCGCGTTTTATCTGCTCGAAGGACGCAGCGAGGAGTACGGCGCGCATCTTTCTGAAGGTCGGCGTGATCGCCGGCGTGATCTCGTCGATCCTCATCATCTTTCCCACCGGCGACCTGCACGGCAAATACGTGGCGCGCAACCAGCCGGCGGCCATCGCCGCAATGGAGGGCCTCTTCAAGACCGAGACCGGCGCGGGCATCGTGCTGATGGGCCAGCCCAACGAGGAGACCGGCCAGATCGACAATCCCATCGTCGTCAACAATGTGCTGAGCTTCCTGATCTACGGCACCACCAAGGCCGAAGTGAAGGGCCTCGATCAGATTTCCGCGCGACCAGTGGCCCACCGCGCTGCCGCTGCTCTTCTACGCCTACCACATCATGGCCGGCCTGGGGACGTGGTTCGTGCTGCTGATGGTCGTGGCCGCGTTTCTGCTGTGGCGCGGACGGCTCTACACCGCGCGCTGGGTGCTGTGGGCGCTGCTGCTCAGCTTTCCGCTGCCTTACATTGCCAACACCGCCGGCTGGATGACCGCCGAGCTGGGCCGCCAGCCCTGGCTGATCTACGGCCTGATGCGCACCAGCGAGGGCTACTCGAGCACCGTCTCGGCCGGCAACGGCCTGTTCACGCTGCTCGGCTTCATGGGGCTTTACACGCTGCTGGGCCTGCTCTTCACGGTGCTCGATTTACCGCGAAATCAGCAACGGCCCGGAGCCGAAAGCTACCGCTGGCTGAAGCAGCTGCACGCCGATTGACGAATCGACTGAACGCGATGCAGAACGAGAAAGGAGCTTCGCATGATGGGTTTTATCTGGTTCTGGCTGGTTGCGGTAATGATCGTCGGCTACGTCGTGCTCGACGGCTTCGATCTCGGCGTGGGCGTGCTGCACCTGTTTCTGGTGCGCAACGAGGCCGAGCGCAAGGCAACGCTGCGCTCCATCGGCCCGGTGTGGGACGGCAACGAAGTCTGGCTGCTGGCCGGCGGCGGCACGCTCTACTTCGCCTTTCCGCTGCTCTACGCCTCGGCCTTCAGCGGCTTCTATCTGCCGCTGATGATCGTGCTGTGGCTGCTGATTCTGCGCGGCATGAGCCTGGAGCTGCGCAACCACATCGACGTCGGCGTCTGGCGCGCGCTGCTCGACGGCGTCTTCGGCCTCGCCAGCGCGCTGCTGACCATCTTCTACGGCGCGGCGCTGGCCAACGTGATCCGCGGCGTGCCGCTGCAAGCCGACGGCTACTTCTTTCTGCCGCTCTGGACCAACTGGCAGCCCGGCGTCGTCTCCCGGCATTCTCGACTGGTACACGGTCATCGGCGGCCTGGTGGCGCTGGTCGCGCTCACGCTGCACGGCGCGCTCTGGCTCACCATCAAGACCTCCGGCGAACTGGAGCAGCGCGCGCGCAAGCATCGTCACGCCGCTCTGGCTGCTGCTGGTCGCGCTCACCGTCGTCAGCCTCGTCGCCACCATCGCCGTGCGCCCCGCCAGCCTCGACAACTACTACCACTACCCGTTCACCTTCGTCGTTCCCGTGGGCGTGGTCGCGTCGCTGGCCGCGATCTGGTTCTGGAACCGCAAGCGCGCAGCCGCTCAAGGCATTTCTCGCCTCGTGCCTCTATCTGTTCTTCATGCTGGCCGGCGCGTGCTGGGGCTCTATCCCACGCTGCTGCCCGCCACCACCGGCGCCGGCCAACGACATCACGCTCAGCCGCGCGATCTCCGGCCCGCACACCCTGGCCGTCGGCCTGGCCTGGTGGAGTCTTCGGCATGGCGCTCGCCGTCGGCTACGTCGTCTTTGTCTACAGCCGCTTCAAAGGCAAGGTGGACGCGCACGCCGGCGGGCACTGAGCCGCGACTGAGCCAGGTCGGCATGCTGACGAATGGCGCCCAGGAAGTATCGCGCTCGCACCAGATTCGGAGTCGGTCTGTGCTTAACTTCCCTTACAGCGTCACCAGCGTTCCGCGACTGCGACGAGGTGCGCTGATAGGCCTCGGCCTGCTGTCGAGCTCCGGGTCCCAGTTCTTGGGCTGGTAGATGCAGCAGGGCTCCTGGGCCAGCGGATCGCCGGTGAGCGCGTAGGCGCGGGCGCGCGAGCCGCCGCAGATCTCCTTGAACTCGCAGGCGCCGCACTTGCCTTCAAGCTGGCTGGTGTCGCGCAGGGCCTTGAAGATGGGCGCGTTGCGGTAGATATCGGCCAGCGGCGTCTCGCGGATGTTGCCGGCGTGGATGGGCAGGAATCCGCTGGGATAGACATTGCCGACGTGCGAGATGAACATGAAGCCCTTGCCGTCGTTGACGCGGCGCGTGGCCCAGCTCGTGGTGCGGGTCTTGCGCGTCGGCGGTGGCGTGCCCGGCTTCGTAACGTCGTGCTGCGCGCTGCGGATGCTGCCCGGACCGTGTCCGCGTGCCGTGGCCCATCTTGCGCTCTTCCAGATTGTGCTGCAGCAGGTAGCGGCGGTAGTGCATGGCCTCGGTGGTCTTGATCTGGAAGTTGACGCGCTGCGAGAGCTCGTAGATCTTGCCGAAGACCTGCTCGAATTCCTCGCCGCTGAGCAGATCGTCCAGCTGGCCGCGGCCCACCGGAACCAGGAAGAAGACATTCCACATCACGATGGCGAGCTTCTCGAACAGATTGCAGAGGTTGTCGAGGTCGTGGGCGTTGTGGCGGCTGATGGTGGTGTGCACCTGGATGGGAATGCCGGCCTCGTTGGCCCACTCGATGGCCTGGATGGTGCGCGCCCAGGCGCCGGGCAGGCCGCGGAAGGCGTCGTGAATCTCGGGGGTTGAGCCGTCGAGCGAGATGCCGAGCCGCACCAGGCCGGCTTCTTTCATCTTGAAGATGGCTTCGCGGGTCAGCAGCGGCGTGGCGCTGGGGGTGACGCGCGACTTGCACGCCCTTTGCCGGCGGCGTAGCGGATCAGCTCGAAAACATCCTTGCGCTTCAGCGGGTCGCCGCCGGTGAAGACGAAGATGGGAATGTGCATGTCGGCGATCTGGTCGATCAGGGCTTTGCCTTCTTCGTGTGGTCAGCTGGTCGGGGTGCGCGATGGGCTGCGCGGCGGCGCGGCAATGCTTGCAGGCCAGGTCGCAGGACTGCGTGACTTCCCAGATGGCGAGGAACGGCGATTCGTCGTAGTCGATCCCGCCGCGGGCGGGAATGTTGTGCATCGGCTGCATAAGACCTCCATCGGAATCGCAGCGAGCCGGGCGGGTGAAGCAGGTTCACGAGGCCGGGAATGGAACGGATTCGCGTTCAAGAAAACTCAGATAGCTGCCGAAAGATCTGGCAGCACTCTCAACCGGAGGGTCAAACTGCCGAGGGCCACGATTCCGCATTCAGAAGACCAGGATTCGAGGGGCTCTGGCTGTGATTGGGATCACTTTACGTGCGCGCAGGTACGTTGGTACCTGCCGGGTAACTGGACAAATGCGGAAAGCGGAGACACAATCCTGTCACGCGGTAAGCGAATCTGGCGTCAAGCTGCGTCGATATCGGCGGGAGACGGAATGCCGAGTCGGATGAGCCGCCGTAAGTCGAATCGTGTTGAGGTGAGTTAAATCACCGTCGTGATGTGCGACAAGTCACCGCACAAGCAGATCACGCATTCTGCAATAGTTTGAACGCACCTGACAGGAGGTTCCCATGGCAGCCGTATTGAAGCCAGGTTGGAGCAAACCCTCCACCATCCTCTTCGCCTCCGAGATTCCGGCCAACGAGAAGGCCTTTTCGTTTGCGCTTGCGCAGGCCAGGGAGTTCGGTGCCGATCTCATCCTCTTTCACGCCTATGACACGCTGGTAGTTGCCGCGTCGGAGACCTCGGGCATCCGCTACTACGACTACGCCGCCGCGGCGCGCAGCTGAGAAGCAGCACCTGGAGCCGCTGGCGCAACGCGTCGCGCGAGGCGGGCCTCCACTGCGAGGTTGTGGTGCGGCCCGGGCTGCCCGCCGACCAGATTCTCGCCTTCACCCGCGAGCGCGAGATCGACCGCATCGTGATGGGCACGCACTCGCCGGGCCCGATCGGCAAGCTGCTGGTGGGTTCGGTGGCCGAGGCGGTATTGCGCACCGCCAGCGTGCCGGTCTATATCGTCGGTCCCGAAGTGGTGGACGGCAGCTATCGCAACTTTGCCACGCGCACCATTCTGTGCGCCGTCAGCCTGCACGAAGCCAGCAGCTGTGGTGGCCGCCTTTGCCGCGGAACTGGCCGCGCAGCACAACGCGCGGCTGATTCTGCAGCATGTGATCCGGCCGCAGGACCGCGCTGAGTTTCTGGCCGGCCGGTCGCTCGACGAAGTCGAAGCGGGCATGCTCGACGCTGGTTCCCGACAAGCTGCAGGGACAAGATCGCGATCCAGACCATCGTGGTGCCCGGCGACCCGACTGAAGAGTTGCTCTACCAGAGCCGCGCGCAGCAGGCCGACCTGATCGTGCTGGGCGCGCAGGGCGCATCGGCCTTTGCCGCCATCACCCGCCACGGCGTGGTGTACAAGATTCTGGCCCACGCCCAGTGCCCGGTCATCACGCTTTCGCCGGTTGTGCTGGCTGAGTGCGGAGTCAAAGCGGAGAACGCAACACCGGCTGAAGCCTACATGGCCGGCGTCTTTTAGAGCGCTTCTTCACGAGGTGCGGACTGCAGCTCTCTGGAGTGCGCAACGGCGCGTCGTCTAATTGCCGATTGAATGTGCTTGTCGCTCGTTGCGCTTGAGTCGCCAATCGATGTCAAATCACCTTCAGCAAAAGCAGAATCAGGATGATCGTAAGAATCAGGCTGAGGCCGCCTCCGCCGTAATATCCCCATCCGGGCCCCACCCGATATCCGCCATATCCAAATCCGAAAATCAGCACGATCAAGTAATGATCAGCAGCATGTCATCCTCCTTTCGCGCTGCTGCAAGCAGCGCGCATTCGCAAACCTTCTGCTGTGATGCCGCCCTACATGATCGAGGCTGCCTTGCACAGCCGAACAAGATTCTCGATCAACCGAATACGTCCGCCGCGCTAGGACGGCGATGCGCTGACACGCATCCGCGGTTGCATGCGCTCGACTTTGCATGTCTTGCAAGTCGCTCGTGAGGCGATCGAACAACCCGCATCACGGCCGCGGCGTCAAAGGTGTGCTGATGGTAAGTAACAGCTGGAATGAATTCTCCGGAGGTGAACGATGCTTTGGACAATTTTTGTGATTCTTCTTGTGCTGTGGTTGCTTGGAGTTGTTTCGTCGTACACACTCGGCGGATTCATTCACATCCTGCTCGTGATTGCGCTCGTGGTGCTGGTCATCCAGCTGATCACGGGACGCAGAGCTGTTTACAGTTGCAGCCTAAGACGACAAAATGTGCGTATCGGCCGCCCGCGTATCGAATGCAGGCGGCATGACCGAGTCAGCAACACAACCGATAGATAAACCCACGGAGGTGGAGTTATGGATAAGGATCGTGTAAAAGGTGCAATCAACGATGCAGCGGGACGTGCGAAGCGCCAGGTGGGCGAGTGGACTGGCGACACCGATGCTCAGGTCGAAGGCGCCGCGCAGCAGATCAAGGGCAAAGCGCAGAAGGTCGTGGGCAACGTGAAGGACGCTGCGCGCGACGCGAACGCGAGCATGCATCACGATCGTCAAACCGCGCTGAGCGTGAACAGGAGAGGAGCGGGAGAATGAGCGGGAAGCCGAAGCTCGCCGCAAAGAGGAACGCGAGCACGCGCACAGTCACGATCACTAAACCGGTCGGGCAGAGCCGGCAATCTCGGGCCCGGCGCTCAGAGCGAACGCCGATAGCCGAACTGCAAATACGTCAACACGAATCCTGCCCAATCACCCCTCAACCAACATGGGCAGCGACGCAGCGACAGACTGTGTCGCTGCCCATTCCTCATTCGGTCCACGCTCCAGACTCGGAGGGAAAAACTGCTTTGCGCTATACTGGGCGCCGGGCAGCGTATTCTGCGTTTGCCCGAAGCGAGGTGCGTCTTCCACAGGGACTCCGGCATCCGCATGACCGACGTTCCGCCATCGGAGACAACGCGGTGGCGCGCAGTGGTTCGCGTGCTCCGAAGTCCCATGGATAGTTTGAGTTGCGCTCTTCTTCCCGCCTCCTGCTCTCTTTGCGGCTCTCCCCTGCCGCGGCTTTCTTCCGTTCCAATTTGCGATGTTTGCTGGACGGAGTTTCCGCGTCCCGAGTCGGCCTGTGTGCGCGCTGCGGCGATACGCTCGGCCCGTCGACCGGCGCCTCACTCAGCGCTTTGCCGCGCCTGCCGCATGGCGCCGCCGCCGTTTGTCCGCGCCGTCTCTTACGGCCTCTACCAGGGCCGCATGCGCGAGGCAATTCACGCCCTCAAATACGACCGCCTGCATCCGGCCGCGCAGCGGGCTGGGCCGGATGCTGGCCGAGGCCATCGCGCAACTCGCCGGCGAGGCTCCGGCCGAGATGCTGGTGGTTCCGGTGCCGCTGCACCGCTCCAAATATGCGCAGCGCGGATTCAACCAGTCGCGTGTCGCTGGCCGCTGAGGCGCTGCGATTTCTGCGCAAGAGCCATCCGCAGTGGCGGCTCACGCTCGCACCCAGCACGCTGATGCGGCTGCGCGCCACCGAGAGCCAGGCGGGCCTCACGCCGCGCCAGCGGCGGCATGAATGTGCGCGGCGCGTTTTCGGTTTCCGATCCGGCGCAGGTGACGGCAGCAGCACGTTTTGCTGGTCGACGACATTCTGACCACCGGCGCCACGGCGCGCGCGGCTGCGCAGGCGCTGCTGAAGGCCGGAGCAGCTTCAGTTTGGGTGGCGACGCTGGCGCGGGCGCAGCGCGTTGCGCGGATTCGGCCGCGAATCCGGTTAATCGAAGACAGGCATGGAAGAGGATTCGACGCCGGTCAGCAAGGACTCGGAGCGGCAAGCGCACGGCAGCAAGTTCTGAGCTCATCGGACACATCGGATCTTTGCAAGAACAACCATCTTTTTAACCAGGGGAAAAGAGATGTCGTTGGGAAAAGCCATGATTCACGCGCGCAAGCAGAAAGCGATCGCCAAGGCCGTGGTGCTGGCCGCCGACACACGGCCGGCACGTACAGTGCTCAGTCACGCACATTCTGCAGATGCCGGTGCTGGTGCTGAACGCCTCCTATGAGCCCATCAATATCTGCGGCGCGCGCCGCGCGCTGGTGCTGGTGCTCAAGGGCATTGCGCGCACTGAAGAGGAGCACGGCCTCACGCTGCACGCGCAGCGCAGCCATCATCGCCATGCCCTCGGTGATCCGGCTGCTTGAGTACCGCCGCATTCCTCACCAGACGCGCGCCCTCTCGCGCAAAAACATCCTGCTGCGCGACCGCAACACCTGCCAGTACTGCGGCGAAGCGCTGCCGCCCAGCGAGCTCACGCTCGATCACGTGGTTCCGCGCTCGCGCGGCGGCAACTCCACCTGGGAGAATCTGGTGGCCTGCTGCCACGAGCTGCAACCGCCACAAGGGCAACCGCCTGCTGAACGAGATCGACGACATGATCCTGCTGCGCGAGCCGCGGCCCTTCTCGCTGCACACCAGCCGCCAGATCATGCGCATGCTCGGCCGCAGCGACGACCGCTGGCGGAAGTATCTGTTCTATTAGCGAGAGCCCGATCGGCGAGCCGCGAATCGAGCGAGTGACGGCAACCAAACAACGGAAAATTCGTAAAAGTGCCACAAAACCGCGCTGTGAAGCTGTGGAACGACGTTGCGGAAATGGCTTGGAATCAGCGATTTCCGGATCGGTCCACAGTTCCACAGTTTTGTCTGTGTTTCTGTGGCGCGCTTCGTGCCGTTCTGGATTTGGTTGATTGCTTGTGGGTTACGCTGATCCACAGTTTCGCAGATTCACAGCCCGGTTTTTCGTGGGCATGGGGGGTGGGGCCCGGCCCAGCTTTTCGCTGCTAGCAACTAGCTTCTAGCCCCTGGACGATGTGAGAGTGCGAGTGCCAGTGTGAGTGCGAGTGCGTGTTCAGCATTCCAAAGTGTGGGATGGAAAAGCCTAAAAGTCGACCTGCAGGTCGTTGTTTTCGCATTTTCGAAAAATCCTTTTTTGTGAAAGTCGTCATCGCAAAGGACTTAGAAGATGCGGTTTTCGTAAGTTCGTCATTCAAAAGAGGCGAGTTTTCGCAAAGTCGTCATATGTAGCGAGTTAGTAAGTCAGCAAACCGGTAAGTCAGCGGGTCAGTAAGTCAGCGAGCCAGCGGTTAGCAATTAGCGAGTCGGCGGGGCAGTAAAGCAGTGGCCCGACCTAAATTGATTGTGCGCTTTTCGGAGAAAATACCGGCACTGTTTGGCGGATTTTTTATTCAGCATGGAATGAGAGAGATGAGAGCGTTTTGGAGAGTTGCGGGACTTGACAGCGGATTGAGGTGACCCCAGGAGTGAGACGGGGGACGTCGATCCCCGGTCCCCAAAGGCGAGGGACCGGGGGCACCCTCATCGGGATCGGGGCCACCTGCCAAGGCGGAGTTCGAGAAGAATGTGCAGGGCGTGCGCAGCACCGTCGCGGCGCTGCCAGCCGGTGCGAAGGTCACGGTGGTTGGCATTACGGAGGACAGCTTCGCGGCTCCCTACATTATCCTTACGGCACAGCTCACGGGCGACGAAGGATACTTCAAGGAGCGTCTTGCTAGCGGCCATGCGGCGCTCATGCACGCGTGGCAGGAACGTTCCGCGCGACTCGCCCCGAGTTGTCCGGAGACAGATATTCTGGGGGCTCTGTTTGTCGCATCGGGAGTATTCCAGGAATCGGGAGGTGACCACCGGCAGGTGGCCCCGGTCTTATTCGCAATGTTATCTACCCTGAGGGTGCCCCCGGTCCCTCGCTTTTGGGGACCGGGGAGGTTGAGCTGAGCTGCCTGCACCGCATCCACTCGGGCAATTGCCAGCCTCTCTTTCGGGCAGTCCACTCCGATTCAATCTCCACGGTTCCGCACATGCCCGTTTGATAGTGGCGATAGCTCGACCACTTCCAATCCTCTGCGTTTGGCGACAAGTCCGCGTACTACTGGGTTTCGATGGATGTAGCGCAGCTTCTCAACGAACTTGCTCGTGCGAGGGGACGTTGAAATCGTAGTAATGCGCCTGCCAGAAGGGCCTTTCGCGGCTGCGCATCGAAACGGACAGCTTGAGGGCCTGAATGGCCTTGGACAACAGCGCGCGCCGCGGCTCGTTGACCAGCAGATGCACGTGCTCTGGCATGACGACGTAACCGGCAACGGCAAAGAGATACCGGCTGCGCACGCGCTCCAAAGCGTCTTCAAAGAGCTCCATGGCCGCGACCGGAGCCAGGTAAGGACGGCGGCGATGACAGCTGAAGGTGAGAAAGTGGAACTCCCCGGTTTGCTGATAACGGATGCGTGCGCCTTTCATGCGCCGCAAGAATACTCTGATCGCGAATCCGTTGGCAGTGATCAGTGAAACTCCCTCCCCGGTCCCCAAAGGCGAGGGACCGGGGGCACCCTCAGCGTGGTTTGGAACGATCATAGGGACCGGGGCCACCGGCCAAATGAGAGTATGGATGGCATGAGATGGAGGTGGTCCCTATGCAAGACGGCTCAGGAAGAACCGCAGTTTCCATTCCCGTTTCGGAAATCTTAGTCGTTGGATTGATTGGCCTACTGGCCGCCGCCGTCCTTGCGTTTTGGATCGCCCGAAAAGTGCGACAGAAAAAGAGTTGATTGCACATCTCGTATTTCAAACTGAAGCCACTACCGTTGATCCGTTTTGATTGACTCCTCACTGAGTTCGCAGGTATGTTGAGGCCCTGCGCTCAATGTTTTCGTCTTAATAGCAACGCTTCGCTCCGCAAAGCAATTGCGCTGTCTCCCCCCGGGCAGCAGGGTGTCGATTTTGAGCGCCGGTAAAGATGCGGGCTCTATTCCTCAGGGGGTAAGACCAATGAAAGTCATTTCTGCGGTTGCACTGGTTGTGTTGCAGGCGGGGCTCGTTGTTGCGCCTCTTTCGCTTGGAGCAGCGGAGAACCCTGCGGCGCCGAACAGTGGCGCGCACGCCGCGGCGCAGAATCCGCTGGCTGCGCTGGAGAATGAGGCGAAACAAAAAGCTGCCGAAGCCGCGCTGACCAAGGTGCTGAACGACAATCTGCCGCTGACGCTGGACGCGAAGGATGTTTACCCGACGGTGACGACTTTGCCGGGCGGACCGTTCAGCCCGACGCCGCTGAAGCTGACGGCGGACGAGCTCGACCAGCCGCTGCCTCCGGGCGACTACACGATTAACACGCTCGATTTTTGTTCGGAGTACTCCGTGCACGAGCCGGGCTACGGCGTGTCGTATGTGCTGGGACCCTATGAAGGGAAGGCAGCCGGCGCGATTGGTGCGTTGATCTGGCGGGGCACGGTTCAGTACCACATCAATCCCAACTCCCTGCAAGCAGTTTCGTGGACGATTCAATCGGGGCTGAGCTACGCACAGATGCCGAAGAGCTACCAGGCGATCGTGGACCAGGTGATTCCCGACTTCAAGGGCGAGATCACCGGCGAGCTTGTGACGAATCTCGAGAACACATACAACAGCCTGGCGAAGACGGCAGGATTACCGCCGCTGGACGCGGTTCTGTTGAAGCTGGGGAAGCCGGGACAGCTCGCACTGGCTGCGGAACGGCAGCGACAGATTTTGACGGCGCAGAATACAAACGACGAGATCAGGCAGCAGACGCTTTTTCAGGGGCAGGAGAGCGGCCTCTACACGCCGGTGAAGGCCGAAAGCGGACCGTGGACGGAGCGCGTGGCGGGACAGGCGTATATGAAGCTGCTGATCGCGGGCGGCAACATGGCGACCAACAACGTGATGCAGATCAGGGTGATGCCTTCGCCAACGGCGAATGCGCGGATAGAGAGGGGTGGGGCGCATTTGGTGCGTGTCGGTTTTGGCGAGCCGCAGGCGACACCCGCGGTAGACAACGCGCCGATCACCGTGGCGAACCTGATGGAAGGAACGATCGGGTACAGCCAGGGGCAGGGCGCGCAGGCGCTGGGGCAGGTTCCGGTGGTGGCGCCAGGAACGGCACCGCCGCCCCCGACGGTGAGGGCCGGCAACGTAATGTCGGCAACTGGCAACGTGAGCGTGATTCGCGCGGGAACCACAACGGCTGTGCCGCTGAAGCAGGGCGACACCATCAACGAAGGCGACACGATTGTGACCGGGCCGGACGGCAGAACTTCAGTGGTGTTTGAAGACAATACCCAGATGACTCTGAGCCCGAGCACACAGATAGCCATCGATAACTATGTCTACGATCCCAGCGGAGCTCAAACCAATCATGCCCAATACAGGTTTCTGGAGGGGGTCTTTCAATATACGAGCGGCCTGATTTCAAAACCGCCCGATGCGGATGTGCGCATTCATTCGGCCGTTGGGTGCCTTGGAATCCGGGGCACCGAGCTGGTAGCCAAAATCGACCCTACGGCGAAGAGCCTGACTGCCTATCTGATTGAGGGAGCCGTTTCTCCGGGCGCGAGCACCGAAGCCGTGCACACCGCGCCGGCGGTGAGCGGGCCGCTGGAGATCGTGATCAGCCCTTCAGGGATCAGTAAGCTGCCGATGACGCAGGAGGAGTACAACGCAGTCAAGGGGCAGGTGACGGGGGCGGTGCCGGTGTCGTAGGGTGCCATCCTCAGAGACGGTGCAGCAGCTGAAAAATGGAGAATTGGCGACGACTCTGAGGGCCGGGAGGCCCTCAGTACAGCCGGTCTGGAGACCGGCGCTACATTCGGTCTGGAGACCGGCGCTACATTCGGTCTGGAGACCGGCGCTACATTCCGTCGGAGAGGCGTATGTGGAGACCGGCGTCAGGAATGCAACCAAATTAGCGGCTGATTCCAGATGATTTATCGGCGCTTGATCCTGGGTAGGTACGGAGGAAGGCGACGACATCGCCGATCCAGAGCGCCAGGGCAACGACACAGGCGAGGAACCAGCCGAGGATGTGCGGTTGCCAGATAAAATTGTTTGCTGGGTCGGCAGCGCTTCTCCAGAGATAGAAGAGCAGCCAGTAGGCGCAGAAGAGGCCGAGGATCGACACCAGGAACAGCAATCCAAAGTAGAAATGCCGCTTTGTGCTCTGAGCCATGGGTACCGAAATTTCCTTAGCGGTTAGAATCGGCGGAATCGAAAATGGATGACCCGTTCCACAGCGCGTTTTCGTTGACTCCAGCCGCTTTTCCAGTATTCTGTAAACCTTGCGCGGTGTTGCGCCTGGGCTGCGTGTGTCTTGGTTCTGCTGGTGGTTGAAGCCGGAAGGGTGCAATAAAGAAGACGCGGACCGGTCTGGTGATAGCCCTCGAGAGGGTTTCCGCTGGAGACAGGCAATCGGCGGCCGGTTTTCGGGGAATCGATCCGGCTCAGCCACGCCCCGATTGGGGCCGACCTCCGCAGCTTCTCACCCGAACAGGTTTGTTTGGCAGTGGGTAGAGTTCGAGGCCCGTGCGTATTTGCGCGGGCGGATGCGGTTTGCGCGGGTTTTGGCTGCGATGCTCACGCCTAAACGCGTTTTGCGCGTTCTGGTGGGAGAGATTCGCTCCCAGTCCCCAATTGCGAGGGACCTAAAGCGCTAAAATCTGGGTGCTCGCAGCGATTTGAGAGGCAGGAGAGAGATGTCGACCTTTGTTCCGAGCGGCAAGGATATTGAGCCGCAAATGGTATGTGGTGGACGCGAGCGGCCAGACCCTGGGCCGGCTGGCCACCAAGGCCGCGAGTGTGCTGAGCGGCAAGCTGAATCCCCAGTACGTGCCCTACATCGACATGGGCGACCACGTGATCGTGATCAACGCCGAGAAGGTTCGCCTGACCGGCCTGAAGGACCAGAAGAAGCTTTACCGGCGCTACACGGGCTTCCCGGGCGGGCTGCGCGAGGAGTCGTTTACGCGGCTGATCAACCGCAAGCCGGAGAAGGTTCTGGAAGAGGCGATCAAGGGCATGCTGCCCAAGACCAAGATGGGCCGCCAGATGGCCACCAAGCTGAAGGTCTATCGCGGCGACAAGCATCCCCACGCGGCGCAGAAGCCGGTGGAAATGAAGATTGCGTAAGAGCAGCTACTAGCTGCTAGCTTCTAGCTCCTAGCTTTTGATTGCTGGAGCGAAGCGGCCGAGGGAAAGCTGAGAAGTCGGACTGAGCTGGACGAAGCTAGCAGCTAGAGGCTAGAAGCTAGGAGCTAACGAAGAATGGCAGAGATCTGGTTCAGTATTACGGGACGGGGCGGCGCAAGACGGCGATCGCGCGCGTCTTTCTGCGTCCCGGCACGGGCGAGTGGAAGGTCAACGGCAAGGAGTTTGACGAGTACTTTGTCACCGAGCAGCAGCGGGTTATCGCCAAGCGGACGCTGGTGGTGGCCGAGCTGGCGGCGAGCTTCGACGTGCTGACCACGGTGAGCGGCGGCGGCGTTGCCGCGCAGGCCGATGCCGTGAAGATGGGCATTGCCCGCGCACTGGTTGAGTTCAACCCGGAGCTGCGCAAGATGCTCAAGGCCGAAGGCCTGATGACTCGCGATGCGCGCCAGAAGGAACGCAAGAAGTACGGGCAGAAGGGCGCGCGCAAGCGGTTCCAGTTCAGCAAGCGCTAAAGCGCTTGCAGCTGTTAGCTATCAGCTTCGTCAGCTTTTACTGCTGGTGCAGTTGTCGGACTGTCGAGAAGTGATTTGAGACGGCGAGCTGAAGCTAAGGCTGAAGCTGAGAACTGGTTTTACAAATCTCCCCGCAAGGCGGGATAAATCCGGGCCACAGAATCGACCAGCCCGGATGCAGTCCACGAAGGAGGACCATTGGCAACCATCACCATGAAGGAACTGCTCGAAGCGGGTGTTCACTTCGGGCATCAGACCAAGCGCTGGAATCCCAAGATGAAGGAATACATCTTCGGCGAGCGCAACGGAATTTACATCATCGACCTGCAGAAGACGCTGAAGCTGTTCAAGGATGCGTCGAAGTTTGTGACCGAGCTGTGCGGCGAGCGGCAAGACGATTCTGTTCGTCGGCACCAAGCGCCAGGCGCAGGATGCGGTTGCCGAAGAGGCCACGCGCGCGGGCATGCCCTACATCAACCAGCGCTGGCTGGGCGGCCTGCTGACCAACTGGGTGACGGTGCAGAAGTCGGTGAAGCGCCTTCAGGAACTGGATGAGATGGCCACCGATGGCCGCTACGACCTGCTGACCAAGAAGGAAGTGATCAAGCTGGAGCGCGAGCGCAAGCACCTGCAGGCCAACCTGGCCGGCATCAAGAGCATGAAGCGGCTGCCCGATGCGCTGTTCATCGTGGACTCGAACAACGAGGCGATTGCGGTGAAGGAAGCGCGCAAGCTGGGCATTCCGGTGGTTGCGGTGGTGGACACCAACTGCGATCCGACGGTGGTGGATTACGTGATTCCCGGCAACGACGACGCGCTGCGCGCGATTCGGCTGTTCACGTCGAAGATTGCCGACTCGGCTGCCGAGGGCGTGAACATGCTGAGCGACAAGGCCTTCACGGAAGAGGCTGCCGGAAGCGGCGGCCGCGGAAGAGAGCGAAGGCGCAGCAGAAGGCGTGGAGATTTCAGCGGAGGCTGCGCCGAGCGAGGAAGTGGACCTGGAAGCGGCGCTGGGCGGCGGCATTCGCAAGGCGCCTGCGGCGGTGGCGGCCTGCTGGAAGAGGCCGAAGTGGCCGGAGAGCGCCAAGTAGCTTCGGTGCGCGGAAGCACGCACTGGATTCAGAAGAGCGTGGCCGCTTCGAATTGGGGCCACGCTTTTCTTATGCCGGAAATTCTCGCGGCGCGATACACGATTGTGAATTCTTAAACGCAATGCATCGACAAGGCCGTGCTGCGGCCAGGGAAAAAAGAGAGATGACGACAGTGAGCGAAAAGATTGATGCCAAACTGGTGAAGGAGCTGCGCGAGAAGTCCGGCGCGCCGATGGGCGACTGCCTGAAGGCTCTGCAGGAGACCAAGGGCGACATGGAGGACGCGTTCGTGGTGCTGCGCAAGCGCGGCATGGCCTCGGCGCAGAAGAAGGCCGCGCGCGCGACCAACGAGGGCGCGGTGGGCACGCTACATCCACGCCGGCGGCAAGATCGGCGTGCTGGTGGAGCTGAACTGCGAGAGCGATTTTGTGGCCCGCACCGAGGACTTCCAGGAGCTGCTGAAGGACGTGGCGATGCACATCGCGGCCAGCGATCCGCGCTACGTGAAGCCGGAGGACGTGACCGCCGGACGATCTGGAGCGCGAGAAGGAGATCTATCGCGCGCAGGCCGCGGCGACCGGCAAGCCGGCGCCGGTGATCGAGAAGATCGTGGACGGCAAGATGGCGAAGTTCTACGAAGAGGTTTGCCTGCTGGAGCAGCCGTTCATCAAGGACCAGGCCGTCAGCATCAAGGAACTGATCGCGCAGAAGGTGGGCAAGCTGGGCGAGAACATCACCGTGCGGCGGTTCGCGCGCTTCAAGGTGGGCGCGCCGGACTGGACCGTGGCGCAGACCAAGGCAGTGGAAGCGGCGGAGTAGCTGGACTGCTCAGCAGTGACAGGATGACGTCGTCAGGTCGCTTAGGCCTTCGCCGGTCCTAGAACTGTCAATACCGAAACATAAAGCAGGCATGATTTCATTTCATGCCTGCTTTTTTGCGTTTCCAATTTCGATATCGCGGGGCGAATGCAGTCAAACCGGTATAAGAATCTCAGGAAACCGACCTACACCCATCTCGATTTTGAGATGTGGGAGACTCGATAGATTCACCTGCCGTCCTTCGCTGTCTCCAGCGCTGACGTTTTCAGTTTGCCGATGCGCCCGTGCGGGCCTACGACGAAGGGCAGCGACAGCGCGTTCCAGTCGCGATCTGCATCAGGCGGCTCGTGCAGCGCAGGGTCGGGATGCACCGCGCGCCAGTTGCGTCCGTCGTCGGTCGAGATGTCGGTTCCGTTGGGCCCGACGGTGATCCAGGTTTTGGTGGTGGCATCGTAAGCCACAGCGGAGCGGTAGCCGTGCGGCAGGGTTGTCGACAGCTTTCCATCGTTCGCCAGCTTCGAACGTATACGCGGCGGTACGCCATTCGTCTGGCGATTCATAGTCACCGCCAACCGACAACGACTCCAACCCGCATCGGCCCGAATTTTCCAGCGACCGAGAAGATGCCCGAAGGCTCTCGCGGACTTGACCATCGGCACGAGCTGTAGCGCACTATTTTTCGACCTGCGGCTGCGTAATCTGGATTTCCGTGCACGGGCCAATCCAAGAGCAAAAGAGCCGCATCCTGAGCAACCGCCACGTTCCAACAATGCGACATCTGAAGCCGATCCTAGCGCAGCTGAGGAGTTGCTCGCAGCAAATAACCCTTCTCCTTCGATCGAGCGCGTCAGGCCTAGTGTTTATAGCTCGCTTAATTCCCAGTCGCTTCCACTTTCGTCGCTATCCGAGTGACGAAAAGGGCAAATCGGCCGCCCACTGGATCCCGAGGATGCACGGCATTTTCTCCACATTGGTCCGTCGATTCTCGAAATCTGAATGGCATCCCAAAACCCATCCTTATCCGGATTCGTAAACACCAGCTTCCACGTCTGGCACCCATCCGTCGTCTTGTAGAGCCGCGACAGATCGCCTTTGCCGCTCGACATCACGATCGCCGTGTTCGCGTCGAAGGCCTGAATGCCGCGAAAATCCAGATGCTCCGCGCCCGGCGGAACGGCGCACGCCTGCCACAGATACCCGCCATCTTCCGTGCGCAGCACGGTGCCGTTCGTGCCCGAGGCCCACGCCACGCCCGCCGCCCACGTTGTCGATGCCGCGCAGATCGGCGGTGGTGTGCGAGTCTCTCGATCTCCCACTGCGCGCGCACCGCGCCGGACCGCGGCCAGCAGAACTCCGATCAGCAACAAAGGGCGTCGCATACGCAACAGTGTAGGGCCCAGGTAGCGCGGATCTTCAGATCGGCTGTCATGCGGACCTCCAGTCTGCGCAAGGCCAATGCCGGCGTGGACGCCGGCAGAACAGCCGACTGGAGGTCGGCGCTACAAAGCGAAGGCGGCCGGTCATCCACCCTCGCGATGCTCTTGTTTTTGTTACGAAGGTGGGCAATTCTAACTCCGCCATCGCATCTGACGCTGCTAACTCCACTTCCCTATGAACTTTTCACCGTCAATTGCGTAACTCTCTGCATCCCATCCCGCACTCCCCTGCGGATTAAAGGTAGCAGCGAGACTTATGGCCGAGCCACTGGCAGCCGTGACTTCGAACGAACTCATTGACGAGCACCAGTCGATGGTCTTCTCGCTGGCGCTTGCGCATGACCGGCGACCGCGGCCTGGCCGAGGAGATTGCGCAGGATGTTTTTCTGGAGCTGGACCGGAATCTCGGCGAAGATCGAAAGTCCGCTGCACGCCTGCTATTGGCTGCGGCGCGTAACCATGAGCCGGTCGACCGATGCGCTGCGGCGCAGGCGGGTGCGCGGCATGGATTTGTGGGTGGAGATCGATGAGCATCACGGCGCCACGTTGAAGAGCGGACCTCGCCGCTGGGCTGCGCGCCTGGAAAGCCTGCTGGCCACGCTGCCCGAGGCGCAACGCGCGGCGCTGGTTCTTCGCTACCAGGAGGACCTGACGCCGGAAGAGATTGCGGCCACGCTGGACGCGCCGCTGGCGACGGTGAAGAGCCAGTTGCAGCGCGGATTGAAGCTGCTGCGGGCCAAGGCCGAAGGCAGTTGAAGGAGTACATTCGTGGAGTTTGAACCGAAAGACGATCTTGACCCGATGGACGATTTTGAACGCCAATTGAGCACAGCGATGCGTCGCCAGCCCGCTCCCCAGGGCCTGAAAGCGCAAAGTCGTTGGCCGCCTTTGGGAGCGAAGCCGGCCGCAGGCGACAGCAGAGACTGCAATGGTTCGAGCGGATCGCAGCTTCATTGGTGTTGGCCGCAGTGGCCAGCGGAGGGCTGGTGTGGCGCAATGCGCAGCAGCACCGCCGCGGCGAAGAAGCCAAGCAGCAGGTTTTCACGGCGTTGCGCATCACGAATCACGCGCTTGAAGTGATGAATGCGCAATTGCAGGCACGGGATTCAAAGTAGCGGAAAGACATTGGCGAATTGAGATGTGCTTTCCCCCGGTCTCCAAATGCGAGGGACCGCGGGCACCAACAGAATTGTTAGAACGGGAGAAATCGAAATGAAGGACCGAATGATCGGATTTGTACTGGGTATCGCGGCGTTCGCAATTCCGGTGCTCGCGCTGCCCACCGCGGCTGACATGGCCTACGCGCAGGCGCCTGCCTCTTCGCCACTCCAGCTGCCACCGCAGGTTGAAAAAGAACTGGCCGCGAAGGCGAGCAATGCCACCGAAGTCACGCTCAACAAGGACATGCTCGGCTTCGCGTCGAAGTTCATGAACAATGATGACAAGAATCAGGCCGCGGCAAACCAGTTGATCCAGGGCCTTGATGGCATCTACGTCCGCAACTACGAGTTTGATAAGGAAGGCGAGTATTCAATGGACGACATCCAGAGATTGCGCCAGGCCATTGAAACGCCGGAGTGGACGCCGATGGTGCGCGACATCGAGCGCAAGGGCGCGGAGATCAACGACGTGATGGTGAAGATGGTGAACGGCGAGACGAAGGGAATGTTCATTCTGCTCGGCTGAACCGAAGGAGATGTCGATCGTGCTGATCCTCGGAACCATTCGCATGGATCAGCTGGGCATGCTGAAAGGGATTGGCGGACTCGGCGCGCTGGGCGACGTGCAGAAGAACACCAGGAGCAAGGACGGAAAAGACAGCAAGGACAAGCGATAAGGACAAGAGCAAAGACAAGGCAGGCGACCAATGACGCCAAATCTTTCGCCCTCGACTCCGGCTGCCCGATGGTGGCCACGGTTCTTGATTCCACTCGGCAGTGCGGCGCTGCTGCTTGCTTTTTGTCGTCCCGTGGATTGCTCATGCGGCGGGCGGAGACGGCGGATTCGACGGCGTTGTCAGCACGATTGAGCGCCGGTATCATGTACGCGCAACGCGCATTCCCTGCATGGGACTGGCCAGCTTGATTGCAGGAGCGGCGACGCACGGCGGCGTGGGCGGAGTGCACGTTGCCGAGTTCGAGCACTTCGACAAGCCGGTAGACGGCGAAGAACTGAACCGCATGGTCGAGGAGAAGCTGGGCCAGGGATGGCAGCGGATGATTCGCGAAACCAGCCGCCACGGCGGCGAGCAGACGCTGATCTTTGCGCACGTCCGAGGGCAAGCGGATGGGGCGTTTTCATTCTCGATCTCGATGGCAACGAGATGGACGTGGTGCAGGTCTCAGTCGATCCCGACCACCTGAACAAGACGATTAACAAATACGATCATCGGAATCCGGACGCGAACCGCGAGTCGGATCACGATTCCGACTGATCGCGGCGCGGCGAGTTACTGTACCGGCCCGCGCGTCATCAGGTCCACAAAATCCTTCTGGAAGCGCGGCAGGTCGAGATCCATCTGCGCGTGAACGAGGCGAACGCCGTTTGCGGCTTCAGCTTTTCCGGCCAGGTGAGCGTGTCGCCGTAGCTCGGGCCGTGGCTCAGGTCCACATCCATATACATGATCTCTTCTTTGGTGATGATCGCCGGATCGAGCCATGCGCAGGCTTCCAGCTCGTCCCACATGTAAGATGCGGCTGGCTCCATGCGGCAATGTAGCGCGCGGCGGGCGCCTGCGATTTTGCGATCGCGTCGAGCATCTGCTTGCGTGAATGGCGCCTTGATGGAGATGTCGACGGTGGTGACGTCGATGCGCGGCCAGTCGGCATGCAGCACGATGTGCGCGGCCTCGGGATCGAACCAGAAGTTGAACTCGTGGCGCGGGCTGGTGGCAAACTCGGGATCGTTGGTTTGCGGATTGAGGCTGCCGCCCATGATCTACGATGCCTTTGGTGAGCGACGCAAACTCCGGATCGATGGAGACGGCGAGCGCGATGTTGGTGAGCGGCCGGCGGCGTAAATGGTGACCTGGTGCGGATGCGCGCGCACCTGGCGGATGAGGAAAGTGCGCGGCGTCTTCGTCGAGCGGCTTGATGGCCGGCAGGCCTTCGGGCATGGGCGGAATTTCGTACGGCCCGTGCGGCTCAAGCTTTACGGGATTCGACAGGCGTTACTCCGGTTTCGTTGTCGTTTGCCGCGGCCGAGACGCGTCCCCATGCGCCCAGCCAAATGACTTTGCCGTCGAGCGCTGCCTCGATGCGGGTCTGCTCCTGCGTGCGGACCAGCGGAAACACCGCGCCCCTGGCAACGGGAACATCGGTGTGGCCGGTCAGCTCCAGCATGCGCAGCGTGTGCAGCGTTTCTTCGTCGCGCCAGGCGTCGCCGGTCACAATCGTGATGCCGAGAACCTGCACGTCGGGCGACTGCAGCAGCGCCAGCATCGCCATCTGGTCCGAGCCGCCGGGGCCGGAGCCGTCCTGATCGATGAGCACCAGGCGCTTTTGCGCGGGACACAGTGCGGCAACGCCCGCGAGTGCGAGCGCCAAAACTTGTCGTTTCATAATTTGGATTGTGGCACAGCGGCGAGCCGGAAATGAACCTCAATCTCGTACAACGATTGTGACAAACTGCGATCCGCTTACCGCAAACTGACCCCTGGTTTCACCTGCCGGCCGAAAGCCCCTGCGGCTTGAACTGCGGCGCACCGGCAGATCGGTCTTGCCTTCGGGATAGACCACGAGAAAACGATTCGGCCCTTCTCCCACGCTGGCCGTCTCAACGCCTTGCAGCGACTTGCAGGCCAGGTGCATCAGGCGCCGCTCGCGGCTGTTCATGGGCGGAAAGCTGTAGGGAACTCCCGACTGGCGCACTTTTTCCGCGGCGGTCTCGGCGGCCAGGCGCAGCTCCTGGGCGCGCAGGGCCTTGAAGTTGGCGGCGTCAAAGCTGACCAGGTCGTGCTCGTGGTGATCCAGGCGCAGCATCTGCGCGGCCAGGGTTTCCAGGGCGCGCAGCAGCTCGCCATTGTGCTGGATCACCAGCGGCACATCGGGGCCGGCCAGCTCGACGTAGATCTGGCGCGGCTTCGATTCCCTGCGGGTCGCGCGCGCCGTCGCCCGCGGTGATGCGGTACTTGAGGCGCAGTCCGCCCAGCTTGTTCAGGGTGTTCAGGAATCCAGCAATTTTCTGGGCAGCTTGCTGCAGGTCGTCAATCGGCATAACAAACAAGTATCGCAGAGCCGGGCGGATGGCGCGAACAGATTCGGCGAATTTCATTGTCTTGGCGCCGCGGCCGAAGCTCTCTCGAATGGCCCGGCAGACGTCGATTTCGAACTTGAAAGCGGGCGTGCATACATGAATTTCCGTTCAGAAATCACGCTGCGCAGATTGTATGCTTCTGAGTGTGAAACGGCGACGGAAGATGCGAACGCAGCAGGGTTGTGCGCTTTCGCTCGCTCTGCAAAGCACCTTTTTTCGCTGCTTCCGCGACGCGGCGGCGCTATCGCTCTGGGCCAGGCATCGGGCGCAACCGCTGCCGCCGATGCACAGCCCGCCGCGGCACCGGTGACGATCACGCTGGACGAGGCGATCCAGCGGGCGCAGGCGAGCGACCCGGCGTACGCGGCGGCGAGGGCTGCCAGCCGGTCGGCCGCGCTGGACCGCTCCATTGCCCGCGCCGGCCTGCTGCCCAATGCGCGCCTTTACAGCCAGGACATCTACACCCAACCCAACGGGATATACAGCGAGGGCGATGCAGGCGAGGCCTTCGGCGCCGTTGCCCAGATTTGTCGCCAACGACTCGAGACCGCGGGAGTACATCGCCCAGGGAATTGTGGACGAAACGCTGGGCCTGGCGGGTGCGGCGGCTGTGCGCCGGGCCGACGCAGCGGCGGCGATGGCCGCGGCCGAACAGGAGATTGCGCGGCGCGGGCTGGTGGCGGCGGTGACTGGCTTGTTCTACGGTTCGCTGGCGGCGGACCACAAGCTGGCGGTGGCCGAACGACGCCCGAGCAGGAAGCGGCAGACTTTACCAAGCTGACCAACGAGCGCGAGCAGGCGCGCGAGGCCGCGCACGCCGACGTGGTGAAGGCGCAGTTGGTGGAGCAGCAGCGGGATCGCGATCTGTGCAGATGCGCGAGTTGCCGCAGAAAAGGCGCGGCTGGAGCTGGGCGTGCTTGTTGTTTCCCGATCCGCGCACGCCGTACACGCTGAGCGCGCCGCAGGCTGCGCCGCCGCTGGCCTCGAAAGAAGACGTGGAGCAGGCCGCGGCGAAGAACAATCCCGAGCTGAAGAGCGCGCTTGCCTGCGCTTGCGCGCAAGCAACGCCGACGTGCAGGCGGCGTGGGGCGCGTCTGCTGCCCGACCTCGGGCTTGAATGTGACCTACGGCATCGACGCCAACCAATTTGCCGTCAATGGCCCCTTGAACCCCGATGGCATTCAGGCGCGCAACCTGGGCTACTCCGCCAGCGTTACCGTGAACCTTCCCGTGTGGGATTGGCTGGCGACCGAGCACAAGGTGAAGCAGAGCGAGATTCGCCGCGACGCAGCGCAGGTGGCGCTGACCGACACGCAGCGGCGGATGATTGCGCAGCTCGACGAGGCTTATTCTGAGGCCGCAGGCGGCGCGCGATCAACTGGCTTCGCTGGACCTGAGCGTGGCAACCGCCGCCGAGAGCCTGCGCCTGACCAAGCTGCGCTACACGGCGGCGAGGCCACGGTGCTTGAAGTGGTGGACGCGCAGACCGCCTATGTGAGCTGCGGAAAATGCGCGCGAAGACGGCCGCGTGCGCTATGAAACGGCGCGCGCCGAGTTGCAGACGCTGACAGGAACGATGTGAAGGACAGGGACTAGGGAATAGATCGCAACTAGTGAAGATTGAGATGAGCGAAAAGACAAGCAAGTTCAGGTTCCGCATCAGGCTGACTGCGAAGGATCTCGGCGGGCGCGATCACTCTGCCGCTGGCGGTCACGCTGTTGCTCTGCCGGGCTGCAAGAAAGAGGCGCTGCCTGAGCGCAGGTCACGGTGCAGGCCGAGCATCCTGAGCAGGGCGCGATCGCCGAGCACATCACCGCCGACGCGGTTCTGGCGCCGCTGGCGCAGGCCGCGATTGCGCCGAAGATCAGCGCGCCGGTGAACAAGTTCTATGTGCAGCGCGGCGCGCGCGTGAAGGCCGGCGAGTTGCTGGCGACGCTGGAGAACAGCGATCTCGACGCGGCGGCGCTCGACAACAAGGGCTCGTACATGGCGGCGCAGGCAGCATACGACACAGCGACCAAGGCGCAGGTGCCCGAAGACACGCTGAAGGCCGAGTCGGATCTGGCGCAGGCCAAGGCCAATCTCGATCTGAACCAGAGCATCGTGAAGAGCCGCAAGCAGCTCTTTGCCGAGGGCGCGATTCCCGGCCGCGATCTCGACACGGCGCAGGCCGCGCTGGTGCAGGCGCAGGCCGCCTACGACGCGGCGGCGAAGCACCTGGAGTCGGTGCGGAGCGTGAGCCACGAGGCCGCGCTGAAGGCGGCGCAGGGCCAGCTTGACTTCGGCCGAAGGCAAAGTACAAGGGCGCCGAGGCGCAGGTAAGCTACTCTGAGATTCGCAGCCCCATCGACGGAGTGGTGACTGATCGGCCGCTGTTCGCCGGCGAAACTGCGGCCGCCGGAGCGCCGCTGATCACGGTGATGGATACATCGAGCCTGCTGGCCAAGACGCATCATCGCGCAGAGCCTGGCGCAGCAGCTGAAGCTGGGCGACGCAGCGCATCGGTGCAGCGTGCCGGGCGTCGCCGATCCGGTGTCCGCAAAGGTGACGATGATCAGCCCGGCGCTCGACCCCGGCAGCACCACGGTCGAAGTGTGGCTGAAGATCGACAACAAGTCCGGCGCGCTGAAGGTCGGCACGCCGGTGAAGGTCATCCATCACCGGGCAAGACGGTGGCGCAGGCGTTGAAGATTCCGACTCTCGCGGTTCTCACCGCACAGGACGGCAGCAAATCGGTGATGGTGGTCGGCAGCGACGGCGCGGCGCACCGCAAGCCGGTGACGCTGGGCATCGATGACGGCGACGACGTGCAGGTGATGAGCGGACTCTCGCCGGCTGACATGGTGATCACCGGCGGGGCCTATGGTCTGGATGAAGGCACCAAGGTGAAGGTGGGCCCGGCCGAGCGACGATAAGGATTCAGGCGGCGGAGGGAACGGCTGATGCCCGGCGAAGCTCCCGGCTCGTCGTCAGCAACGAGCGCCGAGGACAGGCCCTTCTGGCTGGCCCGTTCCACGCGCACCATCTTTTTCTTCGCCGTCATGCTCACGGTGGCCGGCATCTATCTCGCCTTCCAGGTGCCCATCTCCGTCTTTCCCGAGACCAACTTTCCCCGCGTCGTGATCGGCGTAGACAACGGCGTGATGCCGGTCGAGCAGATGCAGGTGACCATCACGCAGCCGATTGAGGACGCGGTCAACTCCGTTCCCGGCCTGGAGACCGTGCGCTCCACCACCAGCCGCGGATCGGCCGAAGTGAGCCTGTTCTTCGACTGGAACGTGGATATGGTCCAGTCGCTGCAGCTGGTGGATGCGGCGCTTGCGCAAGGTGGAGCAGACGCTGCCGCCGACGGTGCGCATCACCACCAACCGGCTCACCTTCGCCACGTTTCCGATTCTCGGCTACAGCCTTACTTCCGACACGGTTTCGCAGACGCAGCTTTGGGAGATGGCGACCTACGATCTGAAGCCGCCGCTGAATCGCGTGGCCGGCGTGAGCACGGTGACCGTGCAGGGCGGCCAGGTGCCGGAGTTTCACGTCGTGCCCGAACCTGGCGCTGCATGCAGACCGCCGGCGTCACCATCACCGACCTGGTGAACGCGATCCAGGCCTCGAACATCGTCGAGTCGCCCGGCCTTTACGAAGCCAATCACCAACTGATCCTGGGCCTGGTGGGCGCGCAGGTGCACGATGCTGCGACGGACTGCGCCAGCTGGTGGTGAAGACCACGCCCGCCGGCGCGCCGGTGCGCGTGGCCGACGTGGCCACCGTCGAGCCGGCGACCATGCCCGTCTACACCACCGTGACGGCGAACGGCAAAAGCGCGGTGCTGCTGAACATCGCGCGCCAGCCCTCGAGCAACACGGTGGCCGTGGCCGATGCGGTGGCCGCCGAAGTTGACCGAGCTGCAAAAGCAAGCTGCCGCCCGGCGTCAAGCTCCAGGTCTTCTACGATCAGTCGCAACTGGTGCGCGACGCGATCTCCAGCGTGCGCGACGCCATCTTCATCGGCCTGGTCCTGGCCTGCGTGATTCTCTTCCTCTTTCTGCGCGACTGGACCTCTTCGCTCATCGCCGGGCTGGTGATTCCGGTCACCGTTGCGGTCACCATCGCTGGTGCTCTGGCTCATCGGCGAGAGCTTCAACCTGATGACGCTCGGCGGCCTGGCCGCGGCCATCGGTCTGGTGATCGACGATGCCATCGTCGTGGTCGAAAACATCGTGCTGCATCGCGACGCCGGCGAGCATCGCGTTGAAGCCGTGCGCAAGGCGCTCAGGGAGATCACCGACCCGCTGGTCTTTTCGACCATCACGCCGGTGGTCGTCTTTCTGCCGCTGGTTTCGACAAGCGGCGTCACGGGCAGCTTCTTCCGCGCGCTGGCCATCACCATGACCGCGGCGCTGCTCACTTCGCTGGCGCTGGCGCTGACATGGACTCCGGGCTTGAGCTTACGTGCTGTTGCAAGACCGCAAGCAACCGGAAGAGGATGTCGTGGCGGACCACGCTGAACAGGCGGCGGACCGTATCGCTGGGCCACGGTCATCACTCAGGACAGTCGATGCCGCGAGTGCTCGGCGCTGCATCGCGGGGTTCTGGACTGGGCGCTGGCGAAGCCGCTGTGGGTCGGCGGCATCTGCCTGCTGCTGGTCGCTGGCACCTGGGGCGGCTACAAGCGCTCGGCACCGACCTGCTGCCCGAGATGGATGAGGGCGGCTTCATTCTCGACTACATCATGCCCGCGGGCAGCTCGCTGACCGAGACCAATCGCGTGCTCGAGCACGTGGAGCGCATTCTGCGAAGCTACGCCCGAAGTGGAAACCACTTCGCGCCGCACCGGGCTTGCAGATGGGCCTGGCCGCCGTGACCGAGGCCAACACCGGCGACTTCACCGTGAAGCTGAAGCCCAAGCGCAGCCGCTCGGTGGATGAAGTGATGGCCGACGTGCGCGCGCAGGTCAAAGCCACCGAGCCGGAGCTGGACATCGAATTGACGCAGGTGCTGCAGGACAAGATCAACGACCTGTCGAATGCGCCCGAGCCGATCCAGATCAAGATCTTTTCTGACGATGCGGCATTGCTGGCGCAGCTTGGTCCACGCGTCGCCGATGCCATCAGCAAGATCTCCGGCGTGGTGGATGTCGAGAACGGAATCGACAACACGATCAGCGGGCCGGCCACCAACTTCCAGGTCGATCCGCAGGTCGCCGCGCGGCTTGGCTTCACGCCGGCTGAAGTGTCGCAGGACGCGACGGCGATTCTCGATGGAATTCCAACGACCGATCCGCTGATCGCGAACGGCCGCCCCTACACGATTCGCGTGCGCCTGCGGACCGGAGACGCGCAGCATCGCTCGATGCCATCGAGAACACGGTCTTCAACAGCAGCACTGGGCACACGGCCAGCCTGGGCTCGCTGGCGACGATTCAGCAGTTGCCGCCGCAGAACGAGATCCGGCGCGAAAATCTGCAACAGCTCGTCGTCGTCACCGGACGATCTGGAAGGCTCCGATCTGGGCGGCGCGATGGCGAAGGTGCAGCAGACCGTCGGCCGGTCTGCATCTGCCTGCATCGGTGCGCGTGGAGTACGGCGGCACCTATCAGGAGCAGCAGAAATCGTTCCGCGATCTGCTGCAGGTGCTGCTGCTGGCGCTGGCGCTGGTCTTCGGCGTGCTGCTGGCCGAGTTCCGCAACTTTCCCGCGCCCATCGCGATTCTCACCTCGTCGGTGCTTTCCATCTCCGGCGTGATTCTTGCGCTTGCTCGTCACCGGAACCACATTCAACGTCGCCTCGTTCATGGGCCTGATCATGGTCATCGGCATCGTGGCCAAGAACGGCATTCTGCTGCTCGATGCCGACGAGAGGTTCCGCGCCGAGGGCGCTTCGGCCCACGACGCCATGCTGCACGCGGCGCAGCGCCGGCTGCGGCCCATCGTGATGACGGCGCTGGCCGCGGTGTGCGGCATGTTGCCGCTGGCCTTCGCGCTGGGCGCCGGCTCGCAGATGCTGCAGCCGCTGGCCATCGCGGTCATCGGCGGACTTGTGCATCTCGATGGTGCTGAGCCTGGTCGTCACGCCGCTGGTCTATTTTCTGCTCACGCAGCATCGTGAAGCCGAAGCGAATCCGACTTAACGCGCCCAGAACGACGCATGGGAGAATAGATGCATGTCCCCCGCCGAACCTGTTCGACTCTCCGCCGCCGAAGCCCGCGTTCTGGGCGCGCTGATGGAAAAAGAAGCCACCACGCCGGAGTATTACCCGCTTTCGCTCAATGCGCTCATCAATGCCTGCAATCAGCGCTCGAATCGCGAGCCGGTGATGAATCTCGACGAAGATGACGTGCGCCAGGCACTGCATGGACTTGAGGACAAGGGACTCGCGGGCCGCGCGCGCTCGGCCGAAGGACGCGTGACGAAGTACGAGCATTGGCTGGGTGAGGCTTTCAACTTCAGCCGCGCCGAGGCAGCGCTGATGTGCGTCCTGCTGTTGCGTGGGCCGCAGACGCCCGGCGAACTGCGCGGCCGTAGCGAGAGAATGCACCGCTTCGACGAGATCGCGGAAGTGCTGGCTGGCCTG
>CAWAIL010000013.1:0-12884 GCA_963782085.1 uncultured Acidobacteriaceae bacterium
GGAGTACGAAGCGACTTACGAGATCAACGCATCGCTCCAGATCTCTTATCCGGAGTTTGAGCAGTTGGTCAGCCACGAGGTGGTTCCCGGTCACGTGACTACTTTCGCTTACCTGCAGGATCTGTATGTTCGAGGACAGGTGGGATTCGAAGCTTCAGTTCTGACCATGAACACGCGTGCCGCCACGCTGTTTGAGGGAATTGCCAACAACGCCATCTTGATTGCGCACGGCGTCACAGAAATCGAACAGTTGCCGGACGAGGATCTGCAGATCGGCGTGCTGCTTGCGCTGTTGCAGGACGATGCGAAGAATCAGTCTTCGTATATGACGTGGGGCGAAGGGCGCGAGCAGCAGGAAGTTGCTACTGTGCTGCGGAGCGATTTTCTGGTGACCCAAGAACGTGCGGACAAGCTTTCAGGAGCTTGGGGACGCCATCCGTTGCTGGGCAGGATGTATTTGCCTGCGTATCGACGAGGCACAGAAAAAGTAGCTCAGCTTCGGCGGAAGCATGCGGCCGAGCGCGTTTTGCCCGCGATTTACGGGTGTAATGGGCTGGTCGACGTTGAAACTGTCGATCTGATTTTGAAGGGGTAATCACGCCAACTTAAATGCGGTGGCAGCAAGAAATGCGCATCTCAGCCCTTGCAAGATATGGAATGCGAAGCGTTGATTGAAGGTCTACTTCTTCGGTCCCGCGGATTCACCTGTCGCACCACCATAACTCGATAGCACTTCGCCCTGGAGGTTGAGGATGAGAGCCGCACCTCGCTGCGGCTGCATGGTGAAGCGAATGTGCGCGCCGGTAAGCGTATCGACGAAGTTGACGGTCTGCGCATCCAGAGACTCATTGCTGAAGCTGTAAAGTTCCCCGTCCGCTAGGACGGTGGGGAAGGCCAGGACGTCGGAGGAAAGTGGTTCAACAGCGCGGAATGGCGGCTTTACGCTGGCTTGGTCGAGAGCCCATTGATAGAGCGCAGAAGCGGCCGCGTAGCCTTCACTGAATTCCACCGGGTCCGCCGTCCAAAGGATCTTGCCGCTGCCATGTGGAACGGTCCGGACAGATTTACCATCGGCGAAACGCATCGTCCAGGTTTCAGACTGCTGCACGTTAGCCGAAAACGCGAGGGGGAACGATTTACCGTCGGGCAATGATAATGTCGATCCGCGCACAGCGAGAGGACTGATCTCCGCTTTCACGCCGAGCGGGGACATTCGATCGACAGGCTGCCAATGCTCATCGCGATCTACGGGACCTGTGACGAGCAGCGTGCCGCCTTTCGAAACATAGTCGAGCAGGTTGTTCCAGCCATCGTTGCTGAGGCCCTGCGGCGATGGCAGGATAACGAGCTTTGGCGAGCCAAGATCGGCGAGACGGTTTTCCGGCAACATGCGCAAGGGCGTGTGGTCGTAGTAGGCGATTGCGCGAAGGGCTTTCTTCTGTGTGTCGAGTGCGAGGCCGCCCAGCACCGAATAGAGCAACGCCTGCGAGGTGACCATGGTGACGGTCGGCGGCTCGATTTTTGAGAAGGACTGCGGGCTTTTGTTGACGAACGCTGCATAGCCGGAGAGAACCTGCGCCTCCGGCTTCTCAGTTTCGTCAGGCCGAATGGCGCCGATGGTAATTTCATTATCGTTGGCCATTTGGGCATTGACGTTCCACACCCACTCAAGCGCGCCGGCACCTTGCGCAAAGGCGATTGCGATTTTGCGCTCCAGTTGCCAAGCCTCAACCTCGGCGCTGAAACGGAGTTGATCGTCGAGGGTCAGGCGGCGCTGCTCACCAGTTTCCTGAATGAGGAGCGGCTTGCCGGGAAACTTGGGAGCGAGCGATGCCCAGAGAATCGCGTCGTAATCCCACCAGGTGTGGTCCGACGTGAAGTCGATGAATGGCGAATAGAAAGCGGGCGAAGGCCGGCCGGCAATGCCTCCCTCGTCCTGGCCGACGGTGATCAACTGTTCAGATCCCGAGCCGCGGATCATCGTGCGCATCTGAGAAACCCAGTTCGCGAAGATCGATTGCGCGAAGAGTGCGTAATCGTAATCCTTGAGAGGATTGAAGCCGCTGCGGACGGCGTCGGGCGAGAATGCGCCGGCTTTTGGAAGAGCGAACGGATCTTGTGCGGCGACCGCGGGCTCGTCGGGCGTGGGGTTCGATTGCAAACTGCGTCCGATTCCGAGTGACGGCTCGGTCCAATCGTGTAGCAACTTTGCTCGATCTGGATAGCGGTCAGTAATCCATTTGCGCCAGGCTGCCGTTTCGAATGGATCATAATCCGGCATTGTCCGCCAGAGATTTTTGTTCGGGCTTGGTTCATTGATCAGGTCCCATGCCAAAAATGGGACAGCATGGAACCGCTCCGCGAGCGAGCGGGCATATTGCGTTTCGGCTCGAAGTGCAGTCGGATCCAGATATCCGTTCTCACCGCCGAATTCGTCGGGATAAAACGCGAACAAGTTGAACTGCACCGGCAGATTGTTGTGGCGCGCGCACATGAGGAATGCCTCGACCGTGCGCAATGCCGATTCGGTCATCTGGCCATCGGGCGCGAGGAAGTGTTGCCAGGTTGTCCAGAGGCCCGTGCGGATCATATCGAGGCCCGCTGCGTGAATCTGCGCCATGTCGTGATCCCAGACATAGGCATTCGGCAAGAGCAGGTAGAGCCGTGAGACATCGCCGGACATATAGGTAGTGCCGACAACTGGGAGCGGCTTGCCACCGAGTTCGAAGTAATCGCTGCCGACAGAGAGCTTCGGCCCGGAAAGAAGATATTGCCAGTCGCGCATCCAGAATCCGGACTTGTATGTACGCAGCGGCTTTCCATCGCGCAATAACGTGGCCTCGACAGTGTGGAAGCCTTTGCCTTCCGCAGCAGTCGCCGGGAGCGTGAGGCTCGATGCAATGGGAACGGTTTCGTCGTCGTGAACCGCGCCATCTTCAGAAATGACGCGGATGTGCAGTTGGTCCAAGGTCAACGACTGCGACGATTGGCCGTACTGCGTGTAGTTGAATTCGAGCGGTTCGTTTGGGAGGAAGAGTGGCACACGTGGGCGGAATGTGAAGCGATCGTTGCGGCGAAGAGCGAGATTGGCGAGAGTGGCCAGCAACTCGCGATTGTTGAAGAGGCCGGCGTCCGGCTCACACGCGACGAAGATCCATCGGCCGCCGATGAAGCGGTAAGCATTGTGATCGATTTCGATTACTGGCGCGGCCAGCTTGTGGCCCTCGCGCTCGCCCCATGCCAGCGTCGCGAGATCCATGTCTTCGCCGCCAGTCGCGCCGCCGCTTGAGTCGTAGTTGATCACCGAGAGACGCACGACGGGACTGAATGCACGCTTCCATTGCAACGAAGGCAGGCGCGGGAAGACATCATCGTTCGGAGTGAAAGTTAGAGTTTCTGAGCCCGGCGTTTCCTGGTAGCCGTCGATAAAGAGTTCGAGGGACTGCGCCGTGCTCTCCGAGCGCAGATGCCATCCGGTCGTGTCCTGATAGACTGCGCGCGTAAATGGCTTGCCACCGAGAACGATGAGGTTTCCGCCACGGTCGAGATACTTGATGATTGGATCCCAGTCTGCCTCTGGCCACGCCGAACCGTAAGGCAACACCAGAAGATCAGTGTCGGATGCTTCGAGCGCGCTTGAAAGCCGACTCGCATCCGCAAATTCCGCGTCGGCAAATGCGGAGTGCAGTGCGGATTCGTCGGGCGCGGCGGAATCGGCGACGGGAAATCCCGGCTGCCAGAAGACGACCGTCTTTGCAGACAAGGCGGTAGGCGCGAGCGCGAGAACTGCGGAAAGCAGAATACGAAAGAAAACACGCATGGCCATGCGACCCTTCTTTTTCGGCGGGTCAACCATAGCACAGTGCGCGGCGCGGAACCTAGCGGCGCAGCGTTGCCGCATCGAGACAAACGCAATCGGCAGGAAGCGCGCGATAAAAAGATCCCGAAGAAGAGGCCGCTATCGGACTTCGCCGATATAAACGCCGAACGGCGCGAGCGCGATCTGATCCAGAGATTTCGGATCGGTCATGCCGGGGGACTTGAGTAATGTCTTGAGTCGTTCCGCGCGCAGGCCGGCGCCGGTACTTGCGAGATTCACTGTTTGGGGATCGTCGGTGAAATTGACGCTGACGATGACTTGCGGCGCGCCCGGCACACGCCGCATCCAGCTGAGCACTTTTGTGTTTTCTGTATCGAGCATGATGTTGGCGCCGAATTCGAACGCGGGGATAGTTTTCTTGAGACGAATGAGCGCCTTGTACCAGGCGAACAGTGAGTCAGGATCGGTTTCTTCGGCGCGAACATTGACGGAATCTGCGCTCGGCGGAACGGGCAGCCATGGGGTACCCGTGGTAAATCCCGCATTAGAACTCGCGTCCCACTGCATCGGAGTGCGCTCGCCATCGCGGCCTTTTTCTTTAGGCCAGCCAGTGATGCCGATTGGATCCTTCACGTCCTCCTTGCGCTTTGGAGGAGTAGTCTTCATGCCAATCTCATCGCCGTAATACATCAGTGCCGCGCCACGGCTTGCAAAGAGTATGGTGGAGAGCACGCGCTGAATTTCTGTGTTATGGACGCCGTCACCGTAGCGTAGATCGAGGCGAGGATTGTCATGGTTGTCAAATAGAAGAAGTGGAATATGGGTGCTGAGGTGCGTTTCCGCATCGATCAACTTTGCACGAAAAGTGGTCACGTCGAGCTTGTTGATCATGGCCACTTGCGTGTCCATTGGCAAATGGAATTCCGGATGCTCGGGAGTGCCATACATCTTTTTCAGTTCGCCGACATTGGGCAGGTAAGTTTCACCAATAAGAACCCGGGTGCCGGGAAATTCAATCGAGTGAAACTTGTCAGCCGTCGCGCGCATTTCTGCCACCACTTCGTGTACGCCGGGCTGATTGTCAGTCTTCGAGCCATCGAGTTGTGGATCGCCATAAGCATTGATGATTGGGTCGCCATTCTTGTCGCGCACGACGCCTTCGTCGGCGAGGCTCGGATCTTCGAAGAGTGTAGTGATCGCATCGAAACGGAATCCGCCGACACCGCGATCGAGCCAGAACCGCATGATGTCTTTGAATGCTTCATGCACCTTGGGATTGTTCCAGTTCAGGTCTGGCTGCTGAATGTAGAACTTGTGGTAGTAGTACTGGCGCGTTTTCTCATCCCATTGCCAGGCTGAATGACCGAATAAAGATTGCCAGTTGTTCGGCGGCTGGCCCGGATCTGTCGCCGTTTCGCCCTTGCCGTCGTGCCACATGTACCAAGCGCGGTAGGGATTGTCGCGCGATGAACGGGATTGAAGGAACCATTGATGCTGGTCCGAGGTGTGGTTCATCACCATGTCCATCATCACGCGGATGTTCCGTTTTCTTGCTTCTGCCACGAGACGGTCGAAGTCGGCCAGGGTGCCGTACTGAGGATCGATATTTCTGTAGTCTGAGATATCGTAGCCGAAATCGACTTGCGGCGAAGGATAAACGGGAGTAAGCCAGATGGCATCGACGCCGAGGTCTTTCAAGTAGTCAAGTCGCGAAGTGATCCCATTCAGGTCACCAATTCCGTCGCCATTCGTGTCTTGAAAACTGCGTGGATAGACTTCATAGATGACCGCGTTCTTCCACCAGTCAGTTTCATTTCGAGGCGCCCCTCTCTTTGCGATTGGTGCTTTCGTGGGCACTGTTTGGGCTCCTACAGCAAGCGTCGCGACCAGGAAGAGCACGGCCGCGGCGCAGGCTTCGATTTTGCCTGCAAAATGATTCATCCATTGCATTGTACTTTCCCGGATCAGGAGAAAGCGGCAGTGCTTGTCTGATTTCGCAAGAGGAAGGGCGGGATTTTCGGGATATATCCTAACGGTTATTCGTAGCGGAGAGCTTCAATGGGGTCGAGATTGGCGGCGCGGATGGCTGGGATCATTCCGCTGACGAGGCCTGTGACAATGAGGATCGCCGAAGCCGCAATGATTGACGTGGGCGAAATAAGCAGGTGAATGTCGGCATCCGTCGCGTTCTTCGCGATGGCGCTGTAGAACTTGATGCTGCCAGCCATCGTTGCAATCAGATAAGCGAGAGCGATGCCGCAGACTCCGCCAATCCCTGTGATGGTGAGGGCTTCAGCCAGGAACTGGATGAGTATCTGGCTTTTGCGAGCGCCCAGTGCTTTTTCGATGCCAATTTCACGCGTTCGTTGCTGAACCGCAACCAGCATGATGTTCATGAGGCCAACGCCGGCAATCCCAAGCGTGAGGGCGCCGACAAGCGAGAGCAGGATCTGGAGGGCGATGGAGAGAATCTGGAACTGGTGCAACTGCGTGCGGAGGTTGGCGATGTGCACTGCATCATGATCGCTGGGGCGGAAGTGATGTGCCGCTGCGAGCGTTTCTCTGATCGTCTTTTCGATTTTCTCGTAGTCACCCTGATAGCCAATCCAGACACCATCGAGATATGTTGTATCTTTCAGGTCGCTCATGGTGTTGAAGGGCACATAGATGGTTCGATTGATATCGTCATTGGATTCCTGCATCTTGGGTTTCAGAACACCGACGACCGTGAAGATGACGCCGTTAAGTCGGACCGTCTCGCCTACCGCCCATCCACCTGAGAACAGTTTGGTCTTGGCCTCTGATCCCAAAACACAGACGTGCGCGCGCTGCTGATCTTCTGCTCCATTAAAGAAGCGGCCCTGGTCGGGCATCAGTTTGATGATATCGGTATACGAAGTGCGAGATCCGATCACGCTCCAGGTATATGTGTGCAAGTCATTTTGCACGGTGGTGTCATTCCATACGACAGGAGAAATGTGCGTGATCTCAGGGACTGCTGCAATCACGCGATCAATGTCGTCGTGAGTAAGGCGGACTTTCACTCCCGCTTTGTCGCCACCGGCCTGCTCTGTTGTCCGGCCAGGGAAGAACCCGATGGTGTTTGTTCCCCATTGCGCGAAGATGGCTTCAATGGCGTGACTGAATCCGGCGCCGTAGGCGAGCAGGAGCACGACTGTCGCGATGCCCCATGCCATGCCAAGCATGGTAATGGCCGTACGACGGCGATTGTAGAGCATCGCTTCCCACGCCTGGGCGAGAATGTCTCTCAACATGAACTTCAACTCCTGGCCACAGCCTGGTGACGTGTGGCCTCTGCCTATTCCTTGCGCAACGCTTCAATTGGGTCGAGCGCCGCCGCTTTGCTGGCCGGATAAAGGCCCGCGGCAACCCCGCACAAAACCAGCGAACCGAGCGCCAATGCTGCCGACCATGGAACGATGCGGGGCGGATCAAATCCGGGAATCTTGTCAGTGAGCAACGCCTGCAAAATCGCCATGAATCCACCCGAAACAACAATGCCGATCACGCCGCTAAGCCCCGTCAACACGAGGCCTTCCCAGAAAAACTGCGCAAGGATGCTGCTTTTGGTTGCGCCAACGGCCTTCATGACTCCGATTTCCCTTGTCCGCTCGGTAACTGAAACCAGCATGATGTTGACGATGCCCACCGCGCCGAGGCCTAGAGTCACAACGCCGACGCTGCCCAGGAAGAAATCCATTGCGGTAAAGATGATTCCGATGGTGTTCGCTTCCTCAATCGTGTCCCACTCGTTGAAAGCATCGAGCAGCGAGGGATCGAAGCCGTGGCGCTGGGCAATGACGCGGTGAACTGCGACCGCGGCGTCGACATTGTCATTCTTTTTTGTGGGCCGGTATTGGATGGACGTGAGCGCGTCCTGAGGAATGTTGTCGCCCTTCAAGGCAAACAACTCCTGCATTGTGGTGATGGGGATAAAGAGTTTTTCGTCGTCGAAGGTATTGTTGCCGCGGCCGACCTTGGCGACCTGGCCGATTACTCTGAAATCGGTGTTGTTGATGGTGATGGTCTCGCCGAGCAAAGGCCTGCCGGAATAGAGCAGCGAAGAGGTTTTCGATCCCAGGACTACAACGCGCCGATTTTCGCGAACATCTTCATCATCGATAAATCGGCCAGCCGCAATGGGAACGTACCGGACGATGGTGTAGCTCGGGTCCGTACCCGCAACGTGGCCTGAAGTGTTATTGTACTGGCTCACTTCGTAGAGATCGGAGCGGGAAAGTTCCTCGGTGATCGCGCGGATCTGAGGCAAGGCGCGAATGGCCGCTTCGTCACCAAGCGTAAGTTCATAGGGGCGCATGCCTGTGTGCTGGTTCGCGAGCGCGGGGATGGTGCCGTTGAACACCATGACAACGTCATCTCCGAACTGGGAAAGTTGCTTGTGCTGCCCGCTGCGAAAGCCCTCGCCGAGCCCAACCAGCACCAGCAGCGAACCCACACCCCAGGCAATGCCAAACATGGTGAGAAAGCTGCGCATCTTGTTCGCCAGGATGGCGCGAAAGACCTGGGCGAACGTGTCTGAGAGACTTTGCATCGTGCTTTAACAATCCTGCGGAAGGTCGTCGACGGTGGACCGGCTCTTCCCATCGGGTGCGAACGCCTGAGCATACCGTCTAATAGCCATACGCGAAACCGGGGAGGTGCGTTCCCAGCTTCATTAAGGTTCTCCGGAACCAAGTTTGGGCCGAATCCGTAGAGATGTATGTGGCGACCGGCACTGAAAACCTCGGTTATCTCTGAGAAGCTGAGGTTCTTGGGGTTAGACCGTCCGCACGCGTGAGAAGAATCACATCTGTGTCTATTTTTTTTGCAGGAGGGACCTGTGGCTGCGTCGCGAAAGAGCAAGAAACTGTGGATCTGGCTGGGCGTTGGATTGGTTGTGGTGCTTTCGGCTGCGGGATTCGGCCTGGTTCGGATGGCCAATGGATCAGCGATTGATGCCAACCGGATCGCCAAGGTCACCCGCGGCGATGTGGCGCGCTCTGTAATTGCGACCGGCAAGATCCAGCCGATTACCAAGGTAGAGGTGAAGAGCAAGGCATCGGGCATTGTCGAGAGGCTTTTTGTCGATATTAACGATCGCGTAAAAAAGGGACAGCAACTCGCCCAACTCGATCAGCAGGAAATTCAGGACCAGGTCGAGGCTCAGCAGGCCCAACTGTCGAGTGCCGAAGCGAACGTAACCACCTACGAGGCCAACATTGAACAGGACAAGGTGAATGCTGCAGCGCCGGACCTACCGATGTACAGGACCACGCTTGACCGGAACCTGGAGATGCAGAAGGATGGGATCGTCAGTCGGCAGACCTTGGACGACGCAAACCGCGACTACCTCGCGGCGCTTACCAGACGCGATGCGGCAAAGGCGCAAGTCGGCGTAGATGCAGCCAAACTGAAACAGGCGCGGGCGCAGGTGCTGCAGAGCCAGGCCAGCCTGAAGCAGCTCGAGCAACAGTTTGCCTACACCACAATTGTGGCTCCAATGGATGGAGTAGTCCTTTCGCGCGACGTGGAGATGGGCGATGCGGTGAGCTCGATTCTCGTTCTCGGGTCAACGGCGACACTGGTAATGACCGAGGGAGATACCTCTGAAGTTTATGTGCAGGGCAAAGTAGATGAAGCCGACATCGCGCACGTCTATCTCGGGCAAGCGGCACGAATCAAAGTCGAAAGCTTTCGGGACCGCTCGTTTTACGGCAAGGTCACGAAGATTGCGCCAATGGGAGTGGAGAAAGACAACGTGACGACGTTTGAAGTGCGTGTCTCCATCAATAATCCCGGCGGCGAGTTGAAAGCGAATATGACTGCGAACGCGGAGATTTTGCTGGACGAGCACAAAGGCGTGCTGACCGTTCCGGAGAATGCAGTTATTTATGACGGCCAGAAGAATGCCTCTGTTCAGGTGCCGGATAAGGGACAGAAGGATGGCGCCAGAAAAGTTCCCGTCACCGTCGGGCTCTCCAATGGATCGGTCACCGAGATTCTCAGCGGGCTGAAGGAAGGCGATCAGGTAGTTTTGCAACAGTAAATGAACGCAAGTCAGTGGAGTGCATCCTCCGGCAGCCGCGTTGCGACGAATCGCGAGTCGAATCAAGCTTCAGATCGTCATCCTATATATATTGATGCAGGTGTCGGTTCTCCCAATGGCCAGCGCCACGCGATGGCTGTCGATCCCAATGTGACTTCCTAATTCGCCACCATCCAGGAACAAAATGAGACCGTGCGGTGTCTAATTGCAAGATATGGTGTCGCCTTCGCCAGATGCGCTGCGTCAATATGATTGAGAAGTTTGTGCGCAAGTTCAACCCGAATGTGTGCCCGATTTTCGCTCTATTAGTCATTGCTGCAGCGATAGCAGTCCACGCTTGGGGGCAATCGCCAGGCCCTGCGGGGCAGTTATTGCATCCCGATGGCGGTGCGGCTCCCTCCTTTGAGGTCGCTACCGTCAAGCTAAACAAAAATACAGGAGATTTGTTCTCGTTCAGCTTGCAGACAGCAAGATTCAAGGCGGTTAACGCGCCGCTTAGCCGTCTAATACGGTTTGCCTACGACGTGAAGTCGGACCGTCAGGTTGAGAACATGCCGGCTTGGGCCACTTCTGAAGATTACGACATCGATGCGAAAATCAGCGACACGGAAATCGATGCGATCAATAAGCTTTCCCCCGACCGGAGATTCGATCAGTATCGACTCATGGTCCAGTCCTTGCTGGCCGACCGGTTCCAAATGAAAGTGAGGACCACAACGCAGGACCTTCCGATCGATGCACTGGTAGCGGCGAGAAGCGGCCCCCAACTGACTCCCACGCCGGAGTTGCAGACGAGCAAATTCCCACAATTAAGTTTCACCGCGGCAGGAGATTTGAAGGCCGCCTCCGTATCCATGGCGTTCTTTGCCGGATGGCTCTCTGGAAAGCCGGATACTGGTGGTCGCATTGTGGTGGATGCAACCGGCCTGAACGGTCGCTACGATTTTTCGCTGCACTATGATCCCGTCGCGTCTTCCGGTGCGGCCAATGGCAACCAGTCCACAAGCCTGCCTCCCACGGACGCGGATAAGCCGCCGCTGCTTTCAGCCATTCAAGAGCAGCTTGGGCTCAAGTTGGAGTCACGGAAGGCTCCGGTGGAAGTTCTGGTGATTGATCACGTCGAACAGCCATCGCCGAATTAGAGGAACGCCTTCGAATTGAATGGGAGAAGGCGAATCGCACCGAGCACCCGATACGAGCGCAATCTTCGCTTGACTCCGTTCTCCTGGGCAAGCAAAGATTCCATGCATGAACATTCGCTGGTCCCGGCTGCTGTGCGCGTACTTTCGTATTGTTTTGTGCGTTCGTCGTGTTGCTCTCTCCCGCCGCGGCCGAACCGCCGCTCATTGGAGGAATGCCTCCTGCTGCGGCTCAACGCAAGGCAACCTCTCATGGCGCCAAGCGTGAATTCACGTCGATTACTCTGCTGCCCGGGCGCGGGCTGAATACTTTTCAGATCACGGCGAATCTGCCCGGCAAGGGCGAGACGGAGCTGTTGCGGTCCCCGTCACTCGATGAAGCGGCGCAGAAGTTGAACGGGCAAGGGGACGATGCTTTCGGCAACCTGAATCATTCTTTTGGCGGGGCGTTTCTCATCCCCTTTACCAGCCGCGCCGGCGGAGAACTCTCCGCCGACAAGAGCCTCGTGAACGTCGTATGGCACGGGAAAACAATTCATCTGCCCAACGATTATCTTGGTCACTACTCCGTGCATGGCCTGCTGAACATGATGAAGGCGGAGGACCTGCATGTGACGAATACGCCATGACGGGCAGACGCTGACTGCCGTGATTCATGCCGGGGACTTCAACGGCTATTGGCTTTCCAAAACCGATGTGCACTTCAGAATCGCGCTCACGGGCGATGCGGTGGATATTCGCGTGACGGCAACCAACGTGGGCGACGAACCGGAACCGATGGGGATGGGCTGGCACCCGTTTCTTCGCATCGTGAGCGGCGATCGCGCGCAGGCACGCGTGCACCTGCCGGCCGATCTGTATGGCGTGGTCGACACCATTGACGGCCGGCCCACGGGGGAGTTGAAGCCGGTTGAAGGAACGCCAAAGGATTATCGCTCGCCGCAGGGCGCGACGATGCCGGATGCCTCGACCAGCATCAACTTTTCAAAATTGACGCGGACAGGCGGCAGCGGCGAAAGCGAAAACAGTATCGACGCGTGGCTCGCCGACCCTAAGGCGAACTATGCGATCCGCGTGCGCGGCCTGTCGCCGGAAATTCGCACGCTGCACCTGTGGTCGGCGAAGGGCGACACGTTCTGCGCGATCGAAGAACAGTACAACTACATGGACGCGTTCGGTGCGGAGTGGAAGGGCATGGACACCGGCCTGGTGACGCTCAAGCCTCATGCGTCCACGACCTGGCATGTGCGACTGGAGCTCTTCGATCCGCCGCAAGTCTCAACCGATGATTCGGTCCGCAAATAGGGCGTTCGAGTTCCCCGCGGAAGGAGCAGGCGCCTTCAGGCCCCTAAAAGCGCGACCCGGCCAATCGGCACATACAGTCTGCGGAAAAACTCGATGCGCAACATGTTTTGTAACAAGGGCACGGCTTTAGCCGGGCCGAAAAACGAATCAAACTAACGTGGCCTTTAGGCCCTGCCGGATGTTTCCCAATTCACCCAGACCAATAGCACTTCGCAGAAGGAGCAGGCGCCTTCAGGCCCCTGAAAGCGCGACCCGCCGAGGCAGCCAGCGAAGCGAGCCATCTCAGTCGATCCCTTGATCCTGCTCCGCGAGAAGTGAAGTGGTCTCGTCGAAGGAGCGAATGAAGACCAAAGTCGGGATAGGCGTTAGTGGATCTGAATTTAGGTCAAAGCGATCTCAATGAGCGCGTTGGCCTGAAGTCGTCAGTCGAGAGCACTTGGCCACGCTGCTCGTATCCGGAGTTGACAATGTGCTCCGGTTCTCAGCTAACTTGTTCGGAGTTTTGTCCGCAAAATTGGTCATTTCAATGGACCATTAGGCGGCCCATTCATCA
>CAWAIL010000014.1:0-16246 GCA_963782085.1 uncultured Acidobacteriaceae bacterium
CGGAGCGCCGGAACTGGTTCGCGCGCGTCCCAGGTAATTCATCGAGCCGGAAAACCATGCGTCTTTGATCGGCAGAAATCCGATATTTGCGCGAGGCACGCCCGCCAACTCCTGCGGCAGATAAGGAATAAGATTCTTTGCGCTCAACGCATCGAAGTGGGCAATGACGGCCGCACCGAGCGCTTTTACAGAAGCCATGGGAGTGACCCGGTCTCGGCGCCAGGCGTCCACAGCAGCTAGAATTCCGCCAGTCTCCGCGGTGAGATAACCCGCCTTGCCGAGCAGTTCTGACACTCGCTCGCGCTTTGCTTGAGGGCGCGACGCTTCCGGTGGTTTGGCGGTCGAAGCCTCCACGGCCCGCGTATAGGGAACCGGATCACCCTTGCCGATCACTTCCATGGCAAGGTCCCACATCACTTCAAGAGAAAGCGCAAGTCCGCTAAGATACGAGCGGCGCGGTTCTGCGCAGCGAGCCGCCTCTCTGCGCACGCCGGCAATCGCCGCCGGCAGATCGACCTCCCGAAGGTAAGTTTCAATTGCATTGCGATCTATACTCTTGGCGCACACGCCACCAGTTTTGCGCAACGCATCGCCCGCCGGATGCGTATAGGCAGATGGCAATGGTTCGTCAGAGAACCATGAGTCTGCAATGAAGCGCCCCGTTCCTGACGCGCACATCACGTCGCCACCCCACAGGGTATCGATGCCAAGCACAGCATCAGCAACATCCAGGTCGAGCTGATTCATGACTTGCTTCTCTCCTTTGAGTGAGCCGCGCCAAACATAAATGCAGAGTCCTATAAACAACAGCGCAGAGACGGATTGCGAAACGGGATCGAACGAGTAGAACGGCGTTTGAATCAGATCTTCGCGGAATGCCGGGAAGAGCCGCAGGGCCGCGCCCAAAACGCCGCCGAGCGCACCGCCCGCCATCAAGCCCGAAGCCAGAATGACGCCGCGTTCGCGAATGCGGTTTCCCGGTTCGCCGCCGATTTTCTCGGACCGGCGATTGCACGAAGTGCGAAAAAAATCCGCCGGTAAGAATCGGCGTGGTAAGACCCAGCGGCAGATAGATGCCGAGCGCAAAGACCAGCGACGATTTGCCGAGCATCTCCATAACCAGCGTAATCAGCGCGCCCATGCCGAACAGAAGATAGGCCACCGGCTGCCGGCTCATGAATCCCACCACCAGCGCCTTCATGATCGATGCCTGCGGCGCGGCAAGAACCGGACGCACGTCGCCGGTCGCGGCCTCGCCGAACTGGAAGGTATGCGCCAGCAGCACAATCGTCAGCCCGGCTGCCGCAGCCGCTGCAATCACTGCCATAAACTTCACTTTCTCTTGTGCCGCAGGCGTACTGCCGAGCCAATAGCCGGCTTTCAGGTCGGTGATGAACTGGCCTGAGATGCATAGCGCAGTGCAAACCATGCCAGCAATCGCCATAACAAAAAACATGCCAGTCGTTCCGGAGAGGCCAAAGTTCACAGGACAACGGAAGAGATGATGACAGTCAGCATCGTCATGCCGGAGGCCGGATTATTGGCCGTAGTAGCGATGGCGTTCGCAGCCACCGAAGCGAAGAAGAAGGCGAATATGATCGTCAGCGCAAGGCCCAGGATGAGCACGGTCCACGAGACCTGAAAACGACCGAAGAAGATAGCAACAGCCAGGGCGCTGGCGACGATGCCCAGGAGAATTGAGAGGATCGGTATATCCCGGTCGGTGCGATCCAGCTCAGCTTCCCGGTGTGGTTGAAAACGCGCAGCGCAATGCTGAATGAGCCGGCAATCACGCGCAGCGACTTGATCACTCCCAGCAGCCCTGCCGTAGCGATGGCGCCGACGCCAATGTAGCGCACATAATTCGTGTAGATTTGCGCCGCTGACATCGCGGAGACCGGCATGGTTCCCGGATAGACCGCCACGCTCACGTGGCTGCCAAGAAACCAGATGAGCGGCACGAGAACGAAGTTGGCCATAATGCCGCCTGCGCAAAAGACGAGCGCGCTTCGCAGGCCCATCACGTAACCCAGGCCGAGAATAAATCCGATTGCATCGAAATTGAAGACCATGCGGCCGCGATCGGCAAGCGTGCGCATCAGTGGAATGAATTGCAGGTTTAGATATTCACGCCAGACGTGAAAAGTAGTCACGAGGAAGTCATAGACGCCGGCGATGCACGTCGCTTGGAGCAACAGCTTCGCTTGCGAGCCGCCTTTCTCGCCGGTCACCAGAACTTCGGTTATAGCCGTAGCTTCAGGGAATGGAAACTGGCCGTGCATGTCGCGGACGAAGTAGCGCCGCAGCGGAATCACGAAGAGCACGCCAAGACAACCGCCCGCCAGGCAGATGAAGACAGTTTGCATGGGGCGAGGACTGAGATGAAGGATGTAAAGCGCGGGGAGTGTGAAGACCGCGCCCGCCACCACGGCCGCCGAGGCTCCGCCCATCCCGGTGATGATGACATTTTCCAAGAGGCTTGAGCGGCGCCGATAGACGCGTGCAAGACCGATCGCGAGAATCGATACCGGGATGGCTGCCTCCATCCCTTGTCCAACCTTTAATGTGGAGTACGCTGACGCAACAGTAAAGACCACGCACAAAAACACGCCCCACAAAATCGCGCGCGCCGTCAGTTCCGGCACCTGCATTCCCGCTTGAATGATCGGTGAGTAGGTTTCGCCGGGCTTCAGTGGTTGATAGGCGTTTTCAGGAAGTGACTTGGTTTCTTGCTCACTCATTCAATCGATCCCTCTGCCAGGTCCGCTCGGTACGCGACCGAATCGCAGGGAACTGGTCCCACGATAAATCCGCTGGTGACAACGCCGTTGATGGCAGGCGCACTTCGCGGAATCAACCCCGGGGTCTAATTTCCCTAATTTTGCGGACAGCAAGAGTTTACGCTCTTCGGTCTGCCTCACGTAGCTCGGCTTCCGCAACCGCCGCCAGGCACCTAAATCGCTCTGACAGATCGCTACTATAGGGTGAGCGTTTTGAGGAGTCAACAACGCGCGCGAGCAAGCGAGTCCGCGCAAATTGAAAAGTATTTATACTGATCGCCGAGTTTCGCAGAGCCGACGAGAGCCGACGCTATTTCCCGGGGTTTTGCGGCAATGCGCGCTCGCTCTGGGCCGGCGCATCCGGAGACTTCTCTGCAGGAGCCGCAGGCGTCTTTTCTTGCGGGCCCCTGGCTGCTGCGCCCTGCCGCTTCTCGGCTGCCTTCTGGCGTTCCTCATCCTTCTTCTGCTTTTCTCCCGCCGCCTCGGCATCGGTCACGTAACGGAACTCCTGCAACCTGCCGGGATACTGTTCGGTGGTGAAAACATGATTCTGCTTGTCAATCGCCACCCCGACCAGCGCCTCGAACTGGCCGGGCAGGTTTCCATGTGCCATCCCGATATACGTCAGCAGTTGGCCGTCGCGATTGAAAACCTGCAGCCTGTCCTGCACCTCATCGGCGACCCAGACGTGTCCATCGCTGTCGACCGCGATTCCCTTGGGCCGCGTGAAATAGCCGGGTCCGTCCCCGTTCTTGCCGAAAGTGCTGATGAAGTTTCCATCGGCGTCGAAGATCTCAACGCGATTGTTCAGCGTGTCGCTCACATATACATTTCCATCGCTGTCCACCGCCACATCCTGCGGCGCCGCAAAATCGCCCGGCGTCGTAAGGTAGTGATTCTTGCCGCCGGTCCCCATGCGCCGCAGCAGTTTCAGCGTGTCCGCGTCATACACCAGCACCTGGTCCTGCTGCGTGTCCACTACGTAGAGGAAACGATTCTCCGTGTCGATCGCCAGTCCAACCGGGTCCTGCAGCCCTTCCGTAATCTGGCCCTCCGGCTCATGCTTCGCGTTAAAGATCAACACGTGGTGCAGTTTCCCGTCTGAAACAAATAGCCGGTCGTCGTCATCGATCGCCAGCCCGTTGATCCAGTTGAAGTGCGCGTCGTATCCATTGCGGATCAGTTGGGTCTCGTGGCTTTCCGTGTTGAAGATGAAAATGGCTCCAACCTTTTGATCCGCCACGTACACCAGCCCTTTGGAATCCACAGCAATTCCGTAAGGGCCAATCAATTGGAACGGAAACAATTTTGGATTGAATTTCTCCTCGTCCGACTGGCCGCCTGCCAACCGGTCCATCCACGACGCCTTTGCTTTGTTGTTGTCCTGCTGCGCGTAGTCGATCTTTTCTCCCGCAAAATAATCCACCCATTGCACCCGGGCAATGTTCGGCGGACTTGGCCAGACCAGCGTCTTCGGATCGAATTTGAATTTGTGCGCTCCCACCTCCGCCGCGGGAGCCGCATCTGTCTTTTTCTTCTTGTTTGCAGCGAATCCGGCTTGCGAAAAAGCGATAGCCAGCGGGATCAGGGTCAGCGCCCCAGCCAGCTTCCGAAAACGCATCGAAACAAAGAAACAGGGAAGCATTTCAGTCTCCAATCACTTTGCCGGCGTAACAGTTTGCATCATGTTCAGCCGGTTCTTGTGGCACGAATCGCAGAAATTCATGTTGTCCGCCTGGTCGTTCACCAGCAGATCCGGCTGAGCTGATGCGTGCGGTTGATGGCACGACAAGCAACTTAACGGCGTCTTCACCTTGCTTTGATTCGTCGGATCCATCACGTCGGAAACAGGATGGTTGTCCACTGGGTGCCCGAGGCCAAATCGCAGCGGAAGAATCGGAACTTTGTTCTTCGTGTAGTAGTCGCCCGGCAACTTCACCGTTCCGCTGAAAATGGTCAGCAGTCCATCGTCGGTCTTCTGCGCAACGGAATCGGGACCGTGGCATTCCAGGCAAAGTGCGTTCCCTTTTACGCGCAGCAGATGATCGTTCTCGCCGCCATGCGGCGTGTGGCAAATGGCGCACGACTGCAGAAACGCCGGTTGATGGTGCGCCGGCTTCTTCCGCAGATCGTCGATATCGGTGTGGCAACCCAGGCAGATGCTCACTGAATCGGACTTTGGCAGCCCCGGCTCATTCGCCGCATGCGGGCTGTGGCAATCGGTGCAATCGCCTGCTGCGCCCGGATGCGGCACCTTCGCCGAATCGATCAGCTTGATCTTGTCGTCATGGCAGGTCGCGCACAGGCCTTTCACGTCGGTTTGCGTCAGCACGATCTTTCCGTCCTTCGCCGGCGCGTGGCACGTATCGCAACCACCTCCGTCGAACGGCACGTGCAGAAATTTCGCCATCAGCTTGGGAGAATCCGACTGGTGCGGACTGTGACACTCGAGACAATTCGCCTCGCCAAAAGGCTGATTGTGATGAGCCTTCTGCAAATCCGCGTCCTTCGTATCGTGGCAATCCACGCAAAGCGCCGGAACCGCCTTCGCAAGATGGAAGCGATTCTCCGGCGTCGGATCGGGGCCCGTCTTGTGAATCACATGGCAAGTGTCGCAACCCGCATCCACCGCGGCGTGATGGCTGCCCTTCTCCGGTACGTTCAATCCCGTCTTGTGGCAATTGAGGCAGAGATTTTCGCCCTCCCCGCCCGACTCCGGCTTCAGCAGTTGATTCTTGTTGTCACTCGAATGGGGATCGTGACAGCTGAGGCAATCCCGAATCGCCGGCGGATGCACAGTGCCTTTGATATCCGCCGCTTTTTTGTCCGCATGACACGTGACGCAAAGCGCAGCCGGCGTGGCTGTAATCAGCTTGATGTGGGTGATGTCTTTATTGGTCCGAACCTCATGGCAGCTCAGGCAGCCGGTGGACATCGCCGTGTGAACTGATTTGCCCTTCGCCTTGTCTGCATGGCATTCCAGGCATTTGGCAGCGTCGGTATTCTTGTCCAGCGGCACCGGGTGCACCGCGGCTCGCACTCGCGCACCCGACAACCCAAAGAGCGCAACACACAGCCAGATCCAGACAGCCAGCCTGCCGTTACCATGCAAAGCCGTAAGCCCAAACCCTTCGCACTTGGGGAGCTGGTTCATCCACTCACGCATCCGGCGTCTCGTTCCCTATTCCATCCGGAATCAGAGGCTTGCAAAGGGCATCATTTGCCCGTAGCAAATTGACTTCAAACAAGATCGCAGCCTTATTAGATACGCAACAGACGCGCCTGACCGTGATTTGGATCACATTCCCGGTGACCCGAAACGAGCCGCTGAACCACCAACCGCCAGCCCATCGGATTTGTCCGAAAATCGGACACCCGCCCTGGCAAAATCGCGATTTGGGTCACTTGCTCTTGATCGAAAACGTCCCGCCGATGAGCGAAAAAGTCCGCTGGAGGCTTTGGCTCGATGAAGCGACAACTTCCAATCGCACTCATGTTTCTGGCAACGGCCGGGTTCGCATCCGCTCAAATCACCCGGCCTTCGACTGATGTTCTCGGCGCTCACCTCAATTCCGGCCGCGGCTGCAGCGCCTGCCACGCACCGCATAGCGGCGCATCCGGCAACGGAAACGCTCAATCCGCCAATGACGGTTCAAGTGAACAGGGTCTCTGGAGCACAAATGCGACTGGACTCTACGGCAAGACGATAACCACCGGCGGCGGCGCGTATGTTGAAGTTCTGCCAAACAGCATGACGGCCAGCACCCCCGATGTTGCGGGAATCCTCGTCTGCCTCAGTTGCCACGACGGCAACTATGCTTCAAATTCCATGATGAAAAACACGCTCTATGAGAAATTGCCGGCTACATACGGAAGCAGCAACCAGGTCCCCACGCTCATCGGCAGAAGTCTCTCCGGCGCCGGCAGCTATCTCAGCGATCACCCGCTTGGCCTGAACGCCAGAATCGGTTGCGGTGGCTCCACGCACTGGGATTGCAGCCAATTGAATGGCGCCATCAGCATGAACGGCGCCAATTCCAAGCGATTCGTCTCCAATTACGGATTCTTCGTTCAGCCCGGCTCCTATAACAACTCTGCCGTAGTGCTCTGCACTACATGTCATAATCCGCATTCCATGAGCGTAGTCACCGTCGCCGCCGGCTCAAACTCCGGCCTGCCGCCCGGCAACTACGCCACCATGTTTTTCCTGCGCGCGCCCTACAATCCCGGCGACACCAACCCCACCTCAAACCAGGCCGCGCAATTCTGCCGCCAGTGCCATGCAGACAAGTCGAACGAGATGAACGGCAGCACCGCCGGAACAGTCTTCTAGAACCTGTTGCAAAAGGGTGCGGCTAGTCGTGCCCAAACGCGGAGTCTTCCATGCAACCGCGTATGGCCCCTTCAGGCTGTTAGCAGCATACTTTTGGACAGTCAAAGCAACGATTTACCTGAGGAAAGATTCCAAGGGCAAGGGATTTGGCAACAGGCTCTATCAGCCCCCGGGAATCTGCAGATCGGATGATCCTTTGTGGAGTGATCCAAGTCATAGTTTTAGTTGATCGAGGAAACTAGGCTACCTCCCAGGTTGGAGACTCACGAGGCAGTGTTTTAAGGGGTGTTGAGCATAAATTCGACCAATATCATGATGAATCAAATTGGCAAACAAGCTTGCTGCCAAACGTCAGTTCGTGATGGTAGGATCGACGCGCGGAGATTCAGGCCAGGACGCAGTTGTCCTTTCAGGAGATCGATGCACAGTCTTCGTGCTTCCACCGATTTGCGGCATCTGAAGTGCCGGTGAGCCGAGGAGGGTGAATGAGATTGCAACGTCAGTTGGTCTATTTGCTAGTTTTTTTGGCGGTTTCAAGCGGTGCGGCATTTGCTGAGGCGCCTGCGCGAGCGAACTACACCAGGGCTGAGATCCAGCAGATGGTTCGGGACGCCCGAAGTGCTGAACAATATCGAGAGCTCGCCGAATATTACCGGTTTCGGCAGCAGAGTTATGAAATTCGCGCCCGCGAGGAAAAGCACGAATGGGTGCGACGCACTTTCTACGATTCGACTTCTGAGAAGTACCCCACACCCGAAGATGCTTCGCGATACCGCTACGAATACTTCAGCTACGAGGCAGCGAGGATGGGCGCTCTGGCCGCACGCTATACCGTTCTGGCAACCGAACTGATGCGATAGTCCAGCTGGAGCTTCATCCATAGCGAAGTCAAGCGGAGATTTTAGCTATGAAAAGTCGAATGAGCGACCAACGAAGTAGCTGGGTTGTTGCTTTCCGACAGGCCAGCAAAGCATCGCATTGCCTGAGATTAGGGTTCGGTAAACGCTTCCAAAAGTTCGCTTGATCGTCGTGGATTAAATCCTTCCCGTGCAGCGACTTCGACTCACCCCGTGCTAAAATCGTCGTCACTACGGCAATTCCTGCGTCGCAGAATCCAATTTCGGTTTTGTGCGAGGTCGCCGCTCCCTGGTGGTCGCGCCGACTGATTTGAAGAGGCTTCGGGTTGGAGCCACTCGGGAATTGCGATGGAAGCGCGATGATCGAGACCGAAGTCGAATTCGGAACGACGCCGGAAATCACTGCGGACATGATTCGCGGGCAGTTGGATCTGCTGGTGCGCGACGAGGTATTCCGTTCCAGCAAAAGGTCAGTTGCGTTCCTTAAATATGTAGTCGAACAGACTTTGAACGGCTGGGCCGACCAGATTAAAGAGCGGACCATTGGGGTCGAGGTCTTTGGGCGCGATCCCTCGTATGACACGAACCTCGACCACATCGTGCGCACCGCCGCAACGGAGCTTCGCAAGAAACTTGCTACCTATTATGTAGATGAGAAGCACCGCAGCGAACTGCGGATGGGACTGGTGCCCGGTTCGTACATTCCGCGATTTACACTTCCGGAGCAGGCAAAGCATCCGGTGGTGGAGCCGGGACTAGAGACCGACGGCGCGGAAACTACACTTGAGCCCCGCAGTGCACACATTCAGTTTGCGCCGCTTCCTTTACCGGCAGCGGGGGACACCGCGGACCAGAGCGCAAAGAAAACGAAGCGGCGATGGATCCCGGGGGCTGTGATTGCGGGCCTCGCTTTTGTGGTGGCCGTTGGAATTTATGCATGGCTGCATCAGGCGAGCCCAGAGGATCTGTTCTGGAGCCCGGTGCTCGATACACCCGGGCCGGTCCTGCTGGTAGTTGGCGATCATCCGAATGGGCCGCCGACAGTTCCGGAAGCGAACGGGAGCGGGGGTGTTGTGACTCCAGTTCCGGGCTTCGATTCGTCGGAGACGGTTCCGTTTGCGGATACGGTGACGATTGCGAGAGTGGTGGGCGCTCTCGAGGCCAGGAAAAAGAATGTTCTGATCCGGCGGGGAAACTCGAGCTCATTTTCCGATCTTCGGGAAGGGGCGGTGGTGCTGATTGGCGCGTTCAATAATGAATGGAGCTTGCGACTGACCCGTCCTCTGCGTTACAGCCTTGCGATGGATCCGGATCGGCATCTTATCTATATACGTGACGCCAAGAATGCAGCATCCAGAAGCTGGAGCTGGGCGACCAATCAGCCGACCGAGCCTTTGACCGGAGCAAACAGTCCGAAGATCCAGGACTTTGCGCTGATCTCACGCATTCGGGATTCGGAGACGGGGCACGTGGTTGTTGTGATTGGCGGACTCTATACATATGGAACTGAAGCTGCGGGGGAATTCCTAACCAATCCCGACGTCATGCGTGCCATAGCCGGGCAGATGGGTTCCCATCAAGCGGGTCAAAATCTGCAGATTGTGCTGGGCACGATGGTGACGGATGGGACCCCCGGACCACCGAGGGTGTTGGCGATTGCGGCCGAATGAGGCACACATTCCGCCAATAGCCAATCGGGACGCATCTCGTTCATAACTCCAATAAAACCAAAGATATATTTCTGGCTTCTGACGGTCAGGGACGGTACCTGTCTAACCATTCGTCTATCCCATTCAATACAAGAATTCGGGACTCAAGAATTCAATTTGGCCGGTTCCTGCGGGTTGACGCTCAACCTTGCCGGCTGAACCAAGATGACATGCAACGGTATTGAGGAGGCTTACATGAAGGCGTTTCTGAGGCTGATTGGGGGTCTGGCGGCGGTTGGTCTGGTATGCGTTAGCGTTCCAGGCAGGCTGAGTGCGCAGGGATTTGGAAGCATCAACGGGACTGTTACAGACGCCAGCGGCGCTGTTGTAACAGGAGCTGAGGTGACGGCAACTCAGGTTGCGACCGGCATCTCGTCAAAGACGACGACCAGCGGGGGAGGCACTTTTGTTTTTCCCACTCTCTCGCCCTCGGTGTACAACATCAGCTCTACCCGGGGCGGTTTTGAAATGTACACGCAGACCGGTGTGGAACTTCGCGCCGACGCAGCGGTAACGGTGAACATCACGCTCAGGCCTGGAAAATCGAGCGAGACGGTGACTGTAACCGCCGAAACAGCCCAGGTGGATGTTACGACCGGCACGCTGTCGCAGGTGATCGGCACTTCGCAGGTGAGCGATCTGCCACTCAACGGCCGCAATGCATCTTCCCTCACAGAAGAGGTCGCCGGAGTGACTTTTGCGCCGGCGGGCCAGGCAGACCAGGGCAACACCAAGACCTTCCCGTCGGCAATTACGATTTCGGCCAACGGCACGTTCGTGGGGCAGACGAACTACATGCTCGATGGTGGTAACAATGTGGACGAATACACGAACGTCAACGAGCCATTTCCCATGCCCGACTCGTTGCAGGAGTTCAGCGTTCAGACGAGCAACTACTCAGCACAATACGGCCAGAACGCCGGCGGTGTGGTGAACATCGTCACAAAGCAGGGAACGAATCAGTATCACGGCGACCTGTTTGAATTTGTTCGCAATCGGGCTTTTAACGCCGCCAACCCCTTCACCTGGAGCGTGGCAAAAGGCGCCAAGGTCGTCGACCCACTCCATCGCAACCAGTTTGGCGGCACGGTGGGCGGCCCGCTCGAGATTCCCCACCTTTTCCATAGCGACAAGTCGTTCGGCTTTTTCGGCTACCAGCGGACCATCAACAATGCGGCCTCGAGTACGGGATCTTCGACAATCACTCTGCCGACAATTGCACAGGCGGGCGCGAATTCGTCGGGCGCAGCGCCGGGGACTAATAACCTGGTTTTTGCCGGTTGCGTCATTAATCCGTTTGATCCGAATGGGACAACCTATATGGTTCCCGATGCGACTTGTCCCCAGCAGCCTTCAGGCGGGGGCACTGCTGTTTACGCCAGTTCACATACGTGGAAGCCGGGCGCACTTAGCCCGGTGTCGCAAAAATTCTTTAACTATGTTCCAGCGTTGTCGACCACTGGCGCCGTTGCTCCCTTCCAGCTGCCAAACAATTTCGTTGAGGCGGAGATCACCGCTCGTGCAGACCAGGAACTGACGCCGAAAGACAAATTGATGGAGCGCTACTTCTCCGATGCTTTCGTCTTGCAAGGCGTGGAGAATCTAAAGAATATTCTCAGTTTGAACGACGCAGTCGCGAACCACTATTACAACGCCCTGGTCTCTGAGACGCACACGTTCAGCGATCACATCGTCAACAACCTGATCATCAGCGATCAGATCCAGAACGATGCCCGCGGGCCGGCTGCAAGCGGCGTGAGCGTGGCCGACTTTGGCGTCACAGGCGTTTACCAGCCGGCCGTCAAGCAGATATACGATCTCCAGGCGGCGGGTCTCTTCAATATTTCCACCCTCGCGCAGGCGACCTTCCGCAGAGGGAACTATACGCTGACCGACGATATTCACTTCCTCAAGGGGAAGCACAACTTCGATGCCGGCTACCATGGAGAGTTGTCAAAGGTGGATGTCGATAATCTCAATTCACTTGCGGGCAATTTCCAATTTAACGCCACTGGCACCAACGATGCAGCTGCCAGCTTTCTGTTTGGCTATCTCTACCAGTTGGTCCAGGCAAACGGCCAGCTTTTCAAACCCCGCGGCACGTTTGAGGGAGCCTATGTGCAGGATAGTTGGAAAGCGATGCACAACCTGACCCTGAACTACGGCGTGCGGTGGGAGCCGTTTGTGGCCTGGAGGGAACGAGACGGGCGGATGGGCGGTTTCAACCCAACGCTTTGGTCATCGAACACTCACTCGACAAAGTATCCCCTGGCGCCGGGCGGCATGCAGTTCGCAGGCGATACAGGATTCAACCCGCGTGGAGCCGCATCCGCGTACGGTCACTTCATGCCGAGGCTGGGCTTTGCTCTGGACGTCTTCGGCAACGGGAAAACCAGCCTGCGTGGAGGCGTCGGCCTCTTCTTCGATAGCCGCATCAACAGCACACTGTTCAACATCTACTCGAACGGCGTGCCGTTCCTCACATCTGCCAGCCCAACTTCAGTATTCTCAACGACTACTCCGGCTAACAATCTGAACATGAGCTTTGCTAATCCGTATGGATCCATTGGCGCATTGAATCCCTTCCCGGCGCCGCTGGTTCCTCCGCCGACACAGCCGATCGGTTCAAGCAATAACTGGTTGACCTTCGATCCGATCAAGGGCTTCCAGGATCCGCGTACCACCGACTTCAACCTGGCAGTGGAACAGCAGCTCAGCAGTAGTTTCTCGCTGCGCGCCGCCTATGTGGGCGAAGTGAGCAGGCACGAGTGGCAGAATCTGGAACTGAATCCTCCCGTCAGCACTGGATCGGCAATTCGCACCTACGATACTGGGGCGGGATGCAGCCCGAACCCACCCAGCAACACAGGAAACAATTGCTTTGCGGGATTCATTACGGCAGCTAATACCGGCGGCAACACGAACTACAACTCGCTGCAGGTGTCTGCCGAACAGCGTGTGCGCTACGGCCTGACGCTGCTGTTCAATTACACCTGGTCGAAGGCGCTGGACAATCTGCCCTATAACCAGGCGGCGACCTCGATCGGCAATAGCGGTTCGTTCGTCTTTCCGATCACGGCTGCAAACTTCAAGCGCCTCGACTATGGGCCGACGGAATTCGATCATAAGGATGTTACCGAGGCATCGTATGTATACTCGGAACCGAAAGTCATGCATGATGCTCCTGCCGCTCTCCGTTATCTGGTGAACGGCTATGAGACCACGGGGCTGTTCGAGTACCGCACCGGCGACCCGCTCACGATTACTTCGAGCGCATCCAACAACTCCGGGTCGCTCCAGAATCGCGACCGGGCCGTGTGGAATGGTTCGTCGCCCTATGGCGGCACGGCCTGCGCCTCGCCCGTGAATTGCAGGAGCTTGCTGAATCCTGCAGCTTTCACGGTGAATCCAGCAGGAACCTTCGGAAATGTAGCGAAGGGATCTTTCAGGGGGCCGAACTACGCCGATTGGGACGCAAGCGTTGCACGCAAATTCCCAATCACCGAGCGGACGTCGCTTATGTTTCGCGCTGAGTACTTCAATCTGCTGAACCACACCAATCTTGGCGATCCCGCAACCGGGTTGGGCAGTACGTTTGGCAGGACCACAAGTACTTCTCCTCAAAACGTGAGTCCCGCGACCGTTGTGAATGACCCTCGCATCGCGCAATTCTCGCTGAAGCTGCTCTTCTAGATGGACTGTGGAGCGCGTCGTCAAGGCGCGCTCCGCACCTTACCCTGCGTCTGCGATATCGGCGCGAAGAAAAAATCGCTCATGAGAGAGATTGCTCACTGGCCGAGCGCCGAATGCGGCGACAGCGGGGAGCTGTCTTTATCTCTGAGCACAGAACGAGCGGAACATGAAGGCCACGCGATGATGGCATTGGATAAGCTCGAAAAGCGCGGAGGATTTGTCGGCGCGCTGCTGATCGCCTGCATGGCGATGATGCCCAATGCGCGAGCCCAAGCGCCGGCCCCGGCAGTTACTGAAGCTGCCTTTCACAATCCGATTCTGTTCGCGGATTACTCCGATCCCGATGTCATTCGGGACGGAAAGAACTACTATCTCGTGGCTTCCACTTTTCATTTTGTGCCGGGAATACCGATACTGCAGTCGACTGACCTCGTGCACTGGACCATCGTGGGACATGTTGTACAGCGGATGACGATGGATCCGCGCTACAGCATGATCGGCGGCAATCGCTATGGCAAGGGAGTTTGGGCGCCGGCGATCCGAAAGCATCATGGACTTTTCTACGTGTATTTCCCGACGCCGAACGAGGGAATTTTTGTCAGCACCGCGGCGAAGATCAACGGGCCATGGAGTGCGCCGTTGGCCGTGGTTGGGCAGGCGGGCCTTGAAGATCCGTGCCCTTTCTGGGACGACGATGGCAACGCTTATCTGATCCATTCGAAGACGGGAGCAGGGCCGCTGATCCTACATCGCATGTCGGTGGACGGCAAGCGCGTGCTTGATGAGGGGAAAGTGATCGTCGAGGATCCGGAACATCTGCCGATTCTTGAAGGGCCGAAGCTCTACAAGCGTGACGGCTACTACTACATTTTTGCGCCATTCGGGGGCGTCGGATCGGGCGCGCAGGCTGTGCTGCGATCGCGCAATATCTACGGGCCGTATGAGCATCGCATTGTGCTGGCGCAGGGATCGACGAACATCAATGGACCGCACCAGGGGGGCTACGTGGAGACGCCGGGCGGTGAGGGTTGGTTCGTACACTTCCAATCTGACGGCGCACATGGAAGGATCGTTCACCTGGAGCCGGTGAGTTGGCGCGACGATTGGCCAGTGATTGGAGACGATCCAGACGGCGCGCCGACTGGGCAGCCGACACCATCGGGGACGATCCCCGGACATCCTGACGTTGAATCGAATCAGCGCCCGCAGACTTCAGACGATTTCGAAGAAGCGAATCTCGCGCCGCAATGGGAATGGAATCACAATCCCGACGATGCGCACTGGTCGTTAAAGGCGCATCCCGGTTATCTGCGGCTGATTCCAATGGAAGCGGATGGCCTGCTCTCGGCGCGGAATACGCTCACACAATGTATGCAGGACAATTCGTTCGAGTTCACCGCGCGGATCGATCTTTCGCAGGCAAAAAGCGGTGTGCACGCCGGCCTGGCGATGTTTGAGCAGTCGGCGAGCGGCCTTGAAGTCATGCAAACGGGCGACCAGAGAAGGCTCGTTTTCTTTCATCTTCCCGATCGTACCGAAGGGCCGATCGTGTCGCAGTCAGTGATCCAACTTCGAGTTCGTGTTGACGGGGACCAGGCTCGCTATTCTTTCAGCTTCGATGATGGTGCGACCTTTGAGCAATTAGGATCGGCAACACGGATCCGGTTCAGCTGGTGGAAGGGATCGCGGCCGGCGCTTTTCTCTTACACAACGGGAGATAGCGATCCGGGCGCCATCGACTTCGATTGGGTGCACTATCATGCTTTGGGAGCGAATCCCTGGTAGACCGGGAGTTGTTTGCCTGGAAGCGAGGATCGATGAAAAGGACACGGCGGGAGTTTGTTGCGGATGCTGCTAAGGCGGCAACGTTGCTTGCAGCGGGTGCTGCGGGAGCAGTGAGGCTTAACGCAGAGAGCCCGGCGCAGATGCCAGGATCGTTTCGCGATGTGGCGGGAAAACGATCGTTGAGCGCGCATGCGCGCCATCACGGACTGGTTTTTGGTTCCGCGGTCGTGATTCGCAACGTGCAGAAAGATGCGGACTTCGGTGAATTAATCGCAGAGCAATGCGGCATTGTGGTGCCGACGAATGAGCTGAAGATGGGTGGCGTTGCGGCCGGCGGCGGACAAGTTCGATTTCGATCGCGCCGGATTTTCTGCTTGGTTTTGCGAAAAGCCACAAGATGCTGATGCGCGGCCACAATCTGTGCTGGCATGAGTCAGTGCCCGCGTGGATCAAGGAGCCGGAAAACAGGCAAAGGCGCGCCAGTTGCTGATCGATCACATCACGACCGTGTGCAAGCACTACGCGGGCACAGTTGCATTCCTGGGACGTGGTGAACGAGGCGATCGATCCCGCGAGCGGGCTTCCGGGGGGAATGCGCAAATCGTTCTGGTACGAGCAAGTGGGACCGGACTACATTGAGTTGGCATTTCGCACCGCGCGGGCTGCCGACCCGCATGCGAAATTGACCTACAACGATTATGGTGTGGAATTTGAAAATGACGACGATGCGGAGCGGCGGCGGCTGATCCTGGAGATGCTGCGAGGATCTGAAAAAGCGCGAAGTGCCGATTGACGCGGTTGGCATCCAGAGCCACGTGAAGGCGGCCGATCCCAGCGGATTCGGCAAGGGGCTGACGGATTACATGGAGAGCATTCGGCAGATGGGCCTCGAGATTTACCTGACGGAGCTGGATGTGAACGAAGACGACATTCAGAGCTGACGATCAGAACGAGCGCGACACAATCATCGCGCAGACTTACAGCGACTATCTGCGCGTGGCGCTGGCCAATCCCGCGGTGAAGCTGGTGCTTACCTGGGACTTCAGCGACCGGTTCACCTGGCTGAACGGCGGACCAACGCATCATCGC
>CAWAIL010000015.1:0-63716 GCA_963782085.1 uncultured Acidobacteriaceae bacterium
CTGTCGTAGTCGCTCACGGCGCGCACCACGTGCTCGCCTTTGGCGTCGCCCACGCGGTGCGACTCGACCGGCACGTCGATCCCCGGCCGGACCGCCAGAATAATTTCCTTCAGCGTGATCGCCGTGCCCGAGGGCGCGTCGAGCTTGGTCATGTGGTGCGTCTCGTCGATCGAGAACTTGTAGCCTTCGAGCTTCGCCAGCTCCGCCGTAAGCTTGAACAGCTTCTGCACGCCGATGGAGAAATTCGTCCCGTACAAGCAGCCCGCCGCCGCGCTGCGCGGCCAGCGCCTTCATCTCGTTGAGCTTCGCGTACCAGCCCGTGGTGCCCACCACGATGCGCCCGCCCAGCGCCAGCACCGCGCGCATATTTTCAACGGCCGCCTCGGGCGCCGTGAAGTCCACAACCACATCCACGCCGGCCAGGTTCGGCGCCGTCAGCGCCGACGCGTGCGCATTCTCGTCGATATCGAGCGCGCGCACGCCGTGGCCGCGCTCCCGCGCCACCTCGGCCACCAGCGAGCCGGTCTTTCCTTTGCCCAGAACCAGAATCAGCATGAGTTCCTTCGGAACAGCTTCACAGTTCTTAGTTCGTGAGTTCGTCAGACTCGTATGCATTCCGCTCCGCAGTTCGCGTCCTCACTGGATTGCAACTGTGAACTACGACACTGTGAACTGCTTTCTCGCTTCCACATCGAAGATCGCCGGATCGGGCTTCTTGAAGAACGCCGCGTGCAGCGACCGCACCGCCTCATCGGCGTCGTCTTCTTCGATCATGAAGCTCATGTTGATCTCGCTCGCGCCCTGCGAGATCATGCGCACGTTAATGTGGCGGATGGCGTTGAACACCTGCGCGGCAATGCCGTTCTGCCCGCGAATGTCCTCGCCCACCATGCACACCAGCGCCTTTTTGCCCTCGTATTTCACGTCGGCCAGCTTGCTCAGGTCGGCGGCAATCTGCCGGCAGGCTCGCGTTCGAGTCCACCGTGAGCGAGATCGCAAACCTCGCTGGTCGAAACCATGTCCACCGGGCACTTGTGCTTGTCGAAGATGGCGAACATCTTGCTCAGGTAGCCGTGCGTCATCAGCATGCGGCTGGCCACAATGTCGATGATGGTCAGCTTCTTTTTCACCGCGATCGATTTGAACGGGCTCTTGCAGTGCGGCGCCACGCGAAATAATGCGCGTGCCTTCGCACGCCGGGTTGCGGCTGTTCAGCACCAGCACCGGAATGTTCTTCTTCACCGCCGGCAGAATCGTGGCCGGATGCAGAACCTTGGCGCCGAAGTAGGCCAGCTCCGCCGCCTCTTCAAAGCTGATCACCTTCACGCGCAGCGCATCGGGGCACACGCGCGGATCGGCGGTCATAATTCCGTCCACGTCGGTCCAGATCTCGATGGTCTCCGCATTCGAGCGCGCCGCCCACCAGCGCGCCGGTGTAATCCGATCCGCCGCGGCCCAGCGTCGTCGTCAGTCCCGCTTCATTCGACGCGATGAATCCGCCCATCACCGGCACTTTGCCTCTGCGCAGCAGGGGCAGCAGCTTTTCCGGCGCGCGCTTCTCGATGATGTCGTCCAGCGGCGCAGCCTTCTGGAACTCCGAATCGGTGATGATGAACTCGCGCGCATCCACATGCGCCGCATCGATGCCGCGCTCGCGGAATGCCGCGGCCACAATGCGGCTGGAAAGCCGCTCGCCGTGGCTCACAATCAGGTCGGAGATGCGCGGCGTCAGTTCGCGAATCGCCGCCAAGCCGCGCAGCACTTCGTCCAGCGCGTCGAATTTCTCGTCGATCAGCAGAGTCAGCGTCTGTGCGCTGCGGCTTCGTTCTTCACCAGCTCGCAGGCCGTGTCGCGATGCCGCGAGCGCAGCCGCGAGCTGATGGCCAGCGCGCCGGTGCGGTCGCCCTCGCGCAGCTGCCGCCGCCGCGCGCAGCAACTGGTCGGTCACCTTGGCCATGGCGCTCACCACCACCACGGGACTCTTGCCCATGGCCACGCGCCCGGCCACAATGGCCGCGGTGCGCCCAATGGCCGCCGCGATCCTCCACCGACGTGCCGCCAAACTTCATCACCACCAGCTTCATTTGAAACTTCCCATCAGAAGCCTGACCGGTGCTCCAAACCTCATTCTCCGCCACGGAGAATGTGGAGTCACTCTCGCCTGCTTCTGGTTTGATTCGACCTCGACACGCTCAAGCGCGCCCGCTGCCACCGCAACGGACTCCAGTTTCCCCAGGCTCGCCAGCATCTCGGCATTCAAAATCGTTGCTCCCGCCGCGCCGCGCACCGTGTTGTGCGAGAGCAGCACAAATTTCCAATCCAGCACATTGCACGGGCGCAGCCGTCCCACCGTCACCGTCATGCCATTGCCGCGATTGCGGTCGAGCCGCGGCTGCGGCCGGTCATTCTGCTCCGCCCACTCGATCGGCTGCTCCGGCGCAAACGGCAGATCCAGCCCGGCCAGCGGACTTGAACTCCGCCCACGCCGCCAGAATGTCTTCGCGCGTCGCTTCGCGCCCCAGCTTGTTGCCCAGCTTGATCGACACGCACTCCGTGTGCCCGTCGATCACCGGCACGCGATTGCAATGCGCCGTCATCTTCGCAGCGAGCGGCGTACGGCGTGGCCCTCAAGCTTGCCCAGCAGCTTCAGCGTCTCCGCCTCCATCTTTTCTTCTTCGCTGCCGATGAACGGAACCACATTGTCCAGAATGTCCATCGACGCCACGCCGGGATAGCCCGCGCCCGACTCACCGCCTGCATCGTGGTCACAAAAATCTGCTCGATGCCGAAGCGCTCTTCGATCGGCTTGAGCGCCAGCACCAGCCCGATCGTCGAGCAATTCGGATTGGTCACGATGTAGCCGCCCGACTCCTTGCGCGAGGCTGCTCTTCAATCAGGTGCAGATGATCGGCGTTCACTTCGGGAATCACCAGCGGCACATTCGGCGCCATGCGGAAGGCGCTCGAATTCGAGATCACGGCGCAACCGGCCGCGGCAAACTTCGGCTCCATCTCGCGCGCAATCGCCGCGTCCACGCTGGCAAAGATAATCTTCGGCGCGACCCATCCGGCTCAGCCGGCGACACCGTCATCTTCGCAATGCGCTCCGGCAGCGGCGTATCCAGCCGCCACTTGGCGGCCTCGCCGTAAGTCTTTCCGCTGGAGCGGTCGCTGGCCGCAAGCCAGGTGATCTCGAACCACGGGATGGTTTTCGAGCAGTTGAATATAGCGCTGGCCGACCATTCCGGTCGCGCCCAGGATGCCGATGGGAAGTTTGTTTTTCATGGCCGTAACTCTCCATTGTACAGGAGCCTGAGTCCAACCGCAGCGGCACCGCTTGCCGGGCCACGGGCACCTATTTGCTAACCCCTCGCTGTGATTTGCCGATAACTACAGGCAGGAGCTCTGCCCAATGAATCTGCGGCAAATGACCGCATGGGGCCAGGCTGGACCGTCCGGCGAAAAGCGGCGTGGACCTGCCGAACCTGGAAAGGTTTCTGACGCTTGTCGATTGAGGGCGCTGCGCTGGGCGTTCCAGAGATCGATACCGACGTCTACAAGGACTTTCGTGACAATGTCGCCCGCCTCGCACTCCAGCTTCCTGACCGACTGCCGGATGAGGAAAAGCTAGCGCAAATTCGTGGCATCCTGCGCGAGTTTCAGAACTATCGCAAACGCAGCGAAGATGAATTGCGCAATCGCTCCTTCGAATGGCGCTCGCTCGTCAGCTTTCCTCTTTCATGAACTGCTGGGTACTCTCGGCATCGACGCCCAGTGTGGCCAAAGCCGACGAGCTGGTCCATCAAATCGGCGGAGCGATATCTGCCGAGAAGATCGACAGCCTGCGTGCCAGATGGAATCGTTCCTGCACCCGGCGGGCGCTGAGTCGGCGCCCGCCGAAGCATCAAAGCTCCGCGCCGCCGACCACTCCACTGCGAACGACAACGCCGCCGGCCTGCGCGGAGGCGGCAGCGCTATCGACCATCTCAAGGGAATCATGGCTGCAGGCGGCAAAGGATTCGTTGTCCTGTTCCGCCTGAGTTGTCTCAACATGATCAACCAGCGTTTTGGAGCCGAGGCTGTGGAAGACTGCCTCATGGCCGTCGCCGCCTTCCTCACGCAGAGCCTGCAATCCGATGACGCCATCTACCACTGGAGCGATTCCTCGCTGCTCGCCATTGTGCAGGGCCGCGCCAATGAACAAATCCTCACCGCGGAACTCGATCGCATTGTCTTTCAGAACCGGGAAACCAGCGTGAATATCGGCGGCCGCGCCACCATGTTGCGCATACCCCTCACTTTCGATATCACGCCCGTCGAGCGGCTGCAATCGGCCGACGATCTCTACAAAATCACACTGCAAACTACGAACCGGAGCCCTCGATGAGTCAGAAAATCACAACCGCTTCACCCGAACTCGACTGTTCATGGCCGGAAGAATTCGATTCGCTTCCGCTTCCGTGTATTGAAATGGATGCGGATGGTTTCATCACACGCGCCAACCGGGCTGCCCACGCCCTCCATCATCCGGGTCACGGCGATCTTGTGGGAACGGTCGCGTGGGAACTGCTAGCTTTCGACGAAAAGGAGTTGAGCCATACGGAATTTATGGCTCAAATGCAGTCGGGTGGCGATCCACCGGTGATCACCCGCAACATCTTCGACCGCTCCGGTTTGTTCCGCACGTATCAGTTCCATCGTTCCCTGCTTCGCGATAACGCGGGAAATGCTGCCGGCATGCGCCTGGTTGCCGTCGACATCACTGAAATGTCTCAAGCCTTCAATGAAGTGCACTGCTCACTGCGCTGGTTCGAAAACGCCATCCAGTCTCTCACTGAAGCGGTTTTCCTTATCGATCCTCTCGGCGTGATCCGCTCGATGAATGCCGCCGCAGAGTTGCTTTCCGGTTTTAGCGCCGCCGACCTTGTCGGTAAAGCCATCGAATCCATTTCGCCGATCATTGACTATCAGCCACTCGATGGAATTCCCTTCAGCCATCTCGCCGCAATCGAGCGGCCGTGCCGCGGGATTGCCACATTGCTCAATCGCAACCAGCAAAAGGTCAAAGTCGAGATGAGCACTTCGCCCATCATCGATAGAGAGAACGGCTCCGTCGCCGGCGTGGTCGCGATTCTGCGCAAGATCGACGATGAAAGGTAAGTCGGATTAAAGAAGACTGGCAAAGCCGTCACGCCATCTCGCGAAGCGAAGAACGAAAAGCGAGTATTTGCTTCCGCTTTCCGTTCTCTGTTGCTACCCCATCGCCGCCAGCACCGCGTCGGTAAACTGCGTCGTCCCTGCCGTCCCGCCCACGTCGCGCGTCAGCGTCTTGCGCTCGGAATACACCGTCTCCAGCGCCTTCTGCGCCTTGTCTGCCGCGGCCGCTTCATCCAGGTGCCGCAGCATCAAAATCGCCGACTGCAGCAGCGCCGTCGGATTGGCCACGTCCTTGCCCGCGATGTCCGGCGCCGATCCGTGCACCGCCTCGAAGATCGCGCACTCCACGCCCAGGTTCGCGCCCGGCGCCAGTCCCAGCCCGCCCACCAGCCCCGCACAAAGGTCGCTCACAATGTCGCCGTAGAGATTCTCAAGCAGCAGCGTGTCGTATTGAAACGGATTCATCACCAGCTGCATGCAGGTGTTGTCGATCAGGTGCTCGCCATAAGTGATGTCAGGGAACTCCTCGGCCACCTGCCGCGCGCAGCGCAGAAACAGCCCGTCCGACAGCTTCATGATGTTGGCTTTGTGGATCGAGTGGATCTTCTTGCGCCCATGCTTGCGCGCATATTCGAACGCAAACAGCGCAATCCGCGTCGATCCCTTCTCGGTAATCACCTTGATGCTTTCCACCACGCCCGGAACCACTTCGTGCTCCAGGCCCACGTACTCGCCCTCGGTGTTTTCGCGCACGATCACCAGATCCACGCCGGGATATTTCGTGTCGAGTCCGGGCAGATTGCGAATCGGCCGCAGATTGGCGAACAGATCGAACTTCTTGCGCAGCGTGACGTTGATGCTCTTGAATCCGCCGCCGATCGGCGTCGTCACCGGCCCCTTCAGCGCCACGCGGTTGCGCTCGATCGACTCATACAGCGCCGCGGGAATGTACTCGCCGTGAATCTCGAAGGCCTCGGCGCCGGCGGCAAACCGCTCCCACTCAAACTTCACGCCGGTGGCCTCAAGAATGCGCACCACCGCCTGCGTCACCTCCGGCCCGATGCCGTCGCCGGGAATCAGCGTAACTTTGTGTGTCTTTTTCTCTGACATAGCTTCAAGCCTCTAGCTACTGGCTTCTAGCTCATCCTGCAGCCAGTGCCGCGTGAGTTTGATAGTAATTGTTCGACGAACTCTGAGAACTGCCCTCTCGTCAGCAAGAAAGGCTAGAAGCTAGCGGCTAGGAGCCGCCTTTCTTCTTCCCGTGCCCCTCCAGCAACCCCTCCAGCTCTTCCTTGAACTCGCGCACATCCTTGAAGTCGCGATAGACCGAGGCGAAGCGGATGTACGCCACCGTATCGAGTCCCTTCAGGTGCTGCATAATCAGCTCGCCGACCTCGCGCGTCGTGCGCTCGCGCTCCGGCGCATCGACCAGGAAGGTCTCCGTCGCATCCACAATCTTTTCCAGCTGGCTCGACGACACCGGCCGCTTTTCGCACGCGCGCAGCAGGCCGCTCAGCACCTTCTGCCGGTCGAAGCGCTCGCGCCGGCCGTCTTTCTTCACCACCATGTAGGGAATCTCGTCGATGCGCTCGTAGGTGGTGAAGCGCCGGTTGCAGCTTTCGCACTCCCGCCGCCGCCGGATCGAGTCGGCCTCTTTGCTCTCGCGCGAGTCCACCACCCGATCCTGCCCAAATCCGCAATAAGGACACTTCATCTTTAGGCTGATTTTACGGCATCGAAGTTCCACCGCGCGCCGCGTGGGGCGGATCGCTGCAAACTGAGGTCTACGACCTGAGAAATTGCTTCTCGCTCCCTCGTTCCCTTGTTCCCTGCGTTTACGCCGGCTCGCTGTGTCCTGCGCAATGCATCACGCCGAGAAACTTGCTCCACGGCCCGACGGCCTCGCGAACCTGGTGCGCCATGATTCGGGAAATCTGGTGAAGATGCGTCAGGTCGTGCGCGGCCCACGACGCCAGCAGCTGCCGTAGCGTGACCACCCCAAGCGCCGGATGTCGCCCCGCCGGTCAAGATCGCTCTCAGAGAGACGAAGGCGCGCAGATCCTCGAGATTCTGCACTCGCAGCGAAGCAAAATCATCGAGGAGTTGACCCAGTTGCTTGCCCGCGGTCTCACGCTTGTGGCCGCCGCGATCGAACGCTTCGAACCGGCGCACCTCCCGCGACTCTAACATCATCCGTGTTCGCGGCATCCAGTTCACGCGATCGGCGTCAATCAAATGGCCCACGACGTCGACGACGGACCAGGTTTCACCGCCCTCATTGCGCATCACCCACATTTCGGGCAACTCGTAGAGCAGCGCACGCAACGCACGCGGCGTCCGCCCCAGCAGCGCCAGCGTGTTCTCCAATCGATCCTGCATCACTCCCCCATTTCTCGGTCGGCCCGACGCGCCCGCCCACAATAAGCAAACGGCGAACTACGAACTGCAAACTGCCTTTTTGTGCGCTTGCCCCCTCGTTTTCTTGCTCCCTGTTTCTAAAACAACAACGGCCTGAGAACTCACGTTCCCAGGCCGCTGCCGGTGGACTGTTGGGATTGGACTAAGGCCATCGCGCTTCCGCGAGTGCCAGAGCCATGACGGAGAACCCTCCGCCTGGTCTTATCTGAGTCTGGGGCGCGATGCCCTAGGCCTCAGTCACCTCACGTAAGATACAACTCGAACAGTCATTTTCATAGGCTGGATCAACCTCCTTTCCCGTGTAAGCACAAACTACGACTTAAGCCGCCGTCGAGTCAAGGGCCTTTGCCTCAGCCGGTCTTCCGCAGCGCCGCGAGATTCTTCCCGCTTCGCGCACCGTGAGCCCGGCAAACTTCCCTGCGTTTGCAATTCAGGAACTTCTCCATCGCGCGCCAGTCGTGCCACGCATAGTCGCGCAGCGCCCAGCCAATCGCTTTGCGGATGAAGAACTCCTTCTCCGCTGCCAGCAGCTCGGCGTAGCGGAAGAGCCGCTCCGTGTCGACACTCGGCTCGCGCAGCCAAGCTGGTGCAGCATCGCGATGCGCCGCACCCAGAAGTTCGTCGTGCTTCACCGCCCGGTCCATCGCGCGCTTGCCCTTCGTGCCTGAGCGCCGCACAATCTTCCCAACGACCTTCACCAGCGAGTCGACCGTATCCCACCACGATTTCTGTTGCGCCAGATCCAGCAGCCAGGGCAAATCGTCATGGCTCAGTGCTGCCTGGTAGCTTGCCCAGCAGACCGGTCGCTACATATTGATACTCCCGCTCGCGCATTGCCCACAAGCCCGTCCGCGGCCATGCGCAATTCTTCCGGCTGTCGCGGCCTTGAAAGCCGCTTAAGCAGCGGCTGCCACTGCGGCGCGCTGCTCTGGCGTTCCAACTCCCAGGTAATCAAACTGATTGCGCATGTAGGCGCGCATCCCCGCCGCCCGCTCCGCATCTTTCAGCGGCCTAAGCGCGGCCCGCACAGCACGCTGAAATGTCACGGCGTTCCCGCCGGGCCGCGACTTCGCCCATCTGCCTCCTGATCGCTGCAAGTTTATCTTCTCAAATAATAGTTGACATGGAAACTGTTTCTCTGTAAATTGTATTCATGGGAAGACGCCGGGAGTCGCAGATTCGACCGTCAGCCATCTGAAAAGCCACATCGGCTTCTGGATGCGCATTCGTCTCCAACCACGTCTCGCACGCCTTCGCGCGCAAGCTGGAGCGGAGCGGCGTCACCGTGGCGGAGTGGGTGGTGATGCGCGAGATGTTCGGCGAAAGCCAGACCTCGCCAAGCGTCGTTGCCGGCCGCATCGGCATGACGCGCGGAGCCATCACCAAGATCGTCGACCGCTTGCTGCACAAAAGGCCTGGTCACGCGGCGCGAGAGCAGCGGGGACCGGCGCTACCAGGAGATCGCGCTCACCGCGGCAGGCAGGCGGCTGGTTCCGGCTGCTGGCCGCGCTTGCCGATCAGAACGACGAAGAGTTTTTCCACCCGCTCACCCGCAAGGAGCGCGAAACCATTCTTTCCATTTTGAAAAAGCTCGTGCAGGCGCATGGGCTCGAGAAACTTCCCACCGAATAAGGAGAAACCATGAACACCGAAGTCATCCACGAAGTCACCGTTGCAACCCAGGAAGGCGAAGATGACCTTCCCGCAGGCAGTCGGCAAGCTGCTCGAAGTTGGCGTCGAGTCGTATTGCGTCGACTTTGCCGCCGGGCGCAAGACCTATTACGCCACCAGCGGCGAAACCGCACACCGAGCCCATGATTCCTCACGCTGGATCCCGTCGCCGAGGAGTTCTCGGACGCCGATCTGGTCGCGGCCATTCGCGGCGCGCAGGCCGACACCGTTCGCTATCCCGAGTTCGTCAAGCGTTCCACCGCAGCCGGCGTCATTGGCTACTGGGCGTTCCTCACCGGCAAGCAGGTGATCTACTTCGGCCGCAAAGGCGAGATGCACATCGAGAAATTTCCCGGGGCAAAATAGTGGAGCGCCGGTCTCTAGCAAGCTCTGTTCTCGCACAAGCGCTTCCGCCCACTCGCGCATCGCCTGCGGGCGTCACGCGCGTCGCCGCCGGCCTCGCTCGCCGCCAGTTGAACCGCCAGGCTGCCGATCGTCGAGCTTTCCGTCTCGCCAATCTCGACTTTCAGCCCGGTCCGCTGCTCGGTCAGCTCGACCAGCAATTTGTTGCGCGTCGCTCCGCCGATCATGTGGATGCGCTCGAGCTTGCGGCCCAGCATCTTTTCGAGATTCGCCAGTCGCCGAAGCGTAGCGCAGCGCCAGGCTCTCGAAGATCGTCCGCGCAAACATCGGCTCGTTGCCGGCCACATCGGGAATCTCGTCGAATCCCAGCCGCGTCAGCTCGCTGTTGATCCGCTGCGGCATGTCCGGAGTCGAGCATCAGCGTCTCGCGCATCCATATCCAGCACGCCCGTCGGCAGCATTGCATGCAGCAGCCTCTTGGACGAGATCCTCGATAGTCCAAGGCCGCCCCTGCGCCGCCCACGCATCCATGCACTGCTTCAGCACCCACATGCTGTTGATGAGCGAGTGAAACAGCAGCCCGCCGCGCCGCCGCGCCGATATTGGTATAGCCCGCGTCGAAGGCGTGCTGCGTCGTCACCGGCGTCTGCGTAACCGTGCCCACCAGCGACCACGTTCCCGAGCTGATGTACGCCGCCGAGCTCAGATCGGCGGGAATGCCCGCAATCGCGCTCGCCGTGTCGTGCGTCGCCGGCGCAATAATCTGCGTCTCGCGAAATGCGTCCAGCTCCGCCAGCGGTCCCTGTCATCGGCCCCAGCACCGTCCCCGTCGCAACCAGCGGCGGCGCGGCTTCCACCGCCAGCCCCAGCATCTCGAACAGCTCCGCATCCCAGTCGCCGGTCTTCAGATTCACCAGTCCCGTATGGCGTGGCGTTCGTGTACTCGGCCACGCGCCGCCCGCTCAGCCAATAGAGAACAAACTCGGGCAACATGACCCACGGCGCGCGCGCGATCGATTCCCGCCGCTGGGATCGGCCATCAGTTGATACACGGTATTGAGCTTGATGCGGATAGGCGCCCGTGCGCTGATAAAGGTCGAAGGGAGAAATGATCCGGTCCGCCGCCTCCTTGCTCGCCGCCGTGCGCTCGTCGCGATAGCAGAACGGCTCGCGCAGCATCTTGCCGTCCGGCGCCAGCCGCACATAATCCACTGACCAACTATCCGCGCCGATCGACGCAATGCCTTCGGGAGCCGCCGCGGCAGCCTTGCGCAAGCCTTCTTCCAGCCCGGCAAGAATTCTGCGTCAGCGGCCAGTACAGCGAATCGCCGCGATGCACCGGCCCATTCGGAATGCGATGGATGACTTCGATGCGCGGGCTGCCGTCGATCCAGCGAAGCAGCGAAACGCGGCAGCTCTCCGCGCCTAAATCAATGGCAACACGTGCAGCTTCTTGCATGGCCGCAGCAAATCCCCATTTCCGTCAGCGCCGTCTCAACGCGCTCAACGTTGGAACGCCTCGGTCAATCCGCCGTCCACGGGAATCACGTGTCCCGTCGTGCAGCGCGCCCGAGGGCTGGCCAGGAAGAGGATCGCCTCCGCGCAATCGGCCGGATCGATCGCCTTGTGCGTCAGCGTGCGCTCGGCATAGAACGCGGCCAGGCGGCTGCGAAGCTCCTCATCGCTGAACGATTCCTGGAAAGGAATATTGTACTTCTTCAGCGAAGCGCGCACGCGGTCGCGCGGAAACATCGTCGATCCCTTCACCACCGTCGCCGGGCTGATGCCGTTCACGCGCACATTCGGCGCCATGCTCACCGCCAGCTCGCGAATCAGGTGCGATCAGCGCCGCCTTGCTCACGTCGTAGGCCTCGCTGCCGCGCTTGGCCACCACCGCGTTCGCCGAACTGGTGAACACAATGTTCCCGTGCAGCCCCTGCTCCTCAAACAGCTTTGCCGCTTCGTCGGCCAGCAGATAGTTCGCCGTCACATTCACGGCCAGCGTGTCGGCCCACATCTCGTCGGGAATCTCGCCGTCTGGCGTGGAAGGAAACATCGCCGCGGTGTTGATCAGAATATCGATGCCGCCAAACGCCAGCGCCGCCGCGCCCAGCACCTTGCGAATCGATTCGCGGCTGCGAATATCCACGCTCGAGCTGCCGGTAAACTCCGGCGATGTCATCGACGCCAAGCTCCTCGGCCACCTCGCGCCGCGCCCTCCTCGTTGCGGTCGGCAACAAACACATGCGCGCCGCGCGCTCGCCGCCAGCCGCGCCACTTCGCGCCCGATGCCGCTGGCTCCGCCAACCACCAGCGCCACGCGCCGGCTCAGTTCCTTCTCCGGCGGCTGGCGGCGAATCTTCGCCTCTTCCAGCGCCCAGTACTCGATGCGGAACGCCTCCACCGCCGGCAGCGCCACATAATTGCGTAAACACCTTGAAGCTCGCCGGATCCATTCCCGGCGCGCACTGCGGCACCGTGCCCGCTCACCTCGCCCTCGCCCAGCACGCTCGCGCCTTCCATCACGTGAATCGCATTGGTATAAAACTCGCCCGTGATGCGCGCCTCGGTCTTGTTCTTTCCGAAGCTGAACATCCCCATGCCCGGAATCAGCACCACCGTCGGGCTGGCATCGCGCATCGCCGGCGAATCCGGCGTCGCAAATGTGCGATAGTAGGCGCGATACTGGTCGCGATACTCGCGCCAGCGACGCAATCGATCTGCTTCTTCAGCGCCTCGAGATCCTCGTCCGCGTCCCACGGCACAAACATCGGCCGGATCTTGGTGCGGATAAAGTGATCCGGGCAGCTCGTCCCCAGAAACGCCAGCTCCTTCGCGTGCGCCGAATTCACAAACTGCAGCACGTCCGGCGCATCGCTGAAGCTCGCAATGAACCGCTGCTTCGCGCTGATGCGCCCGCGCAGAAACGGCGCGATCTGGATCGCCAGCTCTCTGCGATCCGCGCGCGCCGGCACAGCCTCGCCGCCAAAGCGCACCTTGCCCTTCGCTGCCGTGCCGCTCAATAAACTGCCCAAGCTGGTCGATCACGTGTCAGCGTGTTCAGGTAGCACTCGCGCTGCGTCTGGCCCCAGGTAAACAGCCCGTGCCCGCCCAGCACAATGCCGTCGCAGCCGGGATTCTCCTCCACGGCGCGCTTCATCATCAGCGCCAGCTCAAAGCCCGGGCGCTGCCACGGCAGCCACACCAGCTGAGTGGCCGAACTCGCGGTTGAACTCCTCCATCTTCGCTTTGCCGTTGGCGCTCGCCGCCAGCGCGATCGCCCCAGTCGGGATGCAGATGGTCCACATGCGGAAACGGCAGAAATCCATGCAGCGGCGTATCAATCGAAGCGGCCACAGGATTGTTCGGAACGCGCACAGCGGATACATCTCCGCCATCTCGTCTTCGATGTCCACGCCCTTGTAAATGCGCTCCAGCGCCAGCAGCTTTTCCTGGTAGAGCGTGGCAAAGCCCGTGCGCTTGATGCTGCCCAGGTCGCCGCCCGAGCCCTTCACCCACAGCACTTCCACCGGCTTGCCGGTCAGCGGATCGATCTCCATGATCTTCGAGCTGGTGTTGCCGCCGGCAAAGTTGGTGATGCGCAGGTCCGAACCCAGCAGGTTCGAGCGATAGCGCAGAAGCTCAGGCTCATCGAGAGCTGGCCGCCACGTGCGGGTCCCAGCGGTCCTCAAGAAAATGCAATACAGGCGAAGCAGTCGTTGCTGTTGTCATAAGGGAGCACTCAAACGGGGAATTGATCGAGCTCACAATCTATGATACAGCCGGTGGCGTCGGGAAATCGTTTTAATACACGGAATTCCGAGACTCGGTTCAACACTATACTGCACAGATCGCAGGCCTCTCGGCAATGCGAAACGCGCCCAGTGCAAGCGTGCAAGCCGGCTTTCGCACGCCATGTCTACGCCGGTCATCTACGCCACATCCGCCTCGCGGCTTCTCGTGTTTCGCTTTGCGCCTTCTCTTCGGCGCCCAGCGTCTCCGGCGTCACCGCCCGGTGGTGCACGTAGTTGTAAGGAGGCACGGTGTACCCGCGCAGAATCGAAATGCCGAGCTGAATCAGCCGCGGTCCGTAGGTCTCCGGCTCGTGCGAAATCGAGCCGACAATCGCGCTCGATCCCGCTGCGCATCTCCTCCATCACTTCGGGAATGCAATCCTGGCCCACGATCGCGAAGTTCTGCTTCCTGCCCTGCCTCGCGCACCGCATCCAGAACGCCCAGCGCGCTCGAATCGGTGGCGGCGGCCACCAGCGTATGCTCGCCGGCCTGCCGCTCCGCGCAGACAGTTCGCTCATCGCCTTGCGGCTCGCCTCGCGCATGCCTCGTCCTTCGATCTGCACAAACCGGTCCGGCGTCAGATCCTTGAACCGCTCGCGGATTCCGTCAAACGCGCCCGTGATGCGGTTCTGCACAAAGCTGCCCGCCTCGCTGAAACCCACGCCCACCACCCGGTCCACTTTGCCCTTCCATTTCCGCTGCGCATATTGCGCCAGAATCGACGCCGCCTCGTATCCCACTTCGAAGTTGTCCACGCCGAAGTAGGTCGCATTGGGATGGGGCACATCGATCGCCACCAGCGGAATCTCGGCCTTCTTGAAGATGTGCGCCACGCGCGGCGCCGCCGCTTCTTCCACCTGGAACTCCAGCACCAGGTCCACGCGCTTGGCCACAAACTCCTCGGCATTGCGCACGGCCACCGCGGGATCGTAGCGGTTGTCGAGCATCAGCAGCTCCACGCCCGACGCAGCCGCCGCCGCCGTCACGCTCTGCGCCACCGCTTCGCTGAAACGGCATCTCCGCGCTCTGCACGGCAAATCCGAAGCGCAGCCGCCGCGGCCGCGAAACCAGCCGGTACTGCCCGTTCTGGCGTCTGCGCCAGGTAGCCGCGATGCACCAGCGTCTTCAGAATCCGGTAGACGCTGGTCTTGGAGATGTTGGTCTGCTGGTAAACGTCTTCAAGCGTCAGCGGAGCGTTGTCCTGCTCCAGCAGCTCGATCACGTCGAGCGCCTTCGAGAGAATCGGAATCAGGTACAGCCGCTTGATCTTTGCCTTGGCCAACCTTGCCTCCTCGCTTGGTCTCTAATGAAATCCAGCCGCAACCATCATAGAACACTTGCGATGCTGATCGTCAGCCGGATCCGGTCCCGAGATCGGGTACCACATGCTATCGCTCACACGTTAGTCCTGAGCTCCTGCCTTGATCCTTGGCCTGCCCTGTCTACGCGTAGCTGCTCACCGCCGAGCTCCGGCTTCCCCGCTCGCGCGCCGCGCGCTCCACATAACCGCTCTCGCGCAGCGCCTCCAGCGGATCGGCCGGCAGTCCCCGCGCCTCGCGCCACGCCCGCGTCAACGGCCGCACATCGCTCCAGAACGCGCCGCGAAACAGCTCCTCGGCCGCCACCAGGTCGCAGCTCTGCTGCAACTCCGCCAGCTGTTCGCGATCCACCAGCGCAGCCTTCAGATAAAGCTCCTGCGCCGTCACCACGGTCTGCACCATCGCTTCCATCTTGCCCTTCAGGTTGTGGCTCTGGTCGATCATGTAGGCAATGTCGATCGCGCAGCCCGTCGTCCGTCGCCGCATGAATCTCGTGGAAGATCCGGAAGATCTGGTAGGGATCGATCGAGCCCAGCGTCAGATCGTCATCCGCATAGCGCCGGTCGTTGAAGTGGAATCCGCCCAGCATGTCCGGTATGCAGCAGCCACGCCACAATCTGCTCAATATTCTGCGCGTTGTAGTGATGGCCCGTATCCACCAGCACCCGCGCCTGCGGCCCGCCTGCCGCGCCAGGTGGCACGCCATGCCCCAGTCGGCAATATCGGTGTGATAGAAAGCCGGCTCGAACGGCTTGTACTCCACCAGCATCCGCTGATCCGGCGCCAGGTGGCTCATGCGCAGTCGCGCAGCGCCTCCTCCAGCCAGCCGATGCGCTTGCGCATGCTCTGCGTGCCCGGATAATTCGATCCATCCGCCATCCACAGCGAGATATCGCGCGAGCCCAGCGCCTTGCGCGATCTCGATCGAGTCCAGCATGTGCTCCAGCGCCTGCTCGCGAATCTCCGCCGATGGATTGCAGAGCGAGCCGAACTTGTACTCCTGATCCTGGAACAGGTTCGGATTGATCGATCCCGACCTGCACGCCGAACTGCCGCTCCAGCTCGCTGCACCTCGGGCACATCCTTCACGCCGTCGGGCAGATCCCAAAGCACATGCAGCGCCAGCGTGGGCGTCACGCCCGTCAGCCGGTTCACCTCGGCCGCGTCGGCAAATTTCTCTTCAATGGTGGTCGCCGCCGCAGCCTGCACAAACTTGCCAAAGCGCGTGCCGGTGTTGGCAAATCCCCACGAAGGAATCTCGATCTGGAACGCATCCAGCGCCTTGAATGCAAACTCCTGAACTGCCGAATCCGAAAGTTTCATGGCTTTTCGTCCCCGCTTGTCTGATCTTCGAGTCTCTACTTCTCTGACCCTTGGTTCTCTGATCACTGACCACTGTTCTTCAGTCCTTCACCAGAATCACATTCAAAAACCCGGCCCATGCACGCCCTTGATGCGCGTCATTTCAATATCCGCCGTCGCGCTCGGCCCGGAAATCCACGTCACGAGTGCTGGCGATCGTTGTAGAGAAGCTCTTGAAGCCCTGGTCCCTAGCCCCTCAGGGCCTGCTTTTTCGCAGCGGTCAAAATACTCCGGCAACGTCTCCACCACCTGGCTGGCGTGCACAACGCACAGATGCCAATCCGGAAGCAGAGTAGATCACCCGCCGCCCTTCCATCGCGGCGTGATGCAACACAATCGTCCCCGACTCGGCAACGCCGCAGAAAGCACGCCGTCACCACACCATCGGCCTGCTCGATCTCCTCGACCGGCAGAGTCACCATCGATCTTCCAGTCAAATCCTGGTGCAAGCCACTCGGCCGGCAGTCCCGCCGGAGCCACAAACGCGTGCCTGCCGCTCGCGGTCAACTGCGCGCGAATCGCGGCAATAAGCCCCTCCGGCTCACACTCCACTACATCGGCATCGTATTCCCGCAACCGCTCCACCAACCGCTCCAGTCGCGCACCTGCCGTCATGCTTCCGCGCCGCACATAGTCGCGCGCGATCGGAGATGGTAACGGTTCCGCCGAAGCGGACGAATTCCCCGTCGCTCCACGGATTAGTTCGAGCACACGCTTGCGCGAATCAGCGATCGAATTCATCGCACCCACTTTCCCGGCAGCACAAGGTGCTGGGCATCTTCTTCAACCGGAGCGAGCGAAGGAGAATTCCCGCTCGCGAGCGGTGTTCGCTCCGTCGCTCCCTCGCTCCCCTCTTTCCCCGTTCCCTTGTTCCTTGTCTCGCGCTCCCCCGCTCTCTTGCTCCCTGCCTCTCGTTCCGCCCACCACTCATGAAACGTCTGCTTCGGCAGCCCGCGCAGATCGCGCGTCTGCGTCCACTTCGCGCCCATGCTCGGCAAGCGAATGAATCCATCCATCCTTGCGCGTAAAGATGCGCGCCCCGATCCGCCCCATCCACTGCGCAAAATGAAACAGCCACGCCCGCGAGAAAAATCAGATTCGCCACGCGCATTCCCAGGTACATGGGATCGAAAAACTTCCCGGCCGTTCTGCCGTTCCTGGTCCGTAACCTGCGCGCGCAGATCGATCAGGATCTCGGGAATATTGATCTTCACCGGGCAAACTTCGTAGCACGCGCCGCACAGCGACGACGCAAAGGCAGCGACTGCGCATGCTGCATCTGCATGCAACTGCGGCGTCAGGATCGCCCCAATCGGCCCCGGATACACCGACCCATACGCATGCCCGCCCGTCTGCCGGTACACCGGGCAAGTATTCATGCAGGCCGCGCAGCGAATGCAGCGCAGCGTCTGCCGCTCCGTCTTCCGCTCCAGAATCGCGCGACCGCCCATTGTCCAGCAGCACCACATGAAAATTCTGCGGCCCGTCGCCCGGCGTCACGCCCGTCCACAGCGACGTGTACGGATTCATCCGCTCGCCCGTCGCCGAGCGCGCCAGCACTTGCAGCATCACTTCAAGATCCTCGAACCGCGGCAGCACTTTCTCGATCCCCGCCAGCGTGATCAGCGTCTGCGGCAGCGTCAGGCACATGCGCCCGTTGCCTTCTGACTCCACGATCGCCACGCCGCCCGTCTCCGCAATCAGAAAATTCGCCCCGCTGATCGCCGTCGGCACTTCAAGAAATTTCTTCCCGCAGATAATTGCCGCGCCGCCGCCGTCAGAGCCTTCGGATCGTCCGACAGATTCCGGCAGCCCCATCTTCCGCGCAAAAATCTCCCGCACCTGGCTGCGATTCACATGCAGCGCCGGCACCACAATGTGCGAGGGCTCTCCATCGCCGAGCTGCAGAATGATCTCCGCCAGATCCGTCTCGTACGCCCTGCATGCCCGCCGCCTCAAGGAACGGATTCAGCTGAATCTCCGCCGACGTCATCGTCTTGATCTTGATGACCTCGTCGGCCTTCTCCTCGCGCAGAATCTCCAGAATGATCCGCCGCGCCTCGGCCGCATCCGCCGCCCAGTGCACATGGCCGCCCGCCGCCGTGCAGCGCTCTTCAAATTGCTCCAGATACGTGCCCAGATTTTCCAGCGCCTCATCTCTAATCGCACGCGGCTGCCGCGCGCAGTTCCTGCCAGTCGCTTTTCTCCGCCACCAGCCGCGCGCGCTTCGCCTGGATCACATCGATCGCGTGCGCAACATTTTTCCGCAGCTGCGGAGTCGCGCAGCACCGGCAGCGCCGCCTGCGGAAACGGCGGCGCAATCGTCGGATCCAATACCGGATGGCCGCCGCGCTCATCCCAACACCTCGGCAAGGCTCGCTCTGCGTGCTCGCCAGAATCTCCGCCATGTGAATCGTCTTCATGCCCGCGTACTGCCGGTGCATCGCCCCGCCCAGGTGCATCAGGCAGCTGTTGTCGAGCGCCGTGCAGAACTCCGCTCCCGTCCCCAGCACGTCTTGCAGCTTCACCGCCAGCATCGCCGACGACACATCGCCGTTCTTCACGCTGAACGTCCCGCCAAACCCGCAGCAGCGATCCAGATTCGGCAGCGGCGCCAGCTCCAGCCCGCGCACTTTGCCCAGCAGCCGGAACGGCCTATCGCCCAGCTGCAGCGCCCGCAGCCCGTGGCAGCTCGCGTGGTACGTCACCTTGTGCGGAAAGTACGCGCCCACATCCTCCACGCCCAGCTTGTCGATCAAGAAATTCGCTCAGCTCGTAAACCCGCGGCAGCAGCTCCGCAAACTGCTTGCGCAGGGCTTCGTCGCCCAGCTCCTCAAACAGATCCGGAGTACTGGTCGCGAATCATCGCCACGCACGACGACGACGGAATCACCACCGCCTCCGCGTCCGCGATACATCTCCACCAGCCGCTTCGCCTGGCTAAATGCCTCGCTTCGGAATCCGGTGTTGGCGTGCATCTGCCCGCAACAGGTCTGCTGCGGGCGAAAATCCAGCTCCACGCCCAGCCGCTCCAGCAGGCGCACCACCGCGCGCCCCGTCTCAGGAAACAGCGTGTCGTTATAGCAGGTAATAAATAGCGATGCGCGCATCATTTGCCCGTGTTCGCCGATCGCCAGTTTGCTGGCCGCCGGATCGTAAGAACCGAGCACCATAGCTCAGTTCCAATAAGAAACCGAATGATATACCCGCAGAAAACAATTTGTCTATTGCAATTTCACGGTCTGGCAGCCGCGTTTTAGCCGATGAAATTCACTTTTCTAGATCCGCTCGATTACCGTGAATTTCCTCCTTATGGCCTCTTTCAAAACTACCACTATGCGCCTCGATTTCCCTTTTGAAAGCCGGCAGTGAGTGGCGTCGCCGCTCGAAGCTCTGCCTCCGCTGCGCCTTCGCACCCGCGCTCCCAACTTCCTTGCTCACTTCCTCCCAAATTTTCCACGCCCCGCCCTTCCATTACCTTGGTCCTTCTACCTGCCTCATTTCAGTCAACCTTCCTCACCCTGCAGCGTCTAAGCTTCTGAGCCTGCTGCGACATTCCCGATGTGGGCCCCCTTCATTCCTGCTTCTCATTCTGCATTGTCTCTTCGTCCCTGGGATTGGTCTGCATGGTGATCGATTCGGCATTCGTGTTCCCGAATCAGTAACCTTGCGGTGACCCGCGTGCCAAACACGCTTTTCGCGGCATACAGGATTGACGATCCGCCTTATTATGGTCATGGCTTCCAGTTCGCTTGCTTGCTCGTCACATCCGTTGCATCTTGGTTTCCCTCACGTCAACTCATCTCTTCGTATCGAGGCTCTCTTTCAGGAAAGGGTCCAGGATCACACAATTATGATGAAAATCGCGCTCGCTCCCCCTGTGCGTGTTGGCCAGTGTCTTTCTGCTCGATTTCCGCCTTGGCCCAGCATGCTAGTCCCACCGTTCGCATCGTCAACCCCATCGACGAAACCAGCTGGTCACGCTCACAGCACACCGTGCATCCGCTCGCCAATGCCGCCAACGATCGCGGCGCCGCGCCTGACGGCATGCAGCTCGACCGCATGCATCTCGTTCTCCAGCGCAGCGCCAGCCAGGAAACCGCGCTCCGCCAGCTCATCGCGCAGCTGAACACGCCCGGCTCGCCCAATTACCACCAGTGGCTCACGCCGGCCCAGTTCGGCGCACAATTCGGCGCCTCCGACCAGGACATCGCCACCATCGAAACCTGGCTCGGCAATCACGGCTTCAGCGTCACCGGCGTCAATCCCGGCAAAGGCATCCATCGAGTTCTCGGGCAGCGTGGCCCAGATGCGCGACGCCTTCCACACCCAGATTCACAAGTACGTCGGTCAACGGCGAAACCCACTACGCCAACGCCAACGATCCGCAGATTCCCGCCGCTCTCGCGCCCGTCATCGGCGGATTCGCCTCGCTCAACAACTTCCACCCCAAGAGCTACCTGCAAAAGCTCGGCAAAGCCGGCTTCGATCCCACCACGCACCAGGCCACTCCGCAGTGGACGCAGGCAGCGGCTCCGGCGGCGTCTACTTCGTCGTCGCACCCGGCGATTTCGCCGTGCAGTACGACGTTGCAGCCGCTCTATACCGCCGGCATCAACGGCACCGGCCAGACCATCGCCATCATCAACGACTCCAACATCAACATCGATCTCGGTCAATCAATTCCGCTCGCTCTTCGGTCTGCCCGCCAATCCGCCCCAGGTCATCATCGACGGCAACGATCCCGGCGTCGACGGCATCAACAATCCCGACGGCCCCAACGGCGACTCCGTTGAAGCCTATCTCGACGTCGAGTGGTCCGGCGCGGTCGCGCCCAACGCCACCATCGATCTGGTCATCGCCGCCGACACCTCGCTCGAAAGCGGCCTGATTCTCGCCATGGAGCACGCCGTCTACGGCAACGTCGCGCCCGTCATGAGCCTCAGCTTCGGCAGCTGCGAAGCCACTCTCGGCTCCACCAATGCGTTCATCAACGGCCTCTGGGAGCAGGCCGCCGCGCAGGGCCAAACCGTCATGGTCTCTTCCGGCGACAACGGCTCGGCCGGCTGCGACAACGACAACACTCAGGAATACGCCGCTCTATGGCCAGGCCGTCAGCGGCTTTGCCTCCACGCCGTACAACGTCGCCGTCGGCGGAACCGATTTCTACTACAGCGACTACAACGCAGGCACACCGCGCTCAACGCGCAGCTCGCCACCTACTGGAGCACGAGCCTCCACCCAGTTGCCTGCAGTTTCAATCCAGCAGTACATCCCCGAGCAGCCCTGGAACGACAGCCAGTACGGCCTGAATGCTTCAACGAATACACCGCCGACGGGACAGCACCTCCATCGCCGGCGGCAGCGGCGGCGCCAGCAACTGCCGCCATCTGCAGCATCACGCTTACAACTCCAGCACAGGCGCGTGCACCGGCACGCCGTCCGGCTATCCCAAACCCTCGTGGCAAACCGGAACCGGCGTCCCAGCGACAGCGTGCGCGACATGCCCGACGTCTCGCTCTTCGCGGCCAACGGCGACAACTACAGCTACTATCCCATCTGCGCAACGGATGGCGATTGCCAGACCTCCGGCCTCGGCAGCAACCTCGTGCAGATCTACGGCGTAGGCGGCACTTCCGCCTCTTCGCCTGCCTTCGCCGGCATCATGGCGCTGGTCAATCAGAAATACGGCCGCGCAGGGCCAGGCAGACACCATCCTCTATCCGCTCAAGACGCAGTTCCCGGCCGCCTTCCACGACGTAACCAGCGGCACCAACTCCGTGCCCTGCGAAATTCGCCGCGTCATCGCCGAACTGCATCTCCGCCGCTCCGTCCAGACTCTGCGGTCGTAAGTGGAGTCACTGAAGGCCAGATCGGCACCGGCACCACGCCGGAATACAACGCCGCCGCCGGCTACAACCTCGCCACCGGCCTCGGCACCATCGACGCCAATGTTCTGGTCAACTGACTGGAACGAACGTTCATCTCGCCGCTTCCACCACCACCATGACGGCGTCGTCCACCAGCTTCGCCCACGGAACCGCCATCACCATCAGCGGCACCGTGACCGGCACCGGCACGCCCACCGGCAACGTGGCGCTGATGACCGACAGCACCGAACCGGTGCAGACAGAGCCAGGGCGTCTTCCCGCTCGCAAGCGGAGCCTACTCCAGCGCCACGGTCAACTATCTGCCCGGCGGAACCTACAACATCTGGACCCAGTACGGCGGCGACAATCGCCAACGGCATGAGCACTTCTACGCCAAAGAAGCAGATCACCGTCACTCCTGAAACGCCCGGCATGAACTTCAATCTCTTCAACGCCGCGCTTGGTGCGTATTTCACCTCCGGTTCCAATCCGGGAACCAGCGTGGATTACGGCATGCAGCTTATGCTCAGTCTCTAGGTGGCGCCCACTTCGCAGCTCACCAATCTGCAAAGCTGCGTGATCAGCGGCACAAACTGCTCCACGCTCAGCTACACAATCCCCACCGGCACCGTCACATTCACTGACGGCTGCAAACGCCATCAACACCGCCGTGATGAATGCAGAAGGCGATGCCGAATACAACGCGCCTTTCGCTATCGGCATCGCACTCTGTCACCGCCAACATACAACGGCGACCAAGCTACAACACGGTCACTTCCTCGCCCATCACCTTCACCGTCGTCAAAGACAGCCCGCAGTTCTTCTTCGCTGCTTCGAATGTGAATTCAAGCGGCGCCATCATCAACGGCCAGGCCACGGTCTTCAATGTGCATTGTCGAGAATGGCGCGCAAAACAGCGCCAGCGGCAGCGGCTACATTGCGCCCGTCCCGGTTCTGCCGCCCACCGGTACTGTGACCCTTTCCAGTTCCCCTTCCGGCATCTCCGGCACAGCCACTCTCAGCGCTGGCCTCGATCCGTCTGACGGCGCAGTCGCCGGAATCGGCGTCATTAACCTCGCGTCCAGCATCGCCGCCGGCAACTATAACGTCACCTTCAATTACAGCGGTGACTCCAACTACAACGGCGGTACGGCTGGGCCGGCAACCATCACCGTGGTCGGGGTCACGGGCCTCACAGCTTCCACAACCACCGCCAGCATCATCGGCAGCCATTTCACCCAATTCCAGCATCACCGTCACTGGCAGCGTCACCGGTACAGGGACCAAGGCACCCACCGGCGGCATCATCATCTTCTCGTCGGGCAATGACCTCGGCGAGATCGCCATCACTCCCAGCACTACCACCGATGTCTCCACCTTCAGCCTGGTGCTCAACAGCCAGGAACTCGCTCAAGGCGCGAATTTTGTCACCCTGCAATACACCGGCGACAACACCTACGCTCCTTCGGCGACCACCCTCTCAAGCGGCAGTTCCATTTCGAATCCGCTGGCTGATTTTTCGCTGGTTCCGAGCACCGCCATCGTTCCCATCGCCACCAGCGGCTCCACGGGCAGCGGCACTGACGTCATCAATGCTGCATCGGTCAACGGCTTTACGGGAACGGTGAGCATGGGCTGCGCAGCAGCGGCGCCTCTCACATGCTCCATCTCGCCGAATCCGACCCTCAGCAACAACAGCTCCGCCTCCTCGACCCTCACCATCAATGTCCCGGCCGGCGCTGCCAACGGCAATTACAACGTCTCCGTCACCGGCATGGATTCAACGGGTCAATACATCCACACCCTCGGCGTCACAGCGAACGTCAGCGGCCAATCCACAACACCGACATTCTCGCTAACGGCCGGCGGGGCAATCACCGTCGTGCAGGGTGTGAACACCGGCAACACCTCCACCATGACCGCCACGCCTGCCAACGGCTTCACCGGCACGGTCAACCTTAGCTGCGCGGTCACCACCGCTCCCTCGGGCGCAACCAGTCCAGTCACCTGTGCAATCCCCGCCTCCATCACATTGCCGGCCACCACTACGGCAATACTCACCGCCTCCACGACTGCGACCACAACTACCGGTGCCTACGTCATCACCGTGACGGCCACGTCAGGCAGCATCACCCAGACCGCAACCGTCAACGTCACCGTAAACGCGGCTGCTGCTCCAACCTACGCGCTCTCCAACGGCGGCGGAATCAATGTGGCGCCGGGCGCTACTTCTGGCAACACTTCGAAGATTACCGTGACGCCAGGGTCAAGCGGGTTCTCCGGCGCGGTCAGCCTCACCTGTTCCATCAGCCCGACCGCAGCAAGCGACCCTGCTACCTGCAGCCTTTCGCCGACTTCGGTCACGTTGAGCGGCACAACCGCACAAACTTCCACGCTGTCAATCGGCACAACAGCCGCCACAGCTGACGTCATATTATCCCAAGGTCGGCAATGGCAAAGGCTGGCTCGGCGCTGGGGGAGGCACGCTTCTCGCTCTGATCGTCTTCTTCGGCATCCCCGCACGCCGCCGCAGTTGGCGCTCGATGCTCGGCGTCTTTGTCGCTCTTGTGGTCATGGGCGCGCTTGGCAAGCTGCGGTGGCGGCAGTAGCGGTGGTGGAGGAGGCGGAGGGGGCACCGGCCCGTCGAATCCCGGAACGACCGCGGGCACCTATCAAGTCACCGTCACTGGCACTTCCGGTTCCATTACTCAGACCACAACCGTTACCCTGTCCGTGCAATAATCTTCATCTCACCTCGATGGTCGGGCCCTTCCCCATGGGAAGGGCCCGATTGTTTTCTCCCCCAGCGTTTTTCGTTGCTTCGCTCTTCTGCGGCGTGTTATACACACTCAAGTCCCCCCGAACAATTCGCCTTCTCGAGCAATTTATCTTTTCTGGTCTTTATCTCTTCTTCATCGAATATCGACGTTTTCTGTGAAGCAAGTCTCTCCGGGCCCATGACATAACGTATCCGAGGAATTCATGAACCTGAAAAAGACCGCTCTTGCCTTCGCCTTCACACTGGTTCTCGCCATGGCCCTTCCCCTTCGCGCCCAGACCGGATGCGACGACTCGCCGGAAGATCCCACCGTCGTCCTCGCCCTCGTTGGCGGGGCTGGCGCTCTCGTTGCCGGCGTTTGGAGAGCGCGTCGAAGAAGCTAGTAATACAGCCAGTCAGATTGAAGCCCGGCCCAAGCCATTTGGAGCAGGACCGAAGCAGCGCCCGAAGCCTTCAATTTATTTTGTCAGGTCTTTCGCCGTGCCCGCTGCCGGCTGCGAGCTAGCTCGCAGACTAGCTGACTTGCCGACTCGCTCCTTTGCTCCCTGCCTTTACAGCTCCCTGCCCTTCCGCTCCGGCCCGAGCCCGCAGACCAACGCCAGCACCGCGATCGATGCCATTTCAAACGCCGCCAGCGCCCATCCGTAACCCACGGGCTGCCGCAGCGCGAATTCGATCCCGACCGAAGGAGCGCCAATCAGCAGTCCCGAGCTGGTACACCACGCCAGGAAAAAGGCTGCGCACCGCCGGCGGCGACAACTCGTTCAGGTGCGCGGGAATGACGCCGAAGACGCCTTGGACGCCGAACTGCATTACGAATGCTCCGGCCGCCAACACCATATGTGTCGTCCCGAACGCCCACGCCGGCAGCGCAGCCAGCGCGATTCCCAGCGCAACCAGGATGCTCCATCGCCGCCCGATTTTCTGCGAGAGATGACCGATCGCAAGCGCGCCCGCAATCGCGCCCACATTGTAGAGAATGGCGAGATTTGAAACGGCAAGGCTCGAAAATCCATGCACCGACTTGCAGAAAATCCGGATAAAGATCCTGCGATCCATGCGAAAACACGTGATCGCAGTCATGAGCAGCACAAGGTAGAGGAACACGGCTTTGTTCCCCCATAATGCGCGTCCGATTTCGCGCAGTCCGCTGGCGCGATTGCTGCCGCCACGCATGCGGTTCTTCGGCCAGCATCGCCAGCACGACAATCGGCGATAGCGAGAATCAGGCCGCCAAGGAAAACCCACTGCCACCCCAAGCGCGGAACAACCACCGGCATCGCCGCCGCCGCCAGCAGGTACCCGAGCGAATAGCCCGCCTGCAGGATGCCCGCAGAACAGCCCGCGCGAGCCCGCCGGCGAGCTTTCCATCACCAGCGACGCGCCGATGCCCCAATAACCGCCCATGCCCACGCCATAAAGTGCGCGCAAAATCAAAAATGCATGGTAGCTCGCAGCAAACGGAGTCATCGCCGACACGATCGAGAAGAACAACACGCACGCAATCAGCGGACCGCTTCGACCGTAGCGATCCGCGATTGCACCCAGCAACAGCGCGCCGAGCGGCCGCGTTGCCAGCGTCACCGTGATCGACCACACGATCGCGGCCTTGCTGACGCCGAACTTCGCCGCCAACACATCGACCAGAAAGATCAGGATGAAGAAGTAATAGGCATCGAGAATCCAACCCAGGATTCCCGACGCCACCGCGAATCCCCATCGCGGCGCAGGTGGGTTCGTCGTCGCCTCTGCCAGTTCGCCCTCCACAAAGTCTCGCGTCAAGATGCGCCGAAACTTCGGGTGCCCCAGGTCCCTCGCACTTGAGGACCGGGGAAATCTCAACTGCAAACCAAGTGTCAATCCTTCACAGTCGCGCCAGCGTCAATCCGCCGTCCACCACGATTACTGCGCCCGTTGCGTACGGCAATTCGCCGCGTGCCAGCACGCTCACCGCGCTCGCCACATCGCTCGGCGTTCCCCAGCGCTTCTCCACCAGCAGTCCGGCTTCGATCAGCGCATCGTACTTCTCGCGCACGCCCGCCGTCATGTCGCTCTCGATGATTCCCGGCCGCACCTCGTACACGCCGACGCCAAACTCAGCCAGCCGCGCCGCCCACAACTGCGTCGCCATCGCAACGCCCGCTTTTGACAGGCAATACTCGCCGCGATTCACGCTGGCCACCGTCGCCGACACCGACCCAATGTTGATGATGGCGCGATGCGTCGTCCGATCGTTCGCGCGCTGTCGCACCATCCACTGCGCCGCTGCCTGCGTAAGGAAGTACGGACCCTTCAGATTCGACGCAATCACCTCATCGAAGTGCTCTTCCCTTGCCTCCAGAATGTCTGCCCGCACGCGCGGCGCTATTCCAGCGTTGTTCACCAGCACATCCAGCCGCCCAAATCGATCTTCGACCGCGAGCAGCAGCCGCGCCCGAGCCGCGCCGTCGGCAACGTCTGCCTGCACATACAGCACATCGGCGCCGCGACCCTTGATCTTATCGATTGCCGGTTGCGTCTCTTCGCCGGTTCGCCGGCCGGCGACCACGATTGCGAACCCATCCTCAGCCAGCCTGAGCGCGATGCCCAGCCCGATGCCGCGCGCGCCGCCCGTCACCAACGCTACTTTCGCTTCTCCACTTCGCCATCCCGCAGTCGCCTCGAAGAACGTGTAATAGCCGCCTTCAGCCATCCGTGTCACCAGCAGCATCGCCTCCAGCAGATGATAGTCGCCCCACATGATGACTCGCCACACGGAATCTTCGCGCCATCGGGAATGTAATCCCACCCGTTCGGCCGGTGATACACGCTGTGCAGCAGGATCCCCTCGTGATGCGGATCAAGCGACAAGTAGGGTTCTTCCAGCAGCCGCTTCAACACTGTCAATCCGGCCTGCATGTACGCACGTCCGCTATCACCCAGCGCGTGTCCCAGTCGGATCAGCCCCTGCGCGGCAATCGCGCTCGCCGACGAATCCACGGGCTCGTGGTCGTTAAAAGGATCGGCGTTTCGTTCCCGCCAATCGCCCATCCGCGCCAACCCCGGCGCTCCCGTATCCCAGTAGCAGATCCCGTCCCGCGCGCTCGCCTGGTGCAGATAGAAATCGCATGTTGCCCTCGCAGCTCGCTCGAAGCATCGCGCAGGCATCGGCCTTCTCCGGAACGCCTTCCACTCCGAATTCGCTCGCCGGCAGCGACCTGCACAAACTCAAGCTCCTCGGCAAAGCCCAGCATCGCCCACGCCAGCCCACGCGTCCACGTGCTGAAGGGCGAGTAGCCCTGTTGCGATGACGGGCAGCGAAACGCGCCGCTCGCGGGATTAAAGATTGCCTCATGCGCTGTGCGGCCGCGCAGCTCAGGCGTGTCGTAGTAGTCGCGCCCTTCGCCGTAGTAGATATTGTGCTGCGCCGAAGTTTGCGCATGCTGCAACACGCGCGACAGCAGGTTGACCCGCTCATCCTGCTCGCCCAGCAAGGCATGGCCCAGCATGTGCGCCATGCCGCACACACGCAGCGTTCGCATGGTGTCGATGAACAGCGAGTGGCCCCATTGAATGAGTGGATGTAACCGAGCCCATCCTTAAGGCTCGTCCATCGCGCCGCCTGTACGGCTCCGCTCACCTTCAGCGCCAATTCGTAGAAGCGCAACTCCCACTCGTTGCGTTCGATGCGTCCAGCAAGCATCAGCCGGCGCAGGTTGCCATAGGTCGAGATATTGTTGAACCCGTGATCGTGCACGCCGGTGTGGGTCAGGTGCTCGGCCATATCTGCCGCCACATGCCGCCGCGCCACCTCCAGCAACTCGCGATCGCCACTCAGTTCGAAGCACAGCAGAGCATTGCCGTACTGAAATCCCTGCGTCCACTGCGTCCAGCTTCGCGCCGTGTACCGGCCCCCAGCAGTAAACACAGGCGCGCTGCCGCCCGCGTTCCAGCGCAGGTCCAGCCGGAGTGTTTTTTGCACTGCGAGATCCACGGCGCTCCGGATCGCCGACATCAAATCTTGTGGCGTGATGGATTCGATTCGTTTCCACTCGACCTCTCGCTTAAACAAACTTCTCAAATCGTTCGATCACCTGCGCTAGCACTTCATCCGGATCGCGATCCCAGATCGCCTGGTTGAAGATCTCCACTTCGATCGGCCCGTTGTATCCGGCCTGCTCGACCTTCGCCCGCAGTTTGCGATTGTCGATCACGCCATCGCCCATCAGTCCGCGTCCCATCAGCACATCGGGCAGAGGGACCAGCCAGTCTGAAACATGAAATCCGTAAATTCTTCCTGCCGCCTGCCCGATCAGCTTCTCAACCCGCGGATCCCACCAGATGTGAAACGTGTCGAGAATCACGCCGACTTCTCGCGGATCATATTTGCTGGCCAGTTCAAGCGCCTGGTCAATTGTCACCAGCACTGACCGCTCTGCGGCATACATGGGATGCAGCGGCTCGAGCCCGATGCGTACGCCGAGTTTCGTGCGCATACGGAACCAGCGCGGCAACCCCATCGGCAACCATCTTGCGCGCATCGTCCAAGCGGGATTCCACCGCAGCCTCCGACCACCATCACAAGAGAATCCGCGTGCAGCGCCGCCGCTTCATCCGCCGCGCGAAAATTGTCTTCGATGTTTTTCCTGCGCTCCGTCGGCGGTCGCTGCGGGAAACATGCCGCCGCGGCAAACGCTCGACACATGCAATCCCGCATCTTTCACAACGCGCACGCACGCTGTGAGGCCGGCTTCTTCAATCTTGTGCCGCCACAGCGCAATCGACTGCACGCCGTGCCGCACGCAGCCTTCCACAGCCTCCGCCACGCTCCAGTCGGTTCGTTGTGATCTGGTTCAGCGAGAGCCTTGCCTTATCTGCCATGTCGTATTTGCCCGTCAGTTGCGACCAGTACGCCGCTCGCTGCCGGTTAGGAGATCTCCGGAACATCGACCCAGCGCCGCTCGCGCCACGATGTGTATAGCCAATTCCGCAAGCTGCACGCCGCGCGCGCCGTCGAGAAAGTCATGCGGGAAAGGCGCATCCTCCACAACGTGGCGCAGAAACATCTCCCACTGCACTTTGAAGGCGTTGTCGAATTCGGCATTGTCGGGGACCTCGGCCCACTGCTCGCGAAACTCGAACGGATTGGGCAGATCGGGATTCCACACCGGCCGCGGCGTGTTCACGCGATGCTGCACCTTGCACTCGCGCAAGCCTGCCACGGCGCTGCCCTCGGTGCCGTCCACCTGCAGAGCTGAGAAGTTCGTCGCGATACACGCGCGTGGCCCACGACGAGTTGATCTGCGCGACGATGCCGCCGTTCAGCTCGAACATGCCATAAGCCGCATCATCGGCGGTGCATTTGTAGCGTTTGCCCGCTCTCGTCCACGCGCTCGGGAATGTGCGTTGCGCCCGGTGCACGACACAGCCTGCACCGCGCCGAACGTGTGGTCGAGCACGTAGCGCCAGTGGCAGAACATATCGAGAATGATTCCGCCGTCTTCTTCCTTTTGGTAATTCCAGGAGGCCGCTGCGCCGTCTGCACATCGCCTTCAAAGACCCAGTAGCCAAAATCGCCGCGCACCGAAAGAATGCGCCCGAAGAATCCCGCATCGATCAGATCGCGCAATTTGCGGATGCCGGGCAGAAAGAGCTTGTCCTGCACGACGCCACTGCTTTACGCCGGCCTTCTCCGCAGCCTGCGCCAGTGCGAGCGCATCCTTCGAGCGTGGTACGCCAGCGGCTTCTCGCAGTAGACGTGCTTCCCTGCCACGATCGCCTGCAGCACATTCTGCTCGCGCAGCCCCGTCGCGCCCGGAGTCGAAATAAATCGTCGTCTTCGCGATTGTCGAGAGCCTGCGTCAGATCGGTGGTCCAGCGCGTCAGGCCATGCGCGCGCAGCAATCGCCTTCAGCTTTTCTTCATTTCGGCCGACCAGGATCGGATCGGGCATGAGCAACGCTGCCGTCGCTTCAAGCGCCACGCCGCCTTGCTTGCGAATCGCCAGGATCGATCGGATCGAGATGCTGATTAAGCCCCATGCGCCCGGTCACGCCGTTCATGATGATTCCCACTCTGCGTTCGCGCATCCTCGACTCCTCGATTGTCCCGGCGTATCGACGGAATCCTATCACACCACTCTGTGTCTCGCTTAAACGCGCGGCATTGCCGGATGCAGGTTCGCGCAACGACACTCACACCGGCCTCACCCAAAGCACCGGCTGGCGACCGGGAAAGTTGCGAATGATCTCGGCCGTTTTGGGATCGGGCGGCAGCGTGCGCCACAAGCGCGATGTACTTCGGCTCGCGATAGGCAAGCCCCGCAAACAGCAGGCTCGGCTGGCGATTGGGCAGGTCGTCGAAGTACTCAACGTCGTGCGCGATACGGCCACTTGCTCTTGTCCTGAATGAACGGAAACATGAATTCGACGGCCTTCTTGTACGTGTTGCCGTTGGGCAGCGCGAACTGCCACAGATTGTCGTCCGGCGGGTTCCGGCACTCGACGCAATCAGGCAAACGATCGCCAGCATGTCCAGATCGAACAGCGAATAGCTGTAGGGCTTGGTGCGCGCCAGCTCCAGCGGAAAACTTCCATCTGGGGCCAGTTGATCGGGCAAAAGATGATTGCGAAATCGCGCGCGGCACAGTGCGAGCACCTTCTCGTTGCCGGTAAACTTGGCGAATGCCGCCACCTGCGCCACCCAGCAGGTGCCGTGGTTATTCTTGGCTGCTTCTTCTTCCTGGCCATTCTTCGACGCGACCATCCACAGCATGTATGCGTAAACCAGTCGCGCAGGCTCGGCGAATTCGGCCGTGCGTCATAACGCTCGCGCTTTCAATGTGCCGCGCTGCCCGGGTCACCTCAACCAGGTGCAGCGTATCGATGATCCCGGTGCCCCGGCCCGGCGTCACGCCCCAGATCGCCTGCGCGAAGTCGAGCGACGGGTTCATCCTCGTCGCTGGATCGAGAAACCACGCACGCAGATGCACCGCCGCCTGGTTCGCGTAACGCTTGTCCTGCGTAATGATCCACGCCGCCGTCAGTGCCGGCACGATCAGGCTCAGCCGGATCAGCGCTTCACGATGGTCGTTGAAGTTCTGCGGATTCGAAAAGCCATCGCGACGAATGTATGGCCCGCTTGGATTCTTCGGATCGGGCCACCAGTAATCGCCTTCGGAGAAATAATCGTGCTTGCCGCCCTTGCTGCGCGGTGAAGACGAGGCCGTGATGGTGATCGGCGGCAGCGATAGATATTCATCGGCGGCGCGCAGAATGCGGTCATGATCGATCTGTTCGATTTCGGCGAGGGTGATCAGCGGCCCCGGAGGCGTGGCGGGGCTCGGGAGCGATGCGAAGGCTTTCGTGCGGGTCACGGCAACGGCAGCAGCAGTAGAAAGGCAGAAATGGCGTCGGTCCATGAAAACAAGACTCGTTCATCGCTTGTGGCGCTGTCCAGTATGTCTCCTGGCAATCCGCTTTTCTCGAATATGCGATGCAAACCTGCGACTGCTACGGAAGTGGCGGCTGCTCCGTTGGCCGGTTGTCATGGTATGTCGTCGACATGCTCATTTGAACTTCAAAACTCTTCCACCCAGTCGCGTCCAAGTCATGTGTTGAACAGCTTCCGTCCATTCAATTCGCTCGACAATCTTTGTCCTGATCCATAAATTGGCTTTGTTGAGACATTCATGATTCACACGAGCTTTTCGGCACAGGCGACGACAAACCATGTCCTCTAATGATTCAACTCGCCCTGCGGTCTCTTCTATCGGTTCATTTATTCTGTGCAATGCCAAGCCTCTCGAATTCATGAGGCAATCCCCATGAAAAATCTCTTGAGCGTCACATTTTTTCTAACACTTCCGTTCGTAGCTACTTGTGCGCGATCTGAGATGGCCGAATTCATCTTCCCGCCTCTCACAAGCGGTCACGCTCTGCCTGGCACGGAGCCAGACAATCACGCGTCGACGGTGGTGGAGCTCCGCAACGGCGACGTCCTTGTTGCGTGGTTCGCCGGCACAAGAGAAGGCGCGTCCGACGTCGCCATCTACTCATCACGTCTGCATCATGGCCGCTGGTCCCGGCCCGCTGAGCTGGCCCGCGCCGATCAGGTCGCCTGCTGGAACCCTGTCCTCTTCCACACGAGAGATGGTCGTCTCTGGCTCTACTACAAATACGGCACTAGCCCCGGCACGTGGCTCGGTGCGCGAAAGGTCAGCATTGACGAAGGCCGCACGTGGAGTACCGAAGAGAAACTCCCTATAGGAATCCTCGGCCCCATCAAGGACAAACCTCTCATCCTCGCCGATGGCACCATCGTCAGCGGATCGTCAGTTGAGGCGCAGAATTGGTCTGCGTGGATCGAGCGTTCCACCGACAACGGAACAACCTGGACAAAGTTCGGCCCCATCACTCTCCCTGAAAGCATCGACGTGCCCGACACCTCCGCTCTTGCCGCCCGAGCCGAAAAACAACCCGCCAGTGCCGCAGCCGGCTCCATCCCCACCAAGCTCGATCCACCCTCCGCAACGACGGTTGGCATCATCCAGCCCACAATCGTGAATCTCGCCGTCCATCATCTTCGTTTCTATGTGCGCAGCCGCACGCGTTCGGCGCGAATCGCCGCAGCAGATTCCTACGATGACGGAAAGACCTGGGGTCCCGTCCACTTCCTCGCACTTCCCAATCCGAATTCCGGAATCGACGCAGTCCGGCTTCGCGACAGCCGCATCGTCCTTGCATTCAACAACAGCTACAACCGCCGCACACCTCTTAACCTCGCGATGAGTGCCGATGGCGAACACTTCCAGATCTTTTGCACGCTTGAAAATGGTCCAGGCCAATACTCCTATCCCGCTATCGTGCAGGCTAGAAATGGCGATCTGCTTGTCACCTACTCCTGGCGACGCGAAACCATCAAGTTTGTCAGGCTTCCTCTGACCGCAATAACTCGCTGATTCCAAATGAACGACGCTCCGCGCCCGCCCCACCGGATCGTAACGAAGCGCCATTCCCCGAAACAGAAAATAAATGTATACTCTCGAAAATAAACTGGAACCGACGAAATGCCCGCCGAATTCCCCGGTCAAGATCTCGCTCGCCCAACCTTCGCTGACACCGCCTCAAGTCGAGTCATGATACTGGCCGATGACCTCACTGGAGCCTGTGACGCCGGCGCAGCATTTCTTCGAGCCGGCCACACGGTGCGCGTCTGGTTCGGCTCGAGCGTCTTGTTTTCGGCTCCGGAGACCGCGCAGGCTTTCAACGACCAATTCGCGCTCGCTTTCGGCCGGTGGTGCAACCCATGTCGTCTCCCAGGCTGCTACCGCACTCGGTTCCGATCCCAACCCGCCTTTTCTTCAAGAAAATTGACTCCGCCTGCCGCGGCCCTTTTGCCGCTGAAGTTCTAGCGGCGCACCGCGCCCTCTCCACCCGCGCCGTTTTGCTTCGCTCCCGCTTTCCCATCTGCGGGCCGCATTGTTCGCGATGGCACCCTGAAGATTGACAACTTCGCTGGTCCACCGAAAGAAATTCGACTCGCGAATCTTTTTCCGTTCACTGTTCGACATCGCATCGCTGCCATCTCCAATCCATCGGAGATTGAGCCCGCGCTCGAATCCGGCAAAACCATCCTGATCTGCGACAGCGAAACACAGGCTGACCTGGAGTCTCTCGTCCGCGCGGCGCAAAACTTTCCGGCCTCCTCTCCGCAGGTTCTGCCGGTCTGGCGCACGCGCTCGCCAGCCTCAATTCCTTCACCCGGCCCGCTGTTCTCATTCCCCCCGCCGCGCGAACACTCGTCATTGCCGGTTCGCCGCATCCCGCCACGAAACTCCAACTTCAAACCCTCGACCTGAACGTTTCGACTTTCGTCCGGGTCATGCGCCTCGGTCTTCCATTCGCGCTCAACGCGCGGATTCGCTCTGCGTTTCATTCGCACAACCCCCAGGCCCTGATTCTCACCGGCGGCGAAACTGCGCTGCTCGTTGTGCGCGCTCTCGATGCCCACTCTTTTATCCTCCAGGGAGAGCTTGCGCCGGGCATTCCCTGGGGTTCGTGCAGGGCGGCGTGGCTCATGGCTGCGTCGTCGTCACCAAATCCGGCGGATTCGGCGCGCCCACAGCCTTCAACGAAATTCTCGCTGCGCTCCGAGGTCCAGCATGAGCAGGCTCGCGCGCATCGCCATCAGCATCGGAGATCCTGCCGGTATCGGCGCGGAAATCGCGCTCAAGGCTCTTCAGGACAAGCCGTTGCCTCGCTCGCCCAATGGCTTCTCGTCGCCGATTCTGCCGCGCTCAACGCCGCCGCGCGCGTCTGCGGCATCGACCCCGCCGCGCTGCCCTTCACACTCGTCGAAACCGACACGCTGCCCGCCGGTCACGCCAGTCGCCTTCGGCCAGCTTCGCGCCGAATACGGTCTCGCCGCCATCGCTTACGTGCGCCGCGCCGTCGAGCTCTGCATGAGCGGCGAGGCCGACGCCATGGTCACCGCGCCGCTCAATAAAGAGGCCGTCACACTCTCCGGCCGCGCTTTCTCCGGCCACACCGAATACATCGCCGAGCTCACCGGCGCGTCTGAGTCGCGCATGCTGCTCTACTCCGAAAAGCTCGCAACCGTCCACGTCAGCACGCACATTCCGCTTGAGCAAGCCTGCCGATCTCGATCGCGCGCGCATCGTCCGCACCATTCAGCTTGGCAATGACGCGCTCCGCTTGATGCGCCGCCGCGCTCCGCGCATCGCCGTTTGCGGCCTCAATCCGCATGCCGGCGAGCACGGCCTTTTCGGCTGGCAGGACCGCGAAATCATCGCTCCCGCCATTGAGGAAGCCCGCGCCCTCGGCATCGATTGCTCCGGCCCGCACTCGCCCGACACCATTTTCGTTCGCGCCCTTCGCGGCGAATTCGATCTCATCGTGGCCATGTATCACGACCAGGGCCACATTCCCATGAAGCTTATCGACTTCGAGGGCGGCGTCAATGTTTCGCTCGGCATGCCCATCATCCGCACTTCCGTCGATCACGGCACCGCCTTCGATATCGCCGGCCGCAACCTGGCCGACGCAACAAATATGAAGTCCGCCATGCGCCTCGCCGTGCAGCATGGCCGAGGGCAAGCTCGCCCTCGCCGGCGAGCCGTCGGCTTCAGCCGAAACGACCAGCTCTTCCGCGCCGCACTCCGAATCCACACCAACCGGGAGTGCGCGCTGAATGCACCTCGCTGACATCCTCGTCATCGCCGCGTACCTGGGCATGCTGATCGGCATCGCGTTCTGCAGGCCGCCAGAAAATCACAGATTCGTATTTCGTCGCAGGCCGCCCAGTTCCTGGTTGGGCTGCTGGAGTTTTCGCTGCTCGCCACCATCATCGGGGCCGGCTTGCCCTTCCCAAGCGCGATGCACTCCACCCAGTTCAAATTGGAGAAACTCCATGAATCGTTTGCGGCAAGCTGTCCAGGATAACGGCGGCAAAACTCTTCTCGGCGCAGCCGTCTATTTTTACGATCCCATCTTTCTTGAGATCTGCGCGCATCTCGGCTACCAGGCGATCTGGATCGAGATGGAGCACGGCCACATCACCTTCGCCGAAGCCGCCGATCTTTGCCGCATGGCGGCCGGCTCCGGTATGTTGACCATGATTCGCATCCCCGACGTGCGCCGCGAAAATGTGCTCAAGGGCGCCGAGTGCGGCCCCGACATCCTCGACGTACCCATGATCGAGACTCCCGAACAGATGCACGATCTGCGCGAGCATGCGCGCTTCGCCCCCGTCGGCAGCCGCGGCATGTTCTCCGTTTCGCGCGCCGTCAACTACGGCATTCCCGGCGGCGTTGTCGCCAAGCAGCAGAACCTCAACACTGCACTCTGCCTCATGGCGCAAATCGAATCGAACACCGCGCTCGGTCGAGTCGAAGAGCTGGCCGCCGTCCCGGATGTCGATCTCTTCATCGGTCCCGCCGATCTAGCCGCCAGCCTCGGAGTTGCCGGCCACACTTCGCATCCCGACCGTGCAGGCGGCCGCCGCCAAAATCGTTCGGGCCGCGCGCAATCACAACAAGTGTGTCGCCACCGCCTGCGCGCCCGAGGAATTCGGCTTCTGGCTCGGCCTCGGCATCGATCTGCTTTTCTGCGCCAACGATATCTCCTGCCTCAAGCAAGCTGCAGGCGACCTCCTCGGTGACGCGCGCAAGGCTCTCGAGCAAATCCACGGCGGTGCGTCAGTGGGCGCCGTGCGCAGTTAGTGAATTGTTCTTCTCCGGTGCCAGGTACCCCTGGGTGTCGATTTTGAGACAGGGGGGGCACGAAACGATCGGGTTTGTATCAGAACACGGCGTGCTCGAAAAACGCGGAAAGCCATCGTGGGGATCCAGCCCCTGAGGAATCTAGGAATGCGCGCACCAAAATGTCGGCTACGTTCGCGGCGCTCCTCACCGGTCATCTGTTCGCACAGCCCGCACCCTCCGTCCGCATGACAACGATCCCCACGAGCTCTTGCACGATGGGTGTTCGTTATTTCTGCAGCTCCCCTCACTCAAACCGGTACAGCATCACCTTCTCGGTGCGCACTTCGCGCGAATCAAACCGCCAATGGGTTCCCTGATCGTTTTCATCGCCATTCAGCCTGCGACCCGCAATCCACTTTCCACCTTCGAATGTCCCTTCGTCCACCGCGCCAATCCCAACGTGGGAACCGGACGCATGAATCGGCGAGAACGTCACGCGGAATCCTTTGCCTATGCCGAGAAATCCATCCTTCCCATCCGCCATGATCAGCCCGAATCCGATCTCGCCCGTACTTCCGAAAATGCTGTCCAGGCTCACGTGCAGCGTGTATCCATCCATCGTAAAGTCCACCGATCCATGCTCCCGGTTGAGAACGAACCCATGCACATCGCCCGCCGCCTGGTGCTCAAGCAGCATCGGCATCACCGCTTCAACCGCTTTGTAGCTCTCGGCAAGCGGATCCGTCTCGCCTGCCTCGGTCTCAATCCCGAACGGCGAGAAACCAAACCCCGCTTCTTCACCCAGCGCATAGAACACATTCGCTGCGCCCGCCGCCCCGCCGCGCGTCTCCGGCATATACAGCGGATTTCCTCCGCGATGGAACCGCTTGCACCACTCCTCGAAGTTCGCCGCATACAAATCTGGCGAAAAGAAATCGAGCGCCGTCCCTGCCGCTCTCCATACGTCGATCGTTCGCGGCTGCGCTCCCCCGCTTGGGTAATCTCCCGGTGGCGTGTTGTCCCCCGCCAGCCAGGTATTCACGTACATGGGAATGTTGTAGTCAGCCTTGCCCTTCGCCGCCACCGACTGAATGAATCTGCCCGTAATGCCAGGCCATGAAGATTTCGTCGGCACGTTCGCCTTCTCCAAATACCTCGGTCCAGGTCCCCGCCGTCTTCGCTCCGTTTGCCAACCACAGCTCGCGTAAATCCGGATAAAGCTCTTCGCGATGCGCCGCGAGATAAACGGTCAACTCCGCCGGCACTTGCCCCGCAAACGCCTTATTCGCGGCCTCTGACTCGTCCCGGGAATCGCCCAGCACCCCCACTTCGTTCTCCACCTGCATCATCAGCACGGTGTGCTGGCGCTCATCCACTTCCTTGATATGCCGCATCAGCGCCGCAAACGCGCGCCCGTCCGCATCGCGTGTCGCCTCGCAGAGCGGACTCAGGATCTCCACTTCGTTTCCATGCTCCACCACGCGCTCGAACCGCCGCGAATCCGCCTTCACCCAAACCGGCGCATAACTCGACATCCCGTTCTTCCACGATGCGAGCCACAAAAACACGATGCGCTCATGCGCCTCTCGCGCCTGGTCGATCAATCCATCCACGAGCCTGAAATCGAACTTCCCTTCTTCCGGCTCAATCAGTTCCCAGCTCAACGGCGTTACAACGGAATTCAGCCCCGTCGCCGCGAGCTTCGGCCAGATTGGCTTCATGTATTCAAGATTTGAGGACGAAGAATTATGCAGTTCACCGGAAAGCATTAGAAACGGCTTCCCATCCACGATCAACTGGGTTGCCACTCCGCGCTTTTCAAGCCGCGGTGTGCCATTTTCTTGCGCGCATACTGGCAGAAGCCCGGCTGCGAACAGCAGAATCAAACACAAACTATTTTGGATTTTCATAACGGCAGGAGTGTAGCACGCAGCGCCCAATTGCACTCGGCGGCCGGTGCCTGTCGAGAACTTCGCCCTCTCGTTCCCTTGTTCCCTGCCTCTAGAACCGGTACACCACGCCTATGGTTCCGCGTGCATTCCATGTCCGATGCGTCGAGTAGCCGAGTTGCGGGGTGTTGTTGGGCAGCGAGAATGACGCGGCAACGCGGTCGCCGGTAAGTTGCACGGCGAAATTGCGGCTCAAGCTATAGGCCAGGCCTCCGCCAAAGCCGCCTGCAAACGAGATGCTGGGCGTCATGTGCTCGCCCCCGGTATGCTCTCCGCCCACTTCACCAAAAAACACGCCGCTCAGGTTGTCATAAAGCGTAGCGTGAATTGCCGGGCCCACCATGAATGTATAAATCGATGGGTCGCCCGGATTCGGTCAATGATTTGTGGCCGGTTCCCAGCTTGTAATAGTCCACTGATCCCATGAGTTGAAAGTACTTTCCCCAATCGCGGGCCAGTGAGACTTTTCCGCCAACCAAACCGCTGAACGAAACAGGCACTTGCCTCAGGCGGCTATAGGCAACGCCCGCGTATACCTCGTATTTGTAGGGTGCGGCCTGCGCCTGTGCTGGCGCAGCCTCTGGGTTTACCTGGCCGGCTGCGGGCAATGCTGCTAATCCTGCCCCTGTCGCGGCCAAACTCAGCAACAACAACGTCCTCTTCAACTTGAAAACTCCCTCGATCGCCTTGCGCGACATACCCGCCGCTTCCGGGTATTTGCTCCGCAGCGGGCCCTCTGGACTTTTCCGGTACCTTTCTAGACTAATTCTGACCCCGTCTTTCACGAAGTCCGGCTGGAACACACGAACCCAAAATCGTTTGACTGGATTGAAGCCAAAATGGCGCGAATTGACCCATGCTGCCCGGCAAAATCACATAGAGAAGATTTCGCGGCCGGTTCCCATGGACGGCACCTCATTTGTAATGTCGTAGATTGGCTGTCGTGCCGGCGCCCCGACACGCACGCACCACAGTTCTCTGCTCTCTTTTCTCTAGTTTCTAGTCCCTGCATTCAATCGTTCCAGGTACCAGGGAATATTGATCACAATGATGCGCCGGTTGCCGCGCATCAGCAGCATCACCTTCAGCAGGTCCGAGCGCCGGTTGTGCAGCATCCCCTCCCACCAGTGGCGCACCACCAGTTCCGGCACCAGCACGCATACTTTGCCGCGTCTCGCGTCTCGCTTCTCCACGTTCAGCACGTAGTCCACAATCGGGTACAGGACATACCGGAACGGCGACTTCAGCGTCACCAGCTTGGGAACGCACTGCCCGCCGCGCTTCAGCGGCTGCCACAATGTCCTTGTCCCATGATTCGCAGAACGGATCGGGATCGTCGCTGGTCTGCACATGAACGCAGCGAATATCGCATGACATCGACAGCGCGAACGACAAGCGCCTTCTCGCTGATGCGGCTCCAGCGATCGATCGGCACCACCACGATCGGCTCGCCCACTTCGGCCGGAACGAAGGGCCGGTCGAGATCGATCTCGCGGTTCACGCGCACGTAGTGCCGATTCACAGCGCGCATCAACAGGATCATCACCACCACCAGCAGCGCCGTGATCCATGCGCCTTCAGCAAACTTGGCCACCAGCACCACCAGCGTGGTGATGCCCGTCGCCACAGCGCCCAGGCCATTCACAAACATGCGCCCCGGTGCGCCGCCCTGCCGCTTCCAGTGCATCACCATGCCCGCCTGCGACAGCGTGAACGCCATGAATGCGCCGATCGCATACAGCGGAATCAGCCGGTCCGTGACGCCGCCAAACATGATCAGCAGCAGCGCCGTCAGCGCCACCAGCACATAGATGCCCCACGAGTAGAGCAGCCGCCGCCCGCGAATCAGAAACACGTGCGGCATGTAATTGTCGACCGGCAATGGCGCGCGTCAGCCGCGGAAAATCGGCAAACGCCGTGTTCGCGCTCAACGCCAGCACCAGCAGCACCGACGCGATGGTCAGGTAGTAGAACCAGCCGTGCCCCATCACCGCGCGCGTCAGCATCGAGAGCACGCTCTCGTATCCCGGCCCGCCGGGATCGGTCGCGGCAATGCCATAGGCGCGGCACAGCAGCGCAATCCCCAGCCAGCAGGATCGCCAGCAGCGCGATGATGATGGTCAGCGTCGTCTTGGCGTTCTTGCGCGTCGGCTCGCGGAACGCCATCACGCCGTTGCTCACCGCTTCCACGCCGGTCATCGCCGTGCAGCCCGACGAAAATACCTTCAGCAGCAGCCACCAGCTCACCGCCGCAGTCGCCGGCGGCATCGCCGGCAGCGGCGTCACCGGGTGCGGATGCCCCGCCGCATGCACCGCCTGCCATCCGCCCAACCGCAATCACAATCAGCAGCGTCCCCGTAAACAGGTACGTGGGAATCATGAACACCACGCCCGTGTCGTGCACGCCGCGCATGTTCACGATGGTCAGAATCACCAGCACCAGCAGGCACAGCTCCAGCGTGTGCGGCTGCAGGCTGGGCACTGCGGAGATCAGCGCGCCCACGCCGGCCGAAATGCCCACCGCCGCCGTCAGCACGTAGTCGATCATCAGCGCCGCCGCCGCCAGCAACCCCGCGCCCTCGCCCAGGTTCTGGCTCGCCACGGTGTATGAGCCGCCGCCGTGCGGATACGCCTCGATCGTCTGCCGGTAGCTGAAGTAGACGATCGCCAGCAGGATCACGATCGCCGCGCTCACCGGCACAATGTACTGCACGCCCAGCAGGCCCAGCGGAATCAGCAGCGTCAGCGCCGCCTCAGGCCCGTACGCCGCCGAGCTCAGAGCGTCCAGCCCGAAGACCGGAATTCCGGCGATCGGGCCAATGCACTCGGCGCGCTCCTCGCTGGTCGCCAGCGGCCGCCCGAACAGCAAATTCAGAATGCGTGTGGTGATTGCCATCAGGAAGTGCCCGACGGCCGGGGATCAAGCACGGGGAAGGCCGCCGATGCCAGTGTCTCACGGCGCTATTGGTTCAAGTTGAATCTCGGCTCTGCGCAAAGCTGCAGGCGCCCATCCATCCGACGTCTTTTCGTCGAATAAGCGAGATGCCGAAAACCTGAACAACCTTGGTGTCCCATCGATTCGACGTCTTTTTGTCGAATGGATGGAATGCCACGCCGTCAACTCGTCACTATCCCGCCGCCGGCAGCGTGAACAGAAACCTGCTGCCCTTGCCCACTTCGCTCTCCGCCCAGATGCGCCCGCCGTGCTGCTCCACAATGCTGCGGCACAGCGCCAGCCCCAGCCCCGTCCCGCCCAGCGCGCGCGAGTCCGATCGCATCGCCCTGCTGGAATCGCTCGAAGATGCGCTCCAGCTTTTCCGGCGCGATGCCGCGGCCCTGGTCTTCGACGATGAAGCACACTTCGTTCGCTCCTGCATCATTCGTCCGCTGCCAGCCGCATGCCGCGCGCCAGCCGGATCGTCGTGTTCGGACGCGGAAAACTTGATGTGCGTTGCCCACCAGTTCGTTCAGCACCTGCAGCACGCGCTCCTCGTCGGCAAACACCGGCGGCGCGCTCGACATCGATGCGGAACGTCGATGTGCGCCTGCGTCGCCGTCGTTGTGCGCCACATCGGCTGCGCGCCGCAGCAGGTCATCGGATCCACCGCCTCGCGATTGCAGCGGCAGCCGGCCCTTTCTCCACGCTGTCGAAATCCAGAATGTCGTTCACCAGCCGGATCAGCCGGTCGCAGTTGCCGATGGCCATCTCGACCATCTGCCGCTGTTTCTCCGGCCGCTTGTCCAGCGAGCCTGAATGCAATCAATCCCAGCGATGCGCGCAGCGAAGTCAGCGGCGTGCGTCAATTCGTGGCTCACCGTCGAGATGAACTCGTCCTTCATCCTTTCCAGGCGCCGCCGTTCGCTCACATCCTGGAACGCCACCACCATGCCCGAAATGCTTGCCGTCTTCCATCAGCGGAGTTGGCGCTGTATTCCACCGGAATCGCCGTCCCGTTCTTGCGCCAGAACACTTCGTCCCGCATGCGAATCGGCTCGCACCGCCGCAGCGCCTGCAGAATCGGGCTGGTCGATCTCGAATACGGCGTTCCGTCGGCGTGGCTGTGGTGGATGAGCTCAGTGCATATCGCGGCCCATCAGCTCCTCGGCCGCATACCCCAGCGCATTCGCGCCGGCCTCGTTGATAAACGTCAGCTTGCCGTCCAGGTCGATGCCGAAAATGCCGTCGCCCACCGCCTCCAGAATCAGCTCGCGCTGCCGCGTCGCCATGTGCAGCGCCTCTTCGGCCTCGTACTGCTCGGTCACGTCCATGCCGTGATTCAAGCACAAACGGCCGCTCGCCCGGCAGTTGCATGCGCCGGCTGCGCACCGCAATGCGCCGGTACACGCCGTCGCTGCGCCGCAGCGGCAACGCTCCCTGCCACTCCTCTGTCCGTCTCCAGCGTGTTCAGGCAATCCTGAAATGCCGCCGCTCCCGTCGCGTCCATCAGCTCCGTCACGCATGCGTCCCACCAGCGCTTCGGCGCGATAGCCCAGCGTCTCGGCGGTAAACGCATTCAGCGAGGTCAGCCGTCCTTCCATCGAGCAGGTGAAGACAAAGCCCAGGCTGTTCTCCACCACCTCGCGATAGCGCGCCTCGCTCGTCAGCAGCGCCTTCTCCATCTCGCGCTGGTCGGTCACGTCCTGCCCGCTCACAATCAGATACTGGATCTCGCCGCTCGGTCCCTGCAGCGGCCGCAGCGTCCAGCTCACGCGCCGCGCTCTCGCCGCCCGCTGCCCGCCACGCCGTCTCATGCGGCCCGGAGACCTGCCCCGCCGCCGCCTCGCGCAGCTTGCCCGCCGCCCACGCGCGGTCGTCCTCCTCCAGAAACTCCTCCACAAACGGCCGGCCCACGGCATGCGCCAGGCTCAGTCCCGTCAATTGCGCGCACGGATCGTTCATCCGCACCACGCGCCCCGCCGTATCCAGCACCGTCACCAGCGCGGGAATCGAATCCAGCGTCGCAGCCACAAAGCAGCGCTCGATGGCCAGCGCCCGCTCCGTCCGCTGCCGCTGCCGCTGCGCCTGCTCCTGCAGCCGAATCGCGGTTGTACAGCTCCAGCCGCGTCACCGCCTGCCGGCCCAGAATCTCCAGCAGCGTCAGATGTTCCGGCTTGAATTGGTCCGGCTTCCGCGCCAGCACCGCCAGCGTGCCCATCATCTGCTCATCGCTCGAAATCAGCGGCACCGCCGCATACGAAAGGCAGGGATTCGGCATTCGGCAGCGGAATGCCCTCGGGCGGAAAGCGCGGATCCTGCCCCGCATCCGCGATCAGCAGCGGCTCGCCCTTCTCCAGCATCCACTGGCAGGCCGTCGCTGCGCGCGGCTGATCCGTCGCCTTGAATCCGAATCGCGCCTTGAACCAGAGCCGGTTGTAGTCCATCCAGCCGATGTAGCGCATAGTCGGCGTTGCACAACACCGCGGCGAGCTCGGTGAGCTCATCCAGCGCAGGATCGGGGTTGCGATCGAAGAAACTCCATCTCCGGGCGCACCGCCCCTTCCTGGTTCTCTCCGCCTTGCGAACCCAGCAATGCGCACATATATACACGTACCCGATTGTCAGTATCAAAGAGATTGACAAACTTGGCTCTTCCACAATGTAGGTCAATCGGAGGAAAACTCGGTACAACCCAAGTACTGCGGTTTTTCAAAGCATCCGATTCGATAAGGATTACTTTAGTCGTTCTCTAAATAGTTACCGTCCTAGTTCCACTTTGTACGTTCCACTTCTCATTTGATGCGTCTCTCGTCATTTCTCGCTCCAAATCCGACCAATTCTCGACGCATCGTGCAAGCGCATCAGCTTTAGCACTCCGAATGCGCAGACTCCCCATTCTCTGTTGTCTGTTCCAGCTCCCTCGCTCCCTAGTCTCCAGTCCCTAGTCCCTGCCTTCAATGTCCCGGCAGCTTGCAGCACTCTCCCGCCGCCGGCGCTCGTTTGCGCCCGCATCCAGCACCACTTTCCAGCTTCCGTCGGCTTCTTTGCGCCACATCGTGATATACCGCCCGCTGGTCAGCACAGGATTTCCGTTCGCGTCCTTGCTGCGTCCCTCGTAGTGGCCCCACGTATAGCCCATGTCGCCGGATGGCCCCATCATCGCGTCGGTCGGCGTCCATGTCAGTTGATAATCCTTCGGCGACCAGTTGGCCGATTTCGCAATCGCGACTTTGCCGATCAGCGGCGCCGCTCCATTGCCCAGCGCCACCCCATCGTCCGCAAACCAATCGGCAAATCCCGCACCTCCCCGCTCCAGCACATCCTTGGCAAATCGCGCCTCCAGATCGAACAGCAGCATCTTGCCCGGCTTCACCGTCGAGTCGGTCAGTGGATTCGGCGCCTCCGATGCATTCCCGGCTCCGGCAACTGCGCCCGGCTCAATGCCGACCCCATTCCTGCGAACAATCCGGCCGCCACCACAAAGTAAGAAAGAAAATTCCGCATTTTCGTCACCCTGTTCCGCCCTCCATCAGTTGCAAAGTCTCTGCGCTCATCCTACAACTCGTCTCGGAAACCGCGCCGTGCTGACAAGCTGCGCCACTCAAATCGCCACTCGGCGATTCAAATTGGGACAGCTCATCTGCAAATTCTCGATTGTTTAGTGTTGCGGTTCTGCCGGCGCCGCCGCGTTTCCCGCCTTGCCATCGCCTGGGGCCTTCTCCCCCGCCACAATCCGCGACTCCGACCCGAACAAGTGATAATTCGCGAACACAACATCGTTCATCTGTGTCTGAACCGTCACCGATCCGCTTTGCGCGTCCGGCGTCGCGCCCGCCACCGGAATCTTCGAGAACGCCACGCCATGAACCGGGCAAATGTAACTGTGGTCTCCAATCGTTACCGGCGCATACTCCACCAGGATCGCCGTCTGCATCGCTTGATACAACCCAGGCAAATCGGCCACCACGCTCAGTCGCAGGATGCTGCCTGTCGCCGGATCGATCGCAATTTCGCCATGGTATCCGGGATTGATCTTGTCCACATTCTTGCCGTTCGGAATCCCCACCTCGTAATTCGACTGTTCCGCCGCCACCGCATAGTGCATCACCGCCATCGGATCGCTCGGAACTCGGCTCCCAGTGGCTCCACGTCACTTGGTTGCGCATCGCGTCGCCGATGGCAACCGATAGAATCGGTCCAAACTCCCCGCCGGTCGTCAGCCCGGATGGCGCCTGGTCCTGCCCTTCGCATCTTTGGCATACAGCATCATGCACCTCGTACCCGTCGCGATACGTAACCGCCGTGCTGGTAGTCCCGGTACTGTGCAGCGGCTTGTACTCGCTCCTCCCGATCGAAATCCCCAGCGGCTCGCATTCGCCACCCTGACGCCGGCGCCCCACTCGCCACTATCTGCTCCTGCGACGGCGCATCCTCAAAGTGCGTCGTCTCCCGTGTCGCAGAAAAGTTTGGCAGCCGCGTCATCGTGGTCTTCACATAATCGCGCGGCCAGCGACATCATCTTTTCCTGCGTATCGCGTGTCGGGCGGGGCAATCGCGAAGCACTTCGGTCGCCGGCGGATTCAGAAACGCTGCGGAGTCGGCGAGCCTCATCAGCACCTCGCGCGTCTTGCTCTCCGGCAAAATTCTTCTCCCATTTCGCCAGCCGTTCCGGACTCACCCGCTCCGTCAGTTCCACTTCCGCCAATTGCTGCCGCCACCTGCGCGTCGGCTTTGCCCTGATTCGAATTCAGCAGTTGCTCCAACTGGTCAACGGACAGGCTCTTCGCCGCCAGCGCCGGCCACGCCGACCCCGCCAAAAGCAGCAACACCGCCCATTTCCGCATCGCTGCAACCACCCAAATTAACCGCCGAATCCATCCCAAAGTATAGTCTGTTCCTTCTCTTCTCGCCACGCCTCATTCCGCATCTCCAGCCCTCACCGTCAAGCGTCTAATCCGTTGCGTAACTTACTTCACGGGTATACTGGTTGTGGCATTCCCGGTCAGCACGCAGACCGACGATCAGTAAGCGCCTTGTTTCACTGGTCTTTTGCCCTAGTTGGACTTCGTCGCTCGCATGCCGGTCTATCCCCGGGAGAAGGAAGTACATGGCTTCGATCTTGCAATCCATCCATTCTCCCGCCGACCTCAAGCGCCTGAATTACGACGCAGATGGCCGAGCTCGCCGAAGAGATTCGCGCCTTCCTCATTCAGACCCTCTCCAAGACCGGCGGCCATCTCGGCCCCAATCTCGGCGTCGTCGAACTCACCCTCGCTCTGCACACCGTCTTCGACACGCCTGAAGACAGGATTCTCTTCGACGTCAGCCACCAGGCCTACGTCCACAAGATCCTCACCGGCCGCCGCGATCGCTTTGACACCATCCGCCAGCCCGGCGGCCTCAACGGCTTCATGCTGCGCACCGAAAGCGAGCACGACTGCTACGGCGCAGGCCACGCCGGCACCGCGCTCTCCGCCGCCCTGGGCATGGCCGTGGCCCGCGACCTCGCCGGCGGCCACGAGCACGTCATCGCCGTCGCCGGCGACGCCGCCTTCACCAACGGCATCTCCTTTGAAGCGCTCAACAACATCGCCGAGCAGACCAAGCGCATGATCGTCGTCCTCAATGACAACGAGTGGTCCATCGACCGCAACGTCGGCGCCATCGCCCGCTACTTCCACCGCATCGTCACCAACGAGCACTACCAGCACCTGCACGATCGCGCCACGCGCCTCATCGAGCGCTTCGGCGGCAAGACCGCCATCAAGGTCGTCCGCCGCGCCGAAGAAGCCGCCAAAAGCATGCTCTGGCCCTCCATCCTGTTTGAGGAATTCGGCCTGCGAGTACTTCGGCCCCATCGACGGCCACAACCTTCCGCTGCTCGATCGAGACCTTCAAGTTCCTCAAGACCCTCGACCACCCCGTCCTGCTGCACATCCTCACGCAAAAGGGCCGCGGCTTCCAGCCCGCGCTCGACGGCCAGAAGAAATTTCACGGCCTCGGCCCCTACGATCCTGAAACCGGCAAGACTCCCGACGGCGTCGCCCACCTACTCTGAGGTCTTCGCCAACACCCTCGCCGATCTCGCCACCAAAGATCCGCGCATCGTCGCCATCACCGCCGCCATGCCCAACGGCACCGGCCTCGATCTCTTCCGCCCGCACCATCCCAAGCGCTACTTCGACGTCGGCATCGCCGAGGAGCACGCCGTCATCTTCGCCGCCGGCATGGCCACGCGCGGCTTCCGCCCCGTCTGCGCCATCTACTCCACCTTCCTGCAGCGCGCCTTCGATCCCATCGTCCACGACGTCTGCCTGCAAAAGCTGCCCGTCCTCTTCTGCATGGATCGCGCCGGCCTCTCCGGCGACGACGGCCCCACGCATCACGGCCTCTTCGACATCGCCTATCTGCGCGGCATTCCCGAGATCGTCCTCATGGCGCCCAAGGACGAAGACGAACTGGCCGACATGATGAAGACCGCGCTCGAGCTTCCCGGCCCCAGCGCCATTCGCTATCCGCGCGGCGCCGTTGCCGGCGTGGCGCGCAAGCCCGAGCCGCAAGTCGCTTCCCGTCGGCAAAGCCGAAGTCCTCGCCGACGGCTCCGATGTCGCCATCCTCGGCCTCGGCCCCATGATCTCGCTCGCGCGCAGAACTCGCCGCATGCTCTCGAGCGCGACGGCTACTCCGCCGCCGTCATCAATCCGCGCTTCATCAAGCCGCTCGATCGCGAAATGCTCGCGCGCTACGCCTCGCGCGTCGCCGCCTTCGTCACCTTTGAAGATCACGTGAAGATGGGCGGCTTCGGCTCCGCCGTCGTCGAAGCGCTCGACGAAATGGGCCTCGCCGTTCCCGTCGTCCGCATCGGCTGGCCCGACCAGTTCATCGAGCACGGCAAAATCGACGCGCTCCGCGCCCGCTACGGCCTCACAGCTGGAGCAGCACTCGCCCAGGTCCTGCCGCTCTCTCGCTCGCCGCCGCCGGCCCACACTGGTCGCGAGCTAAAATGTTCCCTCTCGCTCTCCCACTCAACTGTCATCCCGAGCGACCCTGAGCGAAGCGAATGGGGAGTCGAGGGATCTGCGTTTAATCCTGCTTTCCAGAAGCTCCGACCTCGCAATCAAAGCCCGATGCTGCTAATCCGCCGACACTTTGCGGCGCCCATCCTAAACGCGTCTCTTGCGTTTAGCATTGGATCACACCAACTCCGCTAACACCGCTAACTCCACTGCTCTCTTGTATCCTCCTTCCATGTCCTCTCGCTTCCACTTGCCTCGTCTTCCGCGCAGCTGGTGGATCTGGATCGCATTCGGCTCCGCACTTCGACTCGCATTCATTGTCTTTCCCCGCCCCGGCGATGACGACACTTCCGACTACCTCGAACTCGGCCACAATCTTCTTCATCACGGCATCTACGGCTTCAATGACGGGTCAACGATCAGCCCAACTCTCTTCCGCCTTCCCGGCTATCCCATCTTCCTCGCCATCTTTGAGCAACTTTTCTCAGGCATCTGGCCGCATGCCTGGCTGAACACCGTCTATCTCTTTCAAGGCGCAACCGACGTCGCTTCTGGCATTCTGCTCGCCTTACTCGTTCGCCGTCATCTCGGGCCGCGCAGCGCGCAACTCACTCTCGCGATTGCCATGCTCTGCCCGTTCACCGCCGTATACGTCGGCGTCGGCATGACGGAACCACTCTCGATCTTCGCTGTCTCACTAGGCCTTTACGCTGCCGATCGAGTGATCGCCGCTGAGCTCGCCGGCTCACGCGACATCACCGCGCTCATCCTCGCTGGCTGCGCCACCGGACTCGCCATGGTCCTTCGCCCCGACGGTGTCGCTCTCCTCATCGCCATCGCGGTCGGCCTGTTTGTTTACTCCCGTCGCGGCATCGCGCTTCCACAACCCGCCCGCGCTTCGCTGCGCCGCCCTCTCACAATTTCCGCACTTTTCTGCATTGTTGCCCTGCTTCCGCTCGTTCCCTGGACCATCCGCAACTTCGCGACCTTCCGCGTCTTTCAACCTCTGGCGGCGCGCTTCGCCGATCCCGGCGAGGTTTCCATCGCCGGACCGCGGCGCTGGCTGCGCACCTGGACCATCGAATATATAAACACCGCCAACGTCTGTTGGAATTTTCCCGGCGATACCATCGACCTCGCCGACATTCCGCCGCGCGCCTACGACTCCCCGGAACAACGCGCGCAAACCATCGCCCTCATCAATGAGTACAACCAGACCACGACCCTTACGCCGCACCTTCAAGCAGCATTCACTGACCTGGCCGATGAGCGAATCCGCGCAAATCCCTTCCGCTACTACATCGAGCTCCCGCTGCTCCGCCTTACCGATATGTTCCTACGACCGCGCACTGAGGCCTTTTACCTCGATGTCTTCTGGTGGCGTTGGAGCGAGCATCCCGGCCAGACCCTTTGGGCCATTCTTCTCGGACTCATCAATCTCTTCTACGTTGCCGCTGCGTTCTGGGGATTTATCAGGCGGCGTATTCCGTGGCCGCTCATGCTCGGCACCTTCGTCATTCTGCGGTCGGTCGTGATTGCAGGTATGGAAAATCCTGAGCCGCGCTACACGCTGGTATTTTTCCCGGTATTGTTCGCCGCCGCTGCGGCAGCATTTTCCGCGCCACAAGCAACAAGAGAAGCCACGCAACGCATCAGCGCATGACATGTGCACCCAGTTCGCTGTGCGACAATCAGACTGACTCTCCGATGCAACGGTATCGATTTACTTCGGCTCTGCTCCTGGTTGGATGTGTTCTTGCCACCATTCCCGCCTTCCCGCAGGCGGAGCCTCCACCGCCTCTTGTGCTCACCGGCGGCACCCTCGTTGACGTCACCGATTGGGGCCACTCCGCTCGCGACATCCCCGACGCCATCGTCATCATCCGCGAAGGCCGCATCACCGAAGTCGGCTCGCCCGGCGCCGTCATCGTTCCGAAAAACGCACGCGTCATCGATTGCACGGGAAAATTTCTCATTCCCGGCCTCATCGATGGCTTTGCCGGCATGAACTCGCAGGCCCAGGCCAACGCCAATCTTTATATGGGCGTCACCACGGTCGTTGCGCGCGCCGATAGTGAGCGCGGCTTTATCGACACTGCTGCTCAACCCAGCCCGCACATCTACCCCATTGACTCCATCGGCGTCACCGATAACTGGAGCCTGCTCGCTCGCCATCCTGAGTGGGTTTCCAAGCTCCGCGAAGGCGCGCATCCCGTCGAACTTTCCCCGCAGGACACTGCTCGCCAGATGGTCGATACCGCGCAAATGGGCACGCGCGTTCTGCTCCTCACTGCGCATCTCACCGCCGCCAATTCGCAATGGATCATTGCTCACGCCCACGAGATGGGCCTTATCACCTACGGGCAATTCGTCTCCACGCCCTATCGCGTCGGCGATTGAAGCCGGCGTCGACGCGCTCGTCGGCATGGATCACTACGATCTTGGCGTCATTCCCGACGAGCTGCAGCGCCCCCTCGTCGACGATCCCGATGGCTCCTCTGCCAGCACCGCCTACGACTACTCCGAGCGCATTCCGCCCACCGATCCGCGCCTGCGCAATTACGCCCGCTTTCTTGGCCGCGCATCACGCCGCGCTCATGCCCGCATTCAGCCTCTACTATGTGGAGCTGCCCGACCATCGCAATCTCTGGAAGGAGCCCGCTGCCTCGCTCCTCGATCCTGCCGCATGTTCCATCCCACCGATCCCGCCACCGGCGAAATGATGTTTCCGCTTCCCACCTGGTCGCGCCACCTTCCCGCCACCGCTCAGCGCTGGATGGAAGAAGAAGTGCAAAAGAAGGCCGCTCAGACCGCCCTCCGCCTCTGGCACATCAACGAAACCATCTTCGCCGACTTCCCTCACTACCTCGCCGCTCCGGCGCCGACGCCATGGGCACCATGCCCGGCATCTCGCTCCACACCGAACTCGAGCTGCTTCGTCCGTCTCGGCCTGTCTCCGCGCGAAGCCCTCGCCGCCGCCACCAACAACTACGCGCTTCAATTCGGCTGGAACGAGCTCGGCCTCATCGCCCCCGGCCGCCGCGCCGACATTCTCGTCCGTCGATGCCGACCCCACCGCCAACATCTGGAACGCCCGCCGCATCTCCGCCATCATCCTCAACGGCGAAGCCCTCGACCGCGATTCCCTCCTCCACCTGAAAAAGTAATCTCCCCAAACACTTTCAAGAATTCATCGCACTTCCTCGGGAACTCCCTTTTCCCGTTTCTGCGCCCCGTCTTGTGGACTCGCATCGCTCAGCATCTTTAACGATCGTCCCCCAAGGATGACCTTATCTTCCTTCACAACGATCTGGGCAAATGCCTCTTCAAAATGCTCCGTATCCACAATTTGCATCCACGGCCGCCCGCTCGGCGAATCTGGAAGGTTGAACTCCACTCCCTCATGCGCCGCATTCACCAGTAGCAGAAAGCTGTCGTCGATCACCCAATTCCCGTCCTCGTCCGTCACCTGCAATGTTCGCCCATTCAAAAGCAACGCAATCGCCCGGCTCCATTCCGATGTCCACGCCTCATCCGGAACCTCGTTACCATCAGGATTCAACCAGGTAACGTCTTTTTCTACGCGCAGCACCTTATCTCCCGCTCGGCTGCGAATCTCGCGATCCTGAAAAAACTTCCGACGGTGCAGGTTCGGATGCTCCCGGCGAAGCTGGATCACGCGCACAGTAAACTCCCGGAGGCGTTCCTGCTCCTTGCACCAGTTCCAGTCAAACCACGTCAGTTCGTTGTCCTGGCAATAGCCGTTGTTGTTCCCAGCCTGCGAACGCGCGATTTCATCCCCGCCCGTCAGCATCGGGACGCCTTGCGAAAACATCAGCGTCGCCAGAAAATTTCGCATCTGCCGCTCGCGTAGCTGGTTGATCTCCGCATCGTCCGTCGGCCCTTCCGCGCCCATGTTCCAGGAATCATTGTGGTCGCTTCCATCCTTGTTGTCGTCTTTGTTTGCTTCGTTGTGTTTCTGGTTGTAGCTCACCAGGTCGCACAGCGTGAACCCGTCGTGCGCCGTCACAAAGTTGATGCTCGCGTACGGCTTTCGCCCATCGAACTGGTAAAGGTCGCTTGATCCCGTCAACCGGTAGGCAAAATCCGAAAGCATCCCGCCGTCGCCCTTCCAGAATCTCCGCACCGTGTCGCGATACCTTCCGTTCCACTCCGCCCACAGCACTGGAAACTGCCCCACCTGGTACCCGCCCTCACCCACATCCCACGGCTCGGCAATCAGTTTTACATCCGCCAGCGTCGGGTCCTGGTGGATGGTGTCGAAGAACGACGACAGCCGGCTCACGTCATGCAGTTCCCTCGCCAGCGTTGCCGCCAGGTCGAACCGGAAACCATCGACTCGCATCTCCGTCCGCCAGTAGCGCAACGAGTCCATGATCATCTTCAGAACCTGCGGATTCCGCACATTAAGAGTGTTGCCCGTGCCCGTGTAGTCCATGTAGTGGATCGGTTCCTCGTCGACAAGCCGGTAATACGTCCGGTTGCAAATTCCTCTCCAGCACAACTCGGGTCCAAGCTGGTTTCCCTCGCAGGTGTGGTTATATACCACGTCGAGAATCACTTCGATTCCAGCCGCATGCAGAGCCTTCACCATCTCTTTGAATTCCCGCACCTGGCCGCCTTTGTCGCCCGACGAGCTGTAACGCGCCATCGGTGCAAAATAGCCGAGCGTGTTGTATCCCCAGTAGTCGCTCAGTCCATTCGACACCAGGTGCCCTTCGTCGATGAAGTGATGCACAGGCAAAAGCTCGACGGCTGTCACTCCCAGCTGCTTTAGATAATCGATGCTGGCTTCGTGACCCATGCCCGCGTAGGTGCCACGCAGCTTCTCCGGAACTGCCGGATTGAGGTAGCTGAATCCTTTGACGTGAACTTCGTAAATCACCGAATCGGCCAGCGGCCTGTCGGGCCAGCAATCGTCGCCCCAGTCAAAGCTGCCGTCGATCACTACCGACCTCGGCACACCAATCGCGCTATCCTCGGCATCCATCTTTGTCACGTCGCCAGATTTCGCGTCGTAAGCAAAGATCGGCGCCTTCCAGTCCACTTGGCCTGAAATTGCTTTCGCGTAAGGGTCGAGGAGCAGTTTGTTGAAGTTGAACCAGCGACCTTGCTCGGGCTCCCATGGTCCGTCCACGCGAAATCCGTAAAGCTGTCCCGGCTTCACATCGCGGAGAAACCCATGCCACACATGCGCAGTCTTCTCGCGGAGCGTCACCCTTTCCGTCTCAGTGCTGTTTTCATCAAACAGGCACACGTCCACCCGGGCCGCCCCTTCGGAATACAGCGCAAAATTGGTCCCATTTCGGCGCGCAATCGCACCCAGTGGATAAGGTCTTCCTGGCAGCAAGGTTCGGCCCATGGAGCCTACGATGCGGACGCGGTTCCCCCTCGTTGCATTGCAGCGCAACACAACCAAAGAATCTCCGGTCGCCCGGATCATCAAATTTCCAATATTTATGCGTTCTTGACCGCTCGTCGCTTGGTCTTAAGGAGCTTCGCTCCCCGCCACTCAAGCAGTTAAAGTATCTGATCATTGACCACTGACCAACGTCTAGTCCACCGTCGCATACGACATCGCCATCATGTTCTCTAATTGGGTTTGCAGCGCAAAGCTCTGCTCCATCGCAGCCTCCCATTGATGGGCAAGGCTCAGCTTTTCCGCGCTCGACGGGATCGGGCTCTCGAGCTTGCGGGCAAGGGCAAGGCATTCCATATGAAGCTCAAGCAGTTGTGTTCTCACAGTATCGATTCTCGGCTGATGCAGAATGGTCCCCACGGGCGGTCCCCCTCGAACTACCGCAGTCTTTCGTGGATTAAGCTTTCAGGCTGTGACAGATATCACGACACCCCTACACATCCTCCAAACCAAGGTCTGCGTCTCCCGGTTACCTCTGCCGGCTCCCCGGTCCATGGTCCTGCTTTAGGAAACCACCATCACCACCGCTCCCGCCGTGATAAGCAATCCGCCAACAATCGCCGTAGCGTTCATTTTTTCGCCCAACGTCAGCCACGCAAACACCATAACCAGCGGCACGCTCAGCTTGTCCAGCGGAGCAACGCGTGACGCCGGTCCCAGCTGCAGCGCGCGAAAGTAGCAGAGCCATGACAGTCCTGTCGCCAATCCTGAAAGACCGAGAAACAGAAGCGTCCGGCCATCAAGTGACCGAATTTCTTCGTGCTTGCCCAAGGCCAATGCGATTCCCCATGCAAACACTACCACCACAGTTGTCCGCAACGCGGTCGCCAGGTTTGAATCCACATGCGCTACACCCACCTTCGCCAGCAGCGCCGTCGCCGCAGCAAACGTCGCGGAAAGCAGCGCCCATCCCACCCAGCTATTCGTCCATGTCATGCACCCCAGCATACGCGTCGTTGGGCGTACCGCCCTACCCGCGGCCGCTGGGTGCCGCACCCTCTCGCGACGATTTTGTTTTTGTCGCTAGGGCTGGCGGCGGCATCGAGCCGGACGCACAGGCTCCAAAAGACATCCGAGAGTTTCTGCGAGTTCCGCTTCCTGTAAACTCCAGTTCATGGAGCCCGGCCGCGCCAGCAAAACTGCTTTCCGCGTGGCTCAGCGACGCGCTATCCATCAGGTTCTCGATCAGCCCCCTGTCCTCAACGATCCCATCGCCGTTCCCCTCCTCGGCAAGCGCTTCACATTTGACCCCGCACACGAGTCAAATCCTGTCGCGCGCGCCTTTCGCGCCTACATGGCCGTCCGCAGCCGTTTTGCTGAAGATCAACTCGCCCATGCCGTCGCATCCGGCATCGCGCAATACGTCCTCCTCGGCGCCGGCCTCGACACTTTCGCCTATCGCAATCCGCATCCGCATCTCCGCGTCTTCGAGGTCGACTTTCCCACCACGCAGGATTGGAAGCGCACGCTCCTCGGCGAATCGGGAATCAAAATCCCATCTGATCTCACCTACGTTCCGCTTGATTTCGAGCACAAAACATTGGGCGAAGGCCTTGCTGACGCCGGATTCGATGCATCCCATCCCGCATTCTTTGGCTGGCTCGGCGTCGTTCCTTACCTCACGCTTGAAGCTTTTCGCGCAACCGTCAGCGCCATCGCGCAATACCCCGCGGGCACCGGCGTTTGTTTTGACTACGGTGTCTCTCGATCGAATCTCCGCTTCTTCCAGCGCAGGGCATTCGATGCGCTCGCCGCCCGCGTCGCCGCCGCCGGCGAGCCCTTCCGTCTCTTTTTCGCGCGCGAAGATCTTGAGCAAGAATTGCACGCGGCCGGCTTTCACCAGCTCCAGCAGCACACGCCTGACGAGCTCAACGCGCTCTACTTCGCAAACCGCGCCGACAAACTCAAGCTTCCCTCGCCTGGCCTGGGAATGGTGGCCACCGCATGGGTCTGAGCGCGATAAACTTGCCTCATGCACCTGATCGCCCGCCTCACCGCCGCATCCGCTACGTTGGCACTGCTCGCGGCGACGGGCTGCGGCTATCACACACTGGGCTCGGCCACGCATCTGCCCCCGGGGGTCAAAACGCTCGCCGTACCCGAATTTGCAACACGCACTGAAAACAGCGGCACTGAAACCGCACTCACAGACGCCGTCATTCGCGAGTTCGCCGCTCGCACCCGTTTCCGCATCACCGCCAAGCCCGACTCCGACGCCGACGCCATTCTTCGCGGCACCATCCTCAAGCAATCCACCATGCCCCTCACTTACAACGCCGCCACCCAGCAATCCTCCAGCTTTCTCATCACCGTCGTGCTCAGCGTCACGCTCACCGCCCGTGACGGCACTGTCCTTTACCAGAACAAGAACTACATCTTCCGCGAGCAGTACCAGGCCACAACCAATCTGCCAACCTTCATTCAAGAAGATCCTGCGGCCATACAGCGTCTCTCGCACGAATTCGCCCGCCAACTCGTTGCCGACATTCTCGAAGGCTTTTGAGAGACCAACCCACACTCAATCCAGACAGCTCTCCTCCAATTTCTTCTCAAATTTCTCCGTTGACACCATCACCCTCGCCCTCTATCTTTCCTCCCAGTGGTCTGACCACATTTGAGGTCGCTTAATGCGGTTACGCCGGTGTCTTCCCGCCCTTTTTTGTGCCATTTTCGCATTCGCGTCCGCAATCCCCGCTCACGCCCAGGACAACATGCGCGGCGCGCCTTACAACGGCTACACCGGCGTAACCTTCGACACCACGCACTACGCCTACGACTACCTCGTCGACAGCAGCCTGCCGCAGGACGAGCCCGACCAGAAAAAATTCAAGACCCTGCAGGCCGCCTATGCCGCCGCTCCCGCCGGCACCCCAGACCACCCCACCGTCATCGGCATCAAGCCCGACGTTTACTTTCTCCGCGGCGGCGACACTGAAGCCAGCATGACCATCACCAAGAACTACATCACCCTGCTCGGCCTCACCGACGATCGCCGCAAAGTCGTCCTCGCCGACAATCGCGGCAACAAGGAAGGCGCGTCAAACAACGGCTACATCCTCGTGGTCAACGCAACCGGCTTCACCATGATGAATCTCACTCTCGTGAACTACTGCAATCTCGACTACGAGTATCCCAGGCGATCCATCGAAGAATCTCAAGATGCGCTCCCCAGTCATCACCCAGGCCGTCGCCCTCCAGGCCGATGGCGACAAGCACATCTATTCGCACGTCGCGCTTCTTGGCCGGCTCGACACTACCTTCATCCGCACCACGCGCTCCTACTTCACGCACGTCTACATCGAAGGCACCGACGACTTCATCGGCGGCGGCACAGTCGGCGTCTGGGAAGACTCCGAAATTTATTTCCCCACCGGCAACGGCGTCATGTCTTCCTCTGGCATCGCCTTCATCAACACGGTATTCAAAGCCGATCGCGGCCTCGAGTTCTACAAAGGTTTCCGCAGTCCCGTCGCGCTCATTCGCTGCACCTTGCCGGTCAACACGCCGCAATCGCCCGTTGCGTGGATGGTGTGGAAAGCGCCCTCGCGGCAGAATGTTTACTCGCTCACCTATCAGACCAGAGACGCCACCGGCAAACCCGCCGTCATCTACGACAGCATCGTCGGCCTGCCGCATTCACCCTCTCGCGCGAAATCACCGCGGAAGAAGCCAGGCCTTCAATCCCTGGAACATGCTGCGCGCCACGCCGAACGGCCAGGTCGACGACTGGGATCCCGCCGGCGTCCGCGCAAAATATGAGGGCGACGGCAGCGACGTCTTTCGCATGAGCCTAAGCGCCTCCGCGCCCGGTACCTCACGCCCCGCCAGTTCAGTCGCCGATCCCTTCGCCAACAATGAACCTTCCGGCAATACATCCATCCGCACAGGCGGCGCTCCCGCAACGATCACCGCCAACGTTCAACCCTTGCGCGCCTCCGACACCGCAATTCATTGGACCACCGATTCGCCGCTCATCACGCTCGGCTCCGACAGCGGAAAATCTATCACCGTTTCCGGCAGCAACACCACCAACCACGCCGAATATGCTACCGTCAACGCCACCGCCGCAAACGGCTTCTACGTCACCTCGCACATCAACGTTGAGCCGGCTTACATCGATCCGCCAGCCTTCACGCGCAATCCAACCATCGCGCCGCCCGCCGGCGGCAAGATCGCGGTCGACTACGCGCTCGACCTCGGTGGCCGTAACGACGAATCTCTCATCGACTGGTATGCGTGCGACGATGCGCAATGCGCGACGCGTCGCGAAGTCGCTGTCAGCCGTGGCAACCAGCCGCTGCGTGCATCTCACCCTCACTCCGGGTCTTTCCGGCAAATATGCTGAAGCGGTCATTCGACCCAAGCACAACATCAGCGATCCCGGCCCGGAAACCGTGGCAATCTCTGCAGCGCCAATCCCTCCATCCGAGACCAGTCAAAAAAACCATCGATCCCAACTTCCGCAACTTCGTCGAAACGCCGACCGCCGATTTCGTCAATGGAATGTGGACCGTCCTCGGCACCTGGACTCTTCGGTCGGCGACAACCTGGTCAACGGCTACGGACTGCGCGTCGCCTCGCAGGGCGCTCAACTTCTCTACACCAATGACAGCCCCACCGGCGACATGCGGGTCAAAGTCGTCCTGACTCCGGAAAAGACCGCAGGCCAGGGCTTCGGCATCGCCGGCTCGCCCGACGATACCGCCGGCCCCCGCAATCAAAAAGCCGACATCTTCATCAAGTATGATCCGCGCACTAAGAACGGCTACTCGCTGCGCTTCTGGCGTACCATCCAGGCCGCCGACAAATGCATGTTCCAGCTCTACCAGATCGTCAACGGCGTCGGCCACCCCATTAACGACCAGCAGCAGCTCACCGGCGTCTTCAAGCCCAACACGACGATCACACTCGCCATCACCGGCAACACCTTCACTGCAACCGGATCGAACACTACCGACGGCGAAACGCTCTCCCTCAAAGGCACAGTCGCGCCCAACACCTTCGGCAGCGCAGGCGTCGCCTGGACCGGCTCGGTTCCCTTCGGCAACAGCGTTGTCATCAGCCAATTCGAAATCTCCTATCCCGATTAACCCGGTCTCCGCACTTGCACCGTCGTCCCAAGGGCACTCTACGCCGAGCTTGTATCCCGCTCCCCTATTACCGTGTCATCCCGAACGCAGATCGCGAAGCGATCGGAGTCGAGGGATCCGCGGTTCCTCCTGCTTTCCAGAGCCTTAACACTCGCGATCAAGGCCCCGGCGGACTCTTTCGTTTGCCCTGTTGATTCACTCCTACTTTTCCTTGCTGACCACCCCGGCCCCAAAACGATATCCTGTTTGAACATGGTGATCGTCGCCACCAACCGCTCCAGCCGGAGCGTCAACCGATGAGCGGTTCACGCTGGGGCGCTGGCTTTGCTTCCGTCTCCCGCTTCGTCGCGGAGATCGAAGCCGCTGCAGCAAACTCCGGCAAACTGCGTCCTGGCTATGTTCTTGCCGGCGACGAAATCTTCCTCCTTGACCGATGTCGCGCCGCCGTCATCAAGGCCTTTGTTCCTGCCGACCTGCGCGATTTTTGCCTCTCCGACCTCGACCTCGCCAACACTTCCATCTTCGAAGTCCTCGATCGCGCGCAAACCCCGTCGCTCATGTCGCCCTTCCAGGTTATCTTCATTCGCAACGTGCGCCAGCTTTATACCCGCGGCGCCAAGAAGGAAGAATTCGCCGCGCTCGACCGCTACTTCCAGTCGCCCAATCCGCAGGCCTTGCTCCTCTTCATCGCCGATTTCCTTCGCATCCCTTCCGACGCGCGCCGCATGGAGCTCGACGACAAGAACCGCTTCGAGCGCCTCACTGAAACTCTCGGCGAACACTGTGGCATTGTCGAGCTGGCTCGCGTCGACGAGGAGGATGCGATGCGATGGGCCGTCACGACCGCGCTGCAGTCCGACATTCGTCTTGAGCCCGACGCCGCCCGCGAGCTGATCGACGCCCTCGGCGCCGACATGATGCTCGTCGCATCCGAACTTGAAAAGCTTCTGCTTTACGCCTCGGATCGCACAGGGGTCCCCGCGGACAGGTCCACGTCCGTGGGGTTGAGGGGGAAAATCACTCTCGGCGATGTCGAGACCATGGTCCTCGCCGCCAAGCAGCGCTCGCTCTACGAACTCACTGACGCCATCAGCGCCCGCGATCGCGTCCGCGCCCTTGCACTGTTGCACGGCCTGCTCAACAGCTCCGACGCCGGCGAAGACTCCGCCATCGGCCACCTCTACATGCTGGCCCGCACCTTCCGCCAGATGCTCGTCATTCTTGAGAAAAATGTGCGCGACTCGCGCGCCATCTGGCAGGCGCTATGGCAGGGTTTCCGCATGCCGCCCTTCGCCGCCGACGATCTCATCCGCCAGGCGCGCCGCTACAAAAGCCGCCGCGAACTCACCCGCGCCCTCCGCCTCGTCGCCCGCGCCGACCTCGAACTGCGCTCTTCACCGCCCGACAAGCGCCTCGTCCTCGAGCGCCTGGTCTACGAACTCGCCTCCGAGCCCAAACCCTCCGCCTCCTCCTGGGCCGCGACGCAACTTTCCTTCGAGACTTAGTAGCTACTCCCGCGTGACATTCTGCAGTGGCCGGCAAGGGGGTGGTCCGTCGAGGTGAAGTGACGTCAGGGGATCCTGCCGGCCTTCGCAGATGTTGGTTCTATCGGCCAGCCCGCTACAAACTTGAACCCGAACTGAGAACTCCCCTCCATGGCGCACAATGGAAAGGATGCAGTTCGTCACCCCGGCCAACCTCGTCGCCGCCATCTTCCTGCTCCTTCCCTACCTGGCCGTCGCGTTCTTCCCCCATGCCATCGCCGCCCGCGTGCGAACCCTGCCCACCTGGATCCAACTCGGCGCACCCGCCGCTCTCTGCATTCCCTACTTACTCGTCGCAACCGGCGGCGACATCTTTCGCTTGTCCTGGTTCGCACTCTACTTCGCGCTTCCCATCGCCATCGCGGCCCTTCTTTGGGACGCGCGCCGCGTCGATCCGGCGCAACACGGCAACTGGCGCGACTTCCTCGTGCTCATCGTGCTCGGCCTCGCCGTCGACCTCCGCTGGTTTGAGCACGCGTGGCCGCGCATCTTTCCATTTTCAACAAAACGTTCCTGCTCGATGCCGGAATCTACGGCTTCGTTCTCATCCGCCAACTCGACGGCACCGGCTTCGATCTCCGCCTTCGCCTGCGCGACCTGGTCATTGGCCTCCGCGAGTGTGCCTTCTACACGCCTGTCGCTCTCCTGATCGGGCTCGGCCTCGGCTTTCTCCATTTCCATCCCGGCTGGCCCGCACCCTTGCACGTAGCCCTCGCCTGGATCTTCACGTTCTTCTTTATCGCCGTTCCCGAAGAGCTTTTCTTCCGCGGCTGGCTGCAGAACCTGCTTGAGAAGCGCATCGGCCATTACGGCGCGCTGATCCTCACCGCGTGCCTCTTCGGCCTCGCCCACTTCAACAAGCGCACCACTACATTTAACTGGCGCTATGTTCTGCTCGCGACGCTCGCCGGTATCTTCTACGGCCGTGCCTGGCGCGATCGACCGCCGCGTCGCTTCATCGTCCGTCACCCACGCAACCGTCGACACCATCTGGTCGCTATGGCTGCGGTAGTCATCACCTTTTGGGAGAACACCCCTTGCGCTGCCTACGCTCCGAGTTCGATTCGTAGAAATTCTGGCCGGCCAAATCTCCAAGGGCGATGCTCGTGGGGCCGCGCATGCCGGTTGTATGTCAGATACCCCAACCCTACCCGCATGTTGTGATCCACCGGCCCCGGCACCGTTATCGCAACCGTGATGCCCAATATCGCGTGCGCCACCATCAGCGGATAAATATTGCGGTAGCGAAGGAACAGCAGGCACGCCACAAGTCCCCACAGCAGCGTCAACGGCGCGAGAACCGGATTCGGCAGATGTGCCGCAGCAAACAGCACTGCCGCAGCCAGCGCCGCAATCCATCCCTTCGGCGCCACGCGCAACAGCCTCAGCAGAAAGAATCCCTGCAGCAAGAACTGCTGCACCCCAGTCCAGATGGCATAAGAGATATAACCCCCGACGAAGCCAACGACGCCGGTAGGCAACAACAGCGTATGCACACGAACCGCAACCGCAATCGCGATCCCCGCCACAGCCAACGCGGCGCCCACAATCCAAAGCGACCGGCCAAGCTTGGCGCCAGTAAATCCCATCGCCTTCCAGCCTTCGAACGATCTCCACAGCAGAAAGACCACTCCAACCGCAGCCACGATCCACAGGAATCGTTGCAGAGGCCTCGGCGTCCAGATCACCGCAAGAATCAGCAGATAAGCAACGGCAACCTCTATCCCCGCCCTCTGCCCGCTCATCGCAGAAGTAGCCTGATTGTCTCCGCTCTTAGCCGCCGTGTCCCATTCCATCTCCCGCCGCCCCCGCCAACTCTCTCCCGCTTTCCCGCAGTCCCTACGTCCCCTGGTCCCTAATCCCTGCTTCTCCGGTTTCCCACCTCATTCCAGAATCACCGCCGGCTCCGTGTCCCGCCCGCGCGCTGTCAGAGTAATCGCCGCCGCCAAAATCAGTGCCCCGCCCAGCCACGCATACGGTCCAAGCTTTTCACCCAGCAATTCCACGCCCAAAATCGAGCCCAGCGCTGGCTCGATATTCAGGAACACGCCGGCACGCGAAGCCGGCACGTGGTTGATGCCCCAGTTCCACAAGCAGCGTCGTCGTCGCCGTGCACATCACGCCGCTGATCGCCAGCGCCATCCACGCCGTCGTGCTCACATGCGCAAACGGAATCGGCTGCATTTCACGTGCGGCCAGCGGCGCCAGCAGCTGCATGCCGAAGATCCACACCACGCAGCATCACCGTTCCCGTATAAATGGTGTAGGCCGTCACCACCGGCGGGCTGTGCGTCTCCATCAGTTTCTTGCTCAGCAGAATCCACGCCAGCGCAGTGACAGCGAAGCAATCACCAGCAAATCACCCGCAAGCGACGGTGTCTCGCGCCCCGTCGTCGCGCGGCTACCGCCCAGCACCACCATCGCCGCGCCGGACGTCGATCCGCACAGCGCCAGCCAGCCGATCCAGTCCAGCCGCTCGCCCGCAAACAGCGCCGCTGCAGCGGCCAGCAGCACCGGCATCGCGCCCACCATCAGCGCGGCGTGGCTCACTGTGGTCAGCGCCAGCCCGTGAAACTGCAGCAGAAATTGGATCGGGAATCCCGAAACGCGCCGCCATCAGCAGGGTTCGCATCTCGCCGCGCGTCAGCCGCACGCGATGCGTCAGCATCACCGGCAGCATCCCCATGCAGGCAAACAGGAAGCGGTAAAGCACCATCGACTCCACGCTCATCTCGTTCAGCGCCAGCCGGCCAAAATAAAAGCCGGTGCCCCACAGCGTTCTGGCCATCGCGCAAGCGCTATAA
>CAWAIL010000016.1:0-11057 GCA_963782085.1 uncultured Acidobacteriaceae bacterium
AATCAGCTTCACGGCCTCTGCGGGGAGTTCCGACGTCAGCAGGTGGACCATCGCTTCGTCCACATAAATTCGGTAGGCATGTATTTCATCCAAGCTTGGACGCGACAGAATATGACGCAGGGATCGCAAAGGCCGTTCACCAACTGCGTTGTAATAGGAGTTGAAGAGATTACGAAAGGCTGGATGGTAGGGGCTAAAACCGTTGGCATACTGTGCCAGGACGAACGTCTCAAAGAACCACGTCGTATGCGCTAGATGCCACTTTGCCGGACTGGTATCCGCCATTGGCTGGAGCGCATGGTCCTCGACCGAAAGCGGCGAACAGAGCTGCAGCGACATCGACCGCATCTCCATATAGCGCTGGAGCAGGGATGTCTCGCTGGATTGGCCCACCTCTGCTGCAGAGGAGCTTACGGCGTCCGCACTGTACATAACCGGCTGCGACATAGAACCTCTTAGATGCAAGCCAAGACCGTTTTCGTTACAGTCGCGTGAAAACTGATTGTGGCCAGACCGACTTAGGAAAAGATGCGCAGGGTGGTAGAAAGCTACAAATTTTCGGGAAAAGATTCAACTGCAATTCGCGCACAACTCGGAAAATCTACCGGGATCGGGCCGTAGTCCTGAAATAGCCAGTTATTTCGCGATTGGAAGCGAAGCAGCCGATTTTGCGAGGGCCTCCTCCGATACCGCACAAGGGGCCTCGTATAGACCTTTTAGATCGTTCCAGCGGACGGTAATCATCTCCAAGCCCATTTTTATGCCGTCCCGGACCGGGCTGATCTTTGACCGATGATCATGGGCCCACTCGACCGGGACCTCAGCCGTTCGCAAGTGAAACTTGTCTGCGATAAACAACAGTTCCGGATCGAAGCCCCAGCGCTCCACGCGTTGCCGAGTAAAGATCGTTCGCCCAGCCGCTCGCGTGAACGCTTTGAATCCGCACTGCGTGTCACGATATTTCAATCCCAGCACGAGCCGAAGTCCCAGGTTGAACAGGCGCCCATAAAGTTGCCGGTACCACGGCTGCCGCTCAGTTTGCAGATCGGCCTGCAGCCAGCGCGACCCAATAGCTACGTCCGCACCTTTTTCGATCGCTGCGAACAGCTTGCCCGCCTCGTAAATCGGAGAAGAAAGGTCGGCGTCGGTGAACAACATCACATCGCTCTGCGCCTGCAACATCCCGTGGCGAACACTGTATCCCTTGCCGCGATTGCCGGGGTTCTCAACCAGTCGGACGTCGGGGTGCAGAGTCATGAAGCCGCGAACCACTGCGGCCGTGTCGTCGGTCGAGCCGTCGTTTACAACGATAATCTCGCCCCGCAACTGTTGCTGTCTAACGTAATCGAGGATCTTAGGCAGAGAGACAGCAAGTCTCTCGCTCTCGTTATAAGCCGGAATAATAAAGCTGTAAGTAGAAGGCATCATCAGCAACTTAGACGCAGACATATTGTATGCCAGTTGTAACAACCGTTAGCCGCGAGGCAGAAAAGTTTTCCCCCGTGGAACGAAAACTTGCAGCCGCTCCTGCGCGGGATATACGCTCGAATCAGTCGAACCTTATGCGCCGTGCACTCTTATTTCTCGCCGTCGTTGTGATGATTCTGCCGGCTGCAGCAACCGCCAAGGTGCATGTAGTGTCGCTAGGAAAGGCAACGCCAGTCAAGCTGCCTATTGGGCCGTCGGAGCAAGAAAGCCTGGACATTACCGTGCGTCCTCTCTTGGTGGATGGACAGGTGAAGGACTTTACGACCGGAGAAAGCCACGACGTAACGGATCGAGAGTTCGTGGTGCGGCGGGCGTACCGCATCAACGACGCACTTCCAGGGGATAGCCACAAGACACCGAAATGGCTGTGGCAGCGCAGTGGTTGGCTATTAGTGGACCGAAAGTCGGGCAGGATTACGCTTCTGAAGCTGCCAGATTTCGACCCTTTCTACTCCCAAGTGAGCTGGTATCGCGATTACGCAGCTTATTGCGGCGTCTCCTCCACCGGCGAACGAGCCGACGCGCTGGTTGCTGAAATTGGAGGAAAAAAGCCGCTGTTCCGAAAAGAACTGGGTAAAAACATTCAAGGCGACACGCCAGACAGTAATTGCGCCGCACCCGAATGGGCGCGGCAGCCTGCACGAGTCACATTCCTACCCAAAATCGGGGATAAGTTCACGGTCAACGTTAGCGGCCGCTTTGCCGATGAGGCGCCTGACACCGATACCGATGAGCAGTGAGGAGTCCAAGGTTGAAAACGCTGGAAGAGTTGCTGATCGATGCCGAGGTAGCCCACGGTCATCTCTGCGCAGGTCAGGTACTGGGCGTTCGGCTGGCTATGCGCGGCCTTGAACTGCTGGGCATCGACGATCCGCATGGCAAGGACCGCAAGCGGTTGATCACGTTCGTGGAGATTGATCGCTGCGCTACCGATGCAGTGGCCGTTGTCACCGGCTGCCGCCTGGGGAAGCGAGCCCTTAAGTTTCGCGACTGGGGCAAAGTCGCCGCCACCTTCGTCGACCTGGGAACGGGTAAGGCGATTCGGGTGTGTGCGAAGGAGACCTCCAAGGCGCTGGCGCTACAGATGCATCCCGAGATTGAAAACAAGAACCAGCAGCAGATGCTGGCCTATCGTGAGATGTCGAATGACGACCTTTTCACCGAGCGCTGGGTGAAGGTTGTGCTCTCGCCGGAAGAATTGCCCGGCTATAAAGGCGAGCGCATCGTCTGCGCGGAGTGTGGCGAGGGAATTAACTTCCAGCGCGAGGTGCGACAGGACGGGCGCATCCTTTGCCGCGGGTGCTCGGGAGAACGTTACTACGAAGACGTGTAGCGGTGGAACGATTAATCGACTCTGCTAGCCAGCGCATGTTCGGCCACGTGCGCCACCCGCAGCACTGTTGCCTCATCGAAATGTTTGCCCAGAATCTGCATGCCGATCGGTAATCCTTCTTTGCTTTTCCCGCAAGGAATCGAAATCCCCGGGATACCGACCAGATCGGCGGTCACTGTGAAAATGTCGGCGAGGTACATGGCCAGCGGATCGTCCGCCTTTTCCCCTAATTTGAATGCCGGCGTTGGAGTAGTCGGCGTGACAATAACGTCCACCTTGGCGAATGCCTCATCGAAGTCGCGCGCCAGCAAACTGCGCACGCGCTGCGCCTTCAAGTAGTAGGCATCGTAGTAACCGGCGCTCAGCACATAGGTTCCTAGCATGATACGACGCTTGACCTCGGCGCCAAAACCGGCGTCGCGCGTGCGCCTATACATCTCACCTAGCGTCTTCGCTTCACTTGAGCGTAATCCATAACGAACTCCGTCGTAGCGTGCCAGGTTGGACGAGGCCTCGGCAGTCGCGATGACGTAGTACGTAGGAATGGAGTAGGCGGTGTGGGGCAGCGACAGCGGAACAAGTTCGGCCCCGGCGTTAGCAAGTTCCTGCATACCGAACTCCACCGCGGCGCGAACCTCGGGATCCAAGCCGTCCTCGAAATACTCGAGTGGTACTCCGACTTTCATGCCGTCGACTGACTGGCCGACATGTTCGGCATAGTTGAGCACGGGTACGTCGGCGGTCGTCGAGTCCATCGGATCGCGGCCCGCTATCACTTCAAGCAGGATTGCCGCATCTTTGACCGTCTTTGCGAACGGTCCCGGATGGTCCAAGGAGGACGCAAACGCAATCAACCCGTAGCGCGAGACCCGGCCGTAGGTAGGCATGAGCCCGACTACTCCGCAAAATGCGGCCGGCTGCCGGATAGAGCCGCCGGTGTCGGAGCCGATCGACGCCACCGCCGTTCCCGCAGCAACTACCGCAGCCGATCCACCTGACGATCCTCCGGGAACGCGGGCGAGGTCCCGGGGATTGTGCACCGGGTGAAACCCGGAATTCTCGTTCGAAGAGCCCATGGCGAATTCGTCGCAATTGGTCTTGCCCAGGATGACGGCGCCCGCCTGTTCCAGACGCGAGACAATGGTCGCATCGTATGGCGCGATGAAGTTCTCCAGTATCTTCGAAGCCGCTGTCGTGCGAACACCTTTCGTGGTGAAAACGTCTTTGACCGCAATCGGTACACCCGCCAGAGGCGGCAACTCGTCCCCGCGGTCGGCCAGTTCGTCGATGCGGGCGGCCTGGGTGTACGCACGCTCCTTCGCCAGCGTGAGATAGGCGCCGATCGCAGGGTCTTCCGCTTCGATCTTGGCGTAGAAGGCGTCCACCAAGGCCTTCGTGGTGGTCTGCTTCTCGGTCACAGCCGTGCGCGTGGAAGCAACGGTAAGTTCGTCGAGGTTCATCGCTCGATGACCTTCGGCACCTTGAAGAACGTTCCATCGGAAGCCGGCGCATTCTGCATGGCTTCCTCGCGCGGCAGACACGGGCGCAACTCGTCGGCGCGTATCGCGTAACCGAAGCGGGCGGCTTCATCTGCACCCTCATCGTAGCGGCTTACAACTTGGGCCATCGGTTCCATGTCGCAGGTATCAAGTTCGTTTAGCCGGTCGATATAGCCGAGGATGGCGTTCAGGTCCTTCAACATGCGAGCGCGCTCCTCTTCCGTCAGTTCGAGGTGCGCCAGCTCGGCCACATAAGAAACGTCTTTGTCGGAAACCATAGGATTTATTGATCAGTCAGCGGGCTTGCTCGCGATGATGAAGTTAATTCTGCTTACCCTCTCGGAGGTTACCTGGTTCAGTTGCGTTAAGTACTGGCCGGCAAAACTTTGCAGCTGCCGCCGCCAGGTCTCGTCGGGCACGGCGATGGTCAGAATGCCCGCAACGAAGGAAATGGCCTGGGTACGCTCCGCCGTCTTCGTTCCGCAGGCGAGTGGCCACGCCAGCATCGGCGCAGCACTTCCCTCGCGACGCAATGTGTCGCTGAAAATCTTCCGCAGCGTCGAGCCGGCATGTTGCATGGAATTCAAGCTTCGATTGTAGAACAGATGCGCGCGGCCGTTCCGGAGCCGTCACGTACGCAATGGGAAAGCGCTCAAAACGAAGGACAGAGCTTCTTCCTTGCTGCGCAAGCGAGCCCTCCAGTTGCGCGTCTTCGACGGCCGAAAGGATCGCACGGAATTCCGCTCCTGGCTTGTAGCCGAGCTCGATCAGATCCTCGTCCGTTGAGCAGCGCGGGAGGCCGGATCTCCTCCGTTGGTGTGTGCTCCAGACGGTCGCGTACGAAATCGTACATGCCAAGGCTGCGGTGGCTGCTCAGGCAGTCGATGCGATGCAGTTCCATGTGCTCGTCGAACTTGGGCAGCCGCATGAAACGCTTCAGCGTCGACTCCTTCATCTTCTCTACATCGCCGAAGCGCATGTGATTGGCCACTAGCGCCATGATCTGCTTGATCTCCTCGTTGGAAAAGTGCAGGCGATGACAAATCTCTTCCGCCATCTTCACTCCCACCTCGACATGCCCGTCGAAGCGAATGCGGTCCGGCGCGACACGAAACGTCGGAGGCTTGCCGACGTCGTGCAGCAATGCTCCCCACGCCAGGGTGCGCGAGCATTTTGCGCGGCAACTTCTCCAGCAGCAGCAGCGTATGAATCCAGACGTCGCCTTCGGGATGAAACTGCGGCGGCTGCTCCACGCCGTGCATGCGGTCGATTTCCGGCAGCACTTCCTTCAGCAAGCCGGTCGCATCGAGCAGCTCGAATGCCGTGCGAGCATGTCCCTCGGTGAGCATCTTGGTCAGTTCGTCGCGAACACGTTCCCGGCTCACCTGATGAATCATGGGCGCGAGACGTCTGGATCGCCGCGAACGTCTGCGGCTCAATGGCGTAGCTGGAAGCGCGCGGCGAAGCGCACCGCGCGCAGCATGCGCAGCTTGTCTTCCTGGAAGCGGCGCTCCGGGTCGCCGATGGCGCGGATGATGCCGGCTTCTAGATCGTCGCGTCCGCCAACGAAGTCCAGCACGCGATCCCCGTCGAGCGGATCCATCAGCAGGCCGTTGATGGTGAAATCGCGGCGCTGCACGTCTTCCTGTGGTTCTTTCGCGTAGCGGACCTGGTCGGGATGGCGGCCATCGGAGTAGGTGCCGTCGTTGCGAAAAGTGGCGACCTCGACATAGTTCGGATGTTCGGAAGGTTCAGGCGGCGGAGGCGAATCCTCCGGCGCGGGGACCAGCACAACGCCGAATTGCGCACCGACGGCATAGGTTTGCGGGAAGGTTCGCATGACCTGCTGCGGCGTGGCGTCGGTGGCGACGTCGTAGTCCGCAGGTGTCAAACCGAGCAAGCGTGTCGCGAACGCAGCCGCCGGCGAAGTAGGCCTGAAAGCCGCGCTGCGCGCAGCTCGCGAACGATGTTGGTGGCATGCTCTTTCATCCGAGGTTTTGATGATAACCCGCCGCCCCCGGCGTCGCCTCGTACAATGGAGAGGTGAGCGACGTTTACATCCTCGGCATCGAGAGCTCGTGCGACGAAACTGCCGCGGCCGTCGTTCGCTCAGGCGACGAAGTGGTTTCGAACGTCGTCTATTCGCAGATCGCCACGCATCAGCCTTACGGCGGCGTTGTTCCGGAGCTGGCGTCCCGTGAGCATCTGCGCGCGATAGTTCCGGTGGTTCGCAAAGCTCTGGACGATGCCGGCGCAGACGTACCAGACGATCGACGCCTTGGCAGTAACCAAAGGTCCCGGGCTGGCAGGCGCACTGCTGGTTGGCATGAGTTATGCCAAAGCGCTCGCTTATCGCTCTTGAGAAGCCACTGATCGGCGTCAATCACCTGGAAGGCCATATTCATGCGGTGTTGCTGGAGGAGCGGCAGAATGGCAACCGCGAGTTGGCAGTTCCCGGTCCTCGCGCTGGTGGTCAGCGGCGGACACACGCATCTCTATCTTGCTGAACAGAAAAGCGACGGCTGGATTTACCACAATGTGGGACACACCCGTGATGACGCTGCCGGCGAGGCTTTCGACAAGGTCGCGAAGCTGCTGGAACTGGGTTATCCCGGCGGTCCGATGATCGACTTTCTAGCCACAACACGGCAATCCGCAGGCGGTGAAGTTTCCCTTCGCGCAGATGAAGCATCGCGACCGCAATCCGCAGAACCGTCATGCGAAGACGACCGCCGCGTTGATTTCTCTTACAGCGGCATCAAGACGGCTGTGCTGCGATACGTCGAGACGCATGACATGCGCGCGGCAATCGAGCGTCGGCGCACCGCATTGGACGGGATGCCAGGACGCCGACGCGGCGAAGCAGGTGCTTGCGGCCTGCGACCCGCAGACGCTCGATCTGGCGGCGTCGTTTCAGCGCGCCGTGGTGAACGATCTGGTCAGCAAAACACTGCTGGCGGCGCGGGAGTACAATGCCGCTACGCTTCTGGTAACGGGTGGGGTTGCCGCCAATTCGGAGTTGCGCGCAACCTTCCGAAACGCGAGCGGCGACGCAGGGAGTGCCTGTTCACTTCCCGTCCCGCAAGCTCTCAACCGACAACGCCGCGATGATTGCTGCTGCGGCCTATCCGCGATTCCTAGCCGGAGAGTTTGCAGGCCCGGAATTATCGGCCGACGCCGCGCTTAGGTTGCGCTGACGGCGACGCAGACGCACGAATGCAAGCATGTAGCGAAGGCAGCACTTGGCCGATGAGCTTATTCTTCTTCGGTTGGGATCTTGGATTCGATGTCCATGTCACGGAACTCGCTGGATTCGAAGATTTCGCGGCACTCCAGACACTCGACGTATTCCGCGTCTTCGTCTCGCGAGACGACCTGGACTCGGGGATGCCGACACTGGTTGTCCATGGCGTCGCTCTGAGGGATAGTTGAAGGTTGTGTTTGCTGGCTGGCCGGCGTTCATAAGAAATCGCGTTAAACGCTGAGAACACCTCAATTGTCGGGTATTTTAGCCCGGCCCATCGGTTGTCAAGCTTTTCTGATGTTAATTTCGCGGACGCCAGTGCGCCTTCGAAATCAGCCTATTTCCGGCGAGGTCTGCCGATGCAATACGCCAGTTCCCGGCCCTGAGTACTCTGCAAATCTTTTGACTCGAACGAAAATTTGGAGTGCCTCTCTTGCAGTGAACTGGCATCCTAACAAGAGCAGAAGACACTGATCAGCTGTGGCTGGCCGACCGCTTCTAAACAGGCTGGCACTCCGGCGAGGCAACAGGAGGTACTCTGGACCGCATCAAAGCTGTGAACAGCACTGGTACATAAAATTGACAATCGCTAAAAAAATTCTGGCGAACGGCATATCCGAGCATGAGGCGATCGAGCGGGCCCAAAAAGGGGATGCCGAGTGCTTTGAGGCCTTGTACGGCCTGCACAAACGACGGGTGTACTCGCTCTGTTTGCGCATGACCGGCAACACGGCTGAGGCGGAAGATCTTACTCAGGAAGCTTTCCTTCAGCTCTACCGCAAGATCGCAACCTTCCGCGGCGAGTCGGCCTTCTCCACCTGGCTGCATCGGCTGGCGGTGAACGTGGTGCTAATGCATCTGCGCAAGAAAGGCTTGCCTGAGGTTTCGCTGGAGGAAACCTTGGAGCCCCAGCAGGAAGACGGCCCGAAGAAGGACATTGGCACGCGCGACAATGTGCTGGCCGGCTCCATCGATCGCGTGAATCTGGAGCGTGCGGTGGAGAGCTTGCCGCCGGGATATCGCATTATTTTTGTGTTGCACGATGTTGAAGGTTACGAGCACAACGAGATCGCCGAGATGATGGGCTGCTCCATCGGCAACAGCAAGTCGCAGCTGCACAAGGCTCGCATGAAACTGCGCGACCTTCTCAAGCAGAGCAAGGCGGAGAAGGCTGCCAATAGACGTTAGCAGAAGGAAGCGAGCATGTTTGAAAGAGATGCGGGGAATGCGCAGAGCGGGCAGGATGGGAACGGAGCCGCCGCCAATTCCCGGGAGAGAAAAGTTATGACGTGTGCGGAGTTTCAAAAGGCCCTGCCGTACATCATCGATGGCGGTGGCAGCGAGGAAGAGCAAAAGCACCTGGAAACGTGCCACGTGTGCTCCGACCTGGTTGCCGACCTGCGCTATATCGCCGAGGCCGCCAAGCTTCTGGTGCCCATGGAGGATCCCAGCCCCCGGGTGTGGAACAACATTGAGCGCGAAGTGGAACGCGAGGGTTTGGCGAAACCGGCTCGCCGGAACATGTAAGCGGGCGACGGACTGTATTTCTTCGGGCCCCGATTGAACTGGAGGAAGCACCAAGACGGGTCACCTTTCATCGGCGGAAATACGACTAACTCGCCGCTCACTCCCCATCATTTCTCGGATACGGGCCACGATAGCCAATCTGATGTGAGATACGGCGCGCCGCTTCCTTGACCATATCCGCGACGTGAGCCACAGCATCACGAGGAACATCGTTGATCGTGCCGGTAGAGGCGATAGCTGCTTCCACTCGCCCCTCACCATTGAAGATTGGCGCGCCGACGCAACGCGCTCCCAAGCTGTTTTCTTCGTCGTCTACGGCATAGCCCAACTGCCGCACGCGATCCAGTTCATGCAGCAACGTGACGGGGTGGTAATCGTGTGCGTGGTCAGCTTCTTCAGTCCGCGGTGGCGAAGTATCGCGTCGCGCTCCTTCGAATTCAGGTAAGCGAGCAGCGCCTTGCCCACCGCTGTGGAGTGGACTTCCATGCGCCGCCCGATCCAGGTGTTCATCTTGATAAAGCTTGGCGCTTCCACCTTCTCAACGTAGACGGCCTCGCCATGATCCAGGATCGCCAGGTGGGTTGTAATATGGATCCGGTCGACCAGATGACGCATGATGGGCAGCGCGACCTCTCGAACATCCACGCCGCCTAAAGCCGCCCGCGAAAGATTTAACATCTTCATCCCCAGGCGGTACTTCCCGCTTCGCCATCGCGGCGAAGATAGCCGTGCTGCTCCAGCGTTCGCAGAATATAACTCGCCGAACTCTTAGGAATCTTTAACTTACGGCTAAATTCGGCATTCGACATGCCGCCTTCCCGCTGCGCCGCGGCTTCCAGAATCAGGAGCGTTCGCTCCACCGCGGTCAAGGAGAATCGTTTGATAGAGCATAGCCAACCAGTTTACCAAGATAGGAATCGGATGCCATGGTACAACAATATGAATTTCTGTTCAATATTTTGAACGAATGGACTTGCGCGAGATGACTCGCCGCCGTTATGGTTCGTACACGATACCGAATAGGTGTTCAGCTTATTGAACTCAATATTCGGTTTGGAACGGTTCATCAGGGCCCTGAACGTTTCGCAAGCACTTGTTGTCAACCTGGTGGTCGGCACGACCCCTACTCATAACGCTCGACTCGAGAGGAGATCACAACTCATGGCGGCACTGGAAACCGCGGCTCAACTTGCAAAATCCTGGAAGACCGACCCTCGCTGGAACGGAATCGAACGTCCTTATACGCCGGAAGATGTGGTGCGCTTGCGCGGCACCCTTCGCATCGAATACACGCTCGCGCATCTGGGTGCGGAACGCCTGTGGGAGATGTTGACCAGCGATAGCTACGTCAACGCGCTCGGCGCGGCAACCGGCAATCAGGCGGTGCAGATGGTCTCCGCTGGGTTACGCGCCATTTACGTCAGCGGATGGCAGGTGGCGGCCGATGCCAACAACGCGGGCCAGATGTATCCCGACCAGAGCCTGTATCCGGCCGATTCCGTGCCTAACCTCTGCCGGCGGCTGAACAATGCGCTCACCCGCGCTGACCAGATTCATCACGCCGAAGGCAAGAATGGCATGAATTGGTTTGCTCCGCTGGTCGCCGACGCCGAGGCTGGCTTTGGCGGCTCGCTCAATGCCTTCGAGCTGATGAAAGCGATGATCGAGGCGGGGGCGGCTTGCGTGCACTTCGAAGATCAGCTGTCTTCAGCCAAGAAGTGCGGTCATCTGGGCGGCAAGGTCCTGGTGCCGACGCAGGAGGCGATCCAGAAGCTGGTGGCAGCTCGACTGGCGGCTGATGTGCTGGGCGTGCCCACGCTCCTGCTGGCGCGTACAGATGCCAACAGCGCGTTCCTGCTGACCAGCGACGTCGACGACTACGACAAGATCTTCTGCACCGGCAAACGCACGACCGAAGGCTTCTACGAGATTCACGGCGGGCTGGATTCCGCGATCGCGCGTGGGC
>CAWAIL010000017.1:0-27548 GCA_963782085.1 uncultured Acidobacteriaceae bacterium
GGGAACTGAAAGTCTTCGTTTTGCGCGCGGTGCAGGTCGCTAAGCATGGCTGAAGGATCAACGCCCTCTTTCAGGCCGAGGTAGACACACGCGTCTTTTTCCGCGTCCAGCATGTAATAACTTTCATCCTGGGTGTAATCCATTCCGAAATGCTCGCGAATATAAGAGGTGAGTGGATGCACCTGGAGCGAAAGATTGCCGCCCCCCACCGTGTCCAGGAAGTCGAAGCGGATGGGAAACTCAGCTCCGAATCGCGCAACCACGGATTCGCCAAGTAATTCCTTGGGATGGGCATGCACCAGATTGATCGCCGGAACCTCTACACGCTCTTCGCCGAAGCCCAGCAACAAACTGTTCTCCTCCGGCACACAGTCGAAGCACCAGGCGTGATTCGGAGCGTCGTCCACCGGCACTCCTAAGACGCGCTCCATCCAGTGGCCTCCCCAAGGGCCCGGATCGAAAAAAGGGAACAACGCGGAATGGGCGCTCGATTGCCTTCTTCAGGCTGCGGCGGAATACATCTCCGCTGATTGCCTTCGGTTTCCCCGCAGTGTTTGTATCCAAAAGCAGATCGATGCGTTCGAACAGGCAAGTCTTCAGCCGATCGGCTGAGCGCCAGTCGACAAAGAACGCACGCTTGTATTTCAGCGATGGCGATTCGTCAAAATTATCCGCTCCAAAATTGCTCACCTCGTTACGGCGCTGACGCATCTGGATCTCCCACCGAGTGAGATCCGCATACACCAGCAACGTCGGGTCGGGACAAATCAGGGAAGCTCCGGGGCCAATAAGGATCACCAGCTCATTGCGTAGCTCGCAGCACTTCTCACGTGCATCGGCCAGCTTTCTTCGGATCAAAAAAATCCGCGATCTCGACGGAGTTCATCTGTCCAAATACCGGGTCGTCGCCAAGAATAGGCCCAACCATTTCATTGATCTCGGCTGGCGGCAGCAGCAAACTCTCAGTGCTGACGAATCTCGCGCCCGGGAAGAACTCTCGCAGCGCCTTTTGAATTTCATTGAGATTCGTGGCCGGATAGCACTCCACGGTGACGGTTCCGCGCGAGCCGGCACGACGAATTAAGTGCTCACCAACCGCATTCCAACCGGTCAGGCATTCACCGGCGCTGCCCGATGCGATGCTGGGAAACCTGTCGTACACCACTACTCTCCTGTTGGAAGTGATACTCATCTGTGATCATATCACAATTGTTCCTTTTGTCGATAAAAGAACAATTACATGATCGAAATATAGGATATCGACAATTATTTGAGCTATAATTTGGCGAATCAAGCATTCGACAGGCTCGAACTTCCTTTAAACCCAGGCACGGGCACTGGCAGGGCAAGAAATTCCGGGCGGCTGAAGCCGAGGTTCCGGAAAGCAAGTCCAGGAGAAACAAAATGACTAGCCATCTGCATTCGCCGGACGAACTTGAATCCCAGCCTGCCAGTTCACGCGCCGCGGAAGAGCGCACTCGAAACCCCTCAGCATTTGGCGGCAATCAGATTCCGGCGAATAAAAGCGATGAATTCAGCACAATCAACCGCTGCCGCCTCGGTCTTATTGTGGGAGTGTTGGTTGTGGCTCTCAGCGCTTGCCACGCGCAGGAGAGCGTCGAGAACTGGGCGGACTCTGCGAGCGATCGCTATCTCGTGTTTCCCGATCAATCCTACGGTTATTTCTCAGGTGTCTCGGTCAAACTCGATGTCTGGCAGGCGCAGACGAAACAGCAGGTTCCGACCGTCATCTACTATCACGGAGGCGGTTGGTTCTTCGGAGATCGTACCGGCTCCCTGCCCTATTTGATGCCCTGGCTTGCTCGCGGCTGGAACGTCATCAATGTCGATTATCGAATGTCCGGTACTGCACTCGCTCCAGCCGCCGTCGAAGACGCGCGATGCGCGCTTCGCTGGGTATATCGCAATGCCGAACATTTTCATCTCGATACCGATCGCATCATCGTGACCGGGCATTCGGCTGGAGGTCATCTGGCACTGATGGCTGGGATGTTGCGAGAAGGCGATGGGCTCGACAATAATTGCCCCGCCGATCCAGCAATGGGTGAGCAACCTCTCAAGGTGGCGGCGGTTGTCGATTGGTACGGTCCAACGGACATTCCCGATCTGCTCGCCGGACCCAATCGCAAGACGTACGCTGTTGCATGGCTGGGCAGTTTGCCCGACCGGGACGCGGAGGCGAAACGTGTGTCGCCATTGAATTATGTGCGCCCCGGACTTCCACCGATTCTTATGATCCACGGTGATAGCGATCCCGTGGTGCCGTATTCACAGTCGCAGCGGTTGCATGCAGCGCTCGACAGCGTCCACGTGGCTAACGAGCTTTACACCGTCTCTAAAGGCAACCACGGCATGTTTGGAGCGGTTGCTGATGTCGAGGCATACCGACATTTGGAGGAGTTCTTAGAGCGATTCGTACCTTCAACGCGAACAAACGAATTCAGACCCAATTAGGAAAAACTCCTCATAATTCTCTCTGGCAATGTTCGAACCCAGTGTACGGACCATTGCACAAGGCCGACCTCCGCGGTCGCCAAGGTCAACTCAGGAAGTGACTGCCATACTCTGCGTCCAGCACTGAACGCAATTTCGGCGGAATTGATCGATTGGCAAAACAACTTAACCTCGGGACGCTTGCGTTTTTGCCGCGACAGGGATACGCGCATTGCCCTACGAATGATTCAGCTCGGATGGAGCCCCCGCGCTTCCTATCAGCGTAAAGGTGATCCGGGGTTGAAGGATCACACTGGAAGACATAGTTGGTTTTTGTAACTTAAATAAGTCACCTTTACTTCCCGATGCAGAAAGTAGAGAAGATCAGGTTGAGAATGTCGTCGGGAGTGGTTTGGCCGGTGAGCGAGTCGAGAGCCCAGAGGGCGCGATAGAGATCGAGCAGGATCATCTCATGCGGAATGCCACCTGCGTTGGCTTTTGCGGCGTCGGCGAGCGCGGCGAGCGCAGTGGTGATGGCCTGGTGCTGGCGAAGGTTGGTCAGCATTCCGGGCTCGGCCGCGGCGCCGCCGGTTGCGAGCGCGAGAATATGCTCGCGCAACGCGGCGATGCCTTCGCCGGTAAGCGCAGAGGTTCGGAGCGCAGGAACGCCGGCGATCTCTGCGCCGAATCGTCCGAGCGCGTTTCCAACCAGATCGCATTTGTTGAAGACGGCAAGTGCGGGCCGGCCCTCGATGGCAGCGAGCAGACTCGCGCTCTTCATCGTTAAGCGGCTGAGTGGCGTCAAGCACGATCAGCACCAGCGCTGCGTCGGCGAGGGCTTCGCGGCTGCGGCGCATGCCGAGCTGTTCGGCCTCTTCGAGTGATTCCCGAGCCTTCGCGCAGGCCGGCGGTATCGACCAGCTCGAGCGGAATGCCGCCGAGAGAAATGCGTTCGGTGACCAGGTCGCGCGTGGTGCCGGGAGTGGCCGTGACGATGGCGCGGTCGCGCTCGACGAGGCGATTGAAGAGCGAGCTCTTGCCGGCATTCGGCCGGCCAACGATGGCCAGCGTCAGCCCGTCGTGCACAATGCGGCCGCGTGCAAAGAAGCTTCCAGCGCGGCCAGCGGCGGCGTGAGCTCGTCGATGCGCCGCGCGATTTCTGCCTGCGGCGTCACGTCCACATCGTCTTCGCCAAAGTCGATGCCGGCTTCGAGCAGCGCGATCAGCTCAACGAGCGACTGCTTTACGGGGGCGACGCGATGGCTGAGCGCGCCGCCCATCTGGCTGGCGGCCTGGCGCGCCTGGGTCAGTGTTTGCGCGTCGATCAGATCGCGCACCGCTTCAGCCTGGGTGAGATCGATGCGGCCTGCAAGAAATGCGCGCTGCGTAAACTCGCCGGGCTCGGCAAGGCGCGCACCGAGCGTCCAGAGCGCGGCGCAACAGCAGTTCGAGCACAACAGGCGAACCGTGCGCGGCAATCTCCACCAGGTCTTCCGCAGTGTAGGAATTCGGCGCTCCAAAAAACGTACCAGCGCTTCGTCAATGCGTGTGGCGCCAGGGCCCTCGGAGTCAAGCACGTCGGCCAGGCGCGCGTGCGCGTGTTCTAGCGGCTGTCGCAGCGAGACAAGTTGCTCCGCAATCGAGAGCGCGACTGCGGTCCGCTGAGGCGCACGATGCCGATGCCGCCGCGGCCAGGCGGCGTGGAGATGGCGGCGATAGTGTCAGGTTGCGGTGCCGGGTGAGTCCATGAATTGTCATTAGTTTAGAGTTTGCTGGCTGTTTCCGGCAGGTTCTACACGACCCTCTACAATAAACCGATGCCGGAGTTACCTGAGGTTGAAACCATCGCACGCGGCGTGGATGAGCGTGTGCGCGGCGACCGCATCATCGAAGCATGGTTCAGCTCCTATCCCCAAACCTTCAAAACACCGCCCGCAGATCAGGCGAAAGGCCTTGCAGGCCGCGCGATCCTGGCAGTTCATCGCGCTGGCAAGCACATCGTTGTTGAACTAGGATCGGCGCTCAAAGCGGCGAAGAGACTGAACAAAAACTCCCCATCCGATCCCGCCAAGCCCGATGCGGCCAATATCAACGCTCAATGGATTGTGCATCTCGGCATGACCGGACGGTTGCTTGTCACGACGCCAGGCAATCCGGTGGCCCCGCACACGCACGCGCGACTCACGCTTGCGAGCGGTCGCGAGTTGCGATTTGTGGACCCGCGACGGTTCGGCCGACTTGAATTTCGCATCGTGGGATCGGATGCTGCCTTCGCAGCGCCCGGCTCGGAGCCTCTCGATATCGGCGCGAATGAATTTGCCGCACTGTTTCGGAAGCGGCATTTGCCCATCAAGGCGGCGCTTCTGAACCAAACGCTGCTGGCTGGAGTAGGTAACATTTACGCCGACGAAAGCCTCTTTCATGCAGGAATCCGTCCGCGGCGCCGGACGGACAGCATAGCGATTTCCGAGTATGGCCGGTTGCGAATCGCTTTGCGCGAGGTTTTGCGACATGCGATTCGGCTGGGCGGTTCTTCCGTTTCGGACTATGTGGATGCCGATGGCGAGCGAGGGTTTTTTCAGATGGAGCACTGCGTCTATCTGCGCACCGGCGAGCCGTGCAGCAGTGCAAAACCCCGATCAAGCGGATCCTGGTGGCTGGTCGCGGAACGCATTATTGTCCCCACTGCCAAGCTTGATTTGGGCGCGGATCTGCCAGGCGACTACGGATTTTAGAATCTTAATGCCGATTTTATTTCCATAATCCAGACAAGTGCTGCGACAACTCAGCATAACTTGTTGAAAAGATGAGGCGTTGCAAACGGAACGTTGATTGCTAAGTAAATAGCGCCAGTGATGTATCGGCCGCAGGGAAACCGGCGAGCCAGACCCACACCAGGCACCGGCAGAGCAACCGCCAACGAGCGGCCCTCAAAAGGGAAGAGCCAGCCGGGAAGCCTGCAGTCGGAGCGGTGGAGAAATCACCGCTCTTCATATGCTGGGAGGCCAGTGACCAGCGCAGGCAGGGGAACGCCACTCAAGAGGAGTGGCGTTTCGTGCTTTCAAGGCGATTCCATAACAATTTCGTCCAACTGAGCGTCATATCGACTGGATGTTTCCTGGCGATCGCGTCGGCTTGACGGCTGGCCCTTTGGGCTTTGCAACCCCAGAATCGCGATCGGACGGGTCTTCCGCGCCCCAAACGGGTCCCAGGGTTGCGTTGCAAGAATGTTTCTACAACTATGAGTCACTTGCCACGGTAGGGGCTTCGCTGTAGTATCGGAGTTGCCTATCAAGCGGCTGACGCGGGCCACCCGAGTATGGGTAGAGCAAGCTCGCCGCGGAGCAAGCAAATTCGTCCGCACAGTTCAGTTTCATCGAAGCTGTGCGCGGCGAAGGCTCACATAGGAAAGGGCATCATCTGAGAAAAGCAGAGGCCGCGCCGAATCAGTCCGGCGAGTCGGATGGAGTTGAATCAACGACTCCCGCGCGTAAAGCGGCAATCGCATTTTCACAGAGAGTTCAAGGGGTGGAACTGCAGAGAACTGAGGCGGGGCGGCCGGCTTCGATAACATTCGCGGTCGGCAGTAATTCTGCATGGCAGATACAGTCGCGCCTCAGATGAGTGCAGGCAGGATGTGCTGCGCGTGAATCTACGGCGCATTTCCGACTGGGCCGGAGAATCGCACGAGCAACGAAAATTGAAGCCTGCAACCAACAGCAAATCGCGCAATTCAACGCAGCAAAGAGCAAAGCACCAGGAAGTACACGCATCATGACAATAGAACCGACGCAGCCCCAGCCTGAACAGGGGCCCGCACCTGACAACGGTCAGGTGCAGTCGCAAGGGCATCGGCGCCGCCGCCGCCGCCGCAAGAACAAATCAAGCCAGCAGGCGGGAGTGCAAGTCCAGCCGATGCAAGGGCAGGGTCAGCCGCAAATGCAGTCGCCGGCGCCGCTCAGCAGCCGCCACCGCAAAACCATCATCAGACCACCAGGTTCACCAGCGCCAGGGCCGCAAGAAGAAGAAATTCTTCCAGAAGAATCGCCGCCCCACCGCTGCAGCCCGGCAACAGCATCAATGGCCGCAGCAGGGCAAGCGCAAAGGCCGCCAGAAGGGCCCGCGCACGTTTGTCGGTCCCATGGACCACAGCTATCGCGTGGCGAACGGCAACGTGGCCGACGGTCCGCCCTCGACCATTCCGACAGCGGGCAACGGCCACAGCAGCGGCTACTATCCCGACGTCTATTCAGCACAGCCGCCCGGCGCCCATCCGCGAAGACGCTCCCACGCGCATCTTCTGCTTCATTGAGGATCTTTTCTTCCTGGCCAAGATTCAGGAGACGGCGCGCAAACTCGGCGTGAAGGTGGAGTTCATCAAGGGCGACAAAGAAGCGGTGGCGCGCATCTGCGAAGCGCCGGAAAACGAGAAGCCTGCGCTGCTGGTCTTCGACCTGAACAACCTGAACGCCAAGCCCATGACGCTGATTCCCAAATTCAAATCCAAGTTCAAGAAGGCCGTTTCGATCATCGGCTTCCTGAACCATCTGCAGGGCGACCTGAAGATGAAGGCCGTTGAAGCGGGATGCGACGTCGGTGATGCCGCGCTCGGCCTTCTCGCAGAGCCTGCCGAATCTTCTTGCGCCGCTACGGCGTGGAAGAGGAAGAAGAACACGACCGGCAGCCGGCGTTTTAAAAGCAGGCCAGAGAACAAGAAGACGAAGGGCGCGCTCACCTCAGCGCGCCCTTTTCTATTTGCTTATTAACCTATCGTCCCTGTACTTTCCTATCCCGGGGGCCAGGTCAGCAGCCGGCCGCCGAGCAGGTGCAGATGAAGATGGTCGACGGTCTGGCCGCCGTCTTCGCCCGTGTTCACTACAATGCGATAGCCATTCGCCAAGCCTCTTTTCTCGGGCAATCTCCGCCGCCGCCCAGAGCAGGTGGCCGAGCAGCGCGCGCTTGTCTTTGCCTGCCTCGGCGAGCGAGCCGATGTGCTCGCGCGGCACGATGAGGACATGCACCGGCGCCTTGGGATTGATATCGGCAAAGGCGTAGCCAGCTCGTCCTGAAAGACGGGGGTCGAGGGAATCTGCTTTCGAGCGATTTTGCAGAAGATGCAACTCATGGCGTGACCAGTGTACATGCGAAAATTGGCGTCCAATGTTCGGGCCAGAAAAAAAGTCGCAGGAACAATACCGGCACAACTCCCATCATTTCCCGTTACCAAAGCGACCATGAAGCAGTTACCTCTGTGCATGGCAGGACGAAACTTCGATGCAGCTTACAATGAACTCATGGCCTTGTCACCGCTTCTTCGCCTTTCCGCATCGTCCACACAGTCTGCTCGCACGACTGCCCCGATTCGTGCGCGGTGCTGGTGACGGTGAATGAGGAAGGGCCGCGCCGTAAAGGTGGAGGGCGACCCGTCGCAGCCGGTCACGCAGGGCTTTCTGTGCGGCAAAGGTGGCCAAGTATCTCGATCGCGTCTACGCGCCCGACCGCATTCTGTATCCGCTGCGACGCAAGCCGGCGTGGCGAAGGGTCCGCTGGAGCGAGGCCGCGAGCATGAATCCTTTGAGCGCGTGAGCTGGGACGAGGCGCTGGATGCGATCGCCGCGCGGCTCAGGGAAGTCGCAGACCGCTACGGACCGGAGTCGATTCTGCCTTACAGCTATGCGGGAACAATCGGCGTGCTCGGCTTCGGCTCGATGGACCGGCGCTTCTTTCATCGCCTGGGCGCAAGCCAGCTCGACCGCACCATTTGCTCCGAGGCCGGCGGGCAGGCATGGAACCTGGTCTACGGCAAAAAACTCGGCACGCCAACCGAGGATTTCCGGCTGGCCAAGCTGATCATCGCGTGGGGCGCGAACATTCACGGCAACAACATTCACCTGTGGCCGATGGTCGAGGAGGCGCGGCGCAACGGCGCGCGGCTGATCGTCATCGATCCCTACCGCACGCGCACCGCGGCAGTGGCCGACTGGCACATCGCCATCCGGCCCGGCACCGACGCGGCGCTGGCGCTCGGCATGATGCACGTGATTCTGAGCGAAGGCCTTGAAGACCGCGCCTACATTGCGGAATATGACGCACGGCTTCGAACAGCTGGCCGAACGCGTGCGCGAGTACACGCCCGAGCGCGTTGCCGCAGTGGACCGGAATGACGCCCGCCGAAATCGAGCAGCTTGCGCGCGAATATGCAACCACGCGGCCCGCGGCGATGCGCATGAACTACGGCGTGCAGCGATGCGGAGAACGGCGGCGCGGCGGTGCGCGCCATCGCCATGCTGCCCGCGCTTACCGGCGCATGGAAACATCGCGGCGGAGGCGCACAGCTTTCCACTTCGGGCGCATTTGCGTGGAACAAGCAGGCGCTCGAGCGGCCCGATCTTGCGCTGGCTTCGCCGCTCGGCCGCCTGGCGCGCGTGGTGAACATGTGCGGAGCTGGGCCACGCGCTGACTGAGCTTGGGCAAGACAGGGATCAAGGACGGGGACAGGGATGAAGACGGTCCGGCGGTTCACGCGCTGTTTGTGTACAACTCAAATCCCGGCGCGGTTGCGCCGAATCACAACGCGGTGTGCCGCGGCATGGTGCGCGACGATCTGTTCACCGTCGTGCACGAGCTGTTCTTTACCGACACCACCGACTACGCCGACTACATTCTGCCGGCGACCACGTTTCTCGAACACACTGACGTTCAGGGCGCGTACGGCCACTACTTTGTGCAGCTTTCAAAGCAGGCCATTGAGCCGCTCGGCGAAGCGCGCTCGAATGTGTGGCTCTTCGGCCAGCTCGCGCAGCGCATGGGATTCACTGAAGACATGCTTCCGCGACACGCCGGAAGAGATGATCCGGCAGGCGCTCGCGATCGGCGCAGACGGCCACTCGACGAACGCGGACATGGAGCACATCACGTTTGAAGATCTGGAGCGCGAAGGCCACATCCCGCTCGCGTTTCATCGCAACCCGGACGAGCATCCGTTCCTGCCGTACACCTCGGGCACGCTATCCACGCCGTCCGGCAAAATCGAGTTTTACTCGGAGACGCTGGCCGCCGCCGGGCTCGATGCCCTTCCCGGCTTTCAACCTCCGGTCGAGTCGCGTTGGGGAGAAGGAGCGCAAAAAATACCCGCTCGAACTTCTGCCGCGCAAGACCGACAACTACATGAACTCAACCTTCGCAAATTTGCCGGGCCATCGGAAGATGGAAGCGCGAACCAGCCAGCGCCTCGAGATGCACCCGGACGACGCGCAACCGCGCGGCCTCGCCGACGGCGATCCGGTGCGCGTCTTCAACGATCGCGGCTCGCTGCAACTGACGGCGATGCTGAATGCCAGGCTTCCCGCAGGCGTGGTGGCGGCGCGGCTCGACTGGGCCAAGCTGCACGCTGATCGGCGCCAACGTGAACGCGCTCACCAGCGAGCGGCTCACCGACATCGGCGGCGGCGCAACGTTTTATTCAACGCTGGTCGAAGTGGCGAAAGCGTAGCTGCTTTACTTCACCAGTTCCGCAACCACTTCCACTTCCCGGTGTCCCGCGGCTCCGGGAGTGTCGATCGATCCAAGGATGAGTGGCTTGCCCGGCACCAGCATCGAAGTCCCATCCAGCACTGTCTGCTGAACGTCAGGATCCCGCGCGCCCGATCCTGACGGTTGAGCGGCCACGCTCGAAAGCTCAACCTTCGAATGCAGAGTCAGCGCGTCGGCGCTTGTTGCGAGAGATGCGTTGATGCTGAGTCCGACGTCGAGATACTGTACGTCAGAGTGCTGTGATTCATCTTTTCCGGTGCTTCCCGTAACGATGGGCACGCGCGAGCCTTCCTTGAAAACCGTTCGGTCGCCGGAGGCAACGATCAACGTGTAATGCTGAGTGGTGCCCGGTTGACTGCCTTCCCCGGCAGAGATCGTGTAAGTGAGGCGATAGACCTTGCGCGGCTTATCGAGATCGGCAACGATCTTCTGGGCCATCGCGATATCTTCCGAAGTGCCCCGTAAAGTGATCGCGTTCTCTGAAGAGACGCCATAGAGCCTGGCACGGGGGAGCATATTGCGCAGTGCAGTTTGAATGTCGTTGATGCTGCCTTGGTCGGTTGCGTAAGTGAGGTAGAGCGTCTGATAAATCTGCTCGTCTGTTTTTGCATCGGCAGGATTGTTATCGGTAGCGGGTATTTGAGCGCCAGCAGTACACGCCAAGAGCGCGCACGCTGACAGCGAGATTAAACAGACAGAGATCAGGCTGAGCTGCCGATCTGCGGCACACTTCAGGTACATAGGTCCTCCACAATACTTCTGGCGATGATCGCCAAACTGGAATTTTGATTGTCCCCAGGGGCCGCTTCTGATGGACAGACGCAAAATGGCAGCCGGCGCTCAGATTTTCTTCAGGGATTTGTCCGGAGCAGAATTTTGGTGTTTAGGTTTCCTGCAGCGCAAATTTCGGCTATCGCTTCGCGGCGCGCTCTCGCTGCAATTCTCGGTATAAGTCGCTCTTTGCCCGGCCTGATTCGCGTGCCAGCCGTTTGAGGGCTTCCTTCTCATCGATCTCGGCCTCGGCCTGCAGCCGAGTGATCCGGTCAGAAATTCTCTCTGACGTATTGCTGGTCGCAGACGCGGCGGCTGAGGATGCGGCTGTTGCGGGTGCCTCGATCAGCAGGGTAATTTCGCCGCGCACGCGATCGCGGCTCGCGAGTTCACCTCGAACTTCGGCAGCCGTTCCACGCACAAACTCCTCGTGGATCTTGGTCAGTTCTCGTGCTACAACCACCTGCGCCGATTGGCCAAAGGTCGCTTCGATGTCGGAGAGGGTGTCGAGAATGCGGTGAGGCGCCTCGTAGAAGATCAGTGTCTGTGGACTCCCGCGCGGCGCGGCTGCCAGCTTTTCAAGAAACGTGCGGCGTGCCCCAGCCTTCTCCGGAAGAAAGCCAAGAAATTGGAACTCGGCAGACGGCAGTCCTGAAGCAGTAAGCGCGCTGACGGCCGCATTGGCGCCAGGAATCGGAATCACCGGAACGCCGGCGGCAATCGCTTCACGCACGAGCCATGCGCCGGGGTCGCTGACAGCCGGAGTCCCTGCGTCGGAGACAATCGCGATGGCGCTTCCGCGCTTTATTGCTGCAATCAGTTCCGCTGAACGGGAAAGCTCGTTGTGTTCGTGACAACTGACAGTTTTTTTCTCGATTTGGAAGTGATTCAGCAGCTTCTGGGTTTGGCGTGTGTCTTCGCAGGCGATGCGATCCACTCCGCGCAGCACATCGAGCGCACGCAACGTAATGTCGCCGAGGTTGCCGATGGGAGTGGCGACGACGTAGAGGCCGGGAGCGAGGGTGCGGCTTGACGTCGGCTCCTGCGCGACATCCGATTCGTCCGCGTGCGTCCCGTGCGCCTTCAGTCTTCTTTCTCCTGGCGCTCGATGCGCCGCTGCTCAGCGAGCAGCGACATGGAGCTCATCAGATTCTGCACGCTCACAATGCCGACAACGCGCCCTTGATCAGTGACAGGAATGAGCGCGAGGCCGTGGCCTCCGGTGAGGCGCCGGATTGTGGTGCCGAGTGTGTCATCGGGCCGCGCCACCTGGAAAGCGCGCGACATTACGGATTGCACGTAGCCGTTGCCGTCGTTGCGCAGTGCGTCGACGATGCGCTGCCGCGAGACGATACCAACGAGCTGTGGGCCGCGGACGACTGGAAAATCCTCCTGTAACGAATGCACGCAACGATAGAGCGCGTCGGCCAGCGTGTCAGAGGGGGAGAGCGTGGCGAAGTCGGTAAGCATTACTTCACGCATGCGGACTGTGTCGACCACCGACTGGAAGAAGACACCCTGGTCTTCGATTTGCGCACCGACCATGATGAAAAGGCCGGCGAGGCTGAGCCAGTAATCGCGCAGCAGAATGCCGGCAAGAATTGTGGCGAGCGCGAGCACCTGTCCAAGCCCCGTGGCGGCGCGGCCTGCGGGACCGACCCCGTGAGTGCGCGCAAACGCATTGCGAACAAGCCGGCCGCAATCGAGCGGGTAGGCGGGCAGTAAATGCATCAAGCCAAGAAAAGCCTGCATCCAGACGAGGCTGCGCAACAGATGGTCAGGAGTGATAAACGGGTGATCGAAAAGCCGCACATCGCCACTGGCGCCGAGAATGGCGGCGGCAGCCGCCAGTGCAGCGACAAAGTTTGCCACCGGGCCAGCGAGGGCGAGAGCGAATTGGCTGCGGCCGTGGTTGGCCGTTTCTTGGCTCTCAGGATTGGCGTATGCAAACAAGCCGCCGATCGGCAGCAACAGAACGGCGCGGAGCCTGAGGCCCATCCATGCGGCGACGAGCAGGCGAGCGGTCTCGCGCACGGCCACCGCAATTGCCAGTAGAAAGAACAGGGCCAGCCCGCGCGGCCAGGCATCAACACCGCTGATCGCGAACACCACAAACACCAACAGCGGGAAGAATATGTGGACGCGCATCTCAACGCCCATCCATCGACCCAGCGGGATTGACCAGCCACGCATACAGCGATTGTAGAAGGTATCCCCGGCCGGTTGGCGCAGTCTTTGTGGGGTCCCGGCCATCCCTCCGTTACGCGGTCAATTATGCTCGTATTCGATGCGGATCATTGCCGGGCAGTTTCGTTCGCGTGTGCTCCAGGCCCCGCCGGGACTGAACACCAGGCCCACCAGTGACCGGCTCCGCGAGACTCTCTTTAACGTGATCGCGCCCCGCACCCCCGGTTCGGCCTTTCTCGATTTGTATGCAGGATCGGGCGCCGTCGGGATTGAGGCGATCAGCCGTGGTGCTGAGCATGTAACCTTCGTCGAGCGCGATCCTGCTGCGCTGAGAGTTCTGCGCGGCAACCTGGCGCGGATGGGAATCAATGGTGGATTTCGCATCAATGCCGGAAGCGTCAAGGTGTTCCTGCAAAAGCGCTCTGCCGATACCGGTCCAAAACCGATGACTCACGATCTCGTGTTTCTGGATCCGCCGTACGATGCAAGCAATGAATATGCAGCCACGCTGGGCCTGCTGGGTGGATCCGCCGCGGCCCATCTTGCGCCCGGTGCTTTGGTCATTGCCGAGCACCGGCGCAAGCAGCCGATCGAGGAACACTACGGGTTGCTCCGGCGCACGCGCCTGCTCGAGCAAGGTGATGCGGCGCTGAGCATTTATGCAATGGACGCTGATAACCAGCAAACCTGAATTTGCGGACCATGAGCGTCCAAGGTAGACGAGCGGGATCAGCCTGCCGTCTTGTCCCACTACAATTGTGCGCATGAAGTTCAACAGCGTTTTTTGCGGCCTGTTGGCGTGCCTGCTGGCCGTACCTGCAGCGCCGAGCCTATATTCGCAGGCCGCCGCGAAACAGCTTGTCATCCTCGACACCGACATTGGCGACGATATCGACGACGCATTCGCTCTGGCTCTGCTGCTGCATAGTCCTGAAGTGAAACTGTTAGGTGTGACGACGGCATTCGGCGATACCGAACTGCGTGCGCGGCTCGTCGATCGTTATCTTGTCGCGGTTGGGCGCCATGACATTCCAGTTTTTACGGGCGTCCCGACGCCTGCTAGCAACCACTTCACGCAGGCGGCGTATGCGCGACAGTCGCCTGCGCGACCGCACGGCGATGGCGTTGCATTCCTGCTGCGCACAATTCGGGAGCATCCCGGTCAGATCACGCTGATCGCCATCGGCCCGCTGTTCAACGTGCAAGCTGCGATTGCGCAAGATCCAGCGACGTTTCGAAAGTTGAAACGGGTGGTGATCATGGGCGGCAGCCTCTATCGAGGCTATGACAGCAGCGAATCCAGCAATGCACCACCGTCGCCAGAGTGGAACGTGCGCTGCGATCCCGCCGGCCTGCGCGCGCTGCTGGCGTCAGGAGTGGAGGTTTTCATCATGCCGTTGGACTCCACGCAGATCAGGCTCACGCAACCGGAACTCGGCGCGATTCTCTCGCACGGATCGCCCGTCACCGACCAATTGACCCTGCTCTATCACCAATGGACAGGGGCAGAGGCGTGGAGAACGCCGACGCTTTTTGATCCGGTTGCAGTGACTTATGCAATTCGACCGGAGATTTGCCCGATGAAGCCGATGCGCATTGAGGTCGACGACCAGGGCTTCACGCGGCCGGTTCCAGGCACGCCATATGCGCAGGTCTGCCTCAAATCTGACGAACGAGCGTTCAAGGACTTTCTCTTAAAGCGAATCCTGGACGATAGAGGACAATAGCCACCAATCAAAATACCTTCGCTTGGTTTCTTGGACGAAACGAAAGGCGTCTTCCACAGGGGGCGCACAACGAGTGTGAGCTTCGTCACGTTCAAATGCATTGACAGCACGAGAAAGTAGGAGAAAAATGGCGAGGCGAAACAAATCGAGCCGTTTTATGCGGTCTACGGAGGGAATGTGAAACACACGGTTGCAATGCAGACTTTGGCAGCTTTGGCTTTTTTGAGTGCGGGCTGCGTACTCGCAGGATGCAAGTCGGCTCCTGATCTCACATCGGATCAGGCGAAGACAATGATTCAGGCAGATTACGATCAGAGCCCCGGTGCTCCATTTGATATTTCGGTCGATGATCGGGGGATGCAGCAGGGCGTGGCAGCGAAGTACTGGGTTGGGCTGAAGCGCTATCCAAATGGCTACTGGGCTGACTTCAAGCTGACCGACGACGGCAAGAAGGTGATCAAGCTGCAAAGCGGCGGCGACACCATTCAGTGGCGCCCCGACAGCCCGACTGATCCGAAGTACCTATTTGTGGTTGTGCCGCTCATGGTGAGCCACTTGAAAGCGCGTAGTGTCGGCGATGTGCAGACTCTGGGCGACACCCGCGTCGTCACCTTCATGGAAGATGTGGATCTGACCGGAATGCCGGCGCCGTTGCAGGCCATTGCACAGGATCCCGTGAACAAACTCACAACGCAGCGGCAGGCCACATTTGTGCTGACCGATGGAGCTTGGAAGCTGAAGTCGATCGAATAAAGTTGGCAGGTGTTCAGAGCGATTTGGCCGCGGGCTTTGCCTGCGGCTAAGTTGTTTGCGGCGAAGTTCGCGACGACGCTATTGGGCAATACGCTCAGAGCCAGCGCCTATGATGACGGCCCAGGGCAAAAGAAATTGGCCGGATGAGTGCAAGCTCATCCGGCCAGAGGTTACGCTTGATCGCGCTTAGAAGGTCAACCGTCCACCCACCTGGATGAGGCGCGGGCTGGATGCGCCGGTGATGGTGCCATCGCTCGAAGACGACAGGTTCGCGGTCGGCGTGCCCAGGCTAACCAGGTTGAAGACGTTGGTGGCTTCGCCGCGAAGCTGGAACACGATTCCGCGTTCGAAGCTGATATTGCGGAAGATCCCCAGGTCCACGTCACGATAACCCGGCGCGCGCAAGTAGTCGCGCGGCGTGTTGCCGTCTGCGCCGCCCGGACCAATACCGCCAGTCACGCCCGGACCGTTGTTGATGAAGGCTGCCGTGTTAAACCACGCTGCTGCCACCTGTGCCCTGTTGCGGTGCGGGTCAAGGAACGCGTTTGTGCCCGCAACCAGGTTGGGCCGATTGGCGTTGGCGCTGTCGAGGTTCTTGTTTGAACCCGTGGTCATGTTGATCGGCTGCCCGCTCTGCACTACCCAGATCGGCGAGATCGTCCAGCCGTTCACGACTTCCTTCATGAAGAAATTCTGTCCGTGATAGTAGTCGATGTCCCACGAACCGGAGATGGTCGCGACGTTGCGCCGGTCGGCGTCCATCGGGCCCTTCTCTTCCCACAGGTTGGCAAAGTCCTGCGCCGTCATCTGTCCGATCGCCGACTCGTTGGAGCTTTGGATGGCGTGACTCCAGACATAGAAGCCATTCACCATCACGTTGCGCGACAGCGGCCGGCCCGCTGCAATCTGCAGCGAGTGGTATGAGGCTGTCTGGTTCGTGATCAGGAAGATATTCTGAGCTAGAGTGCCAGTTCCTGCTGCGTTTTGATCGTAAGGACGACGCGCGTTCGTTCCACCCGCCCCGGTTTGACCGGAACTCGTGGCGACTCCCGGAACATACGGGGCGTAGTTCCCGTCGACCATCGTGGGCACATCGCGCGAAATCGTACCCACATAGGCTGCGGTCAGGCCAACTTGCCACGGCAATTGGCGCTGCACGGCGAGGTTGAACTGGTAGATGTAAGGCCATTGCACTTTGGTCCCAATGGACTCGATGCTCGCCGGGAGCAGAAAACGCGGGCTCTTTGGATTGAACGTGTACGGGAAAGGATCTCCGTTCGGGAACGCAGATGCGGTCCCATTGACCATTAGCGGGTTGTAAGGATCGCTCGCTGAACGCACCGAGGTGAAAGTCTGGCGAACCGCGTACGGGTTGGCATTGCCGGGCTGGTTCCATTCGTTGCCACTGGTGGTTCCGTAGAAGAGGCCCGCACCTGCGCGAATCGCGGTCTTGCCATCACCAAACGGATCCCACGCGAGCCCGATGCGCGGCGCGAAGTGGTGGAACTTCGTTGACACGATGCCGCGACCGACGCCGGTGTCACCCGGGAAGAACATGCCTGCCGGAGCGACCGGGATCACCGTCGATTGCGTGCCCCCAGTTCCCCCGTTGCTCGTCAGCGATGCCTTGCTGGGAATGAAAGCCGCGGTCAGGTTCGACGATTCAACCGGCGGCGTATCGATATCCCAGCGAACGCCGAGATTCGCCGTAAATCGCGAAGTGATGCGGTAGTTGTCCTGGACGAACAGAGCCGTGTGCCACGCGCTCATCAGCGTGTGGTATGGAGTGTCCTGCTCCATTGACGCAAGCTGACCCGTGTAGAAGTCCGTAAGCGCGCTACTCGTGGTCGTCGGAGCCGAGTTTTGATAAACGAAATTGCCGTAGTTATACAGATTGCCGACGAACATCCCCTTATCGAGCGCGAGTTCGCCGCCATAGAAAAGCGAGTGCTTGCCTTTGGTCATGCTGACCATATCGCGCAGCGAATAGAAGTCCGAGGTGGTAACCGGGCCGGCCAGAGAATTCGTGGGGTGGAAATATCCGTTGATGTTCAGATCGGGTAGCGTGGAGGGACCCTGGATGGTGTAATTCGAGCCCAGCGTGCCGGCATTGGCTGCCGACGGCAGGTTTACGCGACCGCCAGCCGCACGCGTATACGACAGCCACGCTTGGTTGGCAGTGGCGGCGCCAAAGGTATGAACGTCGCTGATGTTGGCGTTCGTCTGGTTGGTGTACGACTGGTTGACCGTCCAGGGAGCGATGTTGCCGCCACCAAAGGCGTTCTGCGTTGTGCGAACAAAGAAATACGTCGCAGCAACGTGGTCTTTGTCGCTGACGACCTGGTCGTATTTTCCGAGATACTCATTATCAGCTGTTGGTCCGGTAAAGTAACCCGACCACTGGGTCGGCACCGTTATGCCCGAAACGGTTACGTTCGGCAGGGGAATGACCGCGGCTGAATTCTTGCTGCCCAGGATAGTGGCCGCCATTGCATCCAGATAACTTGGCGGGATACAGTTTTCGTTCGTCGGATTACCTGCAACCGCACCGAGACTCTGGCAGCCCGTTGCCGCCGGGTTTGAGCTGACGTACCCGGTAAACGGTGTCTTGGTGCCGGGCATGTTCGCGACAAATGGGGTCGACTCGCCGATGTTATCTTTCTTTGAATTGCTTGGGCTGGGAAGATCCTGCGTAAAGTCGCCCGCCCGCTCCTGTGGAGTCATGACTCTCGCGCCGCTGACGTACTGGCCAACCACTTGCCGCAGACCGCCGTAGCTGAAGAAGAAAAACGCCTTGTCTTTCATCACCGGCCCGCCAATCACGCCGCCAAACTGATTGCGGTGATAGGGAGCTTTGATGAAATTGCCCTTGTAGTCTTTGGGTGCATTCCAGTTATATGCGTTGAAGTCGGTATTGCGATTGAACTCAAACAGTGAGCCGTGGAATTGGTTCGTCCCCGACTTGGTAACCGCCGTCACAACCGCGGCCGACATGTGGCCATATTGCGCAGAAAAGTCGCTTGTCTCGACGCGAAACTCTTCAAGCGCGTCCGGATTCGGCAACTGGTTGCCGTAGTTGCGGATTCCGTTGATGTTCAGGCCACCGTCAAGGTAAAAGCTAACTTCGGGGTTGCCCCCATCAATCGAGCCGTTAATCTGGACGTCGGTTGAAGGCAGTCCGATAACGAAATTCGGCGTGCCGTTCGCGTTGCTTTGCTGGCTCATGCTGTTCGACATCACGCCAGGCGTCAGTGAAAGCATCGCATACGCGTTGCGATTCACCAGGGGCATGCCAATGATCTCGGCCGGCGAGATCGTCCTGCCCAGCTCGGCATCGCTTGTGTTCACAATGGGCGGTGCCTCGGTTACCGTAACTGTCTGAGTTTGAGTGCCAACTTCCAAAGCCACACTCAACGTCTGCGTCTGGTCGACCGTCAGCGCGACATTCTTCTGCACGAACCGTTTAAAGTTCGGAGCCGAAACATCAATGGTGTAATTGCCCACCGGAAGATAGTCGATGCGGAACTGCCCGACATCGTTGGTCGGCGCTGTCCGCGTGAAACCGGTGTCATTGTTCGTTGCCTTCACGGTCGCAGTATTTACCACCGCGCCCTGCGGATCCGTTACTGTTCCGACGATTGAGCCGGTGATCTGCTGCGCAACGGCCGTCAAACCAGCCGCGGCTGCTACTAGCACGAGCACAAGGATTCGGAATCCTGCCCTGCGGGTAAAGAACTGCTTGAATGTGTTAGCCCTCATTCTGTCCTCCTGAAGGTTTGCTTACATATGTTTAGGAGTCGCCCATCTGTTTTTTGCGAGGGCGCCCTGCCTTTTGTTTTTTTGTCGCAATCGATGCGGTATTCGACACAATCGATTGTCTATTGTGCTACTTGGCGACCATATCTGAGTAAAATCGGCTAGTCAATGATCGCCGATACTCATAACGGACTTTCTGTCACCTTCCGGCATCCGCCCGTAACTAGCGCCATCACTCGTTTACTCGATGACCCGGCATGTGCAACGCACTCATGACAGGCAGGACACATACCTTTCCTGCCATCGGTCTTTGTACCAAGGTAGGCTGCAAGGTTGGCAAGTGACTTACGGTTTGACCCGTATCTGGAGGCGCTAAATATATGTAAATATTATGCTTACTCAAGTGGTTGCCAGTTGTGACAAACGTGCTTCGCTTGCCAAAAGTCGGGGCACAGTTTCCATGTTGTCCCATCCAGCATTGGATCGCAGAGAAGCTTCAGGGCTCCACTCCGAACACCTTCAGGTGGCCAGGGTTCCCGCAGCCGAAGTTACTGCTGCCGTGGGCTGGGTGAGGCGCCCTGCCCTTCGCCGCCTATTATTCCGCCAACGCTCACCGTGGTCGCGGTGAACACGCCGTCTTTCAATGCTCCGTCAGCGCGGACAGTGTCACCGATCTGGATGTCAGCCAGTGTCACCGGATCGCGGCGTTTGCGGAAAGTCGTGTTTTCATCGGCAACAACGGTATGAGGGGTGTTGTCCATCGCACCGGAGACGGTGATTTTCGTACCGTCGATTGCCGTCACCTTGCCTGCCAGCCATGTCTTGCCAAAGTTGGCTTCCATCTCGCGCATCTGTGCCACCGTGGCGGGATCAAGCTGCATGACGGCTCTTGCAGTCACGATTTTTGCAGTCTCATCCACGTCTCCCATCGCGCGGATCATGTCGCCGACTTTGATGTCAGTGCTTTTGATCTCCTGTGGTGGATTCCCGCGGCCCATGCCGCCGCCCGTCCCCTGCCCGCCACCCTCAGCTTGGCCGCGCCTGCCTTGGCTACCTTCGCCCTGGCCGCGCATTCCGCCTCCGGTCGACTGCTTCACAATGCGCGTATTCGAATCGAAATGGACCGTGTAGACGTCGCCCCTCTCGGTTTTGATGGTGTAGTGATCCGGGGTGGCATCAGTTACGGTGCCCATTGTTCCGCGGCCCATGCCGCCTCTGAATCCACCGCTACCGTCGCGGCGTCCATAGCCTCCACCGGATCCCTGTCCGGAATTCTGCGCTGACGGCGGGGCGGAATTGGAATCCTGTGCGACGGCAGCAGCGGAACAAATCGCCAAGACAGCAAGCGCGAAGAGATGACGATGTTTCATCGATAGCTCCCAGGGCTACCCGGTTCGGATTTAAGGCAAACAGCCCTGAGGCATAGACGCGCCGGCGAGCACCAAAGACGACACTCGGGCCGCGCGAACCCTCCTGAAACTGGGGGTCCAAACTAATTGCGGAGTTCTTCAGCCAGGAGGGCCTGGAAGGCGGGATCGCTGCCGAGCGTAGCGAAGTTGCTGTCAGCGGCAACCCGGTAGGCGCTTGTATAACCTTCATCCAACGCCCGACGCAGATGGTCGAGAGCGCAGGTTTTCTGTCCCGCCCGAGCGCAGTCGATCGCCCTGTAATAGTTCATTTCGCCGCGACCGCGGACCGTGGCCGTGTTGCCAACCGTCGGATTCTTTCCCGAATTGAAAATTGTTGGATTGAGGCTGAGCGCTCGCGCATCCGCGGCTTCGCCCTCTTTATATTTGTGTTCTTCTATGAGGCTGATGGCGAGGTTCTTGTACCCGAGAGCGAAATTGGGATCGATCTGAACGGCGACACGGAACATCTTCTCCGCATGCCCGTGATCAAGCTGCGACTCGTAAAGCGCGCCAAGATTGTTGAAGGCCTCAGAGTTTTTCGGATTCAGTTTGATTGCTTCCTTGTAGCAATGCGCGGCATCGTTCGGGTCATACAACATCTGGTAAGCGATGCCCATCTTGATCCAAACCGATGCGGCTTTTTGTGGCATGCTGGCGTATTTGGCAATCGCCTCCTGGTAACGCTTGTGAAACATGAGCGTGTCGGCGATATCGATCGGGGAGAGTTCGTCAGATGGCACCGTCGATGACACTGGCGGCGCGGGTGAACCGATGTCAGCAATCATTGCGCTCGTTGCAAACGTGGATGGCGCAGGAGTCTGGGCACAGGCTGTCCCGAGCGAAGAGGAAAGCTCGCCAACAAATGATGTGACGAGCAGCGCCTGCAGACACAACCACCAATTGAGCTTCGCCATCTTGCCTCCCAGAGGGCGAATCGAAGGGGCGATTCGCGACTCCAACCCTCGTATGCCGTCAAGCTCGAGTTAGAAAATTACAGCACCGGGAAAAAAGAAAGAGGAAGAGAATTGTGATGAAAAGCACCTGGCGGGGCCGAAAACCGCACCAACCAGGGAGAAGACTATTTGCCGCGTTGTTCTGCGAGCAGCGCCTGAAAGCCCGGATCGCTGGCCAGAGCGGCAAAGTTGCTGTCGGAGGCAATCTTGCTGGCGCTGGTGTAACCCTGATTTAGAGCCATGCGCAGGTGCTCGAGAGCGCAAGTCGTTTGTCCCGCGTGAGCGCAATCGACGGCCATGAAATAGTTCATCGCTCCTCGATCGCGCGTTGAAGCTGAATTCTCCACCGTGAGGAAGTTTCCGGCACTGAGGATCGTCGGATCGAGATCGAGAGCGCGGGCGTCGGCGACACGGCCCTGTTTGTACTTGTGTTGCGCCATCAGGCTGGTTGCCAGGTTCTTGTAGCCAAGCGCGAAGTTCGGGTCGAGTTCGATCGCCTTGCGATACATCTTTCCCGCGGACCGGTGATCAAGCTGGGATTCGTATACGGTGCCGAGGTTATTGAATACGCTGGGATCCTTCGGATTGAGCTTGATCGATTCCCGATAACAACGCGCCGCATCGTTCGGGTTAAGCATCAACTGATACGCAATGCCCATCTTGTTCCAGACCTCAGCCGTCTTTGGGTCGACGCTTGCGTATTTGGCAATCGCTTCCTGGTAGCGCTTGTGATACATCAGGGTATCGGCAACTTCGACCGGTGAAACATTCTGCGGAGTCGACAAGGCGGAGAATGGGACTGAATCGACGCTCTGAGGTGGAGGAAGGGGTTGCGGTTGGACCTGAGCCTGCCCGGTGGCGACACAGGGCCACGCGGCAAACACACCAAACGCGGATGCCGCGGCCAGTGGCACGAGACGCCTGAATCGATCGAGCCTCAACATCCATCCCTCCGGAATTCGGGTTGAAGGGGTACCCCTTTCCCTTGCCGCGCGATGCCGCTCGTTGAGGCGATTACACCACTAATCTGCCCTGAAGGGAAGTTATTCCACACATGCCCGTAGCCCGGATGGAATAGCGCGAAGGCCGCTATTGGGCGGTTGGCTCAGCCATAAGTTGTTGGAAAGCCGGATTTTCGCGCAAACTCACGAATTCGGCCGCTGCCGCAACCTTCTTTCGCGAGATAAATCCCTCGTCCAAAGCCGACCGAAGGTAGGTAAGCGCGCAATCGGCATAGCCTGATCGTGCGCAGCCAAGCGCCATATAGTAGTTCATCGCACCGCGTTCCGCGACCGTCGCCGGATTTTCGACTCTCGGGTTGCTCCGATCAGAAAAGATCTGTGGATCGGCCTTGATCGCTTCCTGGTAGAGCTCCCAACCCTTTTCATACTTCTTTTCGGTCAGTAGGTTGGTGCCTAAATTCTTGAGAATAGGCGCGTTCTGCGGATCAATCTTGAGGGCTTTCCGATAGAGGCGATCCGATTGGGAGTATTCCTTCAGCGAGGCGTAAACCGTCGCGAGATTGTTTAGCACGTGCGGGTTTCGCGGGTCAATCTTCAGCGATTCGCGATAGCAGCGCATGGCATCTTTCGAGTTGAGCATCATCTGATAGGAGATGCCCATCTTATTCCAGATGGCGGCCGTCATCTCCGGCGCCTTGGAATAAGCCTCGATCGCCGCCTGGTAACGCTGGCGGGCTTCGAGAGAATCCCCGGTTTGCTCCGGTGTGGGCGAGTGAGCCGGCAATTGAGTGGTGGGGACGGAATTTGAAACAGGCTCGATGGGTGACTTTTCAGGCGATTGGGCAATCAGAGCCTGGGAAATACTTACGATTGCGATGAGCGTCGCCGAAATTAGCGGGTTCCAGCAGCGCTTTTCCTTCGTAAACATTACCCCTCCCGTCGACAGAGCCAAGGGGCGACAACCATATAAATCGTCCGATGAAGATTAAAAGCTTGTCAAAAGCAACTAGTCAAGTCCCGGAGCATACTCCTTGTCACTCAATCCGCCAGGAAGCGGCGGCAGAGACGAGGATCGGTTTTGGCACAGATCGCACAATCAGAACAGGCAGATGTGCCAAGCGGTATTGCTGTTGTCCGGCGAATGAAAACGGAATTTAGGCTTGTGACTATCCGCAACAGAAGATTTCATGTAACTCAAATCGGCTACACTCATCCAATTACGGAAGGTGACCATTGAACGCGACCGCTTCCCCGCTTCTGCAAACCACTCTCCTCAAGCGATTTCGCGACGCCCGGCGCAGACCATGCGTCTCTGCGAGCCGCTCACGCCCGAAGACATGATGGTGCAGTCGTGCCCTGAGGCCTCGCCGGCCAAGTGGCACCTGGCGCACACCACGTGGTTCTTCGAGTCGTTCGTGCTGCGGGAATTTCTGCCCGGCTACCGGCTCTTCAATCCCGACTTTTCCTGGCTCTTCAACAGCTATTACGAAAGTTTCTCGGCGTTCCCTGAGAAGCGGCTGCGGTGCATCGTTTTCGCGCCCGGCGCTCGAAGAGATTCTGCGCTACCGCGAGCACGTGGATGAGGCCATGGAGCGGCTGTTCGAGCGCGAGCCGGAGCCGGAAGCGCTGCGGCGCATCGAGCTGGGCGCGAACCACGAGGAGCAGCACCAGGAATTGCTGCTGACCGACATTCTGAATGCGTTCTTCACCAATCCGCTGCGGCCGGAATATACGGGACCAACGGGAGCAAGGGAGCAAGGGACCATGCGACGCCCGCTCGCGTTTCTGCAGTTCGAAGGCGGATTGCGCGAAGCGGGCACACCGGCGACGGCTTCTGCTTCGACAACGAACTGCCGCGCCATCGGGTTTGGCTGGAGCCGTTTGCGCTGGCCAACCGGCTGGTGACCTGCGGCGAGTATGCGGAGTTCATGGCCGACGGCGGCTACCGCAAGCCGGAGCTCTGGCTTTCTGCCGGCTGGGATGCGGTGAAGGCAAACGGCTGGCGCGCTCCGCTCTACTGGACCGAGAAGGACGGCGCTGGAGCGTCTTTACCCTGCGCGGCGAGCTGCCGCTCGACGCAGCTCGCAGACCGCGCCGGTGAGCCAGGTGAGCTATTACGAGGCCGACGCCTACGCGCGCTGGGCGGGCAGCCGGCTGCCCACCGAGTTCGAATGGGAGGCCGCCGCCGAAGGCCAGCCGGTTGAAGGCAATCTGCTCGATTCGGGGAATCTGATGCCTGTTCCCGCCACAGCTCTCCTCCAAAACCAGAACGGTACGAAGTCACTGGTATGGGGATTGTTGGGAGTGGACGAGCAGCGCCTACCTGGGCTATCCCGGCTTCAAGCCGCTGGACGGCGCGCTGGGCGAGTACAACGGCAAGTTCATGAGCGGGCAAATGGTTTTGCGCGGCGGATCGTGCGTCACGCCGGCCGCGGCACATCCGCGCCAGCTACCGCAATTTCTTCTCCCCGGAGACACGCTGGCAGTTTTCCGGCATCCGGCTGGCGACATAAGCCCGCCGGCTGCATCGCAATCCAAAGCGACTAACTGAGACCCATGAGCGTCAGCAGCTTCCCCTGCAGCAATTTCTCGCAATTGACGAACGCGTCGCCACGCGGTCCGCGAAGGACTCGACGTCGCGGCCCAAGCGGCTGCCTGCCTGGCTGTTTTACGACGAGGCCGGCTCGCGGCTCTTCGACGAGATCACCGAACTGCCCGAGTACTACCTGACGCGCACCGAGCGCGGCATTCTTTCCGGCGCATGCCGAGCGAGATCATCGCGCAGGCGAGCGGCGGGCGATCGTCTGCGCATCGCCGAACTGGGCGCGGGATCGGCCGACAAGACGCGGCTCCTGCTCAGCGCCGCAGTCGAGCGGCAGGGAACGGTGGTCTACGAGCCGGTCGATGTCTCGGCGAGCGCGCTCGACGTAGCGCGCAAGAGCGGATCGAGCGCGAGATTCCCGGCGTGACGTCGCGCCGCGCGTGATGGACTACACCGACGGCGACGATGCGCAAATTTCATCTGGGACCGATGGCCGAGACGAGCGCCGGCTCGTGCTCTACATCGGATCGAGCATCGGCAACTTTGAGCCGCACGAGGCGCGCGCCTGCTGCGCCGTGTGCGCGCCGGACTCGAAGACGGCGACAGCTTGCTGCTCGGCGTCGACCTGGTGAAGAGACGAAACCACGCTGCTCGCTGCCTACGACGATGCGGCGGGCGTGACCGCGGCTTTCAACCGCAATATGCTGGTGCGGCTGAACCGCGAACTGGACGCGGACTTCGATCTTGCAGGCCTTCGCGCACCGCGCGATGTGGAACCCAGGCTGCGTCGCGCATCGAAATGCACCTCGAAAGCCGCGTCGCGCAACAGGTGCGCTTCGCGCGCTCGATCTCGACGGTCGAGTTTCGCCGCGGCGAGACCATCCACACCGAGAACAGCTACAAGTACCGGCCGGGCCAGGCAGAAGCGCTTGCTCCCGAGCGGGCTTCGCGCCGAGAGCAACCTGGACCGATCGACGCGGCTGGTTTGCGGTGTGCCTGGGCTGCGCGGTTAGCCGCAGACTCGCGCCTACTTCGGCGACTGCGATCCGCACCAGCAGAATGTCGTGGCTCGCGATTTCGAGCGGCATGTTGTCGGTGAGCGTGACGTCTTTGCCCGTCCACAGGTCCTTGCCCTTTTGCGTGCCGTGCAGGCCGAGCTTCGCCAGGCTCAGATGGAACGGATGCGTCGAGATAGCGGTCTGCTGCCCGCGTTGATGCACGGCAACTGCCATGGCTCCGCCGGAGAGATGCCGCGTCCACACGTCCACTTCGCCATCGGAGTAGGCGCGCGTGGCTTCGCTGGCCCAGCCGGTCCTGGTCGATGGCGATCACATCGCGATTGGTCAGGATGGCGCGTACCTCGGGCTTCATGTTGGGCAGGTCGTTGCCGGCCAGCAGCGGCGCGGCCAGCATGGCCCACATGGAGAAGTGCGTGCGGTTTTCGGCAGCGTCAATGCGGATTTGCCGCCAGCACTGCTGCCGTTGCCCACCTCCAGCATGTCGGGATCGTTCCAGTGGCCCGGCCCTGCATACTTCGCCAGCCCTGCCTGCTCGTTCAGGATCGTAGTAGATGCTGTCCCAGTTGGCCTGGATATCGCCCGTGGTGCGCCACAGATTCGCCGCCCACCGACGGGCCCCACTCCCACACCGCATCCCAGCCGTACTGGCAGAGCGAGTAGACGATCGGCCGGCCGGTGGCCTTCAGCGCCTTGTCCATCTTGTCGTAGGCGGCGATCATCAGGCGCATCTGCGCGGCCTTGTCATCGGGCGCCTGCTGCGGTCATCACCGCTTCGCGATAAGCTGCACAGGTCGTACTTCAGGTAGTCGATGCCCCAGGACGCGTAGAGCTGCGCGTCCTGCACCTCGTGGTCGAGCGAGCCCGCATATCCGGCGCAGGTCTGCGGCCCGGGCGCGGAATAGATGCCGAGCTTCAGCCCCTTCGAGTGCACGTAGTCGGCCAGCGCCTTCATGTCAGGGAACTTCGAGTTCGTGTGCAGCACGCCGCTCGGCGTCGCGCTCGCCCTCCCAGGTGTCGTCGATGTTCACGTAGACGTAGCCGGCGTCTTTCATGCCGGTCGCGACAAGCTGGTCGGCGGCATTGCGAATGTCCTGGTCGGTGACACGTCCGGCAAAGAAGTTCCAGCTGTTCCAGCCCATCGGCGGAGTTGGAGCCGCGCTTTCAGCTGGGGTTTGCGAAATTGAGGCGAGTGGGCACAAAGCAAAAATTGCTGCGGTGACAGCGGCCAATAAACGCATAGGAAACACCTTGTAAACCTTTCCAGTGGAATACTACTCGGCAGTCCCCGGATTCGGCAATCGGGTCTTTCGGATCTAGTCATGATCCGACGACCGTTGGCACAGGAGATACTTTGAATAATGCCGTTTACGCTTTCTCATGCTGCTGCCGTCATCCCGTTCCGGCGCACGCCATTCATCATGTCCGCGCTGGTCGCCGGATGTTTTGTGCCCGATTTTGCTTATCTGATCTTGAGCAATGATT
>CAWAIL010000018.1:0-100493 GCA_963782085.1 uncultured Acidobacteriaceae bacterium
TTTTGCATTAATTTCCCGTTTCGTGACTGGTGTCACAGAAGGTATTTCTTCAGCCCCTTCGCGTTGACTTGGGGGCTTGCTCCTGATACAAAAAAGTGTTCCGCCTGCGATTTTCTTTCGCCGGCGCTTCTTGACGCATTCTCAGGAATGCACAGGATGGGCCAAAATGCCAAATTGGCGCGACCGTCAGCGGGATCCCTGCGCACAGAGAACGGGGGGGGAGCGCCGACCGTAAAATGTCAATAAGAACCACAACGTCTTTGAAGATGCCGTAATACCGCCATGCAAGAGATCCTTCAACAACTCGGAGCCATGTTCATCGGCGCCATCCCGACGGCTCTGCTGTTCATCGTGCTGGTCATTGCCTATCAGTTCCTGATCCAGGGGCCGCTGACCGCCGTGCTCGCCAAGCGCCGCGCCCTCACTGAAGGCGCCATGGAAGACGCCCGCAAAGCGATCGCCGAGGCTGAAGCCAAGACCGCCGAATATGCCGAGCGCCTCCGCCAGGCCCGCGCCGAGGCCTACAAGGTCCGCGAGCAGCGCGTGAAGCAGTGGAACGCGGAGCGCGACGCCGCTCTCGACGCCGCCCGCAAGGCAGCCGGCGAAAAAGTCCGCCAGGCCAAGGCCGAGCTCGACGCCGAAGCCGCCTCCGCCCGCGCAGACGATTCAAGCCTCCGCCGCCGATCTGGCCGGCCAGGCTGTCCGCGCCGTCCTGCCCGCCGCCGCCGGGGGTTCCCGTTGAGAAAGTCCTTTCTGCAAATGCGCTTCATGTCCATCCTGCTTCTTTGCGTTCCTGGTCCTGTCGCTGCGTTCGCCGCTGTTCGCTGGCCATTCGCGCCTTGCCGCGCCGCCGCGCAGCAGCCGCAACTGCGCCGCCAGCACCACACCGCTCGCAAGCGCCCGCCGAGCAGACTCCGCCGCCGACTCCGCCACTCCCAAGGCGAGGAAGAGCAGGAACAAGCCTTCTGCATGCGCCCATCGTGCAATCGCTGGCGCGCATGCTGCATCTCAATCTCGAAACCACCATCGACATTTTTCTCGGCATTAACTTCGCCATCATCTTCTTCGCCATCGTGCATTCCGCTCGGCCGCATCATGCCCAAGATCTTTCGCAAGCGCTCCGCAGACGCTGAGCCAGGATCTTAAAACCGCGCGCGAGGCCACCGCCGACGCCAAGGCCCGCCTGAGCGCTGTCGAAGCCAAGCTCGCCGGCCTCGGCGAGGAGATGAAGAAGTTCCGCGCCCAGGTCGAGCAGGAAAGCCTCGAAGACGAAAAGCGCATCAAGGCCTCGCTCGGCGAAGAAAGCGCCCGCATCGTCGCCGCCGCCGAGCAGGAAATCAGCGTCGCCGCCGCTCAGACCCGCCGCGGCCTGCGCGACTTCGCCGCCGATCTCGCCATCGAGCAGGCTCGCAAACAACTGGCGCTCACGCCGGAAACCGATCGCGCCCTCATCGCCGAGTTTGTCGCCGGCGTTTCCGCTGACGGCGCCGGCAAAGGAGGCCAGAACTAGATGCCCGCCTTTGTCGCCCGCTACGCCAAGCCTTTGCCGATGTCGTCACCGATCGCCAAGCTCGACACGGCCGCCATCGACCGCCAGTTCTCCGACTTTCTCGCCACATGGGAAGGCAGCCCCGAGCTGCGCACGTTCTTTGTGAATCCCGCCGTTCCCGCGCCGCAGAAGGTCGCAATCCTCGACAAGCTGAACGCCAAGCTCGGCATGCAAAAGGAGCTGCGCAACCTGATCGCCGTGCTCATCACAAACGATCGCATCGGCCACGTCGTCGAAGTGGCGGCGGCTTATCGCAGCATTCTGCAGCAGCAGATGGGAATTCGCCCCGCCGAAATCGTCACCGCGCGCGAATTGAGCGACGGACGAGCGCGATTCGCTGGTCGCGGAACTGGCCAAACTCGCCGGCGCAAAAATCGACCCCAGCTTCAAGCTCGACACATCCATTCTTGGCGGCGCCGTGGTGCGCATCGGCTCCACGGTCTACGACGGCAGCGTGCGCGGCCGCCTCGACCGCCTGAAAGAAGCATAGTAAGTGGACAGTGATCAGTGGTCAGTGAAAAGAGAACGGCGAATCAGAGAAGTGAAGGGCAAGTTGGAAGGCAAATCTTCATGACGCATTCATTTCGGGATTTGGTGATGTGGCAGCGGTCGATGCAATTAACTGCGACGATTTATCGCCTGACTAAGGATTTTCCGCGATAGAGGAGACTTTATGGCCTGACCAGCCAGATCCGACGTGTCGGCTGTTTCAGTGCCGAGTAACATCGCGGAAGGACACGGGCAGATTGAGTACAGGCGAATTTCAGGCAGTTCCTGGGTGTCGCACGCGGTTCAAATTCTGAATTGCAAACTCAGCTTAGAGATCGCTCGCGTGCTGAATTGGAGATCCGGGACAGATTGATGAAGCTGAAGGTCTATCGCACGAAGTGGGCAAGATGATTCACGCAATCTCGGGAAGTACGGAAATGAATAGCATTTACTGCAATCAGCTTGCAGATCACGACGGTCTGAAGAACAGGATAAGGGAGGCAGGCGATCGGCAACGGATCAGCTCTAATCTAACTGACCACTGATCACTGATCAATGATCACTGCACAATGGCTCAGATCAAGGCAGACGAAATTACGCAACTTCTTCGCGAGCAGATCGCGAACTACGACTCCAAGGTCCAGGTCGACGAAGTCGGCACCATCACCTCGCTCGGCGACGGCATCGCCCGCCTCCACGGCCTCGACAAGGTCATGGCCGGCGAGCTGCTCAGCTTCCCGCACGGCATCGCCGGCCTCGCGCTCTCGCTTGAAGAGGACCAGGTCGGCGCCGTCATTCTCGGCGACTACACCGAGCTCAAGGAAGGCGAAGAGGTCAAGCGCACCGGCAAGATTCTCTCCGTGCCCGTGGGCGACGGCCATGATCGGCCGCGTGGTCAACGCGCTGGGCGTGCCCATCGACGACAAGGGCCCCATCGCCACCACCGAAACGCTGCCCGTCGAGCGCCTCGCTCCCGGCATCATCGACCGCCAGCCCGTGCGCGAGCCCATGGCCACCGGCCTCAAGGCCATCGACGCCATGATTCCCATCGGCCGCGGCCAGCGCGAGCTGATCATCGGCGACCGCCAGACCGGCAAGACCGCCGTCCTGCTCGACACCATCATCAACAACGCCAAGAACGATCTGATCTGCATCTACTGCGCCATCGGCCAGAAGCGCTCGTCGATCGCGCAGGTGGTGCAGACGCTCACCGAAGCCGGCGCCATGGGCCACACCATCATCGTGGCCGCCTCGGCCTCCGAGCCCGCGCCCATGCTTTATCTCGCGCCCTACGCCGCCACCGCCATGGGCGAGTACTTCCGCGACAACGGCAAGCACGCGCTGGTGATGTACGACGATCTCTCCAAGCACGCCATGGCCTATCGCGAAATCTCGCTGCTGCTGCGCCGTCCGCCGGGCCGCGAAGCCTATCCGGGCGACGTCTTCTATCTCCACTCGCGCCTGCTCGAGCGCTCCTCGAAGATGAGCAAGGAGCGCGGCGGCGGTTCGCTCACCGCGCTGCCGGTCATTGAAACCCAGGCCGGCGACGTCTCGGCCTACATTCCGACCAACGTCATCTCCATCACCGACGGCCAGATCTTTCTTGGAAACCGACCTGTTCAACTCCGGCGTCCGTCCGGCCGTCAACGTCGGCCTCTCGGTTTCGCGCGTCGGCTTCTCGGCGGCCATCAAGGCCGTCAAGCAGGTGGGCTCGACGCTCAAGCTCGATCTGGCGCAGTATCGCGAGCTGGCCGCCTTCGCGCAGTTCGGCTCCGATCTCGATCCGCTCACGCAGAAGCAGCTCAACCGCGGCCAGCGCCTGACCGAACTGCTCAAGCAGCCGCAGTTCCAGCCGCTCACCTGGCAGCAGCAGGTGGTGGTTCTCTTCGCCGGCACGCAGGGCTATCTCGACGATCTGCAGGTCGCCGACATTCGCGCCTTCGAAGACGGCCTGTACAAGTACTTCGACGACGCGCAGCAGCGCGCTGATCGCCGACCTGACCGCAGAAGAAGCAGCTCGACGACGACCTCCGCAACCGGCTGCACGCGGCGCTGAAGGAGTACGCGGCAAACTTCAAGGCGGAGCTGAGCGGCGGCAAAGGCGTAAGCAGCGAGCTGTCAGCTGCTCAGCTGGTCAGCTGATCAGCAGAAATCGAACTCGCGAACTGCGAAGCTGATAACTGAACGAGCTAGAAGCTACGAACTGAAGCTGAACTGCGAACTAGAACAATGGCAAACGTACTCGATCTACGGCGCCGCATCCGCAGCGTGAAAAACACGCGGCAGATCACCAAGGCCATGAAGATGGTCTCGGCGGCCAAGCTGCGCCGCGCGCAGGAGCGCGCCCTGGCGGCGCGGCCCTACGCGCGCATGATCACCAGCGTGCTTGAGTCGCTGACGCCGCCGCGTCGATCATCTTCGACGAGAAGACCGGCAACCTGCGCCATCCGCTCTTTGTCACGCGGCCCGAGAAGCGCGTGCTGCTCGTCGTCGTCAGCGGCGACAAGGGTTTTGCCGGCGCATTCAACGCCAACATCCTCAAGACCGCCTACCAGTTCATCGCCGGCAATCCCGACAAGGAAATCGACATCGAGGCCGTGGGCCGCAAGGGCCGCGACCAGATGCGCCGCCGCTATCCGGTCGCCGTCTACACCGAGCAGACCGACGAGCACGGCACAGACGCGCCAGGTGCGCGAGCGCGCGCAAGGGCAACGGTCGAAGTCACCGGCGACCATCCCGGCATGCTGATCAAGCTCGAAGCCTCGCGCGTCGAGGAGCTGGCGCACAACATCATCGCCCGCTACGTGCACGAGGAGATCGACGCCGCCTACATCGTCTACAACGAGTTCAAGTCGGTCATCGCGCAGCGCCTGGTCGTCGAGCAGCTGCTGCCGCTCATCGAAGTCGGCAAGCCCGCAGATCGCCGGCGCCGTCGAGCCCACCGCCGAAGAAAAGGAGCGCGCCGCCGAGGCCGCCCTCTCCGCCGGCATCGAGCATCGAGCCGGCCGACACCGCCGAGGCCGACGAAGAAGCCAAGAAGTTCGGCACCGCCAACGTCGACTACATCTACGAGCAGCCCGCCGAGGAGCTCTTCGCCGGCCTGCTGCCGCAGTACATTTTTTCCATGCTCTATCCACGCCATGACGGAGTCGGTCGCCGCCGAACACGCGGCCCGCATGACGGCGATGGATTCGGCAACCAACAACGCCTCCGACATGATCGACGCGCTCACGCTGCACATGAACCGCGTGCGCCAGGCCGCCATCACCAAGGAGATCATCGAGATCGTTTCCGGCGCAGCGGCGCTGTAAGCAGCTTCGAGCTGCTAGCTTCTAGCCGTCTAGCATGTTCCGCGCTGGGTACAGCGGGAATGCAGGCTGAAGCGGCAAGAGTAGAGCTAGAAGCTAGAAGCTAGGAGCTTTTGAAATGGCAGAAAACATCGGCAAAGTAATCCAGGTCTCCGGCCCCGCCGTAGACGTGCAATTTGAAGAAGCGACCATGCCGCCCATCTATCAGGCGCTGCGCGTCGTCAGCGACGGCTTCACCGTCCCCACGCCCATCAACGTGATCCTCGAAGTGCAGCAGCACCTCGGCGAGGGCCGCGTGCGCACCGTGGCCATGGAAGCCACCGACGGCATGGTCCGCGGCATGAAGGCCATCGACCTCGGCGGCCCCATCCGCGTGCCCGTGGGCAAGGAGACGCTGGGCCGCGTGCATCAACGTCATCGGCGAGCCGGTCGACGAGCTCGGCCCCATCGGCGAAACGCACGCGCATGCCCATCCACCGCCCCGCGCCGCTCTTCGACGAGCAGTCCACGCAGCGAAGAGATGTTCGAGACCGGCATCAAGGTCATCGATCTCATCCAGCCCTTCCTCAAGGGCGGCAAGATCGGCCTCTTCGGCGGCGCCGGCGTCGGCAAGACCGTCGTCATCATGGAGCTCATCAACAACGTCGCCAAGAACCACGGCGGCTTCTCCGTCTTTGCCGGCGTGGGCGAGCGCACCCGCGAGGGCAACGATCTCTGGCTCGAAATGACCGAGTCCGGCGTCATCAAGCCCGGCGACTGGCCAGGACTCCAAGTGCGCCCTCGTCTACGGCCAGATGACCGAGCCGCCCGGAGCGCGCCTGCGCGTGGCCCTCACCGCGCCTCACCGTCGCCGAGTACTTCCGCGACGTGGAAGGCTCTGACACGCTGCTCTTCATCGACAACATCTTCCGCTTCACGCAGGCCGGCTCTGAGGTTTCCACGCTGCTGGGCCGCATGCCTTCCGCCGTCGGCTACCAGCCCAACCTCGCCACGGAAATGGGCGAGCTGCAGGAGCGCATCACTTCCACCAGCAAAGGTTCGGTCACCTCCGTGCAGGCCGTCTACGTGCCCGCCGACGATCTTACCGATCCCGCGCCGGCCACCACCTTCGCTCACCTCGACGCCACCACCGTGCTCAGCCGTCCGCTGTCGGAGCTCGGCATCTACCCGGCCGTCGATCCGCTCGCCTCCACCTCGCGCATTCTCACCGCGCGCGTCGTCGGCCAGGAGCACTACGACGTGGCGCAGGGCGTCAAGCGCATCCTGCAGCGCTACAAGGATCTGCAGGACATCATCGCCATTCTCGGCATCGACGAGCTCTCTGAAGACGACAAGCTCACCGTGGCCCGCGCGCGCAAGGTGCAGAAATTCCTGTCGCAGCCCTTCCACGTGGCCGAGCAGTTCACCGGCATTCCCGGCGCCTACGTCAAGATCGCCGACACGGTGCGCGGCTTCAAGGAAATCATCGACGGCAAGCACGACGACGTTCCCGAGCAGGCGTTCTACATGAAGGGCGGCATCGAAGAAGTGCTCGAAACCGCCGAGAAGCTGAAGGCAACGGTGTAAGAGCAGCTGTCAGCTGCATCAGCTTTCAGCATGTTCGATGCGAAGTTGACGGACTCAGCTCTTGCTGACTGAGCTGAAAGCTAGAGAGCTGAGAGCTGAAAGCTAGAAGAACATATGGCTGACGAACCAATCAACTTCGCGTCCGGCTCGTCACTCCCGAGCGCACTCTCTTTGAGGCTGACGCCACGGCGGTCGAGCTGCCCTCGAAGTCCGGCTACATGGAAGTGCTCTACGGCCACGCGCCGCTGATGGCCGAGCTGGGCGCGGGCGACGTGCGCATTCACAACGGCGCGCGGCATCGAGTCCACCAGCCCTGACACCACTCGCTACAACGTGAGCTGGGGATTCGTCGAAGTCCTGCCCGATCGCGTCACCATCCTCGCCTCCGACGCGCTCAAGCCCGAGGAGATCGACGTGCCCCGCGCCGAGCAGCAGCTCGAGCGCGGCCAGAAGATGTGGAAGGAAGCCGGCGAAAGCGAAGAGGCCTACGACGAGGCGCTCCGCGTCATCTCCGAAGCCGAAGCCAAGATGGCCTCGGCCGCCGACAAATCGTAGTGCAGTCCAACAACTGATCCTCTGCCAAAAGCCCTGTTCGCCGAATGGGGCTTTTGAAACTGGGCTTAAAAACTCTTACTGACCCAAGCCTTATTATTGCCCCAAAACATTGTCATTCTGAGCGGAGGCCGATCCGCAGGGATCGGCCGAAGTCGAAGAATCCGTGGTTCCTCCCGCTTTCCAGAAGCTTCAACCTCGCGATCACGGCCGGGCGCCCTTCGTCGGGCGAAGCCCCGCTCCCTCCGCTCTCACCCCCTGTGTTAGCATCGCTCTTCGCAAGTGATCGAGGAGTTCTAAGGTTGTCCGTATCGCGTCCGCCCTTTGCCGGCGTCATTTTTCTCGCATCGTTCCTGCTCTTTCTCGTCGAGCCCATGGCCGCCAAGCAGCTGTTGCCTTCGCTTGGCGGCTCGGCCGCGGTCTGGATCACCTGTCTCGTCTTCTTTCAAACCGCGCTGCTCGTCGCTTACGCCTTACGCGCATTGGCTCACACGCCATCCACGCTGGCAGCTGCATCTCGTGTTCTCGCCGCGGCGCTTGTGCTTGCCGCTTTCTGGGCCTTCGGCAGCCATCGATCTCGAGCAGCGGTCCGCAGCATCCCGTCACCACCATCTTCTACGCGCTCAGCCTCTGGATCGGCCTTCCATTCCTTGCTCTCGGCGCACCAGTCCGCTGCTTGCAAGTTCTGGTGGTCGCGCATCGAGGGCGCCCCATTCCCTATCGCCTCTTCGCGCTTTCGAATCTTGGCTTCGCTGCTTGCGCTCGGCCGCATATCCCACGCTCATCGAGCCCAACTTCACTCTGCGCACGCAGCGCATCGCCTGGTTCGTTGCGGCTTCGCTGCTCTTCGCCGCTGCTCGCCGGCCATTCTCACGCTCCGCACGCGCAGCAGTCGACCGGCGCAGCTCTCCACGCAACCTGCCGACTGCGAACCCGCTCTCGGCAGAATCCGGCTCCGCTGCTCCGCTCGTCCACAAGCTGCTCTGGCTGCTGCTGCCCATGGGCGCATCCATGCAACTCAGCGCCGTCACCAGCTACATCACCGCCAACATCGCGCCCATTCCGCTGCTCTGGATTCTGCCGCTCGGCGTCTATCTCCTCACCATCATCCTGGCCTTCGAGTTTCCCCGCCTGCTGCCGCGCGGCATTCTCGTCCGCTTTCTCGTGGTCATGCTGGCCGGCCTGGCCTACATGCTCGCGCAGGTCGATCACTCGGTGCCCATTGCGCATCGGCGTCGGGTTCTTCCTCGCCGAACTGCTCTTCGCCGGCCTGTTCTGCACGTCGAGGCCTACGCGCTGCGCCCAGCGCACATCGGAGTCCACGGTCTTCTATCTGCTGTTCGCCGCCGGCGGCGCGCTCGGCTCCTTCCTCGTCGGCATCGCCTGCCCGCTGCTTTTCTCGACTTCAACTACGATCTCGCCATCACCTTCTTCGTCACCGCGCTGCTGGCGCTCGCCGCCACCTGGCGCAGCGGCTGGCAGCAGCGGCTGCTCTGGTCCGCCGCCAGCGCCATCCTGCTGGTGCTCACCATCTGGCTCCACATCGCCTACCAGCGCGGAACCATCGTCGCCGTCCGCAACTTTTACGGCGCGCTGCGCGTGAAGCAGAACTACGGCTTCCCCGGCGCCAGCGCTGCGCACGCTCACCAACGGCACCATCGAGCACGGCACGCAGATCTTCGGCACCGACGCACAAAGAAAAACACCCACCACCTACTACGCTCTCGACTCCGGCGTCGGCCTCGCGCTGCGCTACTGCTGCTCAGGCCCAAACGGACCGATCGGATCCGGCCGTCCGCGCAACATCGGCGTCATCGGCCTCGGCGCGGGAACGCTCGCCGCCTACGGCCAGCCCGGCGATCGCATCCGCTTCTACGAGATCAACCCCGCCGTCGTGCCCATCGCGCAGCAACGTGTTCACCTACATCCGCGAGTCCGGCGCGCAGGTCACCATCGTCGACGGCGACGCCCGCACCTCGCTCGCCCGCGAGGCTCCGCAGCACTTCAATGTGCTGGTGGTCGACGCCTTCTCCGGCGACGCGATCCCGCTGCACCTGCTCACTGCCCAGGCCCTCGCGCTCTATCGCCGCCATCTCGCGCCCGGCGGCATCATCGCCTTCCACATCTCCAACCAGCACGTCGATCTCGAGCCCGCCATCGCGCTGCTGGCGCAATCGGCCGGCATGAAGGCAATGCGCTTCTCCAGCGGCGGCCAACGACGATCGCGGCGAGTTCAGCGCCTACTGGGTGCTGCTCACCGACAACGCGGACTTCTTCGCCCAGCCGCAGGTCGCCGCGGCGGCCGCGCCGCCCGTCTTCAAGCCCGGCCTGCGCCTCTGGACCGACGACTACTCAAGCCTGTTGCCGCTGCTGCAGTGGTAGGCGCTACCAGAAAGCGCGACGGGTAATGATCTGCGTAACTGTTCGTCACAACAGAGATCAGCGACGCGAGCCATCGCGCAAGCAATGAAAGGGCGGGCCAGCTTGGGTCTCGCTTCAAAAACCGGGAGCCTCGAATTCGATATTCTTGAAGTACCGTGGTGCCTCTCGATAAAAGTTGCGCGAATCCGAATTGCGCGGAGAGCGACATCCCGGACTCTGCACGCTCTCATCGAGGCTTCCGTCCGCGGCTTGCAGACGGGCGACTATACTCTTGCGCAGATCGAAGGCGCACTGGGCACTGCCCTTGGCCTCGACACGCAATTAATTCGCGACCAAACCTTTTTCGTTCTGGATATGCCGCCGATCGAGGGTTCATGCGGAGCACAAGCTGGTCGGCTGCGGCGGATGGTCCAAACGTCAAGACACTCTTCGGAAGCGCCAACGCATCCTTGTACGCGAACCCGACTTGCTCGATCCCGCGTACCGACGCTGCCAGAGTGCGCGCCATCTTCGTCCATCCTGCGGTCGCACGTCGCCGGGTCTGGGTAGCACTGATCCTCTGCTCACGTCGAAGCCGCAGCGCAGGCCGCCGGCTTTCGCCGTTTCGAAATGGCGCAGTTCAACGCCTCACCGGCTTTCCACTCCTGCACCGCCTCAGGCGGCTACGCTGGCAAGTCGAGCGGGTCACCGTTCCTCATGCGGAACGGCGAAGCCAGATTCCGGTAGTCCGCATGATCAAAGTGCCCCAAGCTTCACCGAAGCATAGCTCGACTCCTGCCACTTTGAAACCGCTGATCCCTTGCATCAATCCCGCCCCTCCCGATAAAGTTTCAGCCGAGGCTTTTCCCGCGCCTATACCTTGGGTGCCCTTCCTTAAACGCCCGCCGCAGCAGGTGTTCAGGGTGAATGAACATCCCAAGCGCTCTCCCTAAAGGATCCTGCATGTCTTCCATGCCCGCTTCCGTCGCCAACCGCGACATCGACTCCACCCTGCGCGAAAACCGCGTCTTTCCGCCGCCGCCGGAGTTCAGCGCCAAGGCCCACATCAAGAGCCTCGAGGAATACGAGGCCCTCTACAAGCAGTCCATCGAAGATCCCGAAGACTTCTGGGCCGGCGCCGCCAAAGAACTGCACTGGTTCAAGCCCTGGGACAAGGTGCTCGAGTGGAATCTGCCCTGGGCCAAGTGGTTCGTCGGCGGCAAAATCAACCTCAGCTACAACTGCGTCGACCGCCACGCCCTCGGCGCGCGCGCGCAACAAAACCGCCATCATCTGGGAAGGCGAGCCCGGCGAGATCCGCCGCCTCACCTACGCCGAACTGCACGTCGAAGTGCAGAAGTTCGCCAACGCCCTCAAGGCTCTCGGCATCAAGAAAGGCGACCGCGTCGCCATCTACATGGGCATGACGCCCGAGCTGGCCATCGCCCTGCTCGCCTGCGCGCGCATCGGCGCCGTCCACTCCGTCATCTTCGGCGGATTCGCCGCCAACGCCATCGCCGACCGCGTCAACGACTCCGGCTGCGTCGCCATCCTCACCCAGGACACCAGCTACCGCCGCGGCAACGAAATCCAGCTCAAGCACACCGTCGACGAAGCCATGCCCGCCTGCCCCACCGTCAAGCACGTCGTCGTCTACAAGCGCACCGGCTCGCCCGTCAACATGGTCGAAGGCCGCGACCACTGGTGGCACGACCTGGTGGCCAACGCCGCGCCCGAGTGCCCCGCCGAGCCCATGGACTCCGAAGATCCGCTCTACATCCTCTACACCTCCGGCACCACCGGCAAGCCCAAGGGCCTCCTCCACACCACCGGCGGCTACGCCGTGCAAACCTACCTCACCACCAAGTACGTCTTCGACCTGCGCGACGACGACGTCTACTGGTGCACCGCCGACATCGGCTGGGTCACCGGCCACTCCTACGTCGTCTACGGCCCGCTGCAGAACGGCGCAACCGTCCTCATGTACGAGGGCGCGCCCAACTTGCCCGACTTCTCGCGCTTCTGGAAGATCGTCGACGACCACAAGGTCACCATCTTCTACACCGCGCCCACCGCCATCCGCGCCTTCATCAAGTGGGGCGACGAGTACGTCGAAAAGTACAAGCTCGACTCGCTGCGCCTGCTCGGCACCGTCGGCGAGCCCATCAATCCCGAAGCGTGGATGTGGTATCGCGAGAAGATCGGCCACAACCGCTGCCCCATCGTCGACACCTGGTGGCAGACCGAGACCGGCGCCATCATGATCGCGCCCATCCCCGGCGCAGTCCCCACCAAGCCCGGCTCGGCCACGCGCCCCTTCTTCGGCATCCAGCCTGAAGTCGTCACCAACGACGAAGGCCATCCCGTCCCCGCCGGCAGCGGCGGCCTGCTCGTCATCCGCAAGCCCTGGCCCTCCATGGCCCGCACCATCTACGGCGACCCCGAGCGCTACCAGAAGACCTACTGGTCCGACGTTCCCGGCTGCTACTTCACCGGCGACGGCGCGCGCCAGGACGCCGACGGCTACTTCTGGCTCATGGGCCGCGTCGACGACGTCATCAACGTCAGCGGCCACCGCCTCGGCACCATGGAAGTCGAGTCCGCGCTCGTCGCCCATCCCAAAGTCGCCGAAGCCGCCGTCGTCGGCCGTCCCGACGATCTCAAGGGCCAGGCCATCGCCGCCTTCGTCACGCTCGAAAGCGGCAACGAGCCCAGCGACGCGCTCAAAGACGAGCTGCGCAAGTGGGTCACGAAAGAGATCGGCTCGCTCGCCCGGCCCGACGATATCCGCTTCACCGAAGCCCTGCCCAAAACCCGCAGCGGCAAAATCATGCGCCGCCTGCTGCGCGAACTCGCCACCCACGGCGAAATCAAGGGCGACACCACCACGCTCGAAGACTTCACCGTCATCGCCAAACTGCGCGAAGCGGAAGAAGGCTGAAAGACCTGGCGATGCGCAGACTTGTTTACGGCGTGGCCGCCAGCCTCGATGGCTTCATTGCCGGCTCGAATGGCGAGTGCGACTGGATCACGCCTGACTCCGGCATCGATTTCCGCGCGATCTATAGCAGGTTCGATACCGGGCTCATGGGCCGCCGCACCTACCAGGTGGCAAGCACGCGCGGCGACCTGCTGCAAAACATGGGAATGCGGATTGTGGTGGCCTCAACCACTCTCGCCCCTGCCGAACACTCTCAAATCACCGTCGTAAGGAGCGGAGTTCCCGAGGCAATTCACTCACTCAAAGAAGAGGCCGGGAAAGACATCTGGCTCTTCGGCGGCAGCGTGCTTTTTCGCAGCCTCCTCGACGCAGGGTTGGTCGACGCCATCGAAGTCTCGGTGTTCCCGGTTCTGTTGGGCTCGGGCACTCCGCTGCTTGGTGAAGGGCATCGCGCTTTGCTCAGGCTCGAATCGTGCAAGCCGCTTCCAAGCGGTGTCCTCATGCTTTCCTATTCCATTTCGAAGCCGCAACTGACCGTGCCGCCCGAAGCACTATTATCTCTCTGAAAAGTGCCCACTCATCGCAAAACTGCACGAAGCGGAAGAAAGCCAATTTCAACCACGGAGACGCATGCATGTCCGCCACGAACAAAGAAGTGATCCAGGCATTTATAGAAGAAGTTCTTAATCAGAAAAACCTCAATCGCGCCAACGATTTGGTGAAAGAAGATTTTGTTGAGCTCGATCCGCTTCCCGGCCAGGCGCAGGGAAGGGAAGGCCTGAAGGCAATTCTCCGCGTGCTATGGTCGGCGTTCCCAGACATGCACTGGACGGTGAATGAAATGGTGGCCGAGGGCGAAAAAGTTGTCACTCGCTTCGTATGGACTGGCACGCATCGCGGCGCTTTCCTCGGCATTCCTGCAACCGGCAAAAGCGTCGAGGTCAAGGGCGTCGTCATCGACCGCCTCGAAAATGGCAAGATGGCAGACAGCCGCATCCTCATGGACACCATGGGCCTGATGCAACAACTCGGCGTGATTCCCGGCCCGCCGCCGCCGGCCTGAGTCGTGCGAAATCGCCCGTCGCCAAACCGCGCGAAGCTGAAGTAGACTCATAACAAAAATTACTTCCCCTGGGCCCCGTTTTACTAATCGCCTTTATCAATTCCAAGAACCTTCCCCAGGAGGTCACATGACAACACTGCCCATTTCTACCCCGCCCGCCATCTCGGTAAAACTCCGCCCCCTCGGCGGTTTCGAGCACTTGTTCTGGGCCGTCGATAAAATCAACGGATTTAACTTCGGAATCGCCATCTCGTTCAGCGGAAACCTCGAGCATGCGCGTTGGAGGGCCGCCTTCGACAAGGTGCAGCAGAGGCATCCCTTCCTCGATGCCGCCATCAACGAAGACGATCCCCTTGCGCCCTGCTTTGCGCGTGGCGCCGGCCTCCCCATCCCGCTCATCTTTCAGCGTCGCACTTCATCCACTCAGTGGCAGCGCGTAATGGAGATGGAGATCTCCGAGCCTTTCGATCTCTCGGCCGGTCCGCTGGTGCGCGCCACCCTTCTTGAAGATGACCGCGGTTGCGATCTCGTGCTCACCGCCCATCATGCCGTCATCGACGGTATTGGAGTGCTGGCGCTCGTCCGCGATCTGCTTACAGCCCTCGCCGGCCACCCTCTCCCCGATCTGCCCATTCCGCCCTCTTCTGAACAGCGCGCGATTCAAATGCGTTCCTCGAATTCGTTGCCGGCTGCGCTTGAAGGGGCAGCTGCCGAGCCTCAGCCTCGCAATCGAACGTATGCATCGCGTAATTGCAAGGGAAACGCTGCAATTTCCGCGCTTCGCTTTTCGCCCGAGCAAACCGCGCGGCTGCTGAAATACGCCCGCACCGAGCAAACCACGATTGGCGCCTTGCTGCTGGCGGCGACGGCCTCTGCCGTGCGAGACCTTTCTCCGCACCTGAATGAAGCTGATCTGCGGCTGACCACGGCTGTTGACACGCGACCCTACGTGGGCAACCAGGAAGATTTCGTCCTGTCGGTCATCTCGCCGCGTGCTATCGATCCTCATCCTGGTCAGAATCTCGCTGCCAGTGCGCGGGCGATCAAATCCCAGATCGCTCCGTTCCAGTCGTTCCTCGCCATCGAGGCAACCTTCGCGCGAGTCTCCGGCGTCCTTGCCCAGAAACACGACGCCGCAACCCTCGTGAACATGCTGGCTCAGGGATTCGCCCACGACGTGGGCGTCAGCAACCTCAGGACCGTGGCGTTTCCCGTTCAGCCCGATGGTCTCGTGGTCGAATCGGTTTGGGGTCCCTCGGTGCTGGTGGGCTACCAGGGAGAGCAGTTCATCGGCTCAGCAACATTCAATGGCGCCCTTCACCTCGTCTACTCGAGCTTCACACCCTTGGCGGGTCTGCTCGAAACGGTCCACAAGAAACTCACCGCCGCTTGCACGGACGCCTAGCGTCACGCCACGCCGCCTCATTCGCCTCCCTATAATGATCTAAGAATCGGCCGCGCGCTCCGCTCGCCCTGCCGCCTTCGATATTTCTTTCCGGGGAACGCATGGCTGCACTGATTGAAGCAATCAACGTAAAGCGCAAGATGGTTTTTGAGTTTGAAGGCACGCCGTATTACTGTCTCGATGCCGAGATCTCCACGCCCACGGCCCGCGGCGGCCAGACTCTCGTCCGCCTCAAGATGCGCAACCTCCTCACGCGCGCGGTCTTCGACAAGACCTTCAAAGCCGGCGAGAAATTCAAAGAGCCGGACCTCGAGATGGTCGAGTCCTCTTACCTCTACAGCGATGTCGACGGTTCCTATTTTCTCGACCAGGAGAGCTTCGACACGCACAGGCTCTCGCCCAGCATGGTGGGCGATGCGCTCCAGTTTCTCGTCGAGGGCGCGCTGATTCAGTTGCACAAGTTCAACGGCAACCCCATCGGACTCGAGTTACCGGCACAGGTTGAGCTCACGGTCGCCTACACGGAGCCGGGAGCGCGCGGCAACACGTCTGGCGATGTCACCAAGTTCGCGCGTCTCGAAACCGGCCTCGAGATCAAGGTTCCGCTCTACGTTCAGGAGAACGAGAAGGTCAGGGTCTACACCGAAACCAAAGAATTCGCCGGCCGCGCGTGAGTGTTGCTATCGCGCCAGGTGAGAATTCCTGCTCGATCTTCCGTGTCGTGCAGTTCAGGTAGAAGAGAAATCCTGCGAGACGCATCGAAAGAGATCGAAAGCAATTTCAATGTTCACCATCCATACTGCAAGGGCGTATGATGGTGTTCCCCCCGAGATCCCCCCCAATCGCATTGCCACCAGAGGCCGATACTATGCGCTTCATCAGACTTTCAAGGCACTCAGCGGTTCTGTCTTTCGCGATGTTTCTTATCACTTCGTTGAGCAATCGCCAACTGCTACACGCACAAACTGCTCCCGCAGCCGGTACCACGGTCGCCGTCAGAATGATCGATTCCGTTGACTCGTTAAGCGATCCAACCGGCAAGCAGTACCGCGCTTCCGTTGCCGGACCGGTTGTCGCCGGCAATGGCATCTCGATATCGCAAGGTTCCGCCGCCACCGTCACGCTGACGAGAAATGGGTCGAGCTATACCGCGCAGCTTTCGTCCATCACAATCAACGGCCAGGTGGTCGCGGTCACAAGCAACTCCGCCACGGTCTCCGCGACTGTGCAGAATGCCCAGGCGAGGACAACAGGCGCGGTCAACTCCGTGCTCGGCAGCTTCGGCCATCACGTAAGCGCACCCGCGAGCGTCGCAGCCGCCGTGACGGGCCAGCATGTCTTCCTGCCGGCAGGAACCACGTTGACCTTCGTGCTGGGCGCATCTTCGGCGAGCCCCGGCGGGCCGGCAGCGTCGAACACCGTCGCGTCGGCCGCGCCAACTGGCAACCCGGCGCCAACCTCCGGCACCGTCCGCTGCCTCCGCCGGCGGTTCACTGAACGCCATGGAAATCTGCTTTTCAAACCCGCCGCCCAATCCATCCGATTTGAACTACAAGACGGAGTTCCTGACTGCCGTATTCGAAGTTCCGGTGGACACGTTGCGCTCGGTCCCTGTAATTGAGCCAGCCTTCTCGAGTTATCTGAAGGCGACGTATCACTATCCCAGCGCAGGAATCACCTGCCAGCCGATCTGGAGTATTGCCGACGCCCAGGCGGCGCAGAAGAAGATATCCGGTGATCGCGCCAGATTAAAGATGATCGACACCGGTTGGAGATATGGCCAGTCGCCGGTTACTCAGGGACAAATCGGCTTCGATCCGCTCACGCTGGGGCCGGGCGGCCTCGATCTATCGCAGCATCGCCTGACGACGTATTTCTGCTCGTTGACTGCCCCCGGGGGCACAACCATGGCTGTGGACATGACCAAACCAAACTGGAACGCGAACATGACAACGTATGTCAGCCAGGTGTTCCAGGCCGACTGGGACTCGGCTCCTGTCAGCGTGGCCTACAACGTGTTTATCCGCGACCACTACGTTCACGATCTCACTCTGACTGATCTGAGCCCGCGATGCAGCGCGCAAAGCCCGGCAATGCAGACGATGCAGCATCAAACCGCCATGATTTCGAATAAGCGAATCGGGCACGCAGTCGCGGTGGATTTCTCCGACACACCCGCCCAGCAGGCCGCAGCAACTCACGCCGCGGGTGCGCCAGCAGCACCGTCGGCACCGTCGGCGTCGTCAAGTGGATGCCGCCCTGGTGACCGAAACCCGAGCTGCTCGTTTAACCAACCTCAACCGGGGTACGCCGCGCAACCAACAACGTCTTCCGCCGGCGGACCCTTCATCTCCTGTTCGACTCAAGGCGGTGCGGGGCTCACCATCTATGTCACAGGCATCTTTCAGACATCGAAGCCAGTGAAACATCTGCCGAACGGCGCGAAAATTGTCGACCAATCGGTTCTCGATGACTTTTATGCGTACCTGACGCAGAAGGGCTACAGCTTTAAGCCCGGCAGCGCTTCTGGCTGCGACGTTAGCCCGACCGAGGCCGCGGCAGAAACGGCGCAACACACCCGCATCAACGGTGGGGGCGGGGGCTGCGGCTACTGCGGCGCCAAGGTTGTCGAGACCGGATGGAAGGAATGACAACAACCTCGATTCACGGACCACGCCCCATGAGCTAGTGGCTAGAAGCTGGCAGTGGGAAGCTGCCGTCCCCCGTAATCCCCGCTCCCCAATTCCCCGTCCATCTTAGTGTGAGTACAACAGTTGAAGTCCGCTACCGTTGCCCCTGCTGCGGATACAAGACCCTCGAAGCGCCCGGACGCCCTGCAGCTGTGCCCGGTCTGCTGGTGGGAAGACGACGGCCAGGAAGACCGCGACGCCTCGGAAGTCCGCCTCACCGTCAACGGCCAGCTCAGCCTGAACGAGGCCCGCGACCAACTACGCCAAGTGTCGGCGCAGCCCATCCCGCTTTCTGCCTTACGTCCGCAAGCCCCAACGCCGCCGAACAGCTAACGTGCCTCCTCGCACGGTCCTCTCTGCCCTGTCCTGTGTGCCACTGTCTCCCCCCGTTTGACCCCTGCCTCCAAAGCCCCGTACCATGAGACAGGTATTCCCCTGGCCAAACGGCGCTGTAATCGCTTCAACGACAGCCCGTGGCCGCATGAATCGGCGCATGCGCCACGGAAGGAAAATGTTGAGCTCCAGCAGCACCCTCGAAAGCAATCCTGAAACGGCTGACCCCAGCACGATCACGATCACGCCGAAGCAGACCCACGACCACCAGCACGGCCCGGTTCTCAATCCCGAGTGCACCCGCGAACTGGTGATCGACGTTCCCGCCGAAGAAGTCGCCAAGGCCTACCGCAAAGTCGCGGCCAACTATCGCAAATACGCCAAGATTCCCGGCTTCCGCGCCGGCAAAGTGCCGGAATCGATCGTCCGCCGCCGCTTTGCCGCCGAGATCCGCAAGGAAGTCATCGACAGCCTGCTGCCCGAGCGCTTCAACAAGGCCGTCAGCGAACTGGGCGTGCGCCCCGTCGGCCAGCCGCAGGTGACCGAGCTGACCGTCGAAGACGGCGCCCCGCTCCACGTCAAGGCGGTCTTCGAATTCCTTCCCGCCTTCTCCATCGAAGGCTACAAGGACGTCACGGTCGACAAGCCATCGGTCGAAGTGACCGAAGAAGAGTTCAAGCACGAGCTCGAGCAGCTGCGCGACTCGCGCGCCACCATCGAGCCGGTCGAAGAGGACCGCGCCGCTCGCAGGACGGCGACTGGGCCGAGATCAGCTACAAGGGCCAGATTCAGAGACCGACGCCTCGCCGAAGGCGCCGAAGGCGCCGCCGAAGCCGCAGCCGCGTCACGTGGGCGAAGACACCCTGGTCGAGATCGGCGGCAAGGACACGGTGGAGGCTTTCACCAACGCGCTGCGCGGCGCCAAGCCCGGCCAGGAACTGAAGGCCGAAGTCATCTATCCGGCCGATTACTCCGAAGCCAAGCTGGCCGGCAAAACCGTCGCCTACGAAGTCGAAGTGAAGGCCATCAAGAAGCGCACCCTGCCCGAGCTGAACGACGACTTTGCCAAGGAACTTGGCCACTACGAGAGCTACGCCGATCTTGAAAACGCGTGCGCGAGCACCTGGCCAACCGCAAGCGGCGCAGCGTGGAAGCCGAAACCAAGGACCGGCTCTTTGCCGCGCTGACTGAGAAGTTCACGTTCCCGGTTCCCGAGTCGCTGGTGCAGGAGCAGATCGACACGCGCCTGGAGCGCGGCCTGCGCGCGCTGGCGGCACAGGGAATGGAGCCCGAGCAGATGCGCAAGCTGGACTTCGCCCGCCTGCGCGCCGCCCAGCGGGACAGCGCCGTGGCCGAGGTCAAAACCAATCATCCTGCTCGATCGCATCGCCGGTGAGGAAAACATTACGGTCAGCGACGAGGAAATGGACCACGAATTGCAACTGGTGTCGTATTCAGTCGCGCGAGCCGCTCGATGACCCTGAAAGTTCGATTGACCAAGGACGGCGGGCTGGCTAGAATCCGGGAGCAATTGCAGACGGGAAAAAACTGCATCGCATTCTGTATGAACGCCTGCCCGCATAAATCGAGTAACGAGCTCAGGGTTCCAAGGCGCGGAGTCCTTGACAAAAACAGCCGGCACGGGCACGAACAAAGCTAGCAGCTAAAAGCTGGAAGCTAGGAGCTGACAGATGCAATGGCATTGGTTCCCATGGTGGTTGAGCAGACGAGCCGGGGCGAGCGCGCCTACGACATTTACTCCCGTCTGCTGCGCGACAACATTATCTTTCTTGGTACGCCCATCGACGACCAGATCGCCAACCTGATCGTGGCGCAGATGCTCTTTCTTGCAGGGCGAGGACCCGGAAAAGGACATCTCGCTTTACATCAATTCGCCGGGCGGCTCCATTACCGCCGGCCTGGCCATCTACGACACCATGCAGTTCATCAAGAACAACGTGGTCACCTATTGCATCGGCCAGGCGGCCAGCATGGGCGCGTTTCTGCTGCTGGCCGGAACCAAGGGCAAGCGCTTTGCGCTGCCCAATTCGCGCATTCTGATTCATCAGCCGTCGATGGGCGGGTTGAGCGGCCAGGCCACCGACATCGACATTCATGCGCGCGAAATTCTGCGCATCCGCGAAATCACCAACACCCTGATGGCCAAGCACACCGGCCAGCCGCTCGACCGCATCGAGCGCGACGTCGAGCGGGACTTCATCATGAACGCGCAGCAGGCCAAGGAATACGGCATTGTGGACGAAATCATCGACCGGCCGCGCACGTAGACCGGCCGAACGTAGCCGGCATGTCACGGGATTTGGACTAGACTCGTTCAAGGGGAGCCACAACCATGAAAACGCGCACGGGACCTGAAGAAGCGCTGCGCTGCTCGTTCTGCCACAAGTCGCAGGACGCCGTTGCCAAGCTGATCTCGTCGCCCAGCGACTATCCTCGCGCCTATATCTGCGACGAGTGCGTCGCCGTCTGCAACTCGATCCTCGAAGACGACCGCGGCGACGCCGCTCCCGCCACCACCGCCGGCCATCTGCCCAAGCCGCAGGAAGTGAAGAGCTTCCTCGACGACTACGTCATCGGCCAGGACCAGACCAAGAAGAAGCTCGCCGTCGCCGTCTACAACCACTACAAGCGCATCCAGATGAACCGCACTGCGCAACAACGAAGTCGAGCTGGCCAAGTCGAACATCCTGCTCATCGGCCCCACCGGCTCCGGCAAAACGCTGCTGGCGCACACCCTGGCCAAGATGCTCGACGTGCCCTTCGCCATCGTCGACGCCACCACGCTCACTGAGGCCGGCTACGTCGGCGAGGATGTCGAGAACATCATCCTCAAGCTGCTGCAGGCCGCCGACGGCGACGTCACCCGCGCCCAGCAGGGCATCATCTACATCGACGAGATCGACAAGATCGGCCGCAAGGACGAGAACCCCTCCATCACCCGCGACGTCTCCGGCGAAGGCGTGCAGCAGGCGCTGCTCAAGATTCTCGAAGGCACCGTGGCCAACGTGCCTCCGCAGGGCGGCCGCAAGCATCCGCACCAGGAATTCACCGCGGTCGACACCACCAACATTCTCTTCATCTGCGGCGGCGCATTTGTCGGCCTGGAGCGCGTGGTCGGCCGCCGCGTCGGCAAGAAGGCGCTCGGCTTCCAGCACCGCCGATGCCGAAGCCGATGCAGGCCACCACCCGCTCGCATCGCGACACCGAGCTGCTGCGCAAGACCGAGCCGCAGGACCTGATCAAGTACGGCCTGATTCCCGAGTTTGTCGGCCGCCTGCCCGTGATGGGCATCCTCGACGAGCTCGATGAAGCGGCGCTGATCGAGATTCTGACCAAGCCGCGCAACGCCATCCTCAAGCAGTACCAGCGGCTCTTCGAATACGAGAACGTCCGCCTGCACTTTACGCAGGAAGCGACCTGCGCCGTCGCCCGCGAGGCCCTGGCCCGCAAGGTGGGCGCCCGCGGACTGCGCATGATCCTCGAAGAGCTGATGCTCGACCTGATGTACCACCTGCCCTCGAACAAGCGCGTCCGCGATCTCGAAATCACCAGCGAGATGGTCGAGCGCCGCGATCTGTCGCTCTGCCTGCTTGAAAAGGCCGGCTAAGACCGTTCAGCAACCGAAACCGCCAAGGCCCTCACCTCCGCGTGGGGGCTTTGCTTTTTAGCGAGCGCGAGTGAATCACAAACGTCGGCCCACTGCTTTCAACTCAGCACAGCAATGGGTGCCCCACGTCTCGTTTCTGGGACGTGGGATAGCGCGATCCCCATCCGCGCACTGTCATCCAGAGGAGCGGAGCGACGAAGGATCTGCAGTTGCTTTCTCGATTTACCGCCCCACGGTCCAACAGCTATCCTCAGGATCATGCGTCCGCTGCCTCTCGTCCTCGGTCTCGCGCTCCCGTGCTTAGCCGTCTTTAGCCAGTCCACACCTGCTGCGCCAGCATTCGACGTTGCCTCGGTCAAGCCGAGTCAACACCCGGTCGGGCCGGACTACAACAATCAGATCGCTCTCACGCCCACCGGAATAACGGCCAGAAACGCCACACTCAAGCGCCTCGTCGCGGAGGCTTACCATCTTCAACTCAATCAAATAGTGGGACCGGGCTGGATCGACCAGAACGAATACGAGATCGAGGCTCGAACCGCAGGAAACACCACAAAAGAACAAGTGTCCCTGATGCTCAGGACCCTTCTTGCCGAGCGATTCAATCTGAAGCAGCACACCGAGACGCGGCAGATGCGCGTGTACAACTTGGTCGTCGGCAGTTCCGGCCCCAAAATCCACCCAATCGGCGACGGAGAGACCATAAGCGCACAGAGCGGATTTCTTTTTCACGGAGACATGCGCAAATTCGCGGATTTACTCAGTCTCCAGTTTTCCATGCCCGCTGCCACCAGTCCAACTGAACCGGTCAGAGCAGGTGGATCCCCAAATCCCAGTGTTGGATAAAACAGGTCTCCCGGGCGTCTACGACTTCAGCGTAGACATGAATCCTGAATTGGGTACGGATGCCTTCACTTCCTGGCAGCGCGTCCTGCACGATCAGTTGGGACTGAGAATCGAAAGCAGCAAAGAAAACGTGGCCGTGCTGGTAGTGGACGAAGCTGCAAAGGTGCCGATGCAAAACTGATGGTCGCAGCGCCGTGATCTCTTTCGTACCCGCCAACCCGCTTTACACCGCACGCCTGCCCGTCACCAGGTTGATCACCAGAACGATCAACGCGACCACCAGCAAGAGGTGAATCAGGCTGCCTGCCACGTGAAGGGTGAATCCCAAAAGCCACAAAACCAGCAGGATTACGAATACCGTCCAAAGAATACCGCCCATAAGGCCTCCTCGATGCCGAAACGGTCAGGCCCAACGCCCGCCTGAGTCTACGCAACCCTTGCATAGATGCACGCGCTCGGCGCTTGTGTGTCCGTTCATGGCAAAGAATCAATCGGATACGAAGGCAGATCGAGGTAAGGAGCCTCATCCAGGTGCAATGTTCGCTAGCTGGGCGATGCATTCCCGGCGCGCCTCGGTTTCCTCCTGGCCGGGGCATTGTTTATTTCGCGCTCGGAGGTCATCCAATAGACAACCGATTGTTTCTTAGTCTTGCACTTGACGCCGACTGGCTGCCTCTGGCTGAATGATGGTGCCGTGCTGCGGCCTGTTTGTCCGTTCCGAATGCCGGGGCGCCCACCCTCGCGGCGTCTTTGTTTTTGCCGCCAGGGTGAGTGCGGACCCCCTCACCAATCGTTGCCGGCCATCGAGGGTTACATGAAAAAAAGTGCGCTGGTTCTTCTTTCGTTCTTCTTTGCCGGTCTTCCGCTTTGTGCCGCCTCCTACTATCCGCAACGTCTCGACGATCCAAAGGCCGTCTATCTCACCTCGGACAAGTTTCCCGTTCATGCCGACGGCGTGGCCGACGACAGCGATGCGCTCCAGGCCGCCATCGATCGCGCCGCCGACCACGGTGAGGGAATTCTCTTCGTTCCTTCCGGCCGCTATCGCATCACGCGCACCATCTATGTCTGGCCATCGGTGCGCGTCATCGGCTACGGCGCCACGCGTCCTGTTTTTGTTCTGGCTGACAATACGCCCGGCTTCCAGCAGGACCTCGGCTACATGTTCCTCTTCGCTGGCGGAAAGCCCCGACCCCAGCCGCGCATCGATTTCGAAACCGGCCGCCCGGCGCGTCCCATCGAGGGCACAGTCCCGCCCAACTCCAACATCGCCGACGCCAACCCCGGTACGTTTTACTCTGCCATGAGCAACGTCGATTTCGAAATTGGCAAAGGCAATCCCGCGGCAGTTGCAATCCGCTTTCACGTGGCGCAGCACAGCTATCTCGCGCACATGGACTTCCAGATCGGCTCTGGTCTCGCCGCGCTGAAGGACATTGGCAATGAAGCCGAAGATCTCCACTTTCATGGCGGCCAGTACGGCATCGTCACCGTCAAGCCCTCGCCCGGCTGGCAGTTCACACTGCTCGATTCCAGTTTCGACGGCCAGACGCAGGCAGCCATCAAGGAGCACGAAGCCGGCCTGACCCTGATTCACGATGATTTCCGCAACCTGCCGCAGGCCATCTCCATCGACCCTGATTATTCCGAGGAACTATGGGTCGCGCGTTCGCGCTTTGAAAACATCTCCGGCCCGGCCATCGTCTTCGGCAACGAGAACAACGCGCGCACCGAAATCAATCTCATCGACATCGCCTGCCACAACGTGAAGACCTTCGCGCAACTCCGCGAGAGCGGCCGAACCTTCAACGGTCCCGCAGAAAATTACATCGTCAAGTCCTTCTCGCACGGCCTGACTCTCAATGGCCCAGCCGACTGGGGCAGCATTCAATCGCACTTTGATGCCCATTCCGTCGCCGAGCCGCCGGCCCCAACCCCCAACGCCATCGCCGCTCTCCCGCCCGCCGGATCCTGGGTTAATCTGCAGTCGCTTGGCATCAAAGGCGATGGAGTCACCGACGAAACAGCCGCCATCCAGAGGGCCATCGACGAACATCCTGTGCTCTACATCCCCACGGGACGCTATCTCGTCACCGACACCATCCACCTCCGTCCAGACTCGGTGCTCATCGGCTTGCACCCCAGCATGACGCAGTTCGACTTGAAAGATGAGAGCCCCAATTTTCAGGGTATCGGCCCCGCCCGCGCATTGCTTGAAGCGCCGAAGGGCGGCCACAACATCGTCACCGGCATCGGCTTGTTCACCGGCGGCATCAACGATCGCGCCGTCGCCGCGCTGTGGAAGGCCGGCGCAGATTCGCTCATGGATGACGTGCGCTTCCTCGGTGGCCACGGTACCAACGCCGCTGATGGCACGCGCATGAACCCCTACAACAACACGCACACCGGCGACCCCAACCCGCGCTACCGCTGGGACGCGCAATACCCGAGCCTTTGGATCACCGACGGCGGTGGCGGAACTTTCGCCGACATCTGGACGCCGAGCACCTTCGCCGAGGCGGGCATGCTCATCTCCAATACATCCACGCCTGGCTTCGTCTACGAACTTTCCAGCGAGCATCACGTCCGCAATGAAATTCGTCTCGACCGCGCAGAGAACTGGGAACTCGATGCGTTGCAGACCGAAGAAGAGCGTGGCGAAAGTCCGCTTGCTCTGCCGCTCGAAATTGATCGCTCGAAGAACATCACCGTCGCGAACTATCACGGCTACCGCGTGATCAGCAGCTACCAGCCCTTCCCGTATGCTCTGCGCGTCTCCGAGTCGAGCGACATCCGCGTCCGCAACCTGCACGTCGACAGCAACAGCAAAGTCTCGTTCGATAACTCCGTCTTCGACGCCACGCGTCATGCAGAAGTCCGCGCCCGCGAATTTGCCTCGCTTGACCTGGCCGGCAACGGCCCAGCGCCAGTGCCACCCGCCGCTTCAGCCGTCCTCGCTCCACACGCCCAGGTTGAACAGCTCGCCACCGGCTTCTTCTCCATCTCCGGCGCCGCAGTCGATGCAGAAGGCGCGCTCTATTTCGTCGATACGCACTGGCAGCGCATCTACAAATGGAACGCGGAGACTCGCGAAGCCGCTGTTTTAAGCTCCGATCCGCTCGAGCCGGAAAATCTTGCCATCGACAAAGCCGGCAACCTGCTCGTCATCTCCCGCAGCGGCGCAGGCAAGGTCTACACGTTTGCTCCCGATACACCCGGCGCCATAACGCTTGTCGATCCGCACCCCGCAACTCAATCCCTCGCCTACAGCAGCACGCCTTCGCTCTACCTGCCCATGGGCGCCTTCGGCATGTACGGCTTTGCCCAATCGCGCCCCTCGCAATATTCGTCGCCCAACGGTTCGGCAATCATCTCCTCCGGCGAAGACTTCGTGCAGGGCCACATGGAGTGGGGAACAAAGATGGCCGACCTGCTTCGCTCCTTCGGCCTGCAGAAGGCCACGCCTGGCCATCCCGTTTACATCACCATGGAAAATGAACAGAAGACATATAAAGCCAGCCTCACGGCCACCGGCGATCTGACCAACCCGCAATTGTTCGCTGAATCCGGTGGCGAAAGCGTCGCTCAGGATGCAAACGGACGTGTCTACATTGCCGCCGGACAGATCCTTGTCTACTCACCTGACGCCAAATTGATTGAGCGCATCGATGTCCCTGAGCGGCCCATCGATCTCATCTTCGGCGGCACCGATCGCCGCACCCTCTACATCCTCACGCACCACTCGCTCTATGCGGTCCAGATGTCGTCCTCCGGATTATGACTTCGCAGTCCGTCAATGCTGCAGGGTCGGTCATCTCGGGCAGCCCGTACCCGGCTCATCACCGCAATACAAGCTCACAATCGGATACGATGGCTGCATGCACCCCGATAGTTGTGGGAGCGGCCTGGCCATTTTGGTTCGCGTTTCGGCTTCATCTTTCCGGGCATGCGCCTATAAGAATGTCTTGATTTCTGTCGCATCGCTGCGCGCTTTGCGACAAAGAGCTCACCTCATCCGACCCGCCGCTCTCCGCAGAATTGCCGCCGGCTTTGCTTTTTCGGCGCTCCTGCTTTGCGCCAACATACTTCACGCGCAACAGCCGGCGCCTTCACTCTCCTGGCAGGGAACCCTGCGTGACGATGTTGGTACACCCATCGCACAAGCCGTGATTCGTATTGCGGCCAACGAAGTTCACGCCGAGACTTTGACCGCCGCCAACGGCCATTTTCGAATTGAAGCCCTGCAGCCCGGCGATTATACCCTCACCGTTATAATCCAGGGCCGCTCAATCGCTTATCCGCAGCCTATCGAAGTCTCGCCGTCCATGCCTCTCGCATCTCTCACGCTCTCTTCCAGCGGCCAGCTCACCCTCGTTGCTCCGCAGAAGACGAACGCCACCGGCGGCGAGCAGCTCTCCAGTACTTCTGTCAGTCAGCTGCCGCTCAACAAGCGCGACTTCAGTCAGCTTCTCCTGCTCGCGGCCGGCACCATGACCGACGTCAACGGCGCCACCAACTTCACGCAGCAGTTCGCCATCAACGGACAGCGCGGAGTAGAGGCAACTTTTGCAATGGACGGCGCAGACATTAGCGATCCCGAGATGGGCGGATCAACCTTCAGCAACTTCAACGTCGACGCCGTTGAAGGAATTCAGTCCAGCTCCGGCTGGATGCCCGCCGAAATCGGCGAGGGTTCTTCCGGATTCACCGACATCATTACCCGGTCCGGCGCGGGCGGCTTCCACGGTTCCATCTTTGAATTCCTTCGCAACTCTGCACTCGACGCCCGCAATTACTTTGACCACGCTACGCCCGTTTATCCGGGCCGCATTCCACCTTTTCGCCGCAACGAATTCGGCTTCACCAACGGCGGGCCCATCTTCTTTCCTCATCTTTACGACGGCCGCAAGCGGACCTTCTACTTCACTGAGTACCAGGGATTCCGCCAGGCGCTTGGCACCACGCAGGTCATGCCTGTCCCAACTTCCAGCCAGCGTGCCGGCCTCGACACCACCGCGTTTCCTGGCGATACGCTAATCGTTCCCGTCGATACCGGCATAGCCGCCATCCTTAAGCGCTATCCGTTGCCCAACGATCCATCCGGCCCCTACGGAGCTTCCACCTACGCAACGCCTTCCACCGTCGTCACCAACGCCAACCAGTTTTCATTGCGCATCGACCACGAGTTCAGCGCCAAAGATCAATTCTTCGCCCGCGTCACCATCGACAACCTTACGGGTCCCACAACGAATCCCGATCAGACAGCTATCGATCCTTCTTTTGCCACCAGCTACATCGATCGTCAGCGCAATGTCGAAGGTACCTGGACGCGCACCGCCTCGCCGCGTCTCACTCTTCTCTCGTCCATCAGCATCACCCGCTCCACGCCGGGATTCCCCACCGCAAACCACATCGATCCCGCTGTCCGCTTCAACGACAGTCTCTTCGAGCCCTTCAGTTCTGCCGCCGGCACAGTGATCCAGGCCTACGGAAATCTCTTCCAGGGCCGCCAACTTGTCACTTACTCCATCGTGCGTCATGTCTTCAAAGCGGGATTTGAAGCGCGACTCAATCGCGACACAACTTACTTCGGCATCAGCCCCAACGGCGAATACGATTTCGGCGGAGGTGCGGCTTACGCCACCGAATTCATTCCCTCGCAAAGCGGCACGCACAACATTTCTCCCGGCGACCTGCTGCCCGATACCCTCTCCAGTTTTCTCTCGGGCAGTCCATTTACCTACACGGTCGCCATTGCCCCGCCCTACGTTTCCGGCGGCGAACACATCGGCCCCGCCGCTATCAATCGCGAAAACTACGCTGCGTTTTTTCAGGACACATTCAAGCTCACCAGCCGCCTCACCCTCGACTACGGCATTCGCTGGGATCTCTATACGCCCATCAGCGAGCGGGCCCGCCGCACATCGACCATCGTCACCAAAGGCAACTCTCAGCAGTACCTCATCAATCCCCAGCCCGGCTATCAAACAAACTGGAAGGCCTGGCAGCCGCGTGTACAACTCTCCTGGCAGGCCACAGGCAATCTTCTGGTGCGGGCCGGCGGAAGCATCATGACGATTCCGCCGAATATCTTTCAGGACAACTTTCTCACCGGCTCAACTCCCTTCGCCGTCTATCCGCGCCTGCTCTCCGCTGCTTCCGCGCCGATTCACTACGGATTTCAAATCACTCCCTCCGAAATTCCTCCCGTCTACTCCACCTCCGGCGCAGACATCTTTCCCAGGGACTCCACAAAACAGGTCCCAGCCAATACCGCGATGGACGTGAACCGCTACGAGAAGGATCTTGCCGCGCTTACTCCCGGTGGTCCGGTCAGCGACCTCACTTTGAGCGGCATCGATCCTTCTTTCGATAACGCCACTCTTTTCACTTGGACAGCCGGCCTCGAACAGAAACTTGGCAGCCTCACAGCGGACGCAAGTTACGTTGGCACGGCAAGCGAAAAACTCCCGGCCATCGCGTATCCCAACGCCTACTCCGGCGCCACCGCAGCCTTCGCGCACTACACTACCTTCGACGCGTCCGGCAATGTCACTGGCGGATTTGGACAGGAGAATCTTGTCGTCGCCATTGCGCACTCCACCTATCACGCGCTGCAAGTTTCGCTCTCAGGAACTGTTGCTCACGGCGGCCCCGGCATCCAGGCGGGATTCACCTGGGGCAAGTCCATTGACAACGCCTCGGCCGTCATCGGCAGCACCGGAGCCACAGGCAATGTTACTTCGCCTTTTCCGCAGAACCCATTCGACTATCACCTCGAAAAGGGACCGTCGAATTTTGATGTCAACCGCGTCTTCAGCCTGAGCGCCGCGCAGGATCTTCATCTCGACCGCACTGCTTTCGAGCGCGTCGCCGGGCGCAAACTGGCTTACGGCTGGGAGTGTCTCGGCATCGTCACGCTCGCCTCCGGCTCGCCCTTCACCGTGTACTCCGGCATCCAGCAAACCGGCGCCGGAGCGCAGGGTGTCGATCGCCCTGACCAGATCGCCGTGCCGCATCTCTCCACCGCGCGCAAGATCCATGAGGATTACTTCGGCGAAGGCGCAAACAACGCGAACCACTTCTTTTCAATCCCGATTCACGTTCCCGGCGGCACCGGGCCGAACCAGGGCCGGTTCGGATCTCTCGGCCGCAACACCTTCCGCGGTCCGGCCTTCTACAACCTCGACGTGGCCGTAATCAAAGACACGCCATTCGGCGCCCGACGCAGCGGTGCCGAACTTGTCGATCTCCAGTTTCGTTCCGAGTTCTTCAACGTCCTCAACATCGTCGACATGGGGCTGCCCGCAAACACCGTCACCGGCTCGGGCTTCGGGCAGATCAGCCACACTGCCGGCAACTCCCGCCAGATCCAGTTCTCCCTCAAGTTGATCTTCTAAGAGTCTGTCCCGCTTGTCCGAGCTCTATCTGTCCCGTTTGTTCCCGCTATATTTGTCCGGTTTGTTTGACGTTGTCATCCCGAACGCAAGTCGCGCAGCGACCAACGCCGAGTGATCTGCGGCGCCTCCTGCTTTCCATAAATCATAAAATCGCATTCGAAGCCCCGCCATGCCATAACCTCGAATTCAAGCCAACCAATCCGCGCCAATCCGTGGCGCTCTCGCATCACTAAATGGATTTATATGCTGCCACCTTTTGCCACTTTTGCGCGCTTTTCTCTCGCTGCAACCCGACGCTTTTCTCGATTTACTCCCTTCACAGCCGCATGGATGCCACAAAAGGTCCGGCTCAAACATGTCAAACCGCTGGTTCGTTCCAACTCACCAGATCTCCTCCGATTCCAGCCGTATTTCTCGCGCGAAAATCTCTGCTTCAACCCGAGCTTTTTTCACGCCGCACCATCTCCGTCAACTCTCCGCCTGCAACCCGTCAAATCGCGCGCTTGGTGGAAATCTCAACCCCGTAGTAACACCCGTGACGCACTCATCCCATTTGCTTTATGCGCGACACTAAAGTTGCAACGGCCCTCAGCTTCGCCGCAGGGCAAATAGGCTGTACAATCCCATCAAGGCCACGCAAAAGCCACGGCAAACCAGCGGCGATTGCTCGGCCGGGGACCATCAAAAGGGGAATCAATGACGGGAAAGAGTGAAAAATCCGAGCTGCGCAAGCTGCCCATGATGCCCATCCGCGATATGGTCATCTTTCCCTACATGATGACCCCGTTCGTGGTGGGCCGCGAGTCGAGCGTGCGCGCGCTCGAAGAGGCGCTCACCGGCGACCGCAAGATTTTTCTCGCCACGCAGCACGACGCCTCCATCGACGAGCCCAAGGCCAAGGACATCTACCAGGTCGGCTCCATCTGCAACATCGTGCAGAGCGTCAAGATGCCCGACGGCAACATCAAGGTGCTGGTCGAGGGCGTGGAGCGCGCCAAGTCCATCGAAGTGAACGACCGCGACGGCTTCTTTGTGGCCACCGTGCGCACCGGCAAAACGCAAGTTTGAAATGACGCCGGCCGCCGAGCAGCTGATGCAGCGCGTCACCACCCTCTTTGAGCAAGTACGTCAAGCTGCAGCAGTCGCTCAACTACGAAACCATCATCGCCACGCGTGCGCATGGACGAGCCGGCCAAGCTCTCCGACACCATCGCCGCCAATCTGCAGCTCGGCATCGAAGAGAAGCAGGAACTGCTGGCCATCTTCGATCCCGCGGCGCGCCTGGCGCGCATTGCCGACGTGCTCGACGTCGAAATTGAAAAGCTCGACCTCGACCGCAACATCCAGTCGCGCGTGAAGCGCCAGATGGAGCGCGCGCAAAAAGAGTATTACCTCAACGAAAAGATCAAGGCCATCCAGAAGGAACTGGGCCGCGGCGAAAAGAGCGAGTTCGACGAGCTGCGCAAGAAGATTGAAGCCGCCGGCATGCCCAAGGAAGTGCTCGAAAAGGCCATCCAGGAGCTCAAGAAGCTCGAAGCCATGCCGCCCATGTCGGCCGAGTCCACCGTGAGCCGCAACTACATTGACTGGCTGCTGGCCGTGCCGTGGAAGAAGAAATCGAAGGAAACGCGCTCCATCGACTACGCCGAAAAGGTGCTCAACACCGACCACTACGGCCTGGAAAAAATCAAGGAGCGCATCCTCGAATTTCTCGCCGTGCGCCAGCTGGTCAAGAATCCCAAGGGCTCGATCCTCTGCTTCGTCGGGCCTCCGGGCGTGGGCAAAACTTCGCTGGGCATGTCGATCGCCAAGGCCACCGGCCGCAAATTCGTGCGCCTCTCGCTGGGCGGCGTGCGCGACGAGGCCGAGATTCGCGGCCATCGCCGCACCTACATCGGCGCCATGCCCGGCCAGATCATCCAGCACATGAAGCGCGCGGGCACCAAGAATCCCGTCTTCCTGCTCGACGAAGTCGACAAGATGTCCTCCGACTTCCGCGGCGATCCGGCCTCGGCGCTGCTTGAAGTGCTCGACCCCGAGCAGAACACCACCTTCCAGGATCACTACCTCGACGTCGACTACGACCTGTCGCAGGTGCTCTTTGTCGCCACGGCCAACGTGCTGCACACCATTCCCGCCGGCGCTGCAGGACCGCATGGAAGTTCTCCGCCTGCAGGGCTACACCGAGCAGGAGAAGCTCGAAATCGCGCGCCAGTATCTGGTCAAGAAGCAGCGCGAGCAGACCGGCCTGAGCGAGAAGAACATCGTCTTCAAAGACGACGCGATTCTCGAAATCATCCGCTATTACACGCGCGAAGCCGGCGTCCGCAACCTCGAGCGCGAAATCGGCAACGTCTGCCGCAAGGTGGCGCGCAAGGTGGTCAAGGCCGGCGCCAAGCACAAGGAAGAGATCACCGGCGCAGAACATCGACGAGTTCCTCGGCGTGGCCAGGTTCCGCGACTCCGAAGTGCACGAGAAGAGCGAAGTGGGCCTGGTCACCGGCCTGGCGTGGACCGAAGTGGGCGGCAGCATTCTCACCACCGAAGTGCAGGTGCTCGACGGCAAGGGCAAGCTCACCATCACCGGCCAGCTTGGCGACGTGATGCAGGAGTCGGCGCAGGCCGCGCTCAGCCTACATTCGCGGCAAGGCGCAGGCGCTGGGCCTCAGCGCGCGAGTTCTATCGCAACGTCGATATCCACCTGCACGTGCCCGAGGGCGCGATTCCCAAGGACGGCCCCTCGGCCGGCATCACCATGGCCACGGCGCTGGCCAGCGCGCTGGCCAAGATTCCCGTGCGCCGCGACATCGCCATGACCGGCGAAATCACGCTGCGCGGCAAGGTGCTGCCCATCGGCGGACTGAAAGAAAAGCTGCTCGCCGCTCTGCGCGCCGGAATCTTCGAAGCCATCCTGCCGCGCGCCAACGAGAAGGATGTCGCCGAGCTGCCCGACAACATCAAGAACGCGATGAAGCTGCACTTTGTCGACTCGATGGACGAGGTGCTGGCGCTGGCGCTCGAAGGCCCGCTGCCCACGCCGTTGCCCGCGGAAACCGAAACGCTCGCCGCCGTCCCAGCCTCCGAAGTCGCCGGCAACATGCAGGCCCCGCAGTAAGAACCGCCCAACCACAAAATCGGGTGTCTAACCCGCGCTGCTCATGTAGCGCCGACCTCCAGGTCGGCTGTCGTGCGGGCCTCCAGGCCCACACCTATCTGCGCCGGGTGCCCCACTCTCGCGCGTTGTTGTTTCTGTCGCCAGGGTGGGAAGCGGCACGCAGGCATCGCGCTTTGCCGCGCCCATCACATTCAGACACGGTCCGTCACATTTCCGCCTGCCCATCATCCCTTTTCATGGCACAATATTCCCATTACCCATATGCCCGTCGCCCAGCAATCCCGCCGACTTTCGATCCGAGCGATCGCCGCTTTTGTCCTTTGCCTTGTCGTAATGCCCGGCCCATTGGCGTTTCCGGGCTACGGCACGGCCCACGCCCAATTCTCATCGCAGGGCACTCAGCTCGACCAGATACTTTTCGTGCAGGCGCCCGAGCACGACACCGCCGCTAACCCCGGCATCGACCTCGCATGGATTCCCGAGCCGCTCCTGAAAGCGTGCCTGGGCAAAACCCTCTCGCAATGCAGCGCAATGGACTTCTGCATTCGCACCACTTCGAAGCAAGTCGCCATGTGCAGGAATCTCGCCATCCCGCTTGGCCGCTTGCCGTCGTCATTCCCGCCCGGCATGCGGCCGGCCCGCGTCATGAGCCTCAGCTTTTACAAGATCACTCCGACAGGGCCGTACGGGCCGCTCCAGGATTTCTATAAAAGCCTGCCGCACAGCTCTCTCGAACGACTTTCCATGACCGCGCGCATCAAGGCGCGCATCCGCTTCACGCGAAAGCCCGATGACGACGACTTCCAATTCGAGCAGGTCCTGGCCACCGCGCCGTTCTGATTGAGCTGGCTCTGTCGTCCTGATCGTAGTCGAGAGCCTGCCCAGAGCAAGTCCGCCGTGAGCGAACGATTCGAATGGGGATTCGCTCCATCTGGACATCAACTGCATGACCCAGATCGCTGAGGTTAGCCTGCGCGAAGCTCCCTGCTTTTCTGCTCCCTTACTGCTCTTAACCCTCTAGTCACTCACCCTTGACCCCTGACCGCTGCCTTTGTGATTCAATAGAACAGATGGCTACCCAACGCAGAGCGACGCTGCGCGGCCGCTGGAAGGCGGCAACCCGCAAAATCCGCGAGTACCAGATGGTCGCCAAGGCCCTGCTCACCACCGGCCACCCCGTGCTGGTGCAGATTATCCCCATGCGTTTCTGCAATTTGAGCTGCGGTTACTGCAATGAGTACGACAAGGTCTCCGAGCCCGTCCCGCTCGAGGAAATGTTTCGCCGAATCGACGCTCTCGGACGCCTGGGCACGGCCATGATCGGCATCTCCGGCGGCGAGCCGCTGACGCATCCTGAGCTCGACGACATGATCCGCCGCATGCAGGAAAACCGGCGCGATCGCCGGCATGATCACCAACGGCTACCTGCTGAACCCCGAGCGCATTCAACGTTTGAACGATGCCGGCCTCGATCATATGCAGATCTCGATCGACAACCTCGAGCCCGACGACGTTTCGAAAAAGTCGCTGAAGGTGCTCGACAAGCGCCTGGAGATGCTGGCCGATCACGCCGAGTTCCACGTGAACATCAACTCGGTGGTCGGCGGAGGCATTCGCAATCCCAACGACGCGCTGGTCATTTGCAAGCGCGCGCTCGAGCTCGGTTTCGAATCGACCATCGGAATGATCCACGACGGAGACGGTCAGCTGAAGCCGTTGACTGATGACGAAGCCAGAGTTTATCTACGCGATCAACAATCGCAGGAAGACCAATTACGCGCAGTTCGACAAGTTTCAGGAAGCGATTGCGCAGGGCCGGGCCAACGACTGGCGCTGCCGCGCCGGCTCACGCTACCTCTACGTCTGCGAAGACGGACTGGTGCATTACTGCTCGCAGCAGCGCGGCTATCCCGGCATGCCCGGTAGCCGAATACACGCGCGCCGATCTGAAGCGCGAATTTGTGACGGCGAAGAGTTGCGCACCGAACTGCACGATCGGCTGCGTGCACCGCATCAGCCACATCGATCACTGGCGCGCTCCGCAAACCCGCATGGTCGCGCCGGGCGCCGGCGGCCAGGAGCTGGTGAAGATTCAGGAAACAATGATCAGCAATCAGTAGACAGTGAATAGTTCTGCTCACCGTCGGCTATTGCTGTCTGCTGTCTACTGCTTGCGTCCGCTGCTTTCAGTGTCCGCGTGTTTCTGCCAGCGCCTGGTCGATCAGCTGATAGAGCTTGCTGCGGTCGACGACCTCGACGAACGGAGGCGCGTGATTGCCGCCGTTGGTTACGACCCAGATGGTCGGCGTGTGCTCGATGCCAATCTTCTGCCCGAGCGCGTAGTCAGCCTTCACCTCGGCCGTCAGCTTACCCATGGGATCGATTGCAAACGGCAGCGGAACGCCATGTGCCTGGGCAAACTTCTGGGTCCAATCGCGTAGTTGGTCCGGAGTTTCGATCGAGATCTGGTTAGCGAAGATGTAGTCGCGATAGTCGTTGCCCATCTTCAGGCTCTTGGTATCGAAGAAGCGCGCGTTCACGGCAGCCTGGAAGCTCCAGTTGTGCATGGGCAGCGGAAAGTCATGGCGCATCCACGGAATGCCATATTTGGCCGTCGCCTGCATCAGCAGCGGATTTGCGCGGGAGCAATCAGGGCACTCCAGATCTTCGAACTCCACGATCGCGACCTTTGCACCAGCCGGCGGCTTCAGCGCTGACGCGTCATGTACCTGCGTTGTTGGCGGCGCGCCGCCAAACTGCGCGCGAGCGGCTGGTGAGGAAGCCAGCGCGGCGAGGACGAAAGGGAAGGCAACAGCAGCGGTCAGGCTCCGCCAGCCGCGAAAGATGCTCAGGTTAAGGGCAACGGAATCAAGCATGTCGGTTAGACGACCCCCTTTAATGATTGTAACGGGACAGCTGCCGGGAAAGTCTCATCCGATTGTTGGATGGACCAGCTTTTGAACGTTACTTTCGGCGGGTTCGGAAGCTACTCGTGACGTTCGCGCCGGCGCGCCTGCACCCATTTCCGCCACCGGTAATCGGCGTAAATCGACCCCGCGATGACGACGAGAACGATAAGCGCCAGCAGGATTTTCATGGCAGGGCCACACTTCGCGGATTCGGCATCCGCCTCAGATTCACCGTCGAGCCTATCACGCTCGATTCGCTCAACAGTTCAACTTCTCGGGCCTTCACAGTGCTCAAAGCTGCTATCTTGTTCGCAATCGCAGGTGAACCCATGGTCGAATCGCATTACGCCGCGCTCACACGGAAACGCATTGCCGCATTTGCTCTTGGGTTGGTATGCCTCTCGGTTTCCGGTGCTCTCTTCGCGCAGACAGCGGCCGAGAATCCAGCGAAAGCGTGCTCGTCCGCGAACCGCAGCGGCTCCGTGAAGGTCAGACAATTCACTTTCGCCACCTACTCCAGCGACGCCGGCACCTGCCTGCAAGTCATCTCTGCGGGCAAAGTAGTCTTCCGCCGTGCAGTCGACAGCCTCCAGTCTTTTACGCTCGGCCAGCCCGCCAGCACCGACGGCAACTACTTCGCCGTCCCCAACGGCACAGACGTCACCGGCCGCGGAAACGCTGACATGATCGTCTCTCTCTTCACGGGCGGCGCGCATTGCTGCACTACGCACTACATCTTCGAACTCGAGCCAACATTCAAGCTCCTCGCCACACTCAACGACGCCGACGATGACCTCGCGCATTTCGAGCGCGACGTGAAGGACCATCGCTATAGCTACGTCACCGCGGATTGGACTTTCGCCTACTGGCCAACGTGCTTCGCGTGTTCCCCGTCAGAGGTCGTCGTGCTTCGCTGGGCAGACGACGCAAACGGCGGTGCCTTTCATCTCGCGCTCGACAAAATGAAGAAGCCCGCGCCGACAACCGCCCAATGGAACAAGAGCCTGGCTGCGGCAAGAAAAGTCGTCAGCCAAAGCGACGACACCAACATTGGCACAACCCTCTGGCAAACCGTTCTCGATCTCATTTACACCGGCCGCTCCGACCTGGCCTGGAAGTTCATCGATGCGGTGGGGCCAAAGGCTCAGCAAAAACCGTTTCCATCACTCGGCGACTTCTGCGGGCTGCTCAAGCAGAGTCCGTATTGGCCGGATTTGAGGCCATCACTCCAGAACCCTCCAGCCGCTTGCACGGGCGCGGGCCCTGCAACACACAAGTAACTGGACTTTCAGCGGTTGTCCGGCCCCCATGCTTTACCCTCTTAGTTGCATCTCATTCATGCAGTGGGGAGCTCGAGTTTGCGCGTTGTTCTGTCGAACATTGGAACCTTTGGGGACATCAATCCACTCATTGCCATCTGCGCTGGAACTGAAGCGGCGCGGTCACACGCCGGTCCTTGCGCTCGCCGACGTATACCGGCCAAAGATCGAGCCGCTCGGTATCGAGTTTCATACGCTGCGGCCCGACATCGACCCCAAGAACACAAAGCTCGTTGAGATGGTCTACGACGTGAAGAAGGGCACCGAGACGGGCTTGCGCGAATTTCTCTTTCCCGTACTGCGTGAGACCTATGACGACTTGCTTGAAGCCGCCACAAAGCCAGTGCGCGCCGATCTCCTGCTTCTCGGCGAGCTCAATTACGCCGGCCCTATCGTCGCAGAGATCACCGGCATTCCCTGGGCCAGCTACGTCCTCGCGCCTTTCTCATTTTTCTCCGCCTTCGATCCGCCGGTACTACCGCCTTATCCAAAGCTCGCAAACGCAGACAAGATGATCGGCATGGGCCGCGCCATGCGCCGCCTCGCGCGCTTCGTGACGCGCAAATGGCCTGAACCCGTCTACGATCTCCGCCGCGAACTGGGATTGCCAAAAGGCGCAAATCCAATCTTTGACGCAAAGCACTCGCCGAATCTTGTACTTGCTCTCTTCTCGCGCGTCTTAGGTACAGAACAAAAAGATTGGCCGCACAACACCTTGATTGCCGGCTTCTGCTTTTACGATTCAGACGCCGGCAACGCCGCGCTTCCCGCAAATCTCGAGCGGTTTGTTGCCGCCGGCGAGCCGCCGGTTGTCTTTACGCTGGGCTCGGCCGCAGTGCTTGCTGCCGGAGATTTCTACGAGCATTCAGCGAGCGCGGCCAAGAAGTTGGGTGATCGCGCGCTGTTCTTCTCATCGGCGACGATCCGCGCAATCGTCCCCAGCAGACTCTTCCTGAATCAATTTGTATTGCAGAGTATGCTCCCTACTCCGCTCTGTTTCCCGCATGCCTCTCTCGTCGTCCACCAGGGCGGCGTGGGAACTACTGCGCAGTGCCTCCGCGCTGGCCGGCCGATGCTGATCATGCCCTACTCACACGACCAGCCCGACAATGCTCGCCGAATGCGGCGTATGGGCGTTGCTCGCGTCATTCAGCGTTCCAGCTATAAGCCGTGGCGTGTTGTGCGCCGTCTGCGGGCCATGCTTGCCGAGCCGGAATACGAATCGCAATGCGCGCAAAGCGGCCGAGCAGGTTGCCAAGGAAGACGGCGTGAAGACGGCGTGCGACGCTCTCGAAGCGCTCCACGCGCGCAGTTCAGCATCGAAATAAGCGCGCGAGTGCGTTTCCGTCGGATCGCTAGGCCAGTGTGATCGCCGCCACTTCGTAGTCGCCCACTGTTGGAATGGTGAACCTGCAACTCCTGACCATCAAGCCTGAACGGTAGAGTCTTCTCCGATCGCAAAAGCTCGATTTGCTTCACGCGCGCCGCTGCCGGCAGTTTCAGGGTCACCTTCTGCTCGCCCAGAAATTCAACAGACTGTTCCCAGCCGTGAAACGCGTTTGCGTTCGAGTAGTTGAGCAGGTGCACGGCGTACCAGGGGCCGTTTCCCAGCAGAACATCTCGATGAAGCCTGGTCCGTCTACGCTGAACGCATGCGCTCGTCGTGCAGTAACCCAGCGAATGGTGTTGTGCAGCAGGCGCAGCAGATCGCCGTGGCCGGTGAGCCAGTAGGTGCGCTCGACGTCGCCCGAAAGCCACGCTATGCGGCTTGCGCCGTCTTCGCGCAGCACGACGGCCGGCTCATCTGTGTGTGAGACAGGCGGATAGGCAAGCTCCGGCGGATAGCGCACGAATCCTGGAACGACGGTGAGCACAGGATCATTCACGGGCTTGAGCGGGATGCGATTCTGCGCGCCGGGGAGCCAGTTGGTGTCTGCTGAATCCATCGAAGGATTGCGGATGCGCCGGGTTGCCGGTCTGCAATGCGCGCATAGTACGGATTGCCGTTGGTGCCGACGGCATCTCCGGCCTTGACCGTACCAAATAGATCGCCGAGTCCGAAATCGTCGCGCGGCTTCAGATTTTCGTCGTAGAGGCTGGTTTCAAAGCTGGCCATGATCGATCCGCCGGAGCGCACATAGTCGCGGAGCTGCTCGCATTGCCGGTCGCTGAGCATGGCGACGTTGGGCAGCAGCAGCGCGCGATATTTCCTCAGGCGCTCCGGCTCGAGCCGGTCTTCATGCACAAAGTCAAATGCGAAACGGCCCCGCAGCAGCGCGTCGTAGATGCCCTGCGTGGTCTCGTGCATGTAGCGTGCGGCTGCGCATGGACGCCGGGCCGGGGTAGAGAAGTTGCGTGCTCTGGCCGATGACGACGCCGATGTTGGCGATGGAGCGGCGCGTGGCGAAGTGCGCGTCGTGGCGCGCCGTCCAATGGAAATAATCGAGCGCCGACTTTCTGCCAGCGGCGGTCCTCGCCAAAGCCTGTCTCCGCGCCGACGAAGTGGTAGTAGGGCGCCATGCCGCTGGCCAGCGTTTCGTTGAGCCACATGTCGAATTTCTTCCGGAGATTCTTGAGGCGTTGCGCCAGCCTGGATTGCCGGTGGAGTAGGCCGCGGTGACGTTGGCGGCGAATTTGCCGTCGAGCACGGCGTTGCAGACGCGGCCCTGCAGGCTGCATCCCCAGACGGCGGGATCCTCGTAGGTGCGGCCCTGGTTGTCGGCCTGGAACCAGGCGATGGTCTTGCCGAGGCGGTCGAGGTTCGGGCCGCCGCGCACATTGCCGCCGGAGTTGGCGAAGAAAAAGCTGTCGGCTTTCTTCTCTTTGGCGATGCGCGTCGTATCGCTTCCACAGCTCAAGCACGCGATCGGTGAAGGCGCGCCAGTAGGCCGGCGTGCCGGTCGGCGGCAGCTTGCTGCAGATGGCGCAGTAACACTCGGGCAGACTGCCGAGCGGCGGCCAGCCGTTGGTGTAGAAGCAGTCGACATCGTAGAGCGAGTTGACCTCGCGCATGATCGCGGGCACGTAGTCGTCCATGTAGGTGGAGAACATGCAGGTCTTGAAGAGGCGCGGCTCTTCGTCGCTGAACTGCGCCGAGCCATCCTTGTGGCGCATGGCCCACTCCGGATGCGCCGCGAGGGCGTCGCCCCAGTTGAGGTCGGGGCTCATGCGCGCGACCACGCGCATGCCGCGCTTCTTTGCGGCGGCCGCGCACTCGCCGAAGAAATCGCGATTGTTGAGGAATTTTCCGTGGCGATGAAACGGCACCTTCGAGGGATAGAACGCGAGGATGCCGGTGACGCTGACAAAGACGACGTCGACTTTGCACGCGTGCCAGTAGTCGGCCCACTCTTCCACGTTCATCACCGCGGGGTCGTGCTCGGTCATGTTGGTCTGGCCCACGCGACGGACGTGTTTCTGCCAAGGTTCGGTGGCGGGATCGACCGGCCCGAGCCGATCAGGCAGCGGGACAAGAATGCCGGACGCGCTGTTCTCATCGGCGCGCGCTTCCTGCGCCGCGAGGACGGTGGGATCAAGAGCTCCAATCGTAGAAGCGAGCGGCAGCGCCGCAGCCCCGGTGGTGATTCCAGTCTTCAGAAAATTTCGCCGGCTCAGCATGGGGAAAGTGTACAGGGGCGGGAAAGGTCGAGAACAGAGGACAGAGAACAGGGAGCAGAGATCGGGGAACAGAAAGATCGCGTGCGAGTGGCGCGAATTGGCACGTTGAAAAATCGGGTCTGGTTAAAGGCGGAGGAAATCGTTGAATTGATCGTGAAAGACCCGTACGAATTGCGCGATGGAGGTTTGAAAGGTGAAATCGAACGGTTGGAGAAGGAGTGAATGCGCAGATATGACCTGCCGGCCCCGTACGAAATCGGCTGAAAGTGGCCAAAGTTGGCCACAAAATGGCGCGGTTTGGCAAGCGGCACGAAAGGCAGGGGACAAGGTGGAAAGCGAATGTTCGATTCTCTGCGACTCAATGCGGGATCGTTCGGCAACTCCCAGCGGTTGCGGGGCGCAGGCAGCTTAGTTCAACCTCCCCGGTCCCCAAAGGCGAGGGACCGGGGGCACCCTCAGGGTAGATAAGATTGTGAATGAGACCGGGGCCACCTGCCTGGCCTCGGCCCAGGTGTAGCCCTGGTGGTGAATGAGGAGGATGAGCGCCTGCGCTGCGGCTGGAATGGTTTGCAGCGCGAGCTCGAAGTCTGCAACGCGGACCTGGCGCGCGTCGTAGGTGGCGGTTGCTCTGCGCTTCCAGCCGTCGAGCTTGTAGCTGGTGACCTTTCCACTGAGGAGCAGCGTGCGGTCAAAAGACCAGCGGCGGACGGCGATGGCGGCGAGGGTTTGCGAGACGGTTGCGGCGGGGTCGTTCATTGTTTGTCTTCCGGTGCGTCGGGTTCGTTGGGGGCGTCGTCTTCGTCTTCAGTGGGTTCTTTGCCGCAGCGCTCTTCGTCCTCTTCTTCGAGGACGCGGCCCCATGCGAGGAGCCATTGCATCCACCAGTCGTAGGAGCCGGGTGCGGGTTTGGAGTCGTGGGGTGTGGGGTGCTGGAGCCAGTGGGCCGCAGTGGGCGCGGTACTGTCCGATTCGTCCGCGCCCGATTTGCGGGGTCCGCCAGCGAGAGCTTCGGCGGGGTCCATGCCTTGTACTATACCCCGGTTGGGTATTGTGTGCAAGGCGAGTGGGGCCCGGATTGGCGGTGAATCGCCCGAATCATGCGGCACGCGCTCTTTCCGACGTACAATTCGACCAAATGAAAATCTTCGGGCCGATCGTGATTCTTTCTGTCGTCGTGATTCGCGATCTTGTAGTCGAGCGTTGGGCAGTCGTGAGCCGAAACGACTATCGGGGATGCAATGCGCAAGCTGCGGAACATCGCGCTCTCGAAGCGAAAGGACGCATAATCGGAGCATGGTCTTGATTCGGAAGATTGCGCGCAAGGTGTTGCCGCCGGCGGTTCGCAAGGCTCCGCACAAACTATGTGGGCACCTTGTCGATCAGTTCTACGGCATCGAGACGGAAGGCTGGTATTCCCTCGGCGCAGGGGATCTGGCCCAGACTCGCTTTGGGGACGGAACGATGTACCAAACCTGCCCATATTCCGTGCTGTGGACGATATTGCGAGCCTTACCTGGCAATGCAGGTGGCACCTTTTACGACTTGGGCTGCGGCAAGGGGCGAATCGTCACGGTGTTCGCCAACTCAGGCCGCTTTGATCGATGCATTGGGGTGGAGTTGGTGGAGGCGCTGGCGGAAAAAGCGCGCGAGAATCTGGAGCGGGTGCGAACGCACACTTCAGTGAAGATCATTACAGGTGATGCGGCCAGCATTGATCTTCGCGATGGCACCGTGTTTTTCTTCTCGAACCCGTTCGGCCCCGATACCATCGGGCAAGTGCTGAGGAACATCGGCGGTGCAAAAAAGCAGCTCTACGTCATCTGCTATGGCCTGTATCATAAGCAGGTTTACGATGCCTGCCCATGGCTGAAACAGTACCGGATGACGGGGCGGTGGGGAATCTGGTCTACCTGCTGACCTTCACGTGCAGCGCCACGCCCCCCGGTGTTCTGGTCCGGTAGTCATCTTTCCGGAAGTTTCTCTTTGGTTAACTGCCTCGGGGTGCCGCGTGCAGAGGGCGCGGCGCCTCGGCGCAAGGAGCTTAGTCGATTGGACTGGATGCGAGGATGCGGCTGGCGATGGCGCGGGCTTCCTCCCACATTTGGGCCGCGTCGGTGAGGGTGCACACGTCCCACAGATCGGAGGCGCTGCGGTTGAGGATGTGGGCGAGGCGCGCGGCGGGGGCGGGCTGGCGCACCAGCGGTCCTTGCGCTTCTGCGGCGGCGTTGGCGATGGGCACGCGTCCGCCTAGCGTGTTGCGTGATGGCTGTTTCATGCGTGGGTCTTCCTTCTCAGAACCAAGTCAGGTTGATTCGTTGATCCACTAGCATCGTTGGACTTCGAAAGTTCGTTACTGCGGCTCGTCACCGAGATTGCAATCAGGCGCACACCCCCACGAAAGCTACCTGCGTGACAGGAACTGTCAGGCATGTTCAAATCGATGCAGATTTCCAGATTCTGAATTGTTTCCGGTGTCACGCACGATGCGCGTAGCTTTGATCACGACCTTTGCCGCGAGCCGTAAAGAACCGCTGATGGAAATGATGCATCGGGTTCACCAGGGATTTCTGGATGCGGGGCTGGGCGAGCCCGTAGTCCGATTCAACCTGGGTGATGGTCGTCCGGGGGCGTCTCCGCGATTGACCGGGTGCTCAAGCGCCATCCCGAACTTGAACGATTCCTGACCATTACAGAGGGCCCGCAGGCGCGCCCTCATTGGTGCGCGACGGATAACAAACCGATCTGATTCTCCTGCAGCGGGCGAGGCGGTGCCATACTCCACGCTGGAAGCGATTGCCTCCGGAGTTCCCCGCTCCTATCCCTTCCACAATGCCTCCTTTCATTTCTATGCGCCGGAATTTGGTGAACCTGTTCCGACCCCCAGCTCTCCGTTTGGAATGCGTACAGGCGTTTCCCTCACTGATAGCTGGTGGGTGAATGGGCGCAATCGTGCTCTCTCTGCTTGCACGGTAGTTGAGGCGAAGCCCGGAGACCGAAAGTTGCCGATGCCTGCCGATGCGGTGGCAACGGTGCTGGCGGCTTGCGGCAAGGTCAGAAAGACTGTGCAGGCCCCGCTCGCGGAAAGTCCGTTGCCCGGCCCCGCTCCGGCTGTTCGCTTGTCCTACCGGCGTAGCGATCGCGAGTTCCAACCCCGAGGCTGCCGTCACTGTTCACCAAATCGCCAGGAACTATCGCGAGCGCATTCCCGAAATTGTGTTGTTGGCGCGATTACCCCACGATCTGCCGAGCCAAGCAGAGATTCCTCCCGAGTTACAATCGGCGACCAGTGCCGGGCCGAAGAAACCACAACTGGACCGCGTTTTCAAGCCCATGGGATTCAGTTGCAGGGGAGGATCGGGAAGCTTTACTTTGCAGCGCCGTACGGCTGCGAATTCCACGGTCGAGGTTTACGTGGATGTCGGCACCTGGAGCCACAGAATGCTGGCCGTCTACAAGGTTTGGGGAATGGGCTGGAAGGCGACTGTACCCATTCCTCCAACGGCGAGGTCTGTCGCACAGGCGCAGTATCCGATTGGCGACGCCGAAAACTGGCGGAAGATCGTGGAAAACCTCGGCGCCCTTGTCGCGGAGCTGGATCGTACTCTGGTGACTGAGATAGAAGCTGCGGTCGGCGCCTCCCCGGATTGGTACAGAGCCCGAAAGTTGATCGAAGACGTACAGGCCGAAGAACGGCTGTGGACCTCGGATCCGATACTGGCGAGGGTCTTTCCGACATGATGAGTGAGGCGGCAGCGAGGGCTTTCGATTGACATGAAAAGAACAGGGGCTGAAGCCCCGTTGATTTATTGGGCGTTGTTGGCCCGGCTGAAGCCGTGCCCTTGTTGCAAAACCCGTTGAGTTGCGTTTTTCCGCAGCCTGTGGAGACTCGCACGACAGCCGGTCTCCGCTCGAACGACGAAGACATGTCGCTGAGACCCGGACTCAGAGGTCGGCGCTCGGAGACGCGCGAAGGATGGGGCAACCTCGTGGTGTGAGAATGGAGCTGAAATCGAAAGGGCGGCCGCCGTGAACGATCAACGGAGGTTCGATCGAGGGCAGCGCCAAATCAACTGGAAGAAGTGATTCATGAAACCGGAGAGATTTCATTCAAAGCGCATCGGCAGCGGCGATGGCAACGGCTGTTCCTTCGCTGTCGGCGGCGCAGCAACCAGGTCACCCGAAAGATGATCGGCATCCAGGTTGGGGCGGTTTCGTTTGTGGACGAAGGCGTCGAGAAAGTGCTGGACGAATTTCAGAACGATGCAGCGATCAAACCTTGTTCGTCGCCACTTTTACTTACGGGCGCGGGAATTGCCGGCCGGCAGGTGCCCGGCCAGCCATTGCCCGATCACGGCAAGCAGACCTATGACACCGACACGTTCCACGGCGGCTGCTACACGGAAGTCGATCCGAAATACTTTCACGAATACACCGTTCAAGAACTTTCGCGCGCCAGATTTGGGGAATTACGACGTGCTGGCGAAGCTGATTCTCCAGCGCACGCAAGCGCGGCATGAAAACCATCTGCTGGTTTGAAGACGTGTTCCGCAAGGACCTGCCGAATATTCGAACAGCTTGAAGAGAAGGAGCTTTCCGGAGCGAAATGCGGTCACTCTTTGCTTCAACAATCCGAACTATCGCAACTGGCTGCTGGGGATGGCGGAGAACTGGGCGCGCGCCTACGATATCGACGGCATCATGTGGGGATCGGAGCGGCAGGGAGCTTTTTCAAACATGCTCGGCGCGAGCCATGGCCGCGCCGAAGGCGGCCACGTCACCTGCTTCTGCCAGTACTGCGTGGCGAAGGCGAAGGAGCGCGGCATCGATCCGGATCGCGCGCGCCAGGGATTTCGTCGAACTGCAGAAGTTCGTGAGTGCCGGGCACGAGGGCAAGCGTCCTGTTGATGGCTATTACGTCAGGCATGTGGCGGCTGATGCTGCGCTATCCCGAATTGCTTGCATGGGAGATGCTGTGGACCGACAGCCTGCGCGAAACCTACGCGGCGATCTATGAACGAGTGAAATCGATCAAGCCGTCGATGCAGGTTGGCTGGCACATCTGGCACAACAATTCCTTCAATCCCATTTATCGCGCCGAGCAGGATCTGCAGGCAATCGCGCCGCACTCCGATTTTCTGAAGATGGTGATGTATCACAACTGCGCCGGCGAGCGGATGGCTCGATACATCGATAACGTCGGCTCATCGATCTATGGCGACATTCCCAAGCAGGAGCTGCTCGATTTTCACTATCGCGTGCTTGACTACAAGGAACGAGGCCTCGATGAGATTCCCTATACGGGTTTTTCCTCCGACTACGTTTTTCGCGAGACCAAGCGCGCGCGCGCCGGGCTGGAAGGAACCAAGACGCAGCTTTGGCCAGGAATCGATGTTGACATTCCCACGGAAGAGAACACAGCAAGTGCACGCCGTTCGGAACAAGGACGCAATTACGGCGGCGTTTCGGGGTGGGGCAGATGGGGTGCTGATTTCGCGCAAGTACTCGGAGATGCGACTTGGAAATCTCAAAGCCGTGGGAACGGCGATCAGAGAATTGAAGCTGGCGTAGCACTTCGGCCCTCGTGTGCTCGATCAGGAGTCTCGGCTGGCGTCCGAATGCGAAGGTCGTTGGCCACATGGCTCGATATTCCTGGTCCCCAAAGGCGAGGGCCCCCTGAGGGTGCCCCCGAGCCTGCCCCGAGCGAAGTCCAGGGTCCCGGGACGAGTGGCACCCGCCGGGCTTTGATCGCGAGGTTGGTGTCCCGGGAAAGCAGGAGGAACCGCAGATCCCTCGACTCGCTGCGCTCCCTCGGGAGGACAGAGTAATGGAAAAGCGAAGGATCAGCGCGGCGCAGGGTGCACTTCGGATGAGTTGGGAAATCCCATGCTTCAATCGCAGGGTTGGGTCGACAGAGCTTGGCGGGCGCCGATTTTGGGTCAATGAAGTGCGGATTCGCTTTAACTCTGATGGACGCGGTGAAAACAAACAATGGCGGCTTTGCAAAAACTGCGGTAAACTCGGATCGTCCCCCCGGTAGTTTCCCTGTTTCACGTTACCCATTTTTCCGCGCCTTCCTTTTCCTGCAGAAGGAACGCGGCAAGACGGGTAGCGATGTTCTTTCCAGAATCGTTTCGGCGGTCGGCAACCAAACGAACGGCGTCGAGTCCGCAGGAGAAATCCCGATGCTGCCGGATCGGGTAAGCTCGCGCCTTCCCCATCGCCCGGGCAGTGACGACACTGCGCCGGGATAGAAAGGACGATCCCCATGAAAAAGAAATTTCTCTGGTTTGCGATCCTGGGCGTCACGGCCCTGGCCTCAATCACGGTAATGGCGGAAAACGCCTCGTCAAAAGGCGCGAAAGGGATGGGAGGCAATCCCGACTCCAACATCCTGAACAACAACATGGTGAACTCGAAGAACAGCATGGTTGCAGCGCCGGAAAGCAAAGGCGGCGCGAAGTCGCGGGGACTGAACGGGACCTGCAACATTCACGTGAACAACTCGACCGCGCTCTACGTCACGTTCTACTTCAACGGCGTGGCGGCGGGAGCATTGGGTCCGTGGGGCGATCTGTACCCGAACAGCACGGAGGGCAGAGGCACGCTGTATGCACGCGCAACGTTCACCGATGGGTCTGTGATGACGTTCGGGCCGCGTGACTTCACGTGCACGGGAACCGACTTTGTGTGGACGCTGACTCCGTAGAGCCGGCGGCAGCGGTCGGAACGTAGTCATAAGTCGATGGGGCGGCTCGAGTTTTCGGGTCGCCCCTTTGTTTTGGCGGCCTAATCGTGCGCGAGGGTCATCGGCTATCCAACGTCCTGATTGTTGTCGAGGTACTCTTCGGGGACATCGTCCACGGGCACCTGGCGTGTGCGGACTTCGTCGACATCCGGATCGGGAGCGTCTTCCACCCCGGAGATAATGCCAGCTTCGAAGGCGTTGCCTTCTTCGGCCAACTCCTCGGCGCTTTCAGAATCGGCGTAGGCTCTGTCGCGGAGCTGCTGAATGTCGCCCGACTGGCCGGCTGCATCGGAGCCGGTTTCGTCACGTAGTTTTCGCCTGGGGTCGATCATAATGTTGTTCCTCCGTATATGCGGCTCGTTATGAAGTGTGAGATGCGTGACGGAACACAAAGAGTGCAAGAAAGAGTGTAGGAGTGAGCGAGCGAAAAAGTGAAAGTGTGACGAAGGCCTGAGCTTCTATACTGTCGGGCATGAGTTTGCCACCTAATGAAATTGTGGCGCTGCTGATTGCTGTGAGCTTTGCGGCGGGGCTGAACGTGTATGCCACGGTTGCCACGCTGGGGCTGCTCGGGCATTTCCAGTGGATTGCATTGCCGCCCTCGCTGCACCTGCTGACGGGCTGGCCGATTATTGCCGCGTGCGCCGCGCTGTTCGCCGTGGAGTTCTTTGCGGACAAGGTTCCTGCATTCGATCTGATCTGGAATGCGCTGCACACATTCATCCGCGTGCCAGTGGCGGCGGTACTGGCCTACCAGGCGGCAGCTTCGCTCTCGCCGAGCGAACAGCTTGTGGCTACGCTGGCCGGAGGGTTGATTGCGTTTATCGCACACGGAGGTAAGACGGCGGTGCGTGCCGCGGTGACTCCGTCGCCCGAGCCGCTTTCGAATATTTCATTGAGCCTGGGCGAAGATGCGCTGGCGATTGGGCTGACATGGATGGCGACGTGGAAACCGTACATCGCAGCGGCGATTGCGGTAGTGTTGGTGATCGTGACGCTCTTGCTGATCCGGCTGGTGTGGCGGGCGCTGAAGGCACTGTTCGGCGGCGCGGAGAAGGCGGCAGAGGTACTAGGTACGAGGGACTAGGGACGTAAAGAACAGAGAAGAGAGAACAGGGAACGGGAACCTGGACTCTGGATACAAGGACTAAAGCCGGACCCGCTAATTGCCGCTGGGCTGGCTCAACGGAGTGACATTTTGCACCTGCCATCCATCGCTGCTCTTGATGAGAGTGGCGGTCGCCTCCTGGCCCTGGCTGTCGCGCGCGGCGCGGGGGAAGGCCGTCTTGATCTCAGCAGTATTGGCCCACGATGGAAGCGAAACAGCGTAGCGATAGGTGACGGTGTACTGCGTGGCGTTGGGGTCGTTATTAGGTGCGTAGCTGTCGATGGACGAGACGTCGGGGCTGCCGAGGCAGAAGTTGCCGTACCCTGGTTGCGCAGGATCGACTGTCCAGGTGGAGTGGCCCTTGTCAGAGAGATCGTAGTTGTTCACGCGCTTTGAGCCAATGAGGAAACGCTGCTTTTCACCTGGAGTGCGCTTGAGAAGTCCCGCATCGGTAAGCGCATCGAACTGTTCTGTCTGGTCCTCATTGTTGGAGTCGGCCTGCACGGGAAACTTGATGGCTGTGCTCCACAGACACTGCTGGCGGCTTGCGTAGTAGTTGTTGAGTGCGGATTGGAAGGCCGATGTGTTGACAGAGTTGGTGTGGCAGCCAGCGACGATAAACGCGGCAGCCGCGAGAATAGTTGTGGTGACGGTGCGCATGCGGATGATACCTCTTCCTGCGTGGATTGGATGCGGGAACTGCGCGCGAGTGGTTGAGGTGCGGTTATGATTTCAGGAAGATGCGGACGGGATCACGGGTGATGAGGATTCTTCGAAGGTTAGCGGCTGGCATGTTTGTGCTACTTGCCAGCGCGGGAATGTGTGGCGCCAAGCAGACGGTTTTTTACGCGAACGATTATGGCGCGAAGGGCGATGGAACGACGCTGAACACGGAGGCGATTCAGAAGGCGATTGACGCGGCGGCGCGCGGCGAGAGGGAACGGTGACGCTGAAGCCGGGCACGTATCTGACGGGGTCGTTGTTTTTGAAGGCGGGAGTGACGCTCGATGTGGCGGAGGGCGTGACGCTGGTGGGGTCGGAGCAGCTGAAGGATTATCCGATGCTGCCGACGCGGATTGCGGGAATCGAAATGACGTGGCCGGCGGCGCTGGTGAATGTGCGCGACCAGCACGATGTGACAGATCACCGGCAAGGGAACGATTGACGGCGACGGGCCGGTGTGGTGGAAGTCGTACTGGGATTTGCGCGCGACGTATGAGCCGAAGGGGCTGCGGTGGGCGTCGGATTACGATGCGCGGCGGCCGCGGCTGATTCTGATTCAGAATTCGTCGGACGTGGAGCTGGGCGGCGGGATTCTGCTGAAGCGATCGGGATTCTGGACGGTGCAGATTCTTTATTCGCACGATGTGCACGTGGACGGCGTGACGATCCGCAACAACGAGGGCGGGCGGGGGCCGATCACGGATGGGATCGATATCGACTCGTCGCAAAACGTGCTGGTGGAGCATGCGGACATCGACGTGAACGACGACGCGCTTTGCCTGAAGGCGGGACGCGACTCGGATGGGCTGCGCGTGAACCGGCCGACGGAGCATATGGTGCTGCGGGACTCGATTATTCGCAGCGGGGCGGCGGCGGTGACGATTGGCAGCGAGACGTCGGGCGGATTTCGCGACATCGAGGCGTACAACATCACGGCGTTGAGCGGAGTGCCATCGGGCGTGCTGTTCAAGAGCGCGCACACGCGGGGCGGATTTGCCGAGAACATCCGGATTCACGATTTGACGCTCGAGGGCGTGGCGATTCCGATCCACATTACGATGAACTGGAATCCGAGTTACAGCTATGCGGCGATTCCGGCGGGGATGACGGACGTGCCGGCTTACTACAAGGTGCTGGCGACGCCGGTGCCGGAGGCGCAGGGGCTGCCGCATTTTCGCAATGTGCACATCTGGAACGTGAAGGCGACGGGTGCGCAGGCAGGCGTTTAACGTGAGCGCATACGCAGCTGCGCCGCTCGAGGATTTCCGCTGGATCATCTGGACATTGAGGCGGCGACGGCGGGAACGATTGCGAACGCGAAGAACTGGAGGATGGAGGACAACAGGATTGCAGACGGCGGACGGGAGCGCAGGTGAAGTTCACGGATGCGGCGAGTGACGGATCCGAAGGATGTGCCGTATGGGGACGATAAGGCGGGATCAAGGTACTGAGCTAACCGAGGACCGCAGGAACTGGGACGGAGGGACGCAGGCGGCAGAAGGGCGACGAAGAAGACGAAGCGCGGCGAGGAGACGGCGGCGCGGTGACGGAAGATCGTTCACGGCGCGTGCTGGAGCCGGATGGGACGGCGCTGAAGTGGACGATTGCGCGGATTCCCTTTGATGTTGCGAAGGCGTGGCCGGTGCGCAAGGGGCGGCAGGGTGCGCGGCGAGATCGAGGGATTTGCGTTTCGGACGACGTTGTTTCCGTCCCCGCGGCGAAGCGGGCATTATCTGCTGGTGAACAAAAAGATGCAGGCGGCGGCGCGGGTGCGCATGGGCGAGAAGGCGCGGATCTGGCTGGAGCCGGATCTGGAAGAGCGCGAGATTCTGCTGCCGGAGGAACTGAAGCGGGAGCTGAGAGCGGATCGCGGGTTGCGGAAGTGGTTCGAGGGCTGAGCGACTCGATGCGGCGCGAGATTGGGAAGTGGGCCGATGAGCCGAAGAGCGCGGAGAGCCGGCAGAAACGCGCGGAGAAGATGGCGGAGCGGCTGATGCAGGCGATGGAGGGCGAGGAAGAATCCGCCGCCGGTGCTGCGGGCGCTGTTCCAGCGGCAGCCGCGGCGCGAGGGAGGCATGGGTGGGGCTGACGCCAGGCGCAACGAAGGAATCACCTGCTGGGCATCTTTTATTATGAGACGGCCTGAGGCGCGGGAGCGGCGGGCGGCGAAGGCGATTGACGAGGCAGTGAGGAAGGCAGGGAGCGGTCGAGCAGGGGCCAGGGACTAGGGAACAGAGAACAGAGAAGAGAGAACAGGGAAGAGAGAAGTTCAATGGGGGCACCTTTTTCGTGGCGGGTTGGCATCGTTTTTTGCGAGTTTGTAATACGAAGTTGCATCCGGCCGGCGCGTAGAGCGTCGAAAATGTGTAAGGGTGGGCAGACTTCTCCAAGTTTGCGCCCGCAGTGATGGTCGAAAGCGAAAGAGAAGCTGAATTGAGTGGAACGCAGGGGCTTCGAGCGCCTCAAGAGCAAAGTCCTGTTTCAGAGACAAAGGCAACCGCGGATCCTTAGACTTCGCCATTCGCCGAGGCGGACGGCTGCGCTCAGGATGACAGTACATTTTGAATGAACATCCACGCGGCTCTGGTTTAGATCGAGTTTTGATTCCCAACACGAACACATAGCGAGTGAAGATGAGCGATCAGCCCATGTACCGGTGGCTTGAGCAGCAGGGCGAGGCCTTTGGCGCGCCCGGGCATGGAGCCGCGATGGACTTCGAGCGTGAAGGATGCGGTGGTGCACGGCGTATGCGGCGTCGAGCCGCATCTGGTTCACGTGCTCGCACGGAATTCTGAACGAGATCTACCACCCCACGATCGACCACGCCGCAGGTGCGGGACATGGAGTTCCTGGTCACCGACGGCGAGACGTTTGTCCACGAAGAGAAGCGCGACCTGGAGATCGAGCATTCGAGTACATCGATCCCGAGGCGCTGGGGGTGCGGTATGTGAACCGCGATCCCGAGGGGCGCTACAGCCTGACCAAGGAGATCATCTGCGATCCGCATCACGGCGGTGGTGCTGCAGCGTGTGCGGCTGGAGGGCGCGCGCGGATCTGCTGCCGCGGCTGAAGGTGTATGCGCTGCTGGCGCCGCACCTGGATGGCGGCGGGGCGGGCAACTCGGCGCGGGCGGTGGACCTGGCCGGGCACAAGGTGCTGCTGGCGTGGAAGAACGAGTGGTCGCTGGCGATGGCGGCGAGTTGCGGATTCACGCGCGTGAGCTGCGGGTTTGTGGGCGCGAGCGACGGCTGGCAGGACCTGATGCAGAACTTCAAGATGGATTGGGAGTTCGGCTCGGCGACCGACGGCAACATCGCGGTGATGGGCGAGATCGACCTGGATTGCGATCGACGACTGGAGACGCGCGGAATGGCCGACGAGGCGTGACGAGAGCTGAAGGCGATGGCGGTGCGCGAGTTCACGCTGGCGATCGGGATTGGCGAAGGGCATCACACGGCGGCGCAGAAGACGATGGGCGCGCTGGCGACGCCGTTCGCGGAGCAGCGCAAGCGCTTCATCGAGCAGTGGCAGCGGGCGGCGAATCCGGAGTGGCTGGCGGCGAAGGCGCAGGATGGCGGCAAGCTGATGCGCGCCAGCCACACGTGCTGCTGGCGCATGAGGACAAGACGTACTCGGGCGCGTTTGTGGCGTCGGCGTCGATTCCCTGGGGCCAGGCGAAGGGCGACGACGACCTGGGCGGCTACCACCTGGTGTGGACGCGCGACATGGTGCAGACGGCGACGGCGCTGCTGGCCTGCGGGCGCGCGGAGACGGCGCGGCGGGCGCTGGTGTACCTGGCCTGCACGCAGCAGCCGGATGGCGGATTTGCGCAGAATTTCTGGATCGACGGAACGCCGTACTGGAGCGGCAAGCAACTGGACGAAGTGGCGTTTCCGATGATCCTGGCGTGGCGGCTGTGGAAGGCGGGCGGCCTGGGCGAGCTGCAGATTTTTCCGTTTGTGGAGCGGGCGGCGGGATTCCTGGTGCGGCAGGCGCCGATTACGCACCAGGAGCGCTGGGAAGAGAATGCGGGCTATTCGCCGTCGACGCTGGCGGCGGTGATTGGCGGGCTGATTTGCGCGGCGGAGATGGCGCGGGCGCACGAGTCGGACGGAGCTGGGCGAGTTTCTGGAGGAGTTTGCCGACTGGATCGAGGGGCATCTCGAAGACTGGACGGTGACGAACAACGGCGTGCTGCATCCGGAGGTCAAGCGGCACTACATGCGCATCCGTCCGCCGGAGTGCGGCGAGGCCTATGCGCACGAGGGCTGCGGGAAGGAACTGATCCAGCTGTCGAATCGGCCGCCGGGGACGCGGTACGGAGTTTGAGGCGCGCGAGATTATCGATGCGGGATTTCTGGAGCTGGTGCGCTACGGCGTGCGGCGGGCCGACGATCCGCTGATTGTGGATTCGCTGAAGGTGGTGGATGCGGTGCTGAAGCGCGATCTGCCGCAGGGGCCGGGCTGGCTGCGCTACAACTGCGACGGCTACGGGCAGCGGCCGGATGGCAGGGCCGTATCGAGGGATGGGGCCAGGGGCGCGTGTGGCCGCTGCTGACCGGCGAGCGCGCGCACTATGAGCTGGCGGCGGGCAACGACATTAGCGCCGCTGATCGAGACCTATGAGAAGTTTGCGACGCAGCGGGCAGATGATGCCGGAGCAGGTGTGGGACGAGGCGGACCTGCCGGAGCGGAGCATGCGGCAAGGGCAGCCGGCGGGGTCGGCGGTGCCGCTGGTGTGGGCGCATGCGGAGTATCTGAAGCTGCTGCGCTCGGCTGTGGATGGCAAGGTCTTCGACCGCATCGATCCGGTGTACGAGCGGTACTGCGATGCCGGAAGGGCGCAAGAAGCGCAGGACGCGATCTGGAGATCTACAGCCGCACGCGGCCGATTCAGCAGATGGACGCGGGAAGCACGCTGCGCATTCTGGACGAAGGGCTGCTTTGAGGTGGTGTGGACGCGACGATGGCTGGAAGACGCAGAACACGACGGCGAGCCGGGGCTTGGGCAGCGCGGGATTCAGCGCGGACATTGACGCCGGCGGCGGGCAGCGCGGAGCTGGAATGGACGCTGCACTGGACGGAAGTCGGACGCCTGGCTTGGATACAATGTGAAGGTCAAGATTGGAACGCGGCTTATCGACGAAGTGGCACCCCTGTTTGGAGCAGATGCCGATGTGCCCGCAACGTATTTCAGTTGCGACCGCAGGCGCATTCGCACTTCAGCGGAAAGGAAATTCAAAGACAACTATGGCTTCCAGCATTGCTTCACTCTCACTCGATCAGCTTTCGATCGACACACTGCGCCTGCTCGCCGTGGACGCCGTGGAAAAGGCCAAGAGCGGCCATCCGGGCGCGCCGCTGGGCTGCGCGCCGATTGCGTACCTGCTGTTTCACAAGCTGATGAAGCACAATCCGGCGCACTCGAAGTGGGCCGACCGCGACCGCTTTGTGCTGTCGAACGGGCATGCGTCGGTGCTGCTCTACGGAACGCTGTTTCTTGCCGGCTACAAGGTGACGCTCGACGATCTGAAGAGCTTTCGGCAGTGGGGATCGAAGACGCCGGGGCATCCGGAGTACGGATTGACGGACGGCGTGGAAGCGACGACCGGGCCGCTGGGACAGGGATTCGGCATGGCGTGGGCATGGCCATGGCGGAGAAGCACCTGGCGGCGACGTACAACCGGCCGGGCTTCAAGGTGGTGGACCACCACACGTATGTGCTGTGCGGCGACGGCGATTTGATGGAAGGGCTTTCGCACGAGGCGGCGTCGCTGGCGGGAACGCTGGGGCTGGGCAAGCTGATCGTGCTTTACGACGACAATCTGATTTCGCTGGACGGGCCGACGGAGTGGAGCTTTACGGAGGACGTGTACAAGCGCTTCGAGGCCTACAACTGGCATGTGCAGCGGGTGATGGACGGCAACGATCTGGACGGCGATTGAAGCGGCGATTGAGGCGGCGAAGGCAGTGACGGACAAGCCGTCGCTGATCGCGGTGCGCACGGTGATCGGCTACGGCAGCCCGAAGGCCGGCACGAACAAGGTGCACGGCGAGGCGATGGGCGCGGCGGATACGGCGGCGACGAAGAAGTTCTTCGGATTCCCGGAGGACCAGAGCTTTTATGTGCCGGAGGATGCGCTGGCGAACTGGCGCGAGGCGGTGAAGCGCGGCGCAGGCGCAGGAAGCGGAGTGGAACAAGCTGTTCGCCGGATACAAGGCGGCGTTTCCCGAGCTGGCGGCGGAGTTTGAGCGCACGCAGGCGGGCAAGCTGAAGGCGGGATGGGAGAAGGCGATTCCCAGCTTCGGCGACGGAGAAGCCGATGGCGACGCGCAACGCGGGGCAGCAGGTGATGAACGCGATCTTCGACGCTGTGCCGGAGCTGTTTGGCGGCGCGGCGGATTTGACGGCTTCGACGAAGACGATCTTCAAGAACGAGCGCGCATTTTGCCGACGATCCGGCGGGGCGCAACGTGTTTTTCGGCGTGCGCGAGCTGGGCATGTGCGCGGCGGTGAACGGAATGGCGGTGCACGGCGGAGTTGCGGCCGTTCGGGTCGACATTCTTTGTGTTTTCGGACTACGCGAAGCCGGCGCTGCGGATTGCGGCGATCATGGAAGTCGCACGTCGCTGTTCGTGTTTACGCACGACTCGATCGGCGTGGGCGAGGATGGACCGACGCACGAGCCGATTGAGCACCTGATGGCGCTGCGCGCGGTGCCGCACATGACGGATTTTCGTCCGGCGGATGCGAATGAGACGGCGGCGGCGTGGCGGCTGGCGCTGGAGCGCAAGGGGCCGTGCTTCTTTGCGCTGACGCGGCAGGATGTGCCGGTGATCGATGCGGCGAAGCACGATGTGTACGGCGGGCGTGAGCAAGGGCGCGTACGTGCTGGAGGACGCGGCGAATCCGCAGGTGATTCTGATTGGGACGGGATCGGAGGTTCAGCTGGCGCTGGGCGCGGCGAAGCTGCTGGCCGGCGGAGGGAATCAGCGCGCGCGTGGTGAGCATGCCGAGCTGGAAGATCTTCGAGGAGCAATCGGCCGAGTACAAGGCGAGCGTGCTGCCGGCGGGCGTGCCCAAGCTGGCGGTTGAGGCGGGCGCGACGCTGGGCTGGTGGAAGTATGTGGGCACGCGACGGCGACGTGGTCGGGCTGGATCGGTTTGGCGCGTCGGCTCCGGGCCCGATGGTGATGAAGGAACTTGGATTCACCGCGGAGAATGTGGCGGCGAGGGCGAAGAAGCTGGTGAAGCAGCGAGTCAGTCGGCAGTGCTAGCGAGTCAGCTTTGCAGCGGAGTTGCGTCCATGACTATCTACGGACTGCCGTGAGATCTGATCACGGATCCACTGTTCTGCTCAAGGAAGGATGTCGTGAAACTGGTTATTGCAGTTCGGATCATGCGGGATTTGCGTTGAAGGAAGAAGTGCGCGCGAACCTGGCCGCGGCGGGGCACGAGGTGGTCGACCTGGGGGCGTTCAAGGTGCGAGCCCGAGGACGACTATCCCGACTTTGCCGAGAAGGTGGGCGAGGCGATCAAGGCGGGCGTGGCTCCGCGCGGGATTCTGATCTGCGGGTCGGGCGTGGGCGTGTGCGTGGCGGCGAACAAGATTCCCGGCATTCGCGCGGGGATTTGCCACGACACTTATTCGGCGCACCAGGGCGTGGAGCACGACGACATGAACGTGCTGGTGCTGGGCGCGCGGATCATCGGCTCGGCGCTGGCGTTTGAGCTGGCGCACGCGTTTATCGGGGCGAAGTTCCAGGCGCAGGAAGGCCGGTTTGAGCGGCGGTTCAAGAAGGTGCTGGCGATCGAGGCGAAGTACCAGTGCGGAGATGGGTCGGCAGAGTAACGGCGTAAGAGCGGAGGTCCGCGCTTTACAGATGATTTCACGTTTTATCGAGCTTGCAATGGAATTGATTTCTCAGTGATGTGTGACACGGCCGAGTTTTCGATGTCGATGTGCCGCGATCTCCTAACCTTTCGAATCGGGCCGTGTTCCGTAATCTCCCGTAACTCCATGATCATTGAATCGCGCACTGCGCGGGAAAGAGACGCCGATGTTCCCCTTCGACGTGATTCTCTTCGATGTAGGCGGAGTCCTGCTGACCAACGGCTGGGACCACGGGGAGCGCGCGGCTGCGGCGGCGCAGTTCGGCCTGGACGCGCGGAGCTCGAAGCCCGGCATGCGGAAGTGATGGATGCCGCATGGGAGCGAGGACGAGATCGATCTCGACCAGTATCTGGACGCGGCGGTGTTCTACGAGCCGCGCGAGTTTTCGCGCGACGAATTCTTTGACTTCATGCTGGCGCAGTCGCAAGCTGCTGCCGGATGGGGCGCTGGAAATCCTTGACGGAGCTTTCGGCATCGAATCAATATATGATTGGCGCGCTGAACAACGAAGCGCGCGAGACCAACGAATATCGCTTTGGCAAGTTTGGACTGCGCCGGTATTTCAAGGTGGCGTTCAGCTCGTGTTATGTGGGCCTGCGCAAGCCGGAGCCGGCGATGTACCGGCGGGCGCTGGACATTCTGGGCTGCAGCCGGAGCGGACGCTGTTTATCGACGACCGCAGGAGAATGTGGACGGCGCGGTGGCGGCGGGGATGAAGGCGATCCGGTTTACGGGCGGATCAGCTTGCGGAAGGAACTGGAGAAGTTGGGAGTGCTTTAAGAGCAGCTGTCAGCTATTGGCTTTTAGCTGTCAGCTCGACTGTGGTGAATTGAGATTTGTAGTCTCCCACCCTAGCGGCAGGGACAAAGACACCGCGAAGGTGGGGCACGCCGTGTTCTTGAACTGAGAGGTTCTTGATTTTCAAATAAACGCAAGATTTGAAATTCCCTTTCAACGAAAGACAGCGGAGGTTTCATGCAACTAGGACTGATTGGTCTGGGCAAGATGGGCGGCAACATGGCGGAGCGGCTGAGGCTGGGCGGGCACCAGGTGGTGGGCTTCGACTTCAACGCCGAAGCCGTGGCGAAGCTGACCGAGGCGGGCAACGTGGGCGTTTCGTCGCTTGAGGATCTGGCGAAAAACCTGAAGGGCCGGAGGGCGATATGGATCATGGTGCCGCAGGGCAAGCCGGTGGATGACACGATTGCGAAGCTGGAGCCGCTGCTGAATCCCGGCGACATTCTGATCGATGGCGGCAACTCGAAGTACAAGGACTCGATGCGCCACTACAAGGAAGTGACCGCCAAGGGATTTCAGTTTGTCGACGTGGGCACTTCGGGCGGCGTGTGGGGCCTGAAAGAGGGCTACAGCATGATGATCGGCGGCGACAAGGACCCGGTCGATTATCTGCGGCCGATCTTCGAAACGCTGGCGCCCGCGGCCGATAAAGGATGGGGACACGTTGGCCCGGCGGGCGCGGGGCATTTTGTGAAGATGGTTCACAACGGCATCGAGTACGGCATGATGCAGGCCTATGCCGAGGGATTCACGGTGATGGAGAAGAAGGAGGAGTTCCACCTGGACCTGCCGCAGATTGCGCAGATCTGGCGCTACGGCAGCGTGGTGCGCAGCTGGCTGCTCGACCTGACCGCGGACGCGCTGGCCGGGAATCCCACGCTGGATGGGCTTGCAGGCGTATGTCGTGGATTCCGGCGAGGGCCGCTGGACGGTGTTCGAGGCGATCGATCTGAATGTGTCCGCGCCGGTGATCACCGAGTCGGTGATCCGCCGCATCCGCTCGCGCGAGGAGAACAACTTTACCGACCGCATGCTGGCCATCATGCGCAACGAGTTTGGCGGGCATGCGGTGAAGAAGAGCTAGGGATAGGTCAGGGAACAAGGGGTCAGGACTGGGATCAGGGGCAGAAGCTGCCGCAACTCTTTGGCGAATGCGAGTCTAATTTGCAGAGAGGTTGAAAGAGACTCGTGCGTAGATTGTGTTTATTCCCCGTATTGGGAGTATTTGCCTTGGTTCGCGATTGTCTGCCTGGTGCGCGGATGCCGCCGGGGCCGCAGTCCGGAAGTTTTGAGATCGCGCAGAACGGCCATGCGGTGGGCACGGCGAGCTTCCAATTCACGGCGACGGCGGACGGCTACGATTCGATCTCGCTGGTGAAGGTGGCGATGCAAGGGCTTGGACTACGCGCTGTCGAAAGAGGAGGAGCTTATCGCAGGCCAACCAACTGGAGCATGTGCATGCTGAGCGCGACGGTGAATGGCGAAGCGGTGAATGTGATGGCGGCGCCGGATGCGGCGCAGTTGCTGCTGAACATTTCAGCGAACGGAAAGAGCTCGACGACGCGGCTGGCTGCGCACCGCGGCGCTGTGTTTCTGCCGGACTTCGATCCGGGCGCGCTGGAGACGTTGCTGGCGCTTGCGGTGGCAGCAGAATAACCGCGATCTGTGGGCGATTTTGCCGAAGGAGGCGGGGTCGATTGAGCCGGTGCAGCTGGCGACCTATCCGGATCAGGAGGGGACGCTCGACGGCAAGCCGATCACGGTGCACCACATGGTGGCGACGATTGCCGGGGCGAATACGGATCTATTTTCCGGGCCGGAGAATCAGCTGCTGCAGGCGGAGTTGCCGCAGGAGGGATTTGCGCTGATCCGCAAGGGCTTTGTTCTGAAGCCGCCGGCGAGACCCGATGCGTCGCGAGCAGACTGAAGTGCGGAACGCAGCGCCAGCAGACCTGCGAGCTTAGGCTCAGCTGCGATGGAACCGGGCAAACCGAATGCGGCAGTGCGCGTCCAATTATCAGACAAGTCCGAATCCGCAAAGGCACTCGGAGAAGGATGCGGATCGACGTAGACTGGAGAAGCTCTCGATTGTCCGCACTCCCCCCCATGCGCCGCACCGCAATCATGCTGGTTGCGCTGGCCGCTCTCACAGCGGCTGGCGCGCACGCTAGCCAGATTTCGACGAAGACGCACCGGAGAACTCCGGTGACGACGTCGCACACGTCGCATTCGACGTATCTGCGCGCAGGCAGAGCGACCGCCCAAGCCGATGCTCGTCGCCGGGAATCTCGCATACATCAACAACCCACGCAACGTGCAGCAGGACGCATGCTTCCGCGTGCCGGGCGCATCAAGCCGCGAGTCCGCTGATGAGGTGGGCGCGAGGCGGGCTTGCGATCCGGAGCCAGCTGCGCGGAGGCGAGACCTCGCGGACGCGAGCGACATTGCGCGAGGTGCGCTTGCGCCGGACTTACACTGCGCGAACTGATTCGGCGGCTGGCTACGATGCGCCGATGAGCGCGCCCTCGTAGCGCACGGAAGTGAGCGGCGCACCGATCACGGCACCAGGACACTTGAGGATGCGGCTGCAGCGGATTCAGGCGAATTCTGAAATGCAAAGTGCGGCGGCGGGCTCTCAATTCACGGGTCAGGCATTTGGCGAGAGCGCCGGCGCGGAATCGGCGCCCGCTTCGACAGGAATTGCAAATGACGGAACGCGCCGGTGGCACGGATGGCGCCTGCCATCACTGCCGTTGACGGTGCAAGTGCGCCGCTGGGCAGCGCATCGGCGAGCAGTGTCTCCGCAGCCGAGGATGCGACGATCGGAACTTGCCTCCGCCGACCGAGGCGGCGAGCGCGCGGACCGAGACTGAGACAGAGGAGGCTTCGCTGATGATTCCGACGGGCGGATGCCAGCGCCTCTACGCGGGTCGCTGGCGTCACTGGAGCGGCAGAACGAGCGGCTGGATGCGGAGGGGCTGGAGCGGATTGAGGACGAAGCGACCTGGCGGCGCGCATCGCCGATAGGCTGCTGGTGCCGTGCCGGTGTCGAGCGCGCTGACGGTGAATCCGGATCTTGAGGAGAATCACCGCTATTGCCGGCCGTGGACGGCGCGGTTCCTGGCAGACCTGGCGCGGGCGCATGAGGCGGTGTTTCACGAGTCGCTCGAAGTGAGCTCGGCGGTGCGGACGGTGGAGTACCAGAAGCGGCTGATGAGGACGAACGGGAATGCGGCTCCGGCTGAAGGCGACATGGTGAGCCCGCACCTGACCGGCGCGACGGTCGATATTGCGAAGAGGGCCTGAGCCGCGCGGAGATGGCATGGATGCGGCGGCAGCTGCTGGCGCTGCAGGCTGCCGGGAAAGATCGATGTGGAAGAGGAGTTCCGGCAGGCGTGCTTCCACATCACCGTGTACAAGAATTACGCGCCAGGTCGTAACGGTCGGCCGAAGCATCAGACGGCGCCGAGCGAGCCGGACGAGGCCGGGGCGACCGAGGGGATGTAGCGGAGCGCGGTGCGGGTCTGGAGACCCGCAAGACAGCCGAGCTAGAGCTCGGCGCTACAAGTTATCGACGAAAGTCAGCGCGAGTTCGAGCGCAGCAATCTCCCCAGAAAATTCATTCGATTTCCGGCGGGGCCGGAGCGTACAATCGCGGGCGACGCGGTTTTGCGCTTGCTGGAACTGCGCAACGGCGCCGATCGATTGATCGAAAGGCGAAATCATGAGCGATATGGGAGTTCAACCGGTGGCCGAAGCAGCGAGAGGCGCCGGCCTTACGCAGTGGCAGCGCGTGACGGATACGTTCACCGCGCCGTCGAAGACGTTTGAAGACATCAAGCGCGGAAACAAGAGCTGGTGGCTGCCGCTGATTATCGGCGCGTCTTCGCGCTACATCTTGTTTGCGGCAGTCGTGCAGAAGATCGGCGATGCAGCAGGTGGTGGACAACCAGATCCGCATGGATCCCAAGGCGCAGGAGCGGATGGCGAATGCGACACCGGAGCAGCGCGCGATGGGCAACAAGATCTCGGTGGGGATCACCGAGGGTGTGTTTATCGGCGGTCCGGTGGTTGGGATGGTCGGTGTGGCGGTGATTGCGCTGGGACTTATGGGCACCATCAATTTTGGTTTTGGCGGCAAGGCGAAGTATCGGCAGATCTTTGCGGTTTCGTACTACGCGTGGCTGCCGATGAGCCTCAAGGCGCTGCTGGGGACGATTGTGATCTATGCAGGGATGGCGCCGGAGTCGTTCAACATCAAGAACTTTGCGCCGACCAATCTGGGCGCGTTTCTTGATCCGGTGGAGACGAACAAGGCGCTGTACACGCTGGCGACGTCGCTGGATGCGGTGACGATCTGGACGCTGGTGCTGATGGGAATTGGCGTGGCGATGGTGGCCGGCGACGAAGCGCAGCTCGGGCTACATTGCGGTGTTCGGCTGGTGGGCGCTGTTTGTGTTGATTGGCGTGGGCTGGGCGGCGGTGATGGGGTAGAAGGCGGCTATCAGCTTTCAGCCGCCAGCTTCTTCGTGGTGAGTGAGGGACGTGGCTTCCCACCCTAGCGACAAGACAAGACTCGCGAGGGTGGGGCACCCGGATTGTGGTGAGCTGAGGCGGCGAGTCGTGAACTCGCGCTGCTACAATCGAGTAGGCTGCGATCCGGCAGATGTTGATGCGGGTTGTGCGGTGGAACGTCGAAGGCGCGCATCGACGAGCCGGAGCGATGCACGAGCCGCTTGAGCGATGACCCTCCGCCTGTTTAATACCCTCACGGGACAACTGGATGCCGCTGGAGCCTGCCGACGGCAAGGCGCTGCGGATGTATGCGTGCGGGCCGACGGTCTACGACTACGGCCACATCGGGAACTTCCGCACATTTCTGCAGGTCGATGTGCTGCGGCGCTTTCTGCGGCTGAAGGGAACGCGCGTTGCGCCACGTGATGAACATTACCGACGTGGACGACAAGATCATCCGCAACGCGGCCGAGGCGGGCGATTCCGATCGGCGAGTACACGGCGCGATACGTGGAGGCATTCTTCGAGGATCTGGAGGCGCTGCGCATCGAGCGGCCGGAGCAGATTGCGCGCGCCACGGAGCATATTCCGCAGATGGTGACGCTGGTGGAGAAGCTGGCCGCGGCGGGAGCGGCGTACAAGACCGAAGACGGGTCGTGGTATTTCCGGCTGAGCGGCGTTTCCCGAGTACGGCAAGCTGAGCAAGAAGGATTTGAGCGGCATGGAAGACGGCGCGCGCGTGGACGTGGACGAGTACGAGAAGGATTCGGCGCGCGACTTTGCGCTGTGGAAGGCGGCCAAGCCGGGCGAGACATCGTGGGAGACGGCGATTGGGCGCGGGCGGCCGGGCTGGCACATCGAGTGCTCGGCGATGGCGATGGAGTATCTGGGCGAGAGCTTCGACCTGCATGCGGGCGGCGAAGACCTGATGTTTCCGCACCACGAAAACGAGATTGCGCAGAGCGAGACGGCGACGCACAAGACATTTGCGCGGCACTGGATGCATGTGCGGTTTCTGCTGGTGGACGGGCGGAAGATGTCGAAGAGCGAAGGGAACTTTTATACTCTGCGCGATCTGCTGCTGAAGGGATACAAGGCGTCGGCGATCCGGCTGGCGCTGATTGCGGTGCCGTATCGGCAGCAGTTGAACTTCACGTTCGACGGGCTGACCGAGGCGACGAATGCGATCGACCGGCTGCGGACGTTTCAGGCGCGGCTGAGGGAAGGGAAGTTCGCTGGCCGGGGAGAATCCTGCGATGCAGGAGGCGGCGAAGAAGGCGCATGCTGAGTATCTGAAGGCGCTGGACGAACGATCTGAATACGGCCGAGGCGCTGGCGCCGATTTTCGAACTGGTGCGCGCGGCGAACACGGCGATGGATCAGGAGGCAGTTTTTTGCGGCGGACCGCGATGCGATTCTGCCGGTGCTGAAGGATTTCGACGCGGTGTTCGACGTGCTCGAGGATCGCGATGCCGAGCCGACGCGGCGCGCGCTGGAGTGGGCCGAAGGAGGCGGGGCGCATGGCGGAAGTGGCGCCGGAGTTGCTGGCCGCGCAGTCGCTGACGCGATGAGGCAGATCGAGGCGCTGGTGGCGGAGCGGACCGCGGCCAAGAAGGCGCGCAACTTTGCGCGAGCGGACGCGATTCGCAATGAGCTGGCGGAGAAGGGCGTGATCATCGAGGACTCGAAGGACGGCGTGCGCTGGAAGCGGAAGTGAGAAAGCAGCTATTAGCCATTAGCATTTAGCTTGGTCGGGCTGGATTCAGAATCTGCGGGAATCGCGTAGACTAAGGAAGTACCGGTCTTTCACGGAGGTTGCCCATGGAATTCGAGATTGTTTTTGATCGAGAAGAGGACGGCCGCTGGATCGCGGAGATTGAAAGCCTCCCTGGAGTACTCGCCTACGGAGCCACAAAGAAAGAGGCTGAGTCGAAGGTGCAGGCGTTAGCGTTGCGAGTGATCGCGGATCGTCTTGAGAAGGAACAGTCGACTGCGGCATCGGTTCGTTTTGCTGCCGCGTAAGTCATCTTTTTAAGATATTTCAGCTGTTTCCGGGAATTATTCCGATAAGCATCATTGTTTTCCTGCGAATGAAGCAGATTCGAGCGATCGCGACATCGGATTTGCTTGACCTAACGTCGACTCGCCTGTATCGCTAAACCCATGAGTAAATTCCCTGCAACCAGCGCGAAGAAAGTCTTCCGGGCTCTGCTCCGGATTGGGTGGCAGGAAAAGCCGCGCATCAGCAAGGGCGGTTCACACAAACAGCTCGAGAATCCCAACTATCCTTATGAATTCACCTGGCCTTTCACGATTCAGCTGAAATTGGCCCCAAAATGCTGTCGCGAATCGCTAAGCGAACCGGGCTGAAGCCTGAGGACATTTGAGTCAACGAACGCCGATGGAAGCACACGAAGCACAGGAACTGCAGGAACACGCGGAACACGGAGCGCACGAGTCGACGCTGCGGCCCGTCGCGTTCACGATGAGTGTTCTCGCCGTGCTGGTGGCGGTGACGACGGTACTGGGACATCGCACGCACACCGAGGCGGTACTCGATCAGAACAAGGCCACGGACCTGTGGAATTTCTACCAGGCGCACAAGATTCGCGCCAACGATACGGAGCTGACAGAAGACCTGCTGGGCGTGGTTTCGCTCGAGAACAAGGACAACGCTGCGAAGTTGGCAAAGACCTATGCCGACCATGAAAAGAAGTGGGCGGACGAGCTGAAGGATGAGCAGGACCAGGCCGATGCGATGGAGAAGAAAGTAGCGGAAGCGGAAGCGCATGCTGATCGCTTTGACCTGGCGGAGGCGCTGCTCGAGATTGGCTTGGTGATTACGTCTGTCACGCTGCTGACGAGGAGCCGGATCTATTGGTACCTGGGTCTGGCTTTTGCGGCGGGCGGCGTGGTATCCGCGGCTTCGGCGTACTTCCTGAAATAATCGAGACTCGTGCGAGAATTCCTGGATGCGGGTTGGGTGTTCGGTAGACTGACGCCGAAACGAGAGGTCGTTTCATGCGATTCTTCGCTGTCGCTATGCTTGCCTTGAATTGTCTTCCGGTTGCCGCACAGGCTCCCGCGAGCTCGCCGAGAGCTGAGGCGAGGCTCTTGGCCGCCCCGGCTCATCCTGCCAAGCCCCTTCCGCCGGTAGTTCAGGATTCTGACATCGGGTTCAGCTATAGCCTTCCTGCGGACTGGGAGGCACTTGCATCCGATCTCACAACGCCGTACCTTCCGTATCCATCAGTCATCGGTCAGAAGAAGGGGAACGCGTGCGCGCAGGTGGAGTTGACTGCGCGACATGGCTCGCCATTTTCCGTGGTCGTTGTGGAGGCGCTGCCGTTTGACTGCTACGGGCAAACGCTGACTGACAGGAATTTCACCGATTTTGCTTTGGGAGCAGCCGAGGGAATGAAACAGACCTTCGATATTACGAACCCTGTGCAGACGAACTACAAGCTAGGCAACCACAATATTTGGATCGAACGTGCGAGTGGGACCGTGAAGGGGCAGCCCAATTCGAAGTACACTTTGGAAACTGCCTGCACGTTGATGCAAAAAGGCGCAGCATGCTGGTGGACAATGGCTGCGGATGCGGTCAGCCTTCAGATCTTCGAGCAGAGCCCGGTGACATTGGAGGGTGATGTGTTCGATACGCTGGTTCCGGCGGATGCGGTGAAAAGCCTAGTGCCTGTGGCGAGTAAACCGTCGTAGGTCTGTGCAGAATAAAGAATAAGCATACCCGGCGCAGGTATTGGGCGTGGCAGTGTCATGAAACTGCATGGTATTCTCGAAATCAGCAGGGTTCCCATGCAAAAGTGCGCCAATTGGAGTCTTGAACACCCGCCAGCCGCCAAGCGCTGGTCGCGGTCGCGCGCGCGTTGCATTTGCCCGCGACGGCACTTGCGTGTGCTGCCTACCCGGACGCGACCTAGCCTCTTCGGCGGCGACTAGCAACTGGTCCGCCGAAGATCCTCGCACCTTTATGGACTCGCGACGAGTCCACGGAATCTTGAGGTCCCGCGAAGGGATCGACGGCCGCGCCGCACTTGCCCGATGACGATACAGGGCTTGAACCGTGCCCGGCCGCAGCACCCGAATCTGCCGAGGAGATGGTTCATGAAGAACCAGGAATTGCACGCGAAGTTTGGACCGAAGCTGGTGACCCAATTGCCGGGGCCGAAAGCTCGCGGCGGCCGTTAAGGCCGACGACCGGCTGATTTCGCCGAGTTATACGCGGTCGTATCCGCTGGTGGCGAAGCGCGGGCGCGGAGTTCGGGTGAGGACACCGACGGCAACGAGTTTCTCGATTTTGCTGCGGGTATCGCCGTGGTTTCGACGGGACATTGCCACCCCGAAGTCGTGGCCGCAATTCAAAAGCAGGCTGCAGAGCTGATCCACATTTCAGGCACGGATTTCTATTACGAAGGCATTGACGAGATCTGGCGGAGCGGTTGTCGGCAGTGGCGCCGATGCGCGGGCCGCACCGGTTCTTCTATGGCAACTCAGGAGCCGAAGCGATTGAATGCGCGCTGAAGATCGCGCGCTATCACACAGGCCGCCAGCAGATCATTTCGTTTTTCGGCGCGTTCCACGGGCGCACGATGGGTGCGCTTTCGCTGACTGGATCGAAGCCGCAACAGAAGAGGCGGTTTGCGCCATTGGTGCCGGGCGTGACGCACGTGCGGTATCCCTACGTGTATCGCGGATGCACAGGCGGACCGCAGGAGGAAGAAGCGTTCAGCCTGGGCTGCGCGCGCTACATCGAGGAGAAGCTATTCAAGACGATTCTGCCACCGGAAGAAGTGGCGGCGATTTTTGTGGAGCCGATCCAGGGTGAAGGCGGATTCGTTCCTGCGCCAACGAATTTTCTGCAAGAGTTGCGCGCAATCTGCGACCGTCACGGAATCTTATTGGTCGCGGACGAAGTGCAGTGCGGCTGCGGGCAGGACGGGCAAGTGGTGGGCGATTGAAGATTCAGGCGTCGAGCCGGATATCGTCTGCATGGCGAAGGGCATCGCGAGCGGGATGCCGCTGGGCGTCTGCATGACGAAGGCGGAGGTCATGGATTGGGTGCCCGGTTCGCACGCGTCGACCTTTGGCGGGAATCCCGTGTCGATTGCCGCAGCGTTGGCGACGATGAACATCCTGGAGCGCGAAGCGATTGCGAACGCGGCCAGCGTGGGCGAATTCATGCTGGAGCGAGTGCGCGGCTGGAAGGACGCCATGCACTTGTCGGCGACGTGCGCGGACGCGGCCTGATGATTGGGATCGAGATTGGTGAAGGACAAGGCGACCCGCGAGCCGGCCGTGGAACTGCGCAATCGCATCGAGACGCTGGCGTTCGAGCGCGGACTCGTGATACTGGGCTGCGGCGAGACTTCCCTTCGGCTTTCGCCGCCGCTGATTGTGAGCAAGGAAGAGGCCACAGTTGCGCTGGACATCCTGGAAGAAGCTCTAGCGGAAGTGGAAAGAGAACACGAGCGGAGCGCAGTGGCTGCGGCGACGGCGTAGAGGCAGGGTTCAGGTGACGGGTTTCAGGTTTCAGTTTGTTCGCTGTGATGGAAGGTTCTGGGTATCCCACCCATTTCATCCGATACGACGGACGAAATGGATGGGGCACGGGGCATAAAGACAGTTCGCAGTTCATAGTTCACAGGCGGAGTTGGCCGCTGCGGTTGTTGCGTCGGAGTTAGCAAGAGGACAGACAAGAACAGGGAGTGATGGAGGAGAGAAGCCCATCGCTCCCTATTTTTCGCGCGCGAAACGGTCGCGGCGATTAGTGATCGAGGCGCATGTGGGCGATTTCGGAAGTACGATGCGCAGCGCGCTCGAGGTTGTGAGCCATTTCCTGTGTTGCCAGGTGCTGCTCTTCTGCGGCAGCGGCCATCTGATGCGAAAGCCCGGAAAGATCTTCAGTCTGGTTGGAGATGCTGTTAATGGCTGCAATGGCCGTCGAGGTGTCTGCGCCGATGGCAGTGACCTTGGCCTGAATCTCTGAAGTAGCGGCGGCGGTTTGTTCTGCGAGCTTGCGCACTTCGCTTGCCACCACTGCAAAGCCTTTGCCATGCACGCCGGCGCGCGCGGCCTCAATGTTTGCGTTGAGCGCCAGGACACTGGTCTGGGTGGCAATGGAGGCAATGAGCTCGGCAACCTTGGCAACTCCACTGCTTGAAGTTTGCAGGCTGAGGATTGCGTTTTTGCTCTCGTCGCTGGCTTGCCGCGATTTCTCGGCCGCCTGGGAGAGATTGGTGGCGTTCTTCGCGATCTCTGCGATGCTGGACTCAAGCTGGTGAGTCGCGGTGGCCACCATCTGCAGGTTGCCGTTCAAGTGCTCGATGTCGACACGCTGAGTTTCCTGCGCTTTTCGCAAGACCTCGACGGTCTGCTGCGTGCTCACACCCCAAAGCAGCACCGCGCCAATGTACTCGTGGCGGTCATTGAGCACGGGAGCGATTTCCTGATCAAGCTTGACGGGGCCGAGGTCGATGGTCGTTTTGTGAGGGAGCTGATGCATGCCGCCATGATCTTTGGCGCCGAGGATTTCGTCGATCCGGGGCGGGTTCTTGTGCATCACGTGAATCGATTTGCCTATGAGCTGATCGACGGGGAGCGGCAGGTACTGCTGCAGAGAGAGAAGGGTTTTCCGCGAGGCTCGATTGAAGTAACGAAGGATCAGGTCGCGGTCACAGAACATAACGTTGCAGGGCAGGGCGTCGAGCGCGAATTCGAAGCTGCGATCAAGTTCAGCCTTGCTGGCATAGTCGGCGGCCGCAAAGGATTCGGCAGGCAGCAGCGCGGAGGCCTTGTGCTGTGAAAACAGACCACCCAATACGCCGTGAGACATGGCAGGACTTCCTTCTCGGTACAGATTCAGTTTCGAGCATTTGGGCGAGGAGGAACACGGCGGATGGTGGCGATGTTGCGACTCAATTCCGGAATGGGAACCATGCGTTTCGTTTTGGGAGCAGCGGATTTGCGTTCAATGCCAATGGGGCGGAGAATGGTTCGCGATGAAGAGTGCGGGTCAAATACGGATTGGAATGCTGGAGAGAGCATTGAAGGGGCTCGATGGAGTGGCAGCGCGGCGCGGGCGAAGTGCCAAGCTACCAGAGCATTTGGAGACAGGCATCGCGGGTGAGGAGGCGGCGTATTTTCATTTGCGGCACAAGGGCTATATCGTGGTAGCGCGCAGGTGGTCGGCGGGGAACGCTCCAGGCGATGTGGACTTGATTGCGTGGCAGGGGCCTGTGCTTTGTTTCGTTGAAGTGAAGACGCGGACCGCGCACGATATGACTCCGGCGGAAGTTGCTGTCGATGTTCACAAGCGCAGGACAATTAGACGACTGGCGCGGCAATACATACGGCTGTTGCCTGGCGAGACCGCACCGCAAGCCAGATTCGACGTGATCAGCGTGTACCTGGTTCCGGGGCACGAAGCGGAATGCTCGTATTTTGAAGACGCATTTGGATGGAGTGGACGGCAGGGCGATTGAAGCTGCAATGTGGGATGTCGAAAGCGCAGGCGGGCCGGCGATCCAGTTGAGATGGGCTAGAAACAAGCTCGCGCCGCAATGTGTGGAAGATACAACTGAATCAGGCGATCTCTATGGATCGAAAGGGGATCCAACGGCCGGCTTCCGGGGAAAGAAGCCCGGTCATACGCGGTGCGCACCGAAGTAACTGGCGCGGAAATGCCATCCGTAAGTCCGCAGTGCTGCGAAGGAGGTATCTTCCGGCTGCGGTGCGGAACGATAGTATTCGTACGTTGTACACATGCGTGGCTGTTTGGGGATGAATGGCGCTTGCGAATGTAGCCGGGCGCAATAGCTTGTCGCTTATTGATACAAGATAATGGCAAAGCTTAACTGGAACCGATGGGGTCGGCGCCAGGCATTCAACAAATGATGCAGGCGAGCATGTGGAGACCGGGGTGAAACTCCATGAAGATGTTGCTCGGCATTTGTTGTCTCTATCGTCGTTCCATCTGCCGGAAAATTGGAAAAACAGGGAGCGTGCTTGCGACGATGTTTGCGCTGGCCACTCTGACTTGTGGCGCGGCGGTCGCGCAGGGCGCGATGACGACGATCAGTGGCACCGTGTATGACGCGCGATCGAGTAACGCTCTTCCGCTCTCCAATGTGCTGGTGTATGCGACGGTGCTTCCGGTTGATGCGATGCCCTCGGGAGTGCAGTGCCTGACGTACCAGGCGCCGACCAATGTTGTGAGTTACGCGTACACCGAGGTTGATGGCACGTTCACCTTGCCGAATATTCCAGTGAACGCGAGCTACACGATTGTCATCCAGGCGGGCAAATGGCGGAGGCAGTTTCAGAACGAGGTGGTTGGGACAACGCCGTTGACCGGGCTGACGCTGAATATGCCGTGCGAATCACACGCAGGGCGATATTCCGATGATCGCGATTGTGACCGGCTCTGTGGACGGCGCCGAATGTGTGTTGCGTGACATGGGGATCGCGGACACGGAGTTCACGGACGACAACGGAGCGGTGAATCCCGGAGGACACATTCATCTTTACCGCGGCGGCGGAAGCCCCGGTGCGGACATCAGCACTGCCACGCCGACTGAGACCGCGTTGACCGGTAACACGACGACGTTGGGTGGCTACGACATGGTGATGTTTCCGTGCCAGGGAGGCCAATATGTCCAGGCATCGGGACCGCTGACGAACCTTGTGAACTACGCGAACGCAGGGCGGGCGCGCTGTTCACCACGCACTACAGCTACGTGTATCTCGACCCAAATTCGCCGATGGATGCGCAGTTCCCGCCGGTGGCGAACTGGACGACGAATGCCGAGCAGCAGATCGGCGCAGGCGTGGGAACGGTGAGCACCAACTTCAGCGACGGAGCGACACTGGCGCAGTGGCTACAGAATTCCGGCGCGACCGTTCCGGGGACGGCCAACCAGATCGACATCAGCACGCTGCGTACAGACGTGAGCACTGTCGATTGCGCCGACGCAGTCGTGGCTGGGCTGAACAGCGGCTCGTATGCCGGGCAGACCGGCAACCCTGTGATGCAGATGACGTTCAACGCGCCAGTGGGTGCGCCTGCGGCGCAACCAATGCGGACGCGTGATGTTCAACGACTACCACGTGATTACGCCACGTGGGCAGCAGCAAGATCTATCCCGCCGAGTGCCCTGCGGACATCGAAGATGAGCGCGCAGGAAGAGATGCTGGAGTATGCGCTCTTCGATCTTGTCGACATTTGTGCAGCCGGTGGTGGTGCCGACGATTTCAATGGCCTTCAATCCGAGCCCGCTGATTGTGAAGCGGGCGATACCGGCCGACCAGGTGACAGTGAACGTAACCAACACGAGCACTACGACGGCAGATCGGGAGTTCGGCGATCCTGACGTTCACGCTGCCGCAGCTGATGACGGTGACGGCGATGACCGATTCGACGGGTGGATGGTCCTGCACGGTGGGCACGCTGACGTGTATTCGCAGCGGCAGCCTGGCATCGAGCACGACCGATTCGGTGACGCTGACGGTGAGCGTGGCGAGCTATCCGACGGGAGGATTGGCGAGCTATACCGGTCAGATTACGGCGACGGTTTCAAGCGTGACGTTCTCAAGCAACGTGACGGCCAGCGACAACGTGATCTACCAGCAAGCTCCGACGATTACCTGGGCGACGCCGGCGCCGATTGTTTATGGAACGGCTGTTGAGTGCGGCACAACTGGATGCTAGCTTCGCCGGTGGCAGGGAGCTTTACCTATTCTCCGGCGGCGGGCACGGTTCTGAACGTGGGGCAGCAGACGCTGAACGTGACGTTTACGCCGAACGACACGATGAATTATTCGACTGGAACGGCGAGCGTGGTGCTGAATGTGCTGCCTGTGACGCCGACGGTTACGCTGACCAGCTCTGCGAACCCGGTGTTCATGACGTACGCGGTATCTTTCACGGCAAGCCTGCCTTCCTTTGCGAGTTCGCAGACGGGCACGATGACGTTCAACGACGGGACGGCGCAAATTGGGATGGCGACGATCACGGGAGGGTCGGCGACGTTTACAACGACTGCGCTGCCGGCCGGGCCGCACTCGATTACGGCGACCTATTCCGGCGATAGCAATTATGGGCAGGGAACGAGCAGCGCGGTGACAGAGACGGTTCAGGATTTCACTCTGGCATTTGCAGGAAATGGCAAGGGCACGGCGACTGCGCCATCTGGTGGGCGAGCGACCTACACGCTGGTGATCACGCCGGTCGGAGGTTCGACTTTGCCAGCGAGCTTGAACCTGGCTGCGGCATCGGTCCCACTGGATATGACGGCCGTGTTTTCTCCGGCGACGCTGAATGCAGGCTCGGGCGCAACGACGGTGACGCTGACGATCTCACTGCCAGCCAAGTCAGCAAATCAGCTGCCGGCCGGGCCACTCGGAAAGGGCGCCGCACCGATGGCGCTGGCACTGGTACTGCTACCGTTTGTTGGCAGGCTGCGCAAGGGACGCGCGCGGCTGATGAGGCTGATGGTTCTTGTGGTTGCGAGTGGCGCATTGGCACTGGGGCTCTCAAGTTGCGGCGGTGCGAAGTTGTCACCGCAGGACTTCTCGTTCACGGTGACGGCGGCGTCGGGTTCGCTGTCGCATTCGGTGACGCCTGAACTTACCGTGCAGTAGACACTGACTCAAAACAGTGTCGAAGCAAGATCGTGCTATCCCACGTCTCAAAATCGAGACGTGGGGCACCCGAAGTCTATGGCTGCGCCGGTTCCCTTTGACGGAGTGCTTAAATAGAGCAATGGCCAGCCTGGAAAATTTCCGCCTTGTGGTGTTCAGAACAGTTGCGGAGCAGCGCAGCTTTCGCAAGGCGGCGGAAGAGCTTTATCTGACGCAGCCGGCGGTAAGCCTGCAGATCAAGGCGCTGGAAGAGGATCTGGGCGCGCAGCTTTTCGACCGCTCGGGCGCCGAGGTACGGCTGACGGCGGTTGGCGAAGTGTTGCTGGAGCACGCGCGGCAGTCGCACGAACTGCTGGACCAGGCGGAGCACGAGATTGCGGCGATGGGCGGGGAACAGGCGGGACGGCTGACACTTGGCGCTTCAACGACGATTGCGCAGTATGTCTTGCCGCGCCTGCTTGGCGAATTCAGGGAAAAGCATCCGCGCGTCTATCCGACACTCATGAGCGGCAACACCGAGCACATCGTGGATGCTGTGAGAGAGCAGAAGATCGCGCTCGGATTCATCGAGGGTCCGCCAAGAACGCGAGACGTGCGGACGGAGTCGTTTCTGCGCGACGAACTGCTCCTGATTGTGCCAGCCGCACACGAGTGGGCCGAACAGACGTCGATTGCAGCGAGTGAGATTGCGGCGGCGCCGCTTCTGATGCGCGAACGCGGGTCGGGAACGCGGCGGATTGTGGAGATTGCCCTGGAGCGGCACGGAATCAAACGCCGGTCGTTGCAGGTGGTGATGGAACTGGATTCGACGGAGGCGATCAAGTCGGCTGTGGAAGCCGGACTGGGCGTAGGATTTGTTTCGCGGTGGGCGATTGCCAAGGACCTGCGGCTGGGGCGCAGTTTCAAAATCGTCGAGATCAAAGGACTCCGAATGCACCGCGATTTTCTAATTGCCATGGCAAAGGGACCGGAGCCGCAGGGCCTGGCGCAGGAGTTTCGACGATTCCTGGCGGCGCGAGCGGGAGCACGCCGGAGCGGGGTTCAATTGGCGGCGACGCGGTCTGGTTAAGGGCAATGAACCGAAAGAGTTGCAGCCGATAAGCAGACCTTATGCGGCATGATTGCTTCTGCTTGGACGTGTGACGATTCTGACGGCAAACTCAGAGTGTGTCAAAGAACCTATTCTTTATCGGACTGATCGTTGCCGCTACAGGACTGATATCTCCGCCGATCGCACTGGTCGGAGGGTTGGTCTTCGGGTTCTCATTCACGCATCCGTACACCTTGGAATCAAGACGGCTTTCGAAATTTCTACTGCAGGCTTCGGTCATCGGGCTTGGCTTCGGGATGGATTTGCACGAAGTGATCAGCGTGGGCCGTTCGGGCTTCGTCTACACGGCTTTGAGCATCAGCTTTGCATTGCTGCTTGGATGGGCTGCTCGGGAAGATGCTGAGCGTGAAGACGCGGACTTCGTTCCTGATCTCTGCGGGCACAGCGATTTGCGGTGGCAGCGCGATTGCCGCAATTGCGCCAATTACAGACGCAAGCGAAGATGAGATTGCGGTTTCGCTGGGAACAATCTTCGTACTGAATTCGGTTGCGCTGCTGACGTTTCCAACGATTGGATCGGCTGCTGCACATGACGCCAATCGCAGTTCGGGCTATGGTCGGCACTGGCGATTCACGATACCAGTTCGGTGGTGGGCGCAACGGCGAAGTATGGAGCAATTGCGTTGGCGATTGGCACCACAGTGAAACTGGCGCGTGCATTGTGGATTGTGCCGGTCTCAGTGGGAACTGCGGTTGCGCGGAAAAGCAATGCGAGCATGCAATGGCCGTGGTTCATTCTCTTCTTCTGCCTTGCCGCCGTGGCGAATACATATGTCCATTTCTTTCGCCCGGCCTATCCGGTGATGAAGCATCTCGGCGTGATTGGGCTGACGGTGACGCTCTACCTGATCGGAACAGGACTTTCAAAAAAGACGCTGCAGCAGGTGGGCGCACGGCCGCTGCTGCAGGGCGTTATGCTGTGGGTGGTTGTGGCCGGCGGATCGCTGGCACTCATTCGCGGCGGCTGGATTCATCTGTAGCGCGCTGTCTCCGCAAGTCGAATCTCCAGCGCCACGCCGTCACTTCTCCCTTGAAAATCCATCTGAATATCGTCAGCCGCGCGCCCGGCATGAAGATCTCAGGCTGTAGGCCGGCTGTGCAAATTGCTTCCTTGACAGGGGTGGGCCCGGGTGGAATAATTTTGCTATCGATAGCAATCGATTGATCGTTACATCTTGTGAAATGAAGTAAATAAAGGACTTTTGCGGACCTCGGGAGTTTCGGAGCCGCTTAAGGACAGCGAAGGAGCCGGAGAAATTATGGCGCAGAATCAACTGGAGCAGTTGCGCAAGTACAGCGTAATTGTTGTGGACACTGGCGACATCGAGGCGATGGAGAAGTTTCAGCCTCGCGACGCCACCACGAACCCTTCGCATATTACGAATGCAGCGCAGATGCCAAAGTATCAGCCGATACTTGACGGCGAGCTTTTGAAGGCGCGCAAGGAACTTGGCGCCGGCGCGAGTGATGCAGCGGTTGCCAACCTGGCCTTTCAGCGGCTGGCGATTTCGTGGGGCAAGAAGATTCTCGAAGTTGTGCCGGGGCGCGTGTCGACCGAAGTAGACGCGCGGCTTTCGTACGACACCGAGGCCACGATCGCGCAGGCGCGCAGCATTATTGCGCAGTATGCGGCGGCGGGCATCGATCGCAAGCGGATCCTGGTGAAGATCGGCGCGACGTGGGAAGGCATTCGCGCGGCTGAGGTGCTGGAAAAAGAGGGCATCCATGTCAACGTGACGCTGATCTTCGGGCTGTTTCAAGCGATTGCCGCAGCTGAGGCAGGCGTGACGCTGGTTTCGCCTTTTTGCGGACGTGTGCTGGACTGGTACCGAAAGAACACCGGCCGCGATTATTTTGGCGCCGAAGATCCTGGCGTGATTCATGTGACGCGGGTCTACAACTACTTCAAGAAATTCGGATACAAGACGGAAGTGATGGGCGCGAGCTTCTGGACGACGAGCCAGGTGGCGGAGCTGGTGGGATGCGACCTGCTGACCATTGCGCCCAAGGTGCTGGTGCAACTGCTGGAAGCTGAGGCTGAACTGCCCCGCAAGCTGGATGTGGAAGCGGCGAAGGCAATGCCGATCGAACGAATCCATGTTGACAAAGAGGCGTTCCATCGGATGCTGGCGGCCGACCGAATGGCGGACGAAAAGCTGACGGAAGGAATCGAAGGATTTTCGACCGCGCTGGCCGATCTGGAAAAGCAATTGGCGAAGCGCTTGGCCGAGTTGGAATCGCGCGCACCGGCGGCAGTCTAGGTGCGGCGGCTTCGCAGGGCAGTCGGTGTGCGCATGTGTTGGCGATGAATTTGGGACGAGGAGTGAGTACCGCAATGGGCGGCGGCAATTTGATGATCGTGCAGGGAGGCGGGCCCACGGCAGTGTTTAATGCCAGCCTGGCCAGCGCGATTGCCGAAGCGAATTGCCAGCAAGGAATGAAGCGGGTCTATGGCGCGCGCTTTGGAGTGCGCGGGCTGGTGAATGGCGACACGATCGAACTGGGCCGGATGACCGCGGGCGAATTGGAGCTGCTTGGGAAGAGCCCTGGGGCTGCACTGGGATCGTCGCGCTACAGTCCGGCGAAGGAGGACTTCGATCGGATGGTGAGTCATCTGCGGCGGCTTGACGCGCGGCAGATTATTTTCATGGGCGGCAATGGCACGATGCATGGAGCGGGGTTGGTGGCTGAACACTGCCGCACAGCCGGCTTTGAAGTGCAGATTATCGGCGTGCCGAAGACCGCGGACAACGACATTGCGGGAACGGACCGCTGCCCGGGATACGCGAGCGCGGCCCGCTACATTGCGCAGTCGACGCGCGACCTGGGGATGGATATTCGCGGATTGCCTCAACCGGTGACGATCCTGGAAGTGATTGGGCGGAGCATTGGCTGGCCGGCGGCAGCGTCTGTGTTGGCGAAGGCTGATGAAGACGATGCGCCACACCTGGTTTATGTGCCGGAGCGCGCATTCCATGCGGAAGACTTTCTGGCGCGATTGGATGGAATCGTGAGCCGCCAGGGATGGGCCGTGGTGGTAGTGACCGAGGGGCTGCGCAATGCAGATGGAAGCCTGGTGTATGAGCTGGCCGATGCATCGCAGGCTGATCCTTTGAAGAGGCCGATGACCGGGGGAGTGGGGCAGCATCTTGCCAACATGGTGGGGGCGAAGCTGAAGATTCGCTGCCGGACGGAAAAGCCGGGATTACTGTGTCGATCTTCGGGTGCGCTGGCATCCGTGCAGGATCGGAACGATGCGGTGCTTGTGGGGCGCGCAGGTGTGCAGGCGCTGGCAGCAGCCGAAACGGAGAAGATGGTTTCGCTGCGTCCGCTGAAAAATCCGGGCGAGCGCGGATACGACCTGGTGCCGTTCAGCAAGGTGACAGGAGTTGAACGGCCATTGCCGCAGGAATGGCTGACGGATGGGCCGTTGCCAGTGGGGCGCGCGTTTGAAGAGTATCTGCGGCCGCTGGTGGGAGATCTGTTTGAATATGCGCCGGCATTTCTACCGGCTGCGATGGGAATTTGAAAGTTCTTGAAGATCGGAGATGTATGGCAACGCATGAAGCTGTGATGACTGCAGAGACTCAGGAAGCTGTTGCAGCGAAGAAGCCAGTGGGCGTTCTGATTCTCGGACGGAAGCGCCCAGGATTCGACCAGGAGTGGAACAAGGAAGTTACGCAGCGCTGCGTGGCGGCGATGCGCGGACTGGGGTTCGAGTGTGTTGGGCAGGACGTAAAACTCGTCGATGATGTGAGCCTGCGCGTGGCGCTGAAGGAGATTGAAGCAGCAGGTTGTGACAGCCTGGTGATGCTGCAGCCATCGATGGGTAACGGGCAACTGGCGTTGAGTTTGGCGCAGTTGTGGCCGGGGCCGATTGTTCTGTGGGCTACGCCGGAGCGGCCGGCCGATGGCAAAGTGAGTTCATGCTCGCTGGTTGGCCAGCATTTGTGGGCGTCGATGATGCGCGAAGCGAAGCATCCGTTTGAGTTTGTGTATGGCGATCCGGACGATGCGGCAGTGAAGGCAACGCTGGTGAGGGCGATTGCGCTGGCGCACACGGCGGCGGTGCTGAAGACCGGAAAAGTTGGGATGGTGGGCACGCATGCGCCGGGATTTGTCGATTTGCAGGTGAACTCGTTTGTCCTGCAGAAGTCACTTGGGCTGCAGTTGCATCCACTGAGCCTGCCGCAGTTCATTGATCGCGTGCGCGGCGTGGACGCGGAGGCCGTTCGTAAGGATGTAGAAAAGGTACTCGCGCTCGGATTGCCGCTCGATGGGGTCGAAGAGAAAGATCTGGAAGTGAACTCGCGTTGCTACATCGCGATGCTCGACCTGATGAAAGAGGAGAGCCTGACGGCACTTTGCGTCCAGTGCTGGCCGGAGTTGCCGGAGATGATTGGTCAGTGGCCGTACCTGGCGGTTGCGCGACTAACTGCGGAGGGACATGCAGTCGCGATCGAAGGCGACGTGGATGGAGCAATTGCGGAGCTGATGGGCAACACGCTCGGGATTGGGCATGGCTTCCTGACTGACTGGCTGGAGCACGACGAGCACACGATTTTGCTGTGGCATCCGGGGATGGCGCCGATCGACATGATTGGAGACCGGCGCGGAGCGACGCTAACCAAGCACTTCAATATCGTGAAGCCGCTGGTGGTCGATGGCGAGTTGCGCGAAGACCAGCCGGTGACGATTGCCCGGCTCTGGCACTGCGACGGCGAATACAGAATGACCGCATTCGAAGGGAAGTCGATTCGGCCGAAGCGGGCGCTGACCGGCAATACAGTTTCAGTTGAGATTGCGGGTCGTGGCGTGCCGGAGCGATTCGACATGCTGATTCACGAAGGCATGCCGCACCACGTGGTGCTCTATTACGGGCACTGCGCGGAGACGTTGCGCAGGCTCGCGCGGTTGCTGAGCGTTCGATGGTTTGAATAGCGCACAAAGATTCAGGACGGGGAAGATTTGCTCCCAGGAGGAATGAAAGCCATGCCGATTGCATCACCGATTGCGCGGCACCAGGTACGTGAAGAGATTCAGCGGCGGATTTTGAGCGGCGAGAGCCAACCTGGTGAGCGACTCACACAGCAGAGTCTTGCGCGGGAACTGGGAGTTGCGCAGGGCACGGTGCGCGAGTCTTTGCTGGAGTTGCAGTGGCTTGGGCTGGTGGAATCAGTCGACCGGCTCGGTGTTTTCGTTGGCAAGCTGGACGCGGCGCGACTCTGCGAGGCCTACCAAGTACGCGAATTTCTTGAGGGGCTGGCTGCAAGGCTGGCATGCGATCATGCCTCGCGTGCGGACGTGGCGAAGCTGCGGAACACGGCGGAGCAGATCTGGGAACTGTCGCAGCTTCATAAGGAAGAAGAGATGGGTGCGGCAGATCGGGGATTCCATTTGCAGATCATGAATCTTTCAAATAACAGTGTGCTAAAACGGCTCGCGGAAGGGTACCGCGTGCTGGGCATGGCAGTACGGGCTTCGCGCGATCCGCGAGCGGTGTACGAAGAGCACCTGGAGATTGTGAATGCAATTGAAGCGAATCTGCCGGATGAAGCGGAGCGGCTGGCGCGCGAGCACGTCGGCAAGGCGCGGAGAACGATTGAGCAGCAGGCGGCAAAGAACGAATTCACGCCGAAATGGGTGGAAGACTCGCAGCGGCAGCAATGAACCAGAAGGGCATGAGCGCAATGACGGTGACGAGCAAAACGAGCCACGGAGTTTATCTCAACGGCAAATGGGTGGACGGCGGGCGGGAGCTTGACGTCGTGAATCCGGCGAACGGCCAGGTTTTTGCCAGCGTGAACACGGTGGACCGCGAACAGGTGCGGGGCGCGCTGACTGCGGCGCACGATGCGTTTGCGAGTTGGCGGAAGGTGACAGCAAAGGAACGCGGAGCACTGCTGTTGCGCGTGGCCGATGAAGTGAAGGCGCGGCGCGATGAGATCGCGCGCACGATCACGCTGGAGAATGGCAAGCCACTGGCGCAGAGCAAAGGCGAAATGGGGATGACGGAAGACCATCTGCGCTGGTTTGCCGAAGAGGCGAAACGCGCGTACGGACGCATGATTCCGCAGCAGGACGGGCGCAAGCGCAACATGGTGGTCAAGACGCCGATCGGCGTGGTTGGGGCGATCGCGCCGTGGAATTTTCCGTTGGTGCTTGCGGTGCGCAAGGCGGCGCCGGCAATGGCCGCGGGCTGCCCGGTGGTTTTGAAGCCGGCATCGAAGACACCGTTGTGCTGCGTCGCGTTGGCCGAGTGCGTGGAGGCGGCGGGTATTCCCGCCGGCGTGTTCCAGTTGGTGATTGGCAGCGCGCGAATGATTGCCGAGGAGTTTCTGACGAATCCGCATCTGCCGGAAGATCACGTTCACCGGATCGACGGAAGTGGGGCAGGCATTGATTCGGGGTGCGGCGCAACGAGTCAAGCCGCTTTCGCTGGAGTTGGGCGGTCATGCGCCGCTGCTGGTTTTCGACGATTGCGATCTGGATCTGGCTGTTGCAGGAGACGATGATTGCGAAGTTTCGCAACACGGGGCAGTCATGCATCGCGGCGAACGGATTTATGTGCAGCGGTCGATTCACGCCGAATTCCTATCGAAATTTGTTGCCGGCGATGCAGGAACTGAAGGTTGGCGAGGCCTGGAAGCCGGCATGGACATTGGTCCGGTGATTGGCGAGAGTGCGCTGGCAAGCGCATTGCAGCAGATCGACGATGCGCAGAAACGTGGCGCGAAAATCTGCTGCGGCGGGAAGCGAATGGGCAACGACAGCGGATATTTCCTGGAGCCGACGGTGATGGACGGTGTAGACGGGGACGCGCTGTGCATGCGCGAAGAGACATTTGCGCCGATCGCGCCGATGACTACATTTGAAACGGAAGAAGAGGCCATCGCACGCGCTAACAATAGCGCCTTACGGGCTGAGCGCTTACGCAATGACGCGCGACATTGGCGCGCATGTTCCGGCTGCGCGGAGCGCATGGAGGCGGGAACGATGGGCATCAATGATGGCGCGCCGACCACCAGCAATGCTCCTTTCGGCGGCGTGAAGCAGAGCGGCTGGGGACGCGAACTGGGCAGCGAAGGGCTGGATGCGTTCCTCGAGACGAAACATGTTTCGTTCGGGGGGGTATAGAGCAGTTTGCCAGTTCAATTTGGCATTTCGAGGGCCGTGCGGTGTGGCTCTTCTTAAGGAAAGAGCCACTCGGCGAATGTGGCTTCGCCCTACATTAACTGGAAAACTGTTTGAGGCCTCAACCGCAAGTCAATGAAAGGAAAACGAATGATTCATTTTCTCGTTCACGATACGGCGGACAAGGTCGGCGTGGCCGTCGTGGATATTGAACCGGGCACGCACTGCGCCGGGAGATCTCTCAACCAACAAGCCACTGAAGCCAAGTCGGCGCAGGAATTCCGCTGGGCCACAAACTGGCGCTCAAGGATTTTGCCGTGGGCGACACGGTGATCAAGTACGGCTGCGAGATCGGAAAAGTAGTGCAGCCAATCAAGGCTGGGCAACACGTGCACAGTGCAGAACCTGAAGACGAAGAGGTGGGCATAATGAAGGATCAGACAGATTTCACGCATATCGGCGAGAAAACGGGCGCGTGGGCATTCGCAATCACGTTGATTATCCTGCCCGTGGACGACATTTCGAACGCCGCGCTGCGAGGCCGTGGCCAACAACATCAAGGGCACGCTTGGCTTGCCGCACGCCTATGGCCGGCTGCAGTTCGGCGAAGATCTCGAGCTTTTCTTCCGCACCATGATCGGCACCGGCAGCAATCCCAACGTGGCCGCTGTGGTGGTGATCGGCATTGAGCCGGGATGGACGCAGCAGATCGTGGACGGAATTGCCAAGACCGGCAAGCCGGTGGCGGGATTCTCCATCGAAGGCCAGGGCGACATCGCTACAGTCGCGCAAGCTTCAAGAAAGGCGAAGGAGTTTGTGCAGTGGGCGACGGAGCTGCAGCGCACCGAGTGCAAGTTCAGCGAGCTCTACATCAGCGTGAAGTGCGGCGAGTCCGACACCACCACCGGTCTTGCAAGCTGCCCCACCGTCGGCAACGTGATTGACAAGCACTGCGCGAACGGCGGCATGGCTTCGTTCGGCGAGACCACCGAGCTGACCGGCGCCGAGCACATCGTCGCCGCCAAGGCCGCGAATGACGACGGTGCGCAAGCAGTTCCAGGCCGCGTTTGACGACTACCAAAAGCTGGTCTTCGGCGAGAAGACCAACGACCTTTCCGAGTCGCAGCCGACCAAGGGCAACATTGCCGGCGGATTGACGACGATTGAAGAAAAGGCGCTGGGCAACGTGGAGAAGCTGGGCAAGAAGACGAAGTTTGTCGGCTGCCTGAAGCCGGCGGAGGTGCCCACGGACAAGGGGCTGTGGTTCATGGATACGTCGAGCGCCGCGGCAGAAGCCGTCACGCTGTGGGCGGCCTCGGGCGCGGTCGTGCACCTGTTCCCGACCGGGCAGGGCAACGTGATCGGCAATCCCATCGAGCCGGTCATCAAGCTCTCGGGAAATCCGAAGACCGTGAAGATGATGGCCGATCACATCGACGTGGACGTGTCGCCGATTCTGCAGGGCGAGATGACGCTCGACCAGGCTGGTGATCGCTGATCGACATGATCGTGCGCACGGCGAACGGCCGGATTACCGCGGCGGAAGCGCTGGGCCATCGCGAGTTCGTGATGACCAAGCTCTATCGCAGCGCGTAGTTTGCTGAGCATGTCAACACCCGGGTATGCCAGGTCCAGCTTGGGGACCCGGAATCCAGGAAGCTTCGATCGCGAGGCTTAATGAATCGTTATCCGAAAGAGCAACTGGTTACACGTGGTACGCAGCAGCTGGCGAACGCATGGGATGTGCCTGCAGACGATGCGCGCTCTTTGCCGAGGTCTGGTCGATGCCGACCTGCACGGCGTTTCGACGCACGGCGTCTCGCGCTTGAATATTTATTTGAAGCGCATCGAACTGGGCCTCATCGATCCTAAAGCAAAGCTTCGGACTCGATCGCAGCGCGGGAAGCGTGCTGGTGCTCGACGCAGGCAACGGGCTGGGCCAGGTGCAGGCGTGAAGGCGCTCGATCTGCTGATCCGATCGCGCGCGCAGAACGGCGTGGCTGCTGGCGACCATCCGCAACAGCAGCATTTCGGCGCGCTTTCGTAGTACTGCAATCGCGCCGCGGAGCAGCGGATGGTGCTGCTGGCGATGACCAATTGCGAGCCGGCCATGTCGCCTGAAGGCGGATGCGGATGCTTTCTTCGGCACCAATCCCATCGCTGCTTCGTTTCCCACCGGGAAGGGATTCCGATCAAGATCGATTTGTCGACGTCGGCCATTGCGCGCGGCAACATTATCGCCGCGGCGAAGAAGAACGAAGCGATTCCGCTGGGTTGGGCGCTCGACCGGACGGCCATCCAACGACGGATGCGCAAAGGCGCTGCTGGGCACTGTGCTGACCATGGCCGGACACAAGGGCTATGCGCTGGCGATGATGGTGGAGATGTTCAGCGGCGTGCTTTCGGGCGCGGCAATCGGGTCCGACATCGGATCGATGTACAAGAACCTCGACCGCAAACAGGACGTGGGGCATTTCTTCTGCCTGTTGCACATCGATGCGTTCATCGATTATTCCGAATTTATTCGCAGAGTGGATGAGACGATTGACCGCCTCAAGAGTGGCAAGAAGATGGCCGGAGTGAGCGAGATCCTGGTGCCCGGCGAACGGTCGTCACGGACCGCCAGAGAAAACGAAAAGAACGGAGTTCCTTTGGGGCCGGAGACATGGAAGGAATTGGAGGACTGGTGCAAGAAACTCAACGTGGAGATGCTGCCGGAACTGCAACAGGTGAGCTCATGACCGACATTTTGATTTCGGAGAACATCTCCGGACCATTTGTAGATGCACTCAGTTCGAAATTCCAGGTTTCGCGCCAGCCAAATTTGTGGGAGGACCAGGCCGCGCTGCTGAAGGCGGTGGCAGGCGCGCGCGCATTGATCGTGCGCAACAAGACCGATGTGAGCGCCGAGTTGTTGAAGGTGGGCAAGAATCTGATTGCCGTGGGACGCGCCGGAGTGGGGCTGGACAACATTGATATAGACAGCGCGAACGACCTGGGTATCGTGGTGACATGCACGCCTGATCAGAACTCGATCAGTGTGGCGGAATTGACGATCGGGTTGATGATTGCGCTTGCTCGCAAGATTCCTGTGGCGGCCGCAGATACGAGTGCAGGACATTGGAACCGGCAACTGTTTGTGGGGACGGAGCTTTACGGAAAGACATTCGGCATTGTCGGAGCAGGAAAGATTGGCTTTCTGACGGCGACCAGGGCAAGAGCGCTTGGCATGCGGATTCTTGCATACGATCCGTTTGTGAGTGAGGACAACGTGCTGGTGCGCGAGGCGCAGGCGGATCTGGTGGAACTGGACGAGCTGCTGTCAAAGTCCGATGTTGTCTCGTGCCATTTACCCGGCTCGCCAAAGACGGATGGGCTGATCAATCGCAAGCGGCTCGAGAAGATGAAGCCAACAGCATTTCTGATCAACACGGCGCGCGGACAGGTGGTAAACGAAAAGGATCTGATAGAGGCGCTCAAAGCGGGCAGGATCGCCGGTGCGGCACTGGATGTGCGGTGCGCAGAGCCTCCGAAGTCGAGCGAACTGGATAAAATGCCGAATGTGATCTTGACGCCGCACATTGCCGCGTTCACGATTGAGGCGCAGAGCCGCGTGACGCATGTGGTTTGCGAAGACGTGGCACGGGTGCTGGATGGGCAGCCGGCGATAAACGTTGCGACTCGATTTAACCTGCCGCAAAAGAGGAAGTAATTCAGGGGTCGACGCGGCTGCGGGGCTCCGAGTTGCTCAGCGAACTGTAACTGTTGAAACTTCCGGATGCGCTTGCCAGGGCTGCGCAGATTTGAGCGCCCGATTCACGCGCTGGATGTTCTCGCGGCCGACCGTGTGCAGCCACTCATCGAGAGCTTCTGGACCGCGTTGAGCATACACAGCGATGCCATCCTGCCAGGTTGCCCTTCCACAAAGAACGCCGTTAAAACGAGCTCCACACTCGGCGATGAGATCGAGTGTCTCAATAAACTGTGCGTTTGTGACTCCGGCCGATAAGTAAACGAAGGGCTTGTCAGTTGCGGAAGCAACAGAGGCGAAGTGGGCTTTCGCTTCGGCTTGAGTGTGAGCTTGTTCGCCGGCGAAGCAACTGGTGCCCGCAACGAACTGCATCTGAACAGGCACTTCGACCTTGAGCAGGTCGACGCCGTAGCGATCTTTACCGAATTCTTCCATGGAGCGTGCGACGATTTCAGGCTTGACACGCGCGTAGGCAGCGGACTTTTCATTGCCGTTCTTGTCGTAGCCGAGAAGTTCGAGCACGAAGGGGATGTCGTTGGCTCGGCACTCGTCACCGACGCGCTCAGTGAAAGCGCGCTTGATGCCGTTGATTTCCGGCGGATCGAAGGGCGTGTAGTGGAGCAGTACTTTGACGCAGTCGGCGCCGGTTTCTTTCACGCGGCGAACCGACCAATGATCGTAGAGAATGGGCAGACGGGGCGGGGCAGCGTCGTAACAGGACTGCTCGTAAGCAAGAAGCAGGCCGGCGGAGTTGCGATGTTTTGCTGCTGGCAGGCCGTACTCGGGATCAAGAAGAATCGCCGAGGCGTAAATGGTGAGCGCAGAAGTGACATGGATCTTGAATTCTTCGACTGCGGAGGCCGGGACGTCGTCAACTTTTTTCGCTTTTGCGATTGCGGTGCGGAGAATACCGCGCTGATCGATTGCGAGAGCGGCGATGACGCCGCGCTGGTCGGAGATTGCTTTCAGGCCGGCGAGTTTGCCGGTGCTGAGTAATGCAGGCATGGGCGCTCCATGATTGAACCGAGTCTGAACGTTTCGAAAGTCCGGGGACCGGTATCTAATTATCGATGATAACAGATTGCTCGCTGCCTTGGCATAACTGTCAGGATTGAAAAGGGTTAACGGTCATGCCGAAAAGCAGCGGCTTGAATTTCGACTACTTTGACGCCAAAGAGATTATGCTCCGCTTCGATTCGGATCTTGCCGGCTTGTCCGGCGAGAGCTCTCACCAGGACGGCGCCGGAGCCGCCACTTTCCGCGAGGGCAAAGGGATTGTCACCGACGATGGTGCCAGGGCCGTAAACATGGATGGATACATGGCCGCCGGCGAAGGCCCGCGGTGCGCCGAATTTGTCGACTACTGCGAAGGCAAGACGCGTGGAATCGATGCCGTCGGCGATCAGAGTCGTGTCTTCGGCGTGCAGCGAAAAGCGATCGAATTTTGAATCGGAAGAAAATGAACGCGTGAGCACTAGTTTGTTGCCAACAAAACCGTCAATTCGCAACTCAGGGTGTGATGCGCCGTCGAGTTTGAGATCTACGAAGAACGGTGCATGTTTGAGATGCGGGAAATTGGCGTGATCGGGACGTCAGCGTGGCGTGGTGCTTGCCGTCGATGAAAAGTTCGAGACGATCGCAGTTGGAAAAGATGGCGGCGTGATCGCCGGGTCCCGAAGACGTCTGCGGGCCGAAGTCCCAATAGAAGTTGGGCTCGATGACGGAGCGCACGGACGGGTCGACTTGCGCGAGATAGAAGGAGGCGCCCAGCTTGGGAATGCGGAAGACGTCGGCAATGCCCGGGCATTTGACGTCGTTGTATGGGTTCATCAGGCTGGCGTAGTCGAATGCGCACCAGGCGATGACTCCGGCGATGCGCGGGTGGTCGGCGGCGCGGCTGTGTGCCTGCGCGTGATAGATGGCCTGGCTGGTCTGCTCGCCGATGTCGCCGGCACGGCGGTATTTCATGTTGAAGCCTTGCCGGTGCCGTAATTGAACTGGCCAACGGTCTCGGCAATCATGTAGGGATATCCCTCGACGGATCAAGAATGCCGACGGTGTGATCGGGCGCGGCGTGGTAGTCGTCGAAGGCAAAGACGTCCTGAGCCCATTCGGTTTGCCAGTTGGCGCGAGATGATGGCGTCATGGTGCCGGAGGTGGGCCGCGAATCGTCGAGCGAGTGGGCAACTTCGCGCGTGCGCTTGTAAAGCGCCGGATCATTGCGCGATTCGTTGATGCGCACGCCCCAGATGACGATCGCGGGATGGTTGCGATCGCGGCGGATCATGGCTTCGACGTCGCGGACGGCGAGATCCTGCCAGCTTTCGTCGCCGATGTATTGCCAGCCCGGCGGCTCCTGCCAGACCATGAGGCCGAGCTCGTCGCAGGCATCGAGAAAAGCTTCGGACTGGGGATAATGGGAGCAGCGGACGAAGTTGCAGTTGAATTGATGGCGGAGAATCTCGGCATCGCGGCGCAGAAGGCGTGGCGACGCAGCAAACCCGACGATAGGGATAGAGCTCGTGACGATTGAGGCCGAAGAGTTGCGTGCGGCGGCCGTTCAGATAGAAGCCGTCGAGCGCAAAACGAGCTTCGCGGAAGCCGATGCGCGTGGTGTAACGATGCAACTGACGGTTGTTCGCGGAAAGCGTGACGTCGATGTCGTAGAGACTGGCATGGTCGATATCCCAGAGCTGGATGCTCTGAAGATTGGTGAGCGTGAGCTGGAATTCCTGGTCGGATTTTTCGACGTTGACGGATTGAGAGACGGTGGCGACGATGTGCGATCCCTGGCGCAGATTTGCGGTGAGGCGAATGGAGGTGGGCAGTTCGCCGGCGGCGTCGATACGACAAGTGAGTTGAACGCGGCGATTTGGTGTAAGGACGTCGACGGGCTTGGCGAAGACTTCGCGCAGAAAGATCGCAGGAACAGCGCGAAGCTGCACAGAGCCAGTGATACCGCCTGGGAGGGAGTAGTCGACCGCTGCTGGGCCTTTGGGTGAGCCGGCGGGTGGAACGTTGAGCCAGCGTGAATCGACGCTGACAGCGAGGATGTTTTCCCCGGCTCGGACCAAATCTGTGATTTCACGATCAAAAGGGAGAAACCCGCCGGCGTGCGGCTCGAGACTCTGACCATTGATGCTCGGTGTGGCGCTGGCCATTGCACGATCGAAGTGGAGAAGGAGGCGGAGATTCTTGAATTCGGGCGGGATAGAAAAGTGCCGGCGATAAATCCAGACGTCCTGCCAGGATTCAGTGTCCCAGTTCTGCCAGGAGAGAGGAGTGACCGAATGCGGCAGCGTCACGTGCGCGAATTTGCTGTCTTCGAATGCGGGAGCGATCGCAGCCGGAGTGAACTTGCCACCGAAGAGCCAATCCCTATCGAGCGGGAGGATGTATTGCGGTGGACCGTTTTGGCGGGTCGTTGAGGCGGTTGCCTGGCTCCAGGTGAGGACCGCGGGACCGAGAACGGCGGTTGCCGCGCAGCCGCGGATAAAGCTGCGACGGGAGATGCTTGCCGGATTATCGAAACGAGTGCTCACGATTCCAGTATGACTCCTGCAGCACGGGCGAGAAGTTGCAAAGGGCCCGCTGCCGTCGAGTGTTGCTCGGATCAGGAGGCCAGGACAGCAACATCCAGCGGCCCCAGAGATATTGTCGTGATTCCGCGCTGCTCGTGAATCAAGTCGTCCATGGGGTGCGGGAGCGCGATATTGTTGTGTGCAGTGTCAGTAAGGTTGAGAAGGAAGTAGTACGTTGCGGTCGCGTCCTGCCGGCTGGTGACTTCGACTCCGTAAGGAGCGGCGATGAGTGGTGTGAGATTGCTTGTTGCGGCGACAGCGCGCGCCAGGGTCTCATAGAATTCGTCGTCGGTGGAATCGCACCCTACGTAGTAGACCCAGCCCTGTCCGTGACGGTTGCGCGTAATCGCGGGACGGCCGTCGAGCGAGCCGCTGGCATGAACGGTCGCGATTGGCTCAGCGCCTTGCACGATGAGCGATTCAATCGCCAACCGCGGCTTGAAGATAGACTGGCTGCCAGCGAATTGGATTCCGAGTTCAGATTGATGCTGTACATCGAGATTGCCGTCCTGCGCGTTGTATTCCACCAGATCCAGGATGGCGTCGGTTGTGACGCCGGCAATGTCAGCGAAAGGGCCCGGAGAAAGCGCGCGGCGCATGCTGTTGTCGGTGTTTTGGGTGGCGGCGCGGTAGTTAAGGATGAGCGTACCGCCTTCGGCAACAAAGGTCTTCAGCCGATCGACGGCTGCGTCGTCAATGAGGCGAAGCTGGGGAGCCACGACAACTTTGTATCCGGCCAGATCTCTTTCAAGAGGGATCACATCGAGGTTGCGTTGCAGGAATTTAAATCCTGTGTAGTAGCTTTGGACTTCGCCGCCATAACGGGGACTCCGATCTCCGCCAATGCCACCCACACCCTGCGCCCATGAGTTTACATAGTCGTAGATAAGCGCGATGTCAGAGTGAGTCGTCGCCTTTGCGAGGCGCGGGCCGAGGCGCGCAAGTTCCTTGCAGATCTGCGCAAGCATCGGCTTTGCGGGATTGATGTTTCCGTCGAAGCCCTTGATGAAGGAAGGGCGATGTTCTTCACCGCCTGCCACGGGCCGCCGCCACTCAAAATAGAGTTGCCCGTGGGCACCGTGCGCGAAATCGTCGTATGCCTGGAGACGGAGGCCCTCGGTGGACGCGACTGGCGGAACGTAGGCATTCTGCTCCGCGCAGATAAACCGCTGGTGTGGACCCGCGCACCGGGTGATGTCACTCAAATAGCCCGACGTATATTGGCGCTGGAACCGGCTCAGTCCCGGCGCGCTCACATAGTTGTCCCAGGCGGAGGCATCGAGGAACTCCGCCGCGGAATATGCATCGGCCGCCCCAGTCGGGCTCGACCAATTGGTGAGGACAAATTGATTCTGAGTTTTCGCGTGAAGAATGTCCGCCTGCGCGTGAAGGTGATGCAGGAATGACTCCGAGAAGAATCGCCGATAATCGAGCGAGATCGCCGGCTGCCAACCGCCTTCAGCGGAGTTATACGGAAAACGGATTTGAGACCAATCGCTAAATTCATTGCTCCAGAAAGCGCCGTTATAAACGCGGTTCAGCTCTTCGAGTGTGCCATAACGTTTTCTGAGCCATTCCTGAAAAGCGCGCTCTGAAACCGGATCGAATGTCTCCTGGGGATTGGCGGGCTCATTGTCGAGCTGCCATCCTATGACCGTCGAGTTTTTCCCGTAATGCTCCGCCAGTGCGGTAACAATGCGCGCACAGGCGTCGAGATAGTGCGAGCTGTTCGTGTTGTAACCCTTGCGCCCACCATAAGTGAAAGGCCCTTGCAGGTTTCCGCTCAGCACTTCGGGAAACTGCTGATAGAGCCATGGCGGAATGGACGCAGTGGGCGTGGCGAGAACGGCGCTTACGCCGTAGCGGTGCGCGACATCGAGGGCGCGATCCATCCAGTCAAATTCGAATTTGCCGGGTGAAGGCTCGAAGATGGCCCATGCGAATTCGCCCATGCGAACGGTGTTGATGCCGAGCTCCTGCATCTCACGGAAGTCGATTTCCCATTCGGTGGCAGGCCACCACTCTGGGTAGTAAGCTGCGCCGAGGAGATAGCGATCCCAGGTCCAGCGGCTCGACTCAGAGCCTTTTTGGGCTTGAGATGAAACTGCGGCCGAGAATGCATTGCGCAGCACAAGGGTGCCGACGCCGGCCATGCCGGCAATTTTGTGAATGTACGTCGATTCACGTCTTCTCCCGGAGGTAAGTTTATCCCTTAAATGATTGAGGCCGCCCGAGTAGGGCGGCCTCAAAGGTTGTTTGCTTAAACAAATGAGGCAGTCAAGTTAGAACACGTACTTCCCTGACAACTGGAAGAAGCGTGCGTCGATGGTGAGGGTCTGGTTGGACCCCGTCCCGGTAATCGCGACTGAGTTGGCGCCGATATTCGTGCTGGTGCTGCCAGGGTTGCCGAGGCTCGGGTGGTTGAGGACGTTGAAGGCGTCGGCGCGGAACTCCAGGTATTGCTCGCGCCATGTCTTGAAGTCCTTGAACAGCGACGCGTTCAGTCTCCAGTTGCCCGGCCCGGAAACATCGTTCCTGGCGGACTGCCAAAGAACGGCGTCACGGCCGCGTAGGCCCGTGACGTACGGCACGGGCCCCAAGCCGCTCGATCCTCCCGAGGTGTTATATGCGCCGTCGGCAAGCGCGTTATCGGCGCCGACTGCCGGCGAGTAATAGCTGAAGTTGCCGGTTTGCGTAAGGCGCCAGGTCAGCAATGGCAGTCGCGTTGCTTGTATTGACGACGCCGAGCGGATCGGCAAAGGCGCACGGGTTGAACCAGCGCTGTCTTGTTTTGGTCTGCGCCGCGCAAACATTCGCGGCTGTGTTCGATGCCGCTCCTGTCGTCATGCCGCTCGCGGTAATCGGGCCGCTGTAGTTAGCCGGAGCCTGCAGGTTGTTCGAGTACGGATTGGCGACTTTGATGGCGGTGTTGTTCTCGCCGCCGTTGGCGTTCTGACCAGCCCGAGATTCTGCTGATGGCGACCGTGAACGGCTGGCCGGTCTGGCCCCACCACTCCATGTCGGTCTTCCATCCGCCGATGATCTCGTCGAGAATGCCGGGGTGGTTGACGAATTGCCTGCCCACTCCGAATGGCAGGTCGTAATCGACATTGATCACGGCGCGCTGCCGGATATCGTAGCCGGACTGTCCCCACTCGTGATTGATGGGGATGAGCTAGGACTGCCTGTAACCGCCGTAGTCGCCGCCCAGCAAGTCGGTGGTGTCATCGAACGCGTGGGCCCAGGTATAGGTGCCCAGGAAGCTCAAGCCGTTGCTATAGTGCTTCTGCACCGCAGCCTGCAGCGAGTTGTACGAGCTTGCGCCTGTCCACTCCATCCACTGGGACCCACTGAAATGCGGGAAGGGCGTGAACCCGTTGCGCTGACTGGCCGCCAATGGTAATCGCCAGCGGCTGGTCGGGGTTGTTGTAGCAGAGTCACCAGGTGGCGTCCCACGCTGCCCACGTAGCTCACCGTTGCAGTTGTACCCTGCCAGAAGGCACGCTGCACGCTCAGGTTGTAGTTCATGGTGTACGGCATGTGCATATCGGGTTCGGTCCTTCCCCGCTTGCTGGATCTCGGGAAACGTGGCGAAGTGCTGGATTCCGCCGGAAGTCTGAAACCCTGCGAAACCGCTCTCGAGGGTGTTGCCGAAGGCATTTTGCGATCCGCAATAGTTCCCCTGCGTGCACGACTCGGCAGGCTCGGCAGGTTTGCGCTGCATCACGTAAGGCGGATTCTGCAGTGAGCGCCGAGCTGCCGCCCGGCTCAAAGCCGCCCATGAAGACGCCGAATCCCAACGCGCATGACGGTCTTGTCGTCGAACTGGTAGGCAGCCGCCAATCCGCGGCGAAAAGTTAAACTTCGGGAAGTCCACAGGTGCGGGTTGGTAGTGTAGACGACTGGAGACGTTATCCGCGGTGAGCAGCGCCTGCAGGTTCGGGTCGAGCTTCTGGTTCTGCTGACTCCGCGGAAACACAAGCTTCGCCGTCCCGGTGCCGCCGTTGGAGGTCATCGCCTCGGTCTCCTGCACGAAGTTCCCCCACTGGTCTGCCCTGCTCAAGCTTGGGCGTGAAGTACTCGTAGCGTAGCCCAAGGTTCAGGGTCAGCTTCTGCGTCAGCTTCCAGTCGTCCTGCAGGTAGCCGGCAAGATATTGGTGCACGTAGTGCTGGTACACGTAGGTGCTGATGCTGCCGCTGGCCATGTTATCCGTTGCCAGATAGGTAAACGCGCCGCTCGGGTTCGTTGCGCGCCCTGCGTGCCCGACGTGCGAGCGCAAGGAAGTCCGCGCCGGCATATCCGCTGGGGCCGCCCAGTCCCGACACACCGGTAAATGTGCCGCTGTAGCTGTAGCTTCCGCGCGGGGTTCCGCCGCGATGGTGTAGAAGCGCATCGGCATGGCCTCAAAGCCCATCTTCAGCGAGTGGTTGCCAATGACCTTGGTGACGTTGTCGATGATCTGGTAATCGTTCTGGCCTTCGTGGGCCGGATCGTTGCCGTGGGCTCCAAAGGCTGGTGCCAGCTGGTGCTTACCGCCGGCAGGCCGCCGTTCTGCGGACCGGCGTTGAACGGAACGCCGTTCAATCCGAGGGCAGCCGAGATGTTGTTGTTGGAGTTGTACTGCAGGTTCGCGTCGATGCCCCAGTTGAAGCCGAAACGGAATTCGTTGATCAGCGTGGGCGAGAAGGTGTGCGTCTCGCTGAGCATGTAGTTCGCGCTCAGGTAGGTCTGGAGGTGCCCTGGTTGCTTCCCAGTTCCGTCGAGGATGGGTGCCCAGGGGCACAACGAAGTGTGTTGATGATGTGCTGGTAGTCGACGCGGAAAGTGGCCAGGTCGCGGCTGCTGATGTTCCAGTCGAGCTTGCCATCCCAATTGATCGGATCCGAGGTCTCGTTCAGGTCAACCTGGTAGTTGTTGGAGGTCGGTCCCGAATCGAGATGTCGTCTCGGCGTTGCAATTTCCGGTCTGCCAGCCGCCATTCTTTACGCCGAAATTGGGCTGGCCGGCGGCAGCGTAGTTGGGGCAGGGGTAAGCCTGAGCAAGTTTCTGGGCGACCGTATCGAGTTGCGCCGCGCTGAAGACATTCTGGCCGGGGGCGAAGGTATAGCCGTCGTATGTGTATTGCGGAGCTGCCGGACTGCTGCAGCGTGCCGGTCGGCGCCCGGCCTGATACGACGTTGCTGCTGCACGTGTACGTGCCGGTGTTGGTGTTGGGCACGTACAGCACCGTCGGACAGGAACCACTGAGTCCAGGTCGGATTCAGAAGCTCGGTGAAGTCGCCCTGCCGCTCGCGCGGCGTAGGCACGGTGTAGGTGCTCGGATTCGCTCCAGCACGTAGCGCGCTTCCTGAATGTCGCCAAAGAAGAACAGCTGGTTCTTGATGATCGGCCCGCCCAGGGTAGCGCCAAATTGATTCATGTGGAACACCGCAGGCGTCGAGCCTTGGGCCTGGGTCCAAACCAGCGCGTCGAAGATCCGTGTTTCTGACGTACTCCCAGAGATCGCCGTGAATCGCGTTGGTGCCGGACTTGGTGGTGGCGTTGATCACCGCGGCGTGGCCGCGGCCGATCTCCGCGCTGTAGTTGCTGGTCTCCATCTTGAACTCGGCGATGGCATCCGGCGGAGGCGCGATGTTGTACGCCGAGCCGTTGATGTAGTCGTTGTTGGTGGTGTTGTTGTCCGCGCCGTCGAGCATGTAGTTGTTCTGCTCTCCTTGCTGGCCGTTGGAGGAGAAATCGCCGTTGCCGGCGCCGCGGCCCACATCGGCGTCACGCCCGGCGCTTCCTGGGCAATAAAGATCCAGTTGCGGTTCGCCAGCGGCGCATCGTTCAGGAACTTGCGAATCGATATCCGATGGCCGTTTCCGCGGTCTGCGTCTGCATCATCGGCGCCGCGGAGGTTACGGTGACCGTCTCGGATGACCTTGCCCGGCTTGAGAGCCAGAGGAATATTCAGGCGGTCGGTGCACGTGCACCACGATGTTCTGCTCGTCCGTGGTCTCGAAGTTCGGCGCCGATGCGCTGACCGTGTAGTTGCCGGTCTTGATCGGCGCGAAGAAGTAGTTGCCGCTGGCGTTGGTCTTGGTCTTTCAGCACCAGGCCGGTATCGACGTCGGTCAGCGTCACGTCGGCGTTCGGAATGGCGGCGCCCGTGTCATCTGTGACCACGCCGATAATCGCGCCCTGATCCACCTGGGCCGCTGCGCGGGACGATCCGAAGAACATCGTGACGATGCTCAGCAGGATAAAGCTGATCCCAATCCATCCGCTTTTGCGACTCTCGCGGGATTTGCCGCGCTCTTTGAGCGCGTTCTTATTTGCTATGCACACTGGCTGATTGCTTGCAATCGATTGCAAGAACATTCGGGTTTCCTCCTTGTTCAATACGACGTGAAACCCCTATCCACGCCCGTCGGGAATGCTACGAAAAGCCAAATGCGCTTGTCAAGGATTATTTGAGATACCGCTATATGGATAACAACTCATTTATTTACAGTTATTTGCAAATTAACAATTGTCTGATTGCGGAACTGATCCAAGTGAACGATATCTCCACTGGTTTTCAAGCGATGCGTGGTCTCTGTCGTTTTGCCATTCCATCGCTATGTATATGCTTAATATGATGTTATTTGTACATTTAAAAGCCAGACCCAAAACTTCTTGACGGCGAACATGTCGAGGCTGTAAGGTTTTTTCGACATTCGTGCGAGACCGGTTGCTGACCCCAGTGAAATGGACTGCATCAGTCGGAAAAGGAGAGCCGGCTTGGATCGCCCGAAATGAAGGGAGAAAGATGGGTACGTCCATATCACTGAACACGGCGGCCCGGCAGGCACTGGAAGCCGGTGAAGGGGTTCTACGGCTGGCGCCAACATGGGTGCCACGCGTTTATCTGCAGCCCGGGCAGGAGGCTGAAACTCGATCAACGGGACTTGTATGCGTTCGGCGCGCACCGCGGGGGAATCGACGAGCGCTGGTTTGCATCGACTACTCCGGCGATGAACGACAACCGGACGCCTGATGAGGGATTGAGCTACGTTGTCTCGGAGGGACAGCGGTTCACGCTGAAAGAGGCGGTGGAGGCGGAAGGCCCGCGGATGATCGGCAAGGCGATGTGGGAGAAGTATCATCGTTGGCCGGTCTACAGCAAGTTCTTCGACAACTCCGGTCCGATCATGCATCACCTTCATCAAAGCGAGGAACAGGCGCAAGCTGGTGGGCCGCGAGGGCAAGCCGGAGGGATATTATTTTCCGCCGCAGTTGAATGCGACATTCGGCAATTTTCCTCATACATACTTCGGACTTGAGCCGGGTACGACGCGTGAAGCACATTCGCGAGTGCCTGGAGCAGTGGGACAAGGGCGATAACGGGATTCTGGATTACTCGAAGGCGTACCGGCTGAAGCCGGGGACGGGTTGGCTGGTGCCGCCGCGGATTCTGCATGCGCCGGGATCGCTGCTGACATATGAGCCGCAGTGGGGCAGCGACGTGCTGGCGATGTTCCAATCGATGGTGGAAGGGCGGCCGGTTCCGCGGAGCCTGCTGACGCAGGATGTGCCCGAAGAAAAGCATTGGGATTTCGATTTCCTTGCCGATCTGGTGGACTATGAGGCGAACATGGATGCCGAATTCAAGAAGCACCATTACCTGGAGCCGATTGCGGTGGAGGACTCCGCGAGCGAAGGCTACGTGGACAAATGGATCGTCTACGGGACGATCGACGGCGAGCAGAAGTTCAGCGCGCGCGAGCTGACGGTGATGCCGGGAGCGAAGTGCACGATTCGCGATGCCGGCGCGAGCGGCGTGATTGTAACGCAGGGACACGGGCGCATCGGCAAGCTCGAAGTCGATTGTCCGTCGATTATTCGATTTGGGCAGATGACGCAGGACGAAGTGTTCATCTCGCACGAGGCGGCAATGGCTGGCGTTACGTTTGAGAATCATTCGGAGACTGATCCGCTGGTAATGCTGCGCTATTTCGGGCCGGAAGTGCACAAGGATATGCCGAACGTTGGCGATCACGCGGGATAAACACTCGGGACGGAAGAAAGGATGGGTGGCGCGATGCGTCGACAGCATTTTGAAGAGACCAACACCAAGATTCAGGAACAATTTCGCGAGTTAAAGAAGAGCTCGCCGGACAATCTTAAAACGCGCCTGAAACTTTCCTGGAGCAACTGGGGATTCGGACGCGAGACGCTTGCCGCATCGGCAGAACGGCTCGCCAGGAACAAGGTGCCGTACATCGAGTTGCACGGGAATCATTACGGACCCGATCTCGGGTACAGGGTGGATGAAACGCTGGAGACGCTCGCCGACCAGGGATTGAAGGTGTCGGGCGTGTGCGGCATGTTTTCAGCTGACAACGATCTGGCGTGCAATCGCGCGGCGTGCCGACAGGCCGCCATCGACTACCTGGACCGAGAAGTGCCGTTCACGAAGGCCGTGGGAGGCAAGTATTTGCTGGTCGTTCCCGGCGCGGTGGGCCGGCCTAAGGCATACGACGATGTGCGCCGTCACCGTGAATTGACGCGTGACTTCCAGGTATCCTGGACATACATCTCGCCTTCGTGGTTAGCGAAGTCACGGGTTACAGGTTGGCCCGCGGGGATGACGACTCCATTTTTCACCAGATAGTTGTAGGCTCCCGTGCCCGTCGCGATGACGCCCAGAGCGGCCGCAGTCACGTATACTCGTAGCTGTTCAGAGTCCCGCTGCTGATCGAGAGGTTTCCCGTGAGATCGGATCCCGATCCAGCCAATACCGACGGGTTTGAGCTGGCGTGGCTATAGGAGTTGGCGAAACTCAGCGAATTATTGCGAGATCAAGCGGACCACCGCGCCGACACGGATGTCGTGCGCCCCGTGATTCCACGAAAGATCGTCGCTGATCGTGTCGACCGGGATGATGTGCGTCAGCCCGGTGGTGGTTCCATCCGGCACGTCATAGCCCCGGAAATATGTGTAAGGGCCCGCCAGGACGCCGGTTTGCTGGTTTCCAGCTCGCGTGAACCGTCGTGAAGGTTGTTCAGAGGTTCGGCGTCAGCACCCCCGCCAGCCGGTTGCCAGACCCTTGCTGTTCGCCAGGAACACCTGGTTCGACGGTAGGCCCGGAAACTGCGGGGTGCCATAAGTGGAGTCGTTCTGAAGATTGCCGCGCAAGAAACAGGGAGTGCTTACCGGCATCATCGATTTTGTAATCGAGCTTGGCAATGTAGGTGTTCTGATCGGTCGGGCTGCGGCGCGTTGAACAAATATCCGGTTGTGTTCAACTGGTCGCCGATCGCCGAATCGTTCCCCTTCGGGTAGCCCTGGAGAAGCTTGAGCGCCGCCGGGTCTACGCCGATGCCCGCCGGATCGATGGTCATCAGTTGAGCCGGACCCACTTGCTGGGTAACGCCGTGCGTGTCTACGTACTGAACGATCCCCTGCTTCAGCGTCTCGGTGGGTACAGTGCGAACCACCTGCGCCGAACTCCGGTCCCGCCGACCTTCGTAGTTAATGAAATAAAACAATTTGTTCTTCTTGATCGGAGCACCGAGCGCTCCCCCGAACACATTGATCAAAAGCGGAGCAATTGGGACACTTGCCTGATTATTGAAGAACGTATTGGCCGCCGTCTCCGTGCCGCGGCGGTATTCATACAACGACCCGTGATATTCGTTGGTGCCCGACTTGGTGACCAGCGTCACGTCTGCTCCGGAACCGCGCCCGGTCGCCGCATCGCCGTTGGTAGTCGTGCTGCGGAACTCCTCCACTGAATCAAGCGTGACGCGCAAAACCGTCGTAAAGGCCGCGCGCGCGTTCTGATCGTTCACATCAGCGCCGTCCAGCGTGACATTGCCCTGGTCCGGCTTTCCGCCGTTGACCGAACCGTCGCGGGAGATCGGTACTGTTCCCACCGCTTGGGAACCGAACGAACTGAAGGACGTAACGCCCGGCTGCAAGGCCAGCAACCCGGTCACGTTGCGCGCGAACATCGGCACTTCCATGATGGCGTTGTTGTTGATCGCATTGCCCAGCGAGGCATCCGTTGTGTTCACCTGCGCCGCCGTCGCCTCCACCTGGACGGTAGTCGTGGTCTCGCCGAGTTTAGTGAATACAATAGGAATCGTCGAAGGCTGACTGACCAGCAATTCCAGTTTCTCGATTACGACATCGGCAAATCCGGGTGCTTTTGCCGTCGCTCGTACGTCCCGGGCGGCAGCAGTTCCATGGTATAGCGGCCCTGATTGTCGGCAGCGACCTGGCGCTGTGTGCCGGTCGTGAGGTCGACGATGGTGATCGTCGCGTTCGGAATCACCGCACCCGAAGGATCGCTACGGTTCCCGTCAGCGATGTGGTCTGAGCAAACAGACTGGTCCCCGCTAACAAGCACAGAAAAAACAAACTCAGAAGCCTTCTCATCCAACACCCCTTTCCAAAAAGTGGAGATCAAATCCGTATAAAAAAACCCGGTTGTAATTGTGTATCAGATTTGACGGGACATGTCAATGACATTTCCGTTATAGGGATGCTTCTCGATAACGGTAAAGTGTTGTGTTCGCTGCATTGTGTCGCGCCCGATGCGCCCACTGATTCAGTTACTTGAAGCGCATCACATCATTCCGGATGGCTTGCCGCGATTCTGTTCGTCGAGCCATGTTTGCAAGGGCGCAAAGTAATCGCGAATTGCCGTCGCATCCATTTCGTCCTGAAGTTCAAACAAAAGAGCGTTCTGCCGCGGCTTGCTGATTCCCATCTCCAGCATTTCATTTAATCGCCGCCCTGCCTCCCGATTTCCATAGATGGAGCACCGGTTCAGCGAGCTGTGCATCCTGCAAATTTCAGACAGCGCCCGGTGAAATTGGAACTCCAGAATGTCGGCGAGGAAGTAGCGCATGTAGGGTACATTCGCGGCCACGTGGTATTTCGCGCCGGGATCGAAATCCCTTCACTGCCATCGGTGGGCGGAGCGACGCCCTCATATTTAGCCGCAAAGGCCACCAGGCCTCATTGTATTTATCCGGCGGAATTTCGCCGAAAAAACCTTCCAGCGCCATCGTCGATGATCAGCCCGAACGGCAGAAACACGATTTTATCCAGAGCTTTGTTCAACAGCAGCCCGATGTCCTTAGACGCATCGGGCTCCTTTCGATGAATCCCATTTTCACCAGATACTCGGGCGTGACCGACAGACCGATGGTGTCGCCGATGGCTTCGTGAAACCCGTCGTTGGCGCTGTCACGAAACAGGAACGGCTGTTTGTCGTAGGCCCGCTGATAGAAATTGTGGCCCAGCTCATGGTGCACGGTCAAGAAATCCTCTGCGTGATGTCGATGCACATCTTGAAGCGAAGATCTTCGACGAAGTCGATATCCCACGCGCTGGCATGGCAAAC
>CAWAIL010000019.1:0-18250 GCA_963782085.1 uncultured Acidobacteriaceae bacterium
ATTTTCCATATTTTATCTCCTCACCTTCACCATGGCCATTCTCTTGGAGTGGTTCAAGGTCGCTTTCGCAGCCCGGCAAGAAATCCTTCGGCATCGCGGGTATTCAGCACGTCTTCAGTTGTGAGCCAGGCGCGCCGCAATTGCTTTATCCCATATCCCATCTTCCCCAGGTTGCGGGCATCGTGCGAGTCCGACGACATCACGATTTTGCAACCCATCTCCTTGGCCAGTCTCAGGTCGCGATCGTTCAGGTCTAGTCGCGCTGGGGCGGCGTTATGTTCCATGGCGACGCCCAGTTCGCTGCGCGGCGCAGCACAGCCGCCAGTATCCAATCGCAAAAGGTTCGCGGCGCAGCAGCAGACGCCCTGTCGGATGGCCAAGAATCCGCACATAGGGATTCTCAATCGCCCGCAGCACCCGCTCCGTCATCTCTTCCGCGGCTCTGCTCGAAGCGCGAGTGCACGCTGGCGATGACCACCTCCATCTGCGCCAGCACATCGTCGTCAAGGTCGAGCGCGCCATCGGCCAGAATGTCGACCTCGATGCCGGCGAAGACGCGAATGCGTCCCTCCATCTGCTGTGTCCACTTCGTTGAATCCTGCTTGATATGTTCGAGCGCCCGCTTCTCGTCCAGGCCGTTGGTCATGGCCAGGTTCTTCGAGTGGTCGGTGATGGCGATGTACTTGTAGCCGCATGCATGGCCGCCTCGGCCATCTCCCGGATGGAGTTGCGGCCGTCGCTCGCTGTGGTGTGCATGTGCACGTCGCCGCGAATGTCTGCGAGCTCAACAACGCTGCGGCAGCGAATGCTGCGCGCGGCGGCGTCGATCTCGCCCAGGTTTTCGCGCATCTCGGGCGGCATCCAGTCCATCTTGAGCGCGGCGTAAATCTCTTCCTCCGTTGCTGCGGCCACGGTCACAGATTCGTCATCAAGCCGGGCCAGCGCCCACTCGCTCAGCGTGTAGCCCATCTTCAGCGCGCGCTGGCGCAGCGTCACATTATGCGCCTTTGAGCCCGTAAAGTACTGGAGCGCCGCGCCATAGACTGGCGGAGGGCAGCAGCCGCACGTCCACCTGCAGGCCCTGCTCCACGTGAAAGCTCACCTTGTTCTCGCCTTTGGCGATCATGTCGTGAATGCCGGGATAGGCCGCACACGTATTCGACGGCCGCAGCGGTCTGCTCGGGCTCGCACGCCGGCCCGGTTGCCAGCAGATCGAGATCGCCCACCGTCTCGCGTCCGCGGCGCAGGGAGCCCGCCGGTGTCACCTTTTCGATGCCCTCGAACTTGAGCAGATAGGTCGCAATCCGCTGCGCTTCTTCCTCTGCAACATCGATGCGGAAGCGCCCCGACGATCGCCTATAATCCTCGATGCCCTTGCGCAGCTTCTCAATCTGCTTGTCGCCCATGCGCGGCAGGCCTTTAAGCCGGCCTGCCTCGATGGCGTCAGCAAGCTGTTCAATGCTTCCGATCTTCGCGGCATCCCACAGCGAGCGCGACCGTCTTGGGGCCCATGCCGGGAAGCTTCAGTAACTCCAGCACGCCCGCTCCGTACTTGGCGAGCAGTTCTTCGCGCTGCGGCAGCGTGGCGGTATGCGGCAATCGACTGGAGGCGTGCCGCCATGCCCTTGCCAATGCCGTCGATCTCCAGCAGTTGCGCGGTGTCGCCGGCAAGTGCTCCCAGGTCCACAGTTGTTTGTTCGGCTGCCTCGGCCGCGCGGCGGTAACTGCGGATGCGAAAGCTGTCGGCGCCGTCGATCTCCATCAGATCGGCAGTCTCCGCCAGCAGCCGGGCCATGGTCTTGTTATCCACCATTAACCCCCGCGAGCAGTATCGAATATCGATCCATATGCTTCAAGTGGGATCGAAGCCGCAGAGCGACGGATATGGAGGTTCATTGATGTGCGCAGACGCGGCTCTGCACGACCTTGTCGCACAGAGTCACCGGGGAAGGATGATGTAGGGAGTGAAGCAGAGAAATCGCGGACGCACTACAGCGCGGCCGCCGTACAGCGGTCTTGCCGTACCGCCCGCTTACCCTATGCTGCGCTGTGGGCGGTATTTTCCCTGTAGCGAACTACGGCATCCGCCTGGGGGCCTTTTTGACCTTCAACAATGTCGAACTCGACCTCGTCGCCTTCTTTGAGCGTTTTGTATCCGTCCAGTTGTATTGCGGAATAGTGGACGAATACATCAGGCCCATCTTCGCGTCCGATGAATCCGTAGCCCTTGGCGTTGTTAAACCACTTGACCTTTCCTTTGTACTGAGCCACAGCGTTCTGCCTTTCCTTATTTTTTCCGAGCGGAGATACGGTGGTTTTTGAGGGGAATCTCACACCGATACTTGTTAAGACGCCGGAAGACGAAGAAAGGTTGATTCAATTCATAAGGGTTCCATAAGCTGAAACCGCCGAATAAGCCGTTCGTGGCAAATAATTTCCATTTTCTGTGGAAAAGACCAACGCTTGGTTCGATTATTTCCTTCCGCGCCGTCCCTTAAGCCGTTCGTACAAGAGGACGCTCGTCAGTGTTTTGCCGTCATGAATCGCACCCTTTTCGATCATCTTTAGCACGTCTGATAGCTTGACCAGACGCAATTCGATTTGCTCATCTTCTTCGGGCTGCGCGTCGCCTGCTTTCAGCCCTTCGGCCAAGAAAACTTTCATCGCTTCGCCCAAGAATCCAGGACTCGCAAAATATTCGACCAGTGGACTCCACTTTTTCGCGCGGTAGCCCGTCTCCTCGATCAATTCGCGTTTTGCCGCCGCCAGCGGCTCTTCGCCGGCATCGATCTTGCCGGCCGGCAACTCCCACAGATACTGGTTTGCCGCATGACGGTATTGCCGCTCCATCACGATATACGGGTCCTTCTTGTTCTTCGCATTGTCGAGAGCCAGGATCACGACGCTGCCGTTGTGGCGGATCACGTCGCGCTCGTTCTTCCCTCCGCCCGGCTCGATGATTTTGTCGTGCTGCACCCGGAATTGCGAGCACACAAAGACAGTTTCCGAGCTCAGCACTGCAGCAGTCACTCCCACGCCACCGACCTTGGGAGCTTTTCTCTTTACTTTTGCCGGCCTGGGTTTGGCGGCAGTCCTTGTCTTCTTATTCGCCATTTCTGTGTCCTCGTTCAAAGAATGCGGAAGCTTGTTTTTCTTTTTTACGCTGAATCGTCTTGTTCCCTTGCTTCCTTATTCCCTTGTTCCCTGCCTTTATTCAAGTCGAGTATACGCACCCGTGGCTGCGCATCGTTCTGCATCGATCGGGTCTGCCGTGGCATCCTTAGAGAGGCTAATTTCCAAATTCGCGGGATCACGCGGATATTCTCTCGGGGGCAGAAAACCTGCAAGTGAACGAATTGTTAACAGCGGACTGTTATCCCGTGACCGTGGAGCCGGGTCTCAATCGGCTCTTCCTGGATTTTTGTGCCGGGACGTTGCCGGGCCTTCTTCCCAACAGCGTCAATTGGCAGCAACGACCCGCCCTCCCCGCACACTGGCCTGAACTGCTTCGCCTCATTGCAGCGCAAAATCCGGGTCCGGCAACCGCGGCCACCCTCACTGCGCTCGAGCAAGGCGCCGGAGTCGTGGTCACCGGACAGCAGGTGGGTCTCTTTGGCGGCCCGCTTTACACGCCCTACAAAGCATCCACGGCCATTGCCCGTGCGCGAACTGCGAGCGCTGCAGGCCATCCGCACGTGGCCATCTTCTGGCTGGCAAGCGAAGATCACGATTTCGCCGAGATTGATCACACTGCTTTTCCGTCTGGCAAGGAACTTGCCCACCTCCGCTATGATCACGCGCCCAGCCGCCGCAATTCCTGCGGGCAATATCGTTCTCGATGATTCAATCGGTCCACTGGTCGAACGCGCCGCCGAATTGCTCGGCGCTTCCGACGCAACCGATGCTCTTGTCGCCGCCTACCGCCCCGGTCAGACCTTCGCGCAGGCCTTCGCAGATTTCTATTCAAAGATTTTCGCCGCGCAGGGTCTACTCGTTTTCGACGCGAACAACCGTGAGGTCCATCGCCTCGGCGCGCACGTCCTCCGCGCGGGCATCGAGCGCGCCGACGAACTGCACGCCGCACTTGTCGAGCGAGGTCGCGCCCTTGAGGCTGCCGGATATCACCAGCAGGTCACCGTCGCCGACCAATCCAGCCTGCTCTTTCTCATCGACGAACAATCGGGCGCTCGGCTGGCGCTCAAACGCATCGCTTCCAGCGCGGCGGAGCCTGATGGCATTTGGCAGGCCACGGCGCCCTCGGGCACACTGACTTTGTCCACCACCGATCTGGTGGCGATTCTCGACGCTGCGCCGGAACGCATTTCACCAGCCGCGCTTTTACGTCCTGTCTTTCAGGATTTTCTGTTCGCCACATCCGCGCAAATTGGCGGTCCGGCCGAAATCGCCTACCTGGCCCAGTCCACGGTCCTGTTTGAGAAAATTCTCGGCTACCAGACGCCGCCCGTCCCGCGCTTTTCGGCCACACTCATCGAGCCGTCGGTCGCGCATCTGCTGCGCAAGCACGAAGTTTCTCTCGAGCAGGTCTTTGCCGAAGAGAACGCGGCATCGCTGGCGCAGCGCCTAGCCGTGCGTTCCATGCCGCCCGAGACCAAAAAGAAACTCGCCGCGGCTGGCAACGCAATGGATGAAGAGCTCACCACGCTGGTCGACTGGATGCAATCGCAGGACAAAGGTCTCGGGCAATCAGCCGACACCGCAGCGGGCAAGATCCGCTATCAGATGAATCGCCTCCGCACCCTCGCCGCAAATTTCCAATTACAGCGCGAGTCCACGCTCTCGCGCCACGCGGAGTCGATCGTTCAGGCCATCGCGCCCGATGGCGTTCCCCAGGAGCGCGTGCACGGTGCGGCGTATTACTTTGCGCGCTACGGCCTCGACCTGGCGGCGACATTGTGCGAGCAGGCAGCGAATCCCTGCCCGGGCCATAGCGCGATTTGGCTGTAAAAACAGGGACCAGGTTTCAGGCCAGTGATCAGAAAACCGACGCTAGGCGGGCCGATCGAACTTCAGTGATCAACGCTCATCCGGTGAACAGCCAGCGTGCTCGTGATAAGTATCAGTGAACAACTTGAAGTCTCGGCCACACGCGACACAACGACGGAAGACGTGTTCGAGAACATCAGCTGGCCAGGCGGCCTTGAACAGGTCCTCCAGGGGGCAGTCAGAGCTCGCGCTTGAGTTGGCTCAACGGCAGGGACGGAAAGTTGTTGCATCGAAGTAACGAATTGTAAAGAACGGCAACCTTTGTGGATCGAGTCGGGTTGGTATGGCAATGGGGGAGATGGGCAAGCTGGGGGAAGGGAATTTGGGATCGGCTTGGCAATGAATTTCAGGTCGATCTAAAGACTTGGACCACTGTTTTGTCGTCTAATGAATTAGATGACTATCGCTTCTGTACGGCCGTTTTTCGCAAAAGCTGTTTCGGTGACACACGACGAGCAGGCGCGGCAGGAGAGCCTGGCGGTTGCCGAAGGGCTCAAGCGCCAGGATGCGGGGCTGCTGGACGAGCTGATTGTCCGCTACCAGCACGGCTGCTGCGCTATCTGCTTTATTTGACCGGCAACCGGGAGACTGGCCGAGGACCTTTTTCAGGAGGTCTGGATGCGGGTGCTGGTGCGCGGCGGGCAGTTCAACGGGAAGGCGCGGTTCGAGACCTGGCTGTTTACGATTGCGCGCAACCTGGTGATCGACCAGCGGCGCAAGCGGACGATGAGCAGCCTGGACGAGCTGTTCGAAGGCGCGACAGCGACGACGACCGGCCGATGAGCTTTGAGGTGGCGGCGGACGAGCCGACGCCGTTTGACCGCGTTTGCGAACCTCGAAGACCGGCGAACGGATTGCGGCGGCGCTGATGGAGCTGGATACGCTGCATCGCGAGGTGCTGGTGCTGCGGTTCCACGAGGAGCTGTCGCTCGAGGAGATTGCCAAGGTGACGCGGGCGCCGCTTTCTACTGTGAAATCAAGGCTTTATCGCGGGCTGGCGATGATCAAGCCCAAGCTGGACTTAGCCGCCGGCGAGTTGCAGGAGGTTGTGTGAGAGCAGCCGAATTGGCTGGGAGCGTGGTCCGGGGCCAGACAATGAGCGCCGAGGAATCCAATCGCGATTTGCTGGCGGCTTTGGCAGGCAAGCAGGCAGGGCGCGAGCGCGCCGTTGCCGAGAAGACGCGCCGCGTGGTGATTGCTTCGCCGGGGTGATGAAAGACCAAAGAGCGGACCGGAAGCGGAGCAAAGCGCTTGGCGCTGGCGGGTCTCCTGCTGATGCTTCTGGCGCTGGGGCCGTTTGTTTGGCGCGTGTCAGACGACCTTATTGGCGGAGAGCGCTGGAGCGACATCGCGACGCAAACCAGCCTGTGGGTTTGCATGCTTTGCCCGGCGATGCTGGCGGCGGCTTTGGTGGCCGGATGGTCGCGGAACAAGCGGTAATCGAATCAAGAACCTGCAGGAAATGACCGCAGTAACGAAGTTGCCAGCAACTTCTGTGCCTTTTGTTCCGTCCATATAAAAAAGGGGTTAAGATTCTGAGTTCCGCGCACGAGTGCTGCGGAGGAAACCAGCGAATGCCTGACACCACATCCATGACCATGCACGACGAAGAGCGGATGATTCCGGTCTGGTCGATTATTGCGGCCAGCGTGGCGTTCGTGCTGGTTGAGTACTATTTCTGGGTGCTTGCGCCCGGAGCAGCGGCATCATGCGCCTCCACCGCTGGGACTTCGGCATGTATTTCAATCTGTCGTGGGGCGTGGTGGCTTCGCTTGTACTTCCTGATGGTCGGTTACATCAGCAAGGATGCACCGCGGCGTGCGATGAGCACGCGTTTCTGGATGTTCATCTGCTTCGTGATGCCGGCGGGGATCGGCGCGGTGCTGTATTTCCTGTTGCGGCAGCCGGAGGTTTCGCGATGCCCGGCATGCGGGACGCACGTGCAGGGCGATTTTCATTTCTGCCCGCAATGCAACTACCAGTTGCTGGCGAGCTGCGGAAACTGTTTCCGCACGGTACGCGCGACCGATCAGTTCTGCACGCGTTGCGGGCATGAGTTGGCTGCGGATCATATGCCGGCGCGACTGCATGTTATGAGCGAGTAGCGGGAAGCAGCTTTCAGTTATCTATCAGCTTTCAATTATTAGCCACTCCCGGTGCGAGTTCAAGTACGCTTGAATCAGCGCCTCTCATTCTTGTCGAGAGTTTGATTCTCCAGCCACAGCCGATCTGCTCGAGTCGAATGCGAAAATGACATTGCCCTTGCGCAGCCTTTTCGCCAAGCTTCACGAGCGTTGCGCCCAAGCCCACCAAGGAGTTCCATGAGCGAACTGGTTCTCGATCCGCGCCATACCGCGCTTGTCATCATCGATCTGCAAAAAGGTATCACGCGGTTTGAAGGCGCGCCGCATTCCATTGCCAGCGTCATCGCCAACAGTGTGTCGCTCCTCAACGCGGCGCGCGAAGCCGGTGCTCAGCCAGTTCTCGTACATGTCGACTTTTCTCTGAAAGGCGCTGATGCCGTGCACGTCACTTCCGACGAGCCCATGCGCGCCGCCGGCGACCTGCCTCCTGACTGGAGCGAGTTGATTCTCGAGCTCGGTCGCCAGCCCGGCGATATCGTCATTCTCAAGCGCCAATGGGGTGCTTTCTATGGCACCGATCTCGAGCTTCAGCTCCGCCGCCGCGGCCTCACCACCATCATTCTCTGCGGAATTGCCACTGAATTCGGCGTCGAGAGCACGGCGCGCGATGCTTACGAGCGCGGCTTCGAGCAGGTTTTTCCGCAAGACGCCATGACCGCCCGCAGCGCAGAAAGCCACGCCAACGCCGTCACGCGCATCTTTCCCCGCATGGGCCGCGTGCGAAGTACAGCAGAGGTTATCGCAGCGCTCCACGCAGGCAAAGCATAGCTTGATGCATCTTGGGCGCGTGGCAAAGCCGCCTGTGCCGCAGGGTTTACAGGATGTAGCGCGACAGATCCTGGTCCTTCACGATCGACGCCACCATCTGCTTCACATATGCGGCGTCGATCAGAAAAACCTTCTCCGGCCCCGAAGCTGTCATGCGCTCCTCGTAAGGCAGCGGCGTCGTCGCCTCGCTCTTGATCGCCTCGGTCAGCTCCGCCGCCGCCTCGCCGTCAGGGGCGCTGCGCGCCACGTCCGGCGCCAGGAAGCTCACGTCTTCGAGCACGCGCTCCATGATCGTGTGCAGCCGGCGCGCGCCAATGTTCTCCGTCTTCTCGTTCACCTTGAAGGCGAACTCCGCCATCTCGCGCAGCGCGTCCGGCGCAAACTCCAGCCGCACGCCCTCGGTCTCAAGCAGCGCCGAATACTGCTTCGTCAGCGAAGCCTTCGGCTCGGTCAGAATGCGCAGAAAATCGTCCACCGTCAGCGACTGCAGCTCCACGCGAATCGGAAAGCGCCCCTGCAATTCGGGAATCAGGTCGCTCGGCTTCGAAACATGAAACGCGCCCGCGGCAATAAACAGAATGTGATCGGTGCGCACCATGCCGTAGCGCGTATTCACCGTCGTGCCTTCCACAATCGGCAGAATGTCGCGCTGCACGCCCTCGCGCGAAACATCCGGCCCGTGCCCGCTCTCGCGCCCGGCAATCTTGTCGATCTCATCCAGAAAGACAATCCCGTTCGACTCCACGCGCTCCACAGCCGCGCGGTTCACCGAGTCCATGTCGATCAGCCGGCCCTCTTCCTCCTGCACCAGGTAATCGAAGGCGTCGGTCACCTTCATCTTCCGCTTCTTCGTGCCGCCGCCAAAGATATTCGGCAGCATGTCCTTGAGGTTCATCTCCATGTCTTCAAGGTTCTGGTTGGAGATGATGCCGAACTGCGGCGTATTGCGCTCGCGCACGTCGATCTCCACCATGCGGTCGTCCAGCTTGCCCTCGCGGAACTGCTGGCGCAGCTTCTCGCGCGAGCGCTGATGGCTTTCCGTGCCGGGCAGCGAGAGCTGGCCCTCCTGCCCGTGCGGCGCCGCCGGCGGCGGAGGCAGCAGCACGTCGAGCAGCCGCTCTTCGGCATTCATCTCCGCCCGGTCTTCCACTTCTTCCAGGCGCTCCTCGCGCACCATGTCGATGGCGATCTCCACCAGGTCGCGGATCATCGACTCCACATCGCGGCCCACGTAGCCCACCTCGGTAAACTTCGAGGCCTCCACCTTCAGAAACGGCGAATTGGTCAGCTTGGCCAGCCGCCGCGCAATCTCGGTTTTGCCCACGCCCGTCGGCCCAATCATGATGATGTTCTTGGGCATGATGTCGTCGGCCATGATCGGGCGGCAGCTTCTGCCGGCGCTGGCGGTTGCTCAGCGCAATGGCCACGGCGCGCTTGGCGGCGCTTCTGGCCCACCACGTGCTTGTCGAGCTCGGCGACAATCTCGCGCGGCGTCAGCTCGTCCAGCGAGAGCTCCTGTTCTTCAGCGGATGCGGGAAGATAAATTGCCATGCTTTGTCTAACGACTCCAAGTTTCGAGAAGGTCAAGACCTCAGTCGACCGACCGGCGTATCAATGACCACTAACCACTATTACAACAGCTCCTCAACCGTGATCCGGTCGTTGGTATAGATGCAGATCTCGCCGGCGATCTTCATCGCCTTCTCGGCAATCTCGCGCGCGCTCAGATCCGTATTCTCCATCAGCGCCCGCGCCGCGGCCGTGGCGTAGCTGCCGCCGCTGCCGATCGCCGCCAGCGGCTCGTCGGGATCGATCACGTCGCCCGAGCCCGAGATCAGAAACGTCTGCCCCTTGTCGGCCACCAGCAGCAGTGCCTCAAGGTTGCGCAGCATCTTGTCGGTGCGCCAGTCCTTGGCCAGTTCCACGGCGGCGCGGTTCAGGTTTCCCGCGTGCTGCTCGAGCTTGGTCTCGAAGCGCGCAAACAGGTTGAACGCGTCGGCAGTCGACCCGGCAAATCCCGCCAGAATCTTGTCCTGGTAAGAGCCGCCGGATCTTCTTCGCCGAGTGCTTCAGCACGTGATCGCCCAGCGTCACCTGGCCGTCGGCGGCCATCACCACCTGGCCGTTGCGCCGCACGCAAATCACAGTTGTGGACGTGAAATCCGGAACTTTCTTTCAAGTCGATTCCTCTCGTCCAAAGCCAGGAAAACGCCGAGCTCCCTAAGCGTAAAGTATAGGTCATTTGCGCAGCGCTGGAGCCCGCCATGCACCGCGTCATGCCCGCCTCTCGAGTAGCCAGCGTGCTTGCCTTGCAGCACTATCCGCATTTCAGCTGCGGTATTCTCAAATTGGGACCGCTTGAGGATTGTCGCCCCCACGAATGACCTCCGCATCAACAACGGATGGGAGATTGCCGCCGGGCTCACCGCATTGCCTCCGGTGAGCGGCAGTCGCCGTTGGCTGGTCCTCCGCCGCCGCCCCACGCCCGAAGAGATCGAGCGCGCGCGCCGCCAGTTTCTCGTGCAGTCCGGGCGCATCGTCGACGGCATGCTCCTCGATGTCTACGAAGTGGAGGCTGAGGACGGCCGCACGCTCACCATGCTCCTGTTCAGCTACCGCATCGGCGGCGTGGACTACGAGTGCTCGCAGGACATCACCGCGATGCTCGGACGTGCGTCGACACAGCCAAGGTGCGCGCCGGATTTCCCTGCTCCGTGCGCTACCAGCCCGGCAACCCGCAAAACAGCATCGTGGTCGCCGAAGGCTGGACCGGCCTGCGCGAAGGCCTGCCGCAATTCCCTGCTTTCGAAGACCCGACCCCTGGATCGCAGCCATCTCGAACCCGGCGCCCGCTAGTAAGCCCGCTCCCTCGTCCGAGTCCCAGGTCTCTCGTCACCTTGCTCCCCTGGTTCCCTGCCCCACGTACCTTTCCCTACCCAACCCCGGTTACACTAGACCTATGCATGTCCACGCGGCGCCCGCGGGCAAGGACACAAACCGGACAACGCTGGTGCTGCGCATCTCGCTGGCCGCCACCCTGGCCTACGTGGTGGTCACCTTCGTTGCCGGCCTGCGCGCCCACTCGCTGGCGCTGCTGTCTGAATCCGGCCACAACGTCTCCGATTTCCTGGCCCTCCTGCTCAGCTTTGCCGCCGTCTACTTTCAGTCGCGGCCTGCCGACCACTCCCGAACCTTCGGCTACCAGCGCGCCGGCGTGCTCGCCGCGTTCATCAATGCCGCCACGCTGATCGCCATCTCGCTCTGGATCGCCGTCGAGGCCGTCCATCGCCTCAGCGCGTCCGGTCGCCGTGCAGCCCCGGCTCATGATGATCGTGGCCGCGGCCGGCGTGGTGATGAACGGCGTGATCGCCGCGCTGCTGTGGGGCGTGGCCCGCGACGTCAACCTGCGCAGCGCCTTTCTCCACATGGCGGGCGACACGCTTTCGACCGCTGCGGTCATCGCCGGCGGCGTCGGCATTCTGCTCACCGGCCAGAACTGGATCGACCCCGTCCTCTCGCTGCTGATTGCCGCATTCATCTTCTGGTCGAGCATCGGCATCGTGCGCGAAACGCTGAACATACTGCTCGAAGGCACGCCGCGCGGCGTTCACTCGCCGCAGATCCGTTCCGGCATGGAGGCCGTCGAAGGCGTCGTCAACGTTCACGATCTGCACGTCTGGTGCCTGGGTTCGCAACTCGCGCGCCCTGGCCTGCCACGTCACGATCGCCGACATTCCGCCGTCTGAGAGCGCCTGCATTCTCGTCAAGCCTCAAGCTGTTCTCCGCGAGCAATTCCAGATCAGCCACACCACCATCCAGTTCGAGCACATCGGCTGCGAAGCGCTCGAGGGCTGCGTCGCTCCTCCTGAGGAGATGGCTGGCCGCGCACGACACGCGCATCATCACGGGCACGCGCATTAACTTCTAGGCTCAATCGAGGTCAGTTCGATTTCGTTGATTCGCCGTCGCGCTCTATTCCGTTCTCTTCGCGTTTCTCGCATTGCATCCTTCTCGTTCCGCTGCCCGCAGCGTGCCATCGCGCAGCTCCCTGCCCACTGCGCACGCTCCGAAGCTCTCGCCGGCGAGTACACCGATCCCAGCCGAACCCGGCATACGGCTATCAGCGTCTACGTCCAGGGCGGCAAGCTGATCATTGAGTCGCGAACGCCTCGTTCCCACCGAGCTCAATCCGCTCTCTGCACGGTGTTCACACCTGGCCGGATCGAACGAACAGTCACCTTCAAGCTCGATGCACGGGCCACGCGACGCAACTGCTCGCCATGCGGCTATCCCAGGACATCCGTCTACACAGCGCACCGGCGAGCCGGTCCGCCACATCTTTCACGATTACGTCGCAGCGAAGCGATGATTCCCATGCGCGACGGCGTCAAGCTCCACGCAGTCATCCTCAAGCCCGCCGACATCTCCACGCCGCTGCCCATCCTCATGCAGCGCACGCCCTACGGCGTCGACGAAACCAGACCGCGCGTGCGTTCTTCGCACGCGGCCTGAACTGGCGCGCGACGGCTACATCTACGTGGGCGAAGACATTCGCGGCCGCTTCAAGAGCGAGGGCAAGTTCGTGATGATGCGGCCGCTCGCCGATCATCACGATCCGAAAGCAATCGACGAGAGCACCGACACCTACGACACTGTGGCCTGGCTGATCAAGAATGTGCCCGGCAACAACGGCCGCGTCGGCGTCGTCGGCACCAGCTACCCCGGCTTTCTTGCCATGATGGCCGGCATCGATCCGCATCCGGCCGTCAAGGCCATCTCGCCCCAGGCGCCCATGATCGACGTGTGGATCGGCGACGACTTCTTTCACAACGGCGCCTTCCGCCAGAGCTATGGCTATGACTACGTCTCGGCATGGAGTCGAGCAAGACGAGATCACCGAGGTCAGCTACGGCAACGACAAAATCGGCAAGCCCGATCGACGGCTTCGACTACTTTCTCTCAGCGCGGCTCCTTTCACGCAGGACGTAAAGCAGTCCGGCTCAAAGATGCTGCCCACTTGGAAGCTCTTCCTCGATCATCCCGCGTACGATGCAGTACTGGTCGCTCGCGCGGCGTGGAACACGCGCTCAACTCCGTCGCCGTGCCCACGCTCACCGTCGGCGGCTACTACGACCAGGAAGATATGTGGGGGCCGCAGGAGGAGTACGCCAAGCTCGAGCCGCACGATACGAATCACGAAAACTTCCTCGTCCTCGGCCCGTGGCGGCACGGTTATTGGTCTTCGTCGTCGCGCCATCTGGGCAATCTCGACTACGGCGAGCCCATCGGCACGCGAGTTCCGCGACGAGATCGAGGCGAAGTTTTTCGCGCATTATCTCAAAGATGCAGCCTGGCTTCGATCTCGAAGACACGGCCAGCTTCCAGACCGGCTCGAACACCTGGAAGTACTACGCCGCAATTTCCTCCGCAAGATTCGCACACCACGGCCTCTATCTCGCGGGCGACGGCCTGCTCAGTTGGAGTGCCTCAACTAGCGTCCGCCACCACTTCCTATGTGAGCGATCCCGCCAACCCGGTTCCCTACCGTCATCGGCCCATCCAGCCCACGTATGGCGACGGCTCGCAATGGTACAACTGGCTCACTGAAGATCAGCGCTTCGTCACCGATCGCAAAGACGTGGCCGTCTTCAAGCTGCCGTGCTCGACGCAGATTTGACGCTCACCGGCGAAGTCGTGGCCGACATCTTTGCCTCGACCACCGGCATCTGACAACGACATGGTCGTCAAGCTCATCGACGAATACCCGGCCGACGATCCCGACCCGAAGATGCGCGGCTATCAACTGATGACCAACGCCGAGATTTTCCGCGGCCGCTATCTCACCGGCTTCGACCATCCCACCGCGCTCGCGCCGGCGCTCGATCCACGAATACAAGTTCAGCCTCCACGACGTGGATCACGTCTTCAAAGCCGGCCACACCGTCGATGGTCGAAATCCAGAGCACCTGGTTCCCGCTCTACGATCGCAACCCGCAAACCTTCGTGCCCAACATCATGAAGGCCAAACCCGCTGACTACAAGCCCGCGACCATCACCATCTACTCCGGCCCCGGCCACGACTCCGCGCTCGAGATGCCGGTGATGCCGGTCCACTAATTGCGCCTCCGCGTCACATGCGCCTTTGACATCCCCATCCTCTCGCAACCTATAATTCCAACAGGCATTACCGGCCCCGTCCGTCCCAGCAAAGCGAGGAAAAACTTGGCACGTGAGCTTTTTACGGCGCGTCTCACTGCGCAAAGACTGCATCTCCGAAGTTGCCCAGTGCTATCACTTCGTCTTTGAAGTTGAAGGGACGGAGAGTTTCCCTTACCAGCCCGGCCAGTTCATCTCTGCTGTCGCGCCGGACGAAAACGGCAAGCAGCAGACCCGCGCCTACTCCATTGCGTCGGCTGCCCGCCGCCAACAAATTCGAGCTGTGCGTGAACCGCGTGGAGAACGGATTTTTCTCGAATCACCTCGCCGACTTGCCCGACCTGCCCGTTGGCGGAACGATCCAGATCCACGGGCCGCACGGCCACTTCGTTTTGCAGGAGCCCATCACCGATTCGATTCTCGTCGCTACCGGCACCGGCGTCGCTCCCATGCGCGCCTACGCGCAGTGGCTCTTCCCCGAGAACGGCCCCGACCGCAGCAACGGCAAAGACATCTGGCTGGTTTACGGCACGCGCTACGAAACCGACATCTACTACCACGACGAATTCGAAGCCCTCGCGCGCCGCGCGCCCAACTTCCATTACCTGCCCACGCTCAGCCGCGCGCAGGACAACTGGACTGGCCTGCGCGGCCACGTGCAGGTTCACATCTCCAAAATCGTCGAAGAACGCGCCAAGCGCCTCGGCCTTCCGCTGCCGTCACCGCCTGTCGATCCCGAAACGCCGCCCGCCGAACTGAAGTTCGACATCTACTCCTACATCTGCGGGCTCAACTTCATGGTCAGCGGCGTGCGCGATCTGCTGACCGGCTACGGCTGGCACAAAAAGCAGATTGTCTTCGAGCGTTACGACTAACCGCCGCGAAGCACTCGCTCGTAAATCCTGCAGTTTTCCGGTTGTGGAATTCCGCCTTGCGGGGCAAAGGACCAGAAACTTTAAGCCTGGGGTTTCCCGCCATCGAGCGCCCGATACAGCGCCTTCCTGGCGCGGAGTCGGCTAAGCCTCGATCCAAGCGCCCCTCTGAACCAGCTCAAAACCCCCACAATTCGCACCAGAAACGTCTTTTTCTCTTCGGGGGGCGGTGCCGACTTCTTTGATTCTAAATAACTTACCGTACACACGATCCCGCCTTCAGGTAAACGTGAAAATCTCTTGTAAACCACCTCAACGCCCGGTTTGGGCTTCACAGGCAGTACTTCGGGTATTGGCTGGGACCGCTTCATGGCAATATTGTGCGCCCAAACAGCCTAATGCTTCAAAGCCTCACCGTGCAAAGTTTTTTCTAATCGTCTATAACCCAATTTGAATGAACTCTCAACTCGGCCAGCTGCTTTTCAAGATCTTCGCGGCGGTCGCCTCTGGTGTCGCCATGCGCCATGTCGTGGGACTGCACCCCGACTGGTGGGCTGTCTGGCTTGCCCCGGCTCTTCTTCTCATCATTGCAGTCCGTTTCCCCATCCACGATGCCCTCTGGATGGTTCCCGTGTCCGCAATCATCGCTGCAACCGTCGACTTTCACTTCTTCAGAATGGTCATGCCGCTCCCGGCCGCAATCGTTTCGCTCGCGGCGCGAGCGTTGCTTTTGATCATCCTAGTCTTCGCTACTCGCCTTGTTATTCTCCGGCACCGCGCCTGGTGGACCGTCTTTGTCTATCCCGTCCTTTGGGTCGCCGCCGATTCGCTGCTGGCAGCCCTCTCGCCTGATGGCAACTGGGGCAGCCTCGCCTATTCGCAGGGTGACGAGCTCGCTGTCATCCAGCTCGCGTCGCTCTTCGGTACCGCAGGCGTGCTTTTCCTGCTTGCCCTCGTTCCCTCCGCCATCGCACTCGCTATCGCTCTCGGCAACAAACTCTGTCGCGGCTGGCTCGCCTATTCCATCACGGCCTTCCTCCTTGCCTCATCGCTTTGCTATGGCTTCCTCCGCCTCCACCAGCCCGTCACCGGCAATCCAACAACTTTCGGCATTCTCTCCATCGACGATCCCATCGGCCTGCGCGCCTCCGCCTCCTATGCCCGCAAAATCTTCGATCAGTACGACTGGCGCATCGCGGCGCTTGCTGACCAGGGTGCGCAAATCATCGTCCTGCCTGAGAAAATCGCCATGCTCTCGCCTGCCGCGCCGCCCCTTTCCGCCATCGACCAGCAGCACCACTTCAGCGCGGTGGCCCGCAAGAATCACGTTTGGATCGAGGTCGGCGTCGGCATTTTCGACGGCCGCACACCCAGCAACTGGGCCTGGCTCTTCGCACCTGACGGCTCTCTCGCTGCCACCTATCAAAAGCACTTCATGGCCCCGCCCGAGCGTCGCGACCACTACGCTACCGGCTCGAGTTACACCGTCTACCCCATCAACGGCCAGCTCTACGGCCTCGCCGTCTGCAAAGACATGCACTTCGCTGTGCTGGGCCGCGCTTACGGCCAGCGCGGTGCCTCAGTCGTTTTGGTCCCCGCATGGGATTTCGCTTATCTCGATGGCTGGCTTGAAGAACAAACGACAGCATTTCGCGGCATCGAAAACGGCTACTCCATCGTCCGCTCTTCACGCGAAGGCATGCTCTCGGCCAGCGATCCCTATGGCCGGATCCTTGTCGAAGCCACAAGCAGCGTCATGCCAGGCCGTTCGTTGCTTGTGAAAGTCACCGTCGCCGCGCATATCCGCACCCTCTACACCCGCATCGGGAATCTCTTCGGCTGGCTCTGCGTGCTCGCCGCTCCCGTCTTCCTTTTGCTTGGCTTGTTCCCCGCAAGACGCCACGAAGCCGCACTCGTGGCAGCAAACTGACAGCTGGTTTTGTCGAAGGCGGCTCTTGTCAGTCACTGCGGGGTGTCGTGTGGGGCATAATCCGCCAAGAGCAAGCTAATCGCTAACGGCTAAGAACTGTCTCAAAGATTAAACAGTTCCCTAAGCCGCTTCGTCTGCGCGCGGCTTACCGGGATCTCCGTCTGCTGCTTGTCGTTCATCCGAAGTTGGTAGCTCGACTTGAACCACGGCATCACTTCGCGAATCTGGTCGATGTTCACCACAAACCCGCGATGTGCCCGCCAAAACCGTGCCGGGTCAAGCAGCTCCAGGAGCTCTTCCAGCGTCCGGCACTTCGACTGCCCCTCGAAGTTCCGCGTCACAATGCGAATCACGCCCTCATCGATCGCCGCGTAACAAATCTCCGCCTGGTCCACCAGCAGCAGGCGGCTCTGCGCCTGCACTATCAGCTTTGCCGGCGCCGCCGAGCGTTCTCCATTCTGGGGCCGGTTCAGCAATCGCAACAGTGCATCCAGTTGCGACTCAATTTCCGTTTGCGGTGCCGACTCGGTTGCACTCGCAGCCGCCGCACCGTCCGCAACGATGCGCGCGCTCGCCCGCTCCACTGCTGCCTGCACGCGTTTCCGGTCAAAAGGCTTCAGCAGGTAGTCCACTGCATTCACTTCGAAAGCCCGCACCGCATATTGGTCGAAGGCCGTCGCAAACACAAACTGTGGCAGGTGTGTCTCTTCGCCTTCTATGCCCGCCGCCATCTTGGTCGCCTTCGCGCGATTCCGTTCCATCACGCGCTGGATCACGGCGAATCCGTCCTGCCCCGGCATCTGCACATCGAGAAACACGAGGTCGGGATGATGTTCTTCGATCAGGTCAACCGCCTCGATGCCGTTGGCCCCCTGCCCCACGACATCCACGCCGCCCACCTGGTCGAGCAGGTACTTCAACTCGTCGCGGGCAAGCTGTTCATCATCGATAATGAGCGCTGAAATAGACATGGCAACCAGAAAGCACGATTTTACAGGGGCGGCCATATGAAGTGAGCCGAGAGTTGCTAACGGAGCGAACTCACTCGATATTTGGATTCCCACGACTTGCCGCGGGCGGAGTCGAAGAGGTCTCAGGTCTTAAATGCGGGGAAACGATCAGCCAAACGTACCGCTGTCCTCGCGAGCGCAAGCCGCAGGTAGAAGGGCAGAAAATGGGGTAAAATTAAAAAGGAGTCGAGGTCAGCAGTTTGGCTATCGGCGGTGGGCGTCAATTGCCGCGCCGAAGTGCCGAGTTGATCCGTATGAGGGTCGCCCGACGATCTCGTGCTTCACTTGCGGCGCGCGTTGTATCCCGAGTCTGCAAGAACAATCTCTGCTTCATCGTTCGGGGAGTGGCTCAGCCTGGTAGAGCAC
>CAWAIL010000020.1:0-259979 GCA_963782085.1 uncultured Acidobacteriaceae bacterium
CTGTTCTTTCTGAGGAGCGCTCCAAACACTCCATCGCTGTTTCTGCCTACTGGGAGGAACGGCGGAAGGTTGTCACTATTGTCAACACCGAGAGCGTAAGACATGCAGTGCGGACTATCAGAGATAGTGACGATGTCGGCGATTCGAAGTTGTAGCGCGAGAGCACGTAGCTAAACGGTACGAGTTGGTCGAAGCGAAAAGCGCCTTTCTCATTTCTCCGGTGACGGTTAACAGCCACAGGGGAGTTGATAATGCAGAATGACCGACAATTCCCATTTGTGTTGCGCTTATCCGACCGCCTGCACTGAGAGCCGACCAAAGTAGCTCAGAGGTGCAATTGATGGTTATGTCCCGTACGTCCCGAAGTGCGATCCCATTTAAAATGTCGCGTCCGAGATATCTGTCATGGGTAGACAACGCGCCGGCGGAAATCGGCTTCACGGATCGTATGGCCTCCGACCTAACCCCTCATAAAACCGGCTCTGTAGCGGGAGTTTAGATGAACAGAGCTTAATCCCTTCTGTACTCGAGGGGCGGGTCACGAGGGGAAAGCGAATGTCATCATCAATGAAGACGAAAGGCACGCCAACCAGGTCTAGCAATGCGGCATTTCTTGCCGAGCCAGTTGTTGATGTTCCCAGAGGAGCGCCACCTAGAGCGAAACTGATTATTCGAGGATCGACGCCAGAATAACGAGATAAGGCTAGCGCATAGTTGCGTCGCATGAGTCGACTTGAGTAGCAGAGAGTGACTCGGTTCGTATTGCAATAGTGTTTGAGCGGCGCAAGAGTACTCGATGACAGTAATTCTGTATCTGAATCATCGTAGACATAAACTCTCAGGATCGAGCTATGCTCTTGTGCATTCTGGACGATGCTTTTCAGTGTCTCGAGAAGGCTAGAGTGACGGTTCTTGGTGACTATCACAATATCGGAGAGTGGTTGTCGCAAAGCAGGAGCGGGCGGAGGTCGAAGAGAGAACCCGGATATTGGAATGAGAAATCCATTAGATACAAGGGCATCGATCTCAGCACGACAGTTTGCGGGTGGCCGCTTAGCGAACTCCGGACGGGATAACAATGTACATTCCGCGGCGCGAGCGTGTTCTACGAGAGTCTTAATTCCAATGCAGCTGCTAAGAATATGAGCAGTTATATATGGCGCAATCTGTTGATGGCCGTCCGTCAAGCGGCGCAAGAGTGTGTGAGCTGCCCCACAACGGGTCGCTTTTACTGGAAGCGCGAAATATTGAGGCGTGTCCGTCACCTGATTCAGCTAGTATGCCGATCGCGCAACATCTCAGCCTGTTTTGCGAGTTGACGTCGTTTCCGTTGATATAGATGGAATGTCAATTGAGACTTGCGAGTATGTACGCGGTCTCTAAAAGGTGCAGGGCGGCATGGAGGCTGGTTTGGCCTGTAAATGGACAATTTATCACCATCGCTGTCTGCCACTGCCGGACAAAAAATGGCTATGATCCAAAGCAATCTGAGCAACCGCAATCGCAATCGCAGCTGCAGCCGCCGCAACCGCTGCAACTACTGCAACTAGTGCAACCACTGCAACTGCAGGTACAACTGCAACTACAGCTGCAACTGCAGCTACAACTGCAGCTACAGCTGCTGGGTCCGCAGACGCCACATATAAGCATGTGGGTACCTCCAGGCGAGACTTTCTAAAGCATCGGTTCAAGTTCTTGAGGAACTCCGACACTCGCAAGATGAGTGGGGCCAAATGGGAGGGTAAATGGACGTCCGATGCCGGCGCGCACACCTGAGACCGAAGAAACTCGCGCTACCGAAGCCCGGCAGATCGTAGCCATTCTCCCCAGCAAGGGCGTTACCCGATTCCAAAGCGAAAACATGGAGCTCATTTTGCATCTCCACCAAGCAACTTCGTATTAGAGGCTTGAACCGTCAACCCACATTCCTTTGCGGGTTCTTGGCTTGATAGGAATCCGCGAGCGACGTCGCTCGTTCAATCTGCTGGACCGTCATCTGTTTTCCCATGGCATGTAAATGCATGGTCGCTCTCCGCGCTCCTTGGCGTGAGGCAAGCGTGTAGAGGGCGTATGCGCGCTCTAGGTCCTGCTCCACGGTGATGCCCTTCTCATAAAGCGATCCGAGCGCCCTCTGCGACTTGGGGTGGCCTTTTGAGGCCGCCTGCCGCAGGTATTTGACTGTGGCTTCAGGGTCCTTTTTCGTTCCGATACCATAGTGATATGCGCAGGCCAGGCGGTAGGCGCCGACCGATTCCCCTGCTTGGCGGCCTGCTCATACATTGCAAACGTGAATTCCGATCGGCTGGGGTGTGGTCGTGCTTATACAACATCCCCAACTCCACCATCGACCAAGGATCTCCGCCAGATGCGCCCATGCTCAGATAGCTTCTCGCCTTACCCACATTGGCGCTTATCCCCCGGCCAAAAAGGTGCAGCATGCCCAGTCGGCCACTGGCAGCGGCATCGCCTTTCGATGCCGCCTGCTCGTAAAATTCCCTCGCCTTGCCATAATCCTGGGCTACTGTGCGGCCTTCCTGGTGAAGCACGCCTGCGAATCTTAGCCCAACCGGGCCCCCCGCCTCAGCGCTAGCCTTGATCAGGTCTGCTCCCTTCACTTCATCATGCTCCACGCCCCGGCCGCGCAAGTACATGTTCCCCAGCCATGCCTGGCCATCCAAAGATCCGGCATCGGCCGCCTGCTGGAAAAGACTCGCCGCCCTCTTGTAATCGACGACCACACCGTCTCCGTCGTGGTACTTCCGCCCCTGCTGCACAAAACCGCTGCCAAGATCCGGTGCCTGAGCGCGCGCGCCGCGCACCAGCGCTAAACCCGTTGCCGCCCCGGAAAGACGAATGAACGTGCGGCGGGTTATCGCACCGGCAGTACTTACGCCTACTGCGGCTCCACGTCGAACTTCTCTTCGCTCCATACGCCCCCTAGCTGTCGAATTCGTCAGCAGAAATCGCAGACCCAACTGTCAGTCTTCCACTCCGGATCGATCGTTGCAGTCAATCGGCTCTCCGCTTCGTTGCTCCGTTCTTCGAACTCTTCGAAAGTTGGTAGGATGGCTATTGTCCGCCTGGCTCCATCTCAACGTGGAATGTTTGGTTTCCAGCGCCGCACCCTATTAGAAGTTAGAAGGGCGGAGTTGGCGTCACGGATGATCACCCGACGTCGTCGTAATCACTATTGCGTTTGAAATTACGACGCCAGTGCCGATCTCCTTCGGAACATCGCGGCGCACTTGAACCTCGTACTTACCCGGTTTGGAGAGATCGAACAGCTTGCAAACGTGAAGCGTGTGGTTCATGCTCCCGTTCGGCTGAAGGGTTTTGAACTGGAAACTAAAGTTAGCTTGGAACTTTTCACGCACGGGGTCTATGGGAATCGGCTTCAGCAGACTTCCCGAGGGTTCGCTCACAACAGTTAGGCCGAAGTCTCTGTATGCCCCCTCCTCACCGTTTGTCACGCGCAAGGGGATCGGCTTGCCCGAGACATCTGTCAGAGTCACTGAAATGTCGCAGGCCTCGCCGGCAGTCATCGCTTTTTGCGGTCCGATGATGAAGAGCGAGAACGGCTGGTTCTGACTCTGCGCCCACGCTGAGACCGCAGACGGCGTGAACGCGAAGTATATGCTCGCAAGCAGAAAAGGACTTCTCGGAAGCAAGTTTGTCATTCCTCTCAGCTGCATGATAGTCCTTCCGGCGGATCGGTGCCCGCGTCATTCCTCACCGACCACTGTGGAAACGCGGTGGACGGAGTAAAGCTATTCGTGGTCGTGCCGGATGATCCCAATGTCCAGACGCCTGTCGAGAGGTTTTGATTGGCAACCCCGTTCCAGTTCCAGGCAAGATAGCCCAGAGGAACTTGAATGGGGTTGGTACCCCCTGGGTCCCACATCAAATACATCTTGAACGTCTCGTTGACAGATTCTGATGAGTTATCAGAGAACAGGGTGAGCGCCGGATAATCGGTCGCGCTGTCACCAGTATCGTACGGGAACTGAGTATCCAGGCCGCCGTTCGTCCAAGTGCATGTGGAAGATGATCCACTAATGGGAGTCAACGTATAGTAGTTAGGGGAATTCAGGAGTTGAACCCACCAGAATGTTCCCCCTCCGTCCGCCGACGCAGTAAAATCCATACCCACTTGCATGGTGTCATTATCCGCAATGATTACGGAGCCGGCTGTTTCGGACGCCGTCAGACTCGTGGGGGCCGAAACATTCATCCCGACATAGGCATAGGAGAAATTGCCATAGCCACTGCCGGATGTAGGTGCGTATTTATAGAAGAGATAATACGTACCGGCCGGAGGATAGACCCACCAAAGCGTATAGTTCGATCCTGTATAGTCGGCACTATCATTGGGATTGGAAGCACTTGTCGGTAGAGGGAAATTCGATGGCTGATACCCCGAGGAAGCACTCGCGTTGAGGATGAATGAGCCGCTACAGGGCTCACCATCCGTCGGTCCCCACTCATAGCTGCTCGAACACCCGACTGTGTAGTCGGATGGATTGTCTAGGTTGCCCGAAGAATCAACCCAAAACCACTCTTGATTCGCAGGAGAGCTCCTGTCGTTCGCAAAAACTCCATCCGGGCGGGAAAAACGGCTGCGCTTAACGGTTAAAGGAGGCTCCTGCCTGCCAAATTTGCCGCCGTTCCGAGTTTTTGTAGTGGGGTGGACAGATGCTGAGTGATCCGAGCGGTCCGGTGAATACATCGCGGCAGCCCGTCGAGCGTACTTCAGGTACCGGTTCACAAAGTAACCGACGATGAATCGCAGCCAGCGAAGATTCAGGCCGCGAGATCGTATCGATGATGCAGGCCGCCGAGACGCGGCATGGAAATGATTTTCGTACTCATGGGAGTATTCATCGCTGCATTGCGACCCGCCGGAGTTTGCTTCCCCAGCCCGAGATGCGTCCGGTCCTCGTGGTAGTAGCGGACGTACTCATTCATGAGCCGTTTCAGATGGCGCTCATTGAGCACGATCACATGGTCGAGCAGATCGCGGCGGCAATTGCCAACGAAGCGCTCAGCCACGCCGTTCTGCCAAGGACTCTGGAAGCTGGTTCGCTTCGGCTGGATGCCGAAGCTCTTGATTGTATCGACAACTTCTTCGATTGAAGTTGCACCGCGGTCGAAGATCAGGTACTGCGGTGCGGAGTCATAGGGAAACGCCTCGCGCAACTGCTGGATCACCCATGCGCTCGTCGGATGCTTGGTCACATTGAAGTGCAGAATGCGCCGCCGGTCATGCGCGATGACGAAGAAACAATAGAGCACACCAAAGGTCAGCGTCGGCACGGTGAAGAAGTCCATCGCCGCGATGGCTTCGCGATGGTTGCTCAAGAATGCCGCCCATCGCTTTGCCGGCTCGGGATTCCTGGGCGCTTTCCGCATCCAGCGCAGCACCGTTCGCTCGGAGATGTCGAAGCCGAGCATCTTCAGCTCGCCGTGAATGCGCGGCGCTCCCCAGGTTGGGTTCTCGGCAACCATGCGGAAGATGAGCTCGCGCAGTTCCTTGCTCACGCGTCTTCTTCCCGCACGGTTCCGATGTCTGGAGAGCCATGTCCAGTACAGCCTGAATCCGGCGCGATGCCAGCGGACAACAGTCTCCGGTTGGACGAGGATCGAGAGCTTTCTGCCATCCTGGCCAGAGCTGTCGCAGCAACACCCAGAAGAATCGATCGGCATTGGAGGATCGCGGTCGCGGGCGATGTCGCGCGAGAACCGAAAGCTGTTGCCGCAACGCCAGATTTTCCAAAAGCAGGTGTCGACGAGAGTACAGGGATTGTGAAAGTAGAACGGCAAAGAGCTTCAACAATCGGGCCATGAGTCGCTTATACCAAACGAGCCGCAATCAAAGCCCAAGCCCGCTAAATTATTGAAAACTCATGCCGGATGGAATTTTGGCGAGGCACAACGCCATTTTGCCAAGGGCTTTGAAAGCTCGTTCGTTTGGGCTCGATGTCGAGGGTTTTTATCGTCTCGACCACCTCCGTACCGAAGCTCGCGCTGCGGTCGAAGATCAGGTATCGAGGCGCGGAATCGTAGGGAAACGCTTCGCGCAGCTGCTGGATTACCCAGGCACTCGTTGGATGTTTAGTGACGTTAAATTGCAGGATGCGCCGTCGGTCATGCGCGACGACGAAGAAGCAATAAAGAACACCGAACGTCAACGTTGGCATCGTGAAGAAATCCATCGCCGCTATGACTTCGCGATGATTGCTCAGAAAGGTCACCCATCTTTTCGTTGGCTCAGAATCTCTGGGCGCCTTGCGCATCCATCGCAGAACCGTTCGCTCGGAGATGTCGAAGCCGAGCATCTTCAGCTCGCCGTGAACGCGTGGCGCTCCCCAGGTTCGATTCTCGGCCACCACGCGGAAAATGAGTTCGCGCAGCTCCATGCTTACAGGTCTTCTTCCGGCGTGTATCCGATGCCGAGAGAGCCACGTCCAATAGAGCCTGAAGCCGACTCGATGCCAACGGACAACAGTCTCGGGTTGAACGAGGATCAGCTGTGGCTCGCCAAAATGGCGATCTGCTATCGAGTCAGGCGGATGAATTGATCTATCCAGTTTGATCAGTCCGGCGCTCTTGGTTTAAGCCAAATCGCCGATGCACTCGTTGAGCATTGCTTCCAGGAGTGCCCCAGCTTCCGAGTTCCGGACGGATAAGCGACTTCCATGTAAGTCTCTGTCAAGAGAAAAGCACAAGATTCCTAGGCGCGCTCAGGAGAGCGCGCAACGTGGTGTGATCAGGATTTCCCCTGCGCAAGTTGCCTCTCGGCTGGTGGTCCCTGCTCTCGCAGAACCGGACATCCATTTGCTATCTAGACCCCGAAGAGCCGCGCAGAAGATTGAGTTTGTGTTCCCTGCCAGTCCCGAAACAATTCGGAGAGAGCCTCTGGAGTTAAGCTCCTTCGCTCAGTCGCCTATCGGCGGGACCTGGCAGCCTGCGCATCGAAGAATCCTGATGTTTTTGTTCTTCCTTATTGGAAGGTTTTTCACGCTGCCGCCGTACCTGCTGAATTTCCTCGGCAGGCACGAAATCCTGCTTTCTGCGTTCCACCGCAAGCATATAGCTGACCATCTTTCTGGCTACGGCGAGCGTGGCACGGTTGCGGTTTCCTTTCTCCAGTTCTCTCTCCCGGACCATCGCCAGTTCGTGGCACTCTCGTGGCGCCAGTTTTGCTGCTTCGATCAGCACTCGCTGGATATGCTTGTTTCGCTGCTTGGAAAGCGGCATGCGCATCACCTTGTCGGCCGAACTCTTCTCATCGCCGCACAGGCCACAGTAGCTGATGGCCTGCTTGACCGACCGAAAGCGGGTGAAGTCGCCGATCTCCAGAGCCCAGGTCAGTGCGGTGATCGGTCCTACGCCGGGGACCGTCCGCAGCCGTTTCAGTCTCTCTGCCAGCAGCGGATCCCGTTCCAAGGAACTGACCAATGCATAGTCGAGCCGCTGCGCGCGTACGATGTGTTCCCGGCTGATCCTGAGCAATGGCCGGATACTCTCGTTGCACATCTTCGTTGCTCGACATCAGGTCAGCGAAGTAGCCCACCTTGTGCAGCCGGCGCTTGTTGTAGCTGACGCCGGTTTCCAGCAGCAGTCCGGATACGCGGTTCTTCATCTGCACCATCTGCTTGACCAACAGGTTCCGGTAGCGCAGCATCCGGCGCCGGTCCCGGATCTCGGTCGAAGCCATATGGCACTCCGGCAGGAAATCGCAGCGCAGGCAGTCGGCGATCTTGCTGGCATCGATCTTGTCGTTCTTCTTCTTCGCCGCGGCGATCGCTCGCAGCATCAGCGGATGCGCCACCTTCACCTTCTCGGCGTGAGGAAGCAGATGATCGTAGATCCAACCGGTAAAGATCGTCGCTTCCATGGCGATCATCCGGGGTTGGGGAAGAGTCTTGATCCAGCATCCAGCTCGCGCCGGGTTGATCCGATCTTGCCTTCCTGGTGCACATGACCAGCTGCATCCTTCACGCAATAGCTGATCGTCTTCTTGTGAACGTCGAGTCCGATGTAATACATATGGTCTCGAGGAGCCTCCGAGGTCGTTCTCTGAATCAGCGTCGCCGCTGAGTTCAGCTTATGCAACACCTCGTGCTCCTCACTGACTTAACATTCAAACAATTCGTCAGTTACCACTTGGATAACAGATCGGAACATGCCAGTCGCGATTGGAAAGATCGGCAGAGATAATTCGGTCAGTGTTCATCAATCACAATCCTGCACGCTGTAAGGTGCCCACTGAATGCCGAATAGGGGAGTAGGGCTAGAGTCGGCTAGAATTCCTTGGCCAACCTCAATCCAGAAGATTTGTTGAAGATGAAAATAGCTTCTTGTCGGCGGCGGCGGACTGTAGTCGAAATCGTAGCGGTCAAAGCACTCCAAGAACAACTCAGAACCACAGCTTTCAATAGCGTGGCCGCAACACATTCAATCGAAAACAGTTATTTTCACTCGATTTCAACAGATTTCAATAAGTCGCTGAATCTGGTTCGGGACCAGGGGGTCGGAGGTTCGAATCCTCTCTCCCCGACCATTTAATTGCAGATCTGACCCGAAGACTTGGGTTACACAACGGACCGGTCACACGGTGACGGTTTTGGGCCGAACGGATTTTCGAGCAGTTCAAACACTCGGTTCTCCAGATCGAAGTATCCCAGATCGTCATTCATAAGACTGACCAGCTACATGGGCTTCGTTGACGTTGGCAGCCCGGTATGCAAGATTCTGCCATGACTACAAGTGGTTATGTTTCCGCCCTACCGCTCGGAGCAGCATTTCTGTGCGGGGGCGATGTTTGCCTAATTTCAGGGAGCGACATAAAGGGAGGGGTTAATGCCGCAATGTTTGAGTAAACCGCTTCTCAGACTTTTTGCACCTGTTTCTATCTGCCTGTTTCCGTTGCTCGCCGTTGCTTCACAAAAGGACGCACCAAAGCCAGCAGCGCCGGATCAGGCAGGTGCGCCGTTGGCCGCGCAGGCCACGTCCGCAAAGGCGCAGGTAACTTCGCCGATTCCGATGGATCCGCGCGCACGGGAAAAGGACCTTGGCTTGGTGGCGCCTACCAATTCTTCGCTGCCGTCGCTGATTCTGATTGGGGACTCGACGGTTCGCAACGGACACGGGCGTGGCGACCAGAATCAGTGGGGGTGGGGTGCACCAATAGCCGACCTCTTCGACCCCGCGAAAATAAACGTTGTGAATCGCGCGATTGGCGGGCTGTCGAGTCATAGCTATATCTCGGAAGGGCATTGGGACCTGGCTCTGGAGATCATCAAGCCAGGCGACTTCGTTCTGATCCAATGGGGCCACAACGACGGTGGGATCAATTTGCCAGGCGCTACGCCCGTTGCCGATCAGGGGCTGGCGCCGGGCGCAACTTCACCTCCCATGCCTGCAGGCGCGCTGCCGCGCGGACCGAACTTGAGGGGCAGCCTGCCGGGAATTGGCGAAGAGACTTACGACGTCGCGGATCCGCACTCCGGTGGGACGGTGACGGTCCACACCTATGGCTGGTACCTTCGCAAATATATCGCCGAAGTGAAAGCGAAGGAAGCGACGCCGATTATCTGCTCTCTCGTGCCTCGCAAGATCTGGGTCGACGGACACATCCGGCGCAACACCGATACTTATCGCGGATGGGCGGAGCAAGTTGCCGAGCAGGAGCACGTGGGATTTGTCGACCTGAACGAGATCATCGCGCGCCGCTATGATGCGATGGGGCCCGAGGCAGTCGATGGGCTTTTTGGCGATCCTCACACGCATACCGATTGGGCAGGAGCGGTGATCAATGCCGAGGCGGTTGTGGCCGGGCTACGTGATTTGCCCGGTGATCCGCTGGCGAATTTCCTTTCAGAAAAAGGCAACGCCGTCGCACCGAACAAGCCTTAGCGAGGCTTGCCCCGACTCGCTTTGTTCACGTTGGATCGCCAAACGCTGCTTGACATTCCCCGCCCGCTCTGCTCTCATCTTGGACAGTTCAAGACGCATCGCGATTTCTCCCTTTTGACAAACGGTTGTCTAAGATTTATTCGAAATCGCGCGGCGTGTAAACGATTGGCGTTCCAGCCGCCAAAGTGAAGAGGGAAGCATGAATTCGAAGCGCCTCGTTGTCACCTTATCCGCTATTTTCTTTCTTTTTTCGGTTACATCGAATGCACAAAACGCGCGTGATGCGCAGGTGTGGCTGACGACAGTTGACCGCAGTGCATTGTTCGCCCACCAGAACGATGCATTGCACTTTTCCGATGTGAAGAGCGACGCGCCCGCTATCGAAGTGAACGACATGCAGCAGTATCAGCAGATCGAAGGATTCGGATTTGCGCTCACAGGCGGAAGCGCGCAACTGCTGATGCAGATGTCTGCTGAGCGCAGGGCGGAGCTGCTGAAGCAGTTGTTCGCGACCAAGGGCGACGGGATCGGCGTGAGTTATCTGAGGGTCAGCATTGGCGCGTCCGATATGAACGACCACGTGTACTCTTACGACGACATGCCGGCGGGCCAGTCCGATCCAAAGCTGGAGAAATTCAGCCTGGCACCCGATGAAGCGACAGTGATTCCGGCGCTGAAGGAGATCCTGGCGATCAATCCGAAGATCAAGATTCTGGGCTCGCCGTGGTCGGCGCCAGCGTGGATGAAGACGAACGACGCGGTGAAGGGCGGCGAATTAAAGCCGGAGTTTTACGAAGCGTATGCGCAGTACCTTATGAAGTACGTCGAGGGCATGAAGGCGGAGGGAATCGACATCACTGCGATCACGGTGGAGAACGAGCCGCTGAACCCGAAGAACACGCCGAGCATGGTGGTGTTCGCGCAGGAAGAAGACGAATTGATCGGAAGCACCTGGGGCCGGCATTTGAAAAGGCGGGAATCAAGACGGAGATCCAGGTATACGATCACAATCCCGACGTTCCGTCGTATCCACTATCGATCCTGGCCGATCCGGTCGCGGGCAAATACGTCGACCGGAACGGCATTTCATCTGTATGGCGGTGACAGCAGCGTGCTACTTGAGGTGCACAACCAGTATCCGAACAAGAATCTCTATCTGACCGAGCAGTCAGTTGGCGGACGGCCGGGCGAGACAATGATGAGCATTGCGGAGCCGGTGAGCCGCGTGATGATTGGCGCGACGCGGAACTGGGCGCGCAATGTGCTGCTGTGGAATCTGGCGGCCGATCCGCATGCGGGTCCGCATACGAACAATGGCGGATGCACTGGATGCTTTGGCGCGATCACGCTCGATGGCGACAAAGTCGCGCTGAACGTGGCTTACTACGCGATGGCGCATTTCTCGAAGTTTGTGCGCGCCGGGCTCGGTGCGCATCGGATCGAACGAGTTGGAGCAGCTTTCGAACGTCGCGTTTCTCACGCCGGAGGGAAAGGTTGTGCTGGTTGCGGCAAACACCGGCAACTTTCCCAAAGACATTCCAGATCGACTATCACGGGCAATAGCGTCAAGACGACGCTGCCATCGGAATCGGTAGCCACTTACGTCTGGTGAGTCGCGAGGTAAAGCGATGGACCGGAATGCACGAAGAGCCGGAGTATGCGCGGTGAAAATCGTTTTGGCCTCGTCGTGCCGGCAGGGTTGTTTTCTTGCGGAGGCGCGCAGGCGGCGGCACAAACGGGTAAGCCTGATCTGGGCCGAACGTGATGATCTTCGATCCTTCGATGCCTGCCGCGGCGATCCAGGAGCAGATCGACAAGGTCTACGCGGTGAAGCAGCACAGCGAGTTCGGGCCGGACGCGGTATGCGCTGCTGTTTTTGCCGGGCAAAGTATCACGTGGACGTGCCGGTGGGTTTTTACACGCAGGTGCTGGGGCTTGGCGCGACGCCGGATGCGGTGGAGATTGACGGGCAACGTGCATTCCGACGCGAGCCTGCCGCACAACAATGCGACCTGCACTTTCTGGCGCGCGGCGGAGGGATTTTCCGTCAGCCCGACGGGCGGAACGATGCAGTGGGCGGTCTCGCAGGCGGTGCCGTTCCGGCGCATGCACGTGCGCGGCAACATGGTGCTGCACCAGAACCACGGCTGGGCCAGCGGGGGCTGGATGTCGGACTCGCTGGTCGACGGCAATGTGGATTCCGGATCGCAGCAGCAGTGGATCTCGCGCAACAGCGAGTGGGGAAGCTGGACCGGCGCGAACTGGAACATGGTGTTTGTCGGCGTGCCGCAGCCGCCTGCGGGCGAGTGGCCATCGCCGCCGTACACAAAAGTTGACCGCACGCCGGTGGTGCGCGAGAAGCCATTTCTGGAAGTGGACGCAAGGGCAACTGGAGCGTGCGCGTGCCCGCGTTGAGAAAGGACAGCAAAGGCATCACATGGCACGGCGGAGCGACTCCAGGACGATCGATTCCGCTGAGCCAGGTTTTATATTGCCCGGCCGGGCGTGGATACGGCCGCAACGATCAACGCGCAACTGGCCAAGGGGAAGAACCTGCTGTTCACGCCGGGAATTTATGAGCTGGAAGAGGCGATTCGCGTCACGCGGCCGAACACGATCGTGATGGGACTGGGTTTGCGACACTGAAGCCGGTGCGCGGCACGGCGGCGATGACGACGGCCGACGTGGACGGGATCGAGATTGCGGGCGTGCTGTTCGATGCGGGAGCGGAGAAGTCGCCGGTGCTGCTCGAGGTGGGGCCGAAGGGCAGCACGACACGCGCACCGAGCGAATCCGATTTGCCTGCACGATGTGTTTTTCCGCGTGGGCGGAGCGGGAGTGGGCCGCACCCAGGTCGAATCTGGGATCAACAGCTCCGATACGATCGTGGACCACACGTGGATATGGCGCGCCGATCACGGGGCTGGCGTGGGCTGGGACAAGAACCTCAGCGCGAATGGCCTGGTGGTAAACGGCGACGATGTGACCGCGTACGGGCTATTTGTCGAGCATCACCAGGAGTTCCAGGTGTTGTGGAACGGCAATGGCGGGCGGACATATTTTTACCAGTCAGAGATTCCCTACGATCCGCCAGACCAGGCGAGCTACACGAGCGCGAAGGGCGTGAACGGATGGGCCTCGTATAAGGTGGCTGACCGAGTGACCGGCCACGAGGCGTGGGGGCTCGGAATTTACAGCGTATTCCGGCAACCTGACGTGGATTTGAGCCGCGCGATTGAAGTGCCGGAAAATCCTGGCGTGCGATTCCATCACATGATCACTGTGGCGCTTGGTGACAAGGGCGAGATTTCAAATGTGATTGACGATGTGGGTGGACCGACCTCAATGCAGCCGCGCGTGACGCCAAAAGTCGCCGAGTTTCCGACGCATTGAGTCGACACTCGTATGGGCAGATCAGGCCCACTGCAGCGTGAGCACGGAATCGGCAGGCAGGCTGGTGCATAGCGCATTGCCTTGGAACGCGCATTGAATGTCGCGCTCTTTGCCCTGATTCGTGATCACGAGAACGAAAGTGCCATCGGGGTTTGCGAAACCGACATGCTCGACGTCAGAAAGCGATGAAGTGGTGGCGATGACTCGCGCTCCGCGCTGTACGGCTTTTGAAAAGTGGGCGAGTGCCCAGTATTGGCCGCTGCGAGTGAGCTGTTGAGTTTTCGAGTCGATGGTGACGACACCGCCGCATGTGAAGGGGCCGAGGTTCGGGCCGCCTTTTTCGTTGAGCAACAGATTCCAGGCGACGGCGCAACGTGCCCAATTCCTGAAGAACTGGGTGTAAGAAGCGGACCACCTGGCCCAACCAGTGAGGTAATCCGCATCGGTGACGAAGGGGCCGTACTCGGTAAAGTAGGCGTTCTTGGCAGGGAATGCATCGTGGACCCGAGTCATCGCATCGGGCTCGCCGACATAGGCGTGCCATGCAACGCCGTCGACTGAGCGGTAGACGTCAGGGTCGCTGAGCAGATCCATCGCGCGTCCCCAGAGATTGAAATTGTGATCGAGCAGCCAGATTTTTGTATCGAGTGATGCGTTCTTGAGCGCCGGAGCGAGGAAACTCTTTACGAATTCCGCTTCGTATTCCTGACCCCAGAGAGCGGCGGGCATTTTGCCATCCTGATCGGTGTCCACTTCGTTCTGCGTCGTGACGGCACGAATACTGACGCCGGCCGACTTGTAGGCCTCGATGAATTTGACGAAGTATTTCGCGTAGGCATCAAAGTAGAGCTTTCGCATCGAGCCACCGAGAAGCGAGTCGCCGGTCTTCATCCATGCAGGCGGACTCCAGGGCGTGGAGAAGTAGAAGAGGTCGGGCTGGATCGAGGCGGCTTCGCAGAGGGTGGGCAGGATATAGGCGCGGTCGTGCTCGATGCTGAAGTGATTGAGGTCGCAGTCGGGCGCCGGAGTGTCGTCGTAGGTGTAAGTGGTTCGCGAGTAATCGCTCGAACCGATACAAGTGCGAGCGACGGAGAAGCGCATGCCTTCCGGGGAGAAAAGTTCCTGAAGCAACTGGCGACGAGCATCAGGTTCCATCTGATTGAAAAGAAAGCAGGATGAGTCGGTAAATGCGCCGCCGACGCCGAGGATGCTTTGAAACATACGGGACGGGTCGATCTCGATGGTGGAATCGGCTGGGTGCGAAGCCGAAATGGACGCGGGTTGCCATCCGGCGAGAGCGGTTTCGTGATATCGCTGGTTCCCCGCCGTCAGCCACGCCCGCGGTGATCCGGGCTTAGACGTCGCCTCGCCGCCGGCGGGCAACCCATTAGCACAAACCATTGCCGCGAAAGAGGTTGCCGCTTTTGCAAGAAAGGCGCGACGAGAATTGAGATCGATTGTGCTCATTTGCATTCCCAAGGTCCAGGAAAATCGATTTAGACAAGCGTTTGCTTAAAATAAAACACTGCGAAAGAACACTTTTCCGAGCGAGACAGCATAGCTGCATCTGCAGCCTTTGGGCCTTTCAAGGCAAGGCAATCATACTGAATCAAACGTTTGCCTACAACTAAAAAATGACTTGACAGTCAATCTTTTGGTGTGGTCTAATCGCTCCCGCGTTCGGAACAACTGATTTAAGTCCATCAAACAACCGATTGTCTTATCGTTTTTGAGAGCTTAAGCCAATGGTTTCAAGCGTGTCCGGTACGGCACCGGAAGAGACTCTATGCCGCCGAAGCCGCAACGGCGGGATGTGCGAGGTTGAGGAGGCAGTTCATGAAGAATATGTCGAGATGGCTATTGCCACTAGTCCTGTTGGTCGGCGGAATGCTGATTGGCGGAGCGAGGGCAGGGTTTGCACAAAACACCAGCTCAGGTGACATTCGCGGCACCGCGACGGATACGACCGGCGCAGTCATCCAGGGCGTGACGGTAAATGTAATGGATATCGAAAGGGCGTGACGCGCACTTACGTGACAGATGGCGCGGGACTCTACGATACAGGCGCGATTCCTGGAGGACCACTATCTGCTTACGTTCACCAAGGATGGATTTCGAGACCTTCGTGCGCGGTCCCGTCACCGTTGACTCTCGGAATCGAAACCGTCAATGCGTCACGCTGGAAGTGGGCCAGATTTCGCAGCAGGTCGTCGTGACCACCGACGTGCCTATGCTCGAAACAGAGATCCGGCGCGCAGGAAGGGACGATGGAGGCGCGATACCATGGATGAATCTGCCGCAGGTTGGCAGCCAGAATGGCGGCGGAGCCGACTGGGAGAACTTTGTCATCTCGATGCCCGGCGCGGCCGGCGCACCTGAGAACTCGTCGAATGCATCTCAACCCCGGCACGATGGCCACTTCCATCAACGGCAATCTGCCTTTTGCCAGCGTGCTGCAGGATGGCGCCACGACCACCCTGCCGATGAGCCAGAACTCCGACGTCACCATCTTTGAAACCACGGCGGAAGTGAAGGTCAGCGCCACGGCTTTTTCAGCGCAGTACGGTGTCGGCGACATCATCTACAACCAGATCACCAAGAGCGGAACCGACCAGTTTCATGGCGCCGGCTATGAGTATTTCCAGAACAATGCGTTGAATGCCGCGCACTTATAGCTTTCGGCTCCGGGACAAGGTTCCGGTTCTCCACTTCAACAACTTCGGTGGCGCCGTCGGCGGCCCGATCTTGCAAGCACAAGGCGTTCTTCTATTTCGACTACGACAGGACCATCAATCACGGTGGAGCATGCACGGGCTTCTCGCACCGAGCCGACCGCTGCCATGATGGCTGGGGATTTCTACCGCCGCGGGTTTCCCACCACTTTACGATCCGACCACGCAGATGATTAAGACAGCGGGCAGTTGCACCTACACCAGACGGCGCACCCGCAGCAAACATCGGGAGCTGCTCCTTGCGTCCAGCGGAAAAGCTTTGCCTCGGAATACGGAAGCAACAAGATTCCCGCCGGCATGATCAGCCCGGTGGCCCAGGCAATCCAGAAGCTGTTTCCGGCGCCGCAATACTGCCGGGCACGGCAACTGTCGAAGAGGATACAACCAGAACAACTTCACCTACCACGCCCCCAGCACCAACCCCTTTATCAAGTGGTTTGGCCGCATGGACTATGACATCAGCCCATCCAACCGGCTTAACTCTCGCCGAGACGGAAAGCGACAACCCAGGGCAGACGGTGAACGAAGGCATCTGCCCGTTCAATTGCTACAGCGGAGATGTGAGCCGCGACAACGCCTCGGTCTCCGATGTGTGGACCGTCAGTTCGCATGTCATCAACGAAGCGCGCATGGGCTTTACCGACCAGTTGAACTTCTTTGTGCCGCAAACGCTCGGCAAGGGCTGGCCCGCCAAGCTGGGATTGCAATTTTGCCGAAGCGGACGTCTTGCCGGGCTGACCATCAGCGGACTTTGACGGCAACCTTCAAGCCGGCACGAACGCCGTTTACAAGGAAATGGTCTTCGATCCGTCCGATGTGGTCACACTGATCAAGGGGCGCCATGTTCTGCACTTCGGCGGCGAGTTCCTGATCAACCGGGCCGACTCCACGGCCTGGGGAAACATCAGGCGGCGCAGCATAGACTTTGGCGGCAACCTACACCTCGCAAGGCGGCGGCAACACCACTTCGTACGACGGTCTATCCTACGCAGACTTCCTGCTCGGCCAGACGCAGTCATGGAGCGCCAACAACACACCGGAGTACGGTGGAAGATGGAAGACCCCGCAGATGTTCGTCCAGGACGATTGGAAGATGAAGCCGAACCTGACGATCAATCTGGGTGTGCGCTATGAGATCATGACCGGCTGGTCCGAAGTCAAGGGCAACATGACGACTTTCGATCCCGCGGTGCAGAACTTCAACGTTTCAAGTTCGACGGTGAACGGGATCGCTCCGGGCGCGTGCGGCCCTTGGCGGCATGTGGTACGGATTCAGCGGACAAAACGGACGCACGACCCTTCAGGCTCCCAAGTACGACATCGTTATGCCGCGCGTCGGGTTCAGTTGGCAGGATATTCCCAATACCGTCGTTCGCGGCGGCATCGGCGTCTACACCTCAACGTGGAGCGAAGATACATACGGCGGCGGCTTGGGGAACGCCTTTGGCAGCAGCGGCAGCCTCAGCGATGCCAATACAACCAACGGCATTTGCCCGATTGTGAGCTCTCAGCGCTGGTCTGAACACTGCTCAATACGCAGGATCCCGGTTGTGGCGGCGACCGGATTCAACCCCCTGACGATCAGCCAAATTTATACATAACGGCTCCGACCACCCCTTGGGCCAAGAACGGCACCGGCCCAAGCTACAACCGTACCATACGCCTGTGCCCACGAATTATCAGTATTCGCTGGCCGTGGAGCGGGAGTTCCTGAAGGACTTTGTCGGCTCAGGTCTGCCTATGTCGGCAATCACGGCACGCACCTGAAACCGGCCCGGTCGACATCAACCAGGTCCCGGAGAGCAAGCTTGGCAGGGACGATCCGCGTCGCCCGTATCCGCTCTTCAGCTCGATGACCGGAAGCACCAACAACGCCGTCTCCAACTACAACGCGTTGCAGGCCGTGCTCACCAAGCGGATGAGCTACGGGCTTGCAGTTCAGCACCAACTACACCTGGTCTCACTTCCTCGACGATATGGATTCTTCCGGATGGGGAAGCCGCGAAGGTTTCCAGAACTACCAGAATGCCTACGACATCAGCCAGAACTACAGCAACTCCAACTTCGACATCCGGCAGATGTTCAAGGGTGAAGTCGTCTACCAGTTGCCGTTCGGCAAAGGCAAGAGTTCATGAACAACAACCTGATTGCGGATGAAGTGCTGGGTGGCTGGGAAGCATCGAGCAACTTATATTGCCCAGGGCGGAAACCCGATGGGAGTCACACCGGGGGACAACAACAACTCTGGCAACCTGTCCGGGTCCTACACGCAGGAAGGAATCCTTGTTGGGGATTACAAAAAACCCTGGCAGAGCTACAACCTCTCAACCAAGACGTTGAGCGGACCTGTGTACCAATACCACAGCCTCATTCGTGGTTCAACGACAACGTGGAAGCCAGCGGTGACACAGTTGGCTCGCAGCCGTGGAAGAACCCTTCAGACTATACGAACCAATATGGCAACTTCCGCAGGAACTTGATCTATGGTCCGGATCTGACCAATATCAACTTCTCGCTTGGCAAGAGTTTCGATATCCTGCCGGATCGAGGCGTGAAGTTCCAGATCCGCGCCGAAGCGACGAACATCCTCAACCACCCGAGCTTCGGACAACCCGGTAATAAGCCAGATCGGTAACAATTCACCGGAAACGATCACTGGCGTCACGATTGGCGGCAGAGTGTGGGAGATGTTCGGACGCTTCTCGTTCTAACTCAACTAACTCAATCCAACCGGAAAGGACGGCGAGTGCTCGCCGTCCTTTCCGTTTCCCGGCAATGTTTGCCTTGGTATGATGAGGTAATCATGCCGGCCAAATCTGTTTTTGTCTGCGCTGTTGATGCTGTGCGCATTTTCGATTGCAGCCGCCGGCCAGGCCCCATCTCCTCCCAGCGAACAGGATCAGATTGCGCAACATGAGCGCATGGCGCAGCAGTATCTACGCGAACAGAGGCCGGACCTGGCGATACCGGAGCTGAAGAAAATTGTCGCTCTCGATCCAGACAACGTGGAGGCTCGCGCGAATCTCGGCGTGCTGTTGTTCTTTCGCGGCGACTACGCTGACGCTGTTCCTCAGTTGCAGGCGGCGATCAAACTGCAGCCGAACTTATGGAAGGTGCGGTCGTTACTCGGACTGGCCGAAGAGCACACAGCGGACGTCGCCAATGCGCGCAAAGATCTTGGAAGCTGCGTTCCCGATGATCGAGGAGCGAAAGCTCAAGATTGAAGTGGGTTGGACCTGGTTGGGCTGTACACGGCGAACAGTGAGCTGGACAAAGCGGCGGGATTGGTAAGTCAGCTGAAGGCGGCGTATCCTGACGCGCCCGAAGTACTGTATGCGGCTTACCGAACTTATGCCGATCTTTCCGGCGAGTCGATGCTGAGCTTGTCGCTGGTGGCGCCTGACTCCGCGCAAATGCATCAACTGCTGGCGCATGAAGAAACGCGAGAAGGGAACACGAACGGGGCGATCGCGCAATATCGCAAGGCGATTGCGATTGATCCGCATCTGCCCGGCGTGCATTTTGAGTTGGCAGAGTTGTTGCACACGTCCGAAGACCCTGCCGTGAAGGAAGAAGCGGAGCAGGAGTATCGCGCCGCCATTCTGCGAGAATCCGCAGGACGAGAGAGCGATTTGCCGCCTCGCAGAGATCGCGGAGACCAAGGGCGACACGAAGCAGTCGTACGAAGACTATTCGAAGGCAGTGGTGTTGCAGCCTGGGGACGCCAATGCAAAGTTGGGATTGGCGAAGGCCCTGATCGAGATGGATCAGCAGGACAAAGCTCTTCCACTGCTCGAAGCCTCAGCGCAACTGGAGCCGACGAATGCGACTGTGCACTACAGGCTGGCGACACTCTATCGCAAGATGGGCCGAGTGGACGATGCCAAGCGCGAAGTGGAACTCTACCAGAAATACAAAGAGATGAAGGACAAGCTTCGCGCCATATATAAAGAATTGCTGATACAGCCGGACGAAATTCGGGCAAACGACAACCCTGAAGGAGAACCGCAGGGCAAGAAGTGAAACAGAGTTGCGAACGCAATTGCAGGGGCAATCAGATCGCGGGGGTAAATGAGATTGCGTGGCGTGATTCTGCGGAAAATTGTCGCGCTTTCATTTCTTGGAATTCAAGGAATGATCGTCGCACAAATGGGCACGCCTACTCCTCTCTCCCCTGCTGAACGCCAGAAAGCTGAAGCAGAGCGGACGGCGACAGGGCCGGTTCCGAATTATCCGCAGCTTATGGACATCACGAAGTCGACAGGAATCGGCTTCGATCACAAGTCTGACCCGGAAGCCAAGTTCATTGCCGAGTCGATGAGCGGCGGAGTTGCGCTGATCGACTACGATGGCGATGGCTGGCCGGACATCTATTTCACGAATGCGCAAAGCGTGGACATGGCGCAGCATGGAGTCAAGTCGCGCAGCGCGTTGTACCATAACAATCACGACGGGACATTTACCGATGTGACTGACAAGGCAGGCGTAGGCTATCCGTGCTGGGCGATGGGCGCGGTTGTGGGCGACTATAACAACGACGGCCGGCCGGATTTGCTCGTGACTTGCCTGAACGGCGTGGTGCTCTATCGCAACAACGGCGATGGAACCTTTACCGACGTGACGAAGGCGAGCGGGCTTGGCGGCCGATACCGGCTGGGCCACGGGCGCGGCATTCGGCGATTATGACAGCGATGGATTTGCCGATCTATTCGTCTCGCATTACGTCGATTTTCATCTTGACAATCTGCCGGTATTTGGATCAGGCAAAGCTTGCAAGTACCTGGGACTTGACGTGCAATGCGGCCCGCGCGGACTGAAGGGGGTGCCGGACAATCTCTACCATAACAATGGCGACGGGACATTTACTGATGTTTCGAAGCAGGCGGGCGTCGATGATCCGGAACTGCGCTATGGACTGACTTCGATCTGGTCGGATTTCAACAACGATGGGAAGCTCGATTTGTTTGTGACGAACGACGGCGAAGCCAATTACCTTTACCAGGGAGATGGCGCAGGCAAGTTTGAAGACGTGGGATTGCTGGCCGGCGTCGCCGCAAATGAGGACGGAGTAGAGCAGGCGAACATGGGTGTGGCGTATGGCGATTATCAACACAACGGCCGCATGTCGCTGGCGCTCTCGCATTTTGATATTGAGTACACCGCGCTCTATACGAACGAAGGCGGGATGAATTTTACCGACAACTCGATTGCGTCGGGAATCGCGCGAGGGACGCAGGGCTATGTGGGATGGGGCGACGCGTTTGTCGACTTTGCAAATAACGGCTGGCAGGACTTTTTTCCAGTTGATGGGCATGTGTATCCGCAGGTGGACACGACGCACACTGCGACACACTATCTGGAGCCGAAGTTGCTATTTCTCAATCAGCATGACGGAACTTTCCAGAACATCAGCCGGCGTGTGGGACCGGCGCTTCAGATTCCGCAAGTGAGCCGCGGGCTGGCGGTGGGCGATCTGTTCAATGATGGACGGATGGAAGCGGTGGTCGAGAATCTTGTTGGTGAACCGATGATCCTGCGGCCGGAGGGCGGCTCAACAAATCATTGGGTCAGCTTTCAACTCGAAGGCGTCACGTGCAATCGGCTCGCGCTGAATGCGCGTGTGCGGGTGACGGCGGGAGAACTGGTGCAACTGGGCGAAGTGGTCAGCGGGGGAAGTTATCTGTCGCAGAGCGATCTGCGATTGCATTTTGGATTGGGCGGCCATGAATCGGTCGATCAGGTCGAAATGTTCTGGCCAGACGGAAAAAAAGAAACGCTGAGTCATCTGGCAGCTGATCGATTTTATGTTGTGCGCGAAGGAGAGGGAGTGGTGTCGACCACGTTGGCGCAGCATTTGGCAAATCTGCCGTAAGGGCCGGCATGGCGGCCGAATATTCCTTGGGATTTTGATCGGATAGTCCAAAGACGAATTACAGAGGAAGGCGCGATGGCAGAAACGAATTCGTCGATGGCGGTTCGGTCGGCCCCGCGAACCTTGTCAACAGCGATGCTGAGTGGGGGTTTCAGCCTGACTGGCGCGGGAACCGTGATGCTGGGCGTACTTTTGCCCACACTCTCGCAGCAGTGGGGCTTGCGGGACGATCAGGCGGGGCTGCTTCTCTTCCTTCAATTCTTCGCATCCGGACTTGGCGCTATTGTCACGGGACTACACCGCATCCGTTCGCTGGCGATAGGTTACGCACTGCTTGCGGCAGCGCTTGCTGCTCTGGCGATTTATGGATCGAAGGTCGCCTATGCCGCATTTTTCTTTTACGGCCTGGGCCTTGGAATGGCGATGACGGCGACGAGCCTGTTGTTTTCCGATCGATGGGGCGACGATCGTGCGGCGAAGCTGGAATGGCTTAACTTCGCGTGGTCGGCCGGTGCGACCGCAGGTCCGGTGTGCTTTTTGCCCTTCCTGCGAATCGGCAGTTTTCATTGGCTCTGCGTCGCAATGCTTTCGATGTCGCTCGCAATTCTAGCGTGGGTCGTTCTTATGGAGCGCGAGGCGCAGCCGGCGAAGGCGCCAAGGTCGAGTCAAATGAAAAGCTCGACGCGAAGAGCGTTCGTGCTGTTTCTCTTGCTCGCCATGACTACCGTCGGAGTGGAGGCGTCGCTAAGCGGGTGGCTTACTACATACTCTCATCGCGAAGGGATGCGCAGTCTGGCCGGAGCGGCGCTGGCGACTTCGATCTTCTGGCTGGGAGAGATGGTTAGCAGGCTTGCCTTCTCGACACGCCTGCTGGCTAAAGTTGGGCGGGGACGAGTACTGCAATGGGGAGTTTGGGGAGTGACTGCGTCGGCGATTGCGGTCATTGCGGCGCCTCATCCGTGGCTGATTCTGTTGGCTGCCGGAGCAGCAGGTGCGTTCATCGGCCCACTTTATCCACTATCGCTTTCTTATCTGCTGGAGCTTTCGCCTTGGGGATGGTTTTTCGCTGTCGGAGGTATGGGTGCAGCTCTGTTTCCGTGGCTCACCGGGCTAGTCTCGGCTCATTTTCACTCGCTTCGGTATGGGCTGACGGTTCCTTGCGGTGTGGGCCTGACAATGGCCTTGCTTAGTTGGATGATTTCCCATGGCCGCCTTGCGGAGGATGCTTCGCCGGAAGTCACCTAGGAACCTTTAAAACAATCGTATGTCTTAGTAATGTCCGTCAATGATGCTTACACGGTTGAGCGATCAGAATGGCGACCCGGCTTAGGCGGAAGAAACAATCGAACGGGAATGAGCACTTTATGCTGAATTCCGATGGCATATTAGCTTGACATGCGCGGATTTGCGAGAGTCTAATAATTCGCGGTGGAGAAAATAATTGGCAATTAATTTCTAGTCAAACGATTGTTTCACGATTTCCATTTTTGATCGTTGGCGAACAATTACGGAACTTGGTGTGCGATGTATTCATGGCGAAAGCACGCAATTTGGAGATCATTATGGTTCTGGTATCGAAAAGTGAGTGAAGCCTTGGTCGAGCCGTCATTTCATGCAATAGGGAACAGAAAGAATCGAGCGAACGTACCTTGGTTTTGATTTGAACGCGTCCATCACTTCAGATGGGCGAAGAAGATCAGGAAACGGGAAAAGCCTTCCCTTAGCGAGGCATGGCGGCAGCGGGTTGTAAAATCAACTTTGAAAACGATTGATTTGAGATTTGAATAGCGAAATGAAAGATATCGCGAGCGACAAAAAGACAAAAGAGCACTCGAAGCCGCGGGTTCATCAAACGACGAGCCTTAAGCAGCTTGCCGAGCATCTTGGTCTGAATCCAGCCACGGTTTCGGTGGTTCTGAACGACGTGCCGGGAAGGTCGATTCCGCAGGCGACGCGTGACCGGATTAAAGCGGCTGCAAAGGCGATGAACTATCAGCCGAATCTGCTGGCTCGATCGCTGCGGAGCAGACGGACACTGACCATAGGCATTCTGGTTCCGGAACTAGGCGACGGATACCACACACAAGTGATGAGCGGGATTGGCGATCAGCTGATCCAGGCTGGATATTTCTACTTCACTGCGCACCACCGGCACAAGCCAAACCTTGTGGAAGAGTACACGCGCATGCTGATCGGACGTGGCGCGCAGGGTCTCATCGCAATCGATACGCGTCTTGAACATCCAGTGGCGATTCCGGTAGTGGCTGTAGCGGGTCACCGGCGTATTGAGGGCGTGACGAATGTGCTGCTCGATCACGCGCGTGCTGCGGAGCTTGCATTGGGGCATCTTGTTGCACTCGGCCATCGCAGGATCGCATTCATGCGCGGCCAGCCGTTCAGCTCTGACTCAGACGATCGCTGGAAAAGCCTGGTGACGGTCGCAGAACGGCTCGGGATTGAGATTAATCCTGAGCTTGTGGTGAGCCTCGATCGCGATATGACTTCTCCGGAGCTGGGCTATCCCGTGGTCCAGCAGCTTCTCAATCACAAAGGCTCCGTTTACAGCAATTGTTGCCTTCAACGACATTTCGGCGATCGGTGCGATACGAGCTTTGAAAGACTTCAATCTGCGCGTACCGGAAGACGTCTCCGTGATTGGTTTTGACGATATCAAGGCGGCAGCATTCACGTTGCCTCGGTTGACGACAATCAACCAGCCGCTCGAAGAGATCGGTCGAGTGGCGACGCAGAGCCTTTTGAATCGTATCCACAATACTGTTCCGCCGCGTGACGAGATCACAGTTGAGCCGGAACTGATCATTCGCGAATCCACGGGCCCGGTGAAGAGCTGAGGCGCTCTTCGTTCGATGATGCAGTAAACTTGCGGGGAGTGAGGGAACGGTTTTGCTGAGGCTTCGCGGGTTTGGCGCTGGCGTCCTCTGTTTGATCTTTTTCTGCGTTAGCCGGGGCCCGGCGCAACAACAACAACAGGGCAGTATGGGCGGCATCTCCTCTGGAGTGAACGCCGCGCCTGTTTTCGACGAACAGAAGCGGCCGATTACCGCAGGCGGATTCGTTGACAGAGGCCCGATCATCTTTCAGGACATCACCAAGCAGGCAGGGCTTGCGGGCTGGCGCCACAAGATGGGCGTGCCCGAGAAGAATTTCATTGTCGAGACGAACGGATCGGGGGTTTGCCTGCTCGACTATGACAACGATGGCTGGCTCGATATTTATCTGGTGAACGGTGCGACATTCGATTCGCTGGATGGAAAAGAAGAGTCACCGCACGCCGCGCTATTCCACAACAATCACGACGGAACGTTTACCGAAATGGCGCAGAAAGCCGGCGTGACGAACGATCGTTGGGGATACGGCTGCTCGGTCGCGGATTATGACAATGACGGCTGGCCTGATATTTTCGTTGGAAATTACGGCAAGAACCGACTCTACCACAACAATCACGATGGCACGTTTACCGACGTCGCCGAAAAGGCAGGAGTAACACTTGGCAATTGGTCAAGCGGATCGGCGTGGGGCGATTACGACGGCGACGGGCTGCTGGATCTTTACGTCGCCGGATATGTGCATTTCGACCGGGACAATTTGCCGATCGGTGGCAGTAAAGCCGTCGGATTCGGGTTTTGCCAGTATCGCGGCATAAACGTGAATTGCGGCCCGCGGGGATTGCAAGGAGAACCGGATCATCTCTTCCATAACAATGGCGATGGAACGTTTAGCGACGTTACCGCCAAGGCCGGCGTGGAAGACAAGAACCGGTACTACGGGTTCACGTCGATATTTGTTTCTCTCAAGGGGGACGGGAGACCTGACCTTCTGGTGGGAAATGACTCGACGCCGAATTATCTTTATGTGAACAAGGGTGACGGCACGTTTGACGATCAAAGTTATTTGTCTGGATTTGCATTGAACAACGACGGGCGTGAGATTGCGTCGATGGGCATCGCAGCCGGGGACTACGAAAATAACGGGCAAGTGGACTTCTTCATTACGGATTTTGGTGACGACTATAAGGTGCTCTTTCACAACGATGGCGACGACAGTTTTACCGACGTGAGCTACAAGGGAGGCGTTGCGCAGGTCACGATTCCGTTTGTTGGCTGGGGTGATGGATTTTTGGATTACGACAACGATGGATGGCTCGATCTGTTCATGACCAACGGGCATGTTTATCCGCAAGTGGACCGAAACAACTGGGGTACGTCGTTTGCCGAACGGCCACTGCTGTTTCACAACGTGCCGGATGCAAACAATAAGGGCCGCAAGTTCGAATATGTTCCGGCGGTGAAGGGTACGGGTCTCGCTGTGCTCGTGCCCGGGCGTGGTGCTGCGTTTGGCGATCTGTTCAACGACGGGAAGATCGACGTGGTGATCAATCCTGAAGACGGTCCGCCGGTGCTGCTGCGTAATGTGAATCCCGACCATCACCACTGGATCGAGGTGAAACTCGTGGGTGCCGGCAAAAGCCCGCGCGATGCAACTTGCGCGACGGCATATTTGACCGCGAATGGGATGCGGCAGCGGCAGGACGTGCTGGCGAGCGGGAGTTACATCAGCGCGAACGACCGGCGGCTGCACTTCGGATTGGGCGACGCAGCCGACGCAGGAAGCCTGGAGGTTCATTGGCCGTCCGGGAAAAAGGAAACAATCAAGCTGCCGGCTGTCGATCGCATCTATACCATCAGCGAAGGAAATGGAATCACCGGTGCGCTGTGCGACGGCAATCCGTGCGAAGCGGCGGCGAACAAGTAGCGAGCTCCGAGCCTTGATATCGGCCGAAGCGTTGCTGAATCACGGATCGAACGAAGGAGAAAATCGAATGAGCATGCATTCTTCCAATGCGCCGAATGGAGGGCTATCGCGGCGCGATGCGCTGAAAGGCCTTGGCGGTGTCATCGCGGCGTCGGCGGTTGCCTCACCGGCAGTTGCAGACGAGCATGCCAGCACGCAGAGCGGGATTGCGCAGAGAGGAAGCGGCACGCTGCCGAAGAAGCCGAATATTCTTTGGATCACCGGCGAAGGCGTGCCAATCAGCACTCTGAGTTGCTATGGAAGCAAATTGATCGAGACGCCAAATATCGATCGCATAGCGAAAGAGGGAGTGCGTTTTGAGAATGCGTTCACGACGAATGCGCTTTGCGCGCCGAGCCGGGCAACACTGTTGACCGGCACTTACACACACATCAATGGAATGATTGGGAATCCAGATATCGGCGACATCCCCGCAGACGAGCAGCCGCACTTTGATCCCGCGCAAGAGACGATTGCGAAGATTCTGAAGCGCGATGGATACCAGACGGGAATGGTAGGCAAGTGGCATCTGCCAGTAAATCCAGCAAAGACCGGGTTCGATTATTTCGTCTACAAGGAAGGCGCAGGTGGGCCGTACTATGAGCCGACCGGCTATCTAGGCAACCCGAGCCTTGGAAGCGACGTGATCGAAAAGCAGCGGCATGAAGGATACGAGACGGACATTACGACCGATCTCGCAATCAAGGGGATCCAGCAGTTTACCCAGCCGTGGCTGATGATGGTGCAATACTTCAACGCACACCGGCCATTCGACCCACCGCACAAATATGAACATATATATGATGGGGAGCGCATTCCGGAGCCGGGAACATTCTGGGACGACTACAGCCATCGGGCGAGCCCGGCGCACACGGCTCGCATGCGCATCGAGGACATGCCGGACTTCCATCCACCGGAAGATTTGACTGGTCGTCAGCGCAAGCAATGGAATTACCAGAAATTCATGGAGCATTTTCTGGGAACGCTGCGCTCGCAAGACGATAACATCGGGCGGTTGTTTAAGTTTCTGGAGAAGAATGGATTGCTGGAGAATACTGTTGTCGTCTATACGACTGATCACGGGTTTTTCATGGGCGATCACGGATGGTTCGACAAACGATTCATGTACGAACAGGCGATCCGCGTGCCGTGGATGATCCGATGTCCTGGGGTTGGAGCGACGGGAAGTGTGCGGAGCGAGTGGACGGCGAATATCGACAATGCGCCGACGGTGCTAGACCTGGTGGGGTTGCAGATTCCAGCGGAAATGCAGGGGAAGAGCTTGTTGCCGATTTTGCGTGGAGAGGCGGCGGACCGGGAGAAGCAGTTCTACTATCACTACTACGAATTTGGTAATCCACACTGGGCGGCGCCGCACTACGGGATCAAGTCAGAGCGGTTCAAGCTGATCAGTTATTACGACCGGAACGAGTGGGAGCTTTTCGATCTTGAGAAGGATCCGGATGAGATGGAGAATCTCTTCATCGACAATGGACGGAAGGTGCAACCGGGATACGAGGCAATCGCGCAGGACCTGGTGAACCGGCTGAAGACGATTCGCGAGCGTTACAAGGATACGACAGGGCGACCGGTGAACCTGGAGTTGCTGGCGGATTAAAGGTTGGACCATTCGGAGAACGCGATGGCAAAGCAGAGCATCGAGCAGACGCGGGTGACAGAGTGGGTGGATGGGGAGGTCCGTGCGCATGAAGATTACCTCGCTGCCGAGGAACCGCTGGAGATTCGCGTTGGCGAGCGCGCGCTTGCCGTCACGATGCGCACGCCGGGACACGATGAAGAACTTGCGGCAGGATTTCTGGTGACGGAAGGAGTCATCGCGATGCGTGAACAAATTGCGGCGATAGAACGACCAGACGCAAGTAGAGGGCCGAGTTGCAACACTGTGAGGATTGACCTGAAGAACTGTGGGTTTGACGCCGAGAAACTACAGCGCAATTTCTTTGCAAATTCGAGCTGCGGGATATGCGGCAAAGCGTCGATCGAAGCAGTGAGGACACGCGGACTTCGCCCGTTAGGCGGCGGCTTCATGATCGATCCGGAAGTTTTGTGCACACTGCCTGAGAAGCTGCGAGCGAATCAGCAGGTGTTCGGACGGACCGGAGGGTTACACGCGGCGGCGTTGTTCGACGCGAACGGTGAAATGCGTGTTCTGCGTGAGGATGTCGGGCGGCACAACGCGGTAGACAAGGTCGTGGGATGGGCGCTGATGCGCGACCAGATACCGCTATCGCAAAGTGTCCTAATGGTGAGCGGGCGCGGCGGGTTCGAAATCGTGCAAAAGGCACTGAGCGCAGGGATTCCAGTGGTGGCTTCAGTGTCGGCGCCCTCGAGCCTGGCAGTGCGACTGGCCCGTGAGTTGAATCTGACGCTCGTCGGATTCCTGCGGGAACGGCGGTTTGTGGTGTATGCCGGTCCCGAGCGATGCGTAACCCCGTCGACAGCCGGGCCGCCGCTGGTGAAGCTTGCTGCCTTCTAATTGGAAAATGCGGGCGACACCAGAGTGGACAGACCGCGTCCTATAGATGTCGGGCGTTTGCATGCCGCTGGGCAGGTCACGTGAGATAAACAATACACACGGATTTCCCGTGGTGATCGGCGCGTGCTAGACTCCTCGACCAGATTGCGAGCCCAGTTCATATCCCCATGGCGACTATCAATTTGAACGGAAACCGGCTTGAAATGCTTGCGGGCGAAACCCTGCTGGATGCGATCAATAGGGTGGGAGTCGAGCTGGCCCAGGTTTGCTTCCATCCGCAACTCGGGCCCATCCAGACCTGCGACACCTGCATGGTCGAAGCGGACGGGAAACTGGTCCGTGCGTGCGCAACTGAGGCACATGATGGGATGAATGTTGTGACGGAATCGGCGCGCGCTCAGTCGGCGCAGCGCGAGGCATTCGACCGGATTCTGGGAAACCATTTGCTTTATTGCACGGTGTGCGACAACAACAACGGCAACTGCACGGTGCATAACACAACAGCGTTGCTGGAGGTGGAGCACCAGACGATTCCCTATCGACCCGAAGCCATACGAGAAGGATCATGTCGAATGCGTTTTATCGATACGACCCGGACCAGTGCATTCTGTGCGGTCGTTGCGTGGAGGCGTGCCAGAACGTGCAGGTGAATGAGACGCTGAGCATCGATTGGGAGAGCGCGCATCCGCGCGTGCTGTGGGATGGGGGCGCGGCGATCGGCGGGTCGAGCTGTGTTTCGTGCGGGCATTGCGTGACCGTTTGTCCGTGCAATGCGCTGATGGAGAAGTCGATGCTGGGCGAGGCGGGGTATTTCACTGCGCTTCCGCCGTAGGTGCTGGAGCGGAATGATCAACGTGGTGAAGGGGATCGAGCCGGAGGTAGGGTACGGGCCGATTCTCGAAGCTGTCGGAGGTTGAGGCGGCGATGCGCGAGTCGCGGATGAAGCGGACGAAGACGGTGTGCACGTATTGCGGGGTGGGATGCAGCTTCGATATCTGGACGCGGGACCGGCACATTTTGAAGGTGGAGCCGGCGCAGGGCGCGGCGAATGGGATTTCGACCTGCATGAAGGGGAAGTTCGGTTGGGGCTACGTGAACAGCGAGGACCGGCTGACGAAGCCGTTGATGCGCGAGGGGGATAAGTTTCGCGAGGCGAGCTGGGATGAGGCGCTGGACTGGTTGCGCGGAGATTCAAGGAGATCAAGAGCGGAGCACGGGCCGGATGCGCTGGCGTTTATTTCTTCATCGAAGTGCACGAATGAAGAGAGCTATCTGATGCAGAAGCTGGCGCGGGCGGTGATCGGCACCAACAACATGGATAACTGTTCGCGTTACTGCCAGGCGCCGGCGACGATCGGGCTCTTCAGGACGGTGGGCTACGGCGGAGATTCGGGATCGATTGCGGATATTGAGCAGGCAGGGCTGGTGGTGATTGTGGGCAGCAACACGGCGGAGAGCCATCCGGTGCTGGCGACGCGCGTGAAGCGGGCGCACAAGATGCGCGGGCAGAAGCTGATTGTCGCGGACTGCGGGAGCATGAGATGGCGCATCGCGCGGATGTGCACCTGCATCCGAAGCCCGGAACGGACTTGGTCTGGCTCTGCGCGGTGACGAAGTAGATCGTCGATAAGGGATTGGCGAAGACCGAATTTCTGCACCGATGGGTGAATGGCATGGATGAATACGTCAAGAGCCTGGAGCCCTTCACGATGGAGATGCGCGAGCGAGCGGTGTGGATTGTCCGTAGAAACGCTCGAAAAAGTGGCGCAGATGATTGCGAGTGCGGAGCGCGTGTGCATCCTATGGGCGATGGGCGTCACGCAGCACACGATGGGATCGGACACGTCGACTGCAATTTCGAATCTGCTGCTGGTGACGGGGAACTATATGCGGCCGGGGACGGGCGCTTATCCGCTGCGCGGGCATAATAACGTGCAGGGCGCCAGCGACCATGGGGCGATGCCGAACAGCTTTCCGGGTTATCAGAGCGTGGAGCGATCCGGCGATCCGGGCGAAGTTTGAGAAAGCGTGGAAGGTGCAGCTACCGGCGAAGCCGGGCCTCGACAATCACCAGATGATCGAGGCGATCCACGAGGGCAAGCTCAAGGCGATGTATCTCTTTGGCGAAGAGATCAGCATGGTGGATTCGAACGCAAACTACGTAGGCGACGCTCTGAGCAAGCTCGATTTCTTTGTAGTGCAGGATATTTTCTTCAGCGAGACGTGCAGATTTGCAGACGTAATTCTGCCGGCGAGCCCGAGCTTGGAAAAAGAAGGGACGTTTACCAACACAGAGCGGCGAATTCAGAGGTTGTACCAGGTATTTGAGCCGCTGGGAGAAAGCAAACCCGATTGGAAGATCATCATGGAAATTGCGAATCGGCTCGGAGCGGATTGGAACTACGAATCGCCAGCGAAGGTTTACGAGGAAATTGCGCCACTGACCCCGATCATGGCCGGAGTGACGTACGAGCGGCTGAAGGGATACAAGACGCTGCAATGGCCGGTGGCATTGGACGGGAGCGATCAGCCACTGCTTTATACAAAGGAGTTCGCGCTGCCGGACGGAAAGGCGAAATTGTTCCCGTTAGAGTGGACCGAGCCGAGCAACCAGCCGGATGCGGAATTCGATCTGCACTTGAACAACGGCAGGATGCTTGAACATTTCCACGAAGGCAACATGACGTACCGGTCTGAGGGCATCAAGGCCAATGTGCCAAGCTCCTTCGTAGAGGTTTCGCCGGAACTGGCGCGAGACAGAGGAATTGAAGATGGAAGCCTGATCGAGTTGTCGTCAAAATACGGGACGGTGCGCGTGAAGGCACTGGTAACCGAGCGCGTAAAAGGCAAAGAACTTTACATGCCCATGAACTCAGTGACTGAGCCAGTTAATCGGCTGACGAGCAGTTACACCGATAAGGCGACGCACACGCCCGCCTACAAAGAGACGGCAGTGCGGATGAAAGTAATCGAGATCCAGGGAGAATCGCCTTTGCCGCGGAGCAACTCGCGGTTCGGACATCCGACGGCTCAGAGCGGCGTGGAAGTGGAACGCAAATGGAAGCGCGCTGATTACCGGATACCGGGAAACGGTCTGGTGCAGATCGAGAGAAAATAAACTTGTAGCGGTTTTGAAGTACACCCGGAGGAGAAAGAATGGCCAAGCCGATTGCACTGGAAATTCCGCCGCGGGATCCGCGAAGGGAGTTGATTTCGCGGTTGGAGAATGCGCCTGCCGAACACGCCGAGGCGCTGCTGGACGCCTGCGAGTTGCTGCAGGAGTTGCACGATCGGCACGTGCTGGAAACATTGCGCGGAGCTTTGAGCGCCGGGGACAAGCTGACCGAGAGCGCGACACGCATGGCTGATTCTCCCGAGTCGATAACGGCTCTGCGCAATCTGATCATTATTGCGAAGACATTGGGGGCGATGAATCCGGAACTCGTGCAGTGCTTTGCAAATGCGGCGAGCGAGACGATGAGCAGCGGGTCAATGCCAGTGATTGAGCCACCGGGCTTGCTCTCACTTCTTGGACAGTTCAGGCGCAAGGAGTTGCGTCGCAGCATCGCGCTGATCAATCGATTCCTTGAGGGGCTTGGAAACCAGTTGAAAGTGAAGGGGAACCAAGGGCCTTCGAATTGAACGGCTGGTTTTTGCGCCTTGTTTACCAGAACTGCGCTGCGATGATCGAAGCAGGACCGGATTGGCCGCGGATCACGTCAGTCGACAGAACCAGCTCCATATTCTTCTTTTCCCACCCAGCCGGAGCGATTGCCGCGAGTTTTCTGATTTCCTTTCGATTCGTCAGAAAATCGCTGGCCGCCGACGTGCCGAATACTGTAATCCCTGCGGCGACGATCACGGTTTGCTCCGTTTTGGGGTCAACCATGCGCAGAACCAGCGCGTAGTCCTTCGTAAGCCGGAGGTACGGTGTCGAATAGTCGACTGACCAGTCGTTGTTCGTTGGATTGTTGCGATCGCGGATAACAAACTTTCCTGTTGCTGGCTGATCGACGGTATACCGTAGCTTCGGTACGAGCCGTTCAGTCCAGTTGTTATTCAGCAATCCCACGAGGATAGCGGGTCCGCTCTGAAGATCGGTGAAGGTCGCATCGGATTGGGAGGCGAACTTGATCTGATGGCTGTTGGCTTGCAACAGGCCGGCGAATTTGGCCAGTGCGAATGAGTCAAACTCGTTCACTGTGGCGTTCGGTGAGTTTTGGAAATCGCTGAGGGTGAGCTTTGAATTCAATCCATTGTCAGTGGCCGGCGGCTGCTGGCCGCCCTCAACGTTCCCAATGCAAAGCAGAACAGGTGCGCGCGATGAGAGAAGCGGTTTCCAGAAGCTTTCGAGAGTATCGGAAGTTCGAGCCCCCAGTCCAAGAGCAACCAGGCCCGCGGCCAGAATGATGGAGCAGGCCGCAATCCAGGCTATGCGAAGCCATGGTTTTCGAACCGCCATTTGAGCCAATGGAGCAATTACCGGATGTTCGGCTCGAATTGCAGCAATCTGGTTGCGTGCGGCTGCGAGATGCGGGGCCTCCTCGCCCCAACGAAACTGCGGCATGTAGGAGCCGGATTGGATCTCTATTCGAACTTCTCGGTTCCCGCCGTTCAGATAATACTGGGCGAGACGTTTGCGAACTTCGGCGACGGCGCTGCGAACCGCGTGGTCGGTTGCAGTGTCGTAGTCCGGTGGCCGATCAAAGACCTCAATTCCAATGGTCCTTTCCTTCAAACGATCGCCGAAACCCATCAAAGTTTGGTCGACGATGAATTTAAGGACTGATGCGTAGCGCTTGCTGTTGTGGAAGGCTGGGCTGGCCAGGATCCTCCGTAGCTGGTCGCGGACCTCGCTGCGTTCCTGGTCCGATGACGCAGTGAAGACTAAATTCGGCGTGCGCTCAGTGGCCGCCAAATCTTGAACATCGTGGGAAATCATTGGCGCTCCCTGCGATCGGAATGGAGTATATCACGCGGCTATAGCGATTTACTTCAGGTCTTACAGGCCCTAGCTACGCCTTCGCGGGCATTCAAATCCGGTTTTATATCCAGGATGAAAATGAAGTCTTGTCGAAATTATCTAGCGACCTCAACTGGGGGAATAAATCTGAAGATCCGTGAGCAGGCCGAGCATAGGGTGCAGACGGTGCTCCATCTAACGGCTTAGATATTACGCCAGTGGAAGCGATGAATTGAAGCCGAAAAATTCTGCCGTATGACCGTCACGGACGGGTCCATGACCTACTTGTGTGTGGGAGGCGCCAGGGTGTGGTGAACGAAGCCCGAGGTGTCGCAAATCACCTGAAACCACTTAGGGATACAACCGATGGCCTGCGACGGCGGACCCCGTAGGACATGTCATAGGACATGTCTGTTGACATGTGAAGAGTTAAATAAATCGCTTTTCTTAAGGGGTTTTGCGATTTTTCGTGTTGACAGTGGCTCTTTATGCTGCATATAGTTCCGGCGACGCTAACAACTCCGGCCAACTTGGAATCTGGTAGGCCCTACTTCGTAAAGAAAGCCGGATGACGTTAGCTTAGGAGGCACCATGCAGCAACGAAAGTCAGGAGTACGGGTGCTGGCCCCTCGAGAGGCAGCACATGAATTCAACGCAAACGAATTCGTCCGGAGACTGAGCAATTGGCGGGCGGCGGTTTGGCCGCTGGTCCTGGCGGTGCTCTGTCTGGTTCTAACGCCAGCCGGGCGGGCGCAGGTGACTGCAACGCTCTCTGGGACCGTCCAGGATCCATCCGGTGGGGTCATTCCGGGCGCCCAGGTAACGTTAACCAATGAGGCAACGCAAGAAAGCCGCGTGGAACAAAGCAACGGGGCGGGCCTTTACGCATTTCCCTCTCTGGTTCCAGGCACCTACGACATCAAGGCGGCTGCAAAGGGCTTTAAGTCCAAGGCAGTTACCGGCATCGTGCTGAACGCAGGCGATACACGGACAGTTCCCGCCCTAGACCTCACAGTGGGTGCAGCAAGCGAGACGGTAACAGTCTCTGCTACGTCCGAGATGATTCCCGTAGAGAACGGCTCCAAGGTAGACGTTCTCAGCTCCGAGGACATCGATAACCTCGCGCTGGAAGGCCAAGACACCACAGAGCTTCTTAAGGTGCTGCCTGGCGCGACGACGATGTCTGGAGGTCTGACGGCAACCAATCCATCATTCAGCGACTTAAACGTTACCGTGCAGCAGAGTTCGATCGGTTCGGGCATCGACCTCAATGGCGCAATTAACCGCAGCGGCACTGCACTGCTTTCGGACGGCGCAAACATCATCGACGTAGGCGACAACGCATCTTCGCTTTCAATCATCGTGCCTGATTTCACAGCACAAGTCACGCGTGCAGGGCTCGAATTTCGGCGCGGATACCCCGTTCGGGCCAATAGTCGTCAGCGCGATCAGCAAGTCGGGCAGCGCCAACTATCACGGCGATGCATATTTCAATGCCCGCAACAGCGTTCTGAACGCGAATGACTGGTACGACAATCACAACCAGCACGCCGCAGGGGCCGCAGTCCTACTACTATCCGGGCGGCAGCGCAGGTGGACCAGTTCCATTCACTCATAAGAAGCTCCTGATCTGGGGCGGGTACCAGCGGTGGCTCCAGAACCAGGGCAACGCGAATCATTTGTCGTCGTATATCCCCACTCCTGAGATGATGGCGGGTGACTTTTCGACCGACAACGCCGATAACCAGGCATTGTGCCCGTATGGGTTTTACCAGGGCGCGCCCCCTAGCGGCCTAAACGGCGGGATCCTGGTGCAGCGACCTCGGGGGGACGGTGCTTGCGAATGGAGGGACGGAGTCGGCTCCTTTACCGACGCCGGCTCAGACTGGGCATGATCCTAACAATAAGGCTACGGACGCAGGCCAGAAGTTTCCCGCTGGTAGTTGGCTCGATCCGGGCTCTGCGGCCCTCGCCAAGATATGGCCAAAGGCCAATGTAACTCCCACAGCGGCGAACGGCGGAGTGAACTGGCTTGCGCCGATTCCCAACGTCAACAACGGATGGGTTTATCGCTTCCGCATGGATTATCTGCTGGGCGAAAACACGAAAATCTATGGCACCTACCAGCAGGCTTTCAACTCGGAATTGGCCAGTGGCAACGGCGCGCACCTCTACTGGACGCCAGGCAACTCCATCCCGTTCCCGGGAGGCGGCGAGCAGCAGAGATTCTTTGGCAAGGCGATGGCCGGCCACATCGTTCACAATTTCAACTCGACAACCACCATGGACTTTATGGCTGCGTGGTCTTTCGGCAGCTTCCCATTTACCGAGCCAGACCCATCGGCCGCTTTGAAGACCACCCTGGATTACCCATACGGCAAGGTCTTTGCCGGTCAGTCTTTCAATATCCCCGCATACAACAGCGCTGGAGACGAGACTTTCCCGGACTTCTCGCAGGCCTCGATCTTCGACAACCCTCCAGGGATGTATAAGGTCGTGAAGGAAGCTCCGCAGTTCGGCCTGACAATCACTAAGGTCTGGGGAGCGCACACCCTCAAGCTGGGCGGATTTGAGCAGACCACGGATAACGACCAGAGCACGTTCAGCGCTAACCTGGATGGAATTCTCAGCTTCGGCGCCGGGGCCAGCCCCGATCTCGTCAACAAGACAAACACGGTCAATATCGGTTCACAAAACAACGCGGTCTGCCAACTTCGTCAACGGCATTGCATCGGGCTATGGCGAGAACAACGCGGCGCCTATCCAGGATTTTGCCTACATGTCAACGGCCGCTTTCATCGACGATTCGTGGAAGGCGACTCACCGCCTGACTTTGGATCTTGGCATGCGCTTCGAGCACGTTGGCCACTGGTATGACCGCGACCACGTCGGCGTAGCGGTATTCTACCCGCTGCGCGCTTTGTCGGATTACTACAACGGCAAGTATGCCCCGGGCTACTACTGGCATGCGATCGATCGCCGGCGTGCCGTTGAGCGGCCAACCAAACCGCTTTGCGTATCCCGATGCGCGGTTTGGCTTCTCCTACGACGTGTTTGGCAAGGGCAACACCATGGTTCGCGGCGGATGGGGCGTGTATCGCTTCGTCACCCAGGTGAACACGGTGGACTCGCCACTATTCACCGCGCAGGATGTACTTGGCTATAACCTGCCGGGCGGATATCGGGTCCAGCTGCAGAACATCCACAACCTGCAATACACTCCATGCCCGTCAGCGACCAACCGCCTTGCGGCGTCAGCGGAGGGCAATGGGGCCTGGACCCGACTGACTACGGCCAACCACTGACCTACGCTTACAACTTGACGATCGATCAAAGGCTGCCCTGGAATTCGCAGCTTGAGGTCGCCTACGTTGGAAGCAAGACCAGCGAGCTTGCCCGATGCCGCCGAAGACTACGAAGGCAGCACGTTCAATGAGCTGGCCAACCAGAACAAGACGCCGATCGGCGCCTTCTTCTCGCCTGATCCGATGACCGGCGTACTCTCCACAAACCCGGAAGACTTGCAAAAGAATCCGTCGCCCGGCACGTGTAATCCGGCGACGCCCACCACTTGCTACACTTCGACCGGGAACGCAGGCGGCGGATTACCACCCGCTGGGAGCTGCATACGGAACGAACGGCGTCTACATGATCCAAAACATCGGATACGCCAATTACAACGCGCTGCAAGCGTCCTGGATCAAGACCGCTGGACGGCTCACGTTCAACCTGAACGGAACATGGTCAAAGGCTTTGGCCACGAGCTTGCAGGAGAACCCATACAACGTCAGCTGGAAACTACGGCCCTGCGGCAATTGACCGGCCCCTTGTCTTCAACGCGTCTTACACGTACAGCAGCGGCACCCTCCATACCGGGAGCGGCTTGCTGAATCAACTGGGCGGGGGCTGGACGATCTCCGGCATTTCCACCTGGCAGCAGGGCGGCTACATTCCGGCCGAACTCGGCAATGGTGTGCCGAACTTCGGCATGGGGCTGTCTTATCCCGTATCGAGCATGCCGGCCAATTACACCTTGCAAGGGATCGGCACTGGTATCGGAGACGCCACGTACTTCGGTACGGACGAGTCGATTCCGATCATGCCGGTGCTAACCTGCAACCCGACCCAGGGCCTGATTAAGTATCAGGTTTTGAATGGGAAATGCTTCACTGCCCCGGCAGTGGGAGCTCAGGGCGGCAAGGCATTTCCCTACATGCACGCCACGCCGTATTTCGACAACGACTTGGCGATTTATCGGAGCTTCCACATTCACGAGAATCAACAAGTGCAGCTTAGGGTGAGCGCATTCGACTGGCTGAATCATGCGTTGCCGGAGTTCGCCAGCAATGACTCGACGCCCTATAGCATCAAGTACAACGTGGACTACAGCACACAAGGCCATCACACCCAACTACAACCAAGCAAACACCGGTTCGAAGCGTTTGGCGTGATGCCCAGCAAGACGCAAGCGCCCTACCAGCGCATTATCGAATTAGACCTGAAGTACAGCTTCTGAACACCTCCAGAGCGGAAGCCGGAATTGGCCCCGGCTTCCGCAATTTTTTGTGAATTGAACTTTGCAGAATCTGCAGGAATAGCGGCGGCTCTTTGTAGCTGACCGCTTTTTTGCGCCTCAGAACCAGATCGATAGCGGACCTTCAATCGCCATGCAAGAATAGAGAACTGTGGCCGCGCATCCTGGCGGTCAATCCCATGCAAATGCCCGTCTCATGCCAAGTCCATTCAAACTGATCGCCTGCGGAACATTCTTCGGCCTCTCAATGTGTGCGGAAATACTCGCGCAGACCAAACGCCCCAAGAGCGCCAACTCAGAGTTACAGGACCATTACGACGCTGCGCAACATGACCAGCAAGCCGGAAATCTTGACTCGGCTGCGCGTGAGTATCGTGCATTCCTCGCGAAGGCCCAGGAAGAGCTGGCGCTAGGGCATGCCGCAATCGGCGATGACCTAAGAGCGACAGACCTATTCGAGAAGGCTGTTGCAATGCAGTCGGACAATTGGGAGATTAGGCTTGAGTTTGCCAGAGCAGCACTGGCAATGAACGATCCTTCACGCGCCGAAACGCAGGCTCGCGCGATGATTGGCGGCATCCACGACGATCCGAAGATGCTTGCCGACGCTCACCAAGTTCTTGGACGGGCGCTCTTGAAGAAAAACGAGGACTCAGAGGCGCGGAAGGATATGGAGGAGGCTGTCAAGCTCAATCCAAGTTTTCCGAACGGCTATGGTCTGGCTGTGGTGTGTCTCGACCTTGACGACGAGAAGTGCGTCACTCAAATTTTTGAAGAGATGGAGCGCTCCTTTGGCGATACTCCCGAAATCCACATGCAATTTGGTTTTGCGTACGGGAATTCGGACTTTGCTCCCCAGGCGATCGCGGAATTCAGAAAGGTAATTGCGGAGGATCCGAATTTGCCGAGAGCCCACTATTCGTTGGCTGCCGCTCTTCTCTCTGCCGGAGACGATGCGAAAAACATGCCCGAGGCAGCAGCCGAGTTAAAAAAGGAACTTGAAATCTCTCCGCGGGATTTTCTGACCTATGCGGCATTGGGCAAGCTGGCGGTGAGTTCTCACCAATATGAAGCAGCAGAAGGCTACCTCAAGCGGGCAATAGACCTGAATCCAAACAATCCCGATGCATTTCTTTATCTCGGGCAGATGTATTTCGACACGGATCGCCAGGCTGATGCCGAATCGGCACTTCGCAAGGCGATCGAATTGACAAAAGATCCCTCAAGGAATCGATTCCAAGTCCAAAAGGCACACTTTCTTCTCGGCCGGATTCTAATGCAGGAACACAAGCCGGAAGCGGCGCACGCAGAGATGGCGATTGCTCAAAGCTTCGCGAATAAAGGATTGTCGCACGATAAGAGTGAACTGGCAGGGCTGCTGAATAACTCGACTGTAACTGGAACAAGGGATTCGCCAGAGGATACACATAGCCAATCAGAGGCCACCGCCTCAGCCGCTGAATGCATCCGCAAAGAATGACTTAATTGTATTCGAGAAGAGACTTACTCCTGCAATTGCCGACAGTTATAACAACCTAGGCGTGATTGCTGCGTCAGGGAAAAACTACATGGATGCTCTGAGTGAATTTGCGAAAGCGTCACAATGGAGCCCGAATCTGGAAGGGCTCGATCTGAACTGGGGCAGGTCAGCGTTCATGGCATCTCAGTTTTCTGAGGCGATCGGGCCTCTATCGCGCTTTATTCGCGCGCATCCTGAAGATTCCGGCGTCAGAGGCGCCCTTGCAATGAGTCGGTTCATGACGCAGGACTATTCGGGCTGCATTGCGACTTCAAGGCTGCTGGAGATAAGCTTTCCTCGATTCCGCAGATGGAATATGTCTACGCGGAGTCCCTGGTTCACACTGGTGAGACGAGCGAAGGGAAAAGCCGGCTCGAAGCCCTTGAAACAGCCCATCCGGAGATTGGAGAAGTGCATCGTTCGCTCGGTGAAGTGTATGAGTTGCAAGGCGACGGAGTGAAAGCTTCTCGTGAGCTTCATACCGCGATTGTCCTCAATGCCAATGACGCGGATGCGCACTATGATCTGGGCAAGACCGAAGTGGCGGGCAGAGACGTTGCTGGAGCCATTCAAGAGTTGGAGGCAGCAACCAGAATCGCCCCGGAGAATCCGGCGTTTCATCGGGAGTTGGCAGTCGCGTACCGCCTAGCGCAACGCAAAGTCGACGAAGAAGGGGAGCTTAGGATCTACGAGCGGCTGAAAAACCCGCCAGCGACTGAAGACAAGGCAACTGAGCCGGAGCGAAACCCAACAACCAAATAATCATTGCGTCGGCTTGGGAGTCGGTGGCGCGGCGATTTCAGCAGCCCTGGCGCGGGCGAACCCGCTCTGCTGGGACGATTCCCTGGCCTTCGAGCACCGCATAGAACTGATCGGCGGCGAGGTTGGCCGATGCGATCGACAGCGCCCGATGGCCAGTGAATCTCGACGCTATCGATTTTTGTGGCCGAGCCGAGGCCGAAGTGCAGGCGCAGATCGTTCTGCGAAAGATAGCTTCCGCCGCTGTGCACTTCGTCGGTCTGCGTCATGCCGCCGGCGACGATTTTGATGCGCGCGTTGAGCGCGAGCCGGTTGCTCTTTGTTCCGGCGAGCTCAAAACTCACCCAATGACGTCCTGGAACGCCGTGATTGCGCAAGAACATCGGGCTGGCCGTCGAGATTCTTCGATCACAACGTCCATATTGCCGTCGTTGAACAGATCGCCGACGGCAAGCCCGCGCGAGACCTGTTTTTCCTGGAGCGCCGGGCCGGCCTGCGTCGCTGGCATCGCAAAATGTTCCATCGCCCTGATTCATGCTCGAGAAACTTCGGCTGGCGATAACCGGGATCGGATGGAATCTGGTCCATCTGCGGATACACGTGGCCGTCGACGGTGATCAGATCGAGCCAGCCGTCGTTATCGAGATCGACAAACGCGGTTCCCCACTTGACCCACGGCAGCGACGGCAAGGCCACGCCCGAGGGAAACGAGTACTTCAGTGAAATTCCAATCGCCATCGTTGCGATACAGATCAGCGTTCTCATCTTCGAAATTGGTTGACGTAAATCGACGGGCGTCCGGTGTGGTTGTAGTCGCCGATCGCAATGCCCATCGACGCCTGTTCGGAGCCGTCGTCGCTGAGCGCGGTTCCGGATTCTAGCCGATCTCTTCGAACTTGCCGTTGCCGAGATTGTTGTAGAGAAATTTCGGCGTCGAGTCGTTGGTGACGTAGATATCGGGCCGGCCGGTGTTGTTGAAGTCGGCCCACACCACGCCCAGGCCGTAATAGCCGTTCGGGTCAGCTGACGCCGGCCTGCTTTGAAACATCGGTGAATGTGCCGTCGCCGTTGTTGTGGAACAGCGAATCGCCCGCGCCTTTCAAGCCCGCGCGGCCCGCACTGCACGTCGACGCCGCGATACTTGCAATACGACGCGCTGCCGAAGGCGGCAGATCGTTCAGGTGGAAGTCGACATAGTTGGCCACCATGAGGTCGACAAATCCGTCGCCGTCGTAGTCGCCGAAGGCTGCGCCAGTCGACCAGCGGCCATCGGCCACGCCGGCCTTGGCGGTGACGTCGGTGAACGTGCCGTCGCCATTGTTGTGATAGAGAATGTTGCCGCCCAGGCAGGTGAGGTAGAGATCGGGCCAGCCATCGTTGTCGTAGTCGCCCACAGCGCCGCCCATGGCGAGGCACGGATTGGTCAGTCCTGCCTTTTGCGGTCACGTCAGTGAATGTGCCGTCGTGATTGTTGTGGTAGAGCGCGCCCGGCGCCGTTTTGCCCTCGAGGGCCATGGCGACCGTCGGCGCATTCGTGAAGTAGATATCGGGCCAGCCGTCGCGGTCGTAGTCGAAGAGGATCACGCCGCCGCTCATCGACTCCAAGATGTACTTCTTCTCATCGGACGAGGCATGGGTGAAGGTGATCCCGGCTTTCGCGGTAACATCCTCGAACTGGGGAATGGGGCGATTGGTGCACTTTGCAGATTTGGCGCCGGGGGGGAGGCGGAGGCGTGGGATGGCCCATTCCCTGGCCAAGAATCTGGCAGGTGGCGGCAGACAGAATGAACAACACACCGGCAAGTTTCAAGCGAGCTCGACCTCCAACTTTGATTCTCGCTCAGATCAATGCGAAAAAAGGCTCAAAGGGATTGCCTCGCCCATTGCCTTGTATCCGGCCGGTGATGGATGCAAATGATCACCGCAATCAAACGCTGGCAGCAATCGTTCGAGGTGCTGGGGGTCGCGGACAACAGCATCGAAATCGATGACCGCATCGAAGTGGCCCGATGCACGAATCCAACCGTTCACTTGTCTGCCGGTCGGCTTCGCTCAATGGGCCGGGGTGGTAATAGTCCGAACCAACATAAGGCGTAATGGTAGCGCCGTAAACTCTGAGACCATGCGCGTGCGCGCGATCGATGATCTGCTGATAGGCAGCGAGCACATGCTCGACGAGTGCCGTATGTTCCGCTTCGGGAACTTCTCCCGCGCGGGCGAGACCGCCGAGATCGTTAACTCCCTCAAAGACGATGACCCATCTGACGCCCGTCGGCGCCAGCACGTCGCGGTCGAAGCGGGCGAGTACATTGGGGCCGAGTCCATCGGTCAGCAAGTGATTGCCGCCGATACCCTGATTCGACACGCCAATGTTTTCAGTGCCAGGCGAAGCCTGCAGACGCTGGGCTAGAACGTCGGTCCAGCGGTCGTTGGCGTTTGTCGTCGCCCCGTGGCCGTCAGTGATGGAGTCGCCAAGCGCGACAACAGCAGCCGCTCCAGGCGCGGCCAGCACGTCGACCTCTGACACCTGATACCAATGGTCGACATGCTTTGGGTCTGCAAGATTTGCGGCGCCGGCAAAGTCGCCATGAACGTACCAGGTAGTCGCGCGAGAGCCGGGATGGCTGGTCTCGCGAGATGGTGGCTGGTCGAGGTGGAACGACACGGCGACGTCAGAGAGTGCGGCGACGGGGTACGCGAGCGGGTCGGAGACGAATTCCGCGCCTGGCGGAACGAGTGACGTCTGCGCTTCCGGCAAATGTCAGCAACCGGTCGGTTGCAGGGTCGACAGCGGCTGCGGAGTTAGTGATCGGGCGTGCAATGTGAACCGAGGTGAAATGCAAGGCTTCAGTGCCAAAGGCGTTGGAAAGATGGATGCGCAACGTAGATCCGCCGATCGACAGGTGAAAGATCTGGCGGAGAGTTGCGTCATGCAGGTCGTCGGGTGGAAGTGAGTTTTGCGGCTCGGGGATTTGCTGAGAGGCTCCCCAGCTTTCAGCCCACTGTGCCGCCGCACTCGAAGGGGTCGCTGGGCGGGCAGATTGCAAATCCACCACCAGGCCGAAGGCAAAAAGCGCAACGAATTTTGCTGCAAATCTCATGGCTGCGGTATACCATTAGTCCCTAAGTAAATCGCTTTTTGAAAGCCTCGCAAGCATATCACCCCGGAGTAATCCCATGCTGAAATCTTTGCAGTCAATCGGAATCTTTGCGAGTTTGTTGATTGGCCTTTGTTGCGCTGGCGTGGCCGCGGGTCAAACGCCCGCCCCTGTCACCTTTACGGCAGAACAGGATCAGCAGAACATGATGGATCAGCTTGGGATCAAGGCGTTGCGGCCGGGGCCGAGCGGGAACGAGAAAGCGCCCAATCATGCGAACTACGACGAGTCGAAGGCGAATCCATATCCGAACGTGCCCGATCCACTGACGCTGAACGATGGCGCGAAAGTGACCTCGCCCGAAATGTGGTGGAACAAACGGCGGCCTGAGATGGTCGAAATGTTTTCGAAATATGTGTATGGACGCGTGCCGGAGCACACGCCAAAAGTGAAATGGACAGTGAACACCGTCGATCGCGAAATGATCGGCTTCACTCCGGTGATTGCGAAAGACCTGATCGGTGAGGTGGATAATTCGGAGTATCCGGCGATCAGCGTGAAGATTCATATGACGCTGGTGACGCCCGCGAACGCGAAAGGGCCGGTGCCCGTGCTGATGATGTTCGGACGGGCGGGATTTCCGAATCCGAACGAACCTCGAGGCGCGGATATTGATCGGCTGAACGAGGCGTGGAAGGCGCTGCTGATTCAGCAGGACCCTTCGCTGAAGCAGGTCTTCGCGCAGCATCCGGCATGGGAACCTATAAAAGAGAGCCCGTTGTTTCAACCTCCGCAGTTGAATGAGGATGGCGATCCGCCGAATCAATGGCAGCTTGTGGCCGCAGGCTGGGGATTTGCGTTGTTCGATCCAGCAAGCGTGCAGGCGGATAACGGAGCGGGACTGACGCGCGGAATTATCGGTCTCGTAAATAAAGGCCAGCCGCGCAGGCCGGAAGATTGGGGTGCGCTGCGCGCGTGGGCTTGGGGCGCGGGTCGCGGGCTCGACTATCTCGAGACGGATTCTGCTGTCGACGCGAAACACGTCGGAATCGAAGGCGTTTCGCGCTATGGCAAGGCTGCGCTGGTGACCATGGCGTTTGATCAACGATTCGCGATGGTGCTGGTTGGCTCTTCGGGCAAAGGCGGCGCCACACTGCTGAGGCGCAACTATGGCGAGGCAGTGGAGAGCCTGACGGGCGGCGAGTATTACTGGATGGCCGGAAATTTCATGAAGTACGGCGCATCGGATGCAACATTCGGCAGCATGAATCCGGGCGACATTCCCGTGGATTCGAATGAACTGATCGCGCTGTGCGCGCCGCGGCTCACGTTTATCAGCTACGGCATTCCGGCAAAAGGCGACGCGCATTGGCTCGACCACGAAGGCAGCTTTATGGCAACAGTGGATGCGAGCCGCGTGTTCAGGCTGCTCGGCGCGAAGGGGCTCGACGTCGAGGGCGACTACCGTACGGCGAAGATGCCGCCGGTGAATCAGGGTCTGCTGACGGGAGAGCTCGCATGGCGGCAGCATGATGGCGGCCACACCGATGCGCCGAATATGAAGTGGTTCATCCAGTGGGCCGACCAGAAGATGAATTACGCATCGGGGCAGTAGTCTCGCAACGAACAGCATGCAGCGTGTGACGAACGCGCTGAGGTCTATTAGCTTTCATAGATTCAGCGTGCGACAAATCGCTCTGTGCGCTTGCGAAGCTGCATTTTGTCATCGTAAGATGCGATTCGTCCCGATCAAGACGCAATTCATCCCTTCTTCCAGATTGCAGTAGGGCAAAAGCTAACTGCCACACCATTTCCGCGTGCCGAGGGCGATCGAAGGTCGCTCGGTGTGCAACGAACGCGTCAGGTGGCCCCAGTTCGTCCCAGAAGTTTGGTCGGTCATCACATAAATCCCAAATTCACTTCAATCGGACACAAACGTGCATGGTCAAAGCCGGTTGGCCAGTGACAACCGGTACGTGTGCGGGACGGAGGTCATACGAACGATCCCCGCGGGTGTCTTAGCGAAGCCAGCCGGATATACAGTGCAGGCAAATTAGACTCTCGCGACCTCCGCCTTGCACTGCGTTGCAATTCCCCTGGCGGACGCCCGCGCGTTTGCCAACGCAATGCAAATCCTTGAGAGGTGAAAGCCGTGCAAATCTTGAAGAAGCTGGTTTTAAGCTCCAGTGTTTTTTGTCTTGCTGTAGTCGCGATGGGACAGGGCATCACCACCGGTACGGTGCAGGGAATCGTGGCGGATCCGTCCGGTGCAGTGGTCGCGACCGCGCAGGTCGAGCTGAAAAGTGATGCCAGCGGCCTGAGTTTGAGTGCTCGGTCGACCGGCGATGGAGCATTCAGATTTCTTTCCGTGCCAGTCGGCACCTACAAACTCATCATCAGCGCGCCCAATTTCTCAAACGAAACGGTGGATAACGTCAAGGTGCAATCGGGCGCGACGACCAATCTGAATCAGGTGACTCTGCATATTGGGACGGCCGAGCAGGTTGAAGTGAATGGCTCTGAGGCGACTTTGCTTGAAACTACCGACTCTCAAGTGACTACGACCTTCGATTCGCAGTCAGTGCAAAATCTGCCGCTGAACAACGGCTTTGACACGGTAGCCGAGGTGGTTCCGGGCGTAGTGAGCACGGGCGGCCGGTCGTATGGCGATAATTTCAGCAACAATAATGGCGATAACTTCTCAGTGAACGGGCAAAACGGCCGCTATAACAATTTCGAAATTGACGGCCAATCGAATAACGACAATTCCATCGGTGGCCCGGACGCATTTTTTGGTAGCCAGGACGCGATCCAGGAAATCCAAATCATCACAAACGACTACAGCGCTCAGTATGGGCGCAACGCAGGCGCGGTCGTCAACTACATCACCAAGTCGGGAAGCAACGCATTTCATGGAAGCGGATTTGAGTTCTATCAGAGTCAGTTTCTGAGCTCGCTGCCAAACCAAAACAAGAATCCTTTATTTGGATTCTGCACTCCGGGTGTAAGTCCTTCCACCGGATGCCTCGCGCCTGAGTTACCTCGCTTTGTCGAAAATCGATTCGGCGGAACGCTTGGTGGGCCGATCATCAAAAACAAGCTTTTCTTTTTCGGCAGCACCTATTGGGATCGGCTGCGGACGGGAGCCGCTCCGGCGGAGTCGCTCCCGGGAGTATCTCCAGATCCAACCGGGATCAAGCAGCTGCAAGCCGCATTCCCGGGCAACCCAGGAGTGGCAGTGCTCGCCGGCTATGGCCCTTATTCGCTGAAAGAAGGCAATCCGCAACCGACTCCGGTGCCTGCTGACGAATGCGCGCAAATCGGAACTTCAAACGGCAATGGCACCTGCTCTGAAGCAGTCACAGGTCCGGGAGGCAAGTCGGCACAGGTTGAAGTGGCAGGAATTCAACGAGCAATCTCGAGTATTTTTGACGATCAGGAGGAGCTGGGACGTCTCGATTGGCAGCCGACATCGAAAGATCATTTGTTCCTGCGGTATTTTTACCAGCCCGCCAACGAGACTGGAGTTGGAGGCACTTTCAGTATCGCAGCAGGTGATTTTGTTGATGTTCCCGCGACATTGCATGCGGTTGGAGCGGATTGGACGCGGACATTTACGGCGCACTTTATCGATCAGCTTCGATACAGTTTTCAGGAAGCAAAAATTTACTTTCAGGGCGGTGCATATCCTAACTGCGTGGCAACCAACTTTGGCGGCTGCCCTGCAGAGATCAACTTTATTGGAACAAACGATGACCAGAATTTCGGAGGAGACATCCTCTTCCCGCAGGGGCGGACGATCAAGATCACTCAGGTGCAGGACAACGCGACCTGGACAGTCAGGTCCCATACGCTCCTGATGGGCGGCGAATTCGACTATCAAGATTCCCCCAATGCTGGACTCTTCTTCTACAACGGCGAACACAATCTCGGCACACTAAGCAATCTGCTGCAGAATGGGCCCGGCGGCCCGGCGACGGCATATGCGGCATTGGCGAACGGATCTCCTGTAATCCCGTTCACGGAGCCAGATCTAGCCGCATATTTCCAGGATGACTGGAAGGCGCTTCCGACATTGACGCTGCATCTTGGCGTGCGCTGGGAGTTCTTCGGTCAGGCGGTGAACAAGCTGCACGAACGAGACGATAGCGAGAGAATCGAATCCCAGCACAGCGATCTGGCCCACTTCGCTTCCTCTTGCGGACCGGACCACAACGACAGCGTCACAGAACTACAAGAATTTTGAGCCGCGCATCGGGCTCGCCTGGAATCCCGAATTCGACAAGAAGCTGGTGGTTCGGGCCGGCTACGCCATCAACGCCAATCCGGCGTTCTACAACATGTTTGTCCTGGAGGCCAGCGGCGCTCCGGTTGTGAACACAGGCGGATTCCTCTGCACCGGCAGCAATTGCCTTCCTTCCAATGGCTCCATTCTGAGCGCGAACTTCCGCGCCGCAAACCTGCCGTCGTTGCCCACGAACGATCCTCGCCAGGACGACCAGACGACCTTCCCGTCAACGTTCCGCACGCCCTACGTGCAGACCTACACGCTGGCTGTGGATCACCAGTTCGGAAACGCCGCGGTGGGAGAAGTCGCGCTACGTGGGAAGCAAAACGACGGACGATTTCCAGTCGATCGATGCCAATCCTTTCTGCTGCCTGTTGCCCAGCGTTTTCCCAGCGCGGTTTCGCTTATCGCTTTGCTCTGATCCGACGCGACCGGCTACGGACGACCTAATTGCAACGACGCCAATGTCTCCGAGATCACCAATGGCGGCTGGGCAAACTACAACGGCCTGCAACTGAACCTGACAACGCAAAATTTTCACGGCCTGACCTCCACGGTCTCTTACACGTGGAGCAAGTCGATGAACAACGCGACGGACGCTTTCAGAAGCACAGGATCCGGCGGCAGTACCATTGCGTACGCTCAAAATCCACTCAACACAGATTCGGCTGAACGCGGCCTGAGCGGAAATGACTTCACGAACATGACGGCATTGCGTTTACTTACAATCTGCCGGAGTTCGTGCACGCAGACGACGCGTCTCTCAAAGTGCGGCGAACGGATTCATGTTGAGCGGCGTCTATCGCTTTACGAGCGGCCAGGTCTATACGCCATACCAGCCACTCGACCTCGATCCGAACAACGGTGACACAGCTTTTGCGACGGCGTATTCAACAGCTCATCGGTCGGCTCCCAATCGATACCTGCAGGCTGGTCTTTCGAACAAGAAAGCGCCGAGTCAATACTCGTCGCCTACTACAACCCGTACACCGGTCCCACAAGATCCGGCCACGGGAGCGCCAACGCCGGGCGCACCCGACCTACGTTGTCTACGGCAGCGATGGCTACGATGAACTCAGGGAATCTACAGCCCCGGAACCCCGATGAATCCGTCGTCTGCGCATTGGATCATCAACAACCAGGCCTACGCGCTGGCGGTCGAAGAATCCTTATCCCGGCTCGGGCAGAAGCCCGCTTCGCGGCCCCGACTTCAGCGAACTGGACGCAACCCTCAGCAAGACGACGAAGATCACGGAAGAGCGTATCGATGCAGCTATCCCTCGCCGCTTACAACGCCTTGAACCAGATGTATCTGGGCCCCGGTTCACCGAATGTTTCTTCGTCGGCTTTCACCAGCAACATCTTCAATTTGTCGGGGACCACGATTCCCGGCGACACATCGGGAAATCGGTTCATGCTTCTTGGTGGGAAGTTCATTTTCTAGAAACGAGTTGAACGGCATCGGGGTAAATTCGGGCGCCACAAATGAATTTGGCGCCCGATCTTGTTTTGTTGTTTATCTATCCCAGGCGAGGGTTACTCCCACTCAAAATTGTGGCGTTCAACCCCACAAGACAGCAGGGATCCGAATTTGTGATCAATGGCGTTTGTCGCGTGACAGACAGTCATTCCACAGGCATGTGACGGGCTGTAGCAGGTATGGCCGATCATTGTAAACGATTCAAAGCAAATAACCTTCCGCTATTCTTCAAGTCTACCCCGCATCGGAAGTGACTGTTCCGTTCAACTGAGGAATATTCCCCACCACAACGAAAAGAATTTGGAGAAACTTCATGATGCGAGGCAAAGGGATTCTTAATCGCCAAGTTGCTTTGTCGGCTCTTGTGATGTGCGGATTCTTTGCGGTGACGACGGGCCTTCGTTCCATGCCGATGGGTGCTGTCGATATCCCGCCAGTGAATTCAGCGCCAGAGCCGCGGAGTATCGATCAGCAGATCAAACTTGCGAACGATTACCTCATAGGACACGGCGTTGCCCGGGACCTGCAACAGTCCGCCTACTGGTTTGAGAGGGCGGCGGAAGCGGGTGATCCGCAGGCGCAGATGCAGATTGGCTACTTTTACGATGCTGGCCTAGGCGTAGCGAAGGATCCAGTGCTTGCTGCGCACTGGTACCAGCTTGCTGCAGCGGGCGGGTTCGTTGAAGCGAAGGTAAATCTTGGAGTTCTTTATCTGTGGGGAAATGGTGTGAAGAAGAACGAGCAGCTCGCTGTCGAGTTATTTCGCGAGGCCGCCGAGAAAGGTAGCGGGTTGGCAGCTTGCTATCTTGGGGAGGTTTACTGGCTCGGCCTGAGTGTTCCACAGGACAAGGCTGCAAGCGAGTATTGGTATGCGAGGGGCGCAGAGTTGCACAATCCGCAAGCTGAATACAAGCTTGGTCTGTTTTACTTCGATTATCGTGATCATGCTCATGATCTGCACAAAGCCGCCAGCTTGTTCCGGTCGTCGGCTGCGGCAGGTGATGTTCCGGCAATGTTTGCACTCGGGCTGCTCTTGGCAAGGAATCCGGACCTGGCGAAGTCACCCGACGAGCCGATCCGGCTTTTGAATGTTTCGGCAGATGCGGGGTTTTGGAAAGCCTCGATGATTCTGGGGGTCCTGACCCGCGATGGGAAAGGCATGCCGGCCAATGACAGCGAGGCGTACTATCATTTCAGGTCGGCAGCGTTCCAGGGCGGCGACGAGGCAAAGCGCGTGCTGGCGCAGGACCTTCAGGAACTGACAGAACGGCTGGGTCCGGCAAAAGCGGAGGTGCTGGACGCCAAGGCGGAGAAATGGTATCAGCAGCACCATATTAAGCTCGAGTTCGTCTATAAGGCAGGCGAAAGTCGGGCAAAGTTCCCCGATTATGCTTTGGCCGTCCCTGAAAACGGCACTCACACCATGGAATTGCTCCCAGCGCTCCTAATTCCGGAAGTTCAGGACCGGAACTGAGAGAGGCTGGCGATAGTGAACCGGGCCTGATCCAAGTATTTGATTCATTCCCGCTGCCTGTGCTGCGATCCCCACGTTGCCGTAGCGGTCAATCGGTTGATCACGCGTCAATCTGATGACATAAGATTCGACACGGATCACCATCTTACGGATGGAGACTTGTGAACGCGGAAGACGACCGGCGAGACGGTTCTTCATCACGGATTTGGGCGAAGGCGCCGGGCAAGATCTCGATGCTGATGCACCCGGTCGTTTTTGTTACAGCCTCGACCCTTGTCGGCACGTTGTTTGCCACTCAAGAGTGGATGAACTTAAGGCAGATGGGGTACAAGGGCATCCAAGCCTCGGATGTCTTTGAGTCGTGGGGCGTCCAGTACTTCATGTGGGGTGTGACTGCCTGGGTTCTTTGGAGGCTCTTTCGGCCATTCATTGAGGAAGCAAGCATCACCCGCGTCATGACGATTGTGGTTCCGGCGAGCCTGCTAATGTGCCTGTTGGAAGAGATGATCTGGGTCGTGTTCTTCCCACGGTATCCGATGAATCGTGCTCCAATGCCGTACTGGACGCGTGTCGCATTCAACTTCAAAGGTGACCTGGCCGAGAGCATGGCCATTTTCTGGGGCGCTTTCTTTTTCTTCCGCGGCATCGGGTATTATCAGCAGCTTCGTGAAAAAGAGACAGTCGCCGCGCAGCTTGAAGCGCAACTGGCCAACGCGAAGATTGCGGCGTTGCGCATGCAGCTGAATCCGCACTTCCTGTTCAACACCATGAACAGCATTTCCAGCCTGATGCGAAGCGACATCGACGCCGCCGACTCCTTGCTGGAACAACTGAGCAGCTTGCTGCGTATGACACTGGAACGGAGAGACGTTCAGCTCATCCCGCTTGCACGACGAAATCGAATTCACAGAGACCTATCTCGCCATGCAGGACAGGCGATACGCGGGACGCGTGACGCGGACGGTTTCGGTCGATCCGGAACTGCATGATGCATTGGTTCCCGCCATGATTCTGCAGCCGATCGTAGAGAACGCATATGCCCATGGTTTGTCGAAACTGGACCGCGGCGGGGAACTTTCGATCGAGGTTCGCAAAGCACGGCCGGGATCTGAAGGCGCTGGTCACGAATAGCGGCCTCGGGTTGAATGGATATACGGAGGGAGAATCGAACGGATACGGCGTTGGATTGACCAACGTAAAGAATCGACTGCGCTTGCATTACGGAGACGGCTGCGCATTTTCGATGCGTCGAGCTCGATCGAACGCACGTGCAGGTTGCCATCTAATTCCCATTGCAGCTTTCGGCAATCGCAGCCGAGAGCCTGACAAGGTTTGGTGTGTGATGATTCATGCAGTTGTCGCAGACGATGAGGTTCTGGCCCGGCAGAAGTTGCGCCAATTGCTGCGCGACGACCGGGACATCGAGATTGTCGGCGAGTCGGCGACCGCGCTGGAAACCATCGAACTGGTGCGGGCAGCGAATCCGGAGCTATTGTTCCTCGATATTCACATGCCGGGCATGGACGGATTTGATGTCGTCGGAGCGCTGGCAAGCCAGACGGATGCGCCTGTGCCGCGCGTCATTTTCACCACGGCATACGACCAATATGCAGTGCGCGCGTTTGAAGTGAATGCGGTGGACTATTTGCTGAAGCCGTTCACACCCGAACGACTTCGCACTGCGATCCAGCGCGTTCGCGAACAGTCCGTGGCCCGCCAGCCGGAGCCGGCCTCGGGAAGCGGCAACAACGCGGCAGTCAATTTTTACACCAATCGCATCATCTTCAAATCGCGCGGCCGCATCCTTTTTCTTCCTGTCACCGACATTCGCTGGATCGGCGCGGAAGGGAACTATGTGCGGCTTTGCACTGCAACGGAAACCCACCTTCTGCGCGAAACCATGGCGCATCTCGAGGAGCGGCTCGATCCGCGGGGATTTCTGCGCGTGCATCGCTCGTTCATTGTGAATCTGAAATATGTGAAGGAAGTGCGCAGGGAAACCAACGGCGATTCCGTCGTGATCATGGATAGCGGCCACAAAGTTGCACTCGGCCGCAGTTACCGCGCGGTGCTCAACAATCAGCTCCATCGGACCTAAGAATCCAGAAATTTGGAGATCTCTTCCCAGGTTCGAGATGTGTTGGGGCGTCGAGAAGGGCGTTGGAAGCTGGCGTCGCACTGTTCGTCACCGCAGGTCGTTCTTCCAACCCGCAATTCTCAAAACTGTAGAAAGATTGGCTAAATTCAGGGAATGGACGAGCTAACTCCATTCGTACTGGAAATGCGCTGGACTTCGAAGAGACGCTCGTCCGCACTATGCGACAACTTATCCCTGCCGTGGCCGTTCTATCACAGAGTTGCATTGGAAGCATGGTTTGGAGCGGGCCGTGCACTCACTGCCGGCGGGGGTTTTTGAAATCATGGCCACTTTGCTCGCATCCCACGAGCCGGAAGCTTTGATGCGCGATCGGACCGCAGCTCAGACGACCGAAAAAAATTGGGCGATCAATCTTTCGATCGACGTGGATGCGGACGCACGACGCATCTTTCAGGCGCTGACCGTGCCGGAATACATTGAAGTGTGGATCAGTTTGCCTGACCAGACCGGTGACTCTGTGATTCAAGCCGCCGAGGAAGGGAACGGCTATCGTCTCAATCACTACGCGGCGGGACGCAGGACTGTGAGCATCAAGAGCTCGTATCTGTTTCGGCACCAGAGGAAGATGCGGATGTTCTGGGAGAAGACACTCGAGGCGAATCGCTTCGAAAGCCTGGTTGATTTCCGTCTTCGAGGAAATTTCGGTTGCAGCGTCTTGGAACTGCGCCACACAGGGATGTGTTCCTTTGTGGAATTCGACTGGCAATTGAACCTATGGCACAACTCTCTCGGGAAGTTGGCTTCGTTATTAAGGTCAGCGTAACTGCGGTTGCGGGATTTTGCGCGTCTGAAATGCCAGTTGGCGGTTACAGTCAGTGAGAATCGCAAACGGCTTGTCAATTCCGTGCACGATCCGGTTACGGCCGTTCTTTTTCGCCTTATAGAGCGCGGCGTCGGCAATGGCAAGTGCTTCCGGCGCAGATTGATTTCCAGCCGGCGCGACGGCAACGCCAATACTGAGCGTAATCGGAATTTTGTAAGGCCCGGCCAACATGGGAATAGCCTCGATGACCGCGCGAAGGCGCTCGGCCAACTCGCATAGTTCATTGACATCTGCGCCAGGGACTACGATCAGGAACTCCTCTCCTCCGTAGCGGCCGAGCGAATCGTAGGGACGCACAGCAGACTTGAGCCGGCGTGAAGTCTCTTGCAGAACCGCGTCGCCCACAAGGTGGCCGTAATCATCGTTGACGCTCTTAAAATGGTCCAGGTCAACCATCAAGATGCCGGTCGAACGGTCGTTGCGTTCAGCTCGGAACAACTCGACCCTGAGAATGTCGAGGATTGCATTCCGATTCCATAAACCAGTGAGCCCATCGTTCATCGCTTGCTCACGGAATGCATCGCGAGCTTTGATAAGGCCGGATTGGCGCTCGAGAGTCCGGACAGCTGAAAGGAGCCGGGCTCTTAATTCCTGTTCGTCAAACCGCACGGACAAGTAGTCCACTACCCCGCATTCAACAGCGTGCACTACGTCGTCCTGCTTGTCAGAAGGATCGTGCAACATGAGGATCCACGGCGAACGCTCGCCAGAGTCACTGCTGATTTGCCTGCAAAGTTCAAGGCTGTCCACCCCAGGCAACGTCTTGCTCAGAATCACGAGCTCAGGGCACTGATCCTGGCGCAGAATACTGAGTGCCTCGACTCCATGCTTCGAGGCGACTACGTCAAAGCCCCACGTGCGGAGCAATGCAACCAGGCGCTGCCGCGTCGCCCACTCATGAACACCAACGAAAACGCGACGGAAATTGCCGATATTCTGCCGGCGATCGCCAGCAGAAGTTTTTCCCAGATGGCGTGGCCCGGGAGATGCCGAAAGTTGTGGAACATTCCCCTCGGCTTGTCCGGGCCGTGGCATGCGGACAAGGAGGTAACGGGCACCGTCGACCTCAGCGTCAATCAATACGGCAACGGACGAATCGGCGAGACCTGAATCGGACTCGATGCCTCCTGCGAATTGTTTTGCCATTCCAGCCAAGCCGCGGATCGCGTCGCAAATGGGAAGCTGATCGATTGAAGATGGCGTGTCAAATGAAACGTAGGCATGGCTGGCGCACATGGCTATTTCTCCGGTGAGAGATTGAATTTTGATAACCCCAAAGTTTGGAAGGTCGAGCCTCATTGAAGAGTCGACAAGGCCGCATACGCAAATCGACAGCAGCAAAATATTTGAAGGAATTGCTTCGAGCTTTGTTGCCCGGCCTTCGAAAAAACAAGAACGATGGTAATAGCCCGTACTAAGCTGGGCGCGCTTGTCTGGCAGAGTTCATTTCCGCTCAACCAGATTGTGGTGAGGCGAAGGAAATCGTTTCAAACCAATTGAGTGAACGCCTACTTCGGGGGAATAGGACCTGGCGGACCGATATTTGCGCGGCCTGTTGAAACGGTATGCCGGACACACGCACTACCTTTCGAGCCCGTAAATAGGGCTGAGATCGATGATCTGGCGCAAGATTTCATTGAAATCGCCCAGCGCGGGCATTGGATGGGGGTCGGCACATGATGGATTGCTCCAAGGCGTCGACGAATTTACTGCTTTCGGCCGCGGCATCGAGTGGCTGGGTAGCGCGCGCCGGAAGGGTGAAGATTCCAGAGACCATTCCCTACCCGATCCGCAGGAACTGGAGCATTTCGATCAAATACCCTCCCCCAGCCCAGACGGAACTCGTTCTCCGAGACGGGTTCCGTCAGTCTTGAACGAAGGAATGAGGCTGGACTGTGGTGAATGGAAGCCATCTCGTTTCGCGTCAGGCACAAGGCGCCATGGGAGTATCGGTGCAATCTTTCACGGAGGCCGGAGCCGAGATGTTTCGAATCCCGATGACCCGCTTGGCTTCAGTTCGCAATTCAGGCACAGCGGCTTGGCTGGCGAATGGCGCTTTCTGCCTGAGTGTTTGGATTTCTGTGCTGGCGGCGATCTGGTTGAGCAGAGGCTGGATCGGATTGTTCTTCAGCGGCCAGGTACTTTCCGCTGGCGGATACGTGTTTCAACGACTCTCCAAGAGAACGCGGTATGCAATTTTTGCAAACGATGGGTCGTCTCATGAATTCGAGGGTTAACGGCATGTGCACTAATGAAATGAATCCCTTTATCGAGAGCTTAGGAGCTGAACCGGACTTCTGCTTCAGCGTTCAATATCTGGGACGCCTGGAGATTGCCGTTAGCGGCCGATGCACAGGAAATCTCTACCGGTTTTCCCCTATGCAACCGGTACAGCAGGTCCAGGCCAGGGATGCCTTCTATCTGCTGGAAACCGGACTTTTCGGGATTGCAAAATGAATGCCGCCTATCGCGTCACCGCACCTCGCCGTGCACCAATGACATGCCGAACGCACTCGGGCTCTGTCCGATCGAAGTGCTTTCCATCGCCAACTCCGCCTGCGATACTATATTCACCTCTTCCGGCGGCGGGGTTTCCCTTGCAATTTCATTCATTTGACGCGAGTTACGTCGACAATCTTTGCGCAGGCGACCAGCAGACGCAGGCGCACTTCGTTGCGTATTTCAGTGAGCTCCTGCGCCTGAAGCTTCGCTCGCGGCTGCAGTCTTCCCACGCAATTGAAGATGTATGCCAGGAGACCTTTGCGCGGGTGTTTTCCGTTCTGCGAAGGGATGGTGGATTGCGGCAGCCTGAGCGTCTTGGCGCGTTTGTGAATACCGTCTGCAACCATGTGCTCTTTGAGCAGTACCGTTCTTCGAGCCGAAGTGAGTCGCTTGACGCAGAAGGTGCGACCGAACCTGTTGCGACGGGAGCGGATGCGTTGGATATCGTCTCGTCGCGGCAAATCAAACAGAAAGTTCGGGAGATCTTGCTGAAGTTGCCGCAGCGGGACCGCTCGCTGCTGAAGGCGGTATTTCTCGACGAGCGCGATCGCGATGAAGTTTGCCGGGAGTTTGGCGTCGAGCGCGAATACTTGCGTGTGCTGCTTCATCGCGCCAAGCAGGAATTCAAGGTTGAGTACGTGAGGCACATTGGCAATCCATCGCCACTGAGTGCGGATGCATGAAAGGCTTGCGGTTATTGAACGGATGTTGCAGCAAATCGACGCGGAGGAAATCATGAATCATAGCGAAGCAATAAAACAAATGGCCGCGGAACGATATCTGCTGGACGAACTCACTCCCGAGACGCGCGAAGAGTTTGAAGAGCACGTCTTCGACTGTCCGGAGTGTGCGCTCGATCTTCGCGCCGGGACAGTGTTTGTGACAGAAGCCAAAGTCCAGTTGCCGGCGCTTGCGGCAACAGCAGCGGCCAAGACGAAGGCACCCAAGACGGTGGGGAAGCCGAGCTTCTGGTCGGTCCTGTGGCGCCCAGCATTCGCTGCTCCGGCTTTTGCGGCCCTGCTCATGGTAGTCCTCTATCAGAACCTGGTCACCTTCCCGTCATTGCGTGATACAGCAACCCAACCCCGCATCGTTCCGCTGGCGGCACTTCACTGGGCTACCCGTGGAACCTCGCACCTGTCACTCTCTGCGGACCGGACGCATGGCGTCGCGCTGCCCGTGGATCTTTCGGCGGAGCCGGGAGTTGCGCCCGCCGCTTCCTATGCTTTCGAGCTTCGCGATCCGCAGGGAAAGACCGCCTGGACCGGGACAATTTCGGCTCCCACCCAGGAAACCGACAGGGAACAGCCGTTTTCCCTGGTGATTCCCGGCAAAATGCTCCAGAACGGCTCTTACTCGCTGAAGGTTACCAGCGTGAGTTCTCAGGGCGAACGGACGCCAATAGAGCAATACAAATTTGATATAGTGGTGTCGAACTAGCAGATTCCAAAGACGTGGAACGGACGAAGAATCTGACATTCGCGCCCATCCCCGCCTGCCGGCCCCATTTCCAACGATCATTTGACGAGCATTCGTCTGAGTGCCCTGAAACGAAGGAGCATGAGAACGCCCATGTCGTATGTGAATGAAAGAACCGTCAACGGTAGAACGCACCACTATCACGCGGATGGAGCCGCCCTGACAGGGCGTCTGCGCCTTCCCATCGCTCAGATAATCTCGCCTCAAACCCACGCGGCCCTTCCCGAAGAAGGCGGTTACTTCTCGCAGCGTGCCGAGAAATACCGGCTGGAGTCGGTGATCTCGATTCGGTCGTCGTATACGCACGTTACGGGCAATCGCAGTCCAAAGCCCGGGCAAGGTTGGACGACTCTGACGACCACCGTGGTTGAGGGCTTGAATGTAATGGAAGTGGTGACGGCTGACCGAATTGTTTGCCAGATCATTACCGAACATCCGCTCGATGGTTACGTGCCGACGATCAATTTTCTGGGTACGCGATTTGAGAATCTGCGCATTTCCGGTTGCCCGATTGAAGTGGATCTTGACCTGAACATGATTGGCGGCAAGCCGGCAGACGACGCTGCGTACTCCCAGGACTCTGGGCTCATTGCGCGCGTGAAGAGCATGCTGGGCCGGGTGGGCGATCACAAGGTGCTTCCCGATGCACTTCGCGAACGATACAATCGACTTTCCTCGACTCTTGGGTCCCCGCCGGAGGAAGTTGAGTGTTCACTGGTCAATAGTGCGACTGGAGCCTTTCCCGGACGTTTCGCATGGCCACGTGATCACGATGCCGGACTTTGGCACGATCGAACTGGGCAAAGTGACGATCAAGCACGAGGACTTCAAGCCGGAAACGACGATTCCCAGGAAAACGACCGTGCGCCTCGCGATGATCGACTTCCACTTTGGCTGCGCGATCGATGGCGGCGCAACGACTGGAACGGGATCAGCGAACGGAACAACGCAACCTTAAACTCTCGGGCGTTAATAGCGGACCATGAAGGGCCGGAGATTTCTTCGCGACAAGCGACGGACCTTCGGCCTTTCGCTTTTGTCTGGTTTCTTGTCCTACTCTTCGTCGTTCCGCTCAAGGATGCGCGACCGAGCAGCGTGCGGGAAGCGTACGAACACGCACTCAGTCGGTTTGAAAGGGATATCTGGCGCTCAGCCAGGAGGAAGCCGAGTCGGAATTCGAGCGGTACCAGAATTCTGATCCGGCTTGGGCCTCAAAATTCCAACTGCTCGAAGCAAATTCGATGCTCTTCCGCGGGATGTACGAAGACGCAAGTCGCGTCCTCTCGAGCTACCGAGACTCGGAAGCTTCAGACGGCACAGTCGAGAAGCTGACAATTGAGGCTGTCGCGCTCACGCGGCAGCAACAAATGTCGGCGGCAAATCAGCGACTGGTGCGGGCTGAGGATATTTGCCGCGGCGCAACTTTTCAGGCTTGCGACGAAGTATCTGTCGCTCGCGGAGTTCTTTCAACAGTTGAGGGCCAATTTGACGATGCTCGCCGGTGTTTTCTTCAATCTTTGGACCTTGCACGAAACGATCGGGACGAGTGGCTCCAGGCTAGCTCAGACTTGAACCTTGGATACATGGCGATGCAGGTTGGTCACTTTGATGAAGCGGTTGACTCGTTGCGCTCCGCATATCTGGCCGCCGGTGCGCGAGGGTACGAAAACATTGCGCAAGGCGCGGCAGGCAATCTGGGTTGGGCCTACTTCCAATTAGGAGATGATGAAAGGGCGCTTGAACAGTTCTTGACCGCTGAGAAAGCCGCGACTCGGCTCGGGAATGTGCGCAATGAACTCAAATGGCTGAGCACCGCGGGGTACGTCTATCGCGATTCTGGTGATTGGCCGCGCGCGGCGGAGTCGTATCTGCAGGCGCTTGAGCTCGCGCGTCAGATTCACAGTTCGGAAGATGTAATGGTCTCATTGGAAGACCTTGCTGAACTATCCGTCGCTTCAGGAAAACTGGATGAGGCAAGCGCTTATATCAACCAGGTGATGCCGCTTGAAAGTGGCAGCGGGTCACGCGCAAGCCCAGCCCTGGTTCTGACGATTGGCGAGCTTGAGGCGGCTCGAAGCCAGTTTTCGGAGGCGGCGGCAAACTTCCAATTGGTTCAAAACAACCCGTCAACTTTGTTGACAACTAAACTTGATGCTGTTTTTGAATTGGCGGAGCTTGCCGAAGCGCAAAACAATGCGGCAGCCGCCGAGCGAGAGTATAAGGCTGCGCTTGCGATGTACGAGACGGCGAGGGGTCAATTAAAAAGCGAGGAATCGCTGCTTCCCTTCGGAGAGAATGTCGCGCAGATCTACGACCACTACCTCCATTTGCTGGTGCAACAGGGAAGGAGCGATGACGCTTTGGTGGTTGCGGAAGAAAGCCGCGGTCAGACGCTGGAACAAAGATTTGACGAACCGACCGCGAGTAAGCTGGTGCGATCAGCAGCACTCAATCCGCAAGCGATTGCACGGAAGACAGGATCTACATTGCTGTTCTATTGGCTCGGAGAGAAGCAGTCGTACCTGTGGGCGATTACGAGCGCAAAGACTGAACTTTTCACACTGCCTCCACAACGAGAGATCGCAGGTCAGATCCAGCGCTACCAAAAAGTGCTGCTCGATGCGCGCGATCCGCTTGAGAGGGGAAATCCAGACGGGCAGGCACTGTATCTCGAACTTGTCGCGCCGGCCGCGAAACTCATTCGTGCCGGCACGCCCGTGATCGTTCTTGCTGATGGAGTTCTAAGCCAGCTGAATTTTGAGACACTTCTGGTTTCTGGTGAGCCTGCGGCGCATTCAAACGGGGGCTCCTCAACTCAGACGCATTATCTGATTGACGACCTTACGCTCACTTCGGCTCCATCGCTCGCGATGCTCGCTGCTGCCGAGCCGGCAAGTCGCGGACGCGAGAAAATTCTCCTGCTGGGCAATCCGGTTCCTCCAGACCAGGATTTTCCCTCTCTGCCAATGTTCGGATTCGAAATGATGCGAATTGAAAGCCATTTCCCAGCTGGAATGGTCTCGGCATTCGCGGGACCGAAGGCCACGCCGGCGGCCTATCTTGCGAGTGATCCGCGCACATACTCCTATATTCATTTTGTTTCCCATGCGGTCGCCAGCGAGACGAATCCGCTGGACTCGGCGATCATCCTTTCAAATGCCACCGGCCAAGAAGACTCGTACAAGCTCTACGCGCGCGAGATCATCAAGCATCCCATTGATGCCAGGCTGGTGACGATCTCAGCGTGCTACGGAAGCGGCACGCGTGCTTACGCGGGAGAGGGCCTTGTGGGGCTTTCGTGGGCATTTTTGCGGGCCGGGGCGCAAAGGGTCATTGGTGCGCTCTGGGAGGTAAGCGACGACTCGACGCCAAGATTGATGGACACGCTGTATCAGGGACTCATTGCAGACCAACCTCCAGCGGTTGCCCTGCGGAATGCAAAGCTTGCCTTGCTCCACTCGCAAACCAGATTTCGCGTGCCCTACTATTGGGCTCCGTTTCAACTCTACAGCCGAATGTGAAACTCGGCGGATCCGATCAAAAATATGTCTGGATCAGATCGATCACGTCGTATTGCGTATTGATGAGGGCAAGTACTCGCCACTTATCGAAGGTTAGGCAGGGATGGGCGATATCGAATGCGATCATGTCGCCAGGGCGAATGTCGTCGCCCGGCGCGATCTTCAAGTAAGCGTGTTGATCCATCATTCGGGTGACGGACCAGTGAGTTGGGGCCGGCCTTGGCGACGCATCGCCCGGGCGGAGGTGAACTGCGGGCACCGGCAAACCCGAATCGAAGGCGGCGTCGCGCCTGCCCATGCCGATGATTGCCTTGTCGGTTTCCGGAACGGATTGCACATAGGCCCAGATCTTGAGCGCTTGCTTGAGTTCTGACTGCATGCGCCGGGCGATGGGATTGTTTTGTTCGATTCTTGTTTGAGCTTTGCGATAGGCACCGCTATCGTGCGTCAAATAGCAGCCGGGCCGCAGGACGACTTCAACCGGACTTTGAAAGTTGGCCGCGGTGAAGATTTCAGCGACGACGTCGTACCATGCTGATCCGGCCCCGGAGAGCAGGATTGGATCCCGATGGAAGAGCCGTCTGGCCGCGATTTCGTTTGTAACATCGACTGCGCCGCGCAAAAAGGCGCGAATTGAGGTCTCATCTTCGAGCACACCCTCGTAGATTTCAACACCGCAGAGGAGAAGGGAATTGTGCCATTGGGTCAGCGAATCCAGAAGGGCATCGAGTTGAGCCGGATTGCGGACTCCAGCGCGGCCGCCGTCGATACCGAGTTCGATGAGGACATTCAGCCGCTGGCCGGCCTGTGCGAAATAAGATCCGAGTTGTACTATTTGCTCGGCGGAGTCGACAAGGCAATAAAACTCAAATTCCGGATCGCGCAGCAATTGCGCGATGGTTGCCATATTCTGGCGCCCGACAAGTTGATTGGCCATGAGCACGCGGCGCACGCCGTGTTCATAGGCGACACGAACCTGGTGGGCCGTTGCCAGCGTGATGCCCCAGGCACCGGCTTGAAGCTGCAGATGAAACAATTGCGGCGCCATCGTGGTTTTCCCATGCGGAGCAAGCCTCACGCCATAGGCATCGGCGAACCGGCGCATCCATTCGAGGTTTTGGCGCAGCGCGTCCTGGTCGAGGACGGCGGCGGGAAGTGAAAGGTCCTCGCGCAGCAGGTTCCAACCGAGGCCTGCGGTCTCCACGTGGCTCACAAGGCGTCCAATCGGTCCGATACCCTTGTTCAGTGGTGCGATCATTTCATGTGTGTTCATTATTCCTGTCTCTTTAATGAAGGAAGGCTTTGATTCGGTTCGAGACAAAGGTCCTTTGCCTTGTGCAATAACATCTCTAGCCTATATGCTCAGGGACTTGCGATGCCTGCGTTCGACACACTGATCCGTGCGGCTACAGTTTACGACGGCAGCAATGCCGAGCCTGAGGTGCTCGACGTTGCGCTTCATGAAGATCGAATCGCGGCAGTCGGGCGCGACTTGCCGAGCGGCGCCCAAAAAGTGGTTGAGGCGCGCGGGTTGGCCCTCGCTCCTGGTTTCATCGACGTACATACGCACGACGATCTCGCCGTGATCCGGTCGCCCACGATGGTGCCCAAGATTTCGCAGGGCGTGACGACGGTGATTGTCGGCAATTGCGGCATCAGCGCGGCCCCGGTGACGCTGGGCGAGGGGCTTCCCGATCCGATGAATCTTCTGGGCGCCGCGCAGGAATTTCGTTTTCCCACGTTTGCTGTGTATAAGGATGCGATTCGGGGTGCCGCGCCCGCAGTGAATGTGGGGGCACTGGTGGGTCACACGGCGCTGCGCAACAATCACATGGATCGGTTGGATCGAGCAGCGAAGCCCGAGGAAGTCCGGGTGATGCGGGCTCAGCTCCAGGAAGCGCTCGATGGCGGCGCACTTGGCTTGAGCACGGGGCTTGCATATCTGTCGGCGTTTTCGGCCAGCAATGAGGAAGTCCTGGAATTGGCGATGCCGCTGGCTGCAGCGGGGGCAGTCTACGCGACGCATATGCGTACCGAGGGAGATGCGATTCTCAATGCGATGGCGGAAGCGTTCAGCGTTGGGAAAGATCTGAAGATTCCGGTGATCGTGTCGCATTTGAAGTGTGCGGGAATCAACAACTGGGGACGCAGCGGCGAGGTGTTGCAAGCGTTGGAAAGTGTGCGCGCGACACAGAATGTGGGTTGCGATTGTTATCCCTATGCCGCGAGTTCGAGCACGCTTGATCTTCGGCAGGTCGACGAGCGGATTGAGATCGTGATCACCTGGAGCACGCCGCACCCGGAGGTTGCAGGGCAGCGGCTGGCACAGATTGGTTTGGCATGGAACACTACGCAGCGTGAAGCAGCGCGCAGGTTGCAGCCGGCTGGAGCGATCTACCACAGCATGCAAGAAGAGGACATGCAACGCATCCTGCGACACCCGGGAACGATGATTGGCTCCGATGGGTTGCCATGTGATCCATCGCCGCATCCCCGCTTGTGGGGAACGTTTCCGCGGGTGCTGGGCCACTATTGCAGGGAAGAAACACAGCTGACTTTGGCGAATGCGATTCACAAGATGACTGGGATGCCTGCTGGACGGTTTGGCATCGCTGAGCGCGGTCTGATTCGCGAGGGATATTTCGCTGATTTGACGCTCTTCAATCCGGAGACAATTATCGACACTGCGACTTTTGCCGTCCCGAAGCGGGCCGCGACCGGAATCGAGGGCGTTTGGGTGAACGGCGAGCTTTCGTACACACCGCGCGACGGCTCGCAAGGGCGTAATGGTCGCTTTGTTGCTCGCGGCAAAACAAAATGGGTCCAGTAGTCTGAAGGAAGATTCGACGCAAACAGATGAGTAATCCTCACGACATTTTTCTTATCGTTTCGGCTGTGATCACGGTAACGGGCCTGATCGCCCTGATCACGGTCGCGAAGTTGAATCCGTTTCTTGCGCTGGTGCTCGCGTCGCTGACGCTTGCGATAGTGACGGGAATGCCGGGCGTCGCAGCGGTTCGCTCGTTTGAGGCGGGAGTGGGTGGAATCCTAGGCCATATTGCGGTGATCGTGGCCCTGGGCACTATGCTCGGCAAAATGATGGCTGAATCTGGTGCTGCCGACTGCATTGCGTTCACTCTCATAAACATCTTCGGCGCACGCCGAATTCATTGGGCGATGGTCTTGGTCGGAATCATCGTCGGACTGCCTGCGTTTTTCGAAGTTGGATTTGTCCTGCTCATTCCCATCGTCTTCACGATTGCGCGGCGAACCGGCTCTTCAATCGTGTTGATAGGCCTTCCTATGTTGGCGGGGCTCTCAGTGGTGCACGGATTGATTCCGCCGCATCCGGCTGCGTCGATGGCTGTGGCAATTTTTCATGCTGACGTTGGCCGCACAATTCTTGCCGGGCTTGCAATCGGGGTTCCGACTGCGATCATTGCCGGACCGCTCTATGCCAAATTGATTGCCCGGCATGTTCATCTGTCGGGTGAAAGCGCGATCGCCGCGCAGCTTTCGGAACGGAACGCACCGCGCAAGCTGCCAGGATTTTGGTTGTCCCTGGTTTCGATTCTTGTGCCTGTGGTGCTGATGATAGTGGGCAGCTGCGCAGACGGCATGACAGACGCAGGCTCGGCGGCAAATAGCGTGTTCCATTTCGTCGGGAACGATGACATCGCCCTGCTCATCGGAGTGCTGCTGAGTTTCTTGACGTTGGGGCGAATGCGGGGCTTTTCACGCGAGACGATCCTGCGCTTCAGCAATGAGAGCCTGGCGCCGACGGCACTCATTACTCTGCTCGTTGGCGCGGGCGGAGGGTTCGGGAGAATCCTGCAGGACAGTGGGACGTCGCATGCAATCGTCTCTGTCGTGATGCAAAGGCACGTGTCGCTGCTGGTGCTGGCGTGGGTGCTGGCAGCAGCAATGCGGCTCGCCACGGGGTCGTCGACTGTGGCGATGACGACTGCGGCCTCGATCGTGGCTCCCGCAGCGGCGAATGCGGCAGGCGTGCATCCTGAATTGCTGGTGATTGCGACCGGGGCGGGATCGCTCATTTTTTCTCATGTCAATGACGGGGGCTTCTGGCTGGTGAAGGAGTACTTTGGGATGACCGTGGTGGAGACGCTGAAGACCTGGTCGATTTGCGAGACCATCATCTCGATTACCGCCCTGGGATTGACGCTCGTGGCGGCGCTGATTGTGTGAGGTCATTGCCACGGAGGATTTTGTGGCGCAGGATGACTTTCGTTAAAAGGGTATCGATGAATAGTGATCAGGAAATCGGAATTCTCTCGAGGCGGCGGGTTCTGTTTGGCGCGACCTCATGGGTATTGGCGAATACTCTCCCAAGGAGTCTGCGCGCGGACCCGCGGGCCGATGGACCGAGCGCCGTTCTCGCCTACGTTGGTTCATACACGGGTGCGGTTGGCAGCGGAAGCAACGGTGATGGAATTTACCTGTTCGAGATGGATCCGACGACGGGCGAGTTGGCGAAGCGACGGCTGGCGGCGGAAGCGCACAATCCCTCCTGGATCGCAATTCATCCATCGAAGAGATTTCTCTACACGGTCAATGAGGTTTCGGATGGCACTGTCACGGCCTTTGCTATCGACACGAAAAGTGGCGACTTGCGCGAGTTGAACCGCACGAGCTCGATGGGAGCGGGTCCGGCGTACATGGCACTTGACCACTCTGGCAGATTCGCCTTCGTGGCGAATTACGGAGAAGGCAGCGTTGCCGTGCTTCCCATCGGCGCCGATGGCTCGCTGGGTGCAGCCGTCGATGTGGAGCGTGACAGTGGTTCGGTGGGAGCAACACGGGCTGCCGACGGTCCGCAGAGTAGCTTTGCCATCAGCGGACACGACACACCGCACGCGCACATGATCGCTGCCGACCCCCAAAACCAATTTGTGTTGGCGACCGATCTCGGCCAGGATCGGATCTATTGTTATCGCTTCGATGCTGCGACGGGAAAGTTGTCGCCTTCGAGTGCGGAGCCGTTTGTCGCGTTTCCGCAAGGCGATGGGCCGCGCCATTTTGCGTTTCATCCGAATGGGAAATGGCTCTATTCAATCCAGGAGGAGGCTTCGACGGTCGTCTTGTTCGGCTACGATTCTGGCACTGGCAAGCTGACCCCGGAACAAACCATATCCACGCTGCCGCAGGTTTTTGCGGGCACCAGCTTCGCGTCTGAGATCCTGGTCGCGCCGAACGGTCATTTTTTATATGCGGCAAACCGTCTTCACGACACAATTGCGGCGTTCCGGATCGGCGCTGACGGAAGGCTGGCGCGCGTCGGCGAGACGTCGACAATGGGCGACTATCCGTCGCAATGTGCAATCGATCCTGGAGGCAGGTTTCTTTATGCGTGCAACCGGCGCAGCGATTGTGTGACGTGCTTCCGCATCGACACGCCGACAGGGCAGCCTGTGTTCATTGACCGATATACAGCGGTGGGGAGCCCAGCCTGCGTTGCGTTTCTTCAGCGGGATTTCCCGATCAGGCAGGCGCGGATTCCCTGACGAAATGAGGAAAAAGACAAGATGGCTTTCACACGGCGCGAGATGATGGCGGGCTCGTTGATGAGCCTGGCTTTGGTCCGCGTCCGCTGCGAGAATGCAACCCCGCCGGAGCCTTTTGGCGCGCTTCCGTCCGCCCGCCAATTGCGCTGGCAGCGGATGGAGACAAACGCGTTCCTGCACTTCACCGTCAATACATTCACTGATAAGGAGTGGGGTGACGGAGACGAGGATCCATCGATCTTCAATCCGGTGACGCCCGCGTAGAAATGATCGCCAGCGAGAGTTTGGAGGATGTAGACGTATTTCATGATTCCATCTCTGCTAATTAGCCGAGGTAACATTGTGTGTTCCAGCGTGATAACTCGGCGCGGCAAGTCGGATGAAAATGTCCGCCTTCGCCAAGGCTTCGGCGTGACAGCCTTCGCCTGCACCCGATCAGCTTCGTCGGCATTGCGAGGAGAATTGACATGCCGAGCCGGAGCCCTCGCGAGAGGGCGAAGGATTGGTGGAGGCGGCGGGAGTCGAACCCGCGTCCGAAATCGCTGTCAGCCGGGAGAGTCCATGCTGTGTCCGATTCGATTGGTTTCGCTCGCGGCGCTTAAGAACGGACAAGATGCGCCGAAAACTAGTCCGATGATCTCGCGTCAGCACGACACGGACCGAGCCGCATCAGCCAGCCTACTGAATGACGTCTTGCTCGCAGCCCATAGGCGAAGCCGCGAAAGACGGCTGCTTATTTAATTAAGCAGCAAGTGCCAGATTATCGTTGGCAACTTTAGTTTTGCAGGCGATTACGGGTGCCCACACCCCGACATGCCTCCCATGCCGCAATCGATCCCGTCGAAACCGTGACGCCCCCACTATACGGCGCACCCCTTAGATGATGCAGGACTGCCGGTGGGTGCGAGCGCGGGCCGAATGGCTCGTGCTGCATCTCTTATTCTACGCCGATTTTGACAAGGCGTTTGGAACCGGTGATATGCTGTCCGAATATCCTTGAGACGGGCTATTGAGAGGGTCGGAAATGCTTGAGAAAGTTGTACGTATCGCGGTGAATGTGACGGTGAACGAAGGACAGCAGGAAGCCTTCAAAGAGTTGGCGACTGCAATGACGGCTGGAAGTGAAGCCGAGGCGGGAACACTTGGCTACGAATGGTTCTTCAGCGAGGACGGCAAGACCTGCCGGCTGATTGAAACCTATACCGACGCCAATGCGGTGACGGCGCACTTCGCCGGGCCGGTAGTGCGGCAGATGGTTCCCAAAATGATTCCGCTTTGCACGCTGGACAGCTTCGAGGTTTATGGAGACCCAGGGCCGCAGGTTTCACAGATCGTGGCCGGCATGGGCGCGCGAATCTACTCGTATTGGGCGGGACTCAGCCGCTAGCAAAGTTCCTTGCCTGTCGAGCTAACGCGTCGAGCCCGCGGTTCACTGCTTTTCGAGGTCGATCTTTTCGTATTCGTGGCGAGCGATGCCGGCGCGGATCTGCGCGGGCGTCTTGCCAAGCTTTGTCTGTTGGTAGGCGTAGAAGCCTTCCTGGGCGCAGGTGGAGCACTCGGTGCCGTGATCTGTCTCAAAGCAACTGCGCAGGCTGGTGTGGCCCAGCGCGCGATCGCAACGGCAATTGCAAGGCAATTGATAAACGACGTTCCCGACCTTGGCGACCTGTTGGTAGACGTGCACTTGCCACGGGTACTGGAAGTGCTCGCCAGTGAGCTGAGTGCCATGCATGATCGGCGGAAGGGCGCTGATATTGAGCGGCGCCGAGGGGTGGTAGGCAGGGACGTCATCGGACGGATTGGACCACTGGGCATAGCTGGCGGCGGTGAGTGCGAAGACACCGAATCCGACAAGCCAGCGGCTTTTGAATGCGCGCGGCATACGATTTCTCATCTTTCATAGTATGGCAGAGAAGTTGGTCGGCAGAGCCAGGGGAGATGGCGGCCTTGGCAGCGTCAGCGAGATTCGGATCGGTCCCAGGAGGATACAAAACTGCCCGTGACGCATACATTTTTGACCATTTTAGACCACGAATTTCAGCAGTTTGCGTTGATTATAAATGACTTAGCATTGAAATGCACCAAAATAAGGGCAGTTTTTTTCCTTTATTTAGTTATTTAGTCCTTTCCTTTATGCAGCACCCGGCAACGAGAGTTCCGTGTCGTGGCTGACCGGATGAAGTGCGGCTTTGGCGCCGGCCAGAAGCGGCACAGCTTCCTTTGGGACCAACACACCGGTCACCAGGGCGTGCGCGACGCAGCCGATGAAGTTGCGGATATTGTCGAATCCTGACAGCGGTGGCATGGCGCGAAGGAATGCCAAGTTTCCAGCCCTGATGGCACGCTTGTTGTTTACTCCTTTTGCCAACTCGTACTGATAAGCATAGCGCTTTGCCATGATGCAGCGGGCGATGGCGACAACCTGGGGTGAAGCAGACGAGTTTCCGAGGCCACGATCCATGGCCTGGGAAGCAAGCGGACTGTCAATCGCGATGGAACCCGACATAAAGGCCTCCTCGACGCACGCCTAGTTGTGATGCGCTTTTTTGCACCTGAGGTCATTTTGCGAGTTTCGGCGAAATAATCGGCACTGTTTGGCAAGAATATTTTTCGGGCGCAACCGATTGGAACAACGATGTTTATCGTCAGGCGGCGATTGTGGGTGGGCTTGACAAATGAGAATGCAGGCGAGAAATGGAGGAGCGAAGCAGGAAGGCGGGGCAATTGTCACTGAATTGTCGCGAGCAAAAAAAGACGGCACGAACGGTCTTGCTGTTCGTGCCGGGAGGCCAGTGACGCAAACTACTTCCGGCTTGGAGGGGATCTGACTCCTCCACAACCGGAATAAATACACGATAGCATAGATTCGGATAAATGCAAATACAAAATTCAAAATTTATTTCTGAGCGAATCAGTCATCCTTTTGGAATCAATGGGCGTCTAAGCAAACCTTTGTCTGAAAGGGGGATTAGCGCCAGACCGGGCGGTGTTTTTGCAAAGCGAGACTATCCCCATGCGTAAGGAAGGGGGCAGAAGCCATTTCTAAATCAATCACTTAATTACTTCGAAAGCCATGCTGGACGGAGAGATCCGAGAGGGACGATAGGGAAGAGGTACGCCAAAGCGCGCAATAATCAGAATTCGAACGATATGTGCAAAATCGGCTCAAGGACTTCCGCCAAACTGGAGATGTCGACAGAAATCCAGATTTGCGGAGGGAATTGCGGCGGGTTCTTTGCGGGAGAATGTCTTGCGGGAGCGTTGAAGTCAGCAAAAGGATTCGCCTAATTCGGAAAGGCGGTCCCGAAGATGTAAAAGGCCGTCATCCAGTTTGATCGCGTCATTGTCATCCATTTGCACGATCCCGCGGAGTCTCGAGATTTCGTCGTATGTTCTGCGCGCCTTAGCGAGTGCTTCGGATTTGTGATCCTTTTGGCTGGCGGCGATTGCGGCGAAGGTGAGTCCCAACTCCAGATCAGTGAAGAGCATTTGCGTTGAGACGCGATTGAAATCGTCCCGGTGCTTGGCGGTCTCGTCGGCAAGATTCATAGCGCGTGATTTCACAAGGCGCCGTTCGCTTAGCGGATTAGATGCAACAGCCGGGAAAAAACGATCGGGACATGCCCTTTCGAAGGGAACTCCTGGCTTGGAGACGATTTCCGCGCTTTAGTATGCATCTGACTTAAGACAGCCCCTTCTGGGCCTGAGGTCAATTAACCCACATGGCAGATACAGCAGCCCGCGTTGTTTCCCTTCGCAGATATGTTTCTCTCTTACGCCAGGAAGAAAAGCGCCTCATTTTTGCCGGGGCATCGCAACCTGGCTCGAATGGCCAGCGCCCCGAAGCCGTAACCGGACTCGATGAGATCACAGGAAAACTGCACAATGCCGAGAAGGAACTGACGAAGCTGGAATTGGGGCGCAGGCGATAAGCGAGAGCACGTCGTCGACGCCAGGTTCAGGGATTTCGATGGATCCTAGCAGGATTCCAAGTCTCGTGCTTTCCTGGATGTTCAGCAGCGGACTGAAGCCCAGGAAGCACCCAGGCAGCGATTTCGACCCCGGTGACGTGGACCTGTCGCCGAGGACTCCAGACCGGAGTCCGGCGCGACAACATCGGACCCACGAAGAACCTGAATTACGCGGCGAGTTTCTCGACGTTGGCGGCCAGATCGAAGTCTTTTTCCGTGAGACCGCCGGCGTCGTGGGTGACCAGAGCGAGGCGCACCTTGTTGTAGCGGATGTCGATGTCGGGGTGGTGGCCCGCGTCTTCGGCGGCTTTGCCGACCTGGTTCACAAAGTCGAGCGCGGCGACAAAATCCTTGAACTGGTAGGTCTTCACAAGTTCACCGGATTCGATCTGCCATCCGGGCAGGTTTTCAAGATGTGCAGCGAAACCTTCGTTTGCGCCCTGAGCGGGAAGAATGGCCATGTTGTGTTCTCCAACCGACATGTGGGTCTGTAGACCCACACGACAGCCGACCTGGAGGTCGGCGCTACAGAGGTTGGATGCGATGATAGCAGGCGGTGAGAGCTTATCTTTTGCCCGCTGCGCGCGCTAACGAACTTCAGGATGAGGCACCCGACACGTGCTTATTTGAGTTTGGAAGAATCGGCAGCTGCAGTTGGCGGCTATTCCTTAGGGGCGTGGGCCATTTCGAAGGTGGAGAAGCGCTTGTTCTGGCCGCTGATTTCGGAACGGAGCTCCTGCCAGAGCTCGTTGGGAATCTTGAGGAAGACCTCGACGACGGCGGGATCGAACTGCGTTCCGGAGCAGCGCAGAATCTCTTCGCGCGCGGCGTCGAAGCCGCGGGCTTTGCGGTAGGGGCGGTCGCTGGTGATGGCGTCGAGCGTGTCGGCAACGGCAAAGATGCGCGCGCCGATGGGAATCTCGCGGCCGCGCGAGGCCGTTGGGATAGCCGCTGCCGTCGTAGTGCTCCTGGTGGCAGAAGACGATTTCGGCCGCGCCGGCGAGAAAGGGAATCTTGCGCAGCATGTGATAGCCGCGGGCGCAGTGCTCGCGCATGACGACCTGCTCTTCCGGGGTGAGCTTGCCGGGCTTGCGCAGGATGTCGTCGGGAATGGCCATCTTGCCGATGTCGTGCAGAAAAGCGCCGCGCGCGATGATCTTGATTTCGTCAGGCGGAATGCCCATGGCGCGAGCCAGCGCGATGGTGTAGGCGGTGACGCGCTTGGAGTGGCCTTCGGTTTCGGAGTCCTTCGAGTCGAGCGCGTCGCCCAGGGCTTCAAGCGTGACGTCGTAGGAGTGCTCGAGATCTTCCATGGCGTGGCGCAGCATTTCGGTGCGGGCGCGGACCATTTCTTCAAGGCTCTGGTGGTAGTTCTGGGTTTCTTCAAGTGCCTGGCGATGATTGAGGGCGCGCTCGACGGTGTTCAACAAGCTGCTCGCGCTCGAAGGGCTTGAGCAGGTAGTCGTAGGCGCCGCGGCGCATGGAGTCGATGGCCACGCTGATGTCGTGGACGGCGGTGACCATGACGACGGGAAGATTGGGCTGCAGCGCGTGAATGCGCTCGAGCAGCGCGATGCCGTTGACGTCCTGCATCACGATGTCGGTGAGCACCAGGTTGAAGGTGTTCAGTCTCGAGGGCTTCGAGCGCTTCGCGGCCGCCGCAGGCCAGCTCGACGGCGTAGCCCTGGCGCTCGAGCGCGGCGGCGATCATGGTGCGGACAGGGGCTTCGTCGTCGACGACGAGAATGCGAGGCGGTTTGCGCTGACGTGCGCCGCTTATCGCCGCGAGGGTCGCTGGTCGAATCGGGTTTCTTCGGATGTGCCAAGCTGAGCGCCAAAACGGCTGCCTCCGTCCTATGATTCGCGTCTGGTACTCAAGGGAACGACTTCGATGGTGCCGATCGCATGATGCGTTTGTGAACCAGGGAAGCATCGGTCGCTGCTGCAACAACGCAGTCAGCTGGATTCAATCCTACGGTTCATTTCGATTACGTGCCGTTCGTTCCTTGAGTTCCAAGCCCTGTTGCCGTCGTGCGCAGAAAGACTGAATTGGTTCATTTGTCTTCAGCAGGCGTGCCGGTTGTTAAGACCGGAAACCAGTTGAAGTGGTCGCACAAAAATTTAGATAACGTCCCAGCTTCGAGGTTACCGTGGTCCACAGGAAACCGGTTACCCCAGCCTCTTTAGAGAGGTTAGCATTCGGATACCTGCCCCTCAATCACCCGAACGTGGCAGCGCAAGTGTCTCCTTTTGCACAGGTTACCTCCATGCGTGGGGAAGAGCGCCAGCCGGCTTGTGCTGTGTGATTTCGGCGTAGGCGATGGCGAGATCGTCGGTCAAGTCGCGGGGAATCCAGTTGCGGTCGCGAGCGGGCAGAGAGCGCGGAATCTCGGCAAGGGTTTTGCCGGCGGCAACTTGGTGCGAAACGGCCTGCGAAGAGATCCTGCAGAAAGGCCTGCTGGCCGGTGAGGATTTCCGGGCCGCCCGCATCGCCGTGGCCGGGCAGGACGTGGAGCGGAAGGAGGGCGAGAGCCCGAGCAAGGACGCGGGGCCAGTTTTCGAGGTTCGCGTCCCAGAGCTTGTTGCGCGGGCCGTTGACGGCGGCGTCGCCGGTGCACAGGATGCGTTCTTTGGGGAGCCAGACGAAGCCATCGCCGCGGGTGTGCGCCCAGCCAAAGGAAGTAGAAGCGGACTTCGCGAGTGCTGTCTTTCAGGATGAAGGGGCTTTCGCGGAAGAGGAGCTGTGGGCGCGGTGCGTCGATGAGATTGAGCGAGCGAACATCATCGCGCACGGCAGCGGTGGCGAGCCAGCGCTCGGGTTCGTAGCGGTCCATTTCGTCGGCGACGCCCTGGTAGGCGAAAGTGGTGGCGCCGGCTCCGGTCCACACGATGTTGCCGTAGGAGTGATCGCGGTGCGCGTGCGTATCGAAGACGAAGCGGACCGGCTTGGGTGAGAGCTGATGGATGTCGCGGACGAGTTCGCGGGCACGGCCGGGATAGTTGGCGTCGACGACGATGAGATAGTCCTTCATCTCGATGACGATGTTGTTGCAGTAGCCCTTGGAGGCGTCGCCGAGGAGAAACCAGACGCCAGGGGCGATTTTTTGGGCGGAGAGGGAATTGGGTTGGGCGGAGGCGGAGCCGGGCAAGGTGAGTGCGGCGAACGCGAGGGTGGCGAGCCGAATCGACCAGACGATTGCATCTCTATCCTTCAGTCCGCGATTTTCGAAGCCCACGATTTGTTCATTGGAGTTCAGCGGCCACTAAAGCGACAAAAACAAAGCGTCGCGAGGATGGGGCACCGGGCTGCATCAGGATTTTTTTCGCGCTGTGCGCGTTTGCGCGGCGGCCCAGCCTTCTTTGGTGACCTGGCGGCCGCGAGCAACGGCGAGGGCGTCGGCGGGGACATCTTTTGTGATGCAGGAACCGGCGCCGATGTAGGCGCCGTCGCCGATGGTGATGGGCGCGACGAGCGTGGTGTCACTGCCGACGAAGACGCGCTTGCCGATGCGGGTGACGTGCTTGTTGACGCCGTCGTAGTTGCAGGTGATGGTGCCGGCGCCGATGTTGGCTGCCTTCGCCGATGTCGGCGTCGCCGAGATAGGTGAGATGGTTGGCCTTGGCGCCTTTGCCGAGGCGCGTCTTCTTGCATTTCGACAAAGTTGCCGACGTGGGCGTTTTCGCCGATCTCGCAGCCGGGGCGCAAGTGCGCGAAGGGGCCGATTTGCGCGCCGATCGGCGATGGTGGAGTCCTCAAGGACGCAGCTCTGGCGGATCGAGAACGCCGTCGCCAAGGGTGCAGTTTTCGATGACGGAGAACGAACGGATGCGGCAGCCAGTGCCGACGCGCGTGGTGCCGAGCAACTGGACGAATGGCTCGATGATCGTGCCGGCTGCGACTTCGACTTCGGGATCGATGACGCAGGTTTCGGGCCGGATCGATGGAGACTCCCGCGGCGACCAGGCGTGGTGATGGCGCGAGTCGCGTATGGCCTTGTCGTGGAGCGCCATTCCTGCGGGGATGGACGCGGTGGGCGAGTTGTCGGCTTTCGAAGTCATAACCTCATTCTTAGGTCTTTACGCAAGTCGCTCAGGGGCGGATGGCCGCTGAGCGATCAGGTTATTGTTGCGCTCCGCCGGGCGCGCCTGTGCTGGACGCCGGCGGCATCGGGATGGTGATGTCGATGGGCTTTGGCGCTCCCATATCGAGCGCGTCGAGGCCGCGGTTTGATCTCCGGTCCGTTGCCGACGACGAGGACGGCGAGTTGTCGGGATGAATGTACTTCTTCGCGGCGGCGGTGACGTCGGCGAGCTGTCACTTTCTCGAGGCCGGCCTGATAGGTCTCAAGATAGTCGGCGGGATAGCCGTAGAACTCGAGCCGCTCGCGCTCGTCGAGGACTTTCTCTTGGTGTCGTAGCGGAAGAGGAACGAGTTGAGGATGTCGTCCTTTGGCGCGCTGCAGCTCGTCCTGCGGTGAATGGCTTGGTGTTAGGCCGGCGATTTCGGCTTCGGCGGCCTTGGTTGCGTCCACGGTCGAAGCGCTCTTGGTGAGCACTTCGACGCCGAAAGTGCCGGGATGGTCGTATCGCAGGCCGAAGCCGCCGCCGACCGCGTAGGCCAGGCCCAGCTGGGTGCGGACCTTTTGAAAGAGCCGGCTGCCGAAGCCGCCGCCGAGAATCTCGTTCATCACGGCGATGGCGGGCACGTCGGGATTGTGGCGATCGATGCCGAGCGCCGACGATCTGCACGTTGGACTGGTTCACGTCTTCCTTGTCGATGAAGTAGACGCCGGGCTTGGGGCCGGGGAATTCATCGTGGCGCGGCGGCTCGGGCGTGACGGGCGGCAGACTCTCAAAGGCCGCGCGCACTTTGGCTTCCATGGCTGCGGGATCGAAGTCGCCGCTGATGCCGACGATGAGCTTGCCCTTGAGCGTGCGATCGTGCCAGGCCTGCAGATCGGCGAGGGTGACGGCGCCGATGGTGGCGAGCTCAGGCTGGCGCGTGTAGGGGCTGTTGGCGCCGTAGACGAGCTTGGCCGACTTCGCGCTCGGCGATGCCGTCTTCATCGTCGTTGCGGCGCACGATGCCCGTGGCTTCCTGCTGCTGCGCCAGCTGCAGCTTTTCCGCGCTGAATTTGGGATGGAAGAGCAGGTCCATGGCCAGCGAAAAGACCTGGTCGGCGTCGCCTTTCAGCGAGTCCCACGGAGACGCGCGGTGGAGTCGTCGTCGCCGGCGGTCTCAATGTGCGCGGCCTTGGCTTCGAGCAGGTCGTCCATGGCGTCGCCGTCCATTTTTGCGGTGCCGCTGGTGCGCCACGCCTGGCCGTAGAGGCCGACGAGGCCGGCTTTGGCGGGATCTTCGTCGCGCGAGCCGCCGGGAATGAGCACCGAGCCGGAGACGAACGGCAGCTCGTGGTCTTCCTGCGAGGAAGATCGACGATGCCGTTCTTGAGCTCGATGCGCTTGGGCTGCTGCGGATGGAAGTCGTGGAGCGGGGAATGGGAATTTGTTCCCAGGGCTTGGATTGCTGGGCGGAGAGGACGATGGGGCGAGGAGTGCGAGAAGGCGCAGCGAACGGAGGCCGAAGCAAGCGCAGATCCTGCGACTCCACTCGGCGCAGTTTGCGCCGAGCTCGCTCAGGATGCGAGCCTGGATTGGACTGATCGCTGAAACCTGGCACTGAAACCTGTTCATTGTGCACTCTTCATTGCGCGCCTCCATCTTGCGTTCGCGGTGCGCCTGCGGCGGAGGCTTCGGTGTCGATCTCGGCGCTGGTGCGGTTGGAGGCGACAAAGACCTGGTTGGCTACGCGGCGGATGTCGGCCTTGGTCACTTTGTCGACGTCGATCGAGCTGAAGGAAGAGCTCGCGCCAGTCGCCGTAGCGGGTCTGGTACTCGGCCAGCGAGTTGGCGAGGCCCTGGTTGTCGGCCAGGCCGCGCAGCAGGTCGGCGCGGGTGCGGGTCTTGTACATCTGCAAGCTCAGCGTCGGTGACGTCGGCTGGTCTTCAGCTTTTCGATCTCTTTGTGAATGGCGTCGCGCATCTCGGCCGGCGTGTGGCCGGGAAGCGGGAACAGCGTAAAAGGCAAACAGGCTGGGATATTTTTCGCCGGGGAACGGGCTGAAGCCCTCGGCCTCGGCGGCGATCTGCTGCTGCTCGACCAGGCTGCGATAGAGGCGCGAGACGCGGCCGTTGGACATGATGTCGCTGATGGCGTCGTAGACGGCGTCGTCGGGATCGCGATAGCTGGGCCGGTGGTAGCCCTCCATATAGAACGGCTGCGTCTGCTCGCGGATGACGACGGATTTCTCGGCGAACTGCTTCGGCTCGACGGTGGTCATGTCTTCAGGCTTGGGTCCGCCGGGAACGCGGCTGAAGTATTTCTCCAGCATGGGCATCGCGGTTTTGGCGTCCACATCGCCCACGATGGCGACGACGATGTTCGCCGCCGACGTAGTACTTGTTGTGGAAGGCCATGGCCTCAGTGGCGTTGATCTGGCTGACCTCGCTGGGCCAGCCGATGTCGCTGCGGCCGTAGTTGTGCGCCACGTAGGCAGTGGCCACAAACTGCTCCACAAGCCGGCCGATGGGGTTGGAGTCGACGCGCATGCGGCGCTCTTCCATCACCACGTCGCGCTCTTTGTAGAACTCGCGCGGAACGACGTCGGCCAGGCGGCTCGCTCTCCATCCACGCCCACAGCTCGAGGCGATTCTCGGGCATCGACCAGAAGTACTGCGTGTCGTCGAGGCCGGTTTCGGCGTTCAGGCCGTGGGCGCCGTTCGCTCGGCAACCTCAGTGAACTGGTTGGGGATGACGTATTTTTCGGCGTCGGCCTGCGCGTCGAGAAAGGCCTGATGCAGCTCGGCGAGCTTCTTGTCGTCGCGGCCGACGGGCTTCAGGTACTCGGCCTCGTAGGCATTGTTGGCGTCTTCGACCTTTTGCGAGGGCGACTTTTTCGGCTGGCGTAGTCGGTGGTGCCGATCTGGGTGGTGCCCTTGAAGGCCAGATGCTCGAACATGTGCGCCAGGCCGCTCTCGCCGGAGGGATCGTTCACATCGCCGGCGTCAATGAAGGTGGTGTAGCTGAAGACCGGCGCGTCGTGCCGCTCGCAGATGATGAGGGTGAGGCCGTTGGGCAGCACCTTGGTGGTGATGCGCTGCTCGAAGCTCTTCAGATCCTGGCGCGCGGGCGAAATGCAGCCGCGAGGAAAGGATGGCAAAAGACCGAAAGCCAGGAGAAGACGTAGCGCATTCAACCTCCTGAGTTGAGGGAAATGCCCGGGAATCTGAGCCGATTTTCCGCTCTCTTCCAAGCTATTCCCGCATCCGTAACCGTCATTGGAAAGGGATCCAATAGACGAGTGTAAAATGCGTCGGTCGTCTTCAAAAGCTATTAGCCCGCGAGGGCTGCAGAGGCAGAATCAAGGGGAGCGGTTGGGTCCAGGAATGGCTCTGACAGAAGCTGGCGAGTCGGCAACAAGTGTGAATTCATGAGGCCTGGCGGACGTACAGTGGCAGAAAACTGCGACGGTATAATCGGAGGCATGGCGGCGAGCGCACAGAGCGAGCGAGCGAGGGAGCGAGGGAGCGAGGGAACGAGGGTCGCGGCGACGGAGACGCAGCTGCGGCAAAGCTGCGCGCGCTGGAAGCGCGGATCAGCGAACTGCGGGAAGCCTGATGGTGGCGTACTCGGGCGGCGTGGACTCGGCATTTCTGGCGGCCACGGCGCATCGCGTGCTGGGCGAGCGAATGCTGGCGGTGCTGGCCGATTCAGCCTCGCTGGCGCGGCGCGACATGGAGCAGGCCCGCGCGTTTGCCGCGTCGCTGGAATGCCGCTTGAGGTGGTTGCGACCGAAGAGCTGGACAGGCCGGAGTATGCGCGCAACGATGCGAACCGCTGTTTCCATTGCAAGGACGAGCTTTTGCAGGTGATGGAGAAGCTGGGCGGCGAAGCTGGGATTTGAGAAGATTGCCTACGGAATGAATGCCGACGACACGCGGGATTATCGGCCCGGGCAGCGCGCAGCCGAGCAGCATGCGGTGCTGGCGCCGCTGGCCGAGGCGGGCTGACGAAACTTGAAGTGCGCGCGCTGGCAAAGGCGGCCGGCTATCCGGTGTGGGACCGGCCGGCGGCGCCGTGCCTTTCGTCGCGCGTGGAGTACGGCCGCACGGTGACGCGCGAAGTGCTGGAGCAGGTGGAGCGCGGCGAGGAGAGCCTGCGGCAGTTGGGCTTTCGCGAGATGCGCGTGCGGCACCATGGCGAGCTGGCGCGCGTGGAGATTGCGCGCAACGAGCTGCCCCGCGCGCTGACGATGGAGATGATGGACGCGATTACTGCGGCGCTGAAGCAGGCGGGGTTCAAATACGTTACGCTCGATTGCACGGGTTCCGCTCGGGGGCAATGAATGCGGTGCTGCCGGCGGACGTGCTGGCGCGGCGTGGCGCGTAGACGAGAGCATTTGCCATGGAAACATTCGGCAACATCGAAATTAAGTTCATTGCGGGCTTTGGTCCGATCGTGCGCGATGCCGCTGCGAGCCGCGCGCTCTATAACCAGACACTCGGCGTTCAATTCAAGGAAGAAGGCGGCGGCTATCTCCACACGGAGGCCGTGAAGGGTGCAAACAGTTTTGCGTTGTGGCCGCTGGCACACGCGGCGCAGAATTGCTTTGGCAAGGAGTCGTGGCCGAGTGAGATCCCCGTGCCGCAGGCGTGGCTCGAGTTCGATGTGGACGATGTGGAGAAGGCGACCGCGGAGCTGGAATCGCGCGGCTACCAGATGCTGGTGAAAAACAGGAAGGAACCGTGGGGTCAGACGGTGAGCCGATTCCTGTCACCGGAAGGAATTCTGGTGGGAATTACGTTCACTCCCTGGATGCGGGAGGAGAAGTAGCGCGCTCTCGTTCGGTAGGCGCGATTCGCCGCACCGGGCGAGATGTAATACCGGCGCTTCTGCGGGCCGCGTTCAAAGTGGTTCCAGAATTGACGTGCCACCTATAGATCCGCAAAAGATTGGGTTGTTTTGGGAAGAAACGCCTTTAACGCGATTCGCATCGAGGCTTCAAGACTTATCATGAATTAGAAGAAGCAGCGATGCGAAAGGTGCCGTCGTGAACCCAATCTCTTCGAATTCCGCCTACAAGCAGGACCGCCGCACATTCCTCAAATCTACTGGCGCCGTCACCGCCGCGCTGCTTGCGCCCACCGCAATAGCTGAGTCGCCGCATAAACTGCCACCCTTGCCGTCGAATCCCGTTACCCCTTCCGCCATGCCGACGCGCAACCTGGGCAAGACTGGCTACAAGGTCGGCATCTTTTCCCTCGGCGGCCAGGCCGCGCTCGAGAAGCCCAACAACTTCGATGTCGCTGTTCCCATCATCGAGCGTGCCCTCGATCTCGGCGTCAACTATCTCGACACTTCGTCGATCTATGGCGGTCCCGATCGCTGGAGCGAGCAATACGTCGGCAAAGTGATGGCGCATCGCCGCGGCCAGGCCTTCGTCGCCACCAAAACCAAGGAGCGCACGCGCGACGACTCGATGCGCATGATCGAGCGCTCTTTGCAACTTCTTCAAACCGATCACGTCGACCTGTGGCAGCTCCACGACATCGGCACCATGACGGACATTAATGCCGTCTTCGCCAAGGGCGGCGCCATCGAAGCGCTCGTCGAAATGAAAGAGCAGAAGGTCGTGCGCTTCGTCGGCATCACCGGCCACTATCGCCCTGACGCGCTCATCGAAGGCATTCGCCGCTATCCCTTCGATACCGTTCTCATGGCGATGAATGCCGCCGATCCGCACCACTACAGCTTCAACGACGCGCTGCTGCCTCTCGCCGTCGAGCGCCAGATGGGCATCATCGGCATGAAGATCCCAGGCCGCAGCCGCTTGCTTTCCAGTTGGACGCCGCCGCCCATCGAGCAGCAGAAGCGCTCGTGGGAGGGAATGACCATCCAGACCACATCGCCCGGCACGCTGACCATGCGCGAAGCGATGTACTACACATTGTCGCGTCCGGTCAGCACGGTGATTGTCGGCTGCGATTCCATCGCACAGCTCGAAGAGAACGTGCAACTCGCGCGCGATTTCACTCCGCTGAGCGATGCGCAGGCTCAGGCGATTGTCGCCCGCGCCGAACCGGTCGCCAAGCCTTCACTCTTCTTCCGCTTCTACGAGAGGCCGTAGGCGCAACCGCGCTCGCCGTCACGAGAATCTGGGGTGTTCCCGGTCCGGGATTTTCGAACCGGAGAGAGCACAGAGCCGCACAATCAACCCCTCTTCGGCAATAGGCACCGCGCGCCGCGCGGTCCGAGCGCTTTATCGAAAGTCACCAGCATGCCTCCAGCTTCTCGGGCCGTCGCAAGCAACCATGCATCTGCCCAGACCTTCGGTGACGCTGTCTTGCCCACTGCCTTTTCACGAAATCTGTTCTCGACTTCCGGGGGTTCCGGTAGGAACGTTACGCGATCGTCATCATAAAGTCTGTCGTAGACTTTCCATGCCTCAGCTATCGTCAGCGGCTTGCCATCCATCGCAGCGGCTGTCGTCATCAGCCGCAGGAAACCGAGCTGCGTGAGTCGGCAAAACGCGATCGTACCGTTCTCTGAAGCCCACCACCGTCTTGCCAGTCCGGAATGAACGTGCTCCACTGTCGCCAGCGCGAGCCACACATTCATATCAGGGAAGCTCAATGAGCTCATACGCTTCTTCGTTGGAAATCTTGATGCGCCGGCCCGCGGGGCGGATCAGCGGCTTGTCGAGGTTCAGCCTGCGCTTTGGCCGCATGGGTTTGGACTCTTCCACTGCGCGCTCGATGCCCACAAGGATCAGTTTGCGGGCAGAGCAGCCCTTTTGCGCCGCCGCTTCATGCAAGCGTCGATGCAGGTCTCTCGGAAGATCGATGGAAGTCCGCACTGCATTCTGTGCCATGATCCCATTATGGTCGCCGCGACTTAAATAAGTCAATCGGCTTGCACAACAAGCAATGTACGGTTTTCATGATCGTTTTCATCTTTCCGTTTTGTGTGCTCAAGTCCTCTCTGCCCTCCGTTACTCGCCCTCACAATTCGTGACAATTCTTTACACAACTCCCGCTGCCACGCTGTGTCTGCACTAGCACTGGCCGGAGAAAAATCAGACGGCCCATAGGGAGAAAACAAAATGAGAAACACCACAAAAGCAACAGTCGCTCTGGGCGTTCTGCTATCTGCCGGCATGGCATTCGTGTTCGCACAAGCGCCCGCTACCCAGCCAGCAGCCACCACGCAAGAGGGTCGCCAGCATCGCACCTTCGATCCTGCAGAGCAAGCCGCGCACATCGGCAAGAGGCTCGGCCTCTCCAGCGACCAGGTGGCGCAAATTCAGCCCATCCTCGCTGACCGTTTCCAGAAGATGCAGAACCTGCGCTCTGACACTTCGCTGAGCCAGGACGATCGCCACACCAAGGTGCAGGCCCTCATGCAGGACTCGAACACCAAAATCGAAACGCTGCTGAATGACACGCAGAAGCAGCAGTTCGAACAGATGCTGGCGCAGCGGCACTCGCACCAGCACAATCGCCAGTCGGCTGCGCCTCAAGCGTAATTGAGAAGCGCATTCGATCTCCCATTCATTCGGTCGTCGGGGGGCGGCCGAATGGGTGGGAAGGCGGACACCGAAAACCCAGGTCCAGCGCTCTCCGCGAACGAGTCACTTCGTGGAGTTGGGGGACGGAACCTCTGCCGACGCGCACTCGGCGGAGATCCGGAGCGCCGGACCTGGGACAGGGTTAACTTTCTGTTCGGCACACTTCCTCGCACGGAGATTGAAATGGGGGATCCCATCCCAAAGCTCGACACAACGCAGAGAGTTTTGGGATGGGAGGGCTTTCAAGACCACCGATCTTTCGGCGCAATTGTTGAATTGAATCGAGCCAAGGCCATTGCACGAGCTCGGAGACTAATATGCCGTTCCTTGCAGGGATTCTTCTCTTCGTCGTTGTGGTTGCGGTTCTGCAGGCGCCGCTGCCACTCCAGGACCAGCGCAGCCGGGACTGGGATTACTGATCCCGGCTGCCTGATTCCTGCCGCTGGTGCACTCAGCTTGTTCCCGCCTTGCTACTTCACCAATTCATCCTTCTTCACTGTCAGCGTTGTGTCGTCGAGATCCATATGCACTGGCAGCCCACCGATTGCCGGCGCCACAGCGCGCGTGATGGTCTCAAAGTCGCCGTCCATTTCGGGATTGGTCCATGCGTCCGATCCCACGACATAAGCGAGCGTTGTGCCGTCATCGTGCTTCGTCAGGAACACATCCGCTCCCTTCCCCAGGAAATAACCGATCGTCTTCAGCCTCTCTCCCAGCGTCTGCGCGTCGGCCTGCGTTGCGCTCCCCATATAAATGACAGCGTCGCCGCCATCGAAATTCGCTTTGCCCACATTTGACGTCTTCTCTACTGTGTTATTGCTATCGACAATCTTCATGGTCACCGGGAACCCGCCTACTGATGGAGCTACCTGCCATGTGATCTGCTCGAAGGAGCTCTGCACTCCAGGCTGGTTCCAGAATCCCTCCTTCGTCACGAACGAGATGGATGTGCCGCTGCTCTCCTTATCTAGCAGCACCGTCACGCCGCGATCCTGAAAGTATCCGGCATTTTTCAGTGAATTTCCCAACGCAGTGGCATCGGCCTTGGAGGCAGTGCCGGAGATGATGATCTGGTCCTTGCTCCCGATCGTGACTGTGTTCCCGCTCTGCTGAAAAAATGCTACTGCAAAAATTCCTGCGACCACGACAACCAGCGTCGCAATGCCAATTCCGAAGGCCACCCACTTCGACGCCAATGCACCGCCGCGCGCTACGTGCGCGTTCACATCGTTGCCCTGTACTGCTCTTGCCACCTGCCACACTACGATGAACAGCACAACACCAAGGCTGCCCGAGCCCACCGGCTTATTCCAGCCAATCGCGATAATCACCGCGGTGCCCAGTACGCCGAGCAACAACGCCAGTACGCCTTTGCCCGCCTTGCCAAGCCGGGTGTAGTTCACCGCCATCAATATTGTCCCGGCGATGGGGCTGCCGAAAAACGTCGCCAAGCCCACCGCTCCCGGATCGAACAATCGATAGCTGGGAGGCGGCTGATACACCACAGTCGGCATGCCCTGCGGAGTCATCTGCTGATACATCGCCGGAGCGGTTGCAACGGCCTGCACTGTTGGAGCAGTATCGACTGCCGCAAGAGTCTCTGCGCCGCCTCCAGGCCCAACAACGGTTCCGCAATTCTTGCAAAACCTGTCATCCGAGTGGAACTCTGTGCCACAATTCGGGCAAAACATGGTGGCTCTCCTGTCTGGAATGCGGGGGACGGTGGAATTCACTGCAAAGTATCACTTCCTCGTTCATAAAGTAAAGTCATTCCTATTGACCGCATGGCTCGCGCCGAATCCGAGAGTCGGCAGACGATGGTGAACATTCCGCGCGAAAAAACAGGTCCGCAATGATTGCCAGGTCCCCAGTCCTCAATTTTGAGACCAGGGAAACCAAGATTTCAGGAACGAAGTCTTCGCGTCTGAAAGCTACTCCATTCTCCGCTGCCCGAACACGTGATCCTCAAATCCCATCAGATACCACATGCCGCGCCCAGAAAACTTGCCGGTGAAAACCTTTTTCACCCATCGCTTGCAGAACTTCACTCGATCGGCAACAGACGTCCAGAAGCCTTCTTTCGAACTGCCCAGCGTCGAGCACGGCCACACCGTTCCCCTCCAGGATCTTCGCGATCTCGCCCACATCTGGCAAATAGACATGCGTCGGATCGTCGTAGAAATTCAGCGTCTCGTCCACTGAATGCGGCAGCGTCAAACTCCGCTTTGAAGGAAACGCTATCCAAAGGTATCCACCCGGTTTCAGCTTTCTGCACAGCGTCGCCACAATCGGCAACGGTGCCTGCATGTGCTCGATCACGTGATTCAGAATCACGAAATCGTAGCTCGCGTCGGGAATCGCGTCGTAACCCGAGCCATCCGCGCCGAGTTGGATAGAACTCGTCCATTGCGGCAACGTCGGCGTTGCTCAGCTTGTACCGCTGGATGTCGGCGCCCGCATAATGGCAGCCGGGAAACCACCGCTTCGTCAGCGTCGGCGAGCCGTTGCCGCAGCCGATGTCGAGAATGCGCGGGGCCGGCGCAACCAGCCTGCCGCGCACAGATGCGGAATTTCATCGGGCAATGCGGCATCCGGATCCTTGATCGGCGCGCTAAAGATGATTGATCAGCGACGCAATGCACGCCGCGCCGAATCCGTTGTCGATATTCACCACGCGACACATTGGGCGCGCAGGTGTTCAGCATGCCCAGCAGCGCGGCCACTCCGCCCAGCGACGCGCCATAGCCCACGCTCGTCGGCACCGCGATCACCGGCGCATTCACCAGTCCGCCGACCACGGTCGGCAGCGCGCCCTCCATGCCCGCGCACACAATCAGCACGCGCGCCGATTTGCAGCGTGTGCTGCTGCGCCAGCAGCCGATGAATGCCGGCCACGCCCACATCGGCCACCAGCTCCACCGTGTTGCCCATCAGCCGCGCCGTCACCGCGGCCTCTTCGGCCACCGGCAGGTCGCTGGTGCCCGCGCACACCACGCCCACCGTTCCTTTGCCTGCCGGCGCTTCGGTCTGCGTCAGCGTGATGGCGCGCGCCGTCTCGTGAAACTCCGCGCGCGGCTCCATCGCTGCACTACCGCCTCATACACTTCGCGCGAAGCGCGCGTGGCCAGCACATTGCCGCCCGCCTTCGCCATGCGCGCAAAAATCGCCGCCACCTGCGCCGGCGTCTTGCTCTCGGCAAAGATCACCTCCGGCATGCCCGTGCGCAGCGCGCGATGATGATCCAGCTTGGCGAATCCCAGATCTTCGAACGGCAGATTCGCAGCCGCTCCAGCGCATCGGCCACGCCTGTCGAGCCCGCGCGCACTTCGTTCAACAGCGCTTCAATCTGCGCGCGATCCATCAGCGCCCCTTCTTCGCGGAGGCCGGCTTCGATCTCCGCGTAAGCCTCGCATCGCCTCCTGCATCACCTGCTTCAGCGGAACCTTGTGCTCGCGCGCCAGCTTCCGGCAATCTTCGTACTCCGGCGACGCATTCGCCACCTCGCCCGAGGGCCAGCGCGCAACCTTGATCCGCACCTTGCCCCACTCCGTCTCCACTTCAGCGAACTCGCGCTCCAGGGCCACCTTGTTCTCGATCCGCCAGCGCAGTCCGATCGTCGTCGTCTCGCGCAGCAGCAGATCGCGCAGCGCCGGCAGCACGCTCGGGACTGGACAAGCACCGTCATCTGCACGCCGGTGCGCCCTTTCTTCATCTGCACCGGCGCGCGATACACATCCCACGCGCCCGCTTCCAGCAGCAACTCGCTCACGTAGGCCAGCAACTGCGGCGTCGAGTCGTCGATCACAGTTTCAATCACCGCGATCGGCTCCGACTCCTTCCGCATCGCATCTGTCCGCTTCGCCCACCAGCAGCCGCAGCAGGTTCGGCTCGCCCGGCGTGTCGCGCCCGCCCGCTCCGTAGCCGCGCGCTTCCACGCGCATCGCCGGCAGCGTTCCGTAGCTCACATCCAGCATGCGCAGCAGCGCCGCGCCCGTCGGCGTCACCCGCTCCATCGGCGGCCCGCCGCATACACCGGCGCATCGCCCAGCAGCGCCAGCGTCGCCGGCGCAGGCACAGGCAGCGTGCCGTGCGCGCACTTCACCGTTCCGCTGCCCACATTCAAGCGGCGAAGCCATCCAGCGATCCACGCCCAGCGCCTCGCAGCCCGCCGCCGCGCACACGATGTCGACGATCGTGTCTACCGCGCCCACTTCGTGAAAATGCACTTTCTCGATCGGGATTGAGTGAATCGCCGCTCTCCGCCTCGCCCAGCAACTGGAATGCGCGCGTCGCCGCTGCTTCACACGCTCGTGCAGCGGCGCAGCCTCAATGATCTTCAGAATCGCCGACAGCGAGCGATGCGGTGCGTGCTCGTTCTGGTGCTCGTGGCTATGCTCGTGGCTGCGCTCATGCTCGTGATCATGCGAATCGTGCATGATGATGCGCCGTTCCGTGCTCGTGCCCGTGATGTTCGTGCGAATGTGCGTGATGCTCGTGGCTGTGTGCGCCTTCCGTTCCCTTGCTCCCTTGCTCCTTTGCTCCCTGTTCTTCCGTCACCACGTCGACTTTCGTCGCCGCCAGCCCGCCGCGACTGACCTTGTGCGCCTCCAGTCGCGCGCCCACATTCAACGCTGCGGCCGTTTCATTCAGAACGTGCAACGGGACGCCCGCATCCACCAGCGCTGCCAGCAGCATGTCGCCGCTGATTCCCGAAAAGCACTCCAGATAACCAATTCGCATCGCGTTGTGATTGTAAATGGCTACAGCGGCTCGAGAATTGCCATCCCCTGGAACTGGAATACAAAGTGCCGTTTTTCCCCCAAAACGCCACCTTTTGCCGGCATCTGGCAGCCTGGCGCTTCCAACTCCGCGGTCGCTTTCTTGACGTGGTCCACATCAAGATGCCAACCGCATTCGTGGTGCCGGGTATCGCCAGACCATAGCCTTTGCAGGATTTTTACAAAGGGATTACACGCGGTCGAAAACCTTTGCAGCGATTTGGTGCATCATCTCCAATGAAGTGAGCGACAGGCTTCACGTTTAGCGCTTTCACGGATTCGCTGTGGGGAAAGCCCGCAGCGTAAATGTTTTGGATGGAATTCGACCAGGGTTCCGGCTTCCGTGCATGCGGGATTATCGCGCTATATCCCGCCAAAGTTGAATGGCACTGGCCGGAAAGAAAGAAGACTCTGATTACGGGCCCAGGTTTGCGCTGTGCCTCGGAGGCCCGATGAGAAGACCCTCGGTGTTGCGGTCATTTGGCGCGCCAGCGCTCTGTTTGTTCGTCATTTCGTTGACCGCGCTGAATTCTGCACAACCGGCGAGAGCGCAACTAGCCTTGTTGCTTGGAGCAGATCGAACTGCTCCAAGTCCGATGGGAAGTTCGAGTTCGCTCGATGGCTTGCCTGGTTCGAGTGAAACCATGCCTGAGGCTCCGAACCAGCAGTACGCGCTGGATGTTCACCCGTTTGTTTTTCCCGCAGCAAAGGCTGTGGTGGATCACAACCGGCCATGGGACGTCGCGCCGGCTGGATCCTTGAGGCAAGAGCCATTTTCGCGAATCGGAGTTGGTGCGGGTGTTTCACCGCTCGGCATCGGCGCCAACGCTGCTGTTGTGCTGACGGAATACTTCGACGGAAGACTCTCTGGAAATTTCTTCCGGTTCAATAACGGCCATTTTGAAGCAGACGGAGTGAACGTCACCGCAGGTTTGCACCTGGCGTCTGGAGCGGCATCTCTTGACTTCTATCCGTTTAATTCTCCGATACGGCTCAGCGCAGGCCTGATGTTCTACAACACAAATCATGTGTCGGGAACTTTGCGCGTGTCCTCGGGAACAGGCTTTACGCTGAACGGAGACAGCTATTACGCTGGCGCAGCGGGATCGACGCCGCTGACCGGAGTAGCTGCGGTGGCATTTCATGCGATTCGGCCGGCGCCGACGCTTACCTTCGGATTCGGCAAATTCATTCCGCGTTCGAATCGCCACTGGTCGCTGCCAGCGGAATTCGGAGTCGCATTTACCGGCGCGCCGACCGTGAACGTTGCGATGGCTGGAACGGTATGCAGCGATCCCTTGCTGACGATGTGCGGCGAAATTTCCGATACGTCGAATCCAGTTGCCGCGAAGTTCAACAGCGATCTGAAGGCGAAGCTGGTTACGTGGCGAAGCAACGTGGGCCGAGTGCAGATCTTCCCGATTTTCTCGTACGGCGTGAGCTACAGCTTTAACACGCCGTGGCAAGGGTCGCCGAAAGCGAAGTTCTGAAGGCTACTCTTTTCTACCCTTGAAGGCGGCGTAGATGGCCATCGCGTGGCCGTGTCCAAGGCCGTGCTCGCTCTTGAGCCAGTTGACGACCGCCATTGCTTTGACGCCGGGCTTGAGCAGGCCTTTCTTCTCGGCGAGTTTGCGAAAGTCGTCGGGTGTCTTGCCGGTTTTCTTGTGGATGTTGTCGATGTAGGCTTTGAAGGTCATTGGGGATCTCCTCGCCGGGTGGATTCTCTGGCGCAACCAGGACTGCGACGGATTTATATGCCAAACGTACGAAGGCCGTCCGCAAGGACGGCCTTCGCTTTCGAGAAAACCCAGGCGGCGGATTTTGGGATGAATACGGTTCCGGTTCGATCCTGGTGCTGAGTTGCCTCACCCTAGCCAGAAAAACAAAAGCCCGGCGAGGGCGGCGCGCCAAATTTTCCGATGTGCGGGTCTGGAGACCCGCACGACGGCCGACCTGGAGGTCGGCGCTACGAATGCACTACAAGTTAGTCGCCGGCGACGAGTTCGGTTTCCTGCCGGTGCCGGTTGATGGGCGAGGCGGCGTTGTTCGAGGCGGGCTTGATGTCGCCGAGCTGAAACCAGGCCTTCGACCGGCTTTTCGCCGAGGACGTGCTCGCGATAGAGCTTGGCCATCGTGGCGTTCTCGGCGTCCTGCTTCGATCTTTCTCGTCGCGGGCGCGGATCTTTTCTTCGCGGGCGTTCTTGGCGATGCCGAGGTTGTCGAGCGTGTGGTTGGCTTCGGCGTTCACGTGCTCCATGTTGAGCGTTCAGATCGTGGCCCACCTGGTTCATGCCACCTTTTTGCCGCCGGCGAAGATTTCGTGGCGGCCGTGCTCCTCATACCACTTGGTCAGCGTGGCCGTCATGTGCATCTTCTCGATAATGTTGCGCCAGCCCACGCCGGTGTTGTACGCGCAGAAGCTGATTTCGCCTTCCTGCGTGGCGTAGGGAATGATGCACTGCTCGGTGCGGCGGAAGTCGTAGTTGAACAGATCCTGGAACCACATGCCGGCGATGAAGAGGAAGTTCCAGCGATCCTGGCGGCGCATCTTGATGTCCTCGATGGTGCGGTCGCCCTTGACGCTGCCGTAGTTCTTGCCGGTGGCGTTGAAGGTCTTGTCCATCTTCTTCATCATGTCGGTGATCTTGAAGTGGGTGGGCGCCTGGAAGGGATCGTAGTTGCGCATCAGCGAAAGGCCGAGTCCGATGACCGAGAGCCACTTGCCGCGAGCGGCGTCGTTGACCTTGGCGAGATCCTTGGCCACCTGGCCCATGTCGAGGAAGGCGGTGACGGGAGCGGACTTCCTTGGTTTCCTTGTCGATCATCACAGCCATGCCGATGCCGCAGTTGGGATGGCATCCGCAGGAGAGCTGGCCCCACTCGGCGGTGGGCCCGTGCACCAGATCGGCCCAGTCAGAGAAGGTGCTCATGAAAGCAGATCGGGAACCAGTCGCGCGCCGGCTCGCCCATGCCGACCTGCGTCTTGACGTCGTGCGCCATGTGCGAGAGCGTGTAGCGCTGGGCCACGCGGCGCTCGTCGGTGATCTCTTCGTCGCGGCCGGTGAAGCTGACCGGCTGGAACGAGAGGAAGCTGATCTTCTTGGGGTTGTCGAGCGCGAACTCGATGATGCGGCCCACCTGCTCGTTGTTGATGCCGTTGACGATGGTGGTGACGGGAACGATTTCAACGCCGGCTTCGTGCAGATTGTTGATGGCCTGCAGCTTTACGTCGAACAGGTTGCCGACCTTGCGGTGCGAGTTGGCAGCGTTGCCGATGCCGTCGAACTGGAGGTAGACGTAACGGAGGCCGGCTTCAGCAGCGGCGCGGCAAAGCTCCTTCGACTTGGCGAATTCGATGCCGTTCGACGCGGCCTGCACCGAGTTGTAGCCAACCTTGCGCGAGTAGGCGACAGCGTCAAGGAAGTAGGGCGACAGCGTGGGCTCGCCGCCGGAGAACTGAACGCTCATCTGCCGCTTGGGCTTGATGGTGATGGCGTTGTCGAGCATGGTCTTGATTTCGTCCCATGTGAGCTCGTGGACGAAGCCAACCTGGTTGGCGTCCATGAAGCAGGGATCGCACATCATGTTGCAGCGGTTGGTGAGATCGATGGTGAGCACCGAGCCGCGGCCGTGGGTCACGGTCGAGGTGCCGTGGTTGTGCAGCTTCTCGTCGCCCGTGCCGTGGGCGCGAATGTCGCGGCCGGGGAAGCTCTCTTCAAGATGCTTGAAGAAGGCCGGGTCGATCGACATGACGTCTTCAAAGTGGCCGTGCTTGGGGCAGTCCTTGACCATGAGGATCTTGCCGTCGCGCTCGATGATCTGCGCCTTGATTTCGCCGACTTTCTCGTTGAGCAGGACTTCGTGGGGCAGCTTGCCGTCGAGAATCTGCTTGCGAATCTCGGGGACGCACTTGGGGCAGAGCGAGTCCGTGGTGCGCGGCCAGCCGAGCGGCGGCTTTTCTTTTTGCCAGCTCTTCTGGAGGGGCTTGTCGCTCCACTTGGGCGTGAAGGAGGCGTTGGGGCTGATGCGGTTCAGGCGCTCAAAAACAACCCACGCTCCCTTGGCGGCGTAAACGGCGGCCTTCTCGGCGTACTTCACGGCTTTGGACATCAGTCGAGTCTCCTCTTAAGTTGATTGAAGGCGCCGGGGATTAAGTCGTTGCCCGGCTCGGAGCCTTGCGGTTTCCATGGGGTAAACCGCAAGGCTAAAAAGTCATTACGAGAGTAATGTCGGTGGGCGGTCAACCCAAGCAGGGTGCAGCGAATGGGGAGATTTGCTTGTGAATGGGGATTTGGGGGTGGTGAGCGGGAGGAACTGAAATCGGTGACCGCCTGAGGCAAGTGCTTGGGGGAAAGTGGCTTAGGCGCTTGGCGGCTGTCGTTCCAAAGCGTCCTACGGCTCGGTGCTTCCGGTGCGCGCCACCTGGTTGATGATGCGCTGGATGACGACGACCTGGACGTGAATGTGGCGAGCGATGTCGGGCAAAAACTCGGAGACGTAGTTGTCGATTGGGGCGGTGGCGAGGGCGATGCCGTACCGTGAGGCAGAGGAAGAGAAATTGGTGCGCTGACCAGGGACGTACAAGTCGCCGATCGCGTCGTCGAGTGCGAACCCGACCACGTTGGCATAGTTGACCATTCCCTTGCCGTTGTCACCCTGTGCCCAGAAGGACCGCCAGGGCGGCGTGGGCGATGCGCCGCTTGATGGTGGCGTGCGGGTCGCGATGATAATACGGGTCCTGGTGAGCGAGCGTGGGAATCAGGAAGGTGCCGAAGAATTCGCCAGTCATGTCCTGCGTAAAGCTGACGCCGACATAGCGTCCCCAGCCGGGAATGCCGGGGCCATAGCCTGAATGCGGGTTGGCAGCGACGGAGATCGCGGCTTCACCGCCGATTGTGAGCAGGTTGAAGGGATCGATCAGGTTGTGAACGGCCAGCCAGCCTTTTTCTTGCGGCGTGAGCGGCCTCACTTCAGGGCCATTTGTGAAGCGCGCGTACCAGTCGATGATGGGCATGTGCGGGATGCAACGCGTAGAAATGACCGCGGTGGACCCGGCGTTGGCGGGAACGGCGTTGAGACCGGAGACTGCAAGTCCGCGCATTGAAGCGGTGACAGCCATGGTGGCTCCGGTGTTGCGAACGAGACATGGCTCTGACGAGATGATGGAGGAGAATGCCGGCTTGAGCGAATCAGGGATTCCGGGCGGCAGTTGCGGCGGCGGAGCAGCGGCAGGCGGCTGCATTCCTGGAACGGTCGGCAGTGGTTGCGGCTGTGTGGTGTTGGTGGGAGGCGAGGATTGAGATGTGCTCGGCGGAGTTTGCGGTGTGGCATTGGTTGACTGGGCGAATCCGGTTGCCGATGCAACGAGGAGCAGCGTGACTGTGAGGAAATGAAAACGGCGAGCCCGCGTCGTCGCGCATTGGCGGCCGGAAAAGCTTCGCAACCGTCGAATAGGAGAGGATGGCGGGATCAACACTGTTAGTGGGACGCAAATCGGCGGAAAAAGGTTATACAGCGGCGATCCCATCGGCGAGACAGCGCTCTATCTTCCGGGGTGTGTTGACGCTAACGGCTCTTTTGCCTGCGGTGACGTTGACGGTTGCGATTCTTTCGCCGGCTCCGGCGTTGACGCGTTGGGGCGCATCGCGGAGACTTTGATGAGTACGACAATTCTGGTTGCGAGAAACGGTTAGAGCCATGAGTGGATATCCTCCTCCGGGACCGGGTGCTGGACCGGGCGGCGTAGGGCAGCGATTTGAAGAAGCCATTGAGCTGATCGAGATGGAACTGCGCCACGCGATTGCGTACGTGAACGACGCGGTGATTCCGCAGGTGCGCAAGGAATCGATCCGGTCAATGCGCGCAGCCGCCGAAACATTGCGCGACCTGGCCGACAAATTCGAGAAGCGCGAAAACCAGGCGGGCTCCGCGCCGGGGAATCAACCGCCGCCCGGCTCGCAAACGGGGCCGCGCTCTTGAGCGTTGCGGCGCGACAGGCCGGGGTTTGCATCGCGACGTTGCAACTGCGGCTGCGCTGACGGTTGCCTTGCTCGGCGTGAGCGGATGTCATCATCGCGAGAAAGCTGCGCGGACCGCTCCTCCGCCTGAGGCGTATCCTCCGCCGGTGCGGCCAACTTCTCCAACAACTCCTGCGCCCAACCCAAATGCGCCGGTGCGCATTCCTCCCACTCCTGTTCCGACGGGAGGCGTGAGCCGGGCGGATCTGGATTTTGTTGCGTCGCACACGCCGATCCTGAGCGAAACGGGGCTTGCCACGTGGTACACCGCTCCTTATAAAGGGCGCAAAGCTGCGAACGGACAGGTGTTCGATGACGACGCGATGACCGCGGCGCATCGCACGCTGCCGATGGGCTCGCTGGTGATGGTCACGAATCTGAAGACAGGGCAATCGGGCGTGATGCGTATTACCGATCGCGGGCCGTTTGTCGAAGGCCGCATTCTGGATTTGTCGATTGCCTCGGCGAAGGCGACCGGCGTGTACCGTGCAGGCCTGGTGCAGGTGCGCCTCGATGTGTACGAGACGCCGAAGCCGATGGACATGGGCGGGCGGTGGTGCGTGCAGATTGGCGCGTTCCACGATGAGCAGGAAGCGCTCGACCTGAAGCAGAGATTATTGAGCCAATATCCAGGATCGAATGTGATTGAGTTTGCCGGTCAGAACAGCTACTGGGTGCGCATACGGCCCGCCGGCGATGATCGGCAGACTTCGGAATACATCGCGGATCATCTGCAGCCGGCGGAGGGGAAGGCGTTTTTGACAAGGCTGGATTGATAAAGGCAGGTGACGTGGGAAGAAGGGGACAAGGGAATAAGAAGTGGGCGGGAGCGGGTTAGCCAGCACCTTAATTTGCGGACGGCCGCTCCATGTGCTCAACGACAAAGGTTTCGACTGGCGCTTTTGCGGGTTCGAGTTTCAGGCCGAGTTCCTCTTCGAGCGCTTTGAAAAGCGATGGGCCCGCCTGGGCTGCATCCGGCAGGTCTGCCCCGCCCGACGACCACTTCAGTTCGAAATCGAATTTCTTCTCGCCCAGCCCGGTCTTATCGACAACGGTGCGACCAGCGTAGTGCGGCATATTTTGCGCGAACCCCTCAGCCGTGACAGCATGTGCGGTCATACTCATCGTGTATTCGTCACTTGGTCCGGTCGGGCCGTGGAAGGTTGTGCTTGCTATGTCTATAAGGCTTTTCTCATCGGGCGCAGCTTCTTTCATCTTTACTCCGCCGTTGACGATGAACAGATCGTAGGTCGGCAGTTCCTTGACCTCGCTCCGCACCTTGAGCTGACAGCGGTCGGCAAAGAGTGCTTGCAGCATCAGCCGTTGCTGTTTCCAGATTTCCTGTTGCGAAAGCGTCTTCCAGGCTTCGGCCGTGTCCGCGTCTGTTCGCGCTGAAACATCGTAGTGCTCGGTCTTCACCCACTCCGGCAATCCTGAAATCTGGCTGTCAAGCGTGATCCCGTAAGCCTGTTCGATCAACAGAGCCAAAGGCAGATTTCTGAAGTCGAAGCCGTTGGGTAAGGTTTTCCATCCGACATCGCGGTCGCCGGGACTTGCCTGCTTGATGGACACGACCTCATAGGCCGGCGTGCTGGCGTTTGAGGACGGCTGAACCGCGACGACCGTTTGTGCCCACAATGGTGTCGATGCGCCGCCGAACAACGGCGCAAGGAAGAGCAGCGCCGCCGGCAGATGGCTGCCGGGATAAAGCTGCATCAACATGAGATTGATCTCTGGCGGGAATTATAGCGCTGGAGCGAGATAGCGGATTTGTCGCGCTATCCCTGGTCTCAGAATCGAGACCAGGGGCACCCGGCAGGATTGAAAGTCTGCTGACTAGCGAAGCAGCTCCGACGCGGCCCACAGCACCGGCTCCTGGCCGTGGAAGTCGCCGGTTCTGCGTTTGCGCTCGAGGTAATACTCGCAGACTGTTGATCTTGTTGGTGCCTTCGCAGACGTTGGTCACGTCGTTGTTCTGATCGATGAAGCCGGTGACGCGCGATCCAGCCCTTGCGCGCGGCGGGGCCGTAGGTGGCCGCGTCGAGCCAGCCGTTCTTGACGCCGGTGATCAGCGCGAAGGTGAACATGCCGGAGCTTGAGCTCTCTTCCCACGCTTCGTCGTGATCGATGAGCTGGCGCCACATGCCGTCGGACGCCTGGTACTTGAGCAGCGCGGCCATCATGAGCTTGTAGCCGGCCATGATGCGCGCGCGCTGCGGATGATCGGCGGGCAGAGTCGCGCAGCATCTCCGCCATGCCCGCGGCCACCCAGCCATCGCCGCGGCCCCAGAAGAAGGGCACATCGGGCGCGTGATAGAAGAGGCCGTTGGGCTGCTGCAGCTTGTCGAGATAGGCGACCATCTCGTTGGCGTCGCGGTCGAGATACTTCTTGTCGCCGGTGGCGCGGTAGGCCTCGCAGCTGCAGGATGGTGAGCATGTACATGTCGTCGATCCAGTAGCGCGTCTCGTGCGACAGGCCGTCGGGCTGCGGATCGTCCCATTGCCGGTCGGCGAAGGAGAGCCCGTAGTCGAGATACTTCTTGTCCTTGGTCTGGATGTAGATTTCGAGCGGCACGATGCCGAAGATGGAGTCGTCGACGTGATCGCGCTTGGGAACGAGAGCGGCTTCCGCGCCGCCGGGCATCAAGCGGATCGAATTTCTTGATGAGCTCGGTCGCGCAGATCGGTGTCGTGCGTGAGTTCCGCAAAGGTGAGCGCGCCGTACCAGGTGCCGACTTCGCCGTAAAAGATGGTGCCCGGGCTGTGCTGATGCGGGCTGGTGACGAAGTGCTCGGCGAGCGCCTTGCCCACTTCCTGCGGCGAGCGGCCCGCGGGCCAGTTGCTGAAGTAGTCCTGCTGCGCGGCTGCAGCGAGTGCGGGCAAGAACAATCCCAGCGCGGCGAATTTGAAAACGGCTTTCATGCGCAATCCTCTATTGTGGTGGGGCTTTGGAGTCAATTTTTCGTGCACACCGATGATATCGCGTAGCACGGATGGGTTGTTTCGGATGGTGCGGGTAACCGAATTCGTGCGGCTATTGCGGACTGGACTCTTTGCCGGCAGGGTGCGCCCATTCGTAGATCGCGCCCAACACTGACCGGCTGCGAAGCGTCTCGGTTGCAGCTTCAGGCAGATGCGGTGTGAGGGCCCAGAGCCCGATCCACGCCAGCGCAACGAGATTCGGGAAGAGTAGCGGCGCCAGCGGAGGCGCGCCGTTGACGAGTTTTTCAAAGATTGTGTGGCCCGGCTCAACGAGATTCGCCTGCAGGTGAAACCAGAAACCAAGAAGCCCGGCGAAGGCCTGTATCAACATGACGACGCAGCAGGCATCGAGAAAACGCCGCGTGACGGGCAGGACGATCGGCACAAGCAAGAACCCTGTCGATGGTGCCATCGCTATTTGGTTTGCCGACGCTGTGGCACTGTTCGCAGCCGGCGGTCACTGATGGATGGCCTTCAGGCAACGTGAGCGGATTGGGCGCCCTATTCGAGCCGCCGGGCTGAAACTGCTCACTGAAGGCGACTTGTTCCTTGCTCAATCCTGCGGCGCCGTGAACTGCTGCCCAGCTCGGCGCGGCGTGCCGGCTGCGCAGAAATTCCTGGTAGATGTTTTCATGGCACGAGCGGCAATTGCCGGCGGTGAGATGATCGCTGATGACGAATCCGTGATGGTCCACTTTGTTCTGGCCCGCGGCAGGCGCGTGGCAATCGAGGCACGTGACGTTCTTGCGCGCGTGGACCGACATTTCGTATTCGTGGACGACGGCGTATTGTTGACGCGCATGGCACTCGGCGCATTTGCCTGAGGCGCGGACGAAGTCGGCTGTGGGTTGTTCGGTTTCCGCCTTCGGGCGCGCGCGATTTACAAGAAAAGCTGCAAGAATAAGCGCAAAGGAAACTGTGACCGCGACAAAAATCGAGCGGAACTGCATTAGTGGCCCCCAGGGGAAATTGCGCGCGCATCATTCCAATGGTTTACTCATGCGATGGGACGCGTCGCTAAGACTCTAGCAGGCGCGGTGGAGGATCGCATCAATATAGAAATGCATGAGAATGCAGCGCCATTTGCGCGGGCGGGCGGCGCGGGATTTGCAGCCGTCATCGATCGGTGGAGAATCGAAACCGGACGATCGGCCACTGAGTATTGAAGGAGGATTAAGATGATCGAGGTGAAGCGCGCTTATGAGAAGGCCAGCAAGACAGATGGTGAGCGGTTCCTTGTCGATCGCTTGTGGCCGCGCGGAGTGACGAAGGCGAATTTGGCGATTGCAGCGTGGTTGAAAGACGTTTCGCCGAGCACCGAGCTGCGCAAGTGGTACGAGCACGATCCGGCCAAGTGGGATGAGTTCCGCAAGCGCTACTTTGCCGATTTGAGGAAGACACCCGAGGCGTGGCAGCCGCTCGTCGATGCGGCGCGCAAAGGGACCATAACGCTCGTCTACAGCTCTAAGGTGCCGGACATCAATAACGCGGTTGCGCTCCGCGAGTTTCTGATGAAGAAGCTGAAAAAGACGCGCTAACGCGACAGTGTGATTTCGTGCTTTCCCACCTATGAAACGATGATGCTGTTCCATGGATGGTGCACCCAACATTGGTGCAAGAACATGCGGTCAGAGATCTCGTGCGGGTTATTGCTGCTGGATTACATAGGCCGGATCGATCGCATTGCGCATGACTCCGGAGAAGCCCTCCCAGGTGCAGGACAGGTCCGCACTGCTGCATCCCGGGACGAAGACAGGTGCGACGCCGGGCGGATTCGCCGGCGTCAGCGGCTCGGCATGGCGCATCTGCTCAAGAGTCTGCGCCCGGTATTCGACGCGAACGAAGTGCTTGCCGTTGTCGCGCAAGCGCCACAGCTCAAACACCAATGCGCCGCCCGGTGGGGTGTCGTCGACGCGGCCGTCGAGTGCCCAGTCGATCTTGAGCGCGCCTGCGACGGCCGCGATATTCGAGTCGTGGCCGACCAGGATGACGATTTTGTCGCTCGGTTTGCCCACTGCGCCGGCGACGGATTTGCCCTCGGCGCCCTGCTCCAGCGTTTTCTCGATGTGATCGAGAATATTTGAGGCGTACATGCGCGCGACTGCTGGGGTGTGGTAGCCCAAATCCCACGACGCTGTGTCGAGTTGCATCACATAGCGCAAGGTCTTGCCATCCAGGCATCCCCAGCCGGTTTCGGTGTCGCTCATACCCTGCGTGTATTCGAGCAGCAAATTCTCGGCGAATGTGGCGCCGGTGATGAGAGGGCCGTGCGATGAAATCAGCGGATCGCCGGTTCCCGGCTTGAGACTGGCGGGAATGTCCATCAGCGATGCGCGCTTCGGATTTTCGGGGAGCTTGCCGCAACCGGCGAGGACGCGCTCAAGCGCAGCCAGCTGAGGACGGTAGGCAGCCGCGAGATTGTTCGGATCGTTGCCTACGCGACCCAGAATGGCGGCGGCAGCCAGCGCGGTATCGGGATGAAGAACGCCGGCATTCAGCGAGCGGAAGAGCGGATCGATTGTTCCCTCCGCCTGGGCATGAACTTCAATATTGCAGCCGGGAAAGATTCCCGCAGCGAGCGCTTTGCCGGTTTCAATGGTGCGCTGGTCGGTGTCGGCAACGATGGTTACATGTTGAGCACCTGCGCAACCGGTGGGCGCAAGCAGACCCTCCGCCGACCAATGGGTGCGGTCCCATCCGCCAAGAATTCTGATCAATTCATTGCCGTGGGGAGTCTGAATGCCGGGTGCGACTTCCCACTTGGGCCATGGGGCCGCGGAATACTTGTCGAGCTCCGCCTGGCTGGTGAGCGGAGAGCGAACGCCGTGGCGGCTGAGAACGACAACCATCTGCAGATCCGCGCGATGATCGTCGGCTGCCGCTGAGCCGGATTGCGCGCTGGCTTGTTCGGCCGCGACGAGCAGCAGAAGGAAAGAGGAAAAAAAGAGGAGGTGCAAAGCGGCAGCTTTTGTCATTGGATCATTCCCGAAACCAGTGTAAAGGGCCAAAGCCGGAGAACCTTGTGCTCAAGAAACTATGCGGATGGAAGTCGAATATCGGACGCTTTCCGCCCAATTTGCGTGATGTTAATTCGTGCCTCGAATCAAATGGGTATCTGGGCCAGAAAGCGAAGCCGATTCCAATTGAAACCATATTTCTGCTACTTCTGTAGATTGGCATAAAAGAGGGATTTGTATGGGAGTTTTGTCATTATTAGCGGGTCTGAACAGGCAAACTTGCGTCCGAATTGGCACTACTTGAGCATGGTTACCTAAATGGGTTTTACGGCTCGTTAAATCGCTTTTTCCCTTGACAGTCGACTTTGCACACGCCTATAGTTCGCAACGCCTATAAATCCATACCGCGGTGTGCAGTCTAATCGCAGCCAGCCTGTGTGTAGGCGAGACCAGTGATCGTATGTCACGCCCGCACGGGCGTGACAAAGCATTCGGCAGTGTCAACAATTTTTGGAGGTAATTATGTCAGGAAGGCCAAACAGTGACTCAAGGTCGCAGTGTATACGCGATCAGAATTTTGACAACGGCGATCGCGTTCATGGCGCTGTTGTTGTAAGCAGCGCGGCTCAAGCGCAGGTTCTCTACGGTTCGATCACAGGAACCGTCACCGACAAGACCGGCGCAGTGGTTCCAAATGTGCCGGTGACGATCACCAACCAGGCCACAGGTGAAGCGCGCACCGAGAAGGCGAAGCGGAGATGGGAGTCTACACCATTCTCGACGTGCTGCCCGGCACTTACACACTTTCCATCGCGCAGGCGGGAAACTTCGGCGGCTTCACGCAGAAGAACATCACCGTAGAAGTCAACCAGCAGGTGCGCATCGACATGTCGCGCTGCAGCCGGCGTCGGTCTCGACGCAGGTTACGGTGACCGAGGCTGCGCCTGAGTTGCAGACCGAAACGGCCGAAGTGGACAGCGATATCAACCAGACACAAATCTCGCAACTGCCCATCACCTCGTCGCAAGGGCCGCAATTACGAAGAGCTCTACACGCTGATTCCCGGCGCTGCCCAGGTACAGGAAAAGAACTCCATTGGCGGCAACCCTTCGCGCGCCCTGTCGGTGAACGTGAACGGCAACTCGTACAACGGCAACACCACGCGCATTGACGGCGCCATCGACTATTACGGATGGCTGCCTTACCTCATCGCCTACGTCACGCCGGCCGACGCAGTCGAAAGCGTCACCGTCACCACGGACGACTTCAATGCCGAGCAGGGCCAGGCGGGCGGCGCCTCCATCCGCGTAACCACCAAGAGCGGCGGCCACGATTTCCATGGCGGCGGCTGGTGGTATTACCAGGACGCGGCGGTGAATGCGCGCGCTTACCTCAACACTGCGACGGTGCAGCCGACGATTCCCAAGAACATTAATCAGGAATACGGCGGTAACATTGGCGGGCCGGTCTACATTCCCAAGATTCTGACCGGCAAGAAGAAGCTGTTCTTCTTCACCAACTTCGACCGCATCACGCAGCGCCAGTTGGAGCGAGCGTTCCCGAAACCGTTCCCGACGCGCTGATGAACAGCGGCAATTTCTCCGAGGCGGCGCTCGGCGGTCGCCTACGCTCTACGATCCGCAGCCGCAGGCTCCGGGCTGGCAGGGCCGGTCAACCCCACGCTCTGTCCGAACCCGAATACGCTCATACACTAACGGCTATCTGCAATACCAGTGCCGGCCCAGCTTTACCGCTGAGTACGGAGAGACGGGTAGCAGGCGTCAACACCATTCCAGCATCGAGAATCTCGCTCGCGGGCGGGATCATGATGCAGGACCTTGCGGCGATCTCGAAGACGATCGCCACGCCGAGCGCGAATCTGCTGGCGCGAGCGTGATGCTCAACGATTATCAGGCAACGGTCGACCGTCGCTTACAGCCGCAACGCGTCGGACTCGAAGATTACCTACATTCCCAGCGAGAACACGCAAATCTTCGGCAAATACGGCATCACGCCGTACTCCGACATCGATCCGCAGGTCCTGGGTAACACACCTTGCACGGGCAGCAACGCCTGCGCCGGCGGTCCCGCGGCTGACGGCGGCCAGCTGGGCAATATCGGCGGCCGCGGCCAGAACGCCGGGCTCGGCATCAGCCATGTGTTCAGCTCGAACCTGGTGATCGACGCCGACTGTCGGCTGGACTCGCCTTCTGACGTTCGCGCAATCGACGCTCGACGTCGCGCTGGGCGACTACGGCCTGAACACGCTCAAGATTCCGGGAACCAACGGCGTCGGCCTGAACTATGTTGGCATTCCGGGCTTCTACCTGCACTACGTTCACCGGCCTCGGCAACAACCAGGGCGCCAATCCCTTCGAATTCCGCGATAACCAGTTCACGGGCGACGTGAACCTGAGCTGGCTGCAAGGGCACCACGCCGTCAAGTTCGGCTACACCTACTATCACTTCGATCTGAACCACTTCCAGCCCACCAGCGGCGGCCAGCCCAACACTCCGCGCGGCGGCTTCACTTTCCAGGGCGGCATGACCTGCGGCAACACCGACGACCGCGACAGCCGCTTCTTGCAGCATCGACGGGTACAACTCGCTTGCCGACTTCCTGCTGGGCCTGCCCAACAATGGCAGCGGCCAGGCGATTGGCGATCCTTCGCAGGTCTTCAATCCCAACGCCCTGCGCTGGACCGAACATGGCGTCTATGCGCAGGACACGTGGACGGTGACTCCCAAGCTGACGCTGACCTACGGCGTCCGGTATGAGGTTTATCCGGCGCCGTACCGCGATCGCACCGGCGCATCGGTTCTGCTTCCGCAGTTGCCGCAATCGGCCAACGTGGAAGTGGGCGGCATCAACGGCAACCCGCGCAGCGCGGGCATCGGAGCCGGATGGGGACAGATCGTGCCCCGCTTCGGCATCGCCTACCGCCTGAACGATAAGACGGTGATCCGCACCGGCTTCGGCCTCACCACCGATCCCGACTCCATGCGTTACCTGCGCGACTCGTTCCCCGAGGACCTGGCGCCATCCTACGGAGGAACCGGAAACTTCACCATCGCGGTTGATCCGGCAAACGGCAACGCGCCCATGAACCTTACCTACGGCATCCCGAACACGGCCAAGCTGGCTCCCAACTACTCAACCGGGTTTGCATCGCTTCCCGTTGCAGGGTCAACGAATACGGTTCCGCAGAACTTCCGCCGCGGCTACATCGAAAGCTGGAACCTGGTCGTGCAGCGGACCTTGCCGGCGGGCTTTGTGGGCACCGTCGCCTACGTGGGCGATCACTTCGTCCGCCAGCAGGTCGGCATCAATTATCTCAATGCGGCAAACTTTCCGAGCTCGTCCTCACCCTGCATGCCCAACGGGCAGTTCAGCCCTACATCCGGCTATACCGGTGCGTGCAGCTTCAACGCCAACGAAACGATCAACATCGGAGCGCCGTGCCCCGCTACAGCTACGGGCACCGCGCAGGGCACCTGCTACAACACCGGCGGCATCACCATCGAACTTGCCGCTCTTCAGCTCGGGGTACAACGGGCTGCAGACGCAGTTGACGCGCAATGCAGGCAAAAACGCCTCCGTGGGCGTGGTCTACACCTACTCGCATGCCATCGACTACGAGGACAACGGCGCCGGTTCGGGATCAGGCGGCACGGCGTTCAACTATCCCGCGATGTTCCGCTTCAACCGCGGCTCGGCGGGCTTCGACGAAAAGCACAACCTGCAGGTGTGGGGCGTCTACAGCCTGCCCTTCGGGCCCGGCCAGATGTGGCTGAACCACGGCCTGGCGGGCGACCTCATCGGCGGATGGCAGTTGAGCGGGCAATTCAGCCACTTCAGCGGCTTCCCGTTCTCAGTCAACGCAAACAGCAACACGATTGGCGGGTTTGCCCCCGGCTTTGGCGCCACTTACGCCCAACTGACTGGTTCCTATAAGCAAATAGGGCGGCCACGCACAGAAATCTGGCAACACTGCTGTGTCGTGGCGGCAAGCCATGGTTTGACCCGACCATCGTTCTCGAGCCCGAGCTGAGTCGGCGGCGGCGCCGGTGATTCCCAATACCGGCCGCAACGAGTTCCGCGGACCCGGCAACTCGCAGACCAACGCCAGCCTCGTCAAGCACTTCCACATCTGTGCGCGAAGCCGAATTCCAATTCCGCTTCGAGGCATTCAACGTGTTTAACCACCCGTGGCTCAACGCCCCCAACACGACGGTTCGGCAGCGGCAACGTTTGGTTACATCACCAACTTCAACGCCTTCAATGTCGCCGCCTTCGGCACAAACGCGGGCTCACGCCAGATGCAGTTCGGCGGGCGCATCAACTTCTAACCTGCTTATGCTAGATCAACCGACGCGGCAGCTCCTTCGGGGGCTGCCGCATCTGTTTTTCGGGGCCAAGTATCGACTCCGGGTGCACCGAGTACATCTTGACCGCATGATTCGATCCGGCGGCTCGATTTATAGTGGTTGCGGAGATCGTCGATACTGGGAATCGTGATGGGCGCACTGCAGTCTCCGCTTAACACTCTGAGTCGCGAAAGTACTTAAGAAATGCATCGAGAATGACAAGTCGAACCCGGCCGCGCCGCGCCGTCGCCTCCAGCGAAACTGCGCGCGAGATCAATCGCGACATTCTGCTGCATGCGATTCATCTGCATCAGCCGGTGAGCCGGGCCGACCTGGCGCGCCTGACTGGCCTGCAGCCCAGCACGGTTTCGGTGATCATCGGCCAGCTGATCGACGAGGGATGGGTGTTGCCGGGGAACTGGGCAGGTTGCCGCGCGGCCGCCGGCCAACCTTTGTCACGCTGAACGATCAGCATGTCGACTCTGGCGATCGATCTGCGTCCGGGAAAGGCGAACCTGGCCGTCGTCGACATCAACGGCAAGATTCTCGGCCGGGAGACAGTCGCTTTCGACATCTGGGCAGGTTCAACCTCCGAAGAGGCTCGAACGGCCATTGCAGCACATTGCGCAAGCGGCGCGATCGCTGAAGAGCGACCTACGAGCGACCGCATCTTTCAGGGGCTCGGCGTGAGCGTTTCTGGCCGCGTGGACCAGAAGACGCACCGCTTGCTGTTTTCGCCGAATGCGCCCTGGGGCCAGATCGATCTGCACGCGGAGCTGCAGAGAGTTCTGGATACCCGATATCGAAATGGAGAACGCCGCCAACGCCTGCCTGTTCTCGGAGCGCTGGTTCGGAAACTTCAGCGACGCGTCAAACATGATCGTCGTTTCAGTGTCAGAGGGCATCGGCGCCGGAATGCTGGTGGATGGGCGCGTGGTGCGTGGCAGGGACGACATGGCAGGCGAGTTCGGCCATATGCCGCTTGAGGAGACGGGGCCGGTTTGCGGCTGCGGCAACGTGGGTTGCTGGGAGACATTTGCGTCGAATCGTGCCGGGTTGCGCTACTACCACGAGCTGGCGCCGGAAAGCACGCTTACCACGTTTCAGGAACTGCTCGAATCTGGCGCTTGCCGGAGACCTGCAGCGCGCTGCGCTCGATCGACAAGATGATGACCTACCTGGCGCGCGGATTGGCGATGCTGGCGGCAGGGCTTGGCTCCTGAGGTGATCATTATCGTGGGCGATTGCACGGCGCTGTGGCCGCGCATCCGCCCGCTGCTGGAGAGCCAGTTGATTGCCAGATCGTTTACGCCGCACACTCCCCGCGTGGTGGCGGCGATGGATGGCGATGCCGCGCGGCTGCGCGGTGCCGCTGCGCTGGTGTTGCACAAAATTCTTTTCGGGCAGGCAAATTTTGCGTTGCGCGACATCCGCGGAAGCGGCTTTCCAGCGCCCATTGCCATTGCCGCCGGGGCCTGAACCGAAAGGCCTACGCTGGCTGTCAATGGTCCGGCCATTTGACAACCATTCCATCGCTCCCTAATACTTCGCGTGGACAATTTAATGGAGGTCCAGGCCAATGACCATCCCCAGTAGCGGCTCGGCCGCTTCGCCAAAGCCACGCCTTAGCGGGTCTGCTCTCACTGTTTTTCTCACCCTGATCTTCGCCACGTCTCTTGCTCTTCCGACACAATTCGCCAAAGCCCAAGCGGTTGGCGGAGGCCAAATCCAAGGAATCGTAACGGACGCAACGGGAGCTCCGGTCCCAGGCGCGACCGTCCAATCGACGCAAATCAATTCAGGACAGGAACGCCAGGTGGTAAGCGGAGGCGATGGCGGGTACTTTCTGCCGAACCTGCCGGTCGGGCCCTATCAAATCAGAGTCACGAAGACTGGATTCGAAGCATACAACCAATCCGGCATCGTGATTGAGGTCGGCAACAACCTCCGCGTCGATGTGCAGTTGAAAGTTGGCGGCGCCGCCGAGACCGTCCAGGTAAACGCTGACGCCTCGATGGTGCAGACAGAAGATCAGTCGGTCTCGCAGGTGATTGACGCGCAGCGCGTGATCGATCTACCGCTCAACGGCCGCCAGGCCACGCAGCTTATCCTGCTTGGTCCAGCGGCTGCGCAATCGCAATTGCCGGCGACAACATTGGTTCCAAGAACTATCCGAGCGAAGCGACATTCTCCGTCGCCGGCAGCCAGGGCACGCAGACTGAATTCCTGATGGACGGCGCCGACAACACGGACTCCTTCTCGAACGTGAACCTGCCGTTTCCATTCCCCGATGCGATTGCAGGAGTTCAGTGTGCAGACTTCGGGACTCGCCGCGCAATACGGATTTCATCCTGGAGCGGTGGTCAATATCGTTACGCGTTCGGCGGACCAACGCGTTCCACGGCACGGCCTTTGACTTTCTCCGCAACAACTTCTTCAACGCGCAAAACTACTTTTGCACCGCACGATACGTTGAAGCGCAACCAGTTCGGCGGGGTGATTGGCGGGCCGATCGTCAAGAACAAGCTGTTCTTCTTCGGCGGCTATCAGGGCACAATCGTCCACCAGCAGTCGCCAGCACCACGTACATTCTTCCCACGCAGGCCATTCTCAACGGCGACTGGACCGCCTATGCGACGCGAATGGCAAGACGCTGAAGGCGCCGTACGTCGGGCAACATGATCAGCCCGACGGCTTACAACTCAGCCGCTTTGCAGCTGGTCACCAAGTACCTGCCGCTTGCGACCGCGGCGAACGGGCATTATCAGTACGGTCCGCCCAATCCAAACACTGAGAAGCAGTACATCGGGCGCGTGGACTGGAACAAGAGCGAAAAGCAGAGCCTCTTCGTCCGCTACTACCTCACTCACTATTTCCAGCAGGGCTTCTTCAACAACAACCTGCTGAACACCGCCAATCCGCAGCTCAACGACCAGGAGCAATCGCTGACGCTGGGCCACACCTACTCGATCAGCTCGAAGCCTGGTGAACTCGTTCCACGTGGGCGGTACGCGCAGCTTCGTCAGCCGCGGCCAGGTCTCGAGTCTGATCACTCCTAAGACGCTCGGCATCAACGTCAGCACGCCGGTTCCCAATTACATCTACATGGCTGTTTCCGGCGACTTCACGGTGTCCTGCGGAACCTGCGAGACCTACCAGGTGACAACGAACTCAGAAAACGTGGTCGACGACGTTTTCTGGACCCGCGGCAAGCATCACATTGGCTTCGGGGTGAACTACATCCACAACCACATGAACCTGCAGGGCACGAACAATGCCAACGGGCAATTCTCGTTTGACGGTTCGTTCACCGGCGACGCGCTGGCGGATTTCATGATTGGCGATCTCAAGAGCTTGTACCAGGGCAACGACACGGGCAGCACATTCGCCAAGAACGTGTTCGGCCTGTATGCGCAGGACAGCTACCAGCTAACGCCGAGGTTTACCGTGAACGCCGGCGTTCGCTGGGAATCGGATTTGCCTGAGGTCGAGACTGCGGGCCGCGGCGACAGTTTCTCGCTGTCTGCTTTCAAGGCGGGCACCACGTCGACAGTCTTTAAGTCGGCGCCTCCGGGATTGCTCTTCGCCGGAGACCCGGGAATTCCAAAGGGCTATATCAACAATCACTGGGACCACTTCGAACCGCGCTTTGGCATTGCGTGGGATCCGCGCGGCAAGGGGCAGGAGAGCATTCGCGCTTCATACACGATCGGCTTCTCGCAGCCAATCGTCTATATGGAAGACCGCTATGAAAACAACGCGCCTTATGGCGATGCGATCACGATCAATCCGCCTGCGGGCACGCTTATCAATCCATACACCGGCTATCCGGGCGGCAATCCCTTCCCCCAGCCGTATCCGCCGAGCAAGACGAATGCGCTTTTCCCGACGGCCGCGTCTTACTTCCTGTTCCCGGTGAACATGAAGCCGAGCTACACGCAGACCTGGAATCTGACGCTGCAAAAGCAATTGGGCCCGAGCTGGGAAGTGACCTTGGGCTACCTGGGCAACCACGTCGTTCACATTCCTTCGGGCAATGAAGAGAATCCGGCGACTTACATTCCCGGCACCTGGACAGGTCCAGGCTCCTGCGGCGCGCTTACAATTGCGCCGGGCGCAAACGGCACGAACTGTTCGACGTCGGGCAATACCAACGCACGCCGCTTGACGGCATTAACCAATCCGGCGACGGGGACGGCCTACTCTGAAATCAGCTACATGTATGACGGCTCAAGCAGCATCTTCGACGGATTGCTGTTGTCAGTGCATCATGCGTTCGCCAATTACTTCACCCTGATCACGAATTACACATATTCGAAGTGCATCACGGGAGGAACGGATGTGGGCGACCTGGGCGGAAATACTTTCCAGAATCCCTACAACCCGGCGAGCGATCGCAGCAATTGCGGTGAGGACTATCGCAACAATTTCAACACCTCGATTGTGGCCAAGAGCCTGGTGAAGGGCAGCCCGATGGCGAGAGCCCTGCTCAGCGGCTGGCAAATCGCACCGATCATCTCGATCATGTCGGGTACGCGCGTCTCGCCAACCACCGGTACTGACGCGTCCTTCACCGGCGTCAATGTCGACCGTCCGAATCTGATCAGCAATCCCTATGTTTCCGGCCAGGGACGCGCGATCGAGTTGACGAAGACTGCCTTCGCGGCGAATGGACCCGGGACTTATGGCAACACAAAACCGTATATGTTTGTAGGACCGACGTACTACGATCTCGACGGTGCGATCACGCGGTTCTTCACCCTGCATGAAGCCACACAGCTCGAATTCCGCAGTGAGTGCTTCAACTGCCTCAACCATCCGAACTTGCTTGGCCCGACGGTCGCATACAACAGCTCGCTGTTCGGCCACATCACCTCGGCCGATCCGCCGAGAATCCTGCAGTTCAGCTTGAAGATCGATTTTTAGCCGTCGATCCAATGGGATTGCGAATATTCGGGGCATCCGGCATAAACCGGATGCCCCGCTTCATTTTGTATGATGGCCTTTCGGATCAATGACAAATGGAAGAGCGGGAGAACCGATGAACGTTGGAGTGATTGGCACCGGCGCGATTGCATGGAAGCATGCACAGGCTTACAAGAACATCGGCTACAAGGTAACGGCGTGCACCGATCGCACCGAAGCAAAAGGCCGCAAGTTTGCAGACGCGTGGGCCGCGGAGTTTGTGGCGACGCCCGAGGAATTGAGCAAGCGAGCGGACGTTGATCTTCTGGATGTGTGCACTTTTCCAGCATACCGGTTGGCCGCGGTAGAGCTGGGTGCGAAAGTACGGCAAGCATGTGCTGGTCGCAGAAGCCGATGGCGGTGGATCTTGAAGCGGCCGCGAAGATGATTGCGGTTGCGCGCGAAGCGAAAGATCCAGCTTGGCGTGGTCAGCCAGCATCGCTTCGACGATTCAATTCTGTTTCTGCAAAGAGCGATTGCCGCGGGTCGGCTGGGCAAGATTCTGCAAGCCGATGCATATGTCAAATGGCATCGCACGGACGAGTATTATGCGCGGCCGGTGAAGGGAAGCTGGGCAGGCGAGGGCGGTGGCGCACTGATCAGCCAGGCCATCCATCAAGTGGATGTGCTGCTGCACCTGATGGGCGCGGTGGATGAAGTTTTTGGCTATTGGCACATCGGCGCAACGCACAAAATCGAGTCGGAAGACCTTGTGTGCGCGGTGATGAAGTATGCGTCCGGTGCGACGGGAGTGATCCAGGCGGCGACCGCGCTGTGGCCGGGCTACTCCGAGCGTATCGAGATTCACGGGACGAAAGGCAGCGCGATTGTGACCGGCGATCAACTGACGACATGGGATGTGAAGGACGATTCCGGCGAACCCGCGCCGATCTCGCAAGCGTCGAAGTCAGGCGCTTCCGATCCGATGGCGATTTCGCTTACTCCCTTCGAGCGGCAACTGGCCGACTTTGGCGATGCGTGCAAGGCGGGAAGGGCATCTTCGTCGTCGGGCGAGGAAGGGTATCGCGCGCTGCAGCTTGTGCGGGCAATCTATCTATCATGCAGCGAGGGGCAGAAGGTGCGCGTGGATTCGGTGAAGTCGTAGAGGAGGGACCGCGATGAGGTGAAGATCCCACAGAGACAACCGCAGATCCTTCGACTTCGGTCGCTTGTGGCGACCTCCTCTCAGGATGACAGCGCATAATTCAGTTGACTTCTGAATCAAGCCATTCTCGACGAGGCGTTACTGATTGACGGCGCTCGCCAGGAATCCGCCATCGACGACGATCACTTCGCCGGTGACGAACGAGGCCGCCTGTGAAGCAAGGAAGATTGCAGTGCCGGCGAGTTCGTGAGCCTGCCCGAAGCGGTGCATCGGAGTGCGCACCAGCAACTCTTCGCCGCGCGCGGTGCCCTGGACAAGGTTGCTGTTGAGCGGCGTAGGAAAGATGCCAGGCGCGATGGCATTCACGTTCACGCCTTTTTCCGCCAGTTCGATGGCTAGTACCTTGGTGAGCGATGCGACACCGGCCTTGCTCGCCGAGTAGGCCGCGACTCCGTGAAATCCGACGAACGAACTGAGCGAGGCGAGATTGATGATGCGCCCGTAGCCGGCGCTCACCATGGTTTCACCAAAGATCTGGCAGGCGCGCAACGTGCCAGTGAGATTAGTGTCGAGGATGCGCGACCATTCTTTCTCGTCGGCTTTCAGCGTCGGCCCCTTCGTGGTGACTCCCGCAGCGTTTACCAGGATGTCGATCTTGCCGAATGTCGCGAGCACAGCGTCGTGCAGGTCCTGAAGTGACGCGCGATCGTGAACGTCACTCGCTACGCGCAGCGAGCGTCGGCCGAGCGATTCAATCTCCGCAGCGACCTTTTCCACTTCAGCGATTCGTCTTGAACTTGGAACAACGTCGGCGCCCGCATCCGCGAGGCCGACGGCAATAGCGCGCCCCAGGCCCGTGGTGCCGCCCAGCACGACGGCAACTCGGCCAGTGAGATCGAACAGGGATTCTTGCATTGAGAAGATTCTCCGCCGGACGGGTGAACTCAGCAACTTCATCGAGCGTGAAAGCTCGATTTTGGCCCGTCGCATGAGGCAAAAGAGGGCAAAATTGCCGATTTAGTTTGTGTCTCGAATTATAGCAAATCCGCCGGCTGGAGCGCTGCCCCCGCCTGCTCAGGGGCCGGCTCGTCATCACGAGTCGACTGCGATGCTGCCTGGTAGAAGATTTGCCCGTGCGCGATGGAGTGCGCAACCAGCGTGCGTTCCTCGAGGCTCAGCAAGGCGGCGCGGACCGCAAACGCATCGGACGGCCAAGGCAACTCACGCCGAATTGCTTCGGCAGTGGCTTTGCGCCTGCGCTTTAGCGCGATCAGGACGCTGAGCTCGAATTCGCTCAATTCTGGGGAAGACCGATTGGCTCGTCTGTTACTTCTCATAGCGTTACACAGGGTAACATATTTACGGACGTGTTGAGAACGAGATCGTGAACGCTCAACTATCAAAGCCTTCGTTGCCGCTTTGGTACTCGTTGAGGGAATCGCGCAAGCCCACGGCAGACCTCTGCTTTACACCCGCTTGACACTGGCCGGTGTATGAGAATAAATTCGCGTCGAATAGAAAATCGAATTTAAAGCCAGGTTCCAGGAAAAACGGAGCAAGAGATGAAGAATGTGCGCAAGGTATCTCGTCGCGGTTTTCTTAAGTCCAGCATCGGGGCCGCGGCAGTGGCCGGCTTCCCGGCCATTGTGCCGGCGAGCGTGTTTGGCCAGTTCGCGCCCAGCAAGCGCATCAACATTGGCGCCATTGGCGTGGGCCGCATCTCGCGCGTGCACGACATGCCGGGGATCCTGCAATACGATCGCGCGCGCATTATTGCGGTCTGCGATCTGGATGCGCATCGCGTGGAAGACGGCAAGAAGTTCGTCAACGACTTCTACGCGCAGAAGACGGGCGAAGCCCTACGACGGAGTGACCGGCTACGCGAATTATCACGAACTGCTGGCGAACAAGGATATCGATGCAGTGGTGGTGAGCACGCCCGACCACTGGCACGCGCTGATCGGCGTCGATGCGGTGCGCGCCGGCAAAGACGTTTATCTGCAGAAGCCAGCGTCGCTGACCATTGCCGAGGGCCGCGCGCTGAGCAACGCCGTGCAGGCTTCCGGGCGCATTTTGCAGATCGGCAGCCAGCAGCGCTCGACCGTGCAGTTTCGCTACGCGGCGGAACTGGTGCGCAACGGGCGCATCGGCGACCTGCAGCGTGTTGAAGTCGGCTTGCCCGGCGACCCCGCCGGCGGCGACAAAACGCCGATGCCGGCGCCCGACTGGTTCAACTACGAGATGTGGCTGGGCGAGACGCCCTATGTGTACTACACGCGTCGATCGCGTGCATCCGCAGAACGGGATACGACCGCCCGGGCTGGCTGCGCTGCCGCCAGTTCGGCGCGGGCATGATCACCGGATGGGGCGCGCACCACATCGACAGCGCGCATTGGGGCATGAACACGGAGTACACCGGGCCGGTCGAAATCTGGGGCCACGCGGAGTTTCCCGATCACGGACTGTGGGATGTGCATGGGCCATTCAAGACCGAGGCCAGCTATGCTCCGAATGACGTTTCGGCGAACGGCGTGCACATGAGCGTGAGCGGCGACTACACCAACGGCATCAAGTTCTACGGCAGCAAGGGATGGATCTTTGTTTCGCGCGGCAACGAGCAGGTGACCAAGAGCGATCCGGTGGCCAAGCTGAACGACGCGACCGCGCTCGCCGCGAGCGATCCGGCGATCATCAAGTCGGTCATCGGTCCGGACGAGATTCACCTTTACGAGAGCAAGGAGCAGCACGGCAACTGGCTGGACTGCATCATCAGCCGCAAGGAGCCGATTTCGCCCGTGGAGATGGGGCACCGCGCCTGTTCCACCTGCCTGATGCACGATATGGCGATGGTGCTGAAGCGCAAGCTCTACTGGGATCCGGTGATGGAGCGCTTCAAGAACGACGATGAGGCGAACAGCATGCTCTCGCGTCCGCAGCGTGCGCCCTATCGGCTCGCGTGATTATGCTGGTTGGGTGAGAAAAACAGACGATCCATCCAGATCAGTTTCAGCGGACGCAGTTTCAGAGAACATTGTCAGCGAGCCGAAGTCCCAGCCGACGCGGCGTGCTTTCCTGGCGGGCGCGAGCGCAGTAGCTGCGGTTCATGCCGGCGCCGCGAAGGCATTTGCTGGTTTTCGCGCCGAAGCAGCGGCACCTGAGCTGCCAAATGCGCGGCCCGCGCGCGCGGACCGCAAATTCACATCACCGGCGGTTGAGGAAGCAGTTCGCTCGCTGCAGAACCGCATCGCCGATCCTGCGCTGCGGGTTCTCGTCGGGAACTGCCTGCCCAATACGCTTGACACGACGGTCTATCCCGGTACGTTCGAAGGGCATCCTGACACATATATCGTGACCGGCGACATCGATGCGATGTGGCTGCGCGATTCGTCGGCGCAGGTGTGGCCGTACCTGCGATTCGCGAAGCAGGACGAAAAGCTGCGCGCGCTGCTTGAGGGCGTGGTACGCCGACAGGCGCGGATGATCCAGCTCGATCCCTACGCGAATGCGTTTGCGCGCGAGCTGAGCGATCCGCCATTGCCCTGGGCAGTACACGACAAGACCGACCAGCACCCCGGCGTTGCCGAGCGCAAGTGGGAGATCGATTCGCTCTGCTATCCCATCCGGCTGGCGCATGGGTACTGGCAGGTAACCGGAGATGCGGCCCCTTTCGATGCGCAGTGGCGCGCGGCGGCGGATGCAATTTTGCGCACATTCACCGAGCAGCAACGGAAGGAATCGCGCGGTCCGTATAGTTTTCAGCGGCAGGCAGACTCGCCTTATGACACACTCGCGCTCTCCGGATTCGGCAATCCGGCGCGACCCAACGGAATGATCTTCAGCATGTTTCGTCCGTCAGACGATGCGTGCATTTATCCGCTGTTTGTGCCGGCCAATTTGTTTGCGGCCACATCATTGCGCCAGTTAGCGGAACTGGCAGCGCATGCCGCGAACGATGCGAAACTTGCCGCCCGCGCTGGAGCGTTGGCCGACGAAGTGGCGCAGGCGACGGCAAAGCACGGGCGAGTGAACCATCCGAAATTCGGCGAGATCTGGGCATACGAGAGTTGATGGCTACGGCAACAGCCTTTTGATGGATGACGCGAACGCACCGGGCCTGGTTTCGATGCCTTACCTGCGCGCATGCGATGTGAAGGATGCTGTCTATCAGCGCACGCGGGCCTTCGCGCTGAGCGATGCCAATCCCTATTTCTTTTATGGGACCGCGGCCGAAGGCGTGGGCGGCCCACACATCGGACTGAATGCCGTGTGGCCGATGTCGATCATGTTTCGTGCCTTCACGTCGACTAGCGATGTGGAGATTCGCCAATGCCTGCGCTGGCTGTGCGACACCACGGCCGGCACGGGATTCATGCATGAATCATTTGACAAGGACGATCCTGCGAAGTTCACGCGGCCATGGTTTGCATGGGCAAATACGCTGTTCGGCGAATTGTTGCTGACGCTGGCTGACGAACGGCCTGCGCTGCTGGCTGCATCGCTCGGCTAACACGTTGAGTTGCCGGCCAACGCGGGCTAAGGCGCCGTGCCGGAGAGAGACGCGAGCGGCGTTGAATCCTGGCTCAAGTCGTCGGTGCCGCTCAGCGGATCGCTCTCCTTGAGACGCGGACCGAGCGCGCGCACCAGGTCGGGAATGTCGTAGTGGAGCAGCACGCCGGGGATCACATCCTCGGGCGCGCCGGTGGGCAAAGGCGCATCGACCAGGCTGCGATAGCTCGAGAGCACATGATCGACTTCAATGTGCCGAATGCGGCGATCGAGCACGCCGGCATGAAGCAGCACAAGGCCCATGTGCCCGCTTGCCTGCAGCGGAGATGTGCGCGGGATCGACGTCGGCGCGCGCGCGTCAGGTAATCGACGGCGCGGATCGCGTCGTCGGCGCGCAGACCGACGAGCGTGCGTACCCACCAGATCGGCGCGCAGGCTGAGCAGATAAAACGGCCCGAGCAGCGGCGCCTTCATATCGTCGGTGCCGGGCAGGCGATGGGCGCGGCGTGATGGCCAGAACGACATTGCCTTGAGCCGCGAGCGCATCGAATTTGGCACTGGTTGGCGTGCGCGATTGCGTCCGGTCCCGTGAATCGAGTTGGGAACCAGAAGCAGGACTGCCGGATGACGGCCCGGCGTAGAGGGGACGGCGAGGTCGCCTTCAAGATGCAGGCCGCCTGCGGTTGGGAAAGCGAGATGGGCCCGGAGTTGCAGCGGCCAGCAACGCCGCGTCGAATTTCGATTGCGCCGGGCTTGGCCTCCGCGCCGGTCGCATCGCGAATCAGTTGCGCTGAGTCGGTTCAAACGCGATGAGCGGGCGATGCGCGGGCACGATTCGCGCCGCGCGTTTTTTGTTCAGCGTGAAGACGGTGGCGCAGTCCGGGAAAGCTGGTCGCAACCTGACCTGTGGTCGTCACCTGGAACGCGTCTTTGGGAACGTCTGGCGATCGAGCGTCATCGCAGCGCGCGGGCCTGCTCCCGGCGGGAGAAATGGGGTGGTCGGCGTCGGCGCCAGGCTGCAAGATTGCGCATGAAGAAGCTGACGATGTTGCCCATGATCGGCATGAGCGCGCCGTGGCCGCCGGGGCCGGTGATCCACTGCAGGCGCGCCTGCGGAGAGACGTGATTCGTCGTGTCGGCGTTGAGCGCGGGCGCGGTGGGCGTGGGCGGGACGGAGGGCGGCGCGCCGCCGACGGGCGTTCCGGCGCTGGCGGGATCGAAGAGCGAGTAGAAGCGGCGCGCCTCGATGACCGTTGATCGCGCGCCGGCGAAGGGAAACATGTCGGAGTAAGTGGAGAGGACGGCGTAAGGGCGCGGCGCGGCCAGCTCGATCCAGTCGGGAAAGTCGAGGCCCGAGGAGATGAAGCGCGGAGTCGACTGCTCGGCATCCTGCGGACCGAGCGAGGGCAGCAGCGCGTCAAACGAAGTGATGTAGCAAGCGGTGCCGATGGCGGCGATGCGCGTGTCGAGCGCGCTGGTGAGCGCGGTGACGGTTCCTCCGCCGGAGCAGCCGATGGCGCCGATGCGATGCGGATCGACTATCGGGAAGCGAAGCGAGATAATCAACGCCGCGCATCGCGTCCCAGATTTCGTACTTGGCAAAAGTGTCGCCGATGAGCATGGGCTGCAGGCTGGCTTCGCCGTGTTCGCCGGTGGGGCGCAGCCGCGAGCGAGCTGCCGGGCTTGGCAGGATCGGGATACTGCAGGCGCTCGCCCTGGCCGATGGGATCGTAGGAGAGCACGATGAAGCCATTGCGCGCGAAGATCGCGGCGATGGGCGCATCGCCCGCTTTGCCGTTGGGCCGTGGCCCGGACGTCATGATGATCGCGGCGCGCTTGCCGCCGGGTGCTGCGCCGTCGGGAACATAGAGCAGCGCGGTGACGAAGAAGTTCGGCTGGCTCTCGAAGATGACTTTGCGAATGCGAAAGCCGTCGGCCTGCGTTTCGCCGACGAATTTTGCGTTGAGCGGCGTGCGCTGCCGGAAGAGCGCCGATGAGCGAGAGAATCTGGGCGCGCACTTTTGCCTGGCGCGCCTCAGCCTGGGCGCGCGTGTGGATGGCGGCAACGGCGGCGGCGCGGTCTGCGGTATCATCTTGCGCCGCGATGCCGTCGAGATATTGGTCGAGTTGCGCGCGGCCTGCGTTCGCCGGATTTGCGGCGCGGCTGCGCGCAGCGGGAGCCGCGTTTTGCGCGGGCATGCTGGGTGGCGGCGTGGCCTGTGCTGCGGCGAGGCCGGCGCAAGACCGCGGCCAGGCGAGAAAGTGCGGCAAAATTGGCTCGATTCATCACTATGCCTTGATACTCCATCTGGTCAGACCATACGGGTCAACCGCGTCATCCATGGGCACGAAGAGTCGCTTACGATTCGTTTATGGCATGCAGCGCTGCCAAGCCGGTATCCTGTTCGAGAGATGAGGCGGCGCACTGATCGACGTCTTCCGGTGGCTGTTTGACGCGCGCCGCGGCCCGCGGGGCCGGCTGATTCCGCGATGGATTTTTCTGCGCGCGCTGGCCCTCATTTATTTCTCCGCATTTCTATTCGCTGCTGTTTCAGATCAAGGGACTGATCGGTCCGGAGGGCATTTTGCCCGCGCAGCATTATCTGGCCGACAGTCGCGCAGCAGTTGGGCCTGGACGCGCTACTGGTATGCGCCGTCGCTCTACTGGATCTCGTCAAGCTCGACGATGCTGATGGCGGTGACATGGATCGGGCTGATTGCGTCGGTGATTGCGCTTTCTGAACCTCTGGCCGCGGCTGAGCTTCTTCGTCTGCTTTGTCTGCTTTCTTTCGTTTGTCGGCGGCGAGCGAGCGTGTTCTCGAGCTATCAGTCGGACGGCATGCTGCTCGAGGCGGGATTTCTGGCGCTGTTTTTTGCGCCGCGCGGGCTGCTGCCGGGATGGGGCGCGCACGATCCGCCTTCGCGCGCGAGCTGGTTCCTGCTGCAGTGGGAGTGGTTCCGCATCTACTTCGAGTCGGGCATGGTGAAGCTGCTGAGCGGCGACGTGGAGTGGCGCAACTTTACCGCCATGGACGAGTACTACCAGAACGGCCCGCTGCCCACGTGGATTGGATGGTACGTCGAGCACTTGCCGCACTGGTTTCATGCGGCGACGGTGGGCGGAACGCTGGCGCTGGAACTGGGACTGGTGTTCATGATGTTCTTTCCGCGGCGCGTGCGGCTGATTTGCTTCTTCATCGTCACGCCGTGGGAGATTGGCGTGATTCTCACGGCGAATTACGCGTTCCTGAATTACCTGGTGCTCTCGCTGGGCTTTCTGCTGCTCGACGACAAATTCTGCTGCGCTTTGTGCCTGCGCGCTTGCGCCCGCAGCGAGACCGGAGCCGGCTGCCGGAGCCGCATGCGAAGAGACGGAGGACGAGCAGCCGCTCTCGATTCTTGCCGCAGGCGCAGTGAGCGCGCCGGCCGAGAGCGAACCGGCCGACATCGAGAGCGACGTGCATCAAGTCGCGAGCGCACCGGACATTGCTCGAGCCGCGCTCGGCTTTTATTGGTGGGTCGCGCGGTTGGCCGTGACGGCAGTGATGCTGACATGGATCGCCTACGACACGACGGCGGAGATGATCGGCATTCCGCTGCGCGAGATTCCGCTGCCGATCGCGCCGATCATCGCGCTCGAACCATTTCGCATCGCCAACCAGTATGGCCTGTTTGCGGTGATGACGCGCGGGCGCTACGAGATCGAGTTCCAGGGCTCGAACGACGGGCACGAACTGGATCGCGTATCCGTTCCGCAACAAGCCGCAGGCGCTGAACGAAGCGCCGCGCATCTACGCGCCCTATCAGCCGCGCTTTGACTGGAACCTGTGGTTCGCGTCGCTGGGCGACTGGCGCGAGAACGAGATCGTGCCGCTCACCGAGGAGCGGCTGCTGGTCGGCGACGCCGATGTGCTGGCGCTGTTCCGCGGCAATCCGTTTCCGCAGATTCCGCCGCGCTATGTGCGCGCGGTGCTTTGGCAGTACTGGTTTACATCGACGGACGAGAAGCGCCGGACCGGCAACTGGTGGCGGCGCGAGTATCTCGGCCTGTACGCGCCGGAGCTGACGATGGCCGCACGATGGCGACTTTGCTGTGGTGCAGTGGCCCGAGGAGCTGCCGCCGCATGATTAAGAGCAGGGAACAGGGAGCAAGAAGTCGAGACGAGGGAATGAGGCGGAAGATGACGATGAGCCGCGCATGCGTGATCGGATCGGGCCCGAACGGGCTGGCCGCGGCCATTGTGCTGGCGCAGGCGGGACTGCGCGTCGACGTCTTCGAGGCAGAGGCCGAGCCCGGCGGCGCGGCGCGCACGCTGCCGCTCACACTGCCGGGATTTCTGCACGATTTCGGCTCGGCCGTGCATCCGTTCGCGGCGGGCTCGCCGTTTTTTACTTCGCTGCCGCTCGCGGATCATGGACTGGAATGGATCCACGGCGACGCGCCGCTGGCGCATCCGCTCGACGATGGAACGGCGGTAGTGCTGGAGCGCGATCTGGCCGCAACCGAGCGCGCGCTGGGCGCGGACGGCAAGACGTGGCGGCGGCTTGATGCAGCCCGCGGCCGACCACTGGAAGGAGTTTGCCGAGGACACGCTCGGGCCGGTGCTGCGCATTCCGCATCATCCGCTGCGCATGGCGCGATTCGGACTGACGGCGCTTCAGTCCGCGCAAGGTTTCGCGAAGAGCCATTTTGCGAACGCGCGCACGCGCGCCATCTTTGCGGGGCTGGCGGGTCACTCGTTCCTGAGCTTCGACCAGCCGCTGAGCGCGACCATCGGATGGATGTTCGGCATCACGGTTCATGCGGTGGGCTGGCCGATTCCGCGCGGCGGCGCGCAGGCTATTACGCAGGCGCTGATCGGCTACTGAAGTCGCTGGGCGGAACGGTGCACACTTCGCGCCGCATCGATGCGGCGGCGTTCCGCGAGCTGGAAGCGAACAGCGATCTCGTGTTCTTCGACACCGCGCCGCGGCAACTGCTCGCGATTGCCGGCGACCGGCTCTGCACCGGCTACCGGCGCGCGTTCGAGCGATTCCAGCCTGGCGCCCGGCGCATTCAAGATCGACTACGCGCTTTCGCAGCCGGTTCCGTGGCGCGCGGCGGAATGCCGGCGCGCGATCACGGTCCACCTGGGCGGATCATTCGAAGAGATTGCCGAGGCGGAGATACGCCGTGGCGCAAGGGCGCGTGCGCGGAGCGGCCATTCGTGCTGGTGGCGCAGCCCACGCTCTTCGATCCCACGCGCGCGCCCGAGGGCAAACATGTGCTGTGGGCCTATTGCCACGTGCCGAACGGATCGACATTCGATATGACGCGAGCGCATTGAGCGCAGATCGAGCGCTTCGCTCCCGGATTCCGCGATTGCGTGCTGGCGCGTCACGTTTCCGCGCCCGCGGCGCTGGAAGCGATGGATGCGAATCTTGTGGGCGGCGACATCAGCGGCGGCGCAATGACGCTGCGCCAGATGCTCTTCCGGCCCGACTGCTGCAGCGGCTACGCGACCGGCGCGCCGAAGCTGTATCTGTGCTCGGCGTCGACGCCGCCCGGCGGCGGCGTGCACGGCATGTGCGGCTACCATGCGGCGCGGCTTGCGCTGCGGCAGATGAAGACAAGTGATTGAGACTGGGCCCGCATGCAAAAAGAGTAGGCCGCTTGCCTGAAGTCGCGACTACGTGCCTTCCACTCAAAGCGAACTGCCAGTCAATCGGCCCAGTGATGAATCTTGCTTCCACGGAAAAGCGAAGTTACAAACTCTATCCGCGCGCGTAGCTTTCGAGAGCCACTGCGGCTGGGAATGGTGAGCGTGCATCCGTGCTGCGCCACCAGGTGACGGTTCTTGAAGATGCTCAGCGTGCGCGTAACGGTCTCGCGCGAAGCGCCGATGAATTCGCCGATCTCTTCGTGCGTCATGCGACAGGCGGCAGTGCGCTGACACGCTCCTGCTTCTGATCCGGGCTCGTCGCTCCACACCAGCAGCAGGCGCGCCAGGCGCTCGGGCACCGAGGTTGACAGGCCGACCATGCGCAATTGCTCGCAGGCGAGGTTGAAGCTGCGGCTCATTTCGCGCGTCACGATGGGGTAGACGTCAGGATGACGAGCCAGAATTGCAGAAAGACCTGGCGCGAGATGTGCGCGATCTTCGCCGGATAGAGCGTGTCGGCGGTCATTTCGTACTCGCCGCCGGAGAGCGTGGACGAAAGGCCCAGCACTTCGCCGGCTTTGGCGATGTGGAAGCTCAGGCGGCGGCCGTCGCTCGAGTTGATGGAGAGCTTGACTTCGCCGTCGAGAACCACGTAGATGCCCGAGGCCGGCTGCGTCTCGGTGAACAGAACCATGTTGGAGGGATAGGTGGAGGGCGCGAGCAGCGGCTCGAGATCGGCCAGCGCCGCGGCCGGCAATGCCTTGAAAAATTCGCCCTTCCGGTAAGAAGGAACAGTCGCCTGGTTCGTTGATTCGTGTCTCGTCTGCATTTCAGCCCTCCGTGTCGCTGGTTGAGAGTTCTTGCGCGTGACTTCTTCGGCAAGATACTGGGTCCAGGGTGTGCCGGTGAGGATTGCGGCTCCGGTTTGAGAGTAGATGGCTTTCAGAACCCTGATTCCGCCGGCGTCGGCAAAAGTGGTTTCCCGCAGATCGAGAGACAGTTTCTTCTTGCTCAACGCCGGAGCTTTCTCTTCCCACAGGCGGCCAAGTTCGGCCGCCCATGGTCCGGCAAGGCGCCCTTCCAGCTTGAGAACGACTCGCATCCGAGTTTTCTTCAAGAGTGATTCGAAGCACTTGCTGGCTCGTCCTGCGCCACGCCAGTGATAAGGCACGGCGCGTGCCAAACTTGGCGCGGCGCGACGGAGGCCTGCAGTCGCATTGAAATGCAAAGGAGTTGATTTTGTGAGATGCGCGCTGCGGAAGGAGACGGAGACGTGCGCTGCGTGACGAAGTGACGACGACGATATTTCGTCACGCGACGATGGGAAGTCGCGACTGACGTCACACTCCGAACTCGCATCGACGATCTACATATAGTCGCCGCGCTCGATGCCGAGCTTCTTCATTTTGGAGTTGAGCGTGGTGCGTTTGAGGCCGAGCCGCTCGGCTGCGCCGCCGGGTCCGCCGATCATGCCTTTGGCCTCGCGCAGCGCGCGCAGAATGATGGTCGCGCTCGGCGGCCTGCAGCGTGGGATTGGCGGCTGCCTCATCGTCTTCTTCTTCCTCTTTCATGGCTTCGAGTTCGGCGAGAGGCACGTGGAGCACGGTCCGCGCGAAAGGATCACGGCGCGCTCGAGAAAGTTTTCGAGCTCGCGGATGTTGCCCGGCCACTTCCATGCCACGAGCGCATCCATCGCCTCCGGCGGAATGGTTTCGATGGTCTTGCCCATGCGGCGGGCGTGGCGCGAGACAAAATGGCGCACCAGGATGGGAATATCGGCGGCGCGCTCGCGCAGCGGCGGCGCGAAGACGGGAAAGACTTTGAGGCGGTAAAAGAGGTCGCTGCGGAATTGCTTTTCCGCGACCATCTTGGCCAGGTCGCGATTGGTGGCGGCGATCAGGCGCACGTTGACGGGAATGGACCGCGTGCCGCCCAGGCGCTCGATCTCGCGCTCCTGCAAGGCGCGCAGCAGTTTGGGCTGCAGATCGAGCGGCATCTCGCCCACCTCGTCGAGAAAGAGCGTGCCCTCGTGCGCCAGTTCGACGCGGCCAATCTTGCGCGCGATGGCGCCGGTGAACGCGCCCTTCTCGTGGCCGAAGAGCTCGCTTTCGAGCAGGCCCGCGGGGATCGCGGCGCAATTCAGCTTGATAAAGGTGCGCTCGCTGCGCGGGCTCAGCCGATGGATGGCGCGCGCCAGCAGTTCTTTGCCGGTTCCGGTCTCGCCCTGGATGAGCACGGTGGCGTCGGTGGGCGCGACGGTCTCAATCTGCGCGCAGCACGTTGCGCAAGCCGGTGCTTTCGCCCACGATGTCTTCAAAGCGGTGCTCGAGATTGATCTCGTCTTCGAGATATTGTTTTTCCTGGTTCGAGCCGGTCGCGCAACTCCGCAATCTGCTTAAAGGCCATGCGCGTTATTGACTGCCATGGCCACCTGCCCGGCAACCTGGCCCAGCATCTCGGCGTCGTGCTGGCCGAAAGTGCGTTCTCCATGGCGGCTGGCCACGGACAGCGCGCCGAGAGTCCTTTCGCGGTGGACCAGCGGAACCCAGACTCCCGACTGCATGCCCATTCGCGTGAGGTGCTGACGGATCTCCGGCGCGAAGGGCCAGTGGTCAATGCTTGTCGAGGATCACCGGCTGCGCGCGTGCGGAAGGCCTGCCCGGCGGGAGAGCCGTCGGATCGGAAGCAGCAATTCGCCCTGATACGGCGTCCGTGCCGGTCCCCGCGAGAAACTGCACGCGCAGTCTTGCCGCTGGGCTCATGAAGAGCGCCAGCGTCGGCGTCATCGTGCGGAACCATCTGGCGCATGCTGGCTGAAATCGCTCCGAGCAGCTTTGCGAATGTCCACATTGGCCAGCAGCACGCTGCTCAGCTCGGCGATCACCGACTCTCTGCGCCTGCTTGCGGTCGGTCACGTCGCGCGTGACTTTGGCGAAGCCCGTGACTTCGCCGCTGCTGTCGCGGATGGCCGTGATAACGACGTTGGCCCAGAAGCGCGAGCCGTCCTTGCGCACGCGCCAGTCTTCTTCTTCCACGCGTTCCCGCGGTCGGCCTGGCGCAGCAACTCGGCGGGGCGGCCGCGCTCCATGATCTTCTTGCGTAAAGAAACGCGAGAAGTGCAGGCCGAGGACCTCGTCTGCCTTGTAGCCCTTGATGCGTTCGGCGCCGGGGTTCCAGGTAAGGACGTGGCCGTCGCGGTCGAGCAGATAGATGGCGTACTCGCCGATGCTCTCGACGATGGAGCGCAGCCGCAGATCGTTGAGCCGCAGCGCCTCCTGCGCGGCGCGTTGCTCGGTGGCGTCGCGGATGAAGCTGACCACGGCTGGGCCGCTGTCGGTCTGCATCGGCTTGAGCATGATGTCGACGGGAAATTCCGTGCCATCTTTGCGCAGGCCGAAGAGATTGAGGGCCGCGCCCATCTGGCGGGTGCGGGGGTGGGCGCTGTAATTTTCGCGATGGCGCGGATGGCCGCTGCGGAAACGCGCCGGCACCAGGATCTCGACCGGCTGGCCGATCAGTTCCTCGGTCGCGTAACCGAACAGCTCTTCGGCGCGCGGGTTCGCGGCGCGCATCACGCCGTCTGCGTCCGTGACGAGGATCGCGTCCGGCGAGAACTCAAACAGCCGCTCGATCGTATTTTGGGCAAAACCCGGCTCGACGAACTGCTTTGCAGCCGTGTCCTGCCCGGGGGAATCCGAGGGGCCCATATTGTGCTACCGACCTTAGCTGAAAGGTACCGCCTCGGGCCGAGCCTTGCGCAACGCCAAATGGCGGTGGATAAACAGAATACAGATATTGGCGCGTCGCTTCAGGATCAAGAGGTCGCGCCTGTTCGGCGAGGTAAGCGAGCCACTCATCCATCCCCGCGCCCGTTTTCGCCGAGGTCTCAAAGATGCGGATCCCCGGGCGAATCTCGTTGATGTTCTTGAGCGCCAGCTCGCGGTCGAAGCCGCAGGGCTCCGCGATATCGATCTTCGTGATCACCGCCGCGTCGGCCGAGTTGAACAGCGTGGGATACTTCAGCGGCTTGTCCTCGCCTTCGGTCACGCTCAGCAGCGCCACGCGAATCTGCTCGCCCAGGTCGTAGCTCGACGGGCAAACCAGGTTGCCGACATTCTCAATAAACAGATAGTCGAGGCCGGCGAGCGAGACCTCCTTCCCAGCCTTCGAGGTGCTTCGCGACCATCTCCGCGTCAAGGTGGCAGATGCCGTGGGTATTGATCTGGCGCACCGGCGCGCCGCTCGCCGCCAGCCGCCGCGCATCGTTGTCGGTTTCCAGATCGCCCACCAGCGCCGCCGCCTGCGCGCCGCGTGCGCGCAGTCGCGCAGAGTCAGCTCAAGAAACGCCGTCTTCCCCGTGCCCGGGACTCGACACCAGATTCAGCACCAGCACGCCCGCCGCCGTGAACCGCTCGCGCAGCCCCGCCGCCAGCTCGTCGTTCTTCTTCAGGATTCCCCGCCGCAACTCCACAATCCGCGTCGTCATGCCTGCTCCTCTACCTGCTTCGGCGCATTGCCCGATCGTCCGGCTCCGGTTCTTCCATCTCAATCGACTCGATCTCCAGCTCGCGCCCCTGCCGCAAATCGGCCGCCAGCTCGCCGCAGCGCGGGCAGCGAAAGCTCTGCACGCCTTCGAGCTCCGCATCCGCGCCGCACGCGTCGCAGTGCACCACCACCGGCAGAATCTTGACCACCAGCACCGAGCCCTCCAGCGGCGTACCTTCCGTCGCCAGTCCCAGCAGAACTGCAGCGAATCCTCGACCACCGCAGCCAGCGCCCCCACCCGCAGCCGCACTTCTTTCACCCGCGCGCCGGGATAGGCGGCGGCCGACTCGGTCACCGCCTCCACAATGCTGGCCGCAATGGAAAGCTCATGCATCGATTCTTCCTGCACGATACTACGCGCGACTGCAGCGACCTCTGGCTGCGATCGGCCCGAATGCACTGCTGTACTCGGCCAGCCGAACTGCGCGCCGCACAAATGTAAGATGGATGCAAAGGAACTTCCCCGTGCCCGGCACATTACACCACGCATCACAGCATCCGCGTCGCGCCTTGCCCTCAGCGAGCTCGCGCCCGAGACGTTGCAGTCCGAAATCCGCGCCATGACCACCGAGTGCGACCGCATGGGCGGCATCAACCTGGCGCAGGGCGTCTGCGACACGCCGGTGCCCGCGGTTGTCGAAGCCGCGGCCATCGAGGCCATCCGCGACGGGCAGAACATCTACACGCGCTGCGACGGCATCGCCCGCCTGCGCGAGGCCATTGCCGCCAAGCAGCAGCGCGACTACGGCCTGACCTACGACCCCGAGAACGAAGTGCTGGTCGCCTCCGGCGCCACGGCCGGCCTGCACGCCGCCGCCATGGCGCTGCTCAATCCCGGCGACGAGGTGCTGCGTCTTCGAGCCGTTCTACGGCTACCACGTGCAACACGCTCAAGTCGCTGCGCGTGAACCCGGTGCTGGTGGCGCTGGCCGAGCCGGACTGGCAGCTCGATGTGGACGCCCTGCGCGCCGCCGTCACGCCGCGCACCCGCGCCATCCTGCTGAACACGCCCGCCAACCCCAGCGGCAAGATCTTCACGCTGCCCGAGCTCGAAGCGGTCGCGCAACTCTGCCATCGAGCACGATCTCTTCCTGTTCACCGACGAAATTTACGAGTACTTCGTCTACGACGGCGCGCGGCACATTTGCCCGGCCACGCTGCCCGGCATGCGCGAGCGCACCATCGTGATTTCGGGCTTCAGCAAGACCTTTTCGATTACCGGCTGGCGCATCGGCTACGCCACTGCCGACGCGCGATGGATGCCGGCGATGGCGCACTTCCACGACCTGACTTATGTCTGCGCGCCCGCGCCTTTGCAGGTTGGCGCGGCCGCGGGCCTGGAGCAGTTGCCGCCGAGCTTCTACACGCAGATGGCCGCCGATCATCAGTCCAAGCGCGAGCCGCTTGCTGACCGCGCTCGAAGATGCCGGCATGGAGCCATCGGTGCCTCCGGGCGCCTACTACATCATGGCCAGCGCCGAGCGCCTGCCCGGCAAAACCGCTGCCGAAAAAGCGCGGCACTTGCTGCGCGCCACCGGCGTGGCCGCGGTCGCCGGATCGGCGTTCTTCCGCCCCGGCCGCGGCGAAAATCTGCTGCGCTTCTGCTTCGCCAAGCAGGATGCGGAGCTGGACGAAGCCTGCGAGCGGCTGCGCAAGCTGTAAGACGCCCGCGCTGGCTCATGTTCAGAGATCTTCAGCAGCTGACTCTGACCTACTCGCCCGCTGCGCGGCCAGCCATGTCTTCAGGTTCGGCTCCTGCAGCCGGCGCAATTCGATGCAGCCGTCGATGCTGCTCGAGAGCGTGCTTGAGCGCCACGTCGGCGCGGGAACAGGATGCGCGGCGAAGAAGTTCTTCACGTCGTCGCGCGCATCGGCGGTGCAGAAGCTGCCGGTGGCAGCCACCAGGTACGAGCCCAGGTCCGGTGGTGAGCTCGCGCATGCACCTGGTCCCAATGCGTTTTGATAAACTCCAGGCCTGCATCGCGGTTCTCCGGGATCTCGCAGGCCGATGGCGAATTGGATTGCGGAATCCTGGTTGCGCACCTTGCTCGAAACCGCATATTCGAGACCGCGCTCCAGGAGATCGGGATTCGTGAACTGCGACAAGCAGCGCGCAGCGCGGTTTCCTGCAAGTCGGGATCGGCTGAGGTCTCATAGATTTTTTGCAAGCTGGTCAAAGAGCGCGGCGTCGCCGTTTTCCGCGGCGAGCTCGAGAGCGGCCTGCGCCGAGCGTGGGATCGACCGAAGCAGGATCGGCGAGGTATTGATCGGCGATTTTGCGCGCCTGGGCAATGCATGATCGGCGTCGTCTGCCGCGATCGGCGAGCAGAGCGAGAAGCTCGCGCGCGCAGCTCGCGCGTGTTGGGCGAGTCGTTGGGCGCAGGCGGCGCCGAGCTTCGCGTACTCGGGCGCAAAGTTGCGGCGAATCCAGAGCGCAGCGCGTCGCGCTCTTCTTTGTCCGAGGCCACTTTATCGGCGATGGTTCCAGCACTTCCCGCGGCGCTTCGAGAGACACCTCGGCGTTGGAATCGGACTTGAGCGCGGCCACGAGATTCAGATAATCGCCGACGGTGGCTTTGTTGGCGCGCACCTGCGCCCACTCGTCGCCGATCAGGCTGATGCGCTCGGCGGGCGTCGAAGCCGCGATTCGGCGTGAGCGACAAGTCGCTGCGTATTGCGCCGGCGCGTAGGCGCTGCGGTAATAGCCCTTGCCGCCGGCATTGGCGAAGAAGAGGCACGCGGCCGGAACTTTCAGGCTTGAGGTTTCCGGCGTCAGGAGCTCGCAGTCCTGTGCGTCGCGCAGCTCTTGAAGCAGACCGGCAGCGTCCATTTCTGCTGCGGGATCGGGCGTGATGCTCGGGCTGAGGAAGAAGCGCTTCTGCGCGACGGAGACGTTGCCGTCGGCAGGCGCGCCAAAGCTCAAGAATCGGCTCGCCCGGCTGCGCGACAAGCGACTCCATGATCTTGTCGACGGGCTTGTGGCTGGTGGCTGTCTGCGCGTTCCAGAAGTCCTCCGCGGTGGCGTTGCCGTATTCATGCGCGGCCAGATAGGCGTGCACGCCTTTGCGGAAGGTTTCCTCGCCGAGATAGTTCTCCACCATCAGCAGCACGTCGCTGGCCTTGCCGTAGGCGATGCCGTCGAACATCTGGTCGATCTCGTCGGGCGTGTCGGCCTTGGCGCGGATGGCGCGCGTGGTGGGCTGCGCATCGATGTTGAGCGTGCGCTGTTCGTCGCTGGCCACAACCTGCGGAATGTTCCACTCGGGATGCATCGCGGCCACGGCTTGTTCTCCATCCACGTGGCAAAGCCTTCATTGAGCCAGATGTTGTCCCACCACTGCATGGTCACCAGGTCGCCGAACCACTGGTGCGCCATCTCATGCGTGATGTCGAGCGCCGCTTCCGTCTGGGCGTCGATGTGAGGCAGTTTTGGGGTCGAGAGCAGATCGGTTTCGCGGAAGGTGATGGCGCCGAAGTTCTCCATGGCGCCGGCCTCGAAGTCGGGAATGCCGATGAGGTCAAGCTTCTTGAGCGGGTAGTGAATGCCGAAGTAGTTGTCGTAGTAGTGCAGCGCAAATTTGGCGACGTCGAGCGCAAAGGGCGTGAGCGCAACCTTGTCGGGCGTGGCGCAGACGCGAATGTGCACGCCGTCCTGCTCGCCGCCGGTGCACTGGAAGTCGCCCACCAGGAACGCGACGAGATAGGTGGACATTTTGGGCGTGGTGCCAAAGATCAAGCGTGTGCTTGCCCGGCGCCGGGGCCCGGCGTGTCGGTCGCGATTGGAGTGTTCGAGATGGCGGTGTCGCCGGCGTCGATGGTCAGCGAGATGTCGAAGGTGGCCTTGAAGGCCGGCTCGTCGAAGCAGGGAAAGGCGCGGCGCGCATCGGTGGCTTCAAATTGCGTGACGGCGTAGTTGCGGCGCGCGGTCTTCGAAAGATAGAAGCCGCGCAGCTCGTTGTTCAGGATGCCGGTGAAGTGGATCTTGATGGTGGCATTGCCGGCGGGGACGGTCTTGGGAAAGGTGAACGTGGCCTGCTGCTTTTCGGCGTCGAGGCTGACCGTACCCGTTTGCTGCGAGCCGTTGGGAACGATGGTCACCGACTGCAAAGTTGATCTCGATGGCGTTCAGCGTGATCGCGCTGCGTCGGCTGCTTGATGTTAACGTCGATCGATTCTTCGCCGGAGAACGTGGCGGCTTTGAGGTCGGGCGTGAGCTTGAGAGTGTAGTGCGTAGGGAATGACGGTCGTGGGCAGGCGCTGGCGCAAGCGCGGCGTGGGAGATGAGAAGAACGAGAACGGCAATGCGCAGCGGCGCCAAAAGTTGCACGCGCAAGAAAAAAGTGCAGCAGAGATTTCATTGAGACCTCGCAGATTGTGATGCGAAACGGTCGTGCAATTCCTGCTCGACGGTGCTGCGAATCTTGCGAATGCGGCCGCGCGCGTAGGACTCTCGAGCGGCGCATCATTCGATTCTTGCACAGCGCTAATCGAGTCTGCGCCGGCGCCAGCTTGGGCGAAATGGCGTGGATGATCAGCAGCGCCAGCAGGTAGGCAAGGCACGCAATGACGAACAGCGGCACGTAGCTATGCGTCAGTTCGACGATGTAGCCCGGTTGCCAACTGAAACAGCACTCCGCCGATCGCGCCCGCCATGCCGCCGATGCCGATCACGCTGCCGACAGCGGCTTTGGGAAACATATCGGAGGGCAGCGTGAAGAGGTTGGCCGACCATCCCTGGTGCGCGGCGGTGGCCAGGCCCACCAACGGCCACCACCAGCCACAGGTGATGAAGAAGGGCGCGGCAAAGATCGGCAGCACGCACAGCGCGCAGATCAGCATCGCGGTCTTGCGGGCGACGTTCGGGCTCTTTCCGCGCTTCAGCAGCGCCGAAGAAATCCATCCGCCGCCAATGCTGCCGACGGTCGAGATGCTGTAGACCACGACCAGCGGCAGCCGGTTTGCAGACAGGCTCAGGCCGAAAGTGGTTTGCAGGTAGCGCGGCAACCAGAAAAGATAGAACCACCAGATGGGGTCGGTGAGAAACTTGCCGATGGCGAAGGCCCAGGTTTCTTTGCGCGGCAGCACGCGGCTCCAGGGAACGCTTTCGATCTTCTCGACCGGGATCGCTGAGGATCAGATCCAGTTCGGCCTTGGAAACGCTGCGGTGCTGCTCCGGGCCGGCGGTAGATAGATGAGCCAGGCGACCAGCCAGACAAGGCCCATGGCGCCGGTGACGACAAATGCGCCGCGCCAACGTAACCAGCGCCACGAGAGACGGCACGATCAGCGGGACCGCGATGTTGCCGATATTGGCGCCGGAGTTGAAGATTCCGGTGGCCAGCGCGCGCTCGCGCTTGGGAAACCACTCGGCGACAGTCTTGATGCAGGCAGGAAAGTTGGCCGCCTCGCCCAGGCCGAGCAGAAACATGGCGACGCCGAAAGTGATGACCGAAAATGCCAGCGCCCGGCAGCATGGCCGCAACGCTCCAGAGGCAGATGGCGATGGCGAATGCCTTGCGCGTGCCCAGCTTGTCGGTCAGTCCGCCGGCCACCACCATGCCGATGGCGTAAGCCGCCTGAAACGCGGCGAGGATGTATCCGTACTTGATGCTGTTGAGGCCCGGGATCACGGTCTTCGAGAAACTTCTCAAGATAGGCGATCACTCCGCGGTCGACGTAGGCGATGACCGTGGCGAGGAACAGGAGCGAGCAGATCACCCAGCGCTGATGCGACATGCGATTCGCGGGACCGAGAGTTGGCAAAGAAACTGCGATGGTTTCGGAACCTGCTGCGGTCATTTCGTACAGCTCCTGCAATGGGCCTACGTGGTCCGACCAATTATACCGGCTGCGCGACTGCCGCCGTGACTGATTGTGTTGCGAGATCTGGCGCGCAAATCGTCAGCGCTGTCAGGTTCTTGTCGGCGCTGCGGCAGCAGCGAATCGAGGAACAGCAGGCAGGCGCCGGTGACGACCGAGGAGTCGGCCACGTTGAAGTCGGGCCAGTGATAGGTGAAGATGTGGACCTCGATGAAGTCGATCGACCGAGCCGTAGACGATGCGGTCGTGAACGTTGCCGAGCGCGCCGCCGAGAATGAGCGCGAGAGCGACGGTGGTGAGCGTGAATGTGGCTGCCCAGGCGCAGCAGGGCGATGAAGACGACGACCGCGGCGAGCGAGCGTGAATGCGATCAGCGCCCAGCGCACGGCGTGCGGCGAAGCCGTAGTCGGCGAAGAGCGAGAAGGCCGCGCCTTCGTTGGTCCAGTGGGTGATGCGCAGGACGTGGTCGGAATGACAGGGATCGCGCCGCCGAGCGGGATGTGCGGCGAGACCCAGGTCTTGGTCAGCCGGTCGGCGGCGATGACGAGCGCCGAGATGAGCAGCAGCCAGGGCAGGCGGCGCGGCTGCGGGCCAGTTTGTCAGCCAGCTCACTGTGTCGGCCTCCGGCTGGGCGCCATGCGACGCTTCGGCTCGGCGGTGCGATGCCCATCTCGTTCAGGGCGGACTGGCAGCGCGTGCAGACGTTCTCCCAGATGCCGTAGTTCGGAGACTTCGGGCATGAAGTTCCAGCAGCGGGCGCATTTGTGGCCGGAGGCGGAGCGACAGCCGTGATACTCTGCGGCAGCCGTGCCTTCGACAACGGCTCACGCCTCGAGACGTTCAGGAATTCCTTCAGACCGGCCTCGTGAGCGCTTCGAGCAAGAGCGAGCAATTCGCCTGACGTCTTCGATCTCGATCTGCGCCTCGAGCCCTTTGCCGATGATGCTTTGCCTGGCGATCTTCTTCCAGCACGCGCAACGACTTCATCGCGAACGGCGAAGAGCTTCTTCCACTCCTCGAGCACCGGCGCCGGATCTTCAGAGAAAATCTCTTCCGGCTTGGGAAACAGCGCCAGATGCACGCTGACTCGGCCGGCCTTCGACTGCGGGCAGATACTCCCAGATCTCGTCGGCGGTGAAGGTGAGGATCGGCGCGACCAGCCGCACCAGCGCTTCGGTGATCTGCCACAGCACGGTCTGCGCCGAGCGGCGCGCCTGGCTCGTGGGCGCGAAGGTGTACATGCGGTCCTTGAGCACATCGAGATAAAACGAGCTCAGGTCGACGATGGCGAACTCGTTCACCGCCTGGTAGACGCGATGGAACTCGAAGGCCTCGTACCAGCCGAGAATCTTTTCGGTGAGGTCGCGCGTGCGCGCCAGCATGTAGCGGTCGAGCGGCAGCAGCTCGGCCTCGGCAACGCGATCGCGCGCCGGATCGAAGCCGTGCAGATTGCCGAGCAGGAAGCGGAAGGTGTTGCGCAGCTTTTTGTAGAGCTCGGCGCAGCGCTGCATCAGGTTTTCGCTGGCGGCCATGTCTTCGCGGAAGTCGACCGACGCGACCCAGAGGCGCACGATCTCGCCGCCCATGCGGTTGGCAATGTCGACCGGATCGACGCCGTTGCCGAGCGATTTCGACATGGCGCGGCCCTGCTCGTCGAGCGTCCAGCCGGCGGTGGCGACGTGCGAATACGGCGCGCGGCCGCGCAGCGCCACCGAAGTCAGCAGCGAAGAGTGGAACCAGCCGCGATGCTGGTCGCCGCCTTCGAGATACAGGACTTCGCGTGCGCCTTCGTGCCGTTCTCGGTTTTGGAATGCCTTGTAGGCCGGGCTCAAGATCCGGGTCCGATTCGCAGACCGCCAGCCAGCTCACGCCGGAGTCGAACCAGACGTCGAGAATGTCGGTCTCTTTGCGGAAAGCTGCTGCCGCCGCAGTGCGCGCACTTGGCGCCGGCGGGCAGCAGCGCTTCGCAGCGGCGGTCAGTGTGCCAGGCCTCGGCGCCCTCGCGCTCGAAGAGATCGACGATCTTGCGATTCAGCGCGGCGTCGATGATGGGCTGGTTGCAGCCTTCGCACATGAAGACGGCGATGGGCACGCCCCAGATGCGCTGGCGGCTGATGCACCAGTCGGGGCGCGTGGCGATCATGTTGGTGATGCGCTCCTTGCCCCACGCCGGATCCCAGACCACCTTGTCGATCTCTTCGATGGCGAGCTGCCGGAATGTTGTCTCCGAGCCGTCGGCGCGCTTCATCGGCGTTTCAAGCGAGATGAACCACTGCTCGGTGGCGCGAAAGATGACGGGGTGGTGGCAGCGCCAGCAATGCGGATAGGAGTGCTCAAGTTGCGAGCCGCCCAGCAGCGCGCCGCGCTCTTCGAGCATGGCGACGATGACCGGATTGGCCTGCCAGACCTTCATGCCGTCGAAGGCCGGCGGCTGCGGCTGACGGCCAGGCAGCGGGATCGAAGTGAATGTGCCCGCCGGCATCGACGCGGCAGGTGGGGTCGAGGCCGTAGCGCTGGCCGGTATAGAAGTCGTCTGCGCCGTGCGCGGGCGCAGTATGCACGGCGCCGGTGCCGGTGTCGGCGGTGACGTAGGTGGCCAGCACGCCGAGGATCGAGCGCTCGAGAAACGGATGCTGGAACGTGACGCGGTCGAGCACCGCGCCCTTGAAGCGCGCGAGTTCTTTCGTCGGCCCGAGCTTGCAGGCCGCGGCCACCTGCTCGGCCAGCTCGGCGGCGACGATGTAGACCTGCGCCAGCGCCTCTGCTTCCAGCGCCACGTAGTCGAAATCGGGATGGAACGCCACGGCCAGCGACGCGGGCAGCGTCCACGGCGTGGTGGTCCAGATGATGGTCGAAACCTCGCGGCCGGCAAGCGCCGGAGCGATCGCCGCCGGATCGGACGTCAGCCGGTAGCGCACATAGACCGACGGGCTGGTGTGGTTCGCGTACTCGACTTCAGCCTCGGCCAGCGCGGTGCGGTCGTGGATGCACCAGTAAACCGGCTTCAGGCCGCGGTAGACGAAGCCCTTCTCCAGAAAGCCGTAAAACGCCTCCAGAGTCCTGGCCTCGTAGGCGCGCGCCATGGTCTTGTAGGGCGATCTGCCAGCGTCCAAAGCAGCCGATGCGCTCAAATTGCTCGGTCTGCAGGTCGACATACTTCTGCGCGTAGGCGCGGCAGGCCTCCAGGACCGCCGGCACCGGCATTTCCAGCTTTTTGTGGCCCAGCTTCTCGTCGACCTTGATCTCGATGGGCAGCCCGTGGCAGTCGTAGCCGGGGACATAGGGCGCGTCGAATCCGGCCATGGTCTTGGACTTGACGACGAAGTCCTTGAGGCCCTTGTTGAGGGCGTGGCCCAGGTGGATGGGCCCGTTGGCGTAGGGAGGGCCGTCGTGCAGCAGGTAGACGGGCCGCCCGCGGCCGGCTTTGCGCATCTCTTCATAGAGGCCGAGCGCGGCCCAGCGGGCCAGCCGAAGAGGCTCATTCTGCGGCAGATTGGCTTTCATCGGGAAGGCGGTTTGGGGCAGGGTAAGGGTCGCCTTCAACTCCGGCGCAGGGGACATCTGGGACTCCGTTCGAGGATGCAAAGTTGTTCAATAATCAGTGTAAATCGAAGGAGTGAAATTTTTCCCGGTAACAAACCGAGCCGTATCACCGTCTATTGCTTATGGAAGTGACTGAAGCTGACGGACTATGAGAAATCTGGAGGCCTGAGGCCGGCCACTAAGTCAGGCTCGGCGAGCCGAGACAAGCACGGGCGCGGTCAAGCATAATGGATCGATGGGCCTGTTCGCGCGATCCCGCGTCCCGAGCGGGCAGGGCAGCGACAGCCGGACCGCCAGCAGCGAAGGCAAACGATCTAACACATGACACCGGAAGAAAAGAACGACCAGGGAGCCGCGGCTGACCAGGCACCGGCCACGAGCTCGATGCATTTCTGGGAAAGGCTTTCGAAGAGAAGCCCATCTGGGCGGGCCTCTGGGAGAGCATCCAGGACGTGTTTTTCCCGGTCAAGCTGCCGCCTCTGGAGCTGACCTCGAAGCCGATTCCGGTGCCCGACCGGATGGCCGTGAAGGCGAATCCGTGGGCCATCGGAATTTCCTCGACAGTCAATATCGCCATCCTGCTGATTGTGCTGTTCTTCGCTGGGCAAGAAGATCGTCGACACGGTCAAGCCCGCCTGCTGGCGACCAACATCGACGTGAGCGACTACAACGCGCCGAAAGTCCGCAATCAAGGCCGGCGGCGGCGGCGGCGGCGGCGACAGAAGCATGATCGAAGCCAACAAGGGCAAGCTGCCCGAGAAGGCAAAGGATCCGAGTCACTCCTCCGCAGCCGCAGACGATCGAAAAGCCCAAGCTGCCCGAGCCTGCGGCCATCAATGTGCAGAAGGACATTCAACTGCCCGACAATCCGAACATGCCGATGATCGGCATGCACGAATCGACGAATGTGACAATGGCCTCGGCCGGCACAGGCAGCGGCGCGGGCATGGGAACGGGCAGCGGCGGCGGCATTGGGCTCGGGCAGCGGCAACGGATACGGGCCCGGCTACGGCGGCAACACCGGCGGCGGGGTGTACCAGATGGGCGGCAGGGTTTCGGCGCCGGTCAGTGATTCACAGCTTGAAGCCGAGTTCTCCGACGAGGCGCGGCGCGCCAAGTACCAGGGCGTTTGCCTCATTTCGCTGATCGTGGATGCGCAGGGCAATCCGCAGAACATCCATGTGGCGCGGGCGCTGGGCATGGGACTGGACGAGAAGGCCATCGAAGCGATTCGGCAATACAAGTTCAAGCCGGCCATGAAGGACGGCAAGACGCCGGTGCCGGTGATGATCACCATCGAGGTCGACTTCCGGCTCTACTGATCTTGCACGGATGCAGGACAGAAGAGCGGAGCGCATTGCGCTCCGCTCTTTTCATTGTATGAAGGCAGATCGTCTTTCTATTTATGGAATCAGCCAATCGCCGTCGTCTTCCAGCAGATCCTTCATCGCGGTGCAGTCGCCGGCCTTTTGCGCAGGGAGCCACATCCGGGCCATCCACAGCGCGCATCACCGTCACATATGTTTCGTTTGTTTTCAGCACCTCATCGTGGCACTTCTTGGCCACCGCCATAGCTGATCCCAATTGCCTTCGAGCACAGTCCCTTTGTCTTTGTCCTGGTGATAAAGGCCACTGGCATCGATGATTTTCTTCAGGTCGCTTGCGGGCGCGCTGCCGTGGCGGCCCTTTTTCTTTGGCATCACGCTCAACTCGAGAAGCATGCGAAAGTTCCTTCCGTTCTTCTCTACTTCCCTGATACATCGGTGAAGCGCAAAGACCGTGATTCGCATTACATGTTCGCCGTGATGTGGCTCCACCGTGATGAAAGACACATCTCAGCTTCGAAACCGGTTCGTGATGAGTGTCACTGGTTTGACCTCTGCGGAATTCCTATACTCGATGCGCAAACAAGAAAGGATGCGAGATGGCACAATCGGCGGTTCTTGAAGCTGGACATGCGCTCGATCTGACGCAGAAAACCTCGTTCGATCTGGCGGAACTGACCAGGATGTACGATTTCACCGGCAAGACGGTTGCCATCACCGGCGGGGGCGGCATCCTGGGCAGCGAGATCGCAGGCGCGCTGGCTGGCTGCGGTGCGGAGGTCGCGATTCTCGACGTGAATCCCGAAGCCGGGCAACGCCGCTGTGGATCGCATGGGCGCGAACGGCAAGCGCGTTTCCGTGTTTCAATGTGACGTGCTGAACCGCGAAAGTGTGGCGCAAAACTGCAGACGACGTCGTGCACCACCTGGGTAAGCTGGACTGCCTGGTGAACGGCGCGGGCGGCAACAAGCCGCAGGCCACGACCAGCGACCAGCTGAAGTTCTTCGATCTGCCAGCGGACACGCTGCGCTGGGTCTTCGAGCTGAATATTCTCGGCACCATTGTGCCGAGCCAGGCATTTGGCAAGGTGATGGCGTCGCAGGGCTTCGGTGCGATTCTGAATATCTCTTCGATGAATGCCTTTCGTCCCCTCACTCGCATTCCTGCCTACTCCGCGGCAAAGGCGGCGGTGAGCAACTTTACGCAGTGGCTGGCCGTGCACATGGCGCAGGAGTACTCACCGAAGATCCGCGTCAACGCAGTCGCGCCTGGATTCTTCCTTACCAACCAGAACCGATTCCTGCTCACCGATAAGGAGACCGGCGGGCTCACCGCGCGCGGCAAAGCGATCATGGCGCACACGCCGATGGCTCGCTTTGGCGAGCCGCAGGATCTATTCGGCTCCGTGCTATGGCTGCTCTCTCCGGCGTCGGAATTCGTCACAGGCATCGTCGTTCCCGTCGACGGCGGCTTCTCGGCTTACAGTGGTGTCTAGCCGCGACCGGACCTGGAAGTTGTAGCGCCGGACTCCAGTCCGGCTGTCGTGCGTGTCTCCTGACACGCATCGGGCTGACTGTTGATAGAACTCTTGGCCACGATCCTCCGCTGTAAAATTGACCCATGCAAATCAGGAAGGCCGTGATTACTGCGGCCGGCAAAGAGCAGCGCAACCTGCCCATGCAAACGCTCTTCGACCAGCAGGGCCAGGAGCGCTCGGTTCTGAGCCTGGTTGTGCGCGAAGCGGTGCGCGCCGGCATCAACGAAATGTGCATCGTGGTGTGGCCGGGCGATGAGGAGCCTTACGCGCGTCTGCTTGCCGACGATGGCGCGCGCCTGACTTTCATTCCGCAGACCGAAGCTCGCGGCTACGCGCATGCGGTGCTGTGCGCGCGCGAGTTTGTCAAGGACGAGCCGTTTCTGCACTTCGTCGGCGACCATATATACGTTGGTGCCGAGGCGAGCGGCAGCGCAAAGACGACTGGTGGAAGCTCGCCAGCGAGAAGGCTGCGCCATTTCAGCGGTGCAGGTGACGCGCGAGAGCCTGCTTCCGCTTTACGGCACGGTCGGCGGCCAGCCGGTGCCGGGCAAGCCGGGGATGTATCGCGTGGAAACAGTGCTCGAAAAGCCGACGCCGACCGAAGCGGAGCAGCACCTGATCGTTCCCGGCCTGCGCAGCGGGCAGTATCTCTGCTTCTACGGAATGCACGTGCTCACGCCGGCGATTTTTGAGATTCTCGATTCGGCATGCTGGAGCAATCGCCAACGGGACGCGTGAGCCTTTCCGCGGCGCTCGGCGTGCTGGCCGAGCGCGAGCAGTATCTGGCGATGATCCAGACGCGGCCAGCGTTTCGATGTGGGCGTGAAGTATGGATTGTTTACCGCGCAGCTCGCGCTGGCGCTGAGCGGGCAGGACCGCGACGAAGTGTCTGACTCAGCTGTTGAATGTGCTGGCCGCGCGCGAAGATGCTCTCCGCGAAGGGAGACGGCGGCGTGAGCGAGACTGTGGACGATCATCACTGCGGCCGACGCCGAAGATTCGCAATCGTTCTCTCGATGATTTTTGCCGGAGCGCAGCGACGGAGCAGCTGCTGGCCGAAGCTGCAGAACTCGAGAGCTCAGGCACTCGAGCGAGAACCTCTACGAGCGCGTGCGTGCGCTCTTTTTTCTTTACGCCATCCACCGCTTTCATCTGCCGGCGAGCACGGCGCGAAATCGCCAGCGGCAAGGCGCTGATTCCTTTCGATGGATACGAAAAGCTGCTCAGCCGCCGATATGAAGAGGCGATCGGCATTTTTCTCGCCGCGCAGAAAGCGCGAGGGACCGAGCGACGGCATTTCGAGCGCGCTGGCCGCGGCGTATCGCGGGCTCGGCGTTCCAGACGCTGGCCGACCAGGTGCGGCGCAGCGTGCGCTCGGTGCGCGGCAACCAATGGATGTTTCGCACCGGCCATCCGGCGGATTACGCGCTGCGCATGCGGCCGGAGCTGCTGAAGCGCGCGCAACGGCGAGCCGTTCCCGATTCTGCACGAAGCCACGCCCGTGCGCATGGACCTGAGCCACAGCGGCTGGAGCGACATTTTTTTCCTCGGCATGGATCTGCCGGAGATGGCGCGCGTGCTCAACGTGTCGATCGATCTGGCGATTCATGGATCGCGACGGCGCATCGACGCCGAAGCCGCCGGTCGAAGCGTATTTGCGCGTCATCGATCGGCCGGTGATCCGCCTGGTGAGCGTCGATCTGGATGCGACGGCGGAGATCAGCGACTTGCAGGAGCTGTTCGATTTCGGCCGCGATTATCTGGGACTGCTGAAGGCGGCGGTGATCGCGTCGGGCATCGTGCCGCCGGGCCTCGAAGGCTCGGGCCAGCCGCTTGCGCATCGTTCTCGGCGCAATTGATGCAGCGCGACGGGCTTGGGCATCGAAATCGTCAGCCAGGTGAACAACATTCCCAAGGGCTCGCGGCTGGCGGTTTCGACCAACGCTGCTGGCGTCACTGATCTCCGTTTGCATGCGCGCGACGGGGCAGGCTGCAGTCGCTGACCGGCGCAGCTCGACGGAAGACGGAGCGGCGGCTGGTTGCGGCGCGCGCGATTCTCGGCGAGTGGCTGGGCGGTTCCGGCGGCGGATGGCAGGACTCGGGCGGCGTCTGGCCGGGCATCAAGCTGATTGAGGGCGTGCTCGCAGCCGAGGGCGATCCGGAGTTCGGCGTCAGCCGCGGCAGGTTGCTGCCGAATCATCGCATTCTCAATGACGCCGAAGTCAGCGCGCAGACGCGGCCGCGTCTGCAGGAGAGCCTGGTGCTGGTGCACGGCGGCATGGCGCAGGATGTGGGGCCGATTCTGGAGATGGTGACGGAGAGATATCTGCTGCGCTCGGATGCGGAATGGGTCGCGCGCGAGCACGGCGTGCAAGATTCTCGACGAGATCGTCGAGGATCTGCGCGCGGGCGACGTGCGCGCGGTCGGCGGCGCTACGCAGCGCAATTTCGAAGGACCGATCCAGACCATCATTCCCTGGGCCAGCAATCTCTACACCGAGACGCTGATCAGCGAAGTGCGCGCGGAGTTCGGCGACTGCGTTCTGGGGATTCTGGATGCTGGGCGGCATGTCGGGCGGCGGCATGGGATTCATCTTCGATCCCACGCGCAAACCCGAGGCGCAGAAGCGCCTGAGCGACCTGATGCGCGAAGTGAGCGAGAAACTTGCCGGCGGCGTGGCGTTCGCGATGAAGCCAGTCGTCTACGACTTCTCCATCAATGAGCGCGGGACATTTGCGGAACTGAAGACGGGCGAGCGAGCGATTCTTGCCCGACGGCTACTACAACATCGTGCTGCCGGCTCTGCTCCGCAAAGATCAGCGGCTGCTCTCACTGCGAGCGAGCGCATGCGACCTGGAGCGATTCAGCCATCGTTGCCACGACGTGCCGCGGCGCTCGCGAACGCGCGCGCGGCCTGCTCGATCGGCTGCTGCCGCACGGCAATGGCGGCGACGAGCACGGCGGAGACATTGGACTCGCTGCTCGACGCAGAATGGCTTCGATCCCATCCAGCATGAGCGCATTCAGGCCGAGTTGCGCGCCGGGCATATCGGGGTCGCGCAGAACCGGCTGCCGGCGACGGTGCAGATTGAAGATGTGCCGCCGGAGCAGCTTTTCGACGCGACGGCACGAAGTCGACGCGACGTTATCAGCGCATCGGCGAGGAAGCGCTTGCCGCCGGCGCTGTCGCAGTGGTGACGCTGAGCGGCGGCGCGGGCAGCCGCTGGACGCACGGCGCCGGCGTGGTGAAGGCGCTGAGCCCTTTCTGCAGGCTCGCGCGGCACGCATCGCACATTTCTCGAAGTGCATCTGGCCAAGAGCCGGCGCGCGGGCAGGCTATATGGCACGCGAAGTGCCGCACGTCGATCACGACGAGCTACCTGACGCACGGGCCGATCGAAGAATTTCTGCGGCGCGAAGACGAATACGGATACACAGGCCCGCTGCTATCTTTCGGCGGGGCAGCAGCGTCGGGCTGCGGCTGATTCCGACGGTGCGCGATTTGCGCTTTGCCTGGGAGGAAACGCCGCAGCAGATGCTCGATGCGCAGGCGCAGAAGGTGCGCGAGAGCGTGCGCGCGGCGCTGATGGCGTGGGCGCAGCAGGCGGGTGAGGCGAAGCAATTACACCGACAATCTTCCGCTGCAGTGCCTGCATCCCGGTGGGGCACTGGTACGAGATTCCGAATCTGCTTCCGCAGCGGCGTGCTCGCAAAAGCTGCTCGAAGCGAGGCCGCAGTTGCGCTACTCTGATGGTTCACAACGTGGACACGGTGGGCGCCGATCTCGACCCGGGAATTCTGGGCCGGCACATCGACGAGCAAGGCAACCATGACTGTGGAAGTGGTGACGCGGCGCATCGAGGACCGCGGCGGCGGCCTCGCTATGCGTCGACGGGCGCGTGCGGCTGGTCGAGGGCATGGCGCTGCCGTCGGAAGAGATCGAGTTCGCGCTTTCCTACTACAACTCGAATACGTTCTGGATCGACATCGACGCGCTGCTCAAGGTTTTCGGCCTTGAGCCGGGGCGATTTGCGCGAATCAGGAGAAGGTCGCCGCGGCGGTGCGCGCACATGGCCGCGCGCATGCCCACCTACATCACGCTGAAGGACGTGAAGAAGCGCTGGGGCAAAGGGCAGGAAGACATCTATCCCGTGGCGCAGTTCGAAAAGCTCTGGGGCGACATGACCGCTCTGCCGCAGATGGCGTGCGAGTACGTGATTGTGCCGCGGGTGCGCGGGCAGCAACTGAAAGAGCCGGCGCAGCTGGATGGGTGGCTGCGCGACGGCTCAGCCGATTATGTAACCGAGCTCTGCGAGTTTCAACACTAGACTGCAAAACCCCAGCCCTCACCGAGAGCCGGGGTTTTTGTCCTTCTTGTTAGCGATGGGGTAACAGTCTTTAGTGAGGTCCCTCGGCCATCAGGTGATGCATCGCCGTTTCGTATCCGCGGCGGTAGCCTTCCCGATAGTCGTCACGCACCGCGCGATCGACATGCGGATGCCTGTACTCGTCGCGGTTATCTACATCCGGCCGGCGATGATGATCGAAGTCTCTGCGGGCGCCTTCAATGCCGTCGTGAAAACCCTGCCGTTGCACATCGCGAAACTCTTGCGGTGGCGCGTCCCACCCTCCCCCCGCTTGCACATAAACACGAGCCTGCGGCGCCGCAGCACTGGCCCGCGGGCAATAAGTGAAAAGACCAGCGGCTACTGCCATCGTCGGAACAGCAATCCATTTGATTCTCATCTCTTCCTCCTTTATCTTCCTCGGCCTAGAAGATGAGAAGGGTGGAACCAACGTTGCCTCTTCGTAAACTATTCGCCAGAGATGTGCTGTAGTGCTTCGGCTGGTCAAAGTCGTGCTGCGTCTACTGAACTTCTCGAACGCTTTTTGCTTTGTACGGAGCAACCTTTGAAAGATATTGTTTCCAGTTTGTGCTGATTCCTTCCTGTGCGTCTTTTGGTGTCATCGCTCCGCTGCAGATTTGCTTGTGAAGCCAGTTCTCCACTTTGTCTTTTTGCTTTGACCCATTCTTGCCGGCATGAGCTTCAGGCCAAAGATTCGCCGGATCGTCCGGGTTTCCGCCAAGCTCGAGAGAGATTAAATGATCTTCTTCATAATCGCTCGGATCAACATCTCCGTAGTCGTATTCCGTAATCTGTGCAACTTTAAGCTTGTCGGTGTAGTCAACGGGCGGCCGAATGAGGCTGGTGGAACCACCGTGACAAATTGTGTCTGTGTCAGTGGTCCACGCCTTCCCAGGTGTACAGGTTGAGTCCGGCAAGCCGTTCTTGCTTTTGCAATGCGCCGTTGGATTGGCCGGAATTCTTCCCATCAGTTCGGCGTCGGTGGGCTTCGGATAATCCGACATGGAGCCTTTTCCGGCTCCGAGAGCCAGGGCGATGCAGGGAAGCAACAACCAGGTCTTCTTCATAATGAGGAAAAGTGTACCCGACCTGAGACAAACGTCGATGACGAAATGAACAGCGTTTCGAACTCCAGCCTGCTGACAACTTCCTGGCACTCAGACCGTTCCGGCCGCAGCCCAGTTATCCTGCAACAGGAGGGAACCCCATGAATCTACCTGACGCGCCGGTTGCAAAGGAAGGCTTCTACGCAGCTCACTTCTTCACGGTCAAGGACCAGGGAAAATCTATGGACTTCTATGTCCGAATTCTTGGCGGAAAATTGATCAAGCCGGAAAATCCCTGCTACATCAAGCTGGCTAATACTTGGATCATTCTCAATTGCGGCGGCGGCCCGACTCCCGACAAGCCTGAGGTCTTCCTTGAGACGCCAACGGCTCTAAACAGAGTCAATAGCTTCCTGAATCTGCGTGTTGCAGACATCTGGGCCTGCTACAAACAATGGGGCGACAGAGGAGCATTTTTTCTTACCGAGCCGTTAGCCAATCCTGACGGCTGGGAATGGCGCTGCTATATGCGCGATCCCGACGGCTACATCATTGAGGTCGGCCAATATACTCAATTGGCCATCGATTGGTTCAGCAGCCATAGTTGATTCGATCCGCTCCGCATCGACTCGTCGTCTGAGGCATCTTCATCAATGCGATTTCTGATCCCGGAGTCGCGCTGAAGTGGAACAAAGAGAGCGGCGATCCCGGGTAGAAGATCGATTCCCACAATGGAGACTAGGGCATAGGATCTTCCCTGGCTTCGCTAGTCTTTTGTCCAGTTCAGTGTGAAAGCGCGGAAGCGATTCCGACCGTGTGAAGACCGCTGCCTAAGACCGGCGAGAGCCACCACCACCTGGAATTGTGTTTCTTGAGGAAGTAACTCGCGCCGGCGCCATACGCAAAGATTCCGAAACTAACTTCCAGCTTGCCTGCGTGCGATGATGGCATAAATGGGTTTGCTTCGGCGCACGTGTGCTGATCGATGCAGCGTTGTGACAGTTCAACATCAGCGAGAGCCAAGGCGAGATGCATCGTGTTCAGCAAGACAAACTTCTTGTCAACGATCTTCGGCCGGGGTACAGTCGCCCCGCTTGTGAATGCGGCGGAAGACGGCGTCAAAGCTGGTGACGACGATGCCGGCAATGGAGGGGTTGCGGAACTTGAATCTCCAAGGGCTGGTTCGGGGGCCGAGACGGCGGCGATGTCGGAATTGGAGGACGCTTGCATCACCGTTGCCCCGGCATCCTTTTGAATCTGTTCGAATGGAATTTGGGTTGTTTGTGCGAAGGAGCGAACGCCACAAATCAAAAGAGAGCAGACAATCGCCTGCTTCAAAACGGGAAGAGCGAGCATATTACACCGCCTCCGACTGAATGCCTGCTGTGGTCTATCGTCGATTTGTGATGTAACGGGAAATGTGCAGTGAATCGAGACACACGTCGAGTGTGTGTGTTGACGGTGGCTTAAGAGCATGGTTCTCCTGTGGGTCCTTTATCGAGAACTCATGTACGCCTTTCAGCACGATGAGTCAGACACACTGTTACGGATGGTCGCGAGCGGTCACGCGCCTCTGAGTGTGATCTCTCGGAGGTTTTCCCTGATTGTGAACAGGGTAAGCAAAATTCATCCAGGCGTCTATAAAACGAATGGGGCACGACTATCACGGAAGTGGAAGATCATGACAACAGAAGTCGGGAGCGGGCACAAAGGTCATTCGCGTCGGGGCGCGGCTCCCAAAGCGCTCATTCGAATGAACCGTCAATTCGGGTTCTGCACGGGTGTTTCGGCTTGTCTGGTTGCGGGAGTTATTGGCCGGATGCGATCTGAACCGACGATACTGCGAGGCCGCCTGAAATTCTCGTCGTCCCGAGTGCCCGTTGATAGGCGAGACGAACGCGGTACAGCAATGGGCCTGGAGGTATTGAGAAAGTCGTAGCAGAATCTTGTGGGGCGTCGCTGGAAAGATCTGGAGACTCGGCAAGCGGCTTGTCGGATCCATATTCGACGATTTGCCATTTCAAGCCCGTTCCTGGAGGAATCTCCGACGTGCTGTAGGAAGAATGGAGTGAATATTTGCCGGGCGGAAGAACAATCGTTTGCTCTGCGACGGTGCAGATTTCGGGTTGCCTGCCGGTGAACTCCACTTCCAGGCCGCCCGGCCCAGTCCAGGAATTCAGCCCATCGTAAGACGGCAAGGTCCAGTCGAAGCTCGCTGGCAGTGGAATGCGCACAAATCTCGGGTTGTTCACGATTGATACGTCAGCATTGATCCAATGCCGGGCAGTCATCGTATGCCACAGGTCAAGTGCCTGGATGCCATCATTAACGGCGACGAGTTGATTGACGGTTTGAAGCAACTGTGGAGTGTCGGATTGCGGATTTCCGTCCATGACGAGGCGTTGCCCTACGGAACCCGCTGCCGGCAACTGGTTCTTGGAAGCGAGGAATTGGATATACTGTCGAATCAATTTTGGGTTGTCATTGAGGATGGCGCTGGAGATCCTTTGCGGATTAGGAGACTCCCGCCAGCACAATTCGAAAAGCGCGCCGACACTATCCGACGGCATTCTGGCAGCGCTCTGGGCCCATTCCCAAAATGCCTGTTCGTTGTCCCGGCGAAAGTAGAAATTTGCAAGAGCCCAGCGCGTTGCGAATGTGTGATCGATCGCGAACGCCGCGAGCATCAGCTTCTCCGCACGTGCGTAATCGCCCGCGTTCTCAGCGTCGAGCCCGAGTTCGATGTTCGCGGGAGCGTTGTAGGCGTCAAGCTGCAAAGATCGCTCGAGAAGCTGCCTCGCGTGCACTTCATCGAACTGCGAGAGGCGCATGGAATATCTCCATGAGTCCGGCTCGAGGCTTAGAGACGAGCGGACAGATTCCTCGGTGTCCCGACGGAACAGGAAATCTGCCCGAGCCAAGTTCCATGACTGCCAGATTCCGAAGCAACAGGCCCCCGCAATGGCAACCCTGGACGCGATCGAAAACACGCGGGGTAATAGACTCGTCACGGCTTATCAGACTACAACCGGTCTCATAAATGGGCAAGCGGCATGCCGAGCAATGATGGGACCCAACATCAAGGCGGATCCCAGGTCTTTGGCAAGTTGACCCCGACGGTTTATGAGACCGGTTCTAACACTATGAGTCAGCGAATCCAACGGATGATTGCAGGCGCGAATGGATCACGTTGCAGTCCACCTGCAATTTCGAACAAAGCTTCCCGACTGCCGGTGAATTGCATCTATCAGAACGAAAGATAGGATCGTGTATGACACGCGTCATACACAAATTCTTGGGGTGAAAAAGCCCGTGCTGTTGAAATTCTTACGACGCTTGAGGTATACAAGATTCGGTACCCGCGGAGAAGTGTGCCCGCCCGTTCTGGAGGGAGCAATATGATTGCTAAGTCTGTCGTCATTGCAGTGGCCATTGCTTCATCGCCCTTAGCGTTTGCGGCTTCTTCGGCAATCGGCACTGTGAGTACGCGGGGTGAAATCAATGTGGGTGGCTATGAAGTGCGAGGCACAGCGACTCTCTTTGACAGCACTGCGGTGGAAACGAGCGACTTTGCCGCAATATTGCGCCTGGAGAAGGGAACCGAGATCAAGCTGGGCGCCGGATCGAGCAGCATGCTCTTCCGCGATCGGCTCGTGCTATCACGCGGCGAGACGCAGTTGACGTCTGCGACTCCCTTTCAAATTGAGGCAAATGGCCTGCATATCTTGCCCAGCACTCCCAACTCGACCGGCGTCGTCTCGTTGAATAGCCACAGGGACGTCGAAGTGGGGGCCCTCCAGGGTGGGTTGCGCGTGACGGATAGCACCGGAGCGCTTTTGGCGACGGTCGACCCCGGAGCGTCGCTTTCCTTCCCTGCAGAACCGAGGGCCCAGGATTCATCTGCGACGCCCCCGGCGCCACATGCACCTCCCGAGTCTATTAACGACATCGGCCTTTTGAGCTTCGAAAATGGCCGCTTCTACCTGACGTCGACTTTATCCGGCATTAAATACGAGATTTCGAGAAATGGCTTGTCCACATATGTCGGTGACAAGGTCGTGATAAGCGGAACGGTGGTCTCTGGTACTGCGGCTCAGCCTGTATTGGTGGCCGTCAAGTCGATCGGACTCAATGGCGGCCCTACAGGCATGTCAACACTCGGAAAGATCCTGATCGGAAGCTCAGTGGCTGGCGAGGCTGCCGCTATTGCGTATGTCGTCTCCGCAGCGAGCCGCTGACACGGCTGCCCGGAGCGACATCAAATATCGACTAGCTTCCCGCGCCGGGCAACCCATTTAGACTGTTCGCCGTCTCACATTTACAGAAGATGCTGTGGATCGTGCATCGGAGGGTGTTGGGCGAGTGGTTCTGTTGCTTTTCATTGGCCCCGTCCCAATGTTACTTGCGCGCAATTAGCTCCAACACTCTCTATAAGTCGGCTCTAGCAAGCATCATTCCTAGAGCGAGCATTTGCTCCTCGCCGAATCACCTCAATCTGTCTGCATCTGCTGACAAGCATAGAGGTTGCTGGCCCCTTGTATGAAACTCACTGTAGTGCGTGTTTAAGATCCCGACTTAGTGTGACTATTCGAGGGGTCTTACAATTGTTTTACGTTTGACTAACATTTTTTCCTTGACATCGTCCAATGCTTTGCCTAGCCTTTTTGACGGCAGCAATCCTCCTTCTCTCGGCTGCCAAGTAGACTTATTCTCCGGGTCAAGGTCGTTGGAAGAATCTTGAAGCGGAAAAGTAACTGGTGGCAATCACACAAGGTCACACGAGAGTGGGACTGAAATGGGCGAAGCCTGTGTCGTGCGCTCCCGGAAGTAAGTCATCTCTGCAACACTCCTTAGAAATGATTGAGAAGTTTCCTTACAGAGTCTCGACAATCAGCCTGTAAGTTCCCACCCTGCGCTTTTTGAATTTGCGAATCACATGAATGTTCTGAGCGTGCGCTCGCGGATGATCAGCATTCGCCTTTCAGAAGATGAATACTCTGCGCTGATGAATTTGTGCGCATCGAGTGGGGCACGCAGCGTGTCAGACCTTGCCCGGAGTGCGTTGCTATCGCTAGCCGGCGGTGGTGAGAATGGTCATAACTTTCAAGCTCAGACGGATGGCCTCCTCGCTCAGATTCAGGCGCTGCATCGAAAAATTGAAGAGTTGAATGACCGGGTAACAAGAGCAACGGCCAAGTTCTGAACCTGCCCCATCAGGACTTCTCCAAACGGCGTTTTAGCGAAAGACTGTGGCACTCCTCAACAACCTCGAAGGCGCATTATGAAGAAAAGTTCTTTAGCCTCCCTCACGTTGCTTGCTTCCTGCATGTGCTGGGCGCAGCAGCAACAAGCGCCAATAGAACGAATCGGTCCGGGCGCGACGGCGATTAATCAGATTGCGAATCTCCCGATTGAAAGAATCGGTGTCGACGATCTCGTGGGGATTTCGGTCTACGACGCGCCGGAATTGACACGGACGATTCGAGTGAACTCGGATGGCGACATACGCTTGCCAATGCTCGGCAAGGCTATTCATGCTGCTGGCCTTTATCCCGATGGACTGGAAAAGGCGATCAGAGACTCATTGATTACGGAAAATGTGCTTGTCGATCCCGTCGTGACGGTCACGGTAGTTGAATACCAGAGCCGGCCAATCACAGTTGTCGGCGAAGTGAAGACGCCGCTGACCTTCCAGGCTACGGGGACCGTGACGCTGCTGGATGCAATATCCAGGGCTGGAGGACTTTCAGATCGTGCCGGTTCAGAAGTTCTCATAACTCGTCCATCAGTGGGCGCAGACGGCAGCCCAACGACTCTAATCCGACGCGTGCCGGTGCAGGAACTGATTGACGGTGCGGATCCTTCCCTGAATCTGAGTCTGCAGGGTGGCGAGGAAATCAGAGTCCCGGAGGCAGGCAGAGTATTTGTTTTGGGTGACGTTAAGAAGCCGGGCGCTTTTTATATCTCGGAAGGTTCGGAAAGCAGCGTGCTCAAGGCTCTCGCGCTTTCGGAAGGTCTCGACAGTTTCTCATCGCACACCGCTTATATCTATCGCAGGGAAGCTGGCTCTGGAAACCGCAATGAGATTCCGATTCCATTGAAGAAGATCATGGAGCGAAAGGCTCCGGATGTCGCGCTAAAGGCCGACGACATTTTTTACATCCCGGATGCTACGGGAACGCGCGCCAGCTTGAAAGTCCTCGAAGCATCCCTCGGTGCTGGTGCCGCCCTCGGTTCAGCTTTCATCTACTACGGCACCAGGTAATCAGGTGCAGAGACAATATGCCTGAAAAAGCAAAATTGCAGGAAGCCCTCTTCCCAGTTCCATCGGCGAATGCACCGGCTTTGACCTATTTCGGGCCTACGCCAATTCAGGAGTTCGAGCCGGAGACTCCGCCGGTTCCTCTTTCCCACTATCTGTGGATCCTACGCCGTCATCTTTGGAAGATCTTAGCCTTCGTTGCTGTTTGCGTACTGGTGACGGCGGTTGTTTCCGCGCGTCTACAGCCGATCTATGAGTCCACGGCAACTATTGACATTGACCGCCAGGCTCCGTCGGAAGTTGTCGGCGACGAAGCGACTCATTCGGCGGACCCCAATGATTCCGATCAGTTGCTGGCAACGCAAGAGAAGTTGATCCAATCTGATGGTGTGCTGCGTCCAGTCGTCGAGCAGTATCACCTGCTGGAGAAGGAAGGACAAATTAAAGGTCAAAATGACCAACATGCGTTGCAGACGGAGAACGCACCCGTTGTGCTGAAGCGCCTCAGTGTTACAAGGCCTCCAAACACCTATCTTCTTCTCATTAGTTATCGTTCTTCAGATCCTCAGCTCGCTGCGAACGTGGCAAATGCGATTGCGAGTTCATACCTCACCCATACATACGACATCCGTATTCGTTCTTCCGCGAGCATGTCGAGCTTTATGGAGAAGCAACTCGACGAGTTGAAGGCAAAGATGGAGAAATCGAGTCTGGCGCTCTCCCAATTCGAGAAAGATCTGGATGTAGTCAATCCCGAGGAGAAGACAAACATTCTTTCGGCTCGTCTTCTGCAGCTGAATACGGAATATACAGCGGCACAAGGTGACGGGTCGGAAAAGAAGCGGCGTGGAATGCAATCAAGTCCGGCTCATTGAAGCCGCCCAAGTGTCTTCTCAAGGATTAGCGCTGGCCAAGCTGAGCGATCGCTCAACCAGGCCCAGCAGCGGTTCGCACTGGTGAAATCGACTTATGGCACGACGCATCCCGAATACAAGAAAGCAGCCTCTGAAGTGGCCGAAGTTGAGAAAGAGTTTGACAATACTCGCAATAGCATCGTCTCAGAGATAGGTCGTTGAGTACCAGCAGGCGCTTAATCGCGAACAAATGTTGCAAAAGGCCGTTACGGAAACTAAGGGAGAATGGGATAGCCTCAATTCAAAATCGTTTGAGTATCAACAATTGAAACAAGAAGCCAATGCCGATAGAGCGCTGTATGACGAGCTAATCCGAAAGATTAGAGAAGCTGATATTAATGCCGGATTTCAGAACAACAACATCAGGATTGCGGACCTGGCAAGACCATCAATAAAACCAGTTTCGCCACGGATTAAACTTAATATACTTCTTGCCTTTCTATTTTCAACTCTTCTCGCTGTGGGAGCGGCAATATTGCTCGATTCGCTCGACACGACGCTCCGCGATCCGGTGGAGGCGAGCAGATTTCTCGGCGCGGACGTGATTGGTACGATCCCGGTCGATACGCATGCGGCGCAGTTACCGCGTCCAGTGTCAATCGATGCCCACAACTCCACATTGCCGGAAATCGTGTCGAAACCGGGCCGCAATGGACACTATGGTCCGCGTTCAAGTTTCGATGAGGCGGTTCGATCGTTACGGAACACGATTCTGCTCTCGGACTTTGAGGGCCGGCTTCGCTCGATTGCGTTCACAAGTGCAACGCCAGATGAAGGGAAGACGACACTTGCCTGTCACCTCGCCATATCCAATGCAGATCGAGGCAAAAGAACTCTGCTCGTTGACGCGGATTTAAGGCGCTCAAGTGTGCACGCAAGATTTGGACTTAACCCGCGCGAGGGGCTATCGAATGTTTTGACTGGGGAAATGAGTTGGCAAGACGTTGTAATTCCTGTAGAAGGCAAATTGACTCTCAGTATTCTGCCATCTGGTCCGGGATCGCATCGGGCAGCAGACCTAATTGGCCCAAGGCTCTCCAGTTTGTTAGATGAATTTGCCAAAGAATATGACCTCGTGATTCTCGATTCGCCCCCACTGCTGGGTTTTGCAGAATGCCTGCAGATTGCTTCGGCGGCAGACGGCGTGCTCATAGTGAGTCGAGCCGGAGAGACCAGGCGCAAGGCCGTAGCAGAAGTCGTATCCATTCTTCAACGACTCCATGCGAATATCGTAGGCGTGATCCTGAATCAAGTAAGCCGAAATACGTCCGCGGAAGCCTATTCGGCATACTACGACGGTTACGGGAAGTACGACTCGAAGATCCGCAAGAACCGGCGAGTTGAGACTCACTAGATATCTCCGGTCATCTGTCACATCTGGGACAACCTTCGCATCGACGAAAGCCCCATATCAGGTAGCGCGGGATCTATGAATATCGGCAATACTACAAATCCTGCATTGTTTGGAGACTATTGATGAATCCGTGGTCTGAAAAGCGCATTCTAATTACAGGAGTGGCGGGCACCATCGGGCGCGAGTTGCTTAGGCAACTTGTGTCCTTCAGTCCGGCCGAGATTATCGGAATTGACAGCAACGAGTCGGAGCTGTTCTTCGTACAGCAGGAGTACGCCAACTGCCCATTTGTGCATCTCTTCCTGTGCGATGTTCGTAATCCAGAGCAGCTTTCGCGGCACATGGAGGAAATCGACATCGTCCTCCACACCGCAGCTTATAAGCACGTCTTTCTGTGCGAGCAGGCGCCGAGCAACGCGGTGCAGACAAATATTCTCGGGACGCAGAACGTCATTAATGTGGCCGCCGCGCACAAAGTGGAGAGAGTCATATTTACCTCTTCCGACAAGGCAGTGAATCCGACAAGCGTGATGGGAACTTCAAAGCTGATGGGTGAGAGGCTCATCACTTCAGCAAATGCGATGCGCCACAACGGAAAGCCAATCTTTGCGTCCACTCGCTTTGGCAACGTCCTGGGCTCGAGGGGATCGGTAATCCCTCTGTTTGCTCGACAGATCGCTAATGGCGGACCGGTCACCCTTACGGATCCTGAAATGACGCGCTTCATCATGACCCTGCGGGACGCAGTGCGTTTGGTGATGGATTCTGTCTTCCTGGCGCGCGGGGGCGAAGTCTTCATTACCAAAATGCCGACTGTCCGTATCCAGGATTTGGCCGCAGTGATGATTGAAGAACTGGCACCCCATTTCGGTCATCATCCCGAGGACATTGCGATTAAGTTGATCGGGGTCATTCCTGGTGAGAAACTTTACGAAGAACTTGTGAACGGGGAAGAGACCCGGCGCACGATCGAGCTCTCCCGCTACTTTGTGGTTCTGCCGGCTTTCCGGCCCATCTACAATGTGGCCGACTATAGCTATCCCGAATCAGTCCGAAACTCTGTCGATCACGCTTACAACTCAGCCAATGAAGTCGCTCTGTCTCCTTCGGAGCTTCGCAGGATGCTCGTTGATCGGGGGCTCCTTGATGAGGCGATGCAGGCACTCCGAACTATCGATTCGCATGCGTCGCTCGCCAACGGGAACTCACAGAGAACGCGAAAACGTCCGTTGATAGTGCCGCATGAAAAAGTTCTGGGAGTCCAACAGAATTGCACCGGCTTTGCAGCCACGGCTGATTTAGCGAGCTAAGGAGGCGTTCTATGAGAGTTCTCATCTTAGGTGGCGATGGTTATCTCGGATGGCCGACAGCCATGCATCTTGCTGCGCGCGGTCACAACGTCCTTGTTGTGGACAATTATTTACGACGAACTGTCGCGCAGCAAACTCGCTCAGAAGCACTGATGGCAAATCCCAATTTACATAGCCGATCCGAGCTTTTCGAAGCGGTGAGTGGGCATAAGATCTCGGTACGGATCAGCGATTGCGCCAACTTCAGATACATGGAAGAGACGGTGCGTGACTTCGTACCCGACGCGCTTGTCCATTACGCTGAGCAACCTTCCGCACCTTACTCGATGATAGGCTTTCCCGAAGCGTCGCTCACGCTAAATAACAATCTAAACGCAACATTCAATGCTATCTGGGCAGTGCTTACTCACGCGCCAGAGTGTCACATTGTCAAGCTTGGCACGATGGGCGAATACGGAACTCCAAATATTGACATTGAAGAAGGCTGGATCAACATCGAGCACAAGGGCCGAACAGAAAAATTCCTTTATCCCCGTCAGGCTGGGAGCCTCTATCACACAACAAAGGTGCTCGATACTGACCTTCTGTGGTTCTATGTACGAACCCACGGTATTCGCGTGACCGATCTGATGCAAGGGCCGGTTTATGGTCTCTCTACTGACGAAGCTGACTTAGATGAGCGGCTAATGCCAAATTTCCACTACGACGATATCTTTGGGACGGTTGTCAACAGGTTCCTGGTGCAGGCAGTCGCAGGTCTTCCGCTCACGGTTTACGGACGAGGCGGACAGGTTCGGGGATATTTGAATTTGAGAGACACACTTCAGTGCGTCGCTCTTGCCATTGAAACCCCCGCAAATTGCGGAGAGATGCGCATTTTCAACCAGTTCACTGAGGTGTTCTCAGTCAACGAGATTGCAGATCAGGTTAAACGCGCGGGTAATCAGATGAATTTGTCCGTGCAAATTCAGAATGTCACCAATCCGCGCAAGGAGAAGGAAGAGCACTACTATAATCCGGTGCACCGGGGGCTGCTCGATATTGGATTGATACCTCACCTTATGACGGATGAGGTTGTGGTTAACATGTTGAAGGCGATCCTAAACTATAAGGATAGGATCGATACCGCCAAGATTCTGCCGCGGGTGCAATGGGCAGATACGCATATTAGAAAGCAGCTAATACAGGCGCCATGCGCTGCGGCGGCCGATTGATGCGGATTGGAAGCAGATGGCCGGACTTGAGATGATCCATTCGATAACCTACACGATCTTGGTGGCCTCCCTAATAGTATTGAGCTACACATGGTTGGCATATCCTGTAATCCTTTGCCTGTTCCGGAGGCGCAAGGCGCACCCCGCGCTCAGTCAGGAGCAACCGCATGTGACTGTTCTCATTACTGTGCGGAACGGAGCGGAGAAGATCGTGGAAAGGCTAAAAAACGTCTTAAACCAGGACTATGCCCAGGGTAGGCTTAAGGTGTTCGTGGCTAACGACGGCTCCACTGATGAGACAAACGTTAGAGCCAGATCAATTCTAGATCATCGCGTTACGGTTGTAGATTTTCCTCCTGCTGGAAAATCGATCACGCAAAATGCTGCCCTCGAAGGAATCGCGGATGAAATCATAGTTGTGACTGATGTGGACACAGAGTTTACTCCAGGCTTCCTAAAAGCAATAACAAGCCGGTTTGCAGATCCGAAGATTGGTTGCGTTAGCGGGCGCCTTCATTTCATCAAAAGCAGCGAAACCGTTTCGGAAAGCCAGTCACTGTACTGGAGGTACGAGATCTGGATGAGGAGGAAAGAATCAGAAATCGGCCTTCTGGCAACCGCTACAGGAGCCTGCATGGCATTCCGCCGAGATCTATTCCGGCCGCTCTTGCCGTCTTGCGGCGAAGACTGCACGGTCCCGCTGGACGCGGTGGACCAGGGATTTCTTGTCGTTCATGCGGACGATGCAGTCGCTTATGATCGCCTGCCCGACACCGCAAAAGGCGAACTTAAAGCCCGCGCAAGGATGACCTCACGGAACTTGCGCGGGACATTTACATATCCACAACTACTGTCGCCTTGGCTGCATCCGGGGTATGCGTTCAGTTTGTGGTCTCACAAACTGCTTCGTTGGGCCACTCCAATATTTCTCGCTGCCATCGTTGTTTCATCCATTGCTCTGTCTCGGGAAGTGCGCCCGCTTATATGGGCTGAACTTGCATTCGGTGCTTGTACTGCTCTCGGCTTTGTATTTCACGTCGCCGGCATACCGCAACCACGAATCTGCTCGACTTCATTCAGCTTTTCGCTGGCCAATTGCGGATTTCTCTTAGGGATAATTCAGTTCCTGCGGGGTAATGAGCCCGTCAGTTATTCGAACAAGGTTCCGATTCACGGTTGAATGGTGGACATCGAATTGGCAACAGAGAAATATCTCAGCGGTTTAAGAATCGCTTCAACTGTAGGTGGCGTCGAGGATAGGTGCCCATTGTGCCTGAACGGCGCAATTCTGGTGCTGTCAGAAGCGTCTCGCTCACTGCTTCACTGTAAGAGGTGTTACCTCTGGTGGCTTGAACCCATTCCTCCGCCTGAGGAACTTGCCCAATACTTCCAAGAGACAAGTCCGAGAGGAGAAACGGCGGCCTCAGAGAAATTTGAGGTCAACCGTCACGCTGTCTTAGAACTCGTTGCCAAGAGGCTGAAGGGCGTTGCCAAGGGCGGTCCTATTTTGGATGTCGGTTGCGCTGTTGGGCATTTTCTCTCCAGTTTCTTCGTGGGAGATAGCCGATGGGAGAGCCATGGCGTTGAAGTGGCTCCCCAGAGCGCGAGCCGAGCGTCGGACCGCGGCATTCAGATGCGAGTGGGCACATTGAAAGCGGCGGGATATCCCAGCAGTTACTTCAGCGCGGTTACAATCCTCGACACTTTCTACTACTTTACAGATCCGATAAAAGAGGTAAGGGAAGTTAAGAGGATCTTGAAACCCGGCGGGATATTGGCCATCGAGGCTCCTCACGCGAGGCCAAGGTTATGGCGGACTACCAGTTGGTTCGGGCGAGCATTGACGCAAACTTCACGTCCGCGGCTGCAGACCGACCATCTCTTTTTTTATACCCCCGATGCTGTTGCTAAGGTCCTTCGCGATTGCGATCTGGAGATAAAGGCCGTTGTTCCGCTTCCAGCGAACGCAAACAGAGGGTTCGTATCGGCTATCTACAGAGGTTATTCAGCCGCTACAGTTTTACTGTGGAAGATGGCTCGCGGCCGAATTCTGCCTGCGCCCAGGTTCCTGGTGCTTGCCCAACGCCGGGAAGAGGCGTGAAAAAGGTTTGCTGCTTACTGGCGGCAATCGCATTGGTATTCAGTAGCACGGGGGGTGCGTCCCAACAGACAGGCCAATCGGCCGGACGCGTCGATAGTCCTTATCTGCTGCTAGTGACGTTCTACGACCTGACAGGCGCCGGCCGTTTGTCGACTCTGAATGGGTCGCCCTTCGATGGTGTTGCCGTCCCAGTGGTCGACGCGTATTACTCGGGACCGGAACTTCCGTTCGCAAAGGTTCAGTCAAACTTTGCCTCGCTTCAACAGCAAACACGAAAGCAACTGTGGCCTTGGATATTCATTAACCGCATGGTCGGACCCGAAGACGCTCACGACGAGCGGAGTGCATCGGATTCACGCAAAAGCAAAGCGTTGGATCTGGACGACAGCGTCGGGGCTCGGACCGCATTTCTCGATATTTGGCGGCTCGCGCTCAGAGAAGCAAAGAGCTCTGGCACTCCCGGCGTGGTGCTTGACATGGAGCTGTATTCGAACGCGGAAGAGAACTCTGTATCGCTGGTCGCCAGGCAGCGTTCGTTAGCTCCTGACGAAGTGAAGAAGCGGCTTCGGGAAATTGGCTATCAGATGGCCGGAGTTGCCAGCGAGGAATTCCCGGATGCGATCATCTGGACCCTGGTTTCGGGATTAAGCCCGGCGCGCTATGTTCTCAACATCGCCGAGCAAGACAGCACGTGCGGATATATTCTGCAGGGAATGATGGATGGGATACGAGAACACCACTCCAGAATGACCGTGATCGACGGCGGTGAGGACAGCTTGGGGTATTGCCATAAGTCGGCCGTTACGCTTGGCGAGGACATCTCGGAGCGACTGCGACGGTTTACACCGCTTTTGCAGGAGTACGCGAATACGCTTACGCTTGGCGGAACGATTGCTCTCTGGCGTGATAGTGTAAGCCGCAGTGATTGGCTCCTTAGCGGGAGATGCGGTTCTTCTGATGTGAAGCAGCCGCAGGAGTTTACTCCTTACCTGAGGCTGCTGTTTCAGAATTATCGGTTCGTTTGGATATATGCGCCAATAGTTGGGCAGTGGGATCCTTTGAATCCAGTCGAAAGCATGCCGCTTAACCGCACGCTTCTGGATGCTGAGGCTAGTACGCCAAGGCAATAACTGGCAAATGATTGGAACCTGCAATTCGTGCCTGCAAGTACCCCTTTGTAGTCCGCACATGGATAATCAGGTGAGCATTGACGTATACGCAGACTTCTTGAGAGCTATTGGACATTCTGTCATTCAGACAGCCTCCGCCTTTTGGTTTGACGTTCATTCTCACAGCTTCCTGGCGTTCCCATATCATCATTCGATCGAGCCGGCGAAGGACGAGTTAAAGGAACTGTTTCGGAGTGCAGTAATGCTTCGATACGTTAGTAAGTCGAGTGGCGTGGAGAGTTACTATATCGCTTGCGATCAAAAGCCTTACACGTTGAACAGTCTGACTTCGAAGGCAAGAAACCAAACACGTCGAGGACTGGAGAACTGGAACGTCGAACAGGTTGGCTGTGACTGGCTAGCTTTGTACGGTGAAAGGCTTAACGCTGATACTCTTCTACGCCAGGGGCGCCGGCAATCAGAGTTCGACCAACAACGTTGGCAGCGGTTTTGCAAAGAGGCAGCTGCCCGCTCTGGATTTGAGGGATGGGCAGCTGTCGCGAAAGGGAAAGTTGGCGCCGTCGCTCTGTCTTTTATGATGGGGGATGTTGCGTATATTTTCTTACAGCGGTCATCAGGTTCCGAATTAGGAACGTATCCTAACAACGCCCTTTCCTTCCGAATGACTGAAGAGTTGTTGGCTCGCCCGTCGATCCGGATGGTCTTTTACGGCTTACGACCCTTGGCGGCTTCTTCGAACCTGGATCATTTCAAGCTTGGAATGGGATACCGGGAAGTTCCGGTGAAAGAGTGTTTCTCGATTGCCCCACGTTTTAAGCCATTCGTTCCATTGGCGCGTTTTGCTGCCGCCCGTTTCGGCGGCGTGATGAACAATGAGGCAGCGAAAAAGTTCGCGGTCGCCCTGGGCAATGTTTGAGAACCGGTGTCGATATTCCAGGGACGTTGCGCGAATCTGGTAAATCCTGCTCCAACGCCCCTCTGACAAAGTTCAGACCGCCGTTGTGAATCGCCGATCGGAATATATCAGCCCAGAGACTGATGCTGATGTCGGCTGCAGTGACATGCCACGAATTTTCGTCTCGACAGCGTACATCTCAATGCGTAAGGGACAGTGCGACGCGGATACAGATTCTCGATGCTGGACAAATACACAATGCGATATGAGCGATAGCGCTGAGATCGACTCGCCAGGCATGATAGCAACCGGAGGGCCTGACATGGCTATAGCGCCCTCAAACAACACTCGTGCCCGTGGGTTGGCCTGGAGATTCTTTTGGTCTATTGCGGACTATGGGGGCGGAAGGTTGCTGTCATTCGTCGCGACAGTCTATGTCGCGCGGGTGGCAGGTCCGGCCTCGTTTGGCGTTTACGCTATAGCCATTGCATTCGCGCAGACGGCCACTCTCTTTGTCGATTTTGGGACCACCGCATACGGAATCCGCGAAGTTGCCCAACACCCTTCAGATCGCCCGCGCATCCTTTCTACGATCACTTACCTGCGTTTGCTCACTGCCGTCATCGGCGGATCGTTGTGCGGAGTAGTAATTGCGATGTTGCCCGCCGTCGCTGAATACCGTGAGGCTCTGCTTATCGCGTGTATCTATTTCTTGACCTACGGAATGTCTCAGGATTGGTTCTATGCGGGCTCCCTGATGTTCCGACCAATAGCTCTTGCAAACCTGTTACGCGGGGCAGCGTGTCTGATTCTTCAAGTCTTGTTAGTTAGAACGGGGCGTGATATCCCTCGGGCGGTTCTAATATATTCCGCGGTTCCGGCGCTTTCAGCAATATGCCTTCATCTGTACTCGGTTGTCGTCCTTCGGGTCAACGCATTTGCTATTCCGCGCGCTCGCGATCTTTATCGGGCGATCCGCCATTCAATGAGGTTCCTGACGAGCAGCGCGTGCATCAGTCTGTTCGGATCGATGCCGACTTACGTACTTGGGTTCCTGGGATCCGCCACGGAGGTTGGTTCCTTTGCAGCTGCGAACCGGCCGATCGTCATGGCGTCAAGCATGGTTCTTCCGCTGTCGAGCGTCTGCTATCCATTGATTTCCGGATGCCATGAAAACGCGGATGACTTTGCTGCGGCGCAGCGGTTATTCCGCCACGTAACGATGTTGCTCGTAACTCCAGTGACGATTCTCCTACTGTGGTTTAGCGGACCGATTGTGGTGGATCTTTACGGACCCAGATATGCTGGCGCAGTAGACATCTTCAGACTGATGGCGCTGGTGGTGCCGTCCTCAGCCCTCCGGCTCACATATAGTCATCCTTTGATGGCGAGCGGGAAAGAGGGAGTAATTGCGTGGTGCTCCGCATTGACCTTGGGTGTCACCGCGGTCACGGCGCTGGCGCTCGTGCCGTCTGAAGGCTCATGGGGTGCGGCCATAGCCGCGGTTGCCGGGGAGTATGTTCTCAGCCTTTCGTGTTACTTCTTCGCTCGCCGATATGCTTCAGCTGAAGCGCCCTCGCTCGGTGGATGGTCCGTCGCATGTGCAGGTCTTGCAATGCTGGTAGCCTGCATTGTGCCGCTTCCGCCCATTCCGCGGATGGCTCTTGCCTCAGTGGTATTCGCGCTGATGATTCTGATACTTGACGAGCCTGTGGGGCGGCGTATCGCGCAAGTGATTTGGAAAAGGCTCGCGTGGGTCTCGCCGTGAAAGCGCCGCATAACATAGCAATCGTGGCGTCGGACTTGATGGGAAGTCCTGGCGGAGCCACGAGCGTAACCGTATGGATGATCGAAGCCCTCGCCAAGGTACACCGGGTTACTCTGTTCGCGACGGGAGCGACGGTGGACTTCGACCACCTCAATGCGCTCTATGGTACCCAAATATCAACGCAAGACGTCCGCTTGTGTCAGCCCTCGCAGAATTTCGGGGCAAGCATTCCTGGCGCAAGACGTACACGCCAGCTCCGGATCGCCTTACTGGCGCGCAAACTTCGACGTGCTCCGGAATACGACCTCTACATCAGCGCCACCAACGAGATCGTGCTTCCCAACCCGCATCTGCAGTATATTCATTTTCCGCAGCACAACATGCAAGCATTGCGCATGCAGGCGAGTGGGTGGAGACTCGCGCCCCGGCTTGTAAATGAAGCTCTTTATCGTGCAGCAAGCGGATTCAGATCCCGATACCTGACACATACGAGGCTGCTGACCAATTCCAAATGGACCAGCAGATTTATAAGTGAAACCTATGGCGTCGAGGCGGAAGTTCTGTACCCGCCTGTCGCGTTGCCGGCAGAACGTGGCCTCCCGTGGCCGGCTCGGGAGCTCTCCATAATCACTGTGGGGCGATTTGATGCGAAGAAGAATTTCCACGAGGCAGTCTATCTGACCGACAGGATACGACAGAGTGTCCCAGACGCTAAGCTTTACATTGTTGGGCTTGGTTCGGGACCGTATCGGGAGTTTCTCTTGGACTTAGCTTCGAAACGTACTGCCTATGTAAAAGTGTTGGAGGGCTTGCCGCGACAGGAACTCGCCGCGCTTATGGGGAGATGCAAATTTGCGATACATTGCGCTCATGGTGAACACTTTGGTATGGCGCCGGCTGAGATGGCAGCCTCTGGCTGCGTGACATTTGTTCACGCGTCGGGTGGTCAGGTGGAAACGGTCGATCACAATCCACAACTTACTTTCTCCGATCAGGACGATGCTTACCGAAAGTTCATCTCCCTTGTAACAAACCCTCTGCAAGCCGCGGAACTCTCGCGATCCTGCTCTGACTTCGCCTATAAGCAGTTCAGCAGTGATGTGTTCCAGTCCAAGATCTGTGCGATAGCTGATGAACTCATGGAGGTCGAGCCGGTCCATTCAGGTAAATCCTTCTCAACTCTCTCAGTTGCCGCTTCGTGATGAATGCCCTTGAGTGCCAACCGGCAGGTCGGAATTAGAGCGAAGCGGTGAACCTTCTCTTATCAATCACGGTACTCCTGATTCTTTCGCCACTCTTTCTCTACTTCGATAGAGAGGTGTCAACAATTGTTGTTTTCGCTCTTTTGCTGTTTACGTGGGCGATAAAAGTATTGAGAAGGAAGCGAGAAGCGAGCACCGGCCTGCAGGCAATTGCTCTTGCGTTCATTGTCTTCAGCGGCATCAGTGGCACAATGTCGCTTGTCAGGGGCGATCGGGCATTGGACGTGCTGAATGACCTTGTTCCTGCAGTGGAAATGTATGTTGGGTTCCGCCTTGGAGCCACGATTGAAATATCCAGGGCCCGCTTCCAACGATGGACGTCCATCATACTGCAGGTAGTCTTGGCACGCGGAATTTGGCACTTGATCCTTATATTTACCGGTCAAAGGCTGGCGTCACTGGAGGAGACATTGCCGTTTGCAACCATATCGGGGCTGACATACGTACGTCCGATTGACCCATTAATGGGCCTGGCGGCGAGCCTCTCGTTTGTTCTGTACTTATGCGGCATCCATCGCAAGCTATCACTCACCGTAATGGCCGTAACCAGCGTCGTGTGCCTTCTGGGAATGACTCGCGCAGAGTGGGCTGCCACTGCTGTTTGCCTGTCCGCAAGCATGTGCTTCATGCGGCAGAAGAAGGCAGGTAAAGTGGTAATCGCGGGCGCCATTGCCACCCTTGCGATTTACGTATTGACTCTGTTTACTCCCGATCTTGTTGACGTCACGAAGGCACGCCTAATTCAACACACGATTGAGCAGGTAAACGATTCGGGTAGTGACGAAGGCCGGCTTCGACTGCTGGAGTATCGGACTGCCTTCGACAAGTTCACCGATGCGCCGCTTTTGGGAAATGGGGTAGGAAGCAATTTCAGGACTGCCGTGTTCAATGGTTATAAGACGCAGTTTGCAGTGATACATGATTTCTATCTCAATCTCCTTGCCGACGAGGGCGCGTTAGGAATCCTGCTGTTCTGCACTGTAATCGTCGTGGCAGTAAGGCTGGGCGTGGCATCCGCGCGGCTTCCAAGGTCTCGCGAGGAATATGTGCTTGCCATCTGCGCGATGGCAGCGTTGTTATGGTGGGGCATTCTGCTGTCCATGCACCCAATTTACAGTGCGTACCACCTGACGGTGGTGATCGGTGCTCTCTATGGTGCGATGCTTGCGACGAAGCGTGGTGCATATGCCGTAGCGGCAGGTTCAGCGGGAGTTCTCTTCGCGCCATATGACAGCGCGATAGGTCGACAACAGCTGCCGGGTACGATAATGGTCCGACGAATCGCGGGCGCATATAGTTTCTATCGAGTGCGGACAGGGAAAGACGCACATTATCGCCGGCTGCAGTATTTCCGTGGTCAATGAATGGGCGTGAGCCTGGTCCGCGCCGGTCATCAGCCGTGGACGCGAAGCATACCACGCAGTCAGTGCCGCAATCGTAAACAGGTTCAAGATACCTACTTGTTATTTAGTCGCGCATGAGTAATCCCTAAGTGTGCAACGTAATCGATCTGGTTGATCTCAGATGCAATCATCTACACGAAGTCCGAATGGGAAAAGTCCAATGACTAAGTTCATTCCTTTCGCTCTCCCCGACATTGGCGAAGAAGAGATTGAGTCGGTAGTTGAAACTCTTCGCTCCGGATGGATTACGACTGGTCCGAAGACCAAAGAATTCGAACGCGACTTTGCAGAGCTTATCGGTGGAGACACTTGTGCGTTGGCGGTGAATTCCGGCACGGCGGGTTTGCATCTTGCGCTGGAGGCAGTTGGAGTCGGGCAGGGAGATGAAGTTATCACTACGACCCACACTTTTACGGCCACAGCGGAGGTTATCCGGTACCTGGGCGCCCATCCTGTGTTTGTCGATATCGATCCGCGCACTTTCTGTATTGAGGCGAATGAAATTGAGAGAGTAATTTCGCCGCGCACAAAGGCCATCATTCCGGTGCACTTCGCCGGCATGTGCTGCGATATGGATGCGATTCTAGCCATTGCCAGGAGGCGGAATCTCAAGGTAGTAGAAGATGCGGCCCACGCGCTTCCGACGACTTGGAGGGGAAAATCAGTGGGGAGTTTGGATACAGATGCCACTGTATTCAGTTTCTATGCCACCAAGACGTTGGCCACGGGCGAGGGCGGCATGATTGTCTCGCGCAACAAGGAGATCGCCAAGCGTATGGCTGTGATGCGGTTGCACGGGATAAGCAAGGATGCGTTCGATCGCTACAGTTCGCAAAAGCCGGCATGGCGATACGAAGTTGTAGCCCCTGGGTTTAAGTACAACTTGACCGACGTTGCTTCGGCGATCGGAATTGAACAGCTGAAGAAGGTACGTCAGTTTCATGCGCGACGGCTGGGCCTCGCTGCGCGATACGATGAGGCGCTGCACGATTTGCCAATCTGTTTACCTCCGCGCCCCGTTGACAGGACTGAGCACGCATGGCACTTATATGTAATTCAGTTACCGGAGTCTCTGGGTATCCCCCGTGACGAGTTTATTGAGGAGATGGCCTCCGCGGGGATCGGTACGGGCGTGCATTTCATCCCGCTTCACCTGCACCCATATTGGCGTGATAAGTATCGCTTGCGTCCTGAGCAGTTTCCAAATTCCACAGAGGTTTTCAATCGAATCGTAAGTCTGCCGTTGTATACGCGGATGACCGATGCCGACCAGGAACGAGTCATTCGTACGATACGTTCCATCCTGGAACGAAGCCAGCGCAGCATCGCAGCAGTAAAGGGGACGGCCCCCGAGATTTCAGCGAATGTTGCTTAAGCGGTGCATCGATGTCGTAGTGAGTGCGCTCGCACTTCTGCTCCTGGCTCCGGCCGTCATCGTCATGGCTTTCGCGGTTTGGTTGGATTCGGGAGGCCCGATCCTTTTCCGGCAGCGGCGAATTGGAATAGGGTTTCGTCAATTCGAAATTCTCAAGTTCCGGACGATGCAGGTCCGGACGAGCGGCCCTGCGGTGACGGTCGCCGGTGATGCTCGCATCACTCGAATTGGCAGGCTGCTTCGCGCTGCGAAGCTTGATGAAGTTCCGCAATTCTGGAATGTACTCGTCGGGGATATGAGCCTTGTGGGACCGCGGCCTGAAGTGCCGCAGTACGTGAATATGTTCCGCGAGCGTTACCAGCGCATTCTTACTGTTCGTCCCGGGATCACCGATTTCGCATCGATTCGATTTCGAAATGAAGAGACGATCCTGGCTAGCGGACCAGATCCAGTGCATGAATACATAAAAAGCGTTTTGCCAATGAAGCTTGATTTGGCCGACGAATATCTAAGAAAACGATCACTCCGTGTTGACTTTTCGATTCTCTTCAAAACACTCCTCGTGATTTTGCGTACAGCATAGGACTTCCCCCCTTGATCATGCGCCAAACAATTCAGAAACTTCAGCCAACTGTCGAATCCAGCGTATCGCTCCGCCGATGTTTGATCTGGATAACCCACTGGGTTCTTTTCGCGGCCTCTGGTGTCGCCGCATTTGAACTGCGCTTTGACCTGCGGGCTCCGCGTTCAGAGTTTCACCATCTGTGGTTCGCGCTGATGGTGTGGCTGATCGTCAAGCCAATCATCTTCAGATGGCTCGAACTGGACCGCGGCTGGTGGCGTTTCGTATCGATCGATGATCTGGTGCGCATAGCTATCGGTAACTTTATCGGTTCTTTCCTCGCTTTTTTCGCGATCCGCTTTCTCGGGCCCCCGGGATTTCCGAGATCGATCTATTTTCTGGATCTCATCATTTGCTTTCTGGCTACTTCCGGCATTCGCGCGAGTGTGCGCATCCTGAGGGAAGGCCGATGGAGCTTGAACGGACAAAATCGAAAGCGCACGCTCATCTACGGTGCTGGCGAGGCCGGGATTGTTCTTCTCCGTGAGATTCGGAACAACCCAAAACTCCTTTACTACGTGGTCGGCTTCGTCGATGATCGTCCTGACAAAAAAGGATTGCGCATGGGCGGAGTGACCGTGCTTGGGGGCGGTAACGAGATCAAGAGACTCGTAGACAAGTACAGCGCAGAAACTATCCTCATCGCCATTCCTTCGGCCACCGGCACGGAAATGACCCGGATGTTGCGGTTGTGCCACGACGCTGGAGCGGAGTGCAAGACCGTGCCCGGGTTGGACGAATTGATCAGAGGCAACGGCCTGGCGAATCATATCCGAGAAGTATCCGTGGAGGATTTACTGGGCAGGGTTCCCGTTCAATTGGAAGAAAATCAGATTCGTGGTTCGCTTGAGGGCAAGGTTGTATTAGTGACAGGTGTCGCGGGATCGATCGGTTCCGAGCTATGCCGCCAGATTGCTCGTTTCCACCCCGCGGAGATCGTGGGATTCGATGCTGCCGAGTCTCCCCTGTTCGAGATCGAACAGGAAATGAAAAAAGAATTCTTTCAAATTCCCTTTCACGCAGAGATAGGGAGTATTCAAAATAAATCCCGCCTTGATGAGGTGTTTCGGGAATACCGGCCTTCGGTTGTCTATCACGCAGCCGCCTATAAGCACGTGCCCATGATGGAGAACCATATTTTCGAAGCCATTTTAAACAATGTTTTTGGTACTTATAACGTCGCGACCGCGGCGAAGGCTTATGGCGTGGACGACTTTGTCATGATTTCCTCCGATAAGGCGGTGCGGCCAACAAACGTGATGGGTGCAACCAAGCGCATCGCCGAACTGTTGCTCCTCGGCCTGCAGAACGGTGGCACAAAGTTTGTTGCGGTAAGATTCGGCAATGTGCTGGGCTCGAACGGCAGCGTAATCCCTATCTTCAAAAAGCAGATTGCAGCTGGAGGACCGGTCACTGTCACGCACCCGGAAATGCGGCGATTCTTCATGACAATTCCAGAGGCCTGCCAACTTGTCTTGCAGGCTGCTGCGATAGCAAAAGGTGGCCAGATCTGCGTTCTTGACATGGGCGAACCGGTGAAAATCGTGGACCTCGCGCGTAACCTGATTCTTCTCTCGGGATTTCGACCGGACGAAGACATCAAAATCGAATTCACGGGAATGCGCCCTGGCGAGAAACTTTATGAAGAACTGAATACGCTTCTCGAAGACACCGTCCCCACAGCGCACGAGAAGATTCGCATCTTCATGGGAAATGGCATGCCAGCAAGTGACATCGAAAGCACACTGGAGTCGCTGCACGAAATCTGCGAGGCTCGCGATACGGCCCGCTTGGTCGTAACGGTCAAGGAGATGGTGTTGGATTACAACCCGAGTACAGATCTGTTAAAGCGCATGATCCTGCCGCCCAAGTTTTCCGCGGTATCGGTGCCTATCAATGGGCTGAACATCCGCAGCCGGACCGACGGATCGAATGGGTTGCAAGAGCACGTTGGCATCTCCGTGCCCCATGCTTGATGTGGAAACAAAATGAAGATACCTCTGAAGCGCCACTGATTTACTAATAAGTCTGGAAATCGCGCCCCTTGCCTTCACTTCGAACGAAAGGTGCAGGTGAGGGGCATTTCTGTTTTTTGGCGGCAAATATGCTGGGGCGGATCGCGATTCTTAACACTGCGCAGAGAGCACTTGGATCGGATAAATACTTCCTGAGAGATCTCTGACGGAAGCCACACAAGGGGTTAGATCGATTGACTCAACATGGTGCCGGCTGCAATGAAGAACAGCAGCAAATCGGCGACTGACCTGTTACGGTTTCAGCGTTCAGGGATCGCTCTGAGATCGCGAGGGAACTTCTGCACATATCGTGCTTCAGATGATGCTGGCTCAATGGCATCACCGAGGCCTCGTCGATCCCTTGCTTTCGCCATGTAGAGAAGAGCAAGCATCGCGAACATCCAGCCCGAGACTGCCGGTCGAGGGAAAGGATAATCGACGCATGCATGGAGCATCACGGCAATCAGACCAATCCCCCAAGGGTGGCGAATCGCAGTAGGGATAACTGCGGCGAATGGGATCAGAACGAGAAGCAGGAAAGGAATGCCACCATCGGCAGCGAATTCTGCCCAGTCGTTGTGCGCATGGTTGGCATACACATCGAGATCAACAATCGCAAAACGCTGGTAGACTTCAGGAAAAGTATCCAGACCGAAGCCCACTAGAGGTCGATGTTTCGACATATCAACTGCGGCCACGAGAAACTCTTTCCTGAATTCGAAGGGGTCCTTTTGCTGAAACCGCTGCCACACCCGTTCCCAGCCGACAGCCAGCGTGAAAACAGCAGCTAGGACGGGCACCAAAGCAAAAACCGAAATTGTAGCGTGTAACCTCCATCCGGCCCGATGGCGCAGAGAAGAGAAAAGACCGATCCCGAGCAAGCCCAGGAGCTCCAAAGTGCAGAGCACCGAGCCAGTACGCGACGCGGAGCCGATCACAGAAGCGTAGAGTACTCCGGCGGCAAGCGCGTATCCCCAGCCCTTTCGCAACGCCCACCACACCGCGATCGGCAGGGCGACTTCAACGAACTGGGCGTAATTGTTGTAACTCGGGAAGGTTCCAAATACATCTGGATATCCGGTCGGAAAGAGCCAAAGGACTTTTCCTTCCGATGTGAATAACTGGGTGAGACAAAGAACCGCCATGACCACGGCGAAAAAGAGGAATGCATGCAGCGCGATATTGCGGGCAGCGCGGCTCTGTCCCACTCGCAGGGACAGGAGGAATACACCGGCGAGAGCACCCCATCGCAGCACCGCCTCGCGCGTTTCAAAGGTCGAGGCAGTGGTGCGCGCGACGATTTGAAGTATGCCCCAGACCGGAATGAGGTAGACCAGCCACGCAGTCCAGCTGGGCGCAAAGTTCGAGTTTTCAGCACCAATACTCCCGACTAAGTAGATCGCGAGCAGCGCATAAATCCCAATCTGGAACGATTGGAGCGCCCATGCCTGTGGCACGAACACCGTGCAGGTGCTGAACATGAGCAGTAGAATAAGTGGGATGCCAATCAACAAAAGGCTCTGTCGGTCTTTTGCTTTAATCGCGGGATTCGTTCGACCAGCCTCGGACTGGAGCTTGAATGTCAATGAGCACATTTTACGCGTGCTGGTCGTTGAGGCAAGAACGATGCGTGCGCAGCGCCTTCAGAAATACTCCTGACAACTACTAGTCGCCAAAGGCACTCGATACTGCCCAACCCAACCTGTCTTCGACACGTGGCTTCTCCGGGAACGGCTGCTTCAGCACATCGATATCTCCAATCTCGACTTCGAGCGAAAAGGAAGGCCGCATCGAAGCCAGGGAGATAACTACTTTACATCGCTGTCGAAGATCGGTGACGACTCCTTCGACGCCCTCAAAGATTCCCCGAAGAATCCTCACCTTTGTCCCCACTGCCACATCTGGATGAGGACGAAGCAGAAGTCCGCTCGACAACCCAGCACGAATCTTTTCCAGCTCGCCGCAACTTACCAGGCTTCCATCGTCATCGCCAAGCATTCTTACGATGCCGGGTGTGCTGATCACCTTAATCCGCACGTCGGTCGGGAACCGTGCGAAGACGTATCCCGGAAAGAGTGGTCGCTCTGCAATGACGGTTCTGTCAGACCATCGCACGCGCTCTCGGTAGAGAGGAAGGTAGTGTTCGACCGATCGGACGGCAAGATGATCCGCCACCCGCTTTTCGAAGTTTGAACGAACATGGAGAACGTGCCATGGGTTATCGAGCATCAGAAGAGGACTCCATCGACGATCTGACGAAGCTAGAAATTCCAATTCGAGAGATTCAAGTGGCCCGAGGGGGAACCGGAAGCGAAGATAATCTGGTTACCGAGAGCAATGGGCAGACGTTACTTCCGACGAACTTTTCCGCTCCGGTGTATTCAAGCCGAAGGTTACTTACGAAAACGGACTTGTTACCGGAAGATCTTTTCTAATGACTTCATCTGCTTTCCGGATTCGCTCTTTATCGACACATGCGTGGGATGGGCAAACTTCCTTTCGGGTTGTATGATTCCGGAACCGCAAACTCAGCATTTTCCGAAAAGTTTGCGCTGCGAAAGATCCAGCCCGCTCGGATTGAATTGAGATTTAGGGACTTAGTTCTTCTCCAGCTAAAGCAAATTGATCACAGACGATCACGGGTTCCACCTTGAGCCCTGACGAAACGTTCCTTTATCTCTGCGTTGCCGCAGCACTATATTTGATTCGCTTGCAGATTCTGAGTTTTGCTGTGGGCTTCCCACATGAACCATGGGGAAGTGGGTCATGCGAGTGTTGGACCATCTCGTGCGTTTATGTGTACATTAGCCGGGAATCAGTTCCGCTCACTGTGGAAACCTTCGACCCCACGGGTCGCGCCAGCTTAACAACTCTATCTGCAATCCTTGAAACCGCAGGCAGCTCACTGGAGCGTTGTAAGTGCCACGGTCATCCCGCTCGACGAGTCCGATTTCGCCGGAATGAATGAGGAATGGATCAAATGGTTTCCGACGAACCCTCCTGCGCGTCAAGGTGCGAAACTGCCAGTTCGTTTTTCGGGAATGCATCTGAGCCCGCAGGCGAAATCCTTAGCGCGTAGAGGAACACGCCAGCTTACAGATTGAACGAGGAAGTTCTTGCGAGCGATGAGCGAGCGGCTGCTCCATGCAATGGTGGTGGGCCCGGAGAGATTTGAACTTGAGCCGTTTTGCGGGCGTCTGAGCCCGCAGGCGAAATCCTGAGCGAAAGCGAAGGACCTCGCAGATGGTCGGGGAGAGAGGATTTGAACTTGAGCCGTTTTGCGGGCGTCTGAGCCCGCAGGCGAAATCCTGAGTGACCCCGAGCAGCGCGAGGGGGAATCGAAGGATCGGCGAGCGCACGAGCGGGGTAGGAAGTGGTGCGCCCGGAGAGATTCGAACTCCCGGCCTACTGATTCGTAGTCAGTCGCTCTATCCAGCTGAGCTACGGGCGCACATGCCGCGATTTCAGGCCGAAATCGCCGGGAAAAGCCTTACCCAGAGTATCAAGGTTGCGGCGGCGGTGCAACGCTCCGTCTGGTTCGTCCGGGCACCGCGCAGCCCGCGCAGGGGACATGCGACAGCTGCCGCAGCCAAAAAATGTCATTCGGCTCATCAGACAACACTAAGCCCGCGCAGCGGGCATAAGACGGTAGCCCCATGGCGCAAACCTGGAGAAGACGTCGCCGCATGGCGCCAGCCCGCTTCAGGGGGCGTAAGAAAGCCCGCTGCGACTGCCGAAATCCGTTCGCGACGTGCAACATTCGCCACTTTTCGCGAATTCGACGACTCGCAGATCATCATTTCCGCATTTTCCGCCACTTGCAGATCGTCGTTTTCGCGCTGTGGGAATGCGCCACTTTTTGCGCCGCCTGGTCACACGGTTTTCGTCCACCTGCAGGTCGTCCCTTTCGGCGGGCCGAAAACGCGCCGAATCATGAACGGAGTGATTTGGTTCAGGCGCCTTCAGGCTGCTGTCGTCGCCGCGGGCGCAGGCGGCGGAAGCTGCGGTGGCTCTTCGGCCAGCTCAAGTCCTGCCTCGCGCACCAGCTTCGTCACCTCGGCGGCGTTCAATCGCGTGGCATCGTATTCGATGCGGAGCGTCCGTGCGTTCCGGTCGAAACTCTTGTGCCGGATGCCGTACACGTCGCTCACGCGGGCCAGCGCCATGGCCACCTGCTCCGTGGGCGGAATGGTGTAGTGGTACAGGATCTCCACCGTCGTCATAGTGACAGAATAGCAGCCTCAGTATTCGCTGCGAAGCATACTCCCTTCCGCTACAAGCCCTTCACCAGCTCGACCATTGGAGCAGCCGACCCGCAAGTTGTGCAGTGGATCGTCGCCTTGTCAGCAGCCGTTCGCTTCACTTGAAAGCTCGCCACGACACTTTCCCCATCCGGCCTTCGCATCTTCACCTGGAACGAAAGCGTGTCGCCGGCAACCAGAGGGTTGAGCAGCACGTGTGGATCGCTGGCGATTACGTGCGGCGTCTCGCCTTCGCAACAAAGGATGTCGAGAACGACTGTTCCGCCCAGTGTGCCCGAATCGGTAGCGAGAGTCAGCGCGCCGGTGGGCTGGCCACCTGCATTCGCATGCCAGATTCCCACCCAGTCTTCGTTTGCGGCCCGTGCTTTCACCGTGGCGCATAAAGCGATCGTAGAGTGCAGCTATCCCAAATCCTCTGAAGTTCATATCATCCCTCCGTTTACATCGACAGCTCGCTCAGATTCTTCCTACTGCTGTTTGCCAAGCGCCATCGCCGCCAGGTTCCCACCCAGGCCCATCGTTTCCACCGCCGACGACGGCACGATCACCATCGAGCCGCGCTCCTTGATCGCTTCGTAGAGCATGTTCATGGCGCGCAGATGCAGTGCCACTGGATTGTCCTTGTAGGTGGCTGCAGCCGAGGCGAACTTGTCGGCGATCTCGCGTCTCGGCGGTGCCCAGAATCACGCGCGCGCTGCCGCTCGCGCTCGGCCTGCGCCTCGCGCGACATCGCATCCTGCAAGCGCCTGCGGAATCTGCACGTCGCGAATCTCCACCGACTGCACCGTGATGCCCCACGGGTTGGTCTTCTCGTCGAGAATCTTCTGCAATTCCTCGCCCAGCATCTCGCGCTCGGTGAGCGTCTGGTGCAGATCGTGCCGGCCAATCGATTCGCGCAGCGCGGTCTGCGCGCTCATGGTGATCGCGTCGTTGAAGTTCTCCACTTCAAGAATCGCCTTCTCCGCGTTCCACACCATCCAGAAGACGATCGCGTCCACGTTCACCGGAACGGTGTCGCGCGTCAGCGTGGTTTCGGCCGATACGTTGGCCACGCGCACCCGCTGGTCGACAAATCTGGCTCAGGGTCTCGATGACCGGAACGATCATGAAGACCCCGGGTCCACGCAGGCCGACATAGCGCCCGAAGCGCAGCTTGAGGGCCTTCTCCCATTGCCGCACCACCTTGATGGCGAACAGCAGGTAGAGGCCAACGAGCGAGCCGGCGATCACGGGTAGCGGGTCGCTGCGGTAAGCGCCGTGCCAATGCCGCCGGCCGCAATGCAAACCACAAATGCGGTGACGGCAACGTCGGTGTTCGGTGGTTGAATCTCGATTCTGCGTATCATTCTTTCTCCTTCGAAGGCCGGCTCGCCATTGGGCCAGCGCCGCAACTGCTTCAGCAAGCTCGTCGATCGTGAATCCCGCGGCGCCGGCGCGCGACACCGCGTCGGCCACGATCTGGCCGAGCTGCCGCTCCCGCTCGGCCTCGCCGCGCGTCATCTTCTGCGCGCTGATAAACGTGCCCGTTCCCTGGTGCGTCTCAAGCAGCCCGCCCAGTTCCAGTTCCTTGTAGGCCCGCACCACGGTGTTGGGATTGATGGCCAGATCGACAGCAAGCTGGCGCACGGTAGGCAGCTGATCGCCGGTCGAGAGCGCGCCGGAGGCCAGCCCTCCGCGCACCTGGTCGATGATCTGCCGGTAAACCGGTACCCCGCTATGCAGGTCGAGCTGGAAGCGGAAGGCCGGATTGGAAGCGGTGCTCATCGGCGAATCATCAATGTACTAGAAAACTAGTACACTAATACGAAATCGTTGTCAAGAGTGTTTTTCTGAAAATCTCAAAAATGAACCCCCACACGTTTTGTAATAAGGGCACGGCTTTAGCCGGGCCGATAAAGTCGGATGAATGATCACGGGCTTCAGCCCCTGCTGTCTTCGCGTGTTTTTCCTTTTTGGAAGGAGCGGGAGGCTTCAGCCTCCCGAATTAGGCCTCACAACTCATCGTGGCTTTAGCCACGGGCCTCTGACGCGATGCGTAGGGTTGAGTTCTTCCGCAGTCTCTTCAGCCCAAACGGGACTAACAGACTCCCCTACATGTTCTTCAAAAAGGTCCGTATCTCGGGGTTGGTCCAGTCCTGCGGTCCGACGAACTTGCGGCGGATGATGCCTTTGCGGTCGATGACGTAGGTCTCCGGCCACATGTCGGTGTGGAACAGCTTGGCGGCCGATTCCGATGGGTCGCGCACGGTGATGAGGTCCATGTGATGGCGGACGATGAAGCTCGAGTAGGCGTCGGGATCGTCGTCGATGCTGACAGCGAGAATCGTCAAGCTCGGGCATCTCGTGGTGGAGCTGGAGCAGCGAAGGCAGCTCCTCGAGGCACGGCGCGCACCAGGTCGCCCAGAAGTTGAGCAGAACCACCTGGCCGCGATAGCTGGCCAGGTGAACGGTAGGTGGTGCCGTCGGAGACGGTGAAGTCGGGCGCGGAATATTGCAGTTTGTGCGGGATGAGCGCCGCGGTTGCACGCCGTGGCAGCGCCAAGGGCAACGCAAGAACCAGAATGAGCCCAGGATGAGGCAACGAGGAAACCGCACATCCTTATAATACGGAGCGAAAGGACGGGATGAAAGTGACCAGGATCAGTCGATCGACATCGGGGCAAAGATGAGGGATCGGAGCCAGGCCATCGCGAGACCTACAAACCGGTGCTGGGCCTGGCCGATCCGGCCGAGGGCCCGCCTCGAACGGCCGGACTGGCGCGACTGGGCCGGCAAACCCGCGCCGGGAACGGTCTTCGACCAGCCTGAGCCGGAGGAACTGATCGAGCTGACGGTGATTGTTCCGGCGCGCAACGAGGAAGACTGCCTGGGCGCGTGCCTGCAAGTCGCTGGTCAGCCAGTCGGAAGAGATTTTCGAGCTGGGCCGCGACTGGGAACTGATCGTGGTCGACGATCACTCGACCGACCGGACGGCCGAGATCGCGCGCGGCATTTGCCGGCGTCACGGTGCTGCAGGCGGGCAAGCTGGAGCCCGGCTGGACGGGCAAGGCCAACGCCGTGTGGACGGCGGCGCGGCGGGCGCGCGGCCGCTGGCTGCTCTTTACCGATGCCGACACGATCCACGAGCCGGGCGACCTGCGCCGCGCAATGCACGAGGCGGAGCGGCACAAGGTGGGCATGCTGAGCTACTCGCCGCGGCAGATTGTGCAGCGGCCTGGCGCAGCGGTCGCTGATGCCGCTGGTGTTTTGCGAGCTGGCGCTGGCCTATCCGCCGGCCAAGGTCTCCGATCCGGCGCAGCGCATCGCCGCGGCCAACGGGCAGTTTCTGCTGGTGGAGCGGGAGGCCTACCGGCGGCTCGGCGGCCACGCCAGCGTGGCCGGCAAGGTGCTGGAAGACGTGGAGCTGGCGTTTCTGGCCAAGCGGCGCAAGGTGGGCCTGCGCTTCCGCTATGCCGACGATGCCGTCTCCGCGCGCATGTATCGCAGCACCGGCGGCGATGATCGAGGGCTGGACCAAGAATCTGAAGCTGCTCTTCGACAACGCGCTGATGCTGGCGTCTTCTGGCGCGCGCTCGATTTTCTGCTTCTTTTCGGGCTGCCGGTGCTGGCCTACGAACTTTGGAACGCGCGGCTGGGCGCGCACGGCCTGGAGTGGCTGGGCGCGGGATGGATTCTGGCGCTGCTCTGGCTGCGCACGCTGTTCCGGTTCTATGCGCGGGTGGCAAAGTCGAATTTTCCGTTTCTCGATTGCGCGCATTTCGCCGCTGGGCCTGCCGCTGTTTGTGGTGCTGCTCTACCGAAGCTGGTTTCAGCACCGGATCCTGAAGCGCGTAAGCTGGAAGGGGCGGAGATACAGCCAGGGTGGGGCTCGAGAGCATTGAGCAGGCAGGGATCGGACTCGGATTCCATGGACGCAATTGCCTCGATTCGTGAAACCTGAGGCCGGCTGCGGCATCTTCTTAAGTGAGGTCGGAATGATCTTTCTGACGCGGCGGGCGACGTTTTCCGCATCGCACTACTACTGGAACGAGGCCTGGCCCGCGGAGAAGAACGAGCAGGTCTTTGGCCGCTGCGCGAATCGCAACGGCCACGGGCACAATTACACGCTGGAGGTGACGGTGGCGGGCGAGCCCGATCCCGTGACCGGATTCGTCGTCGATCTGAAGTGGCTCAAGGACGTGATGGAGCGGGAGGTTCTCGCGGCATACGACCACAGGCACCTGAATCTTGAAGCGCCGGAGTTCAAGAACGCGATTCCGACCACGGAGAACATCGCCATTGCGGCGTGGAAGCGGCTGGAACCGGCGGTCAACCGCGGCGGGCGGCGCGACGCTTGAGCCGGATTCGCGTCTACGAGACGCCGGAGATCTTTGCCGAGTATCAGAGGTGAGGCGTGAAAGCGTATTTCGGCCGCCGCTACATGCTCAGCGCCAGCCACCGGCTGCACACGCCGGCGCTTACGGCGGAGCAAAATCGCGCGGCGTATGGAAAGTGCAACAACGCGCACGGCCACGGGCACAATTATTTTGTCGAGGTGCTGGTGGGCGGCGCGGTGGACGCGGAGACGGGAATGGTGGTGGATCTGGTGGCGCTGGATCGAGACGGTTCGCGAGCGCAGTGCTGGATCGATTCGATCACGCCAACCTGAATCTCGATCCGCTGTTTGCGGATCGCGTGCCGACGACGGAGAATTTTTGCCAGGCGATTTTTGATTTGTTGCAGCGATGCGTTGCCGGCGCGGCGAGCTGGAGCATGTCCGCGTGGAAGAGACGGAAAACAATTTCTTTGAGTGTTCGGCGAGAGGATAGAGAAGCGATGGCGCATCCGATTGCTGTGAGTAAACCCGTTCGGCAGAGCAATTGAGGCGGACGAAGGGCTGAGCGGCTTCAGCACGCAGGAGATGTATCGCGAGATTCTTGAGCCGCCTGGGCGAGGATCCCGATCGCGACGGCCTGCGCGCGACGCCGGAGCGCGTGGAGAAGGCGATGGCCTTCCTCACCAAGGGCTACGACCAGGATCCCGGCGAAGATTCTGCGCGGCGCGCTGTTCGACGTGGACTACGACGAGATGGTCATCGTCAAGGACATCGAGATGTTCTCGCTCTGCGAGCACCACATGCTGCCGTTCTTCGGCAAGGTGCACGTGGCCTACATTCCCAAGGGCAAGGTGATCGGCCTCAGCAAGATTCCGCGGCTCGTCGAGGTGTTTGCGCGCCGCCTGCAGGTGCAGGAGCGGCTGACGCGGCAGATTGCCGACACCATTCAGGAGGCCATCGCGCCGCAGGGCGTGGGCGTGGTGATTGAGGCGCGGCACCTGTGCATGATGATGCGCGGCATCGAAAAGCAGAATTCGTCCACGGTGACCAGCGCCATGGTGGGCTGCTTCCGGCAGAAGGAGACGCGCGCGGAGTTCCTGTCGCTGGTGCGGCAGCCGGGTAGCGGCGGATCGTCTGAGCCGGCAGCAATCTGCTATGCCGCTTCAGATCGCCCATTGCGCGATCGGCAGTTGCAGATACTTTCCGCGCAGCGCGTTCGCGCGGCCTAAGCGCCTGATCGAACTTGCGCTTGACGGTCTTGTCGATGCGCGTCAAGCAGCGCGCGGTCCTGTTCCAGATCGAGAACCTCGCGCGCAATCTCCTCCAATTGGTGCCAGTCGTGCCAGTCGCCGATGCGGCGCTGCACATCGCCCAGCGCCTCCACCAGGCCGGGATCGGCATCCGCGTCGAGTTGCAGGATGTAGCGCAGCTCCTTCACCTTCAGCCGGAAGGCGTGGATGTTCTCGGCGTCGAGCGGCGGCCATTCGCCAAGCTCGCGGACCACGTTCATCGCCGCGCTGTGGATCTCATCCTGTGCTTGGCGTGAGCCGCTGTGCGCGTGTCGCGTTAGGTCGTTTGGCGTCGCTGCCAGCGGTCGAGATCAAGCCTGGAGTACTCCTTCAGATCCTCTCGCACCGCCTTGCGCCGGTGCCGATGCAGCGCTGCCGCAACTCGCCTGCATTCTGCTGCCGCGACGATTTGCAGATGCTCGACGAGGCGGGCGAGCGAATCGCCGCGCGCAGTCCGCGCCAGCTTGCGCGCGTTGCCGAGCAGCACGTCCATATCGCGCACGCCGCCGGCCGCCTTGCGTATCGGCTCAATCGATTTGAGCAGGCGCCGCGATTCCTTGCCCTCCGCCTGCGGCAGCGCGGCGGCAATGGCTTCAACGCGCCGCGTGGCCGTGCGCAGTTTGTGAACTTCCTTGGGCGGAGGATCGCCGGGCAAGCTCTTGAGCGATTTGCTGAGCTCGCGCAACGCCTTGCGCACGCGTTCCAGTTCGTCTGCCATCTCTGTCTCTAGCTTGGATTGTCGCGTTGCAGGCTGCAAGGTTGGCAAGCGCAGCTGCACGCGACGCCTAAAGTGATGATGTGAACGGGCTTCTTGTGATCGATAAGCCGGGCGGCATGACCAGCCACGATGTGGTGAACCGGCTGCGCACGAATCACAGGAGAGCGATCCATCGGCCATCTGGGCACGCTGGACCCCATGGCCACCGGCGTTTTGCCGCTGCTGATGGGCAAATTCACCCGCCTGGCGCAGTATTTTTCGGCTGCGGAGAAGAGCTACGCGGGACGCATCCGTTTCGGATTCGCGACCGACACCTATGACGCCGAAGGCGAGCCTGCGGGCCCGGACCGCTGGCCGGAAGTCGCGCAGCGCATTGACGCTGGAGCAGGTGCGCGCGGCCGCCGCGCGGTTCCATGGCGAAATGCGAGCAGATGCCGCCGCCGTTTTCCGCCAAGAAGATCGACGGCACAGCCGGCATACAAGCTGGCGCGCGAAGGCAAGCCGGTGGAGCTGAAGCCGGCGCAGAGTCCGCATCGATGCTTTTGCGATCGAGTCGCTGGAGGGCCCCGAGGCCAGCTTCACCATCGACATCAGCGCCGGCGGATATGTGCGCTCGGTGGCGCACGAACTGGGGCGCGATCTGGGCTGCGGCGCGCATTTGAGCCGCTTGCGGCGCACGCGGGCCGGCGCGTTTACGCTGGCCGACGCGCACACGCTGGAGGAGCTGGAGGCGCTGGCGGGAAATTCCGACGCGCTTGAGAGCTCTGTGCGTTCATCCGCGGCTTTTGCTGCCGGAGATGCCCTCCGTCACCGGCGACGCCAGGCGCTGGGCCGGCTGCGCAACGGCGCGCAGGCCAATCTGCCGGAGTTTTCTGCGGCGCCGCTGGTAAAAGTCTTTGCCGGACCGCGCGAACTGGTCGGAATCGCGCGCACGAGTGGCGGGAACGCTGTTTCAGCCGGTGGTGGTGATGGGGTAAGCGCAGGAGTCAGGCATCTGAGTGCATTCACTGAGAGAGAGAACGCTGCCATAGAGTTTGCGAACAGATTGCAAGCTCACCGTTCCATTCCTCGTCCCTTGTCCCTTGCTCCCTGCACCCCTTTTCCTCACGCCTGCCCGGCCCTCACGCCTTAAACTGGAATTTCGCTGTGTTTCTAAGGAGCAGACCCGCCATGCCTTACCCGACAAATATCGCTACACCCGCGAGCACGAATGGATTTCGGTTGATGGCGCCATCGGCTCGATTGGCATCACCGATTACGCGCAGAACTCGCTGGGCGACATTGTTTACGTCGACGCGCCCAAGGTCGGCGATCACGGTGACGGCCAACGCGACCTTCGGCTCGGTCGAGAGCGTGAAGGCCGTCAGCGATCTCTTCTCGCCGGTCAGCGGCAAGGTGACGCGGTGAACGAGGAGCTGAAGACCGCGCCCGACAAGATCAACGCAGGACGCGCACGGCACGTGGATCATCAAGGTCGAGCTCTCGAACCCGGCGAAGTTGGCAGGCTTGCTCGACGCAGCGGCGTACGAGGCGTTTATCGCTGAAGAGACTGGAAGCTAGATCGAGTCCGCTAGTTCCTGAGTTCGCAGTTCATAGCGCCCGAGGTGAATCTGCGGCAATGCGATTGGAGCTTCGCAATACTTTCGAGCTTTTAACTGAGAACTACGAACTAGAAGCTTAGAAGCTAACCGAACATGCGCTATCTCCCCAAATCCGACGAAGAACGCCGCCAGATGCTCGCCGAGATCGGCGCGGCCTCGATCGACGATCTTTTCGCGATCATTCCCGCCGAGTACCGGCTCGATCGCGACCTCGACTGTGCCGCGCCAGCAGGCGGAGAGCGAGATCGTCGACTACTTCCGCGCCGCCGGCGCAGAAGAACGCCACCGATTACGCGAGCTTTCTGGGCGCGGGCGCCTATCGCCATTACCGGCCGGTGATTATCGATTCGCTGGTGCAGCGCGGCGAGTTCCTGACCAGCTACACGCCCTACCAGGCCGAGATCACGCAGGGCACGCTGCAGGCGATCTTCGAATTCCAGACCATGATTGCCGAGCTGACCGGCATGGACGTGGCCAACGCCAGCATGTACGACGGGTCAACCGGAGCGGCGGAAGCGGTGATGATGGCGGTGCGCGTGACGGGCCGGCACAAGGCCGTGGTCGCGTCCACGGTGCATCCCGAATATCGCGAGGTGCTGGCCACCTACGCGAAGCATCAGGGCCTGCCGACGACGCTCGTTGGCTACGACGCCGAAACCGGCCGCGTCGATCTCGAATGCGCTGGACGCCGCGGTCACCGAAGAGACCGCGGCCGTCCTGGTGCAGAGCCCGAACTTCTTCGGCGTCGATTGAAGACATTCCGGCCATCGCGGAGATCGCGCACGCCAAAGGGCGCGCTGCTGATCGTGTCGATTGCCGAGGCGGTTTCGCTCGGCATCGTGCGGCCGCCGGTCGAGGCCGACATTGTCGCCATGGAGGCGCAGTCGTTCGGCGTGGCGCTCAGCTATGGCGGGCCGTTCTGCGGCGTCATCGCGGCCAAGGAGCAATATGTGCGGCAGATGCCGGGCCGGCTCGCGGGCCAGACGGTCGACGGGGCAGGGAATCGCGGATTTGTGCTGACGCTGGCCACGCGCGAGCAGCATATCCGCCGCGAGAAGGCGACCTCGAACATCTGCACCAACCAGGCGCTGGTCGCGCTGATGGCGACGATCTTTCTGGCCGTTTACGGCAAAGAAGGGCATTCGCGAACTGGCCGAGCACAACCTGGCCAAGGCCGATTACGCGGCAAAGACGCTCGCGGCGCAGCCGGGCGCGAAGCTGCGCTTTACGGGCGCGCCGCGCTTCCACGAATTTGTGCTTGCAAACCGACGAAGCGCCCGCGGCATGGAGCCAGCGGCTGCTCGAAAACAAGATTGTCGGCGGCATCGAGCTGAGCCGCTGGTATCCCGAGCTGCGCAACTGCACGCTCTGGTGCGCGACAGAAGTGATGACGCGCGAGCAGATCGATGCGGCGGCGAAGGTGCTGGCGGCGCAGCCGGTGGAGGCGTAGACAGATGGCAACGACAACAGAAATCCGCCGGCCCCCACACTCTCGGCAAAGTCCGTCCGCACCAGACGCAGAACGAGGCGCTGCTCTTCGAGAAGTCGTCGCCGGGCAAGCGCGCCTACAAGCTGCCGCCGCTCGACGTGCCTGCAGTCGACTCCGCGAAGCTGCTTGGCGCCGCGCGTCGCGACAGAGCGCCGGGCTGCTCCCGGAGCTGAGCGAGATCGAAATCATCCGCCACTTCACGCGCCTCTCCACATGGAACTACGCCATCGACCTCGGCATGTATCCGCTCGGGCTCCTGCACGATGAAGTACAACCCGCGCGTGAACGAGTTTGTCGCGCGCATCGAGGGGCTGGCCGAGGCGCATCCCTACCGGCCCGAATCGCTGGCGCAGGGCATCCTCGAAATCTTCGATCTGCTGCAGCGCTGCCTGCTCGAAATCACCGGCATGGACGCGATCACGCTGCAGCCGGCGGCCGGCGCGCACGGCGAGTTCACCGGAATTCTGCTGACGCGCGCGTGGCACGAGTCGCAGGGCAATCCGCGCAAGAAGATTCTCATTCCCGACTCGGCGCACGGCACCAACCCGGCCACGGCGGCCATCTGCGGCTACTCGGTCGAGAATCTCAAGTCGAATGCCGACGGCGGCATCGATCTCGAAGCGCTGGCGCGGCAGGTGGACGAAGACACCGCTGCGCTGATGCTCACCAACCCTCGACGCTGGGCGTCTTCGAGAACCAGATTCACAAGATCGCCGACATTCTGCACGCCAAGGGCGCGCTGCTCTACATGGACGGCGCCAACATGAACGCGCTGGTGGGCAAGGTGCGGCCCGGCGACTTCGGCGTGGACGTGATGCACCTGAACCTGCACAAGACCTTCTCCACGCCGCATGGCGGCGGCGGGCCCGGCTCGGGCCCGGTGGCGTGCAAGGCGTTTCTTGAGCCGTTCCTTCCGATCCCGGTTCTCGTCCGAGACCAAGACGGCACGAAGGACTGTCCCGACGCGGGAGATTGGGAAGACACCAATGCCGAGCCGACGGCCGACGGCTGCCCGCCGCTGTTTCGCGCTCCGTTGCTCAAGCCCGACTGGCGAGCGCGTCGGCGATACGGAGCCGTTGCCGCTGCATCCGCAGTTTAGCGGCCAGCTGCACTGGGAGTACAACCGCCCGCAATCCGTCGGCCGCGTGCGCGCGTTCTACGGCAACACCGGAATGTTCATCCGCGCGCTGGCCTACATTCTGGCCAACGGTCCTGACGGCCTGCGCCAGACCACGGAAGACGCGGTGCTGAACGCCAACTACATCCGCAAGAAGCTCGAAGACCTCTACGAGCTGCCCTACAAAACGGCCTCGATGCACGAGGTGGTCTTCAGCGACAAGCGGCAGGCGGCGCACGGCGTGAAGACCGGCGACATCGCCAAGCGGCTCATCGACTACGGCTTCCATCCCTACACGGTCAGCTTCCCGCTCATCGTGCACGGCGCGCTGATGATCGAGCCCACGGAGAGCGAGTCGCGCGAAGAGCTGGATCTGTTCATCGACGCCATGCGCTCCATTGCGCGCGAAGTCGAGGAGAATCCGGAGCTCGTGAAGACCGCGCCGCACTCCACGCGCGTTTCGCGGCTGGACGAAGTGCAGGCCGCGCGGAAGCCGATCCTGCGCTGGAAACCTGCAGGCAGAATAAATCAGGCGCCGATTCAACTTCAGACTGCCATCTCGAAATCAATGTGCGGCACGCCCTTGTACACCACGTGCGCAACCTCAGTAAATCCGCACTTGCGATAAAATTCTCCCGCGCCCGCCGGGCAATCGAAGGCATCCAGCCGGATGACTTCCCGGCCCATCTCCGCCGCGATCCGCCACGCCTCCGCGATGCACCTCCTGCCCACTCCTTTCCGTTGCTGGGCCGGATCCACTGCCATCGCTCTCAGGTACAGCGGCTTCGCGTTCGCTCGAAAATGCTTCACGTCGATCGACCAGGGCTTTCCTCGTTGAAAGGGTCAGAGTTGCGATCAATCGGCCGCGATACCGGGCAATGTACACCTGCCCGATCCTCATCAGGAACCGTTCGCCGCTTTCCGTCGGCCTTCCTGCCCAGAACCCCTCGCCAAATTTCTTCGCCAGGTCCTGGCTCACACGCGTGCGCATCGCCACGAGTTCGGCGATATCGTTTGCGCTGGCCAGTTGGAGTTTCAAGTGCATTGCAATTGCCCAGTCACTTGAACGATACGACATTTTAACGCGCGGTGTCGATACCAAAGGTGCCATTTACCCTTTCGAGCGCGCTGACTACACTCGTTTTCAGAATGGCCAGCTCTCCTGCATCGCCGTCATCGGGCTATCGCGGACGGCTCGCGCCTTCGCCTACCGGCTATCTGCACGTGGGCCATGCGCGCACTTTCTGGACGGCATTTCAGCGCGCGCGCGAGGCCGGCGGCGCGCTGGTGATGCGCATGGAGGATCTGGACCCCGACCGCAGCCGCGCCAATCTACGCCGAAGCGGCGCTCGAAGATCTGCGCTGGCTGGGAATTCGCTGGCAGGAGGGCCCCGACAAGGGCGGGCCGTTCGCTCCCTACGTGCAGAGCAAGCGCCGCGCCATCTACCTCGCCGCGTGGCGCAAGCTGCTGCGCAGCGGCTCGCCTCTTCCCCTGCCGCTGCTCGCGCAAGGACCTCGAGACCGCGCTTGGGCGCGCCGCATGAGCGCGTACAGACCCGACGCCAACTCCGAAGCGGCGACAAGCCGAATGCGCTCGACGATGAGCCTCTCTATCCCGGCACCTGCCGGCATATTCATGGGCGGCACGCCGCAGCTTACCCGGTCCCACCGCCAGCGAGTCTCGATGACTCCCGGACGATCAACTGGCGCTTCCGCGTTCCCGATGGAGAGGTCGATTGAGTTCGTCGACCGAATCTCGGATCCGCAGCGCTTTGTTGCCGGCAAGGATTTTGGCGACTTTGTCGTCTGGCGGCGCGACGGCGTGCCCAGCTACCAGCTCGCCTGCGTGGCCGACGATGCGGCCATGGGCATCACTGAAGTGGTGCGCGGCGCCGATCTGCTCAAGTCCACCGCGCGCCAAATTCTGCTCAATCGCGCACTCGGCTTCAGAAATCCAGCCTGGTACCACTGCCGCCTGGTTGTGGACCACAACGGCCGGCGCCTGGCCAAGCGCCACGACGCGCTGAGCCTGCGCGCTCTGCGCCAGCGCGGCCTTACGCCCATGAACATTCTTTCGGCGGAGCTGCCGGTCGAGGTCTAGACAGCCACCCAGTTCACCAAGTCCGTGCCGGCTGCAGACTGTCTGGAGAGTCGCAATGCTTTACCATCGTTGACGGTACGAAAATGGCTGCGCGGCATGCGTCCCATGTTGTTACCATCGTTGAGCAAACTGTTTGCCATGCCTCTCGAAGCTCGAGCCATCGCTTGAACCCCTTCCGCAGCGCTCCCAACCTGCTCACGCTCATGCGCATCTGCCTGGCGCCGTTCCTGGTGGCTGCGATCCTCGAGGGGCACTACTAGTTGAGCTTCATCCTCTTTCATCGCCGCCGGACTTACCGACGCGCTGGACGGCTTTCTGGCGCGCTTGCTCAAGCAGCGCTCCATGCTCGGCCACTATCTTGATCCGGTGGCCGACAAGCTGCTGCTGAGCACCTCTTCCTGGTGCTGCTCTACAAGGGATTGATGCCGGTCACCGTCACGGTGCTGGTCTTCGGCAGAGATGTGGGCATTCTGCTGGTTTCGGCGCTGCTCTACGCGGCGGTGGGGCGCCGCGAGTTCCATCCCAGCATCTTCGGCAAGGCCAACACACTGGCCCAGATTGGCGCGGTGGCGGCAGTGCTGCTGCACCAGCTCAGCCAGCATGCACTGGGTTGTGACGTTTCGCCAGGTCGCGCTCGACGCCACCATCGCGCTGACCATGGCGTCAGGACTGCACTATGCATGGCTGGTTTCGCGCCGCAGCGAGCGCTCGACTGCCAACGGCGCAGCCGAAAGTACGGGCAAGATCCGGCTGCAGCGCCAATTCATCTAAGAATCGTCCTGGCAGATCTTCGGTTCCAGCCGTTTCTTCAATCTCCATATCGCGAAACTCTTCTGAATCGAAGACTTCGCCACACTCCAGGCACTCGACAAACTCAGTGTCTTCGTGCCGGGAAACGATCCGGACTTTAGGGTGTTTGCAGGCGGTTGCCATCGTTCTTCGAGCTGTTGGACTCCGAGCAATTCCGAATTGAGCATTTCCCGTCCCCATCGATACGTGCTGTCGTTACGCCCTCACTTGCAGTTGCATCGACATTCGAGAGCGCGGGAGCCGGGTATCGTTGTCTTGGGATGGCTAAGGTGCTCTTTCCGCCAGATTGTAGCTGTCTTTTCGCCGATTGCAAACCGATTTTTTGATGAATGCTTAACGCCCGGGCGGAGCGCAACTGTCGCGTTCACCGCTCAGGCGATTCCCGGACTTGAACGCCGAAATCAAACCGGACGTATACTAAATACGGACCTTCCAGTCGCATATTTCATGCTAAAGCTCACCAAAAAAGCGGATTACGGGCTCATGGCGCTCAAGTACCTCGCCGAGCACCCTGAAACCCCGGCGCTCAGCGCCAAGGACGTGGCTGACGCCTATGGAATCCCCGCGCAGCTGCTGGCCAAGATCTTGCAGCGGCTTACCAAGGTGGGCCTGCTGCGGTCACACGCCGGCATGAACGGCGGCTACGCCCTGGCCCGGGACGCGCGCCAGATCTCGGCCTTTGAGGTGATCCACGCCATCGACGGGCCGCTTTTCATCACCTCCTGTTTCAAAGGCGCCAAGTCCTGTGACCTAACGCCAAGCTGCACCATCAAGGAACCGCTGGCGCGCGTGAACGAAACGATCACAGGCGTCTTGAAGAGCATCAGCATTCAGGATCTCGCCGAGCGGGAGCCAGCGCGGCCCGGCCCGGGGAATCGCAAGGGCTGGTTTCACTTACGCTTTAGATTTTGGACCGGACCTGACCGCATCGTTCGGTAGCCCCGGTCATCTAAAGGGAGCAATGGATAAATCGTTACCATCGGTATCGACTTCGGATCAGGCGGCATCGCAAACAGCACCGCAGGTTCCAGCCTCCGGCTGCAGAGGGCGTCGAGGTCACTCCCAGCGCCGTCAAGCGCATCCGCGTCATTCTCGCCAAGGAAGGCATCTCTGCTGGAAGAGGGCGGCATGCGCCTGGGCGTTAAGGGCGGCGGCTGCTCGGGCATGTCGTACGCGATTGGATTCGATGCCGCGACCCCGTGAACGCGACAACATCTTCACCTTCGAAGACGTGCGCGTGTTCATCGATCCCAAGAGTCTTTGTTTACCTGCAAGGGCATGACCCTCGACTACGAAGAGACACTGATGCGTCAGGGATTCAACTTCCACAATCCCAACTCGGCGCGCTCCTGCGGGTGCGGAACGTCGTTCTCGGTCTAGCACTGCCGAGACGAATGATTGCGCCCGCACTTTGCGCTATGTTTCCGAACAGGTCGCGTAAAGTGCATTCTGATCCTTGATCCCTGAAATTCGTTCTTACTGCTTGCCCTTCAGCGCCTTCTCAATTCCCGCTTCAGCCAGCGGCGCCATGATTGCGTATCCGGCCGGCAGCGGGATGCACGCCGTCCTTGCTCAGCGCGCCGGGCAAGCCCCCGCGCTCGTCCTTCATCGCCGAGTAGTAGTCCACATATACATAGCCCTTTTGCGCCGCGTAATCCTTCATCCACGCATTCAGTGCGACGATCTTTGGCGCGGGCTGCAATCCCGGCGACCATGAGAAATCGAACGCCGGAAGCACCGAGCAGAGAACCACGCTGAATCCCGTTCGCCGCGCCAATCTCGGCCATCGACGCGATGTTATCCTTCGGTCTGCTCGAGCGTCATCGGCCCGGTGTTTCCCGCGATGTCGTTGGTCCCGGCCAGGATCACGCACGACCTTCGGCTTCAGATCGATCACGTCCTGACGGAAGCGCACCAGCATCTGCGGCGTGGTTTGTCCGCCGATGCCGCGGTTGATGTAGGGCTTGCCGGGGAAGGATTCATTCAGCTTCCAGCCCTCGGTGATCGAGTCGCCCATGAAGACCACGCGGTCTTCGCCCGGTTTGCCGGAGGCGGCAGTATGGAAATCCGCCTCGCTTAAAGTGCGTCGAGGCCGCCAAAGTCCACCTAGCAGTTGCTGGTCGTGTTCCACCCAATACGGATTGTTCGGATGTCCCGAGGGCAGTGTCCCTGTCGCAGGTGCCTGCGACCCGGTTGCTGCCGTCGAGCTCTGCGCGATCAGCGGCGCATTCAGAAACGCGGCCGCTGCCAAAGCAAGAAAGGCAGTCTCGAAACTCATCAGTCGATTGTTCAACGTTGCGCTCCGGACAAATTACGAATTACTGAGGCCGATCGGTGACCCGCAGCGAACCCATTCTAGGCAATCGCGGCAGTCCCGGGCCAGTCCAATCTTCGCCCGCTCCGCACGGACGTACCAAGCTAGAATTTATCTATGACCGCAACGGCCATCGATCCTGCACTTCTCGCCAAATACGAGCCAGTTATCGGCCTTGAAGTACATGTCCAGTTGCTCACCGCCAGCAAGGCGTTCTGCGGGTGCGCCAATCGCTTCGGCTCCGACCCGAATACGAACGTTTGCCCGGTTTGCCTCGGGCTTCCCGGAGCGCTGCCGGTGCTGAATGAGAAAGCGGTTGAGTTTGCCGTACTGGCTTCGCTTGCCCTCAACTGCGAAGTACGCGAGCGCTCGATCTTCGCGCGCAAGAACTATTTCTACCCCGACCTGCCGAAGGGCTACCAGATTTCTCAGTACGACAAACCTCTGGCCGAGCACGGCTGGATCGAGGTGCCCACTGCCAATGGCGGGAAGAAAAAAATTGGCATCACCCGCCTGCACATGGAAGAAGACGCGGGCAAGAGCCTTCACGACGGCTTCAGCGACTCTGATACGCGCACTTATCTTGACCTGAACCGCTGCGGCACGCCGCTTGTAGAGATCGTCAGCGAGCCCGACATCCGCACGCCGGACGAGGCTTTCGAGTACCTCACGCGGCTCAAGGAGATCCTGCTTTATACCGCGGTCTCCGACTGCAACATGGAAGAGGGGTCGCTCCGTTGCGACGCCAACGTGAGCGTGCGCCCGCGCGGCCAGGAAAAATTTGGCACTAAGGCCGAAGTGAAAAACGTCAATAGCTTCAAGTTCGTCCGCGCAGCGCTGGAATACGAAATCGAGCGCCAGGTCGAAGTCATTAAGTCGGGCGGCCGCGTGATGCAGGAGACACGTCTATGGAACGCGAACGAGGGCCGTACGTACTCGATGCGTTCAAAAGAGCAGGCGCACGATTATCGCTATTTCCCCGAGCCGGATCTGCCGCCTGTGATCGTTTCCCCTCAGCTGTTGGCCGAGACCGGGAAGAAGCTTCCGGAACTGCCGGAGGCGCGCCGCAAGCGAATGATTGCCGAGTACGAGTCTGTCGGACGCGATGCGCACACGCTCAGCTCATCCCGCGAGTTTGCCGATCGTTTCGAGACTGCAGCAAATACCGCGCGCAATCCGCGCCGTGTGGCCAACGTGCTGTTGAGCGAGATCGGCGGCCGCCTCAAGGCTCAGGGGCTCGAATTGCAGCAGTCGCCAGTTACCATGACGGGAATTGTGCTCGCCGCCGACCTGCTCGACGAGGGCAAAATCAGTTCCAAACAGATGAAGCAATTGTTCGATTTGTCCTTTGAGAATGGCGAAGACTTCGGCGTCGTCTACGAGCGCGAAAAGCCGCAGCAGGTAACAGATGCCTCAGCGATTGAAAAGATGATTGACGAAGTGATCGCCGCAAACCCCAAACAGTTGGAGCAGTATCGCGCTGGCAAGAAGACCCTCGCCGGATTTTTCGTTGGCCAGGTGATGAAGGCATCAAAGGGCCAGGCCAACCCCGCACTGCTCAACGATCTTGTGACGAAAAAGCTGGAAGGATAATTTGTTGTGCGGGTTTGCCGCCCCGAATGTCGCACGAGCGTCCAAGCCCGCACTCGTTCGTCTACTTCAGCTTCAAATCCGAAATAAACTCTTTGCGGGCGTCCCACGAGCTCACGGTCTTCGTCGCGCTCTTTTTGCCCGCTTTTTCCGCCCACAGATCGTAGTCATCCGCCATATCGATCTGCGCGAAATGAAAATGCCCATCAGCCGTTGAAGTGTAACTGCGGATCGCCTTGGTTTTTTCATTCTTCAGAAAAACGGTGGCGCCCACCACCGGTTCTGAACCGAGATCCAGAACCGTTCCCGAGACCGTGCGTTGGCCCAAATTTTGACCCATCGCTGACGGTGCCAGCAGGCCGCAGTGCGACCCTGATGAAATCGTTCCTGCTGCCATAAGACCGAATACCACTGTAGCGAGCCAACTTGCTCGGCTCATCTTTATTCCTCCTCTTCCTGCTCCAGGGGTTCATCCTCTTCTTCATCGAGGCCCTCTTCTACGCGTGCCAGTTCCAGCGGGTCGACGCCGACCACCTCATACTCGGTACCGCACTCATCGCAGGCAACCACGTCGCCTTCTTCCACCTCATCGAGATCGATGTCGATGTCGTTTTCACATTCCGGGCAGCTGGTCATGGCAGCCTCCTTACCCTCCGTACCAAATCGCATTGCGAGACAGCGGAACGCTCTTGGCAACCATCGCTAGTTTTAGTGACAACCCTGCCTCAGGTCAAGAGGTGCAGAGCACTTGGAAATTCCGAAGTCATGACACCTGTCCGCCAGAACGTATACCCTGTTCAAGAATGGCCCGATTTGGCTCGAGTCCGCTCGCTCTTCCCGATTTCACCGGCGCCACGCGCCGTCTGATCCTCATTAACCTTGCTGCCTACTTCGTGCTTCTCCTCCTGAGCTTCGCATCGCCCACCAATGCGACCCTGATCGGCATCAAACTCTCTTTCGATCCCCAACTATTTCTGCACGGCTGGCTGTGGCAGCCATTCACCTACAGCTTTGTGCACTTCGGAATACTCCGCACCCTGCTTGAGCTGCTTTCGCTCTGGTTTCTCTCCGGCTTCCTTGAAGGCTTTCACAATTCCAATTGGGTCACCAGCCTCTATGCGGTTTCCGTTCTGGGGACCGCGCTGACTGCGCTGGGGCTTTACGCTGTCAGTGCAACCGTAGCTCCCGGACTCATCGGTCCAGCCATCCCGCTCGAGGGTTCGTTCGGTGGAATCTTTGGCATGCTGGTCGCCATCGGCGTGCTATACGGCGACATGCAGTTCATGCTGTTTCCATTGCCCATGAGCATCAAGGCTCGCTATCTTGCCATCATCTATGCACTCATTGCGTTTGCCACGCTGTTTGGCGATGGGCGCATGCTCGCCTTTTCAATGCTCGGCGGTGGACTGGCGGGGCTGCTCTTCGTACGCACGGCGCCCCGCCGTGGCATGACATTCATGTTCAGCGAGAGCTTGTACGGCCTGCGCAATCGCTACTATCGCTGGAAGCGCCGCCGCGCCGCGCGCAAATTTGAGGTCTACATGCGCCGCCAGGGCCGCAATGTGCGCTTCGACGGCCAGGGCAGGTTGATCGACGAAGACAACGACGACAAAAAGCGCTGGAACTGATCTTCCTTATCCAGATATTGCCTTGTAGCGCCGGACTCCAGTCCGGCTGTCGTGCGGGCGTCAACGCCCGCACCTCCACATGCGCGCACGCGCTAAAATCGAGTACAAATGTCCAGAAAAATTGCATTCCTCTTTCCGGGGCAGGGTTCGCAAGCTGTTGGTATGGGCCGCGCGCTTGCCGAGCGCTTTCCGGTAGCCGCGCAAACTTTTGCCGAGGCCGATGCGGCCCTCGGTTTTGCCATCTCGAAGCTCTGTCTCGAAGGCCCCGATGCGGATCTGCGATTGACCGAGAACACGCAGCCCGCCATCATGACCGTGAGCGTGGCTGCTGCGCGTGTTCTGGCAGAGCATGGCATCACTCCCGCGCTCGCGGCGGGTCACTCGCTCGGAGAGTGGTCGGCGCACGTCATCGCCGGGACGCTCAGCTTTGCCGATGCGGTGCGTGCAGTGAAGGCGCGCGGGCACGCCATGCAGCAGGCCGTTCCGGCTGGGCAGGGAGCCATGGCTGCAGTCCTCGCGCTCGATGCTGCCCAGGTTGCCGAAGCCTGCACTGAGGCAGCGCACGAGACCGGGCTTGTCGTACAGGCAGCGAATCTCAACTCGCCCACGCAGACCGTTATCTCCGGCGCTGCCGCTGCAGTTGCAAAAGCCGCCGAGCTTTGCAAGGCCAAAGGCGCGCGCCGTGCCGTGATGCTCCCTGTCAGCGCACCCTTTCATTGCGCGCTTATGCAGCCCGCGCAGGAAGAAGTCGCGCGTGTGCTCGGAGGGCTCACCATGCACGATCCGCAATTTCCTGTGGCCTCCAATGTCACTGGCACGCTTGTTAACACAGCCAATGGCGCACGCGATGCGCTCGTCCAGCAAGTCACCGGAGCGGTGCGTTGGGTTGATTGCATGAACGCCTTGAAAGCCTCCGGTGCGGATCTGTTCATCGAAGCTGGTCCCGGCAAGGTGCTTTGCGGCCTGCTCAAGCAAATCGATCCGGAGTTAAAGTCGCTGAATGTTGAAGACGCGGCGAGCCTGGAAAAGACGCTGGCGGAATTACACGGCACTGCGTAGCTGCGATGCACTACTTCACAACCCCGAGTTCCCTCAGCACAAAAGCATAATCCAGCGCGATCTCCTTCAGGTAGTCGTACCTGCCGCTCGCGCCGCCATGTCCGGCCTGCATATTCGTCACCAGCAGCAGCGGATTCGCATCCGTTTTCAGCGTCCGCAGCTTCGCCACATACTTGGCCGGCTCCCAGTACATCACCTGGCTGTCGTGCAGGCTGGTCTTCACCAACATCGCCGGATACTCCGCCGCATGAAGATTGTCGTACGGTGAATAGCTCAGCATGTATTTGAAATATTCCTGCTGGTTCGGATCGCCCCACTCCTCGTACTCCGGAACCGTCAGCGGCAACGATGCATCGAGCATCGTATTCATCACGTCGACGAACGGCACGTGCGAAAGCACTACGCGAAATAGTTCCGGCCGCAGGTTTGCGATAGCGCCCATCAGCAGCCCGCCAGCCGATCCGCCTTCAATCGCCACCCGCGCAGGATCACCAAAGCCTCGCGCAGTCAGCTGCTCTACGCATGCGATGAAATCGGTAAACGTATTGCGCTTCACCAGCATTTTGCCGGCATCGTGCCACGGCTCGCCCAGTTCGCCTCCGCCGCGGATGTGCGCGTACGCCATCACCACGCCGCGATCGAGCAGGCTCAGCCGGTTTGAGCTGAAGCCCAATGGCAATGAGTAGCCGTACGACCCATAGCCATACACGTAAAGCGGATTCCTGGGTGCCCCGGTCCCTCGCGTTCGGGGACCGGGGAACTCATAGATCGCGCTGCACTCGCACTTTGCCCCACAAATTTATCTTTGCGATACACGATCGAAACCGGCACTTCGACACCGTCACCCGCTTTGGCATGGATCCGCTCGCTCGCGTAGAGTGTGCGATCGAATCCACCAGGAATCTCCACCTGCTTCAGCAACGTCGACGCGCCCGTGGCCATGTCGTACTCGTACACCGAGCTTGGCGTCACCAGTGACTGGTAGCCGTAGCGAAAAGTTGTCGTCTCGAAGATGCGGTTGACATGCGGATGCGCGCTGTAGGCCGGCTCAGGGAATGCAATCTCGCCCGCACGCGCAGCTTCTGGCCCTTCTCCTGCAAACTTCCACAATCGCAAGCGCGGCAATCCGTCCTCGCGCTCGCAAGCGATTAAGAAATCCGCGAAAAGATCGACGTCTTCGAGCGTCACGTCGTCGCGATGCGCGATCCGCTCAGTCCAGTGCTCGCGTCCCGGAGTCGCCACAGGCGCAGTCACCAGCCTGAAATTCCGTCCACGATCGTTGGTGCGAATAAACCATAGTCCATTCCGATGATCGACTGAATACTCCTGGTCGTCGATGCGCGGCGCAATTAGCGCAAATTTGCTGCCCGGATCGTCAGCCGCCAGCACCCGCGCCTCGCTCGTGATGTGGCTTGCAGATTCCAGTACGAGGAACTTGCCGTCACGCGTACGTCCCACGCCGAGATTGAACCGCTCGTCATTCTCCTGAAGGACCAAAACATCGGCCGAAAACTCCGCGCCAAGCTCGTGTTTCCACACTTGAAACTGCCGCTTCTGCTGTTCATCTTCGACCGTATAAAACAACGTCCGGTTGTCCGCCGCCCACACAACAGAGCCCACGCGCTCCACTTCGCCCGGCAGCGTTTCGCCGGTCGCAAGGTCCTTGATGCGAAGCGTGTATTGCCTGAAGCCTTTCGTGTCGGTCGTGTAGGCGAGCCACCGTCCATCGTCAGTGATGTCCGTGTCGCCGATTGCAAAAAAGGTGTATCCCTTCGCTAGCTCATTGCCGTCCAGCAGCACTTCTTCTGCCGCGCTTTCGTCCGACGCTGCCACGCCGCCGTGCCTGCGGCAGTAGATGCCGTACTGCAGGCCTTCCTCGGTCCGCGAGTAGTACCAAAAGTCGCCGTCACGGTAGGGAACCGAGATGTCCGTCTGCTTGATGTGGCTCAGCATCTCTTTGTAGAGTTCGTCACGCAGAGCGGCCTGTGGCGCCATCACCGCCTCGGCATAGGCATTCTCAGCTTCGAGAATGGCAGTAACGTCGGGATTCTCCTTGTTGCGCAACCAGGCGTAGTCGTCGACCAGCGTGATGCCGTGCAACCTGGTTTCGGTGTGAACTTTCGGGGCAATCGGGGAGAGGGAAGCTGATTTTGACTCATTGCCTTCCCAGTGTAGAGCCTCCCAGGAAGGGAACTTCACACCCCCTGTCCGCGTACAATGGTTAAGGATGAAAGGCCTTCGGCACGTCCATGCGGTTGCGCTTCTGCCTTTGCTGGGGCCGCCTTTTTTATTTGCTCCTGCAGCGGCACGCGCCGAGAGCATCGCCAGGATCTTCCTCAGCCCACCGATTACGTCAGCGATTTTGCCCATGTGCTTTCGCCCCAGGCTGTTGCGCGGCTTGACCAGTCTGCGCGCAGCTTGACCACTCAGCGGCCAATGCGCAGGTAGCCATGGTCACGGTGCACGACCTCGAAGGCGACGATGCCGCAGACTAGGCCAACCAGCTTGAAGACCACTGGAAGATAGGCGACAAGGACAAGGTAAAGGGCCTCAACCGTACGCCATGGTCCTGATTGCGGTTGCCGACCACAAATACCGTATCGAGGTCGGCTACGGGCTCGAAGGCATTTTGCCTGACGGCAAGACCGGCGACATTGGCCGCGCAATGGTTCCCGATCTCAAGGCGGGCGACTACGACGGCGCTATGACGCTCGCCGTAGGCGAGATCGCCAGGGTCATCGCCGCCGACGCCAAGGTGACGCTGAATGACGATCTGCCAACTCCGGCACCGCAACCCGCTCACCAGGGCTCGCCAATTGGCGGCTTTATTCTCTTCATGATCATTTTGTTCTTTTTCGGCGGATTTATCTCTGTTGCGAGTCCTCTTTGGCGCTGAGCCTCTTCTTTGGCGGATGGGGACGCGGCGGCTGGCGTGGAGGACCCATGGATCGGCGGCGGCGGCTTTGGCGGCGGTGGTTTCGGTGGCGGCGGTGGTGGCGGATTCGGTGGCTTTGGTGGTGGCGGCGGTGGCTTCGGCGGCGGCGGCGCTGGGGGAAGCTGGTAAAGCACGGCTGTAAGCCCTCAGCTTTCGGCGTGCCTCTCAAGTTTTGGAAATCGAGCTCAGATTTGGCGTACGAACTGAAGCTGTAGCTCAAAGCTGAGAGCTGTTTTTACGGAGGAGAAAGAATGAGCAAGGGACTTGGAATTGCCGTTGCAGTTGTTGGTCGTTCTCTTGTTGGTGGTCGCTCATGGTGTTTGGCAGCTATGTGAGCGCCAAAAACCAGATGGTGGGCAAAGACCAGGCCGTAAAGGCCGCCTGGTCCGAGGTGGACGTGCAAATGGAGCGGCGCGCCGATCTGATTCCCAACCTGGTGGAGACCGTGAAGGGATTCACCAAGGAAGAGAGCACGGTTTTTGGTGACATCGCCAATGCTCGTGCCGGCCTGCTGAACGCGCAGGGGCCCGCAGGCCAAGATCGCCGCCAACGGCCAGCTCGATTCAGCTTTCGGCCGGCTGCTCGCGCTCACTGAGAACTATCCGCAGCTGCGATCGAGCGAGCAGTTCATGCGCCTGCAGGACGAACTCGCCGGAACTGAAAACCGCATCGCGTGTCGCCCGCAAACGCTACAACGATGCCATTCAGGACTACAACACCTTCGTGCTGCAGTTCCCCAACAGCATCTGGGCGGGCATTGCCGGATTCAAGCAGAACAACGCCTACTTCACGGCCAGCCCGGCGGCGCAGCAGGTGCCGAGCGTGAAGTTCTAACGCGTGACGCCGGGCTCCAGTTCCCGGCTGTAGTGAAGGGCGGGCACGCCCTCACAGCGTTTATCGCAATTGAGCTCCTCAATGATGTGCCTGTCGTGCAACCAATGCAAAAAAGGCCATCGCACTCGCAGAGTGGCCTTTCGCCGTCAAGCTTAAGGATGTCCCGGTTTTATTTGAACGATGCGATCGCGCTTGCTTCGTCGTCGTAGATGTCGAAGACCGTATAAAGCTTGGTCAGCTGCAGCACGTCCTTAACCTTCTTGGTCAGCCTCAGCAGCTTCAACGCTGCGCCCTGATTCTTCGGCGTGGTGAAGGCGCTCACCAGCTCGCCAAGTCCCGAGCTATCGATGTAATTCACATCGCCCAGGTTGAGCAGGATGTTTTTCTGTCCTTTGCTGATCAGGTCGCGAATGGCCTCGCGCAACTGCACACTGCCTTCGCCGAGAGTGATCCGCCCGCTCAGATCCAGAACGGTCACGCCGTCCACTTCACGGGAAGCAATTGTTAGTGCCACGGAAATTCCTCCTTTTTCGGTAATTCGGTTATAGCACCTTTGCGCCGGCATGCGGAAACTCGGATCGGCCAATTTACGGAATGCGACAATCGGATCGAACTGCTTGGAACTCATCTCTCGCGAATGCGACTAGCTGCACCCGCGCTGTCGCTTAGGTCAGTTCTTTTCGCCGCCGGCGCCAGATGCTTTACCAGCGTCAACTCGGTCCCAGGATGCAGTTGTCGAAAGTGTACCTCATCCATGAGAGACCGGATCAGGAAGATGCCGCGGCCGGTGCCGCGCAAAAGGTTTTCGGGCGCCAGGGGTCGGGAAGATGTCGGGATCCAATCCCTTGCCCTGGTCGGCAATGATCAAGATCACGAGTCGCTTGCCCGTGTTTTCAAAGCTGGCACGTCGATCTGTTTGCCGGGATCGTAGTCGTTCCCGTGCAGCACAGCATTGACGGCGGCTTCGCGCACGGCCATCGTCATGTGGAAACGTCTCGTCCTCATCGAGGCCGGCCTCGGCGGCGAACTTCTCCGCGGCGGCTTCCACCTCGCTCACGCTCTCCATGGTTGAGCTCAGTGGAAAACTCAGCCGTCCTGACTCGTGGTCTGTCAAAGGGCTGTCTCTCCACCTCTGCCGGAGCAGGGAAGGCAGTGCCGCCACCGTCCGAGGAACCTGCTGGAAGTTTCAATGGCTGGAAGCCTTTGTGTCAAGCGCGAGACCGCGGACACTTAAGGCGCTGCCGTTCAAGTTATCCATCCGATGCGCAGATGCGAAAACGTCTGCAACCGGTCTAAACTCACCTCATGCAAGTACGCGCACACAGCACGCGTCAGCCTGACCGCGCTGCTCGGCACGCCGGTGACCGATGCGCAGAGGGCAGCTGCGCGGCCGGCTCAAGGATATTGCGGTCGCAACCGGCGCCGATGCAGGCAAAGTGGCGGGCCTGGTGCTCAAAACCCGCGACAGGCCTCGCTCATTGTGCCTGCGCAGGAAGTGATGGAAACCCCCGCCGGCACATTGGAGCTGCGCTCTGCCACGCGCTGGTTCCGCTCAAAGATGAAGGCAATTTTCTCTTCCTGCAGCGGGACCTGGTCGACCGCCAGATCATCGACATCCATGGCCGCAAGGTGGTCCGCGTCAACGACGTTGATCTGGAATGGATGGGCCAGGGCGCGGCCCACCTGCTGCGCGTTGCCGAAGTGGAAGTCGGGTTGCGCGGAGCCTTTCGCCGCGTCTTTAAGGGCTTGTTGCCGCGCGCCAGGCTCGAATCGCTCTCGCGCAAATTCAGTCCCCGCGGCATTCCCTGGCAATTTGTCGACGTCATCGAGGTCGATCCCGCGCGGCGCGTCAAGTTGCGCATCGAGCACGAGCGCTTGGCAGACATGCACCCCTCCGACCTCGCCGAGATTCTTGAAGACCTGGCTCCGGCCGAGCGCGATGCCGTCTTCACCTCGCTCGATGAGGAAGTTGCTGCAGAGACTCTCGAAGAAGTCGACCCGAAGCTGCAGAAATCCCTGCTCGAAAAGCTCGACGAAGAACGCATTGCCGACATCGTCGAGGAAATGGATCCCGGCGCTGCGGCCGACCTGCTCGCCGAACTGCCCGAGGAGCAGTCCGACGCCATTCTCGAAGAGATGGAGCCGGAAGAGCGGCAGGAAGTTGCCGAGCTACTCGAGTTCGACGAGGATCCGCTGCCGGCTGCATGACGACCGAATTCGTCTGCCTTGGTGTGGACGCGACGGTCGCCCAGGCCGTGCAGGCTCTGCGCAGCTTCGACGGCGACCCCGAAAGCGTCACGGAAATCTATCTCCTCGATGAGAAGCGCGTTCTCCGCGGAGCCGTTCCGCTCGCCCGCCTGGTGATGGCGCAACCGGACACGCGCCTCTCTGTGCTTGCCGAACCACGCGTCTCGTCCTGCCCGGCCGAAATGCGCCAGAACGAACTCGCCGAGATCTTCGACAAATACAACTTGCACGCGCTGCCGGTCGTCGATTCCCAAAGCCGCATGGTCGGCGTCGTTCAGGCCGACCACGTCATCAGCTTTCTGCGCGAAAAACTCTAGTCGAACGCCCGAGTCAAACTCTCGGGGCCAGCAGAAAGCAATCTGTTACACTTGCCCTCATCTCCCCCGAAGCCATCAGAAGCCTGAGGCCTCTCGCACTTGCCGCGTGTTGTGTTGCCATTTTCCTGCTCTCGTTCCTTGGCCGCTGCGGGGGCATCGCTTCCGATGAACTCGAGATCGGGCGCACCTCGTGAACTATGTTTGCGTGCTGAATGTGAGGGTCTATGACCGAGCCGGTTTATCGCTGGCAACCAATTACCGATACCTACAAGGAAGAGGCGTCGAAATCGGCAGGTGCCGAGGCTGAAAACCAGCAAAAGCTGCGCGAACTTCATGAATCGAATTTGCGCAAGCCGTGGACCCAGGGTAAAGCTCCCCTCGGGATCAGTATCCTCATCTGGTATTACATCGTCCGAGGCGGCTTTTGTTTCCTCTTGCTTTTGGTTCTTGCCACTTTCCCGACGGCCGGACCTTCGAGCTGGTTGTTTGGCAACATTGGAAACTTTGTTCATTCCCGGGCGGGAACTCAGAATCGCCTCGAGGAGAGGCAGCGGGAATTCGAGAGAGAGGCCCAGGCCAACGGATATCAACCATCGGGCGCTGTTCCCGCCGAGGACGATCCGAGTCTCATCTCTCCCGAAACGATCCGCAACATCGTGATGGTTTACCTGCTGTTCAATACTGTTGTGTCGGGCGTAGTCGCATTTATGTGGTGGAACCGCTCATGGAAGGTCCGCTGGATCACAATGTTTTATACAGGAGCGCTCGTTGCCAAAGCCGCAATCAACTACATTGCCGGACTGGCATCCGGCGTAGGCTCCCAAGTTGATCCACGCCAGGCGCCTCTTTTGCTGGCAGCCCTCGCGCTTAATGGGCTTATCTTCCTGTATCTCGCCTTCGGGATCGGAGTGAAGCAGTGGTTTGAACCCCAGAGCTGATAACGCGCGCACAGTGAACATTGCCCAGGCAAAAAACGTTATCAGCTTCTCGCGCGAAAAGCATTAAGCCATCATACTTAATGCGCACTATTGGTTCTCGCCTTCTTCAGCAAGCAATTCGCCCAGGCGATCGAGCTTCTTTTCCCAAGTCGTGCGATGATCGCGGATCCATTGTTCAAGCACGCGAAATCCTGCACCCTCGATACGGCAAGTCCTGACGCGTCCAAGCTTCTCCGTTTGCACAAGCCCAGCCTCCTCCATGATCTGCAAATGCTGCGCAACCGCGGTCAGCGTGATCCCGAGGGGCTCGGCCAGCTTCGAGACGGACATGGGCCTCTCGGTGAGTGCGTCGAGAATCGCGCGCCGCGTAGCGTCTCCCAGCGCGTGAAACAAGCGATCGGTGTCGATAGGATGGTCGCGCATACGTCGCCTACTCCTCCAGCTCCTTACGCAGCCGGTCGATCAGATGACCCCAGCCAATTTCGATCATCTTCGCTCCTTCTGGCCAATCGATGTAGGCGCCTTGATGCGTGAGAATCACGTCCGTCACATTTTCCGTGGGCACAAATTCAAATGTCGCCAGCATCACCACGATGGGCTTCCCGTTCAGCGACATTCTCGTGGTCATTACGATCCGTTTTCCATCTTCGATGTCCTGATAAGTGCTCTCGTTTGCGATCTCCGATCCTGCAATTGGGTGCCCTTCTTTGAAGTGATACCGGAACCGCTCGATTCCGCCGACACGAAAATCCATATGGAACTCATTGATTTCGTGATCGCCCTCTACATACCAGCGGCGCTTCAGAGCAGGCTGGGCAAAGGCTGAGAAAACGCGCGCCGGACGCCACGGAAAATTGCGCTCAATGACGAACGTGTTGTGAATGGTGCTTGGTTCGATTGTGGTCATGATCGTCCCTCCATGAGGAAATTAGTGAAGCAACAACTTCAGTATCAATCGGAACTTGAAAATAGTCAAGTAGAAACTTCAGTATTTGTAAATTCTTTCTGGAGCGGGATTTCCCGGCCGTTTCTTGGCTATCTATCGGCAGCGGGCTCACTCTTTCGGTTCCTTGCCCCGCCCACGCCGCCTCTTGACATGGCACTTCTTTCACCTGACTGTCGCCCATCACCGCAAATGCCACAATTTTTGTGAAACAATGCAAAAATGTTCCAGTTCCCAAGAATTATTCAGGGCGGAATGGGCGTTGGTGTGTCTAATTGGCGCCTTGCCCAGGCCGTCTCCAAGCTTGGCCAGTTGGGTGTTGTGTCGGGCACGGCACTCGATGCGGTCTTTGTGCGCCGCCTTGCCGATGGTGACCAAGGCGGCCACATGCGCAGGGGCTTGGACGCTTTTCCTTTTCCCGAGATGGCCAGGCGCATCTGGCACGAGTACTTTGTTCCCGGCGGCAAGCCTGCCGAAACGCCCTATCCCAACCTGCCCATGCACCAGAAGCGCGATCCGCGCAAGCTCATCGAGCTGTGCATGGTCAGCAACTTCGTTGAGGTTTTTCTGGCGAGGGAAGGCCACGACAATCCAGTTGGCATCAATTATCTTGAGAAGGTGCAGATTCCCCACTTGCCTTCAATCTATGGCGCCATGCTGGCCGGGCGTGGGCTACGTTCTGATGGGCGCGGGCATTCCGCTGCACATTCCCGGCGTGCTCGATGCATTCGCGGCGCAGCATGCGGCCGAGTACAAATTGATGATCTCCGGCACTGCGCAAGGTCGGCTCGCCGATATCGACACGCCGATGCGGCTCGATCCCGCTGAATATGCCGAGGGACCGCTGCCCGTGCTGAGCCGTCCCAGCTTTCTGGCAATCGTCTCCTCCAACACTCTTGCGACCACGATGCTGCGGCGTGCAAGCGGCACGCGTCAATGGGTTGGTGATCGAGAGCCCTACGGCCGGCGGCCACAATGCGCCTCCGCGCGGCAAGCTGCAACTGAATGCCGCCGGCGAGCCGGTCTACGGCGAGCGCGATCGGGTCAATATTGCCGGAATTGCGCGCGCTGGGCGTTCCCTTCTGGCTGGCCGGCGGCTACGGAAACGCGGCCAAGCTGCGCGAAGCGCTGGAACAGGGCGCGACCGGGAGTCCAGGTCGGCACCGCCATTTGCCTTCAGCCGGGAATCCGGCATGCGCGCCGATCTGAAGAGGCGGCTGCTTGAGCGCGCGGCCGCAGGCGCCGGACGAGGTGTTTACCGATCCGCTGGCGTCGCCCACCGGTTTTCCTTTCAAAGTGGCGCAGCTTGAGGGCACTTCTTCGGACCTCAACGTCTATCAGGAGCGCACGCGCGTCTGCGATCTGGGCTATCTGCGCGAGCCGTACGCTGCGCCCGATGGCGAGATCGGCTACCGTTGCTCCGCCGAGCCGGTCGCGAATTACGTCGCCAAGGGCGGCAAGGTCGAAGAAACCGTCGGCCGCAAATGCCTGTGCAATGCGCTGCTGGCCAATGTCGGGCACGCGCAAATGCGCAATGACGGCTACCGTTGAGCCGGCGCTGGTTACGGTCGGCGACGACCTGAATACGGTTGCGCAGTTCCTGGCGCCGGGCCGCGAACAGCTACAGCGCCGCGGAAGTGGTCGAGCGCCTGCTCAGTCTGACCACGACCTCGCACAACCTACAAACTGAAAAGCTGGTGCGACGGCGTAAAGCACAGCCTGAAGCCTAGCGCGCCATGTTGCTTGCCGCCCCCTTCGCTCCGCCCACCGCAAACACCTTCGGTACGCGCTCCGCGCCGCTGGCAGCGCCGGAAACGCCGCATGCGGCTCCGTCTGGTACCAGTACGCAGTCGAATAGAAATTGTCGGAGCGGTCATTCGCCGTCCCGTGCTCGATCGTCACCTTGATCGATTTCTCAAACGCGATCGGGCTCTCGGTGTGCCAGCGATACAGGCAATAGCGCCCGCCGATGCGCTCCGGATCGACGATGTACGGCGCGCCCTGGTGCATGTTGGCGAAAGGCTGTCCGCCAAAATCCCACGCGCCGTTGTAATAATCCTCCGTGCCTGTGCCGTTGATGGTGGGCATCGCGTCGCCATCGATAAAAATCATGTCGTCGCCTTCGCCGAACCAGCCGATTTCGTTCTGCACCACGGCCTGCGTCACGCCCACAAAGTGTCCCTTGCCCGTCGCCTCCATAAACACATAGTTGTCCTGCCGCTCAGATTTTTGCCATCGCTCACCACGCCCTTGCACGGCGCAGCCTGCCGATATTGCGCGTGGAAGCGGCCCAGACCGTCGGGCAAGAGTTGGCAGCGTCACATAGTCAACCGCGAAATAGAGGCTCCGCGTCGCGCGCCGTGCCTTCGTTCGTCACCGTGATGCGCGCCGCCGTCGCGAAACGGCATCTGGAAATAAGCGTTCAATGCTTTCATCGGCGCCACAGCCAGCAACGCCGACTGATAAATGAAATACTCGCCCAGTCCCAGGCCGAAGAAGTCGCCGATGGGCACTTCGATCGAGGGCGATGCCTCGCCATCCCACCAAGCGCGCAGCACCAGATTCTTCAGGTGCATCGGATCGGGCGAATTGATGGTGAACCAGATGTGCGTCACCACACCGGCGCCCTGCACGTCGAGCAGCGTCGCCGCCTGGCCCGGATCCACACCAACCGAGTCATCGATTGCCGCCCGTGCGGTCCCAGCTCGAAGAGCGACGGTTCTTGTAGTTCCGCAGCCGGGCCGGCGCGAACAGTTCTTCCGGCACCTGCGCCTCCTGCGCTGCGGGCGGCGGCTGCAGCCGCTGTCGCATTCATGCCCAGCAGCGCGGCCGGCAGAAACACCAGCGCCGTGCAAGCGCGCCCAGCAACTTCTGCGTCGCGCACGAAATGTTTCCTTGTGCATCGAATCGCTTGCATATGCGGCTTCTCCTCAGTGTCCGTATTCGCCGTGAAAGGCGTTAATTGTAATCGCGCTGTTGCTACCGGTCGCTGAAAGCGCCGCAGTTCGATTCCAGGAATCGCTCCTGCGCATCGATTTCGCCTGCCAGAGTTCGCCCTACGGGCCTCGCCTGTTATGGTCAGTGAGGAAAAGTTTTTCCGTGACTAAATCCAAGATCGCAATGAACCCACCTTAGGAACTCGCAGCGCATGTGGAAGCGCTGGCGAATCCGGATCTTGCTCTTTCTGGCCGTCCTCGGTCCCGGATTCATTACCGCCAATGTCGACAACGACTCCGGCGGCATCCTCACCTACTCTCAGGCCGGCGCGCAGTACGGCTACACCCTCCTGTGGACCATGATTCCCATCACCATCGCGCTCATCGTGGTGCAGGAGATGTGCGCCCGCATGGGCGTGGTCACCGGCAAGGGCCTCAGCGATCTCATCCGCGAAGAATTCGGCCTGCGCCTCACATTTCTCCTCATGGTTGCTGCTGGTGGTGGTCAACTACACCAACGTGGTCACCGAGTTCATCGGCATCGCCGGCTCGCTGCACCTGTTCCACGTTACCAAGTTCATCTCCGTGCCCCTTTGCGCGGTGCTGGTCTGGATACTGGTGGTGCGCGGCAACTACAAAAGCACGGAAAAGATCTTCCTCGTCGCGTCGCTGCGTCTACATCGCCTACATCTTTGCCGGCGTGCTCTCGCAGCCGAGCTGGCACGATGCGCTTTGGGCCACGGTCAAGCTGCCGGCCGAAATCGGTCTGGCGCGACAAGGCCTACATGTACATGGCCATCGGCGTGGTCGGCACCACCATTGCGCCGTGGATGCAGTTCTATCTGCAATCGTCGATCGTGGAGAAGGGAATTCGCGTAAAGGACTATGCGGCCTCGCGCCTCGACGTGATCGTCGGCAGCTTCTTCACCGACATCGTCGCCTGGTTCATCATCGTGGCCTGCGCGGCCACGCTCTACGTGCACGGCATGGGCGCCATCCAGGTCGCCTGCCGACGCGGCCGAAGCCATGCGCCCGCTGGCCGGCGACTACGCCTTCATCCTCTTCGCCTTCGGCCTCTTCAACGCTTCGCTCTTTGCGGCCTCCATTCTGCCGCTCTCCACGGCCTACACCGTCTGCGAGGGCCTGGGCCTCGAATCGGGCGTCGACAAGAACTTCAAGGAAGCGCCGTTCTTCTACTGGCTCTACACGCTGCTCATCGCCGGCGGCGCCGTCACCGTGCTCGTGCTGCCCGATGCGCAGCTGATCAACGTCGCCATTCTCTCCCAGGTGCTCAACGGCGTTCTGCTGCCGGTGGTCATCATCCTCATGCTGCTGCTCATCAACCGCAGCGACCTGATGGGCGAGCACAAGAACTCGCGTCTATGGAACGTGATCGCCTGGGGCACCAGCATCATCGTCATCGGCATGACGGTGGTGATGCTGTGGGGCATTGATGCCGGGGCACTGAGTATCGTTGGCCCGCTCTGCTAGTTGCCTCGCGGACAGTATTCTTAGGCCTCGTCCTGGATGTCTGATCGCAACTCAGGTTAGATCCCACTTGACGCGGCCGGAGTTTGGCAGCGAAGGCTGAACAGCTGGCAGTCCTTTACAGCAGCTTCCCCGCCGCCAGGTCCTGGATCAGTCCGCGGTCCGCGGCCAAAATTCGTAGTCCGGTCAGATCTTCGAGCTTCACCCAGCGCACCTGCTGATAGATCTGGTTGTCGATTTCGCCGGCGAATTCGTGCACCGCGAAAAACTGCAGATCACGGCGCCGCCATGGCGATAGTGATGGCGGATGCGGGTCACCGGCGGCGCCAACCTCGGCCTGAATGCCCAAGTTCCTCAGTCAGCTCGCGCGCCAGCGCCTGCTCGCGGGCTTTCGCCGGGCTCGATTTTGCCGCCGGGAAACTCCCACAGCGAGGCCATGGGCTGGTCGGCGCGTCGTTGCCCGATCAGAACTTCGCCGTCGCGCACGATCAGCGCGGCCGCCACAAAGCGAAGCGCAGGGCCGGCAGCGTGGGGCTTGGTCTTTGGCTGCAGCCTCTTCCACGACCTTCAGTGTAAACAGCATAGAACTCGAGTTACTGCCGCGTTCGGAGATGTTGCATCGAGATCGACTTCGGCGATCATCGATCGACGGTTCGCGCTAGGAGCCGGCCATTCCGCCGGAGCCATTCTATTCTCCCGCCACCGCCGCCTCCGACGCCCTCTGCCGCTGTGGCCGAAAGTAGCCCCAGCCGTTCTTTGCCGCCGCTTCAAGCAGAGCCGGCGAGGGGTTCACCGGGAATGCGCAGCGCGCAATCTCGAGCATCGCGAGGTCGTGAATTGAGTTGCCGAAGACCGCATCGGGCGTGGGCAAGCCCGACGCGCTTCAGCGCTGTCGCCTTGCCTTCGTCCGTCGGCACGTCGACGATCTCGCTGGTGATCATGCCGTCATCGACGCGCACTTCGGCGGCCAGAATGCGTCCTGCGGGAATGCCGAAATCGCGCACGCCCTCGCGATCACCCAGCGGTTGGTCGAGCTCACGGCCCAGAGTTCCACGCCGGCCTGTGCGCAGCGCGGCAACCAGCGCGACCATCTCAGCAAAAATGCGCCCGCGCACAAATTCGTCGACATACTGTGCCGCGGCGGCGCGCAGTTCCTGCTCGCGCAGGCCGGCATACATCTGCACCATCTCGCCGCACATCTCCAGTTCGCTCACGTTGCCTGCGAGGTAGGCGCGGTAGCGCGTGTCGATCCAGTCGCTGGTCGAGCGCGAAACCAGCCCCTGCTCCAGCGACCACACCATGAATCCGTAGCCCGAGTCGCCGCTCCAGAGCGTTCCATCGCAATCGAAGACAGCAACCTTGGGTTTGCACTCCAAAACCAGCCGCTCGAACTCCTCGGCTGTCCATTTCTGAATTTCAATCTGTGTCGGGCGTCAATCGTCCCTTCAGTCCTTGCCTGAAAGATTCATCCAATTCTATTTTCGTCGAAATCGGCCGGCATTTGCACGTGCGATCGATGAACGACCCAGAGGACGCGATGGAATCAGCGACATCGCGGCCGGAGCCAAACGCGAATTGGTCATAGGCGATAACTATGTCCGGCTTTGGGCTGATCCCTGGTCACTGACTCCCAGCGCCTGCCGCGCCTCGGCAAAGCACTCCGCGCGCAATGCGCACCAGCACCAGCGACTGCTCCCAGCGATCCGATTCTTCCTCGCGCCCGCGAAAGTGCGCGCGTAGTAATACTCCGGCCCCAGCAGTTCCGGCGTAAAGCAGAACCGGTCGCACAGCGGCCTCCTTCGCAGAAATCCCAGGAACGACTCGGTCCACAGCGCGCGGAAGTGAGCGACATATGGCCGCCCGTCCGCACTGCCCGTCGCCAATGTCCACCTGCATGCAGCCGGGGTTGCCAATGCGGCCGTGCATAAATCCAATGCGGCCCAGCACCGGGCGGAAGAAATCCATCTTGTTCTCGAATCCGCCGTAGACCATCTCGGTTCCCGTATACCAGTGCGAAAAATCGCCATTGAATTCAAGCTCCGGAAACCGCGCGAGAAACTGCACCGTGCGCCACGGATCCTGAAAAATCGTCGCGCGGTGCGTCTCGGGATACAGCGGAATGGAGTATTTCGCCGAGGCTTCAAGAACTGCGCTCGATCAGCGCGGCCGCTTCATCGTCGTCTCTCCGTGCCCCAGCCCACGTGCAGCGTCAGGCACTCGAGTCCCTCGTCGCGCGCTTCTTTCGCCAGCGGCGCGGCTTCTTCCGGCGTATTCACGCGCCCGCTGCCGCAAACGCCCAGCCCCAAGTCGCAGCGCTTCGTCCTTGCGCGCCCGATCGAGCGGCTCAGTCGAATTGCACGCCGTCGTAGCCGGCATCGCGAATCGCTTCAAGCGACCTGACGGCGGCTTGCGCGCATGTCGTCGAAAGCACTGCAAATTCATGAAGACACCGCAGGCGCGGATCGCGGACTTCGGTCGGCAGTGCGCTTGACATAGTCGATCGTCCTATAGAACTCGTCGTACGCAATCTGCCGCTCTGGAACGCCGATCGACTTCAAGCATCCGGTTGCAGGCCTTGATCATCATCGGCGGCCCGCACAGGTAATATTCGGCTGCCTCGGGATTCGGATGCTCGCGCAGATACTTTTCCAGCACCACCTCGTGAATGAAGCCCGCGTGCCCGGTCCAGTTGTCTTCGTCGAGCGGCGACGAGAGCGCGAGATGGAAACGAGAAGTTCGGATGCGCTCGCTTCCAGCTCGCGGAAATACTCCTCGTAGAAGATCTCCTGCCTCGAGCGCGCCCCGTACCAGTAGCTGATCTTGCGCGCGCGTGCTCTCCGTTTCCAGCAGATGCGAGAGGTGCGCGCGCAGCGGAGCCATGCCCGCGCCGCCGCCGATGTACACCATCTCGTGCTGCGTCGGCTTGATGTGAAAGTCGCCGAACGGGCCGATCGCCGATAACCGTAGTCGCCGGGCTTCAGGCTGAACACGTAGCTCGATCCCACGCCGGGCGCGCAGTCCTGCCCCGGCGGCGGCGTGGCGATGCGCACATTAAAGCGCAGCTGCCGCTCCGTTCGCGGATTGCCGGCCAGCGAGTAGTTGTTGCGCTTGCCCGGCTGCGGATTCCGCGCCACCAGGTCGAAGACATGCTGGTTGCTGCCACACCGCCGCGTACGGCTCGGGAATATCGAAATCGCTGAAGCGGATCGAATCGTAGGCGGGAATATCGAGCTGCAGATAATCGCCCGGCGCAAAGCGCGACGGCGCCATTCTCCGGATCTCTCCGGCTCCAGCACCAGCTCCTTGATGAACGTGGCCACGCTGCGGTTGCTCACCACGCGGAACTGGAACGTCGTCTGCGCGCGCGCTCCCACTCCGCCGGCATGCACCACGTCGATCAAAGATGCGGCCGTCGCGCTCTTCCACCGGATACGTCGCCAGGCCGCGGCAAATCGGCGCCCGCGCCGGCGAGCCATCGATCAGATTGAAGCGGCCGTTATGCTTCGGGCACTCGATGATGCCGCCCTTCACCAGGCCGTCGGAAAGATGCGTATTGCCGTGCGTGCAGAGTCCGTCGGTCGCGATAGAGCTTGCCCTCTTCGTCGCGGTAGAGCGGCATAGGTTTTTCGCGCGTGATCGAAGCGAACCACATCGGCGCGCCGCAAATCGCGCGGCCGCGCACACCTGCACCCAGCCCTCGGCATCGGGCTGCGCCTCCGATGCAAAGCAGGCTTCGCGCACGCGCGGCTTGGGCTCGGGCAGCTTGCGCTTCACGTGGTACGCCGGATCCTTCCTCTGGCGCAGAACGGTTGGAAGAATCTCGCGCCACGCAGAAAGGATGGAGGGATACGGCGGCGGGCAGTCGTTCTTGACACCTCGTGCAGCCTGGGCAGCGCGTGATACGGCACCAGCGGGAACATGTGGTGCTCCACGTGGTAATTCATGTTCCAGTAGATGAACCGGCTGATCGGATTCATGTAGACCGTGCGGCAATTGAGCCGATGGTCGAGCACATTCTCCGCCAGCCCGGCGTGCTGCGGGGTGTTCTGGATGATCATGAGCCACGTGCCAAACAATTGCGGCAGCACGAACAGGAAGATCGGAATCCAGCTATGCCAAGAGATGGCCGCGGCGATGACCACTGCGTAAATTGCCAGATAGATCCGCGCGTTGCGATAGACCTTGTGGAATTCGGTTTCGGGAATGAAACTTCGCTCGCCGTCGGGGATGCGCCCCAGCGCGTGCCGGAACAGGCTCGTGAAATGGATGCGATAGACGCCCACAGCAAAAAGGCTCAGAAACAGTGCGCAAGATATCCGGCGGCCGGGGAATCTGGATCTCAGGGTCGCGCCCCACAATAATGGTGTCGCTGTGGTGGCGATTGTGGCTCCAGCGCCAGAGCACCGATTCGCGCATCACCATGAACGAGGCAATTTCGTAAATCGCGATGTTCATCCAGTCCGTCCGGAACGCGGTTCCGTGGCCGCATTCATGCCAGCGCGAATCGGAACTGGTGCCGTAAAGCACGGCGTAGATCGACATAGGGAAGAATCGACCCACCACGTGCCCCACAGCCTCCACGTCGCGTATGCCCGAGCCGATGAGCAGCGCGAACCACAGGATCGTGTCGCGGATCGCCGGCCCATCGCGCCGCACCAGCAGTTCGCGCATGGTTCTCGCGCGGCACCGCGCACTGGTACCAATCGGCCTCGGCCAGCCCCTTCTCAATCGCCAGCGTGGCATTCACGCCGGTCAAACTGTAGTCGGGGTGGGGAACGGGTTGTTCGAGAATGCGCTGCGTTGTGACTCATGATGCCTTGCTTCCTCTCTTCAGAATTGACTCATGCGCGCTGCTATCGCGGCGTCCGTCGGTCCCGGCGTTTCTTAGCGAACTGAAAATGCGTAGGCCGTCGCGTGGCGTTGCGTTTGCCCGGGATGAAGCAAGAGTCTCCTTGCGAAGCGCGGCATTCGCAGCGTCGGGGTAACCATGGCACTCCAGGCACACGCCCTGCGAAGCGCGCATATAGCTTGCCCGATTTCCCCGCGCGAGTGCCGTTCAGATGGCTGCCGGTATAAAGCTGCAGATAGCGTTCCGTCGTTCGACACCGTCATCACGCGCCCGCTCGCAGGATCTTCCAGGCGCGCGGCCACGCATCCGCTTCTGCGCCTTCGTGCTCGGGCAGCGCATACAGATCGCCATGTTCCTGGAACAGCGAGGGAATCACGTCGCCAAGCCTGCGCGGCTCGACTGAAAGTCGATTGCCATGCGCGTGCGTCGATTCCAGCCGCCCAGTCGCAGTATAGGTATTCATCGACAGGAACGAACTCGCTCGGCAAAAATTGCCAACCGATGATCCGCGATCGATCCCGAGGCCTCGCCGGCCAGATTGAAATAAGAGTGATGCGTCAGGCTCAGCGGAGTGGTTCTGGTCGCTTGTCGCTTCGGTCTCGATCAGAAAAACATTGTCATCCGTCACCGTGTACGTCACCGCGACATGCACGTTTCCGGGGTAGCCTTCTTCGCCATCAGGACTGGAATAACTGAGCCGCAGCGACGGCGCGCCGTCCGCGCGATCTGACCGGCGACGCATTCCAAAGGCGCTTGTCGAACCCGCCAACCCCGCCGTGCAGATGATTCGGCGGATCGTTAGCGCGCAAGCCGATAGGTGTTGCCATCGAGCGTGAATGCGGCGCCGGCAATGCGGCCCGCGACGCGGCCCGGTGATCGCGCCAAAATATGGATGGCCGGCGAGATACGAATCAAGATCGTTGAATCCCAGCACCACGTCGTCCAGCGTCTCCGTTCGCTCCCGGCGCCAGCAGACCGCGTCACGATGCCGCCATACGTGATGGCTTCGAGCACAAGTCCGCCGCGGCCGGTGAGCGTCCACGCCTCCACTGTGCTGGCCGGCCGCAAGAACTCCCGAATGTCCGCGAGCTGATTGGGGAAGCCATGGTCCAACCTTCCGTGCATTCTCAACGTTACCGCTCGCATGCGCAGCTGTCCAGAATTCCGCTGGTTGGAACGAGAAATTCAACAACCATGTCAGCCGAATGCAGCAAGCAATTTACTACCCGCGTTCATCCGCCGCCGGCGCCGGCTCATTCACGGTCTCCACGCGGATCTTCGCGATGCGCCGCCCGTCCATCTCGACTACTGTCAGTCTTCCGATCTTCATACACCACCGATTCGCCAGGTTCGGGAATGTGTCCCAGCTGCGCCAGCATGAATCCGGCCAGAGTCTCCACGCCGCCATCGCGCGGCAGGCTCCAGTGCGATCTGCGTTTCCAGGTCGCGCAGGTTCACGCTGCCATCCATCACCACCGCTCCGCCGGCGCTGCTCAGCACTGGATGCGAGGGCGCATCGAATTCGTCTTCAAATTCGCCGGCGAGCTGTTCGATCGCGTCTTCCGCGGTCACCAGGCCCACAGTGGAGCCATACTCGTCCACCGCGATTGCCAGATGCCGCCGGTTCTGCTTGAAATCGCGCAGCAAATCCAGCGCCGATTTGTTTTCCGGCACCACCAGCACCTCGTGCATGATCTGCGCCAGCCGCAACTCACCCTGCGGGCGTGGCCGGCGAGAGTCGTTGACGTGCTGAAGTAAAACAGCCGTGCCAGGTCGCGCGCATACACGGCGCCCACAATATGTTCCGGCCCGCGCGTCTCGTCATAAACGGGAATGCGCGAGTGGTAGCGGCCGAAAACCTGCGCGAACATGCTTCTTCAAGCAGCATGTTCGAAGGCAGGGAAAAGATCTTCTGCCGCGGCGTCATAATTTCGCGCACCGGCACGTCGCCGAGTTCAAGCGCGCGATGCACCAGCGTCTCCTGAAACTCGGGCAGCAGGCCCAGCCGCCGGGCCGCCGTGGCAATCAGCTTCAGCTCCTCGGCGGAATGGATTGAAGCGGCCCGTTCCGTCTTGGGAATATCGAATCCGCGCAGAATCACCGCCGCCGACCGGCTCAGCAGTCGCACCGCAGGTCGCGTCACTGCCATAAACACCAGCATCGGTGGTGCAATGGCCACCGCCAGCGCCTCGGCGCGGCGCAGGGCCAGCGACTTGGGCACCAGCTCGCCGGCCACGACGTGAAAATAAGTGATCAGAGCAAAGCCCAGCACCACGGCCACAATGTGGCCATAGATCTGTGCGTGGGGCAGCCAATTCAGCCATCCACCGAGCAACTGCCGCGGCCAGCGGTTCACCCAGCCAGCCCAGGGCCAGCGAGCAAAGCGTCACGCCCAGTTGCACGGCGGGCAAAAGATCGTCGAGGTTGCGCTGCAGTCGCCGCACAGCGCGCGCGCCAGGCACCCGCGCTTCCAACAATTGCTCCACCCGCGTTTCGCGGATGGAGACCAGCGCGAACTCGGCAGCCACAAAATAAGCGTTGGCCAAGATCAGCATGGCCACGGCAAACGGTTTAAATAGTAGCAACCCGTGCATCTGGGTGAGAGGATAGCATTCAGCGGCGTTGAGGAACCGGCGCGACGTCTCCAGCCCAGGTTCCGCATGGGTCAACTCGAATCAATCCGGGTAAATGCGCCTCATTTTCAGGGAACTGGGCCGGTTCCGCTCGCGTACAAGCAAGGTGAGGCATCATGATGATTCCTATGAGACGGCTTTTTGCGTATTCAATCGTATTGGCGATGGGCTTCGCGGTCGCATCCATTTCGGCACGGGCTGCTGAAGCCACATTCACGCGGGATCTGAACCTGAACGGTCGAATCGATCTCACCATTGAGAACGGTTCCGGTACGGTTCACCTTACAACCAGTCCGGCTGGACACGTTCATGTCTTTGCGCGCGTCAAGTCAAACTGGGGCGGCGAAGACAGCAAGGTACAGGAAATCGCTTCGCATCCGCCCATCGAACAGACAGGCAATATCGTTCGCATCGGGCTGCACCACGAAAACTTCCACAACATCAGCATTGACTACGAAATCGAGGCGCCAGCCGACACTTTTCTGCACGCTTCCACCGGATCGGGCGGCGTCAACGATGATGGAGTGGGAGTGAATGCCAAATTGAACACCGGCTCGGGCAGCATTCATGCAATCGGCTTGCGGGGAAGCTTCTCCGTCGGAACTGGCTCTGGCGGCATTTACGCCGAACAGGTGGGCTCGGGCGACGTCGAGGCTCAAACCGGCTCCGGCTCCATCGAATTGAAGAATCTTAACGGCGGTCTGCACGCGCAAACCGGATCAGGCGGCGTAAAGGTCAGCGGAAGTCCGACTGCGGGATGGCGGATCATTACCGGTTCAGGCGGTGTTGAACTCTGGACTGGAAACACCGGATTCACGCTCGATGCACACACCGGATCAGGCGGCGTGCATAGCGATCGCGAGATCGCATCGCAAGGTTCAATGGACCACCATCGCCTCGCGGGCAAGATTGGCGGCGGCGGACCGGCCGTCCACGTTGAGACAGGATCGGGCGGCATTCACATCCATTAATTGATCCCGCGACTTCAGGCTTCCGACTAGGGAATGAAGTAAAACGGGTCAGGATATTTCACGGAGAATTCAGCCTCAGGCACTCCCTTCAAATCGCTCCACTGGTCGCCCACATTCAGCGCCAGCGTATATCCCTGCGCCGCAACCTTTGCTCGCTCGCCCGACTTGTATTCAATCGTTGTCTGCTTGCCATGATTGGCTGGGCGCAGCGCCAGGCCTTGCCAGTTGTCGAAGCCTTGCGCGCGCAGGTTGCGCTCCGTCGCTTCCCGCTCATCGTCGGCCCGGCCGGTGATGAAGAAGATGCTCACTCCAAGCTTTTGCGCTTCCTTGTAGAGCCGCAGCGTTCCCGGAATCGCCGGCGCCTGCGCGGCAAGAGCCCAATCGTCAAAGTCTTTCTTCACAAATCCAAAATCCGCCCCGATCTCTTCCGGGTAATTCGACAGCGTGGTCTCGTCGATATCCAGAACCAGCGCCAGCTTCTCTCCCGGCCGCTTGTGCGCCGCGCGACGATCAAGAAACGCAATCGCACGACCTGCCTGCACTTCCATGTCGTGCTTGTAGCAGCCGCAGGTGCATGTGCACTCGTGGTACTGCTTTACCTCTGCCTTCAATTTGTCGAGGTTGGGAATTCGCTCCGCCGCCGCGTCCTGGCTGAATGCGTGTTGCGGCGCTTGCTGTGCTGCCAGATTCCACGAACCCAAAATGAAAATCGCGGCCAATGCGAAATGCGCTTTGCGATTCATCAACTTTGTCTGCTCCTATGCGGGCTTTAAGAAGCCAAGTGTAACCCAAACGCGCTGCAGGAGCAGGGCCCTCATATTTAGCGCCGTCAAATGTAGCGCCGACCTCAAGGTCGGCTGTCGCGCGGGTCTCCAGACCCGCGCCTGGTAGTGCGAATTTCGGCTTTCTTCAACCCATTACACTCAAAGCATGATCCGCGTTTTTCGTCCTATCCCGGTCGAGTGCCTCAAGCTGCTCGTCTTCGATCTTGACGGCACTCTCATCGATTCGGCACAGGACTTGTGCAACAGCGTCAACGCTGCGCTGAACGAAGTCGGCTTCGGTCCGCTGCCGGACCCCTCATCGCCAGCTTTGTCGGCAACGGAGCGCCCATGCTCATGCGCCGTTGTCTCGCGCTCGTGAACGAATGCCAGCCAGACGGGGTGAACGAAGAGCAATTCACCCGCGCCTATCAATTCTTCCTGCAGTACTATCGCGAACACAAACTCGACTTCACCTACGCCTACGAGGGCGTCCTCGACGCACTGAAGGCTCTGCACGAGCTGCATGACGCGCCCAGCGGACCCTCGCGCGTGATGGCCGTGTTGACCAACAAACCCGTTCGCCCGGCGCGCGGCATCTGCGAGGGGCTCGGCCTCGCCGATTACTTCCTCCATATTTACGGTGGTGACAGCTTCCCCATCAAGAAGCCCGACCCGCTCGGCCTGCGCTCGCTGATGGACGAAACCGGCGCAGGCCCGGAGGAAACCATCATGATCGGCGACAGCAAGGTCGACGTCGAAACTGCGCGCAATGCTGGCGCCTGGTCGCTGGGCTGTGCCTTCGGCTTCGGCCCTCAAAACATTATGGATATGCCGCCCGACATCCTCGTTGACACTGCCGCCGAATGGACGCAGGCACTGAGTCCGACGTAGAATTGGGCTACCGGTATACCCGGAGAGGATCGTTTCATACGCGTGTAACATCGTGTTAATCCAATCCCTGCCCAGCCGGCCACTGGGTCAATTCGGAATCCGGTGTACAAGCGAGTGACCGGTTTCTGGCGTCATTTGATTTACTTCCATTATTTGAGGTTCTTGTCATGCGTTCTGTTGCTTTGGCTTTTCTTCTGCTTTTTCCCGTTGCCGCCTTCGCGTGCAATCCTCCCCAGCAAAACACTCAGGCCAAACCAACCCTTCGCGGCCTGGTCACCGACCAGACCGGCGCCATTATTCCTGGCGCGGACGTTCAACTCCTCGACGCGGCCGGCACAGTCGCCGCCACCGTGCGCTCTTCCGGTGACGGCAGTTTCATGGTCATCGCGCCTCGCCCCGGCAGCTTCACACTCGTTGTCACGCTTGCCGGCTTCAAGACTTCGCGCAGCCAGGTCACCGTCGGAGTTCCCGGGTAAATTCGGCTTCTGCTCCCTCTGCCCAGGCACTCGCCGCCCCGGTCCATGTCTCGCTTGCCATCGCCGCAGCTTCTAGCAACGTGGTTGTCAGCGCCGACTCGAACACCGACCTTACCTCCGGCGAAGAAAATCGAGACAGCTCGGTGATGACTGCCAGACGACCTGAAGTCGCTGCCCATCTTCGATAACGACTTCGTCACCGCGATGGGTTCGTTCCTCGACTCCGACGTCGCCGGCACAGGCGGCAGCACGCTGCTCGTTGACGGCGTTGAAGCGAATCGCGTCACCGTGTCGCCTTCGGCGGTTGAGGAAGTCCGCATCAACCAGGATCCCTACTCGGCGCGCTACTACAGCCCCGGCCGCGGCCAGATGGAGATCATCACCAAGTCTGCCGCGCAACAATACCACGGTCAGGCTAAATTTCTATTTCCGCGATTCAGCTTTCAACGCGCAAAACGCGCTCGCGCCCTCAAAGCCCTTCGAGCAGCGCCGCATCTACGAAGGTAGCGTCACGGGCCCAATTCCGCATGCCGCCAACAGCAGCTTCCTCGTCTCCTTCAATCGCGCTGAAGAAGATCTCGACTCCGTGGTTAGCGCCACGCTCGCTCCCACTACTGCGGACCCGTCCGGCGCGTTCAGCGCCAACGTGCCTGCGCCCACGCGAGACACCGAGTTCAGCGCGCGCGCCGCGCACCTCTTCAACAGCAAGCATTCCGCTTATGCGCAATACAGTTTCCAGGATTGGAGCGGCTTGAACCAGGGCGTCGGAGGGCAGACGCTTGCGACAGCCGGCTACAACAACCAGTTCTACGAACATGATTTCGTTACGCACGTCGACTCCACGCTCAATGCCAACACGCTCAATCAAATCTCAGCTCGTCGGCGAGCACTGGACTAGCCGCAATCAAAACACAACTGAGGGCCCGCGCATCAGCCTGCCTGGCGACTTCATCTCCGGCTCTGCGCAAGCTGACTCTCTCGCCTCCGAATCCAACTTCCGCTTTTCGGACATCGTCACCTGGATCCGCGGCAAGAACCTCGTCAAATGGGGCGTGAACGTTCCGCACCTCGGCCGCCGAGCCTACGACGACAACACCGGCGCAATCGGCACCTACACCTTCTCGCCCACGCTCGCAGCCGACGGCGTCACCGTTCTCCAGTCCGCCTTCCAGAACTACGCCAACAATCTTCCTTCCGGCTTCTCGCAAAATACGGGTCAGACGCACTTCATCTATCACCAACAAGAGCTCGGCGCTTTCATCCAGGATCAGTACAAGATCACCGATCGGCTCTCCATCACGCCCGGCCTGCGCTACGACTGGGAAAATTTCCTCGCCGCACGACGCCTCGGCTTCTCGCCGCGCGTCTCCTTCGCGTGGATCGTCGATCAGAAATCGCAGACCGTTCTGCGCGGCGGTGGCGGCGTTTATTACGACCGCTTCGGCAGCGGACCACTGCTCGATCTTGTGCGCTATAGCAATGCCGCGCGCCGCTCCGTGATTCTCTCGCTCGACCCAGCCACGCAGCCCGCCACCGGTTGCGTTCCTATCAGCAACTGCGTTTCCGTCGCCTCTCAGCCGCCGGCGCTGGCGCAGTTGATGCCGAACGCCAAAATTCCCTACCAGGTTCACTACGGCCTTTCGATCGAGCGCCAGCTCGGCCAGAAGGCCACCGGCACTGTCAGCCTTTACTCAATGCGCGGAGCAGACATGTTCCGCTCCATCGACGTCAACGCACCCACGCCGCAATCCGGCTTTGTCGCGCGACCCAATCCTTCCTATGGCCGCATCCGCCAGATGCAGCCCGAAGGCGTCTATCGCGGGAACGGCTTCGACGTCTCCTACCGCGGCATGTGGAATAAGTATTTTTCCGGCTTCGGCCGATACACCTGGTCGCACTACGAGTCGAACACCGGCGGCATCAGCTGGTTCCCTGAGAACCAGCTGGATCCCGGCGCCGAGTGGTCCAATTCCGGCTACGATCGCCGCCAGCGCTACGGCATGTACGCCATGTTCAACCAGAAGAGCCTGCTCAACCTTGCCACGGGCCTATTCGCAAACACCGGCTCGCCCTGGACCGAAGTAACCGGCGCCGATCCTTACGGCGACGGCCTCTTCAACGCGCGGCCCGACGGCGTGGGACGCAACTCTGAAACCGGCCCAGGCTATGTCGACCTCGATTTGCGCTGGGGCCACGATTTCGCCATCACTCCCAATAAGGCCGACGAGGCCCCGCACCTCGGCTTCTCCGCCAGCACATTCAACGTGCTGAATCACGTGAACGGGTCGGGAATCGACACTGTTGAATCTTCCTCCGACTTCGGGCAGGTCACCTCGGTGGCCCCGCCGCGCCGCATTCAGCTCGCCATGCGCTTCGAATTCTAGGCAGGTTGTAGCGCCGATCTCCAGATCGGCTGTCGTGCGGGCCTCCAGGCCCACACAAGTCCTTGGGTGGAGCGGAGTTCTGTCTCGGCGGCCCCTGCTCCCTCGCTCCCTGCATCTCCAGGAACTTTCCCATCGTGCCCCGCGTATAGTGTTCGTAGAGCGAGGACCGCTATGCGCCATAGACTCGTTGCCCTCTGTCTCTTCGCCGCCGCCCTTGCGGCCGCGCCGGCCTGTGCCCGCGCCGAAGACGATACCGTCCAGTTCTTCAACAACATCAACGTCACGCCCGATGGGCCCGTCCAGGATGCCGTCTGCTTCTTCTGCAGCGTCCATGTCGACGGCAAGGTCAACGGCGATATTGTCGTTTTCTTCGGCAATGTTCGCCTCTCCGGCGAGGCGCATCAGGATGTCGTCACGTTCTTCGGCAATGTCGACGCGGCCAGCGACTCATCAATCGGCGGCGATCTTGTCTCTTTCTTCGGCGCCGTGCGTTTGGACAACAACGTCAAAGTCGGCGGAGACCTGGTGACCATCTTCGGCCCCTCCCACACCGCCTCCAGCGTCATCGTCGGCGGCGATCACGTCGGCCTCTCGCCGTGGATCTTTTTCGGTCCGCTCTTCGTTATCTTTCTCATCATCTACATCATCGTCCACGAGATTCGCAGCCGCCGCATGCGCATGCCTTATCCGCCGTATCCCATGCCGCCCATGCCCCCGCAACGCTAGCCAAGCCCTGCGGTTCCGCTTGACTACCTTCGTGCTTCGATCTATTGTTATTTTGAACGCGTTCAAATAGTCGATGTGTGGCGTTGGCCTCTTTGAGCCAGGACGTGGACGTTCTCGCGACTGCCGGACTGGAGTCCGGCGCTACGAACGATTCGGCGCTACAGCACGGAGCCCGCCATGCCCCGAACTCCCAAACCCGCCCCCAAATCTTCCACGCCCAAGTCCGAAGAAACCCGCGCGCGCATTCTGGCCGCCGCCCTCCGCACCTTCCGCCAGCACGGATTCGAGGCTGCCACCATGCGCCAGGTCGCGGCCGAAGCCGGTGTGGCTCTCGGCGCGGCCTACTACTATTTCGATTCCAAAGATGCCATCGTCATGGCCTTCTACGAGCAGGCCCAAAGTGAGATGGCCCCAGACCTCGACGGGCTTCTCTCCCGCAGTCGCACACTGGAACAGCGCCTGCGCGGCATCATCGGCCAGAAGATCGAGTACTTCGCGCCCAACCGCGCCCTGGTCGGCGCGCTTTCCACGCACATCGATCCAGAACATGCGCTCTCGCCCTTCGGCAGCGCTACGGCGCCCATCCGCGATCGCGACCTCGCCTTCTTTGCCCGCGCCGTCGACGACTCGAAGCTCCGCCTGCCGTCGTCGATCCTGCCGTACTTGCCGCGCCTGCTCTGGCTCTACCAGATGGGCGTTCTGCTTTTCTGGGTTTACGATCGCTCGCCTCAGCAGCAACGGACCCAGGTCCTTTTCGATAAGACGCTCAGCCTCATGCTGCTTGCGCTCAAACTGGCCGAAGCGCCGCTTGTCGCGCCGCTGCTCAAGCCGCTCTATCGGCAGGCCGGCGAGCTGCTCAAAACCGCCTATAGCGATTCAGGGGGCGAGGCAGCATCATGAGCGGCTTGCGTATCGTCATTCCCGGCGGCAGCGGCCTGGTCGGTGAACTGCTCGCGCGCCACTTGCAGCAGCGCGGCAATCACGTTACGGTGCTCACGCGCTCGCCTTACTCGGCGCCATGGCAAACCGTTCACTGGGACGGACTCGAGCGCGGTGCGTGGGTCGATACCCTCGAGGGAGCCGACGTCTGCATCAATCTCGCGGGCCGCAGCGTGAACTGCCGCTACACGCAGCGTAACCGCCAGGCCATCTATCAATCGCGCGTCCACACCACGCGGCTCGTCGGCGACGTGATCGCCGGGCTTGAAAATCCTCCTCGTCTCTGGATGAACGCATCTACAGCAACCATCTATCGTCACGCTCTCGACCGTCCCATGGACGAGTTCACGGGGGAGTACGGCGGCTACGAGAGTATCGAAGGCCTGTTTGGGAACGCCCGCCCTGCACCGGAGACCTGGAACTTTTCGCTTCAGGTGGCGCGCGACTGGGAGAACGCAATCTACGAGACGCCCACTCCGCAAACCCGCAAGATACCTTTGCGCATCTCCATCCTCTTCAGTGCCACGCCCGGCACAGTTTTTCCTATCCTGTCGCGACTGGTACGCATTGGCCTTGGCGGAACGCAGGGCAACGGCCGCCAGTTCGTCTCCTGGATCCATGAGGCGGATTTCGCGCGCGCTATTGAATTCCTCACCGAACACGAAGAGATCGATGGACCGGTGAATCTTGCCGCTCCCAGCCCACTGCCCAATCGCGAATTCATGGCCGCCTTTCGCGAAGCATGGCAGATGCCCAACGGCATCTGGGCGCCCGCGCCCCTCATCGAGCTTGGCTCCTTCTTCATGCGGACTGAATCGGAACTCGTGCTCAAAAGCCGCCAGCGTAGTTCCCGGCAAGTTGCTCGATGCCGGGATTCGAGTTTGAGTTTCCCGCGTGGCCCGAAGCTGCGGCTGATCTGGTGCGGCGGTGGAAGGAGAGGACGAGCTAGTCGCCGATCGCTCTTGCGGAATGAGAGCTATGTAATCCCCGGTCTCAGAAGCGAGACCGGGGGCACCCGCGTGTCAAAACATCCCTCAGGGGCTAAAGCCCAGCATTCATGCGCCCATTTCGGCACGACTGAAGTCGTGCCCTTTCAAAACCATATTTATGCAACGAGTTCCGAGGTGCAATTGCAGGTTCGATGGCTAAAGGCTCAGAACGTCGCCGTACAACGGCGCAAATGTTCTTTGACGTGAAGGTGATTGGGCACAGCGAGCAGGAACGCCGTTTTAGACGACCCTGCTCATATGCCGATCCTATGCATGGATTGGCCGGAGGCTATTCATCGTCATCATCATCGTCGTCGTCGGGATCGTAATTGGGACAAGTGTCGGCGAATTGGCAGCCGCTGCATTCGTCCTCGCCGGTGCAGACGCGCTCCTCGGGAGCAATATCGTCTCCTTCGGGTGACTGTGTTGCGGATTCGACCGACTTGTAGCCGGTGTTGAACTCGCATTTGTCGACGTTCTGCGATGCGATCTGCAAAGCCCAAATGACCTGTGCGGCGCGCTTAGGATCGATGGTTCCGTCGAGGAGGCCATTGCAGATCAGAGCGATGGAGAGCTGGATGGCCGATCGGTCCTCGGGCACGGGAAGCTGCGGAACGCCGAGCTTGTTGTAGCCGCTGGTGTCGAGCGTGTGAATGCGAGCGTGGAAATAGCAAAAGAGCGCGCCCTTGAGAGCCGGCGATTTGCAGCGGCGTCCGTTGGGCATGATATGCCGACAAGCCATATACATAGTCGTCACCTTCCCCCCACCCCCCTATTTTTGGTTAAGTGGTTTGTTATGAGGGGTTTGTACCCCTGATCATTTTCTTCAGCCCATTGAAAACAAAGGACTTAGTGCCCAAGTTTGTGAAAACAAAAGTGGTTAGTGGGGCTAGCGGAGTTAGAAAGACCCCGCATCTGCGCTTTTCCCCAAAAAGGGGGCGGCCCGGAGGAGGAGAACGCTCCGGGCCGCCCAATCCGCACATCGTTTTTGCCTACTGAAACAAGTGTAGAGATTTCGGGGAAATTATAGGCACTGTCTGGGGGATTTATTATTCCTTTTGAATTGAGAGAGATGAGTGGGTTTTTGAGAGCGGGATGACTTGACAACGGTTTTCAGGGAGTTGGACGAGACTGGTTGAAGAGGCCTGTTGAAATGTGGAAAGAAATCGTGGATATTTCGCCTTATTTTCGCCTTATCATAGGCGCATGTTCCAAGGGCCGGCAAACCGCAAGCTGTTTGTGGTCACGTGCAAGCGCTGCCGGCGCGATGTTCCGTCGGGCGTGAGCGAGTTTCCTTTCCAGTCAATCCAGGTCACCTGCTGCCTGTGCGGCGAGGAGCGGCGGTATCTGCCGTCGGAAGTTTTTCTGGGGCGGGTCGATCGTCTGGTGGTGCATCAGGTGAGGGCGAAGAGGTGAGGGAAGAGGAAAGGCCACAACCCGGCAATTGATCCGGAACCGAGGCGAAGAATCGTCAAACTTCCGAGTAGTGGACACTACTACCAGGATGTTAACCATCCGGGCTCCGATTTCGTTCTATAAGCATGCGCCTACTCGTCGTTCTCGGACTCGTTGCTTTTTGCTCGTGCCCAGCGTCTCCCCAATCGGCGAAACCGTTGACTGCCGCTCGCCAAGTGCAGAATCCGCGGACCGACACGACGAATTCGGCTGCCAAGCCCGCTTCTTTCCCAGTACAGCTCGAAATGCGCGTGCCGTTCGAGCCGACGGCGTTCCCAAGTGGGTCACATCTCTATCTTGCATACGAGATCCATTTAACGAACTACTTTCCGGTTCCACTTTCCTTGCGCCGGATCGAGGTGCTCGACCGAGCGGCGAAGGATGGACCGCCGGTGGCGGCATTCGAGGGGGACCAACTGGAAAAGATGCTGCAGCTTCTGAGCGGCCCCGGGTCCGATCCCAAAGGGAGGCTGATCATTGGCGGTGGCCAGAGCGCGATTGTCTACATGTGGATCGAGTTTGACCGAGGCTCGCGCATTCCGAACAGCCTGGTTCATCGCGTGACTGCGAACCTCGGCGAAGTAGAGGGGGCGATGATCGCCACGCGAAACGGCCAGTTGCGCGTATTGGGGCCGCCGGTGGGAGGGACAGATTGGATTGCGGACGACGGCCCGAGCAACGACGAGGACAATCATCACCGGCGGGGAGTGATCATTCTCGATGGACAGGCGGTGGACTCGAGACGCTACGCGATCGACTGGAAGCAGCTCAGAGAGGGTGCTTCGTACTCCGGCGATGCGCGCAACGTGCACTCATATCATTGCTACGGGAAGCCGGTGCTGGCCGTTGCCGATGGTCGCGTGGTGACAGCGCGAGACGGACTTCCTGAAAACATTCGGGACACGGCGACTCATTCCATCCAGCGATTCCGATTACGCTGGAAACGGTTGCAGGGAACACGATCACTCTGGACATTGGGGGCGGCCAGTTTGCCTACTACCTGCATCTCCAGCCGGGAAGCGTGCGCGTAAAAGCCGGCGATCATGTTCGGCGCGGCCAAATGCTGGCACAGGTCGGCGCTTCGGGCGATGCCCGCGAACCACATCTGCATTTCGAACTGACTGATTCGCCGAAAGCGCTGGCCGGCGACGGCATACCCTACCTAATCGATCGCTACCGGCTGCAGATCGCGGGAGGCGGGCCATCGGAGCTTCACATCAATGAATTACCACTGGACCACAACATAGTCGCGTTTGGAGACGACCGAAGCGGACGTTAATGAAGTGAGGGAGCGCGTGCACCGTCCAAACAAAGGACGGCGACGCAAGGCGCGCCACCGCCCCAAAACAAGCCGACCTGAACTGGGCTATCGCGTTCCTGTCTTCTTCTGTTCGTGTTCCTTGTCGTGAATGTTCTTCTCTGTTTCGATCTGCTTCTTCAGCGAGTCTTTCTGGCCTGGGTATTGCGGCGGTTTTTGATTCAGTTGCTCGGGGTTGGACTGCGACGTTTCCACAACCGGACTGTGCTTATCGGTGTTGGCCAATTTGCCCATGGATTTCCCTCCGGTGAGATTGGATGCCAGCGGGCAACAATGGATCGCTTATGGAAGGAAACCCCTTGAAGCAGGATCAATGGAAGACTTTGAGCGAGTGCGTGGACCCTTCGACTCCGCTCAGGGCAGGCTCCCTCACGACAGCCGACCTTCACCCCACGGACCAGGACCTGTCCGTGGGGACCCCGACCCGGAGGTCGGCGCTACTCTGGATTGCGGCGTCACAAAAGAAGTCGGCGCTAGAAGGAATGCAGATTCGCGGGCGTAGCGCCGACCTCCAGGTCGGCTGTCGTGCGGGTCTCCAGACCCGCACTGAGCGATCTACGAACCCCTGCGTTCCCTACTGTGCGGCCGGCTTGGTGGGGATAGCGAAGATTGCCGGATCGATGGTCTTGTTCAGTTCGATATTCTTCACCGCGATGCTCATCTGGAATTGCCCGCCAAAGTCCAGGTCCAGCTTGTAAGGCATGAGGTAGCCGGTTTCCGTTTTGCGGTAGTCGGAGTAGTTGATAGTAATCGCCACATCCTGTCCCTGCATCTGGCCCTTCCGGGTGCCGCTCTTGATCAGGTACGTCTTCGGGTCGATGGTGAAGGTGGTGGCGACGCCGTCCTTGTCTGTGAGCAAGATTTTGTAGCCGTCGTCGCTGCTTGAAGCCAGCTCGATCTTGCTGCCTTTGGCCGCGTAGTCGTAGAGCCCGCCACCGACATAGATGCTGTCTCTGCCAGACTTGTACTGCTCATCCGGCATGGGCGAGGGATCTGTGGCGCCTGCCATGGGATTCACCTGCCAGCCACCCTTGTCGTTGTAGCACTGCACAATCGTGGAGCCGTTGAAATTGGTTTCCTGCTTCATGCCGACGCCGTCAAGAATAGTGGTGGTGCCGGGCGCGTCATTGCCCATCATTTGCATCGTCGTTTCCATGATGATGGACTTGACCTGGCTGATGGCAGCTTTGCCGCCAATCGCATCGATGTGCCTGGCGACGATGTCATCCGCCGACGGCGAAGCTTGTGCGGCGGCAGGTGCAGTTGCAGGTGGTTGCTGCGGGGCTTGCGCACCTGCTGTGAGAGCGCCTGGCAATGCCAGGAACAACATTCCTGCTGAAAGCCAATTCTTCACTTTGCGTCCTTGCCTTTCGCATGCCGTTGCGCGGCAGCTGTTAGCTACTAGCTTAGTCGAGGCTGATTGAAGATCGTGCTATCCCGGCTTGAAAATCGAGATCTTTCGACTCGGCTCAGGGCATGCTCCGGTGCATCCGGCGGCCTCACTGGGCCGGCGTGATGTCCGTGACCGGCAGATCCCAGTGGCCGGCGAGGATCTCGAAGCGGCGCTGTTCTTCGCGCTTGTAGGTTTCCTGGTCGGGCCAGAGCTGCTTGATGAACGCGTCTTCGTCGGGATTGGAACTGGTTGCCAGGGTCGAGTTCTTGTAGACGATGGTGACGCGGTAGTCCCAGCGGCCGTCTTCGGTGGTATGGTAGGCGGGCGACTCGACCCTGAGCGAAACAATGCGGCCGGTAGACTGGATCTTCTTGAGCAGTGGATAGTGATTCTTGAGAAAGAGATCGAGGAACTCCTGCTGATGGCCCCATTGGCACTTGTAGTAGTACTCGATGGTATAGGGCTGTCCGGCACTCGATTGCGGCGGCGCGCCTTGCGCGCGAAGCGGTGCGGCGAGTGACGCGGCGAAGAGAAACGAGAGTGCGGTGAGAAGAAGCCTGCGGGCAACTGAATGCATTGGGTGCCTCCATCGGAGTGATGGAAGCAATTGTACGGCGCAAGAGCAGCCCCTAGCTTTTAGCTGTTTGTACTGGCAGGAGCGAGGTGAGTGCTTAATTCTTCTGTTGCTCGATGTGAGCGCGCAACCAGGCGGCGAACTCAGCTTCCGGCGAGGCGCCCTCGGCGACCGACAGCATGATCGGCAGGCTCTCGCGATTGTTCGCCATGAGTTCGTAGCCGTTCTTAAGTAGAAAGGTTTCAGCCACCACCCATGCGGTCCGTTTGTTCCCGTCGAGGAAAGGGTGATTACGGGCGATGCCGACCGCATATGCGGCGGCGAGATCGGCGATATCTGGACTTCCGTAGGCCACCGCATTCTGTGGCCTCGCCAGGGCCGATTGCAGCAGGGCGATGTCGCGAATGCCGTGCGAGCCGCCGTGTTCCGCAACTTGTACTTCGTGAATGGCGAGGACGGAGCTTTCCTTGATCCATCTGCACGGCGGCGCTGTCATTTGGCAAGCTCGCGCAAGAGATCGCGCCGTTCGCGCATCACCTTGCGGGCGAGGGCCATGTCTTCCTCGAACTCAGGATCGTAGGGCGTGATTCGGAAGCCGTCCGGGGACTCGGTCAGAAGAGCGAGTCGCCTTTGGAGACTTTAAGGCGCGCCAGAACTTCCTTCGGCAGAACGACGCCCGCCGAACTTCCGATGGTCGTCACTTTAAGCTTCGTCATGATGGCCTCGCCAACCAAATTATAACAGATATAATAATGCGGATCGAGGTGGCAACTTATCGCCAGACAAAAAACGGCCCCCGTATTAACGGGGGCCAAGTTGCCTTGGTTCTCTCGCGTTGCGAGAGCTTGGTTGGCGGCCTAACGGCGGGGTGGCCGTTGGCGCTAGAGCAGAGCCTCGGGGGAGGATGGCCGCGATATTACGGCTGCTCTGTGCCAGCTGCAGCAGGAGCGCTTTGGGGTGACGCTGCTGCCCGGGCCGCCAAACTGTTTTCCATCAACACCAGATGCACGGTGCCTTTACTGAACCCGCTCCGGCTTTTGATCCGGATTGTCGGTGTTCGCGGCCATCTGCGTTGCCGAGAGCCACAGAGTGCATGCGGTAGACGGGAATCTGGTGTTCGCTTACGAGGTAGCGCTTGACTGCTTCAGCCAAGCGCTCGGAACTCTGGATGCCAGCGCTGCCCGCACCGGGCGAGTGCGCTTCCATTTCAAGGATGTAGCCTTCGCGCCCGGTAAGGCTGGCAGCCAGCTGATCAAGCTTTGCCTTCGAGTCGGAGGTAAGCATCGGGCTCCCGGCGCGGAAGGTGATTTCAGCTTCGGTGATCTGCTTGTATTGATCGAGTCCGTTGACGGTCGTATTGATGCTGGTCCACGTGCTGCGATGCCTGTTGCGCCGTGTTGCTGGCGTTTTGCGCCTGCGGTGTTGGCGGCCATTGCAGCCTGGTTGGCTGCGTCGGCTGAAGACTGAGCCTTGCGGATGCCAGCCTGCGCGCGCGCATCCACGTCCTTGATGTCGCGGGCGTTCTTGGCATTCACTTCATCGAGTTCGGTAAGCCGGTCGTTGATGGGGTCGATTTGCTTCTTCACCCACTTCTTCCGGGCGAAGGGATTGATGCGGCCCCAGAAGCCTTCCTTTGCAGGAGGCGGTAGTGGCTGGTCAATGGCGGGGGAGGGCTGATTTTGGGAAGCCGCGTTCTGTGAATTGTTCGACATCCCGGTCGAAACGGTGTCCTGTGCCCAGACAGGAAGAGCGAATGCAGATGCGAGGGCTAAAACGCCCAACTGGCGCGAAAACCGTGCGTAATCCTTGTGAAAGCTTCTCATGTGGGTTACCCCTATTTTTGCGCGGCCTATGGAAGCGCCGGGAGGATGAGCACTTGTGTCTGCTCGCCCTTACTAGAGCATGGCCGGTGCCAAACCGGGTACGCGACGCGGCAAATTAACTAAGTTGTTTCACTAGTGGTGGTTGGCGGAGCTCTCCAAGACAAGAATGGACGCAGTTTTGAGATGGTTGGGACGACGATTCACGGTAATTTTTGCACTTTACGGTACTTTCTACTTTGTCAGGACCGGGGTGTTTCGAAACTGGGTGGTTCAAGGCGGGGCGCCAGGCGAAAACGGGCCTTTCCCGGCCAAGCGAAGCTTTGACAATGCATTCGCGATTGAGTCGCTGTCAGTTTCTACTTGGAATCGACGTGGACGATCCGAATCTCGGGGAAGGCGCCGTCCCAGTCCTGGGCGACGGTGTCGAAAATGAGGCGGAAGTCTGCCCGGTCGCCGGGTTTGAGTGGAGCGGCGGAGAGCGGCTCGACATCGATATATGGATCGCGCGTGCGAATGATCTTGAGCGGTTGCGTCTCGTTCTGCGCCACTTCATGAGCCGGATCGCGAAAGAGCACCTGTGCCATAATTCCGCTGACGGTGCGATTACCCTGGTTCGTGATCTGGCCGTCGAGGTAAGTGACTTTGCCACCGGCGAGGTTCGAGGACTCGCTCATGGCCAGGTGGCTGATGACAAGGTTGGCTGCGTAGGGATCGGCGGTTGCAGAAATGGGCGTAACGGTCGACGGGCCTTTGCTGTGCTCAAAGTAGTAAAGCAAGCCTCCGCCAACAGCCAACACGATCACGGCAGCCACGATGAGTGGCAGCCAGTTTCGTTCCGGCGCCGCAGCCGGATGCACAAGTTGCGGGCCAGTGCTCACGAGCGAAATTGTACACCGGTTGGCGATGCATGAGACGCCGATTCAGCCGGCACCAACACCAGCTCAGTTGCGCGCAGCTGCGGTGCGCACGCGCGAAGAAAATTCAACTGTCTTTCTTGAAAATCCAAAGGGCTTCGTGAATCCTGAAGGCAGTTGGAGAGTCTAAACCAGCAACAGAGAAATTTCTGATTGCGCCGCGTGGATCGAGACTGAACAACATTGATGTGATTGGGACGCAATTACGATCTCATCCTTTTTCCCAGACTGCAGGAAGGCAGGCCAGAGATGCATTCCCCCGCATCTTCTTTGAATACGCAAAACGCGCCGGTGGATGAACTATCGCAGTCGTTACGGCGCGCCGAGCGGGCATACCAGGGACTCACAATTGCAGCGATGGTGGTGCTCGTGGCGAGCTTGTGGTTGCTGTGGTGAGATCTTAGGTGGACGTACAGAAGTAGATGTCCGTCGAAGCCGTGACAGTTCAGGTGGATTTCAGGACGCTTGGGCAGCAGGCGTTACGACGCGACTTCCTTATGTGCTTGAACAGCTTCCGAGCGCTCCATTTTGATCATCGCTGTAACGAACCAGGCAATGGTTCCGAGGACGCCGACGAGAATGGTCCACATACAGCCGCTCCACATCGAAGATGGATCTTCAAGATGTCGCACAGTGTGTAGCGAAGATAGCTGGATGCAGAGAAAGATGCCCATCAGTTCGAGTTTGATCCAGGTGATGAGCTTGAGGATGAGAGCCTCGAGCGGTGGGCCACTCTCCGGGTTTGCTTGCGCAGCGTGCTTCGCCAGCGTGGAGTAAGCGGCAACCACTGTAAGCGCCAGGTAGGCGATTACGGCAATCATGGGCAGAACTTCATAGGAGCTGCGCGCGGCCCATGCGTCGGGCTGGCCAAAGTCGTTCAGATGAGTGGGGACTTTGAGCGGCAGTTGATTGGAGCCGAAGATCGCGAAGCCTGTGACGAGCAGGACCAAGCCGAGAAGAACGAAGCTGACGAAATCCACTAGTCTGCGCATGGAGCGGAGCCCGATTTTGCCTGCGGGCCAATCATACCGTGGCCTTTGTGGGGCGCCTGCCGGTATCTTCGGACTTTTTGCCCAAAGAAACCAAGATCATTACGTCACCGAATAGTGACTAAAGTGTGGGCATTGGCAGCTTGCGTCGCTCAACGCCGGATATGGCTGAGGCGGCATTCGAGCGAGGACGTGGACGTCCTCGCGACAGCCGACCTGGAGGTCGGCGCTACTTCTTTCGAGTCAGGTAAGTACGCCGGATGGACTCAGCCGAAGCGGGCGCGCTTGATGTTTTGGCGGCAATCCTTACCGGTCATCCTGACGCGGATGCACATTTCGCCAAGACGTGAAAGCATGCGGTCGCCGATGCGGTCGCCCAGAGTCTGTTCGCGGGCGGCGCGCTCGGGATCAGAGAGTCGACCGGCGGCTGCAGGCAGGTCGTCGTAATTTGTGGTAATAATCGTGGACTGGCGGTCGTTGTAGCGCGCGTTGAGGATGAGAGCGACCGTGTCCCAGACCCACTCATTGGGTTTTTGCGCGCCCAGGTCGTCGAGGACGAGAACATCGGCGGCGAAGACCGGCTTGAGGAGTTGGAGTTCAGTGGTACGGACTTCGGGGTTATAGCTGTTCTGGATGCTCTTCAGCAGTTCACGGTAATCGCAGAAGAGGCCGCGAACGCCGCGCTCACGCGCGAGGCGCTGCAGTACGCCGACGGCAAGGTGCGTTTTGCCCACTCCCATGGTTCCAGTGAAAAGCAGACCTTTGCCGGCAGTGCCGGCAGGGTATTCTTCGACGAAGCGCCGCGCGGTGAGCAGTGCTTCGCGAAGCGACGGGTCGGCTCCATGGTAGATCTCGAATGTGTCGAGCGTGCAGTCGCGGTAACGCGTGGGGATCTGCGCCGCAGTGATGCGGCGGTTTTCGCGCTCCAACTCCTGGCACTGGCAAGGGCGCGAGACCCAGTTGCCTGAAGCGTCGACAACGCGGACCAGGCCGACGCCCTCGCAGATCGTGCAGACATCCATCGCAATGCTCATTCCGAATTCCAGCGTAGCGCAATGGGCTGCACTGCGCAGCGGTGGAGGACACGGGCGCTAGTGTGGAAAAGCAGTGGCACTGATGATGGGGCAGCGGCAGCGTGGCGATTCAGAGAGTTAGCTCGGTGCGCGCGGTGGAAAATCCAGTCGGCCGCAGAACGTCGACAACGACACGCGTGGCTTCGGCGATGGAAGGCGTTGCAGTGAGAGTGAGCTTACTGCCGGGAACGAGATCGGGCAGAAGGACAATTCTGCCGTCCATGGGCAGATTGTCGTAGCCGAGAAAGATCCAGCGCACGGTATAGCCGCGAAGAGTGTAAGCGGGCAGCCTGCTACCGGTGAAGAGAAGAAGTTCGAAATGATCGCCGACAGCTTTTAGCGCGAGGCTCTCGATGGGACTTGACTGGGTGCGCAATGCATCAAAGGAAGGCTTGCGGCGGGAGTAAACATCCACAATGCCGTGCACGCGCTGGCGCAGGGCGCCCATGCCGTGATCGCCAACGATGGTGCGGTAGTCGTTGTAGTCGAAGTAGATTGCACCCGCGATCTGGCCGGAATCGCGCATCACGTTTGTGTGTTCCTCGACGATCTTCACGCGGTTTTCGTCGCCGGGCGGAATTTTGGCCTGGCATTCGCACCATCCATACTCCGAGATGACAATCGGCTTCTTGGGAAAGGCACGGCGTAAATCGGCGATGTGAGCGCGCAGTTCGTCTTGACCGCCGGGATACCAACTGCCGAAGTATTCGTTGGCCGAGATGAAATCGAATTCGCCGGCCATGTCGTCTTCAGGATGTTCGCGCAGGGAGTGCGACGCGTATGTGAGCAAGCGAAACGGATCGAGCCGGCGCGCTTCCTTAGCGAGGGTGTTGGCGAAGGAGCGCGCGATTGGATTCTTGCCGTCGACCTCGTTGCAAAGTCCCCAACTGACAATGCAGGGATGATTGCGATGGCTTGTGATCAGCTCGCGCAGTTGCTCGAGACCGTTGGTGTTCAGCTTCTCTTGCAGACCGGGATCGACCTTCGAGAAGGTATCCGGACCCCACGCGGGAACTTCTTCCTGCATCAGGATCCCGTGACGGTCGCAGAAATCGAGGACGCGGCGGTCCTGTGGCCAATGAACGCGGGAGAATACGCAGTTCAGCTCTTTCATGTCGCGGTGGTTGGCTTCGATCCAGTCAGACGGCTCGGCCATGCCGAACTCGGGATGACTGCCTGCCATTCGTTCGAGGCCCATGAGAGTAACGCGCTCGCCATTGAGATAGAAATCCGTGCCGCGCGCTTCAAAGCGACGAATGCCGAAGGTATCGGCGAGGTTGTGCGTCCGGCCCGCAGCTTCGAGTGTGATGCCGGCCTGGTAGAGATTCGGGGCGTCGAAGTGCCAGAGATCGGGTGCGGAAATGGTGACCGGACCGAGGGCGATGGTTTGCGTGGAATGAGAGATGACGTGAGCGGATTTTTCGACGATGAAATATTGGTTATCGAGCGCGCCTTCGCGCCCGACATAGCCGTTGAGCCGGATCACTTGATCGGACGCAAGAGTACTGCGGACGACTGCGCGCACCGAAACAGCGGCTGTGTGCGCGGCGAGATTGGCGTCGGGATCGATCTCGATGCGTTCAATGAAGACCGGCGGAGTGATGAGCAAGCGGACGGGACGAACGAGGCCGCCGTCGTTGGTCCAGTCGTAGGACTTCAGCCGCGGCAGCATGGTGTTTGAAAAGGAGTTGTCGACTCGAACGAGAAGGATATTCTGCTGTTCAACCTTGAGGTGCGGCGAAAGATCGCAGCGGAATTCGGTATAGCCTTTTCCGATATGCTCGCCGACGGATTGGCCATTCAAGGAGACATGCGCCGTGTGAAAGACAGCTTCGAATTCGATGCGAACAAACTGGTCTTGCCATTTGGCGGGTGCGAAAAATTCGAGCCGGTACCATGCGACGCCGACATACTCCGGGTTGCGGCCGAGTGTTTGCCACGTGTGTGGAACGGTGACGGCCTGCCATCCGGTGGAACTGCTCGCAAGAGTTGCGGGCGCGAGTGAGGCATCAGGATCGGACCGGAATTGCCATCCATTTTCAAGTGCCAGCGACTCAATGGAAGACTGTTGTTGCGACTGCGCAGCGAACGTCTCTTGAGTGAAAGCGGCTGCGGCTCCCGCTGCGGGCATCGCGACTAAGAATTTGCGACGTGACGGCATGCGATCACTCTAAAGCATTTCCTGTAGAATTCGGCACTGGAAGCGTATACAGTATGATGCCCATCGCAGAGAATACTCGGACGAAAGTCGGACTGGTTCTTCCACGAGCTCCGCTGACTGAGACTGGAAGCGTGAAGGCGTGGCAGGAGCCAGTGAAGATGCCAAGTTATCTGCCTGCGGCGCCCGACCGCAACCCGATGTTTCTGGAGCGGCGCGTTTACCAGGGAAGCAGCGGCCGCGTTTATCCGCTTCCGTTTATCGACCGCATTGCGACGGAGCCCGTTGAGCATGGGTGGCAGGCGGTGCATATCGAGAATGAATTCATACGCCTGATGATTCTGCCGGAGATCGGCGGGCGAATCCACGTCGGCTTCGACAAAACGAACGGCTATGACTTCTTCTACCGGCAAAACGTGATCAAGCCGGCGCTGGTTGGGCTCGCCGGGCCTTGGATCTCGGGCGGCGTGGAGTTCAACTGGCCGCAGCATCACCGGCCCGCGACTTTCATGCCAGTGGAGACTGCGATCGAGCGCAGGCGCCGACGGATCGGTGACGGTTTGGTGCTGCGACCACGATCCGATGACGCGGATGAAGGGCATGCATGGAGTCTGCCTTCATCCGGATCGGGCGTATCTGGAGTTGAGGGTGCGTCTCTACAACAGAACGCCGTTGACGCAGACGTTCTTGTGGTGGGCCAATGCTGCGGTGCGCGTGCATGAGAAGTACCAATCGTTCTTTCCGCCCGACGTGCGCTATGTCGCGGATCATGCGAAGCGCGCCATAACCAGTTTTCCGCTGCAGTGACCGGCCGTACTACGGTGTTGACTATCCGGAGCGGCGCGCGATCGGGAGTTCCTGCCGACGAGATGCCCGCGCAATTTCGTGCCTGATGGCTCGTATGCTGCAAACGATCTGAGCTGGTATGCGAATATTCCTGTGCCCACGAGCTACATGATCGTGGGAACGCGAACAGGATTTCTTCGGTGGCTACGATCATGCGGCGCGCGCGGGCGTAGTGCACGTGGCGGATCATCGCATTGCGCCGGGCAAGAAGCAGTGGACGTGGGGCAATCACGAATTTGGTTACGCCTGGGATCGCATGCCTGACCGACAGCGACGGCCCCTACATCGAATTGATGGCGGGCGTCTACACCGACAATCAGCCGGATTTCTCGTTTCTGGCGCCGTGGGAGACGAAGACCTTCACACAGTATTGGTATCCGATCCGTGAGATCGGGCCGGCATGCGCGGCGAATCTGGATGCGGCTGCGAGCGTGCGCATGGTGGACGGCGTCGCACAAGTCGGCGTTTGCGTTACTCGTCAGATTCGGAACGCGCAGGTGACGCTGGAATGCGAAGGCGCGCAGGTTGGCGAGTGGACGACTGATTTGAGCGTATCGACCGCGTTCCTCGCAACGACCGAGGTTGGGCGTATCGTTGGCAACACGAAGCTCGGCTTAAGAATTGAGGCCGATGGAAGAGAGATCCTCCGCTACGACCCGCCAGCGGAAAAGGATGCGAGTGAGCCGCAGGTTGCGACAGAACCGGCAGCGCCCGAAGAGATCGTCTCGAACGACGAACTGTATCTGACGGGGTTGCACCTGGAGCAGTATCGGCATGCGACGCGCCAGCCGGAGCTTTACTGGCAGGAAGCGCTACGACGGGATGCGGGCGACGCGCGCTGCAACAACGCGATGGGGTTGTGGCGGCTGAAGCGTGGGGAGTTTGCCGAGGCGGAGCGGCATTTTCGCGCGGCGATTGCGCGGCTGACGCGGCGAAATCCGAATCCGATCGATGGCGAGCCATATTACAACCTTGGGCTAACGTTGCGGTTCGAGGGCAGAGACAACGAAGCATACGATACGTTTGCGAAAGCTGCGTGGAATGGCGCGTGGGTCGGGGCTGCGCACCATGCAATGGCGGAGATCGATTCAAGCCGGATCATGTGGAAGGCGGCGCTTGAGCATGTAGAGCTGACGCTCGGTGCGAACGCTGCGAATCTGAATGCGCGGAATCTGCGGGCGATGATTTTGCGCAAGCTGGGTCGGGAGGCCGAGGCGGCGAAAGCGCTTCGCGAAACTCAGTCGCTCGATCCCTTGGACGTCTGGTCGCGGTATCTGATTTCGGGCGAAGTCCCAACGGACAATCGGCGATTGCTCGACTTGGTTTTTGATTTGTCGCGGGCGGGATTCACCTCGGAGGCACTTGAAGCCTTGCGGCGTGCGGATTGGTCGGCGCACGATGGTTCGATGCCGATGATTTTCTATGCGATGGCGGATTTGTTGGCGCGGGCCGGAGATGAAAAGGGCAGTGCGGAGGCGTATCGGCGTGCGGCGGAGACTGCACCAGATTATTGTTTCCCAAGCCGGTTGGAGGATTTGCTGCTGTTCGAGAAAGCGATTGCTGCAAACCCGAAAGACGCACGCGCAGCATATTATGTCGGGAATTGGCTCTACGACCGGCGACGTCACGAGGAAGCCATCGTGGCGTGGGAGCGTGCTACCGCGATTGATCCAGATTTCCCGACGGCCTGGCGGAATCTGGGAATTGCCTATTACAACGTGAAACGCGACGCGGCCAAGGCGCGAGATGCGTTTGAGCGTGCGTTTGTTGCGAACAGAGACGATGCACGCGTCTTTTATGAGCGCGACCAGCTGTGGAAACGCACCGGCGAAACGCCGGAGCGGAGACTGGCTGAATTGCAAAGTCGTCGCGGGCTATGTGATCAACGCGACGATCTTACCGTGGAACTGGCAACGCTGCTGAATCAGACCGGCAAACTGCAAGGGGCCCTCGAAATCCTGCTGGCGCGGAAGTTTCAACCATGGGAAGGCGGGGAGGGGTTGGTGCTGGCGCAGTTTACGCGCGCAAATCTACTGCTTGGGCATAGCGCACTTGCAGGAGGCGACGCGGTGTCGGCGCGGAATTATTTTGAAGCAATCCTGCGACCGCCGCAGAGTTTGGGCGAGGCAAAACATCTGCTGGCTAACCAGAGCGATGTCTTCTTCTGGATTGGAGCGAGCTACGCACGGCTGGGCCAGCGAGGGAGAGCCGAGGAGTGGTGGGCTCGTGCGACGCATCAGCGCGGAGATTTTCGTGAGATGAGTGTGAGGACAATTTCCGAAATGAGTTTCTGGAGCGCGATGGCGAGTAGATGCCTGGGCAGCGGAGACGCAGCGGCAAAGTTGTTGCAAGCAATTCTCGATTATTCGGTCGAATTGGAAAGTACGAAGCCGAAGATCGATTACTTTGCCACGTCGCTGCCGGCGATGCTTCTGTTTGAAGAAGATCTCGAACGCCGGAACAAAGTTGAGGCGTTGTATCTGCGCGGACAGGCGCTGCTGGGGATCGGCAAATCCGACGACGCGAAGCGCGCGCTTGGCGATGTTCTTATTCTGGACAGGAATTATGTGGGTGCTTCGGATCTGTTGAAATACAGCGAACTGGTAAGGCAAGTGGCGGAGCTCGCTGAGTGATGCGGATCGACGCGCCGAATCCAGCGACTGCTTCGAGTGCGAGCGCGGAGTTGCGGCTCGGTTACATCTGGGGACTGGCGCTGGTGGCAGCGATGGGCGGCCTGCTCTTCGGCTACGACTGGGTGGTAATAGGCGGCGCGAAGCCGTTTTACGAAGTTTATTTTCAGCTGCATTCCGAAAACTTGATCGGGTGGGCCAATAGTTGCGCGCTCATTGGGTGCCTGGTCGGCGCGCTGATTGCAGGGGAGACTGCAAGCCGGCTCGGGCGCAAGAAGGTGCTGCTGATTTCGGCGTTGTTGTTTGTCGTTTCGTCCATTTTGACAGGTTGGGCGACGAGTTTTGCGCTTTTCATCGCGTGGCGGATCACCGGCGGCGTAGCCATCGGACTTGCTTCGACCGTTTCGCCGCTGTATATCGCGGAGATCAGCCCGGCTGCGTGGCGTGGGCGACTGGTCAGCGTGAATCAACTGGCGATTGTGATCGGGATTCTAGCAGCGCAAATTGCAAACTGGTTGATCGCCGAAACGATTCCGGCTGGCGGCGTGGTCCTTGCACAGTCGTGGAATGCGCAATTTGGATGGCGGTGGATGTTCACGGCAGTTGCGATTCCGGCCCTGATCTTCTTTGTTCTGGCGCTCTTGATTCCGGAAAGCCCGCGATGGCTGGCTGGCGCAAGTAGACGAGAAGATGCGCGGCGCGTACTGGCGCGAATCGGTGGCGAAAAATATGCCGCGGCGGAGCTTTCAGCAATTGAGGAAACGCTGCGCAAGGGTGACGGGACAAGAACGAGTTGGAGAGAATTGAAAAGCCCAGGGATGCGAAGGCTGCTCTGGATCGGAGTGGCGCTGGCCGCGCTGCAGCAGTGGAGCGGCATCAACGTGCTGTTCAACTACGCGCAGGAGATCTACCAGAGTGCTGGCTTCGGAATTAGCGGCGTGATGTTCAATATCGTGATTACTGGCGCGATCAATTTGATCTTTACCCTGGCGGCGATGACGTTTGTCGACCGCCTGGGGCGACGGAAACTGATGTTGCTGGGCTGTGCCGGCGTGTGCCTTAGCCATCTGGGCGCTAGTCTCGCTTATCGGATGGGGATGCACGGGAGCGTGGTGCTGGTGCTGACGCTGGCGGCGATCGCGTGCTATTCCATGACACTGGCACCGGTGACCTGGGTGCTGATCTCGGAGATCTTTCCTAACCGGGTGCGAAGCCTCGGCGTGAGCCGCGCGGTGGCGGCGCTGTGGGCGGCATCCTTTGTGCTGGCGTACACATTCCCGTTTCTGAATCACGCATTTGGAACGTCCGGCGCGTTTCTTGTTTATGCCGGAGTGTGTGCGCTCGGATTTTTCTTCGTATTCGGGTTTGTGCCGGAGACGCGCGGGAAATCGCTTGAAGAGATTGAGCGAGGAGAGTTGGGTGCGGCCGGATGAAGGAGGGAGTCATGGGAAGTCGAGTGCGATGGAAAATTTGCGGGCCGATGATCGCGGCTGGGTTTTTGGCGGGGATGGCAGCATGCGCCGCGCTTGGGCAGGCTCCAGCAGCATCAACGGCGCCGCCGGCTACACCAGCGCAGCACTCGCGCACGGTAGACGCGCCGTTGAATCCGGCGCTGCCGACGCTCTTTATTGTTGGTGACTCGACGGCGCGGAACCAGGTGGACCTGGGATGGGGCGATCATTTCGCGCATTTATTCGATACATCTCGGATTAACGTGGCGAATCGAGCGATCGCGGGGAGAAGCAGCCGGACTTTCATTCGCGAAGGCGCGTGGGACCGTTTGCTTGCGGAGATGAAGCCCGGCGACTATGTACTGCTGCAAATGGGACACAATGACGGTGGCGACCTGGACGGAGCGAAGCCACGCGGAAGTTTGAAAGGGCTGGGCGAAGAAACGAAGGATGTGACGCTGCTGGATGGAACCAAGGAGACTGTACACACTTACGGCTGGTACATGCGCAAATACATTGCCGACACGCGGGCGAAGCAGGCGATGCCGATTCTGCTTTCGCTGACGATTCGGAATATCTGGACTGCGGGACCGGACGGGGCGCAGCACATCGAACGCGACATGGGTTACGATGCGTTGATCAAGCAGCTCGCTGCCGACGAGCATGTGTCGTTTGTCGACATGGGGACTGTAGAAGCCGACAGGCTGGAGGCGTTGGGACCGGCGAAGACGGCACTTTTGTTTCCGATCGATCATACGCATACCAGCGCAGAGGGCGCGGAGATGAATGCGGAGTGCGTCGTGGAAGCGCTGAAGAAGGCGGGCTCACCGCTGGTGAAATACCTGGCGCAGTAGGTTGAGGGTTGTGCTGTCCCCGGTCTCAGAATCGAGACCGGGGACAGCCGGCGGCCAGCACGACACTTTGATTGCGATGTTGAGGCCTCTGGAAAGCAGGAAGAGAAGCAGATCCTTCGACTCCCTATCGCTTCACTGCGTTCAGCGTCCGGTCACTCAGGATGACGAGCGTAGTTAAGGGTTGTGCCATCCCCGGTCTCAGAAGCGAGACCGGGGGCACCCGGCGGCTACCTAAAATCAACCCCGCCCAAGCAGAGCTTGGATGGGGCACGCAACGATTTGGGTTGAGAAACTGTTCTACTCGCCGGCGTGGTCGAATTTCATTTTCATCTCCGTCAAGCCAGTGATCTTCACGTCGATGAAAGGGCCGTTCTGTTCTGACGTGAAGCCTTGTGCGCCTCCGTCTGTATGAACTGTCAGGCCGGGTAGCGTCCACTTCACTTTCGTTACCTGATCACTGGTCGAGCCGGGTGCGAAGATGCGGAAGCTGACATCGCCGAAGGCCGAGACGAGGATGCCGGATTTATCGGCGGTGGCGTCGATCATCGGGCTGCGGGTGAGCGGAATCCACCCGATTTTCTTGTCGGGCATCTGCCACTGCACGGTCACTGGATGAAACTGGCTGCGCTCATCCACATCTGCGAGTGCGTCCCGTGACTTCGCCGCCGTAGATGATGGTGTTGCCGATCCAGGCAGTCGCTATGCGCTGGTCGGCGATCGGCCGCTTCACCTGGTGAGGACCGGGGAAGGCTTTGAATTTCGCCATCGCGTCTTCGGGGATGTGCGTGTCGAGCACGACGATGGGCGGAGCGAGCCAGAGGTCCGGCACGTGGTCGACGGGCGGACTGTCAAAGCCGGTGAGCGGTGCATGATCCGCATCGAGAACCGTGCGCAGCCACAGGCCCATCACGCTCACGTAGCTCTGCATGTCCATCCCGTACGAGCGATCGTAGGGGCCGGAGATATTGCGCAGGTTGGCGTTATAGAGATCGGCAGTGGCGCGCCACAGGCCGGCTTCCATCTCCTCACCGCGCTGGCGCATGAGCGGAGTGAAACCGTAGTCGCGCCAGAGCGCAAGGCCGATAGATGTCGACGCCGGAGTAGGTGGGCGAGTTGTATTCAAAGAAGGCGTCGTGCTGCTTGTAGAGGTTGTAGGTGGTCGTCTGCCACTGCTCGGCCTGCGACTTCCACTCCGGCTTGCCGCCGCGCACGGCGGCGAAATCCCAGAGGAAGCCGTACATGAGCGAGATGTTGGTGTAGGTAGGCAGCAGGCGTCCCTGCTTCATTTCGCCCGCGACCGCGTAGTCGATGGCATCGATCATGCGATCCTGAAGCTCGTTGGGAACGCGGTCAGGGTATTCGTTAAGAATGATGGCGAACGTAGTGCCGACAAACACGCGCCAGTTGGGATCGTAAGCGCGCCACATCTCGGCGTTTGTGGCGGGCTCCGGTTCCGTCGGAGTGCGGCGGAAGGTGCCGTCCCACGGCTTGCCGGGCTCACGATACTGCGCCTTGAGCACCGTATCGAGGATTTGCGCAGCGCGCTCGCGGTCGCCGGCGCCGTCTCGAAGCAGTAGACCGACGCGCGTACCAAGCCGATTCGCGAACGGCGAGGTGTGGCGGCAGATGCGCCTCAGCGTATTGTGGCGACGACGGCATCGCGACAGAGCTTTGCCTGCGCGTCATAGGATCGTCGCCCCACCGCATGGCTGTCGAGAAGAGCTCGCGGCTGTTCTTGCTGAGCGAGGCCACGTTGGGGTGGCGCGGCGCGGCAAATGCCGGGACAGGGAGAGCGAGTGTGAGTGTAAGTGTGAGTGCGAAGAACGACAGCAGAATTCCTCTAAAGTTTGAGCGATTCATAGATTCCTTATTGAGCTATCGTTCGCAAAGACGGCTTGAAGTGAAAGCCGCTTACAAGCGGAGGCCGGAGATTGAGTGTCGTGCTATCCCCGGTCTCAAAAGCGAGACCGGGGGCACCCAAAGTCGGTGCAAGAATTGCGCGGCTTGGTCTAGAAGTTGAACTTCGCGGCGAACTCAAGCGTGCGCTGTTCGTAGCTCGGCGTGCCCGAAATTCCGGTGATAGTGCCCTTGTTCGAGTTGGAAATGTTTGCGTTGGGCGTGTCGAAGTTCGGGTGATTGAACACGTTGAAGCTGTCGGCACGTAATTGCAGGTTGTAGTGATCGTGCCACGGGATGTTTTTCTGAAGGCTCATGTCCCAATCCTGGAAGCGCGGCCCGCGCAGCATGTCGTAGCCGGAAGTGCCGTACGCTGCATAAGTGACGCCATTCGATACGTACGTGGACGGCACTTGGAACGCGCACGGGTTGAACCACTGCGTTTTGGTCTTGGTGTTGCCGGCGGGCGGAGTGCAGGACGGATTCGCCGCGATGGTGCCGCTCTGGAAAGGATTGCCGACTTGATTGGCGCGTCCGCTGACCAAGCCGATAGGGCTGCCGGCAGCCGTATAGGAAACCGAGAACGGCTGTCCGGTTTGCGCGTCGGTGATGCCGGAGATCTGCCATCCGCCGATGAATTTATCGGTGAGGTCGCCGGCGGTGCCTGCAAGAGCGTGGCCCCTGCCGAAGGGCAGCATGTAGGAGTAGCTGACCTGAAGAACCTGCGGAGTGATGCCGCTGATGGGGCCGTAGGAGTCTTGCGGATGCTGGCCGGAAGGATCTTCGAGATTTTCGGTTCCAAGCACGCGCGTCCACTGGTACTCGGCGCCGAATGCCAGGCCATGGCTGTATTGCTTGTGCACGCCTACCTGGAGCGAATTCATCGTGCTGTGGAAGATGGGATCGAGCGTGTACGGAATCGACGCGAAGGGCTGATGCACGTTGGTGCTTTGCACCGTGGAGCCGACGATCGGCGGGTCTGCAAGGTTGATATTTGGAGCATAGTTGCCGCTGCCGCCGTAGTTATTCTGCTTGATGTTGTGCTGGCCAACGTAGCCGATGCGGATATCGACCGCGCCGGGGAACTGGTGTTCGACGGCGAGGTTGTACTCCTCGGTATACGGAGTGACGAGCCTGTGCTCGGCGTTGACTGAAGGATTCGGACTGAAAGTGCCGGCAGCCGAAAAAGGATTGCTCATCGTAAACGCTGAAGCGTAGGTCTTGGAGTTGGTGAAGTTCTGCGTGGCTTCAAACGGCAGCGTTCCGAACATGTTGCCCATGTACGACGCAGGCAGCAGGTTGAAGTAGATGCCGAAAGCGCCGCGCACAACGGTGTTGGGCATTACCTGGTAGGCGAAGCCGAAACGCGGAGCGAAGTTCTTGTCGGGGCGGCCCAGGAACGAGAAGGGATTGCTGGAAATTCCTGCCGCGGACGAAAGTGTCATGAGATTCGACGCAGAAAGCGAGTTGACGTAGGACGAGATTGCTCCTGACGGATACGAGTTGCCGAAGACGACGACCTTCGACAGCGAGGGCACATAGAGTGAGAACTCGCCGTACGGACCGGGCTCGAACCATTGCAGGTCATAGCGAAGACCCATATTGATGGTGAGTTTCGGCGTGGCCTTCCAGTCATCCTGCACGTAAGCCGCGTACTGGCTGGAAACGTTGCGGGTGATGAAGGTGCCGGGAGTGCCTTGCGCTGTGGTAGCCGGCAGGCCTAACAGGAAATCGGCGAAACCCCATGGCGCGCCGGATGAAGCGGACTGCGCGCCCTGGGTGTACTGCCCGTTAAAAACGAACTGGCCGCGTTGCGGCGTTGTCGCGGCTTCGTTCCAGTGGTTGTCGAAGATATACGAGAATCCGGTCTTGATGGTGTGACGGGCCAGAACCTTGGTGAGCGCGGTGTTGGCCTGCATCGCCTGCTCCAGATCCTTCGAACCCGCTTCAGACACGGATTGGATGTTGGTGATTGTGATTTGCGGAGCACCTTCAATCAACTGGGAGCTCAGCTGAGGGATGATCGATTCCCACTTGGTGCTGACATTTTGCGGAGTGCGATAAATCGGCAGATGGAAATACGAGGCGTACGTGTCGATGAGCAGCGTGGGAGAAAAGGTGTGGGTCCAGCCGAGAATCGTGTTGGTGTTGTGTTCGCCGTCGCCGGAGAAGCCGCCCTGAAGACTCGACGCGCCTACATCGGGATTCGGACCGTAGAGTGCTTCGAGGAACGTTCCGCGGATCTGGTCCCGGTCGCTGAGTTTGTGATCGATGCGCAGCGAGGTTCGCTTCGCCTGGCTGGTGTAAGGAACAAGTTCGAAAGTGTTTGTGCCAGTCCCGGAAGCGGTCGGCTTGGGATAAAGCAAATTGAGCAGTTGGGCGGAAACGGGGTTGATGTTGGTGATCGTCTGATTCGCAAATGCCGTGCCGGTGGCGGGATTGATGATTGGCTGGCTGAATTCAGTAAAGATTCCCTGGCGCTCGAGCAGTGTCGGTTCCTGGGTGTTGACGTTGGCAGCCTGGTTGAGGCGGAAGCCCTCAAAGGCAACGAAGAAGAAGGAGCGATCTTTTCCGTTGTAGCCAGGCAGAAGAATGGGGCCGGCGAAGTTGCCGCCGAATTCATTGCGCTCGTAGGCAGGCCTCTTCAGCGATCCGCCGAAGTAGGTCTTGGCTGAGGTGCCTTTCGAGCGGTTGTACTCGAGGAGTTCGCCGTGGAAGCGGTTGGTGCCGCTGTTGGTGACGACGATGACCTGCGAAGGCTCATTAAACTCGGCGGGCGCACCCGTGGTGAGCACTTTGAACTGCGAGAGCGCGTCGAGCGAAGGAATCTCAGGTTCCGAGCGCTGCAGGGTCACTTCCTTGTTTACTACGCCATCGAGCGTGGAGCCGAGTCCGCCGTATGCGTTGCGGCTGCCGGTGCCAACTGCATAGGTAAGGCCGCGAACGGCAAGCTGGTCTTGCGCGCCCACTCCCTGTACGCCAGGTGACAGAGCGATGAGGCCCATGACACTCAGGCGGCCGTTGAGGGGGGTGTTCTGGATTGACTGGCTGTCGATGACCTGGCCGACTGATGAATCTTCAGTCTGGATGACGGGACCGGTGCTGTTTACTTCGACATTCTGAGCTTCGGAGCCGACGGAGAGTTGGGCATTGATCTGCGCGAGCTGGTCGATGACGAGTGTAATACCGGATTGGTTGTAAGTCTTGAATCCGGCCTTATCGATCTTTACGGTGTAGTGGCCAGGAGGAAGCTGGGTGACCGTGAAAGTTCCAGCTTCAGAGGTCGTGATGGTTCTGGCGGCGTTGGTATCCACCTCACGGACGATGACTGTGGCCCCGGCGACAACTGCGCCGCTGGGATCGGTAACGGTTCCGGTCATAGAACCAGTGATGCCCTGGCTGTGGGCGCTTTGAAACGATGGGAGAATCATGAGCGCGAAGACCAGCAGGAACGTGGCCGTCGTAGATCTTAGAACTGTGTGCGTCAGGAATCTGGCTAAGCTTTGCATTTTGTACTACCTCCTCAATCATTGCGAAATCATTTTTCCCGCGGGGGCGGGGCTTTTGGAGTGGATAGAATTTTCTCTCTTACGATTCGATGTTTGTGCCCTGCGATAGCGCAGGGACCAACTGGAAATCAATCTGTGTCTTGCTGCGTCCTGGCATGGCGAATTTCAGGGGGATGACGATGCCCAGTCGGAACTGGCTACTTGTGCTCTGGCTGGCGCAGTCAACTGTTTCGCACCAGGAGCGAGTGTGGGCAGTCAATTTAATGCTATGGTAATTTCGTTAGCGAATTCTTTACTTGAAAAGACTTATAATTGAATTAGTTGCAGGCGGTATTAAGAAATCGTCTTGTCAGACGAATTGGTACTCGGCCATAATTGCGGCGGGTTCCAAGGGCGGAGATTGTGGTCGTCAAAGGCAAGAATCCGGACCGTTTGGATGTGAGCCCTGCGGTACTGGAGAGTGATGCGCGCTGGATTCTTGCGCAACGAGCTGCCCGCAGTTCGGCACTTTACCGGGCGACCCAACTCCGCGACATGCTGCTCTTTATTGTCCGGGCGACGATCCTGAACCCGGTCGACCCGATCCACGAATTTGATATTGCGCATCGTGTGCTCGGGCGGCGAAGCGATTTCAACCCTCTCGATGACAATATCGTCCGCGTGCAGATGGCGCATTTGCGCAAGAAACTCGATCTGTATTTTTCGACTGAGGGCAAAGATGAAGACACGGTCATTACAGTTGCATTGGGCAGCTACCGGCCAGTGTTCAGCCCGCGGATAAAAGCGCCGGTTGTTGTTATCCCTGCTCGGAATGGCGATGCGGTTCAGGGAAAAGTTGCAGGCATAAGTGAGGACGGATCGATCGCCCTGCAGGCGTCGAGTGCGGCAGTTCCTTTGAATGAAAAGCGAAAGATGCCATGGTTTGCGGTGGGGGCAGGTGTATTGATTCTTGCGCTGGCCGCGGGCTGCGTCGCGTTTTGGGTTCGGAGTGAGCGTGAACAGCAATCTCTCGAGACAATTCACCGTGCATTGACGCCCTGGAGATACGAGCCTTCACTGGATGCACTGTGGTCAGGATTTTTTGATTCGACGCGCGATACGGACGTGGTGATCAGCGATGACTCGTTCTTGCTGATTGAGGAGCTTAACAAGCAGCAGACGTCGTTTTACGGATATCTCGGGCGCTCCTATATGGAGCCAGCGAAATCGGTGAGTCCGGAGTTGCGGGGTGTGCTTGAATTGCTGGCAGCGAAGAGTCTTGGAAATACCGGTGAGTTCAAGCTGGCGCATCGCATTCTCGATATGGACCCACTGAATGCAAGAGTGCGTCTTTATAGTGCGCGCCAGTATATGCCGGCCCTGGTGAAACAGAATAACGTGATTCTGATCGGCGGACGAATTTCAAATCCGTGGTCGGAGTTGTTTGAGGACCGGTTGAATTTTTCAGAGAACACGATCTTCCAGGGGCTGGGTGTCACCACGGTGACGAACCGGAAGCCGGCAGCCGGAGAGCCAGGGGCTTACACCTCGACAGACGCAGTTGGCTACTGCGTGGTAGCGTATCTGCCGAATCCCGGTCACGACGGAAAGGTGTTGTTGTTGGAGGGGACGTCGTCAGAGGCGACGGAGGCTGCGGGCGATTTCTTGCTTTCAGAGGATCAGTTTGGTGCGTTCAGGAACAAATTGCGCTCGGCACAAATGCCTTATTTTGAAGTCCTGCTGAAGACATCGCAGGTGCGCGGTACCCCGCTGACTGCGACAGTGGAAGCCTACAGGACGTATGCGGATCTGCCTAAGCGAGTGCAGTAGGATAAGTCAGACACCGGAGGGCCCGCAGCTCGAAGTTAGAGCAGGGGGCTTATGAGGTTTCTTGGAACTTCGTCAAAACTTTCAAATTACAAATAGATAGGGGATGACTTATTCCTGCTCAAACATTTGACTTATGAGCCGCGCCAAGCCGCACCAAAGAGCGCCGAAAACGGTACAAGTAAGCCAAAAAATGGCGTGAATGCAGCATCGGACCTAGTTAATCTGCATCGCGGAAGAAGCCGAGTTGGACGGACCTAAGTTTCTTCGGCGTGGTTGCAGCCGTTCCGGAAACCGCTTGGAACTTCTGATTCACGATTGGCATATCGCGTCGCTCGACGAGATAATTCACGCCCGCCAAGGCTGGAAACGTGATTTTCTTGCCCGTTGCGGCATCAACGAGCTTTGCTTTGCCTGAAAACACATCCACCGCATCTCCAGGCTACGGATTATGGAGCTTGATCGGTTGATCAGTTCCGGATTCAATCACGACAGTTACCGGAACGCCACGTTTCACTTGCAGGTCTACTTTCGTCTCGCCATATACGTAAACATGATTGCTCCGGTGTATGCATTATTGCGTCATTTCCATTTGAGAGGGAGGAGCATCTCCCGGAGCGCTGGCCCACTTAGTGTTTGGTGTATCCCCCATCTCCAGGACCAATGTGCCGCCATTCGCGATGGCCGCATGCGGGAACCACGCACCTGTTAATGGCTTGCCGTTGAGCTGAGCCGACTGAATGTACTTATTTCGACTCGAAACATGGTTGGCAAGAATCGTGAAAAGTTTCCCACTATCCAAGCGGATGATGCTCTTTGCGAAAATAGGACTTCCGATCTCATAGACCGGATTGCCTGGGCATACTGGGTAAAAGCCCAAAGCGCTGAGAACGTACCATGACGAGGTTTCTCCGCCATCGTCGTCGCCGGGAATACCCAGCGGGCCGTCTCCATACCAGACATCCATCAGTTGTCTTACGCGCCGCTGGGTCTTCCAGGGTTGTCCGGAAAAGTCGTAAAGATATGGAATATGAAAGCTAGGTTCGTTGCCCTGCGCATATTGCCCAACCAGCCCTGTCGCATCCGGGAACTGGTCAAGAAAATGGAATTTCGAAGTGCCGTACTGTTCAACGAACAACCGGTCAAGCTTTGCATTGAACGCATCCCGTCCGCCCATAAGTTGGACGAGTCCCGCAACATCGTGCTGAACGCCGAATGTGTAGAGCCAGGAATTGACCTCCGTAAAGTAATCTCGTCCTCCTTGCCCGCCGCCTAATTTTGGATCGAAATGCGTGACCCACTTCCCGTCGGCATCCTTCGGAGCCATGAAGCCAATGTCAGCATTGAAAACGTTCCGATAGTTATTTGCCAACTGGCCAAAGTGGCTCGCGTCCTCTTGTTTTCCCAGCAGCCTGGCCAATTGCGCGACACACCAATCGTCATAGCTGTTTTCAATCGTGACGGAGACTGCCTGCCTGCGCTCAGGAGTTACCTCTGGAATGGTTTCGCTCTCTCCCCACTTCAACGCCGGGAAGAAGCCCTTGTCGAAATACACACGATCCAGAGGCGTGAGCGGCGCGCGGCTCCAGGGAAGCATCGTTGCTTCCGTAGCGTTCTTTCGGATGGCCGAATATGCCTCCTCCGCATCAAAATCGCGGTAGCCTTTGGCATAGACATCCAGAATGAATTCCGCAGCATGATGGCCGATCATTACCGCCTGCTCGCCGGCTGCGGAAGGAAACGAAGGAAGCCAGCCGCTCTGTTCATACATGCGCAGGTAGGAGCGGACCATGTCCTCCTGTTGCCGTGCATTCAGCAGAAGCTGCAAAGGGTGAAGTGAACGATAGGTATCCCATAGTCCGTCATCGACATAGAAGTCGTGGCCGTCCGCTTCATGCACTGCATGATCGTAGCCACTGAAGTATTTTCCATCCTCGGTAATATCGGTCATGCGGCCGAGAGAACGGTAAAATGCCGTGTAGAAAATAGTGCGCTGGCGCTCCGTCCCCTCCCGTTACTTCAATGCCGGAGAGGGCATCGATTCCAAACGTCGCGCGTCTCCGACTTCACGCGATCAAAGGTCCAGTCCGGGATTTCCCGCTCCAGGTTCTTGCGAGCCTGTTCCGTGCTGATGTAGGAAATGCCGACGCGAACTTCAATCTGTTCCCCTGCCGTAGTCGCAGTATCCGTGACAATGCCGATATTGTCTCCCGGTCTGCTTTGCGGCATGACAAAGAGCCTCCTTCCCCCACGTCTGATAGGACTTGAAGGGGCGCGAAAACACCGCGTAGAAGTACTCGCGAGTTTCCCTGTCCGCATCCGAAATTTTCCCCACCGGGCCATCAATCTTCTGGCTTCCCTCGACAGCGTTCTCCCCGGTCACCGCGAGTTCTGCGCCATCTCCCAAGGTGAGAATGAAATGAGCATGGGGGCTAGCAGGAAACGTAAACCGATAGTAGGCAGCCTCTTCGCTTGCCGTGAATTCAGCCTTAATCTTCCATGTTTGCAGATCAGCTTCGTAGTAGTACGGTGTCGCAAGTTTCAAAATCGTGGTCAAAGTCCGACGCATTCACTTCTGGGCTCGTTCCCAACTCGCCAACCGAAGCCATCATTGTCGCAGGGCCGACCGGAAATCCGTATATCTTGTCTGCGAGATACCGGTCGGAGATTCCGGAGCTCGTGATCGGGTGCGAGACGCGCCATGCCGAAGGGGCGCTGAACATACGGTACGGTCGCCGTGAGTAGTTGCCCGATGCCTCCGATGTTCGGAGAAACATAGTCCACCGGCTCTTTCTGTGGATGTCCTTGGGCATACATGAAACTGCCTAAAAAGGCCGACAGGACTCAGAGCGATTGAAGTCGTCTTCATTTATTCTCTCTTCCTGTTGTTCTCGCTGCAGCATAATGAGTTCAGAACTGCTTTTCTTGCTAACGATTCGATTCCTTATCTCGGGTTGAGGGCGAATTTTGTAGTTAAGGAGGCTTGCGAAGAGCCGCCGACCCAGAGAGTGTAGCTGCCCGGTTCGACTTTCCATTTGCTTTCCGCATTCCAGACCGCGAGCTGGCTCTGAGAAATATGGAAGATGACGTTCTTGGTTTCCTGCGGATTGAGGGCTACTCGTGTAGAAGCCTTCAAGTGAGCGGTCCGGAGTTTCGACGCTGCCAAAGTCCTGGCGCACATAGAGCTGAGCAACTTCGTCACCTTCGCGATCACCAACATTCGTTACATCTACCGTCACCAGAATCTCCCAGTCGCTTCCATGCGGCGGTGCCTGCACCGCGAGGTGGTCATAGCGAAACGAGTCGTGTAGCTGAGCCCGAAGCCAAAAGGAAACAGCGGAAGGCCGTCACCGTCCACATATTTGTGAACTCGCGACCGGTCGGAGTTATAGAAGTCGGGAAGTTGCCCCACGTTGCGCGGAAAAGAAATGGTCAGATGGCCGGAAGGATTGTTGTCGCCAAAAAGAGTCTCGGCAATGGCCTTGCCTCCGAATTCACCTGGATACCATGCTTCAAGGATTGCGGGGACATGCTCTTTCGCCCAGCCGATCGTCAGCGGCCGGCCATTCTCAAGAACCAACACCACTGGTTTCCCGATGGCAACCACGGCCTCCATCAATTGTTCCTGATTGCCAGGTAGATCCAGATCGGAGCGATCAAACCCCTCACCTGAGATACCCTGCCATTCTCCTAATCCCAGAATGACTACGTCTGCATCCTTTGCCTTGGCAACTGCCGATGCGATGTCCTTGCCGGGGTCGAAGTCCACCGTCGCTTCGGGGACCAGTTGGTGGATGCCTTGCAAAATGCTGATGTGTTCGCCGTTCGATTCTTTTTCGTAGTCGCCGTATCGCGCCACATCGCCGTTAGGGCCGATCAGGGCGATCCGCCGAACCGATTTCGAAAGGGGCAACAGATGACCATCGTTCTTCAGCAGCGTCAGCGACTGGCGTGCGGCTTCAAGTGAGAGATCGAGATGCGCCTGCGACCGGAATGTGTGGGCTCGCAAATCAGGATTGGTCATCGGGTGATCAAAGAGGCCCAAGGCAAACTTCACCCGGAGCACCGACTTAACCGCTCTGTCCAAGTCCGATTGCGGCAGTGAACCCTCGCGAACGCACTCGACGAGAGCGCGCTGAAAGACCTCGTGGTCGAAATCGTAGAACTGCATATCGACCCCGGATTTGATGGCCAGGCATGCAGCCTCCTTCGGAGTGGAGGCAATACCGTGTGCGGAGTAGAGGCGCTGGATCGCACCCAAGTCGGAGAGCACGAATCCCTTGAATCCCCATTCCTGGCGAAGTATCTTCTTTAGCAAGAATGGGTCCGCCGTAATTGGGATTCCGTCTATTTCGTGATAAGCGGCCATGACCCCCATGGCCTTTCCGTCTCGAATTGCTGGCTCAAATCCGCGCAGCATCACAGAGCGCAATTCGCGCTCGCCCATATGTACTGGCGAAGTGTTGGTACCCCCTTCCGGGGAACCATGCCCGGCAAAGTGTTTGGGTTCGCTCACGACACTCTGCTCGCTATTCAGGGTTTTCCCTTGTGCTCCTCGAACAAAAGCTTCGCCCATTCGTCCTGTCAGGTAGGGGTCTTCACCATAATCTTCTTCAACCCGTCCCCAGCGCGGGTCTCTGGCGAGATCCAGGACTGGCGCAAGAATCATGTCCACGCCGGTTGAGCGCGCTTCTGCCGCGATGGCTGCGCCAATTTTCTCGACGTTGTCCGGGTTCCAGGTAGACGCTAGATTGACGGGAGCTGGGAATACCGTTCCATTATCAAAGCCGTGCAGGCCCTCTTCGATAAATAGCGCCGGGATTTCAAGGCGGTTGTGTTTGAGAACCCACTGCTGTATGGCATTTGCTTGTTCAGGAGTAGGATTCAGGTCGTGGATGCCGCCAACGCCGAGATCGCCCCAGAGCGCCTGAGCCTTATCGGGAAGGAAGTTGGCCTCGGCGTCCGCATGTGTCCCGTCGGTGTGCTTGTCTACCAACGCCGTCGCCCCGGAATAGAGATCGAGTTGCCGTACCTTCTCCTCCAGAGTCATCCGGCTCAGAAGATCTTCAATTCGGCGCTCAATTGGCGCATTTGCCTCCTTATATAAGGCACTCGAGCGTGCTGAAGGGGGTGCCACTTGCGCCCGTGCCGGACTCGGACGCGCCAATAAAATCAATCCGATAACGACTGGAATTGCAAATGTCAACTCAAGGAAGAACGAAACCCTGGATTTCCAGTCCCCTTGGTGCTGTCGCCCTGGTTCTTTACTCGGGAAAGGCGCAGGGACACTGGATGATGGTGGCCGGTCGTTCTGGTTTCTTGACGCTGAAGTGGGACCTTGCACGTAGATCGCGCCCTTAATGCGACTGCTGTGTCTCTTCACTTATCCGCCCTGATTCTGGGATTCCTTTGCGCAACAACAACGGTAGGGGAATAGCGCGAAAGCGGCAAGGTTGCAACCGTTTCCAGCTTCACCATTTTATGCTGAAAACAAAAGATTTACGCGGACGCCCTGCACCTAACAGTAGATACCTTCGAAATGGTCGGGGAACCGTTCAAACTTGCTCGATTTTCCGATGATGTTTTGTTTCCGGGGGCCCAAAGGCAAATTGAAGGTTCCGTGAAACCACAGCGGTCACATTTTGTTTCTGGTCGGACATGTACTTCATTCCCGTGAGGTCACCCTGATGCCGGCTCTCAACGCTCCAAGCCCGCTCAGAGGCAAGTCGTAGAATGTGGACAGTTCGATTAACGAAATGCGAAAATCTTGAGCACTCAGACGTTCAAAATGCAGTCACCTTCACCAAACGACGCCCGAATCGCAGAAATCGCCAAGATCGCAGAAACCAAGAGCGATATTGTGGCCTTGCAACAGCATGTAAAGGAAGTTGTTCGAAGGGGAAGTATTTAAAGGGAGCCACCGCAGCGTTCAATTCCTTCAATACATTGTCGATCAAGCGATTGCCGGCCACTGCGAATCCCTCAAAGAACGCGTCATTGGAATGGAGCTTTTTGGGAGATCTGCGTCCTACGATACGGGCGACGATGCGATCGTTCGAGTGACGGCCAGTGACGTGCGGAGACGCTTGCTCGAGCACTACGGAAGATACGGAGCGACCTCCCAATTTCGTATCGCACTACCTTCAGGCTCATACATCCCAGAAATCACACGCAAGCCAAATGGGGTTGCGACATTGGACAACGGGGCGGCTCATCGAGAGACGACCCCAGCTCGCGACGATTCAGCGGCGATCGATCCTAAACTTGTGCCGCTTCCATCGGAGTCAGTTGCTCATGAATCCAGCGTGGTTCAAGTGCCCACTGCTCCTCTCCTGGGCTTTTCGAAACGAATATGGATGATCGCAGCGATTTCGGTTGTGATTCTGAATCTTGCACTTTGGGGCGTCGTCTGGGGTCGCGTAACGCGCGCCGTGGGGCAACCGATTGCTGTGCTTCCCTGGTCGATACTCTTCGGATCGTCTCATTCCACAGAATTAATCACCAGCGATCCGAATATAACCGAGATACAGGAAATTACCGGGAGTCAAGTCTCTCTGTCTGATTATGCGAATCATGATTACGTCACGGTGCCCAACAAGCTCACTCCCGAGGAAGACAATATTGTCAGGAATGTTCTAAGGGGGGATAAGTCCTCCCAGGTCGATGCACCAATTGTTGCTAATGTCGCGGCGCTTGCTCAGGCCAATTCGAAAAGCATAGACGTCCGTGCCGCCCGAAGCATTCAATTGACAGACTTGAAATCCGATAACAACTTTATCTTTCTGGGAAGCCCACGCAGTAATCCATGGCTTTCCCTTTTCAGTGACCAATTGGATTTCCAGTTTGTCTTCGACAAGAGCGCAGGATCGGAGTTTATCCGCAACTTCCGACCTCGTGCAGGTGAGCGACCGGCGTACATTCCAACAGCTAACGGCTATGCTACCGGAGATTCGTATGCCATTATTGCTTTGGTCAAGAACCCGGACGAAAGCGGGCAGGTCCTTCTTCTTGCAGGAGCGAACTCAGAGGGCACTGCAGCCGCAGGAAAAGTTGCAACTGATTTAACTCGCTTATCGAGTGAACTGCATAATTGTGGCATCAACCCTTCTGGTCCGGTCAGGCATTTCGAAATGTTGTTGCACCTGAATACCATGGCCGGTACTCCGAGCAATATCGATCTAGTGGCGTGCCATATATTGCAGGGCGATTCTGCCCACTAACGCCTCGAGCCTCCGGCAACAACTCGAATTGACAGGTTACCGTGTGGGCTCCTCAATCATCACGATACGATCTACTGCGGGATCTTCAAGCCGCTGCACAATTCCGCTTGGCCAACGAATCTCGACGTGGTCGATCTTTGTCTCGGTGCCGAGGCCAAAGTGCGCGCGGCGATCGCTTGATGACATGAACCCCACGCTGGTGGTGACGTGGTTATAGAGCATCCTGGAGGATCGGGTCGTCACCTTGATGGTGGCGCCAATTCCGTTGCGATTGCTCTTGTGTCCATGCAGTTCAAACATGATCCAATGGTTCTTCACCAGGGCATTATTCATGAGAATTCGAGGTTTCTCTCCGAGTGAAGTCACCACTAGATCCATGAAGCCGTCATTATTTAAATCGACAAAGGCCGAGCCGCGCTGGTAGCCGACAAGGGCAAAATCAGGTCCCATCCTGTCAGTGACATTTGCGAAGGTCTTGCCATCTTCGTTCTCGAACATGGTGTCGTGCTGCTTGGAAGACTCGGTCAGGTTATCGACATCGCCATTCGCGGAGTATATGTCCTTCCAGCCGTCGTTGTTGTAGTCGATGAACCCTATGCTCCAGCCCGAGAAATTTCGCGAGAGCGGGCCAAGCTTGGTCAACCAAGTCACTTCACTGAATGACTTTCCGCCTTCGTTTTTGAAAAGAGCAAAGACCTGTCCGGCCAGGTCGTTGTAAATGATGTCGACCCTGCCGTCATTATCGAAATCCTTGGCGTCAGAGCCCATGCCCGATACGGAATTGCCCTCCTCGTTGTAGGCGACTCCATAGTCAAAACTACTTTCCTTGAATGTTCCATCGCCCTGGTTGATAAAAAGAAAATTGGGCTCGGTGTCATTGGCGATGAAGATGTCCATCAATCCGTCGCCGTTGAAGTCCGCGATCGAAATGCCCATTCCTTTACCCAGAGCTTTTCCAATGCCGCTGGCTTCAGTGACGTCCTCAAAGCGACCGTGGCCAAGGTTGCGATAAAGCCTCGACTCAATGTTTTTGTAGACCTTTGGATCGCAATACTCCTCTAGCGTGGCATCCTTGAAGCACTTCTTATCTGTCTGTGGAGTCCAGGTTGTGTAATTGGTAACGATGAGGTCCAGAAGTCCGTCGTTGTCATAGTCGAACCATGCTGCCCCAACGCTCAATACATTTTCCGGCTTATTTTCGAGTCCCGATCCGACGGTCACATCGGTAAATGTTCCGTCGCCATTGTTATGGTAGAGAGCGTTCCTGCCAGCATTGCAGATAAAGAGATCGTCGTGCCCGTCATTGTCGTAGTCCGCAACGGCGACACCAAAACAATATCCGAGATCCGATCCCGTTAGCCCTGCCTTGGCGGTTACATCCTCGAATGTTCCATCGCCTTTGTTTCGCAGCATGCAGTTGTAATAGGCGGGCGACGTTTTCTCCAACTCCGGGAGTTTGGCGCCGTTGGTAAAGAACAGGTCCATCAGCCCGTCATTGTTGTAGTCAATTGCCGCAACCCCGCCGCACATTGGTTGAGGGAAGAATTTTCTACCCGTGAAGTCGTTATTGGTGCGGTAGTCAAACTGAGACCGGCCGGCGACATTGGTAAACCAGTAGGAACCGGCCTCCGATGGATTGGGGTTTTGCGATCTGCCATCGAGTTGCGTCGCCGATTTTGATGATTTCACCGGGGCAGCAACGGACGGCTTGGCGGCCTGGGACAGAAGTCGGCAGGCGGGCAGGCCCAAGATAAAACTCCGCCGCATGGTTTCGCCGGTTAGCCAGGCCAAAATCGAGGCCAAGAAACTTCGGCGTTTCACATGTGCCATTTCCAGTATTCCGCTTTCCGGAGAGCCAACTCCCATCTTCGATGCCGCATGGCTGTTTCCACTCCGTCAGTACTGCGGCCTCGTTTCTGCGGCGTCCGGGCACGCTTTGATGAGGCAACTCACTTGCTTGCTGACTGGGAGGCAGCTTTGAATTTCTCTAAATGGGCTTTCGCCAAGTCAGGTTCGTTCAACTTCCGATAGAGATTTGCAAGGAGAAAATGAATCTGGGCATCGCTTGTGTCGAGCTCCGCCAGAGTCAAGGCTCGTTCCCCTTCGCGTGCAGCATTCTTGAAATCTGCCTCATGGTCTAATCCTTTTGCCAATTCGTAGTGCGCGTCGCGAGATTCGGGGTCCGCCTCGATGGCCCGTCGATCTTTTTCAACACTATCCTGACTCCGTCCAAGTGAGAGCAAGAACCTTCCGTACGCAACGAGAATCGACGCGCTTTGCGGCGATTTCTGTGGTGACAGATCCTCTGCCTTCTGGTAGAGGTCCAACGCATTGCTCTCATCTCCCAGAGCCTCCTTGGTCATTGCCAGGTAGAACACGGGCAGGGGACTTTTGGGCGAGAGCGTTTGTGCGGTCTGAAGCGGTGAGATCGCCAGTTTGAAGTCGTTTTGTGTGTAATAAAAGACCCCGAGAAAAAACTGCGCCTCTTCAGAGGTTGGATCGGCTGTAACCGCTGTGATAAGACAGCTCTTCTCGACATCGGACCGATGGGCGAAGGCGGCAAGCCTCGCTTTCAGGACCAAGGCCGGAACCATGTATGGGTTCTCATGCAGTGCGGCATCGACTTCGCTGACGGCCTCGGGAAACTTCCGATCGGCAAAAGCTTGCTTCGCGTTTTCGTAGTGCTGCGTCGGGCCGACCGAGAGTTGGAGTGCGAGAAGCCAGATCATAGAAGTTCGTCCCGGGGCGCAAGAGAGGGATACTCCGCAGCGCGGAGCGTTTCAGAACGGTCCGTCTGCCCGATGGATGCGGGCAATTGAACCTGAGCACTTGATTGAGACGAGCCGGTCTTTTGACGAGGTCCACTTTCTACGATTGTCAAGATCTGATCAGCCGCGACACTCTCGAGCACTTGCTTCACGCCTGTGGGCCATGCGAGTTCAATTCGATCTACACGAGCCGCATTGCCCAAGCCAAAATACACGCGTTTGTCGCTTGACGAATTGTAGCCAACGGCTGTCGTGGCGTGGTTGTACTGAACGCCGTTTTCGGTCGTTATCTTCACCTTGGTTCCCAATCCATCTCGATTGTCCGCCACGCCAATGAGCTTCAATATGATCCAATGATTTTGATTCGTAGAACGATTCATGAGTAACTGGGGCTGCGCATTAAGGACTGCAACCACAATATCGATCTTCCCGTCGTTGTCTAAATCACCGAATGCGGCGCCGCGGTGTGCAGCCGGAACGGAAAAGCTTGATCCTGCTTGTGCGCTCACATCCTGAAATGCCATCTTGCCGAGATTGCGATAGAGCAAATTGGGAAGTGGATATGGCTTGTGATTCACCTCCATCGAGTTGTCTAGAATTGCGGAGCCCGCAGCGAAAATATCCTTATTCCCGTCGTTATCGAAATCGAAGAGTCCAGTTCCCCAAGCGGTAGAGCGGATCGTCATTGCGGCCAAACCGGCCTTGTCAGTGACATCTTCAAATTGGCCATTTCCCAGATTGCGGTAGAGAGGAAACGTGTCACCGTACATGGCTGCGTGAAAGATGTCCGGATTGCCATCGTTGTCGATATCGCGAAAGTCAGTCCCCATACCCGCAACGGTCTTGCCGTTTTCGTTGTAAGCGACGCCGGCCAGGAGCGCGACATCTGTAAATGTTCCATCACCATTGTTGTGCAACAGGAAATTCGGGAAGGTGTCGTTGGAAACAAAGATGTCGGTGAACCCGTCGTTATCAAAATCGGCAAAAGCGACGCCCATGCCTTTGCCTACATATTGGGAAATGTGCGACTGCCGCGAAACGTCAGTGAACGTTCCGTCGCCATTGTTCTGAAACAGGATATTGGGTGTTCCGCGATACTCATTAGGAGAGCAATAGTCGATGATGTTGTCTGTCTGGCAACTGTGAGCTGAGGAGATTGAATAGTCCAAATAATTCACAACGAAGAGATCGAGTAGTCCGTCGTTGTTGTAATCAATCCACCCTGCTGTGACGGACCAAGGCTTGCCCTGTCCCGGAATAATGCCCGCGACTCCGGCTTTCTCTGTCACATCGGTGAATGTCCCGTCCCCATTGTTATGAAGGAGTTGATTGCGGTTAAATCCAGTTACATACAGGTCCACAAACCCGTCATTGTCATAGTCTCCCGCCGCTACGCCCATTGAGTAACCGACACCCGCCAGGCCAGCCTTTTCCGTGACATCAGTGAAGGTTCCATCACCGTTATTGTGGAAGAGTCTGTTGTAGAAACTGGCGTCGCTCTTGTTCAAAGACGGAATCTCTGCCCCGTTTGTAAAGAAGATGTCAAGGAGACCATCATTGTTATAGTCGAAGACCGCAACACCGCCAGTCATTGTCTCTATGGAGTAACGTTTGGGACTGACACTGTTCTTCAATATGAAATGTATCTTTGACGTGTCAATTGTGTTCTCGAAGGAAATTGGTGAATCGGCGGATCGTCCCGAGTTGGATATGCCTCGCGCCGCACCGTGAAGTTGGTTCTTGTCATCCAGGGTGGAAGTGCGCCGCAGCGACAACGCTTGGGAACTTAGAGTTCCCGCGCTTAATGCAGCCAAGCCCGTTACAAAATCACGTCTCGAAATTGCCAACTTCATTGAACGCCGATTGCGCTACCTGCAGTCCGCAAAGAATACCCGTTTAAAGATAACAGGCCAGATGAATTCATCTGGCCTGCTGGTTGGTGTTTCAGCTGATTGGCGCCTAGAACTGGATTCTTGCGACAATCTCGCCGCTTCTCGGAGCGTAGTTTCCACCGGCGTTGGTGATGCTCCCTGCCATGACGCCGAAGAGTTGGTTACCGGATCCCGTCGCGGCGGGGTTGGACGTATTGTTGAAGCCAGGATATACCCAGCGGTTAAAGACATTGAAGAAGTCCGCACGGAGCGAGAACAACACGCTTTCCTTGATCGGGAAGACTTTGCCGAAGCCCAACTGCTCGCTCGGCTGTCTCGCCTGGCGGTAATCGTTGTAGAACGGCTTGGACGTGGAGTAGGTGCCTTGCGCGGGGGCTGCCCAAGCAGCGGCATTCAGGAAAGGCTTGTCTAATATTCGATTTGTGATTATTGAGGTTTTGCAGGAAGAGCGGCTGACCCGGAACGCGATTCGCAAAGACTTGAAAGTTACCGGTCGTTGCGTTCGCAAAAGTCACCGAATCCAGGTTGGACCGTCCAGGTATTCGGTACCTGTTGCGGAAAACCGCTCGCATAGTGGAAGTTGCCGTCGGCTGTCCAGCCCGCGAAGAGCGCGCGCTTCCAGCCATTTTGGTCAAAGCTGAAACTCGGCACTTCATAGTTGAAGTAGAAGTTCAGCATCTGCGGTTCGTCGATGCCCTCAAAGGACTTCTGGCTCTTCGGCGGGAGAGAGGGATCCTGTGCCGCAATCGAAGTGGTGTAGGTGGGAGACGTCGCTCCCACAGTCCCCAGATTCTTCGACCACGAATAACCGACGCCGCCCGACAGTCCGTTGCTGATGCGTTTGGTGACCTTGACCTGAAGAGCGTCATACCACCAGTTACCATCGTGCTCGTACATATCCCCGATGCCGCCGAATTGCGGGAACGGCCGCAGTGCCTGAGCCAAGGAGTCTCCGGACGGGAAGGTGGAATACGGCGCCGTGAAAACCTCTCGCCGCTACGTTTGGGGACGAGATCGGCGACTGGAGCAGGGCGTAGTCGTTCGCGTTGGTAACGTCCAATCCATATTTCTGTGACAGCATGGTTGGAGTGAGTTCGTTGGTCGTATTCGTCAGGTTGTCGGAATTGAGCCAAACACCACGGTCGTCGATGAGGGATACGTTGACCGTAAGATTGTTCATAATCTCGCGCTCAACGCCAAGGGTCGATTGCACATAACGCGCCGGACGGCCATTGTTCGGAACAATGAATCCCGGGGGTGAGTTGGTTGAACCTGAGTTCGGGAAAGCGCCCGGATCGAAGTTGGTGGCTGTTAAAGCAGCAGGCGAGTAAACGGTACGCCGTTGGAAAGCTGACCGGCCTTAATGCCATACGAAGGACTGGTGAGGCGCGCCACGTTAAAGCCAAATCCCTGGTTGCTATAGCCTTCTTCATTCATGAAGAGCTGGGGGCCGGAGTAGAATCCGGTTGCCACATGGATCACGGTCTTTGGAGTCAGTTGATAGCTGGCGCCGACACGAGGCTGAACCATCCAGGGATAGAAGTGCTCGAAGACGCAGTTGCAACGCCCGGTAGAATCCTTCCCACTCCCTCGTATTCGGTTCCGCCCAACAGGCCGCCAGCCGACGGATTTACGACAGTGGGACTAAATTGGGTTACCCGCAGATGTTGTTCCTTCTGCATCCCCTCGAGATCCCAACGCAGCCCAAGGTTCAGCGTGAGCTTATTTGTCAGCTTCCAGGTGTCCTGGCCGTAAAACGAGCCCTCCTTGCGGATAAACCATTGGATGTCATCGTTCCCGATATTTGCGCCGTCCAACTGGCCAAGTACGAAGCTCGCAAAGCCATCGCCGAGGCTTGCTCCGTAGAGATTTTGGCCATTTTCGGACGGTTCAGAGGTCTCATTGCCGCTGAAACCGTACGATCCGTCCGACAGGTCGTTGTGAGTGCCCCAGAGTTGATGACGGAAATCGCCGCCAAATTCGAAGGTGTGGCGGCCGTGGGTCCAGATCGCGGATTCAGTGTCGTACCAGTCGTTGTCAATAAACGGCGCGTTGTTGATGCCCAACTGCGGAACGTTCTGATGGTTGACGCTGAGTCCTGAAAAGATCGGGAAGGTTTGCGCGGCGCCGCCAGGAATATTCGCCACCGAGGGCAACCCAAGCTTGGTCAGATCGAAGTTTTGCACCGCCGCATCCTGCAGGGCGTCGTGGCGCGTCCAGTCCCATCCTGCGTGAAGCACAAGATTCGGCGTGGCCGTATAGTTCGCATTCAGATACAACTGCGGAGCTGGGGTGTGGTTCCAGCGGGTCGAGCCTCCTATGGTGTTAATGCCATCGTCCGCATTGTCCTTGTTCCCAATCTCGTGCATATAGTAACCCGAGAAGTGCCACTTCTCGCCGATATAGTGATCGAGTTTGATGCTGGCCAGGTACTGGTACTTGTTGTTCGGCTGTAGATTGGGGTAGTTGTTGGTCAGCGCGCTCGGCCGTGGCTCCTGACGGGAGTAGGCATGTAAAGGCTGAGGGCGTTGAACCGCCTGAAGTAAGAAGAATAGCCCGCGCTACCGGATCCCATGTGCTGGGCGCGGGGAGCAAGTTGGTGGGCACGCCGTTTCCGTTCGCGTCCAGTACCAAACCCATCGCGGACCACTCCGGTCGAACCAGCTCCGGTCGGACCTCCCGTACAGGTTACGGTTCTGGTCGTCGATGGGTCGAAAACCTCGCCGTTGTACAACTGCCGGCCGAGGCAGTCCACAACCGGATTTCCATTGCTATCCTTGATGGGACCAAGAATGTTAGAGCTCAGATTGCCCGCGAGATAGGCAGTGGTGGGAACCGTAATGGTTCCGTTGTTATTGGTTTGCGTGTTGTGGTACTCCTCGTAAGCGAAGAAGAAGAAGGTCTTATCGTGGCCGTTGTAAACGTGAGGAATCACCACCGGTCCACCCAGAGAAGCGCCAAAATTGAGTTCGCGTTGAACCGGTAGAGCCTTCTGGAAGGTAGCTCGCATTCACGTAGTTGAAGGGCTGTCCGGCGTCCAAATCCTCATTTTCGAGGTAGTTGAAGGCCGACCCGTGCAGCTTGTTGGTCCCGGACTTCGAGGTGTAGTTGAAGACTCCGCCCCCAGACTCACCAAATTGAGCGGAATAGTCGTTGATCATCACGGATTCTTCGCCAAGCGACTCGACCGAGGGTTGCTGCTCATCGGAGATGGCGCCCTTGGTCGCATTGGTGTCGTCCAGGCCATCCATAAATACGCGGTAGGTTGTTGCCGGCGAGCCTTGGACATGGATATCGTTCCACCCGCCTCCGATGGAGCCCGGAAGCAAGGAGGCAAAACCCATCGGGATCGCGTATAGCTCCGATGCCGTTAATGTTGATCGGAAGCTCATTCAGGTCCCTCGTGGTGACTTCGGAGTTGATCTGGGCGCTATCGGTTTGCAGCAGAGGAGCATCCGCCGTTACCCGTATCGTTGCAGTGGTCTCACCCACGGCAAGTTGCAGGTCGACGGTCGCGGTCTCTCCAACCGAAACCGTAATTCCATTGCGGATCAGCTCTTTAAAGCCCGGTGCCGCCACTGTAACAGAATAGGTACCCGCAATAAGCTCCGGGATCGAATAGGATCCGGCGCTGGTCGTGACGGTAGAGTTCTGCGTCCCCATCGCAGTATTTGTAACGGTTACTTTGGCCCCAGTTACTGTGGCACCTGACGGATCGGTAATAAATCCCGCCACACTGCCGCGATCGAGTTGTGCAAAGCACACTACGCTCGTGCAGCACAATACGATGAACATCAGACTCAGGTACCTGAGCCAATTGATTCGGTGCGTCATCTTACCCTCCTAGGGCTTTCACCAAGCGCTGCGATTGTCGGTGTGGGGCAAATCTGGGATCTGTAACAAGTGGTTCCCCTGCCGTCGGATCGAACCAAAGCGCTGATTCGGTCTTTTCCGGCGCCTCCCACGTTTTCTTACCTTCCCATCCATCCCCACCTCATTTTGATTTTGGCGAAGATGGAACCACGGATTTTCTCCGAATCCGTCATCCATCTTTTCCGCAGGAAACGTGCTCCGCCTCCTGCTGGGCATTTTCAACTGACAGAATGCTCATTTAGGCGGTTGTTAAAACACAACTAACACTGTAGCCCCGGCTTTGCCAGTTCGCGCAAGGTTAAAAAGAATCCTTAACGCTCCCATATCGTGTTGAAAATAAGCAAGCTGCATCACGAGCGCGGTTAGTAACGGTAGCGACGTAGCCACCCAGGGCTCAACTCTCTTTTCGGCTGTGAGCGTGGTGTCGAACAAACGGATTCTCGGGATGCTTGGCGCTCGACTCAGTGATTTTGGAGTTTTGTGATCGACACGAGACCCTGTCTGGATGTCACACAGGAGCAGTGAAGGACCTTATCGCATCCGCAGTGGCTCTCGCACTACTTGGTCTAGGGCCGGGAACGACATGCCGATTTGATGAGCACCCATATCCTGCGCATGGCCAGGGGTTGATCGCCTGCAACTGGAATCTGGAAGAAAATCTCACGTTTCTTAAGCAGATTGGAGTGGCATCCCAACAGCGGGTACGTGGAAGAACGAGAGTAGCTGTGCTGGGCGATTTCGCTCTTTTCTGGCGTCCATTCAACGAGGATTTTCGCCATCGCCCGTTCGCCTGCCAGGTCGTTCCATCCGAAATCAGTCCGCTGCAATCGGAATCTCAGGGCGCAATTTTAGCCCGCATTTCTCACGGCCTCTTGTACATGCTCTGAGAATTGCTGGTGATCCACCCACCTCT
>CAWAIL010000021.1:0-103144 GCA_963782085.1 uncultured Acidobacteriaceae bacterium
GGCTCGAGCTGAGGCATGATGCACAGAGCCGGCGTGGGTTTGCGCTGGGCGCGGTGCGTGGAGCGGAATGGCTTGCCGGCAAATCGGGCGTATGGGAATTCCGCGAGATTTTCGACAAGCTTTAAGCTGCGCGACAGCACAGCCGTCTCAATCGACGTCACAATACAGCTTCGAAAGATCGGCAATCTGCGTCGCAATGGTGTCGCGCAGCCACGCAGGCGCCAATGCTTTGGCGTGGGTGCCAAGCCCCAGCACGACAAATTGCGCGTGGCCGCGGCTTTCGAATTCGACCTCGTACGTCGCCCATTTCCCGCCGTCCTCAGTCTGTCCGGCATGAGATCGGATTTCCTTAACAATGGATCGGTGACGCAAAGTCGATGCTGCCTCATCGGAAAGCTCAAGTGTCGCGACGAATCGCTCGCTGCGTTCGAAGAGATCGGCTGTCGAGCGCTTCCAGTGCGCGGCAAGATCGAAACGCGCGGGCCGGTTGAAGTTGAGCGCCAGCACGACCACTTCGCGCATGCGCGAAACGCGGAAGGTGCGCATGCCTTTTGCCGTGCGCGCGACGAGATACCACGATGACTGCTTGCAAACGATGCCGAACGGATCTGCTGTGCGGCTCGACGATTCGCCGCTGGCCTTGGTGTAGCTGAAGGAAAGTTTGCGGTCCTGTGCGAGGGCTTCCTGCACGATGGGCAGCATCGATAGGTCTTCGGCGTCCATGTGCCAGCCCGCAGGGTCGAAATGCAGGCGGGCGCGGATGGATTCTGCCTGCGAACGGGCCGACGCCGGAAGGGAAGCAATCAATTTGTCGAAAGCGCGCTGTGCGGCGGCAGCCAGCTTGCCGCGGCCAAGCGAGGTTGACTGCGTCATGATCAGGCCGCGCAGTTCGGCATCGTCGAGCCCGGGAACCTGCGTACGCCAGCTCTTTTCGAGCTCCCATCCGCCTTGCGCTCCGCGATAAGCAACGATGGGAACACCTGAAGCGTTGAGTGCCTCCATATCGCGATGCGCGGTACGCGTGGAAATCTCCAGCCGCTCCGCGATTTCGCGGGTTGAGAGGCGCCCGTGCCCCTGCAGCAACATCAATTCCGAAAGAAGCCGGTCCGCTTTCACCTGCTCACCCGACAAGAAATCGCCTTCATCTCATTTTCATCAAGAATTATGACACACATTGTCATATATGGATTGCTACTCTCATTTGCGTGAGACCGGGACGGTCTCAACATGGAGGGAATCGAGATGGAACTGAAGAAGCTTTTCCTGGAACAATTGGAGCGCGAGGGCGAGGCGTCGCGCAAGGCGATTGAGCGCGTACCGGAAGGCAAGGCCACTTGGAAGCCGCACGCGAAGTCAATGGAGCTGGGCTACCTGGCAGCGCTGACGGCTGCGATGCCGGGCTGGATCGCACTTGTGATCAGGACAAAGGAGCTTGATTTGGGCGATCCGAACCGCCCGAAACCGAAGGGCAGTCAGACTCGAGCCGAACTGCTTGCTTCGCTCGACAAGGCACTGGCGGATTCGCGGCAGGCGCTGAACGCAACCACCGAGGAACATCTGATGGAGCACTGGAAGCTGCGGATGGGCGAGATGGTGATGTCGGATCAGCCGCGTTACGTAGCCATCCTCGACGGCTCGATTACGCACCTGGCCCATCACCGCGGTCAGTTGACGGTCTACCTGCGGCTGCTCGAGTCGAGCGTTCCGGCGATCTACGGCCCGAGTGCAGACGAGCGATAAAGGGTAATGGCCCGAATTCCTGGCAGCCGATAGACCTGTGCGAGCCCGCGAATCCATTGATCGCAGGTTCGCACGCGCGGTATAAACTTGACCTGTTATGGAAACGATGGGCTGCGGTACTGCAATTGTGACGCCGTTCCGGGCGGATGGATCGGTGGACGAGCCGGCGCTGTGGTCGCTGGTGAACTGGCAGATCGAGTCGGGAATTGACTTTCTGGTGGCGTGCGGATCGACGGGCGAAGCGGCGACGCTGGATGAAGACGAGTGGCTGCACACGGTTCGCATCGTGCATTGAGGCGGCGGCGGGCCGAGTTCCGGTGTGGGCGGCTGCACGCATAACTCCACGCGCGTGCTGGTGCGGCAGGCGGCGCATGCTGCAGCGCAGTGCCGGGTCTGGCTGCGGTGCTCTCGGCGAATCCTTATTACAACAAGCCGACGCAGGAAGGGCAGTTCCAGCATTTCTGGCGCTGGCGCGCGAGGTCGATCCGCTGCCGGTGTGCGTGTACAACGTGCCGGGACGCACGGCGGCGAATCTGGAGCCGGAGACGGTGGCGCGGCTGGCCGCGGCGGCGAGAAATATCCAGGCCATCAAGGAAGCGAGCGGAAAGGTGACGCAGTTTGCCGAGCTCGCGCACATTTTGCCGCGCGGATTCAAGATTTTCTCCGGCGACGACAACCTGGCGCTGGCGGCGATCGCCGTGGGCGCGCACGGGCTGATCAGCGTGGCGTCGAACGAGGCGCCGGCAGAAGTGACGCGCATGATTCGCGCGGCGCTTGACAATAATTGGGACGAGGCGCGCGAGCTGGAGCGGCGATATTCGCGGCTCTTCGACGCGAATTTCTGGGAGTCGAATCCGGCGCCCGTGAAGACGGTGCTGAGCCTGATGGGCGCTGCGGCGATACGTTGCGGCTGCCGCTGGTGCCTCCCATGCCGGCTACGCGCGCGAAGCTGGAGCGGCTGGCCGGCGAGCTGGGCCTGCTGAAGCACGTGCCGATTCCGGCGGGCGTGCGGTCGGAAGTGTACTAGAAGTCGTCATGCGAAAACTCAGGCGTGCTGGTTTTGTCGCAAAGACTGTCGCGGTCGCATCGCTGGCGCTCATAGCCAACCTTCCAGTGTTGTTCCCAGGCCCAGTCCGCGCCCACGCAGAGCCAACGCCGATCTGCGCAACGTGCCGCCGAATATCTCGGGTCAACGGAACGGAGCTTTTCACCGAGCCGGATCCGATGGACTTCGCCGATCACACAGGATTCGTTTCACTCTTCGACGGCAAGACCCTCGATGGCTGGGACGGCCAGCCTGGCGTGTGGAGCGTGGAAGACGGTGCGATTGTTGGCGTCTCCACAAAGGATCAGGTCGCGGGCAATACATTCCTCGTGTATCACGGCGTTGAAGCGAAGGACTTCGACCTTAAGCTCGAGATCAAAGTGGAGTGGGGCGGCGGAAGCGGCATTCAGTACCGCAGCAGCACTGGCATTCCGCCGGGTCGCATCGCGGGCAAAGGCGAACCGCCGCTTGATCCTCGCTGGGTGATGATCGGACCGCAGGCCGACTTCTGGTACCCAGTAAGCGAGCACGCGAAGCAGTACAGCGGGCAACTCTACTCGCAGAACACGCACCTCGGCATCATTGCGTGGCGCGGACAGGTGGTGCAGTCCCTGCCCGGCAAGTTTCCGCGGCTAGTCGGCAACATTGGCGATCGCGCGCAGCTCGGCACCTTCGTAAAGGATGGCGAGTGGAACCAATACACGATCATCGCGCGCGGCGGCGTCATCATGCACATCCTTAATGGTCAGTTGATGGCCGTGCTCGTCGATGACGATCCGAGATCGTCGAACAATGTTTCAGGGCTTTTTGGATTGCAGATCGAAGGCACGCCGTGCAAAGTCTCGTTCCGGAACTTATGGCTCAAAAAGACCGACTAGTCGGGACAATCTAAGATCGGTTCATTCATTTCTAAGTCCATCCTTCTCCACCAACTAATTAACCCTGAGATAACTCCTTGGCTCCGGAATCCGAGAGTCTCCCAGTAAATTACGAAAGCGCGCCGCTGGCAACGCCTGCAATGTTACAACGGTAACCTTCGAGATATTCACTAAAACCTTCGGAATTTTCGCAACTTTCCTGAATCGTATGGTGTTCTAATTCATCGATGGCCAAAGTGACTCTAACTCACGCTTCGGCCTAAAAAAGAATTCAGGCGATGGCTCCGTGCGCGAGCGCGCTTGGGAACGACTTCTTCTAAAGTTGTCTGCCAGTGAGAAAGAGAACTGATAAGGATCAACGCTGAGAAGATCCCGATCAGAATTCGATCCACCCACGGCGTTCCCGGTTGAGAGGTCTGCAGCAAGACCACTCGGCGCCCGAACTGTAATCAGCACGCAGGTTCGCAGAAAGAGACCGAACCAAAATGTCCCTCAAGACTCCCGGAAGTCCTTTTAGGCTTGCAATCTTTTCGCTGGCTGCTGCTGCGCTTGTGGCAGCGGGCTGCGGAAGCGGCTCACTCGTCTCAACCACTCAATCCACGTCTGGAGCAACCGGCTCGGCCTTTGTGGTGGGCACTGACGCACCTCTCGCCAGTGTCGTTTCCTTCGCCACCACAGTGACTGTGACGGCAACACCGTCTGGCGGTGGCACTGCCGTGCCCGTCACCAGCGGAGCGCAGACCGTGGACTTCGCGCGCTACAACGGGCTGCAGACCCTGCTCGATGAGACCGCCATCAAGGCTGGGTCATACCAGAGCATCACTATCACGCTGGGCAGCGGCACCATCGGCTATCTGAACGTTCCCGCATCAGGCGCCCCGACGATATCGACAAAGACGGCCGCCTATGCCTCAGCCACGAACCCGTTAACCATCACACTGCCAGCTCCGTTTATTGTTCCAACCAATGGTGCGCCGGCAGGACTGCGCATCGACTTCGATCTGGCGAAATCGATTGGCGTCGACTCGACTGGCGCAATCACCGGCGCTGTGACGCCGACATTCGATGTGAGCACAGTGAAGAACACTGACGCTACCGCTCACATTGACGAACAGATCGGGGCTGTTGTATCTCTGCCCAAGAGCACCACCGAACCGAGCTCCTTTGTGATTCAGGGTCCGCACGGCGAACAATTCACCATTAACACCGACTCGAAGACAGAGTGGGACGGCGGTGCCAGCCTGGGTTCGCTGAACGCGAATAGCGTGGTGGCTGTTGCAGGCCAGTTGGACGTAGCCGATCAGACTCTGGACGCTGACGAAGTGGCGCTCATTACTGACTCCCATTTCTATGCCAGAGGACTGGTGACCTATGTAGCGCCTTCCAGCGGCCAGGCCACGAACATGGACTTCTATGTTCGCGCTGTTGTGCCTTCGTCGGACCCCGATGTTCCGCTAGGCGGCATTGCCCAGGTGAACATCAGTGGCAACGAGAAATACGGCATCTACTGGATGCACAATGCATTCACGCAACTGCTCTTTAACTCATATGCGATGACGCCTGGCCAGGAGATTGCTGTAGGCGGCACGGATGCCGAAGCGAACCCGACCAGCGGCACGGCCATTACGGTCAATCGTATTCATCTGCAGAATTGGGGGTACAACGGGACTGTCGTTCCAAAGACCCAGAGTTCGAGCGCCGGAAGCTTCACGATGCAGATCACTGGCTTCGCGGGACAGGTGGTTCCGTCGAATGTCACCGTATTCCTGGGCCCGGATTGCGACTTCCGCTTTGGATTCGCGGCATTCAATGATCTGAGCGACAGCACGAAAGTCCGCGTCGTGGGGTTGTTGCTCAAGAATTCCACAAACGGGCAGCTGGTGCTGCTGGCTCGTCACGTTGATGGAATCGACTTTACGAATTTCGCAACCACCGCTTTTTGATTCAGCAATTGTGCTGAATACTCACACGCCGGGGCTGTTGACGAAGCAGCTCCGGCGTCTTTTTGTTTGCTGGTAGCCTTATGGTGTTGAAGCGCGATGCTCGGCTACGCGCTTCACGGGAGGCAATCAGTGTTTACTCTCGACGGAGTACGGAAGTTTCATCGCTGGACCCATTCCTGCCTCAACCTGGCGCTGGACCATCTGGCGACCATTCCAGCAGAGGAATATGTGAGGGAGGTGGCCGGATTCGGCTTTGCAACGGTCCATCAACAAGTCATTCACATATTCAATTGCGAAGGATCGTGGATTCACGCGCTCCAGGCCCAGCCTTATGCCAACCGTATGCCTGCTGATTTTCCAGATGCCTCCGCTGCCAGGCTCCTGCAACAGGAACTGAGCAGAGAGACCCAAGCGTACCTCGCGGGCCTAACCGATCGGCAGCTAAACGAAGACATGGAACTCCGATTTTCTGACGGAGACACAGCCGTGCGCACTCCTGCGCTTGTCCTTCATCACGTCTTCACGCACGCCTTTCATCACAAGGGACAGATTGTGGCGATGTGCCGCGTGCTGGGTCACCCTGCACCTGACACGGATCTGAACCAATTTGATTGAGGCGCGCGGGCGAATTGCGCAGCTGAGCTCATCAAAACAGATCCGCGATCGGCGGGAACGTGAGCAGCACACCGAGAATGAGCAGAATGAGTGCGGCAGCACGTACGCGGCCCATCGCAACCATGCGATTCTGCCAACGCCGGTGAAGAATGAGCCACGCGACGAGCCAGACGATGATGGCGCACGTCGTGACGCCGGAAAGCGGGCCGGTTGGCTTGTAGAAGATCATCAGGCTCTTGATCGTGGCGGACTTGTCGGCCAGCAGCGCGAAGACTGCGACCAGGAACGAGCCGATGCCCGCGGCAAGGACGGCGGCCGCGCCGCCGCCATTTGGAAAGTCGCGCGGATTCGCTGTCGTTGATGCATTAACCGCGCTCATCACTTTTCTCCCTGCACGATGTGAATGCGTGGCGCCGCCTTCGACAGGCGCGTTCTTGTTGATCATGGCGCCGAAGAAGCCGGCGATGCCGGCGGCGAAAAGCGAGATCCAGACGAAAGCGAGAACCGCGATGCGCAGCTCAGGCTGCATTTTGAGATTGCGGCCGTGGCGCGCAAAGACCGCTGCGGCCATGGTGATGGAGATCGGCACGAGCCAGGCGACGTGCTCCTTCCACTCCATGCCGATGGAGTGCCAGCCGCTGGTCGCCGGGCTTGACATGCAGCAGGCGCTGCGGAAACTCGGCGAGATTCGCGGTTCCCGGCGGCGGCACCGCGCGATACCAGGGATAGATGATGTAGGCGCCGGTGAGCACGGTGAGCCACGCCAGCACGGCCATCGCAGTCAGGTAGATGCGGCAGGAATCGCTCGTCTTCGATTTCGATGGCAGGCTTCAGTCGGCGACCAGTAGCGGCGGTAAAGCTCGACCAGCGCGCCGGAGCAGGCCAGGAGATAAAGCGCGCCGAAGCCCATGCCGTGAATCATGCGTCCAGAGGCTGCGCGTGGTGATTTCCATTGAGACCGTCCTTTCGTCACATGCGGTGTGCGAGCGCTGCTGTCACAGCCCGTCTTCTGTTCGGCGGCACTGGAAATAGCGCGTTGCCCGATGATCCTTCTTGTCGTCCGGCGCGTCGCTCTTCGCGTCCTTGCCCCACGTCCAGTACATGCCCACATAGGCGTAGTTCTCGGTTTGTCCGGCGACCGAGTGGCCGTAGCAGAACAGAATCTGCTCGTTGGTGTTGTGCTTGAAGTGGTAGTAGCCGCCGACATCGATCATCGCGGACGCTCGCGTCTGCGCGGCGGCAACGCCTTCGCGCCGTGCGCAAAAACTTCCGCGCCCAGCTCCCACTGCTCGCTGAGCTCGCGCTTGATCAGCCAGCCGGTGTAGGGAAAGTTGCGGTAGCCGGTCTGCGGAACAACCTGGTAGCCGCCGCCGCCGTCAAAGAGCCATTTGCCCTGAATTCTTCTGCAGCCAGATGGGCAGCTTGTACCAGACCTTGCCCACGCCGAGGCCTTTGTCGAAGTTGCCGGTGGGCATTTCGAACATGGTGAAGCTGCCGATCTGCGGAAAGTGTTTGCTCTCCTTGATGAAGGCGATCTTCGCGCCGAGTTCCATGTCGGTGAGTCCGAAGGCATCGGGGCCCTGCCCGACGGAGCGATAGACCGGATTGTTGAGCGGCGCGGAGACGCCCCAGGGCAGGATGGCGTGCAGCTGCACGCGCGGAATGGCGCCCCAGTTGAACTCGAAGGCCGGGCCGGCGGAGCCGATCGCCGACCGGCGTGCCGTCGACGCCGCCGAAGATATAGAACTCGTAGTGGTGCAGGTCGACCGGGACCGGATCGTCGGTCTGATACGGCGGACCCTGCGCCTGAAGCCGACCCGCAGCGAGGACGCAGAGCAGGCCGAGGGCCAATTTGGCGGGATTGAGAAGGCCTTCATGAAGATTCATTGGAATGAAAGATGACCGGTGGCCGAGGAAGGGTCATCTGCGGCGAACTATATATCGAATTTCGATAATAGGCAAGAAGCAGCTGAAAATCCGATTTGCAAAATCATTCGGTGGTATAGTGATTCCTGTGAAGGACCATAGGCGGGAGCTATTTTACGGCCTCATTCGCATTCACGTGCTGCTGCACGCGACGCAGGAGCCGATCTTCGGCCTGGCGATGATGGAGGAGCTCGCGCATCACGGATACCGCATCGGGCCGGGAACACTCTATCCGCTGCTGCACGGATTGGAGCGCGCCGGGCTGCTCAAGTCTTCGAAAGATCCCGCAGGGAATCGCAGGCGCCTCTATCGGATCACGCCTGCTGGCCGCCGGGCGCTCGCCCGAGCCAAAGAGAAAGTGGACGAGCTGCACCACGAGTTGCACGAAGTGCATCCACGCAGGCTCTCAAGCTGATCGCAGAACGCTGCCGCACCCAGCGTCGGTCCGAGGCCAGGAATTTTCAGATTGTTTTGTGCTGGAAGAAAGGGGAGCGGGTTACTCCGAGTTGGCTTCCTGGAGTTCCTTCACTAACGGCTTCAAGCGTTCTTCCTGAAGCTGCTTGACCAACCGCCAGGACTGCAAGAGGAAAGCCACGCCAAAGAGGGTGATGAAGAAATTTACCATGGTGCTGAAGGCATCGAACCGCGAGTGAAAAAACTCCGCATACAGGGACTCGAGTAGAAGCACCATGCCAGTTAGCGCCGACATGATTGCACGAAATCGAAGTTGCAGCTGGATGCTCATTGCTTTGCTGCAATCTTCTCAGCCGCATTTCTTCGAGTCAAGAAATTTCGTGGGCCGCAAGCGCACTTCGGGCACGTAATCAGGCTGGTGCGGAAAAACAGAGGGCGCAGCCCGCTCACCGATGCTTATGTCCGCCGCCACCGCCGATTGAATGCCCCATTTTTGGTGCTCTTGGCGCGCTCTGATGGCCAAAGCTCTGATGCCCAAAGCTTTCATGCCCAAAGCTTTTCGACGCCTTGTATGAGTACTTTGGGGCACTGTCCCTTGGTGCTTTTTCGCCGCCAAAGCCGCGGAACCCACCGGACTCATTGCGCACGAAATTATTCCCGTGGGACGAATACGAGCGGGATGAATAGGAGCGCGAATCAAACTGAGGCGCGCGATATGACGAGCCGGGACTGTTGTATCCATAGCTGGGACGGGAGCCATACGCCTGCTGCCCATTTGTCTGTCCATTTCCCTGTGTCGCCCGGTTCGTGTAGCCATACCCGTTGGCAGGGCTGCTGAAGTTTGGCGTTGCGGGACGGCCCGCGTAGGACTGCGGACGGTTCGGGTATGTCTGCGGATGATAGCCATATCCGGGATTCGAGTACGCCTGCTGCGTGCGATAGGCGTAGCCCGGTTGTGTTGCGGCGCGGTTGTACGCAAGCTGACCTGGAAGCGCCGGATGCGCGTTCCCTGGATTCCCTGCGCGCGCGTAGCCGTTGGAATAAGACTGATTGCCGTGATTGTAGTTCTCAGCGCCACGGCTGAAATTCTCCTGTCCGTGGTTGAACTGATCCGGCGCGCGATTATACGCCTGGTTGCCGCGATTGAACGCATCACCGCCGCGATTCATTTCGTTGCCGTGGTTGTAAGGAACGCCGGCTGCCGGCCGCTCAAAGTTGCCGGGACGGCCCGCACCGTTGCTCCATCCGCCACGCTGGTCGCCGCGCTCGTTGCGGGCATAAGCGCCGCCGTAGCCGCGATTGAAATAGCCGGGGCTGCGTGCCGGTGAATGCCAGCCGGGAAACGCGCGAGGCCCGCCATGCGGAAGGCCCCAGTCGACCAGTTCGGTAGAGCGCGAGTTCCAGGTGCCGCGGTCAAAGAGGATTCCATTCGCGAGCCAGTCAAGCCCCCAGGAGAGCAGGCCGAATGGCGTGCGATCGAAAGCTCCGAGCGCAAAGCTTAACGCGTATTGAATTGGCGATGATCCGAAGAAATCGCCCAGCGAACCGGCCAGCGAGAAGCCTGGATATGGCGAGATCTGCTCTCCATACACATCCCACGGATTGTAAGTGGGTACGTAGACGTTTTGTGGATCAGGCGGCGCTATGTCGACGTATCCCTGGTTGCTGGTCACGTCTTCCTGCGGAGTCGATTGCAGGTTCCCGGCCTGCTCCGCTCGCTGGCGCAGCACCTGTACCGTCTGCATCACGTCCTGCGGCTGGTTGTAGTAGGCGTTGCCCAGCGCGGTCGTCCACTGCAGGTTGTGATCGAGCATATCCAGCACGTCAGGAAATGCGGTGAGCGCCTTGATGCTCGGATCCCACGTGGTCTGTGCGTTCGCGCCGGCTGCAACCTGGTCCGCCGAACCAGAACCCTGCGCGCGCATCTGCTGCAGCCATTGGTCGGCACCCGCCACTTGCGCGGGATATGTTGATGCGGCCAGTATTTGCGCAAGCAGCGCATCGGGATAAAGCGCAATCGGCGCCAGCATCTGCTCCAGTTGATCGGCCGCGAGAGCTTGTACAGCTGCCGGAGCGGGAGCTGCGAGATCGTCTTCCGACGGATAGCCCTGATTTGTATTCGGCTGGTTCGCGTATTGCGACTGGTCGGCATACGGTTGCTGCTGCGCCGGATAGGGTTGCGCCTGCGATGGGTAAGCTGGCTGCGTGGAGTATTGCGGCTGAGAGTAGCCATAGCGCTGCGCCGGTTGCGCGTACTGAGGCTGCGCATAAGGAGCCTGTTGCACCGGCTGATTGTATTGGCCGGCATACGGACTGCCGTATCCATATTGCTGCGGCACGTAGGGCTGCTGCGCTGCGACGGAACCGGCCGTCAACGCGAGAGCGCCCAGCATGAACGCCACAACGCGCACACTCTTCGCAGCGGATTGAGCGGTCTTTTGATTGGGTTGCTGTTGTGCGGCTGCCTGGGATCCCACAATCGCTCTCAGAAAATATTGAACGTTTGCGGCGCGCAATTCCGTAGGGGAGGAGTTCATTTTCCCTCGCTTGCCGCCCGGGCCAGGAGCGGTGACGCCTCGCGAACGAAACGTCTTTAGGAAGACCGCGAATTTGCTCGCGGCGCTTCGTTGAGAAAAACCTGTCGCCGGGCTCCCGTCATCAAGAGACAGGAATCCCGGCAGCCCTGGGGGAGGGCTCCTCTATATGACCCGAATGAGTCACTTTAGTTTCGGATTGAGGTCCGAGTTAGGCGGATTAATTTGACCGGGGTTGAGGATCATTTGGTGTCACGGGAGAGGTTGTTCGAGCCCGCTCGTCCTGAGCTGAACCCATGAGTACCATTCGGTCGGCTCGATAGTCGGATTCATCCTGCTAAATGCTTTTTTACCAATTCGCTGACGGCCTTCCCATCGGCACGGACGCCCGTTGCCTGCAGCCTTGCCTGGACAGCTTTCATCGACGCGCCCATGTCTTTTTGCGAAGGTTTATGGCCGAGCATTGCCTCAAGACCGGCAAGCGCCTCGCCCACCAGCACTGCAAGCCCGGCCTCGTCCAGCGCCTTGGGCAAAAACTCCTCAATAATGACAATCTCCGCCTGCTCAATGGCGACGAGGTCTGGACGGTTACCCTTTGCGAATTGATCGATCGAGTCGCGCCGCTGCTTGATCATCGACGCCAGAATCTGCTCGCCCTCCGCCTGCGTCAGCGGCGCACGCTTGTCGATGGATTTGTTCTTGAGCGCCGTCTTGATCAGGCGCAACGTTCCGGTGCGCTCGGCGTTATGCGCCTTCATGGCAGTGACAATTTGCTGGCTGATGAGGGTTTCGAGTGCGCCGTCTTCTGACATGTCTTCCTTCGCTCCTGGCTGCTGGCTTCCTGCTAAAGGCTCGCCGGATCCCCTTATCCAAATCGCGATTCCGGCCAAACAAAAATTGTAACGATTTAGGCGATGCGATGCACGAGTCGCCGTCGTCGTGACCGGGTCTGGAAGGGGATTCGGCTCTTTCTCGGCCCACAACCGGCGGATTACGCCTGCGGTGCCCAGCCCGTTGCCACACCCCATCCAGTGCTTGAATCCCGCCAATTCCCAAATATAATGAAATCGATATGGATTCCCCGTCGCGCCACTGCTGTCTCATCTACGAGGGTCCGCCGTCACGGCAACTGCCCGCGCTGGCTGCTGCAGCGCACGAAAAGCTCCAGCAAAACCACCGCTGCCTCTATCTCAACAGTCCCGCCATGGTTGCCGGCATGCGTTCGTACCTTGCGGCAACAGGAATAGACGTTGCTGAGGAAACGGCCCGCGGCCGACTCATTTTCTCCTCCGCTCAGCACCTGCTGAATGGCGACCGATTTGATGTCGAGTTCATGATCGACGCTCTCAAGTCCACCCTCGACCGCGCATTGCACGACGGATTCACCGGCCTGTGGGCCACCGGCGATATGAGCTGGGAATTCGGTCCTGTAAAGGATTTCTCCAAGCTTCTCGAGTACGAGTGGCGCCTCGAAGAATTCATGCACGATAACCCGGAGATGAGCGGCATCTGCCAATACCGGTCCGACATTCTTCCCCGCGCCGCCATGCGCCAAGGCCTTCTTTCGCATATTTCCGTCTTCGTGAATCAGACGCTGACGCTTATGAATCCACAGTATCTGCGCCCTGAGCGCTTTACGCGCGAAGCCGATACGAACTTCGAGCTCGACCACTTCATCAACAGCCTGATCGCGCAGGAAGCGCTGAGCTAGGCCCTGTTTCTTCGGTGTGGTTCGGGGCACTATTTTTTCGGACCCGGTTTTTTCGGAATCGTCCGATTGAACCCGATCGCTGCAGCGATGAGTTTTGTCCGAAGTTTGTCATCGCCATAGGCCTTCGCATTCGCCCTCACCCATCCGCTTAACGGCCGGCCGTGCATCACCATCGGCTCAATACCGGGCAGCTTCAGCGCCCACGCATCATTCCCCTTGCCAAGCCGGACCAGCAGGCTGTCCACGCGCGCGCCGAGTAGCAGATTTCCGTGAAGCAGCCAAGCCATTCCGCCAAACATGGCTTTCTGGGTCAGTCCCCGCACTCCCTCAAGTTCGCCCTCGAGCAGCTCTTCGAGACCCTTATCGCGCGCCACGGTTAATCCTCCAGCCCTGCGGTAAGATCATTCTGCCGGAGTCAGAAACGCTCCTGCTAAGCCCAAATTGCCGCAAATGCCAGAAATCCACAGAAAATCCCGGCTTGTTAATCACAAAATCCACAAATATGTGTATTATGTGTCTGTCGAGCTCAAATCCTCTTCGAAACGAGGGAAACCATGATCCGCAAAACACGCCTTTTTACTCCCGGACCGACGCCGCTGCTTCCCGCGGCCCAGTTTGCCATGGCCGCGGCCGACATGCACCACCGCACCGCCGAGTTCCGCGCCCTCTTCCAGAAGGTGCTGGCCCAGCTCAAGGTCTTCGTCGGCACCAAGAACGATGTGCTGCTCCTGGCCTGCTCCGGCACCGGCGCAATGGAGGCCTCGGTCTCGAATCTGACTTCGCCGGGCGACAAGGTGCTGGTGCTGACGGCCGGCAAATTTGGCGAGCGCTGGACGGGCCTGGCGAAGGCCTTCGGCTGCGTGCCCGACGTGGTGACTGCGCCCTACGGCCAGACCTTCGACCTGGCCGCAGGTGCAGCGCCGCGATCAAGCCGGAGCACAAAGTGGTCTACATGCAGGCCACTGAGACCTCGACGGCCGTGCGCCACGACGTGGAAGCGATCGCAAAGCTGCGCGATGAAGTCGCGCCCGACACGCTGCTGGTCGTCGACGGCATCACCGGCCTCGGCACCACGCACTTCGATGTGGACGGCTGGGGCATCGACGTGCTGATCGGCGGCTCGCAAAAGGCGGTCATGATTCCGCCGGGCCTCGCCTATCTGAGCGTGAGCGACAAGCGCGTGGGCGGCGATGGAGACCACGAAGAATCCGCGCTACTACTTCGACCTGCGCAAGGAGCGCAAGAACGCGGTGAAGGGCGAGAGCGCCTACACGCCGGCCGTTGCGCTGGTCGCCGCGCTGGGCGCGGCGCTCGATTACATTGCCGGGCAGGCGGGCGGCGATCTCGAAAAGGGCCGCGATCGCGCTGATCGACAACGCGCAGGTGAACGCCGCGGCAACGCGCGCGGGCCTGGTGTCGCTGGGCTTCACGCTCTTCGCGCCCACTGCTCCGGCGGCCGCGGCCACGGCGGTTGCGGTGCCTGAAGGCATGGACTCGGGCGCCGTGGTGAAGGCGCTGAAGGCGAAGTTTGCGCTGGTCGCGGCCAACGGCCAGGGCGAGATGCAGGGCAAGATCTTCCGCGTGGCGCACCTCGGCTTCTTCGACTATCTCGACACCGTGGCGCTGCTGGGCGCGATGGAGCACATCGCCAAGGACACGCTGGGGCTGCCGGTGAAGTGGGGCCAGGCCGTGGCCGCGGCGCAGGAAGTGTATGCGAAGGCAGTGAAGTCAGTGGATCAGTGAATCAGTGGATCAGTGCGACGATCGTCAGCCGAGCTGATCCGCTGACTTCACATGTTCACTGCTGACACTGCTACACTGCTGAACTCGTAACTCGGAGCCGTATATGCCTGAACTAACTTTTGGAGAAAAGCTGCTGATCGCGCGCAAGCAGCTCGATCTCTATCAATACGAAATGGCGGAGCGGCTGGGAGTGCATCCCAACTCGCTCACCAAGTACGAGCGCGGCGAGGGCAAGCCGCACGCGGCGGTGGTGCGCATGTTCGACCTGCTCTGCGAGCAGCAGGGCATTCGCTTTGACGAGTACGAAAGCGCGTCCGCCGCGGCGGACAAGGGAGAGCGATGAAGATCGTTCTGGCGGAGAAGGTTTCTCCGGCCACGCTGGCCGTGTTTGCGGCCGAGCCGGGATGGGAAGTGAAGACGCACGACCAGTTGCCCGACGGCTTGCCGGCGGCGCTGGCCGATGCCGATGCGCTGGTGGTGCGCAGCGCGGTGCAGGTGGACGATGCGCTGATGGAGCACGCGCCCAAGCTGCGCGTGATTGGCCGCGCCGGCGTGGGCGTGGACAACATCGACGCCGAGGCCGCCACGCGCCGCGGCATCGTGGTGATGAACACGCCGGGCGCGAACGCCGTGGCCGTGGCCGAGCTGACCATTGTGCCTGATGATCGCGCTGGCGCGCAAGGTTCCCGCGGCCAATGCCACGATGCACGCCGGCAAGTGGGAGAAGAAGAATCTGCAGGGCGCGGAGCTGCGCGGCAAGACGCTGGGCATTCTCGGCCTGGGGCGCATTGGGCTTGAAGTGGCGCAAGCGCGCGCGCGGCTTCGGCATGGAGATCATCGGCAGCGATCCGTTTGTCTCCGCGGCCGTGGCGCGCGAGAACGGCATTGCTCTCGTTCCCGTGGAGGAGCTGTTCGCGAAGTCCGACTACCTCACGCTGCACGTCGGCCTGACGCCGCAGACGCAACGGCATCATCAACGCCAAGACGCTCGCCACGATGAAGAAGGGCGTGCGCATCATCAACTGCGCGCGCGGCGAACTGGTTGTCGATGCGGATCTGGCTGCGGCGCTCAAGAGCGGGCAGGTGGCCGGCGCGGCGCTCGATGTGTTCACCGTCGAGCCGCCGAAGGATTCGCCCTACTTCGGCCTCGACAACGTGATTCTCACGCCGCACATCGCCGGCTCGACGGCCGAGGCGCAGGAAGCGGTGGGCATCCAGATCGCGCAGCAGGTGCGCGAGTATCTGAAGCTGGGCGTGGTGCAGAACGCGGTCAACCTGCCGTCGCTGAGCCACGAGGAGTACGTGCAGCTTGCGCCGTACATCGATCTGGCCGGGCGGCTGGGCGCGTTTCTGGCGCAGGCGGGCAAGGGCGGCATCGAGATCGATTCACACTCATCTACGGCGGCGCGCTGGCCGAGGCCAAGACCGAGCTGGTGCGCAACGCGGCCATTGCCGGGCTGCTGCAGGGCTCGGAGAATGTGAATCGCATCAACGCGGCGGCGGTCGCCGCAGGAGCGCGGCATTCGCGTGCACGAGGAAAAGGAAGAGAGCCATCGCGGCGGCGCGGCCACCGTGCTCACATTGGTGCTGCACACCGCGCAGGGCGAGAGCCGCGCCAGCGCCACAGTGATTCACGGCGAGCAGCCGCGGCTGCTGGCGTTCGACGGCATCGACGTGGAAGCGCCGCTTGAGGGCACGCTGGTGGTTTGCCGCAACCTCGACGTGCCCGGCGTCATCGGCCGCATCGGAACCATTCTCGGCGAGCAGGGCGTGAACATCGCCAACTTCGCGCTGGGCCGCGAGCGTCGGAGCGCCGCGCACCGCGGCAAGCCCGTGAAGGCGCTGGCCGTGGTGCAGGTCGACGAGCCGGTTTCAGAGTAGGTGCTCGAAGCGCTGAAGGTGATCGAAGCGCTGCTCGAAGCGAGGCTGGTGAAGCTGCCGGACGGGAAATAGATCCTAAAAATCCCATCCCGCTATTCAAAATGCGTCACTATTCGCAAAAGCGACGACCCTCGGGTCGTCGCTTTTGCCGATTCCACCACTTGCAGGTCGTCTTTATCGCGCTGCGAGAATGCGCCACTTTTTGAAGCGCACACTCACGTCGTTTTCATCTACCTGCAGGTCGTCACTTAGCCGCGCGAACGCCTGCTAATCGACTCGAATATCGCCGGAGCCGGTTTGAACTTTCACCTCGGGCCCGCCGCCATTCAATTCAGATTTCAGGTGGTGATGGTCCTCCGGGTTTTGCGCCGCCGTCGCGTGATCCGCAGCGATATGCCCCGATCCCGTGGACGCATCCAGATTCATCGGCGCATTGCCGGTGGCAAGCTCAATGGTTCCCGAGCCTGTCTGAAGTTTCCAGGCAGAAGATGGCTTCCCTTCGGCCTTGATTCTTCCTGAGCCTGTTTCGGCCTCGAGCGCTCCAAGAACGCCCTTCAAATCAATGTTGCCTGAGCCCGTCTCTGCCTTCGCATCGCCCTGGCCAGAGCTCTCGATCGCGATATTTCCTGAGCCGGTCTGGATCTTGAATCCACCCTCCATTCCCGTGGCATTAATGTTGCCTGAGCCGGTGGTCAGTTTCGCGTCCTGGCCCACGCCCGTGTCGGTAATATTCCCGGAACCAGTGGCGGCGTTCAGTGCAGCGTCAGCTGGCGCTTCAATTTCATAGCTGATGCTGATATTGCGCAGGTTCTCCTGGTGCCCGCCGATGCGAATGGTGTTTCCCTGCTGCTCGATCGGAGGATTCGCAGCGATCTGCTGTGCCTGCGCAGGATCGCCGTTCTGGTTCACTTTGACGACGCCGTGGATATGAAGTTGACCTGCAGATCCACGCTTGAACGTGATATTGCCTGAACCGGTGCCCACTGAAAGTATGAGCTTCCCATCGAATGTCAGGTTGCGATCGAAGGTGGCCTCGGCCTGCGGTGCACTTTCAATTGCGGCGGGCGGCTCAGGCGGAGCCGGCGAAACTGTGAGTGCGAATTCAGGTGGCGCGGGTGGCGCAGAAAGGTTCTCGGCTGCTGGCGAACCTGGCATTGCAGGCGGGGCGGGCATCGCCGGCAAACTCGGTACTGTTGAAATCATTGGCGGTGCAGGTGCAGCTTGCATTGACGGTGATGCAGGTGGCGCCGGGGGCGCGGGGGAAGCGGCTGTCAAGTTACTCGCCGCCGGTGTATTTTCGCTGGCTTGCGTCGCTGCCTGCACGTGGACAAGCGCCGTGCCGGCGAACAACAGGACGGGGACAAACAGAACCGCGAAACGGTTGCGAACGCTACCGGAAAATGCGCGGCTGAGGTAGCTGTCGTTGAGCAGCCGTTCAATGCGGCGGGAGATACTGCTGTGTCGTGCCATGGCGACTCCTAGGTGGGTTGTGCGCGGCGCTGCCGCGAATTCAAGAAGGATCTCGGCGTAGGCAGAGCGATTGGAGGCGGCATTCAAGCCGGAACGATCGCTGATCGTCTCACCGAGGTCAGAGAGTTTATGTTTCAGCCACCACCCCAGCGGGCTGAACCAGGCCAGCGCTGCATAGAGCGAGGCGAGCAACTGCAGATGAAAATCGTGGTGGTTCACATGCGAGCGCTCGTGCGCCAGAACGATGCGGATTTTTTCATTCGTCCAGTTCTTGTAGTCCGCCGGCAACACAATTCCTGAGCCGATGGTCACAGGCGCAGAAACCTTACGGCTCCAACGCAGGTTGAGGTCTGCGCCGAACGGCACGTCGGTCACCGGCGGAATCGGAGTGGAAGTGTGCCAGATGTACATCGCAGATGCGAGGCCGAAAAGCAGGCGAAGGAGAAGCACGACGGCGATGAGGAAGTAGGCCAGGATAGCCAGGCCCGCCAAGGAAATTTTCTCGGGGATCGCGGGAGATTGATGCTCGACGCTCGCGGGGGGCGCCTGGTTCAAAGCCGGAGCGATGTTCGCCGGTTCGAAGTTGGAGCCGGTCGTCGTGCGGCTCCGGTTCTGCTTTCTGACTCGCAGTGTGCGCAACCGGAGCTGTGAATTGTGCACAATCGCCGAATCACGGATTGGGCTGGCCGCGGACGATGGCTCGGCAACTGCCATCGGAGTTGATGACGCCGGTGCGAGAGCCGATCGCAGTTGATCCAGCGAAGCGGGCGCGGGAATTGTGGCGAATGAGAGGGCATGCCACTGCGATGCGAAGGGAAGCGCAAAAGGCATAAGCAGTGAGCCGAGCAGAACCATGGTCCACGCCAGGCGCTGCGACAGGACATTGTGAACGCGAAAGATGCGCAGACCGGTCCACACGGCCAATCCAAGGATGAGGGAACGAAGAGCAGCTTCAATAAAGGCGGCAAGCATCAGATAACCTCCATCTGCGGGAAACCCCGATCGGTTGCATCCTGCCTAGCTTTTGTTTTCGTTCTTGCGTTTGTCTTGTTCGCGTACCGCGGCGATGCGTTTTGCGAGTCGCTGCAGTTCGTCGCGATCGAGGACCTGCGAGTCCACCATGCCGACGAGCAGCGTCTCCACCGATCCTTCGCAGAGCCAGTCGATAATGCGCTTGGCGGCCCGGCCCGCAACGCGCTGCCGCGATTCAGCTGGGCGATAGACGAAGGCGCGATCTTCGATGGAGTGGGCGACGTAGCCTTTTTCCTCGAGGCGGCGCAACATGGTGCGCACCGTCGAGTCGGTCAGCGCACGTTCGAGCTTTTCGCGAACCTGCTCTGCGGTCACCGACCCCTCGCTCCAAACAATCGAGAGGATGCTGCTTTCAAGTTCGCCGAGTTCGGCTGGGTCGTGTTGGGATGGAGTCTTCTCCGTCATGGTGTTACTGACAGTAACACAACCGAGTAGTCGGATGTCAAGAGGGTCGTTCAGGAATTATTTGAGATTTTGGTTGAGTGAGTTCCTGGGAGGGTCACTTCGTCGGATCGGCTACGCGGCCCAGGAACAGAATGCTGCCGGAGCGCGTGTCGCGGATGAGGAACAGGAATGGATGGTCGGCCTTGAAGACGATTGACGGGGGCTCGTAGCGCATTGCCGTGGCGCGCATCTCGATTGACGTTGCTGCTGCGGCTTCGGTGCCGGTTTCGTTTACGTCGATGAAGGCCTTATGAATGGCTGCAGAGATGGCGAAGTCGCGCTGGCCGGTCATGCCGGAGAAATCGGCCGCTCCGCTGAAGGCCTCTGCCATGCCCATACCGGAGAGTGTATCGCTAAGCTCAAATTCCTTCGTCATCGTGAAGCGCGGCAAAGTGACGAGTTCTTTCAACTCGGAACCAAATCTGCCGATCCAGTCCGTCAGCGCCCTCGGATTGAGCGATTGCTCAAGCGCGGACAATCCATCTATATCCTTCGGCAGCAGGATGACCATGGTGAGCGCGTTTCCTTTGTATGGCAGTTCGAGAGCCTGAAATGTTCCGCCGTCGAAATAATTGAAGTTGCTGGTGATGTGCATCAGCGGAGCTTTCACCGTCTCCGCCGACGAGAGATGAAAGGCTGCGTCGGAGGTGGCGCTTTTATCGAAAGCGTCGAGCCAGTCGCCTTTGAAATAGACGGCGTTCGTCAGAATCAGCCGCGTCTCCTGCGTGACGGTGCCGGGCGCAAGCATGTTCTGGATCTTCTCGTTGGTCTTTTGCTCGATCCACTTGTTGATCGCGGTGCGCGCCACTTCCGGCGACGTCTCGAAATTCACCTGGTGGAAACCGGCACCATAGTTCGATTCAACGAGATTGATGTAGTCCTGCTGGAAATTCTGCACCCTGCTGCGCCCAGAGTGCATTGGCCACGCTCAACAGGTAATTTGGATTTTTCTCGTTCATGGCGCCGAGCAGGCTGCCCATCGCGGGATGCATCTCGCTGGCCGGCAGGGTGAAGTGAAGGACGCTGGCCATCTGCGTTGCCGTTTCACCGCGAGCGCCCGCGTAGGCCATGGCGAATGCCGTCGAAATACTTTCAGGCGAGAAGAAAAGATTGCCTGGCTGGGTGCGGAGTTGGCCGTAAAGATCGAGAGCGAAGGTGTTGTTGCCTTCAACTGCAGCGGTGATGGTTGGAGTCGGCATGGTGGCCTTTGCCGGAGCGTCGGATTGTGCGGCGGCACTTCCTGGAGCTGCCATTAGAACAAGAATCGTGGTGAAGAGCAATTTCATTTCAGCCTCCGGCGCAGCGTGCGACCGGAAGAATCGCACCCTAACCTGAGAACGTCGATGCCAGGATTTCTTGCGCCAGAACTGTATCCGATTGATGGGCAGGTACAACCCTATCCCATCATGCCTTTGTGCCCCATCCACCCGCGCAGATAAGACGCTTGGCCGATGTGATACGTCTCATGGATCGCCAGGAAGTTGACGATGCCGCTGAATTTGCCGTCGGTGCTCGGCGGGCCGTTTGTCGCGGGCTGGGCGAGCACATCTTCCGAGACAGATTCGAAGCGCAGTTGCGAGAACGCCGGATACTTCGCGCCAGGCATCGAGCAGCGTTGTCTGCGACGGGTAGGCTCCAGTCGTCGTCGCACTTGGCTCCGCGCGCAAAGAGGCCCAGCCACGGCTGCGACCATTCCGTGCCAAGGCGTGCGAGGAGCTGCTTGCGGGTCCACACCACATGTCCCACGATCCATGCGATGTGGTTGCATTTGCCGTCGGGATGGCGAAGCCACTCATCGGGCGAAAGGTCCTGACCATTTTGGTGAGGAAGCCGGAGTTGAAGCGGTAGTTTTCAGCGGCGCCGGCAATGACTGCTGGGATCGGCATAGGACCTCTTTCGTGTTGCGGGAAACCCGGATTTCTCTAGGCGCGGCTCAGATAAGCGCCTTCGCTGGTGTCGACGCGAATCTTTTCGCCCTCGTTGATGAAGGGCGGGACCTGGACGACGAGGCCGGTTTCGGTCTTGGCGGGCTTGGTGACGCTGGAGGCGGTCGCCGACTTCAATCCCGGCTCGGTTTCGACGACTTGCAGATCGACGGTCTGCGGCAGCTCGATGCCGACCGGCTGGCCGTCAAAGTAGCTCACTTTGATCTGCAGGTTGGCGGTGAGGTATTCGACGGCATCGCCGAGCGTGGAGCTCTTGAGCACGGTCTGCTCGTAGTCGACGGGATTCATGAAGTAGTAATCGTCGCCGTCGGCGTAGAGGAACTCCATGGGGATTTCGTCGACGACGACTTTCTCGATGGCGTCGGCGGAGCGGAAGCGGTGCTCGAACATGGCGCCGGATTTGAGGTTGCGCAGCTTGGCCTGGATGAAGGCGCGAAGGTTGCCGGGCGTGCGGTGCTCGACCTTGAAGACCGCGTGAAGCTGGTCGTTGTGCTTGATGATCATGCCCGGACGAAGTTGAGTGGCGGGAATCGCCATAGAGATGCAAAGCTCCTTGCTGGATTTGCGCGCAACGCGCAAAGAATATCTGCCGTTTGGCCTATCTTCTATTGTAGCCCGGAGCGGCAGCGGCGATTGACGCGCATTCGATGCCGATGCACGAAGTGGCACCTTGGCAAGGTCGAGGGCACGCGTAGAATGAGCGCTACGCTGGCAGCACGGCTCGCGATATAGTTGCATAACCGAGGGATCGGCGAAAACGCCATATTGACAGTCTGATAGAGAGGCAAAGAGAATGCGCCAGCGAAAGGCCACACGGGAGAAGCACCAGCGCATGACGAATCCAGTTTCAATCTGTGTGATCGGGTCGGGATACGTGGGGCTGGTGGCGGCAGCCTGTTTTGCCGACATGGGCCACAGAGTGGTCTGCGTCGACAACGACGAAGCCAGGGTGAAGCTGCTTTGCGAGGGCGGCGTGCCGATCTTCGAGGAGCATCTGCCCGAGTTGCTGGCGCAAGCACCGCGGCAGCATGGCGTCGCATTTCACCACGGACCTGGCCGAGGCGGTGGAAAAGAGCGAGGCCGTATTCATCGCCGTGGGCACTCCGCAGGGCGATAGCGGCGCGGCGGATCTGTCGTATGTCGAGGCCGTGGTGGCGGAGATTGCGCGCAGCCATCAAGAGCTACAAGGTGATCGTGGAGAAGAGCACGGTTCCGGTCTACACCAACGACTGGATTCGGCGCGTGCTGCACCGGCATGGCGTCGATGCCGGAACAATTCGACGTGGTTTCGAACCCCGAGTTTCTGCGCGAAGGCACGGCGGTGGTGGATTTTCTGCATCCCGACCGCATCGTGGTGGGCGCAAGCAACGAGCGCTCGGCCGAGGTGCTGCGGCGCATCTACGAGCCGCTGACCGGCGGCAGCTACTACGCGCAGCCGGGCGCGCTGCCGGGAGCGTGCAGCGCAGCACAATCCCGCGCAGCTGCTGGTGACCTCGACGCAGAGCGCGGAGATCATCAAGCACGCATCGAATGCATTTCTGGCGCATGAAGATCTCGTTCATCAACGCGGTCGCCAACCTGGCCGAGGCCGTGGATGCGGACATCGAGGACATTGCCGCGGGCATGGGACTCGACAGCCGCATCGGTCCCAAGTTTCTGCGCGCAGGACTGGGCTATGGCGGCTCGTGCTTCCCCAAGGACGTGGCCGCATTCCATTGGGTGGCGCAGGAGCGCGGCGTCAATTTCCAACTGCTTGAAGAAGTGCGCAAGATCAACGAGACGCAGCGGGAAGTCTTCTTCAACAAGGTGCGTTCGGCACTGTGGACGCTGCGCGGCAAGCGGCTGGCGGCGCTGGGCCTGGCCTTCAAGGGCGACACGGACGACATCCGCGAGTCGCCCGCGATCGACATCATCAAGAAGCTGCTGCAGGCGGGCGCAATTGTCACGGCATACGATCCGGCGGCGATGGAGCGCGCCAAAGAAGTGTTGCCGCCTGCTGACGAATATGCGGTACGCGGGCGAGTCTGTACCAGGCGGCGAAAGATGCCGATGCGGTGCTGATTCTGACCGACTGGAAGGAGTTTGCCGCGATCGATCTGGCGCGGTTGAACCGGGCCGTGCGCTTCCCGATCGTGATCGACGGGCGCAATCTCTATAAGCCGCAGGAGATGCAGAGCCACGGCTTTACCTATGTGAGCGTGGGCAGTCAGGCGAGCTACCAGGCGCAGGAAGGCAAGCCGCGAAAAGCCAAGACATAAGACATCGTCGGAACTGAGTTCCAAGGTGGGGCGATTGAATGGCTGCATCGGTGCAGTTCAACGAGAGTCGCCGTACGTTGATAGCACCATGCAGTTCGGTCGCTTTATTCTGGAGTATTGATTCTTGCCTATGCGCGTACTCGTCACCGGCGCCGCCGGATTTCTCGGCTCGCACCTCACCGATCGCTTGCTTGAGCGAGGGCCACACGGTCCTCGGCGTCGACAACCTGTCCACCGGCGACTGCGAAAACCTTGCCCATCTCGCGAACGATCCGCGCTTCCGATTTGAGGAGCGGGACATCTGCGCGAGCTTCGATCCGGGACCGGTGGATTACGTCTTCAATCTGGCATCGCCGGCCAGCCCGCCGGAGTATCTGCGCCTGGGCATCGAGACGCTGCGCGTCGGTTCCGTCGGCGTGGAGAACACGCTTGCAGATTGCCGCAGCGATACAACGCGGGCTACCTGCACGCTTCCACTTCGGAGTGCTACGGCGACCCGCTGGAGCATCCGCAGGCGGAGAGCTACTGGGGCAACGTGAACCCTGTGGGCCCGCGCTCGGTGTACGACGAGTCCAAGCGATTTGCCGAAGCGATGGTGATGGCCTATCACCGTTCGCGCGGCGTAAATACGCACCTGGTGCGCATCTTCAACACCTATGGGCCCGCGCCTGCATCCCGGCGATGGCCGGGTGATTTCGAACTTCATGATGCAGGCTCTGCGCGGCGAGCCGCTGACCATCTACGGCGACGGCAGCCAGACGCGCAGCTTCTGTTATGTCGACGATCTGATCGAGGGCATCGTGCGGCTGTCGCGTCAGCGAAGAGCATCTTGCCGGTGAATATCGGCAATCCCGTGGAGTTCACGATTCTGGAATGCGCGCAGGCCGTGCTTGAGGTGACTGGATCGAAGAGCGAGCTTCGATTTGTCGACCTGCCGGTGGACGATCCCACGCGCCGCCGGCCGGATATCACCAAGGCCCGCACCCTGCTGGATTGGGAACCGCGTGTCAGACTCAAGGAAGGACTGGCGAGGTCGTTGGAGTTCTTCAGGAGCCACGCAATGCAGCGCAGTGCGACGAGTCAGTGGGCCACGTCGTAGGGTTCAGCGCGCAGTAGATTACCGAGGATATCGCGCTCGTCAGGCGAGAAGTTGTTTTGATATCGCGCGGAATTCAGCACCGTGTCGCGCTGGTCGGGCGGGACAGTGCGCAGATCCTGGAAGGCGCGCTTGACAATGATCTGGCGATCGGGTGGAAGAGCCATCAAGCGACGGCCGGCCTGCCGCACCTGCATTCTGTTCTTGCGGCGACATCCGCTCCAGCATTTCGCCACGCGCAATTCGCCGATCCTTCTGTGCCTCAGGCATCTGATCAAGGTTGTGGAGCCGTTGAACCAGGCGCTGTTGCGTTTGAGGATCCAAGCGATTAAACGTTGGACTGTTCCTCAGAACGCGCTCCTGATCCTGAGGGGAAAGGTTGCGATGCTGGTTGAGCCAATCGGCCAGGTGCCCGGGAGGGTTTTGATACGCGGGCCGGTTTGCTCCCTGATAGACCTGATTTCGATAAGCGTTCTGTGGGCCGTTTGTGGGATAAGCAGGATTCTGGCGCACGCCGACGTTGCCCTGCTGTTGCCCCTGATAGGGTCGCTGTTGATTCTGATACGGACGCTGGTTCTGGTACTGTCGTTGCTGATTCTGGTACTGTCGTTGCTGGTTTTGCGGGCGGGCCAGCGGCCTTTGCTGAGTGAAACTTGGCCGCGCCGGGGGCGGCGCATTGCGTTGGCCGATTGCCTTAATTGCGGGCAGGCACAGGAACAGGACCGCAGCGGCGATGGCCGCCGGACGCATTCTTTCCGCGTTTGAAATCCAGTTCACAAGGTCGTTCTCCCGGCAGTCAGCCAACGATTTCAAAAACAATCAGTCTCCGTTTGGATTGCCGCGACAGCGCTTCCAGTCTGATCCAGCACCTGCGCATTGTTATCGAGCGTCTGCAGATCGTGAACCACGGCAGCATTCTGCGTGGGCTGCTGAGCCGGCTGCATCCAGTCGGTCACGCCCAGATAAGTGCCGCCGCCCACCAGCAGCATGACGGTAAGCGCCATGGCCGCCAGCGGACGCACATGCAGTCCCGGACCGTAGGCGATGCTGGCGCGCAGGCGCGCAATGGCGCCGCCAACCAGCCGGCCGGCGCGGCCTCGCGCTCTTCGCGCATCCGGGCGCCAAGCCGGGTCATGAAGTAGGGGCTCGGCTCGGGAGCCTCCCAGGCATCCAGCAGATCCATGGTTGCCTTCAGCTCTTCGAGCTCGCACTGGCAACCGTCGCACTCCGCAACATGCGCTTGAACCTTGGCAGGCACAGCGTGCGGATCGAGCAGCATATCAGCCAGCTTCGCTTCCATCCCCGTGCAATTTGTCGATTCATCTGTCTTCATGGCTTGCCACCCCACTCTCTGCCGGTTCGAGTTCCGGCTTCTTTCCACTTTCTGCTTAAACAAAATCCTTCAATTTGTCCCGCAGCGTCTGGTAGGCGCGAAAGAGCAGCGACTTGGTTGCCGACTCGCTCAGCTTCAGCACCTCCCCGATCTGCCGGTAATCCATCCCCTGGTACTTGTGCATCAGCACCGCCATGCGCTGCCGCTCCGGCAGCGCCATCACATGCTTGCGAATCGCAGCCATGCGCTCATCGCGCAGCAGCCGCTGCTCCGCCGAGGGCTCATCGTCGGCCAGATCCGGAGTCGTGCCGGTCTCCTCGTCCGGCTGCGTCCAGATACACCGTCTGCGCCGCCCGCTCGTGCCTGGTATCGCGCGCGTGGTTCACCGCCAGGTTGGTCGCAATCCGGTAGAGCCACGTGGTAAACCTCGCCTCGGCCCGGTAACTGCTCCTGGCACGATAGACGCGCAAAAACACTTCCTGTGCCAACTCTTCGGCAACGGCCTGGTTGCCGACCATCCGGAAGAGGAAGTGAATCATCGGCCGGTGGTATTTTTGCGCCAGGTAATTGAAGCCGGCTTCGTCCCCCTCGGCCACGCGCAGCATAATGGCTGCGTCGCTTGCTGGGTCCAGCTCCGCCCTGACGCCCGCACCGGGTCTCCGGACGCGCGTCGGGCTTGAGCCCCGAGCCCGCTCCGAAACCCGGACTGTTAAGGACCATGGTTGCCATATCTTCTGGAACCCCATCTGCGTCGGAAGGTTGCGGTTTTCGAGCGCTTTCCGAGGAAGCCTCCGGTGCGGAACCGGGCTTCCCAAAGGGGTTATGGCCGGATTCAGGCGGACCGGAGCGCTGCAAGGCAAACGGACGACTCGGGGTATTTGCCGGAACGCTCAGGAACCCGTTCGAGAGACCGCTGTCGCCCAGGCTGGAAACAGGGGCCAGCGCCGCGTTCCCGGCCAAGGTGAAGTCGCCGGGGAAAACATGGTCTTGGCGAACTAAGCGAGTTTTCCTGAACATGATGGGGTTTCCGGCCAATACGGATTCGAACGCTATAAACCGAAGCGAGGTTTGGCCCTAAAGCGCTGCTGGTGTTACTCTACCCTACGGGATGCCCCCTTGCGGAGCCTTTCCAGTTTACGTGGGTTTTTCCGCGTCGGGAGAAGCCTGTCACAGCAGAAATGCTGCCCAGATTGCCGCGGCTGGTTCGAGTTTCCACCCTACGTCAAGGCACCGTCCAAGGGCCGCCGAGGCAGTTTGTTTATTTGGGCGATTAGCTCAGTTGGTTAGAGCGCTTCCTTCACACGGAAGAGGTCTGGGGTTCGAGTCCCTAATCGCCCACCAAGCACTGCATGGCATTGCATGCAGCAGCCGCTCGCTGATCGCTCGCACTCGCCTAATCGCACTCGCCTAATCGACCACCAATTCCGGATTCGGAGTTTCGCCAAGCACTTTCTGGGCGAGATTTATCTTACAGAAGAGATAGGGCGCAACAAACATTGTGGCGATTTCCGCAACGACATAGCGCAGATACTCAAGCGCACAGCCGGCAATGGACTCGGCTGCGGCGAGTGGCCGGAATGCGGCCTTGAGACCGAAGAGGACAATGCCCAAAAGAAGAATTGTGAGCGCGAAACGCAGGATTTTGATGGGTGCGAGGGAGCTTCGCGGGTCGAAACAGACGATGCGGAATTCGAGCGGGCACGCGATGACCAGGCCAGTAAGAAAGCCGCAGTAGGCAGTGACATCGCGCACTTGTTCGTCAATGCGATTGCCGCTGACAGCCATGGAGAGAAGAAAGCCTGTCAGGCTAGCAACGAAGGCGATCGCAATTTGCGCGGAGTGCGGAGTTTTGGCCCAAAGGGCGGCAAGGCGATCGGAGAACCGAACTGCGGCGTGCGCGATGGGTATGCCGATAAGCCAGCCGATCAGAATGTCTTCAACGTAGTGAACTCCGAGATAGGGCCGCGAAATGCCGATGAGAACGAAAGACAGAACCAGAAGAATGCGGGCGACGCGACTGCGAGCAAAGGCGGCCAGGTAGGAATAGACAGCGGACGAACCCATCGCGTGGCCTGACGGTGTGGAGTACTCCGCCGCGAGAGAATTTGCAGTCGCCGGCGATACAGCCCATTTCTGACGCCAAGTGCCCTGCGCGATGAAGGGACGTGGATTGCGGATGAATAGCTTGAGAATGTCGTTGCAGCACATGGTGAGCAAGACCAGCGCCGAAAGCCGGATGGCGAAGCGCTTGTCCCATGCGACGTAGATGAAGATGGTGAGGACGACGTAGAAGTTGGCGGAGCCGAAGAAGCTGACAATGAGGAAAAAGAGAGTGAGGAACGGATTCCTGTGGTCGACGAAAAACTGCACAAGTTGCAAATTGAAGTGCGGATGAATCATCGTGCGTTGTTCGTTGCCTTCATGGTTGTTGGTTGATTTTAGTGGCAGTCGTTCGAGAGATTCCAATTGATATAGATTGGATTGCCGATGAGCCAGAGTTTCCCGTCGGGCGCAGCGACTTCGGCTCGAAACCAGTGGCGCTGCCCATCGCTGGTCCAAGGCAGTGGGACCGTCTGATCGGCCGAGTAGATGTCGGGGTTGGTGGGAGGCTTGAATTCGTGACCGTCTTCGATCCAGAGAATCTTTCCTCCACCGGCTGTGAAGACGTGAGCTTCGAATTGCACGGCGCCGCCGTTGGTGGTGTTGAGTGAGTCTCCGGCCTGGACCAATAGACCGCCTGACCGCGCCGTGACTTCGAGGATTCGATCTTTGGTCCCGGCCAGATCGATGAAGACGTGGCCCGCGCGGATGCCTTCGAGAATCGCAGGGGTGGAGAGACTGGCGGCGTAGACAACGGTGGTGGGACTGCCGATGGAGCCGACCTGGTCGAGGGGCTGCAAGGGGCGGTGATTGTCAGAGCCACCAATTCCAGTGAGCCGGCAGCCCTGATTCAACTGTTTGTTCCAGAAGGGAAGATCGGATATTCCGTGCAGCGCATTTCCAGCATTAACGGCTTCGATGCCGGTGAGAAAGTGCATGTCGATGGGGGTGGAGGGGGTGAAGCCGCACCCGAGGCAGTTTTCTCCGCTGGGTGAAAGCGGGTGGTTGATGGAGGTGATGGCTCCGACGGAAGCCGCGGAGCGGAGGAGCGTGTTGATGTCGGGAACGGTTGTGCCGTCGACACGGAAGTCGATGAAATCGGTGCTTCCGAGGAAGTTAATGTGACCCTGGAAAGTCGTGATTTCGCGGCCGGGAATGAGGAGGAGCTTGTCGAAGTAGGGTTGGAGCTCGCGCATGGCGTCATACTGCGAGGTTGCGTTGTGATCGGTGATGGCGATGAAGTCGAGACCGCGGCGCGCGGCTGCGTCGACGGTGAAATAGACGGGGCAGGGAACCATCTTGCCGGACTGGCTGGGGCACTGGCCATCACTATGAGCGGTGTGCATGTGCAGATCGCCGCGGTACCAGGCAGGCCCTGCGCGCAGCGGCTCGCGCAGAAGTTCGGGCTGCGCTGCAACCGCGCCGGTAAACGAGAGATAGACATGAATCGTGTAGTGCGATTCGACTGTGGCGCGGATGTTGGGCACGCCGATCAGGACATTCCACGTGCCGGTGGGAATGGCTCCCGGCAGGCACGAGGGCGTGGCGTCAGAGAGGCCGACGGTGAGCATGGATTTGTTGCCGCCGCTCCAGCAGCGGAGTCCTGAGGGATCGAGCATGCCGAGATCGAGAGTGGTGTGCTGCTCTTTGCCAGTGTATTGAAAGGTAATGGTGACGCGCTCGGCGCCCGCGGGGACGGTGAAGGGGACTTTGACGTAGCTCTGGTTCTGCGAGCCTTGGATCGTGCCTTCGAGGGTGAGTTCGGTGAATGAGGGAGCCGCAGTTGGGGCTAGTTGCTGTGCCTGAAGAGTGCGGCCGAAGAGCAGGCATAGGACGACGGCAGAGAAGTGAGCGAACCTTGGGTGCGGCACTGATTTGATCCCCATGAGTTCAATTATCGAACGATTTTGACGAGCTGTAGGTCTTCGAATGAGATCGATTCGTGACCGTGAAAAAGTGACGCATTCTGAGCGGCGGAAAATGACGACCTGCAAGTGTTGAAATTGGAAGAAATGATGATCTGCAGGTGGCCGGAATTGCGAAAAGGAGCGAATGTTGGGTGGTGAGAGCCGCTTTGATTGCGAGTTTGGGGCAACCAGGTCGGTGCAGGGTGAGAGTGTGAGATCGGGGTTCGTGCTAACCCCAGTCCCAGGATCGGGACCGATGTTACCGATTTTCGCGATGAATTGCGAAAGGAAGATTGAGGTCAGTGGTTTCCCTCCCTAAACGCAATGAACGCATTCAGAATGGGGCCAACCTGGCTCGTGCTGAGTTGTGAGTGGGAGATCGGGGTTCGTGCTAACCCCGGTCCCAAGAACGGGACCGGGGGCACCCATTTTCGCCGTGAATTGAGAGAGAAGAATTGAGGTTCGCACTTTGCCTGGTCCCCAAAAGCAAGGGACCGGGGGCACCGAAAACGACGTTTGATCCCTCGCAGGCTAGAACCGGTAGGTCAGGCCAGCCTGCAATTGACGGGGGTTGCTGGTGGTTTTTGAGGTGACTTCGCCAAACGTGCCGGCCGTTGGGTTCAAGCTTGGACCCGCCCAATTGGGATGATTGATGAAGTTGTAGGCATCCACCTTGAACTCGAAGCCTGTTTTCTCCGTTGATGGGGAAGTTCTTCTTCATATTGAGATTCCAGTTCTGGAACCCGGGCTGATAGACCGAGTCGCGCATATCCGGGCTGGTGGACGAAGGTATTTGCGGGCGGAGCCGTAAAGATGTGTTGAGCCATCCGGATTTGTTGTTGAGAACCACTTGCCGGTGAGCCCTGGGTATCCCGCAAAATGCTTCAACAACTTTGGAGTCCCGTTCATGCGTGTAGAACTGGCCTTCACTGCCGCAGCCAAAGCTGCCAACTTCGCCAACATTGGCAGAGTCATTGCCAGTTCCGATGCCGCACGGCACACCACTCTGGAATTGAACGTTGCCGCTCAACTGCCAGCCGCCGAGAAGCTTGCCGTCGACCTGATTCTGGTTCTTGAAGAACGGCAATGCGTAGAGGAAATTGACCACGACGAGCGTTGCGGGTATCGTATTCCGAAGGACCCCACAGACCGGTGGTGTCATAGGAATCGGGAAGGATATCGCGATAGTTGGAGCTGTTGTCCATGCTTTTTGAGAGCGGTATACGCCAGTCCAACCAGGAAGCCATTCGCGAACGGACGAGTTCCATGCAAGCTGGAATGAGTTGTAGCGCGAACTTCCGTTGCTTTGCTCCTGCTGAATGGCCGCATACCCACGATACGGGCGCAGGTAGTTCACGGCTTTACCGGGGTTCGCCGCCACGGCGCCAGCGACCGGCTGATTGATGTCAACGACCCGCCAGTTATAAAGGCCGCGGCCGCCGACATAGGCAACTGACACCAACGATTTCCAGAAGATCTGCCGCTCAACGGTGGCATTCCAGTTCCAGCGCTGCGGAGACTTCAGGTTCTTGTTCAGCGAAGTGATCTGGAGAGGAGCGGCAATGCCCGCAGGTCAGGCTGCGCCCGGGGTTGTCGACCATGTCATTCACGCCAGAGGCTGGCGTTGACGGTAACGTCTGGCTGAAAGGGCGAGTTGCCGCCTGGAAAGACGTTGTCAAGCAGGCCCATGCGTGTGGCGAAGTCGCCGATGGCCAGCGCGAACCACAGTGTTCGGCGTGAGCTGATAAGCGATGCCAATACGGGGCTGATAGTTGTGGGAGGTGTTGACATAGCCCTTCTTCAGCTGGGAGCAAACAGGCCGGCGCACGAAGACGCCATCGCAATCGGTGGGGTTGGGCTCAGCACCAAGCACACCGTGCTTGGCCGCTGAACTCGGGAAACGCTGAATAGCCCGGAATGACCATCCCGTTGTAGGGATTGCCGGTCCCAAGCGTCACGTTCCCTGTCGCAGGGTTCTCCGTGGGAGCATTGGCTTAGGCTGTAGGATGCGGGATCAAAATAGTCCGCATTTCCCCACGCCGGAGTGTAGGGCTCCAGGATGGAAATGCGGATGCCGTAGTCGATATGCAACTTGCTGTTGATCTTCCACGAATCCTGCACAAAGAACTCGTCCATCAGGCCACGCCAATAGGTATAGGACTTCTGTCCGATTTCGTTATAGCTATCGGCAATGCCCATCGCCAGATTGGCCATGCTGATGCCCGTCGTGGCGCCCAAATCGTTGTGGTTATCCGTAAAGTAGAACGTTCCGTTCTGGTTGCTCGCGCCTCCGGGAACGGTGGCAACGTTGATCTGATCGTTGTCATTCTCTCCGGAGATATTGAGGTAGTAGCCGCCCTTGAGCGTGTGATTACCCCAGACCTTCGTCAAGCTATCCGAAGCCGTCAAGATGGGACCATCCGAGTGCGAGGGGTAAGGACCGCCCGCCAGGCTGTAGAAGCTGTCCTGAACCGAAGCGGTGGGTATCTTGCCGGGCGCAGCTTTTTGCGATGCCGGGAAGATATAGGGGAAGTTGATTCCCAGTGATTGACCGGTTGAATCCGGCAAGCGCCGTATTCACCGGAATATAGACGTTATCGAGGCTGAGCGTCGCACGAGCCTCATTGATCATGGTCGGCGAAATCGTCCAGGTCCATGCCAAAACGTTGGTCTGGTTGGGACGGATGAAGTACTTTCCGGTCAAACCTGATCCTTGATCGAACGGCTGAAACTCGTTGTAGGTCGCGTTTTGACGAGATGTACTCCAGCTTGTGACTGATCGCTGATGACCCAATCGACATTGATGACCTGCTTGCGCTGGTTGATGGGGTGGGCGGCCTGGGCAATCCAGTTCTGAGTTCCGGAGAGATAGCCCGGGGTAGGCGCCGGATACGCATTCAAGATTGCCATGCCGTTTGCGCTGCGCCGGCCGACGGGAATGATGTTGCCCGTGAAACGCCACGACAGCCGGCATTTCCGACGTGCCGGGCAGGTCGCCGGATCGTAAAGCTGAGTGAACGCCAGAGAGCCAGGGATTGGAACTCAGGAGTTCACTGAAGTCGCCCGTTGCGCATTTTCACCGTGGGAACAGCCTGCGTCTGCGAATCGGTGAAGCGATAGCGAATCCAGTCTTCGTTCACGAAGAAGAAGAACTTGTTCCTGAACCTGTCCATGCCCAACTTCGGAATCCAGACGGGTCCGCCAACTGTGAATCCGAAGTTGTTGTAGCGGTAAGGCGAAGCGAACTTCGTGGTAGCGGACTGGTTGCGAACCCAGGTATTGGCGTTCATTGCCGAATTGCGCAGATATTCATACGCCGAGCCGTGAAAGTCCCTGGTTCCGCTCTTCGTGACCATGCGAATCTGGCCGCCTGCGGCGTCGCCGTACTCCGCCTGATAGTCGGTGGTGATGACCTGCATTTCCTGGGTGGCATCGACGCTGGCGACGCCGACGATGGCGCCGTTGCCGCGGGTACGAACGGCCGGAGCGCCATCAAAAAACACCATCGTATCCTGCACGCGAGAGCCATTGATCTGGAATGGATTGCCGCCGCCGACCGCGAAGTTGAAGTCGCCCAGCGTCGAGCCGCTGCGCAATCCCGGAACCAGCGAACCCATGTAGAGCGGATTGCGGCCGTTGAGCTCCTGATCGCTGACCTGCTTGCCGGTAATCTCGGACTGCACCGCGGCTGACTCCGTCTGCAATACCTGGGCGGTTGCCGATACGGTCACCTCTTCAGTCGCTGCGCCGATGGTCAGGGATGCGTCGAGGTCCAGCGTAGTGTTCGCGCCCAGCGTGTTGTGGTTGCTGACAAATTTCTTGAAGCCTTTTACTTCCGCGGTCAGGGTGTAGTCGCCCGCAGTCAGGTTGGTAACGGTGTAGTGGCCCTGAGAATCCGAGGTCGCCTGGTAGGATTCGCCCGTCGCCTCATTGGTGAGAAGAACCTTCGCAGCGGGCACTACGGCACCCGAGGTGTCTTTAACGAACCCGCCGATCGTTCCCTTATCGGACTGAGCAAATGCTCCAGCCGAGAACAGGACGAGGACAGACACCGCACACGAAAAGACTAGACGTGAGCTTTCGCATCCACTGATGTTTCAACATTTGGCCTCCTCACTTTCACTTCTTCATTTGTTAGAACCGGTCTCATAAACCATCGGCATCAACTTGCGAAGGACATGGGACCCGCCTTGTTGTTGGGTCCCATCGTAGCCCGGCAGTCAGCTTGCCCATCTATGAGACCGGTTGTATCCGTCGGTTTGAGACGAACATCGACGGGAGATTCGTGGTTGGCTGGTGGTCGTTGTCGTATCGAATTGCCCGGTGTTGCCGGCAACCCAAGGGAAACAGTGATGTTTGTGCCTAACGGCGAACTAACATCGAAGCCTTTTCGGCATTTGCGCGACGAGGCTTAGCCTGGTACGACCGAGGGAAAACGAGTGTAATTGGGGAACCTCTGAGGGACCTCCGATTCAAGGAATCTTCACACGTTTGCATTCTGCCCCGGTTCAAGAGCAGCGCAACAATAGTGCACTTAAAAAACAGTTGGGAGTGTTTACCCTAGTTGCGCGCCGGTGTATACACTAGTGTGGGGCGAAAGTAACCCGCTGAATTGGAAGCAACTTACTGAAAGATTGAAATCTTGGTGAACTGTGGAAATTTGAACTCCAGCGACACGGGAAGGTACATCCGAACCGGTTTCTGCTGGGTTAAGAGGTGCCTGTAGAAACCGAGCGGGTTGGTTGGACTAGAATCTGAAGGCGGTTCGACAGGCAAGGATTTCCGCGTGGAGACGGTCCGATGGAAAACGTTGCTGCCGTCCAATTGAAACCGAAGCCGCAGGCTGAACAATCGTTTTCCGGCGGCTTGCGAGACGATCCCCATTGGGAACTAGCCCAACGTGTGGTCGCCGGACCCCACTTTGCACGTTCTCCCCTGTTGTCAAAATTTCTTCTGTTTGTTGTGGCTGAGACGCTTGAGGGCCGCGGGAGCGAAATTTCGGAGCATCAGATCGGGGTACAGGTCTTTGACCGGCCGAGTGATTATCGGACGCTCGAAGACAATATTGTCCGCAACTACGCGCGGCAACTTCGCAAGAGGCTGGCAGAGCATTTTGCGGCCGAAGGAAATGCGGAGCCGGTGCGCATCGACATTCCGGTGGGCGGCTACGTCCCGATTTTTATTCCGGCGGAAGAGAACGGGAAAGAATCGGCGGTTGGGTTACCGGTCCCAGGGAAGAGCCCGTTGCAGCCAGCGGCTGCGCAATCGAGCGTGGTTGGGCCTACTGAGGCGCAATCGAAAACCAAGCGGATTGTGCTGGGCGTGGCAGCGGCAATCCTTTATAGCGCGGCGCTGATGGCGGGAACCTGGTGGTATGCCGCGTTGCGAACTACCAAAATGCAACCTGCGCAAGAGCCGGCGCGTGTTTTGTGGGCGGCGCTGTTTGAAGGGCCGGCCAACTGCTTTATCGTGCCGTCGGACGCTGGATTCAACCTGGTGGAAGATCTTTCGCGCAAGCCCGTGCCGTTGGCGGATTATATTGCGGGCAGTTACGAAAAGCTGCCGCTTGGCGGAGTGGATGCGCACAGCGCGGAGGACTTGCGCTCGCAGCAACTGACGCCTTTTGTGGATCTACAGATTTCTTCGGCGTTTGCCCACTTGACCGAGGGCAATCCGCAGAGGGTATTCATTCGCTTTCCGCGCGACCTGCGGCTGGACGACTTGAAGAGCGCGAATGCAGTAATTATTGGATCGGTGGGAAGCAATCCCTGGGCGGCGCTTGCCGAGTCAAATGCGAATTTCAAGATTGTGGACCGGCCAGGGATGGAGGGTGCGGCGATCGAGAATCTGAAGCCGCTGCCGGGCGAGGCTGAATCATATTCCAGCCACTGGAACGAACCTGCGCACGAAACCTACGCGCTGATCACATTTTTTCCGAACCTAAGCGGGAATGGGCACCTGCTGGTGCTGGAGGGGCTCGATGTTGCAGGGACGCAAGCGGCAGCGGAGATGCTGCTGCATGCTTCGGCGATTGACCCGATCTTGAGAAACGCAACGCGGCCCGATGGATCGCTGCGGAACTTCGAGGTTCTGCTGCGTTCGACCAGTATTGAATCGAGCGCGACGGGAACGCAAGTGATCGCGAGCAGGATCTACTGAGAAGCAGCATTTAGCAGTTAGCCGCTGGCTATGGTGTGCGGAAACCTACCTCCGAGATGCGGGCGCCTACAAAGTCAGATCCCAGCCTCGGCATCGTACAATGGCATCGCCTTCTTTTTCAGATTTATTGACGAGGGAGTTTTTTCTGGTTTTGGAGTAAATGGTTACTGGGAATGACGAAACGACGCTGAAGCGGCGCGGTGCCGCACAGCAAACGAAGGTGGAAACAAGTGAAACGAGTGGCTGAAGCAGTTGCAATGATGATTGTGGGAGCGATGGCGTTTTCAGGCGTCGCGCAAGGAGAGGTAAAGATGTCGAGTTGGGGACAGACCGCGGACGGCACAGCCGTCGCGATTTACACGTTAACGAGCGGGCAGATTGAGGCTCGTGTGACGACCTATGGAGCGCACCTGGTGAGCGTGAAAGCGCCGGATAAGACGGGCAAGACGGCGGACGTGGTGCTGGGGTACGGTTCTCTGGACGGATACCTTCAACAACCGAATGGATACCTAGGGGCGATTGTGGGGCGGTACGGCAATCGGATTGGCCTAGGCAAGTTCACGATCGACGGGAAGACGTATCAGATTCCGATCAACAATGGTCCGAATGCGCTGCACGGCGGCCCGGTGGGCTTCGATCAGCATGTATGGAAGGCAAAGGAAGTGCCGGACGGCGTGGAACTGACGCATGTGAGCCCGGATGGGGATATGGGATTTCCGGGGACTTTGACAGCGACGGTGCGCTATACGCTTCATGGGGATACGCTGCGGATCGATTACTCTGCGACGACGGACAAAGCAACGATTACCAACATTACCAATCACTCATATTTCAATTTGCGAGGTGATGGAGAAGGCGACGTTCTTGGCTACAAGGTCGAAATCAATGCAGACAAGTACACGCCGGTGGATGCAGGATTGATTCCGACCGGTGAATTGGCACCGGTGGCGGGCACGCCGCTGGATTTTCGCAAGCCGGAAGTGATTGGCTCACGGATTGACGCGGACAACGAGCAACTGAAGCGGGCCGGGGGGTACGACTTTAACTGGGTGTTGAACGGCAAGGCAGGAACAATGCACCTGGCAGCAATCGTGACCGATCCGGTGAGCGGGCGCAAATTGACCGTAGAGACGACGCAGCCGGGTGTGCAATTCTATTCAGGGAATTTTCTGGATGGAAGCCTAACGGGCTGGAATGGCGTGAAATACGAGAAGCACGCAGGATTCTGCCTGGAGACACAGCATTTTCCGGATTCGCCGAACCATCCAAATTTCCCGAGCACGATTGTGAAGCCGGGCGAGACGATGCACTCGACGACTACGTTTACGTTTGGGGTTGTGAAGTAAGGTCAGCGGTATCCCTGGTCTCAAAGTCGAGACCAGGGGTACCCGACTTTGAGACCTGCAGTTGGATTGAATTCAAACCGCCGCTGAGCGTTTAGCTTGCGGCGGTTTTCCATTTTTGGAACCAGCCGAGGCCGGGTGATGCGGTTGTGGCGGGAAGGTATTCGCAACCGATGTAGCCCTGATAGCCGAGCTGATCGATGAGATCGAAGAGGTAGTCGTAGTTGACTTCGCCGGTATCGGGCTCGTGGCGATCGGGCACGCCGGCAACCTGGAAGTGACCGACGCGGGTTTGCTTCGGATCGGCGAGATACTTGCGAATTTTGTAGGCGAGGTCGCCTTCTTCCACCTGACAGTGAAATAAATCCATGAGGATTTTGAGGTTGGGAGCGCCGACTGCCTCGACGATGGCGTGTGCTTCGTCTTGCCGATTGAGGAAGAAGCCGGGAATGTTGCGCTCGGCGATCGGCTCGATGAGCACTTCAACTCCGGCGGCATTCGCTTTCTCCGCGGCCCAGGCGAGATTCGAAGTATAGGTGGCGTGGAAGGCTGCACGGTCAGAGCCGGCGGGAGCCAGGCCCGCCATGGAGTGAATGCGCTGACAATCCAGCGCGTGAGCATACTCGAGGGCGTGCAAGAATCCTTCATGAAATTCCCGCTCGCGACCGGGGAGAGCCGTGATGCCACGCTCACCTGCTTTCCAGTCGCCGGGAGGAGCGTTGAAAAGCACCTGGCGCAGACCGTTTTCCTTCAGCTTTGAAGCAAGCACGGAGGCGGGATGCTCGTAAGGGAAAAGAAACTCGACGAACTTGAAGCCATCGCTTGCGGCAGGGGCAAAGCGATCGAGAAAGTTGTGCTCCTGGTACATCATTGTCAGATTGGCGGCAAAGCGAGGCATGGAAAGGTCTCCAAGAACCGGTCAGAGTGATGACGGGTGGATAAAGTTTAGTGGTCTCCCTGGTCTCAAAATCGAGACCAAGGGCACCCAGCTCATCGGCGGCGAGTCTTTCATTTTGGTCCACCAGAAGCATTGTTCCCGTGCATCACCGATAGACCCTCTGCGAGCCCCAAAAGCGGGTCAAGGAAAGCCACTGCGACTAGAAATCCAAATGCAAAAGCCAAGATTCGGTTCGTCATAGTTCTCAATCAGATTATTTCGCATGGGCGCTTAGCTGATCCAGTGTGTGTTTCAGGTCGTCGAGTTTCTGGCCGGCTTCCGCGAGTTTGCCTTCTGAGGTCAGCCGTTGATAGTCGGCGAAGTCGCGGCTGGCTTGTTGGATGAGCGCACCCTGGTCAGGAGCAGGCGGCTGGGCGCCATGAGCCGATGCTGGTGTCGTGGTTGTGGCTTGCGGTGATTCCGAGGCGGTGAGCGACGGTGTCTCAGAGCCGAAAAGGGAGCTCAGGGCCGACTCGAAGGTTGGGCCGTAAGCGAGACGGTCTTGCAAGGCGAGGACGACGAGACGCAGTTCGGGCATGGGGCTGCGCTGCGCCTGCAGATAGATTGGCTCGGCGTAGAGGAGGGCCTTGCCGCAAGGGATGACAAGCAGGCTGCCGCGGATGACGTGCGAACCCTGCTGGTTCCAGAGAGTGAGCTGACTGGAAAGCTGCGCGTTCTGGTCGATGCGCGCTTCGATCTGCTGCGGGCCGTCGACGAGGCGGGTTTTGGGGAAGTCGAAGACGACAGCATTGCCGTAGTTCGCACCGTCGCTTCGAGCAGCGATCCAGCCAATCAGATTGTTGCGGTTAATGGGAGTGAACGGAAGGATTTCAACGAACTCCAGATTGGGTTCGTTGGGCAGGTTCATCAGGACGAAATTCGGTTGCATGGCCTGCGCGCCATCGTCGCCGCCCTGACTTGAGCCGTTTGCGGTGGCGACAGTCCATTGATCTTCGCGGTTGTAGAAGACCTCGGGATCCGTCATGTGATAGAGGCCATAAATCTCGGCCTGGAGGGTGAGAAGCGATTCCGGGTAGCGGACGTGCGCGCGCAAAGCAGCCGGCATTGCGGATTCATCTTTGAAGAGGCCGGGAAAGATTCCGCGCCACGCGGCAAGGATGGGATCGGCACTGTCGAAGACGTAAAAGGTAACGGAACCGTCGTAGGTGTCGACAACTGCCTTGACGCTGTTGCGCATGTAGTTGATCGGCTGATCTTCGAGAGAGGCCTGAGCTGAGAACGGATAGGTGTCAGACGAAGTGTAAGCGTCGATGATCCAGGAGAGGCGGCCATCGGCGCCAACGACGATATAAGGATCTTTATCGAAGGTAAGAAAGGGCGCGAGCGCGGAGACGCGGGTGAGCACATTGCGCCGCATCAGCAATCGGCTCTCGGAGGTGATGTCGTCGCTGAATGGAACCTTGGTGAGGTCTCCCCGATCGAAGGCGAGGAAGATACGGCGGAGAAAGCCACCCATCACAATGCCGCCGGTCCCGTCATAGGTTGAGAGATTGTTTGACTGGCCTTCGGGGTAGTTGAATTCCTGCTGATGGGTCTTGACGTAGACGTCGGCGTTGGTCATTTCGCCAAAATAAATTTCAGGGCGCGTAACCTTGAGATCGGGGACCGTGCTCTGCACCGGCATATTACTCAGATAGAGAGTGGGCAAGCCTTCCGGCGTGAATCCATTCACGGGATTCATGGTGATGCCGTAGCCGTGGGTGTAGATGAGTTTGTCGTTGATCCAGTTACGGCTGCTTTCAGGCAGCTTGTCGACGTTAAGCTCACGGACACCGAGCATGACCTGGCGCAGCGAGCCGTTTATTTGATAACGATCGATGTCGATGCCCGGAAAGTCGTAATAAGTGCGAATCTCCTGAACCTGGCGAAGCGTGTCCTGAAGAGCGCCCACGTCCCAGAGACGAATATTGGCGAGTGTCGTCTGGTTATGATCGGGATCGGCGGCGGCGACGGTGGTTTCAGCGGGGAATTCGCGCTGTGCAAAGCGATCGAGGCCATACGCCTGGCGCGTCATGGCAATGTTGTCGGTGATGTAGGGCCGCTCGCGATCGAGCTGGTTGGGTTTGACGATGAACGTGGTCACGTACCAGCCTGCGATGCCCGCGATGATGAAGCAAACGGCCGCGGGCACGACTGAGACGAGCAGCCAACGGGCCCGAGGGCGCAGGATGCCGCCGGCGACCACGAAGACGGCACCGATGGCGAGCGCTACGCTGGTGAAGAGCATGCCGATGAGCGTGACGTGCGCGTCGGTGTAGGTGATTCCGTCAAAAATTGTGTGGTGCTCGAAGAGCGTTTGGAAGCGGCCGATGTATTCGCGAATAGCGACGGTGGCCAGCAGGAAACCGAGAGCGAAAGAGACGCCGCGCCAGGACAGTCCGGAAGTGCCGCGAAATCGGCCTTCGATTGCTCGTCCGCTGCCGGCGGCGATAAGGAAGAATATGCCAAGAATGCAGGCGATAATGGCGAGCGCGAGCAGCCAGCCTGAGATCAATTGCCAGGCCGGGAGTGTAAAGAGGTAGAAGCCGAGCGGCCGGCCAAAGATGGGATCAGCGGCTCCGATGGTGTGCGGCGCATGCCAGTAGAGAGCCAGTGTCGGCCACTGCGAATCCATGGCAAATCCGGTGACGACGGAAACCAGCAGGGCGCCGACGAAGGCGACGATGTGGAGAGCCTTGGCGACAGGGAGCTCCACTGGGCGGCCAGCGAAGAAAATGGTGTGCGTTTCAGGCAAGTCGCCGGAATGGCTGTGGCGCAGCGCATAGAAGGCAGCGAGGAGGATGAGAAACGTGAGGACGGCAAAAGCGGCAAAGGTTCCCCACTCGAGGTTGAAGGACTTCCAGAAGACATCGGCATAGCCGAGAGAGCTGAACCAGAGCAGGTCGACCCAATAGGAGATGGCGGTGCGGCCGCCGAAAATGATGAGAAGGATGACGGCAAGAACAATTGCTACGAAAGGATTCAAACGGCGCGGTTTGCCGCCTGTCGGCCAGTTAATGGTTTCAGGCATTCCTTGCTCCGCCCGGCTTTTAGGTTCAAGCCGAGCAACGCAAGAATTGTACAGCTACACCTAGGTAACCTTGTTGTGTTGAATGGGCGTTGATAGCATTCGGCTCAGATCAGAAAGGTATTTTTATGAGTGAGATCATCTTTCAAGTCAACGAAGATGAGATTGACGGCGGCTACACCGCGACCGCGCTGGGGTACGGGATTTATACCCAGAGCGAATCGCTGGAGGAGCTTCGCACCAGGGTGAGAGACGCTGTCGGCTGTTACTTCGACGAAGCCAACCCAGCTCCGAAGATCATCCGTCTTCATTTTGTCAGAGACGAGGTACTGACCCAATGATGATGCCGCGCGAAGTGGGCTGCCCTCGGCTGGTGAATGCCCTGTGCGTCCTTGGCTACGAGGCGACACGGCAGAACAGTTCGCACGTGCGCGTCTCGACGCAGCGTGACGATGTAAACCACGAAGTCATTCCATACGACAAGACGATCAAGTCGGGGACGCTCTCCGGGATCCTGAAGCATGTAGCGACGCATCATCGGATGAGCGTGAACGAACTGCTAAAGATGCTGTCGCTGTAGGGCGCTGCGATCTCAGGAATAGAGACGTTGCGCCTCGGGCGTCTGCGTTGGGTTCTTTTATTTGACGCTATACCTAAATAGGTATAATGAGCATGTGAAAGACCAGCTCAAGCCGCTGGAGTGGATTGGATCGTCGAAGCGAGATTTATTAGCAATGCCGGGCGAGGTGCAGCAGGTTTTCGGATTTGCGCTTTATCAGGCGCAGATAGGCGAGGTTCATCCGGACGCGAAGCCGCTGAAGGGTTTCGGTTCGGCTGGCGTAGTGGAGATTGTCGAAGATTGGCGAGGCAATGCTTATCGTGCGGTATACCGTGCGATTCGCCGAGGTGGTGTACGTATTGCATTGCTTCCAGAAGAAGTCAAAGCAAGGGGTAGAGACGCCGAGGCGAGAATTGGATTTGATTCGAAGGAGACTCAAGAGAGCCGAGGCGCTAGCAAGGGAGGCCGAGCGATGAGAAAAGCGAATCCGGTAAAAAGCGCCTACGAGGAATTGGGTTTTCGGGATGCCGGCGAGATGTTGTTGAAAGCGCAGTTGGCGATGCAGATTTCGGAGATTCTTCGGAAGCGTGGATGGAGCCAACAAGAGGCGGCAAGTGTCTTGGGGTTGACGCAGCCCAAGCTTTCTCGGATGCTGCGGGGGCAATTCAGAGGCATCAGTGAAATCAAGATGATGGATTGCCTTGTTCGGCTGGGCCGCGAAGTGACAATTGTGGTTGGGCCTAAGAGCAAAAAGACTGCGGCGCGCATCGAGGTTGTAGCTGCGTGACGAAACAAAGCCTCAGATCAGCTCGGAGCGGCCGGAAAGGCTGAGCTCTTTGACGATCTTGCCGACGTCCTGCGAGTGGTCGCGGTGGGCGATGAGCAGGGCATCCTCGGTGTCGACAACGACCAGATTCTCGACGCCAACCAAAGCGACAAACTTTTTCGGGCTGAAGATGTAGTTGTCGTTGGCTTCAATGGCCATATGGCCGCCGGCATCGGCGACATTACCCTCGGCGTCGCCACGCAGGCGCGTTTCGACTTGATACTCATAGAGGGAGGCCCAGGAGCCGAGGTCGTTCCAACTGAATTCGGCAGGAATGCAGTAGAGATTCGAGAGGTGCTCGCCCTTAGCGGAGCGAGGCTCGAGGACCGCGTAGTCTACGGAGATGTTTTCGCACTTGCCGTAAACCGTGCGAAATATTTCGTCAAACTGGGGTGTGCCGTAGGCGGCGGCGATGGTTTCAAGAAGCGGCGCAGTCTCAGGCAGGTGCTCGCGGACCGCGTTGGCCAGGGTGCGGGCCGACCAGAGGAACATGCCGGAGTTCCAGTAGTAGTTGCCGGCGGCGACGAATTCTTCCGCGCGGTTCTGATTTGGCTTTTCGATAAAGCGGCGCACGTGGAGTGCCGAATCGTTCTTGGCGAGGTCGCCGGTCTCGATGTATCCGTAACCGGTTTCAGCACGGGACGGCTCAATGCCAAGCACGACGACGTTTTCTCCTGCCGCGGCGAATGTAATGCCTTTTTGCAGTGCTTTGAGAAACCTCGGCTCATCGGCAATGACGTGATCTGAAGGGAAGATTCCGAGGACAGCGTCGGGGTTTTGGCGCTCAATGAGAAATGCGGCAAGGCCGCAGGCGGGTGCGGTGTTGCGGGCAACGGGCTCCTGCACAATCTGCGTGGCGGGCAGGCCGGGCAACTGGTCTGCAATCTCATGGGCCAGAAACTCGTTGGTGATGACCCAGGTTTTCTCCAGTTGAGCCAGCGGTTTGAGCCGCTCGACGGTTTGCTGGATCATGGAGCGCTCGCCATCAAGGGCCAAGACCTGCTTGGCGCGGGCGCGGCGGGAGCGAGGCCAGAAGCGAGTACCGCTGCCCCCGGCAAGTATGACAGGACGAAAATCGATACCTTTCAACATTGAAGAAACATCCTACGCGACAAGCATAACGTTTGCCCAGTGAAGGCAAAGATATTGTGACAGAAAGCCGGGAGATTGGGTTTTCGGTTGGGAAATGTGCGGTAGGTACCGCCGCGCACATGACTTAAGACAAGAGCGATGGATCAGGCAGACAGTGATAAGCTGGCAAAAATGCCAGCCAATCGCCAAGGCTCCTTCCATTTATTTCGTATTGCGGGAATCGACGTCTATCTGCACTGGTCGTGGTTCATTCTCGCGTTCATCGAGATTGGATACCTGAGGAGCCGCTACTCGACGCTGCTGTGGAGTGTGCTGGAGTACCTGGCGCTTTTCCTGATTGTGCTGCTGCATGAGTTTGGCCATGCGTTCGCCTGCCGGCAGGTGGGTGGGAGAGCGAACCAGATTATGCTCTGGCCGCTTGGCGGGGTGGCCTACGTTGAGCCGCCGTTGCGACCGGGGGCGATGCTGTGGAGTATTGCGGCAGGGCCGCTGGTAAATGTGGCGTTGTTGGTGCCGCTGGGTGCACTGGGTGGCCAATATTTTCTGGCAGACCTGCTGGGGAGACCGCGGCCGGAAACTGATGGTGTCACCTGGCTGATTGCGGTTCTCGGGATCGATATTGGTCTACTGGTTTTCAATATTTTACCGATCTACCCGCTAGACGGTGGGCAGATTCTTCGATCGCTGCTGTGGTTTGTGATGGGCCGGGGCCGAAGCCTGCAAGTATCAACAGTGATCGGGTTCATTGGGGCGGCGGGGTTTATTTGCTTCGCACTTTTGAGACAGTCTGTCTGGCTGATCGCGATCGCAGGTTACATGCTGCTGAACTGCTGGAATGGATGGAAAATTGCGCGGGCGTTGATCAAGATGGAGAAAATGCCGCGGCGCGAGGGATACGCTTGCCCGAATTGCGGAGCCAAGCCGCCTGCCGGTCCTCACTGGCACTGCCCCAAGTGCAGGACGTCGTTCGACACATTCGAAAGCGGTGCAACCTGCCCATCTTGCCACGCCCAGTTTGAGAACACAATGTGCATGGACTGCCAGCAAACCTCGGCCATGCGCGACTGGATGGCCGCGGGGTCGTACCAGGGGGCTGCGGGGTCGGAGAGCAGCACGAACGCGGGGCAGCGGCAGATCGGGTCGTAGGGAATAAAAGGGCCGAGTAGGGCGGATTTTGGACTGCCCCACCCTTCCGGCGAAAGCGCCGGAAGGACGGGTCTCGGAGATTCATGCGGAGGGTGGAAGGACGAAATCGGCATTGCTGCCGGTCAGTTAGCGAAGGCCGGTGAGGAACTCGCCCATGCGGCGGGTGCCTTCATCGATGTTTTGCTTGGTCACCGGGTAGGAGATGCGGATGTGCTCGGCGGTGCCGAAGGCCTCGCCGGGAACGGTGACGACATGCGCCTCGTGCAGCAGGCGCGTGGCCAGCTCGGTGGCGGTGCGGATGCCGCCCTTGCCGAGGTATGCCGAGATGTTGGGGTAGACGTAGAAGGCGCCCTCGGGCTTGGTGCAGGTGACGCCGGGAATCTGCGGCGAGCTTGGCGAGCATGTAGTCGCGCAGATCGATGAACTCGGCGCGGAACTCGGCGACGCACTCCTGCGAACCGGCGAGCGCGGCAATGGCGGCCTTCTGCACGAAGCTGGTGGCGTTCGACGTGGACTGCGATTGCAGCTTGCTGAGGTTGGCGACGACCGGCTTGGCGGCCAGCGCATAGCCGGCGCGCCAGCCGGTCATGGAGTAGGTCTTGGAGAGCGAGCCGAGGATGACGATGTGCTCCTTGGCCCAGGTGAACGAGCCGCCGGAGACGGGCTTGCCGGCGTAGTTCAGGTAGACGTAGCACTCGTCGAGCAGCAGGTAGATGCCGCGGTCGTGCGCGAGGTGGACGATGCGCTCCAGATCCTCGGCGGAGACCACCGAGCCGGCCGGGTTCGACGGCGAGTTGAGGATGATGGCCTTGGTGCGCGGCGTGATGGCCTGCTCGATGGCGTCGGCGGTGATGCGGAAGTTCTCCGCCTCGCTGGTTTCGAGAAAGACGACCTTGCCGCCGGCGTACTGGATGATGTCTTTGAAGCTGACCCAGTAGGGAACGGGCAGGATGACTTCGTCGCCGTGGTCGACGAGGACCTGGATGGTGTTGAAGAGCGCCAGCTTGCCGCCGGTGGTGAAGATGGCCTCGTCGATCGAGTAGTCGGAGCCGAAGTCGCAGGCATGGCGCTCGACGATGGCCTTGCGCACGTCGGGAATGCCGGGCACGACGGTGTAGCGGGTGAAGTTGGCCTCGATGGCGGCGATGGCCGCGTCCTTGATGTGGCGCGGGGTGGGGAAATGCGGCTCGCCGGCGCCGAAATCCACCAGGTTGGCGCCCTGGGCGCGCAGTTTGGCGGCCTCGGCGGCCACGGCCATGGTGGCGGAGACTTCAATGCGGCCGATGCGATCGGCAAAGATTTTTGCAGGAGCTGTGACGGTCATAACACTTCTATCTTGACAGATTCGGAGCGAAGGACAAAATCAGGGTTCGGTGGATTCATGACCGGCTCATAGAAGCAGGTTCATAACGCCTTCAGTTTCGCTTCGAGGTCGGGAACGTATCCGGGCTGCGCTTCGGGTTCGAGCTGCATTGCGGAAGCGAGAGCGGCCTGCCAGGCTGCGCGAGCTTCATCCTTGAGACCCAGTTTTGCCGCAATGTTACCCAGAGTGGATTGGGCGTGAAGGTCCGCAGGGTCAAATGCGACTGCCTCGCGGGCCATCGCCAAAGCCTCGTCGGCTTTGTGCTCGCGGAACAGCGCATCAGCATTCTGGGCGCGACTGAGTGCGGCGGCCTGGTTGACGCGGAAGTTGCCACGATATACAAGCACGCCGTAGTCGATGAGCTCATCGGGCTTGAGCGGCTGGAACTCGACATAGGGATTGAACTGACTGCTAGCCCATTCGCATCCGCTCAAGTCGCCGGCGCTGATGAGAACGTAGCCACTAATGTTCGGTGGGACGAGGTCAGAGCCGCCCAACCACTGGGTGTCAACCGTAGGCATCGCGTGACAGCGGATTCCGTAGACGGCGGGATCGATTTCGGGACGTGCGAAGTAGGCAAACCAACACTCCTGATCGGGATGACGGTCCTGCCATTGCTTCACCTGGATCAGTTGCTGGCCCCAATCGACATTGGCGTCGCTGAGCAGATTGTGCAAATTTTTCGGGCCGCCCCACGCCTCGTTTGCGTATGCCATGTAGTTGGGGAAAACGCTGGCCGAGGAGGCGATATGTGCGAAAACCAGCACGGCTCCCACCCACAACCAGCGGCGATTACGCGCCGCAAGAGCAGCGAGCGCGGCGGCGGCGAGGATGGCTGCGATGGAGCAAAGAGGCAGAATATGCCGAGCGCCAATGTCCATTCCCGCGAGCATGGCGACAGCGAGATAAACTGCGCCAGGCAAGAGAAGATAAGTCAGCTCGCGGCTCTTGCCGCGCAGATGGCCGGTCGAGATCGCGAAGATCGCCAGCGCCAGCATGGCGAGCAAGCCAAGAGTGGATTTGATCAGGATCACGACAGGGAAGTAGATCCATTGTCCATGGGCGTAGACCTTGCCCAAGAGGTAGGTGGGATAAAACTCCGCCATGTGTTTCACGTCCACGAGGCCCATGAGATAGGACTCCGGCAGCAGATGGAAGCGAGCGGTGGTGAGAATCGCTGCTTTGTCGAAGGGGCTCAGCCGTTCTACGAAGCTGGCCAAAGGCGGATTCAGTGCCAACCCAGCAGGCCGCGCTGCGTAGCGGAAGCCATAAAAGGCCCACAAAACGACCACACCAACCACAACGATTGCCGCGAAGGCGCCCGCCAGGCGAAGCGACAAGCGGCGGCGGTCCTTGGGCGCAAACGCGATTTCCCAACCGATGAGGAGCACCAGCATTGGCGCGAGCAGAATTCCCGAATGCTTTGAGGCCAGCAATAGGCCAGCGGTAACGCCGGTAATCAGCAAGCGGAGAAGTGAGGGGTTCTTAATGTAGCGATAGAAGGCGAAGATGCTCGCCAGGAAGAAAAGGGAAACACCGATATCGGTGGTAACCAGCGCGGAATGCGCAAGGATGTTTGGATCAAAGGTGAAGACGGCCAGTGCTGTTAGCCCGGCTTCGACGCCAAACCACTCGCTTGCCGCGAAGAAGACAACCAGGGAAAACGCGAGAGCCAGCAGTCCGGCTGCGAGGCGCATGCGGAATACCAGGCGCTGGCTTGCGCCGTCATTGCGAGCCAGCCAGTCGCGACCGTCCAGATAGGCTTCTTTCTTGAAGTTCCGACCCTGTAACGGCGGGACGAAAAGATCGCGGCCGATAAGAGGCAGCGCGGCCAACAATTTGACGAGCGGGGGGTGTTCCGGGTTGAGGCCGTAGTCACCGGCGTGGATCATCATATAGCCGGCAAACATGTGGTCATCTTCATCGAAGGTGAGCGACTCGCGATGGACAACATACAGCAACTGCGCCGCCTGGACTGCGAGCAGAATCGCGACGATAGTCCACACCGATCTCTTTCCGATATTCATTTTCGATCGCACTTCTTCTTGATTGATTACTGACAATTTTACGAGATGAGGGGCCTTGCGCACGCGCGAAGCAAAAAGCCGACGCTGCGCGACGATTGCCGGAAGAATTTGTTTGGGCGGATCGAATTGAGTTAACTGTGGCCGTTCTTGATGCGGGCGCTTAGGCGCTTGATTACGTTGGGAGGGACGAGGCCGCTGATGTCGCCGCCGAAGCTGAAGACTTCCTTGACCATGCGCGAGCTGACGAAGGAGTAGCGGCCTGCGGGCTGGAGGAAGACAGTTTCGATCTCGGGGGCGAGGCGCCGGTTCATGAGCGCCATCTGGAATTCGTGCTCGTAGTCGGAGATGGCGCGAATGCCGCGCAGCACGGCCGTAGCGCCCTGCTCGCGCGCGAAGTCAACCATCAGGCCGTCGAAGATTGCGACGGAGACGTTATTGATGCCCGCAGTGGCTTCCTTGAGCATCTCCACCCGTTCCTGGACGGTGAAAAGCGGATTCTTTACCGGGTTGACGAGGATGGCGACGGTGAGGTGGTCAAAGATCTTAGCGCCGCGCTGGATGAGGTCGAGGTGACCGTTGGTCGGCGGGTCGAAGGTGCCGGGATAGAGAGCTTTGACGGACATAAAGGCTGCGATTCCTAAGCAAGCGTGCCTTTGATGATAAATGCTCGGTCGACGATTCCCTGATGGTCGCGTCGACTTGAAGTTGGCGGCTCCGCGAGGCGCGACTCAGGAAACGCGGTGGCGGCTCTCACAAGATTCTATGGCATCAACGCAGAGGGCCGGATCAATTCGCGGTAAGTGGAATTTGCATTGGGGGACGGAAGGAAAGACTCGGTCACTTAGCCTGCAAATTCATTCCGCTCAGGGGTGCAGGGAGCATGCACTGCTGCGCCTTGACGCCTTCGAGGAAAGTGGCGATAGTCTGTGTGACGGCCGGCTCCACTTCCTCATGTCCGATGCCGGTTCCAGCGAAGTTCATATGCGTGGCGCCGTCGATGACTCCCTGCCATTGGCAATGAGATGCCATGCCGGCGAGGTCACGCCACGGTTCGAGCCGCGCCTGCGGCCCGCCTTTGAGCGACTGATCACGCGTGCCGGTCATCACCAAAAGGGGTTTGTGTATCTCGTGCCATGCATCGTCTGGAAAGACTACTCCGGAGCCTTCGGGCGATAGCGCAACGTACGCGTCGAAGCGGTTCTGGCCGGCAGGCGGCGACGCGACTCCAATCATGTTTTTTGCGCCAGCTTCGAGCATCGCGGTTTCAGCGCCCATGGAGTGACCGAGCAAGACGCGAAAAGGTGCGTGACACTGGCTGTCAGCCCATTCGAGCGCCGCCGCAACGTCAAGAAGGCGATCTTTTTCGGCCGTTGGATCGGCGACCAGATGGGTGACTCCCTGCATGGGCCCGTTTTGACGCATGTCGGCGGCGAGTGCGGCCAAGCCGCTTTCCGCATGGCCCATCACGACCGTTGTGTATCCGAGATTGGCCATGGCCTGTGCAAGGTAGCGGTAGCCGTTTTCAGAACCGCCGGCGCCATGCGAGATGACAGCGAGCGGCGCGCAGCCTGAAGGTGACCCGGCAGCGCGGTAAAGCAGGAGCGGAGTGGAATGGCCGTCGGAACGCGGGACCGTGAGATGCTGCTGTGCGGCGGTCGGTAATGACGACTGGCAGGCAGCCAATACAAGAGATAAGGAAAACGCTGGAAGTCGACAAACTTGCATGAGGCCTTTCATTCAGATCTCTAAGTAAGTTCGACCCGGATTGGAAGTCGATGTCGCGGCGACTTACCGTGCGAAGTTCACGGTTACACTTTTGCGCTCAGTGGTAATTGTGCGGCTTAAATTGGTCCCGGCAATCTCGATGCGAACGAGCGGCGGCAGAGGCATGACCCCGGAGGAATCCGGTGTCAGGGTGAGTTTGCTCGCCGCGTCCTGCCAAACGCATTCGATTTTGAAAAAATCACCGTGCTCATAGGCGTAGCTGGCGCCGTCGTCGTCGTACCAGGTGAAGCGGCCATCCCTGCCAGGATAGATGCGCAGCATCGTGGGTTCCGTGACCTTCTCAGCGGCGAACTGCTTTACCGGGCCAAAGGGAATGATGGCGCCGGCGTTCACATAGAGCGGAATCGTCGCGAGATCGACGGGTTGCGAAATGGTGTTTCCGCCGTCAATGCGAGTGCTGTTCCAGTAATCCCACCAGGAGCCAGCCGGCAAGTAAACGCGGCGTTGGGTGGTGTCTTTGTCATACACCGGCGCGACCAGAAAATGATCTCCCCACATGTATGCGTCGTCAGTGGCGAGGGCCTTTTCGTCGTGTGGCCAACGCAGGCAGAGAGCGCGAATGAGCGGCAATCCCGTGACGTGACCCTGCGCGACGGTGGAATAGGTGTAGGGCAGAAGTTGGTAGCGGAGGTTGAGGAATTTGCGGCAGATCTCTTCGACATCAGGTCGATGGAGATCGGCGGAAGGAGGCCACGCCGCGACCCAATCGCCTTCAACTTCTTTTGGTCCGGGATCTCCGGTGTTCCAACCCCACGGCAGACGCAGATGCCAGGCGCGACCATGTCCGCGAAAGCATGGGCAGAATGCCGCCCACTGGAACCAGCGCACATACAGTTCCGGGGTCAGCTCGGGTGTGGGCACAAAGCCGGCGATGTCAGTACCCCAATACGAAATGCCGGAAAGAGCAGCCCCGATGCCAACCATGATCTGGGCACGGAGGGTGCTCCAGGTGCTGGTGGTATCGCCCGACCAAAGCCAGCCGTAGCGCTGGATGCCTGCATAGCCGTTGCGATGCAACGCGTAGGGGCGGCGATCGGAGAAGGTTATGCGCGAGCCCTCGAAATACATGCGATTGCGCTCGGCGCGTGCGTAAACGGAAAACTTGTCGCCTTCATCGGGCCACCAACCGTCGACGCCGATTTTTTCGAGAGCTGCGTGCTTCGCCCAATAGGGGTTTGCATCCCCCGGCGATGTTGCCGCGGTGCCGGTGTCGGAAACGCTGCCGTGAAAATCCCCTGGGGGCACGACGTGAAGAACGATCTTGAAATGTTCATCGTGAATCTGACGGATCGTTGCCGGCGGATCGGGGAAGATCTCTTCGTTGAAAGTGAACGAGCCGTGGCCGGTGTTCCAGCCGGAGGGGCAGAAACCGGTTCCGAGATAGATCACTGCATCGCAGGGAAGTTTCTTCTCGCGGAAAGTCTTGATGACGCTCAACACTTCGTCCTGACTGGCGAGTGTGCGATGCGATTGCAAATAGCCGAGCGCCCACTTGGGCGGCATATGGGGAAATCCGGTGAGTTGCGCGTATTCCTTCAGGACATCTGCCGGTCCGTCGCCGAGTAGCAGAAAGACATTGCGGGTTGACGTGGCCTCCACTGCGCGGAAGATGCCTTCCTGCTGGGTGAATTCGATCGTACCTTGCGGCTGGCCAATGAAAATGCCCCAGCCGGACGGACTGATGATCCAAGGGATCTGGACTCGCGCGCCGTAAGTGCGGTAATCAGGCGGTCACCTGGCCGTTGATTAAGCCCTCTCGCGTTCCGCGGCGGTCAAGAGAGTTGGTCCCTTCGCCGAGGCCGAAGACCGGCCCGTCCAGAGTGAAGTGGACATTCGTGCTGTTGTCTTCAAATCGAATCTGCTGTCGGGTCGTGCCGTTCTCGAGCACGGTAATGCTGAGAGGGCGTGTATCGATCCGAATGGAGTAGCGTCCCCATGAAATAGTGCGGGAGCGGGCCGGAGCGGAAGGAGCAAACGGAGCAGGCCAGGAGCGATCGACGAGGCCGAGTTCATTGTCCAATGGCTCTGCTGCTGCGGGTGCGACGCCAATGCGAAGCGTATTTGGAGTGATCGCAGTCAGCATGAGATCGATTTCGCCGGGCACGGCGGTAAGAGACGAGGAGGCAGCACCGGTAAGGACGTCTGCGGCTTTGATCCGGCTGGCGAAAAGCATTTGGGCCGATGTAGCGCCGACTCCGGTCAGTAACATTCTTCGAGAGAGGATTCGCTTCACACGCACTCCAGTGGCGAGTCGGCTCCATCGTAGATGGGCGATTGTGGAGTGCGCAAAGGCAAAATGAGAGGTGAGAGCGCGGGAGACGCTCCAACGCGTTAAACGGCGAGTAGGCTTACCCTACTCGCCGCTCAAATCTGGGCAGCGATCTTCGTGGAATTTAATTTCGCGGCGATTAGTTCTTGCGCGCGCGGACAGCTTCTTTGGCTTCGGCGTGTCCGCCTGCAGGGACTTCGGGAACCTCAGCCTTGGGAGCGCTGATGCCGAGCCGCTTGCGCAACTCGGCGTCGAGCTTGGCAAAGATGTCCTTGTTCTCCTTAAGGAACGAGCGTGTATTCTCACGGCCCTGGCCGATGCGTTCGCCTGAGTAGCTGTACCAGGCGCCGGATTTCTCGACGATATTGTGCGTGACGGCGAGATCGAGCACGTCGCCTTCGCGGCTGATGCCTTCACCGTAAAGGATGTCGAACTCGGCCTCACGGAAAGGAGCGGCGACCTTGTTCTTGACGATCTTGACCTTGGTGTGCGATCCGGTGACGACGTCACCTTCCTTGACAGCCGCGATGCGGCGGATGTCGATGCGGACGGAGGAGTAGAACTTGAGCGCGCGGCCGCCGGTGGTGGTTTCAGGATTGCCGAACATGACACCGATCTTTTCGCGGATCTGGTTGATGAAGATGAGGGCGGTGCGGGATTTGGAGACGGTGCCGGTGAGCTTGCGCAGGGCCTGCGACATGAGGCGCGCCTGGAGGCCCATGTGGGAGTCGCCCATCTCGCCGTCGAGCTCGGCCTTGGGGACGAGCGCGGCAACCGAATCGACGACGAGCACGTCGATGGCGCCGGAGCGGACGAGTGCTTCGGTAATTTCCAGGGCCTGTTCGCCAGAGTCGGGTTGGGAGACGAGGAGGTTGTCGACGTCTACGCCGAGCTTCTTGGCGTAGCCGGGATCGAGCGCATGTTCTGCATCGACAAAGGCGGCCAGACCGCCGGCCTTCTGAGCCTCGGCGATGATCTGCAAGGTGATTGTGGTCTTGCCAGAGGACTCAGGTCCGAAGATCTCGGTGACTCGGCCGCGGGGAACGCCGCCGACGCCGAGTGCGGCGTCGAAACTGATGGATCCAGTGGAGATAACAGCGATGGGCAGCAGGGCTTCGCGGGAGCCGAGGCGTACGATGGACCCCTTCCCAAACTGTTTTTCAATCTGTGCAAGGGCAAGTTCTACGGCTTTAGCGCGGTCGTCAACGATGGCCATTCGGGAGGGCTCCTGAAGTAATTGCGCGCCCTGGGTCCCTTGCTTTCCCGGCAGGAAACGGCGGGGGCATCGCTTGTATTTCGAGGGGATTGTAGCAGGATGAGACATGGAAAAACAGGGAAAAATAGCGAAGAAACGGAGAAAATATCGGGCGTGAACCAACAAGTGTGCTGGGGAGCACAAGCGGTACGCATCGATTGGGCTTGGATGCATCAGTTAACGGAAATTGTATCTATTCACAATATGATGCATACTGAGCATATGAGAACCACTATCAAGCTTGATGATGACATTCACGAGTTCGCCATCTACTACGCCCGAGCGAGGGGTCTGACTCTGGGCGCCGCGATTGAGGAACTGATTCGAAAGGCGCAGAGTGCACCGGCGCCCAAGCCGGATATTCGAGTTGGTCCGAACGGCCTGCCAATGTTTCCTCCGACAGGCGGAACGATCACTTCTGAAATGGTGAAGAAGCTCGAGGAAGAGGAATATGACCCGAAGAAGTTTGCTTGACGTGAACGTCCTGATTGCTCTCCTTGAACCCGGGCACAGTTTTTTTTACCAGGCGCAAGAGTGGTTTAAATCATCGGGAGGGGATGACTGGGGAGTCTGTCCGCTCACGGAAATCGGATTTCTCCGGGTCACAACGAATCCTGCATTTTTTCCAGGACCGCGTACGCATGAACAGGCGATCGCCGTCCTGGCAGAACTTGCGAATCGCCCCGGATACCGTTATTGGCCGCTCACAGAGAGCTGGACAACTCTCACTTCACCATTCGCGGCGCGCATCTCTGGTCATCAGCAGGTGACGGATGCCTACTTGCTTGGATTAGCGATCAGAGAAGATGGGGTGCTCATAACCTTCGACCGCGGTCTCAAATACCTGGCCGGCGCTCAATTTGCCGGCAACGTCCTTCTCCTTCAATAGTCTTGGGAAAGTACGTCAGGCCGTGTAAGCTCCCACCCGGGTTTCCCGGCCTGTCAGGGCATCGCATTGACGGTCAAGTTTCTCGTATTCGGCGTCGTGATTCTTGCGGAAGGAGCGGAAGGCTTCCTCGCTGGTCCAGCGGTCGATGGTGAGGTAGCTGCCGGGTACGTAAGCATCGCGCAGCAACTCGGTTCCCTGGTAGTCAGGCGAGATGCGAAAGAGCTGAGCCCAGGCACCTTCTGCGCCATAAGCGGCCTCGAATCCAGCGATTTTCTCTTCAGCGATTTCAAACTTCCAGACGACGACGAACATGTAGGCCCCAGGGTGAAAGATCATGTTAGCGCAGAAGGGCCGGTCGAAGCCGTGAATGCGGCCTAACCTGTTCATATTCATAGGGGCTTGACCGTACCGAATTTTGAAACGGCGTCTCTCGATAAGGCGCATACTGATTCTGGATCACTATCTTGAGGAGTAATCTTCCCCTGGGGAGCTCCTCAATGCCGCAACGGCATTTTCATATGCAAGGCGATTTATTTTTGGTGTCCAGAGAGTCTGTCTGAACAATGGGTAGCCCCCAACCCGCGAATCGACAGCGCGGAAACTGGCTGGGCTCGAACGGACTCCGGCCCGCACGCATTGTAGCCACGACGCAAAACCGAAGAGATTAGGAAGATGAAAACCACTGTGAGGGAACTATGAAGTCTGCTCGTTATCCCGGCATCCGGGTCACTGCCAATGGAAACCAGCTGGTCTCGTACCACACCGAGACGCGCGATCGCCGATGCCGGCGTGTTTTATCCGATTACGCCTTCGACCGAGGGCGGCGAGCTTTTTCAGCAGGCCTATGCCGAAGGACAGTTGAATGTTTTCGGCCGCAACACGATTGCCATCGAGACCGAAGGCGAGCATGCGGCGCAGGGCGGAGCGATTGCGCATTCGGTTTGCGGCAAGCGCGTGGTGAACTTTACTTCGGGGCAGGGCGTGGTCTATGGCGTGGAGCAGTATTATCACGCGCCGGGCAAGGGCTCGACGATGGTGCTGGAGGTGGGCGCGCGCGCGCTGACCAAGCATGCTTTGAACGTGCATTGCGGCCACGACGATATTTATGGTGCGCTCGATACGGGCTGGATCATGCTGTTCGGCAAGGACGCGCAGCAGGCGGCCGACCAGGCGCTGATTTTGCGTCGCGTGACGGAGCTGAGCCTGACGCCCGGCATGAACATCATGGACGGCTTTTTGACGACCCACCTGGAGCGGACCTTCTACAAGCATGAATCGGAGCTGATTCGCGAATATCTGGGCGCGCCGGAAGACATGATCGACTGCCCGACGGAAGCGCAGCGGCGTTTGTTTGGGCCGACGCGGCGGCGCGTGCCGAAGATGATGGACCTGACCAATCCGATTTTGCTGGGGCCGGTGCAGAACCAGGAACACTACATGAACGGCGTGGTGGCGCGGAGAAACAATTTCGCCGAGCCGATTCTGCAGTTCCTTGAAGAGGCGTACGAGAAGTTTGCGCGAGCTGACGGGACGGCGCTATGGGCTGATCAGCGAAGTACAAGACGGACGACACGGACACGGTGTTTGTTTCGCTGGGATCGGCGGCCGAAAACATCGAGGCGGCGGTGGACTATCTGCGCGCAGACGCGCGGGTCGACGGTGGGTTCGATTCACGTGAACGTGATTCGGCCGTTCCCCGAGGCGGCGATGGTGGATGCGCTGAAGGGCAAGAAGAACGTGATCATCCTGGAGCGGACGGACGAAGCGCTGCGCCGGCGACAATCCGCTGGGCCGCGACATTCGCACTGCGCTTTCGAAGGCGGTGCAGGGAACTGAAGGACTGCCGAAGGCTGCAGCTGGCGCGAGGTGCCGCAGTATCTTTAGCGGCAGCTATGGATTGGGCTCGCGCGACTTCCGCCCGGAGCACATTATCGGCGCGTACGAATATGCGACCGCGGAGCCGCGCGCGCAAGGACGGCAAGACAGCAGCCGACGGCGTGAACTTCTTTGTGCTGGGCATCGATCATCCTTATGCAGTGGTCGGCGACGAGACGCCGTCGCTGCTGCCGGAAGGCGCGGTTGCGGTGCGCTTCCATTCGATTGGCGGATGGGGCGCGATCACCACCGGCAAGAACCTGGGCGCGATTCTCGGCGACTTGAACGACTCTGCTCTACGAGCGCGACGGACTTGGCGGACGACGCTGGGCAATCCCAAGGAAGTGATTCACGTCAGCGCCAATCCGAAGTATGGATCGGAGAAGAAGGGCGCGCCGACCAGCTACTTCATGGTGGCGGCGAAGGATCGCATTCGCGTGAACTGCGATCTGCGCCACGTGACGGTCGTGCTGTGCTGCGATCCGAAGGCGTTTACGCACACCAATCCGCTGGACGGCATGCAGGAGGGCGGCAGCCTGGTGTGGGAGTCGGATGCGGAAGGCGAGCACGCGTGGGAGCAATCTGCCGATGTGGGCGCGCAAGCAGATTATCGACAAGAAGATTCGCGTGTTCACGCTGCCCGGATTCGACATTGCGCGCAAGGCGACGGACCGCGGCGATCTGCAATTGCGCATGCAGGGCAACGCGTTTCTGGGCGCGTTCTTTGCGGTCAGCCAATCTGCTGCAGGAGTTTGGCATCACGCAGGAGCAGTATCGCGACGTGGTTTACAAGCAGTATGTGAAGAAGTTCGGCAAGCTGGGCGATGCGGTTGTGCAGTCGAACATGGAAGTCATGCTGCAGGGCTTCGAGCGGGTGAAGGAGATCAAGATCGGCGAACTGGCGGCGGCGGACACTCGCGCTGCGCGGACAGGCGCTGCTGCCGATTCTGGAGCAGGCGCCGACGGTGGGTGAGGCAGCTGCGAGCACCGTGCCTGCGATGCCGTTCGACAGCTGCGGTTCCTGCAGGGCAGGGGCCGCGCACGCCGATTTCTAGCATTCAAGCTTTCGATGCGGAGTTCCGCTCGAGCTTCGGCTACGACCAGCCGGCGACGCCGCTTTCTGCGATGGGCGTGATTGCCGCAGCGACGGGCGACACGGCGTCGAAGTATGTGGCGCGGCGCGAGACTCCGCTGTACATTCCCGAGAACTGCACGCAGTGCATGGAGTGCATCTCGGTTTGCCCGGATACGGCGCTGCCGAACTACTTCGCAGGATCTGGGCACGGTGCTGACGACGGCCGTTTCGCACTACGTGGCCGATCGCAGGCGAGCGCACGAAAGATGCTGCAGAAGCTGCCGGAGATCGAGAAGCAGACGCGGCAGCGCATGGTGGCGGAGATGAAGACTGGCACGCCGCTGCAGACGATTATGCGCGAAGTGACGGAGTCAGGTGGATGGATTCTCGGCCGAGGCGAAGACGCAGTTCTTCGACATCATCGACAAGGTGCCGATGGCCTACCAGAAGGTGAATGCCATCTTCTCGTCGCCGGAGCGCAAGAGCGCCGGGCTCGGGCGGCATCTTCTCGATTTTCGTGAGCGATCTGTGCAAGGGCTGCGCGGCCTGCGTGACGGCGTGCGGCGACCACAAGGCGCTGAAGATGGTGCAGGAGACGGAAGAAGTGAATGCCGAGCACGAGACCGGCACGGCGTTCCTGAATCTGCTGCCGGATACTTCGCAGAAGTACCTGGGCCTGTACAACGGCGCGAATCCGGCGGACTCGAAGACGGCGACGCTGCGCAACATGCTGATGGTGCGGACGCAACTACGACGCGCTGGTGTCCGGCGACGGCGCCTGCGCGGGCTGCGGCGAAAAGAGCGTGCTGCGCTCGATTGCGGCGGTGACCGAGGCCTACATGCGGCCGGTGTTCCACGCCAAGAGCGACCGCTTTGTGGCCAAGGCCGGCGAGCTGGAGAAGACCGGCGTGGCGAGGCTGGCGGCGCTGAAGGCAGAGCAATCCGGCAGAATATGCGCTGCTGCGGCAGGCGATCGCTCACCTGGTGATGGGGCTGGGCGGCGAGGACGTGAAGGACACCAAGGCGCGCATCGCGGCCTACGAGGCGGAGCATGGCGACGATCACCGACGCGCAGCTGGTGGAGGCGATGGCGGCGGTGCTGCTGACTGAAGCCTTCAATCACAAGAACCTGCAGCCGATTGACGGACGGCTGGCGAACGGCATGAGCGTGATGGCGATGGCTGCGCACACGGGCTGCAACACGGTGTACGGATCGACGGCGCCGAACAATCCGCATCCTTATCCATGGATGAACTCGCTGTTCCAGGACGGCATCACGGTGGGCTGGCTGATGGGCGAGAGCTTCATCGTGGATCACGCGCGGCGTTCGGTGATTCCGGAGCGGCTGGCGGACATGCTGCTGACGCGCGAGATGCAACGTGCATCAGCGAGCGAAGAGTACTACGACTTCACGCACTTCACCGATGCGCTGATGACCGACCAGGAAATCGTGGAACTGCCCAAGGTCTGGGTGGTGGGCGGCGACGGCGGCATGGGCGACATCGGCTATCAGAACATGTCGAAGGTGATTCTGCAGAACCGGCCGAACGTGAAGGCGCTGATGCTCGACACGCAGGTCTACTCGAACACGGGCGGGCAGAACTCCGACTCGACGCCGATGCTGGGCGGCAACGACATGAACGTCTTCGGCGCCGCGACGCAGGGCAAGAACACGGAGAAGAAGACGGTGGCGGAAACATTCCTCGCCGGACACGGATCGCCGTTCGTGGCGCAGGTTTCAATGGCCAACGCGCCGAAGCTTTATCGCGCGATTCTGGATGGCCTGGAGTATCGCGGAACGATGTTCCTGCAGTGCTTCACCACCTGCCAGCCGGAGCACGGCGTGCCGGACGACATGGCGCTCCTCCAGGCGCAGCGCGTGCGCGACTCGCGCGGCGCGCCGGAGTTCGTCTTCAATCCGCGCCTGGGCGAGACCTACCAGGAAGCGCTGGACATCAAGGGCAATCCGTCGATCGATCTGGACTGGTACGAGACCAAGTCAAAGGCGACCGGCGAGACCATGCGCTACACCGTGGCGCACTGGTGCACGACGGAAGCGCGCTTCCGCAACCACCTGAAGAAGATCAAGCCGGAGCAGGCGGAAAAGCTGATTCCGCTGGACAACATGCTGGTGCGCATCACGCAGCAGGATGTGGTCTATCGGCGCTACCTGAACCCGGGGCACCGCGCTTCATTCCCGACTTCGGCGTGTACATCAAGTTGGAGGAGGAACGGCAAGATGGAGTATCGCGCGCTGTCGCGGCAACTGGTGATGTTCTGCGTGGAGCGGCGCAAGGCGTGGCGCATGCTGCAGTCGAAGGCCGGCATCGTGAACAAGGAATACGCGGCGCAGAAGGCGATTCTGGCCGATGTGGATGCGGGCAAGATCGCGCAGGAAGAGTTCTTCGCGCACGGCCACGAGATGGTGGCAGAGCGGCTGGGCAAGCCGGTGCTGGCCAAGGCGTAAGAACAGTTTTCAGTTGAGAAGAGACTGAGGCCAGCCGGAAAACGGCTGGCCTCTTTTTATTGGCCGCGGCGATTATCTCGTTTGATCCTTCTTTTGATCGGCGAGCGCAGTTGAATTCATACGCCGCTATAATCCACGCATGACGCAAAGCGAGTTGGCCGGTGCGGCGCGGGCGAAATCTGCGCGCGAATTTTGTCCGGACAATCGCTTTTTTCATCTGTTCATGAGCGCGGTTTGCGCGCTGCTGATCGCGATGGCCGTGATTTGCGCGACGCGACTGAACTACAAACTGCATGCGCCGAATTTCAACGACTATTCAGGCTTGGTTGCTTTCCTGATTGCCACCGGCTATTGCTGGTGGGCAAAATTTGCCCGGTTTTTTCAGGCGTGCCTGATCATTTTCTGGTCGTTTGTGCTGGGGAAGTTACTAGGGTTCCCGGTTTACCTGGCAGCGCGGTCGAAGATGCCGCTTCAGGATGATGCGTTAGCGCACTTCGACCAATTGCTCGGCTTGCAGGTTCCGTCGATTCTGCACTTCACGGCGAATCACTCCTGGATGAATACGACTTTCGCTGTCAGTTACGATCTGCTTTTTCCGCTCATGGTGCTGAGCGTGATGATTCCGGCGGTGATGTACCGCTGGACGGCAGCGAAAGAGTTAGTCGTGGCTACATCGCTGGCTACGATCATTGGTTCGTTGATGTTTGCAGTTTGCCCGGCGATCGGGCCGTGGGCGGTTTATCACTTTGCGCCGTCGGCCCAGCAGCAGACGTGCGAGGCGCTTTTTCTTGCGTTGCGCTCAGGAGGTATTCATATACTCAATGCCGACGACAAGGGCATCATCTGTTTTCCATCGTTCCACGTGATGCTGGCGATTGTTTCGTGTGTCGCGATGTGTTCTGTGAGGGTGTTGCGGATTCCCGCGGTGCTGCTCGCCGGTCTTATTGTTGTTTCGACGCTGACGACGGGATGGCATTACATTGCGGACGTGATCGGTGGGCTGACGCTGGCGGTAACCGCGGAACTGCTGGCGAAGGGGTTCACGTCGGTTGAGGCGAGATTCTCATCGAGCTCAGTGTCTCGATGAGAACCTCGTCGATCGATCAGTTGTCCGTGCACAGTACGTCGTAGTAGTAGTTGATGAGGACTCGCTTGATGGGCGAGGAAAGTTTGGGAACCTGCACAGACTGGTCGATTGAGTTATTGCCGCGCAGCATGGTCGAACCCATGCGAATGATTTTGCCGTCGTTCAACTCCAGGTAGATCGGGACGAGATTTCTGAATTTGTCGTTCACGCCCGATTGAGCCAGCTGGAAGTGAATCTTCGAACCATCGCCGCTGGGCGTGATGTCGCCCTGAAAATGATAGGCGGGGAGATCAGTTCCGTAGACATACTCGTCGAAGAACCAATCCATTCTGTGGTTTTTGTCGAGATCCATTGAGGGAGTCATGTGCTTTTCGACAACAGTCTTGAAATCTTCGGTCGTAGCGGCGTGAAGGCGGTAAGTTGAGGTGAAATCGTGCATTGTTTCCGCGAATACCTTGTCGCCCTCCTGCGGCGACCACATCATCATGCGAATCATGTGCAGAATGTAAGCGCCCTTGGGATAAACGAGATCCTGATAGATGTTGAAGCCGGTTTTTTCGGTGCTGAGGCGGAAGCCCATGGTGACTGGGCCGACATCAATCGGACGGAAGCCCATGGAGTTCCGTTCGGTGATTAACTTCCGCTGCTGTTTCCAGAAGTCGAGAAAGTCATTCGGCTTGGGGCGCGTGAGCAGGAGATAAATCGACGCCGAAGTGTTGGCGAAGCCTTCGCTCATCCACTGGTCGCGATAACTGCGGAAGCCCACTGTGTGTCCCCACCACTGGTGCGCTACTTCGTGGGGAGTGACCATTTTCCAATACATGTCTTCAGGGTGCAGGCCGAGGACGTGCTGCTGAGTGGAATCGAGGAAGCCGCAGATGGGCAGGTAGACGAGCATCGGCCAGCTCTGACCGTAGTTGCAGGCGAACTGCTGCGTGATAGCCACATGATTGAAGGGCAGCGGACCGAAGTACTGGGTGTAAATTTGCGCCGCGGCCTGCGCCTCGCTCAACTGCATGGGAAGCATAGAGACTGTGTTGATTCTGCCGATGGCGCCTGCCGGCGCATCATCGGTGCCTCCGGCGATGGGTGCGTTATTTACTGCATCGGCGATGGCGTTGAACATGTCGGGCGGGTTCTTATTCGCGAAGGCATCGACCGAGAGGCTACCGCCGGATTTATAAGGGACCGAGCCTTCTTTCATGGTGAATTCGCCGAGATTGAAGCCGGCAACCGGCAGGGGAACGTCTGTCTTCCATTCCGATGTTGTGATTTTGCCGTCGGTGTTTTCGTTCACCTTGGAGCCTGTGGCAATCAATTGCAGTCCCTTGGGGACGTGAAAGACCATGTGATACATGGCGTAATTGCCGAGGCCCTGCGCGGCATTGGGATACCAGTTTTCGCGAGCGATGGGATAGTAGTTCGAGTTGCCCTCGTTCTGGACGACTTCTTTGCCGCCGTAGGAGATTTTGAGCGAGATGGTTTCGTCTTTCTTGAGCGGGTGCTGGAGTACGACCGCGAAGTCAGGATCGTCTTCCTTTTTTTCCTGCACGAAATCGAGCGGGAATCCGGCTGCGGTTTCTACCTTGCTGACGCGCAAGGTGGGATAGAGACTAAGGGGAACGACGGCGACGCCGTCCTGATCGGCGTGGATGTCAGCGGTGGCGAGGCCGGTAAGAAAGCCGCTCCGCTCGATGGTGACGTCTAGATCTTCTTTCGAGAGGCTGTATGTTGAGTTGCGCTCGTTGCCGGTCGGAATTCCGTTGGCATACTCTTCGGCGCGGTGAAAGGCGAGCAAGTAGGTGCCGCCCCAGTCGTTCCACCGCAGAAGCGCGACCTCTTCAGGCGCGATATCGTTTGCACCCTCGGGATCATATTCAAAGAAGAGATGCTGGCTGCCCTTGCCGTGAATGGACGCCAGGAAAAAGCCGCCCGGCGCGGGGCTGAGGACGTCCTGCAACAGCCGCAGGTCGAGGTTGTCGTGGAGTTGCTGGCGTGCGAACGACTGAAGGCTCTGGGCGGCCTTGATCGATTCTGAATCTGGATTGCCTTTGCCAGTGGCGGCTTTGTGGAGCTCAGCGGCGGTCGAGTCAGTGAAGCGAAAGACCACCTGATCAAAGTCCTGATCGAAGGTGTCGCTGTGGTTCAGGATCGAAAGATTATGCCGTTCCTCGGGCGTGGGTGGATCGATATGCAAATGGCCATCGCCGCGGAAAACTGCGCCTGTGACTTTACCGTTGACCTCGCCGTAAAAATCAAAAGTGCCCTGATGAAAGGTGAAGGTGGCAGCGTCACGTTTCAGTTCGAAATCCTTAACAGTGATTACCTCGCCGCCAGGCAAAAGCCCCCGCAACTGCTGGTAGACGGGATTGGCATTGGGAGGACGCTGCGCATGAAGAGAATCAAGGCAACTGGCAAAGACGAGAAGAGAGGCAAATAAAGACGAACGGACACACGAGTACATGATGGACCCCGAAAAAAGAATCTTTCTTTGCGACCAATATAGCCCATGCGGTCGTATTTGAAGAGCAAAGATTTCGGCGGGCCGGTTACGGAAGGTAGAGGTCGATGTACTCGTTAACAGGCGTCTGGTCGAGGATGGTGCGATCGAGTGATGCGCCGAGAATGCGTTGCTGCTGGACATGAGGGAAGCGGCGGCGGAGGTTGGATTTGAATTTCTCGAGGAGCAGAGGGATGCCTTCTTCGCGGCGGCGCTTGTGGCCGAGAGGGTACTCGACGGTTTCTTCGAGAATCGAGCCGTCGTTCAGTTCGACGCGCAGTGAATTCGCGATCGAACGCTTGCCGGGGTCGTGATAGTCGGCTGTGAAGACGGGGTTTTCGACGCATTCGATTTTGGCGCGTAGATCGTCGATGCGCGGGCCGATTTGCGGATCGAGGGCAACGGAGTCTTCGTAGTCGGCTGCGGTGAGGCGGCCGAAGAGGAGTGGAATGGCGACCATATATTGGACGCAATGGTCGCGGTCGGCGGGATTGGAGAGTGCGCCTTTTTTGTCGATGATGCGCAGGCAGGCTTCATGCGTGCGAATTGTGACCTTTTTAATGGAGTCGGACGAAAGGCCGCGCCTGATGAGCTGGTCGCGCACCTTCATTGCTGCTTCGACGGCGGTTTGCGCGTGGAATTCGGCCGGGTAGCTGATCTTGAAGAGCACGTTTTCCATGACGTAGGAACCGTAGGGGCGCTGGAATTTGAATTGCTGCCCTCGGAAAGAGACATCGTAAAAGCCCCAAGTTTTGGCAGTGAGGACGGAGGGATAGCCCATTTCGCCGGCACGCGCCATAAGAGCGAGACGAACGGCGCGGCTGGTGGCGTCGCCGGCGGCCCAGCTCTTTCGCGAGCCGGTATTGGGCGCGTGACGATAGGTGCGCAGGCTTTGGCCGTCGACCCAAGCAAGGGAAAGTGCGTTGATAGTTTGCTCGCGCGTGAGGCTGAGCAACTGGCAGACGACAGCGGTGGACGCCACTTTGACGAGGACGACGTGATCGAGGCCGACCTTGTTGAATGAGTTTTCCAGAGCGATGCAGCCCTGGATTTCGTGGGCCTTAATCATGGCGGCGAGCACGTCGCGCATGGTAAGCGGAGGCCGGCCTTCGGCGGGGGATGTGCGCGAGAGCCAATCGGCTGTTGCGAGAATGCCGCCGAGGTTGTCAGAGGGGTGGCCCCACTCTGCGGCGAGCCATGTGTCGTTGAAATCGAGCCAGCGGATCATAGAGCCGATGTTGAATGCGGCCTGGACGGGATCGAGCTGATAGCTGGTGCCGAGAACGCGGGCGCCGTTGGGAACGACGGTGCCGGGTACGATGGGACCGAGGAGTTTGGTGCAGGCCGGATACTCGAGGGCTTCGAGGCCGCAGCCAAGGGTATCGAGGAGGCAGTAGTGGGCGGTGGAGTAGGCGAGGTCGCTTTCGATTTTGTAGTTGAGCGCGTAGTCGGCAATATCGGTGAGGACCTGGTCGGGGGCGGGACGTTCGTTGCTGATGTGGGAGGACACGCTTGCTCCTGTTTTGCTGTGCCAAATAGTTTCTATTTTTCGCAGATTGGCCCGGTCGTTTTGAGATGCCTGTATTCGGCATCCGAGAGGCCGAGTTCAGTACGCAAGCGTCGCTGAAGGGCTCTCAGTTGCTTGTTGCTTTCCTCCATGCAGCTCATTGTCGAGCTCCAGACATCTCCGGTTCGCGGATCGACCGCATAGTTTTCTACCACGACGCTCCCCCGCTGGTCAGGCGGCGGAGCCCAAACGACGGTGAAGAACAGAAACTGTGCAGAACTTGAGTTATCAAACTGTTCGGCTTCGATGCCGGGTAATCGCTTCTGTTGCTTCGATAGCGCTGCGATTACCAGCGTATTTGCCTGGCCGGAGGACAGCATCCGACTTGGGATCTGCGGGCTTTGAGCGAGTGAAAATGGGCCGGAGATAACGGCGAGAGTCACTATGAAGCCCAACGATTTCAAGTGCGACTTCATGCTGATAGTGTACGGCCCAAATCCATGAGTGTGGCTATGGTGGTCAACCGGAATCTTTGAAGAGCAACCGCAGATCCTTCGACTCCGCTTACCCCTTTTCCGCGCTGCGAAAAAGGGGCCCCAAACGCGCTTCGCTCAGGATGACATCAGATTGCTTGACCAGATCTCAACTAGGTCCGCTGCGCGAGCGGGACCAATTCGAGATTCTCAGGGCCGGTGTAAACGGCGGATGGTCGGATGATCTTGCCACTTTCACGCTGCTCGATGACGTGCGCGGACCATCCGGCCGTTCGCGCCATGACAAAGAGCGGCGTGAACAGGTCGATGGGAATGCCCATGAGGTGATAGGCGACTGCGGAGTACCAGTCGAGATTGGGGAACATGCGCTTGGCATTCGCTGCATGGTTGTCTCGATGCGTTCGGCGATGGAGAAGAGGCGTTTGCCTGCAGGTCGGACGGCGAGGGCGCGCGCCTGCTGTTTGATGATGTCGCTGCGCGGATCGCTGATGGTGTAGACCGGATGTCCGAAGCCGATGATGACTTCGTGATTTGCGATGCGGCGACGAATGTCGGCCTCAGCGGCTGCGTCGGGAGATGCATAGCGCCGCTGGATTTCAAGGGCTACCTCGTTGGCTCCGCCATGCTTGGGGCCTTTGAGCGCGCCGATGGCGCCTGCAATGCAGGAGTACATATCGGATCCGGTTCCGGCGATGACGCGGGCGGTGAATGTGGATGCGTTGAATTCGTGCTCGGCGTAGAGGATGAGCGAGATCTGCATGGCGCGGGTCCACTCAGTGCTGGGCGGGGCGCCGTGGAGCAGATGAAGAAAATGCGCGGCGATGGAATCGCCGTCCGGCCTCGACCATCGATGCGTTTGCCATTGCGAGCGTAATGGTGCCAGTAAAGCAGCATGGAGGGGAGCGAGGCGAGCAGCGTGTCGGCGATGGCGCGCGCGCCAGCTTCGTTTGCTGGTTGCCTTCGGCAGCACGCAGCCGAGCGCGGAGACGCCGGTGCGCAGCACATCCATGGGATGCGCGTATGCCGGGACGCAGTTCGAGGGCCTGCTTCCACTGCGATGGCAGCCTGCGCAGGCCGCAGAGGCGCGCTTTGTAGGCAGACAGTTCAGCCTGTGTTGGGAAGCTTGCCGTGAATCAGCAGATAGGCAACTTCTTCAAACTCGCAGTGCGCGGCCAGGTCGGCGATATCGTAGCCGCGGTAATGCAGGTCGTTGCCGCTTTGGCCGACGGTGCAAATAGCGGTTTCGCCCGCCGGCGTGCCGGACAGGGCGACAGATTTTTTGGGCTTGAAGACAGGGGGAACCACTGCCTGGCTCATGAACACTCCAGCGTCTTCAACCTAGCGAACTTGACCCAGGAGTGGCAAGTGCATTTACACGGACGCGGCGCCGTTGCAGGCTTTCTCGCGCTTTCCTAGTGCCCGAATGTAATGGTTGCAAGCACTGGCGTGCCGGAAGACTTCAGGCCATGCAGCCGCGCCCACTACGCCGACTGTGAGGAGATAAGCGAACCGCAGCAAGTGCAAGCGCGCGGTTGAAACTTCGCCGTGCATAGTATGCCTCCCGCATGGATTGAGAGCCCCGCTGGCGCGTTATAGCCGGCGCATTGCCGCCCATGGCGATTATTGGCTGCGCTTGGCTTTTGCAAAGAGCTCGTCGAGTTTTTGTTCGTAGGCGTGATAGTCGAGATATTTGTAGAGGTCGGCGCGGGACTGCATGAGGGGCAGAGCGCTTTTTTGCGAGCCTTCAGTGCGAATGGTCTCGTAAACTTTGAGGGCGGCGGCATTCATGGCGCGATAGGCGGCGCAGCAATACAGAATGATGTCGACGCCGGCGGCGGCAAGTTCGTCGCGCGTGAAAAGCGGCGTCTGGCCGAACTCGGTGATGTTGGCGAGGATGGGCACGCCGACGGCTTTGCGGAACGTCGGTGTACATGCGAAAGCTCGGTGACGGCCTCGGCAAAGATCATGTCGGCGCCGGCGGCAACGTAAGCCTGCGCGCGTTCGATGGCGCGCGGCGAGGCCTTCGCTGGCGATGGCGTCGGTGCGGGCCATGATGACGAAGTGCGACATCGGTACGCGCATCCACGGCGGCCTTGATGCGGTCGACCATTTCCTCGGTGGGCACGAGTTCTTTGCCGGGGCGGTGGCCGCAGCGCTTGGCGCCGACCTGGTCTTCAATATGCACGGCGGCTGCGCCGGCACTTGATCATGGAGCGGATGGTGCGCGCGATGTTGAATGCGCTGCCCCAGCCGGTATCGATGTCGACGAGCAAGGGAAGCGAAGAAGCGGCGGTGATGCGGCGGACGTCGGTCAGCACATCTTCCATGGTGCTGATGCCGAGATCGGGAAGGCCGAGCGAGTTGGCAGCGACGCCTCCGCCGGAAAGATAGATTGCGCGGAAGCCGGTGGCCTGGGCGAGCCGCGCGGCGTAGGCATTGATGGCGCCGACCACCTGCAGCGGCTTCTCCGCTGTGAGTGCGGCGCGGAAACGCGCTCCCGGTGTCGAGTTTTCACGGACTTCTGCCATGCCTTTGCCTCTGGCGCATGATAACAGGATTGCGAGATGAGCTTGTCGAGATTGGCCTCAAAGATCGATTTCCAAAATGTGGCTGCGAGGTGCGACAATCATCGCGTCGGAGCCCGATTCGAGAAGACAAGCTCTGCCTGAGGAGAGCATCGTAATGAAACATCTTTTCGTCTGTACGGGAATTTTGTTTGCCGCGACCGCTCTGCTTGGCCAACCAAAGCCGCTGGCCAGCCCGCCGGAAACTGCGTCGGTTACGATCGGCGGCAAGACGATCACCATCAATTACAACTCGCCCCGCGTGAAGGGCCGCGAGGGCAAATCTTCACCAAGGATGGGCTCATCCAGTCAGACTCACAAGTAGTACCCGGTGTGGCGCGCGGGCGCGAATACGGCGACGACACTGCAGACCGACGCTGACCTGAAGATCGGTGACCTGGATGTGCCGGCCGGAACTTATACGCTGTTCGTCGACATCTCCGACCCGGCACAACTGGACCCTGATAGTGAGCAAGAAGACCGGCGAATGGGGGCTGGCGTACGACGGCATCAAGGATCTGGGCAGGACGAAGATGACGATGGCAATCCTCCGGCGATGGTCGAGGACCTGAAGTACACGCTCACCGACGATGGCGGCAGCAAAGGCACGATGACGCTGGCATGGGAGCATGTGAGCGCGTCGGTGAATTTCTCGGTTCATTGAGTTGCGGGCGGTTTCGAATGTCAACGGATGGTGAGGGCGGCGCGATTGCGGCAGAACGCCGCTCTCCCGATAGAACCGATACAATAGATAGAGGTCATCTCGTTCCCGAGGGGTAAGCAAGTTGCCGCTGTATCCGTATCGCTGCACCCAGTGCGGCCACCGATTTGAGAAAATCCAACATTTCAGGGACGAGCCAGAAACGGTTTGCCCCAAGTGCGGTGGTGTGCTGGAGCGCCCGCTGACGGTACCCGGACTCCAGTTCAAGGGCGCCGGGTGGTATGTGAACGACTACGCGTCGAAGGGTGGATCGGCTGGCGGGGACGGAGTGAAGTCCGGCGAAAGTGCCGAGAAGAAATCGGATACGAAGACTGAGACCAAGACTGAAGCCAAGACCGAGTCGAAATCGGAGACGAAGACGACTTCCAGCGGAGAGTCGAGCTCGTCGAGTTCGGCTTCGTCGACTCCGGCTGCGAGTCCCGGTGCATCGAAGAGCTGAATCAGACCGGGAGTTTCAGCGCGGTCGGCCAGTTAGACCGAGGGCGAGTGGCCACGTCGCCGTAGGATAATGGATACCCTCGGCTCCGGAATGAATTCCGAACCCTGCACAAGAGACGCATACAGAAGAGAAACGCGCGCAGTCGCAGGGCAAGGCTTCGAGTTCGAATCCGGGCTGGTTCCGCGGGCTTGCAGCAGCGGCGATTGTGTTTATTGTGGCTGGCTTTGTGGTGAGCCTACTGCACGCGAATGAGGGACTCGCCATTGCGCTGCGCTGGACGGGCTTCGGCTTCTTCGTTCCGTTCGCCGTGCGGCGCCGGTCGCTGCTGGCGTGGACATTCTTCGCCATGCTGGCGGGCGCCGAACTTGGTGTTGATGCGCCGCATTTTGCCGCGCAGACGCGCTTCCTGGCCGATATTTTCCTGCGCCTGATCCGCATGATCGTGGCGCCGCTGATCTTTGGCGGCATTGTGACGGGAATCGCCGGGCATGGCGAGTTGCGCGGCGTGGGCCGCGTGGCGGTCAAAGCGCTGATCTTCTTTGAAGTGGTCACTACGCTCGGCCTTTTGATTGGCGCGGTTGCGATCGACCTTTCGCAGGCCGGCGTGGGAGTCGCGCTGCCGGCTTCGAGCGCGGCGCTGCAGCCGCTGCAGCTCACACGGCGATGGCAGGATGTGCTGCTCAACGTTTTTCCGGAAAACATTGCGCAGGCCGTCGCGCAAAACCAGATTCTGCAGGTCGCCGTCTTTGCGCTGCTGTTTGGAGTGGCGCTTGCTACTGCTGCCCGACCCGAAGCGTGCGCCGCTGGTGAGCGTGCTGCAGTCGCTGACCGAAACCATGTTTCGGCATGACGCGGATCGTGATGTACATGGCGCCGGTTGCGGCGGGCGCCGCGCTGGCCTACGCCGTGGGCAGCATGGGACTGGCGACGCTGCTGCCGCTGGCGAAGCTGGTGGTCACGTACTACGCGGCGTTGGCGGTATTTGTGCTGCTGGTGCTTGCTGCCGATTGTCCTGATTGCGCGCATTCCGCTGCGGCGTTTCGTTGCGGCCGTGGCCGAGCCGGCTGCGATCGGCTTTGCGACGACGACGTCAGAGGCTGCACTGCCGCTGGCGATGGAGCGCATGGAAGAGTTCGGCGTGCCGCGCTGGATCGTCTCTTTTGTCATTCCTACCGGCTACAGCTTCAATATGACGGGCTCGAGCGTCTATCTCTCGATGGCGGCGATCTTTGCGGCGCAGGCGGCGGGATTCACCTCACCGTGGGCGAGCAGATCGTGATGCTGGCGACGCTGATGCTGACCAGCAAAGGCGTGGCCGGGCGTGCCGCGCGCGGTGCTGGTCATCCTGCATGGGAATGGCGGCTTCGTTCCATATTCCCACGGCGGCAATCCTGATCATTCTCGGCGTGGACACGCTGATGGACATGGGCCGAACGGCGATGAATGTGATTGGCAACTGCATGGCGAGCGCGGTGGTGGCGCGATGGGAAGGGGAGTTGCCGGGAACAGGGATCAGGGAATAGAGAACAGGTCTTAGAGCTGCGATTTGCTCACGGAGATAATGAAGGAGTATGTCCTTGCTTGATCCGATTCCGTCGCCGGTGCAACATGCCGATGTGGTCGCGCTTGAGTGGGAGCCGCTGCTCGCGCTTGTTGCAGGCTTTGCGGCGTCGCCAGTTGGGCGCGAGGCGATTCTTGCGCTGCAGCCTTCGACAGATGAGGAGTGGATCGGGCGGCAACATCAGCTTGCTGGCGAAGTGCGGCTCGTTGCTCGAGGAGCAGGTTTCGATTCCGCTTGGAGGGTTGTTCGATCCGACTCAGCTTGCGGCGAAGGCACAGATTGACGGAGCGCGCGCTGGAAGCAGGCGAACTGCAGGCCGTGGCGCGACTGGCGAACGACGTGGCTTCATGGCAGGCGCTGCTGCGCGAGCCACCGACGCGGCTGGTGGGAAAAATGCCAGGGCTCTCGCAACTTTCGGCGGCGTTGACGACGAGCTTGCGGCCACTGGCTGAGACGATTGAGCGCAAGATTCAGCCGGATGGATCGCTGGCCGACGATGCATCGCCCGAGCTTAATCGCATCCGGCGCGAGCAGGAGCGGCAGCAAAGGGCGATCGAAGAGAGCCTGCGATCGGCGTTGCGCAAGCTGACCGGCGAAGGGGCGACACAGGACGAAGTAATCACAATTCGCGGCGAGCGATTTGTGATTCCGGTGCGCGCGGAGTTGAAGCGGCGCGTCACCGGCGTGATTCATGGCGCAAGTTCCTCGGGGCAGACGGTGTATGTTGAGCCGCTGGAGACGATTGAGCAGAACAACGAACTGGTGCGGCTGATCGAAGAGGAGCAGGAGGAGATTCATCGCATTTTTGTTGCGCTCACGCGCCAAGTGGCGCGGTTACGCGCGACGCTCTGGTGGAGGGAGCGCGTGTGCTGGCGCTGGTGGACAGCTTGCTGGCGCGCGCGCGGTTTGCCCGCGAATTCGACTGCGCCGCGCCGACCTTCGGAGCAGATTTGTTGATGATCGAAGGGGCACGCCATCCGCTGCTCGAAAAACGACTGCGTGCAACGGGTGGGCAGATCGTTCCGATGAATCTGGAATTGACTGCGGAGGAGCGGCAGCTGATTATCAGCGGGCCGAACACGGGCGGCAAGACAGTCGCGCTGAAAACGACTGCGCTGCTGGCGATGATGGCGCAGGCTGGAATTCCGGTGCCGGCGGCAGCGTGCGAGCTTCCCGGTGTTCACCGCGTTCCTGGCCGACATTGGCGATGCGCAGTCGATTGAGGCGGCGCTGTCGACATTCTCCGCGCACATCACGAATCTCGACCGGCTGTCTCGGCTGGCCGATGCACAGTCGCTGGTGCTGCTCGACGAGCTTGGATCGGCGACCGATCCCGAAGAGGGCGCGGCGCTGGCGGTTGCAGTTGCAGCGTATTTTCTGGCGGCGGGCGCATGGACGCTGATCTCGACGCACCACACTTCGCTCAAGGTGTACGCGGCGAATACGCCGGGCGTGCGCAATGCGGCTGCAGGCGTGGACGAAAAGACGCTGGCGCCGAATTACCAGTTTCATCTCGGCGTGCCGGGAGCGTCGGCGGGGATCCAGACCGCGGAACGGCTGGGATTGAATTGCGAGATCATTGCCGGCGGCGCGGGAGCGGCTCGGCTCGCAGCAGGCCGATGTCGCGCGGTTCCTCGACAAACTGCACAACGATCTGGCGGAACTGGAGGCGGAGCGCAAGGCAGCGCGCGAACAGCAGTACGCGCTGAACCAGGAGCGGAAGCGGCTGGAGCGCGAGGGCGACATGGAGGTGCGAAAACGCGTGCGCGAACTGGAAGGCAAGCTGGCGTCGCTGCTGAAGGAATTCGAGTTCCAGATGCGCGAGAACGTGCGGGCGATTGAGGATCGCGCGGCGCAACAGAAGCTCTCGAAAGAAGCTGAGCGGCGGATCACCCGGCTGCGGCGCGAGTTCCAGGAGAGCTTCAACCAGACGGTGGTCGCGCATCGCACCGGCGCGGACCAAGGTGATGCGAACGCGCAGCCGCACCTTTTGCGGCATGTGGCGACGGGCGATCAGGTGCTAATCAAGAGCATGAATAAAGTTGGCGTCGTGCAGCGCGAAGTTGAGAAAGATCTATTTGAAGTGGCGCTGGGGCCGATCAAGATGCGCGTGAAAAGGGATGATCTTGCTGAAGCTTCTGGGGTGGCTACGGCCAAGATCGATCCGCTGGCAGCGGCGCGGAGGCAAAAAGGCGTGCACGTTTCCGTGACGAGCGCGAACACCGACGATATGCGTGCTGGAGATCAACCTGATCGGGCGGACGGTGGATGAGGCGACGGGGGAGCTGGAGAAGTATCTCGACCGCGCGTTTCTGGCCGGGCTGCCGAAGGTGCGCGTGATTCACGGACACGGTGCAGGAATCTTGCGACGAGGCGTACGTGAATTCTTGAAGGGACATCCGCACGTGGCGGGCATCGAAGAGGCTCCGCAAAACGAGGGCGGGCAGGGTGCGACGATGGTGGAGCTGAGGCAGTAGGGCCAGTTCGCATGCGCGGACTGCCAGCTGATAGCTTGTAGCCATTAGTATCTTCTTGCTAAAGCTGTCTATCGCGCGTTCTCTTAGAGGTCGTGTTCATGACTGAGTTCTTCACTCATGACGACGAGAGGTGGACTACGCGAAGTGCGTGGCCCAGGCCAAGACCCAGCCAGTGGTAAGCGTCTTCCAGGGCGGCCATAAGTACAGAAAAGCAGCGGCGTATTCGGCTGCGAGCAGGCCTGCCGCTCCAATCACAAAGGAGCGCATAATGCGGCCGCGCCACCAGTCCCAGGCGGTCATGAGGGCGATGAGAAGGATGTTCCCATAAAAGATGAAGAGGAACAGGGAGAGTGCGGAGCCAGGCGCATACGAACGGAAGAGCCAGCCCAAAAAGCGATTAAACCCGGGATCGGCCAGCGAGATGGTGGAGAGGAGCATCATTCGCTTGTGGGCCGCGGGATTTTTGCGCAGGGTGATACCCCAGGCGAGCAGGACGAGAAAGCCGCCGATATCGACGATATTGACGGACAGAAACGAGGGATCGAAAAACTTAGTATGGATGGCCGAAGCCTGGGCGGCCATAGCGGCCCACGGACCGAAGATGGCCATGAGGACCGCCCAGCCGGCGGCGAACCAGCCGAACCTCTGATGCCACGACAGGCGATCGCGGAGGACGAGAAGCACCTGGGCGGTGAGGATCAAGAGCCAGACGCTGAAAATGGCCGCATGGATATTGATAACGCGCGGTGCCGGCGGATTTTGATTCAGGTAGCGGGGAAAATCTGTGCCGAAGCCGGCGACGGTGCCTGCCCAGAAGATGGCGAGCCAGATGGCTGACGGAATGCGGTCTTCGCGCGCGCTCCAGTTGCCGCGAGTGTGCCACACACGTCTCGACTGTTGCACTGCGGATGCAGTTGCCAAAGGAGCCTCCGGGGGATGAGTTGAGAGTGCCAGAGGGGCGCGGTGCGGGTCAATGGGATACTGCCGTTCGGTGTGTGGAGCGGGCGCGGTGAGCGGCATCACGCTGACGAGGAGGGCGCGATACTCTGGCGCGAGAGAGGTGCTAAATTACTGGACAATACCAAGTCTTCATCGATGCGAGGGTCCTATGACATCATGGGCAACATTTGCCGTCCGTCCAGTGGTTGAGCGCCATCACTTTTTCACCTCATTCGCCTCGCGGTTCGTGCCGGGTTTGGTGTTTCTGTTTCTTTGCCTGGGCCGGTGCAGCGGACAGGCAAGCGTCGCAGCGAAGCCGGATCAGAGGGCCCCTGCCGGGGTTGTCACGAGTGTCACACTGACGCCGGAGCGCATCGCACTGTCTCCAGGCGACAGCAAGCAGTTTTTCGCGGCTCTTAGCGGCACGGGTATCTACGGCGATGGGATCACTTGGTCAGTGAACGATGTGGATGGAGGCAACGCGGCTCTCGGGACGATCAGCAAAACCGGATTGTATGTGACGCCGTACCCCACGCCGGTGTCAGTGACGATCACGGCGAGGAGCAAGTTCGATGCGAGCAAGTGGGCCAAAGCAACGATCACGTTTGCTGCGCTCCCGGTTGCCGATGGACCCACGCTCAAAGTGGATGCGGGAGCGGCGCGTCATGCTATCAGTCCATTGATTTACGGGATGAACTCGTACCGGCTGAATGATCCAGATCAGGAATCGGCAAAGGTAGCCAAGGCAGTGCGCCTGCCGTTAAATCGATGGGGCGGCGACGGGGCGACGCGGTACAACTACAAACTCGATGTCAGCAACCACTCCGATCACTGGTTCTACGAGAATATTCCGAATAACAACACGCAGTATCCCGATGTGTCGGAATTCAACGCGCAGGTGATTGGCGATCGGGCGAGCGGGACGAAGACGATGGGGACGGTGCCGGTAATGGGATGGGTTGCGAAATCGAGGGTCCATGCTGGCAGCTTTTCCGTGACGAAGTACGGGCCGCAGCAGAAGACCGATCCGTACTGGAAGGATTTTGGGAATGGCGTAAGGCTGGATGGAACGAAGATCACGAACAACGATCCGAGCGATACCTGCATACCAGTTGATGCGAGCTGGACGGAAGAGTGGGTGAAATACCTGGTGGCGAAATTTGGCAATGCCGCGCATGGCGGCGTTGCGATCTATTCATTGGACAACGAACCGACGTGGTGGGATTTGAATCATCGCGATGTGCATCCTTTGCCGTTTACGTATGACGAGGTGACCGACAACGGAATCAAGGTAGCGCGAGCGGTGAAAACGGCCGATCCGACGGCAGAAGTGGCGGGCCCGGTGGTTGACTACTGGTTGACTTACTTCTATTCGAAGCGGGACCTGGCGTCAGTGAAGGGCATGTGGCCGAATCTGACATTCGATTTTGTGGATATGAAAACGCATCGCAACCTGCCGTTTATTGACTATTACTTGAAAAGTTTTAAAGCTGCGCAGGATGCCGATCCGAAACATACACGTTTGCTTGACTATCTGGACCTGCATACATATTTTGCCGCGAACGATGCAATGCTGAAGCCGGCGGGAACGAGCGAGCAGCAGAGATCGGTTCTCAACTCGACACGTGTGTTCTGGGATCCGACTTATAACGATCCGACACTGCGGGATCCGCAGAACTACGCTCGGACGATTCCGCCGGAGATGATTCCGAGGATGAAGCGATGGGTGGCGGAGAATTATCCGGGCACGAAGACGGCGATAACGGAATACAACTGGGGCGGGCAGGAACACATCAGCGGGGCGGTGGCGCAGGCAGACATTCTCGGCATCTTCGGGCGCGAGGGGCTGGACGCGGGCGCGCTGTGGGGCGCATCGGAACTGAATTCGCCGTCGATGTTTGCGTTCAAGATCTTCCGCAACTATGACGATGCCGGTGGGGAGTTTGGCGATACGAGCCTGGAAGCGACGAGCAGTGACCAGGGCAAACTGGCGGTTTATGCCGCGCAACGGAGCACGGATGGTGCGGTGACGATCGTGGTGGTGAACAAGACGTTTGGAGATTTGAAGTCGGATGTAGCACTCGATCATTTGAAAACTGCGAAACGCGCGAAGGTGTTTGTGTATAGCGGTGCTGACTTGAAGGACATTAATGCGTTGCCTGATGCGGGCGTAGCGCGAGTGACAAAGAAAGATAGGAGGGGCAAAGTGAAGGAGAGCGTTCTCAGGGAACAGGTGTTTCCGGCGATGTCGATCACGCTGTTTGTGGCGCAGGGGAGGTGAGGGTCAGATGGGTTTGTCATGCGGCCGGCGTGGTCGGAAGCATGCCCCCCGGCATCGCTTAGTCCAAGATCGTCTTGCGATCGTAGGGCCCAGAAGGCGTTGTGCCCGGATGGGATGAAAAGCGGCGTATCTTGCTCATACGAGCTCGATGACAATGCGCATGTTGGTTTCGTGCGATTTCGGGGCCATATTCCTGAGGGGCGAACGACAGCTCGACCGCGAGCTTTCGAAGCGACCGGGCAAATTTTTTTCAACAATCTTTGCTTGGCAACCGCCGCGATCATGCAGAATCTATAGTGATATGAGCTTATCGACTTGCTGTATCCTCCGACCTTCAAGGCGCCTTCGACGCGGCTGTCGCCGATTGGCAATCCAACAACAAGATCGACCGCTTCTGGAAAAGAGATCCGAGCCTGTGGACTCGCGACGACGAGGAGAAGTGGATGGGCTGGATCGACATTGTTGAGCGCCAGCAAAAGGACCTGGCGACCTTCGCGGAGCTGGGCGGCGACGTGAGAGTCGGCGGGCTTCAGTCACGGTGCTTCTGCTGGGCATGGGCGGATCGAGCCTGTGCCCGGAGGTGCTGGCAAAGACTTTCGGTCAGCAAGACGGGTTTTCCGGCGCTGCAATAGTCGACTCGACCGATCCTGCGCAGATGAAGGCGGCGTGCGACGAGGTCAATCTGGCCGAGACGCTGGTGGTGGTCGCCAGCAAGTCCGGGTCGACGCTTGAGCCCAATATCCTGAAGCAGTTTTTCTTTTCGCAGGTGACGCGCGCTGTGGGCGGGAAGTGAAGTGGGCGAACCACTTTATTGCCATCACCGATCCTGGCTCAAAGATGGAGCAGGTGGCGAAGACCGACAACTTCCGCCATATTTTTTATGGCGATCCGCAGATTGGCGGGCGCTACTCGGCGCTGTCGAATTTTGGCGTGGTGGCGGCGACGGCGATGGGGCTGAAGATCGACAAGCTGCTGGATGAGGCGGCCAAGGCGTGTTGCCGCGGCAAGCAGCCGGTCGCGGACAACCAGGCGTGCAACTTGGCCTGCTGCTGGGAACCGCGGCACAACGCGGGGCGCGACAAGATCACGATCTTCACTTCGCCGGAGATTCACGACCTGGGCGCGTGGCTGGAGCAGCTGATCGCCGAGTCGACCGGCAAACAGGGGAAGGGAATTACGCCGGTGGATCGCGAGGAGATTGGCGCGCCGGCGGTTTACGGCAACGATCGCGTGTTTGCGTACGTGCGGCTGAAGGGCACGGCCGACGCGAGTCAGGATGCGAAGGTTGCGGCGCTTGAAGCTGCCGGCCATCCGGTGGTGCATTTCGAGATTGACAGGTCTCTACGAGATCTTCGGGCAGTTCTTCACGTGGGAGATGGCGACGGCGGTTGCCGGGTCGGTGATGGGGATCAATCCTTTCAACCAGCCGGACGTGGAATCCGCGAAGATAGAGACTCGCGCGCTGACTACGCGAGTACGAAAAGACCGGCAAGCTGCCGGCAGCGGACGCCATTCCTCACGGTCAAGGACGATGATGGAGTTCCATTCAAGCTGTATGCGACCGATGCTTATGCGGCGAAGCTGAAGGGCGCGGCGCCGAGCCAGACGCTGGCGGGGATTTTGCGCGCGCATCTGGATCAACTAAAGCGCTGGCGATTACTTTGCGACGGTTGCGTTTCTGCCGATGTTCGAGGAGAACGAGGCGGCGATCCAGGAATTCCGGCACAAGGTGCGCGACAAGAAGCGCGTGGCGACTTGCCTCGGTTTTGGGCCGCGATTTCTGCACTCCACCGGGCAGGACTACAAGGGCGGCCCGAACACGGGAGTCTTTTTGCAACTGACGGCCGATCACGCCGACGACGTGGACATTCCGGGGCAGAAGTACAGCTTCGGCGTGGTGATCGATGCGCAGGCGGCGGGCGATTTGGCGGTGCTGGAGTCGCGCGGACGCAGGGCGTTGCGGGTTCACTTGGGCAGGGATATCGGGGCCGGCCTAAGGGCTCTGAATACAGCATTTAGCGCCGCTCTCAGATAGGAACTTTTTTCCTCTACCCGTGTTTGAATGAGGTAACAGGCTCAGGCAAGGCTCGTCTAATTGCTTGAGCGGCCGACGCCGATGGTTCAAGAATCACTATTTTCCGTGTGACTTTTTGCCAGGGAGAACGATCGGATAGGCAGAGGAGAAGTCAGGATGAATCGCACTTTTCTTGGTGTAATGGGGCTGAAACTGGCAGCATGGAGTGGCGTGGCTTTGCTGAGCGCGGGGATCGCGCTGGCGCAGGATCGGAATGCCGGCAGATTCTTCGCAGGCGCAGCCGGCAGCGCAGAGCCAGGGGCAGCGGACCGATGGCCAGATCGAAATGGACGTCGTACATGCACTCGACGCTTCTGCCGCACTGAAGAACGATTTGATCACCGCGGCGACGATCCAGAGCGAAGTCACGCTCTCTGGGACGGTCTCGAGTGTTGCGTCGAAGCAACTGGCCGAGTCGATTGCTTCGCACGTGAATGGCGTGACCAAGGTTCACAACAACCTGAAGGTGGGCAATCCGGGCGCCGATGCGCAGAACATGCCGCCGGCCGATGCGGGTGCACAGGAGATGCCGGACAACGGACAGGCGGAGCCGACTCCCGGCTTGCCCCCTCCGGGACCTTCTCCGGATCAACAGGCGCAGGGGCAGGGTCAGCCGGCTCCGAGCATCGCGCAGAATCCGCCGAGCCAGTATCCGCAACAGCAGAGCTATCCTGAGCAGCCGTACCCGCAGCAAGGTAACTATCCTCCGCCTCCGCCGCAACGGCCGCAGTATGGCTACGGCAATAACCAGCAGTATCCACCGACCCCTTCGGCTCCGACGTATCAGCCTGCCCGCGGACCAGTGATGATTCCGCAGGGAACGTTGCTGTATTTGCGGACCAGCGAGCCGGTTGACAGCAAACGCGCGAAGGATGGCGAGCCGGTACAGATCACGGTGATTCAGGACGTGGCGGTGAATGGCGTTCTGGCAATCCCGCGCGGCGCCACCGTGCACGGCGTGATCACGGAGAGCAAGAATGTGGGTCGAGGAGATTTGGGCGGCAGCTCAGTGCTTGGACTCAACTGATTTCGCTCGACCTGGGCGGACAGAATTATCCGCTCGACTCAGACCAGTTCAGGGTGAAGGCTCCGAATAAGGCGGGCCAGACGGCGGGCAACGTTGTGGGTGGTGCGCTGATTGGCACGATCATCGGTTGCGCTGTAGGTCGCGGCGCCGGTTGCGCGATCGGCGCTGGCGCGGGTGCGGCCGCAGGCACGGCGGCTTCGGCCGCGACTCCTGGGCCGCGAGCCTGGATTCCTGCAGAGGCGCTGGTGAAGTTTCACTTGACCGCGCCGCTGACGGTAGACCCGGTGGGCCCGCAGGAAGCTGCGCGGCTGGCTGAAGGACTGTATCCGGGCGGTCCGAACCTTTACCGACGCGGACCGTATGGATCGCCCTATTACGGTCGTGCGGCCTATCCTTATGGACCGTATGGCTATCCGCCGGTCTACTACCGGCCGTACTACATGGTTGGCGGAGTTCTACTACTGGAGATGAAGACAGGGCTCAGGTTAGCAGGGATCAGAGACAGGCATTCGCCATGGCGAGATGCCTGTTGTGTTTATGGGCCTCATCGCGCTCCAACAACTTGCCGCCTCAGAGTGCAGGGCGCGGCTGGCTGTCGTCTATAATGACAGAGTCGCATTGAGCGAGAATTGCGCATGCGCAGGCCGCCGAAGACGGCAGCTGATTCCGTGCTGCCGGCCATCCGAGGAGCCTGCGCGCGCGTTGAAGGTTCAAGTCCATCCATGATTCGTTTCCTGCAAACAGACAATCGCATCACCAAGGCATTGCTCGTGGTCATCATCGGCGCGGCTTCGGTCTCGATGGTGGTTTACCTGATTCCCGGGCTGACCGGCGCGGGCTCCGCGTCGCCCGACACCTATGCCGTTGTTTATCCGCACTGGTACAGCCGCTTTCTGTCTTCCGGCGACACCGTCAGCCAGGCGCGCGTGGAGCAGATCGCCGCAGAACGAGCTGCGGCAGCGCGGCCCGCAATATGCCAACAATCCGATGATCGTGCAGTTCTTTGAGCAGCAGGTGGGCCAGCAGCTGGTGCAGCAGCAGGTGCTGCTTGCAGGAGGCGCACAAGCTGGGCATCCACGCCACCGACGACGACGTGCGCACAGTATCTGCACACCGGGCCGACTGGCGAGGTGCTCTTCCCCGACGGCAAGTTCATCGGCGACGACGCCTACAAGCAGCTGATCGACGACCGGCTGCACGATGTCGGTGACGGATTTTGAAGACGAGCATCAAGGACGACATCACGATCCGGCGGCTTGCAGGCGCTGATCACCGCCGGAGTGACGGTGGGCGACCAGGAAGTGCGCGACGCCTACCTCAAGCAGAACATCAAGATCAAGTTCGACTACGCGGTGATTTCGTCGGACGATCTGCGCAAGACGATCAATCCTTCCGACAGCGATCTGGAAGCGTTCTTCAAGAAGAATGCGGCGCGCTATGCGCAGGCGGTGCCGGAGGAGCGCAAGATCACTTATTTTGCGTTCACGCAGAGCCAGATTCCGGGCGGCGTTCCGCCGCCGACGCCAGCAGCAGATTCAGCAGTATTACAACGAGCACCTGACGCGACTACCGGTGCCGGAGCAGGCCAAGTCGCGCCACATTCTGATCAGCGTGCGCCGAGGGCGCCGATGCCAAGACCGATGCCGCGGCCAAGGCCAAGGCGGAGATGGTTCTGAAGCAGCTGCAGGCGGGCGGAAACTGGACCGAGCTGGCCAAGAAATACTCCGACGATCCGGGCAGCAAGGACACGGGCGGCGAACTGGGGTTTGCGCAGCGCGGCAAGATGGTGCCGGCGTTCGACAATGCGATCTTCACGCAGAAGATCGGCGACATCGAGATTGTGAAGAGCAACTTCGGCTATCACATTGTGCAGGTGGAAGAGCGGCAGGCGGCGCATACGCAGCCGCTGAGCGAAGTGCAGGCCGACATTCTGGCGACGCTGACGCGGCAGGCATCAGGCGGCGCGCAGAGGACAATTACGCGCAAGCAGTTGACCGTCGAGGCGATCAAGAACGGCCTGGAGAAGACGGCCGCGGCGCACCATCTTGGACGTGGTGACGACGCAGCCGGTGGCGACACGATGGCGTGATTGCGGCGCTGCCCGACAGCGCGCAGATTGCTGGCCAAGGCCTTCGCAGGCCAAGCAGGGCGATCCGCCGCAATCCGCGCCGACCGGCGAAGGCTACGCGATCTTCCAGGTGACCGGGATTGCTGCCGGCGCACGCGCCGGCGTTTGCCGACTGGAAGAGCCACGTGCTCGACGACTACCGCGAGGAGCAGATTGCCGGCGCTGCTGAGCCAGAAGACCAAGGAGCTGGCCGACAAGGCGAAGGCGACGAACGATCTGGCCAAGGCGGCCAAGGCAGTGGGCGCGACAGTGAAGACCAGCGACCTGGTGGGCGAGAGCGGGCCAGGTGCCCGACTTTGGCGAAGTGGGCCAGGTGGCTCCGCAGCTGTTCGACATGAGCGTGGGCGCGATCAGCGGCCCCATCAACGCGGGGCGCACCGGCGTGGTGGCAAAGATCGACGACAAGCAGGAGCCGACGCCGGACGAGATTGCGAAGAATTTCGACCAGACGCGCGATCAGCTTCTGGACCAGCGGCGCAACGAGGCGTTCAGCGTGTTCATGAGCGGCGTTTGGAACGACTACAAGAAGCGCAAGCTGGTGGTCATCAACGCCAAGCCGCAAGGGCCGCAGGCGCCGGACAGCAGCCGGGATGTAAAGCGAAGGTTGTTGTAGAACGAAAAAGGCCCGCAGCTCGATGGTTGCGGGCCTTTTTGCTTGATGCTTGCGCGCGCTGCCTTAGCGCAGGCCGGCGGTTGCAAAGGGCAGGCCGGTTGCGGGCCAGCGATCTGGCTGCGCGTCGAGATTTGGCGCGATCGATACGCCTGGGAATGACGCCGGCGCGACCGTCGACATTCCATCCATCGACGACGATCAGAGCGTCTTCGCCTTTGAAGTCGCTTCGCGCGGCTTCGATGGCGATGGTCTTTGTTTCGTCGGGAACCAGCGAGACGTAATTGTCGCTGTAGAAGACGGGCAGCACGCGCTCGCCGGATTTGCGGCGCAGTTGCACGTGCGCCATCAGCGCGATGCTGGTTGGTCGGATTGTGCAGAGTGACGCGTGAGCGAGCGACTGGCCTGATGCGCATTCTTTCCGTACGGTCCACACGTGGCAGTCAGCTGTGACCATGGGCAGTTGATTCAAGGCAGTCAAGGTCGTCGGGATGGTCGGGCTGCGCGCGCCAGTAGAAGTTGGTCGAGATCAGTTGGCCGGCGCGTCGCGCAGATCGAGCTTGATGAAGTGAACGGCGCGAGACGGTTGCGGGAAAATCGATCGGGCCGAGATCGGTGGCCACATCGGGTGCGGCGGTGAGTTTGGTCTCGTGTTCGTAGGCGAGCGAGCCGTCGAGGTTGTAGACGGCGACGTGCGCGCGCAGCATCTGGCAACGGCTCGGGCAGGTTGTTGATGACCTGCACGTCGCCCGTCGGCCTCGTTGAACTGGATGTGCACGCAGCTCCGACGCGTGCATGACGGCGAAGTAGCGAAGACATGGGCTCGAGATCGTAGTGGTAAATCTGCCACACGAAGCTGGGCTGCGCGGGATTGCTCATCCAGGTGATGACGGCCGTGGTGGGATGGAAGAGCATGCGCGTTGCGGCCCTCGTACATGGCGCGGAAGGCTTCGTAGTTCGCCAGCTGCGCCTTGCGGACAAAGTCGGCGAGGTTGCGAATCGGCCGTAGCGCGCGGCGATTTCGCCGGGATACATGTCGCCGTGCCTGAGTTGCCCTTGGCGAAGTCGTGCTCGGCCCAGTCGTCGTTGATCGTCTCCCAGTCTTTTTGCGGCATCATGCCGTGGATGGATTCGAGCGTGGGGACGGAGACGCTGCCGGTTTCAGTCTTGAAGTAGTCGTCGGTGACGTTGTAGAACTCGCGCGGCGCGCGCCAGGAGTACGGACCGTGCGAGCGCACGCCGGCGCCGTCGGTCGAACTGGGCTGATAGCGGCGCGTGGGCTCGAGCTCGGCCAGCAGTTTGCGCAGCGCGGCATCGATCTCCGGCGGCGGGAAGCCCTCGTTGCGCGCGCACCACAGCATGATGGAAGGATGGTTGCGGAAGCGCAGAATCTTGTCGCGCACGTTGGCGATGTAGGTGTCAAGATCGGTCGGGTCGGGTCCGTCGCCGGGATTGGGCTGGAAGAATTCGTCCCAGACCAGGATGCCGTACTTGTCGCAGAGCTCGTAGAAGTCCTCGCCGGTGCTCTGGCCCACCCAGTTGCGGATGAGGTTGAGATTGGCGAGCTTGTGCAGCGGATCTCGGCGTCGAGGCGCTCGCGCGGAATGCGCTTGAGGGCTTCGTCAAGGCCCCAGTCGCCGCCGCGAATGAAGACAGGCACGCCGTTGACGGAGATGGTGAGCGTGTCGGTGCCGGGAACGGAGTAGGTGATCTTGCGCACGCCGAAGTCGACATCCTGCGCGTCGGAGATCGCGTGGGCAGTCGCGGAATTCGAGATGCAGGTGATAGATATTCTGCTGGGCCGTAGCCGTTGGGCCACCAGAGGCGCGGATGCTCGATGTGCAGCGCAGGCGTGTTCTTTGCGTCGAAGCTGACCTGCTGGGTGCTGTGCGGCGCGAGCTCGACCGGCGCGCGAGAAGCGATGTTTTCGATGGTGCCGCTTGACGACGCCCTTCTGCGGCTGGTCGGTCACGATTTCAACGGTGGTCTGAACAGCAACGTCGGAGGAATCGGTCTTCGGCAGCGGAAGATCGGTGGTGACCAGCGGATCTTTCAACGTGACCGGGCCGGTGGCGGAGAGAAAAACCTTCTGCCAGATGCCGGTGTCGCGATCGCGAATCGCGGGAATCCAGTCCCAGCCGATGGTGCAGAGAAAGGTGGGGCCGTCGATGGCGGTGATGCCGCCGTTCTGGCCGATGCCGTCGCGCAGGGTGTGTTCGTGCGGAACGCCGGGATGCGGCTGCGGCGTGACGAGCACGGCGACGACGGCCTGCTGGCCGGGCTTTACCTGCGCGGTGATGTCGAAGATGCCGCGGATGAACGCGCCGCGCATCGTGCCGACCTGCACGCCGTTGACCCAGACTTCGGCGGAGTAGTTGATGCCGTCGAAGTTGAGCCAGACATGGCGATTCTTGTAGGCGCTTGGGAACCGTGATGACTGTGCGGTACCAATAGGAGGTGTGGACGAGGCTTTCGGGAATGATTTCGGGGCGGTTGTTTTCGCCGTAGAGCGGCTCGGGATAGACGTGATTGTTGACCAGGGTGGTGAGAACCGTGCCCGGAACAGTGGCCGCGTACCAGCTGCGCGGATTGAATGCGGCCGACGAGATCTGCGCACCTGGATTGCGGCACTTTGGCAACATCCTGCAACTGCCAGCCCGCTTGACAAGCTCGAGCGGCTGCAGGAATTGTTGGCGGCGTGCGCGGCCAGCATTCGATCGAAAACGAAGACCACAGTAGCGAAAGCAAGGCAAACGAATCCACTCAAACGGTTTTTCACTAGAAGATTTCCCTCGGATTGCTCTCTGGAATCGCTTACACGAAAAGGGCGCATGCCGACAAACTGTCGATTATGCGGCAGGGTGACTGGAACATTACGGGCGGCCATACAGTCGATAATAAAAACACAATGGAATTTCAACGTTCGTCCGGAGTCTTGCTGCACGTCAGCTCGCTGCCTTCATATGGAGGCATCGGCGACCTGGGTCCGGCGGCGCACGAGTTTGTTGCGTTTCTGGCGCGGCCAAACAGCATGTCTGGCAGGTGCTGCCGCTGTGCCCCACGGGATACGGCAACTCGCCGTATGCGGGCTCGTCGGCGTTTGCTGGCAATCCATTGCTCATCAGCCTGGAGTTTCTTGCCGACTGGGGATGGATCGACGGGCAAGCGCATCGCTGGGCTGGCGGGACGCAGCGGCGCCGTCGATTTCGACGAGGTCGAAGCGCGGAAGCTGCCGCTGCTTTACGAGGCGGCGGGAAATTTTCTGGATCGCGGGCTCGATGACAACGCTCTCGCCGATCAGTGGGAGGATTTCGAAGCGTTTTGCCGCGATGAGGCTGCGTGGCTGAACGACTATGCGCTTTACGCTGTGCTGCGCCGCGAGTACAAGACCGGCGCGTGGACGGAGTGGCCTGAGCCGCTGCGCCGCCGCGATCCGCAGGCGCTGGCGCAGGCTGGCAGCGGAGCACGGGCGCGACGCTGGCCATCGAGCGGGTGCTGCAGTTTGCGTTTGCGCAGCAGTGGGAGCAAGCTGCGCGATGCGGCAGCGGAGAACGGGATCCGAATCCTGGGCGACGTGGCGATCTTCGTGAATATGGATTCGGCCGACGTGTGGGTTCATCCCGAGATATTCGAGCTCGACGAGGATCTGAAGCCGATTCGCATCGCCGGCGTGCCGCCGGATTATTTTTCGCCAACCGGGCAGCGCTGGGGCAATCCGCTTTATCGCTGGGATGTGCTGGCCGAGACGCGGGTTCGACTGGTGGATCGATCGCATTCGCCGCGCCGTCGAGCTCTACGACATCGTGCGCCTCGATCACTTTCGCGGCTTCGAGGCCTACTGGGCGATTCCCGCCGAGGAAGAGACCGCGGTCAACGGCGAGTGGGTGAAGGCGCCGGGGCTGGAGTTGTTTCGCGCGCTTGAAGCGGCGCTCGGGCCGCTGCCGCTGGTGGCCGAGGACCTGGGCATGATCACGCCGGAAGTCGAAGCGCTGCGGCTTGAAGCTGGGAATGCCGGGCATGAAGGTGCTGCAGTTCGGATTCAGCGACAAGGGCGCGCACATGCATTTGCCGCAACAAGTTCACGCCGGCGACCGTGGCCTACACCGGCACGCACGACAACGACACGACGCAGGGCTGGTGGAACACGGCAAGCGAAGCGGAGCACGCGGCGGTTGAGGCGCTCGTGGGTCCGGTTGGCGACAGTCCGGTGTGGCCGCTGATCCGCGCGGCGAGGGCAGCGTGGCGGAGATGGCGATTGTTCCCGCGCAGGATCTGCTGGAACTGGGATCGGAGGCGCGCATGAACACGCCGGCGGTGCCCGCGGGCAACTGGAGCTGGCGCGCGCCGGAGAATTGCTGGACCGAAGGGTTGGCGGCGCGGCTGGCGGCATTGGCGGAAGTGACGGACCGGGAGAACGATCCGCTGGAAACTGCAGGGAACGAGGCAACGAGGGAACAAGGGAGCAGCAAATAGGTGGTCAGTTGCCTGTTCCCTTGTTCTTTCACCGATACGTGGAATCGTCGAAGCGGCTCATGTCGATCTTGTCGTCGAGGACGCCAAGCGTAACGACAGCGAAGGTGTAGACCTCGGTGCCTGATTCGAGATGGCCACCGAATGCTTTCTCGGCATTGGCCAGCGTGATGTGCGGATGCATCTGGCCGTTCATGATCATGCCGCTCATGCCTATAATGTCGGCCGGTGCCGTCGGATTCTTGATGAACATATTCTTCGATGGCAAGTCGCGGTTAGACACCTGATGAACCTGGTAGCCGCGAACCGAGCCAAACCCCGACAGAATGACCGCATTGTTGATGTGCTCCTGTGCGATCATTTTCTGCAGGCCGGCGAGCAAATCGGCGCCGAACTTGAAGCGCAGCACGACGATTCGCTCAATATGACCGCTGACTGCAATCACGTCGGGTACGTCGGGGCTGTTGGGCTTTGAGTCGATGGCCGGATTGCCGGTTGCGTGGCTGACTTCGTGTCGCGTTTCCTGCGCAGGCAGTGAAAGGCATGCAGCGAACAGCGAAACAGCGATGAATCGGGTCATTGAAAACTCCTGGGGGTCAGCAGTGCGGATAGGATGTCCGTTTTCTGGCCGCTCCTAGCCGTGATCATCGTAACCGATGCGCTCAAATGATGTGTGTAGCACGCTCGCGAAGGCAATAAGCCCGGCGATCCTTTCCTCCGTGGCTCCATAGAAGTGAAGCCCGGACGAAGCAAGTTCGTCCGGGCCGACAAGCGGACCAATTTGGTTATTGGAGTCGCAATGACGTGATGGGCCCGCCGTGTTCGAGCGCTTTCCGAATGCGATCGAGATGATGCCAGCTGTGTCGCACGGCATGATCTTCCAGCACAAACTGTGCGGTTACAGGAGCTCCGAAACTCAGCGAGAACGGAGCTGCGCGGTCCAACTCGGCGTCGGTCAACTGGCGAACCGCGTCGGCTGCTTCCTTGCTATTCCTTCGCAATAAATCGAGCGTTTCTGCGCGCGATGCATTTGCGAATCGAGTGGCATGTTCCGCGTTCAATTCGCTGACCAGTTCCCACGTAACATGCGTCACCGCCTGGCCACTTGCAATGGTGCGGGCTAAGTCAACTTCAATGGGATACACGCTGGCGACGTGATGGACAATCACGCCAATACTACGGCCGAGCGCTCCGCTCTCGACGACCAAAGTGTTCCACTCTTCGTCTGTTAGGCTACTGGCAAAGGTCTCAAGCCGCGCGGCGCCTTCTTCGATGCGGTCGGCGAGAAGCGTGGCGCGATGGGGCTGCGCACGCCGGTTGAGATTGATTGACGTGTCGTCCAAATCGTTACCGCCGCGGATTGCAATTACCTCCATATACTCAGCATCTACGAGCGTTCTATTGCCTGCAGCGCGGTTGTGACCAGCCCACAAATCAACAAGCTCTGCCTTGAGGCGTGCCCGGCCCTGTGGATCGAGAGATTCGAATGCTCGCGACATAGGACCGTAGTTCTCGCGGAAGAACTCGACAACTGTCTCAGGAGGAAATGGGTATTCGAATTGGTAGAACCGCAGCTTGCACCGCACGTCAAGGATGCCGTTTTGAAAGCGTTCGCGAACCACATTTTCGTCACCCCAAAGCAGAGGCGATGGCATGCCGTTAGGCGCGATGTACTTGCTGATCGTCTTGAACATCTTGCCTACAAAACCCTGCGCAGTCCAGTTGGCCATGACGATGGTTCCACCGGGACGGCAGACGCGCGTTAGCTCCGCGGCAACACAATCGGGCCGTGGCGCAAACATCGCGCCAATCAGACTGGCCACAACATCGAATTGCGCATCGCGATAAGGAAGAGCTTCGGCGTCGGCTTCTTCAAAGCAGGCGCTCAAATTCTCCTGTTGGGCGCGCTCCCGGGCCCGCGCGATCCAGTTTGCGGAGATGTCGCAACCGTTTACGTGCGCACCGGCACGCGCGGCAATCAAAGCAAACTGTCCTGTTCCGCATCCGACGTCGAGCACTCGTTGTCCGGGTTGAACTCCGATGCGCCGGAAAAAGAGAATCGCATCTGGCTCCATATAGCGGGAAAAGATGTCGTAGTTTCCAGCCATCCAGATCGGCCTGAGGCCAGCTTTCAATTGTTCAATGTTTTTCACAGCGGGGGAAGCCGCGGCAAATGTACTCATTTTTTGGTGCCTTCCTTCTCGTGGATTTGATCAGGTAAGATCATGCTTTACTATGCGGCTCCCCGGCCCCCATCCATTTGATCAATCGGCCCGAAGAATTTACCGAAACACCCATTTTGAGTGTGGGAATGAATGGACTTCCTTTCCGAGATACTCAGTGCGGTCCGGCTTGAAGGTGCCCTCTTCTTCAATGCGGAGTTCACTGCGCCGTGGTGCTTGAATTCATCGGGCTCCGAGGCGGTCAGGCCTTATCTCCTGGTGAAAGGTGAGCACCTGATCATGTTTCACTTCCTCACAGAAGGGCGAGCGTATGCGGCCCTGCAAGATGGCGAGCGGGTGGAACTACGGAAGGGTGACATTGTTGTCTTCCCTCGCGGCGACGCGCACGTTATGGGCAATGGCGCGCCGCATCAGCCTGTCGACACGTTAAAGGCGTTTTCGCCAAATCTATATCAGGGTGCGAATCCGGCTCGCTTCGGCGGGGGAGGCGAAGTGACTCAATTTGTGTGCGGGTACATGGCTTGCGATACGCAACTCTGCGAGATCTTTCTCAGGGGACTGCCGCGATTGCTGCGCGTACCGGTCACGGACGGGGCATCAGGGCGATGGATTGAAAATTCCATCCGCTTCTCGGTTGGCGAATTAAATGGGCCAGACGCTGGGCGTTCTCTGTTGGTCGCAAAGCTTTCTGAAGTGCTGTTCGTCGAGACCCTGCGTTCCTACATAGCGGCGCTGCCGCCGGGAGAGACTGGAGATGGTTTGCAGGACTGCGCGATCCATTTGTGGCGAATGCGCTGGCCATGCTGCACCTAGATCCCGGAAGAGCGTGGACAGTCGACAGCCTTGCCAAAAAGGCGGGGTTGTCGCGCACTCGATTGGCCGAGCGATTCCGGACCTACCTTCAGATGTCTCCGATGGCATATTTGACCGAACTGAGGATGAGGCTTGGCGCAGAAGCACTCCGATCGACGCGGAAGACTGTCGTTGAGGTTGCCTGCGAGGCGGGCTACAACTCCGAGGCGGCATTCAATCGCGCATTCAAGCGCACATTTCAGGTGCCGCCCGCGCAGTTCAGGCAGAGCCACAAGACAGTGGAGGAGACTGAAAAGACCTTGCGACGCAGCGCGAAATCACTCCGGCCCACGCAGGTCGGTCCAGACTAGAACGGGATATCGTCGTCCGAGATCTCGGCTGCCTGCGAGTAATCATCCTGGCCCGCGGGTTGGCGCTGATCCATACTGGCGGCGTTGGAATTCGACGAACTTGAAGAACTGGACGAACGGCTGTAGCCTCCGCCGCCTGTGGAGTCGTCGCGTCCCGACAACAGCGAGAGGTCGTTGACGATGATTTCGGTGCGGTAGCGCTTGGCGCCGGTCTCCTTGTCGTCCCAGCTGCGCGTCTGGATCTTGCCTTCGATGTAGAGTTTCGAGCCTTTCTTCACGTAATCGCGAACGATCTCGGCGGTGCGCTTGAACGCAACCAGATTGTGCCACTCCGTGCGGTCCTGCCAGTTCCCTTGCGCATCCTGAAAGCGGTCGCTCGTGGCGAGGGTAAAGTTTGCCACCATCGTGCCAGTGCCGGTGGAGCGAACTTCCGGATCTTTGCCGACGTTGCCCAAAAGAATCACCTTATTTACGCTCTTGGCCATGTTCCTGCTCTCCTGTTGTTGTCCTCAGTAATTTTAGCTGTCTTTCGCAGGGTGGGCTGCGCAATCACGGTTGTCCGCAATAATTTCAACTCAAGCGAAGCTGGGCGGGGTTACTCGGCCAGGACTATTTCTGGTCGAGGTCGACCGAATAGAGGTTGACGACGGGTATGCGCGCGGTGACGACAGGTGAGTCGCCGGGGGCGAGCCCGATCAGGCGGTAATCAGTTGCTGCGATGGGACGAAGATTTTCGATGGTGGCGACGACTTCGGGCTTGCCTGAAGGTACGACGACGCGATAGATAGGCTTTCCGGTCTCGAGAAAATCCTGGAAGTAGACGGCTCGGCCGTCGTGTGACCAAGTGGGATCGCCCACGCCATGCGAGGTGAGCGTAGTCCAGTGGCCGCTTGTCCAATCAAATAAAAGCAGGGCGTGCTGATCGAGCGGCATGGCCACAAGGAAGCGACCATTGCTGGAAAGCCGTGGGCTGAAGAGACCGCGGGAATCCGGAACCTGGACCAACTTGTGGGTTTGCAAATTCAGCTGATAGATGGCTTTGTGCTGGTCGCTGTCCATGCGATCAGGCAATCGTCCGAAGATGATCGACTGGCCGTCCGGTGTCCAGGAGGGATCCGCCTCATTCGCGTCTTCGTTCAGGATCGCTTCCAGTTTTCCGCCATCCGCATCGATGAGATAGATTTTCCAGGGTTTCCCCGGCTCTTCGGCCATCACGGCGAGGCGTTGATCGTCAGGCGACCATTTCATGTTGAAAATGCGAAGTGCCGAACCGGTAAGCTCAATTCGCTCGGTGCCGTCAACGCGGCTTCGCCAAAGTGAATTGTCGGCTGCATTGACCCATGCCACCCACTTTCCATCGGGAGAGTATTGGGCCAGTGCGGCCGCGCTGAGATTCGGATCGAGAGCCGTAAAGGTCGAGGACGATGGCATCGCGCGCAGGAGTTCAAACTGCGCGGTATTTCCAATAAAGAAGATACGCTCGCCGCCAGGAGCGGTGCTGGGAGCGGCATAGTCGAGGGGGCCGTTGGTGATTTTGCGCGGACTGCGGCTAGCCAGGTACCAGGGACTTTCGCGAATGGCCCAAATATCCGAGTGCGCGTCGTGGGAGGACTGGAAAACGAATTGATCGCCATCGGGTGTCCAGCTTCCGCAGCATTCCGATGCGGGTTGATTCCAGCCTGGAAGCAGCGGATGGAGGTGCGAGCCGTCGGCGTGAATTTCCCACAATTCCGCAGTCTGCCGCTTGGGGTCGCGCACCGTGAAGCGGAGGCGCTGCCCGTCCGGTGACCAGCGCAGCCAGAAGGCAAGGCCAGGGGCCGAGACAAGTTTGTGAGGATCGCCGCCATCGACGCCGACGATCACCAGGTCATTGCCGGATGCGACCAGCAGGCGCTGCCCATCCGGCATCCATGTAGCATCGTGCGCCAACACATTGGGCACACGGCGCACGTTGCCTCCGAGTGTGGGCACGATCCACACGGGCTGCTCGGGTTCTGCCTGCAGGTGGGTACGCACAACAAGCTGCGATCCGTTGGGTGAGAGCGAACCAATGAGGGGCGCGCCGATCTCAGAGGGCAGATTGAACCGGCCGATTTCACCATTGGCCACGAGGGCAACCGCCAGTGCCGGGGTGCCGTTATCCATATGTGAAAAATAAATTCTCGTTCCGTCGCTGGCGGAACTGGAGAAACTTTCGACGTCGAGGTCGTTGGTGAGGACGTGCCCGGAGTAGGTGACCTGAATGATGCGGTACGGTGAGTGTGACGGCCCCCGCACGACGATGAATAGCGACAGCGCGAGGCAGGCAAGAGCCAACAAGTCCGCCAGCCACCATGCAGCAGAAAGGCGCCAGGTCGGAGGCAGTGCAACGAGTTCTTGAGTTGGTATTGCGCCAAGTGGATCGAGAAACTTTACTGGCGCAATAAACCTGTAGCCACGTTTGGCCAGAGTCTCGACAAAGCGGGGGTTCTCAGCCGAATCGCCCAGCGCGTCACGAAGCTTGTTGACCGCAATTCCCAGGCTGTGGTCGAAGTCGACGGTGGTGTCGCCACCCCAAAGCTCCCGCTGCAAAGTGTCGCGCGAGACGACTTCGCCGGGATGCTCGACAAGCACGCTAAGCAATCTGAATGGCTGGCTTTGGAGGCGCACCCGCACACCCGATCGGCGCAATTCTCCCGCCTGCAAGTCTGCCTCAAAGACTCCGAATTGAACACGGTGTTCGCTGTTTCTGGGGGCGTCCACGACCATCACCGCTTCGGCACAATGCCGCCCAATAGTGTACGGGAAAAGATCGCATCCGATAAAATCGAGGAATAATTTGGCTCGAACCGGCCGGAAATAGAGGAGAAGTCGGCCGCTATCTTATTGCATCTCAGCGATTTTACTGTTGATCGCAAATTGACGGCGAATTGGCGTGTTGTGGATTGACCCTTCCATCCGCGGTGAGGTTTCCTCATCGCTGGCTGCGAGGAATTGCGTTGAGCCTTGCCGAAAGATTCCGTCCATAGTCAACGCTTGCCAACCTATTTTGGAGGATTAAGTGATGTCTAAAAGGATCAGCTTTGCATGGATGGCCCTGGCCGCCTTGTTTGTAGCAGTGACGGCCGCGACAGCCTTCGCACAGACCGACACGGGCGCGATCACCGGCACAGTCACCGATGCCACTGGAGCAGTGGTTCCCGGAGCGGCAGTATCAGCAAACAACATCGACACGGGATTGCGATTGAGCGCGAAATCGAACGGAGAAGGTGAGTTCTCGATACTCGCGGTCCCGCGCGGCAACTATAACGTGGAGGCATCGGCGACTGGATTTCAGGGCGCGACGGCGCGGGTGACGGTGACGGTGACCAGCACCCAGAATGTCGCTTTCCAGCTGAAGCCGGCTGGCGCTTCGACAACTGTGCAGGTGACCGAGTCGGTACCGCTGGTTAACACGGCAGATGCGACCATCGGAGCGACGATCGAGGGCAAGCAGGTAACGGATCTTCCGTTGAATGGGCGGAATTTCTCAAGCTTGGCACTCCTGACACCGGGCGTTACGCGCGGCGCTTATGGCGATGTGGCTTCCGGTGGCGGCAGCTCGAATATGACCGAGACCAATCGCAACAACGAAAGCGGCGCTGCTGCCATCGCAGTGAACGGCCTGAGGCCGCAGGCAGACAACTACATTCTCGACGGCGTGGACAATAACGACGGGCTGGTTGGAACGATTCTGATCTACCCAAATATCGACGCGACTCAGGAATTCAAGGTGAATACCAACATTGCACCGGCCGAGTACGGTCGGGCCGGCGGCGCGATCGTCATCAGTTCAATCAAGAGCGGAAGCAATCAGTATCACGGCTCCGTCTTCGAGTTCTATCGGGATCGGAGTTTCGATTCGAATCCGAACTATCGCTTCAACGGAGCTCCTGCAACGCCGGCCGGGGGCTTTCTGCGGAACCAGCCTGGATTCTCAGTTGGCGGGCCGATTGTGAAGAACAAGCTTTTCGGCTTTGGCGATTACCAGGCGCTGCGCGAGACGGTTTCGGTTTCTCCGCACTACCTTACCGTTCCCACGGCGAACATGCGCAAAGGAATTTTTACCGAACTGCAGGATCCAACGCAGAATCTCAATTCGCTAGGAAGCGCAACGGCCTATAAGACCAACTATCCGCTGTGCGTCACGGGTGGCCTTGCCGGCAAAACAAGCCCGGGATTGATTTACGATCCGACTACTTGCCTTCCGTTCAGCGGCAATGCGATTCCCAGCGGGCGTTTGAATCCTGCGGCGGTGAACTACCTCAACGCGTTTCCGGCGCCGACGCGCACTGACCGTTACCTGAACAACTATCTCGACACGCAAAGCGAGGCAAACAAGTACAACACCTTCGATGCGCGGTTTGACTGGAATGCGAACCAGAACGATATGGCGTTCATACGTTTCAGCTACGACAATTCAGTGAATACCAAGACATCGGAATTCCAGAATTTGCCTGCCGGCGGCGGAACCGGACAAAACCCGACGCATGCGCGGAGCTACGATCTGGGATACACGCACATCTTTTCGCCGGCCATGGTGAACGAGGCGCACCTCGCGTATAACCGCGACAACTATGGATACACGCCTCCGTTTTATGGCGCCAACGTTTCGAAGAACCTGGGCATCGTGAACGCGAACATCAACCAGGAGACCACAGGCGGTGCGCTGATTGGAGGCTGGTCGGGCGAGCTTGAGTACACTGGCGATTACGGCCTCTACGCCGTTCCGCAGAATACTTATGAATTGAACGATTCAGTGAGCTGGAATCAGCGGCAAACATTCTTTTAAATACGGCGGTTCATTGATCCGGCGGCAAGTGGCCTTCTTTAATCCGCAAGAGGGCAAAGGCTACTTCTGGATCGACCAGGGGACAGTTGATTTCACCGGCTACGAAGTTTCAGAACTGCTGGCAGGCGGCGTAATGAACTACCAGATCGGTTCACAAGCCGGCTACTTCGCCAATATCGGCCAGGAAGATGGCCTGTTCGCGCAAGATGACTGGCGCGTGAGCCGAAGGCTGACACTGAACCTGGGAATGCGCTGGGACTTCTTATCGCATCCATACGAGGCGCACGACCAGCAGTCCGCGTTCGACGTAGGCAGTGGAACCGTAATGGAAGCGGGGAAGAATGGTGTCTCGGCGTATCGATTCTCAACCAGGACTATCATAGCTTCGGCCCGCGGCTTGGCTTCGCCTACGATCTAATAGGTGACGGACGGACAGTGGTTCGCGGCGGCTACGGGATCTTTTATTACATCGACTACGGCGGCATCAACAACCAGCTTGGCGAGCAGGCGCCTTTGGCGGCAGCAACAGCTACCTTGCCAGCAACGGATACTGCATTACATTCACCGGCCAACTGCCGACGCAGAGCGGATCATACAACTGCACGGGCTATACGAGCCCAACTACTGTGACTTCACGCTTCCAGCACGCGGATACGTGAATTTCGATCCTGCAAAGCCGCCTGCCGGCACGAGCATGATCGCCGTAAACCGCAGCAACCCGAACAGCATGGTGCAGGAATGGAACTTGCAAGTGGAAAGGCAGATTGGCGGAAACAACGTGGTGAATCTGGCCTACGTGGGAACCCGGGGGACCGATCTGTCGACTTACTATCCCTACAACCTGTACCAGTTCGGCACGGGAAAGCAGAACTTCCCGAGGCTGGGCGGCATCAATTACAACAACTACAACGGACTTCGAACTATGACGGGCTGCAAGCGCACTATGAACATCGCGCCACGAACGGGCTGATGGGAACGTTCTCTTATGCCTGGTCACACACGCTGGACGACTCACCGGCGCATTCCAGTCGCAGACCACGGCTCTCTACTATAATCCGATGGCCGGCTATGGCAACTCCAGCCAGGACAGAGGCAAGTGTTCAGCAGTCGATTCTTTATCCGCTGCCTTTGGCCGCGGCCAGCGCTTCGGCGGCAATGCGTCGCTGCCGATGGACTGGCTGATCGGCGGATGGCAGACGAGCTTGATTGCTCTGGTTCAGTCCGGCACGCCCGTCGATCTGTCTACCGGACAGAATCAACCTGGGAACCGTCCCGATCTGATCGGATCAATCGGCTATCCAAAAAGCATCACAGGGCACTGGTTCAATCCGTCGGCGTTTTCTGCCAACATTCCCACCGTCGCGGCGCCGGACGGCACGACGGTCTACACACGCCTGGGAACTCTTGGCCGCAACCAGGTGTTCGGGCCGGGCTATCGCACGGTCAACTTCAGCTTGCAGAAGAATCTTCACCTGGCCGAGGGATACACGCTGGAACTGCATGGCGACGCATTCAATCTGCTCAACTCGGCGGAGTTCACCAATCCGAACTCCAATGTAACCGGAGGAAACTTCGGGCAGATCGAAGGCACGCAGGTTTACAGCAACCGCGAGATTCAACTCGCGGCGCGCTTCACGTTCTAAGTGTGGCGCGTCGATCAGGGCGCTGGGGCGGCGAAAGAAAACCCGCTCCAGCGTGGATTCTCTATATATCTCTCAAGTTTGAAAAGGCCGGGCCATGAAGCCACTCAAGCGGCTGATCTCAGCGAGTGTCTGTCTGTTTGTCTGCTGCATCGCATGGAGCGCGCAGGCAGCACCCGTCTGCACATCCGCGCAAGGAGCCCAGGCACCGTGCATCGGGCGTATTGATCCGCCGAACTGGTGGAGCGACTTTCCCGACCCGATGTTGCTGATTCACGGCGAAAACCTGAAGTCTGCGCGACTCAAAGTCAGCGGGCAAAGCGTGAAGATCGATCGCACACAAATGTCCGATAACGGCCATTGGGCTTTTCTTTGGCTGGAGACGAAATCGGCTGTTCCACAGATTTTGCAAATCGTGGCGAGCAACGCGCATGGGGAAGCGCACAGCAATTTTGCGCTTGCCGATCGTTCGCGCAGAAAGTGCGCGCACGCCGGGTTCTCGTCAAAAGACGTGATGTACGAAATCATGACCGACCGCTTCGCCGATGGAGACGCAGCCAGCGACCCGCCAGGAGATGATCGCGCCGCTCCGCGCGGTTGGCATGGGGGAGACTTCAACGGCATCGCGCGCCGTCTGGACTACTTGAAGCAGCTTGGGATGACGACCTTGTGGACAACACCGGTTGCCTCAAACGGCGCGATGCCCGAGTCTTATCACGGCTATGCCGCGACCGATCTATACGCTGTCGATTCTCACTTTGGAAGCCTGGCCGATTACCGCCATCTTTCCGATGCGCTGCACGCGAGGGGAATGAAGCTGGTGATCGATCTCGCGCCCAACCATATCGGCGTCGAACATCCGTGGGTGCACGACCCACCTGCTCCAGACTGGTTTCACGGCACGCTTGAACATCATCTTGCAGCGGAGCACGACTTCTATAAGCTTGTAGATCCCCACGCTCCGCGGCAGGCGTCGCGCGCTATTACCGATGGATGGTTCACCGACGGCATGCCCGACCTGAACCAGGCAAATCCGCTTGTGTCAGAATATCTGATCGAGAATGCTCTTTGGTGGGTTGAGACTGCGGATCTGGACGGGATCCGTCTCGACACGTTTCCTTATGTGGATCGCGCGTTCTGGCGCGATTTTCACGCTCAACTGCACAGCGTCTACCCGCACCTGACGACGGTGGGCGAAATCTTTCATCGTGATCCCAAAGTGACTTCGTTTTTCGCAGGGGGAGCGACGCACGACGGCATCGACACCGGGCTCGACACACCTTTCGATTTTCCACTGTACTTTACGTTGCGTGACGTTCTGCTTTCGGGCAAGCCCATGACCGAGCTTGACGATGTCTTGCGTCATGATTCCCTGTATCCGCACCCTGAGCGGCTGGTTACGTTCATCGGCAACCACGACACTACGCGTTTCATAACCGAAGCCGGCGGCTCCGGGGCAAAACTCAAACTGGCTCTGGGCCTGATTCTCACGTTGCGGGGCATGCCCATGATCTATAGCGGCGATGAGATCGGAATGCCCGGCGGAAAAGATCCTGATGATCGCCGTGACTTTCCCGGAGGTTTCATCGGAGATTCGCGCAACGCCTTCACGCAAGCGGGCCGCACCGCCGAGGAAGAGGAGATTTTTCGTTGGACCACAGGCCTGGTGGCTTATCGCGCAAGTCATTCGGAGCTCGAGACCGGTATTGAACAGAATCTGTTTGCCGATGCGGATGCTTTTGCTTTTGTTCGTGCCGCAATCGGCTCTGATTGCGTCGCGGATCACTCCAGGGAGCGGGTTCTGATCGTAGTGAACAACGGGCCACAGAACAAAGCCATCGAATTGCCGGTGAATGACACGGCACTTGCAGGATGCACGATCTTTGATGGCGCCGTTATGACTCCCGGCAGCCAGCCTGTGGTGAGAGATGGGAAACTGCACATCGACGAGGCCCCGGAATCCATGACTGTGTATGCGGTGCGCTGAGGTGGATTTTTGCCAGACATCAGGCGCCTCGAGAATCTGTCATGCCTGGTATGAAATCCTGGAACACCTAGTGAATGAAAGGAAAGAACTCGTCTGACCCGGAAAAATGCATTCAGAAAGAGAATCTCGCTTCTTTTTTTGTGCAGTCCTTTTAACAGGCTGTCTCGCACTTCCGGCACAGCCCACTGGTCCTGTGCGCGTCGTTTGCCTGCCCAACGGAATTGAATTGTCGGACGGGCCTTCGGTGCTCGATGTTGAGATTCTTGAAGACGGACTCGCGAGCGTCCATGTGCGTCTTGACGGAATAACGACTCCTGCGCACGCTTGTCATCGACCCCCACCCAGAGCTGCGTCCAGCTTCAGCCATTACCCGATCCGAGCAAAATGGAATATGTGCGCTTTCGAGGCCGGGCATCTCGGTGCAAATCGCGGAGACAAAGCCGTACAAGATGGCATTCCTTGACTCAGCGCGACGGGAGGTTCTCCGGTCTGACGATCCTTTCGGGGAGGCCCGCGATTCGGGCGTCACTATGCAGCATGCGGCGGACGACACTCTCTACGGAATTCAAGGGCTTGGTCGCGATGATACCGGCAGCGGACTGACGCGCAACGATGGTGGCCACATTGCCGCAGGAGACCAAGGCGACAGCGGCGCTCCACTGGTTTTTTCCTCGCATTACGCCCTGTTGGTCGACTCAGATGGCGGAGATTTCACGGCAAAGCCTGGAATGATTTCGTTCCGGCACAGCTCACGTGCCGATATCGAATACTTTGTCTTCGCCGGCCCTCCTCTGGAGACAATGGCCTCGCTTTCGCGTCTCGTTGGCCCTCCCCCTCTTCCGCCCAAATGGACGCTCGGTTTCCTCAATAGTCAATGGGGTTCCACGCAGGCCGAGGTCGAGGACATCGTCGCACGGTATCGAAAAGAGGAACTACCCATCGACGGATTCATTCTCGACTTCGACTGGAAAGCGTGGGGCGAAGACAACTACGGTGAATGGCGTTGGAACAGCACTTCCGGCTCCGGTAACGTCGCGCAGGACAAGTTTCCTGACGGCGCGAATGGAGATTTCTCAGAACGGCTGGCTGGCGAGGGTATAAAGCTTGCCGGCATTCTGAAGCCGCGCATCCTAATGACGAATGCAGGGGGTGCGAATCAACCAACAGAAGCTGCAGCGTACGCTACCGCACACAACTTCTGGTATCCCGGCGAGAACCCAACTACCGATTACTTCTCTCATCGCCCTGCGCGTGACCTGAACTTCAACAATCCTGATGAACGCAAATGGTTTTGGGAACATTTGCTGCCAGCATTTCATACCGGCATGGTTGGATGGTGGAATGATGAAGCGGACTTATCCGGAGACACAATCTTCAACAATTTTCAGTTTCTGAATATGGGCCGCATGCTCTATGAGGGGCAACGCGGCAAACTCGAACCTACGCGTCTGGTCGATAAATCGCAATTTCTATTTGGGCGCAAGCCGCTACGGTTATGCGGGATGGTCAGGTGATATCAAGACGGGTTTCGACAGCATGGCGTTCCAGCGTCGGCGCATGCTGGCCGCGCTCGGTACGGGTGAGTTTCATTGGAGTATGGACGCGGGCGGATTCGATGGCCACCCCAGCCCAGAAAATTACGCCCGCTGGATGGAGTTTGCAGCTTTCGTGCCCATCATGCGTGTTCACGGTGGACTCGACGAGAAGCGGCAGCCCTGGGTTTACGGGCCGGTCGCTGAAGCCGCTGCGCGCCATGCGCTCAATCTTCGCTATGAGCTGCTTCCTTATATCTATTCCTATGAGCGGCTCAACACCGAGGGCAATGTTGGGCTTGTTCGCCCGCTCTATTGGGAGTTTCCCTCCGATCCCGGGTCCGCAACGCAGGATAGCGAGTGGATGTTTGGCGACGCGCTTCTCGTCGCGCCCGTCGTGGACGAAGGTGCAACCGAAAAAAATGTCTATCTGCCGCCGGGCGAATGGTTCGACTTCAACGATGGCCGGCGTTATACGGGCAAGCAAAGCGTCACTGTCGCAACAGACGCAAAGACCTGGAATGACATTCCGCTTTTTGTTCGCGACGGTTCGATTCTCGCCACACAGCCAGTGGAACAATACATCGGGCAACATCCGGATACGAAGATCACTCTCGACATATTTCCCGCGCAGGCCGCAGGTCACTTTGCCGTGTATGACGACGATGGCAAGACCTATACCTACGAGAAAGGTAACTACTTGCGCCAACGAATCACGGCGCAAAGAATTGGCAACTCGACCGAGGTCAAAATTGACGCCTCAACCGGAAATTATCCAAGTTCGCTGCGCAGTTATGTTCTCAGGGTTCACACGTCTGCACACGATGTTGAGCGGAATGGAAAGCCGCTGCAACGGCAGGACGCGATTCCTTCTGCAGATCGTCCAGCCATGGGCTGGTGGCTCGAAAAGGATCGATTTGGACCGGTGGCCGTGATAAAGGTGAACGCAGGAGCGAAGACCGCTTCTACGATTGTGCTGCGGTAAAGAGGGACGCAGCTCTATCGCATGCTGCCCAGCTCACGAAATTGATGGGCTACGGCTTCAAGGAAGGTTTCAATGCTCGTTCCCGGCGGAATTTCGAGGCCTGACTTGGAGCAGATCGCGGTGGAAATGCGGCCGGCCAATGCCGCGCGGGTGGCCAGATCCATATCGAGGCGACGAGAGAAAAATCCCTCAAGCACTTCGAGATCGCTGGACGAGAGTTTTGCCAGCGCCGGGGCCGGCAGCACCAGGCCCAGGTGTGGCGGCGGAATGGGAGAGTTTGCCGAAAGCGCCGGTCCGGTCATCGTGCGCGATGCAGACAGATTCCAGTGCGGCTGGTCGACGTCGCGGTCGCGGACCACGAGCGTTCCGGCAACCATGTCGCCCAGGCGCTGGTGCCGCTTGCTCGAGAACATGGCGATAACGCCGACGGCGTAGAAGCCGGGCAGGTAATCGACAAAACGCACCAGGTTGCGCGCCAGCGACTCCAGAAAGTTGATGCCGCGGCCCGACTGATGGATCACGCGAATTTTGGCCACGCGCTTGCCCGGCGTGCGGCCGTTGCCGAAGGCCTCAAAGAGTGAAAAGTAGCCCCAATGCAACACGAAAGACGATGAGAAAGAAGATGCCGATGGCCCAGTTCGCCGAGACGCCGCCAAAAACGTGCAGCGCCGGAACAATGATGGCGGCCAGAAGGAACAGAGAAACAAGAAAGACGCACCCCAGATCAGGTAGTCGACCAGAATGGCGATAAAGCGGCTGCCGATGCCGGCAAGCGGCATCTCGATGGCCACAAGCTCCGGGGTGTCGATGTTAAGCTGGTCTCCAATCGGCTCCATGGCGACATTCTCTCCAATCAGTGGCTCGAAAAGCGCCGCCCTTACTGGGAGCGGCTTGCGGCGCTGCTTGCCCAGGCCGGCGCGGGCGGCGTGCGGCAACTTTCGCGCGCCGAACTGCGCGAGACTGCGCTGCTTTACCGCCAGGTGGCCAGCGACTTGTCGACGCTGCGCCAGGACGCAACCGCGCGCGCCTACGCCGAGCACGTCAACCAATTATTGGCTCGCGCCCACCATATCATCTATTCCAGCCGCGCGCAAAGGCTTCCTGCAAGATCTTCTATTTTCTGCGCGACGACTACCCGGCCGTATTCCAGCGGCAGATTCGTTATGTGCTGCTCTCGCTGGTGATTCTGCTTGGCCGGCGCGGCGCTGGGCTCGGTGCTCACGCTGGCGCGGCCGCAGTTCATGCGCCACATGCTGGGGCCGGAGATGGTGGCCACCATCGAGCGCCACGAGATGTGGACGCATTCGATTGTCGGCATCGAGCCGGTGGCCAGCAGCGCCATCATGACCAACAACCTGAGCGTTTGCTTTATCGCCTTCGCCGGCGGGATCTATTTCGGGCTGCGGACCGTGTATTCCATGTTTTTCAACGGGCTGCTGCTGGGCGTGATCGGCGTGGCCTGCCAGCAGCACGGCATGGCGGTCGATCTGTGGAGCTTCGTTGCGCCGCACGGCTCGCTGGAGCTGCCATCGATTATTCTTGCCGGCGCGGCCGGGCTGCGCCTGGCGCACGGGGTTCTGTTTCCGGGGATTTATCGCTGGCGCGACTCGATTGCGCTTGCCGGCGTGGAGGCTACGCGGCTGGTTTCGGGCGTCATTCCGCTGCTGGTCATCGCCGGCACGCTGGAAGGATTTTTCTCGCCCTCGAACGCGCCGGTCTGGCTCAAGTTCACGGTGGGCGGATTGCTGTTTACGCTGCTGCTGGTGTGGCTGTTCCGGCCAGTGAAGATAGCTGGTATATCACCCGTTCCAGAGTAGTGGCCGCTCCGGTACTACACCAATGCCCTCTCCTTCA
>CAWAIL010000022.1:0-183927 GCA_963782085.1 uncultured Acidobacteriaceae bacterium
CTGGGTGCGGTCGGTGACGCCGAGTTTTCCCAGCAAGCTGTTGATGTGGGTCTTCACGGTGGCTTCGGAGATCTCGAGCTCCGTGGCGATCTCCTTGTTGCTCTTTCCGTGAACGATCTGTTCCAGCACGTCGAACTCGCGCGGCGTCAGCTCCTCGGTGCCCATGCGCTCGGCAAGCCTCTCGGCAATCGCCGGCGGAATGTGCGATTTGCCCGCATGAACCGCGCGAATGGTGGCGATCAGTTCCTCCGTCGTCATGCCCTTGAGCAGATAGGCGCGTGCGCCGGCCTTCAGCGCGCGATAGATGTCTTCGTCGCCGTCGTAGGTGGTGAGCACGATGAATCGCGCCTGCGGCGTCTCCATGCGCATGCGCTGGATCACGTCCACGCCGCTCATCCGTGGCAGGCGCAGATCGATCAGCGTCACGTCCGGCAGGTGCTTGCGAAACTGCGCGATGGCTTCCACGCCGTCGGCGGCCTCGCCCACGACCTCCAGGCCCTCCACCACGTTCAGCAGCGCCACCAGCCCCTGGCGCACCACGTGATGGTCTTCAACGACCAGCACGCGAATCGATTCCTTCGTCACTCTTGCTCTCCTGTCTGCTCGCGTGCGATCTCGCGCGCCGGCGCCGCAGCCTTACGCGTTGTTCCCTCGCCCGGCGCGCTGGTCACTTCCAGCGTTCCGCCAATCGCCGCGGCGCGCTCGCTCATGCCGGTCAGCCCAAAGTGTCCGGGCCGGGCGACCTCATCTGCTCCGCCGCGCAAAGCCCTCGTCCGTCGTCGCGCACTTCCAGCGCAATCTCTGCCGGTCCGTATTCCAGTTGAACCGAGAGCTGCGTTGGCGCCGGCGTGCTTCTTCACATTATGGATGGCTTCCTGCGCGACGCGCAGAATTTCGCGCTCCGTGCCTGGAGGCAGCGGGCGATAGGCGCCGAAGATGCTGAACTGCGACTCAAGCCCATCGCTCGCCTGCCGCCTCGGCCATGCGCCGCAGCTTCACCGGCAGCGTGGTCTCGCCTGAATCCTGCGATGCGCAGCGCCCAGATCGATTGCCGCGCATCGGCCAGGCCTTCGCGCACATAATCGCGCGTCAGTCCAGTTGCTTCTGCGCCGCATCCACTTTGCTGCTGCGCAGCAGCTCCGCGAGCACCTCCAAGCTGGACCGAAATGCCCACATAGCCCTGCGCCAGCGTGTCGTGAATCTCGCGCGCGATGCGGTTGCGCTCGCCCAGCACGGCATTGAACTCGCGCTCCGCGCGCTGCAGACGCAGCCGCATGCACCAGCAGACACCAGCCCGCACCATCGCCAAGCAGCAGCAGCGCGTAAAACCACAGCGTCTGATAAAAATGCGGCCGCAACTCGAAACGGCAAGCGCCGCGCCGTCGTGTTCCAAACTCCGTCGTTGTTGGCCGCCTGCACGCGGAAGGTGTAGTTTCCCGGCGGAATGTTGGTGTAGTACGCGGTGCGGCGCGCGCCGGCTTCGGTCCAGTCGTGGTCGAAGCCCTCGAGCATGTAGCGATAGCGCACCTTCTGTGGCGCAACAAAGCTCAATCCGGCGTAGTCGAACTCAAAATGAACATGCCCGGCCGGAATCTTCAACAGAAGAGTCTGCGCCACGCAGCGGCTGATCGGAGATCGTCGACGGCGAAGCGCTCGAACGCAACGCGGCGGCAAAGTGTTGACTGGGAAAATGTGCCGGATCAACTTCGACCAGCCCTTTCGGCGTGGCGAACCACAGATGCCCGTCGCGCGAGCGCCACGGCCGATGGATGGCTGTTGGTGGCGGTCTCGCGGCTGTGCAGTCCATCGGCGGTGCCGAATGTCGATCCAGTGCGAACAGGTGCCGGAATCGGGCTGTGCCGGTCTTGTTCCAATCGCAGCGTGCGATGCCATTGCCGGTGGCGAACCAGAGATGGCCGCGTTTCATCGTCGAGAATGGCATGGATCGTCGGCAGATCGAGGCCGCTGCTGCGTGGCGGCGGAAAATTTCTGTCCGTTCCACAGATCCCAGCCGTGATCCTGCGTGCCGATCAGGAGCGTTCCATCGCAGCGCGGCAGCAGCGCCGTAATTACATTGCTGGAAAGCCCATTGGCGGTGGTGTAGTTCGAATCGCTGCCGCCGTGCAGTCGCGAAAGACCGGCCAGCGTCGCGACCCACAAGTCGCCGCTGCGCGTCGCGCGCCATCGCGCCCACCGGTCGCTGCCCAGTCCGTTGGCGTGGGTGAGGCGTCATCTGAGGTTGCTGACTGACGGTGCCGAGTGGTGCCAGGCATTGACCCAATGCGCAAGGCCGCGCCGCGTTCCAATCCACAGCGAGCCATCGGAGTCGACCAGCAGCGAGCGGATGAAATCGTCGGGCAGGCCATCGGCCGAAGTGAACGCGTCGATTTCGCTGCCGTGAATCCGGTTGAGCCCGTCGGGAGTGCCCACCCACATGTCGCCATCGGGCGCCGCGGCCAGCGACAGAATCACGTCGCTCATCAGGCCATCGTGGAGCGTCCACGTTGCTGGCCTTGACTGAGCCGTCATCGCCCGCGCATGAGCGCAGCTCAGGCCCGCGCCCTGCGTGCCCACCCAAAGTGTTCCCGCGCTGGTCTTCCACCACCGCGGTCGTCGCAGTCGGAAGCGAGGGCTCGCGTGCGCCAAGTATCTTGAAGCGCTGGTCGCGAAGGATGTGCAGCCCGTCAGCTTCAGTGCCCACCCAGAGATTTCCTTCACGGTCTTCCATCAGAGCAAGAACTGAGGCAGTCGCCAGCGGATCGGTTACAGGCATTGACTGCAGTTTGCCCGCTGCCAGGCGTACCAGCCCGCTGTTCGTCCCGATCCAGAGAGTGCCTTCACGGTCTGCGGCCAGCGCCTGGATGCGGTTGCCAGGCAGATCTTTTCCAGCGCTGAGTTGCTGCAATATACGATCGCCGCGCATGACCAGGAGCAGGCTCTTGCTGGCAAAGGCCGTCTGTCCGTCACTGAGGGCCGCTCGAAAGTCGATGAGATCCTGCGTGAGTCCGGCTTGTTCGGCACTATGTATCCACGTGTCGTTCGCCGTTTCGTCTGCCTTTGACGTCTCGACCCAGAAGCTGCTGCCACCACTTGCGCTTGCAGCCAAGACTTTGGTCCGGCTACTGGAATTTTCGACTGGAAGAAATTTGTCGCTGCTGAGCCGCGAGATCCCCTGATCGGTATTGACCCAAAGCTGGCCGTCGTTGGCCATGACGAGGCCGCGGACGCCATTTCCGGGCAAGCCGTCGCGTGCGGAGTAAGCGCGCACTCGCCCGTTCTGCAGCCGCGCCAATCCGGCACTGGTGCCGATCCACATGGAGCCATCGGGTGTTTCGAGCAGACAGCAGATATCGTTGTCCGGCAGGGCGGGGAGCGAAGCGCGATCAAACAACTGAAAGGTGTTGCCGTCAAATCGCACCAACCCGGCCTCGGTTCCGAGCCAAACGAACCCATCCCGCGTCTGGATGGCCGCGGTAACGGTGTTTTGGGGCAAGCCGTTTTCCATGAGCCAGGTCTGGCGGGAGTAATTGGCGAGAGGGGTGGATGGATCGAGCGCGCGAATCGGGATTGTATTGCTCAACGCGATTGCGAGGCAGACAAAGCGCGTAGCGAGGCGCGACAGGCGGCTGGCTGCAATTCGCGGGCGCGATTCACCTGGCCAGGCTTGGAGCCGGGAGGTTTCGCGGACATAAAAATCCCCACTCATTCTTTTAAGCCAGGGCAAGAGATGCTGATGAGCACGATCCTACGATACTTCAAGGCGGCGCGCTCTGCGCGGGGGGCAGACACGTGAATTCGTCAAGGTCGCTGCACAAGCAAGCCCGTCGAATCGCAATCAGAGACACGAATCCGCGCATCATGGCATGCGGTATACTCACTTGCGGATTCCTGAAGGAGTGGAAGCAATGTCCAAGACGAAAATCTGGCGCAATGTTGCGTCGGGAATCATCACTGTAGTGGTTATGGCAGCGCCCACGCTTGTCGTCGCGCAGGGCGGAGCCACCGTCCTGAAGCCGGCAGATATGGTAAAGATCCTGCCTGCTACGGTGTTTTATTCCGGGCAGACTGCGACCACGCAGGTGCGCAATTCGGGTGGCGTGAAGTTCGCCGACGGGCACTACGTGTTGGCCAGCCTGGTTGACACTTCGGGCTATTCAACTGGGATCGCCGCGAAATACCAGGCGTACTTCATCACCGAAGTGCCACTCAGGATTGGCGGGCAGCGGCTGACGGCCGGCGCATACGGAGTGGGCTTTATTGCCGGCGATAAGTTCATCGTCACCGATCTTGGAGCGCACGAGGTGTTTACCATCAGCTCAAAGAACGACGCTGACCTGAAACGGCCGATGCCGCTGCAGGTGATTGCGGATGCCGCGCATGGATTCAGACTTTATGCGGGCCGGGCGTACGTCGCCTTTGAGCGCTGAGCGGGTCGATGACGGCCGGCAGACACGGGGTGTTTTGCCCGGTCACCGAAATCGCCGCTAATCCTTAATCGTTACCCACTTGGCGTTCTTCTGCGCCTTGACCACGAGTTCCGCAGCAAGCAGCGCTTCGTCCTGGTTCTGCGCCATGTGGGTGCGGTTCACAATATCGGAGACGAACTGCGGGCCGAACGGAAGCGGCATGTTGTTGCAGTCGATGTACCGGGCCTGCTTGCCATCCACGACAAAGAGGTTGTTGCCCTGGCGGCTGACGCCCACATTCGTATACTTGCGCACTTCCATGTAGCCGGTGGTGCCGAGAATGAAGAGGCGGCCGTCGCCCCAGGTTCCCAAACCGTCGGGCGTGAACCAGTCGAGGCGGACGTAGCCGAAGCCGCGATCGCCGCGCAAGACCATGTCGCCGAAGTCCTGGAACTTGGGCCGATCGGGATGGCGCACGTTGGCGATTTGCGACTCCACGACCTCAGCCTGCGTGCAGCCGGTGAAATATAGGAACTGGTCCACCTGGTGCGAACCAATGTCGCAAAGGATGCCGCCGTACTGATCGGGATTCCAGAACCATTCCGGCCGGCTGCTGCCGCCGCCTGCGTCGCCGGCGTGCTGGAAGATCTGGTGGGGAGCGATGTTGATGGTCTGGATAACTTTTCCGATCGCGCCCTGCTTGCACCAATTCGCCCGCATAAACTGCGGCTTTCACTTCGAGCAGTTCGCTGTACATGATGGCGTAAATGCGCTTGGTGTCGGCGATCGTTTTGCGGATGTCGGCAACCTGCTCCAAGGTTGTCATTCCCGGTTTGTCTGAGAGGAAATCTTTGCCGTTTTTCATCGCGCGGACAGCGATGCCGGCGCGCTCGCTGGCGATCTGCGAAGTCAAGACCAATTGCACCGACGGGTCGTCAAGGATTTCGTCCTGCGTCTTGACGAGCTTCACGTCGGGGAAGCGCTTGCGGAAGCCGCCAGCTTGTCGTCCTCGCCGCCCCAGGCGGCCACCAACTCGCCACCGCCGCGCTGCACAGCGCCGATCATGCCGTAAATGTGGTCGTGGCTCATTCCGCAGACGGCGAACTTGATGTGATTCTTCGGGGCCTCTTCGGCCTGCACGGGTAGAGCTTCAACCGCAACGCGGCCCTCGCCTCCGCCAAACGCCATTGCGCCTTCAGGCAGCAGCGCCATCATTGCTGCCGATCCCATGGACCCAAACAAACCTGCCTGCTTCAGAAAATCGCGCCGCTGCGAAATGCTCATCTTCTGACTCCTCCCAACTCCATGAGAAGCATACTGCAACGATTTGACCTTCGCACAGTCTCAGGAGGTGGAACAGGGAGCTTTTTCGCGGCTGGTGCCCTGCCTCTCACGAGAACTAAGATGATTCATCTGACGCATGTCTGAATACTGATTTGAGGATTCGCAATGAAGCGCTACGGAATGGTGATTGGCCTCAAGCCCGAGGCCGAAACGAAGTACAGGGAGTATCACGCTGCCGTCTGGCCCGGTGTGCTTGCGAAGATTCAGCGAATGCAATATTCGCAATTATTCCATTTATTTGCATAATCAAACGCTATTCAGCTATTTCGAATATCATGGCGCCGATTATGCCGCCGATATGGCCAAAATGGCCGCGGACAAGACGACGCAGGAGTGGTGGGCCATCATGGAGCCGATGCAGGACCCGCTACCCGATCGCAAGCCGGGCGAATGGTGGAAGGAGATCGAAGAGGTCTTTCACCAGGACTAGACGAGCATAGAATGCCGCGTCGAATCCTCACTTCGCGAAGGCCGTTTGGAACTTGGATTGGGCGTCCGAACATCTCTGCGAAAATAGAGCTAGATGCTCTCACTGCAAAATGCCGGCAAGCGGTTCGGGCCGCGGGTTCTGTTTCTTGAGGCGAACTGGCTCATCCGAAATAACGAGAAGACCGCGCTTGTAGGCGGCAATGGCGCCGGAAAATCAACGCTGATGAAGGTGCTGGCCGGGCTGGAAACGCTCGATTACGGCACGATGGAGCAGACGCGCGGCCTGAGCATCGGCTACCTGCCGCAGGAAGGACTGCAACTCACCGGCCGGACCGTTTTCGAAGAATGCCTGACGGTTTTCGACGAGCTGCGCGATATAGAGCGGGAGATTGAACGGCTGAGTGGGCAACTGGCCGAGCTGGACCACGAAGGCGCCGAATACCAGGCTGCAGCCGAACGCTATTCTCTGCTACAGGATCGATTCCATGCGCTGGACGGCTACGCACTTGACGCGCAGGTGGGAACGGTACTGACCGGCCTCGGCTTCGGCAAAGAGGACTGGTCGCGACAGACAGCGGAGTTCAGCGGCGGATGGCAGATGCGCATCGCGCTGGCCAAGCTGCTGTTGGCGAAGCCTAATTTGCTGCTGTTGGACGAGCCCACGAACCATCTGGACCTTGAAACGCGAAACTGGCTCGAGGAGTATCTGAATCATTATCCATTTGGTTATATTTTGATCTCGCACGACCGGTATTTTCTCGATGTCACAGTGGATCGGACCGTGGAGATATGGAACAAGCGGCTGACGATTTATCACGGCAATTATTCGAAGTACTTATCGCAGAAAGACGAGCGGCGCGAACAACTGATTGCGGGATACCGCAACCAGAAGGAGCAGATCGAGCACCTGGAAGCGTTCATCAACCGGTTTCGCTACCAGGCCACAAAGGCGAAGCAGGTGCAGTCGCGCATCAAGGAACTGGAAAAGATCGAGCGCATCGAAATTCCCGAAGAAGAGCCGGTCATTCACTTCAAGTTTCCGCAGCCGCCGCCTTCAGGGCGGCTGGTTGTGGAAGCAGAGAACTTGAAGAAGGAATACGGCACAAAGTGCGTTTTCAGCGACGCGCGATTCACAATCGAGCGCGGCGACCGGGTGGCGCTGGTGGGTGTGAATGGCGCCGGCAAGTCGACGCTGATTAAATTACTCACGGGTGACGAAGCGCCGACGGCGGGATCGATTCGGCTGGGCCATAACGTCGTCGCCGAATATTTCGCGCAGGATCAGTACAAGGTGCTTGATCCCGATGCGCGCATGCTCGACGACATCAACCGCGCGGCAGTGCGGATTCCTGAGGTGACGCTGCGATCGCTGCTCGGGTGCTTCCTGTTTTCGGGCAACGATGTGTTCAAACCGCTGGGAGTTCTTTCGGGCGGCGAGCGCAATCGCTATGCGCTGGCGCGGATCTTGGTTTCGCCATCGAATTTTCTGCTCCTCGACGAACCGACGAACCACCTGGATATGCGGGCTAAGGACGTGTTCCTCGACGCGCTCGATAGTTACACGGGCACGGTGGTTTTTGTCTCGCACGATCGCTATTTCATCGATCGGCTGGCAACGCGCGTGCTCGAAATTGAGAATGGCGCGCTGACGGCGTTTGAGGGCAACTACGAGGATTACCAGCGCAAGAAGGAAGCGCTGGCGGCCGGAAACGCAGGAAGTGGAGGCGAAGCAGCGGGGTGGCGAAAAGGCTGCGTCGAGCGCGGAGAAGACCGCGCCGGTCGCGGGGAGTGCGGCGCCTAAGGGAACAACCATTGTTATCGAGGGCGGGTTCGAGGGGCCGAACGGAGGTGGGCCGAAAAAACAATTCCGGCGGCTGAATCCGATCAAGCAGAAGCAGATGGAAGAGCGCTGTGCTTTTCTCGAGGAGGAGATTCCGCGCGTGGAGTCGGCGATCGCGCACACGGAGGAGCAGCTTGGTGTGTACGTTTCGGCTGCAGAAACGCAGCGGCTGAGCACGCTGGCTGAGGAGTTGCGCGCGCAATTGGCTGGGCTCACGGCGGAGTGGGAAGAGCTGATGGAGCAACTGGAGGCCTGAAGCTTGGCATTGAACGTCGTCTCTGCGTACCATCGAAACTATGAGCACCAAAACGAAATCCCGCTGCAAATGGGCCGAGAGCGACCCGCTGATGCGCGATTACCACGACTCGGAGTGGGGCGTGCCGGTGCGCGACAGCCGCGCGTTATGGGAGTTGCTGATGCTGGAGGGATTTCAGGCTGGCCTGGCGTGGATTATCGTGCTGCGCAAGCGCGACGCGTTTCGCAAAGCTTTCAAGGGGTTTGATCCGACGAAGGTCGCGCGCTTTGACGAAGCCGACATCGAGCGGCTGCTGCAGAATCCGGGGATCATTCGGTCGCGCGCAAAGATTGAAGCGACAATCCAGGCCGCGCGCATCTATCTCGAGATGCAGAAAGCGGGCGAAGACTTTAGCGCGTTTCTCTGGGGCATCGTCGGCGGCAAGCCGATACGGCTTGAAGGGCCGGTCCCGGCGCAAACGCCGCTTGCCGTTGAAATGTCGAAGCAGCTTAAGAAACTCGGCTTCAAATTTGTCGGGCCGGTGATTGTCTATGCATTCATGCAGGCCTCGGGAATGGTGAACGACCACAGCCCGACATGCTTCCGGCGCAAGGCCTGTAAGTAACACGGTCGCTACTTCGGTTTGTATCCCTGCCAGACCCAGAGCAGTGCTTCGGGTAAAGTTTGTTCGCGCACGCTGCGCTCCACGTGGCCGGCGTTGCGCGCGAAGACAAACTGATAGGGATAGTGCTTTTTCGCCAGCACTGTTGCCATGCGTTCGTTGGCCACAACCCAGTCATGCATGTCGTCGCGCATGGTGTTCGGATTGAACAGGTCGCGATCACCTACTTCCATCCAAATGCGGAAGGGCTTGCGCGGGCTGTGTGGAATGAGCTGATCGTGAAATCCCCAGGCGCCGTGCGGTGTCTCGGGATTCCATGGCCACTGTTGATTGATCTGGGTGCCGGAGTACGTGAGCACGCGGTGATACCACTCGGGGTGATACCAGGCCATCGCCAGCGCGCAGGAGCCCCCGGAGCTGTTGCCGGTGGTCGCACGGCCGTCGGGATCGTGGGTCAGCCTCACATGCGCGTGACTCTCGACGGCGGGGAGCACTTCGTTCTCGACAAACTCCGCATACTTGCCGCTCATGGTGTCGTATTCGAGGCCGCGCTCGCTGCCCTGGGCATCGCCGCCGCCGTTCTGGATTGAGATGGCAACGATGGGCGGTAGCTTGTGCTCGGCGATCAGTCCGTCGAGCGCTTCAAAGAGCAAGCGGTCGGGGCCATCAGCGCCAACGATGAATGGAGCCTCGTTGCCGGGAACGTAATTCTTCGGCACGTAGACGGCGACCTTGCGCACGTAGGGCTGCGGGTGCGTGGTGATTCCAACAAGGCGCGCGGGGTTGGTTGGATCAGGCGACGGCTGCGAGTCCTGGTTGCAGGCGATGCCGGGGAAATACTTACTGTCTTCGGAGTTCATGGTGAACTCGACGATCGTTCCTTCAAGCGGGCGATCTGGAGCGGACAGTTCAAGTGCGGACGTGTGCGTGGGCCCGATGACGAAGTTGCCGTTCTGGATGGGAGTGGGAAGCGTGCCGTCGGGCAGCTCGGTCGCAGTGACGTATCCGGGTGAATGCGGATCGCGCGTTGGGGGCGTGGAGCGAGGCGGACGCGGGCAGGAGAGCTGTGCGGCAGGAGGCGCAGGGGTCTGGCTGCGAGCGAACTGCGCGGGAACAACGCCGAGGATGCAGGCAAACACAAGAGGGACGACGCGGCCGGATTTTGGCATGCAGCCATTGTGCTTCATCGGTCTTAGCGAGTGGAAGAGCGATTCGCTGAGAGGGAAGGGTCTCGATTCGCTGAGGCATAATCAAAAGACGATGGCTCTTTTGTGGAACCCTGAAAGCTGGTCGCAGCGGCTGGCCGAACTGGAGGCGCAGACCGGCGATCTGAAAGAGGCGCCGCTGCGCCGCGATGTGCGCTCACTGGGCACATTGCTCGGCGAAGTGCTGCGCGAGCAGGCGGGCAAGGAACTGTTCGAACAGGTAGAGGCACTGCGCCAGGGGACGATCCGGCGGCGCGACGCAGAGTTGCGCAGGAATACGGAGGAAGCGGCCCGGCAGGCAAGCGCAGCTCTGGCGCTCGTCCATTCGCTGCCGGTAGAGCGGGCCGTTCTGCTCACGCGCGCTTTCGCGTTTTACTTTGAGCTGATCAATCTGGCGGAAACGAACCATCGCAAACGCCGTCGAGTGGCGCTGCGCCTCAACGCGCAAGCCGGCCGGCAGCGCGGATCGCTCGAAGGCACACTTTGCGAGATGCGCCGCGTGGGCATTAACGCGGAGGAGGCGCTCGACTGGCTGCGTCGCGTGTTCATTGTTCCCGTTTTCACTGCGCACCCTACCGAGGCGGCACGACGCACGGTGATGTTCAAGCGGCGGCGCATTGGCGAATTTCTTGAAGCGCTCGACCGCATCCCCGTGCCCGAGCAGGACCTGGCGCGGCTTGAAGAACTGGTGATGGCCGAGATCACGAGTTTGTGGCAAACCGATGAAGTGCGATCGCGCCGGCCGACCGTCTTCGACGAAGTGAAGATGGGGCTCGATTATTACGACGTCTCGATCTTCGAAACGCTGCCTGAGTTGTATCGCGAGATCTCGTCGGCATTCCACGCAGCTTATGGACTTGAGATTGAGCCTATTGAACTGCCGCTGGTGCTTCGCTTCGGCTCCTGGATCGGCGGCGATCGCGATGGCAACCCGTTTGTGACGCCGGAAGTGACGCGCGGCGCGCTGCAACTGGCGCGCGGCCACTTGCTGGTCTACTACCAGAGGCAACTCGACGCGATCATCGACCTGCTGACCACGAGCGCGCAGCAGCAACAGGTGAGCAAGGCGCTGCTGGAGCGGCTTCAAGCGTACATTGCGCAAGTTCACACGCCGGAGTCGCAGGTGTTCGGCGCGCAGTACGAATTCGAGTACTACCGGCGCTTCGTCATCTGCGTGAAGGCGCGCATCCAGCAGGCGCTGGCGCGCACCGGCGACCTGCTTGCTTCGCCGGCGCTTCGCTGCCAGTGACGCCCTATACCCTGGGCCGCGGGCAGGACAAACTAACGGAGGCGCTGCCGGCCTACTGTTCGGTCCAGGATTTTCTCGACGATCTCGCGATCCTGCGCACGTCGCTCGCGGAAAACAATGGCATTCGCATTGCGAGAACGCTGATCGATCCGCTCATTCTTCAGGTGCGCACGTTTGGACTGTATCTGCACACACTCGATATCCGCCAGCACGCGCGTGTGCACTCTGCGGCGTTGCAGGAGGCGATAAGCGACACAATTGCACCAACACTCGCGAGCGGGCTCTCGGCCCAGACCGCAAGCGTACTTGAGACCTTCCGCGTCGTTGCGGAGGTGAAGGCGGGTTGCTCGCCCGAAGCGGTTCGACAATACGTGATCAGTGGCGCGGCCTGCGTGGATGACGTGCTGGCCGTCGTGCGGCTCGCGCGGCTGGGCGGCGTCACGGTGGAAGGGTCAGGCGAGACGCCCGGCCTCGATCCGGGGCTCATGCCGGTGCCGCTGTTTGAATCGATCGAAGACTTGCGGAATGCGCCGTCGATTTGCCGCGAACTGTGGAGCCGACCCGATTACAAGCGCCTGCTGGCGAGCTGGGACAACTGGCAGGAGATCATGCTCGGATACTCCGACTCGAACAAAGACGGCGGCATGCTGACGTCGACGTGGGAGATTTTCCGCGCGCATCGCGATCTGCACGTTGTGGCGCGCGAGTGCGGCGTGAAGCTCCGACTCTTCCACGGCCGCGGAGGAACGGTGGGCCGCGGCGGCGGACCGACACATCGCGCTATCTTTGCGCAGCCCATCGATTCGTTTCGACGGGCAGTTGCGCATCACGGAGCAGGGCGAGGTGCTGAACTTCAAATACGCAGACGAGGTGCTGGCCGAGCGCAATCTCGAGCTGATGATTGCAGCTTCGCTCGATGCACTGGCGCGGCCCAACGCGCGCGATCCCGAGGGCCACTTCACCGGGGTGCTCAAGCCGGAGTGGGAAGCTGCGCTGGATTCGCTCTCGGATCTTTCGTACGACTATTACCGCGAGCACATTCTCGACGATCCGGGCGTCGTGATCTACTTCGAACAATCGACGCCCGTGGGCGAGCTGGAGAACGCGAAGATCGGGTCGAGGCCCGCGCGGCGGAGCAACTCGCCGAGTCTGGCCGATTTGCGTGCGATTCCGTGGGTCTTTGGTTGGACGCAGTCGCGCCTGCTGGTGCCGGCGTGGTTCGGCGTGGGCTACGCCATCGATCGCTACCTTTCTGAATCGGGCGCGGGCGATTCTGGTGTTCCCGGCGGGGCGAGCTCGAATTGCTGCAGACCATGGCTACGGAGTTTCCGCTGTTCATCGACTTGCTGCGCAACGTGGAGATGGCGCTGGGCAAAGCCGACCTGGGCACGGCGCGGCTCTACTCGACGCTTGTGAAAGACGAAAAGTTGCGCGAGCGCATTTACGATCTCTTCGAAGCCGAATTCCATCGCACGGTGCGGGCGGTTCTTGCGGTGACGCGACAGAAGGAGCTGCTGGAGACCAACCAGGTGCTGGCGCATTCGATCAAGCTGCGCAATCCGTATGTCGATCCGATGCACCTGATCCAGGTGGACATGCTGCGCCGCAAGCGCGCCGGCGAAGACACAGCCGGAGGTGAATCGGGCGATTGCGGCGACGATCAATGGCATCTCGGCGGGTTTGAGAAATACCGGCTGATCGGAGGGAAATCCGATGATCTCGCATATCCCGAGAGCACAACCTGCGCCGTGGAGGATCAGAAGGCAGACTACGGCTGCGAAATGGAAATGGACCCTCCCATTTGTCGCTCTGGAGTGGTCATTCGAGTGGCTTGCCTACCTTTTGAGCAATTGGTCACTTCTTGAGGTGCTTGAATACCTTGGAACCTTCTCCGTCCTCGTAGCTGTCATTTTTTACTTCTCGGAATCGGGAGATCGGATCAAACAACGCCACTACCAGGCTTGGCAAGTGATCAACACCGCGCAGGGCAAGGGAGGCAGCGGAGGAAGAATCGAGGCGCTTCAAGAGCTAAATGCGGATAAAGTGCCGCTGGTTGGCGTCGATGTTTCTTCCGCTTTCCTGCAGGGCCTGGATCTGCATGGCGCGAACTTAATGCGTTCGGATTTCAGCTCGGCGGATCTTCGCGGCAGCAACCTGTCTGCGACCGATTTCACGCTCTCGAATCTCAGTTCGGCGAATCTGCGCAATGCCTCGCTGACCCATGTGAAATTCATTGAAGCCGATCTGCAGAGTGCGGACCTGGTCGACAGCAATCTGGAGGGCGCCGATCTTTCGGGAACGAATCTGGACGATGCCGATCTTCGCCGCGCGGACCTCAAGAATGTTCAATGGCAGCGTATAAAGAGCATGAAGGGCGCCAACATTGCGGCGGCGAGGAATCCGCCTGAAGGTTTTGTGGGCTGGGCGTTGAACCAAGGGGCGGTCGATAATCCGGGCGCCCTGGAATGACGAGGGAGAGGCCAACGAAGTGGGGAGTACGATGGCCTGCATGCACAGAGTTTTGACTCGCCAGAGCAGCGCGGCTTGCGCCGTGCTTTTGATTGTGGCTGGTTCGCACGATCGCGCGAGCGCGCAACGAGCCGCCAAGCCGCCAGTTCCAACCGTGGACCAGGGTGGCTTCACCATCGCGGTGAGTTACTCAAAGAAGGCAATGGACGCGCTGGTGGCGCGCAAGGAGACGGTGATCGTGGCCGGCTATTTGTCGGCGTTTCCCAAACAGGGCACCCCCAAACGATTCGTAGATCACATGGGTGAAATCGGGTTGGGGCAGATGAAGAAGGAAATCATTCCCGGTGCGATGGCCAGGTTCGAAAACGTTACGCCGGACCAACCGATGATGAAGTGGGTCGACAGCGGAGGTCCGCAATTGCTGATCAACGTATATTCAGGACGCAAATCCTCGCCCGACAATCTGCTTGATTGCGGCATCTACGAGGGGCCGCTGAAGGATGCGCAGGGGAAGACGCTGCCGATTTCGTGCAAACTGATCGGGGAATCGTAGCTGGCGCGGAATCTGTTTTGATTGGGGAGTTTGGGTCTCTGGAAAGCAGGATAAACCGCAGATCCCTCGATTTGTTTGGCGCTGGTCGCGCCAAACGGCCCTCGGGATGACAGTGTTGTGGGAGCGTATTTGCGAGGTTGTGGTCTCTGGAAGGCAGGGGGAACCGAGATCCCTCGACTGCGATCACTCAAGCGACCGGGGCTGGGGAGACAGGGTGGGCGCCAGTGCTTGCTGCAAAGGCTGCGGAAATGTGGCCTCTTGCCATCGGGGGCCCGTGGGTCTAGGCTATATTCATGCGTCGATGTCGCTAACACCGTCCTGGTGCCAGCTCCGATGCTGTTGTGCGCCTGGTTGCGCGCGCTTTTCCCCACCGATAAGCTGCACCGTTACCCCAAAATCCGACCCATGAGAAGTCCGGGTATTCAGAGCCCCGGAAAAGGAGATCATTTTATGGCGCGCATTGCTGCGAATGTAACTGAACTGATTGGCCACACTCCCCTTGTTCGGCTGAACCGCGTGTCGGCTGGGCTGCCTGGAATCGTCGTTGCCAAGCTTGAGAGCCAGAACCCTGCGTCGAGCGTGAAGGACCGCATCGGGTTTGCCATGATCGATGACGCCGAAAAGGCTGGCAAGATTGCACCGGGCAAGACGGTGCTGATCGAGCCGACGAGCGGCAACACCGGAATCGCCCTCGCCTTTGTGTCTGCGGTGAAGGGGTACAAGCTGATCCTCACAATGCCGGAGACGATGAGCCTGGAGCGCCGGGTCACTCTGCTCGCTTACGGAGCGGAGATCGTGCTGACTCCAGGACCGAACGGCATGAAGGGCGCAATTGCCAAGGCGACGGAAATCCTGGAGAAGACGCCGAACGGCTACATGCTGCAACAATTCGATAACCCTGCGAACCCAGCGATTCATTTGAAGACCACGGGGCCTGAGATATGGGACGACACTGACGGCAAAGTGGATATTCTCATTTCCGGCGTGGGCACTGGCGGGACGCTCACCGGTGTTTCCAACTACATCAAGCCGAAAAAGCCATCGTTCAAGGCAGTCGCCGTGGAGCCGACAGATAGCGCGGTCCTTTCCGGCGGCAAACCGGGACCGCACAAGATCCAGGGAATCGGCGGCGGATTCGTGCCCAATGTGCTCGATACCAAGCTGATCGATGAAGTAATCCAGGTGACCAACGATGAGTCGATCGAGATGGCTCGGCGCCTGGCAAAAGAGGAAGCCCTCTTCGTCGGCATCAGTTCGGGAGCAGCAGCTGCGGCGGCGCTCAAGGTTGCTGCGCGGCCTGAGAATGCCGGGAAGCTGATCGTGGTTGTGCTGCCCGACTTCGGCGAGCGGTATCTGTCGAGTGTGCTGTTTGAGCCGCTGCGCCAGCAGGCGCTGGCCCTGCAGGCCGAGCCGCTTGCGGTGACGGCGTAAAAGGCAGGGAATAGGGAACAGGGAACAGGCTTTCGTGCGGATACCACAAGCGGAGCTTGTTTCCTGTTTTTCAGGTTCTTCGAAGACATATGGCGCTTTTTGGTCGAATTCGCGAAGACATCCGCTCCGTGAGGGAGCGCGATCCTGCTGCGCGCACTGGCCTTGAAGTGCTGCTGTGCTATCCGGGATTGTGGGCGGTGTGGTTTCATCGCATCTCCCACTGGCTCTGGCGTCATCACCTGCGCCTGATGGCGCGGGTACTTTCGCAGGTGGCCCGGTTCTACACCGGAGTCGATATCCATCCCGGCGCTTTGCTGGGACGCAGGCTATTTATCGATCACGCGACCGGTGTGGTGATCGGCGAGACGGCGATTGTGGGCAGCGACGTGACGATGTACCAAGGCGTTACGCTGGGCGGCACAGGCAAAGGCCATGGCAAGCGGCATCCGACGATCTGCGACAGGGTTTTCATCGGCAACAATGCCAATGTGCTGGGCAATGTCACGGTGGGAGAGAATTCGCGTGTCGGTGCAGGTTCAGTGGTGCTGGCCGATGTTCCGCCTAACTCCACGGTTGTGGGCGTGCCGGCACACATCGTTTACCTCAACGGTGAGCGCGTACTGATTACCGATCCGCACGATGTGAAAGATCCGCTCTCGGATGCACTGATTGCGCTTTCAGAGCGGGTGCAGGAGCTGGAAGCTTCGGCTCGGAGCCCATGACCACTGGGCCAAGCCATTCGAAGACGAAGAAGCCGAACGGGCCGCATATCGCGTGGAACTGGACCAGGCCCGGGTGTACGTGTCGATGGGCGAAGGCATCTAATGTTGTGGTCACGGCGGAAGGATGCCGGAATTCCGCAACTTAGATCGCAGATTCAGGCCCTGAGAAAGCAGGAATAGACGCAGATTCCTCGATTCCCGACGATCGCCTGGAATCACAAAACCGAGAGGATGTGGACGTTTTTGCAGTTTGTTCAGAGGTCGAATTGGGCGACCACAACAAATGTGGTCGGGCATGCGTTGCACATTCCTGCTCGAACCTCATATTCTCTTTCATGGCGGAGTGAAGGTTGACGGACTGGCCGGGCGTGGGTTGGTACCGCATCTCCGCAGCAAAGGAATTGTTCCGCTCTCAATGGCCGACGGACTCACACTGACAGGATTCGTCTGGAAGAATCTGCGGCGCCGTCGGTTGAGAACGCTGCTTACGCTGGGCGGCATCGGGATGGCGGTTGGCGCGTTTGTCGGCCTGGTGGGATTTTCCAGCTCGTTCGAGCAACAATGGATGCAGCATCTACTCGAGCAGCGGCACCGACATCGCCGTGATTCACGGGACATTTCTGAACACATCGATGGACGAGTCGCCACTGACAAGCTGAAGGCGGTTCCCGTGGTGGCGGCCGCGTCGCCAGTGATCTTCAACGTGATGGACCTGACTCCAGACGTGAATGCGCTGGTTTATGGCTGGAAGGCCGATGCCTTTCAATTGGATTCGCTGCAGATCTTGTCGGGACGGCGCTTTCGCGATGGAGCGGCCGGAGGTGATGCTGGGCGACTTGCTGGCGCAGGACCTGAAGAAGAACGCCGGAGACACGGCTTGAAATTCAGGGGGCGCCCTTCACGGTGGTGGGGATCTACCACGCGGCGTCGGCGCTGCAGGCCGATGCGGTGATGATGCCGCTTGACCAGCTGCAACAGCTCAGCAGCCTGCAGGGCAAAGTGTCGACGATCGATGTTCGCCTGCGACCGGCGCCGAACGGCGAATCGTCGGACGACTACATGAAGCGCGCGGAGGCACAGATTGAGGCAGCTGTGCCGGGGCTGCGCGCGGTTCCGGCGGCGGAGCGCGCCAGCAACAATCAGTTTGTGAAGCTGGCGCAGGCTTCGGCGTGGGGCACTTCAACGCTGGCTTTGCTCATCGGCATTCTGGGGATTGCCAACACGATGGTGATGTCGGTGTTCGAGCGCACCCGCGAGATTGGCATTCTGCGCGCCATGGGATGGAAACGGGGGCAGGTCTCTGGCTCATTCAGCTCGAGGCAGCCGCACTGGGCCTCGGCGGGGGAGTATCGGAGTTTTGATCGGCTGGGGTGCCTGCGCGTGCTGGCTCGTCTGCCGCAGACCGCGAGCTTCGTTTCGGCTTCAGTTCATTGGGACTTGATTGGGGAGGCGATGGTGATTGCGCTCGTGGCGGGGCTGGTGGCCGGAGCGCTGCCGGCGTGGCGCGCGGGACGGCTGTCGCCGGTGGAAGCGCTTTGGCACGATTAATTGATTGTTTCGAGATATCTGGGGTTAACGGGTGGCGACAGGCACGCCGTTTGAAGCGATCTCGCTGGAAAACCGCTCGACGAAGACCTGCGCAGAAACTTGCCGTTGTGATTCTGCGGCAGGCCGCCGGCATCGAGAATCCAGATGCGGCGGGGCGCTTTGTACGCGGCAAGATTCTGCCGGCACCACTCCAGCAGATTCGACTTCGCTGCCGGGGAGCCCGGCGTGCAGTTCGACCGCGGCGGCAGGAATTTCGCCCTTCTCCTTGTGCGGCAGGCCGAAGGCGACGGCGCGCGCCACCGCCGGATGGGCCAGCATGGCTTCTTCCAGTTCGCGAACGTACACCGAATAGCCGCCGGACTTGATGACGTCTTTCATGCGCCCGACGAGCCGGATCAGGCCCAGGCGGTTGCGCGTGGCCAGGTCGCCGGTGCGCAGCCAGCCATCGCTGGTCAGCAGGCCCTGCTGTCGCTTTTTGTCGTTCCAATAGTGCGGAGCCAGGCCGCGGCGGCGGATCTGGCACTCGCCGGTTACGCCGGCGCGGCACCGGTCGGCCGTTCTCGTCGGCCACGCGAATGCTGAAACGGCGGCACGGGAAAGCACAGGTCGCCGCTGCCGGGGAGCAACGAGAGCTCAATGCCCATCATGGCGAGGCCGCCCAGTTCGACCATGCCGTAGCCGTTCAGGAGCACGGGAGGAATGCGCCGGCCGCCGGGCAGCCGGACCAGCGCGCCGAACTTCGCGCAGTCGCTCGCGAACTTCGGCGGGCAGATGATCGCTGGCCGAAAGCCACACGCGCACACTTGCCAGGCGCGCAGGATCGGGATTGCTGTTAACCAACTCGCGTGAACATCGCCGGCACGCCGACAAATGCGGTCACGCCGAAGCGCTCGACGCAGATCCAGCGCGCGCTCAACGTCGAAGTGCTCGAGGAAGCATCCGCGAATGCCGGCCATCAGGCCATAGAGCGCGATGCTGACGGCCATGATGTGCGACCAGGGCAGCGCGACCAGCGCGAGATCCTTCGGCCCCAGCAACAGTGCCGGCAGCACTGTGGAGGCACGCGCGCCCGAGCAGCGCCTGGCTGGAAAGTGCCGCGCCCTTGGGAAATCCGCTGGTGCCCGAAGTGTGAAAGACCGCGATCGTGGCGGCCGGATCGATGGCTACAGGAGGAAATGAGTCGCCGCTGTCCGGCCGAAGCGCGCAGAAATCCGTCCAGCGTCTCCGCTTCATCGTCGGCTTGGATCCACGTCTGCACGTTCAAGCGCACTCGCGGTCGGACGATGTTGCGCTCGAAGACGGCGCTTGTCGGTGACCAGAATCTCCGTGCCGCTGTCAGCGAGAATGCGGCGCACTTCGGCGAGCGAGAGCTGTGGATTCAGAGGAACGGCGATGCCGCCGGCGCGAATGATCGCCAGAAACCAGTGGAAGCATTGCCGGTCGTTGGTGCGATAGATGGCGACGGGCTGGCCTGGCCGCAGCGCGACTGTGCGCCGCAGAAATGCGTCGATGCGGCAGACGTCGGCGTGGAGCTGGGCAAGATCGAAAGGAGCCGCTCTCGCTCGACGGAGACGTCGCAGTCGCCTTCCGCCGCAGCAGCTCGTCCACAAGATTGGCGACGGTGACGCGTGCGATCGCGCGAGAGCTTGAAACGCCGCGAAGAGGTTCATGTGCTCGGAACCGGCTTGCGTCCCCAGTCGCTGGCGACGCAGTAGTTGAAAGAGCCGGTCGAGGTAGTCCAGCACGTGCGGCGGGCGCATGCCGGCGGGCTCCAGCAGCCGCTCCGCGTTGGTGGTGTCGAACTGCATGCGCATCGTGAAGTAGTCGCGGTAGGCGCGCGCCGTCGCGCAGCACGCGGCGCTTGCGTCCCCACAGCGACAGAAACAGGAGCGGCCGGACCACCGCGAAGAAGAACTTCGGATCGACATAGCGCGGCTGGGGCGCGTCGAAGTACTCCGCCGCGCGCTCGGCAATCTGCTCGATGGTGGCGCTGCCCCGCGGCCCCGCGCACAGGTGGACTGTGTGCCCAGCGCCGCCTCGTCGAAGGCGAGCCGCGCCACCGCCGCCGCCACAAAATCGACCGGCACGATGTCCAGCACCGCGTCCGGATAGCCCGGCACCGTGCGCCACAGCCTCCGCGCGTAGATCTTCAGCGGCCAGTACATCATCTTGAAGCTGGAGGTGACGCCGGTGCGCGAATCGCCGACGATGATGCTTGGACGCAGGATGACGCCGGGCAGTGAGCCAGAGCGCGAACGGACCAGAGCCTCTGCCTCGGCTTTGGATCTGCTCATAGGTGTTGCGGTAGCTCTGGCCCACGTTGAGCTCGTCTTCGCGAATCAGGCCAGTGCGCTGGCCGGCAACATAGGCCGTGCCGACATAGGCGAAGCTTCGTAAGCCGGGAGCGGCGGCTGCAAAATCAAGAAGATGCGCGTCCCTCGACATTCATGCGGCGGGCTTCGTCGAGCGAGTGATCGAAGCGCACCGTGGCGGCGGAGTGAATGACGCGTGTTGTTTCGGCGGCCAGCCGATCGTACGATGCGCGATCGAGCCCGCAACCGGGTTGGCTGACGTCACCGGAGAGGACCCGGACCCGCGCTCGCTCGGAAGCCGGGAACGAAAGCATCGCGCGCGCTCTTCCGCGGACTGTCCTTTACCGGGGCGAATCAGCAGTGCGAGCCGGGCGCCTGGAAGAGTCCGCAGCAATTGCGCACGAGTTGCGTCCCAACGAAGCCGGTGGCGCCCGTGATGAAGATCAGTTCATCGTTGTGCATGCAGGCGGTTGTCCGATCGCAGAGAAGCGTTCCCATTCCAGTTTAATGAGTGAGACGCAATCGCGATAGGTAGAGAGCGATTGAAGATGAATGTTGCGTCATCTGTTCGCCCGCTGCAAAGTAGCCGGCACAGAGAAATAGAATCTTGCGGTGTGATTTCATGCCTAAACGCAGCGCAGGCCTGGTGATTTATCGGCGGAAAGAGCGGGAATTGGAGGTGTTTCTTGTCCATCCTGGCGGACCTTTGTGGGCGAAGAAAGATTTGGGAGCCTGGTCGATTCCCAAGGGCGAATATTCCGCTGAGGAAGAACCGCTGGCGGCAGCGCGGCGCGAGTTTGAAGAAGAGACGGGCGTACGGGTCGGACGGGGATTTCGTCGAGCTTGGGCACGATCAGGCAGGCGGGAGGGAAGCTGGTAACGGCGTGGGCGGTTGAGGGTGATTTTGATCCGGACAAGCTGGTCAGTAATTCCGTCGAGATGCAGTGGCCGCCGAGATCGGGGCGCATGGTGAAGTTTCCCGAGGTGGATCGCGGCGCGTGGTTCAGGCTAGGCGAGGCGGAAGAGAAGATTTTGGCGAGTCAGAGGGCGTTGTTGGAAAGGCTTCGGGAGGGGGTTGGGCAGTGAGGAAGGTTCGGGTGATTCAGTGGCTTTGCTCGCGAGGTTTGGGCCTCTGGAAAGCAGGAGGAGATGCAGGTCCCTCGACTTCGGTCGCTGCGCGACCGGCGCTCGGGATGACAGTGCCGGGTAAGGGGATGTGCTATCCCGCCCAAGCTAGGCTTGGACGGGGCACCCTCTTTTGTGCTGAGTTGGCTGGGCCTCAGCAATCGCGGATCCCTCCGACTCGGTCGCGAACGACCACCGTTGGCTAGTGCACGTCGACGGAGCGGTCGCCTTCGTATTGCATGATGTGGAAGTAGGCTTCCCATCCGCTCCACGAAGCCGGCGCGGGCAGCTTCGCCATCGGATCTTTCAGGTGGTTGGCATAGTCCTGCACAATCTCGCGCGTGCGATAAACGCCGGTGAGCCAGTCGCCGCGATACCAGTTCTTCCACTTGCCGTATTCGGCGGCGTGCATCGACGATCTGGATTGCGTCGAGCGCCTTCAGCGCATCGGCGGCTTCGGTTTGCGCCTTCGCCGTGTCGCCGGCGTTCTGCATCCTTCATCGACTGCGCCACGTCAAGCAGCATGCGGTTGCTCTCGCGGTTGATGGTGATCATGGTCAGCACCTCTGCCTGGTAGTAGTCGCGGCGCGCGGGATCGATCAGGCTCTTCGGCTGCCACGGCATCCTTCCACACCGCATCCCAGCGCGGCTGCGCGTCGGTGCACTCCTTGATGTCGCGATCGAGAAACGCTGCGCGCTGCTCGTCATTCATGCGTGAAAGCCTACCCGCGGCTGCGTCCACTTGGGCGACTGGCTGGGAATACCGACCACCTGGTGCCCGCTCAGGTAGTCGAGAAGAATGCGGCGCGCCTCGCTGTGATAGTGCTGATCGCCAACGACGAGCGGAACGTTGCTGTAGCGCGGCGGTGGCGGCGGAGCGTTTCCGGCCGAGGTCATGCGCGGCGGGCCGAACGATGGGCGCGGCGCGGGCGCGGCAAAATATTCCTTGTAGACTTTGGCGAGCGCGTCGGCTGATTTCGCGCCGAACTCTTCCGTGGCCCACTTCTTGTAGAAGGCCGCGTCCGCATCGCCCTCAGGGTCGGCTGCGCCGCCGGTGGTTGCGGGAACGCCGGCAATCCGCCCCAGGCCATCTCCATCACCGCGCGCGTGGTCATCGCCACGGGCCGAATGTCGCTGGTGTTCACCAGGAAGTACGAAGTCGCGCCGGCCTTGATGTAGCGGCCGATCTCGGACTGGATGATCGAGACCGGCACCATCTCCGAGAGCTGATTCGCCTGGCCGTTCATCATGGCCACGTGGAAGTACATGCCCTGGCCGGCGGCCGACTTTGCCGCCGTCCTGCATGTCGCCGTAGCCGGTGTCGGCCCACACCAGCGAGACCTCCGGCGGAATCTTCAGGTAGCCCTCCTGCGTCAGCCGCGCGCCTTCCTGCCAGAGATCGGTGACGAACTGCGCGTTGGGATACTTGGCGCGCACGATCTTCATCTGCTCGGCGATGGCTTCGCTGATGCGCTGGCCGAGCAGCGGATCGTTGTTGCGCACGCTGGGATCGAGCGAGGCATAGCTCGAGTCGGAAAGGCCGCGCAGGCCCACGCTCCACAGAATCTCCTCGTCGGGCTTGTAGGTGGCCACGGCGTTGGTCCACGCGCGCTCCAGAATCTCAGGATGCGTCGAGAAGTTGTAGGGAACATCCTGCGGCCAGCGCGCCACATTCACGCCCAGCGGAATGGCGTGATGCTGGTTGACGATCAGCCCGCGCTCGGTGGCCGCGTGCACCTGCGCGTCGTCGGGGAAGATCCATGTGCCCGGCACGACCATGTTGCCCTTGAGGCGCAGGATGGTTTCAAAGACCATGTCCCACGTGGAGAGCGCGATGCCGGTCTGTTCGCCCTTCGTCGGGGATGACCCAGCCGGTGAGCAGGTCTTCGTCATTGGGAAAGAAGCCGCGGTACTTGAAGACCGGGCTGGGAAAGGTGTGCGCGAAGTCTGCGCGGAGTGGAATCGAGGCGCGCTTCGCCGGTTGCTTGTCGGTCCACAGATACATGGGGTCGACGCCGAGCACGGATTGCGAGAACTGGTAGATCGCGTAGATGGTGCCGCGCATGTCGGCGCCGGCCAGGCAGACGACGTGCTTGTTGCCGGCGGTCGCGACGGAAAACGCAAAGCTCTCGCGATCGCTGGCGGTGGTGCAGCCGGTGCCCGCGGGGACGTTGGCGGCTTGGGCGATGAGCAAGGTGACAGGGCCGCTCTGGTCGAGGTGGTTCACGAGCTTCGGCGCGTTGCCAAAGACTTTGGTGAAGTCGGCGAGCAGATCTTTTGTGGCGCGATGAACGGGGCCCGGTTCCTGCGGGCTTTCGACGATGGTGACGTTGGCGTCGATGGTGACGTGCGGGGATTGGCCGAAGGCGGGAGCGCTGTCGGCGAATAAGACGAACGCCGCGGCTGCGAGAAGCAAGAAATAGGCAAAAGTTGTGAAAAGCAGGTGCGATCGGCGCATGGTGAGTCTCCCGAATTTGGAGTTGGTGCGATCTCGCTTTTATTCGCGTCCCGAATTATACAGAACAATCCTGCGAAAAGATCGTGCGGCATCTCTCGTCCCCAAAAGCGAGGGACGAGGGGCACTCATCTTTGAGCAGTGATGACACGGGGGAAGTGAGTGCAGCATGCCGTGGATGCTACAGTGGTTTCGCTTCAAGCTCTCATTTGAGGTTCTGCTCGTTGCCGGGTCTTCGCACGCTGGTTCTCGTTTTTCTCGCTCTTCCGGTCGTTGTCCACGCAGATTCCGGCTTTCAGGCCGCGCCGGTTCCGCCGGAGATGCGGACAGGTTTCTTCGCTATTGAGGCCAATCACGAGCGCGTCGATGTGGCGCACGCCGCGGCCAACTACGAGTTCGTCAGCTTCGACATCACCGGGCCCGTGGAAATTGCGATCACCGCGGCCGAGACCGGCATTCTGGGATCGCGGCGTCGACATTCAGCCCTGGCGGCTCGGCCTGCGCGCCGGTGCGGACGGGGCCAGACGATTCGCTTCAGCTTGCAAGGCCGGCCAAACTCTCCATCTCGCGGCCTGGCGACTTTCTCAACCACGCGCAGATGCTGTTTCTCTTTGCCGGCACGCCGCCACCGCCCGCCCAGCGGGCCCCAATGTCACATTGTTCCGGCCGGCGTGCATCGCGAAAGCCTGAACCCGAAGAGCGGCGACACAATTTATCTCGCGCCGGGCGCGTACATCTTCGGCAGCCTGAACCTCTGGAACGTGGAGAACGTGAAGGTGCTGGGCCGCGGAACGATCGTTTATGACGGCCCGCAGGACCCGACCGCCGACGAGGGCTGGATGCAGAAGCCCGACTGGCACTGCATCGGTCGCTTACCAGGCGCACAACGTGGAGATCGACGGCCTCACCTGCATTCGTCCGCTCGCGAACCTGGTCGATCCAGATGAAGGATTCGACGGGCTTCAGTTACGACGATCTGCGCGTGATGGGCGGCAACCCCGGCAACGCCAACCAGGACGGCATGGACTGGCTGGGCGGCGGCGATGCCGTGGTGCGCAACTCGTTCTTCCGCGCGTCGGACGATGACCTGGCGATGGAGGGCAACTGGGACGGCTACACCGAGGCCGACATGGTGCGGCCCGGGCACGACGTGCACAACATCCTGGTCGAGAACAGCGAGCTCTCGACCAGCATCTCGAACATTGTGCGCATGGGCTGGCCGCAAAAGATCTTCAACTCGCGCAACTTTACTTTGCGCGATTCCGACATTCTGCATGCCGGCATCGGCGCGTGCGGGCAGACGTTCGGCCTGCTCGGTTTCTGGGGCGCGAACGGCGCGCAAGGGCGACCACAGCGGCTTCACCTTTGAAAATCTATTCCTCGACAACTGGTACTCGCTCGTGCAGATGGAGCAGGAGCAGCCGGCGCTGCACGGCTTCACCTTCCGCAACATCTGGGCGCTGGATCAGCCGCCGCTCGCCGGCTCGACTATCACGGGCGATGTGAACGGCGTGACGTTCGACAACGTGAAGTACGGGCAGACGCGCGTGACCAGCGATGCGCAGATGCCGCTGGTGGTCTCCGGCGGAGCCGACGCAGCCGAAGTTTGCGCCGGCGCCGACGCCGTGGCAGCGGAGTTCGCGCTGAGCCGCCGGTGATTGCGCCGCGGGACGGGTGACGTTCACGGCGCAGGCCGTGCCCGGCGCGCGCTATACGTGGCTCTTCGGCGATGGAACACTGGCCCACGGCCGCGTCGTGCGCCATCGCTTTCCCGATGCCGGCGGAACGGAGCTCGACGGCAGAAATGGTGCGGGACGGTTCCGCGTTCTGCTGCAGTGACGTCGAAAATCCAAAGAAGGGGCGGGACACCAGGACTGGGCCGCGCAGGGATTGGTGGCAGTCGCGCAGTGGCACGAGGCGGTGAAGGCGAGCGGCGCCACGGCGGCGGGACTGGCGTACAAGATCTTTCCGGGCGGGTGGACCGAGCTGCCGGATTTTTCAAAGCTCACGCCGGTGCTCGGCCGGCAAGTCGCCTAACCTGCAGGCCGAGCGCGCAGGGATTCACGCGCTACGCGACAGCGTGGGATGGATTCATCGACATTCCCGCCGATGGCGGCTACACGTTTCATCTTATCGATCGCGACGGCGCGCGGCTGGTGATCGATGGCATGGAAGTGGCGAAGACCGGCCCGCCGTTCGCGCAGGTCTGCGGCTCGCCGGGGAATGCGCAGCGCTACGACCGTGGGTCGCTGGGGCTGAGGGCGGGGCTGCATGCGATTCACGTTGAATCGCTGAACACGACGAGCGATGGCGCGCCGCGGGTGCTGTGGGAAGGACCGGGCGTAGCGCTTGAGGAGGTGCCGGAAGGGGCGTACACGAGGCCAGGGAATGGGCAGTAGCCAATCATTGGGAATTCCAGTGGCTTTGTTCGCTGGGTTGAGGACCCTGGAAGGCAGGAGGAACCGCAGATCCCTCCCCCCTGCGGTCGGTCGGGATGACAGCGCTAGATTTGCGCTCAGGGCAACAGTGTTGAATCTGGATCGAGAAGACAGTGTTGAATCTGCGGCCGGCATCCAATCCGAAGGGGAAGATTGCGGCGTATGTAAACTGAACGCTCTGTCGGGTTGCGCTCAGGCAGCCGGGGACAACGAGACTTGGGGGAGAAGGGCATGATTCGCAGAAGTCTATGGGTTTTGGTGATTGCGGCGGTTGCGGCGGCATGGTGCGGAGTAGCCAAAGCGGCTGAACCGCTTGAGCCGGGCACTGCCGCTCCCAACTTTACCTTGCCGTCGCAGGAAAATACGCCCGTTTCGCTGTCGGACTTCAAGGGAAAGTGGGTCGTGCTTTACTTTTATCCCAAGGACATGTCTCCCGGTTGCAGCATTGAGGCGCATGACTTCCAGCGCGACCAGGCGAAATATGACGCCCTCAAGGCGGTGGTTCTGGGCGTGAGTCTCGACTCGGTGAAGAGCCACGAGACTTTCTGTACCAAAGATTCGCTAAGTTTCAAGCTCCTGGCTGATCCGGATCACAAAGTGATTGACGCCTATGGAGTGCCTGTGACGTTCACGCCGATCGGCAAGCTGGCGCAACGGGATACGTTTCTAATTTCCCCTCAGGGTAAAATTGTGAAGTTCTGGAAGGTCAAGGACATCAAAGCGCACAGCGATGAGGTGCTAGCCGCCATCGCCGCCGAAAAGAAGTAGCATCCTGTTCTGCGGCGGTCGCTTTCGTGTGGATCGCGGTACCCGCTTCCGGCATCGAAAAAAACGAAGTCCGGATATCCCGGAAGCGTCAAGTCTGAGAAACTATACGGAAGTGGAGGGTTCGACGTGGCGATCTCCCGGTCAAGCCAACCCGCAGCGGTGACCCGGCCTCCCGGCATGATTGCCGGTCACGCCGCACTCAAGAAGCGGATCGATAACACTTTTTTGATCGGCTTTCCCCTCGCCGCTTCCGTGGCCGGAATCTTCTGGTTCCGCTCCCACCCCATCCACATCGTAGAAATCGTCACGTTCGTCCATCGGCTACTTCATCGTGGGCATGGGTACGGGCGTTGGCTTCCACCGCTATTTCTCGCACAAGAGCTTTGAGACTGAGCCCTGGGTCGCTTATATGCTCGGCGCAGCCGGCTCCATGTCGTTTCAGAGCTCGCTGCTCACCTGGGCCACCGACCATCGGCGTCATCACTCGCACACGGACAACTGCGGCGATAACCATAGCCCGGTCGTCGACGGCCACTGCGACCATGAGAACTCGCTCAGGGGCCTCTTCCACGCTCATATCGGATGGATGTTCGACGACACCAGTCACCGACGTCAACATTTATGGCCGCGACCTGGTGCGCGATCCGGTAATTCGGTTTTATGCCCGCACGCATTACATCTGGCCGGTTATCTCCGTGGCGATTCCCTGGCTGGTTGGCTATGCCTTCGGCGGGATTGACCGATGCGTGGGGTTGCTTCTTCGCAGCGTGCATGCGCACCGTGCTCTTCCAGCACTCCGTCTGGGCGGTGAATTCTTTCGGCCACACTTTTGGCTACGAAAACTACAACATGAGGAACAACAGCAAGAACAACACGATTCTTGCAGCGCTCACTTTCGGGGACGGCTACCACAACAACCACCATCGATATCCGCGCTCGGCGTTTCACGGAATGTTCAGGGGCGAAGTGGATCTGAACGGGATTATCATTCTTGGGCTAAAGAAGCTGGGCCTGGCCCGCAACATCATCTTTGCGGACGGCTACCTTGGAGAGAAGCGCCCGGTACTTTCTGCGGAGTCGCTCAGCGAAGAATCGGCTGGCGATTGAGGTTTTGGAGCGACCATTCTCAAGCCACTAGCGCGGCTTGAGCGTTTGATACTTGGCGATGGTATAGCCCAAGGACGCTCCCAACCAGACGTCGGACGGGAAGTGCGCCGATTCGGTGATGCGCGAGAAACTTATTGCGGTGGCAAGCGTGTAGGAGAGGACCGGGATCCACGGCTTGCCGCGGTGCCGATAGCGCTCGGCAACAACCGTCGCAACGGACCAGACCGCAGTCGAGTGTCCAGACGGAAAGCTACTGCCGTGGAAGGGCGACTTGCCGCCGTTGAAAAACGTATTTCCGTAGTCTCCATTCAGCGGGACGTCTGTAGGGCGCTCGCGACGCGTGATGGCCTTCATGGCGAGGTCGATAACGACACTGTCGCCGTAGGCCTCAGTTGCGAGCAAAGCTGTATTTACCTCTCGATCATCGTGGCGGATGTAGCCGGCGGTGAGCAGGCCGGCAGGCAGCGCGATCACTTCTCCAGTTGTGATCAGTGGATCGAAGACGTCGTTCACGTCGTCCCAGTTCTTCTGGTGGTTCCGAAAATACGGGGCAATATGGGGATCGGCGTAGATCAAGCCAACCGTGCCGCCAACAACAAGGGCCGTTGGTAGCAGGTAATGGCCCTTGACGAGGCGAATGGGAAAGGTCCAGAGGTCTTTCTGATCGTGAAGGAAGTCACCCGGCATGCTGCGCCAGGTTGCCTCGCGCTGGGGTACGCCGGTGGTGGCATCGACTGTGGGCTTTGGTGTCTGTCCATGAGCGGCCGGTGGTCCCTGAGCAGGCGGCGGCTGCTCCTGTGCTGAAGATGCAGCCTGGAGGGCATATCCCGGATCATCGGGCAGACTCGCATAGTCCTGCGCGCTTAGCTGAACCGCAGCGAGAGGCCATCCACAACTCAAAACGGAAACGAACGAGGCGATCTTCCCGATCCTAGTCATTCAGAAGACTTGGATGCAGGTTTTGTTCGGGGAGGAGAGCGGATCTCCTTCATCCGCATTTCCGACGGACATCGCGGAAGAGGAGAATTGAGAGCTCGAGAAGCCTTCCGAGGGCCTGGAGGCCCTCGGGACAGCCGACCTGGAGGTCGGCGCTACAAATCGCGATTACTTCGGGAGCTGGGTTGTATCCCAACCCCCGCCCAGGGCGCGAACGAGGCTGACGCTCGCGGCGAACCGGCGATTTTCGATATTGATCTCTGTCACTTCGTCCTGAAGGAGCGTCTGCTCCGCGGTAAGGACTTCGAGATAGCTGGTGACGCCGCCTTTGTAGCGGTTGTTGGAGAGGTCGAAGGAGCGGTGCGCGGCGTCGACGGCGCGCTGCTCCACAGTGGCCTCCTGCTCGAGTACGCGCAGCGCGGCGAGCTGATCTTCAACATCTTCAAAGGCGGAGAAGACCGTGTTTCGGTAGCCGTCGGCCTGTGCCTCATAGCTGTGCCGCGCCGCGTCAGTAAGCGCGTGGCGCTGGCCTGCGTCGAAGAGCAGTTCGGCCGCCTGGCCGCCGAGTGTCCAAAAAGTGCTGGGACCCTGAATCCAGGAGCCAATATGTGCGCTCTGGAAACCGCCCGTCGCGCTAAGGGAGATGTTGGGGTAGTAGGCGCTGATGGCAATGCCGATCTGCTCGTTTGCTGCGGCAGTCTGGCGTTCCGTGGCGGCGATGTCGGGCCGGCGCTCGAGCAGCTGCGACGGGACGCCGGTGGGAACTTTGGGCAGCGCGAGGTCGAGCGGCGAGGGCGGAATGTTGAAGTCGGAAAGGTTGTAGTTTGCGAGGGTGCCGACGGCGTGCTCGAATTGCGCGCGCGCAACGCCCACATCGACCATTTGGGCGCGAACGGTTTCAAGCTGCGTCTGCGCCTGCGCCACGTCTACTTGCGTGGCGACGCCGCCGGTGAATCGGCGCTGCGCGAGGTCAAGCTGGCGCTCAAGATCGGCGACGGTTTGCGTTAACAGCTTGGTCTGCGAGTCGAGGCCGCGCAGGGCGAAATAGTCGGTTGCCATTTCAGCGTGGAGGGTGAGGTCGACGCCAGCCGCTTCGGCGGCTGAGGCCTGCGCGTTGGCGCGGGCCTGCTCGACGGTGCGGCGGATGCGGCCCCAGAAATCCGGTTCCCACGTAGCCTGGCCTTGCAGGATGTAATCCGAGTAGATGGTGGTGGCGGCCTTGTTGAAGTTCGGTTCATTCGATGAGATCTTCTGGCCTTGCGGCGAGACGCCCGCCGAGAGCTGCGGGAAAAGGTTGGCGCGCTGCACGGCCACCTGGTCGCGCGCGGCGAGATAGGTCTCGAGTGCCTGCTTCAATTGCACGTTGTCAGTGGCGATGCGGTCTTCGAGCTTGTTGAGCTGCGGGTCCTGGTAAATTTCCCACCATTTACCGGTCAACATGCCGTCGGAGGGGTTCGCCGGCTGCCAGTTGCCGCCGGGGGGATTCGGCGGAGGGACGACGGTGGCGGCGCCAGTTTCTTTGTATGTAGGGGGCGCGTTGTAGGCGGGCTTGTTGTAGTTGGGCCCGACGGGTTTGCAGGCGGCCAAAAGCAGGCAGCAAGGGAGCAAGGGAGCGAGGAAAAGGAGAGCGAGTGCGGGCGAGGACGCCCGCACGACAGCCGGACTGGAGTCCGGCGCTACGAAGCTAGAGCGCCGTGGTGACTCGCTCGGAATGACAAACGTGTTTTGCCGTTCGCCTCGCGCCACTACTGGCCTCCTGCAGGGGTGCGATGCTCGGCTGCGATCTCGACTTTCACTTTTTCACCGTCGATCAGAGAGTCGGGCGGATCTTGAATGATCTTGTCATCGGGATTAATGCCACTGACGATCTGCACATTTGCGCCGTCGTCTTCGCCGATGGTGACGGGGACGAGATGGGCGACGGGTCCATCGCCGGAGTTGCGCACGAGGCCGACTCGCATTCCGTCACGCCGGAAAATGAGCGCGGCGGTGGGGACGATGAACGTGGGCCCAACTGGAGGGGTCTTGAAGTGAACCTGTGCGAGAGCGCCAGGCATCAAGTCTCCCTTGCTGTTGTTGACGTCGATCTCAACGAGCAGGGTCCGGCTTCCGGGGTCGATGGCGTCCGCCGTACGGACCAGAGTGGCCTCGAAATTCTTTCCAGGATATTCGGGAAGAGTGAGCGGAACCTTCATTCCGCGCTTGAGCACCTGAGTATAGAGCTGCGGAACGTTAGCATAGACGCGAAGAGTTTGAAGCGCCTGCAAATGAAAAAGCTCGGCTGTCGATCCCTGGCTGATTAGCTGCCCGGTATCGACGTTGCGCGCGGTTATGACGCCGTTGAATGGCGCGTACACCTTCTCGAACGATTGCATTTCGCGAAGGCGCTGCAGGTTGGCGTCGGCAGACTTGACGGCAGAGGAAGTTGAGGCGGCCTGCGTGGAGAAAGTGTCGGTGTCAATCTGCGAAACGGCGTCGGACTTCACGAGTCCTGCGTAGCGATCGGCCTGCACCTTTGCATTGCCGGCGTTGGTCTGCGCGGTGGCCAGGTCGGCCTCGGCCTGGGCTACCTGTTTGTCGAGTTCCGGCGTGTCGATGACTGCAAGCAGATCGCCTTTCTTCACGTGTGCACCAATGTCGAAGTACCAGTGAACCAGGTAGCCGTCGGTGCGGGCGTAGATGGGGGAGTCAGTGTAAGCGGTGACGTTGCCGGGCAACACGAATTCATCTACGGGCGCGCCGGGTTTGGCGGGGGCGACAGTGACTGTGGGTGCGGCCACCTCATCGGTGCGTTGCGCAAGCGCGGTATTGCTGTGCACGCGCGCCAAAATGCCGAGTGCTGCGAGCACGACAGCGGCGATGAGGAGCACAACCAGCCCGACGACTACCTTATGCTTTGAAATTGGCTCCTGCTCAGGCGCGTGCTCATGACCGTTGGCCCCCGATTTTGCGGCGGGATCGTTGTCGTGTTTCGGTTCGTTGCTCATAGTGACTCCAAGTCTTAGTCGAGCTCGTCGTGGCCTAACTGAATTGCTGCCGGCAGCTTCGACTTTCGCCGGAATTCGAGCCAGCCATGAACGACCGAGAAGAATACAGGTACGAAGAAGAGCGTCGCGACGGTAGCCACGAGCAGCCCGCCGATGACGGCACGGCCCAGCGGCGCGTTTTGCTCGCCGCCTTCGCCGAGACCCAGCGACATGGGCACCATGCCAATGATCATGGCCAGCGCGGTCATGATGACCGGGCGCAGGCGAACAAATCCCGCATTCAGCGCGGCCTGACGGGCATCGCCGACGAGAATCTCTAATTGCTCGCGAGCAAAACTGACCACGAGGATGGAGTTTGCCGTGGCCACGCCCATGCACATGATGGCTCCGGTGAGAGCGGGGACGCTGAGGCGTGTGCCAGTCAGGAACAGGAACCAGACAATACCAGCAAGGGCGGCAGGCAGCGCGGCGATGATCAGAAATGGATCGAGCCATGACTGAAAATTGACGACGATGAGTAGATAAACGAGCAGAATGGCAAAGACCAACCCGCTGAGCAGACCGATGTAAGACTTGTACATCGTCTCGCTTTGTCCGCGCAGGATGAAGCGCGAGCCGCGCGGCAGGTCATTCTTGTGCTTGTCGACAATTTTTTGCATCGCTTTGGTTACGCTGCCCAGGTCAGTGCCGTCGACGTTGGTGTAAATGTCGACGACGGGCTGTACGTCATAGTGGCTCACGGTGGCCGCTTCAGCGCCGGGCGCAAATGATGCAAGGTTGCCGAGTATCTGCACGGGCCTGCCGGAGCCGGGCGCTCCGGTGAAGGCTGCGCCGGGAATTGACGATGCGGCAGCGCCGGGTGCTGATGTGGAGGGAGCGCCGGCAGCCTGGCTTGCCAAAAGGGTGCTGGCCTGGCTGGTGGCGCTGGCGGTGACGGGCAAGCTCTTTAGCTTCGACATCGAGTCGAGCTTGTATTGCGGCGTCGAGACCTGGACGTTATAGGAGACGCCGTTGCGCGGATCGAGATAGAAGCTCGGACTGGTCTGGAAGCTGCCGCTGAGTGCGACGAGCAGGCTTTGCGCTACGTTCTGCTGCGTGAGGCCGATCTCCTGTGCGCGCGTGCGGTCCACGTTCACCGTAAAGTCGGGATAGTTGAAGGGCTGCTGTATGCGCGCGTCGACCGCGCCGGGAACGTAGCGGACCTCGTTCAACATGCGTTCGGCGAGAGCGCGATTGCCATAAAGATTCGGCCCGATGATCTGGATATCGATGGGGGCAGCGAGACCGAAATTAAGGATCTGCGTGACGATATCGACCGGCACGGTGTAAAACGTGACGCCTGGATATTGGTCCGCTAAAACTTCGCGAAGCCGTTGTACATATGCTTCGGTCGGACGATGCTTCGGGGAGAGCTGTACCTGGATGTCGGCATCGGAGGGGCCGATCGGCGCGGAAACCGAATACGAAAGATTCAGCGGCGAATAGGGAAGGCCGATGTTATCGAGAATTGTGGCGAGTTCGCTCCTGGGTATCTGCTGCCGGATGGTCTGCTCGATCTGGTCGCAGAGTGCAGCCGTCTCTTCGATGCGTGTTCCGGTGTGTGCGCGCACGTGAAGAGTGAACTGGCCGGAATCGACCGAGGGGAAGAAATCGGCGCCGAGCCAGGGAGTAAGAGCAAGCACAGAACCGACCATCACGACAAGGAAGATGAGGATGAAGGGTGTGGCGTTATCGACGCAGAAGGTAAGCAGGCGTAGATAACCGTGGCGCAGCCGCTCGAAATTGCGCTCGAAAGCGAGTTGGAACATGATGAATGGATTGCGGCTCCGTTTTTTCTGCTCCACTTCCTCCACATCATGCTCTTTGAGCAGGTAGCGCGCCATGGTGGGCACCACGGTGCGCGAGAGCAGATAGCTGGCGAGCATGGCGAAGACGACGGCCTCAGCCAACGGAACGAAGAGGTATCGCGCCACGCCGCTTAACAGGAACATGGGAACGAAGACGATGCAGATGGCGAGCGTAGAAACGAGCGCGGGGGTGGCGATCTGCGCGGCGCCGTCGAGAATGGCCTGTTCAATCTCCTTGCCGGCCTCGAGATTGCGGTTGATGTTCTCGATCTCGACGGTAGCATCGTCGACGAGAATGCCGACGGCAAGCGCAAGTCCGCCGAGCGTCATGATGTTGATGGTTTCACCGAGCCAGTGGAGCACGACGATCGAACACAAAATCGAAAGCGGAATGGAGACTGCAATGATGAGCGTGGACCGCCAGCTGCCAAGAAAGACGAGGATCATGATGGCGGTGAGGCATGCGGCGATGATGGCCTCGTGCAGCACTCCATCGATCGAATTGCGAACGAAGATCGATTGATCGGCGAGAGCGGTGATCTTGAGCGAAGGTGGAAGCTGCCCGAGCACTGTGGGATTGGTAATGACTTCGCGCACGCCCTTGATGATGTCCAAGGTCGAAGCGGAGCCGATTTTCATGATGCTCATCATGATGGCCCGGTGGCCATCGACGCGGACGATGTTGGTCTGGGGGGGATTGCCGTCGCGCACGTGCGCCACATCGTGGACATAGACGACAGTTCCGTTCACGGCCTTGATAGGGAGGTCATTCAACTGCTGAACCAGCGAAGGGGCGGAGTTGGTTTCAACCTGGTACTCGAATCGATCGAGCTTGATGGTGCCGGACGGCGCGATGAGGTTCTGACTGCCGACGGCAGTGACGACGTCGGCAGGCGAGAGTCCGCGCGCCTGGAGTGCATTGGGATCGAGATCAACTTCAATCTGACGCTGCTTTCCGCCGAAGGGGAAGGGTGATTGAGCACCTTCGATGGTGGAGAAGTAGAGGCGGATCGTGTTGGTGGCCAGGTCGTTGAGTTGGTGTTTCGTTCAGGCCCTGACCGGAGAGTCCCAACTGCATGATTGGAACGCTGGAAGCGTTGTATTGGATGATGAACGGCGGCGTGGTACCGGCCGGCAGAGAGCGCAATTGCACCTGGCTGATGGCCGTAATCTGCGCCACGGCCTGGCCGATATTCACATTCGGTTGGAAGTAGACCTTGATGATCGAGTAACCGACGAGGGAAGTGGACTCGATGTGTTCAATGTCGTTCACCGAGGTGGTCATTCCGCGCTCGGCATTGGTCACGATGCGGTTGGCCATCTGGTCGGCGGAGAGCCCGCTGAAGAACCAGACGACAGTGACGACCGGGATATTGATATTCGGAAAAATGTCCGTCGGCATCTCATCGATGCTGAAGACGCCAAGGATCAGAATCAGCAATGCGAAGACGACAAAGGTATATGGCCGCCTGAGGGCAAGCCGGACGATCCACATCATAGGCGCAACACCATAGGGCTGGTCTTCGCTTCTGGGCTGGCGCCCACCTTATATCGCGGTATGGGACCGGCCTGCCATGAACGCCTATGGTGAGCGGGATCAGGTACAGCCCAAGTCCGGTTGCGCCAGGTAACCGGGTTGCGGATCGGACGGCTAACGGAGCCAGTCCGGTCCAGTACTGCGTTGAAACTACTATGTTAGCTGAAGCAGGCAGGCGAAGAGAAAACCCTGCGCGCGCGGAACGACGCGGAACTTCTCATCTGTCCTCATTCATAGGACGTCGACCACCATCGAAAAGATTCTGGATGGAGTTCGCGGGCGAGGCAGGATGCGAGACGGAGAAGCAGGATGAAAAGGCGACAAGGGGACGGGAGAACGGGGAAGCGAGAAGACAAGAAGCCATTGGTGGTGTTTGTCCCGGATTTCCGATTGAGTCTCGAGCATTCCGGTTCGCCCATCGGCTGTCCTGATCGATGGAATTGCGTCTAACGGGCAAACAGCCAAGCGCGCGGGTAATGCAACCCGCCTGTGTCCGGTAAACTGGGTGTTGGATTCCGAAAAAACTGGGATTCAAAACCCGCTCGGGCGGCGAGCACGGCGGGCTAGCCGTGGAAAGGTTTTGATCGAGCGAGATGCAAGGGCTGTGCCGGGTTTGGGCAGTGTGGGCTTGTTCTCATATAATCAATCTTTCCATAGGCAGGACCAGATTTTCAGCAATGAGGGTGTGCATATTCTTCCCGTGAAGCCGAATTATGGACCGACAGAGTTTTTGTGCTCGCCGCAGGGCTCGAGCCCGGTGAAGATCAAGCACACTTCCATCTCCCGCAGTGCCGTGTCTGCAATCGGCCGTTCGTGCGCGTTCGCTCTTGCTGCTCCTGGCGCTTGGCGACCGTGACCGCTGTCTCAGCCGTTGCGCAGACCCCGACACCATCACATCGATCCGCGTCATCGGCAACCGCCGCATCCCCAAGGAGACCATCCTCGCCCGCCTGTTTACCCATCAGGGCGACACCTACGATCCGATTTCGATCGAGCGCGACTTCAACTCGCTCTGGAACACCGGCTATTTCGAGGATCTGCGCATCGAGCGCGAGGACTCGGAAAAGGGCGTCATCCTCAACATCTTCGTTCGTGAGAAGCCCAATATCCGCGAGATCAACTACAAGGGTTGAACTCGCATCACGCTGTCCGACATTCTCGACCGCTTCAAGAAGGAGAAGGTCGGCTTTCGGTGGAGAGCCAGTACGATCCCACCAAGATCAAGCGGGCCGAGACGGTGATCAAGGAGATGCTGGCCGAGCACGGCCACCAGTTCGCCACCATCAAGACCGACGTCAAGACCATTCCGCCGGCCTCGGTGCAGATCAACTTCAATATCAAGGAAGGCCCGGTGGTGAAGGTCGGCAAGATCAAGTTCGCGGGCAACCAGCACATCAGCTGCTCTGTATCTGCGCCGGTCGATGAAGAACCTGAAGCCCATCGGCATTCCCTACTCGATCATCTTCGAAGATATCTTCCCGCAGACCTACGACTGCCTCGAAGCTCGAAGAAGACACCGAGCGCGTGCGCCAGGCCTACCGCGACAAGGGCTACGCCAACGCGGCCGTTGAAGCAGCCCAAGACCCAGATTCGCGACGAGGGCGGCCTGAACTGGTTCACCTTCCGGCCCAACAAGGGCAAGCGCATCGATATCCTGCTGCCCATCGAAGAGGGCGGCCGCTATCGCCTGGGCGCGATCACCTTCACCGGCAACAAGGCAGATCAAGAACGTGAAGGCCCTGCGCGCCACGTTCCCCATCAAGGATGGCGACTGGTTCAACGCTACCGACGATCAGAAGGGTCTGGACAACCTGAAGAAGGCCTACGGCAGCCTGGGCTACATCAACTTCGGCGCCATTCCGCAAGCTCATCTACGACGACCAGAAGAAGACCGTCTCGATGAACGTCGATATCGACGAAGGCAAGCAGTTCTTACGTCTCGCGCATTGAGTTCCAGGGCAACACCATCACCCGCGACAAGGTCATCCGCCGCGAACTGATGCTCGACGAGGGTTCGGTCTACAACTCCCAGTTGTGGGAGTACAGCCTGCTGCGCCTGAACCAGCTCGAATACTTCGATCCGCTCAAGGTCGATCAGGACTCCGAGGCCCACCAGGATCCCGACAACGGCACCGTCGAGCTGCTGCTGAAGGTGAAGGAAAAGGGCAAGAACTCGATCGGCATGAATGGCGGCGTCAGCGGACTTTCCGGCGCCTTCCTCGGCCTCAACTACCAGACCAACAACTTCCTTGGCCTGGGCGAAACGCTGAGCCTGCAGGCCAACCTGGGCAGCATCAGCCGCCAGTTCCTCTTCGGCTTTACGCAGCCCTATATCCGCAACCGGCCCATCAACGTGGGCTTCCAGATCTTCAACAAGAAGCAGGACTACAACGCCGCCAAGAACTACCAGGCCACGACCGGCGCTGTCGCCGAATCTGTCCGCTGCGGAGAAGTCGCTGACGCAGAACTACAACCAGGCTCCGACGGCATTGAACTTCTCCATCAGCTACCCGCTGAAGCGGCACGCCTTCCAGCGCGTAGGCGTTACCTATTCGTGGACCAGGTCGAACATTACGGCCTTCAGCACCGCTTCGCAGACCTTCTTCCAGACCATCGCCTTCCGCTCCGGCATCCAGGGGTCGAATCCGCTGGCCGGCATTATCAACAGCTACATCTCGCTCAGCTACGCCTACAACACGGTCAACAACCCGATGCGCCCGCACGACGGCAAGGAGTATCACGGCCGCGTTCCAGGCCTCGGGCCTGTGGGGCAATGTGCGCTATATCGAGCCGATCGTGGCCTACAAGCGCTACATCCCCATGCACTACCTGATCCCCATCGCAGACCGGGCGCAACGTGCTGGCCGTGCGCGCGCAGTTGGGTTATATCCAGGGCTTTGGCGGCGACGTGGCTCCGCCGAACAACCGCTTCTATGCCGGCGGCGAAAAGGAGATGCGCGGCTTCGATGTGCGCGGCGCCACGCCTTATGGCTACGTGCCCACGCGGGTCAACTTCCAGCTCACCAATCCCGACGGCAGCTGCGTGCCGCGCGATCCCACCAACCCGAAGACAACCAGTGCATCCAGGTGCCGCTGCCTATCTACGGCGTGGCGTCCATCGGCGGCGATACCAACCTGACCACCAACGCTCGAGTATCGCATTCCGGTGGTCGGGCCGTTCACCTTCTCGTTGTTCGACGATTTCGGCATCGATGCGCGGTGAACACGGACCAGTTGAAGCAGAGCCCCGAGGGATTTGCCTCGCTCACCGCGCCGCTTTACGGCTGCCCGGTCTACAACAACGGCTCCTGCCAGGGCGGCATTCCGGGCTCGAAGGTCGGCTTCAAGCAGAATATCCGGCCCATCGCGGCACCAACTTTGTTCCGCGCATGTCGACCGGCGCGGAGATCTCGGTGTTCATGCCGATCATCAACGCGCCCTTCCGCCTCTACTACGCCTACAACCCGCTGCGGCTGTACGAGACGCCTTACTGCAACGACGTGATCCTGGGCGGCAAGCAGGCAGCTGCTCGGCAGAGCTGATCACCCGCGGCCATGTTCCCGCCGGGCGGCGCAGGCGACTACACCTACGAGGAGGCGATCCAGGCTTACGGCTCGCAATATGTCTTCCGCGAACCGCGCAAGACCTTCCGCCTGACCATCTCGACCACGTTCTAGACGCAGGGAACTAGGGAACGAGGGCCAAGGGAACAAGGCTGAGAAATTGGTGTGAATTTTTCGATGCGTCAGCGTGAATTGAGTCAAGAAATTGGCTGAACGCGAATTTGGACAGTTCTTTTTACTCCCTGTCCATAATTCCCAAGTTCCTGCCCTCAGCCTCTCGGTTTGACGCTCGGAAATCCGGGCACCTATAATCATCGCTAGTTCCCGGTGATACGTGCTGCGTTCCAATGGTGTGCGCAGTTTCATACCGGAATGAGGCTCCTCCAGGGAGTACGCAGCGCGTTGCGAATATCGCCGTCGCGCTCGAGTAGCCGGCACAGGGAACTCCAAAGGAGTTTTAGATTCGCATGAAGCGTCTGTCGTTAATCACACTTTTCCTGTGTCTCGGATCCGCGGTTGCGGCCTCGGCACAGGCGCCCGCAGCATCGGCTGCGCAGAGGCCAGCTGCAACAGCAACCGCTCCCACGACCACCAAGGTTGCCGTCATCGAGTTTCAGGCAGCTGTGGCCCAAACCAATGAGTTTCAGCGCGACCTGGCTGATCTTCAAAAGAAATACGATCCCAAGCGCACTCAGCTGAAGACTCTGAACGACGAGATCGACAAGCTGACCAAGGATCTGCAGACCCAGGGAGCACAGTTGAGCGACGCGGAGCGCGAGACCCGCACCCGCACCATCGACGAAAAGAAGACGGCAACTCGATCGTGAGACGCAGGATGCCCAGAGCGACTTCCAGAACGACATGCAGGGGAAGATCAATGAAGTGGCCGGCAAGGTGGGAGCGCTCATGACCGAATACGCCAAGAGCCACGGCTTCACGCTTGTGCTGGATGCGAGCGATCAGCAAAATGCCACCGTGCTCTATGCCGTTCCCTCGACCGATATCACCAAGGTGATCATTGAAGGCTATAACGTGAAGTCGGGCATTCCGGCACCGCCTCCACAGGGAGCCGGAGCATCGGGTGGTCTGGACGCGCCGACGCCGCAACCCGGGAAGTGAAAACAGGAAATAGGGATCAGGGGCCGGAAGCGAAGTTCAAAGTTTGTAGTTCGAAGTTCACATTTGCGGCAAGTTAGCCGTGAACCAAGAAATACGAAAATTGAACCGGATTCTATGGTTTGACGGTCAAATCGGGGGCCCCTATAATCCCACTAGTTCCAGCTGCGTCTGAAGTTCGCGACTTTTTCCGTATCCGCGTCAACCGGCGCGGAGTTCCCCCGAAGAAAAGCGTGAGCCCCGAAAGAAGCATGAAGTCGTTCGGCTCGTCATGCGTCTAATCGAAGAGCCGCAAAAGGATTTCGAAGGAGTTTTTCGGCCAATGATGCGTTCGTTCGCAATTTTCATATTGACAGCTTCAGGATTTGCCCTTTCCGCAGCGGCTCAACTGCCGTCGGCTCCAGGACTTTCGCCAGCGCCTGCGGCAGAGGCCGCTCCAGTGCAGGTGGGTCCTGCCAAGATCGCCGTCATCGCGTTTCAACTCGCTGTAGGCCAGACCAACGAAGGCCAGCGCGACTTCGCCGACCTGCAGAAGAAATATGCTCCCAGGGAAGCCACGCTGAAGTCGCTCAGCGATGAGGTCGACAACCTGACCAAGCAACTGCAGGCGCAGGGCGCCAGCCTTTCACGATGCGGACCGAGCGACCCGCGCCAAGGCCATCGACGACAAGAAGAAGCAGCTCGACCGTGACAGCCGAGGATGCCCGAAACGACTTCCAGCAGGACATGCAGGATATGTACAACCGGCTGGCCTCAAAGGTTTACGACGTGATGCAGGCGTACTGCGGAGCTGCAGGGATTCACGCTGGTTCTCGACATCTCTCAGCAACAGTCGCCGGTGCTGTATGCAAGTGAAGGCACCAACATCACCAAGCCGGTGATCGACGCCTACAACGTGAAGTCGGGGGTTCCGGCGCCCGCAGCCGCTGAGCAAGGTGCGCCAGGCGCACAGGCCGCCCCTAGACCGAAGACGTCGACGCCAACTGTTCACCCGTCAACTTCGGGGACAAAACCAGCCACACAGCACTGATGAATGGCCTACTTGAGCTCCGACCCTGCGATCGCGGGGATTGGGGAGTTCATTTAAGGAGCCTTTTCTGTGGAAAAAATTGTGGATCGTGGGCGGAAACTCTCTGGGAAAATCCTTGGATTGGATCCTGATTTCCCTTATTTCTTGCGCTGATTCCGTGTAAATATATAAATTTAAATATCTTAGGTTCCATATGCCGCTTTGGTCCCGAACGTGATTCATATCACCCGTTTGGGGGACCTCATTTGGAAGGTTTCCACAATCTTGTGTGAAAACCCATTGACAACTTTTCGCATCACGCGCGATAAATACCGGCCGATTTTCAGTGCTTTTCGTGCTTGAAAACGCGTTCCTGGCGCGGGAGCTACGGCTGTTGGTCGGATGACGACTTGCGAACCAGGGGGAACGCACGCTGGTGTCAACCGGCGACTCCGACCAGAACCTTTGGCCCGGTGGGTTGTGGCATGCCCCCCTGGGGCTCCAGAGTCACGGCGAATGCTTTGGCTACAAGGCCGGGCGTTAGATGGACAACGACTGCGCCGTTCTGCTGATTGGCCTCAACCAGGCCCGCGCTGACTGGCGCGCCTAAGGCGGGAACCAGCCAGAGCTGGTAGCTCTTGCCGGAAGGCGCCGGCGCAATCTGGCCGGAATACACGCCCATGCCCATGCGCGCGTTGTAAATTACGTGCGCCTGGCCCGGAGGGCCACCCGGCTGCTGCAGGAGAGTGATCTGAGCTGAATCGGGCGCGCCGGTTACCTGGCCCATGGCCTGCAAAGTCGCGGCGTCCTGGGCGAGCCTGTGCCTGGAGCTGCTTGAGCTGCTTGCCGCGGTCGAGATCCTGCTCGGCCAATTCATAGGTCGCGAACGCGAGCAACAGCCGTAGCCAGTCCAAAGCCGAAGGAGAAGCGCAGGCCCCAACGCTATCTTCTTGGTTTTGGCTGGAATTGTCTGTGCGTGCCCGGGCGCACCGCTTTTTCCGCTCGCACCTTGTCCATCAGCGCCGACTTGACCTGCGGCCGCGGAGCCACCGGAGGCGCAGCCAGGCCGATGCAGCGCGGTGCGCTGCCGCGCCGGCGCGAGCTGCTGCTGGCAGGCGGGCAGTCGTGCAGATGCGCTTCGAGCGCCTGCTTCTCCTCGCCATCCAGCGCGCCCAGCGCGTAGAGGTCGAGATCTTCCGGATTGGCGTGCGGTCCCGTCATATCAGTTTCTGGGCAAGTATCTGTCTCAAAGTTTGCATCGCGGTTCTTACCCGGGTCTTCACTGTGCCCAGCGGGATCCCGGTTTTGCTCGCGATTTCACTTTGTGTCATCCCTTCAAAATAGGCTAGCTCCACGGCCTGCCTTTGCTCGACCGGCAACTGCCCCAGCGCGGCGGAAACTGTTGCGCGCCAACTGGTCGCGCGCAGCTTCGTCTTCAATGTTCTGGCCGAGGCGAATGTTCCGGCAAAGTCGCCCTCTTCTTCTTCCAGCACTTCGCGATCGCGCCGGCCGCGCAGCCGCGAGATGGCTCGGTTGCGGCCGATCACCATCAGCCATGCGGGCAGCGAGCCGCGGCTCGCATCAAACTGGCCGGCGTTGCGCCAGAGCTGCAGAAACAGATCCTGCAGAACTTCTTCGGCGGCCTGGCGGTCTTGCAGGATCCGCATCAGCATGCCGAAAAGCATCGCCGAGTAGCGGTCGTAGAGCGTCGAAAGTGCGGACTCGTCACCTGCCATCATTTTCTCGATGAGCGCGGAGTCAGGCACGTGCTGCGATTGGGCAGTCACTGGGCCACGCTCCGTCCATATCGTGAATACGCGGTGAAGAGACGCAATGGATTGCTCGCTGGGTGATGCTTTCAGGGGACGGCCGTTATGGCCGTTGCCCGCTTGGGCCGGGGTAACGCCACCTTGCACTTATATCATCCGGTACCGCGCAAGCACCCGGTTCGATGACGTTGTTTTCATCTCCCGGAAAAACTCGCACTCGACTTTTCCTCGGCACCAGTCTGAACCAATCCGAATTGAACCACGCCGCGTACAGGATGCATGAGGCCTTCCCCAAGCAAATCGCAGAGCGATGCGAACGACTGATTCGACCGAGTCATTGCATGTACTGCGGGCTTCAATCGGAATTCAAATTCCGATACAACCTCACCGAGGAAAGGAAAATTTGTCATGAAGAAGTTTGTCAGTTTCTTGTTTGCCGCGGCGCTTATCTTCGCCTCCACAGCCTTCGCCCAGAAGGATCCGATGGTAGGCGGAGCAGCGATGTTCCCCAGCAAGAACATCGTTGAGAACGCGCTCAACTCCAACGACCACACCACGCTGGTTGCCGCAGTGAAAGCCGCCGGTCTGGTCGACACGCTGGAAGGGCCAGGACCGTTCACGGTCTTCGCGCCCACCAATGAAGCCTTCGCCAAGCTGCCCGCGGGCACCGTCGACAATCTGCTGAAGCCTGAGAACCTCGACACGCTGAAGAAGGTGCTCACCTATCACGTGGTCGCCGGCCAGCATCACCACCAAGACCTGAAGAAAATGATTGCACGAGGCGGCGGCAAGGCGACGTTGACAACCGTTGAAGGCGGAACGCTGACCGCGTGGATGAAGGACGGCAAGTACATGCTCACCGACGAAAAGGGCGGCATGGCGGCCATCACCATCCCCAACGTGTATCAATCGAACGGCGTCATCCAGGTGATTGACACGGTTTTGATGCCGTAGGAGAGCGGGCGGCGCGGAACTCCGAGTCCGTGCGTCAACGAGCCCGCCCCCACCCAAGCGAAGCTTGTGCGGCACTCCAGAGTCGCCCAAAGTCGAAGATGTTCCCCTGCCGTGCAGTCACGGTACTCGACCCGGCCCGGTTCGAGTACCTCGGACTGCGCGGCGTTTTTTGTTTGGCGGCAAGGCGGAGTGAGGCGAGTGCGGGTCTGTAGACCCGTGCAACAGCCGACCTGGAGGTCGGCGCTACAAATGCGGCGGACTATTTTTGCTGGTCTTCGCCCACGCGCAGCACGGCCAGGAACGCCTCCTGCGGGATGTCGACCTTGCCGATCCGCTTCATCCGCTTCTTGCCTTCTTTTTGTTTCTCCAGCAGCTTGCGCTTGCGCGAGATGTCGCCGCCGTAGCACTTGGCCAGCACGTTCTTGCGCAGCGCGGCTCACCGTTTCGCGGGCGACGACCTTGGCGCCGATGGCCGCCTGGATGGCCACTTCGAACTGCTGGCGCGGAATCAGCTCGCGCATCTTCGAAACCAGCGCGCGGCCGCGCTCGTAGGCGTGGTCGTGGTGCACGATGATGGAGAGCGCGTCGACCGGCTCGCCGGAGACCAGGATGTCGAGCTTGACCATCGGCGACTCCCACTCGCCGGCCAGCTGGTAATCGAGCGACGCGTAGCCGCGCGAGATGGACTTGAGCCGGTCGTAGAAGTCGAGCACGATCTCGTTGAGCGGCAGCTCGTAGGTGAGCATCACGCGCGTCGGCGTCACGTACTCGAAGTTGATCTGCTTGCCGCGCTTTTCTTCCACCAGCTTGAAGATCCCGCCGACATACTCCTCGTTGGTGAGAATCTTGGCGGTGATCACCGGCTCGCGGATGGTGTCGATGCTCTGCGGCTCGGGCCAGCGCGAGGGATTGTCGACCTCGATCTCGCTGCCGTCGGTCAGCGTGATGTGGTAGCGCACGCCGGGCGCGGTGGTGATCAGGTCCAGCTCGTACTCGCGCTCCAGCCGCTCCTGGATGATCTCCATGTGCAGCAGGCCCAGAAAGCCGCAGCGAAAGCCGAAGCCCAGCGCCACCGAGCTCTCCGGCTCGAAGAAGAACGACGAATCGTTGAGGCGCAGCTTTTCCAGCGCGTCGCGCAGCAGCGTGTGCTCGTGCGAGTCCACGGTGTAGAGGCCGGCGAAGACCATCGGCTTGATGTCTTCAAAGCCGGGCAGCTGCGCGGCGGCGGGATGCGCGTCGTCGGTGACCGTGTCGCCGATCTTGGTGTCGCCGACGTTCTTGATGGTGGCCGCGAAGAATCCCACCTCGCCGGCCGAAAGCTCGGCCGATCTCCACCGGCTTGGGCATCAGCACGCCCATCGACTCGACCTCGAACGACTTTGCCGTTCGACATGAAGCCGGATGCGCTGGCCCTTGCGCATGGTTCCCTGCATCACGCGCACCAGCACGATGACGCCGCGATAGGCGTCGAACCACGAGTCGAAGATGAGCGCCTGCAGCGGCGCATCGGGATCGCCCGTGGGCGGCGGCAGCCGGTGCACGATGGCTTCCAGCACCTCGTCCACGCCCTGGCCGGTCTTGGCGCTCACCGGGATGGCGTCGGTCGCATCCAGCCCCACGGCCTTCTCGATCGCTTCCTGCGTGCGCAGGATGTCGGCCGACGGCAGGTCGATCTTGTTGATGACGGGAATGATTTCGAGGCCGTGATTGATGGCCAGATAGGCGTTGGCCAGCGTCTGCGCCTCCACGCCCTGGCTGGCGTCCACCACCAGCAGCGCGCCCTCGCAGGAGGCCAGCGAGCGCGAAACTTCGTAGCTGAAGTCCACGTGGCCGGGCGTATCGATCAGGTTGAGCTGGTAGGTGTTGCCGTCCTGCGCCTTGTACATCATGCGCACGGCGTGGGCCTTGATGGTGATGCCGCGCTCGCGCTCCAGGTCCATGTCGTCCAGGATCTGGGCCTGCATCTCGCGCCCGGTCACCGAGCCGGTCAGCTCCAGCAGCCGGTCGCTCAGCGTCGACTTGCCGTGGTCGATGTGGGCGATGATGGCGAAATTGCGAAGGAAGCGGGCGTCCATGATGAGCTTTCAGAAATAAAGGTTTTAGCGCTGATCTCAGCGCCTGCCGCGGCGGGGCCTCCATGGCATAGCTTATCATCGGCATAGTGTTCACAGTCGACTCCCATCGAGGCCGTTGCGGCCAGGCTTGTCGCGTGCATCCGATGCGTATGAGCCGGATTCGGTCTGCTGTTGCCGGTCTGCTTCTGCTGGCGCTGCCGCTGGCCGGCTGCACCCTCACAGACGAATACCGCCGCGGCCGCGCAGCCCGCGCAGGCCACCGCGCCGCCGCTGCCGGCTGCAGCCGCAGCCAGAGCCGCTGCTGCCGCCGCAGCCTCCGCCACCGACCGCCGAGCAGCAGCGCGTTCGCGCAGCTCATCGCGCAGGTTGAAGCGGCCTATGCGCGCGGCGACGCCGACTACCGCAAGGGGCATGCTGGCCGAAGCCAAGGCCGAGTTCGACCGCGCCGTGGATCTGATGCTCTCGAGCGGCATCGACATCAAGGCCGACCCGCAGTTGCAGGACGAGTTCGACAAGATCGTCGACCAGGTGAACGCGCCTGGAGATGGAGGCGCTGAAGCAGGGCAACGGATTTGTGCCCAAGGAGGAGATCACGCCCGCCGAGGCCGCCAGCGACGTGACCTTTGCCGTCGATCCCAACCTGGTGGCCAAGGCCACGGCCGAACTGGCCACCACCAAGTCCGACCTGCCGCTGGTGGTGAACGACTACGTGGCCGACCTTCATCAACTTTTTCGCCAACACGCAAAAGGGCCACAACACGCTGCTGCACTCCTTTCAGCGCTCCGGCCGCTACAAGGCGATGATTCAGCGGGTGCTGGCCGAAGAAGGCGTGCCGCAGGATCTGATCTATCTGGCCGTGGCCGAGTCGGGCTTCCAGCCGCAGCGCCATCGATCGCCAGATCGCAGCGCCGGCGGCATGTGGCAGTTCATGCCCGGCCGGCTATTACGGCCTGACGCGCAACGCCTACGTGGATGAGCGCTTCGATCCGGAGAAATCCACGCGCGCCTACGCCCGCTACATGAAGTTCCTCTACGACCAGCTGGGCGACTGGTACCTGGCCATGGCCGCCTACGACCAGGGCGCGGGCAACATGCAGCACGCAGTGCAGAAGACCGGCTACGCCGATTTCTGGGAGCTCTACAAGCGCCACGAGCTGCCCGGCGAGACCGCAGAACTACGTTCCTGAGATCCTGGCCGCCATCATCATCGCCAACCATCCGCACCAGTACGGCTTCGACGACGTCACGCTCGATCCGCCGGTGCTGACCGATACGGTCACGATCAACTACTCCATCGATCTGCGGCTGGTTTCCGACCTGGTGGGCGCGCCGGTGGACGAGATTGAGGCGCTGAATCCCAGCCTGCTGCGCATGGTCACTCCGCCCGACGACGCCCTTCGACCTGCACCTGCCGGCCGGCACGGCCACGCTTTTCGAGCAGCGCGTGGCGCTGATTCCCGAAGCGCAAGCGCAACTCGTGGCGCTACCACCGCGTGGTTGCCGGAGACACGCTGGCGTCGGTGGCGCAGGAGTATCGGGTTCCGGTGGCGGAGCTGGCCGACGGCCAACCAGCTGACGCCAAGCGAGAGCATCGCGGGGATTCGAGGCCTGGTGGTCCCGGTGCCGCCGGTGGCTGAGCCCTCCGGCCCGCACCCGGCTTTACACCGTCCGCGCGCGGCGACACGCTGGTCACGATTGCCGACCGTTTCGGCGTCTCGCTGAGCCAGTTGCGGCGCTGGAACGGCATTCCCTCCGGCATCGCGTGGATGCCGGGCCGCCGGCTGCACGTGGCCGAGCCCGCGCCGGTGCTCACGTAACATCCCGCCGTGCACCGCAAAGACATCCGCCTCCCGGGCCACAGTGGCGACCGCTGCTCATTCGAAATCTGAGCCGACGGGGAAGGCGCACGCCGGGGCTGGCGCGCGCCAATACGACCGCAACCACCAAGCGCACAAGCCCGCCGACGACCACTGCGCATCGGACACAATCCGGGACATCGAAAACTCCTCCGCAGGCAAGAGCCGCGCGACACACAAGCACGTCAAGCTCGGCGCAGAGCCGTCGCAATAATTGCAAAAAACCGCATGAAATCCGCATTTCCGCGCTTGTGTTTTGCTTGTGTTTATGGGCAAGCTAAAGCTACAATCGCTTGCGCAAGCAAGATGTGCTTTGTCTGCTCTGCGAAAACGAAACTCAACTTGAACAGCGGCAATCCGCTGGAGGCAATCGGGATGGATGAAGTGTTCAGGATGTACGCGATGAGTGACGGCGACCCGTATTGGGAAGCCGGGTGACCTGGACCCCGGTCAGGTCGAAGCCTTTGCTGACGAGGAAGATGAGTTGGAAACTGCCGGCATCCTTACCTCCTCAGATGACGATGAAGTGATTGCCGAAGAGACGGTGATCATTGTGATGCGAGCCGCCGGCGGCCAGGCCGGCAAAGAAGAAAGCGCCTGCGAAGAAGGCGGCTGCCAAGAAGGCTCCTGCCAAGAAAGCGGCGGCGAAGAAGGCTGCCGCGAAGAAAGCCGCCAAGAAAGCGCCTGCCAAGAAGGCCGCCAAGAAGAAGGCCCCGGCCAAGAAAGCCGCCAAGAAGGCGGCGAAGAAGGCGGCGAAGAAGGCAGCGAAGAAAGCGCGCCGAAGAAAGCGGCGAAGAAGAAGGCCCCTGCCAAGAAGGCAGCGAAGAAGGCTGCCAAGAAGGCCGCGAAGAAAGCCAAGAAGGCCGCAAAGAAGGGCAAGAAGAAGTAGGTCTGAATTCCGCTGTTACGGATGTGGCTGGCGGGCCGCAGAAAATTTACACGAATGCCAAGAAGCCCGGCAGATTGCTGGGCTTCTTGCTGTGTGAATCAAGGTTGCGGTTCTATGTGGCTAGCGCTTCTCGCGCGTTCAGCACATCAGAGCCTGGAGAGGTCGCTGAGGGCCAGGAGGCCCTCAGGACAGCCGGTCTCGAGACCGGCGCTACACAGGCGCCTGAATCTGCTTGCAAGTGATGCTGCTGGTGCGCGATGTAATCCTCGATGAGGAAGCGGAGCGTGACGGGCGCATCGTCGCCGACCGTGCAGCATTGCTCAAGGCGTCGCTCGGGAATGCGCGTCGACGACGGCCATCAGAATTTCGTGCTCCGCCTGCCACCAGCGCAAGCAGCGTTTCCCAGTCCATTTCGGCATAGCCGTGCGCAGCTACCCAGGCATCCTGCGCGTATCCGGGGCCGGCATACTTGCCGTCGATTGCGGCGCGGACGAAGCGCTGGCGGTTGTTGGCGGCCGAGTCGCAGAAGGTGGCCAACGATCTGCTTGCGCGTCCATCCGCCGGCGCGCCAGGGCACGGCGAGATTGGGATGGACAGCATTGAGCGCGGCATCGATGGCCGCAAGGTCAGATCCAAATTGCGCTGGCGAGTTCCGTCATATTCTTCCTCCGTAAATTATGACGAAGCGCGCAAACACGTAGGCCGGGTGATGGATTGAACCACCCGGCCTCGCGTTTCGCCTGTTTTGGACCCCGGTATGCCTTACGGAAGCGCGGCCAAGCACATCGGAAGCCGCATTGGTTGGGTTCACCTTGACCCACACCTTGGCGATCTTGCCATGGGGATCGATGAGGAACGTGTTGCGATTGGCGATCGTCATGCCGTCGAATCCGCCCAGCGAGCCATATGCGCTGACCACTTTGTGGTCGGGATCGGCGAGCAGATGGAAGGTCAGGCCGTCCTTGGTGCAGAACTGCTTGTGGCTGTCGGCGGTGTCGACGCTCACGCCCAGGATCACGGCGTTCTTGGCGTCGAACTGCGGCAGCGCGTCCTGGAACTTGTGCGCCTCAATGGTGCAGCCGGTGGTCATGTCCTTGGGGTAGAAGTAGAGCACGACCCACTTGCCGCGAAACTGATCGAGCGAGATGGGCGAGCCGATTTGCGAGGGCAGCGTGAAGGTGGGCGCCTTCTGGCCCACGGCGGGCATGGTCGTCATCGGCGGCACGGGCAACGGCAGCGGGATTGCGGCGAGCATGGCGGCCGCAATAGCGAGAGAGAAGAGACTTTTTCACGAGAAAACCTCCTGGTGTGAGACAGGGACTAGGGACATAGGGACCAGGGACAGGCGTACAAACCCGATCGGGGAGGCCCGAACCCTGAAACCTGAACCCTGACACCTGTATATCACCGGGGGGCCGCCACAATGTCAATGCCGGCGTCATTGGCGCGCTTAGGAGGGCTTCGCGGTCGAAGAGCAGCGTGCGGCCGGCCTCGATGGAGAGGCAGGTGGCTCCGGCGCGGATCATGGTTTCGATGGTGGCGATGCCGATGACAGGCACGTCGAAGCGCATGTCCTGATTGGGCTTGGCGACTTTGACGACGGTGAGGCGCGGCGTTGTCGAGCGTGCTGGCGGCACCGCCTTCGAGGATTCCATCAGCCGGCCGGCGCGCTCGATGGTGGCGTCGGTGCCCTCCATGGCCTCGACGGCGACGCAGGCCTGCGCGGCGACGACGACGGTCTGGCCGATGTCGAAGCCGGCGAGCGCTTGCGCCACGCCAAGGCCGTACTCGATGTTCTTGCGCTCGTCTTCGTCGGGGCGCGCGCTCGGTGAGGACGCCTTCCTCGGCCAGCAGCGGCTCAAGAAATGTAGTGGAGCTGATCAGCTCGATGCCTTCGTCGCCGAGCACCTTGGCGACCGCGCCGAGCAGCGCGTCGGTCGAGCGCGTGCGCAGGTTCAGCAGCAGCTTGGCGAGCCGCCAGTCGGGCCGGATGCTCGAGAAGATCTGCTTGTGTTTCACCTGGCCGGCCATCACGGCCTTGGTGACGCCGGCTTTTTGGAAGGTTTCGATGAGCCGCGAAAGCTCGCCGAGCGAGAGCCAGTGCACGGTGATGCCGGAGTCGGCCTTCGGCGCGGCGATCCATCTCCGGGTCGGTTTCTTCTTTGATCGCGGCGACGACGACTACGTGGCCCTTCCGCCCGCGCCGCATCGAGCAGCAGGAAAGGGAAGCGGCCATTGCCGGCGATGAGGCCGAGAGTCATTGAGCGGACCCCCAAGGGTCTGTCCCAAAGTATCTGGACAGGGCCCTATTTGTTCGGCGAATTGTATTTCGCTGCTTCATCGAGTTTCTTCTGCGCGTCTACTGACCGCCCTAAGGATTGCAGCACCTTGGCATGGAATTGCAAATCGCGAACAAATGGGCGCGTATATTCTGGCTGAAGGCTCGGTGCCTCCTTTTCAACCCATGCGATTCCCTTACGGCTGAAATCTTCAGCCTTTGTCAGATCCTGATCTGCTGCGACAAGATCGCCGAGCAGTCCTTCTATTGTTCCTTTTGTAGAGTAGGCCGCGCTGTTCCCCGAAGCATCGTCAAACCCGAGCTTAACGACTTCCACAGCCTTGATGGCCCAGGGCAATGCGTTCTTAAGATCACCAACGTCGCCATAAGCGGTTGCCGCATAGACAAAGGCGGATCGCCTCGCCACGTAGTTCGCATCCATCGGCAATTTCTCAGCCATTTCGGCCGCATCTTTGCAGGCGGTGACAGTGGTGTCATTAAACTGGCGTGCGAAAACGCCCTTCTTGCATGCGCTATCTACACCGTTGAACTTGTTGTTCAGTTCTTCGTCTGGTCCGGTGGCTGCGTTATCACTCAGCACGTGTACGGTCACTGTTTTGACGTCGGTTGAAGAACTCGGCGAAGGAGGGCCGTGGCCAACGGTCGTGTTGCTTGCATCGCCCAATACGAAGATGAGGTTGTACTGCCCTTCCGCAACGGCAGGTACACCCTTCTTTTCGAAGGGACGAAATGTCAATTGCTTCGCGCAATCGAATGCTGCCTGTTGCAGCATGGTCGGCCCGCTGACCACATGAATCGATTCGACTTTTCCGGAGATTCCGATGCGGAGATTCAGAACGACAGTCCCCTGAACGTGCGCGGCTTTCGCGATCGGCGGGTAAATGGGGAATACGCGGTGATCGATATGTTCTTGGATCTCTTTGGCGGTCACTTGAAGAGCATCTTGTGCGAGTGCGAACGGTTCATTCAACGATAAAACTAATACAATAAATGCCGCGGCCAAAATACGCATAACTGTTGCCCCTCTCGAATGCATTATTTGATCACCCCGCGCTCGCTGCTCTCGATGAAGTTGACCAGCAGGGCCACGTCGTCGCCTTCGAGGTGCGCATTTTTTCGAGGGCCTGCGTGGTGTTCAGCTTGGCCGCGAGCAGACACCGGTAGGCCTTTTGCAGCCGCTTGAGCCGCTCGGGCGAAAAGCCGCGGCGCTCGAGGCCGATTTTGTTAATGCCGAAGGCCTTGATTTTCGCGCCGCGACGAAGTGAGCGAGAAGGGCAGCACGTCCTGCGTGACGATGGTTCCGCCGCCGATGAACGAGTAGGCCCCGACCACGCAGTGCTGGTGGACGGGGCAGAAACGCGCCCAGCGTCACGTGGTCCTCAATGATCGACGTGGCCGGCCAGCGTGGCGTTGTTGGCGAGGATGCAGTGGCTGCCCACCTGGCTGTCGTGGCCGATGTGCACATAGGCCATGAGCAGGTTGCCGGAGCCGAGCCGCGTGACGCCGCCGCCGCCGGTGGTGCCGCGGCTGATGGTGACGCACTCGCGAATGGTGTTGCCGTCGCCGATTTCGGTTTCGGTGGGCTCGCCCTTGTATTTCAGATCCTGCGGCGCCATGCCGATGGAGCCGAAGGGATAAAAGATGTTGCGCGCGCCGATGCGGGTGCGGCCGTCGATCACCACATGCGAGATGAGCGTGCAGTCTTCGCCCAGCTCGACCTCCGGGCCCGATGGTGCAATACGGACCGATGGTGCACGATGCCGGAACGCGCGCGCCCTCGGCGATCACCGCGCTGGGATGGATGCTCACTGCGGCTGCCTCGGACGTGAAGCTGCTCGGCTTCGACTCCGATTTCGACTCCTGATTTCGATTCCTGCGCTGCGCGGCACGATCATGCAGGTCAGCGTGGCCTCGCAGGCCAGCTTGCCGTCAACGTATGCCTTGCCTTCCATCTTGCCGGCGCGCGGGCGGAAGCTCACCACGTCCACTTCAATCCGAAGCTGATCGCCCGGCGTGATCGAGCGGCGGAACTTGGCGCCGTCAATGCCGGTAAAGACGGCCAGCTTCGAGTGCCGGTCTTCCATCTCCGAAAGCAACAGCACCGCCCCGGCCTGCGCCATCGCTTCAATCGACCAGCACGCCGGGCATGAGCGGCGCGCCGGGAAAGTGGCCCTGGAAGAACGGCTCGTTCATGGTCACGTTCTTGATGGCGACCACGCGCTTGTGCGCGCTCGAACTCGAACAATGCGGTCGATGAGGAGAAAAGGGTAGCGGTGGGGCAGGAAATCCATGATTTCCTGGATGGTAGAACGTCATTCTGCGGCTCCTCCAGGAGCGGTTGCTGTGGGCTGCATTCGCTCGCTCAGGATTATAAATATCGAGCGCGGGTGCGGATGAAGCGATGATTCATCGACGACTGTTCGAGCTGGGCCGTCGGGTCGGCAGCGTCTACTTCTTGATCCTCCGCGCCGAAGCGTCCAGGATCCCAGAAATCGGCGGGCAGATTCTGGTTGAAGGTCACGCTGGTCACGAAGTACTGGCGGAACATGATCGCCGTTCTTGAGCGGCGTGATGGTGAAGGGAGTCGGGAAGCCCTGGATGGCGTGGTAGTCGTCGTACTCTTCGGTGTCGGTGTTTTTGTCGTGGTATTCAGGGTCGCGCCACTGGAAGGTGCGCGCGCAGCGGCAGGTGCGTCTGCGCGTCCATCAGGATGGTGATGGACTCGTTTTGCGGGGAGATCAGCGTGACCTGCTCGGCCAGGTGCCGCTCGGCCAGGTGCTGGCCTTCGTAAATCAGAATCGTGTTCGGATCCTTCATCCAGACTTTCACCGCGGTCTCAATGGAGTGGTCGCGGCGGCGCAGGTAGTCGTCGACAATATCCTTGTCCAGCGGCTTTTTGCCGCTGGTAGGTGACCTCCCAGCCCTGGCGGCCGAGATAGAACTGCACCACGTCGCGGTGCTTGGTGAATTCGATGCGGTCGTGGTCGGGCCACTGGTGAAACTCGAAGTACTCCGTGGTGCCGGGATCGGGGTTGCCCTGGAAGAATGCGGCAATGTGGCCCTCGCGCTCCATGTTCTTGATGTTCAGCCACGCCTAGCCGCCGAGCGCCTGCACCATCGCGTCCAGCGCGGCGCGCGCCTGCTGGGCGTTCTTCGTTCCTTCATCGTCGGGCGATTGCGTGCGCATGCTGTGAGGCAGGGCGAGCAGCAGGATGGCAACAATCACGGTCAGTAATTTACCGATCTTCATTCGAACCCCTTAAAGAGTGATCAGTGGTCAGTGTTCAGTGGTTAGAAAAACCTTCGATAAGTTGTGTCCCGAACCGATCCCTGAAACCTGATCCCTGACAACTGCCGTTTATCCCACCAGCACTGCGCCGCCGTTTACGTTCAAAATCTCTCCGCTGATAAAACCGGCCAGCGGTGTGCACAAAAACAAAATCGGTCCAGCAATCTCGCGCGGACTTGCGGCGCGGCCCACGGGGATCGCGGTGCGAATCTTTGCTCCCGCAGCTGGATCGGCCAGCGTCGACTCCGACATGTCGGTCGCCACCCATCCCGGCGCAACACAGTTTACCTGAATGCCTTTGGGCGCCAGTTCCGTCGACAGGCTCTTGGTAAGACTGATGAGCGCGCCTTTGGTCACGGCGTAGTCGGCGTGATAGGCCTCGCCGCGCTGGCCGGCAGTGGAACTGATGAGAACGATGTGGCCGCGGGGGTCGATGCCGGTTGGCGCTGACTGTCGCAACATCTGTGCCGTCGCGGCCTGCACCAGCCCAAAGACCGCATCGAGATTGACGGCCAGCGTACGGCGCCACTGCGCTTCTGTCATCTCTTCTACCGGCACGTCGCTCGATTCCCAGACGCCGTGGTTGGCGACGAGGATGTCGAGGCGGCTGAATGCGTCTACGGCTTTTTCGACGAGCGCGCGGCCATCGGCCGGGGAAGCAAGTTCTTGCTCGATTGCAAAGCATTGCGGCGCGACGAATTCCATGGTCTTGCCGCATTCTGCGACGAGTTCTTCGGCCTGCGTCACGTGCTTGCCGATAGTTGAACGCAACTCGCGCACCGGCCTGGATGAAAAGGCGGACTGTTTCCGCGCCGATACCGCGCGATCCGCCGGTGATGAGCGCAGTTTTCCCGTCCAGAGAAAGCGGGAGAGCCATAGGCTCACGCTAATGCATGATGGAAGGGACTGTCGAGGAGGTTTGCCTTACGCCGCGTGCAGCACGCGCACCGGCAGCAGGAAAATGGCCTTTACGAGCTCCAGAACGCCCCATACGGTAATGCCGACAATCCGGAACGGCAACAGGACCAGCCACACGATTGGATAGAGAACCAGCGCGATGAGCGCCAGCGGCCAACAGAGGACGAGGAGAATGCAGAAGAGCAGAAATTTGATCATGGCGAATCAGCGCCTCACATCCGCAGGCCAGGCGTTCGCCCAGCCCACCATAGGATACGCCGCGGAGACTCTCGCGGTTCCCTCGCGGATTCAGGATTATTTCCGCTTCGATTTGGGCTTGGATTTGGTGGTATGGCCGCGCTTCGCTGTGGCGGTTTTTTGTGCTTTTGCCGCACGCTTCTTCTTCCGCTCGCGAATCAGCTTGGCCCGTTCTTTTTCTGGCAGCGCCAAAACAGCTTGCGTCCGCTTTGGCAGCCTGGCGTAGATCAGCGTCGTGCGCGCGGCGGAGCTCGTCCTCGATCTGGCGCGGGCGCAGCGTATCCCATCGCTCCACCGTGACCCAATGGGCTTTTGCCAGATAGGGCGAGGCGATGATGCCTTCAATCTCCAGCAGTTCGTGAAACCGCTCGGCTCCGCAGTGGAACCAGAGGACGCCGGTGCCTGTGCCATCGAGGTCCGTCATGGCGAACATCTTGCCGCCAATGTCGCGATCGCCCGCCCAGTAGACGAGGTGATGACCCCAGTTCACGGTCTCCTTCACATTGCGGCAGCGCGAGGCAGATCGCGCGGATGCGCTCATTGTCCATGAGGAGAGTGTAATCAGCATTCCCACAGGCATTGGAACTATTGCAAAATTAAGGTCCCGCGAGCGGCTGAGGGCCAGGAGGCCCTCAGTACAGCCGACCTGGAGGTCGGCGCTGCATTTCTGTCCCGGCGGGCGAACCCAGGGGTAGTACTCACCACTGAGAATCGGAAGCGAGCTATACGAATCCGAGATTGTTCGTGGAGAAGTTGCCGATTGACGGCAACACGCTCGGCAGGTCCGCCGCGCTCACGCCAAACCACTGCGCGAGGGTGGCCGCATACTGCGAGCTGGCAGTCGTTGGAACCCAGCGGCCATTTGAGTCGGAATCATCCGGTCCGTCCAGCGCCAGCGTCGGATAGGTGCCGTAGATCTGGCCGCCGTTGACCGCGCCGCCAATCACGATGTGGTGCGAACCCCACGCGTGATCGCTGCCGTTGTTTGAATTGGGCTGGAAGGTGCGGCTGAAGTCCGACATGGTGAAAGTGGTGACCTCGCTCTGCACGTCGAGTTCCACGGTCGCGTTGTAGAAAGCGGCGAGCGCGGGAGAAATCTCCGCCAGCAGTGTGCTTTGCAGCGTCAGTTGGTCGGCGTGGGTGTCGAAGTTGCCGATGCCGGCAAAGAAGATCTGCCGCTGCACGCCGAGCGCGGCGCGTACCTGGATGATCTGGGCAATCTGCTTCAGTTGCGCGGCCAGGCCGTTATTCGCCGGGAAGACCGTTTGCAGCGGGTGATGGACTGCACCGCGTCGGCACAGCGTTTTGGCGTAGGCGTAGGCGTTGGTTGTGATGGTGTCGTCGGCCTGCACCAGCGAGATGCCGGAGTCGAGCGTCAGCAGCGCCTGCGCGGTGAGCTGGCGCGCCGAGCACTCCGAGCCTTCCGAGCAACTGGCTCCGCCCAGATTGCCGGGCGAGACGGAAACCGGCGTGGTGGAGATTGCCGTTGCAGAACAAGCGTGTCGCCGGCAACCGAAGTGATCATCGGGATCGATGCGCCCTGGTTGTAGCTTGCGCCCAGCACATCGGCCATGCGGCCGGCCCAGCCGGTCGGCGTGGCTCGCGCTTTGCGCCGCATTCTGCCACTCCAGTTGCTGGTCGGGATGCGAAAACAGATTCGTCGGTGCCGTTTGCCCGGCCTGATACTGCGCGCGCGTCAGTGGCTGCACCAGCGTGCCCACGTTGGCCACGAACGCCGCGTTGTTGCTGTTGAAGAGCGTTTGAATGTCGGGCAGGCTGGGATGCAATGCGAAGTTGGGCGCGGGTGTCAGCGGCAGCAGCGTAGTTCTGCGCCAGCGCCAGGTCGCCGCGAATAGAAGAGTACTGTCCGTAGCCGGTGGTGTCGAACGGAATCAGCGTATTGTTGGCGTCGTTGCCGCCAAACAGGAACACGCAGACCAGCGCCTTGTAGCTGCTGCTCGGAGCTCTGCGCCAGAGCATTGAGCGCGCCAAACGGGCGCAGGCCCAAGAATGTTGCCTGCCGCCGCAAGGCTCGCGCAATTGATGAAGGTTCTCCGGTTTGTCCGCATGGCGTGTCTCCTCAGGATATCGGACCAGCTCCGAAACCTGCTTCTAGTGCATGACTTTGTACTGCGACGACGTGATCACGAGGTACGTGGCCACGCGCACTTGTTGCGCCGTGCCCAGGCCGCCGATGGCGCTCAGAATCTCGTTGCGCATATCGCTTGGCATCTGCCCGTGCATGAAGATCGTGCCCAGCATGTCCACCATCTGGCCGGGGCTGCTCGCGGCAAGCTGCCCCAGCGGGCTGGTGGCGCTTAAATCGATGGTGAAGCTGGTGATTTTGTTGTTCACAAAGCTATCGGCCAGCGAAAGGCGCAGAATGGCCGAAGCGGTGTTCTCCAGATCGAACTCCGGCGCATTCAGCGTTGTCTCCGGAATCACATAGCTCGGCGGGAAGAAGTTGAACACGCTGCCGGAGCGATAGGGCCGCTCGTTCAGGTTGTTGGAGTAATTCGACAGCGAGAAGTAGGAGCCGTTCGCATCGGTATTGGTAAAGCCCACTGCGCGCAGAAAGTTCGTCATCCACAGCATGGGCTCGCGCAGATGGCCGCCGTCGTAAGTCGGGTTGGTGTCTCCCGCGCGCGCTTCCTGGTCTTCCAGAATGGCGCGGATCACGGCCTGCATGTCGCCGCGCACGCCGCTGCCGTTGTTGGCGAATACCGCGGAAATGCGCGCCACATAGGCGGGACTCGGCGTGCTGGTGACCAGGTGCTGGATGAGTTGCTTGCACACGAACGGACCCACATTGGGGTGGTTGAAGATATTGGTCAGCGCGCCCTGCAGGTCCTGCTTCGGCTGTTTGCCCGGCGGGCAGCACGGTGCCGTTCAGCAGCGTCTTGGCGGTGCGTGTCGTGCGCGCTTTCGACGGCCACCATCGGCGCCAGGTAGTTCGCCGTGTTGTTGGGGAACTTGGTGGGCACGCCGCCGGTTGCGGTCGCATAGGTCCAGCCGGTGTACGCGGCGGCAAACTCCTGCACCTGGGCTTGCGTGTAGGTGGGGATCGGATTGCCGCTGCCGTCGAGCTGCAGCGTCCCATCGCTGTTCAGCATGTTCAGGCCGATGGTGAAGAGCTGCATCAGCTCGCGCGCGTAGTTCTCGTTGGGAATCTCGCCGGCCGGCGCCTTGGCGCTGTTCAGCATGTTCAGGTATGCGCCCATCCCCGGCGACACCGATACGTCATGCATGATGGTATAGAAGTTGGTGAACGCATCCTGCGCCAGCGTGTTGTGGTAGTAGGTGATGGTGGTTGCGTTGTCGCGTGTCGCTCGAGATGACGAAGATCTCGCTCAGCGCGAATGCCACGCGCTGCCGCAACTGGTCGGGCCCGGTGAGCACCGTTTGCCACCACTCCGACTCTTCGCAGTTGGTGGGCGTATTGGCGGCCAGGCACAGCGCCGGCAGCGGCGAAGGAATATTCGCGAGCGGCGTGTCGGGCGTGTTGAATTGCTGCGTGATCCAGGCATCGACGCCCATCGACTGCACCTGACGGAATGTGGCGAGCGAAGGGCCGAATGTGGCTTGATCGAGCAGCCGCGCCGCCGTGGCCACGCGTCGTGACGATAGATGGTGGCATTCACAGCGTTCGAAGCCGCCGCGCCGGGATTCGGGTTCGATCACGTTGACGCTCAGCGACGTCGTCCCGGCTGGGAATGGTGACGGTGGCCTGCAGTTCAGTGGCAGACAACAAATGTCGTGGTCACATTGGCGCCGCCAGCCTGGATCTGCGCGCCGCTCACGAAAGCTCGCGCCGTCCACTTCAAGCGCGTAGCTGGTGCCGGAGACCGGCGATGCTGTCGGCCGCCGTGACTGAAGGAATGGGATTGAGAATGCTCAACTGGCGCCGAGCCGGAAACCGTTGGCGAAGCCACGCTGACGGCCGTTACGGTGACCGTGTTATTGGCGGGAATCGTCGCCGGAGGCGTGTAGACGCCCGCGCTGGTGATTGTGCCGACGGTGCTGTTGCCGCCCGCGACGCCGTTGACCTGCCAGGTGACCGCGGTATTTGTGAGATTGCTGACGGTGGCCGTAAAGCTGGCTGTGCTGCCCAACCGCACCTGGCTGGCGCCGCTGACGGTGACGGAGGGTTGCGGGTTGAGTGTTGGAGCTTCCGCCAACCTGAGCCGCAGCCGTGTCGACGACGCCAGACAAGTGACTAAGAACGGTAGCGCAAGACATAGAACGAGTGAAGGAGCCGCGGAGACGTGCAAGGGGGACCTCCTTACAGCGGGAACCGGTCTCGCAAGCAGGGGCGGGACTGAGGGCATCCCGATACTAACCATCTGCAATGGAGAAATAGTTGCGCGCTGAAGCGAAATTAATTCTGGCTGTTCCGCGCGTTGTTTTGGCGATCTTGTGTCTTGTGGAGCAGGCGGTCGAAACCTGGCCCTGGAACTTCGCTTCGAATCGGAAGCGCCGCTCCAGCTCCCATTGCGCCGCGGCTTTCTCGCTTGCCGTCGAGGAAGGCCTTGCAAGCAGCCGAGGGAGATGTCTCCGCCGAGCGTGTCTCGCCTTTGCACGCGCTCTACGGCTGCTGCGAAAGTCGATCCGGCTATGGCCCACAGGCTCGCGCCGGGCAGGAAGTTGTGCTCCATGCCGGTGCGCGCCAGTTGCTTCAAGGTCTCGGTAGGTCAGGTGGTAGTCGAGTGCGGCGCGCACGTATTCGTGGGTCAGGTCGATGCGGCTCACGCCTTCGTCGTCAGTTGAGAGCGCCACGGGCACGTGCGCGAGCGAGTAACCGGAAACGGATGTGCATCGCCCTCGATGCCGAGAATGCCTTCGTTCGAGCTGAGGTTGATCTCGACCATGACGTGCTCTGCGCCAGCTCCTTCAGCAGATCCCGCGGGCTTGTCCTCGTACATCACGTCGACGCCGTGGCCGATGCGCTCGGCGTGGCCCAGCTCGACGGCCTGGCGGATGTGGAAGCGCAGTCCCTCCGGCGGCACCAGGCCCGGCGCCAGCTCGCCGGCGTGCAGCGAGATGTGCACATCGGGATAGACGGAGTGCAGATAGCCGACCATCTTCATCTGCAGCGTGTAATCGCGCATGGAGATGTAGCCGTCTTCGGGCTGCACGAAGTTGATGCCGACCCACGTATCGTCCTTCGCGTCCATGCTCGCCTGCACGGTCTCAAAGCCAAGCAGCGTCTGCGCGAAGACCTGCTCGGGCGGATTGGCGCGCAGCACCTGGTAGATGTAGCGGATCTCGACCTGGCAGGCGGGCGCGGCCTGCGGCGTGCCGCAGTGTTCGAGCTTGCTTGCGGCCGGCTTCGGCCTGGCGCACTTCGTCGCGGTCGGCGGCGACTTCGTCGCGCAGTCCGTGGTCGAGCAGTTGCTGCCGGAATTGCGCGAAGGCCTGCGGATCGGCCTGCGCGAGCTGCGCGTTCCAGCCGATCTGGTGCGCGATCTGCGCGGCGTGGCAGAAGGGCGGCGTCTCCATCAGCTCGAGGTATTGCTGGTTCTGCTGCCGCGGCGCGGCTGGCCACTTCGTCGACCCATTCGCCGGTGTGCGTCCTGTTGAGGCCGCCGAAGCGGTCGAAGGTGGCGAAGAACTGGTCGTGCCCGCTCCAGCCGGGCGTGGCAACAAAGCTGCGCATGGAGAACGAATCGACCAGCTTGTCATAGAGAGCCTGGTCGGCGTCGAATGAGTTGCCGGAAAGCTCTGTTGCCGGAATCAGGTTGCCACTGCAGGGCGGCTTGGCAGAAGCTCAGCGCCTTCGGGTCCACGCACAGACCGTCCTCGCCGGCGTCGCGGATGAACGTCTCCGCATAGACCGCGCCCGAAAGGTGAACGTGCAGATCGGCGCCCTTGGGAAATCCGCCAGAAATCGCGACAGCGCCGACGCGCCCTGCTTTACGGCCGCCTGGAATGCAGCGCGGCCTCAGTCAGGAGTCGCGTTCGTCAGCAGGATGGTGCTGCTGGCGGCTTGCGGAGCGGGCTGGGCGCTGGCCACGGCCGCGAAGATCACAACGAAGCAGAGAAGGGAAAACGCTCGACGGCACATAGTGCCTTCCGATGGATAGAAATGCAGCAACGCCCGCGAATCGATCGCGGACGAAATTGAAATTGTTGTTGAGGTCACGGGCAATCCTCTCGCCGAATCCAGTACCCCAATGAGAAAGCGGGAAGTATTGCCGGTTGCGGACAAATCTAATGCAGTGCATCATAGCACGACTGTAAAGGGGATCTGGCGAGCAAGTAGAACGGCCGTCAAAAATGGGCATGGGCTGTTGCAGCAGGGGTGGTCGCGGGCGCTTGGCCGCTTCGTTGAGGGTTGGTATACTGATCCAGGTTGTTGCAGCGCACGGCACGTGGACTGACCCACCTCTCCCGGCCCCGCCGGAATCCGCGCAGATAAAGTGCAACTTCAAGTCTCGCACTGAGGCCAGGTAGCTCAGTGGTAGAGCGCGGCCCTGAAAAGGCCGGCGTCGGCGGTTCAATCCCGTCCCTGGCCACCACCATTGCATGGAACAGCCGCTCGCTGATCGCTCACAGATCCTCTTTCTGAAATGAGAGGATAGAGGTCCTTCGCTTTCGTCAGGATTTCCCGCGAAACGGCTCAAGTTCAATTCCGTCCCAGGCCACCACCATTGTATGGAGCAGCCGCTCGCTGACGGCTCGCAGATCCTCGTTGTCAGAGGAGATCAGGTTGCGCTGGAGGTCCCTTTGGGCGGCAATGCGTTGCTCATCATCGATCGTGCCTGGAGCAAAGCCGCCGGTAGCCGGAGGATGGTGGGGTCGAGGTGGAGGCAGCCGAGCGCGGTGGCTCCAACAATTCGCGCGTCTGAGGCCGGAGTGGCATGGCACATATAGCATGCGTCCAGTCGTGCTTTCACGGGTTTGATCTCACGGGCATAGAAGCTATCCATTTCGCTGGTTTTCACGTTGCGCAGAAAGTCCTCTTCGCAGTGGAAGGCCAGTGTGGCGGGTCCGGTGATGCCGGGGCGGTAAGGCATATCATGAAGCGCTGCATATTGCGGGAGCTTGGGCCGAGGGCCGACCAGACTCATATCGCCGCGGAGCACATTGTAAAACTGAGGCAATTCGTCGAGCTTGAGCCTGCGCATGAGACGGCCAACTGGAGTTACGCGATAGTCGCCGACTTTGGTCAGGCCGGGGCCATTCTTTTCATTGGCCGAGTGTGCCATGCTGCGAAACTTGTATACCTTGAAAAGTCGGCCTCTGAATCCCACGCGCTCCTGAGAGAAAATTGCATCACCCTCGGAGGTCAGCCGGACTAATGCGGCGAGAACAAGCATCGGCACCGCCGCCAATGTCAGGATGACAAGCGAAATAGTGACATCGATGAGCCGCCTCGTATGCGAAAGCGCCCACCGGCTGGCCGGAGGCTTTGCGATGCACGCCGCGAAGGATGAGTCGCTTGCGCTGCCGCAGGGGTGAACCGAACCCGAGAGAGACTTGAGCCCAAGAGGATCGTTCATGTTGGAATTCTGCTCCAATCTTATACCTTGCCCTTCCCAGTGTGTGCGCGTTGGCAGTTTCCCTTTTAAACGAGGGGCCTTCGCAGTCAGCGGGTGAGTGCGTTCGCTTCAAGTGCGCTCATCGACGACTGGGATAAAGCTTGAGTCCACAACAAAGCCAGGTTCATGGGAGAAAGCTTGAGATTCTTCTCAGGCACCAAGATGCCGTCTCCAGGATTAAGGATCAGGCGATCGAGACCACGGGCAAAGAACGAAGCACTTGTAACACGGCTGATGACTGTGCCATCCGCACGCAAGACCAGGATTCGCTTGCGATCCGCGTACCGGCTCGGTCCACCTGCAAGGCGAAGATACCCGCCGACCGTTGCTCCGCTCTGAAACAGAAACGCATGCGGGTTGAAGACCGCACCCTCCACTTCCACCGTTTCGGGTGTGAAGGGAACGACAATTTCATCTCCGTCCTCGAGGCACATGTCCGGAAGATCGAAATGGCCGGCCCGATCGTTTTTCATGTTGAGCACGATTCTGCCGGTGGCGCGCACACTACGAATTCGGGCAACCAGCTCGCGGTTGAGGGCTGCGGTCTGCCTGCCGGCCGTGCTCTGCGCTCCTACCTCAGGCATGACGGACGTGCGCAGCAGCTGCCTCTCCGCCTCGTCCGCAGACTCGTTCAGACGATGTTGTTCCAGTGCCTGGGTGCTCCGGCGGGTAAAAGAGGCCGCGTATAAATAGGCCTGTGGCGTCAACCCCCCGGCTCGAGCCACAACGGAATTCAGGGTCTCCCCAGGCCCGACGCTGTAAACGCCGGGATGAACGAATTCACCCTGCAGAGTCACATACTTTGTCTGCTCACGGATGGGTATCTGGATTTCTGCCTGCGAGAAGATTGTGATCACGTCGCCAGGCATCAAAGTCAGATTCTGTGACTGATCGTGGTCCAAAACCAGTTTGCCCACAGCGAAAGACAGCAGCGTCGTGGTCATGGTTGCCGGATCGAGCCGCTCGACGATGGCATTGTTCCAGTTGGTTTCAGCGGCTGCTTCTCCGACAGATACGAGCTTGGGCCGGGAACTCGCCGAGGTCTCAGCTACGGTCAGCGAGGCGGGCTCAGGGGCGGAGGATGGCGAAGCGGAAAGAGACACGAACTCGGGAGCGGGAAGGCCAAGCTGAGTGCGGCGCCACCAGTAGTTCCGTTTGACGAGCGCATCTCTTTCGGGCATTAATTCGCTCAGACGCATACCTTCGTGCCAACGAAATCGGCCAGGATTGGCCACCGCTCCGCGCAAGGTCACGGCCTGGCGAAAGTCGGGCAGAATCGGGTCGATGCGGACAATGTCGCCGTCAGCGAGTGGCGTGGCCCACCCTTCGAAGTCGGCCGTGAGATCGAATGCTGTCCGTTGATGGTTCTCGATGCGCTCGAGCGATAGATGTGCATTTGTGGCGAGGGCGGTCGTTCCCCCGGCGGTGTCGAGCAGGTTGCCGATCGATTCGGTTCCGCGCAATTCGAAGATGGCCGATTGGCGGACGCTTCCAAAGAGGGCCACCTGCGGACCAACAGGAGGGATGAAGAGGACATCGCCCGCTTCGAGTTGCACGTCACCGGTTTTGTCACCGGAAACAAGCAGCGCATAAAGATCGAAGTCCGCGGCCACTTTCCCTGCGCGCTTGAGCAGGATATGACGCATGGTGCCTTCCGACGACGGACCGCCGCACGAGAAGACGGTGTTCACGAGGGTGCTGAGCGCACTCACCGTATATTCACCGGGCCGGCGAGCGTGCCCGGTGACGTAGATCTGAATGGAATGAATCTCGCCCATGTCCACACTGAGCTCATAGTTGCGGTAGACACGATCCACAGCTTCGCGCAGGTGTGCGGCAACCACGGAGAAGGGGAGACCGGCCAAGTGCACAGCGCCTACCTTGGGGATGTAGATTTCGCCTTCCCGGCTGACCCGCAGGTCGGCGCTGAAGTTGACCTGACCCCAGATGCGGATGCGCAGCTCATCGTCAGTGCCGACGATCAGCTCGCCGGGCGCAGGGCCGTGATCGAGGGGGCCGAACGATGTCGGCATTGAGTTAAACAGGTTGGCGCCGAAGATGGCGAGGGTATGCCCGGTGGTGGCGGAAACAAAGCGCTGAAACTCATTGAGGGATTCGGGCGGCAGAGCACGTGGCGCGGCAGCCTGGGAACTGCCGGACATGCCCAGGCTGCGCTCAGCGTGGCCGGCGCCTGGGGAGAGGCTGCCGACCGCCGAGGCGAGGCTGGAGTTGTCCGGACTGGGCGATGCCGGACCAGATCCCTCCTGAATGCTGACCGATGCGGGGGACCCAAACGGGTCGGACGATTGGTTGGGAAGGACGGCACAGCCCAAAGCGTCGGGATCGGCCCCGCCGGGGCATTGCGCAGCAACGCGAAGCGTGAGAAGAACGCAGGCAAGAGCGATGGCGAGTAACAATGACCTCGCTTGGGCGAATATGCGGGAAAAATTGCAAGTCCATTGGATTCGATTAAGAAAGTTTCTACGGAAGCGATTCAGCGGCGAGCGCGCAACCAGGATCACGGTGATTCTCCGAAGTTTGCCTGCGGGCAGAAGTTTGCTTTTGAGCCGCCGCGCCGGCAGAGGTCATTCGGGCCAGCGCTTGGCGGGATCGTGCTTAAGCTTCGACATGCATTCGAGAGTGCATTACGCCGCAGGAACTCTGAGAAAAATCTCATCCTGTGCACGGGCTGCCGGGACACTGAAATGCTTCACCATTTCCATCCGCGAAGGCCTCTCCACATACGCAAGGAATTTAGGCAATCGCGTTTTGCGGTCGAATTCGAGGGGAGACATGACGGCGACATCAGCGTACGCATCGGCCGAATCGGCATCGACCTCCCCCGGGCATGCCCGATTGGGGTGGTTGCGCGTGGTAGTGCAACAGAAAAAGCTGGTCTCAATCGTCGCGTGCGCACTTGTGGCGTCAGGCTTCGCAATCGCCCTTCTATTGCCGAATCGCTATGCCGCAACCGTGGTCCTGTTGCCGCCGCAGCAGAGCGGATCATCCGGCGCGGCGATGGTTGCGCAGTTGAGCATGATGTCGGCCGCCGGGTCGGGAACAGGAGGGCTGAGTATCAAGAACCCGAACGACCAGCAGATTGCGCTGCTGAAGAGCCGCATCGTCGAAGACGCCATGGTGGTGCGCTTTCACCTGCAGGCGCTGTATGGCAAGCGATATGTATCGAGCGCACGCAAGCACTGGGAGAGCGAAACCAAGGCCGACAACGGGCTCAAGGATGGGCTCATCCGCCTGGAAGTGACCGATCGCGACCCGCACCGCGCTGCGGAGATGGCCAACGCATGGGTTGAAGAGTATCGGCGACTTACGGAAACCCTGGCGATTACAGAGGCCGCGCAGCGCAGGCTCTTCTATGAGCAGCAACTTGCGGGTGCGCGCGACGATCTGGCTCGTGCTCAAGAAGCCTTGAAGCAAACGGAACTGCGTACCGGCGTGATCGATATTGAGGGCCAGGACCGTGGGTTGATTGCCTCGGCGGGAGAGTTGCGGGGCGAACTGGCGGCCAAGCAGATCGAGATCAAATCCATGCGGCAATTTGCTGCGGACGGCAACCCCGATCTCAAGCGCGCTGAGGAAGAGGCCTCGGGGATGGAAGGGCAGTTGGCGGCGATGGATGCGGACGCCAACCGCAAGACGGGAGATCTGATTGCACCGAAAGGGATGATGACCGAGGCCGCGGCGGAGTACGAGACTGCGTTGCGCGAGGTGAAGTATCGCGAGACGATCCAGGATTTGCTCATGCGGCAATACGAAGGCGCCCGGGTGGATGAGGCGCGACAGGGAGCGCTGATCCAGGTGATTGAACCGGCCGTACCGCCGGACAAACCTTCGCCCTACCGCCGTTGGGTTTTTGGGGGCGCTTTGCTGTTGGCGCTGCCGTTTGCTGCAGGCGCTGCGCAACTGGCAGAGTCTCTGGCAACAATACGGGGCCATCGCGCACGCTCGGGCTCGTGGGTTGCGGGTTTGGAGCTGTGGATGAGTGGAGCGCGGCAGTGATCCTTCGTCGAACATTGAGCCAATGGACGGGGCTCGACGGCGCCGTCGCTTACACGCTGGCTGCGCGCGTGATCAGCATCTTGAGCAGTACAGGAACGGTGCTGCTGATTCTGCATTTTTTCAGTTCTTTGGAGCAGGGCTACTATTACACGCTGCTCAGCCTGGTCTCGCTGCAGATGATCTTTGAACTGGGATTTTCTTTTGTCATCCTGCAGATGGCGGCGCACGAGTCCGCGCGTCTTGAATTCCATTCGGACGGACGCATAGAGGGCGACGCCACGGCACATGCCCGGCTGGCCTCGGTGCTGCAACTTACGGTGCGCTGGTATCTGGGAGCAGCGGTCGGACTGGCTACGATTCTGCTTCCGCTGGGCATCTGGTTCTTTGTCCGGCAGGATGCGCACAATGGCCCGCGAGTGGCATGGTTTGGTCCCTGGACACTGGCTGTGCTGGCCGTCGCCCTGAGCTTCCTGACCACCCCGCTGTTCTCGTTCCTGGAAGGCGCGAACCAAGTGCGTCAGGTGGCGAAGGCTCGCATGCAGCAGGCACTGGCCGCGCTGGCCATGTCCTGGGCCGCTATTGCGGGCGGGCACGGCCTCTATGCGCCGGCGATGGTCAACCTTGGCGCGGCTGGTGTGGGCGCGGCATTGCTGATTTCGCAGCGCAGGCTGCTCGCTGGGCTGATGCGTTATCCGGCGGCGGCTCACGTTGTGTCGTGGCGAGTGGAGGTCTGGCCTTTCCAATGGAGAATTGCCCTGAGCTGGCTCGCCTCCTTCATGAGCCTGCAGATCTTCACTCCGATTCTTTTCGCCAGCCGAGGCCCGCTTGAGGCGGGACGCATGGGGCTCTCGCTCAGTATTGTCAGCTACATTCCCTTCATCGCCCTCTGCTGGATCACGCCCAAGGCCTCGCCGTTTGGCCGACTGGTCACGCTGGGTCGTATCGGCGAACTCGATGCGATGTTCTTCCGCGCTTTGAAAGAAGCACTGACCCTGGCTTCAGCCATTGCGTTGGCTTGCTTTCTCGGCGTGATCTGCATTGGGGAGTTCGTGCCAGGGATCGCGATCCGAATGGAATCGACCGGTATCTTCATGCTGCTTGCGGCGGCAGCATTGAGCAGCTTCCTGGTGCAGGGATTGGGAGTTTATCTGCGCTCGTTCAAGCGCGAACCCTACCTGGCGCAATCGCTTGGCACTGCCGCGCTCTCCACCGCTCTAGCCCTTCTCACGGTGCGCCGCTGGGGCGCAATTGCTATTGCCGCCGACTACTTCGTGGTGAGTGGGATCATTGGGCTTGGGTGGGCGGCGGCGATTTTTCGTCGTTCCCGGAGGAGAATCCGCACAGCCCGCGGAAGCGTGTTTCCTTCGTGCGTGACGGCGCCTGTTCGTGGGATTGGACAGATCGGCGGCTCCTGTGGACTTTGAGATCCAGGCACACGCCCTCCTGCCCCATTTGCTGTTCTCGGCCGGTTACCTGGGCATCCTGTTCCTTGCGCGGGCCAGGCGCGATGCGCTGGCCGTCGCCCTGCTGGCGGTCTTCTGCCTGGTTCTGGGACTCCGGGATATCCAGGCCATGTCCCGCGACGCCGACCCGGTCCTGTACGCCTTTATACTCTCCTACTCATCCGACGTTTCCTCGCTGATGGGTGGGGGAGTTGACTATGTCCTTTTCTCGATCCTTCACCCCATCACCGGCGCCATCTTCGACCTGCGCGAGTGCTTTCTGTTTTTGCACCTCCTCTATATACCGGCGCTCTTTCTGCTTTTCAAGCGGCTCAGGCAGTACCCGGGAGTGTTCTATCTGATGGCGGGCTGGATGATCTTCGTCAACTCGGGCCTTCTGCTGTTGGCCAACTTTTTCAGGCAGGGGCTATGCGTGCTGCTCTTTCTGGCGGCGCTGGTCGGCGTCGCAGTCTCGGCGGACCACAAGTCGCGCCATCGAATGGGCGCTCTCTGCCTGCCTCTGCTTCACGCCTCGGCGATCGCGCTGCTGCCCAACCTTCTCGTGCTTGGACGGCGAAGGTATCTGTTTATCTCCTCCGTCTCATTCCTTGCCTTTTGCCTGGCGGCCCACTTTTCGCCTTACCTCCTCGATTCGCCGTCCGACTACTTTGCGAGCACCGGCATGGACGTGCAGCGAGTCCAGTTGGAGATCAAGATACTGACCATCTACGCGATGCTGCTGATTGGATACTTTATTGGCCGGCGGACAACCAACACTCCGGATGGGGCAGCAAGGATACAGCGCGCGGCCATTGGACTGCTTCTGCCCACCGCGAGTTTGCTTCTTCTCCTTGATGCGCCGGCCATCGCGCTGAGGTTTCTTTACTTCTCTTATGCCGTCGTATTCCTTTATGTGGCCCTGGCCGTCAGCCTCCGCAAGAAGGAGATGCTTTTCAAATTCAGCGCCATCGCTATCTGTCTCTTCGGATTTGTTACCTGGACCTACCCGACCGTAGCTGTGCTGCTGATCTGGTAGGCGATTCAATAGGAGGTCAAAACGTTGCTGACACGCATGCGAATTCGAATCAACCGGGTGATCAAGACTCGGGGCAAGTACGCGTTTATCTCACGCCTGATGCCGCGCGCCCGCGTTCTCGATGTGGGATGCGGCAACAACTCGCCTGCCCGCTTCAAAATTCTGCGCCCGGACTGCGGCTATATAGGCCTGGATATAGGCAATTACAAGCACGTGGATTCTCCGTCGGACTATGCGGACGATTATGTTCTCGTTGACCCGGCCGGATTCGAGGGCGCCATCGAGCGATACCGGGGACAGTTGGACGCCGTCATCTCGTCGCACAACCTGGAGCATTGTGATGCGCCCGATGGAGTGATGGATGCGATGCTTGCCTGCCTCAAGCCTGGCGGGAAACTGTATTTGTCGTTCCCCTGCGAAGAGAGCGTGCATTTCCCCAAACGAACGGGGAACCTGAATTTCTTTGACGATCCGACCCACAAGACCGTTCCAGATTGGAAGGCAACTCAGTCGGCCCTGAAAGAAACCGGCATGCGCATCGAGTTTTGCGCCAAAAGATATCGGCCGATGTTGCTCGCCGCACTGGGGCTGCTCTTCGAACCGATCTCAGCCCTGCTTCGCAGAAACGGAGTCGCCGGATCCACCTGGAGCCTCTACGGCTTTGAGTCAGTAATCTGGGCCGCGAAGCCCTGTCCTGCGCCTATCGCGAGAGGCGGCCGACATGATTGACTGCGTCGGCAACCGCTCCCACCGGTCAGTGAAGACCGTTGCAGTTGTCTCCCTGCATTTTTCCCCGGCTCATGTGTCGCATTTGATGGCATACGGAAAGCTGCTTGCGTCGATGGGATTCGCTGTTTGTTATCTGCTCGACCAGAAGTATCTGGAGTTTGCCGATTTCTGCAGCATCGCGCCAGCGGTCACGATCGCGAGCTATCGCGCCAATCCCGATGGCACGAAATTTGAAATCGCCATCTTCTATAACGCAGCGATGGTCAACGCAAGAACGGCTCGACACATGCGCGCGCGGGGCATCGAGGTGTTCTACGTCTTTCATGAGCCAGTGCCGGTGAGGATGCGCCTGAAGGAGGGTTGGATAGAGATCCTGAAGCTCATTGCTGCGAAGCATTGCTCGATCGCCATGCTGCGCCAGTCTTCTGCAGTCTTAGTGGCCTCCGCCTATGCCCGTGAGCTTTACGATCGCCATTTCAAGAAATACAACACTAATGTGCATACTTTTCCGCTGCTGTTTGAGGATGAGTTTAACTGCGCGGAGTTGGCTTTGGAACCAGGCGGACGGCTATATTTCTCCTTTCTGGGCCTGGCCGTGAAGGCGCACGACTTCGAAGGCTTTTGCACTTTCGCAAAATACGCCATCCGGCAGGGAAGCACCATCCGATTTGCCATCGCCACCAGAACCGACCTGAGCGCATTTCTCTCAGGAGACGAGGAACTAGCCCGCTACTGGAAAGAGGGCCGCATCCGGATTCAGCATGGGAGAACGCTCTCCAACGAGGAGATGAATTCCTACTGCGCACAGAGCTTTTGCGTTTGGAATATCTATAAATGCTCGACGCAGAGTGGTGCGCTGGTTCGCGCCTTTATGACAGGTACGCCGGTGATCGCCGCTCGAACGGGAAGCTTCCCCGAGTTCATTCGTCCCGGGATAAACGGCGAGCTTGTGGAGCGATCGCATCAGTTTGGCGCAATCCTTGCAACAGCGGAAAAGATCAGAGCCAATATTGAGACCTATGTCAATGGCGCGCGCAGTACTTTCCTGAACACATTTGCTTATCCAGGAAACCGCGAAAGATTCGCCCGCATCCTCGGTACAAAAAGAAAGGAGACGCTGAAATGCGCGTAGCCTTCGTCAATCCGCCTTTCAAGAGCGAGTATGGCCGGTTCTCCCGCGCCTCACGAAGTCCCGCGATTACCAAGAGCGGAACTCTCTATTACCCCATCTGGCTGGCCTATGCGTGCGGCCATCTGGAAAGGCATGGGCATGAAGCGCTCCTCCTGGATAGCTGTGCCGAGCGAATGGACATGGAGGAAACAACAGCGCGCGTTGAGAGCTTCGAGCCCGACCTGGTCGTGATTGACACCAGCACGCCGAGCATCTTTGAGGACGTGCGATCCGCTGTGCGCTTGAAGCAGATCAGCTCCGCGCCGGCGGTGTGCCTGGTGGGCACGCATCCTTCCGCGCTGCCTGATGAGGTGATGGCTATCGATGAGCGGATCGATTGTATTGCGCGCCGCGAATATGACCAGACGGTCCTGGAACTGGCTCAGGCGCTCGAACACGGCGAAGACATCGGAGAGGTGGCTGGCATCTGCTACAGGAGAGACGGCGCTGTGATTGCGACGCGGGATCGGCCATACATCGAAGACCTGGATGCGTTCCCGTTTGTGACCGCGGTTTATAGAAAACATCTGCGCATCGAGAACTATTTCTTCTCGGCCGGCGAGTTTCCCATGGTGATGATCATGACCGGCCGCGGTTGTCCGTCGCACTGCTTCTTCTGCGTCTACCCGCAGACCTTTCACGGCCACAAGTACCGTTTGCGCAGCGCAGAGAATGTTGTCGCCGAGTTCGAATATATTGCGCGCGAGATGCCCGAGGTAAGGTCAGTGGGAATTGAGGACGATACCTTCACGGCCAACCCAGGCCGCGTGCGCGAGATTTGCCGGCTGTTGATCGAGCGCGGCCTTGACAGCAAACTGCACTGGTGGGCCAATACACGCGTCAGCCTGGACGGCGAGACGATGAAGCTGATGAAGCGAGCCGGATGCCGACTGACGATTCCGGGATTTGAGTCGGGAGACCAGGAGATTTTGAAAGGCATTAAGAAGGGAATCACGCTGGAGCAGTCGCGGCGTTACGTGGCGGACGCCCGAAAGGCAGGGCTGTTGGTGCACGGCTGCTTCATGGTAGGCAACAAGGGAGAGACGCGCGCAAGCCTGGAAAGGACAGTCGATTTTGCAATCCTCAACAGGCCCGACACGGCGCAGTTCTTCCCGCTGATCCCTTATCCAGGAACGGAGGCCTTTGTGTGGGCGCACGAGAACGGTTATCTGACTACGCTCGACTACTCAAAGTGGTTGACCGGCGAGGGACTGCACGAATGCGTCCTCAACCTACCCGAACTTCCCGCCGATAACATTTTGGAGTTCTGTCGCAATGCTCGGAGGAAGTTCTACCTTCGCCCCGGCTATTTGTTCCGCAAATTTTTGCAGAGCCTTTTGCATGGTGAAGAGCGACGACGGACATTGAAGTCACTGCGGCAGTTTCGCAAGTATCTGTTTGCCCGCCGGCGCTCAAAGATTCACCCGGCTCAGACAGCAAATTCCCTGGCCGCAGAGCAACGTTGACGTTGGATGGTGCGCACATGGCCCTTGTCTCCGTCATTACCCCGGTCTACAACGCTTCGCGGTCGTTGCCGGAGACGCTTGCGTCAGTGCATGCCCAGACGCTGACCGATTGGGAGCACCTGCTGGTCGACGACGGTTCGACGGACAACTCGGTCCCGATCATCGAAGCGGCTGCCTCGGAAGATGCACGGATTCGCCTGCTCCGGTCGCCGCAAAACGGTGGGCCGTCGCTAGCGCGTAATTTGGCGATTGAAGCAGCGACCGGACGATTTCTTGCCTTTCTCGATGCAGATGATCTGTGGCTGCGGGAGAAGCTGGCCCGATCGGTGGAGTGGATGACATCGAATGGTTACAGCTTCATCTATCACGACTACAGGCATCTCTCGAGTGACGGCGCATTGCTGGGCCCACTGATCAGAGCGCCCGAGGTACTGGACCTGGAAACGTTGCATACACGGCGCGGCATGGGATGCTTGAGCGTCGTGATCGACCGCGAACATATTCGTGAGTTTCGCTTTCCTGAAAAGTGCTCCTACCTTCACGAGGATTTTTGTGCGTGGCTGAGTCTGGTCAGCGAAGGTCACATCGGGCATCGTCTTGCAGCCGACCTGGGGCGTTATCGGTTGTCACCAGAGAGCCGTTCGGGAAACAAGCTGAAGGCTGCGATCGAAACATGGAGAATCTATCGTCACGCATCCAAGTTGCCGTGGCTGCGGGCCGCGCATTGGTGGCTGCAGTACGCCTGGAATGGATTCTGGCTTCGCCGCTATGCGCGGCCTCGTCAATTCGGGCAATCCTGGAAGTGGCAGCTCACGGCCTGGCACTTCACTGTGCAAGTCTCTATCAGGCAGAGATAGCCTTCAGGCGATCTTGGTTCAGTTGGAACGATTCAGTATCGTTAGGTTCCAGAAACCGCCGCCCTCAAGCCAAGAATAATTGCCCGCATCCCAGCGAAAAGCGAGAACGCGTCTGCGAGAAAAACAAACAACAACGCATGGACAAGATACATGCGCTTCTCGCACAGCTTTAGCCCGCGCTCGAAGAAATCAGTTGCAGGCCGCATCCGAGTGAATAGATAGACGGCTAGAACACCCAGAAGAAAACCTCCTGCGACATCGCTTGGATAGTGCCAGCCCACTGCTATGCGGGCCATGCCGACGGTAAGCAGCGACCAAATCAAGACGATGAGACCGGCTTTCCGATTTTCAAGGAAAATAATTGCGGCCAAGGCAAAATACAACGTAGCAGTATCACTCGGGAAGGAGTAAATTACCTTCCGAGTGGTTGAGGGTATCGCATCGATAGGCGACTCATCCACGGTTTTCAGATGGAGTGCCGGATCCACGCAGGGACGAATATGGGTGGGAAGGTGATGTTGTAACCAGACGGACAAGACCACCGCAACGCATGCCACGAAGAGCCCAGCCAGTATCCGGGCACGCCGCTTCCTGCATTCGGATGAAAACCATAGTGCAACCAGTGAGAAGAATGCGGGCAATCCCCGGAGGATCGAATTGTCGGCCATTCTCAAAAACACCAAGGCCGCAACCGGGCTTCTCGCAACAACGTGATTGAGGTCAAATAGCAGGCGTAAATCCAAATTTGCGGACACGGCGGAGACTCCTCCGAAAAGCATGTTTCTCGTTGACGAAATCCGGAAAGCTTCCTGTTTCTTCGCTTTCCCGGCGACTGTAATCGGCAAGCCAGTTGGCCTGCTGCGCCAGCACCATGATCCTCTCGGATAGTCGGGCTCGGGCGAACAAGCTCGCTCTCTTTGAATGAAAGCGCTTTTGCTGGTCATCGACTGAAAATCGAAATCGCAAATCCAATGCTAATGATTTTTTATTGCGATGAGCCGGACTTGAATCAAATGGCTGGCTCAGAAATCGCTTTAGGGAAGAGTGTCCCGATTTGGAAATCCAAATCAAGTCGCAAGCCGAACAACACGTCCCGAATCGCGCGTCCGCTTGCACCGTTCAGTCTCAAGCGAGCAGCTTGCTCAGTCGGCAAGCTGTTTCCTCTATAGTTATCTCTGGAAGTCCTGAGGCAAGCCCTATCGCGATATCAATGGCAAATTCTCCAGATTCGGGTGTCGATGTCTATGAATTCGTTCTCGAGAACATCGACAGTGTGCCTCATCTGGAGGCTCTGATCCTGTTGTGGAACAGCCGACCTGTGTGGTGGACAAGCGAAGAATTAGCCTCTCGGCTGTATGTTCCGTTGCGCCAGGTAGAGGACCTGCTTCGGGATCTCTCCCGTATGGAACTGATCGCGGAATCCCAGTCTCCTCCGTCGAAATACTCTTACCTCGCGAAATCGGAAGCGCAGAACGAGTTACTGTATTCCCTTGATGTCGCTTATCGGAAAGACCTGGTGAGGATTTCGACGATGATACATTCGAAAGCGTCCTCGGGCGTGCGCGAATTTGCGCGCGCATTCCGGCTCAGACAGGAGAGAAAGTAGCCGTGTCCGCTGCTCTGTACATCCTCACTATCATCACCACGCTGGTTTGCTCGATCCTGTTGCTAAGGGCGTACTTCCGGGTGAGGAACAGGCTATTGCTTTGGAGTGGGCTTTGTTTCGTGGGGCTCACAGTAGAGAATCTACTGGTGCTTGCCGACATGGTCCTGTTTCCCGCTGTTGACCTCTATACATATCGCCTGGCTTCGGCGGCGCTTTCAATCACATTGTTGCTTTTTGGCCTGGTTTGGGAACGCCAATGAACTTTAACGGTGTTCCCTTCGCTCCCATCGCACATATCCGGCTGGACATGTTCCTGCTGGGTTACATCGCTGCGGCCTCTGCCGTAGTCGCACTCTTCTTCCTTCGCTTCTGGAGAGAGACGCGCGATTTTCTGTTCATGGCGTTTGCCGTCTTCTTCATTGTGCAGGGAGGCACTCGTGCCTCTGCACTTTCGGAGACGAGCCCCAACCTGGCTGTCGACTGGGTATACGTTCTCAGGCTGCTGGTAGTGTTACTGGTAATTGGGGCGATCCTGCGCAAGAACTCCCGGAGCGCCTGAGACCCTGGACCGGTACGGTTTTTGGCGACCAACGTACCGGTTCCATCGTTGGGTTTTTGCCCGTTCTTCGCTGTTCTCCGGGCAGGACATAAGCAAGCCCAATTACTTCGAGGGTGTCGTGCCCGGCTGTCTCTGAATCATCGTGAGGTGCTCACGGCGGCATCTGCACTTGTTTTCGTTTGGCTAGCGTTGGCGCGAGGACTTCCACCCGTTGTTTCCAAACATTCAATCACCCATCCGACTATGGTGCATCTTAATATGGTGCATCTTTAATGGAAGAGAGACAGCTTACAGCCCACAAGGAGGATCCATGGCGCCACGCGGATACGAAAGGCCTCTTTTCATTCTTCCCTTTGACCATCGTGGTTCGTTTGAAACCGGGATGTTCCACTGGCGCGGTGCGCTGAACGCTGAACAGACGGCACAGATCGCGGCTGCGAAGCAAGTGATTTACGACGGATTCAAGGCCGCGATCGCCGCAGGCGTGCCGAAAGAGAATGCCGGGATTCTCACCGACGAACAATTTGGGGAGGCAATTTTGCGTGATGCCTCCGCGCAGGGCTTTCACACGGCATGTCCGGCGGAGAAAAGCGGCCAAGAGGAGTTCGACTTTGAATACGGCGACGATTTTGCCGCGCATATTGAGCTGTTCCATCCAACGTTTGCGAAGGTGCTGGTCCGTTATAACCCAGACGGAGATGTCGAGCTGAATCGCAGGCAGGCTGGTCGATTGAAGAAGCTTTCCGACTATCTAGCGCAGGCCGATCGCAGCCTGTTCATGTTTGAGTTGCTGGTTCCTGCAGAGCAGGCGCAGCTTGACCAGGTGAACGGCGACAAGAAGACTTACGACCTGCAACTTCGTCCACAGTTGATGGCCGGAGCGATTCGCCAATTGCAAGACTCAGGCGTCGAGCCGGATATCTGGAAGATCGAGGGACTGGATCGCCGTGAAGATTGCGAGGCGATTGTGACAACGGCGCGGCGCGATGGGCGCGACCGCGTCGGCTGCATTGTTCTAGGTCGCGGAGAAGACGAGCAAAGAGTTCGCGAGTGGCTTTCGACGGCCGGTGCCGTGCCGGGCTTTATCGGATTTGCAGTTGGCCGAACAGATTTCTGGGATCCGCTGGTGGCCTGGCGTGACGGCAAGCAGACCCGCGAAGCCGCCGTATCAGCCATCGCCAACCACTATCGCGAGTTTGTAGGAATCTTTGAGCAGGCGCGCGCGGGTGCGGCTGCGTAAAAGTCGAACACGCTTTACTGGAAATCAGTTTTTGGTGGATTCGCTGACGGGCAGTTCCTGTGGTGTTGCACAATATTGCTTTTCCTGCTCGGGCGAGAAGCGGTGCGCCTCGCACATCGCCTTCACGTTGTCGGTCGGCGCCGGAGCTGCGGCAACAGGCGTTGGAACCGGCGTGAACTCGGCATCGAATTTGTCTTCTTTTTTCGGATCGTCGGCACGCGGAATGTACACGTGAAACGACGTCTTCGTGGCACCCAGCCGATGGTCAGCCTCAACGCGGAAGGCAAATCTGTCGCCGTGCCTCAGGTTGTCGAGAGTATTTGCCCGTTCGTTCTTCAAGTGGATCGGCGTCCAGCTCAACGTATGTGAAAGCATGTCGTCCATCCCGGTAAAGCTCACAAGGCTCCAGGTTCCCTCGTCGCTGCGCACGTAATAGGTGCGATGCATCGCGGCCACGTTTTGATTGTCGGCGTCGGGCTGCATCTCATTGCCGATATAGGTCCCGATGAGGAAGACTTTGGCATGGTCTTCAGGCGAAACTCGAGCAGCTTGCGAAACCAGGAGCAATGCGGCGATGGCAAGGCTTGCGTGTCTCATCGAAGGACTCGTTTCTGCAAATCTGAATGGGACGAAATCGATTCTAGGTCGGCTCAAACAGAGGTTCAATCGGCAGCAGGACGCAGGGCATCCCACGAAAGTTGCACCTTTCACTCAGGTCGGGCGTCTGCTCTATCGACGAGGCAATTCATGAATGGATTTGTCGAGAGGAAATGCCGCCTCAGTGGAAGCGGACGGTCATTTGCATTTCAGCCAGCGCATGATCGGCCCGACGCTTTTCGAAGTTATGCAATTGCCGCCGGATTTTGACGCCGTGGAAGTGCCAAGTCCGAAGACACGAAAACTTCTCCAGAGATCTTTTGTTCAGCGGCTTGAGTTTGAACCCGCCAGCTGATTCGAGAGTCCCACTTCTGTTGGACAACCTCGACCCGTTAGCATGGGACCACGGCACACGCTTTATCCTCGACTGCCGCCGCGCACTTATCCCCGAATCGCAAGCACTTGAGGCTTAATTTCATGATGATTCGCACGGCGAAGATGCTCCTGTTGTCGGGCGTGGCCTTTTTCTATACCCTCGTCGTCTTCAACAACCTCACGGATTTCGGCTCGAATGCACAATTTGTGCACCACGTCCTACTTATGGACACGACGATTCCCGGCAATGGCGGGATGTGGCGCGCGATCTCTTCCCCGATCGTCGATACGGTCATTTATTTGTCGATTATTGCCTGGGAAATCGTCACATGCGTGTTGCTCTGGTGGGGATTGGTTCCCCTTCTGCGGGCGCGGCGCGGTCCAGCTACGTTTTTCAACATGGCCAAGTCAGTAGCCGTGCTAGGACTTACGTTTTCGCTCCTGATGTGGCTGGTTGCCTTCCTCTGCGTCGGCGGCGAGTGGTTCCTTATGTGGCAGTCTCCCACTTGGAACGGCCAGGAGGCGGCCTTCCGCAACTTCGCTGTCGTCGGTATCGTGTTTCTGTTCCTTGTCTTGCCCGATACTGACAATCAGGCGTAAACATCGGCACTCGCAGTCGTGATCCCGGCGCGCCAATTACTGCAATCTCGCCTCGCGTACAATGGAAGTGTCTCTGCCCGTGGAGGTTTACACCCTGTTCGGCCCCATTTCCAACTCCTTTTCGAACGTTGCAAGCCTGGTTTTCGGGTGGGCGCGTGGGGTTGCTGAGTACCTGGCTTTCGCTCCTCAGGGCGGACTGCGCCATTACCTGAAGATGCAGTATGCCGACCAGACCTTCAAGGGGCTCTATCACTGGAACCTCTTCGATGCGTGCATGTTGATTCCATATTTTGCGGTGATGATTCTGTTGTCTTTCTACGGAATCCATCGTTATACGATGTGCTACCACTACTTCAAATACAAGAAGAACTATCACCCCGACCCGCCACGCCATTTTGAAGATCTGCCTCAAGTGACGGTGCAGCTACCCATCTTCAACGAACAGTTCGTTATCGACCGGCTCATTGAGGCGGTCTGCGCGATGGATTACCCGCGCGAAAAATTCGAGATCCAGGTGCTCGACGATTCGACAGATGAGACACAGGAGGTGGCATCCTCGATCGTCGATCGTTATGCGGCCCTCGGCCACAACATCGTTTACCTCCACCGGACCAATCGCCACGGCTTCAAGGCCGGGGCACTCGATGCCGGTCTAAAAGTTGCCAAAGGTGAATTCATCGCTATCTTCGACGCCGACTTTGTTCCGCCGCAGGATTGGCTGATGAAAGTGATCCACCACTTTGCCGAGCCGCAGATCGGCATGGTGCAGACACGCTGGACGCACCTGAACCGCAACTACAGCACACTAACGCAGATCGAGGCCATTCTGCTCGACGGCCACTTCGTGCTGGAGCATGGTGCCCGCGCCCGCACCGGCGAGTTCTTCAATTTCAACGGAACGGCGGGCATGTGGCGGCGCCAGGCCATCTTTGATGGCGGCGGCTGGCAGCATGACACTCTGACCGAAGATACCGATCTAAGTTACCGCTCGCAGATGGCGGGTTGGAAATTCAAATACCTGCCTGACGTCGAATGCCCCAGCGAACTGCCCATCGAGATGACGGCCTTCAAGACGCAACAGGCGCGCTGGGCGAAGGGCCTGATCCAGACCAGCATCAAGATCCTGCCGCGCGTGTGGCGCTCAAATACGCCGATGCGCAACAAGATCGAGGCGGTCTATCACCTGACTGCCAACATGAGTTATCCGCTGATGGTGATCATGTCAGCGCTGCTGATGCCCGCCATGATCTGCCGCTTCTACCAGGGCTGGTTCCAGATGTTGCTTATCGATTTCCCGCTGTTCACGGCGTCCAGCTTTTCCATCGCCGTGTTCTACGTGATGAGCCAGCGAGAGATTCACCCCAAAACATGGAAGAAGACGTTTTACTATCTACCGTTTCTCATGGCCGTCGGCATTGGACTCACCGTGACCAACACCAAGGCTGTGATGGAGGCGCTCCTGGGTATCAAGAGCGCATTCGTCCGCACTCCCAAATACCGTGTGGCAAAAAAGGGCGAAAAATCGCAAGCTGCCAAGTATCGCAAACGCCTGAAGCTTGCGCCGTGGATCGAGTTGCTGCTCGGCTTTTACTTTCTGGCGGCGATTATCTACACCTTCATGAACCACAATTTCTTTACTGCGCCGTTCCTGATTTTGTTTGTGGTCGGCTACTGGTACACGGGACTGATGAGCTTGCTGCAGGGTAGGTTTGAACGCTGGCGCACCGGCGTGAACCCTGACGAGGCCAGTCCGAAGCCGTTCCCGGTGGGCGTGTAGGTGACACTTCAGCAGATTGTCTGGGATCCGGCTAAAGCCAGGCGGAACAAGCGTAAACATGGTGTTGGCTTTGAAGAGGCTGCGACCGTTTTCCGCGATCCCCTTTTGATGCTTCTGCACGACCTTGCGCACTCCAGGGACGAAGATCGGTGGATTGCGTAGGGGAAGTCGCTAGGTCGGATTTTGCTCGCTGTAGTGCATACTGAAGATGATCGAACCATTCGAATAATCAGCGCACGAAAGGCGGAGCCGCGTGAAAGGAGACAATATGAGCAGCAGTTCCAGGAACCGTAAGAAGAGTCCGGAGATGCGGGGGGAGTACGATTTCACGAACGCGACGCGCGGAAAGTACGTCAAACGATTCCCAAAAGATGTTGTAATGGTGACCCTCGCGCCAGACGTCGCTGCTGCGTTTCCCGATGCCGATGCAGTCAATGAGGCCCTTCGTGTCCTTATTAAGGTCGCTAAAAAGAGTGCTGTAACCCCTGGTAAGAAGACAGATCGGGCTGCCTGACCCAAAGAAGGGGAAGATGCAAGCCAGCGCGATCAATTCCTATTTCGCTTCCCCGTTAGGCCTCGTCGCCGGCTTCCTCGTATTCTGGTGCGCGATCAGCTTCCTCATCAGTTTTCTCACCGGCTGGTATCCTCTATCGCTGAGATTCCGAAAACAATCCGAGCCTTATGGCGAGATGCGCACTGCCGGCCCGTTTTTCTACACCGTGTACATGCGCTTCTGGAGTCACTACAGCAGCGTCATTCGGCTTACAGCGGCGAGCGACGCTCTCTATCTTTCGGTGCTAATAATGATGCGTATCGGCCACCCGCCACTGCGCATTCCCTGGGACGAAATTCGCTTCAGCCAGACGAAGTTCTTTTTGCGCACTTACATCGTGCTTATGCTTGGAAATGAAGAACAAATCCCGATGAGGATTTCGCAGCGAATGGCGCGCAATCTCGGAATTCTCGACCGCGTCCCGGTTTGACTGCAACTTAGGTGCCAGAAGTTTATCTTCCGTGCAACCCTCTCCGAATCTGTGCCTTACATTGTGCTACATTGGCTGCAATGAATAGGAGAGACTGGGCTACGGGTGTGCTGCTGCTGGCAGTGACGCTTGCTCCCGCTGTGCTCGGCGGTCAAACCGCCAGTCCCGCGGTGCGCCAGGGCGCGTCGCCCGGTTCGGTCTCGACTTCCTCAAGCGCTGGTTCCGCTACCGTACGCAACGCAACAACACCTTCCACGCAAGACGCTACCAATCCGGGTTCCTCCACTGAATGCGAAGGCGGGCCCTGCGCCGTACCCGCGCCGCACATCACCATTGCAACGCCTGCACCTGCACCTGCGCCGTGGTCCGTGCAGGACCGCATCAAATGGGTGACAGTCGTACTTCTCGTGCTGATCGCGTACGTGGGCGTGTGGATAGCCATCTCCACGCTGCACAAAATCGAACGCCAAACGCGTTACGCCGAGAATGCAGCCCAGGCTGCCGCCGACGCGGCAAAATCCGCGTTGCACTATGCTGAGGCGCATGCTCGATCTGAAAGACCCTGGGTCTTGATCACCGCCGAGCCGGCCACGGGAGCACCTGATTCCTTCACCATAGTCGCCAGCAATCGCGGTCGCGGCCCAGCCAAAGTCGTCTCGCTCGACGAGGGCATTGTCGGAGTGAAAGACGAAGCCGACCTGCCCACCGATCCCGTTTTCAAGGACGATGGCACGCGAACAGTGCCGCCGGCCATGATTCTGCTGCCTGGCGAATCGACCGCCATTCGCACCTTTCGCCGCGACGATGTGCCGGGATTCTCGAAATCTCCAGAAGAGATGCGCCGAATTGAGAACTGGGAAGAAAAGATTTACCTCTACGGCAAAGTCGTCTATCTCGACCTGCACTCGCCCGATGAGAAACAGACGTACGAAACTGGCTGGTGCTGCTGGTATATCCACGGACGCCAGAAAAGTGGAATGGTGATGGCGGGCCCGCGAAAGTACAACATGCACACGTAGGGCGCTTCGAGATGGCGGTCGGAAGCAGCAGGATCTACGGTAGCCTCTCGCGTTCGGTGACTACTTACGCAGCAGTTTGCGGTAGTATTCCTGGTCCCACTCGTCTTCCGAATCGCGGATTGATCCGCGGTAAAATTGTTCACCGTCGCGGTCCCAGCACCAAGTGTTATTGAACGCGCATTCGAGGGGATGGGGTGGAAGGAAGTCTTCGAAATCGGCGCAGGTCTTGAGGGCGTGATTCTGTTTCCGGCGCACACCCCGATGGGCCAGGCGCTTATCGTCCTTTGCGCTGGCAATGCCAGTGATCGCCGCATAGGGGCGGCGGGTGGAACGGCTCATGACGAGCTCCAGGTCGCAGTAGCGCACCTACGTCATGGCTGTCCTCCTCCTCCGCTGATGCAGCATGGCGGGCCTGCTTTACTTCTGACGGTTCAGGCAGCGATCAAGACGCTTACCTACCCGTTCCGCCCACGGTCATCTTGTCCAGCTTGATGGTCGGCATGCCCACGCCCACGGGCACGCTCTGCCCGTCTTTGCCGCAGGTGCCGATGCCTTCGTCGAGCTTCAGGTCGTTGCCCACCATCGACACGTATTTCAGCGCCTCGGGTCCGTTGCCGATCAGCGTGGCATCGCGCACCGGCGCCGTGATCTTGCCGTCTTCGATCAGGTAGGCTTCGCTCGCCGAGAACACGAACTTGCCGTTCGTGATGTCCACCTGGCCGCCGCCAAAGTTCACCGCGTAGAGGCCGCGCTTCACGCTGCGCAGAATGTCTTCCGGCGCGTCGTCGCCGGCCAGCATGTAGGTGTTGGTCATGCGCGGCATGGGAATCGACTGGTAGCTCTCGCGCCGGCCGGATCCGGTGTTTGGCATGCCCATCAGGCGCGCCGAAAGCTTGTCGGACAGATAGCCCTTCAGCACGCCGCCCTCGATCAGCACTGTCTCCTGCGTCGCCGATCCCTCGTCGTCCACGTTGAGCGAGCCGCGCCGTCCGGCCATTGTTCCGTTGTCGACTACCGTCACCTTCGGGCTCGCAACAGGCCGGCCGATCAAGCCTGTAAACGCCGATGTCCTTTGCGATTGAAGTCGGCTTCGAGCCCGTGGCCCACGGCTTCGTGCAGCAGGATTCCCGGCCAGCCGGGCCCAAGCACCACTTGCATTTCGCCGGCCGGCGCCGGCACGGCGCCCAACTGCAGAATCGCGCCTCGCGCCGCCTCGCGCGCCAGGTTTTCCGGGCTTTTGGACCCAGTGAATTGCTCCAGCCCGGCACGTCCGCCGCCGCCTGCCGAGCCCTTGGTGGTCAGCAGCGCCGTCTTTCGCGATGACGAAGACATTCAGCCGGCACAGCGGCTGCGTGTCGCTGGCAAATGCGCCGTCCGATGCGGCAATCAGAATGCGCCGCAGCTCTTCGCTGTAGCCGGCTCGCACCTGCACGATGCGCGGATCGAAAGCCCGCGCCGCGCGATCGGCGCGAAGAATCAGCTCCAGCCGCGCCGCAAGGTCCAGGTCGAACCCGCCCAGCGGAACCGGATACAGATCGGCGCCGTGCGTCTCGGTAAATCCCTGCACTGGCTGCTTCGCCGGGCCCGACGCAATCAGCGCCGCAGTCCGCGCCGCATGCAGCAGCCGCTCCGGGCTCAGGTTGTCGGTATAGGCGTAGCCGGTGCGCTCGCCGCTCAGCACGCGGATGCCGCAGCCGGCGCTTGTGCCCTGGCTGGCCGATTTCACAATCTGCTCGTCCACGCCCAGCGCGGTGGCCGTAACCGACTCAAAGTAAAGGTCGGCGTAGTCGCCGCCGGCGCTCAGGGCCTCGCCCAGGCAGCGCTCCAGCAGCCGCTCGGTCAGGCCGAATTTCTCAAAAAAGTAACGCCGATGGCCGGGTTTGGGGAAGATTTCCGGATGCGTCATCGTAATCCCAGTGTACGCTCGAGGCCGTCTGACTCATTGAAAGACGCAACTGCTCGCTGACTCCCGCAGGCCTTCCACTTTCGTTGCAAATTGGATACCGGAAGGGTCAGCTTTCGTCTTCTCGAAATCAAACCGCATGCTAGGATGCTCCCCATGAAGAAGGTTCTTGCTGCAGCATTGTTGTTGATGGCGTTCGCCGGCACTGCGTTTGCCGCCGGTGTTCACCACCACCATCATCATCACCATCACCACCACGTTCACGCACTCCGCCTAACCGGCTCCCTTCCTCTCTGCAAGTCGAAAGGGCCCACGCCGTTGAGCAATGAGGTGAAGTGTCTTTACGTCGGCTGCTAGACCCCAATCCTCTGGTTGTTTACTGGGTACCACGGTCACAGGAGTTCTGCGTTTCGCAGCTCGATCGATGGTAGGATTTGAGCCATGAAGAAGCTTCTTGCGGCTGTTTTGCTGCTGACGGCTTTTGCAAGCCCGGCGTTTGCCGCCAAGAAAGTCCCCAAGCAGCATCACCAGCAATTCGATTACCGCTACCACACGCCCTAAATATAAGGTTCCCAAAGCCAGCAGCCACACTTCGCACCCGCGCAGCGTCAGCCATCATCAGGGCTAGTAGCCGCTTTCTCAACGACTTTCCATTTTTCGCGTCACCTCGCCCGTGCTCCCCACGCCTGCCATCCGTCACAATCCTTCCTTCGAGCAGCATGATAAGTTTCTTGCCATGGCTGAACTCGACGATCTGCGTTACCCCATTGGCAAATTCTCGGCTCCGGCCGCAGCGCACCCGCCGAACGCGCCGCGAGCGTGCTGCGAGTATTGAAACACTGCGCCTGCTGCCTGAGCGTCTGCGCGCCGCGGTCGCGGGCCTCAACGACGCCCAGCTCGACACGCCCTATCGCGACGGCGGCTGGACCGTGCGCCAGGTGGTGCATCACTTCGCCGACAGCCACGCCAACTCCTACATCCGCTTCAAGCTCGCGCTCACTGAGGATTGGCCCACCATCAAGCCCTACGACGAAGCCGCATGGGCGCGCCTGCCCGACTGCGCGCATGCCGATCGAGCCTTCGCTCGATTTTATCGCCGGCGTTGCACGCGCGACTTGTCGGCGCTGCTCGAATCGATGTCGGAAGAGGATTTCCAGCGCGGCTTCAACCATCCGGAGCGCGGCCGCATGACGCTCGCCACCAACCTCGCGCTCTACGACTGGCACTCGCGCCATCACATCGCCCACATCACCAGCCTGCGCGCGCGCATGGGCTGGTAGGACGCCGAGACGCCAGCGCCGGCTCGCGACAAAAGCCGCTGAGAGACTCCGCGCCGACCTCGCCTGCGCAGCTGGCGCAGATCATCGAAGCGTATCTGGCCGATCATCCCGCCGCGGCGCTGCTTGAAGATGGCCGCGTGCTCTTCGACATGCGCACCGCGCACTACTCGGTCGGCGAGTCGCATGGCCGCTGCCTGCTGCAGCTCTGGAGCGAAGAGCGCAACCTGGTGCGCACGGTCGTCGAAGTGCAGCAGCGCGCGCAATGCCTGCGCCTGGTCACGCGCCGCATGGGCGCGGCCAAGCCGCAAACGCTGGAGCTTGACCCCACCAGCGACCGCCGCACTCCCACCGCCCGCGATACGCGCGCCGCAACTATCAGCGCCTGCTCGAGCGCGTGCTCGCGCGCCAGTTCATCGGCGCCAAGGTCGACGGCTTGCGCACGGCGATGGATCTGGAGCACAGCTTCGGCCCCGCCTACGTGCGCGGCCGCCTGCTCAAAGGCACCGCGGCCGATGCGGTGATCGGCGTTGGCGCAGCCGAATCCGGCGTCGATGATCGACGGCGTTCTCACGCTCGGGCATTCTCTGGCTCGACTACTGCCGCAAGCACGCCGACGCGCGCCGCCACTTCGGCGGCCTCAAAGTCGTCGTTCCCGCCGGCGCATGGCGCACCACCGCCGAGCGCATGGCGTGGCTCAATCACGCCGCCGCCGATTTTGAATTGTTCACGCTCGACGAGCGCAGCGAAGAGCTCGCGCCGGTCGATTTTCGCGACACCGGCAACCTCGAGTCGCGCCTGGTTCATGCATTTTCGCCGGCCGCCGCGCTCGAGCGCTGCCAAGTCCGGCATCGATCGGCTGCTCGCGCTCGTTCCCGCATGCGGCGCGCGAGCGCGTCGAAATCCGTCCCCACTCCGCGACCGAAGTTGGCCTGCTGCTGCACGGCCTCGAGTTTGCCCGCGTGCGCCACGGCGCATCGGCACACTCTTTCGCGCGCGAGGATGAAGTGACCTTCGGCGCGGGCGCCAACGAGACGCCGCTCACGCAGGAAAATGAAGACGCTCTGCCGCGATCTCTTCCAGCGCCTTTTCCTAAGCCGCCACGCCGACGGCGCGCACACCGATCCGCTCTTCCGCATGGCGCCCGAGCGCTGGCTTGAGTCGCGCCTGCGCGTCGGCATTGCCGAGCTGCTGCCCGAGCTGCGCGGCGATCTGCTTCTACTCGCAGGTGCCCGCGCTCTCCACCGGCGATCGCGGCATGCTCGATCTGCTCACGCTCGACCGCAACGGCCGCCTGGTGGTTCTGGAATTAAAAGCCGACGAGGACCTGCATCTGCCGCTGCAGGCTCTCGACTACTGGATTCGCGTGCGCGCGCTGAACGCCGACCGCCAGCCCGCGCCGCCCAGTGCGCGCGCCGCTTTCGGCATTCGAGCGCAACGGCTACTTTGCCGGCGCCGAAGTTTCGCCGCTTCCGCCGCGCCTGATCCTCGCCGCGCCGGCGCTGCGCATTCATCCTGCCAACGAGCCGGTGCTGCGCTATTTCTCGCCGCAGATCGAGTGGGAGCTGATCGCCCTCACCGAGCACTGGCGCCGCGAACTGAAGATCGTCTTCCGCAAACGCAGCGGCGATCGCCGCTGATCGCTGGCTTTACGGCTTCGACATCATGTCAGGCACCGGCTTGCCCGAAGTCATGTCCAGCGGAACTGAAACGTGCTCCAGCACGATGAGCCACTTGCCATCGATTTTCTTGTAGCAATCGGTGACGCGGACGGTCATCTCGAATGGTGAGCCATCGGTGCCGGTCCACTTTGCGTGTTGAATGCTGTGGCTCCAGGCCAGCTTCCCATCGGTCGTTACGCTCAAGTCACTGGTGTCGAACTCGGGTGTGCCCTTCATCATGGCGAAGGTGCTTTCCCAGTCCTTCTTATAGGCATCCCAACCTGCGTATTCACGCGGGGTTATCAGGTCAAAGGCCAGCAACTGATCTCCTGGCGCGTAAAACTTCATGATCGCGTCAACATCCTTTGCTGCAAACGTCATCGCAAATTTAGTTTCGAGCGTGCGAATTTCCTGCTCGTCCTTCGATTGCGCTTGCGCGCACATCGCGCCGCTGAAACCGATCACCATCGACAATCCCGCCAGCATGCAAAATGCAAGTCTTCTCATGACCTCACCTCGTTCCATTGATTTCTGAGTGGGAATCCCGGAGTCACCGGTATACGGTCTTGCTGGAATTGCTGTCAAGCAAGAAAACTGCGGCTTGCAGCGGTCAGATCCGGCTCAATGTTGCCACTTCACGCGGAGGGATACAGGGTAGCAACTCGCGTTACATTACCCGCGCCGACATGGCAATCTCTCTCACGTCCTTGCCTTGCCGGACCGTCACCGTGGCGTTTTCGCAGATGTGCTCGTTGGCCAGAGTCAGCCGCATCGATCTGGTATAACGCTTCCGCATCTTCGCCATAAAACATCAGTGTCGTGCTCTCGGGAATTGTCACGGTGCCGGCGCAGAATCCGGCATTCTGGCTTTTGGCTGCATCCGCAAGCTCCACAGCAAGCTTCGCCGTGTCCTTGATGCTGTAGCGGTTCCCTGGCCGGCTTCCGAAGGGGATCTCCACCAGCACCGATCCCTTGGCTTGGGAGACGTGCGAACTCAGACCGACATCCACATTCGGGATCTCACTCCGCTGGGCACTCACCTGCGCCAGGCGTCCCTCCGCCACGACTGCATCTTCACGTCGCCCAAGCCTTTTGAGAGCGGCGATCTCTTCTTCGAGATTTTCTTTCATCGATTCCAGGTTTGGGCTCGGCGTATTCGTGCGTTCGGCATATGAACGCTTAAAAAACTCCACGGCCTCTTCATCGCGTCCCTGGTCACGCAACACCAGCCCGCGTGTTCCGTAGGCCGAAGCCAACCCTGGAAACTCCCGCCTGGCTTTCGAGCTTAAGCAATTGAATCGAGCGGTCCAACAATTCGTGAGCCTTGATATAGTCGCCCATCCTGCGATGGCAATTGGCAATGTTGTTCAGCAAGCTGCCGATGCGTGCCAGCGGTGTGGAAGGAATCCTCTCGCGCACGTTCAGGGCCTTTTCGTAGTAGGCAAGCGCCTCGGCGTGGCGGCCCTGCTCCGCGCACAACGCACCAAGATTGTTCCATGCAGTTGTGGCCGATTCCACGTGCGCCTTCACTTCGTGGAACGCAGCGGCCTCCTTGTAGAGATCCTCTGCCTCGGCCGGATCAGTCTTGCGCAGCGCATTGCCGAGCGTGACCAGGACATCGGGCAGCCGCGGATCGCCGGGATTGTCGCGCAGGATTTTTAGAGCCGCCCGGGCCGGGATTGCGGAGTGGTCCATCAGGCCCATGAGCCCGTAGCACTGTGCAGCGCGCGCCAGCAATCCGGCGACCGCCGTGGGATCGTTTCTATCCAGCTCGCGCTGAATGGCTCGTTCGCAAAAGGGAATTGCGCGCCGGTACTCGCGCAGCTGCATCAGCACGCGCGCCATTACATCCTGAAAACTCACCTGCTCCATGCGCGACTGGTTTTGATCCATCATCGCCATGGCCGATTCGCGTAGCTTTTTGCCTTCTTCCACTTGACCCAACCGCTGCCGCAGCACACTCACATGGCACTGCACCAGCAACGCAAAGTCGAAGGCTGGCCCGGGTGGCATTGGTCGCACTTCCTGCGCCGCCATGCGGAACAAGAGTTCGGCCTTCGTGAGGTCGCCGGACTGCGTCGCAGCCGCGCCCTGGGTAATGAGGCCGAGACACCGTTCGCCGGGATCAGGGGGCATAAAACTCCATATGTTCGTGGGCCGGGGACTTATCTGGTCGCAGCAATTAGTCTAGTGCCTGTCGCAAACCTTTGCACGGGTCGGCTTTCGGGTCAGATGGATTGCCTCTGGCGGTGGTTCGTTGTTCCCGCTTCAATGTCCTGAAGAACAGACGCAATTGGAACGAAGGAGTTGCTCCGAAAATGGGGAAAATGCGCACCTTTCGAACCGCAAAGTGAACTGGTGTCCTTTGCCTGCTCCGCCTCTTTTTTCTTGCGTCTTTCGGCACGGTGGATCTGTTGTTTGTTTTCTGTGCACGGTGGGAGCCCGCAAACGCGAAAGGAGTTCCCTGTTGACACCTGGCGTATCCGATCTGAACTAAACTGAAACAGTTATGGCGATTGCTCAAGTACCTTCCTCCGTCCAGCTCCGCGCTCCTCATGGTGTGTTTTCGAATGAGCCGTTTACGAACTTCAACGACCCCGAGAATGCGCGCGCCATGCGCGAGCGCTCTCGAGAAGGTGGCCGCGCAACTCGGCCGCGAGTACAGCCTGATCATCGGCGGCGAGCGCCTCAAAACCTCCGGAAAGATTCGCTCCATCAATCCCGCGCGGCCGGCGCAAGTCGTCGGCGTCCACCAGAAGGCCGGACGCGGCGCAGGTTGAAACCGCCATGACCGCCGCGCTCCGCGCCTTCGAATCCTGGAGCCGAACCGCGACCGAAGAGCGCGTCTCGCTGCTGCTCGAGCGCCGCCGCAATCATTCGCGAGCGCAAGTTCGAATTCATGGCCTGGCTCACCTATGAAGTCGGCAAGAACTGGGCCGAAGCCGACGCCGATGTCGGCGAAACCATCGACTTCCTCGAGTTCTACGCCCGCGAGGCGCTGCGCCTTGCCGCCGCCACCACTCCCATTCAGTATCCCGGCGAGCGCAACGAGCTGCTCTACATTCCGCTCGGCGTGGGCGCGGTCATTCCGCCCTGGAACTTTCCCTTCGCCATCATGGCCGGCATGACCGCCGCCGCCATCGTCACCGGCAACACGGTCATTCTCAAGCCTTCGAGCGATTCGCCCACCATCGCCGCCAAGTTTGTCGAGGTGCTTGAAGAGGCCGGCATGCCCGACGGCGTGGTCAACTTCTGCCCCGGCTCCGGCGCTTCATTCGGCAACGCCATCGTCGAGCATCCGAAGACCCGCTTCATCGCCTTCACCGGCTCCAAAGCCGTCGGCCTCGAAATTCACGAGCGCGCCGCGCACACCCAACCCGGCCAGATCTGGATCAAGCGCACCATCCTCGAAATGGGCGGCAAGGATTCCATCCTTGTCTGCGAGGATGCCGACCTCGACGCCGCCGTGGAGGGCGTTGTCGCCTCGGCTTTCGGCTTCAGCGGGCAGAAGTGCTCCGCCTGTTCCCGCGCCATCATTGAAGCGCCCATCTACGATGTCTTCGTCGAGCGCCTGCGCGAGCGCGTCGCAACGCTCACGGTGGGCGATCCAGCAACCAATCCATGACCTGGGCCCGGTCATCAATCGAGGCTTCGCTCGAATCGATGCTGCGGCTACATCGAGATCGGCAAGAAGGAAGGGAGGCTGATTGCCGGCGGCAGCGCAGTCGCTACACCCGATGGCGGCTTTTACCTTGAGCCAACAGTCTTCTCCGAAGTTCCGCCCGACGCAGTGATTGCGCAGGAGGAAATCTTCGGTCCGGTGCTGGCGCGTCATCAAGGTCGCCAACTTTGAAGAAGGCCTGCGCGTCGCCAACAACACCGAGTACGGCCTCACCGGCTGCAATCTTACACTGCAAGCCGCGAGCAGGCTCGACCGCGCGCGCAGCGACTTTCACGTCGGCAATCTCTACTTCAATCGCAAATGCACCGGCGCCATGGTCGGCGCGCATCCCTTTGGCGGATTCAACATGAGCGGCACCGACTCCAAGGCCGGCGGGCCCGATTATCTTTACCTGTTCACCCAGGCCAAGAGCGTGGCGGAAAAGCTCTAGCCGGACCACGTGGGCCGATCTCTGCAACCGGCGGCACCGCAACCCATGATGCACACGAGGCGCTGACTGACCCGATGACAGCTCTCGAATTCACAGTCGTGGTCTGGGTTCTCTCCGCTCTCGCGGGCTTTCTCGGCGCGCTCACCGGCCTCGGCGGCGGCGTGGTCGTCGTCCCCGCGCTCACCCTGGCGCTCGGCGTCGACATCAAATACGCCATCGGCGCCTCGCTCGTCTCCGTCATCGCCACTTCGTCCGGCGCGGCCGCAGCCTACGTTCGCGAGGGATTTTCCAACATCCGCATCGGCATGTTTCTTGAGATCGCCACCACGATTGGCGCAATCTCGGCGCGTTTCTTGCCGGCCGCGTCAGCACTCACGCGCTCGCCATCGTCTTCGGCCTGGTTCTCCTCCAGGCCGCATATCAGTCGTTCAAAGGGATTCCGAGCGCGGCGACCGCCCGTCGAATCCGACGCGCTCGCCAGCCGCTTGCGGCTCGGCGGCTCCTATCCCGTCGACGGCAGCCGCAGGAATACGGCGTGCGCAATGTTCCCGCCGGCTTCGCCATGATGTTCGGCGCCGGCGCTCTTTCCGGCCTGCTCGGCATCGGCTCCGGCGCGGTCAAAGTCATCGCCATGGACCGCGTCATGCGCATTCCCTTCAAAGTCTCCACCACCACCAGCAACTTCATGATCGGCGTGACCGCCGCCGCCAGCGCCGGGCTCTACCTCAGCCGCGGATTACATCGACCCGCGCGTGGCCATGCCGGTAATGCTCGGCGTTCTTGCCGGAGCGCTGCTCGGAGCGCAAGGTGCTGGTGCACGCGCGCGTGCGAACGCTGCGCGTCGTCTTCGCCGTTGTGATTCTGGCCCTCGCCATCGAAATGATCGTCAACGGCATCACGGGGAAGGTTGTAAGCGCATATGGACGATCGCCGCCTCGAAACCATCATCGGCCGGCTCCTGCAAATCGGCGTACTGCTGGCTGCGGCCACTGTCTTTGCCGGCGGCGTTCTCTATCTCGTCCAGCACCATGCCGACCGCGTGAATTATCGCAGCTTCGCGCCCGGCGGCGCCAGACTACTCGCACACTTTCCGGCATCGTGCAGCTCCGCCGCGCACTTCGAGAGCACTGGCTCTCATTCAATTCGGCCTGCTGCTGCTCATGCCACGCCCGTGGCGCGCGTCGGCATTGGCCGTCGTCGGTTTCGCTCTCGAGCGCGATCGCCTGTACACCGTCGTGAGCCTGATCGTCCTGCTGATTCTCGCCTTCAGCCTGATTCACGCCGCATGACGTTGCGCATCCGGCTTCGCAGGGACGCAGATCTGCTCGAATTGAATTTGATCTCGCTGGTCGGGTCGCGTTACGCCACTGCGCCCGAGCTGGCGCACGTTTGCCTGCGCTTCGGCTTCCAGCTTGTTGCCCACTTCGGCCGCGGCCTTGCGCCAGCACCCGGTGATGAATCGTGAACAGCGCCAGTTCCAGCCGGTCGCCCACGCCGGTCTTGTCGTAAATCGAGCGCAGATAATTCTTGATCACCTGTTCGGTGGTCTTCAGCCGGATGGCGATCTCGCGGTTCTTGCAGCCCTGCACGATCAGCGCCACGATGCGCATTTCTTTCGGGCGTCAGCCGGTCGCGCACGCGCGCTCCCACCATGTCCTCTTCAGTCGACTTCCGGCGGCGCGACTTGCGTGGGCAGCCAGGTATCGCCCGCCGCGACGCGGCGCACGCACTCCACCAGCGCCGGCCCCGTGACGCTGCGAAACACCACGCCGCGAAAACCCTGCTGCAGATACGACGGCCGCATTCTCGTTGTTCTCGGCGATCACAATGCCGCGGCTGCCCGTGGTCTCAAGCAGCATGCCCAGCCGCGTGAAATCCGGCTGCAGCGAAGCCGCAAACAGAACAATGGAATTGGGAAACGTGGTGATGGCGTGGTACATGCGCTCAAGATCGGTGCATTGCGCGATGATGCGCAAGTCCTCGTCCATGGCCAGAACCTTGGCGGTGCCGGCCCGGAAGATCGCTTGCGAATCGGCCAGGATGATCTTGTTCATGGTGTTTGCTCTGCCTGCCCCTATCCCTCTTCGGGAGGAACTCCGGCCGTCATCTACGTCCTCTGATCCTGAACCGAATCACCAAGCGTCGCGACAATGCTCACCCTTTGGTACCTATCGGCATATCGCACACTGGCACTCTCGGCAATGTCTGTATTTGCAACATTACCGCTGCCCTGACCGAATTCATCTGCAACTAGTCCCGGTGCATATCGACGAGTACGATTGGCCCTGATGCCTCTATCGACCGAGATTACAGCCTTCTAGGACAGAAATAGGGTACAAAAACACCAGGGCGGCGGACTGCCGGAAACCATTAACTAGAATGGAACCTGGGAGTTGCCCGCAGGCTCTACACTCTCCCTATGGCGAGGCCCATCCTGCTGGCGGTTGACGACGACGTAAGCGTGCTGGAGGCCGTGGTCCAGGATCTGCGCCGCCAATACGGCGACACCTATCGCGTCATGCGCGCCGCCAGCGGCCAGGCCGCGCTCGACACCCTGGCCCAGCTCAAAACGCGCGAAGAGCCGGTGGCCTTGATCATCAGCGACCAGCGCATGCCGGGAATGACCGGCGTCGAGATGCTCGAGCGCGCCCGCGACATCTATCCCGACGCGCGCCGCGTCCTGCTCACCGCCTACGCCGACACCGAAGCCGCCATCCGCGCCATCAACTACCGCGCGCATCCACTACTACCTCAACAAGCCCTGGGATCCGCCGGAAGAGAAGCTCTACCCCGTCGTCAACGATCTGCTCGACGACTGGCAGGCTGGCTTCCGGCCGCCATTCGAGGGGCTGCGCGTCATCGGCCATCGCTGGTCGCTCAACGACCACCGCGTGCGCAACTTCCTCTCGCGCAATCACGTGCCCTACCGCTGGATCGACGTCTGCCGCCGGCGACTGAAGGCGCTCAAGCTCCTCGAAGACCGCCAGCTCGATCCCGAAAAGCTTCCCGTGGTGCTCTTCTCCGACGGCACCGTCCTCGTCGATCCCGATCTCGAAACTCTCGCCGGCACGCGTCGGCCTCCGCGTTCAGGCCGCCCAGGATTTCTACGACATCGTCGTCGTCGGCGCCGGTCCCGCCGGCCTCGCCGCCGCCGTCTACGGCGCCAGCGAAGGCCTCCGCACCGTCGTCATCGAGCCCGAAGCGCCCGGCGGGCAGGCCGGCTCCAGCTCCCGCATCGAGAACTATCTCGGCTTTCCTTCCGGCGTCACCGGCGCCGACCTGGGCCGCCGCGCCTATGCCCAGGCCTCGCGCTTCGGCGCGGAGTTCGTCACCCAGCGCGCCACCGGCATGCGCATCGACGGCCAGTACCGCTTCGTCCAGCTCGCCGACGGCCGCGAGGTCTCCAGCCACTGCGTGCTTCTTGCCCCCGGCGTCCAGTACCGCAAGCTCGATATTCCCGGCGCCGACCGCCTCACCGGCCGCGGCATCTACTATGGCGCCGCGCTGGTCGAGGCGCTGGCCTGCAAGGACGAAGAGGTCTTTATCGTCGGCGGCGCCAACTCCGCCGGCCAGGCCGCCCTCCACTTCGCCAAATATGCCACCAAAGTAACCATGCTGGTGCGCGGCGAGGGACTTTCTGCCACCATGTCGAAATATTTGATCGATGAGATCGCTCGCACATCGAATATTGTGGTGGAGGCGCGCACCCAGGTGCTCGAGGCCATGGGCGACGAGCAGCTCGACCGCGCTGCGGTTGCAGCAGCCCGTCAGGTGAAACTGAGGTGCCGGCGTCTTCGCTGTTTGTTTTTATCGGCGCCGCGCCCGTCACCGCGTGGCTGCCGCCGTGCATCCTGCGCGACGAGAAGGGATTTATCTTGGCAGGTCCGGATTTGCGCAACGACGGCAAGCTGCCCAGAGGTCTGGCACGAAAAGCGCGAGCCGTTCCTGCTCGAGAGCAGCGTTCCCGGCGTATTTGTCGCCGGCGACGTGCGCGCACGGCTCGGTCAAGCGCGTTGCTTCCGCGGTGGGCGAGGGGTCCATCGCGGTGCAGTTTGTGCACCAGTATCTGGCAGGGTTTTAGGCACGTTGAGAATTGGGCGAGGTGCAATGAGCAAGATGAGCGAAGACGCACAGATCCAGATCGAGATCGAGCCGATCCACTTCAAGGATCTTGCCGACGCTCTGCATTCAAACACACATCTTTGCTGCCACCCCTTCGACGCCATTGCGCGGCGTCGAGCGTGTCGAGCGCGTCACTGCAAAAGCCGGCGCGGTGCTCGTCGAGCCGCGAACCAGCCCTGGCTTTATTACTGGCTGCTGCTCACGGGCGAGACGCGACGCCGAGCGCCCGGAGACCGACGGCACCTGGACCTGGTCGGCAACTGTCGCACGACGGCGAAGGCTTCGGCGAAGTGCCCCTTGCTCATCGGCCGGGCCCATCTCCGTTCCGCGTCGTTGCCGTGCAGGATTCGGTCCTCGTCCGCTTCTACCGAGCAGGATTTCTGGGCGCTCCTGGCCTGCTGCCCCGACGTCCGCAAAATCGTCCTGGCCGACAGTGGCGCAGCGCGCTTCAGGCCTACCAGGTTGAAGCGCTGCATCGCGAAAAGCTCGTCTCCCTGGGCACCCTCGCCGCCGGCCTGATGCACGAGCTGCACAATCCCGGCTCCGCCGCCAAGCGCGCCGCCTCGCAGCTGCGCGAGAATCTGCTTCGCCTGCAGCAACTCAGCTTGCGCAGCAGCGGACAACCCGAAAACGCCGGCCCAGCTCCAGTGCATGAGAGATCTGCTCGAGCACGCTCTGCGCGGTTGCAACCAGCCCGCCATGAGCAGCCTGGAGCAGGCCGACGCGGAAGAGGCCATGAGCGAATGGCTCGACGAGGCCGGCGTCGAAAACGCCTTACTACCATCGGCCCCGTCCTGGTCTCCATGGGCTTCGATCGCGAAGAGATCGCCTGCGCGCAGGAACACTTCGATCCTGCCGATCGTTCTCCGACGCGCTCAACTGGTTCGGCGCGCTGGTCTCCAGCGTCTCACTGGTTTGCGCCATTGAAGAAAGCATCGCGCCGCATCTCCGAGCTGGTCATGGCGGTCAAGAAATTCGCTTACGACGAGCGAACTCCGACAAGGAACTCGACGTCCACGACAGCCTGCAGAGCACACTCACCATCCTCGGCCACAAGCTGCGCATCAAGCAGATTCAAGTTGAAAAGCGATTCGCCGCCTCGCCCTCGACCATCCGCACGCGCGGCTACGCTCTCAGCCAGGTCTGGACCAATCTGATCGACAAGCCGATCGACGCTTCGCCGCGAAGGCGGCGAAGCTCGAAATCTCCACCTGGTCAGAGCCCGACTGGCTCGTCGTCTGCATCGGCGATCACGGCCCCGGCATCCCGGCCGATGTTCTTCCCCGCATCTTCGAGCCGTTCTTCACCACCAAGCCGCAGGGCATCGGCACCGGGCTCGGCCTCGAAATCGTTCACCGCATCGTCACGCAAAAATTCGGCGGCAAGATTGAAGTCGAATCACAACCCGGCGACACCCGCTTTATCGTTCGCCTGCCGCTCACACCGCCGAAATGAGCTTTCCCACATCTCAAAGAGTTATAGGGTCCAACTAGTCAGCAGTCCATCGAGGAAAGCTTTAGGCCGGCCGCTGACCCCTGAACCCTGAAACCCTCGACGGCCTCGTGGTATGACCACTGAGCCTATGCTGTCGTATGATGGGTGCGCACGAGCTTCACCCTGACGCTCAAACCTGATGAGGTCCCACTTGATTCGACTCAAGACTCTGTTTGCCCGCCGAGTTTCAGCCCCGGCCTTCACGTTTCTGCTCGTCGCAGCATCCGCCGGCGGGCTGCACGCTGCGAGAACCTGCAATCCGCGCGACTTCGGCGCCAAAGGCGACGGCACAACGAAGGACACGGCTGCCATTCAGAGCGCGATCGACGCTTGCGCGGCGCAGGGCGGCGGTACGGTTCGCCTCACTGCGGGCACTTACCTCAGCGCGCCCATCGTGCTCAAGAGCAACATCACGCTCCAACTCGATAAGGGCGCCACACTGCTCGGCTCGCCCGATCACGCCGACTATCCCGGAAAAGACCGAGTTCCGCCTGCCCGCGGTGCAGTCGCTGGTGAGCGCCACCAACGCCGAGAACATCGCCATCACCGGCGACGGCATGATCGACGGCAATGGCGAAAGCTGGTGGGAGATGGCGCGCACGGTTCATGATGCCGGCGTCATGGGTAATCCATCCCCGCCCGCGCCTCGTCGTCTTCGACCACTGCAAGCACGTGCGCGTCGAAGGCGTCACCATCCAGAACTCGCCGTTCTGGCAGCTCGTGCCCTACTACTCCGACGACGTGGTCATTCGCAATATCCGCGTTCTGGCGCCGTACCGCATTCGCCCAACACCGACGCCGTCGATCCCTTCTCCTCGTCGAATGTCCGCATCGATCATCTTTACGCCGACACGGGCGACGACGACATCGCCATCAAGTCCGGCGCCATCAACTCGCCCGGCGGCGACGATCCAGCCCGCGACATCACCATCACCGATTGCACCTTCCTGCATGGCCACGGCCTCTCCATCGGCAGCGAGATTGCCGGCGGCGCGCACAACATTATCGCCGAGCGCATTCACTTTGACGGCACCGACAACGGCATTCGCGTAAAAGCCAATCGCGATCGCGGCAACGACGTCAGCAATCTTGTCTTCCGCGACATCGACATGAAGGATGTGAAGAATCCGCTCGTGATCAGCGAGTACTATCCGCACATTCTGCCGCCGGCGGGCGAAGTGGTCACAGCCGCGCCGGTCACGCGCCTCACACCGCACTTTCACGACATCACGTTCGAGAATCTCACCGCCACCGGTGCAAAGATGGCCGGCGCCATCGTCGGCCTGCCGGAAGCGCCGGTCGACCGACATCGTTCTGAAAAACGTGAAGCTCTCAGCGGCAAGACCGGCCTGTCCGTCGGCTACGCCAACGTGACCGGCACAAAGGTGACGTCGCACGCCGATACAAGGCGATGCGATCATCAAGACCACAGGCGGGAGCGTCGACTTCCACTAGGGAAATCGCTTTGGTTGCACCACCCTGGAGCGTTTTTGTTTTTGCGCCAAGGGAGGGTTGCCGCGATCGCCGCTACTTTGTTTTGGTCAAATGTCCGAGCATGCCATCGGGCGGCCCGTTCAGCGAGCCGTCACTCTGCACGACCAGTTGCTCGGTGTCGCCTTCGCAGATAAGCGTGACGTTGTTGCCGCTCTGCGTATAGGTGCATGCAGAGGACATAGGTCCCATGCTGGTATAAGCTTTGCCGTCGGACTGGAATGAAATCTGAACAGCGCCACCGGGACCCGAGTAGGTATGGCCTTTCACTCCGCTGCCGCAGCCTGCGAGGCAACCCACTGCGCCCAGACACATCGACGAAACGGCAGCACCTAGCATCAGAATTCGAACATTCGTTCTCACAATTCCTCCAGGGTCAGCATTCATGAGGGCAAAGCCCATGCGGGGGGAAGCTGTTCCTGAGACTCTACCGACACTGAGGCGCATGAATCAAGTGAAATTTTGATAGGCCGTTGTTTCGCACTCTTTGAGAAGGGGTGATTAGGGGTTTCACAGGCGCCGAATGGGGCTTCAGACAAGTTCTCTGCTCTCAAGCGACTGATCCTTGATCCCTGAAGCCTGACACCTGCGTTACTGATTCACGCCGCTCGCCAGGAATCCGCCGTCCACCACCAGAATCTGCCCGGTCACGAACGAAGCGCTGTCGGATGCCAGATAAACCACCGCCCCGATCAGCTCTTCCGTTTTGCCGAACCGCCCCATCGGCGTGCGCATCAGCAGTTCCTGCCCGCGCGGCGTCGAGTCCAGCAGTTGCGCATTCAGGTCGGTGCGGAAGACGCCCGGCGCAACCGCATTCACCGTCACGCCTTTCTTCGACCACTCCACGGCCAGCGAACGCGTCAGCGATGCCACGCCGGCTTTGCTTGCCGCATACGCCGCCACTTCGCTCAGCGCCACAAAACTGTTCAGCGACGCAATGTTGACGATGCGCCCATAGCCGCGCTCCAGCATGTGCCTGCCGAAAACCTGGCAGGCGCGCAGCGTTCCCGTCAGATTCGTGTTGAGGATGTTGGTCCACTCTGCCTCGGGCAGATCGAGCGTGGGCGTGCGCTTGATGATGCCCGCGCAGTTCACCAGGATGTCGACTTTGCCGAAGCGCTCGAGCACTGCCGCCAGCAGCTTCTCAAGCGTGCTCGCGGTCGCCCACATCCGAGGCCATGCGCAGCGTCTTCCGCCCGCGCGCTTCAATCTCCGTCGGCCGTGTCGTCCACTTGCTGCTGGCGGCGCGCGGTGGCGATCACGTCGGCGCCCGCGTCGGCCAGACCAAGGCTCAATGCCCGGCCAATCCCGGAGGTGCCTCCGGTGACAACCGCAACCTTGCCTTCAAGGCTGAATAATTGAATCTTTCATTCGATCTCCGTGGGGAATGTGTAGCGCCGGACATCTCGGCCAGCTGACATGCGCAGCCGGCCCTTGCGTAGCCGAAGTCGACGCTGCATCAGATGCTGCGTCCCAAGAAATACCGGCGCAATGTGCCGGTCGTAGAGATTTTCCGTCACATTCTTCGCGATCACGGCTTCGTTGGCTTCGAGCAGATCCAGATAGCGCTGCCCCATCTTCGCCGCCACCTTGAATCCGACATGCAGCAACTGCCGCACGCTGCGGTTGTACGCCGGCGATCGTTCTCCACGTGCCGCAGCGCGGAAGTGTATTGCTCCGAGGTCCATCCGCGCACCTCATCGGCCGAAGGCAGCTTCTTGGGATCGATGTCGATCACCGTCGCGTACGGCGCGCACAGCTCCTCGCGATGCGCCAGCGCTTCGGCGTAAATTTCCTTGGCCAGCGCCAGTCCTTCGCCGCCGGCTTCGGCCAGCCCGATCAGCTCTTCGAGCCAGTGGTTCCCGCGGTCTTCAGATGCACGCCCACGTTGAAGCGCTTCATGGTCGCGTGAATCGCCGGATAGATCGAAAATTTGTCGCTGCCCGAGTGCACGCTGAGCTTCAGATTCTCCGGCAGCCCGTATTGCTTCACCGCATAGGCGATCGCCGCGACGTCCAGCGCCATCTCGCGCTCGAACTGCGCCACGTCGCCCACGTAATCCACGCCCTTGTTGAACCGCCCGCTGAACTTCGGCGCGATGGTCTGCACCGGAATGCCTTCATCGGCGATCGCCGCCAGAATGATCAGCAGCTCCACCGGGCTCTGCGCGCGATCGGTCTCGTCCATCGAAACTTCGGGAATAAAATTGCCCGCGCCCTTCGCGCTCAGCACGATCGCGGTACACTTCGCCGGCCTTCTTCACGGCGGCCAGAAACTTCTGCGCGGTCTGCTCGCAGAATGCTCCGGCGTAATCTCGAAGGCCTCATCGGCGCCGGCCAGCTCAATGCTCCCCTGCAGCTCCGGATGCCGCTTCACAAAGCTCTCGATGTCGGCGGCCTGTGCGGGCTGGCCGATAAAATCGGCCACGTCGAAGGTGAAAAAATCGCACGGCGCAAGAAAGCGATCCACGGTCTGCGGCCGTGATGTGGTCGGCATCGCAGAAATAGGGCAGCTTCCAGCCCAGCGCCTTCACCGCCGCATCGGCCGCCTGCGCGACAGACGCCGGCTCAGAGCCGATGATGATGTGCTCGCGGTTCGATTTGTTCCACACCGGAACCACTTCAACGCCGTGGTCGAGAGCCTTGACGCATGCCTGCAACTGCGCCTTGGCCTGGTGCGCAAACCGGTCGCCGGTGCCCACCGAATATTTGTTCAGCTTCAATCCTTGAGTCCCCATATTCATCCCGTCTTGCGATTTCTGATGCTCTGCCCCTGCGATGCTGTGCAGCTCATCCGCTCAATCGGCGTGCGCGGCCACGCGCAGGCGCGCCGGAGCTCTCAAACCGGCTGCGGTGTGCCCACAAACCCAACCCCGGATTGGCCACAAAGAAAATCTTCTCGCCATCCACCTGTGTTGTAGCCATGCTGCAGCTTTCTCCGGATCGTAGCGCTGCTGTCATCGCTTTCAGATCGCCATACTCGAATCCCACGCTCTCGATTTCCTTGCGGCTCAACTCGCCCGGGCACCAGACGAATCTTGAACCGCCCTTCCGACGAAGCATGAATCAGGTGCGCGGCCGCGCTCAGGTCCGCAGCCAGATCGGCATTCTCGTTCACCGCCTTCAGCGTGGCCGGCGTTCCGCGATAGCCATACTTGCGGATCAGCGCGTCGATTCCCTTGTCTTCGCCGAATTCCTTCACGCCCGGCGCAAGAATAATCAGCTCCGCTCCGTCGGCCAGCGCCATGCGCGTGCGATAGACCGCCTTGTTGCCGATCCAGGTGCTGTGGAACTCCTTCGGGATCGAGATAGACGACCGCCTTCTTGATCGGCTCGTCGAGCATCTCGAAGTTCACCTTCAGGCTCAGCTCCGCCGCCTTCAGGAAGCACTCCAGATCGTCGCCGATGTAAAGCCCGCGCACCGCCAGTCCGCCATTCTTGCCGCGCCCCACCACGGTCTGCACATAGACAATCGGCAGGTGCCGCAGAAACTTTTCGCAGGCGCGGTTCAGCACGTTGCGCACCGGGTTCTCGGCGCGGCCCATGATCCGCTCCATGCCGTAGACCGCGCCCAGGTAGTGGCTGCGGTTGATGCCCTCGCGCCCGCCCGTGCCGATCAGAATGTTCTTGGCGTGGTTCGCCATGCCGATCACTTCGTGCGGCACCACCTGCCCGATGGAAAGAATCAGATCGAATCCGCCCTGCGAGATGAGCTTGTTCACCTGCGCCGGCCACGTGTAATTCAGCTTGCCTTCCGATTGCTCGCGGATAAACTCCGCCGGCAGCTCGCCCAGCGTCTCAATGTCCGTGCGCCAGTTGTGCACGCGGAAAAGATCCTGCGGCATCTTGCCGAACATGTGCGCAATCTGGTCGGGCCGCATCGGCGTGTGCGTGCCGATCGCCGGCAGCACGGCCTTCAGCTTGTCGCCGTAGTGCTCCCACGCATAACCGCGTCAGGTCGCCGGCGCGCGAGTGCTCGCGGCTTTGGTCGGGCGGCACAGCCAGCACGTTCGTCCGCGCGCCCAGCTTGGCCAGGCTCTCCACCAGCAGCTCTTTCAGTTGCTGCATCCGAAAGATCGGTCTCGGTGCTTCCAACGGAACAATAGAGACTCATACAGCCAAACTCCACTTTCTCGTCTTCGAGCCATGACCGGTCGAGCCTGCCGCTCAGCCAGCGGCTGACCACGACACGCTGAACCTGAGCCCTGATTTACAGCCGGTACGCCTTCTTCACCAGCCCGTAAGTCAATTCGTGCGCCACTTCGATGCGCTTCATCTTCGTCCAGCCGGTGCTCGGCAACCAGCCTGCCCAGAAACGCGCAATCCACGCGCCGCGCCACATCGTGCCGCGCCGGAATCGAGAGAAACGCCCGCGTGTCGTCGTTGAATCCCACCGTGTTGTAGAAGCCGGCCGTCTCCGTCGCCTGCTCGCGGAAACGCATCATGCCCTCAGGACTGTCATGAAACCACCACGGCGGTCCCAGGCGCAAGCACGGATAATGCCCGGCCAGCGGCGCCAGTTCGCGGCTGATACGTCGACTCGTCCAGCATGAACAGAATGATGGTCAGGTTCGTCTCGTTGCCGAAGCGGTCCAGCAGCGGCCGCAGCGCATGCACATAATTCGTCGGCCCGGGAATGTCGGCGCCCATGTCGCGCCCATAGCGCTCATAGACAAACTGATTGTGGTTGCGCACGCTGCCCGGATGAATCTGCATCACCAGGCCGTCTTCCACGCTCATGCGCGCCATCTCGGTCAGCATCTGCGCGCGGAACAGCTCCTGCTCGCCCGCGTCCGCCTTGCCGGCGATCACCTTGCTGAACAGCGCCGCCGCCTCGGCCTGCGGCAGGTCCGCCGTCTGCGCCGTCGGATGTCCGTGATCGGTCGACGTGCAGCCCAGCGCCTTGAATCGCGCCCGCGCCTTCATCAGCGCATTCAGATAGCCGTTCCACGTCGAGCGTGTCTTCGCCGTTCTGCTCGCCCAGCTTCGCCACCAGTCCGGCAAATCCCTTGAACTCCGGATCGACCACCGAATCGGGCCGGAATGCCGGAACAATGCGCGCCTTCCAGCCCGAATCGCGAATCGCCTGGTGAGCCTTCAGCGGATCGAGCGGCGAATCCGTCGTCGACAGCACTTCAATGTTGAATCGCTCGTAAAGCGCCCGCGGCAGAAACTCCGGCGTGCTGCAGCTTCTCCGCGATGGTGTCGAAATAGAGGTCGGCGGTCTTCTCGCTCAGCCGCTCCTTCAGGCCGAACAGCTCCTGGAACGCGTAGTCCAGCCACATGCGCGTCGGCGTGCCGCGGAACAGGTAGTAGTGGCTGGCAAAAATGCGCCACACCTTGCGCGGATCCTTCGATCACCGGCTGCCCGATCTCCAGGTCGTCCATCGAGATGCCCTGGCTGTAGAGCATGCGGAACACGTAATGGTCGGGCTGCACAAACAGCGTTGCCGGATCGGGAAACGGCTCGTTGTCGGCGAACCATGCGGCCTGCGTGTGCCCGTGCGGGCTGATGATGGGCAAGCTTGCGGACTTGCTGCATATAGGGAGCGGGCGACTTTGCGGGCACTGGCTTCGGCGGGAAACAAGCGGTCTTCGTGGAGCAACATGGCTATCATTCTACCTCGTGCTTGCGCACGATTCACAAGCCGACTGCCGGCATTAGAGGTCAGACCAGAAGTATACACGCGGCACGGCTCGCCGGTCCTCGGCGCAGCTTCCTTCGGACGCGCTGCAAGTTTCTCCAACCAAACCCCGCTTTCGGTGATAATCTCGCTGTGACACTGATTTTCAGTGTCGCAAGAAGGTGGCTGCATCTTATGCCGCGGGTGAAAGAAGACGAGCCGAATACCCATCGCACGATGCAAGTGGTTAACCACATCCGCTCCCTCATTGAGAACGGAACCCTGCAGCCGGGCGACAAAATTCCGCCCGGAACGCGAGTTCGCGCGGTCGCTCAAAATCAGCCGCGCCAGCCTGCGCACCGGCATCGGCTACCTGGCGGCCATGGGCGTCATGAAGATCCGCCACGGCGTGGGCACCTTTGTCGCCGACGGGCCGCCGGAGTTCGGCAAGGCATCGCTCAGCCTCATCGGCGCGCTGCACGGCTTTCAGTCCTGGCAGATGTTCGAGGCGCGCATCATCCTTGAGAGCCATCTGGCCGCCCTGGCCGCCGAGCGCGGCAAGGAGGAGCACCACGCCGCCCTCGCCGAAGAAGTGGCCGAGATGTTCGCCGCCATGAACAGCCCCGCCGACTATCTGATCCACGATCTGCTCTTTCACCGCATCATCTCGCAGGCCTCCGGCAATCCCATTCTCGCCGCCATTATTGAAACCATCACCTCGGCGCTCTACGACAGCGCGCCGCAAGACCGTGGAGCGCTCCACCGACATGCGCGAATCCGCGGAGATGCACCGCGAGATCTACCGCGCCATCCGCGCGCGCAATGCCGAAGGAAGCGCACAACCTGATGGAGCAGCACCTGCGCATGGCGCAGATCGCGCAGGGAATGGAGCGCCCGACGGAGCCGCAAAGGCAGCTGCCGCAACGAAGAGCAAGCAGGCCCGCGCCGCATCCGCCGCTTAGCGCAGCGTCGGCATTCAGTCCGCTATGCTGACGGCTGCTCGGGCAAACCACGCGAGCTTCGCGCCTTCACTGTTCCAAATTCGACGTGGATCGTGCCGCCATCTGAGTCGCGATCCGCTCAAGTTAACTTTTGGAGCCGCGGAACTTGGACTCATTTCGAGAAGCGTTCGGAAGCGTTTCGCCAGATCAGAATCTGCAATTTATCTCTGTATCTTGCAGGTTGCTCTTGATATCCCCAATTGTGCCGGCTCGCACCAGCACTCGCGATATAACGCCGATTGTGCGTCTGAATTTCGCCCTCTCTGAGCTCGCACTAAATCTCGATACTTTCAATTTTGACTGCCGGAATTTCCCTATTGACAGTCCTCTGACCCGTTATATGAAACTACTCACGCTTCAAAATGTGGTCAGACCACGTGTGCGAAATCTCACCAGTCCGATCTGGAGACCGCATCGTGAAGCGATGACGCAAGTACCTATTGGAGGCAACAAAATGACGCAATTGGCCTTAGAAGATCAATCTGTGTCGAGGAAAGCTCTCAGGAACGCGTCGCACTCTTCCGTTTCGCAGCATTTGGACTTGCATGGCGCTGTTCGTCGTCGCCATCATGATCGCCCCTCGGCGCAATGGCGCAGTTGGCTGGCAAGGGCGCCATCACCGGTACCGTGAGGATAAGACCGGCGCGGTCATTGCCAACGCCACGGTCACTGCCACCAACAACGCCACCGGCATTGCCACGGTCACCAAGTCGACCGGCGCGGGCGACTACAACTTTTCCAATCTCGACCCCGGCATTTACACCGTGACCACCATCGCCACGGGCTTCGAGAAGCTCACGCAGCAAAACATCCACGTGAACGCTCTGGAGTCGCAGACCTACAATCCTGTGCTTCAGGTGGGCGCCGCAGACGTGCAGATCACCGTCACCGCCGCGCCTCCGCAACTTGAAACCAGCAACGCCACCCTGGGCGCCACCATGGAGCAGGAGACCTATGCGGCACTGCCCATCGAGATGGGCGCCTACGGCTCAGGCCGATCAGCGGCGCGCCACCGACTTCGTCTACCTGATGCCGGGCGTGCAGGGCAACGAGACCAACGGCAACGCCACCACCAACACCGGCGTCGTCAACGGCTCCGGCAGCCGCGGCGCCGCCTCCGATGTCTACGTCGACGGCATTCCTTTTGTGCGCGCCGGCGGCAACGGCGACCCGCGCTATGTGTGGACCGCAATTTCGGTCGATGCGGTCGACCAGTTCCAGGTGCAGACCAGCTGGCTACTCGGCCATCTATGAAGGCCAGGGCGTGATGAACTACTCCATCAAGCAGGGCGGCACCGCAGTATCACGGTTCCGTGTACGAGTTCTTCCGCAACACGGCCCTCGATACCTGGGGATTCTTCGGTAAGGTTCCCAATGCCGTGACCGGCCTGCCCGTCAAGCCCATCGAGCACAGCAACGAGTACGGCATCGATCTCGGCGGCCCGCTCATCCCCTTCGGCATCGCTGAAGCAGAAGCTCTTCTACTTCACCAACTACAACGGCTTCCGCTACGCCAGCGCGACCCCGACGCCGATGACGCTTCCCCACGGTTGCCGAACAGAACCGGCGACTTCAGCGCAGACCGGCGTCAACATCTACGACCCGCTGTACGCAGGCCGCCTGCACCGCGAACAGCACCAACGGCCCCTGCCGCTACCAGTACGGCTACGGTCCCGGTAGCGGCACCGGTCCCGCATGGCAATCCGTGCTGCTCGGCCCCGGCTCTCCGGTCAACGTGATCCCGTCCAGCGAGTTCTCCACGGTGCGCAAAGAACATGCAGGCTTTCTTGCATCACTCGGCATCAACAAGGCGATCACGACCGCACTGCAGAACAACTACGTCGCTCCCAACGCCACGGGCCTGGTGAATTGGTCCATGACCCATCGCGCTCGACTACATCGTCAATTCGCACGACACGCTCTCCTTCTTGCGCGCCGATCGGCCGTCAGGCCAGTTCCGTTCCGGTCGGCCAGACCACCGCTGGCCGCAACGTCGGGCCGGTTCCGTATAACTACGGCCAGGCCTACGCTCCCAAGACCGCGGTCGGGATCATCGAAGAGACCCACGTCTTCTCGCCGCACCTGCTCAACCAGGTCAAGTGGGGCTATGCCCGCTACAACGGCCCCACCTTCAATCCCGACGAAGGCTCGAACTTATGCCGCCACCGCGATGGGGCTGTCAGGATTGCCCGCGGGCCAGGCTTCCGATGCCTTTCCCGTTGTTACTTTCGCCGGCACCGATGCCCCGACAAACTGGGCCGGCGAGCCGGCATCTGTCACCATCGCGGAAAACTACACCGCCCTCGACAACGTGCAGTGGACCGTCGGCAAGCACTCCTTCACCTTCGGCGGCCAGGTCGCCTGGATGCTCTACAACGTGAATCAACGCCACCAGCGGTTCAAGCCCAATCACTCTGGCCACCGCGGTCACTGAGACCTCGGCAATCAATGCATCGAGCAACGCCACCCGAAATATGTCGCCACCACCGGCACCGGTCTCTCCTACGCCAGCTTCCTGGTCGGCGAAATCGACAAGGGCAGCTTCACCCAGTATCTGCAGCAGGAGTTCGGCGCGCGCTTCCGCGCCATCTCGCCCTATGTTCAGGACAACTGGAAGGTGACCAGCAAGCTCACCCTCGACCTCGGCTTGCGTTACGACTTCTTCCCGACCGTCACCGAAGTGCACAACGCCGAGAGCTTCTTCAGTCCCACTCTTGCCAACCCGATCACCGGCATCAACGGTGCGCTGCAGTTCACCGGGCACGGCGCCGGCACCTGCAATTGCTCCACGCCGGTCAACAACTACTACAAGAACTTCGGGCCGCGCCTCGGCCTGGCTTACCAGCTCGATTCCAAGACCGTCATCCGCGCCAGCTACGGCGTCATGTTCACGCATGGCGACGCGGTGGGCGGCTTGCATCCAGCCTCGGAACGCTGGGCTTCTCGGCCGCGCCCTCCTTCTCGGCGAACGGCCAGCTCTTGAGCACCATGCCGCTCACGCGGCACGCAATGGCGCCATTCCCGCCTACACGGGCGCGACGGCGTGGCTTCGGGCCCGCAATTCGGCACCGGCTACACCACCACTCGCGGCTACACCGGCACGCCGTCGTCGATCGGCTATGACGATCCGTACTCGGCGGCCGTGCGCCGGAATACATCAACTGGAGCTTCGGCATCCAGCACCAGCTCACCAACGCACATGGCGCTCACCGTCACCTATGTCGGCTCGGAGGGCCACTTCCTGCAGCTGGATAGCTACCACGCGCGCGGATCTGTGGGCCAACGATCTCGATCCCAAGTATCTTCATCTTGGAACGACGCTCGGCACACGCTCGGCACCGGCGCCTGCGCGCGCCAACAACCTCACTTGCCCCGCTGGAACTTCACCACCGAGCCAGGCTTTGAGCACTGCTGAAGCCCTTCCCGTTCCAGACGGTAAGCTGACACCTTCGGCTATGTCGGCAACTCCAACTACCACGCACTGCAGGCGATGCTCAGCATGCGCACCTGGCATGGATTGACCATGAATGCCAACTATATCTGGTCGCGCGCCATCGACGACGGCGGCACCTTCCGCACCGGCTATGCGATTCCCGCCGGCACGCTTGCCAATCATCCCTCAGCGTCGTTCCGGCCGATCGCATTGAGCGCACGGTTTCCACTTCCAACCAGCCGCAGCACTTTGTCGCTGACCGCTGTTTGGGCATGGCCTTTCGGCAAAACGGTTCTCGCAGAGCAATGCGGTCGAGCGGGCAATCATGGGCGGATTCACGCTTCTCCGGGGTCTACCAGGCCTACTCCGGCTCTCCGCTGGCGCTCACCGAAGCCATCTGCCAGACCAATCCGGCGGAGAGCAACTTTGAGCCAATCCTCAACCCGAACTTCACGGGCTCTGCGCGCCAGAACGGCAAGTGGGGCAAGGGCATAACCGCCGCAAACACCTCCGCCATTTCTTACATCGTGCCCAGCGCCGGGACGACGGCTGGGACGGCACAGGTCCGTTCATGAATCCGGTGACCGGCGTTCTCAGCTCGTACGCCTATCAAATCAGCGATGCGCCCCGCACCGCGCCCTACAACCTCTACGGTCCCGGCAACTACCAGCTCGACTTTGCCTTGGTGCGCAGCTTCCCGCTGCACTCACGGAGTCCGCCAAGCTGGACTTCCGGGCCGAGTGGTACAACGTCACCAACCACACCTTGTTCGCTGTTGCCAGCACGGCGGTCGGCAACGCGAGCTTTGGCGATGTCACCAGTAACTCCATCAGCCACCCGCAAGTCCGCTCAGTTCTCGGCTCGCATCAGTTTCTAAGCTGGCTTTCCAATCGTTCGCTCAAGAGGCTGCCGGTTAAACCTGGCAGCCTCTTTTATTTTTGTCATTGTCCCAGGAAAAGCCATCCTGATCTCGGAACTGTTTGATCCGGGAGTTCGAGAAATTCTCGCACTTGTCAGGTCGCAGTTCCGGGCATTGGGTCGCGCTGGCAGCACCTTCTATGTGCGCGCCGCAAGGATTTACAATCCTCATCGCGATTGGAGTTTCACTTTCATGATCCTGTACGAAAAGTTATGTGCATTGGTTTCGCGCCGCGCAGTTCAAGCTTTTGCCCTATCGCTCATTCTTGCGTGCGGCTCTTTATTTGCTAGCGCGCAAGCCGCGTCGCAAACCGCTCCAACAGCCGCCCAAGCTCCCGATCCCGCTCTGCCCCACGGCCAGATCGAATATCTCTGGCCCGAAGGCGCGCCCGGCGCAGTCGGCACCGAAGAGCAGGACAAGCCGCATCTCGAAATCTTCTCGGGCTACGGCCCCGCGCCGCACACCGCGGTCATCGTATGTCCCGGCGGCGGCTATCGCAACCTGGCCTATCCCAAAGGAAGGCACGCAGATCGCCGAGTGGCTCAATCTCCGCGGCATCACGGCCTTCGTCCTCACCTACCGGCTCACCCCGCGCTACCACTATCCTGAGCCCATCCTCGATGGCTACCGCTCCGTGCGCTGGGTGCGCAGCCACGCGGCCGAATACCACATCGCTCCCGATCGCATCGGCATGTGGGGATTCTCCGCCGGCGGTCATCTCGTCGGCATGGTCGGCACGCACTTCGACGACGGCAATCCGCAGGCCGCCGATCCCATCGATCGCGTCAGCGACCGCCCCGACTTCGTCATCAGCTCCTACGGCGGCGCTCACCCTGCAGCCCGGCATCGCCAAGCCCGGCGCCATGGCGAATCTCTTCGGCGACCATCCTTCGCGCCGAGGTGCTCAACGAAATCTCGCCCGACCTGCACGTCACGCGCGCGCACACCGCCGTTCTTCCTCTACGCCACCACGCCCGATCAGTCCGTTCCCGTGCTTGAGCGGCGTCGTCATTCTACACCGCGCTCGTCAAAGCCGGCGTGCCCGCCGAGATGCACATCTTTCAAACCGGCCCGCACGGCACGGCCCTCGGCCAATCCAATCCCGAGCTAGCCGAGTGGCCCACGCTCCTCGAAAACTGGCTGCGCCTGAACGGCTGGATCGCAAGCCCCGCGCTACCGCCGACACACTAACGTTGCGAAAGTAGCGCCGATCTCCGGGTCGGCTGTCGTGTGGGCCTTCGCGGCCGCACACAATCATTTGTCCCCGCCTCGTCACAATCGATATAGTTGGTTCGCCATGAAATCCTATGCATTTTCTTTGCTTCGTTTTCTTGCCTTCCGTCGCGTCGTTCTCGTCATCTCTGCCTTCGCCGCTCGCGCCGACGAACTGCCCCAGGTCGCAGCGCGCCGCCAATGCCGCCATCGCGCGCTGGCCCGACGGCCGCATCGCTCCCGCCGGCGCGCCCTGGATCTGGAACTACGAGCTCGGCACGCTGCTCGAGGGCATGGACGCCGTCTGGCTCACCACCGCCGATCCGCGCTACTTCAACTACATCAAGAGCTCGGTCGATGCAGCTCGTCGCGCCCGACGGCTCCATCCCCACGCTCAAGCCCGAAGAGCATCAGCTCGACAACATCCTCCTCGGCCGCCAGCTTCTCCTCCTCTACGGCGTCACGCAGAACAAGCGCTATCTCACCGCCGCCACCTTTCTCTACGATCAGCTCGCGCAGCAGCCGCGCAACGCCTGACGGCGGCTACTGGCACAAGCAGCGCTATCCCAACCAGATGTGGCTCGACGGCCTCTACATGGCCGAGCCCTTCCGCGCCGAGTACGCCTCCATCTCGCATCACCCCGAAGAATTCGCCGACATCACCCAGCAATTCGTGCTCATGGAGCAGCACGCGCGCGATCCGAAGACCGGCCTGCTCTATCACGGCTGGGACGAGTCGAAGCAGGAGCGCTGGGCCAACAAGCAAACCGGCGACTCGTCCGCAATTCTGGGCGCGCGGCATCGGCTGGTACATGATGGCCCTGGTCGACACGCTCGACTACTATCCCGACGGCGACCCCGGCCGCACGCAGCTCATCGCCATTCTTCGCCGCGAAGCCGCCGCCGTCGCGCGCTACCAGGATCCAGAAGACCGGCCTCTGGTACACGATGATGAACAAGCCCGGCGAGAAGGGAAATTACTTCGAGTCCTCCGCCGCCTGCATGTTCGTCTACGCGCTCGCCAAGGGCGTGCGCCGCGGCTATCTGCCTGCAGACACTATCTCGCCAACGCCGAGCGCGGCTACAAAGGCATCCTCACGCACTTCATCAAAGTCGCAGGGCGACGACGTCTCGCTCACCAGACACCGTGAAAGCCTCCGGCCTCGGCGGCGATCCCTATCGCGACGGCACCTACGCCTACTACATCGGCGAGAAAGTCGTCACCAACGATCCCAAGGGCGTCGGCGCATTTCTGCTGGCCAGCTCCGAAATGGAAAACGCGCCAGAATCGCAAAGCTCGGCCGCGGCGACACCGTCCTCGTCGACGGCTGGTTCAACTCGCAGCAGCGCACCGACGCCTTCGGCCAGCAGGTCGACTTCCACTACAAATGGAACACATGGGACAAGCCCGGCTACTCGCTCTTCGGCCATATCTTCCGCAAGTTCGGCGCGCAGACCAGCGAACTCGACGCCGAGCCCACCGCTCGCCAATCTTCAAGGCGCGCAGAGTCTACGTCATCGCCTCGCCCGACAACCTCGACAAGAATCCGCATCCGCACTTCGCCAACGCCGAAGATGCCGACGCAGATCGCCGAGTGGGTCGAGTCCGGCGGCGTGCTCGTGATCATGGAGAACGACACCTCCTTCGCCGACCTCGATCACTTCAACGTCGTCTCCGACAAATTCGGCATCCACTTCAACAGCGTGCTGCGCAAGCACGTCATCGGCACCAACTGGGAGCAGGGCAAGAATCGCCATCGACGGCGACGGCCCCATCTTCCACCACCCGCACACCATCTACGTCAAAGACGTCTGCACCATCTCTGTCAGCGGCCCGCGCGCATGCTGTGCTCACTGAAGGCGACGACATCTTCATGGCCACGGCGAAGTACGGCAAGGGAACTGTCTCGCCATGATCGATCCCTGGCTCTACAACGAGTACACCGACGGCCGCAAGCTGCCCGCCACCTACGACAACTACGCCGCCGGCAAGGAGCTCGTCCGCTGGATTCTCGAGCAGGTTCCGCAACACTGACTAGATACGCCGGACTCCAGTCCGGCTTCGTCGACCTAGGTCAGCGCTGCGATCTCTTCGCAGAAATAGTCACCTTGACGCCCCACCCCCGCTCCTTAAACTTGGATGGTCCAGTGGTCAGTCCACTCAAGTGCGCTTCTTGCGTGGCTCTCATTCCGCCGTCGTCCCGCCATTGGAGAATTCCATGCGCTACTTCGCTGCTTCTTCCTTGCGCTCTTCCGCTTCTCGCCTCTCATCCCTCGCCGCTCAGGACACCCGCACCGTCACCGAGCCAAAGATTCCCCCCGCCTGCGTCACGCTCGAGGCCGACGTCGTCGCCAACCACGGCGTCATCGCCGCTCGCCGACGAGCAAAAGCTCTCCACCGCCCGCATTCAGGACGCGCTCGACCACTGCGCGTCGGACAGCGGCGCCTCGAACCAGCTCGATCGAAGGCCGTCGTTCTGCGCGCCCACGGCAAAAAGAACGTCTTCCTCACCGGCCCGCTCACCCTGCGCGCCGGCGTCACGCTCGTCGTCGAGCAGAACACCGCGCTCGTCGCCTCGCGCGATCCGCGCGTCTACGATCTCTCGCCCGGCGGCTGCGGCATCGTTCCGAGCGCGGCCGCGGCTGCAAGCCGCTCATCTCCGGCGACGGACGCCAAGAACGCCGGCATCATGGGCGAGGGCTCCATCGACGCCCGCGGCGGCGCAAAGCTCCTCGGCCAGGACGTCACCTGGTGGGACCTCGCGCACGAAGCCAAGGTCAAGGACCAGCAGCAGAGCGTGCCCGCGATGATCGCCCTGCGCCACGCCGACAACTTCATCCTCTACAAAATCACGCTGCGCAATTCGCCCGGCTTCCACGTCTCCGTCAACCAGACCGACGGCTTCACCGCGTGGGGCGTCAAGATCATGACGCCCAAGACCGCGCGCAACACCGACGGCATCGATCCCGGCTCCTCGCGCAACATCACCATCGCCTACAGCTACATCCACACCGGCGACGACGATGTCTGCCTCAAGCCCAGCGCCGCCGGCGCCGTCTCGAACATGTCCGTCCTGCACAACCATTTCTATACCGGCCACGGCATGTCCATCGGCAGCGGCACCTACGGCGGCGTCGATCACCTGCTGGTCGACGACCTCACCATCGACGGCGCCGACAACGGCCTCCGCATCAAGTCCGATCCCAGCCGCGGCGGCCTCGTCCATCAGGTCGTCTATCGCAACGTCTGCATCCGCAACGTGCCCAACCCGCTGGTCTTCACGCCGCACTACACCACCTTCACCGGCGACCGCCTGCCCATCTACCACGACATCACGCTTGAAAACGTCCACATCCTCACGCCCGGCGCCTACACCTTCTACGGCCTCGACGCCGATCACAAACTCGAGATCAAGCTCGACAACGTCTTCGCCGACGATCAGAAGGACTCGCTCTTCTACGACAAGGACGCCGACATCACCATCGGCCCACGACCTCGGCAATCTCGAGCCAAAGGGCGACGACGTCACCGATCACGCAGGCGCCCGACTCCGCGCCCGGCCAGCCGCTCGACTGCGATGCGCGCTTCGTTCCGTTCCCTGAAGACAAAACCGCGCCCGAGATGGCCGGCAAAATTCCGCCCGAGGACAAAACCTTCTACGTCGCCGCCGACGGCACCGGCGACTACTACTCCATCCAGCGCGCGCTCGATATGGCTCCCAAAACCGGCGGCGCAGTGCTCTCCGTCTCGCCCGGCGTCTATCGCGAAGTGCATCACCGTCGACAAGCCCAACATCACCATTCGCAGCGCCAATCCTGACGCGAGCAAAACCGTCGTCGTCAACGATCGCAGCGCCGGCCAGAACGGCGGCACGCTCCACTCCGCCACGGTCAACGTCACCGCCGACAATTTCTTCGCTGAAAACATCACCTTCCAAAACGACTTCAACCGCACCCACGAGCAGACTCCGCAGGGCTCGCAGGCGCTGGCCCTGCTCGTCACCGGCGACCGCGCCATCTTCCACAACGTGCGCCTCCTCGGCAATCAGGACACGGTCTATCTCGGCAGCCGCAGCTGCGCGCAACGACGCGCCAGGACTGCACGCCCACGCGCCAGTATTTCTCCGATTGCTACGTCGCCGGCAACGTCGACTTCATCTTCGGCGACTCGCAAGGCCGTCTTCGAGAACTGCGAGATTCACTCCACGCCGCACGACGGCGGCTACATCACCGCGCAGTCCAAGCACTATCCCGACGAGGACTCCGGCTTCGTCATCGACCACTCGCAAGCTCACCGCCGATCCCGGCGTCACCGGCAACGTCTTTCTCGGCCGGCCGTGGCGTCCCTACGCAACCGTCATCTATATGCACACCTGAGATGGGCGACAAGATCGATCCCGCGGGCTGGCGCGAATGGCATCCCGGACGAAACGCACTCGCTCGACACCGCCTACTACGCGGAGTTCGACTCCACCGGCCCCGGCGCGCATCACGATCGAGCGCGACCCGCACACGCACTTCCTCACGCCCGACGAAGCCAAACAATACGAGCCGACAGTCTTTCTGCGCGGCAGCGACAACTGGGATCCGACAAACTGCCAACTCTGCCGCGCAGTAAAATGGAGCGGATGCGCACGCGCGTTCAGCCGGTTGAGTGCGACTTCACGCCAGGAGTCCAATCAGACCTGAGAAACTGAAGCTGAAGGAAAGAGAAACGATGAAGACCGTATCTGATGGCTGACCCCGTGCGCTACCCGCGCATGACCACCGATGAGCTTCGCGAAACATTTCTGCTCGACTCGCTCTACGAGCCCGGCAAGCTCCATCTCAATTACGTCGATCTCGATCGCGCCGTCGTCGGCTTCGCCGCTCCCGCTCGACGCGCCCATCGCGCTGCCCACCTATCCCGAACTGCGCGCCGAACTACTTCACCGAGCGCCGCGAGCTGGGCGCGCTCAACATCGGCGGCGCCGGCGTCATCACCGTCGAAGGCAAGAGCTACGACCTCAACAATCTCGACGTGCTCTACATCGGCCGCGGCAACAAGCAGGTCACCTTCGCCTCAAAAGACAAATCCGCGCCCGCCGTCTTCTATCTGCTCAGCTATCCCGCCCACGCCGAATATCCCATCGCGCTGGTCCGCAAAGAAGAAGCCAGCCCCACCGAACTCGGCAGCCTCGAAACCTGCAACAAGCGCACCATCTGCAAATACATTCATCTGCAGGGCGCGCGCAGTTGCCAGCTCGTCATGGGCGTCACGCATCTCGCGCCCGGCAGCAACTGGAACACCATGCCGCCGCACACGCACATGCGCCGCGCGAAATCTACATGTACTTCAACGTCGCCGCCGACGCGCGCGTCATGCACTTCATGGGGCCGCCCGCCGAAACCCGCCACATCGTCATGGCCGACAAGGGCATCGTCATCTCGCCCGGCTGGTCGATTCACTGCGGCGTCGGCACGCGCGCCTACAGCTTCTGCTGGGGCATGGGCGGCGAAAATCAGGACTACGCCGACATGGACCCCGCCCCCGTCGACACGTTGCGCTGAACGCGTTCAGACGATAGCAGCGCTTTTTTGTAGCGAAGTTGGCCCCAAAGTAACACTGTCATCCAGAGCGAAGGTCGCCGCGGCGACCGGAGTCGAAGGATCTGCAGTTGCTTTTATGCGTCCATCCGATCAGCAGCGCGGTTAAGATCGGCGGGCTCAAAGTCGTACCAATCCAGGCTCAAGTCAACCCATGCTGGATTTGTCTTCTCGATCAGCGCAACTTTCTTCGCGCGACTCCAATCCTTCAACTGTTTTTCTCTCGCGATCGCTTCGGAAACTCCATCGTGGTTCTCAAACCAGATGAGCCGGTCGCCATCGTTGTGCCACTCAACGCGGTCGATGAGAGCCTGATCTCAGAGGATCTCGTCTTCACGAATCCCGATGCAGCCAAGGGCTACAAGCCTGGTGACGCAGGCGATACCACGATGGTCGTCATCGCCGGTGTTCAGGGCAAGCAGTTCGGCACACCATGATTTACGATCGCGACAAGCTCGCGAGCCTCGGCCACGGACCGCACGCGAGTTCCGAATACGGCCAGGGCCCCGACGATACCGCAGCCTTCGGCCTCACGTTTGCTGATCGCTCCCTGACCCGCGCATTCGAAATGGCACTCAAGGATGCGGTCATCCTCGCCAAGTCGCAGGCTGGCCGATCCGCTCTGGCAGTAACCTCGCTCAGCCTTCAAGGCAAAAGCGGCGATTTCCATTAGGAAATCGCCGCATTCGCTGTTGGTCTTTCTGAGCCCTGACCACTGATCACTGATCACTGTCTTCTACACGTTATACGTCCCCGACGAAACCCGTCCGCCGTGTCCCGTCCAGTTGGTGTGGAAGAACTCGCCGCGCGGCTTGTCCACGCGCTCGTAGGTGTGCGCGCCAAAGAAGTCGCGCTGCGCCTGCAGCAGGTTCGCCGGCAGCCGTCCCGCGCGGTAGCCGTCAAAGAACGCCAGCGCCGTCGAGAACGCCGGCGTCGGCACGCCCAGCTTCACCGCGTGCACCAGCGCCTTGCGCCACGATGCCTGGTACTTGTTCACCAGCCGCGAGAAAAAATTGTCCAGCAGCAGATTGTCGAGCTTCTTGTTCTTCTTGAACGCGTCCTTGATCTTGCCCAGGAACTGGCTGCGGATGATGCAGCCGCCGCGCCACATCAGCGCGATGCCGCCCATGTTCAGGTTCCAGCCATACTCCTTGGCCGCGGCCCGCAGCAGCATGTAGCCCTGCGCGTAGCTGATGATCTTCGAGCAGTACAGCGCCCGCCGCACGTCCTCGATGAACTTCGCGCGGTCGCCCACCTTCGCCAGCGACTTCGGCCCGCGCAGAACCTTCGCCGCCTCCACGCGCTCCTCTTTCAGCGCCGACAGGCAGCGCGAAAACACGCTCTCGCCGATCAGCGTCACCGGCTGGCCCGTATCGAGCGCGCTGATCACCGTCCACTTGCCCGTGCCCTTTTGTCCCGCCGTGTCCAGAATCTTGTCCACCAGCGGCGTGCCGTCTTCATCCTTCTTGGCGAAGATCTGGCTCGAAATCTCGATCAGGTAGCTGTCCAGCTCGCCCTTGTTCCACTCCGCGAAAACATCGTGCAGCTCGTCGGCCGTCAGTCCCAGCCCGTGCTTCAGCAGGTCGTAGGCCTCGCAGATCAACTGCATGTCGCCGTACTCGATGCCGTTGTGCACCATCTTCACAAAGTGCCCCGCGCCGTCTTCGCCCACCCAGTCGCAGCACGGCGTGCCGTCTTCCACCTTGGCCGCGATCGCCTGAAAGATCGCCTTCACATGCGGCCACGCCGCCGGATTTCCGCCCGGCATGATCGACGGGCCATTCCGCGCGCCCTCTTCGCCGCCCGAAACGCCGGTGCCGATAAACAGAATCCCCTTCTCGGCCAGCTCCTTCGTGCGCCGCGTTCGAATCGGTGAACAGCGAGTTGCCGCCATCGATGATGATGTCGCCCGCTTCCAGATGCGGCAGCAATGTGGTCGATCATCTGGTCCACCGTGTCGCCGGCCTTCACCATCAGCATCACGCGGCGCGGCCGCTTCAGCAGGCTCGTCAGCTCCTCAATCGAGTGCGCGCCCACCACCTGCGTCCCCTTGGCTTCGTTCGCGATAAAATCGTCCACCTTCGAAACGGTGCGGTTGAACACGGCCACTTTGAATCCGTGGTCGTTCATGTTGAGGACAAGATTCTGTCCCATCACCGCAAGGCCAATCAGGCCGATATCACAAGATGCGTCAGGCATACGTTTCTCCAAAATCGAATTCTATCACTGCGAATATTTGATTTTCCTGTATCAATTCTAATCCCAGTGGTCTGACCTCCCGAAATGTCGCTGGTCCAGTCCGACTGTCGCGGACCTCCAGGTCCGCACCATCGTACGCACGGATTCAGCTTCTGCACATCGGTCTACTTGCATACAGCTGAACGCTGCTCCTCTCACTCCACACTCAAATCCCCATCCGCATCCACCACCAGCTTGTCGCCCACAATCTGAACCGAGTGAATCTTCAGCCGGTCCAGGCTCACCTTGTATCCCGATGTCGCCGTCGAGCCCGCCAGCGCCTTGCGCAGCAAATCCGCCGCATTCACCTTCATGCTCTTCGGCACCTGCCCGCGCAGAAACGGCGCCAGCACAAAGTTGATCTCCTTCCGGTCCGAAACCTTGTCCAGCTGCGCGTCGCGGAACCCGATCGTCTCGCCCTCCGCATCCGGCGCCAGCGAAACCTCGGCCGGCAGCGTCAGCGTCACACCCAGGCACGCGCCGCCCACCGGCTCCCAGCCGGGCCCGCGTCTTCACCCGCACCACGATCCGGTCCTGCTCAAAGCTCAGATGCGGATCCTCGGTCGAAATAAAGCACGCCGACTGGCGTTGCCCTTCAGGTAGTACCGGCCGTCGGGCCCGCTGAAGAGCTGCTGCTTCAGCGTCCGCTCCAGGGCCTGTCGGCTCACCGTTAATTCCACGGCCGTGCCAGGTCTCTGCCCCTCACAAAAGCACCAAGCCTGCGACAATTGCCGGCCCAAATATCTTCATGGATATATCCTGCCACTCCCGGCTTCCACCCTGCTTCCGCGCGTCCGACAGCGTGATACGCGTCGCGTCTGTGTGCGGGTTCGAGATCCAGACTATACCGTTGTGATATCAATGAATTACCGGCGAACAGCTTGGGTCACGAATTCCACCGCTAAATCGCTCAAAACGATCACTTTACTATTGATTTTTGAAGAAAATATCCCTAAAATAGAAGTGTGATGTAATCCTCGGGACCTACTGCGCATCCCCAGCCCGCGTCCGAGGATGAATCAGCAAAAATACTCCTTCATTCAAGGACAAAAAATCAATGGCAAAGCGTCGTGGAAATCCGAACTGGGGCAAGCCGGAGCCCATTGGGCCGGTTGTGCCTACAGTTACCTCTTTCGAGCAGATTACAAAGGAGTTCAAGCTGCCGCCGGACCAGTACATCCGGTCGACCCGCCTGCGCGAGTGGGCGCGCCGCAACAAGAACTCCAAATATATCCCTGAGGCCCTTCTTGAGGCCTGGGGCTTTGAGATCGAATCGACGTTGTAGCAATTGAGCCAGCTTCCAACAAAAACGCCGCCTTCGGGCGGCGTTTTTGCTTGAACCGGCTGAACCTGGCCCTGTGCTCGAATTTCTGACAAATCGGAGAGACTCCTTCCGGCGCCTTCGATTTCTGGGCGGAAGAACCGATTTGTCCGGACCGCGATTTGGCGCACTCGAGGCGATTTCGCTATATCGTGGTTGACACCTTGTTGTCAGGCCTGAAAATCAAGCCCTTTTGGCTCAAATGAATACTTCACTTTTCTATCGGGTGATTCGGCGTGCGGGCACCTCGCTGCAGGGCCGGGTTGCTTGTTTCGAGACAGCGGTGGAGATGGTGAAGGGCAACAAAGGAATTGAAATCGGCGGCCCGAGCGAAGTTTTTCGAGGGACAAGTCAACTGCTGCCGATTTATGGCGAAGTCGGTTCATTAGACAACTGCGACTTTTCTCGAACCAACATTTGGGCTGCACATTCCGAAGCCTTCGTATTCAGCCAAAACCATGCGCCCGGTAGGGCCATATTCGCAGAAGGATCCGATTTAGGAGTCGTCCCGGATCGCCAGTACGATTTCGTGCTCTCGTCTCACAATCTCGAGCACTTTGCCAATCCGGTAAAGGCGCTCAAAGAGTGGCAGCGCATCTCACGTCCCGGTGGTGGCTTGATCCTGGTTCTACCGAACTACCGGTTCACGTTCGATCACCGACGCGCGCCGACACCAGTCGCACACATGTTCGATGACTATTCCCGGGGAACGCAAGAAGATGACCTCACCCATCTTGAAGAGATCTTGCGTGCACACGACCGTGACCTGGATCCAGAGTCTGGATCAGCAGAAGAATTCCGGCAACGCTCATTGAACAATTTCGCGAATCGATGTCTTCACCATCACGTCTTCAACAAGAAGAACACCCTGGAATTGTTAACTGGGATAGGAGCAAAGGTGCTTGTAATCGAGACGGCATGGCCGTATCACATCTTTGCGCTGGCGCAATTCCCCGAATCGAGCCGCTCGTAGCGCGCAAACCGTTAGGCTTTGTTGAGGCTGAGTCTGCGCTCGGCCTATTCTCGAAATTGGCAATACAAATAGGAATCCCGGACCGATCATCGGCAAATCGTAACGCATCCTTGCTCGTCGCCCGGCCCCTTTCTGGCTTTCCCTCCCCAAATCAGCGAAAATAAAGCTGCTTCATCCCAACGAGGCGTACACGCGGAACCATGCCCAGCCCCCCACGCCAAGTCGAGCCGCCGTTCACTGACGTGCCCGGCGCGCTCGACGAGATCCGTGCCGGCCGCATGGTCGTTGTGGTCGACGACGAGGACCGCGAGAACGAGGGCGACCTGACCCTGGCCGCCGAGCTCGTCACCCCCGAAGCCATCAACTTCATGGCCCGCTACGGCCGCGGCCTCATCTGCCTCGCCCTCACCGAGGAGCGCGCCGACCAGCTGCGCCTCTTCCCCATGACGCAGCAGAACTCCTCCCGCTTCGGCACCGCATTCACCGAGACCATCGAGGCCCGCGAAGGCGTCACGACCGGCATCTCGGCCGCCGACCGCGCGCACACCATCCGCACCGCCATCGACTCCAAGGCCACGCCCGCCGACCTCGCCCGGCCCGGCCACATCTTCCCGCTGCGCGCGCGCCGCGGCGGCGTGCTCGTTCGCGCCGGCCAGACCGAGGCCTCCGTCGATCTCGCGCGGCTCGCCGGCCTCAACCCTGCCGGCGTAATCTGCGAAATCATGCGCGACGACGGCGAGATGGCGCGCATTCCCGACCTCATCCCGTTCTGCCAGCGAGCACGGCCTGCGCATGCTCACCGTCGCCGAGCTCATCCGCTACCGCCTGCGCAACGAGCGCTACATCGTCCGCGCCGGCGAGAGCCGCATCCAGACCCGCTACGGCGAGTTCCGCATGATCGCTTACGAGAGCGAAGTCAACGGCGGCGAAAGCCACATCGCCCTCGTCCGCGGCGACCTTTGCCCCGACTGCCCCGCCTTCAACGCCGGCCCGGCGCAAAGGTTCTCAGCCAACGGCTCGCTCGCCACTGACGCCGGGGTGCCCCCGGTCTCGATTTCGAGACCGGGGATAGCACCTGCGCCCGAAGAGCATCAGCCCGCTCAGCCTCGCACGCCCTGCCCGCATCCCGTCCTCGTCCGCGTCCACACCCGCTGCACCGCCGGCGACGTCTTCGCCGCCGACTGCCATTGCCGCGAGATCCTCGACCAATCCATGCGCATGATTGCCGAGGAGGGCTGCGGCGTCATCCTCTATCTGCACAACACCTCGCGCGGCTTCGAAATCGAGCGCACGCCAGCGGCGACCTTCGGTCCCGAGGGCAGCAGCCGCGCCCGCAGGGTCCGCGTCGGCCTCCGAAGCCGGCCGCCTCATTCTGCACCAGGAGTTGCGCTCCCGCGAAGGCTCCCAGGCTCGCACCGGCCGCATCCTGCGCGCCATCGGCCTCGGCGGCCAGATTCTGTCTGACCTCGGCATCCAGCGCATCCGCCTCTCTCGAACACCCCCATGCACATCCCCGCTCTCGAAGGCTTCGGCCTCGAAATCGTCGAGCAGGTTCCGATCCCCGTCGAAGAATGTTCGCGCGTCGGCTGATTCTTTCACTCTTTCCGCTCTACACTGGATTTCATCGCAGCAGCAGAGCCCTTTGTCCCCGTCCCGCATTTGCCGTGAATAGCTTTCATCACTCCCGCCTTCTGCTCTTCGCTCTGCTCTCCTTCACTCCCGCCGCCTTCGCCGCGGTCAATGACATCTCCGTTCAGGGCCCCGGCCATCAGCCTAACCTCGGCTTCGCCTGCTGCGAGCAGGGCATCAAGCAGTTGCAATCACTGGTCGCGAACCAGGCCGTCCTCGATTCGCTGAAAACTCTGCACGCCCAGGTTGCCGTTCCCATTCAGGATTTTGCTCCCGAGCGCGCCGTGGCCATTCGCCGCCTCAATCAGCAAGGAATCCCGGTCGTCGCCTGGCTCACGCTGGCAGGCCGGGACGGCTACTACATGAATTCCGGCAACGAGCCGCAAGCCGAACAGCGCTTCACCGACTTCGAGCAATGGACCCGCGAGCAAGGTCTGCACTGGGCCGCGGTTGGTCTCGATATTGAACCGGACTTCACGGCGCTCAGCAATCTCAGCGAACATCGTCTACGCCTCATCGCCACGCTCTTCGGCCGCGCACTTAACACCAGCCGCACTCGCCGCGCGGTCGCAGCATATACTGCGCTCATCGGCCGCGTGCAATCGCAGGGCTACGTTGTCCAGACCTATCAAATGCCCTACGTCCCCGCCGAGCGCAGCGTCCATTCCACGATGCTCGACCAGATGCTTGGCACCGTCGATGTGCACGGCAACCATGACTACCTGATGCTCTACGCAAGCTATGCCCGGCCATTCTCTTCCGGCATCGTCTGGTCGCTGGGCCACGGCGCGCAGGCCATCGTCGTCGGAATCACCGACGGTCCCGGAACTCCCGGCGCCCACGGTGGGCCGCTCAATTGGGACGAGTTCACGCGCGACCTCATCGTCGCCAGCCATTACACCGATCAGGTTGGCGTGTACGACCTCGAAGGCTGCGTCCGCCTTGGCTATCTCTCGCGCCTTGAGAACTTCAATTGGAGCCAGACCGTCGCTCTTCCGGCTGAATCAATCCAACATGCACGCCGGCTGGGCCGCGGTCTCCGCATCGCCATCTGGGTCGGTTCGCACATCCTCTACTTCATCGCTGCGCTCTTGATCCTCGCAGCGTGGCTTATCCGGCGATTCAGGATTCGCCGCGGTGCAGTTGCAGCCTGACAATCGTTTCCCATCCCCAAACGAATAGCAAGCAGCTGATGGCTAAGGGCTAACAACTGTCCTTTCAATGAATTCTTGTTCATCCGGGCAAAATTGCCCAGATTATCCGCACAATTCCGCCAAAACGCTGTACTATTGGCACAACTGTCCCCGGGAGACGAAGCTTGCGGGAAATTTTGCGCGCCCGAAAAGGTGTGCTATTTTCCGAACGAACTTACCCGGCGACGTACGCGTTCGCACGGTCAATTCCAGGGCCAACTGGCCGTAATGCAACTTCAGCGCGGCATCTTCTCCATTGAGGCGCCGCTTCCGATCGTCACCCCGCATTACGGCAACCCCGAAATTGCTGTGAAGCCAACCGCACCAGTACGGCGAAAGGTTGGTCCGCTTGCGCGTTCATCTCGTCAATCCCAGCGACAATTCCTTTGGCACCGCGGTCATCACGCCGCGCTGGCTCTTCGTGCTTGCCGCCGCCACGCCCGCCGTCGTCGGAGATCCCATTCTCGTCGATGAATCTCTCGAGCAGATTGTGCCCGAGACCATTCAGCCCGGCGACATCGTCGGCATCAGCGTCCACACCGGCAACGCCCTGCGCGGCTACGCGGTCGGCCGCATGGCGCGCGCCCGCGGCGCCTGGGTCGTCTACGGCGGAATTCACGCCACGCTGTTTCCTGAGGAAGCGCTCGAGCGCGGCGAAGCACACGCCGTCGTCAAAGGCGACGGCGATCTCGCCTGGGCAAAGGTCGTCACCGATTGCCTCGCCGGCAAGCCCGAAAAAGTCTACGAAGGCGGCCGCATCGAGGGCAGCGAATTCCTCTCCGCGCGCTGGGACCTGATGGATCCCGCAGAAATATATGTGGGCCTCGGTGCAAACCATTCGCGGCTGCCCCAAGCACTGCTCCTTCTGCAGCGTCTGGCGCACCGACGGGCAGAAGCCGCGCCAGCGCAAATTCCAAAACGTCGTCGACGAAATCATCGCCCTGCGCCGCCTCGGTTTTCGCTTCATCGCCCTGGCCGACGACAACTTCTATCCCGTCACGTTCACCGATCTGCGTCTCGCGCGCGAGCAGGGCAACACCGCCAAGCTCGACGAGCTCACAGCCATTCGCAACGAGCGCCTGTCAGCTGATGGAAGAGCTCGCCAAGCTGCCCAAGGACATGGTGTTCTTCACGCAGATGACCATGGAGGCCGGCGAAGACGGCAGCTATCTTGACGCCATGCGCAAGGCCAACATCAAGGGCGCGCTGGTGGGCGTCGAAGCCGTCACGCCCGAGGGGCTGAAAGCCGTCTACAAGGACTGGAACTACTCCGGCGAGGCTCTCGCCAAACAACTCCAGACCTTCAAGCAGCACGGCGTGCACGTTCTCGGCTCGTTCATCTTCGGCCTGCCCACCGATCGGCCCGCCACCTTCGACTGCCACGGTCGAAATGGCGCTCAAGGCCGGCGTCACCTTCGCGCAATTCGTCATGATGACGCCGTTTCCCGGCACCGTCGATTTCGGCCGCTGGGAAAAAGAGCAGGCCGTCGATCCCATGATGGTGGGCGACGTGCCCATCACGCGCTACTGGATGATTCCCACTGAAGTGCGGCCCAAGATGTTTACGCCGCATCCCACCATGAGCTCCGACGAAATTCGCGAGCGCACGCAAAAAGTCTGGGACCGGTTCTACACCTGGGGAGCCATCTGGGAACGGTCCGCCTGCACGCCCACTCTGCGCGCCCGGCTCGGATTCATCTTCCTCTCCAAGCTCTACCGCCAGATGTATGCGGGCACCGGCATCTCCACCGACAGCGCGCGCCGCAAGAAGTCCAAGCGCTGGGCACGTTGGACCGCCCGCCAATGCAAGAAGCTGTTCCAGGCGCGCCCCATGCCGGAGCTCGAAGGGCCCAAGTGGGAGATTGGCTTGCCCGGCATTGGCCAGGCTGCGTTTGAAGGCGTGAATGGACCAGGCAGTCGAGCGGCCCGTTCGTTGTGATCTCAAAGAGCTGACCGGCTGTCGAATACTCGCCGCCAGGTCAGTCTTGCGCCACCGGAATGCGGCTTATCCGAATTGATCTGGTAAGTCCCGTAATCGATCGTCAGCACGGCAGTGCCTCCGATCCGGATCTTGGTTTCGCTGCGGCTCCGTTGCGGCAGCCAGAAGTTCCCCGTCTTCGCGTTCGTATATCGAATCAGCGTCCGCGAAATCCAGAACGAGGGATTCTTCGCCGGCGCCGCCTCGATCTTTGCCACCGCGAAGTCCGTCGCATCCACCCAGATCTTGCCTCGATACAGAAACTTGCTTTCCTTCAGCGGCTCAACACTCAGAATGTAGGCCGGGCGTCCATCCAGCGCTCTCGCTCCCCTGCAACTGGAACCGGTAATTTGCCGGCGTCAATGCGGTCGCCCCTCTGTCCTCTGAGGCCTCTTTTTCGCTGTCCATCGCCCTCTTCAGAACTTTCTCGCCAAGAATCTTCGAACCACTCTGAGACACAATGCGAAAACTTTTTCCTGAAGTGGCATCAAAGTCGATCTCCACCTCCATCCCTGCCTCGAGGGTTGCAAGTCCTTGGTACTCGACATGGTATTGCCGCACCGCCCTGTAGTGCTTCAATTCCTCCCGCTGAATTTGATCGTGATGCTCCATCAACGCCAGAATCTGCGCCAAGGGCAAGCTTGCCGGGGCAGGCGTATTTGCATGGGCAGGCCAAAGGGCTGCCGCTGCAACAAAGATCAGCACCACGCAGCCGGAAACGCCTCTGCCTCGAAGGGAAGACATGAGAAATTCTATCGCCGCTGCTCGACATGCTAAAACCCCGCGAGCTGCAGTCGGCGTGGCTCAGATAGCTACTCGCATCCTGCTCGCCCTGAGTTACAACGCTAATGGCTGCAAGCAAGCGGGCTATCTCGCGTACTGTAGACGTCCCGCACAGCGCCGACGATTTCTGCATCGCGTCAAAAGTAAACACCGGCATCGTCGTCGCCTGAGAAGAACGCCACCTGCAGCGTCTTCCCGCTCACGTAGGTTGCCATCCACTGCGTGTCTTCACCGCCGCACAAAGTGTTCTTATGCAGAAAGCGCTGCGCCGCCGGCACCTTCAGCCGGTAGAGCGTCCCTTCGATTCCCGCATTCACGTCTGCGTCGAACACCGCGCTCACCTCCACCGGCTTCAGCCTGCGAATCGGCGCCAGCGGAAACGTCAAAAAGTCGATGCGTCAGCTTGTCACTTCGCCAATCGCAATGTCGCCCGTGATCGCCAGTCGCGTTCGTGCTCGCCGCGCGCCAGGAGCCGCCGATCTTCCTGCGCGCCGACACGCACCGCAGCAGCACAGCCACCGCCAGCACCGATCGCCGCCGCCCGATCTCAGCTAGGTTTCTCTTCATTCCCGAGTCCTAACTATCACTCCGCACCAGCATGAACCGCTACAGCTGAGAAGCTATCCGAGCTAACGGCTGCCGCTGCACTCTACCACCCCAGCACATACGCAAACACCAGCGGCGCCACAATGCTCGCGTCGCTCTCGATAATGAACTTCGGCGTCTTCTCGCCCAGCTTGCCCCACGTAATCTTCTCGTTCGGCACCGCGCCCGAGTACGACCCATAGCTCGTCGTCGAATCCGAAATCTGGCAGAAGTACGCCCACAGCGGCACATGCTCGCGCTGCAAATCCTGGTGCAGCATCGGCACCACGCAAATCGGAAAATCGCCCGCGATCCCGCCGCCAATCTGGAAGAATCCCAGCGGCGTCTTCGCCGTCGTCTCCGTGTACCACTCCGCCAGCTCCATCATGTACTCAATGCCCGTCCGCACCGTGTGCACCTTCTTCACGTCGCCCGTGATGCAGTGCCCGGCATACATATTGCCCAGCGTCGCGTCCTCCCAGCCCGGCACAAACATCGGCAGATTCTTCTCCGCCGCCGCCAGCAGCCAGCTGTTCTTTCGGATCGATCTGGTAGCTCTTCTCGAGCACGCCCGACAGCAGAATCTTGTACATGAACTGGTGCGGAAAAAACCGCTCGCCGGCCTTGTCCGCCTTCACCCACTCCGCCAGCACCTCGTTCTCAATCCGCCGCATCGCCTCCATCTCGGGAATGCACGTATCGGTCACGCGGTTCATGTGCCGCGCCAGCAGCGCCGCCTCGTCGGCCGGAGTCAGGTCGCGATAGTGCGGCACGCGCTCGTAAAAGTCGTGCGCCACCAGGTTGAACACGTCTTCTTCGAGGTTCGCGCCCGTGCAGCAGATCCCGTGAATCTTGTCCTGCCGGATCATCTCCGCCAGCGACAGCCCCAGCTCCGCCGTGCTCATCGCGCCGGCGATGGTCACAAACATCTTGCCGCCCTCGGCCAGCAGCTTGTTGTAGGCCTCGGCCGCGTCCACCAGCGCCGCGGCGTTGAAATGACGATAGTGATGCTTGATGAACTCAGTAATTGGCAGCCATAGGCTTTCTCTCTTTTTCAGGCTCCAAATTTCCAACCTAACACAATGGAATCAGGCGCCCTGTGAATCGCTCGCGGACCCCGTCCTCACCGCGCTGGCGCAGGGTAGGGAAAGTGTAGGACCCATTCTGCGCGGAAGGGGCAAGGGCCTGCACGCGCCTGAGGCCGCCGGCTCCAGACCGCGATTGCGCCTGCCGGAAGCAGAAGCGTACAATCGGCACTCCAGCGGCTAAATCGGCCCCCCAACCCTGGTCAATTTGATTCTGTATCGAGGAGAGCTTCATGGACAGCTTCATTCGCTTCTCGGGCCTGAGCCTTGCCTTCTCATCCGCGTTCCTTTGCGTTGCCTGTCACTCGGGATCGTCGTCACCCTCTTCGAGCTCTTCAGCGGCCGCGGGACCAATCAACTTCCTGTGCTACTCAAGCCCCACAGCTCAGGTCGTCCGCGTGAGTGCCGTCTTTCCCATCAAAACACACGATTCAACCACGATGGTGGAGGAGCCCTGGTCCGCCGACTTCCGGCGCTATTTGGGGCAGTCGGGCAATGAAGGCGGCATCAGCGTTACGTGCGACCAGGTCACCTCGAAGGACGCCGAAAAAGAGAAGGCTGACGAATTGCGCAAACAAGGCCACACTGTAATCGAGACGGGCTGGACCTATGCCAACTAGATGTCGGCCGCAGTGAACGTCTCTCGAGACGCGAGATCTTCCGCGAAAATTTCTCGAATGTATGCTGCTGTTCCTGGTTTGCCACCTACCTGGACATTTCAAGTTTGACAACACTCGCCGCCGATATTGATCAGCTGATTATTTTCGATTTTACGGTGATTCGCCCGGAATCTTAGTTGGCACCCGCTGTTCTCGATAAGCGTCTCGGCGACGATACTCTCATCGAGATGTTGTGCCATGTTGCTTGGAGGCGCGGAACTGAACGCCGTTTTTGGTCGGTAATCTCACTGGTGGAATCATTCCTCGCTGAAACCTGAGCGTGCTCCATTGACGCGACGCTCCGACGATTCAGGGAGTGACTTTCACCGTGTGACAATTTTCTGCATCGCAGGAAGGTCTAATGCTGGCTCGCCGATTGATTCCTGGTTTCGCATTTCTTCTCATCGTCGCTCCGCTGTGGTCGCAGGAAATGCATGACCACGGGGTTCCTGATAAGCTCGGCACCGTATCCTTCCCTGTCTCCTGTGCGCCTATTGTTCAACAGGATTTCAATCGCAGCGTCGCTCTCCTTCACTCCTTCGCTTATTTGGCCGCTCAGTCTTCATTCCAGAACGTCGCCCGGCTCGATCCCGGTTGCGCCATGGCCCACTGGGGCGTGGCCATGAGTCTGTTCCACCAGCTCTGGGAGCCTCACTTGAGCCCCGAAGCGGTCACCCTTGGCGAGCGCGAGATTCGGCTGGCTCGGCACGTTGGCGCCCCCTCCGCCCGCGAGAAGCAATTCATCGATGCGCTTGCATTCATCTTTGACGATGGATCTCAGATCCCCTACTCCACACGTGCGCTCAACTACGAGCAGGCGATGAGCCGGCTGGCAAGCGAAGCCGGCGCGGACGTCGAGACACAGGTGTTTTATGCCCTGGCGCTGCTTTCAAATGCGTCACCTACCGACAAAACGCATGCTAGGCAGAAGCATGCGCTCGCGCTGCTCGATCCGCTCGGGCGCGCCAATCCTGACCACCCAGGAATCCTGCACTACGAGATCCACGCCTGTGACAATGCCGAGCTTGCACAGCGCGGACTCGAATCGGCGCGCGCCTATTCCCTGCGTCGCACCATCGGTGCCGCATGCTTTGCACATGCCCTCGCATATCTTCACGCGGCTCGGCTTGTGGCAGGACTCTATCGCATCGAACCTCGCGGCCATAGACGCTGCGCGCCACCAGGGCGACACCGGGGAAGAGCTGCATGCGATGGATTACTTGGTATATGCCTACCTTCAGCTCGGTCGAGACAATGAGGCGGATCAGGTATTGAAGCAGCTTCAAGGCATCACGGCCTTGGATGAGCGCGAGTTCAAGGAAGCCTACGCCTCCACGGCGATGCCCGTTCGCTGCGCCTTGGAACGCCATCGATGGGCGGAGGCCGCTGCCATTAAGCCGCCGAAGGGTGCGCCTCCTTATGTGACCGCCATCGCCGTGTGGGCGCGAGGCCTCGCGCTTGCGTGGGGCGAGCACCAATCCGCCATCGGCGCCGAGACAGATCGTCTCCAACAGATCGAAGGCCAGTTGCGGAACGCGCAAGACGACTATTGGGCCGTTCAGGTAAAGCTCCTCGGGCAGGAGTTGATGGCGTGGGCCGCACAGGCAAACCGGACAGGAGCAGGAGGCATTTGCCCTGATGCGCGACACGGCCGATGAGGAAGATTCCATCGAAAAGCTTCCCGTTACTCCGGGCCCTGTCATTCCGGCGCGCGAACAGTTCGGTTACTTGCTGCTCCTGCAGCATCATCCCATCGAAGCTGCCAGGCAATTCAGAATTGCGCTTACCGATGCTCCCGGCCGTCGCGGCTCCATTGATGGCTTGTCGTCCGCAACTGCGGCGGCCGGCCAGAAGTAACTAGAACTCCTCGCCACTCTGAACGGTCGTTGCCTGGCTGATTGGCACGTGGGCTATGCGCACGCCGAGTGCAGTTAGATTGGTGCGCCGGTGAATCATGTATTTATGGCGAAGCAGATCATATAAGGAAGCTGGCTCCTAAGTGCCGATCGATTAGCGGTAGCCAACAAACCAATGCGCTAATCAAGCAGGAAGTAGGAGTGGTTTCCTGCATTCCTGTCGGGTTGTTACCAACCCGCACGGTATACATCAGTTAGCATCCCTGGAATCGGTGCCGATTAACAGGCTTTGCGGTCACCAGCCCCGCCTTATTCTCACGATCTGCCCTCGTTCGCCGCTGCTCCGGTCGCTGACCATTTATCTCTAACCACACTTTTCCCTTGTCAACCCCCACCACCCCTCCAAAACACCCTCATCCCCATCATTCCAAAACGAATAAAAAATCTCCCAAACAGTGCCGATAATTTCTCCGAAATCGCTACACTTCTCTCAGGCATCAAGAACGATGTGTGATCGGACGGCCCGGGGTGTTCACCTCCCCCGGGCCACATGTTTCTTTGAGTAACTTCTGCGAAAGCGGGTGATTCGCTTTGTCGAACCCTGAACCCTGAACCCTGAACCCTGAAACCTATCCCAACTCCTTTGCTGCCACGGTTGTGCAAGAAAGTTCCCTCCTTTCACGAATTTGCAGCGACATCCATCGCGTAGCAAGCAGAAAACAAGCGGGTTATTTGCACAGATGGGAGGGGGGTAAAGCACGAACCGAGCACCGCTCGAGCCACGTCCCTCCGCTCTCCTTCGCGGCTATTGCAGAATCTTCGATTCCGCGCGGAAGAGGTGGTAGTGCGTGAAGGTCACATCGTTCATAAATGTCTGCACCGGCGCGGGATGTTTCGCGTCTTTGCTCGCGCCGATCGGGACCCTGGAGAGCGCGATTCCCCTCGCCGGGCAAAAGTAGTTTCGCTCGCCGATGAGCACCTGCGCGTACTCCACCATGATGTTGATCTGGAGTTGCTGGTAAGGCGGATCGAAATCGGAGATCACTGTCATCCGCAGGACGGTGCCCGTCGCTGGATCGAGCGCAATTTCGCCGTGATATGCAGGTGACAAGGTGACCGTTTGTTGCGCGTTGGGCAGCACCACCGTGTAGTGCGATTGTTGCTGCGGCACCTTGTAGCGGAAAACCGCTGCTGCCGCCGGCTCGCGCTCTTCCCAATATCCCCAGCGCAAATCGCCGCGCTCCGCGTCGCCAAGAACGATGGAAAGAATCGGCCCGAACTCTCCGCTGGTGGTCAATCCGACCGTGCCCGCCGCTGCGCTGCCGGCTCGCGAGGCCGGCGCGGCCGCAACCTCGAGCCCGTCGCGATAGGTGACTACGATGCTCGATCGATCGACAAAATGAATCGGCTTCGCCGCGGCATAATGCCCGGTCGGCGCGGTGTTTCCGCCGCGCAATCCGCGTTGCGTAAAACTCTGGATGCCGGGTGATTGCCTTTCGTCATATTCGGCGGGCGAATCTTCAAAATGCATTGTCTCTCTCGATGCATAAAAATCCGGCAGCGTCGGCATCGTTTTCGCCACGTAGTCCGCGGCCTTTGACAACATCGCGCGCTCCGCGTCGATATCAGGCGCGGCGGTCGCGGGAATCTCATCGGCAGGCGGCTCAAGGAAAGCCGACGCGTCACCGAGCGCAACCAGCGCCTGCCGCGCGCGATTGCCGGTGAACTGCGTCTGCCAGGTTGTGAGTTTCGCCGCATTGGCCCGCTCTGAGAGCTCAAGATCGGCGAGCTCCCCCGCGACCTTGCCGTCCGATTTGCCTTGAGCGGCCGCGAGCAGCTGGTCGAGCTTGGCCACCGTCACCATGCTGGATCTTTGTGCGGGAAAAGCCGCTGCGGCGGCCAGCAGAAGCACTCCGGCAATTTTGCGCATGCCCATGTCTCCCGGCTCGTGCTTGCGGCAGAGTATATCAGTGGCCGCGATTGCCGGGCGATTTGCCATGCGCGGTGCGGGTTGCCTTGAAATCCGGCCGGAAGCTGTTGGCGGAGTTACCGGAGTGCAATGATCCAAGCCCTATTGACTCAATGGTAACGAGGTCCGGCTGAAGTTGCTGAAACGCGCATCTTACCTGTCAGCGGTTGAGCGGAGGTGCGCGTGAAGAGGTTCATGATTCCGTTCCGGATGCAAGACGCGGGATGGCTTCCGCTTGCCTTCTGCCTTCTGCTTGGCGTGGCGATTTATGGGTTGTGGCTCGGCCTGCTCGTGGGAGCCGCGTTTGCAGCCAGCCTGCTGCTGCACGAAATGGGACACATGCTTGCCGCAATCCTGCTTCGCGTTCCAGTGCGCGAGTTTGGACTGTGCCTGGGCGGCGCTTACAACCGCAGAGCACACGCCACCCGCCGCCGCGATGAAATTCTCATCTCCGCCGCCGGCCCGCTGATGAATCTGCTCGTTGTTGTCCCGCTGCTCTTTATTCCTGTTATCGGTGGCCGGCTGGCACTCTGCAACCTGCTGCTGTGCGTAGGGAATCTGCTGCCGCTTCCTTCAAGCGACGGAGCGCGCATTCTGCGCACGATGTTGGCTTCTGTCGTTCCCTCGTCGGATCGCGCAGAACCGCAGCCGACTCGCCTCCGGCCGCAGGAGAGCCAGAAACTCGCTGCCTAGAGCCGGTGGCTGCCTAGAGCCGGTAGTTGACCGACACAATCTCTGTTCGATGTGCAAAGGATGCGACAAGAGTCGCTATAAGCCTTTTCCCTCGTCCCCTTGTTCCCCTGGTCCCTGTCTCTCCGCGTCCAGCTCATGCTCGTGCCTGTAGTGCTCCACCGGCATCTTGCCGTCCCACCAGGCCCAGTTCATGGGATAGACATCGGGATCGAAGAAGACCTGGTAGAAGTGCCAGACGAGGATGGCCAGCGTGGCCAGGATCGCCTCGTAGAAGTGGACGGCGGTGGCGACATCGACCCACCAGCGCGCCAGCAGATCGCCGACCCAGACCTTGGCCCAGATCATGATGCCGGTGAGGCCCATGAGCGCCGTGCCCCAGACCAGCGCCCAGTACTCGGCTTTTTCGGCGTAGTTGAAGCGGCCGAACTTCGGCTTCTGCTTGCTCAGGCCAAGGTAGTAGCGCATGGTGCGCCAGCGCGTCGAAGGCATCTTTCGGGCGCGGCGCAATGTCGCAGCAGCAGGCGGCGGCCTTCGCGCGCGGCGGCGAGATAGAAGACGTGATAGATGCCGGCGGCGATGAGCACCACGCCGGCGATGCGATGGATGATGCCGCGCAGATGCTCGCCCATGCCCAGCGTGTGGGCGAACCACGAGTCAGGGAATTTGAGCGCGAAGCCGGTGATGACGAGAATGATGAAGCTGGAGAGCAGGATCGAGATGCTGCCAGCGCTGATTCACGCGTCATGCGCGTCATCATATGGGTTCATGCATGCGGCGGCGCGCGACGGCCTTGCTGCGCCAGATGATGGCGTTGTGCAGGAACATGGCGCCGATGACGAGCAGGATGAGCGGAATGTAGATCCAGCGCACCCAGCGCACGGCGACGGAATCGATGTCGTCGGAGTGCGGCGCCGTCCTGCAGGTGGACCGGCGTGCGCGTGAACTTCTGCGTGACGCCCTTGTGGCACTTGCCGCAGGTGGCGTCGAGATTGGCGTGGATTGATGGTGGAGCGCGGATCGCTCGAGGGCAGAATGTCGTGCACGCCGTGGCAGCTGGAGCAGTTGGCGGCGACGACCGAACCGCCCTCGGCGGCCAGGCCGTGATAGCTGTCAAAGTAGCTGGTGACGCGGTTGCCGGGAACGCCGAACTCCTGCGAGAGGCGCACGCCCTCGTGGCAGCGGGCGCAGGTGTCGCGCGAAAGGTTCTGCTCGGCGACCGGCGAGTTGGGATCGGTGTGCGACTTGATGGAGTGGATGCCGTGGCAGTCGGTGCAGACGGGAGCCAGCTGTTGCCGCGCGCGATGGCCTGGCCGTGAATGCTGGCGTTGAAGGTGTTGGCGACGTCGGTGTGGCACTTGCCGCAGGTGGCCGGCACGTTGAATTTGTAGATGGGCGATTGCGGCCTCGTTGGCGGGGAGAATCTCGTGGGCGCCGTGGCAATCGGTGCAGACGGCGGCCTTCTTGCGAGCCGTTGGCGACGGCGCGGCCGTGCACGCTGTCCTGGTAGGAGATGAAGGGCTGCGCGCTTTCGCCGTTCGACTCCATGAGGAACTTTTGCCCGTGGCAGCGGCCGCAGGTGGCGGGAATGTTGGCAGTGATTGACGGGCGATTTGGGATCGCCGGGCGCCAGACGATGCTGTGCGCGTCGCCGTGGCAGTCTGACACAGGTGGCTGCGGGCGTCTTGCCGGGGCCGGTGGTGCTGGGCGTGCATGCTGTGCGCGTAGGCGGCCTGCGCGTCGGCGTGGCATTGGGCGCAGGTGATTTTGGCCGGCGGGGTGTCGTGGGCCAGGCTCTTGACGTCTTTGTGGCAGTCGACGCAGGGGAACATGCGTGCCGTGGACGGAATGCTTGAACTTGTTCTGATCGACGAAGAGGCTGACGGTCTTGCCGTTCTCGTCGGTGGTGAGCGTGGGGTCGCCGTGGCAGGTGAGGCAGTCGGCGTCCTTGAGCTTTTGCGCGGCATGTGCGTCGGGGCCCAGGCAAGACAGAGAAGAAAACGAACGCGGGTACAGAGCCAGCGAAGTCCAAGTCAGAACGCTGGCGTTGCGCAGTGCGTTATCAAGGCAACCTGATGCGCAAGCAGGAGAGTGCAGCCAGTGACAGGAGGCACAAGCGCGCAGATCCTTCGACTCGGTCGCAGCGGCGACCTTCGCTCAGGATGACAACTCTGAGGGAAGGGCTGGCTGAGAGAAAGCTGAGGAGGCAGGAACTGTGCGATCCCCATCTCAGGAGCAAGGTGTGGGGGCCATTTCTCGAATGCGGCCAGGCTAGCTCCAGTTGATTATCTGAAGTACGCGGTCAGCGTGAGCACCAGCAGCGTGAGGCCGATGAAGATGGCGATGAATCCGACGACGCGCGAGAAGTTCACCAGCCAGAGCGGCGGCGCCGCGCCGAGCCGCGATTCGAGCTTTGCCTGCTTTCACCATGCGCTCGATACTCGAGCGGCCGCTTGTGCTTGAACTCCTCTTCGCTCTCGACGCCGGTAAAGATCACCATGTCCATGGGAAAGCTGTCGGGGCGCAGGTGCGTGTTGACGAAGTGAATGGAGAAGATGAAGAGGATGGCGAGCAGGCCTTCTTCACTGTGGATGACGAGCACGGCATTCAGCGCCCATCCGGGCAGGAAGTGCGCGAAGAACGGCGCAAACCACATGGCATAGCCTGAGAAGCCGATGACGATCATTCCCCAGAACACCGCCCAGTAGTCGAACTTTTCCCAGTAGGCGTAGCGCTCGAATTGCGGCTTGGGGCCGAGGCCGAGGAACCAGCGCATGTGGCCGAAGATGTCCTTCACGTCTTTCCAGTTGGCGACCATCGAGGTCGAGACCCCAGAAGATTCCTTTTTCGCGATTGATGAGGCCGCGCTGGAAGAATTCCTTGACGTGGATGAGAAAGGCGATGGTCAGCACCAGCGCGCAGAGCTTGTGGAAGAAGAGGATGGCGCCGAATCCGCCCACGCCGGCGGCGAACTTGCGCGCCCAGAAGCTCTCGCTGAAGCGCATGGGCAGGCCGGTGGCCGCGAGGCCGAGAAACGTAGTGAACAGCACCGCGTGCATGGTAGCGCTGCTCGCGCGTGAAGCGCACGAAGATAACGCTGCTTGGGCGCGCCGGCCTTCGCATCGGCTTGACATCGGCTTGAGCTGGCAGAGCCAGATCAGGCATTCTTTCCTCCATTGCCGTTCTTGGCTCTTGACCTGGTTGTAGCGCGAGCGGATCAGCCACAAGATGGTGTGAATCAGGAAGAAGGTGAGCACGCTGGCCAGCAGCAGGTTCATGAACAGCCGCACAAAGTAGAGCGCCGGGATTCAGCTTGCGGTCGCGGGCGTTGGCGTGCGGCTGGTACTGAACGAAGCTCAGGTTGGCGCCGGCGTGGCACCGGCCGCAGGTGGTGACCAGGTTGGCCTTGTTGACAGGCGAGTTGGGATCGGATGGCGGGCAGCACGTCGTGCGCGCCGTGGCAGTCCCAGCAGCGGGCTGTTTCAACATAGCCGCCCAGCGAGCCAAGCTGCGAGTGGAAGGTGTCGCGGTAGGTGGAGAACTTGTCTTTGTGGCAGTTGCCGCAGATGGGCGTGGACTGCATGCGGAAGGCCGATTCCGTGGGCTGCAGAATGGCGTGCGCGGTGTGGCAATCGGTGCAGACCGGAGCGCTTCAGATTGCCTGCGGCAATGGCCTTTGCCGTGAACGCCGTATTCGTAGTCGGCGTCGATCTTGGCGTGGCAGGTACCGCAGGTCTTGGGAATATTGGATTTGAAGGTGGGGCTCTGCGGGTCGGTGTGGCTCAGGATCTTGTGCGATCCGTGGCAGCTTTGGCAGTTGGCCGCAACCAGCAGGCCTTCTTTGCTCAGCGCAAACCCGTGAATCGAGTCCATGTAGTTCGGGTAGACGCTGGGCAGTCCGTGCTTGCCTGCCATGCCGTTGTTGCTGTGGCACTGGCCGCAGGTCTTGGGCACGTTGAGCGGATAAACGGCCGAGCGCGCGTCGGTCTTGGGAAAGATCTCGTGCGCGTTGCCGTGGCAGCTCGTGCAGGGATGCTCTTTGCCGTCGGCGTGCACGCTGCCCTTGAGTTGGATCGGCCTGGTCGGCGTGGCAGGTCTTGCAATCAACCGGCGCAATTTTGTCAGGATGCGGATAGCCCTTGATGTCGGCGTGGCAGTTGGCGCATTGCAGGCTGCCGTGAATGCTGGCGCTGAATTTCTGTGCCGTCGACTGCGATGCTGTGGCCGTGCGCTGTCGGTCATGCTGGCGTCGCCGTGGCAGGTCAGGCAATCGGCTTGCGCGACGGACCGCGCATGGTGAAGCACAGGAAGATGGCCAGACACGATTGCGACGCCGCGAAGCATGCGATGAAGCTCGATCCTGATCTTGCGGCAACTTTCATTCTGCCGTCTTCTTTCTCCAGGCAACAGAGGGATCTCGATCTCGTCCGCCTGGCCTTCCTTGCGCGAATCCGCGCGTTGCGGTAAGAGCTGACTTTCGCTGGGGATGCGCAACTTCCAGGGTCGTGCTTTTGGCCGCACGCTGGCAGTGATAGGTGTCACAGGCGGCGGCGATGTAGATCACAAGGGCAGTTCTTAGCCGTTAGCTTTTAGCTTCGGTTGTGGCGGATGGAGTAAATCAACTCTTCGGACGACATTTAACGGCTCAATACCCTTGGCGCCTCCGAGCAAACTAAGGGTAAGAGCTAATAGCTATCGGCCTGTGCCGTGATACGGGTCACATGCGCGCGTGTCCATTCGGCGGACAATGAGGGCGCTATCGCGTTTTAGGCAATCGACGTTGCGCTCTTCTTGAAATACCGATCGAGGAGCCTCTTTATGGCTACAGTTGCGATTCCTGAAACTGAAAGCGATGCTGACGCTTCCCGGAGATGCGGTGCGGCAGATTCAATGGCGGTTTGCCGATCGGTTTGACCTGCAGATGCTGGTGCAGTCGGCGCGCGGCGTGGCGCGCGGAACAGTGGCGCGGCTGGTGGCGGCCGGCGAGCGCAACACGCACGAGTGGACCGCGGCGAAGGACGCGATGCTGGACGCGTTCGATCGCGCCGGCATTACGGCGGCGTTCATGGAGCCGGAAGAAGGCGGATTCATCGTCGGGCCGAAGAACCTGGCGCTGGGGCTGGCGGCGTTTGAGCTGGCGTGGGTGGATGGCGGCGCGGCGACGGCGAGCCTGGCAGGATTTCTGGCGCTCTCGCCGATTCACGAGCGCGGCACACCGGAACAGGTCGCGCGCTACAAGAAGCTCGCGGCGCCGCCGCAAGCCGGGCGAGGATCGCAAACCCTGGCGCGGAGCATTCGCGCTGACTGAGCCGATTCCATATGTGGGCGTCGATACCGGCATGCTGAGCGGCAAGCTGCGCGTGGCGGAGTGGAAGGACGGCGAGGAGCCCGTGGCTGCAGGTGGACAAGCGCGGACGGTTCATTACCGGAATTGCGTTCGCGAATTTTGTGACGGCGGCGGTGAACTCCGACGACGCGCGGATCAAGGGCAGTTGCATGGTGATTCTGGAAGAGACGGACGAGGGCACATTCGATCGCGGCACGCCGACCAAGAAACTGGTGCATCAGCTTTCGTCGACCGGCGATCCGGTATTCAATCTGCAAGGTTCCGGCGAGCCGCATCGTCGGCGGATACACGGTGAAGGACGGCGTGATCGTGCCGAACTTCAACCACAGCGAAGTGATCGACGCAGTTTTCCGGCGCACGCGCGTGCCGGTGGGATTGATGACGGCGGCGAAGCTGTTGTCGGCGGTTGAGCCGGTGATTCGCTATCAGCGCCAGCGCTTCCGCGGCGCCGAGGGCGCGAGGCCGGGATCGGTGCGCTACGAGCAGGGGATTCAGCAGCGCGAAGACGCGCTGCACCGGCTGGTGGATGTGTGGGCGACGGGAGAAGCTGCGGCATCGCTGGGATTTGCGGCGGCGCGGCTGTTCGATGAGCTGGATCCGTTGGAAAAGCAGAAGACCGCGATCCTGAAGGAGCGCGGCGTGCAGGGCGGACGCGCGGAGATGAAGGCGCTGCAAGGAGAGCGAAGAGCGCGCGATCGAGTTGAACTGCTGAGCCTGAAAGGCCGGTCGAGTCGCGCGCCGCGCAAGGAACTTGCGAGCCGATCCGCTGGTGCAGTACGTGCTGAAGGACGCCGAGGCCAACGTGCTGTGCCCGGCGACCAAGCTATGGAACACCGGCCACGGCGCGAACATGATGCGCGAGGCAGTGAGCCTGATGGGCGGCTACGGCATTACCGAAGACTGTCCCGGATTCCTGGCCAACAAGTGGATGGATGCGCAGCTGGAGGCGACCTACGAAGGGCCGGAGGCGGTGCAGCGCCGGCAGTTGACCGTGACGATGACCAGCGAGGTTTTCCTGGCGCAGTTTCGCGGCGTGGACCGCGGAGATGCGGCGAGATCGCGAGCGATCACGGCCGGGGACAGGCGCATGCACGCTGGCTTCGGCGATGAACATGTGGGCGTGGACGCTGAATTACTTGCAGAACGACGACCGATCCGGCGGGCGGCAAGCTTTATCACGGGCAGCGCCAGGGCGTGACGTTTGCGCTGGCCGACGCGCTGTGCTGGCTGCTGGCTTCGCGCTGCCAGATTCTGGACGTGCTGGAACTGGAAACGCGCGGAGCGGCAGACGCTGTGGCCGCGGAAGGTCTCGCAGGGACAGTGCAATTCCTGAGCGACCTGTGCCACACGCAGGCGGCGCAGGCGGCGGGCGAAGTTTCGCGCATCTGCGCCGAACTGGTGTTCGGCTACAACGCGCCATCCCGCGTGGGACGAGGAGGAGCATCGCAGCTGCTTCCTGGCGAGCGAACTGGAAGAGCTGGAAGAGACCATGCCGGGCATCATGGCCATGGCGGTGGATGTGATCAGAGCCGATGGCAGCCATCCGCAGAAGGCCGGACCGTGCGCGGGCTGCGCGGGATCGAGCGAGTTTCTGCGGCTGCAGAGCAAGCTGACCACGTGCCTGACCGGCTCGCGCCTGGCGAAGGATCGCGCGGCTGAGACGGTGAGCAAGGTGATGATTCCCGAAGCGCTGGATTATCCCGCGGCAGGACCGGCATGAGCTCGGCAGCAACAGCCGAGTCGAAGTTCGACACGCCAGACGATGGAGGTTGACATTGCCTGCGTCGGTTTTGGCCCGGCGACGGGCGGATTTCTGACTACGCTGACGCAGGCGTGGAGCCGAGAATCCCGCCGATCCGGCATTTGAAAGCCGCGTTGCGCCGGGCATGCCGCTGCAGGTGATCTGCTACGAGCGCGCCGACGATCTGGCCGCGGGCGTGAGCGGCGTGGTGACGCGCGGCGAAGGCATTCGCGCGAGCTTTCCTGAGCTCGATCCCGCGGAGATTCCGATGGCCGCGGCAGTGAAGCAGGAGCGCGTTTTTTATCTGCTCGATCCGATCGGCGCAAGCCGGCGCTCCGCTGCTGCTTGCGCGTTGGCGATTTTTTTCTTGGTCTCGGACGGAAGTGGTGGGTGAAGGACCACGCGTTCGAGCTGCCCTGGACGCCGGCGTTTCTGCACAAGCACGGCGGGCTGGTTCTCTCGATCGGGCAGTTCAACCAGTGGGTCGGATCGCAACTGATGGCGCAGCGGCATGGTGCAAATCTGGCCGGGAACGCCGGTGAGCAGCCCGATCTTCGCATGGAGACGACAGTCAACGCAGAAGAGAGCCGTGACTCGGCCTGCGGCTCGCCGACCAGGGAGTGGACAAGCATGGCGTGCCGGCGGACGGCTACATGCCGGGCATGGATGTGCGCGCGCGGTTGACGGTTGTTGGCGATGGGCCGGTGGGCGCGGTTGGGCAGAAGCTCGACGAGCGATTTGGCCTGCCGGAGGGCCACGCGCGGCGCGAATGGGCGCTGGGCATGAAGATGGTGATCGAGCTGCCGGAAGACTCCGAACTCGAGCCCGGGACGGTGTGGCACACATTTGGATTTCCCGAGCCGGAGATTTTCGGATTTCTCTACGTGCATCCGGAGCGGCTGGTTTCAGTGGGGATCTTCGTGCCGTCGTGGATGGGCAATCCGCACGCGCACGGCCTACCGATATTTGCAGCACTACATTCAGCATCCGGCTGCTGTGGCGGCATCTTGAAGGGCGGCACGCTGCGCTCGTGGGGAGCGAAGTCGCTCGAGGAATCAGGCAAGCACGGTGAGCCGTTTCTGACCGGCGATGGATTTGCGCGGATCGGCGAGGGCTCGGGCTCAACCAATATGCTGACTGGCTCCGGCGTGGACGAGGCGTGGACGACCGGCGTGCAACTGGGCGAGGCGGTGCTGGAGTTGCTGCGCGCGGGACGGCCGTTTACGCAAGAGAATCTGGCGGCAACCTACGAAGCGCGGCGTCGAGCGAGTTGGGTGGAGCGCGGCGCGCAGGAAGCGAAGAACGCGCGCAATGGATTTCATCGCGGGTTTGTTCGCGGCATGATAGGCATGGCGCTGGCAGGGCTTGACTGGCGGGCGGCTCGCGCTGAGGGGGCAGATTCCGCCGGCGCCGAAGCAGATTCGACCGTTCGGACGCGTGCGAAGGCCGGGGCTCGAGCTGAAGGAAGCTGCGCGATGTGCGACTCGGCAGACGGGCGGCCGCTGCACGATGCGCTGATGACGCGCGCGCGGCTGGCCGGAGATTCCGTTCGACGGGCGATTGCTGGTGACGCACCAGGATGCGCTGCTGATGGGCGGCAAGGTGCAGGCGATGCCGGGGTTCGCCGACCATGTTGTGTTTCTCGACCGGCAGACGATGCATTGCGTGCGAGGAGAAGACCTGCGTTGCGATGTGTTCCGGGCCAGGCGATCACGCTGGGAGCGAGAAGGCGCGCCCGAGTTCGAGCGCGAGAAGTGCGTGCACTGCGGCGCGTGCCTGTGGAACTGCGCGCAGTCGCCGGACGGCGAGCGCGGCAACATTGAATTTGTCGCGGGTTGCAGGCGGATTGCATTCGCGCTGAAAATTGAGCAGGCGCCAAGTAGGAAGAATCATGCCGAATGCTTTCCACATCGTCGTCTGCGCGGGGATTGTGCCTGATCCGCTGCAGACGCTGGAACCAACAACCGGGCCGAACGGGCCGGGAATCAAGAACGAGATGGTGCTGCCTGCGGTGCTCGATCCGTGGGCGGCGAGCGCGCTGTACGAAGCGGCTGCGCTGGCGGCGAAGAATCCCGGAAGCAAGTCTGGCTGGTCTCGCTGGGCCCGAAGGCCAAGCTGCAGCAGGTGATGATGACGCGTGGCGCAGAAGGTGGCTTCGAACTGGTTCCGATTGACGGACCGATCGGCGGATTCCCGGATGCGCATGCGACAGCGGCGGCACTTGCGGATGCGATCGGGGCGATTCCAGGACTGGATCGCGCGAAGCTGCTGCTGTTCGGCGGATGGGAGTCGGCGACGCGGGGCGCGGGCGTGACGTTGCAACTTGTTGGCGAGCGGCTGGGAATTACGGATCAGTTTCAGGGTGTGGACCAGATCGAAGTGCGCCGGACGGAGAAGCATGGATCGTTTGAAGTGCTGGAACGCGTGGAAGGCGGCAAGGCACCAGGTATCGTGAATGCGCGGGAGCGCCCGCGGTGCTGGGGTGGGCGACGGGAAATCTTGCGGAGCCGCGGAACAATCCGCAGGTGGGCATGGCGAATATGCGGACGATCATGCCGGCGCTGCAGAAGGCGAAGGCGGCAGCGCTCGACGCGAATGCGACTGCGATACATTCCGGTGAGCCTGCCCAAACAGCAGCGGACAACACGCGTGGTGAAGGACATGAGCGCCGACGAGATTGCGGATGAGCTGGTCGCGTGGATAGGAGCGGAGTGATGGAATCGATTCTCGTTCTCACACATGCGGATGAAGCCGGCGCTGCGCTGAGCAAGGGTTCGCTCGAAGCCGTTACTGCGGGCCGGAACCTTGCGGCGCGGATCAACGCACCAGCTGACGATCGGGATCGTTGCGAAGGATGCGGCGAAGGGGGCGCGGCGCGCTGGCAGGAGCAGGAGCGAAGCTTGCTCGGCTGTTGTGGGCGAGGCGTTTGCACAGGCGCGCTATGCGAGCGATGCGGCGGCGTGCGAGGCACTTTGCCGCGCGGCCAAAGCGACCATCGTGGTTGCGCCGCAGAGCTCGCGGTTTGCGCGCGTGATGGCTGCGGTCGCGCACCGGCTTGGCGGCGTGATCGACACGCACATCACGGCGATCTGGCGGCGCGGAGACGATGGAAGTGACGCGCTGGTTTTACCGGCAGCGGATTGAGGCAGTGGTCACGCGCACCGCGAGGCCCTGGTTTCTGCTTCTGGATGCGGGAACGCACGCTGCCTTTGCTGGCGCGGAGGGCAAAGCACAGGTCGAATCAGTTCCGGTCGAGTTGCCTGTGTTGCGTACGAAGGTGACTGGGTTCCGCGCGCCGCAGCAGGATGAGCAGACAATTCGGCCGGAAGCGAAAGCTGCTGTTTGTTGCGGGGGCGGGATGGACCAAGAAGCAGCCGGACGGGCAGGTTCATGCGGCGGAAGCGGGCGAACTGATTTTGAATTTTCTTCGCGCATCGGGTGCGTCGCTGGGCAGCTCGAAGTCACTCGTCGACCAGGGCGGCGATGGGACGTCTGTCCTGCCGTTTCTCACGCATATGAATCAGATTGGTCAGACTGGCTCGACACCGCGCCACGCGAAGGGCCTGTCGACTTGTTGCCACGGAGAGGAACCGCATGTAGTGGGTTGGCGCTTCATTGGCGAGCGGCGGGCGATTTCGCTGGACCCGAATTGCGGATGGACGCGCGGCAAGGCCGATGTGGTGTACATCGCCGATGCGTTCCAGGTGATGGCGAAGGTGAGTGAGAAGCTCAAGACGAGCCGGGAGCATGTAGCCAGCAGGCGGTAGCGATGTTTTCTGTTCGCATCAACCGTCTCCCTTTGTGGTCTTAGCTACAGGTTACCGAGTCTGTTCTTTATGCTTTCTTTCTGCGGCTTCGCACGCTCTTTGCGTGGCCGGTTGCCGCATGCGGGCCGCGACTTGCAGCCAACTGTGTCGATGCGTGACCTCTGCGACGATGGCTCATCGGGCGCAAAACAGCGCTGACTCGCCGCTCGGCGAGCGAAGGATTCTCCGCATAGCGCGGGTCAAGCATGGCAATCACTGCGATCGCGCGAACGCGGTAGAGCCGAGCCCATTGACTCTGCTCGAGCGACTGCTGCACGGCTTTCCAGTACGACGCATTAGTTGAGCGGGTGTTTGCCGTACGCAGAGCAACGTCGCGAACTTCAGGCGAGGCGCCGCTTTCGTTCGACAGCGCTTCGTTGTTCACCAGCGCTCGGAACTCGGTAAACTCCTCGAGGTTCACGCCCATCTGATATACGAGCTGGGTGAGCGCCATCTGTTGCGAGGCGGTCAGGTCGTCGAATCTGCGGCAATACGCGCGTGCATTCACAATCGACTGGACGATGCCAATGCGCAGGAGTTGCTTCGCTTCGGTCTCGCTGATCTCGGGAGGCAAATCGCGCAGATCGCGGCGGAAGTCGCGCGCACTCCACGCGGTTAGTCGTTGATTGAACTCGCCAAGGACTTCAGTGAGTCGTGCGCTGTCGAAGCCTGCGGCTTGCCATAGCTCGGCCGAAGACGGCTCAACAAACCGATTCGGATTCAGCGAGTCGGTCTGCGGGTGGTCGCGCGCGGGCAGGTCGAGACTGAACCCCGCGCCGACCAGCGGGCGGCTGGTTTTTGGATCGGGATACGCGGTGAGCACCCAGCCTTCGTGTCGGTTGTCGCTGAGAATGTCCATCAACTGAGCGACAGAAAACTTCACATCGCTGTCTTTGAATTGGAAGAGCGCGGAGAAATCGGATTCTTGCGTTGCTGCGATTGGCGGCGCGATGGGTGCTGGATTGGCGGAAGTCTGCAGGCCGGAAGGCTGCGCGACTGGAGCCTGGCCGGCGAAAGCTTGCGACGCTGGCTGATCGAGCTTCGACTGGCAGAAGACCGCAGCCGACACTGCCAGCAGCAACGTGGCGAGAGGCAGTTGTCTGGTTGCGACTCGCATTGCTTTTGTGTCCCCGCTTTCAGGAGATGCTTTGTGAAAAGCATGCCTGAAAAATCGGGCCACGGCAATGACAAAGAAGAGTCAGAGAAACAGGGAGCAAGGGAGCTGGGGAGCGAGAAGGCAGGGAATGAGCGGACAAGGGAGCGAGAAGAGCGGGATCGGATCCCGACAAGGCCGGCAACCGGTTAAAGTTCGGCAGCGACCTGTTTTGCGAGGATGCTCTCCATTGACTCGAGCGTCGCGATGGGCAGCTTGCTGTAGACGGAGGTCTTGAAGGCGGTATTGCCTTTTTGGGTGAAGAGGCTGACGAAAGTTCCAGTAACGACGTAGTACGCATCATCGCCGATGCCGCTGGCCGGCACGATTTGCATCGCCGGACTGATCGGCTTTTTTCCGGTCTGGAAGGTGTTGGTGTCTTCGGTCATGAGGGTGATGATCTTGCCGGTCACGGTCCAGGTGCACGTGGCTTTGAAGCTCGGGGTGACATAGGTGCCTGCCCCAACCTGCGCGCCCACGGCCGCGCTGACCTGGGCCTGGGTGAGAAGCGAGCAAGCGTCGGTTGCGGACTGGGCCGAAGCGGGAAAGGCCGTCGCGAACGGGAGGAAACTGGCGAAGAGGATGCCAGCAGCTTTGGAAGACATGGAGTGCCTCCTTTGAGCGGATAGTGTACTACCGGAGAATGAAGGCGGGGAACAAGGGAGCGAGGGACAAGGGCGCAAGGAAATAGTCCCACGCTTGCCACGAGATTCGGCACAGGTGAGTGCCTTAAAGCCGGTTATAAATGTGGTGAGATGATGAAGAACTTCCCTCAGGGCTAGAGCCACAACCTTCATGCGGCTTTTACGGCACCGCTAAAGCCATGCCCGCCCCGAGGGTCATCTATGCAACCGGTTACTGCGTCGAATTAGGAATTCATCCGAACCCCCAAGCAATGCTTGTATCCACCTCGCAGACGAAGACCTGTCCGCGGGGACGCCGGGATGGGGCACCCCGCCAGAACAAGATCCGAGATTGCTAGAAGCGGATCGTGGGTCCGACCGTGACGCGGAGGTTGTTGTAGGTTCCATTGTTCAGGTAGATTTCATCGCCTACTTCGGCGCGCAAGCCGATGGGACCAAAGAATCCTTCAAATCCGCCACCGGGATAGAAGGCGAGGTGCGTTCCCGATCCGCCAATGCCGGAGACTGCACCGGTGAATTGCTGGCCAGTGACGGTCCGCGGGCTACTTGTACTGAAGTCGAGGAACCCGAGCTTGCCGGTGACAAAGACACGGAATGGGCTGGAGGTGCCAAATTGCAATTTCGGGCCGAAGAGGCCGGTCAGCGGTCGAACTCTCGAAGTGACGAAGGTCGTAGTGGTTGTGCTGCCGCTGGGGAATGTTTCTGTGGTGGTGTAATTGCGCGCAAAGTCGTAATTCATCTCGCCTTCAATGGCGAGAAAAGGTTGGACGTTGAATCCGACGCGGCCGCCGACGCCGACATAGTTTGTGGATGCGCTAACGGGCGCGAAGTGAAAGTAGTCGGCATAGACGCCGAATTCGGCGTGATTCAGGGTGTAAGGGCTACCTTCGCCCGGCTGGGTGGTCTGGCCTCCCGCACCATAAGCTGCGGCTCTAGCCTGGGCCGAGAGAAGAGGCGCCGCGGCGAAACACACGGCGAGTGCTGCGACAGAAATGGGGAATTTCATCGTGGGTTCTCCTTTAAATAAGTGGTTCTATGGGAGGAAGAGATTGAACCTCTGGTGGGCCCTCTTCCCCTCGGGAGATACGATGCACAGGTGGCGTGGCAGGTTGACCCTGTGTCGAGGCACGAGTTGGCGGGGTGAAAGGGGTGAGGACAGGAACAGAGAACAGGAAACAGGGAAAAGAGATCAGAGTACGAAGGACGTAGCGGCAGGGATTTGACGAGGAAATAGGAGGGTAGCCGGCAGCTGGTGGCTATTTGCTATGGCTACCAGCCGGCAGGATTACACGCGCCAATAGTCGGGGCGCCAGCTCTTGATGCGCTCCTTAATCTGCTTGCGATTGAGACTGTATTCGAGGGCCTGCTTGGCGAGTTCGACGACTTCATCATCGGCGGCGAAGCGCAGGCCGATGAGCTGATCTTCAGTGAGGCGATAGATCTGCGCGTGCCACTGTTCGGGGGCCAGAGCCTGGAGACGGAGCCGCTCTTCGAGACGGATCACGCGGTCCTGGACCTTGAGAGGATAGGAGCGCAGCTTGAAAAGTGCGATGAATGCGGCAACCGAAACCACGACGAGCCACCAACTGTCGAAGCGGGAGTGATGCACTGCGAAAATGGTGGCGACAATGATCGTGCCGATAGCGACGAATGTGAGAAAGAAATGAAACGGGGGATCGAAGCGGCCGTGTTTCTTGAAGCTCTGACCTTGCTGATTACTCATGAGCGGGGTTGATCTCCATCAGGCCGGATTGGACCCCTCCGAAAGGCGAAGTCGTTGAGGTATTGCTTTCGGGCGCGGGAGCGGCGCCGTGGGCCTCGACACCGACGCTGGCCGAATTCTCGTTGGGCACAGGCTCGGCTGTCAATGCGGTGAGATTGTCCGGTCCGAGGACTTCAGGATTCTTGGGAATGAGATGATAGCGACCGCGCACGAGATAGTCGACAAAGAGGCCCCCAGCCAGGTACGGATTGAGGAGCACGATGGGAATGGCATAGACAGTTGTGACGAACGACTCATCGATGCTCTTGTTCGAGTGGCTGAGGCGTCGATAGCCGGGAATCTGCTCGATCTCAAAGACTGTGAGTTGCGTCTCCGGGTGTTTGCGAGCGTAACGCGTGAGCTTGTAGGCAATCTGCTTGGGGGTGGTCATCGCGGCATCGGGAAAAATGCTGCGATGGAATGTGTGCGGGAAGTAGTTGTTGAGAAGGACACGCGCGAAATCAGCGCAGTTATTGAAAAGCAGATCGAAACGCGTGGAATTTGGGCCTGAATTGAGCCTGGCGATCAGGGCATCGTCCTGCTCGGGTGTGGTCTGGAAGCGGAATGCGTAGATGCGGCGCTCGTAGGCGACGCCGACAAGCTCGGTCCATCCGCCATGCACAAGGTTGCCGGGCTGCAGGTGCGGACCGAGATCCTGTAAATGTAATTCGCGGTAGTGGTCGCGCAGGCGCTGCACGGATTCGCGATCGGCATGCGCGGGAACTTCGGATGCGTTCTCAACCGAGTAGAGATACGGAATGAGCGGAATGGCGATCCAGTCGTAGCCGTTGATTCCCTGATAGCGCGAGATGACAGCGCCGAACTCGCCCGGCTCGCAAGAGCGCAGCTTAACGGGAGTGGCGGCACAGATGTGCTCGAAGTAGATCGCGTTATGACCAGTGGGATTGACGGTGCCGAAAAAGCCATACGGCTCTTCCATCAGGAGGGCGGCCTGGGAGTGGCTCTGCGTGCAGCAAACCGTTCCGAACGCAAGGAAAACGAGAGCAGAAAAGAGCATCTGGCGAATCGAGATCATCGGTTCCCCTTAAAACGGAAAATTGTCGAGCCCTCCCCCAGTTAATTTGAGTTAACTCAAGTATGCCCGAATCTGTGCGGGGGAGCGGTCCTTTAATACTGCTCGGGCACCTTGATTTATAGGATGCATCCCGGGCGAAAACGTTGACATTCAACGAAGTTGCCGGCAGGGAAATCCCTTGAGAGATATGACCCAAAGAATCGCAGATTGTTGCGGTTTGGACGCTGTTCTGAGCGGGATCGACTGCCAGATTAAGAGATAAAGGGCGGTTAATTTTTGGGCGCAAATTTGGGCGGAACGATGATCGTGGTGTCGTGCACTTCGATGAGACCGGATCCAGCACGTCTTTCGAGTTCGGGAAGGGCGGCGTCAACCTTTTCGCGTGACTCGATGAATTCGACCTTAATAGGGAGATGGTCGGAGATTTCGAGGATGTGAGCAGAATGCATGCGATGGGTCGTGCCGAATCCGGCGACTCCCTTGGTGACCGTGGCGCCGGAGATTCCCGAGTGAAAGAGAAAGTCGAGGATCGAAGTGTAGACGGGGACGCCGTGGTGTTTGGCTCCATCGCTGAGGAAGAGGGTCACTTTCACCGCTTTGCCGGAGGTCAACATGCGTTCCTTTCCTGGCTGCGGGCCGCGCCTGGGTGAGACGGCTGGCGCGAAGCCGGCAGCCTTTCGGACAACGAAGGATTGAAGCACCTTTCAAAATAAGATGCAAGGGGCGCGGTCACGAGCTCGAAGCGAGCAGCCGGTAGCTAATCATTGCGGTAGCGAGTGCATCGCAGATTTGCAAGATGGAAAGCTGAATGGCGGCGTCTTCAGCGACTGGAAAGTGCACCTTGCCGTGGGTCGATTACGGGTCGTTTCCGAGCTTATGAATGCGTGCGTGGAAATAGCAAAAGAGCGCGCCCTTAAGAGACGGAAATTTGCAGCGGCGTCCGTTGAGCATGATATGCCGACAAGCCATATACAAGTAGTTACTCCCCCTCCACCCCTTAATTTGGGGTTAAGTGGTTTGTTTTGAATTGTTTGTACCCCTGATCATTTTTCCCAGTCCATTGAAAACAAAGGGCTTAGAGTCCAGGTTCGTGAAAACAAAGGTGGTTAGCGGCGTTAGCGGTGTTAGCGAAGCTAGCGGAGTAGAAAAGCCCGCGTCAATGCTTTGCCCCAAAAAGCAGACGGCCCGGAGGAGGAGAACACCCCGGGCCGCCCAAATGCCTTGTTCATTTTTGACTACTGAGATGAGTGTAGCGATTTCGGAGAAATTATCGGCACTGTTTGGGAGATTTTTTATTCGTTTTGGAATGAGGGGGATGAGTGTGTTTTTGAGGGGTGGCGGGGGTTGACAACAAGAACAGCGGCCTGCGGTCAGAACCGTGGGGAAGGAGAACAGAACGTGAGAGTCTGGGTTAGTTTGACCACGAGGGCGCGTATCAGTTTCGATTCGAGGGATGTTTACTGACCTACAACGTCAGAGTGGGTGACGATCCACTCCGAACGACCCCGAGAGCGAGTGTTGCAACTGTGTTGCAGTATTGCAGTTGAGGAAAGGCGACGCGCTGCATCGAAAAAAGCAACGCCTAATGCGACGGCGTCTCTAGAAGTTTATCTACAGCGGCCTCGATGCTCGTGAACGATTCTCCAGGCTCGGGCAATGGCTGTAATTGGCCATTGCGATCCACCAGGAACAAAGCCGGGTAGCGCGCAACATCGCGATAAAAGCCCGGAACTCCCGTTGTCACCGTAAGCAATGGATAGCTTACGGGAACCTTGGCAAAGAACTTCTCCTGCGTTTCGACATCTTCAGCAGAGAGGCCGAAGACGACAAGTCCGAGTTCCTTCCGTTCTTGGTAGAGATGATCGAGCTTCGGCATTTCGATCCGGCACGGTGCGCACCACGTGGCCCAGAGGTTGATCAGCACAACCTTGCCCTTCTGATCGCTGAGTCGTTGAACCCTCCCCGAGATATCCTTGGTGTCGAACTGCGGCGCGGCCACGTCGTGCAGTGCCATATTCCTTTCCTGCCTCGAACGGAGTATTCCGTCATGTGCGGGGTTGGCCACCAGGCCCAGCGTTAGAGCCGCAATGACGATTCCGATTTTGGACAGGATAGGGAGCTTCATCTGCCTGGATTGTTTGAAGGCCAGGACAAAGGTCAATACGCTTGGCAGAGCCATCGCGACTGCTGCAACAAAGAGCCTTAAACCCCAGTCCCTTTCGAGGTCACGGCTCAGTGACGTCATCAGCGAATACACCAGCCCATAGACGAGGAACGCTGCGAATGGCGCAACGACACCGGCCACAAACACACGATTGAGCCTCGGCTTTTCCATGAAGGTCAGTCTAGTTCTTCATCGCCACGAGCGCCGGATTAGTTTTGGTGCTCGTTTCCCAGCGACAGTTCATATCCGAAATCGGTCCCTACCGAGTTACCGGATGATGCGGTCGGATTACCTCTTATCCAGAAATAACCATTTTGGCGAGCACAGGCGTCTGCTAGACTGTGAGCAAATTTGCTAGTGAGGTGATCTATGCGTCTCCGGTATGTTTGCACTGCTTTGATTCTAGGCGGCTGTATGCTGGCGGGCTCCGCGCAAACGGGTTCAACAAGTGCGAAGGTGGCCGCCGGCGCCCAAATGTCACCGGTGCAGGCGCAGAATGAGTTGCTGAACCTCTTCGAGCAGGAGTTTATGGGAGTCGCGCAGGCAATGCCTGCGGACAAATACGGCTTTGCGCCTACTGCGGCAATCTTTGCCACCTCGCAGGGCGCGAAGTATGACGGGGTTCGCACGTTCGCGCAGGAAATATCGCATGTCACGACGGCGAACTACTACTTCGCTTCGAAGATTCTCGGGGAGAAGATGCCGGTTGACCCGAAAAGCATCGAGAGTCTGACGACGAAGGAGGAACTCCTGAAGGCTGCTGCGGATTCATTCGCCTATGCACACAAGGCGCTCGCGACGATTACTCCCGAGAATGCCTACATTACTATTGACGGTGTCGATGGTCTGCACACGCGGTCGGTCGTCGCATCCTTCATCTCTGCTCACGGATATGACCACTATGGGCAGATGGTCGAGTATCTGCGCATGAACGGCATTGTGCCTCCGGGCTCGAAGTAAGCCCCCGCTCGATCTAGCTGAAGCCTCCAATCTAAGCTTCGCGGCGCCCTCACGACGCACCACGCCAGACGAGGGGTCTGGATGGAGTTGTTCCCTTGAGAACGCCTGGATGTCATAATCCCTCTCAATCACCGGTGGGGGTCGTGGATCTGCAGGTCGGTGCTCCAAACGTATTTAGAGTAAGTCGGCGAGGGCGGTTCCGCACCAGGTGGCGGCGAGGCCGAGGACGAGACTGCCCACCGCGTAGAGCGCCGCCAGGAAAAATGCGCCGGAGCGCAGCGTTGAGAGCGTCTCCCACTCGTAGGTGGAGAAGGTGCAGTAGGCGCCGATGAAGCCGATGGGCACGAGGAAGCGCCAGGCGGGATTGAGGTCGGCGCGTTTGCCGAAATAAGTGAGCGTGAAGCCGATGATGAGGCAGGCGGTGACGTTGATGACGAGCGTGCCGTAGGGAAATTTGGTTCCCATGCGGCTGGAGACTGTGGAGCCGACCCAGAAGCGCGCGATGGACCCAGCGCGCCGCCGGTGGCGATGAGCAGATATTTCTGCACGACATTCTCCCTCGTGTGATCTGCACATGCGCTGTGCTGACTCCGGCGAGCACAGTGCAGCACGGTGCGCCAGCGCGCTCGCAGCATCAAATCAAATTTGTCAGGGGATCGCGCCGGGAAATGACTCCGCAACAGGATTCCCTGTCAGGAGTCATCATCTGTCCGGCTATCAGAGGGACAGCGGTTAACGGCCTTTGCAGGAACTGAGCTCGGACCTGACTGCGCCGTAGGGTGAACTCCTTCACCGCTGGATTTATTAGAGCGTGGAGTGGGAGAGCGTGTCAATCTTCAGTGGTCAGAGATCAGGGATCAGGGACGGCGACGTCAAGATAAGCCTTTTTGGCGGAACCAGAGAGAGCCCCACGGCGTGCCCGGAAGTTTGACGGTCGCGTTGCCTGAATATTCGCCGGGGAGCGGCGTGCGCGTGAGTTGCTGCGTGTCGAATGTATTCGGCGGTGTAGGTTTTGCCTTCGGGCAAGCTGGAAAGTTCCTTCGGCGGGCTGGTGCTCGTCGAAGTAGTAGAAGATGACCGGAGTCGTTCGCGCGGCGCGCGGCCATGGGATCGTCGGTGAAGTTGGTGAAGCCGATGGGACCGGGGCCAAGCGCGATGGTTTCTTCGAGCAGCTTGCGCAGGAAGGCGATCTTCGCGGGGCTGGTGCCGTGGAGCACGCCGCCGTGCGACCACCAGAGAGTGTCGTTCGGGTCGAGATAAGTTTCGCCGTGACCGCAGTAGCAGCCCTGCGCGGCGGCTTGCCAAAAGCGGCGAGTCATGGCGTCGCCGGAGATGTTGCCCCAGCGCGACGCGATGTTGCCCTCGTAGCGGCACTCGTCGAAGACGACGGGCTTGCGCCAGTCGGTACGCCATTGCGCGCCAAGTTGCATGCGCGAGTCCTGCACGCCGGCGTGGGTGCACCAGCCGCGGCCATACTCATATTGATAGCGGCTGTAGTGGATCGAGCGCAGATGATCGAAGGCGTCGTATTCGCCGAGGATGCGCGCATAGCGATCCCAATCGGCCGTGGTCTTCGACTTGCAGCAGATCGAATTCGTTGGCGAGCGACCACCAGACGTTGCGGTATGCGCTGAAGCGCGCGATAACGTAGCGGAGATAGCGGTCGTCGACTTCAGCGGGCATCGATTGATAGCCCCACTTGTCGTAGGGATGGAAGAGGATCAGATCGGCCTGGACGCCGATGCGGCCGAGCGCGAGGATGAGGCGGTCGAAGTGCTGGAAGTAAGCGACGTTGAAGGTGGAGTAAGTCGTTAGTGTCGCCGTTGCGCGGAAAGGGATACATCGGCGGTTCTTTGCGGTTGTGCTGGTACCACTTGGGGAAGAGGCACATGCGCAGCTTGTTGAAGGGCGAAGCGGCAAGAGTCTGCGAGGGTCTGGCGCTGCGTGTCTTCCGGCTGAAAGGCCCACGCATAGCAGGTGGTGCCGCACTCGACGTAAGGGCGTGCCGTCGGCATAGGCGAAATGAAATCCGTCGCGAACGGAAACCGGGCCGCGATTTCCGGCTTCGGGCGGGACGCACTCGAAGGCACCGGATTTTCCGTTGAGGGCGGGCTGCGTTGCTGATGGTCGTCCAGCTCCACACGCCGAGCTCGTCAGGCATGAAGCGGATTTTGTAGGCCCCATCGCCATCATAGAAACCGTTGATGGTCAGGGCACGATTTTTCAGTCGAAAAGTGGCGGAGAGATTGACCTCAATGAAGGGATTGCCGGTGGAGGGCCCGGTGTGCGTGAGTTCGATGGCATCCCATCGTTGGACCTTCTGCGTAGGCGTGACAGCAGATTCCGCGATAGCCGGGGCTGAGGCTGCGGCGACAGCAAAGGAGGAGAGCTTTAACAACTCGCGACGGTTCATCGAATGCCTGGTGCGCCATGAGGACCGGGGCGAAACAGCGGCGGCAATGGTTTCAGGAGCACAAGAGGATTTTACTGAGAGCAGCGACCAGAGCGTAGGGATCTGGGAATAGGGGCTAGAGCCAAACAGCTATCGCCGAGCCGACTTGCCGGAGTTGCCGCCCTGGGAATCTTCGATCCCAACCCGCGTGGCGCGGGCGGCGCCGGCGACGGCGAGAAGAACGCGCTGCATCTGCGGAGTGAACTGGCGGCGTTCGGCTTCCTGCTGCGCGAAGCTGACAATCCAGTACGCTGCACTAAAGCAATAGGCGACGGGAACTACCAGATCAAGGCGATGAAATTGTGCCGCCGATGTTTGGTGCAGGTTCAGTACAGCTGCAGTAATGCTGACGAGTGAGTAGAAGCCAAAGCCGGTCGCGACCTGGAGTTCGCGATCGCGCCAGCCAATGGAGAGCAACTGGCTGCCGCCAGCAAGCAAGAGAAAGAACAAGATACGAAGGATGGAAATTGTCTGTTGCAGCTGAGCGAATAGCTGGCCTTCGCGGGTTGTGGCGTGTGCGAGATCCTGAAGCGCGGCGAAGGGCCAGATGGCGGCGCCGGCAAGCAAAATGAGGAAGGCAACGATAACAAGCGCTCCGCGCGAGAGTGAGGCGCGAAGCGGCCGGAGCACCGACCACGCCAACTCAACGATGACACAGAACATCAGCACGGAGTCCAGAACCGTCAGGGCAAAGTAGACGTGGAAGGCGATCGAAGGATTCTGGCGTTCGATAAGAGTTCCAGCGATATTGCTGGTAAAGTCCCAGAGGCAGTAGACGAAAAACATCGGCAAGGTGCGCCAGACGCGACGATAGAGAAGCAATCCGATGAGGATCGCATCAATCACAGGAATTGCGATGGGCAGCAGGTTATCGAAATTCCATTCCATGCGCAGCCTGACCCTTCACTGAAGATCCACTTGCCCTATCGGCACTCTGACGGCGCGGCTCCAGCCAGGTTCGTTGTTAGTCCACTCCAATATAGTCCTTATAAAGCGAAAAGGCCCACCCAATCGCTTGGGTGGGCCACGCTTGATAAACTCCAGTATCTAGGCCATGCTGGGCGGCGGAGGCAGCGGAACCCGGTTTGCCGGGACCATGCTCGGCGGTGGGGGTAGCGGAACCCGATTCGCCGGAACTGCTGAAGCCATGCTCGGCGGCGGAGGCAGCGGAACCCGATTTGCCGGAACTGCTGCGAACACACTCGGCGGCGGAGGCGGTAACGGAATGGGATTTGCCGGAACAGCCGCGAACACGCTCGGCGGCGGAGGCAGCGGAACCCGATTTGCAGGGACCGCAGCGCTGGCCACACCAACTGCGGCAACCATCAATACGACAATAGCGACCTTGAATATACGTACCGAACGCGAACTCATATGTCTAACTCTTCCCGGCGCCCTAGTAGCGCGCCTACTCATTACTGCTGCAGATGTAGAGTACCCCAAAGGGGGGATAGTCGCTACCATAAAAGTGTTATTACAAAAATTTTCTTTCGATAGTAACAAAAACTCACTTCATAAGGTAACTTTTCGAGTGGTTACCTATCGCATTTTCGCTCTATATTCGTGATGAGTCTCTCTAATTTGAGGGCTGCAGGATGCACATTCTCATTCCAGGGATGCCTGTCTACTTTTTCCGACGGCGCGTGATGAAGACAAATGCTCCATCGGGCCGATTGGGCATGGTGGTCATGCCACGAGCAACTGGTCGTTGCGAATGCACTGCTAAAGGTGCGTGGGTAACCAGCGGGACGCACCGAGTCCGGTGCATTGCTTCGACCGAATGGAGAAATCCACAGACCGCCTCGTGACTAAGAAGCTTCGTGCGCAGATTACCACTCTGAAAACTTTGGTGCCCTGGGCCAAACAGCCAAAACCCTTTACATTTGCAGGTGGTTCCCTCACTGCAAGGTTCTCTATGAAAACGTCGAATCCAGAATCGGCCCATACACCGAGCGGACCTGTAACAAGCAGCGGACGCCCTGAGGTTCGCTGCTCGGTGCGATTTCCTCTCGCCTTGCCCGTGGTTCTTTCGACAGGTGAAAACGAGATCGAAGGCCAGACGCGGAACGTCTCAGCGAGCGGGGTTCTGTTTGCGCTTGGAAGGGCACTGCAGGTCGGCCTGGATATCCGTTTTTCAATGCGGATGCCACGTGCGACATCTGGGCTCCCCCCAGGATGTGCTAGTCCACTGCAAGGGACGTGTGGTACGCTGCTCCTCAAGCCACAATGAGCATCTCGCCGCTGCCACAATTGACGAATATCGATTTGCGGAGCATTGAGAGCTCGGTTGGCTTGACGGCAGCCGACTATGGAAATCCTGGACGACAACCCTGAAGGTGAAAGCGTTGATAGCTCCGGTAAAGCCCGGGACAATTCGCGTAATTCTTGCGGATTCTCAGGCGATTTATCGCGTAGGCATTCGCAAGGTCTTCGCTCTTGAAGACGACATCCGCGTGGTCGCGCAGGCTGACTCGCTGGAGAATCTGCGCGCGGCCATCGAGCGCTATCCCACCGACATTGTGCTGCTTGAGGGCAGCATGCTGGCCGGCACGGCCAACGTGATCCCCGAGCTGTTGCGTCTGGCTCCCGACGTAAAGCTGATCGTGCAGGCCGTGGCGGCCGACGAAAACCACACCGTGGAGCTCTACCGGCGCGGCGTGCGCGGCATCGTTTCCCGCTCCATTTCGCCCGATCTGCTGGTGCGCTGCGTGCGCCGCATCGCCGCCGGCGAAACCTGGATCGACAACCAATCGGTCAACTGGGTGATCGATGCCTATCGCGCCCAGGCCGCCGCGCTCGTCAGCCCGCGCAACCAGCCCCGCCTTTCGCCCAAGGAGATGTCGATCATCACCTGCATCACCCAGGGCAAGCGCAACAAGGAAATCGCCTTCCAGCTGGGCACCACCGAGCAGGTCATCAAGAACTATCTGCGCAAGATCTACGACAAGCTCGGCGTATCAGGACCGGCTCGAACTCGCGCTCTACTGCCTGCACAACAAGATCATCCAGTCCGATATGGATGAGGAGACGGTGGCGCAAAAAGTCGTTGTCACTTAGGGACGTTTCACAGGTCCTCATGCAGGCCGGCGTTTCCATCCGCACCACAAAGGCCCACCCACAATTTCAGGCTTTGCCGCGTTCTTCCTGAGCGAGTGCACTTGCGCAGGGTTGGCGCGCGCGTTCGAGCAGCCGGATCATCTCAGTCAATTCATTCTTGCTCATGTGTCCGAGAAGATTTGTGGGCAGCTTGCGAATCAAGGGATCCATGTCGCGCAGCAGATCCAGACCGGCTTCGGAGATCTGGGTCCACACCACGCGGCGGTCGTGCTGGTCACGATGCTGGCTGACCAGTTTGAGGCCTTTCAGGCGGGCAAGCAGACGCGTGATGTCGGGCTCGGCAGTGATCATGCGCGTGCCGATGGCGGCGCAAGGCAGGCCGTCGGGCTGGGCTCCGCGCAGGATCCGCAAAACGTTGTACTGCGTTGAGGTGAGGCCCCAGTCGCGGGTCTTTTGCTGAAAGGCGCGCTGCAGACAATCCGAAGTGCGCATCAGATTCAAGAATGCTTCTTCCTCCAGGCTGGAAAACGGGGCATTCTGTTTGATCTCAGGCTTCAGGTTTGCCATTGCAGCATGTTTAAGATGCCCCAGAGGAGATAGTCGTTGCAACAAATATGTTTCATCGAATCGTGATAGCGCCCTGTGGATCGGCTCCTGGCACAGGTTGTCTGCTATGCTCCCGCCATGTCTGTGATCGGCCAGTTTCAGCGGCTTACGCGCGCGCAGCGCCATGGTTTCTGGCCGCATTCCTGGGCTGGACGCTCGACAGCCTGGACTATTTTCTGCTGATTTTCTGCGTCAAGGCGATTGCGAGCGAGTTCCGCACGCAGCCCTCGGCGGTGCTGGGCGCGGTATTTATGACGCAGGCTTTCAGGCCCGTGGGCGCGCTGCTGTTTGGCATGCTGGCCGATCGCTATGGACGGCGGCCGGTGCTGATGGCGAACATTCTGGGCTTCTCGGTGATCGAGCTGGCCTGCGCTTTTGCGCCCTCGCTGAATGCGCTGCTGGTGCTGCGGGCGCTGTTTGGCATTGCGATGGGCGGCGAATGGGGCGTGGGTGCGGCGCTGGCTTTTGAGTCGCTGCCCAAGGAAGGCCGCGGACGTTTTCAGCGGCATTCTGCAGGAGGGGTATGCGTTCGGATCGATTCTGGCTTCGGCGGCTTTTGGGCTGCTGTTCGCGGGCATTCACTGGCATGGGATTTCGGTTCCGGGAATCGGCTGGAGGGGGTTGTTCATGCTCGGCTCGACGCCTGCGCTGCTGGCGTTTTATGTGCAGGCGCGCGTGCCGGAGTCGCCGGTGTGGCTGGCCGGCGCGAAGCATGCGGACGGCGCGGGCAGAAAGCGCATGCCGGGCCTGGTGGTCGCGAGCATCTGATGCATTTTCTGCCAACGTTTCTGTTTCTGGTTCTGCTGATGACCGCGTTCATGAGCTTTTCGCACGGCACGCAGGATGTTTATCCGACGTTTCTTGCGGTGCAGATCGAAACTGTCGCCGCAGACGATCGGGCTGATCGGCGTTCTGTATGGGGTCGGGTCGATCGCCGGCGGGGTTATCTTTGGCATGCTCAGCGAAAGATGGGGCCGAAAGCGCGCGATCGTGACGGCGGCGTTGTTGGCGATTCCGGTGATTCCGCTCTATGCCTACGGGCACTCGGCAATTTGCGCTCGGCATGGGCGCGGTGTTGATGCAGTTTATGGTGCAGGGCGCGTGGGGAGTGGTTCCGGCGTATCTGACGGAGCTTTCGCCCGCGCCGGTGCGGGCCACTGCGCCTGGGTTGGCTTACCAACTGGGCGGGCTGATCACGTCGTGGAACGGCAAGGGGCAGGCACTGGCGGCGGAGCGCTGGGGAAATTATCGGACGGTTCTGTCGCTTACGGTGGTGGTGGTTGCATGCGTGCTCGCTGTGCTGGCCTCGCTGGGTCGTGAGGCGAAAGGCAGGGAGATGACGGCTTAGAATGCAGCCGTTAGCTCGTAGCTGTTAGCCGTTAGCTTCATCCTGCGTCGGGACTTCTTTACAGACAATTTGCAATTGTGCCCAGGAATCGGGCGCATCAGGATCTTTGGTGCCGCCCCCGATAACCAATGCGTCAAGAGCGCAACGCCCCGTTCGTGGGATTCTGCTGATTCGCGCAAATTTCTATGCTTACATGGCCGGGAGTGTTGGCCGGGCGGAGCCCAGCTGCCAGCAACCGGCGCTTCATTACCGGGCGGAAATCATGGCCGAACTGCCGCGGTGGGTACCCACGAACGCGGAAAAACTGAAAGAGCGAAGACTAATCCGTGTTGAGCTCCGGCGCAGTCTTCAGATGCACCGTTCGCTTGCATGGGGATTGGCGCTGGCGGGCGCAGCGCTGGCCGGGATTTATCTGCTCGTCTTCTGGCCAGGCGCGACGTCGCAAGCGCATAACACAAGCCTGATTCTTAATTCGAGCGTGATTGTTCTGGCAGCAGCGGCTCTTGGGATGGCTGCTGCGGTCGTTGCGCGCAATCTGGATCCGAGAGTCTACGTCGCTTCGGACGTACAGCACTTGCTAGGCATTGCGCCGTTGGCGCAACTTCCGGATTTTTCCGAAGTTTCAGAGGAATCCGGGCAGGACCAGCTGGCGGTATTGGCCAAAGAGATAGCGCAGGTTTGCAGCGAGGGCAGCGTTCGGCGTTGCGTTTTTACAGGCACCGGCATCGGCGCGGGCGTAACAACAGTTGCAGCCAAAACAAAAGAGGCGCTGAGGAGTATGGGCAGGGCATCGACGTTGGTTGACGCCGCCTGGTCGGCGCCTGGCGGGGGGCAGGCGATGGGTGATGCTCCAGACGAGAGCGGGATTCACAGCAAAAGCCTGATTCTCACCGACACGTTGCCGATTGCCGAGTCTCCGGACGCCGAATTCCTGGCGCGATTTGCAGACTGCGTGATTGTGGTTGTGGAGTCGGGGGTGACGACGCGCGAGCAGTTGAAGGCGACGGCGGTTTGCCTGAAGCGGCTAAATCTGGCCGCAGTGGGATTTGTGGTGAATCGCGTGCGGCAGATGCAAAGTGTATCGGCATTGCGCGAAACGCTGAAGGCGCGGCGAAGCTCTGCAGATGGCCAGAGCGTGGGGACAAGAAAGCAATTTACTGCTGCCGTGGAGCGCGCACTGGCCGACGCGCCGAAGAGTTCGGCGGAGATTGTGGGCAGCTTGCCGGGAAAGTCGCCAGCAAAGCCGTTCAAGCGATCGACGGCGTTGACGTTGGTAAAGAGACCGGAGCCGCAGCAACATCCATCGACAGACTGGTCTGCGCCCGGAGTTCCACCGTGGCTGACGGAAGCTCTGACTAAACTGGAGGCCGGTGCACCGCTATTGGAGCAGGAACCGGCAACGCCCATGGAGGCCGCGAAGCCCAAGAGCGATGAGAGGGAAGCAGAGAACTCCGCAGAAAACGCAGTATGCCAGCCGGAAATTGGGCAGGTGTCATCGGATGTGCATGTAGACGGAAATGCGACCCAGCCGGAGAGGAGTGGGGCTATGCTGTTCGAGATGAATTGGATGACGCCGCAACCAAAGACGATCGCCGAGCAGGAGCCGATCGAAGCGGCCTCAAGCATAGCGTCGGGCCTGATGGGGAAGAAAAGCTCGCGCTTGAGTGCCCTTCGAGGCAAGGTGTCGGCAGCGGATTTGAAGGCGCTGAATCACGGGAGAGTGCCGGAGGCAAATGAGTTGCCGCAGGCCCTGATTGATGCACTCAGTGTGGCGCCGGACCAGTTGAGCAATTTGCGCGGACTGGTAAAGCCTTCGGACTTGAAGGAATTGAATCAAATGAGGACGCCGCTGGGCGGCGCGTCCATGGCTGCGGAGCACGGTTCGGAAACTGGGACCCAGGTGGACGGGCTGGCCGCGAATGGCGCCAATGGGGCTGCGCAAAGCGGCAGAGCGATGCGGGCGGAAATGCCGGCGGAAGCGCAGGAATCGATTCCGTCGCACGAGACGGCGTTCAGCGCAGAAGCGCATTCGAGCGGAGAACGGTCCGAAGCAAATTCGGTTGCGGCGGAAGTATTTTCCAGGCAGCCCGCGAGCGCGCCACCCGACGAGCGCTCGAAATATGGCGACGTACAGATCCTGCCGTCGCAACGGGGACAATACCGGCGGAAGAAGTAGAGATCAGTGGTCAGTAATCAAATGTCACTGCCGTTCGGTTTGCAGGCCGCCGTCGGGAACCAGGACAACTTCGCATGTGATTCCAATGGAGCAGCTGATGACGGCACTCCGCAACAAGTGAGCTTTTGATTCGGGCGGCAGCAGGTCAGGGAACTTCATTGCCGTGAGTGCGGGCTTGATGCCGGCCAAACGATCTTCGCCAGACATCTGTTGCGATTCGATGACTCCAGACGTTGTGATCTCGAGGCGGAAGGTTCCCCAGCCGCTGGTGCCGACTGGACGCGGGACCTTGTAAGTACGCAGACTCTGCAGGGCCTGTGTTTCGGTTGCCGGGCCTGGCTTCGGACGTTGATTGTGCAGCCGGTCGACGCTTTCGGCGATGTGCCTGCGCGTCTCTGGGGGCGTGTTCTTATTCAGAGCGGCCTGGGCTAGTGAGTAAGTGGCTGCGGCATCGTCGTTATGGTGCTGAGCTTCGTAAAGCTGCGCCAGATGATCGCCGACATCGGCGTTGAGGCTTGCGCGCCAGGCAGCGAGCAGCCACGGCTTCGCGTCGTCGTACTTTCCTTCCTGAAAGAGAATCCAGCCCAATGTATCCCACGATGCGATGAGGTAGTTGGAAAGCGCGAAGGCGCTGCTGTTGACCTCGGCTGTGGTGATCGTCGCCGACTTCTCTTCCTGTTTCTCGATGCTCTTGCGCGAGGCGGACTCTGCAATGTCGAGATCGAGGCCGGTTTCACTGAGGGTGTAGGCGGCATCGTTCAGCAACCCTGGGTCGTCGGTGCCATCCAGTGCGCTCTTAGCTGCGGCTGCGGCTTCATCCATGCGGTTCATGCGGAAAAGACCTTCGCTTAGCTGAATGCGCAGGGCGCGGTCGTCCTGGTTTTCGTTGGCCGCTCTTTCGAGCGTCTTGAGCGCTCCCGCCGAATCGCTCGCATTCGTCTGCAACGTCGCCAAATACATGGCAAGCCGCGTGTTGTCAGGGTGGCGATCGAGGTAGTGCTCAAGAGTCTGGATGGCCGCGGACGCATTTCCCTGATTGGATTGAAGGGTAGAAAGCGCGGCGACCGCCCAGTTGTTGTCAGGATGCAACTGGATCTCCTTGCTGTAGTCGGCTTCAGCAACGTCCATGTCGTGATCCTGCATCTGTGCGATGAATCCATAAGAACCCCAAAGGTTTTCTTCATTGGGATTCTTCGCCTTAATCTGATCAAGTGCCTGCGTCGCCCCGTCCCAATCTCCCGATTGCATTTTGTCGCGGGCGGTGCTCATCAGCTCGGAGGGTGACGCCCCTGGCGGCGGGTTCAGATCGGCGGTTGCAGGCGAGTTGATGGGCAGGTGCTCGACTGGAATCTTTTCCGAGCCCTGGGCCGATTTTTTGTCTCCTTTGGCTTCTGTTGGAGAGGCCGTCTTGCCAATGGCCATTACTTTGTCGTGCGACGGAGGAAGAAGCTGGACCCATGCTTCGCCGCTCAGGCTGATGTCGTTCGTAAAAGTCTGATAGCGCTTCCAATCGTCTTTCGCAACCTTGCTTTTGAGAATGACGATCGTGCGCTCGGCGACGATCTCGTTGCCTTCAAAGCGATAGGTTTTGTCGAATGTGGCGAAGTCGGTTTTGACGTGGATGGGATCGGGCAAATCGGTGCGGTATCCCTCGGGCAGGCGAATACGCGAGAGAGAGGTGAGCGTGCGCGGCGCTCCGAGCTGAATGTCGTCGGCCGGCGGGGTGTTATCCGCGTCGAGCACTGGCAATTCGAGAGTTGGAAACAGCGGAACGATGCGGCGATCGTCCCAGTCCCCGTAGGGATGCCGCGTGTATTCGTACGAGAGGACAATGGGCTGCGAGGAGTCTGTATCGTTTTTGAATTGCGTATCGCTGGTGGCTGCCGCCAAAGCCTGAGTTGGCTGAAATGTATTGCGAAATCTTGTCCCACTCAGCGGGCGCGACACTGCGAGCCAGGGCGCGGACCACGACTTCGTCATCGTCGTGATAAGTGGACGTCATCTTCGCAGTGAGCTTGCCATCGGCGTCGAGAGAGCCGGCGGCTTCAAATCTCTCAGTGAAGGGATAGGGAGCGCTGGCCGGCGTGCTTTCAAGGGCGGCGGGCGCGGAGGCTGGAACGACCAGAGCCTTCTGGTCGCGGATGATCGCGACCAGATAGCCGTAAGGCGAGGCGAGGGGCGTGCTGTCGAGCCAGATGCGGCCAGAGGGCAAGTTGACCGTCGTGATGACGTGATTGAAGACTGCGGGTGAAGGTACCTCGGGCACCGGAGCAATACCCGCGCCGATAAGAGCCGGCGCGGTGGAGAAACCCTTCGCGTGCAGCAGCGCTTCGAGCAGCGTGTCCTTGTCTTTGCAGTCGCCATATTGGTCGCTGAGAACCTCGGCTGCAGTGTGCGGCTGATAGCGGCCGATGCCAAAGTCGATTCCCACGTAGCGCGTGTGCGTTGAGACGAAGTTGTAGAGGGCGCGCACCTGATCTTCGGGTGTCTTTGCGTCTTTTGTCAGTTCGTCGGCGCGTGCGCGGATCGCATCGCTCGCGTCGGCTTGCTTGAGGGCGAGGCCGCGATACCAGTCGCCCACCTCGGTCCAGCTATGGAAGGTAGTCCATGCGACGGATGGAATTTTGCGGCCATCGGCGTCTTCATCGGGGTCGTTGGGCAGAGCCAGTTTCGTGGAGTCCTCGCCCTTGTTCTTTGGCGCGGGGATAAGCTGCGCGACACTCCAGGAGTAGGTTCGCAGGCCGTCGTGCTCAGTGATTGCGGGAGTGTGATTCGGGCTCCAGACCTGGACGTATTTATCCGAGGGAAACTCAAGTGTGAGAATCTCGGCGAGAACGATGCCGGTTCCGGGAGGTGTGAAGTGGGTTGCACCCCAGAACTGGCCCGGCGCCTCCGGCTTGTTGATGGTGGTGTCGACCTCGTATTCGAGCGTGTCGCCTTTCGAGAGCGAGCGAACGGGGAGGTGTTTTTCCTTCAGGTCGCTATAGAGAGGCGCTTCCCGTGAAACTCCAGCCGGCATATCGATGGCGTCGGCCACGGGTGTGTCGACACTGGTGCCGTCGGCTTTGTGCACGCGAACGAGTTTGATTGCCGGAATTTCTGAGGCCGAGGCGTAGGAGAATGAAAGGACACCGAACTGCTGTGCGGCGCCGTCAGACTGTATGCGCAGCAGGGCGTGGAGATCGCGCTCGCCGGTTCCGTCGGAGTGCATGCGGTAGGTGGTCTCGGAGCGCTCAATGACGATCGACTCGTCGCGAAAGGAGTCGGTTGAGAAAGCCTTAGCCTGATCCGGTGTGAGCTGATTCTTGGCGGGTTGATTCTGAGCGAGAAGGATGCCGGGAGCAAGGGAAAAAAACAGTGCACAAATGATGGCGGCGCAGCGCATACGGGGATGGTAATACGGAACGGAATGAAGAGCGCAGGAAACGTTGGTGCTACCCAAGGCGCACGAAAGTAAGCGAGCCGGGGGAAGTGTTCGGAGAGCATATTTGCCGGTGCTCTGATACAAAACAGACACTAGGGAAACTCAAGAGAACGGAAAGAGGCGAACGTGGCTACCGTAATACCGCTGGGTGATATTTCGCGCAAGACGCGCAGATTTGCCGTGATGACGGCGCTGATCATCGTGGCGAATGCGTATGTGTTTCTGCGCGAGCTGTTGGAGGGCGACGCATTTGTTGCGCGCTGGGCGGTGATTCCCGCGCACATTCTTGCGGGTCATGACTGGATCACGCTTATCTCCGCGATGTTCATGCACGGCGGTTGGCTTCACATCATCGGGAACATGGTTTTCCTCTGGGCGTTCGGGCCGGAGATCGAAGACGCGATGGGGCGATTCCACTACCTTGCCTTCTATCTGCTAGGGGGCATTGTCGCGATGCTGGCGCAGGTCGTGGGCAGTGGGCGCTCGGACATTCCGTGTCTGGGGGCGAGCGGCGCTATCGCAGCGGTGATGGGCGCGTTCATCGTGATGTATCCGCGCGACCGGATCCGTTCGATCCTATGGATCGTGATCATTGTCCGGGTCACCTACATTCCTGCCGTTCTGCTGATCGGGTTCTGGTTCCTGATGCAGCTGTTTAACCTTGGATCGGTGGCAAACGTAAAGACGGGCGGCGTGGCCTACCTGGCGCACGTGGGCGGGTTTCTATTCGGAGTGATCACGGCGAGGCTTTGGCGCAAGGATTTATTGACGTCTTGACGGAAAAACAGGGAGCGAGGGAGCCGGGCAACAAACCAGCAGCGAGCCAGCGATGTGATGGCGCAGGCCGGCGCGGCCAGAATCCCGACTGGCCCGTCAATAGAACAGCCGGTGCAGGCTTGACAGCGATATTTGGGGTTGAAGAAGGTACAAGGCACACGGGAGAAGCAACTCTTAGCTTTTAGCTATTAGCGACGAGAGTGCGGGAGGGGTCGGTCGCCGTGTCTAAATCATTCTTGGGAGTAGTGGACGTTGTGGGTACGCAGCGGATTGTTGCGGTCCCTTGGGGCGTTTTGTGCGCGCTGGCTGTGGCGCTGGTGCCGGCAGCGCAAGCGCAGGAGGCGCGTTGGGATCAACTGTCCATGCAGGTCGTGGAGTTGATGAACGAGGACAAGGCCCAGGCGGCTCTGCCGCTGGCACAGCAGGCGGAGAGCGTGGCCCAGGCCACGTGGGGAGCGAACGACGTGCACCTGGCCACGACCGAGGCAGTGCTGGCAAATATTAATCTCGAATTGGAAAAGTTCGGCGACGCGGAGGCGAACCTGAAGAGGGCGATTGCGATTTACACCAAGCTGGAAGGCCCAACCGGCAAGCACACCGTCAATGCGCTGAGCAATCTGAGCAATGTTTACATCAGGGAAGCGAATTATCCGGCCGCAGAGCAAGTGGTGCGGCAGGCTCTGGCTGCCAATCAGCAACTTTTCGGCGAAAACAGCGAAGCCGTCGCGACGGATGAGAATAACCTCGCAATCATTTATGTGCACGAGGACAAGTACGCGGATGCGGAGCCTTTCTACAAGAGGGCCATCGCGACCAACGAAAGGCTTGGTAAATTCACCAGTGCGGCAACGTCGCTAAGCGCTTTGGGCACTCTTTATGGAAAGATGCACCGGTTCGCGGACGCTGAGCAAGCCTGTAACCAGGCGCTTGCGCTTGATCTGAAGGCCCCTGCCTCGGAACACCCTGATATCGGCATGGACCTGAACAACCTGGGAGCGACGCTGACGACGGAAGGCAAGTTTGCCCAGGCCGAGCAGGCGTATGGCAAGGGCATGGCGGTCGAGCAGCAGGCGAGCACGCCCAATCAGGCTGCCATCGCGGGAATCGAACAGAACGCGGGAGCGCTTTTACGGGACGAGGGGAAGTATCCGCAGGCTGAGAACCTGCTGTTGCAGGCATTGGCGAGCCGGGCGAAGGTTCTGGGGCCGAACCATCCCGAGGTGGCATCGATTCTTGTGGACCTGGGCGGACTGTACGAGTTCGAGACGCGATACAGCGACGCTGACAGGGCGTTGCAGCAGGCTGTGACGATCGATTTGAAGAGCCTGGGACCGCAAAGCCTGGAAACGGCAAGTGCTATTGCAGCATTGGCGGAGCTTCACGCCAGCTATGGAGACTATGCGGCGGCAGACAAGCTGTATCACGATGCAATTCCTGTGTATTTGAAGGTGCTCGGGCAGAGCAACGACCGTATGGCACAGGTCCTGCTCAGCCACGCGCAGGTGCTGCGGCGGGAGCAGAAATACGACGACGCAGTTAAAACCGCGGCGGTGGCGGCGGCGATTTATCAGAAGCTGGATGGCGACTCGAGCAGTGGTTATGCTGCATGCCTGGATTTCATGGCCGCGGTCGCGGAAGATGGCCGAAACCATGATCTTTCGGAAAAACTGCACAAGCAGGCTCTCGCCATCCACGAAAAAATCGATGGGCCGAACAGCGTGAGCGTATCCGACAGCCTGGAGGGACTGGCAAGGGTTTACAAGGACGAGCAGAAGTTTGCCGATGCAGAGCCGCTACTCCTGAGACAACTGAAGATCGAACAGGCTGTCGCGACGGTGCCGCACAGTGCCGGCGTTGAAGCTGCGGAGGCCGATCTGGCCAGCCTGTATTACGCGTGGGCAAAGCCGCAGCAGGCTGCGCCCTATTTCCAGATGTATCTCGGGGACTACATGGATGAGTTGCGCTCGAATGCCGCAACCATGAGCGAGCGGAACAGACTGATGTACTTTGCCGAGTACAGAAGCGCATTCCCCATGTTTTTCAGCTTTGTCTCTCTGTTCTACAAACAAATGCCGGAGCTGACCGGACGGATGTATGACGTGCTGCTTCAAGAAAAAGGAATGATTGCACAAAGCGCCGCGGCGATGCGGGCGGCGGTGATGGCAAGCGGAGATCCACAAGCTGTGCAGATGCTTGACAAGCTGACGAGCGACAAGGCGCAGGTGGCGGCGCTGGCTGAGTCGACGGTGGGAGATCCTGCAAATTATCAAAAGCAGATGAATGACCTTGCCGGCGAAGCGAACACCCTGGAAGCAGAGCTCTCGAAACGCTCTGCAGTTTTGAGCCGGCAAAAATCGCAGAACGCGGCGACGTGGCAGGACGTGCAGAAAGCCTTGAAGCCAGGCGAAGCGGCGGTGGAAATTGTGCGGTTCCAGTTCCACACCGGCATTGAGCCGGTGGCGAATGTGGGTTACATCGCGCTGGTGGTGACGCCGGACTCGAAGGAGCCAGGGCTGGTAATCCTTGGCGAGGCCAAAGACCTGGAGGCAGGCCCGATGCTGGCTTATCGCGACGATGTGGGCCAGACGCGCGGGTTCGAGCAGGAAGCGGCGCCGGCAGCTGCGGGACAACTGGGCACAGTGGCCAATACCGGCGCGGCCTACGCCTCGTTCTGGAAGCCGCTGGAGCCGGTGCTGGGCGGAGCAAAGCGAGTGTATGTTTCGCCGGATGGCGTGTTGACGACGATTCCGATGGGCCTGATGGCGGACAGCGATGGAAAGCTGCTGATGGAGAAGATTCAGCTGCGCATCGTGAACAGCACGAAGGACCTGCTGTTGCCATTGCAGCCGGCACAATCGAAGAACGCGCTTTTGGTGGGCAATCCGAAGTTTGATTTAAGTGCGGCGCAGCAGAAGACGGCGCTCGCGGAACTGCGGGGAGGGGTGACGGGAACAGGGGCGCAGCAGGCGGCAGCACCGGTTGTACAGGTCTCAAACGCAGGTGCGGCGCAAACTGCTTCGCGGGGCGGAGATTTGAAAGGTGGAGATTTGAATCCGCTGCCTGGGACACAGGTGGAAGTGGACACCGTGGACAAATTGCTGAAGACAGCCAGTTGGCAGGCGACTGAGTATACAGGCGAGCTGGCGCTGAAAGACGCTGTGACGCAGGCACATGCGCCGCGCGTGGTGCATATCGCCACGCACGGGTTCTTCTTGTCAGACGAGGAACTAAAAGCAAGCGCGGAAGCGCAAGGCAAGACGGCAAATGTGAATGAGGATCCGATGCTGCGGGCGGGTCTGTTTTTCGCGGGCGCGGATCGCGTGCGGCAGGGCACTGTAGGCGAGGCTGGAGTGGATGATGGCGTGCTGACGGCCTACGAGGCGAGCCAGTTGAACCTGCAAGGAACGGAACTGGTTGTACTGAGCGCGTGCGAGACGGGATTGGGGAAGGATCTCAACATCGATGGCATCTTCGGGCTGCGGCGCGGATTGCAGGAGGCGGGCGCCGATGCGCTGATGATGAGCATGTGGTCAGTGCCTGACAAGGAGACGCAGGAGTTGATGGCGCTCTTCTATCAGAAATGGCTTGGCGGAATGGAGAAGCCGGAGGCGCTGCGACAGGCGCAACTGGAAGAGCGCGAGACCGTGAAGAAGCGATACGGGAAGGACCTGCCGTTTTACTGGGGCGCGTTTGTGCTGGTTGGTCGCTGAAGCAGGGAATAGCGAATAGAAAAAGAAACACCCACAGGACAAATCAAGGGAGCGAAGAAGCCTCGATCCATGCGGCAGAATTCGCCGCATGGATCGAATGACCAGTGGAGAACTGCGCGTCGCAAATCAGATGGAGCTTCAGAAGTTGAAGCTCACCTGGAGATCGATGCTGCGGTTGGCTGCCGATGAGGAGAAAAATCCGCCTGCCAGTGCGTTTGACTTGCCGAAGAGCGGCGACTCGAGCACTCCAACCGGTTGCGAGAGATTCACATTGTTGAAGACGTTGCGCGCCATGGCGGAGAAATTGAGCGAGTAGCGCCGGGGAACGGACTGATCGAGCCTTGGCGGGCCGCCATTCTGGCTTAAGCCACTGGGGCCGAGACCACCGCCAGGGCCACCACCGCCAGGTCCACCGCCGCGAGGAGGGCCACCGCCTCCAGGTCCGCCCGGCCCTCCTTGCCCGGCCGCATTCGAGCTGCCTTCGACGCGCGGACCAATGCCGAACGACTTTGCTGACGCGCAGGTTCATGCTGAACTGTGCTGGGCCGTTTCCGTAGTTGTATGGAATGCGCGCTTCTCCGGACGAGGATCGAGATCGAAGTCGCCATACTTGGTTGAGAGAGTGTCCGTGCTGCCGGCGGTTGCAAATGCCGGCCGATCGTTGAATTGGTTGTCGCCGTTCAGATCCTGTCCGATGGTGATGTTGAAGGGCGAGCCGGAGTCTGTCACGAGCATGGGACTGAAGGAGACGCCGAAGGGAGCCTGCAGGTTGCCGCCGAGCAGGAAGCGGCTGCGCACGTCGAAAGTTGGCGCGGCCGTAGTCGGCGCCGGGGTTGAATTGGTTCGATGGAAAGTAGCTCGCGCCGGAGGTATCGGCGTTGGCAAAGTTCATCATGTAGAAGCCGAACAACGAAACACGTTTTGCCTGCACGCGTGTAGTTCAGCATCAGCTGATTCTGGTTGTAGACGCCGCCGGATTGGAACTGGTAGATGTTCTCGTTGATGCCGTTGGGACGCGTGCCGGTGCCGGTTGCTGCGTCGTAAGTCTGTGGCTCGAAGGCGTTGATGTTGTCGCTCAGGTACTGATGGACGCCGCGCGAGTTGATATAAGTGGCGGCGAAGTTGGCGATCTTGCCGAACTGGTGTTCGACGCCGATGGCCGCCTGCATGTTGACGGCAGCTTTGAAATCGGGCGCGATCCGATAGATGCGTCGGCGCGGCCGTGCTGTAAGACGCGAGAGACGACGCGGACGGAGCCGAGGCGCAGTAGTTGAGTTTTCGCAGAAGTTCGGATTCTGAACGACATACTGCGTGCTGATTCATGCCGTTCTGGCGGACCGTCTGCAGAACGTTGGTCGCCTGAAGCGATCGTAGAACCAGCCGTAGCCTGCGCGAATGACGGTCTTCGCCGGCTGCTTCCGTGGGCGGCGGGGCCCAGGCGAAGGAGAATCGCGGCGCCCAGTCGGCGTGGTCGCCGATCCAGTTTTGCGCTTCGTAGCGCAGGCCGTAGCTCAGCGTGAGGTTAGGGCGCACCTTTTGATCGTCCTGAATGTAAAGCCCGAGCATCGAAGTAGTCGACGAGCGCGGAGTTGTTGCCCGCCGTCACGGAGTACTGCGAAGGTGTGTGCGCCTGGTAGGCGGCAAGCGAGGAGTAGATGTACTGGCCGTTGAAGCCCGAAGTACGAATAGCTGGCATCGCGCGTAAAGCGCAGGCGCGCCGCCGAAATTGAAGCGAGTGCGAACCCTTGCTTGCCATGGTGTAGTTCTCCAGCTCGAAGTGATCCTGATTGTCGCGGACGGCCCCCATGCTGTTTCCGCCGCCTGTGAATGCGCCCTGCACAGTGACGGTTGTATCGGGATTCTGCGCGACCTGGCTGTCGCGATCGCGAACATACTGGAAGCGTGTCTCGTTGATGACGTTGGGGCTTAGCACCTGCGTATCGCAAAGCTGCAGCGTGTTTTCCTGGTTGGCTACGTTGTAGCCCTGACTTTGCAGAGCGAATTGCGAGACGCCGCCGTTGGTGTCGGTCTGCCGATCGAACATGTACCGGACGGTTAGCGTGTTGTTGGCGCCAAGCTGGAAGTCGAAGCGCGGGCTGACGTCGAGGCGAGACTGCGGATTGGCGACGGCAGCGGTGTAGTTGTAGATATTGCCGCTGGAGTCGAGAAGTTCGGCATTGATGATGGAGTTCGAGGCATTGTCGCGGCGGAAGACGCTGCCGAACCACGAGGCGGTCTTGCTGAGCGCGCCGCCTGCGTTGCCGGTAAGGAAAGTGCTGTAGTAAGGCGGCTCGCTCGATACAAATGGGTTGAGCGAATTGAACGCCGAGTCGTTGCCGTTCATCATGATCTAGCCGTGAAACTTGTCTGTGCCGGGCTTGGTGAGGATTTCAATGCGGCCGTAGCCGAGCTTGTCGTATTGCGCCGAGAACGGATTCTGGTTGATGCGAATTTCGCGGATGGAGGATTTTGGCGGCAAGCTGGCCGCCCGAAAATCCGTCAATGTAGATCTCGCCGCCATTCGGACCGGCGGCGGGGCCGGCGAGCGCGGTGAGCTCGTTCTGCAATTCATCGGGATCGTCGGAGAGCGCATCGAGGTCCTTGCCCTTGATGACGATGGCGCTTGCGTTGTTGTCAGGGCTGGTATCGACGCTCATGCCGTCAGAATGCACCTGGACCTGTTGTTCCTCGACCGCGATTTGCAAGGTGACGTTGGAGAGCGTGGATTTTCCATTTGTGACCTGAATGCCGGGAAGCGAGAAAGCGGCAAAGCCCGGAGCAGAAACGGCGAGCGAATACTGGCCGGCGGAAAGCTGCTCAAAGCTGAATGCGCCGCCGGCATTGCTCTGCCCGGACTTCGAGAAGCCGCCGCCGCCGGAAAGCACGACCGTTGCCGACGGAACCAGCGCGCCCGACGGATCGGTAACGGTGCCGGAGACGCTGCCCAAAGGAGCCTGAGCCGCGCAGAAGGAAGTGCACAGGAATCCGGCGGCGAGAAGGAATGCAAGAACAGACTGGAGAATTGAATGGGAAGTTTTCATAAGGTGATGGCTCGAAATCTCGGCCATCCTCAGGAGAAATCGGCTGGCGGTGGCGTGCGGTCTTAATCGGTAAAGATGTGTAACAAAACGTCACGGCGCTCTTTACCATTTGTTACTTTTCTGGCAATCGATTCGGACGCAAACGGGCGTAGTCTCAAGAGAGTGGAACAATGCAATGGATGATGTACTACTGATCGACGACGACATCGAGCTGTGTGCGATGCTTAAGGACTACCTCGGACGCTACGGGTTTCGCGTGCATAGCGTGCATCGCGGAGACGATGGTTTGAAAACCGCACGCAGCAGGGAGTGGGCATTGATCCTCCTCGACGTGATGCTGCCGGGGATGGACGGATTCGAAGTCTTGAAACAGGTGCGCGCCACATCAAATGGCTGCGTGCTGCTGCTCACTGCGCGTGGCGAAGATGTGGACCGCATCGTAGGGCTTGAAATCGGAGCCGACGATTATTTGCCGAAGCCCTTCAACCCTCGCGAACTGCTGGCGCGCATGCGGGCCATCCTGCGCAGACGATCGGGCGGCGGACCCAAAGCCGAGCCGGTTCTGTTGCGCGTCGATGAATTGGAGTTGGATTCGGCTGCGCGCACCGTGACCCAAGACGGAAAGAGGATTGAGCTAACCAGCGTGGAATTTGCTCTCCTCGAGGCGTTGATGCGGTCTCCGGGCCAGGTCGTTTCGCGCGAGCAGCTTTCAGAAAGTGTGCTGGGACGGAAGTTCGATCCGTTCGATCGCAGCCTCGACATGCACGTGAGCCGGCTACGGCGCAAATTGGGCACGAATGACACAGGTGACGAGCAGGTGAAGACCATTCGCGGCGCGGGTTATCAGCTCGCTGTCAGCGGCGCCAGGCAGTCCGCGGAGAGCTGATAGGTATGCGCAGTCTATTTCTCAAAATTTTCGTAATCTTCTGGATCGCGCAGAGTCTGATCTTTGTCATCTCGACGGCGTTGATCGTCCACCATCACTTCGAGAGTCCCGATGTGCTGTTCGACGGATTGCACAGCAGCCTGGGGAACGATGCGCGGCGCGCCGCGGCAGCGTATGAATCGGGCGGCTGCGCGGCAGTGAGCGCGCTCGGCACAGAGATCGAACAGCAGATCGGCTTGAAGGACGCCGCGGGAAACGACTTGTGCAATCCTCGCGGATTACCCCTGCCGGCGCCAAGCTCGCAGTTTCCCGCACGCATCACGAGCACCCAGTCCGGGGCGGAATTTATCTGGCGGGTTCCGGCAACATCGGCAAGCGGGAAGCAATATATCTTCCTGCTCGAGCGGCCTCACATTGAGCACGAACACAGTTTGCTCGACGATCTGGTGCATTTTGCTTCGCCAACGCTGCCGGTAGGCATCGTGATCGGAGGCCTGACAACATTCGTGCTGGTGATGTTTTTCACGCGTCCAATCGCGCGGCTGCGCAAAGCGGCGCGCGAGCTGGCGCACGGAAATTTAAGGGCGCGCGTTGAATGGCCGCAGCAGCACTCCGGCGTCCCCTCGGGCGATGAGGTTTCCGCGCTCATGCACGACTTCAATCACATGGCGGAGAGGCTTGAGTCGCTCGTGGGCGCGCAGAAGTTGCTGTTGCGGGATGTTTCGCACGAGTTGCGCTCGCCGCTGGCGCGCCTGAGCGTGGCGCTTGAATTGACGCGCGAGGATGCCGGGACGGCGATGACAGCGAATCTTGATCGCATCGAGCGCGAGACGGGGCGGCTGAACCAACTGATCGGGCAGTTGCTCACCCTTTCGTCGATGGAGGCGCTGGACAAGGTCGAAGACTTCAGGCCGGTCAGCCTGAATCGGTTGATCGAGAGCATGATTCCCGACGCGGAGTTTGAAGCTCGCCAGCGAGACTGCTCCATCGTCTTTCACTCTGACGGTGAATACACCGTCCTGGGCAATCGGGGGCTGCTTTATAGTGCAGTTGAGAATGTCGTACGCAACGCGATCCGCTATACGCCGGGCGGCTCTGAGGTCGAGATCGATTTGTACGCAAACGGGGGCCTGGCGGCTTCGCGGTCAGGTCAGGAAACCTCGCAGGTCAGAATCGATGTAAGCGATCACGGGCCGGGGATTCCGGCGGATCAGCTGGAGGCTGTCTTTCGGCCCTTCCATCGCGTAGATCATGCGCGCAGTCCCGATACAGGGGGATTCGGCGTCGGATTGGCCATTGCCGATCGCGCAGTTCGACTGCACAAGGGAGAGATGCAGGCCCTGCCGAGAGACGGTGGCGGCGTGACCATCCGCATGACGCTGCTGACGACCAGCAGCGAAGAGGCCGCGCGCAAAAATGGCGTTGCGGCCCATCGGGCTTCCTGACCGCTGAGGTCTGTGGCGCCATTTTGGCTCTGAAATGCTGTTTCTTGTTGAAGATGGCACATCAGCGGCTTTGACCGGCATCAAGTTTATTGGTCGGACCTTCACACAAGTGCGTCGCCGGAGCTAATATAGCGCCAAGCGTCGCGTGACTCTCCTCGAAGCGCAGACGCAAGAACGATTCCTTCCTGAGAGTGCCATCTAACCTGAAAACCGGAGAGACAGCCATGCCGGAGATGGAAGAATCCGCGAGCGAAAGCAAGCAAAGATCAATCACCAGGCGCAAATTCATCCTGGGCGTGATTGCCGGCGGCGCCGTTGTGGGCGCGGCGAGCTACAAGATCCTGTCGCCGGGGCGCGGCCGAAGCGCCGCGGGCGAACGGCTGATCACGTTGAACGTGAACGGCAAGCCGCGCCGCGTGGAAGTGATGAGGCAGGAGACGCTGGCGTGGACGCTGCGCTACAAGCTGGGGCTGACGGGCACCAAGCTGGGCTGCGACCGCGCCGAATGCGGAGCCTGCACGGTGCTGCTCGACGACGTGCCGCACTATAGCTGCTCCGTGCTGACGCACACGGTGCGCGGCACGCAAGGTGACGACGATCGAAGGGCTGGCCGCGGCCGACGGCAAGCTGCATCCGGTGCAGCAGGCGGTGGTGGACGAGCAGGGCTTCCAGTGCGCGTTCTGCATGTCGGGGTTCATCATGTCGGCGGTCGGATTCCTGAAGACGAATCCCAACCCGACGCGGGCAGAACTGGCGCACGGCATCAGCGGCAACCTGTGCCGGTGCCAGGACTACACCAAGATTCTGGACGCGATGATGCACGGCGCGCGAGTACATGCGAGGCAACGGCGCGCGCGACTGACTGCCGACGAGGAGGGCCTGAGCCATGGCGGACATGCCCGCAGTGGAATGCGACGAAAGCCGAGAAGCGAGAAGCCGCGCCCGTTTGGCACCGGCTACAAGCTGATCGGCAAGGACTACGCAACGCCCGACATGGTGGCGAAGGTGACGGGCACAGTCGAAGTATGCCGAGGATTTTCGCGCGGAGGGGATGCTGTTTTGCCGGCTGGTGCTGAGCCCGATGCCGCACGCGCGCATCAAGAGCATCGATGCGAGCGAAGCGCTGGCGATGCCGGGCGTGAAGGCGATTCTGACGCGCGGACGATATTCCGGCGCAGGCCGACTATCTGAACGACAACGGGACGAACGATCAAGGCCAGACAAGTGGGGCGAGCGGGCGCTGGCCAACGAGCCGATGTACCAGGGCGAGCCGATTCTGGCGGTGGCGGCGGTGGATGAGCTGACCTGCGCCGAAGCGATCGAGAAGATCAAGATCGACATGGAGCCGCTGCCGTTTGTGATCGATCCGCTGGAGAGCTTGCGGCCGGGCGGCCCGAATCCGCGCGAGGACGGCAATGTCTGGGTGCGGCCGGACGCCGCCGGCGCCGCCGGCGCCGAACGTTGACGCGAACTGAAGTGGACGGACGAGGACTTTGCCGACTATGACCAAGGCAAGCTGCCGATGGGCCATGCGCCGGACACGTGGACGTATGGCGATGTGGATGCGGGCTTCAAGAATGCCGCGCTGGTGCTGGACGAGACGTTTCGTGACGCCGGACGTGAGCCACCAGTGCCTGGAGCCGCGCACCGCGATGGCTTACTGGCAGAACGGCAAGCTCTATCTTGCACACGGGCACGCAGAGCACGTTTCAGACCGTGCCGGCGATTGCGCGCTGGATGAACATGGACGACCGACAAGATTGTCTTCATCAGCGAATATACGGGCGGCGGATTCGGCAGCAAGATCACCGGCGCGCTGACGATGATCATTCCCGCGCTGCTGTCGAAGAAGCTGAATGCGCCGGTGATGATGCGCATCAGCCGCGAAGAGGAGCATTTCATCGGGCGCGCGCGGCCCAGCGTGATTGGGCGCGGATGAAAGTCGGATTCGCCAAGGACGGCCGCATCACGGCGGTCGATATGTTCATGGTGTACGAACGCGGGCTCGTATGACGCGTCGGGCGACGGCGGCTCGTGCGGCGCGCATTGTTTCGCTGCTGTATCAGCCGCCGGCGATGCGCTGGCGGGGCGTGTCGGTGATGACGAATACGCCGCCGCGCAGCGCGCAGAGCGCGCCGGGCGGCATGCAGGGCATCGCGATCATGGAGCCGATTCTGTCGAAGGCCGCGCGCAAGCTGGGCGTGGACCAGGTGGCGTTGCGGCGACGTGAATTGCCCCGAAGGCAAGGCGGAATACGGCGCCGCCGAATCACGAAGGCAAGCGCAATCACACGCACAAGCTGCTTTCATGAGGCAGGCGCTGGACCAGGGCGCGGAGCAGTTCAAGTGGAAGGAGCGCGTGGCGCAGCCGAAGCGGATCGGCACCAAGGTGCGCGGCGTGGGCGTTTCGCTTGAGCTGCTACGTGCGGCGGCACGATCGGATTCGACGGGCTGATCGTCATCACGCCGGAGGGGCGCGTGCGATTCCACTCGGGCATCGGCAACCTGGGAACCGAAGTCGGTGATCGATGTGCATCGCGCCGGCGCCGAGGTGCTGGGCGTGCCGTGGGAAGCCTGCGACGTTGTGTGGGGCGATACGTCGAAGCATCATGCCTTATACCTGCGCCTCCGGCGGCAGCCAGACGACGCACGCCATGACGCGCGCGGCGATACGCGGTGGCCACGGAGTGCAAGCAGAGGCTGAAGGAAGTGGCGGCGAAAGACGCTCGGCGGGCAGCCCGGAGGATTACGAGGTGGCCAACGTGCGCGTCTCCGCAAGGGCGGCGGCGCGGGGATGAGCTTTGCGCGAGGCGGCGCAGAAGGCGATTGAACTGGGCGGCATCTACGACGGGCACGAGGCGAATCCCGACGTGCACAAAGCAGACCAAAGCAGCGGTTGCGGCGCTGGCCGGGCAGGGGCTGGTGGTTTCGGCGAAGGACAAGTATCCGCACGACGGCGACTCGTATTCGTACGTGGCGAGCTTTGCCGAAGTGGAAGCCGACGTGGAGACCGGCAAGTACTACATCACGGATTATCTGGCCTATGCCGATGTGGGCACGGTGCTGCATCCGGCACGCGCTGGGCGGGCAGGTGCTGGGCCGGTCGACGCTGGGCATTGCGTCACGCCATCGGGCAGAAGTGGGTGATCGATCCGCAGTACGGCATCACGGTCGCCAAGCGGTTCTACCAGAACAAGCCGCCGACGATTCTGGATGTGCCGGTGGACATGCAGTGGAAGGCGCTGAACATTCCCGATCCGGAGACGCCGGTGGGCGCGCGCGGCGTGCGGCGAGCCGCCGGTGGGCGGCGGATGCGCGGCGATTCTGAATGCGCTTGCCGACGCGCTGGGCGACGAGATCTTCCAGCGCGCGCCGGTGAATGCCGACACGATTCTGACGTCGCTTGAAGCGGGACGGCCGATGCAGCATCCGCTGATGGCGCAATATCTGAGGCATGTGTCTAGATGAGCTGTGAATGGAGTGAGCTATGGCAGTAATTCGAGACGTAATGCCCGCTTTCGACCTGCTGCAGCCGAGTTCGGCCGCGGAGGCGCAAAGGCTGCTGGAGCAGAACGGCGGCGGATGCGTGGGTGATGGCCGGCGGGCTGGACAGCTTTGACTGGCTGAAGGACCGCATCAAGAAGCCGAAGGTGCTGGTGGATCTGAGCGGCGTGGATGAGCTGCAAGGGGATTCGCGCGACCAGCGACGGCGTTGAGATTGGCGCGATGACCACGCTGACTGAGATTGCGAATCATCCCGCGATCAAGAAAGAATTACGGCGTGCTGTCGGATGCGGTGTCAGTGGTGGCCTCGCCGCAGATTCGCAACCAGGGCACGCTGGGCGGCAACGTATCGCAGGATGTGCGCTGCTGGTACTACCGCGGCGGATGGCCGTGCTATCGCGCGGGCGGAAACATTTGCTATGCGGATACGCCGGTGGGGCGCAATCGCGAGCACGCGATCTTTGGCGCCGACCGCTGCGTGGCCGTGCATCCATCGGATTCGGTGCCGGCGCTGATCGCGCTGGATGCGAAGTTCGTGGTGCAGACGGCAAAGGGCGAGCGCGTGGTGGATGCCGAGGATTATTTTGTCGGGCCGGAGGACGACATCACGCGGATCAATATGCTGCAGCCGGGCGATCTGCTGACGGCGATTCGCATTCCGGCGACGTGGGCGGGCGCGAAGTTCTATTTCGAGAAGGTGCGCGACCGCAATGTGTGGGATTTCCCGCTGATGAATGTGGCTTCGGCGATGAAGCTGAGCGGCGGCAATACGATCAGCGATGCGCATCGCGGTGAATGCGGTTTCGCCGCGGCCGATGCGGCTGAAGGCCGTGGAAGATGCGGTGCGCGGCAAGCCGGCCAATGCAGAGACGGGCGAGATGGCGGGCAAGACTGGCGGTGGAGGGCGCGGTGCCGCTGCAGTTCAACGCGTACAAGATTCCGCTGATGCGCAACCTGGTGAAGCGCGCCATCGGCGGCGTGCAGGAGGCGACATGGAGCTTCATAACCAGTGGGCGACGAGTCCGTGGGGAAAATCGGTGCCGATCCATATCGCGTGGGGCCTGATCTGGGTTGCGGTGATCGCGGGATTTGTTCTTCATGATCGTGCACGCGCTTTACCTGATCATCGTGGGGCCGCCGAAGCGGTTTGCGGAGCGCGAAGGCCGAGGCTGAGGCAGCGGCGAGTTCCGGAGCGCGTTCCGCGGCACTCGCTGGCGGCGCGGCTGTTCCACTGGATCATGGCGGCGTCGATGTTCACGCTGCTGTTCACGGCGTTTCTGCCCAAGGTGGGCGTGCAGTTCAACTGGGTGCTCTATCACTGGATCGCCGGGCTGGTGCTGACGGTCTCGATTCTCTTTCACATCGTTCACGCGACGTTCTTTCTGGACTTCTGGTCGATCTGGCCGGACAGGACCGATATGCGCGACGCGATGAACCGCACGCTGCGGTTTTTCGGCAAGCCTGCGCCGCTGCCGCAGCAAGTTTGCGAAGTATCCGCTGGAGAACAAGCTGTATCACGGCGTCGGTGATGCTCGCCGGCCTGGCGGTGATCGTCACCGGCCTGTTCATGATGAAGCGCGTGCAGACCGGCATCTTCTCGCGCAATCCGTATCTGTTCAGCGACATGACATGGGGCTTGATGTACGTGCTGCACGGGCTTGGCAGGCGTGGGGTTCATCGCGCTGGTGATGGTGCACGTGTATATGGGAATCCGGCCGGAGAAGCTGCCGATCACCAAGTCGATGATCTTTGGCTGGATGAGCCGCGATTTTTATCTCGAGGAACACGACCCCGAGCGCTGGGCCGTGAAGAGCGCGCCGAACACGAAAGAAACGGGGTTAGCCGCAAGCGATGGCGACTGAGATTCGAGGCAACAGTTGCGAGAACGAATTGAGGAGTGCTACGAGTTCACGCTCTCCTATGCTGCGCGCGGATTCGCCGGCGAGGAGGCAGCGAACAGGCCAGGCAGCTACGCGAGCAATTGACACGCGCTGTGGCGGCGATGCGCGGGCTTGAAGCGGAGTTGCGCGGATGCCGTGGAGCGCGAGCAGCTTGAGCCGGCAGAAGAAGTATGAGGCATTCTTCGCGGTGCTGCAGCGCGACGCGGAGAGCGCGATGCGGCGATGGAACTGGTGCTGGCGCAGCCGGCGATCAGTTCGCAGCTGATCGACAATCTGAATGCGTCGATCCATCTGCGGGCGCTGCTGGCCGATCTGTTTCTGGTGACGGAGATCGCTGGAGGCGCGACGGGCAAAGGCTGACGGCTGCAATGAGTACGGCGCGCTAGGCTGCATTCGCATGTATTCCCCGCAGGTTCTCGATCATTTTGAGCATCCCCGCAACGCAGGAGCGGTGGCCGATGCGGATGCGCGGTGCGATTGAGAATCCCGCGTGCGGCGATGTGCTCGAACTGACACTGAAGTTGCCGGCGGACGGATCGAGGAGATTCGCTTCCGCGCGAAGGGCTGCGTGGCGGCGATGGCGTGCGGCTCGGCGCTGACAGAGCTTGTGCGCGGGAAGACACGTCGACGAAGCGAGGAAGCTGACCGCAGAAGAACTGGTGCGCGCAGTGGGCGGCTTGCCGCACGGCATCGACACACGCAAGCCACCTGGCGATGGATGCGCTGGCGGCGGTGCTAGCGAAGAGCTGATCAGCGAAGGACTCAGGTCGCGGATGGCGGGAGAATTCTAGTCGCGCGTAGCGGCGGCGTATTCCTCTGGCGTGTTCAGGCCGGCGCGCGACAGGCGATCGGGAACCGGGACATAGATCGACGCGATCGAGCGTGGGCGTGAAGGATTTCGCGCGCGTTGCTGGTGACCGGCGCGTCGAGGAAAGCGTCGATGAAATCGCGGCTGACGAGGAGCGGATGGCCGTGCTTGCCGTTGTTTTCAGGGGCGACGGCCCACAGACCGCGGGCGACGCGCCCGCTGAAACGACTCGCAGAGCAGCTCAAGCGAGCGGGCGCTGAGCGGCGGGCAATCGACGGGCGTAATCATTGCTGCGTCGCAGCCGCGGTCGAGAACTGCGCGCAGGCCGATTTGCAGCGAGCTGAACTGGCCGCGCTCGGGATCAGGATTGCGGACGATGTAGGCGCCGCACGCTCCGGCGATAGTGGCGATGGAATCGGCATTCTTGCCGGCGACGACGATGACCGCTGCGCGTGAGGGCTCGAGCGCGAGAATCGCGGCGGAGAGCAGCGTGTGGCGTGGCGGATGCGGTTGCGCCGGCGGCGGCGGAGGCCAGGGAAGCAGTGCCTTGTCCGTCCCCATGCGCGAGGACTCGCCGGCCGCGAGGATGAGGCCGCAGAGTTGAACGGGTCTTGCATAAAGAAAGACGATAACGCGGCGGGGAACAGGGAACAAGAGAAGCTTCGAGCATTAGCGATTAGCTGCTAGCTATTTTGTGCCGCAGACGTCAGGACAGCGGACTGCATCCGGCTGTGCAGCGGATCTCGGCGTTCGCGCCAGTGTGCCTGCCGCAGTGGAACCAGCTCATGTGCGGCAGGGCGCGCTCGGCGTGGCGGCGCATGGCGATGAGCTCGGCGACGATGGAGACGGCGATTTCTTCCGGCGTGATGGCGCCGATGTCGAGGCCGACGGGCGAATGGACGCGATCGAAGAGCTCGGGGTCGAGGCCTTCGCGCGGTGAGTTCGCGAAAGACGGTGATGGCTTTGCGTTTGGAGCCGACCATGCCGATGTAGCGCGCCGGGGTTTGCACGGCCCAGCGCAGGACGCGCATGTCGTCGCGATGGCCGCGCGTGGCGATGACGATGTAAGAGGACTCGCTGGGCGCGAGATCGGCGAGCGCTTCGTCGAAGTCGTTGGCGATGACCTGAAGCGCGTCGGGGAAACGCTCGGCGTTGGCGTAGGCTTCGCGGTCGTCGGCAACGATGCAGTCGAAGCCCGCGTTGCGGGCGGCTTTGAAGAGCTCGAGCGGCGACGTGGCCTGCGCCGAAGATGTAAAGCAGCGGCACGGGCAGCACCGGCTCGATGAAGATTTCGAGCGTGCCTCCGCAGACCAGGCCGGTGTCGTATTTGGGGTCCTGGTTGAGATCGAAGGTGAGGGTGCGCGGCTTTTCCTGCGCGATGACTTCGCGCGCGGCCTGCCAGACTTCGGCCTCGACGCAGCCGCCGCCGATGGTGCCGGCGATGGAGCCGTCGTCGCGGATGAGCATCTTGGCGCTCTGGAAGGAGGGGATGGAGCCGCGCGAGTTGACGATGGTGGCCACGGCGCCGCGGCGGCCCTCGCGCTGCAACTTCACGATCTCCTCGTAGATGTTCATCTGCTTCGATTATTGGAGCGGGTGCATCGCAAGTCAATCGGCGGGGACCATGGGAACAGGGAACAAGGCGACAACGGAGCAAGGCGGCGGGCGGCCGCAAACTGCTTTTCGGGGTGCCTACCCCCCCACTGGGGTTTTCAGGTTAAATCGCTTGCTTTCAAGGGTTTAACAATTGAATATCTCTTCTAACTCATTGAAACTAAATGGTTTATTTTGCAAAATCGTCAAGAAGCTGTACTTAGTGGTGTTTTTTCGCCGATTTGCACCGTTCGAAGTGCACCGGAGCCCAGGATGCGGTACGCCGGACAGAGGCGGGCGGCCGGGGAACCAGCTCGTAGCCTGTAAGCCGCAGCCGACAGCTTTTGATTTCGCGCTGTCAAGCTGCTAGATACGACTACCGGCTAGCTGCATTGCCCAGGGCCGCGCCGATGTTCCGTCGTGTTTTCTGCTGCTGATAAAAGTGTAGCGATTTCGCAGAAATTACCGGCACTGTTCGGCAGATTTTTTATTCGCTGCGGAATGAGGGAGATGGGCGTGATTTGGAGAGACGCGGGGCTTGACACGGAAAAGTGCTGCCATCAGGACATTCCAAGACCTTGCGGCGTTTACCGTCACCTATTTGGCGTGTTGTAGTCCGTCGGCGCTTGCGCAGCAGGAGCGTAGGTCAAGCGAATCACGTCTTCGGCGATTAGTTCGTTCGCAACTAAACGGAGCGACGGCAGAGTGCCCGAGAAAAACGGCTTGCCGCTACCAAGCACGACAGGGTGCAGGTAGAGTCGATATTCATCAATGAGACCAAGGTCGGTCAGGGCCCCAGCCAGGTCCGGGCCCCCGGTTTCAATTTCTCCAACGAGCTGTGCCTTCAGTCCTCGCATCAACGCATCGATGTCATCGGCGACAAGAGTTGCATTGGGCCCGACGGACTTCAACGAGCGCGACACAACCCACTTTGGTTGACTGCGCCATGCAACTGCGTATTCATGTTCTTCCGTGCCCCAGCCCACATGGTCTTCATCCCAATAACGCATGATCTGGTACATGCAGCGACCGTACACCATGCCCGAAAGTCCGCGCACATCCTCGATGAAGTGACGAAAGAGCGCGGGGCGAGGTACAAGTTTCTCGTGGTCGTGGTCGACATAGCCGTCCAGCGACTGGTTCAATGCATAGACGAGTTTTGCCAAGCTACAGACCTCCAAGCCAGATGTCAGAACACCTCTGAGGCGAGGTTACATAAAGGTGAAACTCGCCGCAATG
>CAWAIL010000023.1:0-59254 GCA_963782085.1 uncultured Acidobacteriaceae bacterium
GTGCACACCCATCTACCCGCCGAAGAGGCATGTCCCGATTGTGGCGGCGAGTTACGCAAACTGGGCGAAGATGTCTCCGAGATTCTTGAGCGCATTCCTGCCAGCTATAAGGTGATCCGGCATGTTCGACCCAAGATGGCGTGCGCGAAGTGCGATGTGATCGTCCAGGCGCCGGCACCATCAAGGCCGATTGAGCGCGGTCTTGCGGGGCCAGCACTGTTGGCGCATGTGCTCGTTTCCAAGTATGCGGATCACTGCCCCTTGTATCGTCAGTCGGAGATATTCGCTCGCGACGGTATCGACCTGGATCGCTCGACACTCGCGGATTGGGTCGGCAGTGCCAGCCACCTGCTGTCTCCCCTGATCGATCAGATTCGTAAGCACGTGATGGCGGGATTTAAGCTGCACGCCGACGATACGCCGGTTCCAGTGCTTGCGCCGGGGATGGGCAAGACGAAGACTGCAAGGTTGTGGACATATGTGCGGGATGACCGCCCTGCGGGTTCAGATGTGCCTCCAGCTGTTTGGTTCACGTATTCGCCCGATCGTAAAGGCGAACATCCACGCCGGCACCTGAACGACTTCCGCGGAGTTCTTCAGGCGGATGCATACGCTGGCTTCGGGCACCTTTATCAGGCCGGTCACATTCAGGAAGCCGCCTGTATGGCTCACGTTCGCCGCAAGTTCTATGACATCCAAGTGGCCAACGGTTCACCGATCGCGGTTGAAGCAGTACAGCGTATCGGTGCACTCTACGATATCGAGCGGGAGATCCGCGGTAAGCCGATTGAACTGCGGCACCAGGTTCGTCAGGCGCGAGCTCGCCCACTGCTCGAAGAGCTCCACGGCTGGTTGAACAAAAACTTGGCTAAGCTCTCCCGCAAGTCCGATACGGCGGCAGCGATTCGCTATGCACTGTCGCGCTGGCGTGCGCTCACCGGCTATCTCGATGATGGGCGTATTGAACTAGACAACTCGGCAGCCGAACGGGCTCTGCGAGCCGTTGCTCTCGGAAGGAAAAACTACCTGTTTGCCGGATCGGATTCAGGTGGGGAACGTGCCGCTTGCCTCTATTCGATACTCGGAACAGCCAAGCTCAACGGCCTCGATCCAGAACTCTACCTGCGCGAGGTGTTGGGCCGGATCGCCGATCACCCGATCAATCGCATCTCTGGACTGATGCCCTGGAATTTCTCGGCCCTCTCGGCTGAACTCATGAAACCTCAAGTGTCCACGTAAAATAAGTGGACACTATTCGATCTTGGCGGCAAGACCGAATCAACGGCGTTTGGAGACGGAGTGCGCGATTTGTGATGGATTCTCAACTGACGTTTTGGCGGTGGTTCGATGCGCACCAGGATGAGCTTTTCGATTTCGAGATCGATCAAGAGAGGATATTCGATGACCTCTCTGAACAGCTAATTCGGGTACATCCCAAATTGACGTTCGAGTTTGGCCCTAAAGCAGACCGGCGCGAATTCGTAATAAGCGCAGGCGGCATACGAGAAGCATTCCCAGCAGTCTCCTCTCTCGTTGCAGCAGCACCGACGCTCGATCGCTGGCTTATTACCGCCTTTAGGCCACGCCGCACTCCTCTGAATAGCATTCAGATTGGTGAGATTTGCATCGGCCCCGACGATGTCGAGTTTTCGTTGCTCACCAAGGGGTCGGAGATCGGAATTCAGCTGTTTATACCGGGATTCCGAGAAGACAACGTGACCTTTAAGCAGATCGCGTACCTCATGTTGGACGACGCCTTGGGGGAGTACGACATGGAAACCAAAGTCGGATTAATCAAGATGCTGCCACCCGAAACTCCACGTACGGCTCGGCGATACCCGTTTTCCGAACTACCTTCGCTCTTTGACCGGCTCGCCTCAGCGCTCGCAGCGCCTTCTCTACCAAATTGACGGCAAACTTCGGACGCTTACGGAGGAACACGTTCATCGAAATGAGGATCGGCTAGCTCAGCGCGATTTTCACCGCCGCTCCATAGTCGTTCGCTTGCCAAGACTGCCGAGGTAATTCAAACTTCAGCGCATCGGCGTCCTGCGTCCATTTGATCTTTGCCTCGGAACCGAGCACGGTCACGTTCTGAATCTTCCCGGGTTGGTCTTGCTCGACAGTCCCAGCGACGCGATCTGCGCATGGCCCAACGGCCATCCCAGAAAGATCGCGTAGATCACCGTTGTTGGCCTTGTTGCGCGTGAAGCGGATGTCTTTGCTCGCTCAGCGCGCTGATGCTGGCGCCCTGGAACGATCCGCTGTTCGACCTTATTCGGCCCTTCGCCGTAAACGGTCCACGGCCGCGTCTCGAAGATGGCTTCGCCGTTGATCTTGAGCCACGCCGCAATCTCATCCAGCACTGCGATCTCTTTGCTGTCGATGGTGCCGTCGGGCTTGCCGGGAACATTGAGAATGAAGGTGCCGTTCTTGCTCACCGTGTCGACGAGCCAGTGAATCACGTCGCGCGGAGGCAGATAGCCGCCGTATTCGCCCGGCCTGTCGAAGAGGCTGCGCCGATAGTGCCATTCGCCGATGCACGTCTCCGACTGCCACGCGTAGGGCATGATGCCGCTGGTCAGGCCACGCTCGTAATCGGCCACAACCGCCTTGGCCAGCTTGTCGGGCACGTGCTTGCCGTTCAGCACCGCTTCCATCTTTGCCGCGCGTCTTCAGATTGTGGTTGTAGAAGTACGCCCCGACATTCATGCCTGCCCAGCCCAGCGGAAGCAGCGACATTGTCGAAGTAAAGCAGGTCGGGATCGTGCTGATCGATCAGGTCGCGGGTGCGATCGTAGAAGTTCTTCACATACGAAGCATCGGGCAGCGCGTCCTTGGGATGCTTCGCGCCGTAGAGCATCTGCGGATCGAGCCCATCCCACCACTGGCCTTTGCCTTCGGCCTTGGTCATGCGCCCGTCGTAGGGCACGCCAGCCAGCGGGCCGTTCTTGTCGGCGCCGTGCGAGGTTTGGAACCACCACCAGTTGCGCGCCTGGTGCACCGTCACGCCGAAGCGCAGCCCCTGTTTGCGCGCCGCCGCGGCCCATTCGCCCACCACATCGCGATGCGGCCCGTGATTTACGCGTTCCACGGCTGATGCTTCGAGTCCCACGCGTCGAATCCGTCATGGTGATTGGCGAGCGCAATGAACAGCCGCGCGCCGGCATTCTTGTAGCGCTCGATCAGCGCTTCCGGTTCCCAGTTGAGCAGCGTCCACTGCGCGCGTAAGATCCTTGTAGCCGAAACTCGAAGGATGGCCGTAAGTTGCGATGCTGGAACTTGTAGTCCGGAGAGCCTTCCTCATACATGTTGCGCGCGTACCAGTCGCCGTCTTCGGGCACGCACTGCGGGCTCCAGTGCGCCCAGATGCCGAACTTGGCGTCGCGATACCATTCGGGCGCGTCGTATTGCAGCAGCGAATCCCAATTCGCCTGGTAAGGGCCTTCGCCGCTGAGGCCGTCGATCGGGGCCTGCATGGGGACGCCATCCCATGAGCCGCCGGGCAATTCGGTGGCTGACCCCATCCGGTTGGCGACCAGTCGGCGTCGTTCAGCTTCGTCTCAACAATCTTGCCGTCGACCAGCGCATAGAAGACGCGGTCCTTCTCCGGCGTGGCGCAGAACTCTTCGTAGGTTTGACGAAGCTTGTTGAAGCCGGCAGGCGTACTCGTGCGACTGGGCCTGTGCTGTGAATCGCATTGCGCCGCGGCAGCGGCCGCCATCAACTTGCAAAACTCTCTTCGTTGCATTTTTAGTTACTCCTTTTGGCTCGCTGTGGGCCGGCCGGTTGCGAACCGGCGCCGTCGTAGTGGCCTGATACTGTGGTTTTTAATTGCAAGGGAATCTCTCAGCCGTTTCTCCGCATTGGCATTCCAATAGCCGCAATCCAGCTCCAGAAAGACCGAAGTATACGGAATGGCGAGAGTCGATTTCAGAATCACGACGTTGAAAAGCTTGGCGCTTTCATCAAGCTTCGCGATAATCCGCTCGTGATCCAGCACGCCGCGCATTCCGGCCGATCAAGACGCGATCGATCGCGCTGCGAACTTCAGTCACGCCGGCGGCGTCCTTCTCCGGCACCCGCTTCAGTTCGGAATCCAAATAAACATTGGCGCGAACATGAGTCGGATGCGTTGATTGAGTCGGATAACCTTACCGAGCAGCACGCACGTGGTCTTCGCCGTGTAGATGAGTTTCGATGCCAGGATTCGACTGTGCCGGATAAGCCGAATCGGCAACCACGATCCAGTTGCGATGCCCAAAGACGGGAACAGGATGTTTCAGCTGCGTTCCCAGCGCTTGGGAAAGGGCAGCGGCGTGAGCACCCACAAAGCAAAGACGCCGACCACAGCATAGCAGACCAGCGGCACGATCATGCTGACTGCCATGCTCTTCGTAAGCTGATACGCAAGTCCCATCAGCGGCGTGAAAACTGCGCCGCCAATGATGGCCATGACGAGCAGCGATGCGCCTTCTTTGGTATGCTCGCCCAGGCCCCTGATGCCCAGCGCGAAGATGGTGGGGAACATGAGGGACATGAAGAAGCTGGTGAGCAGCACAGCGATCAGGCCCACCCATCCCGTCCACAGAATTCCGATCAACAGCAGCAGAATGTTGGCGATTGCGAAGACGCCCAGCATCTTGTCGGGGTGGAAACGCTTCATCAGGTAGCTTGAGGAGAACCGGCCCACGGCGAATGCGCCCAGCGTTGCGGTGAGCAGATAGCCCGCCAGCTTTTCATGCACATGCGTGTAATCCTGGCAGTACTGGATGAAGTAGCTCCAGGTGCCCACCTGCGCGCCCACATAGCAGAACTGGGCGAAAACGGCCGAAAGAAAGTGCGGATAGCGAAACAGCGTGAGATAACCGCCGGATCTGTGGCCATTGCGCCGGCGGAATCGCCCTCGATCGTCGGGAACTTGGTGCGGAAAATGAGCAGGCCCACACCAGCACCACAACACCCAGCACCAGGTAGGGCGCAAGCACGCGCAGGGTTTCGTGCTCTAAGAAATGCGTCGTACAGACCCTGCGCCTTCATGCGCGCAATGTCGCTCGGCGCTGGGTTCAATGCCCGAGAAGATGAAGACTGTTCCGATGAGGGCTCCAGTGATGGAGCCGAGCGGATTGAAGGCCTGCGAGAAGTTGAGCCTTCGCACCGCGGTTGCAGGATCGCCGAGCTGAGCGATGAGCGGATTCGAGCCGGTTTCAAGAAAGCCGAGGCCGCTGGCGATAACGAAAAGCGCGAAGAGAAAGAGCGGGTAGCTCCTGGCCATCGCACGCGGGATAGAACAGAAAAGTGCCAGTTGCGTAAAGCAGGAGCCCGGTGAGAAGTCCGGTCTTATATCCGAAGCGGCGCATGACAAGAGCCGCGGGGATGGCCAAGCAAAAAGTAACCGAAATAGAACGCCGATTGCACGAGGCCAGCCTCGAGGCGGTTGATCTCGAAGGACTTCATGAACTGGCGGATGAGAACGTCGTTCAGATTGTTGGGGATGGCCCAGAGAAAAAACAGGCCCGTGACAAGAAAGAAGGCGACCTTGCCGTTGACGAGGAAGCAAGGGCGCCGATGAGGACTGTGCCGAGTTGGGTTCGGCTGGGGCAATGTGCATTCGCTACTCCCCATTGGGCAAACCGCCACCTTGCCGCAGCGACCCGAGGCCATCAAGCTGTAAGCTTCACCTGCCTGGTCGAGGGGGAAGCGGTGCGTGACAATGTCCTCAGGGTGCAGGTTCCAGCGGACCAGCCGCTCCACCAGCTCTTCCATCAGCCAGGTTGAAGTAACCCAGGATCCGTAGATGGTCTTCTGATCATGAATGATGTCGGGTGAAGGATCGAAGGTGACCGTGCCGCCCTCGCCGACCATGACCATCTTTCCCCATTTTCGAGTGGCCCGGATTGCGGTTGCGCGCGCTTCGGCATTGGCCGAGCAATCAACCGCGCGCTCCACGCCACGTCCGCCGGTCAGCTCGCGAATTTGATTTACATTGTCGGCGCCGGCGGCGAGACCGTGTCGCAAAGGCCGAGGTTCAGCGCAAGCTCGCGGCGTTCCGGCGAAATATCGATGCCAATGATTTTTTCGGCGCCCAGCTTGCGGCACAGCGCACCTGCTGCCAGTCCAACCGGTCCCAGCCCGGTAATCAGCACCGCATGATTGCCGTCGATTCCCACTTTTTGCAGAGCTTCATACACCGTGCCGAAGCCGCATGCCACCTGCGCGCCATCAAGATAGGTCAGAGAGTCAGGAAGAGGGATCAGGTCCTTTTCTTCGGCGAGCAAGTACTCTGCCATGCCACCATCGCGCTGCCATCCATAGGCGCGGCGATACTTCGCACTTGTGCAGGAGATCATGTATCCGCGACGGCAATCGTTGCACACGCCGCAGCCAGAGATGTGATAGACGATCACGCGATCGCCGGCCTTGAATCGGCGGCAGCCGGTCCCACCTTCGACGATATGCCCCGCAGGCTCGTGTCCGGCGATCACGCCCTGATAGCCTTCCGGGCCCTTTCCGAGGTGCTCGTGATAGATGGCGCGAATATCGGAGCCGCAAATCGTGGAAGCTTTGACCGCGATGAGTACTTCACCGTGTCCAGGCTTCGGAACGGGTACTTCCTTAATTTCGACGGTGCTGTTTCCGGGGAGAAACGCCGCTTTCATGATGTCTTGCACTTGTGTCATCTCCTGACTTTCCACTCCATCCTTCAGGCTGGTGTAATTACTCCGTTTACATCCCAGAGATCTTCCCAGGATTGGTTGTCCTTCCAGAGGAAGACCTGGCCTTTGATCAATCGGCAGTTGCGATCGATTTTCTCGATCGCTTTCATGATCTTCGGCGCTTAGCGGCTCGCCGATGACCCCAGCAGATTGCCAAGCAAATTACGGGGATTTGCTGAGAACGGAATCGGGATTTGCCCTCGCTGGACGGCCCATTTGATGCACACCACGGCCGGATGAACCCAAGCCTCTCGCGCGATTTTGCAGATCACGGGATCTTCGGTGGGCGATGTGTCTTCCGGCGTCCGGTCTCGCTCCGGGCGGGCAGGCGAACCGATCGGAGAGTATCCAACAGGCTGAATCCCGTTCTTCAACAGATAGCGGAAGAATTCCGGCTGCTGAAAGTGCGGATGAAGCTCCATTTCGTTGACCGCCGGCTTGATGCGCGCGTCGCGCAAGCAGCAATTCCATCTTGGGGATAGTCATGTTGGACGTGCCAATGTGCCGAACAAGTCCGCGATCGACAAGTTCCTCCATCATGCGCCAGGTCCGCATGAAGTTCTCATGGATATAGGGAACAGCGTGGGGATTGCGTGCAGAGACATCGCAGCCGGGCGGGTGATGATTGGGAAAGGGCCAGTGAACCAAATAGAGATCGAGATAATCGAGTTGCAAATCGGCCAGCGATTTTTGGCAGGAGGCAATCACATCGTTTTCGCCGTGCTTGTCGTTCCAAAGCTTCGAGGTAATCCACACTTCTTCGCGGCGCAATCCATTGTGAAAAAGCTCGCGGAAGACCTGGCCGATCTGGTCTTCATTGCCGTACACAGACGCGCAATCGAAATGCCGGTACCCGATAGATGCCGCATATCTTACGGCCTCGGCGACCGCCTCGTGAGAAACATGGTCCGAGCCAAAAGTCCCGAGGCCAATGGCAGGCATTCGTGCCCCGGAATTCAAGATGCGGAAAGGAATCAGAGATGGATCGATGCTTTCAACTTTCGGCTTAGGCCGTTCGGGAAGAGATTGCATTTTCTTCACCCAAAAATGCTCTCTCGTAATCGATAACTGTAACGGTTAATGTTAACGCAAAAATCGTCGTTGTCAAGGCACGGTTTGAGTTAATGGTTGAAGATAAAAGCGGATTTGGGAGGGTAACCCCATAATGCCTGCGTTGCCGTGGCATTCTCAAATCCTGTATTCGACGCCGAGAACAAGCTCAGGGGTAAACGACGACTTTGGTTCGCCCGGAAATCTGCGCCGGCCCAAAGTTGGAAATTCCGGCTCACGGTTCAATCTGTGCGCTCGGAGCTTGGTATTTCCCCACTTCGTAAGCGATAACTGAAACGATTAGCGAAAATGGGATAGAATCTTACACGTCAATACATGGTTTGAGTTGCCCATGGAACGTTCAATCGTATCCGAATTCCCTTGTTCTACAGTTCGGGAGTTGAGCCAGTTCGGGAGTTGAGCCTGGAGTAAATTCAAGAACATGGCAATCCGCTTGATTGATATCGCAAACGAATTGGGTCTCTCGGTTGTCACTGTCTCGAAGGTGTTGCGGGACCACCCGGATATTGGGGCCGAGACACGTAAACGCGTCTTGAAGCGGATGCGTGAGCTGAACTACCAGCCCAATCTCGCTGCTCGCTCGCTAGTTTCAGGAAAGACATGGACTTTGGGACTCGTCGTTCCCGACTTATTACATCCGTTCTTTGCCGATATTGCGAAATCGATCTCTGCCGTGGCTCGAAAGCAGGGATACAGTCTCCTGATTTCGTCTTCTGATGAAGACCCGGACCTCGAAGAGCGTGAGATTAGGCAACTACTGGCGAGACGAGTCGACGTCATCATTGTCGCTTCAGCGCAGAGTTCAGTGGACTGTTTTCGTCTTATCGAAGAGCAAAAGACCCCCTACATCCTCATTGACCGGCGGTTCCAGGGGCTGGATGCAAATTTCGTGGGTGTAGACGATCAAGCAGTCGGCGCATTGGCTACGTCTCACCTCATCGAACAGGGATGTCGACGTGTCGCGCACATTCGCGGCCCGGAAGTCAGCACCGCAGTCGGCCGCCTTGACGGTTACAAGCAAGCACTAAGTTCCTACGGCCTAACACCCCTACCAGGTCATATTGTTTCTCTTGGTGCTTCCGGAGATCACCGAGGAGAAAAGGGAGGGTATGAAGCAGCCAAAAGGCTGCTTTCGGTAAAACCCCGGCCGGATGGAATCTTTTGCTTCAACGATCCGTCGGCTTTGGGGGCGATGCGCGCAATCTTGGACGCGGGACTGCGCATCCCTCAAGATGTAGCGGTGATTGGTTGCGGCAATATCTCCTACTCGGATTTCCTGCGTGTTCCATTGTCTTCAGTAGACCAGGGAAGCGAGAGTATTGGAAAGTGTGCAGGCGACCTTGCGCTAGCCCTGGCAAACAGGAAGACAAAGGTAAAGCCAAAAACCGAACTCGTTACTCCCCGGGTCGTGGTGCGCTCATCAAGTCAACGAACTCCGGACTCCGCCGCATAGAGGTTCCGAGGTTAATGGAGCCGGCACTAACACTCTGCCTGACTTTCCTGTGAACTTTCCCGGCCTCGCTGCGATCGACTGATTTTTAAAACGAGCAAACTTGGTCCTGGAGGGGCAGTTGGCGAAGCTTTGGCTGTGCTGCGCTTTGTCGTCTCTGAACACGGCCGCTTCATCCTTGACTGCGACCATCAAACGCTTGAGATCTTTTGCCAGCACAGCTTGCGGAGGGTCGTCGTCAAGGACCCTGCTGAACGTCGCCAGCCAGAATGTTATCCCCCAACCTGAAGTTGGCCAGCCACTGCGGACAACGAAAGAGCGGACTATGCTCCATGTGTGTAGTCAACATGCAGCGGATACGTTAAAGTAGTCGTTATCTGTTTCGATTACTGAAACACTTTCCTCCGATGTTCAAATAACCCGGACGACGTCGCTACTTGCTTCGAAGGAGTGTGGAAGCCAAATTGGACTCTGGGCATGAATCTCAAGCCCACCATTCGAAAAGTGCACATCGAGGTAGTGGAGGATTGAATCGATGAACCGCAGGGTTTTCCTGACGAGCGGGATATCTGTGATTGCGCTGTCGGGGATAGCGAAGGCGCATGAAACGGAAACATTTCAATTGCAAGGCGCGCAACTCATTGGCGGGGCGTCCAAGATTGGCGATCGCGATTCTTCCGTCGGTTATCTGATCAGTTTGACCCAACCTGGCCATGGAGTCCGCTTCACTGATGTGCCGGCTGGAAGCAAATTGGCGGTTCACTATGCTTCCATGTCAGTTGGCACGATCAGCATCTTGGTCAATGACAAACCGGCTTGCAAGGTGAATGTCCATTCTTCCGGAGCACTCACCAGCTCTTATCTAACGGCCATCGTTGACCTGGCAATTCCGGCCAATGCCACGGTGACCATCAGTCTTGAGCCCGACGACGTCGGGGTGAACATTGATCGGATCGTCGTTGGCGAGAATCTCGCGTTGCCGCCCGACATCTGGAATCTTCCGCCGTTCCCGGTTGCAGCGGGCCCTTATTCCGCCGACTGGAAAGCCCTGGGCCAAGCGTACTCCGTTCCGGCTTGGTGGCGCGAAGCCAAATTCGGCGCATGGGCGCACTGGGATCCGCAATCTATGCCGGAGCAGGGTGATTGGTATGCGCGCGGAATGTATATGGAGGGCAGACCGCAATATGAGTTCCATCTCAAGCATTTCGGCCATCCGTCCGAATATGGATACAAGGATATTTGCCACAATTGGGTGATCGACCGATGGAATCCTGAGGAGTTGATGAGTCTGTACGTCGAAATGGGCGCCCGTTACTTTATGGCGATGGGCTGTCATCACGACAACTTCGACTGCTTCGACTCGAAATATCAGCCGTGGAATTCGGTGAATGTCGGACCCAAGGTGGACATCGTCGGCACGTGGGAAAAAGTAGCGCGCCGGCATGGCATGCGCTTCGGCATCGGTTTTCACGACACTCCTGCTCGTACCTGGGGCCAGTTTATGCCGGTACGTTATACCAGCGACAAAACTGGATCAATGAAAGGCGTACCCTACGATGCACTTCAAACGGTTCAGGACGGAAAAGGAGAATGGTGGGAGGGCATGGACCCGGTGAATCTTTATGGCCCAGTCCACACTGCAGAGGATCCATTGCATTCGCCGTTCGCCAATCAGTTTATGTGGCGGGTGGACGACGCCATTACGAAGTACCATCCCGACGTGATCTATTTCGACGAGCATGCAGGCGATTCGCAAGTAGATCTAGGCGTGCATATGGGACTTGGGTTTCTCGCTCCGCAGCTGATCGCGAACTACTACAACAAGTCCTTGCAATGGAACCATGGAAAGATGGAAGCAGTCATCAATCTCAAGGGCGTCGGTGGACGTTACAACAGCTTCCAGAACCACCCTGAACTTCTTTCCTTCGTTGACCGTTCTCTGGTCAAGAGCACAGAAGCAATCATCGAGCCGCAGATCATGGCTTATCCATTCCAGACTGAAACCAGCATCTCGGATTGGCACTACAGAACCGGACAAAAATATATGGATGCTCCGGGCGTCATCCGGTTGTTGATGGAGAACGTATGCCGCAACGGAACCATGTTGCTCAACCTCACACAGCACGGTCGCGGCGATCTTGATCCCGAAGTGAGTCGCATTGCCAAAGACGTCGGCGCATGGTTGAAGATTAACGGCGAAGCGGTCTATGGCTCCCGTCCGTTTGAAGTCTATGGCGAAGGTGAGATTCGCTATACGCGCAACAAGGGCAATGTCTATGCCACGCTCCTGAATTGGCACGGCGGCCCGGTCACTCTCAATGCCCTTCGCGCCGGCGGAGCAACCATTGGTAAGGTCTCCAAAGTCGAACTGCTCGGTTCAAACGTTTCGCTGACATTTGTTCAAGATGATCAGGGCCTGAAGGTCACCCCCAGCGGACCCGTGCAACCGCTGCCTGGGATCTCCAACGAATCGCTGGCGTCCGCGTGCCGAGTTCTGCGTATCTCGCATGACAAGGCTTGGATCAACGATGACGATCTCGACGTAGTGGCGCATGGATGGATTCGCCGCTGCAATCTGGGGAGCGGCGACTACAACAACGATCTCACCATCAGCGAGACACCCGGTGATGTCTGGAGTTGCACCTTTACTGGGAGCAACGTCTCGGTCATCGCCCCGAAAGAAGCGGGTAGCGGAAATATCGAGGTTCAGATTGACGGCCAAATTCGCGCCACCGCGGACCTGTCAACAACTGGAGCGCGTCAAGCTCAGCAAACAGTTTGTGAAGTGACCGGCTTGGTTCCTGGCAGACATACGATTTCGATTGTCAATAAAGGTCCTGGATCGGTCGCTGTGGATGCCCTGATCGTCCACTGACTTTACCAAGCGGGAGAGTGTCGGCTGGACCATCAACTTGGGAAACAGGCAGCTGGCCTTGAGAACCTTAATGAATAAAGTGAACCAAGACACGCAGAGAGTTTCGACGCTAGAGTCCTTTTGAGATGATTGGCAGCGAATTCCCTGCTCTGTTGACTTTTTCAGAGGTCGCAATCTTGCAGAATTCCGGCCTTATCGCTCAAAAAGAAGTGGCTCGAACCAGTGGCTGCAATCTTCTTCGGAAAGTTGACCTCGCATGAATCGTCGAGAGTTCTTAGTTTCTACTAGCGCCGTTGCAGCGGGTTCCGCCATTCCTGGCTGGGCCCAGCGGACGGGGAGAGGCATCAATAGTTTCCCCGAAAGTGTCCTGGTGGAGAGCCCCTACGTTGAGCACGATCCCATAGGCGGGTATCAGAACGCACCTGCTGGGGCGTACGAGGCTTTTCAGGATATGAAGTTCGGCGCTCGCATCCATTGGGGTATTTATTCGATTTGGCATCGCGGAAACGAGTCTTGGCCATTCTTGAAGATGCCGATGGAGGACCGGCAAAACTATAACCAGTTGTACAGAACCTGGAATCCTGCTGGCTTCGACGCGACGAAGTGGATCTCGATCTTCAAGGAAAGCGGAATGAAAATGTTCGCGTTTACGACCAAGCACCACGAAGGGTTTTCCATGTTCGATACCAGGACGCGAGTTAAGAACAGGGCCAATTGGACAGCCCGAGGTGGTCCGAGGATGGAAAGCTGTGATCTGGCGTACTCCATTATGGAGACGCCGTTCCGGCGCGATGTCGTGAAGGAGCTTACGGACGAGGCGCACAAGCAGGGACTGAAGATAGACCTCTACTTCTCTCACCCCGACTGGTATGACGCCGACTTTCGGCCCTACGGTCAGCACCCACTCCAGGTACTGTCCTCGTCAAGTCTGATGATCCCTGCGGATTATCAGCGCGCTCAAATGCTTTACAGAGACCACCCTGTCATCGTCCCGGATCCTAGTGATGGAGAGGTCCAACGCATGATGGAGCGCCACCGGGCCCAGCTGATTGAACTCGTTTCGAATTACGGCAAAATCGATATGATCTGCTTGGATATTTACCTAGGACCTAAAGTATGGCCCGAGCTTCGCAAGACGATCATGAAGGTCCGCGAAATCCAACCCGAAGTCATGTTGCGTAATCGAGGCATAGGGAATTACGGCGACTACTATACTCCAGAAGCAGTCGTTCCAGGGTCGAAGTTGATAACAACAAAACCCTGGTTTTGCATCTATCCGCTAGGGTCCGCATTTTCCTACGAGCCTGATCCGGCCAAATATAAAGGCACAAAATGGATCGTAAACACACTGGTAGATACTGTTGCCAAGGGTGGCGGCTTGATGGTCGGCGTAGGCCCAAATGCTGACGGAGAATTCCATCCCGAGGCCGTGCGTCAAATGAAGGAAACCGGCGATTGGCTCGCAGTCAACGGAGAGGCGATCTATTCGACGAGAGCGCGAGACGGAGCTCTTTACGCGGAAGGAGACCATATTCGCTTCACGCGCAGTAAGGACAATCGTTGGGTCTATGTGATCATGACGGAGTGGCCAGGGCGAGAACTCACCTTGGGCTCAATTCGACCGAAAGATCGTTCCAAAGTCGTGATGTTGGGCGCCCCGGAGGAATTTGAATGGAGCTTCGACGCAACAAAAGGAACCGTTATCCGTTTACCCGAAAGACTTCAAGAAAATTCAAATCGGTCGAGTGAGCATGCCTGGAGCATGAAGGTTGAGTCTGCAGGATAAGGAACCTCCGATTCACACGAGCGGGAACAGGATTTGTACGTGTTCGAAACTTAGGTTGGAATAGCGCGAATCCGAGCCGTTGGCTGATCAGTGTTGCGGGATTACAGGTGTCGCGGAAGGCTCGGAAACCGGCGCTGGACTCGCGCCCTGCTGGGCCGCCCGATTCCTTTCACCCTGCGCGTCGTTTCCTGCCACAATCCGCGCGTCCGATCTGAAGAGATGATACTCAGTAAATCTCACATCGTTCATCTGCGTCTGCACAACGGCATCCGAGTTCTGCACAGCCTGCCCCGGACCCTCGACCGGGACCCGCGAGTAGGCCACGCCGTGAACTGGGCAAACATAAGTGCGATCTCCGATCCGCCGCTATCGAAGATGCAGAAGAGCCGCATCAACACCGCCGCTTTCCCGCCTTATCTTGGATCCCGGCCTAATGCACCACCGCGGACCAGTACTCATGCAGACAGAAATCAACGCCTTCGTTGCTCTTATAAGTGGGGCGGCTAGTGGGGATCGAACCCACGACATCCTGAGCCACAGTCAGGCGTTCTGCCGCTGAACTATAGCCGCCGTCTACCCTATCGATTGTAGCATCGAAGCAGATCTTCAAGACCTGTCCGGAGGAGCGAAACTGCCGCAGCGCGAACCAGATGCGACCCCATGAATCCAACTCCAAACGGCGCACTCTGGTGCAGTCCTGGGGACGTGTCAATAGACCGCTGGAATCGCGGCGCGTGGATCTTCCGCGACGAGACGTTGCGCAAGCTCGAGATTCTTGCTGGACGAAGCGTTTCGCATTCCCGGCACGAGCATTCGCTTTGGCATCGACGGCATCATCGGTCTGGTTCCTGGCTTCGGCGACGTGCTGGCCGGGTTGCTATCGCTGATCATTCCGCTCGCTGCGTGGATTCGCGGCGTGCCCTACGTCACGCTGGTCCGCATGGCGGCGAATCTCGGCATCGGCGTGCTGGTCGGCATCGATCCCGCTCTTCGGCGACATCTTCGATATCGCATGGAAGGCCAACCGCCGCAACTATCGGCTGCTGTACGCGCCATCTGGGCGAGCCGCGGCAGCATACATGGCGCGACTGGGTTTTCTTGCTTTTGCTCGGCGATTGTGTTGGCTGCTGGTCTTCGCGCTTCCCGTGGTGCTTGTGCTGTGGCTCATTGCGTGGCTGCTGCGTCAATAATTAATGCGAAGCAAGCGAAGTACGGGCTCGTGCGATAAGAGCCGAACCATCAGAAAACGGGGTACAATCGAAAGAGGTTATCGGGGCGTAGCGCAGTCTGGTAGCGCATCTGCTTTGGGAGCAGAGGGTCGGGGGTTCGAATCCCTCCGCCCCGACCATTTCTTTCTCCACTCACCGGTTTCAATTCCAGCATTTCCGATTCAGGCTTCCATTACGACGGCCGCGCAACGCACTGGAATTTGAACGGTTGTGCCCGTGTCGATCGCATCCGGCTGCTCGGGCGTGGCCAGCAATAGATTAGCTGCATTCGGGATGTTCACTTTCGCCGTGATCGCCTTTTCGGTTTCCTGATTGATCATCACTACGGCACGCTTGCCGCTGGCTGCAAGAAACACTGAGTAGCGATGGGCGCCATCGGCACTCGCTTCCGCGCCGAGTGTATCGCAATATTGCCCGTCCCAAAGGAACGCCTTGTATTTTCGCCGTAGCGCATCAATCTTCTTGCCGTACGCCAGAGTCAGCGGGAAATCCTGCAGGTGTCCTTTGTATAGAAATGGTTCGTATTGGATCACGTAGCGGTAACAAAGGATCATATTGAGCGCTTCCCTATCGTCGAATCCGCTTACACCCGCGAGCATCCGGAAGTCAGGATCGATATAGTGGCAAATCGGCGTCGAGCTTACCCCGGTTTCAGAAATTGGAAAATACTGCATCAGCCAGTCTTGCGGCCCCTCGCCCGAGAAGACGAAATCAGGATTGACCTTGTCGGCCGCGGCGCGGAGCTGCGTTGATAGTGGAAGGTCGCCCGCATACACATAACCCGGTGGATTGTATCCATGACCGGAAGCAAAGTTGTAGAGTGCGCCAGCGTGATGGCAGACCTCGTCCCACAGCCAGCCTTCCGCGCCAAGCGCAAGAATTTTGTCGAACTCCTTTGCTGCGATGGCGCGATATTCGGGATCGAGAAAATCCATCACTGCGCGCCGGCGGGTATTAATTCCTGCCAATTGCGTCGGAGTGAGATAGTTGTATCCGCCCTGCTCATAGCGAATCCCGTATGGATCTGTCATCTCATATTTGTGCAACTCCTTCGTGTACCACTCTGATGTGAGGTCGGCCCAGTTGAGCTTGCCAAATAAGATGACCTTTACGCCCATCTCCTGCACTTTGGCGATTGCATCATGGAACTCCTGCCAGGATCCAAGATTCGGATCAATATCCTGCGACGGATCGTCGCGATCCTGCCCTCCGATGTTCCATCCAATTAATTGCACAGCTCTGACGCCATTATCCGCATACTCTTTGCCGTACTCGACAAACTCCTTGTACGAGATGGTGTAATCCTCCTCCGGTGTATTCATACGCAGCATCGTCCACGAGTGCACGTCTCTCGCCCACTCCGGAAGATGCACAGGCCTGAACCAAGTGGCGCGCCACTCTTTGTATACGTCGATACCGGCGTGCCAGTCGCCTGAGTAACAACGCAAGACGATCGGAGCAAATTTCACTTGTGAACCGGGATGAGAAAAAACGAAGTGGCAAGTGCGGAATTGCTGATACGCTGGCCAGCCGGAGATCTCGTCAATTCTTGGCACCAGGCTGCCGTGGAGCACGCCTGGATGCTGCTCAAATGTGTACTCGAGATAATAGGGCAGCGTGGGATCCGACATCTCGACGTACAACCCCTCTTTTGGCGCCTGGATCAGGCAGAACAAGCTTCGGTGTGAACCGAACGTCTTGGTGGGAAAATCGACTCCCCAATAACCTTTCTCATTGCGGAAGTTGGGAAAGATTTCATCTGAATCCAGATTGCCGTACCACATGGTTCTCACGGAAATGGGAGTGCCCTCTGGCGGCGGATTCAAATCGCCGAAATATGGATACTCGACGGTCTCCACTGTGAGCTTCGATCGGTTATCAAGCGTCGCGCTGAAGGTGAGCCGTCCTTTGTTCAGAGTTACTACGGCAGAGAGTGCGATCGGCAATGTGCCGCCGTGCTCACTGACCAGGTTGTCCCAGCCGAGATGGACTTCGTTGTCAGAAACTTTCTGTGCCTGGACGACCTTCTGTTTTCGACCCAGCACGAAGTTGTCTCGGTGGCCCGGCAACGGCGCGAGGAGCCGGAACGAAACACCGAGCGCTGGGCGCCGTTGGATGATCCAACGAGTCGTCTTGTGTTCCATGCGGGTCAGCGCGCCGGATTTGCTGTCGAACGCGACCAGCAGTTCCTCGTCCTCCAGAATCACCTCTCCAGCCATCGCCGCAGACTGGGCTGAACTGAGTTCAACGTCGGCTGTTAGCGCACCCATCGTGGCAAGGCCTGCCAGCTTATTAAAGCTTCTCCGGTTCATTTGCTTTCTGTCTCTCCTCAACCACCGTTGGCAATTGCCATTCCCTTTTGCGCCAATGTTTGCCGTACACGAGGCCATTTCAATGCTTGACATTGGATACGGTTGCAGGACGTTCCGCTACGACGGCGAGCGTCATGAAGCAATCAGCAAGAAAGCCTTCGTATCCGCTCGGCGTCCCATCCCAAGCCTGCCAGTCGAATGTCTTGCCGTTCGAGCCGCGGCCTTCGAAGCCGCCATCCTTGTAGCTTTTCAGCATGGGAAACAGGATGCGATCGCCATCCTGAATCCTACCCAGGCGGTACAGGGCAGCAATCGTGTAATAAGCAAACGCTCCGGTCGCACTGCCATTCTCGTAAATCTGGAATCCATCCGATCCATCTTCCTTCGACGGACCTCCTGCACTGCGGTGAAGATCCGCATAATCTTCCCGGCGAATTGGAATCAGGTTGCCGGGAATTCCATGTTCGAAGTTGGTGTACCCGACCTCATTCATCTTCGCCAGCAAATGATCAAAGATCGAATTTCCAAGTGTCTCCGGCACCAAGCCATATACGACTGCAGCTCCATTCACCCACGGAAAGTAGTAATCATGCAGCTTACCGTCTTCGCTGCGCCAACCAGCGAGGATGCCCGTTGCCGGGTCAAGAAACGCCGGCGCGTAAACGCTCTTCAATTTTGCCGCGCGTTGCCATAGCGTTGCGCGTCGGCTTTGTGCTTCGTGAGTTCCGCCATCTTTACCATCTGTTCAAGCGCGTGATAGGCCAGCGCATTTGAATATGCATCCTCATATCCGAAACCGATCGTGTCCCACCAATTCGCCGGGCGCAGATTCACGCCCCCATCCGGCCTGGGCATCCAGCTTCCTGAGTTGCCAGACAAGCCGTATTTTATTAGTCCATCATGATTGGTATCGGTAGCGAGCATTGCCTCTGTCCACGAGCGCAGGCCGTTGTAATTCTTCTCGAGCCACTTGTGATCGTGAGTCGTTTCGATGTAGTCGCCGGCCGCGCTCAGCAGCGATGGGAAGGTATCGGCGCTTATCGCATTTCGATCGTTGTGGCCAACCGTGGCGGAATCGAATGCGCGGTAGTAGGGAAACCCGCAAGCCAGGGCGCCCGCAAGATACTTGTCGAGCGATACGCGCACCAGGTCCATGGCAGTCAGTCCTTTGGCCAGAGGTGGAGCATAACGCGCAACCTCAGAATACATATGCTGGACGAAGCCACAGGGATCGCTGGCAGAATTGTTCGCAAGAACACCATCCGTCGCCTGCATCTGGAAGATATTCAGATAGCCTCTGCGAAATCCATCGAATCGCGGATCGGAATCAATCGCTGTGATATGAGGATAGATAGCAACGACGGTGAATGTGTAAACGACATGCGGGTTTTCAAGCGTGGCGCCAGGAATCGCTACTTCGACATATCCCTTGCCTCGGCGATGCGCATCGTAGGCGAGCATAACTGGATTGCGGCTCTCGACTTCGATGCGCAGCGAGCCCTGCTCAGGTAAATGCAACAGTGCAGGAAGCCGCGCCTGACCGCTATCAACAAGCGCAAGCAACGTCGCGTGGCTCACTTCTGGATTGAACCGCAAAACCATTGGCTGCCCGGGCGCATCCTGACGGTAAACATTGATGATTTGAAAAGAGTGGTCTGAGAATTTGAATTGCCATGATGGATTCGATCCAGCATTGCCATAGGGCCCTTCGGGCACGACCGCAGGTGTTTTCACTTCAGGCGAAAAAAGTACGTTCGACTTGAAATCCCCTTTTCCCAAGGAGTCAACCGACAGAGAGGCGATCTCTGACCCGTCGGGCGTAAGTGCCAGCGAATAATACGGCGTTTTCTCTTCGCGCTGGTCGGACGCCGCCGCTGCTGTGGCGGCGGTCAGGCAAGATATCAGTGCAACCGATGCAACCGTTTTGATCATGTCTAGTGTTCCGCTTTCCCAATATCGCTGGCCACCGCATCCCTCTTTTGCACTTAATAAGGCAATTCCGTCGCCGGGCGGAATCCTTCATGCCAGCGTGTCTTCGATTCACGCAACGGAACAGCCAGTAGAGGATAATAGTCGTCCGTCAGCAATCCTTCATAACCCCACGGCGTTCCATCCCACTGGCGCCAGTCATTGGACTGGCCGTTTGCTCCGCGCTCTTCAAACCCGCAGCGATCATATTCGCCGAGCATGGCGAAGAAGATCTTGTCGGCTTCTTCTTTGCGGCCCAGGTCGTAGAGTGCGGCCAGCGTGAAGAATGCAAAGCTGCCCGTGGCCCCGCCATTCTCGTAGTTCTGAAAGCCGTCGGAGTTGTCGGGCCGCACGCCGCCTCCGTAACGGCCATCGGGCGTCTTGTGCACATAATCTTTCAGAGCGACGGTGATCAGGTTGCCGGGCAGTCCCATGTTGAATTTGTCGTAGCCGACTTCCTGCATCTTGGCCAGCAGCTTGTCCATGATTGCGTTGGCTTGGGGCTTTTCGACCAGCCCGTAATGGATGGCGATGCCGTTGACCCAACAGAAAATAGTAATCGTGCAGTTGGCCGTCGGCGCTGCGCCAGCCGCCAAGCACGCCGGTCTCCGGATCGAAGAAACGCTTGTAGTAGTTGTCGCGCAGTTTTTCGCGCGGCGGCCTGATATCGCGCTGCATCGGCGTGTCTTGCCGAGTTTCTTCGCCATCATGGCCATGTCGCCGAGTGCGCGATAGGCCAGCGCATTGGCGTAAGCGTCTTCGTGCCCAAAGCCGATGGTGTCCCACCAATTCGACGGCCTGAAATGGCGGAAATCCATCGGCCCAGATGCCGGAGTTGCCGCTAATGCTGTACTTGATCAGGCCGTCGCCATCGTTATCGGTAGCCAGCATCGATCTCGGCCCAATCGCGGATCCCGTCGTAGTTTGCAGTCGAGCCACTCATCGCTTCGCCCTTCGCGCACGACAGTTGCAGCGGCGATCATCATCGAAGGAAATGTGTCGGAAAATGGCGAGTTGGAATTCGGTCCAGGCATCGGCGGCAAACCATACGCAGCTCCGCCGGCCAGCATCCGGTCCAGCGTCTGACGCACGAAATCAAGAGCAGTCAATCCCTCGGCCAAGCGGCGGCGTCAATGCAGCAATGTCGGCGAATTCGTAGTAGCAGAACGCGCAGGTATCGCTGGCGGTGTTGTTGGCCAGTGCCGGATATGCCGGGTTCAGTTGCAACGCATCGAGCCAATTGCGGCGAAACGCATCGAAGCGCGCGTCACCGTCGATTCCCGGCAGCTTCGGATAGAGCGCCGTAACTTCCAGCGTGTAGACGACGCGCTTGTGCTCTGACTGTGGCTGAAGGCAGCGCAAGTGAGGCAATCGGCTTGGCGTGAACGGACTGATAGGTCAATCCGATTTCAGTTACATTCGACGTCAGCCGCATCGATCCCTGGCCGGGAAAGTGCATCAGTGCCGGAATTGCGAGGAGCTTGTCTTCGCGAAACAGGCCCAGCACGGTGCTGTGCACTTGCGACAAGTCGAAGTGAAAGACGAATGGAGCCGGCTCGGAATCGGCGCTCCACTCTGACGTGAGAACGAATCCTGCTCTGCTCGGTTCGAATATCCAAGCGGGACGTGAGTCGTCGTTCGCCGCTGTCCTGCGATACTCGACTCTGCGAACGCCGGCCAACGTCGAAGTGAGAGCCTTGAATCCGGAGCCCGCAATCTTGGTATCGACAATATTCGCGCCACGCCTGCCTTTTCCAGGTCCGTCAAGATTGAAGCTCCGAAACTCCGGGACAGAGGGCGAAAGTTGGACCTGCATACTGCCGGAATCGAAGTGAAGAGCCAATCGTAGTCACCTTTGACTGCGCTCGCGAGCGGATGCCGCGAAACCAACGCAGCCACTGTCACCGCTCCCGCAGTCTTCAAGAAGCTCCTGCGATCCTTCATCTCTCTCCTTCAGTGACTTCTAACACTTTGACCGGCGCGAATTCTCGCGGCAATTGTGCTCGGCGGACACAAGAGTTTTCCACCCCGCACACGACGCTAAACCCATTGAGATTTTACCGTCAGAATCCGTTCTCTGAAAGAGAATCTTTCTCTACCTTGCTGTTCTCTTGCGTTTTCCAGTAAAATCACAGCCCATGCACATATTCTTACAATATTTGCTGGCTGAATTACGCAGAAACGTCATCCCCGTCCTTTCAAATGGAAAGCTGCAACGGATTGAGAAAGCGGTTTCTGTATTTCCTTCACTACGACGACCGGGGCAACATGTTTGGCATATGGAAACCGACGCCCGGCACTGGATGCATCTATGAAACACAATCGCAGGATTTTTCTTCGCAACTCTGCAATGCTGGGTGGCGCGATTGCCCTTAAGGATTTGGCAGGCAAAGCTCAGACGGCTATCGGCACCTCCGGCAGGCCAGCACTGTCCACCGAGCAAGCCAGCGACAGCGAATCGGTGCGTCGCCTTTTTCAATCCCCGCCAAAGAAGTTCAGGCCGATTGCCCGGTGGTGGTGGCCGGGCAATGACGTTGCCGAAGCGGAATTGCGGCGCGAAATTGATGTGCTCGATAAGGCGGGATTCGGTGGGGCAGAAATTCAATCCTTTATCAAGGGGCTCGACACCAGCACTTTTTCTCCGGAGCAGTTGAAGCGCCTCGAAGGGTTCGCCACGCCATCCTTTTTTGGCCACGTTGGCGTTGCAGCGGAAGAAGCCGCGAATCGCGGGATGTTTATCGACTACACGTTCGGCTCGGGTTGGCCGTTCGGCGGCGGGAATACCATCACGCCCGAACTCTCTTCGATCGAGCTGCGCTCAACGCGTCTTTCAATCGAGGGGCCGGCTAAGTTCCATGAAAGACTGCAGATTCCATCTGTCACCGATGGCGATCCCATAACTGGCGCGAACGTTTTGAATGTGCTTCCGGATGGATGGGCCGAGCGCATGAAGAAGCGTTCAAAGGTCGTTGCCGTTGTGGCTGTGCGCGGATCGAATGCGCAATGGGATTTTGGCCGGAGCGGCGGCCGTGAACGCACTGTCGTCACGCCGGGCGCACTCGACGAAGGAACATCGGTCGATCTCACGCCGCATCTACAATCAGACGGCACGTTGAGTTGGGACGTACCTTCAGGGACCTGGCAGCTGTTTGTTTTCGGCTCCGTCCCAACCCTGCAGAAAGTGAATGCGGGCGGCGGCGAAGGCCCCCAGTTCGTAATGGACCACATGAGTTCCGAGGCATTTACAGCACATGCCAAGCGCGTCGGAGACGACGCAATTCCGTTATATTGGCAAATATTTCGGCAATGGGATACGCGCGGTCTTTTGCGACAGCCTCGAAGTGCAGGCGTACCTTTTCTGGAGCGACGATTTTCTTGCGGAATTTCGCAGGCGTCGCGAGTACGATCTTTTGCCTTATCTCCCAATCCTCAAGGTGCAAAGGCATGCTGAACCCTATGGCCGGTTCGTTGAAATTCCTGATTTCGAGATGAAAGAGATCGGCGATCAGATCCGGCACGACTATCGCCTGACCGTTTCGGAGCTTATGACGGAGCGGTTCTATGGCGAGTTCAATAAGTGGGCACACCGGCACAACCTGCTTTCTCGCACGCAAGCGCACGGTTCGCCGACCGCTGTCATGACGGTTTATGGAGAGTCGGACATCCCTGAAACTGAGGATCTCTACGACAACGGCTGCTACGACTTTCTGAAGATGGCGGCATCGGCGGCCAATGTGTATGGACGCGCCATCGTAGGCAGCGAATCGTTCGTGTGGCCCAACAGTGTCTATCAGACAACGCCTGAAAAGATGAAGCTGGCATCGGATGAACTGCTCACTGCCGGAGTCAATGCGATTGTCTATCACGGGTTTCCCTACATCATTCCCGACTACCCAGCACCGGGGTGGCATCCATTTCGCGGCGTATTTGGCGACGGGAACTACTCCTCGCAATTCAACGAACTCAACCCATTCTGGCCGTATGTTGCGCGGATCAATGCCTACATCAGCCGCTTGCAGTATCTCTCTCAGGTCGGAAAGAACGTTGCTGCTGTCGCACTCTATTTCGACGATCTCGCGCACGGTGCTGAAGAAGTTCCCCCGACACCGAGGCTGAATCAGGCCATCCTCGACGCCGGTTACAACTACGATCACATTAACGCCGGCTCACTGCTGCGTTGCGAATTGCAGGATCAGGAGCTGGTTTCTTCAGGAGGAGCGCGGTATCGCGCTCTCGTGCTCCCGGCGCTCTACGCCATTGATGCAGCGCTGGGAGAAAAGCTTGCGGCCTTTGCTTCCGCCGGTTTTCCCATCGTATTCGTGGGCCAGCTTCCGTCACGTGCTCAGGGCCTGCCTGAAAATGCACGCAATACGCAGCGTTTACTGGGCGCGATGCGTCAGATACTGCAACTTCGTAATGTCTATCTATCCGTTGATAACGCAGACGCTGCCACAAAGCTGAGAAACACAGTCAAACCGAATGTCCGGATTCATGCGGAACCTCTCTCCTTCATCCAAAAGCGGATTGGAAGGATGAATGCTTGGTTTGTACGCAACGATTCTGACGCAAGCCGGCCTTTGACTGCTGAATTCGAAGCGGAAGGCAATCCAGAAATATGGGATCCATGGACTGGCAAGCGTTCGGCCATAGCAACTTTCAAGCGGACAGACACGTGGGTTGAAGTCGATCTTGAATTGCAGCCATTCTCTTCCATGCTGCTCGTGTTCGATCCTGATGCGCCCGCAACCGCTGCCGTCGCCGGGAAATCGCCGCGGAATCTAAAGCATTCCGAAGAAGTTGGTGCGAGCGGATGGAAGCTGACTGCGACTGGTCTCGTTCCTTCGGGAAAGACTGCCGTCATTCAACGCGAGCTGCCGACGCTGGTCGACTGGTCGCTCGATCCCGAGCTTCGCGGAATGTCGGGAAGAGGAATTTACTCAACAACCTTCTCGACCAAAGCCTCAGATGCCAATGATCGGATTATTCTTGACCTCGGCGACGTGAAGGATGTCGCCGAAGTGCGCATCAACGGCAAGCTGGTCGACACGCTACTTTTGCGGCCCTACCGTATAGACATTACGAGTTCGGTGCGATCGGGAGAAAACACTCTTGAAATTGCAGTGACCAATGCTCTCTACAACTGCATGGCGCTTCGCGAGCCGCGTAGTTTCCGCGCAGGCGGCACAGACAATCCATCAGGGCTGATGGCCGCCGGATTGATTGGACCGGTACAACTGAAAATTATGAACTAGCCGCTTACCCGGTCGAGCGAAGGGACATCGGCTCGACCACCGCAATCAGTTGTTGCCTGTCTCGATCACCAGCTCATATTCTGGCACAAGGCTCAGGCCCTTCAGCGTGCAGGCCTGATCCTTCTTATCGAATTGGATTGCCTTCGGAAGTTCAAGAAAAATCGGCGCATCCTCGCGCAGTGGCAGAATGCTCAGCTCAAAAGTATTCTCTGTCCCCGGAGTTAGAAATCGCTTAAGCCCAATCGGCCACGGATGCCCGTTGAAGAAATCGTCGTCGAGCAATTTGCCATCTTTGTTGAAGCGCGCAACATCACCTTCGTAATTCACATTAAGGAAGAGCTCAGTCAGGCCGTCCAGCGCATCGCCTGGGAGTTTGATCGACCAGCGCCCAGCGCCCTGGAGCGGAGCTTCAGACGGCGCTTCCGCAACGCCGCGTTTACGCCACGGCATGCGCGGCCCTATCTTGACAGGTGGCGCTTCGCCCGGTGCGTCAAGGAGTTGGAACGTGAGTTTCGGATTACGAAGCTCAGAAGTTGCCGCAAACGACTGCCACGAACCGGTTGTGCCGGCCGAATGCAGAGTGAGGCTCGCGTTTGGCAGAGAAGCAACCGGCGGCTCGATGGCGAAACTGAACTCAGGCGATCCGATTGAACGCAGCCAAATATGATCTGCATCGGCGGAGAATTCCTGATTCGTTTCGAGCAACCGATCCTGGCCACCAACGCGGACTTTCCATGCATTCTCCGCTTCTGCCGCACTCAGTACGACGATTCGCAGTTTTTTCCCTTGTGCCGGGACAATATCAATCGTCGAGTCCTGACCCGGATGAATTCCGGATAGGTACAGCACGCCGTTTTCGCTTTTTTTCGTGCCTGTTGAAGAATCCATCGACTGGATCGTCTGATCGTCAAATGCAAACTCTGGTTCGATACCGGGCGCCGCCTCAAAATACAGCGTCGTTGCAACCGGACTCACAACTCGAGTGAACAGTTGGGCCGTCGCGTAACGGATCTTCACTCCATTGACTGACAAATTGAATGGCCAGATGAACGATGCGCCGGAAGGCAGATCGACCGGATTGTGCGGAACAGCAAGCGTTGATTCTGGCAGGCGGACCTCAAATTGAGCTGACGGACGCGCGGGCATCGAAGCATCGCGGACGTAATTGTTGAAGAATATGAAGCCTGCGTCGCCGCGAGCGCGCACCGCAACACGTGGAACACTCAAATCTGTAGGCCCTCTGGGCACGCATGACGGCAGCCGGACGGTCATCGGCGCCAGCACTTCGCCGAAATCATTCAGAAAATATTGAAAGACCTTCAGTTTCTTCAGGCTCTCGCGCTCCTGCCCAAATTCACCGAGCGGCGCCTGAAAATCGTAGGATTTGATCGGAACATCATTCGGATAATTCGTTGCCTGCGATTCCTGGAGAGTTGTGAGTTTTCCATCAGGATTCTCGCCGCCCTGAAACATATACGTGCCGTAAAGATTCACCCCGGACCCGAGCATCACCGGCATCATGCTCGCAATGTCATCGGGTTGAATCACGGGCCTGCGATGGTAGGTCACTTCGTTTCCGCCGCCCAGCTCCGCAGTCAAATAAGGAACATGGTCAGGTGCGGGCGGATCTACACCCACCGCTTTTGCAGCGCCACCGGCCCCCATAAACGATGCCACACGGCTCTGGAAGCGAAACGCGTACACTTCGTTCGGCGGCAAAACCTCCGTCGATCCATCCCAGGGCGCGTCAGGATAGCCGCCATAGATCGGCAGCACAGCTCGCCTGGGAACCACGGCACCATCCCAACCAGTTATGAAGTAATACGGAACATCGAAGCCACTGGAGACTGCCAGCTCTTTTAATTTCAAGATGTGCAGCTCGCCTGCTCCCGGGCCGCGTTGCGAGTACTCATTTTCAAGCTGGACGCCGATGACCGGACCGCCATCCTTCCACATCAACCCCTTGAGTTGCCGGCTCACCTGGTCGTACCAGCGGAGCGTCGACGCGAGATAAACTGGGTCATTCACGCGCGTCGGTCCCTGCTTGAGAACCCAGTCCGGTAGTCCGCCGTTGCGAACTTCAGCATGATCCCATGGGCCGATGCGCGCAACCAGTAAAAGACCATGTTTGGAACAAAGCTGAGCAAAGGCGCGCAGATCGCGCTGCCCGCTCCAGTCGAACTTTCCTTGTACCTCTTCGTGATGGATCCACAAGACGTAAGTGGCGACGATGTTTACTCCGGCCGCCTTCATCTTCAGCAGTTCCTCTTCCCATTGATCGCGTGGATAGCGGCTAAAGTGGAACTCGCCCATCACAGGCAGCCACGGTCTGCCATCATAAGTCAGATATCGGTCATTCAGGCCAAGCGTATGTCCAGACGATGAGGTCATCGTTCCGCCGTCGTAAAAGGCGGGGCCGGGCTCTACGTACGGGGCGCTCGCATCAATTTGAATGACGGATGATTTCTGGGCAGCGGATGCCGACGCAGCGCAAGCTGCAAACAACAGGGGTAATAACTTCCTAAACTGCCGCAATGCTAGTCGGCACCGGAGACAAAGGCGCGTCACTGGCGACGATCGATCCACGAACATCAAACCTCCCTCCGCCCCGCCGCTGGACAAGGCGCAAATGCCCCGGCACTCCGAAACAGTCAACTCTACGCTATGAAAACGTTTTCGGAATCGGCCAAAAGTCGGAGTGGAATCAAATCGCAATCATCCGCTGAGTATGCGAGTATGGACACGTCGCAAAGCTGCCAAATTCCAGGTCAAATTCGACCTTGATCCGTCGTGGGCGCGGGAGAGTGCGGGATTATGCCATCTCCCGGATGAAAGACGGTCGATTCAGCAGCCGAACGCGTGTCTTGGCTTGAGGCATTTCTCGTGGTGATCGGCGAACGAGTAACGCACAGGAATCGTTGTTTCCGGCGCACCGTGTTCAGCTGCCTGGCTGACGTTGGCGCTGTTTTTGTCTCTGCACTTTTCCTCGTTGTATCGGCCGCGATTTTACATGCACAGGAGCCAGGTAACTTCACCGGCTACACACGACATCTTTGGCAAGCACCGGACGGTTTGCCCGAGCAAACCGTGCAGTCGTTCGCACAAACTGCTGACGGCTATCTTTGGATCGGCACAACCGGGGGCTTGCTGCGTTTCGATGGCGCGCACTTCGTCCTTTTTGATCGTCAGAACACGCCTGAACTGCACGAGAACAGCATTTTTTGCCTAATGCTCGCGCGTGATGGGACCTTGTGGATTGGTTCGGAGGGTGGGGGGATTGTCAGTTATGCCGGCGGCCAGTTTCGTTTGTGGCCCGGACTGAATTCCCAAATCACTGACTTCGTTCGCGTGCTGATGCAAGATACCGACGGCAGCATATGGGCAGGGACCGATGGAGGTTTGCTTCATCTGGATGGCAGCCGATTTGTTCGCGTCGATGACACTTCGACCTTCGGTCCCATCTCTATTCACTCCATCTATCGCGACCGCAGCGGCCGGCTGTGGGCAGGCGGTTCGCGCCTCGTACTCGTAAATGGCAAGAGCGCGACGAACTATTCACTTGGCACCGAGTCGAGCCAGAACCAGGTGAAATCCATTCTGCAAACGACGGATGGAACGCTCTGGGTGGGCACCGTTGCCGGCCTCAACCGCATGCGTCCCGGAGAAAACACTTTTGAACACGTCGATGGAATCAGGAGCACTGTGCGCGTTCTGCGCCAGACATCCGATGGGGTTTTCTGGATCGGAACCATCGGGCAGGGCGTCTTTGCGCTGAGCAATGACAAGCTTAGGCAGATCACTGCGCCCGAATCTCTCCCGAGTAACACTGTTCTGAACCTGTTTCAAGATGCGGAGAGGAATCTCTGGATTGGAACCCAGACAGGCATGCTGCGCCTTACGCGTTTGAATATCGATGTGGTCCCACTTCCCCACGCAAACGATTCTGACTTCGAAACCATCTACGCCGACCGCGACGACAGCTTCTGGATTGGATCGACCCTTTTGTTTCACATGCGCAATGGGATCCTCAAGCAGGAAGTTCTGCCGGGAATGGAGCATGCGCATGTCCGCAACGTTTACCGCGATCAATCTGGAGCGTTGTGGGTGGGCACCGACGGCGAAGGTGTGTTCCGCATCGCCAACGGTCGCACGATGCGCTGGACGGTTAAGGATGGATTGTCAAACCCCTTCGTCCGCTCCATGACGCAGGATCGCGACAAAAGCATGTGGATCGCAACCGATTCGGGCCTCAATCACTTTCTCGGTGACATGGCTCATCCAAAAATCGTCCGCTATCAGATTGAAGATGGCCTGGCATTTCTCAGTCTCCGTTCCTTGCTTGAAGATAAGGATGGGGACCTTTGGGTTGGAACCGAACGCGGCTTGAGCCACATCCACGCCGGCTCGTTTGTGCAGGATGCGGCAACCTCGGCGATGACGCAGATGAAAGTCTGGGCGATATACCAGGACCCCGAAGGCGGCCTTTGGTTCGGCACGCGGAACAACGGAATCTATCGCTTTCGCAACGGGCGCATGGCTCACTTTACAACCGCCGACGGTCTGGCAAGCAACGCAGTCTACTCAATTCTCGGCGACGAAGGAGACCATCTTTGGCTGAGTGGCCCGAACGGTGTGTCGGTCCTGAATCGCCTTGAGTTGGACGAACAGGCTGACGCGCGGGTTCGTCATTTCGCGCTGACATTCTATTCAACTGCGGAGATGGGCTCGAATACGGAGATGTATGGCGGAACCGAATCTTCAGGGTGTGTCGCATCGAATGGCGATGCGTGGTTCCCCAGCAATCGAGGGCCGATTCGTATTCTTCATACGCAGACCGTTCAACGGCCTCCCCCGCCTCTCCATATTGAATCTGTTCTTGCGGACGGCGTGCCTTTGCGGACCGACAGAAAGATTGTGCTGCGCCCGGGAAACGGCAGACTTGAAATTTCCTACACGCCCATCCAGCTCAGTTCGCAAGATGGACTCCGGTTTCGATCAATGCTGGAAAAATTCGACACTAACTGGGGGCCGGTCACGCGGTCTCGCACTGCCGAATACACCAACCTGCTGCCAGGCCGCTATCGTTTTCTGGTGCGCACATTCGAGATCAATGCGCCGGGTGCAGTCAGCCAAATTGAAATCGATATCGAGCAAGAGCCGCACTTCTACCGAACCTGGTGGTTCATCTCAGCCTGCGTTTTGCTTACCGCCCTTTTCATTTTTGGTTTGTATCAATATCGTCTCCAGCAGATCGGCGCCAAATTCGAGGCGGTAATCGATGAGCGCAGCCGGCTTGCTCGCGAGATTCACGACACAATCATTCAGGGATGCACTGGAGTTTCAGCACTTCTTGAGGCAGCATCAATGGGCGAACAAGGCGCCGACACAGGATTGGTAGACTTCGCCCGCATGCAGCTTCGCGGCACCATCAACGAGGCACGTGAAGCTGTCTGGAACATGCGGAATCGCTCAGAAAACACTGGCAGCCTGCCGGAAAAGCTCGAGAGCATGACGAGCCAGGTTGGGGTTGAGTTCGGAATTCCCGTCACCTGCACAATTTCCGGAACTCCCTTCACCATAGACAATCCAATGGAGCATGATTTGCTCATGGTGACGCGCGAAGCGGTGTGCAATGCGGCGATCCACGGCAACCCCTCGAAGGTCGAAGCTCGCCTGGCATATAGCAAGAGCGAATTGCAGCTAACCATTCTCGACGATGGACGCGGATTCACTCCTGAGCAAGCCAGTAAAACGAATGGTCATCATTTCGGCATCAGGGGAATGCGGGAACGCGTGGAACGGTGGGGAGGAAAATTCCGGCTCACCAGTAGCGCCGGGACGGGCGCCCGTATCGAGGCGCGCATTCCAAGACGTCATTGAGAATCGAGCCGCCCGGAGGAACGAAGGCGCTCCGAGCGCTCCAATTACTTCTTTCCTGAGCGTCGCTCAGTTTCCCTGTTTCGCGGATGTCTGGCTGGTTTGCGCGGCCTTCGTTGCGTGACTTTCGCGGAACGGCTTCTTCTTGAGATAAAGTTGCTGGCGCGCTCGCATTGCGGCTGACAGATCTTTGTTCCGTTTGGCATCGGCGGCACTGATGGCGTGCGCAATTTCGGAGGAAGCCTGATCGAACTCCCCCGATTCCGCGTATGCCGCGGCAAGAACATCCATCAGGTTGGGATCATCGCCCGAACTCATCCCGATCGCGTCCTTCGCCAGGCTCACTGCCTTTTCACCGTTACGCACGCTTGCATCGGGAGCAGTAGCCATCAGCCACGCTGCACCCGCCTTCGCGCTCACACGGCTGCCGTCGAGCGACATGGCCTTCTGCCAGTGATCGAGCGCTTCGCGCCACTCGCCAAGCGCCTCATATGCGCCTGCCAGCGTTTCTTGCGCTCCCGGGAACCGCGGCTTGAGTTCGATTGCTTTGTTCAACTCGCCAATTGCCTCTTCCGGTTGTCCCTGGTCGAGCAGAAATTTTCCAAGTACCGAGTGATTCTCGACCCACATAGGATTTAGCTCGATGGAGCGGCGTAGATGAGCGAATCCTTCCTGCGTGTGCCCATCGATGTAGAGCGAGATGCCGAGACCATTTTCGACTTTCGTATTGTCGCCGTCGAGGGATTCCGCCTTCTGCCACACGGAAAGCGCCTCGGCGTTCTTTCCGTCCTCTTCAAGGTGCATCGCTTGATCGATCAATTTGTACACTTCGACAGCCGGCACTTGAATATCATCGACCTCCGCATCGCCGACATTCATGAATTCAGGGATATTGACTGCGCGATTCGAAGCCGTCGCATTGTCGATAAGAATCGCCGGGCTCGAATTGCCCACCGTATCCAGATGCGTCAAATACATCTGCGTGTAGGGCGAGCGCGCCTTGGAAGAAAAGACCAGCCATCGCCCATTAGGCGAGAAACTATGCCACGAATTCATGAGCGAAGTGTTAGCTCGCAACTTCCGCGCTTCGCCGCCTGCAAACGGCACGATGTACAACTGGCTGTCGGGCCGCATCAGTTGGCCGTTGTGGCATTGGACAAAGACGATCCACTTGCCATCGGGCGAAACCTTGGGAAAATTGTTGCTCATACCGTTGCTCGACGCGCCCGCAATTGGTTCGGGCGTTCCGCCGCGCCCATTGTTGAACGGCATCCGGTAGAGATTGTATTGAAGCTGCGTTTCATTGGGATCGTTGGCGTGCAACGCAGCCTTTTGACCGGCGCCGTACGGATCGCGGGCCTGCCCTCGCGCAAATACGATCCATTTCCCATCGGGACTCCAGACCCCGTCGGTTTGGACGAACGCTGGATCGTCGGCACCCGGCAGAGGGTGCTTTTCTCCCGATTCACGGTCGTACCATTCAAGAATTCCGCGCGTAGGATAGAAGACTTGCAGGAAGCGATAATCCTTGAAGTTCGTGACGTAGTAAGTATGTGGCACGTCGAACGACGGCGGAGCGAACGTGCTGACGACGTACTTTCCATCGGGCGAGACCTGCGACATGAAGCCAACTCTTGTAAGTTCCCGGCTGACCATCCTTGTTCCACTCGATCACATCTTGATTCCGAATCGAGATGTGTTTGGCGACCGGAACAAGCGCGTAGAGGCCCTTGTCGTTTCCCGGTCCATCTACGTCAATGCCCATCGTTTTGCCATCGAGTGAAAATGAGTGACAGTTGGCGCAGGTAGGCATATTTGTCAACAGCGTGCGGCTTTCCGGCTGGCGAATATCGCGCAGTCGCCAACGAATAAGATGGATTGATTCAGGTGACAGCGGCTGCACCGTTCCGTTTGCGCCTGCCCAGGGCATGAGCGGCACATCGCGGTAGAAGATTGGCGCGCCGACAGGATCCGTCGAGGTCGTAAATGTCGACTGCGCTTGCGAGACCCGCACACCGGCGTTGTTGTAACCCGTAATTGTCATCACGGCGGAACCCGCAGCCGAGTGAGCCTGGATCGTCTTCCATGTTGCGTCATCGGGAGTCCATGTCCACGACGCAGCTTGTTGTGGATTGAGTTTCGGCGGCTCGTTGGTTTCGCTCACGCAGTCGGGATCGATGGCGCCAAGCTGCATCCGCTCGCCCTTCGAGATGACGTGGATCGGAGGCGGTGCCGCCCGGCAATGTCACATCAATCGTCCAGGATGAGGCGAGCGCGTCGCGCCAGAGGAATGTAGGCGGCGTGATTCCCGGAGGGAAAATACTTCCGTCTTCCGGATAGTCCATCGAGATGGGCCAAAGCGAGGAATCTGTCGCAGCCTGCGCTCTGAGCTCGCCCAACGCTTTATCGAAGGCAGGCGCAGCAAGAGCCGAAACGATTGCAAGAGCAGTAATTGACAGCCCGAATGAAACCAGCCGGTTTCGCAACCGTGAAGTCGATTCAGCGGAACCGAGCATTGTGGACCTCCGCGGTCACGCTCGAACTGTGACCAGCCTGTGCTTGCATTGTCAACTTGTCAACCGCCGAGTGGTACATCGCGGGGAAGAACCGTCGGCGCGCTCACTGAACGGAAAAAGCCCGGGCAGCGGCGTTCGCTACCCGGGCCAGTTTTTATCCGCGGTTAGAAGGTCAATTTCAATGCTGCCTGTCCGACACGCGTAGTATTGGACACGCCGCCCAGACCGCCGTTGCCGCCATTGATTGCGCCAAATGTAGAGTCAGTCGGCGTGGTATCCGGGTTGCTCATGATCGGGTGGTTGAAAGCGTTGAAAAACTCGAAGCGGAACTGCAGCTGGTACCGCTCCATGATCGTCCAGTTCTTCATCAGCGACGCATCGGTGTTGAAGCTCGGAGGTCCGTAGATGAGGTCGCGTGCGCTATTGCCGTAGGTTCCATCGTGGCGGGTGACAAACGCAGCAGGGTTGAAGTAACTGCTTCGTCCAGCTGCGACCGGCCGCCCTGACGAACCTTGAGTGGCACTCCCGGAACGCGGTCGGCGCGGTCGCCTGCGCAGAGCTTGCAGGCAGCCACTTCCCCGGTTCGGCTCAGACCAGAGGTACCGTTTACCTGAGCCTTATAAATGTTGCTGCTGCCGCCGCCAATGCTGAACGGCGCGCCTGATTGCCACTGGCATGATCGGGCTGATCTCCCAGCCTCCGAGCACTTCGCGTACCAGCAGATTCTGCCCCTTCAATTCTGGGCTGCGATAAGTGAAATTGGTGGCCCAGGTGAAAGGAATGCTGGCGCTGGAGACGCCGCGGCTCCAGCGCAGGTTCAAGGGATTGTCGATCCCGTTCTGGCTTGCGGCAATGTTTGCGGCGCTGGCCACGTCCATCGTCTTCTGCCAGGTAAAGCTGGACTGAGCCTGGAGACCGTGAGACATGTGCCGTTGGAACGGTAGCCTGCAATGAGTGATAGTTAGCCGTGCCGCCGCTATCGTATTCCAGAATGTCGCTGAAGGCCGGAATACGGAGCGACCGGGGCCGCAGCCGACTGCTGGAATTGGGCAGTTGGCGACGTGTAGGAGGTGCAGTAGCTGTAGCCGGCGAAGTTATCATCCTGCACATAGCTCTGGTGATACGACTCGCTGCCCACATAGGCCACGGAAGGCCATGATCGTTGCTGATCTGCTGTTCCACCGAGACGTTCCAAGCCTGGGTCATTGCCGGCCTTGAAGTTCCGGCCGAAGGAGGCTCCTCAGATTGACCGGGCCGGCAACAGGAGAGTTCGACGGCGGTTTGTAGCTTGGTGTGGCCCACGGAATTTGTGGCGGGAAGGGGCTGACGCCATTGGTCCCGAAGGTCGATGTCGCCCACGGGTTGTGGAAGTTCATGTATCCGGCGACCGTCTGGCCGCTGTTCGGCGTGCAGGCCGCACTAACTCCACCGCTGAGCAAATAGGAGAGGTTGACGGCGGAGGCGGGCCGATCACCGGAGCAAACGGCGCGATGTCGACCACATGGTTGTAATCGGAATAAGGCACAGGTCCGCTGAACATGCCAAATGCCGCATGGAACGAGGTGTGAGGCATGTTCGCGGGTTGCCAGGCAACGCCGATGCGAGGCTCAAAGAAAGACTTGCTGCTGGGGCGAAGCGCCGCGTCCATCGCCTCGATCGCCCGGGTAAATCAGGCCTGTCGGCGCGCCGGGGAAAATGATGCTCTGCTGGTGCGGCGACGAAGGCCGCCCCGCGCCCGCCGACGGAAACCGGAGCGAAGTCGGGATCCCAACGCAAGCCAAGCGTCAGTGTCAGTCCCGGTTTCACGCGGAACTCGTCGTTGACATACGGGTCGATCAGCCATCCCTGGATGTCGGCCAGCTCGCCCGCTCCCTGCTCGAAGCTGCTCATGTAACCCAGCAGCCAGTCAGACACGCCGTTGCCGGTGTAGTTGCTGCCGAAGCCGATGATGCGCGTCGGCCGGATAGTTGGCTGCGTCTTCGACCGCCCTTTGGTGCAGCAGATCGATGCCGGCTGAAATCGTGTGCCGGTGGACGGTCTTGATCAGAGTGTCGCGAGATGCCCTCGGTGCCGCGCACTTCGTCCGAGGGCTCAGTCCAGCCGCCGTTGGCGCCGTCCAAAATACGCGCCTTCCATATAGCAGACCGGCTCAGTGATGGCGATGTAGCGCGACCAGCACATTTGCTTTGCTGTTCTTGTCGAGAACCGGCGTGCCGTTGTGCGCGCTCTGTTGCGTCCACAAAACCGTGGCCGTGTTGACCGTGGTCGGGTTCACCGTCCAGGTGTGCTGCGCAATCTCGTTGAAGTACCACATCTGCTCGCCGAATGTCTGGTTCCAGGTGTTCAGGTTCAACACCGAGAGCACATTGCCCGGTGTGTCGCCCGGCGGGCTGCACGTACTTGTCGATGAACGAGCGCACCGTAACGCGCTGGCTCTTCGTCAGATCGTAGTCAACCCTGGCCGTGTACTCGTTGAAAGTCTGATTCGCCAGGTTGGCCGACGCGTACAGCATCTGGCCGGCCAGGTTCTGGGCAGCCGGAGGTGGGCGACGCGGTCCCTGAAGCTGGGGCTGAGTGTCCGGGCAATCCATCGTTGGTCACTTGCACGGCCACCGGATCAAGACTGCCCGCACCGCCGACCAGTTGATTGGGAATTCCATTGACAGTCTGGAATGGCCCGTTCAGCCAGCCGCAGCTGGTCGTCTGTTGCGCTGCGGGCACGTTGAATCCCGAGCCGCAGTTGAGCGTTGTGCGCCTGGGCATAACGTAATCAGCCCGCTGAAGTCCCCGTTCAGCATCTGCTGCGTGGGCGTTGTGGTCGACATTGGTCGAGCTGTCCCGGGCCGCCAACAATGACGGTTCCCTGGTAGTTGAAGAAGAAGAAAAGCTTGTTTTTGAGGGCCGGCCCGCCCACATAGCCGCCAAACTGGTTGCGCCGGAAAGTATCCTGAATGTGGTTGCTCCAATTCCCTGCGTCAAAATCGCCGTTGCGCATGAATTCGAAGAGGCCGCCGTGCCACTGGTTGGTGCCGCTCCTGGTGGCCATCGAAACCACGCCGCCCGTCGAGAAGCCATAAACCGCGCTGAAGTTGTTCGAGATGAGGCGGAATTCCTGCGTAGCGTCGGGGTTGGGCGTGGGCGAGTTGGAGCCCAGGTAGTTGTCCATGTTGGACACGCCGTCCAGCATGTAGTAGGTGCTGCCGATGCGGCCGCCATTGGCCGAGGCCGCCGACTCGCTCGGGAACGAGAAGCCCGACTGCGCCCAGACGACGCCGGCCTTGCCGGCATCCACCATGCCCGGCGCCAGCAACGCCAGCGTGGAGGGGTCGCGTCCGTTCAACGGCAAGTCGGCTCACCGACTGCTTCGTTGACCGTCATGCCCAGTTCGGCTGTGGTGGTGTCGATCAGCTCGGCATCTGCCGTCACGTTCACGTCTCGCCCTTGCGCGCCGGGCAATCTTCATGTGCACATTCTGCGTGGCGTAAAGGTTGGCATTCATCACAATGCCTGTCTGAACATATTCGGCAAATCCCCGGGGTTGATCTTAAGCGAGTAATTGCCGGGCGGTACAAGCTTGAACAGGTAAACTCCCGAGGAATCCGTTTTTTCGACCTGCGAAAACCCGGTCCCAACGTTGGCTAGCGAGACATTCGCCCCAACAACAGCAGCTCCCGTTGGATCTGTGACCTGGCCGGTCAAGCTGCCGTATGTACTTTGCGCGTACGACATGGCGGAACTGAACACGCCGATCAAAGCCACGAGCATCATCGCTCGCAGGCATTTGCGGACTCCGAACTGCGTTCCTGCTACGTGCATACCTTCCTCCTGAATGAGTTGCCGTTTGCCGCTCGCTTTTCATTGCGAATCCCGCTTGCAATGATGAGTGGCTCTGAAATCGTTTCCACTCCGTGAACCACAAACTCCCAGTCAAACTGCTTTGCCGGTTGAAACGGCTTGTCGTCTGCAGCTTTTTGGTGCCTCGGAAAACAGTTTTCCCCAAGCGACACGAACTTTACGCTCGCCAAATATGGCTTCGTATCCGCCAAAAGTTGGATCGAAGCGTAAATTCCTGGATTGAATCCTATTCCCTCAAACGGTTGAGTGCCCGTGACGGCTCTCACTGTCTTGTAGAACGCAGACCCACGAAGGCATATGCTGGAAACACGTGATTCGACTGCCAATAGGACTTCGATGGCGGGCACTGCGCGGAGCAAATCGACAGTTGCTCCAGGCTGGCCTATCCGACCTTCGTCGGATGACACCACGCAGTATCCGAAAGGTAAACTATCGGCGCGTGCCGGACTGCTCCGGCGGCGTGGGGTGGTTTTTGTCTCTGGGGCTTGTACACGGCAGTTGGGGCCGATTGTCTGGTCTCGGGCATTCGGTGGGGAAAAGTTTGGGGTGGGCCGTATTTGTCCTCATCCTCACTCCTCAGTTGCCGGCGTCGAATCTCACTGGACAGAGCCAATGTGTTGCTCCGCCTGGGCTACGATCGAAAATTGCAGCCAATCCGTCCGCTGAAAACTATGCGGCCCTCGGTGGGTGGTTTGCCGATCAAAAGCGATTCCCTTGCGCTGCAGTTGAATATGCAGATGCGTTCCGCCGCAAACCGCAATTCGCGACCTACGCCTACCTCTGGGGTCTCAGCCTTCAATCCTCCGGCGACGACAAAGGCGCACTTCCCGCGCTCAAGAAAGCCGTCGAACTCGACAACAGCGACATTCGCCCGCACCTGGCTCTTGGGGCCGCCTATGACAAGCTGAATCAACCCGCGGAATCTGAGGCCGAATATCGCGCGGCTCTCGCCATCGATCCTGATTCCAACGTCGCGCTCGACTCCCTCTCGCAAGACTTCGTAGCGCGCAAGGACTATACATCCGCGGTCGCACTGCTCGATAAGGCTGGAAGCAGCCATGCGCGGACTGCCGTGCAGAGTCTGAACCTTGGCATCGCATATGCCGCAAAAACACAACTTGATGACGCAACGCGAGTACTTCGCGATGGCCTCAATGACTCCCCTGACTCGATTGCCATTGCCGACGAACTCGCTATTGTCCTCATGCTCCACGGACACGATAAGGAAGCCTACACGCTGCTCGATTCGATGGTGGCGCGGCATCCCGAGGACCAGGCGACCCAGGTGCTCTATTTACACATTCTCGTGATGAGCCACGGCGACAAAGCTCCTGATCTTGCTAATCAGCTGATCGCGAAATATCCCGACAACTCTGAGGTTCAGTACCTCAATGGCGTTCTCGAATTGCGCGATGGGAACTTCGCCCCTGCGCGGCGCTTGTTCGAGCGCTCGATCGTGTTGAACCCGAACTACGACCACGCGCACGCCGATCTCGGCACCACTCTCGCGGCGCTTGGCGATCTACCCGGCGCGAAGGCGCAACTCGAGAAGGCAATCGATCTCGGCGACGCGGAGCCGGAGGTCCAATACAACCTGGCGCGAGTGCTGCTCCGCATGGGCGATAACGCGCAGGCTCAGGAGCACTTGAAGATTTACCAGACGCTGAAGGGCACCGAGTCGGGCAAAGCGCAGGCGGCAGGAAAAGGAGAAGAAGCCGATCAGGCCATGTCGCAGGAAGATGCGACCAAGGCCGCGTCGCTCTACCGCGAAGCGATCGACTCCGATCCCGGCGAGGCCATCCTCTATTACAAACTTTCCCGAGCGCTCGACAAAGCCGGTGATCGGGGCGGGGAGAAGGACGCTCTGGAGCATGCGATCACGCTGAATCCTGGCCTAGCCGAAGCGCAGAACCAGATGGGCTATCTGGTGGTGCACGCCGGTGACACCGCGAGCGCAGAGGCTTACTTCCGCGCTGCCGTGCAGGCATCGCCTTCCTACGTCGGTGCATGGATAAACCTGGCAGCCACGCTCGCATCGGAAGAAAAATGGTCCGATGCCCGGCAGGCGGTGAATCACGCCCTTCAGGTCGATCCCGGCAACGCACAGGCGCGTGATCTCAGTCAATCCATTAATGAGGCGCACCCGGCCCAATGATCAATTTGCGTCCCCAAGTTTCTGCACTTTCTCCTTTGTTGCCTGATTGGTCGCGCCGACGCTTGTTGCAAGCTGCGCCTTCCCTCGTCGCCGCCGCTTCACTTCCCATTCGAGAGCCGCTCTTTGCCTCTGTCGCAGATTTGGCTCCAGCGGCTCCGTTCTCCAACTTCGTTGATGTCTCAGAATCTGCCGGCCTCACCAAAGTGATGTCTTACGGCGAGGGAACGCACGCCACCTACCTCACTGAAATCATGGGCGGAGGCTGCGCGTTTCTTCGACTACGACAACGATGGCTGGATGGATGTCTTCATCCTCGGCGGCCGCCGCCTCGATAGCATTCCCCCCGGCGCCAGCAACCGCCTCTACCACAACAATCGCGACGGCACCTTCACCGATGTCACAGACCAAGCTGGCCTCATCGATGCCGGATGGGCCGTCGGCGTCTGCGTGGGCGACTACAACAACGACGGCTTCGAAGATCTCTTCGTCACTTACTTCGGCCAGAACCGCCTCTACCGCAACAATGGCAACGGCACATTCACCGATGTCACTGCGCAAGCCGGCCTCGGCAGCACACGCGACTCGCTTCGGCTCCGGATGCACCTTCATCGATTACAACCGCGACGGCTGGCTCGATCTCTTCGTCTCCAACTACGCCGACGTCGATCTCGCCACCATGCCCAAGCCTTCCCTCGAACGCCCCAATTGCAACTTCGAGGGCGTGCCCGTCAACTGCGGCCCCAGCGGCCTTCCCTTTCCAACCCACCTGCTCTATCGCAACAACGGCGACGGCACATTTACAGATGTCTCAAAAGAATCCGGCATCGGCGCGCTGCACGGCTCCTACGGCCTCACCGCCGCAGCATTCGACGCGGACGACGACGGCTGGCCCGACATCTTCGTCGCCTGCGATACCACTCCGAGCCTGCTGCTCATGAACAACCACGACGGCACATTTCGCGAAGAAGCCCTGATGCGCGGCATCGCTCTCGAGCGGCGACGGCAAGGAAATGGCCGGCATGGGCGTCGGCATCGGCGACTACGACTGCGACGGCCACTCGACATCGTGCGCACCCACTACATGAACCAGCCCACCGGCCTCTACCACAACCATGGCAAGGGCGAATTTGAAGACGTCACCGCACAGCGCCGGGCTCATTCACGAACGCCGATTCGTCAGTTGGGGCATGGGCCTGCTCGATCTCGACAACGACGGCAACCCCGACATCTTTCTGGTCACCGGGCAGGTCTATCCCGAACTCGAAGCCGATCAATCCCAAAGTATCCGCGCAAAGGCCCGCGCATCTTATTTCGCAATCTCGGCAACGGAACCTTCGTACAGAATCCCCGAAGAGACGCCAGCCCGCCCTCGACGCCCGCCACGTCAGCCGCGGCTGCGCCTTCGGCGACTTCGACAATGACGGCGACCTCGACATTCTCATCATGAATCAGAACGAGCCGCCCTCGCTGCTTGCGCAACGACGCTCCGTCCAGGCAATCACTGGATCAAGGTTCGCCTGCACGGAACAAAAAGCAACCGCAGCGCCATCGGATCGCAGGGTCGTCCGTTCGCTGCGGCGGCAAAAATACAGGTGCAGGAAACCATGAGCCAGTCGAGCTACGTCTCCGCAAACGATCCCCGTCTGCACTTCGGCCTCGGCTCCGGCATCAACCGTTGACATCGAAGTCCGCTGGCCGCTCGGCTTGACACAAATCTACAAGAACGTCGCAACCAGCCAGTTGATTACGCTCGTCGAAGGATCCGAGGATATTAAGGCAGAGAAGCTCGTCCCCTCTGCTTCACACAAATAGTTCGCACGTTCAGGGCGGTCGCAGATTGAATTTAGAGGGCAGGAGATAAGAACATGAGTGATTTTGCCGAGATTCTCGAGGCGATTGCGCACGGGCCAGTGAAAAGGCGCGCCATTACAAACCGAGCCGTACTCAACGAGGCATTCGCCTACGCGAAGCCGAGCTCTTTCTCTCGCGGCATGCGTATCGACCTCAACGGCCTCAACATTCTGCTCATTTCCGGCACCGCATCGATCGATGAGAACGGCAACAGCGTCCACATCGGAGATTTCCGCGCGCAGATGCGGCGCACGCTTCGCCAACATCACCGGTCTGCTCGCCAGCGAAGGTTGCACCTGGCACGATATCGTGCGCACCACCTGCTACCTCCGCGACATCGAGCGCGATTACGATGCATTCAACGAGGAGCGCACAGCGTTCTATAAGGAACAGGGACTCGACCCGCTCCCCGCATCCACCGGCATCCAGGCAATCCTCTGCCGGCCCGAACTGCTGATTGAGATTGAAGCCATCGCGATGTTTCGGACCGAAGATGCCGCTCCGCAGAAACAGTCATAGCATCCGGAAAGACTTCTTCTGCGCGCACCATTCACTTCGGGCTCAAGCTCACTTCGCCACAAGTTTCTGCGACGCCACATTTAATATCGGCCTCTGCGGAATCGCGCGCGCCTCATAGCTGTTCAAGAGGAACTGCCCGCCTAGAATCAGCAGCCAAATCCACAGAGCGAATCGCAGCGGCCGTCGCGGAATGTGTGTGCTGAGAATCGCGCCGCTCACCGCTCCCAAAACGCCACCTGCAATCAGTTGCAATAAGAGTACGGAATGTGCGCCCGGAGTGAACCAGTGCGCGCCGCTGCCGATAAGCGAAACCACGAAACCGAAGGCGATATCGGTGCCGACCACCTGCGCCGGCGCAAGCGGAGTCAGGCTCAGCAGCGCTGCGCTGCCCAGCGCGCCCGCTCCTGCGGAAGAGAAACCAACCTCCGCGCCCACCGGAAACATGAGCCACGAAAGCAGCGGGCTGCGATCGCGCGCGGCTCGAGTTCTGCTTCATCGGCCGGAAAGAAAAAAGAATCTGCCAGCTCGCGGTGCCAACCAGAATCGCGCCCAGAATCGCATTCAGCAGGTTCTGCGAACCGGCGTTGACCAGATGCTTCAGGAACAGCGACCCGATGAGCACGCCCGGCGCTCCGCCCAGCAGCATGAAGCCGAGCGTGCGCCACGCCACGTTGCGGCGCGCAATCTGCGTCGGCACAAGGATCAGCTTCACCGCCGCCGAAAACATCAGCCCGATGCCCACCGCAACCGGCGCCGGCACGCCGAGAAACAGCACCAGGACCGGCACAGTGATGGTGCCCGCGCCCACGCCGGTGAGCGCGATGAACAGCGCGATGAAAAATCCGATTAACGTACTGCATTGCGTTCACCCTCAGTCTCTCGTTCTCGTGCCTGTCACTTCGCCGGCGCTGCTTCGAATGTGAATGCCGCACTCCACCTTGCGGCCGGCCCAGCGGCCCGAGCGCGGATCGTTGGGATCGAGTCGGCAGCGAGGTGCACGGCTCGCAGCCGATCGAGGAATAGCCGCGCTCATAAAGCGGCAGCAGCGGAATCGCAAGCTGCTCGCACGCGTACCACACGTCGCGCGTCGTCCACTCCGCCAGCGGCGCCAGCTTCAGCACCTGCTTGCCGCCGGGCAGCGCGAACATCGCCGACTCTTCAAGCGCGGCGCGGCTCCTGGCCTGCTCGCGGCGCAGCCCGGTCAGCCACACGCGATACTCGGCCACCGCCTTGAACAGCGGCTCGACCTTGCGCAGCCTGCAGCACTGGTCAGGCGCGATTGATAGAGCAAGCCGAACTCCGCTTCCTGCTCGGCCACGGTCTTCTCCGGCAGCAGATTGATCAGGTTCAGACTCCCACTCGCGCGCAATGCGGTCGCGATACGCGTAGGTTTCGGCGAAGTGGTAGCCGGTATCGAGAAAAAGAATCGGAATCCGCGGATCGAGCGCGATGGCCAGCTTGGTCAGCAGCACATCTTCGGCCTGAAAGCTGCACGTCAGGCACACATCGCCCTTGCCGGTGACTTCGCGCGCCAGCGTGGCGCGCACGGCGTCCAGCTTCGCGTTCACTTCGCATCTGCAATTTCCGCAGTGCTCATTACAAGATCCGCCCTTTCTGAAGAGATAAAGATTCCCGCGCGCTGCAGCAGCTGATGAACCGCGGCGACGGCGCTGCATGCGGTTCGTCCGCGTCAAGCGTGATCTCGACGCCACCTGCGACTCGCGCGTCAGCGCACTCTCTCGTCCTTGTCGCGCACCACCAGCGACAGCAAGCCCGCATCGCGCCTGAGTGTCGGTGACGATCGTCAATGCAGTCGCGGATGAAGCAGAAACGCCTCGCTCGCCGGCATCGATGCGGCTGGTCACCGCGCCAACGGCAAACAGCGAGCGCTCGACAGCGTCGATCAGTTCCGCCGGCCCGCCAACTCCAGAACGCCGCCGCGATGTCCCCAGCGCGCTTCCGCTCGCCCGCGGTCACCGGCCCCATGCCGCGGTCTCGTCTTCTGTCGCCGGCCTGCAGTCCGGCCTTGGCCGCCGTGATCATGCCGGCCGCGACGGTAGCGTTGGTCTCGGGATCGATCAGGATCAACGCGCCGGTGCCGCGATTCTCGCGATAGAGATCGACAGCGATCGGCCGCAGCAGATGCAGCGAGACCGCGCCGATGTCGTTCATGCTCCAGCGTCATCGCCGGTTCGTGCTCGAGCGTCGCCACAGGTCCGTGCGATGATCGATCGACGAAACAAACGCAGGCACGGTGTGGCTGGTGTGCTTCAGCAGATAGCGGCGATTCAGCTCGAGCGGCCGCTGATCCATCCACACCAGCGACGCCTTCACGCTGCTGGCGACCATGGCCGGCGACGCTCGACGCCGGCAATCAGATCGCCGCGGCTGATGTCGACTTCGCGATCGAGCACCAGCGTCACCGAAAGCGGCGCGATGGCCTCTTCCAGATCGCCGTCCAAGGTGACGATGCGCTCCACCTTCGCGTTCGTGCCCGGAAGGAAACACGGTAATCTCGTCGCCGCGGCGCACCGTTCCCGAAGCGATCTGGCCCGCGAATCCGCGGAAGGTGTGATCGGGCCGCAACACGCGCTGCACGGGAAAGCGGAACGGCGCGCTGCGCGTGTCCAGCGCCGAGGGCAGCGCCTCAAGCAGTTCGAGCAGCGACGGCCCGTCGTACCACGGCATCGCGTCGGTCGACGATGCACCACGTTGTCGCCCTTCAGCGCGCTCACCGGAACGAAAATGCGCCTCGACGGGAGTGCCGGTGTCGGCGGCAATCTGGTCCAGAACTGCGCTGAAATCCGGCTCGATCGCGCGGAAAGTCGCCTCGTCGTAGCCGATCAGATCCATCTTGTTGACGGCGACCAGCACATGCCGCACGCGCAGCAGCGAAGCGATGTAGGCATGACGCCGCGACTGGATCAGCACGCCCTTGCTCGCGTCGATCAGCACGATCGCCGCGTCGGCGGTCGAAGCGCCCGTGGCCATGTTGCGCGTGTACTGCTCGTGGCCCGGCGTGTCGGCGATGATGAACTTGCGCCGCGCCGTCGAAAAGTAGCGATACGCAACATCGATGGTGATGCCCTGCTCGCGCTCGGCGCGCAGGCCGTCGGTCAGCAGCGCAAAATCGATCTGCCCCGGCGCCGTGGTTCCCTTGCCTTCGATCGACCGCACCTGGTCTTCGTAGACCGATTGCGTGTCGTAGAGCAGCCGCCCGATGAGCGTGGACTTGCCGTCGTCCACGCTGCCGGCGGTGGAAAAGCGCAGCAGATCCTTCTCGCGCTCCTGCGGCAAGAAACTCGTCAATGGAAAATGCGGGAGCTGTCGAGGGTTGCCACTTAGAAATAGCCCTCCCGCTTCTTGATCTCCATCGAGCCTTCCTGGTCGTGATCGATCACGCGATTGGCGCGCTCCGACGAGCGGAACGAAATCAGCTCCGCAATGATCGCCGGAATCGTGTCGGCATCGGAGCGGATGGCGCCCGTGCATGGGCTGCAGCCCAGCGAGCGCAGCCGCGCTCTTCACCATCTGCGGCTTCTCGCCCAGCCGCGCAACAAAATCCTGCTCGATCGGCAGCAGCGCGTCGCCGCGCACATACATGGGCCGCTCTTTGGCAAAGTAGAGATCGACCACCGGAATCTTTTCCTCGTGGATGTACTGCCACACATCCATCTCCGTCCAGTTCGAAAGCGGAAATACGCGAATGCTTTCGCCCGGATGAATGCGCGCGTTGTACAGGTTCCACAACTCGGGCCGCTGATTCTTCGGATCCCACTGCCCGGCGCTGTCGCGGAAGGAGTAGATGCGCTCCTTGGCGCGCGATTTTTCTTCGTCGCGCCGCGCGCCGCCAAAGGCCGCGTCGAAGTTGTAGTGGCGCAGCGCATCCAGCAGCGCCTGCGTCTTCAGCAGCCCGCAGCAGCGCTTGGTGTCGAGCGCGATGGGATTGGTTCCCGCCGCGATCGCCGGCTCATTGCGCCACACCAGCAACTCCGCGCCAACTCGACCGCGCCATCTCATCGCGGAACGTGAGCATCTCGCGCAAATTTGAAGCCGGTATCGATGTGCAGCAGCGGAAACGGAATCGGCCCGGGATAAAACGCCTTCTGCGCCAGCCGCAGCATCACCGACGAATCCTTGCCGATGGAGTAGAGCATCACCGGCCGCTCAAACTCCGACGCCACTTCGCGCAGAATGTGAATGCTCTCCGCTTCAAGCAGGCGCAGGTGGTTCAGACGCGCCTTGGGTCGGCGAGCGCTTCGGCGAGCGATTGTGGCTGGATTGCGCCTTCGGCGACCGGCATCATGACCTCATCATTCGGTGGATTGCTGAAGGCCGGCGCAACACAATAGACAAACCCGGCTATTCAGCTACGGGTGCGTCTTCTGGATCGATTGTGCTAAGGAGATCAGAGACTAGCGGGGACACCCGTCGAAGATGTTCGACAGGCAACAACAAGAGCGGCTTTGGGAAGCGCGAACCATGTGTAGGTAGATCGTACCATAGGGCCGGGTTGGAAACAAAGCCCAGGACCCGGCCCGATGGCAAAGATCAATCAAAACAGGAATTTGAGAGCGAATTGAAGCTGGCGCGAGGTAGTCGCAGTTGCCGTCAGCACACCCGCTGTTGGCGATAGTGCCGCCGCCGTTGATGGCTTCGCCGGAGTTGGGCCAGTGCTGAAAACCACCGGGTTCGGCGTGGAGAAATTCGCACGATTCAACACATTGAAGTACTCGATGCGGAATTGCGCCCGCACCTTCTCATGAATAGGAGTCACCTTCACCAGCGACACATCCAGATTGCCCAGGCCCGGCCCGGTCAATCCATCACGCGGCGCATTTCCAAACGTTCCCGGATACGGCGCCTCAAATGCCGCCGGATTGAACCACTCTCCCGGCGTCCTGGGATAGAGCTGCGCATTGAAGGCCGGATTCAGTGCGGGCCGCCCCGGATTGCGCGAGTCGCCGTTGCCGGTCGAGTTGTAGCCGAGTTGCGGCGTAAACGGGAAGCCACTTTCGATTGTCGCAATGCCGCTCAGATTCCACCCGCTGATGATCTTTTGTGTAGCGGTCGAGTGCGCCGCACTCAGGGCGTGATTGCCGCCGAAAGGTAGTTCCCACGTCCCGTTGATCGCGGCCGCCTGGCTCACATTCGTTGCCGCAAGACCGTAATCCACCCGCGGATTGCCGGGGAACGAAACGAACGCCGGAGTGTTTGACGAAACACTCGTATTCCATGCCGATCCGTTATCCAGATTTCTTGACCAGGTGTAGACACCGCGCAACTGGAAACCATGTGTCAGCTTCTTGCTCACATCTACTTCGAGCGCGTTGTAGTTGCTGTATCCTTCTGAAATCCACGAAGTCGTATTCGCCAGATTGGGATTGGCCAGCGTCGACGTCGGATAGTAGACCGAACCTTCCGGCACACCGGCAGGGCAAGATGTCGCCGGGCAATTCACCCATGAAGGCGTGTTTTCATCCACTGACAAAATCTGGTGGTATCCATGCGAACCCACGTAACCAACCGTGAGCGTCATCGAAGGTGCAATTTCTCGCTCCACTTTGAGCGTCCATGCCAAGACCGTCGGCGTCGCCAAATCCGGTTGCACGTTGCTCGGCGAAACCAGGCCCCCCGTTGAACTCGTCAGCGAGAGCGCCGGCAATTTGGCGACCGTAGTGTTGCTGTAGGAGAACGCAGTGTTGAACGGCGCAGTCTGATCGAGCCGGTAATCGAGCGTGTCAAGAATGGCGCGATGGAGTCCGAAGCTGGCCCGGATCACTGTCTTTCCATTGCCGAATGGATCAAACGCCAGCCCCACGCGCGGCTCCGGCATGAACTTCGCGCGGTTCACGGTGAGCGCTGAATTGCCCACCGCCGGATTCGTGTTGATCACTCCATTGGTGAACAGATAGTTTGACGCTCGACCCTGCGACTCATTCCACCCGCTCGACGATTCAATCCTCAGACCGCCGCGCACTTCGAGCCGCGGCGTCACCTTCCACGTGTCTTCCAGGTATCCAGCCCCAAACCAGGAACGCCAACCAAGTTCCGTTGATGCAGGAACAATCGTGTACTTCGAAACCTGCCCTTGTTCGAATGTCGCCAGAGTCGAGAACGACGCCTGCCCATCCTGGTATTGTGCCAGCAGATCGTTCGACTGCAATCGTTGCAGCCAGCCGCCAGCCTCAATCTGGTGGCGCCCGCGCGTGTAATAGATGTGGTCATCAAGAGTGAACAGGTTGCGCGCGGTTGCGTTATTGCTGCCCGTATTCGCGCCGGCCAGCGTAATCTGCGAAGCGCCGTTTGATGCGGTGCTGCCTGAGATCACGATCGCCCCAATCGGAGCGCTCGCAACCCATCCTGGCACTGAGCCGCTCACGATGCTGTTGAAGAAGAAGTCCGCGCGTGAATACCCGAACCGAGCCGTGTTCAACAGCCGTGGCGAAAAAACATGCTGTTCCTGCACGCTGGCCACTTGTTCGCGCAGCCGCTCGTAAATCGAAGTAGTAGGGATTCGCAGACGGAGTCGTCGCATCGCTGTCATCGACTGTGTAAACACCAAAGAGCAAATCGTTCGCCGAAAGATTCGCATCGATCCGGGACGTCCCGAAATCCTCGCGAATGTGTTGCGGCGGACTCGAAAATGCTTCGGCGATTCCCTGCCCCAGTTCCGCCGTTCCCGCCGGCCACAAAGCCAGCAACGGTTGAACGCTTGCCACGGTTGCCGCGCGAGCGGCCGCATCGGGAACGAATGTCACGTCACTCAGGCCGAGGTGCTGGCGATAGCCTTCATAGTTCCCAAAGAGAAACGCTTTGTCGTGGCGAATGGGTCCGCCCAGCGCCGCGCCAAAATCGTTGCGCTGGAACGGCGCAATCTTTGTCTGGTCAAAGTAGTTGCGCGCGTCAAGTGCGCTATTGCGGATAAACTCGTACACCGAGCCATGGACTTCATTGCTGCCCGATGCAGTCACAATGGAAACTTGCGCGCCTGTTCGCTTGCCGTAGTTTGCGCCATAGGTATCGCTCACGACGTTGAATTCACGCACCGCTTCCACGCCCAGCAACTGCCCGCTTGTGCCGCCCGGCGTCACATTGATCAGCGAGGCGCCAGTGTACTCGACTCCGTTCAGCAGAAACAGATTGTCCTGCGGCCTGCGCCCTGAAACCGAAAACATGTTACCGACCGAGGAGTTGGATGTGCCCACGCCACCGGAACGCTGCGTCGTGTAGTTGATCGATGCCGGATTGAGCCCCAGCAATTGGTCGAAGCTGCGGCCATTCAGCGGCAATTCCTTCACTTGCCGCTCATTCACCAGGCCCTGCGTCTGTTGCGTCGTTGTATCCACTCCCTGCGGCACATCGGCAACCGTCACGGCTTGCTCAACTTTGCCAACGTAAAGTACAAACCGCAACTGCACCGACTGGCCGACCGTAACGTTGATCCCCGTGCGTCTTTCGGTCGCAAATCCGTCGCGCGCCACGGTGACTGAATAGGTACCAATGGCAACTGAAGGAGTGGAGAATGATCCGTCCTTGCCTGTGATCAACTGTCTCTGGCTGCCTGTTTCTTCATTGCGAATTACTACAGACGCCTGATTGATCGTCGCATTCGATTGATCGACAATAGTACCGGCAATTGCGCCGCCAACGACCTGTGCGTGCGAAATCGAATCACGCTCCGCAAGCACCAAAAGAAGTATGAGAGAAACGCCGCGAACAAAGGCTCGCAAACCGGCCATGATGGACCTCCTTGAAATTTGTTCAATGGATAAAGGAAATGTGACGATGCGCCGCGCTCAGCGACAACAACAACCGCCCCGCTGCGGGGCACGGCTCGATGCGGATGAAATGAAGTTGGCCGTGGAAACGGTCAAGCAGATACTCCTATATGCTGATGCGTGGGGCTGATTGCCTGGATTGAAAATCCGCTCGGAAGATGCGACCGGCTAGCGACAACAACAAGCCGCGAGCGCGGCAGTGGCGCTCAAGCAGCACGAATTTGTCGTGATCGCATCAATCATCAGTTTGAACATATCACAGGTTTGATTTCTTGCAAATATCAAGGCGCGGACCGGCGCGACTTTCGAAAAACTGCAGAGGCCCGATCTGCCACCCAAAGCTCAAACGAGGTGCAGTATTGTTTGTCGCACGGCTTCAAACTTGGAAGATCCGCATTTTCAATCGATTTCAATTGATTCTCCTGGCCGTTCCCGGTCGAAGCGTTATATACACTACCTGTATGGTTGTCAGGCTCAAAGACATAGCGGACGAACTCGGAGTGTCGGTGGTTACCGTCTCGAGAGCACTTCGCGACCGGCCTGACATCGCCAAAGATACCAAGGCGAGGATTCTCGATCGCGTCAAGCGGCTGAATTACCGGCCTAATCTGACCGCGCGCAGTCTCGTCACGGGCCGCAGCTCGCTTATCGGTCTCGTCGTCCCCGATCTCATTCATCCCTTTTTCGCCGAGATCGCCAAGGGTCTCTCCGCTACACTCCGCGAGAAAAACTACTTTGTGCTGGTTTCATCTTCCGAGAGCGACCCGCAGCTCGAACTGGATGAGATTGAGCACATGCTGGCGCATCACCTGGATTGCTTCGTCGTCGCATCCTGCCAGAAAGATACAGTTACCCTGCAGCGAATCGGCGAAGCCGGCGTTCCGCTCGTTCTGATTGATCGCAGCTTCCCGGGATTCTCCTGCAACTTCGTTGGCGTCGACGACCACAAGGTGGGCGAGATGGCCGCGGAGCATCTCATCGAACAGGGATGCAAGCGGATTGCGCATATTCGCGGGCCGGCAACCAATGTCGGCAACAATCGCGCCGCCGGCTATAGAGACGCGCTCCAGAAACACGGTTTGGCTGCGCCGAACCACTACATTGTCACTTGCGGCGAAGCTTCTGACTCCGATGGCGAGACCCGCGGACGCCGCGCCATGGAAGAGATCCTCGCATTGAAGCCGCGCCCCAACGGCCTTTTCTGCTTTAACGACACCGTCGCAGTGGGCGCAATGGTCCGTGCAATCGAGGCTGGCCTTCGTATTCCGCAGGACATTGCCATCGTCGGTTGCGGAAACTTCCATTACAGCAGCAAGCTGCAAGTCCCGCTTACAAGCATCGACCAGAGATCACGCGAAATTGGCGAGCGCGCAGCGAAGATGATCATCCGGCTGCTTGAAAAGCCCTCGACCCGTCCGCGCACTTCCATCCTCGAACCTGAGCTCATCGTGCGCGCATCTTCAAAGCTCAAGTAGTTGCACCCTTGACGGCCGGCGCCCAAGTGACAGAGAGAAAACCATCCAGGCAGTAACCTTGCGATTCGCACCCGGGCGCGCGTCACTCGCCGCCTCATTCCCTACCTGATGTTCATCTACTTGCTGGCGTATCTCGACCGCGCCAACCTTGGTGTCGCCAAGCTGAGCATGCAGGTCGACCTCGGCTTCAATGACGCCGTTATCGGCTTCGGCGCCGGCGTCTTCTTTCTCGGCTTTCTCCTGCTCAATATTCCCGCCACTCTATTGGTCGAGCGCTGGAGCGCGCGCAAACTGCTCGCAATCATCACCATCTCCTGGGGCCTTGTGGCATCGGTGACGGGCTTCATCGGTACGCACATCTTCGGCTCTCTATCCATCACCACGCAGTTCTATGGATTGCGCACCCTGCTCGGCATCGCCGAGGCAGGATTCTTTCCCGGCGTTATTGTCTATATCTCCCACTGGTACCGGCCAGAAGACCGCCCTCGCGCCAAAGGCTACTTCATGGTCTCGCAATCCATCGCCGTAGCCACCGGCATCCCACTCTCGCGCTGGATTCTCGAAAACATTCACTGGGCAGGCCTCGCAAGCTGGCGCTGGGTCTTCGTGCTCGAAGGCATTCTTCCCTTCTTCATGGGCTTCGTCACGCTTTGGTATCTCAATGATCGCCCCGGCTCAGCCCGTGGCTCCCCGATGACGAAAAGTCCTGGCTGCTCGCCCAGCTCAAAGCCGATGACGCGCGTAAAACCTCGGCTCATCGAGTCCGCATCATCGACGCTCTCCGCTATCCGCAGACGTTTCTGCTCACCGCAGTACTCTTCCTCATGGTCACCGGCAACCAGGCGCTCATCTTCTTCATCCCGTCCATTACCGACACGATGAAGAGCCTGCCGGTCGCCGTCCGCACTCTCGCCGCCGGCCTCCCATACGCCTTCAGCGCACTCGGCATCCTGCTCAACGGAATCTGGTCGCAACGCACAGGCAAGCTCACGGTTCACGCAACCGTTCCCATGTTCGCCACCGCCATCTTTCTTGCTCTGTGCCGTGCTCGCCCGCGACCACGTGTGGCTCATGACTGGCTTCCTCTGCCTCACAGGCTTCACTGCTCAAGCCTACATGCCTCCGTTTTGGACTTTGCCCACCACGCTGCTTGGCAAATCAGCCGCCGCAACCGCCGTCGGCATCATCTGTCTAGGCAATCTCGGCGGCCTCGCCGGTCCATGGCTCTTCGGCTATCTCAAAACCGTCACCGGCGGCTACAACGCAGGATTGCTCGTCATGTCCGGTTGTATGCTGGTTGCCGGAGCACTCGCCACGCAGATTCGTTCGGAAACCATCGCAAGATCGGCTCCATTCGCAAGAGAGGTCGCAAAATGACAGCAAGAAAGAAGCCCGAAGAACTTCGCAGTTTCACCTGGTTCGGTCCTGACACACTGCGCGGCTTCAGCCATCGCTCGCGCATGCTGCAACTCGGCTTCCAGCGCGAAGACTTCATCGGCAAACCCGTTATCGCCATCATTAATACATGGAGCGAAATCAATCCCTGCCACGCGCATCTGCGCGAGCGCGCTGAAGCCGTCAAGCGCGGCGTGTGGCAGGCCGGCGGCTTCCCTGTCGAAGTGCCTGCGATCACCATCACCGAAACCTACATGAAGCCAAGCCCCATGCTCTATCGCAACCTGCTCGCGATGGATACCGAAGAAGCTCTGCGCAGTCTTCCCATCGACGCTGCAGTGCTTGATGGGCGGTTGCGACAAAACCACGCCGGCACTGCTCATGGGCGCCATCAGCGCCAATGTGCCAGCCATCTATCTCCCGGCCGGCCCCATGCTGCGCGGCAACTGGGACGGCAAGATTCTCGGCAGCGGCACCGACGTCTGGAAGTACTGGGCCGATCGCTGCGCCGGCGTCGTCACTGACGAAGAGTGGAAAGGCGTTGAACTTGGCATCGCGCGCTCGCCGGGTTTCTGCATGACCATGGGCACCGCCTCCACCATGACCGCCATCAGCGAAGCTCTCGGCATGACGCTCCCCGGCGCATCGTCCATCCCCGCCGCTGATTCCAATCACGTACGGCTGGCAATGGACAGCGGTCGCCGCGCCGTCGAAATGGCCTGGGAAGATCTCAAGCCATCTGACATTCTCACGCCCGCATCTCATTCGCAACGCCATCACTGTCGACATGGCCATCGGCGGCTCGACCAACGCCATCATTCATCTTGTCGCTATCGCCCGCCGACTCGGATTCGATCTTCCGCTCACGCGTTTCGACGAGATCTCAGCACACGTTCCGGTTCTCGCCAACATCCGCCCTTCCGGCGAATATCTTATGGAAGATTTCTTCTATGCAGGCGGGTTACGCGCGCTTATGGCTGAAATTCGCGACTTGCTCGATCTGGGTTGCATCACAGCAAACGGAAAAACCATCGGCCAGAACATCGAAGGTGCCGTCGTCCTCAATCAAAACGTGATTCGCGAGCGCTCAAAGCCACTCATGGAAACGGGCGGCACAGTGGTCCTCTTCGGCTCGCTTGCTCCGGATGGCGCAGTTATCAAATGGGTCGCCGCCGATCGCAAGCTGTGGCAGCACACCGGTCCCGCCGTGGTCTTCAATGGATTCGACGACATGGAGGCCCGCGTCAATCGCGATGATCTCGTCGTCGATGAGAACTCAGTACTCGTCCTTCAAAATGCCGGCCCGCTCGGTGCGCCCGGCATGCCGGAGTGGGGCCTGCTTCCCATTCCAAAGAAGATTCTCGAGCGCGGCATTCGCGATATGGTCCGCATTTCCGACTCGCGCATGAGCGGCACAGCTTACGGCACCTGCGTCCTCCACGTCGCTCCGGAAAGCTATCTTGGCGGACCGCTCGCGCTTGTTCGGGATGGCGATCTCATCACGCTCGACATTCCCAATCGCAAGCTTGACTTGCTGGTATCCGATGAGGAGATGGCGAGGCGGCGCGCCGCTTGGAAGCCTCCGGAAGAAAAAGATCAAGCGTGGTTATTTAGCTCTGTATAAGGAGCACGTCTCACAGGCCAATGAAGGCTGCGATTTTGATTTTCTCAAGCCCGTTGCCGAGCACATTGCGAAAGTTTAATCCGATCAGCGCTCGATTTCGCACCAATCGTGGGTGCCTAAAGTCTCGATTTTGAGATTGGGAAAGACGTTACGTCGGGCTTACTTCCCCTGCGGTCGTCGCGGCCAGAACTTCAGCACGTACCCGCCGCCAATCAGCAGCAGCACAATTCCACCCCAAAGCGCGGCGTGATATTGCGAAAGAATCGCAGTAGTCGGCGCTGACCAATCGACAATCGCCGCGATCAGAACGATCACTCCATAGATCGTCAGCAGCAATCCGATAAAAAACCAAACCGGCAACATGTGACGACGCTCTCGCAAGATCTGCCCCCTCTCAGAATTCCTCAATCTATCGGCTCGCCGAAGCCACTGCTCCAACCGGCGCCGCAAAACTCGCCCACCACGAATCGCCGCTATGCTCCGCCTTCACATCCGCCGGGTGCTTGCCATTCACCAGCACGTCCGATGGCAGCGGCTGTTTTTCAAACGGCCCCAGCCGCATCGCTACCGAACCCAATGAACGGTCCGCCGAGATCTCCATGGACATATGTCCGTTCACGCGGCGCAGACTGTAATGCAGCTGCGCCGTCTCGATCTTCCCGACACTCTCAACCAGCGCTGGATACCTGTCGACCGCGATCTCCGACCATCCGTACGGCATCCTCGGCATCACGCGCAGCCGTTTTGGCTCATTGTCATCCACGCCAATCAGAATACGGTACATCTTCACGATCTCCGCCTCCTGCACGCCGTTCCCCTGGTCGCCAGTGCGAAACACATAGGTGCCCGACGGATCCACTTGCACACCCTCCGGCACAATATAGGAGGCTACCTGCGGATCGTAGGTTTCGCGCGCCGTCCATTCCAGCATCGGCGTCACGTCTTTCAACCGGTCGAGCAGCAGTGCCGCCTGCGTCACAAACCCCTGCCCGTAACCCATTGCCCAGCCATAAAATCCAAACGGCTTGTACGTACCGATCAGCCTTTGATAAGCCCCTTCGTTCGCGGCTCTCCACGCGGGATCATCATCTTGCGGCGCGAAACCTTTGTAATCCGCAAGGAAGATCAGTGGACCAAGCACTGTGCTTTGATTCGGCCAGCCCGCGTCTTGCAATGTCCACACGTGCCCATACTTCGAATCATCGACCAGATAACGCGCCGGAATCGCCTGCCGCATCTTCTCCGCGCGATCGCGCCACAACTTCGCAGATTCCGTCTCGCTGATCGAATCCGCCATCTGCGCCAGACCTTCAAGCGCCGTCATGCAAACCGCATCGGGATAAACGGAGTAGCCTTTGCCGGCAGCCGACTCGCCCGTCGTATACAGCACGCCGTCTTTCGCTTCCGAAATATTGGCATGCTCAAACTGCCATGGAATCCAGTCGCCTGCGGCCTTCACATCCGTCCAATGTGCGCGGAGCCACGCATCGCGATCCGGCATTCGCAGCCAGAGCTTGTAGATGAAAAGCGAAATCAGCCCGTGCCCATCGTTCTCAAGCGGTTGCGCGAAATCGGGATGGTCGATGACTCGGCTCCAGTGCGGCGGCAGTAGCGACCCCTTGTAGGTGAGATTGGGATTTTTCGCCCACGTCTGCGCCGAGCGGAATGCAAAATCTGCAGTGTGCGAAGCGCGATCCACGAAGCCAAGCTCTGTCAGTTCCTGCAGACTGCGACCCAGGTCGCGCGACCACGCCTGCGCGTAGTAAACGCCGACATCCTTCCGAAACGTGCCAAACTCTCCGCCCGCTGATCGCGGATCGCCCGACCACGCCAGAGCATTGCGCGTTGACGTGTGGTACGTACCATCCGCGTCGACCTTGTCCAGCATGTCCTTCACGTTGGCGTAAAACGCATTCTGCAGAATTGCCGCAACGTTCGAGCCTTTGAATGTCACTTGCGGGCCCCCATATCCGTGCGGTATCACAGGCACAATCGGCCCTTTCAAAACCGCAGCCGTTGAATAGAACTCGTCACTGAAGTCTTTCAGCCGTTTCCTTGATTCGCTTTCGTCCGTTCCACTCAAACGCAACGGTCTTTCCGTAACGAAACTTGCAAACTCCGGAGTAAATTCATTGGCCGGAATGCGCGTAGCCCCGGGAATCGATGCGTCAGGCGCCAGCTTCCACGGTGATCCCGGCTATTGCCACCGATCCATGCTTTGCCGGCGAGTCTTCAATCTCGATGCGGTCAATCGGAGCATCTTTCGGTGATATCACTGCAACATAGTTGCCATCTTCCACCGGCGCCGCCGGATAAAGGCGCAGACATCTCTTCGTATGTTCTCCGCAGCCGCGCATCGCTCGGGAAGGGCTCTTGCGTCTGCTCAAATGGCAGTCCCCACCAGACACTTTCGCCGAGGATCAGCGGATAGTCCTCCGTCGAGCCATCCGCGTAATGCAAACGAATCTGCCCCAGGTTGTCGCCAACGATGTATCGTGCCGCATAAGTTAGAGGGTTCGACCACGCCGAGGGCCTCTGCGTCTCCGTCATGCCGAGCAGAAAGATTTTCTTCGCGACAGCTCCCACATTCACTGCCAGCGATCCGCTCTCTGGCGCATGCCATGCAGTCTGAATAAAAGGAACCCCATACTTGTACAGCATCCTAGCGCAGGCCGTGTCCCCTTTGGCGATCGGCAAGGCAAGAACCGATCGTGGATGTCAGGCTTCGCGCCCGTCGTTGCACCACAACAAGGCACAAGTCCTGCAATGAAAGTGCACAGCTCCAGCACCAGTGAGCCCAAGACCGCAAACTTTTTCGACTCTTCATTCTCTGTCCTACCAAAACACCCACTGCAGCACACCGAAAAAGATGGCGACGCCGACTGCCCAGAACACGGCTTCTTCCAGAACGGCATCTTTTCTGCCACAGGAAACATCGTGTAGCTCCAAACCAGGCCCTGCAATTGCTCCTTCGGCTTCGGCTCAGTAAACAGGCTCACCACGATCGTGACGAGGATGCAGATCAGCAGCGACCAAAGCGCGCGATAAAGGTTCTCGGCCATGTCTTTCGCATCCGGCGAGAGCGCCACATAGCGAATCCATGCCGGGTGGATCCTGACCGCGGTGTACATCGCAACGGAAGAACCGGTTCCGGCAAGCAGCCCCCAGAATCCGCCCTTCGGCGTCGCGCGCTTCCACAGCATGCCCAGAATCACGGTGCCGAACAGCGGCGAGATGAAAAATCCCACCAGCGCCTGCATGTAATCCATGATGCTTTTGAAGTTGGTGACGAAGTACGCGGTGCCGATGCTCAGAAACACGCCCAGAATCGTGCACCAGCGCCCGATGCGCACGTAGTGCGCGTCGGACATTCCCTTCTTGATGTAGGGCTGATAGATGTCGTAGGTCCACACCGTGGCAAAGGCGCTGACGTTGCCTGCCATGCCCGACATGAAGCCCGCGATCAGCGCCGTGATGCCCAGGCCCAGCAGCCCGGGCCCGCGTAGCGCGCCAGCATCAGCGGCAGCACTTCGTTGTAGCTGTGCATGCCCGGGCCGCGCCGCGCTCTGCGGCACCAGCTTGTAGGGCAGCACCGCGAGCCCCAGCAGGCCGGGAAGAATCACGATCAGCGGCACAACCATCTTGAAATACGAGGCGATGATCGGCGCCAGTTGTGCCGAGCGCAGATCCTTCGCGGCCATGGCGCGCTGCACCACCAGGAAGTCGGTCGTCCAGTATCCGCAGGCAATGGCGCCGCCCAGCCCGAAGACGATGCCCGTCCAGTGCACGCCCATGGGATTGCCGGAGAAGGTGCCCAGCGTGCTCCAGAGATGCACGTAGTCGTTGGAGTGCACGCGCTCGAAGATTCGTGCCTTGCAGGCCGCTCCATCCGCCCACTTCAATCATGCCCAGAATCGGAATGATCAGCGCGCCCAGCCAGATGAGAAAGAACTGCAGCACCTCGTTGAAGATCGCGGAGTACAGGCCGCCCAGCGCCACATACACGGCAACCGTGAGCGACGAAACCCAGATGCTGAAGTGGATGTTCCATCCCAGCACCACTTTCATCACCAGCGCCATGGCATACATATTGATGCCCGACATCAGGATCGTCATGAACGCGAACGAGATGCCGCTCAAGCGCGCGCGTCGCTTCGCCGTAGCGCAGTTGCAGATAGCCGGGCACCGAGTGGGTCTTGGAGATGTAGTAGAACGGCATCATCACCAGGCCCGAGAAACACCATGGACGGGAAGGCGGCGATCCAGTAGAAGTGCGCGGCCAGGATGCCGTACTGATAGGTCGACGCGGCCCAGCCCATCAGTTCGATGGCGCCGAGGTTGGCCGAGAGGAAGCTCAGACCCGCGACCCATGCCGTCATCTCGCGGCCGGCCATGAAGAAATCGTTCGAAGTATTCGCGTAGCGCCTGAGGTAAATGCCGATGCCCAGCACCATGACGAAAATAAATGCGCGATGATCAGGATGTCGGAAGGGGCAAGCGAGATGAGCCTGTTGGCTGCCAGACCACAGGACTGCGGCGGCGAGAGAGTTGCGGGATTGACCATCGAACCGTCCTTGAACAGCGAAGCCATCGAGTGCTCCGCGGGAGATGCGAGAGTGCGTTTGAGCTGCATGTCGGGCGAGAGTTACTTGACCTCGAAAATCTTCTCCATGCGCACCCACTTTTCGCCCGGGCTGGGCGTGGGGAAGCGGCTTCTGAAACTTCCACATGAGCTCTTCCCACTTTCGCATTTCGGGGCTCGCTGCTGTCAGCTGCCGTCTTGGCCTCCAGGGAGAAGTCGTCCGTCGTTTGCAGGATCATGAACAGCCGGTTGCCCGCGAGATAAATCTCTTGGCTCACAACACCATCGCCCGGATATGCTCCAGCACTTCCGGCCAGATGTTTTCCTGCTCGTGTGATACCGCTTGTATTCCTCAATCAGGTCCAGGATCGTCGTGCAAATCCAGCGCAAAACAATATGTCTTCATGATCGTTGTGGCCCGCTGTCGTACTGGCCAGATCCTCGTGTCTGACTGCGTGCGATTTACTCCGCAAGCACCATCTCTTCGCACTCGCGGAAATAGCGGATGCTCGTTGCCACCAGCGCATCGAGTTTCGACTTGTCCGGTTTGCCGTGCATCGCTGGATACGGATCGCCGCCGGGCCCGAGCGGCTCGAAGGTCACGAAGCGGTCGCCCTCGTTGAAGCCGATGACATAGAGCGCGCGAATGATCGTCGCCAGGTCCATCGATCCCTCGCCCATGGCGCTGCGATTGCTGTCGGCCATGTGCAGGTTCACGAGCTTGTCGCCGGCATCCACAATCGCGTCGCCGATGTGCCGCTCCTCCGACTGCATGTGGTACACATCGCCGTTGATGTGCCCGATGCCGGCGATGATTCACCTGCGGCCAGATACCGCTTCGCATCGGCCACAGTGTGCACCAGGCTCACTTCCGCGGAACGGATCGGCTCAATCGCGGCCTTGATGCCGTCTTGCACGAACAAGTCGCCGCGCATCGCCTAGCGTCTCCGCCGAGCGTTCAAACT
>CAWAIL010000024.1:0-131283 GCA_963782085.1 uncultured Acidobacteriaceae bacterium
CCGAGCTGCTCCGTTTTATCTCATCCAACATAGCTGAAGCTTCTCGGGCCTCGGGGTTGAAGTGGATTGCAGTTTGGCGTTTGGGCGAGCCTTCTCGCGTACGCATTCCGATTGCCTCGAATAGGCCAGTACGGATTACGTTCCCAATGGAGCTAGCCTTACAGTAGACCAGGAAGATGATCTATTCGCTATCGACTTTCCTCGAACCAGAATGGCCTGCCTGCTCACGATCTAAGATTGGCTGGAAAATTCCACTTACCAGCAGTAAATCGCAACGATGTCCGGAGTGCTTGGAAGCTGGTTGGTGACGGTGGTGTGCAGGACAATCTGAAGATTCTTCTTTTCCCAACCTTTGGGCAGGGATTTGACCAATGTGGAGATCGATTGTGGATTGGTCAGGAACTCGGCCGCGGCATGGGTTCCCGCATATCCGATCCCTGCGACAGCGATGACTGTAGTGCCGGTCTTGTGAGTTCAATACCCTCGACACGATCGCATAGTCCTCTGTGAAGGAATTCGTCGCGGACCACCGCTTTTTGAGGGTCTGGTGCGGTCCACGATGGCGTTCCGCCCACTGAAGACATAACGCAGATTCCCAGTCATAGTCAGGGTCCAGGAGTTATTGTGCGCACCAATCAGAACCGTGGGGCTTCACGAAGGTCGCCATAGGTCACATCGTTCCCGTATCGGATGTCGAATTGCCTGTTGCGACGCACCAACAGAGACACGATCTTTGGTGGTCGCTGCAACATCGCCGATGGTAACGAAGGTGTCCTTTGCGGGATAGAGATCCTGAGCGTCAATTTTGGTGCCGGGGGCCAGTGGATATAGGACTCAAGTCCCATCTCCTCATTTTCGCTTCGGGGGTGTTGCTTGTAATACGAGTCCAGATAAGAAGGAGACAATTCATAGACAGCATTGCTGCCGATATAGATCAGAGCCGTGTTGGATTATCCAGGATCAGGCGACCAGAATTGATTAAAGGCGCGCTCATCGGAGGACGCGAAGTAGTGCTGTACTGAGGACCACGCCAGGATCATCACAGCGGCGGCAATGGCGATCCACCATATCTGACCGCGGAATGTGGCATAGGAGGAGCGCTGTTCGTGCCCCTCAACCACGCGCGGGGACGCCTACGTGACGGGCTCGGGGTACAGTCGGTGCGCTCTCGGTCCGGGCTGGGTGGCTGGTGGCGGGAGAGCGGGCTCCTTGTCGGTCCATTCAAAGATGGCCTTGAAGGAACCGGGGGGCACGCTGATCCGGACGGCTTCTTCCCGCGCTGTCTGATAGTAGAGCGCGAGGCGCTTCCTGACTTCCGCCGCCCTCGCGCGAACGATCGGGTCATTATTCGTATCGTAGTCTGGGCGCCTGCCGAAAACCTCGAGCACCGATGACGCGTTCCTTGAGAACCTCAGCATGGCCCGCCAATGACTCTGGTCGACGATATATCGCAGCAGCTCTTGAGATTGTTTACTCGAGCGAAAAGGGGGGCTGTGCAGGATCGCAGAAAGCGTCTTGCTGCATCCGCAGCCGCGAGATATCCTGGGAGCTTGCCGGTGAGAGCTTTCGTCGGATTCAACTAGTCGGCCTTTTCGCACGGGCCCCATAGACACCTAGAATCCTCGTCTGCGCACGTACTGTACCCCGCTTGGAACCCGCATGACAAGAGCTCATTTCACGAAGAACACTACGAACAGTACCATACAGCACCTTGCGATAACCAGTTAAGTTAACGTTTACTTGCGCCGTCGCTGGTGAAAAGCGAGTTTCCCGGGCGCTGTGCGGGGTAAGTGCCGCCCGGTCAACCAGTCTACGGTATTCTCGGAATCCAGCCTCAGAGAGGAATTGGGCGAACACAAAAGCGAATATAACGCAGAAACACCTCAGGAGGCAAAATGACCAGGTTACGTTTCATCGTGTTGCAGTCCTGATGACTGACCCTCGGGCTGGCCTTCACTTCGGAACTCCATGCGCAATCGAAAAGTATAACGGCCTCACTTTCGGGCGCGGTGACCGACCCGTCCGGGGCCAGAGTCCCGAAAGCGACAGTGAAGCTCACCAATCCAGACACCGGAATCGTCCGGCTGGACACGCTCGTCTGCGACGGGGGAGTTCACCTTCGCCTTGCTCCCGCAGGGCACCTACATTCTCGAGGCGAGCGCGCCGGGATTCAAGACGACCAAGCAAAATGGAATCGTCCTCGCTCCGGGAGATACGCTAAGCATGGAGATAAGCTGTCAGTCGGCGCGACTGAGCAGGTCACAGTCAATGCGTCGGGGCCGCTGCTTCAGACAGAGGACTCGAACATCAGCACCGAGATCACGACGCAAGCAAATTGAGGAACTTCCGCTGAATCTCAGAAATGTGCTTTCAGTTTGCGACGTTGGATTCCGCTGTAAACGTCCAGGGCGACCGGCAGTTGCTGGCAGCAGGCGGCAGTGAGGATACGGCTGACCAGGATTACTCTTTCCTGAATTTCGGAGGCGGCTACTTCGGAACAAACCTATTCCTTCTGGAAGGCGGGTATGATACCTCCCAAGACTGGGGAGGAATCTTGTACGTGCCTGCCCCGGAGGACACGGACCAAGTCAAGGTAACCAGCTACTCGTTTTCCGCTGAATATGGATTCAGTACCGGCAATGTGATCAGCTTGACCACCAAGGCCGGCACAAGCAATTATCATTTCGTTGCCGACGAATACATCCGCAACCCGGACCGGACTCCAACCTCTACTTCAACAATCTGGCGGGCATGCCGCGGGTTGGCGACCATCGCAATCAGTTCGGAGTCGCAGGCGGCGGACCGCTGTATATCCCGGGCATCTACAAGCGGCGGGACAGGACATTCTTTTTTGCCAACTACGAAGGGCTGCGTCTCAATGGCGGGCTCTCATACAGCGCGCAAGTGCCGACCACTGCCCAATTGGGAGGCGACTTCTCGTCTGCGTTGACCACAACTTCCCTGGGCACGGACTGTTTGGGCCGGACGATCTTTGCCGGCGCGATTTACAACCCATACTCCTTGAGCAATTGTCCGGGCGGAGGAGTGGTTCGCAATCCGTATGCGGGAAACAAGGTCACCAATATCGACGCCTTGGCAGCCAAATTCATCGCCGGGAATTACTGGCCAGCGCCAAAGAATCCGGGCGGCGGCTTTAACTTCAACACCACGGCGAGCGCGCCCACCACATCCAACGAGTGGGGCATTCGCATCGACCACAACATCAATGCGAACAACCGTATCTACGGCCAGTTCTCAAACAAGCACGAAGGCAAAGTCCAAACCGGAGCTTTCTACGGAGCGAACGACGTTGCAGGGCCTTACGTGTTCGATCCGAACAACCGGATGTTCGGCGTTCTTGGATATTCTCACGTCTTTTCGCCAACATTCGTCCTGTCCGGCACCCTATTCTTTATCCGCAACCCCGGGGGAAACGTGGTCCAGGGTTTTCCATTCAAACCTTCTTCGCTCGGATTGCCTGGAATTCTCGATTCCTGGACGCCGCAGTTTCCGCAGGTTCAGTTCGGAAATACCTTTAGCGGTTCAGGGTTCTACGCCCCCCTGGGCGCGACCCAAAACTCCGGCGAAGCCACTTTCCCGAAGACCAATGAAAGTCTGAACGTAGACTTAAGCAAGACGCTGAAAACCCAATCGGTGTCGTTTGGGTATATCGGTGTTCGGCAGACAGACGACGGTGGCAGGCTTACTCCAACGGTCTTCAATTTCAACAACCAGATGACCGCCGGTCCTGACCCATCGAATTTGAGCAAAGATAGCGCAGGAGACGCGCTGGCTTCGTTCCTGGCGGGCGCCGGCAGTCCCGGAAATGGTTCGGCCGGATCGACCGGATTTACCGCCTATCCAGCGCCAACGTACTTCATGCACGGCATGTACGTTCAGGACGACTGGAAAGCGAACCAGAAGTTGACGTTGAACCTGGGCGTCCGCTACGATCTCCAGATTCCCGTAACGGCGCGGCACGACCAGCAGGCATACTTCGATCTTCACGCCCTCAATCCGATCAGCGTGACGACAGGGATTCCTTCTTATGGGAAAATCGTCTTCAATAGCCCAGGGGACCGCTACCTTTGGAACCCCAATCTCGCAGACTTGGCGCCTCGAGTAGGCTTCGCATATGCCATGATGCCCAGGCTCGTATGGCGTGGCGGCTATGGTATCTATTACGCAAGAAACTTCTACAGTGGCAACGGACCTGACCCGGGCTATTCAACGTCCGGTGTATGGACATCCTCGTCCGACGGCGTCCACGTAACCGCACCACTAGCGCAGGCCTTCCAAACCGGACTCGTTCCGGTGACGGGCAACGCGCTGGGAGGGCTCACACAGGTGGGGCAGAGCCCAAGCGTGGTTGATCGGAACCGCCCCGATCCTTTAACCCAGAACTTCAGTTTCGGGTTCCAATACGCCTTCTCGGCAAATGACGTGCTGGATATCAATTACGTAGGCAGCCGCGGAAGGCGCATCACCCTCGGCGGAATGAACTACGGACAATTGAATCCGAGCTACCTTTCCATGGGCTCCGCGCTGAATACCGTGTTGCCCACAAACCCCTACGCTACCGCCTTGGCCACGCTGGGCCTCACCTCCCCGAGTTGCCCGTACACGACGGCACAATCATTGATGCCATATCCGGAATACTGCGGCGCCGTCTCGGCGCAGGGCGAACCAATCGCGGAAAACAACTACAACGCGTTGCAGGCCAACTTCAAGCACCGCTTTGGCGCTGGACTGATCTTCACCGCCTCATATACCTTCTCGAAGTTCCTCTCAGACACGGGTGGACCGGAAGAGTGGGGTTCGATCAACGGCGACCAGGGAGGTTCGAGCATCCGTAACTTCTACAACCTGAGGGGAGACTGGTCGGTCGACGGCGACGATATTCCCGAATCTCTCGTCCTCAACTATGTCTACGACCTGCCGGTCGGCCGGGGAAAGCGGCTCGGGAGCAGCATGAACAGGATTGAAGACGCGGTTGTAGGAGGCTGGCAGGTGTCGGGAATTACGACCTACCAGAGCGGTTTCCCGATGGCGATCGGCGCTGGCGGCAATTCGTCGTCAGTCTTTGGTGGTGGTCAGCATGCCAATTTGACCGGCGCTGGCTTTAAGACTGGCACTTGCGGCGGCACCAACGGTGTCCCTTCAATCCCTGTGGGCAGCGAAGTACTGCTTCTTCAATCCAAAGGCATTCGCGGCGCCGGCGGACTTCACCTTCGGCAATGCTCCTCGTTACTTCTCCAACCTGAGGGCGCCTCATTACATTGACCAGGATCTGACGTTGGGAAAATGGTTCAACTTCACGGAGAAATTCCGCGCGCAAATTGCTGTCCAGATGTTCAACGCTTTCAACCATCCAAACTTCGGTATTCCGAGTGCCGGAGTTGGGAGTCCAACAATGGGCCTGAGCTCGAGCACACAGGGAGCGAGAGAAATGCAGGGTGTGGTGAAGCTGACTTTCTAGAGCCTATATATGCGGGGGACCGTAATCACTCTATGCCTGAAGGGCACGGCTCTTGTTGTCCTCATGGCCACAGTTTCGACTGCGGCCATGGGGGCGATTCAATCCGATAACAACGAAAGGCTTCAATCCTATCTCGCCACGGCGCAACAAGCTGCGGCGAGAAAGGACTTTTCTGCAGCCGCCGATTCTTATCGAAGTGCGATTCAATTGAGCCCTCAGACTGCGGAACTTCGAGCAGACCTCGGGCTGATGTGCCACGAGGCAGGTGACTTTGATGGGGCGATCAAGAGCTTCATCGAAGCGGCTCGTCTCAATCCCTCCTTATATGTTCCGCAACTGTTTTTGGGAATTGACAACCTTGAACTAAAACACACTGAAGCGGCGATACCTTACCTTGAGAAGGCAGAAAAGCTGAATCCAAGAGATCCGCAGGCTCCGATCATGTTGGGGCGCGCGTTTGCGATTGCAGGCAATGGCAACAGCGCAAGCGATGCATATTCGCGAGCTGTCGTTCTTGCCCCGGAAAACGGAACTGCGTGGCTCGGACTCGGCATGGCCTACCTGCAGCAAGTCGATTCCGACGCTCGATCGATGACGAGTACATATAAGAACTCGAGTTACACCAAGTTGCGCGCCGGCGAGTTATTTGCTGAACAGGGCAAGCTTGTCCAGGCAGCTGATGCTTACAAGACTGAACTCTCAGTAGCATCACCGCCTCCCTGCTCGCACGCCGGCTATGGCATCGTGTTGCTGCGTCAGAAAGCGATTCCCGAGGCAAAAGCGGAACTCGATCGGGAGGCAAGTTCCAAATCAGGGTGTCCGTTGACGGAACTTGGTTATGTGGCGTTGCACTTGGTCCAGGGCTACACAGAGAATGCGCTGAAAGAGCTTGTCACCATCTGGAACGCAGATGAGGGTTTTCTTGAGGACAGCTTGCCGTTGCTCAGTGGCGGAATTACAGCCGAACAAACACAGAAACTGCTAGCTGTGGCCAATGATTGGCAGGTAAGCAACAGGGTTCCAGCGGGCCTTGTGGATGCGATTCGGGAAGGGTTGGCATCGGATGCACCTGCCATTGCGTCACTTCACAATTTTAGCGGCGACCTTTCAGCCCCGGAAAGAAAGGTGGCGATACCGGAGAATCCTGAGAAGCTTTACCTTTCCGGCCAATTCGGCAAGTGCGGCGAAAGCTTGCAACACCGACTAAGTCTTTTGACTGACCGGAGTCTCTTGATTCTGGCTCCATGCGCCTTCTACACGGGAGATGACAGGACCGCCGCGATGGCGGCGAGAAAACTGGCCGCCAATCCTACGACGCGTCCGATCGGACTGTATTGGGAATCCAGGGCAGATCAAAAGCTGGCCATTGCTGCGTTGACCCGTGCAGGAGAGATCGATGCCGATTCGCCGCGCATGCACGTTCTGCTCGGCGATGTCTACCGGCGAAAACGAAGATGGGAGGACTCTGCAGCGGAATATCGCAAGGCACTAGCATTGGAGCCGGAAAACCGCAGTGGACGCCTCGGACTGGCAATATCGGTCTTTCAGAACGGAAATAGCGAGGAGGCATTCGCGATCAATAAGGAATTATTGCAGAAGGATCCTGACGATCGTGAAGCCAACATGCTGGCCGCCGAAATATTCGTTCAGCAGCATCGGTATGTCGACGCGGAAGCCTACCTCAACAGGTGCCGCGGTATTCAGCCGGAACTTATGCCTCGCATCCATGCCCTATTGGGTGAGGTCTACGCCAATACAAGCCGCGATCAGGAGGCGCTGGCTGAGTTTAAGTTAGTCTCGACCAGCGACACAGACGGCAGTGTCCACTATCAAATGGGGCGCATCTATCAAAAGCTGGGAGACAAGAAAGCTGCTGCTGAAGCGTTTCAAGCTTCGAAACTCTCGCGCGAGCAGTGGGATGAGAGCGCAAATGTCGCCGTTGAGCAATCGGCAACCGACATAAGTCGACATTGAGGTATCGAAGGATTGCGAGTGAGCAGGCGTTCTGGCGAGAACCGGCAATGCTTGATTCGTCGAAATTGTGGACAAGCGTGTTTCATGAGACACAAAGCATTTTGCGGCCAAAACTGAATGTGCATCTCGGGGTGAGTCAGTTCAATTCCGATGCGGGAGTCTGTCTCAATGTCGTCGCGATTTACGAACTTAGTATTGATCATCGCGGTCTTGATCGTTCTGGAGCCGGCACATTCCTATGGCGCCTCCGGCTATATCCAGTCCGTTGAAACTGGAAAGAACAACGTAACGCTTTATTCGAAGACAGGTGCTTTGCGAATCGAAGTGTGCTCGGGGAGCATCATTCACGTCATTGCGAGCGCATCGCGGGAGATTCCGGCTGCTATCGTGCCGGCAGTCCTTCAGCAGTGCAACGACAGCGAATTCAGAGTGTCGTCGAACAAATCGACGATTGTCATTCATACGGCAGCTCTGCAAGTTAATATTGGCCGCGAAACGGGTGTTCTGAGTTTCCTCTCCCCCGATGGCAAGACCATCCTGAGCGAGCCTAAAAACGGAGGACGAGAGCTCAGTCCGGAGACTATCGATGGGAGATCCGCATTCCAGGTGCAACAGACGTTCCTGTCTCCCCAAGATGAGGCCCTCTACGGTCTGGGCCAGCACCAGGAGGGGATCTTTAACCTCCGCAACATTCCATTGCGCTTGCAGCAGGCCAATACGAATATCTCCGTTCCCGTGGTGCTTTCAACGAATGGCTACGGGCTGATTTGGAACAATGCTTCCTTGACAAACTTCGATCCTGCTGATCAGCCCATTCAGCTAGATGCAAAGACCGGAGAGGGAAGCTTCAAGACCGGCGCATCCGGGGAGTATGGATTCCTGCTAGCCGGAAATCGAAGATCCCGGCTTCACCTTTCGGTTGGAAACGAAGCCGTTATCGATCTTCATAATATGTGGGTCGCCGATTCTGCTGCAGCGAAGATCAATCTGAAAGCTGATACTGAATACAAGATTTCAGCTCAAACCGGCGGCGATACGCAGTTGTTTGTTCGTCGTCCTGCTGATACTACAGAATTCCGCTCTCAAGCTGGCAATGCGGTTGACTACTACTTTTTGTACGGGCCGGAGTTAGACCGCGTGATTCGGGAGTATCGCCAGATGACCGGCGCCGCCCCGCTGCTGCCTCGCTGGGCTTATGGCTTCTGGCAGTGCAGGGAACGATATTCAAGCCAGCAGCAGATCCTGGATACAGCCGCCGAATTCCGCAAACGCAGGATTCCGGTAGATGTAATTGTTCAGGACTGGCAGTACTGGGGTAAATACGGCTGGAACGCCATGCGCTTCGATGAACAAGAGTATCCCGATCCGGCAGAGATGACAACTCAACTGCACCAGGAGAACCTTCATCTGGTGGCGTCGGTGTGGGCAAAGTTTGGATCGGAGACTGCTGTCGATCAAGATATGCAGAAAGAGCACCTGCTATTGCCCTCCGCTGCGGATCCCAGGGAGCCCGGAGAGACACAAGCAAAGGAAGACTGGGCGGACCTTTTCAATCCTCTGGCGCAAAAGCTGTTCTGGTCGGAACTGAATCGTGGACTATTTCAGGAGGGCCTCGACGGTTGGTGGTTGGATGCCTCCGAGCCCGAAGGCGATCCATTGAAGAACGTGTCGACGTATCTCGGCCCAGGAGAGCTCGTTCGCAATGCCTATCCGCTCTATGAAACGACGGGTGTTTATCAGGGACAGCGCGCCACGAATGATCGGAAGCGAGTTGTCATTCTGACGAGATCCGCATTCACCGGGCAGCAACGCAATGGCGCTATTTCATGGTCAGGAGATATTTCGGCGAATTGGGAAACTCTGCGCAGGCAGATTCCCGCTGGCTTAAGTTTCAGCATGTCGGGCCTACCTTATTGGACGACGGACATTGGCGGGTTTTTCCGTCCCGCCGATCAGTACACATCAGACGCCTATCATGAGCTGCTTATCCGTTGGTTTGAATTTGGAACCTTCTGTCCCATTTTTCGAGTTCACGGATATCAATCCAAGACCGAGATGTGGAACTATGGTCCTGAGGTGGAGACGATCCTGACGCAATACGATAATCTTCGCTATCGTCTCATGCCTTACATCTACTCCACTGCTTGGGGCGTCACCAGCCGTGGAGAATCTGTCATGCAAGCTTTGCCATTTGTCTATCCAAATGAACTTGCGCTGAGAGATGTCGACGATGAATTTCTGTTCGGCAATTCTCTATTGGTGAACCCTGTGACGCAGCCGAATGCATCGAGTCGCAGTGTCATTCTGCCCGCGGGTAACGACTGGGTCGATTTCTGGTCTGGAAGAACCTATCACGGAGGGCAACTGATTGTGGCAGACTCACCTTTGGATGAGATTCCAATACTGGTGAAGGCAGGCAGTATTGTTCCGATGGGCCCCGTCGTGCAATCCGCAGAAGAAGTGCAAGACCCAATGGAGATTCGAGTTTATGGCGGAAGAGATGCAGATTTCCTGCTTTACGAAGACAGCGGTGACGGCTATGCGTACGAGAATGGCGCAAGGGCGACGATTCATCTGCACTGGGATGACCATCGAAATGTGCTGACGATTGGCGATCGCTCTGGAGTTTTCCCGGGCATTTCGATGAAACATACTTTCCACGCTGTGCTCGTCAAGCATGGACACGGTGTAGGACTCGGAACGGATTCTGGTTTTGATCGCTCACTAACTTACGAAGGGCATCAACTGGAAGTCATTTTAAGTAGGTAGAGCTGAGAAACCGTGAGCCAGAACGCGAAGAGATGGAAGTCAGCGAGCCCGGATTCAAAGGCAGCGATCGCACGAGCTTGGACATGCGGAAGCCGGAAGAGGATTTACTGCAGCTTTAGGCTCATCATTAAAGTTATTGATGTCTGACCGACAGGGGCGTTTGTGCGAGTCATTCATTCATGGGTATTTGCAGATACGGAGTGTCGCGCATCGGCTTGAAGCGCGGAAATCTGCGCCAGTATCACGCCATCGGCATTGATGTTGGAGACCAGAACGGTTTGCCTTCAGATACCACAACACTGCATCAAGTGCTCGACAAGCACGGCATCGCGACGGCAGGCATACAAGCGCCGCCGCCGATCGCCTCCAACATCATGTCTTGCCATTTTTCAGCCAGAATCTCTGCATTCAGACGAGCTGTCAGTAGGCAGTTTACCAAGGAGTATCGTCATGATTGACCGTTCACGACGCAGGTTCCTCAAGACATCTGTCGCCGGTATCTGCATGATCGGTCCCTCGGCAATAGTGCAGGCCATGACAGTCGGCGAAGCTCAGGATCCGTCAGGCCATCTCGAGCCCTTTCCGCTCGCATCGGTCCGTCTTGCTCCTGGCATTTTCCAGGAGCAGGAGGAAATCAATGCTCGCTACCTCGACTCGCTGACGGTTGATAGGCTCCTGCATTCCTTCCGCATCACGGCAGGTATTCCTTCTAGCGCCCCACCATATAAGGGCTGGGAAGATCCAACCTGTGAGTTGCGTGGTCATTTCGTCGGCGGGCATTTTCTCTCTGCCGTCGCGTTGGCTTCCGCTGGCTCCGGTATCTCGGTTCTCAAGAGCCGCGGCGAAGAGGTGGTCGCGGGTCTCGGCGCGTGCCAGTAAAAGATCGGAACCCGCTACCTGAGCGCCTATCCGAGCGACCTCTTCGAGAACTTACTTCAGGGCAAGCAGGTTTGGGCGCCTTTCTACACCTACCACAAGATCATGGCCGGCCTTCTTGATATGCATCTCCTCACGGGCAACACCGATGCTCTTGAAATCGCCGAAGGCTTGGGCCAGTGGGCTCAAGAGTTTTTCGTGGGCATCAGCACCGAGCAACGTCAGCGGATGCTGCGCACTGAATACGGAGGCATGAACGAAGTCCTGGCCAACCTCGCTGCGGTCACCAGGAAGGATCGCTACATCGAAGCAGCCCACCTCTTTGAGCAGCCCGGCTTTCTCGATCCGCTCGCTGAGCGCCGTGACGAATTGCAGGGCCTGCATGCCAACACGCATCTGCCCAAGATCATCGGCGCGGCCCGCATGTACGAAGTCACGGGCGACGCCCGTTACCGGCGCATCGCCGAGTACTTCCTCGAAGAGGTGCTTACGGCGCGCAGCTATGCTATCGGCAACACCAGCCTCGACGAGCATTGGAGAACGGAGCCGGGTGAGCTTAAAGGGACGCTGGGCTGGACGAATGCCGAATGTTGCGTGGCCTACAACCTGATGAAGCTTGAGCGCCACGTTTTTAGTTGGACTGGAGATTCGCGCTGGATGGATGCCTACGAGCGCGCCCTGTTCAACTGCAGGCTGGGTACGCAGAATGCGCAGGGGCTTAAGCAGTACTTTTTCCCACTTGCCGCCGGCTACTGGCGCGCCTACAACTCGCCCGAGGAATCTTTCTGGTGCTGCACAGGCACCGGCGCCGAGGAATTCGCCAAGTTTGCCGACACGATTTATTTCCAGCGCGGCGGCGATATCTATGTCAACCAGTTCATTGCGTCCACGCTCGACTGGAAAGAAGAAGGCCTCGTCCTCGAGCAGACTACGCAATTCCCGCGCGAGCAGGGCACGACGCTCAAAATCAAATCCTCGCGCCCGGCTCTCCGCACCATCCACGTGCGTAGTCCCGGCTGGGCAACCGAAGAGGCACAGGTGAAGATCAACGGCCGCCCCCTCGATGCAATGGCCGATCCTGGGTCGTATCTCGCGATCCGAAAAACCTGGCAAGACGGTGACATCATCAGCCTCAGCCTTCCGATGGAGCTTCGGCAAGAGCCTCTACTTGGCGATGACTCCGTCACCGCCGCGCTGTACGGGCCGCTAGTCCTTGCCGCCGATCTTGGCCCCGGCCCGGCTGACGAGCCCGGCAAAGTAATCCTCGGTGGCGATCCGTGGGCGAAGAATCGTCCGCCCGCGTCTCCCCTACCGAAGATCGTAGCCACACCGGATGCAAACACGAATCAATGGATACAAGTTGAATCAACGTCGGAGCTGCGCTTCACCGCGACCGGAGAAAGCACGAAATTCCAAGTGAAACCCATGAATCAGATCGTCGATCAACGTTACTCCGTCTATTGGCAGATTCAGAGTCCTGGGAAATCGAGTTAGCGCGCAGAGTCAAACTTCGTATATGGAAGTTGCCCAACCATTCACGCAGACAGTTGAGCACTAATGAGCGGGACAATCTGCTAAGTGCGTCGGACGCGCTCGCGATAAGAGTTAATGATGGAACCTCACATCGCCGCGAGCGCATTATGCACGAGGTGGATCGAGATTGAACCTTCGCCAACCGCGGATGCAACGCGCTTTACGTTGCCGGAACGAATATCTCCAACAGCAAAAACTGCAGGCAGGCTTGTTTCGAGCATCTGCGGAGGCCGGCTGAGAGGCCATTTCAGTGGCGCTCTGTCCAGAACCGGGTCCAAATCCCGTCCAGTGAGTATGAATCCCTGGTTGTCGAGGGCAAGACATTCACGCAGCCAATCTGTATGTGGCGAAGCACCTGCCATCACGAAGACATGACGGATGTCATGCACAGATTCTTCGCGCGTCGCCCGATTCAGCCATGTAACCCGCTCCAAGTGCGAGTCGCCAGCCAATCCGACAACCTCGTTTTGGAGATGCAGTTCAATGGCTGGATTTTCAACGATTCGCTGAATGAGATAGCGCGACATCGTTTCGGACAATTCCTTGCCGCGAATCAGCATGTGGACCTTGTGCACTGTCTCCGCAAGGAAGACAGCCGCTTGACCGGCAGAGTTGCCGCCGCCAATCACGATGATCTCCTCGCCAGTGCACAGTTGCGCTTCCATGGCCGTGGCGGCGTAGTAGATGCCCTGACCCTCAAATTGCCCCAGATTCTCAACGTTCGGCTTGTTGTACTGAGCGCCGGTGGCGATCACAATACTCCGCGTTTCGATGACCGCGCCGTTTTCCAAAGTAACCTGGTACGGCCGCTGGTCGCATCTGATCCTCGCCACTTTCTGACCGACGATCATCTGAGCGCCGAATTTTTCTGCCTGCACCACTGCACGGCCGGCAAGCTCCTGCCCTGAAATGCCCATTGGAAAGCCGACATAATTCTCTATTTTTGAACTTGCCCCTGCCTGCCCTCCGGGGTACTCTGATTCGATCACTAGAGTGTCAAGCCCTTCTGAGGCCGCGTACACGGCCGCGCCCAATCCTGCCGGACCGGCGCCCACAATCGCAACATCGTGAATGCGGTGCTCGTCCATGTGGCCCGTGAATCCCAGACACTCTGCCAGTTTCTGATCTGTCGGATTTCGTAATACAGTCTTTCCGCTGCAGATCACAACGGGAATCTCCTCCAGCTTTATGTCGAAGCGATCCAGGAGTTCTTGCGAGGCTTTGTCGCTATCGAGATCGACATAGCGAAAAGGATGGCCGTTGCGTGTAAGGAATTCACGCAGGCGAAGCGTATTGGATGAATGTTGCGATCCCAGCACCGCCACATTTCCCAATCCTCCCGCGATCATCGCGACACGGCGCAGGAGGAATGCGCGCATAAAGATATCGCTCAGCTCAGCATCCCTCGCAATCAACTTGCGCAGCTCGTCCGCGCCGATTTCGAGGAACTCACCCGACTCGGCCACACGCCCACGAGAAAGTGCGCGGGCGCCCGAGATCAGGACAACTTCACCGGAGAATTGGCCCGGTCCATAAGTTACAAACACCTGCTCGCCCGAAAGTCCTGACAATGCGATGTCGAGCTTTCCCGTAAGCACTACGAAACAGGGCATTCCCAATTTGCCCGGTTCGAAAAGAACCTCTCCAGCCTGGACTGGTCGGACATTGCCATAGGGCCGGATGCGCGCAATCTGCGCCGGCGTAAGAACAGGAAATGCCTCCGCTTGCCGGTCAGGCGCGTTCATTGATGGCAACATTGTCCGATTCTCCTGCAACCGTTTTGAATGCAATAAGGGGTCGATCATGGCCCCGGCGTTGAGAGCTTCAAAGCAGTCTATCTGCGCAAGATTGCCGATCCGTTGCCTGAAACTCCCTTCACAACGTTCGTCTAGTTGGACGGGAAGTCCTCCGCTCCATCTCGGTTTGAGATTCCGGGCACCTTTACGATTATCTGCCTCTAGTCGATGGCTAACTTGTTATCGCTGGCTAGTTCAGGAGCGATTCCCAGTTGGCCGGCACCCTTCCTGCCGGTCCAGGAGCTGGCTGACTTCTCGGATGCGAATGCGGCGGAAGCAACTCCGCACCCTTGACCATCGCCTGCTTCTCGTAATCGAAGAACCAATCGTCACCCGGCTCAAAGCTGGCTATGATCGGATGCCCCGTCGCCGTCGCATGCTTTGATGCATGTTGATTCGGAGAGCTGTCACAGCATCCGATGTGCCCACACTCCGCACACCGGCGGAGATGAAACCACCAACCTTTCGGCGACGCCAGGCATTCTACGCATCCGTCGCCACTTGGTTTCGAAGCGGGGTTGATCCCGCGCGCAGCCTGTTTCATCTCCGATTTTCCCTTCGTGGTCTTTATTCGCAATAGAATGTCAAGCCAACTGCACGACCTTCCCGATAATACCTTTTCGCGGCGGCTTGAGCTTGCGCCGCCTGGCCGAGTTGCAGCTTGCTGCCAATCGGGATTTTCAGTTTGTCATCTCCGACGGCCTCGGCCATAGGAAAATGTGGTGGACGAACCTCATCATCCGAATGTTTTCGTTGCCATCGCCTTCTCGTCAACAGGTCGTTGGGCATGAGCGCACTTTGCACCAACAAGGATACGGACACCCCAATCCGCACGTTGGTCAGGTACTCGGTGGTCGAGCTGAAATGGTTTATATGGCAGCGGACTCCATTGCAATCATCACGAATCTCGAGAGATAAATTGTGATTTAGTTGCTAGCCTTCGAGGCTTTCATTGGTCTGCGTGCGGATTCGGTCAAATCGAACTTCGTTATGGGAATTGAGATTTCAATTGCTGCCGGGAACTTTCATCCCCATCAAGCAACAGCGTGCGATGGTCGTCTGCAGCCATGGCATTTACGGCAACCGTGGTAATGTAGTTTCTGTAAGTTACTGACGGCAAATCGGGTTTCACCATTCGATCGCCACTAGCCACCCCAATGAGCCCAGAATGGGTATGGATGCCGACGATCCAGCCTTCCCCCGCCGTGCCAATCGCCGTGAAATCAACTATCGAAATGACCGATACGAGTCAGGAAGTTCCCGCATGGCTCACTTCGTTTGAGCCGCGCCGCTGGCTCTCCAGTGGTCATCTGCAAACGATTGTTGGCAACTTTCTTCGTCGTCCCCCCATCGGCTTTCTCACTATCGCAGAGACCGTCGAAGTCGATCCGACGGACGCTAGCCGCGTGCTTTGCCACTGTCATTGGCAACCCGAATCGGTTCGAGCCGAGCGCCTAACCGTTGTCCTGGTCCACGGACTCGAAGGATCGTCGGACTCACGCTACATCCAGGGCATTGCGGCTCGCGCCTGGGCTGCGGGAATGAATGTCGTGCGCATGAATATGCGCAATTGCGGAGGCTCTGACGCGCTCACTCCAACTCTCTATCATTCCGGCCGGTCATCCGATGTAGGCGCGGTCGTCGATCATTTCACGAAACAATTCGACTTGCAGCGCGTCGCGCTGGTCGGCTATTCCATGGGCGGCAACTTGGTGCTCAAATACACTGGCGAGTTGGGTTCGCGTCCGCCGCTCGTTGCGGTGGCTGCCGTTTGCCCGGCAATCGATCTTGCCGCCGGGGCTGCCGCCCTCCATGAACCCGCGAACCGCCTCTATGAAATGCACTTTTTGCGCGGCCTGATGCGCCGCCTGCGCCGCAAGGCTGCACTCTTTCCCGGCGTATATCAAATCCGCGGCGTGGGGCCCATTCGCTCCATCCGCGAGTTCGACCAGAAAATCGTCGCTCGCTACTGTGGATTCCGCGATGCCGATGACTATTACTACCGTGCGGCGAGTGCCCGAGTCGTAGACCGAATCGCTGTGCCCACGCTTGTTCTCTGCGCGCAGGACGACCCGTTTATCCGGCTATTTCCCGAGACACGTGAGCGAATTCTTGCAAATCGCAACATTACATTCGTCGAAACGCGCTACGGCGGCCACTGTGCCTTCCTCGGCCGCGGATCCGGCGACGACATCCATTGGGCCGAGGCCTTGGTTGTGCGCTATCTTCAAGCTGTCGCAGCAGGTTCATTCCCTCAGGCTCATTCTGTCCCATCGGCCACAACACAGCTAAAATAAAACCTGTGGGCGAGTAGCTCAACTGGATAGAGCACCGGCCTTCTAAGCCGGGGGTTGTGGGTTCAAGCCCCGCCTCGCCTACCACCTTATAATCAATGCTTTACAGGGAAGCTTCAGAACGATGCTCGTAGTGATCGCAACTCACGTATGGGCGGCTCTGGGGGAAAATCTGTAGGACCCTCAATTGGAATCGAGCTTCTGCCTCGACTGACTTGGTCCTCAAGAGGAACGGCGCCTTACACATCTGCCGCTGAATCACTAATGTGATTGGTCAACGTGGATGGTTTAACCTCCGCTGCTGAAAGCAGCCTCCTTGAAAATCGATTGGGACGAAAACCAACTTCCAGGCCCGGGGAAGCAGAAATCTCTAATTCGAAGGACTGCTGCCGTTCAGAATCTCTTCGATAGTTGATTTCGGCACGGACAAGTGATCCTCGTTTTCCTTCAACCACTGGTGATAGTCCGCCACAATCTCCGGCGTCCACCGCGCATCGATTTGTCCAGCGGTGTACTTCTTCTGCTGCAGACGCAGGTGGCCAAAAGTGTCCGCGAGGTGGGTTCGTTCGGACTCCTTGACGACCTTTTCAGCGAGCTGCGGCGGTATAAACAAAACCCCGCCATTCCGGCCCAGCACTACGTCGCCCGGCATCACCAGGGCCTGACCAATGCGGGTCGGCCCATTGATCCCCACCATGGTCGAGTTCAGCCTGGGTCCGCTCGCAAGCGATCCGAAGTGATGGGATGGATCGTAATAACGTACAAACGATGTGAAGTTCGATAGTTCGTTCAGACCATTGATGTCGCGGACGGCACCGTCGTAGACGATGCCGTTTCCCGACCTGGCATAGATCGCATTTCCAACGTTATCGCCAATCGATGGCCCGTCCTGCTTGAGTCCGAAATGGTCAGCGACATACACGTCGCGAGGTTGCAGCATGTCGACGGGCCACGCATTTGTCGCTCCCTTGCGATTGTCCTTCGCACCCTGGTCCTCAATCACTTTTTCAACGTCCGGCCGGCCCGGCATCCAAATTGCCGTGAGCGCTCGGCCTACCAGCACCTGGTCAGGATGAATGCAATACCAGCCGTCTTCATACTCGTGATTGAAGCCCGCTGAGCGAAGCGTCGCCCATGCTTCCTCGAGGGTGACATTCTTCATCCGATCCAGAATGTCATCGGGCACCTTGGGCCTTCCGTCGGGAAATCTTTCTCCGTGCCAGTCGGGTGTGTACTTGATGACTTCTTCGGGCGTGAAGAAGCCTTCCTGCGCCACCAGACGCGGAGCGACCGCAATGGTGATCACGCATGCCAAAACACTTATCACGAAGGCCCGCATTTTTCTCGGCTCCCAAATGTTGGTCGTTTTGTTCAAATCCTTATTGCTCCGCTTCGAACCACGGCGTTCCCGGAATCTGTGCCTTCTTTGCAATATCTTCATTCATCTCAACGCCCAGGCCGGGCTTGTCAGGTGGAGTGACATACCCGTTCACGATGATCTCGCCTTCCTTCACCCAATTTGCCCAGAGGTCCATGTGGTTAATCCAATGCCACTCCTGGCAAAGGAAGTTTGGATAGGTCATGCATGCGTGAGCTGTCGCCATCTGTCCGATTGGCGAAACCACGCAGTGCGGCGCAACCGGCACATAGTAAGCCTGCGCCATGTTGGCCACCTTCTGGGCCTCGGCGAGGCCCCCAACCTTCTGAAAGTCGGGCTGAATGATGTCGACTGCCTGTTTCTCAAGCAGTTCGCGATATCCCCATCGCATGTACAAGTTTTCTCCGCAGGCAATCGGCGTCGAGGTTGAATGCCGGATGTCGGCCATGGCGTCAATATCCTCGGGAGGAACAGGCTCCTCGAGCCACATCAGCCGGAAGGGCTCGAGCGCTTTCGCCACCTTCTTTCCGGTTGCCGCGTCGTAACGTCCATGCATATCGCAGGCCAGCGCCATGTCGGCGGGGATTCTCTCGTGCACACTTGCAACCCACTTGACCATGCGATCAATTTCGCCGTTGCTTGCCGTCCAGTTGTAACTATCCCAGCGAGCCGGGTCCCTGGCATCGTCGAGGTCGATCTTCATGGCCTTAAATCCCTGACTCTTGATCCAAGGAAGTTTCCGGTCCGACTCTTCGCCAATCGGAACATCCATATCCGAGTCGCAGTAGATCTGAACTTTATCGCGAAGCTTTCCGCCCATGAGCTGGTAAACGGGAATTCCCAAAGCCTTGCCCGCCAGATCCCACAGCGCAATTTCGAGTCCGGAAAGAGCCGTGATGTACTGCCCGCCTTGAGCTCCGGCGAAGATGCCCAACGTGCGAAGCCTCTCCCAGATCGCTTCTACGTCCAGCGGGCTGCGCCCAATGAGCGCGCGTCGCCAGCCGCGAATCAGCGAGGCCGAGCCTACGGCGGCATCTGTGCATTCGCCCTGCCCATAGATGCCATCATCCGTGTAGATCCGGATGTGCGTCTGCGGTCCGTGGACGTTTACCTGCGCTGTGCGGACATCGGTGATTTTGAGTTTCGGTCTCTGATAGGTCGTGCTGCTGGTTTCGATAGCTTTTGCCAGCGTGGGAAGTGAAAAAGCAGACAGTGAGCCGATTGCCTGAAGCGCAGCGCCTTTCAGCACGGTTCTTCTTGAGAGCTGAATCATCGCTTTCAAAGACCTTTCCTTCGTTGGTCGGGGTTTTCGAAGTACGTAATCGTCTTTTCAAAACTGCCCGCGTTTCGCCAGGGCTGTCTCGGTTCGGGCCGAGACGTATGTTTTTCTTCGAATTCTGCGTCGACTAAATCGCCTTACTTAAGTCATGGGGTGCATCCTACTCATGCGGAATTCTATTGGCAAGACAAATTTTCCAAACGACCAGATTGAAAAATTCGATCAGTATGCAGTGGGTAAATGCGGAATCTTGTGTTTCAGGTTTTATACGTCAGGAGATTGCCGACGGTATGTGCTCCAATGCAACGTCTGGCTCTGAAAAGATCTTCCTTGGGTTGATAACCAACCAAAGCAATCCGCCACATGCTGCGATTGAAGCAGCAGCCACAAACGACATCTCCCATCCAAAGTGGGCCGCGATGAGCGGGGTGAGGGAAGCGGTGCAAGCTCCGCCCGCCTGTCCGCCCATATTCATGATGGCGGAAACCACGCCGACATCTTCACCGGCGATGTCAGCCATTACCGCCCAGAAGCCGCTTTGCGCGATATACAAAACGCCTGCTCCGCTTGCGAGAATCACACCCGCCGCGGCCGCGCTTCCGGCTCGCGACCCGATTACGAGGAGCACCGCGGTCAATACCAGCGAAAGGCCGGGTAATAAGCATCGCCCAGTGCGCAGGCCGAAGCGTTTTCCGATCCAGTCGCTCACAGCGCCTCCGCTGAGGCAGCCGGCTGTCATTGCCAGGAACGGCAACATGGAAAATGCAGCGCTGGCTTTCAGATTGAGACCACGAACCTGCGCCATGTAGATGTAGAACCATGCGAAGAAAATCCACGCTACATAGACAAACGCAAAATAGCTTGCGGTGAGGGCGATAACCTCTTTGCTTAAGAAGATCCTGCTCCAGGGAACGGGGCGCTTCTCGTCTGGTGAGCGGACGTCGAGTGGAATCGATGCGGTGGTCTCATTTCGTATCTGGCAGATGAGAGACTTCTCTGCTTCGCCCACCAAAGGATGCTCTTCAGGTGTGTCGCGAGCCGCGAAATACCATACCAGGCTCGCCATGGCGTCGGCGCCGGCGCTAAACCAGAACGCTGCCCGCCACCCGTAATGAAGAATGATCGCGGTAACAATCGGTGGAGTCAGACCGGAGCCAATGCCAACTCCGGCAAAGATCAAACCGTTAGCCTTGCCTCGCTCGTCTGCGGGAAACCAACGCCTGACGAATTGACTGGCAGCTGGATAAATTGCAGCCTCGCCTGCACCCAATCCAAAGCGAACGATAGCCAGAGTGAGCAATGCGCCATGCGCCTTTGGAGGAACCAGCGCCGTCAGCGCAGCGACGACGCCGCACCACGCCACGCCGAAGCTTAAAACTCGGCGAGGGCCGAATCGCCTGGCCAGCAGGCCCGCAGGGACCTGAAAGACGGCGTAGCCAATGAGAAATGCGCTGAAGACCCAACCCAGGTGTGCATTGTCAATCGCAAATTCACGTCCGATTTGAACACCCGCAACCGAAATATTGGTGCGGTCGAGAAACGCTACTGCACTCATGACAAATAGCCACGACACCAACAGGTAGCGTATTGGTGGAAGATCTCTTTGACCTGAGTTCAATTTCACATGCGTTCCTCGCCCGCTTCCGGTTGCACCACCTATTCGGGCAATGCATACTGGCCATCAACGTGGAAATGACTGCTCGCATTGGGCGCTCCGGAATCCGGCTGGCCTCCCCCGACGCTGATCGTGTAATCCCCAGCCGCAATGATCGGATCACCGCCCTCAGTCACCATACCCAGATCGCGCGGCCTCAAATCGAAGTGAACCTTCTGGCTTCCGCCTGGTTCGAGATGAATCCGCTCAAATCCACGCAGAGCCACGCGCGGAGCTCCTTTGACTGCCGGGAATTTGAGGTAGAGCTGAACCACCTCGTCTCCTGCCAGTTTGCCGGTGTTGGTCACCGTTGCATCTGCGCCCAAGGGTTGACCAGCGGTTAGGGTCGCAGCAGAAACACTTAGGTCGCTGTAAGCGAATTTCGTGTAACTGAGCCCGTAGCCGAAGGGAAAGAGCGGCTTGCCGGTGAAGTATCTATAGGTCCGGTTCGCCATTCCATAATCCTCGAAGTGGGGCAATTGATCGACACCCGTGTAAAACGTGACCGGCAGCCGGCCTGCGGGATTATTCTTCCCGCTCAGGGTTTCCGCAACCGCAGCGCCACCTTCTTCGCCGGGGTACCAAGCCTCAAGAACGGCGTTGGCATGTTCGTTAATCCAATTGACGGCCAAAGCGCTGCCATTCATGAGAACGACGGCGAGCGGCTTGCCCGTTGCGGCCATCGCTTCCACCAGGTCCTCTTCTGGCTGGGGCAGATCGATACTGGTGCGATCTCCGCCGAGGAAGCCGGGTTCGGTGACCGGCATCTCTTCGCCCTCAAGCTGGCTTGTAATTCCGACAACGGCGACGATGACGTCGGCATTATTGGCAGCCGCGACAGCCTCAGGCGAAGGCGCGTTCATCGCCTTGGCCCAGATCAGCTCCGCATGAGGCTGGCTGTTCCTGGTTCCGTAGGAGAATTCGAGCGCTACCTTGCGGCCCTTTTCCAGATGGACGCGTCCCACGCTTGACGAGAGTCCTCGGGTGCCACCACCGAACGCCGATGCTACCTGCTTGCCATCGACGGTCAGCCTTCCGAATCCCTCGCAGCGAATACCGAGGAGGAAATCACCGGTTTCTGTTGGTGTCAGGAAGCCAGTCCATTGCACGCCAAAAGTTTGCCTGCCGGCAATTTCCGCGGGAAGGCTGTTGGGGGCAAGCCTGACGTTGGCTTCAGTACGGCTGACAATTGGTGTGGCAGTGGGCGCTCCTGGTTCCGGCGGACCGCGCCGTATGCCCTCGTTGTAATCGGCCTTGAGGCCCGCTTTGCCATCAGGAGTGGTAAGCACAGCATCTGGAACAGGGGTTCCGTCAGTGCGAAGAAACTGCGTTCCTGGAACAAACGTAATCGCGGCGTTTGGAAACTCCGCCTTGAGGCCATCCATGATCGAAACGATATGCGTAGGCTGGCCGGCATAGTTTCCGATCAGTGGCCTGGTCTGATCGGCAAGCGGACCGACCACCGCGATTTTCCTGATTCCTGGTTTTAGCGGTAGCAGGCCATCATTCTTCAGAAGAACCATGGACTCGTTCGAAAGCTTGCGTGCCTGTGCGCGATGTTCTGAACTGTCGAGTTCCTTCTCATCGATCTTTGAGTAAGGCACCATGTCGGGAGGGTCGAACATACCAAGCTTGATTCGCGCAGTGAACAGGCGGATCAGCGCGGTGTCGAGGGTGCTTTCCGGCAAGTATCCCTGCTGAACAGCATCGATATAGGCTTTGTCGACCGGATCGCCGAAGCGCGAGGTAAACGTAACGCATTCGTTGTCCATGCCGCGAATGACCGAAATGGCCGCGCCCTCGGCTTGGTTCGCGCGATAGCGATGATTGGCTGCAACGTCCCGGACCGCGTCGCAGTCAGAGACCACGTATCCTTGAAATCCCCATTTGCCTCGCAGCTGATCCTGCAGCAGATATTGGTTCGCGCATGCCGGCTGGCCGTTGATGGCGTTGTAGGCACACATCACCGATCCGGCCTTGCCCTCGGTGATCGCAGCGCGGAAGGCGGGCTCATAAGTATCCACTTCATCGTGCTTGCTCACGTCCACGTCTGCAAAATGGCGGGTTGGCTCCGGTCCGCTGTGCACTGCAAAGTGCTTTGGCGTTGCAATAGCGAGGTAATACTTCGGATCGTCGCCCTGCAATCCAGTTACGTAGGCGACGCCCATCCGGCCGGTCAAGAACGGGTCTTCTCCGTACGTTTCCTGCCCGCGGCCCCAACGAGGGTCTCGAAAGATGTTGAGATTGGGCGACCAGAAATCCAGTCCTCCCATGATGCCGGTGTGTCCCTCGCGCTCATTTTGCACGTGCTTGATGCGGCCCTCGATCCCAATCTGTGCCGCCATGGTGTGGATACCCGGCGTATCGAATGTCGCAGCAAGTCCGATCGGCTCCGGGTACTCGGTCACGCCCTCGTTGATCACTCCGTGAAGAGCCTCGCTCCACCATTGATAGGCAGGGATCTTGAGTCGCGGCACCGCTGCTGAGTTGTTCTGCATCTCGGATGCCTTTTCAGCCAGAGTCATTCGGTGAACCAGGTCGGTGGCCCGCTCCTGCGGCGAGAGATTTGGATTCAAGAAGGGCGGGTTCGCAGAATCCTGGGCGATTGCATTTTGTCCGGCCGAGGCGAAAATGAGCGCTCCTGCACAGGCAACGATGCTCTCGACGATCCATGTCATGCGATGTTTCATGGTTCCTCTCCAGTTTGTATTGGCTTCAGGTAGTTGTTTCGGAAGAAGTGAAGTACACCAGGGTTTCCTGCTCGCTGAGATTTTCGAGACCAAGTGAAACGATCTGGCGAAAGGCTGGAATCGCAATCTTAGGCTCTTGTTCCTGAATGCACTTTTGGGCCAGGTGCCCGCAATCTCCAATTCTTGAAGTGAGCTGGCTCCGCCCTGCGCGGCAACGGTGATCGAGCGAAGACAAAAGCCCAAGTGCTGATCGGCGAGAAAGCGTTTCATTTGCATCACGTAAGCGCGCAAACCCAACGAGGAGTTAGTCGCGTTCGAGACTCCCAGATCGTTATGACCCGCGGGCACTGAACGCGAGAGTACACGCAATACTCGGCCCAAGTCCAGCGGGCTAAAGCGATTTTTCTCTTGACACAGAGAAGCCAAGGCGATAGCCCCCATTTTCGGTAAACGTTTTCTGCAAGTTTGTCTGGCAAATCCGCAGGTCTGGATTATCGGGGCCGGTACGATCTTCCGGCGAGTACCCAATAACAAGAAAGCTCAAGGAGACATAATGTCAAGACTTGATCATGAAGATCGTCCTGGACTTAATCGGCGCGAGGCGTTGAAGCTCTCGGCTGCAGCAGGATCTGCCGCTGCGTTTACTCCTTCAGCGAAGGCCTGACAGCATCAAGACCGGTGAGCATCAACAGGAGCCTCCATTCTATTCAACTCCGCGCTCGGCAATTGCTGTACCTTCGAAAGGGAATCCGAGGGCCTTCTAAGCCCGGGTTGTGGGTCCAAGTCCCGCCTCGCCTACCGCCCGGTTCCTTGATCGAGGCCGCTCATCTGCACCTGTTGACCTCAGATCTGCCGTCAATCCCACTCCGCACCCGCCGGGCCTCGTCCGCGTTAAACAGATCGCATAATACAATGCAGGAACAGGTGCGGTTGCCCATCGCCGAATTCTGTCGAAATGGAAGGAGGTCCATGCACGCTTTCGCTTTAGTTGCAGGAATTCTGTGCGTGTTTGTCGTTCTGCTCGATGCCTTCCAGACCATCATCCTGCCGCGGCGCGCATTCGGACGCATTCGCATCACCAGTCTCTTCTACATTGCGACTTGGCGGCCTTGGGCGTTCTTTGCCCGCTGGCTTCATCATCCACGCAAGCGCGAAACGCTCCTTGGTTTCTACGGCCCACTGTCCCTGATCCTTCTCCTTGTGGTCTGGGCGGGGTCAATGCTTCTGGGATTCGCGCTTATCTTCTTCGCTCTTGGCAGTCCGTTCAACGACGCAGGCAAGCAGGCCGGTTTCCGCTCTGACCTCTATGTGAGTGGAACCACCATCTTCACGCTCGGATTGGGAGATGTGACGCCGCGTAATGATTCGCGGACGCGCACGCTGATCATTCTGGAGTCTGGAACCGGACTTGGGTTTCTCGCTGTAGTCATGGGATACTTTCCCGTTCTGTACGGGGCCTTCTCCCGGCGCGAAGTCAGCATCGCGCTGCTCGACGCGCGCGCTGGATCGCCGCCGACGGCCGTAGAGCTCATGCGCCGCCATTCGTACCAGGGAGGGGAACAGTCGCTTTCCATGTTGTTGATGGAGTGGGAGCGCTGGTCCGCAGAGTTGCTCGAGAGCCATATCTCCTATCCGTTGCTGTGCTATTTTCGTTCGCAGCACAACAATCAGAGCTGGCTTAGCGCGCTTACCGCAATTCTCGACACTTCAGCACTTTTGATCTCGGGCATTCGCGGGCAGGAAGCACGCCAGGCTCAGCTGACTTTTGCCATGGCCCGTCATGCAGTGGTCGATCTCGCGCAAATCTTTTCACTGCGTCCGCTCGAAAATGCACCCGATCGCTTGCCGCCCGGCCAGTATCAGAGACTTTTTGATGCCCTGTGCCAGAGCGGGGTGAGGGTATGTCACGACAATCTTTCCAGCGACCGGCTCCGCGAGATGCGCGTTCTCTACGAGGGATACGCCCAGGCACTGAGTAAGTACCTTGAGATGCCGTTGCCGCCATGGATCGCCGATCAGCCGCATAAAGATAATTGGCAGACCGTTGCGAAGGTGAGGGCGCAGACCGAGGTCGCTAACACGCCCACCGTAGGCCTGGCGGCGCATCACGATGAGCCGCCGCTCCGCCCAATCTCAACGCTAATCGACCATCATCATGATTTCTGAGAATTTGAATCCGACTCCGCTCCCGAGCCATTCTGAAACACCGCATTAATTGCACGAGCGCCGTTTTTCATGGAATATCGACTCAGGAAGAATGGGTAGGTGCGAGCGCTCATTGCATCTCGCTCGACCTGCGGCATCGCGAGCCATTTGCGCATCAGCCTTTCGGTACCCTCAAGTGTGTCGTCGTCGACCAGGCCCACTTGCGCATTCTCAATGTCAGGCCAGATATTCACCTGGTTGCTGATGAGAACAGGGCGGTGCGCGGCGAGCGACTCAACAACCGCGATGCCAAAATTTTCCTGGTGTGACGGAAGAATGAAGGCCTCAGCGGCGCGCAGTGCACCCCATTTCAGATCATCTGCAATAATCCCCGGCCAGACGATCCGTTCTTTGAGGCCAAGGTCTTTGGTCATCCTTTGCAGGATCGCTTTATAGCCGTCCTGATCGGGGCCGGCAATCACCAGGTCGAGGTCCGTCTCCGTCGTCGCGATCCGCGCAAATGCCTTCAGTAGGAGGTCGCATCCTTTCTTTTCGTGAATCCTCGCAAGGTACAGAAAGTAGCGTCGCCTTCGAAGGGATGGAGAGGATTCGTAAAACGTCTCGATCGTCTCTGCTGGATCACTGGCAGGCTCATAGATTCCGTTCGGAAAGATCACCGTGTTCCATTCATTCGGCGCGAAACTTGTTTTCGCCAGGTCTGGCTCCAGCTTGCTTGTAAAAAACACCGCTTTGGCATCGCGCAGCACGGGATATTGAATGGGCCAGTAGAGCAGTTTCTTGAAGTGTTTGACTGGATATTTCTTGTTGAACCACGGGTCCAATGCCCCGTGAGGAAAGATTCCATACGGCACGCCGGCTTTGCGCGCAGTCGCCCGTACTGCCACGCCGGGAAACGTCCAGATTCCCTGCATCACAATAGCGTCGAACCGGCTCACGTTTCTCGCTAACCATGACCACAGTTTTGGAGAAAGCCCGTATCGGCCGATCAATCGCTGGCCCAGAGCGTGAACTGGACAAGGCACGTCATTGAGGAACAGTGATCCCGGCGGATCCTGGCAAAGCACCTCCATGGTGTCGCCGCATTCCGCATAGGAACGCGCCAACTGCCGCGTCACCTCGGGCGGCCCGCCTTCGCGAGGAGAGAGACTTCCGATTACGTGAAGAACTTTCATTGGGACCCTGTTAAGAAATGTTGAGTGCTGCTGACGTCACCTCCAGGTCACTGTCGGCATAATGTGCGTCTTATCGATCCTGTCCTGAAAACGAACCGCAAAGTGCAGCAGGGAATCGAGCAGCGATTCAGAAAGCAAATGCGGAACAAGTCCCAGGTCGGCGAGTGCGGTATGTTTCGCGTTGTAAAAGTGTTCTTCCTTCTCGACTCGTGGATTTGTGACATGATCGATGTCGATCTTCATTCCTTCCGCGGTGCCAACTCGATGCACCATCATGGCGAGATCGTTGACATTGAATTGTTCCGTGAACTGGTTGAAGACTCTGAACTCCCCGGCCGCCGCCGGGTTGGCTACTGCAAGTTCCATGCAGCGCACAGTATCGCGAATATCGAGAAATCCGCGCGTCTGTCCGCCTTTACCGTAGACGGTCAGCGGATGTCCGATCGCCGCCTGCAGACAGAAGCGATTGAGCACCGTTCCGAAGACCTCGTCGTAGTCGAAGCGATTGATCAGCAAATCGTCTCGCGACGTCTCGTCGGTGAGCACACCGTACACAACTCCCTGGTTCAGGTCGGTCGCGCGCAGACCCCAAATCCTGCATGCAAAGCGGATATTGTGGCTGTCGTGCACTTTGCTGAGGTGATAAAAGGAACCTGGCTGCATCGGATACGGCAACCGATCCTCGCGGCCGTTGTGCTTGATCGTGATGTAGCCTTCTTCGATGTCGATATTCGGCTGGCCATATTCGCCCATGGTGCCCAGCTTCACCAGGTGAATGTCTTTGTTGAATTCCTTGATAGCGAACAACAGGTTGAGCGTACCGGTCACGTTCATCACTTGGGTCATCACAGCATGTTCGCGATCGATCATGGAAAATGGCGCCGACCGTTGCTCACCGAAATGCACAATCGATTCCGGTTCAAACTCCCGCATGAATTGCTGCACGAACGGGTAGTCACAAATGTCGCCAATAAAAACGGGAATTTTCTTGCCGGTGAGCTCATGCCACCGCTGGACGCGATGCTTGATGGGAGCGATCGGCGTGAGTGTTTCCACGCCCAGCGTCAGATCCCAGTGACGCCTCACGAGGCTGTCGACAATCGCTACGTCGTGGCCGCGTTCAGAAAGATAAAGCGCGGTGGCCCAGCCACAATAACCATCACCGCCAACTACGAGAACCTTCACGAATTGATCCCTCCAAGGCACGTTCTCGCAGACCTAAAGGGGATTCTGGGGAGAAAATTTGCGACACAATCAAGCGTCTGGGACCCGAAGATCTCCAGATCAGTAGAGTCAGTGTACGGGCTACAGCACACATCGAGCTGTTAACTTCACGGGTACCGCTCTTGTCGCCTGTGGAAGACTAGACCCAACAGAACCGATAATCGGAGAGAATTTGCGAATGATCATCGATTGAGATTTAGGCGGCCATTGCCTCCCCTTCATCTCCACTTTTTACAAACGGACGGCGAAAAGCCCCTGCGGATTCCAGCAGCCCAAACCGGAAATTAGGCAAGTCAGAATTCCTCGCGAGAATCGTCGTTGGCCCCGCGATGAACCGGATCCTCCAGCTGATCCGACTCGTCAGTCGCAGACAGCCGCAGCTTCAGGAAATGCGAACGCAGCATCTTCGAGCGCAATCTCGCCGGGCGCCTTGGCCTCGGCCTGCGTCGCAAAGAATCGCTCCACTTCGGCCAGCACATCCGCTCCGGTGCGCGCCTGGTAGATGGCCGCGCGCAGCTTCGCGCCGCCCGGCACGCCGTGCGTGAACCACGTGGCAAACTGCTTCATCTTGCCCACCGGATCGCCCATCCGCGCGTCGCGCGGCAGATCCTTCGTCGCCTCCGCCTCGGCCAGCAGCATCTCAAAATACGCGCGGATCATCCGGTAGCGATCTTCGACTCGTCGGCACGCTCGTAGCTGCCCGTCGCCGTGTACTGCGCAATCTGCCGGAAGATCCACGGATTCGCCGGCGCCGCGCGGCCGATCATCACCGCATCGCAGCCCGTCTCGGCCACCATCGCCGCCGCGTCTTCCGGCGTGCGAACGTCGCCGTTGCCGATCACCGGAATCCTCACCGCCTGCTTCACCGCGGCAATCCACTGCCACTGCGCCTGGCCGCTGTAGCCCTGCTCGCGCGTCCGCGCATGCAGCGCCACGCGCGTTCAACCCTTCGCTCTCGGCCATCCGCGCCAGCTCCACGCACACAATCTGCGCGTCGTTCCAGCCCATGCGGAACTTCACGGTGAAGGGAATCGTCACCGCCTTGCGGATCGCGCGAAAGATCTCGCCGATCTTCGGCAGATCGCGCAGCAGGCCCGACCCGCCATTGCAGCCCACCACGCGCTTCGCCGGGCAGCCCAGGTTCAGGTCGACCGTGTCGAAGCCCGTCTCCTCCACGATCCGCGCCGCTTCGGCCAGCGTCTCGGCATTCGACCCGAACAGCTGCGCCCCGATCGGATGCTCATCGTCGTAAAACGTCAGATAGCGCCGCCGCTTCGTCTCGCGCATCCGCGCCAGCCCATCGGCCGACGTGAACTCCGTCATCATCAGCCCGCAACCCGACTGCGCATTGCTGATCGCCGCATCAATCTCTGACTCCAGTCGCTTGACTGTCCCTGATCTCGATTCTGATCCCTGATCGCCTGATCCCTGTTCCCTGGTAAACAAACTCGCATGCCGAATAAATCGCCGGAACACCGTGTCCGTCACGCCCGCCATCGGCGCCAGCACCGTCGCCGGCCGCACCACCACCGCGCCCAGCCGCACCTCCGCCGGAACCCGCGCCTCCGCGGGCATCGCGTGCTCCACCGGATTGTCCCAGTCCTTCTTTACCGTGAATCCGCGGCCTGACATCTCGCTCCTGATCAGCTCGGCAATTCGGCGACTTTTTGTACAAACCGTCTACCGCGTGATTCCGGTCCCGGCCAGCGGCCAATGCTTTGCGGATTCGACCTTCTTTGCGGCAATCTTTTTTCGACGTGGATCGATGCGCGACATGCCATCGATTTTCGTCTCTGACCGGATCGAACACTTTGATCGCGGCATGGTTTTCTTTTCAGAAAGCACGAACAGCTGATGGCTAAAAGCTAGGAGCTGCCTTTCGGCTCCAAACAAACGTGAGCCCCCGCCGCAGCGGAGGCCCACTCGTTTCACTCTGCGTGCCCATGTCTCGATTCGGACATGGGAATCTCGGCTTATTTTGCCGCCACGGCTTTATCGTTCGCGGCAATCGCCTTGTCGCTCTTGGCATACTTCCGGCGGAACCGCTCCACGCGTCCCGCCGTATCCACCAGCCGCTGCTTGCCCGTAAAGAACGGGTGGCAAACCGAGCAAATTTCCACGTGAATGTCGCCCTTGTGGGTCGACCGGGTCTCAAAGTTGTTTCCGCAGGCGCACATCACGCGCACCGCAGCATAATTGGGATGAATCTTTTCCTTCGGCATCTCGAATGACAAACCTTTCCTGCAATTCTTCTCTATCAATATTGTAGGGGGATTCGCCCGGTTGCGCAATTGGCCGGGCAGGGGAGTCCGGAAAGGTCGCTATCAGCCTTTAGCTTCTTGTCTTTAGCGACCGAGTTTTTCAATGAATTCCGGGGCCGGAACCATTGTCGATCGCACTTACTCATTTCCGCTGAGGGCTGAAAGCTGACGGCGGATAGCTATCTTAGTGAAAATCCCTCGACCTGATGTCCGCCTTCGTAACTTCCAGCGGCACAATTCGCTGCGCCTTCACGTGGATCACGCCCTCCTGGTTCTGCACTGGCCCCTCGATGCGCAAAAATCGGCTCCGCGTCACCACCAGCCGGTCGCGCTCAAAAACATCCGGCGTCAGAATCACATTGGCGATCCCCGTCTCATCCTCCACCGACAAAAACACAAATCCCTTCGCTGTTCCCGGCCGCTGCCGCGCAATCACGCATCCGGCAATCGCAACCCATCTGCCGCTTCTGCAACTCTGCAAGCTCCGCTGCCGTACAGAATTCCCTCCGCCCGCAACTCCGCGCGGTGATACGCCATCGGATGCGGCCCCGTCGTCAGCCCAGTCCCGGCAAAATCCGCCGCCAGCCGTTCTTCCGCCGTCATCTGTCCGCAAAGGCATCGTCGCAGATGACATCTCTCCGTGCCCGCATCCTTTCCGCGCAGTTTGCGAAAAGGGTGGGATACCACGATCATTCTCGCTCCCGCGCAGCAGCGGTCCCACCGGCCGTCCCGCCCACTCCACCTGCCACAGCGCATCGCGCCGATGCTCCACTTCTCCCAGCGAATTCAGCGCGCCAATCTGCGCCAGCGCCACCAGCTCCTTGCGATTCAGCACTGGCACGCGCCGCGCCAAATCATCCACTGACGTAAATCCACCCTCGCCGCGCGCAGCCACCAGCGCCTCCGCCGACGTCTGCCGCAATCCCTTCGCATAATTCATTCCCATCCGCAGCGACAACGACCCATCCGGCTCATGCTCCAGCGTGCACAGCCACTCCGACCGCTGCACATCGATCGGGCCGCACACGCAGCCCATGCCGCTGCGCATCCTTCACCAGCACCGCCGGCGAATAGAATCCCATCGGCTGGTTGTTCAGCAGTCCGCAGGTGAACGCCGCCAGGTAATGCACCTTCAAATACGCCGACGCATACGCAATCAGCGCGAAGCTCGCCGCATGGCTCTCAGGAAATCCATACATCGCAAACGACGAGATGCCCTGCACAATGTTGTCCTGCGCCTCCGCGCCGATGCCATTGCGCGTCATGCCCGAGCGCAGCCGCCCCTCCAGATCCTTCATGCGCTGCATCGATCGCCGCATGCCCACCGCGCGCCGCAACTCCTCGGCCTCCGCGCCACGTGAAGCTCGCCACCGTCATCGCCATGCGCAGCAACTGCTCCTGAAACAGCGGCACGCCCAGCGTCCGCTTCAGCACCGGCTCCAGCGAGGGATGCGGATACGTCACCTCCTCCTTGCCCTGCCTCCGCCGCATGTATGGATGCATCATCTTGCCCACAATCGGCCCCGGCCGGATAATCGCCACCTGCACCACCAGGTCGTAAAATCGCGTCGGTGCATTGTGCGGAATCGACGCCATCTGCGCACGGCTCTCCACCTGGAACATGCCCACCGTGTCCGCCTTGCACAGCGTCTCGTAGACCACCGGATCCTCGGGCAGCGTCGCCAGATCGACCTGCTTGCCATAGTGCCGCGGAATCAGCTCGATCGAATCCTTGATCGCCGCCATCATGCCCAGCCCCAGCAGGTCCACCTTGATCAGCCCAAGGTCCGCGCAATCTTCCTTGTCCCACTGCACCACCGTGCGCCCCGGCATCGACGCGCGCTCGATCGGCACCACGCGATTCAGCATCCCCGCGCAGATCACCATGCCGCCCGAGTGCTGCCCCAGGTGCCGCGGCAGATCCTGCATGCGCATGCACAGGTCGAGATAGTGCGCGATCCGCGGATGCCGCACATCGAATCCCGCATTGCGCAAAGTGCTTCTCCATCGTGTCGTTCTCGCCGCGCCACTCCCAGTGGCCCATCAGCCCCGACAGCCGCGCCGACTGCTCCTCCTCGAATCCCAGCGCCTTGCCCACCTCGCGCGCCGCCGACCGCCCGCGATACGTGATCACGTTCGCCGTCATCGCCGAGCCCAGCGCGCCATAGCGCTCATACACGTACTGGATCACCTGCTCGCGCTCGTCGCCCGAAGCCAGATCGAGATCGATGTCCGGCCACTCGCCGCGGTTCTCGCTCAGGAATCGCTCGAACAGCAGCTCCATCCCCACCGGATCGACAGCCGTAATTTCCAGCGCGTAGCACACCGCCGAGTTCGCCGCCGATCCGCGCCCCTGCACCAGAAATCCGCGCCACTGGCAGTAGCGAATAATGTCCCACACGATCAGGAAGTATCCGGCAAATCCCAGCTTCGCGATCAGCGCCAGTTCGTGCTTCACCTGCGCGCGCGCCTTCTCCAGCAAATGCCGCTTCGCCGGCGAGCCATACCGCTTGCGCACGCCCTCCTCCACGCGCTTGGCCAGAAAGCTGTCCATCGTCTCGCCCTCCGGCATCGGGTAATGCGGAAACTCGTAGCCCAGGTTCGCCAGCGTAAACTCCAGCCGCTCGCTCACAATGCGTGTGTTGGCAATGGCCTCGGGAATGTCGCGAAACAGAGCCGCCATCTCGCGCGCCGTGCGCAGATGCCGCGCATCGTTCACGCCAGCAGCCGTCCCGCATTGTCCAGCGATCGTGTGATTGCGGATCGCCGTGAACACATCCAGCAACTCGCGGTCTTTTTCCTTCGCATAGCGCACGCCGTTGGTCGCAATCACTGGAAGACCCAAGCTGGCCGCCATGCGCAGCAGCGATTGGTTGCGGCACTCCTCTTCGCGCTCCTGGTGCCGCTGCAGTTCGATATACACATTGCCGCGTCCGTAAATCGCTGCCAGCCGCTCGGCAATCTTCCGCGCCTCACTCTCGCCTCCGCGCGCAAGCGCCGCAGCCAGCGGCCCTTCATCGCCGCCCGTCAGGCAGATCAGCCCGGCCGAAAACTCTTCCAGATCCTCAACCGTTGCCGCGCCTTCAGCCTTCGTCGTCTCGCGCATCTTGAAGCGCGTAATCAGTTGGCACAGATTCTGGTAGCCCGTCTGCGACGCGCACAGCAGCACCACGCGCGCCGGCTCAGCAGGGAACTGATGCGGCAGCCAGCCTGGCGGCGTCAGCGCGATTGCCGAAACGCTGACACTGCAATCTCCGCGCCAATGTGCGCCTTCATTCCGCACGGCTTGCGCCGCGGTAGTGAAAGCGCGCTGCGCCATACACGCCATTGCGATCGGCCAGCGCCATCGCCGGCATTTCCAGCTCCACCGCGCGCTCCATCAACGTCTCCGGCAGCGATCGCCCCGGCCAGAAAACTGAACGCGCTCGTCGCGTGCAGCTCAATGTACTCATCTCCGTCGCTTTTGTGTTTGTCATCCTGAGCAGAGCGAAGGATCTGTGGTTGTTCTTTTAGTGCGTCTGCTGTGCCGCCCAGCATTTTATGATCATGGCCCAGCGCAGCAAGTCGAAAGGCCTGCGGTTGTTTCCCTCTTGCTCATGAGCGGATGGATTTTCAGTTCCTGATAGAGGCGCCCGCTGCGGTCGATACTCATCGTTCGGATGGCAAACCGGTGTCCCGGGATGCGTCTCGTTCGGCACGCGGATGCTGGCGGTCAGTCGTAAAATGCCTCCAGCCGCCATGAATTCCGCGCACGGTCGTGCAACAAGCAGGCATGCGATCATTGCACATTCGTTAATGCCTTCAGCAGTTCTTTGCGTGTCATCCTGAGCGAAGGTCGCAGTAGGCGACCGGAGTCGATGGATCTGCAGTTGCTTTTCGTCTGCAAACTTTATGTTTGAGACTGCCGACAACTTGCCAACGGCGCCGCCAGCACATCCCACTCTTCCGTGTCCCACGCATCCACCGCCCACCAGCAGCCGCTCGTCCTCCATGGTCCGTACGCGGCCGCAATCGCATACGCATGTTCGCCATCACGAAACGAAACCGGCTTGAGCACAGACCCCTGGGTATCCCGCGTCTCAATTTTGAGACGCGGAATACCACGAATCTCATGTACCGGAGACAACAGCACCCGCACCACCCGCGCCGGCCGCACGCGCCGCAGCGCCATCCGTGCGCCATCTTCCACTCTGACTGTCTTGGGTCGGGGCGCTAACTCGCCGAGTCGATAACTTGCTGACTCGCTCCTCTGAAACCGCGAACCCCTCCATTCGGAACGCACCTGCTCGATGCCTATCTTCGAGCACCGGTGAGCCCACGCGCTCCTCGCCCACCAATCGCTCGCAATCGCGCCAGCGTCACATCCAGCCGCGACGGCTCCGGCGTCTGCGGCGCAAACAATCCGAGTTGCACCTTGCTTTGCTGCTCCCGCCTCCGCGCGCAGCGTGAGTGCGACCACCGCTGCCTGCGGCGGATGCGCTCCGATCTCCAGTTGCAGCAGCTTGAGCAGAAATTTCCGGTCAGTCGACGCCACCGCCGGCCGTATCGCTCCACGAGTGCGTTCCGTCCACCCTCCAGCCGCATCTCGGCCTTCAACGAAGTGCAGTGCCAGCGCCCGTCCTGCGGCTCGCGTCGACCAGGCAGTCGATCATCCGCGCGCCCACAAAGAGCAGGGAATCGATCTGCTCCACTGGCGTCTCAAACTCGCAAAACTCTTCGAGATCGAAAACGCGGCTCGATGGGCTCGAACGCATGCTCTCGCCGCGCCGCGCGCCAGCGCACGCCATCGTGCGCGCCTGCGGTCCCAGTCCGCGCCACCAGCTCCGCCTCAGGCAGAGCCGCCAACTCGCCCAGCGTACCGATGCCCCACAACGCAAGGTCGCAGCGCGCTCTTCATCCAGACCCAGTGCCGCAATCGGCAGCTTGGTCAGCGCCTCCGCCTCCGCGCCTTCTGGAATCACCGCGATTCCATGCGATGCCCGCCGCCTTCATCCGCGCCGCTATCGTAGTTCGCGCTCACTGCAACCGACGCGCGAAATCCCGCCGTCAGCCAGCTCTTCGCGCAGCCGCTCCGCCAACCGCTGTCGGCGGCCCAAACAGCCGCTCCGTGCCTGCAATGTCCAGCACAAACGCGCACGCAGTTCTCTGCGTTCGTGCCCCATCGTGCCGCGTCATTCCGAGCGCTGCGTCGCATTCGCCCGCGCTCCTCAATCCGCGGAGAAAACTTCGCCGCACATTCCAGAAACACCGCCCGCGCCGCCGTTTCGCTCTCCGCCGATCGCTTCAGCAGCCGCAATCCCGCGACACCTTCCGCTTCCAGCCGCGTCATGCCCGACGACGGCGCCCTTCTGCTCCGCCAGCCGGTTCAGCGAGCAGACCCACTCCTGCGGCGCGCGCCCATCCAGCACCACCACCGCTTCCGTCTGCCAATCCGTGCGCAGCCGCAGCAGCGCCTGCGCGGGAAACTCCGCCGCCCACGCGCATGCATACAATTGCTGGCTCATGCGCGCCTCTCCGAATGTCGTTCGGCATCCCACGCCGCATTCGCCTGCCACGTCGCGGCCGGAGGCTTTCGCGTCGCTGATCTCCACCGGCGCAAACCGTTCTCTCTCGCGCCGCACTGCAAATTCGAAAAACCGCGCAGCACCGTCCCGCCACAGCCTGCTCCCGCAGCCTCGCGCACCGCTTCGCACTCCAGCACCACCGCCGCAGCCGACTGCGCATACGCCTCGCTTGCCCAGCAACAACCAGGCTGCACTGCGTCCGCTCCGCCGCCTGCCTGTATCGGAACCACGTCGCCAGCGGAATCCGGCTCGCTTGCTCCGGCGCCGTATCGCCCAGGTCCAGCACAATCGCTGCAAATCCCCCCGCCTGCAGCAGCAGATCAGTCGCCCGCAATCCCTGATCGCAGCGCTTGTCCACGATGATTCGCACGCTGGCTTGCTCCCTTGCTCCTGCTCGTTTCGCTCTGCTGTCCGCGCCTCTCGCGATCCCACGCTCCCTTGCTCACTGTTCCTGCACCGCACCCACAAGCAACTGCCTCAGCCGCACCCCATTCGCCGCAGCCGACTCCGGATCGAACGCATCGTTCACATCCACCCACGCGCATGCCCTGTCTTCCGCCGTCCGCTGCGCCACAAACTGCCAGCGCCAGGCTCGTCCGCCCCGACGACACCTGCCCCGTCAGCTCGCTGATCGCCCCCACCGGCAGCCCGCCACGCAGTAGTTCGATCCACGGCCTCAATTCCCGTCGCCGCAACCTCGTACGATTGTGCGCGGTGCAGGCGTAAGTGCCGCCGGAAACCGGCGTTCCAGCGCGTGCTCAATCTCCAAACGAAGTGCGGCGGCAGTAGGCATAGACGAGTTCCAGGCGATTCTCTGATATATTTCGCCTTTTGTTCGCCTAATGTACCGCCAAACCGCCCGCCTGTCAAAGCCATCCACAGATTTCGTGCGGTATTTTCACCAGTCATTATTCTGCTGACTCACGCTTGACAACTGTGCCCGCCAACCGCCACCTGCCGTCGACACGCTAACTTGCTAACTTGCTAACTCGCTAACCTGCTGATTCCTGCTCTTTCCCACCAGCTCCGCCCTCGCCGCCAGCCCCATCGCCATGGCCATCACCCGGTCGTCGTGCGTCCCCGCCTGCGCCCCGCTAGCTCCCATTCGGCAGCCGCACAAAGCTCCGGCACTCCCCCAGCAGCCGTCCGGCTCTGGAACCGCTCCGGCTCCTCCACCAGCGCCGCATCCAGCTGCCCCAGCATCGCCGGCCGGCTCACGCTCGTCGTCAGCCAACCCGCCTGCCCGCCCTGCCGGTAAATTCGCCCATACTTGCACGCCGTCTCCGCCAGCGCCAGCACGCCGCTGCCGTGGTTGTTCCGCTCCACCACCAGCCACGCTCCGTTGTACTCCGTCGCCAGCTCCGGTCACAAACTGCGCCAGCTCCAGCCCGCCCACGTGCCCGGCAAACTCCGCGCACTGCAAGCCCGTCTCCATCTCCAGCACCTGCGCCGCGGAGTAGTCGCCCTCGCTCCCGCCTCCCGCCGGATCCACCGCCACCAGATATTCCTTGCCCTTCACCGGCGGCAGCCAGATCTCCAGCTCTCCATTCTGCCGCCGCATCCACCGGCTCCGGCGCCGTCTTCATCCGCGCCTCCACCGCCGCCAGCTCAAACACGCTTTCGCCGCTCGCCAAAAAGCAGCTCTCCTCGTCCTCCGCATACTCCTGCGCGCGCCAGCCCGCGAAAATCCGCGCTGAATCTGCCGCCGGTACGCGATCTGCTTCAGATTCAGCCCGTGCTGCGCCATCAACCCGCGCTCTTCGTCCGTCAGGCTCGCCTCGTCCACCGCCTTCGCGCGGTACCGCTGCTCCATCCACCACGGAAAAAAATGCCGCACCATCCCCGTCTCATCGGCCTTCAGCCACTCCTCGTGAAAGCATCCGCCCACTCCCTGCGGCGTCGACTCCAGAACCATCTCCGCATCCGGCGCCATCGCCGCGCGCAATCCCGCCAGGGTCTCCGCCGCATCGCCCGGCCACCGCGCCAGCTCGCTGCAGTGCAGGTTCTGCACCGTCAATCCCCGCCCCGCATTCCGGTCCGCCGCGCTCACCACGCGATACTGCGAGTCCATCTCCGGAAACACAATCTGCCGCACATTCGCCCGCGCCGTCTTCAGCGGCCCTTCGCGCAGCCCATCCGGCAGCCAATCCACAAACCGGTGCACGATGCGGAAGATCTCCTCCGCCGCCTCCTGCGTGTGCGCCACCTCCAGCGTCAGCGTCCCCGGCTGCGTAATCGTCTTCAGAAAAAACCGCGCCGCCACCCACGTCGTCAGCCCCATCTGCCGCGCCTTCAGCACAATGTTCCGTTCGCCCGCGCCGCTGCTCAAACGCCCTCTGCACCGCATTCGCCTTCAGTGCTCCCGGCCCGCCGCTCGCGCGATCCTCACCACCAGCAACTTCTCCGCCAGCACCATGCACCCGGTCTTCCCATTGAGCATTTTGAGACGCCGATCCAGAATCTTGCCCCACGTCTCCAGCTCAGCCTGGGTCAGCTCCTCAAGGCTCACGTCCACGATCGACTCACTCCCGCGTTCTCCTTTCTCTTCCTTCACGCCCACTCCCTCCAACATCAGACACAACTGCGTTGTCTGCTCCATTCATCGGGCAGCCCGTTTACAAAAAGCAATTTCAGTAGATTTGGCCGACAGTCGAATCGGCCGGATCGGCCCGCCAGCTATTTCCCGCGCGTCGCCGACTCGAACACTTCCATGTATCGCTTCGCCACCGTCTCCGGCCGGAACTGTGCCAGATGCCGATCCCGCTCCACAAGTAATTTTTCCCGTCGCGCCGGATTCGTCAGCAACTCCTTCACTGCTTCAGCCAGCGCCTTTGCGTCGCCATTCGGAAATGTCAGTCCGCATGGCCCCACCGCATCCGGCAATCCTCCGCCCGACGACGCAACAACTGCACAGCCCGCTGCTATCCCCTCCAGCGCAACCACGCCAAACGGCTCGGCCCAGATTGACGGCACAACCATGATTTTGTGTTTCGCCACTTCCCGTCCTCGACCCTCGCGAATCGCTCCCAGAAACGCAACCTGCTCGCTCAGCCCCAGCTCCGCCGTCAACTGCTTCAGCGCCGGCGCCTCCGGCCCATCTCCAATCACTGAAAACGACAGCTGCAATCCCTCAGCCTTCAACATCGCCAAGCTGCGCAGCGCAAGGTCGCATCCCTTTGCTGAAACCAGCCGCCCCACAAAGACAATATCTTTGGTGCGGAACTCGCTCCCCAGGTCTTTGAATTCGCCTGGCTCGAATGGGTTACCGATGACCACCGGCTCGCATCGAATTGCCGCCGCAATCGCCTTGCTGATCGCAACATTCTGCACAAACGGCAGCAAGGCCCTCTTCAGTCGATCTTGCCATCCGCGGCTGCCGTCATTACGCGTAATCCATGTCTGATGCGTGATCACAACCGGCTTGCGCGCCGCCAGCAGCGCCGGCAGCATGTTCAGCGAAATATTGTTCTGCCATACAACATCCGACCGCCGAGCCAGCGCATACAGCGTCCCCATCGATGGCCGCCGCAACACTTCGTAAGCCCCATGGGCCTGATCGCCTTCCGTGTGTGTCACCACCGTCACCTGCGATCCCAGCCGGCAGAACTCATCCGCCAGAATCTTCGAGACGGTTTCGATTCCGCCAAGGTTCGGCGCAAAAGTGTAGGAACACAGCAAGATCTTCATGAAATCGCCCCTCGCGCTCGCCCTTCGTCAAATCAAGCTCGCCTGCTGACAGGTGCCTGCACTTTTTCCGCGGTTTCCGTGCCTTTCGCGCCGTTACCAGCGTGATCAAACATTCCATTTTAGTCTGCGCTCCTATCGCGCCTTTGCGCCAAGCCGCCGCGCCGTCCTTTTTCTCGAACTGGGTTGCATAAGTCCGGTTTTGAGAGGGCACGAGTTTACTCGTGCCATTAGTTAGCGCAGAGTGATCCCAGCTTTAGCCGCTGAGGGACGCTTTTTTCTGTCGTCTGTTCAGCCATGCCGACAGGCTTTCAATTTGAACGCCTGTTTTAGCTCCAACGGGAACTTCTCTCATTCATTCAGCAACCTCCTCTAATTCCCTCCGCACCAATATTTCATCGTGTAAGCCGTGGATGCCGAAGGTGCAGCGTTCGCCGTAATCGTGATCGCCGTCGTGCTCTCGCTCCATGTATTCGTCGTCACCACCACGCTCGTGCTCTCGGTCGTCACCAGGCAGTTAGCCTGGTTCGTGTGCGTATTCGGGAAGTTGAGCGTCGCCAGTGTCCCCGTCGTCGGACTCGTGCCCGTCGTCAGTGTCACCGTTCCGCTCACCCCGTCGCATACGTGGCTGGTCGCGCACGCGATCGATGGGCTTGTGCCCGCGGCTGCCCCTGCCGCGAATGTCATCGTCCCCGTGCCCATCAGGAACTTCCCCTGCACGAAGCCGGTCGCCGTCGTGTTCCCGCTTCCCGACACCTGCAGCGCTGCGGTCGAGGAATTCGAACCGCCCTCATAAACGATGAACCCGCCCGTGCCCGAGCCGCTCGTGTTGTTGATTGCCACCGCACTCGCGCCCGCTCCAGAATTGATGATCGTGCTGCCATTCTGGTAGAAGACCCCGCGATCGAGAGAATTCACCGCATCCGTCACCCGCAGATAGTTGCTCGCGTCCTTGCGTAGCTGCCATTGCGCGGTTCCCGAATAGTTGTTGAACTGCACCGCGCCAATCTGGTCCGTGCTCGTGCCGGGCTGGATCGCCAGTGTCTGCCCGGAGTTCGCCCCATTCTGGAGCGTCACATTCGCCTGGTGTGTCGTTGCGCCGGTCAGCGTTTGTGTCCCGGTGACGCTCAGCGTTCCGCTTAGCGTTTCTGTCGCTCCCGCCAGCGTGCCGCTGATCGTCGCAGCAGAAATCGTTGGGCCGCTCGCCAGCACAACATTCCCGCTTCCGGTCGTCGTTGCGCTCACTGGTTGTCCGCTGCCGTTTGTTCCCATCGCGGCAGCATTTGCGGGTAGGGGCCCGCCGTTAATCCGGACGACGGTGGCAGCTTGCGTTCCGCTCCCCGGCCCGACTGTCACGTCGCCCGTCAGTTGCGTGATGCCTTCGCTCGGAGTCCCGTATCCCGTGCCGTCCGCCTTCACATAGCTGCCGGATGTCGCGCCCGCGACGTCATGTTGGCGACGTTTACACTCTCGCACGTCGCGGCTTGCCCCGCACCAATACTGGGGGGCACACAACCGTGATACTGATCGCGTTGTGCTTTTGTGATCTGATCGATCGTCAAGTTGCATGTCCCGGTCCCGACGCAGGCAGGATTGTTCGGTCCCGGAATGAATGTCCAGAATGGCTGCGCAAGTTCATTTCCATTGCCCGGGCCGTAAGGGCCGCTGCCAAAATTGCCGGACTGAATATTGAACATGACGTTGTGCGAAGCGGGTTGCCCCACAGCCACCGTGGCGATTGCCACCTGATCCACCCATCCGTTATTTCCAATCGCCGTCCCGAACGCATCCGGGTACGCTTGACTGCCTGAACCAGCCACGGGACTCCCAAACAAATCGGTTCCCGATGTGCCAAGATAGAATGCCTCATTGTTCTGGCTTTGATAGCCCGCCGTGAATGTTCGGTTTGCTGAGGGCTTTACCCATGACCCATAGATAAAGTGATCGCCGGCATACGTCGCACCGGTCCAGGTTCCGATCGCGAATGCTCCTGCAACAGGGCCTGTAGGATCGATCTCTGCTGCCTGCATCGATCCCTTCGGGCCATCCGGACCAGGTACCGTCATCACCGTGCAGCTAGTCGAGGGTACACATCCAATTGAATTCCAGGTGGACGGCGAGAGCGTAATCGGCAACGATCCGAAGGGCAAAATGCTGGGGCCGAATCCTGACCCGATTCCTTCCACCTCCCCGACGATTACATTCGGCGTAAGGTAAGTCCCGCTGGGAGACGATGAGTTGTACGGATAAGAGAAATTGAAGTCCTCACCATTCCGCTGCATCACCGTGCCGTTGAAATATGGATTGCCGATTGTCGCCAGGATTCCCGGGTCCAGATCGCTCAATTCGAGATATCCCCCGGCGCCCTCGGAATTCGTGTACATCACCCAATACTCCGGAACATTGAGAATGCTGTCTTGGATGAAGCTGTGCTCGATCTCGCCGTTCAGATCGACACCGTGAATAGCATTCCTGTTGTCGACAGTTAAAGCAGAGTTGGGAACTTCTTCGAAGATCACATTGCTGAATCGCGGAGCCGGCCCGTCAACCAGCACACCGCCATAGAGCACCGAGTTATCATCGACTACTGTTGAGCCGCACGCCGAGTTGGCGGATCCGTAGAACATTCCTGCCGGATCGGCGTCACAAACCAGCACATATGGATAACTCGGTTGAACGCATCCCCCACTCGGACATGGCGGTGCCGTCTGGCCAAGGTTGGCAGATCCGATGACGGAATTGTGAATCTCGTTGAAATAGCCGTTGCTGAAGTGCAATGTCCCGGCCGTAAGCTGGTTGGCCGGTCCGAATCCCATGCCCTTCATATAGAGGTTGGTTGATCCCTCCGCCCAGAAGCAATCGCCGTAGCAGCCTTGGACCGAAATGTTCTCCCAGACTTGCGGGTTGAAGGTATTGAATGATGGACCAGCCGCAACCTCGGCAAACTGATCGCTAGCACCGTGGATGAACTTCGGATAAATCGTCACCTGGCCTGAAGAACAGGTGTAGCCATTCATTCCTGTGCCGTTCGAACAGAGAATTCGCACGCTCTCTCGGCTGTCGGCGTTCAGGCTCGTAACCGTGCAGCCCGTCGCGGTGCCTGCTGTGTTCGTCGACTGCCAGACTGTCATCGTTTGTGCCACATAATCCACCGCAGCGATTGCGATATTCGCAGCATTAAAGGTCGGATCCGAGCAGCCCGTAATCGTCGCGATTTCGCCCGGTACGAATCGTGCTGAACTGGCCAGCGTGAAAACTGTTTTCCCCAGGCTTCCAGCCGCCGTCCTCGCCGCGGTGCCGCCCACCGATGCAGTGCCGGCAATCGTTATCGCCGTGCCCACCGGAAGATGAGCCAGGTTGCCGTTCGTAAATGCAGGCGTGAGTGTCGCAGCCTGGTTTGCCATAGGTATCGCTGCGCCCAGCGTGCCCGTTACCTGCTCGCTCGTGATCGTTCCCGGAATCCAATTCTCGTATTGCACTCCCCACCCGGAGCCATCGCCGTGCCATTCCTCGTTATAAGGTGCCACCAGCATTGAACCGAGAATCAGGTCGCCTTGAAGCATGAACTTGATTCCTTCATTGCTTGGCACCGACAGCGCCGACGGATTATCCCAATAGCAGCCTCCAGTGCAAGGCAGAAGAATCGTTCCGCTGTGCCCGGGAAGCCCTCCGTAAGCATTCACCGCAGCCTGCAGCGCCGAGTCAATAGACGTCTTCCCATCGATAATCGCGCCAAAGGCTCGAATATCCTCGAGCGGCGAATTCTCAGTCACCATTTGCGCCGCGGTCACAGTGCCTTGCACGGCAATTCCTTGCTTCCCGTCCGATGTAATCCCCGGCATTAAATTGCTCACCGCGGCCGCCGTGCTCGCCACATCGCTCAAATTGTTCGCAGGCAGCAGATTCCCGCTCGCCGTTCCAGTCACATTTCCAGTGAGCGGCCCGCTAAACCCTGGCGCGGACAATGTACCCGTCAGCGTGCCGCCGCTTGCTGAAATACCACCCAGGCTCGCCAGAGCCGCAGCAGCCGTCGAAGCACCAGTCCCGCCCGCGCTCACCGGTACCGTGCTCGTTCCTCCAACCGTCGTCCCATTCGTCGTGTAATAGGCGATCTGTCCCGTACTGCCCGAATTGACCGCGCCGTTCGCTGCCTCCCGATCCCGTTCCGCAGGCGACCCGGTATTCGTGATGTATCCGGAGTTATCGATCTGCAGGCAGTAGTGTCCCTGACGAAGCCGCCAGCCCCGGAAACTTGATGCTTGTCGGCCCCAGAAATGCCGCAACCAGGTTCGCGCTCGATCCCGAGTAGATATCCGTCTCCGCTCCCGATCCGCTTCATAATTCAGCCGGATATGTCCGGTCGAGTTGCTCGCATCGATATAAGTGTCTCCGCTATTCGTGCTTTGATACGCCTTGAAGCTGTCCAACCCGCCAGTCGCCGAGTTAAGCGCCCAGTTATTGCTCGCATCCTTCACCATGTACCACTGGCTGTTGCCATTCCAGTCCTTGTAAGTGTAACGATCCCTTCTGGCTCGTCGTAAGTCCGGGCCACAGGTAGTAATCCACCTCTGCATCGGCGTTGTTGCGCACCGTCATGGTTCCCGTCGATTGCGACGTTCCACCCACCAGCAGACGTCCCATTAAACTGCGCATTGCCCGCATTGCTCACCGTCGCCACTGTCGTCTGCGTCGCGCCGCCGCTGAGCCAAAAGTCACGCCGCCCGTTCCGGCGTTCGTTCGAGCAGTTGAAGCACCATGCTCCCGTCCCCGCTGCGTTCAATCGCCGTTTGGTTGTTTGTGCTGCTCTGCCCGTGGTTCCACTGCCGATCTGCAACCGGTACACGTTGTTCAGCAGATCCTGAATCTGGTAAAGCTGCTGCCCGCCCGTCGCGTCGCTAAGCCCGTCGATCCACCGGTAGCCGTAGTCTGTCTGGATCTCGTTCAGCAGCCCGCGCTCGTTCCCCGTCCCAATCCCCAGCCGGAAGTGATTGGTCAGCGTCGCGTCCTGCTGGCTTCCGTACCAGTCACCATTCAAGGCGTTGAAACTCCGGTGAAATGTATCGAGGAAGCTGTTGCGCGTTCCGTTGTCGGTCAGCTTTCCGGTGAACATCGTGCCGCCGGTCATCCAGCTGTTGTACGCGCTCCCCGCGTCCGCCACCACCTGGCTCGTCGAGTTCTCGTTCCGCAGTCCCACGATCGTGTTGTTCTGCGCGTTCGGCCCTAAGTGCAGTGCCGTCGAGCATCCCTCTACATCTCCTCCCGTAAACGTGTTTCCGTCGCCCTGTTGTAAGTTGATTCCATAAGTCCCGCTGATCGGGTTCCCTCCGCTCGTCGGGCAATCGATATGCAGCCGCACAAATGTGCTCGCATTCATCCAATCCGTCGTCGCCGGATTCGTCACCTGGTGCCCGATCGCATTCACCGCCGTCCCGAATCCGCCGAACTGGTCGTCCAGGAACGTTCCGCCCGTGTAATTCCCGGTTCCATCCAGCGTCATGCCCGTCTGGTTTGAGTTACCCAGGAAATACAAGCTCTCAAGGTCCATCTCCTGCGTCCGGATATGCAACCAATCCCTGCGCCGTCGCGCTCGTCGCTGCCGTCGTATTGATCACCACATTGTCCAGGTGGAAGCCCGGAGTATCCACCGCATAAGTCGGATCGCCCACCTGCACCATCGCGCCCGATCCGGAGTAGGCAAACGCCGTTCCGCCCTGGCTTCCGCTCGCCGTGCTTCCGCCGCGCAGCGCGCATCCGCGCAGCGACACATTCCGCGTTCCCGCCGTCACCACAATCTGATTCGCCGTCGTGATCGTCGCGCACGGCAGCAGATACCGACGTGTTTCCGGTCGAGATCGTCAGAGTTCGATCCCATCGACAGGTTGCCCGTGAAATTCCGCGCATCGCACGTCCCGCCGTAACTCGCGTTCACCGCATTCACGCACGCCTGAATCTTCGCGCCAATATCCGCACCCGGAAATTGATCCACCTGGTACGCGCTGCCAACGGTGCTCGCTTCCAGCCAAGTGCGGTATAAGTGCCTCCGCCCGGCAGCGCTCCCCCGCCGCCATCCAATTGCGTTCCATAACTCGCCGAGCTCCCCGCATTCCACACCGTGTATCCGCCGTTGCCCTTCAGCAGGTTTCCGGCAAAGAACGTCATATTCTGCCCGCCGATCAGATTCACCGGCGCGGCCGTGTCCCACGTCCCCGTCGCGTTCATGCTCGCCGTCGTCGTCGACGAGCAGCCCACCCCGCCCTGCGTCACGGTCACGCCTGAAATTGATCCGTTCGCGTTCACTGCCGCATTCGCCTGCGCCGTGCAGCTCCCACTGAATGCAACCGGCACGCTCGCCCCATACGGATCCCAGCCCAAGCCCGTGCTCGTTCCCCAGCGTCACCGCAGTCACCGCGCCGCCCGCCGCCGTCACCGTCAACGCCGGCTGCACCGCGTTCCACGTCGGCATCACCACCGCATTCCGCACCGTCCATCCCTGCGCGTTTCCCGCTCAGGTCCAGCACCAGCCCCGTCGGCGGCTCGCCCGTCGCCGAGGAATTTCCCGCCAGCGCCACCACGTTATCCAGCACATTGTTCGATCCCGCCGCCGCCGTAAATGCGTGCGTCGCCTGGATCGTCACGTTCTGCCAGCGATTCGAATCCGCATTCAATCCCGCCGGCGCCGTCACCGGCAGCGCCGGAATCGCCACGCCCGTATTCAGTCCGCGAATGTCGATATTCCGGAACTCGCTCCACTGCGGCCACTGCGCCAGATACATCCCGCACGTATGCGTCGAGTGCGCTCCCGGATACTGCGCCGCCATCGGATCCGCGCCCGTCGTCGCAATCTCCACGTTCTCAATCTCCGCCACGCGCAGCCCGTTTCCGCCCGCGCCCGTCGTGGCCTGCATCGCAATCGCGCAATTGCCCACCCACCATGCCTGCGCCCGATCCCGCCGTTCCCGTCAGTCCGTTTCCGCCCGGCGAAAAAATCGAATTCGTCTTCCATCGGCCGGCTCATCTGGCAGGTTCCCGCCGTCGCGCGGCCCTCCGCCGGCGAGCACGAGACATCCACGCTCTGGTCCACATAAATCGTCAGATCGTGCAGCCGCGTATAACTCAGAATGTTCGTCGCGTCCGGCCCGCTTGCCAGCACATCCTGTCCCGGAAATCCCATCAGCGCCGAAACCTGCTTGCCCAGTCCTCCAATCGATTCCCCATGCCAGCTCAGCGTCCGCGTCTTGCATGTTCCTTGTGGAATCGTCAGCGCCACACCGTGCGCATTCTGCATAGTTCAGCGCTGCCTGCAGCGCATTCGTGTCGTCGGTCACGCCATCGCACACCGCGCCGAATTCCTTCACGCTGCGCTCCGTTTGCTGCGCCGCCATCGTCCGCAGATCCGTCACCTTCACGCCGTTCGAATTCGTGAACGCTATCCGTTCCCGCATAGTTCGGCGGAATCGTCATCGCCCCGTTCGTCCCCGCCGCATTCATCGCCGCCTGCAGCGTCGTCTGCGCGCTTCGCTGCCGTTGGCGCTTGCACTCCGTTCACCGCTCGGTGTCGTCAGCGCGCCCGTCATGTTTCCGCCCGCCAGCGGAACCGCTGTCGCCACCTGCGTGTCCACATAATGTTTGTTCGCCGCCTGCAACGGTTGCGTCGGATCGCCATTCAAATACAGCGGCCCGGTCAGCGTGCCGCCCGCCGCAGTCAGAAGGCTCCCGTTCCAGCTCTTCTATCGCCTGGTCCACATATGCCTTGCTCACCGTCTGCACGGCCTGCGCTGCCGGCATCATTTGCGCCTGCACCTGCCGCCAGGCTCGCCTGCGCCGCCGCCGGAACGACCCAGTACTGCGTGCTCGCCGTCCCGTCGCTCATGTAGTAAACGGCCGTGTAGTACTCTCCCGCGGGTGTCGCGCCTAGATTCGGCGCGAGGTTCACGCTCACAAATCCATCCGGCGCAATCGTCACCGTCGTCGAGTCCGCGGCCACCGCCTGGCCCGCCGCCGTCGTAAACGAAGGCCAGCTTATCACCAGTGTTCCCGCGCCCGGCTGCCCGTTCGCCAGGTACACCGTCCCCTGCACCGTCGTCGTGCTCACCGCCTGCGCCAGCGCCATCGCCGCCAGAATCGCCATCAGCAAAAGTGCAGCAATTCCGCGACCCAGAAGATTCACACATTTCGTTTTCATCGTTGCACCATGCCGCCGTTCATTTTCTGTGAGCTTCATTTCCATCGCTTCCTTCTTTGCTGCGAAAATCCTGACACCGCGGAAATCTATCCCCGCCAACCTGAATTCGCAACCGCGTACTAACTACTAAGATCACTAACTGATCCCCGGTCCCTTACCCTTACCCTTACCCTTACCCTGACCCCTGATCCCTGATCCCTTACCCTTACCCTTACCCTGACCCTGACCCCTGACCCCTGATCCCTGACCCTGATCCCTGACAACTAATTACTGTCCCTCCGGCTCTTTCCCTCCCGTGCCCAACTCGGATTGTCCTTCCACTGCCTCATCGGTTTCGCTCTCCCATTCCTCTTCCGATCCCAGCAGATCCGCAGCCGTCAGCCCGCCGTGCCGGCTCGATAGCGCACCGCCCTTCTTCTTTTTTTCAATCAGAGAGAACATCATTTCCGTGCTGCGCTTATCTCCGTCCACTACTTTATGCACCAGAGCTTTGGCAATTTCGGTGCTCTTGGCCCGAATCGCCTCTTTGACAGCTTGGCGAAGCACCTTCCTTACTTTCTTGCTCTTCTTCCCAGCGTCATTCTTATTTCCGTTTCTATTTCCAGTGCCTGGTTTCGCCTCTTGTTTCGCGCTACTGTCAGTGTTCCCAGTAACATCCGGACTTGTTGCTTCTACGGCTACCTTTGCAGGTCCGTCCTCGCGAACTGGCTCATTCTTAATTCCAGCCCGCTTACCCCGCTTACTTAGCACTTTGTCAAGCTTGTTAATCGCCATATTCCCGCCACCTTTGCCCTTCAACCTCTCCAGAAACACGAAGGGGCAGCTGCAATCAGCTGCCCCTTCCGGTCCATCATTGCTCCAGCGCTTCGTTGTCGAGTTCCTGCTTGTTGCCAGGCGGAACGTTCGCTGTTCTTTTACGCCCCTTCGAACAACTTCTTTGCCACTGACTACAGCTTAACCAAAATCACTTTAATTATCGGCACTGTTTGCAAAAAATATTTGCTGACCAGTTTCAGCAACTTACATCCAAAATCGCGACCGGGGCACTTGACAAGTTCAAAAGTAGGCGTCGCCGTCGGCCAAAAAGCCTGCCTTTGACTCCGGAAACCAGACATCGTCGGAAGCACGAAATCACTCGGTCGCGATATTAGCCCCGGGTGTCTGATCCCTGGTCGTGTTCTCTAGTCCCTGATCCTGAGTATCTAAGTCTCTAGCCGCATGTGCTTATACCAATGTCGGGTGCCCCATCCATGGAACGGCATCATCGTTTCATGGGTGGGAAAGCACGAAATCACACCATTGCAGTACTAGTCTTCCTTGCTCGCCAGCTTTCTCCTCCACTGCTGTCTCTCCGCCAACTCAAGAATCGTCTTTCCCCCACGCGGCACAATTGCATACACCAGCTTGCAGTCCATTGCTCCAGCTGCTTTTTCCAACGAATTCAGACTGATCGCCTTCTTGTCCTCGCTCTTTTCCAAGCGGTGAATCACCGATTTGTTCACACCAAGGTCCCGCGCAATATCCGTCACATGCGCGCCCAATGCCAGCCTTACCCTTCTTAGCCAGTGCGGATAATAAGATGCCTTCTTGCCCGCAATTCTGAAAAACTTCAACTCCCGGTCCAGTTTCTCCCGTTCAATCGCTCGTTTCTCGCTCACCATCGATCTCTTCCTCGCCTTCCAGTCCTTTTGGTATTTGGTTCCCTTGGTTCCGTCAAATTACTTATCTGGCTTTCTCAATTCTCTTCTCTCTCATCTCTACCTTCCCCAGCTTAACCAAATACATGGTAATTACTAGCAATGTTCGCAAACTATATTTACACCGCATTTTGAATCACTTACAAACAAAATCTCGATTCGGGCACTTGACAAGGTCAAGGAGCTCAGCTTCTTCGATCCATCCCTCTTTCTGGTTCAGCTTGAAATGAACAACCGGCGTCTTCCGCTGGCAGATTGAGAGTTTGTCTCCAACTGACTGCACAAAGTTGATCTGTTTGGCGGATGCATTAAGCGTGGAAATGCACTGAATCGTATCCGGAGAATGAACGGGGCGCCTGCGTCGCGCATAAAAGCGCCCAATCATCAGTTGGCGCTCGGGCGCTCGATGCGCTCCACGGTGTATACCGGCAAGATGTCCTCTTGCCGCTTCAGTTCGAGACCGAGTTTGCCTAGGACCGTGAAGATCGTTGGGAGACCGGCGAAGGGGTTCGCGGCTGGGGTGGCATTCGGTGGCGGAGGGGGCAGCCGCATGGGGACCCAGCCTTCCGTGTTTACGGTGAACAGCCCGCTGAGCGCCGTGCGGTTCACGACTGGCAAATCCGTCCAGTTCCCAATGTAATGGGCAAGGTCGTCCATATCGATGGCTTTTGCATTCAGGGGATGGCCCAAGCCGCCAACAAAGTTATGGCAACCTTCCGGGTCGGTATCGAAGGTGCAGTCCTTCTCGGCGATGGCCGACTTCTGGAGCTTCGGACCTCCGCTGGCTACGGTGAGAGCATAAACTGGCATCGTTTTATTCTCAACGCCGCATCACGAGTCTGAAACGATCGGCGAGCAATCTGCGGATCATTTGCTGAATTCGGCTTCGTACTTCGCCGTCCTGAAGACTGGGAGGGATGGCGTTGGCGGGCGCTTTCGCTTCGATATCGTACCTCTCACGAACGGTCCAGTCGGGAAGAGGGGAAAGACGCGGCGAAGGGTTGACCGGCACGTCGTAAGCGTAACTCAAAAGCGTAATCACAGGGACCGCACGTCGCAATCAAGTCACCGTTAGGCAGCACTTGCATGCGCGCGTTGCGCGGGTCGGCTGAGCGGGCAGGGCTTTATGGTGATCGTTGCAAATGCTTGCGACTGAGCGACGGCAGGCAAAGCCACGAGCAAGTATACGACCGCTCGGCAGAACATGGACACGGTCCACCCTCCATAGCAGGATTCGACACCTGTAAAGCAGAGTTTGTTCCCGGCCAGCCGGTTCCCCGTCGGGTTAGCTCACAAATGCCAACTGGCGTTCCCGATGTCACATCGAGCTGCCGCGAATCGCAATGATCATGAAACATTCGCCACTTTTTCGATTTCTAACGACCTCCAGGTCGAGGAATTCGCAAAAACCACCACCTGTAGGTCTACGCTTTTTCGAATTGCGAATGCGTCACTTTCTGCCCGCCTCTCTTCGGTCGATTTCATCCACCCGCAGGTCATCGCTAAAAGCCAGCTTCCAGCCCACGCCACGCTGACTTGCTGGCTCGCTGACTCGCCGACTTGCTGATACGATCTTCCCTATGCTTCGTTCGTCTCGCGGTCTTCTCCAGGTCGCAGCGGCACTGGCAATATCATCGATGGCTGCCCTCTCTTCTGCCGCACAGGACATGGCCGCGCCTTCAGCCTCGAGTGCCGCGCGTGTGAACAAAATTCTTACCAGCATCGCTCGCGCGCGCATGATTGGACAGGTAGCCGTATCGCCCGACGGCAAGCGCCTCGCGTGGGTGGTGGGGAACGAAATTCGCGTGGCTCCCATTGATAATCCTGCAGCTGGCCAGCGCGTCACCGCCGCCGCCGTCGCCCGATCAGCAATGTGCAGAATCTGGCCTCGCCTGGTCCCCGGATTCGGCAGCGCTTGTCTTTTCCTCTGATTGCGCACAACCCGGCGAACAGCTCGACCTTTACCTCTCCCATCTCGACGGCAATGTCCCGCAACGTCTCACTGCACTCCACGGCGATGTCGCTGCGCCTGCCTTCTCGCCCGACGGCAAGTGCATTGCATTCCTTTACGTCGAAGGGGCCACGCGGCCTGCGGGCGCGCTCGCCGCTATGGACGCGCCCTCCGGCGTCATCGGCGAAGATCACATCGAGGTGCAGCGCGTCGCCGCTGTTTCTGCCGACTCCGGCCAGCCTGCCACTGGCGATTTCCTCACGCCCGCCAACCTCCACGTCTACGAATTCGACTGGTCGCCCGATTCCAAATCTCTGGCCTACATCGCCGCCGATCCACCCGGCGAAAACAACTGGTGGGTCGCCAAGCTCTATGCGTCCCGCATAATCGAACGCATCGAGTTTCAAGGGAAGGTTGTTACCCGCGATATTGTGGGCGACACCCCACGTCAAATCCTCGACCCCGTCACCGTCTCCGGCCCGCTCCACGGCCTGCAAATCGCCGTTCCCCGCTGGTCGCCCGACGGCAAAGCCATCGCCTTCATCGGCGGCCTGATGAGCGATCAGGGCGTCACCGGCGGCGACGTCTGGCTTGTCTCCTCTGCGGGCGGCCAGCCTCGCAATCTCACTCCCGGACGGCCCACTTCTTCGCAATGGATCGCATGGGACGGCGACGGAAACATCTTCTCCGCCGAGGTTGCTGGCGGCAACTCCCAACTCGTACGCCTCAGCATTTCCGGCGACCGCACAAGCGAAAGCGTTGCAACCAGTTTCTCAGCGCCACTCTTTTGTCTTCCGATTTCCGTTGGCTCAGCTCGCTCCGCCACCAGAGAATCTCGCCATCATCCGACCGCTCTCTTTTCGTTTTTCTCGCCAGCAGCTTCAATCATCCGCCGGAGATCTTCGCATCTGGGTCAGCCGCGCCGCTCGCCGAGTCTTCCGGTGACTTTGCCGGCCTCACTCAGCTCTCCCATTTCAACGACGCAGTCAAGCCACTTCAGGGCCGTTCCGAATCGCTCATCTGGACCAACGAAAACTTCCACATCCAGGGCTGGCTCCTGCTCCCCGCCAACTACGATCCGGCGAAAAAGTACCCGCTCATCGTCGAGGTCCACGGCGGTCCTGCCGCGTCGATTCAATCGCACTGGGGAATGGGAGGTGGCCGCTTCAGCGCCAGCGGTCTTTTCCGAACTCGGCTATTTCGTCCTCAAGCCCAATCCGCGCGGCAGCTACGGTCAGGGCGAGGCCTTCACCCAGGCCAACCGCAAAGACTTCGGCTACGGCGACCTGCGCGACATTCTCGCCGGCGTCGACACCGTCCTTGCGCAAATATCCCGTCGATCCCAATCGCGTCGGCATCGCCGGCTGGAGCTACGGCGGATTCATGACCATGTTCGCCGTCACCCAGACCCATCGCTTCCGCGCCGCGGTCGCCGGAGCCGGCATCTCCGATTGGCTTTCCTACTACGGCGAAAACTCCATCGACCAGTGGATGATTCCGTACTTCGGCGCATCGGTTTACGACGACCCGCAGGTCTACGCCAAAAGTTCCGCCATCAAGTTCATCAAGAACGTCACCACCCCCACCCTGTCTGTCGTGGGCGATCGCGACGGCGAATGCCCCGCGCCGCAGTCCTTCGAGTTCTGGCACGCCCTGCGCGATCTGCATGTTCCCAGCGCAGTTGGTCGTTTATCCCGAACGAGGGCCACGGGCTTGTCCGATCCCGCCCATCGCCGCGATGTTTTGCAGCGCGCCGTCGACTGGTTTGCGCGGTACATGCCCGCGAACTCGAAGTGAACTCCGTGCACACGATGCGATCTTAGCTCGCTCGCATCCGGGGCGCCGTAACGAGTGCGCTTTTCCTGCTCGCCAACCGAGCTCCGCGGAGTCTATTGGATCAAAGGCTTTGCCCGTTCCAGACAATGCCAGAGGTAGCCCCATCCTGATACACTTTTTCTCTTGGAGATTTCAGTGTGCGTTTCGCCTCTTCGGCCGCATGCGGCAGCGTGCCGCCGGGGCTCTCGCGGCTGCGGCTCCGACCGGTTGCCCGCCGGCCGTGGACCAGGGCAGATGATGGGCGGCATATAACTCATTTTTCTTTACGTGTTTTTGAGACCGTTCCGCGGTTCGACGGCGCGGAACGGGGAGGATTCATGCGGCGGTTCTTGACGCTTGTTTGTTTGCTTGGCCTGGCCCTTCCGGCCGGGATTTCGATCTCCGGCTGCGTGCGCAACCCGGCAGGGAACTATTGCAACGGCCTCGGCTACGGGTTGAACGACACCGCGGTTGCGTCCATCACGCTGCAGCCGCAGATCGCCGGCATTTCGCTGGCCTACGGTCAGACAATCCAGGTGCAATCGCCCACCGCGCATTCACCTGCAAGGGCAGATCCGGCTTCGATTAGCTTCATCGCTCTATCAGCTACGGCACCACCAACAATCAACTGGTAGACATTTCGCCCGTCGGCGAGCATCTGCGCCGGCACCTGGAACCGCAATACCGGCGGCGGCATCGCCGACTACACCTACTGCAACTACCCCAATCCATTGCCCTCGACCGGCGGCTTGCCTTACGCCATTGCCTACATCACGGCCACTGCCGATTCGGTCACATCGAATCCCGTCACTGTCTACATTCACGCACCGATCTCCAGCATCAGTCTGGTCACCACTCCTCTAGCCGGCGCTCCAGCGCAGGGATGCTACTCGCAGAACCAGCAGGCAGCACTCGATGCCGAGGCCTTCTACAGCTCTGAACGGCGCGCCAACGACTCCTTGTGCGGGCCTGGGTCGGCGACCTTGCCCGAGTGTTCGAACTCCATCGGCACGCTCAATTTCTCGGTCGGCAACTGCGTCGGTGGCCACGATCAACCCCACCACCAACGTGATTACCGCGCAGCAGCCCGGCACGACGTCATCACCGCGACCATCGCGCAGTCGGCTTCGTCGGCCGGCTACTTCTCCACCTGCCCGCCCGCATCGATCAATGTCTGCCTTGCCAATGGAAGCACCAAAGGCGTCGTCACGCAGGGCGTCACGCAGAACCTCACAACCACGGTCGTCGATACGCATGGGCAATCCGATCACAGGCATTGAATCTGGAATATCAGTCCACCAATCCCATTGATATTACTGCGTCCGCGGCGGCGGCTCCATCACGCCCAGCATTCCCCGGCGTCGCATCGGTATACGCGATCTGCAAGCCCGTCCACTTGCAATCCCGCTCCCATCAACGAATTCGGCCTCAACGGGACCGGGCTGTCCATCGCTTCCAATCCTGTCAGACATCATTGTTCCCGGCACCACCAGCGACTTTGTCTGGTTCGGCGGCGCCGGGTCAGTCGCAATATTTCTCTTCGATTGAACTGCTCACACGGCACGCCCGGCTCCACCGTGCGCCTGCCCTACGTGCCCAACTCCATGGTCATGGATCAGGCGGCAACAGCCTCTTTTTCGGTTCGCCTCGCGAGCTGATGGTCTACTCCACCGGCAGCAACGCCTCACCAGCAGGACACCGGCGCTCCCGGCGTGGTGCTCGCCGTCTCTCCCAACGGCGACCATTGCTCATCAACGATCAGATCCGCGGGCTGTTTTACCTCTACAACACCACCTCCGGTACGGCGCTGACGTCGTAGGCGGCCTCGGGAATTGCTGCCGCCTGGACGCCGGATTCCAATACTCTCTACATCGTCGACAGCGCGGCGCTCGGCGGCGGCCACACCAATACACTTTATGTCCACAACACCAACTCCGGCTGGAGCACCTACGATCTGACCTCGTCCGGTGGCGCAAAGAATCTGGCGGTCACGGTTCCCGGGCATTGGCGCATATCTCGCCGGCAATCCAACAGTCGCCCACACCTGGTGCCCCACCGGCACGGTCGGCAACAACGCCAGCATTCAGTTCTATCCGCAGAGCGACACGCTCAACATTCCCAACAATATTCTCGGCGCAACTTCCGACGGGCTGCACATTCTGGGTGCGGAGCTTGCCGGCGGTGCAATAAATCTGAACGACATCGGATTGAACATCCCGCCATCGACACAATTTCCTTCGGCGGCATGCCCTGTGACGATCGCTGGTACATCGCAAACGCTGGGTCCGCTTTCAACGAATCCCGTGCTGAACGGAACAGTAAATCTGGCGGGGATTACGAACGCAACTTCTGTAAACCAGGTTTTGACAGGGAGCGCGCCGTCGACCGCCTCAGTAACGACGGCTGCGCCGATTGCGTTTATCACGTACAACACTCCGAGCACGACGACGACGGCTGCGCCCTTGCCATATTACCTGCCGCATGCAAATGGGTTGGGTACGACTGGAGATGTGACGTTTGCCGACAGCACATCGGCAACGCCGCCAACTGCACCGTTGGCAGGGGCCTTCAGCCCGGATAACAGTCTCTTCTTCGTATCGACGGCAGGCGATAACAAGATTCACTTCGTCAGCATTCCGACAAGCGTCAGCAGTTCGGCGCCGCCGGTCGAGAACACCACTCAGTTCCCGCCGTTCAGTCCGAATCTTCCCGCATGCACACCGGTTTCGGCGGGAGGCACCGATGCGGGCTGCCTGTACCCTGCTGCGCCGCCTGCGAACACTTTCGTGCCTGCGACGGTAGTGACGGTGAAGCCGAGGTCGGTAACGTAAGGCGCTCGGATTTCAAGGAAAACAGGACAAAACAGGACAATATCTGCACGCCTGCAGGTCGTCGATTCGAAAAAATCAGATGACCTGCAGGTGCACGTTTTTTGCGAGAGAGACTAGGGCAAAAAGTGGCGCATTCGCAATTCGAAAAAACGTAGACCTGCAGGTGGTGGAATTGGAAAAAGTGACGACCTGCAAGTGGTCAGAAAGCGGAAAAGTGACGCATTCTGCGCCCGCGAAGCGATCCCTGGGGCGCGAGAAGGTGGTTCGCCGAGTTTGAGGAGTGGCCTTCAAGATTGAAACTCGTGGCATTGCACGCTCTTGCGGTGCGATTGAAAGCGCGCCTGGCGCAAGAATCGGATGGCCGGGATTCGTGCCATACCGCCCGGAAGTTCTCCGCTGCACAACGAACTTCTGGACGGGCACTTAGCTTTGTGCCATACAACTCCGCAAAGGGCAAGGTTCGACCTCGATCCAGGGGGTCTTGGGCGCGTGCCCCTGCACGATAGAATCGACACATGATCAAGGGGATTTCATTTCTGCGGCCTGCCGGCAGCGCAGGCGCATTCGAGCGGCTTTCCAGTTTTTTTTCTGCGCTCGGATTCGGGCATGGAAAGGGTTGGGTAGAGCAAGAAAGCAAGGGCGCTGCATTTCTGGCGCCACTAGGCAATCTCGAGATTGTGGATGGGCGTTTCCCATCGACGGCCGAGATCCTGGTCGAAGTGACAAGTCTCGATTCCGCGCACCAGGCGGCGGAGGCGTGGCTGCGAGCGAATGGCGGGGAAACGGCCGCAACGAGGCTCTCGCCGATTGAGGAGACGCATTGGAAATCGCGGATCTTTACGGCGGAGCCTGAGCCGGGATTCAAAGTCAGCTTCTGGGCGTGGACTGATCCAGCAAGAAGCAAGCCGGTGGCGGTTGCAGGCGATCTTTCCGCCGAAGGAATGAAGTTTGCAATTATCGTTGCGCGTTGGAATGCGGTGATTACGGACCGCCTGCTGGAAGGTGCGCTGGATGCGCTGCTGCGCAGCGGGGCCGATCGCGACGACGTCGAGATTGTTCGCGTGCCGGGCGCATGGGAGATTCCGGCCGCGGCACGGACGATTGCGAATGCAGGCAGCGTGAGACGCGATTATTACGCTGGGGTGCTTGCTGCGCGGCGAAACCGCGCATTACGAGGCGATCTATAACGAAGTGGCGCGGGGCATTGGCCAGTCGCAGCAGGAGACCGGGATTCCGCACAGCTTTGGCGTGCTGACCTGCGAGACGCTGGAGCAGGCTCTGAATCGCGCCGGGATCAAGGCGGGGAACAAAGGATTTGAAGCTGCGGCCGCGGCCATTGAGATGGTGAGCCTGAAGCGAAAGCTGCTCGAAGGCGGCCGCGCTTGACCTCGGGGCAGCATCACACGCCGGCCGCCGCAAGTCGCGCGAGCTGGCGATGCAGATGCTGTTTCAGGCGGACATGGGCAAGCAGACGCCGGACCAGGTGCAGTGCGACTTTCTGGAAGGCGGGCGACGAAGTGGAGCCGGAGGTGCGCGGCTTTGCCGAAGACCTGTTCCGCGTGGCGCAGGCGCAGCAGGAGAAGATCGACGAGTTGATTGTGGCCCACTCAAAGCACTGGCGCCTCGATCGCATGCCGGCAGTGGATCGCAACCTGCTGCGCATGGCGGTGGCCGAGATGATCGGCTTCAAGCGCACGCCATTTCCGATCGTGATCAACGAGGCACTGGAGATCGGGCGCCGCTATTCCGGCCCCGAATCCATCAACTTCCTGAACGGCGTTCTCGATTCGATTGCGCGAGACTTGATCGCGAAGTAAATCGACGTGAATTTATGATCGGCCGAAGATTCGATTCCGGCTGGAGGCTCGAAGGATGAAAGTGATTTGGTTCGCACCCGCTGCATGCATAAGCCTCGCGCTGGCAACGGCGATTGGATTCTCAGTCCCGGCGAGGGCGCAATCGGCCGGCGACAACGAGCGCGTGGTCGGGTTGATGCAGGCCGACAAGATTTCGTTTAGCAAGACGAATTCGCCCTCGGTGTGGGTGATTCACGCCAAGGGCACCAACCTGCTGGACATCAAGGAGATTGTGGCAGTGGGAGGAGGCACGGGCGACGATGCCACGCTGGTGGTGTTTGCAACCCTTGCGGAGAAAAAGAATATACCTGCGACCGCCGATTTTATGCGCACCCTGCTGGAGCAGAATCACAAGATGGATCGCGTGAAGATTGGATTCGATAACGATGGCGACCTGGAAGTGCGCATCGATTCGATGCTGCGCGTGACCGACGCCAAGGAATTTCAGTGGATCGTGAACCAGGTAATGAATGCTTCAGACCAGCTCTACGGGATGATCCAGGGCCAGCTGGTGAAGTAGGCCCTCAGGCGAGCGTCATACCGATGCGTTTGGCGCGAGCAAGCGTGCCCCGGGAGAGGGCGTGATGAGATTCTCCGGCGGCCAACCCGATCCATAACCTGGCCACTGGTTTTGCCCCCATCATTTTGGCGGAGATGCGCAAGGCGCGAGCAGCGCCCGTGGCGAGAGGAATCAAAAATCCGGGGATTCCCGCGGAAGCCACCAGCACTGCTTTGCGCGGTTGATGTTTGGTGCGGAGCGCAGGCGCGTTCTGGCCCCAGGGCCAATAGGTGTAGCCGAGCAGTCGCTCCTGAAATCTGCGAAAGATGGCAGTGACGTTGTAATAGTTGACTGGCGAGGCCAGGACGATGGCGTCGGCCGCATCCACTGCATTAAGAATCTGCTGAATGCCATCGATCTGCGAACACCTTACGCGCGCTTCGCCGGGTGCCTGGGTGCAATGCCGGCAGTTGGTGCAGAATTCTATTGGCTGATCACTGAGGCGGATCATTTGCGTGACAGCGCCCTTGGAGCGGGCGGCGTCGAGGATTGCTTCCACGGCGCTCTCGGTGACGCCGCCTTTGCGGTAACTGCCGATGATTGCTACAACGCGTGCGCTCATTGTCATTCACCTGCTGAATTCAGGCGGATGTTAGCCCGATTTCCGGACTCTGTGCGGTGACCAGGAGCACAACTGGTAACCCAGGTTCCGAGCGCCGGATGGCTGGAATTGCCGGGCTTTGGCCCTGCTATCCTTGATGTGTGATTTCTCACAAACATGCCAGGGGGGCCTTTGCTTTCGCGTTGCTTTTGGCGCTGACTTTGGCGGCTTGCCACCGGGAAGAGCAGGCTGTGGAGGGCGTGGCAAAAACTGCCGCCAAGGCCGAGCACCAGGTGCAGGCTACGGAGACTGCGCTCGACAACGATCGCGCGCAGTTGGAGCAGATTCCGCTGCCTACGAAGAGCCTTTACATCGATGTCCACGATCCTTCGCAGTGGCAGAACCCTTTTCTTGCGATTGGTCCTGACACGATCACGCTGAGGATTCTTCTGCCGGATGCAAATCCGAGCCCGGTTGGGCAGGGAACGCTGCTTCGCATTGAGGCCGCACGACGCCAGGAACTGGAACTGCGGCCGAGCGAGCTGGACGAGGCGATTGTCGCGATTCCCTCCGGTGCGTGGCATTATGGGCGCGTAATTGCTGTTGCGGAGTCAGTGGTGGCCGCGCCACAGGATCGCGCGAAAACGCGTCGCAATGTGGAGATCGCGATCAAGCGACTGAATGACCTGGGGATTGTGGTGGAGGAGTGGCCGGGGCGGTAAAGACAGGGAGCAAGGGAGCGAGAGTGAGGGTGCGAGGATTTGCTCTCTGTGTTTGTGATTTGCGCGACTGTGATGTTCGGGGCTGCGCTACCATTGCAGCGTGAGTACGTCATCGTTTTCGATCCTTTCCAATTCAGGTGATACCGGCTCGGGGCCTGTAAATTTGGGTCCGCTGGAGCATGAGCGGTTTGCGTCTCATCGCGAGCTTGAGGCACTGCTCAAGAAAAATTTGCGCGGCGAAGTGCGCTTCGATCTGGGCTCGCGCGCGCTTTATGCTGCCGACGCGTCGAATTACCGCCAGCTTCCGATCGGCGTGGTTTTTCCGCGCGATGCGGCCGATGTGGAGGCGGCGCTGGCTGCGTGCCGCGCGACCGGGGCAGCGGTTTTGCCGCGCGGCGCGGGCACCAGCCTCGCCGGCCAGTGCGTGAACGTGGCGGTGGTCTTTGACTATTCGCGGTACATGAACGCGCTCGAGCGCGATTGATCCCGCGAAGCAAAGCTGGCGCGCGTTGAGCCGGGGATTGTTCTCGACCGGCTGCGCGATGCCGCCGAGTTGCATCACCTGACCTATGCGCCCGATCCGGCGACGCACTCGCGCTGCACGCTGGGCGGCATGATCGGCAACAACAGCTGCGGCGTGCATGGCCTGCTGGGCGGCAAAGTCGTGGACAACGTCGAATCGCTGGACATTGTGCTCTACGACGGAACGCGCATGACGGTGGGCGCGACGCCGCCCGAGCAACTGGACGCGCTGATTCGCGGCGGCGGGCGCGTGGGCGAGATTTATGCGGGGCTGGCGCGCATCCGCGACAGATATGCTCGCGCTGATTCGCGAAAAGTTTCCGCGCATTCCGCGCCGCGTTTCGGGATACAACCTCGACGAGCTGCTGCCGGAGAACAATTTTCATGTGGCGCGTGCGCTGGTTGGGTCGGAGGGAACCTGCGCGAATGTTGTGTCGGCAACGCTGAACCTGACGGCCAGCCCGCCGTTTCGCGTGCTGACGGTGCTGGCATTCGACGATCCGTATCTTGCGGCCGATGCGGTTCCGCTGGCGCTTGAGCATGGGCCCATCGGGCTGGAGGGCTTCGATTCGCTGCTGGTCGACTTCATGCGGCGCAAAGGGTCTGGCGCTGACGCGAGCTGGAGCAGCTGCCGCCGGGCAGTGGGTTTTCTGCTGGTGGAGATGGGCGCGTGGTCGGCCGAGGAAGCGCGCGCCAAGGCCGAAGCACTGGCGCACGCGGCGCAGACGTGGCCGTCGCCGCCGGTGGCGCATATCTGCACGCCGGAAGAGGCGGAGCGGTGTGGCATGTGCGCGAGTCGGCGCTGGGCGCGATGGTTTTTGTGCCGGGCGAGCCGGATCGCTGGGAGGGATGGGAAGATGCGGCCGTTCCGCCGGCACAGTTGGGCAATTATCTGCGCGCGATCAGCAAGCTGATGGCGGAGTACGGCTATCGCAGCCCGCTGTACGGGCATTACGGGCAGGGGTGCGTGCACATGCGCATCAACTTCGACTTCCGCAGCGCGCAAGGGAATTCGGAAATTTCGCGAGTTTATTGATCGCGCTGCGGACGTGGTGCTTTCGTTTGGCGGCTCGCTGTCCGGGGAGCATGGCGATGGGCAGTCGCGCGCCGCGCTGTTGCCCAAGATGTTCGGGCCGGAGCTGGTGGAGGCCTTCCGCGAATTCAAGGCGCTATGGGATCCGGACAATCGCATGAATCCGGGCAAGCTCTCCGATGCGGTGCGGGTCTACGACCCGGTGGAGAACCTGCGCCACAGGCCGCCGGAGACCAGGCGCCGAGCGCGCATGCGAGCATCGCTTGAGACGCATTTTGCTTTCGCAGCCAGACCACGGCTCGTTTGAGCGACGCCACCGAGCGTTGCGTGGGCGTGGGGGCCTGCCGCAACACGAAGGGCGGCGTGATGTGCCCCAGCTACCGGGCGACGGGCGAAGAGCAGCACTCGACGCGAGGCCGTGCGCATCTGCTCTGGGAGATGCTGGCCGGGTCGCTGCGCGAAGAGGGATTCGAGAGCGAAGCGGTGCACGAGGCGCTCGATCTGTGCCTGAGCTGCAAAGCCTGCAAGTCGGAGTGCCCGGTGCAGGTGGACATGGCGGCCTACAAGTCGGAGTTTCTGGCGCAGCATTACAAGGGACGGCTGCACCCGCTGCATCACTACATCTTTGGCTTTGCGGATCGCCTTGCCCGTTACGGCTCCTTGCGCCGGCGCTCACCAACGCGATCCTGACCGGCCCGCTCACCAGCCCGCTCGATCAAGCGCATTGCCGGCGTTGCGCAAGAGCGCCAGCTGCCGCGGCTGGCACCAAAAGCTATCAAAACGCACGAAGATTCGTTCGTCGCGACAAACCGGCGCGCGCAAAGACGCAGTGCGGACGAGTACGGCAACCGTCCTGCTTTGGCCCGACACCTGGAACAACTACTATCATCCGCAGTCGCTGTCCGCTGCCGAATCAGTGCTTGCTTCAGCGGGATTTCAGGTGGAAACTCCCAGCGGACATATCTGCTGCGGCAGGCCGCTTTATGACTTCGGTTTGCTCGATGCCGCCCGCTCGTATCTCGCACGTGTGCTCGAAGCGCATGGCTCCGCAGATCGACGCGGGAACTGCCGTTCATTTTTCTCGAGCCGAGCTGCGCCAGCGTCTTCAAAGACGAGCTGCTGGAGTTGTTCCCGAACGACGCCCGCGCAAAGCGCTTGAGCGAGCAGGTGTGGCTGCTGGCCGACTGGCTCGCCGAGCGAGCGCCTGATTTCGTCCCGGTCGGTCTGTCTGGCGCGCACATCCTGGTTCACGGCCATTGCCACCACAAGGCTGTCTTTGGGGGACCGGCGAATGAGATTGCGCTGCTGCGCAAGACCGGCGCAACGGTTGAACCGATCCAGGCCGGCTGTTGCGGAATGGCCGGTCCCTTCGGTTTTGAAGCGGACAAATTTGAAGTCTCGCGAACGATTGCCAACCAGGACCTGTTGCCCGTGGTCAAGGCCTCCGATCAGGCGACGATCATCGTCGCCGACGGCTTCAGCTGCCGCGAACAGATCGACCAACTCGGCCATCGGCAGGCGGTGCATTTCGCCGAGGTACTGGCGCGGAGTTGCGGTCGGGAGGAGTGACCTTCGAGCAACTCTGAGGCCGATTCTCGCGTCGAACGCGGGGAGGTTCCTGTGAAGGCACTCCTTGTCGAGACCGCAATCCTGAACATCAGCGAGAGGCATCTTGCGGTAGACTGGAGTGTTGCATGGGCTCAGGGAACTAATACTCGCAGCAAAAAGTTGGAGGATTCGACATGGCAGAGGAAAACAAGAGTTATGGATTGGCCTGGTTCCTGGCGGGATTAGGCGTTGGCGCTCTGGTTGGTATTCTCTACGCGCCAAAGAGCGGCAAGGAGACGCGCGAGGATATCGCGAATAGCGCCCGTGAGGGCACGGAGTATCTTCGCGTCAAAACCCGTGAGGCCGCGGAGAACGTGAGTGCACTTGTGGACAAGAGCAAGGAGCAGGTCAGCGCAATTGTCGACAAGGGCAAGGAGCAGGTGACCGAGTATGTCGACCGCGGCAGCGATGCGATCGATCGCGGACGCGCGCAGTGGGAAGAGTTTGTTGAGCGCGGCAAGAACGATTGTGGCAGATCAGACGAATCGCGTGGGCGCGGCCGTAGACGCTGGCCGCCAGGCTTACAAGACGTCGAGCAACGAGCCGGATACTCACGAGTACTGAGGACAGGCGGTTTTCATCGGAGCCACTGTCTGGATACGGTGTTCCTTTTCCGGTCGTTTTTCTTTTTCGGCGCCGCATGCGATTGGTGGAACAAGACTTCGCGGTGGCCGGGAGTGGGCCGCCTTCAGTCAGAGGCGGCTCGATCAGTTCTGAGTCAAATCCGCAGAGTTGCTGAACGAGATCACAACCATGCAAATCTCCAATCAAGTGCTCCAGCTTGCCTTGTTCGCTCTTGTTGCGCTGGCCATGCTCGTGCAAGCGATCGTTTTACTCGCTGCCTTTCTTGCGATGCGGAAGGCCGCGAAGTCAATGAGCGAGAAGCTCGAAGAAGTTCGCACGGCGGTGATGCCTGTTATTGCAACGTCGCGCGAACTGATCACGACTTCCCGAGACCTGATCACGAAACTCGCCCCAAGGATCGACGCGGCAAGCGAAGATCTGGTTTCGGCGATTCACACGGTTCGCGTCCAGGCTACCGAACTTCAGGCCGTTACGAATGAGATGGTTGAGCGGGCCCGGGGCCAGGCCAACCGGCTCGACTCCATCATGACGAATGTTTTCGATGCGATGGATCGCGCCGGCGGCTTTGTAGCCGACTGCATCAACAAGCCGATGCGACAATTCTCCGCATTGCTGAATTCTGCCAAGGCGGTGGTTGAGTCGCTGCGTTCTTCATCTGCCACAAATCGAACACCATCGAACCACGCGCCTGGTGACCACGATATGTTCGTGTAGCGATTCGTCCCGGTTTAATAGCCGATCCAGATTGCTTTTCCAGACGGCTCGTTCCCCAAAAAATGAGGTTGGCGATTCAGTTAGGATCTCTATTTGACGGCCAGCCGTGTCCTGTTAGAGCGCGGTCTGAGATGGGAGAACGATGCGCGTCATTGATCCAGGCCAACTGGAATACAGCGACATCTACAAGCTGATGATCGGCATGATTGTGCCACGGCCAATTGCGTTCGTTTCGACAATTGACCCAGCGGGCATTCGGAACCTGGCGCCGTTCAGCTACTTCACGGCATGCAGTTCCAATCCTCCGGTTGTCTGTTTTTGTACCTCCGTCCGGTCCGGTCCGAGGCCGCACAAAGACACGTTGAACAATATTGAAGCCACCGGGGAATTCGTCGTAAACATTGTTTCGGAAGAGATCGCGGAGCAGATGAATAAAACCTCCGCAGATGTTCCGGCGGACGTGGATGAATTTGCGCTTTCGGGGCTGACCCCGCTGGCGAGCGACCTGGTAAACCCGCCCCGCGTGGCGGAAAGCAAGGTGCAGATGGAGTGCCGGCTGCATCAGATTGTTCGCGTAAGCGACAAGCCGGGCGGAGGAATTCTGGTGCTTGGCGAGGTTCTGCGATTTCATGTGCTCGAGTCGCTAATGGACGGAAACAAGATCGACCCCGATCAGTTAAATGCAATTGGGCGCATGGGAGGTCCGACTTACGTCCGCACGCACGACCGTTTTGAGATGCAACGGCCGAAATAAATTCGGTGTGGTCTGTCGGAAATTTCGGGTGCAGGGCACTTCTTGAGAGAGAATGCAGAAGTTAGGGAGGTCGCCAGATGAATTCACCTAGCCGTTGGTTGCTTGCCTTAGGTCTTGCCATATTGACTAATTGCGGATTCGCGCAGTCGACGCCGAATCCCTCGCTGCTGGTCCTCTCAAAGCAGGATCATTCGCTTGCGATCGTCGATCCAAATACTTTGAAGGTTGTTGCGCGCGTTCCGGTGGGAAATGATCCTCACGAAGTGATTGCGTCGTCTGACGGCAAGACGGCTTATGTTTCGAATTACGGATTCGGCGCTTACCATACGCTTGCGGTCGTCGACCTGATCGCGCAAAAGGCGCTTCCAGCGATCGAACTCGGTGCGCTGAAGGGTCCGCACGGGTTGGCTTTTCGCGATGGAAAGGTCTGGTTCACTGCCGAGGCTGCCAAAGCCATCGGCAGCTACGAACCATCGTCAGGCCAAATCGACTGGATCATGGGAATGGGCCAGAATCGCACACACATGCTGTTCGTATTTCCGGGGGCAAAGCGGATTCTGACGACGAACGTGAACTCCGGCACGGTGACAATCCTGGAGAACACCGAGGGTCAGACTCCGATGACTCCTCCGCCTGGAGCTGTCCCGCCGCCGATCGGAGTTCGGCCGCCAGGCCCGCCGATACCGCAAGGAGGCGATTGGCAGGAGACCGTGGTTCCGGTGGGCCGCGGCTCCGAAGGCTTCGATGTTTCTCCCGATGGCAAAGAGGCCTGGGTTGCAAACGCGGGCGACGGCACGATTTCGATCATCGACATTTCCGCAAAGCGAGTGATCGAGACGCTCTCAGCCAACGTGCCAGGCGCCAACCGGCTGAAGTTCACGCCTGACGGCAAGATGGTGCTGGTATCTGCCGGCCCTGATTTTGTGATTCTCGATTCGGCGACGCGGAAAGAGATCAAGAGGCTGAAGACCGGCCGAGGTTCTGGCGGTGTTCTCGTCACACCCGACGGGCTGCGAGCATTCGAGGCGTGCAGCCCAGACAACTATGTCGCTGTCATCGACATGAAAACGCTTGAGGTGGTTGGTCACATCGACTCGGGCGGAAATCCGGACGGAATGGCGTGGGCTGTGCAGCAATAGCTGGCCGGGTCAGCTGGGAGACGGTGGCTCGACGGCGAGCAGCAGACGATCAGTTATACGATCCAGCCGCCGCCGACCACTTCGTCGCCGTCGTAGAAGACCGCGGACTGCCCAGGCGTGACCGCGCGCTGCGGCTCATCGAATGTGGCGATCGACTTCGCCGGCGCCGGCAGGCTCGAGCGTGGCCCATGCCGGCTCATGGCGGTGGCGGATCTTCGCCTTCACGCGCATCGGTCCCGTCAGCTCGGCGATGCTGATCCAGTTCAGGCTGCCGCGCGCGCAGCGTGCGCGTGGCCAACTCGGCATCGGCGCCGACGGTCACGCGGTGGCTCGCCGGGTCGATGTTGAGCACGTAGAGCGGCGACGGCGATGCCACGCCCAGGCCCTTGCGCTGGCCCACGGTGAAGTTGGAGATGCCCTCGTGCCGGCCGATGACTTCGCCGCTCGAGGCGACCAGCTCGCCCGCGGTCTCGGGCATCGCCTCGCCCTGCTCCTCAAGATACGCCGTGAAGAACTGCTTGTAGTCGCCGCCGGGAATGAAGCAGATCTCCTGCGAGTCGGGCTTTTCGGCCAGCGCCAGCCCATGCTGGCGCGCCGACCTCGCGCACCTCCGGCTTGGTCATGTGGCCCAGCGGAAACAGCGTGCGCGCCAACTGCTCCTGCGTGAGGCCGAAGAGAAAATAGGTCTGGTCCTTGGCCAGGTCCGCAGGCCGCTTCAGGATCCAGCGGCCACGCGCCTGCGTCGTATTCGTTGACCGCGTAGTGGCCGGTGGCGATGCGCTCGGCGCCGATGCTGCGCGCGGTCTTGAGCAACTGGTCGAACTTGATGTGGTTGTTGCAGAGCGAGCAGGGAATCGGCGTGCGCCCGGCGAGATACTCATCGACAAACGGCCGCACCACATCGCGCTCGAAGCGCTCTTCCTGGTTGACGACGTAATACGGAATGCCCAGGTGCTCGGCCACGCGCCGCGCGTCGTACACATCATCGAGCGAACAGCAGCGGCCGGCCTTCGGCGCATCGGGAATGCCATGCTTGCCCGCCAGCCGCGTCTGATCCCAGAGCTGCAGCGTGAGCCCGACGACTGTTTGCGCCGGAGTGGAGCGAGCATCGCCGCCGCCGTCGAGGAGTCGACCCCTCCGGACATGGCTACCGCGATGGTTGTGTGCTCAGACATCATTGATCCATGAAGTGCATTTCTGATTCGGACTTATCCGAGTGTTCCGGCCGCTTCCGGCGAAAGCGCCCGCAAATGTTCAACGGCCTGCGGAACCACGTGCAACACATGATCCACATCCGCATCCGTCGCCGTCTTCAGCAGGCTGAAGCGCAGACTCGCGCGCGCCGCATTCTTGTCGAGGCCCATCGCCATCAGCACGTGGCTCGGCTCGGTCGAACCCGAGTGGCACGCCGACCCGCCGCTGACGGCAACGCCCTTCAGATCGAGCGCAATCACCAGCGCCTCGCCCTCCACCTGCTCGAAGCGAATGTTCGTGGTGTTCGCCACGCGCGGCGGCGCCTGCGCCATTCACGCCGGTGCCCGTGAATCGCGAGGATTCCGGCTTCAAGCCGGTCGCGCAATGCAGCCACACGCTCGATGGTTCCATCCCTGAGGCTCTGCCATGGCCAGCTCCGCGGCCTTGCCGAGGCCCACGATGCCGGCCACATTCTCTGTGCCCGCGCGCTGCCGGCGCTCGTGGCTGCCGCCCACCATCAGCGGCTCCATCGGCGTTCCGCGCCGCACATACATCGCGCCCACGCCCTTCGGCCCGTGCATCTTGTGCGCGCTGATCGAGCACAAGATGGCAGCCGAATCGGCGCACATCGAATGGAACCTTGCCCGCGCCCTGCACCGCGTCGATATGGAAGAAGATGCCGGCTTCCGCGGCGATTTCTCCGATTTCTTCAACCGGCTGCAGCACGCCGGTTTCGTTATTCGCCAGCATCACGCTGATCAGCCGCGTGTTGGGCCTGATGGCGCTGCCGAATCTCTTCGGGATCGATGAGGCCGTTCGGCTGCGGCGCGACAAACGTGACTTCGACGCCGCGCTCCGCGATGCGCTCTGCCGCGCGCAGCACCGCCGAGTGCTCGATCGACGTGGTGATGAGGTGATCGCCGGGACGCACCAGCCCGAAGATCGCCGTATTGTCGCCCTCGGTGCCGCCCGAGTTGAAGACGACCTCGGCCTCGCGGCAATTGAAGAAGCTGGCCAGCGTTTCGCGCGCGGAGTCCACAGCCTTGCGCGCCCGCTGCCCTTCGAAGTGGATCGACGAGGCGTTGCCAAACTGCTCCATCCAGTACGGGCGCATCGCCTCCATCACCTCCGGCAGCAGAGGCGTGGTGGCATTGGCATCGCAATAGACCCGGTGCACCTGGAATGACTCCTGATTTAAATTGTACGGGGAATCGGGCTGCAGCGCGAATCGGACGAGCATCACAAAGGTGGGCCAATTAGAATTCGAGATACGCGGCGGGAAAGTGGTTAGAGCGAGGGCGGATGGCGGAAATTAGGCAGCGGAAGCGGGCGGCGAAGGCGACAGAAGCGCCACGGATTCTTATTGTAGGCAAAAATGGCCAGCTCGGACTGGAATTAGAGAAGGCTTTTGCCGGGTTCGGGACTGCGACAGCGGTTGGACGAGAGACGATTGATCTTTCCGATGCGGCGCAAATCCGTGAGCTGGTGCGCAGTGCGGAGCCAGATGTGATTTTGAATGCTGCAGCGTATACGGCGGTCGATCGCGCGGAAACGGAGAGCGATCTGGCGCTTGCGATCAACAGTCGAGCGCCGCGGGTTCTGGCTGAAGAGGCGAAGAAGCGCGGGGCACTGCTGGTTCACTACTCGACGGACTATGTATTTGATGGCAAGAAGCAAGGGCCGTGGATTGAATCCGACGCTCCCTTGCCGCTGAATATTTATGGCGCGAGCAAGTTGGCGGGGGAGCAGGCGCTTGAGGAAGTTGGCGGGAATTATCTGATTTTTCGGACGAGCTGGGTCTATGGGCCGCATGGGAAGAACTTTCTTTCTACAATGTTGCGACTCGCGAAAGAGAAAGACAGCTTATCGGTCGTGGATGACCAGATTGGCGCGCCGACTACGTCGATTGAGCTGGGGCGGGCGACGCATGCAATCGTAACCGGTTTGCTGGCCGATCGATTTGGCAGTTTGCAGGAGTGTTCGGGAATCTACCATATGACGTGCGCGGGCTCGACGTCGTGGTTCGGATTTGCGCAGGCGATTTTCGCAAAGGCAGGAAAGTTGATTGGAGGCAAGTCGCCGAAGCTGAATGCGATTTCGACGAAGGACTATCCGACTCCCGCGACTCGTCCGCTGAATTCTGTGCTTTCAAATGCCAAGCTTCATGCGCGATTTGGCGTGAAGCTTGCTGGATGGGAGACGGCGCTTAACCAGGTGATGAAAAGGCTCAAGGCCCAGAGCAAGTGAAGGTCGGAGGCGTTTTTCGATGAAGGATTTTGAAAATCGGGTTGCAATTGTTACCGGAACCACGGGCATCGGCCGCGCGATTGCGTGGCGGTTGGCTGTTGGCGGATGCAAGGTTGTTGCCTGCGGCATTGAGGACGCAGCGAATCACGAGCTGAAGAGCGAAGCCGCGAAAAGCGGACTTGCAATGCGGGTCGAGCGCTGCGACGTGAGCCAGGCAGAGCAAGTGCGAGGAGTAGTTGCGACAACTGTCGCTGGATTTGGCGGGCTCGACATTCTTGTGAATGCAGCGGCGATCCACCCATTTGGCGATGCGGTCGAGACCGATCCGGAGACTTGGAATCGCTGCATGACGGTGAATGTGGGAGGGGCCTATCTGCTGGCGCATTTCGGCATTCCGGAGATGCGGAAGCGCGGCGGCGGCTCAATTTTGAATATTTCTTCCGTACAAGGGCGAGCGTGCCAAAAAGGTGTGGCAGCATACGCCACAACGAAAGGCGCACTGCACAGCCTGACGCGTGCGCTCGCGCTCGATCACGCAGTGGATCAAATTCGCGTGAATTCGATCAGCCCTGGAAGCATTCGCACGCCGATGCTGGCACGGTCAGCTGCGCACTTTGGAGCCGACCTCCCAGTGGAGGAAATCTTTGAACGCTTTGGCGCGGCGCACCCACTCAAGCGTATTGGAACGCCGGAAGAAGTGGCCGAGCTCGCGGCTTTTCTGGTTTCAGATAAAGCAGGATTCTGCACAGGTGGAGATTACTTGATTGATGGCGGATTGCTTGCCGGCATCGGTGTGCAGTGATCGGCGATCCTGTTTGTGTTGCACAAACCGGCGATGCATGCGGGGAAGGCGCCGTGTGGCATGCAGCCCATCAAGCGCTCTACTGGACCGACATCAACCGGTTTCTGATTCACCGTTACTTTCCGGCGAACGGCGATGTGCGGACGTGGAAGTTCGATGAGCCGGTCACAGCTCTCACGCTTACTGAAAAGGCGGATACGATTGTCGTCGTGCTCGGTTCAAGCGTCATTGTTTGGGAACCGGAAACTGACGCTCGCAGCAAGCCGATTTTGCAGCTCGATGGTTGGCCGAAGGTACGATACAACGATGCGCGCGCCGATCCGAGAGGCTCGCTTTGGGTTGGATCGATGCTGAACAATGTCAATCCTGATGGCTCAGTGCATGAGATTAAAGGGAACGATGGCGAACTCCTTCGTCTCGATCCTGATGGCGAAGTGACAGTTTGGCGGCGTGGGATCGGAATTTCGAACACGGTCGCGTGGAGCCCGGATAAACGAAAATTCTATTTTGCCGATTCACTTGCCAACATTATCTGGGTTTACGATTACGATCCTGAAAGTGGCAGTATCGCGAACGAAAGGCCTTTTCTGAAGGATTTCCCGCGCGGATTGCCGGACGGATCGACAGTAGATTCCAAAGGCTATTTGTGGAACTGCCGTTTTTACGGCGGATGCATTGTGCGCGTAGCGCCTGACGGAACAATCGATCGAATCGTGGAAATGCCTGTGCGCAACCCAACCACGTGTACATTCGGCGGGGATGAACTGAAGACGCTCTATGTAACAAGCGCCGGCAGCGACGGTTCACCTGAAGATCGGTTTGCCGGCGGACTCTACGCGATAACAACGGATGTGGCCGGCCAGCAGGAAAACAAGTATCGAGATCGAGAGCCATCCAGCAGGATCTGATTGCGGCTTCAGTTGCCGGGTTCTCTCAGATACATCTCCAGCAGCATCCGCGCCGCACGAAAGGATGTGGTCCGTCCGGCGACTACTTCGTGCTCCAGCGCTTCAAGGCTATGGCGTACTAATGGGTGCACGTCGAACCTCTGCTTCAGTGCCTGCTCGATCATCTCGTGCATCCATCGCTTCTGTTGCTCGCGGCGTGCGCGTGCAAACCACCCGTTTGACTCGCGTCAATTTCACGTACTCCAGAACGCACTCCCACAACTCGTGAGATGCCGGTGCCCGTGTGTGCCGAGCAGGTCAGATCGCGCGTGGTGTCCAGCCTGACTCGGCGGCGGGAAAATAGTGCAGCGCATTTTGCGCCTCGGTGCGCGCGTGCTGCGCAGCAGCTCGTGTTTGCGCCGTCGGCCTTGTTCACGGCAACCAGATCGGCCAGCTCCATCACGCCGCGTTTGATCCCCTGCAGCTCATCGCCCGCTCCGGCCAGCGTGATCAGCAGAAAGAAGTCCACCATCTCGTGCACCGCGGTCTCTGACTGGCCCACGCCGACGGTCTCAACCAGAATGTTCTGATATCCCGCCGCCTCGCACAGCAGCATCGCCTCGCGCGTTCGCTGCGCCACGCCGCCCGGCCATGCCGCGCGAGGGCGACGGCCGGATGAATGCCATCTCGCTCGCGGCCAGCGTCGTCATCCGCGTCTTGTCGCCCAGGATGCTGCCGCCCGAAATCTGGCTGCTCGGATCGATCGCCAGCACCGCGACTTTTTGTCTTTTGCTCTGCGATCAGAAATCTGCCCAGCGCTTCAATCAGGCTGCTTTTGCCTGCGCCGGGCACGCCGGTGATGCCCACGCGAATTGAATTGCCGCTGTGCGGCAGGCAATCTTCCACAATCTGCTCGGCCAGCTCGCGATCCGCGCTCGCGCGCGCTCTCGATCAAGCGTGACGGCGCGCGCAAGCATCGCGCGGTCGCCGCGCAGGATGCCGTCGTGATATTCCTCGCGTGAGAGCGGCGCGCGCTCTCTTTGCCAGCTGCGGCGCCTCCGGCGTCTCGCATCCCGGCAGTTCGCGCAGCGCGCTCTTCATGGCGTTCACCTCTCCATGCCAGTCAGCGGCGACGCTGGCACTAGCATCTCCAGAATCTTTTGCGCCGCCATGGGGATCACCGTGCCCGGCCCGTAGATTCCCGCCACGCCCGCGTCATACAGGAACTCGTAGTCCTGCGGCGGAATCACGCCGCCCACCACGACGAGAATGTCGTCGCGGCCCAGCGCGCGCAGCTCGTGAATCAGTTGCGGCACCAGCGTCTTGTGCCCCGCGGCCAGGCTCGATACGCCCACCACGTGCACGTCGCTATCGATGGCAAATCGCGCCACTTCGCGCGGCGTCTGGAAGAGCGGCCCATGTCCACATCGAATCCGATGTCGGCAAACGCCGTCGCAATCACTTTCGCGCCGCGGTCGTGCCCATCCTGGCCCATCTTCGCCACCAGAATGCGCGGCCGCCGTCCCTCTTCGTGCTCAAACTCCTCCACCATCCGCCGCGCCTTCTTGAACTCCTCGCCATTGGCGCTCTCTGCGGAGTAGACGCCGGCGATGGTGCGCGTTGTGGCTTCATACGGCCCCACACATTTTCGAGAGCCGAGGAAATCTCGCCCAGCGTCGCGCGTTTCCGCGCCGCATCAACCGCGCACTCCAGCAGATTGCCCTCGCCGCTTCGCAGCGCAACGTTCCAGCCGCTCCAGCGATTCGCGCACTGCGCTTGCGTTGCGCTCGCGTCTTCAATTCGCTCGAGCCGCTTGATCTGTGCCATCGCGCACCGCATCGTTGTCGATGTCGAGCACCGGAATCTCCGGCTCTTCGGTCGCTATGATACGCATTCACGCCCACAATCACGTCGCGGCCCGAATCGATGGCCGCCTGCCTGCGCGCGGCTGCTTCTTCAATGCGCATCTTGGGCAGACCCGTTTCGATCGCTTTCGCCATTCCGCCCAGCCTCTCAATCTCCTGGATCAGATCCCACGCGGCGTGCATAAGCTCGTGCGTCAGCCGCTCCACGTAATACGATCCCGCCCACGGATCGACCACATGCGTGATGCCGGTTTCCAGTCTGCAGATAAAGCTGCGTGTTGCGCGCGATGCGCGCAGAAAAATCGGTCGGCAGCGCCAGCGCTTCGTCCAGCGCATTGGTATGCAGCGATTGCGTGGCTCCGAAGGCCGCGGCCATCGCTTCAACGCAGGTGCGCACCACGTTGTTGTACGGATCCTGCGCCGTCAGGCTCCATCCTGAAGTCTGCGAGTGTGCGCGCAGCGCCAGCGATTTCGGGTTCTTTGCGCCGAAGCTCTTCACGATTTTCGCCCACAACATGCGTGCCGCGCGCATCTTGGCAATCTCCATGAAGTGGTTCATGCCGATGCCCCAGAAGAACGAGATCCGCGGCGCAAACGTCATCGACATCGAGGCCTGCGGCTATCCCGGTGCGCAGGTACTCCAGCCCATCAGCCAGCGTGTAGGCCAGTTCGAGATCCGCCGTCGCGCCCGCCTCCTGCATGTGATATCCGCTCACGCTGATGCAGTTGAACTTCGGCATCTTCGCCGCGCAGTAGCGGAAAATGTCGCCGATGATCCGCATCGATCCCGCGGGCGGATAGATGTACGTGTTGCGGACCATGAACTCCTTCAGGATGTCGTTCTGAATGGTCCCGCTCAGCTGCTTCCGGCGCCACGCCCTGTTCTTCGGCGGCGACAATATAGAACGCCATGATCGGCAGCACCGCGCCGTTCATGGTCATCGAAACCGACATCTGATCCAGCGGGATGCGGCGAAACAGGATCTTCATGTCGAGGATGGAGTCGATGGCCACGCCCGCCTTGCCCACGTCGCCCGCGACGCGCTCATGGTCGGAATCGTAGCCGCGGTGCGTGGCCAGATCGAATGCCACTGAAAGTCCGCGCTGCCCGGCCGCAAGATTGCGTCGGTAAAACGCATTCGATTCTTCTGCCGTTGAGAATCCCGCGTATTGCCGGATCGTCCACGGCCGCATCGCATACATCGTGGCGTAGGGGCCGCGCAGATAAGGGGGAATCCCGGCCGCGTAGTTCGAGGTGCTCCAGTCCTGCCAGATCCTCGCGCGTATAGAAACTCTTGATCGCGATGTGTTCGGGCGAAAGCCACTCGGCGGCAGCCGGTGCCCCGCTGGCTGGGCTCGCCGGCTCCCAGTCGAGCTTCGTGAAATCGATTTTTGCAAAATCTGGCCGCATGATTAATCCTTGATTCCCAAACGTTCCTGCCACTTCGTCAAGACTTCCAGCGGATTGCTGCGCACGTGCATAAAATCTGCGCAACTCCAGCTGCGCGCAAGCTCTTCCGCGTTCTCAGGATTTCCCGCCACGATCACCGGCGTTTTGCGGCGTAGTGCTTGCAGCTTCGGCATCAGATCTGCCACAATCGCCGTCATATTCTTCGTCGGCGCTGCAGAGGACGATCAGGTCAGCCTCGACGCCGGCAATTTCTTCCGCTTTCTTGAATCGTTTTGCAAAGTTTCAAATCCGGCGCAGGCAAAGAAATTCGCTGCGAAATTCGAGCGCGCCGCGCGCATTTTATCATCGCCGATCTCCGCAAGCAGCACGCGCGGTGCGTGTTCTCCTGCTGCGGCATGCCGCTCGGTGCGCAGGCGCAACTCCTCATAGTGCGAGCGTTCCGCGCGCGGTCTCGGCACTCATTCGCTCGCTTCGATCGGCGCGCTCCAGCGCCTGCTCTGCGGGGTTCGCGAATTGATTTGTTCCCACGAAAACACGCGCGACGCCGGCGCAACGGCCATTCTCGCGCGCCGCCGATCGATTGCTGGAGCAACCGCGGCAATCGTCGCCATCCGCTTGCGCCTTCCGGTAGCCGCCGCGCGCCTCGATCTCCTGCATGAGCTTCCAGCCCTCGCGCGCGAGCAAATCGGTAATAGTCTCGAGATAATACGATCCGCCGGCCAGCATCGGCCACGCGGCCCAGCCACGCTTCGTGCTTCAGCAGGAGCTGCGTATTGCGCGCCAGCCGCCGGCTGGCCTCATCCGGCTGACTTGTAGCATGCGTCGAAGGGCGCGACAATCGACAGAGTCTGCGCCGCCGAGAACCGCGGCCATGGCTTCGGTGGTGGCGCGCAAAATATTGACGTGCGGATCGTAGAGAGTCTTGTTCCACGCGAAGTGCGCGCGGCGATTTGCGCGCGGGATGCTTCCGGTGAGATGCCGCCAAAGCTATCCGCAACGCGCGGCCCACACCATGCGAAATGCGCGCAGCTTGGCAATCTGAAAGAAGTAGTTCGCGCCGATGGCGAAGCTGAATTCGATTGCGGCGGCGGCGCGGCTTAGATCGACGCCGCGATCCTGCATGGCGGCAAGAAAATCGATGCCCGCGGCAAGCGCGAGGCCGATTTCTTCCGCCGCGGTCGCGCCCGCGTCTTCGAATGCATCGCCGTGAATGGTGAACGGCACAAAGCCCTCGGGCGCGGCAGCGACAATGCGCGGCTGCAAACTCGAAGTTGGCCATTGCGCATCGCATCCAGTGGAAACGCGCGGCGTGTGCGGGTGCGCCTTGAGGTGCTCGATCAAAAGCTGCACCAGCTGCTTCATCGGCGCGACTGCAAAATGGACCGGGACCTCGACCAGATTTGCGAGCAGCAGTTCGAAGTCGGCAAGCTTTGCGAAGTGGAACAGAGGCGAATGCAATTCCTTCGGCGCCGGCGGCAACCGCTGCGCAGGGCGGTTTGCGTTCGCGGATTCAACTCGGTCGCGTCGATTTCTTCGCGGATCGGCCAGTCGCCCGTCGACGCGTGCCGCACGCCGAAAAGGGAAATACGCCGGGGGCCGCATCCAGGCACGGCGATCTTCTTCAGGTCTTCTGCGCGATAATAGGGCTTAACCGCCAGCCCCTCTTCGCTTCGCCAGATCAATCGTTTCTCGTAGTCGGCGCCCTTCAGATCGCGCGCAATTGCGGCTTCCCACTCCGCCGTGCTGACCGGAGGGAACTCGTCGAAGCAGATGTTCCGTTAGCCATGCCTTCTGTCATTTGCCCTCGGGGTCTTCCACCATCTCCAACAGAACTCCAAATGGATGGTCGGCTCGCGACTTGGGATGAACAAAAAAGACGGTCGTTCCTCGCGAACCTTTGCGCGGAGCTTTGTCGATAAGTTGAAAACCCTCAGTCCTGCATCGCATCGAAGGCGCGCTGCGCGCTGTCAACGCGAAAAGCCACATGGGCCAATCCGCCGCGCCCGCCGTTTTTGTCGATGAGCTTCTGAACCGGCGAGTCGGGAGAAAGCGGCTCCAGCAGCTGAATCAGATTCGGTCCGTCGCCAATTTCAAGCAGCGCCTCGCGCACTTGGTCGGTTCCGCGCACTTCTTCGCGATGAATCTCTCTGAATCCCAGGGATTTCGTATGCATTGACCTGGCCTTCAAGCTCACCCTGCTTCACCGCGATCGCCACGTGGTCAACGAATTTGATCCCAGGAACGTGCCCCAGCTCGCCTTGCTCCGCAATCATCCGCTTTCCTTCTTTACTCTGTAATGCCTAATTTATCGCGGTTATTCAAGTTCGGCGAGGATTTGATTTTGTTTGACTGGGTCGCCCTGGGCGACGTGGATGCTCTTCACGATTCCCGCATGCGGGGCGGCGATGTTGGTTTCCATCTTCATTGCCTCAAGCATCAGCAGCACTTCCCCAGCTTCCACCTGCTGGCCAGGTTTCGCGTTTACTTTGATCACCAGGCCCATCAAGGGGCTGCGGGCGATTTTGTTGTCGCTGTCCCATGCGCTGTTGTGGGCTGGCGGATGCGCGCTGACGGATGCGTAGTTTGCGGTACGATGAGGGGTTTGAGGCGGAGCCTCGGGGCCATCGTCTTCTTCGACGACCTCGACATCAACCTCGTATGCCTTGCCGTCGATTGTGATCCGGAGCTTCAACGTCAGATGCCTTTCCAGAGGAATTGTGATGGATTAAGCTCTCGGCCGAGGTGTGTGAGATGTCTGCACGATGACTCGCCCCTGCTGTGCCCAGGCGCCCGCCGCGTTCTCCGCCGGCTGAGCGTGTGCAGCGCGAATTTGCGCTTTCTTCCCAAGAAAAGTCGTTGCGGCTGCCGTGATGACAGCCAAAGTTTCCGGCTGCAACGGCTCCGATTCGGGTTCGGAGGTTTCCGCCGATGCGCTATTGTTTACGTTGTCGGTCTTCGGCGGCGACTTTGATTCTCCAGTGGACATCTCATCGATGCGTCGATGAAGCGTCTCCATGCCGGCGGCAAGTGCGCCGAGGCTTTGGTCGAATTTCATTTGCCGTTCGGCAACAGCCTTATGCAACGCGCGCAGGAATGCGGATATAAACCAACGTGCAGCCGGCAGCGGTTAGCCCGGTCGCGAGCAGGACGTCGGACCAATTCATTTTCATGCGTTGCCACCTTTCAGAGCGGAATCAGCCCGTGCTTTTTCTGCGGCCGCAGCTCGCGCTTGCCGTGCAGCGATTCAAGCGCCCGCGCCAGATACCTCCGCGTCTCCGCTGGCTCAATGATGTCGTCCACCAGCCGTCGCCCCGCCGCCACATAAGGATTCGAAAACGTGTCGCGGTACTCGTCGACCATTTCCTTGCGCCGCGCAGCTTTGTCCTCGGCCGCGTCAATCTCCTCGCCGGAACACAATCTCCGCCGCGCCCTCGGCGCCCATCACCGCAATCTCCGCCGTCGGCCACGCCACCACGCGGTCCGCGCCCAGACCCTTCGAGCACATGGCAATGTACGCGCCGCCATACGCCTTGCGCAGAACCACCGTGATCTTCGGCACCGTCGCCGCCGAATAGGCAAACAGCAGCTTCGCTCCATGCCGGATGATTCCGCCGCGCTCCTGCTCCACGCCCGGCAAGAATCCCGGCACATCCACAAACGTCAGCAGCGGAATGTTGAACGCATTGCAGAAGCGCACAAACCGCGCCGACTTGTCTGACGCATCGATGTCGAGCGCGCCGGCCAGCACGCACGGCTGGTTGGCAACGATTCCCACGGGTCGTCCCTGCAAGCCGTCCAAACCCGATCACGATGTTCGCGGCAAACTCCGGCTGAATCTCAAGAAAATCCTCGTTGTCCACCACGCGCACAATCACGTCGCGCACGTCGTAGGCCACCTTGGGGTCGGCGGGAACAACGTCGTTCATCTCGGAGTCGGCCTTCAATTCGCCCGTTGAAAGGCAGCCGCGGCGGATCTTCAAGATTGTTCGCAGGCAAAAAGCTCAGCAGCCGCCGGCAAAGCTGCAATCGCCTCGTCGTCGTCGCGCGCAATCAGGTGCACCACGCCGGAGTAGTGCATCTGCGACTGCGGGCCGCCCAGATCCTCGGCGCTCACCTCTTCGCCCGTCACCTGCTTGATGACCTGCGGTCCGGTAATGAACATGCGCGCCTGCTCGGTCTGGATCACGAAATCCGTGAGCGCCGGACTATACGCCGCGCCGCCCGCGCATGGCCCGCAGATCAGCGAGATCTGCGGCACCGTTCCCGAGAGCATCACGTTGTGATAGAAAACCCGCGCATATCCGGCCAGGCTGTCGATGCCTTCCTGCACGCGCGCGCCGCCCGAGTCGTTGATAAAGATGAAGGGGCTGCCGGTCTTCAGGCTCATGGCCATCATCTCGGCCACTTTGTTGCAGTGCGTCTCGCCCGCCGCGCCGCCGGCCACGGTAAAGTCCTGGCTCGCCAGGTGCACCAGCCGGCCATCGATGGTCGCGCATCCGGTCACCACTCCATCGGCAGGCAGTTCTTTGTCGGCCATTCCGAAATACGTCGCCCGATGCCGCGCAAACAGCCCGATCTCTTCAAAGCTGTCTCGATCCACCAGCCGCTCCACGCGTTCGCGCGCCGACAGCTTGCCGGTTGCGTGCTGGCGCTCAATGCGATCTTTGCCGCCGCCGAGTTCCAGCTCGGCGCGCTTCGCCTCAAGCTCGGCAATCTTGTCGCCAATCGTTTTCTTCTTTTCGACCTCTTCGCCGGTGATCATTTACGCTCCTGGGGCAAACATGGGCGTTAGAGAACGCGCCCGAACGACCCGCCGTTCGTGCTTTGGTTCGAACTTGATTGACTGGGGTCATTCTAGGGCGCAAGGCGAGGGCAGCGATGTGATCAAGTTCACTCAACATGCGCGGGAAAATATGCCTGTTTTCAGCAAGTTGAGTGACTTCGACGGGTAGCCGAGGTGAGAAGGCGATAGGTGCCGAGTGGAGACGTGATCCACGGGCTCCCCGGTCCCCAAAGGCGAGGGACCCTTCGACTTCGCTCAGGGCAGGCTCGGGGCACCCTCAGGGTGGATAAGATTGTGAATGAGACCGGGGCCACCTGCCTACCACTTCACTAGTTCCACGCGCCGGTTTTTCGCTTTGCCATCCTCAGTGTCATTTGAGGCGACGGGCGCGTAGAAACCGCAGCCAAACGAGCTCAACCGATCAGCCGCAATACCGTACGTCGAGGTCAGCTCGCGCACTACTGCTGCAGCCCTACGACGGCTCAGGTCGAGGTTGTAGTCCGGCTTTCCTTGATTGTCACTATGCCCTACCACTGAAACTCTAAGGCTTCGGTTGGCTGTGAGCAGCTTCGCAATCTCCTGCAAGGTAGCCTGCGAATCAGGCCGCACGGAATCTTTGTCTGTATCGAAATAGATTCCGTACAGTGCGATCTTGCCGGAATCCGCCAGCGAGCGCGACATCTCTCCGGCATTCACGAACGCCATGTTCTTTTCCATCTGCTGAGGTGTCACCACCACTAACTCCGCAAGCGCAATATCCTTCTTCACCACTGACTGAAGCCGATCCGGCATATTTCCGTCTCTATAGGAGGTGACAAAGACGTAGTAGTACGTTGGTGAAGCATCCTTCGACTTGCCCACCAGCACGCGTTCCTGCGCCTGATTGTAGGTGAGGATATCGGCAATCTTGTCTTCAACCTGTATAGGGGTAAGGGTCGGTCCAAACCATCCGCCGTCGCTCGCACCTTTTTCGTAAAGCGTCACAAGATTCAATCGCTGAAATTCGAGTTTGTAGTTACGAAGAAGCTCCGTTGGTGTTCTGCCCGCAGGGGCTGCATACGTGTACCTGCTTACCAAGCCCTCGATCTTCAGGCTCTTTGTATACTTCGGAGGATCTTGCGATGTGGGCGGACCCATCGGCAGCAGGAATTCGTCGAACCTTGGCTCTCTGTACCCAATAATCTCGCTGCCCTCGTAGCGCTTCATTCCCGGCGGGTCTTTCGAGCCCGGAAGATCCGCCGCAAGAGCGGCCATTCTGAATGCCACCATAAGCGATAGGAGTGTGAGAGCTCGTGTGGACATGGTCTGGCCTCCAAGGGTCCGGAACAGTCTATACCGGCGGGTGGCCCGGTCCCAGTGACATTTTCCTAACCACGATGTGTGGGTGCCCCCGGTCCCTCGCTTTTGGGGCCGGGGAGGGAAGTTTCACAGATCACTGCCAACGGATTCGAGATCAGAGTATCCTCGCAGTTCATGAAAGGCGCACGCATCCGTTACCAGCAAACCGGGGAGTTCCACTTCCTCGCCTTCAGCTGTTATCGCACCCTCAGGGTGGATAAGGTTGTGAATGAGACCGGGGCCACGGGCCCGAGCTTTCGTTTGCGCGGGTCTGGAGACCCGCACGACAGCCGGACTGGAGTCCGGCGCTACGATCGCAGCCACATCAAGCGCGGCGTGGCGACTTGTCCGCGGACGGCAAGCAGAGCGTTTCGGATCGGTCTCCTGTTACGAGAACCGCGTCCTTCGCCACAGCAGCGTTCCGCACAGAACCAGCGGGATCATCGTGCCTAAGATCAGCACAATCATCCAGGGAACGTTGACATAAATGTGCTGCGCGCGCGTGCCCACGGCCAGCCAGACAAAGATGCCGGTGGCCACGCAGCATAATCAGCACCTCCCACCAGCGGCGCGGGTGCTTGTCGTCGGCCAGAGGATCGTTGCCGGCCACCACGGCGGCTACATTTTCCGTGTCGAGACTCGTAGCGGTCGCACTCGCGATGCATCGCCGCGTTCCAGTTCTCCATCTCCGAAGGCGGCGGCTCGGCCATGCTGATCGAAACCGCGCCGACAATCATGATGGTCGATCCGGCAATGATCAGAGCCTTCCGCCTGTCGGCAATGCCAGCAAACTCGCCAAACACCAGCGCGCCCCACGCCAAGGCCCCAAAGCTGGTTGGTGTTCGAGAGCGGAATGCCGCGCCCGATGCCGATATACTTCGCCGCATAATGCTGAAACAGGTCGCCGATGACCCAGCAGAATCCGCCGACGAAACGGCCAGAAGAGCATGGTGCGCGCGCGCGTGCAGTTCTGCGAGCAGCGGGGACGATGCCGCCGTATAAAAGATCGCAGCCGAGCAGACAGGACCGTTCCCAGTTCGCCAAAGGTGAAAATCGTCACGAACGACAGCGGATTCATGCCGCTGATGTACGCCTTGCGGTAGGGAATGTACATGGTGCCGAACATGCAGCCCGCGCCCAGCGCGGCAATGATGCCGATGGCGGCCTTGCCCGGCGTGCCCGCATTCTGCTGCGCCGTGGCCACGGCCAGCACCGCCGCGCCAAACACAATCGCCGCCGCGCCGCCAATCACCTTCGCCCAGTCTTTCGCTCGCGATCCGCGCAGCTCTTTGAACAGCAGGCAGCCCCACGCAAGAGCCCCACCAGGCTGTTCGTATTCCACAGCGGAAACGCAATCGCCAGGCCCACGTTGCGCACGGCAAAAATGGTCAGCGTATTGCCCACCGCCCACAGCATTCCGCCCAGCAGCGCCCACACCATCAGGTGCGGCTTTTCGCGCAGGTCGTCGAACAGGAATCCCGTGCCTTTCAGCAGCGTGGGAACCGTCCAGCGCGCCACAAACGCGCCCATCACCATCCCCATCGAGATGAGAACGGAGAGAAGCCCTCGTTCACCAGCTTGGTCGGCGCTTCCGCGCTGCCCAGCCACACCGCGGCGGCCAGCCCGCAAAACACGCCCAGCTTGTGCAATGAAATGCGTCGACCGCGCTGGCGCGGATGGTCGTCTGCTCGCTCATGCGCTTCACCTCAGCGTCATCAGCAGTGTGGTTCCCAGAATCAGCACGACCACAGGCACCCAGAGATGCACGTCAGGTCAGAATGCAAACTCAACCTGTCGGATTGTCTTCGATCAGCAGACGACCTCCGCAAGCTTCACCGGCCGGTGCTCGTCAAACGATTTGCGCGCCGCCAGCGCCATCACCACCGGCACGCGGCCGTCGGCTCCCGTCACCGGCGTCGGCTTGCCTTCGAGCACCGCCTGCATAAACAGCTGCGAGCTCCAGCGCAAAGCTCTCCGGTATAGCGTTCCATGAAGAAGTTCAGCGGCAGATCAGTGTAGACAGATTTCCCGCTGCTGACCACAACTTCGTTGGGATAGCGATTTTCGCTCGCGATCTTGCCCTTGCTGCCCAGGATCTCCACGCGCTGGTCGTAGCCAAACACCGCCTTGCGGCTGTTGTCGATGGTGCCGATCGCGCCGTTCTTGAAGCGCAGCACCACGAGCGCCGTATCCAGGTCGCCCGCCTTGCCGATCTCCGGGTTCGACCAGCACGCCGCCCGCCGTGTAGATCTCTTCCACTTCGTCGCCGATCAGAAAGCGCGCCATGTCGAAGTCGTGAATCATCATGTCGAGAAAGATGTCCGCCCGAGGTGCGGAGATACGCGATCGGCGGCGGCGCGGGATCGCGGCTGATGATGTGCATCAGGCTCGGCTTGCCGATCTCGCCGCTTCGCCACGGCCTGCCGCACGCGCCTGAAGTTCGAGTCGAAGCGCCGGTTGAACCCGATCTGCAGTTTCACGCCCGGCCTTTGCACCGCCGCCAGCGCCATGTCGATCTTGTCCAGAGCTGAACGCGATCGGCTTCTCGCAGAAAATGTGCTTGCCGGCCTTGCGCCGCCTGCACAATCAGGTCGGCGTGCGTGCCGGTTGGCGAGCAGATCAGCACCGCCTCGATCTTTTGGATCGCCAATGATCTCCTCGGCCGACGCGACCACCTTGGGAATACCGCACCGCGCCGCCAAGTGCCTGCGGCTGCCTCGCGATTCATGTCGGCGATCGCAACGATCTCCGCCTCCGGCAAGCCGGAAGGCCAGCGTCTCCGCATGAACGCGCCCAATCCGTCCCGCACCAATGATTCCGAAATGAAGTTTCTTTCCGCTCATTCTTTCCCTCGCAAAACTGCTCAGCTTCTCAGCTCCTGAGCTTCGTCGTCATCCGTTAGCGCCGGCATTCCTGAATTCGCGGCAAGACTGGAACGTTAACGGCTAGACAGCTAAAGGCTGTTCTTACGTAAAATTCGCTTCAATCGACCGAAGATACTCGCGGCTGCGCGCCGCGCTTTCCTTCGGCGTTCCCATGCCCGGCAGAATGTCCTGCTCCACCAGCACGTATCCTTTGTAGTCGCGTGCGCGCCAGCCAGCGCAACAGGGCAGGGAAGTCGACGCATCCTTTGCCCAGCTCGGGGTACAGGCCGTTCCGCATCGCCGTAAAGTAATCCCACTCTTCTTCGCGGCTGCGGCGCGCGACATTCGGCTCCAGATCTTTCAGATGGATGTACCAGATGCGCTCCTTGAAGCGGTTGAGCGCAGCGACGACGTCGACATCCTCGCTGCCCGTGCCGTGCACGTAGTGGCCGGCGTCGAACACCAGTCCGAGCCGCTCGGGATTGGTCAGGTCGAGAAGCGTCGCGATCTCGTCCGGCGTCTCCACATAGCCCGCGCAATGGTGATGAAACACCGTGCGCAGTCCCGTCTCGTCGAACACCGCATGCGCAATCTCGGTCGGCGCCGCTCGCAAAGGTCTTCCACTCGTCTTTGCGTCAGTCCGGCGTTCGGCCGTGATGCGTCCGGCCAGCTTGGTGCGTCGCAGGATCGGTGCCGTTATCGTCGGCCAGCACCAGGAACGGCGCCTGCGTTGTGGCCACCGCGGCGATCAGCTTCGCCGTCTTCACGGCTCGCTCGCCGCGCCCTCCGCGTGCGCCGCAGGATTCTTCATCGCCACCGGCACAAACGCGCCCAGCATCACCACGTTGTTGCGCTTCGCCAGTTCCTCGCTCAGCCGCACCGCGTCGGTCGGCATGTAGCCCCAGTCGCCCAGCTCCGTTCCCGTGTAGCCGGTCTCCACCAGCTCGTCCAGCATCTGGTTGAACGGAATCGCCTGGCTTTGGTCCTGGTGCTCCAGCGTGCCCCACGAACACGGCGCATTGCCCACCAACAGCTCTTTCATGCGTTCTCCTTGCACCGCTTTTCGTGCCCTGTTTTCAGACTGCCATCTTACACGTGTGCATCGGGTTGAGCTAAATTCCACTACGGCTAGAGCTGCTTTAGAACTTCCGGCTCCACTCCTTCGGCCAGCGTTCCACCACAACCTTGGTCTGCGTGAAGAACTCCACCGCGTGGTGCGCCTGCGCGTGCAGATCGCCGAAAAAGCTTTCGCCCCATCCGCTGAACGGGAAGGTCGACATCGGCGCGGCCACGCCCACGTTGATGCCCACGTTGCCCGCGTTCACTTCATAGCGGAAGCGCCGTGCATTGGCGCCATCGGTCGTGAAGATGCACGCCATGTTGCCGTAGCTGCGCCCATTCACCAGCGCGATCGCTTCTTCAATCGTTTGCGCGTGGATCAGGCTCAGCACCGGCCCAAAGATCTCCGTCCGCGCCGTCTCGGAATCCGGCGGAACGTCGTCGAGCACCGTGGGCAGCACGAAATAGCCGTCTTCGTAGTCCGCCACTTTCTTGCCGCGCCCATCCACAATCACGCGCGCGCCGGCCTGCTCGCCCTTCGCAATCAGTCCTTCGATCCGCGTCTTGCTCTCGGCGGAAATCACCGGGCCCATCTCCACGCCCGGCGCCGCGCCGTAGCCCGTCTTGCGGTTCTTCGCCGCCGCCGCAATCTGCTCCGTGAAATTTGGCCGCGCATCGCCCACCGTGATCGCCACCGATGCCGCCAGGCAGCGCTGTCCCGCGCAACCAAACGCGGAATCGGCCAGAATCCGCGTCGTCATCTCCATGTCCGCGTCCGGCATCACCACCACCGGATTCTTCGCGCCGCCCTGGCACTGCGCGCGCTTTCCGTTCGCCGCCGCGCGGCTGTAAATGTACTTCGCCGTCGCCGTCGATCCCACAAAGCTCACCGCGCGGATTCCCGGATGGTCGAGAATCGCGTTCACCGCATCGCGTCCGCCGTTCACCAGCTGCATCACGCCCGGCGGAAAGCCCGCCGCCTGAATCAGGCTGAAAAGTTTCTGCGAAGTGATGGGCACGCGCTCCGACGGCTTGAGCAGAAAGCAGTTTCCCGCCGCCACCGCGTAAGGCAAAAACCAGAACGCAATCATGCCCGGAAAATTGAACGGCACAATCGCCGCCACCACGCCCAGCGGCTGCCGGATCATGTGCTCGTCAATGCCCGCGCGCAATGTCTTCGCAGTTCGTGCCCTGCATCATCATCGGCATGCCGCAGGCCGTCTCGACGTTCTCCACCGCGCGCAGAATCTCCGCCTTGCTCTCCGCCAGCGTCTTGCCGCACTCGTTGGTGATGGAGAGCGCCAGCTCGTCGCGATGCTGCTCCAGCAGCGTCTTCAGCCTGAACAGCGGCTGCACGCGATCCACCACCGGCGTCCGCCGCCACTGCGATAAACGCGCGCTCGGCCACTTCCACCGCCGCGTTCACATCCGTTGCCGGCGAAAGCGGAACCTCCGCCAGCACCTTTGCTGATGCCGGGTTGATCACGTTCAGCGCATCGCTCGCGCTCGATGCGCGCCAAGCGCCATCAATAAAATTCTGCAACCGCTCCATCGTCTGTTCTCTCCTCAGAGGTAATGCCGTTCGCGCTTACGCGCCTCTTCATACCTTGCCCGCGCCTCGCGCACGCTCTCCATCTCCGAAACTTCGGCCACCGCAACATCCCACCACGAGTCGTAACCCGGCACGCCGACCGAAGCATCCGTCTCCACCACAATCACTGTGGTCCGGTCCAGCGCCTTGGCTTCCTCGAGCGCCTTCTTCAACTCGTCCAGGTTCGCCGCCTTGATCGCATGCGCGCCCAGGCTGCGCGCGTTGGCCGCAAAGTCCACCTTCAGCAGCTCGCCATCCAGCTGCCCGGTCTTCGCATCGCGCGCGCGATAGCGCGTTCCGAATCCGCCCTGCCCCAGCGATCGGCTCAAGGCTGCCGATGCTGGCGAAGCCGTGATTGTCCACCAGCACGATGATGATCTTAATGCCTTCCTGCACCGATGTCACAATCTCCGTGGGCATCATCAGGTAGGTGCCGTCGCCGAGAAACACAAACACCTCGCGGCTCGGGATCGGCCAGCTTCGCGCCCATCGCGCCGGGAATCTCGTAGCCCATGCACGAGTAGCCGTATTCCATGTGATAGCCGTTCGGCGTGCGCGTGCGCCACAGCTTGTGCAGGTCGCCGGGATGGCTGCCCGCCGCCGACAGCAGCACGTCGCGCTCGCCCGCCGCCTCCCACATCGCGCCAATCACTTCGCTCTGCGCCGGCTTGCCCGCGCAATTCGAATCCTGCTTGTTCAGATGGAAGAGCCGATCGACTTCCGCGTCCCACTTCGCTTTCAGCTCCGCAATCTCCGCCGCATACGCCGCGCTCACCTTGATGTCCGCCAGCGCCGCGCTCAATTGCTCCAGCGCCACGCGCGCGTCGGCCACCACAGGAATCGCGCCCACTTTGTACGCGTCGAACTCCGCCGTGTTGATGTTCACGAACGTCACATCCGGATTCTGGAACGCCGTCATCGACGCCGACGTGAAGTCGGAATAGCGCGTTCCGATGCCGATGACCAGATCGGCCGCATGTCGCCAGCCGATTCGCTGCCAGCGATGCCCGTCGCGCCGATCGCGCCCACCACCTGCGCATGATCCCATGCGAGCGAGCCTTTGCCCGCCTGCGTCTCCGCCACGGGAATGCCGGTCTTCGCAACAAAATCGCTCGAGCGCCTGCGAAGCTTCGCTCATCAGCACGCCGCCGCCCGCCACAATCAGCGGCCGCTCCGCCGCGCGAATCGCCTTCAACCGCGCGCTCCAGCGAAACACGATCCGGCTCGCCGCGCCGGATCAGCCACACGCGCTTCTCGAAAAGCTCTTCGGGATAGTCGTACGCTTCGGTCTGCACATCCTGCGGCAGCGCCAGCGTCACTGCGCCGCAATCGGACGGCGAAGTCAGCACGCGCATCGCTTCAGGCAGCGACGTGATCAGTTGTTCCGGCCGGTAGATGCGGTCCCAGTAGCGCGACACCGGCTTGAAGCAGTCGTTCACGCCGATGTCCTGCGTGGCCGGCGACTCAATTTGCTGCAGCACCGGCGCCACATTGCGCCGCGCAAAAATATCGCCGGGCAGCAGCAGCACCGGCAGCCGGTTGATGGTCGCCAGCGCCGCGCCGGTAATCATGTTCGTCGCGCCCGGCCCAATCGACGATGTGCACGCAAACGTGCGCAGCCGGTTGCTGGCTTTGGCAAAGCCCGTCGCCATGTGCACGCCCGCCTGCTCGTTGCGCACCAGGATGTAAGGAAAATCGGGATTCTGCTGCAGCGCCTGGCCGATCCCGGCCACGTTGCCGTGCCCGAAGATGCCCAGCATGCCGGCGAAGAACGCATGCTCGCGGCCGTCCCGCTCCACATGCTGCTGCTTCAGGAACTGGATCAGCGCCTGCGCCATCGTCATGCGCCGCGTCTTCATGCCCGTTCCCTCGTTTCCTTCAGGTCAGCGCCGTGACTTGCCGAACATACTCACGCCCGACCGCGGTGCAGGCCTCACCTTTTCACCATCGGCAACCTCGGGTCTTTTCCTTCCAACTCGCTCTTCACCCACGCATAATCCGGATCGTCTGAGCGGCCAGCGACCGCGCCGAACCCGCCAGCGCGTTCAGATAATACACGTTGTATCCATGCGCGGCCACCACCGGATGATATCCCTCCGGAACCAGCACCAGTTCGCCGTCGCGCACGGTCATGCGTTTCGTCGATGCGCCTGTCCGCGGTGTACACCTTCTGCACCGCGAATCCCTCCGGCCGCTCGATCCGGTAGTAGTAAATCTCTTCGAGATCCACTTCGCCCGGCGGGTTGTGCACGTCGTGCTTATGCGGCGGAAAGCTCGACCAGTTGCCCGCCGGCGTGAATACTTCCACCACCATCAGCCGCTGCGCCAGAAATCCGGCGGCAGCATGGAGTTGATCTGCCGCGTCGCATTTCCGCCGCCGCGAATCTCGATTCCCACATGTGTCCGGCGTGACCAGCCGCGCCGGATATTCTTCTTCGGCCTTGCAGTAGCAAAACGCCAAGTCGCAGCCGCCTCAGTGGTGACGATGAACGAAGTGCGGATGGGCAGATAAAGCGTGTAGGGCAGTCCATCGAAAACCGTTGGCGCGCTTGCCAATCTCGTGCCACTCGCCGCGCGAACTGGTCACCGAGCAAACGCCGCCCAGCACCACAATGGCCAGTTCCCGTTCCGGCCGTCTCGCCGTAATAGTTCTGACCGCGCTCGAGCTTGCGCGTTTCAAACGAAAGAAATTCATATCCGAAATCTTCAATCCGGTTGCGGAATTTCTCCGGGCGGACCAACAATTCACTCATGAATCACATCTCCTGCGGCGCCGTCAAGTTTAGGCGCAATCGCAAATCCGCGTCGTTCAATTTCCAGGTCGGTTCTCGCAGAATGAGCCGCAACTTTAGATGCGGGAGCGCCCTGCAAATCTGGAAATGGAGCGACTTTTCGAATTTGCGTAAGGGCCTTCCAGGTTTGGCTGAACCTGGAAGGGGAAGTGCAACAAGGCCCGATGCACACGTGTGCAAGCCATCTCTATAATCTCTCAGTTTCGGTGCCCTGTCAACCGGTCTCTCGAATTTTTCTTCCGGCCGGCCAAGTGACTGGATAAGCAATAGATACACTCGAAGACAGCGGGACCGCGAAGGGCGGTAAAATCGATTTGTCAAACGGTCTTGTTTGCCGCTCGATCGGCTCCGCGAGGATCAGGAAAACTCCCGGCGTTTTTCATCCCTCCTAATCTCTTGGCGCGTTTCCGGTATCGGCCCCCAAAATTGCCGCGGAATTTTTGTAACGACGCTTTTCTTGACCGTGATTTCCTGCGGTGTTAGGTTGGTTCTGCACACGTTTGCATCGCCGGAGGATCTCATGGCTGTTACCGATACCGCGCTCCAATTCAAAAGCCCGCTCCACAAAATGACGCAGACCACCCCCACCTGCCTGTGGAACGATTCGGCCGCCATCGAAGAGCTCACGTATTCCATCGAGCACGGAGCGGTCGGCGCCACCTGCAATCCATCCATCGCAGTCGAGCGTGCTGAAGCAGGAGATGCGCAGCCTGGAAGCCGCGCATTCTCGAATTTGCCGCGGACGCTGCCAACGGCGACAGAAGACGAAATCTCGTGGCGCATCGTCGAGGAAATTTCGGCAAATGCCGCGCAACTGCTGATGCCCATCTTCGAGCGCGAAAAAGGTCGCAACGGACGCCTCTCCATCCAGACCGATCCGCGCAACTACCGCAATGCGGACGCCATGCTGGTGCAGGCCATCCGCTTCAGCCAACTTGCGCCCAACATGATCGTGAAAATCGCCGCTACGCGCGCCGGCATCCCCGCGATTGAAGAAGCTACCTACCGCGGCATCAGCATCAATGCCACCGTCAGCTTTACCCTCCCTCAGGCAATCGCAGTGGCCGAGGCCGTCGAGCGCGGCCTCAAGCGTCGCGAAGCGGAAGGCCTCGACATATCAACCATGGGCCCGGTTTGCACGCTCATGGTCGGCCGGCTTGACGACTGGCTCAAGGTGCTGCACGACAAGCACAATCTCTCCGTCGATCCCGGCTATCTGGAGTGGGCCGGCGTTGCCGTCTTCAAGAAGGCGTACAAGATTTATCGCGAGCGCGGCTACCGCCTGCGCCTGCTCTCGGCTGCATTCCGCAATCACATGCACTGGAGCGAGTTCATCGGCGGCGACGTGGTCATCTCCCCGCCGTGCGCCTGGCAAAAACGCTACAACGAAAGCGACATTGAAGTCGTTTCGCGCATCGACACGCCCGTTGAGCCGCGCATCGTCGAAACGCTGCTCAAGAAATTCCCTGACTTCGAGCGCGCCTATTCAGAAAATGGAATGAAGGCGGAAGAGTTCGATACGTTCGGCTCAACGCGGAGAACTCTTCGCCAATTTATTGCTGCCTGCGCGGAGATGAATGCGATCGTGCGGGATGTGATGCTGCCGAATCCGGATAACGAGTAGCGGAGAACCTGGTAGCGACAGATCGCGGGCTTCGGACCTCGCTCCTTCGCAACCGTCCTCCCTGATCTACTTCAACCACATTTGCGGATTGCTGGTCGAAACTGCGCTCAGGCCCTGGGCCAGAAGCGCCTCTACTTCTTTCAAGTTCGAGATCAGCCCGCCTCCAACCACAGGCAGGTCAAGACCGAGCAGTTGCACTCGATCGATGAACTTCGGCGCAACCAGGGCAGGCAGAATTTCCAAGGCATGCACGGGGGAATTCTTCAGCTGGTTGGTGATGGTATCCATCGCGCCGCTGTCGAGCAGGAACGTGCGTTGAATAGCATAGAGACCAATCGACAATGCATGGCGTAACGGATCGAGATGGGTGGAGATGATTCCGCGGGCGCCGACCTTCTTCAGATAGTTCACTGCGTAACGGTCGCGGGAAAATCCATTCAATAGATCCAGATTCACAATCGGAATCTTGTCCGCGCCGAGAATCTGCTGGATCATTGATTCGATGTTCTCTGGGTCGCCGGCAAGCAGGTAAACCAGTTTGCCGCGCGATGCAACTGCCTGCTCGACAAATTCTGGCTTGCGGATGGCGGGGATGATCGGCGTCTCCTGGCAAAAAATGCGCAGTGGAGTCAGCGAGGGATCGGACGACTTTGCTATATTTTTTCCCAGGTCATTTCCTCCGCTGCCCATTGGCATTTGCCTTTCCCGTTGACTGCCTGACAATCAGTTCCGACTTAACCCTGATCTGGGAGACTGACTCTTCGCCCGAAATAAGTTTCAAGAGCGCCTCCGTGGCGATCTGCCCCATGCGCCGCATGGGCTGGCGGACGGTGGTCAGTGGCGGCTCCAGATAAGAAGCAAAAAACAGGTCATCAAATCCCGTGACCGAGATGTCGTGCGGCACTCGCAGCCCACGCGCATGGATCGCGTGCATTGCGCCGATAGCAGTCATGTCGTTATAGCAGCAGATTGCCGTCGGAGGCTGTTCCAGGGCCAGCAATCCATTCACAGCCTCGCATGCGGCTTCAGGGCGGCCATCGCCCGCAACGGCAAGCTCCGGGTGAAATGCGATTCCGGCTGCATCGAGCGCCTGTTTGTATCCGGTCAGGCGCTCCGTGTCTGAGTGATAGCCCGAGCGATCCCCCACATACGCAATGCGCGTGTGGCCAAGTTCGATCAGATGTTCGGCGGCCGCGCGGCTGCCTTCGATGTTTTCGATCATTACGCAATGAACAAATTCACCGGGATACTGATCGTTGACGATCACAACCGGGACCATCATTTCCGCGATCAGCGGAAGATACATCGCGCCCACGCGCGAAGAGGTGACGACGATGCCGTCGACGCGTTGCTCGGCGAACGTCTGCACCATTTTGCGTTCACGTTCGGGTTCAGCATTGGAGTTTGCGAGAAAAACGCTGTAGCCGTGATCGTTGGCTGCCTGCTCGATGCCGAGAGCGACTTCGCCGGCAAACGGGTCGTTCACCGAGGTGACGACCAGGCCGATGGTGCGCGTTCTCCGTGTCACAAGGCCGCGGGCAACAGCGCTGGCGCGGTAGCCCGCATCCTCTGCAATCTTTCTTATCTTGGCTGCCGTTTTGGCGTTGACCAGGGGGCTGTTCTGCAGCGCGCGCGAGACGGTGGGGTGCGACACCTTTGCCAGGCGCGCGATGTCTTTGATCGAAGGCTGCCGGTGCATTCTTTTGGCGGCTGCCGACTGTGCCGCGCCAGGCGCTTTTCCCCCATCTTTCTGCAACATGCTGAAAACTCCTGAATGCACACGTGTACGGCAGCCCCCAGTCTCCAGCAATCCGTGGTCGAAGTCAATGGGTTTCAGGCGCAGCAGGGCCGGGACGTTAATCTGTTCAACAGTGCATCAGTCTATGCAAGCTTCCGCACCGCTTGAGCGCCGCATCGGTTTGCGTTCTGCAGTGCTCTTCAACCTGCTGGAGATGATCGGAGTTGGCCCGTTCATCACTTTGCCGCTCGTGATTGCAGCCGCGGGCTACAAACTTTCAGTCTGGGCGTGGGCTCTGGGAGCGGCGATTGCAATTGCCGATGGACTGGTCTGGGCAGAACTGGGCGCAGCATTTCCCTTGGCTGGCGGTTCGTATGCGTTTCTTCGCGAGATTTACGGACCGAAGCGCGAGGGCAACTGGCTGAGCTTTCTCTACGTCTGGCAGCTCTCGTTTACGGCGCCGCTCTCGATTGCTTCCGGCTGCATCGGCCTTTCAGGATTTCTTGCGGTTTTCTGGCCGGGGTTGCAGGCCGCTCCGGTTGCAGCGTTGCCCAATTTGCACTATGCGAACTTTGCTGCTGCGGCAACGTGTTTGCTGGTCACTGCGCTGCTCTATCGCAACATCGGTTCTGTGGTGCGCATGGCCTGGGTGCTGTTTGTCGGTGTGATGGCTGCGATTGCCGGGGTGATCACTTCAGGATTTGCCCACGCTGCGGCAACGGGCGGCTGGCACATGCCGGCGGCGCCTGCTGTGGCGGCCGGGGTAGCGCTTGGCGGGCTGGCGCAAGGCACTCTGCTTGCCACCTATTGCTATTGGGGCTACTACAACATTTGCTTTCTTGGCGGGGAAGTGCGGCGGCCGGAGCGCACTATTCCGCGCGCGATTCTGATTTCTGTTGTGCTTGTTTCTGCGTTTTATATTGTGATGAACCTCGCCGCGCTGCCGGCCTTCAAGGGCGTGGCCGCCGACGCAGGGTCCGCGGCGATGCGGGTTCAACTCGTCGCTGACATCGCGCGGTCGGCGTTCGGAACGTGGGCTGGTTACGCGATTGCCGCGCTCATCATCTGGACTGCGTTCGCCTCAGTTTTCTCATTGCAACTCGGCTACTCGCGCGTGCCCTACGCCGCTGCTCGCGATGGAAACTACTTTCGCTTTCTCGATGCCGTCCATCCCAAGCACGGAATTCCGCACCGATCGCTGGTCGCGCTTGGAGTGGTCGGAGCGCTCTTCTGCTTCTTTACGCTGGCGCAGGTGATCACGATGCTTGTGATCACGCGCATTTTGTTGCAATTCTTTCTGCAGCAATTTGGGGTGATCTATCTCCGCGTGCGCCAGCCGAATCTCGTGCGGCCGTTTCGCATGCCGCTTTATCCGCTGCCACCGCTGGTTGCCATGGCGGGATTCGGGTTTCTGCTTGTCTATCGCGCTCATGCGTTTATGGAACTGGGAGTTGCCGCCGGCATTGCGATTTCAGGAACGCTGATCTACCTGATACGCGCAGTGCGATTGCGCGAATGGCCATTTGCGCAGGCAAAGGAGCAGGCTTAGCACGACGAGCTGCGGCCGGCTGCAGCTCGATCGATGCGATGTCATACTGTTCGTATGAAGGCAACGAGCCACGACGCAGAAATTCTGGATCAGTTCACGCGACAGGCTGAGCCTTTTGTTCAGCGCCACGGATATCGAAGCGATCCGCTGCTCGATCTGATGGCCGAATGTGCCGAGGTCAAGCCAGAGGACTCAGTTCTCGATGTCGCCTGCGGCCCGGGAATCATTTCGTGTTATTTTGCGCGCCTCGCCCGGACAGTGACCGGCGTAGACGTTGTGCCGGCGATGCTGGAGCGCGCGCGGCGTTACCAGGCTGAGCAAAAGGTTGAGAACGTCGAGTGGCAGCTTGGATCCTCGACCGAACTTCCGTTTGGCGACAGTACATTCGATTGCGCTGTCACACGATTTTCATTTCATCATTTTCTTGAGCCGTTGGCGGCGCTGCGTGAGATGAAGCGCGTGACGCGGCCCGGAGGAATGGTGCTGGTTTGCGATGTGGCGCCGCGCAAGGAAACGCAGGCAGCCTTCAATCATTGGGAGATATTGCGCGATCCGTCGCATACGCGGGCACTGACTGAGGCTGAATTCATGGCGCTGGGAAGGGAAGCGGGCCTTGAACTGCGGCGGCTGGAGAAATCGATACTCGATCGCGACCTCGAAGGCTTGCTCGCGGGGTCGTTTCCCAAAGAGGGTGATGCTGAACGCATTCGCACGCTGTTTGAAGCCGACATCCGGGCTGGCACTGACACGCTTGGAGTTGCAGGGAGGCGCGAAAATGGCGAAATCCACATTACTTACCCGATTGTGGTTTTCGCGTGGCGTAATCCCGAATAGCGGGGTGGCGGCTTCCGGTCGACATGATTCCGACGAATCGTGTAACGTCGGGCCCCGTTCGACTGTCTAATGGATGTAGTTGTTCTTCTCCAAGTGAGGTCCACCGTGTTGATGGGCAAAGTACCTGACATCCCTTCGTCTGAGATCACTTCTCGCGACGATTACTTTCGATACCTCAGCCGCAGGCGGTTTCTGAAGGGAGCGGCCGCGGCGGGCGCAGCGGCTGTTGGTGCGGGTCGGCTGGCGAAATTTGTAGCGCCAGGCGAAGCTTTTGCCGGAACCAAGCTGCAAACTGTGTCGAGCCCTCTGACCACCACCGGCGAGCAATTGACGACGTTCGACGATATCACTCACTACAACAACTTTTACGAATTTGGCGTGGACAAGGGCGACCCCGCAAAGAATGCAGGCGTACTACCGACGAGGCCGTGGGCGGTGAAAGTCGAAGGCCTGGTCGCCAAACCACAAACCTTCGATATCGACGACCTGCTGAAATTGCATCCGCTAGAAGACCGGGTTTATCGTCACCGCTGTGTTGAAGCGTGGAGCATGGTGATTCCGTGGGTCGGTTACTCACTCTCTGAATTCATCAAGCAATGTCAGCCGCTGTCGACGGCAAAGTACGTTCAATTCCTCTCGTACTACGACAAGCACGTGGAGAAGTGGACTGGCGAAAGCACCATCTTCTGGCCGTACTCCGAAGGCTTGCGCATGGATGAGGCAATGAATCCGTTGACTCTGCTGACGTTTGGCCTCTATGGCGAGACGCTTCCCAATCAGGATGGCGCGCCGGTTCGCATCGTAATTCCGTGGAAGTACGGCTTCAAATCGGCCAAATCGATTGTGACAGTGCGCTTCGTTGCGAAGGAGCCGCATACGACTTGGAACGAGATGGCTTCGGATGAGTATGGTTTCTATTCCAATGTGAACCCCAATGTCGATCACCCGCGCTGGAGTCAGAAAACCGAGCGGCGCATCGGCCTGCCGTTTTACCAGCAGCGCCGCACGACACTCATGTTCAATGGCTACACCGATCAGGTAGCTTCGCTGTACACAGGGATGGACTTGAAAAAGTACTACTAGAGGTTTCTGGACTGCCGATTCGCCGGCTCGCTTACTATGAAACGCTCGACACTGATCATTTTGAAAATTGTCACCTGGATCGGCTGCCTTTGGCTCGCAGGCTTGCTCGTGCTTGGCGCTGTGACCAACAATCTTGGGCCTGATCCAACGGCCAGGATCGCGTTTTCGACCGGACTGGCGACTCTGTATCTGCTCACGATCACCCTTGCCATCACGCCGCTGCGACGGTTGTTCCCGCAGCTCAATTGGCTCATCAAATTTCGCCGCCTGTTCGGACTCTTCGCTTTCTTCTATGCCACGCTTCACATGCTTACCTACGTCGCACTCTATTCCGGATTCAGCATTGCGACGATGGAAGGTGATATAGCGCGGCGCCGCTTCATTACGATGGGCGTCGCGGCCTATTTGCTGCTGGTGCCTCTCGCGCTCACTTCCACAACCTGGGCGATCCGCAAATTGGGCGGCAGAAATTGGAACTGGCTGCACCGATTGATTTACCTTGCTGTGATTTGCGGTGTGATTCACTTCTGGTGGCAGGTTAAATCCGGGGTTTTGAAGCCGCTCGACATCACGATCGTGGTGGCGGTGCTTTTGCTGGCTCGGCCGGTGCTGAAACTGTTGCAACGGCGCAAGATTCAAGCCGACGCTGAGCAAAGCAGCCTGCGCTCTCCGGTGGTGAATTGAGCGCTAATGTGGGTTGTCCGCGGGGCCGTCGGGGGGTCCTCCCAGTACTTGATCCGCGTTTGACTCTCCCTGGCGGTTCGCCGGCGGATCGGGAACGGTGATGCTCACGTGGTCGACATCACCTGTGATCGCGATAGAAACCTCTGAGCCACCTGGAACTTCATTTGCGGCCGGGTTCATTGAAAAGGCGAAGCCGGAACTTACGACTTTTCCGAAGCCGTTTTCGTCATCGTTAATAGCAAACTTCGGGAGCGGATCGGCACTCGCGTCCGCGCGAAGAATGAAACTGCCTTCGGGTACCCATCGCATTTCAAACTCGCCATCCGGCGCAATGGCGGTGCGGGCTGGTTCCTTTGTGTCCGCATAGAGCAGTTGCACCACCGCGCTGGCCGGAGGCTCGCCCGTGCTCTTCAGCACCACCTGGCCGCGAATGGTGTGCAGTTTACTCAGCGGGATGGTGATGTCAGCATCTTTTGACGCGCCGCCGGTGTCCACCTTGATGGATTCAGCTTTGCTGGCTCTCAGTCCGTCGCCGACGTACACGTCCATGCCGCCCATCGCCTCGCCGAGCATCGCGGCTACCTGATCTTTCGCAGCCAGTTCAGCCGATGCGGTTGGTACCGACACGCTGACCAGGTATTCGCCCGGCGGCACGCCAAGGATTCGAAAGTGGCCGCGATCGTCTGTTTTGTCGGGTTGCGATTCCCCATAGGATCGCTCATCGATCATCTCGGCCAATCGACTGCCTGTGTCCTGGCCGAGCGTTTTCAATTTGTAATGGAGCTCGAGGCCAATGGCAGGGCCGCCGTCGTCATACATCACGGTGCCGTCGATCTCGGCGCCGCGTTCAAGGCGAATCGAGATTTGTGCGGGCTGGTCCGGCGAGATTGTCACGCTCGGAACCTGGGCCATGATCTTTTTGCGTTCGTCGTCTGGCAGCGATTCGATGTGAGTTTTCTTGAGGCTGGTGAGGAGATTCATATAGCCGGGCAATCCCGCCACAACGTAGTAGTCGCCCTGGCGAACGGATTTTATGGCAAACCGGCCTTCGAGATCGCTCGTTCCAGCGCTCTGAAAGCCCGAAGAATTGTCGGACGTATTGACCAGGAGAATCTGGGCGCCGCGCGCCGGCAAGTTCGTGTCGGCGCAATAGACGGTGCCACTGAGCGAGCCAGTTGGGACTTTTGTCCGAACGGGCCGAATTGGCTGGGGTATCGCGTCGGGCGGTGAGGTTTCATTCTGCGCCGGCACGGTTTGCTGCACTTCCTGCGCCGTACAATTCATTGCACAGGCTGCGGCCGTCAGCAGGACAACACGTGCGAACTGGGCAGGCCTTCTCATCGTCATTCAATCTCGAGGACTTCAGAAAATTCGAGCATGCGCTGCGATACCGGCGCGTAGCTTTTACGGTGCAGCGGCGTGGGGCCGAGACGGGCCAGGGCTGCAAGGTGTTCAGCCGTACAGTAGCCCTTGTGCATGGCGAGGCCGTAGCCCGGATACACCGAGTCGAGCTCCACCAGCAGCCGGTCACGATGCACCTTGGCCAGAACGCTTGCGGCTGCAATGGAAAAGCTGGTTGCGTCGCCCTGTACAACGGACCGCTGCGTGCACGGCCATTCGATCGTATCGCGCCCATCAATGAGCAGATAATCCGGTACGATTACAAGCTGCTCCACGGCGAGGCTCATGGCCAGCAACGACGCGCGCCGGATGTTGATGCGATCGATCGTTTCCACGTCGACGGCTGCAACGGCCCACGCCACGGCCTTGGTGCGAATGACGACGTCAAATTCTTCGCGCCGCTCTTTTGTCAATTGCTTTGAATCGTTCAGACCTTGCAGACGGCAGCCCTTTGGCAGGACGACGGCAGCAGCAACAACTGGCCCAAACATCGGCCCGCGACCGACTTCATCGAGCCCCGCGATGTGCACCGCGCCTGCGCGGCGCGCAGCATTTTCGAGTTTCCAACCGCAGACTGGATTCCCGCCCATGCGACCAGTATAGGAATCGCCGCTTTGCTGGCATCGGCTCGATCCGTGTCGTTTGTGGAAAGCTGGGGCTGTTCCGCCATGCTGAGTCTTGGATGCGGATCGAGAGCAAAAGCAAAGCCCCCAGCCTGATTGGCTGAGGGCCTGATTTTGGAAGCAGATTGACCGGAAACTAGACGCGGGCCTTGCCGGTCTCGCGATCGATTTCCTTCAGACGGGCAGCCTTGCCGCGCAGTCCGCGCATGTAAAACAGCTTGGCGCGCCGCACTTTGTAGCTGCGTATCTTCTCAATCTTGTCGATCACTTTGGAGTTGAAGGGGAAGATGCGCTCGACGCCCTGGCCGAAGCTCATTTTGCGAACGGTAAAGGTGCCCTGGGGGCCGTTATTGATCGCGATGACGAGGCCTTCAAAGGCCTGAAGCCGCTCTTTATCGCCTTCCTTGATCTTGACCTGGACGCGAATCTGGTCGCCGGGAACAAATGCCGGCAAATCGGTGCGCTTAAGCTTATCAGCCAGGCGTTGCATAACTGGATGGATTGACATGGTGACTTCCTGCTATTGATTTCAGAACCTCAAGTTTATCAAAGATTGGCAGGTTCCGCCTAATTCAGGCGATCGCGATCTGCACAGGAGGGCGTCACCATTCGGGCTGGGGCAAGTGCAAATCTGCGCTATAGTTTCCCCTTGGGCGCGGTGCCAACGCGTCAGGACTCGAACCCGCTATGGATGAAAAACGCAAACTGGACGAAAAACGCGAACTCCTTCGCCATACTCTTGCTACCCTTGCCTATCGCACAACGCGCGCCCTCGAAAATGCTCCTCTTCACTTTGCTGATTTTGATGGGGCTGGCCGCAAGCCGGTGCAGATTCTGGCCCACATGGGCGATCTGCTTGTCTGGTCGCTCTCGATCGCTCTGGGGAGTCCCACCTGGCACAGCACGCAGCCGCTGGAGTGGAACCAGGAAGAGCAGCGGTTCTATCGTTCTCTGGCTTCCTTCGATGCCTTCCTTGCGTCGAAGTCCACCCTTCACGCGCCGATCGAGCGACTGTTGCAGGGCCCTATCGCCGACGCACTCACGCATGTAGGCCAGCTCGCCATGCTGCGTCGAATGGCTGGCAAACCCGTGCGCGGCGAGGACTTCTACCAGGCGGCCGTCACCATCGGCCAAGTGGGATCGGTTCAGCCTGCACCCGTGAAATCCTTCTGAAACTCGTAGTAGCGCCGACCTCCAGGTCGGCTATCGTGCGGGCGTCCACGCCCGCACTGGTGCTTTGCTATTTTCTCGGCTCATACCGCATCGCTACCGCGCCCGAGCCGAACTCGTTCCGGCTGACGAGCCTCAAGTTTAGCGGCTTCGAGAGCCCTGCAAACAACGTTGGCCCGTGACTCGCCAGCCTGGGCTGCACCATGAACTCGTACTCATCGATCAATCCCGGCTCCGCCAACGCGAGCGGAAGCATGACGCCTCCCACGAGCAGTCCCTTACCCGTCTCCCGCACCCGTCCAGGGTGATGTTGATCGAATACCGGAGCGGTCGCATCTTGCAAGAGTACCGCCGAAGCGGCAGGCGAGCAACGCCGTCCGATTCAGGTCCACGAGTAGTTCAGGCAATCCGTGCCGAATGCGGTTTGACAGCCGCCAGGGCATCTCCGCCTGGAACGATTGCTCCATGACGTGCCGCTGGCTTTCCTTTGTTTGAGAGCTTGTGAAGCGCGTTCGATTGGCATAGTGGCTCTTTTTACGCTGAATTCCCCTGTGGAAAACATGTAAATTGTACAATCAACCGTTGACTTTAAAGGGAATACTCTGTCATAAATTGTTGATAAATATTAGAAACACGATTTTACTTGACAATCGTGTTTTATGAGGATAAAAATAATAACGGTTACTCTATCTCAATTGGAGGTTTTATATGCGCCGTATTTTGGCTACCAGTGTTCTTCTCCCCTCGCTGTTCCTCCCCGCAGCCGCGAACGCCAGCAAGCCTGTGGACGACGCTTCTGCCCCAACCCCCAAAGTTCGTGTGAGTACCGGTGTCATTGCGCCAGTGCTTCTGGGTTCCGAACACCTCTCCATCCCCGTCACTGCAAACGAACTCCCCATTCCCGCGGATGCCGAAGTCGGATTGACCCTCACTGTCGATGAAAACGGTCGCCCGGAAGACGTTAAGGTCGTCAAGACGCTCACCCCGCTTTGGGATGCGCGCGTCGTTGACGCCGTTAGCCGTGCTCACTTCAAGCCCGGCACCATCAGCAACCAGCCCACACCCATTGAACTCAACCTGACAGTCGACATCGCCCACTAAACCCCACCTCTCATGAGCCAACGGAAATTGTAGCGCCGGTCTCCTGACCGGCTGTCCTGAGGGCCTCCAGGCCCTCAGGTGCTTTGCCAAATCCTGGTTTGCTATTCCCCGAAAATTCAAAGCAGCATTCGTGCCGAATCTCCGAAGCCAGCCACTACTCGTCCGTCATCTGAAAATTCCGCGGGTTCGGCGGACTCGCAGTCCCGGCCTCGGCGCATTTCCGGTAAGCGTGGCCCTCGAGGCAATAGCTCGTTGAACTCCAGTGATCCAGCTGTCCGCCTTTGTCGTCGTTGAGATACGTCACCACATCCGAGAAATAGGTCACCTTCTTCCAATCCGGCGCGATGGACAGATCTCCGTCGCTCGCCTGGCCTTCGTAGCCGGAGTACTCGTCGCTGATATCGAGCGCGCTGCCGATCTCGCCCTTGGGAGAAATGGAATAGATGTGAAAATCCATCACCGGGCAGGCGCCGCATGCACCCGAGCCAAAGGGGCTCTGCGTGCTCATGTCAGGGCCTGAGCGCACCAGCATCCATCCATCGGGCAACGTCTTCGTTTCAAAGTGCTCCTTCGCGATGTAGAAGTTAGATCTGGTCTTGAAACCGCTATTTTCATACTCGAGTTTCGGTCCGCAAACCGCCGAGCCATCAGCCTGGATCTTCCAGAAATGTTCTGTCGCTTTGAAGATGGGCGACACGCCGGCTGGATCGTACATGTAGCCGCCCGCTGGATTCTCGATATCGTAAACGGTGCTCAAGTAAAGCGGACCTTTGCCGGCAAGCGGAAAATACCATGAGTGGTGTGGTTCGCCGTACATGTCTTCTTCCACTGGATTGGCACCGCAGGGAGTGATTTCGTGGCGGCGCGGTGCATCGAGCACAAGATGATTAAAACTGGATGGCTCGCCCCACACTCGTTTCGCTGAAGTGGTCGAGATGGCTCCCATCTTCCTGCCGTCGGGCGCCGCGCTGAAAACATCCACCATCAGATACAAATCGCGGAGCCTCAATAGCTCCGCCGGAGGAAACGCAGTGAAGGGAATAGAGAAGTGAAAACTGTAGCCGGTGATTAGGTTTCTGTTTTCTTTCACGCCATTTGCGTTGGTTTCCGTTATCTGCTTGCCGTAGTCGGTGTTGAATTCTGAACGAACTCCATCGGACTGCGGTTTGAGCGGCTGGGGCAGGTCATCTTTAAAGAGCGACGCATCAAGGCTCGACCAGGCCGTCGAGGCAAAATCCTCGAAGAGTGATTTGCTGGGCAGCGTGGGATTCCCGGCATCATCGCTCGCGGCCAGCCACTGCCGGGTAAACAGCCGCTCCAACTGTTTGCGGTAGTCGACCTGCTGGTTGTACCAGCGCTCGCAGTCCTTGGTCTTGGGAACGCGCGGATCGCCCGGACCGCCGCCATTTTCGACCGGCGCGCAGTCGGCTGCGCTCTTCAGATCAATCTCGCCGAACTGGTTCCCATAGCCGATTGGCGGCATCTCCACGTCCGGCGCAGCGCTGAGCCAGACTTCGACATGATCACTCGCCAGCATCTCTGATTTCTGTTTCGGCCAGCGGAGATCGTTGTCCGGGACCTGAACCTGCCCCCAGATATCGAGGCCCTGGTCGGAACTGCGTACCCAGATCTTGCCGGGGTGAGCGCCTGGAGCTTTTTGAATCAATTCCATCGTTGCCGGCAGCGCGTGAATGTCGCCTTGCGGCAAGCCGGAGTGAATGGCAATGACCGGCGTGGTTTGCGCGGATAAAAGCAGCGGCGCAAGAACTAGAACGAATGCGAGGGATCTGCGCATAAAGCCCCTTTCACGAAACTTGCCGGCGCGCGGCAGCGGCCGGCTGTTCTGTAGAGTGCAGGTACAGCGCCGAAAAACCGGCACACAAAGCAAAACACTTGTGAGAGGGCGATCGATTCAGAGCGTGTTGGATGTGACACGGGAGTGTCCGCGTTGACACGCAGGATGATCAGCTGCGGAGCGAGTCGAGGACGACATCCCGAACGGCCGCCGCCGAGAATTCGATCGCTTTTCGCCCGCTCTTCAGACTTACGTCGTGCAAACCTAAAGAGCGGTCAATTGAATGGAAGCCGATCCGAGACCCGGCGATTCCGCTCGCACCACGATGGACCCTTTTTGCCCTAGCGGCTGCACAATGGCGAGACACTTCCCGTGATAGGTCATTGGTCGTCGTGATCTGAAGCTGGCGACATCTTTAGGGTTTGCAGTCCCGGCCGCCGCCAGCCGTCCAGCACCGCTCACAGACAGGGCCACGGAGACGGCTGCATCGGGAACCACATTCCCCGATTGGTCCAGGACCTCGACTTTGACGAAGGAGAGATCGTTCGGATCACGTCTTATGGTCGACCGATCTGCCCGCATCCCAAGCTTTGCCGGTTTCCCTGCTGTCTTATATGCAATTTGCCCGATTTCCCTTCCGCCCTCCAAAGCAATCGCACGAATCTCACCAGGACTATACGGGACTTCAAATTCGGCCCTCAATTCCGTCTCTCGTGAAATCGCTTTCGAGCCGATCTCTTTGCCATTCAGTATCAGTCGGACCTGATCTCCTGAAGAGGCCACGCGGACCTTTACCGTTCTTCCTTCGAAACCAGGCCACGTCCAGCTCCGCAACTCATCTGACCAACCCCAGGCGCTTATGATTTCAGTCCTTCCAACAGGGACAGGTCTCTGGACTGCCATCTCGAGTTTGCTCGTGCCCCACAGAACACGACGATAGAATCCCTGCGGCTTGGTTTCGCCGATCAAATCAATGTCGCCGCAATACGAGTTGAACCAGGGAAATGGCAAGCGGATCGAGGAACCGTTGATGAAGAATGCTGCTGCGCTGCTTGGGGCGGGAACAGCCGGAGTCGCCTGGGATGGCGGAGTGGAAGAAGGCGGAGTACCTCCGGAAGCTGCCGCTGCTTGCGCTTGCTGGGTTGCAACGGCTCCTGAATTTGCTGGCGGCGGGCCGCCTTGACGCGGACTATCGAGCTGCGCGTTCCCAATTGCCGATTCGCCCAGGTAATCCATCCCAGTCCAGACGAAGTCCCCGATCACATAGGGAAACTTTTCCACGGCTTCCCAATTCTGAAAAGCCAGTCTTGGGAAAGATTCAGTTCCGACAATCACGCGGCTTGGAAATCGCCCATGAGCTTCTTCATAGCTGTTCACCAGGTAGTTGTAGCCCGCCACGTCGAGGTATTGAAAAGCCGGGTCGATTGAGTCTCCCCGGGAATTGTTGATGGCAGCGGTAATGGGTCGAGTCGGATCCAGCTTCTTCGCAAACGCCGAAAGTTCTCTCGCAATCTCAATCCCGCGAGGCTTCAAACGCTCGGGGATTTCGTTGCCCAGGCTCCACAGGATTACGCAAGGATGATTTCGGTCGCGCAGAATCATCGACGACATGTCGCGCTGCCACCACTGCGCAAAGTCCAGGTGGTAATCGTCCGGGTTCTTTTCCTCTTCCCATTGATCGAAGGCCTCATCCAGCACCAGAATTCCCAGCCGGTCGCATGCGCCAAGGAAAGCTGGAGACGGAGGATTGTGGCTCGTTCGTATGGCATTGAACCCGTTCGCTTTCATCAATTCCACTCGGCGCTCTTCAGCGCGATCGATGGCGCAAGCACCCAGCAGCCCATTATCGTGATGGACACAACCGCCCTTTAACTTGACGGATTGTCCGTTGATGCGAAGCCCATGTTCCGCATCGACTTCAACGCTTCTGATTCCGAATGTCGTTGCCGCGTGGTCCGCGACAGCCTCGCCCAGGACGAGTTCAGTTTCAGCCCTGTATAGGTGCGGAGTAGCTTGCGACCACAAGTTCGGGTTGCGCACGTCAATCTGCTGATGAACTTCGGCGATCTCGCCGGCGGCTACCGACTGCTTCGCTTCGTGCGTGCCCACGCTTGCATTGTCCCGATCGAGCAGGCGCGTAAGGATGATCACCTCTCGCGCCGTCTCCATCCTGTTTTCAACCTTGACTGCAACATCGACTCTTGCCTGTTCCGGACTCACTTCAGGGGAAGTAACGCACACTCCCCAGATCGGAATTCGAAGTTTTCCCGTCGTGTTGAGCCAGACGTGCCGGTAAATCCCTGAACCCGAATACCAGCGGCTGTTCTTGCCCTCGTTTCGCACGCGCACAGCCACGACGTTTTCTCCGTCTCGCCGAAGATGCGGCGTCAAGTCATACGAAAAGGTCGTATACCCATAGGGATGATTCCCGAGCAGGGTCCCGTTGAGCCACACATCGCTATTCTTGTAGACCCCATCGAAGACGATCTCAACTTGCCCGTCCGATGGCACTGAAGCGGCCGAAAAGTGGCGCCGGTACCAACCCGTTCCTCCCACCACCCATCCTGTGTCGCGGCCCCCTTGGCTTAGTTCTGTATCGAAGGGTCCCACCCGAATCGGCGTCACAGAAATTCCCCAAAGCGCACCTTCGCCGTTTTCCTCTCCTCCGCGATCGGGCAGCTCTTCCACGCTCCAGTCGTGCGGCAAATCCAGCATGCGCCAGCGGCTGTCATCAAATCCCGGAGCCTCAGCGCCCATTGCATCTCCGCGCAAAAATCGCCATCCCTTATCGAATGCTTGCGCGCGAGTGCCGGCCACAATCGATGACAAAGGACCCGTTGAAGAGGCATGCTTGTCCTCAGTTTGAGCAGATGATTCTGCAATAGCAGGCGTCACCGCAAAGACGGCCAAAGCCTTCAGCACCTCTCTGCGCCCCACACCCTTACCTTCGAACTCCCGAGCATTGTCTTCCATAAATCCCTCGAAATCGTTTTCATTCTTCTGTGCGAGTAAAGTCCCTTCGGCATTCTTCACGGTTCTCTGCAAGATCTGAGCGCGACGCTTTTATGGTCGCTCGCAATCCGGCCTTCATGTTACAGAGCACTGTCAGTGTCTGTCTCTTGAGGCGGCTGCTGTTCTGAGATACCAGTTTACGTTCTCATCCGCCGAGTTGGCAGGTGCCCCCGGTCCCTCGCACTTGGGGACCGGGGATGTACGACCCACCTATCACCGCCGACGGATTCTCGATTGAAGTATCCTCGGGCCCGTGGTCCAGGTCTGGCGCGAAACAAAATTATGGGGTGCCCCAGGTCTCCTTAGAGACCTGGGATAGCACAGCCCTCAGCCCAATGATTTCTTAATCTCGAATCCTGCAGGAACTTCGTACCTTCGTCGCGCCGCCGTCCACATCGATTCGATTTCAACCTTGCCGATCTCGCCTGTTGCATAGTGCCTGAAACTCGACCACGGCCAGTCCTCCTGCTTCGCCACAAGTCCTCGCGTTACGGGATTGCGATGCACGTATCCAGTTTTTCGGTGACCTTTTCCGACCTGCTACTCCTGCTGACCAAATGCCTCCAGATCTTTCGGACATCTGGCGTCCTGGAGCACAAGGCAGCAAGGCTGCAAATTCAGGATGTCCCACAGCGATTCCCTCTGGGATCGATTCAAAGCCGCTTGGGGCTGACGAGGCACCAAATGTGATTGGAACAGATGGGAGCCTCATATCGGAACAGGTATACGATTCGGATTGGGCCCCAAATGGAAGAGCTTGGAATGCGGATCTGACGTATACGAATCGGACGAACAAATGCGTTTCGCTGGTGGTCGTGGAACTTCAACTTAGCCGCGCTGGAATCGACCTAATTGAGCGGCACAGGATTATATTTCAGCCACTCCTCGGGCCGGGCCAAACAGACCGTAGAAGCAAAGTTGAAGATTGTAACGAGTGTTCGTAGTGAAGAAGTTGCCCTCTTGGGATGGCGCACAATTAAAGCTTCCGGCTTCGACTCCGGGGCCAACACGCCTACCTCCCGATGACAATGGCTTTCAGATTGTGAAGAACCCCAAGGCCCCTATCGCCGCTTACAGCGGTCATGAAATCAAACCGTCCAATCCAACCAATCTGAATACTGAAGCTCATAACGAAGTGAACATTTCCGCAGATGCGGCTCGGCGCAGGTTGCTCCAGAAATCAGGGCCTGTGTATCCACCTATTGCGATGGCAGCGGGTGTGTCCGGTGCAGTAGTGTTGCAGGCTACGATCTCAAAGGCCGGAACTGTTGAACAGCTTGAAGTAGTGAGCGGACCGCCTATGTTGCGACAGGCTGCATTGGATGCTGTGAAGTTATGGCGCTACAAGCCCTATCTGGTCAGCAACACGGCGGCGGAAGTACGGACTCAAGTGATCGTGGTCTTTAGTCTTGGCGGATAGCCAGAACAAGGAGATCGATTAGACAACTTGCTGCAGGCGACTTGACACCAATTCAACTCAGACTGAGCAGATGAAAAGGAGATGACTCCACCATGTCGAACTCAACGCAATTGGCTCTTCAGCACATCAAGGAAATCGAAGGAGAAATCCAAACCCTACAGACCCGACGGAGTGAACTGGTCGACTCCGGTCTAAAGAGGGATCAGACAAACGTCGGCTGGAAGGAGAAGGTAAAGAGCCTAGACGAACAAATCGAAGTACTCATGGCACAAAGAGATCGCGGCCATACTCTTCATTGCTAATAAGCCGTAATCAGTCCACCAACGTCCGTGCGAATCTGATGCAGGAAATTCTTACGCCGTTTTGTGCCCCGATCCCGATGAGCTTACCAGATCATGATTAGGGTGGCCCCGGTCCCTCGCTTTCGGGGATCTGGGAGGTACGACTAGCCGATCACCGCCGACGGATTCACGATTGAGGTATCCTCGCAGAATACAATTCGGCTGTCCGCCACTTCTAGAACGCCGCCCCGACCTTGTCAAACTCGCCCGGCGAGACATCGGGATTAGATCCTCATTTTCATGCTGAAATTTCGTGCCAGTAAAGTGATTTATCAGTGGCCAATTTTGGCCACTTTTCGCGCTTTTCGTCGTTCTGCAGCCGGACGCTTTGCTGATTTTGGTCACGAAAGAACCGGACGAAGTCGCTCTCGGTCGCTGCTCAGGGCAAATCGTCCGGTTTGATGTCCAGATGAATTGTGAGAAAAGCTCCGGTTTTAGCACGACCCCGATTGCTGTCCCTGCCAGATCTGCCACGCTCTACGGACGACTCGAAAACCCCTGATCCCTGACCCGTGACCCCTGATCCCTGACCCCTGAACAACTATCCGCGGATAGCAGGTCGATTCTGCAGCGAGTCGAGGATGCGGCGATCTTCCACAGTGAGTGCTGCGCGCTCAAGCAAATCGGGGCGATTACGGAGCGTCTTTTTGCAGCTGCTGCTCGCGGCGCCAGCGGCGGATCTGCCAATGGTCGCCATTCATGCAGAACCTCCGGCGCGCGCAGGCCGGCGAATTCGGCGGGACGCGTGTAGTGCGGGTAGTCGAGCAGGCCGCCGGAGCCGTGCTGCGAGCGAGGAACACCATCGATGTCAGCAGTGATTTCGGAGTCGGCGGCGCCGAAGCTCTCGAATTCGCCCGAAGCTTCATTGCCCAGCACGCCGGGGATGAGGCGCATCGTCGCATCGACCACGACGGCCGCGGCCAGTTCGCCGCCGCTCAATACGTAGTCGCCGATGGAAAGCTCCATGTCGCAATAGAGTTCGTTGATGCGCTCGTCGACGCCCTCGTAGCGGCCACAGACGAGAACGATGCGGTCGAGAGTGGCAAGTTCGCGCGCGACGGACTGGTTGAACAAACGGCCCTGGGCGGAGAGCAGAATCACCTTCGTTCGCTCGTGCTGTCGCTCCGCTCATGCTCCCTCGCTCCCTAGCTCCTGCTCCCTCGCTCCCTTGCTCCCTTGCTCCTTTGCTCTTGATTCCGAGCGCCTCAAGGGCTTCGGCAAGCGGCTCCGGCTTGAGCACCATGCCTTCGCCGCCGCCGAAGGGGCGATCGTCGACGGTGCGATGCTTGTCGTGCGTGAAGTTGCGCAGATCGTGCGTCTCGATCGACACCAGGCCTTCCTTCATGGCGCGGCGAACGATGCCGTGCTCAAAGAAGCCGGCGAAGAAGCCGGGGAAGATGGTGACGATGTCGAAGCGCATACCTCTGATGATAGAGGCACGAAGACAGGGACGAAGTGACCGAGGGAACAAGGGAACGAGGGAGCTAGGGAGCGAGTCCGCATCGGGGCCACGCAGGAATCGGTTGACGCCCCATCCAGGCAGAACCCGAACGGGGCGCGCCGGCTACTTGGCAGCGCAGCCGCCGACCAGCCTCCCTGCGGGGACAGCCATCGAGCCGTCCAGAACCTTTGGAATGTCGGTGAGCAGGGTTGGTGGCGCCAGGTTGAAGAACACCCCCGAGCACTCCAACTCACCATTGAGGTGGAAGAGCGCAAAGGTTCCCACCGACCCGCCTGTGTAGGTGACTTTACTGCCTTTGATCAGGTTGTCAGAGGCCACAACGTCCCCTCCGGATTCGAGCGCCTTGAGCCAGAGCACGTCCCATGGGCTATTTTCGGCGGCGTTTGAGTCAGCCACAAACCCCAGTTCCTGTGCCAGCCCATCGGCCCGCATCACCGCATCCAAATGCGAAATGGTCGGCACTTCCGGCGCGGCCGGCACGCCTGGCAGTTCCAGCTTTGGCTTGGCAGCAACATCGGGTTTCGTGAGCGAGTCAAGGAAGGCATCGATCGCTGCTGCAATCGACTTCTTGTCCTGTTCTGCGACGGCCTGGTCAGCCGGCGTACTCGGCGCCGCGCCCGCGGCTGGCTTCTCATCCAGACAAGCTCGCGTCGTCTCCAGGGCCATGAACTTCGCGATGAAAGGCGACCGGGCCTGGTTGACTGTGACCAGCGAATGCGGGGCATAGGTGTCCGGGACGATGACGGGGACGCCCAGCGATCTCAGGTGACCCGCGATGTCGTTCATCATCGTCTGGTCGAGGATATTTCCTTGAACCGGCGTCTTGACTGTGGTGGTGGTAAACAGAGCCTTGGCAAGTCCCAGCGCTTCGCTCTCCGGGAACAATCCCATCACGGTGGATAGAAGGCCACGCTGGCTCGCCTTGGGGCAATAGTGACTGGCGCGCGCGGTGAGAATATCCATGGTCGAAATGTCCGCTCGCCACAGTTGAAACTCGTCCATTACATCCGAGTCCCCACCGACGATTACTACGCCGGGAGCGTTGCTCATCGATCCCTTCGACACGCATTTCGCGTCCGCAGCGCCCAGGTTTTGAGCGATGTTGCAAGCGACCGCCGCGCCCTCCGCATCCATGGCGCTATAGGTGAACATCTCCGACTCGATGGCGAAACCAAGCTTGATCGGTGCCGCGCTGCCGCTATCGGATGAAGCGGCCTGTCCACCACTCTTATCGCCCTGAGCCGACGCCTTTTCTGCCGAGGCAAACCCGGCGGCAACAGCGATCAACACCACGGCTGAGCATTGCATCGCCCAGGCAAAGCGCTTCCATGTAGTCATAACGACCCTCCAGTTTGAGATTTGGCATCTCGTTTCCGCTGAACACCCAATGAAGAGGAGGAGTAAGCCTGGGGGGCCTGTTCGGGGCGGTTCAGGTGTGAATTGCAGCAATCTTAGCACTGTTCGAGCGCGAAGGAAATTGAAAAACAGGGCATTAGGGACAGGGATCAATTGATGTGGCGCAAACTGGCAACACTCAAGATCGCGCGCGTGCCGGCATCAACCGGCGAACAGGAAGTCCCATGATGGATCGAGGAGCATCCAGCGTTGCGTGCTGAACCAACTGGTGGGCAGAGAGGGGACGTGAAGCAGAGTATGGCCGCCAGCGCACATCAACTCTGTGCCGCTCCAATCGAGGAAGGTGCGGGAGACGGTGCCGACGTTCGCAGGGTGGGCGACGCGGCGAAGGCAAACGGGGCAGCGGCGCCGCTGATCGGTGAGCGCCCAGCGCATGCCGAACAGACAAATGAAAAAGGACGAGACCAGCTGGATGTAGGTCCCGGCCGCGGAGAAAGCAGGCAGGCGGCTATACGCCAGATCCACTGAAGCGAAGTAGGCGATGAGCAGGATGAGTGCGATTTTGCCGCTCAGAAATGCAATGCGAATTGCCCGGCACTTCCAGGAGAGTTTGCGCGAGTTGAGGACAAATTGCTCGGAGGAAACCGCGGTGAGCGCGGGAAGACCAAGGAACGCAATGAGGATGGCGAACTGGTAGATGCTCCACGGCGCGGGCGTTTGCAATTCGAGAGATTTGCCGAGGAAGTCGTGTTCCGAATGTCGCGCGTTGAAGGAAGCGATGTGCACGAATCCGCCCCAGAGTTCAGAGCGTCCTCGACGCGTGAGATGGGCGACCACGTAGCCTGCCCCTGCCGGAGTCAATTCGTCCTCCGATTGGAGGAGCCACGCGTCGGCGCGGCCCGGCATTTTTCCCATGCCATCCGGCGCGATGCCCGCGACGCGCCCCACGCGGAGTCCGACGCGGAGGACCTTTCCGAAGATTTGTGGATCGCCGCTGAACTGGTCACGCCAGGTGTGCTCGCTGAGAATGAGCAGCGGCGGGTCGTCGGCGCGTTCGTGGCGCAGGGCGATGTTGCCTGCGGGCCACCCGATAAGAGAGAGGAGGTTGGAACTGGCCTGGGCGACTTGCCAGGTTGCCGTTTTCTGCGCCGCGAGTTGAACTGTTTCGCGGGTGACGCGATAGAAGGCGAACTCGTCGAAATAGCGCTGCCGGCTCTGCTTCCAGATACGCTCCTGCTCGAGGGCCATGCTTGGAGTCGAGCTATTCTCTGAACCTTCATCTTGAATGAGGATGGTGCCCGGCCTTACCTGGCTGCTGGAAAAAGCATTTTCCACGCGAACGCCCGGCAGAACGAGCGACAAGAAAAACGCGACGAGCAAGATGCCGGCGAGCCAAACGAGACAGGACAGGGCTGAACCGTGAAATGCTGAAGCGCGCGATTGGGTCCGGTACTGGAGGCCGCGGAGACAAAGTGCATCCTGAAACGCTCCGAGGCAAAAAACGGTGATCTCGCACTCGGCGCGCCACGCATCAGGAGACGATGCAGTGAACGAGCGGCGCACATGCCAGAGCTCCGATTCCCACTCGAAGAGCCACTCGGCTCGCTGCTTGGGAGGGAGAAGGATGGACGCGCAGCGGAGGAGCAAGCGATCGGCAGCGTCAAAACTTTGCGTGGAGTGAAGCGTCTTCACGACCTGACCTCCACCGGAGGAATGAGGCGCTCAAGCAGCGGGTAACGTTTGCGGTTGGCGCGCAGGGCAGCGGCGCCGGTCGACGTGAGCTTGTAGTACTTTCGCGGGGGGCGCTGCTCGGCATCGGCGATGGATTGGCGTTCCCAGCGGGAGCCGATGAGGCCGTCGCGCTCAAGACGGCGCATGGCGGGGTAGACGGTTCCGCTGGGCAGGCCGGTCGTTTCCATGATGCTGAATCCGTAGACGAGGCCGGAGTCGATCGCTTGCAGGATCATTGCGGCGGTGTGGGACAGTTTGGCGTCTTTTGGATCCGAGGCCATGGGGAATTATAGCTATGTAGAAATCTACTTGACAAGCGGACCAGATCCGACTACAGAATGCTACATAGGGTGGACTGAGGTCGCGGCCGATGCTTGAGTTGAAAAATCTCTACAAAAGTTACCGCGGGATTCCCGCGGTGGAAGACGTGTCGTTCAGCGTGGATGCGGGCGAGATTGTGGGCTTCCTGGGGCCGAACGGCGCGGGGAAATCGACAACAGTGAAGATGATCACAGGCATGCTGCGGCCGGATGCAGGGAAAGTGCTGTTTGAGGGGCGCGATATTCGCGAGGACATGGTGGCATTTCGCCGAGCGATTGGCTATGTGCCGGAAGAGGCTCATCTCTACGGGTACATGTCGGGATTCGAGTATCTGCAACTGGTGGGACGGCTGCGCGGATTTTCGGAGCCCCTGATTGAGGAGAAGGCAGCGGAGCTGCTGAGACTGTTGAATCTGGAATCGTCAAAGCATTCCCCGATCTCGACATATTCGAAGGGCATGCGCCAGCGGGTGCTGATTGCAGCGGCGCTGCTGCACGATCCGCGGCTATTGATCTTTGACGAACCGCTTTCGGGGCTGGATGTGATTTCAGGTCGGCTGTTCAAAGATCTGTTGGAGTTACTCGCGGCGCAAGGTAAAGCAGTGCTCTACATTTCGCACGTGCTGGAGGTGGTGGAACAGGTGTGCAGCAGGGTCGTGGTGATCGCAAAAGGGCGGATCCTGGCCGACGCGCCGCCAAGCGAATTAGTGGAGTTGATGAGCTTGCCGAATCTCGAGACTGTGTTTGCGCAACTGGTTCAGCAGCAGGAGACAGCATCGGTTGCGCAGCAGATTGTCGAGGTGATGCGGGTGAGCCGTGCGTGAAGCGCTTGAGCGACTGCTGTTGATGTCTGAGCCAGACGTTCTGCCGTTGCGCGCGCAGGCGGAGCGAGGTGAGGTTCGCGCGCCCGAGCGAAGCCAGTTTGCCCACCTGCTGCGCCATTTTCTTGAACGTTTCTTCAACCACGAGACAGCCTCGCCGGATGGCGACGCGAAGACGCGGCTGGTGCTGGTCGCTTTCGTTGCGGGGCTGCCATCCTTCGTGGTCGCGATCTACCTGTGGCCCGACTACCACTCTTTCATGCTTGTTATGCGAGGCCATCACCTCATTGGGGTTCACGGTCCACCGCCCTATTGGGTCCAGGTGAATCAGCATTTCTTTTTCGCTGTGTATTCGTTCGTTGTCATGGGCATCGTTGCTGTTTTCGAGTGGGAGATGTTTTTCCCGGACTTACTCGACATTTTTGTTCTCAAACCGTTGCCCGTGCCGGACCGGACGACATTTCTGGCGCGCGTGACAGCGATTGCGATTTTGCTGGGTGGCTTCCTGTTCGATGCCAACATCCTTGCCTATTTCGTGCTTCCGTCGGCGATCGAGCCGCCTAGTTTGCCGCGCTTTTTGGCCGGCCATCTGCTGGCTGTTGCGAGCAGCGGGCTGTTTTCCACTCTCTTCATTCTCGCTTTTGAATCTGTTGTACTTTCAGTCCTGGGTGAGCGATGGTTTCGCAGACTCTCACTGGCGGTGCAGGGACTTTCGATTGCCGGGCTGCTGATGCTTCTACTGCTGTTTCCGGTGTTCTCGACCGTGGTGCCGAACCTGCTCGAAGGGGGCGCATGGTTTGTGCGCTGTTTTCCTCCCTTCTGGTTTTTGGGTATTTACCAGCGATTGATGGAAGGGCCATCGGCGCTGCCAATCTACGGACAACTGGCGCGGACGGGATGCATGGCCACGCTGGTGGCGGCGACGATTGTGGTTTCGACTTATCCGATTGCTTATGCGCGAAGGACGCGGCAATTGATTGAAGGTGGGGTCGCGCATCCGAAGCGCAGTGGTGTCGGACGATGGATGGGGCGAGTGATGGATGCGGTGCTTGTTCGCTCGCCCCGGCGCCGCGCGATTTTTCATTTCATGACGCAGACGCTGTTTCGCGTTCCGCGGTATCGGATTTATCTCGTTCTCTATGGCGGAGTGGGCTTGTCGATTGTGATTGCCAGCGTGCTGCGGTTTGCGGTGGTGAAGGGCCAGGTGCAGATGCTAATTTCCGCAGGTGGAATGCGTGCTTCTATCGGCATTGTTGTGTTCTGGGCGCTTGCGGGGCTTCGACTGGCGTTTCTTTCGCCGGGAAACAAGCGAGACAGTTGGATTCTTGCGTTTGTCGATGGCAAGCCGCCGGAGATGACCACGGCATTGGAGCGGTTGAGTGCGGTGAAAACCTGGGCGCTGGTTTTTGTGGGGTGCGTAACCGGGGCAGCTTGCGTGATCGCGTGTGCGATTGCTCCGCCGGAGTTGTTGACGGTGGGCGCTCTAATAGCTGAGGGGCTTGTCGCTGTGGGCATGTGCATCGTGGTGTCGGATTTGTTCTTTCTGCAGATCACAACGGTTGCGTTTACTGGTGAGGCTAAGTACGAACAGCCGAATCCTGCGATGGCGGTGGCGAAATATTTCACATTTTTCCCGATTGTAGTTTGGCTGGCGGTTTTCACAGGGCCGTGGGTCGAAGAAAATGCGTGGCGGTACGTTGCAATTGCTGTGGCGCTGCTGGCGGCGCATGCGCTGATCGAGATGCGCCACCGCGCAATCGTCCGCGAGTATTGCGAGATGATTCGGCCGGATGAAGATGATGAGACGAATCTCTTTCTTGTGCGGCTCGACTTGCGGGAGTACGGAGCGAGCGCGAAAACAGTAATCAGTGGCCAGTGATCAGTGGTCAGAGAACTCAGAACAAGAGATACAAGCGGGGTTATTTTGGGACAGTTGCGAAAGTGTCCCAAGCGTGCTGGCGGCGCTAGCGAAGCTGCGTGAATATGGGCCATGAAGGTGAGCCGATGTGCGTGAGTCTGCGCCGATCGGCTTGCCGATGAGGAGGCGGCCTATAATGGCAGCCAACATCATGGCAGACATTGAAAGCTTGTTGACGCGCTGGCTCGCGGCTGGCGTGGTGGACGCGGAGACCGCTGCGCGGATTCGCGCGCACGAGGCGCTGATCGCACGAAAGCTTGGAGCGGCGGCCGACGAAAGGGTCGAATTCAAAGACACAGGTACGGCCCCTGTGGGGCTGCACTGGCAGGGAATTGCAGCGCTTGTGATGGGCGCGATCCTGCTGGCGTGTGGCGTGGTGCTGTTTGTTTCGGCGCATTGGGATGAGATGGGACCCGGCGCTCGCTTCGCGCTCGTGTGCGCGATGGTGGCGGTTTTTCATGTGGCCGGCGGAGTGGTTCGCGAGAAGTATCGCGGGCTGAGCACGGCGCTGCACGCGGTGGGAACGGTGGCTACGGGCGCGGCGATTGCGCTGGTAGGGCAGATCTTCAACATTGAGGAACACTGGCCGGGCGCAGTGTTGTTGTGGGCGCTGGCGGCGCTGGCTGGATGGTTGCTGCTGCGCGACCAGGCGCAGGAGACTCTGGCGCTGCTGTTGGCCCCGGCCTGGATCTTCTGTGAGATTGGTTATCGGGCGGGCGGGCTGATTGGCGCCGATGTGTACATGGGACGGCTCTGCTTTGTGTGGGCGATTTTGTACCTGACGTTTTTTGTGGGATCGAAGAAGAGAGTCGTGCGAGGAATCCTGTTTGCGGCGGGCGCGATTGCAGCGGGGACGGGAGTGGGGCTGATGCTGACGGACTGGCAATCGTGGAATGGGATGCAGGGATTTTTGCCGTTCGGACTGCGAGTGTGGGCGTGGATTGCGATTGCGGGTGTGCCGCTGGTGGTGGCGGCGTTCCACGGGCACAAGGGGTTGGTGCCGATTGCGGCCGCGGTTGTGTTTGTGCTGGCGCTGCCGTGGTGCTATCACGGGTGGACACAGAATTATCCGCTCGGAAACGGAATGACGGGGACGTATCGCGGGACGACGCCGAATGTGCTGGCGCATGCGCTGGTGGCCGCGTTCGCAGTATTCATTTGCTGGTGGGGCGCGAAACTGGTGTCGCGCGCCCTGGTGAACCTGGGTATTGTCGCGTTTGCGGTGGCAGTTGCCTGGTTTTACTTCAGCGACTTGATGGATAAGGTGGGACGGTCGCTGGGGCTGATCGGATTGGGTGTGCTGTTTCTCGCAGGTGGATGGGCGTTGGAGAAGATGCGGCGGAGAATTCTAGAGGGACTAGGGACTAGGGACTAGGGACTGGGACTGAAGGGACTAGGGAATAGGGAATAGAGAATAGGGACGCGGGAGCAGCCTGAGGCGAATGCGATGAGGATTGGGCGGGGGACGATTTCGGTGGTGTCGGTGACGGTGCTGGTGGTGCAGCTGGCGCTGGTGTCGGCGATTGCGGCGAAGTATTTGTGGCAGCGGTGGACCTGTCCGAAGGTGTGGACGAGGACGGTCGCGATCGATCCGGACCTGCCCATGCGCGGGCGGTACTTGAGTCTGCAACTGATGGTGGATGGATGCCAAAGCACACTGCCGTCGGCGAAAGCGGCGAAGTTTCCGCGCGATGTGAACGGGGCTGCGGTGGCGGGGCCGTATGGGATCAGGCCGGCGGGCATGGTGGAGTTCAACGGCGAACTGAAGGTTGTGGACAACAAGCTGGTCGCGGTGAAAATTGAGGATCCGGGCAAGGCGGAGGCGGGACAGCGGGTGGACGCGTGGCCGGGAACGCAGTGCGGCGAGATGCGTCTCGAGAAGCCTGTCGATTTCTATATTGCCGAGCACGCGCAGAGTTTGCAGCCGGTGAAGCGTGGGCAGGAGCTTTGGATCGAGGTGACGCTGCCTCCGAAGGGACCGCCGCGGCCGTTGCAGATGGCGCTAGAGGATGACGGGGTGTGGAAGCCTTTTCAGTGACAGCGAGTCAGCGGGTCAGCGAGCCGGCTTGCCAGAGACATTTAGATCGACGAGGCCTTCGGGGAGGGCCATTTCGACGCGCTTGGCGGCGAGATCGATTTTGCGCAGATAGCTTTTTGCGAAAGGAATCAGGACTTCGCCTCGCACTCTATTGATGACAAGCAAGGGTGCGGGGCCGGCGGTGCGGTCGACGTCATCGATTACTCCGATTTCGAAGGGCGATGCGCCGGCGACATCGACGAGCGTGCAGCCGATCAGGTCGCTGATGTAGATTTCGTCTTCAGCGAGAGGCGCGCGCTCGGAGACGGGGATGGCGACAATGAGGCCTTTGAGGGTTTCGGCGGCGGAGATGGAATCGATGCTGGCGAAGTGGAGGACGATGCCGCCCTTGTGCGGCCAATGATGGATGAGCTCGACTTCGCGTGGCGCGGCGCCTTTTCGGCCGCGATGAGCCAGAGGCGGCGGCGCTCGGCAGAATTTCTCAGGGAAGTCGGTGAGGATGTCGGCGAAGACTTCGCCTTTACGGCCCTGGGGGCGGCGGATGCGCGCGAGAGCGACCCACTCGTTTTGCGCGGTCATGGGCGGCTCCGGCGGACGCGGAATTCAGCAGCGGAGTTAGTCTTCGTCGTCTTCTTCGAGGATGTCAAGCGTATAGCGATGATGCAGCTTCATGCTGACGGCGCCGAGGATGGTGCGCACCGAGCGGGCGGTGCGGCCCTGCTTGCCGATGACCTTGCCCACGTCCTGCGCCGCCACGCGGAGTTTGAGAACGGTGTTCTCTTCGCGGTCGACGGACTCCACTTCAACGGCCGCCGGCTCATCCACCAGGGCCCGCGCGATTTCGCGGACCAACTCATCAACTTGGACCGTTTCACTGGGTCATGATCTTGCCCCTGACCTTTTCGGTTCGCAGTTTAGCAGCACTGGAACGTCGGGGAATAGTACCACTTAAGCCTACCTATAGCAATGGTTTGTGCGCCGGATCGGGGCCGATGAGGCTGAGCCTGCGATGCGGGCGGTGCGAGAACCGGAGGGCGAAATCAGGCGGCGGGAGTTGCCGGCGCCGCTTCAGGCGCTGCAGCTGCAACCGCTTCTGCCGGGGTAATGGCAGCCTGCGGCGGATTCTTGGTCACCAGCTTTTCCACGATGGTCGAGAGCGTGGCGCCTTTGCTGCGCCAGTAGGCGATGCGGTCGTGCTTCAGGTCCACAGTTGCCGGGCTGGTGCGGGGGTTATAGGTGCCGACAACTTCAATGGAGCGGCCATTGCGGGCGCGGTCCTTTTCGATGACCACGATGCGGTAGTAGGGCTGCTTAGGGGCGCCAACGCGCGCCAGACGAATCATAACCACGGCGATACGGTTCCTTTCAGATTCCAAAACTTGGGTTGTGCGCTTTGGGGCGGTGCGGGCTCTCTTTGCCCCGGCACGACAAGGGCCGGGCGGGTGCGCCCGGCCACGCAGGTCACAACACCTAAGTATCGCCGAAAGTGGGGGGTTGAGGCAAATGGGGCGGGACCAGTGAACAAGGGCGCAGGGGAGCAAGGGAACTGGGGGAGGGCGCTTGGGATGGTCGGTTAGGATGAGACCGGCGGCGCGTCATAGATGAATCGCGAATATCACAAGTGGTATTCCAGTCGGGTGGGGCGGGAGATGGAGTTGCTCGTCTTCGGGCATGGGGGCGAGCCGGTGCTGGTGTTTCCGACCTCTGGCGGACGGTTTTACGAGTTTGAAGACCGGGGCTTGGTGGAGGCACTGGCGGACAAGATCGAGCGCGGCGAGGTGCAGCTCTTTTGTGTCGATTCCGCGAACATGGAGAGCTGGTATAACCGCGGGATCCATCCGCGTATGCGGATTGGGCGGCACATGCAGTATGAGCAGTACCTGCTGAACGAGGTGCTGCCGACGATGCGCGCGAAGAATCGCGATGCGCGGCCGCTGACGCTGGGGTGTAGCTTTGGCGGCTACCATGCGGTGAATATGGCGCTGCGGCGGCCGGAGATCTTCAGCGGATTTGTGTCGCTGTCGGGCGCGTTCGACCTGGCGCCGTTTCTCGGTGGCTACTACGACGAGGATTGTTACTACCACCTGCCGACGCACTATCTGCCGAAATTGACGGATCAGTGGTTTCTAGAACGATTTCGGGCGAACCGTTTTGTGCTGGCGACGGGATGGGACGATCATTGCCTGAAGGAGAACCAGAATCTGGATGCGATTCTGAATGAAAAGCGGATTGCACACCAGTTCGATGTGTGGGACGCGGAGAACTCGCATGACTGGCCGACTTGGCGGAGGATGGTGGAGCAGTATGTATGAGGCCAAGGGCAACGGGACTAGTGAATCATGGGTCGAAGTGAAAGAGTGAACAGGTGAACAAGTGAAAGAGTGAACAAGTGAACAGGTGAAGGAGTGAACGAGTGAACGAGTGAAAGAGTGAAGCGAAGCCTAGTGTGGCGTGGAAGAATTTCTCAAGGAGGCGAGACGATGAGCACGGAGAATCCTTACGACAAGTATCTGGACGGGCGGGCGCTGGAGACGGTATTGGCCGAAACGGCGGACAAGATTGCCGAATACCTGGAAGTGATTGGGCACGACAAGGCGACCGCGCCGCCGGCGCCCGGCAAATGGAGCGCGGCGGAGATCGTGAGCCACCTGGCGGACTGCGAGATTGTGTTTGGATTTCGGCTGCGACAGACGTTGGCCGAAGATGAGCCGACGATTCAACCGTTCGACCAGGACCGTTGGGCGAGAGTGTACAAAGAAGTGCCTGCGAGGCTGGCGCTGGAGACGTTTGGTGCGATGCGGACATGGAATCTACGGCTGATCAAGGATGCGCTGCCGGGAGCGGCGGGGAGGAAGATGACGCATCCGGAGCGGGGAACTATGACGTTTGGGACTGTGGTGGAGACGATGGCTGGGCACGATCTGAATCACCTGGGGCAGTTGAGGAAGATTGCCAGCTAGACGGGGCAACATGGGCAGTAAGTCGGTACCGCGTCCGTGCCTGGAGGCCGCGCCAAAGGCACGGGATGTACCCTCTCTTCATAGATTCATTCGGTAAGCTCGGGAACCTTTTTCGGGGTAGCGGAGTCAAAGTTCACAGGATTCTTGCGCAAGAAAGCCAGACACATCCGTTCTCATGGTTGAGGGCCGCGGTTGCAGTCCTCAAGGAGGAGTTATGCGTCGTGTGCTTTTCGCGCTTTTGCCTTTTGTTCTTGTCTCGGCCCTCTCTGCTTCGGACCTGATGGCTCAACACTCCAACAAATCTACGGTGAGAGCGGCGTCGCTGGCTGGTGCGCCGGCTGCGGCTCCTGCTGCGCCGCTTGGCGCTATTAGCGATCTGCCGGTGCGCAAAGTGGTGCTCTACAAGAACGGCGTGGGTTACTTTGAGCACGCGGGAACGGTGAGCGGCAACCAGCGCGTGGCGATCGACTTTACCTCTTCGCAGTTGAACGACGTGCTGCAGTCACTGACTGCGCTGGATGCGGGCGGCGGCAAGGTGAGCGCAGTGGGCTACAACTCGACGACACCGATTGAGCAGCAATTGAATTCGCTTTCACTGGGGTTGAGAGATTATCCCGCGACGATCGATGTGTATCACTCGCTGCGCGGGCAACGAGTGGAGGTGACGGGTGCCGGCGCGCCAATTACCGGTCGGCTGGTAAACGTGGAGTTCCGCAAGGAGACGGACAAGAGCGGGAACTCGTCGGACGATCACTTCTTCCTGATCGTGGCGACGGATGGTGGCGCGCTGCGCACCGCTGAGGTTACGGATGGAGTTTCAGTGCGGATGGTGGATCCCTCCATCGAAAAGGAATTCGCCTCGTATCTCGAAATTATTGGCTCGGCGCAGAACCAACAGGGGCGGCATTTGACGCTGGAGGATCGCGGCGCAGGGCAGCGAAATTTGCAGGTGAGTTACATAAGCGAAGTGCCGGTGTGGAAGTCGACCTATCGGATTGTCTTTCCGCGCGAGGCGAACGGCAACGCGACGATGCAGGGATGGGCGGTGGTGGATAACACAGTGGGCGTGGACTGGGACAACGTGCAGTTGTCGCTGGTGGCAGGCGCTCCGCAAAGCTTTATTCAACCGCTTTCGCAGCCGCTTTACACGAGCAGACCGACGATTCCCATTGCGACGATGGGGCAGAGTATGCCGGTGACGCATGAGTCGGCGGAAGCGAAAGCACAGAAGGAAATAGGACAACAGCTCAAGGGGCCGTACGACCCTAATTTGATGCCGGGGAGCGCGTCAGAATCTGTGACGGTGCAGGCGGCGCGCGATATGCCGATGGCAACGGCGGTTCCGAGCGACAGATTCGTTGGCGGAGCGTTAGGCTCGCTCCACGGAATGGCTTCGGGCGGCGGCATAGGAATTGGCGCCGGCTACGGTGGGGGGGTGTATCGCGCGTCGGATGCGATTGGTGCGGGCGATGTTTCGACGAACGCGTTCGATGACTTTTTTGAGTACGCGTTGGCGCAGCCGGTGACGATTCACAAGAACGAGTCGGCGATGGTACCGATTTTGCAGCAGGAGCTGCCGGCGAGCCATGTGACGCTGTGGAGCGAACGGATGCCGAGGTCGCTGCGGGCGATCTGGCTCGAGAACAATTCAAAGCTGACGCTGGACTCCGGGAGTTTCTCGATTTTTGAGAGCGGGGAGTTTGCGGGCGAGGGGCTGCTCGATCCGATTCATCCGGGAGAGAAGCGGCTGCTTTCGTATGCGGTGGACCAGGCGGTGAAAGTGCGGCCGGAGGGATTCAACAACACTCGGACGCTGAAGCACATTGCGGTGCACAACGGCGTGATGGTTGAGACGACGAGCGAGGTGTCGGAGAATGCCTACACGATTACCAACGCCGGCGATGATGCGAGAGACGTGGTGGTGGAACACGCACGGCGGCCCGGTGCTGAACTCGCCAGCGACACGAAGCCGGAAGAGACGACCGCGAACGCGTACCGCTTCAAGGTAAACGTGGCGGCGCATGAGACCAAAGAGTTGCACGTGAAGGAGCTGGCGAATTTGCGCGAGACCGTGGCGATTGGGCAGAAGGTTTCAGGCGACAGCAGTTTCCTGGTAACAGTGAGCAAGTATTCTCCGGAGGTGGAAGGGAAACTGCGGCCCGTGATGGCAGCCGAGGGCGCACTGGAAACGGTGAACGACAAGCTGGACGAAGTTGACCAGAAACAAACGAAGTTGACCGAGGACGAGACGCGCGATCGCGAAAACCTGACGGCGCTGAAGGGCAACGATGCGGCGAAGCGGTTTGTGGACGAGCTGAACCAGGCGGAAGACTCATTGCAGGCGGCAAAGAAGGAGCAGGCGGATTTGATGGCGCAGCGCGATGCGGCGCAGGCAAAGCTGGATGATTTGATTGCGAAGCTGGAGTTCGATACGGATCTGGATTTTGTGATGGGGAAGTAGATGACAATTGTAATTCGTAGTTCGCAGTTCACGGCAAAAAACGCAAGCGTCGACTGCAAGAACCCGGAACTAGGGACTAATAACCAAGAACTGAGAACTGCTGTGCCGTCGTACACTGATGCCGAGCTTAAGCGTCGCGTTTCGCGTGCGCCGTACGCAGGCATCAGAGGCACGGCAAATGAAGAAGATCGGCGTCCTGTTTGGCGTGGAGAACAGCTTTCCCAGCGGGCTGGTGGAGCGCATCAACGCGCGAAATGTGGAGGGGATGCAGGCGGAGTTCGTTCTGACCGGCGCGGTACCCCTGGCCGAGGCCCGGCGGGATGAAGAGCGAATCGAAAAGGCGAAGGGCGAATGGGCGCGACGCGATCGCGGGCAGGTTGACCGAACCGAGATTGGCGGGGCGGCGCAGTATGCGGTGATCGTCGACCGCATCTCGCACGATATTCCGTTCTATCGCGCGATGCTGAAGCATGCGGCACTAAGCGGGACGGTGGTGATCAACGATCCGTTTGCCGCGTCGGCCGACGACAAATTTTTGAATTATTCTGTGGCGCGCCGGCTGGGCGTAGCCGTGCCGGCGACCCTGCTGCTGCCACACAAGGAACATCCCAACAACACGTCGGGGAAGTCGATGCGGAACCTGGAGTATCCGCTGGACTGGGAGCGCGTGTTTGCTGCGGCGGGCGAGCACGGGTTTCTGAAACCAATCGACGGCGGCGGATGGCGCGATGTGCACGAGGTGCGCGGGCGCGAGGAGTTCTTCAGGGCGTACGACCAGTCGCGCGATTTGTGCATGGTGTACCAGAAGGCAGTGGAGTTCACGGAATATTTTCGCTGCTTTGTTGTGGGGCAAAAGACGGTGCGGGTGATGGAATACGATCCGCGACGGCCGCATGCTGAACGTTATGCGCAGACGCCTGCGCGTGCGACTACGTTCGTGGCGCGCAAGCTGTTCAAACGGATGCAGGACGATGCGGTGAAGCTGTGCAGGGCGCTGGGCTACGACCTGAATTCAGTGGAGTTTGCGGTGGAGAACGGCGTGCCGTATGCGATTGATTTTTTGAATCCGGTGCCGGATGCGGATGTGCATTCAGTGGGCGAGGCGAACTTTGAGTGGATTGTAGAGCACGTGGCGGAATTGGCGATTGCGCGGGCGAAGGTGGGGATGCGGGTTGGGAAGCTGCGGTGGCCAATTTTGCCGAGGGCGAGGAAGAAGACGAAGTGGAAGTGACTGCGGATGCCTAGTCTGTGCGTTCGCTTAGTCCCGCCCCCACCCAAGCGAAGCTTGGATGGGGGCACCAATCGTTGTGTGGGGCCCAGGCTAATTCCACTTTTAATGTGATGACGAGCGTCGCGATACCACGCGGGGATCTGGCAGGCGCGAATGGATTTGCGTGTGGGCGCGAAGGGCGCGGATTGGGCGGAGACGAATTACGCGCGGCGAGCGCGGAGCCGGTTGCGCCGATCCATTGCAAGAGTGTGCGGCGGGTGGGGGTATTGCGCTTCATTCGATGAGTGCGCCGTTCTTATTCGAATCATCGTGCTATCCCACATCTCAAAATCGAGATGTGGGCACCCCTTCCTTCGGATGGAGGCGTTATTTTCCGGCGGCGGCCATGGCTTTGCGCATCTTCGCTTCGGAATCGGCGGGCCAATAGGCGCAGCCGAGTTCGAAGAAGACTGTCGTGTAGGGAATGGTCAACTCGGATTTGATGATGAGGACGTGGAAGACATGCGAGACCTGGTCGAGTTTCGCGATGATCTGCTCGTGGAGCATGGGAATTGTGTTCGCGCCTTTTAGCAGTTGAGTGAGCTGGGTGCGGTAGTGACCGACGCCCGGCGCATCGGATTCAGCGACAAAATCGAGTTCCTGGTCAAGATAGACATTGGCGCGGACGTGACGGCTGGCATTCACCGCGTCGAGAACTTTGCGCGCGACCTCGAGTTGGCCTGCGCCGGAGACGACAGTTTCAATTCCGGGCTTGGATTGTGCGGGGTATGCGGAGTCAGCAACAACGATCCAGTTGCGATGACCGTAGAGCGGGAGCAGGGTTTCCAACTGGCGTTCCCAGTTGGGCATGGAGATTCTTGACGTGCTGGCCATGGTGCGTTTCCTTTTCGTTGTCTTCGAATCGGGAGTCCGAGGGTTCGTCATAGAATAGCCACCACCCTAGGCGCAAAGACAAAGACGCGCCGAGGGTGGGGCACCCAGGTTGTTAGTATTACAAAATTTATCTGAGCTCTTCGTCGGCACAGACTGCCACTTTACCGCATTTGCCCGAGGCCATGAGCGCGTAGGCGTCGCCGGCACGGCTGAGCGGAAAGCGATGCGTGATGATGTCGGCGGGATGGAGGTTCCAGCGGACGAGGCGCTCGACGAGCTCCTCCATGAGCCAGGTGGACGTGACCCAGGAGCCGTAGAGGGTTTTCTGATCATGGATCATGTCGGGCGAGGGGTTGAATTCGACGCGGCCGCCTTCGCCGAGAAAGACGATACGGCCCCACTTGCGCGTGGCGCGGATAGCAGTGGCGCGGGCGGCGTCGTTCGCAGAACAATCGACGGCACGCTCGACGCCGTTGCCGCCGGTGAGGCGCTTGACCTGGGCGACGTTGTCAGGACCGGAGGCGAGGACTTCGTCGCACAAAGCCGAGGTTCCTGGCGATCTTCATGCGCTCGGGGACAATGTCGATGCCAATGATCTGCTGTGCGCCGAGTTTGCGGCAAAGCGCGCCCGTGGCGAGGCCGACGGGACCGAGGCCGGTGATGAGGACGGAATGATCGCCGTTGATGCCGATTTTCTCGAGACCTTCGTAGACGGTGCCGAATCCGCAAGCAACTTGCGCGCCGTCAGCGTAGGAGAGCGAATCGGGAAGGGTGATGAGATCTTTTTCTTCGGCGATCATGAACTCGGCCATGCCGCCATCACGCTGCCAGCCGTAGGCGCGGCGATATTTCTCACTGGTGCACGAGATCATGTAGCCGCGGCGGCAGTCGTTGCAAACACCGCAACCGGAGATGTGATAAACGATGACGCGATCGCTTTCTTTGAAGCGGCGGCAGCCTGGACCGGTGGACACGATTTGGCCGCAGGGCTCATGGCCAGCGATGACTCCCTGGTAGCCTTCGGGGCCTTTGCCTAGATGCTCGTGGTAGATGCAGCGAATGTCGGACCCGCAGATGGTGGAGGCTTTGACGCGCAGCAGAACTTCTCCGTGGCCGGGCGAAGGGACGGGCACCGCGCGCATTTCAACGGTTGAGTTGCCGGGAAGGTAGGCTGCGGACATTGTGGACATTGTTCGCTCCTGGAAATACGGCTGTTAGCTCCTAGCTTTGTCCTCGCGAGGATCGGCATTTTGTCTTCACTTGGTTCAGCCTTTTGAAATGGCCTGCAGCCTGAAGACAAAAACTGAAGGCTAAAAGTAATGGCTAATAGCTTGTTTCTATGGCGGCGTGATTTCGCCGGTGGTGTCCCATAGGGCTTCCCAGGTTTGGTCTTCTTTCCAGAGGAAGACCTGGCCTTTGATGAGGCGGCAATTGCGATCGAGGCCGGCGATGGAGTGCATCTCTTCGGCGGAGAGTGGAGGACCGACGACGCCGGCGAGGTTCTCGTAATAGTGGTTGACGGAGAAAGGAATCGGCGTTTGGCCGCGCTGCACAGCCCACTTGATGCAGACGACGGCGGGATGAATGTTGTGACGGCGCGCGATCTCGATGATGACAGGATCTTCTGTTGGCGAAGTGTCCTCGGGAGTGCGATCGCGCTCTGGACGGTCGGGTGATCCGATGGGGCAGTAGCCGATGGCGCGGATGCCATTCTGTTCCACGAATTGGAATAGCTCCGGCTGCTGGAAATGCGGATGCAATTCCATTTCGTTGACGGCGGGCTTGATGCGCGCGTCACGGAGGAGAAGTTTGAGTTTGGGAATGGTCATGTTCGAAGTGCCGATGCGGCGCACGAGGCCCATGTCGACGAGCTTTTCCATTTCGCGCCAGGTGCGCATGTAGTTCTCGTGGATGTATGGTTTGGCATCGGGGGAACGCGAGGAAACGTCGCAGCCGGGCGGATGGAAATTGGGGAAGGGCCAGTGGACCAGGTAGAGGTCGAGGTATTTGAGTCTGAGGTCGGCGAGCGATTGGCGGCAGGAGCCGATGACGTCATCCGTGCTTATCGTTCCAGAGCTTCGAGGTGATCCAAAGCTCTTCGCGTCGGATGGCGCTGCGCTGGATCTCTTCGAGCGCAGCGCCTATTTCTTTTTCGTTGCCGTAAACGGAGGCGCAATCGAAGTGACGGTAACCGGCGAAGGCCGCGCCTTTGACGGCTTCAGCGATCTGCGCGGGGGTGACATGATCGGAGCCGAAGGTGCCGAGGCCAATGGCCGGCATGGATGCGCCCGTGTAGAGTTTGCGCTTGGGGATGGTGGCGGGATTGATGCGCTGTAAGATGGTTGGCTCTCCGAATATGTAAACGTTAACGAGGGATCAGGATAACAGGGAGCGAGGGAGCTGTAAGCGAGGGAACGATTGGGCACTCTGCGGAGATGGCTGGACTGGGGACTGAGGCATTCTTGCATTGGGATAGACTTTGACCATTGAGTACACCCGCTAATCGAGCGTTGGAAGCCGGCGAAACCGCGTCGGGCGTGGAAATCGCTCAGGCGGAGCTGCGGCCTGCGGCGAGTCCCATCGTCAACCCCACTCTCAGTCCCCAAGTGAATCCGTGGATGGTCGCGGTGAGCGTGATGCTGGCGACATTCATGGTGGTGCTCGATTCCTCGATTGCCAATGTGGCGCTGCCGCACATTGCAGGCAGTCTTTCTGCATCGACCGATGAATCAACGTGGGTGCTGACCAGCTACCTGGTTTCGAATGGAATCATGTTGCCGGCTTCGGGATGGCTGGCACGCAGGATCGGGCGCAAGCGGCTGCTGATGCTCTCGATTCTCGCTTTCACAGCCGCGTCGATGTTGTGCGGCATGGCGCTGAATATGCCGATGCTGATTGTGTCGCGCATTCTGCAGGGCGCGGGCGGCGGAGGCATGCAGCCGCTGGCGCAGTCGATTTTGCTGGAGAGTTTTCCGCCGGAGAAGCACGGCAAGGCGATGGCCGCGTACGGCGTGGGCATTGTGGTGGCGCCGGTAATTGGGCCGACGCTGGGCGGATGGATCACGGACAGCTACACGTGGCGGTGGATTTTCTACATCAATCTGCCGGTGGGGTTGCTGGCGCTGTTCATGGCGAATTTGTACATCTGGGATCCGCCATACCTGCGGCACACGCGGAAGGTGGCGATTGACGCGATCGGATTCGGATTGATGGCAGTATGGCTGGGCGCAATGCAACTGGTGCTGGACAAGGGCCAGGAGGCGGACTGGTTTGAGGCGAGCTGGATTCGCTGGGTAACGACGATTTCGGCTGCGGCGTTTCTGGGATTTGTGGCGCGCGAGCTGATCCATCGCGATCCGATTGTGCAATTGCGCGTATTGGGAAATCGCAATTTTCTTTTTGGGACGATGATTGCGGGGCTCTACGGCGTGGCGCTGTATGGCGTGACGGCACTGCTGCCGCTTTTCTTGCAAACGGTGATTGGCTACTCGGCGCTTGCCAGCGGACTTGCGGTGAGCCCGCGCGGGTTGGGTTCGCTGATTGCGATGATCGTAGTGGGGATGCTTTCGAATCGCATCGACAGCAGGATTCTGCTGGCGTTTGGATTTTTTGTGTTTGGATTTTCGGCGCTGATGCTGAGTGATCTGAACCTGACGATTTCAATGGGGTCGGTAGCGGTGCCGAACTTCATAAACGGGTTTGGCGGCGGATTTGTGTTTGTGCCGCTGACGACGATGGCCATGGGCCTCCTGCGCAAGCAGGAGATCGGAAATGCAGCGGGAATTTACAACCTGATCCGCAACATTGGCGGCAGCATCGGCATTGCGGCGTTGACAGCCAACCTGGTGCGCGGCGCGCAGGTGCACCAAAATTATTTGGGCGCGCACCTGACCCGAGCAACCCGACGGCCGGTGCGACGATTGCGGGATTGGCGGCGCATTTTGCAGTTGGCGGCGCGGATGCGGTGACGGCGCATCGTGAGGCGTTGGGCGCGCTGTATGGGAACCTGCAGCAGCAGGCGGCGGTGCTGGCATATGCTGATAATTTCAGAGTGCTCGGATATCTGACACTGGCGTGCATTCCGCTGGTATTGCTGCTGGTTAGGCCGCGGCACGGCGCGGCGAGTACGGAGGTTGCGGGAGAGTGAGGAAAACCTAGCCGTCGACTCTGACAAGGAGGCAGGTGATGTTGTCATGGCCGCCGGCCTGGTTGGCTGCGGCTACGAGGCGCGTGCAGATTTCTTCAAGCGGGGCACCGACGCGCAGCAGCGATTCGATGAACGCGTCGGAGAGCTCGCGGGTAAGACCGTCGGAGCAGAGCAAGAAGAGGTCGCCTGACGCGGTTTCGAGTTCAAAGACGTCGGGCGTGACACGGGCCTGCGTACCCAGGGCGCGTGTGATGACGTTGCGCAGCGGCGAGCGAAGAGCTTCAGCGTGGTCCATGCGGCCCATGCGGACCTGCTCCTCGACCAGCGAGTGGTCGAGAGTGATCTGTTCGAGGCGCGAGTCGCGCAGGCGATAGCCGCGGCTGTCTCCCACGTTGAGAATCCATGCGCGACGCTCTTCGGCGAGCAGCGCCACGAGCGTGGTGCCCATGCCGCTGAGCTTGTTGCTGCGCTTGGCGCGGGTGAGGATGGCGGTGTTAGCAGCGGCAACGGCGTTTTCTGCATCGGTGGCGAGAGGGTGATTACCATCGCGGGTTGTGAGGAGGCGCATGACCTCGTCAACAGCCAGGGAACTGGCGATTTCTCCGGCAGCAGCGCCGCCCATTCCGTCGCAGACCACATAGACACCGTGCTGAACGGAATACCCGAATGCATCTTCGTTGGAGGAACGTTTGCGGCCGCGGTCAGTGACCGCCGCAGCTGCGAAGTGAACGATGGCCGTGGCCAAGCAGAAGATCTCCCGTTCGACAGTGTACTAAAGACAGCGAGCAAGGGAGCAAGAAAGGCAGGGAACAAGGGAACGAGAGAACAGGGACCAGGGAACAGGGATTAGTTATGGGGTGGGAACATCAGTGAATCGGGTGTCTGTCGGGAAATGCGGGTAACGGAGGAGGAACTGGGAGATCGAAGACTTGGATGGCGCCGGCGTTGAGCAGCGCGACGCGGCGGCCGGAGGGAGAGACAGCGACGTTTCCACCAAGGTCGAGCATGGGGCTGACGGGCGAGACGAGGGCGATGTCGCCGGTGGCAGCGTCGAAGACGGTGACTGACTGTTCTTTGAGATCGTCGGTTCCAATAGGGGCGAAGGAGTTGATGGGGTGGTCGGAGTCGAGTGTTTCCCAGGCGAGGCGCAGGCCATTGGAAGAGACGGCGAGCTGCGGCCAGATTTCGGCGGCGGGGGCCTGCGTGGCCCAGAGAGTGCGGCCGGTGGTGGTAACTGCCGACAGCTTGCTTTCGCCTTCAGGTCCGCAGCCAGTGACGAGGATTTCGGTATCGGAGAGAAAGTCGTCGGTGGGCTGGCAGTTGGAATCGATGCTGGCGAGCATCTTCGATCCACCAGTGAAGAAGCTGAGATTGAGGATCCAATTGTTTCCGCTGCCGCGAAGATTCTCAAGGTAGCCCTGAGAGTTGATGGGCAAGTGAACGGGGGTGCGAATGCGGCTGACCAGCAATACGTCGCTGGTGTCTCGGCGAAGGATGCGGACGACGAGATCGGGAGTTGTCGAGTCGTCGGCGCCGGAGTCGTCGTCGGTGGTGACACTGGCCGAATTGGTTGCAGGGTTGGGAACCTGACTTGAATTTGATCCTGCAGACGAAGAATTGTCTGCGGGGGCTCTGGGCTTCACGGGTTTTGCGGCCGGCTCGCGCGAGTTGGTGACCATGAATTTTTGCGAAGGGTCGAGATCGAGCCAGAGAAGGGTGCCGGGGAAGTCAAGCAGAGGTTTGAGCTTGAGCGATGCGTCGCTCATGAGCAGGCTGTTGCGATCGCGAAGCAGAAAGTGCCCGTCTTTCAGGATCCAGATGTAGCGAGAACGGTCATGGAGGGTCCACTGGGCCTCAGTCTCGACAGCACCTTGCGGCAGGGTTAGCACGACTGCATGAATCTGGCGTTCGGCGGAATCTTCGTCACTGGCGGCCTCGCGATGCAACAGGCCGGGAACGCGGAACGTAAAGAGCAGATGATCTTCGTCGAGGAAACCGAGTGAGGCGAGGGCATTGCGCGCGCCCATGTAGATGGCTCCGGGAGCAATGAAGCCGAGCGGTTCGATGGGAATGCTTAACGAAGGCGGGACGGAGGGCTTGTCAGGGAATTTGTTGACGAGGTAGCGCTGTTTGACAAGGGGGGGAGGCTGGGGCGCGGGAGCGTCGATCTTGGGACGGCGGGTTTGCGCGGGATCCTGAGCGGGGGCGATGCTCGGTGCGATGAGGAATGCCGCGGCAAAGAGCGCGGCCAGCCGCTGTGGGTGGGCGAGACGTGACACGATTCTTAAGATGCCGGGGCCGTTCTTCATCGAAGAGTATTCTCGCCGATGCGGGGTAGTAGCTGAAAGCCGAGCATGCTTAGTTTGACGGAGGCGGAGCCCAGTTTCGCACGTTTGTGCGACAGTAGAGGAGGCATGGCCGGGCGCGCACTAAACAAAAGACATACATTTCTCGG
>CAWAIL010000025.1:0-25461 GCA_963782085.1 uncultured Acidobacteriaceae bacterium
ATTCGCGCTGGCCTTTTACAACTTGCAGCAACTGGGGAATGCGACCACGGCAGGTGTGCAGCTGGCGGCAGAGGACCAGGGGCTTGTAACCGATCCCTGTGAAACCGCTGCCACAGCCGTTGAGAACGCGCTGCCAGGCTGGACCACGACGAAGCTGACCTTCACGATGACCTGGACAGATTCAGCCGGGACATCGCATACATCCGGTCCAACCGCGGAAGCCTCGTCAACCTCCTTTAGCTGCACGAGCGCGGGCAGCGGTGCCACCGACCACTGAGATGGCGCCGAACACGCCGGTCGTTCTTACGGTGAAATACACGTATTCGTGGCTGCCGATTTTGAAGTTCGTTGTCAGCAGCCCGCTCACGGCAACCGAGGCGTCAGTTGCCGATTAGGAGATATGAATCGGGAAACTGGAAGGAAAAATCTCTTGGCGCATGAAATTTGTGCGGCGGCCGCGAAGAGGATGAAGTCGGGCCGCGGGAGTTTTGAGATGAAAGATCATCGTGGATTGCGGAGGCCGGTCGCGCTGATGGCGCGCATCGCTTCGCGAGCTCTGCGTCTCCGCGGCGAAGAAGGCGGATCGCTGGTTGAACTCGCTATCTTTGCGCCGCTGCTCTTTTTGATTCTGGGTGGCTCAGCAGCGTTTACGCTGGCGTTCTTCAACCTGCAGCAGATCGGGAACGCCACTGCTGCTGCCGTACAAACCGTGGCTGCCGAGCAGGGAGTCACTTCCGATCCATGCAACCTGGCCATGACAACCATTCAAGGCGAGATGCCGGGTTTTACCAAGGCGAATATCACTTACACGTTGACCGTCGGGAACTCGAGCGGCAACACATCCTACAGCACCACCGGCGGCGCTAACGGTGGAAACACCGGCTTTAGCTGTCAGGCAGCGGTAACCTCAAACCTTTTTGCTGCAAGTTACCCAGTCTCGCTGCAAGTTTCTTACTCCTATACATGGCTACCGGTGTTGTTTCCATCGGGGCGCTTCTGGAAGATGACTCCGTCCAGCACACTGAACGGAGCACCGGCATACGCCATGGCTGACTAAGCGAAGGAAAGTGATTGATGCGAGGCTCGAAGATTCCATTTTTAAGCAGGTTTGTGAAGGAAGACCGCGGCCAGACCGCGGCCATCGTGACGGTCATGATGGTCGTCCTCATTGCGCTGTCGGCTCTCGGCATTGAGACCGGTCACGTCTACTACGCTTACCGTCTGCTGCAGGCGTCGACCAATGCGGCAGCCCTGGCTGCCGGACAGGCCATGCCCACGATCGGGACAAGCACCGAAACGTGCGCTGTAAGCGGACTGCCCGTCAACTCGGCATATTGCAACCTCTACCTTTACAGTTCGTCGACCCAGGACGGCGTTACCGGGAAGAACTCGTCGAATCTGCTGACCAATGGCAGCATCAGCCCCGCCTTCTATTGCTCATCGAGTGCAGCCGGTTCGCCCATCAACGTGAATTGCGCGACGGCAACCGGATGTCCCAGCTCCGGATGCAACGCGGTCACGGCCACCCAGACGGCAAAGGTACCCCTGTGGTTCGGCGGATTCCTGGGCATAAAGACCTTCAATCTCACTGCCATCGCCAGCGCCACCATGAAGGGCGGCGGCCACCCTCCGTACAACATAGCCGTCGTGCTCGACACAACGGCCTCGATGCAAGGCACCGCTTCAACAGCCGATGGGTGTTCGTCGAGCTTGCTCGGTTTGATTCAACCAACTCAGATCCAGTGCGCAGTCTATGGCGTGGAGCAAATGCTGCTGGAGATGTACCCCTGTGTGAACTCGGGGAGTTGTTCAACAAGCACCGGGTACGCTGATGCTGTTTCGTTGTTTGCTTTTCCCGGCTTGAGCATGTCCGATTCTTCCACCGACTACAGTAACGATTACTGCGGATTGCTCGGTGATTCTTCGGTGCCCTACAACTTCGTCAACGTCACACCGGGCGGCTCGCAAAACCTCGCCATGCAGAGTACCAAGGGCCAGACGGACGCCGGCACCTACCAGCTCATCCCTTTTGATACGGCGTACAAAGCCAGCAACACGGCCACGACGCTGGTAACCAGCGACTATCTGTCAAAGGCTGTCGGCTATACCGGAACTGGTTGCGGCGGCCTCGCGGCGCCCGGAGGGCAGGGAACTTACTATGCGCAGGTGATCTATGCGGCGCAATCGGCGCTGCTCGCCCAGCAATCGAAGGCATCGAAAGCCGGGTATACCACGCAGAACGTCATGATCATCCTCAGTGATGGAGATTCGACTGCGAGCAATTCGCTGGCTAACACCTCGCTCGGCGGGCTAAACGGCAACGGAAATCAGATTGTTGCGTTGAGCGGCACACTGAACGGAACGTGCACTTCAACAAAGGTCTGCACAAATGCAAGCGCCTCGGTATACACGTATCCTTCGGCGATCGGCCAATGCTGGCAGGCGGTGCAGGCGGCGCAGCTAGCCACCTCGGGGGGGACAAAGGTATACACGGTTGCCATGGGTTCGCCCACCTCAGCGCCAAGTGGCAGTGGTTCGTGCGCCACCGACCAGGTTTCTGAGACGACGCTTCCTGGCGGCTCTGGTGAAACATATCCCAGCAGTTCCTACGCGGGGCAGGCCGGGTCGGCGTGCAACGCAATTGGCGCAATGGCCTCAACCACCAGCACGTTTTATTCCGACGCCACCAGCGGATGCACTTCTTCGCAGAACAATGAATACACAACCATCGGCGGAATCTTCAAGGCCGTCGGCAACAGCCTGACCTATTCGCGGCTCATTCCGACCGGATCTTAGCTGCGCCAACGGGGAGTTTGGAGTTTGAAAGGGTACGGGCACAGGGCCCGTGCCCTTTTTGCTGCGCCAGATTGACCCTGAGTGAAGTTGAACCGGAAGTGAAAGGCGCGAGCATCCCACCCCTGCACTGTCACCCTTGCCCTGCACAGTCATCCTCACTCGCGCACCGTCGTCTTCACCCCTGCAATGTTCTCCCGAGCGACTGTAGGGAGTCGAGGGATCTGCGGTCTCTCCTGGTTTCCAGTGGCCCTCATCCCGCGATCAAAGCAGAGGACCGGCACGGTCATTCCGAAGCGAGGAAACTTCAGTAACCGTCGGGAATCCCAACGTGTATGTACCAAAGATAGATTCTGAGCGAGCCGATCATTCGGTATGATTGGGTTCTCCCCCCTGGGGTGCACTTGCCCCTGATAAGTCAGATCAATCGTCCAGCGAGGCCGAATGCCGTGCTTGCCCGGCATTGCCCTCGGAGTTTTCCGCCTGATCGGCGCGCGGCTGCGGATTGTCGCTGATCTCGATAATGAATCCGCACGATGTGACGACCGGCTGACGGAGGAGATAGATCGATGCGAATCCCGAAAATTCCATTCTTGCGCAGATTTGTGAAAGACGAGCGCGGCCAGACCGCGGTCCTGATCACCTTGACTATGGTCGCGATGACGGCCATGTCGGCGATGGGCATCGAAACCGGTCACATCTACTACGCCTACCGGTTGCTGCAGGCCTCGACGAATGCAGCGGCGCTGGCTGCTGGGCAGGCAATGCCAAACATTGGCACGTCTTCAGACGGAATGACAGCGCACACAGCGTATGGAAACTTGTACGCGTACAGCTCAATCCCTGGTGCCTATAACGCCAACTCCCTCTTGACTGAGACAAGTGCTTCCAGCAATCTCACTGTGAGTTTTAGTTGCTCATCCACGGCGAGTAATTTGAATGTCTTCTGCGAGGAGAATACCAATAGCAGTTCGGGGGGAGCATGCGTGGGAAGCGCCAGTTCTTCGTGGTGCAACGCGGTCAAGGTTACGCAAACTGCAAGGGTGAATTTATGGTTCGGAGGTCTGCTGGGATTCCGCTCGCTTAATCTCACGGCCACAGCGAAAGCGGCAATGGCGGGTGGCCATCCCCCGTATAACATTGCGGTCGTCATTGATACGACGAATTCAATGACGGGCGGCGCGCTGTCGAACGACGATTGCCCTTCAGGTTCGAACACCGAAATTGGGTGCGCGGTTTTCGGGCTCAAACAAATGCTGATTGAGATGAATCCTTGCCTGAACACAGGCAATTGCTCATCCAGCAGCGAAGAGGCTGACGGCGTCGCGTTGTTCGTTTTCCCGGCTATTGAGGTCACCTCATCCAGGAATTACACGACGGACGACACCGTCTGCAATACTACGAACCCTCCAATCGTCCCGTACGATTTCGAGAACTACACGGGAACTCCGTCGACCTCCAACCTGTACCTGCCAACCTCCAGCAGCACCTATGGGTCCACCGCCTCAGGAACATACCAGGTGACGGGCTTCGACACCTCTTATAAGTCATCCGATGGTTCGTCGGTCGTTTATGCCTCCGATGCGCTGGCAATAGCGGCAGGTGGATCGGGTATCACGCGCGTGCAAGGGCCTGCAGGCGCCCGGCGGCGAGGGACACCTATTACGCGCAGGTGATTCGAGCGGCGCAGGCTGCACTGGTGGCTCAGCAAACCTACATGACCACGACCTACAGTCAGCCGACAAGCAACATCCTGATTATCCTGAGCGACGGCGACGCGACTGCATGCAATTCGCAGGCCTACACGGGCGGCACGGCGAATGCGGATACCTGCACTGCCAGCCAGATCGTTGCGGCGAATTGCCCCCAGGTCAACTCAACAGTTTCCAAACGGCGTAACAACCGTTACCTGCGGCTCGACCACTATTTCCGATAATGCCAATGGCACTCTCAATTGCCCATCAGGCGGATGCAGTGGCAAACCCCTCAACGGAACTGGAAATACGACCACAAACCCGGCAGGCACTAATTCTGACGGTACCTGCTATGGCTACAATTGCCCCGCGTACCCCTCCGCGCTTGGCGAATGCGGCCAGGCGGTGCAGGCTGCGCAACTGGCATCGGCCGCGGGGACTACGGTGTACACAGTCGCGATGGGATCGAATACTTCGGGCTCTTGCACGACAGATGCGCCGACGAGTACCTACACGTTGACCGGACTTTCAAACGGCGCGACTACATGGCCGACCGGGGCTGGCCACGGCGGCCAGGCGAGCGTCACCGGCGGGCAGGCATGCAATGCGATCTCTGCAATGGCAACGTCTGCGAGCACGTTCTATTCCGACGACCAGGGCGGTTGCCTCTCGACAGTGAACGGCACATTCGAATCCATGGCCAGTATCTTCACCGACGTGGCGAAGAAACTTTCGACATCGCGATTGATTCCTGCGAATTCGCCGTAGCGTGGTCAAGGCTGACGCAAATGATATGGAAATCAAAGGGTATGGGCCTCGAGCCCGTACCCTTTTTACTGCTCAGAGAAACACGCGTGGACCCGAACCGACGACACGCGCGAAGCAGCCCTACTCGTAAATCTCAGGGATGATGAGAAGCACTTCGACCTTTGCAGGCTGGCCGTCCTGCGCAGCCGGGCGGAACTGCCACTGCTTCAGCGCTGCAAGAACAAACTGGGCTCGCGGAAAATCTTCAGGAAAGAGGATCGTGAGCGTTTCGAACCGGCCGGACTGGTTGACGAAGCCGTGAATCATGAGCGCATCGGCGTCAATGGAATTGGCCTCGAGATTGGGCCGGACAATGCTGTATGGCCAGGGTGCGTCGAGATGCGCGACAGCGCCGGCAGTTGTTGCATCGCCGGCGCGCGGCAGCGAGAACTGCAGAATCCAGTTCTTCGACAATCCAACGTGCAGGTAGGCCGTGTAGGTGAGCCGTCCGTGCCACACCTCGCCAATTTCAGGATATTGATCCTGCAGTGAATCACCCACGATGACAGAGCCGAAATGGCCGTCTTTGGGAACAGTGATCAACGTCGCGCCAGCTACAACCGGCTCGTCCGGGCCTCCGTTCGGGGAATTGCCGGGGCGCCCCGGAGTGCCATTCCCGCTGGGGCCTGAATTGCTGGCTGAAGCGGTCGACTTTGAGGGCTGACCCTGCCCTGGGCCAGCGCCCGCGTTCGTGGCCTTTGCATTCGGATTCTGTCCCGCGCCATTCCCTTCGGATTTCGCGTTTGGACTTGTCACCGCTGAAGGTGTCTTCTGAGAATCGCCGACGCCCAGCGGCCCCTGCGCATTCGAAGCCTTGGTTTCGTTCACCGGCGGAAGGTTGACGTTCATGTCTTTCGCGCGCAGATCGGAGAGCGACATGATCTGCACGGGCGTGGCCTGCAGCGTCGATTGCGCGGTCGTTACCGGCGGCGCCTGGGTGGGAATGTTTGCGTGGGTCGTGACTGGAGACGTCGTACTCGGCAGCACGATGCTCTTGGCCGCAGGGTGGAAGCTGGATGCCATGTTGACGTCGGCCAGTTTTATTTCCTGGTTGGGCGACTCGACCGAGGGCTTCACCTCCGCAGTGGCCGGCTTTTGTGGCGGCGGAGGGGTCACTTTCTTGACAACTACCTTATTTGGCGCCCAGATCACGACCTGGGGCAGGGGTATCTCCTGTGACAACTGGATTGACTTGTTCAGATCGGGCTGCACGAGCGTCTGCGGGCCAAGCTTGGCCTGCTGGGTTTGCGGCATGGCCGCCGGGCTTGGAGCAGCGCTGCCGGCAGCGGACGGAGCTGCCGGATGCGGCTTGGATTCCGTCGGCGGATACGGGATGAGAGGATTCTTGGCCTGCTTTGGCGGGTCGGGGAAGTGAAGATCCAGTTCGCGAACCGTATAGTGCGCGGTCTCCACGCGGGTGATGCGAGGGCTATAAGCAACGGCGAACAAAGTGATCCCGATAGCAAGACCATGCACAACGACCGAAAACACAAAGGAGACGGGCTGCTGGCCCCGGTCTGAGGGCCCGGCAAAGAGCGAAGTTAGGCCTGAAGGTTGCATTAAACGAGTATTCGCCCCTCCTCGAGGGTGGCATTGGGCCCTGCTTTCCTATCGGCCGCCGCAGCGGAGGGCACAAATGAAGTGGGTTCTTCCTGAGCGTTTCCCGGGTAATTGCGTGCTGGCCTGTCTCGTGCCGGATTGCCGGTTCCCCGTCGTTCACCTCGACTCCAGGGAATCGCCTTCCGGGTCCAGCAACCCGTGAATCGCTGTGGGGAAAAAATCTCTCGATTCAAGTGTAGCCTCATCCGGTTCACGCGGGATGGCTCATTGGTGGTATTGGCTGCTGAATTCAAGGTGCTGCATTCTCATAGGAGACTTCGAACAGCGAAATCCGATCGAAAACAGAAAGTGACGTAAGACCAGGTCATTCGACCATTTACAGGATCGCTCAATTCGATGTCCGGGGCTCATAGCTCTTTTGGTACCCCAGTGTTTGATAAAGCAATTCCGGTGCGGTGAGCAAGGTCGACCGGGAATAAACTGAAACCGCACTGCCCATAAAGATGCGAAGAGGGACGTAAGTCCGGGGATCCGGGCGTGCCACTTTTTGATTGCTTGCCTGATATGGCAAGCGGGGCAGGCAGAGAAAGGCGGAGTTGGCGAAGCCGGCTCCAACAGGGTAGGGATGAATCGAAGACTCATAACGATCCTCCTCGTCGCATTCGTGATCGCCGGCGTGTGTGCATGGCTGGTTTATCGCATCGTGAGTGCGCGCATGCGGCGTCGAAGCCCATGGCGACGACGCAAGTGGTTGCGGCGGCCAAGGACATTCCGCTGGGCGCGGTGCTGCAAGCACAGCGACCTGACCACAATGACGCTTGCGGGCACGCCGCCGAAGGGCGCGATTATAAGCCGGAAGATGCGATCGGCCGCGGCGCGATCACGCAGATTCCCCAGGGCGAGCCGATTCTCGACAGCCAACTGGCGGGCCTTGGCTCCGGCGGCGGATTGGCGCCAACGATTCCCGACGGCATGCGCGCGCATGCGCGGTGCGAGTGGATGAAGTCGTGGGTGTCGCGGGATTCGTGATTCCGGGCATGCGCGTGGACGTTCTGGTTTCCGGCAATCCTCCGGGCGAAGGAGCCGAACGAGGGCGTGGTGACAAAGACGATTCTGCAGAACATCCAGGTTCTCTCGGCGGGCACAGACATTCAGAGGGACAGCGAAGGCAAGCCGCAACAAGTGCAGGTGGTCACTTTGCTGGTGACGCCGGAGCAGGCGCAGATTGCTGAGCCTGGCCGCCAATTCGTTGAAGATCCAATTGGTGCTGCGCAATCCGCTGGACACGCAGATCGCGCCGAGGTACCGGTGAGACACGATGGGCAGCTTGTTCGACAGCCACACCGGCTCCTAAGACCGGAGCGCCGCGGCCAGTTGCTCATGTTGCCCAAGCGGTGAACGAAACCTTTCGGTCGAGGTCATCAACGGCAACAAGACCAGCGAAGAGAAATTTGCTTCTCCCGAGGGGCAGCATTGAGAACGAAGGCATGGATTTGCAATATCTTTTTGCAGCGCTTTGCCCTGGGCTCTGTGCGCCGCTCGCCTGGTAGCGTGCTCAAGCGCGCCAGCTTCGCAGCCGCCTGGAGGGAGTCACGCTTTCAGGACTCGACGAACGAGCTCTCCGTGACGGTGGGAAAATCCGTGCTCGTGGATACCGCGCAGCCCATCCAGCGCGTCGCCATGGGCGTTGGCGACATTGCGGAAGCCACGGCGATCAGCCCCACGGAAATCATGGTCAACGGCAAGGCGCCGGGCGAAACCAGCCTGATCATCTGGGACATTCACGGCGGGCGCCAGTTCTTCAACGTGACGGTGCGGGCCCAGCAACCTGACGAATGGCGACACGCCTGGACTCCATCCGGCGCGAGCTGCGGGCGGAGCTGCCGAGGCAAAACGATCCGGGTGAGCTTAGACAATGGCAACATCTTTCTGCGCGGCACGGTGAACGATTTGATCAGTTCGCAGCGCGCCGTGGAGATTGCATCGGCCGCGGGCAAAGTGGTGAACCTGCTGGACGTGAATGTGCCGAAGTCCGATCCGCAGATTCTGATGAAGGTGCGTTTTGCGAGCGTGGACCGCAACAAGGCGCGGCAGCTGGGCATCAACTTGTTCAATCTGGGCCTTGGAAATGCAGTTGGCGGAGTGACCACTGGCCAGTTCTCAGCCGCCGACGATTTCGGGCGGCGGCGGCGGTGGTGGCAGCGGCGGAGGCGGAGGCTGTTCGGGCAGCGGCGGCACAGCGTCGTTTCCAGAAAGAGTTGAAAACATGCTTGCCTTTTTCCCCGGCCTGGGCGTGGGCGCGGATATCTCGACGCTGGAGACGAAGGGTATTGTGCAAGTGCTGGCGGAGCCGAACGTGATGGCAACGAACGGCAAGGAAGCCAGCTTCCTGGCGGGCGGAGAGTTCCCGTATCCCGTGGTCGCAGGGCACGTCGGGCGGCACGGCCGCGGTGAGCATCGAGTTCAAGGAGTATGGCATCCGGCTGAATTTCATTCCGACGATCACGCCGCGGGGAACGATCCAGCTGCAGGTGGCGCCGGAAGTGAGCGCGCTGGATTACACGCAACTGCGGTGACGATTTCGGGATTTGCAGGTGCCGGGCATCACGTCGCGCAAAGTGAATACTGAAGTGGAGCTGGCCGACGGCCAAAGCTTCATGATCGGCGGCTTGCTGGACAAGCACGATTACCGACACCTTCCAGAAGATTCCGTTCATCGGCGATATTCCGATCCTCGGCAAGCTGTTCCAGTCGGAGATCGAAGACAGAAGAACGACACCGAACTGATCGTGATTGTGACGCCGGAGATCGTGGGCCGTTCGCGGCGGGCACAGCCTTGCCGGAGCTGCATTATCCGGACAAGTTCATGCCCCCGAATTCGAATATCCCGATGCACAGCCGGATGCGAAGACGGCTGAGAACGACTCTGCCACCCTCTCCAGCAACGATTCCGGTGGAGACGCTGGTCAAGAGCATGAAGCCGGAGAAGCCGCTGGTCATTGATAGCGGAGGCGCTCGGATTTAATAGTGGCGGATCAATGATTAACGGAGGGGGAAGCGTCTCTCCGGCGAATGCACCGCCTCCTCAGTAGCAAATCGCGATGTTTGCGATGGGCATTGCGCTCGGGAACTAAAATGAATTCACTACAAAGGGCCGTGGAGGGCGTGCGGAAGTTCTTCGCACCGCGCTCCACGGCCCCTGCCGTTGAGCGGCAGGCAGTGAATGTAACGAAGGGAACGGCACTGGCGACGAAGCTAGAGCTTGCCGGCACCGGCGACACCCGCAGAAAAGGCCTCCTGGGCCGGTCCGGTATGGCACAAGGAGAAGGCTTGTGGATCGCGCCCTGCGAGTCGGTTCATACGTTTTTCATGCGATTTGCGATCGACCTCGTCTACCTCGACCGCCAGCGCAAAGTGAAGAAGGTCAGAAGCAACGTCGGGCCGTGGCGTCTCTCGGCGTGTTTTTCCGCGCATTCCGTGCTGGAGCTTCCCGTGGGAACGATCAGAGCGTCGCAGACCGAGTGCGGCGACACCGTGGAGATCCACACTGCAGCAAGCGCCCCTGAAGCGTGAGCACACCGCAATTCGTCCGGAAACTTCTCGCCGAAGCGACTTGGACCGACAAGGGCCGTGCCACGCTACCCTGGCGTCGGCGATTCGGCGACCTGCGTGGCGTCGTTCGAGCGCGTTGACATGCGGGCGAACAAATACCAGACCAGCCATGCCGGCGCAGTCCAAAGATATGCAGCCGAGTGCAGATCGAATCGGTTGACTTCAACTTCGATCGAAATGTAAATGATGGCGAGCGTCCCGATCAGGAGTTTCGACTGGGTTCGTGCCGCTCCGACAAGAACCGCAGGCAAGGCAAGCGACTGATCGAAAATCCAACCAAAGGGCGCGACCAGCAGCGAGACAAGTACCAGAAGACTTCCGTGATCGAGCCAATCCCATTGATGACGGTGTGTCCAGAAATAGTAGATCGCCCAGATGCTTCCAAAAACCGCGGGAATAAAGGCCAGCCATTCGGCGTTTGGGTCGATTCTGTCGCGCAAAACGTCGCCAAAGCAAGCCGTGAATTCGTGGGTCATGACCGACGTGCGCACGTAGTGCAGATACTCGGCCCAGGCTGGAGGATCAATAAGCGCCGTGACAATGCTGCCGGCAACCATGGCCGTCACTCCGCCGGCGAGGACGCGATAAGCGCGCGACATAAAGATCCAAGCAAGCAGTGCGACCGCAAACGGAAGAAAGAGGTGTGGCTTGATGGTGCAAATCCACAGCGCAGCTCCGGCCGCGAAGGGGTGGCTCTTTTCGAGGCGCAGGAAAAGAACCAGGCCGAACAACAGGAAGACTGAAGTCTGGCCGAGGATGACGCAAAACAATGCCGGCGGAAAGCAGTATCCGAGCCAGTCGAGATAGCGTTTGGATTGAGGGAGCATTTGCCAGATCAGGCGAACTGACGCGACAAGAAGTCCGAGGATGAGAATCGACCATGGGAGCGCTGCGGCTTGAGCACTGAAGTAGCCAAGCGGATAAGCGAGCGGCAGCGCCCACGGAATGTTGCGCATGTAATAGGAGGCGCCGCCCTGAAAACCCGCGTCCCGCTCAAGCTGGCTGACAGCCGCCGGGTCGTACGGATTCTGATGGTGGACCAGTTGCTGCCCCGTAGCCCAGTAGACGATGTAGTCGCGTCTGGCCACTACCTGGCGGTTAAATGGAAGAATGCTGAGAAAGAGAATCGTAAAGAGGATCGCGAAAGCACATGCAATCACGATCAAAAACAAACTGTAGTCGCGCTCTTCCTTCACCTGCGGCACTCCTCGGTTCCAATCATCGCAAGCAAGGCGGTGCTTTGGAATTGAATCTTCGGCTTTCGCTCAGGTCTCGTTCGTTGCAGGAATCAGCACAGGCAACGGAACCCCGCCGGCAGGACCTGCCCCTATGCAGGCGTTTCAGCAAGGCGAATCGCCTCGCGATTTATGAATGAGCTCGCAACGAGATACCAGGCGAACCAGACGGGGATATTCCAGAGATAGATTGGAGAGAGCACTTGAACCTTGCACATTTCCACGTCGACGGCTGCAATGATTAACGCCAGCAAGGTAAGCATCCAGCGCTTCCGCGTCACGTAAGCGCCATGCATCATTGCAGGGATGGCGACACTCTGGTCGTAAAACCAGCAGTAGGGGGCGCAGAGCAGTGATGCAAGCATCAGCGGGCTGCTGTTCGTGGTCCAATTCCATTCCCGGCGACGTTGAAGAAAATAGATCACCGCCCAGATAGAGCCGATGAGAGCAGGCACGTACTGGATCCAGACCGCATGAGGATTGATTGAAAAGCGCAGCATGTCGCTCAAGCAGGGGACGTATTCGCTTTGAACGTCGGGCGCGCGCATCATCTGAAGGTAATCGTGCCACGCGTCGGGATCGAGAAGGAATGTGGCGAGTGTGCTTGCGCCCAACGCAACAGCGGCGCCGCCGAGGATTCTGTAGCTCTTCGAAAAGACAATCCAAATCAGAAGAACGATTGAAAAAGGGATGAAAAGCTGAGGCTTCAGCATGCAAAGCCACAACGACGCGCCGGCCAAGAATGGGCGCTCGGCGTGATAGCGCAGGAACAGGGCCAGGCCCAGCAGCGAGATCAGTGATGTCTGTCCCATGATCAGGCAAATCAACGCGGGAGAAAATCCGTACCCGAGCCAATGGAGCAGGTTCGGCGGGTTCCCGTGAAGGGTCCTGATCATGCGCACGGAAAGCACCAGGCAGGCAACGAGCAGCAGGCTCCATAAAAAGGCAGCGACGCGAATCCCAACCCAACCGAGCGGAAGTACCATGGGAAGTGCCCAGGGCGGGTTGCGCATCATCAGGGCGCCGTTCGGCGCAAGGCCGCCGCTGTGCTCGATCCTCTTAATCGCATCGTGATCGTATGGATTCGCGTGATGGGCTAGCTGCTGACCCGCTGCCCAATAGGCGACAAAGTCACGGGACCCCGGGAGGTCTTTGGAGATGGGCATGGCGCAAACGAGCAGCGCGGTAAAGGTGAGTGCCAGGCCGGCCACAAGGGCCAGAGACATCTCGGCGAGGTCGGGATTTTTCTTCGCAACCGGAGCTGTTGGCTCGCTCGCCATGCTCGTTATTTTCATATAGTTCCACGCTCAAGTCGATACAACAATTGTTGGTCTTAGCGAATGAGGAAAGGTGTATTCCGCGGCGATCGCCTGGACTATTGCTATGCGGCAAGCTCTCGCGTCCCTGCCGGATGGGTGCGCTTGGTCCAGAACGCGCTGTAAAAGAGAGGTAGAAAGGCAGCAAACGGAAGAACGCCAACAAGGCCAAAGGGCAATGCCCATAGAATCATCGTGGCTTGCCGGCTGAGGAAGTAGACGGGAACCAGCAAGACTTGCCAGACCCAGCCTAGCGTCAGCGAAACGTCCAGCAATGAGAGCAGCATCCGTCCATTCCAGTCGGCAAATGAATCGCGATTCGCGAAGAGCCAGAGCACCGGAGCCAGAATCAGGAATTGATCGTAGAGGTGGAGCGGAACCACCAGAAGCACAGTAGAAATGCAGAGGGCCGACGAGAAAGGCAGGTCATCTCGATGGCGCCAGGTAGCAATCGCGACAGCAGCCACGATCGCCGCTCCAACAACAATGCTCGGCAGTCTCCCCAGGATAGAAATCATCGAGGTTGCCCGGGCATAGCCGGCGTAGGCGCTCAGCACGCCGAGCCATTCCGGAATCCAACCGGGCAGCATGAGGTGCCCAAGCAAAATCAAAACGCCGAAAGCAGCAAAAAACGCCAGCGGCAATTTCCATCGGTGGCGGAAATCGTGAATAGTCCAGGCGAAGAGCGGAGCCACGATCCCAATCGCCAGTTGCGGCTTTGTGCAAGCCAGCGCCAGCAGGACCCCTGAGAGCAGCAGGCGTCCGCGGCGCGCAGATGCCAGTGAAGCCGCCATCGCCGCTGCGATCAGAACAGTTGGCTGCAGGGCGACGAGCACGTAATAACAGGGGAAGGTGGCAGCCGCAAGCAAACTCGCCAACATAATGAAGCGCGCCGGTATTTGGCACGTCCACCATGCAATCGATGCGACGGTGAGCGCTGCGAATACGACAAAGGCCAGCAATTCCGCCAGATTGAGCGGGACAATTGCAAAGGGCGCAAACAGCACGACCGAGAAAATAGGATAAGCAAATCGTTGTTGGTCCATCCCGCTGCCTGCCGCCCGGTCGTAGACCGCCTTCTGGATCTGAGCGGTGACTTGATCGGAATAGGGGTCGCCGTGATCTAGGATCACCTCGCGGCTGCCATACCACGCCGGGAACAAGTCGACGAAGGGTGGGATTGCCTTCCCCATCGCCGCAAGCCCTACCGATGAAACTCTGAGCCCGTAAAACCATCCACAGACCACGAAAACAAACGCCATAAGCAGTTGAAGCCAAAACGGAAAGCGGCTCTGGGCGTAAAGAATCAACGGGAGGCCTTTCAAAGGTGACGTCGGGTCGGCGGGAGACGAAAGACAGTGATTCCAGTATCACTGCGGAATGGCTCTTCGACTGGGTCGTATACCCAAGCCGGTACCTCGAATCGAACTGGTAGCTGACTTGGCGTCAGCCGCTGGGGCTGGATCGATTGATTGGTGCCAGCGAGGAATCGTAAATAGCAGGGTCGCGATAGGTTAGGAGCATGGAAGATTTGGCGAATCCTTTCGAAGGTAATGTATACAAGGCCAAACTCCCCGTGCAGAGCTGTAAACACACGTAGACACGAGAGAAGCCAGCGCCCAGTCCTTCAAATCCGTAAGTTGTTGAATCTAAATAAACAAGTCACATTCGCCAGAATGGCACGCGAGATGCAAGAGTAGGGGTGCCCGGCTGAGGCTGGGAAATCTAAACCTCGGAGAGAAAAACACTATGAACAACCTTTTTCTGGCGCTCTATGTGAAGCTTCAGAACCTGATGACCCGCGAAGAAGGCCAGGACCTGGTCGAGTACGCCCTGCTGGTCGCCCTGATCGCTCTGGCTGCCATCGTTGGCGTTAACAAGGTCGCCGGCGCAATCACCGCCGTCTTCTCGAACATCAGCGCATCGTTGTCGTAAGCTCCTGGTCCGCAAACAGCGTCCCAGGCCTCAGCACTTCGTTGGAAGGGGTGTGCGCCGGCTTTATGCCGGCGCGCATCTTTTCCTCGAAGATAAACCCAAAAGCAGCATAACAGTGGGCGCTCAGATCTAGAGGAACTGTCTGAGTTCTCAAGAGAAACGCAATTGTTCCTTTGTTGAAAGCAGCAGTCAGGTTAAGGTAGCAGTGTACGCCGGTTCAGGCCGGGGTACCCGGCTCACGCCGGATGACCACCATGGGAGAAAACTGATGAACAACACACTTCTGAAGCTGTATGCCAGATTCCAGGGCCTGAAGAACGGTGAAGAAGGTCAGGATCTGGTGGAGTATGCATTGCTCGTCGCCTTGATTGCGCTCGTCTGCGTTACAGGTGTCAGCAATGTAGCTACCGCAATTAACAATGTGTTTTCCGACATCAGCGCTTCGCTGTCGTAGGTCCGAAGCAAAGGCATTCCGTCCGTTGAAAACTTGGCGGGAAGTGCGCTTTCTTGAGAAAGTGGAGCATACTTCCCGCGGAGTTGAATGATTGAAGCAAACAAACGCAAGACATCGCGAGAATAAAAGACAGCCTGAGCGAAAGAAATCGTTCACGACTGTCTCTTTCTTTTTGAAGGGAACACGTTCCGAGGAAGCAGGGATTGCCGCATTCCCGCAATTGCGGGAGCCCTAGGGCGGAGTGCTGGAATCGAGCCTGCTCCCAAAAGTTCAAGTCGAGACATCCACCGCCATTCACTGAGGGCCGGGGCCGGATCCACTATGGCTTCCCGCTGACTTTGTTCTCGACGGGCCAGATCACTTCAATCAACGGAATTGCAATCTGTGGGCGCCGCACTCAGTAAAAACAGCAATTCGCTCGCAAGAGAATTTCTCAGGAGTTTGGCCAACTCCACGGCTGTGGGATCGCTCAATCCGTGCAAGACATGGGCGGCGCGGTTCTGCAAAACTTTAGTCACTCCCCCAACAGCCGGCAGTGAATAACCATGGATGCGCAGGAAGTTGAGTTTTCTGTTTGGAATTCTCGACTGTTTGTTTATCTTGGATACATACGTATCGATGGAGATTCTGGCTGGCCGTGTGCCGGCGTTTGCCGGTAGAAAAATTGAGGGGGACAACCGGGATGAACAACGCGTTCTTAAAGCTGTATGTAAGGCTCCAGTTATTCGGTGTAAGCGATAACGGCCAGGACCTGGTCGAATATGCGTTGCTTTTGACGATCATTTCGCTTGCGTTGATTACCAGTATCAACGGAATCGCTTCGTCCTTGAAGACTGTTTTTTCGAACATCAGCTCTTCACTCTCGTAGCGAGGATTTAAGCGGCGGGATGAAAGTCATCGAAAACCTACCCTTGGACATTTGACTCCAGAGTCAGGCGCGCGATAGGGTGACGGGCCAACGGCGCTCCCAATTCAAGTGGGAGCTTTCCTTACTCCTGCTTGTCCGCTTCCGCCCTTGTGAAAGGCAAGTTGAAGTTTGAACGAATGATTCAAGGCATTTTGCGCTGCGGCCGAGGGCCGGAAGTTCTGGGATTAGAGGAGAAGAGATAGGATGTTGAGGCTATACATATTCTTGCAAGGCTTGAAAGAAAGCGAAGAGGGCCAGGATCTCGTCGAGTACGCCCTGCTGGTCGCCCTGATCGCTCTGGCGGCCATCTCCGGCGTCAACCATGTTGCCACGGCGGTCACCAAGGTTTTCAGTAACATTAGCGCTTCGCTTTCATAGCCTTATCTGGATGCGGACGCGTTCCGGCGCCGCATGAGCCGAGGAGCAGGCGAGGTATCGTCCGCTTCGGGCCAACAATTTTGACTTTGCCATATGGGGAGTCGGGTCGGCATGGATTCAATTCCGCTGGTCCGGCTCCCTCTTCTACTTTCGGCTGCGACACAGAGTGACGAGAGGGGTACGGAGGCGGGAATCCCAAGTAAATCAAGCGTCTACGTTGCCGTAGAATCAGCGTGAGCTCCGCATCAACTCGAAGGCGGCGTTCGTCCCGGCGCTAAGCCGCTTTGCTATGGTGTTGTCGTCCTCCGCTGCCACCAGCCCGACACTGCTGATTCTTGAATTCAGCGCGACTACGCTCGCAGTGGCTTTCGCATTCGCCTTTCCGGGGGCTGGTGGAGGACTTTTCCGGCGGGCCGAGCGATCGCTGGGGCGGTTGGCACAGAGAAAGTCGCTCTCCGTGGCCGTTATCGGGCTAAGCGTGATCGTCCTCCGCCTGGCTCTTCTTCCCCTATTCCCGATTCCGCTTCCGTTCGTTCCCGACGATTTCAGCTTTCTGCTCGCCGGCGACACGTTTGCTCACGGACGACTGGCCAATCCGACGCCCGCGATGTGGACGCACTTCGAAAGCATCCACATCACCATGCAGCCGACCTATCTGTCGATGTACTTTCCCGGGCAGGGACTGCTGCTGGCGGCGGGCACTGTTCTCTTCGGCAGTCCCTGGATCGGTGTGCTGATCGCGAGCGCGCTGATGTGCGCGGCACTCTGCTGGATGCTGCAGGCATGGCTGCCGCCGGGCTGGGCGCTGCTGGGCGGAATGATCGCAGTATTGCGACTGGGCGTCTTCAGTTACTGGACCAACACCTACCATGCCGCAGGCTCGCTGGCGCCGCTGGGCGGGGCGCTGGTTCTGGGCGCGCTGCCGCGACTGATGAAGACTGCGCAGATGCGCTACGCGCTGCTGATTGGGACATGGGATTGCGATCCTGGTCGGTGACGCGGCCATACGAGGGCATGCTGCTGTGCCTGCCGGTTGGATTTGTGCTTGGTCCGCTGGCTTGTGAAGGGCAAGAGACCGGCCGGCACCGGTGCGATGGCCGCCGGATTGATCGCAGCGCCGCTGGCGTTGATTCTTGCCACTTGCGCCTGGTTGGGCTATTACGACTACCGCGCCTTCGGCAGCCCGCTCACTCCTCCTTACGCCGTCGACCGCGCGACCTACGCCATTGCTCCCTATTATGTGTGGCAGCATCCGCGGCCCGAGCCCGTCTACCGGCACGCCGTGATGCGCAGTTTCTATCACAAGGGAGAGATGGGCTTCTACAAGCAAATCCATTCCCTGAAGGGATTTCTGCCGTACACCCTGGTCAAGGTCGGATTTGCATTTCTGTTTTTGCCGGGTTTCGCGCTGCTGCCTCCGCTCCTCATGCTGCGGCACGTTTTCTCGACCGGCGCATCCGGTTTCTGGTGGTCTGCGTGCTGGTTCTGGCGGCTGGAATGGTGATTGAGATCTTCATGCTGCCGCACTACCTGGCTCCCTTTACCGCGGCCTTCTATGCGATCGGGTTGCAGATGATGCGCCATCTGCGGCATATGGAAGCCCGAGGGCAGGCCGATGGGCCTGGCGCTGGTGCGGCTCACGGTCGTTCTGTGCGTGCTGCATGGCGGGGCTGCGGGTGCTTGCAGAGCCGCTGCATTTTGCACCCAACGAATGGCCGCCGAGCAACTGGAACTTTGTGTGGTTTGGTCCGCAGCACTGTGGTGTCGCAGCGCGCAGCATGTTGAGAAACAGACTCGAGCAACTTCCCGGGGAGCAGCTGGCGATCGTGCGCTACTTGCCAGGGCATGATCCGCTCGATGAGTGGGTTTACAACGCCGCTGACATCGATGATTCCAAAGTCGATATGGGCAAGAGAGATGACGCCGCCGAAAATCTGGAATTGATCCGATACTATCCAGACCGGAAGGTGTGGCTGGTCGAGCCGGACGCAGATTCCTGTGCGCGTGTCTCCGTATCCGGTTCCAGGGGACAATGCCTCTGCGCGATTAGGCGGTTGATAGGGAACCGCACTCTGAGAAACTCGGGAATCGAGGAGTTAGGGCAATGATCAACGGAAAGCGAATCGCGGTGGTGATGCCGGCGTACAACGCCGAGAAGACGCTGGAGAAGACCGTGCGCGAGCTGTCTGACGTGGTGGACATCAAGATTCTGGTCGACGACTCCAGCAAGGACCAGACTGCGGAGCTTTCGCGCAAGCTGGGCGTGCAGACGTTCGTCCACGACGCCAATTACGGCTATGGGCGCAACCAGCAGACCTGCTATCGCGAGGCGCTGGCGGCGGGCGCGGACATCGTGGTGATGGTGCATCCCGACTACCAGTACACGCCGTTGCTGGTTCCGGCCATGGCGGGAATGATTGCCAGCGGCGTCTACGACATGGTGCTGGGATCGCGCATTCTGGGCGCGGGCGCGCTGAAAGGCGGCATGCCGCTTCTACAAATATGTCGTCCAACCGGCTGCTGACGGCATTTCAGAATCTGTTTCTGGGCGTGAAGCTGTCGGAATACCACACCGGATTCCGCGCCTTCTCGCGCGAGTTGCTCGAGACGCTGCCGCTGCTCGAGAACTCCGACGATTTTGTCTTCGACAACCAGATGATTGCGCAGGCGGTGATGTTCGGCTTCCGGATCGGCGAAATTTCCTGCCCGACGAAGTACTTTGAGGAAGCTTCGTCAATCAATTTCAAGCGCAGCGTGAAGTATGGATTGGGCGTGCTGGCGACGACGGCGAGCTTTGTCGCAAACAAAATGCACATCATGCACTCGGCGCGCTTCGATGCATCGGGCAGAAAAGTCACGCAGCAGTATTACTCGCATATTGCCCAGGGACGCTGAACACCTCATGAGCGCTGCTGGCGGCGTACCACTGAAGTTGAGCGGAAGAACTGGCCGGGAACGCCGCCTGCGCGATACATCGCTCACACGTTGGCCGCCGGAGCTCTGCGGCGACCGTTTCACAGCCGATGAAGGCTTCGCGCATCCCGATTGGGAGTCAAGATGAAAGTTCTGATCTCAGGTGTTTGCGGATTTGCCGGCAGTCACATCGCGCGCTACCTGCTCGAGTCGCGCGAAGGAATCGGAATCGCCGGAGTTGACAGCCTGGCGCGTTTTGGCAGCGAGACCAATCGCCTGGAACTGAAGCGGCTCGGCGTCAATGTCATCCACGGCGATATCCGCGTTCCGAGCGATATGGAGTCGCTGCCGGCCGCCGATTGGCTGATTGATGCGGCCGCGCAGCCCAGCGTCCTCGCCGGCCGCGATGGGAAAACAAGCTCGCGCCAGTTGCTGGAACACAACCTGCTCGGCACCATCAACCTGCTGGAGTACTGTCGCAGAGTTGGTGCGGGATTGATTCTCATCAGCACCAGCCGTGTGTATTCAATACCTGCGTTGGTGAAGTTGCCGCTGTGCGCAGAGTCGTCGGCATTCCTACTCGACCGCGATAATCAGTGGCCCGCGGCCGTTGGTCCGGCAGGCGTGACCGAAGACTTCAGCACCGATGCGCCGATTTCACTTTACGGCGCCACCAAACTCGCCAGCGAACGCCTCGCCCTCGAATATGCCGCGGGATTTCAAGTCCCGCTGTGGCTGAACCGCTGCGGCGTTCTTGCGGGAGCAGGGCAGTTCGGCACCGCGGAACAAGGAATCTTCTCGTATTGGATCCACGCCCACCGCGCGAAGCGCCCTCTAAAATACCTCGGCTTTGGCGGCAACGGGTTCCAGGTTCGAGACGCGCTGCATCCCCGCGATCTGGCCGCCATGATCGACTTCCAAATCAATAGCACCGCCGGCGGATCCCTCTTCAATGTCTCCGGCGGTCAGGCGAATTCCAGCTCGCTGGCTCAGTTAACCGCCTGGTGCAACCAGCGATTCGGCGAGCATCTGCCGGTAGCCGACGGCTCGGATCGCCCATACGATGTGCCATGGCTGATTCTTGACTCGAGCAAGGCGATCGCAGCCACCGGATGGAAACCAAAGATCAGTCTGCCGCAAATTCTCGAGGAAATCGCAAAACATGCTGAGGCCAATCCCGATTGGCTTCAGCGGTGTGGGGCATGACGACAATGGCAGAGAAAGAAGACCTGAATCTTTTGTCGGTTGTGCTTCCCGCGCGCGATGAAGCCGGCTGCATCGCGTCGACGGTTCAGCACCTTCACCTGGAACTCAGCCTGCACAAGGTCCCGCACGAGATTATCGTGGTCGATGACCGGAAGTACCGACCGCACCGCTGAAATTGTGAGCGAAATGTCCGGCGCAGATCCCTGAAGTCCGCCTGGTCACCAACGGCCCTCTCCATGGATTTGGCCGTGCGATCACCGAGGGACTCCGCCAGATGCGAGGCGACGCCGCCGTTGTGATGATGGCCGACGAATCAGACGATTGCCGCGACGTGGTCCGCTACTGGAACAAGCTCAATGAGGGTTGGGACGCCGTCTTCGGCTCACGCTTCATGAAAGGCGGCGGCGTCATCGACTACCCGTGGTTCAAGCTGCGCCTCAACCGCATCGCCAACCTCTTCATCCGCCTTCTCTTCCGAACCGGCCTCAACGACACGACAAACGCCTTCAAAGCCTACCGCCGCACCGTCATCGAAGGCTGCGAGCCGCTGCTTGCCGCACATTCAATCTCACCGTCGAGCTGCCCCTCAAGACCATGATCCGCGGCTACAGCTGGACAGCCATCCCAATCACCTGGCGCAATCGCCGGACCGGCGTCGCCAAACTGAAAATTCAGGAGATGGGCAGCCGCTACCTCTTCATCTGCCTTTATCTGTGGCTTGAAAAATACCTCAGCCGCGGCGACTACAACAGGATCGAAGAATGATCGCCATCGTCGCAATCGCTGCTCTTCTTTTCCTGGTTCGCGCTCTTCGTTCCAATGAGATGATCCACTTTGATACCGGCACTGCAGCCGAAAATCAGACTTCACCAATCGAGTGTCAATCGATCCTCCACAGCTCGAATCGGTCGTTGGAATCTACGCCAAATCCCCACATCCAGAAACCGGACCCATTGTTATAAGGCCAATTCCGGCACCCATGGTTCTTCCGAACCGATACTTGTGCGTGATCGTCTCCACCAGCGTTCGATGCGAAATATGTACCCAAGTTGGATACCCTCCCTCCAGCCGATCGAGCACCAGATAATCTCCGGGCTTTGGCTCAGGGCCATCGGGTAGGGCCTGCGTTGCGCCAGCCAGCGGCGCATACCAATAGGAACAAACCTCGGGGCCATACCACACCCGTTCGCCGGCCATGACATGGGGCTGGATCAAAGCGTACATCGCGTCCCGGCCGAACCTGGCAAACTCGTTGTCCGAGCAAGAATCAGTACCAGTACACTGTGCTCCGATGATGACCGCAGTGGCTGCCACGCGGTTAAATCGAACAGAAAATCCATCCATCAATCGAAAACATAAAAGAATGACGGCGGGCATACAGGGCAAGGTGTACTTCGACGAAAACAGAACGTAATAGACAATTGGAAGAGGAATCAGCATCCAGAGCAAGAGGAAGAGATCGGTGTGGTCTGCCCTGTCCAGCGCAACAAAGAGCAGGTCAAGAACCATGCCAAGCGCACTGAGCGACAGAAATGTAAAAAACTGATGATCCGGATGCAGCAGCAAGACAAGGCCGGCTGCAATCCCCAGGATAACCAGGACCCGCCGCGCCGGGCGCGCAAGCGGTTCGCCAGCCAGCATGCGCCCAATGGGAATGGAAATGCGAGAAGACCATGTAAGTGCGCAGATTGCGGCCGATTTCAGGATACCGTTCTGGGAGGGATTCAAGGGTGGTTACAAGATAGGATGCGCCCTGGTCGCAGACCGATTCAATCGCCAGCAGCAATCCGGCGCCCGCAAAAACCGGCGCCCACAACCAGAACCTCCTCCGGAACTGCGCGAAGAACTCTTTGGGCTTGGCATTGTCAAACAGATACAGTGCCGCGAGGCAGAAAAAGCACAAGGTGTAGACGCGCAAAGCCAGCAATGCCGAGTGCGATAGCGGCGACTGTACCCTGACCCCACTTATGCTCGGCCTTCCATGCAACCAGCCTTTCCATGCCCCGCAAGGACGAGCGCGGCCCCGAGCATGTCGGGCATTGCGGTGCTGGCCATGGGCATAAAAAGGGCCACAGCAACCAGCAGCAACGCGCCCACCTCGCGTATTGCCGAGTTCCACCGAGTCGTAGCACCAGCGAAGCCATCGCTATCACTGCAACCCACGCCAGCAACAACTCGGTAAAGTGCGCCATCCACTCGCGCCCGCCGCCCAGCATCGTCGCGCCAGCACGTAGCCTTGCCCTCTTCCCCCCAGCGCGCTTCCAGAGTTCCACTGTCGAACATTCAGGCAACCGTACCTTGGTCATAGCAGATGGTAAAGTCGAGCGGGTGCTCGGATCTTCGCGATCTGCCGCGCCATGGTCAGAAACCACGGGTCATCATTAAGAGAAAAGGCTTGTTCAGAAATGGAAGCAGGCATACGGTGGCCAGCAGCAATGCCGGCCAGGCGCTGGCGAGCAGGGCGACTGCCGAAACAGTTTCTCGCCGGTCAATATAACTTGCGTGTTCATCGGACGCATTCCAGAATAAGGTGGCTATACGGAATACGCAAAAGATCGTGGCGGACGCTCGGTTTGATATTGGTGAACACCTGAGAAGCGATTTTCACGTACTCCCGTTCGCTCCTTACGTATTCTGCCCGGTGTATCGCCAACAGCCACCGCGCCCCGGCAAACTGGTCGTCCGTCCAAACACCGTCCAAAGTAACCAGCTTGCCGCCAGCTTTAGCGCATGGTATGCCAGCTGAAACAGTTGTCGGGCCTCTGCGTCGTCCAGGTGGTGCACAATCCCGAGCGCCAGCACCAGGTCGAAACTCTGCTCTTCGGCGATCGAGAATTGACTCACTCGTTCGCAGACGAATCGTGCTTTTGGATAACGCTTCTTGGCCTGCTCGATATACTCGGGGCTTAATCGAAACCCAAATAATCGCACATCGGCAGGTAGTCCAAAATGGACCCTGGCCCACAGCCAATTTCAAGAATTCGGGCACCGGCTCTCGGCTGAATACTACTCATTTGACCAAAACTCTGGCGGAGGCGGACCCGCCGATTATTTTTCCCCACATCCTGTAGGCAGCCGGAATCGCCAGAACGCTGCGAAGTTCTGGGTCATGTCCCTATGTCTCCTGCCCTCGCTGGCCAGCCGAAGCCCAAGCGCAAGGCGCCCGAGTTCAACTATTCCTTGACTGCAACGCAAAAGCAGCTTCCTCCAAACGGGATGCGCTTTCCGGCGTGCAGCGCCGCATCCAGGTCGAGCATGCGATCCGTCGCCCAGGCGGCAGCACCCGCCGGAGTGTGTCGGAGCAGGCGACCTCAGGTGTCTCCGCTCGGCGCATGCCGAGCCGTGTAGGAATTGTCCTGGTAAGGAAGATTAATGGCGGAAGTGGAGCAAAGATGTAAGACGAGAACTCGATCCGAAAATTGCTCTCGCCAGAACACGATGCAGGCGCGGGACTGAATAGCGGCGAAAATGCCCCGCTGTGTCGTCTTCTTCAGAATGGAGAAATTGGTAGGCCGGCACTGTAAGAAAAAGGCGCCCGGATGGTTCGCGAATCGAATGGATGAGCTCGTGCAGCAGCCTCATCTTCGATATGTTCCAACACGTCGAAAAGCCCAACAGAAGCCACGCACCCCGCAGGCAAGTTCACGTCCTCCAACCACGCACAGATTACGGGATCAACCGCGCGCGCCCGGGCAGCCATAGCGCCATTGATGCCAGGCTGGACCAAAACGCAGTCAATGCCCGCCGCGATGAGGGCCTTTGCAACATAACCATTGCCGCCACCAACATCCAGAACATCCCGCGGCGATGGAAGCGACCTACAATCTCCACAATCACGCGATTGCGGTGCCTGAACCAGAACGAGCGATCCTCAACCGCAAGGCAGGCCGCGTTGCCGTGCGCCGGATCGAGATCGGCTCCTGCCCTTTGCCTGGCGGAACCAAAGACCCGGTTCTGCGCTGCTGCCAGGGTTGGCGCGGGATGCAAAATCAAACGGCGGGACCCTACGCTCCTTCTGTTTTTTGCAAGAACATGCGCAACCTCGGCAATGTCATTCCTACACAACACGATTTCGCCAAAAATCAGAGTGCTTATGCATTCAGCGCAGCCGAATGGCCCATAATCTGTAACTGGCAGATCCAACTGCAGCGCGTCGAAAGATTCGGCGAAAGGCGGGAATTGAGCAGGCACATGAACCCGAATGGCGCGAGCTATTATAATCGCAATGGACAAACTCCATCAAGCTCTGGCCGACATTCTGGAGGTCGAGAGGAGGTTCGTCCACCAGGAATTACAAACAATTGAGGGATGGGATTCTCTTGCTGCCCTTTCCCTGCTGGTGTCCGTTCGCGATAATTTCGGGGTAGTCGTCGCGACCTCGGACTTGCGCCAGGTAAAGACCGTTGGCGATTTGGAGCGGCTGGTCTCGTCCAAGAAGCAAACCGCGCCTTAGATGGAAACGCATCGACATCCGGTTATCTGGGTGGTGACCCCGGTTTATGGCTGCCGGGAATTGATTGATTTGCCAGCTTTACTCACGTCTCAGGAACACTTGAACAAAGTTCACCGAATTTTGAGATCATCATGGTCGATGACGCCGAGCCCGACAATAAGTGGACAACCATCGAAGAGATGTGCGCTGGTGACCCAC